>NZ_OZ409875.1:0-5307087 GCF_979258715.1 Flavobacterium sp. AC267
GTATAAAAGCAAAAAACCCTATCCGGTTTGGATAGGGTTTTTCAAAGAAAGGCGACGACATACTCTCCCACATAACTGCAGTACCATCTGCGCAGGCGGGCTTAACTACTCTGTTCGGGATGGGAAGAGGTGAGCCCCATGCCAATAACCACCTTAAGGTTTTTAGTAATTAGTCCTTAGTGCCCAGTAATTAGTCCTTAGACCCTTTACCAGTTACTTTTTAACTGCTTACTGCCCGCGACAGGCAAATATCTTAACATACTGAGATAAAGAAAAGTATTTTTATTTAGTATTTCTAGAAAGTTTCTCCCCCCGATTTGCATCGGGGGAAAAGGGTGTACATAAGCTTACGGATTATTAGTACTACTCGACTATGACATTACTGCCTTTACATCTATAGCCTATCAACGTGGTCATCTTCCACGATCCTTAAAAGAAATCTCATCTTGTGGTGGGTTTCGCGCTTATATGCTTTCAGCGCTTATCCCTTCCAAACGTAGCTACTCTGCGGTGCCCCTGGCGGGACAACAGATACACTAGAGGTTTGTCCAATTCGGTCCTCTCGTACTAGAATCAGATCCACTCAAATTTCTAACGCCCGCAGTAGATAGAGACCGAACTGTCTCACGACGTTCTGAACCCAGCTCGCGTGCCACTTTAATGGGCGAACAGCCCAACCCTTGGGACCTTCTCCAGCCCCAGGATGTGACGAGCCGACATCGAGGTGCCAAACCCCCCGTCGATATGAGCTCTTGGGGGAGATCAGCCTGTTATCCCCGGCGTACCTTTTATCCTTTGAGCGATGGCCCTTCCATGCGGAACCACCGGATCACTATGCTCTACTTTCGTACCTGATCGACCTGTATGTCTCTCAGTCAAGCTCCCTTATGCCATTGCACTCTACGCACGGTTACCAAGCGTACTGAGGGAACCTTTAGAAGCCTCCGTTACTCTTTTGGAGGCGACCACCCCAGTCAAACTACCCACCAAGCAATGTCCCCCGCTAAACGGGGTTAGGCTTCAGATAAACAAAGGGTTGTATTTCAACAATGACTCCACAACGCCTGGCGACGCACGCTTCATAGTCTCCAACCTATCCTACACATCATTTATCCAAAGTCAATACTAAGCTATAGTAAAGGTGCACAGGGTCTTTTCGTCCCACTGCGGGTAAACGGCATCTTCACCGTTACTACAATTTCACCGAGCTCATGGCTGAGACAGTGTCCAGATCGTTACACCATTCGTGCAGGTCGGAACTTACCCGACAAGGAATTTCGCTACCTTAGGACCGTTATAGTTACGGCCGCCGTTTACTGGGGCTTCAATTCAATGCTTCTCCGAAGATAACATCTCCTCTTAACCTTCCAGCACCGGGCAGGTGTCAGGCCCTATACTTCATCTTACGATTTTGCAGAGCCCTGTGTTTTTGATAAACAGTCGCCTGGACCTCTTCACTGCGGCCCACATTACTGTGGGCGACCTTTCTCCCGAAGTTACAGGTCTATTTTGCCTAATTCCTTAGCCATGAATCTCTCGAGCACCTTAGGATTCTCTCCTCAACTACCTGTGTCGGTTTACGGTACTGGTACTAATTACCTGAAGTTTAGAGGTTTTTCTTGGAAGCCCTTAGGCGCACTATCTCTTTTGTCCGAAGACTCCGAGTACTATCGTATTTCCCCAAAATCTGTGGATTTGCCTGCAGATCTTATAGGTAGGTACTTCAACGAACTATTCCGTCAGTTCAGCGGCGCTTTCATCACTCCGTCACCCCATCACAGTAATTAGTAGTACGGGAATATTAACCCGTTAGCCATCGACTGTCCCTTTCGGGTTCGCCTTAGGACCAGACTAACCCACAGCTGATTAGCATAGCTGTGGAAACCTTAGTTTTTCGGTGTGCGGGTTTCTCGCCCGCATTATCGTTACTTATGCCTACATTTTCTTTTCTAACCGGTCCAGCATACCTTACGATACACCTTCTGCCCTGTTAGAATGCTCCCCTACCACTTAGAGTAATCTCTAAATCCATAGCTTCGGTAATATGCTTATGCCCGATTATTATCCATGCTCGTCCGCTCGACTAGTGAGCTGTTACGCACTCTTTAAATGAATGGTCGCTTCCAAGCCAACATCCTAGCTGTCTGGGCAGACAAACCTCGTTCTTTCAACTTAGCATATATTTGGGGACCTTAGCTGATGGTCTGGGTTCTTTCCCTCTCGGACTTGGACCTTAGCACCCAAGCCCTCACTGTTAGTGAACATTATACAGCATTCGGAGTTTGTCAGGAATTGGTAGGCGGTGAAGCCCCCGCATCCAATCAGTAGCTCTACCTCTGTATAACTTTATAACTAACGGCGCACCTAAATGCATTTCGGGGAGTACGAGCTATTTCCGAGTTTGATTGGCCTTTCACCCCTACCCACAGGTCATCCGAAGACTTTTCAACGTCAACCGGTTCGGTCCTCCACTGTGTGTTACCACAGCTTCAACCTGCCCATGGGTAGATCACACGGTTTCGCGTCTAACACTACTGACTAAAGCGCCCTATTCAGACTCGCTTTCGGCTGCGGATCCGTGGCTTAACCACTTAACCTTGCCAGCAACGTTAACTCGTAGGCTCATTATGCAAAAGGCACGCCGTCACCCCACAAAAGGGCTCCGACCGCTTGTAAGCGTATGGTTTCAGGATCTATTTCACTCCGTTATTCACGGTTCTTTTCACCTTTCCCTCACGGTACTGGTTCACTATCGGTCTCTCAGGAGTATTTAGCCTTAGCGGATGGTCCCGCCAAATTCAGACAGGGTTTCACGTGCCCCGCCCTACTCAGGATACCACTATCTATTACATTTATTACCCGTACGGGGCTGTCACCCTCTATGGCGTCACTTTCCAGTAACTTCCGGTTCTGCATGCATAAAATGTCGTGGTCCTACAACCCCAGCACTGCCGTAACAGCACTGGTTTGGGCTAATCCGCGTTCGCTCGCCACTACTTACGGAATCACTTTTGTTTTCTTCTCCTCCGCCTACTTAGATGTTTCAGTTCAGCGGGTTTGCCCACCTATCGGTGTACTATGTCTTCAACATAGTGGGTTGCCCCATTCAGGTATCTGCGGATCAATCGGTGTGTGCCCGTCCCCGCGACTTTTCGCGACTTATCACGCCTTTCTTCGCCTCTGAGAGCCTAGGCATCCCCCATACGCCCTTATTTTGCTTATTGTACCAGCCTTAAAATTAATCAAGACCGTTTTTTTTTGTCTTTTGTTAGTTGTATTGCTACTATAACAAAAAACGCTTTCTACTTTTTATTATTTTCTTATCTCAATATGTCAATGAACTTTTTTCTAGTGATTAGTCCTTAGTAATTAGTGATCAGCTTTTGACTAATTACTTTTTACTCTTTACTATTCACTTGAATAGTGGAGAATAACGGAGTCGAACCGTTGACCTCCTGCGTGCAAGGCAGGCGCTCTAGCCAGCTGAGCTAATCCCCCATTTTTCAATCTTAGATTGTAGAATTCAGATTTTAGATTTCTTAATTCTTCTCTAATTTCTTTTGGCGAATCCCAACTTCCAGAATTTCCTTTTTTAAGTTAAATAGTAGTCCCGGGCAGACTCGAACTGCCGACCCCTACATTATCAGTGTAGTACTCTAACCAGCTGAGCTACGAGACTCTGTTTTACTTAATTTTCATTTTTTTTTAAATTAACAGCAAGAGTAATTGAATCTTGTGATTCAGTTCCTTTAGATAGACATCTTTTTTCCCCATCGTGCAATAATGCTAACAAATGGGGCTCTAGAAAGGAGGTGTTCCAGTCGCACCTTCCGGTACGGCTACCTTGTTACGACTTAGCCCTAGTTACCAGTTTTACCCTAGGCGACTCCTTGCGGTCACCGACTTCAGGCACCCCCAGCTTCCATGGCTTGACGGGCGGTGTGTACAAGGCCCGGGAACGTATTCACCGGATCATGGCTGATATCCGATTACTAGCGATTCCAGCTTCACGGAGTCGAGTTGCAGACTCCGATCCGAACTGTGACCGGTTTTATAGATTCGCTCCTGGTCGCCCAGTGGTCGCTCTCTGTACCGGCCATTGTAGCACGTGTGTAGCCCAAGGCGTAAGGGCCGTGATGATTTGACGTCATCCCCACCTTCCTCACAGTTTGCACTGGCAGTCTTGTTAGAGTTCCCGACTTGACTCGCTGGCAACTAACAACAGGGGTTGCGCTCGTTATAGGACTTAACCTGACACCTCACGGCACGAGCTGACGACAACCATGCGACACCTTGTAAATTGTCTTGCGAAAAGTCTGTTTCCAAACCGGTCAATCTACATTTAAGCCTTGGTAAGGTTCCTCGCGTATCATCGAATTAAACCACATGCTCCACCGCTTGTGCGGGCCCCCGTCAATTCCTTTGAGTTTCATTCTTGCGAACGTACTCCCCAGGTGGGATACTTATCACTTTCGCTTAGCCACTGAAATTGCTTCCAACAGCTAGTATCCATCGTTTACGGCGTGGACTACCAGGGTATCTAATCCTGTTCGCTACCCACGCTTTCGTCCATCAGCGTCAATCAATTAGTAGTAACCTGCCTTCGCAATTGGTATTCCATGTAATCTCTAAGCATTTCACCGCTACACTACATATTCTAGTTACTTCCTAATAATTCAAGTTCAGCAGTATCAATGGCCGTTCCACCGTTGAGCGATGGGCTTTCACCACTGACTTACTAAACCGCCTACGGACCCTTTAAACCCAATGATTCCGGATAACGCTTGGATCCTCCGTATTACCCGTGTATGCTGGCACGGAGTTAGCCGATCCTTATTCTTACGATACCGTCAAGCTGATTCACGAATCAGTGTTTCTTCTCGTACAAAAGCAGTTTACAATCCATAGGACCGTCATCCTGCACGCGGCATGGCTGGATCAGGCTTGCGCCCATTGTCCAATATTCCTCACTGCTGCCTCCCGTAGGAGTCTGGTCCGTGTCTCAGTACCAGTGTGGGGGATCTCCCTCTCAGGACCCCTACCCATCGTTGCCTTGGTAAGCCGTTACCTTACCAACAAGCTAATGGGACGCATGCTCATCTTTCACCGTTGTGACTTTAATTATAAAATGATGCCATCCTATAATGCTATGAGGTATTAATCCAAATTTCTCTGGGCTATCCCTCTGTGAAAGGCAGATTGCATACGCGTTACGCACCCGTGCGCCGGTCTCTATCTCCGAAGAAATATACCCCTCGACTTGCATGTGTTAAGCCTGCCGCTAGCGTTCATCCTGAGCCAGGATCAAACTCTTCATCGTATATTGTGTGTCTTAAATAAATCAAGACTAATTATTATGCGATGTTTTCTCTATCGGTTCCTATCGAATCTCTCGATTCTATTACTCTTATTCTTTTGTCTCATCCTGCGACGAGACGGCTGTCAATTCAATATGTCTACGAACGTGTTTCTTTTTTTTGTTTCGCTTGTGTTGCAAAGCGGGTGCAAAAGTAGAAAACTTATTTTAAACCGGCAAATGTTTTTTGAAGTTTTTTTTAGAAAATTTCTTTTCCTTTTCCCTCCTAAACCTTACCAATCTTTCAATGAACTTTCCGTGTTTTGCGGGGTGCAAATGTAACATCCGTTTTCAAATCCCACAAGCTTTTTTGAATCTTTTTTTGAAAAAACTTTTCAGTTTAAAATTCAATGCCTGTCAGTGTTTCAGTGAACGTTTGTCGTTGTTGCGGGTGCAAAAGTACTACCTTTATTTACATTTACAAGCCTTTTTTTTATATTTTTTCCATGTTTTAAACGCTTTTTTCTTAACACTCTGATAACTGCTTATTTACATTTTAAAATTTTTTAAATCATTGTCAGTTTTTTCTTTATCATACTGTCATTCCTCCATTTTTAGTGTTTTTAAAAAGGTCGTTTTTGCGGAATTCATGGGTTTTACAGTATTTTTGGCTGGTTTGCCGCAAAGACGTAAAGACGCAAAGTTTTGTTTTTCCATCGTTTTATGAATCTCCCAGAGGTGATAAGACGCTGTTTTTTCTTATATATTCGTTTTTGCTTCTGTGATTACTGTTTCTTTTGAAAACTACTGCCCTAGCCCCGATAGAAGCGGAAATCCTTTTGTGCCGGTCCCGAGGCTTCGGGAGGAGGCACAAAAGATTGAAGCGGATAGCGGGATTAAGCTCCTAATTAAAATTAAATTCCAATTTTTTAAAATCCAAATTCCAATTTTCTTGGATTGTGGGATATGGGACGCGGGCTTCGGCTTCGATCAGCCTGACAAACGGTATTTGAATTCTAAAACTTCCTTTGTCATTAAATGGCTTTCGGCTTCGCTCAGCCTGACATCTCTACAATATTCTGATATTGATTTTGATTGACAAATCAGATTTTCAATAATGTCTGCAGTACGCATAAGACGTACTGCTGTGCGTCTCTACGTAAAATTGGATTTTAATTAATTTATACATATATATAGGTATATAAAAAAGTAAACCCGACAGGTTTTAAAACCTGTCGGGTTGTGTGAATGAAATCCATTCCTAATATGGCGCAGACCTCCAGCACTTAGATAATAAAATAATCTTCTACATATATATATTGTATGTATTTTAGTAATCATGTATATTTGCATTCACAAAATTATAAACAATGATCAAGATTACTTTACCCGATGGGTCAATTAGAGAGTTCGCTTCGGGCGTAACTCCAATGGAGGTCGCTAAAAACATTAGCGAAGGTTTTGCAAGAAATGTTATTTCTGCATCTTTTAATGGTACAACTATTGAAACCGAAACTCCATTAACGACCGACGGTAATCTTATTTTATATACTTGGAATGATGCTGAAGGTAAAAAAGCTTTCTGGCATTCGACTTCGCACGTAATGGCTCAGGCTCTTGAGGAATTATACCCAGGAATTAAATTAACTCTTGGACCTGCAATTGCTAATGGGTTTTATTACGACGTGGATTTTGGTGATCAGAAAATTTCTGAGGCTGACTTTAAAAAGATCGAAGATCGTGTTCTTGAAATTTCAAGAGGGAAGCATGAATTTAAAATGCGTCCTGTAAGCAAAGCAGATGCATTAGAAATGTACAAAGACAATGTTTACAAGACTGAATTGATTTCTAATCTTGAAGACGGGACTATTACTTTTTGCGATCATGCTACTTTTACAGATTTATGCCGTGGTGGACATATTCCGAATACTGGAATCATCAAGGCTATGAAAGTTATGAGCGTTGCTGGTGCTTACTGGAGAGGTGATGAAAAGAATAAACAGCTGACTCGTGTTTACGGAACATCTTTCCCTAAACAAAAAGATTTAACTGAGTACCTTGAACTTCTTGAAGAAGCAAAACGTCGTGATCACCGTAAATTAGGAAAAGAACTTGAATTGTTTGCTTTCTCTCAGAAAGTAGGTCAAGGTTTACCTTTATGGTTACCGAAAGGAGCTGCACTTAGAGATCGTTTGGAGCAGTTTTTGAAAAGAGCTCAAAAGAAAGCAGGATATGAACAGGTTGTAACTCCACATATTGGTCAGAAAGAACTTTATGTTACTTCTGGACATTATGCGAAATATGGTGCTGATAGTTTTCAGCCAATACATACTCCGGCGGAAGGTGAAGAATTTTTATTGAAACCAATGAACTGCCCTCACCACTGTGAAATTTACAATGTAAGACCTTGGTCATATAAAGATTTACCTAAGCGTTATGCTGAATTTGGTACTGTATATAGATATGAGCAATCTGGTGAGTTACATGGTTTGACTCGTGTTAGAGGTTTTACTCAGGATGATGCGCATATTTTCTGTACTCCAGAGCAATTGGATGAGGAATTCAAAAAAGTAATTGACCTTGTATTGTATGTATTTGGTTCTTTAGGTTTTGAAAACTTTACTGCTCAAATCTCGTTGAGAGATCAAGAAGACAGAGAGAAATATATTGGTACAGATGAAAACTGGGAAAAAGCTGAAAATGCTATTATTAATGCAAGCACGAGACAAAGGTCTTAATACCGTTGTAGAATACGGCGAAGTCGCATTCTACGGACCAAAGCTTGATTTTATGGTTAAAGATGCTTTGGGAAGACAATGGCAGTTAGGAACTATTCAGGTTGATTACAATTTACCAGAACGTTTTGAACTGACATACAAAGGTGCTGATAATGAATTACATCGACCAGTTATGATTCACAGAGCTCCTTTTGGATCAATGGAACGTTTTATCGCAATTTTATTAGAGCATACAGCAGGAAATTTCCCACTTTGGTTAATGCCAGAACAGGCTATAATCTTGTCTTTGAGTGAGAAATACGAAAATTATGCTAAAAAAGTTTTAGATTTGCTAGAAAATCACGAAATTCGCGCCCTAATTGACAACCGAAATGAAACTATCGGTAAGAAAATTAGAGATGCAGAGATGCAGAAAATTCCATTTATGCTTATCGTGGGTGAGGAAGAAGAGAAAAACGGTACTATTTCTATTCGTCGCCACGGACAAGAAGGAAAAGGTAATATTACAGTTTCAATCGAGGAATTTGCTTCGATTGTAGACGAAGAAATAAAAAAGACATTAAAAGTATTTACAGTTTAACTTAAATTAGAAAGTCATAGCAATAAGAAGCAACAGAGGTTTTCAACCTCGAGTAGAAAAAAAAGATGCACACAGAATAAATAACAATATTCGTGGAGTACAAGAAGTAAGGTTAGTAGGCGAGAACATCGAACCAGGTGTATTTAAGCTTGCAGAGGCTTTGCGTCTAGCAGATCAGTTTGAATTGGATTTGGTTGAGATTTCGCCAAACGCTGACTGCCGGTTTGTAAAATCATGGACTACAAGAAATTTGTTTACGAACAAAAGAAAAGAGACAAAGCATTAAAAGCTAAATCTTCTCAAGTTGTGGTAAAGGAGATTCGTTTTGGTCCTCAAACTGATGAGCATGATTATGAGTTCAAAAGAAAGAACGCTGAAAAATTCTTAAAAGAGGGAGCTAAATTAAAAGCTTTCGTTTTCTTTAAAGGACGTTCTATCATTTACAAAGATCAAGGTCAGATTTTATTATTACGTTTGGCTACAGATTTAGAAGAGCATGGTAAAGTTGAAGCTATGCCTGTTTTAGAAGGTAAGAGAATGATTATGTTCATTGCTCCGAAGAAGAAAAAATAATTATTTGCTATAAGCAGTAAGCTTTAAGCTTTAAGCAAACGTTATTATAAATCTTTGCTTAAAGCTTAAAGCCTAAAGCCTAAAGCTTTTGAAAATATAAGTAAGTAAGAATAAATTAAAACACTAGGAAAAATGCCTAAAATGAAAACAAAATCTAGCGCTAAGAAACGTTTTAAAGTTACTGGCTCTGGAAAGATTAAAAGAAAGCATGCTTTTAAAAGTCACATCTTGACTAAAAAATCTAAAAAACGTAAATTAGCTTTGACACACTCAGCGCTAGTTCACTCTACAGATATGAAAAGCATCAAACAACAATTAAGAATTATCTAATATAAGTCTAAAGTTGTAAAGCCTTATTAGTCACAAAGTTGTAAACTTTTGGCATTTGACTTTTAAACCTTTGACTAAAGATTTTCTTTAGGTTAAAAAAATATTTATATAACCTTGGAGTACGGCTTTCAAGTTCCTTTGATTCAATTCAGGACGCCTGCTACAAAAACACATTAAAATTATGCCAAGATCGGTAAATTCAGTTGCTAAAAGAGCAAGAAGAAAAAAAATAATGAAGCAAGCCAAAGGTTTCTTTGGTAGACGTAAAAACGTTTGGACAGTTGCTAAGAACGCGGTAGAGAAAGCAATGAGCTATGCTTACCGTGACAGAAAACAGAACAAAAGAAATTTCCGTTCTTTATGGATTCAACGTATTAACGCTGGAGCTAGATTAGAAGGAATGTCTTATTCTCAATTCATGGGGAAAGTTAAAGCTAACGGAATCGAATTGAACCGTAAAGTTCTTGCAGATTTAGCTATGAACCACCCAGAAGCTTTCAAAGCAATACTTAATAAAGTAAAATAAACGTTTTATAAACTCAATTTAGATTACTTACTTATCATAAAAAAACCATTCGTTTATTCGAATGGTTTTTTGCTTTTATGGAGATTACAACAATTTTATTAGTTTACGAATTAAAATAATTAAAGTAAATTTACTTAAAACTATCGATGAAATGCATAATGCAATTTTAGACCATATTCAAAAGTTTGTTCCACTTGAGCCATCAGAAATTGACATACTTAAATCCTGTTTAACTACAACACAGATTAAGAAAAAGAGTCTTATTTTACAAGAAGGACAGGTCTGCAATACGATGTACTTTATTGTAAAAGGCTGTATGCGTCAATATATCATTAACCCAAAAGGAACGGAACAAACATTACAATTTGCTGTTGAAAATTGGTGGATAACAGATTATTTAAGTTATCATAACCATACTCCATCTCATTTTTATATTCAAGCAGTTGAAACGACAGAAGTGATTGCAATTGATAAATCGGTTTTAGAATCTGTACTTGTTCAGATTCCAAATCTTGAAAAGTATTTTAGAATTGTTGCTCAAAAAGCATTTGGCGCCAGCTCAGATGCGAATTAAATTTCTATTTACAATGTCTGCAGAGGAACGATATAATCACTTCAAAAACCAACAACCGGATTTTGTCCAGCGTGTTCCACAATACATGCTTGCCTCCTATTTGGATTTTTCGGCAGAATTTATGAGTAAAATAAGAGCCGGAAAAGTGTGATTTGAATTTCTTGAAGTAGTTCAAGTTTTTAAGAGTATACATTACTGACCTTTGTAATGTACTTTTAAAACATATAAAAATGAAATCAAGAATTGTTATCCCGAACGTTGCTCCAGAAGCTTATCAAGCTTTAATGAACTTAGAAAAATATATTTCTACAACTTCATTAACTGCGGTTCATAAAGAATTAATTAAAATTCGTGCATCACAAATTAACGGTTGTGCATTTTGTATTAATATGCATACTGCTGATGCTAGAAAGCATGGAATTTCTGAACAAAGAATATACTTAACAAGTGCTTGGCGCGAAGCTGATGTTTATACAGAAGATGAAAAAGCAATTTTGGCTTTAACAGAACAAGTGACTTCAATAAGCAACCATGTTTCTGATGAAGTTTATCAAAATGCGACTAATTTATTTGATGAAAAATATCTAGCTGAAATAATTTTAGCAATTATTACAATCAACTCTTGGAACAGACTTGCAATTACAACCGGACTGAGAGCCGTTTAAATTTTATAAGGAGATTTTTACAAGCTTCAAACATTCAAAAGCCCTTTGTTTAAAAGGGCTTTTTGTATTTAGCTCTAAATGAGAATCAAAAAAAACTCAATTTGAAAATAATTGAAAATACCGTATATATACTCTTTTGAGATTTCCAGAAATATTTATTTTTGGCGCATGATACCAAAAAGAGCGCAAATATTATTTTATGTAATTGTCATATTATTAACGCTTTTATCTTGCCAAAAGAGAAATTCTCCTAACAAAAAAGAAGCCTACAACAAAGCTAAAGCCGACAAACTAATAGCTGTGGCTGACACTTTGTTTGACAACAATAAATTTGACAGTGCGTTTTACTATTACAATGAAGCAATTTTTGTCTGCTCTCCAATTAAGGATGCTGAAAACTATATCAGTACTTTAAACCGAATGGCGATTATCCAGCAGACTCACGGAGATTATGCAGGAAGCGAAGCCACAATTACAAAGGCACTACCTTATGCAAAATATGTAAAAAACCAACTTCACACCTGGAACTTATATGTTACGCTAAGCGTTAACTACCTGGATACGTACGATTACAAGAGCGCTATATTATATAATGAAAAAGCTTTACAATTAGACACAAAAAACTGGAGAAAGCTGGCGACTAAAAATAATATTGGAGTTGCTCTTATTCAAGAAAAAAAATATTACGAAGCGCTTACTATTTTTCTGCCTTTAGAAACAAAAGATGAAATAATTAAAGACAAGGATATTTACGGTTCTTTATTGGACAACATTGGTTTTTGTTATTTTAAAATAGACGCTCCTAAAAAAAGGACTGGACTATATGAATAGAGCTTTAGAAGTAAGGCAGGATGCTCAAAATCCTTTCGGCTTGGGAAAAAGTTACATGCATCTAGCTGAATTCTATCAACAAAGAGATCTTTCTTTATCTAAAAAATACATTCTTTTAAGCTATAAAGAATATAGTAAAATCAACTATATCGACGGCAGGCTTTCAGCCCTAAAAATGATAATTAACAACAGCAATAACAATGAATTAAAAGAGTACTCGAACCTTTACATTGGATTATCGGACAGTATTGATGAAGTAAGACAGAAAGCAAAAAATCAATTTGCAAAAATTAAGTATGACTCTAAACGTGAAAAAAGAAGAAAATCTAAAGCTGAAAGCCCACAAGGCAGAAAATGAATTGGATCTTGAGAGACAAAAAAATAGAAATATTATCTCATATATTATAGTTATCTTGAGTTTATGCCTGATATTAATTCTATATTATTATTTAACCTCTAAAGCAAATCGTGACAAAATTGAAGTCGCTTACAACAGCGAAACAAGAATTTCTAAAAAAACTTCATGATGAATTAGCTAATGATATTTACCACACAATGGCTTTTGCTGAAAACAAAAACTTGTCTTTACTTGAAAACAAGGAACAGTTATTAAATAGTTTAGACACTATTTATTCCAGAACAAGAGATATCGCCAGAGAAAACTGTACAATTAGTACAGATGGAAATTATGTTTTATCAATTAAAGAAATGATTTCTGGGTTTAATACTCCAAATATAAATCTTTTAATTAATGGCTTGGATACAATATCCTGGCATGAAATAGATAAAGCAAAGAAAACAGCAATTTACAGAGCGATACAGGAGTTACTGGTAAACATGAAGAAACACAGTGAAGCCAGTTTGGTTGCCATTATTTTTAAAGAGACGAACAAGGACATTACAATCAATTACACTGATAACGGTAAAGGAATTGATGTTACCAAAATGGTTTTAAAAAATGGACTGCATAATATTGAGAATAGGATTCTTGCCATAAAAGGTAAAATCAATATCGAATCTGATTTAGGAAAAGGATTTAAGGTGTTTATTAAATTTCCTTTGTAAGATGAAAAATATATTTTCTTATCTTCAAACTAGTCTTATATTAAACTGCTTTGCGCTGTTAGCTGTGGTTTTGTCTATATTATCCTGTGATAAAAAAACAAATCTATATTAAGAACACAGATAATACCACTGCTATATACAAAATGGTAAAAAAAGGAGACAGTCTAAATCATGTCTCAGAATATGACAGTGCAATTTTTTATTTTAATAAAGCGCAATTGCTTTGCAATCCTAAAATAGATTACGCAAATCAATATGTTTATTCATTATCACAAATAGGGTTTATTTTACAAAGAAGTGGTGATTATTATGGCGACTGAAAATATACTTACAAAAACACTTCCGTATTTAAAATATACATCAAAACCAAGGCTCTCTCAAATCGTGTATAACATAACAGCTAATAACTATTATAATACTTATGATAACGACAATGCGCTATTCTATCATAAAAAAGCATTAAAAATTGCCATATCTCAATTTCGAAAAGCACAAATTAAATGTGATATTGCCTTCATTTACATGCACAGAAAAAATATTTGGAAGCGATAAATTTACTAGAACCATTAGCTAAGAAAAAAACCGAAGATAAAACCGATGCTGTAAATTCCGAAATTCAATATTCTGCAGTATTGTATAATCTTGGGCTTTGCTATCTACGTTTAGGAAATCATGAAAAACAAGCTTTGGATAATCTTACTAAAAGTCTGGAAATAACTCTTAAAACAAATGATAATTTTGAATTAATTGGTTGTTATCATGCTCTTTATTTGTATTACAAAAAATACAATAATCCAGAATTAAAGAAATATCATGCGATGAATGGATATATTTCTGCATGTAAAGCAAATTCAATATCCAATCAAATAAATTCTTTGGGCGAGGTAATTGAAGCTGAGGATGGTGAAAATCTAAAAAAATATGTAAAGATTTATCTTAAGTTAACTGACAGCATACATGACGCCCATAAAATAACCAAAAATCAATCTTCTACCATACAATTTCATTTCAAAAAAGATAAAGAAGAAAATCTCGAACTTAAAACTCAAAAAGCAGAGAACGATTTACAGTCGCAAAGACAAAAAAATAGAAGTTACATTTCTTATGTAGTAATATCTCTAAGTGTTTTAATATTACTTTTTTTAATATTTCATATCACTTCTAAAAGTAAACGAGAAAAAGATGATGCCATTTTTAAAAGTGAAATGAGAATTTCCAACAAACTGCACAATGAACTTAATTCAGATGTTTTTCAAACTTTATTATTTGCTGAAGATAATGATCTAGAGGATAAAGAAAATAAGGAAAAACTATTGGATAAGCTCAATAATATTTATTTAAAAACGAGAAACATTTCAAGAGAAAATAGCAAAATCCCTATCGATTATAGATATGTTTCTGCTTTGAAAGAAATGATTTCAGAATATAAAACAGAAGATGTAAATATATTATTAAACGGTTTTGATACAATCGCTTGGGATGCAATTAACAAAAACAAGAAGATAATACTTTACCGCGTTTTACAAGAATTATTGTTTAACATGAAAAAATTTAACAGCTCGAGTTTAGTAAGCATAATAGTAAAATCAACCAATAAAAATCTAGCTGTTTCGTACACCGATAACAGTAATGAAATTACTTCTAAAAATATTATTTTAGAAAAAAGACTACAAAATGTGGAAAACCGTATTAAAACAATAAAAGGAACTATTAATTTTGACAAAAGTTTAGAACGAAGTTTTAAATTAAGTTTCACATTTCCTATATAAGATTAAATAATATGTTTAAAAAAGTTTTGGTTGCCGAAGATTTAGACAGTATCAGTATTGCTGTGATCCAAGTTCTTGAAGAGCTTAACATCCCAGTGATTGATCATGTAAAATATTGTGATGAAGGTTTACTCAAAGTAAAAAAAGCGCTGTTTGAAAAAGAACCCTATGATTTATTAATTACTGATTTATCTTTTAAACTGGATCACAGAAAAGCAAACTTAACTTGTGGAGATGAATTAATTGAAGCCGTAAACACTGTTCAGCCTGCAATAAAAAAAATTGTTTTTTCGATAGAAGATAAAAGCTATAGAATTAAAACTCTTTTTAATGAATTGGGTATTAATGCTTACGTTTCTAAAGGAAGAAACAGCATTACAGAATTAAAAAATGCTATTGAAAGCACGTATAAAAACGAGGAAAAAATACTTTCATCTGATTTGTCTTTCAGCTTTAATGATAAGGCTTTAATTGAAATCGAATCTTATGATATTTCTATTTTAAAACTTCTGTCACAGGGGTATATTTTAGAGAGCATTTCAAAAGAATTTAAAGATTTGTCTATCACTCCAAACGGAACGAGCAGTATTGAGAAAAGAATAAATAAATTAAAAATATATTTTAAAGCTAATAATAATGTCCATTTAATTGCTATCGCGAAAGATTTTGGCCTAGTTTAATTTAATGGCTTTACGGAATCCCGTAAGGATTGCATGTTTGATAGTTTTAAATTTGTAAAACCTATTAACCGAATGAGACCAAAAAATAAAGCAATTTTTGTATTTACAAAAATTAATACAATCCAAAATAAAATTATTATGAAAACAATGTTTCTTTGTCTTTTTTTATCGATAAGCTTTGCTTTTGTTTCTGAAAAAACAGGCTGGCTGGAAATTGATTGGAAAATAATTTTTATTCCAGCACTCCTAGTTTTACAAATTATAATTATTGGCACTGCCTTAAAAAACAGATACAAAAAGCACTAAATAATTCAATAAAGGCCTGAAACGAATAATATAGGAAATAACTATATTTGATTTCATTTTTAATTTTACATGAAAAACGTTCTCAGCCCTCTCCTACTATTATTTACACTTTTATCATTTGCACAAACCAAAGTTTTATCTTGGAATATAGAGAACTTTGGCAAATCAAAATCTGCTGTTGAGTTAAATTATATTGCTAAAAAAATTACTGCTTACGATATAATTGCCATTCAAGAAGTAGTTGCTGGATACGGCGACGCTCAGTCTGTTGCTAAATTAGTAGACTTGCTTAATGAAAAAGGGGCAAAATGGGACTACAGCATTAGCGATCCCACATCGAGCAAGCAGTTATAAAACGGAACGATATGCTTTTATTTGGAAGACAAATAAAGTCAAATTGAAAAATAAGCCGTGGCTTGAGAAAAAAATATAACTTAGAAATTGATCGCGAACCTTATTTTGGTACTTTCGAAATCAATAAAAAAACGATAACTCTAGTTAATTTTCATGCTATTACCAAAAAGAAACAGCCTGAAACCGAAATCAAATATTTTAAATTTCTACCAAACGAATATCCAAGTCTAAATTTGATTTTCTTAGGAGACTTCAATTGCCCAGAGAAACATTCTGTTTTTAATCCATTAAAAGGAATGGGATATGCTTCTGTTTTAAAAAATCAAAAAACTACCCTAAAACAAAAGTGCAAAAATAATGTTTGTCTTGCCTCTGAGTTTGACAATATATTTTACAAAACTTCTACTTTAAAAATGATCAATTCTGGGGTTATTAAATTTTATGAAGATTTTGATTCTCTTCAAAGTGCCAGAAAAGTTTCTGATCATATTCCTATTTGGTTTGAATTCTCTTTAAACTAGGTTTTAAGTTTCTTTTTTCGAGTCGCAGGAAACAACACATTGTTCAGAATCAATCTGTAACCTGGAGAATTAGGATGCAGATCTAAAACAGTTGGCGGGTCTCCAACCTGATGCTGAAAATCTTCTGGATCATGTCCTCCAAAAAAAGTAAACATACCTTTTCCTTTTTCACCATGAATATATCTTGACTCGCCATTTAATTCACAAGTTCCCATAATTAATACGTTTGATTTTATCAATGAAGTATCAAATGAAGTTGTCTGTCCCATAAAACCTTTTACCAATTGTGTATGATTTTGGCAGAGCATACTCGGAATTGGATCCCATTTGGCAGAGAATTCCATTAAAGAAAAATAATCTTTATCCATCATAATACGTCTTTTCGTCGTCATATCGATATCTGAAAATTCGTAGACCTCAGGTTTTCTTTCCAAAGTAAAGTTTTTAAAAGCAAAAGAATTAGTATAATTTAATTTCGATTGGTAATTTGATTCGCTAGGATCACCGTCAAACATAGTCTCGCAGATATCAACTCCATCTGCGGCAAGAGCAATATCAAAGCTATCCGTTGCAGAACACATGGCAAACATAAATCCGTCGCCAACAACAAAATCTCTGATTTTCTTGGCTACAGCTCCCTTTTCCTGAGATACTTTTTCATATCCTAATTTTGCGGCTAATGCTTCGGCATCCTTTTTTTGATCAATATACCAAGGCGTATTTTTATATGCTCGCATAAAATTTCCCATATTGCCCCGTAAAATCTTCATGGTGAAGATGAAGCCAATCGTATAATAAAAGCTGATCACTTAAAACCTCTTCATCATATATTGGCGTAAACGGAATTTCAGCGTAAGTCAAAACTAGTGTTACGGCATCGTCCCAAGGTTGTTTTCCTTTTGGTGTGTATACAGCAATTTTTGGCGCTTTTTCCAAAATTACTGATTCCATATTTTGAGAAGGACTTGAAATTTCATTTAAAATCGAAGCTTGTTCACTGTCTGAAATAACTTCAAAACTAACTCCTCTAATTTTACATTCCTTTCTTATTTCCTCGGCATCCGGCGACAGGAAAGATCCGTCGCGATAATTTAAAAGCCAGCTTGCTTTATAATCTCTGCTTAAACACCAATATGTTATGTCGTAAGCTTTTAAATGATTTTGTCGCGTGGATTCGTCCATCGGAAGTAAGATAAACGATGCTCGAGCATTAAATGTAATTAATAGTATAAAAATGTAGAATAAACTTCTATTCATCCGAAAATTATTTTAGTAAAGATATAAAGGAAGAGCCAAAAAAAAGAATGCTTAGAATCTTTTATAACTTAATAGAATGTTAAATGTAAAAACAGGGGTAAATACCTGATTTACAATATTGAAAAAAACAGGTGAAAACACCTATAGTATGGCAGAATATTCTATATACATTTGCTATCCCAGGTCATAAAACTAATCAAATGTATAAAAAAACAACCGCCATGAAGTTTAATGATAGTAATAATCAAGAAAAGGGTATGAATATAATTCAAAAAATAGGTTTATGCGTTTTAGTGCTCACAATCATCTTATATTATGTTTTGTCAATTCAATTTTTGACAGCATAATTATATTAGATTGTTAAAACCGCTAGATCATTTTGAATCGCATACACAACCAAGCCAGCAATGTTTCGTGATTCTGTTTTAAGGAGCAGATTATTTCGGTGTCCTTCTATAGTTCTCGGACTTAAAAAAAGATGGTCTGCAATTTCCGCAGTTGTTTTCTGCTGGCAGATCAGTCGCAGTATTTCGACCTCGCGGGGCGAAAGAAAATTAGTTTCTAAACCGCCTTTTGAATTTTTAGGAGAAACTATTGTGTCCTGAATTGTTTTTAAAACACTTTCGTTGTAATAAAATCCTTTTGAAGCTACTTCATTGATAGTGAGAATAAGATCTTTTGGAGTAGTATTTTTTATTAAGTAAGCAACGGCACCTACCTGAATCATATTGGCTATAAATGATTTTGTATCATAACTAGTCAAAGCTATTATCTTAATATCAGGATATGATTTTCTAATAATTTTTGTGGCTTCAACACCGTTTAATACCGGCATTTTTAAATCCATTATAATGATATCGGGTTTTACTTCGTTTTTTTCTAACAGAGAAATAAGTTCATCTCCGTTTGAAGCTTCAAAAATGATGTCAATATTTTCTTCTCTTTGTAGTAAAAAAGAAATTCCTTTTCGAAACAAAATTTCATCATCTACTAAGGCAATTTTAATAGCAAGCATTCATCTTACTTTGATTTTGGTCGTTTGGTTTGGTGTGCCGAATTTACGAAATATGATTTAGAAAAAGCTTAAATCACCTTATTTTATTGACTAAAAACCTTACTTTAGTGTAAATTTTAAATTAAAAAGTAAAATTCACTACA
Source organism: Flavobacterium sp. AC267 (assembly GCF_979258715.1). Taxonomy (NCBI): domain Bacteria; kingdom Pseudomonadati; phylum Bacteroidota; class Flavobacteriia; order Flavobacteriales; family Flavobacteriaceae; genus Flavobacterium; species Flavobacterium sp. AC267. Next base: position 19,224 of record NZ_OZ409875.1, read on the forward strand.
ATTCCGTTATTTATTTCAGATGTAATATTTATGGTTCCTTCTAAAAACGATATACGGCTGTCAATATTTTTCATTCCCAAGCCTTTTTGATTTTCATCATTCGAACTATCAAAACCAACTCCATTATCTTCATAATCGCAAATATTAACCCCATCTTTATTAGCAAAGGAGATCCATAATTCTGTTGCTTTTCCATGTCGAAGCGAATTATTCATAAGCTCTTGTAAAATTCTAAAAACATGTAAATGTCGATCGATATCATTATCGTCAAAATCGATCTCGTTTTTATAATGTGTTTTTACAGATTTACTACTTTCAAATTCTTCGCATAATTCTTCTATCCCAGCGTTTAAACCAAATTTCTCAAAAACTGGCGACAATAAATTATGGGCAATTTTTCTAGAGTTATCTAATGCTTTAGTCGTTAGATTGATGATGTTTTCTGTTATTTCAGCAGTTTCTGCTTCAGTAAGGTTTGGAGCTGTCAGTAAATGACTATTCAAAGAAACAATATTTAATTTTGAACTAATATCATCATGAAGATCCTGTGCAATTCTCTTTCGTTCTTCTTCTTGTGCAATAATTATGGCATGTAACTGCTCTTTTTGATATTGAAGTATTAAATCTTTTTTCTCTAACTCCTTTTGAATAATTTTTTTTCTAGAAAAGTAAAAAAACACGATTAAAACTACCGCAACAATCATGAAGAAAAGAGAGGTGTATAAGATAATCGCAACAATTTCTTTTTCTGGAAGTGAATTTACTTTCATAACTTTAAGATAATTCTAATTTATCTTTCTTTTTTTGGGTACAAAACTAAATTTCCATTCATATAAAATGATAGAATAATACAAAACAAGTAATACTGCATTTAGCTCCCAGCTCAAGAATTTAAACTCCTTACTCAAATTATGGGTTAAATTACCAATTAGAAATAGTACCGTACTAGTAAGTAAATAAAACACAACCCCAATATTGAAGTAATAATATTTTCTAGTTTCTGTAAGCATATTGTAAAAATGAATCAGGGCAAAGACTACAATTAAAACAGAAGTCAAAGTTATCTCAAACAAATTGAAACGTAAAAACTGATTCCAATCCATCACAAATTGAACTCCTAATATTACCAGCGCAAGAATCAGGCTTATTTTTACAAAGTTTTTTTGGCTTTTTAAAGTGAATAATGAATTATAAAACAGTCCTAGTAATATCATTTGACCTATGATAAAAATATTGACCAGAAATAAATTATTCAATCGAAAATGATACATTACTTCCATTGAAAACTGCAATACACAACAAAAGGCAAGATAACTTACAAAAAAAACACTAGCTTTTTTCTCTCGAAAAAAGCTATATGTATATAATATAAAGTCTGCCAATAAAATGCAGTAAGTCGAATATATAATTAAATCAAACATTGTTATGGATTTAATGGACTATCAGGATCTCCATAAGGAGGAACAGGGCGTGCGCCATCGTAAACAATAGGTGCGCCTCCTAAGCCGCCTTCGTCGCCTTCACTCTTGAAAACGTCAACATAGATTTCCTTTTCAGAATCCCATTTTGCCCCTACAAATATTAAAGTTTGCTCTCCGGCCTTATTGATCCCTTTGTAAGCACGAACTGCTTCAATATCTTGATCCATTACTAATTTTAAGGTTTCCAATGGAATTAAGTAACCGTCTACTTTTTCTTCTTCTTCCCTCTTCCGTTGCGACTGTCTTTGCGATATTTGTCTGCCCATTCTATACCCTCGGTCAATGGTATTTCAACACTTCCAAGATTTAATTTTTCATTCATAATTTAAATTTGTTATTGGTTAATAATTTAAAAAAATTAATAGTTTACAATTGGTTTGGCTAAACTACTGATTTTAATTAAAAAAATTAACATCCAAACATAAAAAAAGCCTTAAAAATAAGGCTTTTATGATTTATTAAAATGGAACATCACTGTCGTCATCGTCGTCATTCAAATTACTTCCAAAAGCTTCATTTGCAGAAGGAAGATTATTAGTAATAAACGGATTATCGTCATGATTCATTTTTGACGGCAAATCATCATAACCGCCCGTAAATTCATCTAGATTATCAAATTTTCCTAAGTGTCCTAAAAATTTCAAACGAATATTTTCAATACCACCATTACGGTGTTTTGCAATCATAATTTCAGCCTGTCCAGCAGTTGGCGAAGCCTCTTCATCATCCCATTCCTCAATTTTGTAATATTCTGGACGATATAAAAACGAAACGATATCGGCATCCTGCTCAATTGCTCCAGATTCACGAAGATCCGATAGTAAAGGTCGTTTACTGGAACCACGCGTTTCTACAGCACGCGACAACTGAGAAAGTGCAATAACCGGAACGTTAAGCTCTTTTGCCAAAGCTTTTAAGTTTCGGGAAATTGTCGAAATCTCCTGCTCACGATTTCCTCCTCCTTTATTATTTCCTCCCGCAGTCATCAACTGCAAATAATCTATAATGATAATTTTAATACCATGCTTGCGACGCTAAACGACGGCATTTTGCTCTTAAATCGAAAATAGAAAGTGAAGGTGTGTCATCAATAAACAAAGGCGCTTTCTCTAAATCTTTTACTTTAGTACTTAGCATTGTCCATTCATGAGCCTCTAATTTACCTGTACGCAATTTTTCTGATGACAATCCTGTTTCAGAAGAAATAAGCCTCGTAATTAACTGAACAGATGCCATCTCTAGAGAGAATAATGCTACTGCATGTCCAAATTGGATAGCAATATTTCTGGCCATAGAAAGTACAAATGCTGTCTTTCCCATCGCTGGTCTGGCCGCTATAATAATTAAATCACTCGGTCGCCATCCAGAAGTCAGTTTGTCTAAATTCGTAAAACCAGTTTCTACACCACTTAATCCCTCTTTTTTAGAAATCTCTTCAATTTTCTTTTTAGCTTGTAAAACTAAACTCTGCGCAGTTTCAGAACTACGCTTGATATTTCCTTGTGTTACTTCGTATAATTTAGATTCGGCTTTATCCAATAAATCAAAAACGTCTGTACTTTCATCATACGATTCTTCAATAATTTCTGAAGAAATTCTAATCAAACTTCTTTGAATAAATTTTTGAAGAATGATACGAGAGTGAAATTCGATATGCGCAGACGATGCAATTTTCTGCGTAAGCTGAATCAGATAAAAATCTCCCCCTGCAACATCCAGTTTTCCATTTTTCTTTAATTGAGACGAAACCGTTAAGATATCAATTGGTCGCGTTTCGGTAAAAAGCTGTAAAATTGCTTCAAAAATATGTTTGTGTGCATCTTTGTAAAAAGCATCGGGCCGCAAAATGTCAATTACATCGTCAACCCCTTTTTTATCAATCATCATTGCTCCCAATACAGCCTCCTCTAAATCAAGAGCTTGCGGTGGCAATTTTCCTTTTTCTAAGTTGATAATTGTAGTTTTGTCAACCTTTACGGGGTTTAAGTTTTTGAAATTTTCCATATAGCGAAAGTAGCAAAATTTAAAAAAAATCTGCTATCGAGTTATAACTATTAATTGTTTATAAATTATCCTGATTTGTTCATAACCAAAAAAAAATCCGAAACGGTAAGGCTTCGGATTTTAAGTCTCTTTGTATGAATTTACTCTTTATACTCGCCCATATTACTGTATTTGTCCATTCTTTGGGCAATTAAGTCGGCTGTTGATAAGTCTTTTAATTCATTATATCCTTTAGTGATGTATTCTGCAACCGTTTTAAAAGTTGTTTCACGGTCGTAGTGCGCTCCTCCTAATGGTTCAGGGATCACATCATCAACTAATTTTTGTTTTTTCATATCAGAAGAAGTCAATTTTAATGCTTCTGTCGCACGTTCTTTGTATTCCCAGCTTTTCCATAAAATAGAAGAGCAAGATTCTGGAGAAATTACAGAATACCAAGTATTTTCTAACATATATACTTTGTCTCCAACACCAATTCCTAAAGCTCCACCTGAAGCACCTTCACCAACAATTATAGTAATAATTGGCACTTGAAGACGAACCATTTCGAAAATATTTCTTGCAATAGCTTCTCCCTGTCCTCTTTCTTCCGCTTCAAGTCCTGGATATGCACCTGGAGTATCTACTAAAGTCAAAACTGGAATTCCGAATTTCTCTGCCATTTTCATTAAACGCAAAGCTTTACGGTATCCTTCTGGATTAGCCATACCAAAATTACGGTATTGACGTGTTTTAGTATTAAAACCTTTTGTCAGCTCGATAATCATAAACGATTGTCCGTTTACTTTACCAAGACCGCCAACCATAGCTTTATCATCTTTAAAACCTCTGTCTCCGTGAAGTTCTAAAAAAGTATCTCCACAAATTGCTTTAATATAATCTAAAGTGTAAGGTCTATTTGGATGTCTTGACAATTGTACACGCTCGCCAAGCAGTAAGGTTTTTATATATTTCTTTTTTAGTCTCTACTAATTTTTTGTTGATTTCCTTGCAAGTCGGCGTTACATCAACGTCAGATTCTTTTCCAATAATAACGCACTTTTCTAACTGTTCTTCAAGTTCTTTAATTGGAAGCTCAAAATCTAAATATTCCATGGATTTTTGAATTTTGTTTGTAAATCGAACCGCAAATATAAAAATATTATATCATTGGCGAAGTTAATTGTTATTTAAAGTATAAAAATGCAATTTAAAAATAAGTAAACTATTACAAGTTTTGTTTCTTATTCTGATAATGTTTGAAAACACCATTTAGAATAACTGTTATGATAATTATAACTGCTCCTACGTAAAATTCGACACTCATTTTTTCTTTTCCTCCTAATATAAAGTACGCCAAAACGATTCCGTAAACAGGCTCTAAATTAGTAGTTAACATTACTGTGTAAGGTGTTAATTTCTGCATCACTTTTACAGAAGCCGTAAAAGCATAAGCGGTACAAATTGAAGACAAAACCAACAACAACACCCAGTTATTCAATGACATAGTGAAGAAATCCGCGGTAAATTTTCCTTGAAAAAGAAAGTAAATAGTAATAAAAAATACGCCGGCGCCAAACTCGTAAAATGTGATTACTGAAGGTTCATGATCGGCAATTAATTTTCCATTCATCAAGGTAAATAAAACCCCCAAAATTATGGATGCCAAAGCAAAATAAACACCTTGAAGATATTTTATTTCTACTTGAAGAATTAATCCTAAACCTGCGATAATAATAAGTCCAAAGAAAACTTCGTACCATAATACTTTTCGTCCGTAGAATAAAGGTTCCAATAAAGAGGCAAAAAAAGCGCCTAACGAAAATATGGATAGCGTAATGGAAACATTTGAAACATGAATTGCCTTGAAAAAGAAAATCCAATGCAGTGCAATTAATAATCCAACAAAAATCAGTTTAAAAAATTCTTTGATTGGAACTTGAAAAGACTGCTTTTTAAAAACAATAAAGCCTCCAAGAAAAATCCCTGCCAATAACATTCTAAACCAGACCAGATTTTCGGCATCAATAGTAATTAAAGCGCCTAAAATGGCTGTAAAACCCCAGATAAAAACAATTAAGTGAAGATTTAAATAACTTTTTAAATTATCGTTTCGCATTGCGTAATAAGTAAACCGCCAAGATTCCGAAAACAATATTTGGAAACCAAACAGCTAATAAAGGTGAGAAAGTAGATTTTTCGGCAAGTGTACCAAATATTTTGTCAAAAAACACAAATGAGAAAGCAATTGCAATTCCAATTGCTAAGTTAGTCCCCATTCCGCCGCGTCGTTTCATAGAAGAAACCGAAACCGCAATAATCGTTAAAATAAACGCTGAGACAGGTACACTGTATTTTTTATAAAGAACAACTAAATAGGTATTGATATTTCCAGAACCTCTTTTTCTTTCTTTTTCAATAAAATCGTATAATTTACCTAAAGTCAGTGTTTCTGCTATATAAACAACAGGCGTTAAATCTGCTAGTTCAAACTTAAAAGCGATGTTTTTTTCTGGAGATTTTTCGATCACGTCATTCAATTCGCCAACTGTTCTTTTGGTGTAATCGTATAAAATATAAATCTTCTTTTTTAGGATCCCATTTAATACGGCTTGCCGTAATTTTATAGGTCAATTTTTCTTTTTCAAAATGCTCTAATGCAAAATTAAAAGCCGTTTTAGATTCTTCATTAAAACTGTTTACAAATATAAAATCGTGATCATTAATTTGTCTGTAAACATTGGTGTTTTCACCCCGCATGAGCTCTTTCCCATTTCCTTTTAAATAGGTATATCTAAAATTATTGTAGCCTTCACTCGCCGCAGGCACAATAAAAAATCCCATTAACAATACAAAAAGCGAAACAATTGTTGCTCCAATAATATAAGGACGCAAGAAACGGGTAAAAGAAATTCCCGAACTCAAAATTGCAATAATCTCGGTATTATTTGCCAGTTTTGACGTAAACCAAATTACCGACAAAAACAAGAATATCGGAAAAAGTGAGTTAATAAAATAGATCGTAAAATTGTAATAATAGAAGGCAATATCCCAAAACGGAATCTTGTTTTCCAGCATCTTATTCACTTTTTCAGAAACATCAATAACAACTCCAATTGGCGCAAACAAAAGCAAGATAACAGAGAAAGTCCCCAGATATCTTTTTAAGATGTATTTATCTATTATTGACAGCATAAAGTTTAATCGTTTATTTGTTCAAATCGTTTAACCGAATAAACGATTAAACGAATAAACCTATTTTTAAAGTCTTTGACTCATATTTTTAACCATCATTTCTTTCCATGGTCTAAAATCGCCTGCTAAGATATGTTTTCTAGCTTCACGAACCAACCACATATAGAAGCCAAGATTATGAATGGTTGCAATTTGTTTTCCTAAATATTCATTGGCGACAAATAAGTGACGTAGATAAGCTTTTGTATATTCTGTATCCACAAAAGTATGTCCCATTTCATCAATTGGAGAAAAATCTGCTTCCCACTTTTTATTTTTGATGTTGATGGTTCCGTTTGCTGTAAATAACATCCCGTTTCTTGCGTTACGAGTTGGCATTACACAGTCGAACATATCAATTCCTAACGCAATATTTTCTAAAATATTTATCGGAGTTCCAACTCCCATTAAATAACGAGGTTTGTCTTCTGGTAAAATTTCGCAGACAACTTCTGTCATAGCATACATTTCCTCTGCTGGTTCACCAACCGAAAGTCCGCCAATTGCATTTCCCTGCTGACCTGAATTCGCAATATATTCAGCCGACTGGCGTCGTAAATCTTTATAAGTACTTCCTTGAACAATTGGAAAAAATGTTTGTTCATATCCATATTTATAAGGCACTTTATCCAGATGACTAATACAACGGTCCAACCAGCGGTGCGTCATATGCATCGATCTTTGGGCATATCTGTAATCACAAGGATAAGGCGTACACTCATCAAAAGCCATGATAATATCAGCACCTATGGTACGCTGAATTTCCATTACATTTTCTGGTGTAAAAAAGTGATAAGAACCGTCAATATGCGACTTGAACTTCACTCCTTCTTCCTTAATTTTTCTATTATTTGAAAGAGAGTATACTTGATAACCTCCAGAATCAGTCAAAATATTACGATCCCAATTCATAAATTTATGCAATCCTCCCGCTTTTTCAAGAATTTCAGTCTGCGGACGTAAATATAAATGGTAGGTATTTCCAAGAATAATATCAGGATTTATATCGTCTTTTAATTCACGCTGATGTACACCTTTTACAGATGCAACCGTTCCAACAGGCATAAAAATAGGAGTTTCTATAACTCCGTGATCAGTAGTAATACTTCCCGCTCTCGCTTTAGACTGCGGATCTTTTTGTAATAAATCAAACTTCATCTGTTTCTTTTTTCTCCCGATTGTTCGGGACGGCAAAGATAGTTTAATTTCAGAGAAATTTAATTAGATAATTTGTCAATTAGAAAATTAGATATTGATTAAAATTAACTTAAAATGTAAAACCTTAAAATTCTAAGATCTCCAACTTTAGCGACTGCACTTCAAACGAAGTCTAATGATCTCCAATAAGAATAAAATCTCAGAAGAAATCAAATGTAAAAACTACAACAATCAGATTAGTAATATGTAACGGAACTGCTTCATTATTTCTTAATTTTAAATGAAATAAAAAGACAATTATTATCAATTTTAAAAGAATAGAAATCATGATAAATTCAGAAGAAAGAGATCCAGCAGAACGTTTAGACGATATTAAGGATGAACAAATCGAAAGAAATCTGGAAAATTTAGATTATCCAGCAAACGAAGATATTTACAATCAGGAAGAAAAATTAGAAGACATTGATCCAGAAGGCATTTCCGGCGAAAGAATCATCAATCAAGATAACAATCACGAATGGAAACAAAACAGCGATAAACTTGGAAACGACTTAGATGTTCCAGGATCAGAACTTGATGATGAACAGGAAGACATTGGTTCAGAAGATGAAGAAAATAATTTCTATAGCGAAAGCGATACTAATTAAAATTGCTTTAATTTTTTTTTTTGCCACAGGTTTCACAGATTAGCATAGATTTTTTAATCAAGTTAATTCGTGAAATCTGTGGCAAAACTTTTATACAGAATATACATTTCATACTTTTTTCTAAAATCAATTAAAAAAGACTACAAAAATTTAACAATTGAAACAAACTAAAGCAGAAAATCATTTGTCTCCCCGCAAAATAACAATTACTTTTGCTACAGTTTAAAATTTTACATATAAATGAAGCCTAACACACAACAATTAAGCGATTTAACGATCCAAGTAAGAAGAGACATTCTTAGAATGGTACATGCTGTCAACTCAGGTCACCCAGGTGGTTCTTTAGGTTGTACTGAATTTTTGGTAACTCTTTACCAAAACATTATGGAGCGCAAAGAAGGTTTTGATATGGACGGAATTGGAGAAGATATCTTTTTCCTTTCAAACGGCCACATCTCTCCAGTGTTTTATAGCGTTTTAGCTCGCGCCGGTTATTTTCCAATTTCAGAACTTGCTACTTTCAGATTATTAGATTCTCGTTTGCAAGGGCATCCAACAACTCACGAAGGTTTACCGGGAGTTCGTATTGCATCTGGTTCATTAGGACAAGGTTTATCTGTGGCTCTTGGAGCGGCTGCAGGCTAAAAAATTAAACGGAGACAATCACTTAATTTACACTTTACACGGTGACGGAGAATTGCAGGAAGGTCAAAACTGGGAAGCAATTATGTACGCATCTGCTAAAAAAGTAGATAATATAATCGCAACAGTAGACCTTAACGGAAAACAAATTGACGGAACAACTGATGAAGTTTTACCAATGGGAAGTCTTCGCGCTAAATTCGAAGCTTTTGACTGGGACGTTATCGAAATTGCAGAAGGAAATAATATCGACGCAATCCTTGCAGGATTAAATGATGCAAAATCAAGAACAGGAAAAGGAAAACCTGTTTGTATTTTATTACACACAGAAATGGGTAATGGAGTTGACTTTATGATGCACACACACGCTTGGCATGGTAAAGCTCCAAACGATGAGCAATTGAAAAATGCTTTAGCTCAAAATTATTCTGCAGATCAAATCGACTATTAAAAAAAGCTTTATGCTATAAGCAGTAAGCCATGAGCTTATTGCCTAAAGCCTATTGCCTAAAGCAAAAAAACAAAAATGAAAAAATACGAAAATACAGGAAGCAAAGATACTCGTTCAGGTTTTGGAGCGGGAATGACTGAACTAGGTCAAAAAAATGAAAATGTAGTAGCATTATGCGCTGATTTAATTGGATCATTAAAATTTGATGATTTCAAGAAAAATCACCCCGAGCGTTTTTTCCAAATCGGAATCGCAGAAGCAGAACATGATTGGAATTGCTGCAGGTTTAACAATCGGCGGAAAAATTCCTTTTACAGGAACTTTCGCTAACTTCTCTACAGGAAGAGTTTACGATCAAATTCGTCAATCTGTTGCTTACTCAGACAAAAACGTAAAAATTTGTGCTTCTCACGCTGGTTTAACTTTAGGAGAAGACGGAGCAACTCACCAAATTTTAGAAGATATTGGTTTAATGAAAATGTTGCCAGGAATGACTGTAATCAACACTTGCGATTACAATCAGACTAAAGCGACTACGATTGCATTGGCAGATCACCATGGTCCTGCTTATTTACGTTTCGGACGTCCAGTTGTACCTAACTTTACTCCTGCTGACGAACCATTCGTAATTGGAAAAGCAATTTTATTAAACGAAGGAACTGACGTAACAATTGTTGCTACTGGACACTTAGTTTGGGAAGCGCTTGTTGTCGCAGAAGCTCTTGAAGCAAAAGGAATTTCTGCCGAAGTAATCAACATTCACACTATAAAACCTCTTGATGAAGAAGCTATTCTAAAATCGATAGCAAAAACTAAATGTGTTGTTACTGCAGAAGAGCACAACTACCTTGGAGGTCTTGGAGAAAGCATTTCAGGAGTATTAGCTTTAAACAATCCAACTCCTCAAGAATTTGTAGCTGTACAAGATAGTTTTGGTGAATCAGGAACTCCAGAGCAATTAATGAACAAATACAAATTAAACAACCAAGCAATTGTTGAAGCTGTAGAAAGAGTTATTAAAAGAAAATAATTTTTAGATTTTCTTACTTATAAAAAAACCTCGAAATTCACATTTCGAGGTTTTTTTATTGATCAACTATCGTCCTACTAAAGACGATTTGCATAAAAAAAGCCTCGTAAATATACTTACGAGGCTTTAATATTTTTTATTTTCTTTATTTATTTAGCCGAGTGATGATCTTTATCAACATGGATTCTTAATCTGCCCGGTGAAGTATAATCTGGATTTCCTGTTGCTGAGAAAGCAGGAATACCCCATATTTCACTTTCATCTACATTTGGCGTAGCAGGATTATCTGGAATTGGATCATATGGATAATATAAGCTAATTCCTGTTACAGGAGCATCAGCTGGTTTCGTAATTTCGAATCTTGTTGTGTAGCCATCGCCATCATCATCAAAATCATAAAAATCAGGAGTTCCATCTCCATCAGTATCATCGATTAGTTCTTTTGGCAAGTTAGGAAACCTAACCGTATCTCTTTGATCATATAAATAGCCATCACCATTAATATCTTCTAAATAAGTTGGCACACCATCTCCTAATACTACTTTAGATCCACCTGAAACAATATACTCACTATCTGATCTCTTTAGAGCAAACAATTTAAAACTAAAAGTTAAAGGTGAATAAGCCGGAATACCACTCGGAGACGAAGCATAATAAGCAAGCCCTGAAGGCAAAAACATTACTCCAGCACCATAATTATCATAAGTAATAGTTCCATCTGCACCAGCAGGATTCTCAGTACCAACTCCAAACTTCGGCATAATTTCTCCCCATCCGTCAATTGTTGGTCGCGCTGAATAAATATCTAGATCTAAATTACGTACTAAACCATAAGAACTATCAAACTGGGTTCCATCAAAAAGGGTTCCTGTATAAGAAACAGAAACACTGTCAAAATTACATGGTGATTCTCCAACTCCTTTTCTTAAAGTTAAATAATACACTCTATAAGTAACATCACGACTGTAAACATCTCTATGCTCTAATGGATAAGTAGTCTGGTCCCAAATAGAAGTTTGTGTTGTCGGATCTGTAATTTTCGAAATAGTAACATCAAAATTTGGCGTTACTGTAATAAAATTTGTTTTTAAATATTTTTCAATCGAGTCATTATCTGCTTTATACTGCTCTGCATAATCTCGTACTGGAGTAACAACTACCTCATCATCATCCTTTTTATTACAAGAAACGACAGCAACAACTGCCAGCAATAAAACAAAATAATATTTAAATTTATTCATTATTATGATTTTTTTAGGTGCGCAAGATACAATATTGATTTATTTTTGTAAAGAATTTAACTTGGATTTTAGAAAAATTATGAGAATAGATAAATACTTGTGGTGCGTTCGATATTACAAGACTAGAAACATGGTTACTGAAGCTTGTAAAAAGAATCATATCACTGTAAATGGGCAGGTTGCAAAACCCTCAAAAGAAGTTTTCCCTACGGACCGAATTACTTTTAGAAAAGATCAAATTACACAAATTATAACAGTGCTAGACATTCCAGAAAGTCGAGTCGGCGCAAAATTGGTTGATATTTACCGTAAAAACGAAACGCCACCAGAAGCATACGCGCATTTAGAGTTATTAAAATTATCGAAAGAACATTACCGAAAAAGCGGCACAGGCCGTCCAACTAAAAAGGACAGAAGGGATATCGACGAATACGGAAATGAAATTTTTGATGAAGAGGAAACGGAATAAATTTCTAATTTTCAATTCCAAACTCCAAAAACTTACTAACACATAAATTCCTAAATCAAAAAATCAATTTCGGAATTTGAGATTTAAAATTTGGAATTTGAATTTTCTAAATTGGAATTTGGATTTTAAATATTGGAATTTTAATTAATTATATTAGCAAAAAAAATAAATTATGAGCAGTAACATTATCTTAACCAATCAAGAAGTCGAACACAAAATAAAACGCATCGCTTATCAGATCTACGAAACATTCGTAAACGAAGAAGAAGTTATTATTGCCGGCATTGCTTCAAATGGATATGTTTTTGCCGAAAAAATCGCAACAGCACTAAGCAGTATATCGACTTTAAAAGTTTCCATCTGCGAAGTAAGAGTAAACAAACAAAATCCACAGGACGCAATACAAACTTCATTAAGCCCTGAAGAATATAAAAACAAAGGATTAGTACTGGTTGACGATGTCCTGAACTCAGGAACTACATTAATCTACGCTGTCCGTCATTTCTTAGACGTTCCGCTTAAAAAATTCAAGACAGCGGTTCTTGTGGACAGAAATCATAAAAAATATCCTGTAAAAGCAGATTTTAAAGGAATTTCCCTTTCAACTTCATTATTGGAGCACGTTCAAGTTGTTTTCGATTCTGAAAACGGCGATTATGCTTCTTTAAGCTAAAATCTTCAAAATATCCTGAACCGTTTCTTCGACAGACTTATCATCTACCGAAACTTTATGCTGCGCGTGATTGTAATAAAAGCTTCTGTCGAATAAATGTTTCGCGATGAATTCTTTCATCTCTTCTTCATTCATATTAGCTATTAAAGGACGCTTGCTCTTATTATATACTAATCTATTATATAAAGTATCAATTGATGCTTTTAAATAAATAGAAGCAACGTCGTCTCCTTTTAGCAATTCATGATTATTAGCATAGCACGGAGTTCCTCCTCCTAATCCGATAATGTTATTTTCTTCAGATTGCAGTAATTCGACAAAAATTTGGTGTTCTAATTTTCGAAAATAGATCTCTCCATGCTTCTCAAAAATTTCATTTATGGACATTTTTGCTCTTTCTTCGATAATTTTATCCAAATCTAAGAACGGAATATTTGTGATTTTTGACAAATTTTGGGCAATTGTCGACTTTCCGCGACCCATATAACCTAACAATACAATTTTCTTCATACTAATAAAACCTTATAAACTAAGCGATTGGAAATTTTTCCAAAAAAAAGACAAATTTATAATAAATTTGCTTGGAAACTTCAAAATAAACTCCTTATATTTGCACCCGCATTCAAGAAATTAAATGACTCGATAGCTCAGTTGGTAGAGCACATCACTTTTAATGATGGGGTCCTGGGTTCGAGCCCCAGTCGGGTCACAAATTTTGTGATTAACAAATTAAATTTCTTGAGAGCATTGACTCGATAGCTCAGTTGGTAGAGCACATCACTTTTAATGATGGGGTCCTGGGTTCGAGCCCCAGTCGGGTCACAAAAGGTTGTTCGCCATGGCGAATGACCTTTTTTATTTTAGGCCACGTGGAGAAACGGTAGACTTGCCATCTTGAGGGGGTGGTGCTCGTAAGGGCGTGTGGGTTCAAATCCCACCGTGGTCACAAAAAAAAATAAAGCATATCATATTGTAATATAGACTTTTACAACAATGCTTAAAATTTATTGCAAAATTCATTTAAAAAAAGGCTTATAAAGCTAAATAAGTACTTATATTTGCACCCTCGTAAGAGAAAAAACAGACTCGATAGCTCAGTTGGTAGAGCACATCACTTTTAATGATGGGGTCCTGGGTTCGAGCCCCAGTCGGGTCACAAAAGGTTATTCGCCAAAGCGAATAACCTTTTTCATTTAACAGCCTAGGATTCAAATCCCTCCATTATCACATATTACTTAGAAACCATGTTAAGAGAAAAAAAATAAAACAGAAACTGCACAGTTCGCAAAGTTTTGTGGACTTGGATTAGTCACTTTTAATTTCTAGTTCTATTTCAACCTTTTTTTTAAATTCACTACAAAGCGACTTGGCTTTCTTACAATTCTTAAGTATTATCTTTTACTTCAATACTTTATACATAATTAAATTCTTCATTGAATAAATTACAAAAGACATGATTATTTTAGAATACAATTTAAAAAAAAACTGTAAAAAATTTGCTAAATAACTAAAAAACAGTACTTTTATATCAAATAAGAACTAAAATCATATTCTTACAAATTACATTTAAATGTAAATTAAAATATAATTTACAGCCTCACATCTTCACTACAAGCCCTAATCAACAATCTCCTTTATCTTTAAAGTTTATTTTCACAAATAGAGACAGTATAATTTTTTACTGGCTTTGTGTTCTTTACATTTATTAGTCGTATTTTTTTTTCTTGTATGCCCAAACTTTAATAATTGTCTTAATCTGTTAGTTTTAAATCTTTTAAGGAATAAAATCCATTTCAATTAAAATGAATTTTGCGCCCGCTTATCTTTTAAGCTCTAATTATTTAAAATTCAGAAAATTAAAAACAATAAATACGACCATGCTACTTTATAGTCAGTTAATGACTCATGAAATTTTGGAAATATTTGTTTACTGAAAAAGACATTTTATGAAAACAAAAATTACTTTATTTTTAACGTTTATGCTGTTCTCCTTTATAGGAGACAACATTTTTGCACAGACTGTTTCTGGCATAGCGAGCAACACAGGTTGTCAGAGCGAGCTGGTATTGTCACTGCCAGTACTACCGGTTTGGGTGCAAGTCCTCAATATCAATTGTCGCGCGCCGGAATTGCGGTTTCGCCGGTTCCGGGAGACAATACTCAATTTAACAATAACGCTGTATTTACCGGACTACCTTCTGGGACCTATGTTGTAAATGCAAGGGCTACATTTGGCGACCCTGTTTTCTCCAGTAGCGACATCATCGTTACGGATGGTTATAGTACAATGGCAGTAACAACTCCCACAAAAGTGGCGAATTGTGTGGGTGGTACAGCGACGCTAACAACAACAGTTACCAACGGAAAAGCCCCTTTTACGTACACTATTGCCACACAAGATGCTCCGGCAACGATTCTGCAAAACAGTGGGGCTATTTCGGTCGCTACTTTTACTTTTAACGGTCTTACTACCAATAGTTATATTGTTAGTGTTACCGATTCTTGCGGACAGACTGTTACGGGTGCAACTTCTATTACCAATCCTACTTTAACTTTAAATGACATTAAGCTAGGATATATTGTATCTCCAGGATATTTAACAGGATATAATTGTAGTACTCCATTATATGCTTTTAATTCATCAGGCTTTAGGTATATTTCTACCAGTACGGTACTAACGCCTGCAGATGCTTCCAATTTTACATGGAAAATTAAATATCAAGGCCAATTTTATGGAAAAGATACTGATGGAGATGGCTTTAGTGATATTGGAGGCGCAGGTTATCCCTCATCTCTAGATAGAATTCCAATGCCGGTAATTGCAACTAAAGCAGGTATTAAAGCAGACCTTCCTAATATGCGAGCTGTATTAATAGATAATTGCGGTAATACAAAAGAGTTTCCTTTTACATTATATTATAATACGATAGCAGTTTCTAATTGTGGAGGAGTTGGTCAATTACGTATCGGGCCTTCTCAGCTTGGATGTCTTCCTATTGATGCAACTTTTACAAATATCAATAATCCTGCCGATGTCATCCATAGGACATTAATTGATCCAATAAGCATTTTTATAGGTTTTACTGCGGGAGCAACCTATCATCTTTCATATGTTGATGCGGGAGGAAGCACATCGGGAGACTTTAATCTATCTGCTTCTCAAAACTTTTCTATTCCAGCCACTCCTTCAATTACTCTAACCCAATATGCTTCAGCAACCAATCCCAATTATTTAAATTACGGAACCTTAAGCATAAATGTAAGCCCATATCAGACTGGAGACATTATAAATTACATGGTAACAGCTTCTAATAATTCTTTAGTACCAGTAGGATATACAGGTAATGTGACAATAGATGGTGGAGGCTACGCTTATTTCCCTAAGGTAAATGTCGCTGACCCAACAAATAATTGGCCTAAAGGAAATTATACATTAAGTATAACTACACCTTGTGGCACAAAGAGTATTAATGCAACAGTTACAGGTTATGATGCAAGTTTATCCGGCAATACTATAACTCCAGTCTGTGGCGGATTTAACTATGTTATGAATGGTACTTTTGATTTGCCTAGCTCTTATAGAGTGATTGTTGTTTCAGGCCCTTCAAGTGTTGGTGAAACGAGAGACTTGGCCAGTACAACCGCTTCACTTCCTTTTAATGGACTTAGTTATGGCACTTATGTTTTTGCATTACGTTCTAAAAGCGACTCATTAAACCTTCTCACGCAAACGGTTACTTATGATGCCAATAATGCAATTATTGTAGACAAAACCAATACTGGTGGCTATGTCTGTGCTTCCGGAGGAACAAATGGTATTTTAACCATTACAGCTGAGTCTAACTCACCTGCCCCTGGGAATGTCCTAGAATATGCACTTAGTACCGATGGAGGTAGTACTTACGGCACCTACCAAAGCGGCAACATTTTTAGTGGACTTACAGATGCTACTTATTTTTTCAGGATAAAAGACGGTCGCGGTAATATCATCACACAATCGGCACAGATTGGTGTCAGCCGCGACGCCCGATGCCACTGCAAACGGACTTAATACTCCTGCGACGATCTGCGATATGACCTCGGGAACAGTACATCTGGATGTTGATATTTTCGATGCACTTTCTTATTTATGGACTGGCCCAGGAATAAACCCTTCTAATCAAAGCCTTAAAGATCCTTTGGTAAATTATTCAGATCTTACGATAGGAGCAAATAACTATACTTGTACCGTTACAATGGGAGCACCTTGTAACAGCAGTACCGTTTCTAACTTAACGATCAATGTCAATGCGCGCCCAACAATAGTCATTACAAATCCGACTCCTGTGTGCACACCGGGTACCATTGATATTACAGTCGCGTCCGTTACAGCGGGAAGCGCTTCAGGTCTGACTTATACTTATTTTTCAGATGAACAGGCTTCTATTGCGGTGACAGATCCCACAGCAGTAGCCGTAAGAGATACTTATTATATAAAAGGAACTGATGCCAATGGATGTTTTAACATCGCACCTGTTGAGGCACTTATCAATGAGCTTCCTACTGCGGTAATTACCTATTTAAATACACCTTACTGCCAGATTGGAACAGCAATTCCGGAAGAACTGGTAACCTCGGGTGGCATTTACACTTCGGATCCCGGTTTGATTATCGATGCCAACTCTGGTGAAATAGATCTTGCGACTTCAACTATTGGAGATCACATCATTACTTATACTTTTAGTGACGGAAGTCTGCTCTAATACTTCTACTACAGTGATCACTATTAATGCGCTTCCTGTAGCTTCTATTAGTTATCCGGCCGGAACTTACTGTAACAGAGGAACGGTTTCATCTACAGAAAGCGGAGTTACAAGCGGACAGTACAGCGCAGAAGCGGGATTAAGCATTGACGAAGTAACAGGAACAATAGATCTTGGAGCATCAACACCCGGAACGTATACCGTAACTTATATTTTTAATGATGGAACGTGTTCTAACAGTACCACAACCACAATTACCATAAATCCGACAACATTGCCTGCTCCCTTAGCAGATGTAATAGGGCAATGTGACGGAACCGCTATAGCTCCAACACTGACAGATCTATGCGCAGGAACCATAACCGCTACAACTGCAACGGCTTTCCCTATTACGACTCAGGGAACTACGGTGGTAGTTTGGACTTTCGATTATGGAAATGGGTATACTCAGACTGTCAACCAAAATGTAATTATTACTGATGTAACGGCACCTGTAATTCCAATTTTGCCAGATGTAACGGCAGAATGTTCCGTTGCGACACTAACTCCACCCACCACAACTGATAACTGCGCGGGAACGATTACAGGAACTACAACGACTTTATTTCCAATCACAACTCAGGGCACAACAAGTGTAATCTGGAGTTTTGATGACGGCAATGGAAATATTGCAACAGCCAATCAAAATGTTCTTATTCAGGATGTAACGGCACCTGTAATTCCAGTTCTGGCCGATGTGACGGGAGAATGTTCTGCAACGCCAGCAATACCTACCACAACTGATAACTGCGCGGGAACGATTAGCGGAACGGCGAATATAGCTTTTCCAATCACAACTCAGGGAACAACAGTTGTAACCTGGACTTTTGATGACGGCAACGGAAATATTGCAACAGCCAATCAAAACGTCATTATTCAGGATGTAACAGCACCTGTAATTCCAGTTCTGGCAGATGTAACAGGAGAATGTTCGGCAACACCATTAATACCCACCACAACTGATAACTGCGCGGGCACTATTACAGGAACTACAACGACTTTATTTCCAATCACAACTCAGGGTACAACAAGTGTAATCTGGACTTTTGATGACGGTAACGGAAATATTTCAACAGCAAACCAAAACGTCATTATTCAGGATGTAACAGCACCTATAATTCCAGTTCTGGCAGATGTAACAGGAGAATGTTCGGCAACACCATTGATACCCACCACAACTGATAACTGCGCGGGCACTATTACAGGAACTACAACGACTTTATTTCCAATCACAAATCAGGGCACAACAAGTGTAATCTGGACTTTTGATGACGGAAACGGAAATATTTCAACAGCAAACCAAAATATTATTATTGATGATACAACAGCACCAGTAATTCCAATTTTGGCTGATGTTACAGCAGAATGTTCAGTAACTCCAACAACTCCAGCAACGACAGATAACTGCGCAGGAACAATCACAGGAACAACGACAGCAGTTTTTCCAATCACCACTCAGGGTACAACAGTAGTAACTTGGAGTTTTGACGACGGGAATGGAAATATTTCAACAGCAAATCAAAATGTTATTATTGATGATATAACAGCACCACTAATTCCAATTTTAGCTGATGTTACAGCAGAATGTTCTCTTACAACACTAATCCCGCCAACAACAACAGATAACTGCGCAGGAACAATCACAGGAACAACGACAGCAGTTTTTCCAATAACCACGCAGGGTACAACAATAATAGCATGGACTTTTGACGACGGCGACGGAAATATTTCAACAGCAAACCAAAATATTATTATTAATGATGGTACGGCTCCAGTAATTCCAGTTCTAGCAGATCTTACAGCAGAATGTTCGGTGACTCCAGAAACTCCAACGACAACAGATAACTGCGCAGGGACTATTACAGGAACCACAACACGATCAATGCGGCAATCAAAGCACATTTACACAAACCATCAATGTTTCCTGTCTTTTGAATGTCTTCAATGCCATTTCTCCAAATGCAGATGGAAGAAACGATACATTTATAATCGAAGGGATTGACTGCTTTCCTAACAATACAGTAAAAATTTACAATCGATATGGAGTAGTTGTTTATGAAAAAAACAGCTATGATAATGTAACAAATCCTTTTGAAGGATTCTCAGACGGGCGTGCAACTGTTCTTCGAAAAGATAAACTTCCAACAGGGACGTATTTCTACACTCTTGAATATGAAGACAACGGCGACCATGCAAACAAATCAGGCTATTTATATATAAATAATCAGTAATAAAATTATGGCAGGATCATAAATAGCCCTGCCATGATTTTTTTAATACATATCTACTATGAGAACAAAATTATTTTTCTTCATCATTATCGCTGTAAGCTTTTCGGGCTATGCACAGCAAGATGCACAGTACACACAGTATATGTACAATACGATCAATATAAATCCAGCCTACGCAGGATCACGCGGTGCGCTGAGTATTTTCGGACTCTACAGAACCCAGTGGGTAGGTCTCGACGGCGCACCAGAAACAAGTGCTTTCTCTGTAAACACCCCCATCAACAACAGTAAGATTGGCGTAGGACTATCACTTGTAAACGACAAAATCGGACCTACAAATGAGAACAATCTATCTGCAGATCTGTCTTACACTATCCAAACATCTCCGAGCTTTAAACTCTCCTTTGGTATCAAGGCAACAGCTAATTTATTTAACCTCGACATTAACAAATTAAATCCAGAAGATCAGGGTGATCCGCAGTTTCAGGATCTCGACAATAAATTCTCTCCCAATATTGGAGCAGGCGTTTATTGGCATTCTGACAAGGCTTACATTGGTTTATCAGTGCCCAATTTCATCGAAACAAACCGCTATGATGATAATGACGTAGCAATCTACAAGGATAAAATCAATTATTATTTAATTGGAGGTTACGTCTTTAACCTTGACAAATATCAGTATGTAAAATTCAAGCCTGCCGTACTGGCTAAAATGACAGACGGAGCACCGCTTCAAGTTGATGTCTCAGCCAATTTTATGTTTTATGACAAATTTGTTCTGGGCGCGACCTACCGATGGAGCGCTTCTGTAAGTGCCATGGCAGGATTTCAGATCACAGACGGGCTTTATATTGGTTACGGATATGACCGCGAGACCACAAAACTAAACAACTATAATTCAGGCTCACATGAGATATTCCTGCGCTACGAATTCTTTAAAAATAATGGTAAAATGACAACCCCTCGTTTCTTCTAAAAAATAACAATCATGAAAAATTATATACTTTTTTGTTTAGTAGTACTGCCTGTTTTTTTTAGCCATGCCCAAGAATCAAAAACTGCTTCGGGTGATAAAAAATATGAAAGTTATGCCTATATAGATGCCATAAAAACTTACGAAAGAGTGGCCGACAAAGGTTACAAATCAGAGGATTTATTTAAAAAATTAGGAAACTCCTATTATTTCAATTCGGAATTTGAAGGCGCGGCAAGATGGTACGGCGAACTCTTTGCCATGAATCCATCACCCGAGGCTGAATATTATTACCGCTATGCACAATCTTTAAAATCGATAGGACAGATTGATAAAGCGACTAAAATCATGGCTGGTTTCAATTCAAAATTCAAAACAGATTCTAGGTCAGAACTCTACCGCGAGAATCCAGACTACATGAGTCAGATAAAAGCCAATTCTGGGCGTTACAAAATTGAAGATGCTGGAATTAATTCTAAATATTCTGATTACGGAAGTTTTGTCTATAACAATAAAATCTATTTTGCATCGGCCAGAGATACTGGGAATTTCTCTCAAAGAAAACACAAGTGGACTGGTGAATATTTTACTAATATTTATGATGCCGATCTGGATACCCAGACCGGAACAGCATCAAAAGTAAATAAAATAAAATCTGAAGTTAATACGCGTTTTCATGAATCATCACCGGTTTTTACCAGAGACGGTAAAACAGCATATTTTACACGAAACAATTTTTTGAACGGTAAAAAAGGAAAAAATGACAATCAGATCACGCTGGTTAAAATTTACAAAGCTTCACTTGAAAACGGAAAATGGACAAACGTTACGGCACTTCCATTTACCAGTGATACATACAGTACGGCACATCCTGCATTAAGTCCTGATGGAAAAGTAATGTATTTTGCTTCGGATATGCCGGGCACTTTCGGGCAGTCTGATATTTATAGTGTATCTATTGGAGATGACGGTACTTTTGGAACGCCGCAGAATCTCGGCAGGGAAATCAATACTGAAGGCAAAGAAACCTTCCCATACGTAACAAGCGAAAATGAGATTTATTTTGCCTCAGACGGACATCCTGGACTTGGCGGACTAGATGTATTTACAGGAAATCTAGACAATAATGGAAAAGTCAGTACTATTCAAAACCTAGGTTCCGATATAAATTCCCCAAAAGATGATTTTGCCTATATTATCGATCCCGTTTCCCGAAAAGGCTATTTTTCCTCAAACAAAGATGGCGGTCAGGGTTCTGATGATATTTACCAATTTTTAGAAACCAGAAAACTAAAATGTATTCAGGAATTAAACGGAATCATTACAGAATCTTGCCTCTGGAATAATACTTCCAGAAACAAAATTAACCCTGTACGAGAATCAGACTATAAAAAATACGACTATTTCAGGTTCTGATGGGCAATATACTTTTGCCGTGGAATGTGGTAAAACATATAGTGTAAGAGCTGAAAAACCAGAATACGCCATAAAAGAAGCCATGGTTGCTATTGGAAAAGAAACTGGCAAAACGAATCTCCCTATTGCACTAGATAAATCAGTCTGCAAAGTGGCCGTAGGTGATGATCTTGGAAAATGTTTCGGCATTAAAATGATTTATTTTGACTTGGACAAATCCAATATTCGCACAGAAGTCGCATTGGATTTGGAGAAAATACTCGATGTTTTAAACCAATATCCAAATATGAAACTCGATATTCGCTCGCATACCGACAGCAGGGCTTCAAAAACTTATAACAAAGCGCTATCCGAAAGAAGAGCACAGTCAACTATAAGCTGGCTCGTTAAAAACGGAGTAGACAAAAAACGCCTGACAGGAAAAGGCTACGGCGAAACACAACTCGTAAACAATTGTTATGATGGAGTAAAATGTTCCGAGCAGGAGCATCAAATGAATAGAAGAAGTGAATTTATCATCACAGGATTATAATTTTAATTATCATAAAAACAACAAAGCTGTCTAACACTAGGCGACTTTTTAAATATAAGACAGATCCAAAAACATAATGAATTCTAGAAATTATAATCAAATTATTGTTCATAATTTCACAAGAGAATTTCTTTTGACAAATAAATCTTTCCTAAATTCGTTGCAAATAATTAATCACTAATCCCAAATTAGTTTATGAAAAACCTACTATTAGCATCATTTATGATGATTACCTGCTCGATCTGGGCACAATCGGCAACTGGTTACTTCGACAAAGCCATGAAGAAAGCTGACGCTGGAAACACAAAAGGCGCAATTGCCGACTATACCAAAGCTATCAGCATGAATTCTAAATTTGTCGAAGCTTATCAAAATCGAGGCGTTGCCAAATACAAACTAAATGACCTTAAAGGCGCTCAGGCAGATTTTAGCAAAACAATCGAATTAGACAGCATGAACGCAGATGCTTTTACCGGCAGAGCCAACGTGAACTACAAATTACAAAACTACCAAGGCACAATTGACGACTGCACTTCCTCTTTAGGATTAAATCCAAAAGATTACATAGCTTACAATTTAAGAGGTTTGGCCTATAATAAAATTGGCGATAGCAAAAACGCCTGCAAAGATTTTACAAAAGCGATTGAATTAGGAAGCCAAAGCGCTGTAAAAAACAGAGCTACTTTCTGCAAATAACATCCAAAAACAAAATAGTCTGCAGATTTATTCTTCAGACTATTTTCAGTTTTTTATTAAAGTAATATATTTCTTAAAAAAAATATACCTGTTTTTAGGTATAAAATATATTTTTAGTATCTAAACCTCTAATCCTCTATCTTTTTAATGTAGTTTTAAGACAGCATATAAGATTTTGTTTTACATTTGTCGACCTAATCGCTAGAAATGATAAACAACATTAAAACTGTTTTCAGTATTAAAGATCTTGAGAACTTATCTGGAATAAAAGCGCATACCATACGCATCTGGGAAAAGAGATACAACATCCTTGAACCAATGCGAACCGATACTAATATAAGATTCTACAATCTTCAAAATCTGCAGAAACTTCTCAACATCACCTTATTACACGAATACGGTTACAAGATTTCTAAAATAGCAACGTATCCTGATGAAAAGATACCGCAATTGGTACGCGAAATAATCTCCAAGAAAAACTCACAAAACTATGCCATTACCTCTTTTAAAATGGCCATGATGAACTTTGATCAGGAATTATTCTTTAATACATTCGATTGGCTTATTTCCGAAAAGACTTTTAAAGAAGTTTTCAAGGAAAATTTTTTACCTCTTTTAAAAGAGCTTGGGTTGTTATGGCAGTCTGAAACGATCACTCCCGCAAATGAACACTTTATGAGTCATTTGATCAAACAGAAAATATTAATTTACACAGAAAGCCTTCAAATAAGAAAACCAACCAAAACAGATAAAATTTTTGTTTTATCGCTTCCGCTGAATGAGATTCATCAAATTGGATTATTATACCTGCAATATGAAATTCTAGATAAAGGCTACAAGACCATTTATTTGGGCGAAAGCATGCCAATAGAAAACCTTCAGGATTTAACCAGACATTTTGAGAATATTACATTCGTTTCGTTTATGACCGTTCAGCCAGACAGAAGCGTTATCAATCAATATGTAAAATCTATGGGACAGAAATTATTACAGAAAAATAATGAAATCTGGCTTATGGGAAAAATGGTAGAACATATAGACGAAAAGGCTTTAAGCGATCGAATTCGAATTTTCGATTCGATGGAAGAAACTATTAACATGATCTAATTTTATTTTGTTTAAGTTTTTCTTATATTTGTTAAACAAATGAAGAAAACAATAGCAATAATAGGATCTGGCTTTTCCTCCCTAGTCGCCGCTTGTTACCTTGCAAAGCAAGGAAACAGTGTCACTATTTATGAAAAAAACCAAACGATTGGCGGTCGCGCCAGACAATTCAAAAAAGACGGTTTTACTTTTGACATGGGACCAAGCTGGTATTGGATGCCCGATGTTTTCGAACGTTTCTTTCAAGACTTCAATAAAAAACCATCTGATTACTATGAACTCGTAAAGCTAAACCCTGCTTATCGTGTATATTTTGGAATAAATGATTTTATCAGCATTTATGACAATTTAGAGAACATAAAATCTACGTTTGAAGAAATCGAAAAAGGAAGTGCGCAAAAGCTTCAAAACTTTATCGATAAAGCCAAAAGCAATTATGATATTGCCATAAAAGATTTAGTTTATCGCCCTGGAGTTTCGCCGCTTGAATTAATTACAAAAGAAACCGCTTTAAAACTCAATCAGTTTTTAGGTAATGTCAGTGCTGATATTCGCAAGCAATTTAAAAACGAAAGACTTATCCAAATTCTGGAATTCCCCGTTTTATTTCTTGGAGCAAAACCTACCAAAACGCCATCGTTTTATAATTTTATGAATTATGCCGATTTCGGTCTCGGAACCTGGCATCCAAAAACGGGAATGTTTGATGTTATTCGAGGCATCGAAAAACTGGCTGTAGAATTGGGCGTTACCATTAAAACCAATTCTTCAATAGAAAAAATAATCATCGAAAATAAAACTGCAACTGCAATCGTTATCAACGGCGAAATCATAAAAGCCGATATTATTTTAAGCGGTGCCGATTATCAGCACACCGAAACTCTGCTAGAGAAAGAACATCGTGCGTATTCTGAAAAATATTGGGAAAGCAGAATCTTTGCTCCCTCTTCTCTACTCTTTTTTATTGGTTTCAATAAAAAAATAGAAAACATTTCGCATCACGCATTATTTTTTGATACCGATTTTAATCAGCATGCTGTTGATATTTACGATAAACCAAAATGGCCTGACTCACCATTATTTTATGCCAATTTCCCATCAAAAACGGATCTAACCGTCGCGCCTGAAGGAATGGAAACTGGTTTCTTTTTAATTCCTCTTGCACCAGGAATCGATGATAATGAAGCACTTAGAGAAGAATATTTCGAAAAAATAATTACTCGTTTTGAGCAGACTTACACAACAAGAAATTAAAAATAATATTATCTTTAAGAAGTCCTTTTGTAAAAATGACTTTGTAACAGACTATAATGCATACAAAGGAAATGCTTACGGAATGGCAAATACATTATTGCAAACTGCATTTTTAAGGCCCAAATTAAAAAGCAAAAAAGTCAGGAATTTATATTTTACAGGACAGTTAACTGTTCCGGGACCGGGTGTTCCGCCTGCCTTAATTTCAGGTAAACTAGCGACCGAATTAATTCAAAAATCCCTAAGATCTTAAAAAATGAAATCACTATTCGACGCCGTTTCTTTCAAATGCAGTAAGCTGGTTACCAAAAGCTACAGCTCTTCATTTTCGCTTGCCGTAAAAATGCTTTCACCAAGCATACGCGATGCCATATACAGTATTTACGGATTCGTTCGTTTTGCTGATGAAATTGTAGATTCCTTTCATGACTATGAAAAAGAATATCTTATAGACGATTTTGAAAAAGAATATTACAAAGCAATGGAATTAGGAATCAGCCTAAATCCTATTTTAAACTCTTTTCAGCACACTGTAAAAGAATATAATATTACAGACGATTTAGTTCAGGCCTTTTTAAAAAGCATGAAACTAGATCTTATAAAATCAACTTACAATACACAAGAAGAATACGCAGACTATATTTACGGTTCTGCAGACGTTGTAGGACTAATGTGTTTAAAGGTATTTGTTTCTGGAAAAGAACATAAATACGAGCAGTTAAAAGATGAGGCTATGCGTTTGGGATCGGCTTTTCAGAAAGTGAATTTCTTAAGAGATTTAAAAGATGATAACACCATTCTAAACCGAACTTATTTTCCAGGCGTTAATCTCAACAATTTCAACGAAGACTCAAAAGAGCAGATTATCAAAGAAATCGAAGAAGATTTCCGCATTGCCTACCAAGGAATTGTAAAATTGCCAATCGAAGCAAAATTTGGTGTTTATACCGCTTATGTTTATTACAGAAAACTACTCAAAAAACTAAAAAACACGCCGTCTCATAAAATTGGAAATGCAAGAATTCGCGTTTCTAATTATACAAAAGCTGGACTTTTAGCGCAGTCTTTTGTAACTTATAAATTGAAGTTGGTTTAATAATCAGTATTATTTGTCATTTCTCCCTTCGGTCGAAATGACAAATAATAGCTGGACAAAGATTGTCACCATAGATTGCGGAGTTACTTGCAGAGATTTCTCCTTCGGTCGAAATGACAAAAATGAGAGAATAACAAAGCAAAAAAAATAATCTTTAGAGTCAATCTTTTATAATTCAAAGTCAAACTCAACAGATTTTAAATCATAATTTTAATTACAACATTTACAAAATGATTTCTTTTTTAATCTTTTTAGGCGTTTTTCTATTTATGGAATGTGTTACGTGGCTTACGCACAAGTACGTAATGCACGGTTTTATGTGGTATTTTCACGAAGATCACCATCAGCCGAGATACGAGCATACTTTTGAGCGCAACGACATTTTCTTCGTCATTTTTGCAATCCCAAGTATCCTTTTATTTTATTTTGGTGTTCTAGGCGGCTTCAACTATTTGTTTTTCATTGCCTGCGGTGTAACGCTTTACGGCATTTGTTACTTTCTAATTCACGATGTATTAATTCATCAGCGTTTTAAATGGTTCAAAAACACCAAAAACAAGTACCTCATCGGACTAAGAAAAGCACATAAAATACACCACAAACACCTCAACAAAGAAAAAGGAGAATGTTTCGGAATGTTGTTTGTACCATTAAAATATTATAAAATGTAGCATTATTTGGGCGTTCCCCAAGGGTCGGGTTTTTCGTTCCCGCTTTTTTATGTCTGGCAAAAAGGCCAGCCACAAAAAGAGCTCCACTACAACCCCTAACGCTCACGTAATACAAGAAACATTTTTGTAACAATTGATTTAAAACAAATGAAATTATACAAAATAGCAACCGTACAATATGTAAATGCCAGCGTTGAAGACTGCTGGGATTTTTTCTCCAGTCCAAAAAACCTGCAGACCATTACACTGGACAACATGAATTTCCAGATTAAAGATTTCGACGACAAGCGAATGTATCACGGACAGATTATTACCTATACTTTAAAACCTCTTTTAGGAATAAAAATTTCTTGGGTTACAGAAATTACTGCCTGCAAAGAAAATGAATACTTTATCGATGTGCGGCGTTTTGGACCTTACAAATTATGGCATCACAAACACTTTTTTGAACGAACACCAGACGGCGGAACCAAAATGACAGACATTGTGCATTACGCATTACCCCTTGGCATTCTCGGACGCATTATGAATAGTTTAGTGGTAAAAAACAAACTGAAAACCATTTTCGATTTCCGTTACAATAAAATCGAAGAATTGTTTAATTCAAAATCACAACCAAAGATTATAAAAATCCACGCAGAGCAAAAAAGCATTTAAGCCGTTTGAATTATTTAAGACATAAATAAAGCCACAGATTTTTTTCAATCTCGCAAAGACACGAAGCCGCAAAGTTTTGTAGAAAAACTCAAATAAATAACTTTGCGGCTTTGCGTCTTTGCGAGCAATTTTAAGTGCTAAAGAAAAACTTAACTTAGCGAGAACAAATACAATGACAAAACAAAAAGTTACTTTTTTCTGGTTCAGACGTGATTTACGTCTCGAAGACAATACCGGATTATTTCACGCTTTACAATCAGATTTTCCTGTTATTCCTCTATTTATTTTTGATGAAGATATCTTGGAAAACCTTCCAAAAAAAGACGCCAGAGTCAGTTTCATTTACGATTCACTACAAAAAATAAATACAGAATTACAGCAATTTGAATCTTCGATATTAATCAAAAAAGGAAAAACAAAAGAAGTTTGGAAATCGCTAATCGAAGATTTTGATATTCAAAACCTATTCTTCAATAAAGATTATGAGCCATTCGCTATTCAGAGAGACAACACAATTTCTGGATTATTAAAAGAAAATAACATTGAATCTTTATTATACAAAGACCACGTTATTTTTGAAGAAAAAGAAATCACAAAAGCAGATGGACTTCCGTACACCGTTTACACACCTTATAAAAATAAATGGCTGGAAAAATATCACCTTTCAGGTACAGCTCCAGAATGTGATTCTAAACCCTTTCACTCCAATTTTGCCAAAAAACAATTTTCATTTCCTGATTTAGAGGAAATAGGTTTTGAAAGAAGTGCCATAAAAGTACAGTACGCATAACTTAACACAAATTACCAATTATAAAGAAACCAGAGATTTTCCTGCTTTAGACAGCACGTCTTATCTTTCGCCACATTTACGTTTTGGAACGGTAAGTATTCGCAAATTAGTAAATTGGGCAAATAAAAAGAACCAAACCTTTTTGAGTGAATTAATTTGGCGGGAATTCTTTATTCAAATTCTATTCAGTTTTCCCAATTGTGTCAATCATAATTTCAAATCGGCTTACGATGGAATTCAATGGCGCAACAACGAAGAAGATTTTAAACGCTGGTGTTCCGGAACTACAGGCTATCCAATGGTCGATGCAGGAATGCGTCAGCTTAACGAAACAGGTTATATGCACAATCGTGTCCGCATGGTTGTGGCGAGTTTTTTATGTAAACATTTATTGATTAACTGGCAGTGGGGCGAAGCTTATTTTGCAGAAAAATTACTAGATTTTGAATTGGCTTCAAACGTAGGAAACTGGCAGTGGGTCGCAGGAACAGGCTGTGATGCGGCACCTTACTTCAGGGTTTTTAATCCCGAAATTCAGCAAAAGAAATTTGACGAAAAAGGCGAATACATCCGCAAATGGATTCCTGAGTTTGATCTTGGCTACAATGAACCTATGGTAGATCATGCTTTTGCGAGAGATCGTGCGATTGCGACTTATAAAAAGGGAATTGTTAAATAAAATTCCAATCCCGAAGCATCGGGATAAATTCCAAATTCCAATATTTGCGAAACGTTTACCCAAAAAACACAAAAAAAACCTTTGTCAAAGTTTAAAACTTTGACAAAGGTCTGTAGTATTTTGTTCTGCATCAATTTAAAACCTGAAACTTGAAACATGAAACTAATGAAACAAAATCCTTAATACTTCAAATAATTATCAACTACAATCTTTGCTTTCAAATCGAACATTAAATTATAAAGTCCGAAGAAAGTACGGTTCATGTAAATAAAGTGCTTAGAACCACGATTTCCGTTCATTTTTTTCAAGTTCGTATCTTCCGAAAAACGTTTTCCTAATTCGGCGATAGCGTTGAAAAAAGATTCATCGGCAAAATCGAAAGTTTCGTTTTGAAAAGGCTTTGTAAACAGCGACAATAAATCATGAAACATATCTGTAAAGTACGCCACTTCTGCAGGAGAATCGTCTGGTCGAAGGATTTCTAATTCGAATAACTTTTCATTGAAACGCTTTTCATCCGTAATCACATTTTTATTGATTAGCTCAAAATATGGTGTATAGAAATCTTCCGGAATTTGTTTCATACAGCCGAAATCCAAAGCAATTAACTGATTTTGCTCGTTTACCAAGAAATTTCCAGGATGCGGATCTGCGTGTACTTTTCGCAAAACGTGAATTTGGTACATATAAAAATCCCAAAGTGCCTGCCCTATTTTGTCTCCAACTTCCTGATCTTTATTAATTGCTGTAAATTCAGAAAGATGAATTCCCGTCATCCAATCCATTGTAATAATTTTCTCTGACGAGAATTCTGGATAGTAATTTGGAAAAATGATGTTTTCAATTTTATTACAAGCATCAACAACTTCCTGGCTTTGTTGTAATTCTAACAAATAGTTAGTTTCTTCAATCAGTTTGTCTTCAACCTCTTTAAAATATTTATCAGAATCCTTTCCCTGAAGATTAAACATTCTAATGGCAATTGGTTTTACCAAAGCCAAATCTGAAGAAATGCTGTTTGCAACTCCCGGATATTGAATTTTAACTGCCAGTTTTTTGTCGTTTTTCTTCGCCAAATGCACTTGACCAATACTTGCCGCATTTACTGAATTTGGATTGAACTCATCAAAAATTTCGTAAGGTGTTTTTCCAAAATTATTCTTGAACGTTTTTAAAACCAAAGGAGCAGAAAGAGGCGGTACTGAAAATTGCGACAATGAAAATTTCTCCACATAAGCCTGAGGCAGGAAATTCTTATCCATACTTAGCATTTGAGCTACTTTAAGTGCGCTTCCTTTCAAGCTTTTTAATCCGTCGTAAATATCTTCTGCATTATTCTCGTTTAGTTTATCACGGGTTAAATCTGGGTTTACTATTTTTTCGGCATAATGCTTTACGTAGTTCACTCCGATTTTTGCTCCGGTTTGAACTAGTTTTCCAGCTCTTTCTATTTTAGAAGTTGGAATATAATCGATTGTTTTCATTATCTGCTGTGTATTTTTTCTTTAAATAGAAATTTTCCAAAATCTATTAAATGGTTCATTGGCGCAACATTCATTAATTCAAATGATGCATTAACTGATTTTTCGATAAAAATATCTGTTTTCTCGAAAGCGACCGATTCATCTTCCATCCAGAATTTAATCGTCAGCATTAATTGCGACCAAGACGATTCCTGAATAGCTTTTTCCTGAAATTTTTGAAACTTCTCCTGTTCCAATCTGTAATCGTCAGTTAAAATTTCCGAAACATAATTTTTGAAGCTGTCTCTAAGCGAAGTAAGCTGTACTAAATTTTTAAGCGGATTTCTATCGATTTTCAACGATTGTAAAACATAACTTCTATTTGCTGTTAAGATTTCGAAAAAAGTAAAATAAAAGCTCAGCATTTTGTTTTTCATATCATATTGCTGATATTCTTCGTTCTTGTGAAGCAAGTCAACTGCGTTTTCAAAAAAAGTCGAAATATCTCTTTTTCTAAACCTTCTAATGTTCCGAAAAAAGCATAAAACTCAGCTTCTGTAAAATCATTTTCTTTGGCAAAATGATAAACAGATTTTGGTTTTTGACCCTTTTCTAAAACCTCATCCATATATTTTGAAACGATATCATCTTTGGTAATTACCTTTTTATTAGTCGTCATTTTATTAAAATTTAGAATTTGCCATAAAGGTAAACATTGTTTAAGTACCTTTACTAATCCTTAAACAATATACACTGTTAAATATATTATAAACTATTATGGCTCAAAATGTTCTCTTAACCGGCGGAAGCGGATTCATTGGAAAACACTTAACAGATGTTCTTTTAGATGCCGGATATTCTGTGTCTATTTTGAGTCGTTCCAACAGAGAAAACACTGCGACAATTACCTATTATAAATGGGATTTGAATAAAAACTATATTGATGAAAATGCAGTTTTAAATGCCGATTATATCATCCATCTTGCTGGAGAAGGAATCGTGGAAAAACGATGGACAGAAAAAAGAAAAAAAGCCATTATAGAAAGTCGGATTAAACCAATTGATTTAATTTTTTCGGTTTTAGAAAAACACAATAAAAAACTTAATGCTTTTGTTTCTGCTTCGGCTGTTGGAATTTACGGCGCTTTTACGAGCCATAAAATCTGTACGGAAAATACACCGCCCGCCAATGATTTTTTAGGCACAACGTGTCAGAAATGGGAAAACGCGGTTGATACAATCGGCTCTTTACAAATCCGAACGGTTAAAGTAAGGACTGGTATTGTATTAGGCAAAGACGAAGGCTTTCTCAAAAAAATGATTCCGACTTTTAAATCTGGTTTTGGGGCTGTTCTTGGTTCTGGAAAACAATATCTTCCTTGGATTCATATTGACGATTTGTGCCGAATCTATTTAAAAAGCATCGAAGACGAAAAACTAGAAGGCCCTTACAATGCGTGCATAACAGACAATACAACCAATTCTAGGTTTTCTAAAACATTAGCCAATTTATTTGGCTACTCGATATGATTGCCAAAAATTCCGCCATTTTTACTGAAAATTTTCTTGGGCGAAATGAGCATAGCTGTTTTAACAGGACAACGGGCTTCTTCTGAAAAAATTCAGAAAACAGGTTTTGAATTTCAATTTAGTGATTTGGAAAAAACACTTATAAACTGCGTAAAATAATTTTATTTCAGAGTTAAATACATTACATCATCTGTACGGACTACTCCAGTTAACGCTGTATTAGCCGTCTGCGCAATTTTAGTCGCAACCGAACTCGGAATTTGAATATTAAAATCTGAAACTGCAATTGGAAAATCTGAAATTACCTGAATTCCTTCTGCAACTTTTTTAATTAAAGCATTCACCACAATGTCTTTTGATTTTCCGCGTAAATAAAGCTTTCCTTTAATCTGATATTGTTTCTCGACATCACTGATATCTTTCAAATCAAATTTCTCAATTTTTCCTTTAAAAACAGCTTTTGGATAACGACGGCTTTCCATATAATTTTCGTTAAAATGGTCTTGCATCATATCCAGTTTAAAACGAAAATCTTTGATCATTACAGTACAGACAAACGTACTTGTTTTAGGTTCTAAAAGAATTGCGACTTGCCTGTTTACTGCTTTTATTTCTTCAAAAAAAGGAACAGACGCTTCAAAGTTTACCGTAGCGGTATTGGTAAAAAACTTGTCTTGGGCAAGTACAGAAAAAGCAGTAAAAAATAAAAATAATAAAGTAGTTGTTTTCATAATCGTCTACATTAAAACAATTATGTCATTCAAGTTTTTCTATTTAAAAGAAAGTAAAAAGTTAGATTCAGATAATTCAAAAAAGTCGAACGGCAGTAATCCGTGAAAAAATTTCGTAACCTTATGATTACACTTAAAGTTACGAAATTTCAAGGTGCAAAGTTCTGCCGCTAATGCTAAATATTTGTGAATGTTTTAATGAAAAATGTTTGTTGTGAAATGTGAGATGTTTTTGCAAACTACATTTTAACTTCTGTACATATTTCGATTAAAAATCCATTTAAATCTCTTGCATAAGCTACAACTTGTCCCCATGGTTTTTCTACAGGTTCAGAGACCATTACAGCGCCAAAGGAAGTTGCTTTCTGCAAAACTTCAGGTACATTTTCGACAATAAAACCAATTTCTATGGCAAAAGGTTTGTCTTCTAAACTGCTTTCTATAAAACCATCTTCCAAATTTTGCGATGCTAATTTTTTTGAAGCAAACGAAAGTGTTGTTTCGCCAGTAATTAATTCGCCATAATCATTATCAGGACTTATAAATTTCCTTGAGAAACCAAATGCATTTTCATAAAATGCTAATGTCTCTTCGACATCTTCTACGTACAATATTGTATATCCAAACTTTATCATGTTTTCTTTTATTTAATGTGTAACATATAAATATAAGAAATATTAGCTGATTTCTAGAAGGACATTGTATTTTTCTAAACTAGCCAAATCTTCGATAGAATTAATATTGGTAAGTTTTTCATGCTCTTCGACTTCTCTGCGGACTTCGATATGTTTTATCGCTTTTCTAAAACGACGCACTTCTTGTAAATTGGATAAAATCAATCCGGGAACTTGAACGCTTTTTCCTTCTTTATCTTTGGCAACCATTGTAAAATAAGAGGAATTACAATGTTTGACAACTCCGGTCTGAATATTTTCTGCCTCAACACGAATGCCGACAATCATGGAACTTCTTCCAACATAATTAACCGAGGCTTTCATGGTTACCAATTCTCCTACTTCGATTGGTTTTAGAAAGTTTACGGTATCAACAGAAGCTGTTACGCAATAATTACCGCTGAATTTTGAAGCCGATGCAAATGCAATCTGATCCAGCAATTGCAAAATATATCCTCCGTGAATTTTACCGCTGAAATTAGTGTGCGAAGGAAGCATTAATTCTGATATGCTAATTTTTGAGGAAGAAACGGGTTTAAAATCTGTAGTCATGTTTTTGTTTTTTGGAAAGTTTTTGTTTTTAATTTTTTTAAACAAATAGATTCATAGTTTTTTACTCAGGAAAGACGTTTCACTCTTTTAAGCAAACAAAGTACTTGGCGTGAAACTAGTTTCTTTTTATATTCTATATCAGACAAAACAAAAATCTATGTTTCTATATGTTTAAAAATTTTTATTAATTCAATAATTCATTTTCATCTGAATTTAAAGCTCTTGCTATAATATTTTCGGGAAGTGATTTCTTTGCCTTTGCTCCCATTTTCTTTAACCTTTCTACGCTCGAAATCAAATTTCCTTTTCCGTCTACCAATTTATTCATTGCGCTTTCGTATTCAGTTTTGGTATCTTTTATTTTATTTCCAATTCGAACTAAATCAGAAACAAAACCTTCAAATTTATCATATAATGCGCCCGCTTGTCTTGCAATCTCAAAAGCATTTTCCTGCTGTTTTTGATTGCTCCACATACTGTCAATGGTTCTTAAAGTTGCCAAAAGTGTGCTTGGCGTTACAATAACGATATTGCGATCGAATGCTTTAGTGTATAAACCAGGATCTTCGTTTAACGCAATTGCAAATGCAGGTTCCATCGGAATAAAAAGCAGTACAAAATCTGGACTTTCTATTTGATATAAATCATGATAATTTTTACTTCCAAGCTGTTCCACATGTCTTCTGATAGAATTGACATGTTCTTTTAGAAAATCAATTTTTAAAAGCTCGGATTCTTCATTAATCCATTTTTCATAGGCGGCAAGTGAAACTTTAGAATCGACAATCATTTTTTTACCGTCGGGAAGATTAATTACAACATCTGGAAAAACACGGTTTCCTTCGCTGTTTGTAAAGCTTTGCTGTACTTCATATTCCCTTCCTTTTTCTAATCCCGATTTTTCTAAAACACGCTCTAAAACCAATTCTCCCCAATTTCCCTGCATTTTGCTGTCGCCTTTTAATGCTTTGGTTAGATTTAAGGTTTCTTTGCTCATTTGGGCATTCATTTCGCTTAAACCTAAAATCTGCTGGCGAAGTGCGACGTGGTAATCGATACTTTCTTTGTGTGTCTGATCTACTTTTTGTTCAAAGACATGAATTTTATCCTGTAGAGGTAACAGAATATTTTTCATATTCTCACTGTTCTGTTCGGTAAACTTAGCCGATTTTTCTTCAAGGATTTTATTGGCTAGATTTTCAAATTCTTTGGTGAATTTTTCCTGAAGTTCGTTGATCTCATTTTTTTGTTCTTTATGGCGTTCCCATAAATTTTCAAAATCGACTTCTTTTTTAGAAAGCTGGATTGCTAAACTGTCTTTTTCTGTTCGAATGTTTTCTTTCTCTGAATTAAGCAATTGCAATTGTTTCTGAAAATAATTTTTCTCGTTTTCAAACTGCTCTTTCTGCATTTGAATCTGATTGTTCAGGGCATTCAATCTTTCTTCAGAAATTGCTTTTTCAGACTGATATTTTGATCCTGAAAGCATTTTGCCTAAATATATCCCAACAAAAAGCGCTACTACAAAACCTAATAAAAATGGTAGATAATCAGACATAACTAAGTTTATTTTACGTAAAAGTACGCAATAATACGTAGTACTTAGTTCATAAAATAGAAATTTCACGAATTCAGATTCAATCCAAACTAAACCAACATTTTAATTTTAAAAAAAATAAAAGTTCGACGCAACCTTTTTTTAAAAGTGCTATCTACAAGATATAAACCTATTAAAAGAATTATGAAAAAATTAATGTTGAGCTTATTTATAGCTTTTGGAATCAGCGCTTGTTCTCTTAACGATGACACTAAATATGTTGAGTGCGGTGTTAATACTAGTGTTGACTTTACTGGATTTCCTTTCTTGTGTAATTACAGTGTAAAAACACAGCAAAGCAGTGCTTGCCGTAGCAGTTATTGGATCTCAGGAAAAAATGAATGAATTGTTCACCAAACACGAAAACAGTTGTCCCGTTGCAAGCGATCCTAACATCGATTTTACAAAACAATATTTAGTTTCCATTTTTGCAGGGGCTAAACCTACCAGCGGTTATGCTATTAAAATTACTTCTATTGTAGAGAATAATTGCGAGATCATCGTTAATTATTATGAAAAAACTCCTTACGTTGGCGAAAATGTAACACAGACTCCTACTTACCCTTCAGATTTTGTTTTAATTCCAAAAACAGCTAAAGGTTTCATTTTTGTGAAAACAAATGAAAACAGCGACAATATTGTTATTGGAAGTTTTGACAGCCAATGTACTACTGCCGACTGCCAAAAATTCTTCCAAATCAACGATTATAGTATTTTAAAATTCCTAAACGTTGCCGTTGGACAATATGATTTTGGTCAATATAAATACACGCCGACTATAAAAAGAGGAGAGTATACTCTATTATTAAAAACTGTTCCTGCTGAAATTTTAGCGTTAAAAGGACAAACAAAAACTTACGGTACGCCTAATGCGGCTGGTGTTTATTTTGAATTACGTCAAGGCGCAGTAGTAAGTAAAGTTTATATTGACAATAATGACACTGAAGATCAAAGCACAGAAATAAAAGCTTTCAAAAAAGCCATTCAAGAAAAAATTACAAGTTTAAAATAATTCTATCATGAAAAAACTCTTTGTTCCTTTTATTGCTTTCTT
Organism: Flavobacterium sp. AC267; assembly: GCF_979258715.1. Classification (NCBI taxonomy): domain Bacteria; kingdom Pseudomonadati; phylum Bacteroidota; class Flavobacteriia; order Flavobacteriales; family Flavobacteriaceae; genus Flavobacterium; species Flavobacterium sp. AC267. Next base: position 56,717 of record NZ_OZ409875.1, read on the forward strand.
TCTTTTTGCCAGTTTTTATTCTTTAGATACCACAAAGGCAGAATCAAGTTTAATTATAAATACTTGGATCTGGGAAAAATCTGTGGGCGGCACTAATAATCCGTACGTGGCAACGCCAAAAACTATTGGTTTTGCCAAGAAAATTATCTTTACTCCTGAAGGAAGAGTTATCACGTACAAAAATAATGTAGAAATTAGAAACAGCGCTTATCAAATAGAAAAAGGGATAGGATATATTGATCAGTCAGAACATGATCTAATTACGTTTGAGGGCAAAACTTATGTAATAGAAAACCTTGACAATCAAAACCTAACGATTGTAAGTAATAACCAAGACGCAAACTCGTACTATTTTTAAAAGATAGTTTTATAAGCTTTTTAGAACTATTTTTGCAAAACCAAACAATACCACTTTTTTGAAAGACGAGTTAGAAAAATACATCAAACTGTGCATGAAAAATGACAGGGAGGGACAACTGAAAATTTATCAGTTGTTCTCTCCTGTTTTGTATGGCATCTGTTTGAAATACATGAAAAACGAAGATGATGCCAAAGATGTCTTTCAGGAAGCTTTTGTGATTGTCTTTCAAAAAATAAACCAATACAAATTTGAGGGAAGTTTCGAAGGATGGCTCAAACGGATTTTCATCAATAAGCTCATCGAAACTTTAAACAAAAAGAAAAAGGAGAGTTTCTTTTTAGATGTTTTTGATCCTGACACTGATTTTATTGAAGAAGAGGAATTAGAGGCAATACCGATGGAACAGGAAAAACTTCTGGAATTTATTCGGGATTTACCAGATCAATATCGAACGGTTTTTAACTTATATGTTTTTGAAAAAATGAAACACAAAGAAATTGCCGAATTATTAAAAATCTCCGAAGGAACATCAAAATCAAATTTAAATCGCGCCAAACATATTTTACAGAAGCGAATTTTGAGTATAAAAAATTTTAAGACAGCATGAAGAAGCATAAAATAGAAGATATTTTTTCATCAATGGAAGACTTCTCGAGTATTCCGCCTCCTGAATTGTGGGGTCAAATTGAAGAAAAATTAAATAAACCTAAAAAGAAGAAGCGTGCTATTCTTTGGTGGTCGGTCGCTGCATGCTTATTATTGGGGTCGCTTCTGCCTTCAATTTTATATTTTACTGCCAATCCTCAAAATAAAAACTTTGAAAATGGCGGTTTCGAAAATAATCGTGTAGTCCTTGAAGAAAAAACAAACAATACTGATATTAATAAAAACAGCACTAACGAACAGACAGTAAACCATACAAAAACAGCTGATTCTGTAATTACTATTTCTCCAGAAAAAAATCAAGTAAATAATCCGAAAGGAAATCAAGAACAAGAAACTGCTGTCGCGCATTCAAATAAAAATAACAAAACGAATAAAAAAGGTTCTGAATCTAATATGCAGATTCCAAGCAATACTCCGAACCAATCTTTTGCTAGTCAGAATTTTGATTCTTCGAAAGATAAATCGAGTGGTAAATCTTCAAAAAAATCCATTTTAGAAAATGGAAGACAAGTCGCATCTAAAGGAATTGCTGAAGAAAGAATTGCTTTTGGAAAAGAAAGTAAGTTTAATTCAAATGCTAAAAAACAACTTTCTAATTCGATTTTTGATGCCAGCTTAGTCGGGAAAGACAACAAGAATTTTGCTTACAATAATCAAAGTTCTGCTCTAAGTAACAACACATCAAAACAAAATGATGTTATTAATAGCGGAAAAGCAGGAACTGATAAATATGTTGCTCGCAAAGGAAAATTCAAAATTCAACAATGTTTTAAGTAAAAAAGATTCTGCACAGCTGGCTGAACTTCAAAACTTAGAAAAAGGAATTTTAACTGCCGAAACTACAAAAGACGAAAAAGAAAAAAAGACAAATTAATTGATAAAAAGGAAAAATGGGCCGTTGCTGTTTTTGCGGGTGTTGCAAGTTCTGAAAATACTAGAAACGAAAAAACTTTAGGTAATGTAAACGATTCTAAACAGTCTAATTCTTTTGGAGTTAAAACGAAATACAGTATTAATAAAAAATGGGCCGTTGGTTCTGGTCTAAAAATTAATGAGCTTGGACAAAGTGTTGCCAACGTTTCGTATGTAAGTGCCAAAAATAATGCTTTATTTGCTCCAGGCGAATCGCGTGCAGACAGTCCAATTGCGATGTCAGGCAGTAATCCTGAGTATCTTCTTATTTCAAGCAACGACAAAAGAAGCTTTAAAAAATGATAATGTACAAACAGGAAAACTGGATCAAAACTTACGATATATAGAAATGCCTCTGGAAGTTTCGTATGCTGTTTTCAATAAAAATAAAGCAAGTATTAATTTGAATACGGGTGGTTTTGTGGGCAAATTGATATCTAACAATGTAGCTTTGGACGGAAATTCTATTGGTCAAAATGTAAGTGCAAACGATTATGTGTACGGTTCGACTTTGAGTAGTACAATTCAATACCGTGTTTACAAAAAGACAAATGTATTTGTAGAACCTGCTATGAATTATTATATCAATCCGTTAAACAGTCAGTCTTTCAATCAGTTTCAATGGGGATTAAATTTTGGATTAAATGTTTCATTCTAAGTTATATTTGTAGTAATTTTCAGAAATTAATTATTCTTTTTTTATGGATTTTACTGCTTCTTTAATTGACTCAAAATCACTTCCAACCGATTTATTTTTGGCTAAAGAAAAAGTTTTTGATAAAGCCGGTTTTCAATTGAAAACACTTTTAAAAGAAAAAGAAAGTGAAGAATACAGCGCTTTCCGTTTTCTAATAAATGAAAAAAACATTTGTTACAGAGAAGCAAAAATAACTCCAACCAAAACAGGTCAGTTTGTTACTTTATGGAAACGTAACATAACGGGAACAATTGAACCTTTTGACTTTTCTGACGCAATAGATTTTGTGATTGTAAGTGTTCGAAAGGATGAAAATTGGGGACAGTTTATTTTTCCGAAAAGTATACTATTAGAAAAAGGTGTTTTTTCTACGCAAAACAAAGAAGGCATCAGAGCAACAAGAGTTTATCCGCCTTGGGATGAAACTACAAGCAAACAAGCTCAGAAAACACAAAAATGGCAACTAAATTATTTTCATTCGCTTACTAATTCAAATCAAATTGATTTCGATCAATTGAGAAAATCATTATTATAGATTTTCAACAAAAAAAGGCTTCCAATGGAAGCCTTTCTTTTTTTCTCTATTCTACTTATTTCTTGATAATCTTATCTTTAAAGATCACCTTATTATTTTCGGTAACGGTATAAAAATAAACTCCAGAAACCAGATTATTAACAGAAACTACTGCGGTACTGATTTCAGATTCATTTTTAACGTTTATTGGACTTCCAATGGCACGTCCGTTAAAATCATACAATTTAATTTTTAGATCTCTTCCCTGCGTTGTTTTCAAATCAAAATTTAAAACATCTGTTGCAGGATTTGGATACGCTTTTACGTAATATTTATTTTTTCCAAAATCAGGCGTAGAAAGCACATCTTGTTTCAACTCAAAACGAGCAATTACTGGTCCGTGGTCAGATGTTGTGCTGATGTAATTTGAAATATCATTACGTGGGTCATAAACTGCAATTGATTTTTCTATATATTGATCCTCCAGCTCATTAGAAATTATAATATGATCTAAGAAACTTGGCGGATTGTAATTCAAATAACTAGTCGCTCCAGCTTTACTTATTTCTAAAGTTAAAGCATTATAACCTGCTGTATCGTCTACAAAACTCTGGTAAGATGAAGGTGTGCTCGCATTTCCAACCCATGCTTTTACATCATCATTAAGGTCTCCTAAAAGAATGATATTTTTATCTGCGTATTGTGCATCCAAAGCTTGTTTTAAATAATCAACATCATATTTACGCTGATTGTATTTCATTACATCAGTTCCACTATTTGCACGTGCATGAAGATCAATTAAGCTAATTGTTTTTGTTACGCCGGCAATATTGGTTTCCAACTCAACTAAATACGGTAAACGCCCGGATGCAAAAAAACTATCGTCATTTTTCTCCGGAGTTTCTGTTCCTGGATAATTAGGTAAAACTACCGTATTACCACGAACCTCATCATAAACTTCTTTAAACAATACTTTTGTATTTTTTACAGTGGTAGTTTGTGTATTATAAATTACAACTAGCTTTTGTGCTGGATAATTTGGATCACTTGGAGGATCTTGCCATGAATATGACCAAGAGGTTGAAGTAGATTTACTAAAAGTTTTTCCATTTATATTTAATTTCTGAATTAAATCATCTATTGCAGTATCACTCGAAACTTCTTGAAGTGCATAAACGTCTGCATTCAATTTATTCATGACTTTTGCAACGTTTTCAAGCTGTAAAGCATTGTTTGTTGGACCATATGTATTATTTGTAGATCCAAAAAACGACACATTATAAGTTACAACATCAAAAGTATCTGCTTTAGGCCAAGAAGAAGCTGTAAACAAACCGATTTGTTTGTTTAATGAAGTTCCTGTAATTGTTAAAGTGCCAGAAATTGTTGGTTCTTTTGTTGTAGGTGCAAATCTTGCGTAAACTGTTTTTCCTGTCGCCGCATCTGAAGAAGAAATCACAACACTTGCCCCGAATGAACTATTATCTAATGATAATTGATACGAAGCCGGAGCTTGAATAGTGATATCATCATAACCTGTCGCCGTGAAAACAAAAGACTGGCTCGCAGAAAATGAATTTGGATTTACATCTCCGAAATCTAAAATTGGGTTTGAGTCTAAATATTGGGTTTCATTTGTAACAGCAAAGTCATCTAAAGACCATTCTGCTGCATTACCATTTCCGCCAGAAACTGTTTCATAAACCCAGGCTAAATATGTTTGATTGGTCTTGTAAGAAGATAGATTAATATATTGAGACTGTGTATAAATTTCTTTAATTGTTGGAAAACGCCCATCAATCTCTGTCCATGTTGCAGTGTTAGGATCGCTTACTCCATCATAATTCGTAGAAACCATTAATTTTAGAGATGGTCCATCGTAGAATTTACGAGAATAAAAAGACAACAACGGAATTTGAGTAAAACTATCCAAACGCAATTTTGGAGAAATCAACCAATCTTTACTTGCACCAGAATCTGAGAAACCATTAATAAGAACAGCTCCAGTTCCAGAATTCACATTTCTTGCTTGAGTTGTGTGAGACCATTTGTTTACAGTTCCAGATTCATTATATTGTGTCCAACCGCTGTTTGTTAAAACATTTACATCGTCAAAATTTTGTACAAAAGGGGTGATTCCAGAAGTCGCCAAATCGACTGTTTTTGCCGTACCCCCAGTTGTTTCATGAGTTATTGATCCCGTAAAACTTCCAATTGCTGTTGGTGTGAATTTTACATAAACTGTTGGAGTTGCATTCAAAGCAAAATCAGCAGGAACGAACGTTAAAGATGATGAAAACGCGACCTTATCTTTTGAAATTAAGAAATCTGATTGAGCAGTAACTAAAACATTAGCAGTAAGATTAGAAGCTCCTATTTGATAATTTTTAATTACAGTCTCATAATTTGGTTCAGAACCGCCCAAATTTAATAGATCAACTGTTGTCGATATTGCAGGAGGGGTAACGCTCAATGTTGTAACATCTAATTTATTTACTGATAGCTGAACATTTCCAACTTGATCTTCTGAGATGGAAAAAACAGAATAAGCCGTATTTAGAGTTAATCCTGTAAAACTTTTTAAATATTCTTGAGTCGCATTTGTAATATCTAAAACTCCTGATTGTAAAGTCGCAATTCCATTTGAATCTTGACCAGCCTTTATCTGCGTAACAGTTGGTGCTGTGCTTCCGCCTGGCGACAGTACAAAATACGTTTTTCCAACCTCATCTATTTTATTGATAAAATCGAAACTTTGAGTCAAGATATTATCTGCTTTTGGATAACCAGTACTATTAACTGGTGGATTTTGATCATTAACTTCACTAATATCAATATTGTCAATTGCAAATGATGGACGTCCTCCTCCGCCAGAAACTTGTCTTGAAGCCCAGCGAATTTGTACTATTGGCTGATCATCACATTCTGCAGGCAATGTAATTTTTCTTGGCTGAGAGTTCTTTGGCGCATACACGTTATCGGCTTGTCTCTCTAAATTGTTACGATATGCCGTTGTCAATAAGGAAGTAAACTCTCCAGTTGTTCCAACTCTATATTGTAGAATTACTTCGTTGATCCTTGTATTACTTGCATCCGCAGGATCTCTAATAGTCATAATATCATATTGAACTTGTATCGCTGTTGATCCAACACTCGAAAAAGCAAAGCCAATACTAAGATTAAGACCTCCAGTATTTAAAAATCCTAATTTACCAACATAATTATAAAAACCACCGCCAGTATTATTTGCTCCTCTACCAGTAATTATAGTATTATTATCGGTGAATGTGGAAGAAGTTATATGCTTCGCGATTCTGTAGTAGGATTGCTTCCGAGGCTCCATCCTTGGAATCCAGAAGGAAATGCGACAGAAGTGACTTCCCAAGTTTGAAAATCCTGTTTATATGGTAAAGATTGAGCATCAGGCATTGTCTGAGCAAAGATGTCTCCTGAAAAGCCAAATAAAAAACATAATAAAACCAAAAGCTGTCGTGAAGAGTAAAGTTTTTTCATACGTTAAAAAATAGAGTTTTTAGAAGTCAAATTTATCGCCTTTAAAGTTAAGCTAATATTATAAAACTATAAACTTAATGTTGAAATTTTTATCCGTAAAATTTAATTATAAACAACATAAACTCTCATACATTAAATATAAAATAATCAAAAAACGATTATGCAAGATATTATTCAAAAACTCTCAATATTAGATTAACCCGCTAAAACTCCATGTTTCCTACAATTTAAAACACTTATAAAAACAAAAAAAGCAGTAAACTTTTGCTTACTGCTTTTCTAATTCAAAAAGTATTCTTTAAAAAAATATTACACCGCTGTGTAACCACCGTCGGCAATAATATAGCTTCCTGTTGTAAATGATGATTTATCAGAGTTTAAGAAAACTACTAACTCTGCAATTTCCTCAGCAGTTCCCAAACGGTTCATGGCAGATTTTGCTCGCAACGGCATTCATCATTTCTTTATTTAAATTGTCTTTTAAAAGCGCTGTTTCAATATAACCAGGTCCAACAGCATTACAACGAATATTTTTCTGCGCATATTCTACTGCAATATTTTTAGTCAAGCCAACGACCGCATGTTTACTTGCAGTGTAAGCTGGGCTATTTGGAGTCGCAACTTGCCCATGAATTGAAGCAATATTAACAATACTTCCACCGCCATTTTTTTCCATTTGTTCCAGTTGATAGCGGCAGGCATAAAAGACACCGCTTAAATTTAAAGCAATTACTTTATCCCATTCTTCTGGTTCGTATTCTCCAGTTGGTTTTGCAGGTCCGCCCATTCCGGCATTATTACATGCAATATCAAGTCGGCCGTATTTTGAAACCGTAACCTCAACCATATGTTTGTTATCAATTGCACTCGACGAATCTCCTTTTACGAAAAAAGCTTCTCCGCCATTTTCTTTTATAACTTTTACGGTTTGTTCACCGTGATCTACATTAATATCAGATACTACTACTTTTGCTCCTTCGCGAGCGTATGCTTCTGCAACTGCGCGTCCAATTCCTGAACCTCCGCCAGATACAAATGCAACTTTATTTTCTAAAAGTGACATATTCTTAAGATTTAAATTTGTACTTCTAATTTACGAAGATCTAAAGCGATTCTCAAGGTTTGAGAGGAGTTTACAATAACATTAACGCTTACCGCTAATCTTATGTTATTTGATATTAAAAAGACCTTCATGTTTAAAAAATTTCGTATTATTCATCTTCATCCAATTTCATATTACCGCGGTCTTTATGACTTTCCGGATTTGAATTTGGATATCGGTCTGGAGTTACATCTGAATTTCGGTCTTTATTCTCAACCGTTTTTTTTGCTTCTTCTTCAGAAGATACACCACGATTAGAATTTGGATTGTCCGATGACGTTTTTGGAGTTTTCAATTGAATATCTTCGTTTTCATTTCGAGCTCGATCTACTATTTTTTTATCTCCGTCTGCATCTGTTACCACTTCTTTTTTCAATTTTGCATCTTTTAAATCTTTATCGTGCGAAACGTTTTTTCCTTTAGATTCGTCGATATCTTTTTGGGTTCCGTTTATCTTTTTCGTTCCTAAATTATTAGTTGCCATAGCTTTATTCTTTTGAGTTTCTACTATAATATTACGAATTCTAAGTCTTAAAACTAAATGGTTTAACATTGCTTTAGCTTAATAACGGTCGTTCTTTCATAATTTTTTTCTTATTTACAACATTCACTGGTTCAGAGATTATTTTGCTAAGAAACTAATAGACTGACTTCACTTTTAATTTTAGGAAAGAAACTATCTTTGCAAAAAATTAAAAATGCACAGACACTTCATTCTTTTTAAACCTTATGGCTACTTAAGCCAATTTATTTATGAATTAAAAAGAAAGAAAAAGCTTTTGGGCGAACTACATGATTTTCCCGAAGGAACAATGGCGATTGGAAGATTGGACGAAGATTCTGAAGGGTTACTTTTATTAACAACTGATGGAAAAGTAAGCGAACAAATAAGAAGTAAAAAAGTAGACAAAGAATATTATGTTCAGGTAGACGGCATAATAACACCCGAAGCAATTGAAGAATTGCAAAAAGGTGTCGAAATTGGTTTTGAGGGAGGAAAATACAAAACAAAACCCTGCTCTGCTTTTATTGTTACCGAAATTCCAGATTTTGGACCAAGAGCCAAAAAAATCAGAGATGAGCGCCACGGCCCGACGTCTTGGGCATCAATTACTATAAATGAAGGAAAGTTTCGTCAGGTTCGCAAAATGACTGCCGCAGTTGGTTTTCCTACGCCGCGTCTTGTTCGCGTTCGAATAGGAAATGTATATTTGCAAAACCTCAAAGCTGGGGAAGTTTTAGAAGTTTCTGATTTCAAATTAGAAAATCTGTCAATTTGATCATTAGAAAATAAATCAAACCGGCCAAATTAACAATTAACCGATTAAACAAATAAACGATAATGCTAAACGTTGTTCTTGTAGAACCTGAAATACCAAACAATACTGGAAATATTGGACGATTATGTGTGGGCACAGAAAGTCGTCTTCATTTAATTCATCCATTCGGATTTGTGATTAATGATAAAAACCTGAAACGTTCTGGTTTGGATTATTGGGTTCATCTTGATGTAACCGAATATCAAAATGTTGAAGAATGGATACAGCAGATTCCAGATCAATCGCGTGTGTTCTTAATGAGTTCGCATTCTGAAAAATCGTATTTGGAAACTGAATTTCAAGATGGAGACTGGTTAGTTTTCGGAAAAGAAAGTGTTGGATTGAGTGCCGAATTTATGGAAAGGTTTGATAATCATTTAACGATTCCGATGTCTCCGCTTATTCGCAGTTTTAATATTGCCAATTCTGTTGCTTTTGTAGTTGGTGAAGCTAAAAGACAGATTGGATTGAAAAAATAAGTTTACAAATTGATCTCCTGCAAGGTTTTCAAAACCTTGTAGGTATGACTTTTAGAAGGGTTTCGTAAACATTAATACCTACAAGGTTTGAAAACCTTGCTGGAGACGACTCATTAAGTCACAATAAATTTCCCTTTTTCAGCATCAAAAATAATATGTTCGTCTTTGAAGAGATTGCTGAAACTTCCGTTTGAAATTAAGTTACAAGGCTGATCCTGCGTAATATTTTCTGGTGTCATCATGATCATTTCGTCGCTTAATTGAATTGCTAAGTCAATATCGTGTGTCGAAAATAAAATGCATTTTTGAGTTTCCTGAGTCAGTTTTTTTAATAATTTGAATAATGAAACTTTATGAAGTAAATCAAGATGCGTTGTTGGCTCATCTAAAATAATCAGGGGTGTATCTTGTGCCAAAGCTCTGGCGATTAAAACTTTCTGCAATTGACCGTCGCTAATTTCAAAATGTTTTTTTGATGCTAAATGCTCGATTTGAGTCAGATTCATTGCTTCTTTAACTTTCGCTATATCATCATTTGACAAAGTATCTACCCAATTTGTATACGGCTGACGCCCCAATGCAACTAATTCAAAAACGGAAAGATTACTTGGAGGCAGTTTTTCTGTTAAAACCAAACTTAGATTGTGTGCCAATTCTAAAGGTTTAAAATCGGAAATATTCTTTTCGTTTAAATAAACATTTCCCGATAACGGTTTTTGAATTCCAGTAAGCGTTCGCAGTAAAGTTGACTTCCCAATTCCGTTGGCTCCTATTAAAGTAATGAGTTTACCAGATTGCAGATTTAAATTCAAATTGGCCGCAATGGTCGTAACGCCTTTTTTGGATTTATATCCAATATTTAGATTTGATGTTGATAGAATTGTTTTCATTTTTTCAAGATTCTAAGGTGCTAAGTTTTTTTTCCACAGATTAAGAGATTAAAATGATTAAAAAAATCTGTGTAAATCTTTTTTATCAGTGGCTAAAAAAATTATTGAAAATTCCTTTTTCTTACCAAAAGCCAGATTACAACCGGCGCTCCAATTATGGACGTAATCGCATTAATTGGAAGCGTAACATCAAAGCCTGGCATTTGCGAAACTATATCACAAAATAACATTATGATAGAACCGAAAAACAACGTACTCCAAAATAGTATTGTATGATTACTAGTTTGAAACGTGAGTTTTGCAATATGCGGAACGGCTAAACCAACAAAAGCAATCGGACCTGCAAAGGCAGTTATACTTCCTGCTAAAATACTGGTTGCAAATATGATTATTAATCTGGCGCGTTTAAAGTTCAATCCCATACTCTTTGCGTAGTTTTCACCCAGAAGCAATGCGTTTAATGGTTTTATACTATTGGCACTTAAAAGCAATCCGATTGCAACGCAGAAAGTTAGAATTCCGATGGTTGGCCAAGAAAGATTTCCGAGGCTTCCCATAGACCAGAAGGTAAATTTCTGTAATTGTTCTGCGGTACTAAAATAGGTTAAAACACTTACGATTGCCGTTGTAAAACTACCGAACATTAAGCCGACAATTAGAATTGCCATTGTATCTCGTAATCTTTGTGAAACTACCAAAACCAATAATAAAACCAATGTACTGCCAAATGTAGAAGCTAAGACAATTCCGTAAGATGACAATGCAATGACACTTAAAAAAGATGGTAGAAATCCCGCTCCTAAAATTACAAAAGCAACGCCCAAACTCGCTCCAGAACTTAATCCTAAAACATAAGGCCCAGCAAGCGGATTTCGAAATAAAGTCTGCATCAAAAGGCCGCTGATGGCAAGTCCGCTTCCAACCAAAACTGCCGTAATTGCTTTTGGCAGGCGATAATTAATAATAATATATTCCCAAGTTGATTTTTCTACATGACCTCCCGTTAAACTTGCAAAAACATCTTTGAACGGAATCAACACCGATCCCAAACTAATGCTTGCGAAAAACATCAGCAAAAGACCTAAAGCCAAAACGACAAATAAAATGGTATTTCTTTTTTTATTCGCCAATTTAGTTCAGTTTTGATGCAAAAGTAAATTCGTAACTTGCTAATAAATCAGGGTGGAAAATTTTGATATAATCTTTCAAAACCAAATCTGGACGGCTTGGAGCCAATTCGTAATACACTGTTCCGCCGGTTGCTCCCAATTTGCCTTCAAAATTATAAACACTTTTATTTTTAAACGCATCAAATTCTCCATAATGCGGATTTGCTTTTTGCAATTCATCTAAACTTTTAAATGAACCAGAAGCAATCCAGATATTGGCTGTTTTGGCTTTGTCTAAAACTTTTTCAAAAGACAAACCTTCGCTTCCTGTTCCTTTTAAATCCGACCATAGATAATTAGCTTTAGCATCATTCATAAACTCGGCAACCCAGCTGTTTCCTTTGGCAACGTACCAAACATCTTCATACATTGAACCGTATAACACTTTTGAAGTAGCCGGCTTGTCTGCAACTAACTTTTTAGCCTGATTGTAACTTTCTACAATTTTGTCAAAAAGCTCTTTTGCCTGCTCTTCCTTACCAAACAAAGCACCGTAAAGTTTGATCCATTCTGCTTTTCCAAGTGGAGATTGTTCCATCCAATCGCCTTGAATTAAAACTTTTAAACCGCTTTTTTTCAAATTATCCAGCATCGGATTATTATTGTCAACACCAAAAGTCACAATCACATCTGGAGATAATTCGATCAACTGCTCAATATTTAGTTTTTCGTTTTGTCCAACGTTTTTAACAGAACCTTTGTCAATTAATGCTCGTGTTTTTTCCGAAGAAATATAATCTGTATGAGGAAATCCAACCAATTTGTTTTCTACTTCAAGCATTTCTAAAAACGGAATATTAGTCGTTGAAGTAACAACAACAGACTCTAATGGCACTTGAATTGTAGTATAAGTTTGAAGACTGTCTGGGACTTTAGCTTCTTTTTCTTTTAATATATATTTAAAATCTTTATTCGCATTTGGCCATGGATTTGAGACTGTTACAACCGAATAATCTTCGTATTTTACGATCGAAAGTCCCGATGCATATTCTATACTATTCTTTGCATTCGCGAGCTTTTACAATTTCAACTTTCTCATTCTTCTTACATCCGATAAGAATAAAAAAAGAAGCCGCAAAAATCATTTTAGGGAATAAATGTCTCATGTTTTATGTTTTGGATGAAGCAAAGGTAAAGTATTTTCTATTTTTTTTGTTTACCTTTATTCTTACAAATTTAAACAATTGTATCTTTACAACATGAATACCACAAAAATGAAAATTTGCTCAAGCTGTGAATCTGAATTCAGCTGTGGAGATATATCTATAGAGAACAAGTGCTGGTGTAATGATTACCCGCCAATCTTCAATCTTTCTGAAGGCGGAGACTGTCTCTGTCCCAATTGTTTCAAAGAAGCTTGCGAAGATAAAATCGATGCTTATATTGAAACTGTTACACCTCATAATGCTACAAAAAACAAAGCCATTTCTTTGCCCAAAACAGAAAAATTAATCGAAGGTATTGATTATTATATTGAAAATGGAAATATGGTTTTTAAGACTTGGTTTCATTTAAAACGCGACACTTGTCGCGGAAATGATTGTCGTCACTGTCCGTATTAATAATTATGAGTTACGAGTTAAAAAACTATTTGTTACTTTGCTTTAGAAAACAAACTTATAATCTATAATTAACCTTTTATAAATGATTTACTTGATAACGGGAGGTGAAAGATCTGGAAAAAGCAGTTTTGCTCAAAAATTAGCTTTAGAACTTTCCAACGCACCTATATATGTGGCAACAGCTAGAAAATGGGATGCCGATTTTCAAAACCGAATTGACAGACATCAGCAGGAAAGGGACGAGCGCTGGACAAATATTGAAAAGGAAAAATATCTAAGTGAAATTGATTTCTCTCAAAAAACAGCTTTAATCGACTGTGTAACGCTTTGGCTGACTAACTTTTTTGTGGATCATAAAAATGATGTTGCTTTAAGTTTAGAAGAAGCAAAAAAAGAATTTCTCTCGATCGCCAGTCAAAAAGACACTAATCTAATTATTGTAACAAATGAAATTGGAATGGGCATTCATGCTTCAACAGAAATTGGAAGAAAATTTACCGAACTACAAGGCTGGATGAATCAGTTTCTAGCTTCAAATGCAGATGAAGTTTTCTTGATGGTTTCGGGAATTTCGGTTAAGATAAAGGGGGGAAATTCCAAAATTTAAATTCCAAATTTTAAAAAAGAAAGTTCCAAATTTTTAAATTCCAAATTCCAAAGCTTAGAACAGAAATTCCAAATTTTTAAATTCCAAATTCCAAAGCTTACAAAAGAAAATTCCAATTTTTTAAATTCCAAATTCCAAAGCTTAGAACAGAAATTCCAATTTTTTTAAATTCCAAATTCCAAAGCTTAGAACAGAAATTCCAAATTTTAAATTTCAAATTCCAAAGCTTTGAAGGGAAATTGCAAAATTTAAATTTCAAATTCGAAAGGTATACTTTATCTTTACTAGAATGTTATCCATTTTCAAATTGGAATTTGGAATTTAAAAAATTGGAATTTAAAATGAGCAATCTAGACGATATATTAAAATCACGCCGCGACACCCGACATTTTACAACCGATGAAGTACCAGACAAAGTAATTCAGAAAGCTCTTCAGGCAGGACATTGGGCGCCATCTGTTGGATTGACAGATGCGACGAGATATTATATCATTAAATCGGATGAAGTAAAAAACTCGATTAAAAAGCTTTTTTTAGATTACAATAAAAAAGCTGAAGAACTCACCGACAATCCAGAACAGAAAGAATTGTACCGATCATTAAAGTTAGAAGCAATCGAAGAAGCTCCAATCGGACTTATTATTGCGTATGATCGTTCTGTGCTGAATCAGTTTACTATTGGAACTATAGGCAGTAACGAAGCGGTGAAATTTAGTTCGGTTTGTCTTCGCGCAAAATATTTGGCTTTCCCTGACGGAACAAGGTTACGGAATGGGATGGGTTTCGATTTTAAATTATTATCAGTTTAAAAAAATCCTTGATCTACCCGAAGATATAGAACCACTTGGTTACTTCTGCATCGGAAAACCCGCAACCAATTACAACAATCAGCCCATGTTGCAGCAGTGCATTGGAAACAGAAATCGGAAGCGCCAATTTGTACTGAAATTACAGAAATTCATAAAATAAACATTCCGTATTCTAAATATAAATCAGAAGATGAAATTGAAACTGAATCTTATTTCACTACTCTTCTTCAAGAAAAAATAGATTCAAAAACAAAACCCCTAGGTTCTTTAGGAACTTTAGAAACTCTAGCTTTTCAAATGGCGAATGTTTTTGAGACTTTAAATCCAAAAATTATAAATCCGAACATTGTTGTTTTTGCAAGCAGATCACGGAATTGCGAATCATGGTGTGAGTGATTATCCGCAAGATGTCACACGTCAAATGGTAACTAATTTTCTAGAAAATGGTGCGGCAATAAATGTTTTCTGTAATCAAAATGATATTGAATTATCCATTGTAGATGCTGGCGTTAATTATGATTTCCCAACAAATACAAAATTGATTGATGCTAAGATCGCTAAAGGAACTCAGTCTTTTTTACACGTTCCTGCGATGAGTGAATCTGAAGTTAAATTGTGTTTTGAGAAAGGAAAATCCATCGTAGAAAATATCGCAAAAACAGGTTCAAATTGTATTGGCTTTGGCGAAATGGGAATTGGAAATACTTCAACAGCTTCTGTTTTAATGAGCCTTTTAACTGATTTTCCTATAGAAGAATGTGTTGGAAAAGGAACTGGCGTTGCAAATGAAAAATTAATTCATAAACAAAATTTACTCCAAAAAGCAATCGCAAATTATTCCGGTCAAGCCGATTTAATTTCGCGACTCGCCTATTTTGGCGGTTTTGAGATTATTCAAATGGCTGGTGGCATGCTCGCCGCTTTCGATAATAAAATGCCGCTTTTGGTTGATGGTTTTATTTGCACGACAGCTTTTTTAATTTCTTCCAAAATCAATCCGAATATTAAGAAAAATGCCATTTTCTGCCATTGTTCTGCAGAAAAAGCACATCAAAAATTATTAGATTATTTAGATGCAAAACCCATTTTAAATCTTGATTTACGATTAGGCGAAGGAACCGGTCGCGCAATTGCTTTTCCTATTTTAAAATCGGCTGAGGCATTTTTAAATGAAATGGCTAGTTTTGAAAGCGCTGGAATAAGTAGGAAATAGTTTTCATTTTTAAACAACAGTTTATAACTTTGAAGAGTTATTTAAAATTGATTTAAAAATTCATACATGCCTTTTACTAAAGTTTATATTCATTGCGTTTTGAGTACTAAGAATAGATTTCCATTTTTAAATTCAATTGAGCTTCGTAAAGAAGTTTGGCATCACATCCAAGAAAATGCATTAAAAAAGAAATATATTTAGATTTTATTAGTGGATATTCAGATCATTGTCATTGTCTAATTTCACTAGATAATGATCAAACAATTCAAAAAATAATACAATTATTAAAAGGTGAATCTTCGTATTGGATCAATAAAAATAAATTGACTAAAGAAAGATTTGAATGGCAGGATGAATATATTGCTGTTTCAGTTTCAGAATCAATGGTGGATAAAGTTCGAGATTATATTAAAAATCAAGAAGAACATCATAAAAAGAAAACATTTCAAGAAGAATATGAGGAGTTTATGATCAAATTTGGGTTTAAGTATTTATAAAAAAAGGTTTGGCTAAAGCCCTCGTTAGAATCAATAAGTAAACCAACATCTAAAGATGTTGGCTATTCATAAAACATTGTCAATACTTTTTATTTTTATAAATTGCCCCCAAATTTATCTGAAGGGTAATATCATAAAATGATTTAGATTTTTTGAATTGCCTCCAGATTTATCTGGAGGTTGTAAATTTGAAACCCAAAAAAGGCTTTAGCCAAATAATCACAACCTAAATGAAAAAAGAACTACATATTTTCTTTACCTGCTTAATGTTCTACACCAGAATTCCATGTCCAAAAAACATAACGCATGATCCAGATTATTTAAATAAAGCCACAAGATATTTTCCTTTTATAGGATGGATTGTTGGGAGCATCTCTTTTATAGCTTATTCTCTATTTGCTCAATTTCTTTATACAGAAACGGCTGTTATTTTTTCGATCGTGATTTCTGTTTTAACAACTGGAGCCTTTCATGAAGATGGTTTTGCAGATGTCTGCGACGGTTTTGGCGGAGGCTGGACGAAAGAAAAAATCCTGATGATTATGAAAGACAGTGCAATTGGAGCTTACGGAGCAATCGGATTGGTTTTGCTTTTTTTATTAAAATTCAGATTGCTATCAGAATCTATTTTGCTATTTCAAGTTTATGATGACATGGCCGTTTTTAAAATTTTCCTTTTATTTATTTCTGCACATTCTATAAGTCGTTTAGCGACAATAAGCATCATTTTTACACATCAATATTCTCGTGAAGATGCTTCGAGCAAAAGCAAACCTATTGCAAAACAATATACTTGGAAAGAAGTTTTTGGTTCGTTCTTTTTTGGACTTATTCCCCTATTTACACTCTCCTATTTTGATCATAAAGTAATATTGGCTGTAATTCCTGTTTTTATAATCCGTTATTTTTTAGCGCGATATTTTCAAAAATGGATCGACGGCTATACGGGAGATTGTCTTGGTGCAACGCAGCAAGTTTGTGAAGTTATCTACTATTTAAGTATTTTATTTTTATGGAAATTTATTTAGTCCGTCATACCGAAACTATCTGCGAAAAAGGAATTTGTTACGGACAATCTGATGTAGAAATTGCAGAACCTTTTGACAAAATATTTGGTCAAATTATTTCTAAATTACCTTCAGAAGCTAGTATTTTTTCGAGTCCGTTAAAACGTTGCTCCATTCTGGCAAAGCATATTCAGAAAAACACAAATGCCGTTTCTTATCAGGAAGACGAACGTTTAAAAGAAATGAATTTTGGAGATTGGGAATTGAAAAACTGGAACGAAATTCTGCCCGAAGAACTTAATCCTTGGATGGAAGATTTTGTAAATATCAAAGTCTCAAACGGCGAATCTTTCACAGAATTACATGAAAGAGTTGGTGATTTTTTAGCTAAAAAAATTTCAAAAATCGATTATCCAATTATTATTGTTACTCACGCTGGAATTATAAGAAGTATTTTATGTCATCAAACTTCACTTCCTTTAAAAGATGCATTCAATAATAAAGTCGATTTTGGAGAAGTTATCAGAATCGAATTATAAATATCCATTTTGTTTGACTATTAAGCCCAAAAAGTGAAACAAATTTGAATATTCAATATTTTTAACTTTATCTTTGCAAGCAAATTAAGGTTGTGTTTTTTTATAAACACATTAAAAGGGAATCAAGTAATTTCTTGAGCTGTACCCGCAACTGTAAGCTAAGTTCTAAAAGAATGTTTGTTGTAACTGCAAAACCACTGTTCGCTCTACGAATGGGAAGGTAACAACAAAACGCAAGCCAGGAGACCTGCCTTTACAACTAATATCGAGCTCTCGGGAAAAAGAGTGTAGAAATTATGACTATAAAACTAGGTTTTGCTTTTTGTTTACTGTTGTTGTGCCAAATAACTATGGCGCAGAGCGCTTCTATTAATAACCTTAAAGAAGTTGTTGTTTCTGACGCAAATCTTAAAAAATATTCTACTTCCCAATCTGTTTTAAGGCTTACTGATTCTGTTATCAATAAAAACGAAGCTTTACTAACCGACTTATTAAATTTTAATTCTACTTTATATTTCAAAGAATATGGACGAGGAATGCTTTCTACTGTTTCGTTTAGAGGGACTACATCTTCGCAGACTGCAGTAATCTGGAACGGAATCAATATCAATTCCCAAATGAACGGAAGCACGGATTTCAACACCATTTCTGGTTCCGATTATAATTCAGTTAGTGTAAAAGCCGGAGGTGGAAGTGTTATTTATGGAAGTGGCGCCATTGGAGGAACAGTACATTTAAATAACGATTTGGTCTTTTTTAATCGTTTTGAGAATAATTTAAAACTAGATTACGGAAGTTTTAATACTATTGGAATCAATTATAAAACTTCTATTTCTAACAAAAAATGGAGTACGCAGACTTGGTTTTTCTAAAAACAGCTCGACGAACGATTACAAATATTTAAATCGATACACTTGGAGAGGCGAACAGCGCTGGAACCAAAATGGGCAGTATGACATTATTACTTTGAGTGCAAATGTGGGTTATAAAATAAACGAAAACCATGTTTTAAAGCTTTACAGCCAGACTTCAAACACAGATCGAAATACTTCTCTAATTACAGAATCGGAAACGAAAAGTAAATATGTGAACGGTTTTAATAGAAATCTGTTGGAATACGATGGAAACTACGGAAAGCTGAAAACGAACTTTAAAACAGCATATATTTTTGAAAACTATCAATATTTTGCTGACAACTCAAGTAACAACTTTACTTACGGAAAAACCGAAAATTTAATTACAAAATTAGATTTAGATTATACTTTATTTAAATCTACTCACATCAACGGAATTGCAGATTACAGCAGAACAAATGGTTACGGAACTAGTTTTGGAGACCATGTTCGCGAAATTAGTTCGGCGTCTTTATTGGTAAGACAAGATATTGGCCCTAATTGGAAAAATGAACTTGGAGTAAGAAAAGAATTTACCGATAATTATAAATCGCCGCTATTATTCAACTACGGTTCTTCTTATAAATTCAATGATTTATATAATTTAAAATTGAATGTTTCCAGAAATTTCAGAATTCCAACATATAATGATTTGTATTGGGAAACGGGTGGAAATCCAGACCTCAAACCTGAAAGTTCCTATCAGGCAGAAATTGGAAATGTGTTTACGTTTAAAAATATTTCCTGGACACAGAATTTCTATTACATAAAAATAAAAGATATGCTCGCAGTGGGTTCCAGGTGCAAACGGTATTTGGACACCACAAAACCAAGACAAAGTAAACAGTTACGGAACTGAAACTTTATTGAGCTGGAAAAAGAGTTATGGCAAAAACAATTTTGCAGTAAATGCAACATACGCTTACACAGTATCACAGGATGATGAAACAAAAAATCAGCTGTTTTTTGTTCCTTTTAATAAAGCTACTGGCGCCGTTTCGTATTCTAGAAATAAAATCAGCGCTTATTATCAAGTTCTATATAACGGATTTGTTTATACAAGAGCAGATAATAATCCTGATGAAATTATAAACGATTATTTAATTTCAAATATCGGAATTGATTATGATCTTAAATTTTTAGATTCTTTTAAAATAGGTTTCCAAGTTTTAAACCTTTTAAATAAAGACTACGAAAGTTTAGAAAACAGGCCAATGCCAGGCCGTAATTTTAATATGTATATAACCTTAAAATTTTAATATATGAAGTTTAGTAAATTACTTTTAATAGCGTTAAGCATTTCGTTATTCGTTTCTTGTTCAAGCGATGATGACGATACTCCAAAAGGTGCTTATGACAATGGTTTTTTTATTTTGAATGAAGGAAGTTCAGATGTTGGAAGTGTATCATTCTCTAGTAATGATTTTAGTGTATTTACAAAAGATGCTTATAAAGCAGAAAATGGAAGTGATTTAATTGGAGGCTATTTACAGAATATCTTTTTTGACGGAGATAAAGCTTATATTATTTCTGGTGGATCTAACGTAATCAATGTAGTAAACCGATATACTTTTAAATTAATTGCAAAAATCGATTCAGGTCTTGCTACTCCAAGATACGGTGTTGTAAAAGACGGAAAAGCGTATGTTACAAACGCAAACACTTACTCGTACATTAACCCAGCAACTGGAGATACGGACGATTTTGTTGCGGTAATTAATTTGGCTACTAATAAAGTAGAATCAAAAATTGAATTAAATGCAACTGCAAACAGATTGGTTTTAGAAGATGGTAAATTGTACATCACTGAACCAAACAGCAGCAGTAAACTACTAATTGTAAATATCGCTACAAAAGCAGTTGAGTCTTTAGAAATTGGTTACAGCGCAGATTGCATCGAAGAAGAAAATGGTACTTTATTTATCCTAAGAGCTCCTTTTTCAGGTACTGGAGAATTAGTAAAAGTGAAAATGTCAGATAAGTCAATTTCTAAAATTGCATTCCCAGAAAGTTTAGCTGGAGTTAGTTTAATGGATATTGAAGACGACAAAATTTATTATACAGCAGGAAGTTCAGTTTATGCTATGGGTATTAACGCAACAGCTCCCTCTACAACAGCAATTGTTACAACACCTGCAACTTATATATACGGATTTACAGTTGAAGATAATCGTTTTTATGTAGCAGATGCAAAATTCGATAAAGACAGTAAAGCATTTATTTACAGCTTGTCTGGAAGTTTATTAAAAGAATTAGCAACTGGAGCAGGATCAAACGGTTTTTACTTCAACGATTAATTTAAAACTACTTAGAATTAGTTTTTGTTTTTTTACGAAAAAAGGCTTTCATTTCTGAAAGCCTTTTTTATTTCTTAGAATTTAATTAAAATCCTTTTGGTGTAGTTTTAAGATACATACCGTGTTTCAATCCGTTGATAATTTTCGAATCTGTTAAGTAAGGACGTTCTGGTTCTGAATCGTTGAAAATTCTTTTAGCAGTTGCTCCTGTAATTTTTGAAATTGCAAGATTTAGGTATGGTTCTGATGTTTCTCCTAAAACCCCAAAAGTACTTACCTGCTCATACTGCTGATAAGTAGGCTGTAAACCTTGTGTATAATCTCCAAAATTAGCCGAATTGGTAATTTTTAAAACCAAAGGTCGCATTGCGTATTTATGATTTGGATTAACATTCTTTTTTGTCAATGTTTCTGAATCGTAAACTGTAAACGATCCAACATTTTTTCCTGTTGTTGTTTCACCAATTTGAACTACATTAATATAAGGTTTCAATCCGTTGATGATTAATTCACTTGCAGATGCTGTACTTTCGGTTGTAATAATATAAACTGTATTTAAGTTTAAACTGCTTAATGCTTTTCCATCAATATTATTGACAAATCTTTCGTTTAGACTTTCCAAATCATCATTGGTAAAGCTTTTCATTTGCTTGGCATTAAATTCCATTTTAGAAAAAACCTGACCTTCAAATTGTCCGGTAATCATACTTGCCAATCTCGTTGAAGATGTAATAGATCCTCCTCCATTATATCTAAGGTCTAAAATTAAATCTGTCGCTCCTTGTGCTTTTAATTCACCAAATGCTTGATTAAGTCTATCATCGTATTCAGCATAAAAACCATTATACATTAAATAACCAATTTTATGACTTCCTGAAGTAATTACTTTATTAATCAAAATAGGATTTTCTTCTAAAACCGTTTTGGTTAAAGCAACCGATTTCCCATTCAAAACAAAAGTAGTTCCGTTATAATCAGCTAGATTTAAAGTATAACTATCTTGATTCAATAATAATTGCTGATAATTAGAAACCGTAAGTTTTGTTCCGTTTACGCTTGTAAACAAATCACCACGTTTAATGGCTTTTGTAGAGGCATCAGAATTTGGTATAATATAACGAACAAATCCAACAACATCATTTGAACCAGAAGAAATAAGGCTCAATCTAAAATCGACACCATTATTTTTTGTGATCCCGCTTAGTTCTTGTTCCAAAACAGTGTAGTCATCAACAATCCAGCTGAAACGGTCAATCGCATCTCCGTTAGGATATTTACTTTCTGGTTTATTCAATAAATCTTCAAACAAATCTTCTGGCTTAGAATATCCTCGTAAAAAACTATTGAAATCATTTTCGTTAGCAAAACGGTTATCAGCCAAATTAGGTACATCGGCCTGCCATAAATAAACTTCATTTAATCCTCTCCAGATAAAACTATTAATTTGTAAATCTGCCGGCGCAACAACATCATCATTATCTTCACAAGATTGCAAAGAAAAAGCAAATAGGAAAAGCGAAGAGGGCGCTCTTTAAAAGTGTTTTCATATTATTTGGGTTTCTTAGTGGTATGATGTAAAAGTAATATCTTTAGTTTTAGCTTTGTCAAAAAAGCAGTATTTTTTTTACGTAAAAAAAATTTTGTTTTTTGTTGTAACAAATCTAATTGTACCTCGTCTTGAATATATAAGCTAACGATTAACCATCAGTTTAATGAACCAAGTTGTATTTATAGAATTAATAAATCCTTTTAAAGACAAAGTTTTTCGTCTGGCAAAAAGATTGCTTACAAGTACTGAAGAAGCCGAAGATGCTACTCAGGAAGTAATGGTGAAATTATGGAACAAGAAAGAAAATCTCGAAAGTTATAATAGTGTTGAGGCTTTGGCCATGACAATGACTAAGAATTACTGTCTTGACCAATTAAAATCTAAAAGAGCGAGTAATCTGCAGATTGTTCATAATAATTTCACAGATCGCGAACCACAGTTAGACAAAAAACTGGAAGATGAAAACAGTCTGGAATGGGTTGAAAAAATTATAAATCAGTCGCCAGAACAAATGCAGTTATTAATTCAGCTTCGTGATGTTGAACAATACGAATTTGACGAAATAGCAAAAATTGTCAACATGAACGAAACTGCAATACGAGTGGCACTTTCGAGAGCAAGAAAAAAAATAAGAGAATCAATGACAAATACACACCTTTATGGAACTAAATAAAATAGAAGAAATAATTGAAAAATACTTTCAGGGAGAAACCACTATTGCCGAAGAAAATCAACTAAAAGAATATTTTTCTTCACCGAATGTTGCGCAAGCATTTGGAGCACTACAAGCCTATGTTTGGCTATTTCTCTCTAGCAAAAGAACAGAAGTCGACGTATGAGATTCCACTACAAACTAAAAAACGAAACGTAGCGTGGTTATCGATTGCGACCTCAGCTGTTATTATGCTCGGAATTGGAACCTATTATTTTGCCGGCGAACAAAACACCACTACTAATACAGTAGCCTCGCAGACAGAGTTAGGAACCTATGATAGTCCCGAAGAAGCACTTAAAGCTACACAAAAAGCTTTGGCTCTATTATCAAACAATGTTAATGTGGGTATTGAAAGTGTACAATACATTAACGAATATGAACAATCAAAAAACAAAATTTTTAAACAGTAATTAAACAATATAAAAAAATGAAAAATTTAATCATAACACTAGTTTTCGCATTCGTAACAAGTACTTTTTATGCACAATCCGCTTTTGACAAATTTGATGGTCAAGACGATGTGACATCAGTAATTGTCAACAAAAAAATGTTCGATTTAATGAGTAAAGTAAAAGTTGATGCTTCTGATAAAGAAACACAACAGTATATTGCTCTAATTAAAAAATTGGATTACCTAAAAGTGTTTACCACAAAAAATCCAAAAATCGAAGCCGATATGAAATCAACAGCTGATAAATACATAAAAACAGCTGGTTTAGAAGAATTAATGCGTGTAAATGACAGCGGTAAAAATGTTAGAATAATGGTAAAATCTGGTGCAACAGACACAAAAATCAAAGAATTACTAATGTTTGTTGACGGAGCAAAAAATGATGAAACTGTTTTATTATCTTTAACTGGTAATTTTGATCTAAACGAAATCTCAGTATTAACAGATAAAATGCGGCTTCCTGGCGGTACAGACTTAAAGAAAGCTTCTAAAGGCAAAAAATAAAATGAAAGGAAAAATTTTCACCTTAGCACTTATGGCTGTACTAACTTTAGTAAGCTGTAATTCTGAACCAACATTACAAAAGTATTTTGTTGAAAACACAGAAAACAAAGATTTTATCGCATTGGATATTTCACCCAATATTTTAAATCTTGAAAAAACGAAACTTTCTGCTGAACAGACAGAAGCTGTTAATTCTTTCGAAAAAATGAATATTCTGGCTTTTAAGGCAAATGATAAAAATCAGGCGCAGTTTGAAACAGAAAGAACGAAAGTGAATGCCATTTTAAAAAATCCGAAATACGAACAATTAATGAAATTTGGATCTGGTAAAGATGGCGCATCTGTAAGCTACGTTGGATCAGAAGACAATATTAAAGAGTTTGTAGTTTTCCTAAACCGAAAAGAAACTGGTTTTGCTGTAGTTCGTGTTCTAGGTGAAGATATGAATCCGAATAATATTATGACATTAATGTCTGTTTTACAAAAATCTAAAATAGATATGGATCAGTTAAAACCTTTAGAACAACTGATGAAAAAATAACATCTTACTTTTATATTCTAAGAAAGCTCCAGTTTTGGAGCTTTTCTTTTTTCATGAATAAAGAAGACAATACTTACTAATTTAGGTTTGATTTTATTTTGCCAATAAACGAATTTAATTACATTTACAAAATGAGTTTGGAATTACCAAAAACCAAAATCTCAAAAATAAATAAACCTAATTAATATGATACAAAAAACATCAAATGCCTTTATCGCGGCATCGTGGGTAGCTCTTGGAGCCGGAACCATCGGATTTATTGTTGGTCTTGCCAGAGCCGAAATGCTGTTAAACGAAAAAGGATATTACTTTACAGTTTTAATGTTCGGCCTTTTCGCTGTTGTTTCATTGCAGAAAAGTGTGAGAGACCGTCTT
Source organism: Flavobacterium sp. AC267 (assembly GCF_979258715.1). Lineage (NCBI taxonomy): Bacteria > Pseudomonadati > Bacteroidota > Flavobacteriia > Flavobacteriales > Flavobacteriaceae > Flavobacterium > Flavobacterium sp. AC267. The sequence continues at coordinate 81,898 of NZ_OZ409875.1, forward strand.
GAAAAACTTCCTGTAACCGATATGTATTACGGAATCTGCTGGTTCGGAACACTTCTATCAATCGTTCTTTTAGTTGTAGGATTGTGGAATGCAACGATTCTGCCGAGTGAAAAAGGTTTCTATGCATTTGCATTTTTGTTAGCGTTATTTGGTGCTATTTCTGTACAAAAAAATACTAGAGATAATATGAACTTTGGTCAAAGTGAATAATTTTTAAAAAGGAAAAAAATCATTCACTAGGAATGTCTGATCGGTCGAATTAAATTTCAATTTCAGCTATACGTTCCTAAGGAACGTTTGATTAATGCGGCAGAATTTGTCATTTCGTAAAACAGGTGTCCCTACAGGACACAAATACTACACAATACATTTTTTTTTCTACCGATAAGATATTCCTACGGAATATACAATTCGTTCTGAGTGACTCTGCTCCTATTAAATTAATTTATATCACTAATCTTATCAACTTTTTAGGACGAGACATATCATAAAAAAAGCTCCAATTTACATTGGAGCTTTTTTTTATCGTTTGAAATATTGCTAGCTTAGAACACAATCCCATCATATTTGCCGTTTTTAGCAATTTTATGCGGAACGAAACCATAAGTCAGCCTTAACAAAGGTCCTGAATTGTCGGTTGTATAGATGTCTTGTGTAGAATTCTTATAACAATAAAAAGCCGTCGTTCCAGGATATTGTTCACGATATAAATATCCTAAAATTACATCACTTGAATCCATTTGAGATTTACTTAATTTGTGCCCTTTTTCAACATTCCCATTTATTGACCTATATAAAGGTACAGTTCCAGATACTTGTGTAGAATATAAATATCCTAAATCTCCATCAAAAACATAGCCATCCTTGCCATTAGTTATTTCACAAGGATCTATCGTGTAAAAATAGTATCCATTCTTTTTAAATCTATATAATTTTATTGCTCCTAATTCTACAGGATACAAAATACTAATCGCAATTTTATCAAATACAGAAAACCCTTCCCATTCCCTAACCTTCGAAAACATTATAGAAGACATTTCTGAAATTGGAGTACAAGGTATTAATCGTCCCCCATCGTCATCAGTAGGATATAGTCCGAAACAGTGACCAAATTCATGAGTCATTACGCTGACTTTTTCTGATGCTGTTTTTCCATTATAATAAGTATTTATTATAATAGATTTACCAGGTTGACGATCGTAAGTAGGGTATGAAGCTGTGGCAACTACACCTGATTTCTTTCCTTGATTTAACGCCGTTACATTGATACTTGTAGGTGTTGCTACATCTACTAATGAGATATTGATACTTGAATTTATAGTATTCCAATTACTTATTGCTTCAATTATTGCGACCTTCCATTGTGATGTCACTTCTGGAGCAATATAAACTTTTATTAACTCCGAATTTTCTTTAGAGACTGGCAAACCATTAAATCTTTGATCTGTTTTATTTGTAATTTTAGTTTTTATATTATTAAAATGTCCTCTTGCTTCTTCTAATGGCATCAATACATCTCCATCAATTATAAAAGTGCTCGTTTTTAAATCATAAATAATTTTTTTGAATTCAGACCTAAATTCTCCGAAAGAAAATTAATTAATGCACTAATTTCAGGTGTTTCTTGTTCGGTTAATGCCCCTTCTTCAACTACTTTATTTTCATCTTTGTTACATTGTATTAAAAGTAGCGGGAAGCACAAAGCAATCATCATTACTATTCTTTTTGTCTTTTTCATGGCTAATAGTTAAATTATTTTAAGATTAATCACACGAAAATAAACCTAAAATAAGTTAATTCCTACTTTAATTAAATATTCTTCTTTTAATTTATTAACGGAAACTATTATAAAAGAAAAAGCTCCAATTTACATTGGAGCTTTTCATATAATAAATCTGAGAATTATTTACTCAAATACATTTTTCTTCTAGAGTACAATTCATAGAATTGATCATCTTTTAAGTCATCAATAAACAAGATGCTTTCTCCTGTTGACTTCATTTCTGGCCCTAGCGCTTTGTTTACGTTCGGGAACTTGCTGAAAGAGAAAACGGGTTGTTTGATTGCATATCCTTTTAATTGCGGGTTGAAATCAAAGTCAGTTACTTTATTATGACCTAGCATTACTTTTGTAGCATAGTTTACATAAGGTTCTCCGTAAGCTTTTGCAATAAACGGAACCGTTCTTGAAGCTCTTGGGTTTGCCTCGATAATATAAACCGTATCATCTTTAATTGCAAACTGAATATTGATTAAACCTACTGTTTTTAAAGCTCTTGCGATTTTATAAGTATGGTCTTTAATTTGCTCGCATTACAAATTCTCCTAAGTTAAAAGGAGGCAATGTTGCGTTACTGTCTCCAGAGTGAACACCGCAAGGCTCAATATGCTCCATAATTCCGATGATGTAAACATTTCCATCAGCATCACAAATGGCATCTGCTTCAGCTTCAATTGCTCCAGCTAAATAGTGATCCAGCAATAATTTGTTTCCTGGAATTGTTTTCAACAAATCGATAACGTGCTCTTCAAGTTCTTTTTTATTGATCACAATTTTCATTCCCTGACCTCCTAATACATAAGAAGGGCGAATTAAAAGTGGGAAATCTAAAGTGTCAGCCAAAGTTGAAGCTTCGTCAGCAGTTTCTGCAATTCCAAATCTTGGAAAAGGAATATTTAATTCTGTCAATAAATCTGAGAATCTTCCTCTGTCTTCTGCTAAGTCAAGTGCGTCAAAACTAGTTCCGATGATTTTTACACCATATTTAGATAATTTGTCTGCTAATTTAAGTGCAGTCTGACCACCAAGCTGAACGATTACACCTTCTGGTTTTTCGTGTTGGATGATGTCATAAATATGCTCCCAGAAAACTGGTTCGAAATATAATTTGTCAGCAGTATCAAAATCTGTAGAAACTGTTTCAGGATTACAGTTAATCATGATCGTTTCGTAACCACATTCTTTTGTCGCTAAAACTCCGTGTACACAAGAATAATCAAACTCAATTCCCTGACCAATTCTGTTTGGTCCAGAACCAAGAACGATAACTTTCTTTTTATCTGTTACAACACTTTCATTATCAACAAAACGCTCTCCGTTTGCTTTTTCAATTTCTGCTTCAAAAGTGGAGTAGTAATAAGGTGTTTTTGCTTTAAACTCAGCCGCACACGTATCAACCAATTTAAACACACGGTTAATGTTTTTTTCCATACGTAAAGTATGTACTTCACTTTCCAGACAATTCATCATGTGAGCGATTTGTCTGTCTGCAAAACCTTTTTGTTTCGCTTCAAGCGACAATTCTTTAGGAAGATTAGAAATTTTATAGTTTGAAATTTCTTTCTCTAAAACATATAATTCTTCGTATTGTTTCAAGAACCACATATCGATTCTTGTAATTTCATGAATCGTACTCAACGGAATTCCCATTGCGATTGCATCATAAATTACGAAAACACGATCCCAGCTTGCATACGTAAGTTTTTCGATAATCTGCTCGTAATCTTTATATCCTTTTCCGTCAGCTCCTAACCCATTTCTTTTAATTTCTAAAGATTGAGTTGCTTTGTGAAGCGCCTCTTGAAAAGAACGTCCGATTCCCATAACCTCCCCTACAGATTTCATTTGAAGTCCTAAAGTTCTGTCAGATCCTTCGAATTTATCAAAGTTCCAACGCGGTATCTTTACGATTACATAATCTAAAGTTGGTTCAAAAAGAGCCGAAGTAGATTTTGTAATTTGATTTTGCAATTCATCTAAATTGTATCCTAAAGCAAGTTTAGAAGCAATTTTAGCAATTGGATAACCAGTTGCTTTTGAAGCCAATGCAGATGAACGAGATACACGAGGGTTAATTTCGATCGCTACGATATCTTCTTTTTCATCTGGCGAAACTGCGAATTGTACGTTACAACCTCCAGCAAAATTTCCGATACTTCTCATCATTAAGATGGCGTAGTCACGTAATTTTTGGAAAGTAGTATCAGACAAAGTCATTGCCGGCGCAACTGTAATCGAATCTCCAGTGTGGATTCCCATTGGATCCATATTTTCGATAGAACAGATAATTACAACATTATCGTTTTTATCTCTTAAAAGTTCTAACTCATATTCTTTCCATCCCATTAAAGCTTTATCAATTAAAACTTCGTGAATTGGAGAAGCTTCAAGTCCGCGAGTTAAAAGCTCATCAAAATCTTCTTTTTTGTAAACTACTGTTTGCTCCAGTTCCTCCAAGTGTAAACGATGGACGAATTACTAAAGGAAATCCAAATTCTTGTGCAATTTCTTTTCCTTCTAAATATGAAGTAGCTGTTTTTGCAGGTGCAGTTGGAACATTAATTCTTTCTAAAAGCTGTTTAAACTGCTCTCTATCTTCTGTAATATTAATTGCGTTTACATCAACACCGATTAATCTTACTCCGAAATCCTGCCAGATTCCTTTTTCTTCAGCTTCCAAACACAAGTTTAATGCAGTTTGTCCTCCCATTGTTGGTAAAACAGCGTCAATTTGTGGATGTTCCTTAAGAATTTCAATAATCGATTTTGTCGTTAATGGTTTCAAATAAATATGATCGGCCATAGATGGGTCGGTCATAATCGTCGCTGGATTCGAGTTAATTAAGATAACTTCAATTCCTTCTTCACGAATAGAACGTGCAGATTGAGAACCTGCATAGTCGAATTCGCAAGCTTGACCAATAACAATAGGTCCCGAACCTATTATTAAAACTGATTTAATTGATGTGTCTTTAGGCATTTTGTATGTATTGTGTAGTTATATAAAGTACTTCTAAAAAACATTCGTAGTCTATTCTAAACTAGAACGTTGCAAGTTTTTTTACCGACAAGGTATAAAAAAAGGCGATACTAAAAAAGTAATCGCCTTATGTATGTTTATACAAACATTATTTTTTGTGTCTAGGTTCGCTAGAAACAGTTAATTTATGTCTTCCTTTTGCTCTTCTACGCGCTAGAACTTTTCTTCCATTCGCAGAAGCCATTCTGTCCATAAATCCGTGCTTATTTCTTCTTTTTCTTTTCGATGGTTGAAATGTTCTTTTGCTCATTGCTTTGTATCTTTAAAATGGTATCTAATATCTTTTTCTAGTTTTTAATATCGTTGCTCAAAAACCGAGTGCAAATATACAAAGACTTTTTTTTCTGGCAAGTAGTTTTATAAAAATATTTTTAATTCCTTTTACTATCTTTGCAATCACAAATTTACATTAATTATGTTTCACAAAAATATTAAACTTATTTTGGCCGGACTTCTTGTTGTAGCTGGCGTTTACGAAATTATCGATCATGAAGTAGGAACTGGGATCTTTCTTATAATACTAAGTGCAATTCCAATTTTTCTTTACTTTAAAAACGAATTTATCCTTTTAGCTTTCCTAAAATTAAGAAAACAAGATTTTGAAGGCGCTAAAAAATGGCTGTCATATATTAAAAATCCAGAAGGAGCATTAGTAAGAAAACAACAAGGTTACTTAAACTATTTACAAGGAATCATGTTATCTCAGACAAATATCAACCAAGCAGAGAAACATTTTAAGAAAGCTATCGAACTTGGACTATCAATGGATATGGATTTAGCTGTAGCTAAATTAAACCTTGCAGGAGTGGCAATGTCACGCAGAAGAAAACTTGAAGCGACTAATTTATTAAACGAAGCTAAAAAATTAGACAAGCAAGGAATGCTGAAAGAGCAAATCACGATGATGAAAGAACAAATGAAGAAAATTTAAATTTCTTTAAATTACAATATTTAAAATCCCAAATTCCAATTAATGGTTTTTGGGATTTTTTTTATTTTAGATTTCTGAGTTTAGATTTTAGATTTTTCTTCTATTGAAAAGAATACCGTTTAGCTTGTCATTTCGACCGAAGAGAAATCACATGCGTAAATCAACAAAGATTGGCTGTTTTGATTGGGGAGTTTCTAGTGTGATTTCTCGTTCCCCGGGATGACAAGATTTCGAGTAATAACTTTGCGCGTAAATCTTTGTCAAAGTTTTAAACTTTGACAAAGGTTCGAAATAGTTATTCTTTTAATCCTAAGGTATCAACAACAAACGTTGGTGGAACTTTCATTATAACCATTTTATTAATTTCACTTAAATCTATTTTTTTATGTGTCTTAGTAAATTCATGATCTATTTTTATTTTATCTAATGATTTCCCAAAAAGTCTAAATAAAATTGGCCCATTATGTCCATGAATTTTAAGCTTTCTTATTTTACCTTTTTCTTTTAATACAAAAGCATTAGTTTCTCCATCATCAATACCTTTATCTTCAAAAGTTTGATTTTTTGGAAATGTAATGGTATCCAATATATTGTGGATTCTTTCTTTTTCATCTTTATTTAAAATTGCAAAAGATGTTTCTTCTTTAAATCCGTAAGAGTCTACACAGTAGAGTGTATCAGAAGAATTGAATTTTAAATAATAAGATTCATGGATATTCCATTTAAAAAAAGTAAAATCAAAATCTTTCTTAGGAGAATTACATCCAATAAAAACGAAAAATAAAGCTATTGTAAAAATTCTCATGTTGTTTGTTTATTATTTTGTTTGTCATGACACGGAACGAAGGATCACACATGAACCTTTACAGAGAATAGTTTTGTTACTTTTCGGAGTTACTAGCGTGATCCTTCGTTCCTCAAGGATGACAATGTTACGCAAGGTCTTTGCGCATACATCTTTGTCAAAGTTTTAAACTTTGACAAAGATTCTAACCCAACAGTTTTGGAATCTAAAAATGAAAATTTACTCCAATATAATCGAAGGCAGATTCTCGTTCAGCCATTTGTATTTATTAAGAATCATAATATGAGTACCTCCTTTTACGATAATACACTTATTAATATATTTTATTGGGAAAACATCGTCTTTATCGCCGTGAATATGTATTACGTTTTCATCGATTTGATTTCTATCCCAACGAATTACGCTTTCTACGGCCCATTGGAGATAGCCTAAATCACGTACCGCTAAAAACTTTTCATAGAGCTTAATTCTTTTATTTACTTTTTCTCCAAAAGAAAATTTGGCTAATTTTTCTACATTCAGAATTAACTGCATCGGAATTAACTTGTATGCTTTTGTGCTCTTGCCTATTTTCATTCTTCTCGGAAATTCAACATTACTTCTAACGCTGGATACAATGATGATTTTTCGGGCATTTATATGCTTTGCAATTTCCTGAACCAGAATCCCGCCAAAGGAAACTCCAATTAAAACAGGATTTTCATGCTTTATATTTTTACTTATTCGCAGTGCATAATCTGACAATGATTCTTTAGGCTTTGGGATTTCCCATTCTAAGAGGCACATTTCAAAAATTGTTTCATCCAATTTTATTCTTTCAAAAATAGATGAACTTGCCGCCAGACCCGGCATAAAATAAACAGGAATCTTACTCATATTATTAAAATGAAATTTATCATTACGAGATTTATTAAAAAAAATAAAGTTACTTTTTTTACTATCATCTTAATCAAATTTCGCTCCATATTATTAGTAGAAACTAAAAAAAATATTTAAAACCAATTGCTTAATCTTTAGCTGTTCAAAAAATAATTTAATATTGAAAATCAAATGATTACCTTTGTATTTGAAATATTTTTTGATTTTAAAATCTTATAAAGAATTTTCTTTCATTACTATTTCAGATCCCAAATTCAATTTATAAACATAACCTAAAAGAAAATTACTATGGAAACTTTTGTAACTATGGAAATAAAAGACAACACTTTTGCACGCCAATTTGAAACTGTCGTACCTGAAGGAATGCTGGCAGTTGAATATTCATTTCAAGAAAAAAAAATCTTCTTAACCAAAATTAACACTCCAGATTCTTATCAAAATGACGAAGCTATCAATGCTTTGCTTAAGAATATTTTAGAGTTAAGCTCTGAAAAAAATTACAGGGTTGTTCCAATTCACCCAAAGATTGTTTCTTTTTTCAAAAAAAATCCTAGATACAAAGAATTACTTCCTCCCGGAATCAGGATCTAGAAATCCCCAATAATTCGGAGCCACAATCCTCCAATTACCATATAAATAAAGAGCATAACTAGACCAGTTACAAGTCCTTTGACCCACCAGCTCTTTAAATCAACGTAGCCGCTCCCAAAAAACACGGGTGCCGGACCGTGACCATAATGCGTTAAAGTTCCGTAGATTGAGCCTATAAAACCGAGCATAAAAGCTAAAAGTAAACCCGGAATTCCAAGTGAAACTCCAACACCAAGTAAAGCGACATACATCGCGGCGACGTGTGCTGTTGCGCTTGCAAAAAGATAATGGCTGAAAAAGTATACCAAAATAATAATCGGAAAAGCCATCTGCCAGCTTAATCCGCCTATTTCTGTTTTTACAAGATCGCTAAACCATGCAATAAATCCTAATTCGTTAAGCGAACTAGCCATCATTACTAAAACAGAAAACCAAACTATGGTATCCCAAGCTCCTTTTTCGGCTTTGACGTCATCCCAAGTTAAAACTGAGGTTAGAAGTAAAATCACTAAACCAATAAATGCTGTTGTTGTAGCATCAATAGAAAAAAGATCTCCAGTCATCCAAAGAAAAAGCAGGATAAAAAATGTCAGCAACATCATCCATTCGTTCCGAGTTATTGCTCCCATTTCTTTTAATTTCTGAGAAGCAATCTGCGGTGCATCGGTTGTTTTTTTCAATTCGGGAGGATAAATTTTATACAATAGAAACGGAATCACAAAAAAAGCACACAATCCTGGAACAATCGCCGCGATATTACCAAGACATCCAAGTGATTTTTATACCTAAGTTAAGTGCAAATTTCTGACACATCGGATTACTCGCCGTTCCTGTTAAAAACATAGAGGACGCAATCAAATTCATATTATAACTATTTAAGGTTAAATATGCGCCTAACTTTCTGTGTGTATCTGGCTGATCTGGCATGGAACCAAAACTCATTGACATGGATTTCATTATCGGGTAGATAATCCCTCCTCCTCTTGCTGTATTACTTGGAACCGCCGGTGCTAAAACCAAATCGGCCAATCCTAAACCGTACGCTAATCCTAAAGAACTTTTTCCGAATATTTTAATAAACAAAAAAGCAATTCTATTTCCCAAACCCGTTTTTATAAAACCTCTCGCTATAAAAAACGAAATTCCGATAAGCCAAATTACTTTATCTCCAAATCCTTTTAATGCAAGAGTAATCGATTTACCAGGATCTCCGGGCGCTAAAACCTGAGACATCGCTGTTAATGCAATCGCAATCATACACATCGTTCCCATTGGTGCCGCTTTCAAAATAATTCCTAAAATTGTAGCTACAAAAATGGCAAACAAATGCCATGCTTCTATTACAACACCATTTGGCGCAGGAATGAACCAAATTGCAATTAAAACTGCCAGCGTAATTAAAGTCTGTGGAATTTTTACTTCTTTCATAAAATAAAATTTAAGTGAATTAAAGTCGGAGCTGTAATTGAATTAAGAACAAATCATCATTGTAGGTTGATGTGTCAGGAATATTTCTATCAAATCGGTCAATTTCAAATCCCAATTCGATTCGTCCGGTGTAAGCTTTTCCAAATTCTAAACTTATCATCGGCGTATAAGTCTGTCTCACATTTGAATTGATTTTATAACTTGGATCGAAGGTTTCGTACCGGCAAGACAATTCTAGCGCTGTCAATTTTTTATAGTTGACAACATATCTTAGATTTGGAAGAAAATAGACGCCCCGCATTTGATAATCGGCAACATTAGCTGTTCTGCTGTCAACTGGCAAAGAAAAATATAAGTTGTGATTTGTTCCTTGTTTGTATTCTATTTGGAAATCAAAACTAAATCTGTCAGTAAGTTTAAATTCACTGGTTATATCAAGTCCAACCGCAAAAACGTCTTCTTTAAATACTTTTCCGAAGCCTCCATTTAAACCAAGGTTAAATTTATATTCTTTAGACAAACCAAAAACCCATCTTGTCGAATATTGTTTTCCGTTGTCTTTGTCCATTTCGACATTTTTTCCATTTCCATTTAAAACAGAAACCGCATAATTCACTGGAATTTTTCCAACATCAAAAGCTCCGGTTGCCGACGCTCCAATTTGAAAACTGGTCCAGCCGTTTTTTCCAAATTCATAATATTGATTGGAGAAATCGAATGATTTAATAATATCAACAGGAACAAGTTCTTCTAAACCAAATGCCGGCCTAAACTGACCGCCCGTTAAAGCAATGTATTTACTAAAAGTATATTTTCCGTAGGCATTTTCAAGAACTTTACCTTTGGTATCCGACTTAAAATCGGCTAAATTGACCAGAATCACCACTTCTGTAGCTTCGCTTAGTTTTGTATTTAAACCAACACGCATTCTTTTGATATCAAATGAACTCTGAGTTAAGTCGCCTGTAGAATGATGAAGACCTAAAACATCGACATTGTCTCCAAAGCTTTCTAAATATCTGGCCTGTAAAAGACCTTTAAGCTGATATTGCGGATACTTTATTTCGCTTTCTGTTTTTTCTGTTTTCCCACTTTCGTTTACATCGTTTTGGGCTTGTAAAAAAAGCGGTGTCAGACAAAAGAAAAAAACAATTGGAACTAGTAGAATTTTACTCATAGATTTCAAATAGATAAAATATTTGTTTTTATGCAACTGAATTCAGAATCATCATACTTTTTGAAAATCAAAAAGTTAACTTCTATAGTCAATACGAAATGGGAGTACTAAAATAACAAAAAAAAGACTAATCTTGTAAAAAAAGTTGCATTAAAATAATGTTATAGTATTTACATAAAAACAAAAAAGGCATAAGTAATTCTTATGCCTTTTAAAAATATGTTATTCTTTTTTAGTTAATGTATCCTATTACATTTAGCCATAAACCTCCAATAACCAGATAAATCAATAACATTGCAAGCCCTGTAATAAGTCCTTTTGTCCACCAATTTTTTAAATCTACATAACCACTTCCAAAATAAACCGGTGCCGGTCCGTGGCCGTAATGAGTTAATGTTCCATATAATGAACCCACAAATCCTAACATAAATGCCAAAAACAATCCTGGAACTCCCAGCGAAACTCCAACTGCCAGTAATGCAGGCATACATTGCGGCAACGTGAGCTGTTGCACTTGCAAAAATATAGTGACTAAAGAAGTAGACTGCAATAATAATTATGAAAGCTAACTGCCAGCTCAAACCTAACATATGACTTTTTACAATTTCACTAAACCAGCCAATAAATCCTAATTTATCTAAAGAACTTGCCATCATCACTAAAACTGCAAACCACACAATTGTGTCCCATGCTCCTTTTTCTCCTTTTACATCTTCCCAAGTTAGAACAGAAGTAAGCAGTAAAACTACCAATCCTATAAATGCAGTTGTAGTTGCATCTATCGAAAAAAGATCTCCAGTCATCCAAAGAAATAATAAAATAACGAACGTTAAAAGCATCAGCCATTCGTTTTTTGAGATTGCCCCCATCTCTTTTAATTTTTGAGATGCTAATTTTGGAGCATCACCTGTTTTTTTTAATCCAGGAGGATAAATTTTGTATAATAAAAAAGGAATTACAAAAAATGCTGTCAAACCAGGAATTAATGCCGCAATCGCCCAAGAAGTCCAAGAAATATGTATTCCTAAATTTTCAGCAAATTTTTGACACATCGGATTACTTGCCGTTCCTGTTAAAAACATAGACGAGGCAATTAAATTTACGTTATAACTGCTTAACGTTAAAAAGGCTCCTAACTTTCTGCGTGTTTCTGGTTTATCAGGATCTGAATCGAAATTCATTGCCATTGCTTTCATAATAGGATAAATTATTCCTCCTCCGCGTGCCGTATTACTTGGCACAACTGGCGCCAAAACTAAATCTGCCAACCCTAAACCATAAGCTAACCCAAGCGAACTTTTTCCAAATATTTTAATAAATAAAAAAGCGATTCTGTTGCCTAAACCTGTTTTTATAAATCCGCGAGCTATAAAAAATGAAATTCCTATAAGCCAAATCACCTTGTTACCGAAACCTCCTAAAGCGAGAGTAATAGAATCTCCTGCACTTTCTGGTGCCAAAACTCGAGTAAAAGCAGTAAGAGCAATAGCAATCATGCACATACTCCCCATTGGCGCGACTTTTAAAATAATTCCGATAATTGTTGAGATAAAAATTGCAAATAAATGCCAGGCTTCAGGTGTAAGTCCTTTTGGAATAGGAACAAACCAAATCATCAAACCTATTACAAGTGTAATAAGTGATTTTTTTATATCTATTTCTTTCATGATATTTAAAATAATTTAATGTGTTTAGAAAAATCTTCCTTGAAATTGTATGATAAATAAATTGTTATCGTATGCTGTAGTATTTGAAATGTTACGCTTATAATTATCAAACTGCATTCCCGTTTCGATACGCCCAGTATAGCCTTTTCCAAACTCTAGACCCACCATAGGTGTATACGTCTGTTTTGCGTTTGAATCAATTTTAAAACTCCTATCAAAATATTCATATCTGCAGGAGAATTCTATTGCAGTAAGTTTTTGGTATTTTATTTCATATCTCAAATTTGGCAGAAAGTAAGCGCCTCTCATTTGATATTCGTTAAGGTTCGAAGTTCTCGAATCTGCAGCTAAAGAATAATACAAGTAATGATTAATTCCTTGTTTTGCCTCAATCTGCGTTTGAAGTATTAATTTATCTGTCAATTTAAAGTCGGCTGTAAGATCTAGTCCCACTGCATATACTTTATTATTATAAACTTCACCAATTCCGCCATTGATTCCGAAATTGACAGCATGTTTTTTGTCCAATTCAAAACCTAAGCGTGAAGAATATAGTTTACCATTATCTTTATCAGATACCTGGTCTTTTCCATTTCCATTTACCGCAGTAACTGCATATGTAACTGGTAGTTTTCCTAAATCAAACTTTCCGAACATTGAAGCTCCAATCTGAAAGCTTGTCCAGCCGTTATTTCCAAATTCTGTATACTGATTAGAATAATCGAACGATTTAAGAATATCAGCAGGATTCAATTCTTCGATTCCAAATGCTGGTCTAAACTGACCAATCAAAAATCCAACGTTTTTATTAAAAGTATATCTCGCAAAAGCATTTTCAAGAACTTTCCCTTTTGGATCAGATTTGAAATCAGCTAAATTTGCCAAAACCACAACATCAAACCGTTCTCCCAATTTGGTTGTTACTCCCAAACGCATTCTTTTAATATCAAATGTATTTTCGACTGCCTTACCATCACAATGCTTGCAATCCTGTTGTCGCATCAATCCCGTTGGTAAAACCACTTAAATAACGTGCCTGAAAAAGTCCTTGAAATTTGAACTGCGGGTATTTTACTTCTGTCTGCGAATTGGACTCTGCAGTTTGTCCATTTGCTAAAAAAGGAAGTATTAAAAGTAGAAGAAAGGTTTTAAAACCTAAAAAATTATTTATCTGATTCATAACTAAAAAATTAAATTTTTAATTGAATAAACATTTTTTAAAAATAAGTTTATTCTTACAGTAAATTTAATTTGATACATTAGGTAAAAACCTGATCTAAGTCATATTTTAAACTATTACAAACCTTGAACTTTTTTAATATTAAAGCACAAAAAAAGCATAAGAATTAACTTATGCTTTTTTGATTTTATATTGTTTTAACTTATTTTTCGATCTCTCTCATCGAATCCATTTTTTTATGAGCAAGGAAACCTGCAACATCTTCAAAATGTTCTTTTACTCTTTTGTTTCCAAATTCAAAAACTTTAGTTGCCAATCCGTCTAGGAAATCACGGTCGTGAGAAACCAGAATTAAAGTTCCGTCAAAATCGCGAAGTGCATCTTTGATAATATCTTTAGTCTTCATATCCAAGTGATTTGAAGGCTCATCCAGAATTAATAAGTTAACTGGCTCCAACAATAATTTGATCATTGCCAAACGTGTCTTTTCTCCTCCAGAAAGTACTTTTACTTTTTTGGTAATATCATCACCTTGAAACATGAAAGCTCCTAAAATATTTTTAATCTGTGTTCTAATATCACCAACAGCAATATTGTCAATAGTTTCAAAAATGGTAGCATTTTCATCTAATAAAGTTGCTTGATTTTGTGCAAAATAACCAATTTGAGAATTATGCCCAATTTCAACGCTTCCTTCATCAATACCAATTTCTTTCATGATCGCTTTGATCATGGTCGACTTTCCTTCTCCATTTTTTCCAACAAATGCCACTTTTTGTCCTCTTTCGATCACAATATTAGCATCTTTAAAAACAACGTGATCTCCGTAAGATTTAGACAAATCTTTTACTACAACAGGATATTGTCCAGAACGTGTCGCCGGCGGGAATTTTAATTTTAATGCTGATGTATCTACTTCATCAACCTGAACGATAACCAGTTTTTCTAACATTTTAACACGAGACTGAACGGCATCTGTTTTAGAAAAAGTTCCTTTAAAACGATCAATAAAAGCTCTGTTATCTGCAATCATTTTTTGCTGTTCGTCGTAAGCTTTCTGCTGGTGGATACGACGGTCTTTTCTCAATTCTAAATAATGAGTATATTTTGCTTTGTAATCGTAGATTCTTCCCATTGTAACCTCGATAGTACGATTTGTAATATTATCTACGAACGCTCTATCGTGTGAGATTACCACAACGGCTTTAGCTTGGTTCAACAAGAAATCTTCTAACCATTGAATACTTTCGATATCCATGTGGTTGGTAGGCTCATCCAGCAAAATTAAATCTGGTTTTCTCAATAAGATTTTAGCAAGCTCGATACGCATTCTCCATCCTCCCGAAAATTCAGAAGTCTGACGTGAGAAATCTTCACGTTCGAAACCTAAACCCACTAAGATCTTTTCTACTTCTGCTTCGTAGTTTACTTCTTCAATTGCATAAAATTTTTCGCTTAAGTCAGAAACCCTTTCGATCAATTTCATGTATTCGTCACTTTCATAATCCGTACGAACTGTTAACTGCTCATTTATTTCGTCAATGTCCGATTTCATTTTAAAAATCTCACTGAATGCTTTTGACGCTTCTTCCATAACAGTAGAACCGTCTTGTGTAAGCAAATGCTGTGGAAGATAAGCGACTACAGCTTCTTTAGGAGCAGAAATACTTCCGGTAGAAGGTTTACTTACACCAGCAATTATTTTTAAAAGTGTAGATTTTCCTGCACCATTCTTACCCATAAGGGCAATTTTATCGTTTTCATTTATAGCAAAAGAAACATCGCTAAAAAGTGTAGTTCCACCAAACTGAACCGAAATATCGTTAACTGTAATCATTATTTTCTGTGAATTTGTTTAATCGGTTAATCGTTTATGTGACTACCTATTTTTTTCGTGCTTTGCAAAGATAGATTAATTCGATAATTAGGCAATTAGAAAATGTGGCAATTTATGAATTAGATAATTTTGAGAATGTGGTGATTAGAAAATGTTGCAATGTGACAATTAGATAATTTTCGAAAGCCGTAAAAGAATGAAATACGATAGGTTTTTAAAAAGCAATCAGGCCTGCCATATTTCAAATTTTTCGCCTTATCTTGTATAATAATTTAAAAACCAGAAAAATATGAGAACGAAATTAAAACTGACTATTTATCTAATTGCAGGATTAATATCTGGACTTTCTGCACATGCACAAAAAACTGTAATCAAAAAAGAAGCTTTACCTGCAAACGCACAAACATTCTTAAAAACACATTTTGGATCAAAAAAACCAAGTTATATATTGGAAGACAAAGAAATTCTTTCTACAGAATATAAAGTTAAATTCGACAATCAAATAGAAATTGAATTCGACAAAAAAGGAAATTGGAAAGAGGTTGACGGCAAAAATGCCAAAATTCCAAAATCTATTATCCCTCAAAAAATTACTTCTTACATAAAGACAAATTTTCCTAAAGAAAAAGTAACCAAAATAGAAATTGAAACTTTTGGCTATGAAACAAAACTAAGCAACGGTTTAGAATTAAAATTCAATTTAAAAGGAGATTTCAGTAAAATAGATAAATAGGATTTTGCTTTGGCACAATCATTTCATAATTTACATTAGCAAAAAAAAATAAACCCGACAGGTTTTAAAAACCTGTCGGGTTTGAAATTATCTAATTTTCAAATTGACTAATTATCTAATTAAGTTAATCCTTTCTCCATTTCTTAGTTTCCTCAAAAATATGTTCTAGAATTGCTGTTTCTGTTGCGTCGAAATCAATATTTCTTCGGCTCATAACTAATCGTGCTGTTTCAAAAGCTTTTTTAGTCACATAAGTTGTAAATCCAGCCGCACCGCCCCAAGAGAAACTTGGAACAAAATTACGCGGAAAACCAGATCCAAAAATATTAGCGCTTACCCCAACAACAGTTCCTGTATTGAACATTGTATTGATACCGCATTTACTATGATCTCCCATCATTAAACCACAAAACTGAAGTCCGGTTTTTGCAAAACCTTCTGTTTCGTAACTCCATAACTTTACTTCTTCGTAATTATTTTTCAGGTTTGAATTATTAGAATCAGCTCCAATATTACACCATTCCCCTAAAACAGAATCACCTAAAAACCCTTCATGTCCTTTATTTGAATTCGCAAAAAGAACAGAATTTTTAACCTCCCCGCCTATTCTAGATCCTGGCCCAACGGTTGTTGCTCCATAAACTTTAGCCGACATTTTTACCATCGCTTTTTTCGCATAAAGCGAAAGGGCCGCGAATTGTAGTGCCTTCCATAATTTCCGAATCTTTACCTATATAGATAGGTCCATTCGAAGCATTTAAAGTTACAAACTCTAATTTTGCACCTTCTTCTATAAATATATTTTCGGGAGCAATTACATTAACGCTTTTTGGAATTGGTCATGCGATTTTCGATCTTCGGTTAAATAATTAAAATCCTCACGGATTGCCTGCATCATTTTTAGAGAAAATATCCCAAGTATGTTCAATTGTGATACAATCATCATTGTAATGAATAATTTCATAAGAATCAAAATCGACTTCTTCTTGATTTTCAGACGCAAAAAATGCTATTACATCTTCCCCTTTAAATATTGCCTGATTTTCTGTTAAGTTTGAAACCATCTCTGCAAGTGTATCATTTGGCAAATACGCCGCATTGATCATTACATTTTCTTCCATTTCCACCATTGGAAATTTCTCAGACAAATATTCTTCGGTTATAGTAGTAATTGTCGAACCCAGACGTTTTTCCCATTTTTGACGAATGGTCATTATTCCGACCAAAATGTCAGCCACAGGCCTCGTAAAGGTAAAAGGTAATAAAGCATTCCGAACGGGTCCGTCGAAAAGAATGTAGTTCATAAATAATTGAGTGTTTGTTAAAATATTGATTTGGTTACCTGGCTCAAAGTTACAAATATTTATACTTTACATGAACCATATTCATATGTAAATAGCCACGAATGCACAAAATTTCATATTGCCTTGAATTTTTATTCATTTAAATTACATCAATTAGTAAAGCCTGAGGTTTGATTTTACAATTTTAACATAGCCAGCGGTTTCAACCGCTGGGACGCAATATATTCACAATACGCACCCCATGGTTAAAACCACGGGCAATATTTTAAAATCAGATTCTTATTTTTTTTGCAGTTAGGAAAATTTAACGCAAAAAAAAGCCTCCCAAATCTGGAAGGCTTTTGTATAATTTAAAACAGCTATTATTTTTTAGCGTGTTTTGCATATTTAGTTTTGAATTTATCAATACGTCCTGCAGTATCGATAAGTTTAGATTTACCAGTATAAAAAGGGTGAGATGATCTAGAAATCTCCATTTTTACAACTGGATACTCAACTCCGTCAACTTCAATTGTTTCTCTTGTATCTGCAGTAGATTTAGTGATAAAAACGTCATCATTTGACATGTCTTTAAATGCAACTAATCTGTAATTTTCTGGGTGAATTCCTTTTTTCATCTTTTCTTTTATTTATTGTTTGGAGTATGTTTATTTTGAAGCTTTTTCATGGTTAGAAAAAGGTGTAAACAAATGATACTCTTTTTGTTTAAAAACTTTTAATTATTTTTGAGTGTGCAAATTTACAATTCTTTTTTAATAAACAAATAGTTAGCCCACTTTTTTTTAGTTTATTTCGAAAAGCTTTTTTTATCTCCGATTATAGTGGGAATTACTATATTTGTGGATTAATTTTAAAACATATAAAAATATGATTAATGAAGTTATAAAAAAGAATGGTATTACGTATGGTGTAATGATTGGAATTGCATCTGCTTTGGTTACTGCTACGATATACGCTGTTGATTTAAACCTATTTACAGCTTGGTGGATGGGAATTATAGGAATAGCGATAAGTCTTACGATCAGCATTATTTTACTTTCTAAAACTAAGAAAGAACTGAATGGCGTTTTTAGTTTTAAAGATGCTTTTACCACTTATTTTATAGTCGCTGTAATTGGTATTTTAATTTCTACAACTTTTAACATTGTTTTATTTAATGTTATTGACCCGGGAGCAAAAGATACTTTAAGCGAAATTATGATCAAATATACTGTCAATATGATGCAGAAATTTGGCACACCTGCATCTGCAATTAATGAAGCAGTTGCTAAAATGAAAGAAAGCAGTCCATATTCTACTGTAGAACTAGCAAAAGGATCTGTTTTTGCTATTGTTGTCAGTGCAATTTTCGGATTGATTTTCGCAGAGATTTTTTAAAAGCAAATCTACACAAGAATAAAAAAATAAATGAATTTATCTATACTTATACCGCTTCTAAACGAGGAGGAATCACTTAAAGAACTCTATACTTGGATCATTCAAGTGATGCAATCTAACAATTACTCTTATGAAATCATTTTTGTAGATGATGGTAGTACAGATAATTCTTGGCAGATTATCGAAGGTTTTTCTAACGAGAATCCGAATGTAAAAGGCATTCGTTTCATGAAGAACTTTGGAAAATCGCAGGCTTTACACGCTGGTTTTGCAAAAGCGAAGGGCGACGTTATTATTACAATGGATGCCGATTTGCAAGATAGTCCAGATGAAATTCCTGAATTATACGATATGATTACAGGTCAGAAATACGATTTGGTTTCTGGCTGGAAAAAGAAACGTTACGATTCTGTCGTGGCAAAAAATCTTCCTTCAAAATTATTTAACTGGGTCGCGAGAAAAACTTCTGGAGTTGAGCTAAATGATTTTAACTGCGGATTAAAAGCATACAAAAACGTTGTGGTTAAAAACATTGAAGTTTCTGGCGAAATGCACCGCTATATACCAGTTTTGGCCAAAAATGCCGGTTTTGGAAAAATTGGCGAAAAAGTGGTTATTCATCAAGCTAGAAAATATGGTGAAACAAAATTCGGAATGGAGCGTTTTATCAACGGATTTCTTGATTTAATTACCATTTGGTTTTTATCCCGTTTCGGGAAAAGACCTATGCACTTATTTGGTGCAATGGGTTCTATTATGTTTATCATCGGATTTTTGTCTGCAGGATATATTGGAGTTTCAAAATTATACCATATGTATAACGGAATGCGATACACTCTAGTTACTAGTAATCCTTGGTTTTATATCGCATTAACAACAATGATCTTAGGAACACAGCTTTTCTTAGCTGGATTTTTAGGTGAAATTATTTTAAGAACCAAGAATAATGAAGAAAGATATAAAGTAGCACGTGAAGTGAATTTTTGATACAAATCAGGAAAAAAATCGTTTTGAGTCAAATTAACTTTTCAAGAAAAACTACCTTTATTTAAAACATAAAAGAAAATTTAAATGAATATAGCACCTAATATTTTAAACGCTGTAAATGAATGGCTCACGCCTACGTTTGATCAAGAAACGCAGGCAAGCAGTAAAAGAATTAATGACTACCTCTCCAAAAGACCTGGAAGAGAGTTTTTACAAAAACCTAGAATTTGGAACCGGCGGTATGCGAGGTGTTATGGGGGTTGGAAATAACCGAATCAACAAATACACTCTTGGAAAAAATACTCAGGGATTATCTGATTATTTACACAAAGTTTTTCCAAACGAACCTTTAAAAGTAGTTATTGCTTACGACTGCCGTCATAACAGTAATACCTTGGCAAAAGTGGTTGCTGATGTTTTTTCTGCAAACGGAATTCAAGTTTATTTGTTTTCGGACTTAAGACCAACTCCAGAATTATCTTTTGCACTTAAACATTTAGGATGCCAATGCGGTATCGTGCTTACTGCTTCTCATAATCCGCCAGAATATAACGGTTACAAAGTGTACTGGCAGGATGGCGGTCAAATTGTTCCTCCTCAGGATGGTGAAATCATTAAAGTTATCGAAAGTTTAGACTACGATAAAATTAAATTCAATGCAAACGAAAGCTTAATTCAATATATTGATACTGAAATTGACAAAGCGTTTATAAAATCATCTATTGAAAACGCAAGTTTTAATACTCCGGCAGAAGCCAAAGACAATCTTCATATTGTTTTCACTTCGCCGCACGGAACTTCTATAAAATCTATTCCAGATACTTTATCTCAGGCTGGTTACAAAAATGTTCATATTGTACCTGAACAAGCAGTTCCAGACGGGGATTTCCCAACGGTAAAATCTCCAAATCCAGAAGAACCAGAGGCTTTAACAATGGCTTTGGCTTTGGCAGACAAAACAAATTCGGATATTGTTGTTGGAACAGATCCTGATTGTGACCGTTTAGGTGTTGCTGTTAGAAACAATGACGGTAAAATGATTTTATTGAATGGAAACCAAACTATGGTTTTAATGACTTCTTTCCTTTTAAAACAATGGAAAAAAGCAGGTAAAATTAATGGAAAACAATTTGTAGGATCCACTATTGTTTCTACTCCAATGATGATGGAACTGGCAACAAGTTATGGTGTTGAATGCAAAGTTGGTTTGACAGGATTTAAATGGATTGCAAAAATGATCGTAGATTTCCCAGAACTTCAATTTATTGGAGGCGGTGAAGAAAGTTTCGGTTTCATGGTTGGCGATGCTGTTAGAGATAAAGATGCTGTTGTCGCTACTTTATTAATTTGCGAAGTTGTTGCACAAGCGAAAGCCGCAGGAAGTTCCGTTTATAAAGAACTTTTACAACTTTATGTTGAAAATGGTTTTTACAAAGAATTTTTGGTTTCATTGACTAAAAAAGGAATGGAAGGTTTACAGGAAATTAATCAGATGATGATTGATTTACGTCAAAATCCTTTGAAAGAAATTAACGGACAGCGCGTTATTATGGTTGAAGATTATCAATCATCTACTGCGTTGAATTTACTGACAAATGAAGAATCTGTAATGGATATTCCAAAATCAAATGTATTGATTTACTATACAGAAGACGGATCTAAAATTTGCGCAAGACCAAGCGGAACAGAACCAAAAATTAAATTCTATATTAGCGTAAATGCTGAATTAGAATCGGTTCAGGATTTTGATGAAGCGGAAAGTTTCTTAGATCAAAAAAATACAGAATATCATTGCAGATATGCAATTGAAGTAATAAAATGAGTGACAAACTTGACACAAGTGACAACCCCGAACTATTAGACTCAATAATTGGACTAATAGATCAGACGCGCCATTTTGTTGCCAAAACAGTCAATCAGGAATTGACACTTCTATATTGGAAGATTGGAAAAAACATCAATGATGAAATTCTAAAAAACGATCGAGCTGATTATGGAAAGAAAATAATTCCAACATTAAGCGAGGCTTTAACCAATAAATATGGAATAGGTTTCAACAAAAGAAATCTACAAAGCTTTATTAAGTTAAACTCTGTAATACAAGACTTTACAATTTTGCACACACTGTGTGCAAAATTGACTTGGTCTCACATAAGAGCCCTGATCTACATTGAAAACAATATTAAGCGTGAATTCTATATCCAAATGAGTATTCACGAACGCTGGAGTGTACGAACCTTACAAGATCGTATTGACAGCATGCTTTTTGAAAGAACTGCTATTAGCAAAAAGCCGGAAGAAACAATTATTAACGACTTAGCTTTATTAAAAAACGAAAAACAAATCAGTCCAGATTTAGCTTTTCGTGATCCCTATTTCTTAGACTTCTTAGGACTTCATGACAGTTATTCCGAAAAAGATTTAGAAAGTTCCATTTTAGCACAATTACAAAACTTTATTACCGAAATGGGCAGTGAGTTTGCTTTCTTGGCACGTCAAAAAAGAATAACTATAGATGATGAAGACTTTTACATCGATCTGCTTTTTTATCATCGAGGCTTACGCCGACTGGTTGCTATAGACTTGAAATTAGGGAAATTCAAGGCTGGATACAAAGGTCAAATGGAATTATATCTTCGCTGGTTAGAGAAAAATGAACAAAAAGAAGGAGAAAACAAACCAATTGGATTAATTTTGTGCAGTGAAAAATCGCCTGAACAAATTAATTACTTAATGCTGGACAACGACGAACAAATTAAAGTTTCAGCTTATTTAACCCAATTACCAGAAAAAAATTATTGCTGGAAAAACTCGAAAGAGCAATTGCCATCGCAGAAAACAATATCCATAAAAATGAGTAATTTCAAAAAAATAGTTCCTTTTATATACCCATATAAAAAATATGCATTCTTAAATATTTTCTTTAATGTTTTGTATGCACTCTTCAGCACACTTTCTTTTGTGTCATTAATTCCAATGATTCAAGTTTTATTTGATCAAACTAAAAGAAATACTGTAAAACCAGTCTATACTGGAATTACTGAAATCAAGCATTATGCCGAAGATTCTTTGAGTTACTTCATTACGAACACAACAGATACTTATGGCGCCGGACATACTTTAGCAATAATGGTTTCCGTAATTATCACTATATTTTTATTAAAAAACTTATGCGATTATCTAGCCATGTTTTTTATCAATTTCCTAAGAAACGGAATATTGAAAGATATGCGTAACGCGATGTACAAAAAAACACTTGAACTTCCTCTGGCTTTTTATTCTGAAAAAAGAAAAGGTGATGTAATTTCAAGAATTTCCGGCGATGTAAACGAAGTACAAACTTCATTTTTAGCGATCTTGGAACTTATCGTCAAAGAACCTTTAACGATCATATTTACCATTTTTGCAATGCTTTATATCAGCGTTAAGCTAACTGTATTTGTTTTTATTTTTATTCCGATTTCTGGTTATTTAATTTCCCTGATTGGAAAACAACTTAAAAAACAATCTACGAAAGCACAGCAGGAACAAGGAACTTTTCTATCTACAATTGAAGAAACAGTCGGCGGATTAAAAGTTGTAAAAGGCTATAACGCTGAAAACTACTTCAACTCTGTATTTCAAAATTCAACAGACCGTTTTTTCAAACTTTCAAACAGTATAGGAAACAGACAAAACCTTGCCTCGCCAGCGAGTGAATTTATGGGAATTCTGGTGATCACCATTTTATTGTGGTTTGGAGGACAAATGGTTTTAATTGACAAAACTTTAGATGCGGCCTCTTTTATTGGCTACATGAGTTTAGCTTATAACATTTTAACTCCAGCAAAAGCAATTTCTAAAGCTTCGTATGGTGTAAAAAGAGGAAATGCCGCAAGCAGAACGCGTATTAGAAGTTTTAGATCAGGAAAACACAATTGTTTCTAAAGAAAATGCAGTCGAAAAAACGACTTTTGATGATACTATCTCTGTTCAACATGTAAACTTTAAATACGAAGAAGAAACGGTTTTAAAAGACTTTTCTCTTCAAATTAAAAAAGGACAAACCGTTGCACTTGTTGGTCAGTCTGGAAGCGGTAAAAGTACAATAGCCAACTTATTAACCCGCTTTTACGATGTTAATGAAGGAACAATTTCTATTGATGGAATTAACATCAAAGATTTAAATCTTCAATCACTTCGAGGTTTAATGGGATTGGTAACGCAAGACAGTATTTTGTTTAATGACACTATAAAAGCCAACATTGCATTAGGAAAACTAGACGCTACAGATGATGAGATTATTGAAGCACTAAAAATTGCAAATGCTTACGAATTTGTAAAAGACCTGCCGGCTGGAATTTACACCAACATTGGCGACAGCGGAAACAAACTTTCTGGAGGACAAAAACAACGTTTATCTATTGCCAGAGCGGTATTAAAAAATCCGCCGATTATGATCTTGGACGAAGCAACATCTGCATTAGATACTGAAAGTGAAAAATTCGTTCAGCTTGCACTCGAAAACATGATGCAGAACAGAACTTCAATAGTGATCGCCCACAGACTTTCTACTATTCAAAAAGCAGATTTAATTGTAGTCATGCAAAAAGGAAAAATTGTTGAGCAGGGAACTCATGACGAATTAATAGCCCATAACGGAACTTATAATAAATTGGTTACCATGCAGTCTTTCGAATCTTAATACTTATAAATAAAATCAAAATCTGCACAGATTAAGGAAATATTAAAACTCAATTTAATTTCTTTAATCTGTGTTTATTTTTATAACTTTAGGTGAGCTTAAGAATAAATCATTTAACCTCAAAAGAATGTATCTTAACAACCCAAACATCACGCTTACTGAAGATCCTGACACTATAGTTTGGAAATATCTGGATTTGTCTAAATTTTTAGATCTTTTACTTTCAAAGAAATTATTCATGTCACGTTCTGACAAATTTGAAGATCAATATGAAGGTACTTTCAGTGAACCCACTTACGAAGAGATTAAAAAACTAGCAGTCGATAATCCTGATTTTTTAAATTATTACAAAACGCATCGCGAAAAAGTAGCTATAAGCGACTGGCATATTAATGAATATGAATCGTTTGCTATGTGGCAGATTTTCACACAAAATAGTGAAGGATTAGCCATTCAGTCAACCATTGGAAGATTACAGAAAGCTTTAAAACCAGAAAACAATTTTGATCAGTATATTGGTGAAGTAAATTATATCGATTACAAAAAAGAATATATTCCGTTTGATGATTTGTTCTTTCCGTTTTTATTCAAAAGAAAAAGTTTTCAGTACGAACGTGAAGTCCGCATTATTACTGATACTTCAAAAAGCACTTTAAAACTAAACGACGGACTAAAAATTAATGTCGATATTAATCAGTTGATTGAGAAGATTTATATTCATCCCAAATCTGAAAACTGGTATAAAAAACTAGTTATCGAATTGGTCGAACGTCTGGATTTTGGTTTCGAAATTGAGAAATCAGATCTGGAGAGCGATATTTTAATTTGAGTTTTTTTTTAAAGATGCTAAGGTTCTGAGACACTAAGATTCTAAGTTTTTTTTTTTTGCAATAGATTAAAAGAATTAAAAAGGATTTCTTTTTTGATTACAAAAAAAGCCATTTAAAAATCTACATTTTTAAATGGCTTTTTAAGTGTAAGATTCAAAACCTTAGAACCTTAGTATCTCAGAACCTTAAATAGGTTTATAACTTTTAACTTCCCATTTTTTAGAAGTCAAATCTATATAATTATAGTGCAGTACATCATTTTTATCGAATTGACCATTTTGATTGGTGTCTTCGATTGTTCTAAAATACAAACGATTTTTAGATTCTACTAAACTCCAGTCAATCAACTCTTCCAGATCAGCAGAAACTTTAGTGAAACCTTCTCCGCTGATATCACTTAAATACAGAGTTTTAATATCGCTGGTATCTATTTTTCCGTCTTTATTTGTATCAGAATCTGTTAGGGTGTAAACCATAACATTATTATGAGTTTTATCTGCAACTGTTTTTAAATAAGTCGCCGTTAATATCAAAATTGGTTTATCTGACAAAGGACGAATAGAATCTGAATCTACTTTTTGAAATTTTAAATTCTGAAGATAACCTGTGATTTCATATTCGCCTAAATTAGAAATAGTAAAACTTATATCATTTACGCTTGAAGAACCTAATCTGGCTTTTGACCCTTTTTCATAAACCCTTAAATCTCCAACTGGGTGAATTAAATAGTTTGTTCCTTCCATCTGAATTGGCAGATCTGCAATTTCAATCTGAGAAGAATCTGCTTTAGTAATACTTACTTTATTTGAGACGTCATAACTTACTTTTGGCTTTTTAACTTCCTCACGACAGCTTATTACTGTCCCAATGATTCCCAAGGCTATATATTTAAAATACTTTTTCATCTAAACGGATTATATTCGATTATCAAATATACTATTTTTGATTGTAATTCTGGTTTTTATTGAATTTTACTAGTGTAAAGATATTAAGAAGAATAAGTCCGAAATATCCGCAGAAGATTAACTGCCATTTTTGCGCAAAAAATGAAACTTGAAAAACACGTGCTTCTTCTTCTTTTTCTGTTTTTCTGCCCCCAATAAGCCTCGTCGCCTCATTAATTCTCCTGTTCCACAATTCATTGTATGATTTTCAATAGTGTCTTTACGCTTTTTATAAGTGTTATTACTCCCTAAAACATAAATATCATTTTTATTTGTTATCCAAGTTGGAGCTTCTTCTTCAAATAAAATGTCGAGACTGGTAATAAAAGTCTGATAAGGAGATTTTGAACCAAAATGTATTTTAATTCCGTTTATGGTATCTTTTTCAACTCTTAGTTTCCTAAGATAAAGTTTCATTTCGTTTAATCTATCCTTTTCTGACTGGCTTCCATCAAAATTAAATACTTTATATTCCCGCGACGTAGGAAATTTATACTTTTCAAATTCATCATTAACCGGAATGTATAATTCTATCTTATTATAAACCTCAAAAGCATCAACTTTATAAAAATGGTAAAAACAAAATAAGGGGATCAAAACCAAAGAAACCATTCCTGGAACGTAAAAAATTTTCTTTCTTTTTTTACGTTTTTCTATCATAACCTCGCATTAATCTTAACGTTAAAAACTCTAGAAGTCATATAATTTGGAATCGCATATTGATTTTTAGAATACACATCGCGAACCCAAGTATTTGTAATCGCATTTTGATTATTAAAGAGATTGAAAATTTCCAATCCCACAGATAATTCTTTGAAGTTTTTAAGCCAGCTTGTTTTCGTATTCTGCGTACTACTGTCTACAAAAACTTTTGCAAAACCAATATCAGCTCTTCTGTAATCGTTTAATCTGTTTTGGTACAAATAAGGATCTGTGTATGATGGAGCACCGCCTGGTAAACCAGTATTGTAAACTAAATTCAGATACACTTTTACACTCGGAATGTTTGGCATATAATCCTGAAACAACATAGCAAACTTTAAACGCTGGTCTGTTGGGCGGGCGATATACCCTTTGTTTTCGTAATTTTCTTCGGTTTTCATATATCCAAAACTAACCCAAGATTCTGTTCCCGGCACGAATTCTCCGTTCAATCTAAAATCAAGACCTTGTGCGTAAGCTTTCGCATTATTATTGGCGACATATCGAATTCTGACATTATCAATCGAATACACATTGACATCTGAAAGCGATTTATAATAAATCTCAGTCACCCATTTAAAAGGGCGATTCCACATTTTAAAATTATAATCATTTCCTAAAACCACATGAACAGCTTCCTGAGCTTTTACGTTCGGATTTACAACACCATCCAAATCACGAAGTTCCCTATAAAATGGAGGCTGATGATACAATCCGCCCGAAATTCTAAAAACCATATCACGATCCCAATCTGGCTTTATAGCAAATTGCGCACGCGGACTTACAACAGTCTGATTCTTGCCTTCTTCTAAAGCTCCTGAAACATTCCAGCTTTGAAAACGCGCTCCCAAATGATACCAAATCTGACTCGAACCAATTTCAGATTGTTTATTCCATTGCGCATATCCCGAAAAGCGGTTTATTGTATTAAAATTAGTAGCACGAATATCTTTGTAAGGTAAAAGCGGGCCCGCATAAGGCGTATAAGGCTGATTGTTTTCTGGCAGAATATCCAGAGGTGGATTTATAGAAAAACCTGCTGAGTCAATCATCTCCCACTCTACCACTCTATCTCGAATTGATTCTCTAGTGTATTTTAAACCAAATTCCAGCTGGCTCTCTTTCCACTCTTTTGTTCCTTTCAATTCAATATTGGCAATTAATGCATCCAAATCGTTACGAGCATGACTTAACTGCGAACCAATTCCGCGTGTAAAATCAATTACCGATGGATTTGTTGGATCTTCAGCATTAACATTTCCTAAACGATACTGCGCCAAGATATCGAAATGTTCCTTTTCTGTGGTATGAAATAAAGATCCGATTAATTTTAAAGTCAGCGAAGGCGAAACTTTATAAGTTGTTTTTAAAGCGCCAAAATAAGTATCGTATTGGTCTTTTTCCTGACCTTGATAATAAACAGCAAGTGCCATTGGCTGATCGATAGTTCCAAATTTTGTTTCGCCGGTTAACGGCTGGTACAAATATTTATTCTGCGAAATATTACCTAGAAAACTCATCTGCCATTTTTCAGAAATATCATAATTAATATTCGTCTGAACATCTGCAAAAGTCGGCGTATAATTTGTCTGCGTATCTTGGCTATTTACCAAGAGACTATTATTTCGATAACGAACTCCGGTAACGGCAGACCATTTTTTATTTTTAGAAACCAAATCTACAGAAGCACTTCCTCCTAAAAAACTAGCTTCAAAAGAAGCACCAAATTGTGTTGGCTTTCTATACGTGATATCTAAAACCGAAGATAATTTATCGCCAAATTTTGCTTGAAATCCACCTGCCGAAAAATCAACATTCTGCACCAAATCTGTATTCGTAAAACTCAACCCTTCCTGCTGTCCCGAACGAATTAAAAACGGACGATACACTTCGACTTCATTTACATAAACTAAGTTTTCATCGTAATTCCCCCCGCGAACCATGTATTGTGTACTTAATTCGTTATTGGAATTTACACCTGGAAGCGTTTTTAAAACATTCTCAATTCCCGCATTTGCACCGGGAATCTTTTTTATGGTTTCGGTGTCAATTGTTGCAATTCCTTGAACACGTTTTCTATTTCCCGAAGAAACGAAAACCTCTCCCATTTGTTCCTGAGAATTATTCATAATCGGATTAAAAATAAACTCTTCATTGTTTTTCAAACTGACCGTCAAACTGATCATCTTTAAAGAAACATGGGTAAATATCAGAGAAACTTTTTTATTGGAAGGAACAGCAATTTCATAAAAGCCATTCCTATCTGACTGCGCCACGTTGCCCTGCGAAGAAATATTAACACCTGACACCGGATGTTTCTCTGTATCTAAAATCACTCCTTTTATACGAGCATTTTGAGCAAATGCAATACAGCTGAAAAACAGAAAAAAGAAAGCGAATATAAATCTATTGTAATTCAAAGATTTGAGTTTTATTTTTGTTGACTTCTAAAAAAATGAGTTTCAAAGATAGCAGTATTTCCTACATTGTCAACAACTTCTACTTTTAAAAAGTTTTCACCTTCCGTCAAATATTGATCATCAAAAGTGTGCGTGATTTTTCGCGTTTTATTTTCATACTCAAACAAAACCCAGCTTCCATTTAAGTAACCATTGTACGATTTTATTCCAGAAGAAGAATCGCCAATTGTAAGCTCAATTTTTTTCTGGTCACTAATCCATTTTCCTTCAACTGGTTTGGCAATTCTTATAACTGGAGCAATAGTATCTAATACTAAACCGTACTGCCCTAAAATTTTTGCTTTTGCTGTAAATACATCACCTTTTCTAATTGTTCCATTAAAACTTGTACCTTTTCCAATATAAAGTTTATCACGTAAATTTTCAGGATACGAATCGTCTTTGATTGTTATGGTAAAATTAGAATGTACAGGAACGGTATCGTCATGAATGTAAATTTTCTTATTTCGAACATCAAAGTTCATATTAAAATCTTCATAGAAAGTTCCAGCAGGAAAAAATACAGACATATTGTCCTTCTCAAAATTAGAATCTTTATTATATCGCACAAAATATGGACCTGTAACCGGTTCCGCTTGCACAAGCGGAGTTGCAGTATCGTATTCAATTGGCACTGTAATCGAATTTAAATTACCGAAATAATCTGAAACTTCAATTCTGTAATTTGATGCCAAGTTTGGTTCTGGCGTGATAACTCCGTACTGAGAATCTGTTTTAATTATGCTTAAAGCGAAAGGCGTTTTCATAAAAAGTTTCTGAACTCTCTGACTTGTTTTTTTATACCTCGAATAATCTATAAAAGCATTGATATAACGCATTTCATCAAATGAGTACGTATTAAATTGATAATTATAGTTCGGATTTCCATTTAAAAAAGTCGAGACATTAAAAACACCATTTTTGTTATACGAAACATCATCTGTATCTACAGCGTTAATTCCGAAACCAATTTTACCGTTTGCTTTTACTTTTGATGCCAGATAAGTTCCATCTTTTTGCAGTGCCATGTTAAGCAACAAAGGCTGTTTAGACTGATTAACAGTTGCATTGTCCAGCGGATAAACATACAAACTTGACAAAGTCGGCTTTTTAGTATCTTTTATATTTTGGTCAAAGCCAAAGAAAATCGGATTGATTACAAATTCTGTTTTGCTGTCGCGAATCTCAAAATGAAGATGCGGCCCTTCTGAAGAACCTGTGTTACCAGAAAGTCCAATAATTTGTCCCTTTGTAACCGGAAGTTCATCAGGCTTTAGAAACATCTCAATTTCATATGCTTTTTCTTTGTAATGTGTGTTTTTTACATAATCAAGAATTGTCCCAACCGGTGTTTGTAAATGCCCGTAAACAGACGTATATCCGTTAGGATGCGTGATGTAAATACACTTCCCATTTCCGTAAGTTGAAATTTTAATTCTCGAAACATAACCATCAGCAATTGCATGAACACTTAGTCCTTCTCTCTGGTTTGTTTTTAAGTCAAAACCAGCATGAAAATGGTTCGGTCTCAACTCTCCGAAATTACCAGAAAGCCGCATTGGAATATCAAGCGGAGCACGAAAATAATCTTTAGGATATTGTGTTTGGGCAAATAGAAAATGACAGGATAAAAGGGCTAGTATAGATAATCTCATAAAAAAATATTTTTGCTAAAATAAAAAATTAACAGGTAAAAACCTAGAAAACAAACTTAATAACACAATATACTGAATTTCATTTATTTGTCTCTTTTTAATGTAAAAAATTCGATAAAAAATTGCATTAATAAAAAGGAATACTAACTTTGTAGGATTAAGTAATGAATAGGATGTATAATGAGTGTAATTGCAGAAATAATTGATACTCTTGAATATAAAGTCGAAAAGCTTTTTGAAAAATCAAAAGGTTTGGAGAAAAACAATCAAGCGCTACGATTAGAACTAGCCAAAGTCGCGCAAATTATCCAGAAACAATCTGAAGAAATTGAAGCTTTGAAAAAGCAAAATGAAACACTTAAGATAGCCAATTCGTTGCTTGGCGACGACAATAACAAGAGAGAGACAAAGCTTAAAATAAATTCATTAATTCGCGAAATTGATTACTGTATAGCACAACTATCAGATTAGTAATATGGACGGAAAGCTTAAAATCAAAATATCAATTGCAGACCGCGTTTACCCGTTAACGGTTGAACCTGCTCAAGAAGAAGGACTAAGAAGTGCTTCTAAAAAAATTGATGCTATGATAAAGCAGTTCGAAGAAAATTACGCAGTTCGTGACAAACAAGATGTACTAGCGATGTGCGCATTGCAATTTGCATCGCAAGTAGAACAAAAACAAATTGATAACGCAATCGATGGAGAAGACACCATTGAACGAATTAAAAAATTAAATTTGCTTTTAGATCAATATCTCGAAAATTAAACGTTCTTTACAAGAAACTAAGATACTGCCTACATTAGTTCACAATTGGTAAACTCAACACTAACAATTTAGAATGAGCAAATCGTCGCTACTATAGTATGCCCAGCTTTGACCGGGAAACTTGAACAGTGAGTTAGCTCAAAACTTGTCTTTACGAGTTTATTCAAGCAATTAATGTAGGCTTTTTTTATATATAAACCCTAACAAACATGGACATCATAACGATCATTATTGGTATTGTAGGTATTGCGACAGGATTCGCAATAGCTAAAATTATCGAGAAAAGTAATATTTCAAACCTAATCAAAAACGCTAAAAAAGAAGCGACTTCAATTTTAAAAGACGCTAATTTAGAAGCCGAAAATATTAAAAAAGACAAAATTCTTCAAGCAAAAGAAAAATTCATTGAATTAAAATCAGAGCATGAACAAGTTATTTTAGCACGAGACAAAAAAGTAGCTGAAGTAGAAAAGCGTGTGCGCGATAAAGAATCTCAAGTTTCAAATGAGCTTTCTAAAGCTAAAAAAGTAAATGATGATTTTGAAGCTAAAACAGCGGAATATCACAACAAAGTTGAAGTTTTAGACAAAAAACAAGCTGAAGTTGATAAACTTCACAAAAGTCAATTACAACAATTAGAAGTAATCTCTGGTCTTTCTGCTGAAGAAGCAAAAGAGCAATTAGTTGAAGGTTTAAAAGCTGAAGCTAAAACTAAAGCGATGTCTCATATTCAAGAAACAATTGAAGAGGCTAAACTTACAGCACAGCAAGAAGCTAAGAAAATTATCATCAACACTATCCAAAGAGTTGGTACAGAAGAAGCAGTAGAAAATTGCGTTTCTGTTTTCAACATTGAATCTGATGATGTGAAAGGAAGAATTATTGGTCGTGAAGGACGTAACATTAGAGCGCTTGAAGTCGCAACTGGAGTGGAAATCATTGTTGATGACACACCAGAAGCGATTATCCTTTCTTGTTTCGATCCTGTTCGTAGAGAAATTGCTCGTTTGTCTTTACACAAATTAGTAACTGACGGACGTATTCACCCTGCAAGAATTGAAGAAGTGGTTGCTAAAACTGCTAAACAAATCGACGACGAAATCATAGAAGTTGGAAAACGTACGGTAATCGACTTGGGAATTCACGGTTTACACCCAGAATTAATTAAGGTTGTAGGTAGAATGAAATACCGTTCTTCTTACGGACAAAACTTATTACAGCACTCAAGAGAAGTTTCTAAACTTTGCGGTATCATGGTCGCAGAATTAGGACTGAATGTAAAATTAGCTAAAAGAGCTGGTTTACTTCACGATATTGGTAAAGTGCCAGATACAGAAAGTGATTTACCACACGCGCTTTTAGGTATGCAGTGGGCTGAGAAATACGGTGAAAAAGAAGAAGTATGCAACGCAATTGGTGCGCACCACGACGAGATCGAAATGAAATCATTGTTGTCTCCAATTATCCAAGTTTGTGATGCTATCTCTGGAGCAAGACCAGGTGCAAGACGTCAGGTACTGGATTCTTACATCCAGCGTTTGAAAGATCTTGAAGATGTAGCGTACGGATTTAGCGGTGTAAAAAATGCCTATGCAATTCAAGCAGGTAGAGAACTTCGTGTAATTGTAGAAAGCGAAAAAGTTTCAGACGATAATGCAACAAACTTATCTTTTGAAATTTCACAAAAAATTCAAACAGAAATGACTTATCCTGGTCAAGTAAAAGTGACAGTTATTAGAGAAACTAGAGCTGTTAATATTGCTAAATAATCTAGGTATTTTGTATAAAAAGAAAGGCTGTCGATTTATTTCGACAGCCTTTCTTTTTATCTCTAATCTAAGCTTTACATATCATTAAAAACAATTTTAAAGCTGGTTCCTACTCCTACTTCACTTTCTACCAAAACTGTTCCTTTCATCGCTTCAATTTGATTTCTTGTAATATACAATCCAATTCCGCGGGCTTCTTCGTGTTTGTGAAAAGTTTTATACATTCCGAATAACAAATCTCCATAAACTTTTAGATCGATCCCCAGACCATTATCAGTTATCTTAAGCGACTTAAAATCTTCGGGCTCTATCGCAAAATCAAAAACAATCACAGGATCTCGATCCGGATGCGCATATTTTATTGCGTTTGTGGTAAAGTTCAACAAAACGCTTTCCATATAGGCCGGATTAAAATTAATCGTTAGATATCTTGGAACATTGTTTATAATCGTCACGTTACGCTGTTTATCATACCCTTTAATCGTCGATATAGTTTTTTCGATATACTCACACAACTTCAACGGAACAACAGCGATATTGATATTGCTCTGCGTTTTTACAATCTGCGTCAGATTTGAAATTGTTTCATTTAGATCATTAGAAACTGTTCGCAGATGTTCCAGCATTTCTTCGACGGTCTGCTTATTCACATCGGCATCAATAAAATCCAGAATCGATTTTATATTTCCCGCCTGAGTATTTAAATTATGCGAAACGATATGCGAAAAATTCAACAAACGACTGTTTTGATCGCTGTACAATTTCATCGTTTTTAAAAGCTCCAATTCCTTTTCTTTTTGAGCAGAAACATCCGTATGCGTACCAATTACGCGCAGAGGTTTTCCGTTTTCATCACGTTTAATTACTTTCCCACGGTCCAAAATCCATTTGTAATTACCGCTCGATGTCATTACACGATGGTAATTTTCGTAGTATGGAATTTTATTATCAAAATGTTCCTGAATATCAGAGTAATATTTTGGAAGATCGTCAGGATGCACAATTTTATCCCAACGCTCTGGATCATCAAAAATATCAGAAGATTCTAATTCTAAAATCTTAAGGGAAAGCGAAGAGTAAAAAACACTATTTGTTACCATATCCCAATCCCAGACACCAGCAGTAGAAGCATCAAGAGCAAATTGGAAACGTTCTTCAGATATTCTAAGTTTTTCTTCTTTGTCTTTTAATTCTGTTATATCCGCAACGTGGCCGTAAAAAACCACTTTACCTCCTAAAGTCGATTCCGTTTTTGAAGTAATTCTAAACCAGCGAGTTCCTTTATTAGGAAGAACCGCTCTAAATTCAATTTCCCACGGCTTAACTTTTCTTTTAGCTTCGACTAGAGAATGAAAAAAACGCTCACGATCATTTGGCACTATTCGGTCGAAAATTATAAACTTTATATCATTAGTAAAATCTGCCGCAGAAAGTTCAAATATTTCATCTGCTGATTTACTTACAAGTGGAAATGAATAATTATTATCTGCATCAATAATAAATTGAAAAAGCACGTCAGGCAT
This sequence comes from Flavobacterium sp. AC267, assembly GCF_979258715.1. Lineage (NCBI taxonomy): Bacteria > Pseudomonadati > Bacteroidota > Flavobacteriia > Flavobacteriales > Flavobacteriaceae > Flavobacterium > Flavobacterium sp. AC267. The sequence goes on from NZ_OZ409875.1 coordinate 116,949, forward strand.
TTCGGCCAACAATTTTTTATAAAAATTATTTACCTCTAAGCAATCGTCATTTCCATATAAATCAAAAACCATATAACACTTTTTTATGTAAATAAAACATTCGTAACATTTATTCTAAAAAATAAAATAAAATCACAAATTAATTCTTTTTTTGTTTTTATTAAAACAAAAATTTAACACAATATATTAATTTTTACGAGAAGATAAACGCAAGAATGATAAAATTATTTTCTTGGATGAAAACTATGCATTACTTCTTTTAAAAAACTGCGATCTAAATGAACATAAATTTCCGTTGTTGTAATAGATTCGTGACCTAACATTAATTGAATTGATCTTAAATCTGCACCGTTTTCTAACAGATGCGTTGCAAAAGAATGACGCGGCGTATGCGGACTTATATTCTTTTTTTAACCCAACTTTTTGCGCCAGATCTTTGATGATCGTAAAAACCATTGCCCTCGTTAAATGATTTCCTCTTCTATTTAAAAACAAAGTATCTTCGGCACCTTTTTTAATATTCAAATTAGAGCGAATGGCATTTTTATAAATATCAATATATTTTTGGGTTAGCGGGCCAATTGGAACAAATCGCTCTTTGTTTCCTTTTCCCGTTATTTTAACAAAACCTTCATCAAAAAACAAATCGGAAATTTTGAGCGAAACCAATTCAGAAACCCGAAGTCCGCATGACCGTATAAAGTTTCGAGCATTGCCCTGTTTCTTTCACCTTCATTTGTACTTAAATCTATTGCCTCTATGAGATTATCTATTTCTTCAAGCGACAGTGTATCAGGTAATTTACGTCCCGTTTTGGGCGCTTCAATTAATTCCAGCGGATTATCATTTCTATAATCTTCAAAAACCAGATAATTAAAAAAGCTTTTTAAACCAGAAATAATCCTTGCCTGAGATCTTGGATTAACTTCTTTTGCTACTGCATAAATAAATTGCTGTAAGGTTTCGTCCGAAATTTTAATTGGAGAAATGTCAATTTGATTGGCTTCTAAGAACAAACATAAACGCTCAATGTCAAAACCATAATTTTCAATAGTATTTTTAGACAATCCTCTTTCTATCCTCAAATACGATTGATAATCTTTTATATATCTACTCCAATTCATATTTACAAAGTAAGTCATTTTTCTGCATAAAAAAACCTTCCATATTGAGGAAGGCCTTTTTAAATATTCTAAATGGGAATATTAAAATTTATACGCTAAAGACAATGCTAAAACACTATTTTTTGAGCTGTCGTAATAATCGTAAACATCCTCATAATCTCTATCAATAACCCCAGACAAACCTACTGTATAACGTAATCCTACAGAAATATTATCCGTGAAATTGTATCCAGCTCCAAAATTAAATCCGAAGTCTGTTGATTTGTAGAAATCTTTTGCATCGTCTCTTCTATCTTTAGCTGAAGCTAAAAAACCTATTTGAGGTCCTGCCTCTACGGTAAATTGTTGAGTAACATAAAATTTAGCCAAAACTGGAATGTTAATATAATTCAACTTATATGCCCCACCATTATTACCTCCATCAACATTATATCTCGCTCCCTGCTCAGAAAACAAAACTTCAGGCTGAATGGATAATTTTTCGATAATTTTAATTTCTGCGAAACCGCCAACGTGAAAACCAGCTTTTAGATCAGTATTAACATCTCCAGTAAAGTTGGTAAGGTTAAGACCTCCTTTTACTCCATATCTTGTTTGTTGGGCGTTAGTAAATCCAAATGCCATCACTGCAATAGCAGTTAAAATAATTTTATTCATTTATAGTTCGGATTAAATTTGTTTCGCCAAATATAAACCAATTTATGTTTTAACAATAAAAAAGCCATAAAAAAACCTTCCTGAATAAGGAAGGTTTTATATTATTTTTCTTTAAAAAAATTTAGAATTTGTATGCTAAAGATATGGCAAGGTTACTATTTTTAGCACTATCATAATAATCATCTGCATTATCCACATCTTCATCGGTTAAAGGAGATAAACCAATAGTATATCGAAGACCTACTGAAAGATTATCTGTAAAATTATATCCAGCTCCAATGTTAAAACCAAAATCTACCGATCTTGTAAAATCTTTAATATCATTATCTTCTGCTTTAGCTGATAATAAAACTCCTAATTGAGGACCCGCTTCTACACTAAATTTATTATCTACAATATAGTATTTTGCAAGTACAGGGATATTCAAGTAATTTAATTTAAAATCAACATCTCCTCCGAAACCTCCATCCACTTTTGCTCCTTGAGTCGAAAACAAAAGCTCAGGCTGAATAAAAAACTTCTCTACAATATTAATTTCAGCAAAGCCTCCAACATGAAAACCGACTAAAGTCTTAGTATCTTCAACATCTCCTCCAACTATTGTTGAAAGGTTAAGACCTCCTTTTATTCCAAATCTTGTTTGTTGTGCATTTGCAAAACCAAATGCCATTACCGCTATAGCAGTTAAAATAATTTTCTTCATACTATTTGTTTTGGGTTAAATTTTAATTAATCAAATATAAAAATATTCTTCATAAAAAATGATTTGGAATTTAACAAATAAAATAGTAATATATGTATAAACTGTTATATGATACTTTAATTGTTTTAAATTTATTAATATAAAACAAAAAAGCCTTCCTCATTATGAGGAAGACCTTTCAAAAAAACTAACTAAATTTTTTTTATTTAGAATTTGTAGATAACTCCAAAGCTAACATCTCTTAAATCAGTACCAAGACCAAATCTATTAGTTTTATCAGCTCCGTCTCCCCCGTTATTATTTACACTATATCCTAAACCAGCCCAAGTAGCTTCAATAGCAAAATGGTTAGATAAGAAATAGCTTAAACCTAATCCTACATTTACACCAAGTTCATTAGATTTAAAATCTCCAGCTTTGTAGTTGGTAAAATCTAATCCAGCTTGACCATAAACTGAAAATTGAGAAGCAGGAGTAAAGTAGTATCTACCGAAAGCACCAACTGTAAATGCATTTTGTTTTACATCATTCTCTTTACTAGAGCCAAAACCTAATTTTGCTCCAAGAGCAACATTTTCAGAAACAAAATAACCTACACTTGGAACAAGCGTAAAATCATTTGATTTAGCATCTCCTGTTTTTTCTGTCCCTACATTAAACGCTCCAGAAATAAATGCATCACCTTTAGAGAATCCTGTTGTTTGTGCATTAGCGGCGCTAAATCCCATTACTGCAATAGCGACTAAAATAATTTTTTTCATGATTTATATTTTTAATTACAAGGCAAAACTAAGATTAGACCTACAAATAAGTATCCACTAAAAGTTTAAAAAGTATTAAAATAAGACAGAAAAAAACGACTAAAAATAAATCTGATAATCAGCATTATAAAAGAAAAACCTATGCATTTTGATACTAAAAAACATGTTTGAGTGGGAATTTTATTAATTATTTAATCCAAATTATAAGGCAATAAAATGCTAAATATGTAGTTTTGACTTTTAAATAACATTTAAATACCAAATTTTAAAAAACATTTTATGAAAAAAATAATTGTAGCCGCTGTATTGTTCCTAGCAACATCAGCAACGATGAATGCACAATTTGTACAAATTGGGGTTAAAGCAGGTGTTAACTTTGCTAACCAAACTGGAGGTTCTGATTTTAATGGAATTTCAGTTGACAAAGAAGGTATCACAAGTTACCATGCAGGTCTTGTAGCAGAACTTAAATTATTAGAAAAATTTTCAATCCAGCCAGAGCTTTTGTATACTACTCAAGGTGCAACTTATAAAAATGCTCTTACGGAATTTAAAAACGAAATGGGTTATATCGCTATTCCAGTAATGGCAAAAATTTACATGACTAAATCACTTAGTTTAGAACTTGGTCCACAAGCTTCATTCCTTGTAAGTAATAAAAAGGAATTTGATGCTCGCTGATCCAAAAACATTTGACTTCTCTCTTAATGCAGGTTTAGGATTAAAAGTTGTTGGAGGTCTTTTTGTTCAAGCTCGTTACGGAATAGGTTTGACAGAAGTTTCAAAAGAAGCTGACTTTAAAAACTCTGTATTCCAACTTTCTGCTGGATACATGTTCTAAAAGAATATCACATACTTTTACAAAAACCGCTCTATTTATTAGTGCGGTTTTTTTATTTTTACACAGTTCTATGGCAATTGCAAAAATTCAATTTCAATGGCAATTGCAAAAATCAATAAAAATCATAGTACCTCAACATAAATAATTAAACATGAAAATCTGCATTATCAACGGACCCAATTTGAATCTTTTAGGAAAACGCGAACCAGAAGTTTACGGAAGCCAGACTTTTGAAGATTATTTTGAAACGTTGAAAGAGAAATTTCCAAACATCGAACTTTCATATTATCAAAGTAATATTGAAGGCGAACTAATTGGAAAAATCCAGGAAGTTGGATTTTCATATGATGGAATCATTTTGAATGCGGGCGCTTATACCCACACTTCAATTGGTTTAGGCGATGCGATGAAAGCAGTCACAACAGCAGTTATAGAGGTTCATATTTCTAACACTTATGCACGCGAAAGTTTTAGACATCAATCGTATTTATCTGGAAATGCAAAAGGTGTTATCTTAGGATTTGGGCTAAAAAGTTACGAATTGGCGATTCAGTCGTTTTTATAACTTTCGACTAAATATGATCGGAACCCTGTCTGCTACGGGAGAGGCGCTTCGACTGTGCTCAGCATGACAGCTTAAAGAACATTGACTCTCTGTAATTTAACATATTATTAATAGGCTCGCTTTTAAGTTCTTTTATTTTTGTAAGGGAAAACCACTTACATGAAAAACTTTACGCTAATTGCTTTTTTAATTTTTTCAATTTCCAATTTTGCCCAAATAAAAGGGACTGTAACCGATGAAGAGGGAAATCCGCTTCCTTTTGTTTCCATTTTTGAAGATGGAACTTATAGAGGAACTACTTCAAATGAGCAGGGAAAATATCAGCTTCAAGTAAAAGAAATTGGTAAAAACCAAATTGTCTTTCAGTACTTAGGTTTTAAAACGCAGAAAATCTCAGTTTCGGCAGATTCACAAACCATAACTTTGGATGTAAAAATGCAGGAAGAAAGTTTCTCCTTAAATGAAGTTGTTATTGACCCCAAAAACAATCCTGCAAATGCCATTATTAAAAATGCTATTGCAAACAAAAAAGACAACTCCGACAAAACTGGTCGTTACACAGCCGATTTTTATTCAAAGGGAATGTTTAAGGTAAAAGATCTTCCGAAAAAAATCCTCGGCCAAAAAGTAGATCTTGGTGCTGATATGGCATCGAATTTAGATTCTACAGGAACAGGGATTTTATACTTATCTGAAACCGTTTCGAAAATTACTTTTGAAAAACCTGCCAATTTAAAAGAGAAAATTATTGCCTCAAAAATCTCAGGAAACAACAGAGGTTACAGTTACAATACTGCCGCTTTATCTACTTATGATTTTTATGATAATGCATTAGACTTCGACGTTAAAATGATTTCTCCAATTGCAGATAATGCTTTTAGTTACTATAAGTATAAACTTGAAGGAACATTTTATGATGATAATAAACAACAGATTTATAAAATAAAAGTCATTCCAAAACGTGATAAAGAACCCGTTTTTGAAGGTTACATCTATATTGTAGACGATAGCTTTGCCATTTATGCCATAGATTTAGACATCAAAGGCTACCGAATGAAAAATGAATTTACGGAGGCAATGTCTTTAACGCAAAGTTATAGTTATAATAAAAAGAATAAAATCTGGTCTAAAAATGCGCAGACGCTTTCTTTTACTGCGGGTATTTTTGGAATAAAGTTCTCTGGAAATTTTAACTACGTGTACTCTAATTATGAATTTCCTTCTTCATTTGAAAAGAAGACTTTTGGAAATGAAATTGTTTCTTTTGAAGCAAATGCCAATAAAAAAGATGATGCTTTTTGGAACGAAATCCGCCCAATTCCTTTGACAATAGAGGAAAGTAATGATTATAATAAAAAAGACAGCCTGCAGACTGTTCGAACTTCCAAAAAATATACTGATTCTATTGATGCTAAAAACAACAAGTTTAAAGTTTGGGATATTTTAATGGGTTATGATTATAAGAATACATTCAAAAAATATTCATTTAATTACCAAGGCTTATTGAATATCGCCTCCTTAAGTTTCAATACTGTACAAGGATTTAATTTGGATTCTGGTTTTTCATTTAAAACAGAAAATGAAGAGAAAGGAAAAACAACTACTATTGGAACGACTTTTAATTATGGTTTTTCAGATGAACGTTTTAGAGTTACGGGACAATTCACTCATAAATTCAACAATATAAATTTTGCCACAATTGGCGTTTCGGGAGGAACAAAGGTAGCGCAGTTTAATAGTGCTGAACCTATTACTAAATTGGTCAACTCTGTAAGTTCTTTATTTTTTAAAGATAATTATATGAAGTTGTACAATTTAGAATATGCTCAAATCAATTATTCACAAGATGTTTTAAATGGCGTTAATTTGTTCGCAAAAGTGGCTTATGAGCAGGCGAAAACCTCTTTTTAATACAACTGATTATTCTTTCTTTAAAAGAGATGATTTGTATTCTTCTAATAATCCACTGGCCCCAAATGATTTTACAACAGCTCCGTTTGAACAGCATCATTTATTTAAAGCCGGAATAAATGCCCGAATTAACTTTGGAAACAAATACATTTCAAGACCTGACGGAAGATATAATTTTAAAGACGATAGGTATCCAACTGTAATTTTAGGTTTTGAAAAAGCATTTGCTGGAAGCGAAAAGAAATATGAATTTGAGAGAATTGGAGCTTCTGTGCAATACGATTTACAACTTGGAAACAAAGGTACGCTGGGAACTAATTTCAGAGCGGGAAAATTCTTCAATGCTGAAAATATTGCTTTTATAGATTACAGACATTTTAACGGAAATCAAACTCATATTGGTACAAGCGGTCGTTATTTAAATGTTTTCAATTTGATGCCCTATTATGACAACAGTACAAATGACAGTTATTTTGAAATGCATTTGGAACATAACGACACTGGGTTTATTATGAATAAAATTCCGTTGTTGAATCTTTTGAAATCTACTATGAATATCGGATTTCATTCACTGGCAATCCCCGACCGAAAACCGTATACTGAATTTACTCTTGGTTTGGATAATTTAGGTTTTGGTAAATTTAAACTATTCAGAGTCGATTATATACATTCTTATCAAGGAGGCACTCAACAAAATGGAGTTGTTTTTGGATTGAAAATTTTAAATGCGTTGGATTAGGAGGAAAGGTTCAAAGGGACAAAAATTCTAAGATGCTAAGGAAATAATTGAATGGTTCTCGACTTAGCGCAAACTGACAAAATGTAATATAAAAAACCGTTTACTCTATTTAAAGAATAAACGGTTTTTAAATTAATCTTTGTCAAAGTTTAAAACTTTGACAAAGAGATATATCACAAAGTAAAACCTTAGAATCTTAGCAACTTAGAATCTTAGCATCTCAAAGAGACTTAGCAATGATAATCATCTGGTTCGATATGAATCAAAACATTCCCTAATTGAGGAATTAGTTCTTTTAAAGTGTCTTGCAGTTTATGGGATAAATCGTGTCCTTCTTTTACCGAAATTTTAGCCGAAACAATCGCATGAAGATCTACATGATAACGCATTCCAGCTTTTCTAATAAAACATTTTTCGGTTCCAAGAATTCCCGGCACCGTTAATGATTTTACTCGAATTTCTTCCACTAAGTCATCGTTTAGGTTTTCATCCATGATTTCGCCCAGTGCAGGTCGGAAAATTTTATAGCTGTTATATAAAATAAAAAATGCGGCAAAAAGTGCAGCCCAGTCGTCTGCTGACTCGTAACCTTTTCCCATAATCAGAGCAATCGAAATTCCGATAAACGCCGCAACAGAAGTTATCGCATCACTTCTATGATGCCACGCATCTGCCGCTAAAGCTGAACTATTAGTCTGCTTACTGCGTTTCATTACCAATCGAAATGAATATTCTTTCCAGATAATAATTGCACCTAAAACATATAGAGTCCAAGATTTTGGCAAATTGTGCGAAGTCCCAATATTGGCAATGCTTTCGTATCCAATAATTGTTGCAGAAGTAATTAAAAAACCAACAACCAAAAACGTAATCAAAGGTTCTGCACGACCGTGGCCGTAAGGGTGATTTTCATCAGCAGGCTTATTCGAATACTTAATTCCGAATAAGACCAGACAGGAAGAAAATATATCCGTCGTAGATTCGATCGCATCTGCAATCAGGGCGTATGAATTGCCAAAAAAACCTGCGAGACCTTTTACAAGGGCCAGGCAGGTATTTCCAGCTATACTAAATATAGTAGCTTTTATAGCTTTTTGTTCATTTGTCATTTAGACTATTTTTTTCGCCGGGAATTCACGAATTATAAAAATTAGTGGAATTCGCAACTAACTTATTTAAGCTCTCACGATTTTTGCACCGATTGCTCTTAAACGTTCGTCGATACGCTCGTATCCACGATCGATTTGTTCGATATTTTGAATTGTACTTGTTCCTTTTGCAGAAAGCGCCGCGATCAACAATGAAATTCCCGCACGAATATCTGGAGAAGACATTGTTGTTGCTTTCAATTGAGATTCGAAATTATGTCCCATAACCACAGCTCTGTGCGGATCACATAACATAATTTTTGCTCCCATATCGATCAATTTATCCACGAAGAACAAACGGCTTTCGAACATCTTTTGGTGAATCAAAACATCGCCTTTTGCTTGCGTTGCCACAACCAAAACGATACTCAATAAGTCAGGTGTAAATCCTGGCCAAGGTGCATCGGCAATAGTTAAGATCGAACCGTCGATATCTGTTTTTACTTCGTAACCATCTTTATGAGCCGGAATGTAAATATCGTCGCCGCGTTTTTCAATTGTAATACCTAATTTTCTAAATGTATTCGGAATCAAACCTAAATTCTCCCAGCTTACATTTTTGATCGTGATTTCGCTTTTTGTCATAGCCGCAAGACCAATCCAAGAACCAATTTCGATCATATCAGGCAAAATCGTGTGCTCACAACCGCCAAGGCTTTCAACACCTTCGATAGTTAATAAGTTAGATCCAACTCCTGTGATTTTTGCTCCCATAGAATTCAGCATTTTACACAATTGTTGTAAATATGGTTCGCAGGCGACGTTGTAAACAGTTGTTGTTCCTTTTGCTAAAACAGCGACCATTACAATATTTGCCGTTCCAGTTACAGAAGCTTCGTCAAGAAGCATATCTGTTCCTTGTAATCCCTCTTCTGGAGATTCAACTCCGTAAAAGTGATCTTCTCTGTTATATCTGAATTTTGCTCCAAGGTTAATAAAACCTTCAAAGTGTGTATCTAATCTACGACGTCCAATTTTATCTCCTCCTGGTTTCGGGATATATCCTTTTCCAAAACGAGCCAAAAGCGACCCAACAATCATTATAGAACCACGAAGTGCTCCACCTTCTTTTTTGAAAGCTTCTGTTTCTAAATATCCAACATTAACCTCATCGGCCTGAAACGTAATCGAACCCGGTTCATTGCGTTGAATTTTCACTCCTAAATTACCCAACAAAGTGATTAATTTGTTGATGTCAATAATATCGGGAATATTATTAATTTTTACTTTATCCCCCGTTAGAAGCACGGCACATAAAATTTGTAATGCCTCGTTTTTTGCTCCTTGCGGAGTGATTTCTCCTTTTAAAGGAATTCCTCCTTCGATTTTAAAAATTCCCATAGATTTTTTTTAAGGTTCTAAGGTTCTGAGATTCTGAGGTTCTAAGGTTAAGCTAAAATCTTAGCATCTTAGTTACTTAGGATCTTAGCAACTTCTTCTATTTTTGATTGTTATTTTTAGGTTATAAGGCTCTGATATTTTGAGGCTCCAAAAGTCTTAGCCTCTTAGTCCCTTAGCATCTTAGCTCCTTTTTTTTACTTCTGATTATTATTTTTCTGGAACGTCTTTTTCTGACCTCCTTTGTTGTTGTTTTTGTTGTTGTTTTGAATTTTTGGCTGTCCGACAACTGCTGTTTTATTAGACATACGTTTATTGGTACGCATTAAATCTGTTGTATTTAACAGCTCTTCTGTACTGTGAAGTAAATTTATTTTTCCTCCAGACAATTCAAATAAATGTTCAAAAATCACATCGTCTTTTACAGTGTCTTTGTTCCAGCTTAAGAAAGATTTTTTCATGTGGTTGGCAATCACCATCACCAATGCAGTTTTCATTTCTCCATCATCCCATTTATTGGCAACATCAATCATGTATTTGATGTTATTCCCATAAAATCTGTATTTTGGAAAGTTCTGCGGATATTGCAAAACATCTGGCTTTAACTCCAAAACTTCTCTTGACGGAATTGGATATGGCGATTCTACATTCAATTTAAAATCAGACATTATGAAAAGCTGATCCCAAAGTTTATGCTGAAAATCTGGCACATCACGCAAATGCGGATTTAAACTTCCCATAACCTGAATGATGTATTTCGCCGCTTTGTTGCGTGCTTCATCATCTTCTATTGCGGTAGCCTGATCGATCAGTTTTTGTAAATGACGACCATATTCCGGAATAATCAAACGCTGTCTTTCAGAATTGTATTCTAAGTTAAAAACAACGTCATTTGCGACTTCTTTTTTATATTTTTCGACCATAAGTTATAATGAAACTATACCTTCTATTGTAGAAACTTCTTTGTATTTACTAATCACATCATCTGAACTGTTCATAGTAACATCTACAGAAACGCTGGTAAATTTACCCGTTTTAGATTTTGTTGTTTTAATAACCGCTCCCATGCTGTCAAAAGCTTTTTCGACACGCTCCACATTATCTGCTACAGATGGCACAATAAATTTATACAAATATTCTGCTGGCCAAGTGTTTGCGTTATCTAGCTCGACTTTTAATCTTTCGTAAAATTCGGCGGTATTCTTTTCTTTATCGTTCTCCATTCGTAATTAAAAATAAACGCAAATATACGGTTTTGAGTTTAGATTTTTGAGTTTAGATTTTAGATTTTTTTCGGACTTAAAACTTTGTTTTAAAGAGACAAAGTTACAATCCCGTCCCGACGCTTCGGGATCGAGGACAAAGGTGCAGAGAAAAATTTAATACAGGATTATTTCATTGTAAATTTTACGCTTATATTTGAGAAAATAATCCGCAGAAATCTCTCGCAAAGTCGCAGAGACGCATAGTTTTTTTATTAATTAAGCTTTTAAGAAATTACTTTGCGTCTCTTCGACTTTGCGAGATTAAAAAATAGTACAATGAAAAAACTTCTTTTACTTTTTATCATTCTTACACTAAATTCACTTCAGGCACAAGAAATTAAAACGCTGACTTATTTCCAAAACGACACCTTAAAGCTGGATTTAGATTTATACCTGCCGAAGAAAAAGCGGGTGAAAAAATCCCGTTAATTCTCTTTGCTTTTGGCGGCGGATTTTCTGGCGGTGAACGTACAAGCGAAAAAGACTTCGGGAAATTTATGGCGCAAAACGGTTATGCAGTAGCCAGTATTTCATACAATTTATATATGAAAGGAAAAGATTTTGGATGTGGCGAGCATTTTAACCGAAAAAATAAAAGCGATTCAGATTGGCGTGAGCGATATGTGGCAGGCAACTTCGTATTTAATCGAAAACGCGACTAAATATAATCTTGACACTTCGAAATTCTTTATTTCGGGAATCAGTGCTGGAGCGGAAATTGGTTTTCAAGCTTCTTTCTGGGATTATAAATTGATGAATTTATACAAAAGCAATCTGCCAGAAAATTTCAAATACAAAGGTTTTATTGGCGGTTCTGGCGCAATTCAGGACATTAATTTGATTACGAAAGAAAAAGCAATTCCGATGTTGCTGGCTCACGGAAATAATGACGATACAGTTCCTTACAATGCAGGTTCGCATCGCTCCTGCCCGACGAACGCTTCGGGCTGGTTGATTCTATTTGGTTCTTATGCGGTTTACAATCACATGAACGCCTTACACAAAGATATTGAACTGATTACTTTTTGCGGTGGTGGACATGAGTTCTCTGGTTATCTTTTTCATGAAGGACAACAATATGTTTTAGATTTTGTAAATGATGTTTTGAAAGGAAAGAAATTCGAATCGCATTTGATAGTTCCTTCTAAAAAAGGGAAAGGTTCTGGAGGATATTTGTTTTGTGAGTAGTTAATTTGGCTAAAGCCGAAATCTAGAACTCATTAAATCCGTTGGTTAAAACCAACGGCAATTCAAAATTACAATTTGACTTCCTGCAAGGTTTCTAAAACCTTGTAGGTATTTATTTTTTACCCATCTTGAGAAAAAGCTTCGGAGAAGCGAAATATTTATAGGGAATTCAATTTTCAGATATCAAAAGCTCCAGCGGAGCGACAACATTTCACCCCGATGGGGTTTTATATTTATGTGCATAAAATTTCCTATAAATATTTCGTCCCGATGGGACTATAAACTTGAATTTGTCTTGGAGAAAGTGTAGCATTGGGTTAAAACTGAATCTAAAAATCATTAAATCCGTTGGTTAAAACCAACGGGAATTCAAAATTACAATTTGGCTTCCTGCAAGGTTTCCAAAACCTTGTAGGTATTTATTTTTTACCCATCTTGAGAAAAAGCTTCGGAGAAGCAAAATATTTATAGAGAATTCAATTTTCAGATATCAAAAGCTCCAGAGGAGCGACAACATTTCACCCCGCTGGGGTTTTATATTTATGTGCATAAAATTTTCTATAAATATTTCGTCCCGATGGGACTATAAACTTGAATTTGTTTTGGAGAAAGTGTAGCATTGGGCTAAAACTGAATCTATAAATCATTCAAAACGTTGGTTAAATCCAATAGCAATTAAAAATATCAGTCAGCTTCCTGCAAGGTTTCCAAAACCTTGTAGGTATTTATTTTTTACCCATCTTGAGAAAAAGCTTCGGAGAAGCAAAATATTTATAGAGAATTCAATTTTCAGATATCAAAAGCTCCAGAGGAGCGACAACATTTCACCCCGATGGGTTTTATATTTATGTGCATAAAATTTTCTATAAATATTTCGTCCCGATGGGACTATAAACTTGAATTTGTTTTGGAGAAAGTGTAGCATTGGGTTAAAACTGAATCTAAAAATCATTAAATCCGTTGGTTAAAACCAACGGCAATTCAAAATTACAATTTGACTTCCTGCAAGGTTTCCAAAACCTTGTAGGTATTTATTTTTTACCCATCTTGAGAAAAAGCTTCGGAGAAGCAAAATATTTATAGAGAATTCAATTTTCAGATATCAAAAGCTCCAGAGGAGCGACAACATTTCACCCCGATGGGGTTTTGTATTTATATGCATAAAATTTCCTATAAATATTTCGTCCCGATGGGACTTTTAATAAAACGATTGAAACCGCTAGTTATTCAATAAAAAATATTTAGACTTCAACTCCTGCAAGGTTTCCAAAACCTTGTAGGTATTTATTTTTTACCCTTTTTAACAAAAAGCTTCGGAGAAGCAAAATATTTATAGAGAATTCAATTTTCAGATATCAAAAGCTCCAGAGGAGCGACATCTGAATTATACAAGCGTTTCACCCCGCTGGGGTTTTATATTTGGGGTGTAAAATTTTCTATAAATATTTCGTCCCGATGGGACTTTTAATAAAACGATTGAAACCGCTAGTTATTCAATAAAAAATATTTAGACCTCAACTCCTGCAAGGTTTCCAAAACCTTGTAGGTATTTATTTTTTTACCCTTTTTAACAAAAAGCTTCGGAGAAGCAAAATATTTATAGAGAATTAAATTTTCAGATATCAAAAGCTCCAACGGAGCGACAACATTTCACCCCGCTGGGGTTTTATATTTATGTGCATAAAATTTTCTATAAATATTTCGTCCCGATGGGACTTTTAATAAAAAGATTGAAACCGCTAATTATTCAATAAAAAATATTTAGACCTCAACTCCTGCAAGGTTTCCAAAACCTTGTAGGTATTTCATGATTGCGTGATTTACAGCTTTAGATTAGCTTAAACTAAAGATACCTAGAAGGTTTTGGAAACCTTGCAGGAAAGGTAACATTAAAATAATTCCAAAAACAAAACCAATATTTCCCTCTTAGCCCTGATTGAGGCGGTATCCTTTTTTGGTCTCGTTTTTTTCTACGAGACCAAAAAAGATTGAGCCGAAAGCAGGAACCATTTATCCTAAAAATGCCAAATCTTTCGCTTCTAGTAAATATTCTTTTTAATTACGAATAAGTTTAGGTAAATTTGCGCTTTATTTTTAGAATAGTGCAAAAAGAAATTATAGTCTTGCTTGGCGGACCTGGTACTGGAAAATCGACTCTTATTAACGAATTGGTAGCTCGTGGCTTTTGCTGCTATCCTGAAATCTCTAGACAGGTAACCATGAAAGCGCAGCAGGAAGGTATTGAACAACTGTTTTTGGAACAGCCTCTTTTATTTAGCGAAATGCTTTTGGAAGGGCGTATTGAACAATATCAAAATGCTCTTGAAGAACCTGATAATGTGGTTTTTATTGATAGAGGAATTCCTGATGTTGTGGCTTATATGGATTATATTGGTGACGAATATCCGGAGCGTTTTACAAAGGCGTGTGAAGATTATAAATACTCTAAAACTTTTATTCTGCCGCCGTGGGAAGAGATTTACCAAAGCGATACGGAGCGTTATGAAAATTTTGAGCAGGCAGTTAAAATTCAGGAACATCTTATTGAAACGTATAAAAAATACGGTTATGAACTGATTGAAGTTCCAAAAGACACGGTTGAAAACAGAATTCTTTATATCTTAGATAAAATTTAGCGACGGGTTTAAAGTTGTGAGACTAGAACTGTTTTCTGAATTTTTAACTTTAAAACTAAAGCAATGCTCGGAGCACAGGATATTCTTCTAAAATACTGGAAACACGACAGTTTTAGACCGGCTGCAAAAAGAAATTATTGATTCTGTTCTTGATGGACAGGATACTTTTGCAGTACTTCCGACTGGGGGCGGAAAATCAATTTGTTTTCAGGTGCCCGCGATGATGCAGGAAGGAATTTGTCTGGTAATTTCTCCCTTGATTGCTTTGATGAAAGATCAGGTAATGAATTTGCAGAAAAGAGAAATTAAAGCAATTGCTCTTACAGGCGGTATTCATACGGAAGAAATTATTGATCTTTTGGATAACTGCCAATTTGGAAATTATAAATTTCTTTATCTCTCTCCAGAACGTTTGCAATCCGATTGGATTTTAGAGCGTATCAAAAATCTTCCTATAAATTTAATTGCTATTGATGAAGCGCATTGTGTTTCGCAGTGGGGACATGATTTTAGGCCGGCATATCTCAAAATCTCTGAACTAAAGAAATTTTTTCCGAAGATTCCATTTTTAGCTTTGACGGCGACAGCAACTCCAAGGGTTATTGAAGATATCAGAACGCAATTGGAATTGAAAAATCCGAAACATTTTCAGCAGTCGTTTGAGCGAAAAAATATCGCTTATATGGTTTTTGAAGTGGAAGATAAACTATATCGTACGGAACAAATTCTTAAAAAAAATCCGCTGACCTTCTATTATATATGTTCGAAATCGTAAGTCTTGTCTAAACATTTCTTCGCAGTTACAGTCTTTAGGTTTTTCAGCAACATATTATCACGGCGGACTTTCGGCAAAAGAAAAAGACAAAAACATGCAGTTGTGGATGTCAGAACAAGCCCAGGTTATTGTGGCTACGAATGCTTTTGGAATGGGAATTGACAAAGACAATGTTAAAACGGTTATTCATACCCAGCTTCCAGAAAATTTAGAAAATTACTATCAGGAATCTGGAAGAGCGGGACGAAATGGCGAAAAGGCTTTTTCTGTTTTGCTCTACAATAATTCTGATGCAACACAAACCGAACAGCAGTTTTTAAGTATTCTTCCTGACAAGAAGTTTCTAAAAACGATGTACATCAAACTTTGCAACTATTTTCAAATTGCTTATGGAGAAGGTTTGGATGATTCTTTTTCGTTTAAACTGAATCATTTTTGCAACAAATACGACTTCCCTACTCTAAAAACTTATAATGCTTTGCAGTTTTTGAGTCAGCAGGGAATTATTACAATGTCTCAGGAATTCTCAGAAAAAATTAGCATTCAGTTTTTGCTCGAATCTAGGGAAGTAATTCGATATATGAGTTTGAATCCGAATGATGAAGAAATTATTTTAGCAATTCTAAGAACTTATCCTGGAGTTTATGAGGTAAAAGCAAATCTTAATCTAGGGTTGATTGCAAAAAAATCAAATCATTCTGAAGAACAGGTTACCGCGCTTTTAGAAAAATTACAGGAAAAAGAAATTATAGAATACAAGTCTAAAAATAACGACGCTACTATATTATTTAACGAAGTCAGAGAAGACGATCATACCATAAATAGGGTTTCGAAATATTTAGAAAAACAAAATCAAATTAAACAAGAACAGCTTTTATCTGTTTTACACTATATAAAAGACGTTAAAACTTGTAAAAACAGATTGGTCTTAGCTTATTTTGGTGAAGAAACCACCGAAAACTGCGGTATTTGTTCGTACTGTATTACACAAAAAGGAAAAATAACAGAAGCTGATTCGATTGCTGACAAGATTTTATCTTTGCTCAAAACTGCGTCTTTGACTTCGAGAGAAATTGAGAACCAAATAAAAATGGATACTAAAGACATTATTTCGGTTCTTCAGGAATTGCTCGAAAATAATCATATTACCATACAAGCGAATAATAAATACACTTTAAAATTATAATGGAGAAATTGAGAATTATATTTATGGGAACGCCAGAATTTGCTGTAGGCATTTTGGACACCATTATTAAAAACAACTATGATGTTGTCGGAGTGATTACTGCCGCAGACAAACCAGCAGGACGCGGACAAAAAATAAAATATTCGGCTGTAAAAGAATATGCAATAGCCAACAATCTTAGTTTATTACAGCCAACCAATTTAAAAGACGAGAATTTTCTAGCCGAATTAAAAGCTTTAAACGCCAATTTACAAATAGTAGTTGCTTTTAGAATGTTACCAAAAGTAGTTTGGGAAATGCCAAGTTTAGGAACTTTTAATCTTCATGCATCTTTGCTTCCAAATTATCGCATAGCCGCTCCTATAAACTGGGCAATTATTAATGGAGAAACCAAAACTGGAGTTACAACATTCTTTATTGATGATAAAATTGATACTGGTGCTATGATTTTAAATTCTGAAATCGCAATTGAACCGGAAGAAACTGCAGGACAATTACACGATCGATTGATGAATTTAGGAAGCACAACCGTAATTGACACTTTAAAAGTTATTGAAAACGGAAATGTTACAACAACTATTCAGCAAGACAACTCCGATATCAAAACTGCTTACAAATTAAATAAGGAAAATTGCAAAATCGACTGGACAAAATCTGGAGAAGAAATCAATAATCTAATTCGAGGTTTAAGTCCTTATCCAGCTTCTTGGTGTTTTTTTAAAGGATCAGACTGATGAACTAAATATTAAAATATATGAGGCAAAATTGATTTCAGAACCCCATTCTTATGAAGTTGGAAAAGTAATTAGTTCAAAAAAAGAAATCAAGATTGCAATAAAAGAGGGCTTTATTCAGTTATTAAGTCTACAATTTCCAGGAAAAAAGAGAATGCTTGCTTCTGAATTATTAAATGGGGTAAGCTTTTCAGATGTTGCAAAAGTGTATTAAGGTCAGTAAAACAGGGGTTTGGACTTGCTTTGAATCGATGAATAACACTGTTTATGAACAAAAAAAGCAAGTTATCAACAATTTTTGCTAAAATTAAAGAAAACACTTGCACGCAACGGATTTCCTACTAAATTTGTGTATTAACAATTTTTTTTAACCAACAATTAATAACTAATTATTATGAACAAATCAGAATTAATCGATGCTATCGTCGCTGATGCAGGAATTACAAAAGCTGCGATGAAATTAGCTTTAGAGTCTTTTTTAGGTAATGTAGGAACTACTTTGAAAAAAGGTGGAAGAGTTTCATTAGTAGGTTTCGGATCATGGTCAGTATCTGCTAGAGTCGCTAGAGACGGTAGAAACCCTCAAACAGGAAAAACAATCAAAATCGCAGCCTAAGAATGTTGTAAAATTCAAAGCTGGAGCTGAATTAGAAGGTGCAGTGAACTAAGTAAGAAAGTTCTCTAAACTTATAATATAATCAAAACCTTCCTCATGGAAGGTTTTTTTATGCGGTTTAACGATTTTTTTTGTGATTTTAATTTTTTTATGATTAAATTTAATAAAAATTGTAACCGTATGATTTCAGAAAAATTAAAAAAAGGACACCTGCTTATTGCCGAGCCTTCAATAATTGGAGATTTATCATTTAACAGATCGGTAATTTTATTAGCAGACCATAACAAAGAAGGATCAATAGGTTTTATCATTAATAAGCCATTAAAATACACTATTAATGATTTAATTCCTGAGATTGAAGCCAATTTCAAGATATATAACGGAGGCCCTGTAGAACAAGACAACCTTTATTTCATTCACAACATTCCAGAATTAATCCCAAATAGTGTGGAGATTTCTAACGGGATTTATTGGGGAGGCGATTTTGAATCAACCAAGGACTTAATAAACGACGGATCTATTAATAAAAATAACATTCGTTTTTTCTTAGGTTATACCGGCTGGGACGAAAATCAGCTTGAAAGTGAGATGCAGGGAAACTCTTGGATTATTGCCGATAATAATTATAAAAATAAAATTATCGGAAAATCTACCACCCACTTTTGGAAAGAGCAGATCATTGAACTTGGAGGCGATTACCTTATATGGTCTAATGCACCAGAAAATCCATATCTGAATTAATTTTCAGAAATGGATTCATTCAATTTCTGCACTAATAAATGCGCCAGATTAGTTGTAAACTCCTTTTTTCGATATTTAGTTATCGGCTGTATTCCCATGATTACATTTGTCAGGAATAATTCATCTGCTTTTTGAAGATCAAAAGGTGAAATTATCTCCTCTGAAATTTCTATGCCTTCTATTTTCTTTGCTAATGCTAGAATTTGCTTGCGCATGATTCCGTTCAAGGCTCCTTCTGAAACCGGAGGTGTAACTAGTTTTTTTCCTGTTACCATGAAAATATTTCCCTGAAGTGCTTCTACTACATTTTTGCTGTCATTTAGCAAAATACAATTAGCAAGATCATTTTCATGAGCATAAATACTTCCTGTGATATGAATCATCTTATTAGTCGTTTTAAGAGACGATAATAATTGTTTTGTCACATAGAAATCTTTATATAAATCTACCTCATATTCGTTTGAATTTAAAGCATAAGAAGTATTTTCCAGAGCAGATGCTTTGATTAAAAATGAAATTTCGTTTGTTTTAGGAAGATACAATCCACCGTCATTTCTAAAAACGGTAATTCTAGCTCTAGCCGAAGAAGATGTCCCTTGTTCTTTTACTAAATTAAGGATTTGCTCTTCGAAATATTCCATTGTAAAATTCATCGGAATCATCATTCTAACTACTCGCATAGAAGCCATTAATCTAAAATAATGATCTTCAAGGAACAAAATTTTTCCGCTGACAATTTTTACTGTTTCAAAAACGCCGTCTCCATATAGAAAAGCGCGGTTCTGAGTTAATATATTACTATCTTCCTGCGCTATATTTCCGTTAAAATTAATCATAAAAAAACCCTGAATTTTGTTCAGGGCAAATATAAGGTATAAAATAGAATTTTACTAAACAGAGCCTATAAGATGTTTTAGATCTGAGATTTGATTCTCCCACAATTGTTTAGCTTCGCCTATTTCTTCTTTATCGGCAAAATCAACCACCATAAGCGATACATCTTTAGTTAATTCATCAACTAAAATATGAAGTTCGAAGAAGTATTCAGTATCCTTACTGCTATCATCTACCCATTTAAATTTTACTTTTTCTCCAGTTTTTTTTGAAGCCAAGCGTGCTTTTTCCTGCGAATCGTTCCAGATGAAAGTAAAAAATTCACCTCTTGAATTAACATTGTCAGCAAACCATTCTGATAAACCTGACGGAGTTGATATATATTGATACAATAATTGCGCACGAAGAATTGATCGGAAACTCGATTTCGTAACGTATTTTTGAATCCATGTGCTACTTTTAATTTTTTCGAAATATAAGAATATATGTCCAAAAACAATGCATAATTAAAAATATTTTTTTTTCTTCATTTTATACTTGTACGCTTTAATATTATTTCTATCTTTGCACCCGCAATCAGGAATAATGATAGCAGTCCAGGCGAGGTAGCTCAGTTGGTTAGAGCGCAGGATTCATAACCCTGAGGTCACGGGTTCAACTCCCGTCCTCGCTACCAGGTAAAAAAAACATCACTTCATAAAGTGATGTTTTTTTATTTATAATCCTTTGTAATTATACACTAAATTTGTGGTTTACATTTTATATAACTACTTTTAAAATAACATTTTACTAACTGCAATTGTAGACAATAATGGATATAGTTAAATTTAAAATCACATCAAAAACGATAAAAGTAGAAGTACGTAATTCGAATAATTATGTTTTTAATTTTAATACGGCTTTAGACATTGCTAAGGAAGACAAAGATGTTTTATTAAAACTGTATCATGCATTAGATCTTCTTTTAAGAAAGAAAATACTGGCGAGGTAAAAAACTATATTTCACCAAATCAAACTAATATTTTGGATCAAATCTCTGCGGTTGAAGATTCAGGCGAAGAAAAATAACTCAATTACTATTTAAAAAAGTGATAGCTTAAATAAAAAAAGCCACAAATTCGTTCATTTGAATTTGTGGCTTTTCCGTTTTATGCAATTCAACTTTTAATCAAATCGTTCTTTGTATTTTTTAAATAAAGTATTCATTACTAAAAGCACTACTCCTACGCCTAATAAAACTAATGCTCTAATTAAGAAATCGGCATTTGATAAATCAAAAAACATTAGTCTAATAACACAAATTCCTACTAAAGAAAGCGAGACATATCGGAAATACTTTTCTTTCAGAATAATTCCGAGTATCAGCAATCCTAAAGATTCTAAAATCCAGAAGAATGTTAAGATTCCTTTGTCGAATGAAAGAAATAGAAATAATCCAATACTGAAAGTCGCCGGGTAAATTATAATACTATTTTTAAAATTGAAGTCTTCAATATATTTATAAACGATAAAAATATACAGCGCTAATAAGGCAAATATGATAAGATACACAAATTCAAATTTAGCTTCGAAATAAGTAAAACTAACAAATGCTAAATGAAAATTAGCCAGCAAATAATAAACAATACTGATTTCTTTTTTGTCGCCAATTTTTTTATAGTAAAGCAATACATTTACGATCGCAGTTGTCGCCCAAAATACGGGTAGCCATTTATGTTCTAATTGTGAAAACATAACTATAGAAAGCCAAACATTTATGACAATCTGGTAATCTATTTTTAATGTTTTAATAAATTCCTTCCTCTTAATTAGAAAGACCAAAACGATCAATAAAACAATACTAGAAAGCTGTAACAGCCAATCTGATAACGTAAAATTGTTTAGTACCTTGATACTGTAAAAAACAGAAGTTAAAATTGATAAAAGCCCGATAACCAAAACCGATTCTGAAGCTAAGTTTATTTTTCTGTACAAAATCAAAACAAAATTTAAGATTCCCAAAAGCATAAATAGCGACGCGAGATAAACTATTTCGACTTGGATAAATAATAAAGCAATTATCCATAAGTTTTGAATAACAGGTAAAATTGTGCTAAACATTCTGCCTTCTTCTTTAGGACTTTTTATCTGCATATAACTATACGCAACAGACAATAAAATGCTTATTATTTGTATCACGTAAAGTGTTTTCTCACCGACATTGTGCTCTTCTAAAACAGCCAAATAAAGAGTTAGAATTACACTCCCAATTATTAGTGCAAAAGAGTAAATGTTGCAGCCGTTTAATTTTTTGAATTCTTTGAAAAATAAAAAAGACAATTAATGCTAAGCTTCCTAAATAAACAGGCATATAATCAATTTGGATACACGAAAAACCAAAAACTAGAGCATTAAAAAGAATAAATTCAGAATGCAGTGTATCAAAATTTCTCCACCCTGAAATAACTTCATTCGATTTATTTCTGATTTTATCAGCAAATAAAAAATAAATTTCGATAACAGAAAGTCCAACGGCGATTAATCCAATTTCCGGATTACTTAAAAATTGGGCATTGTATAAAAACGCAAAGCTTCCAAATATCGAAAAAGCAAGACAAAAAAGATAAAGCAGAATTTGGTTATCTGTAGTGAGTGTTTTTCTTTTAAATTGTATCCATAGAAATTCGTGATTTAGCAAAGCAATACCAAACCAGCCAAAAATCTGAGGGATATTATAAGAAGCTAAATATTTAAACGAAAGCGAAACCAATAAAGCATTTATACCAATAATTCCAATCGTTTTTATGATATTTTCATCTGTATAGAATAATTTCGTAAACCAGTTAAATGATATTACAGAAACAATTCCCAGAGCCAAAACCACATCTAAACTAGCTTTTGGCTGTAAAAGCATTAACAGTAATCCTGCGGCAATAGTTGTGTTTAAAAAAATGAACCTTCCTAAATCAAAAGTATTTGTTTTGAATTTGAAACGTAAAAAACACCACAATAAAGCAAGAAACACAAGAGGATAATATAAAGAAAATTCGATAGTATTATACCAGCTTATTAAAAATAAGATTGAAAACAGAACTGAAAAAATTCCGTTTAAACTCAAATCTTTCTTAACAATAAAAGAATCTATTTCTAAAAACTCTTTTTTGACAACGCAAAAAACAGGAACTGCTAATGTCATCACTGTAACAGTAATCAACGCAAAGACAAAAACATTTGTAATATGAGTCTGCTCTGGAGACGGCATAATGTGCAAAAGAAAAAATAAAAAGACAAACAAACCTAAAACATGATTGATTCCTAAAAATATTTTATGCAATAAAACCTCTCTGCTTTTATAAACGATAAATAAACAAGTAATGACTAAAAAGTACAATCCGCACGAAATAATATCAATACCAACTTTCCAGTCATTAAGCATAATGATACTTAAAGCGAAAAGTATAAACGAAACCATTCCGTCTAAATGATACAACCAAAAAATCTTTTTCTTTCTGGCAAAAAGAGCCGCTGAGAAGACAAAGAATTCCCGCCGCAAATAAGACAAATATTTTGATTTTGCTTCCAGTTGAATGTAAAATTAAACCTAAAGCAAATAAAATCCAGTTGGTAAGATGCGTCACAAAAGCTATTCGGTCAAAACGCGTATTGGTATAAATGCTTCTGTACTGCATGTACATACAACTTACAGAAACCAGAATAATACCTAATATCGCAAAAATATTTTGAGACGCAGTTAACGCATTTCTACCTTGTGTAAACCAAATATCAAATATGATAAAGGCAGAAATAACAATCATTAAATGATATTCCCATTTCTCTTTATAGGATAAAATGATTCCCGCCGCATGACCGTTAAAGACGCTAATAAAAATGTTATTAAGAGTTTCTCTGGAATTACACATAAAATTAAAATACTTAAAATGACATGAAGCGATAAAAAAGTCTGCTGTCTTATAATATATCCTACAGACAAATTGATTGCAATTCCAAGTCCGATGAGTGAATATGCCAGTGGAATATTATCTATAAAGGTGAGCGCTGGAATCTGCGAAGCACCAAAACATCCAAACAAAAATAAACTTGCTCCAGCACTGCGAAGCCAAAGTCCTGTTTTAAACCACTTTTCTTTTTCCTTCAAAAAGAAATAAGAACCGGCTAAAACTCCTGCATAAAGCCAAAGAATTAAAATTCGGAACATTGGGGAAACTTTCAATGCTGTATAAATGCTCAGATAACCAATTCCTAAAACCATTATTGCGGTTCCTAAAATTCCAGTCCAATTTTCGATAAACTGTTGTTCCAGTTTTTTTATTAAAATTGAAAAAGCACTTTCTACGAATATCTCTTCTTCATATTGAGGTTCTTTTGGTTCTTCAAATTGGTAAACTGTATCTGTTTCAGAATTTTCTACAGGTTCTGTAGTTTGTTTTTCTTCAGCAATTTGATTGGCATCGAAAACAGGAATAACTTGTGAATCAAAACTGAACACAGGTTTCTCTACAACTTCTTCATTAATTGTATTTTCATTTTGAAGAGTATCTTCAAAAGTATTAACTGGATCCGGAATAATTGGAGGAGAAACTTCTGCAACTGGATCAGAGATTATCGCCGCTTCATCAATTCTTGGAGGTAAAACGGCGGCAGTAAAATCAGGTTTTGTAATTTGCTTTTTAATTTCTTCTAATTCTTTTTTCAAATACTTATAATCGTCTTTGATATTTTGGTAAAGAGAGTCTAATAATTCGTTTTCTCTTTTTAATTTCGAAAAATTATTAAACAAAATAATAACGCATGCAATTAATATAATAAGAATAAAGTTCTCCATAGTTTAATTTTTGAGTCGGTAAATGTAAGAATTTACATTTAATTTTGCTTTTGCAAATTTGTTTCTAAAATAGAATACATTTTTGGAAGTTAGACCGCAAATTAAAATTACTTTTGAAATAAAATATTCAACATCAATTATCAAAACAAAAAACATCCGTTTTCTTGTAACATTTTCCAATAACAGCGTCAAAATATAAAATTAAATTACGGTTCTTTGTAACTTATTACATTCATCTTTTAAAATCAATCTTTTTTTGAATGCAATAAATGTTAAGACCAATGAGTTTTGATTAGTTAAAAACTAGTCGCGATATTTTCGTTATGGACAATAAAAAGTTTATTATAAGTTTAAAAAAAGGTAATGAAGCAACCTTCAAAGAGGTTTATTTCAATTACTATGATAAGCTGATAAACATTGCCAGAAGATTTAATCTCACCGTACTTACTCCAGAAGATTTTGTTCAGGAAAGCTTTTTGAGAGTTTACAATAAAAGAGAATTACTTAATGAAGATGTTTTGTTTGACAAGCAATTGTTTACAATCTGCAAAAACATTATTCTCAATCACGTCAATAGAGAAAATAAAATAGTGCGACTTGACACTTTTCAAGTTGATATCTTAGACGAAGAGGAATCTGATTCTGGAATTTTTGAAGAAAGACAAGAAAAACTTCAAAACTTCATTAATCAGCTTCCAGAGCAAGAACAAAAAATATTTACTTTACACAAACTGGAAAACCTTAGCTATAAGGAGATTGCAAAGCAATAACGGATCTTTCTGAAAAGACCATTGCCAATCATATTTATCTCGCCAGTAAATTTATTCGAAAAAAAATCGCAGATCATTAGGAACTTTTCTGTTCTCGTTTGTTATATATAAAAACAAGAACAAAAAATGCACATTGAAGCGTATAAAACAAATGTTAGAACTAAAAAAGATGCCAGCCTAATTGTGGTTCTTTTGCAGTTCATTATTTCTGATTGTATTATATATTTTGATTTCAAAAATCGCGAAAGAATTCTAAGAATCGAAACCAACAGAGACATTAAGGAAATGGTTTATGGTGTTTTTAGTAAACAAGGATTTTATTGCCAGAAACTCTAACACCAAAAAAAAATGGACAAGGAAAATTTAGACGAAGAGTTTAAAAAGCTTTGGAACGAAACTCCAGCTTCACATTCAGAAAGCATAAAAGAAGCTTCTTGGGAAGAATTCCAAGCAAAAGCTTTTACCAATAAGAAGAAGAAATTTAAACCTTGGCGCTATTATGCAGCGACGATTCTGTTTTACTTTTTGTTCTTATCGGAACTAGGATTTATTTTAACAACGAACCGCTGGCTGAAAAAGCTGTTATCGCCGGAAACGTGATTGAAAATACGACTACTAAAATAAAATATGTTGTTTTACCCGATAATTCAAAAGTAGAATTGAGTCCGAATTCTAAAATTTCTTATGGGAAAGATTTTGCCTTAAACAGAAAAATTGAAATGGAAGGTCAGGCTTATTTTAAAGTTAAAAAAGACAAACAGCATCCTTTTCAGGTTTTTTGTAATGAAACCACTACGACAGTTTTAGGAACTTCTTTTATTGTAAAAGAATCTGAAAAAGAAGATGTAACAGTTGAACTTTATGAAGGATGTGTTCAAATGAATGTAAAAGGCCAAAATCAAAAATGGATTCTAAAACCTGGTGAGAAATTTACTTATGGAAACCAAACTGCTTCAGTTGCCGAATTCAGCCGATTTATAGATTTTGACAATGAAAAATTAACAGCTGTCGGTATTTATATGGAAGATAATTATGGTTATAAAGTGATTATTCCACAAGAATATTCAAACCAAAAAATCACAATTAGAATCAATAAAAAAGAAGATTTAAAAACAATTGTACAATTAATAGCAGAAATGTATAACCTAAACTTTGAAATAAATGAAGATCTAAAACAGATTACTTTTCAATAGGAAGAAAAAGGATGTAAGCCGTGAAACTACACATCCTCCTTATAATCAGGATAACACGAAGTTATTCCATTTAATAATATTCAAAAATACAAAATTTCATGAAGCATATAATTTCAGCATGCTTTTTTTTATTCAGTTTATGTATGTCTGCTCAGAGCGTTACAGTAACTGTAGATCAAAATGTTACCTTAAAAGAATTCTTCAAGCAAATTGAAAATCAATCGGATTTCAAATTTGCTTTTACAGATCAAATTGATACCAGCAAAAAATATTTTAATCAAAAGAGCACTTTTAAGCAGACCGAAATCAAGAGTCTTATTAATGAATTAAACAAGATTTCCTCTGTACAATTTTCGATAGCAGGAAATAATATTTTTGTAAAACAGAAAGCTCAAACTCAGAAAGCGACTAAAAAAAAAGCAGGCTAAAAGGTCAAATCCTTGATGAGGAAAGACAGCCTGTTATTGGTGCCAATATTTTTATTCAAGAATTGGGAACCAGTGCCATAACAGATGAAAATGGAAAATACAGCATCGAAATTCCAAACGGAAGTTATACTGTTTCCATTAGCTACATCGGATTTAAAAATGAAGAAAAACGTATCACCGTAAATGATGATCTTACGCTTAATTTCAAAATAGAATCGGACAGCCAGCAGTTGGGAGAAGTTATTGTGATGAACAATAAAGCGGTTGATATCAAAACGACTCAAATGAGCGTGAACCGACTTTCGATGCAGGAAATAAAGAAAATCCCAGTTGCAATGGGAGAACCGGATCCTTTAAAATCTATTTTGACATTGCCTGGAGTTACCAATGCTGGAGAAGCTTCATCGGGTTTTAATGTCCGAGGCGGTGCGACCGATCAGAATTTGATTCTTTTAGACGGCGCTCCTGTTTATGCAGATTCGCATATGTTTGGATTTTTCTCCATTTTTAATGCAGATATTGTAAACGGTTTAGATTTATATAAAGGCGGTATTCCGTCTAAATTTGGAGGACGTGTTTCATCTGTTCTGGATGTAACACAGCAGACTGGAGATTTCGAAGAATATAAAGTAAATGGAGGAATCGGAATTATTTCGAGCCGCCTTTTGGTTCAAGGACCGATCCAAAAAGAGAAAAGTTCGTTCATCCTTTCCGGACGTGCTTCGTATGCGCATTTGTTCATGAAACTGGCAGACAATAAAAACTCTGCCATGTTTTATGATTTGAATGCTAAATTCAATTATCGCTTCAACCCAAATAATACTCTTTCTTTTTCTGGTTATTTAGGAAATGATTTATTTGATATTAATGAACGTTTTTCGAGCACATACGGAAGTACAATGGGAATTTTAAGCTGGAAACATAAATTTTCTGACAACTTAAATTCTAATTTATCTGCTTTTTACAGCGATTACAGATTCAATTTGGGACTTTCTACAGAAAATTTCGAATGGGACAGCAAGATCAGTAGTTACGGACTTAAGTATGCTTGGAATTATCAAACTTCAGAAAAATTTAAAATCAATTACGGAATTGATGGCTTGTATTATAATTTTAATCCTGGCGTTGTACAGCCAACAAGTAGTGATTCTCAGTTTAATTACAAACAGCTGGATAAAAAATTTGCGTTAGAAACTTCTGCTTATATTGATTTTGAAAATCAAATTACAGAGAAATTGAATTTCCGTTACGGACTTCGTTACAGTTCGTTTTACCGTTTAGGCGGAGAAGAAATCAGTACTTACGAAAATGGTCAGGCAGTGGTATACAATCCGTTATATAAAATTTATGAAGAAGGAATTCCAACGGGAACCATAAATTATAAAAAAGGACAAGCCATAAGTACTTTCAATAATTTTGAACCAAGAGCCGCTTTATCTTATTCATTTAATGATGATACTTCTATAAAGGCAAGTTATAACAGAATGGCGCAGTACATTCATATTTTATCAAATACACAGTCTCCCCTGCCTATGAGTATCTGGACGCCAAGCGGACCTTTTACTAAACCGCAAACTTTTGGATCAATATGCGATGGGTTATTTTAAAAATTTCAGAGACGGTGATTATTCTTTTGAAGGAGAATTATTTTATAAAAAAGTTCAAAACCGTATTGACTATATTGACGGTGCCGATGTTTTGGCCAACAATAATATCGAACAGGTTATTTTAAATGGTAAAGCCAGATCTTATGGATTGGAATTATTGTTTAGAAAAAATACTGGAAATTTTACGGGATGGGTTTCTTATACCTTATCTAGAGCAGAACAAAAAACAGCTGGAAGAACTGCTGAAGAACCAGGAATTGCTAATGGCGACTGGTATTTATCTGGATATGATAAATTGCATAATTTAAGCATTGTAGGAAGTTACGAATTGAATCCGAAATGGTCTTTTAATGGTAATTTTACTTTACAGTCGGGTCAGCCGGTAACGTATGCTAATGGATATTATGAATTTGGAGGAATCAATGTTCCTAACTATTCTTTAAGAAACGAAAACAGACTGCCTCTTTTCCACCATTTGGATGTTGCCGCAACTTACACTCCAAAACCAGACAAAAAGAAAGGATGGCAAAGCTATTGGGTATTCAGCCTTTATAATGTTTACAACAGAAAAAATGTCGCTTCTATGAGTTTTACCACTAATGATGATACGGGAGCTAATGAAACGAGAAGACTTTCTATTTTCGGAATTGTACCTGGAGTTTCTTATAATTTTAAATTTTAATGCTATGAATAAATTGAAAAAATATAGAATAATGAATAAAGCATTGGCATTACTAACTCTTTTGCTGGCATTGTCTTTTACTTCTTGTGAAGATGTTGTAAATCTTGATTTGGAAACTGGCGAAACAAGATTAGTAATTGATGCGGAAATTATCTGGAAAAAAAGGAACTACGGGAAACGAACAAACTATAAAAATCAGTAAAACTGCTCCTTATTATAACGAGACAACGCCAAAAGTTTCGGGCGCGCAGGTGCGTGTTGAAAATAGCAATGGTGACGTTTTTACTTTTACAGAAACGGAACCGGGAGTTTATAAATGCAACAATTTTGTTCCAGTAATCGATATGGACTATAAATTATTTGTTGAAGCCGAGGGACAAAGTTTTACAGTCGCAGAAAAATTGACTTCTGTAACTCCAATTACTAAAGTGGAACAAGCCCTCGTTCCCGATTTTGGCGGAGAAGATATAATCGAACTTACTTTTTATTATACAGATCCTGCAGATCAAGTGAATTTTTATTTAACAGATTATCAAAGTGAATTTCTAATTTTTCCTGAATATGAAAACACAAATGATGAATTTTATAATGGAAATGAAATTAGTACAAGATTTTCTGATGAAGATATGAAGGCGGGAAATACTGTAAAAATTACACATAGAGGTGTTTCTAAAAACTTTTTCAATTACATGAAATTAATTTTAGAAGCTTCAAGCTCCAATCCTTTTTCTGTTCCTCCTGGAAATATCAGAGGAAATATCATCAATAATAACAACGTAAATAATTACGCAATGGGTTACTTTAGACTTTGCGAAGCGGATCAGGTTGATTATTTGGTGAAGTAATTTTTTATAAAACAGAGCTTTTCATTTTTTATACCCAATCATCATTCCGTAGGAATGTTTCATCGATAGAAAAAAAATAACAACCAAATAAAGAATAAAGTACGTTCCGCAGGAACGTCTGATCGGATTTAAAAAAATCATAGCAAAACGAAACGTTCCTACGGAACGTAAAATAATGATGATTATCTAATTTTTCTACCGATGAGATGTTCCTACGGAACATATTAAAAAACCCTCAAAAATCAGTTTTTGATTTTGAGGGTTTTTTCACTTTATTTAACTACTAATTTATTTAAACTACTAACTTATTTATATTCCTCTTCTTTCTCCGCATACCAACCCTTCATCACATAAAAAGCTTTCTTTTTAATTCCTTGATCTGAAATTAAACCTTTGCGATTAAAGAAATCCTGAATATTTGGCAATTGTCTTCTCGGCGATCTAAAGTCTACTAAAATCCAAGGAGAAACTCCCGCTAAACCTTCGATACGATTAAACATCTGCGTGTTTTGAATGTATAATTCTTCCTGATATTCTTCGTTCCAGCGTTCTTTTTTGTCGCCGTGCAAACCTTGTAATGCTTCGCCGCCAAACTCGCTCACAATAACAGGTTTGTTATACGGAATCACCCATTTCATGTCTTTACAAGATTCATTCGTTCCTCGGTACCAGCCTAAATATTGGTTGAAACTTACAATATCTACATATTCATTCATATTATCATGAAGTGTATTGACATTATTGGCACTCGAAGTCACTTCCATCGCCATACTGATTAAACGGGAATTGTCTTGTGTACGCGCGTATTTTGCCAGTTTACTTAAGAAAATATCTCTGTCGTCTCCATGCGGTGTTTCATTTGCAATGGACCAAATAACGATTCCACAGCGGTTTTTATCTCTGTAAATCATATCGTGCAATTGACGTTCGGCATTGGCGTAAGTATCTGGATTTGTCCACGAAATAGTCCAATAAACAGGAACTTCGGACCAAATCATTAATCCCATTTTTTCGGCTCGTTTTACCATGTTTTCGTTATGCGGATAATGTGCCAGACGAACATAATTACAACCCAATTCTTTTGCCCAAGTTAATAGAGTAACTGCATCTTCCTCCGACCAAGCTCTGCCAGATCTGAAAGGCGCTTCCTCGTGAATGCTGATACCGCGCAAAAAGACTTTTTTTCCGTTTAACAGAATTTCTTTACCTTTTGTTTCAATAGTTCTAAAACCAATTTTATCTGCAATATTTTCATCTGCTTTGCTTACCATTACGTCGTATAATTTTGGTTTTTCAGGTGTCCATAAAACGGGATTGGCCTTAATCTCAAAATAGGCTATTCCTTTTGCATCAGTTGTAATATTCTTTTTGATTTTTAATTCTGAAATTGCGATTGAAAGGGTTTGATTTGCCGTTTCGCTGTTCAACTTTACCCAGCCAGAAATTTTTCCTTTTTCTTTTTTATCCAATTGAACCAGATAATCTTCGATATAAGTATTTGGAACTTGAGCCAAAGTCACGTCTCTTGTGATTCCGCCGTAGTTCCACCAATCCATATTTACGGTTGGCACATTATCTTTATGGCGTTTGTTGTCGACTTTTACTACAACAAAATTATTTCCATCGACCAATAAATCGGTTACATCAAAATTGAACGGTGTATAACCGCCAACATGAGTTCCTGCCAATTTTCCGTTTACATATACTTTTGCATCGTAATTGACTGCTCCAAAATGAAGAATCCCTTTACTTTGAGAATTCTTTTTATAATTGAAGTCTTTTTGAAACCAAACTGTTCCTTCATAAAAAAACAATCTTTGATCTTTAGAATTCCAATCAGACGGAATATCAATAACGGCTGAGGTTGCGAAATTATATTCACTCAGTTCTGTTGTGTTGAATTTTTTATTTTCGAAAAAGCCATTGTCTTTAAAAGGCTCTAAACGATAATTATAATATCCGTTTTCGAGAGGATCTACAATATATCTCCATTTTCCGTTTAACGTAATATTGTTTCGAGATGAAATATTGGATAGTAAAGGAATTTCCTGCGCCATTGTTTTTCCAAAAAACAGAAAAGTACAGCACAACATGACAATTTTCTTCATAATAAAATCATTTTGGTTTCAATAGTTAATGAGTCTCTCTTCAAAAAATGAAAACTATAAAGTTAAAAAGTTTCTTTAAAGCTGTATTAAATCAAACTCATTCATTTCTTTAAAACACCCCATCAAATACTTATCAGTTTAGCATTTATAGGATTTTATATTTTTAAAATCAGTTTTTTTTGATCTGCGAAATATTTGGCAATTAAGAACGACTGAATTTTATTTGCAAAATGGATTGAGAATTGATTCTACATTTAAGGATAATTTTGACCTAAAAATAGGAGACTCTATTTCAAAAAAATCAAATACTACTATTTTTAGTGTTTACAGGAAAGAAAATGGAAAAGATCTATTTTATAAAAAATATACTATCTATTAAAGCAAACATATCTTGAATTTAAAAATAAAAAAAAGCCATTTCAACTAAGAAATGGCTTCTGATTCTTTTATCAATCCTAAAATTTTACCGTAAGCAATAGTCGCTTTATGAACCTGAACCGTCCAATCTTCTGCGGCGTTATCATCGGCACCGTCAGAAATATATTTAAGACATAAAAATGGTATGTTTTCTTTCATGGCGATCATGGCTAAAGCATAGGCTTCCATATCGACAACATTATAAGCATCAGAACAATGTCCCATTTCGAAATTGTCGCCGGTTCCGCAGATTCCTTCATTCAAATTATCCATTAACAAACCGTATTCCAGAATTGGAGGTAAATTCGACAACGGCGTTTCATATTGTGCAAAACCCAAACCGCGCACATCCATATCGCGCCGCACAAATTTGGTACAGCAGATTACTTCGCCTTTTTGAAAGCAACTGCTTCCCGCCGATCCTAGATTCACAATTATCGAAGGTCTTTTCTTTTGGATTGCCTTTGACAATTCATAAGTCGCATTTACTTTTCCGATTCCTGTAATTAAAGTATTGTGACTTTTAAAAACTTCTGCCGCTTCTGATTCCAATGCAAATGAGAATAATATATCTTCAAGAGCAAACGACTGCTTTTCATTAATCTGTATCATGGGTAATTGTAATTTTCAGTCCACAAAAATACGGTTAAATAATTATGTAAAGAAGTATCTGCATAAATTCCAAAAAGCAAGTTAAATTCTGTTTTCTATGCTAGATTTTGTTTCAGAAAAAATACTTTTGCTAAAATCAAAAAACAAAGAAATTTCAATCCTTAAAAATCAGAAAGCGCAACTGTATGGATAATGAAAAATTTATTTTCTGCCTAGAAGGTGTTCCAGATATAGACGATCTTACTCCAACACATGTGGTAAAATGTCTGGAAGAATTGGCTATTGACCAAGGAATTGCCAGTATCCATAAAACTTGTGATACTATTGAAGGCTTAGAAGAAAGTTTGAATATTTTACTTTACGAAGATCATAATTTCAAAGACTACGAAATCATTTATCTGGCAATGCCAGGACAGGAAAATAATATCTGTCTTCATAATTATTATTACAGCTTAGAAGAAATCGCTGAACTTTTTGAAGGTAAAATGAAAGGTAAAATTATTCATTTTGCTAATCTTAAAGTTTTAGATTTAACTGAAGATGAAGCACAGTATTTTCTTGACATAACGGGTGCAAGAGCTATTTCTGGTTATGGTTCTACTTATAATAAAATTGCCAGTCGCAGTACGATTGACAAAGCGTTCTTTAGTTTGTATCAGGAAAACGACAATTTGATTGAAGTGGTTGAAGATCTTTATATGAAACATTACAATTTGTGTAAACTGCTTGATTTCAGATTATATTATTAAGGATGAAAACAAAAGGCACGGAAAAAATAAAAACCTACGGACCAACAGGATTTCGGGAGAAATTTCTAGGAGAAGACAATCCTATTCATTTGCTTTTCAAATCAAATTCTGATCATTTTTTCTGCCTTGAAATTGAAGAAGTAATGCAGATACAACATCCTGTTCCTCCTTCTAAACATTCCTGTCATACCTTAATTTTTATTTCTTCAGGCCAGCATGTCATGAAATTGGGTTATCAGGAATATACAACCACCAATAATGAAATTATCATGGTTCCTGCCGGACAGATTTTCTCACTCGACAATGTAAACAGTATACATAAAGGCTATATCTGCCAATTTCATCCTGATATTTTAATTAGAAAATACGGAAGCCGCGAATTACTGAATGATTTTGATTTTTTGAAAATTTCTGGAAATCCTAAAATTACGCTGACACCTCAAGATATAAGTGCAATTAC
Source organism: Flavobacterium sp. AC267 (assembly GCF_979258715.1). NCBI lineage: Bacteria > Pseudomonadati > Bacteroidota > Flavobacteriia > Flavobacteriales > Flavobacteriaceae > Flavobacterium > Flavobacterium sp. AC267. The sequence goes on from NZ_OZ409875.1 coordinate 151,404, forward strand.
CAATATTTTAGAACGATTAAAAAAGGAGTATTCCGAAACAGCATTTACTGATTTGAATATTGTTCAGTCGTATCTGATTACTTTATTTTATGAAATGAACAAAAATGCTGTAAAATCTACTAAAGGCATTTCGGTCGCTGAGGTTATAACAGGAAAATTTAAGGAGCTTATTCATGATCAAATAAAGACACAGCATCAAGTTAATTATTATGCTTCGTCGCTTAATGTAACGCCTAATCATTTGAATAAATGCGTAAAATCGGTAACTGGAAAATCTGCTGTAAAATGGATTGACGAAAACATATTACTAGAAGCTAAATATCTGCTGTTTCAAACTACACTTTCTGTAGGTGAAATCGCAATACGAATAGGTTTTGAAGACCAATCTTACTTTAGTCGTTTTTTTAAGAAAGCAGAAGGAATTTCACCAATTCGATACCGAAAAATGATTGATAAGTCCTAATTATTGATTATAGAATCCTAACAAAACGCACTACTTTTTCAGAAATTTGCCTGTTCAAAATTATGCAAATTATGATTTATGTATTTAAAACTTCTGTTGACAGCGTTTCAAAATTTGAGTCGGTCGCTGTTCTCCTTCATGAATTACTGCCAGATGTGTTGTGGAATTTTGATCTTGAAGACTGCGATAATATTTTAAGAATTGACAGTGAATTAGATATTCCAAATCTAATTCAAAATAATGGCATTTTTGACTGCGTCGAATTAGAATAAAATTACTTCAACATTTTTCACCAAATTATATGGAAACCAAATTATATCAAAATCGCACATTTGATACTGTAGATTATTCTGAACAACGCTTATCGGATACCGAATTTGTCAACTGCGAATTCATCAATTGTAATTTCTCAAAAAGCGATTTGAGTCATAACGACTTTTTAGATTCGACTTTTAAAAATTGTAATCTTTCTCTAGCCGTTCTTAAAAATACAGGACTAAAAAATATAAAATTTATTGGCTGTAAATTAATGGGTTTAGATTTCAGCGCGAGTAACAGCTTTTTGTTTTCGATGAATTTTCAGGATTGTATTTTAGACTATTCTACTTTCATTTATAAAAAACTAAAGAAAACCAATTTTATAGATTGTTCTCTAAAAGAAGCTGATTTTTCTAACACCGATTTATCTCTGGCTGTTTTTAAAAACTGTGATCTCTCTAATGCCACTTTCGTGGAATGTATTTTGGAAAAAACAGATTTTAGGACTTCCACAAATTATGCTTTTGATCCTTCAGATAACAAAATAAAAGGAACAAAAGTTTCACACACCGCACTAGCAGGTTTATTGCAAAAATTTGATTTAGCTATTGAGTAGTTTTTAGTCGCAGTTTTCAGTTTTCAGTTTTCAGTCACAGTCGCAGTCGCAGTCGCAGTCGCGACTGAAAACTGAGACTGAAAACTGAAAACTGAAAACCGAGACTAAAACAAAAAAGCGGCATACAATTTTACTTGCATACCGCTTTTCCTATTTATTAACCATGAAATTTTATTTAATCCAACGCGGATCTCCTACTCTATTATCAATCATAGTTTGATTTTTAACAGTAAAATCTCCAGTCGCGACATTTACAAATTGTGGATTTGCAGTAGTTGCAGACGCATCAATTTTATTATTTGGAATAGTGGCATCAATAAAACTTGTCGCCTCGTAATAGTAATTTTTATTAAATGTTGGCAAAGTAGTCCCTGCCTGATTTGTATAAATTCCAGTCGTAGAAACAATTAATGTATTTCTTACCGTTGATGTGTTTGATCCAAAACGTAAATACAAAATTCTTTTTGGTGCTCGCTGTATTCGATACTTTATACAATGTACAACTGTCAATTAATACATTTGTAGCTAAGCCTGTTCCTGAAAATCCTCCATTTGCAGGTAAAACAGCATCTACCCTAACAAAATCACGTCCAATTGAGCAAGTATCGAATGTACTGTTTTTTACAACTATACTTGATACATATGTATTTCTGAAATCTATGAAATCTGCCTGTGCATTGCTATTTACGTTTTTAACAATAGTATTATCTACCGTAAATGAATTCAATTTTGAAAGTGAAGCATTTGCATACATTAAAGCACGTAAGTAGTCATGAATATAACAACCGCTAATTAAGACATCTCCATAAGTTGTACTTGCACCAGAAATTGTAATAAAATTACTGTCGCCAACGCCAGAGCCTTCAATGTCTAAATCAACTAAAGACAGATTTGCTGTTCCTGCATTTACAGTGAATTTCACATGTAATTTTGGCTTATCACCTGGACGCAATCCACGAAGTGTAATTGTTTTATTCAAAATAATTTCACCTTTAAATACTTGATAATCTCCCGGCATTAATACTAAAACAGCACCAGCTGCCGCTTCAGTAATTTTTGCATTTAAATCATCTTCAGGCTTAACTAAAATTCCTGTTCCGATGTCGATTCCTGTTTTAAAAGTTCTTTCTCCTCTTTTCTTCGTTCCGTTAAACAAAGAAGCGGTATAATCTGTTTCTCCCACAAGTCCTGTAACCAAAGCTACTCCAGCAGTTTTTTCTGCAGGCGTAACTGCATGAATTATGTTTCCTGGATTAACAACAATTTGTGTTACATTGCTGTTTGGAGCCCATCTTAAAGTAACTTGTTTTGCTTCAATATCAGCATCTTGAACAACATTCATCAATTGTTCAGATAAAGTAGTAGCAGTAGTTATAGACCATTTCGAATCTTCTAACCCTACAGAACTTACTGATTTTACTCTGATAGAATAAACTGTTTCTCCTTCAAGCGGTACTTGTACAGGTAATTCTGTTGGAGCAACATTTACTGTTTTATAAATCGTCTTAAATTCTGGATCATCTGCACTAAACTCTACTACATAATGATCTGCATCTTCATCTGCTTTAACAGTCCAATTTAATTCGACCGTTGTTTGATTTCTAATTGTTGCTTTAAGACCAATTGGAGAAAATTCTCTGCTTACGTCTAAAGTTTCTATTACTGGCTCATTAAACGTCTCGCGACTAGAAAAAGCAAGCATGAGCATTAATGAAGCAATTAATCCTTTTGTTATATATTTTGTTTTCATAATTATACTTTATTAATTTTCAGCGAGTTGTTAGTAAGAATAATCATTAGTTAATTTTCCGTTGCTTCCATCAATAAACACCTGCCAGATTGGCCAAAATTGTCTATTATCTGGATTAACTCCTGGTTTATACAAAGTATTTATTTTAGTATCTGTTGCAAGCACCTGTCCATGTCCATGCAAATTGCGTATAATCTGCACCCGGGCTTGTTGTTTCACCACGATTAAGACCATAAATATCTAAACTTACATTATCTGCTTTATATTTATAGTACAAAGCGACTGGAACATCAGCATATCGTCCTGTACGATCAGCTAAATTTTTCATATTTACTTTAGCTTCATCCAATTTTGCTTTTAATAAATTCCAACGGATAAGCGCTTGTTTACGCTCCATTTCACCAGTAAATTCAAATTTATTTTCTTCCACCAAAGCATTAAGCATAGATTCTTTACTCGTCAAAGCGTCTACATAGTTCTCAACTTTCACCGCCTGAACTGCTCGCTGGAAAAGCTCTTCTTCTTATTTCTTTTAAGTACGGAGTCACGCCGAAGGACCTTCTAATTCATTTGCCGCTTCAGCCGCAATTAAAAGAACTTCTGCATATCTCATATAAATTTTATTTACACCATCGTCATTTGTAGAAGTTACAAAACGAGTCATCCATTCGTAACGGTATTTTCCGAAATACCAAGTATTCAAAGCTCCTAATTCTTGTTTTGCAACATTATTTACAGCTGTACCATATTTGTAAGGAACACAAGTTACATCTCTTCTAGTATCTGCCTGATCGTAATCATAAAATACTGTTGGAAGCGGTCCTGCAGTTCCACCGCGATCTCGCTCCATTTGCATGGAATTGGTCGTTTGTTGTATGACGAACAGCAAAAGTAAATAACATACGTCCTCTACCATCTGCAAAAGGAAGTTCCCAAAGAGATTCTCCACCAGCCGTGATATATTCCTGATTGTATTTTTTCCAGAAAGTTTCAAATGAAGGTTCTAAATGTGCAGATCCGCTTGCGATAACAGAACGAGATTCTGCTAAAGCTAATGCATACATATTTCCAACAGACAATTCAGGATCAGTACTTCTTCTTATTCCGTCAGGATATTGCTGGAAACCGCTGGTCGCCATTGCCAAACGAGCACGAAATCCTTTTACAAAAGCTTTGTTAATTCTCTCAACATTGCTTGTTGCCGCAGTTTCACCAGGCCAAGGCACCAATGTCGTCGCTTCTCCTAAATCTGCAATAATCTGTTTGTAAACTATATCTCTACTAGATTTTTCGATATAAAGAGTTGCATTACTTACTGGTTCAAATCTTGCAGGAACATCTCCCCAAGTTTTTAATAGATCAGCATAATAAATTGCTCTTAATGTTAAAGCCTCACCTAGTAAATATCCTAATTGTGATCCTGGAGTTGGATTCCCATAAGTTCTTAAACCACGAATACAAACATTAGCACGTTCAATACCTGAGTACATCATTGCCCAAGCATTGTTTGTTGTATTCATTTGAGAATTATTCGGCTTTGCATCATAAGTACACAAATCAGAAGCATCACTTACAGTCTGTGAAGAGTTATACCATTCTGTATCCGTATTTAATCCGTAGAACGGAAGAAAACGACCTCTATAAGAATTTGTTTCTGCAAAAGGAACTTTAATTCCGTCAATTGCTCCTTCTGCCAATCCAGGGCTTGAAAAAATAACTGATTCGTCTAATGTCGATTGCGCTGGAGCGTCTAAGTAATCATCTGAGCAAGAAGAAAAAAGACTTGCTACAAACATTCCTGCTATTAATATTTTATGTTTCATCTTGTGAAAGTTTTACTGAATTAAAAATTAAGGTTTAAACCAAAAATCAACTGTCTGCTTCTCGGATAAGCTGAGTAATCAACTCCCGGAGTAAGAGGTGTGTTTCTTCTTGTTGAAGACTCAGGATCTGGCCCTGAATATTTAGTCCAAACAAAAACATTACTAGCTGTAAGATAAAATCTCAACTTAGAAACACCCAAAGCTGATGTTAAAGCTTCTGGCGAAGTATAACCTACTGTCAAATTATTAAGTCTCAAGAATGATCCATCTTCAACAGCCCAATCACTAAATACAGCGCGAGGCATATAAGGAGACCACATTGTTGTATTAGCATTTAAGGCAGTCAATGCGACTGGATCTGTAACCAATTGTCCTGTTGCAGGATCAAAATTTGTCCATCTTGTTCCGTCAGCCATTTCAGAATTTAAATTTCTGTATTGTCCATTTGGCACTGATGTACCAAATTCAATCTTGTTGGCATTGTAAACATCATTTCCAATACTGTAGTTAAATGCGACAGAAAGGTCGAAACCGTAAGCGTTTGCATTCAACACAAAACCACCCGTACTTTTTGGATTAGAATTTCCAATTACAGAAAGGTCATTTGCAGTTACTTTACCGTCACCATCAATATCTTTCAATTTCATTGCACCAGGTTTCATTGGTCCTACAATTGTTGAACCGTCTGCTACTCCAGTTTTTAAAGTATATGTTCCTCCATTGTAATCAAAATCAGATACCTCATAACGTCCGTCGCTTTTATATCCATACATGATACCAATTGGCTGGCCCACGTTTACTAAGAAATCATTTCCAATTGCAGTTGAAGCCCATCCAGAACTTGCTCCATAATTACTCATTACACCAAGAGAATTGATTCTATTGGTATTGAATCCTGCATTAAAAGATACACTTACGCCGTATTTAGCTCTTTCGATAAGATTTAAATTTAACGTAGCCTCAACTCCGCTGTTTTGAACCTCACCCATGTTTCTGTATTGAAAATCATATCCTCCTCCAGCAATAGGGAAGTTGATTAATAAATCTTTTGTAACATTTTTATAAACCTCTACAGATCCTGTTACCTTATTTTTAAATAAGTCAAAATCTAAACCTAAGTTTTGTGTTACTGTAGTTTCCCATTTTAAATCTGGATTAGCCATTGTTTTAGAAGTCGCCCAGAAATTATCTACTCCGTTGATCCATGTAGTTGTAGAAGATATAAAACTTTGAACCATTTGTCCTGTTGGAATATTGTTGTTACCTGCTTCACCATAACTTACTCTTAATTTAAGTAAATTAACCCAAGAAGCATTTTTCATAAATTCCTCTCCTGAAATTTTCCAAGTCATGCCTGCCGCTGGGAAAAAGCCCCATTTATTATCTCCTGAAAATTTACTAGAACCATCGGCACGATATGTTGCAGTAAAAAGGTAACGGTCTTTATAGTCATAATTTACACGACCAAAGAATGAAAGTAATTTATCATCTGGGAAATAGAAATTATCAACAGAAACTGGTGTTCCCTGAGTCGTCAATTTTTTAGCTTGATCTAAATCAAAAGACAATGGATATCCTTGAATTGCAGAGCTTACGTCATTTCTTTTATAATCAATTGATTCCTCACCTAAAAGGAATTTTAAACTATGATTTTCTCCAACTATTTTTTTCAAATCATAATTAAGCGTATTGGCATTTCTAAAACGAGTATCTTTTCTGTCTCCCATTATCATAGCCGGCATACCTTGTCTTTCTGCTGCAGGGCTGTTTTTTACATAATAAGTTGTACGACCGAAATAACGGTAATCTTGTAAATTATAATTATCTAAACCTAATTCTGTTTTGAATATTAAATCTGAAGTTAGTTTCCAAGAAAAACTTCCGAGCATATTAAAGTTTTTTCTGAATTGCTGGCGGTCACTATCTGAAATTGCCACAAAAGGGTGTGTTAAATTATCAGCAACAGCTTCATCAGTATCATCTGTTGTTAAACCTGGAACTGGAATTGGAGCATAACCAACAATATTTTTCAAACGAGAATCTGCAGAAGAAACCTCATTTTGTTCGTTCATACCACCACCATTAATTTCAGTATCAGAATAACGCATTGTAAAACTTAAATCAATTTTATCAGAAGCTTTACTGTTTAAAGCAAGAGATAAGTTATTTCTGTTATAATCTGATCCAAGCATAATTGCTTTTTCATCATAATGAGCATAATTGAAATTATAGTTCATTTTATCAGAACCTCCACGAATAGATAAATCACGACTTTGAACCTCACCTGTGCGTCCAAAAATTTGTTTTTGCCAATTATTACCTTTCATGCCTTTGTACATATCGTAATCTTTCCATGAACCAAAGTACTTTTCGTAAGAACTTAAATCTGTATTGTCTTTAAGCAAAGCATATTCGTACTGCCATTTTACGTAATCTTCCGGAGCCGTAACACCAATCGTATTGGCCATTTTTTTCATACCGTAAAACATATTAAAGTTTACAGCGATTTTTCCGTCTTTACCTTTTTTTGTCGTAACAATAACAACTCCATAAGCACCTCTAGAACCGTAGATTGCTGTAGACGAAGCGTCTTTTAAAATGGTCATAGTATCAATATCAGATGAAGAAATATCATTGATATTGTTTACAGGAAATCCATCAACAATGTATAATGGAGAAGCATCTTGTGTTAAAGATCCGTTTCCACGAATTCTAATCTGTACGTTTGAATCTGGCGAACCTTCAGAAGAAGTTACCTGAACCCCCGCGATACGTCCTGTTAAAGCTTCAGTTACATTAGGAGTTGGAATTTTTCGCATTTCATTTCCAGAAAATGTAGCTACAGCACCTGTCAAATCAGATTTTTTAGATGTTCCGTATCCAATTACTACAACCTCATTTAAGTTATTAGAATCTTCAGACAGAGTTGCGTTTACTTTCGTTTTTCCTTCTGTAGAAATGTCGGTTGTTTTAAATCCTATAAAAGAAAAACTTAAAACCGCTTTCGGATTGGTTAATTTCAATTTGTAATGACCGTCGAAGTCAGTAGAAGTCCCGTTCTTAGTTCCTTTCTCCAAGACATTTACGCCTGGTAAAGAAAGTCCCGCAAGCATCTTTCACAGTTCCCTCTATCATTGTGGTCTGCGCGTATGTTTGACTGCCGATCAATAAGCACAGTAAGAAAACAAGTTTAAAGCAAAAATCTGCTCCTTTGTTTAATAATTCTTTAAAGTTCATGGTTGATTGTTTAAGTTAATTATTTTTTTTCGTTTTAGTTTAAGTGGTTTTTTGTGGTTACGTTCAATTCATTTTATTATAATTATTATAAGTGCTTTTTTAACATTTAATTTTACAGCATTCAATAATACTGTACTGTTTATCTTTTTTTGCCCTTGAGTACTTAATCGATTTCGTGTATTAGAAAAAATTGTTGTAATCGATTACACAAACATAGATATTTTTTTTAAACGAAAAATAAAAATTCCTAAAAAATTCCTAAAAAAAATTATATATCAAAAAAATTACCGATTTTTTATGTGACATATATAATTTTAATCAATATAAAATATTAAATATATTATTACTTATCGCTCATTTGATTCGATTTTTGCAAAAAAAACAATCGATTACATGAATATTAATTACGAAATTATTAGGTGTTATTTTTACACTTAAAAATCAGAAGAAGCTTAAAAAAAAATTAATTTTAATAGAAAACGGCCTTACAATTTAAAATGTATTTTCTGACGTAAGTGCATTCAGAAAAGAGAAGTATAAAATTTCATACCGAAAGGCAGTGCGGACAAAGCACAAAAAAGCCCTTAAACAAAAGTTAAGGGCTTCAAAAAAAGATTATATTATTTTTAAACAGGCTGTACAGCTAACTGCTTGCGATGTAACTTCATCAAAATGAATGTTATAATCATTCCGATAATTGACATTCCAACGCCAATTAAATTTGGAGATGAGTAACTAAGTCCTGTCGCCAAAGGCAATCCACCTAGAAATGCTCCTAAAGCATTACCAATATTAAAACTTCCCTGCAAGGATGCCGAAGCGATCATCTCTGCTCCTTTTGCAGAACGAATCATCAACATCTGAATTGGCGCAATAACAGAAAATGAAATAGCTCCAGTTAAGAAAGTCAGAAATAAAGATACATATTGATTAAAGGAGAAAAAGTAAACCAAAACCAAATCGATAGACATTACAAGTAATAAGGCTAATGTTGTAGGCGCCGGTGAAAATTTATCTGCCAATTTTCCTCCTGCAAAATTCCCAACAACCATTCCTAATCCTGCCAAGATCAAAATATACGACACATCTTCTGGCGAAAATTTAGACACATTAGTTAGTAAAGGTGCAATGTAACTGATCCACGCAAACAAGCCGCCAAAACCAACTGCCGTAATTCCGATAATTAACCAGGCTTCTGTTTTCTTAAAAAATTGAAGCTGTGTTTTCATATTGACACTTTCGCCTTTTTCTAGATTTGGCATCCATAAATAAATCGCTAAAAATGTAAAAAGTCCTACGATGGCAATTAATACAAAGGTATAGCGCCAAATAAAGTGGTGACCTATATATGTTCCAATTGGCACACCTATTAAGTTTGCAATAGTTAAACCAGAGAACATAATAGAAATTGCCTGTGCTTCTTTTCCTTTATCTGCCAAACGGCTTGCAACTACCGCTCCCACTCCAAAAAATGCTCCGTGCGGTAAACCAGAAAGAAATCGAGACGCAAATAAAATATTATAACCTGGTGCGATAATTGACAATGCATTGAAAACGGCCAGCATTAAAGCTAATATTAAAAGCATTTTCTTTGGTGCAAAATTCCTGCCTGCAATTACTAATAAAGGTGCTCCAATTACAACTCCAAGTGCATAAGCGGAAATTAAATAACCCGCCACAGGAATTGAAACTTTCATATCTGAAGCAATATCAGGCAGTAAGCCCATCATTACAAATTCTGTAATTCCAATAGTTAACCCTCCTAAAGAGAGAGCAATAAGACTTTTTTTCATTTCATTAAGAGTAGAAAGGAATAAATTTCTACGATGCAAAATTAACACCATTTCGAATAATAGAAGTTGTATATTTGTGATATAAAATTGTATATTTAAGTTATGCCGAAATTAAATCAATTTAAAACACTTGTGCTGGATGAGTTTGAAGAAGAGAAATTTCATCTTCCGCCGCATACGCACACCTATTATGAAATCATTTATATTAAAAAAGGGAGCTGAGCATTCATCACTTGAACAACAATCTATTACCTTACAAAGCAGGAGATTTATTTGTGATTTCTCCAGACGATAAACATTATTTTGATATAAAGAAAAGCACAAAGTTTACTTTTATCAAATTCACAGATAATTATTTCAATTCGAAACAAAATCTTACCTGCGACGAATTTCTTGTGAACACGCCAGAAAGCTTCATGCGAGATAAAATTTTGAAAGAAACTGTTTTGAAGTTTGATGAACCTTGCAAAACAATTCTGAGAAACACGGTTGAAAACATTGTAACTTATGGCCAATATATTGATGTTACTTCTTCTCCAATCGTTTTTTACCAGATTCTTTCGATTTTCGGTTTAATTAAAGAAACGATCCGTTGTATGAATCTACAGATGAAATCGACACATTTGGATAACGAACAAATCGCAAATTATATTCATCAGAATATTTACCAGCCAAAATTGGTTCAGGTTAAAGTAATAGCAGATCATTTTAATATTGCGCAAACGTACTTTAGCGCTTATTTTAAAAGAACATTCAGTATTAGCTATCGCGAGTACATTCATAATTTGAGAACTACTTTAATCGAAAAAAGGTTTCACAACAATCAATTGCCTATTAAACAGATTGCGTATGAATTTGGTTTCACCGATGAAAGTCATTTGAGCAATTATTTTAAAAAGCGAAAAAACATGAAACCAACTGATTTTAAAAAACTGTAGTTATTGAAATCTTAAAAAACAATATCCTCGAACATTTTTAGTTAAATTTGTATTTGAAAAACAATTTCCTTGTCTAGAAAAATCCACATATTCATGCTTTTCCTTACGCTCAGCTTATTTTTGAGTCCGAGCTCTTACGCATGCAATAATGGTCATCAGACAGAAATTACTTCTAAAGAGAAAAACAGCTGTTCTAAAAAATGCTGTGAAAATAAACATTCCAAAAAAGAAAAACACAATTGCAACGGAAAATGCAGTCATTCGGGCTGTAATACCTCAACTTTTCAATCCATTATTTTAAATTCAAACAATTTTGATTTGGAAAATGATGTATTTAATTTTTCTTTAAAAAGCACTTTTTCTTATTATCCTGAAGTTACTATTTCTTCTGGATTTACTTCAATCTGGCTAAAGCCGAAAATATAAGTTTCGCATTTTTGACAGCCCATATTGGGTCTTTTTGACACGAATAATTTTTAATAATTTTAAAGGAATTTCAAATTTCTTTATCAAATCAAAACACAATGAAAAAATCTATAATAGCTGTAACAGCAATAATCACATTATTATTTTCTGCAAATAACATTCAAGCTAGCACAGCTAAATCTGAAATAACAGAAATTGAAGTCGCAGATTCTCAATTACAAAGCGTTTATGATGCTTATTTTACCGTAAAAGATGCACTTATAAAAAGTGACAGCAAATTAACTTCGGCGAAAGCCAAAGATTTATTGAATGCCATTACCGCAGTTAAAATGGACAAACTAAAAAGTAACGAACATACGGTTTGGATGAAAGTGGTAAAAAAATTAACTGCCGATGCAAAAGGTATTTCTGCAACAACAGATCTTAAAAAACAACGTGAGACTTTTAAATCATTATCAAAAAACACTTATGATCTTATAAAAGTTTCAAATCCAGAACAGCCAATTTACAAACAATACTGCCCAATGGCAGATGCTGATTGGTTAAGCAAAGAAAAAGCAGTTAAAAACCCGTATTACGGTTCTTCAATGCTGACTTGCGGCAACGTAGTAGAAACGATTAAATAATATGAAGCTTTACATCAAGAATATGGTGTGCGACCGATGCAAAATGGTTGTGAAGTCTGAGCTCGAAAAACTCGGACTTCAAACTATTGCTGTCGAATTAGGAGAAGTTGAGCTAAACGAAGAAATCAGCGATAAGCATAAAGAAGTTTTATTGGAAAATCTCCAAGCTTTAGGTTTTGACTTAATCGATGATAAAAAAACAAAAACGGTTGAGAGAATAAAAAACCTGATCATAGATTTGGTGCATCATAAAAACAATGATCTCAAAATCAATTTATCAGATTATCTGGCAGAAAATCTCAATCAGGATTACAATTCGTTGAGCAATCTATTTTCTGAAGTTGAAAACACCACAATCGAGAAATATTTTATAAGTCAGAAAATCGAAAAGGTAAAAGAATTATTGGTTTATAATGAGCTTTCGTTAAGCGAAATTGCCGATATTTTAAATTACAGCAATGTGGCTCATTTGAGTAATCAATTCAAAAAAATTACTGGCTTTACTCCTACTTCGTTCAAACAATCGAAAGATAAAAAACGTATTCAGATCGAGAATATATAGTTTTTAACCGCAAAGAACACAGAGAATTTACGCAAGGTTCGCAAAGATTTTTTAAGACAAAGCTTTGCGAACTTTGCGTTTTTATATAAAACGAGCATAGCAAAAATGCTTGCGTCCTTTGCGGTTAAATAAAATTTAGTAAATATTACAAATCATTCTCAAAATTCTACAAACCGTTGTAAACGTCGGAAATTTGCATTGTAATACACTAAAAACAAAAACAATGACTCATCGATATATAAATACAGTAATGTGGCTCATTTGAGTAATCAATTCAAAAAAATTACTGGCTTTACTCCTACTTCGTTCAAACAATCGAAAGATAAAAAACGTATTCAGATTGAGAACATATAGTTTTTAACCGCAAAGAACACAGAGAATTTACGCAAGGTTCGCAAAGATTTTTTAAGACAAAGCTTTGCGAACTTTGCGTTTTTATATGAAACGAGCATAGCAAAAATGCTTGCGTCCTTTGCGGTTAAATAAAATTTAGTAAATATTACAAATAATTCTCAAAATTCTACAAACCGTTGTAAACGTTAGTTCGGAAATTTGCATTGTAATACACTAAAAACAAAAACAATGACTCATCAATATATAATTTCAGGAATGTCTTGTAACGGATGCCGAACCAAAGTCGAAAAAACTTTGAATGAAGTGGAAGGAATTCAGGCAGAAGTAACCTTAAATCCTCCGTTGGCAACCATAACAATGGAACAGCATGTGCCGACAGAAAAATTTCAGGAAGTTTTAGCAGTACGCTGGAAATTATACCATTGAAATGGATTCTCCAAAAAATCATTCTGAAACAGCGGCAAAATCATGTTGCTCGGGTCATAAAAAAAGAGAATCATGATCAGCATAAAAAAGAAACTCCAAAAATGCATCAACACAGCGCCAACGGAGTTTATTATTGTCCAATGCATTGCGAAGGCGACAAAACGTATAATAAACCAGGAGATTGTCCGGTTTGCGGAATGGATTTAGTCCCTCAAGTTACCGTTTCGGCGACACAATTTACCTGCCCGATGCATCCCGAAATTATTTCAAACGAGGCAGGCGATTGTCCGATTTGCGGCATGGATTTGGTTCCGATTCAGGCTTCAGAAAATGAAGATAACAAAACCTATTCTGATTTATGGCGAAAAATGAAAATAGCAATTTTGTTTACGCTTCCTATTTTCATCATTTCAATGTCAGAAATGATTCCGAATAATCCGCTTTACAATTTAATGTCTGTTGAAAAATGGAATTGGGTTCAATTTTTATTTTCGATTCCTGTTTTATTCTATGCGGGCTGGATGTTTTTTGTCCGCGCTTACAAATCAATTGTTACTTGGAATCTTAATATGTTTACTTTAATCGGTATTGGAACCAGTGTTGCCTTTCTATTTAGTCTTGTCGGAATGTTTTTTCCTGATATTTTTCCGGCGGAATTTAAATCACACCACGGAACCATTCATTTGTATTTTGAAGTCGCAACCGTAATTATCACTTTGGTTTTATTAGGACAATTATTGGAAGCCAAAGCACACGGACAAACCAACGGAGCCATAAAAGAATTATTGAAACTCGCACCGACCGAAGCAACATTAGTTGAAAACGGAAATGATAAAGTAATCTCCATTCACAATATTAAAAAAGGTGATTTACTTCGTGTTAAACCCGGAGAAAAAAATTCCTGTTGACGGTAAAATAACTACTGGCGAAAGCAATATAGACGAATCGATGATTACGGGAGAGCCTATTCCAATCGATAAAAAAGTGGAAGATGCTGTAATTTCTGGAACCATAAATGGGACAAAATCATTTGTAATGATTGCAGAAAAAGTAGGTTCAGAAACGATGCTGTCGCAAATTATTCAAATGGTAAATGACGCCAGCAGATCTCGCGCTCCAATTCAGAAATTAGCAGATCGTGTTTCTAAATATTTTGTTCCCACTGTTGTTATTATTTCGATTTTAACCTTTTTTGCTTGGGCAAAATTTGGTCCAGAACCTGCCTATGTTTACGGATTAATTAATGCAATTGCTGTTTTAATTATTGCCTGTCCTTGTGCTCTCGGATTGGCAACACCTATGTCGGTTATGGTTGGCGTTGGAAAAGGGGCTCAAAACGGAATCCTGATAAAAAATGCCGAAGCCTTAGAAAACATGAATAAAATTGATGTTTTGATAACCGATAAAACGGGAACAATCACGGAAGGAAAACCATCTGTAGAAAAAATTTATGCCCCAAATAACAACGAAGATTTTCTGCTTCAAAACATTGCTTCTCTAAATCAGCACAGCGAACATCCTTTGGCGCAGGCCGTAGTCAATTTTGCAAAAGCAAAAAACATTCTTTTCAAAGAAGTTGAAGGTTTTGAAACCGTTGCTGGAAAAGGTGTTTTAGGAAGTATCGAAAACAAAAAAGTCGCATTAGGAAACAAAAAATTGATGGATGAAATAGGCGCTGTTATCTCTAAAGATTTTGAAAAACGAGTTACTGCCGAACAAAATTTAGGCAAAACGATTTCGTATATTTCTATCGAAAAAGAAGTTTTAAGCTATGTTGCGATTACCGATGCGATAAAGGAAAACAGTGCAAAAGCAATTAAAGAATTAATCGATCAGGGAGTTGAAGTAATTATGATGACCGGCGACAACCATAATACAGCAAAAGCCGTTGCCGATCATTTGCATTTGAGTTCTTTTAAGGCCGATTGCCTTCCAGAAGATAAACTAAAAGAAATTGAACGTCTTCAAGCCCAAGGCAAAATTGTGGCAATGGCCGGCGACGGAATCAACGATGCGCCTGCTCTAGCACAATCTAATATTGGAATTGCAATGGGAACGGGGACCGATGTAGCTATTGAAAGTGCTAAAATTACTTTGGTTAAAGGAGATTTAAACGGAATTGTAAAAGCCAAACATCTTAGTCATGCCGTAATGTCAAATATCAAGCAAAATTTATTTTTTGCTTTTATTTATAATACTTTGGGCGTGCCCATTGCGCTGGGAATTTTATATCCTTTTTTAGGAATTTTGCTTTCGCCGATGTTAGTCGCAGTTGCCATGAGTTTGAGTTCTGTCTCAGTAATTGTAAATGCTTTGCGATTGCGAAATCTAAAATTGTAGGTTGGAACGTAATTATTTTCAACACATAGAAACATAGTTTTGCATTGTGCGTAAAGGCGTTTAACTTGTTTGGAAACTAGTTTCTTTTATTATCTTTTTTTAGACAAAAATCTATGTCTCTATGTGTTAAAAATAAATTGTTTTCAATTTAACGTAAAAATTTAAAATTATAATTTATAATGAAAATCAAATACTTATTTCTATTCTTTTTAATTGCTTTTCATCTGAAGGCTCAAAAAATAGTACGTTACGATTTACATGTTCGTGATACGATTGTCAATTTTTCGGGTAAAGAAAAACGCGCCATTTCGGTTAATGGACAAATTCCGATGCCGACTTTGACTTTTACAGAAGGTGATATTGCAGAAATTTATGTCCATAACGACCTCAAAAAAGAAAGCACTTCGATGCACTGGCACGGATTGTTTCTGCCAAATAAAGAAGACGGAGTTCCATATTTGACTCAAATGCCAATCGAACCTGGAACAACTCATAAATATACTTTTCCGATTATTCAAAACGGAACCTATTGGTATCACAGCCATTCGGGTCTGCAGGAACAAATTGGTTTATACGGACTTTTTATCATCAATAAGAAAAAAGACGACGCAAATTTTAGAAAAGGAATTGACGATTTACCGACGCTTCCTGTTATTTTAAGCGAATGGTCTGATCTTAAACCAGAGAACATTCAGCGAATGCTGCACAATGCCAACGATTGGTTTGCGATAAAAAAAGGGACAACACAAAGTTATGCCGAAGCTGTAAAACAAGGACATTTTTCTACCAAAGTGACCAACGAATGGAAAAGAATGAACGCGATGGATGTCAGCGATGTTTATTATGAAAAATTCCTTCTTAATGGCAAAAACCAACAACAGCTTTCTCAATTTAAACCAGGAACAAAGGTGCGATTGCGAATTGCCAACGGCGGTGCTTCGAGCTATTTTTGGCTAACTTATGGAGGCGGAAAAATAACGGTTGTGGCCAGCGACGGAAATGATGTTGATCCTGTAGAAGTCGATCGTTTGATTATTGCTGTTTCTGAAACGTACGACGTGGTGGTTACGATTCCAGAAGACAATAAATCTTTTGCTTTTTTGGCTACAGCCGAAGATAGAACGGGATCTGCTTCCTTATTTTTAGGAAATGGAGAAAAACAGCCCATTCATCATCTTTCGAAATTAAAATATTTTGAGGGAATGAAAATGATGAACGACATGATGAAAATGAACGGCGAAATGAACGATATGGGGATGAATATGTCTCTGAACAAAATGGACATGAATGCTGTAATGTATCCTGAAATTTCTGGTGAAGATGAAAATTCAAAACCAAAAATGGATCATTCTGGTCATAATATGGAAGAAATGAAGATGGGAAATGACAGTACTGAAACTCCCGAAATTGTTACTTTGAATTATGGAATGCTGAAATCGCCCTTTAAAACAACGCTTCCAAAAGACGCTCCTGTAAAAGAATTACGTTTTACGCTTTCTGGAAATATGAATCGTTATGTCTGGAGTTTGGATAATAAAGTAGTTTCTGAAACCGATAAAATTTTAATAAAAAAGGGAGAAAACGTTCGAATTATTTTATACAACGGTTCGATGATGCGCCATCCCATGCATTTACACGGACATGATTTTAGAATTCTGAACGAACACGGCGAATATTCACCCTTAAAAAATGTCATTGATATTATGCCAATGGAAACCGATACAATCGAATTTCAGGCCAATGCAGACGGCGACTGGTTTTTTCACTGTCATATATTATATCACATGATGGCAGGAATGGGACGTATTTTTAGTTATGAAAATTCAGCTCCGAATCCGTTAATTCATCATCCTGAAATGGCTTATAAAATGTTAAAAATGGACGATCGAATGTTTCATTTTATGGCAGAAAATGATTTTGCGAGTAATGGAAATGATGGAGAAGCGATGTACAGCAATACACGCTGGAGCATTGGAACAGAATGGAGATTGGGGTACAGCGACAAACATGGTTATGAAACCGAAGCACATATTGGAAGATACATTGGAAAAAAATCAATGGCTGATGCCTTTTATTGGATTTGACTGGCGTTACCGAAAAATGGGAATGGACGAACAGGAACAAAACTTATTTGGACAAACAAATACTAAAGACAATCGTTCGGTTTTTAGTGCTGGTTTAGAATATACACTGCCAATGTTGGTAAAAGCCCAAGTCGAAGTATATACAGATGGAAATGTGAGAGTGCAATTTGAAAGAAAAAGATATTCCGCTTTCGCGACGCCTTCGAATGAATTTAATGTGGAATACCGATAAAGAATATATGGCCGGTCTAAAATATATCGTCGCAAGAAACTTCGGAATCACTACACATTATGACAGCGATATGGGAATTGGGTTTGGAGTTAATTTGAATTATTAGAAGATATAGCATCTTTAATGTAGTATTTTATTTATATTTTTGTTGTTAATTTTTAAAACTAAATATCATGAGTTGGGATATCGTGCTTTTGAGTTCAACCGAAAAAATAATTTCTATTGAAAATCTAGATGATGAGAAACTTCTGCCTGTAGACTTTGATAAAATATTACTTGAAAACTTAGATTCAGAAAAAAAAGTAAATCAACAAAATGAAAGTATTTTATCTGCTGATACTATCGATGATGAAATTAATTTTTACTTTGATAATGAATTGACCAGTAATAAAATAGTTTCTCTTTACAATGAAAGAGCTTTATTTAGAATTATTGAACTGGCAAAGATTCATAATTGGCAGATTTTTGACACATCATTAGACGAAATGTTAGACTTACATAATCCATCTAGAAATGGTTACAGCGATCATCAAAATTATGTCAAGCAAGTAATGAAAAACAAATAGTTGCTTTTACCAAAACATTAACAATAAAACTATTCTTACAAGCAAGAAATCAGTTTATATTTGATTTACCAATTATAATCTTTCTAACAAAAACATTTTAAACAAATGACCAAAGTAATCACATTTTTGACCGTCGCTGTATTTTCAATTAGTGTAAGCGCCCAAGACACAAAACCAGCTCCTAAAAAAGAAAAAGCAAAAAAAGAATCCTGCTGTAAAAAAACGTCAACAGACAAAAAAGATCAAAAGTCTTGTTGCGTTAAAAAATAATTGAAATTTTATTTCAACAAGAAAGAAAGACCTCAATTGCTTGAGGTCTTTTTTTATGTTTTGTTTCGCCACAAATTTCACGAATTAGGAATTGCTTAATGCATTTGTAAAAGATAATTCGTGAAAATTCGTGAAATTCGTGGCAAAATAAAAAAATTATTTCACTCTAATACTCCATTCAAAATCCATTTCAGAAACCTGAATGCCTTCTTCATTTGTTCCAATAGATTTCATCCAGAAAGTCTGTCCTTCCCCAGTTTCAATTGTTCTCTTGATTGCATCGGCAATTAAATGCCCGTCATTGCAGACAAAAGTAATTCGGCCTGTTGCTTTTTTGGTAAAGTTCCCTTTATTATTAGCAACCAGCATAGAAATCTTTTGCCGCTTTGCTGAATCTGAGAAATCACCAAAGCCCCAGTTGTCAATTCAGCCGCCATTGCCTGAACAGCAAAGTACATAGAATTAAAAGGATTCTGATTAATCCATCTGTGTTTTACTGTTACCGTACAACTATTATCATTTATATCCTTTACACGAACACCGCAAAAGAATGCAGATGGTAGTTTGAAAAAGACGAACTTATTAAGTTTTGATACCGAAATTGCCATGTGATTTATTTTTTTATGTAAAAATACGAAAAAACTATGCACGCACAATACTTTCTTCAAATATGAAAAAAACCTCAATAAAATCAATAGTTACGAATGATTTTCACCGTTTTAAGTTTAATTTTCACATTTCATTTTTGTTAATTTTTTGTTAATATTTGGTACTATGCAAAACAAGATACTGTTTTTTAGATATATATTTGCATAAGAAATTACTATATACTTTTAATCATGGAAACAACAACACCACTCATCATGGAAAACACATCAGAAAAGAATACAGCAACCTTTACTCATTTGAGTACTTTAAGTCAATATATTATTCCGTTTGGAAACTATATTTTTCCACTATTAATCTGGACAAACTACAAAGACAAATCTGAATTTGTAAATCATCACGGAAAACAGACTTTGAACTTTCAGTTAAGCTTACTGCTTTATACTTTGATTTTAGCACTTATTGCGATACCAATTTTCTTAACTGTTTTCTTGCAGAATATTCCAGTTGAAGCTGTTTTTAATGACCGTAATTTTGTGATTAGAAACTTTGACTTTCATGCACACATCGGAATGTTGAGTGTAGGGATCACAGCAGTAATACTTTTTGGATTACTAAAATTTGCTGAGTTCTTTTTAGTGATTTACGCTTCTATAAAAGCATCAAACGGAGAATTATACAAATATCCGCTTACGATTCCTTTTATAAAGTGATAAAAAAGGGCTTCTCCCGACGCCTCGGGATCGCTCAGCCTGACATTGAGTTCGCTCAGTGGGACATAAAAAAAAAATTAAAAGTTATAGTCGGAACCATTAAATCATCAATCAATATATAGTTTCGCAATCAATCATCAATCATCATCATCAATCAAAAAACGAATTGTTCAATCAAAAAAAAACAAAATGAAATTATGAACATTGAAAACACAAAAGCACAGATGCGCAAAGGTGTTCTTGAGTTTTGCATCTTATCTGTATTGAAAGAAAAAGACGCATATACATCTGAAATATTAGACACTTTAAAAAACGCAAAATTACTAGTTGTAGAAGGAACCGTTTATCCGTTGTTAACTAGACTGAAAAATGACGGTTTACTCAATTATCGCTGGGAAGAATCGACCTCTGGGCCGCCAAGAAAATATTATGGGCTAACCGAAATAGGACAAACATTTTTAAACGAACTTAGCGGCACTTGGACAGAATTGTCTGACGCTGTAAACTTAATCACCAATCAAAATCAATAAGTCATGAACAAAACAGTAAATATTAACTTAGGCGGAATGTTTTTTCATATCGATGAAGATGCATACTTAAAATTGACACGCTACTTTGACGCAATAAAACGATCTCTAAACAACTCTTCTGGACAAGATGAAATTATTAAAGATATCGAAATGCGTGTTTCTGAATTATTAACAGAAAAACAAAAAAGCGAAAAACATGTTGTTGGACTGAAAGATGTTGACGAAGTGATTACGGTGATGGGACAACCAGAAGATTACCGAATTGAAGACGAGGAAAACACCAATCAATCTCATAATGATTTTGGAACTAGAAAACACAAAAAATTATACCGCGATAAAGAAAAAGGTATGATTGGTGGTGTCGCTACAGGTTTAGGACATTATTTTGGAATTGAAGCTGTTTGGATCAAAATCATATTCTTGATCTTCGTTTTTGCAGGTTTTGGAACTGGAATTTTAGCTTATTTCGTTCTTTGGATTGTAACTCCTGAAGCAGTTACAACTACAGAAAAATTAGAGATGACAGGAGAACCGGTAACAATTTCGAACATCGAAAAAAAAGTTCGCGAAGAAATTGAATCATTATCTGATAAATTCAAAAATGCAGATTATGACAAAATGGGAAACCAAGTAAAGTCGGGAGCTGGGAGAATAAGTAGTTCATTTGGAGACTTTGTTATGACGGTTTTTAAAATTTTTGCTAAATTTTTAGGAGTTGTTCTAATCATTTCAGGAATTTCTACCTTAATAATGTTATTGATTGGGGTTTTTACTTTAGGCACTAACATCTTTATTGATTTTCCTTGGCAGAATTTTGTTGAAGCAGGAAACTTTACAGAATATCCTCTTTGGTCATTTGGTTTATTAATGTTCTTTGCTGTTGGAATCCCATTTTTCTTCTTAACGCTTTTAGGATTTAAATTGTTGTCTCCAAACTTGAAATCAATTGGAAACATTACAAAATATACACTTTTAGCAGTTTGGATTATTTCTATTGCAATTCTTACCAGTATCGGAATCAAGCAGGCAACTGAAATTTCGTACGACAATAAAGTCATAGAGAAAAAAGCTTTCGGAATCAAACCAGCTGATACATTATTTATCAAGTTCAAATACAGTGACTATTATGCAAAAAGTCTGAATCACTACAGAGATTTCGAATTTGTACAGGATTCTGCAAACAACGAATTGATTTATTCAAACGACGTTCGTTTACACATCTTACGCACCGATGAAGTCGCTCCATTTATTCAGGTAGAAAAAACGGCAAGAGGTAATTCTTTTACAAATGCTAAAAAAAGAGCAGAAAAAATTAATTATAAGTTTCAAATTAGCGGAAATCATTTAATTTTGGATAACTATTTTCTGACAGATGTTAAAAACAAATTTAGAGGACAAGAAGTTGATATTTATTTATACGTACCAGAAGGACAATTAATTAAACCAGATTCTTCAGTAAGAGATTACTATAATTCTGATGATGATTTCTTTAACTTAAACTATGACGGAGATTATAATTATAAAGTTGAAGGTTCTAAAGTAAGATGTCTAAACTGTCCTGTAGAAGAAAACAACGACAATGATAATGATAATGATTACGAAAATAATTATGAGAATGATTCAGTAGACAATGATACTATAAATGAAGTTTCGGTTAAAATTAACGGAAAAGAAGTTATAAACGGAAAAAAAACAAAAGGAAAGCTAACCACTGACAAAAACGGAGTTATAATCAAAATAAACTAAGCCATGATAAAAATAATCATTCATATTACGAAATTTGTAATTGCCACTGTAACCGCATTATTATTTGCTTCTTGTAATTTAAACATGAATTCAATTGAAGGAAGCGGCAATGTTACAACAGAAAAAAGAACGGTTCAAGGAGATTTTAAAAACGTCTCAGTAAGCAGTGCTATTGACTTAGTAATCGAACAATCTGATGCTACAGAAATTACTGTTGAAGCCGATGATAATCTGCAAAAAGAAATTGTAACGAAAGTTGAAAACGGAACATTGGTGATCAGCTGTAAATTCAGTTCTTTTCGCAACATTACGATGAAGAAAGTAACAGTAAAAATGCCGGTAATTGATAAAATTGAAGCTTCTAGTGCTTCATCTGTTCAAAGCAAAAATGTTATCGAAGGAGAAAATATTACTTTAGAAACTTCTAGCGTCGCATCGATGCAGGTTAATATTGAATCTGATAAGATCTCTGTAGATTCTGGAAGCGGCAGTTCTGTTACTCTTGAAGGTAAAGCTTTAAGCCTAAGCACTTCAGCTTCAAGCGGAGGAAGTATTGAAGCAGATAAATTAGCGAAGAAATGATGTCGAAGCACAAGCGTCAAGCGGAGGAACAATTAATGTTCGTCCAATCGTAGCCTTAAAAGCAAAAGCTTCAAGCGGAGGAAATATAAATTATACTGGTTCTCCAAAAACAATCGAAAAAGAAGCAAGCTCCGGAGGAAACATCAGCAAAAGCTAAAACAGATTAACTGTTAAATATAAAAGAAATCATTCATCATAAGTGGATGATTTTTTTATATTTGTCAAAATCAAATCTAGAATTAATGAAAAAAAGTACAGCGTCGCTCCTATTATTATTAGTTACAACATTAACGTTCGCTCAAAAGAGAGAAAAAGTTAAAGGTTCTAAAGTTGTAACGACTTCGATAAAAGAAGTTGGTAGTTTTGACGCCATTGAAGTCGATGATAATCTGGAAGTTTATTTGGACCAAGGAGAGAAAAACGAAATTAAAATTGAAGCCGATGATAATCTGCACGATATCATTGGGATGGATTTAAGAGAAAAAACACTGCGATTGTATACCAACAAAGAATCGACTATTTTTAAAAAGTTATCTGTTCGAGTTACTTACACAAAATCATTAAATAAAGTTATTACTAAAAATGAAGCTGTGGTTTATGCGATTCAAGAACTTCAATTAGATGATCTTACGATGAATTGTGTTGACTATTCTAAGTTGTTTTTAAATGTTAATGCCAAAAAATTCACTTTAATTGCTGATGATAAATCGAAAACAGAATTGAATTTAAAAGCAGAAGATGGAACTTTACAATTGAGTAAAAATGCTTCTGTAAAAACATTGGTTTCTGCGATTAAATTTAAATGTGACTTGTACCAAAAAGCAAATGCCGCAATTGAAGGAATTGCCGAAAAAGCAACCATCAGATTAGATAATAATTCTGTTTTTACAGGAGCAAAATTTACCTTGAAAGATGCTAATGTTACTGCTGAGAATTACGCCGTAGGAACTATTTTTGCTGATACTACACTTTCCTTAGCGATCGGAGACAAAGCAGAAATTTCGCTTTTAGGAAGTCCAGCTATAACATTAACACGCTTTTCTGATGAAGCAAAGTTGTTTAAGAAGACTAAATAAGATTCAAGTTTTCAGTCTCAGTGACAGTTTTCAGTTATTAAAATCTGACAAGCATATAAATGAAAAGTCCCAATCTTAATTGATTGGGACTTTTTTAATTTAATTATAAGTCTATTCCTGAGACTGCAAACTGTGACTGAGTACTGCGACTGAATACTGTGACTAAATACTGTGACTGAGTACTGTGACTGAGTACTGTGACTAAAAAAATTACTCTTTAGACGCCAAATATCTCTCAGCATCCAATGCGACCATACATCCTGTACCTGCAGCAGTAATTGCCTGACGGTATACGTGATCTGCAAGATCACCTGCAACGAAAACACCATCAACATTTGTTTTAGATGTTCCTGGAGTATTTACGATATATCCTGTTTCGTCAAGTGTAATATAATCTGCAAAAATATCTGTATTTGGTTTGTGTCCAATTGCTACAAAGAAACCTGTTGCAGGAATTTCGATAACTTCACCAGTAGTTTTGTTTAATGCTTTAATAGCATGCACCACATTGTTATCTCCTAAAACTTCAACAGTATCATGATTCATTAAAATCTCGATATTTTCAGTTTTACGAACGCGTTCTTCCATAATTTTAGAAGCTCTGAATTTCTCGCTTCTTACTAACATCGTTACTTTTTTACAAAGTTTAGATAAATAATGTGCTTCTTCACAAGCTGAGTCACCTGCTCCAACAATTACAACATCTTGATTTCTGTAGAAGAAACCATCACAAACAGCACAAGCAGAAACACCGCCACCCATATTTAAATAGTGTTGTTCTGAAGGTAATCCTAAATATTTAGCCGAAGCACCTGTCGAAATAATTACAGTTTCACAGTGTAATTCGATTGAATCGTTAATCCAAACTTTATGAATATCGCCAGAAAAATCAACTTTTGTTGCCCAGCCATCACGAATATCAGCACCAAAACGTTTTGCTTGTTCCTGTAACTGAACCATCATTTCTGGTCCTGTAACTCCATCAACATACCCTGGAAAATTTTCAACCTCATTAGTTGTAGTCAATTGACCACCAGGTCGCATTCCTTGGTATAATACTGGATTCATATTTGCTCTGGTCGCATAAATTGCCGCAGTATAGCCTGCAGGACCAGAACCTATAATTAGGCATTTAATTTTTTCAATTGTATTTGACATAGTATCTATAGTTTTTTTCAGTTGCAAATGTAAACTTTATTATAAAAAATTAGAGCTAAAATAAATCCTAAATAACTATGTCAAAATAAGTTTTATTTATTTTCATTTTTTCCTTTTGTAAACAAAATTAATTTATATCTTTGCATCCGCTTTCGGGCAGTATCACAATACATCAATCGGGGTGTAGCGTAGCCCGGTTATCGCGCCTGCTTTGGGAGCAGGAGGCCGCAGGTTCGAATCCTGCCACCCCGACAAAAGTCTTTTCATTTACTTGAAAAGACTTTTTTTTTGCAATAAACTCAGCTGAACGGCTATCACATCCCGATTGTAATTGGGAAGACCGCAGGTTCTCCCGAAAGCTTTCGGGACTGCCATCCCGACTAAAAAGTCTTTTCATTTACTTGGAAAGACTTTTTTTTTTGCAATAAACTGAATACCAAAATTGTAATATCAATATTCCAGAATTTCAAAATTTATTACATTTCAAAACATAGCCCGTGGTTTCAACCACGGGAATGCATTATATAAAATCACATTTCGTCTCCCACGGTTGAAACCGTGGGCTATGCTTATTAATATTAAAAAAAATCTATACCTCATTTATTTTTCCATCCGAATGTAAGCAGGATACGATTCACGATGAGGCAAATTAAATTTCTCATCGTAAGGCTGTGTACCTTCTCCATTATTATATAATGCCACACGTTTTGCACCAGTTGCTGTGCTTCCACCTGTATTATTAATAACATTTCGAATATTTCCTAGTCCTGCAAAACGAGTGGTGCACATTTTCTCCAATTTTACATTTGGACTATTAGGTATTTCAAAACCATTTTTCTTGTTCACATTTCCATCAGTTCCTGTAAAAACTGCATAAGACCCCATTCCAATAGTACGGTGTTCTTTTACAGTGTTTGCTACTTTAAATGCTTGCAAAACCATCAATTCTGCCTCCTTGACTGCTCCAGCTTGCTTGGTTTGGCGCATCGTATGGAGGCTCATTTTGAAAAAAATAAGTTCTGCCGCGTTCTCCCAGCCATAACACTTCATATTCTTGGTAATGTTCGGTAAATAAAGCATAAAGTGTAACATCATCTCCAGTTACTATAAGTCCGTTTTTACATCTGTCTCTTATCCATCGAACATCGCCGCCTTTCTGTGAACCATGATCTGCACGCCATAACCAGAAATGATCGCCCACTACATTATTACTATTAATTTGCATTGAAGCATGTATCTGAATATTTTTTGACTGAACCCCGCCTACTCTACAAGTAATATCTGAGAGTAATATAGGATTCGCAGAATGGTCTGCATTAGCTCCTTCATCCCCAATACGAACTTGATAAGTTGTACTATTAAATGAATCCATCAGAAGTCCTGAAATGATAATTCCGTCCTTGTCATCTGCATAAATACAACCCCAAATATTTTTCTCCGTAGGTTCTAACGTCACCGAAGCTATTCCTGCACCCAGAAGTATGGCGTCTTTCCTATTCACGTGAATCGGGGCATTCAAAGAATAATGTCCTGGCGTAAAAAAAATATTTTTACCTTCTTTTAATGCCTTATTGATTTCCATATCAGTATCACCTTCTTTGGCAACATACCAGCTAGTAACCAAATCTTGACTTTTACCCTTACCCATATCTGTTGACGACCAAGAAATCCCCACTCTATCCTTTTGCCATGCTGGAACAAACACTTTGTATTCGCCATCGTTATCTATAAAAAGAAAAGGCTTTTCTCTAATAATAGGCGTAGTAAGAATTGGAGAATTCGAATCATCTTCTTTTGGCGGATTGATACAGCCTTGCCAAACCATATTGTATGAACCACCCATAGCTCCCGAACCAGAAGGAAAAACAGCGTTTCTAGTATACCATTGTCGCTGTCCGCCCCAATTTGGTCTGGACGATGTGTAATGTGTATCTGCAATAAAACCACCACTGCCCCAAAAGTTAGTATTTCCAACATCTGAAATATATTTCGAAGTACTTTCAATCAGCATTCTTCGCGCACTTGTTGATTGAGAAACTGTCCACGCAAAATCTCGCATTACAGTCGCATTTTCTACAGAACGCCAAAATGTACAGGTAGCATTTGCTCCTCCAGAAAGATGAGGCCTCGTAAATATAGATCCCAGCTTAACATCTGATGGTACTTTGCCTAAACCTCCAATATGAGAATAGAAACCTAACTCTATTGCATTAGCTTCTGCCGATGATGCAGAACCAGATCCGCCAGAATCATAAGTCTGACCATCAATATTTGCTTTAAAATAATATGCCTGACGTTTTGTTGTCCATTCACCATTTTCTCCACCTAGACCGATAGCAGGAAACTGCGAATTAATTTCGTTTCTTGCTGTTTCAGCTTTTTCATATTTTCTGTCATAGAAATACATATTATCGCCAAACATTTGGTTTTCTAATGAAATTATGACTGTTATAGAATCACGAGTAACTTTGTAATAGTTTTCGTATTTATCTTTATTTGGCTTATTATCTGTAAATATCAATTTAGAAGTTGAACCCACATTTACAAAGTCCGATGCCAAACGACTTCCTCCTCTTGTAACGATATAATTTCCCGAAGAACCGAAAGCCGACCATGACAAAGTCATCGTATGTTTCTTTTTGTTATAAACAATTTTGCGCTGTCCTTTTTGATTAGGAGAAACAAAACTGGATAGAATTAAAATACAAAGAAAAGATGCAAATAATGAGATAACTTTTTTAATCATAAGAATGTTCATTTGTGGTTTGATAGATCGTAATAGTAATAATTTTAGAAAGCCCAAAATAGCAATAATCTTTAAGCTTCATCCTCATTCCAATTCTCAATTTTCTCATCAAAAACACTACAAAATCTAAAAATTTGTCTTTTTCTGACATAAATAAACCTTCTTGAACATGTCTGTTTTTCTTTAATAGCTTTTTTTTGCCCGCAATGGAAAAAGAAAATAAATAACATGAAAGAGATTATACTATTTACTGCCTTGGTTTTTTCTATCGCAACAGCCGCACAAAAGAAAAACATCACCCCTATTGATTCGTGTGCATCAAGCACAGAAAGTGTGCTATACAAGAAAAACGCACACGCTTCTTATTATCATGATAAATTTAATGGAAGAAAAACAGCGAGTGGCAAAAAATTCAATAATAATGATCTGACCGCCGCACATAAAACATTCCGTTTCGGCACAAAACTAAAAATCACAAACGAAATAAATAAAAAAAGTGTTGTAGTTGAAATTACCGACAGAGGACCTTTTGTTAAAGGAAGAGAAATTGACCTTAGTAAAAGAGCTTTTATGGATATTGCTTCCAATATAAAGAGCGGTTTAGTTTATGTTACAATCGAAATTCTAAAAAACTAACCTATTTCAAAACTACATCTAAAAGCAAAATCGGTAAAAACTATAAAATTGAAATATAAAGGTTTTGTTTAAAATTAAAATCGTTTCAAAGCTTTAATCCTAAAAAAGCGAATTAAATAAATAAAAAACACCATTAATAACTCTTTTGAAAACTAAAATTAATTTCTGTTAACACCCATCAAACCACGGTTAAACAAACTTTCATAAATGTTAACAAAATAGATTTTCAAAAACCATAAATAATTGTATTTTTACGGTTCAAAATTCAGAAAATAAATGGGCAAAATCATTGCTATTGCTAATCAAAAAGGAGGCGTTGGAAAGACTACTACATCAGTAAATCTTGCCGCTTCATTAGGTGTTTTAGAAAAAAAGTATTATTGATCGATGCTGATCCTCAAGCCAATGCTACATCTGGTCTTGGAATTGACGTAGAAACAGTTGAAGCTGGAACGTATCAAATCCTTGAACACAGTATTACACCAAAAGAAGCCGTTTTAAAATGTACAGCTCCAAACGTAGATGTGATTCCTGCTCACATTGACCTTGTTGCTATCGAAATTGAATTGGTTGACAAAGAAAACCGTGAATACATGCTTAAAAAAGCATTAGAAAGTGTGAAAGACGAATATGATTATATCATTATCGACTGTGCACCTTCTTTAGGTTTACTAACTTTGAATGCTTTAACAGCCGCAGACTCTGTAGTTATTCCTATTCAATGTGAGTATTTTGCTCTTGAAGGATTAGGAAAATTATTGAACACTATTAAAAGTATTCAAAAAATACATAACCCTGATCTTGACATTGAAGGTTTATTATTGACAATGTACGATTCAAGATTACGTTTATCTAATCAAGTTGTAGAAGAGGTTCAAAAACACTTTAACGATATGGTTTTTGATACAGTGATTCAGCGAAATGTAAAATTAAGCGAGGCTCCAAGTTTTGGCGAAAGCATTATTAATTATGATGCAACTAGCAAAGGTGCGGTTAATTATATTAACCTTGCTCAAGAAATTATAAAGAAAAAACAGTAAATAGTTTTTATGACAAAAGCAATTAAAAAACAAGCCTTAGGAAGAGGATTATCAGCATTATTAAAAGATCCGGAAAACGACATTACATCAGTAGAAGACAAAAATGCTGACAAAGTTGTTGGAAATATTATAGAGCTTGAAATAAGTGCTATCGAAATAAATCCGTTTCAGCCAAGAAGTAATTTTAATGAAGAATCTTTACGCGAATTAGCCACTTCTATCAAAGAACTTGGTGTAATTCAACCTATTACTGTTCGTAAATTAGATTTCAATAAATACCAGTTAATCTCAGGAGAGCGTCGTCTTCGTGCCTCTACTTTAATAGGATTAACACATGTACCTGCATACATCCGTATTGCAAACGACAACGAATCTTTGGTTATGGCTTTGGTTGAAAATATTCAACGCCATGACTTAGATCCAATTGAGATTGCATTATCATACCAGCGTTTAATTGACGAAATTCAATTAACTCAGGAACAAATGAGTGAAAGAGTTGGAAAAAAACGTTCTACAATTGCTAACTATTTACGTCTTTTAAAATTAGACCCGATTATCCAAACTGGTATTCGTGACGGTTTTATCAGCATGGGACACGGTAGAGCAATTATCAATATCGAAGATTTAGATGTTCAAACTGATATTTACCAAAAGATTGTAAGTCAAAATCTATCGGTTCGTGAAACAGAAGCTCTAGTAAAAAATTATCACGAAGGTAATCAGCCAAAAGCAGAAGGAAAACCAAAAGCTGACTCTGCATTTACCATTAGAGAAACACAAAAAAACACTTTCAACGATTATTTTGGTGCGAAAGTTGATGTAAAAGTCGCTGGCAACGGAAAAGGAAAAATCACAATTCCTTTTAATTCTGAAGCCGACTTTAACAGAATTATAAAATTAATAAACGGATAGTGAATAAAATTGTCCCCATCGGTCTATTGTTCTTTCTAACAGGAACCGTTTCTCTTTTTGCCCAGGTAAAAAAAGACACGGTTTTGGTCGTAAAAGACACCACTGCATTACAAGAGATAGATCCGTTAACACCAGCAAAAGCGACTTTTTACTCTGCAATTCTACCTGGTTTAGGTCAAGCATACAATAAAAAATACTGGAAAATTCCTTTGGTTTACGGAGCAATCGGAACAAGTTTGTATTTCTATATTGATAATAATAAAAAATACCACAATTATCGTGATGCCTACAAGCGAAGGCTAGAAGGTTATAACGATGATGACTACCAATTTCTAGACGACAGCCGACTTGTTGCCGGTCAAAAATTCTACCAACGAAACAGAGACTTATCTGCTTTGTTTGTTGTAGGTTTTTATGTTCTAAACATAATCGATGCCAATGTCGACAGCCGCTTTGATTCAGTTTAACGTAAACGAAAGACTATCAATGCGTCCTGAAATTTATCCCAACGATGTAACATTTAGACCAAACGTTGGACTAACCTTTAATTACAAATTTTAATAGATTAATCTCTATTTAAAAATTAATAAAAAACAATCATAATGAAAATTGCGCTTTTAGGATACGGAAAAATGGGTAAAGTAATCGAAAGAATTGCTTTAGAAAGAGGTCATGAAATAGTTTTAAAGAAAGACGAATTCAGCAGTTATGACGGACTTTCAACAGCTGATGTTGCCATTGATTTCAGTGTTCCAGCAGCGAGCAGTGAGTAATATTTCAGCATCTTTTAATGCGAATGTTCCAGTAGTTTCCGGCACAACAGGATGGCTAGAACATTATGACGAAATGATTGCTCTTTGCAACGAGAAAAAAACTGGGTTTATTTCCAGCTCAAACTTTAGTTTAGGCGTAAATATTTTCTTCGGATTAAATGAATATTTAGCAAAAATCATGAATCAATTTGATTCTTATAAAGTTTCGATGGAAGAAATTCACCATATCCATAAACTTGATGCTCCAAGCGGTACTGCAATTTCATTAGCAGAGGGCGTTATAAAAAACAGCAATTACTCTGGCTGGACTTTAGACGAAGCTAACGATAATGACCCGAGCACTGGCGAACTGACGAAGCAAATTCACATTGAAGCAAAACGAATTGGAGAAGTTCCAGGAACTCATACTGTAAATTACGATTCAGCAATTGACAGCATTGAAATAAAACATACGGCTCACAATCGCGAAGGCTTCGCATTGGGCGCTGTTATTGCAAGCAGAATGGCTTGCAGGCAAGCAGGGGATTTTCACTATGAAAGATGTACTAAACTTACAATAAAAATCGAACAAGGTTTTGAATTAATTAGATTCAATCCTGAATTTGAAACTTAAAATACAATATTATGACACTTTACTCTTGGTTCGTATTTTTCTTAGCTGTTCAAATAATCCATTTTCTTGGTACTTGGAAATTGTATCAGGCGACGAGGAAGAAAAAGCTGGGAAGCAACAATTCCGGTATACAATTCTATCGTTTTAATGAAAATGATCGGACGCCCGACTTGGTGGACTTTTTTACTTTTTATTCCAATTATCAACTTGATCATGTTTCCAGTTGTATGGGTAGAAACTTTAAGAACTTTTAATAAAAGATCTACTTTAGACACTTTTCTTGGGCTTTTCACATTAGGCTTTTACATCTATTACGTAAACTATACTCAGAAATTAGAATACCGTAAAGACAGAAGTTTAACCCCAGAAAACAAAACAGCAGACACAGTAAGCTCTTTGTTATTTGCTATTATAGTAGCGACTTTAGTACATACTTACGTTGTACAGCCTTACACAATTCCGACATCATCTTTAGAGAAATCTTTATTAATTGGAGATTTTTTATTTGTGAGCAAAATAAATTATGGACCAAGAGTACCAATGACTACGGTAGCATTACCAATGGTTCACGATTCTATTCCGTTAACCAAAAGTAAATCTTACTTAAGCTGGTCGCAATTACCTTATTTTAGACTTCCAGCGATTCAAAAAATAAAACGATCTGACATTGTCGTCTTTAACTGGCCTGTTGATACCGTTCGTTATTTCTTTGAGCCAAAAGGAAGACCAGGCGTTATTAAACCAATTGATAAAAAATCAAATTACGTAAAAAGATGTGTTGGTATTCCTGGAGACAGTTTATCAATCAAAGATGGTTTTGTTTTTATTAACGGCAAAAAATTAGTTTTACCAGAAAGAGCTAGACCACAATATTCTTATTCTGTAGCTTTAGACGGAAAAACACCTATTGATTTCGAAAGTCTTTTTAAAGAATTAGACATCACAGATCCTGCAGGTTTTACAACTGAGAAAAGAGATACTCTTTATTTAGGTTCATTAACAGAAGCTGGAGCTGAAAGATTCAAAAACACTCCGGGTGTTACTGCTGTAATACGAAAAATTGACAGATCTAATGACAATAGAATTTTCCCGCATATTAATAAATGGAGCCAGGATAATATGGGCCCAATCTATATTCCTGAAGCTGGAAAAACAGTTGCATTGAACAATGAATCACTTCCATTTTATAAAGAAATCATTACAAATTACGAAGGAAATACATTAGAGTTACAAGGTTCTAAATTTTTAATAAATGGAAAACCAACCACTACTTACACCTTCAAACAAAATTACTACTGGATGATGGGAGACAACCGTCATAACTCTGAAGACAGCCGTTATTGGGGTTACGTTCCAGAAAATCATATCGTTGGAAAACCAGTATTCATTTGGATGAGCTGGGACACTAACGGAAAAGGCATCAATAAAATTCGCTGGAATAGAGTTTTCACCACAGTTGACGGTGAAGGCCAGCCACAATCTTACTTTAAATATTTCTTAATCGTCCTTGCATTATATTTCGTTGGAGATTTTGTATGGAGAAAAAGAAGAGAGAATAAAGCATAATTAAAAAAGTTATTTTTGTTTCAGGTTTCAAGTTTCAAGTTCGTAAAAAACCTGAAACTTGAAACCTGAAACATTTAGACAAATAAAAACATTCAATCGTTTAATCGTTTTCAAAAAGTACGATTAAACGATTTACCGATTAAACTAAAATCACAATGAACTCCTTAATACTTCCAACTTATTTTCCTTCTATAAGTCATTTTGCAGTAATCGCGCAATCTGATAAAATTGTATTTGAAATGGAAGATAATTTTCAGAAACAGACGAATAGAAATAGAACTTACATCTATAGTCCGAATGGAATTCAATTATTAAATATTCCCGTTAAACATTCAAAAGAAGCGCATCAAAAAACAAGAGACGTTTTAATTGAAAACGAGTTTGATTGGCAGAAACAGCATTTTAAATCGCTTGAAGCCGCTTATAGAAGTTCTCCTTTCTTTGAGTTCTTTGAAGATGAAATTGCTCCTATATTCGAGAAAAAGCAAACTTTTTTAATGGATTTGAATTTTGAAGTTTTAGACATCGTAACAAAATGTCTGAGAATAAAATTTGAATTTGGAAAAACTACAGAATACTTCCCCGAAACTCCAGATTTTACTGATTTTAGATATCTAGCAAACGGAAAAAAAGATACTAATACTTTCGAAAAATACACACAGGTTTTTGATGACAAACATGGCTTCATCAATAATTTAAGTGTTTTGGATTTACTTTTTAATGAAGGAAAATTTGCAATGGATTATTTGAAAACCCAAAAATTAGATTTAAAATAGAAAAATCAGCTTTCATTTTTGAAATTCAAATTTTGCAATTTCAAATTTGGAATTTGGAATTTTAAAAATTGAAATTTCATCTCCTTTATTCCATTGAAAGTCTCGTCATAATAGGATAATGATCT
Organism: Flavobacterium sp. AC267; assembly: GCF_979258715.1. Taxonomy (NCBI): domain Bacteria; kingdom Pseudomonadati; phylum Bacteroidota; class Flavobacteriia; order Flavobacteriales; family Flavobacteriaceae; genus Flavobacterium; species Flavobacterium sp. AC267. The sequence goes on from NZ_OZ409875.1 coordinate 185,766, forward strand.
GAATTTTCGAAATCTGAAAAGCTTTCAAATTGCTTAACTTTCATTTTACTATCTGTAAAAATGTAGTCAATTCTAGCAGGATAATAACGAAATTTATAAGTTGCTCCAAAACCTTCACCAGCTTCCTCAAAGGCATCTTTTTGCTTTCCTTTTATACTTCTATATACATAAGAGAAAGGACTATTATTCATATCGTCGCAGATAATAAATGGAGTTTTGCACTGCTTGATATTTTCCTTAAAAATTTCTGCCTGCTCTTGTCGCTGTGTAAATCCTTTGCTGATTCTGGCATAAATACGCTGTGATTTCTTCTGATTTACATTATCAATATCATCAGAAATCTCACTTACATCTGGAGATATTTTAATAGATTGTAAGTGCATATTATAAACACGAATAACATCTTTGCCGCGTTTTATATCTGCATATACTACATTATTATCCGATTTTGGAAAAATAATTTTACCCTCGTTTATTATGGGAAATTTAGAAAAAATCGCCTGGCCTGTTTTTATCTTTTTTCCATCAATAAAAATATAACGGTGCGGATACACTTTTAAATCCAGGTGCGCCGAATTTGAATATTCTTGAATACATAAAATATCAGGATCTTTTTCGTCTATAAAAGATTTAATGTTATCGGGAATATCATCACGGTCCAGCCATTTAAAAACATTAAAAAGACGAACATTATAACTCATTACAGAAAAATCTTTTTCGTCCTGAATATATTCTTTCGCAGAAAACTTATAGAACTTACTAATAAATGTAATTCCTGTCAGCAATACCAAACCAGACAAAATAAGGCGCTTTTTAAACTGAATTGCCCAATAGACAAAAAAGAGTCCGTTTGCCACAAAAAAGGCCGGCATAAACAACGTAAGCACCGATAAAAGCGGAAAGCTCTTAGGTGCTAAAAAAGGCAGAATATAAACGCTAAATGTGAGCACAGTAAGCACTATATTCAGAAAGAACATTATTTTATTAAACCAAGAAAGGTTTTTCATATTTTCTCCTACAAGTTATTTTCCAGCTTTAAATAAAAACTCTTTTTCTTCTTTTGTCAGACAATCATATCCAGACTGGCTGATTTTGTCTAAGATCTCATCAATCTGTTGCTTGCGTTTTGTCTTTAGTAACAATTCTTGATGTAGGTTTCTGTGTAGGTTTTTGGTAATTTTTATGAACTTTTGTAAATGGGGTCGAAGGAGATTTTCTAAAGAGATTGACAAAGAAGTCTAATGTTTTAGAAACAATGATACTTAAATCGGTACCGTTTTGTAATAACTTAATATAAGCAAATCCGAAGAAAGCACCAGCAAGATGCGAAATATGGCCACCCATATTTCCTAAACGAAACTGCATTAAATCCAAAATTAAAATTACAGCAGTAATATGCCAAAGTTTGACATTTCCGAATAAAAACAAACGAACATTCATTAATGGAGAATACGTTGTTGCCGCTACTAAAATAGCCATTATTGCAAGCAGAAGCTCCAACAATAGAACCGCTGATGTTAGACAAATAAAAACTTAGCGCAAAAGCAACTCCAGCAAAAAGAGCACTTAAAATATATAATCCTAAATATTGTTTTTGAGTAAAATAAGTTAAGAATAATGTACTGGCAAAATTCAAAACCATCATATTAAATAACAAATGCAAAAATCCGTCGTGAAAAAAAGCATAGGTTAAGAAAGTCCAAGGTTTAAACATGAAAACCTGAGGATCTGAAGACAATGCAATCCAGCTTGGAAAATCAAATTGACCGATTGAATACTGATAGAAAAAAATCAAAGAAAGAATAAAACATGCGATATTCCAATAAATAACCCGCATGGCAATACCTCCCAATCTATATTGTAATTTTAAATCGTCTAGAATATTCATAGAAACTTCTTTTGGTTTTAGAATTTAAACTTAAAGTTAAAAATTAATTCCAACGATTGTTATTAAACTGATTTTTTTTCCAGTACCACATCATTAAAAAACCCGTAATTGCACCGCCAACGTGAGCAAAATGTGCTATACCAGTACCACCTCCGCCAAACAACGAAGTTCCTTTAACTCCTAAAAACAAGTCGATTAACAAAAGTCCTGGAACAAAATATTTCGCTTTGATTGGAACGGGAATAAATAATAAAGCCAACTCTGCATTTGGAAACATAAATGCGAAAGCGGTCAATAATCCATAAATTGCGCCAGATGCACCAACGACTGTACCAATGTAAGCACTAGTAAATCCTTGAAATTGGGCAACACTTACCAAACTCTGCCATCTAGTATCGATTTTTCCTTCACCTAAAATCTGTAAAATCTGGGTTTTGTCGAAACCATTTGCGGTCAAAGTACTCATTGTGTCCTGAAAAAAATAGTAATTCACAAGGGTATGAAGTAAAGCTGATCCTAAACCACAAGAAATATAAAAGAAGATGAATTTTTTTCCTCCCCAAAAATGCTCCAAAGCAGATCCGAAGGAAACCAATGCAAACATATTAAACGCTATATGCATAATACCGCCATGCATAAACATATGCGTGATTGGTCGCCAAGCTCTAAAATTTGGGTTTTCTGGAAAAAACATAGCCAAATATTCATAAGAAACCGGCACTAATTGAGATCCAATAAAAAATATAATATTAATAATTAGCAGTTGTTTAACTACTGGTGTCATATTCATCATAATGCAAACTTTTTATCTATATCTTCAACACGCATGGTGATGAAAGTTGGTTTTTGAAAAGGTGAAATATTCGGATCTTTACAAGCAAACAAACCGTTTACCAGATTATCTTGTTCTTTTTCGGTTAAATAAGATCCCGTTTTAACCGCTAAACTTTTTGCCATTGATTTAGCAATAGTATCATTTTGACTGTAACTATTTGCTGGAATTCCGTCTTGTAAATCGCTCAATAACTGCTCGATTACTAGAGAAACTTCGCTTTCGGTAATATTTACTGGAATTCCAGAAATCACAATATGATCTGACTTCGCTTGATCGAAAACAAATCCGGTGGTTTCTAGTGAAGGTTTTAATTCTTCAATTAATTCCATTTCTGATGCCGAATAAAATAAATCTAACGGAAAAAGCAATTGCTGGCTTGACGCTTGATTTACTGTCATATTCAACAAAAATTGTTCGTACAAAATACGTTGATGAGCCCTTTGCTGATCAACAATAACCATTCCTGATTTGATTGGCGAAACAATATATTTCTTATGAATTTGATAGGTTTTATGAGTTGCCTGTTCTACCTCATCATCATTAAACAAAGAAGAAGTTACTTCTTCATTTTCAAATGTAAAAGGTGAACTTTCTATACTTTCAGGATTTTCTGTATCTAAACCAACATAAAGACTTTCCCAGCTTGCAGTTGGTTCTACTCTTTGGAATAACCCGAATAGGACGGACTCGAATATGAAGATCCAGACGATGATGATACGCCTGAACTATAACTAGATCCTGAACTCGCTTTACTATAATGCTGATTGGTTTTATCATCTGTAAACGGATTAAAAGTCCCGTCTACTTGAATTGTAGGCGTTTCTGCCTCCATATCTTTATAATGATAAGGCGTATCTAAATTGGCATCTCTATCAAAATCTAAAACCGGCGCTACGTTAAACTGCCCCAGACTATGTTTGATGGATGCTCTTAAAATAGCATATAATGCTTGTTCGTCATCAAACTTAATTTCAGTTTTAGTTGGATGTATATTGATATCAATTGTATTTGGCGACACTTGCAGATATAAGAAATAACTTGGTCGCGAACCATCTTTCAATAATCCGTCGTAAGCAGACATTACTGCATGATGCAGATAACCGCTTTTTATGAAACGATCGTTTACAAAAAAGAACTGCTCTCCCCTATTTTTCTTAGCAAATTCAGGCTTGCATACAAAACCTTGAACATTTATAATTTCGGTATCTTCATTTACAGGAACCAATTTTTCATTGGTTTTACCAGACATTATACCCACAATTCTCTGGCGGTATCCTGCGGCAGGAAGATTGTACATTTCACTTCCGTTATGGTAAAAACTAAAATGAATATTTGGATGCGCCAAAGCCACACGCTGAAACTCATCCATAACATGGCGAAATTCAACGGTATCTGATTTTAAGAAATTACGACGAGCCGGAATATTAAAAAACAAGTTTTTAACAGCAAACGAAGTTCCTTTTGGTAAAACCGCCACTTCTTGCGAAACAAATTTACTTCCTTCAATTACAATGTGTGTCCCAAGTTCGTCCTGATCTTGTTTGGTTTTCATTTCCATGTGTGCAATCGCAACAATAGAAGCCAAAGCCTCGTCGCGAAAACCTTTTGTACCAAGAGCAAACAAATCTTCTGCCTGACGGATCTTTGAAGTTGCATGACGTGCAAAACACAAACGTGCATCTGTAACAGTCATTCCTACTCCATTATCAATAACCTGCACTAAAGATTTGCCAGCATCTTTTATTATCAATTTAATGTCAGTTGCTTTTGCATCAACAGCATTTTCTAACAATTCTTTTACAACTGAAGCGGGTCTTTGGACCACTTCTCCAGCAAGCAATTTGGTTAGCAACGTGATCAGGAAGCAATTGGATAATACTCGACATTAAGCAAAAATAGTTTTAAAGTTTAGAATAGTTTTTATAAACCAAGAAGTACAAATTTAGTGAATTTTGATTGGCTTTCAGAACAAGAACTGTCATAAAATAAACAAAAAAACCTATACCGTTATTACACAGTATAGGTTTTCTATTTTTTAAAACTAATGTGTTTTATTCGTTTTCTATTTTTCTTGGCGAATCTTCAATTTGAATCGCTCCAGAAGCCAATAAGGGCTGACTATATGCGTGCGCTATAGAAGCCTGCTGACGAATATAAGCCATTTTAATTGCTCGCAATTGCGGCTTCAGTTCCTTTATTTCCATGAACTCCACCGCTCCTGTCAATAGACTGCCGCATATTATTGTCTGTTAAAACACAGAAAATAACCGGAATATCAGTTTGAACATTTAAATCTTTAATTCCTTGTGTAACGCCTTCACAAACAAAATCAAAATGTTTTGTTTGCCCTTGAATTACGCATCCAATTACGATAACAGCATCAACATTTTGTGTTTGAAGCATCTTTTTTGCTCCATAAATCAATTCAAAACTCCCCGGAACATTCCAGCGGATAATTTGCTGTGCAGGAACATCGCAATCGATTAAAGCTTCATAAGCACCAGTATAAAGTCCTTCTGTTATGGTATCATTCCATTCAGAAACAACAATCCCAAATCGAAAGTCTTTCGCATTTGGGATTGTGTTTTTATCGTATTCTGATAGATTTTTATTTTCAGTAGCCATCTGTAATATTTTAGTTTTTTTGATTTTCGTCCCGAAGCCTCGGGATAGATTCTTAAATACAAATCTACAATCTTAAATCTAAAGTCTAAAATTTTTATTGTGCTAATCCAATCAACGCATCAACAGATGTTGCTTCTGGAGTACTGTCGTAATTATCTTTAATATCATTAAAATATTTCAAGGCATCTTCCTTTTGACCTAAAGCCAAAGCAGTTTTTCCAGCTTTTAATAAGAAACGAGGTGTAGTAAAGTCATTTTTGTTAGACTCAGCCGCTTTTACATAAAAATCAAGAGCTTCTTTTTGCTGATTTTTTTGAGAATAAGCATCACCTGTTGCACCTTTAGCCAAAGCAGTTAAAATTACATCTTCAGATTTAAAATCACCTAAATATTTAATTGCCTCATCAAATTTACCAGTATTTAAATAAGCGATACCAGCGTAATAATTAGCTAAATTACCTGCATCTGTTCCAGAATATTCGTCAGCGATTTTAATAAATCCGAATTTACCTTCTGAACCGTTTAATGATAATTTGTATAATGAATCGCTAGAAACACCGTTTACAGCTTTTTCAAAATTTTGTCGCGCAACAAACATTTCACTAGTCGCTTCTTCTTGTTTTGGAGTTGCAACGAATTTTTGGTAAGCCAAATATCCAATTGTAGCAACTGCAATCCCTGCAACTAATCCAATAATGATTTTTTGATTTTTAGCCACCCAATCCTCAGTTTTTGAAGCTGTCTCATCTAATTTTGAGAAAACACCAGCTGTAGTGCTGTCTTTTTCGTCAATAACTACCTGTGCTTCTTCATTAACTTCTTTAACTTCCTTCTCTTTTGGTGTCTTATATCCTCTTTTATTGTAAGTTGCCATTTAAAAATTATTTAGTGAACGGCAAAAATAAAATTTTTATTGAAACCGACGTAAAAAATTTCAATTTTATCACTATTTTAAAAAAAATATTTTTGTTATTCAGTCTGCCCTTTCGCGGAAGCGGTAAAATAAATCGGTTTCAAACCGCTCCCAAGCCAATTATATCAATAATTTTCGATAATTTGCACTCTCAAATTCAAAACGACTTTTTAAAAGCTAAAAATATTGTTTTAGCCAATGTTTTCGCAGATTAACACAGGTTTTAAAGTTCTAAATAACAAATCCTTTTAATCATTTTAATCTGTAGCAGAAGAAAAAAACAAAGAATTGACACAAAATTTTAAACTTTATCTTTTATAAGGTCTTCTAAAAAAATGCATTTAAACAAAATTTCATTATTCAATTATAAAAACTTTTCCGAAGCCAGTTTTGATTTCGATATCAAGATCAACTGTTTCGTGGGTAAAAACGGCATTGGAAAAACCAATGTGCTTGACGCTATTTATCATTTAGCCTACGGAAAAAGTTATTTTAATCCGCTGGCGGTTCAAAATATCAAGCATGGCGAAGAGTTTTTTGTGATTGATGCCGAACTGGAGAAAAACGATCGTACAGAACAAATTGTCTGCAGTTTAAAAAAAGGGACAGAAGAAAGTTTTAAAACGAAACGGAAAAGCTTACGATAAATTTTCAGATCACATTGGATTTGTTCCGCTGGTAATTATTTCGCCAGCCGACCGAGATTTAATTATTGAAGGAAGCGAAACGCGCCGTAAATTTATGGACAGCGTTATTTCGCAGTTAGATTCTACTTATCTTCATCAGCTTATTCAATATCAAAAAGTAATTGTACAGCGAAATGCACTTTTGAAGTATTTTGCCCTTAATCATACTTTTGACAACGACACTTTGTCTATATATAATGAACAATTGAATGAATATGGAAAATCGATTTTTGAAAAGAGAAAAGATTTCTTAGAACAATTTATACCTATATTTAATACACACCATCAAGCGATAACAGGATCTGAAGAAAGCGTACAATTGGTTTACGAAAGTCATTTGTACCAAAAAGATTTATTGGCGCTTTTGCAGGAAAGTATAAATAAAGACCGCGTGCTTCATTATACTACCGTCGGAATTCATAAAGATGATTTGTCTTTTGAAATTGATTCGCATCCAATAAAAAAATTCGGATCGCAGGGACAGCAGAAATCTTTTTTGATTGCTTTAAAATTAGCTCAATTTGAGTTTTTGAAAAAACAGAGCTGGCGTCAAACCTATTTTACTTTTTGATGATATTTTTGATAAACTGGACGAAACCCGCGTAGCCAAAATTGTAGAAATGGTAAACAGCGAAACGTTTGGTCAGCTTTTTATTTCTGACACGCACCCGGAACGAACAGAAGCGATTGTAAAATCGACACATCAGAGTTATAAAATATTTAATTTATAAAGTTTTTTTGCCAAAATTTTCACGAATTTTCACTAATTAAAAACTTTTACAAAGTTCAAAACTTTGGCAAAATTGGACGATAAGCAATTAAAAAATTAGTGTAAATTCGTGTAATTAGCGGCAAACATAAAAACAGCTTCAATCAAAAACATAGATATATGCTAACGAAAGAATCATTGCAATTTTTAGACGATTTAAAGAAAAACAACAATCGCGAATGGTTTCAGGAAAACAAAAAGAGATACGAAGTCTTTAAAAAAGATTATCATCAATTGGTGAGTGATTTTTTGGATGTGATGAAACCGCTTGATCCTGCTTTAGAATTATTGGAAATTAAAAACTGTACTTTTAGAATCAACCGTGATATTCGTTTTTCTAAAGATAAATCTCCTTACAAAGCTCATTTAGGCGTTTGGATGTCAACTGGAGCAAAAGGCGCAAATCGTGCAGGATATTATGTGCATATCGAAAAAGGTGCAAGTTTTATTGCCGGCGGATTTTATTCTCCTGAATCTGAGGATTTGAAAAAAGTTCGTAAAGAAATTGCATTTTTCCATGATGATTTGGAAGAAATTTTAAACAACAAAGATTTTAAGAAAGAATTTGGAAATTTAGATATAAACGAAAACAATTCGCTTAAAAGTATGCCTCGCGGTTATGAAAAAGACCATCCTGCAATTGAATTCTTAAAATTGAAAAGTTATACCGCGACTCAAGTATATGATATTTCTGAAGTAACCAAAAAAGATTTTGTTTCTAAAATGAGCCAAAAACTGATTGCTTTAAAACCTTTGAATGATTTTATTAATCGCGCTTTAGAAACTGAAGAATAAAAAAGATAAAATTGCCACGAATTTCACAAATTGACACGAATTCATTTTATTTGCCACAGATTAAAGAGATAGGTGATTTTTTTTCGCCACGACCCGAGCGATAGCGAAGGGACGAAGTAACATTAAAACGAATCTTTTTAATCTTTTTAATCTGTGACAAAAACAATAACCGAATGAAAAGAAAAATACTTTTTCTTGGAGAATCTTACCGCGCCGATGCTATCACTTGGATGAAAGGCTTGAAAGAATTTGGCGATTTTGAAATTATCACTTGGGAACTTCAAACGGCAAACAATCAAAGATTTAAACGTATTTTAGAATATTTCTTCGCTCCTATTGCTATTCGAAAAATCATTAAAAAAGAAAAGCCAGATATGGTTATTGCTGAAAGAACTACAAGTTATGGTTTTCTTGCCGCAATATCTGCTTCAAAAACCATTGCAATCGCACAGCAAGGCCGAACAGATTTATGGCCAGAAGACTCTATTCTATATCCTTTTAAAAAATTCATTCAGAAATACGCTTTCAAAAAAGCACATTTAATTCACGCATGGGGACCTGTAATGACAATTTCGATGAAAGAAATTGGCGTTGATATGAACAAAGTTTTGGTTCTCCCAAAAGGAATTGATTTATTGCTCTTTTCTCCTTCGATAAATAATTCAAATAAAATTGAAGCAATTGTAACACGTTCGCTTCAACCTGAATACCGACACGATTCTATTTTAAAAGCGTTTGGAATTTTACATCAAAAAGGAATTGATTTTACCTTAACGATTGTTGGAGACGGAACCCGATTGCAGTTTTTAAAAGATTTAGCCAAAGATTTACAAATCGAAAGCAAAGTTATTTTTACAGGAAGAATTCCGAATACCGATCTTCCGAAACTATTACAACAATCAAATATTTACATCAGCATGCCAATTACAGAAGGAGTTTCGGCTTCTTTGTTTGAAGCAATGGCTTGCAATTGTTATCCTGTAGTTTCTAATATTCCCGGAAATCAAAGCTGGATTACACATCGCGAAAACGGACAATTAATTGAAGTTGATAATATCGAAATTCTTGCTGAAGAATTAATTTGGTGTTTTGAGAATTCTGAATCGAGAAATCATGCAATTATTCGAAATAGAAAATTTGTGGAAGAAAATGCTAGTTATGACATTAATATGAAGGTTATTGCAGAGAAATATCATGAGTTGTTTTCAAAATAATGAACCGCAAAGCTCGCAAAAGGTTTACGCTATGAACGCTAAGCTTTGCGAACTTTGCGCAAACTTTGTGCCTTTGCGGTAAAAACAAAAATTATAATTCATACTTTTGAACTATATTAAAAAGCCTTTTATTTATGGAAATCCAATCCAATTTTTCTTTAAAAAACTACAATACTTTTGGTATTGAAGCCAAAGCCAAACAATTTGTAGCTGTTCATTCTGTTGAAGAATTGAAAACAATTTTAGAAGAAAACAAAAACCAGAAAAAGTTTATTTTAGGCGGAGGAAGCAATATGCTTTTGACTAAAGATATTGAAGCTCTTGTTATTCATATCGACTTAAAAGGCAAAAAGATAATTAAAGAAGATGACGATTTTGTGTGGGTCGAAAGTCAGGCTGGAGAAACTTGGCATGATTTCGTTCTTTATACAATTGACAACAATTTTGGAGGTTTAGAAAACATGTCCTTAATTCCGGGGAATGTCGGCACAACTCCAGTTCAGAATATTGGCGCTTACGGAACCGAAATTAAAGATACTTTTGTTTCGTGCGATGCGATGAATATTGCGACTCAGGAAATGAAAACGTTCATAAATACCGAATGTAATTTTGGTTACCGCGAAAGTATTTTCAAACATGAAGTAAAAGATCAATTTATTATTACTTCGGTTGTTTTTAAATTAACCAAACGCAATCATAAAATCAATACTTCTTACGGGGATATTTTGGCTGAATTAGCGAAAAACAATATTTCAGAACCGACATTAAAAGATGTCAGCAACGCTGTAATTGCCATTAGACAAAGTAAATTACCAGATCCGAAAGAATTAGGAAACAGCGGTAGTTTCTTTAAAAATCCCATTTTATTAAAATCTGATTTCGAAAAAATCCATCAGAAATTCCCAGAAATGAAATTTTACGAAGTTTCTCCAACCGAAGTAAAAGTTCCTGCAGGATGGCTTATTGAACAGGCAGGTTTTAAAGGAAAACGTTTTGGTGATGCCGGAGTTCATAAAAACCAAGCTTTAGTACTGGTAAATTATGGCAATGCAACGGGTCAAGAAATTTTAGCTGTTTCTAAAGAAGTTCAAAAAACAGTTTTTGAAAAATTCGGTATTCATATTGAAGCGGAAGTGAATGTGATTTAAAACACAAAATTTATCCTTTGTCAGACTGAGCGTAGTCGAAGTCAACTCTCGATGCGACAACAGGAAATCATTTTAAAAAAAATAATGACACACAATATTTCCATAAAAATCGCCAATCCAAACGATGAAAAAGTTCTGGCAATCGTCGACGAATTATCAGCAAATCTTTATCTTCGTTTTGGAAGTGATGGAAAAAATTCTTTTACAGATTGGGAATACAACAATTCGAAATTTTTATTTGTGACCGCAGAGATTGAGCATGAAATTGTTGGTCGCGGGGCAATCAGACCAATTGATGCAAACCTTGGCGAAGTAAAAAGAATGTATTCAAAATATCCTGGAAAGAAAATTGGGCAGACGATTTTAGCTTTTTTAGAAAATAAAGCAAAAGAAATTGGATACAGAGATTTAGTTTTAGAAACGAGGCTGAAAAATGACACTGCTATTCAATTTTATCAAAAACAAGGATACAATGTAATTCCAAATTACGGAAAATATATAGATCGTCCAGAAGCAATTTGTCTTGGAAAATCTTTAAAATAGACTCATAAAATGTATACACCAGATTTATACAAAAATGAAAATCCTGAAGAAATCAGAACTTTTTTAAGAGAAAATAGCTTTGGAATTCTTATTAATCAAACTAATGGAAAATTATGCGCCACGCATATTCCGATTGAGCTTGAAATAAATGCTGACGGAAGAGAGATACTTCAGGGCCATATTTCCAAACTAAATCAGCAGGCAGAAGGTTTCAGAGAAAACGATCAGGTTTTAGCCGTTTTTACTGGTCCGCATAGTTACATTTCCTCTTCTTGGTACGATCACGAAAATGTACCTACATGGAATTACATAGCTGTGCATGTTTACGGAAGGATCAAAATTGTAGATTATGAAACTTCTGTAGAACAGTTAAAAAAGTTAGTAGATAAATACGAAGCTAATTCTCAAAACCCTGTTAGAGTTGAAGATTTATCTGAAAAAACAATGCGTGAAGCACGAGGGATTTTTGGTTTTGAAATAGAAATTGAAGAAATTCAGGCAACAAAAAAACTTTCGCAAAACCGCGACGACCATAATTACAGCAATATTATTCATGAATTAGAGAAAACTGAAAACCCTCAGTCTATTGCCGTTGCAAAAGAAATGTCGAAATGCCGAAAGTAAATTGGCTTTAATCATTGAAAATTACTAATTCATAACTACATTTGTTCTCGCAAATTTCAGATATTAACAGACATTAAAACTATATGCTTATAACTTTATTTTACTTTTTTATTGCTATTGTTTTTATTCAACTTTTCTATTATTTAGGAATTTTTGGAAAATTTGCTTTTGGTAAGCCTCAAGAAATTACGCAAAAAAACTTCCTGTTTCTGTAGTTGTCTGCGCTAAAAATGAAGAAGAGAATGTGAAAAAATACATTCCGATTTTGGCACAGCAGGATTATCCCGATTTTGAAATTGTCTTAATTGACGACGCATCAAGCGATGAAACTCTGGAAGTATTTGAAGAATTTGAAAAAGAATTCCCTAATATTCGTTTGGTAAAAGTTGAAAATAACGAGGCTTTTTGGGGAAATAAAAAATACGCACTGACACTCGGAATTAAAGTCGCCAAAAAAGATTATTTATTGTTTACAGATGCAGACTGTTACCCAACTTCTAAAGATTGGATTACTGCCATGACTTCGAAGTTTACTATGAACAAAACAATTGTCTTAGGTTACGGAGGTTATGAAAAAGTAGAAAATTCGTTTTTAAATAAGATTATTCGCTTTGAAACTGTTTTAACTGCAATTCAATATTTTTCATGGGCAAAATTGGGACTTCCTTACATGGGTGTCGGAAGAAATTTAGCCTATAAAAAAGAAGAGTTTTTTAATGTAAATGGCTTTATCGATCATATCCAGGTTCGTTCCGGCGATGACGATTTGTTTATTAATCAAGCGGCAAATAAAGAAAACACTACTATTTCCTATACCCCGGAAAGTTTCACCTATTCAAAACCAAAAAGAACGTATAAAGAATGGTTTACCCAAAAAAAGAAGACATATCTCTACTGCAGAACATTATAAGTTTTTTGACAAGATGCAATTGGGATTATTCTTTATCTCACAATTATTCTTCTTTTTATTAGTTATAATTCTGCTGGCTTTTCAATTTCAATGGATTGCCGTACTAGCAATTTTAGCCACACGTTACACCGTTGTTTGGACAGTAGTTGGATGTTCAGCGGGAAAACTAAAAGAAAACGACCTTAAAATTTGGTTTCCGGTGGTTGAGATAGCGCTTATATTAACGCAAATTAATATCTTTATAACTAATATCTTTTCAAAACCGGTATATTGGAAATAAATTCTAAAATAGAAAAAGCAAAAAAAGGCGATCAGATCGCCTTTACTTTTTTATTAGATCATTATTGGAATGAGGTGTATGCCTTTATGCTCAAACGCACCGAAAATGAAACCACCGCAGAAGACATTACCATTGAAACTTTTTCTAAAGCTTTTGATAAAATAGGATCTTACAATCCTGAATTTCAATTCAACACCTGGCTGATTGCTATTGCAAAAAATGTTTATATTGATTTATTACGAAAAAAGAAAACCAATCTTTTTATAGAAATCACAGATAACGAAGACCAGCAGGCCTACAATATAGCCGACCCAACTCCATCTGCAGAAGATGCCTTAATTAAAGAACAGAATCTTTCCCGTTTGCTTTTGTGCATCAAAGAACTCAAACCTCACTACCAAGAAGTAATTCAGCTTCGTTATTTTCAAGAAATGTCTTATCAGGAAATTGCGATTAAGATAGATGAACCTCTGAGCAGTGTAAAAGTTAAACTTCTGCGAGCAAAAAAATTATTGGCAGAAATTATCGAACGTAATAGATAATTTATTATCTTTAATCAAATAATAATATACTATTCGTATTTTTATTCTTAAAAAACAAGTATTACCACACTACAACTATTGCGTTGTTAGCTCCAACCCTAAACCTTTTTATGCGTATGATTTAAAGTTACTTAACCTTAAAACCCAAAAATTATGTCTAAATTAAGTATTTATGAAAACAAGTGGATTGACCTTGTTTTCGAAAACAAAAACAAAGAGTACGGTGCGTATCAATTACGCCAAGAGAATTCTAAAAATTCTGTTACAGCTCTATTTATGGGTTTACTGTTATTAACGGCTTTAGGAAGTGCTTCTGTACTTATTAGCAAATTTAAGCCACAAGTGAGCGATCCCTCAACTGAAACAACTCCTCTTTACGAGGATCCTTTAGTTGTGGTAAATATCGACCCTACTGTTGCACCGCCGCCACCTGTACTACCTACTAAACCTGTAGTAGAGCAAACCGCGGCGAGTACAACAGACGCAACGCAGTTGATTAATCCTGTAGTAGCAAAAACTGAAGAAGCTGTAACGGAAATTGCCCCTAATAAAGACAATGCTCCAGTTATAGAAAATCTTAACGGAACAGGAACTTCGGCTAACACAATGCCAACAACAGGAGGCGGAGGAAATGGTGATGTTGCTTCGGCAGCTCCAACTACTAATGATCCTGTTTCATCTGCAATTCTGGATAAACAACCTGAATTTCCAGGGGGAATTAACCAATTCTACAAGTATGTAGGAAACAATTTCCGCAGACCAGAATTGGAAATGGAAAAAACATTAAGAGTTTATGTTTCTTTTGTAGTTGAAAAAGACGGATCACTTACTGATATTATGGTAAAAAATGATCCTGGCTACGGAATGGGGAAAGAAGCTGTTAGAGTTTTAAAATCTTTAAAAACAAAATGGAATCCGGGAATTCTAGATGGAAAGGCGGTACGAACTATGTACAACCTTCCAATTACGATTAAGACGGATGTAGAATAATAAATAAAAAAGCAGAACTTAGGTTCTGCTTTTTTATTGGGTTTTATTTTTCGAATTAGCAAAATCAATTACTTTTACTACATGTAAAGTCAATTCATCTAACTAAATAAAAAATAAAAAAATGGGAATATTTTCAGCTCTTATGGGCAATGCAGGTGCTGTAAGCCAAGAAGATTTAATTAAAAAATACGGACAGCTTTTAACTACAAATGAAGAAATCGAAATGGGTTTTAAACTTATTCGAGATACTTTTATCTTCACCAACAAAAGATTAATATTAGTTGACGTGCAAGGAATTACCGGAAGTAAAACAGAATACAAATCAATTGCTTACAAAAGCGTTACACGTTTTAGCGTTGAAACCGCCGGAACTTTTGATCTGGATGCGGAATTGAAAATTTGGGTTTCCAGCGAATTAAATCCAAGTATCGTAAAACAATTTAATAAATCGGTGAATGTTTATGAAGTGCAAAAAATCCTTGCTTTTCACGTATTAGGATAAAAAAACAAACCCGGCAAACTCAAAATTTGCCGGGTTTTATTTATAGAAACAAATATTATTTCTTTTTTGTTGTAGTCTTCTTCGTTATTGTCGCTTTTTTAGTAGTCGCGACTGGAACAGTATTTACAATCTTTTGCTTGCACATACGGTTTGTACAAGCCATCTTTCTCTGCTCTTTTTTTAGCATCTTCTGCTCTTTTCTGCGAGTCTGGATGCGAACTCATCATCTGGTCGATAAAAGAAGCCTGAGATCCTTCACTCATTTTTGCCAAAATTCTAAACGCAGATTCTTCAGCATTTACATTGTAACCATTTTTCTTCATGAAATTGTAGGCAAACAAATCTGCCTCTGCTTCTTGTTTACGGCTGAATTTACTATCAACAATAGCGCTTCCGATTTTACCAAGCTGACTGTCTGTAACTGTAGCAACTGTAGCTGATTGCGAAGAAACACCATCCATTAATGCTTCTTTTTGATAAGTCGCTCTAATCGCATCTCTTGAATCATTGTTTGCAACGTGACCAATTTCATGGCCAATTACTGCAATTAACTCATTATCATCCATAATATCCATTAGCCCAGAATACACACGAACGCTTCCGTCGGCTGTAGCAAAAGCATTTACTTCTTTTAATTTATAAACTTTATAATTTAAAGTAAATCCTTCTCCAGATACGTGTTTTCCAAAAACTCTATTCAATCGTAAAGCGTAACCATCTGCAGGTCCAGCAATTTCATGTTCAGAATCCAATTTATCAACCGCTTCTTTCGATAATTTAGCAAGCATCTGCGTTACTAAAAGTAAAACCTGTAACTCCTTTTTGAACTGCTCCTATAGCTTTATCTCCAAAATTAATCTGTGCATTCATTTTAGTTAAACTGAATGCAGTAAATAATAACCCTACTATTATAAATTTCTTTTTCATGTTTTTATAATTACAATTTAACAACAAATGTAAATAACAATTGTTATTCCATTTTACACAGAACTTGTTTTTTAGACAAATAAAGATAAAAATTCTAAGCGAATTATAATGTAAAACATGAGGCATTATTCATACACCAATACAAAAAAAGGGCAAATTCTGGAGAATTTACCCTTTTTTACTTTTATGAAATATTATTTCTTTTTTGTTGTTGTCTTCTTAGTTGCTGTTTTGGTAGTTGTAGTTGTTGCTTTTACAGGCGCAGTATTTACAATCTTCTGCTGTACATAATCTTTATACAGACCATCTTTTACAGCTCTTTTTTTAGCTTCATCAGCTCTCTTACCTGCATCAGGATGAGAACTCTTCATTCTTGTAATAAAAGAGGAATCTGCTCCTTCACTTACTTTTTGCAAAATTCTAAATGATGACTCTACAGCATTGACATCATAACCATTTTTTTTCATAAAATCGTAAGCAAAAGAATCTGCTTTAGATTCTTGTTTTCTACTATGCCCGCTATCAATCATTGCGCTTCCTAATTTTCCGTAATCCGATTTTGAGAGAGTCGCAACAATATCTGACTGTGATGATGCTTGCATGGACTAAAGCTTCTTTTCTATAAAATGCTTTAACTTCATTTTTACTATCATGATTTACTACGTGACCAATTTCATGACCAATAATAGCCAATAATTCATTATCATCCATAATATTCATTAAACCTGCAAATACGCGAACACTTCCATCTGCACAAGCAAAAGCATTTATATCTTTTACCAAGTAAACCTTATAATTCAAAGTAACTCCTTCACTGGAGGCATGTTTTCCAAATAAACGATTTAATCGAATAGCATAACCATCTGTAGCTTCTGCAATCGGATTATTTGAATCGAGTTCTGCAATTCCTTTTTGAGCCATAGCTACTGCATCGGCATCACTAAATGTAAATCCGAGCATCGTTTTATCTAAAAGCGACAATTCCTTTTTTTGAGAATCATCTTGTGCATTCATCTTATTAAAACCAAAAACTGCAAATAAAATTCCTAATACTATAAATCTCTTTTTCATATTTTTTCAAACTTTTAAATTAACAGCAAAATTAGTATTGCACGAATTTTTGATGTTCTCAAAAAGCCAAATTTGTAACAGATTAAGACGGGATTTAAAATTTAAAAAATCAGAATAAAAACTGGAGCAGAGATGAAAAGTAAACGAAAAGCAAATTAGCATCTCCAAATAAACTACATTCCGTATCTTTGCACTTTGAATATTGATATATGGAAACAGTCTCTGCAAATATACCTGCCACAAAACCTAAGTGGTTGAAAGTAAAATTACCAATTGGACAAAAATATACTGAACTTAGAGGTTTAGTTGATAAATATAGTTTAAATACCATTTGTACTTCAGGAAGTCGCCCTAATATGGGAGAATGCTGGGGCGAAGGAACAGCAACTTTTATGATTTTAGGAAATGTCTGTACTCGTTCTTGCGGCTTTTGCGGCGTAAAAACCGGAAGACCTGAAACGGTAGATTGGGACGAACCTGAAAAAGTAGCCCGCTCTATAAAAATCATGAACATCAAACACGCGGTAATTACAAGTGTTGATAGAGATGATTTAAAAGACGGAGGTTCTATTATTTGGATGGAAACTGTTAGAGCAATTCGCAGAATGAACCCTAACACCACGCTTGAAACTTTAATTCCGGATTTTCAAGGAATTGAAAGAAATATAGATCGTATTGTTGAAGCAAATCCAGAAGTGGTATCTCACAACATGGAAACTGTGAGACGTTTGACGCGTGAAGTTCGTATCCAGGCTAAGTATGACAGAAGTTTAGAGGTGCTTCGTTATTTAAAAGAAAAAGGCATTAACAGAACTAAATCTGGAATTATGCTGGGTCTTGGTGAAACTGAAGAAGAAGTTTTTCAAACAATGACTGACTTACGAAATGCAAATGTTGATGTGGTAACGATTGGACAATATTTACAACCAAGTAAAAAACATCTTCCTGTAAAAGAATTTATAACTCCTGAACAATTTGCGAAATATGAAAAATTCGGTCTTGATTTAGGTTTCCGACATGTAGAAAGCGGACCTCTTGTTCGTTCTTCTTATAAAGCACAAAAACATATTTTATAAAAAAAGTTTAATCGTTTTAATTGGTTAATCGCAGGTACGTTTAACCGTTTAAGCAATTAAACGATTTCAACGATTAAACGATTAACCTAATTAAACGAATAAACCAAATAATTGAAAACAAGAATTGCCATTAATGGATTTGGGAGAATCGGCAGAAATTTATTTCGTCTCCTTTTAAATCATCCTGAAATCGAAGTCGTTGCTATAAATGACATCGCAGACAACAAAACCATGTCACATTTAATTAAATATGACAGTATTCATGGTGTTTTACCTTTTGCAGTAAGCCACGACGAAAACAGCATTATTGTAGAGGGCAGGCATTTTTTCTTTTTTCACGAAAAAAAAATCTCAAATATAGACTGGAAATCGCATTCGATTGACATTGTTATCGAATCGACTGGTAAATATAAAACGCATGAAGAACTAAATGCGCACTTAGAAGCTGGTGCAAAAAAAGTAATTCTTTCTGCTCCTTCTGAAGTTGATACTATAAAAACAGTAGTTCTTGGTGTAAATGAAAGTATTCTTGATGGTACTGAAAATATAGTTTCAAATGCAAGCTGTACCACAAACAATGCTTGCGCCAATGATTAAAATCATTGAAGAATTGTGCGGTATTGAACAAGCTTATATTACCACTATACATTCTTACACAACAGATCAAAGTCTTCATGACCAGCCCCATAAGGATTTACGCCGTGCAAGAGGTGCCACCCAGTCAATTGTTCCAACAACTACTGGCGCGACTAAGGCATTAACAAAAATTTTTCCTAAATTGCACAATAAAATGGGAGGATGCGGCATTCGAGTTCCAGTTCCCGATGGTTCATTAACAGACATAACCTTCAATGTAAAACGCGCCGTAACCATTGAAGAAATAAATAAAGCATTTAAAGAAGCCTCAAAAACAAATTTAAAAGGAATATTAGATTACACCGAAGATCCTATTGTCTCGGTCGATGTAATTGGCAATACACATTCTTGTTTGTTTGATGCACAGTTAACTTCAGTTATCGATAAAATGGTAAAAGTAGTAGGCTGGTATGATAACGAGATTGGCTATTCATCAAGATTAATAGATTTAATTTTAAGAATAAGTAAAAAATAAGGTTCATTGTAAAAGCATTGCCATACATGAAATACTGTCTTTTTATTGTTGTTTGTTTTCTTACCACGTTTTTGTATTCTCAAACCAAAAAGAATACAGATAGCGTTACCTATTATAACAAACTGGCTAACAACAATCTTAACAATAAAAAGTTTAATCAGGCAGTTCTTTACACCCAAAAATCTATCAATTTTTGCGAAGTACACGGAAAAACAGAAAACCTTGCCAATCAGACTTTAAAGCTTGGAAAAATCTATTACAATCAGGGAAAATTTGACGTCGCTTTAAAAAACTTCCACAAAACAGTTTCTTTATACGATACAATTAAACCAAGCTGTATCAAAGTTCTGGCATTGCACTACATTGGAGTAACGAATACTGCAAGAGGCGATTATAAAACTGCAGCTATTTATTATGCGAAAGCAAATGATTTACTAAAACAGCTTAATATTGCAGACCACAGTGAAGCTTTAGAATATCAAAAAGCGTTAGCGCTGAAAACAAATAATGATTTAGTTTTAGTCGCAAAACTTTTAGAAAAATCACCAAACATCCCGATAATTCTTCTATTATAAAAACTAAAGTTGATTCCTACTACCAGCTTGGTTTAATTGAAACACTGCTTAGAAGAAATGATTCGGCCATAATCTATTTCGACAAAGCAATAGAGTACAATGATAAAATCAATGATTTTCAAAAAAAATCTAAAATTGTTTTGGCAATAAGCCAATATTACAAGCAGAATAAAAATTATGACTTGGCCTATTCGTATTTAAACGAACATTATCAGCTGGAAAATTATCTGCTGAAATTGAAAAATGCCAAAGTTGATTTAAATGAATTTGAAAAATTCAAAAAAAATCAATCTTTAAATAATACCATAAAAAGAGAAAGCGAAGAAAAAATTCAGCTCAAAACCTATCGATATTCTAAGCTCGTCAGCATTTTAGCAATTGCATTGATTTCGATTTTATCTCTTTTGAGTCTCGCTTTGTACAAAAATAATATCATTAGAAATCAGAATAATTTACTGCTTCGCGAAAAAAACAAAGAACTAATTTTAGCTAAAAATAAAGCAGAAAAAGCATCCAAAGCAAGATCTGAATTTTTATCAACTGTGAGTCACGAACTGCGGACACCCCTGAATGCAATTAACGGAATTACGCATATCTTACTTGAAGATAACCCCAAAAAAAGGCAGTTAAAATATTTAGAATCTTTAAAATTTTCTGGTAATTATTTGACCACTTTTATTAATGAAATTTTAGAAATCAATAAAATTGAATCCACTAAAGTTGATGTAGAAAATATCAGCTTCAACCTGAAAGAACTTCTTTTTAACATTCAAAGCTCCTTAAAAGAGTTAGCTACAGCCAATAAAAATTATTTTAATTTAGAAATAGATCAATCTATTCCAGATAATCTAATTGGAGATCCGACCAAATTATCCCAAATCATACTTAACTTAATCAATAATGCTTTAAAGTTTACTCAAAACGGACATGTAAATGTTATTGCAAAATTGTATTCGCAAGAAGATGAAAATGCTATAGTTTATTTCGAAATTGTTGACACAGGAATTGGAATTCCTGAAGATAAACTTCAAAGTGTTTTCGAAAGTTTCTCGCAAGGATCTATCGAGGTAAACAGAAAATACGGCGGAACTGGTCTTGGACTTACAATTGTAAAAAAACTAATAGAACTTCTAGGAGGCGAAATAAAATTAAAAAGTGAAGTTGGTAAAGGATCTACTTTTACCTTCAAATTAAATTTCAAAATTAATAACGAAACATTGGAAGTAATTGAAGAAGTAAAACCTTATAACGACAAACAATTGAAAAACAAATCTATTTTATTGATCGAGGACAACAAAATCAATCAAATGATTACCCGAAAAATGCTTGAAAACAAACACATTACTTGTGAAATCATAGATAATGGAGAAGATGCTGTAGAGCTTTTAAAGATTAAACGTTTTGATATGGTTTTAATGGATGTCCATCTTCCTGGAATTAACGGCACAACGGCTACCAAATTGATTCGAGAATTTGATAAAACAACTCCGATTATTGCATTAACGGCTATTTCGCTTGACGAAAACCGTGACATGCTTCTTTCTTTCGGAATGGATGATGTTATTACTAAACCTTTTGTTCCAGATGAATTTTACACTACTATTGCCAAGTTTTTTGATTAATTAAGATTCTAAGTTTAATTTGACATACTCCAAAATTGTCGCATTAAAATTTTGCTGATGGTTCAAAAAAGAGCTTTTTATTGGCAGATAATACAATTGAGAAACTAATTTTGAATCTTTTAAACGCACATAATCTTTTTCCGTTGTAATGATTTTTCTTCCTTTAGCTTTAGTTTTAATAGAATCTAAATCGGCATCAGAAAAATGATGATGGTCTGGAAAAGTAAGGCATTCATCATTTTCATTTTTCAAATAGTCAAAAAATGGTTTTGGTTTTGCAATTCCAGCCAAAAGTAACTTAGGTTCAGATCTGATTTCAGCGACATCAATATTTTCTTCTTTCCCATAAATTACTGAATCATAATCTATAAAAGTAAAAAACACCTGCTCGCGAACATGTTAGTTTTAATTTTAATCTAATCTCAGCCTGTTTTTCATCAGACAAAACTTTAGGGCATTTTGTAACCACAACAACATTAGCTCTTTTGGCTCCGCTCCTGCTTTCTCTTAAATTTCCTGTTGGCGAGCATAAAATCATCTGCATACAAATCATCGTAGGAAGTCAGCAGAATATAAAAACCTGCTTTTACTTTTCGGTGCTGAAAAGCATCATCAAGCAAAATAATTTCTGGTTTACTAGGCTGGGAAAGTAATTGCTGAATTCCATTTGTACGATTTGCATCAACCGCAACCTGTACATTTGGAAATTTTTGATAAAACTGAAAAGGTTCATCGCCAAGAATTTCTGCATTCGAATTTTCATCTGCCAAAACAAAACCTTCCGATTTTCTTTTATAACCACGGCTTAATGTCGCTGTTTTATATTTATCTGATAACAATCGTATCAAATACTCTATTTGAGGTGTCTTCCCAGTTCCGCCAACGCTTAAATTTCCAACAGCAATAACAGGAAGATTAAAAGAAGTTGATTTAAGGATTCCTTTATCAAAAAGAAAATTACGAATGCTTGTAATGAGTCCATATAAAATGGCGAATGGGAAAAGTATTTTTCTAAGTATGTTCATTATTTCAATTTATTCAAAACATTAGAATTAATTAGCGATTTCATTTGGCTAATAGCAATTTCGTTTAATTTTAATACCCTTTCAGCTTGTATAATTCCTTGTTGTATTAACATTGCATTTATACTTTCAAGATTTGACAATACTACTAATTGTTCAATCGATGCCGAATCTCTAATATTACCTTTGTCATCTGGATTTTCATCACGCCATTCCTTGGCAGTTTTACCAAATAAAGCAACATTCAACAAATCTGCTTCGTCAGCATAAATAAAATTCTTCTGTTTTATATTTATCATTAATGGAATTAGTTTTTCCTTAATTGCATCTGTATGTATAGTATAATTAATTTTTGAAATGGTCCTCTGCAAGTTCCATTCTAACTTTTTTGTTTTGCTTTCCTCTTCTTTTAAGCGCTGAAATTCCTTTATAAGATAAAATTTAAACTCTGCACTTAACCAAGTGGCAAATTCAAAAGCAATGTCTTTATGTGCAAATGTACCGCCATATCTTCCAGTTTTCGAAGTTATTCCTATTGCATTTGTTGTTTCAATCCATCTTTTAGGCGTTAATGAAAAACTATTAGAACCTGCCATACTTTTAATTCCATCGAATTCGATGGAATTAAAATCTGGGTTATTAAATTTTTCCCACAATCCAATAAATTCAATTGTACTGCGATTCCTCATCCAGTTTTGCAATATATAATCACTACGTTCGCTATCGCGATGTCTGGCGATATCCGTTAGAGACATAAAATCATCTTTATCGTCTTCAAATACAACTATATCTATTCCTTGAACATTTATTCTTCTATTTTTCGCCATTTTATTAATTTAAACTAATCTCTTTTTAATACACGTAAGAAAAAACACAAAAATAAACAGTAGCTCTAAATAAAATAGTGAAAGGAAAAAGTATTTTTCAAAGTAAGTTCATTTTACGAAAGTATAATATTTTTTGTTAATTTGTCTAAAGTTTCAAGTTCAACAACCTGAAACTTGAAACCTGAAACTTAAACACAAATGAAAATATCAAACATACTTAAAGTTCTAGAAGAAATGTCGCCTCTTGCCTATGCAGAAGATTTTGACAATGTTGGACTTTTAGTCGGAGATTCTGAAACTGACTGCACCGGGGTTTTAGTCTGTCATGATGCTCTAGAAAATGTTATTGAAGAAGCTATTACCAAAAATTGTAATCTGGTAGTTTGTTTTCACCCGATCTTATTTTCTGGAATTAAAAAAATTACTGGTAAAAATTATGTTGAGCGCGCCATTCTAAAAGCAATAAAAAATGATATTGCCATTTATGCCGTTCATACCGCGCTTGATAATCATTCTCAAGGTGTAAATAAAATTTTCTGCGATGCAATAGGATTAACGAATACTAAAATATTAATTCCTAAAAATAATTTCATAAAAAAATTAATTACTTATACCGTTCCAGATAATGCAGATAAAGTTCGGAACGCTTTATTTGAAGCCGGTGCGGGCAAAATTGGCAATTATGACAACTGCAGTTTTAATTCACAGGGCTTTTTTACTTTCGAAGGAAATCAAGACAGCAATCCTGTAATTGGCGAAAAAGGAAAACTGCATACTGGAGAAGAAATTAAAATTGAAGTCGTTTTTGAAAAACATCTCCAATCACGAATTTTAAAAGCGCTTTTTGCCAATCATATTTACGAAGAAGTGGCTTATGAAATTTATGATCTGCAAAATTCTCATCAAAATATTGGTCTGGGAATGATTGGTGAATTTGAAACCGAAATGGATGAAAAGAGTTTTCTTCATTTAGTTAAAGAAAAAATGATTGCCGACGGAATTCGTCATTCTGCATTTTTAGGAAAGAAAATTAAAAAAATTGCAGTACTTGGAGGTTCTGGAAGTTTTGCAATAAAAAATGCAATTCAGGCTGGAGCCGATGCTTTTTTGACCGCAGATTTGAAGTATCATCAGTTTTATGAGGCTGAAAACAAGTTACTTTTGGCCGATATTGGTCATTTTGAGAGCGAACGCTATACAAAAAACTATATTGTTGATTATCTTCGAAAAAAAATTCTTAATTTTGCGATCATTTTATCGGAAGAAAATACAAATCCAGTTAAGTACTTATAGAATATGACGAATACGAAAGAATTAAGTGTTGAGGACAAGTTAAGAGCAATATATGATTTACAGCTTATTGACTCTAGAATTGACGAAATCAGAAACGTTAGAGGTGAACTTCCTTTAGAAGTTGAAGATTTAGAAGATGAAGTTGCAGGTTTGAGCACTCGTTCAGAGAAACTGAAAAGTGAACTTGAAGTGATTGAGGAGCAAATCAAAGCGAAGAAAAACGCTATTGATGAGCATAAAGAGGTTATCAAAAAATACACAAAACAACAGGAATCTGTACGTAATAACAGAGAATTTAATTCTTTGACAAAAGAGGTTGAATTTCAAGAATTAGAAATTCAATTGGCTGAAAAGCAAATTAAAGAAATGAAAGCTTCTATTGAGCACAAAAAAGAAGTTATTTCTAATTTAAAAGAAAAACTTGATGCTAAAAGTTCTCACTTAAAGCATAAAAAATCTGAATTGGATGCAATTATGGCCGAAACTCAGAAAGAAGAAATTTTCTTGACTGAGAAATCTGCTGAGTTTTCTGGACAAATCGAAGACAGATTATTAGTCGCTTACAATAGAATCAGAAGCAGTGTTCGTAATGGTTTGGCTGTAGTTTCTATCGAAAGAGGAGCTTCTGCTGGATCTTTCTTTACAATTCCACCACAAACTCAGGTAGAAATTGCTTCAAGAAAGAAAATCATCACAGATGAGCACTCTGGAAGAATTTTAGTTGACAGCGCTTTAGCTGAAGAAGAAAAAGAAAAAATGGAACAATTGTTCTCAAAATTCTAAATAAACGGTCCCGATTTAATCGGGACTTTTTTTTGTCATTATTTTGTCGCGAATTACACAAATTCTCACTAATTTTTAATTTGTTTCTAAATGGAATAAAAATTCGTGGTAAATTTGTGTAATTCGTGGCAAAACTTTTTAGAGCACCTCGCGAATATTCTTTTACCAATAAAATAAAATTTAAGTTTTGAAAATTAAAAGAGGAATTCGTTTTATTACGTTAAAATCGGTTGGATCTTATATTAACTTTTTGAGTTATGTTCGTCCGCAAAGAGCTACTGAACTTTCTTATGCGCTTTTTAGCCAGTCGCGAATTGGCAGGTTCAAAAAAAGAAACCCTTCCAAAAGTACTCCAAAATACAGAAACAGAGATTTTTCATCACAACGAACATCATTTTCAAACTTATATATGGAAAGGAAACGAAACTAAAATTTTATTAGTTCACGGCTGGGAAAGTAATGCTTCGCGCTGGAAAAAAACGTTACCTCATCTGCAAAAGTCAGGAAGTACAATTATTGCTATTGATGCGCCCGCTCACGGCCAAAGCGGCGGTAAAGAATTTAATGTACCGCTTTATGCCGAATTCATTAATAAAGCTGTAGAAAAATATCAGCCTACTATTATTATCGGACATTCTATTGGAGGTGCTTGCCTGTGTTTATCATCAGTATTTATTCCCCAATACGAGTATCAAAAAAATGGTAATTCTTGGTGCGCCGTCTGATTTAAAAACTTTAATTGACAATTACATTTCGATGCTGAGTTTGAATACTAAAATGTTAAGCCTTTTAGAAAGCAAATTCATAAATCGTTTCAACTTTAAGCTGGAAGATTTTTCGGGACAAAAATTTGCATCTCAATTCAATATTCCAGGTTTTATTGCACATGATACTACGGATAAAATTGTTGCTTTTGAAGAAGGAAAAAAAATTGCAAGCGGTTGGAAAAACAGCCAATTTATTGAAACCAGCGGTTTAGGCCACGGAATGCATGATGATGAATTGTATCAAAAAGTGATTGAGTTTCTTTTTTCCGGAGATACAAAATAACAAAGACTCAAAAGAACAAAGGTTTTCCATAAATCTAAAATCTGAATTCTAAAATCTAAAATTAAAATGGTTGCTGTAATTTTTGAAGTTATTCCAAACGAAGGAAAAAAAGAAGAATATCTGGATATTGCCGCTAGTCTTCGTCCTGAATTAGATCATATTGAAGGATTTATTTCTATAGAACGTTTTCAAAGTCTGAATGATCCTGAAAAAGTTTTGTCTTTATCATTTTGGAAAGATGAAGAAAGCATTCAACAATGGAGAAATCTTGAAATGCATCGTCATGCGCAAGCAAAAGGAAGAAACGGAATTTTTAAAGATTATCATTTGAGAATTGCAACAGTAGTTCGTGATTACGGAATGTTTGAAAGAAAAGAAACTCCTTCTGACAGCTCTAGTTTTCATTCTTGAAAGGTTCAAAGGTGCAGAGGATCAAAGTGACAAAGGTTTTATTTTGAGGTTATTTTACATTTTTTTGTCAATTCCGAGGAATGACAAGATTGCAGAAAAATCTAAAATCTAATTTAAAATCTAAAATCTAAAGATTCCAAGAAGTCTAAAATCTAAAATTCTAAGAAGTCTAAACTTTTGCCTACTTTTGCAGTATGGAAGAGAATTTAAAACGTCTGAATAAATTTATTGGTGAAACAGGTTACTGTTCTCGTCGTGAAGCCGATAAATTGATCGAAGAAGGACGCGTAACAATAAATGGTGCTGTGCCAGAAATGGGAACGAAAGTTTCTCCAAATGACGAAGTACGAATTGACGGAAAACTAATTGTTGAAAAACATGAAAAGTTGGTTTACTTGGCGTTTAACAAACCTGTCGGAATTGAATGTACAACCAATCTTGACGTTAAAAACAATATTGTAGACTATATTAATTATCCGAAACGTATTTTCCCAATTGGGAGATTGGACAAAGCCAGTGAAGGATTAATTTTCATGACTAATGACGGCGATATTGTAAACAAGATTCTTCGCGCCAGAAACAATCACGAAAAAAGAATATACCGTTACAGTTGACAGACCAATTACAGATCGTTTTATTGAGCGTATGGGAAATGGGGTTCCAATTTTGGATACTGTTACCAAAAAATGCAAAGTAGAACAAATTAGCAAGTATACTTTTAAAATCATTTTAACGCAGGGATTAAACCGCCAAAT
This sequence comes from Flavobacterium sp. AC267, assembly GCF_979258715.1. Lineage (NCBI taxonomy): Bacteria > Pseudomonadati > Bacteroidota > Flavobacteriia > Flavobacteriales > Flavobacteriaceae > Flavobacterium > Flavobacterium sp. AC267. Next base: position 213,553 of record NZ_OZ409875.1, read on the forward strand.
TAGAAGAATGACCGAATATTTAGGTTATGAAGTTACGGCGCTTAAACGTATCCGAATTATCAATATTTCGCTCGATGTTCCTGTCGGACGTTTTCGCGATTTGACTGATGAGGAAATTACAGAATTAAATCTGTTAATTGAGCCTTCGAGTAAAACGGAAGAAGCAAGTTTTCCTAAAGTTGAAAATCGTAATCAAAGTTCAAACCAAAGCTCGAGCCAAAGTTCTAATCGAAGCTCGAATCAAAGCTCCGGCCAAAGTTCAAATAGAAGAACAACATTTATTTCTAAACACGATCCCCGATTTAAAAAAAGAGGAGATAATTAAATAGCAAAAACCATCAGCTCTCACTGATGGTTTTTTATTATTTATTCTTTTCATTCAAAAATTCATAATACAAAGCTTTCGATAAAAATCCTTCGTTCTGATAATTCAAAATCATTTCTTCTCTACTGCTTTCATCATGGCCTCCATTTAAATTATTTTTTAAAAAGTATTCGCGTCGGGCATCATCATTAAAGTTCAGTCCGCTTAAAAATTTTGGTTCCGTACATTTATTTACAGCAATATTGTAGTTTGTAATCAGATTTCCCCAGTTTACAAAACTGCATAATAATAATGTTCCATAAAAATACCAAATCATATTGTTTACCAAGTAAGCATTTGTTTTTTGCTTTTTAATTTTTAGAAAAACATAAACTAAACCTATAATAGACAAAATCAAAAAGGCATAAACACCCAATCTTTTATACGTTAAACCAAAAACCGAAATATATTCTGAGTTTTTAATTATAGCACTTAAGATCAAAAAGCCATTTAAAACAATCCAAATTTTAGCAAGTTTTTTTAGGGAGGTCGCTTTTTCATCAAAATTAAATCCGCCTTTAAAATAGAACATGATTAATCCTACTGCCATCAGGATCGAAAAAATTACAGAGTTTACTCGTTCGTGTGTATCTGCGCTTAAATTTGTTTTCTCTACTACTTCAAAAAACTGCTCGTAATTATAAGTTCCTATAAAAACCAAAAGCATAATATTTAATAAAACCAATGTGATTTCGCCACTTTTTCTTTCGAAATCAAGATCTAAAAATGAAAATGTATTTTGGTTTTTTACTTCAGAAACATTCACAAAATCATTATTAAGTTTTGAATTGTATTGGTAACAAACGTCTGGAACCCAATAATTCCAGAAACTAAACGAAATATAAAATCCTAAAACACAAACCAATATTAATTGAGGCAGATTAAGATCTAAAGTATAATCTGTAAACAATGAAGAAAAGTGATCGCTCCCGAAAGAATAAACGATAAAGAACAATCCTAGAAAAATAAATGGTATGATGACAAAAGCAACAAGTTTCTTTGCAAAATTATTATGAATTTTTCGTTCTGGAAGCCATTGATGAAAAATAAATATACGTCCTAAAGAGGTGATTCCGTTTAAGAATATCAGTGGAAAAACCTGTATTGTCTTGAGTTCTTCGTCTTGGGTTTTAAATTGTAAAAACAAAATTGAAAGCGCTAAAGCAAAAAATGATGCCGCATCTCCGTACCAAGCAAATGCAAAACAAGACAGAATAGAAGTCATTACTAAAACCAAATGGGATCTGTCTACAAGCTTCTCCTGAAAGAAGTAACTAATTAATAGTGTGAGTACTACTCCAAAAATAGAAAGATTAATACCAACAGATTCGTTGTAGAAAAGCAGTATAAAAACCGCTGTACAGGCTACGATAATTTGATGTTTTTTCATTTTAATAGATTTTAATTTTAGTTAATTTATTTTTAAAAGTACTTTGCAATTCAAAGTTTTTAGATAAAAAAATAGAGTTAGTTAGGATTTCATTAATTTTTCCAGACAGGATAAGTGTTCTTTAAAGGCGACGACGCCCTAAATCGGTAACCTGATACGATGTTCTAGGTTTTTTGCCCACAAATTCTTTCTTTACTTCGATATAACCCGCTTTTTCAAGTGCAGACGAGTGACTTGCTAAATTACCATCGGTGATATTTAAAAGAGTTTTCATTTCGGTAAAATCTACCCAATCATTGACCAGCAGAATAGACATAATACCTAATCTGACACGACTTTCAAAATCTTTATTTAGTTTATCAATGATTCCCATCTGGCTGGTTTATTTGTATTTTTTGAACATGATTAATCCGTACAAAATATGTAAAATTCCAAAACCTAAAATCCAAAACAATAATCCATATCCAATAAAAAACAAAGAAATTAAGCCTAAACAAAGTTCGCAGAAACCTAAATATTTCACGTCTGAAAAAGTATATTTTTCTGCATTAATAAGCGCCAAACCGTAAAATAGTAAAGTAGACGGTGCAACTAAACCAAAGTATCCGTGGTATATTAATGCTAAACAAAATATGCCTCCAACAAAAAGAGGAACTGCTAAATTGAATAACATTTTTTTTGTTGCCGAAGTCCATATTGGTAAATTGTACTTTCGGCTTTTTCTGATGGTGAAAAAGATTCCAAAAACAAATGCACAAGCTAAAATTAGAACTCCGATCCAAAATAATTCTGAAACTAAATTGGCTGAATACATTCTGTGCTCGTCCGTAAAATAATCTAGTCCGTTTGCTTTAAATAACTGATAAACGTACATACCACCAATCAACGCAGATAAGCCTGCAAAAACGCCTGATAGTCCGCTTAAAGATATAAATCTGGAAGAACGCTCCATCATGGAACGAATATGTGCTAAATCTTCTTGGTGCTGTTGATTCATAATTAAAGTACTTTGCAGTGCAAAGTTATTATTATTTTTGAATTGGCAAATAAAAAAGGTTATTTTTTTATAAAGACCTAACAGGTTTTTAAAACCTGTTAGGTCTCTTCGTACGACCGCGTGAGGGATAGAAGCTGGCTAACGAAGTAGCGCGGATAGCCCGACCTTTTTTGCGAAAAGGCGCACATACGCACAAAGATTGGTGCGCCTTTTCGCAAAAAAGGTCACGCCCAAACTATAAAACGAAAAAGCCTATTCTTAATGAACAGGCTTTTACTATTGTGAAGTTTTAATTAAAACCATCTTCTTCTTTTGAATAAAAAGACTCCAAAAGTTGACAGGATAATGGAAACTAAAAGCAGAATCCAGATTCCGTATTTACTTTCTTCTAATCCGTTTGGGACGTTCATTCCGTATAAACTGGCGATCAGGGTTGGAATCATCAGGATAATCGAAATTGAAGTCATCTGTTTCATGATGTTATTCATGTTGTTTGAAATCACAGATGCATACGCATCCATCATTCCGGTCAAGATGTTGTTGTAAATATTCGCGGTATCCTGCGCCTGATTTAATTCGATTTCGACATCTTCAAGTAATTCTGGATCGTAATTGGCTTTGTGGGCTTTTAGATTTTTGATTCTTTGAAACAAAACGTCATTTGCTTTTAATGAGGTTATGAAGAATACAAAACATTTTTCGATTTGAAGCGGCGCTTGCAGTTCTTCATTTTTTATAGATTTCTCTAAATTATCTTCTGCCAGCTTTATTTTTTGATTGATTTGTTTCAGATATTTTAAATACCAAACGCTTGATGATAAGAGCAATCTTAAAACCAAATTGAAATTATCTTCGATTTCGATGTTTTTGCGCTGTGAATAGGCAACGAAATCTTTTATTATTTCTGTTTTATAAAAACTAATTGTAACACAGATATCTTCTTTGAAAATTACGCCCAGCGGAACGGTATGAAAAGGAATTTTGATATCGCCGCTTTTTATGGGAATTCGCATAATTATCAACGTCCATCCGTCTTCGATCTCGATACGCGGTCTTTCGTCGATATCTTCAATGTCGTTGTAAAATGCTTCGGGAATTTGAAGCTCGTTTAATAAATAATCTTTGTCTGTTTCTGTTGGTGATTCGATGTGAATCCAGCAATTAGAAGTCCATTTTTGGATTTCGATCAATCCGTTGTTGTTTGTGTAAAAGGCTTTCATTTCAAAATACAGGATTTTATCGCGAGCATTTTGAAATTTCAAAAGTCGCTTAATTTAATACTAACGAATAATAATAATCGTCCATTTGGAGAAGTGTTTTTAAGTGGTGCAAAAGTATCCTTTATTTTTTAGAACCAAAAGTTTAAACTATTAATTATATATTAAAATGGTTTTTTTGGACTATTTTTTAAACACATAGAATTTTCTTAAATTCCAAATTCCATTTTAACAGAAAATAATGCAAGGCCTTGTTTTTAAATCTTTTGAATCTTTTAAAAATTCAAATTAATCATAGTCGGAGTCAACTATTATTTGAAAGAAAACTTTTAGTCGCATAATACAAGAAAGCCTGTTCAATTGAACAGGCTTTGTATTCTATTTTGAAACGAAATTATTGATTTTTTGCGCTTCTCATTTTACGTGCTAAAAGTGTATTTTTAAGCGACATTGCAATTGTCATTGGTCCTACTCCACCAGGAACTGGTGTAATAAATGATGCTTTTTTGCTCACTCCGTCAAAATCAACGTCTCCTTTTATAACATATCCTTTTGGGTTTGATGCATCTTCTACGCGAGTAATTCCAACGTCTATAATTGTTACTCCTTCTTTTACCATATCTGCTTTTAAAAACTCAGGAACTCCTAAAGCTGTGATAATAATATCTGCATTTTTAGTATATTCTTCTAAGTTTTTAGTACGGCTGTGTGTTAGGGTAACTGTTGAGTCCCCAGGATTTCCTTTACGGCTCATTAAGATACTCATTGGGCGTCCTACGATATGGCTTCTTCCAATTACTACGGTGTGTTTTCCAGCAGTTTCTACTTTGTAGCGCTCCAATAATTCCATAATTCCGAATGGTGTTGCTGGAATAAAACTTTCCATTTCAAGCGCCATTCTTCCAAAGTTTGTTGGATGGAATCCGTCTACGTCTTTATCAGGATCAATTGCTAATAAGATTTTTTGCTCATCGATGTGTTTTGGCAAAGGCAATTGAACGATGTATCCGTCTAGATTATCATCTTCGTTTAGCTCTTTAATTTTAGCAAGCAGTTCTTCTTCGGTAATGGTTTCCGGCAGACTTACTAAAGTTGAATCAAATCCGATTTCCTGACATGATTTTACTTTGCTTCCTACGTAAGTTAAACTCGCACCATTGCTACCTACTAAAACGGTCGCTAAATGAGGCACTTTTCCTCCAGTCTGCTTTTATAGATTGAACTTCGGTCGCAATTTCATTTTTAATGTCGTTAGATGTTTTTTTACCGTCTAGTAGTCGCATTGTTTTTGTTTCAGTTTAAAGTTGTTTTGTTTCAGGTTTCAGGTTTCACGTTGAAACGAAATTCATATTTATTTTATCGAAAAAAGTTTCAAATTTCAGACTCTTAATTTGAGACCTGAAACTTGAAACTTTTAATTTTATTACTTCGGCATTCCTCCTGGCATTCCTTTCATGCCTCCCATCATTTTCATCAGGTTTTTTCCGCCTGGCCCCTGCATCATTTTCATCATCTTGCTCATTTGGTCAAACTGCTTCATTAACTGATTTACCTGCTCGACTTTCGTTCCGGAACCTTTAGCGATTCTGGCTTTTCTTTTTACGTCGATGATGGCCGGTTTGCTTCTTTCGATTGGTGTCATCGAGTGAATGATTGCTTCAATATGTTTAAAAGCATCATCTTCTATTTCTACATCTTTCATGGCTTTTGAAGCTCCTGGTATCATTCCTACCAAGTCTTTCATATTACCCATTTTTTTCACTTGCTGAATCTGCGTTAAGAAGTCATCAAAACCAAATTCGTTTTTAGCGATTTTCTTTTGAAGTTTTCTAGCTTCTTCTTCGTCAAATTGTTCTTGCGCTCTTTCTACAAGTGACACAACGTCTCCCATTCCTAAGATACGCTCTGCCATACGTTCTGGATAGAAAACATCAATTGCTTCCATTTTTTCTCCAGTACCAACAAATTTGATTGGCTTATTTACAATCGATTTGATCGAAAGTGCGACTCCACCACGAGTATCTCCATCTAATTTTGTTAAAATAACTCCATCAAAATTCAGGATATCGTTGAATGCTTTTGCTGTGTTTACAGCGTCTTGTCCTGTCATAGAGTCTACAACGAACAATGTTTCTTGCGGCTCAATTGCTTTGTGTACACGCGCAATTTCGTCCATCATTTCCTGATCGACTGCCAAACGACCCGCTGTATCGACGATTACAACATTAAAACCGTTTGCTTTTGCATGTTTGATTGCGTTTTGAGCAATTTCAACAGGATTTTTATTTTCTGGCTCTGAGTAAACCTCAACACCTATTTGATCTCCTACAATATGTAGCTGGTTGATCATCGCCGGACGGTAGATATCACACGCTACAAGAAGTGGTTTTTTGTTTTTCTTAGTCTTTAAAAAATTAGCTAATTTTCCAGAGAAAGTAGTTTTACCAGAACCTTGAAGTCCCGACATTAAAATAACAGTTGGATTTCCTGACAAGTTAATACCAGCAACATCTCCACCCATTAATTCTGTCAACTCATCTTTTACCAGCTTTACCAACAATTGTCCTGGCTGAAGCGTGGTTAAAACGTCCTGACCAATTGCTTTTTCTTTTACTTTTGCTGTAAAATCTTTAGCAATTTTAAAGTTAACGTCGGCATCAAGTAAGGCACGACGAACTTCTTTTAAGGTATCGGCAACGTTTACTTCTGTAATTTTACCGTGTCCTTTTAATATATGGAACGCTTTATCTAACTTATCACTTAAATTATCAAACATATTATTTTCTTTATTTGAAGTGCAAAGATAATCTAATTAGATATTTCAGGCAATTTTTATTTAAGCCCTTTTTTTGCCACAAAGACGCTAAGGCACAAAGATTTTTGGTTGCCAATTACACTAATTCCTCGAATTACTGAAACGAATAGTTTTCTCTCGCAGATCTCGCAGATTCTGCAGATTCTGCAGATTCTGCAGATTATTTTTTGATTGAGAATAAAAAATCTCCTAAATCTGCGAGATCTGCGAGAGAAAAAAACTTAGCGTCTTAGCGTCTTAGCGTCTTTGTGGCAAAAGCAAAAAAAAAGCGCAAAAAGAATAAACCTTTGCGCCTTTGTGCCTTTGTGGCTATGAACCTTTGAACCTTAAAAATTAAAACTGAAAGTAAATAAACGGCTGTGATCCGGCAACTGCTGTTGCGTAAACTATCCAGTAAACGAAACCTAAAATTATTGCTTTTATTAATAATGGTGTTCTGTCGAATGTCCATTTCATTTTGTCTGTAATGACTTCTGGTAAGAAATGCCAAACGTAACCAAACAACATTAATCCGAATACATTTTTGTAACCTAAAACAATTGTTTTCCAAAGTTCTGGTTCAAATGTTAATTGTCCAATAGTATTAATTACCTGTAAAGCTGTTTCGAAATCTCTTGCTCTGAAAAAGATCCAGCAGAAAACTACAAAATGGAAGGTGATTAGAATAGAGAAAAATCTCCATAAGAAATTCGGTCTGCTTTCTTTTTTAGATGGAAAAAATTCCATGAATATTTTATGAACCGCTAATGCTAATCCGTGAAGTGCTCCCCAAACGATAAACTGTGCCCCTGCTCCGTGCCATAAACCGCCCAAAAGCATTGTGGTAAACAAATTAAAATTGGTTACCAAGGTTTGTTTTCTTTTGCTTGACAGTAAAAATGATAAACAGAAAAGTAAAATACTTCCAAATGCAACAATCAATGGAATTATACTCGTTGTATAATTTGCCATTCCCCAAAGTAATAATCCAAAGAAGAATAAACTTGGAAATAAATATCCAGCGAAAGAACCTTCTCTGTTTCCTCCAATAGAAATGTACAAAAAGTCTTTTAACCAAGTGGAAAGTGAAATGTGCCATCTTCTCCAGAAATCTGTAATCGAAGTTGATTTATACGGAGTTCTAAAGTTCTCAGGCAATTTAAATCCAAGTAATAATGCAATACCAATTGCCATATCTGAATATCCAGAGAAATCACAATAAATTTGAATGGCATATCCGTAAGAAGCCATTAAATTTTCAAACGATGTATAACTCAACGGTGTATCGAAAACACGATCGACAAAATTTACCGAAATGTAATTTGAGATTACTGTTTTTTTAATTAAACCTCCAATAATTAAAAACAAAGCATTGTTTACGTCTTGCTTGCTTAAATTTAATTTTTGATAAATCTGAGGTAAAAAATCTTTTGCACGAACAATTGGCCCAGCAACTAACTGCGGGAAAAAGGATACGAAGAATAAATATTCGATGTAATTTTTTGTCGGCTTGATTTCTTCTCTGTAAATTTCGATAATATAACTCATCGATTGGAATGTATAAAACGAAATTCCAACAGGAAGAAAAACATTATGAAGTGCAAAATTACCATGAAACATATCATTATATGTCACAATTAAAAAGTTCATGTATTTGAAATAACCCAAAAGGGCTAAATTTAAAATTACACTTATAACCAGATATAATTTCTTTACACCGTCTCTGCTTTCTTTATAAATAATCTGGCTCAAACCATAATCTACAACTGAAGAAAGCAATAACAGCAGGAAATAAATTCCGCTTGATTTATAGTAAAAGAATAACGAAAAGAGAATAACATAAGTTAATCTCAAATAAAATGTTTTGCGTAGAAAACCATACACAAAATAGAAAACCAAAAATAGGCCTAAAAATAAGCCGGTATTAAATAAAAGTTTTTCGTCTGGATTGTATACAAACCAACTTTCAACTTGTTCTATTGTAATTACACCAAAATTTTGGACGAACCAATTATTAATGCTCTCTATTGTTGTCAATTTACTTCTTTAATTTATAATTATCGTATGTTTTTAAAAACGCCTCTGTAAACAAGTTTCCTTGTTTTTCGTACCCTTTTTTAGAGTAATGAACCCAATCTGGACCAATTAGTCCTTGTGCTTTCAATTGTTTGATACCGCTCATTCCTCCAAATTCATCGTACAAATCCCAAACTGCAAAACCATCTTTTTGGGCTATATCAATAATTTGTTTGGTGTAATCATCAATATAAGTATTTGGTTTTCTTCTGAGCAAAGATGGCGGCGGTGTCATGATTATTATCGGCGCATCAATGTTCTGGGCTTTAATATTACTTATAAACTCTCGCAATTCTTTGATAAAATTTGAGGAGTCCAGATGATCGTAACTTTCATTTGTTCCGAGTGAAAAAACAAGTAAATCGGGATGCAATGCTTTTAACTGTTCAAAAAATAATGGATATTTATTATAATCTGAAAACTTGGCTCCATTTACGCCAATACCGCTGTAAATAACTCCAGGAGCATCTTTTTCTAAAACCAGTCCATTTAACTCATAATTGGAAGCTTCTTTATTCGGAATCAGGAAAATGCGGCTTAAAGCATTATCCGAATTGTAATAGTGCGAATAAGAATCTGATTCTATTGCTAAAGGCACAAACTCAGACATGGAAATTGTTTTTGCCCTAGTTTCGTTTGTTGCGATTTTTAAAGTTCTCCCAGCCCGAATATTATTTGATTTTAAACGATTGTCTCTTTTAATTTCTGCAACCGAAACATTGTATTTGTCTGCTATGCTCCCAAGTACTTCGCCTTTTTTAATTTTATGGGTTATAACTTTTCGCTCTGTTGTTTGAATGGAATTAACCTTAGAAGAAATAGCCAAATCAAACATATCTTGATTCTGAGGCGTTATAATTTTTATGGTATTAAATTTATATGCGGGATCTTTAATGTCCATTTCCATTACAAATCCGCCAGAATCTCTCCAAAGTCCAATACCGCTTAAACCAACTGGATTATTTTTAAAAGGATAAATATTTCTATAACTTTCCCAACCACGATTCGATTTGAAACGTTCGTTATAAGATCCGTTTGTTTTTGCCAATTGATATGGAAACACAAGACCTCGCCCAGCATTTCCAAATTTTTGTCGCAAATTTTTTTCTAATTTCATTCGTCATCAAGTCACCTTGAATGTGCGAATCTCCAATATGTACAATATTGATTTTTTGCTTTTTCTGATCTTCATTTTCTTCCAATTTCTGAAAAAAACTTTTTAATACTTTCGCATTATAAAATTGACCTTCTAAAGGCGCATCAGTTGTCGCGGTATCCACTTTCTGAATCATACTTTTGGGTATTGGATGTACATCTGTTTTTGAAGTCTTCTCATTTGTTGAGATAAAAAGACAACAAAAGAAAACAATAAGTTTATTCATCATACGCTGTCTTTTGTTACGGAAACGGAATCTGGTCTGGCTCTTCTTACTGGTTTTGGTTTAGCGTCGCCAGCATCTCTTTTTTCTCTAAGCACTTTATATTCCTCGTATCCTTTATTTAATTGTCCATACAATAAATTACCTATGGCTTTTGCACCACGCTGATTAAAGTGCGTGTAATCTTTATTGGCTTTTGCCGGCGTTTCATCAACCCATTTTATCATAGAACCGTCGCCTCCCATTAAGGTGTATAAATTCACAAATCCAGACTCGGTTTCCAGTGCATAATGTTTTTGCGCTTTCATTAACGGCACTACTGCAGAATCGGTTTTCATTTCCAATTCATATTTAGTCGATTTATCAGCCGTAGAAACAATCAGGATCGAAACTCCTGGAAATGATTCTTTGATTTTATTTACGGTTTTGGTCATTCCTTTTTCGTACCAAGAATAATTTTTGGTTCCGTAATTCAAAACGTTTGTTCCGTAGTGCAGAATGATCAAGTCGTATTTCAGATTGTTATTAAAAGCCTGCATTACGTCGGCATTAAACATTGAAATTGGAAGTCCTGAATTTCCTCTCTGAGAGAAATTATCAACGTGAACCCCACTTCCATTATCGAAATTAAATCCGTAAATCGGAATTGAATCTGCATGGACGAAATTTGCCTTAAATGCTTTTAAACTTCCAGATGAAACCTTTAAAGTATTCACTAAATTATTCGGAGAAAGGCTTTTCTTAATGGTATCTTTTCCAACAATAAAATTAACTTTCCCAGTTTTAGATGAACGTCCATAAAATAAAGTGGCATTATCTAAAGAAGTAGAATATTTGCTCAAACCTGCTTCATACTGAACCCAAGTTGAATTTGAATGATCATTTGCAAAAAACACATGTCCGTTAACGCCAAATGGACTTGTTGGTTTTTTTACATTCAAATACGATTGTGTTTTCCAGTTTTTAGAATAAGTAGATTTTACAGAACCTCTCGAAGCGACAGATTCTGAAGTAATTGGAACAAAGCCAACGCCATTTCCTCCAAAACGTTCTTGGTAATTGTTACGAACGTCCTGAACGATTAAATCCCCATCGGTCATAGAATCTCCGTAATAAGCGATTCTAACTTTATTCTGTGGATTTTTTTCTAATTGATATAATTTTTCATAAAAAGAAATCAGGTATTGATATCCTTTATAATTCTCAAACGTTTCTGCAGGAAATTCGATTCCTTCCGTTTCATCAAAAACAATTTTCTGATTGTTTAATTTTCTTTCGCTTGCAGGCAATACTATCGTCATCTAAAGAAAGCGAATCTTTAGCCACAGACTCTAAAAGCAGACTATCTATTAATATGTTTTTAGAATCTAATTTACTCTCCGAAAATATTTTGTCTGGAAGGATTTGCTTGAATCCAATAAAGGCAACCAGCGCTAACGCTACGATTGCAAAAGACTGAAAAAAATAAGATTTTGTATTCACTTAATAATTATAAAATATGAAGAACTGCAGTACAAAAATTAAACCAATTAAGTTATCGTTAATTTATTGCACGAAAAATTTGTGCAAAGATAGAATAACATTTTGTTTCTAATTCATTTTAACAAGAAAGTAGAACAAAAAAAAGAGGTTAGATAAATCTAACCTCTAAATCAAAAAAATAAAAAAAACAAAGCTAATGATTAACTAAATTTTAATGCGTTGCATTATAATTTCAGAATGAAATAATCTTTATAATTTTTAGATTTTCATTTTAAAATTATTTCAATAATGTGTATTGGAATTTAGGGAATCCTCTTTCTCCTGTTTCGCTTGCGCCACCAGTAAATTTCAATTTATAAATATTTCCAGCTGGATCTTTTACTACAAAGAAACGATCTGTTCTTAATACAAATTGAGAAACTGGATTTCCATCAGGACCAACTGCGCTTGTACCTCTCCAGTTTGAACCAATATTTCTTTGATCTTCAGTAAATTTAGTACTATCAACATTTGCTAATGTAAAGGCATCATATGTAAATGCGCTATTAAGTACTTGGTAGGTTTGCGCACCTCCTTTTATATTATTCAAAACAAAATCTGGATAAAAGTATGGAGTTGTTCCACCTGGAATAATATTTGTAAAAGTGGTAAAATTAAGATCCCATTGATTTTTTTGAGGTTCTACACTAACTTGTTTTTTATCTAATAAACTAAAAAAAGTGAAGTTATAAGCACTATTTTTAGATACAATAACTTCCTCGTGAGTTGTTGAAGCAATATCAGCGTATTGAATTTTGTAGTCTGTACCACTTTTTAAAATTCTGATTTTTTTCCATCCTCTAGAAGTTCCTCCAGCAGACCCTTCAGATCCTGCAACAGGTTTTACAGTAGCTGGGTTACTACCCATATTAATTAAGTATACTTTATTTTCAGAATCAGTTGCAGAAACTTCTGCAATAGCTGTTTTAAAAGCATCACGCCCACTAAATGCTCCTGTTGGATCGTCAATTTGAGTCGAGTTTCCTTGACCTTGATTAATTATCATTGTCTCATCTGCTACTTGAACTTCATCAATATTAGTACTTGTAAGTTGTTTTGCAGACATTTTTAAAGAGCTGTTTAAAACAATTTTAAAACTTGCTCCAGAGTAAAATCCTAAGTCCCAAGAAGTTCTTAAAACTGTTGTCATTTTTCCAGTACTTAAATCAACATAAACTTGATTTTGCTGTAATGAACCACCAACTTCAGGAGCCAAAGCTGTCCCTAAAGATGCGGTCTCATTAAAGTTTAATTGAGTTGTTTTGTTTCCGGCAATATTTGCACCGTTAGAAGCACTAGCAATAGTAAATATTACGTTTTTCACTTCATCAGCCGTTGCATTTTTTACTTTGTTAAAAGTAAAAGTTACAGAAGTTGCATTTTGTTCAAATGGTACAACAATTGTCTTTTCTGTATTAGATGCTGGCACAGTAGTAAAATCTGTTGTATAAGTTGCGACTGTCGTTGTATATGTAATGTTCAGGGAACCCGCTGAAGGTACAGGAGCAGAGAATTTTACCTGAACGGTAGTTTCTGCACTAGTTACGTGCTGTGAAGTCTCAGCAAATGCAACAGAAATTGACGCACCGCTATTATCACTATCATCATTGTTACAAGCTGTAAATGCAAGTAAAACAAAGGACAAAATTAAAATAAAGTTTTTTTTCATTTGGATTTATTTATTAATTAAAATTTAGATTATATGTAAGCTTAAGAAAATAGGAACGACCGTAACCTAGTAAAAGATCTGTACTTCCCGCTGCATGTGCTCCTCCTGTTGAGTCGCCTCCTGCATTTCGAACAGACTGAACATTTGTAATATCAAATAAGTTCCTGGTGCCAACCGTAACTTCAAATTGGTTTTTAAAGAAAGTCTTTCTAATCGAAGCATCCATCCAGCTATATGGTTTTATTTCTTCCAAAAAGAATTTAGCACTTCCATCTGTATCACTTCCTGCAACAAATCGTTGTTGTTCACCATTATATTTATAATAAACAGCAAACAAGGTATTCCACTTTGGTACGTTATAAGAAATACTAGAATTCAATTGAAGCGAGTACAAAAATTTATCGTCAGATGTCAAATTCAATGTCTGCTAAATCTAATTTTCTAGAAATTCCGACAACCGCGACACCAATTTTTGCAGTTAAATTTTTATAAGTATATTGTTCTGAGGTGGAGATATTCCACATTTTATATTTATTGATATTTACATATCTATAATTTTGAGTTGGAGTAACCTGAGTTAAGACCATATCAATTCTATCATCGACATCCATATAAGTTATTGCTAGGTTATTCGCAATCTGTGCTCCTGAACCTAATGCACAGGATCTTTTGAAACTGACCTCATATGAGGTACTATTTTCTGGAACCAAATCAGGATTACCTTGAAGATTATGATTAGAATCTACAAAATAAGTATAGAGTTCGTCAAAATTAGGAGTACGATATGATTTCCCTAAGGAAGCTCTTGCTTCTAATCCTCTTTGAAAAAGGTATCTTAATCCTAACGAACTTGCATATTGATTATCAAAATTTGACTGAATTGAATAGCGAAGACCAGGACGAATAGAAAATTTATCACTTAAACTAATTTCAGCAACTGAAAAAATATCATAGTTTTCTAGTCTCTTTCGTATATCTGTCAATTGCCGCTGATCATCTTTAAAAGTACCTGCCGTTGCATCATAAAATCCGTTCTCATTTGTAATTTCATAACCTAACTGAAAATCAACTTTTGGATTATTAAAAAAGTTACTTAATGTTCCAGTAGAATAAAAAACTTCTTTCGATTGATAGGTTTGTCTGTCATTAGCAAACTCATCTTTTGTTTCAATTTGATAATTGAACTTTTCGACATCACGCTCTTGTTTTTGGTGTGATAATGAAACATTATAGTTCAACTTTGAAAAAAGTTTTCCGTTAGAATTTAAATGATGATAAAAACGGTTAGTTAAATAACGTTTATCATTCGCAAAATATGTCTCTGGAAAAGGGTAATTATCCTGCGGAATTAGAGTTGAACTATAAAAATGCACATCTTCTCCGTAGTAATCGAACTTATAAAAAATCCTGAAATTATCTTTTTGGTATCCTATCATAGCATTTCCAACCAATTGATCTTTAGGAAGCCATTCGTATCCACGAAGCCCGTCATTTAAACCGTAATCTTTTCCTTTTTTAGCATCATAAAATCCAGCAAAATCATTTCTATTTCCACCAATATTTACAAACCAATTTTCATTAAAATTATGCGCTATTTTAGCCGATTGAATATGCCTGCCTTTATCAAAGAAAGCAAACTCATTACCAACAGTTTCTTCCTGAACCGTTGCACTAATCTGCCATCTGTAGCCTCCGCCTTTTTTTGTAATAATATTCAAAATACCACTTACCGCATTTGCTCCATGAGTTACTCCCATTGAACCTTCGATTATCTCGATACGTTCAACATCGTCAAGGTTTACCTGCGTTAAATCTACATTTGTTCCCATTCCCGTATCACTTACTAATGGAATATTATCGATTAAAATCTTAAAGTATTGAGCGTCTAATCCAAACATTGAAACTGTTGATCTACCGTCGCTTCCGCTTGTTCGAACACTAATATTTAAATATTGGTTTAAAACATCTGACAAATTATTTGCTGCCAACTGCTTAATATCTTCTTTTGAAATAACACGAACATTAAAAACCGATTTCTTAATAGATTGCGGTTCTAGTTGCCCCGTAACAACAACCTCCGATAATTTTTCCTGCGAATTAATAGTATCTTTTTGTCGCCCAAAAGCACATACACAAAAAAGAAGTCCAGCAAAACGGGTAAATTTTATTTTCATTATTTTTATTCAGTCTTAATAATAGATGCAAATATATAACTATTTTTAATTGTTCTAAATTAAATTTATATATTTGCAAAAATTAAAAAACAAAACAATAAGTTATGATTTCAAAAGCCTTTTTTTGTCAGCCGCTATGGCTTTAACATGTGGTCTTGGTTTTAGTCAGGACAAAAAACAACAAGACATAAAATCAATTAAATCTATGTGTGGTTGTTATGAAGTGAAGTTTAACTTCACAGAGACATTCTCCTACCCAAAAGACACACTTACTTATAAGCCATCTGAGACGAAACATGAATCTGCTTTAGAATGGGTAGAATTATTAGAAGATACTCCTAACAAAATCGTAATGCAGACATTTACTTATTGTAAGTGATGATATGATCATTAAACACTGGAGACAAGATTGGTTATATGAAAACACAGACTTATATTCTTTCGACAAAGGAACTTCTTGGAAATACAAAAAATTAGACAAAAAAGCTGTTAAAGGGCAATGGACTCAAAAAGTATATCAGGTAGATGATAGTCCGAGATATGAAGGATCTTCGACTTGGGTACATGTTGATGGAAAAGATTATTGGGAAAACGTTGCTGATGCACCGCTTCCAAGAAGAGAGCAGACAAAACGTAACGATTATAATGTTTTAAAAAGAAGAAACATTCACGAAATCACTGCTACAGGATGGAATCATGAGCAAGATAACGACAAATTGGTTCGTGACGATGCGGGAAAAGATATATTGTTAGCACAAGAAAAAGGATTTGATGTTTACACTAAAGTTCCAGATATTAAATGTATAGCTGGTCAAAAATGGTGGGCGACAAATAATGTTATCTGGAAAAATGTTCGTGACAAATGGCAGACTCTTTTCGACAGACACAAAGATTTAAACTTAGAAGCTAAAGTTGACAGAAAAGCACTTTACTCTCTATTGTTCGATTTAAAACCAGATACTGCTAAAGCAGAAACAGATAAAATCATTGACAAATTTGTTAAATAATTAGAATTAGTTGTTATAAAAAAGCCGGAAGTTTCATAAACTTCCGGCTTTTTTTGTTCAGTACATCAACTGCTTAGTATTTTCTTTTAATTCTTATCCCACCAAACATTAGTTGTCACGTTACTCACTACTGTTGCATTCGGATTGTATTGTCTTTCATCAGATGGAGTTGGAAGTCTTACAGGAATTGTCTTTGTATTTGATGATTGATTTGGCACCAAAGCTGGAAAACCTGTTCTTCTGTAATCATTATAAGGCTCCATAGTTAAGAAAAGAGCAATATATTTTTGGTTAATAATTGTTTCTAAATTAACTGTTGAAGTAATTGAAGATAAGAAATCTTCTGTTGGAGTACTACCTGTAACTTTTAGTACAGAAGCTGAAACGGCATCTTGCAATGATGATTTTGCATCTTGTCCTAATCTAAATTTCGCTTCAGCTTCTATGAATTTTGCCTCAGCATATGTTACCAGCCCAATTGAAGAAGTAGCACTAGCAAAAGCAGAACCAATATAAGATGATGAAGTAGTATCTAAATCATTTGCTTCATTTCCTGTATAATTACCATTTTTATCTTTAGCAATAGTAAACGACAATCTAGGATCGTTAGCATCTTTTAGAGAGTTAACGAAATAGGCTCCTGTTTTTAAGTAATTTACACGACTGTTATTAAAAGCGTACCATTGATTTAGACCATTTGATGTACCAGGAAAAAAAGTATTGGCATCATCATTATTAGAACTTATTCCAGAAGCGGTAATATAACTCAATGCTTTTTGTGTCGCTTGGCTATCAACTTGCGTTAATCTCAATGCGTATCTTGCTTTTAACACGTAAGCAATCTGAATCCAATTTTTTGTATTCCCATTAAAAATGTAATCATCTGTTGCGGGAAGAGCAAAATTACTTGATTCTGTCTTTTGCAAGTTTACAATAGCATTATCCAGAATGCTCTGCATTCTTTCATAAATTTCTTCCTGCGTATTGTATTTGGGTGTTCTATTCCCCTGATCTGCCCTAAAAGCCTCATCGTAAGGAACATCACCCCAAAGATCAGTCGCATAAGCTAAATTGATAGCTGTTAAAATCTGACCAATACCATTATAGTACGGATAATGAGCGACAAAATCACGGTTTAGGATATAGCCATTCATTAAAGTAGTACTATATAATGTATTCCATTCATTATTTACATCTTGTTCACTTACAAAATAACGCTGAATATCTCCTAATTGGCCAATACTTGTTCCGGCTAGATGTTGATCAAAAATATTTGACGTTCTAATAAGTCCCGTTGTATGTGTTGAAAAAGTCGAAACTTCCATTGCTGACAACAATAAGGATGGTGTTGTTGAAGTTGGTGAGTTTGGATTTTCATTAAAGTGATCTAATTCAGATTGACAGCTGTTAAGCATTAGTACACTTACAGAAGTCAGAATTATACTTTTTATATATTTTTTCATTTTTTTAAAATTAAGAATTTAGAACCCTACTTTAAGAGTCATTATAAATGATTTACTTCCTGGATTATTAAAATAGTCTAATCCATTAATTCTTGAACCTGCTCCTGTTAAACTTGTCTCAGGATCAACCCCTTTATAATTAGTATCTAACCATAAATTTCTACCTGTAAATGACAATTGTGCAGAACTTATACCGTTAATTTTTTTCACATTAAAATCGTAACTTACTGTAACATCGCGTAATCTTACCCAATTAACATCTGTCACCGCTTCTTCTGCGACCCCTCCGCCATCACCTAAATATTTTTGGTAATAATTTTTAGCTGAAATTTCAATATTGTTTACAGTTCCATCTTCTTTAACACCTTCAATTATATAATTATGTTCTCTATCTTCAGAAGTCGCTGAAACACCAAAATTATGTAATCTTGCCAATGTCCCGTTGTAAACAACTCCTCCATGTCTAAAATCTAGCAATCCGGATAAAGTAACTCTTTTGTATGTAAATGTATTTCTAATTCCTCCAGTCCATTTTGGAGCAGAATTACCTAGGTTTCCAGTTTCATCTGCCATAATTGGCAAACCATTAGTTCCTATTATTTTTTGTCCATTTTCATCACGCTTCCATTTTGTACCATAAAAACTACCTAAAGGCTGACCTTTAACAGCGTAGTATCCAATAGATCCAAAAGCTGTTTCAATAGAAATTTCATCTAAGTTTCCAGAAATATCAGTGACTTTATTTTCGTTTTTAGACCAGTTTAAATTAACATTCCATTGAAACGGTTTATCTTTTTTGAAAACATCATAACCTAGTTCAACTTCAATACCTTTATTTACTAGTTCTGCCGCATTTTGATACACAACAGCAAATCCGCTCGATTGTGGCAACGGTAATTCTATTAATAAATCTTTAGAGGTTTTATAATATAAATTTACATCTAACGAAAGACGGCTATCTAAAAATTTAGAACTGAAACCAAGTTCATGCCCTAATACTCTCTCCGGTTTCAATTGCTGGTTTCCTAAAACGCCTGAAACTCCCATTCCGTTCACACCATTGTATGGAAAACTCAATCCATCAGTAAAACCATCAGTCATAAATGGCTGTGAATAGGTACTAACTGTGTAATACGGTCGCGGAGCAATACCTACTTCTCCATAACCATATGTTAGTTTCATGAAATTTGTCCACTCTGGTAAATCAAATGAACTAGAAACAACCCATGAAGCAGAAGCGACAGGGAATAATGCACTATTTGCCTCTGAACCATATGTAGAAGACCACTCTTTTCTGAGAGATCCTGTAATAAAAAGCTGGTTTTTTATATCAAATTCTAATTGTCCAAACAATGCTCTAGACATAATATTAGATTCAGCGTTTGATGCATATAATTGTGTTGCGTTTGATAAATTATAAACACCTCTTACTGCAAGTTCTTTTCCTCTAGAAAATACATCTGTGTTTTGTGAAGAACGTAAATTAAGTCCTGCTGTATAATTTAATTTTAACCATTCTGATTTTAAAGGAAATAAACCAGTTGCTATAAAATCACCATAAAATTGCTTATTGTTAATATTATTAAAAGCAACTTCTCCCATTCCTGCAAGATTATCTCCATTAGATGAAATAGCATAAACTTGTCTTCGATAATCAGAGTAAGCATCAATCCCTCCCTTTGCAGTAAAAGATAACCAAACAGACGGTGTATATGTCAAATACATATTTCCAAAAACACGATTTACATCACTAGTTGAAGCATTTTCATTAACTGTAAAATATGGATTATCGTAAGAAGAGAAATAGTTCATATTATTACCTACTTCATCTTTGTAATTTCTCAAATCATAATTGCCCGGAGAACGCAGTAAACTTAACATTACACCAGAAGAGTTACTTCCGTTTTGTGCCAAAGTATTTGTTGTATGAGTATATTGCAGACTACCTCCTGTTTTCCATTTATCATTTAGCTTTAAATCACCAACAATTCTTAAGGTATTTCTTTTCAAACCAGTTTCAGGAATCATTCCCGTTTGGGTAACATTACCGTAGGATGCTCTATAAGTGGCTTTTTCATTCCCTCCATAAAAAGATATATTATTTGTAAAAGTTAAACCCTCCTGAAAAAAGTTTTTAACATTATTATACATAGGTATATTTAATGATGCCGCTGAAGGCCCCCAGCTTTGAGGCGTATTTGAACTTACCGAAACAGCAGATGCACTTGTTCCCTGAGCATACTTATTTTGTCTCGCAGGTAATTGACTTACTTGATCAATAGCTAATGAAGTTGAATAATCAATTCCTAAACTTTTTCCATTTTTACCTTTCTTTGTAGTGTAAATGATAACTCCGTTACCTGCTCTTTCACCGTATAAAGCGAGCTGACCGGGCCTTTTAATACCGATACACTTTCTATGTCATCCGGATTAATATCTAAAGCACGATTAGAATTATTAATACCTGATAAGTTTGCATTAAATGGATTATCTCCAGCACTAGTTTGACTTGTAGCATTATCAATAGGAATACCATCAACAACGATAAGAGGGTCTGAATTTCCTTTAATTGTGTTTACTCCCCTAATAATTATTTTACTAGAAGCTCCAGGAGTTCCTCCAGAACCAATAACCTGAACACCTGCGGCTTTTCCTGCCAACGCCTGCATCACATTTTGTTCTCCAGACCTGTTTATTTCATCAGAGGTAATTTTTGAAACTGCATATCCAATTTTCTTTTCTTCTTTTTTAACTCCAAATGCAGTCACCACAACCTCCTTTAGTTCTTCACTATTATCCTGCATTTTCACATTTACAGCAGACGAATTACCTACAGTAACCATTTGGTCTTTCATTCCCATGTAAGAAAAAACCAAAACATCACCTGTTTTTGCTTTTATCTTATACTTTCCATCAAAATCTGACTGTACACCATTACTAGTGCCTTTCACCAAGACATTCACTCCTGGCACTGGTCCAGATGCATCCGACACTATCCCTGAGATTGTTCTTTCCTGTGCAAAAAATAATTGCGTTGTAAGAATAAAAACTAGAATAAGTATTCCTTTAATTTTTCTTTTCATTATAGTTTGTTTGAATTTAGGGGCGCAACTTATAAAATTAAATTAATTTTAACAAGAATTTATTTCTTTTTAACAATAAATAATTAATGTTTAATCTTACAAAATTAAAATTTAAAAATAAAAAACCGCCTAATCAATTTAGGCGGTTTTGATCCTTATAATTTCTTACTAAAAGGGTTACTAATTCAAAATAGTTAAAAATGAATATAAGGAAAGTATCTTAAGTGTTTAATAGATTTCCTTTCAAAAGATGTAATTAAACTAAGTTGCAATTCTTTTCAAGTTGCAAAATTAACATGAAAAATCTCTTATTTAAAAACATTAACAATATTTAGCATAAAATATGTCCTATTCTGATACTTTCCGTTTTTTTAGGGGCTATTTGCATAAAAGCAAAAAGCCGGAAGTTAAAAACTTCCGGCTTTTTTATTCCGATCTTTTTATGCTTATTGAGCACATTCAGAGTAAGTAATGATATGTTTTGTCAAGTCAGTCCATTTTGGATCTGCTGAAGACGCTGTAATTAATTTTTCACAACTTTGCCATAACGGAACGAATTCTTTTTTATAATCTTTTTTCTTTAATAAGAAAGCTGGATCATTCTTTTTAGCGACATAGTAAGATTTGGCATCTCCACCAATAAATTTAACTCCGCCAACTCCTAAAGAAGTAGTTTCTTTTGCATATGGGTCACAGTATACTTTAAATTCTTTACTAAATCCAGGGTTTAAAAGTCGCATTAGTAATTTTGAAGTTTTCTTTTTAATTTTCACATCAGCAGTTTCGAAATATGCATAACCTTCCTTGATGTATTCTTGGTTCAATTTATCATCACTCCATTTTTGATAATCTGAAATAAAATCTAATTTTTTACCTAAGTTATCTAGTCCGCTTGGTGGCAAATACATGTACTTAATATCTTCTGGTTTCAATTTGTGTTTTTTTCCAGTCGCATCTTGCAATTTAATGTATTCAATCAATCCTTTTTCTCTGTCAATATCTCTAATAGTTCCGCTAAGTTCAGTTCCATCAGTTAAAGTGATGTAAGCTGTTTTGTTGTGAGAAAATCCATAAGATGGAGAAATTAAATCTTGTGCATTCATTGCAGTAAATGCAAAAAACAGCATCATTAATAGTAAAGTTTTTTTAATCATGTTTTTGGGTTTAAAATTTTGCTTACTCTTACGATTTTCGGCTTCCTCGATTATTTTTAAATCAGAAAAAAAACTGGAAACGCTAGTGTTAATAGGCTTTTTCAAGCTATTATTATCCATAAATTTCTTACTGTAAACATAAATATAAAAATGACATCTACAACTAATATCAATTCTTTTTTACACGAAAATTCATTCACCAAAATTCTTAACATTTTACTGATAATAAATTTATCTTTCCTAAACTTCTGCCCAAAAATAAGATCTGATTTTAAAATTAAAATCAAAAAAAGAGCCGGTAATTAAAATAATTACCGGCTCTCTAAATATGTTATCTTTCTAATTACATTCTCTCAGGAACTTCAATTCCTAATAACTCAAATGCGACTTTTATTACTTCGGCTACTTTTTGAGAAAGCTGTACTCTGAATATTTTTTTAGTCAAATCTACTTCTCCTAAAATATGAACGGATTGATAAAATGAATTATATTCTTTTACTAAATCGTAAGTATAGTTTGCAACCAAAGCAGGGCTGTGATTCTGCGTCGCGTTTTGAATTACTTCTGGAAAAAGTTCGATTTGTTTTACCAATTCTTTTTCTTTTTCGTGAAGTTCTTCGATTTCAATTTTCGAAGAAAAATCAAAATCAGCTTTACGGATTATCGATTGAATTCTTGCGTAAGTATATTGAATAAACGGCCCTGTATTTCCTGCAAAATCTACAGATTCTGCTGGATTAAACAAAATACGTTTTTTAGGATCTACTTTTAAAATATAATATTTCAAAGCTCCAAGACCGATTGTTTTGTATAATTTCGCTTTTTCTTCATCAGAATAGTAATCAAGTTTTCCTAAATCTTCTGAAATTTGTTTTGCTGTATCTGTCATATCCTGCATCAAATCATCTGCATCTACAACAGTTCCTTCACGGCTTTTCATTTTTCCAGAAGGTAAATCAACCATTCCGTATGATAAATGATACAGGCTTGAAGCCCAGTCAAAACCTAACTTTTTTAAGATTAAAAACAACACTTTAAAGTGATAATCTTGCTCATTCCCAACCGTGTAAACCATACCTCCAACATCTGGCATATCTTTTACACGTTGAATTGCTGTTCCAATATCCTGCGTCATGTACACTGCAGTTCCGTCAGAACGTAATACAATTTTACGGTCAAGACCTTCATCTGTCAAGTCAATCCAAACCGAACCGTCTGGATCTTTTTCAAAAACGCCTTTATCTAAACCAACCTGAACTACATCTTTTCCTAATAAATAGGTATTGCTTTCGTAGTAATATTTATCAAAATTAACGCCAAGATTGGTATAAGTTGTTGCAAAACCATCATAAACCCATTGGTTCATTCTCTTCCAAAGCGAAATTACTTTTTCATCTCCTGCTTCCCATTTCTTAAGCATATCTTGTGCTTCAATAATAATAGGCGCTTGTTTTTTGGCTTCTTCTTCTGTTTTGCCAGTTTCAATTAAGCCATTGATTTCCGTTTTATACGCTTTGTCAAACTCAACATAATACTTACCAACCAATTTATCTCCTTTTAAACCAGAAGTTTGAGGAGTTTCTCCGTTTCCGAATTTTTCCCAAGCCAGCATCGATTTACAGATGTGAATTCCTCTATCGTTGATAATTTGTGTTTTGTATACTTTTTTACCAGAAGCTTTTAGAATTTCTGCAACAGAATATCCTAACAAGTTATTACGAACATGTCCTAAGTGTAAAGGTTTGTTGGTATTTGGCGAAGAATATTCTACCATCACTGCTTTTTCTGCAGGATCTGGAGTTACATATCCAAACTGCTTATTATCTTTTATTCCATTAAAGAAATTTAAATAATAACTATCTGAAATTACGATATTCAAGAAACCTGAAACTACATTAAAGCGCGCTACTTCAGAAACATTTTCAACTAAATAATTTCCAATTTGATTTCCCAATTCAGCCGGATTGCTTTTAATCACTTTCAGCAGTGGAAAAATAACCATTGTAATATCACCTTCAAACTCTTTTCTGGTAGTTTGAAACTCGATTTTATCAACAGTAACATCAAATAATGCTTGTATTGCTTTTTGTATAGAGGGTGTAAGAATTTGTGGTAATGACATGTAAACTTATTTTAAAGTGAGCAAAGATACTGCTTATTCATCAATTAGAGAAAATCAAAAACATATAAAATTCAAGAAAAGAATTTGAATTTGATAAAAATGCATGATTTTCAATTGTCAAAATTATCAAAAAATCAAAAGCTTAATCTCTTACAAAACAAGGCGTGACATTTTTTTTGTGTTTTTTTTCACAATTTCTTGTAACATATCAAACGCAAAGGAGTCTTAATAGAGACTTCAAATTCATTTTGAAGCACCAAAAAAAAGAAAAACGAACAAAATCAATCATCAATCAAATCAAAACAATCAATACAATCAAAATAATCAACAAGGAAATCATGAAATTAAAATTCTTTCTGTTCGCGTTATTGGGGGTAATCGCAACAGCACAAGCTCAGAATACGGGAACCGTTTCTGGAAAAATTACAGAAAAGTCAAACAATGCACCTATTTCTTATGCATCAGTTTCTCTTAAAGAAAATGGAAAAGTAGTTTCTGGAGTTAACACAGATGACAATGGAGATTTTTCATTTAAAAACATCGCTTTAAAAAACTATACAATCGAAATTCAATATATCGGTTTTAGAAAATTTATTGGTTCTATTCTTTTAAGTGAAAACAAAAAATCTGCTACTGTAAATGTTTCTCTTGAAGAAGAAGCAACGCAACTTAAAGGCGTAAACATTGTTGCCGAACGTTCTACAATCGAACAAAAAATCGACAGAAAAGTGGTTAACGTTGGTAAAGATTTAACAACAGCTGGAGCTTCGGCATCAGACATTATGAACAATATTCCTTCTGTGAATGTAGATCAGGACGGAAAACTTTCGCTTCGCGGAAATGATAATGTTCGTGTACTAATTGACGGACGTCCATCTAATATTGATCCAGCGCAGTTATTGAAACAAATTCCTTCAACTTCTATCAAAAAAATTGAGTTGATTACGAATCCAAGTGCAAAATACAATCCAGAAGGAATGTCTGGAATAATCAATATTATTTTGCACAAAAATGCTAATACAGGTTTTAACGGAACTTACAGCGGCGGAATTACTTTTGGACAAACGACAAAATACAATCAGTCTTTAGATTTGAACTACAAAACTGGAAAAGTAAATTTCTTTGGAAATGTGGGACAAAATTTCGGAACGTATTATAATGATGGATTCATCAAAAGATTAGACCAAGATATTGTTCAAAACATTGCTGTAATAAACGATAATGATTCTTACTTATATAAAATTGGAATGGATTATTTAATTGATGATCATAACACTTTGTCTATTTATACAAACCAAAACAAATCTAACGGAAAAGGATATGTAAATACAGATATTTATTACAATAATGTACTGGATTCTGATATTGCCAACATTTTTCAAAAATCAAGATATTGGGGTCCAGAAACAACCGGAACTTATAATTTGGCTTACAAACATATCTTTAAAAAAGAAGGGCACACTTTAGATATTGAAGGAAATTATAGTGATACTAAAGAAATTCAAAACGCTTCTTTTGATACACAGGTTATAAATATCGACAATACATCTAACAATTCTATTTATGATGATTATATTAACGGTACAAGAAAATTAAGCACTGTAAACGTAGATTACGTAAATCCGTTGAATGAAAAAACAACATTAGAAGCAGGTGCCGAAGCCAGAATTACAAGAACGGATAATATTTACATTACTGGAAACACTCTTGCAGAATTGCCAACTTCTAATTACACCTACGATACAGATATATATTCGGCTTATGTAACATTTGGTCAAAAATTCAAAAAATTCAGCTATCAGTTAGGTGCTCGTTTTGAGAGTTACAAAGTTGTTGCGAATTTAAATTCTGGTTTCCAAAAATTTAATGATGACTACATTACCTTATATCCTTCTGCATATTTAACTTATAACTTAAATGAGAAAAACGTATTGCAATTAAGCTACAGCCGTCGTGTTGACCGCCCAAGTTTAGAGCAGACAAAACCTATTCGTGAATTTTCTACTCCATTAGTAACATCATTAGGAAATCCTGAATTAAGACCTCAGTTTACCAATTCTGTTGAAGTTAATTACACTAAAACACTTGAAAAAGGAAGCTTTACAGCTGGTGTTTTTGTGAGAAGTATAAATGATCAAATCAGCAGAATTTTATATCCAGACGATACAGATCCAGATGGAAACAAACAAATTATGACATTTACAAACTACGATCATAATACAGCATACGGATTTGAAGTTTCTTTTAATTATAAAATCACAAAGTGGTGGGATATCCAGCCTTCTATAGATTTCTCAAGCATCAACCAGCAAGGTGTTGTATTTTTATATGATCCGGCAACAAAAATGAGTAATCCTTTAGAAAGAAAAATTACTGTTGCAGCTTTCAACGGACGTATGAATTCAAACTTTAAAGTAAACAAACGTTTAAGTTTCTTAGCATTTGGATTCTATAGAGGCGCTGTAGACGGGCTTCAAAACAACAGCCACGAAATGTATAAAATGGATATTGGTTCACGTTATACTTTGTTAGACAACAAAATGAACATTAGTGTACGTTTCAACGACGTTTTCAATACTATGAAATATGCTTTTGATACCATGTATCCTTATCCTCAAACAGGTCAATTTGGTTGGGAAAGCCAAACTGTTTATCTAGGTTTAACGTATAATTTTGGAGGAGCAAAAATCAAAAATTTACAACGTAAACAAAGAGAAGATAATACTAATAAAGACGGGGGCGGTATGTTCTAATTGCCTTTCTTAAATATTTTTTTATAATTTTTGAATAATTTGTAGAAAAGTCTGGAGATGCCACTCCAGACTTTTTTTTTATTTTATGAATTTATAAAAAGTTTCGAAGCTCTTTTATTTCTTCAGGATTTGCAGTTTCAGAATCGTTCGTGATTGCTGATGAATGATAAAAAGTCAGATCCAATTTTTCTTGTAATAATTTTATGTTTGAAGATCTCAAACCGCCGCCAGGCATAATCTCGATTCTATCTCCGGCTAGTTTTTGAAGTTTTTCTAAAGTCCAGATTCCTTCAGTAACATTGATTCCCTGACCCGAAGTTAAAATTGTTTTGAAACCACATTCAATAACATCTTCAAGTGAATCTTCAACATCTTTTACAACGTCAAAAGCTCGGTGAAAAGTACAAGAAAGCGGATGTGCCAGATGCACTAATTCCTTATTCTGTTTTTTATTGACTTTTCCATTTTCTTTTAAAATTCCGAAAACAAAACCGTCAACTCCCAATTTTTTAAATTGTTTAATATCTTGTTTCATTTCTGTAAGTTCTTCATCTGAATAAACAAAATCACCGCCTCGAGGCCTAATAATTACATGCATTTTGATATTTAAACTCTCCCGTACTTTTACTACCAATATTGAATTTGGTGTTGTACCGCCAAGTTTCATGTTTTCGCAAAGTTCGATTCTGTCCGCACCATTTTCCTGAGCAATAAGTGCCGATTCGTAATTAAAACAAGCTATTTCGAGTTGATTTTTTTTCATTAAATATTACATTTATTATAGTTTGTCGTTAGAGGAACGAAGCAACCGTGAGGTAATAGGCACAGTTGCTGGCGCAAAAAACTAAATGCGGTTGCTTCGTTCCTCGCAATGACTCCAAACAAAATTATAAAAAAAACCTGCTTCAAAAATGAAGCAGGCCTTAAAATATAATGTATGATGATTTATTTTACCATTTAATAATAGCACTTGCCCAAGTAAAACCACTTCCGAAAGTCGCTAAAACTACAGTATCTCCAGATTTGATTTTTCCTTCTTCCCAAGCTTCAGTTAAAGCAATCGGAATCGACAGCTGCTGTTGTATTTCCGTATTTCTGAATATTATTGTGAACTTGATCGTCTGTCAATTTAAATTTATTTTGAATGAACTGCGAAATTCTCAAATTGGCCTGATGCGGAATCAACATATCGATATCTGAAACCTGCAAACCGTTTGCTTCCAATCCTTCATTGATTACTTCTGCAAAACGAACTACAGCATTTTTAAATACAAACTGTCCGTTCATATACGGGTAATAACTTTCGTCATTTGGATCATTATCAGCCAAAATATCAGTTACCCATCGTGCTCCCATTCCTGGTGCCTGCGGCACTAATTCTTCAGCATGTTGTCCTTCAGAATGTAAATGTGTGGAAAGAATTCCTTTTGTCAAATCTTCTTCACGGCTTAAAACAGTCGCTCCTGCTCCATCTCCAAAAATTACCGAAACACCACGTCCGCGGGTCGTCATGTCTAAGCCTGTAGAGTGAACCTCAGAACCAATTACTAAAATGTTTTTATACATTCCCGTTTTAATATATTGATCTGCAACAGAAATAGCATAAACAAATCCAGAACATTGGTTTCTAACATCTAAAGCCCCAACAGTTCGTAAACCTAAATCTCGTTGTACCAAAACTCCTGGTCCTGGAAAATAATAATCTGGACTTAAGGTAGCAAAAACCACAAAATCAATATCTTCTTTAGCAACGCCAGAACGCTCAATTGCAATCTTGGCCGCTTTTACTCCCATTGAGGTTGTAGTATCTTCTCCACGAATTATATGTCTTCTTTCTTGAATTCCTGTTCTTTCCTGAATCCATTCATCATTGGTATCCATGATTTTAGACAAATCATCGTTTGTCACAACATTTGAAGGAACATAGTATCCTAAGCCTGTTATTTTTGAATGATACATATTGTATTGTTATTTGTTTGAAAATTTAGACTGCAAATTTACGTATACTTTAAAATATAAGAGTACAAATTACTCTTTTTTTCGTTATTGGCAATTTAATATAATTTAATTATAAGACTGCTTGAAATCAATTAGTTCTCAAATTAAAAACTTTTAGATATATTTATTGCTAAAAATGAAAAATACGATTTAAATTGTAACAAGCCGTAAATATCAAAGACAAACATTTTAAATACCATTTTAAACCCGATAAAACTTAAATTATGAAATTAAAGGTTACACTGTTCTTACTTTTTAGTTGTGGTTTTTATTCTTTTGCCCAAGAGAATCTAACTTACCAAAAACCATCCAAATCTATTTTAGATCTAGCAGATTATCAAAGAGCGCCAACAGTATCTATGGATACAAAAAAGGAAAATATGCTTTTAATGTATCGAAACACTTATAAAACTCTTGATGATTTAAATCAGGATGAAGTTCGATTAGCTGGTTTAAGAATTAATCCTGTTACTAATATCTCCAGTACGGTAACTTATATCAACAATCTTAAACTGAGAAAAATAAGCGGTAAAGAAGAAATTCAGGTTGCAGGTCTGCCAGAAAATCCAAAAATTACAAATATCCTTTGGTCTCCAAACGACAAGAAAATTTTATTTTCTCACACTGCAAATTCTGGTGTTGAACTTTGGGTTATAGATATTGCTCGCTGCTAAAGCCACGAAACTTACCACAGCGACAGTAAATGCTAATTTAGGAAATCCTTTTAACTGGTTCTCAGACAGTGAAACGATTTTGGTGAAAATACTTCCAAAAAACAAACAGCCTCTTTTAGATTCTAAAAAAGATTTACCAACAGGACCAATTGTTTCAAATACTTCTGGAGAAAAGTCTCAAAACAGAACTTATCCTGATATGTTGAAAAACAAAAATGATGAAGCCAATTTTGAAAGCAGTATCACATCTGAATTATACAAAGTAAAATTAAATGGAGATGCTATTTTATTTAAAGAAGTCGCTATGTATGCTGGAGAAAGAATCTCTCCAGACGGTAATTATATTATGCTGACTACGATTCACAAACCATTTTCGTATGTTGTTCCTTTAAATAGATTTCCGCTTAAAACCACTGTTTATGATGTGAAAGGAAAAGAAATTAAAGTTGTAAACGAAGTTCCATTGAACGAAATTATGCCGAAAGGTTTCATGGCGGTTCAAAAAGGAAAACGCGAAATGAGCTGGAGAAACGACAAACCGGCAACTTTATGCTTTGTAACTGCTTTAGACGAAGGAAATCCTGCGAATAAAGTTGATTTTAGAGACGAGGTTTTTCTTTGGGATGCTCCTTTTGACAAAGACCCTTCTTCATTGGTAAAAACACCACAGCGTTTCGATGGAATTACTTGGGGAAATGAAAATCTTGCTGTTCTTAAAGACGAATGGTATGATACTAGAAATACTAAAACGTATTTAATAGATCCTTCAAACCCAAGTCAGCTTCCAAAAGTAATTACAGATAGAAATTCTCAGGATGCCTATTCTGATCCCGGTACTTTTGAAACTAGAAAAAATGAATACAACAAATATGTTTTAGCGATAGAAAAAGATAATCTTTACAGAATTGGTGATGGCTACACTAAAGAAGGCCAATTTCCTTTTATTGATGAATTTGATTTTAAAACTTTGAAAACAAAGCGCATTTATACTTCATCATACAAAGACAAAAAAGAAGAAATTTTAGAAATTGAGGATTTTAAATCGGGGAAAGTTCTTGTTCAGATTCAGTCAAAAACAGAATATCCGAATTATTATTTTAGAAATATTAAAAAGCAAAACAGCTTAACTCCAATTACTACTTTTAAGAATCCGTTTGAAAGTATTAAAGATGTGAGCAAAGAAGTAATCAAATACAAACGTAAAGACGGATTGGAACTTTCGGGTACTTTATATCTTCCTGCGGGTTATGATAAAGCAAAAAAAGAGAAACTTCCTTTATTAATCTGGGCTTATCCAGCTGAATACAAAGACCGAAATAGTGCTTCGCAGACAACTCAAAACTCAAATGAATTTACGTTTCCATATTATGGATCTTTTGTTTATTGGGTAACCAAAGGATATGTTGTTTTAGATGATGTCGCTTTTCCAATTATTGGAGAAGGAACGACAGAACCAAATGACAATTTTATTTCACAATTGGTAGATAATGCATACAGCGCAATTGATGCCGTTGATGCATTAGGATATATTAATCGTAAAAAAGTGGCTGTTGGAGGGCATTCATATGGCGCATTTATGACAGCCAATTTATTGACACATTCGAATTTATTTGCCTGCGGAATTGCGAGAAGCGGTGCTTACAACAGAACTCTTACTCCGTTTGGTTTTCAAACAGAACAACGTAATTACTGGGAAGTTCCAGAAGTTTACAATACCATGTCTCCTTTTATGAATGCAGACAAAATGAAAACTCCATTATTACTAGTTCACGGTGAAGCCGATAATAATCCGGGAACTTTTACTTTGCAGACAGAACGTTATTTTCAAGCTTTAAAAGGTTTAGGTGCGCCAGCAAGAATGGTTATTTTACCAAAAGAATCTCACGGTTATGCGGCCAAAGAAAATATTTTACACCTGCTTTGGGAACAAGATCAGTTTTTAGAAAAATATCTAAAAAACTAAATTCATAATTTGATTCTAAAAGTAAACCCGACAGGTTTTTGAAGCCTGTCGGGTTTATTATTTTAACAATTAGAAATTATCTAATTTTCTAATTAACACATTCCCTAATTACAAATAATTTAAAGCCAAAAATACTTCCTGCTCAAGCGGTAAATCGATCTCACTTTCAAAGAAAATTAACTGCCTTTTGTATACAGTTTCAATTAAATAATGACTTCCTCTAAAATAAGTTCTTCTAATTTTTACCATTAGTTTAGATTCTGAAACCATTTTAAATTGATGCGGATATACAAGCGTTTTATGTGTTTCGTCTTCGTATGATAATAATAAATGAGTCGGAATTTCATTTACTTCTCCAAATAAAGAAGCTACATATTTTATCTGCGGATCTTCATAAATTTTTGCAGGATCATCTTTTACGATTAGTTCTCCATTTCGCATTACAATTGCCTGATCTGCAAAAGACAAAGCATCTGTACTATCGTGCGTTGCAATGATACAGGTAATTTCTTTTTGTTTTAAATAACGAAATAAATTACGACGAAGGGCATTTTTTCTAAAGGCATCAATCTGACTGAATGGCTCATCTAACAAAATCACTTCAGGTTCCAAAGCCAAAACCCTAACCAAAGCCACTCGCTGTTGTTGTCCTCCACTTAAAAATTTAGTTTTTACGTTAGAAAACTGTTCCATTTCTACCATTTCCAGTAATTCCTGAACACGTAGTTTTTTCATGTTGGCAAAACCATTAGAAAGGAATTTTCCAACATTTTCTGCCACAGTTTCATAAGGAGACAAGTCAAAATCCTGCGCCAGATATTTCATATACGGCATTCCCGGAATCAAATTAAACTTTGGTCCCAAGATTGGTTTATCTCCGTAAAAAATCTTTCCTTCGTCTAAATTATACAAACCATAAATCAGTTTAAGGAGCGTACTTTTCCCGCAGTACTTTCGCCGATAATAGAAATATTCTGCCCTTTCTCAATAGTAAATGAGATGTCTTTTATAACGGGTTTATCTGTATACGAAAAAGATATATTTTGAATGTCAAGCATGAGTTGTAATATGAGAGGTCAAATTTACAATGTTTAATTTCTAAAGTCAAAAAAAGTCGCTTCAATTAAGAAACAGCTTTTTTTATATTTTATTTTATGGAGAAATTATTTTCCAGCTTCCGCTTTTGCGTCATTTACCATTTTGTCGTTTGCTGTAATTGAAAATTCAACACGACGGTTTTGAGCTCTTCCATCTGGAGTATCATTTGTTGCAATAGGATCTGCAATTCCTAAACCTGAAGTTTTGAAACGGCTAGATTTTAATCCTTTAGAAACTAAATAAGCTTGAACAGAAGTCGCTCTTTGTCCTGAAAGAGTTAAATTATATTCTGGTTTTCCAGTACTGTCAGTATATCCAAAAATTTGAATATCTGTATCTCCGTAATCATTAAACACAGGAACCAATTTATCTAAATTAGCTTTTGCTTGAGTTGTAAGTGTTGATTTATTAGTATCAAAACGAACTGAATTTTCATTCAAAGTTAAGTGAATTCCTTCACCAACTCTTTCTACAGAAGCACCTGGAAGAGCTTGATCGATTTCACGAGCTTGCTTGTCCATTTTGTTACCAATAAGTGCACCAGTTCCACCACCAACGGCAGCACCAATTGCGAGCACCTAAAGCGACTGTTTCCACCCTTTCCTAAATTATTACCTAAAACGGCACCAATTACACCACCGGCAACAACACCAATTCCAGCTCCTTTTTGTGTATTATTTGCATTTTTTACTGAATCACAACTAGTAAAAAAACTAGTTAAAACCAATAAACTACTTAAACCTAAAACAGTTATCTTTCTCATCTTTTATATCTTTAAATATTAATTAGCTCTTTGAAATTGGTAAACCACGTCTTTAACCTGACCACCAACGTTAATGTTATCGATTAACTGAAATGAAGTTTCAGTTACACCTCCAACTTTAAGTAAATAACCATCTCTTACTTTTTTAGCTTTTTCGCCCGCATCAAGAATTTTAAGAACTAGCAAACCTTGATTGTTGATACTCCATACAATTGGAGAAGAAAATGCTGTACAGCTTGGCGAAGTTAAAGCCATTGTTCCTTTATTATTATTGGAAATAAAACTCCAAGTACTTCCAATAAAACATTTTGAATCTGCAAGATCAAATGAGTTTACTTTGATATAATCCGAACCTGGATATGATACATTAGTAAGAACCCAATTTCCTTTTAAAGCGACTTGGGTTTTCTTGTCAAGTTTAGTTGAAAGCGCTGTGTCTGTTGAAGCTGTCGACGAAGCAGATTTACACGCAAAAAACATAGCGGCAATCATGCATATTAGGATACCTTTCTTCATTTTGTACAATTTTTTATAGATTAATACTTGTCTTTTTAACAATTATTGTACCACAAATATACGATTCATTAGACTAAAATATCTTTTACAATCTATTTATTTTCTTTCAAAATTAACATTCCGACATTTTGTCACTCACAATACAATTGGTATTCTATTTGAACAAGTGAAAATCATCACATTAAATAAAAATTAAAAAATATGGCAACAGGTAAAATTAATGTTTCAGTAGAAAACATTTTTCCCTTAATTAAAAAGTTCTTATACAGCGACCATGAAATTTTCTTACGCGAGCTTGTTTCTAATGGTACTGATGCTACTTTAAAATTAAAACATCTTATCAGCATTGGCGAAGCTAAGGTTGAATACGGAAACCCGATCATCGAGGTAAAAGTGGACAAAGAAGGTAAAAAAATCCACATTATCGATCAAGGTCTTGGTATGACAGCTGATGAAGTAGAAAAATACATCAATCAAGTAGCTTTCTCTGGCGCTGAAGAATTCTTAGATAAATACAAAGATTCTGCTAAAGATTCTGGAATTATCGGACACTTTGGTCTTGGCTTTTACTCTGCATTTATGGTGGCCGAAAAAGTTGAAATCATTACAAAATCATACAAAGACGAACCAGTCGCACATTGGACATGTGACGGAAGTCCAGAATTTACTTTAGAACCTGCTGACAAAACTTCACGCGGAACTGAAATTATTCTTCACATTGCAGAAGATTCTTTGGAGTTTTTAGATGATTCAAAAATCAGCGGTTTATTGAATAAGTATAACAAGTTTATGCCTATTCCAATTAAATTTGGAACTAGAACAGAAACACTTCCTAAACCAGATGATGCTCCAGAAGATTACGTTAATGAAACTTTTGAAGTTGACAACATTATCAATAACCCAAACCCAGCTTGGACAAAACAGCCTTCTGAATTATCTGATGAAGATTACAAGAACTTCTACAGAGAATTGTACCCAATGCAGTTTGAAGATCCGTTGTTCAACATTCATTTAAATGTAGATTATCCGTTTAACTTAACTGGTATTTTGTATTTCCCGAAATTAGGTTCGGATATGCAAATCCAAAAGACAAAATTCAGTTGTACCAAAACCAAGTTTACGTTACGGATAACGTAGAAGGAATTGTACCTGAATTCTTGACAATGTTAAAAGGTGTAATTGATTCTCCAGATATTCCATTAAACGTTTCTCGTTCTGGTTTACAGGCTGATGGTGCTGTTAAGAAAATTTCAAACTATATCACTCGTAAAGTAGCTGATAAATTGAAAGCGTTATTTAACGAAAACCGTGCTGACTTTGAAGCAAAATGGAACGATATTAAAATCGTTTTAGAATACGGAATGCTTTCTGAAGATAAATTCTATGAAAAAGCAGGAGCATTTGTTTTGTATCCAACTGTAGACGATAAATATTTCACTTTAGAAGAATTAAAAGAAAAACTAAAAGAAAACCAAACGGATAAAGATGGTAAACTTGTAGTTCTTTATGCTGGAAACAAAGACGCACAGCACTCTTACATTGAGTCAGCAAAAGATAAAGGTTACGAAGTATTGCTTTTAGATTCTCCAATTATTTCGCATTTGATTCAAAAAATTGAAGGTGATAACAGCGACTTAACTTTTGTTCGTGTGGATTCTGATCATATTGATAATTTAATCAAGAAAGACGAAAACAAAATTTCTAAGTTATCTGACGAAGAAAAAGAAACTTTAAAAACGTCATTAGAAGCTTATATCCCTAAAGCTTACAGCGTACAACTAGAAGCAATGGACAGCCAAGCGACTCCATTCATCATTACGCGACCAGAATTTATGCGTAGAATGAAAGAAATGAGCCAGTCAGGCGGAGGCGGAATGTTTGGAATGGGTAATATGCCAGAAATGTATAATTTGGTGGTAAATACTAATTCTGACTTAGCGTCAAGCATTTTAAATACAGAAGATAAAACACATCAAGAGCATTTGGTAAAACAAGCTTTAGATTTGGCTAAATTATCGCAAAACTTACTAAAAGGTGAAGCACTTACAGCTTTCGTAAAAAGAAGTTTTGAGATGATTAAATAAGCATCTGAAAATAATATTTTAAAAATCCTGCAAATTAACTTTTGTGGGATTTTTTTTGCTGTAAAAAACCCCTTCAAAAAAAGGGCGATTATCCCCTATTCTTAATAAAATTATTTGTATATTTTTGAAAATCAATGAATTAAAAAAAAAAAATACAAATTCTAGAAATCATGGATAAAAGAAAATTTACAGAGAATGGGGCAATTCTAGCAATTATCAAAGATTTAAAAGATCAAATCAAAAACAAAAAATTCTCAGACATTACAGACAACAACAACTACCAATACGTAGATCTTGTACAGGAAGGCGATGGCGTGCTCGGAATTGCCTTAATTGGATATGTTTATGTTTTGGAAAAAATGGGAATCCGATTTCTAAGTTTAGCGGGAACTTCGGCTGGAAGCATCAATACAATGCTGATGGCGTACCGCAGGAACTTGCGATGTAGAAAAATCTGAATGGATTTTAGATTGTCTATGCAACAAAAATTTATATGATTTTGTAGATGGAGACCGCGATGCCCGGGAGTTTATCGATGCATTATTGAGTGATGCCGGAAACCTAAAATTAATAATAAAAGGCTATCAGGTTGTCGATAATTTTAAAGATGATCTGGGTTTAAATCCAGGAAATAATTTTCATCAATGGATGACCAATTTACTTTCTCAAAAAGGAATAAAAAATTATGCTGATCTAAAAGCATTAAGAGAGAAAGGAGTTTCGGACAAAAATAAATTATATCGAATAAATAAAGTCAATTCCGGCGACAAAGAAGAGTACAAACGTGTAGATCACTGGAGCGAAATGGCCATAATCGCCGCCGATATTACTACCGAAAGTAAAATTGTTTTTCCCAAAATGATGGATTTGTTTTACTCCAATCCAGAAGTCCAAAATCCAGCCGATTTTGTCCGCGCATCAATGTCGATTCCGTTGTTTTTTACTCCTTTTAAAATTAAAAATATTCCAACCGGAGTTGATGCTTGGAATAAATGGAACGAGGCAACCTGTTTGCGCACTTCTGTCCCATCTGAAGTTATGTTTATGGACGGAGGAATTATTTCAAATTTTCCAATTGATATTTTCCACGAAAATCTTAATGTTCCTGCTTCACCAACTTTTGGAATTAAACTCGGCTACGATAAAAATGAGATCAACAAAAATGAAAAATTTCCCAATTTAATAAGTTCAATGTTCGACACAGCGAGATATGGTTATGATGCTGAGTTTTTAAGAAAAAAACCCAGATTTCAAAAACTTAATTGGGTACATTGACACTGGAAGTCATAATTGGTTAAATTTTAATCTGACCGACGATGCCAAAATTGATCTTTTTATTCGCGGTGCACAAAATGTTGCCGACTTTTTAAATCGTTTTAATTGGGAAGAATATAAAAAAATCAGAAAGGCAAAAAGTGATTATTACAAATCAGTCTAATATTTACATACAATTCATAATCAAATTATTATCTATAATTTTTCTTTCGTAAAATCGTTATAATATCCTGCAGTTAAACCATTGCAGGATTTTTTATTGCGATTCATTTTTTTATTACATTTGAATGCCTTTTTTATCTAACCTAAAAACAAATACCACTATGAAAAAAACCGCTATTTTAGTCACAACTATTTGTGTCGCAACACTTATTGCCGTTTCATGTTCAAGCGACAATAACGAAAACACTACCTCAACAGACATAACTACAGTTGGCGCTTCACTTGCTGTTGACGCCGCTAATGAAATGGATGTTAATACGGGTCTGTTTGTAACCTCAACTCCTGCCGCAGCAAAAACTGCCGAAACTCCTGTTGGCTTATGTGCCACTATCACAGTTACAACACCAAACGGAACACAATACCCTAAAGTATTTCTAGTAGATTTCGGAACTGGATGCACGGATAATAATATAATTAGAAAGGGAAAACTAAAAATTACCCTTTCTGGACCAATAATTAATACAGGCAACAAAATGACTATTGAAAGAATAGATTATTCTATGAGCGGTATAAAACTAGAAGGAACGATAGAATATACCAATATTACAACTGCGGCGACAATACCGCAATGGACTAGAAAAGTAACAAATGGTAAACTTACAGATAACCAAGGAAAAGTATATAATAATTCTGGAATTTACACTACGAAACAAACTGCTGGTGTTGAAACTCCTTTTGTTCTAACAGACAATGTTTATGAGATTCCAGAGGGAACACATACCGTAACCGTCGCCGATGGAACGACTTTGACTTTGACAGTAAAAGAAACTTTAATTAAGAGATATTCCTGTCTTTTTATTTCGAAAGGACAATTACAAATTAAAGGAGGTATTTTGAACGGCGTTGTTGATTATGGAAATGACACCTGTGATTCTTTTTATATTTACACACACGAAAACGGCACCTCATTTAATCTTTCCTTCTAAAACCTTTTCTTACTATACTTTAAATCCCAATTTATAAAAAGATTGGGATTTATTTTTTTTATAAAAATAAAACTGGGACCTCTAAACATTTAAACTATTTTCTTTATTTTGCACCCAAAATCTAATAACCCACCAATGAAAAAAACATTAATTGCTTTTGTTACTCTTGTCTTACTTGCATCATGCGGCAAAAAAGAAACTACTGGTAACGTACATATTACTGGAAATATAAAAGGTCTAAAAAAAGGAACTTTATACATCCAAAGAATTGTTGATACATCACTTGTCGCAATTGACAGTATTAAAATAGATGGCAGTTCTGCTTTTGAAAGTAATATCACATTAGATTCTCCAGAAATGCTGTATTTATTCTTAGATCGCGGTGTAACCAATTCATTAGACAATAATATTTTATTCTTTGCTGAACCAGGAAATATTACTATTGAAACGAACTTAGATAATTACATTTCTGGTGCTAAAATTACAGGATCAAAAAATCAAGAGTTATACGAGCAGTATGCAAAAATAAACGGTCGTTTCATCGACGAGAATCTTTCATTGGTTGAACCTCGTTTTAGAGCAATAAAAAGACAAGATCAAAAAGCGGTAGACAGTATTACTAAACTACAAGAAAACAATATCAAAAGAAAATACTTGTACGCAACAAATTTTGCCTTAAACAATAAAGATCATGAAGTAGCACCTTATATTGCTTTAGCAGAGATCTACGACATCAATTTGAGATTTTTAGATACTATTCAAAAATCTATGACTCCAGAAGTAGCTAAATCTTTTTACGGAAAGAAACTAACAAAATATGTTGGCGACTTAAAAAAACAGCAACCAGCACAAACACCAGAATAATTCCTAATGTTATTTATATAAAAAATGCCCTGAATTATCAGGGCATTTTTTGTTTATATCTCTAAATATTGATTTTGAATTATCTTCCCATCAAACCTCCAAGAATTGCAAATACAAATATCAATGCGTAGATCCCTAAAAGGATAACCATTAAAATACCGAAAAATTTGTAATGCGATTTCAAATAGCCCAATGAATCTGTCAAAGCCGTTGAATCATTATCCTTGAATGCCTTTTTTGCATTCGAACTAAATTTAAACAAATAGTAAACTGGAAAAAAATAAAGGGTCGCCATTAAAAAATACGTCGCTCCCATCGTCGCTCCAAAAGATGCTCCCATGCCTCCCATTCCTTGCATTGTACTTCCCATAGCCGAAAAGATTGTTCCTGCAAAAACAGCGATTAAAAGTAAAAATCCGATTCCGATAAAACCGATAATAGATAAGAAATAAGCCCATTTAGCTGTTTCTTTTAAAAAGTCTTTTGCCGCAGAGTCTAACTGCAATTCAAATTTTTCAAATGCTGAAATTTCTTCCATTAGTTTTAATGTTTTAGGTTATCTAACAAACATAGGAAAAATATTCTTAAAGTTAATATGGAGAATTAAAATTCCAAAAAAAATAAATTCCAAATTCCAATACACTTCAAAACATAATAAGATAAAAGAATATTCCCAATGGTTTTTAACAATTAGAAGGCGATACAATTACAATACGTTACCCGCGGTTGAAACCGCGGGCTATATTTTCAATTCAAATTCCAAATTAAAAAGAATCTAAAGATTGAAGGAGCTATGCCAATTTTACATTCCGCGACAAACCTGAAACCTGAAATCTGAAACTTGAAACTTGAAACTTCAAATTTAAATCTTCAAAATTGAGCAAAAAAAAACCACCACATTTCTGTGATGGTTTTTTGAGCCGATAGAGGGACTCGAACCCACGACCTGCTGATTACAAATCAGTCGCTCTAGCCAGCTGAGCTACATCGGCGTTTATTTCGGGTGCAAAGATAAAATTGTTTTTTAATATTCCAAAAAAAAATTCACACCTCTCTCTATAATTAAAAAAACCACCACATTTCTGTGATGGTTTCCGTTGAGCCGATAGAGGGACTCGAACCCACGACCTGCTGATTACAAATCAGTTGCTCTAGCCAGCTGAGCTACATCGGCCTCATTACGGGTGCAAATATAAAGCGGTTTTTCGTTTTCCCAAAATAAATTTGCACTTTTTTACACTTTTTTTTGCTTACAATGCGTTGATTTTTTCAATCAATTGATTAGCAGTTTGTTCTAATTCAACATTGATTTGTTTGAAGTGTGCTTTTTTATTTTCAACGTTCTTTGCGTTAACTTTTGTGATCAAAGTATCGAATGCGACAATAGCTTCATCGATCAAAGCATTCGTTTCTGGAGTTGGATTTCCTGTTGTTGACATCTCAAACAAGTAAACTGCCTCAAT
Organism: Flavobacterium sp. AC267; assembly: GCF_979258715.1. Taxonomy (NCBI): domain Bacteria; kingdom Pseudomonadati; phylum Bacteroidota; class Flavobacteriia; order Flavobacteriales; family Flavobacteriaceae; genus Flavobacterium; species Flavobacterium sp. AC267. Next base: position 254,562 of record NZ_OZ409875.1, read on the forward strand.
AATATCTCCTAATACGAAGTTGATGTCTTTCTTTAAATTTTTAACGTTTGCCATTTTTATTATAATTTTAATTTGCGTTTGCAAAAGTACACATAATCCTCAAATTTAATGCTATGAAATGTAAATTTCTAAAATAGAAGCTTTTCCGCTTAAATTAAATGCATTAATCGCGACTGGAACCAAAACTGTATCTCCTTTTTTATAGGCTTGTTTAAAACCATCGTATTGTATTTCAAAATCACCTTCGATACACATATAAACCGTAAAAGTTTCGCCAGTTTTAGAAACTTCAACTTTATCTTCTAACGGAATAAAATTGGTTGTAAAATACAGACAGTCAACAACTGTGTTTGACGTATTTGCTGTAGACTTGTATTTTTTCTGCGTATCTACTTTATTATAGTTGATCGCGTCAAGTGCTAAATCTACGTGAAGTTCTCTTTTATTTCCGTTTGCATCTATACGATCAAAATCGTACAAACGATATGTAATATCCGATGTCTGCTGAATTTCTGCAACAACCAAACCTGCACCAATTGCATGGACTGTGCCTGTTTCTAAAAAGAAAACATCTCCAGATTTTGCTTTTACATCGTCTAAGATCGAAACCAAAGTATTGTCTTGTAAATGTTTTAAATATTCTTCTTTACTAGAATCTTCTTTAAAACCAACAATAATTCTAGCATCTGCATCTGCCTGCATTACATACCACATTTCTGTTTTTCCAAATGAGTTGTGACGTTCTTTGGCCAATTTATCATTTGGATGAACTTGAATCGAAAGATCTTCTCTTGCATCAAGATATTTAAAAAGCGGCGGAAATTGTTTTCCAAAACGCTCGTAAACTTTAGTTCCTAAAAGTGCATCTGGCGTATCATTAATAAGATCCATTAAAGATTTTCCTTTTAGATCTCCATTTGCAATCATACTTACATCTCCTTCCACAGTAGATAATTCCCAGCTCTCACCAGTAATTTTAGAAACGATTGGTTTATTCAGGATTGTTTTTAGTTTTTCTCCTCCCCAGATTCTTTCTTTCAAAATCGGTTCAAATTGTAACGGGTATAAATTTTGGCTCATGTTTTTTTAGGCTGATTATTTGGTTATTAAATTCTATTCTGCTCGCTATTTATTAATTTATAATACTAACTCTTTAACGGTTTCTAAAGCTTTTGGTATATGTTTGGTCGCATTGACGCTGTCAAATATCGAAATCACCAAACCGTTTTTATCTATAATATAGGTAACGCGCCCCGGAAGGAGTCCGAATAAATTGTTACGGACACCAAAGAGCTTTCTTAATCTTTTATCCTGATCTGAAAGCAGAATAAAAGGCAATTGGTATTTAGCGACAAATTTATGATGCGACTTCACACTATCACTGCTAATCCCGATTACCTCAGCTCCCAAATCTTTGAAATCTTCATATTGGTCCCGAAAACTGCAGGCTTCTGTTGTACAGCCAGGTGTGTTATCTTTTGGATAAAAATAAATCACCAAAGGTTTTCTTCCTAAAACACTTTGGCTTTCAAAAATTTCTCCATGATTGTTTTTCGCAGTAAAATTCGGAACTATATCTCCTATTTTTAATGACATTTTTTATTCTCCTTTATAAGTTACAAAATTGCGTTCGGTTTCATTCAGCACGATTTCCAAATCAAACTCGGGCTGAATTCTTGTTCTAATTTTATTCCATATCACAACAGCAATATTTTCTGCGGTTGGATTCAAATCTAAAAATTCTGGAACGTCCAGATTTAGATTTTTGTGATCAAACGGAATTTCTACTTCTTCTCGTATAATATCCGCTAATACTTTCACATCTAAAACAAAACCAGTTTCCGGGTCAATCTTTCCTGTAACACTTACTGTTAAACCATAATTGTGACCATGAAAATTAGGATTGTTGCATTTTCCAAAAACAGCGGTGTTTTTTTCTAATGACCAATCTTTTCGATGTAGTCGATGTGCGGCATTAAAATGTGCTTTTCTTGATATGGTTACTCTCATCTAGGTTTTTGGTTAGTCTGGTTAAAGTGTATGATCTTCTAAATAATGATAAAATTCATCAAAAATTATTTTAAACCAAACGGTATATATTTCGGGCTGTTTCTGAATGTCAGATTTTACATCTTCGATTTTCATCCATTTCCAGTCTTCTACTTCTTCTGTATTAATATTCGGATTCTCATTGTAATATCCAATCATTACATGATCCAATTCATGCTCGGTTAATCCGTTATCAAAAGGCGCTTTATAAATAAAATGAAACAGCTCTTTTAAATCTGTTTTAAACCCCATTTCTTCAAACAATCTTCTGCTTCCAGCTTCAATATTGGTTTCGCCTTCACGCTGATGGGCTGCGACATGTATTTGTCCAAAGCAAAGGAGAATGGTATTTTTGATTCGCTCGCTGCTGCAGAGCATAATTTCATTATTTTCATTTAAAACGAAAACTGAAAATGCACGATGCAAAAGCGCTTTTTCGTGTGCTTCTAATTTTGGCATTAAACCAATCTGCTCATCATTTTGATTGACTAATATTACGTTTTCTTCTGTCATAGTACTTCTTAATCAAACAAAAATACAAAAAAAGATATGGCTTAAAAATCTTGATTACAATTGTGAAAAATCTAAACCCTTTCCTAATTTCTATTTTTCTGATTTACAATATTATAAATTCGATCTAGAAATTAAAAGCTGTTAAAATTAAGACATAAAAACTACATTGTATTATTTTACGTAACTAATAAAAAGTTAAAACACACTTAAAAAAATCTGAATTATTTTAAAGTCAGCATTTTGAGCCAATTCTCATCGTATCTTTGATAGACTAAATTTAAAGCCTCAAAAAATACCTGATTTTAATCCATTAAACTTTTACTATTTGTTTATGAAATCAAAAACTCAATTTATCAGCCTTTGCTTTTTATTACCGCTTTTTATTTTACAGGCTTGCGGACAAAACACTAAAAAGCAGACAAAATCGACTTCTATGGAAAATAATATCATTACTAAATCGGGGAATCCTTATTACTCTAATACTGATACTACAAAATTGAATGTGAGTAATGCAGAATGGAAAAAAGTGCGCCTGCAGATGTTTATGCAGTGATGTGTGAAGCGGACACTGAAAGACCTTTTACAGGAAAATATTGGAATACGGACGAAAAAGGAACATATTACTGTGCTTCGTGCGGCAACAAACTTTTTAGATCTACAGCAAAATTCTCGAGCAGCTAGCGGATGGCCGAGTTTCTTTGAACAAGAGGACAAAAAAAGTGTAATTTTTAAAGAAGATAATTCTATCGGAATGGAAAGAATTGAAGCACTCTGCGGTCGTTGCGGCGGCCATTTAGGTCATTTATTTGATGACGGTCCCGCGCCTACCGGAAAACGCTACTGCATGAACTCCATTGCTCTAGACTTTGTTCCTGATTCTAAATAATTTATTTATGAAAAATATACTTTTAATATGCTTTTTTGCCCTTTCCTTGAATGGGTTTTCACAAAATAAAAAAGCTTCAAATCTAGAAACCATTACTTTGGGAGGCGGCTGTTATTGGTGCGTTGAAGCTGTTTATGAAGATTTAAATGGAGTGAAATCTGTTGTTTCTGGATTTTCTGGCGGAAAAGTCGCGAATCCTACTTATGAGGAAGTCTGCACTGGAGAAACAGGTCACGCCGAAGTGGTTCAGATTACGTATGATAAAAATGTGACTGATATTAATGAAATCTTTAAAGTGTTTTTTACTGTTCACGATCCGACAACATTAAATCGTCAGGGCGCTGATGTGGGAACGCAATATCGTTCTGTAATTTTTTATAAAAATGCCGAACAGAAAAAAGCCGCTGAAAGCATTATTGAGGAATTAAATAAAGCAAAAGTGTATAAAAGCCCGATTGTGACTAAAGTTGAACCTTTTAAAGTTTTCTATAAAGCCGAAGATTATCATCAGAATTATTATGCAAATAATAAGAATCAGCCGTATTGCAAAATGGTGATTCAGCCGAAATTGGAAAAGTTTGAAAAAGTTTTTAAAGACAAACTCAAAAAGAAATAAAAACAAAAAAGGGAAATGAACTAATTCATTTCCCTTTTTTATAGATTTTCAAAACTATTGTTTCGCAACTTTTTTAAATCGCATCATTGGCACATCGCCTTGAATCAAATTCAGCTTTCCATCTTTATTAATAGCATAACTGGTAGTCAGTTTAATTTGCTTTAGAAACTGCTGTTCTCCTCCTCCTTCACAAAACATCATTGTTGCTGGCCCTGGCTCTCCAAAAGTTAAAGATTTCCCACTTAACGTATATGGAGCACTGTAACCATTACATCCATTATTACCGTAAACATTTTTTTGTTTTTCGTCAAAAGTAATTTGCGGTTTTTTATTTGGATATAAACCTTCGAAAGCAATTCTTGGTCCAGAAATATATTCTAATTCCCAAGTTGTATTATATAAGTTCCCTGCATTTTTAGTGTCTTTAGATGCCATACACGAAGTAAGTAATAAGGTTAAAACTGAAAGAACTGCGAGTGTGTATTTTTTCATAAATGTGTTTTTTAAAAATTAATGTAATTTGTTTTTTGAAGATTAAAGTTATTCTCTAAAAAATACTTTCTCAATATCCGTGCCTATTTACAAGATTTATGAGGGTTTAAATTCCGTTTCAACTGTAATTTCTAACTCTAAGTTACATCATTTTATTCAAAACTCTATTAATCAAATCTTTAAAATCCGATTCGCGATTGCATTTTTTTTGTAATTTGCATCGATCATAAAAACCAAAAACATCAATCAAAAACCACAAAAAATGAAACAATTTTTCTTATTGTTTGCTCTATTATTTAGTTTAACTAAAGTTCAATCTCAGGAAAACCTTCCAACAGATTATCTTTCAAAAGAATTTCACAAGGAACGTCGCGAAGCATTTAGAAATTTAATGCCTGCCAATTCTGTTGCAGTTGTTTTTTCGTATCCAGAAAGAGTGTTTTCTAAAGATATCAATTACAATTATCATCAAAATCCTGATATGTACTATTTAACAGGATATAAAGAACCAGACGCTGTTTTAATTCTTTTTAAAGAAGCACAAGGAACCGAAAAATATAATGAAGTTCTTTTTGTACGCGAAAGAAATGCATCGCAGGAAACTTGGACAGGAAGACGTTTTGGCGTTGAAGGCGCAAAATCTAAATTGGGTTTTACAACGGTTTATAACGGAAAAGATTTCAAAGATTTTGGAATAGACTTTAAGAAATTTGACAAAATTATATACGATAAAATTCCAACAGATCTAAAAGGTAATAAAACAGGTTTTGATCTTTTTGGTTTAATTGAAAGTTTCAAATCTAAAGCGGCGCTTACAGCTGAAAAAGACACTTCTGATCTTTTTAATACTATCACTAATTCTTTAAGAGAAATTAAAACTGCTGAAGAAATAGCTTTGATGAGAAAATCGGTAAAACTTTCATGCATTGCACACAACGAAGTTATGAAAGCCGTTGGCCCTGATATGAGCGAAAATGAAGCAGACGGAATTCATGCTTACATTCACAGACATTATGGTGCAGAAGGCGAAGGGTATCCCCCAATTATTGGTGCCGGCGCTAACGGATGTATTTTACACTATGGAGAAAACAATGCAACAAAAATCGACAACCAATTATTATTAATGGATGTTGGTTCTGAATATCACGGTTATTCTGCAGACGTTACGAGAACAGTTCCTGCAAACGGAAAATTTACGGAAGAACAAAAAGCAATCTATCAATTAGTTTACGAATCTCAGGAAGAAGTTTTTAAACTCTGTAAGCCAGGAACTCCGTTTCAGGATTTAAACAAAAAATCAAGAGAAGTTATCGTCGCCGGATTAATTAAATTAGGAATTATTACGGATCCAAAAGATGTTAGAATGTATTATCCGCACGGATGTTCGCACTTTCTTGGCTTAGATGTACATGATAAAGGCAATTACATGAGTGCTTTAAAAGAAAATATGATCTTTACGGTTGAACCAGGAATTTATATTCCGGCAAACAGTAAATGTGATAAAAAATGGTGGAATATTGGTGTGCGTATCGAAGATGACATTTTAATTACTAAAGATTCATACGAAAACCTTTCTGCTGAGTCTCCAAGAAAATGGCAGGATGTTGAAGCTTTAGCCAAACAAAAAAGTACTTTTAATGAAATGAAATTCCCTAAGATATAATTCTTTTTTTCCCGCGAATTTCACAAATTAGCACGAATTAATTAGTGTACATTCGGGAAATTCGTGGCGAAAAAATTATTTCCATTTTTTAGTCTGCGGCTATAAAAAACTGAAAACCTCATTTCATCTGGAACGAGGTTTTTTTGTATACTTTTAAGGCAAGCTTTTAAAACTTAACCTGAATTTTACCGTAATTTGTATTCTTAAATTAATAAAAAATGAAAGCACTTACCTTTTCCTCTTTTGGAAATTCAGATGTTTTAGAATATATCGAAATTCCCAATCCGCAATTAAAAAACGACGAAATTTTAGTCGAAATGAAAGCTATCGGATTAAACTTTGCCGATGTTTACAGACGAAAAGGAAATTATCATTTAAAAGGAAATCCGCCTTTTATTGCGGGTTACGAAGGTGCAGGTGTTGTTGTCGACACCAATAATCATTCTGAATATAAAATTGGTGATCGTGTGGCTTTCGCCGATGTTCCTTTTGCAAATGCAGAATTGGTTGCTGTTAATGTAAATCATGTTTTGCCATTGCCTGAAGCCATTTCTTTTGAAACTGGAGCTTGTGTTCTCTTACAAGGTTTAACTGCACATTATTTAGTCGCCGACAGTCACAAAACTGCAAAAGGAGAAACGGTTTTAATTCATGCTGTTGCCGGTGGCGTTGGTCAGATTCTTACTCAAATTAGTAAACTTTTGGGTACAACTGTTATTGGCTTAACCTCATCTCCCGAAAAAGCTCAAATTGCATTAGAACAAGGTGCAGATCATGTTTTTCTATATAACGAAGATTGGAAATCGGAAATTTTTAAAGTGATTCCAAAAGGTGTTGATGTTGTTTATGATAGTATTGGAAGCACCTTAACAGACAGTTTCGAAGTTACCAAAGAATGCGGACAAGTCGTTTTCTTCGGAATGGCCGGCGGTGATCCCGAACCTGTAAATCCGAGAATGTTAATGGACACTTCAAAAACCCTTACGGGTGGCGACTTATGGAGTTATTTAACTTCTAAAGACGAAAGAATAAAAAGAGCCAATCAATTATTCAGCTGGATTACCGATGGAAAAATCAAACTTTCAGAACCAACTTCTTTTAAATTATCAGAGGGTAAAATGGCACACGATTTTTTGGAAAGCAGAAAAAGTACGGGTAAAATAATTTTAATTCCGTAGATGTTTAGTGTTCAGCTTTTAGTGTTCAGCTTTTAGTGTTCAGTCTCAGTTTTTACCACAAACTTGTCATCCTGACGAAGGAAGGATCACACGCGAAACTCCGTCTTTACTTTGGCGAATTACTAGTGTGATCCTTCCTTCGTCAGGATGACAAAAAATGGGATTAACTTACAGCTGATTAACTTCAATCTTCGTCAATTCTGACAATTCCAATATTCTTTCGACCTCATCTTTATTGGCAACAAAAAACAAATAATTATCTCCAAAAGTTTCATACGTCAACAATTCCAAATTCGATTTTTCTAATTCCGATTGAATGTATGGAAATAACTCATGGCTATACGTTTCTTCAGGATACGCGAAAGTAAAATCTTCGCCAATTAAGTTAGATATAAAATATTCTGCATCTTCTGGATCAAATTTCCAGTCGCTGTTCCATGCATCAATACTTTCAAAAAAAGCAAAATGATCTTCTACAATACTATGATATTCTTTTGCCTCTTTTTTATAATTTTTAAAAAGCTTTTTGGTTTGCTTTTTAAGTTGTTTTTCTTCAATATTCCCTCTTGAAACCAATTTTATGAACTCTTCAAAATCTGTTTCTGTCGCCGCTTCATCTGCCAATAAATTTTCAGATGATGGAAGCTCAACGGTTTGTGGGATTTCTAGATTTAAATACTGGCAGATTCCCTGCAGTACTTTTTTAAAATCTCTAATACCTATCTCCTGAGTTTCATTTTTAGGATTATTAATATCCAGCTTTTCTGTATCTAATAATCCTTTTGTATAATCTAAAAAGTGCGTGCTTGAATATAAAATTTTAAAATCGTTAGTTTCTAAACTATTTGTACAGCAAAAGAAAATGACAAAATTATTAAGAACTCGTTTCAAATACTTTTTCACCTCTGCACTTGGCTCTGAATAAAACTGAATATGAATAAAATCGTATTCTAATCCTTGCTGGATTGTTTCTTCTGAAAGCGCTCCGATATCAATCTTCTTATAAAGTTCGTTTAAAACTTCATAAGCATTATTAAAACCTGCTTTTTTAATTTCTTCCCTGCCATCTTCATGATCTAGTGAATACGGAAATGAATATAAGTTTACGAAAACAGAATCGTAAATTCCCTTCATCTTAAACTCTATACTATTTGATTCGTGATATAAATAGCCGTAAATTGGTTCTATAACGTCATAAGAAATTATAGATTTAGGATCATTATTTCTATTAAAAAAATTGGAAAAAATATTTATCATGGAAGACACTTATAAGTTATACTAAAATTTAGTCGTTTGAATATTTGAAACTTTTATTCATTTTATCAAAAGGAATCACTTTATTGACAATTGATTCCAATTCGACATCTGTCAACAATCCTCTTGCAGATTCTTTTATTTTTGGAGAAACATTTATTTCGTAATCAATAATTTCACGTTTTAAGATATCCTCCAAAATAGCGATTTGATGAGTTGTCAAATACTTTTTATGTGATTTAAAAACTGATTCGAGATCACTTCTAAATTCTTCGTCACTGAGTTCGTTGTAAACATCCTGCTGTGACATATCTATCAGTAAAACCTTAAAGATAAAATCCTGCAGGTTTTTTGCCAGATAATTGACTTCGTTCATATCATGCCAGACAAAAACGATTGGCACATCTCCATTATTTTCTTCATTGAGAAAAAAACAATAATGATCATGCCACGCTTTTTGCAAACGGAATGAATTTATATTCGGAATTTATATTTCGATAATCCTCAGGATCTCTGAGTTCTTCGATTTCTTCGGCAACAGATTTTAAATTAAGAGATTCAAAATCATACGAATGCAAAAGCAAAGGCGGATTATCTTTTAGTGTAGGATAAACTTCAGAATACCAATTTGGGCCATATTCTCCAATATTAAGCATTCCATCGGTATCTAACTGTTTGTACAAAAGCGGAAATTCAAATCCGTATTTTGTTTCAATTTCTTGTATTGTCATCTTTGGGGAAATTCGATTAAAATCAAATCACTAAGATAACAATCTTTTTACTACATGAAAAATCTAAAGCCCAATTATTTCAGGGATTACGCGATGATTTAAACATTTTTGCTCGGTAGAATATTCAAAACTTGTATCCATTTTATCGAAAGGAATGACTTCATTTATCAAATTATTCTTTTCATCTTCAGTTAATAACCCTCTTGCTTCTTCTGTACTAGCGACAAAAACAATTTCATACTTAATAATTTCGCGACTGAATAGATCTTCCAAAATATCTTTTTGCTGATGTGTCAAGTATTTTTTATGAGTCTTAAACATATTTTCAAGATTATTTTTGAGTTCTTGATCACTAAGAATCTCATTATCAAAATATGACATATCTATTAAAAACATTTTAAAAATAAAATCTTGTAAATTTTTTGCTAAATAATCTGCTTCATATGTATCATGCGAAAGAAAAACAATTGGCATTTCACCATTTTTTTCCTCATTTAAGAAGAAACAATAATGATCCCCTCCATAACTTTGTGCAAAAGGAATAAATTTAAACTCTTTTTTAATCTGACGATAATCTTTAGGATCTCTAAGTTGCTTTATTTCATCACTAACACCTTTAATACTCAGTAATTCAAAATCGAAAGTGTGTAAAAGCAAAGGCGGATTTTCTTTTAATTTTGGGTAAATTTCATAATACCAATTAGGACTAAATTCTCCCCAATCTAACATTCCATCTAAATATAGTTGCTTGTATAATTCAGGGTATACGAAATTATATATGTTTTCAAGATCTTGTGGTGTCATTATTATTAACTTTAAAAGTTTAAAAAACTTCGCAAATATAATATTTTTACTACAAAATAAAATGATTGTAAATTATTTCAACGCTTCCGCAATCATCAAAGCACATTTTTCTCCATCAATTGTCTGCAGAGATAATTCCACCGGCATAACCAGCACCTTCTCCACACGGATACAATCCTTTTATTTGCAAATGCTCATAAGTAATAGGATCTCTTGGAATTCTAACTGGTGATGAAGTTCTGCTTTCTGGCGCGTGCAGAATCGCTTCGTTAGTTAAATAACCACGCATTGATTTTCCAAAATCCTGAAAACCCTGACGCATAATCTGAGTTAAAAATCCTGGAAAAACCTGTCCCATTTCTACCGAAGTCGTTCCTGGAACATATGATGTTTTCGGAATATCTGATGAAACTTTACTTTGCGTAAAATCAATCATTCTTTGTGCTGGAACTTTTTGAGTCTGCCCCGCTAAATGCCATGCTTTTTGTTCGATGCTTTTTTGAAATTCCATTCCGGCCAACGCCCCAAATTTTGCAAAAGGTTTAAAATCTTCTAATTTCAATTCCACTACAATTCCAGAATTTGCTGTCGATTGATCCCGTTTTGACGGTGACCATCCATTTGTAACCACTTCACCCGGACTTGTTGCACAAGGCGCAATTACACCACCTGGACACATACAGAACGAGTACATTCCGCGACCGTTTACTTGTTTTACAATAGAATATGGCGCTGGAGGCAAATGCTCTCCGCGATAATCACAACTGTATTGAATACTGTCGATTAGTTCTTGCGAATGTTCCGCACGAACGCCTAAAGCAAAAGGTTTTGCTTCTATAAAAATTTTCTTTTTGTCTAATAATTCAAAAATATCGCGCGCCGAATGCCCTGTTGCCAAGATCAATTTATTGGCATGAATTTTATCTCCATTTTGAGTTACAATTCCCTCAACTTCGTTATTTTTTACCAAAATATCACTTACTCGGGTTTCAAACAAAACCTGACCTCCAAACTCGATAATTTTATCACGGATATCTTCAATAATTTTTGGCAGTTTGTTGGTTCCAATATGCGGATGCGCTTCAACCAAAATATCTTCGGAAGCTCCAAAAGCGACTAAAAGTTCTAAAATTCGGGTTACGTCACCACGTTTTTTAGATCTCGTATATAATTTACCATCAGAATATGTTCCCGCTCCTCCTTCTCCAAAACAATAATTCGAATCTTCGTTAACAATATGCTCACGGTTTATTGCTTTTAAATCACGACGGCGCCCGCGAACGTCTTTTCCGCGTTCGAGTACAATCGGCTTTAAGCCTAATTCAACTAGTTGCAATGCGACAAAAAGTCCAGCCGGTCCAGCACCAACTACAATAACTTCTTGTGCTTTTGAAACGTCTTTATATTTTGGAAGTTCGACTTTAGTTTCCTGAAAAGGTTCACTTTTTAAATAAATAAGAACTTTTAAATTGATTTTAATTGCCTTTTGACGTGCATCAATAGATCGTTTTAAAACAGAAACATGTTGAATTTCCTGCGGAGAAACTTTTATTTGTTTAGACAAATGGTCTTTCAGCAATGATTCGTTTGCGGCAATTTCTGGCGATACTTGAAGTAAAAGTTCTTTAGGCATTTTTTCTTTTTTATTCTATTAGCTTTTCTTTCTATGAAAAGAAGATGCAAAAGTACTATTTTGAAATGAGATTTTATATTTACTGTAATTTTTCACGCAGATTTTGGAAGTTTGGGAGGTTTTCAGCACAAAGCATATAGTAGAGATGCACCGCAGTGCGTCTACCCAACGATTATCTAAAAATACGTTACACGCACAGCAGTGCGTCTCTACAGAAAAAAACTCTAAACCTCAGAAACTTTTTTTCAAACTAACCTTTGTACCTTTGTCACTATCAACCTTTGCACCTTTAAAAAAAAATGTCTAGAAAAATAAAATTAATTTGGGATTTTCGAGGTCCTCTGTCTCGCAAAAACAGCCGAACACCACGAAATTCATTTAAAAGAATATATCGCAATTGAGAAGTTACCTTTAAATATTACAGGTTTTTCTATTGTAAATGATATGCATGCAACCGCTTTTATGGTGGTTACAGATGAAAATATGATTCAGGTTAGAGATGCTTTGAAACCGCATCGTGGGGAACTCTACGAGTAGTTTTCAGTTGACAGTCACAGTTTACAGTTTTGTACTGAGACTAAATTTAAGTCCATTCTCAGTTTACAGTTTCAGTAAAAAACTGCAAACTGTAAACTGAGACTGTAAACTTTTTTAATTTGCTACTTCACTAATAAATTTAATACGCATTAAACGCAATTCGTCAATATCATAATCGCCGTCAAATTCTTTAAGTGCGTCTTCGATTTTGTCTGATTCAGATTCCATGAAATAATCGTGAATTTCTTCCTGCTGATCATCATCCAGCATATCGTCAATCCAGTATTTGATATTTAATTTGGTTCCAGAATATACAATCTGCTCCATTTCTTTAATCAAAGAATCCATTGTTAAACCTTTTGCAGAAGCAATATCGTTTAATGAAAGTTTTCTATCAATATTCTGAATGATATATAATTTGTTGGCAGAATTTACTCCTGTAGATTTTACAACTAAGTCATCTGGGCGAATAATATCGTTATCTTCAACATATCGGCTGATTAGGGCAACAAATTCGCTTCCGTATTTTTTTGCTTTTCCTTCTCCAACTCCATGAATATTATACAATTCGGTTAATGAAATTGGATATTTCAAAGCCATATCTTCAAGTGATGGATCCTGAAAAACAACGAATGGAGGAACTCCTAATTTCTTAGCCACTTTTTTACGAAGTTCACGGAGCATTCCCATTAAAACTTCATCGGCTGTACCAGTTGATTTTGATGATGCTACTATTGCTTCGTCGTCGGCTTCACTATATTCGTGATCTTCAGACATCATAAAAGAAACTGGTTTTGTAATAAAATCTAAACCAGCTTGGGTAATTTTAATAATACCGTACGTTTCAATGTCTTTAGACAAATAACCAGAAACCAGAACTTGTCTCAATAATGCCATCCAATATTTTTCGTCGTAGTCTGAGCCAGAGCCAAAATAAGGTCGCGCATCTGTTTTATGAGCTTTAATAACAGCATTAATACGTCCGATTAAAGTAAAGACAATTTCTTTTGACTTATAAATATGTTTCGTATCGCGAACAATTTCAAGTAATTTAACGACTTGATCTTGGGCTTCGATTTTGTTTTTAGGATTACGAACGTTGTCATCCATATCTGCACCTTCACCAGTTTCGCTGTCAAACTCTTCGCCAAAATAATGAAGAAGGAATTTTCTACGAGACATTGACGTTTCGGCGTAAGCCACAACTTCCTGTAAAAGTGCGAAACCAATTTCCTGTTCGGCAACGGGTTTTCCAGACATAAATTTCTCCAGCTTTTCTACATCTTTATAGGAGTAATACGCTAAACAATGTCCTTCTCCTCCATCACGTCCTGCACGACCCGTTTCCTGATAATAACTTTCTAACGATTTTGGAATATCATGGTGAATTACAAATCGAACGTCTGGTTTATCAATTCCCATTCCGAAAGCAATAGTTGCCACAACGACATCTACATCTTCCATCAAGAACATATCCTGATGTTTGGCGCGGGTTTTAGCATCTAAACCAGCATGATAAGGAACCGCGCTGATTCCGTTCACTTGTAAAACTTCGGCAATAGATTCTACTTTTTTACGGCTTAAGCAGTAAATAATTCCAGATTTGCCTTTATGTTGTTTAATAAATCGAATGATATCCGACTCAATATTTTTAGTTTTGGTTCGAACTTCATAATACAAGTTCGGTCTGTTGAATGATGCTTTAAAAGTATTTGCATCAGACATATCAAGGTTTTTCAGAATATCTTCCTGAACTTTTGGAGTTGCAGTTGCGGTAAGTCCAATAATTGGCACTTGACCCAATTGCTTAATAATATGCTGCAGATTTCTATATTCAGGTCTAAAGTCATGTCCCCATTCTGATATACAATGCGCTTCATCAATAGCCACAAAAGAAATTGGCACGCTTTGTAGAAAAGCGACATATTCTTCTTTGGTTAAAGATTCTGGGGCGACGTACAAAAGTTTGGTTAATCCCGAGGTGATGTCTTTTTTAACCTGAGCAATTTCTGTTTTGGTAAGAGAGGAATTTAAAACATGTGCTATTCCATTTTCTGACGAAAGACTTCGAATTGCATCGACTTGATTTTTCATCAAAGCAATCAAGGGAGAAACAACGATTGCTGTTCCTTCCTGAATTAAAGCGGGTAATTGATAACAAAGAGACTTTCCACCGCCCGTAGGCATAATTACAAAAGTATTTGTCTGACCTAAAATACTTGTAATGACTTGCTCCTGCAAGCCTTTAAATTGGCTAAAGCCGAAATACTTCTTTAATTCTTTATGTATTTCAATTTCGTTTGAATTCATTCTCTATATTAACTGTATTTTGTATAAATTTGCAACACATAAAGATACAACTTTCTTTTATACATACAAATTTTAAATATTCTGATTTGATCACAAAAGAAAATATATTGGCAATTGCCAAAAAAACAATACTATCTGAAAGTGAAGCAATTACAAAATTAATTGATTTTCTGGACGAAAATTTCTACGAAGCGGTCCAGCGTATTTATGAAACCAAAGGTCGTCTAATCGTTACAGGCATCGGAAAAAGCGCGATTATTGCTCAAAAAATGGTTGCCACTTTTAACTCTACAGGAACTCCATCTATGTTTTTACACGTCGCTGAAGCAATTCACGGTGATTTAGGAATGATACAAAATGAAGATGTTATTATCTGCATTTCTAAAAGCGGCAACAGCCCAGAAATTAAAGTTTTGGTTCCTTTATTAAAAAGATTCGGAAATACTTTAATCGCTATTACAGGAAATGTAACTTCGTTTTTAGCAAAAGGATCCGATTATATTTTAAATACTACAGTTAATGTAGAAGCTTGCCCAATTAACTTAGCGCCAACAAACAGCACAACAGCACAACTAGTTATGGGCGATGCTCTTGCAGTTTGTTTAATGGAAATGCGTGATTTTAAACCAGAAGATTTTGCTATTTATCACCCAGGCGGTGCTTTAGGAAAAAAACTTTTGCTTCGTGTGAAAGACATGATAGAACATTCGTTAAAACCAGCGGTTACACCAGAAACTTCGATAAAAAAAGCTATTTTCGAAATATCTGAAAAAAGATTAGGCGTAACAGCAGTAATTGAAGACAATAAAATTATCGGAATTATTACAGATGGAGACATCCGACGAATGCTAAATGACGTAGATACTATTGCGGACTTAACTGCAAGGGATATTATGTCTAAGAATCCTAAAGTAGTTTCGTCAGAGACTATGGCAGTTGACGCATTAAATATATTAGAAGATTTCTCTATTACGCAATTAATTGTTGCCGATAACGGAGAATACAAAGGAGTTTTACATTTACATGACATTTTAAAAGAAGGAATCGTATAATGGCAAAGAAAAATCTTGGCGAGATGTCATTTTTAGATCATCTTGAAGAACTTAGATGGTTATTAGTTAGAAGCACAATTGCAATATGTATTATGGCATTTGTCACTTATTTTGTTAGTGATTATTTATTTGATCAAATTATATTAGGACCAATCAGGCCGACATTCTTTACTTATGTTTGGTTTTGTGACCTATCACATCAACTTAATTTTGCCGAAAGCATTTGTATTACGGAGCTGAATTTTATTATTCAGAATACCGAAATGGAAGGTCAGGTTAATATTTTCGTATGGATGTGCCTTTTAGCAGGTTTCATCTTAAGTTTCCCTTATATTTTATGGGAAATTTGGAAATTTATCAGCCCTGCTCTTTATGAGAAAGAAAGAAAAAATGCTAAATTATTTATTTTTGTTTCTTCTTTACTTTTCTTTTTAGGAGTTCTATTTGGATATTTTGTAGTAATTCCGATGTCGGTAAATTTCGTTGCAACTTTCTCTGTGAGTGATGTTGTAAAGAATCAATTTACGCTTGAATCTTATATGGGAATGGTAAAAACAAGTATTCTTGGAAGTGCCATCTTTTTTGAATTACCAATTGCTATTTATTTCTTAACCAAATTAGGATTAGTAACTCCTGTTTTTTTAAGAAAGTATTGGAAATACGCTGTAGTACTTATTTTAATTATTGTTGCAATTGTAACACCTCCAGATGTGGTAAGTCAAACCATTGTAGCCATTCCGATGTTAATTATTTACGAAGTTAGTATCCTGATTTCGAAAGTTGTTTATAGAAATAAATTAAAAGAAAATGTCTGATATCATTCAAGAATTTAACGACTATCGTTCTAAAATGAACGAAAAACTGCTTGCCGACAATAACAAAATTGTAAAGCGAATTTTTAATCTTGACACCAACGCTTATGCGCCTGGAGCTCTTGACGTAAAAACAAAAGAACTTTTAGGTTTGGTTGCGTCGACTGTTTTAAGATGTGACGACTGTGTAAAATACCATTTAGAAACAAGTTATAAAGAAGGTGTTTCTAAAGAAGAAATGATGGAAGCAATGGGAATTGCAACTCTTGTTGGAGGAACAATTGTTATTCCGCACTTAAGAAGAGCTTACGAATTTTGGGAAGCTTTAGAAGAAGCTGAAACTAAATAATTGTTAAAGGTTTATTTGTTGAATCGTTTATTCGTTAATTTGTGCCGAATAAACGATTTGAACGTTTAAACGATTAAACTTGAAAAATGAAATTAAGAGCCGATAATTTAATCAAAACCTATAAAGGGCGAAGTGTTGTAAAAGGAATTTCTGTTGAAGTAAATCAAGGAGAAATTGTGGGGCTTTTGGGTCCAAATGGTGCGGGAAAAACAACGTCTTTTTACATGATTGTTGGATTGGTAAAACCAAATCAGGGAAATATTTACCTTGACGATTTGAATATTACCGATTATCCAATGTACAAACGTGCACAACAAGGAATTGGTTATCTGGCACAAGAAGCTTCTGTTTTTAGAAAATTAAGTATTGAAGATAATATTCTAAGCGTTTTACAATTGACAAAACTTTCTAAAGAAGAGCAAGTTGCTAAAATGGAAAGTTTGATTGAAGAATTCAGTTTAGAACACATTCGTACCAACCGTGGAGATTTACTTTCTGGAGGTGAGCGTCGTCGTACTGAAATCGCGCGTGCCTTAGCAACTGATCCAAAATTTATTTTATTGGACGAGCCTTTTGCCGGAGTTGACCCGGTTGCAGTAGAAGATATTCAGAGAATTGTAGCCCAGCTAAAAAATAAAAACATCGGAATTCTAATTACCGATCACAACGTTCAGGAAACTTTAGCAATTACCGACAAAACCTACTTGATGTTTGAAGGAGGAATTCTAAAAGCCGGAGTTCCAGAAGAATTGGTTGAAGATGAAATGGTTCGCCGTGTTTATCTAGGACAAAACTTCGAGTCGCGTAAAAAGAAACTTGAATTCTAAAAAAAGTATACAGTCTCAGTTTTCAGTCTCAGTAAGCACTGAAAACTGAGACTGCGACTAAAAAACTATTCAACTGTAATAAACTGCGGCTGTTCGATATCTCCATTATAAATATTAACATCCACTCGATGTTTAATTCCCGGCAGAGAAGCTTTTTCTGTAAACTGCCAGAAAAGCCAGTCGTCTTCGATTTTTTCTCTGTAGAAATTATAATTGGCTATCCAAAAAAGATATTCGCTAAACTCTTCTTTTAGAAAATCAGAATAATAACGCTCCCCAGAATAAATTATCGGACGAACTTGATAATGTTTTTCCACTTTAGTCAGCCAACGCTTTAATCCTTTCTTTAAACTGTCTAAAGACTGATTTTTGGGTAATCTTTCTATATCTAAAACTGGAGGCAAATCTCCTTTTTGCAATTTTACGGTTTTGATAAAAAGATCAGCTTGCTCGATTGAGTTTTCGTTTGGGCGGTAATAATGATAGGCACCGCGCATAATTTTATTCTCTTTTGCACCTTCCCAATTTTTTTTAAACTGACGATCTACACGGTTATTTCCTGCGGTTGCGCGAATAAAAACAAATTGAACTGGATATTTTTCGTCCAGAATTTCAACTTCTTCCCAATCCACTTTTCCTTGAAACTCAGAAACATCGATTCCAATTACTTTTCCTTTATGATTTTCAAGAACTCGAATATTTCGCACATCAGAAAGGTGTTTATCAACGGCATCTTCGTCTAAGACTTTTTCCGATTTAAATCCTAAATAATATGCCAGTCCCTTGCGATAATGGTAAATTACTCCAATGAACAACAGCGAAAAAAAGATTAATAAAAGTGCTCGAAAAAGCTTGCTGAGAAAAGATCTTCCAGCAGGTTTCCTTGAATATGTTTTACGATAAGTCGTTTTCCTTGCCATTAAAATAAAACTACTTTTTCAAAAACAAGTTATTGATAATTGACAATAAAACGTAAAAAATAATAATTAACGGAATTGCAATGTACTGAAGCAAAACAACCATTAATACGGAGATTACCAAAAATACAATTTGAAGTGCATTCTCTTTAAAGCTGAATTTTTTAATTTTTAAAGAAAATAACGGAATTTCAGCATTTAATATATAAGCACTGCATAACGTTATAAATAACAAAATCCATTTATTGGTTAAAATTTCAAGTATTATCAAAGATTCCTGAGAGTAATTTTGCAAAACCAAAGGGAGGCTCAATATGAATAGAGCATTGGCAGGTGTAGGCAAACCAATAAACGAATCGGTTTGACGGGTGTCGATGTTGAATTTTGCCAATCTATAACATGAACCTAAAGTAATTATAAAACCCAGATAAGGAAAAAGTCTGCATATGCCCTTCATACATAAAAACAGAGCTTTCCTGCATCATTCTATACATAACAAATCCAGGAACCAAACCACATGTTACCATATCTGCCAAAGAATCCAATTGCACTCCCAATGGGCCAGACACTTTGAATAAACGAGCAAAAAAACCATCAAAAAAATCAAAAAATATTCCAAGACATACAAAAATGAATGCCATTTCAAAATTATTTTTGCTTAAAAAAATTATGGCAACGCGACCACAGAAAAGATTGATTAATGTAATTAGATTTGGAATGTACTTTTTGATATTCATAGTTTGAAATTTTGATTACGGCAGAGAACAAATTTAGCATAATAACTGGATGCAAAACGAGTTTTTTCAAGAGTTTTTTATTTCTAAGTTCGACTTTCAGAATATTTAAAGAAACGAACTTAATAGCTGAGTAAAATATTATATTTTTGATAAAAATTAAAACAGAGGTAAGTCTGTAAAAAAAGAACTTTTGAAAAAACTTTTTGCATTTATATTATTTTGGAGTTTTACTTCGCAATATGCTCAAACTGTTCGAAAATATTCGAATGAGTTTATGAATATTGGAGTGGATCTTTGCAGAGCATTGGGAATGTCTAGTACTGTAACTGCTTCTACAAATGATGTTAATTCAGTTTATTGGAATCCAGCGGGTTTAACCCATCTTGAAGATCATCAGATTGCGTTGATGCATGCCAGCTACTTTGCTAATATTGCCCAATATGATTACATAGGCTACGCAAGTCCAATTGATGATAGAAGTGCTTGGGGAATTTCGATGATTCGTTTTGGTGTAGATGACATTATGGACACTACACAATTAATCGACAATCAAGGAAATATCGACTACAATAGAATCAGCTTATTTTCTACTGCAGATTACGGCTTTACCTTTTCTTATGCCAGAAAGCTACCTGTTGACGGATTTCAATATGGTGTAAATGCCAAAGTAATTCGAAGAGTAATTGGAAAATTTGCCAATTCGTGGGGATTTGGATTTGACGTCGGACTTCAGTTTGAGAGAAATGACTGGAAATTTGGCTTAATGCTTCGCGACATTACAACAACTTATAATGTTTGGAATATTGACGAGGAAGAATATGAAAAAATCGCCAATGCCATTCCGGGAGAAAACAACACATTGCCAGAAAGCACCGAAATTACGCTTCCAAAAGCACAATTAGGAGTTTCAAAAAGATTTGATTTTCATAACGAATGCGACTTGGTCACTTCTGCTAACTTAAATATGAGGTTTGAGCAGACTAATGATATTATTTCATCAAAAGCAGTAAGTATTGATCCTGCAATCGGGTTTGAATTTGGTTATACCGATTTGGTCTTTGTAAGAGCTGGTGCAGGAAATTTCCAAAATGTAATGCAGTTGGATAATACTGAGAAAGTAAACTTTCAGCCCAATATCGGATTGGGTTTTAGATATAAAGGCATTCAAATAGATTATGCTTTAACGGACTTAGGGAATCAAAGTACTGCTTTATATTCTAATATTTTTTCGTTGAAAGTCGATTTAGGCATCTTTAGGTAATTATAAAACCAAAAAATCTTTTAAAAAATTAAATCATGAAAACTGTCATTTTCAAAAAAGCACTTTTTATTTTATTCTTCTTATCAAGTTTTATTGGTTTCAGCCAAAGTTTACCCTTATCAAAAGATGCTAAAATAAGTGTTCTAACCTGCGGACTTGGAAATGAAAGTTATTCTTTATTTGGACATACAGGAATTCGAGTTTCAGATCCTGGAAACAATTTTGATGTTGTTTATAATTATGGAACTTTTGATTTTAGAACACCCAATTTTGTAATGAAATTTGCAAAAGGAGATTTGCAATATTTTGCTACTGTACATTCTTTTGCTGATTTTTTTAGTGAATATACTTATGAGAAAAGAAGTATTTTTGAACAAGAATTATTAATCTCTCCAGATCAAAAACAACAGCTTTTTGATAGATTAAATGCTGTTTTAGCTTCTGATGAACGTTTTTATACTTATAAATTTATTGATAAAAACTGTACTTCGATGGTTGTTGATGTAATCAATAAATCATTAAAACAAAATGTAATCATTAAAAAAGAAGATACTGACAAAACGTATCGCTCAATACTTTTCCCTTATTTTGACGGGCATTTTTATGATCAACTGGGGACAAGCATTATTTTCGGAACAAAAGTTGACCAAATGGGAACTAGAATCTTTCTTCCATTCGAGTTAAAAAACAGTTTAGAAAAAACGACTTTTCAAAATCAGCCTTTGGCGGGCAAAAGCAAAACTTTATTAGAATTTACAAAGGAGACTCCAAAATCATGGTGGAATAATATTTACACTTATCTTTTTATCTTGATTTTTGTTATTGCAGACAAGAGATAAAACAGTTGACAAAATCTATTTTTTGATTTTATCTCTAATAGGAATCTTTTTTGTAATAATGGGATTTTATTCTTTTCACCAAGAACTGGCGATGAATTATAATGTTTTACTATTTAGTCCGCTTTTATTAGTGCTAGTTCTGTTTTCTATTTTCAAAAACAAAAAATGGACGTATCGATTTGCACTTATAAATTTTGTGCTTTTAGTAGTTTACTTTTTATTCTTAATTAATAAAGCACATTTCTTTATTACTTTACCACTAATTATTACAAGTGGTGTCGTTTTAGTTAGAACTGGAATTCGTAATAAAAAACCAATTCCAATCATAATTTAATTATTGGCCTCTATAGAATAAAACTGTTGTAATCGTTTTAAATGTAATGCTCAAATCTAGAAAAACACTTCTGTGTTTGATATAATATAAATCGTACTGCAGTTTAATTAAACTTTCATCGATTGATTCTCCGTAAGAATAATTTACCTGAGCCCAGCCTGTTAGTCCCGGCTTAATAACATGACGTGTTTCATAGAAAGGCATAACGCTGGCAATTTCTTCAACAAAAAAAGGTCGCTCTGGTCTTGGGCCAATTACGGCCATATCGCCTTTTAAAACATTAATAAACTGAGGCAGTTCATCAATTCTTGATTTTCGCATAAATTTCCCAAAAGGAGTAACTCTCTTATCATTATAAGCGAGCAAAGACAGCTCCATCAGTTTCAGAGTCCTCAGTCATTGTTCTAAACTTGTAAATTTTAAAAACAACTCCATTTTTACCAACTCTTTCTTGTGTATAAAAAAGACTTCCTTTATTGGCAAAGAAATTACACAGTGAAATTATAGGAATAAAAATTACGCAGAATAAGAGTCCGATGAAAGAAAAGAAAAATTCCATCATACGTATCGAGAGCAGATATAATCTATTATTATTGCTTCGGCTAAAAGGGAAAAAGCGATAGAAATCCCTGCCAATATAATGTACTGGGATTCGCTGTGTTTTACTTTCGTAAACCTGAGTATATTCTCGAATCACATTGCCGCTTTCTAATAGATGAAGAAGTCGCTGATATAAATCGGCGGTAATACCATCTGTTTTCTGCGATGCGATTATAATCTCTGAAACGTTATTTTTAGTAACAAATAATTCTAAATCTTCCTTCTTTATTTCTTTTACATAATGAAAATCAGATTTATCATTTGCAGTGACATCAGAATTAACAAATCCAATAATTTTATAGTGTGGATCAACATTTTCGAGTCCTAAAACCAGTTCTTCAACTTCATTTTGATCACAAATCAAGACTACATTCTGCGAGAAACGATATGAGGCTAAAAAGTAAACATAAAAGAAACGCCATAAGAGCAATGAACTTAAAACAGCAAAATAAAATAGTATAATTACCAATCGCTGTTTAGGAAGTTCCGGCGTTAATATCGGTGTAAATAAATATACTGTAACAGCAGTAATTGAAGTTAGAATTACACTTCGAAGAATTTGAAATTGATTACTTGCTGTTTGTAGATTGTACATTTCGAAAATAGCTCCAAAAATATATACATAACCTATCAGCAGAAAAGTTTTTAAAAATCTATATTCATTTAAAACATAATACTGATAATCGAAAAACAAGCTCAGCAAAAACAAGGCTGTGAATATAAATGCGACGTCAAAAAGACAAAGCAGAACTTTTCTTTCTGAAATTTCGAAATGCATTTTTCTTTTTGAGAACATTTTTAAAGTTTGTTAGGGGCTTAAACTTGAGGCAAATGTATTATAAAAAAAGATTTTAACCCTCTAAACTCTGTACTTTTTCGGGAAACTTTATGTGCACTGAAAGCAAACTTAAAGCGTAGACAAATGCGGGAGCTCGCAAGTCTCATGGCAGCATGATTTATTGTTAACAGCCAAAATGCTAAAAAAGAAAGAGCCAAAATATTTTGACGGTCATTTGCAAACAATAATAAAGGAGTAAAAAATAAAATTAGTAAGCCAATTATACCAAAAAAACCATGTTCTGCAAGCATTCTGGTAATTTCATTATGTGTAGCCAAATCGATACCAGTTTGTTCTTTTCTTAATTCTTTATTTTTACCAACTCCAACTCCAAGAATTGGGTTATCTAAAAACATTTGCCATTCTGATTCTATTAAAACTTCTCTACCACTTAACTGGCTTTTTTTCTTTCTTCCTAAAGCATCTTCATTGGCATAACGTTTATTGATAAGACCTTTTGTTTCAAGAGAACTGTAACCCCAAACTCCCAATCCAGTGAAAAAAGAAAGTATTATAATGATACCAATTCTAGGTTTTGTTCTACTGTTAGATTTAAAATACAATACTATTAAAAGTAAAAAAACCATTACAACACCCGTTATTACTCCACCTCTTGAAAAAGTCACAATTCCTCTAAAAGCAAAAGTCAAGACAAATACTGCATTTATTATCTGCACTAATCGACTTTTTGAATTGAGTAACAATTGGACAAAAAATACAAAAACCCCTAAACCTAGTAAAGTTGCAACTTGATTGGGACCAAATCCACCTGATGTTTCAAAATTGGATTGTGTTCCAGTAATTACATCCTTTACATTTGGAGTGTAAAAATAAAGATAGATTACAGTAACAACCAGAGGCATGCAGAAAGCAGTTATTAAATCTATTAATCGCTCAAAACTTATTCTTCGTTTATAACAATAAATAGAAGAAATCCCCAAGCAAACTGGTCCAGAAATATTAAACGCGATTGCTTTTCGGATATCAGTATCAAAATTTAATACTTCTGTACCTAAAACAATCCCGGGAACTAGCAACATTAAAAAGAGCGCATATATTAAACCATTTTTTGAAAATCCAGAATAAATAATCCCAAGAAACATATAAGTCAATACCGTATACTTACCGAACTCATTTAGGATCATACCTCCCGTCATTCGCAAAAGCACCTCAACGCCTATAACATATGCTGATGCAATAAGAACTTCATTGTTTCTATTCTTAGTTTTTACAATATAATAAAACCAGAAACTGAACAAAGCTAAAGTGTATATTTTTGAAAAAACAGGCAAAGCAAATATCAATGCTCCCAAAAAAACATGAAATAGTATTAAATAAATATAGGATAGTTCTTCTTTTTTCATTTCAGCTTTTTTGCAACCAATTTAAATATTTATTAAGTACGCTTTTTTCTTGATAATCACTTTGAACAGTATGAAAAAGTGCATCTCCAAACGCAATATGCGGCTTTTCATCTGTAATTAATTTCACTAAATAATGGGTGAACAAATCTTTATCATTAGAATCTACCACAAAACCATTTTTCCCATGTTGTACGATCATTGGTATTTCACCCACTCGAGTAACGACAACTGCTTTTTTATATAGTCCATATTCTAAAAGTGCAACAGGCAATCCCTCAGATTGTGAAGTCAAGACAGCAATAGATGCCTGATTAAGAATGTTTGCTATATCTTGTTTTGAACCATAAAGAAATACATTGTTTTCTAAATTATACTCAATTATTAGTTTCTTTAGCTGACTCGAGTAATCATCTTTAAAATCTTTCCCGACCAAATGAAAGGTCCAATCCGGATGAGATTCTTTTAGTTTTTTAGCTACCTCTAGTAATAAAAAATGATTTTTATCTTCTCTAAGATTGGCTAAAGATATTATTCGTTTTCCATTACCTTTTAAAATAGTATCAGGAATAAAATTTCGAGATTCACAGGGGAAATTAGGCAAATAAATAACGTTTTTAGATTTTAAATTATTTAAAATCCAAAATTTAAGTTTTTGATTAACCGCAATAACACCAATAAAGAAAGGTATTACAAATCTAAACAACAGTACTCTTCTTTTTGATAGAATTTCATTATTACCATAATGATAATGCCAAATCAATTTAACAGAAGGATAAATTAATTTTATTAAAAAAGCTATAAAAAAAGAAGTACTATGTGCATGTATATGGGTCACTTCATTTTTTACAACAAACGATCTTAATCTAAAAAGTGCTCCAAAATCAAGTTGCTTTTTTCTATTCAAAAACAAATAAGAAACATTTGAATCAATTTGATGTAATAACGAACCCTCTTTCCTAGTGCTAACCAATCCAGAAAATTCAATTTCATCAGCCAGAGCATTTGCATAATTTACCGCCATACGCTCTGCTCCCCCTGCATCAAGTGAATCTATTATTTGAATTATTCTCATTGATTTAAAATCCAATTTTGAATATCAATATAGGCCCATTTAAGAGGTCCCCAAATATTAAGTTTTTTAGTGTCACTATTTAATCTATTACCATCATAGACATAGTAGTAATTCTTTTCATCTATTTTTTGAATGTCTAATTGATGCATTCCTGCACTAAACTCTTTAATTTCTTTATGGCCCTTTAAGAAAAACGGAGATTCTCTTTTTACCGTATACGAGCCATCTTTAAAAGAAAAACGATACAATGACAATCCAAAACCATAGCCATCTGTGCAATTTTGTACTGGCAAGACTAATCCCTTTATATCAGCAAAAAAGCGTACGCCAGCTCTTGCTTCGGTTCCCATCAAGGCAATTGGTTTTTTCTTATTCAATTTCCATTTACCTAAAAGAGAATCTGCCTGATACACATACATTTTCAAATTATCATCTGATGCCACCATAACATTTAAAGAATCTGATAAATATATCGACGGATCTTTCAACCTAACATTTTTTATTAACGTATCATAAATCCTCCAATCATAAGGAAAATGATAAGCCTTATAAAGCAATACAGCATTTGCTTGTTTGGACTCTGGAATCATGTAAAAATCATTCTTATATTTAAACACTTGCGGGTAAGACAAATGAAATTTTTGAGCTAGTACAGTTCCTTTATAATGATAATTTTTCCCATCAACAGAGGTTAACAAACCAACATCTGCATTTGTTTTATTATTTTTTTTATGTTCAAAAAACAAATAAAAAGTATCTTTCTCTTTTATAAAAAAAGGATCAGCTAAAAAAGTAGTGGAGTCATTTTGAGTTTTTAATTTTTCAATACTGTAAATTGCGTTGTTCTTTACGTTTATATTTTTTCGGATATTCTTTAGATTCTCCATAACCAACCGACCAGCCGCCAGATCCATCCTGCTGAAAAAATGGAGTTCTATAATTTATTATTACTAATATTAAAATTCCAAAGAAAAGAAGTACAATAAAAAATCTCTTAATCCTTTTATCCATAATTATTTGTCTAATACTATTTTAATTTCTTTTTCAAAAACATCTGTGGTATATTTTTGTGACCAATTCAGTGCTTTTTTTCTTTTATTATCAAAAACATTTTCGCTATTCAAAAGGGTTTCTAATTGTTGAATATCTTTTTCTAAAATCATTTCCAACAAAACGCCTCTTTCTCCATAATCAAGCATAAAAGGTACACAGGAAACCGAAGTTGCAATTGGTACGCAACCCCAAAACATTCCTTCGGCAATAACTTTTGGCCAACCTTCACTTTTAGAAGGTAAAATCACAAAATGATTATTTTGATATGCTTCTGTAATAATTTTTTGATTTTGATTTCCTTTTAATTGTATAAAATTCGATAAATTGTTGAGAGCAATATAATTTTCTAATGCCTTTCTTTCGAAACCTTCGCCATACAATTGCAAATTCACATTATAACCAATTTTAAGAAGTGCTTCAACCAATTGTATACCATATAAAGGATTTTTGCCAGAGGTTAATGTACCAACAAAAATGAAATTAATTTTTTCTTTTAAATCCATTTTTTTCATGGGCGACTTTTCATTTTCAGAATAAGTAGCCGTAAAAAAAGATTTTATATTTTTTGATTCCTTTTTCCAATCTCCATATACTAAAACCTGCATGTTTCGAGTCAAAAAAGTATTGCCTAAAATGTATTTCTGTAATTTGTATGTCCAAGGCTGTTTACTTTTTGGATCCCAATTACCTGCGTATTTTGCTGTCTTTATTTTTTTTGGAAATAAAATCTGAATAAAGCATCCAACCAATCCCATATTCCCTGGGCGACGAAGATGAATATGATCTGCTTTTTTCATGGCCAAGAAAATCTTCCAAGAAATATTAGGCAATTTATATAGCGAAATCAAATTACTTTTCAAATTAGTAAAACTAAAATCTGAAACTGGCCTAAAATTTATTTTATGATGTTGGTATGCTAAATCAATCGCCGTTGAACTTCCTGTCGACAGAGGACCGACAATAATTACTTCATCAACATATTTCAGCCAAATGTTCATCTCACGAACATACGGCCCATAACCAAAATAATCATCGCCATCTTGAATATGATTAACATGAGTTATTATCGTGAATTTCATGAATTTTAATTGGCTTTTTTCTGCATTAACATTGTAACATGCATACAGCTAAATAAATCCGAATCTGATACTTTTGATTTTTCCCAATCTTCTTTATGCCATCTTTGACCGATTACTTTCTTTTTCAATGAAGAAATTGGAGCTAGATTAAGTAAAGCAACCCATTTTGATTTTCCTAAAACGCCTCTTCTTTCTATAATGTCAAAAGAATTTTGAAACTGATAAAATGTCTTTTTTGTAAAAGGCCATTCCCACGCGAGCATCAGATTGAAAAGGTCTGTATAATGTTCTTAAAATTTTAACAGGCACACTTGTTTCCAGAGGATCATAGCTTATAATTTGCCCGTTATCAGCTAGTTTTTCATTTAATCTATCGATTAAAATTGTTGTATTTTCAAAATGATGCAAAACACCATAAGCATAGATTAAATCATAACTAGTCGCCGAAAATTCGTCTGATAAAAAATCAACTGCTTCTGCTCTTGCGTTAGGTAAATATTGAATTCTTTCGTTCAATCTTGCTATCGCAATATCGCTTAAATCAATCCCTAAATATTCCTTTGCGTTTTCTGCCAAGTACATTGACCAGTAATTCCCGGAGAAACAACCTAAGTCTAATACTTTTTTATTGGACAAATCTCCAAACCATTCCTTATCGCGACAAAATAAGCTTGATCCTGAACTCCAACATTTTTTTTAATTTTATTTAAAATTCCGTTTCTAAATTTTGACCATACAGTAGTAGCCCAATTTTTCTTTTTGGTATTATAAAATTCTTTCTGTTTTATATTGGTTTCTAAAATAGTCTGTGTAGATTTCATTTTATCTTTTAAATTTAAATAGCAAGCTCAACCAACTTGATGATCTTCCTAATGCTTCTGTAAGGGCTTCTTTTTTATTAGCAGAAGTAAATGTATTATTAAATCTAATCAAAGTCAATAAAACTGTGATGGCATTCCATTTGAAACGGTCTTTAAAATTTGGAGTTGGGTTTTTAATACGCCAAACGTACCAGCCATTTCGTACAACCATTTTACCATATTTATATTTACTTGGCCTTCCGGATTCTGCATGAAAATGTGACAATTGTACTTTTGTATTGATAACATTTTTGCCAAACTGCGACAGCTCTTAAACTAAAATCAGCATCTTCATATAAACCGTAACCTTCAAAATATTTTGAAAATTGTATTTGATCAAAAAGGCTTTTCCTAAAAGACATTGACATTCCAATTAACAAATCTACTTCATATGTTTTTCCCGTCAATGGAAATCCACAGGTTCTCCCATGCGAATAATTTGGCATTTTTCCAGGTCCTAAATTAGAAGCAAGACCGAGATAATTTCTAACTACATTGCGGGTGCCTTCCTTGTAAAAGTATCCTTCAAACAGATAGTACTTTTTTGGATTGTAAAAAACACTCTCGATTTGACGTTCCCATCGGTATTCATTGATTGCTACGCCGCCAACACCAATTACATCCAAATTTGTCTGGAATGTTTTTACTACTTCTAAAAAGTAATCATTTTCTAAAACTGTATCATCGTCTACAAAACAAACAATTTCTGAATCGTCAGCAATCTTAGAGATTCCGAAATTTCTTTGTTTTGTCAATCCCCTATTTTCCTCCGACACCAAAAAATAGTTTACATTTTTAAAATGAAATTGCTCTAAAGCATTTTTTGTGTCATCATTTGTAGAACCATCAATGATCAAAATTTCGTCCGGATAAAGATTTTGATTTTGTACAGATTGCAACAATGCAATCAAAGAATCTGATCTTAAGTATGTGCAAACTATTAAGGAAAACTTCATTTCTTTTCTTTTAATTCATTAGCCCAGAATAAACTCTGTTTCCATTGCTTTTCAAAATTTCTCCAGTATTTAATTGGATTTTTAATTGCTTGAACTTTATAAAATTTAAAAAAAAGTGTTGTTTTATATCCTTTAATTTGTTCGGGAGTTTTATGCAATATATTGAACAACATAACTGTTGGCGATGGTTTTGGCTGAATGACATCATTATGCCAAGCTTGAATATATTTTGTTCTAAAACCTCCCATTGGCGCGCTTAAATGCGTAATTACAGGACTCGGAAAAAATAGAACATCAACACCTGAATTTCTTAACTGCATTCCAAAATCGCTATCTTCTCCGTATCCAAACTCAAATCCCATTCTAAAAGAAGCTTTTTCAAGCAAATTACTATTTATAAAGGTATTTCCTGATCCAAAAAATGGCGCTTGATGAACATTTTTATTTTTTATTTTTTCATTAATCTTTGGATAAAAATTACTTGAAACATAAGAACCATATTTCACACAATTACTAAGAGTTTCTTCTATTAAATCTATTCCAAATCTATTGTCATCATCATTCAAAAAAACCCATTCACTAACCACTTCTGCCAAAGCTAGATTTCTGGCATTACAAGCCCCGGCCTGATGTGTAAAAATATGTTTTATTGTAAATGGCCAATTTTGATTGGAAATATAATCAAGTTCGGATGTGCTTTGCGGGTTTGGATTTTGTTCAACAATAATAACATTTTTTGGCAAATGAGTTTGAGCAGACAAATCCTTTAATACATGATATAAATATTTTTTCCTTCCAATGGTTGGAATAATGACATCTAAAGTTCCCGTTTCGAGTATTTTTTTGGTTGATCGAACTTCAATAGAATCTAGTATATCATTACTTATCAATCTTTTGCTATAAAACAAACTTGAAATAAAGGGTAAAAAAGCTATTTTATTCTCGTATAAAAATAAATTTAGAAGCAATAAAAAAATCCACCTTGTTTTATAATGTTGTTTTACAAATTGAAATAAAACAAATAGATTCTGTTTATCCTTTTCAATTTTAATTGAAATATTATTTAATAGTGCTGGATCCGAATAACATAAAAGACCACTAGGCATTCCTAATTTTGCTAACGAATTCAAAAAGTAATCAAAAGAATCAGACTCTTTAATTTTATTTTTGAATTTCAGCAACACTGATGAATGAATACCACCAACATCACTGCTCATTTGCCAAGCTGGATAACACCCTTTTTTATCAATTTTTATAAATGGAGATGCTTCAACATAGCCAATGCCCGCGACAATAAACGAAGTATCACTCAAACTGTAAGAAGCCATTATTTTATGATGATGAAAAATACTTTCTAATGCAGAAACATTAAGATTTGATTTTAAATCAGCATTACACCAAATTATTAAATCGTTTGGAAACTCAGCAAGCAGTTTTAAATAGTGTTTTTGCTATATTATTGGATGAAGAGCTTATAATTTTTCCTTTTCGCTCAACCTCAACTATTTTATTATATTTATGATAAATTATTGTCATTTTACTAGAACATTCCTATTGATTATACTTTTATAAAAGACAATATTTTCAAGAACAATCTTATCTATATCAAATTTATCTTCGACTCTTTTTCTGGCATTTTTACCTATTTGCAAACAAAATGGTTCGTCATTAAGCAACTGAAGTATTTTCTCAGCATAGGCTTCATGATTTTCAGGATGAACTAAAAAACCACTTTCCTGATCGATAATAAGTTCTTGCGCCCATCCAATATTACTGTTAATAACCGCTTTTTGCATTGCCATTGCTTCAATAGTAACCATTCCTAAGGTTTCTGCAAAAGTTGGAAAAATACAAATATTTGCCTTTCTAATATAGTTCTGAACCTCATCATAAGGTATCTTGCCTAAATAGTCTACATTTTTCAAATCATCATTGCTAAACTGGCTTTGCAACAATTGCCAAGTAGATGTGGAACCTGTTTTAATATCAAAAGAATCGCCGCCAATTAAGGCTAACTTTGCTTCTGGGAAATCTTTTCGTACTTTATTAAAAATTTCCGGAAGCTCTAAAACACCTTTTTTTCTGATTAAGGTTCCAACGTATAAAATCAAACCTTTTTCGAATACAAGTGGCGAATTATTTGTGAAATTTTTCAATTCTAAACCATAATGAATTGTTTTTATTTCTTTATTTTTTATCTTAAAAATTTCTTTGGAAACTTCTCCGGCAAAACTTGTGGGTGCAATAAATGCTTGTGCTCCATTTATAGCCAATTTTTCAAACCAGAAATTCTTCGCTTTTTGTTTTCTTTTTTCTAGATGGCAAAAGTAAGCGTCACTTCCGTGAAAACGGATTACCAGCGGAATTTTAAATTTCATGAAAGCTGTAATTCCTGTCCAATCTGGTGCTTCAATAAGGTTTATATTCTTTTCCTTTATAACCTTATTGACAAATGCTTCTATTTTTTTTCTGTTGAAATAAAATCTTAAAAAAACTGCATTACTATTCGTTATGCTGTAGATCGTAACATTTTCTTCTTCCAGAACAAATTCCTCTTTTTGTCCATAAACAAAGACCGAAACCCTAACATCAACTTTTCTAAGTTTTTCAACTAAATTATAGACGCTCGTGCCTAATCCACCATCATGTCCAAAAGCTTTATGAGGGTAATGAGAAACTATATATGCGATATGTAGGTTAGTTGTCATATTTTATTTCCGCAAAAGTATTTGTTTTATATTCTTTTAAGGTTTCTT
This sequence comes from Flavobacterium sp. AC267, assembly GCF_979258715.1. Classification (NCBI taxonomy): domain Bacteria; kingdom Pseudomonadati; phylum Bacteroidota; class Flavobacteriia; order Flavobacteriales; family Flavobacteriaceae; genus Flavobacterium; species Flavobacterium sp. AC267. Next base: position 286,934 of record NZ_OZ409875.1, read on the forward strand.
TTTTTTCTTTTTAGAAATCTTTTAAAACTAAAACCATAACCTCCAAAATCACAAAACTTTCCAGCAGAAAAATACAATATTGAAACATCATTTTTTTCGGTATTTGAAACTGAAACTCCATTTTTTTTCAAATAAATAGTTTGTTTCTCTTTAACTTTTATTTGTTTGTTTTTTGGAAATAAAAAGATAGACGAAAAGATTCCAAAGTCATTTTGTACAATAAATTCTTTATAATTTAATTTTTTGGAAACTTTAAATAATTGAACGAATTGATTGACTACTACATCATTGGTTTTCCCAAATTTTAAGTAAGAAGAATAGATAAGTAATGGCGACAAAAAATAATCTTTACCTAAAACATAAACATTATTACGCGAATCAACTTCATCATTTTTCTGAATGAATTTTGTGTCAAAATAACTTAAAATGTATGCTTCGATTTCTTTATTATATTTGTTTGTTTTAATATCAAAAACAAGATCCTGAAGCTTGATTTTATTATCTAGATGATTGTATTTCTGCCATGTTTCTGGATAATAATCTTTATCATCAAGTCGCTGGCTTTTTAATCCGTCAAAGTTTTTTAAAGGTCTTATTATTTGTGAATTACTTTTTTCCCCCAGCCACGCAGTCCACCATGAAAAAGTAGAATTGCTAATTATAAAATCATCACACATTGACCCTAGGCAAAGTCTGCTCGATCTCATTTAATCCAGATCCAAAAAAAGCATTTTCTAAAAATGAAAAATGAAATTTACAATACTTTATATCGTCGCTTAAAATTACCAAATTGCAAGATTCCCAATCTGGAAAAAAGTGGGCTAAACTATTTAAGTAATAATTTATTGGTAATTGAAAATAATCCGGATGGTTTACAAAATCGCCTCTTCTGATTGAAAGTAAAATTGTGCGCTTGCTAAAAACATCATTGTATAAATTTTTAATACGCTCAATTAAGAAATCAGAAAATTGAAAATAATGTCTCGTCAAATCTTGATCAAAATACTTTTCAGTTTGAAGCCAGCCTGAAAGATCATAATTTTCATTCTTCAGATCCAATTCGTGATAATGATACTCTTTCTCTTCAATATTAATAAAACTTGAAAAATCTTGTTCTAAAAGTGGTAATTCATTTTTAAAATATCCTTGATATTTCCAATTTAAAAAAGCAAAATCCTGTTCATTTTTAACAGCCAAACCAATAGTAGATGCAATTTGAAAAAGCTGATTTCCCAAATTTCCTTTCTTTCCTATTTTGCTGTATGTTATCATTTTTTTTTGGGGAAAAATATTTTAAAAAGAAGTTTCTATTTATTAAAAAAATCTTTTAAAATTCTGGCTGTAAACATTTCTGCACCTGTAACATTCATATGCCCACATGAAGAAAAATATTTATTATCAACCACTACATTTTCATAATCGTGAATCTCTGGATATGCTTTTTTAACTTTTTCAAAATAATTCATGCCTACAACATTTTCGCACATTGGTGTTGTTACTGCAATAAAGTTAATGTGATTGGCTTTACAAATATTTTTTATTTCTTCATAATACTTATTATGCGACAACGGATTTAGATTGACAATATTATTTTTCATATTACCATTTTCAACACCTTCTAAAGGATAATAACCAAGATGACTTAACGAAACCGTTTTTTTCTTATCGCGTTAAAAAACATTTCTCTAAAACCAATCCTATTTTCGTATTTAAGGTATCTGTAAAACGGGATATAGTATATTTCATTAAAATCTTCTTGAGTTTCAAAATGTTTTTTTATTACATCTGAATCGTGAATATAAGGTAAATAACGAGAAGCTATTCCGGAAGATTGGTCAATACTTGAAAGATTTAAATCAGCTTCAAGAATCACGTTTTTTATTTCATACTTACGTTCTATCATAAGTTTCAGCATAAGAGCTGTTTCGAACAAGTGTGATCCACTCATTCCGTAATTGAAGGTTTTCATTCCCTTATCAGCAAACATTTGTGCCACAAAATGGTTATTTGCCCTTGATGTACCTAAGATTACAACATCATATTTTCTTTCTTTAGAGTTGTAAATGTGATCTATTTTTCCCCTATTCTTGCATTGTATGTACATCGCGCTGTATAGCCCATCTAAAACAACTGCTATTAAGACTGTTAGAACAATAATCTTAGTTATATATAGTAAAAACTGTTTCATTAAAATTGAAAATAGATAAATTCTTTATAATCTGAAAAGGTCCCAAAAGCTAATATGGCGACAATTGCTAAAGATATTTTTAGCATACTTCTTTTTCCTGAAAGCGGTTCGATTTTTTGACGATTATTCCATTCTATTAAAACAAATAATCCTATCATTGCTAACAATTCATAACTATAACGTTCATTGTCCAGATATTGAAAACTAAAATCTCTGTTGGTTATAATTTTCTTTAAATACAAAACGGCATCATTAATCGTTCTGGCCCTAAAAAATACCCAAGCTAAACAGGTTAGGAAAAAAGTATAGAGGATACTGATAAGTACTTTTACTGAATCAAAATTCCACTTAAGTTTAATATCTTCCATGTTTTTCCTGTTACTGTTTGATAATAGCAATGGCAAAAAGTAAACTGCATTTATAAAACCCCAAGCTAGATAAGTCCAATTGGCTCCATGCCAAAAACCACTAACCACAAAAATGATAAAAGTGTTTCTTATTTTCATCCAAAGTCCGCCTTTACTTCCACCTAACGGAATATATAAATAATCACGAAACCAAGAAGAAAGGGAAATGTGCCAACGACGCCAGAATTCTGCAATATCTCTGGAGAAATAAGGATAATTAAAGTTTCTTAACAAATCCAAACCAAACAATTTTGAAACTCCCAATGCAATATCTGAATATCCAGAAAAATCTCCATAAATCTGAAATGCAAAATATACTGCACCCAAAATAAGTGAAAATGAATTCATTGAAGTGTAGTGATCAAAAATGGCATTGGCATAAGGGGCGCAGGTGTCTGCAATAATTACTTTTTTTACCAAACCCCAAATAATTTGACAAACCCCGTCTTTTGCCATTTGAAGATCAAATTCTCTTTTACTTTTACCTGAGGAAGCAAGTGAGTTGCCCTCTCAATTGGGCCGGCTACTAAAAGCGGAAAGTAACTTACAAATAATGAATAATCTATAAAATTATACTCTGCTTTTATTCGTTTGTAATAAATATCAATAACATAGGATAAACCGTGAAAAGTATAAAATGAAATCCCGACTGGAAGTATTACATTTAATAGAATCGGACTGGCCTTAATTCCAGCAGAATTCAATAATTCAGAAAAAGAAACTGCAAAAAAATTGTAGTATTTAAAAACTCCTAGAAATCCTAAATTGGTTAAAACACTAAGCCAAAACCAAAATTTTCTGTTTCGTTCTGATTTTCCTTTTTCAATTTGAATTCCGGTATAGTAATCCAGAAAAGTAGAAAAAACCAATAAAAACAAAAATCTCCAATCCCAACAGGAATAAAAATAATAACTAGCAACAATTAACAAAGCATTTTGCGAGCTTTTGGTTTTATTAAAAACGAACCAATACAACAAAAAAACGATTGGTAAAAAAATGGCAAATGCCAGAGAATTAAAAAACATAAGGTTAAATCAATATTTTTAGATCATGCATTAATTGCACTTTTGTTTGCTGTTTATGAAATTATTGAACTATTTTTTTTATAGCTTCAAATATATGTTTAGATGCCAATTGTGGCGGATGTTGATTAATTTTTTCAAACCATTGTTCCGCATTTGAGATTTTTTCAGATGAATTTTGCAAGCCATTTATTATTTTCTCACTAATTTCATTACGATTGTTTAGCCAGATTACAGCATCTTTATTAGGCATCGATCTGAAGTGTACATAATTATAAATTTTTGACACCGACCAGGTTTTTTGTTCTTTACTAGCAACATCATAATTAATAAAAGCACAGGGCTTTTTATGACTTACATAATCAAAAACCATTGAAGAACCAAGATTGATAACCATCTCGGTATGTCTTATGGTATTGGTTTGTAAAATAACATCTTCTTTTGTTGGCAAAATAGTGTTCCATTCTGAACCATTTTTTTTCCAAAGAGGTGCGATGGAAGTAATAACGTCCTTATAGTCTTCAAGAACTTTATCAAATCGGTTTGAAAAATCAACTGGACAACGTCTAAATATGATTCCTAATGACTGTCCGTTTTTGTTTAAACTTCTTACAGCATTTCCAACATCTGACAAATATTGTGGATCATCCGGGCAAGTAGTAATATCGTCGCCAGAATAACAAATGTATTTTTTATCGACATCTAATTTGTTTTCTTTATAGAAAGCTTCTTTTGAAACCAAATTATCGAGATCAAAATGTGCTTCAAATTGAGGAGTCCCTGTAACAAATATTTGATTTTCTTTTATATAAGGGTAGTAATGCAATAATTCCTTTTTCATATGTTGACTCCAAACAAAATAGAAATCTGTTTCTACAACCATCGTTGCCTTTGGTAAATTATCCCATGAAAATATAAACGTTACTGTGGGAATCCCCAAATCCTGTGCCGCTAAGAGCGGTGCAATAGCCAAAACTGGACGTTGATTGGTACAGAAAACAATACTTGGATTTTCTTCTTTGAGTGTATTAATACAATCCTGATAATAAGCTGTTTTTCGTTCTAATTTTTTTAATTCTTTCGCGAATTCTTTCTAATCCTTTCGGATAAGAATGAGTAGCAATTAAGAACTGAGAGAATAAATTTTTAATTGCCGGTTTTAATGCTTTATATAAAAAAGGAAAACGGTAATCGTTATAAACGGCATCATTTTCTCTTTTTATATTTAAATTGAGTTCAATATGTTTTCGGGCGTTTTTATAACTATCCGTTAATGGATGCGATTTTGCTTTATTTATTTTTATTTCCTTATAGCCTAAATCTTTTAATTGAAAAGGAGTATTATTCCAGTATTTGATTTCAAAATTTTCGTCCAGACCAAGCTGATTAAATTTTGAAAAGGCAAAATTTCTAAGGCCGATCCCATCAGGTAAAAAAATAAAAATTTTATTATTTTTCATTAACTGTCTCTAAATTGTTTTTGGTGATTGAGTCACCAAAGATCGTTTTTTAAAAGTGATTCCAAAAATAATTGCGTACTATTTCCCTGTCCATATTCTGCATCTGAAATTTGAACATGATGCGAATCAATTTTAGATAAAGCTTCATTAATATCATCAAAAGTATAATCGACATTTATTATATCTGCATGAACAGAGCGGTTATTTTGTCTTGTTCCAATATTTATAATCGGAATTCCGTAATAAGGAGCTTCACGAATTCCTGCACTGCTGTTGCCAATAATAAATTGACAATTTTTTAATAAAGTAAGAAAATATTCAAATCGTAAGGACGGAAATATTCTAAATCTCGGATTATCTTTTAACTTTTTATAACTTTCTATAATATATTGACTTCCTAAATCATTATTAGGATAAACAACTATATAGTTATGTACATCATTTAGTAATGAATTTACAAAATCATCAGCATATTTTTGCATCTGACTGAACTCAGTGGTAACAGGATGAAACATTACAATAGCAAATTGGTCAAAATCTATCTGGTAATATTCTTTGACAACTTCAAGTTCCGGCAATTGATCTGAAAACATAATATCGATATCCGGAGAACCAATTTCAAAAACAGATTCTGGAATTTCGCCCATTTGCAAAAGTCTTTTTTTTGCTTCTGAATTTGACACAAAATGAATGTGACTTAATTTGCTAACACTATGTCTAATCAGTTCATCGACAGTTCCAGAAATTTCACCGCCCTCAATATGCGTAACTAAAATATTATTTAGTGAACCTACGATCGCTCCTGCCAAAGTTTCGACACGATCACCGTGAACCACAATCATATCTGGATTTATCTTTTTACAATAATTGGATAAGCCTTCAATGGTTTTGGCAAGTGTTAAATCCATTGTGGTTTCATGAGTGTGGTTTTCGAAAGTATGGATGTTTTTAAAATTACAACGCTCGATTTCAATTAAAGTGTAGCCATATTCTTTTTGCAAATGCATACCTGTTACAAACACGAAAACTTCAAATTCCTCTTGGCCTTCAAGAACAGAAATCAATGACTTAATTTTGCCGAAATCAGCACGGGTACCCGTTAAGAAAAGGATTTTTTTCATTATTACTTTACTATATAGGCAATAGCATGTGAAAATGGAAGTTTTTTTATTTCAACACTATTTTCAAAAAAATCATCAACGGCTTTATTTGTTCCTGAAAAAGCTCCATAATCATCAAAAATGATAATCCCTCCTTTAGTTACTCTTGAGAATAATTTTTCTAGAATGTGTTTTGTCGGCTCATATAAATCGACATCTATATGTAATAGCGAAATTTTTAATTGTGGATTTTTATCTAAATAAGCATCTAATGTTACTAAAATATCACCCTTGATTATATCAACGTTTTTTTTTAATCCTTGTTTTGTCAGCAAGTCGTTTATTTCATCATATGAAATACTTTGTCCGCCGTTAGTTTCAGCCACAAAAGCATCTCTAGTTGCCTTGTCATCGTCAAAATTGGTTTCAGGAAAGTCTCCAAAAATATCAAATCCAATGATTTTTCTACTCTTGGTCTGTTCTAAAAGATCTCTAAATTTTATCCATCTGAAAAATGAATTTCCTTTAAAAATACCAAATTCAACAATTTCTCCCCCTCACAGTTGAAGTTTGTTTGAAAAATTCTAAATGAGAAATAAACTTACTAAATCTTGATGGATCTGCTGTTGCATAAAATCCATTTTCATATTCAAAACACTTATTTAAATCGTATAAATTATCCATTTATTCTAAATCTTTAAAACTTAATTGTTCATCATTTTCAATATCTCTTGCGTGACCCTTTTTGCCAATTAAACTTTCAAAATGTTCCGCCAATATTTCACCGGTTCCTGGACGCTTTACCCAAATGTTTTCTTTTGACAAAACTTCACCTTTTTTAATTGGTGTAATTGTACAAACCGTTGCAAATGCAAAGTCGATTGTAACTTGTTCTTCCTGAGCTGGTCCTTTTGTCCCTCCACGCATTTGAGCCATTTCAGCTGAACCAATAATAAGATCAGCGCACGCTTTTTCATCCATACTACATACAATATCTGGCCCCGTACGGCGCATGTGATCTGTAAAATGTCGCTCCAGAATACTTGCTCCTAAAGCAACTGCTCCTAAACACGCATTATTATTCAAAGTATGATCGCTTAAACCAAAAACTTTATCGGGAAATGCTTCGTGCAATTGTACCATCGCTCCAAAACGAACTAAATGAATTGGCGTAGGGTATAAATTTGTTGTATGCAGTAATGCAACAGGAACATTATATTTATCAAAAACTGCAACAGCTTTTTGTACACTTTCTATAGTGTTCATTCCAGTACTTAATATAACCGGTTTTCCAAAAGAAGCAATATGCTCTAATAACGGATAATTATTACATTCTCCTGAACCAATTTTATATGCTGGAATATCAAATTTTTTAAGTCTTTCTGCAGCTGACTCTTGAAAATGGTGTTGAAATAAAAATCATTCCTTTACTTTCAACATATTTTTTAAGTTCTAATTCATCGGCTTCATTTAAGGAACAACGCTCCATAATTTCATATATAGAAACATCAGCATTACCTGGAATTACTTTCTTCATGGCGCCACTCATTTCATCTTCCACAATATGAGTTTGATGTTTTACAACCTCTACTCCAGCTCTATGAGCAAGCATCAACCATTTCTTTGGCCACTTTAAGTGATCCTTCATGGTTAATTCCTATTTCGGCAATTACTAATGGTGGATAATCTGGTCCAATTTTTCGACCTGCGATTTCTATATATGGATTCATAAAATTATTTTATTGTGTTTTTGATGTATTCAGCATAATCAAAATCTTCTTTCGTATCAATATCAACTTTTGCGTAAATATGATCAATTTCTAACGGAAAAGCATTTTCTGAAATTATGGTATTGTTTAAAATCAAATGCTTTTTTGATATATAGAGTAATCCATTTTCAAAAAAAAGCGGTTCTAAATCTTGGCTTCGCTGTCCTATTGTATAATTAAAAGGCTTAAATTTATTTTCAATAATTTTTCCGAATTTTTGATGATTTCTTGAAACCGTAAAGAGACTATCATAATTCCCGTTTTCATAAATTTCAAAAGATTCTACTAATAGGTTTTCCGGACGCAGTGGATTTGTAAGGTCGCAATAAAACTACATTTGCAACATCACTATTGTCAATAGATTCTAAAACATGTTTCATAGCAGAAATTGTTGGTTCAAAATCTCCCGAAAGTGATGCTGGTCTATCAATCACTTTTGCTCCAAATTCTATTGCAATTTTTTTTATGTTTTCATTATCTGTAGAAACATAAATCTCGTCTATCAAATCTTTATTATTTTGAGCATAAAGAATAGAATGAACTAATAACGGTAAGCCTGCAAAAATCTGAATATTTTTTTCAGGAATGCGTTTTGAGCCACCGCGAGCGGGAATTATTGCAATTGTTTTGCTGTTCATTATAAAAATGTAAAAGTTTTTATTGCCGTTGCATTAGTATCCTCAACCAATAATTGATAGTCATTTTTATTAAATAGCTCTTTTAATTCTTTGAATTGTTCTAAACTCATATTTTTTGTTCTTAAACCATGCTCAAAATGAATAATTGATGGAGAAATTTTACTAAAATCTAGGTTTGTTAAAATGTCATAATCATACCCTTCAGTATCTAGAACTAAAACATCAACATTTTCAATATTATATTCTTTTATTAAGTTTGAAAAAGAAATACATTTTACCTTTTCTTCTGATAAAAATTCAGACGGAATCTTTGTTTTGGTATGATGATTAGGATCAAAAGAAGCAATTCCTAAGGCAAATTCTGGAACCTTTGTCTCAAACTCTTTTGCAATTTTGTAAATAATAGTTTCGGACAAAGTATTATGAATTGCAAAATTCAGAGGTATTATATTCGGATAATCTTTATATGTAGCAGACAAATCTTTGAAGTAATCACTTACTGGTTCAATAACAAAACCTGATACTTTATCTTTATTATATTTTATGAATTCGTTAATAGGATCAAATCTTTTACCGTCATTTGCTCCGATTTGAATAAGGCTAATGGTCTTGTTTTTACGAATATATTGGTATAGAATACTCTCTAAATAATTAAAATTAAATACATTGATAATCTTAAATCCCTTTTTTTGAATTTCTTCTTTTACTCTATTCTTTATTTGTTTTTTTAAATTCATGTTTTTATTTTAAAAAAGTGATTTTGCATTATCAATAATTTTATTCATTCCGAAATTCCAACTATCTAAAGAATACAAATTCTCTGGAATGAAAACTGGAATTATTTCTTTTTGATCCAAGAACTCCAAAACAGCTAATTCCCATTCTTCTACAATGTTTGGGCTTTCTATTAATTTTCCAAGTTTTCCATATTGTAAAACTTCTGGAACTCCACCATTGGAAGAAGCAATGCAGTAGCAACCACAATGTAAAGCTTCGATCAAGCTCATGCCAAAACCTTCATGCCAAAGAGTAGGAAACAAATAGCAATCGGCAATTTGATAATATTTGGGTAAATTATCATTAGAAATTTTTCCTAAAAAAGAAACCCCATCTATTGCAATTTCACGATTTACCCCTATCACTAAAAGAAGAATATCTTTTTCTTCACTGTATATTTTTTTCCAAACATCTAGAATAAGATCTAATCCTTTTTTGGGACGATCCTGAGAGCACCATATAAAGACTTTTTTACTGGTAATTTTTAGCTCCTTTTTTAAGATTTCTTTTTCTGATGATTGTATTGTGTGAAATTTTGAAGTATCAATTCCGTTATGCAGTACCGAAAATTTTGTTGGCAAAACCGTATAATAGTTTTTATGCGCTTTATAAGAATCATTAGTCAGCACAACCATTTCATCAATACATTCAAAAAACCATCTCCCAAGAAAGTTTTCATAAAATGGAGCAAAGCCATGATAAAAAAACTGAAGGTAACATTGGCTTCTTTTTCCTTTTCGTTCTAAAAAATCGATCAGCGGTTTTACAATTCCAAAATTATCAATGATTTGAATAATTATTTTTTCTTCTTTTTCAAGAATTTTTTCAAGTGCTTTAAAATATCCCAAATAAGGATTTTTTAAAATTTTCTTTAGAAGTTTTATTGCAAAAGTGTCGGCAACAAATTGATATTGAATTTCTGGATATAACTGGTCTGGTTACTTACAAATAATATAATCCACTTTATGATTGCGCGTCAAATAATTATGGTACAAAGTTGTCCAGCTTCCTATTTTGGAATACGGCAAAGGGACTTGTGAAATTAGAACTACTTGAGGCATTAAAATTTGGATTTGCGTAAAAATAATAAAATTTAAATCTTTCTTATTTTTTTATTTTAAAAGAAATACTTTTTAAATCATTACTAACTTCGTAAGAGTAAGGAAAACTGTGGTGAAAAGAAATAATATGAAGCAAAATCATATCATTAATTTCTTTAAGCGAATAATATTTTGGAACTTTTTTTCCCCAATAATTTCTTTGCTTTATATTTTATTGATTTTTGAAAATTATCTTCTTTAAAACGAACATTTATAATTCCGTTTTTAAAATTTGGCAGTTCACAAAACAAAAAATGAGTTACAACTTCTACTTTATTGAGTAAAACCATTTCTTTCTGATCTACATTTAATTGATGAAAATCAATTTCAGAAGTTCCATTTCCCCATTTTTGATTATTAACTTGTACTTTTTGATTTCGATTGTTACTCAATAATTGCTGATGATTGATTTGTACAATATTTGTTAATTGTAAATCCTGAGTAAGAACTTTTTTTTCGGCACTTCTATAGCTTTTGTGCCATTGGTGAAGCATTAAAATTTCATTGTTGTAAAAAACACTTTCAAGCCCAGATCTTTCCAGCCGGTTGTGAATATCAATATCTTCGGCACCCCAAAAATGTAAAAACTCATCGTAACCATTAATTTCTTCCAACTTTTTCAGAGGAAGTAATGATAATCCCTGAGCACCAACTTCAGAGTAAAAATCAATATTGTAATTCTCAAATACTTTTTTTGTTTCAGATTCTTTCTCATTTAAAAAGCCAACTTTAAAGTAATATGCTTTTAAGGGATTCTTCAATTCGTGCAATTTTGTAATAAAATTGGGACTGAAAATCATGTCTACATCAGCAGTAAAAACATATTCAGCATTAATATTTCTTAATCCAATATTTATCGCTTTTGCTCGTGACCAAGGCTGAAATTCTGAAAAATTATAGATATAACTTGCGAATGGATAAAAGGAAATAAGTTCTTTGATGCAAGAAGCTGAAGAACTATTTGAACCATAATCTACTAAAACCACCTTAAAATCCATATTAGTTTGGTTCAATAATGAATCTAACGAGCGTTTAACACGTTCTATTTCTCTATTTCGATAAGGATAAAGTAGTGTTAACATAAAATTAAGCTCTTAAATTATTATCAATTTGCTTTGCAAAAGTTCAGAACAATCATTTTTGAATTTTCTAGCAAAAAAAGCCTGATTGTCTCCCATTTCATTGTTTACAAAATCTTTCTCAAAAATTTTAATGTGTTTTTCAGAAATATAAGCTGGACCAGGATGAACCGACCAATCTACATAAGTTAAGTTTCCTTTCAAATTACTAATGTCAGAATTTCCAATAATTGTTGGTATTAGAATTTCTTCAGAACAATAAGAGTTTTTAAAAAAGCTTTTATATTGCGGATTAGCATCGAGGAAGTTTAAAATATAAACAGTCGTTGAATGGCTCAAAATCCACCAAGTTGGCCCAAAGAAAACCTTTTTAAACGGATATTTCTTTTTTGGAAAATTTAAGCTAATTTGCTTTTCCAATTTTAATAGTATTTTGATCCAGAGGGGTTTGTTTGGTTTTCTTCTGTAAAACAAATCAAAGTAAAAATTTGTTATCCAGTCTTTTTTCATTTCAGATGGAAAACCCTCTTTTATGCTAATAAATTCACCCCCTTGATTTAATTGCGAATATAGAAAGTCATTATTTTTAATAGGATAATCACTTCCGCTAATTAAAGCGTAGTAATCATAATTTGTCTTTACTGCTTCTGACATTAGATTCAGTATAGCTTTTTGATGCGACCAGCCTGCCCACCACACTTTATGTCTTTTAATAAACTTAAGGTTTTCAAATTCATCTAAATTAGTTGGCAATGCGGCTTTTTTATCGATATGCAGATAAAAAAACACATTAGTATCATTGAGCGCTACAATTATTTTTTTTAGATGATCATAATTATGGTAGGCAGTGATGAGATAAGCTATTTTAATTTTATTTTGCATTTATTTATTCTACAAATAATTATCAGCCTCTTCTTTTGAAAGTCCTTTCCAGATTAAAAAGTATTTCATTATTTTTTTATTCAATATAATTTTCGCGAAAAGTTTACTTTTAATAAAATAAGAAAAAGTGGAAGTCGATCCTGTTGTTGAGATCTGAAAAGCTCTTTTTTTATCGTTATTTAACTTCGGTATTTCATTAAACATCCAAGGTTCTAAGACATTCCCCATATGATAAGCATAATTATCCGAAGTTGATAATCTCCAAAAACCTTTTTTTATAACCGGAATATCTAAAAATTCAAATTCGCTGTCTCCTCCAAGTTTAAAAGGCGTATATCGGCCTTGTAAATCATCAAAAACAGAACCTCGGTAAGTCGTTACAAAATGTCCTGCTCCAACCACTGCCTTTATATCTTTATTAGTTATGGTCAAGTATTTTTTTAATTGTACATCATTGTAAAAATTTATATTTCCGGCACTATGAGCAAATTTTTTTAATGCCTCCGGATTTTGAATGTTGCTGAAGCACAATTTTTTAGAAAAAAAATAGTCCCAATATATATTTGTTGTAAGAGATCTTAAAGATCTTGATGACGGTGTTGGACATACCGCTCCTGTTTTTGGAAAATTTTCAAAAACATCATAAGTAGCTTTTTGCCAATTATTCAAAAATAAAACATCTGAATCTGAAATTGTAATCAGAGAAAAATTATTACCCGAAATACCTTTTAAGACAGCGTTGAGTTTTCCGATATTGGTCGTTTGAATTATCTCCTGAATTTTATTTTCAGCAAATAAATTGTTTAGATAATTTATAATTAATTCGCAACTCCCATTGTTTACGATCGTAATAAATGTGTTATCATGAATGGTATTAAAAAGTGAATTTAAGCAGAGTTTCAAAATCTCGAAACTATCTTTAAAATAATCTTCCTGATTGGGTATATAAACAGGAATTACAACCTGATGAAAATAATTAGATTCTTCCTGAAGCTTGTCTTTATGTGGATTGAAGCCTACTCGCATTTTAAAATTTTCGTATAAATATCAATTACTTTTTTTCTATTGATTGAATAATCTAATTTTTCTATTGAAATGTTTTCATTTTCAATTGCCGCTTTTTCCAACAATTCAAAATTAGAAACAGCATTCAAAATAAGCATTATAATCTCAGAAATTGATTCTGGATTTTCGATTAATAAGCCATTTACTCCATTTTTTAGGATTTCTTCAGTTGCGCTGCTTGGATTGGATTGAATAGGAAACGCCCCCATTACAATAGCCTCCAAAAGTGTATTAGGCATTCCATCAGAAATATTGTCGCCAATATAAAGTAATGATTTACCCATTAATTCAAGTAATTCCTGATGTGTAAGTTGGTTTCTGTCATAAACTTTAAAATTCAATTGATTCAATTCTACATAATCAATTACTTTACGGTGCGCTCCAAAAACAACAATCTTATAGTCTGCAATTTTATCTTGAATAGTATGCAGTGCTTTTACGATATTTAAACCCCGGCCGAAAATATGTTCGTAACCTTTTACCAAAATTATTCTACGGTTTAAAAGTGGCTGTTTGTATGATTGTAGTTCATTTAATTTATAACCGGTTCCTCCGGGAACAACATCTGAATGGATCCCCGAAAAACCATTTTTTTTAGCCAAAGTATAATCTCGCTCACAATCTGTGTGCAAAAAATCAACTCTTTTAAGAACTTGCCTAATTTTTTTAAATGTTCTGAAAATTGTTCAAAATAATATAAATCATTTCCCCAACAAGAATACAGCCATTTTGTTTTCGAATGTTTTTGCATCGCTTTGAGTATGGGATAACTACAACTTTGCATCTCAAAACTATGAACAATATCAGGTTGAATTTCTAAAATTATTTTTTCTAATGCTTCATTTGCAGTTATTTCAAAAAAAGGTTGAATTTTTTCATATAATACTGGCACTTTTTTACTCAGGAAATACTCTCCTTTTATATGAGATCTTTTTCTTTTTTCCAATCCGTAAATTGATGAACAGAATCTAACGTTTCTAGCTTACCTCTTCCCAGAACATCAAACCAATACAATTCAAAAGAAGTATCTTTTAGATTTTCTATCCAACGAATAACATGGACAGAGGGCATAGAAACTAAAAGTATTTTCATTTAAGAAAAAAATTTCTTGATTATTTTTTTTACTAAAATTTTACTTTGCTGTACGCTAAATTTTAGCACGTCAACAACTTGATAACCGAATCCCTTGAATGCCAAAACTAATCCTAAATCACTAATACTCTTTTTCTTGTAATCAAATTCTATCCAACGATTGGGAAAATAATCAGAATCGTTATTTAATTGTGCCAGTGAACCCCTAAAGTTTTTCAAAGGTCTAATGATAATACTGTTTTCTTTTTCAGCTAACCATGTCGCCCCACCATGAGAATGTCGAATTACTTATAATAAAATCCTGTCCTTTTAAACAAATCGCCAATTGCTCTACAGCAGAAATGTTTTCTAAAAAAAAAGCATTCTTTAAAAATCCAAAATGAAATTTACAATATTTGATATTATCGCTCATAAAAATTAAATTTCGTTCGTTCCAATCAGGAAAATATTCTTTTAAAGCCAAAAAATAATATTGAAAAGGTAATTGGTAGTAATCAGGATGATAAACGAAATCACCTCTTCTAACCGAGATGAAAATGGTTTTTTTATCAAACAAATATTCGTATTTACTTAATGTGACTTTTAAAAAATCTGCATCGAACTCAAATAATTTCTTAGTGAAGTTTTTGTCAAAATATTTTTCTGATTGCAAAGCCCCGTTAACATCATAATTTTTTTGATCTAAATGCCATTCTTGAAATGAATACGATTTTTCAATGACTTGTACAAAGTCATTAATTTTATTTGGATCAATAATAGGGAACTTGTAACTAAAGTACTTAGCGTATTCCCAAGCAGGAAACACAAATTCATGTCCATTTTTATTGGCAATTCCAATTGTTGAAGCAATTTGAAAAAGCTGATTTCCCAGATTTCCCTTTTTTTCCTAAACTTTTAAATGTTATCATTTCTTTGCTTTATACCTCTCATTCCTTATTTATACGATATTCAATTTAGCTGTCTCGCGTCTATTTTAACAAACTATAACCTTTATTAAACAACTGAATTAAAATAAAACCAGATAATGTTTTAATTATACCCATAAAATCTTGTAGTTCTAACTCTTTTTTTAAAACAATTTTCAAGTAGTAATAACGATGCTTCTTTTTTTGACATTGACTCTTTAAAAAAATATTTATATCTCCGTATAATAAATTTCTTCAATATTACGAAATCAACTTTTTTATTTTGTTTAAGCAATTGAACATGTTTTTCTCGAGCAATCATTTCAGATTTTATTTCGTCGTAATTCAATTTCTCTATTTCATGTGACAATGAGCTTTCGTGAACTCTATATTTAATAAGTGGTTCGTCAATATATTTTATAACCGGATTTTGATATAACATTCTCAAGTTAAAATCCCAGTCGTCAAGAGTGGATATTGCCTCGTCAAAAAGTTCAGATTGCCTTGTAATAAAAGTACGTCTCCAAGTAGGAGTAAAAGTATAAAATGTAATATTTTTAACTAAATAGCTTTCAATTAAATTATCAGAAATAAACTCATGTTTTCTTTCCATTTTTATTCCTTTACTATTAACATACTGTAATGAAGAAACGGTAACGTCAACATTATCGTCAAAATAATCAGCACTTCTACTTAAGGCATTTTCAAAAAACAAGTCATCGCTATCAAACCATTTTATCCAATCTCCTTTTGAAAGTTCGAAACCATAATTGCGACATGCATTTGGCCCCTTTACTCTATCTTTAGGACGATTATAATATTGGAAACGCTTATCTTTTTCAATATATTGATTTACTATATCCTCGGTATTATCAGTACTGCCATCATCAACAATAATACACTCCCAATTTTTATAGGTTTGAATTAAAATACTGTCAAGAGTTTCACAGATCAAATGAGCCCTGTTGAATGTTGGAATTATTATGGATATTAATTCAGACATTAAAGTAATTATTTCTTAATTTTTAATTGGATACTTTTCAAATCAGAGCTTATCTCGTAAGTAAATAAATAATCTTGGTAATAAATCACAAGAATTTTGAGAAGCAGATCGTTAATTTCTTTTAAAGAATAATATCCATTTGATTTAATGCCTAACAATTTCTTTATTTTATATTTAAAAGTCAATTGATACTCGTCTTCCTTAAAAATAACATTGATTATTTTAGAATCAGTTTTGGGTAAAATAATATTTATAAAATTTTCAATCACGTGTTTTTTATTTAATAAAATAATAGAATCCTGATTTGAATTTAAAAGTTGAAAATCATTTTCAGTGATCAATTTCCCCCAATTTTCCTTATTAGGTTTTACAATATTATTTTTTTGATTGAACCTCATTTTTTTGCTTGTTCAAATCAAATGCATCTGACAAAATTGGTTCTTTTGTTAGTTTATTTTTATTCAGCTTTTGAAAACTTTCATGCCATTGATGCAATAGTAAAATTTCATCATCATAAAATTTAGAAGAAAAACCTTCACTTTGAAGTCTTAAATGTACATCTTCATCTTCAGCGCCCCAAAAATGAAAAAACTCGTCAAAGCCTCTAATTTTCAATAGTGCTGTTTGTTTAAAAAATGATAAACCTTGTCCTTCAGGTATACTTTTAGAGGCAACGGTGTAATGATTAAATTCTTTAACCTCAGCACTTTCAGATTCATCTAAATAACCAACTTGGAAATAAACATTATCACTTTTAGATTTCAGTTCAAATAAAGTGTCGATAAATTTATTATGAAAAAGAATGTCTATGTCTGCTATAAAAACATATTCTGTTTCTACAAATCGCAATCCAATATTAATTGCTTTTGCGCGTGACCAAGGCTGATTATTATGAAAAGAATAAATATATTTTACAAATTTATATTGCTGTAATAACTCTTTGACAGAGTCTGCCATTTCGAAATTAGATCCATAATCTACAAAGACAACACAGAAATCCTTATTAGATTGATTTAATAAAGAATCTAAAGACTTTTTAATTCTAGACAATTCTCTATTTCTATAAGGGTATATTATTGTTATCATTAATTAAAAAATGATTTGTATATTTTATCTATTTAAAATATTAATTAAGGCTCTTTTTGTGATTTTTGTTGGCAGAAAGAAATTTAAAAGCAAATAAAAATATCTTTCTTTTGGTAGTGATAAATACAATGTATTCTTTTCAATCCAACTAGCTAACTGTTCTTTAGTGAAAAGATTTCTTTTATAAATAAGTCGAAATTTTAATTTTAATTCTTTCTTAATTTCTCTTTTATACTCTGGGTAAAGTTGTAAAAGATCAAAAAAAACATTTGGAATCTTATCTAATACTAATTTATCTGCTTGCTGTTGCTGAGTGACTATGTTCTCTATATTTTGTAAGAGTATGTTTGGAAGAATAAAAGATATTTTTAGACATTAGTAACTTACACCACAAATGATAATCCTCGACATTTTGAATATTTAAATCTTCTGAAAAACTGTTTACATTTATTACTTTTTCCTTTTTAACTAGCACTGTAAGTATTGGAATTCTGTTTCCCTGAAGAAATAATTTAATGTCGTCTGTATTGTAAAATACTTCTCCGGAAATATTCATTTTTTTAGAAACATCAATTATTTCGTGACTTGAAAAAACAAAAGAATCACAAAAAACTAAATCCACTTCCTTTTCTTGAATCTCCTTTATTTGAATCTCTAACTTATGGGGTAACCATAAGTCGTCAGCGTCAAGAAATGCGAGATAAATACCTTTAGATTTTGAGATACCATAATTTCTAGCTTTTCCTTGCTTTCCATTTTCTTGATAATAATATTGAATTCGTTTATCTTTCCCCAACCATTGGTTTACAATGCTTGCCGTTTTATCAGTCGAACCATCATCAACAATAATCAATTCCCAATTATTATAAGTCTGAATAATAACAGAGTTTATTGCATCATTAATATAATGTTCGGCATTGTATGCTGGCATTATAATTGAAACTAAATAATTACTAATCATTATTTGTATTTATTGCATTCTATTTGACTGTTCCCATATTTTCTCTTGTAAGAAAGACAAATTATATTAATATAAAATGGAGTCATTCTGTATAAAGAGATATAGTAAAGGCTACTACAATTTATTTATCTATTGCATCTACCCATTATATCGCTCTTTTATACTCTTCAACACCTTTAGATAACTGTAACCCCACTTAGAATCAGGCTCTAAATAATTACCTTCTGCCCATTCATTCCATGATTTAATAAAAATTATTTGTTGCTCTTCTTGATAATCTATGACATAATCACAAGCATTTTCAAGATGTTTTTGCCAAAGTTCAGGAGTTGAATTATGAAAAATCAAACTTTTCTGTCCAGCTCTAGCAGTATTATCCCAATCTGGAATAACACAAGGAAAATGATGCCATGGGAATTTTTTTAGTTGGCAATAAATACTTACAGGCTTCTTCATAATCTACAATCAAAGGTTTATCTCGTTCTTCAAAATTTAGATTAACTTGCCTATGATTAATAAGAATACGTTTAACACGATTTATCAATCTCTTACCAATCGTTCGTTTTTCATACCTATCTCCTGTTACATATCGAAGAGTGGAAAATTGTGATCCAACAACAGCATCAAAACCAAAAGCTTTGGCGTCCCAATTTTCTGGACATCTAGTGGCTACTAAATATAAATCTCCAATACCAGACTCTTTAGCACACTCTCTAAATGTATTTACAAAGAGTGATAAGTCTAATATTTCTGTAGGAAGATAAACATTAAACAAACATTTTCCATCTACTCTGATATAGCGCTCATCTTTGAAAGCACTTAACAAATAATTAAAATGATCTATATAATCTTGTTTTCCTGGATATTCTTGTTGAATAAGTATTTCTTTTTTTTATCTCCGAACCAAATACCTTTCCAGCTTTCATTAGCCCAACATACACAGAAAGGGAAGTCAGGTTTTTTAGACCCTATGACTTCCTTTAACGGCCCATCTAACACTAACTTCCCATTTCCAAACCAATAGTGATAATAACAAAAACCGTCTACACCATATTCTTTGGCTATAGGCGCTTGCTGTTCCCTTACTTCAGATACTCTTAAATCATAATATCCCAAATCTGAAGGAAATCTTGGCTGATAATGTCCTTTAAATAATGGTTTTGCTTTGGTAACATTTCGCCATTCTGTAAAACCCTTTCCCCAAAACTTATCATTTTCAGGAATAGGATGGTACTGTGGTAAATAATAGGCAAGAAATTTTATTTTATTATGAGGCATATAAACTAATTTATACTAACTTTTATGATTTTTTGTAATAAGAGTAATATTCTTTTGGCAAGCAAAAAGCCTTTAAATATACAAAAGAATTAATATCGCGAAAATATTTTTAGTAGACGATTTTTTATAATCTATAACCAAATATATTTAATTGCAGATCATAGAAATAAGGTGCTCTTTTTTCTATATAAGGATTTTTCATGTTTTCCCATGCTTCTTTAATGTATATTTTAAAACCAGCATTTTTCAATATAATTAGCAATTCTCCGATCATCTGAGAGTTTTCAGAAAGACTATGATATTCAACAAAAATATTTTCCACATTTTTTAATGATTCTCCACTAATCTTTCAAAATATCATATTCGGGGCCCTCAATATCAATTTTTAAAAAATCTATTTTTTCCACTAATAAATCTTTTAACCGAATTGCTTGAATCTCAATTGTATTATTTCCTATTTCGTGAACAATATGCCCACCTAATGAACCTGTCTTAGCAAAAACTAGACTTTCTTCTTTTGTCCAAACTGCTTTTTGAAATAATTCAACATCAGTAATACCAAATTGGTTTAAATTATATTTAGAGATATTGAAAATTTCGTTATCAGGTTCAAATGCAACAATTTCAGCATCTGGAAACATTCTTTTAAAAAAAATAATGCTTAAACCGATATTTGAACCACAATCAATTATTTTAGGTTTTGTATTGTCCGAATTGAATTTATAAACCTCCTCCAAAAAGAGCTCACTGAGAATATGTAAGTGCCAAAAAGAATCTGTAATTTTAATTTCTCTTCCAAATAGAATTGAAGTTTTTTTATTTGATTTATTTTTGAGTGACGTAAATTCACTATATGATAATCCCAGTTTTTTATATTTTTTAAATTCAAGGATTTTTTTAATATATTTTTAATCCTCTTCATTTTTCCAGTATTTATTTTCAAAATCATAAGACTTTATTAATTTGGCTGGAGATCCAGCCACCATTGAATAATCAGGAAAAGACTTATTAACTACCGAATGTGATCCTACCACGCAATTTTTGCCAAGTTTTACTCCTGAAAGAATTGTAACTCTATATCCAATAAAGGTATTCTCACCAATTTCAACTTTTCCTTTTGGAAAAAGAGGCTGGTCTTTTGGAGACAAATTTAAGGTAGGGTCGAACCCATGATAATGGTCTGATATATAAACATATTCACTAATCAAACATCCCTCTTTAATTAATATTTCATCTATTGCTGTAATACAAGCATAGTTTCCAATTCTAACATTATTTGAAATTATTATTTTTGGATTAAATGACTGATTCAAATATTTATCAAAGGCTCCCAACCAAGCGCTGTGTCCAATACTAGAGTTTTCATTTATCTCAATGTATTTAGCACCATCCAAGGTTTTTGGCTTTTCAAAAATAGAATTTAATCCCATTTTAATACCTAACGAATTATTCTTATCATAATACTTAGGTTGAATCTTCTGAAAAGAAAAAAATAAATATTTAATCAATCCCCTTTTAAGAAAGTTCATCATAGGTAAAATACGTTTTTAGATTTAATTCTCCTCTCCATTTTCTATCAAGTACGGAATCAAATTTATTTTTTACGATTAAATGAGTTTTTGATATCCATTGGTCTATTAGGATATTATTGCTAACTAAAGTAATATCTATTTCATATTTTCCATCTATAATAGGTAAGATTAACTCAAAATTAAAAATATATTTTCCATTTTTTATATTAAAATAATCTCCGTTAAAATCTCTACTATTACAACCTAGCAATATATTCCCTTCAAAATTTCTTATGACAAGTCCTAATTCGCAATTTTTTAAATTTTTATGTGAAATAAATTCAAAACAAATATTCGCTTTTTCATCAGAAGAGATATCGAAAGTATTTCTATCCTTTAAAAACCACTTTGTGAACACGTTTAAAGAATCATCTATAATTTCATTTCTCTTACCATCGTTAACTAGTTGATCCTCGCTAAAATATTCATCAATAATAAAATCAATATTTCCTTCGCACTTAATTGCTCCATTTTCAATAATAATTCCACGAGTGCACAAACTCTTTACCGCACGACCATATTATGGCTTACAAATAAAACTGTTCTTCCTTCTCCTTTTGAAATATCCTGCATTTTACCAATTGCTTTTTTCTGAAATTCTGCATCGCCAACGGCCAAAACCTCATCGATAACTAAAATTTCAGGTTCTAGAAATGCGGCAACAGCAAATGCTAGACGAACTGTCATTCCGCTTGCTGTATCTTTTTACGGGAGTATCTATGTAGCGTTCACATCCTGAAAACTCAATAATTTCATCCAGTTTAGAAGTGATTTCTTTTTTGGTCATTCCTAAAATAGCACCATTCAAAAAGATATTTTCTCGGCCTGTCATTTCTCCATTAAACCCAGTACCAACTTCTAATAAAGATGCTATACGTCCACGAGATTTAATGCTTCCCGTTGTAGGAGCGGTAACTTTTGAAAGTATTTTTAAAAGGGTAGATTTCCCAGCACCGTTTTTTCCAATGATTCCTAAAACTTCTCCACGCTTTACTTCAAAACTAATATCTTGTAAGGCCCATACATAATCTGAAGTTCCTTTGGTAGAACGATCATTAACCTCTCCTATTTTTAAATATGGATTTTCTTTGCCACGAATTTTATGCCACCAACGATTTAAATCATGGCTTAAAGTTCCTGTTCCTACCTGACCTAAACGGTATTGTTTAGAAATATTTTCGGCTTTTAATATAATATCTTTCATGAAGAATATAGAACATTATTTTTTAATAAAATCATATGACAAAACTGCTAGATGGTGTCTATAAAGCTTTTTTCTGTTCTATTAAATGCTAACAATCCAATAAAAAAGACTACAAAGGTGATGAATAAAGTATAAAGCAAACCTCCTATAGATATATCACCAATATCTAAAAGCATAAAGCGAGATGTTTCTATTATATATGCTAATGGATTATATTGAACAATCCATCCAAATTGAGGTAATTTTTGCTTTATTAATTGCATCGGATACATTACTGCCGATAAGTACATTAGGAGTTGTATTCCAAAACTAACTAAATTAGTAAAATCACGATATTTTGTGACCATTGATGAAATAAGCATTCCTAAACCTAAGCCCAATAATCCCATAAATGCAATCAATATGGGGAAAAACAAAAATGAAACATTTAAACTTAAATTGGCTCCTTTTAAATAGTAAAAAAGGTAAAATGCAATAAAAATGCAAAATTGAATTCCAAATTTGATTAAATTAGATATTACTATAGACAATGGTGTAATAATTCTAGGAAAATAAACTTTTCCGAAAACTGAAGCGTTCGATTTAAAAGTATCAGAAGTTCCGTTAACGCATGCTGTAAAATAATTCCATACTGTAATACTTCCAAGATTAAATAAAAAGGGAGGAATTTCACCAGTATTAATTCCAGCAACATTATTGAATATTATAGTAAAAGTTACCGAAGTAAATAATGGCTGTATTAAGTACCAAAGAGGACCTAAAACGGTTTGTTTGTAAACTGTGATTATATCGCGTTTTACAAAAAGCATTAATAGATCTCTATACTGCCATACTTCTTTAAAGTTAAGCGAGAAAAATTTATTTTTTGGTGTTATTTCAAACAACCAGTCATTTGTATTATTAGAATCAATCATTATGTAAAAACTGGAAAAATTAATTGGATCAATTCTAAAATTAACAGGATTTTTAACATTTTAGATATTGTTTAAAAATGCCAAAAGGTGTTTTTTGAAAAAACACCTTTTGACTATATATTATATATTTTATTTAACTTAAAGTTATTTGTCCAAGACTTCAAAAGCAGAATTCATGCTTTTAAACTCAGGAACAATTTTTTTCATTTTAGTTACGATATCATCATTTTCATAAAAATCGGCAATTCCTATAAGCTCATCTACATCAATATGTAAATTTTCGTATTCATCCTGAATTTCTTGTGCAATCATAATTTTCTCATGATACGTTGGCGACTGTTTTAGAAGTGTCATTTAACAATTCCTCATACAATTTTTCGCCAGGTCTTAATCCAACAATCTTGATTTTTATTTCTTTATCCGGTATAAAACCAGCAAGTTTAATCATTTTCTTAGCCAAATCTATTATTCGTACAGGTTTACCCATATCAAATATATATATTTCGCCACCATTACCCATTGCGCCAGCTTCTAATACTAATTGACAAGCTTCTGGAATAGTCATAAAATAACGTATAATATCCTGATGCGTTATTGTTACTGGTCCACCCTCTGCAATTTGTTTAGTAAATAAAGGAACAACTGAACCGTTTGAACCTAAAACGTTACCAAAACGAGTTGTAATAAATTTTGTACCGCCCTCATTATTTTCTCTCTGATTTTTTAAGAATAAAGACTGTACATACTTTTCAGCTATACGCTTACTTGCCCCCATTACATTACTTGGGTTAACGGCTTTATCTGTAGAGACCATTACAAATTTCTTCACATGATATTTGCATGCTAAATCTGCCAAATTCTTAGTTCCTTTAATATTAGTTTGAATAGCTTGAGAAGGATTTTCTTCCATCAAAGGTACATGTTTATAAGTCTGCGGCATGAAAAACCACATGTGGATTATAATTTTTGAATACCTTTTCTAAAGCTTTTTTACTCCTAACATCCGCTATTACCGCTACAATCTTTGCGCTCGAATTCATAGCTTGAGTTTCTAGACACAAATTATGTAATGGCGTTTCAGCATGATCTAAAACAATAACAGTTTTTGGATTAAAGTTTAAGACCTGTCTTACTATTTCACTTCCAATTGAGCCAGTTGCTCCTGTAATTAAAATTGTCTTATCTTTTAATTGCTTAGAAATTGATTTACTGTCTAGAACTATAGGTTTTCTTTCTAATAAATCTTCAATCTGAATATTCTTAACTTTTTGAGAAATTTCTTTTTGATTCTCCCAATCTGAAATTAAAGGAACTGTATATACTCTGTAATTAAATTCCAAACATTGATCAACAATGATTAGTTGTTCTTCCTTGCTTAAACTTTTATCAGCAATAATTACACCTTCTGCGACCACAGATCGCATTAATGCCGGAAGCTTTTTTCTTAATATCAAAATAGGAAGATCAAGCATACGCTTCGAAGCATTCTGATTGTTCTTATCTACAAATCCTACTATTTTAAATCGAGAAGGTGTTTCAAACTTAAGAGCATTTGCTACAGAAATTGCGTTGGCATCTGTACCATAAATAACTGTCCTAACCAATTTTGTGGTCGCTTTTTCTGAAAAGTACATTTCAAAAGTCTGTTTTACTATTACGCGATATAGAAACAAACCACAAAATGACAAAACTAAATTTATAAACAGTGCAGTATTCAAAAAAGGCTTTATGCCCAGTGTACAATTCAAAAACTAAATTTATAAATAAGAAAAATACCAAAACCGACATTTGAGAAAAAAGCAGTTTTATTGCATCTATATAACCAGAATGCCTGATAATTCCTGAATATGTCCGGAAGAGCCAAAAGAAAAATACGTTTACAAAAATTAAACTTGCAACAAAATAAAAATCATGAGATGTAATAATATATCCAATTGCAGTCCCTTCAAAAAGTAAATACGTAAAAGAGAATGAAAATAACAGAATCATTACATCGATAGCAATGATTATCCATCTCGGCAGATAACTCAGGTTATTAATGTTAAACCTAATATTCCTTGGAGAAAAGGTTTTATACAATAAAGATGTAATACTATTTGGTTTATCTGTACTCAATTGGGTTTTTATTTAAATATATGAAATCTGAATGGTGTACAAAAATACAAATTAAAGGTTTTAAATAATTAATTATATAGGCAAATTAAATTTTAACACCTTTTTTCTTTTGTTTCAGAAAATCTATCAGATACTTACCATATCCTGATTTAACCAAAGGTAGTGCTAATTCTTCAAGTTGATCATCATTAATAAAGCCTTGTCTCCATGCAATTTCTTCAATACAGCCAACCTTTAATCCTTGTCTTTCTTCTAAAACTTGAACAAATTGTCCAGCTTGCATTAAACTATTAAAAGTTCCTGTATCCAGCCATGCGGTACCTCTGCTTAAGATTCCAACTTTTAACAGCCCTTTTTCAAGATAAACTTTATTCACATCTGTAATCTCATATTCACCACGAGCACTAGGTTTAATATTTTTAGCTATTTCAACTACAGAATTATCATAAAAATACAAACCTGGAACAGCATAATTAGATTTAGGCTCCAAAGGCTTTTCTTCAATAGAAATCGCTTTTTTGTTGTCATCAAATTCAACAACACCATATCTTTCAGGATCTGCTACATGGTAAGCAAAAACAACTCCCCCATCAGGATCTGAATTATCTTTTAACAGTTGTTGCATATTCGTTCCAAAAAAGATATTATCTCCCAAAACTAGAGCCACTTTGTCTTTTCCAATAAAATCTTCACCAATTACAAAAGCTTGGGCTAATCCATTTGGATTGGGTTGTTCAGCATAACTAAATTTACACCCTATTGAATTTCCATCTCCCAGAAGTTTCTTAAAGTGCGGTAAGTCATGAGGAGTTGATATAATCAAAATCTCATTAATTCCTGCCATCATTAAAGTTGACAGTGGATAATAAATCATTGGCTTATCATACACTGGCATTAATTGTTTACTAACCGCCAATGTTAGAGGATGTAACCTTGTACCTGAACCTCCCGCTAATATAATTCCTTTCATAAATGATAATTTGAGATTTTAAACTTTAGATCTTTTCTCAATTCTAAAGCTATTTTAAACAAACATTTTTTTTAAACTTTTCTTATAATTTGGAACGACTAAATTATAAGTTGCCTTAATTTTTTCTTTATTCAACAATGAAAAACTTGGTCGCTTAGCTGGAGTTGGATATGCTGACGAAGCAATCCCTCCAACTTTACAATTATAATTTCCTAATTCTTTTATTGAAAGAGCAAATTCATACCAACTAATTTCTCCCTCATTAGAGTAATTGTAAATTCCAGAAATCCATTTTGAAGATTCAACTATATCAATCATAGCTTGTGCTAAATCAGCAAGATATGTCGGTGAGCCAATCTGATCATTTACAACATTTATTTCGTTTCTTTCCTGCATTAATCTCTGGATAGTTTTTACAAAATTATTTCCAAATTTGCTGTAAACCCAGGAAGTTCTAAGAATAATTGATTCAGGATTTTCTTTTAAACATGCAATTTCTCCCGCCAATTTACTTTCTCCATAAACATTTACGGGATTTGTGTCTGCCTTTTCATCTAAAGCAATTGATGAAGATCCATCAAAAACATAATCTGTTGAAATATGAATTAATTTAGCATTACTTCCTTTAACATATTTTGCAATTGCTTCTACTGCTAAATGATTTATTTTAAACGCTAATTCTTTTTCTGATTCAGCTTTATCAACAGCTGTGTAAGCTCCACAATTAAATATAATATCAGGCTTTATTTCTTCTAATTGTAATTTAAGTAGTTCTAAATTATCTAAAGTTATTTTTGTTCTATCTGCAAATATCCATTCATATTGATTATATACAGGGGCTAAAACTAAAAGCTCAGATCCTAATTGTCCTGTTGCACCGGTTACTAGAATTTTTTTCATTAAAATAAACTATTACAGTTATCAATAAAAGGAAGAATTTGATCTTTTTCTGAAACAATTGCATCATCCAAATTCATTCCCCAATCAATATTTAATGAAGGATCGTCAAATTTAATTCCTCCTTCAGAA
The DNA here is from genome assembly GCF_979258715.1 of Flavobacterium sp. AC267. NCBI lineage: Bacteria > Pseudomonadati > Bacteroidota > Flavobacteriia > Flavobacteriales > Flavobacteriaceae > Flavobacterium > Flavobacterium sp. AC267. Next base: position 314,549 of record NZ_OZ409875.1, read on the forward strand.
GCTTTATTATAAAATTGATCACATTTATACATCACTGAAGCCGTTTCGCTGATAACCGAAAAACCATGAGCGAATCCTTGTGGGACTAATAATTGTTTTTTATTTTCTGCTGATAATAAAATACCAAAAGCTTTACCGTAAGTTGGAGAATTTTTTCTCAAATCTACCGCTACATCAATAATTTCGCCTTCTAGCACACGAACTAATTTAGTTTGAGCAAAAGGAGGATTTTGATAATGCAACCCTCTTAAAGTTCCTTTTTTTGAAAAGGATTGATTATCCTGAACAAAATCAATATTAATTCCTAAATCTTCAAATTTTGTTTTACTGTAAGATTCAAAAAAATAACCTCTCTCGTCTCCGAAAACTGTTGGTTCTACAATTACTAAATCTTCAATAAATGTTTTTTCGATTTTCATATTTAAATTACAATTCTATTAAAAAAATCAGAAATTACCTTCTTAATTCTAATTTTATCTGTATGTGTTAAATTTGATCCTGAAGGTAAACACAATCCATTTTCAAACAACTTTTCTGCTACATCATTCCCGTAGTAAGGATATTTTTCAAAGATTGGCTGTAAATGCATTGGTTTCCATAAAGGACGACTTTCAATATTTGCCTTTTCAAAAGCAATTCTTAAATTTTCTCTTTGCTCTTTTGTTTTTAACAATATTGTATTGAGCCAGTAATTTGAAAAGAAATCTTCATTAAAATTATCAAAAAGTTCTACTTCATTAATTCCTTTAAAAATTTCTTTGTAAAACAAATGATTATTTCTTCTTGACCGAATATTGTCTTCTAATATTTTTAATTGTCCAAGACCTATTCCTGCACAGATATTACTCATTCTATAATTATACCCTAATTCACTGTGCTGATAATGCGCGACGTTATCTTTAGATTGTGTAGCGTAAAAAATTGTCTTATCTTTTTTTTCTTTTGATTTAACAATTAATGCACCTCCACTTGAAGTTGTAATAATTTTATTTCCATTAAAAGAAAAAATTCCAAAAGTTCCAAAGCTACCACATTTTAATCCTTTGTACCTGCTTCCAAGAGCTTCTGCGCTATCTTCAATAATGGGAATTTCATGTTTTTTGGCAATTTTATGAACTTCTTCTACTTTATAAGGCATCCCATATAAATGAACTGCAATAATCGCTTTTGGTTTTTTACCTTTTTTGTATTCGATCTTTTATCGCAATATCTAGATTCTCTGGGCAAATATTCCATGTTTCTGGCTCACTATCAACAAATACTGGAACTGCATTTTGATATAAAATCGGATTTGATGAAGGCTCGCAAATGTCATACTTTGACAAATTATCTCATCTCCATCTTTAACTCCCAGTAAAATTAAAGCTAGATGTATTGCTGATGTTCCTGAGTTCAATGCCGCAACAAATGAATCTTTTTCAAGATAATTTTGTAGTTCATTTTCAAATTCATCAACATTTGGACCTCCCGAAGTAATCCAATTTGATTTTAACGCCTTTTGAATATATTCTTGCTCAAAACCGCTTTCTTGAGATAACGACAGATAAATTCTCTTATTATTCATTATTAATTGACCAATAATCTGATGGATAACGAACATCATCCTCACTAACATTTGCTAATGACAATGTAGAAAATGACATTAGCTTTGAGTTTTCTTCTAAAGATTCTATTGCGTTGGCATAACCTGCAGGAATATGTACTATTTTACTATCTGAATCAGAAACGAAAACTGTCCCAATACTTAAATCTTTAGAAGGATTTTCCCAATCATCAATTTTAATAAAATGAATTTTAAAAGACCCCGAAATACAATAAAAATTTTTAGCATCTAACTTATGTCCTTGCCATCCACGCAAGGGATTTTCTTTAGAATTACTTATAATATAAAACCTTTCAATATCGTTAAAACTAAAATCATTAACATAGGAAACACTACCTCCTATGATCTGAAAAATTTCCACCTTGAATAATTTTAGGAATCATGCTTTAAAAGTTGAATTAATTCTATTTAATAGATAAAACTTTGAGGAATAGATAAAAAGTAATGGTAAAATTACAATAACAAAAACAATTGAATCTTGCACTTTTTGATAAAGATATATTACTAAAACAGAAACTAAAATTTGAACCAAAGCATAATAAAAAGATATCGATCTATGCTGTATCTTATACTCGTTAGTCAAAACTTGATATAAATGTAAACGATGTGCTTCAAAAATGTTTTGTTTTAAATATAATCGATGCATAATTGTACAAATGGCATCAACTCCATAAACTGCCAAAAATAAAAGCCATATAAGCGAGTTTGTTATCAAAACAAGTTTTAATATCAGATAGATAACCCAAAAAGATATTGCAATACTTCCTACATCTCCAGCGAAACACTTAGCTTTTTTTCTATAATTAAAAAACAAAAAAACCAAACTTGCTATTATTGCATATTTAATAAACGTACTATCTGTAAAAAGTTGAATTTTAGTATTTACGTAGAGTAGTGATCCCATGACTGCTAAAGTGTACAGACCAGTGATTCCATTTATTCCATCCATAAAATTGTAAGCATTTATTATTCCGATAGATAAAATATATGAAATTACTATACCCCAAACGGGAAATGAATCAAATACACCTAAACTATAAAACAATACTGAAATCGCAAGAAAATGAACAGAAATTCTAATTTTATTAGATAAACTTTGAATGTCATCCCAAAAACTTACGACACTAACTAAAGTTATTCCTGTAAAAAAAGGTAATTACTTTCCACATTCTGAATAAAATAAATTAAAGCTGAGAACCAAAAAATAATTCCGCCTCCTCTTAATGTTACCTCGGTGTGTGAACTCCTTTGATTAGGTTTATCGATAATATTGAAACGATTTGCTACTTTGAAGTAAAGCAACATTATTGTCACTAAGATAATTCCTATAATTGTGTATTCCATTATTTATTTATAAAACTTTTTATTGTTTTTTCTAAACCTTGCGTAGCAGTATAAGGTAATTTCTCTATTCCTATTGCCAACTTTATTTTTTGATTTGAAACTCGATAATTTTCTGTAAGTTTTTGAATGGTTTCAGAATTCAAAGGGAATTTTATTAAATCACCAAACTTTCCTATTCTATTTATAATTGGTTTAGAAATATTAATTAATAAGCTTTTTTTATTAGAAACAGAAGAAATAATTTTAATCAGATCATTTGTTGACATAACCTCATCATCTGCAAAATTATAAACTCCAGATGCTATATTTTTATTTTCAATAATCTCTTTAATTAAAAAATTTAGATTATCAATTCCCAAAAAAGATCTTTCGTTATGAAATGTTGCCAAAGGATAAGGAATTCTCTTTTTTTACCACATTGTAAAGAAGATTTAAATTTCCTTTGTTTCCTGGTCCATGAATCATACAAGGCCTAATAATGAAAACTCTTTTTCCTTGTGGAATTTCTTTTGATAAAATATATTGTTCTGCATAGAGTTTTGATTTTCCATATGGTGTTTTGGGAGTAGGTAATGCATCTTCATGCAAAATTCCTAGCACATCATCTGCGACAGCTTTTACGCTGCTGAAATAGATAAAATCTCGTGTTTTGCTTTCTAAAAATGAATCAAAAAGAACTTTAGTTAATTCTGAATTTATTACAAAATATTCAGAAGGATTAGTTGTGTTTTTTGTATCGTGTGCTTTACCTGCTAAATGAACAACCACTTCGGCTTCAAAATTCAATTTATAATCTGAGTTTCTTAACGAAATAGAATCAATACTATAACTATTATCAATTAAGTATTTGGAAAGATTTGTACCTACAAATCCAGATTTACCTGTAATTAATATTTTATCCATTAAAGTTAAATTATTTCTTTGCTTTTGTAATCATTAATAAGATTTAACTGTTCTTGAACAAAAAATGATCTAGAATACTTATTTCTATCAAGCAAACAATTTGAAGACAAAAAGTTTAATAGCATCATTGTGGTTGTACAAATATTCAATTTTTGCTACAATTTCATCAATATCATTTTCTTTGAAAATGATTTGATTAAATATCCATTATAGTTGTCTATTACTACATCAGAATTTCCTCTTTCATCTAAAGTTACCACTGGTACCCCCATTGATAAAGCTTCGACTATACAAACAGGTAATCCTTCTTTTACTTGGAAATAAAAAAACATCCGAAACCTTCAAATATTTTTCAACCTCCGAAGTATAACCGATATTACTAATGTCATTATTTTCTTTTAAAATTATTTCCTCATCTTCTGTTAGACCTGAAGGATGTATAGGATCTTTTCCTCCAAGCGACGAACAAAACGAAAGAATCTGGATATTTTTCACTCAACTTTACAAAGCTACGATATACTAAATCAAACCCTTTAAACTCCACAAATCTGCCTGTAAAAGTTATTACGAACCTATTTTCAATTTTAAGTGCTTTTACTATATTAGTTTTATCTATTAATTGAAAGTTATCACTATTAAACTTATTGATATCGCATCCCACTCCACATGAATTGTACTTATAAGTTTTCTTTTTAAAGATTTTAGAAACTAAATCAAAATCTTTTTTATTTATAAGAAATACTTTGTCTAATCTAGCAAAACAGAACATTTCAACAATAGTAAACATGATTTTTCTTAATCCTGAACTTGCATTCATTCCTAATCCATGAAAGGTTCCCCAATATTCTATATCTTTACGTTTCAACAATATTACTGGAAAAATTCCAGTCGTAAAATGTGCATAGACTAAGTTAATTTTCTGTTTTTTAATCAGGTTCCTAATTTTAAACCCCGCTTTTACTAGTTTCACTATAGAGGTAGACCTTGGAATGTCAATAAAGTGAAATGTTAAATTGTATTTTTTGTAATCAAATTTATCTATAATATTAATGACATTTGAAGGTGAGCAAACCACATGAATTTCATTATCCAAACTAAGTGCCACACTGATTTCTGACAAAAAATTATTAAAACTACCGTAATCGGTTATCACAATTAAAATCTTCATCTATTTATTTAAAATTCCTGTTTTTTTTGACTTTCTGATAAACTTATTTTTTTTAAAATTTCGTATTTTTTATCAACAATATCCTTCTGCAATATTTTAACCAATAAAAATTAAAAATTAAAATATACTCTAACACATTGATCACTTTACGTTTAAAAGCATAATTTAAGTTTATGAATTCTCCTTTTTGCATTGCCCAAACATTGCTAGAAAGACCTCGCTCTTCAAAATAAGTTTTACCACCACCAGTAATTACAAGGCTTTCATTTAATAAATAACAACTTTTAGAAATAGCAATCTTTATGAAATAATTTGCATCTTCACTAAAACTTTGATTCTCATCAAAAAAACCAACATCAGTCAGAATATTTTTTTTAAAAATTACTGTTGGTGTAATGAAAAACATTTTGTAAAGTAATTTTTTTGCTGAAATCTTAGTTAATAACTCAAATTTGATATTTAAAAATTTTTCAAAATGTTCTCCATTTCGATTCGTTCCTAAAAAAATCAATATCCGATCTTTCAAAAAAAACATTTATTTGTCGTTCTAATTTGTTGGGTAACCATTCATCATCGCTATCTAGAAGCGCTATAAAGTCTCCTTCTGCATTTTTCATCCCTACATTTCTTGCTTTTGAAACTCCTTGGTTCAATTGACTGATGTATTTAATACTTAATCCTTTATGTTTTTCTATATAATCAGAAATAATGAGTTCTGAAGAATCTTTACTTCCATCGTTTACAATTATAATTTCAAATTGCTTGTAACTTTGACCTCTTACAGATTCAAGGGTTGATAAGATTGTATTTGAAGCATTAAAAACTGGTATAACAACACTAACTAATGGCTTCTCCTTTGTTGACATAATTTATAATTCTTATTAACTTTTAAACTTATTTAATTATTACTTCATTATCAGAAATAAATATTCACAATAAATCTTCCAAGTACATTTTTCTTCCACCCTCTTTCTAGCTAGCAAGCCTTCATAATGTAATATTGATTTATCATTTAATAAGTTCCTTATTAAATGATACAATTCTAATTCATTATTTTGTTCGATTAACCACCCTCCGTTATTTTCTTCTATAGCATCTGCGATTCCCCCTGTTCTTGTACCAATAACAGGTATTCCACAAGATTGAGCTTCCAAAAAAACCAATCCAAATCCTTCTACATTAATATCTTTTGGATTTTCTCTCGTACATAAAATAAATAAGTCATTAGAATTATAGAAGTCAGGCAAATCCTCATCTTTAACAAAACCATGAAAATTAACTAAACGTGAAATTCCCAAATTATTAACTGTTTCAGTTAGTGTCTTAAGATATCCTCCTGTACCTGCAATATTCCATACTATTTTATCTTCAAACTCCTGATTTAGTTTTACTAAAGTGTTAGCAATAAAATCATGTCCCTTAAACTCTTCTATTCTTGATACGGTGCAAATTTTAAGTTTTTCGCTTGATTTTTCTAAATTCGAAGGTTTAAAAAAACTATCATTTACCCCCAATGGTAATTCTTTGCAATTAGCGGAATTGGAAATTTTGTAAACCAATTTTTTGGTAAAATTACTATTAGCAATTGTTAATTTTACGTTGTTTAAAATAAACTTTGCATAGAAGGGTAGCCAAATTTTTTTCTAAAGAAAGATTTTCCGCTAGTTAATTCTGCTCCATGAGCTAAAATAAATATATTTTTAAAGCCGCTTATCTTACATAAAAGAGCTTCGGGATGCCAAGTTCCACATATGATATCATAATTATTCTTGTCCTTTATTTTAGATAAAAATCTTATAGCCTTTAACTCACATAAAACACGTCTTTTAGGAAGCCTAGTAACTTCAACTTCTTTCAAATTATATGGAAGGTTGACACCCTCCTTCTCTGGTGTTAAAACTTGGATTGATTCATAATAAGGTTTCATTCCAACTGCGATTTCTTGACAAAGTCTAGCTATTCCTCCGTTCGAAGGTGGAAAATCAAATGAAAATATTATAAGTTTTTTTGAAGAGTTCATAGTTGAAATAAAATATTAATGCTGTGGTAAAATAAAAATTATAGTCCTTCTCTTGGAAAATATTCGTTTATAAAAAGTCCCTTATATGGTAAAAATAACATTGGAAATTCGGAAATGGATTGATAAAATATCAAGCAAGCATATATTAACAGAATTATCAAAATATAACTTCGTTCCTTTTTGTACTTAAATAACAATAACTGGCTAGCTAATAAAAAACATTCCATAACATTAAAATAGAAACTTCCTCTACCTACTAAAATTATAAAAGTTTCTTTAAACAAGAAATAGATGCAAAGTCCAAATACATAACCATTAAATATAAGTCTGTAAGGTTGCCATTTTTTAACAAGTAAATCATAGTTGACTATAAATAGTACAAAGAAAAATAATCGCCTAATTAACCCCGTCAAACTCAAAGATGTTTCGGATAGCTGATTTAATACATAACCTTCAGCTTTATCTGACGAAGCTCCTCCTAAAAAATTTGCAAAACTAGAAAAAGCATACGTAGGGATACTAGATTTACCTATTATAATTGCTAATACTAAAGCACCGATCACAAAATGTTTTTTAAAATCTCTATTTAAAAAATAATAAATGAGAAAAAAAAGTGCAGAAGTATGAAACAAAAATGCAAAAAAGACACATAAAAAAAATAGTTTATTCTTTTTTTCTAAAATGAATTTTAATGAATAAAGACAAATAGCCAAGGCTAAAAGTTGCCTATTTGAACCTAAAATTCCCATTGTCGAAGTATAAAATATAAACATCGATAGTACGGGATAAGGACTTAATAATTTATTAGCTTTGAATATTAGAGAATAATAAATTAAAGCATGAATTACTAAAAAAACAGTGTATTGATCTGTAAATAATCTAACAAAATAAACAAAATACCCATACCCAATTTCAAAACCTAATAATACATCAACAAAAATTTTCTCAAACGCTCCAGCGACTAGAAAATGTTTATAGTAAGGAACCCAGTCTGTACCAGTTTCCCATCTAAATCCAACCTGAAATATTAAAAAAATAAAAATTATACTATACAATAACTTTTTATTGTATTCAGTCAAATTAATTCGTACTTCAAAATAAGCAAATAAGCTAAACAGTAAAAACGTACATATATATATCAAAACAAGTTGTTAAGAGATTTCAAATTTTCAAAGAATACAATATTATTTCAAATTAATTCCTAAAAGAATACTATTAATTCAAATCATTAACAAAATCATTTATCAAAAATTTAGCTCTTGAAATGTAATTGTCATCTAAATCAATTGCTTTTCTAAATTTAGCAAGCATTAATTAATGCATCATTATAATTTTCTAATATATAATTAGCAATTGTAACTAATTCTTCCAAATTTCTATAATAATAAACATGCTCTTTATCTATGAATTTATCCTTAAACTCAGGTACAAAAGTTGAAATCTGAGGAATTGACGAAAGAGCAATTTCAAAAATCTTAAATTGGAAGAAGGATAATTTAAATGATCAATAGCATTTAAAGCAATTTTACTTTTTGCTGTATAATTTAAAAACTCATTTAAATCTACCATTTTACTGACGATGTCAAGATTTTTTTTATTATGAAATGAAAGTTTTTCCCATCCAAGACCAACAATTAAAAATTTGCTATTTGTAAAGTTCTTCATCAACTCATTTATTGCCTCATAACGTTCAGGTCTATACGCACCCACAAAAGAAAAATCAAACTCGCTTTGTTTCTCTGAATTTGCAATATAATTTTTGGTTAAGAGCGTATCTCCTGCGAAAGGCAACCACTTAGAATTTACACCATTACTTGCAAAAATTTCAACATTTTTTTCAGAGTGTGTATAAATATTATGATAATGTTTTAAATTAGAAAAAACCGCGCTGGACATATTAACTATTGAATCCGGCCAGTAGAAAGAAACATTATTGCAAAAAATCTTAAAATATTCAATTGTTCCAGGATATATCAAAACACTTGTAAATACAATAATAGCGTGAGGTCTTTCTGTAAATACCTTTTTCGAAATAGAATGATTTCCACGTATCGTTGAAGGTAGAACATCAATGTATAATCCAACTCTTTTTAAAAATTTGATTGGTATAAAAGAATTGCAAAGATTCTTAAAATCAACTATTTCTACTTCAAAGTTACATTTTTCTAATGCCGATTTGTAACTTCTTTCCATTCCAAATTTACTATCGGATCCAATAATAATTATTTTCTTCATTTCTAAATTTTAAAACACCTAACTCCTTAATTTATAAATTCATTTAAGGGCATTGATGTTAAATTACATATATACTCTTTTATAATTATTTTAAATATTTCTGTATAAAGTCCTGTTTCAATAATAATTGAACCAATTCTTCCGTATTAAGAATTTTTTGTATTACTTGAATCAAATGGCAATGTAGAAGAATTTCCTGTAGAACTATTATTATTTGAATAATTCAAATCTCTTAAATCAGGTTGTACTCTAAAATAATTATCATGACTTGATGATCTGGTGGCTTCTTCGGAAGAAAGTAAAGTTTCGTGAAGCTTTTCACTGTGTCTAAAACCTATTGTTTTTATTCTAGCTTTTTTATTAAATATAACTTCTAATGCACTAATTAAACATTCAATTGTTGCACTAGGTGCCTTCTGAACAAATAACTCACCTTGCGTACCATTTTCTAAAGCGTACAGAACTAAATTTACTGATTCTTGTAACGACATCATAAACCTTGTCATATTCATATCAGTAACGGTTAATTCTTCGTTATTTAAAAGCAACTTGATAAATAAAGGAATTACTGAACCTCTGGATCCCATCACATTTCCATATCTAGTAACGTTATAAATAGTCTTCACAGTACTTTTGTGATTTAAACCATAAGTGAAAGTCAATTTCTCCATCATAGCTTTTGACATACCCATTGCATTTATCGGTTGTACTGCTTTATCTGTGCTTAGCATTACAACTTTTTTAACATCGACTAATCTTGCTACTTCTAAAACATTATTTGATCCAATTATATTTGTTTTAACTGCTTCAAAAGGAAAAAACTCACAAGAAGGTACATATTTCAAAGCAACCGCATGAAATACATAATCAGAATTTTCAAAAGAACCAAATAATGAATCACGATCTTTAATATCTCCTATAATAAATTCAACCTTATCACTTGGAAATTTTTTCCTTAAAGTATCTTGTTTTGTTTCATCTCTTGAAACAATTTTAATTTTTTTAACCTCGCTATCGCTTAAAAAATCTAACAATGTTGATCCAAATGATCCTGTTCCCCCTGTTATAGTAATTGTTTTGCCTTTTAGAAAGTCTGTATTCATATTTTATTTAAATAAGAGTTATATGTAAGAAATAAATTATTTAGGAATATATTTTTCTGGTTCTGAGAAAAATTAAATTCAATATTTTTTATAGTTTCGAATAAATCATTAACTGTAATTTCGACAGTTTCAGAAAATAATTCAATTATTTCAAATCCCGCATGAGATTTATTAATTATTTTATTATTAATATTTTTCAGTAAATCGCCAACATACAGCAATTTAAGTGTCTTCCCACCATCTACAACATTACTTTCTAATTTATTTGCTATGTTATTACAAAAAGTAGCCACAACTGAAACATAATTAGGCTTCATTCCTGGACCAAATATACTTGGAATTCTCAAACATAAAAAGTAGTTTTTTTCTTTAAATTTTAAATCACTTAACAAAAACTCATTATACCTTTTACTAAATCCATATATACTATCTGATGAATAATGAATGGATGAAAAATAGATATACATCTTATTTTCATGTTCGTTTATAAAAGAAAATACTCGTCATGCGAATGGTAAATGTTATATAAAAAAAAGTCACTCTCTAAGTTAGATCTAGAAACCCCCGAAGCATTTATAATAACATCTGCATTCTTTATTTTTTCCTTCAAGATCAAATCTTCCTCATCAATCTTTGCAACTTCTATTTGATGGCACTGAGATAGATGTAAGATTAAATTTTTTCCAATAAATCCTGTTGATCCAAATATTAAAATATTCATTTTTTATGATCTTATTATTTTTTGATTTATAAAACTTTTTTGCTTAATATTTTTTTGCTACTTCTTTAAAGTATTTTAAATTTTCCCTCATTGTATACTTAAAATTTAAAAAATTTAAACTAAGAAAAAGAAAATCAGATATTACATATTTATAAAAATTCTTGAAATCATTTTTCTTTAAATAAATTGCTCTACTTTGGTGCGTTATTATTCTTTTTCTGTTAGAATAATTCTCTATTACTTTGTCAGCTTACTTCTTCCAGATGAATAATTTTTGTATTGGTAAAGATGTACTGCTTATAACCTAAATTAGAAATTCGTTTCTGTAAATCGGATTCTTCATAATACATAAAAAAATCTTCGGAAAAACCGTTCATTTTATCAAAAAGCTTTTTTCTTAAGAACATATCTGCACCTATTACATAGTCGATCTCAAAATATTCCTTTCCAAAATCATATGTTATAGCAATTGGATCTAATATAAAAGATCTTAAAAAAGGAATCTTTCTCCAATTTTTTTTATTCTCTTTATGACAAGTGGGAAAACTATTTCCATAACCGTTACGTTCAAGGTTCTCGTCAACCAATATTGTACCTAAAACTCCAATATTCAGTTCGTTTTCATTTTTACTGAAAAAAGATATAAATTTTAATATAGAATTTTCAATTAAAATAGTATCAGAATTTAATAGAAACAAAAACTCTCCTTTTGCATGTTGAGCTCCCAAATTATTAGCTCTTCCAAATCCGATATTTTCTTTAGAATTTATTAGCTTAACCTTTGGAAAGTTTGTTTTTTATATACTCTTGCGAACCGTCGGTTGAAGCATTATCAACAATGATAATTTCAAAGTCAATCAACTTGGTATGTTGATATATAGAGTGAACACAATTAGCCGTTATCTCTCTAGTGTTATAGTTTACTATGATTATAGAAACCATTAAATTTTGTTTTTAATTAAATTAATTGTATATTGATCCAAGGTGTTATAAAACACCTCAACATTTTCCATTATTACTTTTAAGTCAATCTCTTTCAAATTAAGTGCATTTCGTTGTTCTATTACAGTTTCAGAAATTCTCCATTTTATAAATTTTGCAGGATTACCACCCACAATCGAAAATGGCGGAACATCTTTAGTTACAACACTTCCTGCTTGCAATTATAGAGCCTTTTCCTAATTTTACACCAGACAAAATGATTACATTATTCCCAATCCAAACCTCATCCTCTACAATGACAGGTCCTTTTGTACCCGCATCTTCTTCTGAAAATTCCTCTAAAAAATGTGCTTTTATTGGGTAAGTAGTAAATTTATCAATTTGATGATTTCCTCCCAATATGAATACAACATTAGAAGCAATACTTACAAAATTTCCAATAACTAATTTCTCATTTTTATTCTCAAACGATTCAACATTAATTTCACCATAAGAATATTTCCCAGCAGTTATTATTTTAGGATTTTTAACGTTTATCGAAAGTGTCGTAGAATTATGTTTATTAATTGCTCTCCATTGGACCATCTGCATTCTTCTTTTTAAATTCCAGATGAATTCTACTCTAAGAAGATTTATTAATTTTAAATACTTAATCATAGTCTATATATAATATTTAACTTTAGTTAAGATTTTGCAAAATAATTTTATTAAGCTCTCCACAAATTTTTTTTCCAATAAAAATTATTATAAGCATATTCCTGTATTTTTTCACAGTTATGCTCGAGTTTCGTGGAGTCTTCTACCATTTCGATAATTTGTGTTGTTAAACAATCATAATCACCAACATTGAATAACGTCCCTAATTTTCCATTTGAAGTAACATCAATTGCGGATGAAAAGTTTGGAGAAATCAAACTACAACCCGATTTAATGGCTTCTAGAAAAACTAGTGGAAAAGCTTCCATAGGAGAAGTCAATGCAAATATTTTTGCTCTATCGTATTTCGTTTGCAATATATCTCTATCTGTAATGTTACCACTAAACATTACCCTAGATATTAAATTTGGATTTTCCTTAAAATAATCATCAATATACTTATTAAATCCTTCCTCAATAGGCCCAACTAACTCTAATTTCCAATCTTCATTTTTTTGTGCAAAATCTCTAAATGATTTTAGTAATTCTTCATTATTTTTTTCTTTACTACCAATTCTACCTACTGTTAAAATTATATTTTCTTTAGAACTAAACTTAACTTTGTTTTTAGTGTTATAATATCCGTTTGGAATATAATTTAAAATACCGTCAAATAACTTTTTAGTATTTAAATAACTATGCAAGGTTTTTGTTTCAACACTTAAAATATCGATTTTCTTTAATATATAAACTAATCTTTTACTTAATCCTTTATTTTTTATAGAATCATTAGCATCAAATTTTAAATAAGTAACATTCTTAGAAAATGTAATATTTTTTAAAATTTTAAAAAACATTAAATAAATAATACTTTCTCTTGAAATATGATAACACTGGACAATTTCGTACTTTCTAAAATTCAACAATATATACCAACATACATCAAGTATTTCGTTATTAAATTTTTTACTAATAAAAAGATGTTCTAACCCTTTTACATCGCTTTCTATATAAGGATACTCTCCATTTTTAAAGCTAGCAAGTGTCGAATAATATCCAAATTCTTTATGGAGAACATAAGGAATCATACCTACATCTTTTATCAAATGAACATTTGAAGTCTTAGGAAAAATAGTTAAAAATTTCGGCATTTTTCTTTAAATTTTATAATGTACTTATAAACAACATTCTTCTCGTCCAAATCAAAAAGATATAACGACCCAATAATAAGAATTGTAACAAGAATTAGATTACTTAAAATATGAAGAAATGGGTTAATACTATCATTAATTATTTTATTAATGAAAAAGACTATTACAGCTGTTAAAACAAGAATACTGACATATTTAAAAAATACTACGATAATGGTTTTTGATTTGTAAGGAAAATTATAGGCCATTATTAAACCAATAATAAAATGAGAAATAAATAATGAAATTGGAAACATATAAATTCCCACACTTGAAACAAGTGTCAAGTTTAATAAAATAGAAATAATTTGCGCACATACTCCTAAAAAAGCATACTTCTTACTGTCATTAGAAGACAACAGAGCCATTCCAAAAATTACATAAATAAAAACAGCTAATATGCTCCAACTATAATAAATCGTTAATTGACTTATTTCAAATAACATATTATGTGGAATTTTACCTTTATCAAAAAAGATATAAACAAAAGATAATGAACATGAAGTAAATATTGGAATTACAAAACACAATAAAAGAATTCCTAATTGTAAAATTTCCATGAAATTTGCAGTAAATTCTTTAGGCTTTTTTTCAATAAACTTTGAAGACAGTACAGGTACTAGCATAGTTACAAGCACACTTGTTAAAACACTCGTAAAAATATCAGTAAATTTTCTCGAATAATCAAGTACCGATACATATCCAATTCCTAAAGTACTAACTAAAGTCTTTTCTAAAACCGCTGATATTTGACCAAAGGAATATGGCAAGAAAAAAGGAAGAGCGAAAAGAAAAAAATCTTAAAATCATTAAACTTTATACTAGAATAAGAAAAAATTGAAATCTTCAATTTTTTTATTTGCAAAATTAATAATAGAAGTAAGAGTATTGCTCCAATGTAATAAGATAAAACTAAAGAATATATTCCAATGTATGGTGCAAGAAAAATTAGTAGAAATAAATTTATAATTGAAGTAACAAATCCTGTTATTTCTGGCACAAAAAAAGATTCATAGGCATTTAATACACTAGTGGCTATCGCAGAAAGCTGAGTAATCAACAATATTGGTGCGACAATCAAAATCATTGTGATTAGCTTGTCATATTGAATTCCCGAATATGTAGGAGCAATAATCTTAGCTAACAACTGAGGAAAAATAAGAATAAAACAAACTAATCCTGTAGAGATTATTAAAGTAAAAAAAAGTAGTGATTTTGTTTTTGTTAGCGCTTCATTTTCTCCACTTTCACCACGCAAAAAAATGAATTTCGATCGAAAAGTTTCATTTATAGGCCCCCAAATTGCCATATCTAAAAACAAAACAACAGATAGAGCTAGTAACCATACGTCTTTCTCTAAGCTTACGCCAAAATATTTTGCGGTAAGAGATAAATTTAAAATCCCAACTAGTAACTTTACAATTCTTATTAAAAAAGTAAACTTGTATTCCTTTTCAATATATTTAAATTTTAAATTTCAGTCTCGTTTAAAATTCGTCGAAATACAAGAATAAAAACGGCTAAAAATCCTGATAAGATTCCCCCTAATAAAATACCTTTTAATTTTCCGAACTTTTCCTTAGCTAATGGTAAAATTGGTTTATCAATTACCTGAATTAGCGGAGTTTCTTTGCGTAAAGTAACCTTTGCTAGTTCAGCCTGTTTGACTAACTCTGTTAAAATGGCCGTATTAGCCTGAACGTCAACTTGTCTTCTAGCAGAAGGCGCTCGACGTATATTTAGTGCAGGATTTAGATTGAAAGTATTATCGTTTGCAATTGCAACACCAGTGATTGCTCCATTAAGCTCACCACGTATCGAATCAACTTGATGCTCTAGAATATCCATATTCATTCGAGCTTTTTTACTCTTAGTCTCTATATAAAATTTTCCTACTTGCTTAGCTAAAGCTTCGCAAAAGAATTTGGCGAATAATTCATTTTCAGATGTAACATCAATACTTATTATAGATGCTTTTTTATCTTTTTGCAAAACCGACAAACTTGACTTAGATAGGTCATTATACATCGCTCCTAATATACTATCTTGGACCCTTGAAAAGTTTTTGCGATTAACATTTGGGAGAAACTGGACTTTGTTTAAAGATGGTTTATCAGACCAATTTTTTCTCCATTTATTATTTGCAATATACATTTCAGCTATTGAAATTTCTTTGCCGTCAAATACAACTGGGGATAAAAGGGTTTTCTCAACCATTGATCTTGATTTAAACAATTCTGTTAAGTTAGAGCCAGCAAATACGCCTCCTCCACTTCCACCTAAATCTAAACCAAAGGAACTTGCCAAACCTAAAGCACTTCCTAATCCGCCACCTCCAGATTTCTCATCCTCTAGTGCAAAAGACAATGTTGCTGTATAAATAGGTTTTTTTAAAAATGCATAGGTTAGTCCGAGTCCTCCGCCAATAAATCCAGCAAAAACGATAATTTTCCATTTGGAAAGCAAAAAATGAGACCATTCTCTAATTTTTTGAATTAATTCTATAAACGAGATTCCATCGCTTTCAATCTTATTTTTCTCCATTTAAGATATTATTTAAAGGCTGTAATAATTAATAAAGCTAAACTAGAAATCACACTTCCTATACCAACCCATTCGCCTGTAGTCATCTTTTTTCTATCTGGTTTTTCTGGTACTACAATTTGTGAATCAGGTTGCACTTTAGGATAAGATCTAAAAAATAAAAATGAAGTTGTTACATCAGCTTTTCCATTTGGATAAATTATATATGCTTTTTTCTTCCATCCTTTATTATCAACACCTCCAACTGCATTAATGTAGTATTTAAAGCCTTTACCGCTTCTATATGGAATTTCAGAAGTCAATAAAACATTTCCTGTTACTTTAACCCCCTCATTATAAACAGCAACTTCAATTTCATCACCTGGAAATAATGTAACATTAGAAAAATGATTTTTATCTTTTACGATTTTTTCCCAATTTACTGGAATTGTTGCATATTTTAAATCCTCTTTCAATTTCTTAGCTAGCTTACCTTTTAAAGTATCATTTTTAGAAATATTTAAATCAAATCTTTCTAATGTCTCAATCTGTTCTTGTTTTATTGGTCGCTTAATTTTCATTCCATCCAGGTTAGCAATAGATGTTAAACCGCCTGCTCTCATTACTACATTGTAAACAGTTTCTTTTTTGTTAGCTAGAACATATTTACCAGGATATGCAACAGATCCACTTACAATCACCATTTCAGGCCTTTCATAAACTGCCATGCGGCGAATGTTAATAACATCGAAAGGTTTTAGAATAAAATTTTTAATTTGTTCATTATTATCTGCTGTAATCTCAAGTTCAATTAATTCTATTCGCTTCGGATCAGCATCATCAATGGCATCTGACTTTATCATTCTCGCAATTTCAACTCTTTTAGAAGCAGAACCAGTTAATCCTCCCACTTGAACAACCAAATCATTTAATGTTAGATTCTCAAAATATTCGTATTCTCCAGGATTTTTCACTTCTCCATCAATCGTTACTTTATACTCTTCTCTAAAATCTAATATAGAATATACTGTAACAATGTCTTCACGTTTTAAAACTATATCTGCATTTAAATCACCCGATAAAGTCGCTCCTAAATCTAAATTTACAATTTCAGTAGTTAAATCTGTTTTTAGACGAATTATTCTTGCCCTCTTACTATAGGCATCTTCTTTTAAACCTTCAGCTCTGGTGATAAGATCTGAAATACGCATTCCTTCTGAGAACGAATAATAATCAGGTCTAAATACAGCTCCCTCAATTTTAATACGGTTTTCAAAACGATTCAATATTTTCGTTACTCTAAAAACATCACCAGATTGAGGCTGATATGAACTATATTCACTTTCATTTATATCATGAACTTTAAATTCTTTTCCCGTTTTTTGCAATACATTTACAGAAGCTGTGTAAGCAAACTCATTAAATCCTGAAGCGAAATTTAATAAATCGGAGAATTTTTCTCCATTTTTCATTTCAAAAACTCCAGGCCTTTTTACTTCTCCTTCAACAGTAACTCTCTGGCTGTAAGCTGGAATCCTGATGACATCATTTTCTTTTATACTAACATTATCAGACTGATCTCCTTTTACTAAAAATCGATAAATATCAATATTTTTATAAACCTTATTATTTCGAATCAATTCAATATTTCTGTAACTTCCATTCTTTCCTGGCCCACCCGCTAAGTGCAAAGCATTATAAACTGTTGCTAACGAAGAGATTGAATAGTTACCTGGCTGTTTTCCTCCAACTACAGTAATCTTTATTGTTCGAATTTTACCTAAACTCACACTTACCTGTGACTGACCTGATCTAACTGTACTATAAACTTTTGCTATTGTTGCTTTTATTTTTTGTGTTGCGACTTCTATTGTCATTCCTGAAACAGTGATTTGACCAACATATTCAATAGAAATTTTTCCTTCAACACTAACTGGTAGATTTCCATTATACTCTTGTACGCCATACACAGTAACTTGAATTTCATCTCCAGGTCCCAAAACATAATTCATTGGAGTCGCCATTTTTAAGTCTGGTTCAAAATTAAGAGTTGGATTATCAAAAAGCTCAGATCCAAAAATAAGCGCATTTGTTGAGTCTTTTACTTTGAAATTTTCGATCTTTTCCTGTTTTCTTCCAGAATCAGAATCTTTATCGACAGCTTTTTCATCAATTTTTTTTGTCCCTGAATTTTTTTCTGATATTCATTAAGTTTAACTTTCAATTTGTTGAAATTAGCTTGATTCATCCCTTTTGATAATGCCATTGCTTCAACTTGATCAATTGTTGCATTATTGCTTTTTAGTCGCACTAATTTTAGCCAAATCATCATCAGATAAATAATCTACATTGACTGTACTTAAATCTTTAGACTTCATTATGTCCTGCGCTTTAACACTTAAAGACATAGTAAGTGTTAAAAACAAAAAAAGAACGTATGTTATTTTTTTCATATATTTATGAATATTGTTTTTTATAATAATCTTTGTAGGTACCAGAAGTCACATTTTGCAACCATTCCGAATTGCTTAAATACCAATTAATAGTTTTTTCTAACCCTTCTTCAAAAGTTACGGAAGGTTTCCATCCTAATTCTGTATTAATTTTCGAAGCATCTATTGCATAACGCAAATCATGTCCCGGCCTGTCTTTTACATAAGTAATTAGTTTCTCCGAAGTACTTTTCTCTCTGCCTAATTTTTCATCCATTATTCCGCATAACAACTTAACCAAGTCAATGTTTTTCCATTCATTAAAACCTCCAATATTGTAAGTTTCATGATTTTTACCTTCATGAAAAACTAGATCTATCGCTATAGCATGATCTTCAACAAAAAGCCAATCACGTGTATAATTTCCATCTCCATAAACTGGTAATGGTTTGTTATTTATTATATTGTTAATAAAAAGAGGAATCAATTTTTCAGGAAAATGATATGAACCATAATTATTAGAACAGTTGCTTAAAACATAAGGCAGTCCATAAGTTTCTCCATAAGCCCTAACAAAGTGATCAGAACTTGCCTTAGATGCAGAATAAGGCGAATTTGGATCATAAGGGGTTGTTTCCGTAAATAATCCTTCATTTCCTAGTGAACCATAAACTTCATCTGTACTTATATGATAGAAACGTTTCCCTTCAAAATCTCCTTTCCAATGATTTTTAGTCGCATTTAACAAATTCATAGTCCCAATAACATTTGTTTTTACAAACGCTAATGGATCTTCAATTGAACGATCCACATGTGATTCAGTCGCTAAGTGCAAAACACCATCAAAATTCTGAGTTGCAAAAAGCTCATTTATAAAATTCTCATCAACGATATCACCTTTGACAAAAGTATAATTAGAATTATTTTCAATATCTTTTATATTCTCTAAATTCCCTGCATATGTCAAAGCATCTAAATTGAATATTTGATAGTCAGGATATTTATTTACAAAACGTCTAACGACATGAGATCCAATAAAACCAGCCCCACCGGTTATAAGAATTTTTTTCATTCTTAAATTATTATTTTAATTTAATAAATCTGAATTTATTTTTTCTAACTCACTGTAAATGTCTTTTACATCTTGTGAGTTTTCTTTTTGCAATATTAAGTTAGCACTATCAGTATAAACAAAAATAGTATTTTTTAATCCTAGAAAAGTTGTATGTTTTCCTGAACCAATAACCATATTACCGTTTTGATCAGTAGGATGTCCTTTGGAAACCAAATAATCATAAACCGATTCAAACGAACCTAAATCTGACCATGCGAAGGTCGCAGGAACTACTTTTATTTTTTTACTGCGCTCCATAACAGCATAATCTACACTAATCGATGGAATTTGTAATGACAACTCTAAATCTAAAAACCCTTCTTTAGAAGCTTCCCAAACTGCTTTTGATTTCTCATATACATCTGGTTGAAATATTTTTAATTCATCTAAAAGAACTCCAGCTTTGAAACAAAACATTCCACTGTTCCATAAAAAATTGCCTCTTGCTATAAATTCTTTAGCAGTAGTTTCATTTGGTTTTTCACGAAATGATAATACTTTATCGCCTTTTGATTCTATATAACCATAACCAGTTTCTGGTTTGGTTGGAATAATCCCGAAAGTAACGATATAACCATCCTTTGCTTTAGAAATTGCTTCCTGGATAGCATTATTATAATCATCCATTTTATCAATAATATGATCGGATGGAGTTATAATTAAAATATCATCAGGATTAGATGCGAAAGCCGCAAAAGCAATTGCTATTGCAGTATTTCTTGGAGTAGCTTCAACTATGTTTAAATAAGAAGTATTGGTTTTATCCATTACTTTGCCACTCAAATGATGATTGTCGACATTTCCTACAACCATTACGTTATCAGCTAAATGACTATTACGTTCAACAGTCATTTCAAAAAGTGACTTAGCTTCAAATATTTCTAGATATTGTTTTGGCTGACTTTTACGAGAAAGAGGCCATAATCTGCTTCCCACACCGCCAGTCAAAATTACATGAGTAATCTTATTATTTTCCATTGTTTTTAAATTAAAAAGGGTGTAAGTATTATAATCTGTTATCAGCTATAGCACCTAAAACTCCTTTGACATCATATAATAAACTATTTTCATTTTGCAATTCTGAAAAATCCATCTTTAAAAATTCTTTATGTGCTACCCCTAATACTATAGCATCAAATTTTTCTTTTGGAACAGAATTTATAATTTCTAATTTATATTCCTTTTTAACTTCTTCAATATTTGCTAAAGGATCATATAATGTAACATTTATACCATATTCTTTTAATGCTCTTATTACATCAACTATTTTTGTATTCCTAACATCTGGGCAATTTTCTTTAAAAGTGATTCCAAGCATCAGCAAATTTGCTCCATTTACTGAAACACCTTTTTTAATCATTAACTTCACTATCTGGGAAGCCACATATTCTCCCATGCTGTCATTCAAACGTCTTCCTGCCAAAATTATTTCAGGATGATATCCAAATTCTTGTGCTCTTTGTGCTAAATAATACGGATCGACACCGATACAATGTCCACCAACAAGACCTGGTTTAAAAGGCAAGAAATTCCATTTTGTTGATCCGACCTCTAAAACTTCTTGTGTATCAATATTCATTAAGTTGAATATTTTAGCCAATTCGTTTACAAAAGCAATATTGATATCACGTTGTGAATTTTCAATAACTTTCGTCGCTTCAGCTACTTTAATACTTGGTGCAAGGTGAGTTCCCGCTGTAATGACTGATTTATATAATTCATCAACCTTTAAACCGATTTCTGGAGTTGAACCAGAAGTAACTTTTAAAATTTTTTCGACAGTATGCTCTTTATCTCCCGGATTTATTCTTTCTGGTGAATATCCTGCAAAAAAATCTTCATTAAATATCAGACCTGAAACTCGTTCTAAAACTGGCACGCACTGTTCTTCTGTAACACCTGGATACACTGTAGATTCATAAATAACAATATCTCCCTTTTTCAAAACCTTTCCAACAGTCTCACTAGACTTGTATAAAGGAGTTAAATCTGGTCTATTATTTTTATCGACTGGTGTCGGAACAGTAACTATATAATAATTACATTCTTCAATATCGCTTAATGATGTTGTACAATATAATCCTTTTTCGTCACTAGGATTTATAATTAAAACCTTTTGTAAAACATCATCTTCAACTTCTAAAGTTGAGTCAGTTCCAGATTTTAAAGAATTAACTCTTGATTCGTTAATATCGAATCCAATAACTGAATATTTTGTAGCAAACAATCGAGCTAAAGGCAATCCTACATAGCCTAAACCAATAACCGCAATTTTTACTTTTTTTTCTAATTCCATTCTTTCAATTTATTTAGGTCATTAAAATTCACGGCTTCGCCGTTCCAAGTCCCAATATTCGGACTCAGCTACCTAAATTAATCATTTTCGGCAAATATAATACAATAACTCTACTTTTTCAATACGGTTTCCCGTAATAACACAAAAAACAGTTATTAATAAAAAACACTAAAACACAATATGTTATTAATCAGGGTGTAAATAATTACTTTATAAAAAAACAGAAGAAAAAAATCTAAAAAAGACTTTCTCTTCTGTTAATTTCATTGAATAACGCAATTATTTATACTTTATTTTCAAAACACATCCTAAAGTTTCTAATACTAGAATATAATAATTGTTGGATATTTCTTGTACAATTGCATTTTGATTACTAAATGCTCCCGACTCTAATTTAATTTTGTCTCCAACCTGTATCGTTGAAACTGATACATCACTTATATTAGGCGCTTTAAGACTGCTTTTTATAACTTCAATTTCCTGATCTTTAACTATTGCTGGTTTTCCAAGCCAAAACAAATACCTTACAACCCCTGAAACTTGAAAAACCGAATTCCTCTCTGAATCTGGTATTTGAACAAAAACGTAAGAATTAAAAAGAGGCACTTCAATTTTTTTCTTCCTATCTGACCATTGTTTAACTTGGGTAATTAATGGACAGTAGCTTTCAATTCCTAATTGACTCAGTTTATCTGCAACTTTCTTTTCCCATTTAGGTTTTGTATAAACTACGTACCAATTCATTTTTCTATTTATAACGAAGTAAAACTTTTTACTACTTCACATTAATCACTTCAATTTATTCACTTCCGCAGAAAACAATTTAAGAACCTATATTGGAGTAAACAAAACCAATTGATTCTAATTGTTTACCATCCAAAATATTTCTTCCATCAAAAACGAAAGCGGGCTTATGCATTGAATCGTAAATCTTTTTCCAATCGTAACTCGTAAATTCGTCCCATTCAGTTAGTATTGCAATTGCATGAGATCCAGCGCAAGCCTCATAAGCATTTTCAAAAACATTTAAAGAGTTAATATTCTCTTGACTTATTCTTGTTTCTAAATAATCTAAATCAGACAGCATTTTATTTCTCGAAACTTTCGGATCATAAACTGAGATCTTAGCTTGCTCATTAATTAAGTCATCTGCAACATAAATTGCGAGCAGATTCTCTGGTATCATTTGTGTCTTTTTTAAAGGCCCAACCTAAAAATGTAATTTTTTTATCTGCAACTGTATTATATAAGGTTTGAACAATTTTATTTGAAAATCTTCTTTTTGATGATCATTCATAATAATAACTTGCTCCCAATAATCGGCAACTTCATTCAATCCATATGATTTTGCGATGTAAACCAAATTTAAGATATCCTTCTGGAAACATGAACCTCCAAAACCAACCGACGCTTTAAGGAATTTTGATCCAATTCTACTATCCATTCCAATAGCTCTAGCTACTTCAGTTACATTAGCACCCGTTTTTTCACACAATTCAGACATTGCGTTAATTGATGAAATTCGTCGCGCTAAAAATGCATTTGCAGTTAGCTTAGACAACTCTGACGACCAAACATTTGTTGTCAAAATTTTATCTTTATTCACCCAGTTTGCATAAACATCAACTAGTGAATTAATTGCTTCTTGACCTTCTGGAGTTGTATCTCCTCCTATTAAAATTCTGTCAGGATTCAATAAATCTGTAACTGCTGTTCCTTCAGCTAAAAATTCTGGGTTCGATAAAATCTGAAATTGAACTCCATTTCCTGTATTATCCAAAATACTTTTAATTGCTTCTGCAGTTCGAACAGGTAAAGTTGATTTTTCTACTACGATTTTATTTTGTTCTGCAACTCTCGCAATTTGTCTGGCACATAATTCAATATATTTTAAATCTGCCGCCATTCCTTTTCCTTTTCCATACGTTTTTGTTGGGGTATTTACCGAAATAAATATCATCTGCGCCTCGTCGATTGCTTTATCTACATCTGTAGAAAAAAACAAGTTTCGATCTCTTGCTTCAGATACAATATCAGAAAGTCCCGGCTCATAAATTGGAATATTTTCAGGATTAGGATCGTTCCAGTCAGCTATTCTTTGTTCATTTAAATCAACAACCGTAACTTGAATATGTGGACATTTTTGAGCAATAACCGCCATTGTCGGCCCACCAACATATCCTGCACCAATGCGACAAATTTTTGTAATTTTCATTTGATCTGTTATTATCTTGATCTTATTTATTTTAAATTCTCCCAATACCATCCAACAGCTTCTTTCAATCCAGCTTGTAAGGAATATTTTGGATCATAACCTAGTATATTTTTTGCTTTTTCGATGCTGGCTAATGAATGAGGAATATCTCCCACCCTATTTTCTCCATAAACAACTTGGACATCATTTATTTTTGAATCAAATTCAGACAAATATTGTTTTAAATATTTAACCAAATCATTTAATGTATTTCGATCTCCAAATGCAGTGTTGTAAACAGAATTTACAGCCGCTGGATTTTGACAAGTCATCGCTAATTCATTCATTTGAATCACATTATCAATGTAAGTAAAATCACGAGAATAATTTCCGTCTCCATTAATTACAGGACTTTCATAATTCATGAACTGCTTTACAAATTTTGGTATTACAGCAAGCATATGCTCCATTAGGATCTTGCTTCCTTCCAAAAACATTAAAATAACGCAATCCTATAGTTTCTAATCCGTATGTTTTACTGAAAATTTCAGCATATAATTCGTTTACATATTTAGTTATAGCATAAGGCGACAAAGGCTTTCCAATAACTTCTTCTACTTTTGGAAGTCCTTGTGAATCTCCATAAGTTGAAGAACTCGCCGCATAAACGAAACGTTTTACTTTAGCATCTCGAGTCGCAATAAGCATGTTTAAAAAACCAGAAACATTTACAT
This sequence comes from Flavobacterium sp. AC267, assembly GCF_979258715.1. NCBI lineage: Bacteria > Pseudomonadati > Bacteroidota > Flavobacteriia > Flavobacteriales > Flavobacteriaceae > Flavobacterium > Flavobacterium sp. AC267. The sequence continues at coordinate 339,707 of NZ_OZ409875.1, forward strand.
CATTTGTAGTAATAGGATCTTTTATTGATCGAGGAACAGAACCTAAAGTCGCCTGATGTAAAACATAATCTACTCCTTCAGCGACCAGAACACAATCATCTAGATTTCTAATATCTCCTTCTATTAATTTAAAATCAGGGTTGTTTAAAAAATCTTTCAAATTATGGCGATGACCTGTAGAAAAATTATCCAAACAAATTACTTTATGTCCTAATCCTAAAAAATATTCAGTCAAATTAGAACCAATAAATCCAGCTCCTCCAGTAATTAAAATTATATTTTTTGATGTGTTTTCCATTTGTGAAAGATTAGCTTCTTTTAAATCTATTTAAAAGTGTTTTCCAAAATCCTAATTTAACTTCTTCCTCATGATAACCGTTTGAATAAGCTCCGTAACCATAGCCATAGCCATAAGCTGTACCGTATTTCGCTTTGTTCTCGTAACCATTCAGTACAATACTGACATTACTTAGCTCACCGCGTTTAAGTCTGGTATTTAACAACGTTATCATTTCTTTTTTGGTATAATTTTGTCTTACGATATATAGCGTAACATCTGCAAATTGAACCAATTCTAATGAATCGGCAACTAAGCCAACAGGCGGTGTATCCAAAATTATATAATCGTATTTCTCTTTTAATTCATCTATTAATTCCTTCATCGCATCACTTAAAATAAGTTCCGAAGGATTTGGAGGAATAGGACCTGAAAGAATTATATCTAAATTTGGAATTGGAGTTGAGTTGGTAATTTCCTCCAAAGTATTTTGCCTGATTAAATAATTAACAACTCCTAAAGATGTTGTTAATTCAAACTCATCTGCTAATCTAGGCTTTCGTAAGTCTAAACCAACAATGACTGTTTTCTTTTCGCTTAAAGCAAAAACAGTTGCAATATTTATCGAGCAAAATGTTTTTCCTTCCCCACTGATTGAAGAAGTAATCATCAATGTTTTTGATCCGCTGACTTGTTGCTTTTTATATAAAAATTGAAGAGAAGAACGTATGCCTCTAAAGGCTTCAGAAAGAGCTGACTTAGGTTTATCGAAAACAGCGAGACTTCTTAAATCCTTATTCACACCGATTACTCCCAATAAAGGTATTTGAGTCAATTTACTTATATCATCGGTATTCTGAATAGAATTATTAATAAAGAAAATTGCAAAGACAAATAGTAAAGGAATTAAAGTTCCTAAAAATAAAGCCAGAATATAATTTGCAGAAGTCTTTGGGCCAATTAAACCGTCTCCAATATCTTTTGCAGGATCAATAAAATGAATATCTGATAAATTTGAAGCTTTTACAATTTCTGCCTCGTTTCTCTTTTGAAGAAACTCCGTATAAATATTATCATTTAAATCATATTTTCTTTTAATTTTCAACAATTCCTGCTGTTCTGCAGGTAGTTTTCGAACTGTGCTCTCTGCTTGCCCTATTTTTGCATTTACCAGAGACAAATCATAAAGTAACGATGTTTTTGCTGTTGTAATATTCTCTTGAAGAACGTTCTTGACAGCCTCCATTTGATTGTCAAAATCTTTAAATATTTTTTCGCTTTTTACAGCATAAGCCATTTCAGATCTTTGAGTTGAAAGTGCTATTAACTTTGAGACACTTGCAACAATGTTTGGATCTTCAATTCCCGCTACCGAAGGAGCCGGCAGTCTAGAATAATCATTACTACTGCTTAAATACGATTTTAATGAATTGTAATAGGCTATTTTACGGGTTACTTCATCTTTTTCAACATCAAAATTCATTATTTTATCAGAAACTTTAGCACCGCCGTCTTCTATTTGAAAAATATTTTTGTCTTTTTGAAAAGATTTTAGCTCGTTGCCTGTTTGCTTTAGTCGCGATTCCATTGCAACTAAAGTACTATCAATAAATCTAATCGTATTTGTTGCAAACTGATTTTTACCATCTAGCTGTATTTTAATAAGCATTTTTACAGTAGAATTCAAATACTCTACCATTCTTGCTTTATTGGTTCCCTGCATTGATAAAGTCAGTAATGATCCTCCTCCTTTATCCCCTTCGACATTTATTCCTCTGTATCTAGAAGCGGTTCCATCAAAATCATTAAATTTTACAAAATATTCTTTTCCCTTGTAGAAACCTGGATTATCTGTTATTTGTAGTGTCCAGTTTAAAAAAGGCAGAGTAACGTGTTCTCCTACTTTATATCTTTTTGAAAAAGTTCCGAGTTGTACAGATGTATTACTGTAAGTTTTAGAACTATACGTAATTAGTGAAACTGAATTATTTTCAAAAGGAATTTCAATTTGATATTCGCTTTCACTCAAAAATTTAATTTTTATTAATGCATTGGCTAGCTGTCCTTTTGATTTATCAATATTTACATAAAAAGGCACAGCACCATACGAATCAATTAAATTATATTTTCCCTGTTCTAAATAATCAATATAAAACTGCAGTTTATCCACAACTAGTTCGTTGTGAGATCGTGATTTTAAAATTGTTGAAATTCCATTAACTTGATCTGAAATTCCACCCCAATTAAAAACTAAACTCGTATTAGAAGTAAAAAACGGATTGCTTTCTTCTTTTATAGAAATCATGGTCTGCATTCCGTAAATTTTTTTCTTTACGAATGTTTACTTGGTAAGCAATTGTAAATGCAATAATCAAACTGATTAAAAACCATTTCCAGTAGCTGATAATCTTCAACAAAAGCCCCTTAAAATCAAAATTGGAATGATTTTCAAAAATGGAAAAATCTTTAATATCTAGCATTTTCTAAATCTGATTTAATTTTTTATAATAAGATAAACTGTCGTTGCTAAAGATAATAATGTAATTATTGTACCAATAGACTGGATACCAGTTTGACCGGTTCCCCATGTTTTTTGTCTCAATGGTTTTACATATATATAATCGTTTGGCTGTAAATAATAATAAGGAGACTTCATTACATTTACATCTGTAAGATCAATATCATTCATTTGAACACCTGTTGGCGTTTGACGAATTATAGTTACAGCTTTTCGATTACCAACTGTAGTAATATCTCCAGCATTAGCAATTGCTTCTAAAATAGTAACATTATCTTTAAATAAAGTTTTTGTTCCTGTACTTCCAACTTCTCCATTAATTGTATATCTAAAACCTGCCAGTTTTACAGTAACAAAAATATTTGCTTCACTTTTAAAATACTCTTCTAATAATTTTTTTTCAATTTTTACACGAACCTCTTCAAGTGTATAACCAATTACATTTATTTCGCCTAAAATTGGCATTCTAATATTTCCGTGATCATCAACTGTAAAACCATCAAAATAAAGACCAGATTCAGACTTACCTGTTTCAGCTCCTTCTGTATTTGTTGTATTAAAAATAGAAACTAATTTGGGATCAATTGCTTTTATGTTTATACTTAAAACATCATTAACTTGTAATCTATATGGTTTGGATTCTACTGCCGCAATAGAATTTTGCTCGCTTGAAGTACTTTTATCTTGAAGATAAACTAAATCTTTAATCGGAATACAAGATGTAAATAATACCGAGATTAATAAAAATAGATAAAAGCTGTTTTTTGTCATTAGTTTAATTTTATGCAAATATAGTTTTTCCTTTAATGCTTGGAAAATCGAACTTATTTGGGGTTTTAGTTAATTATTTTTAAATGTTTTTTCGAAAGGAACCCTATGCAGAATACTTCTTCCTAATGTTATTTCATCTGCATATTCTAATTCGTCACCAACAGATATTCCTCTTGCAATTGTTGAGATTATAATATTTGAATCTCCTATTTGCTTATAAATATAGAAATTAGTGGTATCGCCTTCCATTGTTGAACTTAGGGCAAAAATAATCTCAACCACTTTCCCTGATTTTACTTTTTCTACCAAAGTTGAAATATTGAGCTGATTAGGCCCCACTCCTTCAATTGGCGAAATCTTCCCACCAAGAACATGGTAAATACCTTTAAATTGGCCTGTATTTTCGATTGCCATTACATCTCTAATATCTTCAACCACACATATAGTCTCATGATTCCTCAAAGCATTAGCGCAGATTTCACAGATTTTAGTATCCGAAATATTATGACAGCTTTCACAAAATTTAATATCTTCCCGCATATTTAATAATGCTTGAGACAAAAAAGAAGTTTGTTCTTTAGGTCGCTTAAGCAGATGAAGAACCAATCGAAGTGCTGTACGCTTACCAATACCAGGCAATTGCGACATTTCGTTAACCGCTTTTTCAATTAATTTTGATGAAAATTCCATGACGACAAAAGTAATACTTTTAATGATTTAGCCTGCATACGATTGATTAAATTCACAATGAATAAAATTCACTGATTAAATAAAATCTCATCAATCGAATGCAGGCTAAACTATTTAATAAAAAACAGTATTTAATATTGATTTGTAGCTAATAAAACCAAAGTACACGCCACTTCTACCTCAATATTATTCAACTCTAACAATTGATATAATTGCGGATTTTCGGTACCTGGATTAAAAATCACTCTTTTAGGCTGTGCCTCTATAATATAATTGTAATAATCACGCTGATTATTCGGATTTAGATATAATGTTACTGTATCTATATTTTTTACGGGAATGGCTTTTGTGTGAATTTTTACACCTGCAACTTCTCCCGTTTGTTGTCCAATTGCAATTACAGTATGTCCTTTTTGAGTCAGGGCATTTATAGCTCTAAAAGCATAACGATCTGGTCTTGTAGTAGCACCAAGAAGTAAGGTTTTTTTGTTTTTCATAATAATAAATATATGGTACAAAAGTAATCAAAAGTGCTGGTTTAAATTGTTTTATTAATTTAGAATATTAACTGTAAAAAAATAATATCCTCTTTTTAATTTATCATGCGGCTATTAAAATTTGATTATTTTTACCTCACTAACCAATTTTTATATGGATTTATTTATTTACCTATTTGCGACTCTTTTTTCAGTCTTAAACCCTATTGGCACTGTGCCTATTTTTGTTGGATTAACACAGCACGATTCACAAAAAGAACGTTCAAGAATTTCGTTATGGACAGCAATAAACGTCTTTATTATATTATTAGTTTCTTATTTTATAGGTCAATATGTTTTGACTTTTTTCGGAATCAGCATTGATGCGCTTAGAATTGCCGGCGGTATTGTAATTGTAAATTCAGGATTTTCACTGCTTTCTGGCAAATTCAATAAAAAACGAGGAATTAACAAAAAAATAGAAAATGAAGTACAACAAAGAAATGATATTGCACTCACTCCTTTAGCTATACCAATGCTGGCGGGACCAGGCTCAATGTCCTTACTAATTGCATTTTATCAAGAACATCACGAGATTGAAGAAATTATTTTTTCTTGTCTTGCGATTTTAGCAATTGCTGTTGCAATTTTTGTAATTCTAAAAAGCGCTCATTATTTAGCTAGAATTTTAGGTGCTTCGGGTATTGTTGCAATTTCCAGAATTGTTGGCTTTATAGTTATTTCTATCGGAATTCAATATATTGTAAGCTCGCTAGTAAATATTATTAAAGGAAATTTAATGTAAGATATATGTTTGTAAATAAGAAAAGGGATAAAATCTAATTTTTGATTTTATCCCTTTTCTTATTTATATTTTTCATTTTTTAACTTCTAGGCAAAAAGACCTCGGCCATCATGCATCTCGCACTTCCGCCTCCGCAGGCTTCAATTGTATCAAGACTTGAACTTATAATTTCAGCGTGATTTTCTAACTGGGCAATTTGTTTCGCAGTTAAACTTTGATGCGCAGATGCACTCATTACAAGATATCGCTTATCATCTTTCCCTCGAACCTCTAACATATTTCCAGCGAAATTATTTACTTGAGCCTCGGTAATTAAAATGATTTCTTTTTGATCAGCTTTAAGATTATCCAAAACCATTTTGCGTTCCTTTTTATCATCAATACAATCTGCACAGATAACAGCAAAAGTTTCACCTAAACACATCATTACATTTGTATGATAAATAAGCTTACGCTCGCCATCAACTGTTTGAAAAGCTTCAAAAATAACTGGAGCATAATCAAAATCTTCGCAAAACTCTATAAACAATTCTTCATCTGCTCTTGGAGACAATGCACAATACGCTTTTCCATTTGCTCTATCCAACAACAAACTTCCTGTTCCTTCCAAGAAAATCCCATCTTCCTCTGCAGATGTATAATCCATTATATTAGAAATCTCAAATCCTTTTTCTTCCAAAGTATCCAAAATATCTTCACGACGTTCCTGACGACGATTTTCTGCAAACATTGGATAGAGAGCTACATCTCCATTTTCGTGAAATGAAACCCAATTATTTGGAAAAATACTATCTGGCGTATCTGTTTCTAAAGAATCTTCAATCACAGTAACATCAACACCAACAGCTCTAAGTTTTTCAACAAAAGTATCAAACTCCTGTTGTGCTTTAGCATTTACAGTACTTGGCAATAAACCGTCTAATACTTTTTGGTAATAATTATTTACAGCCGTCTGCTCATTCATTCGAAAAGCAACTGGCCGAATCATTACAATTGCATTTGTTGTTTGTTTCATTTTATATGTTTTTTTGTTTCAAGTTTTAAGTTTCAGGTTTCACGTCTTGTAAAAAACTTGAAACCTGAAACTTGAAACCCAAAAACTATTTTTAGTCTCTAATTAATGGTAAAGTTGAACATCTCAACAAACCTTCTTGTTTTGCAATTTCTGCATACGGAATTTCCTCTACAGTAAATCCTTTTGAACGAAGCCAATTATTTAATCGGGTGAAATTTTTCTCAGAAACAACAACATCTTTGTCAATCGAAAAGACATTTGAGAACATATTGTACATTTCTTCTCTTTCGATATGAAACAAATTTTCTTTACCAAAAAGATTAACTAAATACAAATAGTCTGCTTCTTCACGAAAACCCCTTTTGTAAATAATTCCTTTATCCTTTCCAACCGGTTGAAAACAACAATCTAAATGCAGTGCATTATCTCTAGCTTCTAATTTCGATTTAACCAAATCAAATTCCTTGACAATTTTATTAGGAAATAATTCTTTAATAAAATTGACACCGTGCATATTTGTTCTTGCCGTTATATAATCTTTATAATCACTTCCTTTGTAAGTACCTATAAAAATATGATCATTCCAAAGCATTACATCACCACCTTCGATATGAACTTCTTCTGGCGGACGCACAACTTTTAAAGGATCTATTTGATCTATTACATATTGAATTGCATCCAATTCACGTTCACGATCTGGTAAAATATTCGATTTTATAAAAATATCATCAATTACAAATCCAATATCTCTTGCAAAGATCTGATTGTAGTTTTCTATCAATTCAGGGCGATAAACAGTTACATCATACTTTTGAAAAACAGTATTAAAAGCATCCATTTCAGCAACCATATCTTTTTCGATTGGATATGTTCCTGCTTTAATATGTTCCAACGACTTAGGATCATAGGCTTCTTCTAATGAAGGAGTTGGCCCATTATGAACGGCAGAACCCAAAACTACAGCACGTAATCTTGACGTTTCGTTCTTTACATTTAATTGCAACATAACTTTATTATATTTTGGACAAAGATAAAAAAAGCTTTACAGTTAAGTAAAGCTTTAGTTTTTTTATTTGTTAGACTTAAAGTCTCTTAAAGGATGTCCAGTATAAATTTGTCTTGGTCTTCCAATTGGCTCTTTGTTTTCACGCATTTCTTTCCATTGTGCAATCCAGCCTGGCAATCTTCCAATTGCAAACATAACAGTAAACATATCAGTTGGAATTCCTAACGCTCTATAAATGATTCCAGAGTAGAAATCAACGTTTGGATATAAATTTCTTGATTTGAAATAATCATCTTCAAGAGTCGCAGTTTCTAGTTTTTTAGCAATTTCTAAAATTGGATCTTCAACACCTAAAGTTTCTAAAACTTCTTTAGTCGCTTTTTTGATGATTCTTGCTCTTGGATCGAAGTTTTTATAAACTCTATGACCGAATCCCATTAAACGGAAAGGATCATTTTTGTCTTTTGCTTTCGCTAAAAACTTATCAGTATCACCACCGTCTTTATTAATTTCCTCAAGCATTTCAAGTACCGCTTGGTTTGCACCTCCATGAAGAGGCCCCCAAAGAGCAGAAACACCCGCAGAAACTGAAGCAAATAAACCTGCATGTGAAGAACCTACCATTCTAACAGTAGAAGTTGAACAGTTTTGTTCGTGATCTGCATGAAGAATAAATAGTTTATCTAAAGCATTTACAATTACTGGATTTGCTGAGTAAGGCCCTGTAGGCAATTTAAACATTAATTGCATAAAGCTCTCTACATATCCTTTTGTATTATCGTAATAATTTAATGGATACCCCATTGACTTTCTATAAGTCCATGTAGCAATTACAAGAAATTTAGCCATTGTTTTACAAATAGCTTCATACATTTCTTTTTCGTTATCAACATTTACCGCTTTTGGATTAAATGCCGTTAAAGCACTTGTTAAAGCAGATAAGACTCCCATTGGATGAGCTGTTTTTGGAAAACCATCAATGATATTTTTCATTTCTTCGTTTACCAAAGAATGTTTTTTAATACCATTTTCAAAATCTTCTAATTGTGCGGCAGTAGGCAACTCTCCAAAAATCAAAAGATATGAAACTTCTAAGAAACTAGCTTTTTCAGCCAAATCTTCAATTGAATATCCTCTGTAACGTAAAATTCCTAATTCTCCATCTAGGAAAGTGATTTCGCTTGTACAAGATCCAGAGTTTTTATAACCCGGATCAATTGTAATAAAACCAGTTAAATCACGTAATTTGTTAATATCGATAGCTGATTCGTTTTCGCTTCCTGTGATTACTGGAAGTTCAATCTTTTTACCATCTATTTCTAATGTAGCTATTTTTGACATAATATCTTGGAAATAATTCTTTAAATAATAATTTACCAAATCTAATGAATTTAAGACTAATTAAAAAAAGAATACTACTATGAATTTGTTAAAACTCCAAAAAAAAACCATCTGCAAATACAGATGGTTTCTTTTCAATATATAATTTTTACAATTATTTGATTTTAAAAGCGTTTAAACCAGGGAAATAAGCAGTGCTTCCTAATTCTTCTTCTATTCTCAATAATTGGTTGTATTTAGCCATACGATCTGAACGAGAAGCAGAACCTGTTTTAATTTGACCACAGTTTAAAGCAACAGCTAAATCTGCAATTGTATTATCTTCAGTTTCTCCAGAACGGTGAGACATTACAGATGTATAACCAGCGTTTTTAGCCATATTTACAGCAAGCAATAGTTTCTGTTAAAGTACCAATTTGGTTTACTTTTACAAGGATTGAGTTAGCAATTCCTTTTTCAATACCAGTTGACAAACGAGCAACATTAGTAACAAATAAATCATCACCTACTAATTGTACTTTATTTCCAATTTTTTCAGTTAAATATTTCCATCCGTCCCAGTCATCTTCGTACATACCATCTTCAATAGAGATAATTGGATATTTAGCAGCAAGTTCAGCTAAATAATCAGCTTGCTCCTCAGAAGTTCTGATTTTTCCAGTTTCTCCTTCAAATTTAGTATAATCGTATTTTCCGTTTACATAAAATTCAGAAGCGAGACAGTCAAGAGCAATCATAATTTCGTCACCGAAAGTATATCCTGCTTTTTCAACTGCAAGTTTGATAGTATCTAAAGCATCTTCAGTACCACCAGCCAAATTTGGAGCAAAACCTCCTTCGTCACCAACAGCTGTACTTAAACCTCTGTCATGTAATACTTTTTTCAAACTGTGGAAAATTTCAGTTCCCATTTGCATAGCATGTGTAAAAGAAGTTGCTTTTACTGGGAAAATCATAAACTCTTGAAATGCAATTGGAGCATCAGAGTGAGAACCACCGTTAATGATGTTCATCATTGGAACTGGCAATGTATTAGCAGACACACCACCTACATATCTGTATAATGGTAAGCCTAGTTCATTAGCAGCGACTTTGGCAGTGACTAAAGAAACACCTAAAATTGCATTAGCTCCTAATTTAGATTTGTTTGGAGTTCCGTCTAAATCAATCATTAACTGATCGATTGTATTTTGTTCGAAAACAGAAGTTCCAACTAATTCTTCAGCAATAACAGTATTTACATTATTCACTGCATTCAAAACTCCTTTTCCAAGATAAGCTTTACCTCCATCACGTAATTCAACAGCTTCATGCTCTCCGGTTGATGCTCCAGATGGAACAGCCGCTCTACCTAAAACTCCATTTTCAGTTATTACATCAACTTCAATAGTAGGATTACCTCTAGAATCAAGAATTTGTCTTGCGTGAACTTTAATTATAATACTCATTATTTTTGTTTTTTATTAATAAATTCTATTTTTTTTTCGAAATTATAAAAATATTTAATACTATAAACGGATTCTAATTATTAAACACCTTTATTTATTAACTATATCGTTTTAGACTCAGCTAGTTTAATATTCTCTACAAACTGATCGAACAAATAGGACGAATCGTGTGGTCCAGGACTAGCTTCTGGATGGTATTGAACTGAGAAACAATTCTTATTTTTCATACGCATTCCCGCAACAGTATCATCATTTAAATGTATGTGTGTAAGTTCTAACTCAGGATGTCCTACTAAAGCTTCTCTTTTAACAGCAAATCCGTGATTTTGAGATGTAATTTCACCTTTACCTGTAAGAAGATTTTTCACAGGATGATTAATACCTCTGTGTCCACCAAACATTTTATAAGTTTTTACACCATTCGCAAGTGCAATTACCTGATGACCTAAACAGATACCAAATAAAGGCTTATCATCCGCTATAATTCTCTTAGCAACTTCGATTGCACCAAAAAGCGGATCAGGATCCCCAGGTCCATTTGACAAGAAATAACCATCTGGATTAAATGCTGTTAAATCTTCATAGGTAGAATCGTATGGAAAAACCTTGATGTAACAATCTCTTTTGGCAAGATTTCTTAAGATATTCTTTTTAATACCCAGGTCTAAAGCCGAAATTTTATAAGTCGCATTTTCATCACCAACAAAATAAGGCTCTTTTGTAGATACTTTAGAAGCTAGCTCTAATCCTTCCATGTCTGGAACATTAGCCAATTCTTTCTTTAAATCTTCAATAGAAGTTCCATCTGTACAAATAACAGCGTTCATTGCACCATTATCGCGAATGTAACTAACTAGAGCTCTTGTATCAACATCAGAGATACAAATTAAATTTTGCTTAGCAAAATAATCCTCCAAACTTCCTGAAGCACCTTCTCTTGAATAGTTAAAGCTAAAATTTTTACAAACTAAACCAGCTATTTTTACACTTTCTGATTCAATTTCTAAATCGTTTATACCATAATTCCCAATGTGCGGATTAGTAGTAACCATAATTTGTCCAAAATAAGAAGGATCTGTAAAGATCTCTTGATATCCTGTCATTCCTGTATTAAAACAAACTTCACCAAAAGTTTTACCGCTAATTCCGATAGATTTTCCGTGAAAAATTGTTCCATCACTAAGTAATAAAATGGCGCTTTTTCGTGTTGTGTATTTCATTATTTAATTTGTATTGTTTTTTTATCAAGTTTAAAACCATAACAATGGTTATAAATGTAATTAGATATTATGCAAATTTACTTCTTTAAAGAAGCGCTTCCAAGATTTTTTAAAACTTTCATTAATAAAAATAAAACCTAATATTCTAAATAAGTTACATTTCTACAGGTTTAAAAAAATCAAAAAAAAGGATAAACTAAAAATTAGTTTATCCTTGATTTCTATAGAATCATTACTTTCATAATTATTCAGAAGCTTCAGTAGTCGTTTCTGATTCAGCGACTGGAGCTTCAGGAGTTGTCTCCTCCGCTTTTTTTGCTTTACCACCACGACGGCTTTTAGCTTTTTTAACTTCTTTTTTACCACCATTGTAAAGTTCATTGAAATCTACAAGTTCGATCATTGCCATATCAGCATTATCTCCCAAACGATTTCCAACTTTAATGATACGAGTGTATCCACCTGGACGGTCACCAACTTTAGCGACTACATCTCTGAACAAGTCAGTTACAGCATATTTGCTACGTAAGTAAGCAAAAACAATACGACGATTGTGAGTCGTATCTTCTTTTGATTTTGTGATTAAAGGCTCAACGAATTGTTTAAGCGCTTTAGCCTTAGCAACAGTAGTGTTAATACGTTTGTGCTCAATAAGAGAACAAGCCATATTAGCCAACATAGCTTTTCTATGTCCAGTCTGTCTGCTTAAGTGATTGAATTTTTTTCCGTGTCTCATTGCTATTTTAAATTTAATCCGCCTAGGCGGATTGAATTATTCTTTATCTAATTTGTATTTAGCTAAGTCCATTCCGAAAGTTAAATTCTTAACAGCTACAAGTTCATCTAGCTCAGTTAAAGATTTTTTACCAAAATTACGGAATTTCATTAAGTCATTTTTATTGAACGATACTAAATCACCAAGTGTATCAACTTCAGCCGCTTTCAAGCAATTTAATGCTCTCACAGATAAATCCATATCAACAAGCTTAGTTTTAAGCAATTGTCTCATATGCAATGACTCTTCATCATACGATTCTGTTTGTGCAATTTCGTCAGCCTCAAGTGTAATTCTTTCATCAGAAAACAACATGAAATGGTGAATTAAAACTTTAGCGACTTCAGTAAGAGCATCTTTTGGATTAATAGATCCATCAGTTTTAATTTCAAAAACCAATTTTTCGTAATCTGTTTTTTGCTCTACACGGAAATTTTCGATTGCATATTTTACATTTTTTACCGGAGTAAAAATAGAATCTGTAAAAATCGTTCCAATTGCGACATTTTGTTTTTTGTTCTCCTCAGCAGGAACGTATCCTCTACCTTTTTCGATTGTTAAATCGAAGTTCAATTTGATTTTAGAATCTAAATTACAGATAACAAGGTCTGGATTCAAAACTTGAAAACCTGAGATAAATTTTTGAAAATCACCTGCTGTTAATTGATCTTTACCAGAAACAGAAATAGTAACTGATTCATTATCGATATCTTCAATTTGACGTTTGAAACGTACTTGTTTCAGATTAAGGATAATTTCGGTAACATCTTCAACAACACCTGAAATAGTAGAAAACTCATGATCTACACCTTCGATACGAACAGATGTAATTGCATAACCTTCTAATGCTGAAAGCAAAACTCTTCTAAGTGCATTACCAACTGTCAATCCGTAACCAGGTTCTAAAGGTCTAAATTCGAATTTACCTTCAAAATCGGTTGAATCGATCATGATAACTTTATCGGGCTTTTGAAAATTAAATATTGCCATAAATTTCGACTAAGTCAATTATTATTTGTTGTACAACTCTACGATTAATTGTTCTTTAATGTTTTCTGGAATTTGAAGTCTCGCAGGTACAGAAACAAAAGTTCCTTCTTTAAGATCATTGTTCCAAGTAATCCATTCATAAACATGACTTGAATTTGATAAAGAACGTTCGATAGCTTCTAAAGATTTAGATTTTTCACGAACTGCAACTTTATCACCAGGCTTAAGGTGGTAAGAAGGAATATTAACAACTTCTCCATTTACAGTAACGTGTCTGTGAGAAACGATTTGACGCGCACCTCTTCTAGATGGAGCAATTCCCATTCTAAAAACAACATTATCTAATCTAGCTTCACATAGTTGTAATAAAACTTCACCAGTTACTCCTTTAGTTGCTGATGCTTTTTCGAATAAATTTCTGAATTGTTTTTCTAAAATTCCATAAGAATATTTAGCTTTTTGCTTTTCCATTAACTGAACAGCGTACTCAGATTTTTTTCCTCTTTTTTTAGCCATCCCGTGTTGTCCAGGTGGGTAATTTCTTTTTTCGAAAGATTTATCATCTCCGAAGATTGCCTCGCCAAATTTACGAGCGATTTTGGTTTTAGGACCAGTATATCTTGCCATTTTAAAAAAAAATTTAAGGTAGAAATTATGAATTCAGGTCTAATCCTTCGATAATCTATGTTCTACCTTGTTTATACTATAAAAATAAAAAATTAAACTCTACGTCTTTTCGGAGGACGACATCCGTTGTGAGGCATTGGAGTAACATCAATAATTTCTGTAACTTCAATTCCACCGTTATGAATAGAACGGATAGCAGACTCACGTCCGTTACCTGGTCCTTTTACATAAACTTTCACTTTTTTAAGTCCTGCCTCAAGTGCTACTTTAGAGCAATCTTCTCGTCGCCATTTGAGTCGCATAAGGAGTGTTCTTTTTAGAACCTCTAAAGCCCATTTTACCAGCTGAAGACCAAGAGATAACTTCACCTTTCTTATTAGTTAAAGAAATAATAATGTTATTAAAAGTGGCAGAAATATGAGCCTCACCCGTTGATTCAACGATAACTTTACGTTTTTTTGCAGTTGCTTTAGCCATATTACTTATTATTTAGTTGCTTTTTTCTTGTTAGCAACAGTTTTTCTTTTACCTTTTCTTGTTCTTGAGTTGTTTTTAGTTCTTTGCCCTCTTAATGGAAGACCAGATCTATGACGAATACCTCTGTAACATCCAATATCCATTAAACGTTTAATGTTTAAAGAAACTTCAGAACGTAATTCTCCTTCAATTTTGTAAAATGAAACAGCTTCACGAATTGCTCCGATCTCATCATCATTCCAATCTTGAACTTTTTTATCTTGGCTTACTTGAGCTTTCTCCAAAATCTCAATAGCTCTACTTTTTCCTAATCCGAAGATGTAGGTAAGTGCAATAACACCTCTTTTGTTTTTTGGGATATCTACCCCTGCTATTCTTGCCATAATTATCCTTGTCTTTGTTTAAATCTAGGATTCTTTTTGTTTATTACGTACAGTCTCCCTTTTCTACGCACGATAATGCACTCGGCACTTCTCTTTTTTTACTGATGCTCTAACTTTCATAGTGAATATCCTTTAATATCGATAAGTAATTCTTGCTTTTGACAAATCGTAAGGACTCATTTCTAGTTTCACTTTATCACCAGGTAATAATTTGATGTAATGCATACGCATTTTTCCAGAAATATGAGCAATTACAATATGTCCATTTTCTAACTCTACACGGAACATTGCATTTGATAATGCTTCTATAATTGATCCGTCTTGTTCTATTGCTGATTGTTTTGCCATAAATATATTAAGCTACCGCTTTTCTATTTTTACCAGTCTTCATTAAACCATCATAATGTTTGTTTAACAAGTATGAATTGATCTGTTGAATAGTATCTATCGCAACACCAACCATAATTATTAATGAGGTACCTCCAAAAAACATTGCCCAAGATTGTTGTACATCCATAATACTTACAACAATAGCTGGGAACACAGCAATCAAAGCAAGGAATAAAGATCCTGGGAAAGTTATTAAAGACATCACTTTATCAAGAAAATCAGAAGTCTCAGCTCCTGGACGAACGCCCGGAATAAAACCACCGCTTCTCTTTAAATCATCAGCCATTTTGTTAGTAGGTACAGTGATCGCTGTGTAAAAGAATGTAAATACAATTATTAAAGTTGCAAAAACAAAATTATACCAGAAACCAAACATATTACTAAATGCACCAACAATAGATTGTGATGTGTCTGATTTAGACAATCCAGCTACAGCCGCAGGAATAAACATAATTGCCTGAGCAAAAATAATTGGCATAACCCCAGAAGCATTAAGCTTTAGAGGAATCCATTGTCTATTACCTCCTGCCAAATCTTGCTCATAGTCTCCAGTTGTTGTACGACGAGCGTATTGAACTGGAATTCTACGTACTGCCATTGTAAGCAATACACAAGAAATGATAACTAACAGCCACACAATAATTTCAATAACTAATAACATTGGACCTCCATTGTTATTGGTAACACGAGTGGTAAACTCTTGGATAAAAGCTTGCGGTAAACGAGCTAAAATTCCAACCATAATTAACAATGAAATACCATTTCCAATACCTTTATCTGTAATTTTCTCTCCAAGCCACATAGCAAAAATTGTACCAGTAACTAAGATTATAACAGAAGAGAACAAAAATTCAGGAGAATTAAAGCCTAGCAAAAATGCATTACTAGGCAATGTTCTGTATAAATTATAGATATAAGTTGGACCTTGAACCAATGTGATAGCGATTGTCAACCAACGAGTGATTTGATTAATCTTTTTTTCTACCACTTTCTCCATCATTTTGAAGTTTTTGTAAATATGGAATCGCAATCCCCATCAACTGAACAACAATAGACGCAGAAATATAAGGCATGATACCTAAAGCAAAAACTGAAGCTTTAGAGAAAGCACCCCGGTGAACATGTCTAGAATAGATCCTAGACCATTTTTAGTTTGTCCCGCTAAACCAGTCAATTGCGTTGCGTCAATTCCAGGAAGCGTAACGTGTGCTCCAAAACGATATACTAAAAGTAATCCTAATGTAATTAAGATTCTATTCTTTAGTTCTTCGATTTTCCAAACATTACTTATTGATTCAATAAATTTCTTCATCTTAATAGATAAGTTATATAGTTACAGCTTCTCCACCGGCGACTTCAATAGCCGCTTTTGCAGTTGCAGTAAATTTGTGGGCAGTTACTTTTAATTTTGCTTTCAATTCTCCTCTACCTAAAATCTTAACGATTTCATTTTTAGTAGCTAAACGATTTGCTACGAAATCTGTCATAGAAACAGAATCAGTGATTGCACCGTTATCAACTAATAATTGAAGAGTATCTAAATTAACACCTTCGTATTCTTTACGATTGATGTTTTTGAAACCAAACTTAGGCACACGTCTTTGAAGTGGCATTTGCCCTCCCTCAAAACCAATCTTTTTAGAATAACCAGAACGAGATTTAGCTCCTTTGTGTCCTCTTGCGGCGGTACCACCTTTTCCAGAACCTTCTCCTCTACCTAATCTTTTATTTTGATTGTGTGTAGAACCCTCAGCAGGTTGTAAGTTACTTAAATTCATAACAGTATTTGTTATTTAGCTTCTTCAACAGAAACTAAGTGTTTAACTTTGTTTATCATCCCAAGGATAGCAGGATTTGACTCATGCTCCACAACTTGTCCCATTTTACGTAGACCTAAAGCTTCCAACCCTCTCTTTTGAGAAAGAGGACAGTTGATTTTGCTTCTTACTTGTTTTACTAATAATTTAGCCATAATTTCCTTGAATTAACCTTTAAAAACTTTTTCTAAAGAAACACCTCTTTGTTTTGCAACAGTATGAGCGCTTCTCATTTGCAATAAAGCATCAAAAGTTGCTTTTACTACGTTATGTGGATTTGATGATCCTTGAGATTTAGACAATACGTCGTGAATTCCTACTGATTCAAGAACTGAACGAACAGCTCCACCAGCAATAACTCCAGTACCATGAGAAGCTGGAATTAAAAATACACGTGCACCACCAAATTTTCCTTTTTGTTCGTGAGGAACAGACTGACCATTTAAAGGAATTCTAACTAAATTTTTCTTAGCATCTTCTACTGCTTTCGCAATTGCTTCAGAAACGTCTTTAGATTTTCCTAATCCATGACCAACTACTCCATTTTCATCACCTACAACTACAATAGCAGAAAAACCGAAAGCTCTACCTCCTTTTGTAACCTTAGTAACACGATTAACACTTACTAGACGATCTTTAAGTTCAAGACCACTAGGTTTTACCAATTCTACATTTTTGTATTTAGACATAATATATTAGAATTTAAGTCCAGTCGCTTCTTGCGCCTTCCGCTAATGATTTAATACGACCGTGATATAAATATCCACCTCTATCAAAAGTGATGGTATCAATCCCAGCTTTTAACGCTTTCTCTGCAACTAATTTTCCAACAGCAGTAGACGATTTCAACGTTAGTACCTTTTCCTATTTCTTTTTCTCTCGAAGATGCGACTAATATAGTAACTCCATTTACATCATCAATAATTTGAGCGTAAATTTCTTTGTTACTTCTAAATACAGATAATCTTGGTTTAGCGACAGAACCGCTAATCGTTTTTCTAATTCTGAATTTAATTCTCTGTCTTCTTTCAGATTTTGTTAATGACATAATCTTATTTTTTAAGCTGATTTACCTGCTTTTCTTCTTAATACTTCACCCACAAATTTAACACCTTTTCCTTTGTACGGCTCAGGCTTACGGAAACCTCTGATTTTCGCGACTACTTGACCTAAAAGTTGTTTATCAAATGATGTTAATTTTACGATAGGGTTCTTACCTTTTTCAGATATTGTTTCTAAAGATACTTCTGGAGCAATTTCTAAAACAATATTGTGAGAATATCCAAGAGCTAAATCTAATTTTTGACCTTGGTTTGAAGCTCTATAACCAACTCCAACTAATTCTAGTTCTTTTGTAAAACCTTCATTCACACCAACAATCATGTTATTGATTAATGATCTGTATAATCCGTGTTTTGCTCTATGGTCTTTATGATCAGACGATCTTTCTACTTGTACTTGATCGCCTTCAACTTTTACATTTACGTCCGAAAACTCCTGAGTTAGTTGACCTTTTTTTCCTTTTACTGTAATTATACCGTCTTTAACTTCTACAGTTACTCCAGCAGGAACTACAATTGGGCTTTTACCTATTCTTGACATCTTATCTAGTCTTTAAAATTAGTATACGTAACAAATTACTTCACCACCTACATTTAATTGTTTCGCTTGTTTTCCAGTCATAAGACCTTTTGAAGTTGAAACAATTGCAATTCCTAATCCGTTAAGGATTCTTGGTAATTTGGCGACACCTGCATATTTACGTAAACCAGGTTTACTAATTCTTTGGATATCTTTAATTACAGGCTCTTTAGTATCTTTATCATACTTTAAAGCAATTTTGATAGAACCTTGAACAGTGTTCGTTTCAAATTTGTAACTCAAGATATAACCTTGATCAAATAAGATCTTAGTTATTTCTTTTTTAAGATTAGAAGCTGGAATTTCAACAACTTTGTGGTTTGCGACCACAGCGTTACGAACTCTAGTCAAATAATCTGCAATAGGATCTGTATACATATGTATTTGATTGCGATTATGGTTTTCAGGAAGCACTCTGCCTCCTGAACCTTTAATCAATTTATAAACTTTTTTAAATTACCAGCTGGCTTTTTTCACACCTGGAATTAATCCATTGTTAGCCATTTCACGGAAAGTTACACGTGAAATACCGAATTGACGGATATAACCTCTTGGTCTACCTGTTAATTTACAACGATTGTGTAAACGAACTGGTGAAGCATTTTTAGGTAATTTTTGCAGGCCTTCATAATCTCCAGCTTCTAATAAAGCTTTTCTTTTTTCAGCGTACTTAGCTACCGTTTTCTCTCTTTTAACCTCGCGGGCTTTCATTGATTCTTTAGCCATGTCTTAATTCTTTTTAAAAGGTAATCCTAATTCAGCCAATAATGACTTTGCTTCCTTATCTGTTTGTGCAGTAGTAACAAATGTAATATCCATTCCTGAGATTTTGTTTACTTTGTCAATATCAATTTCTGGGAAAATGATTTGCTCCAAAACTCCAAGATTGTAGTTACCTCTTCCGTCGAAACCAGTAGCTTTAATACCACTAAAATCTCTAACACGCGGTAAAGCAGAAGTAATAAGTCTATCTAAAAACTCATACATTCTTTCACCACGTAAAGTAACTTTTGCTCCAATAGGCATCCCTTTTCTCAATTTGAAAGACGCAACGTCTTTCTTTGAAATTGTAGATACTGCTTTTTGTCCAGTGATCTTTGTTAACTCATCAACTGCATAGTCAATAAGTTTCTTATCAGATACAGTCGCACCAACTCCACGGCTCAAAACGATTTTTTCAAGTTTTGGAACTTGCATAACGTTTGTATATCCGAACTCCTCTTTAAGAGCAGAGATTACTCTACTCTTATATTCTTCTTTTAGTCTAGGTGTATATGCCATTACTATAGTACTTGATTAGATTTTTTTGAAAATCTTACTTTCTTATCTCCTTCTACTCTAATACCTACTCTAGTTGTTTCCTTTGTTTTAGGATCAATTAGTGCAATGTTAGAAATTTGAATAGAAGCTTCTTTTTTAACGATACCACCTTGAGGGTTTTTAGCACTTGGTTTTGTATGTTTCGAAACCATGTTTACACCTTCAACTATCGCTTTATTTTTCTCACGGTAAACACGTAAAACTTTACCTTCAGCACCTTTATGGTCTCCGGCAATAACTCTTACGATATCTCCTGATTTAATTTTTAGCTTTATCATCTTAAAACGAATTAAAGCACTTCTGGTGCTAATGATACAATTTTCATGAATTGTTTTTCACGAAGTTCTCTTGCTACCGGACCAAAAACACGTGTTCCTCTCATTTCCCCTGCGGCGTTCAAAAGAACACATGCATTGTCATCGAAACGAATATAAGAACCATCAGCTCTTCTCACTTCTTTTTTGGTACGTACAACAACTGCAGTTGAAACAGCTCCTTTTTTAACGTTACCGTTAGGAGTTGCATCTTTAATAGATACTACAATCTTGTCACCAACAGAGGCATACCTTCTTTTGGTACCTCCTAAAACACGGATAGTTAAAACTTCTTTTGCTCCCGTGTTATCTGCTACTTTTAGTCTTGATTCCTGTTGTACCATAATTATTTAGCTCTTTCTAAGATTTCAACTAATCTCCAACATTTTGTTTTACTTAAAGGACGCGTTTCGCTAATTCTTACAGTATCTCCAATGTTACAGTCGTTTGTTTCGTCGTGTGCAACGTATTTCTTTGTTTTCAACACGAACTTACCGTATAATGGGTGCTTTACTTTTCTTACTTCAGCAATAACAATAGATTTATCCATTTTATTTGAAGTAACAACACCTATTCTTTCTTTTCTTAAATTTCTTTTTTTCTTCCATCTTTCAGCAGAATACAATTATTGTAACTCTCTTTTAGTTAACTCTGTAGCCAATCTTGCAACTGTTCTTCTTACACTTCTAATTTGAAGTGGGTTAGCAATTGGAGATATAGCGTGAGCCATTTTTAGGTCAGCATATACTTTCTTAGTTTGACTAAGTTTTTCTTGCAACTCCGCTGCAGAAAGATCTTTTATTTCTGATTGTTTCATAATAAATATAAATTATGCTTCGAAATCTCTAGCAACGACGAACTTAGTTTTTACTGGAAGTTTCTGAGTCGCAAGACGTAAAGCCTCTTTTGCAACTGACAATGGAACTCCTCCAACTTCAAACATAATTCTTCCTGGTTTAACAACGGCGACCCAATACTCAACTGCTCCTTTACCTTTACCCATACGTACTTCAAGAGGTTTCTTAGTAATAGGTTTGTCTGGAAATATTTTGATCCATAATTGTCCTTCTCTCTTCATGAAACGAGTTGCAGCAATACGTGCGGCTTCGATTTGACGAGAAGTTAAGAACATTCCATCTTCATGTACAGATTTAATACCAAACATTCCATTTGAAAGTTCGTGCCCTCTTTGAGAGTTACCTTTCATTTTACCTTTTTGTACCTTACGGTATTTTGTTCTTTTAGGCTGTAACATTTTTCTTTAGTTTAAAAATTTACTTTCTTTTACGAGCGTCTGGTTTTCCGCCTTTGTTAAAGTTAGATTTGCCTCTAGGAGCATCTCCACCTTTACCACCACCTGTACCAGATTGTTTTTTGTCCATTCCAGCAAGTGGAGAAAGCTCTCTCTTACCGTAAACTTCACCTTTCATGATCCATACTTTGATACCCATTCTACCGTAAGTAGTGTGAGCTTCAGCCAAAGCATAATCAATATCAGCTCTGAAAGTTGATAGAGGAATTCTACCTTCTTTGAAACCTTCTGAACGCGCCATCTCTGCACCATTCAAACGACCAGAAATCAAAACTTTGATACCTTCAGCGTTCATACGCATAGAAGCGAGCAATAGCCATTTTGATTGCACGTCTGTAAGAAATACGGCTTTCGATTTGACGAGCGATGCTTGTCGCCACAAGATAAGCATCTAACTCAGGTCTTTTAATTTCAAAGATGTTAATTTGAACCTCTTTGTCAGTAACTTTCTTAAGTTCTTCTTTTAACTTGTCTACCTCTTGTCCACCTTTTCCGATAATGATACCAGGTCTAGCAGTAGTGATAGTAACGGTTACAAGTTTTAAAGTTCTCTCGATGATTACTTTTGATACACTAGCTTTTGATAAACGAGCATGGATATACTTTCTGATTTTGTGATCTTCGGCAAGTTTGTCACCGTAATCATTTCCACCATACCAGTTTGAGTCCCATCCTCTGATGATACCAAGTCTATTTCCAATTGGATTTGTCTTTTGTCCCATGCTCGCTTAAGAATTGCTTTGTGTGTTATTGATAGCTCCAAGCACGATTGTAACGTGGTTAGAACGTTTTCTTATTCTGTGTGCGCGACCTTGTGGAGCTGGACGAAGTCTTTTCAACATCATTCCACCATCTACTCTGATCTCTTTAACAAATAATCCAGCTTCTTCTAAATTACCTTCACTATTTTTTTGCTCCCAGTTGTTGATTGCAGATAATAATAGTTTTTCTAGTTTTCTTGAAGCTTCTTTAGAACTGAATCTTAAAATGTTAAGTGCTCTTTCTACCTTCTGACCTCTTACCAAGTCCGCTACTAAGCGCATTTTTCTAGGTGAAGTAGGGCAGTTATTCAATTTTGCGAAAGCAATAGACTTATTAGCCTCTTTTCTCGCATCTGCTGTTTCTCTTTTACGAACTCCCATTGCTTCTTATTTTTTACCTTTATTTTTTGCTCCAGCATGACCTCTAAAAGATCTAGTTGGTGAAAACTCTCCTAATTTGTGACCTACCATGTTTTCTGTTACGTAAACTGGTACAAATTGACGACCGTTATGAACTGCGATAGTTTGTCCAACGAAATCTGGAGTAATCATTGAAGCTCTAGACCAAGTCTTTACAACTGCATTTTTACCACTTTCTACGTTTTCTTGAACTTTCTTGTCTAATTTATAATGAACGAAAGGTCCTTTTTTTAATGAACGTGCCATATCTTATTATTTCTTTCTACGTTCTACGATATACTTGTTACTCGGGTTTTTCTTAGAACGAGTTCTGTAACCTTTAGCTGGCAATCCGTTTCTTGAACGTGGGTGCCCTCCAGAAGAACGTCCTTCACCACCTCCCATAGGGTGATCAACTGGGTTCATCGCTACTGGTCTAGTTCTAGGTCTTCTTCCTAACCATCTTGTTCTACCTGCTTTACCAGAAACAACTAATTGGTGGTCAGAATTAGAAACAGCTCCAATTGTAGCCGAACAAGTTAACAAGATTAATCTTGTCTCACCAGATGGCATTTTAATTGTTGCATATTTCCCGTCTCTTGCCATTAACTGAGCAAAAGTTCCAGCTGAACGAGCGATAACAGCTCCTTGTCCTGGACGTAACTCAATACAAGATATAACAGTTCCAAGAGGAATTCTGCTTAAAGGTAATGTATTACCAATTTCAGGTTGAGATTCTGGACCAGAAACTAATTTCTGACCAACTTTCAATCCGTTTTGAGCAATTACATAAGTTTTCTCTCCATCAGCATAAGCTAATAAAGCGATAAATGCAGTACGATTTGGATCGTATTCGATTGATTTCACTGTAGCTGGAATTCCATCTTTAGTTCTTTTGAAATCAATAATACGATATCTCTGCTTGTGACCACCACCCGTATAACGCATGGTCATCTTTCCTTGACTATTTCTACCTCCAGAGTTTTTTATCGGCGCTATCAAAGAGCGTTCCGGCTTATCAGTTGTAATGGCGTCATAACCATTCACAACTCTAAATCGCTGACCTGGGGTAATAGGTTTTAATTTTCTTACTGACATTTTTCTATCTTAGATATTGTTGTAAAAATCAATTGTTTCTCCTTCTTGTACTTGAACAATTGCTTTCTTAATTGCATTTGTCTTTCCACTGATTAAACCACTTTTAGTGTATTTAGTAGATCTGTCTGGTCTCACATTCATTGTGTTAACAGAAACGATAGTTACTCCATAAGCAGACCTCAACAGCTTTCTTAATTTGAACTTTGTTTGCTTTTTTGTCAACAACAAATCCGAAACGGTTTAGAACTTCACTTTCTTTGGTTACTTTTTCAGTTACTATAGGTCTAATTATGATACTCATACTCCTATTATTTACTTAAATTTTCTTCAATTAACTCTAAAGAACCTTCCAAAAGCACTAAATTATTAGTGTTTAATATTGCGTAAGTGCTTAATTCTGAGCTAGTTACGACATTAGAAGCCTTTAAATTGCGTGACGACAAATATACATTTTTATTTGACTCTCCCAACACAAATAGAGATTTTTTATTTTCTAACCCTAAAGCTTTCAAAACGTTAATGAAATTTTTAGTGTTTGGAACATCAAAATTAAAGTCTTCAAGAACGATAATATTTGACTCTTTTGCTTTGATTGAGAAAGCTGATTTTCTTGCCAATCTTTTTAAGCCTTTATTCAATTTGAATGAATAACTTCTTGGTCTTGGTCCGAAAATTGTTCCTCCACCTTTAAACAATGGATTTTTGATACTTCCCGCACGAGCTGTACCTGTTCCTTTTTGTTTTTTAATCTTACGAGTACTTCCAGTTACTTCAGCTCTTTCTTTAGCTTTGTGAGTACCTTGTCTTTGATTAGCAAGATATTGCTTAACATCAAGATATACTGCGTGATTGTTTGGCTCAATTGCGAATACTGAATCAGAAAGTTGAACTTTTCTACCAGTATCTTTTCCGTTGAAATCTAATACTTTTACTTCCATTACTTCTGAATGATTACATAAGAGTTTTTATGTCCAGGAACACATCCTTTAATAACAAGTAAGTTCTTTTCAGCAACCACTTTTAAAACTCTAAGGTTTTGAACTTTTACATTTTCTCCTCCCATTCTTCCAGCCATACGCATTCCTTTGAATACTCTAGATGGATAAGAAGAAGCTCCTACAGAACCTGGCGCTCTTAAACGGTTGTGCTGACCATGAGTAGCCTGTCCAACACCACCAAAACCGTGACGTTTAACAACACCTTGGAAACCTTTACCTTTAGACACACCTTGTACATCTACAAATTCTCCTTCAGCAAAAATAGAAACATCAATAAGATCTCCTAATTTTTGTTCAGTTGCGAAATCTTGGAATTCAACGACTTTTTTCTTAGCAACAGTTCCAGCTTTTTTAAAGTGACCTAAAGCCGCTTTAGTAGAATGTTTCTCGTTTTTGTCATCGAAACCAAGTTGCAACGCTTCGTACCCGTCAACACCTTTGGTTCTGACTTGGGTAACAACACATGGACCAGCTTCGATTACTGTACAAGGAATATTTTTCCCGTTTTCGTCAAAAATACTAGTCATGCCGATTTTCTTACCAATTAACCCAGACATAAATATTAATTATTAATTACTAAAATTCCCTTCAATTTGAAAATAACAGAAATTTCCAAACAGGGAGTGCAAAAGTAGACATTAAAATTGAATATACCAAACGGTTACAAAAATTAAATCGCTCATAATCAAAATCCAAGCTTCAAATCACCAACATAACAAACATTATTGCACCCAAAATTGAACACTTATATTTCAACACTAACCAAACTCAGAGTTAACAATTAATTAATCCAAACAAAATAAAAAACATTGCCAGCACCTTAAAACAAAGACAATTAGACCACATAACAACTAAAATTGACCACATAAAAAACTAACAAACACAACTCAAACAAAAAATTATTAAAACAAAAAAAAGCGAGACAAAACTGTCTCGCTTTTATATATAAAATATAATAAAAATTATACTTTTATTTCTACTTCAACTCCACTTGGCAATTCAAGTTTCATTAAAGCATCAATAGTTTTTGATGAAGATGAATAAATATCAATCAATCTCTTGTATGACATTACTTCAAATTGCTCTCTCGCTTTTTTGTTAACGTGCGGAGAACGTAATACAGTGAAAAGTTTTTTGTGAGTTGGTAACGGAATTGGACCTGTTACAACTGCTCCAGTAGTTTTTACTGTTTTTACGATCTTTTCAGCAGATTTATCTACCAACATGTGATCGTAAGATTTTAGTTTTATTCTGATTTTTTGACTCATTTTCTTAAGAATTAAGCGTTACCTTTTGCTTTTTTAATTACAGCTTCTGAAATATTAGAAGGTGTTTCTGCATAGTGAGAAAACTCCATTGTTGAAGTAGCTCTACCAGAAGACAATGTTCTTAATGTTGTTACATATCCAAACATTTCTGATAAAGGCACATCAGCTTTAATAGTCTTAGCACCGTTTCTGTCACCCATGTCATTAACCTGACCTCTACGACGGTTAATATCACCTACGATATCTCCCATGTTTTCTTCTGGTGTAATAACTTCCATTTTCATGATTGGCTCAAGAATAAT
Organism: Flavobacterium sp. AC267; assembly: GCF_979258715.1. Classification (NCBI taxonomy): domain Bacteria; kingdom Pseudomonadati; phylum Bacteroidota; class Flavobacteriia; order Flavobacteriales; family Flavobacteriaceae; genus Flavobacterium; species Flavobacterium sp. AC267. The sequence continues at coordinate 366,146 of NZ_OZ409875.1, forward strand.
TGCCCCAGCGGCTTTAGCCACTTCTCTATAACCCATTCTTGCGGCTAATTCAAAAGAAAGAGCATCAGAATCGACAGGGTGAAAAGATCCGTCTGTTAAAGTTACTTTCAAACTATCCACTTGATAACCAGCCAAAGGACCAGTTTTCATAGCTTCACGGAAACCTTTTTCTACAGATGGAATATATTCCTTAGGAACGTTACCACCTTTTACTGCATTAATAAACTGTAATCCTACAGGAACTTTACCATCAACTTCTTCAGCTGGCTCAAGTGTAAATACGATATCACCGAATTTACCACGACCCCCTGATTGTTTCTTATAAGTTTCTCTGTGTGTTGCAGTTCTTGTAAACGCTTCTTTATATTCAACTTGAGGCTCACCTTGGTTTACTTCAACTTTAAATTCACGTTTCATACGATCAACTAAGATATCTAAGTGAAGCTCACCCATACCTGAGATAATAGTCTGCCCTGAAGCCTCATCTGTTCTAACAGTAAATGTTGGATCTTCTTCAGCTAATTTAGCTAAAGCCATACCCATTTTATCAACGTCAGCTTTAGTTTTAGGCTCAATTGCAATACCAATTACCGGTGCAGGGAATTTCATAGACTCAAGAATAATTGGGTGCTTTTCATCACACAATGTATCTCCAGTTTTAATATCTTTAAATCCAACAGCGGCTCCAATATCTCCAGCCTCAATAAATTCGATTGGATTTTGTTTGTTAGCGTGCATTTGGTAAATACGAGAAATTCTTTCTTTGTTTCCTGAACGTGTGTTCAAAACATAAGAACCAGCATCTAAACGTCCAGAGTAAGCACGGAAGAAAGCTAAACGACCTACGAATGGGTCAGTAGCAATTTTAAATGCTAGAGCAACAAACGGCTCTTTTACATCTGGCTTACGCAAGATTTTAGTTTGATCTTCTTCCAATAATTCAGCATCATCAGGATGAATCCCTTCGATACCTTCTTTATCCATTGGAGAAGGTAAATATTTACAAACTGCATCTAACATGAACTGAACTCCTTTGTTTTTGAAAGAAGAACCAGCAATCATTGGAATGATAGCCATATCCATTGTAGCCGCTCTTAAAGCGTTGTTGATTTCTTCCTCTGTAATAGAGTTTTCATCTTCCATGAATTTCTCTAAAAGATTTTCATCGTAGTCAGCAACTGCTTCAATAAGAATAGATCTATATTCTTTAACCTCCGCAACCATATCAGCAGGAATTTCAACAATATCAAAAGTTGCCCCTTGAGTTGCATCATGCCAAATAATAGCTTGGTTTTTTACCAAATCTACAACACCTTTGAAATCATTTTCTTCACCAATTGGCAAAGTGATTGCAACAGCATTTGATTTTAACATATCACGAACTTGTTGACAAACTGCCAAAAAGTTAGATCCTTGACGGTCCATTTTATTTACGAATCCCATACGTGGAACTCTATATTGATCAGCAAGTCTCCAGTTAGTTTCTGATTGTGGCTCAACACCATCAACAGCACTAAACAAGAAAACCAAACCATCAAGTACACGTAAAGAACGGTTTACCTCTACAGTAAAGTCAACGTGTCCAGGAGTATCAATGATATTAAAGTGGTACGGCAAAGACTCAGGCAAAAGTTTACCTTGCTCAGTTGGAAAATTCCACTCACAAGTTGTTGCGACTGAAGTAATTGTAATACCTCTTTCTTGCTCTTGAGCCATCCAGTCCATTGTTGCGAGCACCATCGTGTACTTCACCAATTTTGTGCGACTTTCCAGTATAAAAAAGGATACGCTCAGTTGTTGTTGTTTTACCAGCATCAATGTGAGCGAGCAATTCCGATATTTCTTGTATATTTTAAATCTCTAGCCATTTCTTACGAATTAAAATCTAAAGTGAGAGAAAGCTTTATTAGCTTCTGCCATCTTGTGAGTATCCATTCTTTTTCTTAACCGCAACACCTTCTTCTTTAGCATCGCTAAACATTCTGACGCTAAACGTTGTGCCATAGATTTTTCATTTCTTCTTCTAGAATAAAGTATTAACCACTTCATTGCCATAGAAATTTTTCTGTCTGGTCTAATTTGCATTGGAATTTGGAATGTAGCTCCACCTACTCTACGACTACGTACTTCTACGTGAGGCATAACGTTTGTTAAAGCATCTTTCCAGATTTCTAATGAAGATTTTTCTGAATCTTGCTTTTTAGACTCAATGATGTCAATTGCATCATAAAATACTTTGAAAGCTGTAGATTTCTTACCATCCCACATTAAGTTGTTTACAAAACGTGTTACCAATTGGTCGTTAAACCTTGGATCTGGTAAAAGTGGTCTTTTCTTTGTCAGCTTCTTTTTCTCATGTCTTTTTTTTAATAAAAAGTTATAGGTTATCCGTTAAATGTTATGTGTTACAGATTTTAACTTTCGCCATCAACCCCTAACCCTTAACTCCTAACCTCCAACTCTTAACGTTTTAAATTACTTTTTTGCTTCTTTTGGGCGTTTAGCACCGTACTTAGATCTTCTTTGCGTTCTTCCTGCAACTCCTGACGTGTCAAGCGCTCCACGAACGATATGATATCTAACACCTGGTAAATCTTTTACCCTTCCACCTCTAACTAATACTATCGAGTGCTCTTGTAAATTGTGTCCTTCTCCAGGGATGTAAGCATTCACCTCATTACCATTTGTCAAACGCACACGCGCAACTTTACGCATTGCAGAGTTTGGTTTTTTTGGTGTAGTAGTGTAAACACGCGTACAAACCCCTCTTCTTTGAGGACAAGAATCTAAAGCAACCGATTTACTCTTCTTAGTTATCTGAGTTCTTCCTGTTCTTACTAATTGTTGAATTGTTGGCATAATTAATACTAAAAATTTATTATGTATATTAAATTCCCGCTTTTTACGGGGTTGCAAATGTATAAAATATTTTTCACTATACAAACGTTAAATCATTAATTTTCAATAACATTATTTATATCTATGATTTCACAAAGAAACATTGGATATTTGCTTTTCATTAATCAACAAAACAATTGCACTTGAAACAATTAGCACACATACTTCTTCTCCTTTGCACATCTAGTTGTTTTGCACAATCTTTTTATTTAAATATAAACGGTATTAACAAAAAACAAAACCAAACAATTGATTCGATTTCTTTCAACAAAAAACATCCTAATTTAAAATCCTTAAACAACGAGATTGAAACAGTTTCAAACGAACTCACTAAACAAGGATACACAGACCTTAAAATAGTAGAAAACAACAAAATAAACGACAGCACTTTTACCACAATAATAGACCTAAAAGACAAGACAAAAGAAGTACATATATATATAGGTATAAATCATTTTTTTTACAACGAAAAAAAAACAGCAAAAGACAGCATAATAATACCATATTCAGAGCTTGAAAATTTTCTCAATCAAGAAATTTCAAATAGCGAAAAAGCAGGTTTTGCTTTTACAAAGATTAAATTAGAAAATATCAAGAAAAAGAATTTGATAATTTATGCGGATTTAAATCTCGATTCCGAAAAAAAAAGAACTCTAAATTCAATTATCATAAATTACACAAATCCTAATTTGAAAAATTATTTTCCTAAAGGAGCATTAAAACAACTAAACAAAAAATACACCAACAAAACTTTCAATCAAGAAATAATAAAAAACATTAACAGCGATATTAATAGTTTTGAATTTGTTTCTCAGACAAAATATCCAGAAGTACTTTTTACGACAGATTCAACTAAAGTATTCGCTTACATTCAAAAAAGAAAAGCAAACACTTTTGACGGCTATATTGGATTTTCGAATGACGAAAACAAAAAACTTATATTAAATGGGTATTTAGACATATCATTGATCAACACACTTCATGCCGGAGAAAAATTTTCCTTATACTGGAAAAGCGATGGCAATCAACAAAAAACCTTTAACACCAAAATCGAAATCCCATATCTCTTTCAATCACCAATTGGAATAAAAGCACAATTAAACATTTTTAAACAAGACAGCACTTTCCAGAATACTAAAACCGATATAAATCTTGGTTATTATTTAAACTATAATTCCAAACTGTACATCGGATATCAATCAACAGAATCGAGTGATATTCAAAACACAAATAACTCCACAATCAGCGATTACAACAATTCATATCTTACCACAACTTTCGATTTTCAAAAAGCAGACTACATTAATCCCATATTTATAAACAAAGCTTTTATTTATAATTCTTTTGGATTTGGAAAAAGAATTACAAACGACAATCCACAAACTGCAGAAACAAGCAATCAGTTTTTCGCAAATATCAATGCCAAATATAATTTCGAACTAAATCCTAAAAATTTCATTAACATAAATTCACAGAATTTTATCTTAAAGAGCAAAAACTACATTTCTAACGAATTATTTCGCTTCGGCGGAATGAACTCAATTCGTGGATTTTTAGAAAATAGCCTGCAAGCTAACTACACTTCGATGATTCTTACAGAATACCGTTATTTATTATCACAAAGTCTTTACATCAATTCGATTCTAGATTATGCTTTATACCAAGATATGACAAGCACTTCCAATAAAAATCAAATAAAAAAATTAATAGGAATAGGCATTGGTACAACAATTCAAACAACTAGTGGAATATTAAAAATTAACCTTACAAACGGAGGCGAAAAAACATCGGATTTGCAATTATATAACACTATCATAAACATATGTTATAATGTTAAATTTTGATGTTTAACGAAAAAATATTTTTTTTACTAGGAAAGTTAACAAATTATTAAGAGTTTTGCGATACTAATTCAAAATATTTAAAAATGAAACTAAAGTTCAATGGATTCTTAGTGCTTTTACTAGTACTAGTTGCGCAATTATCATTTGCGCAAGAAAGAGCTGTTTCTGGGACAGTTTCTGATAATGCAGGGATGCCTTTACCGGGTGTTAGTGTATTAGTTAAGGGAACTAAAGCGGGAACACAAACTGATTTTGATGGTAAATTCTCTATCAAAGCCTCACCAAGCCAAATTTTGGTATTTAGCTACATTGGGATGAAAACTCAAGAGATAGCCGCAACTTCAACTACAGTAAACGTTAAATTAGCTGACGCATCTGTAGAATTAGAGAGTGTAGTAATTACAGCCGCACTTGGTATTAAAAGAGAGAAAAAATCTATTAGTTACAGTCGCTCAAGATTTAAAAGGCGACATTATTAATGAGGGAGGTACAAACAATGCAGTATCAGCTTTATCTGGTAACGTTGCAGGTTTACAAGTTACTTCTCCTTCTACAATGGGAGGTTCTACAAGAGTTGTACTTAGAGGTGTTGGATCTGTAACAGGTGAAAACAGACCTTTGATCGTTATTGACGGTATTCCATTAGACAATGGTAACTACAACACTACAGCTACTCAAAGAGGTGCTGGAGGTAGAGATTACGGAGATGCTTCTGCGGATATTAACCCAGACGATATCGAATCTGTAACTGTACTTAAAGGAGGTCCTGCTGCTGCTCTTTACGGAAGTAGAGCTGGTAACGGTGCGATTTTGTATACTACTAAATCTGCTAAAAAATCAGGTGGTAAAGCAGAAATTGCTTTCAATACAGGTATTACGTTCGAAAACGTATACATCATGCCAAACCTACAACACGAATACGGAGGAGGTAGTTCTTCTACTTTCCAACAACAAGTTATCAATGGTCAAACTTACAACATTGCTGACTACGCTACAGACGAAAGCTGGGGACCAAAATATGATCCAAACTTAAAATATTTACCTTGGAACGCATTTGATCCAGAATTTTCTAACGATTACTTAAAAGAAAAATCTTGGATTAATCCTAAAAATGATGTTAGATCTTTCTTTAATACAGGTATTACAAGAACTAACTCTATCTCTTTCGCTAAAAACACTCAGGATTCTGGAGTAAGATTTGCGTTTACAAACCAAAAAACTGAAGGTATTGTTCCTAATTCAAGTTTGACAAAAAACACATTCACTTTGAATGCTAACACTAAAATGAGTGACAAGCTTAAAGTTGAAAGTATGGTAACTTATGTTCAAACAAGAGGTTTCAACAGACCTGAAGTTGGATATGGTGATAATGGTTTAGGTCAAAAATTCTTCCAATGGGGTCAAAGACAATTGGATTACGATGAATTGAAAGACTACAAATTAGCTAACGGAGCACAAAGATCTTGGAACAGAATTGCTTGGAACGATCCAACTCCTAACTACTCTGATAACCCATACTGGATTATCAACGAGAATACATCTAATGACACAAGAAACAGAATCTATGGTAATGGTAAAATCACTTACAACTTTACTCCAGAATTATATGCTGTAGGTAACGTTTATGCTGATATCTATAACTTAGCTATTCAAGAAAGAGTTGCAATTGGTTCACAAGCACTTTCAAGCTTCACAAGCGACTCAAGAACTTTAACTGATTTCAACTACGAAGGTCGTTTACATTTTGACAAAAAATTCGGTAAATTCAGTGTTAATTCATTCGGTGGGGTTAATAGAAGAAATTCATTCTTAACAAGAGTTTCTGGAAATACTGTAGGAGGTTTAGTTCTTCCAGGTCAATACAACTTAGCAAACAGTGCGAGTCCTGCTCAATCTACTAATAACGACAACAGAGAAAGAATAAACAGTGTTTATGGTTTCGTTTCATTAGGATATGATGACTTTTTATTCTTAGAAGCTACAGACAGACAAGACTGGTTTAGTACAGTTTATAAATCTGTAAACTATGCTTCCGTTACTGGAAGTTTTATTTTCTCAGAATTAACTGACTTACCATGGTTAAATTATGGTAAAGTTAGAGGAGGATGGGCACAAGCTGGTAACGCAACTTTCGCTTACAGATTAGGAAACTTAGCTGATGTATCAACTCCTTTCCAAGGAACTCCAAGATACAGCCAACCAGGTACTGCTGGAAATCCATTATTGAAACCTGAGTTAAAAACAACTAAAGAGGTAGGTTTAGAATTAAGCTTATTCGACAGAAGAGTTGGTGTTGATGTAACTTACTACGATGTTGTAACAACAGACTTAATTACACCTATTCAGGTAGATCCATCAAACGGATATGATTTCCTATTATCTAACGCAGGAAAATTACAAAACAAAGGTATTGAAGCTACTGTAACAGTTAATCCTGTAAGAACACAAGACTTCAGATGGGACATTACTTGGAACTTTGCTAAAAATAACAACAAGTTAATTGAGCTTATTGACGGTGTTAATGAATTAACTATTGCTACTGCTCCATTCCAAGCTAGATTATTAGCTGTAGTTGGGCAACAATACGGTCAAATTTACGGAACTGACTTTACTTATGATGCTAATGGAAACAAAGTAGTTGATGCTGACGGAGCTTATATTCCTTCTGCACAAAAATCTTTAGGAACTATTACTCCTGATTACAACATGGGTCTTAGAAACAACTTTAAATACAAAAATTTAAACTTTGGTTTCTTAATTGACATGCAACAAGGTGGAAGCTATTTCTCTACTTCTCACATGTGGGGATCTTACTCTGGTATGTTAGAACACACTGCTACTCCAGGATTGAGAGAAAATGGTGTTGTAGTTGATGCAGTATACGAAAATGGAGCACAAAATACTTCTGTATTACCTGGACAAGCTTGGGCTCAACAACATTATGGACTTGATGCTATGAACGTATTTGATGCTAGTTATGTGAAATTAAGAGAGGTTACTCTTGGGTATACTTTACCAAAAAGAATTATCGGGCCTTTCGCAGACATCAGATTCTCTCTTTTCGCAAGAAACTTATTTACATGGGGATTAGATTGGAAAGGAATGGATCCAGAGATGGCTTCATATGGTAGTGGTAACACGCAAGGTTTAGAAGGTGGTTCTTTACCATCAACTAGAACATACGGAATGAACCTAGAATTAAAATTCTAAAACAAAATTAAGATGAAAAAAATATTCATATCAATATTATCAATTGTCGCATTACTTACTACTACTGTAAGTTGCGATGATAACTTAGAGGACATAAACATAAGCCCGAACCAGCCAGACATTTTACAAACTACTCCTGCTGGAGTTTTTAATGGAGCTGTATACAATTTAATGACAAACTCTAGAGGAAGTTTTTCTTCTGGTAGAATGGCGTTACCATGGGTTCAATATTCTGCACAAAGAAACTATACAGAAGAGGATCGTTTCCAATTTAGAGAGGCTACAAACCAGAGTTTATATGGTGATTACTATAAAACTGCCATTGACTTTAAAACTGTAATTCAAATGAATACAGATCCAGATCTTAAAGTTCAAGTCGCTGTTTATGGCAACAACAACAACCAAATCAGCTGCTTGCGAGAGTAATGCTAGCTTACACTTTCTTACAGTTAGTAGATGCTTACGGTGATGTTCCTTACTGGTCATACGGTAATAATGATCCAGATTTTCAGGCTTTACAATCAGATAAATACAATAGGCCTAAATTTGCTTCTCAAGCTAAAATTTACGCAGATCTTCTTAAAGAATTAAAAGAAGCTGTTGCAATGGTGGTAACAAGTGAACCTGTACTTACTTCAGGTGATCAACTTTTCAAAAGCCCTGCAAAACTTATTAAATTTGCAAACTCTTTAAGATTAAGAATTGGAACTAGAGTTAAAGGTGTTGTACCAGGAGCAGAAACTCATATCGCTGAAGCTATTGCTGGTGGAGTTATGACTTCTAATACAGATACTGTTGGTCTTACTTACCAAAAAGATGAAGTACTTCCTAGTCCATTCTATAGTGATTTCTTTATTTCTAACAGAACTGACTTCGCTATGTCAAATACATTTGTTGACTTGTTAAAAGGAAACTTAGGAAATTTTGGAGTTGATCCAAGGTTACAGAAATATGCTTTGCTCCAAAGACTGCTACTAAAGCTGTTGTTAGAGCTAATACATATACTGAAACTGATGATTTAACGCAATATGTTGGTATGCCATACGGTATTACAAGTGCACAAGCCGCAGGACAAAGACCAAGCACTTCTTTCTGGAGTTCTAGTGTATTGAAACAAGATTATACTGAAGTATTAATGGAGTACGCTGAAGTAGAATTTTTACTATCAGAAAATCAAGGATGGGACAACACACATTACCAAAATGGTGTTAGAGCTTCTATGACTCGTTGGGGAGTAACTCCTGCTAAAATTACTGCTTTCTTAGCAACTTTACCAGTCGCAAACCAAGCGAATGTACTTAATCAAAAATACATTGCTCTTTTCATGCGACCATACGAAGCTTATGCTGAATACAGAAGAACAGGATATCCTAACACTATTCTTTTACCAGGTCAAACTTATAATTTCAATGTACCACAAGATGGAGTAACAACTTACACATTTGTTGCTTTAAACAACTTAAGTGCAATGCCAGACAGATTTACTTACCCAGTTAACTTACAACAGTTAAATGGTGCAAATCGTGAAGCTGCAATTGCTCGCAATTGGTGGTGATGAATTAGACACTAAATTAATTTGGGCTAAAAAATAATTTTCTAGCTTAAATAAAATATTAAGACCGCTCTGTTAATTCAGAGCGGTTTTTTTTATATAAACATATTACCTATATTTGCCTAATGGAAAAAGAACATCAAATATTTGGCATAAGAGCCATCATAGAAGCAATTCAAGCAGGAAAAGAAGTCGATAAAGTCTTTATTCAAAAAGAGATTTCAAGTGAACTAATGAAAGACTTAATGAAGGTAATGAAACGTGCCAACATTAATTTCTCTTATGTTCCTGTTGAAAAACTAAACCGTCTTACTCCTAATAACCATCAAGGTGCCGTTGCCACAATTTCTCCAATTGGTTTTATAGATTTGGAACATCTTGTTGAATCGACTATTGAATCTGGAAAAAAACCATTATTTTTAATACTTGATCAAATCTCTGATGCTAGAAATTTTGGCGCTATCATAAGAACAGCAGAATGTACAGGTGTGAACGGAATTATTGTTCAAAAAGCTGGATCTGCTCCTGTAAACGGAGACACAGTTAAAACTTCTGCCGGTGCAGTTTTTAATGTGCCTATTTGCAAAGTGGAACACATCAAAGACGCAATCTTTTATTTGCAAGGTTCTGGAATTAAAACAGTAGCGACAACTGAGAAAACAGATCAAAACATTTACGATATCACATTAACGGATCCTTTGGCAATAATCATGGGATCTGAAGATAGAGGAATAAATCCTTCTGTTTTAAAAATTGTAGATGAGAAAGCAAAACTGCCAATGTTTGGTTCAATAGGATCTTTAAACGTTTCTGTTGCCTGTGGCGCATTTTTATACGAAGCTGTTCGTCAAAGAAGTTAGATTACATTGAGAATGAAGATTAGAATGAATAATTAAAACTTTAATTAATGCTTTCAAAATCTAATCCAAAACAAATAATTACTATAATCCGATGCTTGTTTGTAGTCTTGATGATTACAAACAGCTACGGACAAAATACTACATACAATCAATTTTGGAATGAGATTCAATTTAATCAAACTCTAAGCAAAAAATGGTCTACCGAAATTGATTTAGGAGCGAGCATACAGCAGTACGGAATCTTCGTCAAATTTATTCGAAAACACAATTCAAAGATCCGTAAGAGGCTGGGGACATTATTTTTATTCCTCAAGATGGAAATTTTCAGCTTTCATTGCTCACTACAACAATAGAGACGTTCCAGAAATTGGACAATTTGAATCTCCTGAATGGCGTTATGCCCTTCAAGGAATTTACTACTTTCACAAAACAGGATATACTTTAAGTACTAGAATGAGAATGGAATTTCGTCATATGCGAAATCAAGATGACAATTATGAAAACGTAATTCGCTATCGGCGACAAATAAAATACTTACAGCCACTAAATAGTAAAATTTTAAGAAAAGGAGTAATTTACGCCGTTGCTTCTGATGAAATTTATTTAAAATCAGGAACTAAAGTTACCGGCGAGAGTTTCTTTGATAGAAATAGATTAAATGTTGGTGCCGGATATTTATTTTCAGATGACATTCAAGTGGAGCTAACTTATGCGAACGAATATCTTCCACGGAATAGCGGTACTCAATTTACCAATGTTTGCTTCGCTAACGGTGAGCTTTAACAATCTTCTGAGAAATATTCAAAAGAAGATTGCCAATAAAAACGATCATCACGCAAAAGACGAAGAAGAATAAATGCTATTCTTCTTTCTTCAAAAAACAATTGAGCTGTTCCATAATTGCATTTTTATGAAGTTTAAAATTGTAACTTCTCACAAATTCAGTGCCTTCCATATTAATTTCGGCCGTTACAGCTCCGTAGTTTGAAAAAGCATTCACATCTTTATCATCAATTAAATAAAAAACCTGCATAATTGAATCATTTCGACGGTATTGTGTATCGTAATGAGTCAATTTATAAGTATTCTTGTCTGCAAGATGGATAACTAAATCTTCTTTAATTTTTTTGCCAATTTTCTTATCTGGAAATGGAGTTGGCTGGAGTGCTACAAAATAATGCTCTTTGTCTGTGACAATATTAATTTTTAACGACTTTGATTTCGTGGTATAAAATACAGCTGGATCAAAATAATAGAGCATACTTCCGTCAGCCTGTACCCTATTTTTAATATCACATTGAGCAATAGTTTTGCTGGTAAAAATGAAACACAAGAACAAAACTAAAAACTTTATTTTTTCCATGATGCTCGCAATTAAATTGTTACACTAACAAATTTAATCTTTTTCTACAAAGAAAACTATGAAATCAATTTTCAGTATCTAATTCTGGCTTTCGTGTCACAATATAATTTACTGGATAACTGGATGAAAAATATTCGATTTCATCTTCATCATCTTCCTTTGAAATATTGACAAAGTGTCCATCTTCATCAAAATGTTTCATAAAAGGATCATTTTCTTGATCAAAATCTGGGCAGCGCCAGTCGTATACAATAGGTTTAGTATATTCAGGAGTTCTGTAAAATAATGTTAGGACAAAACCGGTAATAAGTCCCGCCAAATGTCCTTCCCAAGAAATAGATTGGTCAACATCAGGAAAAACATACCATATCATGCCGCCATAGAGCAAAATTACGGTTAAAGACAAGGCAACTAATCTGTAATATCGAGTTTGAATTCCTTTAAAGAAAATAAAACTTACTAATACATAAATTAATCCACTGGCGCCAATATGAAAGTTCTCGCGCCCCACAATCCAAGTAATTAATCCTGAAAACAATATTCCATAACCAATAACTCCAAATGTCTGTTTGGGATAAAAAAACTGCATCGCGACTAATAATATCAAGAGCGGAATACTGTTATTGTATAAATGATCTAAATTTTCATGAATAAACGGACTGAACAAAATTCCCTGAAGTCCCAAAAAATCTCTTGGATAAATTCCGTGTCGATAAAAATCAAAATCAAATCGAATCTGCATCCAATAAATAATCCATAAAAAAAGGACAAAAAACAAAGGAAGTCCAATAACAGAATTCGAAAATTTAAAATTAGTATCGTTCATATTTTTTATCAGTAATATTGTTAGGGACTCAAAAAACTATCCAAAAATATTTTACTGATATTTTGTCATACCATAAAAACATAAAACTTGTTTCAAATTGTAACAATCGTTCTTAAAACCAACTGTTTTAACTTTCAATAAATAAGATTTAAAACTTAAAATAGTAATTTTGTATAATGGAAGCACCGTTAGCAGAGCGCATTCGTCCGCAAAAATTAGAAGATTATATTAGCCAGCATCATTTGGTTGGTCCGACTGGATCTTTAACACAGCAAATTTCAAAAGGAATAATTCCTTCTCTAATTTTCTGGGGACCTCCCGGTACAGGAAAAACAACACTAGCTCAAATCATTGCACAAGAATCGAAAAGACCCTTTTATATTTTAAGTGCTATAAATTCTGGAGTAAAAGATATCCGTGACGTTATTGAAAAGGCAAAGCAAAGCGGTGGTTTATTTACGGCTAAAAATCCGATTCTTTTTATTGATGAGATTCATCGATTTAGCAAATCGCGACAAGATTCCCTTTTAGCGACTGTAGAAAAAGGATGGATCACTTTGATTGGCGCTACCACCGAAAACCCTAGTTTTGAAGTAATTCCTGCATTATTGTCACGCTGCCAGGTTTATATCTTAAATGCCTTTACAAAAGCAGATCTAGAAGCGTTATTACAACGCGCAATGAAAACGGACACTTATTTATTGACAAAGAATATAAATCTAAAAGAAACAGAAGCTCTATTACGTCTTTCGGGTGGTGATGGAAGGAAATTGTTAAATATTTTTGAACTAGTTATTAATGCATCTGCAGGTGATGAAATCACCATTACGAACGATCGCGTTTTAGCATTAGTACAACAAAATACTGTTCTTTACGATAAAACAGGTGAACAGCACTATGACATTATTTCTGCCTTTATAAAATCTATTCGCGGCGACGATCCAAACGGTGCGGTTTACTGGCTGGCACGAATGATTGAAGGAGGTGAAGACGTTAAATTTATTGCCAGAAGAATGCTTATTTTATCCAGTGAAGATATCGGTAATGCCAATCCGACAGCTTTTATAATGGCAAACAATACTTTTCAAGCCGTTACAACTATTGGATATCCTGAAAGCCGAATTATTCTAAGTCAATGCGCTATTTACCTTGCAACGTCTCCAAAAAGCAATGCTTCTTATATGGCAATTGGAAATGCACAGCAATTGGTAAAACAAACAGGAGATTTACCCGTTCCGATTCATTTGCGTAATGCTCCCACCAAATTAATGAAAGAATTAGGCTATGGCGATGAATATAAATATTCGCATGATTACGCCAACAATTTTGCAGAACAAGAATTTCTGCCAGATGCTGTAAAAGAAACGGTTCTTTATAATCCTGGAAGCAATTCTAGAGAGAACAGCAACCGAGAATTTTTAAAGAACCGCTGGAAAGATAAATACGGTTATTAACCGTATTTTATATTTAGAATTTAACTACAATTTTTTCTGAAATTAATTTATCGTTTTGGTAAGATTCAAAATACCATTGTTGGTCTTCTTTTAAAATTAAAGAGCCTTGAACATTATCTTTAATAGCTATAAAAACATTAGTTTGAGAAGTTTTAAGAAGCTTCATTACTACTTTTGGTGTTTTATCTATTAATTGGTAACCTGATTCAGTTGGCTGTGCATATAATAAATTTGGATCTTTTAAATCTGGAGATGGAGCTACAACTACAAGCTGGGACTGAGAAGCCGCAACTGTATTATTTACAGCTGTAGTAGTCGTCGCAACTGGAACAGCTGTTTTTACTGCGACAGGAGTTTTAGGCTACGCAACTGGATTACCACTATATTTATAATGCAAATCATAAACAGATTTAAAAGCATTATCTAGCGCTTCTTTATAAGCTACTTCATATTCTTTTTCCCTGCTTTTTCCAACTTCTGAAGTATATACAACTTGTCCAAAACAATCTTTTAATTGTACAATAAGTTTTGTAACCAAAAAAGCATTATCTCTTACAACATCAATGTATAGAACCTGACAACGGTCTGTATATCCTTCTGGAAGTCGCTCGTTTGCATAAAAAGCTTGAAAACCTGCTTTAACCAAATTCTGTTTACTTAAAGTAGCCAGACGATATTGATTGTCTGTTTTTATAAAATCATATTTCAGAGGGATAATTACTGCTTTGTAATCATTAAAAGACTGCGCAAATCCAACAACTGAACATAAAATTGCAGTAAGTAAAAATTTAATTTTCATCATTATAAATATTTTTTTAGTTCTAATAAATGGTTAATTTGTTTGTAATTTCCGGAAACATCCAGTTTTTTTTCATTGAAAAAAATAGCATCTAAACCCGCATTTAAAGCACCATTAACATCGGCTTCAAAATCGTCTCCAATCATTATGCTGTTTTGCTTGGATGTCTTTGCCAAATTTAATGCATAATCAAATATAATACTATTTGGCTTTTTAACGCCAGCTAATTCTGAATTTGTAATTGTAGAAAAATAACCGCCCAGAGAAGCATTACTTATTTTCTTATCCTGAACATTCGCAAAACCATTCGTAATAATATGAAGTTTATATTTGGGTTTAAGGTATTCTAAAACCTCGATGGCGCCATCAAAAAGATAATTATTATCTGTTAAAAACTCAATGTAATCATTGGCGATTTCAAAGATATTTTCTTCAGAAATCACATAATTTAAAGCATCAAAAGAGAACTTCAAACGATTGTAACGCAATTCCTGATGTGTAATTTTATCATTTTGATATAACCTCCAGCATTCCTGATTTATTGGAATGTATTTTCTAATAAAATCTTCTGTGCTGATTTCTGCGTATTTCTCTCTAAAAATACGACTAAAAGCCATTTCTGAGTTTTTATCAAAATCCCAAAGCGTGTGATCTAAATCAAAAAAAATGTCTGTAATGGTATTCATACATTAAAAAATTCCTTCATCTACAAAACTATAATATTTTGATTCAGTTATAATCAAATGATCTAAAACTTTAACATCTAAACTTTCACCTGCCAGCTTCATTTTCTTTGTAATTTGTTTGTCGGCATCACTAGGAGTCAAATTTCCCGATGGATGATTGTGACACAAAATCAAACCTGTAGCAGCATTTTCCAATGCCAATTTAAAAACTAATCTGGCATCGACAATAGTTCCCGCGATTCCGCCTTTGCTTAATTGTGACTTAGAAATAACCTTATTCGCATTATTAAGAAAAAGCACCCAAAATTCTTCATGCGGAAGTTGTCCTATAATGGTCGCATTATTTCAAAAACACCTTTGCTAGAAGTTATTTTTTTGAATTGTAAAGCATCTTCGCTCCTCTGCCTTCTGCCCAATTCTAATGCCTGCAACTATAGAAATCGCTTTTGCCTCGCCTACTCCCTTAAATTGCATTAAATTAGAAATAGACATTTTTCCTAAAGCATTTATATTTCCTGCACTGGCCAAAATTCGCTTGCTTAAAGAAACTGCAGACTCATTCCTGCTTCCAGAACCAATTAAGATTGCAATTAGTTCAGCGTCACTCAAAGCTTCCTTTCCTTTAAGCATTAATTTCTCGCGAGGTTTATCATCTTCAGACCAATTTTTTATAGCAAAATGAGAACTTTCCATACTTATATATTTAAGAAGCGAATATATTAAAAAGAAGAAAAATCTTTCAATTAAATACAATCAATTTTAAAATTCATTAACTTTAAAAACTAATTTGTCTAAAAATGAAATTATTACCTATTTCTATTCTGTTTTTTCTTTTTATTTCATGCAAGCAAAAGGAAACACAAAACATTGCTATTTTAAATAAAGACCAGCCAAAAGATTTTGCAGAAAGATTATCTGAAGCGGCAATTTCAATAATTGATCCGTCTATACATTATGATCCGTCTTATTTTAAAATTGATTACCCAAATGGCGATGTCCCAAAGGGCAAAGGGGTTTGTACCGATGTAATAATTCGTTCCTATCGAAAATTAGGCATAGATCTGCAAAAGGAAGTTCACGAAGATATGCTGGAAAATTTTTCTCTTTATCCAAATCTTAAAAAATGGGGAATGACCAAAACGGACACAAATATTGATCATAGACGAGTTCCTAACCTAGAAATTTTCTTTGAAAGAAAGGGAACTAAATTACCTGTAACCCAAAATCCAAAAGATTATCAAACCGGAGAACTTGTAACTTGGATGATAAGTAATAAACTGCCACATATTGGAATTGTAACTAACAAAAAATCTTCTGACGGAAAACGAAATCTAATTGTTCACAACGTTGGAGGCGGGCAAGTGCTCGAAGATTGTTTGTTTGATTACACAATTGTGGGACATTTTAAATATTCCAATTAAGATTCTAAATCTCAAAATCCAAATTCCAAAAATCCAAATTCCAAATTCCAAATTCCAAACTAAAAAAATGCCGATTGTTTAACACAATCGGCATTATCTAATTATCAAATTGACACATTATCTAATTAACTAGACCTTTAACTTCATCAAAATTTAGACCTCCGTAATTTCCTGAACTCATTAATAAAAGTGCAGAATTTTCTAAATTTAAATGGAATAAATATTCTTTAAACTCTGCTGGATTAGTATAAATAATTAAATCTTTTCTATTAAATGCCGTTGCTATCTGTTCGTAAGTTACTTCCTCAAGCTGTTTAATTTTTACCGCATCTGGCGAATAAAAAACAACTGCAACATCAGCATATTCTAAAGCACCTTCGTATTCTTTTAAAAAGGCGACGTTTAAACTACTGTACGTATGCAATTCTAAACAAGCCACTAAAGTTCTGTTTGGATATTGTTCTTTTACCGCTTTGGTTGTTGCGGCAACTTTACTTGGCGAATGCGCAAAATCTTTATAAGCAACTTTTCCTCTTCCTTCAGCAATTTTTTCTAAACGTTTAGATGCTCCTTTAAAACTTGCAATTGCTTCATAAAAATCTTCTTCATCGACTCCCATATTTTGGCAGATCCATTTTGCTCCGGCCAAATTATTCAAGTTGTGTGCTCCAAAAACTTCAATTGGCATATCGCCTTCTGGTGTTTTTAGTAATGTTACGCCGTCACTCACAGAATATTCTGGAGTTGAATACGCAATTTTTCTTATCGGATTTGTTGTCGCTTCAGAAACACGTTTTACTTCTGGATCATTTTCATTATAAACCAATATTCCTCCATTCGTAATTTTTTGAATAAAAATCTCAAACTGTTCTACATAATTTTCATACGTTGGAAAAACATTAATATGATCCCAGGCAATTCCTGAAATTAAAGCAATATTGGGCTGATACAAATGAAATTTCGGACGTCTGTCAATTGGTGAAGACAAATATTCGTCACCTTCTAAAACCATAAAATCATTTTCTTCGGTCAAATGCACCATGGTGTCAAAACCTTCCAACTGTGCTCCCACCATATAATCTACAGCGATATTATGGTAATGCATTACATGAAGAATCATTGATGTAATGGTCGTTTTTCCGTGAGAACCACCAATTACAACGCGAGTTTTGTTTTTAGACTGCTCGTATAAAAATTCAGGATACGAATATATTTTCAATCCTAATTCCTGTGCTTTTAACAATTCTGGATTATCCGCTTTTGCGTGCATTCCTAAAATAACAGCCTCGATATCTGAAGTGATTTTTTCAGGAAACCAACCCATTTCTGCAGGAAGTATTCCTTTTTTTCTAATCTTGATTTTGAAGGTTCAAAAATAGCATCATCGCTTCCTGTAACCTGATATCCTTTATTATGTAATGCTAATGCAAGGTTGTGCATAGCGCTTCCGCCAATGGCGATGAAATGTGTCTTCATTGAATACGTTGAATCGTTTAGATGTTGAGCCGTTTATTCGATAAAACGAATACACAATTCAACGATTAAACCGGTTAATTATTTTTCAAAAATAAGGAAATATAGTATGCTCTATTTGGTTTTAAAAATAAATTATTAATTTGTACGAAAATTATTTTTAAAATAATTCTTTTCTATCCCAACCTTTTTAAAATTTTAATCATCTATAGATTAAAACTCTCTTTATGAAAAATATATTATTTGTATTCTTATTGGTTTCTACAGTACTTTTTGCCCAGCAAAATGATAAAAAATGGGACAATGTTATTGCATTGGAAAACGAAGGAAAAGTAAAATCTGCAAATGAAATCGTTGCTAAAATTTACAAAAAAGCAATAAATCAAAAAGATGAAGTGGAAATGATAAAATGCTTTTTCTATCAATCTAAATATCTGCAGGTTTTTGATGAAAAAGCACAAACTAAAATTTTAAAAAATCTTAAAACGGACATTAATCGTGTTTCAATTCCATCAAAAGCAATTTTGAATTTGGTTTATGCAAAATGTCTAAATGATTATTACAACAAAAACAGATATCAAATTGGCAGAAGAACTAATACTGCTGTTTTAGATACAGACTTTTTAACTTGGACAGAAAATAATTTTATCTCTCAAATTGATCTCGCTCTAAAAAGTTCAATGGAAAATGAAGCGATTCTAAAAAACACTTCACTAACAAAATACGAAGCCATTTTTGATTATCCAACAATTGAAAAATTCAAAACGCTGAATGTATTAAATTATGTAATTGCAGAAAACATAGCGCTTCAATCGCGAAAAATACGTTCATGGGAAATTCAAAAAAGTGATTTTTCAGCTTTCAAAAAAGATCTTTTAGGAAGTTCTAGTGATTTTATTAAACTAAACTTTGACTCCGTTTCTGATGAGAATCTTAAATCGACATTAAAACTTTATCAAAAACAAGAAATTAATAATCCTTCAACTGAAAACATCTGGCAAAGAATTCAATTTAGCAAAAATTATAACGTCATTGTTGACGAAGATTACATCAAAGCCTTGAGCGCTTTTCAAAAGAAAACAAATGATATAATTCTTACTCAAAATATCCAACTCGAAAGAGCGTATTATTTAGCGCAGACATGCATCAGCAGAGCTCAATCCAGATTATAATATAAAAGCGATTGCAATTTTAGACAGTATTTTGAAGATCAATAATAAATCTAATGCATACAAACTTGCTGTACAGAAAAAGGAAAACATATTGTCTAAAGCCTTGAATGTACAACTTCAAAAATACACTTATAATAACGAAAACACCCGCGCATCTATTCAATACAAAAATGTTGAAAAACTAAAAATTTCTTTTTTCAAAATTACAAATGCCCAAATTACAGAACTAAGCAAATCAAATATTACTAGAGTCGGAATTAGAGATTCTATTATTCAAAAAACAAAACCAGTTACTTCTCAATCTTACACGCTTACCAACAAAAAAGATTATCTGGAATATTCAACAGAAGTTTTACTGCCGCAATTGCAGACAGGTTCTTATTTGGTTTATTTTGAAAGTGAATCTGACTCAAAAGAAAGAAAAGCTTTTGCTTTTGAAACGATTACAGTTTCGAACTTTATTGTTTTAGGAACACAAAACGATAAAACTGAAAGTTACCAAGTTTTAGACAGAAAAACTGGAAAACCGTTAGAAAATGTAAGCATCAAATCTCAGTCATTTAATATTCTCACTAATAAAAATGGCACAGCGGTTTTTAATAAAATAAAGGACAAATATATGGGTTATCAGCCTATTACTTTGTTCACTCAAAAAGACACCATTTATATTGATAAAAATTATCTCTCCTATAATTATCAATACAATGACAAAGACAATGATGAAACTGATTTTAATGGAATAGTTGAGTTTTATTTAGATCGTGCTATTTATCGTCCAGGCCAAACAGTGTATTATAAAGGAATCGCGATTCAAAAAGTGAATAACAAATCATCTGTAGTTCCTTATACTACATTTAAAATTATTGTCGAAGACGCAAATGATAATGATTTTAAAGAATTTGATGTTACCACAAATGAGTTTGGCTCCTTTTCTGGTGAATTTGTTTTACCAAAATCTGGTCTGACTGGTAATTTTCATATAAGTGCTGATGAGCCTGCTACTTATGAAAATGATAAAGTTTATGATAAAGAAAAAAGCGAACATCCTTTTTGGGAAAATGCCTATTTAGAAGATTCAAGAATTGATTTTAGGGTTGAAGAATACAAACGCCCAAAATTCGAAGTAACTTTTAATCCGAAAAAAGACAGCTTTCAGCTCAATCAATTGGTTAAAGTAAAAGGAACTGCAAAGGCTTTTGCGGGAAGTACTATTTCTGATGCAAAAGTAACTTACACCGTTACCCGCTACACGACCTATTCTAGATATTATCGCTCACAATATGAGGAAAATGAAACATTAGCGACTGGAGAAACAAAAACTGATGCTTCAGGACAATTCACGATTGATTTTACTGCAATTCCATCTATAAATTCTAGTAAGGAACAATTACCTGTTTTTAATTATCTAATAAAGGCATCTGTTACTGATATTAATGGAGAAACGCATGATTCTCAAACCTCTGTAAAAGTTGGTTACCATGATTTAGAACTTAATGCTGTAATTTCTAACGAAATTTCTACTAAAAATAAAAATGAAGTAAAACTTGTAAGCACGAATCTTAACGGGGAATTTTCAGCAGTTAAAGGTGAAATAAAAATTTATTACATTAAACCATTTTCTACAAAATTCAAATCACGAACTTTTTCTCAGCCTGATTTTTCGACTATTTCAAATTCCGATTTCGAAAAATTATTTCCCTATGAAAACAATGAAGATCTAAAAGAAAAAATAACAGAAACATTGTTATTTTCTAAAAATATAGATACTCAAGAGGACAAAACTCTTGCTTTAGATTTTATTTCAAATTATAAATCAGGCAACTATAAAATTGTGTTTTCGGCAAAAGATAGTTTTGGGAATTTAATAGAGAAAACTTCAAGTTTTAAAATCAATCAAAGCAAGGATAAATTTGATACAAGTCGTTTATTTACTGTTACGCAAACAAATCTAGATGCTGTAAAAGATGGTTTTATTTTAATAAAAGTAAAATCTGTTATACCAGAATTATATATAACGGCAACAGCAAATTATCAAAGCGACGTTTTTTTAGAAGAAACGTATCATCTCCAAAATCATGAAACTTTAATTAAAATTCCTGTAAAAAAAGATTTTGAAAACGGATTGACAATTGATTTCACAAGTATATTCGAAAATCAAAAATTTGACAATAATATTTATGTTATTTTAAAAAGAGAAAAACCTGAATTTAAATTTAATGTAGAAACATTTAGGAATAAAATACAACCCGGAAGTAATGAAAACTGGTCTTTTAAATTGACAGGAACTGCTCGCAAAAAGGGAAGCCGAAGTTTTAGCTTCAATGTATGACAGTTCATTGGATCAATTTAGAAAAATAAACTGGGAAAAGCTCAATCTTGACGAATTTAGTATCGGTAATAGCTACAAATCACTTTTGGGCGGCGAAAATACATATAGCACAATTACCAATTTAAATACTCCATCAAAACGTATTGAACTTATAAATGAAAACACGACTTTAATGTGGTTCGGATTCGATTTTAGCGCAAATGTTAATCCGCTTTACCTGCAAAAAGAATATCAAAGACAGCTTACAAAAAAATCAGAAAACCTTTGGATGCTAAGATGATTTTTGGAATCATAAAAGATCAAAGCGATATTCCGCTTCCAGGGGTTTCCATCACAGTTAAAAAAACACAAAGAAGCACAACCAGTAATTTTGAAGGTTATTATGAAATTGACGCGGGAGCAGATGAAGAACTTATTTTTTCCTGTATCGGTTTTAAAAATCAATCTGTAATCGTTTCAAAAAATAAACAAATTGATATTTCTCTACTACATGATCATTCAAGCGAATTGCATGAAGTCGTCATAACTGCTTATGGCACTCAAAGAAAAAAGCAATCATTGAGTGCCTCAGTCACAAAAATGGTGAGTTCTGAAGAAGTTCAAGAAGATAATGCAGTTTATAATACAGCCGGGATAAACAAATTATCTGGAACTGCATCTGGGATTATAATTAGAGGAACGTCTACTGTTTCTGGAAAAGAACCAATATATATCGTAGATGGACAATTTGTTAGCGATATAAAAAACTTAAATCCTAACGATATACTTTCAATAGATGTAGTAAAAGAGGAAAAGGCAACAGCTCTTTACGGCGACAGAGCTTCAAACGGAGCAATAATCATTACAACAAAAAGTGCTGTAGAAGCCTTAAACCAAGTAAAAGCCAGAAAAAATCTCTCTGAAACCGCTTTCTTTTTCCCAAATTTAAGAACCGATTCTAAAGGAAAAGTAAGTTTCAATTTTACTTCTCCAGAAGCTTTAACAGCTTGGAAACTTCGCTTGTTTGCACATAATAAAGATGCTGTTTCAGGTTATCTGGAAAAAAGTGTGATCACACAAAAAGAATTAATGGTGATGCCGAATTTTCCAAGATTTTTTAGAGAAAAAGATACTATTGTAATCAGCGCTAAAATTTCGAATGTTACCGCCGAAGCAAAAACCGGAATCGCAAGTCTGCAGTTTTTTGATGCTGTTACAATGATGCCAATTGATGCCAAAATGCTGAATGCAAAAAACATTAGAAACTTTACAATTCCAGCGTATGGAAATACAACGGCAAATTGGACCATTACAATTCCAGAAGGTCTGCAAGGCATTCAATATAAAATCGTAGCAAAAGCTGGTAATTTTTCGGATGGAGAAGAAAACATTCTTCCTGTTTTGACCAATAATATGTTAGTGACAGAAAGTATTCCGATTTGGGTTCGCGAAAATTCTACTAAAGAATATACTTTCGAAAATTTAAAAAACAATAATTCAACCACTTTAAGAAATCATCAATTTACGTTTGAATACACTTCAAACCCAACATGGATTGCAATTCAATCTTTGCCTTACCTAATGGAATATGAGCACGAATGTGCCGAACAAACTTTTGCGCGTTATTACGCCAATGCATTAGCTTCTGAAATTATTTCGAGTAATCCTAAAATTGCGGCAGTTTTTGAAGATTGGAGAAAAAATGGAAAACCAATTTCAAAACTGGAAGAAAATGAAGAATTAAAATCACTAATTCTAGCCGAAACTCCATGGTTAAATGATGCACAAAGTGAAGATGAAAAAGAAAAAAATCTGTCGCTTTTATTTGATTTGGAGAAAATGAAAACTTCTCAGGAAAGCTGCTTTCGAAAAATTAAAACAGAAACAAAAACCATCTGGCGGATTTTCTTGGTTTGCTGGCGGTTATGAAAGTGAATATATTACGAGACATATTTTGGCCGGTTTAGGACATTTGGTAAAATTAACTAAAAATGAAACTGCTAAAAGCGATGAAATCACTAATACCGGAATTCCATTTTTAGATAATAAGTTTCTAGAATATTATAAATCAAGAACTAAAAACTTAAAAACTACCGACAAATTAATCTGGATCAATCCGTATTCTGATCTTCATTATTTGTATACGAGAAGTTTTTATTTAGAAAAATATCCTCTTTCTGATACTTTGAAGAAAGCGACAAAACTATATTTGGAAACGGCTAAAAAAGATTGGCTGAATTATTCTCTTTATGAAAAAGGTTTAACAGCTTTAACTTTGAATCGTTTTGGAGAAAAAGAAAGTGCCAAAAAAATCATCGAAAGTCTTAAAGAAACTGCATCAAACAACGAAGATTGGGGAATGTACTGGATCGCCAATAAATCGGGCTGGTATTGGTATCAGGCGCCGATAGAAACTCAGGCATTATTAATTGAGGCTTTCGCCGAAGTTGCGAACGACACCAAATCTGTCGATGCGATGAAAGTTTGGTTATTAAAAAACAAACAAACCAAAAACTGGCCAACCACAAAATCAACAACCGAAGCGATTTATGCTTTATTAATGCAGGGAACTAATTGGCTTTCTGTAAAAGACAATACCATTATTAAACTTGGAGATGAAAAGATTATAACCAAAAAACTTTCTGAAAATCAAAAAGAAGCCGAAACAGGCTACATCAAATTAAACTGGAAAGCCGACGAAGTGAAGAAAGAAATGGCGACCATAAAAATTGAGAACAAATCTAAAGTTCCAGCTTTTGGCGGCGTTTACTGGCAGTATTTTGAAGATCTGGATAAGATTAAAAACAATTCGGGTTCTGTTTTATCGATTTCTAAGGAATTATATCTAAAGAAAAACACTTTAAAAGGAGATCAATTAGAAAAAATCACTTCTAAAAATCCTTTAAATACAGGAGATTTAGTTACAGTCAGATTAATAATTACAGCCAAAGAAGACACTGAATACATCCATTTGAAAGATATGAGAGCTTCGTGTTTTGAACCTGTAAATGTTCTTTCAGAATATCAATACAAAGATCGACTAGGGTTTTATATGAGCACCAAAGATGCTGCAACACATTTCTTCTTTGATCAAATCAACAAAGGAACTTATGTTTTAGAATATGATATTCGAGTAAATAACAGCGGTGAATTTTCAAATGGAATAACTACTATTCAAAGTATGTATGCTCCGGAATTTACAAGTCACACAAAAGGGATTCGAGTGAAAGTTAATTAATAAAATCCCAATTTTTAAATTCCAAATTCCAAGGAAATGAGATAAAAAAACCTAACAGTTTTAATCCTGTTAGGTTTTGAATTTTTATTTTACATCGAACTATATAATCCCAATAGTTTCCATTTTTTTAACAATTTGGAATTTGGGATTTATAAATTGGAATTTAAAATCAGATTATTTCACAATCGTCAATTCGTCAATAATGTTTTTAGCTCCAGCGTATTTGTCAATAATCCAAAGTACATAACGAATATCAACATTGATCGTTCTTTGTAATTTAGGATCAAAAATAACGTCTCCTGCCATAGCTTCGATGTTACCATCAAAAGCAATTCCGATTAACTCTCCTTTTCCGTTAAGAACAGGTGAACCAGAGTTTCCTCCAGTAATATCGTTATCTGTCAAGAAGTTTACTGGCATATATCCTGCTTTATCAGCATATTGTCCGTAATCCTTTTTCTTGTTCAATTCTAATAAACGAGATGGTAAATCAAATTCCTGATCTCCTGCTTTGTATTTTTTCACCATACTTTCCATTGTAGTATAGTTATTAATTTTAGCATCATCATTACGAGTATCTGCAGGTAAAGCGCGAACTTTTCCGTAAGTCAATCTTAAAGTTGAGTTTGCATCTGGATATTTAACTGCGTTCAATTTTGATTCTCTTAAACCTTCTACCAATTTACGGTAAGCAGTTGCAAAACCATCATCAGCTTTTGCCTGATCGTCTGTTTTAGAACGGTATTTTGTCAACAAATCATTAGAAATAATATACAACGGGTCGTGTACAATTGCTAATGGTTTTGGATCTGCCAAAAATGCTAATACTTTTTCTTTAGTTGTAAAATAACTAATCTCTGTTGCTTTTGCTACATCTGCAGTAAAATCACCATTATTTGTCGCTTTCATTTTTGCAACTTCTGATGCAAGTCCGTACTCAGCGACTTTAGAAGCATATAAATTCAATTGTGCAGTTAAAGCATCTTTTTCTAATGGAGCGTAAAACTCGCCATAGATGCTTTCTACCAATGCATTAATTTTAGGAAGCATTTCTGCTTTCTTAGCATCATTTTCTTTGTAGTAAGCGATTAATGCATTTCCTAAGTTTGCAGGTCCTGTTGCATAACTAGAAGTACGTAAAAGTTGGGTCAAGTAATTATCATGACGCGCTTTTAAGTTTGTTTCTCTGTAATAATCGTTAATAGTAGGAATTACGTTTTCGTACTTTTCTTTATTCGCAGGTTTAGTTGCCCACTCATAGAATTTATCTTCTTGTCTTGCCTTTGTATCAACAGTTCCAGCTTTTGTCAACGCATCAATCATACCTTGACGGTTTTTCCAATAGTTAGCTGTCGAAGCATATTTAGAAGCATATTGTAAACGAACAGTAGCATCTTTATCCATATACTTTTTCATTTGGTCCATTCCGGTTTTTGCACCTTCAACCCAAGCAGGATAAGCATATTTAATATTTTGTTCGATTCCGCCGGCCGGCATCCAACGGTTTGTTCTACCTGGATAACCTAAAATCATAGCAAAATCATTTTCTTTTACCCCTTTAATACTTACAGGTAAATAATGTTTTGGTTGCAAAGGCACATTGTCCTTAGAATACGCTGCAGGGTTTCCGCTTTTATCAGCGTATACTCTAAACATAGAGAAATCTCCAGTTTGACGAGGCCACTCCCAGTTATCTGTATCACCTCCAAATTTACCAACGCTTTCAGGAGGAGTTCCCACTAAACGAACGTCTGTATAATCTTGGTAAACGAAATAGTAATATTCATTTCCTTGAAAGAAAGGACGAACAGAAACAGTATATTTTCCGTTTTCGCTGTTTTCTTTTTCGATTAAGCTGATCTCTTGCTGAATAACTTTGTTTCTTTCTGTTTCTGTCATAGTATCATTTACTTTAGACAAAATTCTTTTAGAAACATCATCCATACGAACAAAGAAACGAACGTATAAAGATTTTGGTTTCATTTCAGCGCTTCTTTCTTTTGCCCAAAAACCATCTTTCAAATAGTTTTGTTCTGCAGATGAAAGTTCTGCAATTGCGTTGTAACCACAATGGTGATTTGTTAAAACCAAACCGTCTTTAGAAACGATTTCAGCTGTACAACCTCCATTAAATTGTACAATTGCATCTTTTAAACTATGATTGTTAATGCTGTAAATTTCTTCGGCTGTCAATTGCAAGCCCATTTTTTCCATATCTCTATGGTTTAATCTTTCGATAAACATCAAGAACCACATTCCTTCATCGGCTCTTACTGGAAAAGCCATAAGGCACATGGTCAAGAATAAAACTACTTTTTTCATGTTATTTTATTTAAGTGATGCGAATATAACTCATTTTCGCAAAAAAAATAAACAGAACATCAAAAAACAAAACATAATAAATCAATTACTGCATGATTTTGCGAATTTCATAATTTTAGTAAGACAATAATAAAGTTTAAAATCTAAAAATAAAGACATAAAAACAAATAAAATTATTTATTAAAGTAATTTAAAATTTTAAAACGTAGGATTATTTATAAAAATTAACTTTCAAATAAACTTTTAACAATTAATATATTTCCTACAAAATGTTTTCATTTAAATTTGCGATCCAATTAAATAAATGAAAAATGAAAAAATTATTAACAGCGCTTGTTATATTAGTTACAACTATTGCAAGTGCACAAAAAAATTCTATCTTACTAGGTGGAAATGTTGGATTCTCTTCAGAGAAAATTGGTGATTCTAAATTGGAAAATTTTGAGTTCTCTCCAAAAGTTGGATATCAATTTTCGGAAAATTGGACAGTTGGTGTTGAAGGTTCTATTATGAATTTTAAAACTATAGGAACAGACAAAACTGAGAAATACAAAATTGGAGGTTTTGTACGTTATTCAACTCCACTTTCTGAATTATTTGCTTTTTATGTAGATTTAGGTGCAGGATACCAAAACACTTCACTAAACAATGCAAAAGGAATGTATGCAAGTGTAACGCCAGCTTTATTTATCAATATGAAAAATGGCTTTGGTCTTAATTTTTCTATTGGAGGTGTTAACTACGATAATCTTGACGGAAAAAATGATCCAAGACAACAACATTTAGGTTTTGATTTTGGAAAAACTTTAAACATTGGAGTTTCTAAAAACTTCGGATTATAACTTTAGGATTTAAGTTAAAAAGTAGATCCCATTATACTTTTTGTTTTCCGCGCAAAAAGTAAAAAACCCGGCAATTTCCATTGTCGGGTTTTTATGTAATATAAAGTATATGCTACTCGTTAAGCATTTTCCAAAGTTTATCTTTCAAATCAGTTAAACCTTGCTGTGCAACTGATGATATAAACATATACGGAACATCTTTGAATGTTACGTCTAGTTCTGCTTTCAATTCTGCTTTTAATTCATCATCAAGCATATCGCATTTAGAAATAACCAAAAGACGTTCTTTATCCAGCATTTCAGGATTATATTTGGTTAATTCGTTAACCAAAATATCATATTCTGCTTTAATATCCGGAGTATCAACTGGAACTAAAAATAGTAAAGTTGAATTACGCTCGATATGTCTTAAAAAATAATGTCCAAGACCTTTTCCTTCTGCAAGCACCTTCAATAATTCCAGGAATATCAGCAATTACGAAAGATTGGAAATCTCTGTAAGCCACAATTCCTAAATTTGGTTTTAGGGTTGTAAAAGGATAATCGGCGATTTTTGGTTTTGCCGAAGTTAAAACAGATAATAAAGTAGATTTTCCTGCATTAGGAAAACCAACTAAACCAACATCTGCCAAAACTTTAAGCTCCAGAATTACATCTATTTCTACACCAAGTAAACCTGGCTGTGCGTAACGAGGTGTTTGGTTTGTTGAACTTCTAAAATGCCAGTTTCCTAAACCTCCTTTTCCTCCTCTTGCCAGAATTTGTTTTTCTCCGTGTTCTGTAATTTCAAAAAGTGTTTCGCCTGTTTCTTTGTCTTTTACAACAGTTCCCAACGGCACTTCAATAATTTTATCGTCTCCGTCTGCACCGGTACTACGGTCTCCACCACCATCTCCACCGTGTCCAGCTTTGACGTGACGCGCAAACTTTAAATGAAATAATGTCCAAAGTCCTTTATTCCCAACTAAATATACATGTCCTCCGCGACCTCCATCTCCTCCGTCTGGACCACCTTTTTCAATAAATTTCTCTCTATGTAAATGCGTAGATCCTTTTCCTCCTTTTCCGGAAGAAACATATATCTTAACGTAATCTACAAAATTCCCTTCTGTCATTTTTCTGAATTTCAGATTTTAGATTTTAAATTTTAGATTGCTCTAAATTCGTTCTCTAAATTCTATTGTTTTTAGTACTCAGTCTCAGTCTCCGTTTTCAGTGCAAACTGCAAGTGAAAATTGAGACTGAAAACTATTTTTTTATATTCACTATCAGTTTAAATTTCCAGTATAACTGCGACTGAAAACCGAGACTGAAAACTCTTTTTTTTATATTCAATCTCAGTCTAAATTTCCAGTATAACTGCCACTGAAAACCGAGACTGAAAACTATTTTTTTTTATATTCAATCTCAGTCTAAATTTCCAGCATAACTGCGACTGAAAACCGAGACTGAAGACTTTTTTCTCTACTCTTTAAGCGCTTTCACAAGCACTTTATCAATTTTTACGCCATCCATGTCAACTACTTCTAGGACGAATTTTTGCCAAAATAACTTCTCTCCTTCTTTTGGAATATGAGAAAGCTCAGTCATAATCATACCGCTTACGGTGTTTACTTCGTAATCGTTTGTCAATTCGTCTAACTCAAAATAAGTTAAGAAGTCGTGTAACGAATAATGTCCGTCAACCAGCCATGAACCGTCTTCTCTTTCTATAAGCTGGAATTCATCTTTATAAAATTCAGATGCATCTCCAACTAGTGCTTCTAAGATATCGTTCAATGTAATCAAACCTTGAAAAACACCATATTCATCTGAAACTAAAGCGTAATGAACGCCTGTTTTTTTGAAATTTTCCAGCGCTTTGTAAGCCGTTGTCTGTTCCATTAAATAAGGTGCATCAGAAACTATAGCTGACAAATCGAAATTATCATTTTCTATACTAGCGAAGATGTTTTTTAGCGTTACTACTCCAACAATATCATCGTAATTATCATTATAAACTGGGTAAACAGTATGCAGATCCTGAACTACTAATTCTTTGATCTTTTCTTTATCTGCTTTTAATGGCGGCATGTCAACCGACTTACGGTGCGTCATTAAAGAGTTTACTTTTCTATCTCCAATGTGAAAAACACGTTCCACAATATCTTGTTCAATTTCTTGAACTTCCCCAACTTCGGTTCCCTCTTTAATTATTGCTTTAATTTCTTCTTCGGTCACTTTTCCGTCGGCAGTTGGTTTGATCTGAAAAACATTCAATAAAAAATCTGTCGAAGAGGTTAGCGACCAGATAAAAGGTGCTGTTATTATCGAAATTACTTTCATTGGCATTGCAACCATTTTTGCAATTGCTTCTGGGTAATTTAATCCGATTCGTTTTGGAAGCAATTCTCCTAAAACCAACGAGAAGAAAGTTAAAATTACAACTACAATTCCAACCGCTACAGAATGTGCATAAGGTTTTAGAACTGCAAAACCGGCAACGAAAAGTTCAACATCTGCGGTTACTTTATCTCCAGAGTAAATACCCGTCAAAATTCCGATTAAGGTAATTCCGATTTGTACTGTAGACAAAAATTTATTTGGGGAATTGGCTAAATCAAGTGCTGTTCTAGCACTTTTATTGCCTTTTTTCGTCGCTGTTTCAAGCCTGTTTTTACGGGCCGAAATCAATGCGATTTCAGACATGGAGAAAACTCCGTTTAGTAGAATTAGAAAAAATATAATTAGTATTTCCAATTGATAGGGGATTCGTTATAAAATGGTCTTGTTAAATGCAATTTGTACTCTTAATTTATTCTAGCCCAGATGGAAGTGAAAAGCCCGGAGCTAAAAAAACTAATTTTTCCTGCCGTAAAACAGCGACCGGAGGAAGCTCGTTTTAGGGTTTGGAAAAATAGTTTTTTTAGCGAGGACTTGTAACGCACAGCTGGAAAAAGCTTCTACAAATTATCTATAACTGACGTTAAGCGCTCTGTAATTTGTTCAATTGTTCCGATACCGTCTACGGCATGAAACTTATTTTGTTCTTTGTAATATCCAATTAGCGACGCTGTTTTCTCATTGTATTCCTGATATCTCACACGAATTTTCTCTTCGTCTTGGTCATCAGCTCTACCGCTTGTTTTTCCTCTTTCTAATAAACGTGCAACTAAAATTTCATCATCAGCCTCTAAAGCGATTGTTGCTGTTACGCTTGATCCAATTGTTGGTAAAAATTTATCTAAAGCCTCAGCCTGATCGATTGTTCTTGGATAACCGTCGAACAAAAATCCAGCTGTTTCAGGGTGTTTTTTTACCTCATCAATTAACATTGCAGTTGTTACTTCGCATGGAACTAATTCTCCATTATCCATAAAAACTCTTGCTTTTTTACCTAGTTCTGTGTCATTTTTTAAATTAAAACGAAAAATATCTCCTGTTGAAAGATGTGTTAAATTATATTTTTCTTTTAAAAATTCTGCCTGAGTTCCTTTTCCTGCTCCAGGCTTTCCAAATAAAACGATGTTAATCATAATTGAAATGA
The DNA here is from genome assembly GCF_979258715.1 of Flavobacterium sp. AC267. Taxonomy (NCBI): domain Bacteria; kingdom Pseudomonadati; phylum Bacteroidota; class Flavobacteriia; order Flavobacteriales; family Flavobacteriaceae; genus Flavobacterium; species Flavobacterium sp. AC267. The sequence goes on from NZ_OZ409875.1 coordinate 397,940, forward strand.
GTGTTGTTACTTCTAATTTTTGTCAGAAGTTTTTAAATGAATATATAGTTGTGTTTTTTTATTCTGCTAATTTATAGACTTCTGTCAAGTTTCGTCCCAAACCATCGTAGTCTAAACCGTAGCCTACAATAAATTTGTTTGGAATTCGAACTCCAACATAATCTATCTTGATGTCTTTTTTATAAGCTTCTGGTTTAAAGAATAAAGTGGCAATTTTAAAATGCTTTACATTTCTTTCTTTAAACAAACGTTTCAATTCTTCGATCGTATTTCCCGTATCGATAATATCTTCTATAATTATAACCGTTCTTCCAGTCAAATCTTGGTTGATTCCTATTAATTCTTTAACAGAATTAGTAGTTTCGGTTCCTTCATACGATGCCATTTTGATAAATGAAACCTCGCATGGTTTTTTGTATTTTTTCAAAAAATCTGACACTACCATAAAAGCGCCATTTAAAACTCCAATAAAAATTGGTGTATCATCTCCAAAATCATCCTCTACCTGAGCCACCATTTTAGTTAAAGCAAAATCAATTTCTTTAGCCGAAATAAACGGAACAAATTGTTTATCGTGAAGTTGTATCATTATTTTTCATTTTAAAATAATGCACAAAGATACAGAATTACAACTTAACTGCTTCTATCAAAATGGAGTGTATCCTGATATTTTTTACGAATGTTAAATATCAGTTAATAATTACAAATTATTTTTTGATGCCGTTTTTAATTTGAGTAAATTGTTGTTGTATAAATATTTAACTCCAAAATTTCAAATGAAAACATCCTTATCGCTATTCTCAATATCATTATTAGCACTAATGACCTCATGTAACGGACAAGTTAAAAAAGAAGAAAAAGAAGCTTTGGCCAAGCGACCCAATACAACTGTAAAAACTGCCATTGGAGATCTTACGCTTCCTCCGCCCTATGCGACAGAATCTAAAACCAAAAATAGTAAAGTTATTGGCTGGCCTGCCGGCATAACGCCAAAAGCACCCGCAGGTTTTACTGTAACGAAGTTTGCTGACGGATTTGAGAATCCGCGTTGGACTTATATTGCGCCAAACCAAGATATTTTTGTTGTAGAAAGCGAGCACAAGATCGAGCAAAAATCAAATTACTGTTTTACGTGATAAAGATAAAGACGGAAAGTTTGAAACCCGAGAAGTTTTTATAACTGGATTAAACAAACCTTTTGGAATGCTGGTTCTAAAAGACTTTTTCTATATTGCCAATACAGACGGTTTATACCGTTATCCTTATAAAAATAATCCGCTGAAATTGGAAACAAAAGGCGAAAAAATTCTTGAACTTCCTGCCGGGGGTTACAACAATCACTGGACTAGAAATTTACTCGCAAGTGCGGACGGAAGCAAAATTTATGTTTCTGTAGGTTCTGGAAGTAATGTTGGTGAAAACGGAATGGACAAAGAAGTACGCCGTGCGACTATTTTAGAAATTAATCCTGATGGAACTGGCGAGAAAATTTTTGCATCAGGTTTGAGAAATCCAGTTGGAATGGATTGGAATCCAGCCAATAAAGAACTATGGACAGCTGTAAATGAGCGCGATGAATTAGGCGATGATTTAGTTCCTGATTATATAACAAGTGTAAAAAGAGATGGTTTCTACGGATGGCCGTATTCTTATTTTGGAAGTATTCCTGATCCAAGATTAAAAGGCGAAAGAAAAGATTTAGTCGAAAAAGCAATTGTACCTGATGTTCCTGTGGGTCCTCATACCGCTTCACTAGGATTGGCATTTTATACTAAAGATGCTTTTCCTGCTAAATATAAAAATGGAGCTTTCGTTGGGCGACATGGTTCTTGGAACCGCTCTAAAATTTCGGGTTATAAAGTGCTGTTTGTTCCTTTTAAAGACGGAAAACCTTCAGGAAAACCAGAAGATTTTTTAACTGGTTTTATTTCTGATAATGATAAAGCCGAAGTTTACGGACGCCCAGTTGCGGTTACTGTTATGAATGACGGATCGCTTTTGGTGAATGATGACAGCGGAAATACAATTTGGAAAGTTACTACTAAGTAAATTCCAAATTTTAAATTCCAAATTCCAAGAAATTCAAACTTTAAAAGATTTTAAACACATAGAGACATAGATTTTTGTTTCGTAGAATAAGATTGAAAAGAAAACTCGTTTTCACACATAGCTATGTGACTTTAATAAAAGTGAAACGCCTTTTTTGCCTCAATAAGATCTATGTTTCTATGTGTTAAAATAAGTTCCAATATTAATCTGTTAAGATAAAATTCCAAGAATTGCTACATAAAATATGTTTTTAAAAAAATACGTTTTCCTAATTATTGTGTTTTCGATTCTACAAAATCTAATTGCACAGGAAAAAGAAGTTCGAAATATTGATTCTGTAAAAACCGAAAAACTAAATGAAGTTTTAATTAGTCCGCTTCATTTAAATCGTGATTTACAAAACAGCCCCGCTTCTATTGGTATTTTATCCGAGAAAGAATTACTTCGAAACAATACTACAGACATCAGCAATATTATTAATACGATTCCAGGTGTTTTTATGCAGTCGTCTAATATTACTACTACAAGAATTTCGATTCGAGGTATTGGTGCCAGAACTCCGTATGGAACTAATAAAATTAGGGCTTTTTACGGAAGTATTCCGCTGACTTCTGGAAACAGCGAAACAGTAATCGACGACATTGATCTTCAAAACATCAATCAGATTGAAGTTATAAAAGGGTAGCTTTCTAGTATTTATGGCGCTGGATTGGGCGGTGCCATTTTAATTTCGCCTCAAACTTTAAAAAAAGGCGAATATCAGGCTGAAGTTAGTTCTGTTTTTGGTTCTTATGGATTATTGAAAAACAGAATCAGTTTTGATTTGAATGAAAAAAGTTCTTCACTAAATCTGACGTATCATAATTTAAAGACAGATGGCTGGCGGGAAAACAGCGCTTACAATCGCGAAGGAGTTACACTTTCGGGAGAATTATTCAGGACTAAAAACAGCAAGCTGACGTATCTTTCTAATTATACTTATTTAAAAGCTTATATTCCGAGTTCTATCAACAAAGCTACTTTTGAAAATAATCCGCAGGCTGGTGCGCCGACTTGGGTTGCGGCAAAAGGATTTAAAGAATACAAATCGACTTTGGGAGGCTTGGCTTATGATTTTAAAATAAACGATCACCTCAACAATTCGACTTCTGTTTTTATTAATTATAAAGACAGTAACGAACCTCGACCTTTTGATATTCTGCGTCAATATACTTTTGGTGCCGGCGCAAGAACTCAATTTTCCGGTGATTTTAAAATTGGAAAAATCAACAATCAGTTTATTGGCGGTATTGAATATTTTAGAGATAATTACAATGGTAATACTTTTGAAAATCTATATCAGCAGAATAACGGAAACGGGAGTCTGCAAGGCGATCAACTTACAGCAACCAGTCAAAAAAGACATTTTTACAATATATTTTCACAAATTAGAACTTTACTTTCTGATGAATTTGAAATTCAAGCAGGTTTAAATTACAATAAAACCAAATTTGAACTTCAAAATGATTTTCCCGCTTCCGCGAATAATCCGAAGGAACAATACAGTTACGATGGGATTTTTTCGCCTCAAATTTCTTTTTTATTCAAACCAAATGAAATTCAGACCTTTTACTTTTCTGCAAGCCGTGGATTTTCACTTCCAGCAACCGAAGAAACTTTAACCAGCACCGGAACGATCAATCAAGACATTAAACCAGAAACGGGTTATAATTTTGAATTGGGCGGAAAACTTCATTTTTTCAGCAAAAAATTATATACCGAAATTGCCGTTTACAGAATGGAAATTAAAGATTTATTGGTCGCAAAAAGAATTGGCGACGATCAATATGAAGGTGTAAATGCAGGTAAAACTTTTCATGAAGGAATAGAAATTTCATTAAAACACAATTGGCCGATTAATCCAATTTTCAATTTAAATTCTTATATCGGAGCATCAATAGGGAAATATGAATTTAAAGAATATGTAGACAATGGAAATGACTATTCTGGAAATAAATTAACGGGAGTTCCAGCAAATACCGCCAGTGCAGGTTTTACTTTAAACACCAATTCGGGATTTTACTTTACTGCCGATTTCCAGTTTACAGATAAAATTCCGCTAAACGATTCTAATGCTGATTATTCTGATTCTTATTCGCTCTTAAATCTAAAAACGGGTTATCAATTTGAAATTATATCAAACTTAAAAGCACATTTTGATTTTGGTGTAAATAATGTCACAAACTCCAAATATGCTTCAATGATTCTAACGAATGCAACCGCAGTAGGAAATGCACAACCAAGATTTTATTATCCAGGATTACCTATAAATTATTTCGGAATTATCTCACTAAATTACTTATTTTAGCATAGTATTTTAATACCACAAAACAATGCTTTCTGAATTGCAAAAAAAACTGGATTATGTAAACGCTTATAGAGAAAATCGTCTTAAAGCGACACAGGATATTTTAGAAAATCCCGCACTTTTTGCCGAACTAGTTTCAATTTGTTTTACTCCATCAGACAAAAACAACCATAAAGCCTGCTGGATTTTAGAATTTGTCTCTTATGAAGAATTAAATTGGTCGCAACCACATTTGGATTTTTTTTGTTCCAATTTAAAAATTTTAAAAGATGAAAGTTCGTCGCGCCCGATTGCAAAGGTGGTACAGCTTCTTATAAAATCACATTATAAGAAAAATGAAAACTGTATCACTCTTTCCGAAAATAACTTACAAGATATTATAGAAGCCTCTTTCGATTGGTTAATTACAGATGTTAAAGTTGCTACAAAAGCTTATTCTATTAGAACGTTATATGTTTTGGGCAATTATTACGATTGGATCCATCCCGAACTCAAAGTAATTATTGATAAAGATTATGCAGATCATTCGAGTCGCTTATAAAGCGGTTGCAAAAGAAGTTTTAAAGAAAATAAAATAGTTTAAGTTGCCACGAATTACACCAATTTTCACTAAATAAATTTAAAATTGAGTTAAAGAAAAATTTGTGAAAATTGGTGTAATTCGTGGCAAACAAAAAAATCTTTTTTAATCCTTTAATCTGTGGCAAAACTTAAAAAAAAAATAGTTTGTGGAAATTTGCGATAAAAAATCAATCAAATTTTATAAAAACATTATTTTACGTACATTTGTAAAAACTTTACGTATATGAATACCAAACTCACTTTATCGCTCGAGAAAGAAGTTATTGAACAAGCGAAATTGTATGCGAAAAAAACAGGCAGAAGCTTATCTGAACTGGTAGAAAGTTATTTTAAAAATCTGACTGAAAAAACAGAAACATACGACGATATTCATCCGAAAGTTAAAAAACTCATTGGAAGAATTACTTTACCGCCAGATTTTGATGAAGAAAAAATAAAAGAAGAACACTATAGAGAAAAATATGGCTTTTAAAAATATTTTTCTCGATACTAATATACTGGTTGATATTGTTGCTAATAGGTTTCCGTTTTCAAAAAACGCAATTTCGATTTTTGATTACTGTCAACGACATAAAATTAAAATGCATTCTACATCTCACTCTATTGCAACCGTACATTATATTGCAAAAAAAGTTGTTGATGAAAAAGAACTACGTTCGATTATTGAAGATTTATTAGACACAATTTCAATAATTGCGGTAACAGAATCAATCTTAAAAAAAAGTTTAAAATCCAATCATAAAGATTTTGAAGATGCCATTCAAATAACATCTGCTCAATCAATAAATTCAATGGATTGTATTATTACCAGAGATTTGAAAGATTTTAAATTTTCAGAGATCAATGTATTTACTCCAGATGAATTTCTAAATACACTATAAACAATGAATTATTTTTCTTCTGATTTTAAATTAGGAATATTAGGCGACGGACAATTGGGTAAAATGCTTTTGTCTGACACCAGAAAATTTGACATACAAACTTATGTTTTAGATCCTAGTGACGAAGCGCCGAGTAAAATTGCCTGCAATAAATTCTTCCAAGGTGATTTAATGGATTATGAAACCGTTTACAATTTTGGAAAACAAGTCGATGTTCTTACTTTTGAAATTGAATTGGTTAACCTTGAAGCTTTAACGCAGTTAGAAAATGAAGGCGTAAAAGTTTATCCATCTCCAAAAACTTTAAAAGGAATTCAAAATAAAGGAACTCAAAAAGATTTTTATACGGAAAGCAATATTCCGACCGGCCGCGTATTTACGATTTGAAAGTCCGTCACATTTGCAAAAATCCGTTGGAAATAATGAAATCACAATTCCGTTTGTATGGAAATGCACCGAATTTGGTTACGACGGAAATGGCGTAAAAGTAATTCGTCAAATTTCTGACATGGACGATTTACCAAATGTAGAATGTATTGCAGAAACAATGGTTCCGTTTAAAAATGAATTGGCGGTTATTGTGGTAAGAAATCCATCTGGAGAAATAAAAACGTATCCAGTTGTAGAAATGGAATTTCATCCAGAAGCCAATCAAGTAGAGTATGTAATCTGCCCTGCAAGAATTGATGAAAAAGTGGCCGAAAAAGCGAGAGCGATTGCTTTAAATGTTTCGGAAAAATTCAATCACGTTGGACTTTTGGCTGTTGAAATGTTTCAAACTCAAGAAGATGAAATTTTAGTAAACGAAGTAGCGCCTCGTCCACACAATTCTGGACATTATTCAATAGAAGCAAGTTATACTTCACAATTCGAAAATCATTTACGTGCGATTCTAGATCTTCCTTTAGGAAATACCGAAAGTAAAGTTGCCGGAGTTATGGTAAACTTAGTTGGTGCCGAAGGCTTTTCTGGAGATGTAGTTTATGAAAACATCGAAACTATTTTAGGATGGGACGGCGTTACACCACATATTTATGGTAAAAAACAAACGCGTCCGTTCAGAAAAATGGGGCATGTTACAATCGTAAATGAAAACATGGTTGAAGCAAGACGAATTGCGGAGAAGGTTAAGAACACTATTAAGGTGATCAGTGAGCAGTAATTAGTGATCAGATTTTAGTCGCAGTCGCAGTTTTTAGTCTAAAATGCAATTATTTTTTAATTAGCTTTGTAAAAATTCAATAAATGAAAATTTCAAAATTACATATCGATCAGTTTAGGCATTTAGAGAATTTAGATTTTGATTTCACTTATCCTAAAGATTTCCATATTGAAGAAAAAAGAGGAAAACCTTTAGACAAAATATGTTTTATTGGGCAAAGTGCTACTGGTAAAACTGGATTGTTACAATTGATTTATGATCATTCTATTAATCTTTTAAATTTAGAACTCATAAACGGTCAAATATTCAGATTAAAAAATAACCTAAATAAAAGTGAAGTTACTTTCTTAATAGAAAATGATGTTTTTCATTTAAAAAACAATAAAGTTTGGTTCAAAAACCGCATCTATCGAAATGATTTTAATAGCGGAGGTGGACAAGTAATTAGTTTAATTCCAAAACAAGATAAAAAAGATGTTTTTTACTTTAAAGCAAATTTAGTATCCGATCAAAACATAAATTTTCTTTCAACTAATCCAATCGAATTAATAGAAAAACATAGTAACGAACTTCAAGTTATTAAACAGGAATTTCAGGAGAGAGGTAACCGTTTTTTAATGGAAGAAAATTATGGTTTATTATTTAATGATAATGTGGATACGAAAATTTGGCTTCATCTGTTAGTAGATTATCTAAATTATCGAAAAAACTTTACTCAAAAAATGTCTGAATTAATCCATAAGGGTTTTATTAATGATGTAAATAAATTGAGTTCAGAATTTAACAAATGGCAAAAGGACAATCCAAACAGATTAGAGTCGTTTACGAAGGAGTTTAATTATATTTTAGAACATTTAAATTTAGAAGTTGATCTTGTAAACACCGAATATTCTGTACCAATAAAAAACAAAGGAAGAGAGGAAATTATTCCGTTTCAAGAAACAAGTACTGGAACAAAACAACTTCTATTGACATCTTTACCCTTATATTCATTAGAAACTACAGGTTCACTAATTTTAATAGATGAACCTGAACGGTCATTATATCCAAATATTCAGATGGAAGTAATGGATTATTATAAAAAACTTGCTCCAGAATCACAATTTATTGTCGCTACACATTCCCTTTTATTGCCGCTTCGTTTGAACCAGAAGAGCGTTTTATTTTGTATTTTGATACAGAGGGAAAAGTAGCGGTTCGTAGAGGAACTTCTCCAATTGGTGATGATCCAAATGATATGCTTTATAATGATTTTGGGATTGATTATATAAATAAATATGGCAAAAAAGTATATAATGAATATCTTGAGAAAAGAAGACAATTGCTGTTTGAAGAAAATGAAGAAGTAAAACAAAAACTTCAAAATGAAATTGAATCTATTGGAGATAAATATAATTTTTAATGAATGAAAAGAGTTTTAAAATCTCCGCTTTCTTTAATTATTTCTGACAAAATCATTTATAAATCTAAGGGCGATAATTCTAAGTTAGGTTTACTTCTTTTAAAAGAACAAAAAGGATTTTGTGCTTATACAGAACATTACATCGGATTTGATGATGCAAATGACACCGAGCATTTTAATCCAAATTTAAAAGACCAGCTAGAAGATAATTATTATAACTGGTATAAAGTCAAACATCTTCCAAATCAGAGAAAAACTAATAATTGGATAGAACCAATATTAATGCCTTATGCGGAAGATTTTGAAAGTAGAATTATCTATGATGAAGGTGAATATTTTGCAAAACCTAATGATAATGAAGCAAATAATCTTATAATTCTTTTAGACTTAAATAATCAAAAAAGAGTTGAAGACAGAAAAAATTATATAAAGAGAAGAAGAGAATCTATAAATGACAGAAAGCTTCAGACTGATATAGACATAAAAAAATATTTTCAGGACAAAATTGATAATGAAATTAATTCAATCTGTTATTTAAGAGCAATTCAAGAAGAATTCAAAATAGATATTTGGAACATGATTCCAGAACTAAAATAAAAAATCAGTCTTAGTTTCAAGTCCTAACTAAAACTTTGAAACAAAATAAACAAAAAACAAAAAATGAGTAAAGTAGCCATTATAATGGGAAGCATCTCAGACATGCCAGTTATGCAGGATGCCATCGACATATTAAAACAATTTAATATTGAAGTTGAAGTAGATATCGTTTCGGCTCACAGAACGCCGGAAAAATTATTCGACTTTAGTAAAAATGCACACACTCGCGGTATTTCCGTAATTATCGCTGGAGCTGGAGGCGTCGCACATTTACCGGGAATGGTAGCTTCAATGTCACCGCTTCCTGTAATTGGAGTTCCTGTAAAATCAAGTAATTCGATTGATGGATGGGATTCTGTTTTATCGATTCTGCAAATGCCGGGCGGTGTTCCTGTTGCAACGGTAGCTTTGAACGGCGCAAAAAATGCTGGAATTTTAGCGGCGCAAATCATCGGAAGTCACGATAAAAAAGTACTTGATACGATTATTTCTTATAAAGAAGAATTGAAAGTCGCAGTTAATAAAGCGGCTGAAGGATTGAAATAGTTTTCAGTTTTCAGTAACAGTTTTCAATGTAAACTGAGCACTTCTCAATTCCTGCAAGGTTTTGGAAACCTTGCAGGATAAAAGATAAAGGCTTCACATTACGTGAAGCCTTTATCTTTTTAATAATTTATCTCTCTGAAACTAAGCGACATCCTCTACTTCCTCCAAAACAGATTCAAATTCGTATTCTGTAATATCTTCTTTATTGATCCAATTCTCTGAGGTAACTAAACTGTAGTTTAGATCATCTTGAGTATTCAACTCCCAAACAATACCTTCAGCTTCTGGAAAAGGGATATTTTGAGAAATTTGATTTTCGAATAATCTTTTAATCAGATTTCTGTCTGATAATCCATTGTTCAATAATTTCAGCACATTTTCAGCTGTTAACTTTTGTGTTTCGCCATCGGTTGGTGTCATTGAAAAGTGAACAACAGAAGCTTTTGCATTTGGAAATTTCCCATTATACGCTTTAAAAAGCAATTGATTGACATGAAATAAAGTTCCCTGCATGTGTATTTCTGGATATTCCTCGCAAACTTTATCAATTAACATATTGTTCGAAATCTGCTCAATTTGTCCTTCGCTCAATTGATCTCCTAATTTATATTCTAAAACAATCTGTGCTGCTTCATTAGGTTCATAATCAGAAATCGCCATTTCTAGTAATTCCGGCAGACTGCTTTTTTCTGCCGTCGCTCCATCGGGATAATTGAATTTACCTAATAACTGAATAAAATCTTTATCAGACCAATATCCTTCCACTTCATTTACTGTATCTATATTCTTAATTACAACTTGATAATTCATAGTTTTAATTTTTATAATTACGATTAGTATTTTATAATTCTAACCTTTTTCTCAATTTACGCTTTTAAAACCGCCTTCGGCAATAAATAACATATCTATAACACAATTTAAGAGAGTTTTATGTCCAGAATGAATTCTTTATAGCGAATTAGATTTTTATAAATTGTTATCTTTGGAATTCAAAAATTTGACTTCAATTAATAAAAAATAGTATATCATAATGAGTGTTTTACTTTCAAAATTTATAACGAAACATAATACTGCACCTTTTTCTCAAATTAAAATCGAAGATTACGTTCCTGCTTTTCAAGAAGGAATTGTTTTGGCTAAAGCTGAAATCGATGCCATCGTAAACAATCCAGAAGCGCCGACTTTTGAAAACACAATCGTGGCAATGGATTTTTCGGGTGATATTTTAGATCGTCTTTCGAGTATTTTCTTCAATTTGAATTCGGCTGAAACGAATGACGAAATGCAGAAAATCGCGCAGGAAGTTTCGCCTTTACTTTCAGAATTTGGAAATGACATTCGTCTAAATGTCGCTTTATTTGCAAAAGTAAAAGCCGTTTACGATCAAAAAGAAAGTTTCAACCTCAACGCAGAACAAACGACTTTATTAGATAAAAAATACAAAAGCTTTTCTAGAAACGGAGCGAATCTGCCAGAAGACAAGAAAAATCAATTAAGAGAAATTGACAAAGAATTATCGAAATTGAGTTTACAGTTTGGTGAAAATGTTTTAGCAGAAACCAATGCTTTTGAATTGCATTTAACAGATGAAAAAGATCTATCTGGTTTACCTGAAGGCACAATTGAAGCCGCAAGATTATTAGCCAAAAATCAAGAAAAAGAAGGCTGGATTTTCACTTTAGATCATCCAAGTTATGTTCCGTTTTTGACTTATGCGGATAATCGCGAACTGCGTAAAAAAATGGCGATTGCTTTTGGTGCAAAAGCTTTTCAGAATAACGAATTCGATAATCAGGAAAATGTCTTAAAAATTGCAAAATTACGTTTTGAAAGAGCTAATTTATTAGGTTACAAAACTCACGCACATTTTGTTTTGGAAGAAAGAATGGCCGAAAGTCCTGAGAGAGTTTTCTCTTTCTTAAATGATTTATTAGCAAAAGCAAAACCGGCGACTCAAAAGAATTTGCAGAATTAACTGCTTTCGCGAAAGAGCTGGACGGAATCGAGCAATTAGAAAAATGGGACGGCGCTTATTATTCTGAAAAATTAAAACAACAGCTTTTTAATTTAGATGATGAAAAACTGAAACCTTATTTTCAATTAGAAAAAGTTTTAGACGGCGCCTTTACGGTTGCCAAAAAATTATACGGTTTAACTTTTACTGAGGTTTTTGACATTGATAAATACCACGAAGAAGTTACCACTTATGAAGTTCGTGATGCTGAAAACAATTTGGTTTCTATTTTCTATGCGGATTTCTTCCCAAGAAAAGGAAAAAGAAACGGCGCTTGGATGACTTCGTTTAAATCGCAATATGTAAAAGACGGCGTAAACGAAAGACCGCACATTTCGAACGTTTGTAACTTTACAAAACCAACCGAAACAAAACCTTCATTATTGACTTTTAATGAAGTGACCACTTTATTCCACGAATTTGGTCACGGGTCGCACGGAATGCTCGCTGATACAGTTTATCCAAGTTTATCTGGAACTTCTGTTTACTGGGATTTTGTAGAATTACCAAGCCAGATTATGGAAAACTGGTGTTACGAACCAGAAGCTTTGGCTTTGTTCGCCAATCATTATGAAACCGGAGAAATTATTCCGATTGAATATGTTCAGAAAATTAAAGAAAGTGCGAGTTTCCAAGAAGGTTTAGCAACTTTACGTCAATTAAGTTTTGGACTTTTAGACATGGCTTGGCACGGACAAGATCCAACTTCAATTACAGATTTAAAAACTTTCGAAACAGAACAATTTGCGAATACACAATTGTATCCTGATGTAAAAGAAAATGCGATGAGTACTGCCTTTTCTCATATTTTCCAAGGCGGTTATTCTTCTGGATATTACAGCTACAAATGGGCAGAAGTTTTGGATGCTGATGCTTTTGAATATTTTCAGGAAAACGGTATTTTCAATGAAGAAGTGGCAAAGAAATTCAAAGACAATGTTCTTTCTAAAGGAGGAACAGAACACCCAATGACTTTATACAAACGTTTTAGAGGTCAAGAACCAAAACCGGAAGCTTTATTGAAGAGAGCAGGATTGTTATAATTTTAAGATTTCAGATCTTAGATTTTAGATTATATCCGAAGTAGAAATACTTCGGATTTTTAATTTGATTTTGTCTGAAAATAAAATTGGCTATCTTCGTATTTTAAATCTAATCTTACAAAAAACAACTTTGAAAAAATATTTAAAAATCTTCCTTTACCTAGCAATTATTGGATTAGTTGCCATTGTTTCCGTAAATTATTATGTGAAATCTTCGACCAAGAAATACATTCACCATTCACTTAAAAAATTTCCAAAAAACGATGTGGGAATTATATTTGGTGCGGGAATTAATGGAAACCAGCCAAGCAAATATTTAAAAGATCGTTTGGATGCAGGGATTTTACTTTGGAAAGCAAAACGAATCAATAAAATTCTACTTTCTGGCGATAACGGCCGAGAAGAATATGATGAATTAACAGTTATGAAAAATTATTGTTACACTCACGGAGTCGATACCACGAAGATATTTATTGACTATGCAGGTTTTGATACTTATTCGACGATGTATCGCGCGAAACATATTTTCAAGATTAAAAAAGCCACTTTAATAACTCAGGAATATCATCTAAACCGAGCCATCTATATTGGACAGAAACTCGGAATTAAATCGGCTGGATACTCTGCTAATAGAGGAAATTATTTGGGCTATAATTATGTTCGTTTTAGAGAATATGGATCTGTTTTCAAATCCTTTTTTGATGTTTTAAGAAATAGAGAACCTCGATTATTAGGAAATACAATTGATGTAAATGGTCCATCAAATTATTCAAAGGAAGATAAACGATAAAAGAAAGTTATTAAGAGCTCCAGCGGAGCAAAATATTTATAGAAAGATAAATATTAGGATTTTAAACGAAAGCTCTATCAGAGCGATATATTTCACCCCGATGGGGCTATTTTACGTAAATCAACAAATTTTATCTATAAATATTTCGTCCCTATGGGACTTGTTGAAAATTAAATAATTTAAAAAAGTTATTAAGAGCTCCAGCGGAGCAAAATATTATAGAAGAAAATTATTAGGATTTTAAACGAAAGCTCCATCAGAGAGACATATTTCACCCCGATGGGGCTGTTTTACATAAATCAACAAATTTTATCTATAAATATTTCGTCCCTATGGGACTTGTTGAAAATTAAATAATTTAAAAAAGTTATTAAGAGCTCCAGCGGAGCAAAATATTATAGAAGAAAATTATTAGGATTTTAAACGAAAGCTCCATCAGAGAGACATATTTCACCCGATGGGGCTGTTTTACATAAATCAACAAATTTTATCTATAAATATTTCGCCCCTATGGGACTTGTTGAAAATTAAATAATTTAAAAAGTTATTAAGAGCTCCAGCGGAGCAAAATATTTATAGAAAGAAAATATTAGGATTTTAAACGAAAGCTCCATCGGAGCGATATATTTTCCCCGATGGGGCTATTTTACATAAATCAACAAATTTTATCTATAATATTTCGCCCCTATGGGAGTTGTTGAAAATTAAATAATTTAAAAATCAAAAATCTTAATTCTATTCTCTTGATTCTATTTTCTCTACTCTTTCTCCAAAACCTTTTTCGCTAATTTTCCAACAGTAAGTCCTTGCACCACAATTGAAAATAGCACCACAATATAAGTTACCTCCAAAAGCAGGTTTTTATATTCGCCTTCTGGCATAGAAAGTACCAAAGCGATAGAAACCCCACCGCGAATTCCTCCCCAAACCAATACCATCAAAGAACCTTTATTGTAGGCAGATTTGATTCCGAAGAACTTAAAGATATCAAAGAATTTCCAAGGTAAAACGATAGAAAAAATTCTCGCAAAAAGCACTATAAAAATAGCCACAAAACCTGTTACTAATTGTTTATTTAAATCTGGCAGTAACAATAATTCGAAACCAATAAAGAGGAATAAAATAGCATTTAGAATTTCATCAATAAGTTCCCAGAATTTACCTAAATAATCCTGAGTCACTTCGCTCATTGCCACTTTTTTACCATAATTCCCAATGATCAATCCCGCAACAACCATTGCCAGCGGACTAGAAACGTGCAAACTTTGGGCAATCAAAAATCCTCCCATAACGATAGAAAGCGTGATTAAAACAGAAACTTTATAATCATCGATTTTCTTCATTACTCTTGATGCCGTAAATCCAAGAAAAGCCCCTAGTAAAAGTCCGCCGATTCCTTCTTTTGCAAACAGCCAGGCGATAGAACCAAAACTCATGTCAAACGTTGGGTCAGTTGCCATTTTTAAAACAACGGCAAACATTACTACCGCTACTCCATCATTAAATAAGGATTCACCAACAATTTTAGTTTCTATTCTTTTAGGAACTCTAGCTTGTTTTAGAACCCCCAACACCACAATTGGATCGGTTGGAGAAATTAACGTTCCAAAAACCAAACAAAATATATAAGGAATTTTTATACCGAAAAAAGGCGCGATATAAAAAAGCAGTACCGAAATTATTAATGCTGACAATACTACGCTGACCGTAGAATAAATCATAATGGGAACTTTTTGTTCTTTAAGATCAGACATGTTCACGTGCAGTGCACCTGCGAACAAAAGAAAATTCAACATTGCTCCCATCAGGATTTCGTTGAAGTCGAATTCTTTTATTAAATCAAAAAAGTGTTTTGTGGTTGCAGGGAAATAAGAATCTCCTAAAAGACGAATTCCTACTGAAACCAGCATGGCAATAATCATAATCCCAATAGTTCCTGGGAGTTTTAAAAATCTTAAATTTAAATAGGCGAAGAAAGAAGCCAGTACGATAAGTACTGAAAAGGTGTAGTATAATTCCATAAATGTGATTTTTACAAAAATATCCTTCTCATTAGTTAATCAAAAATTCAAGACCTGAATTAACATAACTTTATAATTCGTTAAATATCTTTCAATTACTTTTGAAAGTTTAAAAACTTTTGCTTACATTTGATCCATGGAATTCAAAGAAGCAAAAAATAAGTTTGTACAAACCTGGGGAGCATTAGGTTCTCAGTGGGGAATTAATAAAACGATGGCACAAATCCACGCTTTATTAATGGTCTCAAACGAAGCTGTTTCGATGGAAGACATTATGGACGAATTGCAAATCTCACGCGGAAACGCCAGCATGAACCTAAGAGCTTTAATGGATTGGGGAATTGTTTATAAAGAATACAAAGCTGGAGAAAGAAAAGAGTTTTTTACTGCTGAAAAAGATTTAGACGAATTAGCAGTTAAAATTTCAAGAGAAAGAAGCAAAAGAGAAATTAAACCTGCCCTTAAAATCTTAAAAGAAGTTTCGACAATCGAAGCAAAAGATTCGGCTGAGGAAAAACACTTTGTAGATCAAACTACTAAACTGTATGATTTTGTTTTAAAAGCAGATAATATGTTGGACAAAATGACTGAATTTAACGACAACTGGCTTGCTAAGCTTGTCTTAAAAATCATGAAGTAAAAAAATTTAATTAAAACTTTCATTTTTTTCTGAAAGTTTAAAACAATCAATAACTATGAGAAACATTAATTTATTAAATTATTTCTTTGTTGGTATTCCTGCCATTTTAATTCCTATTGGCTATATAAACGATGAGAATTTTGGCGAACTATTCGGTTATGGCTTATTATTCAGTATTTTAACTGGTCTCTTTCAAATTACTATTGGCGGGTGTATGTTAATCGATAATCCTCGTGACAAAAGCATTCAATATTATATACTTGGAGTGATTTTATATTTCGTGATGGTGTACATCAATCCCATTTTACCCCTCAGTCTCAAAACTTCTTTTGTATTCGCTATTCCCACAATACTAGCTATTTATCTTTCAATAGTAATCTATAAAAAAGCCCACAAATGAACTTCTTAAAAGCAGAATGGAAAAATTTAGCACTTTTCAATTATGAAGTTGATGCTTGCAATTTTAGAAAAATATCTTCCTGCAGGAACTGAAATCGATATTTGGAACAACAAATGTTATGTGAGTTTGGCGGGATTTATGTTTAAAAACACCAAAGTTTTAGGATTGAAAGTTCCGTTTCATGTAGATTTTGAAGAGGTAAATTTGAGATTCTATGTAAAACGTTTTGAAAACGGAGAATGGAGGCGCGGTGTAGTTTTTATTAAAGAAATTGTTCCTAAAAAAGCGATCACATTTATTGCGAATACGTTGTATCAGGAACATTATGAAACACAAAAAATGAGACATGAAATCATTGAGAATGAAAACACCAATACTTTTATTTATCAATGGAAGAATGACAAAAAATGGAACACGATTCAATTAGAAACCAAAAATACTCTAACAGAAATTAAGGTCGATTCTGAAGCTGAGTTTATTACAGAACATTATTTTGGATACACAAAAATCGACGACGAAATGACTTTTGAATATGAAGTAACGCATCCGAGATGGGAACAATTGGAAGTTTTAAATCATAACATTGAAATTGATTTCGAAAAAACGTACGGAACCGATTTTGGATTTCTGCAAGATGCAAAACCAATTTCTGTATTCTTAGCAAAAGGCTCAAAAATTACGGTTAAAAATAAAAGAAAATTACAATCAATTCCTGTTTTAGAAGAAATGTACTAATCAAATTATTATCCTTAAAACCAAAAATCATGAAAACGTTAGAAAACCAAACCTTACTTTATGATGAAGATTGTCCGCTTTGCAATTTATATACAACCGGTTTTGTAAAAAGCGGTATGCTTGACGAAAACGGAAGAAAATCTTATTGCCAATTATCTGCTGAAGAACAAAGTTTTGTAGACTTAAAACGCGCTCCAAATGAAATTGCGTTAATTGATAACACGTCAAAAACGGTTACTTACGGAATTGATAGTTTGATAAAAGTGATTGGATTTTCTTTTCCTTTAATTGAAAAAACTGCAACTCTAAAGCCAATTCATTTCATCCTGAAAAAAATGTATTCTTTTGTTTCATACAATAGAAAAGTAATTATCCCAGGAGTTGTAAAAGAAGAAAACAAACTGCAATGCACTCCTGATTTTAATTATAAATATAGATTTCTTTTTCTCGGATTTGCATTAACGCTGACCAGTTTTATTTTATTTAAATATGCTGATTTGATTCCGAATTTACCTAAATCTACTATTTTAAGAGAAGTGATTTTAGCGTTTGGCCAAATTATTTTTCAAAGTTTATTTCTTTTGAAGTTCGATAAACAAACGATTATCAATTATGCTGGAAATGTAATGACAGTTTCTTTAATGGGAAGTTTAATTTTGATCCCAATTTTAATTTTAGGTCAGTTTTTCCAGCTTCCTCAAATGATCATTTTAGGCTGGTTTGCAGTTACGGTTTTGATTATGTTTTTGGAACATTTTAGAAGAGTAAAAATTTTAAAACTTCCTTTTTATCTATCTTACACCTGGATTCTGTATCGAATTATTGCTTTGCTATTTATTTTAAATTAAGATTTGCCACTAATTACACGAATTTTCACGAATGAGATTTTACAATCCTGACGGAAAAAATTAGCGGAAATTTGTGCAATTCGTGGCAAAAAAATCAACATCATGAAAAAACTCATCATCGCGACCGGAACAGGATTTTTAGGACAGGTTTTAATCCAACATTTCAAAGATAAATTTGACGAAATTGTAATTCTGACCCGTGGAAAATCTCAGACAATTGACGGAATCAAATATGTAAACTGGAACGCCAGAAGTTTTTCTGGCTGGGAAAAAGAATTAGAAAACGCCACCGTTTTAATTAATCTTGCCGGAAAATCTGTTGATTGCCGTTATACAAAGGAAAATAAAAAAGAGATTCTTTTATCTCGAATTGAAAGCACGAAGATTTTAAACAAAGCCGTTTTGAATTGTCAAAATCCACCGAAACATTGGTTGAATTCATCAACTTCAACTATTTATCGTTTTTCTTTGGATAAACAAATGGATGAAACGGATGGCGAAGTTGGAAATGATTTTTCTATAAACGTCGCTTTGTCTTGGGAAAAAGCGTTCTTTAAAACTGAAACGCCAAATACTCTAAAAACTGCTTTGCGAACTTCTATCGTTTTAGGTAAAGATGGAGGTGCTTTTATTCCGCTAAAGACTTTGGCGAAAATTGGTTTTGGAGGAAAACAAGGTAACGGAAATCAATTCATAAGCTGGATTCACGAAGAAGATTTTGCGAATTCTGTTGATTTTATTCTTCAAAAGGAAATTTCTGGAGTTATAAATGTCGTTTCTCCACAACCAGTTCGTAATACTGATTTTATGCAGAAACTCCGAAAAGCAGTTGGTTTTCCGTTCGGAATTCCGATGAGTACTTTTTTGTTAGAAATTGGATCTTTCTTCATTCGTACAGAAACGGAATTGGTTTTAAAAAGCAGAAATGTAGTTCCGAAACGACTTTTAGACAATGGATTTCAGTTTAAGTTTGGAGATATTGATAATGCATTTAAAAATTTAGTAAACAAATGAAAACACAAAACACAGATTGGCATTTTTATAACTTCCTCACTCATGAGAGGATTCATGTGGTTTGACATTGCTTTATCTTATTCCATTTCATCGATTCTTACCGGATTATTTTTTAAGTTAAATTTTAAAAGTAAGGAAGAAAATGTAAAATAAGATTCTTTTAAAGCTCCAGCGGAGTATAATGTTTATAGAAAAGATAAAAAATGCGTCGTTCATTTAAGCTCCAGCGGAGCGACATCTTTGCTTTCTGATTACTTCTAAAACATTTCGCCCCTAATGGGGCTTTATTCCAATAGCAACTATAAATCTATAAATATGACGTCCCGCTGGGACTTGAAATACGTTGATCAATCATGACAACCATAAACCTCACAACCAAAATAAACGCACCAAAACAAATCGTTTTTGATGCATCAAGAAACATAGATATCCATCAACAATCTGCAAGTGAATCCAATGAAAAAGCAATTGCGGGCGTAACATCTGGTTTGATTAATTTACACGAAACAGTAACTTGGCGCGGGAACCATTTCGGTTTTTATCTCACGCACAAAAGCCGAATTACCAAAATGGATTTGTATGACTATTTTGTGGATGAAATGGAACACGGCAAATTTAAATCTTTCAAACATGAACATTTTTTTGAGGAAGAAAATGGAATCACAATTATGAGAGACAAATTACAATATGAAACTCCATTTGGAATTGTCGGAAGATTATTTGATGCTTTATTTCTGAAAAAACATCTGAATCAATTTCTTTTGGACAGGAACAAGGTACTCAAAGAAGTCTCAGAAAAACAGATTTAAAATATATTTCTTACTTTTAAGAAAAGTATCTAACTTAAAATCAGACTTATGAAATTAAAAACTAAAGTTTTATCGATAGCCTTTTTCGCCTTTTCTATTGTTGGATTTGCTCAAAGCAATTGTACAACCTTAAAGGGATGTGAAAGAAAATTATGTGAATTAAATACCAAATTGACTGCCGCTAAGAAAGCAGGAAATCAAAACCAAATAAAAGGTATTGAAGAAGCTATTGCAGAAACCAAGAAAAACTGCACCACCAAAACAGTCAACAAAGATCTGGACAAAAAAGTAAAAGAAAAACAACAAAAAGTCAAGGAAAGAACTGCTGATTTAAACGAAGCGATTAAAGACAAAGAAAGTCAAGAAAAAATCGACAAAAAAAGGAAAAAATTAAATGAAGCTAAAGCGGAATTGAATAAAGCTTTGGCGGAACAGAAAACGAAATGATTTTTTCTCTCGCAGATTCAACAGATTGAGCAGATTAAAAAAATAATTTCAATTGCCTCCAGCTTTAGCTGTAGGATAAATTATAATAGATTATTTCTTGGCTTTAGCCGAACTTTGTCATTTGGCTAAAGCCCTTATTGAAGATTTCTTTTACCTCCAGCTAAAGCTGGAGGCAATTCAAAAATAAATTCAATTAAAATTTATTTTTCAAATTCTAATTTCAAACATAGCGCGCGGTTTCAACCGCGGGAAACGTTGTGTACAGTTTGAAAGCATTGACAATACTCTAATATATTTTAAAAATGAATTTCCCTCATTTTACGTTTTGCGTGAGGGATAGTAGCATGCTACCGAAGTAGCGCGGATAGCCCGACAGCATCTTAATAAAAGGGCGTATAAGCGCAAAGTAAATTTGCCCTTTTATCAAGATGGTGGCACGCCCAAATCATTTAGAAACTTGAGATCTTTTACTATAGTAACGCAATCATTAACCACCAAAAAATGGGAACGCTTTCGACCCAAAAAGAAGTATAATATTTGGAGCGGTTTGTATTGGCAAAAAGAATAAACAACATCAAAGTCACGACCATTATTAAATTGATGATAAGATCGTGGAGGGTAAAACTTAAAATACCTAGAACCCAAAACGGAACCAAAAGTGAAAATCCTAAAATCTTTGTACGCTTAACGCCGATAGTTTGCGGTACAGTTTTTAAATGCGGATCGTCATTCGCCAGATCCAAAATTTCAAAAACTAAAATCAGTACAAAAACTAAAACAAATCGCTGTACGCATTTTATAAAAAAGTTGGCTGTAAAGGGAACTTCGGCATTTATGTAAGGCAAAACCAAAGTCGCTCCTACCCAGCAAAGCGAAACAATATAGATTTTTACTCCTGCCCAGTTTCTGGCGTTTTTTCTATTCGGAAAAAAGGGTAAAGTATAAAGTGCCGTTATGGCAAAAATTACAACAGAGACGATTTGGGTAATTCGCTTGAGATGGAAAAAATAATATCCTACTAATAGCGACGAAATGAAACTCAAAATAGCAATTATTTTCAACTGCAGTCCGATTGGTTTTTTCTTAACGCGAACTAAAGCATCGTACTTTACGAAATTATATCCTACAATTGTTCCGAAAAAAACGAATAAAGCCATTGGCTCATCATACTGAATATGAAAGAAGTAAAATGTAATTCGGACCAAAGCATAACACGATAAAGCCACGTGAATACTGCTGTTTAAATAAAAATCAACTATTTGTTTTAGAAGTTTCATGCCTCAAATCTAATCAATTGGTAACAAATCAACTCTTTAGTTAGAAATTTGATAAAAATTGAAGTTAAAAATACCCATTAAATTATTAATAATACTTAATTTTGCGCCACAAAAAAACAACACATTTACTATAAAATGTAATAAACCTTGTGAAATCGTATAAAACACTCGGCAAATTACTTTTGATCTTTAAAAAATAGACTGCTACAAATGAAAACAGATGCTTTTGCTTTAAGACACATTGGTCCAAGAGAAACAGATCTTCAACACATGTTACAAACAATTGGTGTTGAATCTATTGAACAACTTGTTTATGAAACCCTTCCGGACGATATTCGTTTAAAAGCGCCTTTGAATTTGGATCCTGCAATGACGGAATACGAATTTGCAAATCATATTCAGGAACTAGGAAAGAAAAATAAAGTATTCAAATCTTATATTGGTTTGGGTTATCATCCAACTATTGTTCCGGCTCCAATTCAAAGAAATATCTTTGAAAATCCAGGATGGTATACAGCTTACACACCTTACCAGGCAGAAATTGCTCAAGGTCGTCTAGAAGCGATTTTAAATTTCCAGACTACTGTTATTGAATTAACAGGAATGGAAATTGCCAATGCATCTTTACTTGACGAAGGAACTGCGCGACAGAAGCGATGGCTTTGTTGTTTGACGTTCGTACACGTGACCAAAAGAAAAACAATACAAACAAATTCTTCGTTTCTGAAGAAATTTTACCACAAACTTTATCGGTACTTCAAACACGTTCAACTCCAGTTGGAATTGAATTAGTTGTTGGAAACCATGAAACATTTGATTTTTCAAATGAGTTTTTTGGAGCTATTTTACAATACCCAGGAAAATATGGTCAGGTAAACGATTACAGTGATTTTGTTGCTAAAGCAAAAGAAAATGAAATTAAAGTTGCCTTTGCTCGCAGATATTTTATCTCTAGTCGCCTTAACTTCTCCGGGAGAAATGGGAGCCGCAGTAGTGGTTGGAACTTCACAACGTTTTGGTGTACCAATGGGTTATGGTGGTCCTCACGCTGCTTTTTTGCCACTAAAGACGAATACAAACGCTCTATGCCAGGTCGTATTATTGGAGTTTCTATCGACGTAAACGGAAATCGCGCTTTACGTATGGCTTTAGGAACTCGTGAACAGCATATTAAACGTGAAAAAGCAACTTCAAATATTTGTACGGCTCAGGTTTTATTAGCTGTTATGGCCGGAATGTATGCGGTTTACCACGGACCAAAAGGTTTACAATATATTGCAGGCAAAGTTCACGCATCTGCAGTTACTGTCGCTGAAGCTTTAAATAAATTAGGAGTTTATCAAACCAATACGGCTTACTTTGATACTATTTTAGTAAAAGCAGATGCTCAAAAAGTAAAAGCTATTGCGGAGAAAAATGAAGTAAACTTCTTCTATGTTGATGCAGATACCATTTCGATCTCATTCAACGAAACAACTTCAATTGCCGACATCAATCAAATTATTGCGATTTTTGCTGAAGCTTTAGGAAAAGAAACTTTTACTGTTTCTGAATTAACTGAGGCTAGTCAATTACCAGCTTCATTAGAAAGAACGTCGTCTTTCTTAACGCATGATGTATTCAACAATCATCATTCGGAAAGTCAGATCATGCGTTACATCAAAAAATTAGAGCGTAAAGATTTATCGTTGAATCATTCGATGATCTCATTAGGTTCTTGTACGATGAAATTAAACGCGACTTCAGAAATGCTTCCTTTATCAATGCCAAACTGGAACAGCATTCACCCTTTTGCACCAGTTGAACAAGCTGAAGGTTATATCACGATGCTTAAAAAATTAGAGGAGCAATTAAATGTAATTACTGGATTTGCTGGAACAACATTACAGCCAAACTCAGGAGCTCAAGGAGAATATGCAGGCTTAATGGCTATTCGCGCTTACCATTTGTCAAGAAACGAAGGTCACCGTAATGTATGTTTGATTCCTTCATCTGCTCACGGAACAAATCCTGCTTCTGCGGCGATGGCCGGAATGAAAATTATTGTCACTAAAACAACTCCAGAAGGAAATATTGACGTAGAAGATTTAAGAGAAAAAGCAATTGAGCACAAAGATGACTTATCTTGTTTAATGGTAACGTATCCTTCTACTCACGGAGTTTTTGAATCTTCAATTATTGAAATTACAAAATTAATCCACTACAATGGCGGATTAGTATATATGGATGGTGCAAACATGAACGCGCAAGTTGGATTAACAAATCCTGCTACAATTGGTGCTGACGTTTGTCACTTAAACTTACACAAAACCTTCGCTATTCCTCACGGAGGAGGTGGACCTGGAGTTGGACCAATTTGTGTAAACGAAAAACTAGTTCCGTTTTTACCAACGAACCCGATCTTAAAAGTAGGCGGTGAACAAGCTATTACAGCGATTTCATCTGCACCTTACGGATCTGCTTTGGTATGTTTAATTTCTTACGGCTACATCACAATGATGGGTGCTGAAGGATTAAAAAGCGCTACAGAACACGCTATTTTAAATGCTAACTACATGAAAGCGCGTTTCGAAGGACACTATCCAATTCTTTATACAGGAGAATGTGGAAGAGCGACTCACGAAATGATTTTAGATTGCCGTTCATTTAAAGAAAATGGAATTGAAGTTGGTGATATCGCGAAGCGTTTAATGGATTACGGTTTCCACGCTCCAACAGTTTCTTTCCCTGTAGCAGGAACTTTAATGATCGAACCAACTGAATCTGAAGATTTAGCAGAATTAGATCGTTTTTGTGATGCTCTTATCTCAATCAGAAAAAGAGATTGAAGCCGCAACAGCTGATGATAAAAACAATGTATTGAAAAATGCACCGCACACATTGGCAATGTTAACTACTGATAATTGGGTTTTCCCTTATACTAGAGAAAAAGCGACTTATCCGTTAGAATACATCGCTGAAAATAAATTCTGGCCATCTGTTCGTCGTGTAGATGATGCTTATGGTGACAGAAACTTAGTTTGCGACTGTGCTCCTATTGAAGCATACATGGAAAATTAACAAACAAATTTTCTATCAAAATAAAATTCTAAAACCCGACAGATTTTAAAAACTTGTCGGGTTTTGTTTTTTTTTTGTTTTTGGTTTATTTTTGTTTCAGGTTTCAAGTTTCAAGTTCAACCGTAAACTGAAACCTGAAACAAAAAAACTTTTTTTCCGCACTTTTCCTTCAATCGTTTGAAATCTCGGAAAAATTAAAAAATCATTAAAAAATAAACAATATATTACTAAAAAAATCGTTTATTCATAATTATATGCGTGCATAGTATTTTTTATGATAGTTATCATGTTTTTATTTATACTTTAGCATGAAATTTATCGGATAATTTAAGGAAAGAAATGAAAATAAAAATTATTGGAATTGGGAGCTATATTCCTAATTTAGAAGTAAAGAACACAGACTTTGATAAACATATTTTTTTAAATGAAGATGGAACTCCATTTGGTTACCCTAACGAAGTTGTAATTAAAAAGTTCAAAGGTATTACCGGAATTGAAAATCGTCGTTATGCAGAACCTGAATACACTGCATCTGATTTAGCATTTTTTGCGACCGAAAAAGCAATTGCAAATGCCGGAATCGATGCTGAAACTTTAGACTACATTATTTTTGCTCACAATTTTGGTGACGTAAAAACAGGAACGCATCAAACAGATATTTTACCAAGTTTAGCTACAAGAGTTAAAAATAAATTAGCCATTAAAAACCCTAAATGTGTTGCCTATGATATTCTTTTTGGATGTCCGGGCTGGATTGAAGGAGTTTTACAAGCCAATGCATTCATCAAATCAGGAATGGCAAAAAGAGTTTTAGTGATTGGAGCTGAAACTTTATCTAGAGTTGTCGACGATCATGATCGTGACTCAATGATCTATTCTGATGGTGCAGGTGCTTCAATTTTAGAAGCCTCTACTGATGAAGCTGGGTTATTATCTTATGAAAGTGCTACTTACGCTAACGACGAAGCAAATTATCTATATTTTGGAAAATCTTATAATCCAGATTTAGATCCAGATATTAAATACATCAAAATGTACGGACGTAAAATTTACGAATTTGCTCTTAGCAATGTTCCGTGCGCTATGAAAAGCTGTTTAGATCAAAGTGGTATTGGAATTGACGAGGTTAAAAAAATCTTGATTCATCAGGCAAACGAAAAAATGGACGAAGCTATTATCGAACGTTTCTACAAATTATACGATAAAACGGCACCTAAAGATATTATGCCAATGAGCATTCACGATTTAGGAAACAGCAGTGTAGCGACAGTTCCTACTTTATACGATTTGATTCTTCAGGGGAAAATTGAAAATCACGAAATCAACAAAGGCGATGTTATTATTTTTGCTTCGGTTGGAGCCGGAATGAATATTAATGCTTTTGTGTATCGCTACTAAAAAAGTTTTTAGATAATCTTGAGTGAAATAATCTCGCATAGTTTATTAAACCATAAAAGTGATATAAGTTCAATTAAGTGAAAACTTAAAATATCTTATATCACTTATATGGTTATTTTTTTGATAAAAACTTTGCGACTTCGCGTCTTTGCGAGAGATTGATTTCAAACTTCCATTAAAACACTTCTATTTTCATTCCAATTAAAAAAACAAGAAAGAGGATAACTTTGTATATTTGCGCCTTTGTTGCTTAAAACATATATAATGTACGAGAAAACGTTTCCGAATAAAAGATTCAAACTTACTTTAGAATTTTTACAAAAGCATGTTAACACATCAGAAGTAATTTTTGATTTTGGTGTACCCAATCCGTTTTCTAAAATAATGGAAGAAAATGGCTATACGGTAAAAAACACAAAAGGCGAAGATTTAGACAACGATCAAACCGCTTTACAAACAGAGGAATATAGTGTTTTTACTGCTTTTGAAATTTTCGAACATTTGCTAAATCCATACACAATTTTACAAAACGTAAAATGTGATAAATTGTTAATTTCAATTCCGTTACGTTTATGGTTTTCGCCAGCATATCGTTCTAAAACTGATATGTGGGACAGACATTACCATGAATTTGAGGACTGGCAGTTAGACTGGCTTTTAGAAAAAACAGGCTGGAAAATAACAGATCGTTTACAGTTTACGCACCCAGTAAAAAAATTCGGATTCAGACCCTTATTGAGATATTTCACTCCTCGATATTATATTGTTGCTTGCTGAGAGAGCCTAACGGCAAATTCCAAAAATAAATTCCAAATTCCAAAATGGGATAAATTTCAAAAAGCAAATTCCAAATTCCAATTTAAAACTGGTTAAATTGGAATTTGGAATTTTTAAAAATTGGAATTTACTTTAAGTATTGGAATTTGGTATTTTAGAAGATTGGAATTTATTTTATTTTTTGGAATTTGGAATTTAAAAAATTGGAATTTAAAATGAAGTATTACATCGTTATTCCCGCGCACAACGAGCAAGAACTTATTGGCTTGACTTTACAATCTTTGGTTTCACAGACTGTTCTGCCATCAAAAGTTGTGGTTGTAAACGATAATTCGACCGATAAAACAGAAGAAGTTGTATTGGGTTTTGCAAAGGAAAATCCGTTTATTTCTGTTGTAAACAAAACTTCAGATGCGATTCATTTACCGGGAAGCAAAGTGATTCAGGCTTTTCAGAAAGGTTTTGAAACGTTGGATTCCAATTACGACATTATTGTAAAAATAGATGGTGATTTAATTTTTCCTCCAAATTATTTTGAAACTATAATCAAACATTTCGAATCTGATTCAAAAATCGGAATGGCAGGTGGATTTTGTTATATAGATAAAAACGGTGAATGGGTTTTAGAAAACCTAACGGATAAAGATCATATCCGCGGTGCTTTAAAAGCTTATCGTGCGAGAACTTTTCAGCAGATTGGCGGTTTAAAACCTGCAATGGGCTGGGACACAGTAGATGAATTACTTTGTAAATTTTACGGTTGGAAAATTGTCACAGACGAATCTTTACATGTAAAACATTTAAAACCAACTGGCGCAAACTACAACAAAACAGCACGTTATAAACAAGGTGAAGCTTTTTATACTTTAGGCTACGGTTTCTGGATCACAGCAATTGCTTCGGCAAAACTGGCGATGATGAAGAAAAAGCCACTTCTCTTTTTAGATTATATTAATGGTTTTTTGAAAGCTAAAAAAGCTAAAACTCCCTTACTCGTTACCCAAGAACAAGCTAAATTTATTAGAAATTACCGTTTGCAAAAAATGAAACAAAAGCTTTTTTAATCTTAAAAAAATTAAAAAACTGCTAAGTGAAACGGTAAACTGTAAACTAATCCTTAATTTAGCCAATATTTCTAAAACTTATGATGCTAATTCGTTATTTATCCCAAATAGGAAGATATTTTTTAATGCTTAAAGAAATTTTTAATAAACAGACTAAATGGCCTGTTATGAAAAATTTGATTTTCAAAGAAATCGATGATTTAATTATCGATTCTCTTGGTATCGTTTGCTTTATATCTTTTTTTATTGGAGGAGTTGTTGCCATTCAAACGGCCTTAAACTTAACCAATCCTTTAATTCCAAAATATTTAATTGGTTTTGCTACACGTCAATCTGTAATTTTAGAATTTGCCCCAACTTTTATTTCGGTAATTATGGCCGGAAAAATGGGGTCTTATATTACATCAAGTATTGGTACAATGCGTGTAACGGAGCAAATTGATGCTTTAGAAGTTATGGGTGTTAATTCATTAAACTACCTTGTTTTTCCAAAAATAGTAGCTTTATTAATGTATCCTTTCGTAATCGGAATTAGTATGTTTCTGGGTGTTTTTGGTGGATGGCTTGCTTGTGCATATGGCGGATTTTCAACTAGTCAAGACTTTATTCAAGGTGCTCAAATGGAATTTATTCCGTTTCACATTACATATGCTTTTATTAAAACTTTAATATTTGCAATGTTATTGGCTACTATTCCCTCTTTTCATGGATATTATATGAAAGGCGGTGCACTTGAAGTTGGTAGAGCAAGTACGGTATCGTTTGTATGGACATCTGTTTGTATCATTCTTTTTAATTATATACTAACTCAATTATTATTAGGATAATGATAGAAGTAAAAAACATAGAAAAATCATTTGGTGACAGTAAGGTTTTAAAAGGTGTTTCGACAGTTTTTGAATCTGGCAAAACCAACTTGATTATTGGACAAAGTGGATCTGGAAAAACCGTTTTATTAAAAACTCTATTAGGGATTCATACGCCAGATTCAGGCACAATTGAATTTGACGGAAGAGTTTATTCTGAATTAAATCCAGATGAAAAAAGAGAACTAAGAACTGAAATTGGAATGGTTTTTCAAGGAAGTGCCCTATTCGACTCTATGACTGTTGAAGAGAATGTTGCTTTCCCTTTAAAGATGTTTACCAATGATAATAAAGCAAAAATCAAAGAAAGAGTTGATTTTGTATTAGAAAGAGTAAATCTAGTTGAAGCGCATAAAAAACTGCCTTCAGAGATTTCAGGAGGTATGCAGAAACGTGTTGCGATTGCGCGTGCAATTGTAAACAATCCAAAATATTTGTTTTGTGATGAGCCAAACTCAGGTTTAGATCCAAACACTTCGACATTGATTGACAACCTTATTAAGGAAATTACAGAAGAATACAACATCACAACTGTAATTAACACACACGATATGAATTCTGTAATGGAAATTGGAGAGAACATCGTTTTCTTGAAAAAAGGTGTAAAAGCGTGGCAGGGAACTAAGGAAGAAATTTTCGTAACCGACAATAAAGATATTGTCAAATTTGTTTACTCTTCTAACCTCTTTAAAAAAGTTAGAGAAGCTTATTTGAAAGGCTAGATCTTTTTAAATTCCAATAAAAAAAATCCAAATTCCAATAACTGGAAGTTCAATAAAAATCCCAAATTCCAACTGTTCAAATTGGAATTTGGGATTTTTTATTGAGTTTCTTAAATTGGAATTTGGAATTTTTTATTAGAATTTCATCCGAATTGGAATTTGGATTTTTTTTTATTGGAATTTCATTCGAATTAGAATTTGGAATTTCTCCGAGGTTTAGTGATTGCAATTTAACTCATCAGCTCCACTTCCGCATTTGGATTAAAAAGATACGTTTTTCCAGAGCTTATTTCGATACATTCAAAACGTTTAGTTCTTACGGCCAGTTTCTTGAATACTTTTCCGTTTTTGATTCTGAAAACACTTCCAAAAGGGATTTCAAAAACATAATTCTTATCGTTGTCCGCATCGAATTGTTTTAATGCCAAAGACAAAGTGGTATCGGTATCACTGCTTGCTGAAGGGTTTTTAAAATGCCTTGCCAATAAAGGCAATATCTGACTTGGAAATATTTCCGGCCTGATAAACGGCACCATTAAACGCTGGAAAGTATATTTCCATTCGTTCCCGTGAGGTTTTATATTTCGCCCAAATTTTTCAAAAGCAACTAAATGTGCGATCTCATGAATCAGCGTAATCATAAACCTGTATTTATTCAAGCTTGCATTAACCGTAATTTCATGTTTACCGCTTGGCCCTCTTCTATAATCACCATGACGCGTCTGACGTT
Source organism: Flavobacterium sp. AC267 (assembly GCF_979258715.1). Taxonomy (NCBI): domain Bacteria; kingdom Pseudomonadati; phylum Bacteroidota; class Flavobacteriia; order Flavobacteriales; family Flavobacteriaceae; genus Flavobacterium; species Flavobacterium sp. AC267. Next base: position 428,161 of record NZ_OZ409875.1, read on the forward strand.
CGTTTACAATTTTCAAGTGCACCTGATTGGCCACTATCAAATCAAAAACGGGTTTTACCGCATATTCGGGAATATATTTAGCTAAAGTTTCGCTCAAGATAATGTAGTTTGACTAACTCAAAAATACTTCGAAATATATTTTTATAAAGTTAAATATTTAAAATATTGACTGTTTACGTCTTTTTTAATCTCACCAGTCTGCATCAAAAAACGCATTTCGTTTGGCTTCTCTGGCTTTTACTCCTTCTTCAATACTTCTTACTTTACCTTCTTGGTATTTTAAAGCATATGCTTTTTGAATATATTCTAAACTGCTTTTCGGATTGTTTAAAAGTTCAAAACTAGACGCGATATTGATATAACAAGCCCACAAAGCCGCTTTTTGTCCTTTATCCTTTTCATCTAATTCTTTTGAGTATTGCTCCATTTTTAGAATAAAATCGGTAAAAACCTTTTTCTTGTTTAGAAAATTTTCATAATTCTTTAAACGTGTTTCATCCTGAAAACGTTTTGATTCGTCTTTTATTACTAAACTATTTTTTTCGATAAATTCTCCGTTTGAAGCAATAAGGGCATCATCTAAAATTGGTTCTGCCTTTCCTTTAGACCATTGTTCAAGAACATCAACATCTTGGTTTAATTTAAGAAAAATTGGGTTTTTATCTTCCTTAGAAATTCTTGAAAAATAATAACTGTCTTGATAATATTCAATATCAACCCAAGAAACCAATCTCACTCTTGTATTTTGTTGAATATTTTTAACCAATTGATTATAAAGTAAATCCCTGTCAATATTTGCAGTTAAGTAATTAACCATTTCGCCTCTGGTTTTACCAGCAACCTTAAAACCTTCAAAACTACCCGAAACATTTGTCTGCTCTTTAACGTTAAATGATTTTTCCATCACTACTTCCTTGCTCAGACTGTTTATTATTTTGTAAACGGCATCATATCTATAAAATATCTCATATGAAAACGGAAGTTCATTAGTCGTTGTTTCTTTAATATTCGCTGTGTAAGCAATATTTTTTATGGAAACATCTAAAATAAAATGATCTTTAGATTCAGCATCTCTTTGTGTATAACCCAATTCCATTATAGTTGGAATATGATGTCCTTTAAGATCTGGTTCGGTATCCGTACCAATGATAGATCTCAGTAAATCTTTTTCTTTAAAAAACTCATTATAAGATAATGGCGGACGAGTTCCTTTTTTTTCTCCATCGATAAATACAGTTATTAAATCTGGAGAAAGATGTAATTTAACTCCGTAACTATAATATCCCGCTGGAATGTAATTTTCTGGAAAAGCATAATTGTAAAAACTTAAAACCTGAGATTTGTATGACTGTGCGACCATTTTCATATTGAAAGAAACAAAGAATAAGGAAACTAAAAGAATAGTAATTTTTCTTTTCATAGAGTAGATTTATTTGATTTGGGTTAAAAACAGTAATCTTAATTACGGATTCGTAGATGAAACTTCTAATACCTTTCCGTTAAAATATTTATTTCCATTCAATGTAAAATCATAAATATAAGTCGCCATTCCTTCTGCAGAAATTGGAGCTTGATATCCTGGGAAAGCTTCATGCAAAGCATTTCAGTCTGAACAGAACCTAAAGCCAATACATTAAACGAAATACCTTGTTCTTTATATTCTTCTGCTAATAACTCGGTCAAAGTAATTACAGCACCTTTACTTGAGCTGTAAGTCGCAAGTCCTGCAAATTTAAGACTCCCGCGAACGCCTCCAATTGAACTGATCGTAACAACATGACTGCCGCTTTGTAAATACGGAAGACAAATTCTGGTAAGATTTGCAACTGCAAAAACATTCACTTTGTAAATACTTTCAAAATCAGCCTGCGTAGTTTCTGCAAAAGGTTTTAAAAGTAAAGCGCCTGCATTATGTACAACTGCATCAACTTTTTTCCATGTTGAAGAAAGAAAATGATCTACTTCTTCCAAAGCTTTTTCATCTGCTAAATCAATTGATAAACAAGTTACATTTGGGTGTTCCAAAAGTATTTTAGGTGTTTTTCTTGAAATGGCTAAAACCTGATTTCCTGCATTTGCAAATTGCGGCACAAGCTCATAACCTATTCCTCTACTCGTTCCGGTAACAATAATATTTTTCATGAAGCAAAAATAATCAAATGCAGTAAAACGACCTCTTATTTATTCATGGTAATTTCTTGTGTCGGCGTAACTGCAATTTTTGTTACTGCTGGTAATAAATCTTGGGTGAATGAAGTAATATGTGGAATATCCATTAGTTTGAACTCATCTGAAACATGGTGATAGAAATCAAAATTCTCAAAATCAAAAGTACTTAAGGATTGACATGGTTTACCAAAAGCTTCAAAGAATGAATAATTATCAGATCTGTAAAACAATTTATATTCTGCTTCTTTTGGTAAAAATCCAATTGTATTTTTTCCTGTGTATTCGTTTATTTTTGATGCCATATTCGATTTGTCAAAACCTGTAATATACGCTAGATACTCTCTTTTCATTGGCACACCGATCATTTCGATATTTAATTGCGTGTAAAGATTAAAATCTTCTTTTTTTAATTTCTGAACTAAACTTTTTGAACCTAAGAGTCCTTTTTCTTCTCCTGCAAAAAATACAATTAGTATACTTCTTTTGTTTGCTTTAGTTGAACTGAAATATTTTGCCATTGTCGCTACAGAAGTAACACCAGAAGCATCGTCATTGGCACCATTATTTATTTTATCAGCTTGTTCTTTTTTCTCAACACCAATATGGTCATAATGCGCGCTTAAAACGACAAATTCTTTTTTTAGTTCAGGATCTGTTCCTTCTATTACTCCAACAATATTAAAAGCGGGAGTTTTAAAGTTGGTCAAAGTATCACGATACGTTTTGAAGTAAGGCTTGACATTGTTTTTCTTTAGAAAATCTTCTAAAAAAACAGTCGCTTTTTCAATTCCCTTAGTTCCCGTTTCACGTCCTTCCAATTCATCTGAAGAAAGATATTTTAAGAAATCTGAAATTTCAGTTTCACTAACTTTATAATTAACTACAATTGGTTTTGAATTGGATTGAGCATCTTTATCGCTTGTAGTTGTGGTGCTTGATTTACATGCTAAGAAAATAAAAGGAAGCAAAAAGTATAGTTTTTTCATAATGGCTGGTGTTTGATTTTAAATTGAGTGACAACAAAATGTCGCTTAAAAGTATAAACTTATGAAAAGTAATAGAATATTCATAAAAAAACCCTTTCAAACTACAAAGCTGAAAGGGTTTTGAATATAATTTAGTAAAAAACTATCCTGCAATAACTGATCTCGAAATTACAATTTTTTGAATTTCTGAAGTTCCTTCGTAAATCTGAGTGATTTTTGCATCACGCATCATACGCTCTACGTGGTATTCTTTTACATATCCATTTCCACCATGAATTTGAACTGCTTCTACCGCAGTATCCATTGCAACCTGTGAAGCGAATAGTTTTGCCATTGCGTCGCTTACGTCGTAATTTTTATGCTGATCTTTATCCCAAAGTCGCTTTCATACACAAATGACGTCTCGCTTCGATATTAACAGCCATATCTGCCAATTTAAAAGCAATTGCTTGGTGGTTACAAATCTCTGTTCCAAATGCTTTACGTTCTCTAGAATATTTCAAAGCCAATTCATAAGCTCCAGAAGCAATTCCTAACGCTTGAGAAGCAATACCAATTCTACCACCGGCAAGAGTTTTCATGGCAAATTTAAATCCGAAACCATCTTCACCGATTCTGTTTTCTTTTGGAACTTTTACATCAGAAAACATTAGAGAGTGCGTATCAGATCCACGAATTCCCATTTTTTGTTCTTTTGGACCAACAGAGAAACCTGGCATATCTTTAGTCATAATCAAAGCATTGATACCTTTATGCTTTAATTCAGGATGCGTTTGTGCAATTACTAAATAAACCGAAGCGGTATTTCCGTTCGTAATCCAGTTTTTAGTTCCATTTACAACATAATGGTCACCCATATCAATTGCAGTAGTTTTTTGAGAAGTTGCATCACTTCCTGCTTCAGGCTCGCTCAAACAGAATGCACCGTGAATTTCTCCAGAAGCCAGACCTGGTAAATATTTTTGTTTTTGTTCTTCAGTTCCATATTCTTGTAATCCCCAGCAAACTAGAGAATTGTTTACAGACATTACAACAGAAGCAGATGCGTCTACTTTAGAAATTTCTTCCATTGCAATAACATAAGAAATAGTATCCAAACCGCTTCCACCATATTTAGGATCAACCATCATTCCCATAAACCCTAATTCTCCCATTTTCTTTACTTGCTCTGTTGGAAAAATTTGTTTTTCGTCGCGTTCAATAACTCCTGGCAGTAATTCATTTTGAGCAAAATCTCTTGTCGCCTGCTGAATCATTAAATGTTCTTCGGTAAGATTAAAATCCATAGTAATTTACTTTAATTGTTTTTTCAACCAAAAAATTGTTTAGTTGATAGTTTGTTAGTTTAGTTTTTTGTGTTTTTCGGGGCCTTAATTTTTAAGTCAAAGGCTTTCAAAGATACTTTTTAAAAGTCAGTTTTACAATGCATGCATATAAAATTAATAGATCAACAAAGATTACGATAACGTTTTCGTTATAATTCAGATTTTCGTCTAAATCAACATTAATCTTGCAGCAAAATTTCTAAATTTTAAGAATCTAATTTTATCTTTTCTGAGCGTTAAAAACTAAAAAAGCATCGAAAATTTTCAATCTCAACATTAAACAAATCTTAAATTGCGTAAAACTACGTAAAACAACTCTTACTAATTTGATTTTTAATACAATAGAAAAATTAGTTGTAAAATTTTCAAGAAAAAAACATACTGTAAATGAGCTAAATATTGATAATTTAACATTATTTTTACACAAAAAATAAATAATTGATAGAACATGAAAAAGATTTTACTATTACTTACACTCCTTTTAAGCTTACAATTTTCGACCGTTTCGGCGCAGACTCAAATCGATGTTAATGGCGTAACAGTTCCTAGAAAAATAGAATTTCAAGGCAAAACTTTACAACTTAATGGAGCTGGCGGAAGATCAAAAATGTGGTTAGAAGTTTATGTGCAAGCATTATATTTATCTCAACTAAGTCAAGACCCACAATTTATTATCGACAGCGATACAGAAATGGCTATTAGAATCGAAATCACCTCTTCAATGGTTTCTTCTAATAAATTAACTAAGGCCATGAATGCTGGTTTTGAAAAATCTGCGGGAGACAATCTTGGAGAATTACGTCCTAGAATTGAAACCTTTAAAAGCTATTTGAGCGATGCAATTACAGAAAAAGATGTATTTATATTAGCTTACAATCCGTTGGACCAAACGATAAATGTTTTTAAAAAATGAGGTTTTAAAAGGAAAAATCCAGGGATTTGATTTCAAAAAAGCTTTATTTGGAATCTGGCTTTCTAACAAACCTGTAGATGAAACTTTAAAAAAGAATTTATTAGGAATGTAATTTTCTAAAACATCATACAATTACAAAGCCGAAAGCAATTTGTTTTCGGCTTTCTTTTTTTGTTTTATATATTTGACTCGGAATACATTATTCGCATTATTCTATTTTATACATTTACGCAAAATAAACATATCACAACAAAATGAAAGATTTATTACAACAATTTGAAAACAAGTCACCTGAAATTGTTTTCAATTGGAAAGATTCAGAAACAGAAGCCGAAGGGTGGACTGTTATTAATTCACTTCGTGGAGGAGTCGCGGGTGGAGGAACAAGAATGAGAAAAGGTCTAGACATGAATGAAGTTTTGTCTTTGGCTAAAACTATGGAAGTTAAATTCTCTGTTTCCGGCCCTGCAATTGGCGGTGCTAAATCTGGAATAAATTTTGACCCCAACGATCCTCGCAAAAAAGGTGTTTTGCGGCGTTGGTACAAAGCGGTTTCTCCTTTATTGAAAAGTTATTACGGAACTGGAGGAGATTTAAATGTTGATGAAATCCATGAAGTAATTCCAATGACAGAAGAATGCGGTGTTTGGCATCCGCAGGAAGGTGTTTTCAACGGACATTTTAAACCAACAGAAGCTGATAAAATCAACAGAATTGGTCAATTGCGTCAAGGTGTAATTAAGGTAATCGAAAATCCAAAATTCTCACCAGATGTAACAAGAAAATATACAGTAGCAGATATGATTACTGGTTTTGGTGTTGCAGAAGCAGTTCGTCATTTTTATGCAACTTATGGCGGTGATATAAAAGGTAAAAAAGCAATCGTTCAAGGTTTTGGAAATGTAGGTTCTGTTTGCGACTTTTTATTTAGCTGAAATGGGAGCGAAAGTTATCGGAATTATTGATCGTGACGGAGGATTAATTAAAGAAGATGGTTTTTCTTTTGAGGAAATCAGAACTTTATTCCTAAATAAAGATGGAAATAAATTGGTTGCCGAAAATATGATTCCGTTTGAAGAAATTAATTCTAAAATCTGGACAATTGGCGCAGAAATTTTCACGCCTTGTGTTCGCTTCAAGATTGGTTACTCATGCTCAAATTGACAGTTTAATTGCAAACGGACTGGAAGTTATTTCTTGTGGTGCGAATGTTCCTTTTGCTGATAAAGAAATCTTCTTCGGTTCGATCATGGAAGAAGTAGATCATAAAGTAAGTTTAATTCCTGATTTTATTTCAAACTGCGGAATGGCGAGAGTTTTTGCTTATTTCATGGAGAAAAAAGTACAAATGACCGATGAGGCGATCTTTAACGATACTTCAGAAATTATAAAAAATGCGATTGTAAAAGCTCACGCTTTGAATTCGTCTAAAACAAATATTAGTGCAACAGCTTTCGAAATTGCATTGAAACAATTAGTATAATTTTATTTTATACTTTTATTACAAACGAGCCGAATTACTATTTGGCTCGTTTTTTTGTTTTAACTGCAAGGAGCGCTAATTTATTTCTCGCAAAGGCGCAGAGGCGCAAAGTTTTTCTTTTTTGAATTCCTTTGTGACTTTGTGACTTTGTGACTTTGCGAGATTTAAAAAACAACCAACTTTGCGCACCTTGCGTAAACCTTTGCTCGCTTTGCGGTTAAACAACAAGCAGATTTTTAACGCTAAGTGCGCTAAGTTATTTTAATTTGGAGCGTAAGCAATATCTAGATATTAAGTTCGCAAAGCTTTGTCTAGATCAAGCTTTGTAAACTTTAATCTAAAGATTTACTCAATTTAACAGATAAAAAAACTTTGCGTTTCTTTGCGTAAAACTTAGCGTGCTTTGTGTTATAATTAATTTTTAAAAATGCTTAGTAAACTTTGCGGTTAAACACAAGCAGATTTTTAACGCTAAGTACGCTAAGTTACTTTAATTCAGAGCGCAAGCAAGATCTAAATATTAAGTTCGCAAAGCTTTGTCTAGATCAAGCTTTCTGAACTTTAATCTAAAGATTTACTACAATTAACAGATAAAAACTTTGCGTTTCTTTGCGTAAAACTTAGCTTGCTTTGTGTTATAATTAATTTTTAAAAATGCTTAGCGAACTTTGCGGTTAAATCTTCTTCGACACTTTCATTCTAAACAATTTTTAGTACTTTTAAACGTTTTTAAATAATACATTTCAAAATTCAGAATCAAAATGAGTTCCACTATTTCTTCAGATCAAAAGAAATCATTACTACTCACCACAGCTATATATGCGGTAATAATTTTATTGCTTTTTTTTATACGTTTTTGGCCTCCCTATAATCCAGAAAACAATGTTGCACTTGCTGACGGTGGCGGTGGCGGTGGCGGCGTAACCGTAAATTTTGGTGACAGCGATGTAGGTTCTGGAGCCAATTATAAAAGTGAAGTTCTGGATGTAAAAAACAATGCAAAACAAGCGCCTGCAAAATCGACTCCTGAAGAGGAAGCGATTGTTACTCAAGAAAATGCTGTCGCTGATAAAACTGACGTTGTAATTCCGACAAAAGAAAAACCAAAGAAACCTGTTCCGGTTGAAAAACCAATTACAAAACCTGCTCCTGAAAAACCTAAAGTTTCTAATTCAACCAACGATGCATTGGCGAGTATTATGAAAGGTTCTAATAAAGGCGGCGATGGTGATGATAAAGCATCTGGAAATAAAGGAAAAGCAAACGGAAGCTTAAACTCTAACGGATATTACGGTTCTGGAGGCTCCGGCGGAGGAACTGGCGGCGGTAACGGAACTGGAAATGGTATTGGTACCGGAAGCAGCTACGGAGCGGGAACCGGAGGAGGTTCTGGCGACGGATCGGGTTATTCTTTAAATGGCCGAAAAGCATTGTCTAAACCTGCACCAAAATATACTTGCAATGAAGAAGGAAAAGTGGTTGTGGAAGTTACCGTTGATCAAAACGGAAAAACGATAAGCGCTACGGCTGGAGTAAAAGGAACAACCAATACAGCTAGTTGTTTATTGGAACAAGCTAAGATTGCTTGCAATGAATACGAAATGGTCGGCAGATGCGAATGTCGCTGCTAAACAAGTTGGGAAAATTATTTATAATTTTAGTTTGGATTAAAACACAGATTTCACGGATTTACACAAATTATAATTAACATAAAAAAGGCTTTCTGAAAAAATTCAGAAAGCCTTTTTTATTTTCATCCAGTTTGTCATTTCGACCGAAGGGAGAAATCACACGCGGGATTCGACAAAGATTGGAGAAAAACTTTGCAGAGTTTCTTGTGTGATTTCTCCCTTCGGTCGAAATGACAAGATTGTGGAAAACTGAAAGTGACACTGCAAACTAAAACTAAAACTGAGACTCAAAACTGAAAACTGAGACTGAAAACTGAGACTGAAAACTGAGACTGAGACTGAGACTAAAAACTGCTCACGCGTGAGGGATAGAAGCTAGCTACCGAAGTAGCGCGTATAGCCCGACCGCAATAAAAAAATGGGCGAATCAACGTTATGCTGATTGGCCCATTTTTTTATTGTGGTCACGCCCTAATAATTATTCTTATTTTGGAGTTGTTGCGATTACAAATTTCAAGTTGTTCTTTACTCCTATCTGCAAAACATCGACAAGGTCTTGAACCTGTAAATTAAACGGAATTCTAACTACAACTGTCTGCTCTTTGTCTGCGCCAATTTTATTCATTAAAGTAGCTTCTAATTCTTCAAAAGGAACAGGCTGTTTGTCGATATAGAATTGCTTGTCTTCTGTAACTGATAAACTAATTAATTGCTTATTGGTTTTTTCATTAGATTTCGCTTTTGGCAATGTCATCTTAATAACATTCGGATTTGCCAGCGTTGAGATAATTAAGAAAAACAACAACAGGAAAAACATAATGTCGCTCAAAGATGAAGTCGCTACTTCGGCGTGAAATCTTCTTTTTCTTTTAATAGACATATCTTACGCTCTTTGAATTATATTGACAAATTCTAAAATCTGTTTCTGGATTTTTAAAGCAAAATCATCAATCTTTCCGTTTAATAAGTGATATGCGCTGTATGCGATAATACCCACAATTAATCCAGAACCAGAACTAATCATTTTTTCATATAAACCTCCAGAGATGTTTCCGATACTAATATTTTCTGTAACTGAGATGCTGTAGAAAATTTTAATTACCCCAGAAATAGTTCCAATAAAACCTAAAGTTGGCGCAATACCTGCGATAAGTCCAAGATGACCTAAATGTCTTTCCATTTCGCCAATTTCGATATCTGCTGCGCGATCCATATTTGATTCTATTTCGGCAATTGGTCTTCCGATTACTAAAACGCCTTCTTTTAAGATATTTCCAGCGACAGTATTACTTCTTTCAACAATTGTTCTTGCTAATTCAATATTTCCAGAATGTAATTTATCTCCAACATCCTGCATTAATCTGCCGTCAATTTTTGAAGCTCGGCTGATGTACATATAGCGTTCAAAGATTAGGTAAATAGTGTAAAACAATAAAATCGCAATTGGAATAAGGAAGACTCCACCTTTCATAATAAAGCCAAACATTGAAATTTCATTCTCTGGAGCTATCTTTTCGATAACTACATTTGAAGCCTGTGCGATCGTATCTGTTTGTAATTGAATAAAACTAAACATATATTAATTCTGGTTTTTAATAATTAATTCTAAAAAATATTTGAAATTTGCAATAAAGATAATTTTCGCTGTAATATTAAACTACAAAAATCGAAATTTATTTCAATCGACAACTATTTTATCCAAAATAAATGAACTATCAAGATACTACCGAGTGGATGTTTAATCAACTCCCAATGTACCAATTGCAAGGTGCTTCAGCATACAAAGAAGATTTAACCAATATTAAATTATTGGCTACTCATCTTGGCAATCCTCAAAGTGAGTCGCAATCCATTCATGTTGCGGGAACAAACGGAAAAGGATCTACGTCGCATATGTTATCTTCTGTTTTACAGGAAGCAGGTTACAAGGTTGGATTGTATACTTCTCCGCACTTAAAAGATTTTAGGGAAAGGATTAAAATTGATGGAAAAGAAATCTCGGAAGATTTTGTTTGCGAATTTATAGCAAAACACAAATCGTTTTTTGAAGCAAATGATATGAGTTTCTTCGAAATGTCTGTTGGTTTGGCTTTTGATTATTTTGTCGCTGAAAAAGTTGACATTGCAATTATCGAAGTCGGCCTTGGCGGAAGGCTTGATGCGACAAATATTATTACGCCTTTGGTTTCTGTCATTACCAATATCGGTTTAGACCACACGCAGTTTTTAGGAAATACATTGGAGGCAATTGCAGGAGAAAAAGCTGGAATTATAAAACCAAATATTCCTGTTGTTATTGGCGAATATACCGAAGAAACAAAACCTGTATTTTTGGCTAAAGCCGAAGAAAATGAAGCGCCAATTTCTTTTGCTTCCGATTTAATTGGAGAAATTTATTTATCAGACTTACTTGGAGATTATCAATTTCATAATAAGAAAACAGTTCAGCAGACTATTTCCATTCTTAACAATCAAACCGATTTTAAAATTTCGACTGAACAATTAAAAGAAGGTTTATTGCATGTTGTAAAAAATACTGGACTACAAGGAAGATGGCAAAGAATTGGGCGAAAATCCGAAAATTATCTGCGATACAGCACACAACAAACACGGATTAGAAGTTGTAATGAATCAGCTTCAAAAAGAAGAATTTGAACAACTGCATATTGTTCTTGGTGTTGTGAATGATAAAGATCTGGATTCAATTTTACCATTATTCCCAAAAAATGCACATTATTATTTCTGCAGTCCAAATTCTTCAAGGGGTTTGCCTGCAGAAATTTTAAAAAATGCGACTGAAAAATTCAGTTTGAATGGAGAAAAATACGATTCTGTTGCAATCGCTTTCGCGGAAGCAAAGAAAAAATGCCTCGGAAAAAGATTTTATTTATGTTGGCGGAAGTACTTTTGTAGTTGCCGAACTGCCTTTGAACTAAAATATACTTTTGATATACATAAAACTTTAAAAAAATCATTTTAATAACAAATTCATAAACAGCGAGATATAAATTATTTTAAAAAAAGTTTTATTTTTTCTTCAAATTTCTTTGCAGAACTCGAAAACAAGCGTATATTTGCACTCGCAATCACAAACGATAGCAACCTAGTAAAATAGGGCGATTAGCTCAGCTGGTTCAGAGCACCTCGTTTACACCGAGGGGGTCGGGGGTTCGAACCCCTCATCGCCCACCAAGAAACTCCTTAAGAAATTAAGGAGTTTTTTTATGTTCTATTATTTATTTAAAAAATTCATCAAAAGTTTCTTTTTTAGATTTTTGATACTTTTCAATATACGCATCTAAAAAACCACTTTGTTTTAAAAACTGCATTGGATCTTTTATATTTAGTATTTCATCAATTGCTTTTTGTTTGTCTTTCTGTTTATTAAAATACGCTTCTGTTATTTTATAACCAATCCAGTATCCTAAATCATTTGGCCTGCCATCTTTTTTAGAAGTTCCATATAACCAATCCTGGTAATCTGTATTTTTTAATTTTGCTACAAATTCCAGACATAATTTGTCTAGGTTTTGTCGCCTGTATTTATATGAGGGCTGATTTATTGATTCTCCTGAAATAAGTTCGCCTACAAAATCTGCACCTCCTTCTAGTAAACACCATTTCAACAACATGTCTTTACCAGTTATTTTTTGTTGATAGTGAATAAGCTCATGTGCGATTAAGCCTGAAACTCCATCTAAATTTTGAAGCATTTCGGTTCCTATAATAATTCCATCAGGAGCAGAAGTTCCTCCCGAATTAAATCTTCCATAAACAAAATAAATTGGTGGGAATTTTGCATTTGGATACCAATATTTTAAAGCAATGTAAATTGCTCTTACTCTCTTTTCCTTTGAAGAAATACCATCCAAAACATTTCTTGAACGTTCATAATCTGCTTTTCTTTTCTTTACCACAGCAAAAAGAGAATCAGCATTAATTATCCTATTTTCAGTAAATCCTTTAACGCCCGGAGAACCTTTTTGCATATATTCAACAAATGGATTTTGTTTTGATTGGTCCATTTTGTCAAATGCTTCCCAAAAAATTTTTGAATCTTTTGTTTCAAAAACTGCATCCAAAGGATCCTCCGAGAAATTATTTTGCCCAAAAAGGAAATTAGAAAAAACAATAAAAAGTGTTGTGCAAATTAGGTTTAGCCTCATATCTAATATTTTTTTAAGCAAGTTTTCACATAATATCATATGACTCGGTTATAGTCGAGCAATCCGTTTACTTTCTCGAAGTGAATATAGGAATATTTTTACTACAATTTATTTAACTTTTTAAGCCTATTTAAATAATTATTATTTCTATTTCATCTTAATCCCCCATTCACAGAGCTTAGAACTTCTTAAACACTCAAATAATTTTTTACTATATTTGAACCTAAAGATTGACTTATTTTCAACATACAATATATTATATATCTGTGCATTGGCTACTATTTAATCGATCTTTATTGAACCCAAATCTTAAAAATGAAACAAAAACTAGTTACTCTTTTATTTGCATTTAGTATTATAAATATGTTTGGGCAAACACCCGCCATTAAAACTAATTATTCTAATAAAGCTTTAACCGCAAGCGACATGGTAACTAACAAAGCCATGAAACCTGTAAAAAAAGTTACATTAGACGATGCATCAATCCTAATTCACGATTATGACGGTTCCCTTTTTTCATTTGATTTAGAAACCGAAACAATTGGCTGGACGGTAAAAGCTACAGATTCTTACACTGAAATGTGCGCCAATAAACTAACAATATCTGATGGTGTGATATATGTCCCGTTTATTAACGGTGAAATTTTTGCAATCAATAATGAAACTGGTGAATTTTTCTGGAAATCAAGGTTAGGTACTATTACAGATCAGATCGTCCTAAAAGATCAAACTCCAGTTGTCTATAATGGAAAACTTTATATTACGGCTCAAAATCAAAATCAAGGCAGTAATTTATACGCTTTAGATATAAAAGATGGCAGTTTATCATGGAACTATAAACTAGATGCAAGCAAACAACGACATTCCTTTGCTTGTTTTTGACAACAAAATTTTTACCCAAAGCGGATCAAATGTCTACAGTTTTGATGCCAATACAGGAAAACTTCTCAACCAAAAAAACTTTGAAGAAGCTATGAGTGGAAAACCGGTAACAGATGGCGAAAATATATTTATAGCCAATGACAAGGATGTTCTTTTTGCTTTAAGTCCTAATAAACTAGATGTTTTATGGCAATTTAAATTAGATGAAAACCAGTACAACATCAAGGAACGTATATTTTGCAAAGACAACAAACTTTATTTTGCTACACACGGAACAAACGTTACATCGCTATATGCTGTTGATTCAAAAACCGGAACGAAGATCTGGAAAACCGATTTTAAAGATGATAATATCGAATACATAACGAGAGAGAATGAGAATGTTTGGGGATATACCAAGAAGGCAAAACTTTTTGAATTAGACTTAACTAATGGTGAAATTGCTTTCGAAACAAAATTAACAACTCTACCAGTTTCAAATATTGAATTTCCAAATGATGATAACTTGCTTTACTATTATTGTGATGCTGGTTTAATTCAATTTGATTTGAATGAAAAAGACGAGAATGTTTATTATATGCGAACTTCACTTATGGAAAATATTTATAGCGCTTATTTAAAAATAATTCGATAAAAAAAACAATTCTTATTGACTGAATTTTATTTTCAATTGATGAATTGTAAGAATGTTCAAATCATAGTATTTCAAAATTTAAAGTCAATACAAATCTCTAAAAAACAAAACTCCATTATAATAATGGAGTTTTGTTTTTTAGAGTCTTCAGATTTTCTGTTTGGCAATTTTTTCCTTTCGCTTATTAGTCAAATATTTTCTCAAAGGAATATCATAAATTACCATCACAAAATAGGCAAATCCAACCAGCAAAATAACAGCTGTTACTACAATAAAAATCAACTGCGTTGTATCTGGTTTAAAGTTGCTGTAATAATTCCCAAACATCCATAAAAAGGCATAATGAGTCATATATAACGGATAGGAGATTTTTCCAGAAAACACACAAATTTTTTCTTGTCCAGTTTTTAGTATTGCTCCTGCTCCTAAAGCTATAAGTAGAGGGAAATAAAATAACACTATCAATGGTTCTGTCAGCCAATTCCATTCTGAAAAAGGCATTATAAAAGCCAAAAGTAATAATATGGCTATGCCCGAAAATCCAAGTTTATTTTTAATAATCCAGTTACAACGATAAATAAGTAGCCCTATTAAAAAAGAATAAGATATTCTCGCGCAACCGTCCCAAAAAGTCGGTCCACTCCAGCCACCTAATAAATTACCCGAATTATAAGCCACAAAACAAATAGCCCCAGCAGAAAGGATAGTGAGCAAAAACAAATAACTGCGACGAATTCTATATAGTATAAGCGCGTAAGCAATATTGGCTATATATTCCCAAAAAAGTGACCACGCAGGAGCATTAAAGCTAAATAAGTTAAAACCACGATCTGCTATTACAGGCAAGGGTATCAAAAATATCGAACATAAAAAAGTTAGAATAATTTTTCCTGTACTGTATAATTCCAAATGACCGCCAAATGGATCAAATAAAAATGCTAGTAGACCTAAAATTGATCCTGCTATTACCAATGGATGTAATCTGATAATTCTGGATACAAAAAAATTAAAAATTCCCATTTTTGCAATCCGATCATCGTAAGCGTATCCAATAACAAAACCAGAAAGACAAAAGAAAAAATCGACAGCCAAAAAACCGTGCCCGATAAAATTCTTACTGGGATCAGTGTAAACCCATTCCATAAAATGAAACACCACAACAGCAAATGCGACAATGCCTCTTAATCCGTCAAGTATTTCAAAATGTTTTTTTGTCTGCAGGATGGTCGTGTTGGTTTTGATTGTATTCATTAATATAATATTCTTTCCGATTAGTTATAACTAAGTCAGCACTTAGTCAAGCTCTCGCAAGTTCTACAAATTTAAATTTAAATCAAAATCAGATTCAGGAAGTTAACTCTACTTGTACTTAAACTAAAAACTTGAAATTTCACATTTAAAGACCTTTCATTGTTTTTTCATTCGATGCCGTTTCCTTACTTTTGTGAAAATTACAATTCAAATATGAGCTTAAAAGGTTGTCTTCCTCCTCCAGAAAATTAATAATACATTTTTTAGTATTGACATTTGACTGATTTTATCAGTCTGCATATCCATGTCTATACTTCAATTAAAATTATTAATCTTCAAAATAAAATCCCTTAATTAGGATAGACAAATTTTATGAAAAAATCATATTTTACACTGCACACCGCAGTGTTACTCGCTGGCTTTACCGGCGTATTCGGAAAACTTATTTCTCTAAACGAAATAACATTAGTTTGGTATCGAGTATTCTTCGCTTCCATCATCTTGTTTTTTATTCTTAAAACTTACAATTTAAAAACGTTAAAGTCTTTTTCAGAAATAGGAAAGATTTCAAAAGCAGGAATACTTATTACAATTCACTGGATTTTTTTCTATGCCAGTATTAAATATTCAAATATATCTATTGGTGTAGTATGCTATTGTCTCACAAGTTTTTTTACAGCCATTTTTGAACCGATCATCAATAAAAAAAGATTTAACATCGTCCAAGGATTATTAAGTTTGCTAACCTTATTGGGAATAAGTTTAATTTTTCATTTTGATTCTTCATGTCAACTCGGAATTTTACTTGGTGTCGTATCCTCAGCATTCGCAGACTTTGTACACAATTTACAACGAACGTCTAGTGCAATTTTACGATAGCAAATTAATTAATTTTTATCAGATGCTGGGCGGTACTTTAGCATTAGGATTAATTTTGCCATTCTATTTTTATTCTTTTCCAAAACAGTCTTTTATTCCTAGCTTACAAGATATTTTTTACTTATTTATCTTAGCCTCATGTTGCACGGTAGCTTTATACATAATGTTCGCAGAATCACTCAAAAAAATTCCAGCGTTTACAGTAAATCTAACGTTCAACTTAGAACCAATTTATGCTATTATATTGGCATTCTTATTTTTTGATGAAGGACAAGCGATCAATTTTTCCTTTTATATTGGAATTAGCTTAGTAATGACTTCCGTTTTATTACAATCCATAATTTCGGCAAGAACAAAAAAAATCATTAAACAACCAATATCATAATATAAAAAAAGAGAAACTACTTAACAAAAGTAGTTTCTCTTTCTCAAAATAAAAATCAATTTTAGAATTTAAACTGTACTCCACATAGTTATTTTTTAAAAACACTAAAAAAAATAAATCATCTAAAACCTTTCACAATTCCTCTCGCTGAGCCAATAACAAAATTCAAGATTTTATCCCGTTCAACAGTCTGTTCAAACTCATTTTGGATTAATTGCAAAGCCAACTTCGTATTTCTTTTTTCTTGAAATAAAACACTATAAATTGCTTTTAGTTCATCTATTTTAGAAGAACTAAATCCTCTTCTTTTCAACCCAACACTATTGACACCTACATACTGCAAAGGTTCACGAGTCGCCAATATATAAGGTGGAACATCTTTGACTACGCGACTTAATCCAGAAACCATAGAATGATCGCCAATAATCGAAAATTGATGTATTGCTGTTAGACCGCTAATATTAACCCAATCACCAACGATTACTTCGCCGGCAATACCAACATTAAATCCAATAATATTATTATCCCCAATTACACAATCATGCCCAATATGTGCACTTGACATAATTAAATTATTATTACCAATCAAAGTTTTTTGTTTTGATGCAGTTCCTCTGTTTATAGTCACAAATTCACGAATAATGGTTTTATCTCCAATTTCGAGAAAAGTATATTCATTATCATATTTCAAGTCCTGAGGAATACCTCCTAGAACCGCTCCAGAATGAATCTCGCAATTCTTTCCAATTCTCGTCCCATCTAAAATATTTACATTATTACCGATCCAGGTATTATCGCCAACTATAACATCATTTTCAATTGAAGTAAATTTGCCAATTTGTACATTCGTTCCAATAATTGCCTTCTTACTAATATTATTATTTTTCAATTTTAAAACTTTTAATTAAAGACTGTAAAAGTTCAAAAAAAATAAATTTTATTATTTGATGTAATGTCAAGAAATTGAAGCTCGTATTCTACTCAACGTTTCCTGACTGACACCGATCAATGAAGCAATATGTTTTAATTTGGCTTTAATAATTATTTGAGGAAAGGAATCTAACAGAAATAAATATTTCTCATTTGCATTCATAACTCTAAACAAATGATGAAATTCATTAATCTTAGAAAGGTAAAGACGTAATTGTTTAATATGGAATTTTAAAAAAAGAGGATAATCCAATAACATTTGCTCATCCGAATAAGTTAACGAATACAAGATAGTGTCCTCACAAGTCTGAAAACTTTCAAAAGATGGCTTCTGCTCAAAAAAACTACTTAAAGATGTCACAAACTGATTATCCGTATAAATCCACTTTGTTACCTCTAATCCATTTTCAAAACTAAATCTTCGAACAGCACCAGATTTAATAAAATATATTTTCTTGCAGATTTTTCCTTGTTGAATAATTAATTCATCTTTTTTGAATCTTTCAACAACAAAATATTTTTCTATAGCTGTTTCTGTGTCAAGATCTAATTCCTGAAAACTATTTATAACCTGAATTAGCTCTTTCATCCATTATTATTTTAAAATCAAATTTAATTTAATATCCGATAAAATCAAAAAAGAACTCAAGTTACAGACCTCTTAATTATAGTTTTTTAAGCGATCAGATTTTCGTGTTGATCCGCGATCTAAAGACCAAATCATTATAAAATAATACAGAATACAAAAGAAGAAGAAATTACTCAAAAAACGATTAGAAGAAGAAAAAAATAAACCCGTATAAAAGCAAAAAACCCTATCCGGTTTGGATAGGGTTTTTTCAAAGAAAGGCGACGACATACTCTCCCACATAACTGCAGTACCATCTGCGCAGGCGGGCTTAACTACTCTGTTCGGGATGGGAAGAGGTGAGCCCCGTCGCAATAACCACCTTAAGGTTTTTAGTAATTAGTCCTTAGTGCCCAGTAATTAGTCCATAGACTCTTTACCAGTTACTTTTTCACTGCTTACTGCCCGCGACGGGCAAATATCTTAACATACTGAGATAAAGAAAAGTATTTTAGTTTTAGAAAGTTTCTCCCAGCCCCCTTTGTTCTCCCTTCGGGGGTTAGGGGGCTGGAAAAGGGTGTACATAAGCTTACGGATTATTAGTACTACTCGACTATGACATTACTGCCTTTACATCTATAGCCTATCAACGTGGTCATCTTCCACGATCCTTAAAAGAAATCTCATCTTGTGGTGGGTTTCGCGCTTATATGCTTTCAGCGCTTATCCCTTCCAAACGTAGCTACTCTGCGGTGCCCCTGGCGGGACAACAGATACACTAGAGGTTTGTCCAATTCGGTCCTCTCGTACTAGAATCAGATCCACTCAAATTTCTAACGCCCGCAGTAGATAGAGACCGAACTGTCTCACGACGTTCTGAACCCAGCTCGCGTGCCACTTTAATGGGCGAACAGCCCAACCCTTGGGACCTTCTCCAGCCCCAGGATGTGACGAGCCGACATCGAGGTGCCAAACCCCCCCGTCGATATGAGCTCTTGGGGGAGATCAGCCTGTTATCCCCGGCGTACCTTTTATCCTTTGAGCGATGGCCCTTCCATGCGGAACCACCGGATCACTATGCTCTACTTTCGTACCTGATCGACCTGTATGTCTCTCAGTCAAGCTCCCTTATGCCATTGCACTCTACGCACGGTTACCAAGCGTACTGAGGGAACCTTTAGAAGCCTCCGTTACTCTTTTGGAGGCGACCACCCCAGTCAAACTACCCACCAAGCAATGTCCCCCGCTAAACGGGGTTAGGCTTCAGATAAACAAAGGGTTGTATTTCAACAATGACTCCACAACGCCTGGCGACGCCGCTTCATAGTCTCCAACCTATCCTACACATCATTTATCCAAAGTCAATACTAAGCTATAGTAAAGGTGCACAGGGTCTTTTCGTCCCACTGCGGGTAAACGGCATCTTCACCGTTACTACAATTTCACCGAGCTCATGGCTGAGACAGTGTCCAGATCGTTACACCATTCGTGCAGGTCGGAACTTACCCGACAAGGAATTTCGCTACCTTAGGACCGTTATAGTTACGGCCGCCGTTTACTGGGGCTTCAATTCAATGCTTCTCCGAAGATAACATCTCCTCTTAACCTTCCAGCACCGGGCAGGTGTCAGGCCCTATACTTCATCTTACGATTTTGCAGAGCCCTGTGTTTTTGATAAACAGTCGCCTGGACCTCTTCACTGCGGCCCACATTACTGTGGGCGACCTTTCTCCCGAAGTTACAGGTCTATTTTGCCTAATTCCTTAGCCATGAATCTCTCGAGCACCTTAGGATTCTCTCCTCAACTACCTGTGTCGGTTTACGGTACTGGTACTAATTACCTGAAGTTTAGAGGTTTTTCTTGGAAGCCCTTAGGCGCACTATCTCTTTGTCCGAAGACTCCGAGTACTATCGTATTTCCCCAAAATCTGTGGATTTGCCTGCAGATCTTATAGGTAGGTACTTCAACGAACTATTCCGTCAGTTCGCGGCGCTTTCATCACTCCGTCACCCCATCACAGTAATTAGTAGTACGGGAATATTAACCCGTTAGCCATCGACTGTCCCTTTCGGGTTCGCCTTAGGACCAGACTAACCCACAGCTGATTAGCATAGCTGTGGAAACCTTAGTTTTTCGGTGTGCGGGTTTCTCGCCCGCATTATCGTTACTTATGCCTACATTTTCTTTTCTAACCGGTCCAGCATACCTTACGATACACCTTCTGCCCTGTTAGAATGCTCCCCTACCACTTAGAGTAATCTCTAAATCCATAGCTTCGGTAATATGCTTATGCCCGATTATTATCCATGCTCGTCCGCTCGACTAGTGAGCTGTTACGCACTCTTTAAATGAATGGTCGCTTCCAAGCCAACATCCTAGCTGTCTGGGCAGACAAACCTCGTTCTTTCAACTTAGCATATATTTGGGGACCTTAGCTGATGGTCTGGGTTCTTTCCCTCTCGGACTTGGACCTTAGCACCCAAGCCCTCACTGTTAGTGAACATTATACAGCATTCGGAGTTTGTCAGGAATTGGTAGGCGGTGAAGCCCCCGCATCCAATCAGTAGCTCTACCTCTGTATAACTTTATAACTAACGCCGCACCTAAATGCATTTCGGGGAGTACGAGCTATTTCCGAGTTTGATTGGCCTTTCACCCCTACCCACAGGTCATCCGAAGACTTTTCAACGTCAACCGGTTCGGTCCTCCACTGTGTGTTACCACAGCTTCAACCTGCCCATGGGTAGATCACACGGTTTCGCGTCTAACACTACTGACTAAAGCGCCCTATTCAGACTCGCTTTCGCCGCGGATCCGTGGCTTAACCACTTAACCT
Organism: Flavobacterium sp. AC267; assembly: GCF_979258715.1. Taxonomy (NCBI): domain Bacteria; kingdom Pseudomonadati; phylum Bacteroidota; class Flavobacteriia; order Flavobacteriales; family Flavobacteriaceae; genus Flavobacterium; species Flavobacterium sp. AC267. Next base: position 449,200 of record NZ_OZ409875.1, read on the forward strand.
TGCCAGCAACGTTAACTCGTAGGCTCATTATGCAAAAGGCACGCCGTCACCCCACAAAAGGGCTCCGACCGCTTGTAAGCGTATGGTTTCAGGATCTATTTCACTCCGTTATTCACGGTTCTTTTCACCTTTCCCTCACGGTACTGGTTCACTATCGGTCTCTCAGGAGTATTTAGCCTTAGCGGATGGTCCCGCCAAATTCAGACAGGGTTTCACGTGCCCCGCCCTACTCAGGATACCACTATCTATTACATTTATTACCCGTACGGGGCTGTCACCCTCTATGGCGTCACTTTCCAGTAACTTCCGGTTCTGCATGCATAAAATGTCGTGGTCCTACAACCCCAGCACTGCCGTAACAGCACTGGTTTGGGCTAATCCGCGTTCGCTCGCCACTACTTACGGAATCACTTTTGTTTTCTTCTCCTCCGCCTACTTAGATGTTTCAGTTCAGCGGGTTTGCCCACCTATCGGTGTACTATGTCTTCAACATAGTGGGTTGCCCCATTCAGGTATCTGCGGATCAATCGGTGTGTGCCCGTCCCCGCAGCTTTTCGCGACCTTATCACGCCTTTCTTCGCCTCTGAGAGCCTAGGCATCCCCCATACGCCCTTATTTTGCTTATTGTACCAGCCTTAAATTTAATTAAGACCGTTTTTTTTTGTCTTTTGTTAGTTGTATTGCTACTATAACAAAAAGCGCTTTCTACTTTTTATTATTTTCTTATCTCAATATGTCAATGAACTTTTTTCCAGTGCTTAGTCCCTAGTAATTAGTGATCAGCTTTTGACTAATTACTTTTTACTCTTTACTATTCACTCGAATAGTGGAGAATAACGGAGTCGAACCGTTGACCTCCTGCGTGCAAGGCAGGCGCTCTAGCCAGCTGAGCTAATCCCCCATTTTTCAATCTTAGATTGTAGAATTCAGATTTTAGATTTCTTAATTCTTCTCTAATTTCTTTTGGCGAATCCCAACTTCCAGAATTTCCTTTTTTAAGTTAAATAGTAGTCCCGGGCAGACTCGAACTGCCGACCCCTACATTATCAGTGTAGTACTCTAACCAGCTGAGCTACGAGACTCTGTTTTACTTAATTTTCATTTTTTTTAAATTAACAGCAAGAGTAATTGAATCTTGTGATTCAGTTCCTTTAGATAAACATCTTTTTTTCCCCATCGTGCATTAATGCTAACAATTGGGGCTCTAGAAAGGAGGTGTTCCAGCCGCACCTTCCGGTACGGCTACCTTGTTACGACTTAGCCCTAGTTACCAGTTTTACCCTAGGCGACTCCTTGCGGTCACCGACTTCAGGCACCCCCAGCTTCCATGGCTTGACGGGCGGTGTGTACAAGGCCCGGGAACGTATTCACCGGATCATGGCTGATATCCGATTACTAGCGATTCCAGCTTCACGGAGTCGAGTTGCAGACTCCGATCCGAACTGTGACCGGTTTTATAGATTCGCTCCTGGTCGCCCAGTGGTCGCTCTCTGTACCGGCCATTGTAGCACGTGTGTAGCCCAAGGCGTAAGGGCCGTGATGATTTGACGTCATCCCCACCTTCCTCACAGTTTGCACTGGCAGTCTTGTTAGAGTTCCCGACTTGACTCGCTGGCAACTAACAACAGGGGTTGCGCTCGTTATAGGACTTAACCTGACACCTCACGGCACGAGCTGACGACAACCATGCAACGACCTTGTAAATTGTCTTGCGAAAAGTCTGTTTCCAAACCGGTCAATCTACATTTAAGCCTTGGTAAGGTTCCTCGCGTATCATCGAATTAAACCACATGCTCCACCGCTTGTGCGGGCCCCCGTCAATTCCTTTGAGTTTCATTCTTGCGAACGTACTCCCCAGGTGGGATACTTATCACTTTCGCTTAGCCACTGAAATTGCTTCCAACAGCTAGTATCCATCGTTTACGGCGTGGACTACCAGGGTATCTAATCCTGTTCGCTACCCACGCTTTCGTCCATCAGCGTCAATCAATTAGTAGTAACCTGCCTTCGCAATTGGTATTCCATGTAATCTCTAAGCATTTCACCGCTACACTACATATTCTAGTTACTTCCTAATAATTCAAGTTCAGCAGTATCAATGGCCGTTCCACCGTTGAGCGATGGGCTTTCACCACTGACTTACTAAACCGCCTACGGACCCTTTAAACCCAATGATTCCGGATAACGCTTGGATCCTCCGTATTACCGCGTACTGCTGGCACGGAGTTAGCCGATCCTTATTCTTACGATACCGTCAAGCTGATTCACGAATCAGTGTTTCTTCTCGTACAAAAGCAGTTTACAATCCATAGGACCGTCATCCTGCACGCGGCATGGCTGGATCAGGCTTGCGCCCATTGTCCAATATTCCTCACTGTCGCCTCCCGTAGGAGTCTGGTCCGTGTCTCAGTACCAGTGTGGGGGATCTCCCTCTCAGGACCCCTACCCATCGTTGCCTTGGTAAGCCGTTACCTTACCAACAAGCTAATGGGACGCATGCTCATCTTTCACCGTTGTGACTTTAATTATAAAATGATGCCATCCTATAATGCTATGAGGTATTAATCCAAATTTCTCTGGGCTATCCCTCTGTGAAAGGCAGATTGCATACGCGTTACGCACCCGTGCGCCGGTCTCTATCTCCGAAGAAATATACCCCTCGACTTGCATGTGTTAAGCCTGCCGCTAGCGTTCATCCTGAGCCAGGATCAAACTCTTCATCGTATATTGTGTGTCTTAAATAAATCAAGACTAATTATTATGCGATGTTTTCTCTATCGGTTCCTATCGAATCTCTCGATTCTATTACTCTTATTCTTTTGTCTCATCCTGCGACGAGACGGCTGTCAATTCAATATGTCTACGAACGTGTTTCTTTTTTTGTTTCGCTTGTGTTGCAAAGCGGGTGCAAAAGTAGAAAACTTATTTCAAACCGGCAAATGTTTTTTGAAGTTTTTTTTTAGAAAATTTCTTTTCCTTTTTCCTTCTAAACCTTACCAATCTTTCAATGAACTTTCCCTGTTTTGCGGGGTGCAAATGTAACATCCGTTTTCAAATCCCACAAGCTTTTTTGAATCTTTTTTTGAAAAAACTTTTCAGTTTAAAATTCAATGCCTGTCAGTGTTTCAGTGAACGTTTGTCGTTGTTGCGGGTGCAAAAGTACCACCTTTATTTACATTTACAAGCCTTTTTTTTATATTTTTTCCATGTTTTAAACGCTTTTTTCTTAACACTCTGATAACTGCTTATTTACATTTTAAAATTTTTTAAATCATTGTCAGTTTTTTCTTTATCATACTGTCATTCCTCCATTTTTAGTGTTTTTAAAAAGGTCGTTTTTGCGGAATTCATGGGTTTTACAGTATTTTTGGCTGGTTTGCCGCAAAGACGTAAAGACGCAAAAGTTTCTTTTTCCATCGTTTTATGAATCTCGCAGAGGCGATACGACGCTGTTTTTTCTTTTATATTCGTTTTTACTTCTTTGATTACTGTATCTTTTAAAAACTGCTGCCCTAGCCCCGAATTAAAAATAAATTCCAATTTTTTAAAATACAAATTCCAATTTTCTTGGATTGTGGAATATTGTACGCGGGCTTCACTTCGCTCAGCCTGACAAACGGTATCTGAATTCTAAAAACTTCCTTTGTCATTAAATAGGCTTCGACTTCGCTCAGCCTGACATGACTGTAATTATGATTTGGTTTTGATTGACAAATCATAATACAGTCATGTCTGCGTTACGCATAAGACGCGACTGCTGTGCGTCTCTACAGAAAATTGGATTTTAATTAATTTTATACATATATATAGGTATATAAAAAAGCAAACCCGACAGGTTTTAAAACCTGTCGGGTTGTTGATGAGATGTTCCTATCTCTTTTAATCGAAACGTATAGCTTTTACTGGGGATATCTTTGTGATTATATAGGATGGTATTAATAGGACTAAAAAACAAATCCCTATGGTAAGCAAGTTTAATAAGAGTATATAAATCCAATTTAAATAAACTGGAGCCTGATTTACATAGTAGTTCTCAGGGTTCAATTGGATTATTCCAAATTGTCTGCTGGATTAACAAAAGTGAAATCCCTATTAGATTTCCCCAGAACAATCCGCGAAGGATTAAATAGAAGGCATTGTATAAAAATATTTTACGAACTGTCCAGTTATTAGCGCCCATAGATTTTAAAATCCCTATCATTTGTGTTCTTTCCAGGATAAGCACTAATAGGGCTACTACCATATTAATTGTAGCTACTAAAATCATAACTGCTAAAATTATTATGATATTGAAGTCAAATAGCTGAAGCCAATCAAAAATGTAGCTATATTTTTCTATAATAGTTTTCGTATCGAGATTAGAAGATGTTTTCTCGTAAATCTGATTGCCTACCGATTTTATATTATTAAAGTCTTTCACAAAAACTTCAAATGCTCCAATTTGATCTTCACTCCATTTATTGATTTTTTGAATATGACGAATATCACCTATAATATAGGTTGCATCAAAATCTTGAAATCCCGAATTAAATATAGTCGCAATTTTAAACCTGCGGCTATTAGGAAGTTTGCCTTGTTCTTCTTTAACAAAGAATGTATTGAATTGATCGCCTACTTTAAGATTTAATCGGTCTGCAAGAAATCTCGAAATTATAACGTCTTCATTTAATTCTTTGGTAAAATCTGGCAATTTACCCTCAACTATATATTCAGCAATATTATTCCAATCATAATCAGCTCCTACTCCTTTAAACACAATTCCTTCGAATGCATTTTCAGTTCGAATAATTCCCGCCTTACTTGCTACTGCCTGAATATGGCTGACTTCGGGCACTGATTTGAACTTTGGATAAAAATCTTGTTTCTTAGAAATTGGAACAACAGTAATTTCAGAATTATTATTATCGTAATTTGAAATTATAATCTGACCATTGAATGCAGAGACTTTATCACGGATTTTCTTTTGCGACTCTATTCCAGTTGCAACCGAAACAATCATCATGATAATCCCAATCGCGATTGCAGAAATAGCAATTTTAATTATGGGTGCCGAAATACTGCTTTTGTAGTTTTTTGCCGTAATAAGTCGTGTGGCTATAAAATATTCTAAATTCAAATTACAGGTGCTTCTTTAGTTATATAATTACTTCTTTCAAAAGTACATCTTAAAAAGAGAAAACAAGATTCTCTAGAAAACAATTACCAATTTTTTAATTTATTACAACGGAAGTTTCTTTTTCATCTCTTCTACTATATTAAATGCAACTGGACAAATTTCAACGTTTTTTAAAGTTAGATTGGAAATTTGATGGAATTTATTTCTATCAGTATGCGGAAATTCTCTGCAGGCTTTTGGACGAACATCATAAATCATACAATAATTTTCACTATCTAAAAACGTACACGGAACGCTTTGCAAAACATAATCCTTGTCCTCATCAATTCTAAGATATTGGTCAATGAATTGTTGAGGCTTTTGTCTAAAATGTTTTGAAATACGTTCAATATCGGCCAAAGTAAACAGTGGTCCAGTTGTTTTACAGCAATTGGCACATTTTAAACAATCGGTTCTTTTAAATTCAGCATTGTGCAAATCTTGCATAATGTAATCTAAATTCTTCGGTTGTTTCTTTTTAAGCTTATCAAAATACTTTTTATTCTCGATATGCTTATCTTTGGCTAACTTACTTAAGTTATTTAAAATCTGTTTCAAGTTTAACATTTAAAGTTGATCTGCAAAATTAAGCAACTTTGAACTTGAAACCTTAAACTTTGACTAAAACAATGAAAGATCTTTTTGGAAAAGCGATATTTGATTTTTATACGAATAACTCGCCTGAAGATATTATTACCGAAACTTCCATTTCTGAAGAAGACGAAATGAGCGTTGAATATCTTTTTCGTTCTTATAATAACATGCCTTTAATTGAACAAAAAGCCTTGCGACTGGCAAAAGGAAAAACATTAGATGTTGGATGTGGCGCCGGAAGTCATGCTTTGTCTTTACAAAATGAACGCAATCTAGATGTGACCGCTATTGACATTTCAGAAAAAGCAATTGAAACTTGCCTTCTTAGAGGAATTAAAAATGCTAAAGTTGAAAACATTTTGAATTTTGAAGGAGAAAAATTTGACACCATTTTACTTCTAATGAATGGAACAGGTATTTTTGGCAAACTGAAAGACTGTAATAAATATCTAGCCAAATTAAAATCTCTTTTAAATCCTGGCGGGCAAATTTTAATTGACAGCTCTGATATCATTTATATGTTTGACGAAGATGAAGACGGCGGAAAATGGATTCCGTCTGAAAATGATTATTATGGCGAATTAACCTTTAACTTAAGTTATAAAAACGAAAAGGAAGAACCTTTTGACTGGTTGTATCTAGACTACAATACTCTTCAAAATGCGGCTGATTGCCAACGGATTGAACTGCGAACTTATTCTTGAAGGTGAACATTACGATTATCTAGCGAAACTTTCTATTTAAAACAATCCAATTACAAAACTATGCTAGAATTAGATTTAGAAAAGTTAAAATATCCTATTGGAAAATTTATAATTCCCGATCATTATTCGCCTGAATATCTTTCAGAAAAAATTGAAGAAATCGAAACTTTCCCAAAAAGATTAGAAAAAGAAGTTCTCCATTTAACCAATGAACAGCTTGATACTCCTTATCGTCCAGACGGATGGACCGTAAGACAAGTTATTCATCATTGTGCAGAAAGTCATATGAATTGTTATATCCGAATTAAATGGGCATTGACTGAAGATCGTCCGCTAATTAAAGCTTACGATGAAGTTCTTTGGTCTGAATTGAATGATAATTTAACGATGCCTATTCAGCCTACACTCGATCTATTAAAAGGACTTCACTTTCGATTGGCGTTTATAATGAAAAAATTATCGGAATCTGATCTAGAAAAAGCTTTTATACATCCTTCGGATAATTCGGAGAACAAAATAAAAAAGATAATCGGCACCTATGCTTGGCACGGAAATCATCATTTAGCCCATATTACAACTTTAAAAAAATACAAAAATTGGAAATAAAAAAAGTGTTCACTTTTTACACTAGTGTATACCTCAAGTAAACAAAAAAGTCTCTTCGGTTGAAGAGACTTTTTTGTTATGGTATATTTAGATATTTATGCGTTTGCAATGAAACTCTCCATTTAGGATTATTCATAACATAATCTACTATAAGCGGTGTCATTTCCTCCTTTTTACTCCATTCAGGTCTGCAAAAATAAAATTGCGTCATTATTGACTAACTCTGCCTGCTCTTCTGCAAAAATAAAATCATGCTTATTGTGAATAATCACTTTTAATTCGTGAGCATTATCATATACGCTCTGAGTTGGCAGTTTATTTTTTTTCGGAGAAAGACAGATCCAGTCCCATGTTCCTGACAAGTTAAAAGCACCAGAAGTTTCTATATGAACTTTTAAGTTTTTTTCTTTTAAGCGTTCTGTCAAAAGTGTCATATCCCAAGATAAAGGCTCACCTCCTGTTACAACAACTGTATCAGCATATTTTGCCGCATTTCCAACAATTAAATCTATACTTGTCGGCGGATGAATCTCTGCATTCCAACTTTCTTTCACATCACACCAATGACACCCTACATCACATCCTCCAATTCTAATAAAATAAGCGACTCTTCCTGTATGCGCACCTTCTCCCTGAATGGTATAAAATTCTTCCATCAAAGGAAGCATAGCTCCTTTATTTACTTCTAATTGTATTTCTTTTGATAACATTATACTATTTTAAAGTGCAAAGATAGTCAATAATATACGGAACAAAAAAAACCGATAGTTTATTGAACTATCGGTTTTCTATTTATTTTAAAAATCTAGATTATTTTAAAGATTTTATTGATTGTGCGCCGTAAGTATTTGCTGGGTCTAAAACTAAAGTTTTATTAAAATACTCCAAAGCTTTTACTTTATCAGTATTTGCATACGCACCTCCGATTGCATTGTAAGACTCAACGATTTTCTTAGCCGTTGCAGGTTTAGCCACTTCCTCTGCACCTTTTGCAGTAATTTTAGCTACATAGTCTTCATAGTTTTTGATAATCAAATCATCTTTGTCTAATGCACTACTGATTCTTCCTTTGTACAAATAAGCCTCATCGTATGTTGGAGACGCTTCAAGAACTTTATCAAAAGTAGCATTTGCTTTTTCTAAAGCAACTTTATCACGGCTTTCAACAGGTTTACCAGCATTACCATAGTAAACAGAAATTCCATAATAAACAGCATCATCCAAATAATTTTTAGATTCTTTATTATTTGCACCAAGTTCAAAAATTGAAGCAGACTTGAACATATTGTTTTTTACCAAACAATTCTTTTCCGAAATCAGCAAATTCTTCAACTACTAAAGGCTCTAATTCGATTGCTTTTTTAATATCTGCCAAACCTGCATCAAAAGCAGACTTGATCTATTGTACCATCAGCAAGAAGTTCCTTTTTTAATTTTAGCTAATCCTAAGTAATAGTAATCTCTACCAATTGCTTTATTTCCTGGAGCTTTGATAAAATCTTCGATAGATTTAATAGCTACGTCAACATTTCCGTTTTCGTAAGCAAGATATCCTAAATATCTGAAGATTCTTGGATTTACTTTATCCTCAGCAATCATTTTATTTGCAACAGTTTCTAATTGCTTGTAATCTTTAACTAAGATTAAGAAATCAGCATGACGCATTTTAGAATCTAAAGAGTAATCTGTTAAACTTAAATATTTCTCGTAGTTTGTAATTGCATTTTGCAAATTAACTTTAGATGTAGAAGGCTTGTTTCTAGCCCATTTGTAATAAGTTTCAGCAAGTTCTCTGTAAACTGGTCCGTAATTAGCATCTAAAGCAATTACTTCGTTAAAAGATTTTATCGCTTCATCATAAGATTTAGCTCCTTTCAACAAAACTCCTAATTGCATTTTTGCTCTTAACAAAGTATTGTCAGCTGTAAAAGCATCACGGTAAGATTTGTATGCATCATTTTGATTGTTTGATCCATAATAAGCATCACCAATAGCTAAAAGAGCTTGTGCATTTTGAGGATCTACTACTAAAGCACGTTTTAATACTTCAACAGCATTTTTATAATCTGGATTATCAGAATTCATGTATGCTCTAGCGATGTAAATAAACTCATTTACATCTTTCTTTCTCATATCTTTAGTTGCCAATGCAAAATTTGCCTGAGCAAGACAGTTGTATTTTTAGCATCTAAATCTAATTGACCTAAACCAATATAGTTTAAATTTTTCTTGTCTGAAGCTTGTAATCCATTATTGAAATAGATTTTAGCTGAGTCAACAACAGATTGATTTAAATAAACGTTTCCTAAAACAAAATTTGCTTCACCATCAGAAGGTTTAGATTTGATGATTGATTTAAGCATTGTTTTTGCCTTATCAAATTGTTCTGCATCAATCGCTTTTTTTGCCTGGTTGATGTCTTGCGCTGTTGCCGCAGTCGCCGAAGCTACTAATGCAAGACTGAAAATTTTAAATTTATTCATCTTTTTATCGTAATTAATTTATTCTTTATCTTTTATAATTTATTTCTAATTTTAATCTTGCGTCCCGGAGTTTTAAAAGGTAACAATCCTGACTTCAAAATTATACGCTGTCCAATATCTCCAGCTACAAATGAAGCAAATCCCATTCCTAATCCTGAATAACCTTGACAATTTATAATAAACAAATCACGTGCCAAAGGATATTTGCCTAAAGCCAGGTCATCTTGTGTAGGACTGTAGTATTGATTATCATTTAATCCTTTTACACTTAAAACATTTATTTTCTTTATCGTTTCTGTCATATCAGGAGTTGGCTGATACAACCAGTTGACACCGATCACCCCAATCATTCCCTCATTTTCTGAAACAAATTTGATTACTTCATTATTTGTTTTAAATGAAAACACCCCAGACTTCGGAAGTTCGTTAATCTTTGCTAATTCTTTCATGTAACGAACAGTACTTGAATTAGGATTATCGAAAACTAAGCCTTTAATTGCCGCATCTGGTTTACCTTGCAGAAAATCAATTACACTTTTCAACGCAATAAGTGTATCATTATTGCTTTTACTTGAAATAAATGCAATAGCATCATGAGCAATTGGCGTTACACGCGGATTAATTTTACTTTTTTCGAAGCGAGATCTTTCTTCCTTGGTTAGATCTCTAGTTGTGATTGCTACTTTAGCTTTTTGATTTAATAAATCATTTATCACTTCAGCTTCAGATTTTGACTTAACTGTAATTTTTGCATCATAGTAAGTGCCTTCAAAAACAGCAACCTGATCATCTGCAATCTGCTTTACTGTTTCATCAACAGCAACATCAAGTGATCCTTTTAAAATGGTTTCTTTTTGCGTTTCATTCTTGCTTTTTTGGTTACACATGGCAAACAAAAAGACAAAAACTACCAAAGCTACAGCCTTACTATATCTCCACATAATTATTATTCTTTTGAATTAATTAATCTTAAAAATCTTATTCCCGAGTATACAATCAGTAATCCACCAAAAGCATATCTGTATTTAGGTTCCATGTCCAGCGGAAGTTTTTCCCAAAACATGATCATTAAACCGAGTACAAGATAAATTAAAAAAAACAGTATTCCTAAAACAAGAAGAAATCGCTCTTTGAGCGATTTCTTCTGAATATTATTAAGCATATCTTTTAACATTATTCTGCAGATTGAATAGTAATAGGAAGAGAGTATAATACCCTAACTTTTTTACCATTTTGCTCGCCAGGAGTCCATTTTGGACATTTTTTAAGAACACGAATTGCTTCTGCTCCTGTACCGTAACCGATATCTCTTAAAACTTTAATATCTGTTAACGACCCGTCTTTCTCAACTACAAACGTAACGTAAACTTTACCTTTTAAACCTTCTTCTTCTGGAGTTTTATAATTGTTTCCTACGAATTTGTAGAATTTCTCAATTCCTCCTGGAAAGTCAGGCTTCACTTCGATACCAGCTGTATTATATACAGTGTTATCTTCTTGAATTACTTCTTGTACTGGTCCTTTTCCAACTGGCTCATCTACAGTTAAAACTGCATCTGGATCTCCTTTGATAGTTTCAGCACCAACTTTTTTGTCCTTTAAATCCACAATTTTTGGTGGATCTTCAGTAACTTCTTCAGCCTTCGCAACCACTGGTTTTACGAATTTCACTTGATCCACTTTTGGTGGCGATGGTGGCGGTGGTGGTTGATTTGGTTTTATTTCCTCTTTTTTCTTTGGAGGTAATTTAACCGTTGCAATTTTAATATCGTTATTTACCACTTCTTCTTCAGAGTCTGGTAAAAAGCTTGCAATAAGAGGAGCCGCAACAGCAAAGCTAAAAATAAGAGAACCAATAACAAGTGCTTTCACAGTTGTTTTACCGTTTGATTTTCTCAGCTCATATGCACCATATATCTTATTACGCCCTTCGAATACGATATCAAGCCACTGATTTTTTATAATATCTAATTTCATATCTCTTGATTTTTAATTTGATAATAAAGAAGATTACTCTGCTTTTTTATCTATTAATTTCGTTTCCTCTGGTGAAAATTCAGGAACAATAGCATAAGTATCTACTCCTGAAATTGCCATCTCATCCAATATATCAACCAAATTACGGTAATTTGATTTTTTAGTTGGTTTAATGATTACAATGATACCATTTTGAGGCTTACCCAAAGCAGTAGAATAAGCTAAAACATTTTTCTTTTGTTTTAACAATTCTCTACGGATACCATCTTTACCATATGTAATATCTTTAGGCCCTACTTTTGGAGTAGCCAATAATCCCATATAATAAACCATTTTGTTATCATCTCCTAACATTACTGTCATGGTACGATTCTCGTCTACCTTAGTATCCTTTTGCTCTGGATTCTTTTCATCTTTATCTGGCAACGACAAATCCATCGATTGAGGTTTTGACAACGAAGTAGTTAACATAAAGAATGTAATCAATAAGAATGCCAAATCCACCATTGCCGTTAAATCGACTTTCGAATTCTGCTTTTTACTTCTTACTTTACCACCTTTACCACCACCGCCGTCGCCTGTATTTAATTCAGCCATTTTAGTGTATATTTTTTAATTAAAAGTCTCTTCCTCTCGTACCTGTAACTAAGTTAAAGGAATTGATTTTCTGATCTTGTAAAATATCCATAATCTTTTTGATTTTTGGATATTCTTCTTTTGAATCACCTTTTATCGCAATCTGCAATTCTTTATTATCCAAATCAATTGTAGCTCTTCTAGAAATTAGAAGCCATTCTTTCAATTGATTATCTAATGAATCTAAAGGAATCCCAGGTTGGTCTGCTTTGGTTCTGTCCGCCGCTTTCATATCTATGATCTGCTTTAAACCTGCAACTGGCACACCAAAATCGTCCATAAGAGCAAATTTGGTTTTATCTTCTTCCGAAAATTCAATACCATATTTTGCACCTATTCCTTCAAGAGTTCTTTTACGAACTTCTCTTCCTTTGATGTCAAAAAACACTTTCCCTTTTCCTACTGTAATAATAGCCAAATCAGTATCTGGCAATTTAGTTTGAGCAACAGAAGAAGGCATGTCTACAGGAAGTGCCTCTGGCACTTTAGCAGTAGCGGTCAAAATAAAGAACGTTAGCAAAAGGAATGCAACATCACACATCGCAGTCATATCTGTCGATGTCGACTTTTTTTCATTTTTATTTTAGCCATTATCTCTTATTTTATTTTTTTGATAGTGATATCAAAAATTAATTATTGTCTTAAACTTCCTCTGAATTTTCTGTAAGTATTCACGATAGTAGTACCAGCCTCATCGATAGAGTAAGTTAAATCGTCAATTTTAGCAGTAAAGAAGTTGTAAGAAACAATTGCTAAGATAGAAGTAGAGATACCTGTTGCAGTGTTGATAAGTGCCTCAGAAATACCTGTTGCAAGAGCAGACTTGGTCAGGAGTTCCAGCAGAAGCTAACGCACCAAACGCTTTAATCATACCTGATACAGTTCCTAATAATCCTCCTAATGTACCTAAAGATACTAAAGTAGAGATAATAGTCATGTTTTTCTCTAACATTGGCATTTCTAATGAAGTTGCCTCTTCAATTTCTTTGTGGATTACTTCAGAAGCTTCTTCACTATTGAATCCTTCTTTCTTAACATCTTGGTATTTTACCAAAGCAGATTTAATTGCGTTTGCAACTGAACCTTGTTGTTTGTCACAAGCGGCGATAGCGACTTCGATGTTTCCTTCTTTAATATTTCCTTGTACATTTTTCATAAATGTATCTAAGTTAGCTTTTCCAGCAGACTTTACCAATAACAATAAATCTTTCAATAGAAAAAACAACAACCATTAAAAACATACCTAATAATACTGGTACAATGAAACCTCCTTTATAAACTTGACCTAATGTATTGATTGGATGTCCAGTTTCTGGATTACCTCCTTCGAAGTTAGCAGAATCCCCCATGATTACTTTCCAAATAAACACCCCTACTAAGATACACGCAACAATAATGATTCCAGTAACCATTCCTCCCCCATTTGAAGTGCTTTCTTTTTTAACTTTAACGTTTGCCATTTTTTTTAATTTTAATAGTTTTAAATAATTTTTATTTTTTAGTTATATTTAACTTGTAGAGGAGCAAATTTATACGTTTAGTTTAAATAAAAAAACTTTTTTTAATTTTATTGATCGAAATTTAACTTCAATTTAAAAAATATCTCATTAAATTGCCGGCGCCATTTTTTAGATAAAACAAAAATAGGGACGATATTTAGAAAAATTACAACGTTTTAGTAAATATTCAAAGAATCCATTGATATCTTCTTAAAAAGTCGCGAATTTTTTTTTATTAATATTTCAATCAAAAAAAGCATTTTCTTACTAAAAAAAACCACAATAAAAATGCCCAAAAACAAAGCAATACTCATATAACCATCTAAATTACAAATAAAAACATGAATAAAAAAGATAATTTTATTGCGACTTATAAATTCGGGCTATTCTTCTAAGGGAGACAGCATCATTCTGGGAGGCGCAATGCTTGACGGTGAAGCACTTGCGGAAGCACATGTGAAAATTCCATTAAAAACATTAAATCGTCACGGACTAATTGCCGGAGCCACAGGAACGGGAAAAACTAAAACTATTCAGGTTTTTTCAGAGCGAGCTTTCGAATGCTGGTATTCCAGTTTTGATGATGGATATTAAAGGGGATTTCAGCGGTATTGCAAAAGAAGGAAAAGAAGAAGGTTTTATTACAGAAAGACACACCAAAATAAACATACCTTATAATGTAGTCACGCATTTCCTGTTGAACTAATGTCATTATCGAAACAGCATGGAGTTCGACTGCGTGCTACGGTTTCTGAATTTGGACCTGTTTTATTTTCTAGAATTTTAGATCTTAATGACACTCAGGCGGGAGTTGTCGCGGTTATCTTTAAATATTGTGATGATAATCAAATGCCTTTATTGGATTTAAAAGACATTAAAAAAGTAATCAATTATATTACCGAAGAAGGTAAGGAAGAAATCGCCGCAAATTATGGCAAAATTTCAACTGCCACTACAGGAACGATTCTCCGAAAAATTATCGAATTAGAGCGAGCAAGGCGGTGATTTATTTTTTGGCGAACTATCTTTTGAAACCGATGATTTAATGCGAATTGATGAAAACGGTAAAGGTTACGTAAACATCATCCGCTTGACGGATATTCAAGATAAACCGAAATTATTCTCGACTTTTATGTTAAGTCTTTTGGCGGAAATTTATCAAAAAATGCCAGAGAAAGGGGATGCAGAACAACCTGAATTGGTTATTTTTATTGATGAAGCACATTTAATTTTCAATGAAGCCAGTAAAGCACTGTTAGAACAAATTGAAACTATTGTAAAATTAATTCGTTCTAAAGGTGTCGGTGTTTATTTTGTGACTCAAAATCCAATGGATGTTCCAAGCGGTGTTTTGGCACAATTAGGGTTGAAAATTCAGCACGCGCTTAGAGCTTTCACAGCAAATGATCGTCAGGCAATTAAAAAAACAGCTGATAATTACCCAACTTCTGAATATTACAAAACAGATGAATTACTAACAAGTCTTGGAATTGGAGAAGCATTGGTAACAGCTTTAAATGAAAAAGGTGTTCCAACACCACTTGTTGCCACAATGATGCGTGCGCCTGAAAGCCGAATGGATATTTTATCTGCTTCTGAAATTGAAGAAATAAACAGCAAATCAAAATTAGTTAAGAAATACAGCGAAGAAATCGACCGAGAAAGCGCCTTTGAAATTCTAAACAAAAAGATAGCCGATGCGAATGAAGTCGCATCTCAAAGAGAAGAACAAGCTCCAACAAGGTCTACAAAAGCAGAACCAAGTACAGCAAGCGTTGTGGGTAAATCTGTTTTGAAAGTGGTAACTAGTGCTACTTTTATTAGAGGCGTTTTTGGTGTTCTAACTAAAATTTTTAAGAAATAAAAAATTGCAATGTCAAAAATCAATATCAATTACAATGTTCAAAATTGTAATTGATATTGACATTGTTTTTGAAAATTATTTAGATAATAACTCCAGAATTTTAGTTTCAACTTCTGGTGAGTTCCAGATATTTTCTATGTTATCTAATTTTAAAACCTCTTCCATAATTCCATTTTGAAAATCTCCAATTGCCAAAGCTTCGGCATACGGACGGTCGCTGAAAGTAACACGACTGTAAAGCGGAATCCATTTATCTGGATGTTTATCTGAGAATAATTTTTCTATTTTCTTTTGCAGTAAGAATTTTTCATCTGCCGTTTTGGTACTCATTTCCATGAAATTTCGGTACGAAAGTTCAGCAATTGCATCTGTATTTGGTTTTCTTGAAATTTGATATTCAGAGAAGATTTTTTTCCAGTCGTCTCCAAATTTTTCGATCATTTCATTTAGAACCGTAATATCTTCAAAACCGGCGTTCATTCCTTGTCCATAAAACGGAACAATGGCATGACAGGCATCTCCAATCAAAGCAATTTTATCTCCGTATGTCCACGGAAAACATTTCATGGTAACCAAAGTACTTGTCGGATTTTTAAAAAAATCGTTTGCCAGTTCTGGAATTACATCAATAGAATCTGGGAAATTTTTCTCAAAGAAATCCTCTACCATTTTACGGTCTATAAGTGAAGCAAAAGAATTCCCGCCTTCAAAAGGCATAAATAAAGTACACGTAAAACTGCCGTCGAGATTAGGAAGCGCAATTAACATATACTCGCCTCTCGGCCAAATATGAAAAGAATTTTTATCTAATTTATGTGTCCCATTTGCATTTGCTGGAATATTTAATTCCTTATATCCCATATTTAAAAATTCCTGCGAATAATTAAACATGCTCTGGCGCCGCATTCTGTGGCGGATTCTCGAAAAAGCACCATCGGCACCAAATACCATATCAAATTTTCGTTCTTCCCACTCGCCTCTTTCGCTTTCGCCAATATGTAAAGTTGCATCATTCAAAGTTACATCCCACACTTTTTGCTCAAAATGAAATTCAGCTCCAGCTTCTTCAGCCAAATCAATCATTTTTCTGTTCAGTTTTCCTCTTGAAATAGAAAAAATCGATTCGCCTTCCTGACCGTAATTTTGAAAATTAAGTTTGTCAACCAAATGGATGGCACGTTTATCCATCGGAATGGCAATTTCGCGTACCGAATCACCGACACCTACTGCATCCAGAGCTTTCCAGCCGCGATTAGACATTGCTAAGTTAATAGAACGACCAGAAAAATTAATTTTTCGAATATCGGGACTGCGATCATAAACATGAACGGTGTGACCAGCTTTTTTAAGATAAATTGCCAGCGCCGATCCTACAAGTCCAGAACCAACAACTGCAATTTTTAATGAAGTTTGCATCGGGGAAAATCTAAATATAAGATCGTAAAAATAAGTAATAATTCTACAAGAGCTTAAAAATAAAGGAAATATTTATGATTTATATGGCATGTTCCGCCGATCCCGAAGTCTCGGGAGTGGGTCGGGCTATTCACTATATTCCCGATTAACAAAAACTACGGTTAAAAAACCTTGTTTTCTAAATCGAGAGATGCTGTTACTATTCCTCATACAACACTTATTTTCATAACAAATTCTGGTTTTTCACGATTTATTTGCCATTTAGAAAACCTTATTTTCGTTTAGGACATTATCCAGCAAAGACACAAAGCACCAAAAATTTTCTTTTTTTGTCATCCTGACGAAGGAAGGATCACAAAAGAAATTCAGCACAGAGAATCACCAATCTTTGTAGAGTCGTTAGTGTGATCCTTCCTTCGTCAGGATGACAAGATTGCTAAAAAAACTTTGTGCCTTTGCAACCAAAACTTAAAAATAAAACTCATGAATAGCCAATTACTACAAACAACTATCGTTCTGGAAAACGAAACGGTATTATTAATTCCGTTTGAAAACGACAGAAACATCGAACTCAAGGAAATCATTTTTGACGATGAAATTTGGAAATATATGGGAATGTATGTTCGAAACGATCAAGATTTTGAAAATTACATCCAAAATACATTGAAACAAAAAGCAGATGGAATTTGCTATCCGTTTCTGATAATCGACAAAGCCACAAATAAGGTTGCTGGAAGCTCACGTTACGGCTATTTAAATCATGCGAGTCAAAAATGTGAAATTGGCTGGACTTGGTACGGAAAAGATTTTCAGGGAACTGGCTTAAACAAGGCCTGTAAATATGAATTACTAAAATTTGGTTTCGAAAACATTCAATTTAAAAGAATACAATTCAGTGCAGATCTCGAAAATTTAAGATCACAAAGAGCCATTGAAAATTTAGGCGCCTTAAAAGAAGGTTTGTTCCGAAATAACTATGTCGATTCTGAAGGCAACAGCAAAGACGATGTTTATTACAGTATTATTTTGGAGGAATGGGAAAACACAAAACGAGATTATTTTGGAGAGTTTTTGTCTAAAAGAAAATAAATTTGAAACAAAATAATATTTCTATCGTCTAACAAATAATATACAAATAGTAAATTATCAATTTTCCACTAATCCAACCAAAACCATGAAAAAACCGATCGCCATTTTATTCTTTATTTTGCTAAACATTTATAATGTTGCCGGCTCAGACAGAAATTTCTACTCCATACGGAAACAACAAAGAAGCTGGAAATTACAAAGAGGTCAACGGCATCAAGATGTATTATGAAATTTATGGAAGTGGAAAACCTTTAGTCCTTCTGCACGGTAACGGCGGTTCAATAAAAGGACACGGACGCAGAATTGAATATTTTAAAAACCAGTTTCAGGTTATTGCTATTGACAGCAGGGCACATGGAAAATCAGTAGATACTTCGAACAAACAATTAAATTACAATCAAATGGCAGACGATGTAAGCGTTTTACTTGATTCGTTAAAAATCAAAGATGCTTACGTTTGGGGACAAAGTGACGGGGGGATTCTGGGGTTGTTACTTGCCATTCATCATCCAGAAAAAATCTCTAAACTTGCTACTTTTGGTGCCAATTTATTTCCTGGCAAAAAAGCCATTTACGATGAAATTGACAAATTGGTAATGGATACTTTAAAAGCGACTAAAGATCCTCATACCAAAAACCTTTATACACTACTAGCGTATCAGCCAGATATTAAAGATAAAGATTTACAAAAAATCAAATGCCCCGTTTTAGTTATGTCTGGTGACAGAGATGCTATTAGGTTAGAGCATTCTATTGAAATTTTTAATAACATTGAAAATTCAAACTTATTTGTAATGCCTGGAGCTACTCATTTTGGTTCTTATGAAAAAACAGAACTTTTCAATTTAGTGTTATTAAGTTTCTTCAACGAACCTTTCAAAAAAACTTCAACTGTTGATATTTTTAAAGGAAAGAAATAAATCTCATTAAATGAAAATCAAACCATCTTTTTTCCAGTTAAAAACAATTTTAATTGGAATACTGCTTTTCCAGTTCCAATTTGGATTTTCTCAAGAAGGGGAAAATTCAGAACTGTACAAAACCATTATGTCTAAAGACAGCCTGCTTTTTAATGTTGGCTTTAATACTTGCGACATGTCACAATTTGAAAACCTGTTTAGTGACGATCTTGAATTTTATCATGACAAAGGCGGCATGTCTGATAAGGCTGTGTTTATAGCAAATTTCAAAAAAGGCTTGTGTGGTTCAACAGGAACTTATAAATCTAGAAGATATTTAGTTCCAAATACTACAGAAATTTATCCTTTATATAATCGAGGTGTTTTGTACGGCGCGATGCAAATGGGTATTCATCAATTTTATGAAAAATCAGTTGGAAAAAATGAATCTCTTGAAAACGCGAAAGAAAATTTTGGGAGCACGGCGAGGTTTACCCACGTTTGGATAGTAACAAACGGCATTTGGAAATTGAGAAGATCTTTTAGTTATGATCATCAAACTGAACAAAAAAAATAAGGATTGAAAATTAAATGAACGGTCGACAAACCTTCAAAAAAAAGTTTTAGTTTGAAAAAAATGAAAAAAAAAGCGATTAATCTTGAAACCTATTTGAAAGTTGATCGTCTAAACTATAGAGAGCATTAATTTATTTCATATAAAAAACCGTAATTTCGATTTAAAATACTGAATATCTTTTTGTTACCAAGTTTCAATCATCAATCAAAAAAACGTATCATTTCATTAATCTAAAACCATAATTATCAATCATCATGAAAAAATCAATCAAACTAATTGCGCTCTTTGTGCTTTTCCAACTCTCGGCCGTTAGCACTTTTGCGCAGGACAAAGCACAGCAAATTGAACAACTTTTAAATAAGTACAACGAATACGGACAATTTAACGGCTCTGCTTTGGTTGCTGTTAACGGAAAAGTTATTTTAAAAAAAGGTTTTGGTTCTGCCAATATGGAATGGAATATCGCAAATCAACCCGATACCAAATTTAGACTGGGTTCTATTACAAAACAGTTTACAGCACTTTTAATTGTAAAACTGGCTGAAGAAGGAAAACTAAAATTAGATGTTCCTATTACGACTTATCTACCAGATTATCCAAAAGAAAATGGTGCTAAAATCACAATTCATCATTTGCTTACGCATACTTCTGGAATTCCTAATTATACTTCTGCGCCAAATTTCTTTAAAGATAAAGCCCGAAATCCTTATACTCCAGAAGAATTTGTAAAAACGTTTTCAAGTTTACCACTTGAGTTTACGCCAGGCGAAAAATTCAATTACAGCAACTCTGGTTATTTCTTATTGGGCTACATTATTGAAAAAGTTTCAGGCAAAACATACGAGCAATATTTACAAGAAATCGTTCTGACGCCTTTAAAAATGGTCAATTCCGGTTACGATCACAGCGATGTAATTTTAAAAAACAGAGCAAGCAGGTTATGAAAAACACGGTAAACAAATCGTAAATGCGACTTATATCGATATGAGCCTTCCGTATGTCGCTGGATCTTTGTACTCAACTGTCGAGGATTTGTATTTATGGGATCAGGCACTTTACACTAATAAACTGCTTAATGAGAAAAGTATGGAATCTTTATATAAACCTTACATAAGTGCAGGAAAAGCTTCCTACGGTTACGGATGGTTTATTGAAGAAGTTGAAAATGGAGATAAAGGCAAATTAAAAAGTATTGGACACGGCGGTGGAATTAATGGTTTTAATACAATTATTTCAAGATATCCTGCTGATAAAAATCTGATTGTTTTACTAAACAATACTGGCGGAACTATTTTAGGCGAAATGAATGATGGTATTCGTGCCATATTATACAATCAGCCTTTTAATCAGCCGAAAAAATCTCTGGCTCTTGATTTACTAGATGTTTATAATGAAAAAGGTGCCGCTACAGGAACTGAAACTTACAAAAAACTAAAAAATGATCCGTCTTATGCTATCAAAGAAGGAGATATAAATAGAGTTGGATATCAGTTATTACAAGACGGAAAAAAGAAAGAAGCCATCGAGGTTTTCAAAATCAATACAGAAACTTTCCCAAAATCTGGAAATGCTTATGACAGTTTAGGAGAAGCTTATTTAGCAGACGGCGACAAAAAATCGGCCATTGCAAATTATAAAAAATCAGTTGAATTGGATCCTTCAAATGAAGCTGGAAAAAAAGTTTTAGAAGAACTTTCAAAAAGTAAAACGAAATAACATTTAGAAAATTTCTTTAGAAAATTAACTCCGATAAAATAGATACAACATCTATTTTATTGGAGTTTTTTGTTACAATTTCTAACAATCAAATTGCACGATTTATTTTTTAAAATATTATTTTAGCCCTACCCAAAAAAATAAATTAACCTATGAAAAATTTGAAATCCTACAGTTTTCTGACTGTATTATTATGTCTGTTTATTTCCTCAAAATCTTTATCGCAAAACAATCCGCCGGCACCGGCAATGCCATCGCGACGAACATAAAATTATAATTGATAAAATAGTCGAAGTGACTCATTATAAAAATTATGTGATTGATTTTTGTCTATCCAAAATAAACGAAACTTCTGCAAAAGAAGGATGGAACGAACAAAAAACAATGGAAATCAGCCAAAGCATTAATTACAAAAATTTCAGGGATGCGATTTACAACAGCTTTGTTGTTTTTGATGAAGTCGAACTGGAAACTTTGCTCAAAGCCTATGAAAAAGATACGGCTTATCAATCTAAAAATGTCATGACTAATAATAAAGTGCTTATTAATAATCTGAACATTTTTGCGACGGATATTGTGAAAGGGAAATATGTTTCTAGGTAAGGTTTAAAGTTGCAAAGGTTCAAAGTTGCAAAGGTTTTTAGTCTCGACATCTTTGTCAAAGTTTAAAACTTTGACAAAGATTCAATTTTTAAGTTAGTCTTCGCATTTTTGTCATTTACGAAGAAGACTCGAGCAATAGTGAACAGAGAGGTGAATCTCCGCAAGAAGCCCTAAAGATTGGACTTTCTTTGCAGAGTTACTTACGGAGATTTCTCCTTCGTCGAAATGACAATATTGTGGTAGTTTTGTGTAATACAAGTTCCTCAGACCCTTGGTTTTAAACTTTGACAAAGATTACAAAACCTGAAACCTGAAACTTGAAACAAACTACCCTTTCGGTTTAAATACCAATTTCGTCGAAGTTTTTACAATCTCATCTTTATTCAATTTCATTTTTCTAAATTTTCCAGCGTTATACATTTCTGCCTGATCGTCGTAATGTTTGCTGAAAGGATTCCCAGATTGTCCTGTTGGTAAAATGCTCCAGCTGTTTTCAACATCAGAAAAATCTACAATTCGTCTTGTTGACGGGCCGCCTTTGGTATAATATTTCCCGTCATCGTTAAATCCGAAAAATAAATTATTGATTACTTCATTTGAGCCCGGAGAATTAAAAGGCCCGACATTGAATAAACCGCGAAGTGTCGCCACTTTTCCTAACGGATGTTCGTGCTCAACGGTGTGAACTTCTCCCCATTTCCAATCTGAAATTGTATTTCCTAATTGCTTTTGCAAAGCTGTAATAGCATCATGAAAAGATTTTGAGACAATTTGTTTTCTGGTTTCTTTTACATTTTTGGTTTTAATATTATCCCACCAAACCGAATTTTCATTTTTAATTTGGTTAGCAATAACTTGTTTTCCGATAGAAATCCCTAAAAAGAGATTGAAGTTTTCTTTTCCCATTTCATCTTCAAAAGTATTTTTTAGATATAAATAAATCCATTTGTTGTAAATGGTTGGCGCAAGATCATCTAAATTGGTTGTGCCTTTCCATGATTGTAAAACTTTCACCGCTTCTTTTTCTTGGGATGAAAGAGAATTAAGATCTATATTCGAAATTAAATTCTTAACGACATCAACCGCAACGTCAGAAGTATTGTCGTAAATCATTTTACTGACAGCTTCTTTATCCCAATCTGATTTTGCATCTAAAATTCCTGAAATTCTTTTTGCTCGATCTTCAGGCAGATAATATCCAGGATATAAATAGCCATTGTCTATAGCTTCCGGCTGATTATTCGCAGAATAAACATATCCCCATTTCGGATTTTCGGAAGACGGATTTTTATCAAAATCTAAATATTCCGTAATATCATCTTTGCCGTTTGAACCGTCCAAAATTAAATGTGTATTTACGCCTTCATTGTGTTTATACAATTTTCCAGTTGCCCACCAAGCTACATTTCCTTTGGCGTCTCCGTACATCACATTCAATCCAGGCGCGACAACAAGTTTTACAGCATTTCTAAATTCGTCCTTATTTTTTGCATGAGATAGTCCGTAAACAGCATCTAAAATCTGAATAGGCTGATTCGTATAAGTCCATAACATCGCAATTGGATTTTTCTTTTCCAATCGTTCCATGAAATCATTCATAATTGGGCCATGTCGGCTTGATTTAATGGTTAAAACCACATCCGAAGAATCTTTTATTTTAATTACTTTTTTTCGAATTTCATATTTACTGAAACCCGTAGGCGTTTGATATTGACTGGCATCACCATCTTTATTTTTTTCCTGATAAAAGTCGATGTCATCATTTTCAAACATTGTTAATCCATAAGCATAATCGCGATTATGAGCCAAAAGAGGAAACGGAGTTCCTGCCAAATAACAGCCGTATAATTCGTGCTTTGGTGTAACTATGTGAGCTTCGTACCACGTAGCAGGTCATGCGAAAATCCAATATGCGGATCGTTTGCAAAGATTACTTTCCCGCTTTTAGATTTATGCGGTCCAACAACCCAGCTGTTACTACCGATAAATGGTGGAATTGGCGATTGATCCAGCATTGCAGTAATCGATTTTGAAACTTCAGTATAATCTTCAATATTTTCTTTTGAAATTTTAATTCTGGTAGTATTAAATTCCCCTTCAATCCCTAAATCTTTCAAATAGGCAAGACCATATTTATTTTTAATATCCGTCAATAACGGGTCTGTTTTTTGAGCCATTGCAAAACTAAAAGACATATATCCAAATATATTGTAAACATCGTTTATGGTAAACTTCTGCTTTTTTACGCCGACCAAAGTAAATTCGATTGGAGTTGGTCCATCTTCTAAATATTGATTTATTCCATCCAGATAAGCCTGAGTCAATTTATAATTTTCACTATTTTTATCTAATTGGGCAATCGCTTTCGCGGAAGCTTCTTCGATTCCAATTCCAGCAAAAAATTTATCGTTTTGAAGTGCAACAGATCCGAAGATTTCAGACAATCTTCCTGGCGCAATTCTGCGAAGTAATTCCATCTGCCATAATCTTTCCTGTGCATGCACGTAGCCAAGTGCGGTCATGGCATCTTTTTCAGAATCGGCGTAAATATGAGGCACACCAAAATCATCAAAATAAACCGTTGTCTCTGCCTGAAGATTTTTCAATTGCAGTTCGCCTTCGTATTTTGGTTTTAAATGAAAGATGTAGGCGCATAAACCAATTCCAATTACAACTATAAGTACCAATAAAACCAGCAGAAATTTTTTAAATCTTCTCATATCTTGCAAAAAGTATAACAGTGAGTTTGTAAAATGATATAACCAAAAAAAAGAATAATGTAATAATGCTTCTTTTTAAAAGCTTAAATTTATGTATTTAAAACCAATCCTATAAATGTCACTATATAAAAAAATAGCAATCGGCGTAATTTCTCTTTTAGTACTTGTAATTTTAGCCAACATCGGTCTTAATTACTGGATTAAGAAACAACTTCCGATTATTATTCATGAGAAAAATAAAACGGCATATAATATCAATTATGAAAAAATTGAAGTGTCTCTTTTTTTCCCGAAATATCTACGCACAGACATTATTGGTAAGTCCGAAGAACCAGCCAAAGGATAGCAAAAACGGACTTTTTTCTAAAATAGAATCTATCACAATCAAACATTTTAATATTTGGGATCTGGCTTTTCGTGATATTATTCAGGCCGAAAGTATTACTATTACCAAACCCAGAGTTATTTTATATAAAAAAGGAGAAAAACTTATAAATAACAGCAAAAGTATTAAAAGTGAAATCCTTGAACCTTTTCGTAAAATTGTAGCCGTTTCAAATATTTATTTAAATGACGGAACGGTTGATGTAGTTTCTTTAGATACCGAAAAACCTATTTTCAGCATCAAAAAAATCATTTTGAAATTAGAAGGAATTCTACTTACAGATGCTACTTTAAAAGAAAAAATTCCGCCGCAATATAAAAGCTATGCATTGGTTATTGACAGTTTGTTTTACAGACCAAGTGCTTTTTATCATATTAATATTGGAAAAATAGCAACTGAAAAGAACTTTTTAAAAATCAATAATTTCGCTAACATCCCTCAATATAACCGACCAGATTTCATTAAAAAACTGGACAAAGAAAAAGACATTTATACGCTTAAATTTGATTCGGCTCAAGTATCAAAAATGGATTGGGGATTTAAAAACGATCGCTTTTTCTTTAAGGCAAATTCGGTCGTAATCAATCATTTTGATGCCAATATCTACCGCGGAAAAATGCCAAAAGACGATTTGAGCAAAAAATATCTCTACAATCATTTATTGCGAAATATTAAATTCCCGCTTCAAATTGATACACTGCAGGTTTTAAAATCTAAGTTGGTTTATGAAGAAGAGATAGATTTCTCTAAAGGTCCCGGAGTTTTAAATTTCGACAAATTCAATTTGCAGGCCACCAATCTGCAAAGTGGTTTTGGTTTGAAAAAAACGAAGGATGTTAAAATTAAAGTGAAATGTGTTTTCATGAAAACTTCGCCTCTTAATGTGGATTGGAGTTTTAATGTTTTGGATAAAAATGATGGATTTCACATTCAAGGTGTTATTTCTAACTTTGATGTCCGTGCGATGGGACAGTTCAGCAAACCGTACATGAACGCTTCATTTACAGGAGTTTTTAACAAATACCGTTTTAATTTTTATGGTAATGACAATATTTCCAAAGGAAATGCTTCTTTAGATTATGACGATCTGAAAGTAAAATTATACAAGAAGAAAAAACCGGAAAAAGAAGCCAAACTAAAATCGGCAATTGTTAATTTACTGGTCAAAAATGATTCCAAAGACAAAGCCAAAACTGCAGAAGTTGAATTGGAAAGAATTCAAGAAAAATCATTTTATAATTTTTTATGGCGAAGCATTGCCGAATCATTGAAGAAGATTTTGATATAGTTTTTTTTTGCCACGAATTACACAAATTTTCTCGAATTATTTTTAAAATCTTCGAATAGAAATTAGCAAAAATTCGCGTAATTCGTGGTTGATAAAAATTCCAAACCTGACAATTATCAGGTTTTAAAAAAAGTTTTTTTTCTTCATTTGTTTTTATTTTAATCTGAAAACAAATGACAAAAACGCCTTTACACACTTTTCACATACCAGTAATGGGCCTTGCTTACACCATAGACAGCCCAATTCGAGTGGCGCAATACGGAATTTCGTCTGTTGTTCCAATCGCTGATGATGACCTAATTGAAAAGATGCGTAATTTTTACAGCAACAAATTCAATTTTCCTTACGAAGAAATCACTCAGAAATTTCATGATTATCGCGCAGAAAGAATTACTTCCTACCTAAATTTAGTTGACACAATTGTAAAAGAGAAATTCGAA
Organism: Flavobacterium sp. AC267; assembly: GCF_979258715.1. Classification (NCBI taxonomy): domain Bacteria; kingdom Pseudomonadati; phylum Bacteroidota; class Flavobacteriia; order Flavobacteriales; family Flavobacteriaceae; genus Flavobacterium; species Flavobacterium sp. AC267. Next base: position 475,851 of record NZ_OZ409875.1, read on the forward strand.
AATTTTAAAACTGAATTGGCAGAAAGCAAAACTGCCCTTGAAAATTTTATGTCAATGCTACCCAATTCATCTGATATTAGAAAAGGTTTTCAAAATTTATTGGATGATGGAATTGCTTTTAAAGAAAACATTCAAAGTTATATTGAATCGCATCTTTCGCCGGGAGAAATCGACGTAAATATCATGACGAAATTGGACAAAGATAATTTTATCAAAAACGAACAACTTCCAATTGAGTTTAATGACGCGCATGTCGCTTTAAGAGGTTTTGCAAACAGTAATTTAGAATCTTCCGTTGTACTTTCTGCTGGAATGAATCCGAGATTGTACAGTTATTTTGAGAACTTCAAAGATTTTTTTCCAAATGAAAATAACGAACTGAAAAAGAAAATTATTCTAAAAGTAAGTGATTTTAGATCAGCTATGATTCAGGGAAATTTCCTAGCTAAAAAAGGACTTTGGGTTTCTGAATACCGAATTGAATCTGGTTTAAACTGCGGTGGTCACGCCTTTGCTACCGACGGACTCTTATTAGGCACCATTTTAGAAGAATTTAAGCAGAAAAAAGAACAACTTATACAGTCAGCCCACGACTTAATGATTAAAGCATTACAACTAAAGAATCAAGCTTTCCCAGAAAATCCCTTAGAATTGAAAATCACCGTCCAAGGCGGTGTTGGAACTGCAGAAGAACACGAATTTTTATTAGATGAATATCAAGTAGATTCTGTTGGCTGGGGTTCTCCATTTTTATTAGTTCCAGAAGCAACTTCTGTAGATCAAGAAACGAGAAATTTATTAATGGAGGCCAAAGAAGATGATTTGTATTTAAGTCATATTTCGCCACTGGGAGTTCCGTTTAATACTTTGCACGGAACTTCAAACGAGATCTTAAAACAAAAACGCATTCACGAAAACAAAGCGGGAAGTTCGTGCCCAAAGAAATTTTTAGCGTTAAGCAAAGAATACGATCCGCATGGAATTTGTACAGCATCAAAAAAATATCAGGATCTTAAACTCGCAGAACTGGAAAACGTAAAAAACACTTTATCTGCTGATGCATTTGAAAAAAGCAAAATCAAGATTACCGAAAAATCATGCTTGTGTGTTGGTTTGGCAAATGCTTCTTACCTAGAAAATGATATTAAAATAAAAGGTCAGGCTCAAGGTGTTGTAATTTGTCCCGGACCAAATATGGCTTATTTTGATCAGGAAGTTTCTTTGAAAGAAATGATACAACACATTTATCAAGGAAAATCGGTTTTAAGAACTAACGATCGTCCAAATTTATTTGTGAAAGAATTGAAAATGTATGTTGATTATTTTAGAAATGAAATTGAAAATATTTCTGGTGAGGTAACTGCAAATCAACTTAAAAAATGGACTAGTTTTAAAGTTAATATTTTAGAAGGAATTGAATATTATAAAAATTTATTTTCATCGAGTTCTTATTTTAAAACAGAAGAAGAGACAATTAAAAGTCAGTTCGATTTTTACAAATCAGAATTGAATGCGATTCAGATTCCGACACTTCAATTAGTCTAAAAAGCAAACGCCGATTTAAAAAATTAAATCGGCGTTTTATTATTATAGAAGTTTAAATCTATTCTTTTTTCTTTTTACTATCAATAACAGCTCCAGTTCCAGTTCCTAATGCAAGCACCAGCTAAACCACCGATAATAGCACCTTCACCTTTTTTCTTACTGACAATTGCACCAGTTGTCGCTCCTACTCCAGCACCAATTACAGCACCTTTAGCAGTTGCACTCCAACCTTTCTTTTTGGTAGTAGTTGTGGTTGTTGCATTTCCATTTGTCGCCTGCTGATGTACAACTACAACTTCTTTTTGAGATTCAATTTTCTGCTCTTGCTGTTCTTTGATCTTAGCCATTTCAGTTTTCATTGAATCGATAACACGTTGTTTGTTAATTTCAACTTTCATTGAATCAATGCTGGCTTGTTTGGCTTTATTTAAATCTTGTTTACTTTGATTTTGACAAGAAGTTAAAAGAATCGTCGCTAAAATTATATATAAGCCTTTCATGATCGTAGTTTTTATAATTATACATTACAAAATACGGAATATCTGCTATAATAATTATTACAGAATTTTTTTTAAAGTTTATAAGATTAGAAGATTTTGTTTATTCAACCATGATTATTTTGGATTTGACTTTATGTTATAATCTCGCAAGGGCGCCGGGTCGCAAAGTTTATTTCGTCAATTTTGTCATTTCGAGTAATGAGAAACAGTATTGCTTAATAATTTCTTTGAATAAACTATTACTTCCCTAAAATCCCTTTTTTCAAAATTTGCCCGAAATCGTACATATCTTCATAAGAACAATACAATGGAACTGGCGCTAAACGAATTACGTTTGGCTCACGCCAATCTGTAATTACACCATTTTTCATTAAATAATCAAATAAGCTTCTTCCTTCTCCATGAAGGAAAACAGATAATTGCGAAGCTCTTTCTTCTGGATTTGAAGGGGTAATAATTTCAAAATTCCCTTTAACTTCTTTATCTATTTCGTGCAAAACAAATTCTAAGTAAGAAGTAATATGATCTCGTTTTGTAATTAGAGCGTCCATTCCAACCTCAGCAAACATTTCTACAGAGGCCAAATATGGCGCTAGAGATAAAACTGGAAGATTACTAATCTGCCATCCTCCCGCTCCGTGAACGGGATCAAAGTTGGGTTCCATTTTAAAACGACGCTCTTTATTATGTCCCCACCAGCCGGCGAATCGTGGTAAATCTGGATCATTGTGATGTCTTTCGTGAACAAAAGCTCCAGAGGCATTTCCTGGTCCAGAATTCATATACTTATAACTGCACCAAGCGACGAAATCTACATTCCAATAGTGAAGTTCTAATTTGATATTTCCAGCAGCGTGTGCCAAATCCCAACCTACTTTTGCACCAGCTTTATGCCCTGTCGCCGTGATAGTTTTAATATCAAAAACTTGTCCCGTATAATAATTTACACCTCCAATTAAAACCAAAGCCAGTTCATCTCCAACTTCTTCAATTTTTGCTAAAACATCTTCCAAACGAATATTGTGTTCGCCTTCTCTTCTTTTAATTTCTACGATTGCATCTTCTGGTTTATATCCGTGAAAATGAACCTGACTCTGAAACATATATTGATCTGATGGAAATGCTTTTTCTTCGCAGATAATTTTATAACGCTTGCCTTTTGGCTGATAAAATGAAACCATCAATAAGTGAAGATTTACCGTCAAAGTATTCATTACGGTAACTTCAGAAGGAAGCGCTCCAACAATTTTACTCAACGGTTCTGCAAATCTTTCCTGATAGTCCCACCATGGTTTTTGTGCATAAAAATGACCTTCAACAGCTAATTCTGCCCAGTCATTCATAACTTCATCAATGTAAGCTTTGGTACGTTTTGGCTGTAATCCTAGAGAATTTCCTGTGAAATAAATGACACGTTTATCATTAACTTTTGGAAAAATAAATTGGTCTTGATAATGATTTAATGCATCTTGTGCATCAAGTTGTTTCGCAAATTCGCGTGTATTTTGAAAAGTCATTGTGTTTATTTTGAATCGTAAAAATAACAAAAAATTCGATTATTGTTTCTTTTGTTTCAGGTTTCGCGTTGATGTGCTTTGTGCGATTTACCGCAAAGTGCGCGAAGTCTTTTTTTCGTGAGTGTTTACACATAAAGTCCGCAAAGCTTTGCGTTCTTTAGCTCTTGGCAGGCACAAACTGAATAAAAATCTTTGCGCACTTTGCGGTTAAACTGCAGAACGAACTTGAAACTTGAAACAAAACTATAAAAACAAAAAACCCGACAGGTCTTAAAACTTGTCGGGTCTTTTTATGAAATAAATTCTAATTATAGAATTAACATCGCGTCTCCGTAAGAATAAAATTTGTATCCTTCTTTGATCGCTTCGTCGTATGCTTTTTTCATTAAATCATGTCCACAGAAAGCAGAAATCATCATTAATAACGTTGATTTTGGAGTGTGGAAATTAGTAATCATACAGTTTGCAATACTAAAATCGTGAGGAGGGAAAATAAATTTATTTGTCCATCCTTCGTAAGGATTTAAAGTATTTTGAGAAGAAACAGAACTTTCAATTGCACGCATAGAAGTTGTTCCTACTGCACAAATACGTTTTTTCTTTGCTTTAGCGTCGTTTACAACATCACAAGCCTCTTGATTGATAATCAATTCTTCTGAGTCCATTTTATGTTTAGACAAATCTTCAACCTCAACTGGGTTAAAAGTTCCTAAACCAACGTGAAGTGTTACTTCAGCAAAATTTACTCCTTTGATTTCTAATTTTTTCAAAAGGTGTTTTGAGAAGTGTAAACCAGCAGTTGGCGCCGCTACAGCTCCTTCTTCTTTTGCATAGATAGTTTGGTATCTTTCAGCATCTTCTGCAGTTACTTCTCTGTTAATATATTTAGGAATTGGAGTTTCTCCAAGTTCTGTCAATTTGTTTCTGAATTCTTCATAAGAACCATCGTATAAGAAACGTAAAGTTCTACCACGAGAAGTTGTATTGTCGATTACCTCAGCAACTAATGAATCGTCATCACCAAAATAAAGTTTGTTACCAATACGGATTTTTCTAGCTGGATCGACTAAAACATCCCAAAGGCGCTCGCTCTGAATTCAATTCTCTTAATAAGAAAACCTCAATTCTAGCTCCAGTTTTTTCTTTGTTTCCGTACAAACGCGCAGGGAAAACTTTTGTATTGTTAAGGATTAAAACGTCTCCGTCATCAAAATAGTTGATAACATCTTTAAACATTTTATGCTCTATAGTTTGTTTTTTACGGTCAATTACCATCAAACGAGACTCATCTCTGTTTTCTGCTGGAAATTCAGCCAAAAGTTCTTTCGGTAAATTGAAATTGAAGTGTGATAATTTCATATTTGAAGTTAGATTTTAAAATATCAATCTTAGACTTTTTTATCTAAAATTTTAAATCGCCTGCAAATATACGATTGTGAGATAGGCGTTGTCAAGTGTTTTGACGTTTATTTTCAAAAGTCGTTGATTTAGTGCGGTTTTGCAATGACTTAAAAACACATTATTTAAATTAATTTTAACTTTTTTGAACCATATAAGTTCTATAAGTTCATACTCACTGGAATTTTTACATACTATTTAAACCTGACAGGTTTTAAAAACCTGTCAGGTTTGCTATTAAATGTACATAAAAAAACCTCTGGTTAAAACCAGAGGCTATGTTTATTTAGCTTTGCAGTGCGCTTTTATTTAAATGAACTTATATTTCTTATATGGTTCAAAAACTACAGTTCTGAGATCTGGAAGTTTAAAGCTTTTAAATCATTCCAGAAATCTGGGTATGATTTTGAAACTACTTCTGCATCATCAATAATAATTGGAACTTTTATTGCTAAAGGCGCAAATGCCATTGCCATACGGTGATCGTTGTATGTCGCAATGTGCACATCATGATTTATATTTTGTGAAGGCACTAAAGTCAGACTGTCATTGGTTACCAAAATATTGGCTCCTAATTTTGTAAGCTCAATTCGAAGCGCTTCTAATCTATCTGTTTCTTTAATTTTTAAAGTATGCAGACCCGTTAAATGGCATCCAATTCCTAAACCTAAACAAGTAACAACAATTGTCTGTGCAATATCTGGAGTATTATTCAATTCAAAATTCACATCTTGATAATTATATCCAGCCACTTTTTCCAAAGTCATTTTATTGTTTTGAAAAGTAGTTTTCACTCCCATTTTTTCATAAAGAGAAACTAGTTCAGAATCTCCCTGAAGGCTGTTTTCTTTATAACTGCTTAAAGTTATTTTTGCGAAGCATCGGACAAAGCTACAAGACTAAAGAAATAAGAAGCCGAACTCCAATCTGATTCTACCACCATTTCTTTTGATTCAACAGATTCTTTAGGATAAACTTTGATCACGTTTCCTTCAAAACTCGTTTGAATATCTAAATCATTCAGTAAAGCTAAAGTCATTTTGATATACGGAATCGAAGTAATTTCTCCTTCTAAAGTCAATTCTAAACCATTATCTAGTTTTGGAGCTACTAATAAAAGTGCCGAAATATATTGACTGCTTACATTTGTCGCCAATTTTACTTTTGAGTCCGTAACTTTTTTTCCTTTGATTCGAATTGGCGGATAACCTTCTTCTTTTTCATATGAAATTTCAACCCCTAATTGTGCCAAAGCTTCAACTAAAATTTTTATTGGTCGCTCCTGCATTCTGCTGGATCCTGTTAAAACAACTTCTCTGCCTTCATTAACAGCAAAATAAGCGGTTAAAAAACGCATTGCTGTTCCTGCGTGATGTATGTCTACAATTTCTTCATTACCTGCCAGAGCTTTCTGCATTACTTCGCTGTCATCAGAGTTTGAAGTATTGGCTAAACTGATATTTGGAAATAAAGCTTTTAGTAATAATAAGCGGTTTGTTTCGCTTTTAGAACCTGTGATATTTAGTTGCGAATCATCAATTGTGAATTGCGAATTCGTGCTTAATTTTAAATTCATGATATTAGTTATGTGTTGCGAATTACGAGTAACATAATTCAGGCACGCAATTTAGCACTCCTCGTCCGTAAATCAAAATTCACGTCGAAATTTCACAATTATTTCAATTTATCGTTGTTTTTGTGACGATCTTTATCTCTAACCGATTTTAAGTCCATTTTTTTATCAAAAGCGACTTGCAAATCGATTCCAGTTTGATTGGCCAGACATAAAACCACGAAAACAACATCGGCTAATTCTTCGCCTAAATCTTTATTTTTATCGCTTTCTTTTTCAGATTGCTCTCCGTATCTGCGCGCAATGATTCTAGCCACTTCTCCAACCTCTTCTGTTAACTGTGCCATGTTGGTTAATTCATTGAAATAACGAACACCATGTTCTTTTATCCAGGTATCAACATCTAATTGGGCATTTTTTAAATCCATCTTTAAGCTTTTTTTAGAACAATTTTTTCATTTTGACTAACAATCATTTTTTGAAAAAGGGTTTTCAATGCAATGTAGTCTTCGGCGACAAAAATACTATTGTTAATGTCTTTTGAAAAGCTAAATTGAATTTTGTTTCCTTCACTTAAAACATTTAACATTAAAGTTATGGAATTGTCTTCCAGCGAAAATTTCGCAGGAGCTGGAAGTGTTTCTACGACATATCCTTCTGGAATTGTAAAGTTTGCCAAAATCTTTTCTTGTTGCGGAAATCCAAAATAAATACCCATTTGTCTATTTTCCTGTATAAAAGGATTTTTTGAAGATGCGTAAAATAGCATTGGATTTATATATAACTTTCCGCCAATTATCTCAACAAAATTATCTCCTTCAAAACTAAAGGTTTCTACAATTGGATCTGCTAAATTTGAAATTTTATTGGTGACCAGATAATCAGATATTTTTAAGTCGCCAAGCTCGCTGCTCTAACTTTTCGAGATAATTGTCCTGATTTTTATTTCCGTTTTCGATTCTAAACTTATAAGCCTCATAATCTGTTCTCTGAATTCTGACTTGCCCATTTATTTTTCCATTCTCATTAACTTTGGCTACAATGCTGGCATTTTCTTTTGAAGATTTAACTGGAACTAAATCAATTTCTTTAGAAGTTCCATCACTTTTAATTAATCTGCCTTTCCAGTTTAAAATATTTAATGGTAAAATATTCGGCGATGTAAATTTTCGGGAAGCATCTAATAAAAACAGTTTCCCATCTATTTCTGCGGCGACAATCACATAATTAAATCCCGTTCTTGTTGGATAAACAGGTACTCCATTTTCAATCGTACTTACCAAAACAGGATTTGCCTCAATCCCTGCCCATTTCAGCATGCTTAATAGTATAAAATTGATTTCTGCAGTGTTTCCCGTTTGATCTTTATAAGCCTTTTCGACACCTTTATCTGTGTAGTAGCTATTAATTTCATTCCAGTTCATTTTATTTTGAACAAACTGAAAAACAACATTCATTCGATCGGTTTGTGAGTCAATATTGGCCAGTATTTTTTTTACATCTTCTAGTAAAAAATTATTCTTGCTGAGTTCTTTTCCAAAATGATTTTCTTTAAAAATAGTTGATGCAACGCCTTCCCATGTAATCGAAAAATCTTTAACCGGCTGTTCTGGCATTCGAACCCGCTCTAATTCGTGTTTAATAGAACCTCTGTAATTTTCAATATTATTGACATAAGGTTCTTCTTTTAAAGCTGGAATATTTTTGCCTGAATAAAATGCATCAATCTGCCTGTAAGTCATACTCTGACTCTGCCCATATTCATTAGCAAAATTCTGCCCTCCGTTTACCATCTTAGAGTCGCTTTCTATCTGATTTCTTCCTGTTAAAATAGTTTTATAAATATAAAACTCCGGAAACTCTGTTTTGTACTCGAAATAATTTAATGGAATATCGAATTGGAAATCAAAATCAGGAAACTCTGTGATGTTTTCAGATTTTAAAACGTATTTATATTCGATAATAGAACCCACTTTTACATTAGGAAGCGTTATTAATTTTTCGCTCCAGTATTCATTTATTTTCTTCTTAAATGCGCCTTGGCTTTCGAGTTTTGTTTTTGTGACTTTACCATTTTCCAGATTGTAAGTTACTGCATTCGAAAATGCCAATAAATCTTCATTTAAATTCTGGTATCCCACATAATAATGCACTTTCTGATCTGCCCATTTCAAGCCTTCTTTTTTATAAATTTTAATTTTAAATTCATAAGTATGAGTTGCAGAAAAACCTTTTTTATGATCGTAAGTAAAAACAGTTTTTCCTTTTTTAAATAAAATTGCGACCGGCGCCGAAGAATCTACAGGGTGTGTTTTTTCCTGTAATTCTGCGACGGTAACTTTTCCAAGCTCATAATTCTGAGCATGAATAGTAATCATATTCCAAAAAAGTGCAATAAAAATTAAGACAAATCGCATTTTCATATTAAATACGTTTTAATACAATTTTCTCTGTTTCTTTTGCAATCATTCCTTTGTAATACTCCTTTAGCATATCATAACTTTCTGCAGATACAATTGCTTGATTAATTTGATGCATTACAGAAATTTGAAGTGTATTTTCGTTTGTTGCAATATTATACTTAAAAGATCCTAAATTATTTTCCATAGTAACCAATGCCGGAGCAGGCAATGTTTCTACAGCAAAACCATCTGGAATTTTAATGGTAATGTTATACTTGTCTGCAAAAGGGTAACTAAAATCGACTGGATATTCTCGAACCTCTTGTTTGAAAGGATTTTTCTCATTTGTAAAAAACAACATCGGATTTACATAAATTTTCCCTCCTATTAATTCGCACAAATTATTCCCTGTAAAAGAATATGTTTCTATAATAGGCAGTAGAATATCTTTTTCATTTGTTTTGGAGTATTCGCTTATTTCAATTTTATTGTTTCTATTTTCTAATTTTTCTAAATACTCTTCCTCTTTTACATTGAAAATATTGTCTCTCGTAATCATGGCATTATAATCTTGAGATTGTCTTCTTGTTTTTCCGGTAACTTTTCCATCGGCTTCAATATTAAAAGTTAGAAACACATTATTGTTTGATGTTTTTTCTGGCATCAAATTAATCTCTTCTGATGTTCCATTTTTTCTTATTAATCTTCCTGACCAATTTAGCACTCTGAGAGGTAATATATTTGGCGTTGAAAACTTCTCAGATGCATCTAATAAAATATAGCCATTTGGAGTTTCTACGGCTGCAATTACATAATTAAAAGCAGTTCTGTTAGGAAACAAAGCAATACCATTAGATCGTGTACTTACTAATACTGGATTTGCCGTTAAGCCAGAATAACGAAGCATGGCTGTAAGCATTAGATTAATATCTGCAATATTTCCTGTTTTTTCTTTATACGCTTTTTTAACACCACTATCGCAACCATATCCTGTATAACCATTCCATTTAACAGTTGTTTTTACATGATTTAAAATTGCCCATATTTTTTCTTCTGGTGTATTAGCTCCTGCCAGTAATTTTTTTAAATCTTCTTCAAAATAACCTGTTTTATTCAATTCAGGCCCAAAATCTTCATATTCATAAATTGTTTTTACAACCGAATTCCAATCTGTTGAAAATTCTTTAATTGGTTTATTTGGAAATTTTGTAACCGCCAATTCATGCGCTATTGACGAGGTGTAATTTTCAATATTATTTACAAATGCTTCCTCTTTCATTGCAGGAAAATCTACAGCAGTATAAGTAGTTTTAAGTTCTACATAATCGACCTTTTCACTCGAATATTCTGTTTTAACGGCACCTAAACCTGTTGGAACACTTCTTTCTTTAGTATTAAAAACTATAGACTTATTATTTTTTGTGGTAACAGCTTTAGGAAAAATATACCCTTTTTGTCTTGGACTAAAAATATAATATTCTGGAATATAGGTTGAAAATTCAGAATAATTTACAGGGATGCTGGTTTGAAAATCCCAATCTCTTATCATTTCAAATGGGGTGCGAATAAAGTATTTAAATTCAATTACCGAGCCTTCTTTTACATTAGGCATTGTTAACTTTTTCTGAGATCTATATTTATTTAGAACTTCATCAAAAACGCCATCACTTTTGAGCTTTGTTTTTTCAATTTTACCGTTTACTAAATTATACGTAACTGCATCAGAAATGGACACTTTTTCTTTGGTATTGCTTGAGGAATAATACCAAACTTCTTGATTTGCCCAGTCATATCCTTCTTTTTTATAAATTTTAATTCTGGTTTCTACTTCTGTTATTGTTACAAATCCTTCATTCATATCATATTCAAGACGCGACAATCCTTTTTTGTACAAAATAGCGGCAGACGCTGAGGAATCTTTTGGATGCACTTTCTGTTCAAGTTCTGTTACTGAAACTTTTCCTAATTTAAACTCCTGCGAAATTGCTTTGTGAGTCAATAAGGAAATCACAAACAAGATAAATAGATTAATGATTTTCATTGGTTTTTTGGTTTTTGGTTTATTATTGGTCAATTCTTGGTTAATATTATTTTGGCATTATCATTTCTAGAAATCTGCTCCATAAACAAACGGTATTCATCATATTCTTTATTCGAATATTTACCTTTGTTTAAAAACATAGATCTTTTATAGGTTAATTTGTTATTTTCTTTTTTTATAATCTCGGTTTTGTATTCTCCAAATTTTCCTTTTAATTCATAATTCTGAGGAAGAAATTCGACACTAAAACCTTCTGGAAGATTGATCTCAATTTCGTCTGTATCTAAATAGCCGCGCTGAATTTGAAATGGATTTTTACGATTTCGAATTCGTTTTACATTTCCCGTATATTGATTAAAAGCATCTAATACAAAAATCATTTTATTTCCAGAAACTGCTCCATAATTGGTTGCACTTAACTGTACATCTTCAATAAAACAAATATTCTCTTTATCATTGGTAAAATTTATTTTACCCAATTTTAAATTATTGATATTGTCCCAATATTCTTTATAATGTTCTTCTTTTTCGTTGGGCTGTAAAGTTTCGATTCTGGCTTTCGTTGCATACTGACTGCCTTGTGAAGCAATTTTTAAAACGCCTGAGAAATCACCATTTTGATTTATGGTATAAATTCCTTTTCCTATTTGAGTATTTCCCTGATCGTCATAAATCTTAGTTCGAACAATTTCTCCTCCTTCTGGTTTAACCACCAATACATTTCTGTCATCTGTAAATGTACCCTGATAACCAAATGGATCGTCCTGACTTGTACATTCGAGCCAGATGTAATTATCGCCATTTGGAACTGCAAGAATCATATGATTACCCTGCATAGAAACAAAATCGGATTGAATATCAGATTTATAACGATCTCCATATAAAATAGTATTGTACGACGGAACATCAACAACTTGTAAAAGTGCTTTTGTATAATTAGATAATGCTTTACAATCTCCATATCCCAAACGATCTACATCTGCGACCATCATTGGTTTCCAGCCACCGATACCAACAGCAATATTGACATATCTGGATTTCTTTTGAACATAATCGTAAATAATCTTTGCTTTTTTTACAGGATCTTTTTCATCTCCTACAAGTGCTTTTATTTTCGTCTTAGTTTCTTCAGGTAAAATTGTAGTTCCATTGAGAATCTTTTCTCCATACCATTTACCAAAAGCTTCCCAAGTTGTTGCAGTACCATCGACTCCTTCTAAATGAAAACGTTCCAGACCCATCATTACTTTAGGAAAAAGATCTGTATTAGAAGGGCTGAGATCTTCCTGTCGCTGTGCTAAAATATTAACCGCTGTATAACTTAGCCTTGTATCAGAATCTTCGGTTTTTTTATCTTAAAATCAGAAAAACGGAACTCTTTCTTTTTAAATCCAAGTTCTTTAGGATAGGTTATGTTTAGCACACATTTTTCTACACTTAAATTATAACTGCTTAAAAAATACCATTGTGGTATAAAAGCCGTGTTAGAAGTTTCGACTTCACTAGTATAAACAATTGTAAAAGGATAGGAAATAGGTGTATAATCTAAAAAGACTACACGGTTATCAGAAAAAAGAGTACTGCCGCTTACGGCGCTCTGGTCTTTAAAATCTTTTCGTTTTATTTTTTTTATTTCATTACCAAAAGCATCATAAACAACAGCTTCAATACTTTTTATTGAAGTTGATTTATCATAATGCTGAAATGCATCAATATCATTTAAACCTTTTTCATTTAAGACGGTTAAAACCTGCTTGCACTTTGATATTCATACTTCTTTGCGAAGCAATAGTAATATCCATTTGATCTAAACGAAGAACAGCGTTTGCATTTTCTTTAAGACTGTCTGAAATTTTAAGAATAGAATAATCGCTCTTTTGAGCAGAAGAATTGGCGGTAAATAATACAAAAAATAACGCGCAAAAGAGGTTTTTCATTAGTAGGTATTTTCGTCAAATATATATTATTTTCAGAAATCCTTAACAAATGTTTAATAAAATTTTACTCTCTATTTTTGCTGTCCATAATTATTGTAACTGGGCCGTCGTTTAAGAGATTAACTTTCATATCGGCACCAAAAATTCCTGTTTGTATTTTTTTGCCGAACTCTTTTTCCAATGATTTTACAAAGTTCTCATACATCGGAATTGCAAAGTCTGGTTTTGTCGCTTTTATATAAGAAGGACGGTTTCCCTTTTTTGTAGAAGCATGAAGTGTAAATTGGCTCACAACGATAATGTCCCCGTCTATATCTTGAACCGAGCAGTTCATGACATCATTTTCATCACCAAAAATTCTCATTTTTATAATCTTCCCAGCAAGCCAATCAATATCTTCCTGATTATCGGCATCTTCAATACCAACTAAAACCAATAATCCTTTTTGAATATCCGCAGTTTTTTGATTATCAACTGTTACTGACGCGTGAGAAACTCTTTGAAGAATTATTCTCATGGTAATTGTGAATTGTAAATTGTAAATTGTAAATTCATATTGCAGTCATTTTTTGTTTCGTTGTAATTATAATTGATGCTAAAATTTTATTGATTTCTACAATATCCAATTTTATCGATTTGAATTGGGTTTCATTTAAATAATTAGATTGAAATAGTAACTCTAACCAATAATCTGTTTCGTTAGCTTCTTTTTGTGCAATTGCTAGTTTATGAATAAAATCTTTTTTACTTTCTGCCTGCTCAGATTCACGAACTAACGCTCCAATTGATGTTCCGTCGCGAAGCAGTTGTTTACTTAAAATAAATTCTTTTTTCTCTTGATTTAAAAATTGAAATAATTTCACAATTCTCAAAGCAAAATTAAACGACTTTGTTTTTATAACATTGTCAGCCATAATTCACAATTAACCATTCATAATTCACAATTATTTTCTCGTTTCATCACTCGCTTTACGATCTTCATCATAAGTATCGGTACGATAATGTTCGTCATCTCCTTCAAGGATTTTAAGATAACTATTGTAACGTGACCAAGCGATCTCGTCTTTTTCCAAAGCCGCTTTTATAGCACAATGCGGTTCTTCTTTATGCAGGCAGTTGTTAAACTTACATTGATCTTTCAGCTTGAAAAATTCAGGAAAATAGCCGCTGATTTCTTCTTTTTCCATATCAACAATTCCAAAACCTTTAATTCCTGGCGTGTCGATAATTTTTGCATTAAAAGACAAATCATACATTTCGGCAAAAGTTGTGGTATGCTGGCCCTGTTTACTGGCTTCAGAAATGTTCTTTGTTTTAAGATGTAAAGAAGGTTCCATGGCGTTTACTAAAGTCGATTTTCCAACTCCCGAATGTCCGGAGAACATACTTACTTTGCCAATCATCATTTCTTTTAATTCGTCAACACCTTTCATTTCGGTGGAAGAAACGCGAAGACATTTGTAGCCAATATGCTGATACACATACTGCATATACAATTGATCATCAAGCGTTGTTTCATCAAAAGTATCTATCTTATTAAAAACCAAAATAGTTTCAATATTATAAGCTTCAGCAGTTACCAAAAACCGATCTATAAAATTAAAAGTTGTAGGTGGATTATTTATGGTTATCAACAAAAAAACACGATCAATGTTAGATGCGATAATATGCATTTGATGTGACAAATTAACCGATTTACGAACGATATAATTCTTTCTTTCGTGAATATTAAAAATCGTTCCGGTTACAGCATCCGAAGTTTCTTCGAGTTCATAATCGACAATATCGCCTACAGCAATAGGATTGGTACTTTTTATACCTTTCATCCTAAACTTCCCTTTCATACGGCATTCTATAAAATCACCTGTTTCAGATTTTACAGTGTACCAGCTTCCTGTAGATTTATATACGAGTCCTGTCATTCTTTAATTTTAGATTACTGATTTTAGTCCCGAAGTTTCGGGATTAGATTTCTCATTCTTTAGAAGAATAAAAAATAAAAGGCAAAATTACGTTTTTAGAATTGAACAACGCAACTTCGCCTTTTAAAATTAAAGACTTACTCTTAAATTGGAAAATTTACCAGATAATTTCGGCTAAAATTTCATTTTCTTTTATTTTTCCAAGCTGAATCGTTTTTAAAGTTTTAGAAACTTTTCCCGCTCTGGTTGTATAAATTTCTACCATAACTGTTGCAGGACCATTTTCTGTCAATTTTGTTTCTCCAAAATAATTGGTCTTGATTTTATATTTTCCTTTAATCGCATTTCGAATTAAATATTGTTCTGGACCATAACCTTGCGTAAAATCTCTAGACAATGTTGCTCCTGCTTCTGTTGTTCTATGTCCAAAATAACATTCTTCACCATTTGGTTCAATAACATGAAGATCTAAATCAACATTCATCTGATTCCAATTCAAGATTATTCGAATATCAACAGGCATTTTTTTGATGTATTTTTGATCTAACCTATCTGTATTTAATCCTGAATGTTCAGAAATTAAACCGTTAATATCCATTAAAATTACATACTCTACTCCTGCATAATGAGCCCTCATTTCTCCATAATAATTTGCTTCCAGCGCTTTTATCAACTGATCAAAAGCTTCCTGATATTTTCCTGCATCTTCGAGAATCAATGCATAATCTCTTAAACCCTGAGGTTCGTGTGCGCGCCATTTTACCACTTGTTTTGCTGTAAACAATGCATCTTCATAATCCTGCCATTGACGCAAAGTATAAGTCAGTGTTTTATACAATTGATGATTTTCTAAACCTAAATCGGCAATATTACTGATTACCTGTAAAGCTTTTTTGACATCGCCCTGATTGTAGAAAAAGTGCGCTACATCAAAATAAAAGCTTGGATTTCTTTCCTGCCCATTTCTTATTTCAAAATACAATTCATATTGTTTTTCTTTTGGTGCAATTGCTAAAGCTTTTAGATACAAACGATCTGGATTCCAAGATTTAGGTTCGCTATTAAACGCATTTGATTCTCCATTTTTCGTAACAACTCTTACGACTCCGTTTGATGCTCGACTTCCATAAATTGCAGTTACCGAGGCATCTTTAAGAAAATCTACTGAAGCAATTTTATCCTGATCCAAATCTGATAATTCACCTTCAAAAGGTTTTCCATCCAAAATTAGTAAAGGTTTTGTCGACAAATTTACCGAAACACTTTCTCTAATGACACCTGTATTATTGTTTGGTGCAGCGACTATTTGAAGACCCTCGGCAGGCATGTCATCGCCGCTGGAAATAGTGGTAGATGAAATAGATTGCACTGAACTTGTAAATTCTCTTTTTCTAGCAGGTGCTCGCATATGTATTAATGACAACTTCTTTCAACTCAGAAGCCTCATTTACTGTTGTACTTGGCCCTTTTCCTACAGGCTCATCAGCTATAAGGTCTGCGCCTTCGTTAATAACTCTTCGATCAGGTCCCCTTTCAACAGGGGTCGCTGATGTAAAACTACCATCAGTTTCTTTTTTGATATTATTTTTTGGTACAACTTTTGGTTTTTCGTACTTAATATCTTTTTCCCACCAATAATTCAATGATGTAAAATACCCTCCTACACTTTCCCAATTATTTTTTTGCTTAGCCAAAGCAACATCTTGTTCCTTTTTTTTGATTCTGTCAAATTCATCACGCAATTCTGCAGGAGGAAGAATATCATACGAAATATAATCGCGAATATTTTCCAAAACAATCAGCGAAGTGTTTTTAGTAATGATTCCATATTTCTTTCCTAAGAGTTCTATTTCGTCAGCATTTTTAACATATTCATATTCCAGATTTGCTATTTTTTTCTGTGCCCAAAGTTTTTCAATATTGATGTCGTCTGTATTTTGAAGAGTTGCATCAAGGGAAATTTTTCTTTCTAAAACAGCTTCATTATTATAACCAAACAATAAGGTTATTTCATTTTTCGGCTTCAGGGAAATTCCCGAAAAACTAAAACTTCCTGAAACTGAAGTCCCCGTCATTGGAAACAAATCTGTTACCGTATAATTCTCTTTAATTCCTAAAAACTTCAGATTATTATTAAACAATTTATCCAAAGCATTTTCTTCATTTACCTGATTTAAATTGATAAAACTACCGCCAGTTTTCATCGCTGAATAATTCAGAAAAGCAAAATCGGCAGAAACAGATGAAGTAATCGTGTAAATTGGCTTTTTACTTTTTGGTAAAGCATTTTCACTTAAAGAAGAAAGTCCGTCAGAAAAAAGCAAATATTCGTCATGAGATAAAAGACTGATTTTTGAAAATCGGGTTCCTCCATCGTATTTTGTGGTTTCTAAAACAGCTTTTAATTCAGACCAGTTTCCATTCGAAATCAGATATTCTTTTTGCTTTTCGAAAGTATAATTCAAAAAGTATAAAGTCACTTTTGTATTTTTTACTTTCTGAAAATAAGCATCAAGCAAATTCAATTCTTTCTTTAAATCTCTTGTTTTGCAACTCAACGAATTATCCCAGATTAAACCAATTGAAGCGGGTAATTTCTTGGCGATTTTATTCCCTTCAATAAAAGTATTCCCGTAAAAGTAGTGCTGACCCCCAACATTCTGCATTACAACCCCAGGAATATTTTGCTGAATTGGAATTTTAACTATTATTTTTTCAGATGGCTGATAGTTTTCTTTTTTAACAGAAGTCTGAAAAGATTGATTCCATTTTGAGAAAACAATTTCTTCTCCCGAATTCTCCTGAACAATTGGTGATACGGAAGTTCCTAAAACCGAAATATGCGACTCAAACTGATCCAGTTTTTTAGGATAACGACTTATCAATTGATACGCCAGATTATCTTTGTCAGAAGCAGAAAGTTCTTCTTCGTAACCAATAATTACAGTTCGCTCTCCATTGGGCATTAATGGATAAATTCTGGTTCTAAAATTATTTCCATCTACTTTCTCTAACAATCCCGGATCTACACGACGATGTTCTATGGCCTCAAAAACCTGCTTTCCTTTATTTTTATTTACCGGAACAGCCTCTCTCATTTTTCCATTGATATCAATTGCATATCTTGAAACCCAAACATTTTCCGGCAACGGAAAAATAAGTTCTGCTTCCATTTGGCGTGTACCCGAATTAAAAAAATGCATTTCGGCAGTTGTATAGGCAATGTTTCCAACCACTTTTACATTGACAAAAAGTTTATTCATTCTCACTTTTTCAGCTTCATCGCCTTTAACAGTTAGTTCAGGGCTTTGTGCAAAAGTTTTTGCGCCAATAAACAACATAAAGCAAAACAATAATTTCAAATATTTTTGAGAAATTTCCGACATATTTTAATATTTTAATTTTAATAACGAAAGAGTTTAGACTTTATTACATAGAGATCAGAAGATTAAAAAAGGTTGGAATGGGTTATAAAAAAATTTAAACCATATGAAGTATACGAGAAAAATTAGCCCAAGATTGAAATTGAAATCTTGTAAAACATCGCCCACAGTTTCGACCGTAGAGAGTATGAATATGCATTGTGAGCCCAAAAGATTACGAATATTGATTGCGTTCCCACGGTTGAAACCTTGGGAACAAAGAGTATAAATATGCATTGTGATTCCCAAAGATTGCCAATATTGATTGCGTTCCCACGGTTGAAACCGTGGGCTATGTCATATAAAAACAAAAATCCCCAAATCTTCTTTCGAAGAAATAGGGATTTTAAAAAACAATCTATTTTCAAAGAATGTTATAAGAAAACTTTAAAAAAGTTTTCAAAAAACTTAAATTCACTTATATCACTTATATGTTTAGAAAAAATTATGCGTTGAAAATTTTCTCTTGGTGACCAATACTCTCTTGGTGAATTGCTTTGAACATTCTTAAAACAAACTCTTCAGTAAGGCCTTTTTTCTCACCTTCCAAAATCATTTTTCCTAAGATTTCGTTCCAACGGTTGTTTTGAAGAATTGCTACGTTTGCATCTTTTTTCACCTGACCAATTTCGTCAGCTACTTTCATACGTTTTCCTAATAACTCTAACAAGTTAGCATCAAGTACATCGATGTTTGCTCTTAATTTAGTCATTTTTTGAGTGTATTGATCTGTAGTATCATCCGTTTTTCTGATAGTCAAATCTTTAATGATTTGTTTCAAAACGTCTGGAGTAACTTGCTGTGCCGCATCAGACCAAGCATTATCCGGATCGTAGTGCGTTTCGATAATCATACCATCGTAATTCAAATCTAAAGCCTCTTGCGTTACTTCGAAAATCATTTTACGATCTCCGGTAATGTGAGATGGGTCGATGATCAATGGTAAATCAGGGAATTTATTTTGCAATTCGATAGCAATCTGCCATTCTGGAATGTTTCTGTATTTTGTTTTTTCGTAAGTAGAAAAACCTCTGTGAATAACTCCTAATTTCTCGATTCCAGCCATATGTAAACGCTCAACACCACCTAACCATAAAGCTAAATCTGGGTTTACAGGGTTTTTAACCAAAACGATTTTATCAGTTCCTTTCAAAGTATCAGCAATTTCCTGAACAGCGAATGGGTTTGCAGTTGTACGGGCACCAACCCATAAAACGTCGATATCATGTTCTAAAGCTAGTTTACAGTGTGCTTGCAGTTGCAACCTCAGTACCCATTAATAAACCAGTTTCTTTTTTAGCTTTTTGTAACCATTTCAAACCAATTTCTCCAACACCTTCAAATCCTCCTGGACGCGTTCTTGGCTTCCAGATTCCCGCTCTGAATACACTAACTTTTGAATCTTTTAATTCGTGAGCAATTTTCAATACTTGATCTTCTGTTTCTGCACTACATGGTCCTGCTATCACAAGTGGGTGATTTAAATTGAAATCTTCTAACCACTTTCTCATTTCTTTTTTATTTTCCATCTTAATTCTAATTTACTTTTTAGTTGTTGTTAATCCGTTTAGTATTTCTTTTATTTTATTTGTGCTTTCCATTTCTTCAAAAATGGCATTGTAATTTTCATCTTTTAACAAATCCCTAAACCGACTGAGATTTGAAATGTATTCTTCTAATGTTTCGAGAACGTGCTCTTTATTCTGCTTAAAAATCGGCGTCCACATTGCGGGTGAACTTTTTGCGAGACGAACTGTACTTTCAAATCCACTTCCCGCCATGTCAAAAATGTCCTGTTCGTCTTTTTCTTTGTTCATTACCGTTTTACCGAGCATAAACGAACTGATGTGCGACAAATGCGAAACGTAAGCGATGTGTTTGTCGTGTGAAGTTGGATCCATATATCGAATCCTCATTCCTATTTCGCTGAAAAGTTTTAACGCCTTTTCCTGCAATTTAAAAGTGGTTTTTTCCACTTCACAGATAATGTTTGTTTTTCCTTGAAACAAACCTCTTATCGTCGCCGAAGGCCCAGAAAACTCTGTTCCTGCAATTGGATGTGTGGCAATAAAATTTCTTCTTTTTGGATGACTTGCCACCGCTTCGCAAATTGGCTTTTTAGTCGATCCTACTTCAAAAACAATGGTTTTATCTCCAACCGAATCCAGAACTTTAGGCAAAACTGTCAGCGCCACATCCACAGGAACCGAAACAATTACAAAATCAGCCTCAGCTAATTCTTCAAAGCTTCCCGCCTGATCGATAACGCCCAAATCAATTGCTTCCTGCAAATGTTTTTCGTTATTATCTATTCCAAAAATAGTAGCATCAGGATGTTGGTCTTTGATGTCCAGCACCATCGAACCGCCTATTAACCCTATTCCTATTACGTATACTTTCATAATTCTTTTTATTTGAAGCAAACTTTAAATTCCAAATTTTTTAAATTGCAAATTCCAACCTATTTAACCTCAAAGTTCGCAAAGTTTGAAATCAAAAATCTACACTCTAAAGTCTAAAATCTAAAATCGATCTATCGCTTCTTGTACTTTTTCCTCTTTCACACACAATGAGAATCTTATATATCCTTCTCCGTTACTTCCAAAAATGGTTCCGGGCGTGATGAAAATATGTTTCTCGTATAATATTTCGTCAATGAACTTTTCTGATGATTCGATTCCTTCCGGCAATTTTGCCCAGACAAAAAGTCCAACGCCTTCTTTATAAACTTTACACCCTAATTTTTCTGCTAGTTTTTCTGTTAATTCTCTACGACGTCTGTAAATTTTGTTTTGATCTTCAAACCATGATTTATCACAATTCAACGCGACAACTGCACCTTTTTGAATTCCGTAGAACATACCGCTGTCCATGTTGCTTTTTACTTTTAAGACTGCATCGATAATTTCAGCATTTCCTAAAACCATTCCGACTCTCCAGCCAGCCATGTTGAACGTTTTACTTAATGAATTTAATTCCAGAGCCACATCTTTTGCATCTTCAACCTGCAATAAACTCATCGGATTATCATTCAAAACAAAACTATACGGATTATCATTAACCAATAATATATTGTGTTTTTTAGCAAAAGCAACCAATTTTTCAAATAACGCTAAACTTCCTCTCGCTCCTGTAGGCATGTGCGGATAGCCCAGCCACATAATTTTTACTTTCGAAAGATCTAATTTTTCCAAAGCTTCAAAATCCGGTTCCCAGGCATTTGCTTCCTTCAAATCATAATAAACCGGAACTGCACCTACCAAATTAGTTACCGAAGTATACGTTGGATAACCTGGATTCGGAATTAAAACGTGATCGCCTTCATTTAAAAATGCTAACGAAATGTGCATAATTCCTTCTTTTGAACCCATCAAAGGCAAAATCTCATTATTAGGGTTCAATTCAACACCAAACTGATTCTGATAAAAATCTGCCATCCCTTTTCTCAATTCCGGTAATCCCTGATAGCTCTGATAACCATGCCCGTTTTCATCTAAAATTGCAGAAGCAACTGCTTCAATAACTTCTTTCGACGGACTCAAATCAGGACTTCCAATTCCCATGTTGATGATCGATTTTCCTTCAGACTGCAATTGACGAACTTCTCTCAATTTTGATGAGAAATAGTATTCTTCAACTGTATCTAATCTTTTTGCTGTTGTAATCATTTTTTATTTGCTTTAGGTTTTAAGCTGTAAGCTTTAGGCTCTTTTTAAACTTCTAACTTCGTGGGCTTCGACTTCGCTCAGCCTGACAATTTATTATTACATCCCGAAGCTTCGGGATTGGAATTTGGAATTTCAAAAAATTGGAATTTCTTTTTCCTAAGGTTTAGTATTTTTATATTCTCCCAAAACCTTTAAATATTCTGCCATTATATTTAATAACGATTTGGCTTTGGCAAAATCTTCGTATTTCTCGAATGTTACATCTACGAAAAATGAATATTTCCAAGGCGTTTCAATTTTTGGAAGCGATTGAATTTTTGTTAAATTCAATTTGCAGTCGCTCATTACATTTAAAACCGCAACAAGGCTTCCTCTTTTATGATCTAATTCAAATTTGATTGAAGCTCTGTTAATCTCATTTTCCGGCAAAAATGAATTTTGTTTTTTGATAATTACAAAACGAGTCATATTGTTTTTGATCGTTTGAATTTCCGGCGCTATGATTTCTAAATCATACATTTCCGAAGCTACTTTACTCCCTATAGTCGCAATTCCTGTTAATTGTTTTTCCTGAATTCTTCTTGCTGTTTCGGCCGTATCCTTATCTTCAACCAATTTTATATTTGGATATTGTTTCAAGAAATCCATACACTGCAAAAGTGCCATTGGGTGCGAATGAACTTCTTTTATATCTTCAATTTTCTGACCTTTTAAAGTCATTAAATTTTGGTGAATGCTCAAATAATGCTCTCCAATTATGTGTAAATTGTTCTTGTCAATCAAAGCATAATTTGGAATAATTGGCCCTGCAATAGAATTTTCAATCGCCATTACTGCCTGATCTGATTTTCCAGAAAGAAGGCTGTCAACCAACTCCTCAAAAGACAAACACTCATCAATAACCACATTTTCAGAGAAATACTCCTTCACAACCTGATGATGAAAAGAACCTTTTATACCTTGTATTGCAATTTTCGTTGTCATATATTCAAAAAAAAATCCTGATTTGCATCAGGATTGTATATTAGTTTTATTTGTATTTTATATTTTTCAAATAACCATAGCACAATCCTCACTTCTACTAAAGAAGAAATAAAAAGAGTTGCTAAAATAAAAACGGTTAGATGCCATTTTGTTTGTGTTATTTTGTAAATTCTCTGCGAATGTATAAATTATTTTTACCGCACCAAAAAAAATAATGCATTTTATGAAACAAAAAAGGATTTCTTAACAAATTTAGCGGGTTTTGTATGATAATATAAAAATATCGGCTTAAAGTGAGATATTTACAAAGGGTTTTTTAAGATGCTATCCTGAAGCCTCGGGACTGAGTTGCTAAGATGCTAAGATTTAATTATAAATTTAATCTCTTTGACCAATTTTTAGGAGAGCGAGAGGTATGGAATACTCCTATAACAATAATTTCTTCTTTCTCAAATCGATAGTGAATTCCATAAGGAAATCTTGAAATAAATCTAATTTTTACATTTTTGTATTTCTTTTGATAGGCATCTGGGTTTCTTGATATTTGATCAAGTCCTGCTTCCAGACAAAGTTCAAAATCATACGAAAGTCCTATCCTTTGTTCTTCATACCAAATAACAATATCTTCAACATCAAATAATGCTTCTTTGACAAACGTAACTCTATTCATTATCTAATAGATCTTAAATGAGCCTTAACTTCATCCCAAGTATATAATTCAGTTTTTCCTTCTTCTAAATTTTGAATACGAATATCTAATTCTCTCTTCACTTCATCAGAAACTTCTAAATTCTCTTTAGAAACACTATCCCACAGTTGTTCAGCCAAAACAATTTTTTCAGCATTACTATATTTAGATAAATTTTTGATTTCCATATTTTTATTATTAAATTGAATATACAAATTTAGTAAAAATAAATACATGAGATATATTCTGAATTGCCTCCTGCTTTAGCTGGAGGTTAGAGAGATTTAAACCTTTTAGGCTTTAGCCAAAATTTCTCAAGCGTTTTGGCTAAAGCCTATTTTTCCTATCTCTATTAAAACCTCCAGCTAAAGCAGGAGGCAACTCAAACAAAACCTTGATTTTGTATTTAACTAAACAACCCTGCAACAGGCGCATTCCTAATCCCAATTTTTAAATAATCAAAATTCATTTTTTCTTTCAATAAAGAGGCGTACACACTTCTAAAATCAATTTCATATTTTAAATCGCCATTATCTAAGTCAGCTAAATTTGGATTATTCCCTAAAATGGTTCCTTTATTATTTCCCCCGATGATAAACATTGGCGCCGCTGTTCCGTGATCTGTGCCGTTTCCGTTGTCTTTTACACGTCTTCCAAATTCTGAGAATACAACAATGGTAACATTTTGAAGTAATTGCGCTTGTTTTAAATCCTGATAGAAACTATATAAAGCATCATTTAAATCGGTTAGTTTTTTCTCATGAATCGAAAGTTGATTGTCGTGCGTATCAAATCCGCTAAGAGAAGTGTAATAGACTTTTGAGTTTAGATTTCCTTTTATCAGACGTCCAATCCATTCCAGATTTTTAGATAATTCGGTTTTCGGATAACTGATTTCCGTTTTTGATTTTGCCAAAGCTTTCTGAATTTCACCTGAACCTTCTGTAACCGAATTGGCAATTTTTCGAACAAAATCTAATTGCGGATTATCAGACAATTTTACATTCTCCTCTTTATCTGATTTTACTTTAAATCGGTTTGGATCTTTTACGGTAATCGAATTCGGCTCCACTCCTTTTAAAGCCAAATTATCTATCGAATCCAAATTGATTCCCGCTGTTGCCTGATGGCCGTTACATTGTAAATCCAAATATCTTCCTAACCAGCCTTCGTTTATATATTTATCAGAATCTACAGCGGTCTGCCAAATTTCCTGACTTCTAAAATGGGAACGAATGGGTTCAGGATATCCCACATTTTGAATTACGGTTAAATCTCCATTTTCTCGCATTTGGGCAAAATCTTTTAGGGAAGGATGAAATGCCATGCCTTTATTTTTTCCGACAACCACATCTTTATTTAAAGCAATTTTGGTTCTCAGATCATAATATAATGGATCATCAAACGGAATAAAAGTATTCAGTCCGTCATTACCGCCATTTAACTGAACAAACACAACACACTGCTCACCAATTACGAGATTATTCTGTGAACCAAAAGCGTGTAAAAATTCAGGAATCACAAGTAATCCGCCTGTAAATGTTCCTGTTAACTGTAGAAAATTCCTTCTGTTCATAGCGTAGTTTTCTAAATTAATTGATATTCTGGTAGTTTTGTGATGTAATTAAAAAGTCGGACTACCGCAAAATTGGCATGTTCTTCTTTCGGATCAAAATCATATTTCAGCAAATTCTCCATGTCTTTTTGTCTTGCATCATTTACTTTGAACAATAATCTGTTTGATAAATCAGAGATAATGGTTTTGTTATTTCCGTTAGCATCAAAAGCAACTTTTACCTGCACTTTTTCATAATCCGATTTTTCTTGTTCAATTCCGTTATTCATGGTTTTTAAAACCTTTCGGTTCAGACTTTTTCCACTGCAAAGTAAATCTGCGGTATTATTTCTTTGCAGATAAATTTGAGAAGTCAGCCACGAATTACCCCCATCCCAGCCTTTTACATTTACCTGATTGTATAAATCCATTCCCTGTTGCTTTAAAAACGCTACAATCGCCGCATCGTCAATCGACTCAATCTGCAATTCATTACTGAGTTGCAAAATATAAACCAGCGGATTCTTAATTTTGGTTCCTGATTTATCTTTCTTGTATTCTTCTGTAAAAATCTTAGTCAGCAAAGGTTCGATTTCAAACTTTTGCTTTCGAAAATAATCTCCGTAATAAATCACTAAATCTTCCGGCGGATTATCATAAATAAACCACTTCAGGATTTTGCGGGTAATTAAATACGGAATGTTTTTCTGTTCAAAAATAATATCCACCAAATCGTCAGCTTTCCAGTTTCCTGTTTTTCCGAAATAGGTTTTATCACTGTTATCTTCAATATTCTTTCTGTAAACTGCACCTTCATCTCCGTAATTTAATCCTGCTAAAGCTTTCGCTCCTTCTTTAATATCACTTTCAGAATAATTTCCAATTCCGATAGTGAATAATTCCAGTAACTCCCGACTTAAATTTTCGTTGTATTTACCTTTTTTATTGTCGACATTATCCAAATACTTTATCATTGCATTCGACTTTACAATCTGCTTGGTCAATTCTTTAAAATTGCCAAAAGCATGTTCACGCAAAATCATATTGTGCTGGTAAATCCAGTAATTGGTTTTTACTTTTGGAGAAGTGGAGACAAAATGATTGTGCCAAAAACAAACCATATTTTCGCGCAATGGAAATTCGTCGTTTCGCATTTTAGCAATCCACCATTTTTTTAATTCTGTTGTTGCTTGATTTTCTTTTTTCTGAATTTCTTTTTTGGCTTCGGGATCTGAGGTTTTGATTAGTTCCCGAATTTGTTTAAGGTCAAAAGTTGTTTTAGGCTGATCTTGCAGAAAGACTGGAAATTCTCCATCAAATTTTGAATTATAAGATTGCTTTAGGAACTTTTCTAATCCTAGTTTTTCAATTTTATCGGCTTCTTTACTGGAAAAACCCAATCGTAACGACCAAAGATTGCTTTTTTTCATAATTCAGAAATTATTACAGTAAGACTTGACTTTTTCTTAAAGGTTTAATTTGAAAAAGGGTCTAAGGTTCTTAGATGCTAAGGCGTTAAGATTCTGAAAATATGTTGTTGGTAATAACTAGAACGGGGAATTTTGGGGGATATTGTTTATTTTATATTAAGCAACCATAATCCAACATACCCCTTGGTTTTAACCACGGGAGACGTATTGGGGAAACGCATTGTGTTCCCGTGGTTGAAACCACGGGCTATGTTATTAGAAATTCATCTATGAATTCTTTCTCTTCATTAACATAAAGAAAATAATTGCCTTCTTTTTTTTGATCTTTAAGAAGTTCTAATTTAATCTCGACACAAGGTGTTGGAATAAAATCATGGTCAAGTAAAATTGAAATTGATTTTGGAGAAACAACATTAAACTTTATATCATATTCTTCTGCATTGATATGATAAAAATACTCCAAAGCCAGATTGTAAAACTCTTTTTTATTGTGAATTGTTCTTTCTAATAAATCCATTTGTTTCAGTTTATATTAATGAATCCAAATATCCTAGCCCCGATTGAAGTGGAAATCCTTTTTATTTTTTCTTTAAAAATAAAAAGATTGCAACGAAAAGCGGAAATAGCTCCTAAAAAAAAAGCAGTTATCATTATAATAACTGCTTTTTTATATATCAAATTAAATCTAAAATCTCAGATCTAAAATCTAAAATTATTTAAGACCCACACATTTCACAATCCTCAGGACCTGCGGCTTGCGCTTTCAACAACATTGCTTTATATTCGTCAATATTGATTTCTTCTGTTTCTGCGGCTAAAGCTGGTGCTGTTTCTTCTTTTTTATCGTTGTTTAATGTGAATTTAATCGCATCAACTGCAGATTTCGTTCTCAAGTAATACATTCCTGTTTTTAAACCTGACTGCCAAGCGTAGAAGTGCATTGATGTCAGTTTAGAATAGTTTGCATCCTGCATGAACAAGTTCAAAGATTGTGATTGGTCAATGAAATAACCTCTTTGACGAGACATATCGATAATATCTTTCATCGACATTTCCCAAACTGTTTTGTATAATTCTTTTAAGTCCTGCGGAATAATATCAATGTTTTGAACTGATCCGTTATGACGCATGATTTCTTGTTTCAAATCTTCGTTCCATAAACCTCTGTCAACTAAATCATGAAGTAAGTGTTTGTTTACTACGATGAATTCTCCAGACAATACACGACGTGTGTAAATGTTTGATGTATATGGTTCGAAAGCTTCGTTGTTTCCTAAGATTTGTGAAGTCGAAGCAGTTGGCATTGGTGCAACTAATAATGAGTTACGAACTCCATGTTCTACAACTTCTTTTCTTAATGAAGCCCAGTCCCAACGACCAGATAATTCTTCATCTTTCATTCCCCACATATTGTATTGGAATTCTCCTTGAGACATTGGCGAACCTGCGAAAGTTGAATATGGTCCTTCTTCTTTTGCCATTTCCATAGAAGCAGTTACGGCGGCGAAGTATAATGTTTCGAAAATTTCTTGGTTTAATTTTTTAGCTTCATCGCTTGTAAATGGCATACGCGACATAATAAAAGCATCGGCTAAACCTTGCACTCCCAATCCAACTGGACGGTGGCGTAAGTTAGAGTTTTCAGCTTCTTTTACTGGATAATAGTTTCTGTCGATTACTTTGTTCAAATTACGGGTTACACGTTTTGTAACATTGTAAAGCGCTTCGTGATCAAATTTTCCGTTTTCAATAAACATTGGCGGCGAAATAGAAGCTAAGTTACAAACTGCAATTTCATCTTTAGATGTAAACTCCATAATCTCTGTACACAAGTT
Organism: Flavobacterium sp. AC267; assembly: GCF_979258715.1. Classification (NCBI taxonomy): domain Bacteria; kingdom Pseudomonadati; phylum Bacteroidota; class Flavobacteriia; order Flavobacteriales; family Flavobacteriaceae; genus Flavobacterium; species Flavobacterium sp. AC267. The sequence continues at coordinate 504,268 of NZ_OZ409875.1, forward strand.
AGAAGAACGAATTGTTCCTAAATTCTTGTGGTTCGATTTACGGTTTCGTTGCATCTTTGTACAACATATACGGCGTTCCAGTCTCGATTTGAGATTCTAGGATTTTCTCCCATAATTCACGAGCGCGGATTGTTTTTCTTCCTTTTCCTCTAAATTCGTAATCTGTATATAATGCTTCGAATTCATCTCCGTAAACATCATACAATCCTGGACATTCGTTAGGACACATTAAAGTCCAAGTTGTATCTTCCTGAACGCGTTTCATGAATAAATCTGAAGTCCACATTGCGAAGAATAAATCTCTCGCACGCATTTCTTCTTTTCCTGTGTTTTTCTTTAAATCTAAGAAATCGAAGATATCAGCATGCCAAGTTTCGATGTAAATCGCAAAACTTCCTTTACGTTTTCCTCCACCTTGATCTACGTAACGAGCTGTGTCGTTGAAAACACGCAACATTGGAACAATTCCGTTTGAAGTTCCGTTTGTACCGCGAATGTAAGATCCAGTTGCACGAACGTTATGAATAGAAAGACCGATTCCTCCCGCTGACTGCGAAATTTTTGCCGTTTGTTTTAAAGTATCGTAAATACCATCAATACTATCATCCTGCATTGCCAAAAGGAAACAAGAAGACATTTGAGGTTTTGGAGTTCCAGCATTAAACAACGTTGGCGTTGCATGGGTAAAGAACTTTTTAGACATTAAATCGTAAGTTTCAATTACCGATTTTAAATCGTCTAAGTGAATACCAACAGAAACACGCATCAACATATGTTGTGGTCTTTCTACGATTTTGCCATTGATTTTAAGAAGGTAAGAACGCTCTAAGGTTTTAAAACCAAAATAATCGTAATTAAAATCTCTTGTGTAAATGATATGAGAATCTAAAAAAGCGACATTTTCCTGAATCACTTTGTATACGTCATCAGCAACTAGCGGTGCGTCTTGACCGTTTCTTGGATTAACGTAGTGATACATATCTTTCATCGTTTCTGAGAAAGATTTTTTTGTATTCGAATGTAGATTTGAAATTGCGACACGAGTCGCCAATTGTGCATAATCCGGGTGAGCAATAGTCATAGAAGTCGCAGTTTCTGCCGCAAGGTTATCCAATTCAGAAGTAGAAACTCCGTCATACAATCCTTCGATAACTCTCATCGCTACCTTTACCGGATCTACAAGCTCATTCAAGCCGTAGCACAATTTTTTGATTCTTTCTGTAATCTTATCAAACATTACGGGCTCTCTGTGGCCATCTCTTTTTACTACATACATAAGCTTACTAAATTTAGTTATTGAAAAAATGAAAGACACTAGAAAACGGGTTCCAGCACTTAAACATTGCGTGTTTTTAAATTATTTTTTGAGAATTACCGAATTCTCAATAGTTACTCGTTTCAAATTCGAAAATCGAATTTAAATACGTTAAAAATTGTTATTGAATCTGCGATTTGGGAAAGAGATTCAACCTAAAAAATATTCCGTTAATCTTTTTTTCAGCACCCCTAAGAAGAGTAGATGCTAAAATTATTTTTGTTGTCTAAAAATCTGCATCAAATGAAATTTTCTGAGCATCGCTGTCTGTGTTCATCACACCAGATTTTTGATACTCGGCAACACGTTTTTCAAAGAAATTGGTTTTTCCTTGAAGAGAAATCATGTCCATGAAATCGAATGGATTCGCTGATCCGTAAACACGCTCGCATCCTAATTCAACCAAAAGTCTATCGGCAACAAACTCTAAATACTGCGTCATTAAAACAGCATTCATACCAATTAAACTTACCGGAAGAGATTCTGTTACAAACTGTCTTTCGATATCCAATGCATCAACAATAATTTCTTTAATTCTGTCTTTCGGTACTTTGTTAATCAAGTGGTGATTGTGAAGGTGAACCGCAAAATCACAATGTACGCCTTCGTCACGAGAAATCAATTCATTAGAAAAAGTCAAACCTGGCATTAAACCACGTTTTTTCAACCAATAAATAGAACAGAAAGCACCTGAGAAAAAGATTCCTTCAACAGCGACAAAAGCGATAAGTCTTTCAGCAAACGAATCTGACTCGATCCATTTTAAAGCCCAGTCTGCTTTTTTCTTAATTGCAGGAAAAACTTCCAAAGCGTTAAACAACTCTGCTTTTTCAGCTTCATCTTTAACATAAGTATCAATCAATAAAGAATAAGTCTCACTATGAATATTTTCCATCATGATTTGAAATCCGTAGAAAAATTTCGCTTCAGCATATTGCACTTCATTTACGAAGTTTTCAGCAAGGTTTTCATTTACGATTCCGTCAGAAGTCTGCAAAGAATGCTAAAATATGTTTAATGAAATATCTTTCGTCGTCATTCAATTTATTATTCCAGTCTGTCAAATCTTGGTGTAGATCGATTTCTTCAGCAGTCCAAAAACTTGCTTCCATCTTCTTGTACCATTCCCAAATATCATGATGTTTAATCGGAAAAATAACGAAGCGGTTTTTATTTTCTTGTAATATTGGTTCGATTTGTGACATGACAGATTCTGTTAATTTTTTTATTGATTTTTTACTGTTTCAGTAGACTACAAAGATTGTCAATTGCGGCCAAAAATGAAAGCCAAACTTATTCACAATTTGATGTAGTTTTTAACAACGTTAAATTTTTGAGACATTTTTCATACAATAATTAATTTATTGTAAATGAAGCACTTAAAATTAACTATTATACCTTAAAGCCCTGTAAAATATAGACTTTTAAATATTAAAAGCAAGAAATTTTAGAGAACTTTAAAAAGATTTTTTTGAGTTAAAATTTTATTCTTTTGAGTTAAAATATATAGTCAAAATGACTATTTAAAATAGAATGGTTTTTAAGAATTTTTTATGTTCTTCAGCAACTTTCTCAAGTTCCAAATACCAGTCTTCCCCAAAACGTCTGATCAGCGCTTCTTTGACAAATTTGTAAACTGGAACTTCCAATTCTTTTCCCAAAGAACAGGCATCATCGCAGATATCCCATTTGTCATAATTTACGGTCGCAAATTCCGTGAAGTCTTTTACGCGAATTGGATATAAATGACAAGAAACTGGTTTTTTCCACTGCACTATTCCTTGATTATAAGCTTGTTCAATACCGCAAAGAGCGGTTTTTCCATCAAAAATTACGTAAGCACAATCTTTGTTATCGATAAGCGGCGTTTCAAGATCACCATCGGTTCCGGTTACCCAAGTTCCCTGCGCTTCGATTCGTTGCAATTCCTTCCTTTCGTAAAAAGGGTTTTACTTTTGGATAAATTTCTTCTAAGATTTTCGTTTCAGCCTCATTCAAAGGCGCACCCGCATCTCCATCAACACAACAAGCCCCTTTACAAGCTGACAAGTTGCACACAAATTCTTTTTCCAGAATATCTTCTGAAATAATAGTTTTCCCTAACTGAAACATGATATTAAAATACTCTAATTTATAAAGTGCAAAGATAGTCAAAGAAAGCAGATAAAACACTCTAAAATATTAACGGTAAAGCACGCAGGGATTTACGCAAAGGTTCGCAAAGTTTTATCTAATTTTTCTTCGCGAACCTTTGCGTAAATCTTTGCGAATCTTTGCGACAAAATCTATATTTGTTACAAATATCACTTTTTTAACAAGTAAACCATATTTTTATAACAAAAATACATCTTATCGAAAAAACACCTAACTTTATTATCTACTTTTGCGGCAGTTTTTAATTCCTTAAAATCAAAGTGATATGTTAGAAATCGACTTTAAAGAAATCGTCACAGTAAGCATGGTGCTTTTTGCAGTAATTGATATTGTAGGTTCAATTCCGATTATTGTCAATTTGAGAGCAAAAGTTGGGCATATCGAATCTGAAAAAGCTTCTATAGTTGCCGGAGCCATTATGATCGTTTTTCTTTTTGTTGGAGAAGGTTTATTGAACTTAATCGGCATCGACGTACACTCCTTTGCTGTTGCAGGTTCTTTTGTCTTATTCTTTCTGGCATTGGAAATGATTTTAGGAATTAGAATTTACCGCGATGAGGAACCGGGTTCTGCTTCTATCGTTCCTCTTGCTTTTCCACTTATCGCTGGAGCTGGAACCATGACAACTTTACTTTCGTTAAGATCTCAATTTCATACTATTAATATAATAATAGCAATTTTACTAAATATCATTTTAGTATATGTCGTTTTGAAATCATCTAAAAAGATTGAAACTTTGTTAGGAGAAAACGGACTTGGAGTAGTTCGTAAGACGTTTGGTGTAATACTTTTAGCGATTGCTGTTAAATTATTCGTTGCTAATGTTAAAGGTTTGTTCGTCTAAATTTTATTTTTATAAATTTACCGCGTAAAATATTCTAAACACGACTTAAGGGCACTTTTACCTAATTAAGTTCTACTTTATTATTTTAGACAAAACAAAAACAATCATATGAAAATTTTCACTTCAATCTTAGTGCTTTTAGCATTAGCTCTAATTGTTTTTAATATTACGCTATTAGACTTTAAAAATCCTTTTCAAGGAGACAGTATTGTAGCTTTTATTGGAATCGCTGCTTCATTTTGCGCTGTTCTGATTCTTTTGATTTTTAGAATTTCAAAAAGAATTGAGGAAAAAATGAATGACAACAGATAATATGTTTGACGTTTTAATTATTGGCGGAGGAGTATCAGGAATGTCTTGTGCTCTAGTCTTAGGATCCGCAAAAAACAAAACTTTTGTTACTGACAAAAAAATCGGGATTTTTACTCATCAGAAAAATTCTTCTTTACAAGAGGCAGTATTCTACAATGCTTATGGTGTAACTCCAGGCAAATTAGGCTCTGAACTGCTGACTGAAAGCACACAGGATTTGGCGATAACTTATCCGCATATAACTCAAATTCCGAATGAAAAAGTAATTCGTATTGAAGGCAGTTATCCTGAATTTACTGTAGTTACCAACAAAAATTCTTATAAAACACAAAATATCGTTGTTGGAATTGGTTCTGCGAACACTTTTGATATTGAAGGTTTACTGCAATATGTTGAACCTCATAAAAAAGCACTTCCAGAAAAGCAGCGTATTCAGCTTAAAAATGACGATCATAAAGTTGCTGACGGCATTTATGTAATTGGAACTTTAGCTGGCTGGAGAAGCCAATTAGCAATCGGCGCGGGAAGTGGTGCTTGCTGTCGCTACAGATATTCTAACTTTATGGAATAACGGCGTACAGACTCATTCGCACGACAGTATTCGATAAAAATATTCCTAAATTCATTAAACCATATAAGTTATATAAGTGAATTAATGCTTTGCGCATAAATTAAATGAACTTATATAACTTACATGGTTTATCTTTTTATTTAACCGAAACGATTTGTGTTACTTTAATATGATTTTCTTCTTCGGTTTTCCATTTTTCTCCCTTTACAGAAACTACATCGCCAATCTTTAATTGTTTGTAGTTTTGAGGTCCGCCTACGTTTACAATGCTGATTATTGCAAAGTACACTTCTTTAGTATCTGTGGTTATTTTTGCTGTGTAACCGTCTTTGCCAGATTCTATCGATTCTACTTTTCCTGAAACCGCACCGTTAGTATCGTTTTTCATAGTTTTACAAGAGATTACAAAAGCCATTAAGACTACCAGAAAACTTATTCTTTTTAAATTTTTCATATTTTGAGTTTTAATCGTAAAGGACGTGATGTTTACCGAGTTTTGTTTTACGATATTATTAAATTTCTTTTCAAAATTTATGCCAGTCGCACGCATGACTTCCTGCAATTACTTTTAAGTTGTTTTCAAATTGCTTCCAAACTCTTATATATTTAAAAACGCCGTTTAATGGATTGTCATCATAACTTCCTTTTAATGAAACTGTAACAGCGACAACAGCTGTCTCATCAATTATATTTAAAATTTGGTCTGAAGCTTCTATGAAATCTATTTTGAGCTTTCCTGATCGATAGGTATTCAAATCAAATTCTTTAGTTATAGTTTGTCCATCTTGGAGATTGAACAATAAATCATCGTGCAGAATTGTTTCTAAAGTCGAAACATCCGAATTTTTAATAGCAGTTAAAAGTTCAATTTCTGCATTAATAACGGTTTCTATTTTCATGATATAAAATTTGAAGTTATTTCTTCGGGTTCAAAATTGTTTTAATCATGGCGTCTTCTTTCAAGATCACATCATAATAATACAATTCTCCATATAACTGTCTTGCAAATTCGGCAGTAATGTAACGATTTACAAGTGGTTTGGTTTTATCTAATTTTAAATCCAAGCCAGTCATAAAAATATAGTTTTTGAATTTTTTAAAATAGACATCCGAGGTTTTCATTTTATTTAAAAAATCAGCAAAACTAAGACCTGCAAAAGCATTTCTATTTTTATCTAATTCTTCAAAAACAAAATGTCCTACAATTCCGGTTTGCAATAGATAAGCCACATTTTCATTTCCGTGCTCTGCTTCTATCGGAACAAAAACATCAGGAACTATTCCGCCGCCACCGTAAACAATTTTACCTTTTGGGGTTTTGAATTTTAAAGAATCGGCTACTTTTATACTGTCTCTTGCATACAATTCTCCTGTAGCAATTCTAGATTCTGATTCTTTGAAATATTCATCGTTTCCTTTTTTATAAGGTTTCTGAATAGATCTTCCCGTTGGTGTGTAATAACGTGCAACTGTTAACCTTACCGCAGATCCGTCATTAAAATCCATTTCACGCTGTACCAAACCTTTTCCAAAAGAGCGTCGTCCTACAATTGTGCCTCGATCACTATCTTGGATAGCTCCAGCCAAAATTTCACTTGCAGAAGCGCTGTTTTCATTAATTAAAACATAAACTTTTCCAGTTTCAAAACTGCCTGCTTTTGTCGCATATGTTTTTTCGGTTGAACCATTTTTACTTTTGGTAAAAACAATTAACTGTTTGTCTTTTAAAAATTCATCGGCAATTGCAATTGCTTCTTCCATGTACCCGCCCCCATTATCACGAAGATCGATCACAAGCGATTGAATTCCTTTTTGTTTTAATCTTGTTAAGCCTGTTTTGAATTCATTAAAAGTAGTTTCGGCAAAACGGTTTATTTTGATGTAACCAATATTATTTCCAATCATTAAAGAAGCATCAACACTCTTAATTGGAATTATATCTCGTTTTACTTTAAACTTTAATTTCTTTTGTTCCGATTTTCTAAAAACCGTCAATTCGATTTCTGAACCCTGCAAACCTTTTAGTTTCGAAAATAAACTATCCGAAGGTAATTTTCTTCCATATAGTTTAGTTTTTCCAGCAAACAAAATTCGATCTCCAGATTTTAATCCCGCTTTCGCTGAAGGCCCGTTTTCAATTGGTTTTATAATCGCAACCGAATCTTTATACATATAAAAATTGATTCCAATTCCAACAAAATCACCTTTCATACTTTCAGCAACTTCTGCCTGTTCGCTTGGCGGAATATAAACAGAATGCGGATCTAATTTGGAAAGAATATTATCGACTGTTAGATTTACAATCGAATCTGTATTGATGCTGTCAACATATTCGTTATTGATGAAATCAATCAGTTTATTAAGTTTCGTTTTAGAGTAATTTTTAGCCAAGAGCTGATCATCGGCAGGAGCATTGATAAAGCTTCCTGCGACCGTTCCCAGAGCAAAAGCCGCTCCGATTACCATTGGCAAATATTTTGGATTAAATTTCATTACTCTTCTAAAACAGGAATATGTTCAACTTCGATACCTGCTTTTATTAAAAATTGAATTCCAGAATCATCACGATATCCGTCTTTGTACACCACTCTCCTAATTCCCGATTGGTGTATTAATTTACTGCATTCTTTGCAAGGTGAAAGCGTTATATATAAGGTTGCACCTTCACATGACTGTGTTGATCTTGCTACTTTTAAAATCGCATTTGCTTCGGCATGTAATACATCCCAGCGCGTTAATCCGTCTTCGTCTTCACAGCAATTTTCAAATCCAGATGGTGTTCCGTTGTAACCGTCAGAAATAATCATTCTGTCTTTTACAATGATAGCTCCAACTTGTTTTCGTTTGCAATACGATAAAAGGCTCCATTCTTTAGCGATTCGCAAATAGGCTTTATCGTATTTATTTAATTTTTTTACTTCCATTTATTTTATCTGTTCCAAATTGGACTTTCAATGATCATCGGAATTACAACTCCGATAATGAAAGCCGACATTACAAGTGCCCAATCGCGTTTTGAAAAACGAAAAACCGTCTGCACTATGTATGAAATTACCAATACAACAAAAACTACTACAAAGCCGCGACTTTCAATTCCTAAGGCAAACTCTCCCAAAGGTAATAATTTTGAGGTTGCAGACCCGCCTAATATTGTTTTGAAATAATTAGAGAAGCCTAAACCATGAATAATACCAAAGAATAAAGTTATAAAAAACACCAAATTTGCTCCATCATTTTTTGAATTCTTTCCTGCTGTAAACAGATGATAGAGAGCCGTAATCAAAATTGTAATCGGGATAAGAAATTCTACAAGATTTACATTCATTTTAATTACTCCGAAAACGGACAAAATTAAAGCCAATGTATGACCGATTGTAAATATGGAAACTAAAACAAAAATTCTTTTCCAGTCTTTAAATAAATACGGAACAGTTAGGGCGATTAAAAAAAGAACGTGATCGTAAGCGTTGATATCTAAAACGTGTTTTAATCCTATTTGAAAATAAATCCAAAATTGTGACATAGGTGTTGTATAATTAAATAATTAGGGGTTGTAAACTTACGATTAATTTTCAAAATTAAAGATTTAAGCCCTCTAAATCCTGCAATAAAAAAAGTTAAATTTTATGAGAAATTTAAAATCAATAATTTAAAAATAGGCTATATTTGTTTAATAAAAACCGATTTAATTATGCCATTTTCAGAATTATTTGATAACGAATTCAAACAAAGAAACAGAGGTCATTTCTCTGCAATTGTGCGTGTTGCTTTTGCAGACGGAAAAATAAGCAAAGAAGAACAAGAGTTTTTGGACAAACTTGCTTCTACATTACAAATTTCAGAAGACGAATACAAAGAGATTCTTGCTGACCCTTGGAAACACCCAATAAACCCACCTTATTTATATACACAACGTTTAGAGCGTTTATATGATTTAGCAAGAATGGTTCACGTAGACCATCATTTAGGAGACCAGCAGGAAATTATGTTAACTCGTATGGGATTAGCATTAGGATTTACTCCAGGAAACGTAAATTATATCGTGAGAAAAGCATTGTCTTTAGTGGATAAAAAAGTAGACTTAGATACTTTCCTTTTCGAAATGGAGAATATGAATAAATAGTATTCAGTGTTCAGTTTTTTTAGTGTTCAGTTTATACTGATCTGAAATTGAAATCAAAATAAAACCCGACAGATTTTAAAACCTGTTGGGTTTATTATTTTTAATTGATTGCGAATTTATTGATTTTGTCGCATTACTATTTTCCCGCTTAGTGTTCCTTTAAAAGCTACTTTTTTATTATTTATTCCATCGTAAGCTTCTGGAGAAACAAATTCAAAGTTAAAATTAGAATCACCATCGTCGGTTATTTTAAGAGAATAACCAACAATATAATATCTTTTCTCTGGAGCATAAAACTCAACCATTCCCAATAATTCATCAGCTGTTCCAGGTCCAAATGAATATTCACCAGTCAAATTTTTCTGAGATGCAGGAAAAGAAATATCTATAATTAACTGTTCCTGCTTTCCTTCGTTGCTAATTAGAAATCGGACTTTTTTCTGAGTTTCAAAACTTGCGTCTTGGTACGAATAAATTGCTTTATTAGGCTTAAAAGTTATTCCATCAATAACAATTGAAGAACTTACTAGATCTTTATTATCTTCATCAGATGAACATCCAACTACAAAACCTAATGCTAGAAAAAGAATTAAAACACTATTTTTCATATAAAAAATTTTAATCAAATATATGTAAAAGCCTGAAAAGCAAATTACTTTTATCTGCGCTTTTTTACAATAATTTAAAACAAACCCGACCGTTTTATAAACGTATCGGGTTTTATTTTTTAATCTCAGTATATAACTGAAAACTGAGACTGAGACTGAGACTGAATACTATAAAACAGCCCCCATAAACTCCTCTGCTTTTTCTACCATATTATAGCTTCCGCAGAAAAAAGGAACTCTTTGATGTAATTCAGTTGGCTGGATTTCCATAATTCTTCCGAAACCGTCTGTTGCTTTTCCTCCTGCTTGTTCTGCAAGAAACGCCATTGGATTACATTCGTACAACAAACGTAATTTCCCTTTTGGTGCTTTCGAACTTGTTGGATAAATATATACGCCGCCTTTAATCATATTTCGATGAAAATCGGCAACTAAGCTTCCTATATATCTAGAGGTATAAGGTCTGTCGCCTTCTTCTCTCTGACAATATTTAATATAATTTTTTACTCCCTGCGGAAAATGAACATAATTTCCTTCGTTAACCGAATAAATATGTCCGTCTTTTGGAAACTGCATATTCGGATGTGAAAGGTAAAATGTACCAATCGCCGGATTTAATGTAAAACCATTGACACCATAACCAGTTGTGTAAACCAACATAGTCGAAGTACCATAAATTACGTAGCCTCGTCGCAACTTGATTGATTCCCGGTTGTAAAAAATCCTCGCTTGTTACCGGAGTTCCAATTGGAGTTACTCTTCTGAAAACAGAAAAAATAGTTCCTACTGAAACATTTACATCAATGTTTGAAGATCCGTCAAGCGGATCCATTAAGATCACGTACTTATTATTATGACAGTTGTCGCTCCCCTGAACTGTAATAAATTCGTCGTTTTCTTCAGAAGCAATACCACAGACAATCTCACGGTTTATTAACGTCTGGATAAATACTTCGTTTGCATAGACATCTAATTTTTGCTGGTCTTCTCCTTGAATATTCTGCTCGCCTGCGGCGCCGATAATATCCACTAAACCTGCTTGATTTACTTTGTGATTGACAACCTTTGCCGCCAATCTAATAGAGTTGATAATTCGGGAAAGCTCCCCCGACGAATACTGAAATGCTTTTTGGTTCTCAATAATAAACTCTCCCAGTGTTTTATTGCGTTCTTCCATTGCTAAATCGTTATAGTTTTAATTTTAAGTCACAAATATCGCTTATTTTGTGAGAATGATTTAAAAATTATTTTGTTAGTTTGCTACTATTGTATATTTGCTAAAATTTTACATAAAGCAACAATCAAAGCTTTGTTTTCTTTGATAATATGCAGATAAAAATACGAATACAAGAAATTGCCTCATGTATGCCTTTGTGAAAACAAATGTCTGCATTAGGAAAAAGCAATACTATAAAGGACAAAAAAATAACGTTTACCAATTATGAATATTAGAAAAGGAAATCCTGAAGATATGAAATCGGTGTTGGGACTAATTCAGGAGCTGGCAATATTCGAAAAAGAGCCTGAAGCGGTTGTAATTACAGAAGAGGATTTAATACATGACGGTTTTGGCGAAAATCCATTATTTCACGTTTTTGTGGCAGAGATTGAAAACGATCAGCAAAAAGAAATTGTTGGAATTGCTTTATACTATTACCGCTATTCGACCTGGAAAGGAAAAACAATACATCTTGAAGATTTAATTGTAAAAGAAAAGATGCGCAGCACTGGTTTGGGTTCTGCCCTTTATGCCGAAATCATGAAGCAGGGAAAAAGAGACAATGTACGAAGAGTAGAATGGAATGTTTTGGACTGGAATACTCCGGCAGTAAAATTTTACGAGAATTCTGGCGCAAAAATCCTAGAAGAATGGAGGGTTGTTCAAATGGATGAAGCAGGAATTAATTCGTTCTTAGAAAAATTATAAAAGTAGTGTGCCACAGATTAAAAGGTTTTTGTCACTAATTTCACGAATTTTCACTAATTAATTCGTGTCAATTTTTGAAATTAGCGGCGAACCAGAAAAGATTTAAATCCTTTTAATTGAAATAATTCGTGGCAAAAAAATTAAAAAATATTAGGTTTCGACTTGAATCTGAATCTAAAATTAAAAAATCTAAAATTAAAAATGAGAGTATTTAAATTTGGTGGTGCATCTGTAAAAGATGCAGATGGAATTAAAAACGTATATGACGTTTTACAGAAAGTGGGTTATGAAGATGTGATTTTGGTGGTTTCGGCGATGGGAAAAACTACAAATGCTCTTGAAGTTGTAATCAAAAATTATTTTGAAAAATCGGCAGAATTAAGTTCTTCGGTACAAGAAATTAAAAAATACCACAATCAAATATTATTAGATTTATTTGAAGATGAAAATCATGAGGTTTTTGCGGCGGTAAATGCACAATTTGCAGAACTGGAATATTTTTTATCACATAATAAATCACCAAATTACAACTTCGTTTATGACCAAGTAGTAAGTTTTGGAGAATTGATTTCGACGAATATTCTAAGCTATTTCATGAATTTCATGGGAATTCAGACGCAATGGCTTGACGTTCGTAATTTCATCAAAACAAATGCAAACTACAGAGATGCCGAAGTAGATTGGGAAACGACACAACAGCTTATTAGTAAAAATGTTCCAAGAAAAACATTAAATATTACACAAGGATTCTTGGGTGCCGATGAGAACAATTTCACTACAACTTTAGGCCGTGAAGGTTCTGATTATACTGCGGGAATTTTTGCTTATTGTTTAAATGCTGAAAGTGTAACGATCTGGAAAGACGTTCCTGGAGTAATGAATGCAGATCCACGTTATTTTGAAAATGCAAGTCTGCTGAATCAAATTTCGTATCGTGAAGCTATAGAACTAGCGTTTTACGGCGCAACGGTTATTCACCCAAAAACATTACAGCCTTTACAGAAAAAAGAAATTCCGTTATACGTAAAATCTTTTATCAATCCATTATTAAAAGGAACCTGCGTTTCTAAAGGCGTAGATCTTGAACCGCAATATCCATGTTTTATTGTAAAAAGAGAACAACTTTTAATTTCACTTTCTTCAATTGATTTTTCTTTTATTATGGAAGAAAATATTAGTGAGATCTTCGGATTATTCCATGAATTTAAAATCAAAGTAAACTTAATTCAGAATTCGGCGATTAGTTTCTCTGTTTGTGTAGAGGATAAATTTGGAAATTTCAACGATTTGAATGCTATTCTTTCGAAAAAATTCAAAGTTGACTTTAATGAAAATGTAACATTGTATACGATTCGTCACTTTAATGAAGATCTTGCACATACTGTTGAGGCCAATAAAGAAGTTTTATTAAAACAAGTTAGCCGTGAAACCATGCAGATTGTGACTAAGGAACTAAATTAATATTCTAAGCGTTAATTATTCAATTCATTATAAAAGGTTTCATCTTAATTGATGAAACCTTTTTTGTTTCTTTAACAGCGGTAAATTAGAGCTTCTTTCTTATATTTACTCCAGATTTTTGGATTATGACTAACCACGAACCTTCCGAAGAAACAAAAAACAATTGACACAATGATCCGAGTAATTGGGTTTGGGAATTTTCTATTTTAATCCAAAAGACGAAAGACTGTTTCCTCCAAAAAGAATCAAACAAATGGGTTGGAAAATTAATTTTGCCAATCCGCATTCTGTTTTCTTTGCAGTAATAATAATACTTGTTTTACTTACATTTTCACACTACATCAGGTAATTTACCTCGCCCTATTATTCTCTGTCTGTTCAATTTCAGCTTTTTTATAAGTTGTCTTTTTTGAATTTCCAAAACTATACGTGGCTATTAATTTAAAGTAATTTGTGGTGTAAGTTCGATGGTAGTAAATCTCGGTTTGACCGACTTCGTAATCGCCTGAAACCATAAAATCATGAAAGATGTCGTTTGCTGTAAAATTCAATTTTAGCGCATCTTTAAAAAAGTTTCTTTCAACACCTAATGTCACCGTCGAACGGCTATTATCTGTTCGTAATCCATAACTTTTATTGCCTAAATACCAAGCCAATAATTGAATCTTGAAAACATTTGGAATCGTAAATGTATTATTCGAATAAAGATAGAGCTGCGGTGTGATTGGACCTAATTCGTATTCATAAAAATTATCAATAGCTTTAGTCAAATTCATACTTACCGTATTTGTCGAATTCCACCATTTGGCTGTAAAGGATTTTGAGAGTGAAGTAAAAAAAGTATGTTCTTTTTCTAAATTCAACGATCTTAAAATATAACTATTCGGCGTGTCACCTCTCAAAGCCGCACCAGAAATAGGATCTGTTTTATAGGTATATCCTATTTTAAAATCAAATTTTTTATACATCGCACCAATTTCAAAAGCATGAATTTTTTCCGGCAGTAAATTAGGATTTCCTTCTATGGTCGTAAACGGATCTTGATAAATAACATACGGATTTAGTGCCTGATATCGCGGTCGTGTAATTCTGGAAACATAAGAAGCGTGTGCTTTTAAATCATCTGAAAAAGCCATATTTAAAAGTACATTTGGAAAAATATTCCGGTAGCTTTTCTTAAATTTCTGAATTCCGTTTGCAGTTGTGTATAAGTCATAATTTGTCCATTCGCCTCGAGCGCCAACTGAGAAATCAAACTTTTCGCCAATCGAACTTCCGTAATTAACATAAGTTGCACTTATGCTTTCCTGATATTTAAAATCGCTTGAAAGTTGATCATTCAATTTAAAACCCGAATCTTTTTCATCAGAAGTCAAAAAAGCGGTATTAGAATTTATAGTCGCATTGCTAAACTTGGCTCCGGTTTCAAGTTTAGTCTTTTCATTAATTTTTCTGGAATAATCAGCTTGGGCGACAATTATATTGATAGTATTTCCAACATTATTCTTGAGATATTTTTGTGAATTGATCTTATTAACCAAACCATTTTCGTCTATAAAATCTTTTATTTTCCCGTTATAATTTGAAAATTGTGTTCCCATAAATAACGAAGAACCTTTTGCATCGGTTATGGCATTGTAATTTAAATTAAAGAATTGATTTAATAAAACATCATTCTTAGCAATATCTGTAGCATAAAAACTATTTTCAGAGTTGTTCTTTATTGCATTTCTGCTTTCTACAACGCCGCCTAAATCTTCGATATTACCACTGTATGCCAGCGAAATATAATTTCTATCAGAAAAAGTATACTGCAGTCCAAATCCGAAATTAGAATAATTATTAAACTGACGTTTCCAGTCTGTTGTAAGTTCTGATCTCATATATTCATCAGGATTTGGTCGTGTTCTGGTCGTATATAACAATTCCCTGCCTTTGCCCAATTGCAGTCCGTAATTGGTTATAAAAGAGAATTTACCTTTTGTATAATTAAAATCAAGAAGTGTATTGGTGCTTGTGCCAGCAAATTCTGAAACTGTAACCTGCTGGCTTGCTGTTCCCAATATTCCGTTTTCGATATTTTGCTTGGTGATAATATTGATAACTGCCTTTCCCTCGGCATCATATTTTGAAGATGGATTTGAAACGACTTCAATTTTTGAAATTTGGGACACCGGAATTGCGGCAAAACGTTCGTAATTAATCAATATTCCATTTAAGTAGATAATGGCTTCGCCTTTTCCTAGTACGCTGATTTGTCCGTCGGCAACCACAACATTTGGAACTCGGCCCAATAATTCATTCACAGAACTGCTTGTGGCTAGGACAGTTCCCGTAACATTGACATCAATTGTTCCGTTTGCGCCATATTTTAGTAATGATGACTGCCTTTTAATAATTACTTCGTTTAACTCATTTTGCTCTTTCTCTTTAATTACAGTGTCTTGAGGAAACTTTAATAATTTTCCAAAGAGCACGTCATCACTATAATAACTTTTATCTGTGACTTTTTTTATGCGTTGCGCTTTTATTTCTATTGATGAAAAAATCAGAATAAAAACATAAAGGATAACCAATTTTAGAAATCTCATAAATTTAACAATTAGCAGTTTGACTTTTATTTAAAACAAAAGTCATCTGAAAATAAATAAATGAGATTGCAAAAAGCGAAATCAGGAGTACGAATTTATAAATTGATACCCAATTAAGATTGTAAAGCCTGAAGCTGATAGTTAAGCGGCGTTGTTCCTTTATGTTTTTTGAATCTTTGCGAAAAAGGTTGATTTTGAATTAAATCCAACATCATAACCAACGGCTTCTAAAGTTAATTTATCTGAAGAAGTAATAATTTTACACGCTTCGTTAATTCTGAATTCATTTACATAACTAGTAAAATTCTTTCCTAAATTAGTATTCAGAAACTGCGATAATTGATGGCTTGAAATATTAATTTCTTGAGATAAATCTTGAAGAGTCAGGTTCGGATTTTTATATAAACTTTTTTCAAACATAGCGTTCTCCAATTTTTCTGACCACATTATTGCATCTGCTGATTCTATTTTTTTATTCGAAGTCTTTCCATTCAATAAAAACAAATCGTCTGTTTTTTTCGGTACAAAAGAATCGAAATTCCTAAATATAAAATAAATGAAAAAACAACCGCTCCACTTATATAGGTAGCACCTGGTGCTCCCAAAATGGATAGAAAATAAAATAGAAACAAAAGAAAATTACCTAAAAAAAGCATTCCGAACCACATTTCAGCTGGAGTTGTTTTTTCTTTTCGGCTGAGGATTTTTTTCAAAACGCCACGAAGTTCAAAACCAGCAAAAGCAATATAAACAAACCATTGACAATAAATAATTCTTATAAAATAGACGCCCCACAGTTTCGGATACACTTCGTATGGATATAAAATGCCAACAGCAACGATTAATGTTCCCCAAAATACTAGAATAAATTTCCATGATTTAGGCATTATCTGCACTTCTTGAACTGCAGATTTGATAAAATAGTACAAAAATGGCCCGATAAAGAAACAAGCCGTAAGCCCAAACTGAAGATACATTTTTGGAAGTTCGGGATGAAAATAAACAAATACAGATTTTCCGATACGGATACTTAATGCAAACAAAAAGTCTTGCAAGGAAATAATTGGTCAGGTATTTTTTCTTGGTAAAAAAGAAAAAATACACGCCAAGAATAATTCCGTTGAAAGATCCTAAAGCACTAAAAAAGAATAAAAGTTCTTTACCCGTCTCCATAATTTAAATTCGTTATATCCAGACAAAGCTAAAAAAAAGATTGATTTATGATACTGCCTTTATTTTAAATTAAAACACACAAGCTTTCAATTCATACTATTCAATAAATATTCTCTAGAATTTATTCTGAATTATCAAGGCACAGCGGAAACTAATTTTCCCAATTATAAATACTACTTTTGACTTTTGAGAGTTAAAGTATTATGTTGAAAAAATTACTGTTTTTGACGGTTTTGATCTGGTTTTCTGCGCTTCAGGCTCAGGAAACTCAAACGCTGTACAAAACCAAAAAAATAGTAGCTTCAAAAGACACCATTCGACTGGAAAAAGTCAGTATTAATTCGAGTTTTTTTCAAATTTTAAATACTAAAAACGAGCCAATCGATTCGACTTTTTACAAAGTTGATTTTCAAAAAGGATTTTTACTTTTACATGAAAATTTTCAATCGGCTTCAGATACCTTAATTATCAATTACCTTAAATATCCCGATTTTTTAACGAAAGAATACAGTCTTTACAAATCAGAACAAATTGTAAGCGGCGACGTTGGAACCGATAAATTGTATCGAATAGATAATAATGCAAATGCAAAAAAAGTAACGCCTTTTGACGGCTTAAATACTTCTGGAAGCATTACGCGCGGCATTACCATTGGAAATAATCAAAGTACGGTTCTAAACTCTAATTTAGATTTGCAGATTACGGGTAAAATTTCAGAAAAAGTCAGCTTGCGGGCTTCTCTTCAAGACAATAATATTCCGCCGCAAGATGGCGGTTATTCGCAAAAACTCGATCAGTTTGATAATATTTTTATGGAACTTTTCAGCGACGATTGGAATATTCGCGCCGGCGATGTCTTTTTAGAAAATCGGAAAACCCAGTTTTTAAGCTTCAATAAAAAAGTACAGGGAATTTCCGCCAGTTTTGATCTTGATACTGAAAAAAGCAAAACCAATGTTTTCGCTTCGGTTGCATTTGTAAAAGGACAATATGCCAAGAGTACTTTTACAGGGCAGGAAGGAAATCAAGGTCCGTATAAATTGAAAGGTCAAAACGGCGAATTATATGTTCTCGTGATTTCGGGTTCTGAGCGTGTTTATGTAAACGGTGTTTTATTAAAACGCGGTGAAAATAACGATTATGTAATTGACTACAATGCGGGAGAAATTGTTTTTACTTCGCTTTTTACCATTACTTCAGAAATGCGTATTAATGTGGAATACCAATATTCTGAACGCAATTATAACCGACTTGTAACGTATGCCGGCGCAACGCATGAAAATAAAAATTGGAGTTTTGGCGGTTACATTTATTCGGAAAACGATTTAAAAAATCAGCCTTTACAGCAAAATCTTTCTACAGACCAAGTTCAGATTTTAAGTGAAGCCGGCGATGATATTAACTTAATGAAAGCGCCTTCTGCCTACGAAGACGCTTATGCAGATAACAAAATTTTGTATAAAAAAACGTTTGTAAATTCGGTTGAAGTTTATGAATATTCTAATAATCCAGCTGATGTTTTATATAATGTACGGTTTAGCCTTGTGGGCGCCAATGCTGGAAATTACATCATTCAAAACAACAATTCCGTCGAACGTATTTACCAATATGTGGAACCGATTAATGGGATTTTACAGGGAAATTACGAACCAATTGTACAGCTTGTCGCACCAATTAAACTTCAGGTTGCTACTTTCTTAGGAAAATACAATCCGAATGAAAAAACTTTGGTTGATTTTGAATTGGCTGTGAGCAACAACGATCAAAACTTATTTTCTGGAATTGACGATGGCAATAATGAAGGAGTCGCTTTTAAAACCAATCTTAAAAAACGTCTTTTTTCTCGAAGCTGGAATCTGGATGTCTTTGGAAATTACCAATATGTACAGCAAAATTTCAAATCGGTTGAACGTTTATATAATATAGAATTTAACCGCGACTGGAATTTAACGGGAACACTTTTGGGTAATCAAAGTCTTTTGGTTACAGGTTTAAATTTTGATTTATATTCTAAAAAAGAAACGTCTAACATTGGATTGATAACGTATCAATTTGAGAAATTAGATTTCACTGAAAGTTATACGGGTGTAAGACATACTACAACTGCTCTTTTCAAAATAAAAAATTGGACAATTGAAAACAATGGAAGTTTCTTAAATTCTGATGCAACGGCTTCAACTTCCAAATTCATTCGAAACCAAACCAGAACCAAATATCATTTTGGAAAAAACTGGGTTGGAGGAACGGTGCAGTTAGAAGACAATCAGGAAAAAGATAAAATTACCGATCAGTTTTCGGCTTTAAGCCAAAGATTCTCCGAATATGGCGTATTTACCGGGCGCGACGACAGTACCAAAGTTTTTGTTGAAGTTGGTTTTTTACAACGACGAAACGATAGTTTGCAAAACGGATTATTGCAAGACGTAAATAATTCGCAGACGTATTATTTAAAATCGAAATTGATTCAAAATAAAAAAACAGATTTAGCGGTTTATGCAAGTTACAGAAATTTAGATTTCACAGATAAGACCAGAAAAAATGAACCTTCTTTAAATTCGAGAGTACTATATAACGATCGTTTTTTTAACCAATTAATGCAGATTGGAACGGCTTACGAAACCAGTTCTGGAACTATTGCACAACAGGAATTTACCTATGTAGAAGTTCCAACAGGGCAAGGTGTTTACACTTGGAATGATTATAATGGAAACGGAATCCAAGAATTACAAGAATTTGAAATTGCTGTTTTTCAGGATCAAGCGAAATATGTTCGAATCTTTTTACCGAATCAGATTTATATTAAAACCAATCAAAATAAGTTTTCGCAGTCTTTAACATTGAATCCGCCGCAATGGCAGAACGAAAAGGGTTTTAAAAAGCTTTTATCTTATTTTTACAATCAGACTTCCTTTATATTGGATCGAAAGGTGAGAAGCGAAGGCGAAAAACTAGAACTTAATCCGTTTGATTCCTCAGAAGAAAACATTTTAGGATTGAATTCGAGTTTTAGAAACAGTTTATTTTACAACCGAGGCCGTCAAAAGCATTCTGTTACCTATTCTTATCTGGTCAATAAAGGCAAAAGTTTACTTTCTATCGGCTCGCAGAACGTCCGCAATTATTCGCATCAAATTCAATATACGCATTTGTACCAAAAAAGCTGGTTGTTTAATCTCTTTACCAAAACCGTAAAAACAGATTTGGTTTCTGAAGATTTTGACGAGAAAAATTATGATATTAAAGGCTGGCGACTTGCGCCAAAGATTAGTTATTTGTTTTCTAAAAACACTAAGTTGGATTTCTTTTATGAACTTCAAAACAAGAAAAACCAAATTGGAAATTTTGAAACTTTAGACCAAAATAGAATTGGAACTTCTTTTTCTTATGCGGGTGAAAAAAAAGTAACCGTAAATGGAGAATTTTCTTTTTATGAAAACAAATTTAACGGAAATGAATTTTCCTCTGTCGGTTTCCAGATGCTCGAAGGACTTCAAGCGGGATCAAATTTAGTTTGGAAACTGCTTCTGCAAAAGAACATTACGTCATTTTTAGATATTAATTTAAACTATCAAGGCCGTAAAAGCGAAACCGGAAATACGATTCATACAGGAAATGTCCAGCTTCGCGCATATTTTTAATGTCTCGCGAAAAAGATTACAATAAATTGCTTAATTTTAATTGAAATTTAAACATATAACCCTATGAAAAAATTAGTATTAATCTGTTTATTAGTTGTTTTCTCTTCTAATTTCTACGCTCAGGAAACAACTGCAAAAACTGCAAAAAGTAAAACAGAAGCTTCAGCAAAAAAAGCAAAATCAACCGCAGACAAAGCTTCAGCTGATGCCAAAAAAGAAGCCGCAAAATCTAAAAAAGCGAGCAGATGATGCAAAACAGGCTTCGGCAAAAGCCAAAAAAGAAGTCTGCTGACAATGCAAAGAAAACGGCAGACAAAGAAGCTTCAAAAGCAAAAGCCGATGCTAAAAAAGCAACTACTGAATCTGACAAAGCTAAAAGTGCCGCAGACAAAGCTAAAGCTGATGCTAAAAAATCGACTGCAAAAGCTGATGCTTGCTAAGAAAGATGCTCGCAACTGCAAAAAAATCAGCCGCTAAAACTTTAAAGGAAACCAATGAAAAAGCTCCTGCTGTTCCGGATAAAGTTACAGGTGAATACAATGGCAAAAAAGTATATACTGGACCAAGAGGCGGTAAATACTATATTAATAAAAATGGAAATAAGACTTATATTCAGGACTAAGGGCCTGAGGGACTAAGGGTCTGAGGTGCTAAGGAACTGAGGGACTAAGTTTTAATACAAGACTTTGAAGCCGAACTTATGTTCGGCTTTTTTATTCGAACCAATAAGCCTCAGAGCCTTAGGTCCTCAGTAACTCAGAACCTTAAATTAATCATTTAGTAATACCCTCGAAATAACAGCGAAAACATATTTCTTTATCTTCGTTTTTAAAATCATTAAAAATGAGCATTGATTATTCTGCGAACAAAACTATTTTAGTCGCTCCATTAAATTGGGGACTTGGCCATGCAACTCGTTGTATTCCTATTATAAAAGCGCTTCAGGAGAATAATTATATTCCGATCATTGCCTCAGACGGAGTCGCGCTCGCTTTATTGCGAAAAGAATTTCCTTACATACAAACTCTAGAGTCGCCTTCTTATCATATTGAATATGCAAAGAATGGTAAAAACTTTAAATGGAAGCTGATTAAAAATCTTCCTAAAATGATTACTGCTATTTTGGATGAGAAAAAGATGGTCAATAACTGGATTAAAAAACACGGTATTGACGGAATCATCTCAGACAATAGATTGGGAGTTCTAAGCAGAAAAGTTCCTTCTGTTTTTATGACGCATCAATTAAATGTGATGACGGGAAATACCACTTGGTTTACAAGCAAATGCCATCAATATTTCATTAAAAAATATACGGAATGCTGGGTTCCTGACACAAATAATGCAGTAAATCTTACTGGAGATTTAGGTCATATTAAAAGCGATGAACTAAACTTAAAATATATTGGTCCGCTGAGCCGCATGAAAAAGAAGGATACGCCAAAAATATATGATCTTATGATTATACTGTCTGGACCTGAACCACAGCGTACTTACTTGGACGAAAAACTGCAGAAAGAAGCGACAAAGTATCCTGGTAAAGTAGTTTTTGTGCAGGGAATTGTTCAAAAAGCACAAGAAAAATGGCAGGCAGGAAATGTTACATATTACAATTTCATGAATTCCAAACAGCTGGAACAAACTTTTAACGAAAGTGATTTTGTTCTTTGCCGTTCTGGTTACACTACTGTAATGGATTTGGCAAAATTGGGTAAAAAAGCTTTTTTTATTCCAACTCCCGGGCAATACGAACAAGAATATCTGGCGATAAAACTTCAGGAAGAGAGTTTAGTACCGTATGCAATGCAAGACGACTTTACGATTGAAGATTTATCAAAAGTAAAGTCGTTTAAAGGATTGTCCCAATTTGAAAATACTATCGACTGGGATTCGTTATTTAAAGTTTTTGAAGATTAACTTTTAGAAGTTAAACTGCGCTTGCAATCGCAATAAATTTCCTTGTTGTCTGTTTATTGGAAGCGCGCTGTCTTCAAAAGTTCTATCTGCAATTACGTATTCTGCTGTAAGTTCAAAAGCTTTAAAAGGTCGCCATTCTACACCAAATTCATAATCTCTTACAACGTAACTTCTAGCATCTTTCTCGTATTTTTTCCCTCCATCATAATATTGAAATTTAGCGAAAGGATAAATATGCTGTTTTTTGATGTCTAATTTATAATTAAATAGAACGTAACCTCCGTTTAGATCTGTTTCGTCTACAGTATTAGTTAACGTATTATAACGAGGTCCTGTTCCGATATTATATTCTGTCTGGATTCCGAATGGTCTTGGATATAAAACAAATGTTGCTCCTACCCTTTGGTCTTTTACATACTGCGGATCATTTACAATAACTCCTGATGAGATTTCTCCTGTAAATGCCCATTTTCCAGTGTAAGCCTGAATTCCCGGTTCGATAATCTGGCTTCCAATCACAAACGGATAAGTTACCCTTGCCACAACATTTAAATCTCTATTTCCGTCTAGTTTATTAGCAATTTGTCCGTTGTAAACTCCAAATGCAAATACTCCAAAATCTCCTGAGCCTTTGTAACCATCTTTTACCAGCATGTCAAAACGCTTTCTAATTTCGGCTGGCGCCCAGTAAAAAAATAATCCTAAATCACGTTCATTTAATATTGCACTATTCATAGCATCGTTACGGTCTAAAGCCAGACGCTGTGAACTTGACTGCATATTTTCGAAACCATAAGGTATTTTACTCTGCCCGACACGAACTCTATATTCCTTTTTCTTATCAAAAGAAAGATCAAAATACAAATCTCGAATTTGAACGAAATTCTGAATTCCAGTACTTGGCGAACTGGCAAAATCAGGCTGAAAGTAGAAAAATACATTTGGATGAACCTGCCCAGAAAAAACCAAACGCGCACGGCGAATAAAAAGTCCGTTGTTTGCTTTTGCATCTGGAGCGGTAGAAGTTGTTCCCCAAGATTTATCACACTGTTCGCAGGAAACTTTGTCATTTGTAGAGAATAAACCATTGTATCTAATTTGAGCATAACCTCTTAAAGAGATTCTGTCATACCAATGTTCTTCTCCGCTTACTCCAGATTTGGTATCTGGAAGTTTAGCTTTATTGATTGAATCTAAAATACGAATTACTTCGTTTTTTACATCCTGTTTATTTATTTCCTGTTTATTTATTTCTTGTGCATTTGCGGCGCAAGAAATCAGCAATAAGACGGCTAATATTTTTCTTTTTATCATTAGTTCTTTAATTCCCTTAATTTCAGGATGCAAAGATGGAGCACCTATGTTAAGAAATCATTAACCAGATGTTACTATAATAAAAATTTAATGTTATGGACTAAATCCAAATGTTTATTTATCGTTAAAGACCTTTATTTTAAGGCTTTCAGCAAAAATGTCCTTACGATTTTTTAACGTCAGATTTTGTGTTTTTGAATGCTTTTTCGAGCGTAAAAGAGAATTCTGAACCAATTCCGAACTCACTTTCTACATAAACTTTCTCTTTATGCGCTTCAATAATATGCTTTACAATTGCTAAACCTAAACCAGAACCGCCTTCAGAACGCGTTCCGCTTTTGTCTACTCGGTAAAAACGTTCAAAAAGTCTTGGAATGTTTTGTTTCTCAACACCTTCTCCATTATCACTAATACGAATTAAGACTTTTTTCTTGGTTAGGTTTACAACACCAACTTCAGTTAGTCCGCCTTCTTTTCCGTATTTTATGGAGTTTACAATTAAGTTTTCTAAAACCTGCTGGATTCTGTCCTGATCACCTCGAATGATAACCGACTGTACATTTTTACTTTCAAAAGCTAATTTGATTTTCTTTTTATCGGCTTTCATTTCCAATAAATCAAAAACATTCTGGATCAGCTCCACAATATTAAAATCAGTCATATTTAAATCTAAATCGCCCGATTCTAATTTGGTAATCATATCCAGATCTTCTACAATATAAATAAGGCGCTCTACTCCTTTTTCGGCGCGTTTTAAATATTTTTTACGAATGTTTTTGTCATCCATCGCTCCATCAAGCAAAGTTGATACATAACCTTGAACGGTAAATAATGGTGTTTTTAATTCGTGCGAGACATTTCCTAAAAACTCTCTGCGGTATTGCTCACGAATTTCCAGCATTTCAATTTCGAGTTTTTTATCTGTTGCAAACTTTTTCACTTCACGTGAAAGCGTTTCCATATCGGTATTAATGGGCTGATTAATCAGGGTTGTAGATTCTAACAACGAAACCTCATCGTAGATTTTCTTTACTCTTCGGTAAATAAAACGCTCTACGCGATATTGCAAAACCAAAAATGAGAATATATAGATCGCAATGATGAAAATTATTCCAAAAGCTATTTGATGTTTCAGTTGGTTTTTATAAAACAATGACATCAAAATCAGTACAAATCCTGTAGAAAAAATGCTGATATACAATGCCGATTTTATAGCAAACTTGTATGTTTTTTTAAAATTAATTTTCATTGATATTATTTAAATAATAAACCATTAAGGTTGTTCTTCACCATATAAGCGATATAAGTTCATTTAAACAAACTTACTTTTTATGAATTACAAAACAATGTAAAAAAGTAAATCTTTGTCAAAGTTCTGAACTTTGACAAAGATAAATTAGATTTCAAAATATACACCTTATAATTAAATGAACTTATATCACTTATATGGTGCAATTTTAATAGAATGTTTAGACTTCAAATTTATAACCAACACCTTTTATAGTTTTAAAAAGGTCTTCGCCTATTTTTTCGCGCAGTTTTCTAATGTGAACATCAATAGTTCGTCCTCCAACTACCACTTCGTTGCCCCAAACCTTATCAAGGATTTCGTCTCTTTTGAAAACTTTTCCAGGTTTTGAAGCCAGCAGATAAAATAATTCGAATTCTTTTCTTGGCAAAGCAATTTCTACATTGCCTTTAATGATTTTGTATTCTTCGCGGTTAATTTCGATTCCGCCAACATTTAAAGTATCCGAAACAACTTCTTGTTCTTTTAACCTTCTTAACAAAGCCTTCACTTTAGATACCAATAATTTTGGTTTAATTGGCTTTGTAATATAATCATCAGCACCAGCATCAAAACCAGCTACTTGCGAATAATCCTCACTTCTTGCGGTAAGGAAAGTTATGATAACATTATTTAATTCAGGAATTTTTCTAATATGCTCGCAAGCTTCCATTCCGTCCATTTCTGCCATCATTACATCCATAATAATTAATTCTGGCAATTCTTTCTGAGCTTTAGCTATAGCATCTTTTCCGTTAGAAGCTGTAACAATCTGGTAGCCCTCTTGAGCAAGGTTATAGCCAACGATTTCTAAGATATCCGGTTCGTCGTCAACTAATAAAATCTTAGTTTGTGTTTTTTTCATAAATAGCAAAAATTGAGATTTTTACATCAAATCTTTTTAATTATTTATCCGATGTTTTTTATTTCACAGGGTAAATATAGTAACAAAAGAACCTTTAAAAATTGGTGTTAACGGTAATTTAATCTGGTAACAATTTGATAATCTTTAGCACACAAAAACATAACAAGTTGGTAACATCGACTTCACGGTGCAGTTATTTCTTTGCACAAAAATAAATTAACACAACACTGAACAAATGAAATTCAATTTAAAATTTCTATTTATTGCATTATTTATCTGTACGATTTCGATCGCGCAAAACAAAGGTACAATTTCTGGAGTTCTAACCGACAAAGAAATGAACAATGAAGTTTTACCGTTTGCTAATGTTTTAATTAAAGGTACAAATATTAGCGCAAACACAGACATTGACGGAAAATATTCGTTGAGCGTAAATCCAGGAAATTATACTCTTATTTTTAGTTTTTTAGGATATGAATCTGTAGAAGCTCCAGTTGCTGTAAAGGCAGACGAAACTGTAGTGGTTAATCAAGCTCTTTCATCTGGAAGTTATACACTTAAAGATGTTGTTGTTCAAGCGACAGCAGTGAGCAAACAAAAGGAAACTGCTTTGCTTTTAGAGCAAAAAAATGCTGTCGACATCAAACAAACTATTGGTGCGCAGGAACTTTCTAGAAAAGGTGTGGGCGATGTAGCTGCGAGCTGTTGTAAAAACATCTGGAGTTTCTAAACAAGAAGGAAGTAATAACGTTTTTGTTAGAGGATTGGGCGACCGTTACAATTCTACTTCGATGAACGGACTGCCAATTCCATCAAATGATCCTGAGAGAAAAAATATGGCTCTTGATCTGTTTTCAACAGATATCGTTGAATACATTTCTATTGACAAATCTTATACTTCAAAAATGTATGGTGATTTTGCTGGAGGAAATGTAGATATTGTTTCTAAAGATTACCGTGGAAAAGGTATGTTTGAAATATCATTAGGATCTAAAGTTAACACTAATGCATTACAGCAATCTGATAACTTTTTATTGCAACAAGGACCTACTAAATCAGGTTTTGTTTCTTATGGAATTCCTTCAAATGCTTTAACAGGATATAATTTCCAAAATAGCTTAAATCCAACTAAAGAAGCTCCTTACGCTGGAAACTTTAATTTAAAAGCTGGGAAAACTTTCAACATTGGTGAAGAAGGAAAACTTAGCATTTTTGGAACTGCAAGCTTTAGTAATGGCTACGAATTTAGAGAAGGATTAAGCCAGAGTGTAAATGCTCAAGGTGTAAGTTTAAGATCTTTTCAAGAACAAAAATACACGTACACTACCAATTCTACAGGAATGTTTAATGCTAATTACCGCTTAAACAAAAACCACAAAATTGGCTATAACTTTTTGTTTGTTAATTCATCTGAACAAACTAGAGATAGTTATTTTGGAAGTGACAGGGATTTTGATAATGACGATGCTGATTTATTGGTTCAAAGAGGTACGTTTACACAAAATACGGTTTACATCAATCAGCTTTTAGGTAATCACAAAATAACGGATAAAATTGATTTTGACTGGGGAGTTTCATACAACACTGTTAAAGGAGATATGCCGGACAGAACTCAAAACAAAATGTTCCTAGACCGTGCAACTGGTATCTACAACATTGCTCAAACAACAATTACTGATAATCAAAGATATTACCAAAACTTAAAAGAGGATGAAGTCAGCGCAAATCTTGCTTTTACTTACAAATTAGGTGATAATGAAAATGGTGATTCTAAAGGAAAAATCGTTGCGGGTTATAACGGTAAATTTAAAAAACGTGATTTCGAAGCTATTCAGTTTAACTTCAATGTAACTGAACAAGGACAGAATACTCCAGTTATGCCAAATAACTTAGATGCGTTCTTTAATCAGCAAAATTATGAAAATGGTACATTTGGAATTAGTGCCTTTGCAGGAATGACGCCTCAAACTTATAGTGGTGATCAAGATATTCATGCAGGATTTGCTAATGTCGAATATAAATTAACTGACAAACTAAGTTCTGTATTAGGTTTTAGATATGAAAAAATATCTCAAATGGTAACTTGGAGAACGCAGACTTGATGCAAGTGGAGGTAAAAATACATTTGACAGAAATGAATTCCTGCCAAGTCTTGTATTAAAATATGAATTGAACGAAAAACAAAACCTTCGTTTAGCAACAAGTAAAACATATACATTACCTCAATTTAAAGAACGTGCTTTATTTATTTATGAAGATGTAATGGAAACTAAAATTGGTAATCCTTACTTATATCCTTCTCAAAACTACAACTTTGATTTAAAATGGGAAATGTTCCCAAAAAGCGACGAATTATTCTCTGTAACAGCTTTTGGAAAATATATTTTAGATCCTATTAACGAAGTGGTAATCGCTTCTGCATCAAATGATATTTCTTGGGTAAATATTGGTGATAAAGGTTATGCTTATGGAGTTGAATTGGAAGCAAGAAAAAACATCCTTGAAATCGACAGTGAATTCACAAACAAACTTTCTTTTGGATTTAATGCTTCTTTAATGAAAACAAATCAGGATATAGATTCAGATAAAGTTCGAAGAGAAACTAACAGCACGCTAAACATTAGTCTTACAGATACAAGTTCAGGTTTTACAGGAGCTTCAGATTTGATTTTAAATGCTGATTTATCTTATACTAAAAACTGGAAAAATGATTCTGGAATTATAGCAACAATCGCATACAATCATTATTCTGATAAACTTTATGCAATTGGAGCTTTAGGAAAAGGAAATTTAGTAGACAAATCTATGGGTTCTTTGGATCTTGTTTTAAAAACTAAACTAAACAAAAGCCTTGGAATTGATTTTGGAGCAAGAAATCTTTTAAATCCAGAATTTAAAAGAGTACAGGAAAATGCTGGTGGAGACGTTCTAGTATTCAATTATAAAAAAGGAATAACATTTGGACTAGGAATGAATTATCAGTTTTAAACAGCTGGAAATTTTTGATCATAATTCCTTAACATTCCATTAAAAAACATATAACAAATACATTACAGCGACTTAACATTCGTTCGGTCATAAGTTCTAATCTTTGCATAAACACAAACTAATTAAAAAAGTAATGAAAAAAACGATTTCAACAATTTTAGGCTTAGCGACTTTATCACTTGTAACACTTACAACATCTTGCTCAAGCGACAACAATGATCCAGTAACTGGAGGAGGCTCTACTTTCGTATTAAACAGAGACAATCTTCAAGGAGAAATTAATGACGGAGAAGTTATCTTAGAATCAGGAACTTATAAACTTACAGGAAAATTAGTTGTTAAAGCTGATGCAAAACTTACAATTAAACCTGGAGTAGTTATCGAAGCTACAACATTAGATCCAAACAAAGTAGAATCTATTAGATATATTGCAATTTCTCAAGGAGGAAAAATTGATGTTCAAGGTACTGCTTCAAGCCCAGTAGTTATGACATCTACAGCTACTAAACCAGGATCTTGGGGAGGATTGGTACTTTGTGGAAAAGCACCTATCAACTCTGGAGCTACTGCTTCTGCTGAAGTTTCTGACTTACCATACGGTGGAACTGACGCTAATGATAATTCAGGTTCAATCAAATATTTAAGAATTGAATACCCAGGTTACGCTTACAACACAAGTAAAGAATTCAATGGTATTTCATTCTTTGGAGTTGGAAAAGGAACTGTTGTTGATTATGTTCAAATTTTCGAAAGCTCTGATGACGGATTCGAGTGGTTTGGTGGAACTGTTAACGCAACTCACTTAGTTGTTTCTAACAAAGATGCTCGCAAACGTTGGTGATGATTTATTTGACTGGACTGAAGGATGGAATGGAACAGGTGAAAACTTCTACGGAATCAGAACAAACGCTGGTAACAGAGGTATCGAAGCTGATAACAATGCTAACAATAACTTAGCTACTCCAATTTCTTTCCCAACAATCAAAAACCTTACTTTAATTGGTTTCGGATCTACTGACACAAGTGCAGAATCTCAAGCTTTCAAATTAAGAGTTGGTACAAAAGGTAAATTTGATAACGTTGTATTAAAAGGTTGGAAAACTGGTTTTGATGTTGAGCACAACGAAACTATTTCATATGTTGGAACTGATTTATTAGCAACTAACGTGAAATTCGAAGATGTTCCTACAAAATCAAAAGGTACAAACACAGCAAAAGAAGCTGTTGATGTATCTAAAGTTTTCACAGAATCTGCAACTGCAACTGGAGCAGGAAACGGATCAGGAGTTCCAACTTGGACTGCTGGATGGACAAAAGGTCTATAATCTAAAGACAAACATATTTAAAAACACTCTAATATAATTAGGGTGTTTTTTTTATATCATTTTATACTAATGATATACTTGATCTGCAACAACTTCGAATATAAATGTTAAAAACATCCTAAATATTTAGGATGTTTTTTTTGGCGTACTTTTTGTAATTTTTTTTGTATATTTACAATAATCAAATACATGCGATGGCAAAAAACTACTTTTATATTACTTTCTTATTGGCATTTTTCTTTTCTGTAAGCGTCTCGGCGCAAGACAGCAGGCAATTACCAAAACCTCAGGAATCTACTTCTATTGAGGGTTTAAGTTTGTATCCTAACCCCGTAACGAATGGTAAAGTTTATATATCATCTAAAAACGATTTAGAGAAGGAAATTATTGTATTTGACATTTTAGGAAAAAAAGTACTTCAGGCACATTTAACATCAAGAGAATTAAACGTTTCAGAATTACCTCCTGGTGTGTACATTATAAAAATAAGCGAACAAAACGCATCGGCAACCCGAAAGCTTATTATTCGGTAAAACATAGAAAAAAGCTCCTTTTTAGGAGCTTTTTTTAGTTTACACTACTCAGTCACAGTTTTCAGTTAGCAGAATCGAAAACTGTGACTGAAAACTGCGACTGAAAACTAAAAACAATATCTTTGCAAAAAAAAGTTTTGATCACAGCCAGCGATATATTCACCATTTCGAATCAGAAACAATTTGAGAAAATAGCACTAAAAGTGTTTCGTTTTCAGCACGAGAACAATAAAGTTTATCGCGATTTCTGTGATTTTTTAAAAGTCAATCCACAACAGGTAAAATCATTACAGCAAATTCCTTTTTTACCTATTCAGTTTTTCAAAAGCCATGATGTCGTTTCCAATAGCGATCCCGCGCAGGTAACTTTTACCAGCAGCGGTACTACGGGAATGATCACCAGCAGACATTTGGTAACAGATGTCACACTATATGAAGAGAGTTACCGTAAAGGATTTTCTCAATTTTATGGCAATATAGAAGATTATGTTATTTTAGCCCTTTTGCCGTCTTATTTAGAACGCGGAGGCTCTTCGTTAATCTACATGGTCGAAGATTTAATAAAACTCTCTAATCAGCCTGAAAGTGGGTTTTATTTACACAACCACGGAGAACTTACCCAAAAGCTAATTGAATTGGACAATGCTGGTCAAAATGTAATTTTAATTGGTGTTACTTACGCTTTATTGGATTTGATCGAAAAACAATCTTTCAATCTTCAAAATACCATTATCATGGAAACTGGTGGAATGAAAGGAAAACGTAAAGAAATGATTCGTGAAGAATTACACGAACAACTTTGCAAAGGTTTTGGCGTTTCGTCAATTCATTCAGAATACGGAATGACCGAACTTCTGGCACAAGCATATTCTTTAGGTGATGGTGTTTTCGAATGTCCTTCTTGGATGAACATTTTAGTTCGCGATCCAGAAGACGCGCTCACTTACGTGAGAGACGGAAAAACAGGCGGTATAAACGTAATTGATTTAGCCAATATAAATTCCTGTTCCTTTATCGCAACGCAGGATTTAGGCAAAAAAATCCCAATAACTCTTTTGAAGTATTAGGACGTTTTGATAATTCTGATATTCGCGGCTGTAATTTGATGGTTCTTTAGAATGGTTTAATCGTTGATTTGGTTAATTGTTTAATCGTGTTTTCACTTTTTGATTAAACGATTAATCGTAAAAATTCCGATTAAACAAAACGAAGAAACTAATTCTCATCACTTACACCAATACTTTCTATTCCCTCTTTTTTCGTCATGGCTCTTTCCTTTTGAACTTTATTTTCTAAAAGCTTGAAAACACCGTAGCATCCTAATGCTCCACACAGAACAAAAAATATATTCCAACCTGGATTGATATAACTCTCTCCTTCAGTAGAATCTATACCATTAATAAAAACAGAAAAAAGACCAACCACAAATCCAGCAATAGCTGTACTTCCATAGTAAGCAATTACTCCAATAAAAAAGTAAGTCCATTTATTTTTATCATATTCAATAGCCAAGTTGGCATATGCTTTCCATATCCAATAAATGAGTAAAATTCCAATCATATCTTATTCTATTTTAAGGAAATAAACTTACTAAAAAAACATTTACATTTTCATAGAACAAATGGAATATATCATCGGTTAAAAAAATATTATTTTACATTGTGTCTTGTAGGAACAACTATCAACTGTTTACACAACATAATCTCTCCTGTAAACCAAAAGTTCCTACGGAACGTCTAAACACAATCCAAATTTTAGTTCTGCCAACGAAACATTCCTACCGAATGAATGGCTCTTTTTAAATAAAAAAATCCCAACAACTTTTGAGTCATTGGGATTTTTGATATTATAAAATGTTTCTAATTTTAATCGCAAAAACTCCGATTAAACAATTACACGTTTAACCAAATAAACGATTAAACAAATAAACAGTTAAACAACTCTAATCACAAAGTAATTCTTCTTACCACTTTGCAATAACACAAAATGATTGTTGATTAAATCATTTGCTGTCAAAACAAAATCTTCTTTAATTTTCTCTCTGTTCACAGAAATAGAATTTGCAGTCAAAGCACGTCTCGCTTCTCCGTTTGATTTAAAGAAACCTGTCTTTTCATTTAAAACAGTGATGATCTCTAAACCATTTTCTAAATCGGCTTTTGCAATTTCAGCTTGAGGGACACCATCAAAAACTTCTAAAAAAGTTGCTTCGTCTAATTGCTTTAAATCCTCTGCAGTTGAGTTTCCAAATAAAATATTTGAAGCTTGGATTGCTTTTTCTAATTCTTCACGATTATGAACAAAAACAGTAATTTCTTCTGCTAATTTCTTTTGTAAAACTCTTAAATGCGGAGCCGTTTTGTGCTCTTCAATTAGTGCATCAATTGTTTCTTTATCTAAGAAAGTAAAGATTTTGATATATTTCTCTGCATCAACATCTGTTGTGTTTACCCAAAATTGGTAAAATTTATATACAGAAGTTTTATCTGCATCTAACCAAACATTTCCACCTTCCGATTTTCCGAATTTAGAACCGTCTGCTTTTGTAATCAATGGCGTTGTCAAAGCATAAGCTTTTGCATTTTCGCCACCCATTCTGCGTACTAATTCTGTTCCAGTGGTAATATTACCCCATTGGTCAGAACCTCCCATTTGCAGAATACAGTTGTTGTTTTTATATAAATGATAAAAATCGTAACCTTGAATTAATTGGTATGTAAACTCTGTAAAAGACATTCCCTCTCCTTCGCCGCTAAATCTCTTTTTTACAGAATCTTTAGCCATCATATAATTCACAGTGATTCTTTTTCCAACTTCACGTGCAAAATCGATAAAAGAGAATTCTTTCATCCAATCGTAGTTATTTACCATTACTGGTGCATTTGCTTCGGTTGAATTAAAATCTAAGAAACGAGACAAAACACTTTTAATTCCTGCTACGTTTTTAGCCAAAGCCTCTTCATCAAGCAAATTTCTTTCATCAGATTTACCAGATGGGTCACCAATCATTCCTGTAGCTCCACCAACCAAAGCAACCGGCTTATGTCCGAAATTCTTTAGGTGAACCAATAAAATAATCTGAACCATACTTCCGATATGCAGTGAATCTGCCGTTGGATCAAAACCAATATACGCAGTAGTAACCTCTTTTAGTAATTGTTCTTCCGTTCCAGGCATACTATCATGATATAACCCGCGCCATTTTAATTCTTCAACTAGATTCTTCATTTTTTTATAAAATAATTTGCGCAAATATAAACAATGGCAGGCGCAATCACAAAAAGTTATGCCACTAAGGCGCTAAGGCGCAAATATTATTAAAACAATAACTTCGTGCCTATGTATCTTTACAGCAAAACAAAAAAACTTTGCACCTTTGTGCCTTTGCGACAAAAACCAAAAAACTTATCTTTACAAAATGGTATTAGTAACTGGAGGAACTGGTTTAGTCGGCGCACATTTATTACTTCATTTAATTGAAAATGGAGAAAATGTTCGGGCTGTTTATAGAAGTCAAAACAAAATCGACAAAACAAAATCGGTTTTTGATTTTTACAAAAAGAGTCATTTATTCGAAAAAATCTATTGGCTTGAAGCCGATATTTTAGACGTTCCCTCTCTAGAAAATGCCTTTATTGATATTACACATGTTTATCACTGTGCCGCTTTAATTTCATTTGATCCGAAAGAGGAAGAAAAGCTTAGAAAAACAAATATTGAAGGAACTGCAAACATGGTCAATTTTTCGATTGCCAAAGAAGTAGAAAAGTTTTGCTTCATCAGTTCAATTGCGACTTTAGGAGATATTGCACCACACGAAACTTATATCACAGAAGAAACAGACTGGAATCCAGAAAAACCGCACAGCGATTACGCCATTTCTAAATATGGTGCAGAAATGGAAGTTTGGCGCGGACTTCAGGAAGGTTTAAATGTTATCATTGTAAACCCCGGAGTTATTTTACCGCCGATACAAATGATGACTATTTTTGAAGAAGGAAGTGTCGAAATCTATAAAAAAGTTTCTAAAGGGCTCCCGTTCTACACACTCGGAAGCACTGGTTTTATTTCTGTTGCGGATGTTGTAAAAACTACTCTTGAATTAATGAAAAGCGACATCAAAAATGAGCGTTTTACATTAATCTCAGATAATATTGTTTTCAGAGATATTTTGAATACCGTGGCAGACACTCTAAAACTAAAAAGAGCCCATATTCATGCGAAACCTTTTTTCATGAACCTATTATGGATTACTGACGGAATATTTTCAACTTTATTTTTCAGACAAAGAAGCATTACCAAAGCAACTGCAAAAGCTTCGTACTCTAAAAATCTCTACAGTAATGAAAAAATAAAAACCGCTCTAGGAACGGTTTTTACAAATATTCATCAATATATTAAAGAAAGTTCCAAACTATAACTTTCTTCTATTTATTCTTTGCGCCTTTTTTATAGAATCAATATTAATTTTTGGAATTATTTTTTTAACTGAATCTTTCGGAACTTCTTTCAATTCTTTAGGCTTATTTTTCTTTTCTTTTGTCGCTTTTTTCTCATCGATTTTCGCCAGAGAATCTGCTCGCTTCTTTGATTCACGGCCAATCTCTTGTTTACGGCATCAAACATATCTTTATAACTTTCATAATCGGAAGCATAATACATATTGTTCTGTGCAAACTGCAGACTATCTACTTTGTATTTTTTCAAAATAAACTTTGTCGGATCACTATCTACAGAATCTAAAGACAATGGTTTTTGATATCTCATTGCTTCCAAAAGAGACAAATCGTACATAATATCGACCATCTTCTCTTTGTCGATAAGCTTTGCAGGTTGTTTTACGATCTCTTTTTTACAGCTTATAGAAAGAAACAAAACCAGTAGTATTACTATAAAATTCTTCATAGTCGTTTTTTATCTGTCAAACAATAATCTTTTACCTGCTCTTGTATCTTTTACTTTGAAATTATTATATACTAATTCCCCGTTCACAAAAGTATGCGTAATTCTAGATTTGAAAGTAAAGTTTTCAAAAGGCGACCAGCCGCATTTGTATAAAATGTTTTCTTGTTTTACACTCCAAGGCAAACTTGGATTTACAATAACCAAATCGGCGTGATATCCTTCTTTAATAAATCCTCTTTTTTCAATTTTGAAAATCTTAGCCGGATTGTGGCACATTTTTTCCACTATCTTTTCTACGCTTATTTTTCCTTGGTGATGTGCTTCAAACATTGCCACAACAGCATGCTGTACAAGCGGCCCTCCAGAAGGCGCATTTAAATACGACTGCATTTTTTCTTCTTTGGTATGAGGCGCGTGATCTGTAGCAATTACATCAATTCGTCCGTCATTCAAAGCTTTCCAAAGTTCAGCACGATCTTCTGCAGTTTTTACTGCTGGATTCCATTTTATAAAATTACCTTTTGTTTTATAATCTTCATCTGTAAACCACAAATGATGCACACAAACCTCAGCGGTAATTTTCTTATCTTCTAACGGAATTTTATTCGTAAACAATTCCATTTCTTTCGCAGTTGAAAGATGGAAAATATGAAGTCTTGCTCCAGTGCGTTTCGCCAAAGCTACCGCTTTTGAAGAGGAAATATAACACGCTTCGGCACTTCTAATTAAATTGTGAGCCGTTACTGGAACATCTTCTCCGTATTGCTCTTTAAAAGCGACAAGATTATTTTTAATGGTAGTTTCGTCTTCACAGTGCACCGCAATTAACATTGGTGTACTTGAAAAAATTCTCTCTAAAACAGCCTCATTATCCACCAGCATATTTCCTGTTGATGAACCTAGGAAAATTTTAATTCCCGCAACATTCTTTGGATTCGTTTTTAAAACTTCTTCCAAATTATCGTTTGTTGCACCCATCATAAACGAATAATTCGCAAATGATTTCTGAGCGGCAATTTGGTATTTATCTTCTAAAATTTCTTGGGTAACTGCATTCGGAACCGTGTTTGGTCGCTCAATAAAAGAAGTGATTCCTCCCGCAACAGTCGCGCGAGATTCAGACTCAATATCTCCTTTATGCGTTAATCCCGGCTCTCTAAAGTGAACCTGATCGTCTATTGCTCCCGGCATTAAATAACTGCCTTCAGCATCTATTACAATACAATCTGATGTTTTTAATGAAATGCTGTCTGCAATTTCAACAATCAAATCATTTTCTATTAAAACATCCCCTTCAAAAATTGTCCCTTCGTTTACAATTTTGGCATTTTTTATTAAAATCCTGTTCATGATGGCTGGTTTATAATGAATTGACTAATTTTCTTAATCTTAGCGAAATTACTCCAAGTATAGCTTCCTTAATAATAGCATTACTCATTTTAGAAACTCCTTTTGTTCTATCTGTAAAGATAATAGGAACTTCTGTAATTTGAAATTTTGCACAGTATGTTCTGTATTTCATTTCGATTTGAAATGCATACCCCACAAATTTGATTTTATTTAAATTGATTTTCTCCAGAACTTCTCTTTTGTAACAAACAAATCCTGCAGTTGCATCATGAATCTTCATTCCGGTAATAAATTTTACATAAACAGAAGCAAAATACGACATCAAAACGCGGCTCAAAGGCCAGTTGACAACATTTACCCCAGTTACATAACGAGAACCAATTGCAAGATCTGCACCACCAAAATGGCAGGCATCATACAATTTTTCAAGATCATTTGGATTGTGTGAAAAGTCAGCATCCATTTCAAAAATAAATTGATAATCACGTTCCAAAGCCCATTTAAAGCCATGAACATATGCTGTTCCTAAACCTGATTTTTTAGTTCTTTGTTCTAAAAAAAGTCTCTCAGGAAATTCTTCCTGTAATGCAATTACTTTATTTGCAGTATGGTCAGGAGAATTGTCATCAATAATCAGCAGATGAAAAGATTTATGCTGTGAAAGTACTGCTCTTATTATACTTTCTATATTCTCAATTTCGTTATATGTGGGAATTATGACAATACTATCATTCATTTTTTCTCGGTAATTTCCCCGCAAAAGTAAACTTTTTATAGCATTTGATTCATAATAAATATATAATAAAAGTATTGCATCAAAAAATTACTAATTTTGTAACGCTATGATTGAACAACTTCATCCTCGAATTCTTGAAAACAAAGACTGGGCAACACTTTTGTTTGTGCTGACCTTTGCTGTTGTTGCCATGACAAAATCTGCTTACGAAACTAGATTCAGTGAATTTAGTAAACTTATTTTTTCTGACAAATACGCTAAAATTTATCGCGACAACAACCATCTAAAAAGCGACTTTACAGTTGGTTTATTTTTTGTACAAATTGTTTCGTATGCATTTTTTATTCTGCTTACCATGAACATTTTTGGAGAGGCGTCTAAAACCGACTGGATTTTGTTTATCCAGATTGCAACTTTTCTTCTTTATTTCATTTTAGGAAAGTATTTAATTGAGAAAATTGTAGCGACTTCTTTCAATATTGACGATTTTGTAGAACTATTTAACTTACAAAAAGTAACTTATAGGACCTATATAGGCGTTTTGATCCTTCCAATCAATGCAATTTTGTTCTATTACAATAATATTCCACAAATCATACCGCTTGTAATCATTGGTATATCGCTGTGTATTAGTGTATACTCTTACTTTATTTCAATTAAAACATATCAAAACGTAATTATCGGTAAGTTATTTTATTTTATTTTGTATCTTTGCGCTCTTGAAATAGCCCCTTATTATTTTCTATATTATTGGATAACAAAAGGGAGTGCTTAGAAAATGTTTATAATATGAAAGTGAAAACAATTTTGGTGTCACAGCCTGAACCTAAAGTGGAGAATTCTCCTTACTTTGAGCTCCAACAAAAACACAAAATAAAAATTGATTTCAGACCATTTATTCATGTGGAAGGGGTTAGCGCAAAAGAGATTCGATTGCAAAAAATCGATCTTAATCATTACACTGCGATCATTTTAACAAGTCGAAATGCTGTAGATCATTTTTTTAGAGTTGCTGATGAAATGCGTTACAAAGTTCCTGAAGGATTGAAGTATTTTTGTCAATCTGAAGCTGTTGCGTTTTACCTTCAAAAGTATGTTGTGTACAGAAAACGTAAAATTTACGTTGGAGCAAAAGATTTTGCAGATTTATCTCCGCTTATTAAGAAGTACAAAGACGAGAAATTCTTACTTCCTGCATCTGATCAATTAAATGCAGATGCGCCTGTAACACTAAACAATCTTAAAGTAGATTGGGCACAAGCTATTTTTTACAGAACTGTAATGAGTGATTTATCTGATTTAGCTGATGTTTATTATGACGTTCTAGCTTTTTTCAGCCCAACCGGAATTAAATCTTTGTTTAAGAATTTCCCAGATTTCAAACAAAATGATACCAGAATCGCGGTATTTGGAAGCACAACTCAGAAAGAGGCTTTAGATCATGGTTTAAGAATCGATATTCTTGCTCCAACTCCTGAAACTCCGTCTATGACAATGGCTTTAGAAAAATACGTTGCCGAAGCAAACAAAGGAAAATAAAACCTTCAAAAATATACAATCTTTTAAAATCCAAATTCCAACTTAATCACTTGGGATTTGGATTTTTTTCTTTTTAATACCCGTGGTTGAAACCACGGGCTATATTCTTAGAACTGGATTCGAAGCTTCCGAATAAATATTGAAATTTGGAATTTCTCCCGAGGCTTCGGGATTGGAATTTTCTTTTTCATTAGCCTTCCACGGTTGAAACCACGGGCTATGTTTTAAATTTGACACAGGAAAAAATTGGAATTTGGAATTTCTCCCGAGGCTTCGGGATTGGAATTTTATTTTCACTAGCCTCCCACGGTTGAAACCGCGGGCTATATTTTTGGAATTTTAGATTTCCAAAACCCAACCCAAATTCTACATCCAATTTATATTCCATAGGAATATCTCATTGGTAGAATAAAATGGAAATGTTCGTACGTGTCCTGTAGGGACACTTGTTTGTACAAAAATATACACATTCTTTAATCAAACGTTCCTACGGAACGTAAATTTATAATTCTAATTTAGTTCTACCGACGAGACATTCCTATGGAATGAATTGTATCTGATTAACAATATCCCAATTGTGAAATTGAATTGTGTACCCGTGGTTGAAACCGTGGGCTATATTTTGAATTTGACACAAAGCTTCAGGAAAAAATTGGAATTTGGAATTTCTCCCGAGGCTTTGGGATTGGAATTTTATTTTTCCCTAGCCTCCCACGGTTGAAACCGTGGGCTATATTTTGAATTTGATACAAAGTTTCAGGATAAAATTGGAATTTGGAATTTCCCCCGACGCTTCTGGATTGGAATTTTATTTTTCACTAGCCTCCCATGGTTGAAACCACGGGCTATATTCTTAGAACTGGATTCGAAGCTTCCGAATAAATATTGGAATTTGGAATTTCTCCCGACGCTTCGGGATTGGAATTTTATTTTTCCCTAGCCTCCCACGGTTGAAGCCGTGGGCTATATTTTGAATTTGATACAAAACTTCAGGATAAAATTGGAATTTGGAATTTCTCCCGAGCCTTGGGATTGGAATTTAAATTTTCAAAATTTGGAATTTTCTTTTTCACAGCATTTTAACTACATTTGATTTCTATCCTAAACCCAAATCACAATAAATAGTTTCAAATTATAAGTTATGAAAATCAACTCCCTCTTAATTGAAATTGACGGTATCGACAAGGAAATCCTTCGTTACTTAATGGAAGATGCCCGAAAGCCAATTTTGCAGATTGCCAATAAAATCGGAATTTCTGGCGCCGCAATTCATCAGCGATTAAAAAAACTAGAACAATCCGGCGTTATTTCAGGATCTAAATTTACCGTTAATCCAAAAGTTTTGGGTTACAACACCATGGCATTTGTCGGTGTGTACCTAGACAAAGCTTCCCGAAATTCTGAAGCCGTTAAAGATTTAAAAAAAATTCCCGAAGTTTTAGAATGTCATTATACCACAGGAAATTGGTCCGTTTTAATTAAAATCATCTGTCGCGATAACGAACATTTGATGCGACTTTTAAATACAAAAATTCAAGCTATAGAAGGGGTTTCAAGAACGGAAACTTTTATTTCGCTGGATCAGCAAATTGATAGACAAATTCAGCTTTAGAAAAAGAAAAACCCAATCCCGAAGCGTCGGGAGAAATTCCAAATTCCAATTAAAAATGAACCTATAAATCATGCTCAACATTCGATCTGAATACAAAACGTTATTCTTTTTTTATAACCTATTTCATTGTAACTTTTATATACGCCAAAATTGACCCTGGAGGCCCTTGCGCACCTGGAACTGGAGCATTTCTTTTTTTTCTTGCCATCCCAATAAGCGTAATTTACACTTTAGCTCTTTTTTACAAATTATATAAATCTGAAGACAAACAATACCTTAATTCCATTTATACTCTTGCAGGACTTTGGATCTTACTTTTTCTTTTATTAAGATTAAATGAATAGCAATAAAAAACCCGACAAGTTTTTTAACCTGTCGGGTTTGTTTAATTTTCCAGCTTTGGAATTTGGAGTTTAAAAAATTGGAATTTCTAAATCTTTAGTTCCTCCTGCTTCCAGAATAAATTGAGATATAGTACAACAACGTTGCTATAGAACCAATTGCGAGCAACCACATACGTTCTTGTCGCCCATTTTAAAGCATCTTTTGCACCCGCTTGCTCTTCTTGTGTGAGCATATGTTTATTTTCCAACCAAGCCAAAGCACGATTACTTGCATCATACTCTACTGGAAGGGTTATAACCGAAAACAATGTTGTAGCCGCAAAAATGATAATTCCAACCAATAATAATTGAGGGAAAACTTTAATCATAAGAATTCCAGCAATTAAAATCCATTGTACATAATTCGAAGCTACACTTACAATAGGCACTAATTTCGAACGCATTGTCAGCCATTCGTAACCAATTGCATGCTTGCACGGCGTGACCACATTCGTGTGCGGCAACCGCAATTGCGTATCGCATTACGGTGGTTGTAAACTGCTTCACTTAAATTTACTGTTTTATCTGAAGGATTATAATGATCTGTTAACTGGCCTGGTGTCGAAATAACACGTACATCTGTAATTCCGTTATCGGCAAGCATTTTTTCGGCAATTTCGGCGCCGCTCATACCGTTTCTTAATTGTAATTTTGAATATAATTCGAATTTACTCTTCAATTGAGAGCTTACCAGCCAGCTGAACAACATTATAGCTCCAGCAATAATTAGATATCCAGATCCCATATTTCTTTTGTGTTTTTTTGATTTAATATTTAAAGTTACAAAACAAACAGCAAAATACGAACCAATTTAACAAAATGTCATTTTGGCATTTTTATGTCCATTTTGTCTCAATTCAACATATTGTTCTTGAGCAGGAAAGCAATTAATTCTGCTACATTTTTCATTTTATATTTCTGAAGGATATTGCGTCGGTGTGTTTGTACCGTTAAAAAACTCAAAAACAAATCGTCTGCAATTTCCTGAGTCGATTTTCCTTGTGAAAGCAATAAAGCAATATCACGTTCCCTCCTGCTTAAAGCTGGAATACGTTCCAAATCTTCAGACAAGGGCTGACTGATTATCGTTTTTACTTCTTCGCTAAAAACAATTTCGCCCTCAATAGCTTTGTAAATGCAGTTTTTAAATTCATCAAAAGAAGCATTTTTTAAAATATAACCATTTCCGCCATTCTGAATAAACTGCATCACCAAACTCCTTTCAGATTGACTGCTCATACCGATAATTACAATTTTAGGATGCTTTTGCTTAATCGTTTTACATAAATCAACTCCATTTATTACCGGCAGGAAAATATCCATTAAAATTAGATCGACTTTATTATCTTCTATATATTCTAAAAGCTTTATACCCGATTCAAATTTTTCTACGATTTTTATAGTATCCAATTCCGATAATAATCCCGCTATTCCCGAAATCACAATTGGATGATCGTCTACAATTACTGTTTTATATGTCATTTTATAGTCTGTAGTTATATCTTCAACTCAATATAAGTTGAAGTTCCTTTATTT
Source organism: Flavobacterium sp. AC267 (assembly GCF_979258715.1). Lineage (NCBI taxonomy): Bacteria > Pseudomonadati > Bacteroidota > Flavobacteriia > Flavobacteriales > Flavobacteriaceae > Flavobacterium > Flavobacterium sp. AC267. The sequence goes on from NZ_OZ409875.1 coordinate 547,273, forward strand.
ATAACCGAATCTATTTCTAATTTACCATTTAGAAATGCAACACGGTTTTTTATATTTCTGAGTCCCATGCCTTCTCGTTTTTCGGCATGTTTTACATTAAATCCAACACCGTTATCTTCTACAGTGATAAAAAAAACATCTTTATTCTGCGAACAGGAAACCAAAATCTGCGATGCTTTTGCATATTTCAAAGAGTTATTTAAAAGTTCCTGAATAATTCTGTAAATCATTATTTCAAGATGTTGAGGCAGTTTTGCTTTTTTAATTAAATACTGAAACTCCACCGTAGTTTCTGAATTGGAATGCGAGACACACAAATCTTTTAATGCATGTTCAAGTCCCAGTTTCATTAAACTTTCGGGCATTAAATTTTGAGAGATATTACGAAGTTCTTTGATCGAATCGTTGAGCATCTCATTAATATTGGGTCTATTTTCCTGATTTTCGCGATCCGCAAGGTTCAAATGCATTTTTAGACCAGAAAGCATACTTCCTAATCCGTCATGGAGATCTCTTGCGATTCTTTTTCTTTCGATTTCTTCTCCTTGAATCAATGCATTTGAAATAGAAAGCTTCTGCTGATTTTCTAGTGCATTTAATTCTTGCCGCAGATTTACCTCTTTCTGAAAACTTAATTTCTTCTGATAATTACTGTAAAGCCATAAAAACAAAACGGTTAAAAATAATAGAAATGAAAGCACCGCAAAAAGCATTGAATTTAATCGGTTATTATTGACTTGTAAAACTGCTTTCTCATTCTCGGACTGCGACAAGGAAATCTTTTTCTCGCTTTCCGCCTTCTTGTATTTTGCTTCTAGTTCTACAATTTCGTTTTTTAAATTGGCATCGTTTAAACTATCATTTATAACATTGTATTTATGCGAATAAAAATAGGCTTTGGAATATTCTTTTGTCGCATTATAAACTTTAGACAATTCTTTGTAGTAATTCTTCTTGTCGATAATAAATGGAGTGTTTTTTACTAAATATTCCAAATTGGCTTTTGCTTTATCGTAATTTTTGAGTTTAAAAAGCACTTCATATTCCGCAAATTTCAATCGGTTTAATGCGATGAAATTACTGTGTTTTGCGACCGAAATGATTCCTTTTTCAAAACTAATAAGCGCTTCGCTGTGCTTATTCTGTCTGGCAAAATAAAGTCCTTCTGAATAGAAATAAGAATCATTTAAATTGGATTCTGGATATTTTTTTAAAATTAAAAAAGCTTTATCCAAAATACTTTTTGCATCATAAAAATGCTTGAGTTCTACTAAATTCTCGGCATTAATAATATAAGTTTCCATTTTGGACTCTCCCAGCGTTGCCGATTTTTTAGTGGTATTTTCGATATATTTCTGGGCTTGATCCAGATATTCTGTTGCTTTTTCCCTTTCGCCATTATTCATAAAAATAATAGCAACCGCTTTATTCAAACCACTGATTAATTCAAAATCGCCACTTCGTTTCGCAATAGGGATTGCTTCATTTACCAGCAATCGCATATACCCATTTTCATTATTTCTCCGTTGCCGCATAATACCGTAATTCTGAAGTATAACTGCCCGAAGTTTGTACGCTTCTTTGTAACGGTATTTTTTAAGTTTTTCATTAGCTTCAAGTAAGGCTTTTTCGAAACCATCTAAATCACCTTTTTCAACAAAACTATAAGCATTATAGTAAAGAGATGCATCTTTTAAGAATGGAAATTTTACTTTTAATCGGTTTGCTTGTTCCAGATATTCCTTAGAACTTTTCGCATCCTGAACCATTAAAAACAATTTGGACAATCGAAAACTATTCAAACTTTTAATACTATCCGACTTTACATTCTTTGTCAACTTAACAATACTGTCAATGTAAACGGTATCATCATCTAACGAAAGAATGACCTGAGAATAGGAAACAATTGAAAAAGATAAACAAAACAAAAAGGCGTAGATTTTCTTCATAAATGGGGGGCATTTACTCAAAGTTATTAAAGCTTAATGACTTTCGAAAAAAAAATAACCTTTTTTACCTGATATCAGGTAAAAAAAATACATTTTATCAGGTATTGATATCTATTTAGTAAGGGTCTAATTTTGTGTAACTATGAATTTTAATTAAAGAATTTTATTATGAAATCGATTTTAAAAACTTTAGCAATTGTATTGACTCTTGCTTTTACAGCAGTTTCTTGCAAGCAGCGACAACGACGATAATGGATCAGGAAGCGGTTCAAGAGACGTGAAATATGAAATAACTGGAAATTATACTGGAAAAACATCTGCTACTTATTTTGAAAAAGGCGGAAATGCATTAAACGAAGACGTTACCAGCCTTCCTTGGACTAAAGAGTTTACTGCAGAGGCGAAATCTTTAGGAGCAACATTAAGCGCTAGTGGATACGGAGGTTCTGCAGGACAAACACTAACTGGAAAAATTTACATTGGCGGAAAATTAGAAAATGAATTAACTGCAACAGCAAACAGTGAAGGAATTATCGTATTATCGCTTACACCTTATGTTTTCCCACAATAAATCTTAGTATTAGAATTTAAATTTTTGTTTTTGGTAAAAGTAAAGCTTCGCAATTTTGCGAAGCTTCTTTTTTATAACTCTAACTGATTGTTGATTTCTTCAAACTTTGCAATCAGACTGTTTATTTTTTCCTGCTGTTTTTTAACTTGTTTCGGACGAAGATAAAACCAGTTAAAACCAATCCAAAGCGACGTAACGCCGTAGGCAATCAAAGCATATAAAACAGTCATTCTGGAAGCATATTCATACATGTACAGACAGATTCCTACCATCAGCAGTACAAAATACCAGCTTAATACTGTGGACTGCATAAAATTCTGTTTCTTTTTAATCTCAATCAATTGCTGTAAATATTCGTGATTGGTTTGATCGGTATCTATGTTTTTATATTTATTCACTAATTTGTTATAAAAAAACAAATAAAACGCCATGGACAAGATTGCCAAAACGATTCCGATTTTTGTCGAAATAAACTGAGGCTGAAAATAACACCAAATAAAAATAATAAATACAGAGGTTATTGAAAGCAGAATATTAGTAACCCATAAGCCTCGAACTGCCGATTTTTTAAACTGTTTTAATCTCGCCATCAAATCTTCGATATTAGGCTGACTTACGGTTTGTTTTTTCCATAAATCTTTGAAGTCTATATTATTGTCGTCCATTTTCTTTAAATTTTTGAGTCAATTTTTCTTTAATTCTGTGAATTTTCACTCTTACATTTGCTTCAGAAAGTCCCACGATTTTGGCAATTTCTGACTGTCTTACATCTTCTAATTCCAGCGAAATAATGATACGTTCCGTTTCTGGTAATGCGGCAATACATTTATATAAAAACTGAATTTGAGGTTCTAATGAAATTTGCTTTTCTTCTGAGAGGTGAACGGGCAGATCTGATTTCGGAAACCGTTTTTGTTTTTCAATCTGTTTCAAGCAATTGTTAGAAGCAATTCTGAAAATCCAGGTTCCAATAGAAGATTCATTTCTAAAAGTTTCCAGCTTCTGCCAGACAATTATAAACGTTTCCTGAGTTAAATCCTGCGCCGCATCATAATCGTTTACAAAACCCATGCAAAGCCTGAAAATCCGTTCCCAATATGTTTTATAGATATCTTCGAATTCCATTTTAAGATTTTATAAAATTATTTAATTGTGCCAAATACCATTCTTTATCGTCATACATTATAAAATGCAAACCTTTACCCGCATATTGAAATTTAGCTGTTTTCAGCTTTTCATACTGCCCTTCAATTGCCGGTTTTAAATTTATAAAATAAGATTCTAATAAAATTAATGACAGACATTTTATAGTCGCAATTCTTTCTCTTAAATCAACATTAAAGAAATCACAATATACTTCTGAGAAAGTTTTACGATCAGATTTTACACTCCAGTCCACAACCATTTCTAGTTTTGAAGTATCTTGCAAAAGTCTTGGCATGGTTTGTTTCTGCATATCATAAAACTGCGTTTCGTTCATCGCCGCCATTTGAGTTACCATCGGAGAACAGTCATTATTTTCTTTTGATTTAAAAGAAGGATCACTCAAAGTCGCCAAACACGGAAGCGCGTCTACAACGACTATTTTACCAATTAATTCTGGATAATCTGAAGCGATTGCCAATGCAAGTCCGCCGCCCATACTGTGACCAACCAGAATTGGTTTTTCGATTTTATTGTCTTTGATATAATTGGCGATTCCCGCTTTCCAATTTTCAAAAGAAGGATTTGGCTGTGGTTTTACTCCGGCAAATCCAGCCATTGTAAGCGTATAACAAGTAAAATCTTTTTCGAATGCCGCTTTGGTGTCGTTCCAAACTTCTCCAGAAGAAGCAAATCCAGGAATGAATATAATAGATTGTTTTCCTTTTCCTGTTTTAATTACTTGAAAGGATATGATTTTGTTTGTGCAAAAACATTGATACATAATGCAGAAAATAAAAGGGCGATAATTAAAATATACTTTTTCATTTTTTAATAGTTTTAAGTTGTTAATTTAATCGGATCCGCCCTTTGGATACTAGAACTATTAAAATGTTACAACGGAAATGAAAATTTCAATAAAAAAAATTCAAAATCCCAATTATGGGGAGGGAAATTCCAATCCCGAAGCCTCGGGATAAATTCCAAATTCCAATTATGGCGAGGAAAATTCCAATAAAAAAATCCAAATTCCAATTTGAATTCGTGGCGGAAAAAGTCAAAGAAATAACGCAATCTCGTCAATCCTGACGGAGGAAGGATCGCACTAGAAGCTCGACAAAGAAAATCTACAGCCATAGTTTTGTCATCCTGAGGAACGAAGGATCACACTAGAAATTCAATAAAGTAATTCCGTAAAGTAAAACAGCCAATCTTTGTCGATCACCGAGTGTGATCCTTCGTTCCTCAGGATGACAGACTGGAAGTGAAAAAATTCCGAATTCCAATTATGGTGAGGGAAATTCCAATCTCGAAGCCTCGGGATAAATTCCAAATTCCAATTATGGAGAGGGAAATTCCAATTTGAATTCGGGGCGGAAAAAGTCAAAGAAATAACGCAATCTTGTCAATCCTGACGGAGGAAGGATCGCACTAGAAGCTCGACAAAGAAAATCTATAGCCATAGTTTTGTCATCCTGAGGAACGAAGGATCACACTAGAAACTCAATAAAGTAATTCCGTAAAGTAAAACAGCCAATCTTTGTCGATCCCCGAGTGTGATCCTTCGTTCCTCAGGATGACAAACTGGATGTAAAAAAAAATCCAAATTCCAATTGTAGGGAAGGAAATTTCAATCCCGAAGCCTCGGAATAAAATCCAAATTCCAATTATGGAGAGGGAAATTCCAATAAAAAAATCCAAATTCCAATTTGAATTCGTGGCGGAAAAAGTCAAAGAAATACCGCAATCTTGTCATCCTGACGAAGGAAGGATCACACTAGAAGCTCGACAAAGATTGAGGAATTACTTTGCGGAGTAACGCGTGTGATCCTTCGTCCCTCAGGATGACAAACTGGAAGAAAAAAAAATCCAAATTCCAATTATGGAGAGGGAAATTCCAACCCCGAAGCCTCAGGATAAATTCCAAATTCCAATTATGGTGAGGAAAATTCCAATTTGAATTCGTGGCGGAAAAAGTCAAAGAAATAACGCAATCTCGTCAATCCTGACGGAGGAAGGATCGCACTAGAAGCTCGACAAAGAAAATCTACAGCCATAGTTTTGTCATCCTGAGGAACGAAGGATCACACTAGAAACTCAATAAAGGAATTCCGTAAAGTAAAACAGCCAATCCTTGTCGATCCCCGAGTGTGATCCTTCGTTCCTCAGGATGACAAACTGGAAGTAAAAAAAATCCAAATTCCAATTGTGGAGGGAAATTCCAATCCCGAAGCCTCGGGATAAAATCCAAATTCCAATTATGGTGAGGAAAATTCCAATTAAAAAAATCCAAATTCCAATTTGAATTCGGGGCGGAAAAAGTCAAAGAAATACCGCAATCTTGTTATCCTGACGAAGGAAGGATCGCACTAGAAGCTCGACAAAGATTGAGGAATTACTTTGCGGAGTAACGCGTGTGATCCTTCGTTCCTCAGGATGACAAACTATACGCAGTTTCACTTCGAAGTAGTGGATTTAGACTCATTTTTGTCCGTCTGAGCGAAATCGAAGACCTTTAATAATGCAAAAGTCTTAGACTTCGCTCAGGACGACAACTGCACAAAAAAAATCCCAAACCCCAATCGTAAAATTGGAATTTGGAATTTATAATTTATCCCGAGGCTTCGGGATTGGAATTTTAAATTAACCTACAAGATTAATGATCTTTCCTGGAACGATTATCACTTTATTTGGAGTTCTTCCGTCTAATTGTTTTTGTGTTCTTTCGTCTTTCATTACGATTTCTTCGATTTGTTCTTTGGTTAAATCCAAAGGCAATTCGATTGTGAAACGCATTTTTCCGTTGAAAGAAACTGGATATTCTTTATTCGTTTCAATTAAATGATTGGCATCAAAAACTGGAAACGCCACTTCAGAAATTGAAGTTTTATGTCCTAACTGCGACCATAATTCTTCTGCAATATGCGGTGCATATGGCGAAACCAAAATAGCCAATGGCTCTAAGATCGCTCTTGAATGACAATTTTGAGATGACAATTCGTTCACACAAATCATAAACTGAGAAACCGAAGTATTGAAAGAGAAATTCTCAATATCGTCAGCCACTTTTTTGATGGTTTTATGTAAAGATTTTAAGTTGTCTTTTGTTGGTTCGTCGTTGTTTACGATTAAACCGCTATTTTCATCAAAATACAATCTCCAAAGTTTTTTCAAGAAACCAAAAACTCCTGATATACCAGCAGTATTCCAAGGTTTTGCCTGCTCTAACGGACCTAAAAACATTTCGTATAAACGCAATGTATCAGCACCATATTCATCGCAAATATCATCTGGCGTTACAACATTGTATTTCGATTTTGACATTTTTTCAACTTCGCGAGACACAATGAATCCTTCGTCTTCATCTTTTACCAAAACAACTTCTCTATATTCTTCTCTCCAATTTTTAAATTTTTCCGTATCTAATTCATCTGAAGAATTAACCATCGATACATCCACATGTATTTGATTTAGAGAAAATTCTGGCGCATCTTTAAAATCATCCTTATTATACTTTTGTATTAGAGATAAAATTTTACCGTCTGTTTCTGTATAAGCAAATGTTTCTGACTTAAAAACATCCTTTTTAATACTTTCTGAAGATTTTTTAAAAGTGTTTTTATCTACGATAATCGGGTTTTTCAACTTAACATATTGTCTATCCCCTTCAACTGAATAATATGCAGAAACTTCATAAACAAAAGCACTTGTACCCAAAATCATTCCCTGATTGATCAGTTTTTTGAATGGTTCTTCGGTTGGAGCGAAACCTTTGTCTTTTAAGAATTTGTTCCAGAAACGAGAATACAATAAGTGTCCGGTTGCGTGTTCACTTCCTCCAATATACAAATCAACACTTTCCCAATAAGCCAAAGCTTCTTTGCTTGCAAATTCTTTTTCATTGTGCGCATCCATGTAACGCATCCAGTACCATGAACTTCCCGCCCATCCTGGCATAGTGTTCAATTCAAGAGGAAAAATTTCGAAATTATCAACTAAATCAGTATTTACAACTTCATTATTTTTAGTATCCCAAGCCCAAATTGTTGCGTTTCCTAACGGAGGCAGACCGTCTTCGGTTGGTAAATATTTCTCTACTTCAGGCAAAATAATTGGCAAATGTTCTGCACTGATCATTTTCGGCAGTCCGTTTACGTAATAAACTGGGAAAGGTTCACCCCAATAACGCTGACGAGAGAAAACAGCATCACGCAAACGGTAATTTGTTTTTCCTGTTCCCTGACCGATTTCTTCTAATTTAGCAATTGCTTTTTTAGTCGCGTCTTTATAATTTAATCCGTTTAAGAAATCAGAATTAGCGATTTCTACGTTGTCTTTTGATCCGTAAGCCGCTTCAGAAATATCAACATTTGCGAAGATATTTTTAATGTCCTGCATACCCAGATTTCCTTTAAAGAAATTAGCAAAAGCGTAATCTCTTTCGTCGCCGCAAGGAACCGCCATTACAGCACCAGTTCCGTAACCTGCCAAAACGTAATCGCCAATCCAAACTGGAATGGCTTCTTTTGTAAAAGGATGTTCTGCATAAGCTCCAGTAAATACACCAGAAATAGTTTTTACATCGGCCATACGCTCACGTTCAGAACGTTTTGCTGTTTTTTCGATATACGCTTCAACTGCGACTTTTTGTTCTGGAGTTGTAATTTTAGCTACCAAATCATGTTCTGGTGCCAAAGTCATAAAAGTTACTCCAAAGATTGTATCAGGACGAGTTGTGAATACTTCAATAAAGTTTAAAGTCGAATATCCAAAGTCTGAAAGTGCGACTTCACTTTCGACATTCGACTTTTGACTTTTGACTTGAAACTTAACCAAAGCCCCAACCGATTTCCCGATCCAGTTTCTTTGAGATTCTTTTATAGATTCACTCCAATCAATATCATTTAGACCTTGAAGCAAGCGTTCGGCATAAGCAGAAATTCGCATACTCCATTGTGTCATTTTTTTTCTTATAACAGGAAAACCTCCACGCTCCGAAACTCCGTTTACAATTTCGTCATTTGCCAAAACAGTTCCTAAACCAGGGCACCAGTTTACTTCAGTTTCTGCCAAATACGTCATTCTGTATTGCGACGAAGATTTTTTCTTTTTGATCTTCAGAATAAGAATTCCATTCTTCAGCACTAAAAATCGCAACGTTATCGTCGCAAACTGCTTCAACCAATGCATTACCGCTTTCTTCAAAAACAGTTATAAGTTCTGAAATATCAAATGCTTTTCCTTGTTTTTTACAATACCAAGAATTAAACAATTGAATAAAAATCCATTGTGTATGTTTGTAATAATCTGGATTTGAAGTTCGTACTTCACGGCTCCAATCAAATGAAAACCCAATTTTATCTAATTGTTTTCTGTATCCTGCAATTTGCTTTCCTTCTTTATCAACTCCTCCGTCAATATTAACGCGCGTTGTATCTTCTGGACGCTGTCCCGTCTGAATCGCATATTGTTCTGCCGGCAATCCGAAACTGTCGTAACCCATTGGATGCAAAACATTGAAACCTTGGTGTCTTTTGAAACGAGAATAAACATCTGAAGCTATATATCCCAGCGGATGTCCCACGTGTAATCCTGCCCCTGACGGATAAGGAAACATATCGAGAACATAATGTTTAGGTTTATCAGAGTTGTTTTTTGCTGCAAAAGTTTGATTTTCTGCCCAATATTTTTGCCATTTGGCGTCAATTTCGTTTGGATTGTATTTCATTTTTTAAGGTTCAAAGTTGCAAAGTGACAAAGGTCCAAAGGTTTTACCACTTTAATGAATTAAGGCGCAAATTTACATTTATTGTTTCTTGTTCCAAAGCTATTTCATTGACAAACAAATAAAATATCGAAATACCTATTCAAATTAAGTAAAAATACGTAATATTGAGTCTACTACTTATATTAAAATTTATGAAAACTAAAAATTACATTTTAATTCTCCTTATTGCATTTTCATGTTCTATGTGTAATTCTTCTAAAAAAGAAAAAGAAGAAACTACTTCTCCAGAACAAATTTCAAAAACTGAAAAACACGAACACAAAACGCTTTCTGCAAGCAGACAGTTTAAAATTGGCCAATCACCAGATTGAAGTAAAAGGCGCTGTTGAATTTCCGTTACAATTAACTGTTGATTCATTAAAGAAAATGAAAGTTGCGGAAATTGATAATTTCAAAGTAATGGGCAAAAACGGTGCAGTCAAAAAAGAAATTAAAAATTGTAAAGGCGTCCTTTTGAAAGATATTTTAGAAAAAGCAAAAATCAAACAGGAAGATCATAAAGACAGAAATTTTTATATTGTTGCAAGAGCTTCAGACGGTTATAAGGCAACTTTTTCTTGGGCAGAACTTTTCAATAATCCGACAGGAGAAAATGCTTATATTCTTTTTGAAGAAAATGGCAAACCAATCAAAAACGGTGAAATGATTTTAATTTGTAAAAATGACATTGTAACTGGGCCAAGACACGTTTATTGGTTAAAAAGTATTGAAGTTTATAAGGTTCAGTAAACTTTTTAAGGTTCAAAGGGACAAAGAGACAAAGGTTCAAAGGCTTTATATGCTTAAATTTTTTTAACCGATAAGTTTAATTCAAGCTACAGGTTTACAAAACGCAGATAAATTTCAAAATAGTTTTATTTCTTTATCAAAAATAGCCCGTGGTTTCAACCACGGGAGAGGTATTTATATAATTTGCGCCCGCGATTAAGACCACGAGGCTCCAGATTGCGACCTTATTGTGTACCCTGATTATGATCCTAAATGTGTACCCGTGGTTGAAACCACGGGCTATATTAACACACAATACACAAAATCGCAATACTTTAAAAAACTTCGCGTTCATTTGTGAACATGTGAACTATTTTAGATTAAATAAAAAACTTTTATTCAATATCAAATTGTACATTTATAGTATAAAAGTTCGTTAATAACTTTAAATAAAGAAATTCTTTATTATTTTTACCACATAATTTAAGCAGACTATGAGTTCTAACTTTGATAAATTTCAAAAGCGCAGGTTAATTTCCTCTTATTTTTCGGTTGTATTAAGTGTATTCTTGGTTTTATTCCTTTTGGGAGTACTGGGATTATTCATTATTAATTCTAAAAATCTAGCAGATGACTTTAAAGAAAAAATCGCAATGACGGTTTTCTTTAAAAACGAAGCTAATGATAGTATTATTAAAGCTTTTGACAGTGAATTAAAGCGAGCGCCTTTTGCACTTTCGCATGTATATGTGTCAAAAGAAAAAGCCGCAAAGGAGCATACCGATATTATCGGAGAAGATTTCTTGACCTTTTTGGGAGAAAATCCTTTGCTGAATTCGTACGATATTCACTTAAAAGCAGATTATGTTGAAAGAGACAGCATTGTTAAAATCGAAAATCGCTTTCGCAAAAACGCTATGATTTCAGATATTGTTTACGACAAACAATTAGTAAATCTGGTAAATGATAACATCAGAAAAGTAAGTATGTGGATTTTAATAATCAGTGGTTTCTTAACCGTAATTGCTGTTTTATTAATTAATAGTTCACTTCGTTTATCGATACATTCAAATCGTTTTATTATTAAAACCATGCAGATGGTTGGAGCAACCAAAGCGTTTATTCGTAAACCATTTGTAATGCGAAGCGTAAAATTAGGAATGTTAGGAGCTGGTTTGGCAATCATTGCTTTAATTGCGCTGTTATTATACGTAGAAACTAATTTCCCTGGATTAGGAATTTTAGAAGATAAAGTATTAATCGCGTTGGTTTTAGCTGGTGTTTTCGGATTAGGTGTTTTAATTACCTGGGTAAGTACACACTTTGCAACACAACGTTTCTTGAATTTAAGAACTGACGATCTTTATTAATTTTAGATTGCTGATTTTAGATTTAAGATTTAAGAATGCCTTCGACTTCGCTCAGGCTGACATTTAAAAAAACCTTTGACTTTATTTAGGATAACAAAAGAAATATGAAAAACAACAGTAACGCAGAACAACAGCCAAAACAGGAATTCCTTTTTGATGGTATCAATTATAAAATTTTATTAATTGGTATTGCTGTAATTGCATTAGGATTTATTTTAATGTCTGGAGGAGGAAGTACAAATCCGAATGTTTTTAACGAAGATATTTTTAGCTTTAGACGTATCCGTTTAGCTCCGACAACTGTTTTAATTGGTTTCGGAATCACGATTTATTCTATTTTCAAAAAATCTAAATAATTAGATTTTCTGGATTTCAAATTGGAATGCCCTTCTCCCGAAGCCTCGACTTCGCACAGGGTGACAAATCTGAAATCTGAGATCTAAAATCTAAAATTCTCAATGAATACATTACAAGCTATCGTTCTTGCCATTATTGAAGGAATCACAGAATTTTTACCTGTTTCTTCAACTGGACACATGATTATTGCCTCTTCTTTTTTTGGAATCGCTCATGATGATTTCACTAAACTTTTTACCATTGTTATTCAGCTAGGCGCGATACTTTCGGTTGTAATTTTATATTTCAAACGTTTCTTTCAAACATTTGATTTCTACTTTAAACTTTTAGTTGCTTTTATTCCTGCAGTTGTTTTAGGATTGCTTTTAAGTGATTTTATCGACGGTTTACTAGAAAATCCGGTTACAGTTGCAATTTCGCTTTTAATTGGAGGAATTATTTTATTGAAAGTAGACGAATGGTTTAACAACCCAAATGTCGCCGAAACTTCACAAGAAATTACATATTTACAGGCTTTTAAAATTGGATTGTTTCAATGTTTGGCAATGATTCCTGGAGTTTCGCGAAGCATGCAAGTATTGTTGGAGGTATGTCGCAAAAATTATCAAGAACAACTGCAAGCAGAATTTTCGTTTTTCCTTGCAGTTCCTACAATGTTAGGTGCAACAGCAAAAAAATGTTACGATTATTACAAAGCAGGATTTGAATTATCTCACGATCAAATCAATTTATTGGTTATCGGGAATGTAGTTGCTTTTATTGTAGCACTTTTGGCTATTAAAACCTTCATTGGATTTTTAACTAAAAACGGATTCAAAGTTTTTGGTTATTACCGAATCATCGCTGGAATCATTTTATTATTGATTCACTTTTTCATTCACCCGCTTACCATTATATAATGACACCTGAAGAATATTTAGACGGACAAGTTTTATTGATTGACAAACCATTAAAATGGAGTTCGTTTCAAGCTGTCAATAAATTAAAACACCTTTTGATTAATAAAGTCGGACTTCCAAAAAAATTCAAAATTGGTCACGCAGGAACTTTAGATCCACTGGCAACGGGACTTTTATTAATCTGCACTGGAAAATTTACAAAAAGAATTTCTGAACTTCAAGGTCAGGCAAAAGAATATACGGGTACTTTTTATATCGGAGCCACTACTCCATCGTACGATTTAGAAACCGAGATCGACCAGACTTTTCCAACTGAACATATTGATGAAGCTTTGATTCACGAAACAGTGAAACAATTTTTTGGCGAAATTGACCAAAAACCACCTATTTTTTCGGCAATTAAAAAAGACGGTGTTCGTTTATACGAACATGCGCGTGCTGGAGAAACTGTTGAAATTGCAAGCAGAAAAACTACTATTCACGAATTTGAAATTACTAGAATAGCTTTACCTGAAGTTGATTTTAGAGTCGTTTGCAGTAAAGGAACGTATATCCGTTCTCTGGCGTATGATTTTGGAAAAGCAATGAATTCTGGTTCTCACTTAACCGTTTTACGTCGTACCAAAATTGGCAATTATGATGTACAAAATGCAATCGACATTACTTTGTTTGAAGAGAGTTTGATGCTATAAAAAAAGCACATTACAATTTTTAAAATAGTAATGTGCCGGCTCCTAAATAAATAGTACAATTATCTCATACGTATTTTTTTGAGTTAATAGTGAGGCACATTTTTTCCTCCAAATAAAAATTGAGAAAAGAAATCATAGAATCTTTCAAATAACTTTTTCATAATAGTGTATTTTTTAATGTTAGACAATAAATAGACACCAGTAAAAAGAGTAAATCAGAAAGTTATAATAGAAGTGGGATTATATTTACTAAGTTACAACTTTTGAAGTAAAATAAAAACACTTTAAGATAATTTTATCAACCAAAATATTTGTTTATCAACAGATTAACCAAAATCACAATCGATTATATTTTATATTCTCCATAATTTCAAGCAATTCTTCCTGAACGGAGATTCCTTTATCGGCCAAATACCATAATTGTAAATCGGTTTTTATTTTTTCATTAATTGGCCCAACATCCCTTTTATGATTTGCCATTAATTCGGTCAGCGCCTTTTGGTCTTGGCCCCCAATCTGCACGCACAATTCCGGCTTCTTTACAAATAACAATTACTTTGGGAATTGCTCTTCCGCCATTTGTCAAATATTGATTCATTAAATCGTCGTTTTGATCTCTAAGCGCAATGCGCAGATCCACTTTTTTATTCGAAGCCAAAGCCATTTTATCTAAAATTGGAAGAATCTGAGTCGCATCGCCGCACCAGCCTTCAGACAAAACCAGCCAAATGTAATGATTGTCTAATTTTTGAAGTTTTTCGATAATAGGTTCAGAAATTTTTATGGTCTTTTCCAGCCTGTTCATTCTGACTTCATTTAATTTGGAATAATTCGTCAAACTCTCCGATTGTTCGTTTCCAGTTGACTTTCCTTCAGATAATAAATCGGTTACTAATTTTCGGTATTCAGCATAAGAATGAGTATTGAATAATGCTTTGGCTACGATGCTTTTCATATTTTCAATTTTTAGGATATATAAAAATACGAAATTTAGAAAGATGGAGAAAATGACATTTGTCATATCAAAGAAATTCTGAATTTTCCAGTTCACAAAGAAAAGTTTTTGCTTCACTCAACAATTCTTCGTTATTTTCTTTATCTATATAGGATTTAAAAACTTTTATTGTTTCAGGAAATTGAAACAAACTTAAACTTATTAATGTCTTGCGGATTTTAAATCAAATTCATCTTCAGAAGACAAATTACTTTCATATAATAATTTTTCTAAGGAAAAGATAAGTTCCAAACAAGGATAATTAGCTGAGATTAATGCACACCAATAACGCACACTTACATATTCGCTTTTTAATCCGTCTTTCAAATCATTCACAACATCTTCAATTGTAAACTGAAGTATTACATCATCTACTAATTGATAGACGCCAAAACCATTGATATACCCAAAAGAATTCAAAAATAATTTTATACATCTCTTGTCTTTTACTGTCATAAAATATTTTCTCACTTCATCATAAGTTGCTATTAATTCTTCCGATAAATTTTCATCAGAAGGCATCGGTTGGTGCTTTTGCAAAAACTCCAAAGCAAATTTTGTATCAATCATCATTTTAATGGTTCCGAATTTAAAATTTCATCATATATATTTCCTGTTTCGAGAGAATTCCAATTCTCGCCATATTTCTCAGTAATCTGAACTAATCCTAGAAGAGATAATGGAGTAAAAGCAGAAATAGATATATCATCATTTTTTGCTATCCAAAAAAGTATTTTATCTTTTGAATCATTCATTTCCAACGACACTTCGAATCCTTTATTTTTAATTGTAAATAATGCAATGTCATATGTATTCATTGCCTCTGTTATTTTCATTGATTATATTTTAAATTAAACAATTAAGTCATAAATCCTAGAGAAATAACAAGTCATCTATATTTCTAGACAAATAAGAAGAGTTTTCTTCTGTACTTATTTCATTATTTATATTATGAATAGCTTTTCTCAATTTTTCATTAAGAACATTTCTATCAATTGAATAAATTATTTTTCTGGCTAAAATAATTTGTGTTGGATTTCCATCTATTGATAATTCAACAATCTTCTCAAAAAGAAAATCAATTTCTTCCTTAATATCTTGATAATAAAAAGGCCCTAATATCCTAAAAGAATATAACTTGAATCAATTGAGTTTAATTTTTCTTTTAAATCTTTATGAGATTCTTTTTTTAGATATTGATACGCTGTACCAAAATATGCATCTTGAATTTCTTTTAAGTTTTCCGAATTATTTTGTTCTTTCATCTTGTTTAAACATTAATTTACCAAAAAGCAGACTTATCCAAATACTTTTTAGCTTCAGCTCTTATCCATCCTTTCTCAGAATTTATAATTTCTTTCATTTTTTCTTCAAAACCTTTCATTTTTAATTTCCTTAAAGAGATGATTAAATGACCATAAACATCTCTATCATTCAAAAGCATTTTTATATCATCTTTCATTAAATCACATTTTAATTCGCCAATCAATAATGCAAAGGTTTGCCTTCCTTTGCCATATTTATCATTCTTCAGAATATCAATAATTTTATTTTGAATTAATATTGATTTTTTAAAGCTCTTTTTCTTCTTTAAAATAAGCCTCAAATCTTCTCCTAATCTCCAAATATGATATTCGAAAGAATACCATGCTGTAATTGCAAATTTTGAATCTCCTTTTTCTTTATTATTCTCAAACCAATATTTACATAATCCATTAATTAAATTAGATAAACTTTCTTCCGTAAGACTATTAATGAAATTGTTTTCTTTAATCTTATTATATTCATTTATAAAATTCATCTATAATATTTTTAAATCATTTGGCTTTAAAAAAGTAATTTCTTACAAATTTAAAAAATTTTAATTAAAACAGTTCCTCTAAAATTATTTTGCAAACATTATTTTTAAAAATCAGAATATGTCTATATTTGCACAAATTAACGCGACACACACATGAAATATAAAAGAATTCTTCTAAAACTTAGCGGCGAAGCGCTAATGGGTGATTTACAATACGGTATAGACCCAAAAAGATTAGCCGAATATGCTGATGAAATTAAGCAGATTCACAGTAAAGGAGTAGAGATTGCAATTGTTATTGGAGGAGGAAATATATTTAGAGGAGTTGCTGGAGCAAGTTCTGGAATGGATAGAGTTCAAGGTGATTACATGGGAATGCTTGCAACTGTAATCAACGGAATGGCTTTACAAGGCGCTCTTGAAGACAAAGGAATGAAAACGCGTTTGCAGACTGCTTTAAAAATGGAATCTATTGCAGAACCATACATTAAAAGAAGAGCAGACCGCCACTTAGAAAAAGGAAGAATCGTAATTTTTGGAGCCGGAACTGGAAATCCATATTTTACAACAGATACTGTCGCCGTTTTAAGAGGAATTGAAATCAATGCCGATGTTATCTTAAAAGGAACTCGCGTTGACGGAGTTTATGACTGTGATCCTGAAAAAAATTCATCTGCAGTTAAATTTGATTTTATTTCGTTTGACGACGTAATCAAAAAAGGATTAAATGTAATGGACACTACTGCATTTACTTTAAGCCAGGAAAACAAATTGCCAATCGTAGTTTTTGATATGAATAAAATTGGAAACTTGTTGAAAATCTGCGAAGGCGAAAACATAGGAACTGTAGTAAATATATAGTCATCAGTAACAGTTTACAGTCACACAATTAAGACTTTAACTGAAAACTGAGAATGAAAACTGAAAACTAAAAAAAACAATGACGGAAGAAATAGATTTTATTTTAGAAAGTACTGAGGAATCAATGAATGGTACTATTGCACACTTAGAGAAAGAATTTCTTAATATTCGTGCAGGAAAAGCTTCTCCAGCTATGCTTGGAGGTGTTTTTGTAGATTATTACGGATCTGCAACGCCGCTTTCGCAAGTATCTAAAATCAGTGTTCCAGATGCTAGAACAATTACATTACAGCCATTTGAAAAAAATATGCCGCAAGCAATTGAAAAAGCAATCATGATTGCTAACATCGGTTTTAACCCGATGAATAATGGAGATGTGATTATTATCAGCGTACCGCCATTAACAGAAGAGCGTCGTCGTGATTTGGCTAAACAAGCAAAATCTGAAGCTGAAGATGCTAAAATTGGTATTCGTAATTCTCGTAAAGATGCTAATACTGATATCAAAAAATTAGAAAAAGAAGGAACTTCTGAAGATGTTTGTAAATCTGCTGAAGAAGAAGTTCAGAACTTAACAAACGCATTCATCAAAAAAATCGATGAATTATTAGTTCAAAAAGAAGCTGAAATCATGAAAGTGTAATCAGAGATTCGAGATAAAATAAAAAATCCGTTTGGTTAATAGTACCAGACGGATTTTTTTATTGTTATTTTTGCATACGAAAATTTAATTCTTTTCGTTTTTGAAACTATATCATTCTGTATGAAGCTATTTTGTTTTTTGACTTTGTTTTTTACGCTTACTATTCAAGCGCAATTTCAAATAAACGGAATCGTAACCGATTCAAACAACAGACCGCTGCCGTTTGCCACTATTACTACCTCAGAAAACAACAACACTATCACAGATGTTGATGGCAAATTTATTTTCAAAATCAGCACATCGGCTACAACCTTGACGGTATCGTATGTTGGTTTTCAAACTAAAACTATTGCGTTAATCACTAATAAAACTTTTTATTCGGTTTCGCTTGCACAGCAGACAGATGATTTAAAAGAAGTTGTTGTTTCTAACGAAAACCCCGCTTTAACGATAATTAGAAAAGTTATTGCCAGTAAATCATTAAATGATCCTCAGAAAAAGCTCAATAATTTTGAATACAAAACGTACAACAAACTTATTGTAACTGCCAATCCCGACTCTATTGAAGGTCGTATTGATTCTTCTGCGACTTATAAAAATCTTGATAAAAAAATCATCAATATTGATTCTTCTGATTATAAGTTTAAAGAGATTGTAAGCAAACAGCATTTATTCCAGACCGAGAAAGTTTCGCAGTATCAATTTGGAAATAACAAATTAAAAGAGACTGTTCTTGGTACCAAAATCGCAGGTTTCAAACAGCCCATTTATGAAGTCCTTGCTTTTAATCTTCAGTCGATTTCCATTTATAATCCGAAATACGAATTGTTTGAAACGAAATACGAAAACCCAATTTCGAATCAGGCTCCTTCGAGTTATAATTATAAGCTGTTAGATACGGTAAACATTAAAGGACGTGATACGTATATGATTTATTTTAAAAATAAACTAAAACGAAAATCATCCGGCCTCGAGGGCGTATTGTATATTGACAAAGAAAATTTTGCTGTTGCCAAAGCGGTAATGCGAATAAAAGGTGTTTTGGATATCAGCGGGATTCACGAATTTGAATATATTCCGAAAGAAAAAATTTGGTTTCAAAGCAATACGACATTTAAAATTGTAAAAGGAAAAAACGATGATGACATTAGGATTCTAGGCGGTACCATTCAATTTGACGGTGATGTTGAAGATAATTTTGAACCAAGAAAAAAAGTCGCTTCTGATTTTACCTATTTACTTTCAGAAAGTAATAGTTTTGATATTCGTGTCAACACAAATAATCAAATAAAAAACCCTTCGCTTTATATCGAAATTAATGACGATGCGACAAAAAAACCAGAAAACTTCTGGGAAGCTTATCGAAAGGAAAATCTTGATTTAAGAAGCCAAAAAACCTATTTATCACTAGACAGCCTTTCTGTGAGCAACAGAATTGAAAAGCGTTTAGGAATTGGCCGAAAAATCATTAATGGCTTTTATCCTGTCGGCCCTGTTGATTTGGACTTAAAGAAGATTATAAGTTTTAATAATTACGAGGGATTTCGCATCGGTTTAGGCGGTATTACAAATGACCGTTTATCTAAAAACTTCCGACTTGAAAGTTATACCGCTTACGGAACAAAAGACGGTGTTTTTAAATACAGTCTTGGCGCCGGCGTTTTATTAGATAAATATACCAATACATGGTTTAATGGTTATTATGCAGATGACGTGCGCGAAATTGCAAGTACGGTTTTCAGCGTAGACAAACGCGTATTTAAGATTTATGATCCAAGGCCAATTAACATTAGTACTTTTTATGAATATTCAGGATGGAGAGGTAATATCCAGACCAAGTTTATCCCAAAAACTGAGGCTGTTTTAGAATTTTCTCGAAATTATATTGAACCAAAATTTGATTATCTTTTTAATTTAAACGGAAATTTATATTCGAATTATGTCATGACCACGGCCATGCTTTCTATTGTATGGGCGCCTTTCAGCGAGTTTATGCAAACTCCAACTGGAAGAAATGAAAGCGATAAAAGATTTCCGAGATTTACTTTTCAATACACGCAGTCTTTACCAAATGTTCTGGGCAACGATTTTACTTTTAGCAAAATAGATTTTAAAGCAGAATACGAAAAACAATATCTTAACCGTCAGAAGACCAGTTTACTTTTACAAGCGGGTTATGCAATTGGAGATGTTCCGATAACGCATTTGTATAATACTTCTCCAAATAATTTGACCAAAGAAACTATTATTCAGCGTATTACTTTTGCGGGAAGAAATGCTTTTGAAACCATGTATTTTAATGAGTTTTTCTCTAGTCAATATTTAATGTTTCAGATCAAACATGGTTTTGACCGTATTAGAATCATGAAAAAAGTTCGTCCTTCGTTAGTTTTAGTAACGAGAATGGCATGGGGAAATATGGAAAATCCCGAACAGCACGTCGGACCTGCTTACAAAACACTCGATAAAGGTTTCTTTGAATCAGGAATTGAATTGAATAAAATCTACAAAGGTTTCGGCCTTGGCGGATTCTACCGTTATGGCCCAAATCAATTATTGAAATTTGAGGATAATATAGCGGTTAAGATTTCTTATGTACTTGACTTGGGATTGTAAATTAAATTCCCAGCTTTTTAAATTCCAAATTCCAAAACTAATTAAGTTTAAATTTCAAACTCTAAGTTCCAAATTCCAATTACAACGTCATGTTTGTCAATCCTGAGAAACGAAGGATCACACGCGGGATTCTACAATGATTGATCTTTTTATTAAAAGGAACTTCTACTGTGATTTCTCTCCCGAAGCCTCGGGATCGAAAAGACAAAATTGTGGTTACGATACTGAATTGGAAACAAAAAACATGCGAATTCAGAACGAAAACCTTTGTCAAAGTTTTAAACTTTGACAAAGAAGCTGTGCGCAGTTTAATCGTAAAAAAAAATCCCAAATCCCAATCATAAAAATTGGAATTTGGAATTTAAAAAATATTGGAATTTAAAAATTTTTATGGTTTCAAAATCAAAACTGAAGGTGTATTGTTCAACCAGATACTTTGAGATTCAATTAATTTTTTCCAGCTGTCTAAACTAATAATCATTAAGTTTTGTCCGTCTAAAAATTCTTTTTTGAGTGTTCGATCATTCATAATCATAATATGGTTGGGTGCAATCTGCTCAATTGAACGAATCGTTTCCTGCATTTCGCGAGTATTTTTTACTTCTCCGCTGGCATCAAGAACCGTAATCTGCGAACCATTATTATTGATCAGCTTTTTAGCATATTCAATTAAAAAAGAATCTTCTTTACTAAAAATAGGCATAAATACCTGATTTACTTCTTCTAAATCTTTATCGATAAAAATACCAACCGGCATTCTCGTTTTGGCAATAATATGACGCGTTCTTTCATCGAAAGGATTATTTTCAAACAAACCTTCTTTTCCTGTAAATTTATCAATCAAACGATCTGGATTTACGATTCGGGTTGTAAAACCGAGAATTTTTCCAAGAAGCGTTCCGTCAAAAATGGATTGTCCTAAACCAACCAATAATAAATCATATTCTCCTTGATTGGCAGAATCGATAATATCGGTATCAATATCATTAGAAACTTTAAAAAGAGTCACGATATTTTGATTTAAACGGTTTGATTCTTCTACAACTGGAACAAGCATTTTACGTTCATGATCTTTAACATCAAATGAGTGTATTTCTGTACTTAATGACAAATGCAATGCTGTTACAATCGAATTATCGGGCTGTTTTTTAACCAAGCTGTTTGCAATTTTCAAAAGCTTCTTCCCTCTTTCTGGAGTTGCAAACGAAAGCAGAATCTTGTATTTACTTTTACTGCCAATTTCCTGCGGCACACTTGTTATTTTATCTTTAAAAATAAATCCGATAAAATCTAAAGCCGGACCAGTCATAAATGTTGTAACCAAAGCCATAATTACCATCATGGTAAAAATCTCTGTAGAAAGAACTCCAAGATCGTAACCAATATTTAAAACAACAAGTTCCATTAAACCACGCGTATTCATCAAAGCACCAATTGCTAAACTGTCTTTCCAATTTTGTCCGACAAACTTTGTCGCCAATGCGCTTCCAAAGAATTTTCCAACAACGGCAACTGCAATAATCAAACCTGTAATTTTCCACAAATAAGGATCATTAAGCAATCCGATTTGTGTACGTAAACCTGTGAAGACAAAGAATAAAGGTAATAAAACGATAATAGAAACGTCCTCTACTTTTTCTATAAATATATTCCTGAATTTATTGTTTTCCGGCATAATTGCTCCCGCTAAGAAAGCACCAAACAAAGCATGAATTCCGATTAACTCTGCAAGCATACGCTGAGATTAAAAGTGTGATAAAAAAGATCGCAACAACCGGCTTATTTAAACTTTCTCTTGTCGAATTTAAATCTCCGACACGTTTTAGGAACGGACGAACGATTTTCAACATTATAATTACATATAAAATTGCCAGACCAATAACGTATAAGGAACTTGTAAATGACCCCGCTTTTACAATCGCAATTACAACCGCCAGAATACACCAAGCTGTAATATCATCTGCGGCAGACAAGTTATTGCAATTGTACCTAATCTCGTTTTCTGTAAGCCGCGTTCTTGAACAATTCTTGCCAAGACTGGAAATGCGGTAATACTCATGGCAATTCCCATAAACAAGCCAAAAGAAGAAAACTCAACTCCAATTGGCGCAAAAGTATGATAGATAAAATAAGCTAAAGTTAATCCTAAAGCAAATGGAATAACGATACTGGCGTGGCTGATAACAACAGCGTCGTGCGCTTTATTTTTCAGTACTTTTAAATCCAGTTCCATCCCAATAACAAACATAAAAAGGATTAAACCGATTTGGCTTAAAAATTGTAAATTTCCTAAAGATTCTTTTGGAAACAAGGTCGCCGAAAATTCTGGGAAATACATTCCGACCAAAGATGGTCCTAAAACAATTCCGGCAATCATTTCGCCAATTACAGATGGTCGCCCGATTTTTCTAAAAAACCATCCGAACAAACGTGCTACTAAAATAATAGTAACAATCTGAGCCAATAAAATTGCTAATGGATGCTGTAAATTGTCAACCATAGAATGAAGGAAATCATTCCAGTGGTTACTTTCGATTTTTTTCTTAACGATATTTCGCCCCACTTCAAGTCGTCGCGCCTTTTGAAATTACCCAATATATCAGAGCGGTAAAACCTCCAATAATAGTTACGTAGAATAAAGAGTTTTTAATGTTATTCATAACTCGTTCTTTTAATTTATTGCGGCAAATATCAGAACTGAGGTTCAAGTGAAAAAGTAAATTTGGAGCTAATTTTCAATCTATGTAATAAGTCCGAAAAACTTTGTAATAAGTTATAATTTCACCTTTTTCAAAAAGTCCGAACGATAGGTTTCGCTTAGAATCAAAGTCGTATTTTTATTGTTTTCCTCAAGATGATGCAAGCACAATTTCGTTATGATTAAAGAACTTTATCGCTTTTACGGCAACAATTTCTTTTTTGTTGATACGGCAGAAATCGGCTTCTGGAAGTTCGTTTAAAAGCGTATCAAATTTAACGTTTTTTAGATTCAAAAAACTTCCATCAGTAAGCAGGACTGTTTTATCACGGCTGTCACTTGGGGCAGTTTTTATCAACTCAATTTTATTAAAATATAACAATGTTTTTCCTTTGTCTGTATTGAGCTGAATGAATTTTTTAGCTGTATCTGTTTTCTCAAAGCGTTCAAAAGCTTTTGAAACCGCTTTTTGCAAGCGTTCCAGTTTTACAGGTTTTGTAATATAATCGACGGCATCAATATTAAATGCTTCGGCGGCATATTCTTTATAAGCTGTACAAAAAATAACCATTTTATCCTGAAGTTTTTCAGCAAGATGAAGCCCGTCAATTCCAGGCATTTCAATATCCGAAATCAACAAATCGAAATCCAGAATCGAAATATCATTCAAAAGTTTTTCTGGATTGTTATATGTTTTTACAATTTCCAGTTCCGGAATTTGTTCGCAGAGCATTTTTAGGTAGGTTAATCCTGGAAGTTCATCGTCCAGAAGCAAGCATTTCAGTTTTGTATTCAAGTAAATCAATTTTTAGATGAGCAATATAAACGTCGTTTTCTATAAACTTATCGAGTTTGAAGTTATTCTTATAAATGATTCTCAGACGATGTTCCAGAGTCGCGTGACCAAAACCGCTTCGCTCCTTTTTCAACACTTTTTTATCGGAGATTTTATTCGAAACCGTCATAAAAAAAGCATTGTCTTTAAACTCGAAAACAACCGAAATAAAAGCATCCGCACTTTGAAGATCGGCGTGTTTAAAAGCATTTTCAATCAAATCAATCGAAATCAGCGGTGCCAGTAACGGCTGATCGTATAATTTGTCTTCTTTGTTAATATTGGTTTTGATTTTTAATTCAAAAAGCGGACTGATTTTAATTTTATTGATTTCGATTAAATTCAGCGCAAAATCAATTTCTTCTTTTGCCGTTACAAATTTCTTCTTGCTTTCATATAAAATATAATCCAGAACATTGGCCAATTTATCTAAGGCAAAATAAGTTTGATAAGCGTGCGACTGAATCGAATTTAAAATATTCTTAAACAAATGCGGATTTAGTTTAGATTCTAAGTTTTCCAACTGCAGATCATTGACCTTAACTTCAAGCGCATAAAAACTCCTTTCGGCATCATCTTTTGCTTTTTTTGCTTGCAGTAATTGATAAATCATAAAACAAATTATGATAACCAGCAATAAAAGAATCGCTAAAAAAATATACGTTATGGTGTTGTTATCCTGCATTTGCAATAGTTTTTGGTTTGATGCGAATGAAGCGGTTATTTTTCTTCATTATAAAATTACTGCAAATATGAGAAAAGTCGCTAACTAAACAGTCAAAAGAAAGAAATATATCACAAACCAAAAACTTTCAAATATTGTGTTAACATTAAGTAAAATACAGGCGATTGATTATGATTTCGAGCACTTTTCACTACATTTGCAACCATTTTTAAAGATTTTATGAAAAACGCGATTCAAGTTGGATTTTGGGAAAAATTAGCCCGTATCATACTTAAAAACAGAATAACTATTTTAATAATATTAGCAGTTTTAACTGTTTTCCTTGCTTTGCAGTGGAGAAACCTTTCTATGACTTATACTGAAGCAAACCTGCTTCCTAAAGATCATATTGCAAATAAAGAATATCAGAAATTCCTAGACAAATTTGGTGAAGAAGGAAACCTTGTCGTAATTGGTTTTAAAGATCCTAAATTCTTTACTCCAAAAAATTATGCGGCTTGGAATGAATTAATGACTGGCTTAAAAAAATCAAAGGAAGTCGATTTGGTTGTTTCCTTAAATGATTTGAAAAAACTGGAAAAAGATACGGTTAACGAAAAATTCGTTTTAACTCCGTTTATCGACCAAAAGAAAGCACTTGATCCAGCTTATTTAAAAAACATTCAGTACGATTTATTCCATAATCTGCCTTTTTACGAAGGGCTTTTATTCAATAAAGAAAGCGGAAGTGTTCGTTCTGCGGTTTATATCAATAAAAAACTAGTAAATACGGCTGAAAGAAAAACTTTTATACTTCAAAATTTAGTTCCGAAAATCGATAAATTCGAAAAAACAACCGGAATTGATTTGAAAGTTTCTGGAATGCCATACATCCGAACAATCAATGCGGATAATATGAAAGGCGAAATTGGATTGTTTATTGGAGCTTCTTTATTTACGGTTTCTCTAATTTTCTTTTTCTTTTTCCGTTCGTTTAGAGCGACGTTTATTTCGATTTGTATTTTGATTGTCGGCGTAACTTGGTCTTTTGGGACACTTGGATTATTTGGTTATAAAATCACGATTTTAACGGCTATTATTCCACCGCTGATTATCGTAATCGGTATTACCAACTGTATTTTCCTGATCAATAAATACCAGCAGGAAATCAAATTGCACAATAATCAGGCAAAAGCTTTACAGCGTGTTATTTCTAAAATCGGATCTTCGACTTTAATGACCAATCTTACGGTCGCCATTGGTTTTGCAACGCTTATGATTACGGGTAACGAATTGCTTTTTGAATTCGGATTGGTAACTTCAATTAATGTGCTTTCTGTTTATACTTTGACACTTTTTATTGTGCCGATTATTTACAGTTTCATGCCACGCCAAAAGCAAAACATTTATACCATTTAGATAAAACTTATATTTCAACTCTATTAAATGTAGTTGCCAATATAATTAAGAGCAAAAAATCAATTGTTTACACGATTTACGCAATCCTTTTTATTATTAGTATCAATGGTGTAAGACAAATGAAAGTTTCGGGAAGTTTGATTGGCGAAATGCCAAAAAGTGCTTCTTTCTTTAAAGATATTTTATTTTACGAAAAAGAATTTAACGGAGTAATGCCGTTGGAAATCATGATTGACACCAAAAAGAAAAAAGGTGTTATGAAAGCGTCGACTATTCGTAAAATGGACGAATTGCAAAATACAATTCAAGAA
This sequence comes from Flavobacterium sp. AC267, assembly GCF_979258715.1. Classification (NCBI taxonomy): domain Bacteria; kingdom Pseudomonadati; phylum Bacteroidota; class Flavobacteriia; order Flavobacteriales; family Flavobacteriaceae; genus Flavobacterium; species Flavobacterium sp. AC267. Next base: position 573,592 of record NZ_OZ409875.1, read on the forward strand.
ATTCCTGAATTGGCAAAACCAGTTTCGATTGTGAATTTGGTTAAATATTCTAAACAGGCTTTCTACAACGGAAATCCAGAATATTACCAATTACCGACTTCGCAGGAACAGACTTTTATTTTGAGTTATGCTAAAAACGCTACCAAAAACAGCAAAGAAAATTTAATGAAAGCCTACGTTGATTCGACTGGACAATACGCTCGAATCACAACTTTCATGAAAGATATTGGAACAGATGAAATGGCAAAAGTAGAAGGAAAACTTCACAAAAAAATTGATGAAATTTTCCCGAAAGATCGTTTTGAAGTTACCGTTACCGGAAAAGCGTTAGTTTTCCAGAAAGGAACTACTTATTTGGCGCATAATTTAATTGAATCATTGCTTTTTGCGATTTTAACGATTGCTATTTTGATGTTGTACTTATTCCGTTCCTTTAAAATGGTAGCGACTTCTTTGATTACGAATATTTTGCCGCTTTGTATTACTTCTGGATTAATGGGCTATTTTGGAATTCCGTTAAAACCTTCTACGATTTTGGTATTTAGTATCGCTTTCGGAATTTCGGTTGATAATGCGATTCAGTTTATGGCAAAATACAAACATGACCTGATTCAAAACCGTGGAAAAGTCAAAAAATCGGTTTTCAGCGCTTTAAGAGAAACTGGAGTCAGTACTTTTTATACTTCTATTGTTTTGATTTTAGGTTTTGCAACTTTTACATTATCAAGTTTCAGCGGTACAATCGCATTGGGAGGATTAATTTCTTGTACTTTGGTGTTTGCAATGTTTGCTAATTTAGTTGTTCTGCCTTCGCTGGTTCTGACTTTTGAGAAAAAGAAAACTAAAAAAGAGGAACTGGAGAATTTGGAGAAATAAAGGTTTTTATTTGACACGAATTGGCGCGAATTAAAAAGCAATGAAAAAAATCGAAATTTATTCAAGTAAGAAAAATACGTTTTTATTATTAATTGGCTCTCTTCTATTTATCATTGGAGGAATTTGGATGTTTAAGGATGCTGAAAATTTAGCAAGCTATAGAGGAAGTCCAATTTTCTTAAAAGGGATTGGAATTATTTCCGTTTTATTTTTCGGTTTAGGAGCGTATATTTCAATTAAGCAATTAGTAAAAAACAAACTTTTTCTAATTATTGATAAAAATGGAATTAATGTTAATCCGAAAAAGAATTCAACAGAATTTATAAATTGGAAAAATATTGAAGGATTTTTTGAACTAAAAATTCAAAGTCAAAAAATGGTGCTTATTAAAGTTAACAATCCTGATTATTGGATTGAAATTGAAACTAATCAAATAAGAAAAAAACTAATACAATTTAATTTAAATAATTACGGTTCACCTTTTTGTCTTTCAGCAGTTTCAATGCAAATAAATCATGCCGAACTTATGAAAGTATTAAATGAGAGTCTTAAGAAATACAAAAATTAGCATAAGGAATAAAACCATTTTATCATTTCGACGAAGGAGAAATCTCCGCAACATATTCCCCAAAGCTAGGAAATACTAGACGGAGCTACTTGCGGAGATTTCTCCTTCGTCGAAATGACAAAAATGAGAGAAATACTAAATCTCAGTAAAATTATTTCTTTTGAAACCGAGTGCCCTAGCCCCGATCGAAGCGACATCCTTTCTATTTTTTCTTTAAAAATAGAAAGATACAGCGAAGAGCAGGAAACAGCTTCAAAAATTAATTATTATCGTTTATATTTGCAATTCGATATAAAAACACTGGTTTTATTTTAATGTAAAATCAGCAATCTATAAATCTAAAATTAAAATGAGACACACAAAGGTTAAAGACTTATTAAACAGTACGACGACGCTACAGGAAGTGAATGCAAAAGGATGGGTGAGAACTTTTAGAAATAATCAGTTCATCGCGCTAAATGACGGTTCTACCATTAATAATATACAATGTGTTGTTGATTTTGAAAATACACCTGAAGAAACTTTAAAAAGAATCACTACCGGAGTCGCAGTTTCTGTAATTGGAACTTTGGTGGAAAGTAAAGGCGCGGGTCAGAAATATGAAATTCAGGTGAACAAACTTGAAATTCTTGGAGATTCTGATGCGGAAAAATTCCCAATGCGACCTAAAAAACACTCTTTAGAATTTTTACGTGAAAATGCACATTTACGTGTTCGTACTAATGCTTTTGGCGCCATTATGCGTGTGCGTTCTGTATTGTCTTATGCTGTTCACAGCTATTTTCAACAAAAAGGGTTTGTGTATGTAAACACGCCAATTATTACGGGAGCTGATGCTGAAGGTGCTGGAGAAATGTTTCAGGTAACTTCTTTACCATTGGATAATCTTCCAAAAAATGAAGAAGGAAATATTGATTTCAAAAAAGATTTCTTTGGAAAACATACGAACTTAACGGTTTCTGGACAATTAGAGGGTGAAACTTTTGCAATGGCTTTGGGTCAGATCTATACTTTTGGACCAACGTTTAGAGCAGAGAATTCAAACACTTCTCGTCACCTGGCAGAATTCTGGATGATTGAGCCGGAAGTTGCTTTCAACGACCTTGACGACAACATGGATTTGGCTGAAGATTTTATTCAGTACGTTATAAAATATGCTTTAGACAATTGTGGAGATGATTTGAAATTTCTGGAAGGAAGACTTTTAGAAGAAGAAAAATCAAAACCTCAGGCGGAAAGAAGCGAAATGGCTTTGTTGGATAAATTGAATTTCGTTTTGGAGAACAACTTCAAACGTGTTTCTTATACAGAAGCAATTGACATTTTGAGAGATTCAACTCCAAATAAGAAAAAGAAATTCCAATACCTTATTACAGAATGGGGAGCGGATTTACAATCTGAACACGAGCGTTACTTGGTTGAAAAACACTTTAAATGTCCGGTAATTTTATACGATTACCCAGCAAACATTAAAGCGTTTTACATGCGTTTGAACGACAACACAGAACCAGGAAGAGAAACAGTTCGCGCAATGGATATCCTATTCCCTGGAATTGGAGAAATCGTTGGAGGTTCTGAAAGAGAAGAGCGTTACGATGTTTTGGTTGAAAAAATGAAAGCTTTAAATATCGACGAAGAAGAATTATACTGGTATTTAGACACCAGAAGATTTGGTTCTGCAACTCATGCAGGTTTCGGTTTAGGATTTGAGCGTTTGGTATTGTTTGTAACAGGTATGACAAACATTAGAGACGTAATTCCTTTCCCAAGAACTCCTGGAAGTGCGGAATTCTAAAAAAGTTTAATCGGTTAATCGTTCATTCGGTTAACCGATTTTCACGAAGAAACGAATTGACGATTAAACAAATAAACGATTAAACATTATAAATGCTAAAGCAATTTTTAAATTTAAAATTATCACAAAAATTATCTCCGCAGAGAAATTCAGCTGATGAAGTTAATTCAATTGCCTACGCAAGCTTTTGAGCAACGTTTATTAGAAGAAATGAACGAAAATCCCGCTCTTGAGGCTGGAAAAGAAGACGAATACGAAGCCGATGAATTCGCCAATGAAGACTACGACGATTATGATGATGCAGAATCTGACAGAATCGAAGCAGACGACATTAATATTGACGAATACTTAAGCGACGACGATACGCCTGATTACAAAACTCAGGTGAATAATTACAGTGAAGACGAAGAACGCGAAACACCTTTTGCTTCTCCAATTAGTTTTCATCAGGATTTAATCAATCAGTTGAATACTTTTATTCTGAATGATGAAGAACGAGAAATCGCCGAATTCCTTGTTGGAAGTATTGACGACATGGGTTACATCCGCAGAAGCGTTCCGGATATTGTAGACGACATGGCTTTTACTCAGGGAATTTACACCGATGAGAAAATGGTCGAAAAAATGCTTCAGGTGATTCACGAACTAGAACCTTCGGGAGTTGGAGCGCGTGACTTGCAGGAATGTTTGTTATTGCAGTTAAAACATAAAACGCCAACAGAATATGTTGATCTGGCGATTGATATTATCGAAAATCAGTTTGACGCTTTTACGAAAAAACATTACGATAAATTATTACAGAAATACAGTGTTTCAAACGAACAGCTTAAAAAAGCGATTCACGAAATTGAAAGATTAAACCCAAAACCGGGCGGTTCTTTTACAGGAAACAATAAAGTAACGGAAAATGTGGTTCCCGATTTCGCAATCAGAATTGTTGATGGCGAATTGGAATTGACTTTAAACGGACGAAATGCTCCTTCCCTGCATGTTTCTAAGGATTATCAGGAAATGATGCAGACGTATAAAGATTCTCGTGATAAATCATCGGCACAGAAAGATGCGGTTCAGTTTATCAAACAAAAATTGGATTCGGCCAAATGGTTTATTGACGCAATTAGACAACGTCAGGAAACACTTTTTGTAACCATGAATGCGATTATGCATTATCAGGAAGAATTTTTCTTAGACGGTGACGAAACCAAATTAAAACCAATGATCTTAAAAGACATTGCGGATATGGTTGGTTTAGATATTTCGACAATTTCGCGTGTTGCCAACAGTAAATATGTTGAAACACCATACGGAACGAAACTGATTAAAGAATTTTTCTCTGAAGCCATGAAAAATGATCAGGGAGAAGATGTTTCTACTTTAGAAATCAAAAAGATTCTTAAAAATACAATTGAAGAAGAAGATAAAAAAGAAACCGCTTCCAGACGATCAATTGGCTGAAATCCTGAAGGAAAAAGGATATCCAATTGCAAGAAGGACTATTGCTAAATATCGTGAACAATTGGATATTCCAGTTGCTAGAATGAGAAAGAAAATTTAGGTTTTCTCTGCCTTTATATCAAAATACCAAACCTAACAGGTTTTAAAACCTGTTAGGTTTTTTTATTATAGAAGTTAATTTATTTCAAGATATGGATTCATTACGCAGGAATGTCTCATTGGTAGAAAATATTTGATGTATAGCTAAATATTGGTTCCGTAGGAACGTTTGATTAATCGAACAAATAAATTACCGTTAAATCAGGTGTACCTACAGGAAACAACACAAAACCATTTATGGTTCTACCGATTAAATATTCCTATGGAATATAATTGAAATCCTGAATATTATTTTAAAAGATCTAAAAACAACAAACCCTACAGGTTTTAAAAACCTGTAGGGTTTGCTATATGTGAACCTTCTAATTATTTATATTGATCTGGCAATATTTTCACAGTAAACAAAAACGCTTTCTTTTTATCGCTGTAACTGTAAATCAAAGTATAATCGTTATCTCTAAAAACCTGAAGTCCTTTATTTGATTTGGCGGTACTTATTAGACTTTTTTGAATCTCGTCTTGTATTACATTGATCTCTGCTTTTTCTTTTTCTACATTCAACAACGTCAAATTATACTGAACAGTTCTTTCCTCAGGCAAAGTCACACTGTCTAAACGAATGCCCTCCTGAATATTAAGCGGACAATTTTTATTGTATTTGGCAACTAATTCGGTTACCTCAGTATTTACTTCATCTGCATTTTCAGAAAGATAAAACTGAAAAAAAGCGGCTAAGGCTAAAGCAACACCAATTATAATTAATAATAAAATATTCTGTTTTCTCATTTTACTTTCACTTCTTAATAAAGTTAAAATTTATTTTTCTTGGATTTTCTTCATTGCATTAAAATACGTCGCACGGCTAAGTGGCTCGTATTCTTCCGTTTCACCCAGCATCACCAATTTATCATTATCCGTTTTTCTAAAACTGTAATTAGCCAAATTTCCAGTTCTCGTGCAAACGGCGTGTACTTTGGTTACATATTCTGCCGTTGCCATAAGTCCCGGCATAGGTCCGAAAGGGTTTCCTTTAAAATCCATATCAAGCCCGGCAACAATTACGCGGATTCCCTGATTGGCCAAATCATTACAAACCGTAATAATTTCATCATCAAAAAACTGAGCTTCGTCAATACCAATCACATCACAGCCTTGTGCCAAAATTAAAATATTGGCAAATGCGGGAACTGGAGTGGAACGAATTTCATTAGCATCGTGCGACACTACCATTTCGTCATGATAACGGGTATCGATTGCGGGTTTGAAAATTTCGACTTTTTGCTTGGCGAATTGAGCGCGTTTTAATCTACGGATTAATTCCTCGGTTTTACCCGAAAACATTGATCCACAAATAACTTCAATCCAACCAAATTGTTCTTTGTGATTTACTGTATTTTCGAGAAACATTTTGTATTTTTCTGCCTTTAAAAATGAATAGTTTTTATTACTTTGTACTGGTAATAAATCGACGTAAAAATGTGCTGTTTTACATTTTTTCAAAAGTAGAAAATTTTTATCAAATCGGAGATTCGCGAACGCTTATTAACAGAAATAAAAAAATATCTTTTGGATTTCTTTCATAATAAAGACATTCAGACATTAAATACACTAAAATACCTTATTCACTATAATTTCAACAGTTATGAAAAAAAAATTGGAAGCCGATTTAATCAGCATTGCTCATCGAATTTTGAAACTTAAAAACAAATCCGATATCAATCAATTGTATCTTGAAACTCAGAAATTATATGAGAAATTAGCGGTATTAAAATTTGTAGAAGAGAATTTTGACGCAGCAAAACCAACAATTGGGCAACACGATATTACTTCAGAATTAGAAACAATCTTTGATAAAGAGGAAATAATCCCTGTTCCATCTGAGACAGAAAGCCCTCTCTGCTGTAATTGAACTTGAGGAATCTTACGAGCCAGAAGTGTCAGAAGAAATCACTGCTGCAATTCCTGAACCGATTGCAGAAGAAATAGAGGAACCAATCGCCGCTGAATTCTCTGAACCTATTATTGAAGAAACACCAGAACCAATTACTGCCGAAATTATTGAACCTGTTGTAGAAAAAACAGAAGAGCCAGTTGTTTCTGAAGTTATTGAACTGGAAGCAGAAAAAGAAATTGATGTAGAAGAATCTAAGAATAATCCAGAAGAACTTTCGTTTACGACTGTAAGTGATTTAAAACCAATTCCAGATTTTAAACCTGCGTTTGAATTAGAAACGGAAGAGATAAAAGAAGAAATAAAAGAGGAACCAAAAATCGAAACTTCGAGTATACCAACAATTCTTTTTGAAGATTTTGGAGTAAATTATGCCGACGCTCAGTTTGTAAAAGTAGATAGTTTTGAAGCAGTTCCGCCGGCTAAAACCCCTTCAATTACTGATTTTAAAGAAGAGAAAAAAGTAGAAATAGCCATTCTTGAAACTCCTTCACAGCCAAAAGCGGTAAGTTTAAATGAAAAAATGGCAAAAGGTTTTCATATTGATTTGAATGACAGAATTGCTTTTACTAAAAATCTTTTTGGAAACAGTACAGAAGATTACAGCCGGGTTTTAAATCAGCTTTTAACCTTTGATTCTTATAGTGAAGCACAAGAATTTATTGAAAACATGGTTAAACCTGATTATAATAATTGGGAAGGAAAAGACGATTACGCAGAACGTTTCTTGGGAATTGTAGAGAAGAAATTCTCATAATCCTTTTCACTTTTTACATTTCACTAATAACAAATTATGTCTAAATTATATATCGTTCCAACGCCTATTGGCAATCTTGAAGACATGACTTTTCGTGCCATTCGCATTCTGAAAGAAGTCGATTTGATTTTAGCCGAAGACACCAGAACGAGTGGAAAATTGTTGAAGCATTTTGAAATTGGCACACACATGCACAGCCATCATATGCATAACGAACACAAAACAACCGAAAACTTAATTGCGCGTTTAAAAGCCGGCGAAACTATCGCTTTAATTTCAGATGCAGGAACTCCGGCAATTTCAGATCCTGGTTTTTTATTGACGCGCGCCTGCGTTGAAAATAAAATTGAAGTAGAATGTCTGCCTGGCGCAACGGCTTTTGTTCCTGCTTTGGTAAACAGCGGATTACCAAATGACAAGTTTATTTTTGAAGGTTTTCTGCCTGATAAAAAAGGACGTCAGACTCGTTTTTTGGCTTTAGCCGAAGAAACCCGAACGATGATTTTGTATGTTTCACCACATAAATTAGTCAAAACTTTAGCTGAATTTATTCAGTATTTTGGAGAAGACAGACAAGTCTGCGTTTCGAGAGAATTATCAAAATTGCACGAAGAAAACGTACGCGGAACGGCAAAAGAAGTTTTAACTCATTTTGAAAAAACAGCTCCACGCGGAGAAATCGTAGTTGTGGTTGCCGGAAAAACAATAATAAAAGAACCGAAGAAAAGTAAGTTTTCTAAGGATGATGACGAAGAATAATAGTTGCCACGAATTCACAAATTAAAATATATTAAAAAATGTTTGCCACGAATTACACCAATTATCACGAATTTAATTCGTGAAATTCGTGGCAAAAAAACGAATAACATATCATGAGCATCCAAGCCTTTTTAGAAAAAGTAAAACAAACTCCAACTCAAATTACATTCCCGGAAACTATTGCAGTAATTGAGGAAAATTACAACTTTACTCCAACCGCTTTTCAAAATGGAACACAGCACAATGTCGCCGGCGAAAACTCAGGTTCTTGCAAATTATTTTCTTTCGCCAAATTGCAAAATTTGAGTAAAGAAGAAACTTTAGCCTGTTTTGGCGCTTTTTATTTCGAAGAAGTTTTAAAAGATCCAAACGGAACTAACCATCAAAACATTAGAAATTTCATCAACTTAGGCTGGGACGGAATTAAGTTTGAAGGAAATGCTTTGGAAGCGAAGTAATATTTTAGATTTTAGAGTGTAGATTTTAGATTTCTGAAATTTACACTCTATATTATATACCCAAAAAGCTTTGACAAAATTTAAAAAGTATTTCTGCCACAAATTTCGCAGATTAAAACAGATTAAAGATTGCCACTAATTACTCAAATTAACACAAATTGAATTAGTGAAAATTCGTGCAATTCGTGGCAAAAAAAATTACCAATCAAATTAAACGATTTCAGACATCAAAAATCTAAAATCTACACTCTAAAATCTAAAATCAACCATGCGTTGGACTTTAAAACCAAAACCTTCTGAAGATAAAATCAAACATTTGGCACAGGCCTTAAATGTAGAAGATTTTGTAGCAACACTTTTGATTCAGCGTGGTATTGAAACTTTTGAAGATGCCAAGAATTTCTTTCGCCCTTCATTAGAACATTTGCATGATCCATATTTGATGAAAGATATGGACAAAGCGGTTACCCGAATAGAATCGGCTATTGAAAATCAGGAAAACATCTTGGTTTTTGGAGATTATGATGTTGATGGAACGACAGCGGTTTCGTTAGTTTCTTCTTACCTAAAATCACATTATCCAAATATTGCCACTTACATTCCAGATCGTTATGACGAAGGTTACGGGATTTCTTTTAAAGGAATTGACTTTGCCGATGACAACGGATTTTCATTAATTATCGCTCTCGATTGCGGCATAAAATCCATTGATCATATCGCCTACGCGAAAGAAAAAAACATTGATTTTATTATTTGTGACCACCACAGACCTGGCAATATTCTTCCTGATGCGGTTGCGATTTTAGACCCAAAAAGAGAAGACTGTTCGTATCCGTATGATGAATTATGTGGTCGCGGTGTCGGTTTTAAACTGATTCAGGCTTTAGGTCAAAATAGAAATGAAACCATAGAAGATTTAGTTCCGTATCTGGATTTGGTTGCTACGGCAATCGCGGCAGATATTGTGCCGATTACAGGTGAAAATAGAGTTTTGGCTTACTTTGGTTTAAAAGTAATAAACAGCGATCCGCGACCTGGAATTAAAGCTTTGGTACATCAGGTAAAAAAGAAAGTTCTAGATATTACAGATGTTGTTTTTATCATTTCTCCCCGAATTAATGCGGCAGGAAGAATAAAACACGGAAATCATGCTGTTGAACTATTGACTGAATTTGACTTCGATCAGGCACAGCAATTTGCTTCGGAAATTGAACAATACAATGCAGACCGAAAAGATTTAGATAAAAAAATTACAAAAGAAGCTTTTCAGCAGATTTTAGAAAACAAAGAAGAAGAACGTTTTTCTACGGTTGTTTTTCAGGAAGACTGGCACAAAGGTGTGATCGGGATTGTCGCTTCGAGATTAATTGAAACTTATTACCGCCCTACTTTGGTTTTCACAAAAAGCGGTGATAAATATGCGGCTTCTGCAAGATCTGTTAAAGGATTTGATGTTTACAATGCATTGGATGCCTGTGCAGAACATTTAGAGCAATTTGGAGGACATATGTACAGCTGCAGGAATGACTTTAAAAGCTGAAAATTATCCGCTTTTCAAAGAAGCTTTTGAAAAATGTGTACAAGAAACCATTCAGCCTGAAATGCGAACTCCTGAAATAGAAATTGATGCCGAAATTAACTTCTCAGATATTACTCCAAAACTTATCCGAATTTTAAAACAATTCGAGCCTTTTGGCCCGCAGAATATGACGCCGGTTTTTATGACTTCGGATGTAAAAGATACAGGATATGCCAAAACTTTAGGTTCTGAAGAAGAACATTTAAGACTTTTTGTCAAGCAATCCGGAACCGACGGAATAGGCGCAATTGGCTTTGGACTCGGAAAAAAACTCAATATAGCAAAAAATCAAAATCTGTTTCAACTGGCTTATTGTATTGCCGAAAATGAATGGAACGGAACTATTTCAACACAGCTTATGCTGAAAGACATTAGAACAAATGGAAGAGATTAAATCAAATAAACCGGATCCGTATCAGGCGGCGCGTTATAGAGAATTCAACGTATTTTTATTATTACGTTTTGCCATGGTTTTTGCTTGGTCAATGCAGTTTATTGTAATCGAATGGGAAGTGTATAGTTTAACTAAAGATCCGCTTTCACTTGGGATTATTGGTTTAATGGAAGTTGTTCCTGCCGTTTCAATGGCATTATTTGCCGGTCATATTGTTGACCAAAGAGAGAAAAAAGGCTTGTTGGTAAAATGTATTCTAGGATTTTCTGTAATTAGTTTTGGATTGTTTTTACTGACGTGGCCAAAAATTATTGGCGACTGGTCTTCCAATGTTATTTTATATTCAATTTATACTTTAGTCTTTTTTGGCGGATTAGTTCGTGCATTTCTTGGACCAACTATTTTCTCACTTCTATCACTGATTATTCCTAAAAAAGCGTATCCAAATGCGACAACTTGGAGCAGTTCTGTTTGGCAGGTTGGCGCTGTAATGGGCCCTGCGCTTGCCGGATTTTCAATTAACTGGATGGGGGTTCACTGGCCGATGTGTTTGGTTTTTGCATTCTCCCTACTTTCCTTAATTTTTTTATCTCAAATTAGTACAAAACCAATCCTAAATCCAAAGATTGGTGAATCAATAAAAGACAGTCTTACAGAAGGTTTAACTTTTGTATTTAAAAACCAAATTGTTTTAGGAGCCTTATCTCTTGATATGATTGCTGTACTTTTTGGGGGCGCAGTTGCATTGTTACCAGTTTTTGCTCAAGATATCTTAAAAGTTGGTGCAGAAGGATTTGGTATATTGAGAGTCGCTCCAGCAGTCGGTGCGTTTATCACGATGCTTGTTTCTGCTTATGTGCCTTTGTATAAAAATGCCGGAAAGAAACTTTTAGTTGCCATATTTGTTTTCGGATTATCGATTATCTTATTTGGTTTTTCTACGTCATTCTGGCTTTCTGTTTTTGCTTTATTCTTGAGCGGACTAGCAGACGGAATTTCGGTAGTAATTCGCCAGACGATTTTACAGCTTAAAACGCCAGATCATATGCGTGGACGTGTTGGTGCTGTGAACTCTATTTTTGTGGGATCTTCTAACGAATTAGGAGCTTTTGAAAGCGGTGCCACTGCTAAATTAATGGGCGCTGTAACTTCTGTTATTTTTGGAGGAAGCGTTACATTGCTGACTGTAGTGGTTACGGCATTAAAATCGCCAACGTTTCGAAATTTAGACCTTTACAGAGATATGGAAGATCATAATAAATCGGAGTAAATGATAAAATATAAAATGATCTTTCTCAAGATCCATCTGATAACTTTAAGCCTACTTTTAGTCAATTTGCTGATCAATTCTATCTTCGAAATTAGCCTGGCTTCAAATTTACTTTTTGCAATTAAAATTATATTTTACTTTTCTGGTGGTTTTTTGTTTTTTTATTATGTAAAACCGTTTAAAAAAGTAGCTTTATACTTTTCAATTTATATATTTTCACCCATTTTTATTTTTTTCAGCTGGCTTACAGATGGTCTTATGGGAGCTCTTTTATCATCATTTTTTATTTTATTCTTTAATCCGAGTGATACTAAATTTGAAAATGATCAAATTCAAATTAAAACTAAGTTTGAAGGATTACTTGGTGCTTGCTGTAAATATGAAGTGATTGAAAAAAAGTACTACTTATTTGAAAGAAAGGTCGCCGAATTTAAAGTTGAAGAAAGTCTGCATCTTAAAAAAAGCGATGTGAAAATTCAAAATGATATTTTGCAAATACATCTGTTATTAAAAGAATATGATGATGAAAAAGAGGAATATATCACAATACACAAAAACCTAAATGTCCATCTAAAATAAAACACAAATAAATGAAATCACTATTTTTTACTTTCATTTTGACATTATCGTTTTTCGCAAACGGACAGAATCTTTATATTAAAACATACGGAAACGAAAAGGACAAACCTATAATTTTTATTCACGGCGGTCCAAGCGGCAACTCCACTTTATTTGAAGGAACAACAGCTCAAAATCTGGCCAATCAAGGTTTTTATGTTATTGCTTATGATCGAAGAGGCGAAGGAAGATCTGCAGATCCTAATGCAAAATTGACTTATGAAGAAGCTTTTCAGGATTTAAATTCTATCTATAAAAAGTACCATTTAAAAAAAGCAGTTTTGCTTGGTCACAGTTTTGGTGGTTTAGTCGCGACTCTTTATACAAACAAATATCCTCAGAATGTCAGCGCTTTAGTTTTGGCTGGCGCTTTGTTTTCTCAGCAGGAAACTTACGACCATATTTTAGATACTTTAAAAAAGAAATACAGCATTAATTCTGAACAATTAAAAAGAATAAATGTTGCAGAAAATTTAGATAAAAATTCGGCCGAATATCGGAAAAAATGTTTTGAACTGGCTGGTGAAAACAACTTTTTTAAAATGCCGAATCCAACTTCTGTTTCAAAAAAATTGTATGCACAATACGAAGCGGGCGAGTATTTCAAAACCAATATTAGGAACAAAAATGCACCTTTGCTTTTTTATCAAAATGAAAAACAAAATAATATTGACACTCGACCAATCTTAAAGAAAATAAAGGCCAGCGGTGTTCCCATTTACGGAATTTACGGAAAACAGGATGGTATTTTTTCATCGGCACAAATTAAATCAATTGAAAATCTTACTGGTAAAAACCACTTTGCTTTTTTAGACAACTGTTCTCACTATTTATTTGTAGATCAGCAAAATGAGTTTCTGTCAAATGTTAAAAATTGGATGTTTGCTCTTTAAACCATATTAGTGACATAAGTTTATTTAATTACAAACGAATTTCATAGCCTTCAGTCAAAACTGAAGACTATTTTATGGCATCTCACTATATAAGTCTAATAAAAGAATCTTTAATATGAACTTATATATCTTCTATGGTGAAAAAAATTCGCATTTTTAAGATCTTTTAATTTAGAATTAATATAAATAATAATTATATTTGTTGAATTAAAAGGATTTACAATGAGAGATATTGAACAGATATACCACAATAACTTTGGAATAGCTTTTTACTGGAAAGATGATAATAGTACGATTTCAGATAAAGTACAATTGGTTTTTAAAGAAACCGGCTTTTACTTTACTATTCCGGAATTAAATCTTTTTTGTGATTTGATTGAAGACAGCATGATCGAAAATGCTTGTTGCGAAGCTTGTGAAATGAAATATTCCTGCCATAAATTTCTATTAAAAACACCCTGTAATTCTATAGATTTAGCTGTAAATATGACCGAATTAAAATCGATTAAAGATTTGGTTGAAGGTTCTCTATTCAAAATTGAACTCGACGAATATGTTTACGGAGTTGGCATGAATTAAGAAACATTTAAATATTTTAAGAATATTTTTTCATTATTGAAATATATTTTGATTCAATTCAAAAAAAAGTATATTTACAGCAATGAAAAAAGCCGTTTTTCTAATTATCTCACTATTTCTGATTAGCTGTACCAATAAATCAGAAGAATATATAGATCCGCGCGGTACTGATTATGCGGGTTCAGAAAGCTGTGTACAATGTCACAAAACACAGTCTGAAATGGTATTTCATAGTTCGCACTTCAAAGCAACTGCACCAGCCATACTCGAAAATATTTCTGGAGATTTTGATTCTAAAAATCATACTTTCATTTATGATAAAAACACCAAATTGGTCATGGAAAAACATGGCGACAGTTTGTATCAGGTTCTATACAAAAACGGTAAAGAAACAGCTAAGTATAAATTTGAAATTGTTTTTGGAACCAAGAATGCGCAAACTTCTGTTTATTGGAGAAACAACAATACTTACGAACTACCTCTTTCTTTTTATCATTCTGTAAATAGCTGGGCAACAAGCCCTGGTTTTCCTGCCGACAAACCATACTTTGACCGCATGGTTGTTAAAGATTGTTATGCCTGCCATAGTTCAAATATCAGCTCCAGAACGACTGATCAAAGTTCTGCAGAGAAAAACTTCATGTCGATGGATGTGGAAGATATTATCAATAAAAAAACTATTGTTTACGGAATTGACTGCGAACGCTGTCACGGACCTGCAAAAAAGCATGCAGAATTTCATCTAAAAAATCCAAACGTTAAAATCGCCAACAGCATTACAAGTTTTAAAAACCTCAACAGACAGCAAAAATTGGATGCCTGTGCTTTGTGCCATGCTGGAAATGATGGAATGAAATTAAAATCGCGCTTTGAATTTAAACCCGGAGATAATCTTTCCGAATTCTTTCGTGAAACGAGAAGTATAAATGACACGGCGCAATTTGATGTTCACGGGAATCAATTTCGTTTAATGGCGCAGAGTAAGTGTTTTATAAACAGTGAAAAAAATGGATTGCATTACTTGTCATAATCCGCATGAAAATGCTTCAAAAAACATGGTTTCCTACTCTAAGATCTGTATGAGCTGTCATCAAGGTTTAAAACATAAGGAAAAAACGCTTCAAACAATGCCTGAGAAAGTATTGGCCGATAATTGTGTAGAATGTCATATGCCGAAAAAAGCTTCAAATGCAATAAGTTTTCAGCTTTCAAACAGCAAACAATTATCGAATTACATTTTGAGAACGCACAAAATTGGAATTTATCCAAATAAAAAATAATTATTTCTTGTACTCTAAAAGTTCGAATTTTTCACCGTCAAAAACGCCATAGGTAAAATAGCCAATCCAATCGCCTAAGTTTACATACTCCGAATTTTCGCCTACCGAACGAATCATTGGTAAATGACGATGACCAAAAATAAAATAATTATAATGTTTGGTTTCTAGCTTTCGTTTAGCGTATAAAATCAGCCACTCTTTTTCTTCTCCTAAAAACTTAATGTCTTCATCGCCGGAAATCAATTTATTTTTAACCGATAAATATTGCGCTAAACTTACCCCAACATCTGGATGAAGCCAGCGAAAAAGCCATTTTGAAAACGGATTTGTAAATACCTTTTTCATTCTTTTATAACCTTTATCTCCGGGACCTTTTCCGTCGCCGTGGCCAATTAAAAAAGTTTTTCCGTTAAAAGTAAATTCTTTGTTATCGTGATAAACCGGAATATTCAATTCGGTTTCAAAATAATCATTCATCCATAAATCATGATTTCCTACGAAAAAATAAATTGGGATGTCGCTGTCGCGAATTTCGGCCAGTTTGCCTAAAATGCGCACAAAACCTTTTGGAACAACCGTTTTATATTCGAACCAAAAATCAAATAAATCACCCAATAAAAAAATTGCTTCTGCATCTTCCTTAACCTCATCCAGCCAAGCCACGAATTTCTTTTCGCGCGGCAAACTCAATTCTGGAGTCGGCGCACCAAAATGCTGATCTGAAGCAAAATATATTTTTTTCATTGAGATTTTTAAAATTTTAGACTTTTGTCTCTCTGAGCGAAGTCGAAGAGTTTGGAATTTGGAATTTAATTTTTGGAATTTTACAAATTATCAGACGCATACCATTCTGCAAAAGAAGATTCTGTTTCCTGAAGTTTAAGAGAGAAAAGAGAAATTCCTTCTGGAAGGCGTGCAACAATTCTATCTGCAAAATCAACCACCATATTTTCGCTTGTTGGCTGGTAATCTACCAAAATAACGTGATGACCGCGATTTTTCAATTCATTTGCCAATTCGATGTGCGGTGTAGTCTGATTGAAAACAGTTGCGTGATCAAACTGATCGACGATTTCTTCTTTTACAATTTTCTTTAGATCCGAAAAATCAATCACCATTCCGAATTTCACATTCGATCGATCTGTAATTGGCGAACCAATAACCGTAACCGACAATTTATAACTGTGTCCGTGAACGTTCTTGCATTTTCCGTCGTAACCGTACAAAGCGTGTCCGGTTTCGAAACTAAATTGTTTTGTAATTCTGATATTACTCATCGATGTTTAATTTTAAGCTGGCAAATTTACGAATTAATAACCGTTTAAATAATAAATTCCAAATAAAGAAAAATTCCAGATTCCAATAGGAATTTAATGCAATTGGAATTTGGAATTTGGACTTTCCACACTCGAAATTTCATTGATCTATTTTTTAAACTGCAGACAACGCATTTCTGGTAAAATCAGATAAAACCAGTTTACCTGTAATTGCGGCGCGTTCAAAAAGAAGCGATTCCCATTGTTCTGTACCTTCCCAAATAATCTTTTTCATTTCTTGTAAAGCTTCGGGATTGTAAGCGCTTAATTTTTGAGCAAAATCTTTAACGTCATTATCCAAAGTATTAACATCAGTCAAAACAGAATAAAGTCCTTTCTCAAAAGCCCAATCTGCCGATTTCCATTCGTGTGCTTGCGAGCGTCATTTCGGTCATTGCTGTTTTTCCAATTTTGCGAGAAACCGCTGGTTCGATAACAAAAGGACCGATTCCGATTGCCAATTCTGATAATTTAATATCACTTTGAGGTGTTGCAAAAACATAATCGCAGGCCGAAATAATTCCAACACCCCCTCCTACTGCTTTTCCTTGTACACGGCCAATAATTATTTTACTGCAATTGCGCATGGCATTTAGCAGATGGGCGAAACCAGAAAAGAATTCAGTTCCTTGTTCTTCGGTTTCTACTTTTAAAAGTTCATCAAAAGAAGCGCCGGAACAAAAAGTTTTTGCTCCTTCACTTTTTAAAATAATAACCGAAAGATTTTCATTTCGGCTTAACGAATTAATTTCGGCTGTAAGCTCATCTAGTAATTTACGCGGAAAAGAATTACTTGCAGGATGACCAAATTGTACTGTTGCAATTGTATTTTGAAAAGAAGTTTCTAAACTTCCATTTAGATTTTCAGAACTCATAAAAATAGATTTAAACGTAAAGTTACGCTTTTGCAAAATATTTTGTCTGATTGATTTCTAAATTTGTTTTTTGAGAATTATTTGACTTTATTTGCTAAGACTTTGGGGGATTAGCTCATTTGGCTAGAGTACTTGCCTGGCAGGCAAGGGGTGACCGGTTCGAATCCGGTATTCTCCACTAAAAAACCGTATCACATTACTGTGATACGGTTTTTTTTATTTAATTCTACTTTTATTCATCCATAAAAAATGTCTTAAAATAGTACAATTCAATCTTATACAGGTAAATCTCATCAATTAATCTTTCCAATTTTGCAAAAAAACAAAAAGATGAAAAAGCTACTATTACTACTAGGCCTTGTTTTTATTTGTTCATGTTCATCTGATGATTTATTTGATACAAGTAATGATTATCAGACAACAATCAGCCCGCCTTCATGGATTAGGGGAACTTGGATTGAAGAAAAAGGAAAAATAATCGAATTCACAAAATCGGATATAATTGTAGATCCTAACGGTAACCGTTATTCAGCAAATGGCGAAATTACCTACTACCTTATAAAAGATGAAGATCCAGAAATTGTTGAGATACAAACAGACTCAACTTATACGTTACAATTTAATGAATCTGCTTCTTCTAGAAAGAATTTAAAGTTTATTAAAATTTCAGATACTCAAATAGAATCAAAAGGAAGTTATAAAGGGATTTATACTAAAAAATAAAATTTCTATTGGAATCTTATAAATCTTATATGCACAAAGCATTTATTTGCAAATCACTTTTATAATTATGTTAATAAAAAAAATCACAAAGGAAAATTTAAAGCTAATTGCAGGAACAGATAATACGTATCAGACCATTTTAAAAATTAACGATAAAAATATAGAGATTTCTATTGATCCTGATGACGTGGAAATGGAAAAAACCATTGAATTGGCAAATAAAATAATTGGAAATTTTGAATTTTATGAAAACAGTGCAAAGCAAAGAATTGTATCAGAGTATTTAGAGAATTACAATGAAAATTGGAGAGACGAAGAAGAAGGAGAATTGGAACTAGGTGAAAAAGAATTTGGCGATAATTTGACGTTAACAAGTATTTCATTTCTATCCGATTCCTCTATTGACTTTTTTTATTCTGAAAATGGAATGTTTGGTAATCACTCCTTAATTGCGCAATCATTTGATGGAGAAAATTTTGATTACACAACTATGTTTGGATAAAACACATTCAAAGAATTTATAGTAAAACACAAGACCTTAAAAAAACCGTATTACTTAACTGCAATACGGTTTTTTTTTGTTTTACTATTCTCATTTCTCATCAGCAGAATCCTCAAAATTCGGTTCATCTTCTTGAGACTTTTTAAAATCATCATTTAACAAATCGGTCAATTTCTTTTTTTCTTTTTGATTTTTTCTAATTGTCAAAACAACCAAGATGATAACCAATACTACTACAACTCCTATTACAACCCAGTTAATTTCCATAATTTAAGTTTTATTAAAAGTAAAAATTTAAACTATTCATCATATTATCAAAAGGTTAAGCGTTTCGTTTTTTATTACAAGTTTATTTAAAAGATGTCAATTCCTGAAAGATATTTCTTTAATAAAGGTTTTGTATTTTTGTGTAAATCATTAACTATTTAAACCATGCCTCTAAAAGATATTGCTGGGCAGTTTTCTATAAAACTATCATAAAGTATTTTTCAGCGAATTTAAAAATGTTAAAACGGATAAATAATTTATTTATTAGAAAAAACATGAACGAAAGAATATCAAAAATAAAAAATGATGTGCAAGACAGAAACTCTGAAGCATGGATCAAATTATGCCAATATATTGATAAAGTTCATGAAGAAAATATCGAAGAATTTTCTCCTTTAGAAGCATTAGGCTATGAATTATATTCTCAAATTTATACCTTACCCGAAAGTATTTCAAAGCTTAAAAAAGTAAAAAAAGTCTGGTTGTATGGGAGTAAATTAAAACGAATTCCACCTGAAATTGGAGAAATGGAATCTCTTGAATATTTTGATCCATACACTTCCTATGATTTATATTGGTTTCCTTATGAAATAATCAATTGTAAAAAATTAAAAGACAGCAGAGTTAGCACAAGAGTTTTATATGGTAATTTTAAAAACAGAAAAAGATTTCCATTACTTTCTCATAATCCTGTACGGTATTATGGTAACTCACTTAAATGCAAGCATCTGCAAGAAAGAAATAGCCTATGAAGAGACCAATCAATTATGGATAACTCTGCATGTTGGGACAGATAATTTACCGTTACTTGCCAATGTATGTTCGCAGGAATGTCAAGGAAAACTTCTTGAACCACCAAAAGGATATTTAAACCACGCACATAAAGGAGGTGCTGATTTAAAACAGCCATCTTATGAAGAATGGGAAAAAGCTAATCTCGTTAAAATAACATTGACTGAACTCGAAGACTCGAACCAAAACACTGAAGAAGAATCACCAAAATTATTAAAACTGGTACGTAAAATATGGCGACGATAAATCATTTCTCTAAAAACAAAATAATCTTGTTTGTTAAATTATTTTTATCAATTGCACTTCTCTTATTCATAACTACTTTTCTACAAATTTATTGGGCAATGGGAAGTCTTTCTGAAAGAAATTCAAGCGGATGCCTCGACTGTTCCTTTTCTTATGATGCGTATTTAATGTCTTTCATTTCTGCAATTTTATTGTCAATCGTTTTTCTGTTTCTTTCTTTCATTAAAAACAGCTATTTAAAAGTTTTTCTTCAATTATTATTCTTAATTTCAATATGGTTTTTCTGGAATTACAGCATTTTTGTTGATCGCGAATCTTCTTGGAGCACTTTTCGTTTTAAAGAAGAATTATTTTACACACTTACATTGTCCTTTTTACCGATTTCTATTCTTTCTATAATTACAGTATTCACTTTACATTATATCTTAAAAAAGTATGAGTCGAAATAACAAAATAGTATTGAGATTCTATCTCATTATCAGCCTATTTCTAACATTAAACTGTTGTTTGTATTATTTTAAAGAAATAAGTTTACGTGGTTATTATAGTGATATTGTATTATTTTGGATTTGGCTCTTTACAAGCTTTGTAGTCATTGTATTATTTTGGAAAAAAATCATGGCAAAGCTTCTTCTGGCGTACCTTAGTATTGAGTTTGATATTAAGTATTATCCCAATGATGATTCCTTTTTATGCGCTTTTACTTTCGACCACATCTTTAGGTTTGTATATTGATAAAAATTTAAATGATAAATATCGGGCTCAAATTGTGGGCTACAGCGCAATGACGTCTCCGTGGCTTGAAGTAATGGAGAAAAATGGCCCAATCGAAAAAAGGATTTTTAAATGTACCGACTCGCAAATCAGGAATGATAATTTGAATATCAAAATCAGAAATGCAAAAGATATTCTTTTTAAAAAAGGAAACCGACAGCACATTAACGTTGACAATCTTTTGTGGAGGTCCAAACCAAACTATTACGTTCAATAAAAATTCTGGAAATAGTATCGAACTAAAAAATAACTGAATAAAAACGAAATAATATGACCGTATTCCTACGCTGGCTTTTACTCCCAATAATTGGATTGATTGCATTATTATTTTGGAAAGGAAGTCCCATCTTGATTAAATCGTTACTACTAATTTTTCCGCTTGTATTAATAATTGATTGGTTTGTGCACGAAGGCGCATTTAGCAGTGGCGACGGATTAGCCACAATATATGGCGTATTAGCAATTATCGCATTTTTAGTTTGCTATGAAATTGGATTAATTCATCGGTTTTATCTCGTAAAAAAAGGTGTTACAACAAACGAAGATGATATCTTACTACTCATCGGATTGGTTATCTTAGTAATTGCTACAATCTATTTCTTCATATCAATTTCAAAATAAATTATTTAAAACAAATCCCCAATTGTTTTTAATCATGTTTCATTAAAATCTTAAACCATGTCTGAATTAAGTTCTTTATTCTGTAAAATAAAAATCACAAAACCGCAGACTGGAGTTTTTTTTAAACAGCCCTCCCGAAAAACCAACGTTAAATGACAATTGGCAAAAATGGTGGGACAGTCGTGAAATGTATTCTAAAATGGATTTAACGCCAGAATATCTTCATGCTTACAATGACAACACCAATCAGGAAGTTCTTGATGGATGGATGGAATACAAACAAGCTATGGCTTTTTCAGATTACGATGAAGCGAAAGAAGAATGGCAATGGGGAATGCTGTTTTTCAGCGAAAATTATGTAGAAATGTTACCCATGTTTGCCTTTATCGTTAGCATGGAAAAATACGTTAGCGAAAGCACCGAAAACAGCGCAATTGTTTATCCGTACTTTTGGGGAGACAGCAATGTTGATGCTTATATTTATTTTGAAAATGGAAAGGCCGTACTAAGTCCGCAAGTAAAAAGCACTTCTGACGTGAACGCGGTAATAATGGAAAGCACTATAGTTTGTCTGGATCAAAAATGGGAGGATTTGTCTAAAAATATGGAAATGGATTAAAATTTCTTCTCTGAAATTCTGTTTTAATCGAAGTATAATTATTTACAAATTTCATTTAGAATTGAAATTCTTTATAGAGCTTCTTGCGGAGATTTCTCCTTCGTCGAAATTACATATATTGCGAAAATTTTGATTATTCACTCGCTATAAGATTGCTATTGAGCGCGAAAACTTAGTGCCTCAGCGCCTTTGCGGCAAATTTTATCGCAGTAAAAACCCCATTCGAATCGATCCATAAAAATAGCCGCGATTTGTATCATTAACATCGCCTTTTAATTCTCTTCCGCGGTACAGGAAAGAATAGGAAATATTGAAATTATTGTAGCGGTATTTTAAACCTGCTTCTCCATTAAACCGAAGCGGCACTAAATCGAAAGTAATCGGACTGGTATTGTTAAACATACTGCCCTCGATTGTGGCATCGTAAAACTGATAATTAACGCTTGGCGCTATGTAGAAATAAAACTCTCGAATGTTGGGCTGTACTTCTGCACTTATAGAAGCATCATACATATTAGAATCGTAAATCGGAATTAATCTTTTAAAACCAAATCTCGCCATAAATCCTGTGGAAACTCCTGTAAAAATGGTTCCCAAATTAGCTTCTGACTGAAAATGCAGATCTACAAAATCATTGTGTTTGGAAGGAAACATTTTTTTAGAATACAACACATGCGCCTGTAAACCTAAAGCATTATGAATTTGATTTTCCCAGCCAAATACTTTTTTATAACCAATAATTTTATGAAACCCTTCCTGCAGTTCTTGCCCAAGAGCATTTGGCCCAACAAAACCCAATTGAAAATCGGTCTTTAAAACGGATTCGCTTTTGTAAAAAAACTTTTCCCTGCTTCGGCAAAAAGATATCCGGCAAAAGGGCGGTCGTTTATATCAACGGCTTCTTCATTAATAAATCGCGGATTGTAGAGATATTGCCCAATTCGAAATTCGGTTATTTCTTTACTAATTTTTTCATTGTTATTCTCGCTTAGAAATCGGTAAAAAATTTCTAAGCCGTTCGTGTAATACATATCGTTTTTAGACGATGTATACAAATCATTATCCGATATAAAACCTAATTCTGAAGTTTTTCCTTGTCCAAAAGTCAACGTTGTTGTTAAAATCAGAAAAGCAAAAAAAGCTTTTTTACTTTTTCCCATCGCCTTTATAATTGATTTTTCCAACGTAACGCATCTCGCGAACAATTCGTTCTTTTTCTTCTGTTAATATAACTTGACGAACCTGTAGCTTTAAATTTTCTCGGATTTGGTAAAATCGTCGCAATTCCCATGCCTGCATTGGTGTTAAACTCGAAGCATCGCGACGGTACCAATGTTCTGTTGCCGCATAAGCGCCGTAAACTCCGTCACCCATTTCGATGCTGTTAAGATAAACTTCCATGATGCGTTCTTTGCCCCAGATTAATTCAATTAAAACGGTAAAATAAGCTTCAAGACCTTTACGGAAATAACTTTTTCCCTGCCACAAAAAGACGTTTTTAGCCGTTTGCTGTGAAATGGTGCTTCCACCGCGAATTCGTCTTCCGCGCTCGTTACTTTTATAAGCTTTTTGAAGTGCTTTAAAATCGAAACCATTATGAATAAGAAAAGTTCCATCTTCGCTCGCGATTACTGCTTTTTGCAAATTCATGGAAATTTTTTCAATCGGTTCCCAATCGTGATCAAAATACACTTCTTTTCCACCAAATTTATTTTCGATAGCGCGAATAATCATCAAAGGTGTAAAAGGAACCGGAACGTATTTAAAAAATATAACTGAACCAATTGATAATCCGAAAAACCACAAAGCGACTTTTATAAAAAACCATTTTATTTTTTCTCCCAAAGATCGATTTCCTTTTTTAGGAGACGATTTTGGTTTTGGTTTCAGTCGCGGTTGTTTTTTTTGGTGCTGGTTTTTTGGGTCTTGCCATTATATTAAATCTGCTAATTCTGTTCCTATTAAACTGCCAATTGCTATTCCCATTCCGCCTAAACGCACTCCACAAAACACGTTTTCAGACAGTTGAGAAACAACAGGGTTTTTACTATTTCCAATTCCCATAATACCGCTCCATCGGTGCGCAATCTGAAAATCCTGATTTGGTAAAATTACATTTTTCAGCAAATCTTCCAATTTATTTTGAATAATTTTCGTCAGTCCAAATTCAGTTGTAGTTTCCCCTTCAAAATCCAGATTTCTTCCGTCGCCTAACAAAATACGATTGTTTACATTTCTGAAATAATAATACCCTTTATCTAAATGAAACGTTCCTTTTATATCTAAATTATCAATGGGTGCTGTAATTAAAACTTGAGCCCTTGCAGGTTTTACAGCGCCACTCGTCAAAACACTTGCAAAACCATTTGTCGCAAAAAGTAATTTATGGGTTTTAAAACTGAAATCATTCAGGACAACTTCAACATGATTTCCCGCATCTGCGTAAGATGTTACGGTTTGCTGATTTAGAATTAAAATATTTTCAGAAACCGCTTGTTTCAACAATTCCTGCATCATATTTCCGGTATCAATCTGAGCTTCAAACGGATTAAAAATTAAATATTCCCGAATATTCTTAAATCCGAAACGGTCTATTTCTTTAGAAAAAACATCGGCCTTAAAAAGCGGTTTTAAAACTTCATTGATAAAAGGAATTTTAGAAACACATTCATCAAACCCAAATTCATCTTCTTTCAAAAACAATTCATAACCGCCGTGAGGTTTAAAATCAATTGTCGCATCTCCAAGTCTTTTTCGAAGTAACTGCAAACCTTTCCAGCGTTTCTCAATCAGATTTACAACATCATCTTCTGAGTGGGTTTTTAAATCTTCCATAATTTCAGAGAGACTTCCAAAACAGGCAAACCCAGCATTTTTCGTACTCGCCCCTTGTGGTAACATTCCTCTTTCTAAAACAAGAATTTTAGCATCCGGAAATCTTTCGCGTAAGCGTAATGCGACATGCAGGCCAACGATACCACTTCCCACAATTGTGTAATCAACATTCGTGAACCAGTTTTTTAATTCCCAATAGCTTAATTCCATTTCTCTGTTTATATAAATTCCAAACTTTTAAATTCCAAATTCCAATTTAGGAAATAAATTTGAAAGAAATTCTAATAAAAAATTCCAATAATGAAAATTCCAGATTCCAAATTTTAGAAACGGTTGCCAAACTCAATTGCTTTATGCCCTTCGACTTCGCTCAGGCTGACAAAACAATTATACTATAAGAAATAGAATTTCAACTCACCTGTCAGGCTCAAACTGACAACATTGGAATTTGGAATTTCACCTCACTGTCAGGCTGAGCGGAGTCGAAGCCTCTTACGTTGCGCCCTTTGACTTCACTCAGAGTGACAATTGGAATTTTTCCACATTGGAATTTTAACAATTTATTGGATTTTAAATGTTGTATTTTTAGCGCCACAAAAAATAGAATAATTTAATTATGAAAAAAGTATTATTAACAACCTTAATAGTAATGAGTTTAAACGCTATCGGACAGAATGTTATGTCGCCAGAATTATTATGGAAATTAGGAAGAGTGACACCTCTTGGTATTTCTAAAGATGCGAAAAATGTTGTTTTTAAAGTTTCTACACCTTCTGTAGAAGAAAATAAATCGACTTCTAAAATTTACACAATTCCCGTACATGGAGGAAATGCCACAGAAATTAAAGACACGAAAGACATCTTGGCGGACAAAAATATTTCTCCAGACGGAAAATATCTCGTGTATAATGAAGAAGTAAAAATCGATAAAGTTTTAGGAAAAGATTTTTATCCAAAACTAACTAAATCTGACGCTCAAATTTATGACGGATTAGATTACCGTCATTGGGATACTTGGAACGAAGGAAAATTTAACCATGTTTTTTATAAAGAAAACAAAGACGGCGCAAAAGGGATTGACATTTTAAAAGGTGAAACTTTTGATTCTCCTCAAAAACCTTTTGGAGGAGACGAAGATTATATCTGGTCGCCAGACAGCAAAAGTATTTTCTACGTGTGCAAGAAAAAGCAGGAACTGCTTATGCGATTTCTACCAACACAGATATTTACGAGTACAATTTAGAAACTCAAAAAACGACCAACAAAACAGATGGTAATTTAGGTTACGATACGGCACCGCAGTTTTCTCCAACTGGAAATTTATCTTGGTCGCAAATGAAACGTGACGGTTACGAGTCTGATAAAAACGATATTATTGTTGAGTTTAAAGGAATCAAAACGAACTTAACGTCAAATTGGGACGGGACAGTAGATAATTTTATCTGGAGTAAAGATGGAAAAACGGTTTTCTTTGTTGCGCCAATTGATGGAACAAAACAACTTTTCTCTGTTAATTTTCCAGGTTTAACAAAAATCGCTATTAATGTACGTCAATTGACAAATGGAGATTTTGACGTAAATGATTTAGTAGGTTTTTCTGGAGATGACATTATTGTTACAAGAAGTGATATGAATCATGCTGGTGAAATTTTCTCTTTTAATTTGAAGAAAAACACTTGGAAACAACTTTCAAATGTTAACACAGAAACATACAAATCTCTGACATTAAGCAAAACAGAAAAACGTTATGTTACTACTACTGATGGCAAAAAAATGTTGGTTTGGGTAATTCTTCCTCCAAATTTTGATGCTTCAAAAAAATACCCAACTTTACTATTCTGTCAAGGCGGACCGCAAAGTGCATTGACACAATCGTATTCTTTCCGTTGGAATTTCTCTTTAATGGCGACAAAAGGTTATGTAGTTGTAGCACCAAACCGTCGCGGAATGCCAGGGCATGGTGTTGAATGGAACGAACAAATTAGTAAAGACTGGGGAGGACAAGTTATGGACGATTACCTTTCTGCTATTGATGATGTTGCCAAAGAAAGTTATGTTGACAAAAGCCGTTTAGGATGCGTTGGTGCTAGTTACGGAGGGTATTCTGTGTTTTATTTAGCTGGAATTCACAAAAACCGTTTCAAAACTTTTATCGCTCACGATGGTGTTTTCAACACTGTTAGTATGTTGGGAACGACGGAAGAAGTTTTCTTTAACAACTGGGATTTTGGCGACGCATATTGGGAAAAAGATAATGCCGTAGCACAAAAAGCGTATACGACTTTTAACCCTGCGACATTGGTTCAAAACTGGAATAAACCAATTTTGATTTTCCAAGGAGGAAAAGATTTCCGTGTGCCAATCGGACAAGGACAGGAGGCTTTTCAAGTCGCACAGTTAAGAGGAATTAAAAGCCGATTTGTGTATTTTCCAGACGAAAATCACTGGGTTTTAAAACCTCAGAATGCTCAGGTTTGGCAAGGTGAATTTTTTAAATGGTTAGACGAGACTTTATAATTCATAAAAAGTACAAAATTACAGTCGTAGATTTTATATAATCTACGGCTGTTTTTGTTTTTGCACCTTACAATTATGTAACATATTGACTAAATTTACTTTTCTGTAAACAGATTTTTTTAGATAAATTGCAGGAGTTTACAATATCCCCAACTTACAAATCCTTCAGCAAAATATGGAAAGCAAAAGAAGTTACACCGCAGTCAAAGTTTTATTCAGCTATGTTGCATTATTGGCTTTGGTGGTAACCGTTGGATGGTTTCTATATTCTGAAAATGTTGTTTATAACAAACTGGAAGATAAGATTGCTTTCGAAAAAACTAAAATTCTAAGGGTTAGTAAACTTTTCTCCAATGTTTATAAAACCGAGAGTTTAGCAAGGCAGACCATTCAAAATAACTCTGAAAAAGATTTCAATAATTATTTGATCGAAACAGATTCGCTTCGTCTTCGCATCGATACTTTAAAACAAATTGTTACTACAGAATATCAAAAAGTACTTTTGGATAGTGTCACTTATCTTTTGTCTGAAAAGACAAAAAACATCAAGCAGTTAAAAGAAATAAAAAATAAAGCAGACGATGAAACTTCTGTAAATAATGCTATTGATGAAATCACGAAAATGGAGTTTAACCTTCGAAAACTTGAACTTCAAGATTTTACCAAAAACCCAAATCAATTGGGAAGTTACCAGCGTGGTGTTTTACAGCGATATGTAGATTATCTCAATCAAAATATTCCCGACGACAGCACCAATACATTGAGTAAAAAAGCTTCGGATTCTATTTTAGCCAATTCTAAAAAGCTATTGAGTACCGTAAAAATGAAAGCTGAAAAGAAGAAAGAATCGTTGAATTTTGAAGAAAACAAACTGCTTCAAAACGAAATGGCAATCTCAGATCAGTTGCGAAAAGTACTTAGAATTATTGAGAGAGAAATCATCATCAATTCGATAAAAAACAATTCCTTAAAAGAAAAATCATTAAAAAGAGTTAACGAAATTGTAACCGCTTCTGCCGTTATTGGCTTACTGTTAACTGTGTTTTTCTCTATTTTAATTGTGAGCGATTACTCAAAATCAAAAGCATATAAAAAACAGCTGGAAATTGCCAATTTCAAAACAAAAAATCTGCTTAAAAGTCGTGAACAGTTAATTTCAACAGTAAGTCACGATTTAAAAACGCCTTTGAGTACTATTGTCGGCTATTCTGAACTTTTAGGAAATTCAGACGTTAATACCAAGCAGTCTTATTTCATTAAAAACATTAAAAATTCTTCTGAGTATATCACACAGCTTGTTCAAGATTTATTGGATTTTTCTAAAATAGAGGCAGGAAAAATAGCAATCGAAAAAGTTCCTTTTTTACTTCCTGAAATTATTGAAGATGTTGCAAAGAATATTCAAACAGTTTACAAGCAAAAAAATATTGATCTTATTATTAATGTCGACGAGAAATTCCAAAACCGTATTGTAGGCGATCCATTTAGACTAAGACAAATTCTAACCAATATTATTGGTAATGCCTATAAATTTACCGAAGAAGGACATATTAGAGTTGCCGCTTACGCGAATGAAGACCAGACTTTTACCATTTCTGTTCAAGACACTGGAATTGGTATTGAAAAAGGAAACCAAAAATTGGTTTTTGAAGAGTTTGCCCAAGCAAATGAGAACATTGAAAAGGAATATGGTGGTACTGGTTTAGGTTTATCAATCTGCCAGAAGATTATTTCTATTTTGGGCGGAAGTTTAAGCTTAGAAAGTATTTTTGGAAAAGGAAGCACCTTTAAAATTCAACTTCCACTATTATTTGATAATAGTCAGCCAAGTTCAACTGAAGTAAAAAACAAATCCTTAAAAAACACTAAAAAGCAGACTTTTATTGTTGTTGATGACGACATCAATCTTTTGAATCTAACAAGCGGCGTTCTAAAACAAGAACAGCATCAGGTTTTGTCATTTACAAACGCTTCTAAAGCTTTGGAAACAATGCGACATACTGCTTTTGATTTTGTTATTAGTGATATACAAATGCCGGAGATCGATGGGTTTTTGTTTTTAGAAAAACTTCGTGAGCTTCCTCAAAACATATTCAAAAATCAGCCAGTGATTGCCCTTACAGGACGAACAGATTTAGATCTTTCGGTTTATAAAAATGCTGGTTTTACCACTGTTGTTAAAAAACCGTATTCACCAAAAATTTTATTGGAAACCATTCAGCAGATATTAGATCACGAAGAAATCCCTGCCACAGAATTTTCTGAAGTTACAGAAGATCAATCTTCTCAAATGTATTCTTTAGATACTTTAAAAGATTTTCTAGGTCATGATGAATCTGCTTTAAAAGAGGTTTTAAAATCTTTTATTGACAGCAGTGCAGATAATATAGAACTTTTGAAAACGGCAATACAAGAGAATAATCATGAAGAAATTAAATCGATTGCCCATCGTATTGCACCGATGTTTAAACAAATTCAGGCAAATGAAATTGGTCAGATTTTAAAGAAGTTAGAAAAAGACGATTTGAATACCTTAGATCTAGGCAGTATGTATGCCGATTTAAAAGAAAAAATGAATGTTCTTTTTGAAGCATTAAAACAAGAAGTTTAAAAAAAAGTAAAGCATTTTAAAAATGCTTTACTCTATATTATATTGTTTCAATTTGTTGTAAAGTGTTTTTCTGGTAATTTTTAAAAGCTTTGCGGCTTCAGATTTATTATTCTGCGCTTTAGATAAAGCATGAATAATAGTTTCTTTTTCATTTTCAGATAATGAAAAAACTCCATTCTCAGCTGGTCGCTGTTTTTGAATCTGGAAAAATTCTGCCGGAAGCACATCACTTTCAATAAAATCACCGCGAGATAAAAGTGTCGCACGTTTTACACAGTTTTGTAATTCACGTAAATTCCCCGGCCAGTTGTAGTTTTGAAAAATAGAAACTACCTCTGGAGAGAATCCGATAATATCTTTATTTAACTGCTGATTGGCTTTTTCAAGGAAATAATCTGCAAAAACCATTAAATCTTCGTCACGATCTTTTAAAGATGGAGACTGAATAGAGAATTCGTTGATTCTATGGTATAAATCTTCTCTGAAATCGCCGTTTTTTACTGCTTCACGTAAATCTTCATTTGTAGCAGTAATAATGCGGATATCGACGTTTATTTCTTTATTGCTTCCAACGGGTTTAATTTTTCTTTCTTGAAGCGCTCTTAATAACTGAATTTGGTTTTCATAGGAAAGGTTTCCAATTTCGTCCAAAAATAAAGTTCCTCCATTTGCCGCTTCAAAATAACCCATTTTATCACTAATCGCTCCCGTAAAAGATCCTTTTAAGTGACCAAAAAATTCACTTGCGACCAATTCTTTTGGAATAGCACCACAGTCAACCGCAATAAAATTGTTGTTTTTTCTCTGACTTTGCTGATGAATACTTTTTGCGATAATTTCTTTTCCAGTTCCGCTTTCGCCGATAATCAAAACAGACATATCAGTCGGACTTACTAATTCAATATGATCCAATAATTTTTTAGAAGCAATCGAAATTCCTCTAACAAATTCATTTTCCGTTGAAGTTGAAGTCGCTTTTTTTGCAGTTTTCTTTTTCGTTGGAACTTCAACTAACTCTTCCTTTTCCTCTTTGGGAGTTTGCAGTGCATTAGTAATAACCAATAAAACCTCATCTGGATTAAATGGTTTAGATATATAATCTGCTTGCTCCATTTTTAATTGCCTTAACTGCAGTGTTTACATCAGAATAACCTGTCATTAGAATAACTGGAATATCAGGGTATGAATCTTTAAATTCTGACATTAACGCAATACCGTCAAAATCAGGCAGACGAAGATCTGTTAAAATC
The DNA here is from genome assembly GCF_979258715.1 of Flavobacterium sp. AC267. Lineage (NCBI taxonomy): Bacteria > Pseudomonadati > Bacteroidota > Flavobacteriia > Flavobacteriales > Flavobacteriaceae > Flavobacterium > Flavobacterium sp. AC267. The sequence goes on from NZ_OZ409875.1 coordinate 604,871, forward strand.
AAATCAAAAGATTCGTTTTTAACCGCTGTACGTGCTTCTGCAGCAGAGAAAGCAATCGTTACATCGTACGCTTTTTTAACTAGAAATTTTTCTAATAATTTACAAAACGCGATGTCATCTTCTATCAATAATATCTTAGGCATTTGTGTTTAGGGAGTTTTTTGCTAAAATAAGACTATTAAAATTGGATTTTCACAAAATTATGCAAAAAAAAGAGATTGCAAGCGACAATCTCTTTTTCACCAAAAACATAAATCTAAATTCACCTAATTATATTTTCAACCAGTTACCATTGACATCTGAATACACAGTAGCCTTTTGGTCTCCAACTGATATTTCGAGTTTATACTCTTTTTTTTCGTTAACAAATGCTTTCTCCAGTTTTGCTCCCGGATAAGCGGTCTGCAAAGCTGTTTTTACAGCCGCAGGCACAGCATCTGCAGTAACCTCTGTGTATTCTGATTGAATCACAGTAGTTTTAATATCTCTTGAAACTGGCGATACGTTTGCATGAATTGACATTGTTCCAAGAAGGATAACTGCTGATAAGATTAATTTTTTCATGATGCTGATTTTAGTTATTTTTTGATGATGTTACCAGAAGCATCTGTAAAAATAGTATACTTCTTGTCTCCATTTGAAATTTCAAGTTTATACTCGTTTTTCTCGTTTTTATACGCTTTTTCAAGCTTAGTTTTCGGGAAAGATTTTTCAACTGTTGACTTCACTGCTCGCCGGAACGGCGTCTGCGACTACTTCAGTAAATTCATCTTGAATAAGTACTGATTGAGAGATCGAAATTGCGGGCAGAATAGCGGCATTTACCGATAAACTTCCTAAAACAATCGTCGCTGATAAGACTAACTTTTTCATAATATTGTATTTTAAAATTATTTTTTAAGAATATTACCCGAAGCATCTGTATAAACAATCGATTTTTCTTTTCGAACTGTTATCTCAATTTTGTACTCCTTTTTGTCGTTTACCCATGCTTTTTCAAGCACTACACCAGGATAAGCTTCGTCTAAGCCTTTTTTTACAGTTGCTGGCACTCCATCTACTTCTTTATATTCATCCTGATCATTAACTGTCTGCACCATTAAATTGGTTACAGCAGGGGTTTCTGCGTGCATCGACAAACTGCCTAAAACAATCGGCGCCGATAAGATTAACTTTTTCATAGTAATAGTTTTTAAGGGTTAGTTTTAGATTATTTTTTAATCCAAGTTCCGTCTGCGTTAGCAAAAAGATTTCCTGTTTTATCTCCAACAGTTACTTCAAGCTTGTATTCTGATTTTGTGTTTTTAAATGCTTTAGTAAGCACAGCATCTGGATATGCTTTTTTAAGAGCATCAGTTACAGCTACTGGAACTTCTTCTAATTTAACTTCTGTATATTCATCTTGAATAGAAATTGTTTTAACGATTGTATTTGATATTGGCGAAGTTGAAGCAAATGATGTTAAACCTCCCAAAACGATTGCGTACTGATAAAAATAAATTTTTCATGATAATTGTATTTTAATATTGTTAATTTGATCTTAGTATTCTTGATCTGGATTTTCACAAAATCTATATTAGATTATTTTTTAATCCAAGTTCCATCTGCATTAGCGAAAAGATTTCCAACTTTGTCACCTACAGTAACATCAAGTTTGTACTCTGCTTTTTCGTTTTTATATGCTTTTGTAATTACTGCTTCTGGATAAGCTTTTTTCAAAGATTCTGTAATAGCGACTGGTAATTCTTCTAATTTGATTTCAGTGTATTCTTCTTCAACAGAAATCGTTTTTACGATTGTATTTGTTACTTGTGTAGTTGAAGCGAATGAAGTTAAACTTCCTAAGACAATTGCGACTGATAAAAATAAATTTTTCATAACGTATATATTTTAATATTAATAGTTGTTTACGCTTTAGATAATGAAATTATTATGCCGTAATGAAAAAGATGCGTGCCAAACCCTGTAAACCCTTATCTTTAAAGGCTTTATTAAAATATGCCAAAAAATAAGAAAATTCAAAAAGTGTGTAAAAGGCGAAAAAGGTGTGTAATAAGTAAACACTTAAAGTGTAACCTTGAGGAAATTTTTAATTTAAATCTCAATTTTTAAAAATTCCAAATTCCAAAATTTAAGGTATGAGGTTTCAATTTCAGTGGAATTTGGGATTTAAAATTTTGGAATTAAAATTTTGGAATTTTAAAAAACGGTTATAAAGAAAAAAGGCTGTCAAAAAATTGACAGCCTTTATAATTATTCTGGAGCATTCATTTTAAATGTATCCATAAATGCAGTTGTATAATCTCCTGCAATATATTTTGGATCGTCCATTAATTGTCTATGGAAAGGTATTGTAGTTTTTACACCTTCTATTACGAACTCATCCAAAGCTCTTCGCATTTTGCTGATAGCTTCTTCACGAGACTGCGCTGTCGTAATTAACTTTGCAATCATAGAATCGTAGTTTGGCGGAATACTATAACCTGAATATACGTGAGTATCTAAACGAACTCCGTGTCCTCCTGGCATATGAAGCGTAGTAATCTTTCCTGGTGAAGGGCGAAAATCGTTATAAGGATCCTCAGCATTAATACGACATTCGATAGCATGTAATTCTGGAAGATAGTTTTTACCTGAAATCGGAATTCCAGCAAGCAACCATAATCTGCTCACGGATCAAATCATAATCAATAACTTGTTCTGTGATCGGGTGTTCAACCTGAATACGAGTATTCATTTCCATGAAATAGAAGTTTCTGTGTTTGTCTACAAGAAATTCTACAGTTCCAGCTCCTTCGTATTTAATGAATTCAGCGACTTTTACAGCGGCTTCTCCCATTCTTGTACGTAAGTCATCTGTCATGAAAGGTGAAGGTGTTTCTTCCGTAAGTTTTTGGTGACGACGTTGCACTGAGCAGTCTCTTTCAGAAAGGTGACATGCTTTTCCATACGAATCTCCAACAACTTGAATTTCGATATGACGTGGTTCTTCAATAAGTTTCTCCATGTACATTCCGTCATTTCCAAATGCTTCGCAGCAGACTTCTTGACGCGCACTTTCCCAAGCTTTTAAAAGCTCATCTTCTTTCCAGATCGCACGCATTCCTTTTCCACCACCACCAGCAGTAGCTTTCATCATAACTGGGTATCCAATTTCTTTAGCTACTTTAAGTGCATGCTCATAAGAATCTAATAATCCGTCTGAACCTGGTACACATGGAACTCCTGTTGCTTTCATTGTAGCTTTTGCAGAAGCTTTATCACCCATTCTGTCAATCATTTCTGGAGCAAGCACCGATAAATTTAATTCCGTGCTCTTGACAAATTTTAGAGAATTTAGCATTCTCAGAAAGAAAACCGTATCCCGGGTGTATTGCATCTGCATTTGTAATTTCTGCATTGCAATGATATTTGACATTTTCAAATACGATAAGTTACTCGGAGGAGGACCAATACAAACCGCTTCGTCAGCAAATTTAACGTGTAAACTTTCTGCATCGGCTGTAGAGTAAACTGCAACAGTTTTGATTCCCATTTCCTTACATGTACGAATTACACGAAGTGCAATTTCTCCTCTATTCGCAATTAATATTTTTTTAAACATCTTATTTATATTAAAAATTACAAATTCCAATCTCCAAATTCCAACAATTGGATTTTGTGATTTCTCTATTGGAATTTTTAAAAATTATGATGGATCAACTAAGAATAAAGGTTGGTCAAATTCTACAGGAGACATATCATCAACAAGAATTTTTACAATTTTACCAGAAACTTCAGATTCGATTTCGTTGAATAATTTCATTGCTTCAATTACACAAAGAACATCTCCTTTTGAAATTGTGCTTCCTACTTCTGTAAAAACAGGTTTGTCTGGAGATGGTTTTCTATAAAAAGTACCAATGATTGGAGATTTTATAGTAATATATTTAGAATCGTTAGCGACTGGTGCTTCTGGAGTTACATTTACAACTGTTGGAGCAGTAACTTGTGGCGCACGCCTGTGGTAAAGTCGCCTGAGTTGGTAATTGCTTGCACGTAAGTTGCTTCAGTTACATTTGTTTCTAAAGTTGTTCTGATGGTGATTTTTACATCATCCATTTCTAACTTCACTTCTGCAACGCCCGAATTTGCAACAAATTTGATTAGGTTTTGAATTTCTTTTAAATCCATAATGATTCGTTTTTAGTTTTAATTTATTTCTTATCGTAAGCCCATTTTAAATAGATAGATCCCCATGTGAATCCACCACCAAATGCGACAAAGATAACATTATCTCCTTTTTTAAGCTTATCTTCAAAATCAGCCAATACTAATGGTAAAGTTCCAGAAGTCGTATTACCATATCTTTCGATATTTACTAAAACCTTAGATTCATCTAATTCTAATCGTCCGGCAGTAGCATCAATAATACGTTTATTCGCTTGGTGCGGCACTAACCAGTCTACATCTTCATTTGTCAAATTATTTCTTTGCAAAATCAATTCGCTGGCATCGGCCATATTTGTAACAGCATATTTGAAAACAGTTTTCCCGTCTTGCATAATATTGTGCTGTCTGTTTTTTACAGTTTCTTCACTAGGCGGAATCAAAGAACCTCCGGCTGGAATTTTAAGGAAATCACGACCGACACCATCACTTCTTAAATATTCATCCTGTAAACCTAAGCCTTCATAATTTGGTTCAAAAAGAACTGCACCAGCTCCATCCCCAAAAATAATACAAGTAGCTCTGTCTGTATAATCTACAATTGATGACATTTTATCGGCACCAATTAAAAGTACTTTTTTGTAACGTCCTGACTGAACATACGCTGCATGACAGTTGACATTCCGTATAAGAAACTTGAACAAGCGACCTGCAAATCGTATGCAAATGCATTAGTAGCCCCAATTTCTGTTGCAACATACACTCCAGTAGAAGCCACCATCATATCTGGTGTTGCTGTTGCCATTATAATCATATCAATCTCAAGAGGATCAATATTTGCTTTTGCAATTAAATCTTGTGTTGCTTTTATAGCAAGGTAAGATGTTCCTTTATCAGCATCTTTAAGAATTCTTCTTTCTTTAATTCCTGTTCGAGTAGTAATCCACTCGTCATTGGTATCAACCATTGTTTCTAAAACTTTGTTGGAAAGTACAAAGTCAGGAACGTAAGCGCCAACAGCGGTAATAGCGACTGTGATTTTATTCATTATATTCTATTATTTCCTTTCAAATACTGCAATTTGAAAAATTTTTAAAAGACTTGAAAATTACAAAAAAAAACGAAGCGAATTTGTCTATATTTTCTTAAAAAACAAAAATTATAACCAACAAAAAAAACTCTCACTATGTGAGAGTTCTAGTATAATTTACAAAAACGTATTAAGCAACCGCTTCAGATTTATCGATAACAACTTGCCCTCTGTAGTACATTTTACCTTCATGCCAGTAAGCTCTGTGGTATAAATGCGCCTCACCTGTAATAGGACATGTAGCGATTTGAGCTACAGTAGCTTTATAATGTGTTCTTCTCTTATCTCTTCTTGTTTTCGAGATTTTTCTCTTAGGATGTGCCATTTTACTATATTATTTATCCGTTAATAGTTTCTTTAATTTTTCCCAACGCGGGTCAATATCTTCTTCTTTATTACTCTCTTCTTTTTGTTCTTTTACACTTAATTCATTCAATTTTGTTAAAGCTTCGGTTTGTAAAGTTCCGTCTTTAACTCCTGGATGAATTCTTTTAAGAGGCACCGAAAGTGCAATCATTTCATAAATGTATTGTGACACATCTAATTCATGTTCTCCGTGTGGCAAAATCAACAATTCTTCATTATCATTATTGAATTCATCTCCAAAGCGAACAATTAATTTCATTTTTCCTTTTATAGGAAGATCAAAATCTTCGCCTGTTAGATCACAAGGTACATTTACAGTTCCTTTGTGTTTGAATTCTAACTCTAACATGTTGCTTTTCTTTTCGAAAACCAAACTCACTTTAATATCTGAACTTTGAAACTCATCGTAATCAAAGTCCTTAAAGAACGTGTTATTTATCTGATACTCAAAATGGTGTTTTCCTAGTTTTAATCCTACGAAAGGAATTAAAAATTCTTTTGTTTTGCTCATTTCAACATCAATTTGATCAATTCAGTTCTAAAACTAGATGTCTGAATTGGGGTGCAAAGATATAAAATTATTATAAATCTAATAATCTTATTCACCTTTTTTTGTTTATAACTGTTTTTCTTTTATTTTAAGAGGTTTTTGACTAATCTCCTCATACTGATTACGAGAGCGAAAAATATCTATTGCAAGATAGACTGCCTCTGTAAATGAATTGTAATCTGCCATATCTTTTCCAGCAATATCATAGGCTGTACCGTGATCTGGAGAAGTTCTAATCTTATCTAAACCCGCTGTATAATTAACTCCCTTTCCAAAAGATAATGTTTTAAACGGAATCAATCCTTGGTCGTGATACATTGCTACAATAGCATCATATTTTTCAAATTGACCGCTTCCAAAAAAACCATCTGCAGGAAATGGTCCAAAAACCATTGTTCCCGATTCGAATATTTTTTTCAAAGTTGGTTTTAAAACCAAATCGTCTTCTTTTCCAATTACACCGCCATCACCAGCATGCGGATTCAGACCTAAAACTGCAATCTTCGGTTTCACAATACTAAAATCCTGAACCAAAGATTTTCTAATGGTTTCTATTTTCTTAGTGATTAACTCCTCAGTTAAATGAGAAGCAACTTCATTCAATGGTACATGATCTGTAATAAGACCAACTCTTAAATTATCCTGAACCATCATCATCAGCGCATTGCCTTCTAATTGCTGATCTAAATAATCAGTGTGACCTGGAAATTTAAAATCTTCAGATTGTATATTATACTTATTAATAGGCGCTGTAACTAAAACATCTATTTCTTCATCTTTTAAGGCTTTTGTTGCTGCGGTGAAAGATTTTATAGCATACTCTCCTATTTTAGGATCATTAGCTCCATAATTTATATCTACTCCTTCTTTCCAAAGATTTAAAACATTTACTTTTCCGGGAATAACTTGATCCAATTTATCAACTCCGTGAAATTGAACTGTCGATGTAAAACTTTTTTTAACGAATGAAAGAATTTTAGCATTAGCAAAAATAACCGGCGTACATAATTCTAACATGCGAGAATCTTCGAATGTTTTTAGTATAACTTCGCTTCCAATACCGTTTAAATCTCCTACTGAAATTCCAACAATTATATTTTCTGCTTTTTTATTCATGAGCTCAGTTTATTTATTACTAATTTTGATGTGCAAATTTAGTAAAATAAAACTACAATGTTCACAGGAATTATAGAAACACTCGGCAGGATTCACGAAATTCAAAAAGACCAAAATAATCTTCACATAACAGTTGACGCTTCGATCACTAACGAATTAAAAATAGACCAAAGCGTTTCGCATAACGGAATATGCTTAACAGTCGTAGCCATTAAAGATTCTCTTTATACTGTAACAGCGATCGATGAAACTATTTTAAAAACCAATATCGGCGATTGGAAAGCGGGTGAAGTAGTAAATTTAGAAAAGAGGAATGAAACTTGGCGATCGTCTGGACGGGCATATTGTACAAGGGCACGTTGACCAAACCGGAACTTGTATTAAAATTGAAGAAGCCAACGGAAGCTGGAATTACACTTTTGAATATGACAAAAATCTAAACAATATCACAATAGAAAAGGGTTCTATTACAGTAAACGGCGTAAGTCTTACCGTTGTAAATTCTAAGGAAAATGAATTTAGTGTCTCAATTATACCTTATACTTACGAGCACACAAATTTTAGAGATTTCAAAGTAGGGACTAAAATCAACCTAGAATTTGATGTAGTTGGAAAATATATTTCAAGACTGTATTCAATAAATAAATAGTTTCTTGAATTTCAAAAAAAAAGCTTCAAATTAATTTGAAGCTTTTTTTGTGTTTTTATATATTACAGTCGATCCAAGAACTAAACCGCCTATTAATAGAATTAATATATTTTGATTTATTGGAAATTCACCGGCCCCACCTCCAATACCATCATCGCCAGGATCATCTGTACCTGAGGTACTAGCCATACGCGCAGTCGGCGGTGGCGCGTACCTGCACACACAAACGAAGTATTAAACAATATTAACGCAACTGCTAAAAAGGGGGCTTTTAGATTTTTCATAAATTCAAGCTGTTGTAAACAGCAAGCTATAATTATTAACAAATTTACTTTAATAGAAATTTCGCACAAATACTGTTTTATCTGCAAAATCTTGGGACAAAAGTATAAGTTTTTTGAAGAAAAGCAACTTTTAAAACAAAAAACACACAACAAATTTTAACACTTTTTTTATTAAACCGCCGAATACCTTTTTAGAAAACGTTGTAGCTCATAAAAACCTCATTTTCATCACTATTTAATTACTAAACAGCCTTATAGGAATTTCCTGATTTTAAAAAATAAACGAAACATTTAAACCAAAGCAAAACATCTATTTACCAAAATACGTAAAAAAACAAGGTTTAGATTTTTACAATTTTCATTTTAAGAAACTAATAGATATTTAGTTATCTTTTTTATCTAAAAACTGACAAATATTTACATTATAAAGAAAGATCAAAAGATGAAGTATTAACTTCAAAACAGCTAAATTATTGTACAGATTTACAGCAAAAAAAAATCAATCCTTTAAAAGAAGAATTGTCTCTTCAATTTTTGCAAGACAAAGATCTAGTTCTTTTTGAATCTGTTTACTCCAAAATCGTATAACAGTCCAATTTTGAGAAAGCAGATAAGCATTTACTTCTTCGTCCCGCTTCATATTTCTTTCAATTTTAGGAATCCAATATTCTCGATTTGATTTTATACGCAGTTGCTTGCACTTCCCAATCTTTTCCGTGGAAAAATTCGCTGTCGACGAAAATAGCAAGTTTGTATTTTGCAAAAGTTAGATCAGGTTTTCCAAATATCTTTTTATTGTTTTTTCGATATCGATAGCCCAGTTTCCATAATGCCCTGGCAAGCCTTATTTCATCTTTTGTCTCGGTGCTTTTTATAGCCTGCATATTTTTTCTCCGCTGTTCGGGAGTTAAATTATCCATTACTCGTTAAGATTAAATTTGTCTTTAAAACATAAATTTAATCTATTTTTCTTTTAAACCGGAATACAATTTTTCCAAATGATGCAAATCGCCTGACTGAATATAATAATTGGCCGCATCCATTTTGGTTTTAGCATTCAGCAATGCATTTTTAGGAATAACATATTGATTTTTAATAATATGTCGAATTGTTACTATAGAAGAACATCCAGGAACATCATAAAACCAAACCGTTTTTTCAATTTCCTGCCATAAATTTTCTTTACTCTCGGTGATTTTTTTTTAGAATAAATTTTATATCAGGCTTTATTCTCACCAAAACAAAAAAATCATAAACAGCAATATTTAAATTATCATGATTCGGAACATATCTTCCTTCAAAATCCCAATCTTTAGTTTCCAGAAGAAAAAGATTAGAAAAGAAAGCGACCGATTTTACACAGATAAATTTTCCGTTTGCTTTTAAATCGGTTTCATCCCAAATTCCTTTTCCATGAATACTAAAATCTGGAGCTTCTACATCTATATTTTGAAGTTTCAAATTTTGATACAGCATAATTTCTGCTAATTTGCCCTGAAACGTATTTTGAAAAATTTCTTTATCTGATCGGTGCCACTGTCCGCCCGATCTGCAAATTCGATGAAATCCTTCTCCATAAACCATTTCATAAGCAAAATCAAAAGCTTGTTTTACAAAAGCAGGATCAACAGCATTTTCTTCAAAAGTCTTTTTTGAAGTAATGAAATAATTATTGTCCTTTTGTTTCAGTTTCATGTTTTACTATTCTCTGCAAAAAAGTAAAAATACATTTTTAATTGATAGAATAATATTACAAATTTATTTTACAGCAATAAAAAAGCCTTTACATTGCTGTAAAGGCTTTCTATTTCTAAAGTAGTGGTCCCACCTGCACCACCAATAACCTCATCACTTTTATTGTATTTTACCGTATTTACTACCGTTAAAGCCTATAAATACTAAAATTTAAATTAAACAAAATCCGTAGGTTGCAGAACGACAAACAAAAAAACGACATGTTCAAAGCGAATATTCACTTTCACATGATTACCAACGAATATTGGAAAATTGAAAAAATGGTGGAATTACTGGCTTGATCTGCAAAATAAAAACGGTATAGTTCCTAGAGATGAAAATTACAAACCCTCCTCCGCTTTTGATGTTCGGGAACTAAATTCAAACAACATTAGGTCAATTGCTTCTTACGCTACAAAATATGTCACAAAGAACAATGATAAATTTAAATTCCAGGTCTGGAACTGTTCACGCCAAGTTTCAGAACTCTACACCGATTTTTACACAGATTCTAGTTTTGTAGAAGAATTTAAAAAACTGGACGCCGCATTAAAAGAATTTGAAGTAAAAGACCACAGCAATAGACTTATGATAAATGTAAAAATGATAAACTTAAATCGACAGACATTACCTCTTTATAAAAGATTGGATAATAAAAATAAAGCAATAACTAATAAAATAAAAGAAAAATGAGCCTTAATAAGAAACTAAAAGAATTGCCAGAAAACACAAAATTTGCGACGTTCAATTCAGACAATGAAGACATTATTCTTGGCGAATATTTATTAGCAATTTTGATTTACAATGACAATCATTTAATGAGATTTTAGAAAAAACTGATGAAATTGAAGATAAAAAAGAAAGAGAAGAGGTTCAGGAGATTATTACTGAGATGGTTTTAAATTTTATTAATCTTAATCCTGAATTTGCTAAAATTCTCGAACAAAATAATATAGCTCATATTTTTTTTATCAATTGAGCATTTAATTATAATGCTAATAAAAGGAATATTAGAAAACAATATTCCCTTTATAGTTAATTATAAAAAATCACTAAACTGCTCTTTCACTGACATGCTTATCCTTATGTTTTCCTCGTCAGAAAGCCCCAACTTATCTGTTAATTCATTCAAATAATGAAAATGGTTTTTTAAGAATTCCAAAAATTGCACCATATCAAATTCTATATCCTTTCTTTGAGATTCACTATGTATACAAACAATAGGCACTAAAAGAGATGTAACTAAACCTAAAGGCGATTTTGACTTTTCTACATCCTTAGCTAAAAAATAAAACCAGTATGGAAACAATCTATCTAAGACAGAAAAATAATTTCGAACCTCTTCAATTTCATACAACTCTCGTGGATCATCATCATAACCTTCAATCATAATAAACAGTTTATTCTCAAAATTTATTGCATCTAACAAGATACTATCATAGAATTCAACAATTTTACCAAAATCAGAACTATCAACTTCCTCTTTAGTAGTTACAACAACAATTGTATCATATTTTTCCACATCAATTTGATTCATATTTTTTGTTTATTAAATTCAAAAATTCAAAATAAGTTAACACAGTATAATCAGCGACAAGAAATTTAATTGGACTAGGAGCTCCCGTAACAAAATATTTTTCTACTTTATATTCTTCAGAAATATGAATATTAAAAAAATTTGACAGAGCATCATAATTCGCTTCTACCCAATCAATCTTTTTCAAAAATTTAGCATGATATTTTTTTTGCTTATAATGGTCGCTTATTGTTTTACCTGAAGCGCGAGCATCTTTAACAGGAGCAATATTTTTTGCCTCTATCACATATATTATTTTGTTTTTGTCATCAATCGAAAGAGCATCAATTTCACCACATGGCAATTTTTTCTTTTCAACTTCCTCAAGAGAAAAACAAGGAAGTCCTCTATTTAAAAAAATATTCTTAATATTATTTTCAAATATATTGCGATGAAAGAAGTCCTCAATTTTAGTAATGCTAATTTTTAAATCATTACTTATTTCTTTTAAATCTGTTCTTTTTCCAAAAATTAATCTCTCAATAAAATTAATTTTCCACTCCCACAATAAAGCAAAAGAAACAATACAATGATTTTTAAATAATTTTATACCTTCATCCTCTAACGCAGTATCTTCATAAATTGTTTTAAAATTATCATCAAGATTAAACTTACAGCCTGCAAAATTTAGCATTCTACTATTTTGGCTTTTTTTTAGGTAGTCTCTTTTTTCATAATTCAAATCACTAACCTCAAAAAAAACAAAATTGACTAAATTTAGAATTCTTTCTACTGGTAAAGAAGTATATTCGGAAAGCAAACATATTAATGCATCAGTAGGCATTACTAGAATTGTAGCACTAATTTCTGGAACAACTTTTTCTTTAAGAACTTGAATTACGATTTCTACCTCATTTGTAGAAAAACCAAAATAATCATTTAATAGTAAATCCACCTGAGACATCAAATCTTCATTCTCAATATAATTTAATTCCGGAACTAGATTATAATCTATATTTTCGTGTTTATAATAATCAATTAATTCATCCAAAAACAACCTAGAGCTTTCTTCCACTTCAGGAAATTTTTTATAAATATTTCCTGAAAAAATAAGCTTTGCTGTTTTAAATTGTTCTTTAAAATAATGCATAAAATTAGAATTTTCAGCACAATAACTTAAACCTAGTAAGAATGTAAACATTTTACTTATATCATTATCACTAGGGCGTTGTTCGTCATATAACTCAACAATACTATCATTAGTTTTTTCTAATGACTTTTCAAGAACATATCTCCATCCATACCTCCCAATCGGAGAAAAAACAAGTATTTTATCTTTCAATTCCTTATCTAGACTATCTGTTTCTAACATCCTTAACGTCCAAAGTTCCAATTGTATATATGCAATTCTAACCCATGATGCTGGATGATATTTATTTAACATCAATTCAATTTCATACTGAAAATTTTGATATGAAGAATTGTAAAAATTTTTAATATCATCGATATCTGAAATTTCTCGAAAATATTGCTTAGGCCAAGATTTATTAGCTATTACGATTAACTCATTTGTTAATACGTTAGAGTTAGGCTGAAAATCGTTCATGAATAAGTACTTATATTAGTTTTTGAGTATCTTTAAATCAAAAGTAGGATTTTCTCAACAATAAACACTTCAATTTACTTTTTATAAAAAATTCGTCCCCTAGAAAAAAAGAAAGCCTTACAAACACAATGTTTATAAGGCTTTTTAAGTATTCTCTGTGGTCCCACCTGGGCTCGAACCAGGGACCACCTGATTATGAGTCAGGTGCTCTAACCAGCTGAGCTATAGGACCGGTTTAGAGGATGCAATATTACTACTATTTTTCATTCACTCCAAATATTTTAAGACATCATTTGTATTTAATTTTAATTCTTTTGCCGAATTTCAAAAACGAAATTGATTTTCAACATCTTATTTAAAAATTAAAATGACATTTTTTTATTTAATTTCCTGACAAAGCTCCACCAAAACACCATTTGTGTTCTTCGGATGCAGAAAAACGACCAATTTATTGTCGGCTCCTTTCTTCGGAATTTCATTTATCAACACAAAACCTTCATTTTTCAGGCGGATAATTTCTGCTTCGATATTATCAACGTCAAATGCAATGTGATGAATTCCTTCTCCTTTTTTCTCTAGAAACTTTGCAATTGGACTTTCTGGATTTGTTGCCACCAAAAGTTCAATCTTATTATTTCCGGTTTGAAAGAAAGAAGTCAAAACACCTTCGCTTTCTACAGCTTCCATTTTATACGACGGAACGCCGAGCATTTTCTCAAACAAAATATTGGCATCGCCCATATTTTTTACCGCAATTCCGATATGTTCTATTTTGTTTACCATTGTTTCTAATTTATTGGTTCACATAAGTATTAAAATAACCGCATTCTGCAATTACATCTTGATAATACTTCGTATCTGAATAGTCTTTTCTCAAAGCTTTAAAAGAATTCCAGGCAATAAAATTAACTTTATCGTCTTGAATGTCCCAATAACTGTTTATAGCGCTGTACTTTTTATTGTAATAATCGTTTCGTTCGCATTTTGAAATCAAATACAAACATTTCGCTTTTTGTTCTTTGTTAGAAGCCGCTTGAAAGCCTTTTGATAATACATTTTCGACACTGAATTATTCGTAATCATTTCTTTCATTGCATTTCTAAACGAATACGGACTTGATCCGTAACCTACAATATTAATTTCGTAGAACGTTCTTCCGTTTCCGAAATGAGAAATATTATAAAAAGCATTTCCTAGCAAAAGGCTGTTGGTGTACACATCTTCTTTTTGGGCCAATTTATCCTGCATTGATTTTATCGTCGTCAAGAAATCCATATAAGTGTATTTTCTTTTTTGATAAGCGACATGATCACAATCGTGGCAGTCTTTTATACTTCCGTTAAACGGATTTCCTAAAAACTTAAAATATTGAACCGAATCTGCTTGTTTCAAAAATTCAATTGCTTCTGGAATTTTATTTCTAAAAGTCGCCTGAACTGCCTGAAAATTATTAATGTCTTTTAATTTCAAACTATAAATTCCAGCACCAATTTTCTCAATTTCATTTTTATTAGACTTTTCTAAAAAAGCTTTCATTGCCAGCAGTTCTTTTTCATTATCATAAAATGAATTTCCATCGTTCCAATAACTGTAGCGAGATTCATTAAACAATTCTGCCATTACAGGATTTGATTTTGATTTGTACAAAGTCGCCAAATAATTTTTACTCCACTGAAAAGCGTTTTGATAACGAAACTCACTTCCTTTATATGTCTTTGGCAACTCAAAATAAATCCAATTCAAATCGGCTAAAACTGTTTTTACGTTGGTATCATCCAGTTTATCGATTTTGCTCAAGTTGTTTACAAAACGCAACAATCGAATTTGGTACGTTGCTAATTGTGTTTTAGGCAGTGTTTTTACTGCTTTAGTATAACTCTTATCTGCATTGGCATAATCGCCTTTCAGCGTCTGAAGATATCCCAATGAAATATCCCATAAATATGGTTTTTCTGTATTTCCTGTCATGCAGCTATTTTAGCAATTAAATCAAGTGCACTGTTGTCAATTTTTGCTTTGTTTTCACTTTTATTTTCGGCAATCGTCTGCGGTTTCATCGGCTGATTTTCTCCTGCATTCTGCTGAAAAGAATTATTGATTTTTTGTTCCAGCGCATTCACCAATCTGGTTGCCAGATAATTTAAATGTTCACTTTTTGGATCCAGTTCATAAATCTTTTCAATGGCTTGTTTTTCATCTTTATAATAACCGTGAATTGCCCAAAGCGCCGCTTTTTCACTGTTGTTTTTTGCCATTGCCAAAGATTTATTCCAGTCCGATTCATTTTTTGGATGAAAACTATACGCCGTTACGACACGTAATTCTGGGCACTTATCAAAAACCTGCGCATATAAATAATTAGAAACGGCATATTTTTTCTGCTTGTAATTGATTCCCGCAACATAGGCCAAAGCGCGATAATACAACGTATTTTTTGCGAGCAGAACTTTCTGTTTTATTAAAAAAGTCAATTGCTTTTTGTTTGTCATTACTATAAAAACGAGCTTTCATAGTCAAAAACCAATATCTATTTTTCAAAAAAGGATCAGACAAAGTGTTATAAACATTTTCTATAGACTGAATCATTTTCGCATCGTTGAAAGTTTTCGCTACAACGGGATCGTAACTCCAATAATCCTCGCCTATAGAAACGGTTTCAATTTTTTGGGCTAAATATAAAAACTCTATAAAATTTTTAATCTTATCGTCTTTCAAATTAAGTTTCTTCCCCCATTTTTGAGAACTTTTATTCTCCTTTTTACTTTTATAAAAAACATGAAGATCGCTTATTTCTTCTTTGTTTTTAATCTTGTCTTTCTCATCAGAATAATATCTAGGTTTTTCATCTCCAATCAAAAAGTAATTTACCGTTGTGGTATCCGCTTTTCCTTTTAGGTAATCTGCCCAGTCTGATTTTATGTTTCCATTAAAACGGGAATTGTGCTGGGTATCAAAACCAATTCCGTAAAAAATGCCGCCCGAAAGAAAAAGGGGCGAATACGATTTGTCGGCAAAAGTTTCTGGCGTAAAATTAGAATTGTATCCAAAGAAATCCCAGTCGTCTCCGCCGGCACAAGCATAAATAATTCCGTATATGGAAAGTAAAGCAAGGCTAAAACTTAGAAATAACTTGTTCAAAAATATTCTTTTCATAATTGTTTAAATTGAATTCGTCTAAATCGTAAAATATAATTTCGTTTGGTTTTTCAGGCAGATTTTCATCCAAATCTTCTGCCATTTGTTTTAAATCGTCTTTTTTAATTTCTTCTATTTTCAGCAGATCGTTCTCTTCATAAAAAACACCATTTTTATAATTAGATTGTTTTATTGTGAAAAAATTGGACTGTGTTTTTTCAAAATTTGAATCCTGCATCAGCTCTTTTACATCTATTTTTGAGCGAAGTCCAATTACTTTATTATTTCTAATATGAACTCCCCACGAATAAATTGGAAATGCCAAATTCAGATGAAGCGGATATTTCTTTATACTTTTCAGATATTTTGATGCCGTTTTCTGATCGTAAATAGAATTGAGAGAATCTGGTGCAATCGATCCCATATTATAATACATCAAAACTCCAGAATCGACATTTGGAATTTTTGTCTTTTTAAAATATTTCACCTGATGCAGTCGAATTGTTGCCGAAAGTTTCTTTTTCGAAAGCTTTTTAAAAACTTCTATAAATTTCAAATAATTGTCTTTGCTATTCAAAGACCAATCGCAGTCAATTTGAATTTCATCACAAGAAATTTTATTTTTCGTGTTGATCTGTTCAATAAAATTAAATGTTTTCTGTGCTAAATCATTCACATCTAATTTTAGTCGCAGACATTACTTTATTCTGAATAAAGACAATTGGGACAATCGTATATTTTTGCGGATTTTCTTCAAAACGTATTGGACTAATCGGAATTGGGAATTTTGTTTCTGGATGAAGTCCGATATCAAAATATCTAATATAAAGCTTTTGAACATTGTTTTCAGTCAAAACTTCTTTCTCCGTTTTTGAAAGCTTGAATATTGTTTTCCAATAATAAAAGGATATAACTGGCTTTTCGCTATTACTGCAAGAAAGCAGTAAAAAGAGGCATAAAATTGAAAAAAATCGCTTTAACAAAACTTAGAAAATTACATTTGAAATCAAAAGTAAGAAATTATGACTGTCTAAAATATTCAAAACCCTAAAAAATACAGAAGAAATGCAAAAGTTGTAAATCCTAATAAATGGATAAAAAATTTCAATTAAAGCAAATATAATCGTTATTTTGTGCAATCAAATTTGAAAACCGTTATGTTGAAAAACACTCTAAAATATATTTCCTTTATAATTCTAATCTCAATGATAAGTCTGCGCTAAAAGAGGCAGTATTACCGGCGGTTTAAAAGATACTTTAGCACCAGTTTTGGTATCGAGTTTTCCAGAAAATTACAGCACCAATTTTAAAGGAAACACTATCACTTTAAATTTTGATGAATATATTAAACTGAAAAACACTAATAAACAGCTGATTATTTCGTCGCCGTTTAAAAACGAGCCTTTAATTACACCTCAGACCGTAAGCAAATTTATAAAGATTGAGATTCGAGATACTTTACTGCCAAACACAACTTACAGTTTAAATTTTGGGCAGGCAATTCAAGACAACAACGAAGGAAATGCTTTGAATCAATTTAAGTATGTTTTCTCGACTGGATCGCATATTGATTCGCTTAAACTTAATGGGCGTATCAAGGATTCTTACGAAAAACATGTAGATAATTTTGTTTCGGTAATGCTTTATGAAGTAAATGATAAATTTAAAGATTCTGTTATTTACAAAGATTTTCCTCGCTATATCACCAATACTTTGGACAGTATGAGAACTTTCCAATTTGAAAATCTTAAAGAAGGAAAATATCTTTTGGTTGCCTTAAAAGACAAAGGCGACAACAATAAATTTAATCCGAAAGATGATAAAATTGGTTTCTTAAAAAACTACATTACTATTCCAACAGATTCTGTTTATGATGTAGAATTATTTAAAGAAACACTTCCTTTAAAGACATTTAAACCAATTCAGGCTTCGGGAAACAGATTATTACTTCCGTATGAAGGAAAGCAGAATTTTAAAAATAACAAACCAAAAATTGTTCTAAGAAATAATACTGAAGTTTTAGAAACTATTGTTACGCAATTTCCAAAGAAAGACTCGCTTCAGGTTTGGTATAAACCTTTAAAAGTTGATTCTCTATCTCTGGAAGTTGATAAAGACAAATACAATAAGAAATTCACTTTTAAAATTAAAGATCTTAAAAAGGATACTCTTAACATTAAACCAGTGCAAAACGGAACAATTAATTTTAGAGAACGTTTTACTTTGGAAACAGAAACTCCATTGGTAAAATTTGACAAATCTAAAATCCTGCTTGTCAACAAAGATTCTACTGCTGTGGAATACACAACCGAATACGATGAATTTGATCAAAAATTATATGTTGATTTCAAAAAAGAACCTTTAGAAAAATACAATTTCACCTTCTTACCAGGTGCTTTGACTGATTTCTACGAAAAGACAAATGATACTTTATCAATCAAATTAACGACCAAAGAAGTAGCCGATTACGGAAATATAATTCTGAATCTAAAGAATGTAAAACGTTTTCCTATAATTGTTGAATTAACTAATAAAAAAGGAGATGTTGTTTTGGCCAGCGAATATTCTGAAGGAGCAACAACATTAGAATTCAACTTATTACAGCCTGAAATTTTTACCGTTCGTATAATTTATGATGATAATAAAAACAAGCTTTATGATACGGGTAGTTTCCTAGAAAAACGATATTCTGAAGAAGTGTATTATAATCAGGAAGAATTTGATGTGCGCGCAAACTGGGATCGAAATGAAACAATTGATTTAAGCATTCCGTTTAACCCAGAGGTCGAGAAAAAAATAGACGACAAAAAGAAAAAAGACGCAGAGAAGAAACGGAAAGCGTTTTAAAGCTTAATTTCAAATTGATCTTTATCGCTTAAAAAATCCAATTTACTGCGGGTTTCATACATGGTGTTTTTATCTAATTCCAAGATAAAAACACCATTTTTTTCTTGTGGTTCTACGATATAATTCCCTAAAAAATCGATCGCCTGAGAATGGCCATTATGTTCGTAATCATTCGCATCTAATCCAACTCTATTAACCCCGATTACAAAAGATAAATTTTCTATCGCACGCGCTTTTAGCAAAGCATCCCAAGCATTAATTCGCACTTTTGGCCAATTGGCAACATATAGGACCAGATCATAATTTTCTACATTTCGTACAAAAACAGGAAATCGTAAATCGTAACAAACCTGCAGACAGATTTTCCAATCCAAATATTCCACAATCACCTTTTCGTTCCCTCGGCTATAAACCTTGTCTTCTCCTGCTAAAGAAAAAGAATGTCTTTTATCGTAATATTGAATTTCGCCCGAAGGAAAAACAAAAACCATACGATTGTAATAGTTTCCATTTTCTGTAATAACTAAACTTCCTGTTATCGCAGCATTTTTTTGCTTTGCTTTTATTTTCATCCATTCGATCGTTTCTCCCTGCATGGTTTCTGCAATTTCAGAAGGATTCATGGTAAATCCAGTCGAAAACATTTCGGGAAGTACAATTAAATTTACTTCTGAAACAATTTCAGCTATTTTTAAATCAAATTTTTCTCGATTTTTAGAAGCATTTTCCCAGAAGAGTTCCGTTTGGATTAAAGCAATTTTCATTTCAGTATATTTTTATATAAAGGTAGAAAACATCACTGTATTCTTTGTGTACCATTCGGTAATTTTAACATTAACATTGCAAAAAAAACGCAGTTTTTGCAAAAAAAATGCGATATGTAAAAATATTTTATATATTTGGAATTCCAACCACAATTATAAGTAACTAAAAACCAACCACAAACCATGAGCATTCTTATTCTCACAGCATGCATTGTTTTCTTGATTTTACAGATTGCCTGGTTTAAAATAAATCCTTTTATCGCGTTTATTATCACCTCACTTTTAGCGGCGCTTTTTCTCGGTTTACCAATAGAAACTATTTCTCCCGTTTTGCAAAAAGGACTTGGCGAAATGCTGGGTTCAATTACTTTAATTATTGTTTTTGGAACTTGTATTGGCAAACTTGCCGTTTCGTCTGGAGCCGCAAAAGTGATCGCTAAAACGGTTATGAATTGGACTGGAAGAAAATATGTTCGGTTAGGATTAATGATTACTGGATTTATTATCGGAATTCCGCTTTTTTACAGCGTTGGTTTTGTGCTTTTAGTACCGCTGATTTTCTCTGTCGCACATCAATTTAAATTATCAAAAGTTTATTTGGGAATTCCAATGCTGGCTTCACTTTCTGTTGCGCATGGTTTTCTTCCCCCGCATCCTTCTCCTATGGCATTGAGCAGTATTTTAAAAGCAGATATTGGTTTGGTTTTGATATACGGAATCATAATTGCCATTCCGACTATCTTAATTGCGGGTTTATGGTTTTCTACCCGTTTTAAAAATATAAAAACAGAATCGGATCACGAAATCTTAAATGTCGAAGAAATAACAAATGAAGGAAAACTGCCTGGTTTTGGCATAAGCCTATTCTCTGCCCTATTTCCAGTATTCGGATTAACAGTTACGTCTTTACTTCCGCTTATTTCAGATAATGAAAAATTAATAGCTATCTGCAAAATTATTGGAGATCCAAGTATTATTATGCTGTTGTCACTGCTTTTGTGCACGTATACTTTAGGAATTAGAATGAATCGAAGCATGTCTTCTGTTATGGATGATTATACGCAGGCCATAAAAGATGTTGCTTTAATTGTTTTAATAGTTGGAGGCGCCGGCTGTCTCAAAGAAGTTATGATTGTAAGCGGCGTAAACGAAACGATAGTTGTCGCTTTAAACCAAGTTACTATTCACCCCTTCTTATTAGCTTGGATTATGGCGGCTATTATTCGTATCTGCGTAGGTTCTGCAACAGCGGCTGGTTTAATGACTGCCAGCGTTTTACTACCTTTACTACAATCAAACGATCTAGACCCCAATCTCTTTGTACTATCTGTAGGAGCTGGAAGTTTAATGTGTTCTCATGTTAACGACCCCAGTTTCTGGATGTTCAAAGAATATTTCAATATCAGCCTAAAAGACACTTTTAAATCCTGGACAGTAATGGAATCAATGGTTTCTGTTTTAGGAATTGTATTTATTTTTATTTTGAACGCTTTAATACATTAAAATTATGAGTTTAAATCCGCAAGAAAAATTCGAAAGTCTTGGTTTGTCTTTACCTCCTGCTCCACAGCCTTTAGGAATTTACAAACCTTATTTAGTAGACGGAAAATATTTATATCTGTCTGGTCACGGACCTGTTCAAGAGGACAAATCTTTAATTATTGGCCGTGTTGGAGACGATATGGATATCGAAGCCGGAAAATTAGTCATGAGACAAGTCGGCCTTACCATGTTATCAACCATTGTAACCAATTTTGGAAGTTTATCCAAAGTAAAAAGAGTTATAAAAGTGCTCGGAATGGTCAATTGCACTTCTGATTTCCTTAGACATCCTTATGTTATCAATGGTCGCAACGAATTATTTGCAGAAGTTTGGGGACAAGAAAACGGAATCGGAGTTAGAAGCGCTGTCGGAATGGGATCGCTTCCTGATAATATTCCTGTGGAAGTTGAAGCCCTTTTTGAATTGTATTAATTTAGTTTTTAAACACGTAGAAATATAGTTTTTGATTTAAAAGATTAAAATAAATAACAAATCATTACACAAAGACTATGTTTATTAAAACAAGTGAAACGCCTTTCAAAAGCATCCAAAATCTATGTCTCTATGTGTTTAAAAAAAATGACATTTATAAATTGCTAAAAACCAAGAATTATGCAAAAGAACTGGTGGGAAATTAACTCCGAAACGCTTATCGATACACCGTTTTTAGCAGTTTATGAAGATCGTGTGCGAACTAATATTGAACGTCTGATTTCTTACGTTAAAGGCGACACTCAAAAATTACGTCCGCATATTAAGACACATAAAAATGCTGCGATTTTAGAGCTTTTTAAGATTTATAATGTTAAGAAAATTAAATGTGCTACCATTTCTGAAGCCGAACTTGTCGCCAATCAAAAAATTGAAGACATTCTTTTGGCGTATCAGCCAGTTGGATTAAAAGCAGAAAGATGGATTTTGCTAATTAAAAAATTTCCCGAAATTCATTTTTCAACTATTATAGACAATCAAAAAACGGCTTTTGCTTTAAATGAAACTGCCAAAAGAAATAATCTTGTTTTATCTGTTTATTTGGATTTGAATACTGGAATGAACCGAACTGGTTTTCCAATTTCAGAAGATTGGACAGAGTTAATTCATGTTATTTCAAAACTCGAAAACCTGCATTTTAAAGGCTTTCATATTTATGACGGCCATTTAAAAGGAAATCTTGAAGAAAGGAATTTAGAAGCTTCAAAAGCATTTGAACAGATTTTAAGGAAAGTTGAAAAGACACAAAATGAATTTGATTATGATTTGAAAATTGTTGCCGGCGGTTCTAATACTTTTCCGTTTTATGCCTCGCAGGAAAATGTAGAATGCAGTCCAGGTACTTTTGTTTTTTGGGATTCTAATTATGAAATTCATCTTCCGGAACAAGATTTTAAAGCTGCTTTAGTAATTGTTGGAACCATTATTTCTAAACCAACAAAAAATACATTTTGTGTAGACATTGGTTATAAAGCTGTTTCATCAGAAAATCCGATTAATAAAAGACTGGTTATTTTAAATGATGAAAATTTAATTCCAACCGCACATTCTGAAGAACATTTGATTGTAGAAAATAAAGGTGAAAACGAATATGAAATTGGAGATATTATTTATGCAAAACCGTATCATGTCTGTCCGACCGTGGCCTTATATGATACTCTTCAAGTGGTCAATAAAAAACAGCAGACTTTATACCCAATGGCCTGTGGGTGCACGAGGTCGAAAAAATACTATTTAAATTAAAACGCTATGTTTATACTAGACGCTCATTTAGACCTCAGCATGAATGCGATGGAATGGAATCGGGATTTGAGAAACAATGTTACTACTTTACGCCGGTTAGAAAAAGGAATGACAGACAAACCAGACCGCGAGCATGCAACGGTCTCTTTTCCTGATCTTCGTCGCGGCAATATCGGAATTGTAGTTGCTACTCAAATTGCACGATTTGTAAAACCAGATAGTATAATTCCAGGATGGAATTCGCCAGAACAAGCCTGGGCGCAGACTCAAGGACAAATCGCTTGGTACAAAGCGATGGAAGAAGCGGGAGAACTGACTTCAATTACAGACAAAAAATCACTCTTAAAACATTTTGATTTATGGAATAATGGAACTCCAAATGACAATAAACCAATTGGATATATTTTGAGTTTGGAAGGAGCCGACTCAATTGTTGATATTTCTTATTTGGAAAAAGCCTATAATTACGGATTAAGAGCTGTTGGTCCAGCACATTATGGTCCTGGAAGATATGCAAACGGAACTGATGCAACTGGAAAAATGAAGCAAAACGGCATTGATTTATTAAAAGAAATGGAGCGTTTGAACATTATTCTCGATGCAACCCATTTATGCGATGATGCTTTTTGGCAGGCTTTGGATCATTTTAACGGCGCCGTTTGGGCAAGTCATAACAATTGCAGGGCATTAGTCAATCATAACCGTCAATACAGTGATGAAATGATTAAAGCTTTAGTTTCGAGAGGAGCGGTTATTGGAGGCGCTTTAGACGCTTGGATGATGGTTCCGAATTGGGAAAGAGGCATTTCTGATCCGAAGAAAATGAACTGCAGTCTGGAAACCGCTTTTAGACACATGGATCACATTTGCCAGCTTGCCGGAAATGCCAATCATATCGGAATTGGTTCTGATCTTGACGGCGCTTTTGGAACTGAACAATGTCCGTACGATTTAGACACCATTGCTGACTTGCAGAAATTAGTATTGCTATTTAAAAATCATGGTTATGCTGATGAAGATTTAAAAAAAGATCTTTCATCAAAATTGGATTGATTTTCTAGTAAAACATTGGGATTAAATGACAGTCAGACTCAGAAAATTCTCTTTGTATGATTTTAGTTTTTTATCATTTGGTTCTTCTTCGGTAATAACATAATTTATCTCAGACAAACTAGCGATTTTCATTTTAAGAACCGTATTTAATTTCTCTGTAATCGTTAAAACCGCTGTTTTTTTAGACGCCTGAATCATTGCTTTTTTAACCTGAACGGTTTCCCAGTCAGAATCAGAATAACCACCATCTATATCTAAAGCATTTGTTCCAAGAACCAAAAGATCTGCTTTTATGTTAGCCAATTGATGAAAAGCTTCTCCGCTCACACACATTTGACTGTATGAAGAAATGTCGCTGCCAATCATGATGGTTTTGATATTTGGTTTATCTAAAAGTTGTACCGCTGTTAAAGCAGTAATCGTAAAAACGGTCAAATTAAGATCGTTTGGAATTAATCGAATGAATTCGCGAATGGTAGTTCCTCCATCAACGATTAAAACCATTCCGTCATGAAGAAGGCCGACTGCTTTTTGCGCAATAACCTGCTTTGCTTCAACAGCATAAGTCTGGTTAGATGAAGAATAGTGATAACCTTTAGTCATCGCACCGCCTTTTACTTTAATTAAAAGTAAATCAGCATCAAGTTCATTAATATCACGGCGTACAGTATCTTCTGAAACACCAAGCTTAGCAGAAAGAGTTTCAAAACTTACACGTGTGTGCAGATTGATCTCTTTTAGAATATGATTTTTACGTTCTTCTTTACTGTAATTTAAAACTTCATTTTCTGTGCTCATGCCGATTGTTTTTTTCTATTTACAAAAATAAACATTTCAGTAATAATTCATCGAAACCAAAAGCTCTATTGACAATAAAAATTCTAAATAATTACGTTTTAAGACCTTTTATCTATCTTTAAAATTCCTTTTTATTAAAATCTAAAGTTTTTCTCTTATGAAAAAATTTCTTCTTTTACTTTTTACGCTGTCTTTTTTAAACGGAAGTGCTCAAAATCTTCCAGAAAACAAAACTATAATTCCAGCACCAAATTCGTATAAATTAACAGGAGACAGCATTCGCGTAAATGGAAAAATTCAAGTCAGTTTTACAAATAAAAATTACAGCGAAAAGGAATCCAAATCGGCTAAAATTTTAGAATCGGCATTCAATTTTCAAACCTCTTCAAAGAAATCAAATATCAAAGTTGAATTTAATACGAATGTAAATTTCAATTCAAAAGAAGCGTATAAAATTGAAATTACTTCGAACAAAATTACTGTTGCTGGAAAAGAAGAAGGACTATTTTATGCGGTACAAACTTTACTACAGCTTCTTCCAAATAAAATTTCAGGCGACGAAATAAAACTTCCTTGCATAAATATCGAAGATCAACCCCGATATTCTTACCGAGGCCTGCATTTAGACGTCTCCCGAAATTTTTTCTCTATTGCTGTTATAAAAGATTTTATCAGACAAATGTCCAGCTATAAATTAAATAACTTTCATTGGCATCTAACAGACGATCAAGGGTGGAGAATTGAAATTAAAAAGTACCCAAAACTTACCGAAATCGGTTCAAAAAGAGCACAGACATTAGTGGGAAATAAATTCGAAAGAGCACCATTTTTCTTTGACGGAAATCCATACGGAGGATTTTATACTCAGGAAGAAATCAAAGAGGTAGTAAAATTTGCGGAAGAAAATTATGTGAATATTATTCCGGAAATTGAAATGCCGGGACACGCTTCTGCGACAATAACAGCTTACCCAAATCTGGCCTGTTTTCCAGATCGAAATTATAAAGTTGTAGAATCTTGGGGTGTATTTGAAGATGTTTTCTGCGCAGGAAAAGAGGAAACTTTTACTTTTTTAGAAGACGTTTTAACGGAAGTAATGGCATTGTTTCCAAGTAAAAATATTCATGTCGGCGGAGACGAATGCCCAAAAACCAGATGGAAAATGTGCCCGAATTGCCAAAAACGAATTGCGACGATTAGGCTTAAAAGACGAACACGAATTGCAGAGTTATTTCATTAAAAGAATTGAAAAATTCTTAAATGCCAATGGAAGACAGATTTTTGGTTGGGACGAAATTCTGGAAGGCGACCTTGCGCCAAATGCGAGCAGTTATGTCTTGGCGTGGAGAATCGGGCGGTATTCACGCCGCAAAATTGAAACATCCCGTTGTGATGACTCCAGAAGGCACCGTATATTTTGATTACAATCAAGGGTATTCACCAAACGAACCGCTTACAGTAGGACGATTGAGCACTTTAGATAAAATTTACAATTACAATGCAACTCCCGTTGACAGTTTAAGTTTTGAGGAGCAAAAGTATATTATTGGAGTTCAGGCCAATCTTTGGTCGGAATATTTGACTAGTCCTGCAAAATTAAATTATATGCTGTATCCAAGAATTTTCGCTTTAGCAGAAATCGCTTGGACCGAAACTCCGAATAAAAATTACAACCATTTTATTCAAAATCAATTACCATATCATCTAGAAAAACTGGAATTGGAAAATCGATTGTATAAAGTTCCGACACCTTTTGGTTCTGATGAAACGGCATTAATTGCATCAAAATATATTTTATATTTAAAAACAACCTTAAAAAACGGAAAGATTTTTTATACGATTGACGGTTATAATCCAGATGAAACGGCAGAATTATACCAAAAACCTGTAACGATACATATTCCAAAAGGAGAATATAGAATCATCAAAACGATTCAAATCAGCGAAAGCGGAAAAGAAGTTCAATTAACAAAAATCATTGTTCGCAATCCAGATTTGAAGCCAGCTTTAGGAATTCAACCCAAGAAAAAAGGTTTAAAATTTGAATATTATACTGGAACATTTCAGCAGGTTCAGGATTTAGAGTTATCCAAACCTGTTGCTTCTGGAATTTTAGAAAGTAAAATAAGTGCTGAAAAAATGGAAAACCAAATTAGAGCGCTATATCGGTCTAAAATTTAGTGGGTGCATCTTTATACCTGAAGCAGGAAATTACACTTTTTCAACGCTTTCAGACGACGGATCAAAGCTTTTTATAGATGACGAACTAATTGTAAATAATGACGGCATTCATTGGGCGAATGAAGCTTATGGGGCTGTTAAATTGGAGAAAGGTTTTCATAAACTCAACATCAGCTACTTTGACTTGACTGGGGGCACAATTTTAAACTGCTTTATTCAGAAAGAAGGTCAAAAGAAAGAAGAAATCACATCTTCGCAATTGTATCATGAGTAGAAATAATAAAGGGTTTGATTAAAAGAATAACTCTTTTGATTGGACAGAGTATTATATAATATTATTCTTTTTGCAAAAACCCAGCGGGATACAATATCTATAGATAATAAGACATGTAGAAAAAACTCCAGCGGAGCGACATATGTTGTAAATTGCAAAAAATATGTCAGCTCCGCTGGAGCTTTATATTATAAACTTTATTCTTAGCTATAAATATTTCGCTTCTCCGAAGCTTACCCCAAAAAAAAGGAGCTATTCTTTTGAGAAAGCTCCTTGATTGTATATAAAAAAGATAAATTACCCTTTTAAACTTGTCGCTAAATACTCACGGTTCATACGTGCGATATTCTCAAGTGAAATTCCTTTTGGACATTCGATTTCGCAAGCTCCTGTATTTGTACAGTTTCCGAAACCTTCTAAATCCATTTGGTGAACCATGTTTAATACACGGTCAACTGCTTCTACTTTACCTTGTGGCAATAATGCATATTGAGAAACTTTTGCAGAAACGAATAACATTGCCGAAGAGTTTTTACAAGTTGCAACACAAGCTCCGCAACCAATACAAGCAGCAGCATCAAATGATTTATCTGCATCATGTTTGTTGACTGGAATCGTATTCGCATCGATTGTATTTCCTGAAGTGTTTACAGAGATAAATCCACCAGCGTGTTGAATTCTATCAAAAGAACTTCTGTCAACCACTAAATCTTTAATTACAGGGAAAGCTTTTGCTCTAAATGGCTCGATAAAAATCGTATCACCATCTTTAAACATACGCATGTGTAATTGACAAGTTGTAACACCTCTGTCTGGTCCATGCGCTTCTCCGTTAATAAACAAAGAACACATTCCGCAGATTCCTTCACGACAATCGTGGTCAAATGCTACAGGCTCTTCTCCTTTGTTGATTAATTGTTCGTTAAGAACGTCAAGCATTTCAAGGAAAGACATATCTGGTTCGATTCCATCGATAGGATATTCTACAATCCCTCCTTTATCTTGGGCGTTTTTTTGACGCCATATTTTTAATGTAAGTTTCATACCGTTTTAGTTTGAAAGTCATAGAGTCGAAAGTCGGAAGTCGCTTGAGACATATTTGTCTTTTGACTTTAAGACTTTGGACTTTCGACCAATTTCTTATTTATAGCTTCTTTGAACTAATTTAATGTTTTCGTAATTAAGAGGTTCTTTGTGTAATACGGCATCACTTGGTTTTCCTTTGTATTCCCAAGTCGCAACGTATGCAAAATTATCATCATCACGAAGTGCTTCTCCTTCTTCTGTTTGGTATTCCTCACGGAAGTGACCACCACAAGATTCGTTACGGTGTAAAGCATCTTTCGCGAACAATTCTCCTAATTCTAAGAAATCGGCAACACGAGTCGCTTTTTCTAATTCCTGATTAAATTCGAAAGCGCTTCCAGGAACTTTTACATCTTTATAAAACTCTTCACGTAAAGCGACAATTTCTTCGATAGCTTCATTTAAACCTTTAGCGTTACGAGCCATACCTACTTTATCCCACATGATTTTTCCTAATTTTTTGTGGAAATAATCTACAGAATGTTTACCGTTATTATTGATAAATTTATTAATTTGATCAACAACTGCTTTCTCAGCTTCAACGAATTCTGGTAAATCTGTTGAAATTTCTCCCATTTTAATATCTGGAGCTAAGTAATCTCCAATAGTATAAGGTAATACAAAATATCCATCAGCTAAACCTTGCATTAAAGCAGAAGCTCCAAGTCTGTTTGCTCCGTGATCAGAGAAGTTAGATTCTCCAATAGAGAAACATCCAGGAATTGTAGTCATCAAGTTATAATCAACCCAAGTTCCACCCATTGTGTAGTGAACCGCTGGGTAAATCATCATTGGTGTTGTATAAGGATCTTCATCGACGATTTTGTAATACATTTGGAATAAGTTTCCGTATTTACTTTTCACGATTGCGACTCTAATTTAGTTACCAAAGCAAGATCTTTATCATCTAAACCTTTTACGTAAGCATCTTCAGTTCCGTAACGTTTAATTGCTCGCGCGAAATCTAAGTAAACTGCTTCACCTGTTTTGTTAACTCCAAAACCAGCATCACATCTTTCTTTAGCCGCACGAGACGCAACGTCACGAGGAACTAAGTTACCAAATGCAGGATATCTTCTTTCTAAGAAATAATCTCTATCTGCTTCAGCTAAATCAGTTGCTTTTTTCTTTCCTTCACGAATTGCCTGAGCATCTTCTAATTTTGCAGGAACCCAAATACGACCGTCATTACGCAAAGATTCAGACATCAAAGTCAGTTTTGACTGGTGATCTCCTGAAACCGGAATACATGTTGGGTGAATTTGTGTGTAGCAAGGATTTGCGAAAAACGCTCCTTTTTTATGAATTTTCCAAGTCGCTGTTGCATTACTTCCCATAGCATTTGTTGAAAGGAAAAATACGTTTCCGTATCCTCCAGAACCAACTACTACCGCGTGAGCAGAATGTCTTTCTAATTCTCCAGTGATTAAGTTACGAGCGATAATACCTCTCGCTTTTCCATCAACGATTACAATGTCAAGCATTTCGTGACGGTTGTACATTTTAATTTTTCCACGACCAATTTGACGGTTCATTGCAGAATAAGCTCCTAACAATAACTGTTGTCCAGTTTGTCCTTGTGCATAAAATGTACGAGAAACCAAAGTTCCTCCAAAAGAACGGTTATCTAAAAGTCCGCCATATTCACGAGCCAATGGCACCCCTTGAGCCACACATTGGTCAATAATATTAGCAGAAACTTCAGCCAAACGGTGAACGTTTGCCTCACGTGCACGGTAGTCACCCCCTTTTACAGTATCGTAGAACAATCTGTAAACTGAGTCACCGTCACCTTTATAATTTTTTGTCGCGTTGATACCCCCTTGTGCCGCAATAGAGTGCGCACGACGAGGAGAATCTTGGAAACAAAATGCTTTTACGTTATATCCTAACTCAGCCAGAGTAGCAAGAAGCAGAACCTCCAGCCAAACCTGTACCAACTACAATAATATCTAAATTACGCTTGTTAGCAGGATTTACTAAATTAATATGATCTTTATAATTTGTCCATTTATCCGCTATAGGACCATTTGGAATTTTTGAATCTAATGCCATTATAATTGATATTAATTATTGAAATGATGAAATAATGCGATAATTACGAAAGCAACGAGGAACAACAACTGCGAACCCGTAACCTACTTTTGCTAAAAATCTTGAATATTTATTGTGCATCCCTACAGATTGAAGAGAAGATGCAAACCCGTGCCATAAGTGGAATCCTAAAAGGACAAAAGACACACAGTACAATGCTGTACGAATTGGATCGTGAAATTTGTGAACTAACTCTCCATAATACCTTGTAGCATTTGGTACCTCTCCTGCTATATATTTATAGTTAACTTCAGGAAACCAAAAATCATAAAAATGCAATCCTAAGAATGCTAAAATAACCAATCCAGAAATAATCATATTTCTAGAACTCCAAGAAGCATTTGCCGCTCCATTGTATTTTGCATATGCAATTGGTCTTGCCGCGCTGTTTTGAGCCGTAAGTACAAATCCCATTATGAAATGGAAAATTACCCCGAATGCCAAAACTGGTCGCATTACATATTGTATTAGCGGATTGTATCCCATAAAGTGAGAAGCTTCATTAAAAACGTCTTCACTAATAATAGAAATGAAATTTAAGGAAACATGCGACGCTAAAAACGTGATTAAGAATATTCCCGAAAGAGCCATAGCTACTTTCTTTAAGATGGAAGCATTCAATAGTGCAGATTGTGCCATAAGTGTTTAAGTAGTTTGTTTTAAAAAATTAGACAAAAATAACGCAATTACAAAAGAACTACAACCATTTCGCTGTTATTTATAATGATTTTAAAATAGACTACGTATAAGTATTTTTACGTACAAGCTTGCTTTTAATAATAAATAATTTAGTATAAAAAATTGCTTTAGAGCCGTTTTGCTTCAATTTCAATACGTACGGGATTACCAAAAATTTATCATATTGTTATTTTATTCAAAGTTTTGATTTATTTTCTTCAAAAGTGTCTCTGCCTATAAATTTTGTCTAAGTAAAAAATTGTCATTCCACAACATAGTTTTACCTTTAGCGACTCAAAAAAATAAGAATGAAAACAGGAATTGATGCTATTTCTTTTGATGTAGCAAACATACATTTACCCATAAAAACTTTGGCGAGACCAGAAATATTGAACCCGAAAAATTAGAAAAAGGTCTCGGATTACTAAAAATGACTTTTCCAGACGTTCACCAAGACGCTGTGGTTTTTGGAGCAAACGCTTTAACGAAACTTATCACTGATAACAAAATCAACCTTAACGAAATAAACCGAATCTATGTTGGTACTGAAAGCAAGATCGACAGCTCGAAACCAATTGCTTCCTATTTAATTAACTTAATGGAGCAAAAGTTTGGTGAAGATTCTTTAGCCGAATGTGATGTTGTTGATTTCACTTTTGCCTGTATTGGCGGTGTTGACGCTTTGCAAAACTGTCTTGATTTTGTAAAATTAAATCCAACTAAAAAAGCAATTGTCGTTACAACAGATTTTGCAAAATACGATTTAAATTCTGGTGGAGAATATACGCAAGGTGCCGGTGCAGTGGCAATGTTGATTACAGCAGATCCAAAAATTATCGCTTTTGATAATGATTGGGCAACAAGCACAAAAGGTGTTTTTGATTTCTTTAAACCGTACAGAACTATTTCTAAAGGTGACATCACAAAAAACAATAACAACGATTCTTGGTTTGATAATTTAGAAGCCGAAATTGAAATCCATAAAGACCAGCCGGTTTTTGATGGTCAATATTCAAATCAATGTTATATGGATCGTACGCGTAATGCTTATTTTTCATTCAAAAAATTAAAAAACACAACCGAAACTCTTTACAATACTTGGCACAGTATCGTGATGCATTTGCCTTATTCTTTTCAAGGACGCAGAATGTTATCTGAAATCTATGCATTAGACAGCGCCGAGAACATTATTGCTGACAATATTGCTCCTGCAGATTATCAGACTAAAATTAAGGAAGTGGCAAAATCTGATGATTACAGAAGTTTTGTAACTGAGAAATTACAACCTGCTGAATTAGCCTCTTCTTTAATTGGAAACCTTTATACTGGATCTATTTTCATGGGATTGTTATCTACTTTGGCTCATTTTTATGACACAAACAGAGAAATTTCAGAAACTAAATTCGGTTTTTTAGCTTACGGAAGCGGATCGAAATCGAAAGTTTTTGAAGGAACAATTCAACCCGAATGGAAATCGGCTTTGGCAAATGTCAAACTTTTTGAAAATTTAGCTGAAAGCGTAGAAATTGATTTCAATACTTATGAAAGTCTTCATAAAAAAGAACAAAAACAAAGTGTGAGAACTCCAAAAAACGAATGGGTTCTAGACCGAATTGAAAAAGAAATTCCTGTTTTAATTGGGGCTAGATATTATAAATGGGTTGATTAAATTTTTAAATTCCAATAAAGAAATTCCAAATTCCAATAGAAAACCGAAGTATTTTGCTTCGGTTTTTTTATTTGTCATTCTGAACGAAGAATCACACTAGGAATTCCGCAAAGAGAATCGCCAATATTTGTCGAGTTTCGAGTATGATTCTTCGTTCCTCCTTTAGAATGACAAGATTGTGTTAAAAACCTTTGTCAAAGTTTTAAACTTTGACAAAGTTCACAGCGTAAAGCAATCAATCCAAAGCTTTGCGAACTTTTTTAAGAAAATGCACAGAAAAAACCTTAGCGAACTTGGCGGTTAAACAGCAACGAAATTAATCTTTTTTTATGCTGTTCCGTGTAGTTCTGATTTCCTTTAAGCACTTCATCATGCACATTCATTCCGTTTGACATCCCGAGCATGAAGGCGGTTATAATTACTATTAGTTTTCTTTTTATCCAATGAAGCGGTCGCTTAGATTGCTCTAAACGTGTTTTATTATTTTGTTTATACATTTTGAAAATGATAAATGATTAGACATTATTACATCATCTGTGCCTAGAAATATATTTCCTTAAGCGTTGTATAAACTTTTACTGAAGTGATTTGAAATGATTATTTCATTTATAAAAACAGATTGATTTATAAATGAAGTAAGTTTTTGATGCAGTAGATCTTGCTGTTTAAGTAGTTCCTTAATTTGAAAAGTAAAAACATTTTCGAATTTAAGAAAATTCAAAACAATTGAAAACCTTGTTTTACTGCAAGAATAAACCTGACCAAATTTATAGAAACGAGTACTTTTAAGATTCAATTCTCTCCTTAAAACTACAACCGAAGATTGGTAATAAGATGCTGATTTGGATTGAGAAACTAAAGTACCATCACCCGCAATCACGACAAAAGCCAGAAACAGTGCGATTAGGTATTTTAAGTGCTTATTCAATTTGCTTTGATTGTATACTATTTCTTTCAAACGAAAATACAAATTAAATCAACAACTTCATTTTCTAGAAAAGTTATTTTAAAGTTTGTTGATTTCTAAAAAGCAGAAAACCCAATCCAAAACAAAAAAGAATACAGCTCAACAACATATAAAGTCCATCTTTCATTATAAAAAAGGAGAAACCTGTTGACAGAGCACCAAGAATCACCATTATAACACTTGTTGTATTAGTTTTAATAAAATTTAAAGCATGAATTGACAATCCTAGAAAAAGCAAAGACGGACCAACAATAACAAACGGATATAAAATCGATGGCGTATTGCTAATTTGTTGACTTAATTGTTCTCTGGCAAAATCATTATTACTATAACTTGTCATGATAAAATCGATCGTACAAAGTCCGATGTGGGCTATAACACCTAAAATTGTTAGTATTGAAGTCGCGGTATTCAATTTGTTTTTAGGAAAGACATCATTAAACGACAAGAAGAAACAAGCTCCTATTAAATTGAACCAATGTGCAAAGTCGATCGGCTGTTGAAATTCGGGTAAAACTTTAGAAAATAATACATAACTCGCAGTGAAAAATAAAAGCCCGATGAGGCAAAAGTGTTTTGTTTTCATAATAATTTTAAAATTGATTGAAACAAAACTAAAACGAAAAACTCCTGCAAATACCAGTATCATTGACTTTGGTACGAAACCTATTGTTTTAGGTACGAAATTACAAAGTCAATACATCTTCTTTATAATTCTTAGAAACGGGAAGTTCTATTTGAGTTAAAATAATGGTACTTGAATTCCGCCAAGATTTAAAATGCATTGGATTTATTAAATGAGAACGATGAATTTGCAGTAGAAAAGCAAAATCGTCTTGAACTTTTTTGAGCGAAGAACGAAGCAATTTGGAATGCAGTTTTTCGTTTTCCAAATAAAAAATCTCTACATAATTTTGAGCATTGGAAATACAAACCAAATCAGCTTTTTTGATTTTTAAAATATCTAATTTGTTTTCTCCTATAAATGTGAGAACATCATCTTTTATTGGAATCAATTTGATTAAATATCGTCTTGCTAAAATAATGACGGGAGCTAAAATCAAAGCAACTTTAACAAAAATTATTGAGAAGAACTCTGTAAAGCTATAACCTCCGCCTAAAATTGGACTTTTATAAAACGCATAAATCCCAAACAAATAGATTGCAAAAAAGAAAATAACACTGGCTGTTTCTAAACCGAGATTCCATTTTGAGATTCTATTGTACATTATTTTTTGTACAAAACTCAAAATCACATAACAAAAGAATGCCAGCAAACTAAAGCCAAGACTAATTAAAAGCCAGGAACGAAAATTTAAAGTTCCGTCGTCAAAAGGTTTTATGATAAAAGCGAAAATGAAAATCCATACACCAATTAGCAAACCAACTATTAGATTAAATTTTATAGATATATTGAGCTGTTTCACTTGTTCTAGTTAGATTTTATAGTTTCATTTCCATAATGGGCATGAAACGGTTTTTTATGGAAGTTTCGAACTCTCCAATTTTCACAAATCCCATTTTAGAGTAAAAGTTCTCTGCATTTGGTTCTGAATTGAGTCTTACTTTTTCTATTTTTTCTTCTTCCATTCGGTTTAAGAAATCTACAAGTAAATATTTCCCCAATCCGCGACCAATATATTCGGGCAAGATAAATAAATTGTCCAATTCTACAATCTTTTCATTTTCAAAAATATACGAATAGTAACCTACAATTAAATCATTATCAATTAATTTGAACACGTTATGTTCTGCAATATAATCTTGAGAAATGGTTAAATTTTTATCCCATTTTAGCATTTGCTCTGCCGAATATCCCCAATATGCTTTTGACTTTTTGGTTATTGTTGTAAGGATTTCGTTGTCGGTTATTTTGGCTTTTTCTATTGTCATTGGTTTGAAAATAAATCTATCGAATCTTTTTTCACGTTTAAAACTTTGAAAAAAAAATCACAAAATGAATTAATTGCCTCCAGCTTTAGCTGGAGGTTAAAAAACTTCAAAATAATGGCTTTAGCCTAAAAACTCATTTTGGCTAAAGCCGATTAACTTTGTAAATATTTACCCCCAGTTAAAACTGGGGGCAATTGAAATATATCTTTATTTATAATCGTAAACTTATTATGACTCTAACTAATATCCGTCAGCTTTACAATTTTATTATCTGAAAATTCAAAAACAGATTTTCCTTTTAAATTGAGTTGTTGACCAGCTTTTAGTCCGTTTGGAAAATCTATTGCTAAAACTGCATAATAATCGATCTCAATTGTTACAGCATTTGAATCGTGATTGAATGACTGGATGGTTTGTTTTCTTTTTGAAAAATATTCTTTGGCTTTTTCGGCTTGAGCTTTAAACTCATCTATTCCATTCAAAGTCATGTTAATTTCGCCATTTTGAACATTCTCAAAAATGATCGATTCATTAAAATCGACAATCATTTTATTGATATCAAATTGATTATACCCTTCTATATAATTTTGGATTATTTTTTCTTTGTTGGTCATATAATTTCTTTAAAACATTGCTTCATCAAGATTACACAATTCTCAATTCAAAACCAATTCGATAGTCAGAAAAATTGTATTTTTATTTTTGAAGAAAACAAAAAAACTTTATTAAAAATTGATTGAAGCCGAAAAATAGAAAACAACTATTTTGGAGAAGTGATAAGATTTTAAGTCGCTGAGATTTTCTCAATCTTTGTCGAGTTAGTTGCGAAGATCTCTCCTTCGTCGAGATGACAAGATTGTGTTTAACCGAAAATTTGAAAAAGAAAAATCTGCCAAATCTGCTAAATCTGCGTGAGACAAAGTTGCCAATCTTTCTAGAGTTTCGAGTGTGATCTCTCCTTCGTCGAGATGACAAGATTGTGGAAAAACTTTGCGCTTATCCTTCGACTTCGCTCAGGAGGACAAAGCAGGATGCAAACTTTGTGTTCTTTCTTCTCTTTTTCAATTCATTACGTTCTTTGCGAATCCCGATAGCTATCGGGATTGCGTACTTTGCGTTAAAAAAAAACTTTGTGCCTTAGTGCCTTCGTGGCAAAACTCAAAACAAATAAGAAAACTTTAATAAATCTGTTATACGTCACTTCTTCAAAAATTAGTAATTTTGAAATTCGAAGTTCAAAAACGAAATAATTATGAAATATCATCAAATAAACAGCGCTCTTTTTGTAAAAAATCGCAGAAAATTCACGGCAGAAATGAAACCTAACAGTGTTGCCGTTTTCAACTCTAATGACATTTACCCAATTAGTGCCGACAGTACTTTACCGTTTGCACAACACAGAGATATTTTTTACCTGAGTGGTGTAGATCAGGAAGAAAGCGTTTTGCTTTTGTTTCCAGATGCGCCTTACGAAAACCAAAGAGAAATTCTTTTCTTGAGAGAAACTAACGATCATATTGCGGTTTGGGAAGGTGAAAAACTAACTAAAGAACGTGCTTTTCAGGTTTCTGGAATTAGAACGGTTTATTGGTTACAGGATTTTCATAAAGTTTTGAACGAAATGATGACATACGCCGATACGATGTACATTAACACCAACGAACATTACCGCGCAAGCGTTGAAACGGAAACTCGCGAAGCTCGTTTTGTAAAATGGTGGAAAGAGCGTTACCCAGCGCATAATGTGGCGAAAAGTAACCCTATTTTACAGCGCATTCGTTCTGTAAAAGAAAGCGAAGAAATCGATTTGATTCAGCATGCTTGTGATATCACGGAGAAAGGTTTCCGCAGATTGCTTTCGTTTGTAAAACCAAATGTTACGGAATATGAAATCGAAGCTGAATTGGCTCACGAATTCATTCGTAACCGTTCTAAAGGTTTTGCTTACACGCCAATTATTGCTTCTGGAAACAACGCGAATGTTTTACATTACATCGAAAACAATCAGCAATGTAAAGCCGGCGATTTGATTTTGTTAGACGTTGCGACAGAATATGCTAATTATTCAAGCGATATGACAAGAACGATTCCCGTTTCTGGAAAATTCTCTGATCGTCAAAAAGCGGTTTACAAAGCAGTTTTGAATGTAAAAAACGAAGCTACAAAAATGCTGACTCCAGGAACACTTTGGAAACAATATCATATTGAAGTGGGTAAAATTATGACTTCTGAATTGCTTGGTTTAGGTTTATTAGACAAAGCCGATGTTCAGAACGAAAATCCAGAATGGCCTGCTTATAAAAAATATTTCATGCACGGAACGTCTCACCACATGGGATTGGACACGCACGATTACGGGTTGCTTCACGAGCCAATGAAACCAAATATGGTGTTTACCGTTGAGCCAGGAATTTATATTCCAGGTGAAAAATTCGGAATTCGTTTGGAAGATAATGTTGTGGTTCAGGAAAAAGGAGAG
The DNA here is from genome assembly GCF_979258715.1 of Flavobacterium sp. AC267. Lineage (NCBI taxonomy): Bacteria > Pseudomonadati > Bacteroidota > Flavobacteriia > Flavobacteriales > Flavobacteriaceae > Flavobacterium > Flavobacterium sp. AC267. The sequence goes on from NZ_OZ409875.1 coordinate 643,126, forward strand.
CCTTTTAACTTAATGAGAAACATTCCAGTTGAAGTTGACGAGATCGAAACTTTGATGAATGAATAAAGAATAGAAAAGATTATAGAATCAAAACGGCTTTCAGAAATGAGAGCCGTTTATTTTTGAAGGTTATAAGCAATGTTTGTTCTTTTAAATTTGAACTGAATAAACTTTTTCTTTAACTCGAATGAACGTATACTTTTTATATGCTTTTGCCTTTTGTTATCTTTGCAGTCACACTTTAAAAACATTATTTTGGAAAATATTCTCTATAAAAACACCAAGATCTCTTTTACAGATTCAGGAAAAGGAAATGCAGTTGTGTCGCTTCACGGCTTTTTGGAAAACAAAACAATGTGGACAGAATATGTTGCTCTTCTTTCAGAACAATATCGCGTTGTAACAATCGATTTATTGGGCCACGGCGAATCTGATTCTTTAGGTTATGTTCACGAAATGGAAGAAAATGCCAATGCTGTTAATGAAGTTTTGGAACATTTAAAAATAGAAAAAGCTATAATTGTCGGGCATTCCATGGGTGGTTATGTTGGTTTGGCTTTCGCCGAATTATATCCGCAGAAAATTCAAAAGTTAGTTTTACAGAATTCAACCTCTAAAGAGGATAACGAAGAAAAAAAACTAAATAGAACCCGCGCTATAAAAGCAGTAAAACAAAATTACATAAGCTTTGTAAGTCTTGCAATTGCTAATTTATTCAGCGAAAACAATAGAACACGTTTAGTCGCCGAAATCGAAAAAGTAAAAGAGCAGGCTTTAAAAACGCCTTTGCAGGGAATTGTGGCTTCGCTTGAAGGAATGAAAATACGAAAAGACAGAGAATGGCTTTTAAAAGAAAATAGATTTCCGCTTTTATTGATTTTAGGCAAAAAAGATCCTGTTTTAAATTACGAAGAAAATCTTGCGCAAATTAAAGACACTACAGCCGAATTAGTTTCTTTTGAAGACGGACATATGAGCCACATCGAAAACAAAGAAGCTTTGAAACTTATATTATTAGATTTCTTCGCTTAAAAATTAAATCATAAAAACCAAAAAAGGCCGTTTCTAACCGAGGTTGAAATAGCCTTTTTCTCATTTTTGGGGGGCAAATGTTATTATAACTTTGAAGTAATATCTTTTTTGTATTTAGACAAAGTAGCTCTTGTTAAACCAAGATTTGCTTTTGTAGAATCTACAGCCAAATAGATAAAATATCTTCCGTCTTCAGAAACATCAATAATATGGATCTGATCTGTTAATGTAATTAAGATATCATTGATTTTTTGGTCTAATCCTAAAGCTTTAATTGCGTTTAGTTTAGCTTTAACTACTTCTAAATTGTAAGCAGATGCTAATTCTGGATCAAAATCAGGATTTACAGTTAGTGAGCAGTAAGACATTCCTGTCTCAACCTCAGTTACTGAAACAGCGATAAATCCGTTAACATTCTCTTTTAAATCGTTTTGAAAATTTTGTAAAAAATCTGACATGTTTATTAAATGTTGGTTTTAAATTAATTATTAAAAATAGAATCCATTTTACGAAGTAATAGTCCCATTTTGCTTAAATCTTTAGAAAGCGGCGCAATACAATTATCATCTTGATCTTTGCTTGCCACTACAATTCCGTCATTATTCTTAATCATTACTTGTTTAAGATCTCCGTTGTTAACGTCTTCAGACATTTCGAGGCACATTTTCAAGATCATTCCGATCATTGTCGCAACATTTCCGTCGTATTCTAAATTAACCGACTCGTTTAAGATTCCATCAATATTAAAACTCAATCCAGACTCTGCTCCAGTCTCTTCTACTAGTGTTTGTAAATCAATCATATTCTTTATTTGTCATGTTTTGGAAGGGTCAAAGATATTTCAATATTAACAATTGCACGATAAACACTTGTTAAAAAAAAGAGACAGATAACGTCCTGAATCACTTTTGTTTATCGCTTAATTAATCGTCTTTTTTTGGATGAAATATTTAAAAAAAATTAACAGAAAAAAACATATAATTCTAAAATCATAACATTTCGCTTCATAAAATTCAAATCTAAAATTAACATTTCTAGATTGTTGCATTACCCAAAAGTTTTTATATAGATTTGTAAAAAATTTATTCAAATGAAAACTGTTGACGAATTACGCTTTGACCTAAATGTAAAACTGGAGAAATTTAGAAGATTTCGTATTGAAAACGGAAACATCAATACTACAAATTCTGGAGATAAGGCCAAGAAAGGTTTCTTCAAAAAAATATTCAGTTAAAAAAACCTATTGAAGAGACGAACTTGTCAGATAACCTTTTTGTATAAGTTCGTCTTTTCCATTGATTTTATGCAACTTGCCTTCTTTCAACAATAACAAACCTGTTGAAATTTTCATAACATTTTCATATTGATGATCTGTTATAATAATTCCTTTTTCTTCGGAATTTTCTTTAATTAACTTCGATATAATTTCAGTCATTTTTGGAGACAATCCACTAAAAGGTTCGTCCAGAAGAACAAATTTAGAAGTATTAAAAAGAATCAATTTTACTTGAAGATAACGCAATTCTCCAAACGATAGATTCTTAATTTTTTCTTTTAAAAGAGGTTTGAGAAAACCATCTTCACAAAAAAGAGTTGTTTTTTGTTTATCGATTGATAATATGATTGTCCTTGATACGGACAAATGATTTGGAACAAATTGATCTTGACACAGATAACTAATTTCATTTACCCAATCTGAAGAATTATTTTTTGAAATTCCATCAATAAATATGCTTTTGTCTAAAGCCGCTAAATTACCGCATGCAATTTTTAGTAAAGTTGATTTACCAGAACCGTTATGTCCTAGCAAACCCACTATATTACCTGTTTCAATTTTCAAGTAAATATCTGAAAGTATAAGCCTATCTTTAAACTTCTTTTGAATACCGCTAATCTCGAGAATATGTTTTTTCAATATATTTTTTGAATAAAGATTAATACAATTCGCGCCAGAATAACAACAAAAGCATTCATTAAAAAGCTATAAAAAATAAGTTTGTTTTTTGAAATTCCGTTATTAGCATAAAACCAATATTCGTTTTTACGGTATAATTCTTTAAAGCCAAGACTTGACAAAAAACCAATTGTAGCGAACACAAATAAAAAAATAATTAACGCTTCCCAAAAACAACGCAAGAACAGAAACAACTAAATTTATAATTAAAGTTGTCTTATAGAATTCGAATATGTTCTGAAATTTTCTGATAAAGCAATTTATATTTTTTCCTCGAAAGGGATAGCAAAGATCAAAAATTTCGGCTAACAAATTAGCAATTTCATCTAGATAAGAATTTAATATTTCGGGTGTTACGGTTGTATTTAACTCTTTCTCTTCTTTAAACCCAAAAGGCAGGAAACCGGATTTTAAATTTTTAAATGAAATAATCCCCACTTCAATTGGCAGACTTCCAGCTTCTTTCTCAAACATATATGCATACGCCAATACTTGGATAATTTTATCGTTTTTAAGCTCCTGCGTTAAACCATTCCATGTTTTCAGCACTACACTCGCTTTTTCTACTTTTCCCGTCTTATAGTCGATAATTCTAATTTTCCCGTCACGTCGCTCAATACGATCGACATTTCCTTTAATCAAAACCGGAAAAGGCAGTTTCGGATGAACAAATTCACGTTCAAAAGTCTGTTCCAAAGCAATGATCTGAATCGCCTCATCATTTTTTATGGATTCTAGTTCCATTCTTAAGAAATTGGCAACATTTCGTTTCGCGACTTCAAAAGCCAAAAGATTTCTTCCCTTCTTGATTTCTCCCTCTTTGTAAACTAATTTAAATTGCTTTAAAACTTCATCATCCAATAATTTAAAACAATTTAAGAGATCATTTTCAGCAATAAATTTCCCAATAAAAGGCTCGTATAAAGCTTTCAAAGTTTCGTGGATAATAGTTCCTAAAGTATTTAAAGCGATATTTTCTTCCACTTCTTCCACTTCACGGATTCGCAGTATTTTTTGAAAATAAAAATCAATCGGATTCCGAATGTAACTCGTTAATGCCGACGGAGAAAAACCTGTTGCGGCTATTTCTTTCAAACGCTCCATAACTGCTTCCGATTTCGTAACAGAAATAGGTTCGTAAGCGGTATTTGGAAGCAGTGGATTATAAATATCAAAAGTAACATTATGCCTTCTTTGTTTTTCTACTTCTAATTGGGTGATGAAACGGCTTCTTTCACCCGCATCTAATCCGTCGTTTTCAGTATTATAAATTAGATAAATATTCTTTGCCCTTTGCAGTAAATGATAAAAGTGATACGTATAAATCGCATCTTTTTCCTTAAAAGTAGGAAGACCTAATTCGCGTTTTACATCATACGGGATAAAAGAATTCTGAGATTTTCCAGCAGGGAATTTGCCTTCATTCATTGACGTTATAATAACGGTTTCAAAATCTAAAACACGGCTTTCCAAAACCCCCATAATCTGCAAGCCTCTTAACGGCTCACCTTCAAAAGATACTTCGGCAAGATCTATAATCTGTTTATAAATGGCATGAAGTGTGTCAATATTATCGATATGGCTGTGTTTTGAATAGTAATTTATAAGTTTATTAATTACTTTAAAAACCCCATAAACAAATGCCTTTGCAATTTTCTCTTGTTCATTATCGTTGCTAAAATGTTCTTTAATAGCAATAAGCAAAGCCGAAATATTCTTTAAAACAGCAACAGAACCACTTTCCCATTTTTCAAATAAGAGATCAAAAAAAGAAGAGGGATTGGAATGAAGTTCCAAAATTTTATAATGCGTAATAAAAGTATAATTATTCTCTTTAATAATTTTTACTAACGACTGAGCATTTGCATAAGGCTCAACTAAAGGATGCGTTAAAACATCCAGCACATCTTTATAATAAAAAACATAACTACCTCCTTTACGAGAAAGTGCATTAGTATGCATTTTAAATAACTTAGCAACCAAAATTTGAGATGGATTATTTTTTCCCGAATATCCCATCGTGATATTCAAAAATCCAACAGACGAAGGAAGCGAATATAGAACCGGAACTAATAAATTCTCTTCACCAAGTACGACGGCTACTTTATCTAAAGATGTGCCAGGGTCTTGATCAATTAAATTTTCAATTATACTTCCCGTTAATTTTGCCTGCCCAATTGTTTTAGGAGTTCCAATAATCTGAATATTTTTTGACTGTGAAAAATCATCCACAATCCATTCAAAAACATTTGATTTGTAATGTTTCCAACTCTCTTTAAAACGTCTTAAAAAAAGTCCGGCATCATGATAAGGATCATTCAGGAATGTTTGGTCAGCATCCCAATAAATTTTAGCCTGATCTAAAGCTAATAAATGCTGTACTATTTTTTCCTCTGCGGCCGTTAAGAGCATTAAACCCTGCAAAAATAAAAATACGATTGCCAATTGTATTTGAGAAATGATTCAAATTATTTACAGCTTCTCTATACACCAACCCCTGATAACCTATAGATTTAAACAACAAATGATTATAGAGGGAATCATAATACAAGGGAAGTAATTTCCAGAAATCAATATAATTTTCTAGAAGTTTTGTTTTTTGATCTACTTCCAGTCCCCATTTTTTTATATCCTCAATATCTTTCAGATAGGATAAAACATGCGAAGGATCTAAAAGATAACGATCAATTTCATTAAAATCCTGCAAGAGTGTTTTTGCCCAGTTAGCAAATAACTCAAATGACTGCTGATTCTTTTTTTCGGTAATCGATAAATAAACTTCATAGAATTCAAATAAAAGTTCAATTGAATCTATAGAACGTATGGACGCGACGTCTTGCACAAAATCTTCAATACTAGTAATTTCAGGAGCAATAATAGTTTTATCAGTTTCCTTTTTAAGAGCATCAATCAAAAAAACTTTAGCTCTTTTGTTAGGCAGAATTATAGTTATTTGAGACAGTTTCTCCGCATAATCTTGAATTACGACACCAGCAATTTTTTGAAGAAAAGAAGTATTTATCATAGTATAAAAATAAAAAAAGCCATTCAATTAAGAATGGCTTTTCCTTTTTATTTAGAAAGTAAATTAGATTTTACCTTGGTATTTAGAACCAATGTGTCTAATTTCTGTTCTTCTGTTTTGAGCTTTACCTGCAGCAGTTTTGTTGCTTGCAACTGGTTGAGACTCACCAAAACCTTTAGATACTAAGTTATCAACATTTACTCCTCTTTCGATCAAAGCGTTCATAACAGCATGACTCTATCTTCAGAAAGTTTTTGGTTCAATTTATCAGAACCATCGCTATCTGTGTGACCTTCAATGCTGAATTTCGCGTTTGGATAGTTTTTAAGGATTTCTTTAATAGCGTCTAATCTTGCTGGAGTTTCTTTGTCTCCTGATTTGAAAGTAGCTTTTCCTGAGTTGAAGTAGATTGCTCTAGCTTGAACTTTAAGATCTTCTAATGCTTCAGAAGTTACTTCTGGACATCCTCTGTTACTTGCAGGACCATAAACTGTTGGACAGTCATCATCTTTATCAGCAACACCATCTTTATCAGCATCTAAGAATGGGCAACCACCGTTTTCTTTAGGACCAGCAACTGTAGGACATTTATCGTCTTTATCAGCGATTCCGTCTCCATCAGTATCAGGACAACCTTTTAAAGCGACTAAACCAGCAACATCTGGACAAGCATCATCTTTATCAGCAATTCCGTCTCCGTCAGTATCAGGACAACCGTTTAAAGTCGCTAAACCGAATACATCTGGACAAGCGTCAGAAGCATCAACGATTCCGTCACCGTCAGTATCAGGACATCCGTTGAATTGTTTTAAACCAGCAACATCTGGACAAGCATCGTCTTTGTCATAGATTCCGTCTCCGTCAGTATCTTTACCTCCGAATTTGAAAACAAGACCTAAAGTGTGTTGGAAATGAGATGGAGTATCAATTTCTCCATTGTAGTCATTTCTTCCTGGATTATCTCCAGAACCAGCTGCAACAGCCCATTTGTATCTAGTTGCAAGTTCTAAACCAATAGCGTCAGTAAACCAAAAAGTAATACCTGCACCTGGGTTAACTGTACCAAAACTATCGTCTCCTAAGAAAGTATAACCTCCACCAACAGATAACGAAGGATCGATTACTTTAGATTTGATTAATTCCTGGAAACTATATTTAATAGTAGCATCAATTCCATAATACATTAAATCACCAGGATTAGTTACCACATTACCTCTACCATCATGTCCAGCGACAGTTGGTCTAAAATAAACAGCTTTATCAATTTTGTTTACAGATCCTTGTAAACCAACAGAAAAACCGCTACCTACATATCTATTTACACCAATGTAAGATAGAGATGGAAGAATATTCCAGTTGTCTTTTGCGTCAAATGCTTGAGAAAAGTGTTGGTCAAAGAAACCACTACCAGCTCCAGAACTAGTTCTTGTATCCACAGCATTAACCCCGAAAGAGATCGCCCATGGATTGTTACTGTCTTGTGCGTGAGAACTTAAACCCATCGCCATCAACACAGCAACTAAAAGTTTGTTAAGATGTTTCATACTTAATTTTTTTAATTACAATTTAGTTAATTACAAGCAAAAGTAACACCAAATTTTTTAAATACAAAATGAAATGTTAAAAAAAACCTACAAAAATTTGACCAAAGTGGTAATTATATAACTTTTAACATTTTACCGACAACTGTGAAGGCATTAATCGCCTTATCCAAGTGTTCTTTTTCATGCGCCGCAGACAGCTGTACGCGTATTCTGGCCTTTTCCTTCGGCACAACTGGAAAAAAGAAACCAATAACATAAATTCCTTGTTTCAAAAGCTCATCTGCCATAGTTTGTGACAATTTTGCGTCATATAACATAACAGGAACAATTGCAGAATCTCCATCTATAATGTCAAAACCAGCCTTTTTCATTCCATCTTTAAAATAGTTGGTATTCCACTCTAATTTATCGCGTAATGTGGTATCTTTTTCTAATAATTCAAAAACTTTAATTGAAGCCCCAACAATTGCAGGCGCTAAAGAATTTGAAAACAAATATGGTCTTGATCTTTGACGAAGCAACTCAATTATCTCTTTCTTTGCTGTAGTATATCCTCCCATTGCACCGCCTAAAGCTTTACCAAGAGTTCCTGTGATAATATCAACTCTTCCCATCACTCCTTTTGCCTCAAGAGTTCCTTTTCCTGTAGCACCAATAAATCCTGCAAGCATGGCATTCATCCACCATTACCATTGCATCATATTTATCTGCTAGATCACAAATTTTATCAAGCTACGCTACCAATCCATCCATCGAAAAAACACCATCTGTTACAATTAATTTAAAACGAGTCCCAGCCTCATTAGCTTTAATCAACTGTTGTTCTAAATCTTGCATATTGTTATTCTCATAGCGATAACGTGCCGCTTTACAAAGACGAACGCCGTCAATAATAGAAGCATGATTTAAACTATCCGAAATAATTGCATCATTTTCACCAAGTAATGGCTCAAAAACACCTCCGTTTGCATCAAAAGCCACCGCATATAAAATAGTATCCTCTGTACCGTAAAAATCAGCTATTTTTTGCTCTAATGTTTTATGAATATCCTGTGTACCACAGATAAAACGAACAGAAGACATTCCGAAACCATGAGTATCCATAGCATCTTTCGCCGCCTGAACTACTTCTGGATGTGATGAAAGCCCTAAATAATTATTAGCACAAAAATTTAAAACTGTTTCACCAGTTGAAATTTTAATCTCAGCACCTTGAGGTGATGTAATAATTCGTTCTTTTTTGAAAATTCCATTTTCTTCTATTGTCTGCAACTCACTTTGCAGATGTTCTTTAATTTTACCGTACATTTTTTACATATTTAAAACGTTAAAAATTAACAACTTAACCAAAATAAAGCTTCGTTATTTCTTTAACATCTGATTAATTTTTTCACAAATTTACCACTTCAATTTCCGACCCGATATACACCAATGCCTTTTTTAACACTTTGTATCCCAAATCTTCAATTGCATCTTGATATTCTTGAATTTGTCGCTGATATTTACTATTCACAGCCCCTGTTTTATAATCTAATAAAAAAGCTTCTTTGCTTTCTAAAAACACAACTCTATCCGGTTTTAAAATTCTTCCTTCTTTCTGCACAATTGTCTGCTCGTTCAAAACCGTATGATTTCCATCAAAACAAAGAGCCAATTCAGGATGATTTACGATTTCACGCAAGGTCTGCAATACCATATCAACTTGGTCGTAGGTTATCAATCCATTTTCGAGAGCTTTTGTTACCGCTAAATCAATATCTGACTTGTCTTTTACAAAAGCCAAAATCTCATGAACAATATTCCCGTAAGAAATTGCTTCCTGCTGGTGCGTTCCCCACATCAAGGCTTCGCGCTGTGCAATTTTAATATTTTTAAGATCTAAGACTTCTTTTACAATTGGAATTGATTTTACCAAATCGACTGTTTTTGTATTTTTTGAAAGCCTCATTTTATCACCGAATTCATAATTCAATTTCTCCTCATCGTAAACACCTTCATTGATCAAAAACTTAATAAAAAAGGAAGCCATATTATTTGGATATTCTCCATCGTTTTTTGCTTTCAGTGATTGAGAAATTACATATAATTGTTCTTCTGCGCGAGTCAGAGCAACATACAAAACATTTATATTATCTAATAATTCTTCTTGTTTTTTTAAATTGAAAACCGCCGAAGCACTTTCACCAAAACTTTCAACTACATTGCTATTATCAACCAGTGCTTTTGGAACTCCTAAATCGGTTTCTTCAGTGTCGAGCCATAATTTATCTTTTGGTTTTCGATTATAATCTTCGTCAGCAAAAGGCATAATTACAACGGGAAATTCCAATCCTTTCGATTTATGAATGGTCATAATTCGAACTGCGTTGTTCCCTTCTGGAGAAGGAATACTAAATTTATGAGCATTCTTATCCCAGAAAACTAAAAAATCTGCGACTCCAGATTGATTTCTAATATCTCGTTCTAAAACAATATCTAAAAAAAACTGCACATAAGCATTTCCTTCCGAAGGCAGAATAAACTTCGAAATAATAATTTCAACTGCTTCATATAAAGATTTTTTCCGAACATCTTCAAATGAAAAAGAAACATCAAAAGTCAAAAGCCACTCTTCGAATTCTTTTTCCAACCTGCAACTCATTCCTTTTGCAATAAAATCATGAACAGGCATATTCAAATCTGTATTTGAAGCCAAGAAATGCAAAAAATTAGCTTTCGCTTCTAAATTTGCACTGTTATTTAAGTATCGAAGTAAATGAATAACCAAACGAACTTCTGTCGCATTTTGAATCATCAAGGTTTCCGAAGACAAAAGCGGAATCCCCTGTTCGGTTAAATAATTCGCAATTGCAATTCCCTGATCTCTTTTTCGGGTCAGAACTACAATATCTTTATATTCAAAACCCTGCCTAACCACTTCCTGAATTGTATTTAAAGTCGCCAAAACATACAAATCCGATTTTTCTACAACCTCGTCTTCATCAAGAAATTCATTTTTATCTACAATTGGAAGAAAAGAAATATTTACATAACCGCCTTTTTTTGAATTTGTATTTTGAAAACTATGATTTTCATACAAATCTTTATAATCTTCATTTGAAAATTCCGCGGAAATCAATTTAAAAAAAGCATTGTTAAAATCAATAACTTCGCTAAAACTGCGATAATTTGTATTTAAATGCTTGATTGCTTTATCTGGATTATTAAACGGATTTACATCTTTACTTAATTCTATAAACTGCTCTGCTTTTCCGCCGCGCCAGCGATAGATCGACTGCTTTGGATCTCCCACAATCATCAGCGTTCCTTTATTTCCAAAATCATCTAAACCCGAAAGCGAATTATCAATTAAAGGAATTAAGTTCTGCCATTGCATTTCTGAAGTATCCTGAAATTCATCAATAAAAAAATGACGGTAACGCTCTCCTAAACGCTCATAAATAAATGGCGCCGGCTGATTCTGAATTTCGCGGTGAATAATAGCATTGAATTCTGAAATCGATAATATATTTTGTTCCGATTGAATTTTTGCCAGCTCATTACTTACTGTATTCAGCAATGAAAGCGTGTGATATTTTTTAAGAAGGCTTTATAAAAATCCCTTTTTTCAAAGTTTTGATAAACCTCCTTTAAAATTTGAAGCAGTTCGGGAATAATATTTTCTATTAACGCTCGGTCTTTTGCCGTTTTGTTTATTGCAATATCCTCAAATTCATGAAAGGTTTTATTCTTTGGATTAAACTTTCCATCTCGAATACTTTCTAAATGATTTGGAAATGTTCCTCTGGAAAATGATTTTGAATCAATTCCGTTTTTATCAATTAATTCAATTGCGTTAGAAGCCAATGCTTCATTCTTAGATTCTAATTCTTTGCAAAGCGCCTGCATTTTTTGTTTAATCTCAACAAACTCTTCAATGCTTTTGTCTTGAAAATGCAAAATCTCATTTCGATTATTTTCATTCAAAACCAATCTTCCCGTATCCAGAATCTCACGAGAAACATCCCAGCTTTTATCATCATCGGTTTTTTCCATTGTAAAATCGATGAGTAATTTTGTCAATGTTTCATCTTCTCCCGCTTGAGCAATAATAGCATCAACAGCTTCAACCAATAGATTCTCGGTATCCAGTGTAACCTCAAAAGTCATTGGAAGATTTAAATCATGTGCAAAAGCACGAATAACTTTATGGGTAAATTTATCAATGGTAGAAATATCAAAAGCGAGCATAATTATGAATTAAGTGCTTAATAATCTGTCGCGATTTGGTTTTAATTTTGATAATTGAAAGCCCTGTATCGCGCGAAAGATCCTCCATTAGATCTGAAGCTTTTGAAGAAGGATCATCTTTTGCAAATTCAGACAAACTTCCCACAATACGGCTTTTCATTTCATGAACCGCTTTATTGGTAAAAGTTATGGCTAAAATATTTCGATACGCATCGTTTTTTGGAGAAGAAAGAATAATTTTCAGGTATTCTTTTACCAGAGTATAAGTCTTTCCTGATCCTGCAGAAGCATCATAAATAGAGAAAGACGGACTTTGCATAAGTTTGGTTTTAGTATTGTAAAAATAGCACAATTAAATATTAAATCCCAATAAAGAAAAATTCCAAATTCCAATTTTTGAAGCACTAATCGCAAACAAATATTGGAATTTGGAATTTTTAATATAGTATTTTTAAAAATAATTAATGTTTTGGAAACGCCCTTTTATTGAAAACCAAAAGTATACCTACGCCTGTAGAAATTGCCATATCGGCAACGTTAAAAATAGCATTAAAAAAAGCAAAGTGTTTTCCACCGAAAAAGGGAAGCCAAGTTGGAAGATTTCCTTCCCAAATAGGAAAATAAAACATATCCACCACTAAACCATGAAACCAAGTTCCGTATGGAACTGGCGAAAAAATTGTTGCCAAATTATGAGTACTGTCATCAAAAATAACTCCGTAGAAAACAGAGTCAATAATATTTCCTGCCGCTCCAGCAAAGATTAAAGCAATAGCCACTATCAAATATGTTGAATGACGCTTCTTTATGGAGTCAGAAAGCCACCAGCCAATTCCGAAAACAGCAAAAATTCTAAAAACGGTTAAAATCAATTTTCCATATTCTCCAGGTATTTTTGTTCCCCAAGCCATACCTTCATTTTCAATAAAATGAATTTTGAACCACTCAGCCCCCATCACTTTTACTTCTTCTCCAAGAATAAAATTTGTTTTGACATAGATTTTAGAAAGCTGATCAACAATTAAAACTAAAAATATAAGGAAGTACGCTTTTCGTAATGACATTTTCTGATTTTTTGATGGGCAAAAATAACAATTAAATCAAAAAAAACGCTCCTTATGGAACGTTAATTGTTTTGTAATAAACTGCAGAAAGTTTATCTGCCACTCTAAACCCATGAAAGTTTACTTTTTTACAGGCACTTTTGCGGGTGTTTTTGGACTGTCGGAGAAAAAATCTGAAATCGATTTGAATATTCCTTTGCTCTCTTTTCCGGCGACAAGCTTTTTAGCTTCACCCTTTTTTACATCTGCTTTAAACTTGATACGCAGTTTTTCAAAATCTTTCATTCTGCGCTCTACGTCAGAGTTTACTTCTTTGAATTTCAATACTTTAGCCATAATGTAAGTTTTTTACAGTAAATAATTTAAATTATTAATGATTTGGTATTACAATGATACATAAATTAATTTATATTTGTTAAATAAAATTAACACTTGTTTAGGATGATTCGCTATTAATTTCTCAAACAAATACCAAAATAAACTGAATTTAACATTCTTCCCAAAATCCTACAAAATCATGAATGAAATTACAACTACCTTAAATGACTTTCTTGTCAGCACAAAATCGACCGCGACATTAATCTTAAACGGAAAAGGAAAACTAATCACCTCCTTAAACCTAGACTACGGAGACAGTATTGCCGCAATGAGTGCCGCAATTTTATCAATGAGCGAAAAGTTCTTAATTGACTTAGAAAAAGGCTCATTAAAACAACTATATTTAAAAAGTGCAGAAGGCGTTATTGTTGGAAACAAAATTAGCGGCTCTAATTTTATTGTTGCTTTCTCAAAAGAAGGAAGCAATCTTGCATTACTGATGCGCTCAACAGAAGAAGTATCTGCTGAATTAAGCAAAAATTCCCTACTGAAATAACATAAATCTATTAACAAACAAACCCACAAACTATGAGTAATGATTTTTTAAACGTGTTTTTAAATGAAATGAAAACAAACGTAAACGGCTTTATCGCTGTCGCTGTAACAGAAATTGAATCTGGATTAAGCTTTGGAAATTTAACAATCGACCCAGGTTTTGACCCAGAACTTGCGCTGACTTATAATTTAGAAGTTGTAAAAGCCAAATTAAATGCGGTAAAAGCCTTAAACCTCAACCAAGACATCGAAGATATTTTGATTACTTTATCGAATCAAATCCACATTATCGATATTTCTCCGAACAAAAAATTTATGATCTACCTTGCTTGCAGATGCTTCAAAAGCAAACCTAGGTATGACTAGAGCTATTCTAAGAAAGCACAAAGCTGAAGTTGAAAAAAACCTAGCATAAAAAATTACTCCATTTTAGAACTGTCTCTTAACGAGACGGTTCTATTTTTTTCTTTCAGTGACCCCAAATCGACTGCCTTTTTTATTCTTACAAAAAATCAGTCCTTGTTTTGAAAGTGTTTCTTTAAAAAATAATCCATTTCTTTCAAATCAAAAACAAGTCCTTACTTAGACTAATTCTAAAACATTAAACAAAACAAAAACGCCCCTAAAAAGGAGCGCTTATTTTTTTATTTCAGTGAATTTTATCTTTGCAAATTTTTAGCCTCGATACTCATTGTTGCATGAGGAACGATTTTAAGTCTTTCTTTGCCAATTAATTTACCTGTTACTTTGCAAATACCGTATGTTTTATTTTCAACACGGAAAAGCGCGTTTTTTAAATCACGAATGAATTTCTCTTGTCTGATAGCCAACTGAGAGTTTGCTTCTTTAGACATTGTTTCACTTCCTTCTTCAAAAGCTTTAAAGGTTGGAGAAGTATCGTCTGTTCCGTTATTCAAATCGTTCATATAAGCACTCTTGATTAAATCAAGATCTGCCTGCGCTTTTTGTATTTTTGCTTGGATTATCTCTTTGAACTCTGCTAAATCTGCGTCAGAGTACCTTGTAATTTCATCTATCATTTTATAATTATTTTGAAATTAATATCATTGTTTTAATATCATCAAACTCAATTTCTGTGCCGTTTTCTAAAGCGTCTACAAAAACCAAGTCATCTGTTAGTGTTTCAGACTTAATATAGTCTTCATTTTTTGAAACGGCTTCTTCTAAATTACCGTCTCTTTTAATTTGTACTTTAATTTTATCAGTAACTTCAAATCCTGAATCTTTACGGATATTCTGAATTCTGTTTACCAACTCTCTCGCAATACCTTCATTTTTTAATTCTTCAGATATTGTAATATCAAGCGCAACTGTAATTCCGTTTGAATTAGCAACCAGCCAACCTTCAATATCCTGTGATGTTATCTCGACGTCTTCTAATGATAAAGTTACATTATTTCCAGAAATAACAATATCTAACGTTCCCTGCTTATCCAACTGATTGATCTGATCTGCAGAAAAAGCTTGTATTTCCTTAGAAATCAACCCCATATCCTTCCCGAAACGTGGTCCAAGAGCTTTAAAATTAGGCTTAATCTGCTTCACCAAAATACCTGAAGCATCGTCTAAAAGTTCAATTTCTTTAACGTTTACTTCGGCTTTTACAAGGTCAGATATCGCTTCAATTTCAGCTCTCTGATTCTCGTCAAGTACCGGAATCATTACCTTTTGCAGAGGTTGTCGTACTTTAATCATCTCCTTTTTACGCAATGATAAAACCAAAGATGAGATCGTCTGCGCCTTCTGCATTTTGCTTTCCAACGTTTTATTAACAAAGTTTTCGACAAATTTTGGGAATTCAGCCAAGTGAACACTAGCAAAATCCTCAGTTCCCGTAGAAGCTGTTAAATCTCGGTACAATTTATCCATAAAAAAAGGAGCTACAGGAGCGCTTAATTTACTGATCGTTAACAAACAAGTATAAAGCGTCTGGTAAGTCGCAATTTTATCTTTAGCATATTCCCCTTTCCAGAAACGACGGCGGCATAAACGAACGTACCAGTTACTTAAGTTTTCCTGAACGAAGTCAGAAATGGCTCTTGTTGCTTTTGTCGGCTCGTAATCTTCATAACATTCATCAACAAATTTGATTAAAGAATGTAATTCAGAAATAATCCATTGATCAATTTCAGGTCTTTCGTTTAATGGAATTTCCGCTTCAGCGTATTTGAATCCGTCGATATTCGCATATAACGAAAAGAATGAATAGGTGTTATATAAAGTTCCAAAGAATTTACGACGCACCTCAGCAATTCCTTCAAGGTCAAATTTCAAGTTGTCCCACGGATTTGCATTCATGATCATATACCAGCGTGTGGCATCTGGACCGTATTCTTCAATAGTTTTAAACGGGTCAATCGTATTTCCTTTACTCTTAGACATTTTGATTCCGTTTTTATCCAGAACCAGACCGTTTGAAACTACGTTTTTATAAGCTACTTTATCAAAAACCAAAGTTCCGATAGCGTGTAACGTATAAAACCATCCACGAGTTTGATCTACTCCTTCTGCAATAAAATTCGCAGGAAAATCTTTATTCTCGTCGATTTTATCTTTGTTTTCAAAAGGATAATGCCATTGTGCATACGGCATCGCTCCAGAATCGAACCAAACGTCAATTAAATCGCTTTCGCGTTTCATTGGCTGGCCAGAAGCTGAAACCAAAGTAATTTGATCAACTACATTTTTGTGCAAATCAATTAAATCATAATTTGATTCAGACATGTTTCCGATTTCGAAACCTTTGAACGGATTTTCTTTTTGAAAACCAGCTTCGATAGATTTCTCAATAGCATTGTACAATTCTTCAACAGAGCCGATAAGAATTTCTTCTTTTTTATCTTCTGTTCTCCAGATTGGCAACGGAATTCCCCAATATCTAGAACGAGATAAATTCCAGTCGTTGGCATTTTTAAGCCAGTTTCCAAAACGTCCCTCACCAGTAGATTTAGGTTTCCAGTTGATAGTTTCGTTCAGGTCGAACATTCTATCTTTTACATCGGTTACTTTAATGAACCAAGAATCTAGTGGATAATATAATAACGGCTCATCAGTTCTCCAGCTGTGTGGGTAACTGTGCACGTATTTCTCAACCTTAAAGGCTTTATTTTCTTCTTTTAATCGAATTGCAATTTCAACATCAACAGATTTCTCTGGTGCCTGCCCTGCCTCGTAATATTCGTTTTTAACGTATTTGCCTGCTAAATCACCTAAGTGAGCAGTAAATTTTCCTTGTAAATCAACCAATGGAACTGCATTTTCTTCTTCATCCAAAACCAACATTGGCGGTACTTCTGGTTTTGCTTCTTTTGCTACTTTAGCATCATCTGCACCAAAAGTAGGCGCTGTATGTACAATTCCTGTTCCGTCTTCTGTCGTAACGAAATCTCCTGCGATTACTCTAAATGCATTTTCAGCATTTTGATATGGTAAAACATAAGGCAATAATTGTTCGTAACGGATCTCAACTAAATCAGCTCCTTTTGCTTCTGCTAAAATTTTGTACGGAAGTTTTTTATCTCCGTTTTTAACATTGTCAAAATCAGCATCGTCTTCGCTTAAGAAAAACCCTTTTCCGAATTGTTTTCCAACTAAGTTTTTAGCCAAAACAACATTAACTGGCTCAAAAGTATATTGATTGAATGTTTTCACTAAAACATAATCGATTTTTGGCCCAACTGTTAAAGCGGTATTCGATGGTAATGTCCAAGGGGTTGTCGTCCAAGCTAAAATGTGAATATCTCCAAAACCTTGTAAAAAGCTTGGCAAAGTTTCTGGTAAAGTTTTGAATTGCGCTACAATCGTAGTATCCGTAACATCTCTGTAAGCTCCCGGCTGATTTACTTCATGAGAAGACAATCCTGTTCCTGCTTTTGGAGAATACGGCTGAATCGTGTATCCTTTGTACAACAAACCTTTATCATAGATTTGTTTTAAAAGCCACCAAACAGATTCCATGTATTTTGGTTTATAAGTCACATATGGATCTTCCATATCTACCCAATACCCCATTTTTTCAGTCAAATCATTCCATACATCCGTATAACGCATAACGGTTTTTTTACACGCTTCGTTATATTCTTCGATGGAAATGGTTTTTCCAATATCTTCTTTTGTAATTCCTAATTCTTTTTCGGTACCCAATTCTACAGGCAAACCGTGAGTATCCCAACCGGCTTTTCTTTTTACTTGAAAACCTTTTTGAGTTTTATATCTGCAAAAAATATCTTTAATCGCACGCGCCATTACGTGGTGAATTCCTGGTAATCCGTTTGCTGAAGGCGGACCTTCAAAAAATACGAAAGGCTCAGCACCTTCGCGAGTTGTTACACTCTTTTCAAATATATTTTCTTTCTTCCAAAAATCAAGAACTTCAGACGCCTGCAGACTGGCAGGTCAAGTCCTTTGTATTCAGTAAATTTTGTGCTCATTTTATCCTTTTCTTAAACGAGGTGCGAAAGTAAGGAATTTTGAGGAAAATAGATAAAAGATGACAGAAAAAAGACTAATATCAGGAAATATATAATTGATTTTTCAATAAATATTGGTCTTTTGTATGATTTAAGAGAAAACTTCTTTTAAAATATCTAAAGATTTAGGCTTTTTAAATCCGTCTAAGTGCAGACTGTAATAATCAATGAGGATTTTGAGCAGTATTTGTCTTTCTAAAACATGAAAGACTTTTTGATCATTATCAAATCTTAAATCCAATAATTTTTTAAATAAATCAGTTTCATGCTCAGAGAGTACAGTTCCATTTTGAAAAAGCGTAAAAACACCTTCATTCATTTCAAAAAATGGCAGATCTCTTTCTGAAAGATCGGGATAAAAACCAAGGTATTTGGTAATTTCCAACAGCATGATTAAATGGAAATTAGAAATTTCATCATGATGATCCAGCCACGTTAAGGCCGTTTCTAAAAAAACAAAAAGCGGTTCGTTTTTTTCTTCTTCCTGAATAGAATAATGAAGCATTTCTGAAAGAAACATTACCATTGTTCCCTTTATAATATCTGTATGAATACTTTGAAAAGGAACTGCACTTTTAATTTCTTTAAAGTTTTCCAGCGTGCCTTTATTTTTATGAACGGCTTCAATTTCTAAAATCGAAAAAGGCTGAAAATACGCAATCTTCTGACTTGCTTTTTTACTTGAGAAAGCATCGCGCACAAAATAAGATTTCAATCCGCTTGAGAGCGTAAAACATTTTACGATCAAGCTTTTCTCCTGAAATTTTAAAGATGAAATTACTATTGCTTTGGTTTTGACTAACAATTTTAGATTTTAGATTTTAGATTTTAGATTTTTTGAATACTAAAATCTGATGTCATTTTTAAACTGAATACCGAAAACTGAGACTGCGACTGAATATTATCGAATAATCATTACTTTTTTAACTTTGGTTTCACCGCCGTCTTGGGCCGAAATAAACACCATATAAACACCCGAAGCTACTTTATATTTACCAAAAGCCGTTGTATCCCACTCTATTGTTCCGCCCGAGGATGTTATTTCATAAACTAGATTTCCTTCGATATCTGTGATTTTCACATTGGCTTTATCTATTAATCCGGCAACTTTTACGGTTCCTGTATAAGTTGGACGAACTGGATTTGGATACACATAAACGTTATTCAAATTGTCATTTGCTCCAGTTGCGATTCCGTTAAAGGAAACCATTCCTTTATTAGTCACAATAAAAACTTCGCCGGTTTTGCTGTTTATTTTTACATCGTTTACATAATTACTTGGCAGTGGAGAATTGTTTATTGTAAAATGATATTTGGTTTCCTGTCCATTTGGAGAAACCATAAAAACACCAGAATCTGCCGTTCCTATCCATTTATTGTTTGCTCCATCAACAGCAATTGAAGTAATAAACTGCTCATAAAGTAATTCCTGCGCAAGATCATCTTCCTGAATAATTATTGCGTTTGCTTTCAGCTGACTGTCCGATTGAAAGTTTGCTACATTAGACAAAACCCTTAAACCTTTTGTGGTTCCAATCCAAAGCTGATTTTTTGTATCCAGCGCTATCGTTCTAATATCTGCAATTGGCAGATTCCCAACATCGGTACCAAAAGTCATTTTTTTAAATGTATTAGTTGTTTCATTAAAACCAACAACACCATCTCTATTTGTTCCAATCCATTTTACATTGTTTCGATCTACAACTATGCTTGAGTAACTGATATTTTCTGCATTATCAAAAATTGAAGTCATAGAATAACTTCCCCATTGTCCATTTGTTTTTAAAACTTTCAGCCCGTTTTTAATTCGGCTGTTCGTTATCCAAAGATTGCTGTTTTTATCAAAGGCATTTGCATTTACACGCACATCTATGTAATCTGCACCAGCATTTGTAATAGATTCTAAACCGCTGTTTATTTCGTTATATAAAAAATTAGGAACTTCGTTTTCAATCTTTAGTAATCCAGAAAAAAATGAACTGGCATAAACTTGTTTTTCGTTGTTTGGATTTACAAGGATTCTGGTAATTGATTTCGCATCATAAACTTCAGAATATGGAATATTTAACCAGCCCGAAGTATTATACCTGCTGATTCCGTAACTATCTAAAGGATAAGGATCATAAGAAGTATCATAATCTCCATAAACTGCCCACAAAGTATTTGGAGTTACATCTATAGAAAAAATATTATTTCGTACTGGTCCTGACGGCGTATTATTTTGAAAAGATGCTTGCAGTATTTAGAGTAGAAAAAAACAATCCTTTTTCTTTGGTTCCAATAAAAAGCTGATCTCCAACTGCAGTTGCGCGACTAAAATTCAAAGTGTTATCTAAAACCTGAGAATTAGTAATCTGTCGATTTAAAATCATTTGATTGCTATACACATAAACCGTATTTGCTGTGGTAACAAATAAATTATGATTCTTGGCCCTCATATCGGCGTACGCTTGCGGTAATTGTGTAAAACCTATAAAAGTATTCGAATTAAAGCGATGAATATATCCTGTATCATTTACTGCGATCAATTCTGTATCTAAAGCCTCAACAGCAGACCAATTTCCTGTATTTACAACACTCCATTGATTATAATCAATCAAATTAGCATTTGTACTATCCGCTTTTCTGATACCGTTTGAAGTGGCAACAAAAATAAATCCGTTAAAATAAGTGGTTTGCTTTACGCTAATTTCAGCTCCATTATCACCAATAAAATAGGTATCGCCAAATTGAGAAGTATTCAAATTAAACTGTACAATTCCGAAATCACAAGAAACATAGACTAAACCGTTATGCTCCATAAAATGATTAATCTTTTTAATATTTGCTGGCGACTGTTTATTAATGATGTCCACTTTTTTTAAGATGCTTCCATCAGTTTCATTGACTAGAATTATTAAACCATTTTCGTAACCGATTATTGTTTTTTTGAATGCTTCGCTGTAATAAACTGCAGAAATAGTCTGACCAGAAAGTCCATCGACAGTAGTTGTGGTTTTTAAAATGTTTGTTGTAGTGTTTTTTGAAAACAAAGCATTTTCTGAAGCCGCAAAAATAGTTGTTGAAGACTCCGAAACATCCTTTATTTCATTAAATGAAAAATACCCCTGCCAAGACGATTTATTCTGTGCCTGGCAAAACTGAATTAGTGCTAAAAACAAAAAGCAGAAAAGTATCTTCTTCATCATATATGTATTCGAATAGACAAATATACTACAAACGAGATTATTTAATTTTGGTGCAAATAAAAAATGCCTCCGATTTATCTTGATAAAGACAATCGAAGGCATTTTAACATTGCAATTAAATTTTTAAACTACACCTTGCGCAAGCATAGCATCGGCAACTTTAACAAATCCGGCGATGTTCGCTCCTTTTACGTAGTTAACATATCCATCTTCTTCTGCACCGTATTTTTTACATTGGTTGTGAATTCCAACCATAATATCTTTCAAACGTAAATCAACTTCTTCGCTAGTCCAGTTTAAACGGATAGAGTTTTGAGTCATTTCTAATCCAGAAGCCGCAACACCGCCTGCGTTTGCCGCTTTTCCTGGAGCGAATAACACTTTATTATCTAAGAAAAGTTTAATAGCATCTAATGTAGAAGGCATATTTGCAACTTCTGTTACACATAAAACACCATTATCAATTAATTTTTGAGCATCCTCTCCGTTTAATTCATTTTGAGTAGCACATGGAATCGCGATATCTACTTTTACTTCCCAAGGGCTTTTTCCTTTATGGAAAACAGCATTTGGATATTTCTCTAAATATCTTTCGGCTCTGTTATCGCCCGTTGCTCTCATTTCAACCATATGGTCGATTTTTTCTCCAGAGATTCCTTCTTCATCATAAATATAACCATCAGGGCCAGAAATTGTAACTACTTTTCCTCCAAGTTCATTTACTTTTAAAGCCACTCCCCATGCAACATTTCCGAATCCAGAAATAGCAACTCGTTTACCTTTTACTTCATGACCAATTGTACGTAACATTTGATCTGTAAAATAAACTACTCCATATCCTGTAGCTTCAGGTCTAATTAATGAACCTCCGTAAGCCAAACCTTTTCCAGTTAAAACTCCAGTAAATTCATTTCTAATTCTTTTATATTGACCAAACAGATATCCAATTTCTCTTGCTCCAACTCCAATATCTCCAGCAGGAACGTCAAGGTCTGGACCAATATGACGGCATAATTCTGTCATGAATGACTGGCAGAAACGCATAATTTCTCCATCAGATTTTCCTTCTGGATCAAAATCAGAACCACCTTTTCCACCTCCCATAGGAAGTGTTGTCAAACTGTTTTTAAATACTTGTTCGAAAGCCAAAAATTTCAAAACAGATAAATTTACCGAATGATGAAATCTAATTCCACCTTTATAAGGTCCGATAGCAGAGTTCATTTGAATTCTAAAACCTCTATTTACAATAATTTCACCGTTATCATCTACCCACGGAACTCTAAAAATTATAGAACGCTCTGGTTCGGCTATTCTTAAAAGTAAATTTTTTCCATCGTATTTTTTACGTTCAGCAATAAATGGAATAACTGTTTCTGCAAATTCTCTTACCGCTTGAAGAAACTCTGGTTCGTTTGGATTTTTTGACTCAATAAGAGCCATAAATTCATTTATTTTTTGTTCCATATTTGAAATAAATTTTCAGATAATTTGATTTAATTTTTCCGTTTTCTGATCCAATTTTGAGTTTAAGAAAACGTTTTCGTTTTAACACACAAAGATATATCAAATTCTGATTCGCTGTTATATTTTTCACTTTTTTGAATCGATTTGTGTTTTTTTCAAACAATACAAAAAAACACATTTTACATGTAGGTGTTTACACGCAAATTACCCTTTAAAAGTTATCAAATTAAGTATTTTGCTACTTATTTTTCAATAGAACGTTTTAATATTTTGAATCGATTAGGTTTTTTATATATTTGCCGAGATTTGTAAGCCCTAAAAAATGTCTAAACACCTATTTATCACATTATTTGCCTTGTTAGGCATATCAACTGTTACATCAGCGCAAGCAGGCCTAGCTCAAGAGATAGGAATATACGCAGGACCCGTTACTTTACAGTCTGATTTTGGTGAAAGAAATAATTTTGACACAAATGCTGGAAACTCTGGATTTGGCATCGGAGTTATGCACTTTATCAACTTTTCGGCAAATAATAATAGAGAAAGTTTCTTTACTGAACATTTTAAAGTGAGATCAGATTTATCTTTTAGCAGAACCACTTTAAAACATTTCGGAAAATGGGTTGAATACAAACCAGACGGAGTATTTGCGCAACGAATTAAAAAACATGCATGCAAGTTCTACTATACTGGGTCTTGGAGCTCAAATAGAATTTTCTCCTTTCATGAAAATACACGACTTCGAAAATACAATTGGTAGTTTCAGTCCGTATGGAAGTGTAGGTTTCCAGGTAAGTTATTATTCTACTAAAGTAGGATCTCGTTTGGGAGACATTACTCTTCCTAATGTTACACCAGGAAAATACTTAACTCCATCTGACGGACGTGCACATGGATTTTCTTCTGAATCTGGTGTAGTTTTATCAGCAACAGCAAGCAGTTGGAGTACATTATAAATTAACTACAATGAGTGATTTAATGTTTGAAACTCGTTTTCAAATGTATAGCTCAGATTGGATTGATGGATTGAACCCAAACAAGGATCTTTACACAGAAAACAAATCTAATGACTGGCAGGTTTGGTTTAACTTTGGATATATACATTATTTGGAATTCTAGAAATATTTAAAATCCCTATAAAGAAAATCCCAAATTCCAAAATTTAGTAAAATTGGAATTTGGGATTTTTTATTTTGAAATTTCTTTTAAGCTAATGCCTGTTCTAAATCGGCAATTAAATCGTCAGCATCTTCAATTCCTACGCTTAATCGAACTAAATCATCAGTAATACCAACTTCTGCTCTTTTATCTGCTGGAATTGACGCGTGTGTCATTAATGCCGGATGATTGGCTAATGATTCTACGCCGCCAAGAGATTCTGCCAATGTAAATACTTTTAATTTCTCTAAGAAAGCAATAGAATCTTCCTTTTTACCCGATTTAAAATCAAAAGAAACCATTCCGCCAAAAGCTTTCATTTGCTTTTTAGCAATTTCATGAAATGGATGACTTTCTAAACCTGGATAATAAACCGTTTTTATTTTCGGATGATTATTCAAATATCCCACTACTTTTTCTCCATTTTCACAATGTCTTTGTACTCGTAAAGCCAAAGTTTTGATTCCTCTTAAAACTAAAAAGCTGTCCATTGGACCAAGTGTCGCTCCAGTTGCAAATTGCTGAAAATGCAATTGCTCTCCAAGTGCTTCATCTTTTACAATTAAAGCACCTGCAATAACATCAGAATGTCCTCCTAAATATTTTGTTGCCGAATGCATTACGATATCTGCACCTAAATCTAATGGTTTCTGTAAATATGGTGTTGCAAAAGTATTGTCTACCGCAAGAAGAATTTTCTTTGCTTGTGTAATTTTTGCTATTTCCTGAATATCGGCCAATTTCATCAACGGATTTGTCGGCGTTTCAACCCAGATTAATTTAGTGTTTTCATTGATCAGACTGTTCAATTTTTCAATATTGGTCATATCAACAAAATGAAATTTAATTCCCGAATCTTTATAAACACGAGCAAACATTCTATATGTTCCTCCGTATAAATCATCCATTGCAATAATTTCATCCCCAGCTTTAAAAGATCTTAACACACAATCTGTTGCGGCAAGTCCAGATGAAAATGCTAATCCGCGAGTTCCGTTTTCTATACTTGCCAAAGCTTCTTCTAAAGCGGTACGAGTTGGGTTTGATGCCCTGCTGTATTCATAATCACCTAAAGGCTTTCCTGGACTGGTTTGAACAAACGTTGAAGTTTGATATACTGGCGGCATAACTGCTCCTGTAGATGGATCATGGTGCTGTCCTCCATGTATAACTTTTGTATTAAATTTCATATAGTTATAAGTTTTAAATCTATAATTGTTGTACAAATTTACCGCTTAATTTATTTTATCGGGACACAACTTCTTACCTTTGTATATAATTAACACTTTTTGATATGAAAAATTACATATTTATAATCTTTTTGTGTTTGATTTTTACAAGTTGCAAAAAAGAGCTTTCATTTGAAAATGAAACATTTGAAGAAAAATCTACTATTCCGTGCAAAAATGAATGTCCGGAAATCACAATAGAAGTTCCAGTTGCCAAAAATATTAAAGTAATATCAGACAGCATCAACAAGAAAGTTTTCTCCGTAATAAAAGAGATTGTTTTTTTTGGCGAAGATTCAACAAAAGTCAATGACTACAAATCATTGTCTAAGTCATTTATTGTGTCTTATGACGAAATGCATGAGAAATTTCCAAACGATACTTTTGGCTGGGAAGCAAAAATAATTGGTAATGTCGAATTTCAATCGGAGCAGATTTTAAATCTCAAACTGGATCATTATACCTTTACAGGAGGCGCGCATGGTTATCAGGGTTATCGTTCTTTATTATTTAATCCGAAAACTGGAAAGGCTGTTTTCAATAACCAATTATTTAAAAACGAAAAAGATTTTAAGGCTTTCGCCGAAAAGACATTCCGAGCAAAATATAAAATCCCAGAGAACGCGAATATTAATGCAACAGGTTTGATGTTTGAAAATGATAAATTCCAACTGCCTCAAAATATTTTTTATACCTCTCAAGGTTTGCTTCTGTATTACAACTCATACGAAGCCGCTTCTTATGCAGACGGCCCAAAAGAACTTTTATTTCCTTATAGTGAAGTAAATAAATATTTGAATTTTCAATAAAAAAAGGGGTTTATACGCATTTTGCAACAGAATGTTTGCAGATATGCTGGATGTAGACGCACTGCTGTGCGTCTCTACAAAAACCTTTGTCGCTTTGAACCTCTGAACCTTTGTAACTTTACTGAACATCATACTTCATCTTACGCAAAATCCGCAATGCTTCTTTAAAAGAAGAATAAATATGTTTATAAGGTTTGAGAAGCAATTTTGCATCAATTAATTTTTGCCTGGCATCTTCAAATCCATTCAAATAACAAATCATGAAAGTCGAAGGCAGATTTTCTAAGTCTTTTAATTCACGCTCAGATAAAGTAATTTCTTTTTGAAGTTTCGCCAGCAAAGCCATATTGGCGTTATAAATATGGTACAACATTTTTCGATTAAATTCTGGCGATTGAAAAAGTATTTGTCGGTCTATTTTATAATAACCGTTATCAAAGAAATGAATAGTTTGTTCTTCGAGCGGATAATAACTTGTTTTATCATTCAAACCTAAAGGAACATATTCTGTAATGGTAAAAGTATCATCATTATATTCGATAGTAACAACATCTTGCGCAGAATAAAAAAGTTTAATTTGTTCGTTGATTAATTCAATGTCTACGCGAGAAAGGAAAGTTTTATCCCGCATTGTTTTTGGAACTCCTGCCCAGCAGATTACAAACAATTCTTTGAAAACAAAATATTTCGGAGACATATCTTTATGCCTGAAATTCATAAAATCTATAACGCCGTCTAAAGTATATTGTATACTGTTTCGAGAACTATTTTCTATGCCAATTACGGTTTCTGTATTCTGATAGCTTTTTTCGACTTCTTCGCTATTATCGAGCGGAATCGAATTACTGCCACGCCTTATAAAAACACTATTAGCAAGAATGGTATGAATTCCTTTTTTAAAATACGAAACTTTACTTTTCGGCTTTATAGTAACGAGACCAATTACTTTGTCTTTGGGAAGATTTGGAAAAGGGACATTTTCGTATTGAATTTTAGGCGGATTTTCTAAAAAAGCATTTACCAGATTCTGAATTCGGCTGTCATCAAAAAAATCATCGCCTACAATTTCATTATCCTGATCTTCTACTCCAACTACGATATAAGAATTATTATTAGGATTGGAATTGGATAACGCGCAAATGTGTTTTAAAAACTTACCTTTTCCTTCGCGGGAATGAAGATTCAACTGCCTTTTTTTATCATAAAAACTGCTTTCATCATTGTGAGCAAGTAAATTCTTTATCAAAAGGCGCTTATTGATCATAGTCTAGTTTTTTTGTCGCTAATTGCACTAATTTACATTAATTAAAAACTCGTAATCATTTTAATTGCATTCCATAACTTTAAAACGTAAAAAAGACGCACTACTGTGCGTCTTTATAATAATTTATAACATATTTTTCTTGACGATCGTCGAAGACGCCTGTGCCGTACTCATTACCATCAAATCTGCAATATTTACATGATACGGTCTTGAAACCACAAAATGAATAATATCAGCAATATCTTCTGCCTGAAGCGGATCAAATCCTTTGTAAACATTGGCGACTCTTTCGACATCTCCTTTAAAGCGAACTTCGCTGAATTCAGTCGCTACCATTCCAGGATGAATGCCTCCAACCCTGATTCCAAACGGATTTAAATCGATTCGCATTCCAGCGGTAATCGCATCAACGGCATGTTTTGTTCCGCAATACACATTTCCATTCGGATAAACTTCTTTTGCCGCAGTCGAACCAATATTAATAATATGCCCCGATTGTCTTTCAACCATCTGCGGAATTACAGCTTTTGAAACATATAAAAGTCCTTTTACATTAATATCAATCATCGCATCCCAATCGTCTACATCTCCCGTTTGAATAGGATCTAAACCATGAGCATTTCCAGCGTTATTAATTAAAACGTCTATTACTGCAAAATCTTTTGGTAAACCATTTATCTTTTGCAAAACATCTTCTTTATCACGAACATCAAAAGCTAAAGAATGTACTTCTGTAAAAGCCGAAAGTTCTTTTTCTAGTTCTTCTAAGCGATCTTTACGTCTGCCGCAGAGAATAATTTTATAGTTATTTTTCGCCATTATCTGCGCGGTCGCTTTTCCTATTCCGCTTGTGGCGCCAGTAATTAAAACTGTTTTTTTCATCTTTAGGTTATGTTTTGGTACGCGGATGACACGGATTTACTTCGTAAAGACACGGATAATTACGGATTTTTCTCTTACTAATTAAAAAAAATCTGTGCAAATCTGCGTTTTTACGAAGTAAATCCGCTTCATCTGCGTTCTATTTTTGCAAATTATAGTTTTAACTGAATACTAAAAACTGTAAACTGAACACTAAAAATTAAGGCACATCATCGCCCATACTTTCTGTCCAAATCGCAAACCAATCTTCTGTATCCATGTCCAATTCAATTGCTTTTGATAAAGATTGAATTCTAGCAACATTCACAGTACCTGCAATTGGAATTATTTTTGCAGGATGTTTTAAAATCCATGATAATAAAAGTGTGTCCGCACCTAAATGGTATTTCTCTAATAAAGTCGAAAATAATTTTTTCAAACGACGAGTTTGCTTTGTATCTTCTCTAAAAACAGTTCCAAGCGGATTCCATGATAACGGACGAATTCCGTGTGTCTGCATATAATCTAAGTCGCCATCTAACATTGGTTCAAAATGTGTAGCCGAAAATTGTACTTGATTATAACTTACCTCTGTTTTCTGGCGAATTAATTCAGTTTGTGAACTAGTGAAATTGGAAAGCCCAAAATCAATAATTTTTCCTTCGCCTTTTAATTTCTCAACAGCTTCTGCAATTTCATCTGCCTGCATTAACGGGCTTGGCCTATGTAACAAAAAAACATCTACATAATCTGTTTTTAATTTTTTCAAAGATTCTTCAACCGACTTAACAATATAGTCTTTCGAATAATTGTAATGTTTGATTTTGTTTTCAGGGCGTTTTTCAGCAATCATCTGAATACCGCATTTGGTAATTAATTGTAATTTTTCACGATCAATTTTACTAGCGTGAAATGCTTTTCCAAAATCGGCTTCGGTCGTATACGATCCGTAAATATCCGCGTGATCAAAAGTCGTAATTTTGTTTTCGATACTCACTTGTATCATGTTTTCCATTTCTTTAGTTGTAAGGTTTTTATCCCAAACTCCCCAATTCATAGTGCCTGAAATTATAGGCGATAAGACAGTTTTGCTCATAATAGTTATGCGTTATTTTTGGTAATAATTATGCTTTAATAAAACATAATCATCAAAGTTCTTAAAAATATAAAAATAGATTCACAATTAGTCCTTAAAATTAAGGCATTGGTCGAAGTTTTAACCATTCTTTAACATCTTACTTCTTAAAAAATATTCAATTTGCACTCTCAAAAAACAGGCGTACAAATCAAGGTTTTTAAAAATATTTATATGGAAGAAAATACAACGACTTTAGACATTAGAGCGATTAATGAAAAAATTGAAAGAGAAAGTGCTTTTATAGACCTTCTTACAATGGAAATGAACAAAGTTATTGTGGGCCAGAAACATATGGTCGAGCGTTTATTAATTGGACTGCTTGGACAAGGGCATATTTTACTGGAAGGAGTTCCAGGTCTTGCAAAAACTTTGGCTATAAATACATTATCTCAAGCGGTTCAAGGTTCTTTCAGCCGTATCCAGTTTACGCCGGATTTATTACCTGCTGACGTTGTCGGAACCATGATTTACAATATTAAAGCAAACGAATTCTCTA
This sequence comes from Flavobacterium sp. AC267, assembly GCF_979258715.1. Lineage (NCBI taxonomy): Bacteria > Pseudomonadati > Bacteroidota > Flavobacteriia > Flavobacteriales > Flavobacteriaceae > Flavobacterium > Flavobacterium sp. AC267. The sequence goes on from NZ_OZ409875.1 coordinate 672,948, forward strand.
TTAAAAAGGGACCAATTTTCGCCAATTTCGTACTTGCCGATGAGATTAACCGTGCGCCGGCAAAGGTTCAGTCAGCATTATTAGAGGCGATGCAGGAAAAACAAGTTACAATTGGTGACACTACTTTTAAATTAGATCGTCCGTTTTTAGTTTTGGCGACACAAAATCCAGTTGAGCAAGAAGGAACATACCAATTACCTGAAGCACAAGTGGACCGTTTCATGTTGAAAACAGTAATTGACTACCCAAAAATTGACGAAGAGCGTTTTGTAATTCGTCAAAACCTAAAAGGATCTTACGAAAAAGTAAATCCAGTAGTTTCTGTTGACCAGATTCTACGTGCGCAAGAAGCAGTTCGTGAAGTTTATATGGACGAAAAAATTGAAAAATACATCTTAGATATTATTTTCGCAACGCGTTACCCAGAAAAATATAAATTAGCCGATTTAAAACCGCTTATCAGTTTTGGAGCTTCTCCTCGTGGAAGTATCAATTTGGCTAATGCAAGCAAAATGTTATGCTTTTATCAAACGTCATGGTTACGTAATTCCAGAAGACGTTCGTGCAGTTGTGCATGATGTTTTACGTCACAGAGTTGGAATCACTTATGAAGCAGAAGCAGAAAATATTACTTCTGTAGACATTATCAACAAAATCGTAAACGAGATTGAGGTACCTTAAAAATAGTTTTCAGTTTTCAGTCACAGTAAACACATTACAATAACTGCGACTGAAAACTGCGACTGAAAACTAAAGAAATGGATACAAAAGAGCTTTTAAAAAAAGTACGGAAAATAGAAATCAAGACCAAAAGATTGAGCAATCATATCTTTTCGGGAGAATACCACTCTTCATTTAAAGGACGAGGAATGACGTTTAGCGAGGTGCGTCAATACCAATACGGAGATGATATTCGTAACATCGATTGGAATGTGACCGCACGCTACAATGAAGCTCACGTTAAAGTATTTGAAGAAGAACGCGAATTAACTATGGTTTTAATGGTTGATATTTCGGGTTCTGAATCTTTTGGTTCTAAAAATCAATTTAAAAAAGACATCGTAACCGAAATTGCTCGCAACGATGGCTTTTTCGGCTACACAGAATAATGACAAAATTGGTTTAATATTATTTTCTGATACAATAGAATTATATATTCCACCAAAAAAAGGACGCTCGCACGTACTTCGCATTATTCGTGAATTGATCGAATTTGAACCAAAAAGCCAGAAAACAGACATTGCACAAGCTTTGAAGTTTTTATCTGGAACCCAAAAAAGAAAGCCATTATTTTTATGATTTCCGATTTTATGTCTGATTCTTATGAGCATACTTTAAAAATTGCTTCTAAAAAACATGACATAACAGGTGTTCGAGTATATGATATCCGCGAAGAAAGAATTCCAAATTTAGGAATGGTGCCAATGCTGGATGCTGAAACTGGGAAAATACAATTGGTTGATACTGGTTCAAAAACAGTCCGCTTGAATTATGAGAAACATTATCAAGATAAAGTGAATTATTTTAAAGATACATTTCGTAAATCTGGAGCAGGAATTGTCAACACCAGAGTTGACGAAAATTATGTAACTAAACTGTTAGGCTATTTCAAATCGAGATAAGTATTTTTGATTGAAAGAATTAAGAGAAACTTTTTGTTTGTATTAAAATAATAGAGAAAGTAAATTTATCAACAGATTTAAATAATATTGAGAAAGCAAAAGAAGAAGCAAATCAATTAATTTCCATTTTTGTGTCCAGCATTAAAACATCAAAAAATAATTCATAAAAATTAAAGATTACAATTTTAGAAAACTATTGACAATCCTGGGGAAAATCAAAAATCGAAAATCGTTAATCTTCAATCATAAATCAAATGAAATTTAAACTTTATATATTTTTATTACTTTTTTCTACTATGATTTTTGCACAGCAGAAACAAGTAGAAACAAGTATTGATACCACCAAAAATAAAATTGGTGCTGAGTTCAAACTGACGCTTAAAACGGTTGTGACTTCAACATCAAAAGTTGAATTTCCAAAACTTAAAAATATTGGCCCTTTAGAAGTCATTCAATCTTATGCTGTTGATACAGTTAAGAAAGACGGAACTTATGAATTAATCAAAAAATATGGATTAACACAGTTTGATTCTGGTCGTTATACGATTCCGAGCATCAAAATTTTAATTGATAAAAAGCCTTTCTTTAGTGATTCTATTAAAGTAGAAGTAGCTAACGTAAAAGTCGATACTTTACAGCAGAAAATGTATGACATCAAAGATATTTCTTCGGTTGATGATGGAATAGGAAATTGGTGGATTTACGTTTTAATTGTTTTAGTAATTATCGGAATCGGGGCTTTTGTGTACTGGTACGTTAAAAAAACGCCAGCTGAAAAAAATCGAAGAAGAAGTTTATAAAACGCCTATCGAAAAAGCGACAAGTTTGTTAAACAACTTAGAGCAAAAAGAACTGGTTCAAAAAGGAGAAATTAAAGAATACTATAGTGAATTAACTGATATTGCTAGAAATTATATTGAAGAAGCCATTCATATTCCAGCAATGGAAAGTACTACTTCTGAGTTAATTCAAGCAATCAGAACAGCTTCTACCAAGAAAAAAATGACGCTGACTCCAGAAACGGTAGAAAATTTAGAACGTGTTTTACGTCAGGCCGATTTGGTAAAATTTGCTAAATCTAAGCCACTTGATTTTGAAATTACTGAGGATAGAAATAAAATCCAGAAGGTAATTTTAACACTCGACAATGCGATTCCAACAGAAGTACCAGAGGATATCGAAGATCAATTGTTGAACGAAGCACAAAAACAAAAACAAATTCAGGCACAGCTTCGTAAAAAACGTAATGCCCGAATTGGTTACGCAGTTGCAACTGTTGTGTTTTTATTAACGGCTACTACAACTTACTTTGTGGTTACAAAAGGCTTCACTTACGTGAAAGACAATTTAATTGGTCATCCTTCTAAAGAATTATTGGAAGGCGAATGGGTAAAAAGTGCTTACGGAAATCCAGCGGTTCTTATTGAAACTCCAAAGGTTTTAAAAAGAATGGATACTGAAAAAGTACTTCCAAAAGAAACGATGGCATTAATTAAAGAAATGCGACTTTTTGTATACGGAAGTATGATTGACAACTTCTATATCACCGTTTCTACTGCCAAATTTAAACAGCCAACTGATATAGATTTAGCAAAAGCTCTGGAAGGATCTTTAAAAGTAATGGAAGCTCAAGGAGCGCAAAATATTATTGTAAAACAAGAAGATTTTCAAACAAACGAAGGTATTCAGGGAGTTAAAGGTTACGGAACAATGTCTATCCTTAATCCAACAACTAAAACGAGTACAAAAGCATATTATGAATTGTTACTTTTCAAACAAGATCAAGGTTTGCAAGCAAATCATGATTTTACATGAAGAAGGCGATACCTATGCTAATGAAATCACAACCCGAGTATTAAATTCTGTTGAACTTCAAAGAGCAAACAACTAATGAGTAAGATCACTTTTTTAAATCCAGAATTTCTTTGGTTGTTTCTTTTAATTCCGATTGCTGTAATTTGGTTTTTATTGAAACGCAACCAACAGTCGGCTACCTTAAAAATGAGCTCGACCGCAGGTTTTCAAAACAGCGAATCTTTATTAATAAAATTAAGACCATGCTTATATGTTTTTAGAGCTTTAGCACTAAGCTCTTTAATTATTGCATTGGCGCGACCAAGAACGGTAGATATAAGCAATCAAACTAAGACAACGAAAGGAATTGATATCGTAATGGCAATTGACGTTTCTGGGTCTATGCTGGCAAAAGATTTAAAGCCAAACCGTATGGAAGCTTTGAAAAGAGTTGCAGGCGACTTCGTTGAAGAAAGGCCAAACGACAGAATCGGATTGGTTTTATATGCTTCTGAAGCGTATACCAAAACTCCAGTTACCAGTGATAAAGCAATTATACTTGAAGCTATTAAAGGCATTAAATATGATACTGTACTGCAAGACGGAACAGGAATTGGAATGGGATTGGCAACTGCAGTAAATCGTTTAAAAGACAGCAAAGCAAAAAGCCGTGTGATTATTTTACTTACCGATGGTGTTAACAATGCCGGATTTATCGAGCCGGAAACTGCCGCAGATATTGCAAAACAATACGGAATCAAAGTTTATACGATTGGTCTTGGAACAAACGGAATGGCAGAATCTCCATACGCATACGCACCAAACGGAGGTTTTTTATTCAAAATGCAAAAAGTTGAAATCGATGAAAGATTGATGAAAAGCATTGCCAAAAAAACAGATGGAACATATTTTAGAGCAACAAGTAACGATAGATTAGCTGAAATATACAAATCAATCAACAAATTAGAAACGACAGAAATTGAGGAATTAAAATTCTACGATTACGACGAAAAATACAGAGTTTTTGTTTTATTTGCCGGCTTTTTATTATTACTGGAAGTTGGTTTAAGAAATACGGTTTACAGAAGCTTTATTTAATTTTTTCAAAATTAAAAAATTCCAAATTTTTAAATTCCAAAATCCAAAACGGAATAGTAAAATTTAAAAAAAAAAATGGAATTTGGAATTTATCCCACAACAATTGGGATTGGAATTTAAAATTAAAAATATTGAAATTTAAAAATTAAGATTTCAGACAACACTAAAATTGGAATTTGGAATTTAGTTTTTGGAATTTAAAAAATTATATGGAATTAGACGAAAAAAAATATTTATACCTTTTATTCTTACTCCCAATTGTGGTGTGTGTTTTCCTTTTCAATATGTATTGGAAAAGAAGAAAACAACGCGAATTTGGTGATCTGGAAATGGTTAAAAGATTAAGCCCAGAGAAATCAGTTTTTAAACCTGTTTTAAAAATAGTGGTGATTCTTTTGGCGCTTACCTGCTTAATTATTGGTCTGGTTAATCCGAAGATCGGAACTAAAATGGAAACTGTAAAACGAGAAGGTATAGATATTGTTTTTGCAGTCGATGTTTCTAAAAGTATGCTTGCCGAAGACGTTGCACCAAGCCGTTTGGATAAGAGTAAACAATTGGTTTCTCAAATCATTAACCAATTAGGAAGTGACCGAATCGGAATTGTGGCATACGCAGGAAGTGCATTTCCCGTTTTACCAATAACATCAGACTACAGCGTTGCCAAAATGTTTCTGCAGAGTATGAGTCCAGATATGGTTTCGTCACAAGGAACATCTTTAGACGAAGCTATTCGATTATCTGCAACTTATTTTGATGAAAAAAGCAAAACCAGCAAATTACTAATTCTGATTTCTGATGGAGAAGATCATTCTGAAGGCGCAACTGCTGGCGCAGAAGAAGCTAATAAATTAGGAATGAAGATTATTACGGTTGGTGTTGGAACAGAGCGAGGCGGAACAATTCCATTAAAAGAAAATGGCGTAGTTCGAGGCTACCAAAAAGATCAAAACGGACAAACTGTAACAACCAAATTAAATCAGGAAGGTTTAAAAACAATTGCAAAAGCTACTAAAGGCGGTTACGTTTACGGCGGAAGCACCAAAGAAGTTTTAGAATATGTAAAAAATGCTTTGAACAACATCCAAAAAACGGAATTTGAAGCTACACAGATGGCCGAATTTCAATCGCAGTTTCAGTGGTTTATCGGATTTGCATTTTTACTACTGTTTCTGGATATTTTCTTATTAGAAAGAAAAACAAGCTGGATCAAAGAATTGGATTTATTTAACGAAAAGAAATAAAAAAAGTCAGCCACTAATTGCTCGAATTTACATGAAAAACAAATTGCTATTTTGTGAAATTCAAACAAAAAAACAAAACTAATTAGTGTCAATTAGTGAGATTCGTGGCAAACAAAAATAAAAAACAAGAATGAAAAATTTACTTCTTTATATTTTACTAACGGTTTCTTTTGCAGTTTCTGCTCAAGAGAAAGACAAATCATTGCCTGTCGCCAATGAAGAATATAAACAGAATAAATTTGTTGATGCTGAGGCAAACTATAGAATTTCGGAATCAAAATTTCCTAAAAAATCAACAGCGCCATATAATTTAGGAAACACCATTTACAGACAAAATCAAATTTCAGAAGCGAAGTTTGCTTACGCGAAAGCGATAAAAAACGCCAAAACCAGACCTGAAAAACACAAAGCGTATCATAATCTTGGGAATGTCTTTATGAAAGAGAAAGATTATACTCAGGCTGTAGAAGCTTACAAACAAGCATTACGCAATGATCCGACAGATGAAGAAACGCGTTACAACTATGCGTACGCAAAACAAAAGCTAAAAGAAAATCCGCCTAAAAACGATAAAAACAAAGACAAGAATAAAGATAAAGACAAGGATAAAAACAAAGATAAAGATAAGGACAAGGATAAAAATAAAGACAAAGACAAGGATAAGAAAGACGACAAAGGCGATAAGGACAAAGACAAAAAAGACGGTAAAAATGATCCGAAGAAAGACGATAAGTCCGACAACAAAGGAGAACCTAAACCGCGACCTGGAGGAATTTCAAAAGAACGTGTCCAGAATTTATTAGATGCGGTGAACAACGAAGAAAAGAAAATCCAAGATAAAGTAAACGCGCAGAAAGTAAAAGGCGACTCTAAGAAAACAGAAAAAAGACTGGTAGGCTTTTTGGGTCAATCGTTTAATCGTTAATTTGTGTAATTGATGCAATTATAGTCGATTAAACAAATTAATGATTAAAAATAAGACGATTAAACAGTTAAGTAAATAAACGATTAAACAGCAAACACGACTAAACAATTAATGAAAAGATATTTAATTCTATTTCTACTCACTTTTCAAGGACTTATGGCTCAAGTACAATTTGAAGCCAGAGTAAGCAAAAACACGCTTGGACTAAACGAAAGAGTTCGTATAGATTTCATCATGAATGTTGATGGGGATAACTTTGAACAGCCTGCTTTTGATGGTTTTAAACTTGTTGCCGGACCAAGTCAGCAAATCAGTCAGTCTTGGGTAAATGGACGAAGCTCTTTTCAAAAGATTTATTCTTATATCTTGCGACCTGAAAGAAAAGGTGCTCTTCTCATTAAACAAGCCGCGATAGAATATAACGGACAAGTTTATAAAACATCTCCAATTAAAGTTACGGTTACAAATGCTGTGGCTCAGGAAAGAGATCCTAATGACAGACCTCCTGGATCTGGAAATGAATTATTGAATTTGGTTGCTGAAATTTCTAAAACAAATCCGTACTTAAATGAACCTATTACGGTTGTTTATAAATTGTATTTCAATAACATTGGTGTAACTGGTTTTAAAGAATTGGCAAAACCAAAATACAATGACTTCTGGAATCAGAACATTGACATAAAACAATTAGCGATCGAAGAAGGAACTTATCAAGGTCAGAGATGTTATTTTGTTATTTTGAAGAAAGCTATTTTGTATCCTCAAAAAGCTGGAAAACTTACAATTGAACCCCTTTCACTAGATATTGGTGTGCAATTACCAACAAATCGTCGTGATATGTTTGGCCAGATGATTATTACTGAGGACAATAAAGTAGTTTCTGCAGGAGCTAAAACAATAAATGTAAGACCGCTTCCTGAAAGCACAAAACCAGAAGGATTTACGGGCGCTGTTGGAAGACTTAATTTTACTGTTACGCCTTCAAAAACAACACTTAAAAATGGCGAAAGTCTTGATTTAATTGTGAGTGCACAGGGAACTGGAAATATGAAGTTATTTACACTTCCAAAACCAGTTGTGCCAAATGCATTAGAAATGTACGATCCTGTTCACGACGAAAAAGTAACAACTTCGTTAACTGGAATGTCAGGAAGAATTACAGATAAATACACTATCATTCCACAGTACAAAGGAAAATATGCCATCAAACCAATGCAGTTTTCATATTTTGACCTGAGTACAGGTTCTTATAAAACTATAACTTCGAAAGAAATTATGGTTGATGTTTTAGACGGACCAACTCCTGCTGAAGCAAATACAGGAACCGCGACTAAAAATGTAGTTGCTCAAACAGATCAATTCAAAAATATTAAATCTAAAACAGCTTTAATTACTATTGCTAAAAACGATTTTTATGGATCTGATTTATATTTAGGTTTATTATTCGCTCCATTTATCATCATTCCACTTATTATCTTAGCTAAGAAGAAAAAAGAAGCTATGGATAGTGACGTTACTGGAAACAGAATTAGAATGAATAATAAACTGGCGAAGAAATATTTATCGCAGGCGAAAAAACATCTTAACAACAAAGAGCCTTTCTATATTGCCTTAGAAAAAGCGATGCATAATTTCTTAAAAGCCAAACTGCATATTGAAACCTCCGAAATGAGTAAAGACAATATTAGAGAGTCATGCTTTCGAGAAATGCAAATCCTGAAACGGTTCAGAATTTTATTGATTTGACAGAAAACTGCGAATTTGCACGTTATGCCCCAGCATCAAGCGCTTCGATTCAGCAGGATTACGATAAAGCGGTCTTGATTATTTCTGAATTAGAAAAACAGATTGTTTAAATTTAACTTTAAAACAAACCTAACAGTCCCGAAGCCTCGGGATTAAAACCTGTTAGGCTTTTTAAGAAATAAAATGAAAAATATACTATATCTCTTTTTATTCATATCGCAGGTTTTCTTTGCGCAAGGCCGTTTTGAAGCAGGAAATGCGTTATACCAAAAAGGACAATATAAAGAAGTCGCACAGGTGTACGAAAACATCATCAAAGAAGACAAATTACATTCGGCTGAATTGTATTTTAATCTTGGAAACTGTTATTATAAACTAAATCAAGTTGCGCCTTCGATTTATAATTATGAAAAAGCGCTGGTTTTAAAACCAAATGATCCTGAGACTTTAAACAATCTAAAGTTTGCTAAAAAGCTGACCATCGACGAAATTAAAGAAGTTCCTAAAGTAGGTTTTGCCAAACTGATTCAGAACTTCACTTCTATTTTTGATTATAATACTTGGGCAAAAATTGCTATTGCAATTGGATTTGTGTTTTTGCTGAGTTTTATTGGTTATTATTTTTCGACGGCAACGCTTTCAAAAAGAATCTATTTTGTCGGAATGTTTATCCTTTTGATTGCTTTGGGTTTAAGTATTTCTGCTGGGATGTCTGAAAAAAATCACTTTGACAACGATCGTGTCGCTATTGTTTTTTCTGAGTTAAGCCAAGTTAGAGGCGAACCTCAAAAATCTGCCAACGGTATTATTTTATTGCATGAAGGAGCAAAAGTTTATGTACTTGAAACTGTTGGAGGCTGGAAAAAAGTAGAATTAACAGATGGAACACAAGGCTGGATTGATTCGTCGACAATTAAGGAAGTGAAATAAAGTTTTAAAAAAACCGCAAATAAAAAAATCCCAAATTCCAATTATTGTTTTGGAATTTGGGATTTTTTTATTACTGGAATTTCAATTAATTTACCGCATCAACCAATCTGACAAATTCAGCTCTATAACCATCTTCATCGTTATATAAACCAGACTTTGCTAATTTTTTGATGTCTGAACTCGAACTGCTCGCTGATGTATTTTGAATCGCGCAATTTTAATCCAAACCACGAAACGGCCGTGGCAAATTTGAAATCAGGAGAACTATTCTGCAGATCTGTTTTTCTATCTGCTATTACATTTACAATTTCAAGACTTTTATCGCCATCAGGTTTTTTATATCTAAATTTCACTGTTGCCAATTCGTCGCTGTAATTCGCATCTGTTTTTTGGGTTTTAGTATATTTTAAATCCGACGGAACATAATTGCTTTCAACCCCTGCAGGAATAATTTCATACAAAGCTGTAACCGAATGTCCGCTTCCTAATTCGCCCGCATCAATTGCATCGTTTTTAAAATCTTCAGCATTTAGTTTACGGTTTTCATAACCAATCAATCGATACGCTTGAACGTGTTTTGGATTAAACTCAATTTGAATTTTCACATCTTTTGCAATCGCAAACATGGAACCTTTAAATTCTTTTCCCAAAAAACGATTTGCTTCTTGAATATTATCGATGTACGCGTAATTCCCATTTCCTTTATCAGCTAGAATTTCCATTTTAGAATCTTTGTAGTTGCCCATTCCGAAACCTAAAACTGTTAAGAATACACCAGATTTTCTTTTCTCTTCAATTAGTTTCATCATATCATCATCAGTCGAAGAGCCCACATTAAAGTCACCATCTGTAGCTATCACAATTCTATTATTTCCTTCTTTAATGAAATTTTGCTGTGCTAATTTATAAGCCAATTCGATTCCTTCACCTCCTGCCGTGCTTCCGCCCGCATGCAAATCATCAAAAGCATCCATAATTTCGTCTTTATTATCACCTGACGTTGGTTCTAAGACAACTCCCGCCGAACCCGCATAGACCACAATAGAAACTTTGTCGGTACTGCGAAGTTCATTTACTAGAATCTTCATCGATTCTTTTAGTAAAGGCAGTTTATTTGGCTCATCCATCGAACCCGAAACATCTACCAAGAAAACAAGATTAGTAGCCGGCAAATTTGCCATTGGAATGTTCTTTCCCTGCAAACCAATCTTTAGCAGTCGGCTGTTTGTATTCCACGGACAATCGCTGTATTCTGTATTAATCGCAAAAGGATGCTGGCCGTCAGGCTCTGGATATTTATATTTAAAGAAATTAATCATTTCCTCCACACGAACGGCATCTTTAGGAACTTTCTGTGCTTCGTTTATAAATCTTCGAATATTGGTGTAGGATGCATTATCAACATCTATAGAAAAAGTAGAAAGTGGTTCTTTAAGCGGAGATTCAAAAGGGTTTTCTTCCAGTCCGGCATAACTTTCCGAGTTTGGTTCAATGTACATTTCCTCTTGAACTGCATCTGTGACAGTCGCAGAGAGAATCAACTGTTTCATAATTTTGGTCTGGTGCATACGCTTTCTTACAGCTGAAAATAGTAAGTACAAGGAATGCCATCATAAAGAAATTAAGATTTCTCATAAAGTAGTTTTTTAAAAATTAGTAATAGATTTTTGCTTTCAAATAAGAACTAGCATTCCGGATGTACTAGAGTTGATTATTTGCAATTTCCGAGCATTCAAATTCGATGCCAAGAATTTTACAAATGTTTTTCTTACGTGAAAATAAAATTAGAAACCTTGATTTTAAAGGCATTCAGCGGGGAAATATTTTTTTGTTTTTTTCTGCAAACAGTTTGAATGTGGAGATGCACTGCAGTGCATCTAACATCCAGCATATCCACAAACGTTTATACATTCCTTCAAATTAATATGTTTAACGCATTCACCATGTCAACATACGTTGCGTAGACGCACTGCTGTGCGTCTCTACAGTATTGCAATTTAAAAAAAACTATTAAATGTTTTTAATGAAGATTTATTATAACAGATTAAATGGATTAATCTTTTGAATCTTTTTAATCCTTTTAATCTGTGGATTAATTTTATTTAAATTGATAAATTTTATCAGGCGTAACGCAAAAATCTAATTTTATATCAGATTCAAAAACATCATCAATCTGGTTAACGGCTTCAAAAAACGAAAGACCTATTTTGATGGTTTCGGGTTTACATTCGGCAAGGAATTTATCGTAAAAACCTTTTCCGTAACCAATTCGGTTTCCGAAAACATCAAAAGCCAAAAGCGGCACAAAAACTACTTCGACTTTAGAAGAAGGCACTTCAATTCCATCAACAGGTTCTGGAATATTGTATTCGTTTTTTTTGATTTTGGTATTATCAGTTAATAAAAAATGTGTCATTTTTCTGGTGTCAAAATCACTTTTAGAAATTAGGATTTCTTTGTCTTTTCCAGAAAGTAAGTGCAGGATAAATTCGGTATTCACTTCTTTATGTTCTTCAATGGGAAGAAAAACATGATAATAAATTTTATCCCAAATTGGCATCTGAATCAATTGGTTTGCAATTACCAGGCTTTTTTTCTTCTATTTCATCAAAAGAAAGTGCTTTGCGGCAATTTTTATATTCAATTCGAAGTTCTTTTTTACTCGTCGGCATTTTCAGGATTACTTTTAGATAAATGATAAATTGCGTCGCCTTCGTACACAATGGGCGAATGATTGGCGTTGATCACAAAACCATCATGAGGTGCTTTTACTTTTTGTTCAAATTTACCAAACGGATCTGTAATAATGGCCAAGATAGTTCCTTTGGTTACAAATCTTCCGACTAAATTAAAATCGTGCAAAGCAAACCCGAACACTTCGCGCGAAGCCAAACCGAATTTTTGATATAAATAGAAGGTTCCATCGCTGGCTCAACCAATTGTTTTGGATCAAGCATATTCAAATAATGCAGTAAACGTTTTGTACCCAAAACACCTTCATTTGCAATTTCGTTATTAATATCCAATGATTTTCCGCCTTCAAAGAGAAGCATTTTGACATTGGCTTTTTCAGAAGTATTTCTAAAAGACCCATTTATATTTTTAGAATATAAAGTAAATGGCGCATTAAAAACATCTGCCAAAATTTTCAAATCGGGATTGTTTTCGGTAATTCTAATTTGAGGCGCGTTGAAACGGCTTGCGCCACCGGCATGAAAATCGACTGCATAATCTAAAATCGGTAAAATTTCTTCAACAATATGATAGGCAAATCGGCTGGCGAGCGAGCCTTTTTTTGCTTCCGGGAAAAACGCGGTTTAGGTCACGACCGTCTGGAAACTCGCGCGATTTGTTCACAAAACCATACATATTAATTACCGGAATGCAGATTATAGTGCCTCGAGTAGGCCTGTTAATTTTTTTGCTGATAAGCTGGCGGACAACTTCTACACCGTTTATTTCGTCACCGTGAATTCCTGCCGAAAACAAAACCGTTGGACCTTCAAGCTTGGAACGGCGTACAATAACAGGGATATTCAGTTTTGTCGTAGTATGTAATCGAGCAATTTCGACGTTTATGGTTCTATGTTCTCCCGGCAGAATCGATTCGCCAAAAATAACCAATGGAGTACTATTTTTCATCTGGAATTATAAAATCTAAATATAGAAATTATTCTTTTGATTTCGTAAATTTGAAACTAATTCAATGTTAAGCTTTATTTAGAAATCGGAATGGTTTTTGAAAAGCTTCTCGAACATCTCCAGAAACAACAATAGAATGCAAAAACCGACCTTAGATCTTCAAATTTTAACTTTGCCAGACAATCCGGGTGTTTATCAGTATTACGATAAAGACGGAAAAATCTTGTATGTCGGAAAAGCCAAAAATTTAAAAAAAAGGGTTTCCTCCTATTTTAATAAAGTTCACGATACCAAGAAAACAAATGTTTTAGTTCGAAAAATTGTAACGATAAAACACATTGTTGTTCCTACAGAAACCGATGCGCTTTTATTAGAAAACAATTTAATTAAAACGCTACAGCCTCGTTATAATGTACTGCTTCGCGATGATAAAACCTATCCATGGATCTGCATCAAAAAAGAGCCTTTCTCGAGAATATTTTTAACACGACGAATGGTTAAGGACGGATCTGAATATTACGGCCCGTACACCAATTTCAAAATGGTGTATACAATTCTGGATTTAATCAAAGAATTGTACCCGCTTCGAACCTGTAATTACGATTTAAGCAAATCAAACATCGATTCTGGCAAATTTAAAGTTTGTCTGGAATATCATATTGGCAATTGCAAAGGGCCGTGCGAAGGTTTAGAACCCCTCGAGGAATACCAAAGACAAGTCAATGCCATTCGCGAAATCTTAAAAGGAAATTTTAAAGAAAGTTTAAAGGATTTCAAGAAATTAATGAATACTTATGCGCAGAATTTACAATTTGAAGAAGCGCAGAAAATCAAAGAAAAAATTGAAGTTTTAGAGAATTATCAATCGAAATCTACGATCATCAATCCGAAAATTACCAATATTGATGTTTTCTCGATTGTTTCCGATGAAAGTGCGACTTACGTTAACTTCCTGCAGATTTCTCACGGTTCGATTATTCGTTCGCATACTTTAGACATTAAGAAAAAACTGGACGAAAGCGACGAAGAACTACTAGAACTGGCGATTGTAGAACTTCGCGAACGTTTCAATTTATTATCAAAAGAAATCATTGTTCCGTTTGAAATGGATTTGGGCGAAAACATTAAAACAATCGTTCCGCGACTTGGAGATAAAAAACAGATTTTAGATTTATCGATTCGAAATGCCAAATTCTACCGCATTGAACAATTGAAACAATTACAAATTGTAGATCCAGATCGTCACGTAAAAAGAATTATGGCACAGATGCAGAAAGATTTGCGTCTTCCTGTTGAGCCTCGCCATATCGAATGTTTTGACAACTCGAATATTCAGGGAACAAATCCCGTTGCGGCCTGCGTAGTTTTTAAAGATGGAAAACCAAGTAAAAAAGATTACAGACATTTTAACGTAAAAACCGTTGAAGGTCCAGACGATTTTGCTTCGATGACCGAAATTGTATACCGACGCTACAAAAGATTATTGGATGAAAACCAGCCTTTACCGCAATTAATAATTATTGACGGAGGAAAAGGACAATTGTCATCGGCATTAAAAAGTATTGACGAATTGGGTTTACGTGGTAAAATTGCCATTATCGGAATTGCAAAACGTCTCGAAGAACTTTTTTATCCCGGCGATTCGATTCCGTTATATCTCGATAAAAAATCCGAAACTTTAAAAGTGATTCAGCAGTTGCGAAACGAAGCGCACCGTTTTGGTATTACTTTTCACCGAGACAAACGAAGCAAAGCGACGCTCAATTCGTCTGTAGAAAGCATTCCCGGCATTGGCGAAAAAACAATGCTTACGTTAATCCAGCATTTTAAAAGTGTTAAGAGATTGAAATTAGCATCAGAAACTGAAATAGTCGCCGTTATTGGATTATCGAGAGCCAAAAAAATTGTCAATTTCTATCATCCAAAAGAAAACTTATGATCTTGAAAATGCATCTTTTACCTATTTGTTTGTTCTTCGTTTTTTCTATTTCAAATAGTCAAAATACGATTTCTTTTTCGCAGAAAGACAACAGCAGATTTGAGGTAAAACACATTAATAATTTTGAAAGTTTAGAAGTAAAAAATACCCAAACGGGAAAAATTCAAATCATAAACAATATCGAAGCTTCTATAACCGGCAAAGATTCGCATTTAGAAATAAACGATTACAACTTTGATGGTTATACCGATTTTGCTTCTTTCCATACCGATGACGGAATGGGAGTTTACACGATTTATCAGATTTTTGTTTTTAATCCAAAAACCAAACAATTTGACCCGTTAAAATTCCCCACAAATTACAACCCGAAATGCGATATGTTTTGCGATGTAAAAGTGGACAAAACTAAAAAAACACTAAGCTCAAGTCGCAGAGGCGGTGCGAGAACACATACCGATATTTGGAAATACAATCACAACAAAAAATTAGTACTTTCAAAATCAGAATCATATTAAGATAATCGATTAAAAGCCAAAAAAAATGCCGACTTTTACAAAAACAACTAGTTATTTTTTATGCGCCTAAACCAGCTGTCCATTACAAACACTCGGTCAAAAGGATTTTTTTCCAATCCCAAAAAAAGGAGCTTCTTGGGTCGCTCTTTTTTGGCAGGAAAAAATAACCTTTTGCCTCTCGCGGTTTTCCATTTCCATCTGGGGCGTGGCATCGGTACTTTTTACACTTTTATTACTTTTCCCAGAAAAATCATTTTCACAAGAAACTAAAAAAGACAGTGGGAAAAGACCAAAAATTGGTTTGGTTTTAAGCGGTGGCGGCGCCAAAGGTTTTGCACACATTGGTGTTTTAAAAGTTCTCGAAGAAGCCGGAATCAAAATTGATTTTATCGGCGGAACCAGTATGGGATCTGTAATTGGCGGACTTTACGCGTCTGGCTACAACGCTTCTCAAATTGATTCTATTTTCAAAAAAACCAATTTCGACGAACTTATAAACGATTATATTCCGCGTTCGTCAAAAAACTTTTACGGCAAAAAAAATGACGAATTATATGCAATCATTTTACCGTTTAGTAATTTTAGAGTCGGCATTCCAGAAGCACTTTCAAAAGGAATGTACAACTACAATCTTTTGAGCAGTTTAACTAGAAACGTGCGTCATGTTCGGGATTTCAATAAACTGCCAACTCCATTTCTTTGCATCGGAACCAATATTGAAACGGGTGAAGAAGTTTTACTTAATAAAGGAAATCTTGTTCAGGCTATGATGGCGAGTGTCGCTTTTCCTTCCCTATTTACTCCTGTAGAAATAGATGGAAATTTATTGGTCGACGGAGGCGTTGTAAACAATTATCCGATACAAGAAGTTCGAAATCTTGGCGCAGATATTATTATTGGCGTTGACGTTCAGGACGATTTAATGAAAAGAAAAAGTCTAAAAAATGCTACTCGTATTTTGGTTCAAATCACCAATCTGCAGTCCATCGACAAAATGAAAAACAAAATAAAAGACACTGATGTTTATATAAAACCAGACATTCGTGATTATGGCGTAATTTCATTTGATAAAGGCGAAGAGATAATTAGAAAAGGTGAAGAAGTCGCTTTTGCTGTTTATGAAAAAATTAAAACATTAACAGATGAAACTACTTTTTACAAAAAGCCAAAATTAAAAGTTGCTACAGACACACTTGAAATTCAGAAAATAAACACCGACAAATTAGACAATTATACTAAAGAATATATTCGTGGTAAACTACGTTTTAAACCAGGAAGTACGATTACATATAGCGATCTAAAAACCGGAATTAATAACCTGAATGCTACGCAAAACTTTAGTACGATTTCCTACTGCCTGCGACCAGACGGCGAAAAAGATGATTTAGATTTAGTTTTAAAAGAAAACCCAACACAAACATTTTTGAAACTGGGACTTCATTACGACGGACTTTATAAAAGTGGTATTTTATTAAATCTTACTCATAAAAAAACGTTTTTAAAAAATGATGTCACTTCGCTGGACATTATTCTTGGCGATAATTTCAGATATGATTTTAACTATTATGTAGAAAATGGTTTTAATATCAGTTTTGGTTTCCGTTCTAGATTAAATCAATTCAATCGAAATGTAACCACAAGTTTGAGCAATATCGTTTATGATAATCCAACTGTTAATTTAATTAATGTTGATTTTATGGATATCAATAACCAAGCATATTTTCAAACCATTTTTGTACAGAAGTTCTTAATGGGCGGTGGTTTAGAATATAAATATCTAAAGATAAATTCGCCCACACTTTCTAACGAAGACAATATAATTGACAAGAGTAATTATTTTAGTGCATTTGCTTATTTAAAATATGACTCTTTTGATGATAAATATTATCCGAGTTCAGGATTGTACTTCTCTACAGACTTACAAACCTATCTGGCATCTTCAGATTATACGAATACTTTCAAACCATTTTCGATGGCAAAAGCTGAAATCTCTTTTGTAAATACATTATTTTCAAAAGCCACTTTTAAAATTGATGCCGATGCAGGTTTTACTTTTGGAAACAGCAGTGTTCCGTTTTTTGACTATATATTAGGAGGTTACGGTTACAGCAAAATAAATAATTTCAATTATTTCTATGGCTATGACTTTTTAAGTATTGCGGGAAACAGTTATATCAAAACAGGAATTACACTGGATTACGAAATAATCCGAAAAAATCATATTAACCTTTCGGCCAACTTTGCCAATTTAGGAAATGACATTTTTAATGGTGTCGATTGGATCTCAATGCCAAAATACACAGGTTATGCCGTAGGTTACGGATTGGAAACTATAATAGGCCCAATTGAAATAAAACAATCGTGGTCTCCAGAAATGTCAAAAAGCTTTACTTGGTTTAGTATCGGATTTTTGTTTTAGGCTTTTATCAAAGAATAATTCAATAAAATCGTACTATTTTTTTGCTATGTAAAAATTATATCAAAAAAATTAAAATATCTTATAGTTATAATTAATATAATTTTTAATTTTACTCGGAAAAAATTACGACATTTGTTATAATGAAAACAAAATGGACAGGTTTATTAGAGTATCTTCAATTCCTCATCAAGAGAAATCCTGAGTAAGCTATCGAATTGAGATAATTTTAATCATTCAATAAAGAAATGATTAAATTATCTGTTCACACAATTCAAATTTTCGAATTATCTAATTTACAAATTATCTAATTGAAAAGCCATGCCATTATATCACAAACTCGGAGACTTTCCGCAAAAGCGACACACCCAATTTGAAAAACCTAACGGAGGTTTTTACTACGAACAATTGTTTGGAACCGAAGGTTTTCACGGACATTCGTCGTTGTCTTATCACGTACACAGACCTACGCAGGTAAAAGAAATTTTAAACTCTTATTCGGTTGAGCCTAAAATTGCAATCGGAAAAAATATAAAATCATTATTATTTAAAGGTTTTGAATTAAAACCTGAAAACGACTTTTTGGACAGCCGAAAAGCAATGCTGGTCAATAAAGACTGCATCATTGGTTTGGCCGCTCCAAAAGAATCGCTTCGAAACTATTTCTATAAAAATGCCGATGCCGATGAAATGCTTTTCATCCATAAAGGAAAAGGAAAGTTAAGAACCATGTTAGGAAATATTCCATTTGAATATGGTGATTATTTGATTATTCCTCGTGGTATTATTTACCAAATTGAATTCGAGACCGAAGAAAACCGACTTTTTTATGTCGAATCGTATTCTCCTTTTTACACTCCTAAACGTTATAAAAACCAATCGGGACAGCATTTAGAACATTCTCCATTTTGCGAGCGTGACTTTATTTTGCCAAACGAACTGGAAACACATGACGAAAAAGGCGATTTTTTAATTAAAATCAAAAAAGAAGGCATGATTCACGAAGTGGTTTACGCCACACATCCTTTTGACGTTGTCGGTTGGGATGGTTATAATTTTTCATACGGATTTTCAATTCATAATTTTGAACCTATAACGGGACGTGTTCACCAACCGCCTCCGGTACATCAAACATTTGAAACGGCAACTTTTGTCGTTTGTTCTTTCTGCCCAAGACTTTACGATTATCATCCGAAAGCAATTCCGGCGCCGTACAATCACAGCAATATAGATTCTGACGAAGTACTGTATTATGTAGATGGCGATTTTATGAGTCGTAATAATATTGAGCAGGGTCATATCACTTTACATCCAAAAGGAATTCCGCACGGTCCCGCACCGGGCGCCATGGAACGTAGTATCGGTCATAAAGAAACTCAGGAATTAGCCGTTATGGTTGATACGTTCCGTCCATTAATGGTTACGGAAGAAGCTATGGGTCTTGATGATGGGAAATATTACAAATCCTGGACAGAGTAACTAATCGAATTTAACCGCAAAGTTCGCAAAGGATTTTTCGCAAAGTTCACAAAGTTTTCAATGAAGTTTTATCAAACCAAGTTCACAAAGTTTTGCGTTCTTAGCAATTTTACAAAACCTTATTGATAAAAAATCTTTGCGCTCTTTGCGGTAAAAAAAAATTTAAACACAACATTTCGGAAAAATCAATTAAACGATTAACCGATTAAACAAATAAACATCATGTCAAAAGAAGTAAAATCAGTAGAATACGGATTAGAAAAAATATTTGAAGGAGCACAAGATTTCCTTCCATTATTAGGAACAGATTATGTAGAGTTTTATGTAGGCAATGCAAAACAATCTGCACATTATTACAAAACTGCTTTTGGTTACCAATCATTGGCTTATGCCGGATTAGAAACTGGAGTAAAAGACAAAGCTTCCTATGTTTTGAAACAAGATAAAATCAGAATTGTTTTGACAACACCTTTAACGGCAGATTCTCCAATAAACGATCACTTGAAAAAACATGGCGATGGTGTAAAAGTGGCGACACTTTGGGTTGAAGATGCTACAAAATCTTACGAAGAAACGATCAAACGCAGCGCACGTTCTTTCATGGAACCAACTGTTGAAGAAGATGAATTTGGACAGGTTGTTCGTTCTGGAATTTACACTTACGGAGAAACTGTTCATATTTTTGTAGAAAGAAAAAATTACAATGGTATTTTCCTGCCAGGATATAAAGAATGGAAATCTGATTATAATCCAGAACCAACGGGATTGAAATATATTGACCACATGGTTGGAAATGTGGGTTGGAACGAAATGAATACTTGGGTGAAATTTTACGAAGACGTAATGGGATTTGTGAATTTCTTATCTTTTGATGACAAACAAATTACCACAGAATATTCTGCATTGATGAGTAAAGTAATGTCAAACGGAAATGGAAGAATTAAATTCCCCATCAACGAACCGGCAGAAGGAAAGAAAAAATCGCAGATTGAAGAATATTTAGATTTCTACGGCGGACCTGGAATTCAGCACATCGCCATTGCAACTGATGATATTATTACAACAGTATCGCAGTTAAGAGCACGCGGTGTTGAATTTTTATCGGCTCCTCCGCATACTTACTACCAAGCAATTCCAGAAAGATTAGGTGTTCATATGGACATGATGAAAGAAGATATTAACGAAATTGAGAAATTGGCGATCATGGTCGATGCTGACGAAGATGGTTATTTATTGCAGATTTTTACGAAGCCGGTTCAAGACAGACCGACACTTTTCTTCGAAATTATTCAAAGAATGGGTGCAAAAGGGTTCGGCGCAGGGAACTTTAAAGCCCTTTTCGAGTCAATTGAAAGAGAGCAAGAATTGAGAGGAACACTATAAAATGTTAATTTTTATATCGAAAACAGCACAATTCTCTAAAAAACGATGCTTTTTTTGCAAATGATATGTTAAACTTGACTTTGGCTATTTGTTTTTTGAACTTTCTATCTATCTTTGCACTCGCAAATCAGGAAGGGGTGGTTTCCTTCCGAATTGATATAAATTTCATAATTTATAGTTTTTTGGTTAGTTAATAGCATAAAAACTCAGTCATCTTTGACTGAGTTTTTTTGTTTTGGTACATTTGGAATAGAATTTGCATTTATTTATCTTTATAATGAAATGTAAAAATTGTACTATGAAAAAATTCATCCTCATCATATTAGCACTAACAACACTGGCGTTCGATACTCAAAAAGTGGACGCTTTCGATACTGGCGAATATTTTAAATTTAGAATTCATTACGGAATTGTCAATGCGGGCTATGCAACTCTTGAAGTAAAAGATGCCACAGTAAACAATAAAAAGGTATACCATTCTGTTGGAAAAGGTTACACTACAGGTATGTCAAAATTTTTCTTTAAAGTTGAAGATTTATATGAAAGCTATTTTGACAAAGAAACAGGAAAACCTTATCGTTATGTTCGAAAAATTGACGAAGGAGGTTACACCAAAAATCAGGAAGGTTTTTTCAATCAAAACGACAACAGGGTTTTGGTAAAAGATTACAAACGAAAATCAGAAAAAACGATTATTGTTACTGAAAATGTGCAAGATATTGTTTCGGCATTTTATTATTTGAGAAACCATCCAAATATTGACAAATTAAAATCTGGCGATGCAATTTCTATTGACATGTTTTTTGATGAAGAAATCACAAAATTTAAGTTAAAATATATAGGTCGTCAGGATATTACAACTAAATTTGGGACGGTTTCTACGATGGTATTTAAACCTTCTGTACAAACAGGAAGAGTATTTAAAGAAAAGGAAAGTTTAACGCTCTGGATAACAGACGATGTAAACAAAGTTCCAATTCGCATAAAAGCAGATTTGGCCGTAGGTTCTCTTAAAGCCGATCTCGATGAATATAAAGGATTACAAAGTCCACTTAAAGCAAAAAAATAATGAACCCTACAGATAATTCTGAAGCAATCTTAAAAAAAATTGATCTTAAATTTCAAGCCATAAATCAAAAAACTGATGTTCAATTAGAAGGATTGCTTTGGGCTAAACCAATTACATATTGGGATTATATTCAAACCGATGCATTGTTAAATTTACAAATACAACGCACGACACTTCCTGACGAAATGGTTTTTATCATGTATCACCAGGTGAATGAATTAATCTTCAAAATGATTTTGTGGGAAATTGATCAAATTGCCGAAAAAGAAAATATTGAGGTAGATTTTTTCAGCGAAAGATTATCTAGAATTACCAGATATTTTGATATGCTTACCAATTCTTTCAGCATCATGGAAAACGGAATGGAAGTTGATCAATACATGAAATTTAGAAACACGCTTACTCCAGCAAGTGGTTTTCAAAGTGCACAATATAGATTAATTGAATTTGCATCAACTGATGTTATTAATTTAACCGATCGCAGATACAAAGCAAACTTTGACGAAAACACAGATCTGGAAACTAGTTTTGAACACTTATATTGGCAGGTCGCTGGAAAAGATTATCATACAGGACAAAAATCTTATTTGCTTCAGGAATTCGAAAACAAATACAAAGATCAGTTTTTGAGACAGATGGCAACATTTAAGACCAAAAATATCTGGCAGAAATTTTCGCAGACTTCCAGAAAAAGACCAGCAAAATCCAGAATTAATTGCGACAATGCGTCACTACGATAAAACAGTGAATATCACTTGGGTTATGCAAAGCATCTTAATACTGCAAGAAAATATATTTTGGAAAGCGGAAAAGGTAATGGTGAAGCGACTGGAGGAAGTGACTGGCAAAAATATATGCATCCAAAATACCAAAGACGCATCTTTTTTCCTAAATTGTGGACCGAAGAAGAATTGTCCAATTGGGGAAATGAAACCGAAGAATAATTTCACCACAAAAATCCAAAAAAGTTTGAAAAAAGCAGTCGTAATTTTAATTGTCTTGTTTTCTATTTTCTCTTGTAAAAAAACCGAAGAAAAGGTAGAAATCAAAATTACTAAACCAAAAACCAAAAAAATAGAATTCGGTTTTAATTACGCAGATTTCAATGTTGTTAATGATACTATTTCAAAAGGAGATTCTTTTGGCTCGATCATCCAAAGTCAAAATATCGGCGACAAAAAAGTACACGATATTGTAGAGCAGGTAAAAGATTCTTTTAACGTTAGAAGTATTCGTTACAACAAACCTTTTACATTATTACGTTCCAAAAATAAAACCAACAACCTTGAAGTTTTTATTTATCAGCCAGACGCTTTAAGTTATTACGTTATTGATTTACGAGACAGCATCGCTAAAGCTTATAAGAAAATAAAACCTGTTACTTTAAAAGAAAAAATTATTGGCGGTGTTTTAAAAAGTTCATTATCTGAAACTTTAGGAAATGAAAGTGTAGAAACAGCATTAGCAAGCAGAATTACAAAAGTCTTTTCTTGGTCTATTGACTTCTTTAAATTAAAAAAAGGAGATCGTTACGGACTAATCTTTACCGAACGTTTTATAAATGGAAAAACGTACGATGGTGTCGAAGAATTGGAAGCCGCTTTTTTTGAGTACAAAGGAAAAATCGTGTACGCTTTTCCTTTTGAAAGAGACACTACTTCAGGAAAAATTGAATATTACGATGATGAAGGAAAAACCCTTAAAAATTTCTTCTTAAAAACACCAATTAAATTCAGCCGAATCACTTCTAGATTCACCATGAATAGATTTCATCCGGTACAGCATACTTGGAAAGCACATAAAGGAACTGATTACGCAAGCACCAACGGGAACACCAATTTCTACCACAGCTTCTGGAGTTGTAGAAACCACAGGATACACAGCTGGTAACGGAAACTTTGTAAAAGTAAAACATAACGGAACCTACTCTACTCAATATTTACATATGTCAAAAATCCTAGTTCGACGCGGGCGACGTGTAACACAAGGTCAGACAATTGGTTTAGTAGGAAGTACTGGTTTAGCTTCTGGACCTCACGTATGTTATCGTTTCTGGAAAAATGGCGTTCAAGTCGATGCACTTCGATTGAATCTTCCAACGGGAGAATCTCTGACTGGAAATGACAGAACTCGTTTTATGCGAGCAAATTGAACCTTTGAAAAGAGAATTGGACAGCATTGGTAATTTGTAAGAAAAAATACTTATTTTTGCAAGAGAAAATGATATCTCAACAAATCATGTTTTGCAATAAATAAGAATTCAAATGATAGAAATAAACAAAAAAAAAGACATTATCATTCCTTTTAAAAAAATAGGAGACAAAAACTGGCAAGAAAAATCAAAAATAATTATTGAATCAATTGCTGAAAACTGGAGCAATGACTTGAAAAACCCCATTTTAACAGAAGAAATAGATGCTTTAGAAAATCGTTTGGGAACAACTCTTCCAGAAGGCTTAAAGCTTTTTTATAATACTTTTGGACTTGCTGATATTGGTGAAGAATTACAAAATTTTGAAACCATAAATTGGATAAAAAACCTTTGGAGTGAAGATAATTCTTACGGACCAGAATTCACAAAAGAAGATCAAATCTCATTGCCATTTTTAATTTCATTTAGTGATTATTTAGGAAATGGTAACATGTTCTGCTTTCATAGTAAAACTAAAGAAATTTATTATTACGATCATGATACCCGTCCCTATCTTACAAAAATGTTTGATAACGTTGACGATTATATCAAAGGCTGTTTAATTTTTGCGCAAGCTGATCTTTTTGGAGAAATAGGCCAAGATGAAGTAGAAGAATGGACAGAAGAAATTGCAGAGAAATTATTTGGAAAAGCAATAGTTAGAAAATGGCGTTATTAAAATTTCAATTCTAAAAATAGAAAAACATGAAAAATGCTCGTCTTAAAGAACTTTATCATGAAACTTTTTCAGGTTTAAAATTATATTATCGCGACACTAATTTATCTGATGATTTAATTTTAAAGTACAAAATTGGGCAAATAATTCAAGAAAAAGGTTTTACTGACATGAGCTCGATTGGCGGAGGCATTTCTGGAAATTTACGATATTTAATCGCAAGTGCACATCCAAAAGATTTATCAAAATTTAATCCTGATTCCGCAAAAATTGGTCATTTCCTTTTAGACTCTATTGCGTATTTCAAAGTATTGGACATTCAGAAAATTGAAGACAAAACACAGATCTTTCTTTTAAACATACCCGATATTTCAATTTCACTTTTTAAAAACTCCACTTCAAATCTGGAAGAAGAAATTATAGAAAATGCGAGAAAAAAGTTCGCTAAAAAAATCCATTTACCTTTAGTCCCCGAACTGCAGACAGAATCTTGGAAAGAAAGAACAAAGTCACCAATCGGAATGAACGAAAATGGAGAATTGTTTTTTGATGATTCTAAAATCAAAACAGATCCTGTAAAAAGGATTGAAATTAATACTGCCAAGAAAACTATTGAGATTAATAAAAAACCTTGGTGGAAGATTTGGTAAATTTTAAAACTAAAAAAAGCTTAAATCACATTTTCATCAAAATAATTTCAACACAAAAACTCTCTTAAAAACCATGAGAATATTTATTTTGTTTCTAATTTTTCTTAGCCTTTCATCTTGTGAAAAGAAAAAAGATACTTCTCCACAAACAGATTCTCATATCGTTATTTCTAAACCCAAAATACTTTCTTACGACGAACAGTTAAAAGCTATAAAAAATGGAACAACTAAAGGCTTTGTTCTATCAAATGACATTCAATTTATAAATGATTCCATCCTCAAAGGAAAATTCACATTAGACATTTCAAAATATGAAGCTGAAGCAGAAAAAAAGAAATGTTACCCTATTAGGCTTTCAAAGAAATTATTTAATGAATTTTACAATGAAGGATTTAATAATTTAGGAGACCTAAATGGAGATAAAAAAGCGGACGCGGTATTTGTTTTACATGCATTAAATTATTGCGAAGAAGGCGATTCTTATTATTTTACCGACAATAACATTCCAAGAATCACAACTGACTCTAACTGCTGTCATCCCGCAAGTATAATAAATATTGGAGATATTGATGAAGATGGAAAAAGCGAAATTGCCCAATATTATTCTTCCTGCGCAAGTCGTTATAAAGCAATTATTATATATAGCTTAAAAAACAACAAATGGAATGAAATAAAATCATTTCCTTTTGTTTTAAACGATAAGTACCTTATTGATAAAGATTTTAAAAAGTTGTTTAAGAAAACTTCAAAAAACCATCTTAGTTATTTTGAGATTAGCGACATGACTGTCGATGGAAACTTAGTTACAGCGTGGAAAAAGATAAAAATAGAATAAATCAAGCAACCAGAACTCATAAAACGTTTTCGTAACTAATTGTTATATAATCTCGAACCGCTACCCTTTTAAAAGTTATTTCAGTATTTTTGTGTTTCATAGAACAAACTCAATTATAGATAAAATGGCTTTAAACACAACAAACCCAACAGGGACTGAAGCGTGGAAAAATCTGCAAAACCACTTTAACGCAATTCAAGAAACCACAATACAAGAATTGTTTCAACAAGATAGTGCGCGTGTTGAAAAATTCAACTTGCAATGGAATGACTTTTTAGTAGATTATTCTAAAAATAATATCAGTCAGGAAACTATTTCGCTTTTATTAGAATTAGCAAATTCAATTGGATTAAAAAATGCAATTGCTGATTATTTTGGAGGAGAATTAATTAACAAAACAGAAAACCGTGCAGTTCTTCATACTGCATTACGTGCTCCAGAATCGGCAGTGATTAAAGTTGATGGAGAAAATGTGATTCCTGAAGTATATGAAGTAAAAAATAAAATCAAAAGCTTCACAGAAGAAGTGATTTCTGGACAAAGAAAAGGATACACAGGAAAAGCTTTTACTGATGTGGTTAATATCGGAATTGGTGGATCTGACCTTGGACCTGTTATGGCCGTGGAAGCTTTACAATTTTATAAAAATCATTTAAACTTACATTTCGTTTCAAATGTTGACGGTGATCACGTAAATGAAGTAATCAAAAAATTAAACCCTGAAACTACTTTATTTGTAATTGTTTCTAAAACTTTTACAACTCAGGAAACACTTTCAAATTCAGAAACCATTAAAGAATGGTTTTTAAAATCGGCATCTCAGGAAGATATTGCAAAACACTTTGCGGCGGTTTCAACAAACATTCAAAAAGTAACCGAATTCGGAATTAATCCCGACAACGTTTTCCCGATGTGGGACTGGGTTGGAGGAAGATTTTCTCTTTGGAGTGCAGTTGGTTTAAGTATTGCCTTGGCAATTGGTTTTGATAATTACAACGAATTATTAGTTGGAGCAAACGAAATGGACGAACATTTCAAATCAACAGAATTAGACGAAAATATTCCAGTAATTTTAGCTTTAATAAGCGTTTGGTACAATAATTTTTATGGTGCCGAAAGTGAAGCTTTGATTCCGTATACACAATATTTATCAAAACTAGCTCCTTACTTACAACAGGCAACTATGGAAAGTAACGGAAAAAGCGTTGGCCGTGATGGAAAACCTGTTAATTACCAAACAGGAACAATTATTTGGGGAGAGCCTGGGACGAATTCCCAACACGCATTCTTTCAATTAATTCACCAAGGAACAAAAAGAATCCCAACAGATTTTATCGGATTTGTAAAACCATTGTACGGAAACGAAGATCATCACGATAAATTAATGTCGAACTTTTTTGCGCAGACTGAAGCTTTAATGAATGGAAAAACTCCCGCACAAGTTCAAGCGGAATTTGACAAACAAGGACTTGATGCAGAAAAAGTCGCTTATTTATTGCCATTCAAGGTTTTTACTGGAAACAAACCTACCAACACCATTTTAATTGAAAAGCTTACACCAAAAAGTTTAGGTTCTTTAATTGCATTGTATGAACATAAAATTTTCGTTCAAGGTATAATCTGGAATATTTTCAGCTTTGATCAATGGGGTGTTGAATTAGGAAAACAGCTTGCTAATTCGATTTTAGATGAAATTAACTCCAAGACTGTTAAAAGTCATGATAGTTCAACTTCGTTTTTATTAAACCACTTCTTGAAAAACAAATAAAAAACCTTTATTTAAAAATTTCATAACAAACTGAAACGCCTTAATTTAATCCTAATTAAGGCGTTTTTTATATGTAAAATACCGACAAAAAGCACTAAAATGGAGTTCATTTGCACGTTTCCACTTACAACACAATCCAAATAATTACATTTTTAACAAAAAACACTTGCATAAATTTAAGAAAATAAAGTTTTTTTTAACGAAAAGAGAAAAATTCATTTTAATGCGCAACACAAAATACAAAACTTATTTTTCTTAACATTTCGATAACATTATCTGAGTTATTTGTTATAATTTTGCCAAAAACAAATAACAAAACAGATGAAAAAATTGTCAAAGTTTCTCTTACTGCTTTTAGCGTTTATTTATGCAGGAGATATTTATGCGCAAGGTAATACAACTTCCTCTATCAATGGAGTTGTTAATGATTCGCAAAACAAGTCCCTTCCAGGTGCAACGATTCTAGCAGTTCACGAGGCTTCAGGTAGCCGTTATTCAACCACAACGGATTTTGATGGTCACTTTAGAATCTCTAACATGCGTGTTGGTGGTCCTTACAAAATTGAAGTGACTTTCATTGGTTTCACAACCTACACAGAGTCAGGAGTTTATTTACAACTTGGTGATTCTAAAAACTTAAAAGTTGTCTTAAAAGACGAAACAAACCAACTTAGTGAAGTTGTAGTTGTTGGGAAAAAAGACCCAACTTTTAACTCAAAAAAGACTGGAGCTCAAACAATTATCGATCACGACAAGATCAACGAATTACCATCTTTATCTAGAAATATTGCCGATTTCGCAAGACTTACACCACAAGCACAATTACGTGGGGATGATGTAATCTCAATTGGTGGACAAAATAACAGATTTAACGCAATTTACATTGACGGTGCTGTAAACAACGACGTTTTCGGATTAGTCGCAAACGGTACTAACGGTGGACAAACAGGGGTTTCTCCAATTTCATTAGATGCAATTGAGCAATTTCAAGTGAGTGTTTCTCCTTACGATGTTAAATTATCAGGATTTGCTGGAGGAGCAATTAGTGCTATTACACGTTCTGGAACAAATAACTTTGATGGTTCTGCTTATTTCTTATACAGAGATCAATCTTTAGCTGGAAAAACTCCACAAAGATCAAGCAGTACTGCTGAAAGAAAAAAATTAGCTGACTTTACAGCTCAAACTTACGGTGTAAGAGCTGGAGGAGCAATCATAAAAGATAAATTATTCTACTTCATCAATTACGAAAGACAAGACAACCAAACACCAGCTCCCTTTGATATCAACAATTATACTGGAAACATTGGTGTAAATGGTACAACTCCTTACAGTGGTGCAGTTGCTCAACAAAGAATTGATGCATTGACAAACTATTTAGGAACTAATTACGGTTACAACCCAGGTGGTTACAGCAATAACACTCAAACTTTAGTTTCTGATAAATTAATTGCTAAAGTTGACTGGAACCTTAACGACAATCACAAAATCTCTGTTAAGAACAGTTATGTTAAAGCAACAAACTTTTCACCATACCGTTCTACTGCAACATCATTAAACTTTACAAATGGTGCGCAAGAATTTACATCTACTACAAACTCTTCTTCTCTTGAGTGGAATGCAAGAATTAGTAACAAATTCTCAAACAACTTAGTAGTTGGATATACTTCAGTTAATGATGACAGAGATCCTTCAGGAAATCCGTTCCCAACTGTAGAAATTAGAGATGGTTCTGGAAATATTTACTTTGGAGCTGAGACTAACTCAACTGCAAACTTATTAAACCAAAGAATTCTTACTGTTACAGATAACTTCGAGATTAACACTGGAAGACATAATATCCTTATCGGTACTCACAATGAATTTTCTTACGCTAAAAACGTATTTATCTCAAGAAACTTCGGTTACTACCAATTTAACAGTTTAAATGACTTCATGAATAATGCTAAACCAATCAGATTCCGTTTAGGATACTCATTGTTTGGTGGTTCAGGAGACGATTCTCAAGGTGCTTGCAGAATTTAACATGAACCAATATGGTTTATATGTTCAAGATAACATTAGAGTTACTGATAACTTTAGAGTTTCTATTGGTGTACGTGCTGACATGCCAGTTTGGGAAGACGGTAACGTAAACACAGATTTCAACACTAGAACTGTAGGTTTATTAGAAGTCGCAGGAAAAGATTTAAAAGGAGCAAGAGTTGGACAAGCTATCGAAAATACAGTTCACTTCTCTCCAAGAGTTGGATTTAACTATGACGTAAACGGAGATAAAGAAACTCAAGTACGTGGAGGTGTTGGTGTATTTACATCAAGAGTACCATTAGTATGGCCAGGTGGAGCTTATAACAACAACGGTATTTCTCAAAATGCTATTGATATTAGAACTACTGCTGGTGCTCCATTCTTTAACCCAAATACTTCTGTAGACAGTCAACTTTACAACAATGGTGTTCCATTAGGACCACTTCCTGGAAGCGGACAAGCAGGTGGTAACATCGACTTATTTGCTAAAGATTTCAAATTACCACAAGTTTTAAAAGCGAGTCTTGCTTTTGACCGTAAACTTCCTGGTGGTTTAGTATTAACTGCAGAAGCTATCTACAATGATAATCTTAATGCAATTCAATACCAAAACTTAAACGTTGCAGGTCCACAATCATACACTACAGGTGCTGATGTAAGACCAAGATACAATGGTGTACTTATAGACAGCAAATACCAAGGTATTTACTTAGCTTCTAACAAAAAAGCTGGTAGCGCTTGGAATACAAATTTAACATTGACTAAATACTTCCAATCAGATTTTATTGATGCAAACATTTCTGCAACTTACTCTTATGGAGAATCTAATGTTTGGATGGATGCTACAAGTTCTCAAAACAGTTCACAATGGCAATACATGGAAACTGTAAACGGTTCTAATGTAATTCCTGGTGTAACTAGATCAGATTTCGAACAAGGTTCAAGAGTTATGGCTAACTCTTCTATCAAATTCAAATGGAACAATTACATGAAAACTACAGTAGGTTTATACTACGAAGGTGCTCAAGGAACTCCATTTAGTTATGTATACAACGATAATGGTAGAATCTTAGGTGATACATTCCAAAACTCAGCTTTAGTATACGTACCAGCAAACAGAGGTGAAATTAACTTAGTTACTGTTACAGGAAATACTTTAACACCAGATCAACAATGGGAAGCTCTTGACAACTTCATTTCAGGTAATAAATACTTAGAAAGCAGAAGAGGTAAATACACAGAGCGTAACGGTGATCGTTTAGCTTGGAGCCATGTAATTGACTTAAAATTAGCTCAAGAGTTTAAAATCAATGTGAATAACAAAAGCCATAAATTAGAATTTACAGCTGACGTTTTCAACTTCACAAACATGTTAAACAAAAACTGGGGAAGAAGATACTTTGCTACAAATGATCAAGCATTAATGTTACAGCAAGTTGGTTTCTTAGCTGATGGAACTACTCCAACATTTAACTTTAATCCAAATGTTGCAAACAGCATCAACCAAATTGATGATGTAGGTTTACAATCAGCAAGATGGCAAATGCAAGTTGGAGCTAGATACTCTTTCAACTAATAAAGAACCATCCTAAATAATTAAAACGGCATTGACTTTTAAGTTTAATGCCGTTTTTTTTACTCATTTTTGTTATATTTGTTTCAAACAAAAAACAAGGTTTATGTATAATTTTCTACAAAAATTCCACTCTGGCTGGGCATACTTAGCATTGCTTCTTTTACTTGTTGCAGTTGTTAACGCAATCATCGGAGTCACTTCAAAAAAAGAGTTTACAGCTAAGGATCGTAAAATCGCTTTATTTGCTTTAATTGGTACTCACACCCAGTTATTAATTGGTTTGATCTTATATTTTGTTTCTCCTCTTGGAAAAGCGAGCTTTTGGACAAATGTCTAATGCAGAACTTAGATTAACATCATTAGAGCACCCACTAATTAATCTTATTGCTATCGTCCTAATTACAATTGGATGGTCTAAACATAAAAAATTAATAAACAGCGAAGCTAAATTTAAGACCTTTGCTATATTTTACGGATTAGGATTATTACTAATTTTAAGTAGAATTCCGTGGAACCTTTGGTTCTAAAAAATACCAATTAAAAGCCCTTTTACAGGGCTTTTTTTATCTCGGCATATTATTTGTACAAACTCCCCCAAGTCTGAAAAAAAATAACCCATGAGAAATAAAAAACACATTTTATTCGCCACAATTGCTTTGACTTTAATTAGCGGCTTTACTTATGTTATAAGCCAAACCAAACCTACAACAGAACCTAAAATCATTCAAGATACGGTCAAAAATGCAAGACCAAATATTATTGCATTACCTGTAGATTCAGTATTTACAGACAAAGGTTTAAAACTAAGACCATACAAAAAAAATGCTCACGCCTCCTACTACGCTGATCGTTTTAATGGAAAAAGAACTGCGAACGGAAGCCGATTCAACAACAATCAATATACTGCTTGCTCATAAAAAACTTCCTTTTGGAACCAGAGTAAAAGTAACAAATGAAGCAAATGGCAAATTTGTCATTGTAAAAATTACAGATCGTGGTCCATTTGTAAAAACCCGTGAAATCGATTTATCTAAAAGAGCTTTTATGGATATTACCAAACACAAAGGTGCAGGCGCCATGAAGGTTACCATTGAAACCATAGTAGAATAATAAAAATCCCGCTTTAAGGCGGGATTTTTATTTAAACCAATTTTCTTAAACTCATCATAATACCACTGTGAACTCCCTCATGATAATTATTAAAATCTAAAGCTCCTTGTATATTTTTAAGTGTATAACCTAAGCTCGTGGCATATTCGTTATAGTCAACGAAAAGACCGGTTTCAAAATCATTTTTTGTTTTTTCAAGTGTTGTTGAAAGCAATGCTTTAATTTCATCAACTTCTGCCTGCGAAAGATCTCCTTCGGGTTTTGTACCTCTTCTGTATTTTAGAATAAATTCATCTGATACTATTGCTGGTAATCCCGATAGTTTATAAACCAAAGCCTGCTTTGCACAGAAATACAATGCGCAAGCATTCCAAATAATATTATTATTGAATCCTTGCGGAATTTTATTCAATTGTTCTAATGAATGACTTTCTAATATTTTCAAAAGAACCTCTCTAATTGTTTTTTGGACTTCAAAAACTGAATTCATAATTTATTTTTTTTCTAAAATTAGACAATTTTAAGTTTTAAATGAATTTTCTTTGTACTCTAATAAAACTCAAAAATCATGAACAAAATATATTATTTGGCATCTTGCGATACGTGCAGAAAAATCATTAAAAGTCTTCCTAAAAATGATTTGGTTTTTCACGATATCAAACAAGACCCAATTACGGAGGCAGAATTAGAAGAAATGTATAAACTTTCTGGAAGCTTCGAAGCCTTATTCAGCAAAAAAGCGCAATTGTATAAATCTATGGATTTAAAAAACAAATCGTTAACTGAGGCAGATTTTAAAAAATACATTCTGGAACATTATACTTTTTTAAGCCGTCCGGTTTTTATTATTGACGGAAAAATTTACATCGGCAACAGCCAGCAGAATATTCTACAGGTAATGAAAGCTTTATCATAAAAAAGCTATTTTATTGTTGTAATAATTCAAAAAGATCCAACACAAAATAATCTTGTAAAAACTCAGAGCCACAAAGATATTAATACAAAACTTTGCGACTCTGTGTCTTTGCGAGAAAATCACGCCAACACTGCAAACTTTTATTTATCTTTGCGCCTTTATACTCAATTATATGATACAATCTATGACAGGGTTTGGCAAAGCTTCTTTGCAATTGCCTACAAAAAAAATTACGGTTGAAGTAAAATCCTTAAACAGCAAAGGTTTAGATTTAAATGTAAGAATGCCATCGCTTTATCGCGAAATGGAACTAGGCTTACGCACCCAAATCTCTACAAAACTAGAAAGAGGAAAAATTGATTTTGCGATTTACATCGAAAGTACTGCAGAACAAACTTCGACTAAAGTAAATGTTCCTGTCGTAAAAAATTATATTGCACAGTTAAAAGAGGTTTACCCTGGCGCAGATGAAACTGAATTAATGAAAATGGCTGTTCGTATGCCGGATACCTTAAAAACAGAGCGCGAAGAAATTGACGAAAATGACTGGGAGCAAATTCAGGTAATTATTGATGAAGCTCTCCAAAACATTTTAAGTTTTAGAAAAGACGAAGGAGAATCTCTTGAAAAAGAGTTCAACCTTAGAATTGGAAATATCCGCCAATATATGAATGACGCTTTGGCTCTTGATCCAGAACGTGTTCAAGCAATTAAGGATCGTTTACAAACCGCAATTTCTGAATTACAAGTTAATGTTGATGAAAACCGTTTCGAGCAAGAATTAATCTATTATCTTGAAAAATTAGACATTACAGAAGAAAAAGTTCGTTTAACCAATCACTTAGATTATTTCTTAGAAACCATAAAAGGTACTGAAGCTAATGGTCGTAAACTTGGTTTTATTACTCAAGAAATGGGTCGTGAGATCAATACGATGGGTTCTAAATCGAATCATGCTCAAATGCAGAAGTTGGTGGTGATGATGAAGGATGAATTGGAGAAGATTAAGGAACAGGTTTTGAATGTCCTTTAGACGCTTTAAGCAGTAAGCTGTAAGCTATATGCAAAATTGAAGACTTCAAAAATAAAGGCTTAAAGCTTACGGCCTAAAGCTTAAAGCAAAAAATAAAGCATAAATTAATGAACAAAGGAAAATTAATTGTTTTCTCAGCACCATCAGGATCAGGAAAAACAACTATAGTAAAACATTTACTAGGGAAAGAGGATTTAAACTTAGAATTCTCGATCTCAGCGACTTCACGCGACCCACGCGGAGAAGAAGAACACGGAAAAGATTATTATTTTATTTCGTTGGAAGAATTCAAAAAACACATTAAAGCCGAAAATTTCCTGGAATGGGAAGAAGTGTACCGTGATAATTTCTACGGCACTTTAAAAGCCGAAATTGAAAGAATCTGGGCTTTAGGAAAAAATGTGATTTTTGATATTGATGTTGCCGGCGGACTTCGTATTAAACATAAATTCCCAGAGCAGACTTTAGCCGTTTTCGTAAAACCGCCAAGTGTGGACGAACTAAAACGCCGACTAAAAGAACGCTCTACAGAAAGTGAAGATAAAATCAATATGCGAATTGCAAAAGCTTCGGTTGAATTAGCTACAGCTCCTCAGTTTGACACTATCATCAAAAACTACGATTTAGATACAGCGAAAGAAGAAGCTTATCAACTAGTGAAGGAGTTTGTATCTAAGTAGTTATTTAGTCGTTAGTTGTTAGTCCTTAGTCTGAGAAGAAGTTAATTTTAAGATTTACATGAGCGGTATTAAATCATACAAAGAATTATTCATTTGGCATAAAGGAATAAAAATAGTTTTTCTGGTTTATAAATTAACAAAGAGTTTTCCTAAAGAAGAAATATACGCCTTAACAAGTCAATTAAAAAGAGCGAGCGTATCCATTCCTTCAAATATTGCAGAAGGTTTTGGACGTCAAACCGACAAATCATTTAACCATTTTTTGAATATTTCCAGAGGCTCTCTGAATGAAATAGAAACACAATTAATTATTGCAAAAGAATTAGAATTTATTTCTGACGATAATCTATTTAATGAGATTATGTTTTTGATTGAAGAAGAAAGCAAAATGATAAGTGCTTTTTCTAAAAATCTCAAAGACTAAGAACTAAGGACTAAGAACTAAGTACTCTAAAAATGAAAATAGGTCTTTATTTCGGCACATATAATCCCATTCATGTTGGTCATTTGATCATTGCCAATCACATGGCTGAGTTTGCAGATTTAGATCAGATTTGGATGGTTGTTACGCCTCATAATCCGTTAAAAAAGAAAGCAACTTTATTAGATGATCATCATCGTTTGCAGATGGTTTATCTGGCAACCGAAGATTATCCAAAAATAAAACCTTCGGATATTGAATTTAAATTACCTCAGCCGAACTACACCGTAATTACTTTAGCTCATTTACAAGAGAAATATCCCAATCATGAATTTTCTTTGATTATGGGCGAAGACAATTTAAAAACGCTTCATAAATGGAAAAACTATGAAGTAATTCTTGAGAATCATGATATTTATGTTTATCCGAGAATTTCTGAGGAAGAGGAAAATGTTGAATTAAAATCACATCCAAAAATTCACGTAATCGATGCGCCGATTGTAGAAATTTCTTCAACATTTATAAGAAACAGTATTAAGGAAGGGAAAAATATTCAGCCTTTACTTCCTCCAAAAGTTTGGGAATATATCGATCACAATAATTTCTATAAGAAATAAACAATTTGAATTGCCTCCAGTTTTAACTGGAGGTTTTTTTATTTTCAAAAAATCATACCGTAGGAATGTATCATCGGTCGAATTAAATTTGAATTACGTTTATACGTTCCGTAGAAACGTTTCATTACGATCTATTATTACATAAACAGGTTTCGCTAGACACAATGCAAAAACGATACATTTTTTCTAGCGATGAGATATTACTACCGAATATTGAAATACTGTTGTTTACTAAACTGATTAATGAAAAATAAATCAAACAAAAAGAGCCTGAATTTAAAATGCAGGCTCTTTGTTTTAATTAAAAATATTTTGAGTCAAATAAGCTCCAGTGGCGCGAAAAATATCACACCGGATGGGGCTTTTTTCCATTTGAACGATTAAATGCTATAAATATGCCGTCCCTCTGGGACTTATTAATTAAAACGAAAATTTATTACGCTTCAATATTAACTTCGCTTTTTACTCGACTTCTAATCTCACTCAGCGATTGATCAATTAAAAGTTTTCCATCTCTAAAAACTTCCTTCAATTCACCTTGTTTTTCTTCTTCCCAAGAAACATTATCTGTTAAATGATACTTCCCGTCGATTAAATCTATTTTCATCAATCCTTTGGCCGATTTTTTAGTTCCATCATCTGTAATTGGATCCTTGAAAATTGCTCTTCCTTCTCCTGCTACTTCACCATAAGTTGCTTTCATGGCAAAACCAAATGTATCTCTTGTGTTGTATTGATAGGTAAACGATCCAATTCCGAGAACCACGTTTGTTGATGCAAATCCTTTTTCTTTTAATCTCTCGCAAATTTGAGTTGCTCTTGCCACAGTAATACTATCACCGTAAATAGCGCCAATTTGCGGAATCAATTCTTTAAATCCTTTGTCGTTTACAGAACCGCCGAAAACATCCCAAAGCAATTCGATTACACCTTTCTTTTCTTTTTCTGTTTTTCCGTTTGGATTTCCGCAGATAATATCAACCGGATCACCGCTGTCAGGACGAATTACTACTTTCCCTTCTCTTGAAATAATATCTTCTTTTAAACGCGGTAAATAATCGGTTAAAACTTTCCATAAATCCCAAGTGTCAGAAACGATAGAAACGATTCCTTTTGGATAAACTTCTGTAATTAATCTTTTAAAGGTTTCACATTCTCCTTCTGTAGTTCCCATGCACATTACAGAATGTTCTGTAGCGACAACTGATCCCGCAATTAATTCAGTATCAGAATTGGCTTTGTAATATTCTTCGAAGAAATCAATCGCCGGAATTGTATCAGATCCTGTAAAACTCAATAAATGTCCCGCCGCAGAAGTTACCGTCGCTTCGATGCCGCCCATTCCTCTCATAGAAAAATCGTGCGCCTGCCAGTCTACAAATTCTGGAACTGACGATGTTTCATCTGCATATTTATCCAATACTTTTCTGTATTCTTTTGCAATTGTAGCAGAGTTACAAGGCGACCAAACTACTGCAGAAAGCAACGTTTCGAAGTAATTAGTAAGCCAGAAAAACTCCGGAATTGTATTGTACATCGTAAACATCGGAACTCTTAATGGCACCGTCGCTCCTTCTGGCAATGCTTTAAAAACCATCGGAATATATCCTAAGTCGTGTAAGTCTTCGATATGTTTTGTACCAACTTGGTTTTCACCCAAATAATTATTGATTCTTCTAGAATATTTCTTAATCACTTCTTCTTTTGGCTGTTTGAAGAAATACTCTTCAAAATCATGAATGATATATTTTTTGATGAAATACTGTAATCCGAAAAACACAACCTCATCAAGGCCTTCAATTCTTGATTTACGAGGTGTCCAGTTAGAATAAACTAATGTGGTATTATCTGGGTATTGTCTTCTGTGGTCAACTTTGTAACCATCTGTTAATAGTAGTGGGTTCATATATTTTCTAGTTAATTTAATTAATTTTACAACATCAAAAATCGATATATTTTACGGGAACTTCATCAGTAAGCCAAACATTATTTTCAGATAAATAAAATTTAAATCCGTCTCTGTACATCTGACCGCTTCTTATGCTCAAAATTTGCGGAGCTCCTCTTCTACTTCCTACTTTTATCGCCGTTTCACGATCTTTAGAAAGATGTACATGCTGACGGCTCATTTTTTGTAAACCTTCTTTTTTAATGCTTTCCAAAAACTTTGCAACAGTTCCGTGATATAAATATTCTGATGGTTCTGTTTCTGCTAAATCTAATTCAACAGAAATCGAATGCCCTTGACTGGCTCTGATTTTCGTTTTGTCGTCGTTAAATGCGAAACGTTTTTTATCGTTGTTTTCCACAACGTAATTTAAAAGTTCGACATTTAATGAATTTCCTTTTTGAGAACATTTTGTTATCAACTCTTCTACATCTGCCCAGCCATTTTCGTCTAATTTTAATCCGATCGTTTCTGGTGAATGTCTAAGCACCAGACTTAAAAACTTGCTGACGCTTTTTGCTGTTTTTTCATTCATTATCAATATTTTTTTTCTACCAATGAAATGTTTTCTACCAATGAAATGTTCCTACGGAACATCTAATTGGGTATAATTTATTTCAATTCATCTCTAACTTCCATCAAAGCAAAACCCAGCAAATTCAAACCTTTCCATTTCTGCGGGTTCATAACATCTTTGTGATCGCCCGCCATACCGATTCCCCAGATTGCATCTACAGGACTTGCTTCTACTATAACTCTGTCTTTTGTATTTAGTAAAAAAGTTTTCAGTTCTTGATTTTGACTGAACTTATGATAATTCCCTTCTTTCACAATTTCAAATCTCGCGGCTAACCAAAGCGTTTCGTTATAGTTCTTCACTTCACGGCCTAACTTTTTAGCTTCGGCAGGAGAATTAGCTTTAATGATTTTTGCTAAAATTTCATTGTCCTTAAACAATTCAGCTTTCTTGGCCATCATCCAGTGTTCTGCAGTTTTGTAGATCACTTTATCTACTTCAAAAGAACATAACCACCATTGACTAAAACAGGTTTTAGTAATTGTTCCGTCATTACTTGGCTGATGTCCCCAGAAAAACAAAAATTTATTTTCTTGACTAATATTATCTATATTGTATTTCATTTTTTCTGTTATTGAAACAAAGAAGTAATCTCTTTAAAATCTTTAGAATCGGGTGAAAATGATCCGTAAATGGCATTGAAATCTGTTGTCAAATTTTCAAATTCATAGTCTTTCTCTAACTGATCCATACAGGTTACAACCAAATTTCTTTTTGTATTTGGACTATAAGTCGCGTCTAGTTTTAAAGCGTAATTCAACAAATCATAATCAAGATCTGCAAATCTCAGCTGTTTTTGATATTCGTTGAAAACACAGGTTTCTTCTTCGTTATTTTTTAATTTTAATTCAACTTCATTTGGCATCCAGCCGTGACCGTGTCTTGTTGTGTAACTTCTGGTTACGTAATACACTTCTATATCATCAATTTTTAGTTTATTGCAAATTTCAATCGCATTTTTCGAAGTAGTATTCGCATATGTCACATTCGGAAAAACACCATGATCCATATCGAGGAGAATTCCCTGACTTCCTTCAAAAATTAAATTATCAAACTTTGCAAGAAAACTGTAATCAACAATATTCCATTTTATTTTATCTACTGCTTCCAGATAATCCTGAACATCCTGATCGATGTCTGGTTCATTTAAAAAACCGTAGTAATAAGCAATTTGGTTTAGTTTTTCTAAAAGCATTTCGCGGGGCGCTACCAAATCAATCGCAAATAATTTATAAGGCCCTTCGTTCCTTTTCATGGTTGAACCAATGCCTTTTCCGCAGGTTCCGTGATCTATGTTTCTCACGTTTCCTCTGTTGTGCCAAACATCAAACGGAGTGGTCACTTTTGCCAATGGATGAATATACAGATCCAGATTAGCATTTTTTTCTTTTAATTCTTCTCTTTCATTAAACAGAAAAAGCGGATGAATCGTGCAGTGTTCGCTGTAGTAAGACGGAAGTCCACGAAGCGCACCGCTGGCAAAGCTGGAATGAACGTGTTTTCTATCATCAATCATAACCGTATGCGCGACCTGCTGTCCTCCAGAAAACCGAATAACTATAGATTCAGGATTTTGTTTTGCCAGAAAATCTGTTGTTATTCCTTTTCCTTCATCACCAAATCCTAAACCTATAACTATTTGAGCTCTTTTCATTTGTTGTTATTATTAATCTCGCAAAGTCGCTAAATCGCAAAGTTTTTTTGTCAGCAACTCTTTTTAAGTTCTATTTTAAACTTTATCATTTAGTAAAAAATCTTTGCGCCTCCGCGTCTTTGCGAGCAAATTTCTCGTCGTTGAGAAAAAAAATTTCTTTTTAATCTGGTGAAGTCCCAAAACTTTTAAAGCATATCTATATTATCTAAACCTGTACTTGTTGTATCAGAAACTGGTATTGTTCCTGAAACAGAACTTTTATGTTTATCGCAGATTATTTTCTTGATTACGTTTGGAATTTCTCTATGATCTTCAATTGAAAGACAATTTTGTCCTAACAATTCTTTCCATTCGACATCAGCATTTATCGCTTGTCCGGAATGCAAAACACTAATATGATATACATCGTATCTTTTTTGCGCTTCTGCCAATAATTCAAGATGTGTATAAGTCTGTTGTCCTTGACCCATAATTTCTTTTATTGCCGATGCAGGAAGTGTTTTTAAACCAGGTTCATCGCCTACTGTAAACAGCAATCCTTTTTGACCTCTTTTTTCGAAAGCATCGGTTTTAGTATGAAATGCGGCAAAATACCATGCTAACAAATAACTTTCTCCGGCGTTTCCTCCGCCACCGCCTTCGATATAGGTTCTCGTTAACCACATGTCTAGTTCTTCATCTCCAGATTCAAACTGTCCAACCTGCAATGGATACCTGTCGCATTCGTGATCGCCGATTCCTAAAAACAAAAGTGCCGGATCTGGAACACCTCCCTGAATAATTCCTCCCATTAATTTTGGAAGTCCTTCTTTGATCAGTTCGTGTGGAATATGTCCCATACTTCCTGTAACGTCTAGTCCTAAAATAATTGGAACTGTGTTTGGATGAACGTCTGAATCTCTCGCTTCTCTGAAAATCACTCCTTTTGGATTCATTGATTCATGCGCCATTCGTAACGCATTCTGTGTAAATATCTCGCCAGCCGATTTACTAGCATAACCTACTTTTTTTGCTCTGCTTTCGCGAGCACCGAAATCATATCTTGTACCTCCCATGACTAAAATGTTTTACCAAATAAATACTCAAATCTCTTTTTTGTTACTTCAAACTGGATATTTAAATTTCTGATGGTCAGCGAAAGCTCCATATCTTTTTGCACAAAAGCTTCTGGCTGAAAATCGGCAAAGGTTAAACTGTTTTTATCCAGCGGACTAATATCGATAAGTCCTTCTTGTTCTCTTTCGAGTCTTTTTATTTTTAATTCGATATCCTCAACTCGACGTCTGTATATTAATTCAGAATCTTCGCCAATAGTTTTGGCTCTATCCTCTCTTATCTGATCATTGTTTCTTTTTAAAGACTCAATAAATCTTGGTTTTAAATCGCTCATAATTTTATTTTTTTGTTTCAGGTTTCAGGTTTCAAGTTGTGAACTTGATTTGAAATGTGGTTTAAACTTGAAACGGTTAATAGCATTTTTTAGGTTACTTCGGATAACGTGAAACCTGAAACTTTAAACTTTTAAACTAAAGTATCTAGTCCGATTACCGTAACATTTTCGCCTTCAAAGTCTTTAAAAGAATTCGTCGTAAAAATGCCGTCAAAGCAGTTTAAAACTTCAAACCCTTTATTAAAAATTCCGTGGCTTACTGCTAAATATAATCTTCCGGCATTTTTCTTTTTCAATTCTTCGGCTAGACCGACAAAAGTACCGCCACCGTCGCAAATATCATCTACAATTAAGCAGTCCATTCCGTTTAGATCATCTTCGTAAACTTTAAATCCAGATAATCTTCCTGTTTTTACATCACGACTTTTCGTTGCATTCTACAACTTCAACACCGCCTAAAAATTCAGAAACTTTATAGATTTTCTTTAAAGCACCTCCGTCTGGAGAAATCAATTTTACGTTTTCGCCAATTCTTTTTAAAACTTCTTTGATAAAAGTATAGTTTGGAATTACTGTAGAATTATTTAGTAAAGCTGGAGTCACTTCTGAATGCGCATCAAAAACAAAAACTTTATTTAACTGCAAGGCATTTATAATATCTGCATATACTTTTACAGATAATGGTTCGCCAGGAATCATAACACGATCTTGTCTTGCGACCGGGAAATACGGAATAAAAAGATCGATAATTTTAACATCCATTCTGCGAAGCGCATCAACTGTAACACATAATAATCCTAAATCATTGAAAGAATTTAAGCGGTGTGTAATTGTTATTTTTCGATTAGCATCAAAATCTGGGCTGATTTTGATGTGTGGTTCTCCTCCAGAGAAAGTAAAACTTTGAAATTTGATTTCTTCCTGATTTTGAAAAGGAGCGAATTTTGGGTCGAGATTTAGTATCATAGTTTTTTAGTTTGCGTTAATTATACGCAAATGTAGAATTAAATTTTAAATAAACAATTTATTTTGTGTAAAAATTACGCAAACTTTATTTCGAAGTGAAAACCTTCTTTTATTAATTCGTTGTATTTTAGTTTATTAAACTTAAATAACTTGGCTGGACGTCCTGTTTTTATTGGAGAAAAATTTTCTGTTTGTTCTAAAATACCGTAGCTGAGTATTTTTTTTCTAAAGTTTCGTCGGTCAATTTCTTTTTCTAGAATGGTGCAATAAAGATTTTCAAGATCTGAAAACAAGAATTCTTCAGGAAGTAAATCGAAACCAATTGGTTCGTAAGTCAGTTTTGCTTTTAGCCTTGTAATGGCTTTTTCGAGTATCAAATTATGGTCGAATGCCAAAGACGGGATTTCATCAATTTTAAACCATTGCACTCTTTCTGCATCTGTACTGGCTTTGATGTCTAAGTTTGAAGCATCAACCAAAGCATAATAAGCAACCGAAATAACGCGATTTCTGGAATCTCTATCAATGTCATCTCCAAAAGTGTACAACTGCTCCATAAAAGTCAGTCGCACGTTTGTTTCTTCATGCAATTCGCGAATTACTGCATCGCTTAGTGATTCTGAATCCTGAACTAAACCACCCGGAAGAGCCCAATATTTTTCTGAAGTACCAAACTGCTGTTCGATCAATAAAACGTATAGATCATTGTTTTTATACCCAAAAACAATCGCATCGACAGCAATTCTAATATTTTGTAATTTTTCCATAATCATAAATCATATCAAACAAATATAACGAATGAGAGTCAATTTTATAATTTATGCTTTTGCATTAGATTATAAAATTGACTCTCATTAATATCTTTTAATTTTTTCTAGTTAACAGTCACAGTTCTTTTAGGAACAGAAGTACATTCTGCACCATCTTTTTTAACCGTAACTTCAGCCTTAGCTTCATATGTACCAGCTGTCGCGTAAATATGTGTTACCACTGTACCAGTTCCCGTAGTTCCATCACCAAATGTCCATTTCACTCCAACTAAAGTTCCAGTTCCTGAATACTCAACTGAATAGTTCATTAATTTCGGATTAGCAAGCATCTGTTGAATTATGTAATTTAACAAAAAATGATTCTGCTAGACAATCTATTATCACTTCGTCATCATGTTTACTGCACGAATTACTTATAAGTACAGTTGCGATAAGCATTAACACTTTTGCAATCTTTTTCATTTTTGAAAATTTTAGTGGTTCATTTATCAAAATTACTCTTTTACACTACAGAAACAAATGATTAAAATCATAACCTATTTCCAAAAAACAACTTCAGTTCTTTAGCAATTATGTCAAAAAACGAATTTAAGTTATTATTTTTTGGTGCTAACAAATACACAAATTCTTC
Organism: Flavobacterium sp. AC267; assembly: GCF_979258715.1. Classification (NCBI taxonomy): domain Bacteria; kingdom Pseudomonadati; phylum Bacteroidota; class Flavobacteriia; order Flavobacteriales; family Flavobacteriaceae; genus Flavobacterium; species Flavobacterium sp. AC267. The sequence continues at coordinate 717,187 of NZ_OZ409875.1, forward strand.
TGGCACGTGAAAACTATTCCACACCAGTCGCAGTTTATTTTCTTTTATTAATTTCCTCGCATTACAATTCCAAGTTACGGCCACTCCATCATTTTTGGATAAAAGTTTTAGCATTTCAGATTCTGAAGGAATAATATAATTGGGAACCATTGAAGGTCTTTTTTTATTGAAAGCATGAAGCCAGAATAATTTTATGTGCGGAATTCGAGCATCATGACTGTACCATTTCTGCCCATTGAGCCATTGTTCTATTTCACTAAAATTGTCTGCTTTTAATTTTTGACGAAAATCTGTTATGTCTAAATGTGTTGGCGCCACCATTATCAGTTTTATTTTTCCAACAATTTCATAAGTGGTATCAAAAGTATCGAACCTTTTTGTCGTGATGGCGAAATCAAGTTTTTTAGCATCTACTAATGCAAATAGTTCATCGTTTTCTGCGAAAGTAAAATCGATCAAATCAAACTTAGAAATCAAAAGATCGCCAACGCAATGGAAAAGATGTTTTGAAATTCCGACTGAAATTAATCTATTGGCGTCTTCCGCTTTTGCCCTGAAACCTGCCTCGACACTTTCTAGCCGATCCAGCGCATCTATAATCAAATTATTCAGTAACTTAGCGTATTCGGTTGGTTCAACGCCTTTAGATTTCCTATTAAATAATTTATTTCCAACATGCGCTTCGAGCATAGAAATTTGCTGACTAACGGCGGGCTGGCTCATAAATAACTCTTTTGCCGCTACCGAAAAATTACCGTTTTTGTAAACTGCCTTAAATGTTCTGTACCATTCTAGATTTACCATGACATAAATTTATTTATAACAAACATAGTTTATTTTATTTTTACTGATATCACATAAGCTGTAAATTTGTTTAAAATTTAATCTAATGAAGAAAATAGCATTACTCGCAATAATTGCATTTACAGCTTCAAGCATTTCTGCTGTGGCTCAAAAATCAAATAAAAAAAGTATGAAAAAAGTATTATTTGTTGTAACCAGTAATGATAAACTGGGCAATACAGGAGAAAAAACAGGATTTTGGTCAGAAGAATTTGTCGCACCATATTACGAATTACTAGATCAGGGAGTCGAGATTACGATTGCTACTCCGCTTGGAGGACAACCGCCAATTGATCCAAAAAGTGCAGATCCAGCTTCTGCAACTGAAGACACAAAACGTTTTGACGCAGATAAAGTTTTACAGGAAAAACTAAAAAACACTTTAAAGCTTTCAACAATTAACCAAAAAGATTACGATGCGGTTTTTTACCCAGGAGGACATGGACCACTTTGGGATTTAGTCGAAGACAAAAATTCAATCGCTCTAATCGAAGCTTTTTATACTAATAAAAAACCAGTTGCTTTTGTTTGCCATGCTCCAGCAGTTTTGAAAAATGTAAAAGTAAACGGTGAATATTTAGTAAAAGATAAAAAAGTGACTGGTTTTACAAACTCTGAAGAAGAAGGTGTAGGCTTGACAAAAGTTGTTCCGTTTTTATTAGAAGACGCACTAACTCAAAATGGTGCAAAATTCTCAAAAGGACCAGATTGGCGACCTTATGCTGTAGAAGATGGTCTATTGATTACAGGTCAAAACCCTGCTTCATCTAAATTGGTAGCTGGAAAATTATTAAAGCAATTGAAGTAAGTAAAGATGCTAAGATTCTAAGTTGCTAAGGTGCTAAGATTTTAAAACTTAACCCTTTTGCACTTAATAAATAAATTAAAAGAATTAATAATAATCGATGTTGAGATTCTAAGATTAAGTTAAAAAAACTTAGAACCTCAGAACCTTAGCATCTCAGAACCTTAAAAAAACATGCTAAACTTTGAATTATATAATCCGACGAATTTAATCTTCGGAAAAGGACAAATTGAAAAACTTTCGACTTTAGTTCCAAAAGATGCTAAAATTCTTTTGGCTTACGGCGACGGAAGTATTTTTAAAAACGGAATCTACGATCAGGTAATTGCGAACTTAAAAGGTTTTGAAATTGTAGAATTTGGCGGCATAGAACCAAATCCACATTTTGAAACTTTGATGAAAGCAGTTGATGTTATCAAAAATGAAAAAATTAATTTCATTCTTGCCGTGGGCGGAGGATCTGTAATTGATGGTGTGAAATTTATTTCGGTCGCCGTAAATTTTGACGGAAATCCGATTGATATTTTGCAGAAACGTATTCTGATTAAAGAAAATGCGATGCCTTTTGGTACCGTTTTGACACTTCCAGCAACGGGAAGTGAAATGAATTCCGGATACGTAGTAACAATTGAAGCTACTCAGGAAAAATTATCTTCTGGCGGAAGTGCTTTGTTTCCACAATTCTCTATCTGTGACCCTTCAGTAATTGCATCTTTACCAAAAAGACAACTTGAAAATGGTGTTGTAGATGCTTACACACATGTTATGGAACAATATTTAACGTATCCAACTGATGCATTTTTACAAGATAGAATTGCAGAGGGAATTCTTCAAACCTTAATTGAAGTTGGTCCAGGCGTTGTAAAAAATCCAACCGATTATACTTTGGCTTCCAATTTTATGTGGAGCTGTACAATGGCATTAAACGGATTAATTCAGAAAGGTGTTCCAAGCGATTGGGCAACTCACATGATTGGCCACGAATTAACAGCGCTTTACGGAATCGATCATGCGAGAACTTTGGCGATTATTGGACCAAGTTTATACAATGTAATGTTTGAAACTAAAAAAGCAAAATTAGCCCAATACGGAAGACGTATTTTTAATCTTTCTGGTTCTGATGAAGAAGTGGCAAAAGAAGCAATCAATAAAACGGTTGAATTTTTCCATACAATGGGAATGGATACTAAACTTTCACAATACACAGAAGATTACGGCAATACAGCAGATTTTATCGTAAATCGTTTTGACGAAAGAGGCTGGAAAGGTCTTGGTGAAAATCAATTGGTAACTTTAGATAAAGTGAAATCTATTGTTGAAATGAGCTACTAAATAAAATAAAATTCCAATCCCGAAGCCTCGGAATTAAATTCCAAATTCCAATTGCGCACGTAAGTATTGGAATTTGGAATTTTTATTTGAAATTGGAATGTGGAATTTGGAATATTGGGATTTAAATTTCAATCGTTGGAATTTGGAGCTTAGAAAAATTGGAATTTCACAAAAAAGGCGTTCTTAAAAAAATTAGGAACGCCTTTTCAAAATACTAAAACAAAACTAACTAACTCAATTTTTTTCAAATTCATTAAAATTCTAATTTATAAAGAGTTCAAACGCACAGTTTTATATTTTATTGTGTAGGGAGAAAAATATTTTTATTGATAAATCAAATCATTCAGCAAACTCGTTATTATTTAAAGCTTTCGTTCATTTTCTTCTCCAGTATTTTATTCATTATTTCAATCTCTTTTATAATATCTTAAAAATTACATTCTTTTTTTCTCCTAAGACTTTACCTTCCATAAAAGATTTTAGAGGTCAAAAATTAATATATCATAATTGAAAGAAATTTCTCAAAAATACTATTTTTTGTATTAATTGAGTTTTTAAAACTAAAATATCTTCTGAAATTCAGTCGCTTTTAATTTAAATGAAAATAAACCCAAATGTCTTTGGCAAAATTCTTAAATTAGACTTTGCTTTATTAGCACATTATTAAGTACTTTTGTTTTAAATTATTAAAATAATGAGCGAAAAATTAAAATTTGCAGTAATTGGAGGAGGGAGCTGGGCAACGGCAATTGCAAAAATGTTATGCGTTAATCTTTCAGAAATTGCCTGGTATATGCGCAATGACTCTGCCATTGAACATATTCAGAAATACAAACACAATCCAAATTATTTAAGTTCTGTTGAATTTGATACTAACAAGCTTAAATTAACCAACAATATAAACGAAGCAATTGAATACGCAGATTATATTATTTTTGCGATTCCTTCCGCTTTTTTAGATGCCGAATTAAAAAACATGACGGTTTCGTTAGCTGATAAAATTATTTTTTCGGCTATTAAAGGTATCGTTCCTGAGACAAGTTTAATCGTTGGCGAACATTTTCACATTCAATACGACATTCCTTACTACAACATTGGAGTTATTACAGGTCCTTGCCACGCCGAAGAAGTAGCTCTTGAAAGACTTTCTTACTTAACAATCGCATGTGGTGATCCTGAAAAAGCCTGCATCGTAGCTAAATCTCTTTCTGGAAATTACATTAAAGCTAAAATTTCAGACGATATTATTGGTACTGAATATGCCGCCATGTTGAAAAACATCTACGCAATAGTCGCTGGAATTGCACACGGATTAGGTTATGGCGATAATTTCCAATCGGTTATGATGAGTAACGGAATCCGCGAAATGAAGAAATTCATTAGAAAAGTTCATAAAATGAAACGTAACATCAATGATTCAGCTTATTTGGGCGATTTATTGGTTACAGGATATTCTGTTTTCTCAAGAAACAGAATGTTCGGTAATATGATTGGAAAGGGATATACCGTAAAAAGCGCCATGATGGAAATGAGTATGGTTGCCGAAGGTTATTATGCTACAAAAAGTGCTTATAAATTAAATCAAGGATACGGAGCAAAAACGCCAATTATCGATGCTGTTTATGCTGTTTTATATGAAGGAAAAGACGCTAAGGCAGTATTTAAGAAATTGACAGAGTCTTTGGATTAAGAGAAAAGAATATAGAATAAAGAGAATAGATATAGACTTTTGTCGATTATAAAAAAAGAGCCAAGATCTAAATAATTAGTCTTGGCTCTTTTCTTTTACTATTTTGTAGAGTCTATTTTCTTTATTCTTTTCTCTATTTTCTTTACTTCACCATAACCCCTTCAACAAACAAAATCGGCACTTCTTCCGTTTTATTTTCGTCAAGCGAATTAGATTTGAAGATGAATTTCTTGTCGTATAAAGTATTTCCGATAAAGAAAGTCACCATAAATTCATTATTCATAACCAAAAGACTTTTCTCAATCATTTCGATTTTTACAACAGAAACTGCTGGAACCTCAACAAAAGCATGACGCAGAATCGAAGTTTTTTTCATTTCGCCGTCGATAGTTCCAAAAGCTTTTGAAACGACCATTACGCTGTCTAAATTGAAGTCACTGTCATTAACTAAATAAGCATACCATACTTTTTCCATAAAGTCATCGCTCCATTCCTGCACAGCGGCAAGGAATACGTTTTCTACTTCTGGAATTACTATATCTTTTTTCATATGAGTCAAAAGTTTGAAAGTCGAAAGTCATAAAGTCGAAAGCCAAAAGCCATAACTATGAGACTTTTGACTTTCGACTTTATGACTTTTTAACTTAAATTATATATTTGATTTAAACTGCTCTAAGAAACGAACATCGTTTTCATAAAACATACGGATATCGCCAATTTGGTATAAAAGCATTGCAATACGCTCTACTCCCATTCCGAAAGCAAAACCGTTGAATTCATCAGGATTGATATCACAGTTTTTAAGAACGTTTGGATCAACCATTCCACATCCTCCAATTTCTAGCCAGCCAGTTCCTTTTGTAATACGGTAATCAGTTTCTGTTTTTAGTCCCCAATAAATATCAATTTCAGCACTTGGCTCTGTAAATGGGAAATAAGACGGACGAAGACGAATCTTAGATTTTCCGAACATTTCTTTAGTGAAATACAATAATGTCTGCTTCAAATCGGCAAAAGAAACATCTTTGTCAATATATAATCCTTCCACTTGATGGAAAATACAGTGCGAACGAGATGAAATTGCTTCATTACGGAAAACACGTCCTGGTGAAATTGTACGAATTGGCGGTTTGTGATTTTCCATATAACGCACCTGAACAGATGATGTATGCGTACGCAATAAAACATCTGGGTTTGTCTGAATGAAAAATGTATCCTGCATATCTCTCGCCGGGTGGTATTCTGGCAAGTTTAATGCTGTAAAGTTATGCCAATCGTCTTCGATTTCTGGACCTTCAGAAACGTTGAATCCGATATTAGCAAAAATATCTATAATCTGATTTTTAACAATCGAAATTGGATGGCGAGAACCAATAATTACTGGTTCTGCCGCACGCGTTAAATCGCCGAAAATGCCTTTAGATTCTTCTTTACTTTCAAGTTCTTCCTGAATAACTCTTACTTTCTCTTCAGCAACCGCTTTTAAAGTATTTATAACTTGTCCAAAATCCTTTTTTTGATCGTTTGGAATATTTTTAAATTCAGTAAAAAGTTCCTTCAATAAACCTTTACTACCTAAATATTTAATACGGAATTGTTCTAAAGATTCTTTGTTTTTATCATTAAAGGCTTTGGCTTCCTCTATATGTTGTTTTATCTTATCTATCATTTTCCTTCAATAATTGAGATACAAATTTAGTGTTTTTAGTTGAAATTATACAGTCACAGTCACAGTTTTCAGTTTTCACTTCAATCAGCTCTAAACTGTGACTGTGACTGAAAACTAAAAACTACTCAATCAATTCTCGTTCTAAAAAATAATTTACAATCGCTTCTTTCATTAAAACAGATTGTTCTCCAGCTTTTAATGGTGGTAATTCTTCTTTTACCTTATAATGCGGCCATCCTTCTGCATCAAAAAAATCAAATTCATAAAACCCGTAAGGCTCTAATAATCTACAAATTGCAATATGCATTAAGTTTAATTTTTCATCTTTTTTGAATTCACGGTGCACTTTTCCGAGTTCCTGAACTCCAATTAAGTAAATTATGGCATCTAAATCTAAATCTTCACCTTGCGAAAACTGATTAGATAATATCTCGACGAGCTTTTCCCATCGCTCTTTTAGTTGTGTATCTCTGGACATTTTAATTAATGATTTTTGATGGCAGGTTTTAGATTGCGGGCTAAAAATTTAATTCTGAGGGGCAGAATCACAATCTAAACTCTAAATTTTGATTTGCAAAGATACATAGTTCAAATTCAATGTGCCTAAAAAAATTAAACACATACAAAAGAGAACTCCAAAAAACCTTTGAACCTTTGTCGCTAAGAGCCTTTGAACCTAAAAAAAACTATATATTTGCGCCTTTATTTAATACACCAAAATCATGAGTTTTTTTGATATAATTGTGGCCGCACTTTTAGCTTTTAGTTTATATAAAGGAATCAAAAACGGACTTTTTGTAGAAGTTGCTTCTTTTATTTCGCTCCTGTTAGGAATTTATCTTGCCATAAAATTTTCTTCTATAATGAAAGAAATGATCAGTAAACATGTATCATGGAATCCGAATACTATACAAGTTACTGCTTTTATCCTGACTTTTATTCTAGTTGTAATTGGAGTTTACTTTTTAGCCAAAATCCTTACCGGAATTGCCGATTTCGCTTTTTTAGGATGGGCCAATAAACTGGGTGGAGGTTTCTTTAGAATCTTAAAAACGATCCTGATTATGAGTATTTTTATTGCTCTTTTTGAGAAAATAAACTTCAATGAAACTTTTGCAAAAAAAGAAACTCTCGATAAATATTATTTTTACAATCCGATAAAAAAAGTAGCGGCTTTTGTGTATCCTTCAATTGAGAAATGGTATGAAACTTTTAAGGAAGAACATGTTAAAAGTTCTGAAGAGAAGTCAAATGAAATTAATGAGAAAGAATAAATAGTATTTTAAAAGAAAGTCCCATCGGGACGAAATATTTATAGAAAATTTATAAATGTACCATCATAAAACCCCAGCGGGGTGAAATATATAATGTGCCACTCCGATGGAACTTAAAATCCAACAATTCAATTCCCAAAATTCCAATAAACGCCTTTAAAACGAAATCCAACAGGTTTTAAAAAACCTGTCGAGTTTGTTTTTTATACATATTCTATAATGCCCCAGCGGTGCAAAATATTTATAGAAATGAAATCCAGCGCATGTAAAAGAGCTCCTAAGGAGCGAAATATATCTAAATAGCGAAGATTTTACATGTCGCTCCGCTGGAGCTCTATATTATTATGAACACATATTATTTTCTATAAACATTTCACTTCTCCGAAGCTTATTTATAGAAGCAAACCCGACAGGTTTTAAAAACATGTCGGGTTTGACAAAGATTACGTTTAGAACTATTTTACCAGTTCACTTCTAGTTTTTCTCCTTTTTTCAAGGTGATATTTTGTTTTTTATCGCCAGAAATCAAAGTCGTTTTCCCTCCTATTTTAGATGAAACTGCTACTTTTTTGAGCATTTTATTTTCCCAATTCATTTCAATTTCAAATCCTCCACGGGCGCATATTCCTTTTACTGATCCAGTTTCCCAAGTGTCTGGTAAAGCGGGAAGTAATCGAATTTCGTTTTCGTCTGACTGAACCAGCATCTCAGCAACTGCCGCCGCACCTCCAAAATTACCATCAATTTGAAATGGCGGATGCGCGTCGAATAAATTCGGATACGTTCCTCCTCCTCTTCTTGGTTTTTCTGTTTTTTTGCCGTCAGGATCAACGTAACGCAATAATTCACGGAACATTTTATAAGCGCGGTTTCCGTCCCAAAGTCTTGCCCAAAGATTTATTCTCCAGCCTTTTGACCAGCCGGTTGTTTCATCTCCTTTTATTTCTAAAGTTTTTCTCGAAGCCTTAGCCAGATCAGGAGTTTTTAATGGCGTAATATGATCGCCAGGAAAAAGTCCAAATAATTGTGATTGATGACGATGTTTCGGGTCGTTATCTTCCCAATCAAAATACCATTCCTGCAAATTTCCTTTTTTACCAATTTGATACGGATATAATTTTGAAAGTGCTGTTTCAAGTTTTTTTCTTAAATCAGCATCAACATTCAGTTCTTTTGATGCTTTTATGGTTTTATCAAAACATTCGCGAATCATTGCTAAATCGGCAGTTCCTCCATATAGAGTAGCACCAACAAAGCCATCTGCCAGTTTGTATTGATTTTCTGGTGAAGTTGACGGCGATGTAATTAGATTTCCATTTTTATCGGTCACAAGCCAGCCCAAGCAAAATTCAGTCGCACCTTTCATCAACGGATATCCTTCTTTTTTCAAATATTCTCTGTCCTGCGTAAAGATATAATGTTCCCATATATGTGTACTGAGCCAAGCGCCTGCCAATGGCCAGCAAGCCCACATCGGGTCTTCTTTTCCAAATTGTCCAACCGGATTGGTCATTGCCCAAATATCTGAATTATGTGTCACGCCCATCCTTCGTTTACGCCATAAAAAGTCTTTGCCGTCACTTTTCCTGTTACCGAAAGGTTTTTTATAAAGCTCAAAAGCGAAGTGTGCATTTCTGAAAGATTGGTGTTTTCTGCCAGCCAATAATTCTCTTCCAGATTGATATTCATCGTGTAATTACTACTCCAAGGCGGATTTAAATGCGGATTCCAAAGTCCTTGTAAATTTGCAGGAACACCCAAAGTTCTTGAAGAACTGATTAATAAATAACGACCGTAATTGAAATATAAAATTTCCAGATTTTTATCTTCTTTTCCGTCAGCATAACGTAGTAAACGCTCGTCTGTCGGCAAATCTGGAGCAGTTGTTTTTCCTAAATCTAAATTGACACGATTAAAATATTTTTGATAATCTGCAATGTGATTTTCTTTTAGTTTATCGAATGGTTTTGCAAATGCCTTGTTCAAATTCTGTAAAGCAATTGACACATCGTCTAAACCTTCTGTTGCTGGATTTTTGTCGAAACCATTAAAACTTGTGGCAACTGAAACATAAATAATAGCTACTGTAGCATCTTTTAAAGATAACGATTCTCTCGAAATTGTAATCTTTCCGTCTGTTTTTTTGATTTGGACTAAAGTGGTAAATCTTGTTCCTCTTTCTTTTATGTCCAGATATTTTGGCACAACTGGATATCCAGCATTTTCATGAATCGGCGCCACACCTGTCATAACCAAAATATTGTTTCTTACTTCAACATTTGACTTTAAAAGGCTTTTTGAATTGATATCAAAATTTAAAGCTCCTTTTTGATCGGCTGTCAATTTGATTACCATAATTTGATCTGGCGCTGAAACAAAATATTCGCGGGTATATTTTATGCCGGCCATTTCGTAGCTTACTTTTGATACTGCATTCGAAATATCCAATTCCCGATAATAATTAACGGCTTTTCCTTTTTCGTAATTATTGATTTCTAATGTTCCCAAAGGAGCATAAGATTCGGAGTTTTTACCCTGAACTTTTTTATTTAGTTCTTCGGCTAGTTTGTAATTTTCATTTTTTAATGCTTCCCGAATTGCCGGAATGTTTTTGTAAGCCTCGGGATTCATCTTAGCGTTTACCGGTTCTCCTGACCAAAGTGTAATATCATTCAAATAAATTTTATCTGAATTTGCACCTCCAAATACAGTTGCCCCCATTTTACCATTTCCTAAAACCAAGCTTTCTTCAAAGAATTCTGCGGGTTGTTTGTACGATAAAACATGTTTCGATTGCGCCGAAATGTTTGTATAGTAAGAGGTAAGAAGTAAAATGAAAAATGTTTTTTTAATCATATCTGGTTATCTTATCCTAAAAGGTTTCTAAAACCTCTTAGGTATTTATTGAATATCTAAAACTAATAAAATCTATCTAATACCTAACAGGTTTTAAAAACCTGTTAGGATAGAAAATCAGATGTTTATTTTTCTACCGATGAAATGTTCCGATGGAACATGTCATACAGATGTAAAAGTTTTTTATAAATGTAAAATAGATTTTTATTCCCTTTATTAATTACTAACTACTAATCACTAACGACTAATTACTAAGGACTAGGAACTAAGTGCTAACAACTAATCACTAATCACTAACAACTAATCACTAAGAACTAAGCACTAATCACTAAAAAACTACTTACTCACACTATACTTCTCATTCGCCGTAATCAGTTCCCAATTATCGGTTCTAAATGGCGATGCCGGAAATTTTTCTTTATTGCAAAGATTGATTGTCGTATCGTCATCTGCCCAGCCGTAATGTACTGCGACAGGATTTAGAACTTTCTCACTTGAAACAATTATTTTATTGTCTTTAATTATCGCTTTCGCCGCATGGAAAACTTTGTCTGAACCAGCGATTTCAAATCCTTTAAGTTCATTGTTATTTAGCGTTGATAATCCGCTTCCTGTATTATCGAAAGTAAGGATAATTTGGTTTCCTTTTATCTCCTGCGATTTGTAAGTTGGACCGCTGTGAACTTGCTTTTTTCCGTAAAGATCATTCATTGCAATTGCCGCTAAACGCAGTCCAATATCTTGTTTATTAGTTGGGTGAATGTCTTTTGCGTTTCCGATATCGGTTGTAACTGCCATTCCTGTATTTGGAAGTTTAAGCGTTTCAGATTGTGCTTCGCGAAGTTCTGCCCATCGGCTTCCTTTTTGACTGTTGCCTCCAAATTCATCAAAAGTTGATAATTGAACAAAATAAAATGGAAAATTACCTTGTTTGAATTTGGTTCTCCAATCGTTAATCATTAACGGGAAAGACTTTTTGTATTCTTTTGCTCTCCAAACATTGGCTTCACCTTGATACCATAAAACCCCCTGCATAGCATACGGAACTAACGGATTTACCATTGCGTTGTATAATAAGGATGGATAACTATTTGGTGAAATGGCAATTTTTACCTGAATGACATTGAATTTCCAAAGTCCGTCAAGCGGAAAATTTGAGCCATTAAAATCAATTTTTAAATCGGTTGGGTCGCCGTAGATACCTGCCACCGCTATAATCTGTAATTCGAACAGCGATTACATTGGTTCCTTCTTTTAAAACATTGGCAGGAATTTTATAAACCCTTAGTTTGTCCCAAAGATTATTAGTTCCCACTTCAACTCCGTTTACATAGGTTTTATCTTCGTCATCTACTTTTGCTAAATGTAATGTTGCTTCTTTTTTTGCTTGTTCTGCCGTTAAAACAATTGTTTTTCGCATCCAAACAATTCCGTCGATGTTGCCAATCTGTTGATTTTCCCAAAGTGAAGGCACTTTTATTTCCGGCCAATTTTTATCCTGAAAATTTGGGTCTTTAAATTGAGTTTCATTTTCCATGGAAACATCAAAACCTTGCACTTTTTTCAGATTGTCTAAAACTGATTTTTTATAAATTTCAAAAACCGAATCAATATCTACAACTGGAACATCGGCAATCATTGCTTTAAATTCTGGACTGTTTTGAAATGCTTCACGGCTTGTCCATGTTTCTACGTTGGTGCCGCTCCAAGAAGTATTAATGATTCCGATTGGAATTTTTAATTCTGAATATAGTTTTTTGGCGAAATAATAACCTACTGCCGTAAAATTACCGACGGTTTCTTTGCTTGAAACTTCCCATTTTCCTTGTTTCAAATCGTCTTTTGGAGTACCGCTTAAATCTTGAGCAACACCAAAATGACGAATCATTGGATAATTAGAATCTGCAATTTCTTTTTCGGCATTCATGGTTTTTATAACCTGAAATTCCATATTGGATTGTCCGCCGCAAATCCAGACTTCGCCAACCAAAACATTTTTGATTGTAATTTTATTTTTTCCAATAATGATTAATTCAAATGGGCCTCCGGCTTTTTCAGCACTTAAATTTACCGTCCATTTTCCGTTTTTATCGGCTTGTGTTTTCTTAATTTGTTTGTTGAAATGAATTTCTATACTTTCATTGGCATCGGCAAAACCCCAAATCGGAATTTCTTTGTTCCGCTGAAGTACCATTCCGTCCGAGAATATTAAAGGCATTCTCACATTAGCATTAGATATAACACTAAAAATCAACAAAATAAAAACAACAACTTTTTTCATTTTTTCTAATTTAATTGTTTTTAAACCATACAAGTGATATAAGTTACTTTAAGTTTTTATTAACGCTGTGCTTAAATTTACTTATATCACTTATATGGTTTTTAACCTCATTTTTATTGTAATCCTTCTTTTAAAGCGTTTAAAGCTTGAGTATCAAACACAGAATTATCGCTTCTTTTGAAAATTCCGAAACCATTATTTCCTATGCTTCCTTCATCCCAATAGAATGGTAATAATCCATTTGCTTTTGCAGTTTTTACAACCGTTTTTAAATAATAGGCTCTTGAATTTAAATGTAAAGTCAAAGCATCTCCTGTTAATGTCGTTCTGCGGATTGCTCCAAATTCTCCCAACAAAACTGGAATTCCTTTATCTACAAACTGCGTTTTCATTAATTTGAAGTTTTTCTCTAAATCAGCTTCTTCTCCCCAAGTGGCATTTCGTTCTGTATCGGTTGTAGAGTGGAAACCATTCCCCCAATAGTAGAACATTTTGCCCCAAGTTTCATCTTTGGTCAATCCTGCAAAATTCCAAGGTGAATAATAATGTACTTCAACCATCATTCTGCCTGTAACTTTATCTACTGGCAATGTAGTCATTAATTTGTTTGTTTTTTCTATATCTGTTGTTGGTCCCTGCACTACTAAAACACGAGAAGCATTTTTTCCTCCAGTTGAACGAACGGCATCAATAAAAGTTTGGTGATATGAAGTTAAAACCGCCATTTGCGCCGCATCTTCTACTGCTGGTTCGTTGGCACTTGCAAAAAGTAAATGTTCGTCAAATCCGCGTAAATGCGTTGCAATCTGCTCCCAAAAAGCTTTTTGTTTCGCGTTGTTTTCTACCTTTTTAGCTTCAGTAATATTATTTTCCAACCAGCCGCCGTCCCAGTGAATATTTACCAAGACATACATATCATTGTCTACACAATATTGAACTACTTCTTTAACCCTGTTCAACCATTCTGTTTTGATTTTTGCCGTTGCAGACATTTTCTAGATTCTGATTCCAAGAACACGGAATACGGATCGCATTAAATCCGTTTGCTTTTACAGCATCAATCAAAGCTTTAGTCACTTTTGGATTTCCCCAAGCTGTTTCGCCTCCAGTTGCTTCAAGTGTATTTCCGATATTCCATCCTAGTTTAATTTTTGTCGCCAATTCAACTGCTGAACTTGCCATTCCAGAGGCATCAGCCGCAATTGGATTTGTATTATAACTTGGATATAAACCTGCCGCAACTCCAGTCGCCTGAGAAACTGTAATTTCTGAAGCATTGCCTTCAGTAGAAGTTAATTTCAATACTGCATTTCGTACTGCTGTATCTACATTTTCTGAAGCTGTAATTTTGACAATTGTACTTCCAGAAGTTCCAACGGCCTGACTTAATTTGATCCAGCTTGCCTGATTACTTAAAGTCCAGTTTGTAGCGTTGGAAGTAATTGTTATCTCAACCGTAGTTTCTTTGCTTTCTAAATCAATTTTATTTGTGCTCGCACCAAGTGTCTTTATGGATACAGGAGCTGTATCTTCTTTGTCTGAACTGCAGGCTAAAACTCCTAGAAATGCAAAACATAAGGCAAAACTTAATAGGTAATCTTTAATTGTTTTTTTCATTTTATTTGGTTTGGTGGTTAATATCAACGCCAGCTTAAAAGGGCTGGCGTTGATTATAGTTAGATTTTATGAAAAGAAAACAGCTGTTATTTAACTGTTACCTCAATTTCTTTTTTGATATCTCTAGAAGAAGTTCCTAACTTAATAGTATATTTTCCAGGTTCAACTGTCCATTTTTTGGTCGCAACATCGTAGTAAGCCAATTCTTTTACTGGTACTTTAATAGTCACTTTTTCTGAACCTCCCGCTTTTACATCAGCTTTTTTGAATCCTTTTAATTCCTGAGTCGCACGTGTAATTTTAGAATCAGACTTAGAAGTATATAATTGTACTACTTCTTTTCCGTCTACTTTTCCAGTATTTTTAACGTCAACTGTAACTTCAATTACATCGTTTTGAGCATACGATTCTTTATTTGCTTTTGCATTATCAAGCGCAAAAGTCGTGTATGATAATCCGTAACCGAAAGGATATAATGGCGCAACATTTTTAGTATCAAACCAACGGTATCCGATCAAAATTTCTTCTGCATAATTTACCGTTTTGTCTCCAGGGAAACTGTTTGTTGCATGCGCAGGAGAATCTTTTAGCTGTTTAGGCATTGTCCAAGGTAATTTTCCTGATGGATTTACTTTTCCTAAAATAACATCTGCCAAAGCATTTCCACCTTCAGAACCATTGAACCAGCTCCAAACTAAAGCAGAAGATTTCTGGCTTACTTCATTAATATCAAATGGAGCTCCTGCAATCATTACTACAATAGTTTTAGGATTTGTTGCAGTTACTTTTCTGATTAATTCTTCTTGTCCAAAAGGCAAGTGTAAATCTCTACGGTCTGAAGCTTCTGTTTCGTAATCACGGTTTGAACCCGCAAAAATGATCGCAACATCTGAATTTTTAGCCGCTTCTACTGCTTCTTGAACTTTAGCGTCATCCAATTTATCAATTGTAACAGGTCCTGTAGAAGTAATATTTCCTAAGTTTCCTTTATTTTTTTCGTCGTAACGCTCTAAATATCCTTCTGCGTAATTGATTTTAATTGAAGAAGGTAATCTATTTTTAAGACCTTCTAAAGGGGTAACTTCTCTTTTTGTTTTCACTCCAGCTCCAAATCCGCCAAGAGCGTTTTTCTTTGTAGCATTGTTTCCAATAACTGCAATCGATTTTACACCGTCCAATTTTAATGGTAAAGCATTGTTATCGTTTTTCAACAATACAATCGCTTCTGCCGCAATTTTGTAAGCGTCTTGGTAATGTGCTTCTGTTGCGATGCTTCCTTTTGCACGCTCGCCTCCGCCCATTGCTTTAACTTGGAACAAAACTCTTAAAATACGTTTTACATGCAGATCAATTTCTTTTTCTGAAACTTCACCAGATTTAACCGCGCCGATTAATTTATCGGCTAAGAAAAATTCGTTGAACGGTTTTGGTGTTCCCATTTCAATATCTAAACCATTTTTCAATGCTTTTGCTGTAGAATGCACTGCGACCCAGTCTGAAACTACTACACCTTTAAATCCCCATTCGTCACGAAGGATTTTATTCAGCATATAATCATTTTCACATAAGTATTCGCCTCTAAATTTATTATAAGCTCCCATAATACTGTATGCTTTTGCGTCTTTTACCGAAGCTTCAAAAGCGGGAAGATAAATTTCACGAAGTGTACGTTCGTCAATTTGTACATCGACAAAATCACGATTGGTTTCCTGATTGTTTGTCGCATAATGTTTTACGCAAGCCATTACATCTTTTTCTTGTAAACCAACGATCAAAGGCACTGAAAGTTTTTTATTCAAGAAAGGATCTTCAGACATGTATTCGTAAGTTCTTCCTCCAAGCGGTGTTCTTACCATATTAATGGCTGGCGAAAGTAACATGTCTTTGTCTCTTGCACGTAATTCTTCTCCTAAACTAGCCCCAAAAGTATGTGCCATCTCTGCATTCCATGTTGCCGCTAAAGCACCTCCTGCTGGATAATACGTTGCAAAGTCATTTGTTAAACCTGCCGGAGCCCAATTGTCGCGTGAAATTTCTTCACGAACTCCCAACGGACCGTCGGCCATTTTTAATTCTGGAATTCCTAAACGTTTTACGCCTGCGTTCGCAAACATACTGTTACCGTGCAAGCATTCCAATTTTTTCTTCCAATGTCATCTGCGAAATCAATTTGTCGATTTCAGCATCATGATCTGTGCTTATTTCTTTTCCTACGTATTCTTCGGTCTGTGCCGAATCCGAATTTGAAGCTTCCGTCTTCGCATCATTTTTACAAGAAGTAAACAATGCAAAAACAACTGCGACCGAAAGGAATATCATTTTGTTTTTCATAGATAGTTAGGTGTTTAGATTTAAAGATTCTGAGCCTCACTAATGATCTTTAAATACCGTTAATATTATTTTTTGTGTTTGTGGTTTTTTGTTTATTGTTTAATCAGATTAAGAAAAAAAACATCATTTTCATTGATTTTAAATTCTCTGCTGAAAGTTCCTTTTCCGTCAATCGTAATTTTTTCTGTTGCAATTGGTGCGCCGTTGTTTTTTTCTTTTAACGAATTAACCTGCTGACGTGTTAACTGACTTGGTTTATTCATTGCCAAATAATCTGCATAAACGTCGTTTGATTTATATCCTACTTTGTAAATTTCTAGCAGATATTTTCCTTTCTGCATTCCATCAACTTCAACTTTTACTTTTCCTTTTTCTTTTGATGGAAGATCCTGAACATAATATGTTTGGTTCCAAACTTTATCGCCCGGATGCGTATTGGTAAAATCCCATAGCAAAACTTGTACATCGCCTTTGGCATTTTTGGAAGTCCACGAAGCTTTATCTGAATTTTGAAGTTCTGTTTCTCCTAATTTATTCATTAAATAATAAGAGAAATAGGCCGGCTTTTTAATTCCTTGTGTATTTAACAATCCGAAACCTCCGTGAAAAGGTGTAAATCTTGGTCCTGGTTCTTCAAAAATATCAGTAAAAACCCAATACGACATGGAGTTTGCATCATTGCCGACTTGCTTCAATTTCTGCAGTATATAAGCCGCCGAATGATAGCTGTCATGAATTGGATCGGCTGGCGTATAAGATGAACTCCATTCTGTATAATGCAATTCTAAATTAGGTTTAGCCGAATTAGTGATTTGCTTACGCGAATTGCTGACATCTCCGTTGACACTATTTATGTCTGGGCTCAAAACTGTTCCAGAAGTTCCGAATTCGTCTAAATATCCTTGATTAACACCATAAGTATGAGTCGAAATAAAATCTAAAGGCACATTATTTTTAACACAAAAATCAATTGTTTCGGGAACCCATCCTGCGCCTGCCGTTGCTGGTCCGCCAACTTTATATGCAGGATTTACCGCTTTGACACCACGAGTCGCATAATCGTATAATTTAAAATATTCTGCTTGAGTTCCTGTCCAAAAACCTGGTGATAAGTTGGGTTCGTTCCACACTTCAAAATACCATGTTTTTACTTCTTCATCTCCGTAGCGTTCCTTAAAATGTGCGGTTAGATTTTTAATTAAATCTTCCCATTTTTTATAATCTTTTGGAGGTGTTACATTTCCCTTCCACCAAAAAATAGTTTCTTTTCCACTTGCTAAAGCATTAGGCATAAAACCTAATTCTACAAACGGTTTCATTTTCAGGCTCACAATATAATCGAACAAAACGTCTACATATTGGTAATTGTATTCCGGATTTCCTTTGTTATCTTCACGATAAACGGCCATATCATCGGACAATAAACCATGAAAACGGATGTATTTAAAATCGCATTCTTTTTTAACCAATGCCAATTGTTGTCGCCAGTCGGCTCTCAAACCTTCGTTTGCTCTTCCGGCACCAATGCATTCTTTAAACATGGTATTTAATTTTCCTGCTTCTTTTTTATAATCAACTTTTATGATTCGATTTTCAGCAGTATTATTTTGTCCAATAATTTGGATTGAATGAATTAAAACCAGCAGTATTAGAATTCTTTTCATCTGAAAATTTTTTGTTATCCTAACAGGTTTCCAAAACCTGTTAGGTATTATTACCCAATCTAAAAAGCGTCTTTAATTTTGACGTTATATCTGATAACTAAACAGGTTTCAAAAACCTGTTAGGTATTTTTTACCTAATCTAAAAAGCGTTTTTAACTGTGACGTTATATCTGATACCTAACAGGTTTTGGAAACCTGTTAGGATATTAAATCTATAATTACAATTTTTTAAATCTTACTGCTCCACCGCCAGCTCCGCCTAATTTTAGGTTTAGAACATCTGAAGCTTTTACTGTTTTCTTAGAAATGGCAACTGCTTCTGGATTGTGCGTTTGATCTGTTCCTTCGGCATCAACATAAATTTGTGCTTCGTAAGTTGCATTTGGATCTAAGAATGATAATGAAATTGTCGCATTTCTTGGTTTTTCATTCGTAAGAGTTCCCAAATACCAGTCTGCGCTGTTTCTGTCTTTTCTTGCCGTTGTAATATATTCACCAATTTTTCCTTCTAAGATTTTAGTGTCTTCCCAATCGGTCGGAACGTCTTTTAAGAATTGTAAAGCTGGTTTTCCTTCGTAGTTTTCTGGAAGATCGGCCAACATTTGAATTGGAGAATAAATTGTTACATACAATGCCAATTGTCGCCCCACTGTTCCTTGAATTCTTTTTCCTGGATAACCTTGTTTTACCTCAACATCAAAAATTCCAGGTGTAAAATCCATTGGTCCAGAAAGTAATCTTGTAAATGGAATAATACTTAAATGGTTTGGCGGATTTCCTTCGCTCCATGCGTTATATTCTTGTCCACGCGCTGCTTCTCTTGAAACCATGTTTGGGAAAGTTCTTCTTTCTCCTGTATCTTTGATTGATTCGTGGTATAAAACGGCTAGATCGTATTGTGCTCGCTTTTTCTAAAATGTACCTGAAATAATTCACTCCAAATTGTCCAAAGTGCATTTGCTTCATATTCAATTTTGAACCCACGTGACCAATTTTTACCGTATGAATTCCTAGTTTTTTATATAAAGCAAAACCTTCATCAACTTCTTTTAAGTAGTTAATTAAGTTCGAACCTGTTTCGTGGTATCCGATTAATTCGATGTTCTTTTTCTTTCCGTATTCCACTACTTTTTCAAGGTCGAAATTGTCAGCGCTTTTCGTGAAGCTGAACATGTGCATACGGTTTTCATACCAGCCTGGCGTCCATCCTTTGTTCCATCCTTCGATCAATAAATGATTGAAACCTTCTTTTGCTGTAAAATCAATATATGCTTCTGCATTTTTGGTTGTAGCTCCTTGTTTGTCGCTTTCCCAGAACGTATATTTGCCGATGTGCATTCCCCACCAAATTCCTAAATATTTATAAGGTTTGAAATAACTTGCGGTATTTTTTAATTTGTTTGGTTCGTTTAGGTTTAGAACCAAATAAGAAGTAATCAATTCTCCAGGATTTTCTCCAATTTGAAGTGTTCTCCAAGAAGAAGTAAACGTATCTTTTACGCGAACTTTTACTCCGTCAGGCCACGGCACTAAATCCGATTTTAATTCGGTCCCTTTTGTGTTTACCAAAGTCATACTTGCAAAATCAATCAGATTTGCTTCGTGAAAACTTAGAGCCAATCCGCTTTTACTTTCAATTGTTAATGGAGTTAAAACGGTGTCCAAAGTACTTACCGGCGCATCTTTGAAAAGATATTCGTCGCGGTTTTCTCTGTTTGCTGGAATCCACCATGCTTTTCCGTCTTCTTTTAAGTTAAAAGTTGTTTTTTCGTCCGTAATAAAAATACTGTCTTTTACATTTTGCTTTGGATACACATATCTAAAAGCAACTCCGTCATCGAAAGCACGAAATTGAATTTGTAATTTTCTTTTGTTTCCTGTTTTTTGCTGTAAATCAACTACAAGCTGATTGTAATTGTTTCTGATGTTTTTCTTTTCTCCCCAAACTTGTTCCCAAGTTTCGTCAAAAGTCGAAGTTTTAGCACCTTTAATTTCAAAATTTGAACTTAAATCTTCATTTCCTTTTAGCAAAAATCCCATATCTGACGGAGAAATCACTTCGGTTTTTCCGTGAGAAACGGCGTATTTTGGAGCATTTTTTACGAGCTCAAATTTGATTTTGTTTTTTCCGTTTGGCGATGCCAGTTCGTAAGCGTTTTTGTTTTTCTGACTGTAGCCAATTGCTACTGAAAACAAAACGGCTGGGAGAATTAGATAGTTTTTCATGTTTTTTGAATTATTTTTTTGCCGCAGATTTAAAGATTAGAGAGGATTTTTATTTTTTCTCTCGCAGATTGAGCTGATTGAGCTGATTTTAAATATCACAAAAATCTGCCTGATCTGCTAAATCTGCGAGAGTAATAATCTTCTTTAATCCTTTAATCTGTGGCTATATTTTTTAAACACATAGATTCATAGCTTATTAGAAACTTAAAAAAAGGCGTTTCATTTATGTCAGTTCACATAGCTTTTTCTATGTGTGAGAAACTAGTTTCTTTTTATTTTCTTTGATCAGAAACAAAAAACTATGTTTCTATGTGTTTATTTTTTCTCGCAGATTGAGGAGATTTTTAATTTTTAATTTTTAATCCTTTTAATCTGTGGCTATATTTTTTAAACACATAGAATCATAGCTTATTAGAAATTTAAAAAAAGGCCTTTCACTTATGTCAGTTCACATAGCTTTTTCTATGTGTGAAAAACTATTTTCTTTTTATTTTCTTTGATCAGAAACAAAAAAACTATGTTTCTATGTGTTTATTTTTTTCTCGCAGATTGAGGAGATTTTTAATTTTTAATTATCAATTTTTAATTACTTAACCCACTCTGTTTTAAAAGTGGTTTTTCCGTTTAATGGATTTGCGACTACTTCAAAATTGTTTCCAGTTTTGTTCACTTTTATTTCTTGTACTGCATTGCCTTCTGGTAAAAATACTTTGGCTGTCGCCGAAGTGGTTTTGTCGCTTGCATAAACTTTTAATGTCAGTTTGCTCCAATCCATATCTTTTGTAGACTGCGCTAAACCAATGTGTGGAATTGCTGTTCCGTCTTTAACCAAAACGATAATTGGAATTTCACCAGCTTTGATTTTATGCCATCCTGATTGGTAAACTTTTTTAGTTTGATAATCAATCCAAGTTCCTTCTGGAAGGTAAACATCTCTTTCTTCAACTTCTTCAAAAAGCGGTGCAACCAACATACTTGAACCAAATAAATACTGATTATCTACTAACCAAGCTCCCGGATCGTTTGGATATTCTACAAATAAAGCACGCATCATTGGCAGTCCTTTTTGAGAACTTTCTTTTGCCTGAGCGTAGATATACGGCATTAATTCGTAACGCATATTATCTGCTTTTCTAAATCCTTCCAAGAAATCTTTGCTGTACAACCAAGGTTCGCGAGGCGGTTCTCCGTGGCTTCTTACGTGCGAAGTTAACATTCCAAATGGTGTCCATCTTCTGTAAATATTCTCTGGAGATTTAGTTGCGAAACCTCCAACATCGTGACTCCAGAAACTGAATCCGCTAAGACCTAAAGAAAGTCCACCGCGTAATTCTGCAGACATTGCTCCGTTTGTGGTTTCAGAATCACCTCCCCAATGTAAAGGATAACGCTGACTTCCTGCCCAAGTACTTCTTGCCCAGATTAAAGTATATCCTTTTTCTTTTTGAGTGATTTCTGCAACTGCTTTATTGTATCGTAATGGATATAAGTTGTGCTCGTAGAAACCAGTTCTTCCCGAATGGTAAATTCCGTCTGGCGGTGCCGCTTCTCCAAAATCTACTTTGAAAACCGCAACTCCTTCATCAAATAATTTTTTCAATTTTCCTTGGTACCAAGTTACCGTTTCTGGATTTGAGAAATCTAAAACCGCATCTTCATACGGAAGGTTTCCTTTTCTGTCTCTTACTGCTAAGTTTTTATCCATAATTTCAGGAAACAAAGTATTCTTTGGCGTGAAATAAGGCAATTGCCATAAACAAACCTGGAAACCATCTTTCTTTAAATCGGACATCATTTTTGTAGCGTCTGGGAAACGAGATTTTGCAAACTCGTAGTTGTTTCTCCAATCTACATCAAACCAACCCGTATCGAAGTGAATTACATCTGTTGGAATTTTATATTTACGCAAATCTTTTGCTACTTCGCGTCCTTCTTTTTCAGAGAAATAGGTAATACGGCTCATCCAGAATCCGAAAGACCAAAGTGGCAGGCATGGCGACTTTTCCAGTTAAATTGGTATATTGATCTAAAACGTCTTTTGGTTCTCCGATGAAGAAAAACAAATCGGCTTCGTCATCGCCAATATACATTTCGTTTGCACTTGAGAAATATTTTCCGAAGTCAACTGTAATTGGTGTTGAATGATGCATGAAAACTCCGTAACCGTAGTACGCTCATGTAAAACGGAATTGGTTTGTACATGGTTTCATTTTGGATTCCGTTTGCGTCATCTGCCCATAAAACTACTTTTTGACCACGTTTGTTTAATTGTGTGAATGATTCTCCACAGCCAAATATTTTTTCGTCTGGCTCTAAACTAAAAGCCGCACCCATACTTCTTGAATAATCGCTGTTTCTGCGAACATAAGAAAACGGAAGTGTTGGTGTATATGTGTTTTTAAAATCAGTATCGTGAAGTGTACTTGTCAGCAATTTTCCTTTTTCATCGTAGATTTTTACGTGCCAAGGTTTTGTCAAGATTTCAACTTTTCCGTGTTTACTTGTATAACTGTGACCGCCTTCAATTTTAGAATATTTCCATAATTCAGGATGGTTTGGCGCAACACCGTCAATCAGCATTAAAGATTCTTTTTGCGGATGAAACTGTGGTCCAGATGTTGTTTTAATACGAACTGTTCGATCTGAAACAAACTGAATTTCGAATGGTAAAACAGGTGATTCTTCGTATTCTGTTGTTGGAAATTCGTTTGCTTTTTCCACATCAGGTTTCATCATCATGTTGTTGAAAGCCTGACGCGTTTTATAATTGTATCTCAAATATTTTATAGTTCCTTTTCCCGTTGCAGGATCAAAAGAGGCCAATTCGTCTGCGAAATAAAAAGTATTCAGATAATTCTGAAAATCTTTACTGATGTCTATTGGTGCATTTAGTACGTCTGCATTTTGGATTTGAGCATTAGCATTTGGAACTGCCAAAAATCCAAACATAAGAGCAGAAAATAATGCGGTTAATTTTGAGTTTTTCATTGGTTACTTTTTATTTTTTGCCACAGATTAAAAGGATTCGAAAGGATTTTTTTTCTTTTTCCTTTTCTCTCGCAGATTTAGCAGATCATGCAGATCTAAATCTTTTTTAATCATTTTATCTGTTGCTATCTTTTTACAGAGATTTGAAAAAATAAATCTGCATGATCTGCTAAATCTGCGAGAGCATAAAAATCTTTTTAATCCTTTTAATCTGTGGCCATATTTAAAATTTCAAAAATTTATTCTGTTGTAATTACAATTGTAGCTTGTTTTAAGCCATTCGCTTTTGCGGTTAATTCTAATCTTCCAGATTGATCTCCAGACTGAACTATTACCAAGCATTTTCCAGCCAAAGCGGTATGTTTAGTTCCTTTATAAGGTTCGTGACTTACGGGATCACCGCCGCAAACACCAACGATTTTTCCGTTTCCTTTTAAAGAGAAGTTGATTTCGTTATTGGCATTCGGAACCAAAGTGCCTTTATCATCTAAAATATCAACTGTTATAAATGACAAATCATTTTTATCTGCTTTGATTGTGCTTCTGTCAGCAGTCAATTTTAACTGCGAAGGTTTTCCAGCCGTTTTAATTTCTTTTTCTAAAACCACTTTTCCGTCTTTACGAGAAATGGCTTTTAAAGTTCCCGCTTCAAAAGGAATTCTCCACATTACATGAAGATCGTCTCCTTTTTTGCTTCTTTTTCCAACTGATTTTCCGTTTACAAAAAGTTCCACCTCATCGGCTTTATTGTAGTATGCCCAAACGTCAACGGTTTGTCCCGCTTTCCAATTCCAATGTGGGAAAATGTGAAGAACGGTTTTGTCTGTCCATTCACTTTGGTACATATAATACACATCTTTTGGGAAACCTGCTAAATCTGCAATTCCAAAATAAGAACTAATTGACGGCCATTCATAAGGTGTTGGTTCGCCGATATAATCGAAACCGGTCCAAATGTACATTCCAGAAAGAAAATCGTGTTTTTTAATTACTTTCCACGTTGCTTCGTGAGTAGAACCCCAAGGTGTCTGCACCTGATCGTAAGCAGAAACTGTGTTACCTGGATTTCCTTCTGTAAATTTAAGGTCCCATCTTACCGGCCATTTTTTTATAGTATCTGAAACAGCGTCATAATATCCTCTTGTCTGCAAACCAGAAGTCGTTTCTGTTGCAATGAAAGGTGTATTTGGAAAGTTTTTTAGGTGATGTTCGTACGTTTGATGTGCATAATTGTACCCAATCAAGTCTAAAACACCTGATCCAGCAAGCGGATTAATCGATACATTGTTTTTCTCAAACTGTAACGTCACTTCATCAATATTCATATTTACAGGCGGATTCATTGCCGCAGTCAACGGACGCGTTTTATCGTACTGACGTGTAATTGTCGCTAATTCTTTAGCAATTACAACACCGGTTTCGTTCCATTGTTCTGGAATTTCATTTCCAATACTCCAAACAAAAATACTTGGATGATTTCGGTCACGCGACAATTGATCAATTAGATCTTTTTTGTGCCATTTGTCCCAGTCGTTTCCGTAATCGTATTTGGTTTTGGTTTGTTTCCACATATCGAAAGCTTCATCCATAACAATGAAACCCATTTTATCGCAAAGGTCTAAAAGTTCTGGAGCAGGCGGATTATGAGAAGTTCTGATTCCGTTTACACCCATTTCTTTCATGATTTCCAATTGACGTTCGATAGCACGCGTATTGATCGCGACCCCCAGCGGACCTAAATCATGATGTAAACAAACCCCTTTTATTTTTACCTGTTTTCCATTCAAAATAAAACCTTTATTCAAATCAAATTTAAAATCTCTGATTCCGAAATTGGTTTTGTATTGATCAACGATTTTATCGTCAACAGAAATTTCGGTAACTGCGGTATACAATTCTGGTTTTTCAACCGACCATAAAACCGGATTTTCTACTTCTGCAGATTGTTTTAAGGTTTGATTGGCATTGGCGCCGATTGTTATATCTTGAGTAACCGATGTTACTTTGGTATCTTCTTTAAAAATAATAGTGGTTACGGTCGCTTTTTCTGTCAGCGCGTTTTGATTTTGAATGGTAGTTTCAAATTCTACTGAAGCTTTTTGAGCCGTAACTTTTGGTGTTGTCACATAAGTTCCCCATTGTGCAACATGCAGTTTATCTGTGGTTTCGATCCAGACATTTCTAAAAATTCCTGAACCTGAATACCAGCGTGAATTGGGTTGTTTTGAATTGTCAACCTTAACAATTATTTCATTGTTTTTGTCTCCATAATTTAAATAAGGAGAAATTTCATACTGAAAACCAATATATCCGTTTGGACGTTTTCCTAAATAATGTCCGTTTACCCAAACTTCGCTGTCTTTGTAAACACCGTCAAAAGTTATAGATGTTACTTTTGTGCTGTCTTCTGAAGCGACTTTGAATGTTTTTTTGTACCAGCCTAAACCTCCGTTTAAAGCGCCGCCTCCATAACCTGCCGGACTTTTTTCATCAAAATTGCCTTCGATGCTCCAATCGTGCGGAACGTCTAGTTTTCGCCATTTTGTAGTACTTCCGATGGTATCTTTATCCACAATACTATCGTTAAGGTGAAAACTCCAATCTGTATTAAAAGAAACTTTTCTGTTTATAAATGCATCGTCTTTTTTAGCGCAGGAATTGAATAAAAGTACTCCGGTCGCGACTGCCAATAAACTTATGCTTTTTATGTTTTTTCTAATATGCATAGGTGCTTTTTGTGTTTTTGGAAATGGAAGATAGAAATAAAAAATGATTTCGAATATTTCTTCTTAAAATAATTTAAGTCTCAGTCTTAAAGCACATTATAAAATGTATTTAAAACTGAGACTTCAAAACTAACTAACTTATGATTTTGGAACTAAATGATAAATTAAATAATCACCATCTGCTCTAATTCCGATAAAGCATAAACTTGTATCAGTAAGTTCAACAATTTTTACATTCGTGAAACTGAAAGAAGGACTAAAATAACTTGGTTCGTTTGGATGCAGCATTTCTGTACCTCCGTTAAACGAAATTCTATCATTTGTTTCTCCAGTTGTAAGACTAAAATTGAATGTTCCTACTTTGGTTGTTTTTTGTGTATTCCCTAAAGCTGGGTTGGTTTGTGTTACCGAAACATTGTAACCTCCATCTAAATTAAATGTAATTTCTCCCCAATCTTTGTTTTCAAGACCAGCCCAAGAAATATCTGAAAGGTTTGGCCACCATCCTGGACCGCTCACCTCTCTGTTTACATAACTTGGTGTATTTCCGATAAATTCTAATGGAGCCGTCATGTATAAAACCCAAGTTTTTCCAGCTTGTCCATTAGTCAGTTTTTCCCATCTTGGATCGCTGAAGAAAGCATCATCATTTTCTGGAACTTCTACCGTTACCGGCGCCGCTTCAACAGAACCTCCTCTAACAAACGCTGTGTAAAAAATAGTGTACTTCCCTGCAAAAGGAAAATTTACTTTATCATCACTTTTGTTAGAATGTCCAAGTTCATTACCATTTCCATCAACATATCTCCAATATGGAATTACAGTTGGATCGTCATTCTTTAAAACTACTTCATTCTTTTTTGCAGTGTTTTGAGTTATCGAGAACTCAAGTGTTTCTGGTGTCAGCGTTACTGCCGGCAGACTTTCACGATCTTCAACAGGCTCGCAAGAGAATAAAAACGAACTGATTGTTACAGCCGCTAATACTATATATAATATACGTTTCATAATCAATTTGTTTAAATGTTAGTTCCAACCTGGATTTTGTTGAATAGTACCGTTTGAAAGTACAATCTGTGATTGTGGTAAAGGCGACCATCCCAGCGTTTCTGGTCTAAAAGTAACCGCAAACTGAGAATCTCCAGTATTATTATCAATCGCCGCTTTCATTACAGGCATACCTTGTCTGATTAAATCAAAATAACGTAAACCTTCTAATGCTAATTCAAGACGACGCTCTTCCATAATATTGGCCTGAGTTGCAGGAACTCTATTTGTCGTAGTTTTAAAAGCACGATCACGAACTCTGTCTAAATCTGTTTGTGCTAATGCAAGCATTTGTTCCTAAATTCAATTCAGCGACCATTAATAAAACATCTGCAAAACGAATAACCGCATAATCTTGATAGTTATCAATTTGGAAGTTTCCTCCATTTGCCTCTACAACTGCAACTCCTGCGGCTGTTAGTAATTGGGCAGTATTTTTTCCAAGAATATCCAGTATATTGACGCTGCTCTCTAGCTTGCGGGTCAAAGTTTAATCCTTCACCAACATAATCAATAAATGAAGCTCCTTTTCTTGTATCAGCATTATCGTATGCGAGCAACCAATTTAGGATTTACAGTTGCTCCTCCCCATCCTGTTGCATATTTACCAATTGAGCCTCCACGCGACGCAATATTTACTTGGAAACGGTTTCCTTCATGAAGATCCCAATTTCCTTTTCCTGATCCGTTGAAACGAACAGCCCAAACCATTTCTGTATTATCTTCTCCAGCAAAATTTTCAAAAGAAGTCGCTAACCAAAGATTTGCAAAATCAGCTACTAAACCGTGTCCGCTATTATTTACAGCATCATTGATATAAGTTACAGCTTGCGCTTTTGTAATTACTCCGGCTAGATCTGTTTTGTTGTAAGCTCCCGTGTAAAACAAGAATGTTCTAGCTAAATAAGCTTCTGCGACCCATTTTGTAATACGTCCGTAGTTTGCATTTCCTGCTTGTGAGTAATTTTCTGGACCTAAGTTATCAGCAGCAAATTTTAAATCGTTTGCAATTAAAGCATAAGTAACTTCTGGAGTTTGTCTTGGTAATTCAAATTCACTTGTTGTTACTGTATGATCCAACGGAATAATATCACCAAACATTTTTGTCGCCTGGAAATGAAAATGTGCTCTCAAGAAACGAGCTTCCGCTTCGTAACGTGTTTTTAAAGCTGTCTCAGATCCCCAGTTTACTTTGTCTAAGTTTTCTAATAGAACATTTGCTCTGTAAATTCCAAGATAAGAGTTTGACCAAGTCAGGCTATTCATATCTTTATCTGTAGTATATTGAAAGCGGTCCCACTGCAAATCTACCGTTGGATCTGCAATACCAAATCCACCAAAACAGTTATCAGATGCCTGCTCGCTTACGATCAATTGTGTACCATAAGCTTCTCTTTGCAATACGTCATAAACGGCAACCAAACCTTCAAAAGCATCAGATGGAGTTTTATAAAAATTCTCTGTTACTTTATCTGTATATGGTTCGTTTTCCAAAAAATCCTCCGAACAAGAACCTAAAACCAGAAGGCTTGAAAGGGCAAATAATTTTATATATGTTTTCATCGTTTTCAAAATTTAAAAGTTAACATTTAGACCCATCATGTAGGTTCTTGGCTGTGGATAATACCCAACATCGATTCCTTTAGCCCAAGATTGATTTACGTTTCCAAAACCAATTTCCGGATCCATTCCTTTGTACTTTGTGAATGTGTAAATGTTATTTCCTGCAACGTATACTCTGAATTTAGAGAAGAATTTTAACTTGTCTGTTAACTTTGTCAAATCACATCCAATTGTAGCATTTTTAATTCTGAAGAAATCAGAATCCTGAATATACAAATCAGAGAATTTAGTGTAGTTACCATTATCATCTGTTCCGTAAGTTACTCTTGGAACTGTGTTTGAAGTTCCTTCGCTTGTCCATCTGTTTAAAACATCTGTTGTGTTGTTTGTGTAAGCACGAGTGTAATCGTGAATTCCAAAAACGTTTTGTCCTCCAGCAGTACCGTAAGTATTAATAGAGAAATCAAAAGCTTTATATGATAATTCTAAATTAACACCGTAAGTAATATCTGGGTTTGGATCACCAATTTGAGTTTTATCATTTGCATCAATTTGTCCGTCACCGTTTAAGTCCACAAAACGAACATCTCCAGGAACTGCACTAGGCTGTACTCCCGCCGCAACTTCTGCAAGCATTTTGAAAAATTCCAGCTGTTTTTAAACCGTAGAAATAACCCATTGGTTTACCTACCTCAACACGGTTCATTTCGTCTAAACCTTGGAATAAAACATTAGATTCTCCGTGAATGATTCCTTCATTATTTGCAATTCTCAACACTTCGTTTTGGTTGCGTGAAAGGTTGGCGTTGATACCAAAATTCCAGTCTTTTCCGAAACGTGTGCGGTAAGCCAATCCAATTTCAAAACCTTTGTTGCTCACGTCTCCACCATTAATGTAAGGTGCAGTTGCTCCAGCATAGGCAGGAATAGAAGCCAAAACTAACCAGTCTTTAGTTTTCTTATCGTAATAATCGAAAGTTAAAGTAAAGTTGTTAAACAAAGTAGCATCAAAACCTAAGTCTAACTGCTCTGAAGTTTCCCATTTTAAGTTACGGTTTGCTAATTGGTCAGGACTTGAACCTACTAATAAAGTTTCGTCACCTGTTCCAAAATGATATGTTTTATCTGTTGAGTTTACAACTGACATGTAAGCAAATCTTCTTGCAAATTGATCGTTACCATTTTGTCCCCAGCTTGCTCTTAATTTGAAAGTATTTAATACTTTGTTTTCTTTAAAGAAAGCTTCTTTGTCTAAATTCCAACCTGCAGAGAATGAAGGGAAAATAGCATATTTGTTGTCTGGACCAAATTCTGAAGATCCGTCACGACGAACTGTCGCTGAGAATAAGTATTTATTATCATAATCGTACAATAAACGTCCGAAATAAGATTGAATCGCGTAATCTCTACGATTTCCTTTTACCACATTTGAAGTTGGGTCTTTTGCATTGTCTAAATAAGCGTGAGCAAAATCATCAAAAATCAAGTTTCTACCTTGTCCTTCCATGTAATCAGAAGTATTCTTTTTAGCAGAAGTACCCGCTAGCAAATCAAAATTATGAGCTGACCCAACATTGAATTTATATTGAAGTGTATTTTCAAAAATCCATCCCAAAGATTTTGTAGCACTTTGAGTTACACTTGAAACCGTATTATTATCATTTGAAGAAAGAGAATAAACTGGTCTGAAAGAACGGTAATTACTGTCTGTCATATCAACACCATAACTAGTTCTGAAAGTAAAGTTTTTGGCAAATTTTAATTCAGCAAAAATATTACCTACATAACGGTTTGTTTTAGTCTGGTTGAAGTTATTGTAGTATAAAGATCCAACAGGATTTGTTACGTCGTTTGAAATAATTGAACGTGCAAAACCGCCATTTTCATCGTAAGGAGCATCGATTGGCGCGACATTTAAGAAAGCTCTAATTGCATTGCTGTAAATACCATCATCTGCAACACCGCTAGATTTGATGTTTGATAAAGTGAAGTTTTCACCAATTTTTAAAAATCCTTTAATTACTTCTGAAGTAGAGTTTACTGTAAAGGTAATACGATCGTATTGAGACTGACTTGTAGATCCTCCGATCATACCGTCTTGCCCGTAGTAAGATAAACCAGTAGCAATTGTAGATTTTTCGTCACCACCTGTAATTAAAAGCGAGTGATTTTGTTTGATTGCACCTTCGTTAAATAAACTTTTCTGCCAATCGGTATCTGGAAATCCAGCAATTTGAGCTTTTGTGTATAATGGAGCATATCCAGAATTTACACGAGCTTCGTTCATAATTGTTGTATATTCCTGTGTATTCAATAAATCCAGTTTTTTAGCAATCTGCTGAAAACCTGTATAAGAGCTGAAAGACACATTCATTTTACCGTCTTTTCCTTTTTTAGTTGTAACCAAGATAACTCCATTTGTCGCTCTTGCTCCGTAGATAGAAGTCGCAGAAGCATCTTTTAAAACATCAACCCTTTCAATAACAGATGGATCAAGATATCCAATTCCGTTATCAACCACAACACCATCAACTACATAAAGAGGATCACTGTTTCCTGCTGTACCTGCACCACGAATATTTACCACCATATTCGCACCAGGCTGACCAGAAGAAGAAGTTACAGAAACTCCCGAAGCCTGTCCTTGTAAAGCATTTACAACATCAAGACTCGCAACTTGCTGAATGTCTTTTCCTGATACCAAAGAAGTTGCGACTGTATTAACTTTCTTCTTTTGAGTACCGTAACCAATTACTACAATTTCTTTAAGTTCTGAAGTTTCTGGCTGTAAAACCACGTTGACTAATTTTTGAGCGCCAACCGTAATATTTTGTGTTTTAAATCCCACGAAAGTGATCACTAAAACATCGCCTGTTTTGGCTTCCACTTTATATTTTCCATCAAAATCGGTAACAGTACTCGATTTTGTTCCCTGTACAAGTACAGTTGCTCCAGGAACTCCAAATCCGTCTTCGGAAGAGGTGATTGTTCCACTTACAGTTTTGGATTCTTGTGCAAATCCAAACTGCATCATAAATACGCTAAGCAAGCACCGCCATAAAATATGGAAGCTTTGTTGTTTTAATACAATTTTTGCTTTTCATAATAAGAATTGATTAAGTTTAAGTTATAGTTAGTAATTTTTACCCTAAGAGAAATCTGGAAAACTTCCCAAGCAGGTCATGCCAAAAATGAGGGCCTGAATCTCATTTCCAACATTTAGTACTTGCAGACTATAAGCGACTATTTTTTAAACATCAAAATCGATTTAAAATCAATTTCTAGAAAAAACATTTGTGGTAAGTTTAAGTTAAGTCGTAGCTTTGCCTTTTTTACTTATAGTCAATTTGAATTTATCTTATGGTAAATTTGACTACAAGTGTAAAACAAATTTTCTATATTAACAAAATATTAGGGTTATTTTTTTTCAATTCTGATAAATAGTAAGTCATTTTTATCAATGTTGTAAAAAGAGAATTGAAATTGAAATAAAAAATATAGAAAAAACAACGATTTATAAAATTGACAATCAGACATTTAAAAATCGATATGTTTTAAGCCATATTTTAGCACATTTTTAATTCACTGATTATCAAAATCTTGTTTCGTTAAAAAAAATATAAAGCTTTTAAGAAGGCTCGTAATCATTTTATTTATTTAATTTGTCAAAATTTATCTCGAATATGGTTGAAAATGTAGATGACAGAACTGCTTCAAAAAACGAACAGAGTGCCATGAATGCGATCACGATTGACTGTGTCATTTTTGGTTTTGACAAAGGCAGTCTGGAAGTACTTTTGGTGCAAGACGGTGAGGGTATCAGCAAAGGAAAGTGGGGTCTTCCAGGGGGATGGATTTTTAAAAAAGAAAGTACAGACAATGCCGCGCATCGCTTATTGAACGAACTTACGGGTCTTGACAATATTTATCTGGAACAGCTGAAAGCATTTGGAGATCCAGATCGTTTTCCGTCGCGACGTGTAATTACAATCGGCTATTATGCATTGGTAAAAAGAGAAGATTACAATATTAAAGCTGGTTTTACAGCTTCGGATGCGAAATGGTACAAAATAAATAATATCCCAGATTTGATTTATGACCATAATGAAATTCTGAATTACAGCTTAAAACATCTTCGAAATAAAGTCCGTCAAACACCAATTGGATTTAATCTGCTTCCAGAAAAATTCACTTTATTACAATTGATGCAGTTGTATGAAGAAATTTTAGGTGTTGGAATGGACAAACCAAACTTTAGAAGAAAAATTCTCCATATGAAACTTCTAGTCGCTTTAGATGAAAAACAGCAGGATGTATCGCATAGAGCGACTCAATTGTATAAGTTTGATCCTGAAATCTATAAAAAATTGACTGAAAAGGGATTTAATTTCGAATTCTGATTTTCATATAAAAATTAACAAAAAAACGCTTTTGCACTTCGAAACAACATAATAAATTGACAGAAACAACTACTAATTATCACAAACCAGCCGTAGACGGAATCACAATTGACTGCGTTTTCTTCGGATTTAATAAAGAGAGTCTCGAAGTTCTCTTAGTGCAAGCATGCCCAAGGCGAAAGTAAAGGTAAATGGGGACTTCTTGGCGGATGGCTTCAAATAGACGAAAGTGCCGATGATGTCGCTCAGCGCATTTTACAAGAACTTACGGGTCTTGAAAACATTTATTTGGAGCAGTTAAAAGCTTTTACAAATCCGAATCGTGTTCTTGAAAGACGTGTGGTTACTATTGGTTATTACACTTTGGTCAACAGAGAAGACTATAATATTAAAGCCAGTTTACGAGTTATCGAAGCAAAATGGTATAAAATAAATGAGATTCCGGATTTGATTTTTGACCATAACGAAATTCTGGATTTCAGTTTATTGCAATTGCGAAACAGAGTCCGTCAGGCACCAATTGGTTTCAATTTATTACCAGAAAAATTCACCCTTTTACAGCTAATGCATTTGTACGAAGAAATTTTAGGAATCGAATTGGACAAATCCAATTTCAGACGAAAAATTCTCCACATGAAATTGCTGACAGCACTGGATGAAAAGCAAAAAGACGTTTCGCACAGAGCGACTAAACTTTATAAATTTGATGCAGAAATGTATAAGAAATTAACAGAAAAAGGAGTCAATTTTGAATTTTAAACCTGTTTTTAATTCACAACGATCAACTATCGTAGATCAACATTCCAGAATCCAAAACTTTGCGCTATCTTTGCGCCTTAATAACATGCTTTAAAGCAATTGCTTTGGCGTTATTTTACACCCAAAAAATACTTAAACTCGTTTAGAGAACTGATATATAAAAATGAAGAAGATACGTAACTTTTGCATTATTGCACACATTGACCACGGTAAAAGTACATTGGCGGACAGATTATTAGGCGCAACACAAACCGTTACAGCTCGTGAAGAAAAAGCGCAATTGCTTGACAACATGGACCTGGAACGTGAGCGTGGTATTACCATTAAAAGTCATGCCATTCAGATGGAATACACTTATAAAGGTGAAGAATACATCCTGAATTTAATTGATACTCCAGGCCACGTAGATTTTTCGTATGAAGTTTCTAGATCTATTGTCGCCTGCGAAGGAGCTTTATTGATTGTAGATGTCGCACAAAGTATTCAGGCACAAACGATTTCAAACTTATATTTAGCTCTTGAAAACGACTTAGAAATCATTCCGGTTTTGAATAAAGTCGATTTACCAAGCGCGAACCCAGAAGAAGTTAGTGATGATATTATCGATTTATTAGGTTGTAAATTAGAAGATATTATTCATGCCTCTGGAAAAACAGGTTTTGGTGTTGAGAACATTCTTGCCGCTATTATCGAAAAAATTCCTGCTCCAAAAGGAAACCCAGACGAACCATTACAAGCTTTGATTTTTGACTCGGTTTACAATCCGTTTCGTGGAATCGAAGTAATATTTAGAGTTGTAAATGGTGAAATCAAAAAAGGTCAGAAAATTAAATTCATGGCTACTGGCAATGAATATTTTGCTGACGAAATTGGAACTTTAAAATTAAACCAAGTTCCGAAAAACGTAATTTCCAGCGGAGATGTTGGATACTTGATTTCTGGAATTAAAGAAGCAAAAGAAGTAAAAGTTGGAGATACTCTAACCGATGCCAAAACGCCGACAACGAATATGATTACTGGTTTTGAGGATGTAAAACCAATGGTATTTGCTGGAATTTATCCAGTTGATACGGAAGATTATGAAGATTTGCGTTCTTCTATGGAAAAATTGCAATTGAATGATGCATCTTTAGTTTTTACGCCAGAAAGTTCTGCGGCTGTTAGGATTTGGTTTCCGATGCGGCTTCTTAGGAATGCTACATATGGAAATTATTCAGGAACGTTTAGAGCGTGAGTTTGACATGACTGTAATTACTACGGTTCCTAACGTTTCGTATTTGGCTTACACCAAAAAAGACCCTGAAACTGCATTTGTGGTAAACAATCCTTCTGACTTACCTGAACCTTCTCGTTTAGATAGAGTTGAAGAACCTTTTATTAAAGCTACTATTATTACAAAAGCTGATTTCGTAGGAAACGTAATGAGTTTATGTATCGAAAAACGTGGACAAATTACCAATCAAACGTATTTGACAACGGAGCGTGTTGAATTGAATTTTGATATGCCTTTAGCAGAAATTGTATTTGACTTTTACGATCGTCTAAAAACGGTTTCTAAAGGTTATGCTTCTTTTGATTACTCTCCAATTGGAATGAGAACTTCGAAATTAGTAAAACTGGATGTGCTTTTAAATGCTCAAACAGTTGATGCACTTTCAGCCTTAATTCACGAAGATAACGCCTACAATATTGGTAAAAAAATGACCGAGAAATTACGCGAGTTAATCCCAAGACAACAATTTGACATTCCGATTCAAGTCGCAATTGGAGCAAAAATTATCGCTCGTGAAACGATTAAAGCTCTTCGTAAAGACGTTACCGCAAAATGTTACGGTGGAGATATTTCGCGTAAGCGTAAATTGCTGGAAAAACAGAAAAAAGGTAAAAAACGTATGCGTCAAGTAGGAAACGTTGAGATTCCGCAAGAAGCTTTTATGGCTGTTTTGAAATTGAATGATTAAGTTTTTTAGAAAATAGAATAAAGAACCCAAAATATAGATTAAAACCCGATAACGAAAGTTATTGGGTTTTTTATTTTTTTAAGAATTAGTTCTCAATAAACACTTGGCTTTATACCTTAAAACTTAAATTTAACATCATAATTAAACAAGTAAATACTTATAAAATTGTATGTTTTTTAACTCAATTGATTCATTGTTGATGCATTCGATTTAGATTCTAAAATTTCTAGATTTTTAAATATAACTTTAATCTTACAACTTAAAATTATTATTATGAAAACTAAATTTTTTATTCTTTTATCGATGTTAACTTTCTCATTTGCTAACGCACAACAAGAAGAAGTTGATTCGGAAATGAACTCAGCAAAAGGCGTAACTTTTCAAAGCGGTGATATGTTTCTTGAAGGTTCAATCAAAATTAGCACAGGTGGTGATGCTGACTATTACGGCTTTAGCCCAAAGTTTGGCTATTTACTAAATGATAAATTTGCAGTAGGAGCTAAACTAAATTATGCAAGCAATAAAGTAGAAACTACGCAAGTAGAAACTAATGTTTTTGGAGTTGGTGCTTTTGCTCGTTACTATTTCTTAGAATTGGACAAAAAACGTTTAAAAACTTATGCGGAAGCTGGTTTAGGGTTTGGAAGAAACAAAACTGATATTCCAAATGTTGGAAGTGATACTGATAACAGTTTAACTGCTGATATTACTGTGGGATTAAACTATTTTGTTACTAAAAACATTGCTGTAACTTTTGTATTAGCAAATATGCTGTCTTACAACAGTGTTTCTCCAGAAGACGGACCATCATCTGATACTTTCCAATTAAATATTAATTTATTTGAAAATATCTTCGATCAACCGCAATTTGGTCTTTTGTATAGATTCTAAATCGTTCTCCGATTTATTTATAAAAAAGCTGTCTCAATTTGGGACAGCTTTTTTATTCCCAAATAATTTTATTTGTTTGGATTTTTCTTATGATAAAAGCGTTCCGCATATTCCTAATCCAATAATCAGATATAGGGCTCCTATAATAAAACAAACCTTTGTCGCATTGGGGCTATTTTTCTTAATTGCAAAACCAATGATAGCCATTAAAATTGGCGGACCAACCATAATCGCTATAAAAAATGCGACTAAACCACCCAAATTACCTACTTCTAACCCTGTCATATTCTTATATGTTAGTTCTTAATTCTTCTAATCTTTTTACTTTATCATCTCTATAAAACAAATTCATGGTTTCAAAAGGAATTATTTTATTATCCTTATTGACAATATGTACACATGATTTTTTTATTGCCCTCACATCAAAATTATAGGCATCAATAAACTGCATTATAATAATTCTAAACAGATTGTCATATCCTAATTCTGGTGCATCAATATTAGGAAGACAGCATAATATCGATTTCAAGTTTTCTTGTGCTACTTCTACAGAATTTCCTGTGCTAAACAAATCTATCATTTTACCTCGAAGCACTTCATCCTGCTCATAAATAATAGTGTTTTTACTATTGTCCAATAAATCATTTGGATTAATATATCGTGTTAACGGAAAAACTTCATCTCCTAACTTCAACGCATAACCCATTACTAAAGCGTCAGGATTACAAGGAACAGGAAGTAAATCATCTGAATTGAAAACGGTAGTTTGCTCCAGAATTTTTTCTTCTTACTTCTGTTAAAGTCATGCGATCTGTTTCTAAGTTAAAGTTCTCCAATCTACCCGCTATTTGAGTCGGCTGAAATGTCACACCTCGAACGCACTTTTGCTTTAGTGCAAATTCAATAATTTTACCTATTTCATTATCGTTTAATCCTTTCTGAAGTGTAACAACCAAAGTGGTTGACAAATTAACTTCATTTAGATTTTCTAAAGCCTGTTTTCGTATTTCGCTTAAATCGGCTCCACGCAATTCCTGTAATACACTATCTTCAAAAGAATCAAACTGAAGATAGATTTCAAAATCTGGAGAATAGCTTTTTAACCTCTTAACGAATTCTTTATCTTTTGCAATTTTAATTCCGTTTGTGTTTAGCATTAAATGCTTTATCGGAACTGATTTTGCGTAATCCAAAATTTCAAAGAACTCAGGATGTATGGTTGGTTCTCCACCACTAATCTGAACTACATCAGGTTCTTTTTCGTTTTTAACAACCGTATCGAGCATTGCTTTTATTTCTTCAAGAGTTCGGTGTCTGCCATAACTAGGCGATGAACCAGCATAACAAGTCGGACATGTCAGATTACATCGATCTGTAACCTCAACAACTGTAAGGCAAGAATGCTGTTCATGATCTGGACATAAACCACAATCGTACGGACAGCCATAGTGCGTTTTTGTATTAAAAGTATACGGCATCTCGGATGGTTTATTGTAGTTTCGGATATTCTTGTAATACTCAATATCGTCAGCAATCAAAACCTTAGAACTCCCGTGTTCCGGACATCTTTTAAGCATGTAGACATTCTCGTCTTCAAAAACAATTTTAGCATCAATTCTTTTTAAGCATTCTGGGCAAAGGCTTAATGTAAAGTCATAATAAGTATATTTTCTAACTGGCATTTTTTACAAATAAATTTAAAATTGTTTTGTTATAATAGAGCAGACAAATCAAGCATAAAATCTGAATCGAACTTATTCCAAAAATCAGGAAATAATTGGGTTTCAGAAATTCTACAAAAAAAGCGAAATGCAAAATAGGCGATCATAAAATACTGAAATATAAGTCCGTTTTTTTTATTTCTATTTTTTAATTTCTTCAGAACAAAAAATAAAATGATCAGAAAAATTAATTCGTACAAGGCAATTGGATGCCTCATAATATTGTCGCCAAGATTCATACCCGTAAAAAAGGCCGTTTCTTTTCCATATGTAAACTCATTGGTTCCAGATAAAAAACAACCAGTTCTTCCTATAAAAATTCCCAGAATAATCGGAAAGGTAAATAAATCTCCCGATGATTCTTTTTCTCCTATCACCTTCTTAGCAATTTCAACGCCCAAAAGCCCTCCAAACAATCCCCCCATAATGGTCTTCGCATTGAAGAGTTCTAAAATCGATGTTTCATCAAGATGAAAAACAGGATTTTCCAAAAAACCCATAATTCTAGAACCCAAAAAAGCCCCAATTGCGGCTCCCAATATGATTGATAATCTGTTGGAAGAAACAATAGTATCGTTCGTTCTTTTTCTCAAAAAAACATAATATCGATATCCTAAAAAAAATGCCAGATATTCTAAAAGTAAATGGATATTGATTTCATAACCAAAAATAACTGGCTCAAAAGGAAGTTTCATTCTATATTCTAAAATTTAATACTATAATTCTGTAAAGATGCGAAAAATGTTTAAATTAATTCGACTTATAAAGTAAAAGCTGTTTCAATTTGGAACACCTTTTTTATTTCTATAAAGATTAAACCTTTGTAACTTTGAGCATCTGAACTTTTGAAGCTAAAAGAAAAAATGCCTGACGAAACTCCCAAACGATTTGACCGAATTGTTGCGATTCTTATTCAATTGCAATCTAAAAAGATTGTAAAAGCACAAGAATTGGCAGATCGTTTCGACTGCAGTTTACGAACTATTTACAGGGATATTAGAACGCTCGAAGCTTCTGGCGTTCCTATTTATAGTGAAGCAGGAGTTGGTTATGCTTTAATGGAAGGCTACAGACTTCCGCCCGTAATGTTTACACGAGAAGAAATAAGCAGTTTTATTGCTCGCTGAAAAGCTGATGCAAAAATTTACTGATCCTTCTTTGGGAACGCATTACGCATCTGCGATGTACAAACTCAAATCGGTTTTAAGAAGTACAGACAAAGACTGGCTTTCGAATATTGAATCGAGAGTGGTTATGCAGACGGCAGAGCCAATGTTTAATGATAATTCTCCAAACACTTTAGCTGTTTTGTTTGAAAGTATTGCCGAAAAGAAGCAGATTCTTTTGACCTATAAAACTTATGATAAGGACGAAACAACGCGCCGAAATCTGGAACCTGTTGGGGTTTTTCATGACAATAATAATTGGTATTTTCTAGGTTATTGTCATTTGCGAAAAGATTATCGTCAGTTTAGAACGGATCGTATTCACGAAATTAAAAAGACGGAACTTGATTTTACAATCGAACATGATGCATTAGAAACGTATTTAAATAAAACAGAAACCTGCACGACAACTAAAGTCCGTATTTTGATTGAAAAGAAAATAGCGCGCTATTTGGCGTACGAAAGAAAATATCATGGTTTTGTTTCAGAAAAAGAAATTGGCGATCAAATAGAAATGACTTTTATGTGCCGAGATATAGAAAGCGGTTTCCCGAGATGGTTTCTTATGTTTGGAGATTATGCCAAAATTCTGGAACCAGAAATACTAAAGGAAAAAGTATTGAATCTGCTCGAGATTAATAAAAAAAGACTTTTATAAAAAAAACTCCCAAAGAGAATTAGATTCGATCTTTGGGAGTTTTTTTATTTATTTTTCTGAGATTTATCTTTCCCAGAAAAATGGAGGTTCGATATTTAAAGCTCTTAAATACACATAAGCTTGTCCGCGATGATGTACTTCGTTATCAATAAAATATAAAATATTCTGAATTACAGGAAATTCATATTGCCCAAAAAGATTGAATGTTTCGCTGAAATCTTCAACCGATAACTGCTCCCAGTATTTATTAATTTCTTCTGTAGCTTCATCCCATTTTTCAAGATACTGCGCTTTAAAAATCAATTTTTCTCCTCCTTCCGAAAATGCTTCGGTTTGTTTCGTTACAATTCCCTTAAGTCCTGGAACTGCAATCGCTAAAAGTTCATCAACCAATTTTGCGAAAGGACGCATCCCTCCTATTGAAAATTCGAAGAAATCTTTTTCAGGAAAAATTTCAATTAAACGACGAGTCAGGGTTCTGTGCCCCTGCCAGTGTTTTAATAAATCTTCTGAAGTAATAACTTGTGCTTCTAATGTTTTCATGGTTTTAAAGTTTAAATATTTTTAATACTTCAAAAGTAAATTGGGCTGGTGACAACAGTTTGTCAGCAGGAAAATAATTTTACGAAATATTTTATTATTCATTCTTTAGCCACACTAAAACAACTAAATTCTTCTTTCTATAAACGACTTATTCTCTATACTCTTCGCCATTTACCTGTGTTTTTTTTACATTTTAACAAAAATAAGTTTATAATCCATTTTTATTCAAAAAGCGAAATAAAATCATAAAATACTGACAATCAAAAATTTAAAAAAAATAATTTCGTAACTTTAAGATTACAACAAATAATGAATTATGAAATTTCTTCTATTTCTACTTTTATTATTTTATTCGGCAATATCTTCAGCACAAGGAATTATAGTCGACACTACATCTTTGGGCATACCTGAACTGATACGTTCGGAGTTGATGCAGAATGGCTGTTCTAACGAAAGTAATTTCAAATTCTCATCATATCAAGGTATCGGTAAATTCACAAACAGCAATCCAAACTTTCCCATTTCTAGCGGCATCATTATACGAAACGGAATCGCCAAATATACTGAAGGGTCATATACCGGCAACAACGAAAGCAGTCAATTGAACAATGCTCGCTGATAGTGATCTGCAGGTTATCAGTGATAATAACGGACAAGTTGTACCCGTTACAGACGTCAGTTTTATTCAATTTGATTTTACACCATTATCAAGCAATTTTAGCTTTGATTTTCTTTTTGCTTCGAATGAATATGGTGAATTTCAATGTGGATTCAGTGATGTTTTTGCTTTCATATTGACCGATTTAACAACGGGAATTTCAACAAATCTCGCCGTACTTCCAGGAACAAATACACCTGTTTCGGTCAAGAACATTAGAGATCAACAATATAATTCGTCTTGTTTATCTGCCAATGCTAATTTATTTGACCGTTATAATGTTGCGAACCCCTCTCAGTCACCCATCAATATGAGAGGAGAAACCAAAGTTTTAACTGCTCGCTTCAACGGTGATTCCAAATAGGACTTATCGTATAAAACTGGCTATTGGGGATTACAACGACAGCAATTATGATTCGGCAGTTTTCATAAAAGGAGGCAGTTTTATGACCACTATGGATTTAGGCCCCGACAGAACCATTTGCCAAGGCGAAAAAAATCACCCTTAAATCTGATCTTGTTGGTAATTTCAGTTATGTATGGACATTAAATGGAGCAGTAATTCCAAATGAAACCACTAATTCTTTAACAGTCGATAAAGCCGGAACTTACGGAGTTACAGCAACACTTTCTGGCTGTGTGGTTAAAGACGAAGTTGTAATTAAAGAACTGGTTATTACATCTCCCAAAAACTTAACTGCCTGTTACAGCACAACTGGCACTTATCAATATGATTTAACTCAGAATAATGTAACTGCACTAGGAATCGATCCAACTAAATATGCTGTTTATTATTTTGATTCCTTAGATTCAGCCAATGCAAATGGCCCCATGATACCCGAAAATCAATTAACATCTTATACAAGTTCCGGAAACCAAACCATATATATAAAAGTGGTACCTGTTTATGATAAAACCTTTTTTTGTGCCAATTTAATTTCATTTAATTT
Source organism: Flavobacterium sp. AC267 (assembly GCF_979258715.1). Lineage (NCBI taxonomy): Bacteria > Pseudomonadati > Bacteroidota > Flavobacteriia > Flavobacteriales > Flavobacteriaceae > Flavobacterium > Flavobacterium sp. AC267. Next base: position 759,806 of record NZ_OZ409875.1, read on the forward strand.
ATTGATAACTAATCCCATCAATGTTGTAAAACCACCAGACTTAACTGCTTGTAATATTTCTAATAATGTATCCGTTGATTTAACTGTCCAGGAAACCATTATACTAAATGGATTAAATTCGTCAGAATATAAAATCAGATACTACAACAGCGAAATAGATGCTAACAGTGCCAGAAATAATATTTCTGATCCGAAGGCATTTGTTACCTCTTTTTCACAATCGCCTCAAACAATTTGGGTAAGGATTGAAAATGTTTCGAGTTCGTCTTGTTATACTACAGTTAATTTCAATGTCATAATTAATTCACTGCCGCCAGTAGATATTATTCCGAATGTTATTGCCTGCAATAGCTATACATTACCGCCAATTACAAATGGCGAATACCATACAGGACCAAATGGAACAGGAACTAAACTAAATGCAGGAGATGTTATCTCTAAAGGTGGTCTTTATTATATTTTCAAAGCACCAACAACAAACAACTGTACTAACGAGACCAGCTTTAATGTAATCCTGATTTACGAAATTGGTTTTAAAAAAGAGGCCTGCGGTCAATATATCGTTCCAACTGTGCCAGCAGGTGGTTTCTTTACCCAGTCTGGAGGGCAAGGAAATTCAATTCCCGCTGGAACAGTATTTACAACCAGTGAGACTATTTATTATTATGCCGTGATAAATGGAGCGGTTTGCCGTGACATAGCCGTACCCTTTACAGTTTATCCTTTACCAGCGGTAGATAAACCTGCAAATGTAGTAACCTGCGATTCGTACACATTACCAACTTTGGCAAACGGAAATTATTTTACATTATCCGGAGGTCTAGGGCGAGCCCTAAATGCAGGAGACAGAATAACTTCAAGTCAGACCGTATATATTTTTGCCAATGACGGAAGATGTACCAATGAAAATTCTTTTAAAATTGACATTGTAAATTCTCCAATTTTTGTTCCGATTTCAAGATGCGGCAGTTTTACTTTGCCTCCCATTGCTATTGGCGGCTACTATGAAACTCCAGGTGGTCAGGGAAAAAATATTCCAGCAGGAACTGTTATCACCAATTCACAAACCATATATTATTATGCGACAACTACAACTGCACCCAATTGTACCGAAAATCTTAAATATGAAATTACTATAAAACCCTTGCCCTTGGTAGATACGCCCGCGAACAGACTTGAATGTGCACGATATGTTTTACCTCCTTTAACAAATGGTAACTATTTTACAAGAACCAACGGTGGAGGAACACGACTAAAAGCAGGCGACATCATTACCTCGACACAAACCATTTATGTCTTTTCTGTAGGGCCGGAATGTACAAATGAGCATAGTTTTACTGTCGAAATCAGACCTCTTCCTTTGGTTGACAGTTTTACAGATGTAGTAACCTGCAACGATTTCAAACTTCCAAAACTTAAAAATGGAAAATATTACACCGTCGCAGGAGGCCCAAAAGGTTCAGGAACTCAGCTTGCCGAAGGAACAATTATCAATACAACACAAACCATTTACATTTATAATGAATGGGCCGATTTTACATCCTGCGAAGCAATGAAACCTTCTTTAAAGTTAATTACAACGGAATAGATGTTGGAAATTTTAGCGACATAAATGTTTGTGACAGTTATACTTTGCCAGCGCTAAAATTGGGTAATTATTATGCACAACCAGGTGGAAAAGGTCGCGTCATTGCGAGCTGGAACCATCTTAAAAACCTCGCAGACCATTTATGTTTATGCTGTTGTGGGAACACGTCTAACCTGCGTTAGCGAAAAGAGTTTTTCAGTTACCATTTCCCCAACTCCTGTATTGGCCAGCACTCCTGATGTTGCTATTTGCGAAAGTTATACTTTGCCTCCTTTAGCCGTCGGTAATTATTATAGTGAAGCCAACGCAACTGGAACTCAATATGCGAGCAGGGCAGAAAATAAGTGCCAGTCAAAAAATGTATATCTACAGCTGCCATGACTACAAATTCAAGCTGTTTTGCTCAGGATGATTTTTACATTACTATTTATCCTTTAAAAAATTTCGCTATACCAAACGGAGTCATTTGTGTCGATTATCAAACAGGAAACTTACAGCATTCTGCTCAATTGAATTCAGGAATTAATTCACCAGATTATACTGTCGAGTGGTATTTTAGCGGAAGTAAAGTGGGCACAGGTCCTATTTATACCGCTATTAAGGAAGGAATTTATACTGTTGTGCCCGTGAAAAACGTACCAGATGTCGGTAACGACTGCGGTTATAATCCAGCTACTGTAACTGTCGAAAAATCAAGTCCGGCAATTGCAACTGTAACTGTGTCTGATGAATTCGAAGATAATATTGATATCATTGTAAACCTGACCAATGGTTTCGGAACCTATGAATATCAGCTGGATGATGGCGATTTTCAAACCAGCAATATATTCAAGAATGTTGACTCTGGAGAACATGCTATTACAATAAGAGATATAAAAGCCAATTGTGATAATTTTATTTTATTTGCCAAAGTGCTGAAGTACCCTAAATTTTTCACTCCAAACAACGATGGTTACAATGACACTTGGAATATCCCCGATCTGGCTTATCAGCCTGATGCTGTCATCACTATTTACGATCGTTATGGCAAATTACTAAAAATGATTAAGCCCTCTGGTGCTGGCTGGGATGGTAATTTTGATGGAAGTCCGCTTCCTTCTTCAGACTACTGGTTTCGGGTTACTTATACCCAAAATGGCATAATTCAGGAATTCAGATCTCATTTTAGCATGAAACGATAATTATTTGTAAATACTGTGCAAAGACGCACCGCAGTGTGCGTCTCTACAAAATAAACGTCTAAAAAAAAATTAAAATCTTAGCATCTCAGAATCTTAGCATCTTTAAAAAAACCTTTGTACCTTTGCACCTTAAAAACCTTTGCACCTTAAAAAAATGATTGAAGATAAAAATCAACAAAGAACTAGTTTAGCGCAATTGGGCGAATTTGGCTTAATTGAACATTTAACCAAAAATTTTGATGTTACTCAAGAATCAACATTAAAAAGTATTGGTGATGATGTTGCTGTTCTTGATTTTAAAGATAAAAAAGTAGTAGTTTCTACTGATTTATTAATAGAAGGAGTTCATTTTGATTTGGCTTATATGCCTTTAAAGCATTTAGGATATAAATCTGTTGTGGTAAATATATCTGATATTTGCGCCATGAATGCAAGACCGACACAAATTACAGTTTCGGTAGCGGTTTCAAATCGTTTTCCTCTTGAAGCTTTAGAAGAATTGTTTGGTGGAATTACGCATGCCGCAAAAGAATATAAAGTTGACGTAATTGGCGGTGACACAACCTCATCTCAAAAAGGTTTAATTATCAGCATAACTGCAATTGGAGAAGCAGACGAAGATGAATTGGTTTACCGAAATGGAGCCAAACAAACCGACTTATTAGTTGTAACGGGTGATCTTGGTGCGGCTTATATGGGACTGCAGGTTTTGGAGCGCGAAAAACAAGTTTTCCAAGTTAATCCAAATAATCAGCCCGATTTAGATCTGTATACTTATTTAGTAGAACGCCAGTTAAAACCTGAGGCAAGAAAAGATGTTCGAGCATTACTTCATGCTTTAGATATTAAACCAACTGCAATGATTGATATTTCAGACGGACTTTCATCTGAGATCATTCATATCTGTAAGCAGTCAAAAGTAGGTTGTAATTTATACGAAGATAAACTTCCATTGGATCCGCAATTTATTTCGACTTGCGAAGAATTTAATATCGACAGTACAACTGTTGCCATAAATGGAGGCGAGGATTATGAACTTTTATTTACAATTGATATTAATGATTTTGACAAAATAAAAGGAAACCCAAATTTCTCCGTTATCGGACACATGGCCGAAGAAAATGAAGGAATCCATCTTGTAACTCGTGCCAACACAAAAATTGCTTTAAAAGCACGTGGATGGGATGCTTTGACAGAATAATTTTTTTTGAAAAATTCCAAATAAAAAATTCCAAATTCCAATATCGATTAACGTATTGGAATTTGGAATTTTCATTTTTGGGATTTCATTTTTTAAAAAAGCCCTTTACTTTTTGCTTCTTTAAGCAAATCTTCGTCAGAACCGCTTCTAATTTTTAGCAGTTCTTTCAGGTGTTTCTTTCTTTTTTCAATTGCATTTAAGGAAATTGGAATATTTTGAAGCATCTCACTGCCCGCTATTCCTTTTGATAAATGAACTAATATCTGTTTATCATATTGATCTATTTCAATTGCATTGTGGGTAGATTGGTTCAGCATTTTAACTACAGACTGGCTGTAATATTTTTCGCTTTTCATTACTTTATCAAAAGCCAGAAGCAGTTCTTCAAAAGTCAGGTCATTTTTAATGATCAAACCATTTGGCTGAATCGTTCGGATTATTGTTTTTATTTTTAGAAGTTCTGTATACATAGTAAGCAGAACGATCTTGCAAGAAGGCATTTTTACTGAAAGTAATTTCGCCAAATCTTCACCCGAAAAAATCTCTTTTTCTTCGTACGGAGGCATACTGATATCTAAAAAAGCAATATCAAATACAGGTGTGTTGTCATTTTCAATTATATCATAAGCAGATCTGCAATCATGTGCTTGTGAAATAAAAAATTCATATTGTTTTGGCTTATACCGAGTTATCGCATTTTTATACCCTTCAATAATAAATGGATGATCATCTACTATCAGAATATTCTTTTTAACTAATTGCGGAACTGGAGCTGTTAAATCAAAGTTCATTATTTTGCAGGTTATTATTGGGATCTATTGGGATTTTTATAATGAGGATTGTCCCCTCATCTTTGGCAGATTTTATAGTAACTGTACCCTTACATTCTGTCGCTCTATATTCAATATTATGCAAACCAATTCCGTTTTTGGTTCTGCTGGTATTAAATCCTATTCCGTCATCTTCGATAGTCAGGATCAAAATATCATCTTCATTTTTAAACTCCACTTTAATAATATCTGCTTGTGCATATTTATTACAGTTTTGAAGTCCTTCTTGAATAATCCGATATAAATTGATCTTGACAATATTACTAATTAATTCCCATTTAACATCGGGATCAAAAGAAGTAATTAATTTTGAACTATATGTATTTCTTTGGTCTTCAAATAGTTTTCCAAGAATAACAATAAAATTATTAATCAATTCCGATTTTTCTCTATTTAAATCGTGAGAAATTTCACGAATATCCTGTTCAATACTTTTAAGCTCGGCTAAATACTTTTTTCTTTTAGAAGTCGCTTCGGCTTCATCAACCTTATCCAGACTGTCCAAACTAATTCTAATACCAAACATTCGTCCCAAAACTCCATCATGCAGGTCTTGCGCAACTTTTTTCTTTTCCTTGATCCTTGTTAATTCAATTTCATTTTGCTGTGAAATCATCATATTGTAGATGTCTTCATTTGCAATCTGCTGTTGTTGTTTAAAAAGGAGCTCACGATTTTTAGCCTGCTGGGTTTTATAAACATAAAAAAACAATCCGAGCAATGTACAAATACTAAAAACATAAACCAAAGTTTTATTTTTTTCCTGAAGATTGGAATTTTGATCTTTTATTTCGTTGGTTTCGTACTCGATTCGAGAGAATTTTTCTCCCATTTTCCGTTCTGCTTTGAGCATTTTATCATTCAATTGAATGTACTCTTTTGAATATTTTGATGCGTTTTCAGGATCAACAATCGCAATTTGCTTTAAAGCTCCCAAGGTATTATTTAATTTTTCAGAAGAGCGAGAAACTAATAAAGCTTGTTTTGCAAATTGTATTGCTTTAAAAGTATCTTTCTTAGAAGCATAATACTCAGACAAATGAATTTGATTGGCAATCAATGTCACTTTTAATCCTAAGCTGTCTCTAATTTTTAAAGATCTATAAAAATCGCCCGGCAGTCCATCCGTTCTTCCAGCTTTGAATTTAGCATATCCTAAGTTATCTAATAACATCGCATATAAATTCGTCTTTTCTTTAAATAGATTTTTTTCTTCTAATCCTCTTTGAAAATAAGGTATAGCTTTTTTATAGTCATTTTTATTTATATAAATGAATCCTATATTATTTAAAGATGTTGCTTTTAATTGAAGATCTAAAGGAATTGATTTATCATCTAATGTATTTAATGCTTTACGCTGGTATTCGAGAGCCTTATCAAATTCTTCTCTTTCATTATAAAGAATTCCGAGCAGGTTATAACATTCATAAAGCTTATCATTTACATTTTTTTGACGATTCAATATCTCCAAAGCCTTAAATACTGCTATTTCGCTTTCAAAAAAATCACCTTCATTAAATTGAAGCGTAGCTTTACTTATTAGGGTTTTTGCCAGATTAGAATCGTCATTAATTTGAGTATAAATTTTTTGAGCTTTAAAGTAACTTCTAAAAGCACTGTCTGAAACCATCTTAGAACTATAATAATCTCCTAAATAGGAATAGGCTTTTGCAATACTTATAGAATCTTTTGCAATTATCGATCTATCTAAAACTAATTTTGATATTTGATTGTATGATTTAAAATCATTCATATTATAATATCTATTAGCAATTTTAAATAAATTAACCCTATTTAGAGAGTCATTTTGCTGACTCATAATAATCGAAAGTGCTTTTTTTGCATTTTCTTGTTTAAGGTTATAATTTAAATTAATATCATTAGCTAATGTTAGATAAACAGGAAGACTATCTTGCGCTGAAGATATTTCATCTGAAGTTTTTTTCTTATTACAGGCAGAAAGAAACAACAATACAAACACTATTATTTGGTATTTTCTTTTCAATAGAAGTTGCGAATTTTACCAAAAATACTAAAACTAAGGACATAAAAAAAAGCTGTCAAATATTTGACAGCTTTTTTTTATGTTTTATTTCTTTGTACTATTTAATCCAATTTTTTATTATCTCCTAAAGATTGATTAACATTAGAAAAATTAGATTGATTATTATTCATTTCAAATCCAGTTGTTGCTCGCATGAAAATCTTGTTTTCTGCCGCCACCTGCATCAGATCCATATGGAGGAACAATACCAGAATTTTCGTTAGAGATACTTGGAGTTGTAGGATTTGCAAAAGAAGTTGCAACCATTACTAAAGATAATAATCCGAATGTCAAAGCTGTTTTTTTCATGACCTGAGGTTTTTAATGTTTGTTTAATTTTTTGGAGAATGATTCGCTGTTTGCTGCGTTTCATGGTGTAAAACTAATACGGAGATCGGAAAAAATTTATACAAAAAATTGAGTTTATGGTAGATCATACCCAATTGATAGTCAATGGATAGCAAATTGAGGTAAACATCTGGTTTTTAGATTTCTAAGTAATTTCCTGCAACAAAATCGGCAATTATCAAATCGACATTTGCTTTATAGGTTTTAGAAAATGGAATCTTTTTGGATGAGTTTTTTATGTAACAGATTGAGTTTCCGCTGTGAATTCTAGAAATATAATTTCGATTAATTACATAACTATTGTGAATCCGAATAAAAGGATAGGTCAAAACACTCTCAAAATGCTTTAACGTTTTAAATGCTGTGATCATTTCACCCGTATTTAAATAAATATCGGTCGAATTATTATCAGCTTGAAAATAACAAATATCAGCCGCATTTAAATAGCGATAATCACCGTATGATTTTATACAGATTGTTAATGGTTTTTCGACATTTTGAGGAATTGTCACATTATTTACATTATCAATCACGATAGAAGTTGGTTCTTCTTTAAATGGTATCGTTTTAGACTCTAAATTAGCTTTTTTAAGCTTTAAAACGGTTTTTAGAAGATCAATATGTGCAATTGGTTTTAAAAGATAATCAAAGACGTTATATTGAATTGCGTCAAAAGCTTTATCTTTTTTATTTGTAGTAATAATTATTTTTGGAATCTCCTGAAAAAAGCGGTGCAATTCGCTGATAAAAGTCAGAGACAACTGACTCGATAAATCTTTGGGCTCTATTTCGAGAAAAATTAAGACCGGCTTGTGCTCTAAAACTAAATTTAAACCATCTTGAAAATTTGATGCCGATGCCGTAAAAGATAATTCTGAAAAACCTGCGCCGGTTGTTTTGGTCTTCAAAATACTTTCAGCATCATCATCAATTATAATATACGAATACTTCTTCAATTTTTGGTTTTGTTGCTTTTTCTCACTTTACAATCATAATCAAAAAAATGACTCAATTTGACCGAATGCGAAAAAATTTAGTTTGGCATTTATCCGCATTTAAAAATACGGATTTTAGATTTTTAAATATTTCATTGTTAACACATTACATTAAAATGTTGATACAAAATGATGAAATGCAAAAAACATCGATAAAATACCTGTTTTTAAAAATCAAAAATCCCAAACTCCTTTACGGAATTTGGGATCTATAGTATAAGCTGTAAAGATTACATTTTCATTAACCAGTTTTTCATCGAAACTTCATTTTCGATAATAGCTCTTAGTTCCGTAATTTTTACACGATCTTGTTTCATTGTATCTCTATGACGAATTGTTACTGTTTCGTCTTCAAGTGTTTGATGATCTACTGTAATACAGAATGGCGTTCCTAAAGCATCTTGTCTTCTGTAACGACGTCCTACCGCATCTTTTTCATCATATGCCACATTGAAATCCCATTTCAAATCTTCGATGATTTTTCTTGAAATTTCTGGTAAACCATCTTTTTTAACCAATGGTAATACTGTCGCTTTGGTTGGCGCTAAAACTGCTGGTAATTTTAAAACTGTTCTTGTTGAACCGTCTTCTAATGTTTCTTCTTTTAATGAAGTAGCAAAAACAGCCAAGAACATACGATCTAAACCAACAGACGTTTCTACTACATAAGGAACGTAATTTTGGTTTAATTCAGCATCGAAATATTGTAATTTTCTTCCTGAATATTCTTCGTGTGCTTTTAAATCGAAATCAGTACGAGAGTGAATTCCTTCCAATTCTTTAAATCCGAATGGGAAATTAAATTCGATATCTGCAACTGCATTTGCATAATGCGCTAATTTTTCGTGATCATGAAAACGGTAGTTTTCCTGCCCTAAACCTAAAGATAAGTGCCATTTTAAACGCGTTTCTTTCCAGTGATGGTACCATTTCATTTCTTCGCCTGGACGTACAAAAAACTGCATTTCCATTTGTTCGAACTCACGCATACGGAAAATAAATTGTCTTGCAACAATTTCATTTCTGAAAGCTTTACCTGTTTGAGCAATTCCAAAAGGAACTTTCATACGACCCGATTTCTGAACATTTAAAAAGTTTACAAATATACCTTGAGCCGTTTCTGGACGTAAATATAAATCCATTGCAGAATCTGCAGAAGCTCCAAGTTTTGTTCCGAACATTAAATTGAACTGTTTAACGTCTGTCCAGTTTTTAGAACCAGTTTCAGGATCAGCGATTTCAAGTTCTTCGATTAATGCTTTTACATCCTGAAGATCTTCGCTCATTCCTTTTGCCAGCCTTGATAAAATTTCTTTATATTTTGAAAGATATTCTATAACGCGGGCATTTGTTGTAACAAATTCTTCCTCATTAAAAGCATCACCAAAACGGGCTCTTGCTTTTTCGATTTCCTTTTGAGCTTTTTGATTGATCTTTTCAGCATAATCTTCAACCAAAACGTCTGCTCTATATCTTTTTTTAGAATCTTTATTATCAATTAATGGATCATTGAATGCATCAACGTGTCCAGAAGCTTTCCAAGTTGTTGGATGCATTAATATCGCAAGCATCAAGGCCGACAATATTCTCATTCATCTGAACCATTGATTTCCACCAATATTCACGGATATTCTTTTTTAATTCGACACCATTCTGTGCATAATCATAAACAGCACTCAGTCCGTCGTAAACTTCGCTTGACGGAAAAATAAATCCGTACTCTTTTGCGTGCGAAACCACATTCTTAAATATATCTTCTTGTTTTGCCATAATGATGCAAAAATATAAAAAGTACCTTTAAAAAAAAGAAAAATAATAAAGTTTGAAGTATTGATTTTGTTATTTTTGTAAATAAAATCTCTCTTTTTGTGATTAATTACCTAATAAATCTGTTTTTCCCGAAAGTCTGTGACGGATGCTGCGCCATTTTATTGCAGAATGAAATTGTTTTCTGCACTTCCTGCCGCCACGATTTGCCTCTTACTCAATATCATTTAGATCCAAAAAATCAAGCTGTAAAAAAGTTTTATGGAAAAGTTGATGTTCAATTTGCCTCGGCATTTTTATACTTTAATAAAAAGGGAATTGTCCAGGAATTAATTCATAATCTAAAATATAAGGGTCACGAAGAAATTGGAACTGTTTTAGGAAACTGGTACGCCGAAGATTTAAAAGAGATTCAATTAGAAATTCCTTTTGATTTCGTAATTCCGGTGCCGCTTCATAAAAAGAAATTTAAAGAACGCGGCTATAATCAAGTTACGACTTTTGGAAAAGCAATTGCTTCTGGTTTTGAAATTCCTTTTAATGAAAAAATTTTGTTCCGAAAAGTGTATTCTAAAACACAATCCAAAAAAAATCTATTAGGAAGATCTGAAAATATCGAGAACATTTTTGATGTAGAATTCAATGAAGCAGATCACGATAAACATTTCCTGATCGTTGATGACGTTCTTACAACCGGCGCCACACTCGAGGCTTGTTCCAGAGCATTACTAAAAATTCCGGGAGCAAAAATCAGCATTGTCTGTATGGCGATGGCGAATTCTTAAAGTAAATTTCAATAAAAAAAATCCAAATTCTAATTAGTATTGGAATTTGGATTTTAAAATATTTGGCATTTAAACAGATTTAATTCACCAAAATTTTCTTTACTGTTCTTTTTTTCTCCATCGGTAACCGTAACTAAATAAACGCCATTTGGCACATTTGGCAATTGAATATCTTGAATAAAGTAGCCTGATCCTTGAAACGTATTACTGTAAACGTATTTACCTAAAATATCATGAACATACACTTTAACTTCTTTAAGTGAATCTCTGCTAAATTGAATGGTAAAATTTCCTTTGTTTGGATTTGGAAATAATGCAAAGTCAATATTTTCAAAATCTGAATCCCCAAGTGTATATACTCTATTACAGATATTTACCGAAGCTGAATTTATTGTACCAAGTGCTCCAACTGTAGAATCACGAACTCCAAAAGTCCAATTTCCCTGCGGATTTTCTCCATTAAAAGCACTTAATAAACTGGCTGGAATTACAATTTGGCTAGTAGTTGTACCGCAATTTAAAGCACTTCCGCTGTCATCAAATTGAAGAGCCAAAGTCGAATTTGTAGTACCGCAGACTTTTATTAAATAATGTCACTACTTTTCCACTCGGACTTACAATCTGCATTTCGAGATCCGAAAATCTTGCGTGTGTAACATTCACAGAAACATTAACATCTGAAATAGTTCCTACTGCAGATGGCACCGAAATTGTTTTGTTTATAAAGACTGACCCATTACCAGTTGAATATCCTCCATCAAAATTATAAGTAGAACAATCCGTTGCAACAGAATATCCAATCGCAAAAGGAGTGGTATTTAAAGCATAATAAATATTGTTTACAGGTTCTATCAAAAGTCTGCAATTCGTAGACGCTTCAATGTTAGAAGGAATCAATACAGTTTCTGAACCATCATTTAGAGTATTTGTCGCAAGCGTCGTTGGAAATGTCAAACCTCCATCGATAGATAATTTTATATTCACATTTGAAGATCCTGGAAGTGTGTTTGTATTATTAACACTCCAAGTAATCGTTTGTGCTGATCCTTTTTCCCAAGCAACATCTCCAGTATTTTGCGAAGTTACAGCAAACGGTCCCGCAGCTGACACTTACTGTCACAACCATCGCATCTGTAATAGTTTGCGCTGTTCCAACTGGAGCATTATCTCTTCCTGTTAAAGTAAAATTCATTGTTTTTGCTATAGAAGAAACAGATTCCCAAGTTGTTGTTAATTGATTATTTAACACCGAACTGAAAGCCGGCATATAACGAACTGGCGAAGCTGTAGGCAAAAAAGATCTAAACATTGGGCCATTTGGTTTTGCGACATACGCAACACTATTTGCACCTGAAGTGGTAGTAGCATTATCATATTGTTCCCAAGTGTACGTTATCGAATTCCCTTCAGCATCTGATCCTGTTCCTTTTAAAACAAATGCTGTACTTATTGGAATTGTATAATCTTCTCCCGCACTTATTGCTGGAGGATTATTTGTTATGGCGGTAGTTACTGGACAAGTTTTCCCAGCTAAATTATTTTGTATTTGATTGATGCTCGCATAAGAGAAATAATCATCAGAATTATTTTGAACATTATAGCCTTGCGTTACACCCGCATAAGCCATAATTGTTGAACCACTTCCAGGCTCATAGCTTGTACCTAATCCTTCGAGTGAATATGAAAACGTATGAGATCCTCCGAGTTGATGTCCCATTTCATGGGCAACAAAATCTATATCGAAAGTATCACCTTGCGGTCTTTGATCTGCTGGAGAGGTAAAAGCACTTCCTTTTGCAAGAGGAACACTAGACGTTGGGCTGACACAAACACAACCAATACAGTTAGCAAGACCGTGCCGCCTGAAGCTCCAAACAAATGTCCGATATCATAATTTCCATCGCCAATAACATTGGTCAAGGTAGTTTGAACCTGTCGCCCCCAAGTTGGATTATTGGTAGTCGCTCCTACAGAAGCTATTGAATAAGGATCCGTAGATGCATCTGTATAAATAACAGCATCATTATTCGCGACCAAAACTAATTTTACAGAAAGATCTCGATCAAAAACTCCATTTACACGAGTCAGTGTAGCATTCATTCCAGCCAATGCTCCTTGTTTTGTGCCTCCAAAAAAAGCAGTATATTCTCCCGTACAAGATAATGCCAGACGAAGTGTTTTAAACTGCTTGGCATTTGAGGCCGTTTTTGCAGTAGTTGCAGTTTTATTTTCAGAAATCGAATTAGCAGTTCTGCACTCTAAACTCATTTTAGAGTCTGCATTGTCTGTAGATTTAAACAAAACATATTCCGATTTATCATCAGGATTTTGCTCTATATATTCAGTAGGTTTTGCGAAGACGAAAAACCATTGTCTGCATTCCAATTGGAGCCACACTAAAATGTATTTTAGCATTTTTGTCATCTATTCCTCTTCCTTCATACGCTCTAATTTCTGGATATTTGGCTTGCAATTCTGGATCAAAATTAGAAGATTCCCAAACCGAAAAACGTTCCAAAACTCCTTCTGTATTCGGAATTGTTATTTCAGTTTTATTGCTTGATGCTAATTTGCTTGTTGTTGAGGCAAGTTTAGAACTTAGTAGATTTGCATTTAATTTATAATACAACTTTCCAGATTCTGAAATATTTGCTTTTCGCGAAAGCGATGAAGAGGAACTTACCTTTTGCCACAAACCATCATTCTGAGCATTAATGTTCGAGAAGCAAAAAATAAAAAATATATAAAGTAATTGTTTTTTCATACTATGAAGATATAATATCAAAATTACTTCAATTAATTTAAATTGTACAATATATAAGACAATTAATGTTTTTTAATCGACGAGTCGGCTTATTTTCACAAAAAGAAATCTTTGACAGTTAAAATTCGATTTAGCTAGTATTATATTTAAAACATAAAAGTATAAATTTGCAAGCATCTTAAATAATTTGTTTTGAAGCTCTTTCATTCTATAACCGATTTTCAGTCAACCAAGAAAACAATTTTAACTCTTGGGACCTTTGACGGCGTGCATATTGGTCACAAAAAAATTCTGGAACGAATTACACAAAATACTGAAAACGGAAAATACGAAAGTTTAGTACTTACCTTTTTTCCGCATCCGCGAATGGTTCTTCAAGAAAAATCTGAAATAAAACTGCTGAATACCATCAGCGAAAAAATAAAACTTCTGGAAGCAAGCGGTATTGAAAATCTTATCGTTCATCCTTTTGATGAAAGCTTTTCCAGACTGACTGCAGAAGAATTTGTTCACACTATTTTGGTAGATAAATTTCAGATTCAGAAAATAATTATCGGGCATGATCATCGTTTCGGCCGCAATAGAACTGCAAATATTGATGATTTGATTGCTTTTGGTGCAAGCATACGGCTTTGAAGTAGAACAAATTTCAGCTGAAGAAATTCAGGACGTTTCTGTAAGTTCAACCAAAATCAGAAAAGCTTTAAACGAAGGCAATATGGCTTTGGCAAACGAATATTTAGGTTACAATTACTTTTTGAGCGGTACAGTTGTAAAAGGCAGACAATTGGGAAGAACTATTGGTTTTCCTACTGCAAATATTCACATTGAAGAAGATTATAAGCTGATCCCAAAAATTGGCGTTTATGTTGTAAAAGCTGTTGTAAACGATGAAATTGTTTATGGCATGATGAATATCGGCTTTAATCCGACTGTGAATGGCGAAAAGCAAACTATCGAAGTGCATCTTTTTGATTTCAACAAAGACATTTACGATCAAAATATTGAGGTTTCGTTGCCGCGTTACATTCGCGAAGAGCAAAAATTTGGTTCTGTTGATGCTTTAAAAGCACAGCTGAAGCAAGATCAAAACGAGGCTTTGGCTTTTATAAATCTTCTTTAAAAAATGGGCATATTATAGTTTTTCCTGTTTTTAAATCATCGTAGTTATTTTTTTAGTAAATTTGATAGAAGACTGTTTTTCAAATATTTACTATTAACTTCTTTAAAAATAACCACTATGAAATTACCTAAAGAAATTACCAACGGTTTTTTGATTTTTCTCGGAATTGGCATTTATTTTTTATTGATGAATGTTTTAGGTTTAGCCGATTTGTTTTACTTAAGAACACTCAACGTATTCTTCATCTTTTACGGTGTTAATAGGACAATGCAGATGAACCTTCATGAGGGAGAAACCAATTTTGTATCTAATGCCGTTTCTGCAATGGCTACTTCTGTAGTCGGCGTATCTATGAGTGTATTCGGTTTATTGGTTTACAGTTATGCGCGAGGCGGAGACGCTTATGTAAGAACTTTATCTGAAACATTTATGTTTGGAGGAAATCCATCAGTACCAACGTATTGCATTTGTTTATTGTTTGAAGGAATTGCTTCATCTGTAATCGTTACTTTAATGATGATGCTGTATTGGAATAATAAATATGCAACTGATTAATTTATCAGAATAAAAACAAACATTTTAGCACTCTAAAATCATAGAAATTCTTAATTCTGTGATTTTAGAGTGTTTCTTTTTAGAAAAAAATTGAAAATCCTCATTTTTAACAAGTCAGATAATCTGTTATCATAATTTACTTACTTTTAATGCTCCAAAAAACAATTTATCCATGAGCATTACAAAACACAACTGGACAAAAGACCAAATAATTGCCATCTATACTAAACCTTTGATGGACTTGCTTTATGAAGCAAGAACAATTCACAGACAAGAACACGACCCAAACGTAGTTCAGGTTTCTACTTTAATTTCTATAAAAACTGGCGGATGTCCAGAAGATTGCGGTTATTGTCCCCAAGTCGCAAGATACAATACTGGAGTTGAAGGAAATGATTTAATGACTGTAAGTCAGGTTAAAGCACAAGCGTTGAGAGCAAAATCTAATGGTTCTTCCCGCGTATGTATGGGCGCGACTTGGAGAAATGTAAAAGACGGAGAAGAATTTGATCAAGTTTTAGAAATGGTCCGTACGATCAATAAACTGGATATGGAGGTTTGCTGTACTTTAGGAATGCTTACCGAAAACCAAGCACAACGTTTGGCTGAAGCTGGTTTATATGCCTACAATCATAATTTAGATACTTCTGAAGAATATTATAAAGATGTCATTTCAACTCGCGGTTTTGAAGATCGTTTACAAACAATAGAAAATGTTCGTAAAACAAACGTTACGGTTTGCGGCTGGTGGCATTATCGGAATGGGAGAAAGTATTGAAGACAGAGCGGGAATGCTTGTGGCACTTTCGACCTTAAATCCACAGCCGGAATCTGTTCCGATTAATGCATTGGTGGCAGTTGAAGGAACTCCGATGGAAGAAGAAAAACCAGTTGAGATTTGGGAAATGATCCGTATGGTAGCCACTACGAGAATTGTAATGCCCGAAACGCAAGTTCGCTTGTCTGCAGGAAGGGCCAATATGTCGCGCGAAGGTCAGGCAATGTGCTTTTTTGCAGGAGCAAACTCCATATTTGCAGGAGATAAACTACTTACAACTCCAAACCCTGATGTTAATGAAGACATGAAAATGTTTGAAATGTTAGGATTGATTCCGCAAAAACCGTTTATAAAAGTTTCACAGCCCAAAACAGTTGAAGCTTCGGATTCTGAATTTAATTCATTAGGAGAAAAACCTAAATGGACAAGACCAGGACACACAATTGAAAGAAACATTGAAGCATCGATCAAATCAAAAATTTAGTTAAAAGAGTTAATAAATTTCGATAAATATTTTTAAATTGCTTATGCACAGAGTATAAGCAATTTTTTTATTTATAAAAATGAAGTTAAAGCAAATAGAAAGGGTCAAAAAAATCTCTAGAGAAGATTTTATTTCCCAATATGTAAAAAAACAAATTCCAGTTGTTGTTGAAGAACTGACCGAGGACTGGCCGGCTTATCAAAAATGGAAATTATCCTATATTAATGATATCGCAGGTAATATCACCGTTCCTTTGTACGATGATCGCCCTGTAAACCATGAAGAAGGATTTAATCAAGCTCATCTGAAAATGAAAATGAGTGATTATATTAACCTTTTGGAATCAAAACCTACCAATTACCGCATTTTTCTTTATAATTTAATGAAAGATGTACCGACGTTAAGAAATGACTTTTTGTGGCCAGATATTGGTTTAAGATTGGTTAAACAATTACCTATGTTATTTTTTGGGGGAGAAAATGCAAGGGTATTTATGCATTATGATATTGATTATTCGAATATTCTGCATTTTCATTTTCATGGAGAAAAGCAGTGCATGATTTTTGCGCCAGACCAATCAAAATATATGTATAAAGTACCTCATGCTTTGATTTCGAGAGAAGACATTGATTTTGACAATCCTGATTATGAAAAATTTCCTGCTCTTAAAAATGCAGAAGGATATATTACTAATCTAAAACACGGTGAAATGTTGTATATGCCAGAAGGTTATTGGCATTATATGAAATATTTAACTCCAGGGTTTTCAATGAGTCTTCGTGCTTTTCCAAAAAACATAATGAATTTATCTAAGGCCGCATATAATGTTTTTATCATGCGCCATTTTGATATCATGATGCGAAAATTTAAAGGCCAAAAATGGATTGATTATAAAAATGAAAAGGCGATTACAAATACCAACGAAAATTTGAGGCGTTCGGCTTAATTATAAAAAAAGCGGTTGAGAAATAACTCAACCGCTTTTTTTATTTTAGTTATAGACTATTTTTCTTGTGATAGTCTTTCCGTTATCTAATGTGATTTTTACCAAAAGAACCTGAGGTCCAGAATGCAGATTTGTAATAAGCCATTCTTTATCATCAATTCCTGTTTTATGATACAGCAGTTTTCCACCAACATCATAAACAGCTGTTTCTTGCAGTTTTTCTTCATCTGAGGTCGACTGCAGTTTTATATTTTTATCTTTAACCGAAACAAAAACATATCGGTCAAGACCCGTAAAATCCTCATTTCCTAAAGTCGCAGAAGGATCCGTATAACGCAAAGACGAAACGATTAGGAAAAAGACCTGTTGTGGTTGTAAAAGTATAACCTCCAGATTTAAGGTTATGGAGCTTTTTAGTTACATTGTCTTGCAGATAAACAGCCTGATTATCCAAATTACCATCGGTATGATCTATAGCAATTGTAAATTCGCCTTCTAAAGCAGATCTGTACCCTAAAGGAATCGTGTCTGATGCAACAAAAGGCACTTCACGCCCTTGGATTACCAATTTTTTATTTTGATTAATGCTAAAAAAATCAATGTAAGGATATGCATCCATACTTAATGCATCGTAATTATTATCCCATAAATTTGTAGCGCCAGTTACATATGCAATCAATAACTGCTTAAATGCTCCTTGTGTGTTTGTAAGATTTAACCACACTCGATGTTTTTCTATGGCGTCGGTTTGTGCCGACTTATAAAACTGACTATTACGTCCAGGTACTCTCATAGAATTTGTAAAGAGTGCTCTTTGAGTTGTTCTTGCTTTAGCAAAAAAACCTTGCCCGGTCGCAATATATCCTGAAGGCGGATCTTGATTTCCAGGATTAGGCGCACCTGTTCCTGTCATATTTCCAATTACAATACTACCTGATAAATTATAGGTTGCATAATCATTGTCGCTGTAAAAGTAACGATGATCACCTGGTACACTTTGACTTGGCAGTGTATTATGTGTCCAAAAATATAATGTCCCGTAAATATTAGTTGAATTGTCGTAAATAAATTGATCCGCATAAATTGCAGAAGGATACGGATTTCCAAAAAAAGTATATCTCTCTGCTACAGCCTCTGGTCCTAAAACGTCTCCATTATTAGGTACTCCAACAAATTCACCATTAAATACCTGAGGCGAAGTTAAGTCATAAGATTGAGGCGAACGTATACTATAACCTTTTCCCTTAATCATTTCCTCTGTTCCATTAAAAACAATCGTCCATTTTGCTACTGGATCGTATTTCTGAAATTTATCCGATAATGTTCCTGGCGAAAAATTGTAAAGCGTAAAGGCTGGAACTCTGGTAACTGGTGACGACCAATGTGTAAAATCATAACGTCTAACTGGTTTCGTGTTTCTTTTATAAGTAATATTTCCTGTATTAACAGCATTTGAAACCTGAACTAAGCTGGCATTATTTTCAAAGGTAAAAATACCGTTACCAAAAACTTTTACTTCATTAGTCACCGTAATTGTATTTGTTCCCTCAACTATCAGAGAACCCTCATTATCTATAGTAATTCTATTCGCAAAGAAAGCTCCATTAGTTCCCGAAATAATTGGGTTAGTTGCTACATCAGGTATCTCAACACAATCAGACGCAAGAGGTACTCCTGCTGGAGTCCAATTTGATGCTTCTCCCCAACTTGCACTAACACCACCATTCCACATTTTTGTAACAACTGCATTTACATTAAGCGGTGTTGCTGGAGATTCACAACCAGATGTAGTGTTTTTTGTTGTTACGTTATAAGCTCCTGAAGTAAGATCCGTAAAAACTCCTGAAGTATTACTAAAATCAGTACCATTTATACTATACGTATAACCTGTTCCAGATGCTGGTGCCGTTACAGTTATGATACCGGTATTATTTTGGCAGGTTGGCTGTTGAGTCACAGAAGCTGTTGGCGCAGTTGAAACAGCATTCACGGTTAAAGAAACTGCTTGATTTACAGGACACCCATTTGCTGTTGAAATTGTCATAACACCATTGTACGTTCCTGCTGTAGTATTTGCAGGAACATTCACATTAATAACACTTCCTGAGCCAGAACTAAAAGGAAATGGTGTTGCCCCTTGATCTGTTAAAGCAACCCAGTCTATAGCATAATTAACGGGAGATCCTGTTGTAGAATTATAATTTAAAGTCGTTATCTGGGCCGAGGTACTTTGACAAACTGAAGTAAACACTCCTGTTGTATTTATTGTCGGACTGGTATTTACGACCAAAGAAATTGCCTGAGTTCGCGAACATCCATTTGCTGTTGAAATTGTCATCACACCGTTGTATGTTCCGGGAGTTGTATTTGCAGGGACACTTATATTATTAATACTTCCAGTTCCTGACCCAAATGCAAAAGCAGTCGTTCCCTGATCAGTTAAAGTTTGCCAATCTATAGAATAATTTATTGGTGAATTTGTTGTAGCAGTATACGCCAGAGAAGTTGGCCGCACTGATGTGCTTTGACATACTGCTGTTACAGTTCCTGTAGTTGTTATTGTTGGAAGTGCATTAACTGTTAAAGAAATATTTTGATTACTAAAACAGCCATTACCATTTAAAATAGTTAAAACACCCAAGTAATTTCCCGAAGGCGTATTTGCAGGAACATTTATATTATTTATACTCCCTGCTCCTGACCCAAATGCAAAAGCGGTTGTTCCCTGATCTGTCAAAGTCTGCCAATCAATAGAATAACTTATAGGGGAATTTGTCGTAGCAGTATATGCCAGAGAAGTGGGCTGTGCTAATGTATTTTGACAAACTGCTGTCAAAGTTCCAGTTGTTGAAATGGTTGGATTGGGATTTACAGTTACAGTAGTAAAATTAGAATCTGCAGTGCTACAAGTTCCATTCTTCACTACAGCTCTAAATCGAGTTGTTTGAGTTAATGCTCCTGAAACATACGTTGTGGTCGCCGAATTCGTAATGTCTGTCCAAGTAGAAAATGGATTTACAGATGATTGCCATTTTACAACTGTCCCAGTTTGTCCTGACAATGTTAAAGTACCACTTACAGAGCCACTACAAATCGTAGTCCCACCTCCAGCGGATCCTCCCACACTTATACCAAAAACCGTAATACTTGCTGTACTTGCTAAATTTGTACTAATTGTAGAACTACAAGTACCTGATGCAATACTTCTTATTGTTATAGTACTTGTGCCTGCTGTTGTAAAACCTAATGCTGTAAAATTTCCTGTTCCTGCTGTAGCAACTGTCATTGGAGCTGTTAAACTTGTAGCGACTGGACTACTACGATCATAGGTTACTGTATAATTACCAACAGGCAATAGAGCAAGACTTGATGTTAGTACTACTGAAGAATTACCATCTGTCACGCAAGCATTGCCAGTCGCTGTTGCACTAATATTATAAGTAGGACATGTATAGGTTAATTTTATTTGTCCGTTTCCTCCATTTCCTCCTTTATTGTTACCCAAACCAAGCAAAACCAAACCGCCTCCGCCTCCGCCACCTGGTATACCACCGTTGGCTCCAGCCCCAGCTAGAGTTGCTCCAGAACCTCCAGCTCCTCCCCCTGTAACAGCAGACTCCTCCAGCACCACCAGATGCATTATTACCATTTGAGGCAGTACCCGCACTACTTCCTGCGCCTCCTGAATATAACAATCCAAGAACAAGACTCCCATTAGATCCTTTACCTCCAGAAAATGTTGTACCTGTACCAGCCGCTCCTCCCACACCTGCAAGCACCTCCAGTACCACTTGTACCACCACCGCCGCCATTTGCAGATACAGTAGAAAAAGTAGTTACTGATCCGCTAGGACCGCTTGCAGTTGACCCTAAACCTCCTACACCAACTGAATAATTTATTGTAGTATTTGGACTTATAGTAATTAGAGCTTTACTATATCCTCCTCCTCCTCCGCCTCCAGCTGAACTACTTGTGTCATTTCCTCCGCCGGCTCCACCGGCTCCCCAACATTCTGCAGTTACAGACGTAAGACCTGCAAGCAACAACAAATGAACCATTCGATGTAAATGTATTTGTGGTCTGAGACCATGAATAGATACTGATAAAAATGAAAAACAAAGGTAATTTTAGTCTCATGATAGTAAGATTAAGATTAAGACAATAATTGTTCTATTCAGTTTGGCAGATATAGTATTTAAAATATATTTTTAAAGAAAAAGATTACCGATATAAGGCTTGTAAAAAAATGTATTTAGTCGGCTATTATTGCTTTTAGTCGAAAAATAATCCGAACAAGGTACGATTTTATTTACATTGAAATTCATCTTGTAGTATTAAACACATAATTTTAACACTTGATAAGCGATTTAGTAAAAAAATAAGAAAAAACTGTTAATATTTGAGCTTAAATAACTTAATTAACTAAATACCATATATTTATGACAAATAAATACAAATAAAAAAGCCTTTTGTATTAATTATGCAAAAGGCTTTATATAAATGACTGCTTTAAAGTCTAAAAAATGACTTTTTTGGATATTGAATTACCATTGTCAAAAATTACTTTGACCAATAAAACTTGATGAGAAGAAACTAAATTTTGAATAGAGATTTTATTGGTTTCTATTTTATCTTTCTTATATAATTGCTTTCCAGAAGCATCATATATCAAGACTTCTTTAAGATTATCAATTGAAGAATCTACATTAATTATGCGATTTTTTAAGGATACTAAAACTTCTTCAAATTCTCTTTTATTTCCATTAATACCCAGAGTATTATCAGTATAAATTATTGAAAAGCGATTATTAAATGTTCCTATTTCAGAATCAAACTGGTAAGGAGTTTCGCTAAGATTATGAATTTTATTTAAAGTTTTATCTACTAAAAAAATAGTAACCGAATCAAAGAATTTATCCTGATGATCAATTTCTAAAGATAAAGCACTTTTCAAATTAGCTTTATATCCTAGAACAATTGAATCACTTTCCATAAATGGTAAAGATTTTCCTTGAATTACTAACTTTTTATTTTCTACAATACTGTATAAATCCAAAGCTCCATCTGAGGTTAAAAGTTCTGCATCATAACTCAAATCTAAAAAATCTGATGCTCCTTCTGTATAACCTAATAAAATCTGTCTAAATCCGTTGTCATTATTCTTAAGATTTAGCCAAAAACGATGTTTTACATCTTGAATATCTGCTGTCGAATTTTTAACAGGTTTAAAAAAGGCACTATTCTGTCCCGCAATTCGCATACTGTTATTAAATTCGATTGTACCTGCAACACTGCTTCGTACGATAAATCCCTGTCCTGAAGCAATAGTACCATCTGGCGCCAGATTGCTCACTCCAGAATCTATTGAAGCTCTTGTTCCAACTCCTCCCAATAGATTATACGTTGCAAAACCATCATTAGGATATTGATTGTTAACTGGAGGGGCATTATGTGTCCAAAAATAAAGAGCCCCTTTTGTTTTTGGAGCATTGTACTTTAAAAAAACATCTGCACTGATCGCAGAGGGATATGGATTTCCAACTAAATAATAACCATTTCCATATTGAAAATTAAATTCAACTTTGCCATTATTTGGAATTCCTTTAAAAGTTCCTTCAAATATTGATCGCTCTGTAAGCGAATAGCTTTGTGGTGCCCTAATATTATAACCTTGCCCAGGAATCATTTTCATTGTTCCTAAATAATTCACATTCCATTTAGTAATTGGATCATAATACAAGTATTTATCCGAAAGTGTTTCTGGAGAAAGATCAACTAATATTTGATTATCAACGGGCGAAGACCAATAAGTATAATCATATCTCATGACGGGATTTGTTTTTCGTTTTAAATGGATAATTCCAGTGTTTATCATATCATCGTCAGATTGATACAAACTAGCACCATCTTCCAAAATTAAAGTTCCAGAACCTGTGTATGCAAATTCTATCCCTAAAGTATTTTTCTCTAACAATACAACTGTTTTATCTTGATCGATGGAACAACCACAAATATTCGTAGAAGTTAAATTAGGATAGTTTTCTGTAAAAGACACATCTTTTCCTGGCGAGGGAAAACCATTTGACCAAGAAATTCCATTCCAGCTTGTAGCATCTACACATAGTTTTAATCTGGCAATTCTATGTTTTGAAATCCCCGATACTGAATTAAAATTTCCCCCAATCAACAATTTATAATCGGCAGTAAAATTCATTGCATAGAGAATATTATTTAAAGGTGCTTTAAAAGAATTGTCATAAGCTCCCGAAGGCAGTAATCGGATAAGTCTAAGGGACGCAGTATTTTTGTAGGTTCCTGAAAAAGTACCTCCAACTAACATTCTTTGATCAGGCTGAATCAAAATCGCACGAACATCTCCTTTGCTAAAACCTGTTCCAGATTCAAATGAAGTATCGAGACTTCCATTACTATTTAGTCGAAGTATTTTCTTTTGTGAAATTCCGTTGAAAGCTAGCAAATGAACCTCCGATAATAATTTTTTGATCGGACTGTACGGCAATTGCGTATACGAATTTATCGAAACCATCTTGAATATTAAAATCAGAATCAATACTTCCGTCGGGATTTAAGCGCACTAAACCTGCAAAAGACAGGTTGTTAAATGTTTTAAAATGGCCTCCCACCAAAATCTTTCCATCAGTTTGCAATACTATGGTTTCAATAATTCCATCTGCCCCTGAACCAGTATTGAAACTAGAATCTTTTGATCCATCTGGCAGTAACCTGACAATTCTGCCAGCGTTTACAGATGATCCATTAAATTTTGTAAAATTTCCGGCGACAACTATCTTTTGATCGGACTGAACAGCCAATGAATAAACTTGAGCATTACATCCTTCGCCGATTATAAAGGAATTATCAATTTGTCCGTTCGCAAAAATCCTGACAATTCGATTACTTTGAACGTCATTATATTTTGTAAAACTGCCTCCTAAAATTACTTTCCCATCAGCTTGTAACGCTGTCGTTTTTATTAAATTATTAGCCCCAGAATTTTCAGCATTAAAAGAAGGATCTATTAAACCATCTTCTAAAAGACAAGCAATTTTAGAAATTGGTACTTCATTAAATTTTTTAAAATTTCCTCCAATGATTGTTTTTTTGTTAGGTAAAGGGAGAATACTCCAAACTGAATTGTCAAATCCAATTCCAGAAGATAAATAAGCACTATCATGTTCTCCGTCATTACTGATTTTAGCTAATCTGCCTTGATTTTGTCCATTAAAAACAGAAAACGAACCTCCTATGAACCAATTCCCATCTTGATCAAATTCTAAACTTAGAACAGACGCGGATCCTGGCCCTGTTCCAATATCAAAATTTGGTTGCAATGTTCCATCAGGTTTAAGAAAAATCAGTCTGTTAACTTCCGTGTTATTATAATTACCGGTAAATGATCCTCCCACCATTAAATCCCCAGTCGCATTAATTTTTACTATTTGAACTCCCTCTTTGTTAAAACCTGAGCCTGTTTGAAAACTTTCGTCTCTAATTCCGTCATCATTTAAACGGATTAATCTATTTGCAGTAGCTCCATTATAAGTGGTAAAATTCCCTCCTAAAATCATTTTGCCATCAGGCTGGAAGGCAACTGCATTTACATCATCATCAAAGCCATTTCCAGTATCAAAGCTTGGATCAAAACTACCGTTTGCATTTAATCGGATAATTCTATTCGCTGGGGTTCCATTGAATGTGGTAAAATTTCCTGTCAAAATTATTTTTTCATTCGAAGTAATTCTTACATGTGAGACATTTAATGCAGAACCTGAACCTGTTAAAAATGAGGTATCGAGTGTACCGTTTGGTAATAAACGTGCCACTCGATTAACTGTACTATTAGTATATTTAGTAAAACTCCCAACAATAATTATTTTTCCATCTGATTGTGGAGCAATATCATAAACAATTCCTGTAGTTGCACCTACGGATGTATTAAAACTAGGATCATAAGAGCCATCAGGATTTAAGCGAATGAGTCTTCCTGCGCTAATTCCATTGTAACTTGTAAAACTACCGCCAAGTATTATTTTACCATCATCTTGTAAATAAGAAGCATAAATTTTACCATTAAAACCTGTGCCAGCAGCCGAAACTTTCATCTATTGCGCCATCAGGATTTAGTCGTGTCAGATAAGATACTGGAAATCCATTTAAGCTTAAATAGTCGCCTCCTACAATTAAATTACCATCTCTCTGCAAAAGAAGTGTCCTAACAGCTCCGTTAAATCCGTCACCGTTTTGACCATCATCAAGTGTATTAAAAGTAGTATCTACTTTGCCTTGTCATGCAAAAAGGTTCAAATTAAAAGATAAGAAAAAAGTAAAAATTGATAGCCAAAAAAAGTTTTTAATCAAAACAATACAATTAAAGTTAATATTTGTAAGAATTAATTAAAATTATAAAGTATAAGCAAGCGTCGCAATACCTAGATTTAGGGATATTACAGCATAAAAAAAGTCCATTCTTTTTAAGGAATGGACTTTAAATTTATTTGGGTTTTACAATTACAAGTTACTATAGATAATTTTCTTAGTAAATGTATGTCCGTTTTCTAAAGTGATTTTTACCAATAATGCTTGATCACTAGAATATAAATTTGAAATTACTAATTCTGATGAATTCACTTTGGTTTTAGTGTATAACAATTGTGCTCCCACATTATAAATATTCACTTCTTTTAGTGCTTCTTTTGAAGAAGTAATTTTTATAACCCCATCTTTTACCGACACTATAACACTATTTTGAAGATTTTCGAAATCGTCTGTTCCTAATGTTTTTGAAGTATATCGAATAACAAAACGACTGTTGAAAGATCCTTCAGCTGTTGTAAATTTATAATTTTCCAGACGTAGATTTGTTGTTTTTCCTGTTTCTTTATCTTCTAAATAAACATCTTGATTATCAAAAATTCCGTCAGCATGATCGATTGAAATGGTGTAAGCACCTTTAGCTGATAATTTATATCCTAACGGAACTTCGTCGCTTTTTTCAAATGGAAGCGTACGTCCTTGTATGGTTAGTTTTTTGTTGCTGTTGATACTATAAAAATCAACAAATGTATTTGCTCCCATCGAAACAGCATCGTAATTAACGTCGATTGTGTTTGTTGCTCCTTGGATATATCCTACCAGAATTTGTTTGAAAACACCGTCAGTATTTGTAAAATTCAGCCAGACACGATTTTTCTCAATACCTGCAGATTTAGCTGTTTTATAAAACTGGCTGTTGTCGCCTGGTAAACGAATATCATTATTAAAGATTACTGTACCCGACGCTGGTCTTGCAATGAATCCCTGAGTCAGCCGCAATATATCCTTGAAAAGGCAATCCGCTTCCGCCTACAGTAGCTCCAGAGCTGTTGTAAACTGTAAAATCACCATTGTAGTAGTATTTACCATCTGCAGGGTTCAGCACAGGAAGTGCTTCATGTCCCCAGAAATATAAAGAACCTAAAGTTAAATTGTCAAGCATTAATTCATCCGCATCAATAGCAGAAGGATAAGGGTTTCCAATTAGATTCCATTTTCCACTTGCAACTGGAACGGGGTAATCTCCGTTATTAGGAACACCTGTAAATACAGCAGTAAAATTCTGAGGAGTGGTTAGGTCAAAACTCTGTGGAGCCCTAATGTTGTAACCTTTACCGTTTTCCATCGGCATTGTTCCGTTAAAGTCAACGGACCATCCTGCATCTGGATCATAATATTGAAATTTATCGTTTAATGTCCCTGGAGATAAATCGTACATACTGAAGCCTGATTTTGTAACCGGCATAGACCAGTATGTAAAGTCATAACGACGTGCAGCAGTTGTTCTCTTGTAAATAATATCTCCGGTATTTACTGCATTTGTAGTCTGTACTAAACTTGAACCGCTTTCAAAAATTAATTTCCCATTTGATGTTACAGAATTTGTAATTGTTAAAGTTACTCCATCTGGAATTATAACATTAGGGTCACTTGCTCCTGTAGGAACATTAATAGTAAGAGAACAAGTCGCGATACTAGCTGTAAATGGCTGATTTGCCGCAGAGTTTATAATTACTGTTTTCGAACTATCTGGATCTCCATTTGACCAAGCTGAACCATTCCAAATTGTTGTAGATGTTTGATTTACTATAGTAATAGGAACTACTGGATTCGAAGTGCAATTTGAAGCATTGGTTACAGTAAAATAATATGTTCCTGGTGCTAATCCTGAAATGATTCGAGAAGTTGTGTTACCTGTAATTGGCTGTGAAGCAAAACCAGTTTGATTAATTGTCCAGCTTCCTGATGGTAAACCTGTAAGCGTAACTCTTCCTAAACTTTCACAAGTTGCGTCACCGTTTTTTGTAACTATTGGAGCAGTTGGAAGTGGGTTTACAGTTATTGTCGCATTTCCTGTTATTCCTGCCGCTAATGCTGTACAATTTGCATCGCTTAAAGCTGTAATAGAATAAGTTGTTGTACTGGTTGGACTAACGTCAACAGTATATGGATTTAAACTAGTTGAAAAGTTACCAGATGTTGCTCCATAGGTATATGATATATTCCAAGGTGCTGTACCCGTAAATGCAACTGAAACAGTTGCGCTTGTACCCCTGCAAATAGTTGTTGATCCGCTTACAGTTGCTGTAGGTCTAGAGTTAAGTGTAATTACAGCGCTCCCTGTTCTATCTGATGCAATTGACGGACAATTATTTGCATCACTTAACGCAGTAACAGTATATGTTGTATTAGTTGTTGGACTAACATTAAATGTATATGGACTTGCCGTAATTCCGGTAACGTTTGTCGTAGCTGTACCATCCGAATAGGTTAAACTCCAAGGTGCAGTTCCAGTTAATGCAACGGAAACTGCTGTACTTATACCATTACAAACAGTTGTTGTACCACTTACTACTGAAGTTGGTCTTGGATTTACTTTTACCAATACCACAGCGGATGTATTGGTACAACCACTAGAGGTCACTATTCTTCTGAACCAAGTACTTTGGTTTAAGGTTCCTGGAGAATAATCTTTTGAATCTGTACCAGATATTGGAGAGAAACTTCCAGCTAAACCTGTAGTACTTCTTTCCCAAGAATAAGTATAAGTTCCACTTCCTGTTGGTGTACTACCTGTAATTACTGGAGCTGTGGTTCCTGGACAGATTGCCTGCGAATAATTTGCAATTACTTTTAAACTTTTCACTGTTCCAACGCAAGGATCTGTAAAAACAGTATTGCTAGGAAGAATTTTAATCGTACCCGCATTCCCTAATAAGGCATTTTCTACTGTACTTTGACTGCTTGGAGCATGACATGTATAGTTTAGTGAAAAAGAGGAACAATTCCCATTTGCTGTTCCATAACTTGCAAAACTTACATTGTTAAAATAAGTTCCAGCTGGAGCTATAAAATCTGTTGCAGTAGCATTATTTTCTGCAGCATTTACACAAATAGATCCAGATGTCCCATTTGCATATGTAATAATATTATTTCCTATTCCGACTGTTATAATACCAGTTGTTGTTGCCGCAGTACAAGAATTTCCAGTCGTAGTAACATTATAAGTAAATTGACCACTAACAGTTGGAATTCCGCTAATTGTTAAAGTATTTCCAGATACTGAATTAGTTACTCCAGCAGGAAGACCTATAACCGTTGCTCCTGTAGCACCACCTCCCAATGTCATCGTAATATTTGTCATTGCAGTATTCTGACAAACGCTTTGATTCGATCCTGCGGTAATGATGTGTAAAGGATTTATCGTTACCGTTGCTGAACCAGAAATTAAATTTGAGCAAGTTGGTGTAGATTGATAAGCCACACTTACAAGATTATAAACAAATACTCCAGAATTTGTTGTTGGCACTGCAGTATTTGCAGTTGAACTTGCTCCTAAATTTATAGTTGTATTTGATCCTCCATTAATGTTATAAGTGACAGTAACAGGTAAAACTTGTGGATTTGTAAAAGTTACATTTGGAGAACTTGCATTTTGACAAATTGTTATATTTCCACTAATTGTCACCACTGGTGAAACTGTTGAAGTTGAAACAACTGTAGAAGATGCACTTGTATTATTACTACATTTATTATAGGCTCTTAACCTATAATAGTAAAGAGTATTAGTGTTTAATCCAGTAAGATTATAAGAATTTACTAATCCTACATCTAAATTATTATAACCTGAGACCATTGGTGAGAAATTACTATTTGTAGAAACATCCAAATAATAACCAGAAGCCGAACTTACAGTGGCCCAATTTGCTGTAAACTGTGAGCAAAATATATTAGTCGCTGTTGAAAGAACCGGAACGGCAGGAGCAACATTACGACTTGTTATAACGGCAATTGATTCTGTACTGTAAACACATGATGCCGCATTTACTGCCGTTCCTGTAATATTTCTCCTGTAATAAACAATTGTTGTTGATGCTGGGTTTGTTGATGCAACTGTGTAGTTTTCCCCAGTTGCACTTCCAATATCTGTCCAATTTACATTATCTGGAGATGATTGCCATTGAAACTTAAGTGATGGATTAGCATTTGATCCTTGATAAGCAATAGCCGAACCATCTAAAACGGTATTTCCCCCATTAGCACAACGATAAACAGGACCTAAAGTATTTATAACATTTAAAGAATTTATTGTACTTTCTGCTGGATTAATAGAAAACTCCGTTATATTGGCTTCATCTTTATCATAGTAGTCCAAAACTAATTGGCTATTTCCATTCAAATAAACCAATATATTTGTATAATCTGTAGCACCTTGTTGTATCCATGCATCAAAAACCTTAACACCATCAACAAAAAGTCTTACTCCGTCATCTCCCCTTACTCTAACGAAATAACAACCTGATGTTAAGGTCGATCGCATTTTATAGCGCACAGCAAAAGTCTCAGCGTAAAATGTCTGGGAACTCCCCCCCGCAACAAAAGGAAAAGAAGGTGTATTTCCTCCACCGTAATTTTGAGAAAACGAGGTTGTAGTTCCTGTAATAGTATTGGCTTGTGTGAAAGCCCCCAAATAACTAGAATTAGTAAAGGCATTTGCATCGGAAAGAGGATTTACTGCTACCGAATTCGAGAAATCATAAACGTGAGCAATCCATGAGTTATTTCCTTCTCTATCTTGAAGCTCAACGTTACTACCCCCTGTATAAGTTACAGTAATGATAGAAGGATTCCCTGTTGTTGCTGAACAATTAGCATTATTATTAATTCTAATATATAATGTTCCTGTAAAGCTAGCTAACCAGTTGGTAGAAGTAGCGACTCCATTATCACTAGTAGCCAATGCACTCCCTACATTTGAATTGGTTTCATTCTGATTAAAAAATGTAATCCGCTTCCTGAAAGACTGGCTTGATGTAGCAGTAATAGTGTATGTTAGTCCCTGAATTACATTAACTGCAACATATCGACCAACTGGAACATTTGAAAAAGTTACAGTACCAACGTTTGTTCCTGAAACAGCTTCGCGATTGTAAATGATAGACTGCGTAGTACCAAATTGCGAACTTCCGAAAGGACATTGTGCATAATTAATAAAAAAAGTAAAAAACAATAAAAACGAGTAAAGTAGTTTTCTCATCATATTTTAGTAGGTATTTGTTTTAAATTTGTTTTTGGTCGCTTAAAAGCAAAAAGGGCAATATTTACTCTAAAAGAAGTGTGGCCTTTGTTTTTTCAACTCGAATTCAAACTTTAAAATCCTGACTTTTAGTACAGTTATAAACATTTAAATTCGCGTACAAAAATATTTAAATTAGCCTAATACGCAAGGTTATAAATTAATTCTTTTTAGAATATATTAACAATTTTTAGAATTATTTTATAACTAATTGAGCATTATCACTTTTAAACGTTAAAAAGAATGAAAAACCCGACGAAAGATACTTTTACCATCAAAGAAGCTTTACAAAAATTAGAACATTTTTG
This sequence comes from Flavobacterium sp. AC267, assembly GCF_979258715.1. Lineage (NCBI taxonomy): Bacteria > Pseudomonadati > Bacteroidota > Flavobacteriia > Flavobacteriales > Flavobacteriaceae > Flavobacterium > Flavobacterium sp. AC267. The sequence continues at coordinate 791,134 of NZ_OZ409875.1, forward strand.
CGCTTATCAGGAGCGTTGTCACGACGAAGTTGTAACTAAATTATACAGCTTAAAAATGACTTTAGACGAAATTGATGTAATTATCGTACAACTTATTGAAGGGAATTTTCTAAACGAAACCCGTTTTGCCTGCAGTTTTGCAAGAGGAAAGCATCGCATTAAACAATGGGGGAAAATTAGGATTACAAACGAATTAAAAGCAAGACATATTTCGTCGACGAATATTACTTTAGCTTTAAAAGAAATTTCAGCGGAAGAATACTTCGAAACTTTTGAAAATCTAACAGAAAAATGCTGGAACAATTTGACAGAAACCAATCTTTTAAAAAAACGTAAGAAATTTTGCGACTACATCCTTCGAAGAGGTTATGAAAGTAATTTAGTGTACGAAAAAGTTCAGGAATTGGAAAAGAAATAGATTGCCATTTTTCAATAAAAAAGAACAGCTTCTAACTCTTTATAAATCATTTTTATTAACTCAAAAGCACTATAAATACCCTACATAATTTCAAACTACTTTTGGTTGTAAATTATTCCTTTTTTGCGTAATTCATAGCAAACTAGACGTTTTTGGGTCAACAAACTCAAAAACTTACCCTTAAAAACGTTAAATTTTACGATTATTCTTATATATTTTTTTAATATTTTATAAGAAATCACCTCGATTGTTATTTTTTATGATGTAGTTCATCGAGTATTTTAACAACTCATCGAATAACTCCCCATTATGAAAACCCTACCTATTTCTAGCTCGTAGATGTCTTTATATTTGCGCGGGCACTAATTATTATGCCAGCATAACAAACTGATAGAAAACATTTAAGCATGAAGAAAACTTTACTTTTATTTTTATTTTTGCCTTTTTTAGGGTTTGCCCAACTAAACGGCGATTACATCATCAGTTCTGCAAATAGTGATCCAAATTTTAGAACTCTTGCGCTGCAGTTGCTAGATTAAACAATGTTGGAGTTTCTGGACCTGTAAAGTTTTTACTTGATGAGGACCAAACCGCTACTTCTCAATATACCATTAGAGAATACTCCAATTCTAGTGCGGTAAATACATTGACAATAAAACCCAATACAGGAAGAACCAATATTAATATTACTGTTAATATGGCAAACTCTTCTACAAGTGTACCAGCAATTTTCATGTTTAATGGCGTAAGTAATGTTATAATAGATGGAAGCAACTCTACGGCGAGTACAAAAAATTTAACATTACTAAATAACGATAATCGCTCTGGATCGCAAAAATCTATAATTTGGATTGCAAGTAATGGCGCTAAAGGATCAACAAATATTACTGTTAAAAACAGCATATTTAGATTTTCAAATAGAAATGATCAATTGAGACTTCAAACTGGTGTATATTCTGGAAATAATACATTGGATGCAAATAATGCAATAAACGAACAAGTAAATACTAGTGCTAATTCAAATATCAATATCGTAAACAATGAAATGTTTAACGTCAAAGATGGAATCAATATTAATGGCGCAACAAACACATTATCACCAGCAGGCTGGAAAATTCAAGGAAATAAAATAGGAAGTACTATAGATGCTGAAAAACCAGTTAGAGGAATGTATATATCTAACGCATCAAATTATGAAATTTCTGGCAATACTATTTCAGGAGTAAGAAACACTCTAAATTTAAGTAATGATGGAGCCGCATTAATTCTTTTAGGAGCAAGTTCTGGAACAATTTCAGGTAATATAATTAATGACATCGTCAATACTGTACACAATAATAACTACTTTACAGCTGGTATTTTAGTTAGATCAAGTGGAACAACAAATATACATAATAACATTATCAGCAATGTATACAATACTACTGCGGATAATAATAACTATAATTATTACAATAAAGGAAATAGTATTCATATAGCATCTGGTAGTACAACAAATATATATTATAATACTATTATCGGAAGTGGAGCTCCAACTGGTACAGCGTATGCCTCATGTCTATATATTTCTGGTGGTTCTGGTATTAATATTAGAAACAATATTTTTGTTAATACGCAGACTAACAAACAATATGCAGTATTTAATAATGGAGGAACTTTAGGCCAAATTAGCAATAATGATTACTATGTAACAAATGCTAGTAATAATTTTCAAAATAGAATAAATGGAACTGAATATTCTGCAACTACAGCAGGAACCGTACCTGCTTCATGGAATACAGCTGTTTCTGACTCTAATTCTAGAATTATTTTACCTGCGTTTACTTCAGATTATCACCTTCAAGATGTTACTGCCAACGCTAATTTAATTGGAGTTGCTATTCCTACAGTTACAACAGATATAGATGGAGAAACAAGAGTTAAACCTTACATGGGCGCTGACGAAGTTCTTCCTTGTACACCAACTGGAAACCAAACATCATTTGGAACTGAATCATGGATCGGATATGTTTACAAATGGACAGGAAACACTGCTCCAAATCCTATTAATACAAGTACTTTACCAGATACTAGTATAGCAACTTACATCGGAACGGTAACAGAAAATAAAACTTTTGACAGAAACATGGGAGCTGACGCTATTAGCGGCGTTACCACAAATATTCCTTGTGAAGTCGCTCCGACTAACAAGTTTTTTGTACGATATAAAATGCGAACTACCATTGCAGAAGCTGGAAATTATTATATGGTCTTAGCAGGCGATGATGGCATAAGACTTTACATTGACGGTCAGTCAGTTATAACTCGCTGGAATGACCATGGTTATACAACTGATGTTACATCAAAATATTTAACTGCCGGTTCTCATGAATTTGTTATCGAATATTATGAAAATGGAGGTGATGCAAGAGCTACATTTTCATTTGATTTAACAAAAGGTGACCCAACAATTTATGGTGACAAGGTTTGGAATGTTTATGGATATCTTAAAAATGACATAACCTTAGCAACTACAGTATACGCTGGATATTATGTTGAACCAAACTTAAATATAAATTCAAGAGATTATTGGAATACAGTCGCCTCACCATCTGCGACTATATATTGGCAAGGAGTCGCAATACCAAATGATAATTTCACAGTATCATACAAACGTGAAGGTTTTCCTTGTGGTCAATATCAAATCCAACGTGCACATTATGATGATGCTATTCAGATCTTTATAAATGGAGTTGAAATATTTTCTAGATCAGGCTGGGATAATAACCCTGCTTTGATAAACAATGGAGATCTTTATACCCTAAATAGCAGCTCTAAAGTAGAAGTTCGTTTAAGAGAAGATGGTGGTAATGCAAATGTTGGAATCAACTTTTTAAAAGTACTAACACCTTATAACGGGACAGGTACTCTTGCCGCTAATAGCGCAATCCAAATCAATTCAAATACAACATTAACCTCAGATATTACGGTATGTTCTTGTACTGTTAATCCAACGTACACACTAACAGTTCCAAAGGGTGTTACATTAACGGTTGATGAAGATATAAATGTAGGAACTGGAGGAAAATTATTAGTACAAAGCATGGATCATTACTTCAAACAAGTACCAGCAAAACTATGTTTACTGGAAATTCAGATGCTTTTGAATTACAGAGAACAACTTCTGCACGTCGTTATGACTTTACATATTGGTCTATGCCTGTTACAAAAGCAGGCTTCAGTATGTACAATTTATCTCCAGGGACATTAAATGATAAATTTCAATATTACGATCCAAATGCAGGATGGTCCGTTGACCTTAATGGAAAAACGCCGATGGAAACCGGTAGAGGTTACAACATTAGAGCTCCTCAGAGTTTTGATCTAACCACTCCTCAGAATTTTACAGGTGTATTTACAGGTGTTCCAAATAACGGAGATTACTCGGTTCCAGTTGCAAGCGGAAAATGGAATCTAATTGGAAACCCTTATCCTTCTGCTATTGATGCCGACAAACTTTTGGCGACCAATTCAAATTTAGGATCGCTGTATTTCTGGGGACATGAAGCACTTCCTGTGCTGAACCCTGCAGATGGAAAATACTACTACAATGGTGACTTTACAGTTTACAACAGCTCTGGAGCTACTGTAGGCGGAAGCGGATTGCCTTTTCAAGGATATATTGCAGCTGCTCAGGGATTCATTGCTAGACCGGCTTCGGGCACAGTAAACTTTACTAACCAAATTCGTTCAGCAGGCAGTAACAGCCAGTTTTATAAAGCGACTAAATCTGAAGGCATTGAAAAAAATCGTGTCTGGCTGAATTTTGCGAATACTGATGGTGTTTTCAAACAAATTCTAGTAGGATATATCGAAGGAGCAACAAATACAATCGATGCTAATTACGATGCTGTTTCGATGGGAGCAAATACATTTGTTGATTTTTACAGCATCAACAGTAATAAAAAACTAACCATACAAGGACGTTCATTGCCATTTGAAAAAAGCGACGAAGTTCCGTTAGGATATAAATTATCAGCTAAAGGTGCTTACACCATTTCAATCGATCATGCTGATGGAATTTTTGATAATCAAGATGTTTATTTAGAAGATAAGGAAACTGGAAAAACAACCAATCTGCGTCTGGAAGATTATAAGTTCACGACAGCTGAGGGATCTTTCAACAGTCGTTTTGTTATTCGATACAGTTCCAAAACATTAGGAACAGACGATTTTGAAAATTCACAAAGTGGTGTTTTTGTGTCAGTAAAATCAAAAATAATAAGAGTAAATTCTAATACCGAAAATATAAAAGAAGTACAGATTTACAATATCGGAGGACAATCGGTTTATACTAAAAACAAAATTGATTCTAATGAATTGCAGATAACGAATTTACAATCTGGCAATCAAGTTTTACTGGTCAAAGTTGTCTTAGAAAATGGCAGTTCGGTCACGAAAAAAGTGATTTTTAACTAATACATATTATACACACAAAATCCGACACCTAATCAATGTCGGATTTTGCATTTGCAATAAAGAACCAAAATTTAAAAATTATACTTAAAAAACCCTATTATCAACCAATTTTTAACCAACAAAATTTTCATGAGCACAAAGCGATCGAATTTTCGTTCATTATCATTAAAAAAAATGTCCCTGCTTTTTTTTCTGATATCATTAAAAATTACTAGTCAAAGCAATACAATAACCAGAATACATACAGACTGGAATAGAACCGGCACTGGGTATTGGACATCAAATGGTGCGACAGGAGTAGGAAACCGTCCAACTACTGCTAATAATCTTTTAGCATTTCAATGGAGAGGTACAACTTTCTCCACTGGTATAGACGACACAAAACTAAACACAAATTTGGTCTCCTTTGACCCACAACGATATAGAGCGTTAAAAATTCAGACCTTAGCCTATACAGCTGATACTTATTTTTTACAAGGTTCTATGATAGATGGATCTGCAACAGGCACAACTTTAATACCTGGATTGGCAGGAAGCAGTGCAACAGGAGCTGAACTTGCTTCCAGACTTACTGATGGTGAAAACGGATTGAGTTTAGGCACAGGAATCGCCAACATTGCTCCCGGTGTAGCAGAATTCAGAATCGGAACAAACAATTTAAATACAGCGAGCATCAATGATAATGTTCCAGATATACTTGTAACACAAGTTGCATCACCTGGAGGAACAGCAGATATATTTAAATTTGTTGATGCTTTAGGTAATACCGTAGGTAATGAGATATCCGTTAATTTTGGTTCTGTCCCAGTTATCGGAACTTACAGTTTGGATTTATTTAGAGCCACCAATGGCGACTATGGCTTTTACTCCAGGTGATACCAGAGATATTCGAATGCTGGGCATAGAAACCAGTTCATTTGGAATCGACAATACAAATGCCTCTCAAGTGGATCGTTTTGTTGTTGTTTTTTCAGGAAGTTCAGATTGTGCATTTATTGCTGTAAATACCAAATCACTTAAAATAGCGGAACTTAGTATGATTAAAAAAGCTACTTTATCATCTTGTGGTAAAGCTGGCGACGTTATAACTTATAATTTTGATATTAAAAACACTGGAGAAGTTCCAATTACCAACATAAGTGTTTCAGATCCAATGCCTGGAATGGTATTTTCAAGTAATTTAATTTCTAGTTTGGCCGTAAATGCAACTGCAACTATAAGTGCAACTTATACCATTACTCCTGCAGATGTAACTGCTGGAAGAATTGTAAATTCAGCTACAGTTACTGGAACCGATCCTTCCTTAAATACCGTTACTGATATCTCTGGTGATGATTACAATAATAATTTACCAACTACTACAATTTTATTAGCGTCCCCAACAATCAGCGCTACACATCCAGTGACATGTGCAGGCTTAGGAAGTGCTGACCTAACAAACCTTCCTGTTTCAGGAACTTGGCAGATAACACAAACAGGAACTGCATCTGCCACTCATACTGGAACGGGGACAAGTTTTACAGTACCAAATTTAGCTGTTGGTTCTTATTCTTTCAGGGTAAGCATTGGCGGATGTAATTCACCAACCACAACCAGTATAACTATTGGTGAAGACTCTTCGACTACATGGAATGGAACTGGCTGGTCAAACGGACTGCCAAGTGTAACTAAAAGAGCTGTTATCAATTCAACGACACCAAACCAGCCTTTTACAGCAAATGCAACTATCTGTTCTTTAATTGTTAATTCAAGTGCCGTTGTTACAATTACCGGTGGAATAACTTTGACAGTTACAAATAGTGTTACTACAAACGGCCAATTAATTTTTGAAAGCGGTTCAAGTTTAGTACAAACTACAAATGCAGTAAATACCGGAGATATTATTTACAGAAGAACTACTGCCGCACGTCGTTATGACTTTACATACTGGTCTATGCCGGTTACAAAACCAGGCTTCAGTATGTACAATTTATCTCCAGGGACATTAAACGATAAATTTCAATATTACGATCCAGATGCAGGATGGTCCGTTGACTTTAACGGAACAATGCCGATGGAGAACGGTAAAGGTTACAACATTAGGGCTCCACAGAGTTTTGATCTAACCACTCCACAGAATTTTACTGCTGTATTTACAGGTGTTCCTAATAACGGAGATTACCCCGTTCCAGTTGCAAGTGGAAAATGGAATCTAATTGGAAACCCTTATCCTTCTGCTATTGATGCGGATGAATTAATGCTTGACAATTTAACTTTAGGTTCTTTATATTTCTGGGGACATGAAGCACTTCCTGTGCTGAACCCTGCAGATGGTAAATACTACTACAATGGTGACTTTACAGTTTACAATAGCTCTGGAGCTACTGTAGGCGGAAGCGGATTGCCTTTTCAAGGATATATTGCAATATGCTCAGGGATTCATTGCAAGACCGGCTTCAGGTACAGTGATCTTTAATAATGATATTCGTTTACCTGGCGACAACAGCCAGTTTTATAAAACAGCTAAATCTGCAGGTATTGAGAAAAATCGTGTCTGGCTGAATTTTGCAAATACTGACGGTGTTTTCAAACAAATTCTGGTAGGATATATCCAAGGAGCAACAAACACAATCGACGTTAATTACGATGCTGTTTCGATGGGAGCAAATACATTTGTTGATTTTTACAGCATCAACAGCAACAAAAAACTAACCATACAAGGACGTACACTTCCATTTGAAAAAAGCGACGAAGTTCCGTTAGGATATAAATTATCAGCTAAAGGTGCTTACACCATTTCAATCGATCATGCTGATGGAATTTTTGATAATCAAGATGTTTATTTAGAAGATAAGGAAACCGGAAAAACAACAAATCTTCGTCTGGAAAATTATAAGTTTACAACAACTGAAGGATCTTTCAACAGTCGTTTTGTTATTCGTTATACTTCTAAAACATTAGGAACAGACGATTTTGAAAATATTTCAGATGGAATTATAGTTTCAGTCAAAAATAAAATAGTAAAAATTACTGCTTCAAAAGAAGCAATCAATGATGTAACTATTTATAATGTACTAGGTCAGGAAATATTCAGCAAAAAGAAAATCAACAGCACAGAATTCCAAATTTCGAATTTGCAGACCGGAAATCAAGTTTTACTGGTAAAAACCAGTTTACAAAACGGTCATGTTTCGACAAAAAAGATAATAATCGATTAATTCATAAAACAAGAAACCCATCAAAATTTGATGGGTTTCTTGTTTTTATTCTTCTTTTAATTCGTCAATTACTTTCTTTATTTCTTTGGCAGATTTTGCATAAAATTTATGAACCCACCATTCTAAAGAAACCCCCATAAAAAGCACTACAAAAACAACAATCAAAAAGAATCCAAACAATTGTCCATTAGAGAATTCATGATCCAAAAATCCTGGTATTTTTGTAAATGTATAGTAGTAAAAACCCAGTAAATACAAAACTAAAAACGGTGTTAAAGCAAAACCAAACGTTTTGTACAATTCCATATTTAATCTAATATCAAAATAGGTCTCATACAAACTATCTTTTGTCGTCAAAGCTGTTTTATTCAATCGTTGGTAAAAGAAATAAAATTTTGCCAGATAGAACACGCAAACTGCTACGAAAAGACTGTAAAGCAAATAATACAACAAAGTTATTTTCGGTGAAAAACTACATATCAAAGGAACTATCCCTATTAAAACAACAGAAAATATTTGGTAAATAAATTCATTTTTTAGATTTTTTTTAATTTTATCCAATGGCGTATTAGCAGATTGGATTTTTTCTAAGTCTTTCGGCAGAATAACATTTTCAGGTTTTTCGTTATTCCAGGCATTTTGTATATCGTTAAAATCCATATCCCTGATTTTTTATAATTTCTTTTAATTTTTCTTTCGCTCTGTTTAATTTTACTCTGGCATTTCCTTCTGAAATTCCGAGATTCTGACCTATTTCTTTATGAGAGAAACCCTCTAATTGATAGAAAATTATGGCCTTATCGATTTTTTCCAGTTTTTGTACCGCCTTATAAAAATGATCCAGCTGACTTTCTTTTATATGAGCATCACTTTCGTCTTCCTTTATATTCTCTGAAGCGATTTCATATTTATCAACCTTTCGCTTTTCTTTCTTTAAAAACACAATGGCTGTATTTACTGCAACTCTATACATCCAGGTTGAAAACTGGCTTTCATTTCGAAAAGAATCATACGACTTCCAGAGCTGGCAGACAATTTCCTGAAACAAATCCTGCTGATCATCAGAATTATCCATATACATCTTAGAAACTTTATACAAAATTCCCTTATGGCTTTCTATCCGATTCAAAAATTCTTGTTCTTTCTCTTTCAAAACAGATTCAGTTCATTACAGGTTTTACAGTGTATCCTTTTTTTCTCAATAAATTAATAACGCCAAGCTCACCTCCCAAATGTCCCGCTCCAACTGCAAAGAAAACACCATTTTGCTTCATTAATTCAGGCATTGCTTTTACCCAGTTTACATTTCTATTATCAAGAATCTGCTTTTTTGTTTTCTCGCTGGTAAATTTTTCATCGGTTGTTAAAGCATACATAGCGTCAATATTTTCATTTTTATATGCAGTAACTAATCCATCCGTTTCCTCAGAAGTTGATTCTTCCAGAAGCTTTAAAACCTCATCATTTGAATAAGCATTTTCCAGAATTTCAAATTGCGATTTAACAGTTTCAAGACCAAAAATGGGAACATTTCTTTTTTTAGTCGCATCTGAAAATTCCATTTCATAAAACTTAAGGTCCGCACAGCCAAAACTTTTCATAGAAATTAAACTCAAGACAGTCAAAAGACTAAAGCTGTCTACTTGCTGTACATTCATTCCGGTGCTCTTTTTTAAAATTACATCTAATTTTGCCAATTGTTCTGGGCTTAATTTTTTACTAAGTGGTTCTTTTCCCATCGCCAATTGCTGCATCTGACTCATTTCTGCAGGATCTGTAAAATTGATTTCTAAAAATAATTTGTCTGAAGCTTCAAATGCCTTTTTTGCCTTTTCGGATAAAAAATAATCCTTTGAACAAATCATATGAATGGTTCCATATAAGTAAGACGGTTTAGGAAGACCTTTTCCTGAAACTTCCCAAAGCAGAGAATTTTGGAGTTTTGGAGATTTTGTCTGTGCTGTACCAGCAACAATGAAAAAGAATAGAAATACTGCTATTGTGGATTGAAAGATTGTTTTCATATTATATTTGGTTTATTTGATTACTACTCGTAAGTAATCGAATAATCAAAATGTTACAAAAAAACTGTAAACTTTTTTAAAATCCATAAAAAGAGGATTTTGGAAACATTTTTTATCTAAAATTCAGCTTTACAATTATTGCACTTATATCTATATTTTGAGTAAAAAGGCATCACAACAAAAAGCAGTGAAAGAAGAAATGCTAAAAATGATTTAATATCTTTTATTGAAGTAACCATTTCTACTTGTTCTGCATCGCATTTAGGACATTTAATTAAATTATTTTTTTCGTCTAAGGAATATTGGCTTACTGATAATAGAATTTCATTTGCTCTTTTAAAGTCTTTACTTTCAACGAAGAGTTTAACTCCTCCAACGGCGTTGCTCCAAATCGGATTTGAATCTACAACATGATTATCACGAATGTAAACTTCAATTACTTCAGATTCCAGCTTACCACTAAATATGAGCGCTTCTGATGAATATTGATAACTTTGAACCAACTTAAATTCTTCTTCCATAATTAAAAAATAAAATCCCTTACCAATTCTAAAACCTGATTAATCTCTTCATGAGAATTAAAACTGTGAATACAAAAACGCAGACGCTCCTGACCTTCTGGAACGGTTGGTGAAAGAAATGCCTGCACATCGAATCCTTTATCTTGAAGTTCTTGTGCCAGCTGTTTTACGTTTTCATTGCTGGGAACAATAGCAGAATGTATCGCAGATTTACTGTGCACAAACATTGGTTTTAGCCCTAATAAATTTTTCTGCTGATTGAAATATATAATATTTTCGCGAAGTTTTTGAATTGCTTCATTTTCCAACTCTAACTGTTGATAAGCTGTAAAGATTGTCGCGACAGCATTTGGAGACAAACCCGTTGTGTAAATAAAACTTCTTGCAAAATTCACAAGATATTCTTTGAGTTCAGCAGATCCTAAAATCGTCGCACCTTGACATCCTAAACCTTTTCCGAATGTCATAATTCTAGCAAAAATTTTATCCTGTAATTTAAGGTATTGAATAAGACCTTCTCCTCTTTCTCCAAAAACACCAAGTGTGTGCGCTTCATCAACAATTAGATAACAATTGTATTTTTCTGAAAGCATTATCAATTCTTCCAAATTGGGAGTATCTCCATCAATTGAAAAGACACTTTCAGTAACAATATAAATCGCTGAACCTTGAAATTTAAGAATCAGCTCTTCTAAATTTTCAAAATCATTGTGGATAAATTTATAGGATTGAGCACTAGACATTGCAATTCCATCTTTTATTGATGCATGACAGAGTTCATCATACAAAACAACATCATTTCCCTGCGGTATAGCGCTAAAAAAACCAATATTGGCATCGTAACCCGAATTAAAAATTAAAGCAGTTTCTGCATCATGAAATTGGGCTATAAAATTTTCCGCAATTGGATAAAGAGAATGATTTCCAGAAATCAATCTTGAACCTGTAGAACCGTTTTGAAATATTTCGTTTTCCACCAAATAGGCATGAACATTTCTAAATATAACTTCCGATTTTGCAAACCCAATATAATCATTAGAAGCAAAATCAACTACATTATTAAATGCAGGCGGTTTTCGAAGCAGATTGTCGTCGCTTATAATTTTCTATTTTATTATTGAGGTTGTCAGGCAGTTTCATAAAGCAAAGTTATAAAATTGAAGTTACGACAAAATATACAGCTGACTAAAGAATCTGCTGTTTAAAATACATTAATCTTCCAGAAGTAAAAACAAAAAAGCCAGACAAATCTGTCTGGCTTTTTGCTTATTGTAAAATTGTTTTAGTCAACTAATACAATTATTTTATTGTTTTTCATCTCGATAGTTCCTGACTTAATCTCTAAAGTATAAGTTTGGTCATTTACTCTCTTGAATTTATCAACTGCTTCCTTAGAAAAACTGAAGCTTGGAGTCGCAATTTTAATCGTTCCTTCTTCTAAAATAGAAACAATTGGCGCGTGATGATTTAAAATCTGAAAGCTTCCATCAACTCCTGGCAAAGTAACCGATGTTACTTCTCCCGAAAATAATTTAGCTTCTGGTGATACTATTTCTAAAATCATAACTGTTTTTTAAAGTTCCAAATTATAAAATTCCAAATCCCAATATTGGAATTTGGAATTTTTATTTTTGATGTTTATCAAGCTTTGCTTGATTATGCTTCAGCTAACATTTTTTCTCCAGCTTCGATTGCATCTTGAATAGAACCTTTCAAGTTGAAAGCGACTTCTGGAAGGTGATCTAACTCACCATCGATAATCATGTTAAATCCTTTGATAGTATCTTTAATATCAACTAATACACCTGGGATACCTGTAAATTGCTCCGCAACGTGGAAAGGCTGAGACAAGAAACGTTGTACACGACGTGCTCTAGATACAGATAATTTATCTTCTTCAGATAACTCTTCCATACCAAGAATCGCGATGATATCTTGTAATTGTTTGTATTTTTGAAGAATCTCTTTTACTCTTTGTGCACAGTCATAGTGCTCATTTCCTAAGATTTGAGGAGTTAAAATTCTTGAAGTAGAATCTAACGGGTCAACCGCAGGATAGATACCTAACTCAGCAATTTTACGAGACAATACAGTTGTAGCATCTAAGTGAGCAAACGTTGTTGCCGGCGCCGGGTCAGTTAAGTCATCCGCAGGAACGTAAACCGCCTGTACAGATGTAATAGATCCTTTGTTTGTAGATGTAATACGCTCTTGCATAGCTCCCATCTCTGTTGCCAAAGTTGGTTGGTAACCTACCGCAGATGGCATACGACCTAAAAGTGCTGATACTTCAGAACCTGCTTGTGTAAAACGGAAGATATTATCAACGAAGAATAATACATCTTTACCTTGATCAGATCCAGCTCCATCACGGAAATACTCAGCAATAGATAATCCTGAAAGTGCCACACGTGCACGAGCTCCAGGAGGCTCATTCATTTGTCCGAAAACGAAAGTAGCTTTAGACTCTCTCATTCCTGGCATATCTACTTTAGATAAATCCCATCCTCCATTTTCCATAGAGTGCATGAAATCATCACCGTATTTAATAATTCCTGACTCCAACATCTCACGAAGTAAGTCATTTCCTTCACGTGTTCTTTCACCTACTCCAGCGAATACTGAAAGTCCACCGTGACCTTTTGCAATATTGTTGATCAACTCCTGAATCAATACTGTTTTACCAACACCTGCACCACCAAACAATCCAATTTTACCTCCTTTTGCGTAAGGCTCGATCAAATCGATTACTTTGATACCTGTGAATAAAACTTCAGATGAAGTTGATAAATCTTCAAATTTAGGAGCTTGTCTGTGAATAGACAAACCGTTTTCACCTGTTTTTGGCAAGTTTCCTAAACCATCAATCGCATCTCCAATTACATTAAATAATCTTCCGTATACATCCGGACCGATTGGCATTTGGATTGGATTTCCTGTTCCAACTACTTCATATCCTCTTGACAAACCGTCTGTAGAGTCCATAGAGATTGTACGAACAGTGTTTTCTCCAATGTGAGATTGTACTTCAAGAACTAAAATAGTTCCGTCTTTTTTAGTGATTTCTAGTGAATCATAAATTTTTGGAAGTTCAACATCTTTACCGTTGAAAACTACGTCTACTACTGGTCCAATGATTTGAGCAACTTTTCCTATTACTTTTGACATTACTTATGTATTTATTAAATAGCTATTTAGGTTTATCGAAAATACCTCTTTTTTCAGAGCGCAAAGATAATTTTTTAAAATATAAAATCAATTTTTTTTTCATAAAAAATACCATGATTTTGTTTGATTCATAAAACTTCCTTAAAAAATAACAAAAACGGCATTTTTTTAAGCAAAAGAAAAAAAACCGTCGCATCCTAAAAATGAGCGGTTTTTTGAAGTTAAAATAGTTTTTATTACAATTTAGCAGGAAACAAAACCTGATAATTACCAATATCCACACCTTTTAAGTTTGAAGCATACTTAACATTAATCGCTTCAATAAATTTGTTAGCAATAAATGCATATCCTCTTGGAGTGGGATGAACTCCGTCTAACGAAAACATTCCACCGGTAACAAATGTCGCTTTCAATGTAAAATTATTCATTGTAATTCCGTTTGGCTTATTTAAATCAGCCATTATTGATTCTGCATCGACAATAGCCAAACCGTTTGCCTCGGCAACAGTTTTTATAGTCAAATTATAAGCCGCAGTAGCCACTCCTATTTCCGCCACTTCAGAAGGCAGTAAAACATACCTGTCTGGCAAAGGAAAAGTAACCCCTAATTGCGACAAAGATGGCGAAGGCGAAGCAATTCCGTCAGCCGCTACACTTGGAACTTTCCCAATTCTAGATGAAGCACCCAAAACAATTAAATCTGTAGGAAGCGCCTGTCTGGCTCTTCCAAAAATCTGTCCCATCACCGTAGCAGTAGTAGCATCTAATCCGCCACCCATTAAAACCGCTCTTAAATTTGCCGAAAGATCAGGTAACGTTTCGTCTACAATTAACAACGGATTATTTCCTGTTGCAGACAAAAGATTAATTCTATTTCCTTGTCCTAAAAAAGCCAAAGCATTATGTAAAGGCCCGTACAATTGAGCATTTAATGTACTAACCAAACTAACTCCGCCTACACTCAAATTAGCTTGCGTCAACTGATTATACGTAATCACATGAAAATGAGGCGACGTTGTAATAACTGGCAAATTAGCCACAACTCCTTTTCTTCCTCCAGAAACGAGTCGCCCAACCAAAGCCTTATACGCGAGCATCAAAAGTAGCAGTTGGCGTCAAAGGATTTACAGTTGGATCTCCACCTGCAGTTGCATAACCTAATTCATCATTCCCTCCAATCCATAAAGAAAAAAAAGTAGGGTTCTGACTTAAAGCATCTGCCAAAACTGTAGTTGTTGTACTTGATGCAAAACGGGCAAAGTAAGGATTCGCTGTTCCCGTGGCCACACCCGCAGGATTACCATAACCAGGAGCCAGCAAATGAAAGCTTTTAGCACCAGGCACTCCTAAATTACCAAAAGTTCCAGACAAATGTGCTGTAACTTCTGTTGTCGGAGTTCCTTCAACTGGAGTTGGAGTGCTGTTAAAATATAGTCTAGGACCAAAAATAACACTTCCACCCAATAACAATCCTCCTATATTATCATTTGAAAAAGGCGTTTTAAATTCTCCTCCTCCAACTAAAGTAAACTGCGCGCTAAAATATTCGGATAAGCCCCTTCCTGCCCTTTAATAAATAAAGCATTATCACTAAAACCCGCCGCAAAAGAATCTCCTAGTGCAACATATTTAGAAAAATCTGCACTTCCAGCTGTCAAAGGTTTACCATCAGATGAATCTACAGGAACAACCACATCATCATCACTATTACAAGCCATAAAGGTTAATGAAACCAATACAAGCCACTTGAAATTTTTTATCATAATTTCTATATTTTAAAATTATCTATTTCCAAATTATTAATTCAGAAACCTAAATAATGAATTTTACTTTAAGTTAATAATCAATTATGGGTTAATAGTCCAAGAAGCAAAATACTGTTGTCCGATTAATCCTGCTCCGATAACTTGATAGTATTCTTTTCCACCAATATTTGCCGCACCTAATTTTACAACCGATTTCAATTTTGGAATTCCATAATTTATCTGAGCATCAATTACAGTTGCAGATTTAATTATACCATCAGCAAAACCTGCCTGCCATTCGTATTCGCTATTCCATCTTCCACTTACACTAAATCCGAAATTTTTAAACAGTTTATCATTTCCAATTGACATTTTAACTCTATGTTTTGGCGTATTAAAACCAGCTTCAAAACTCGCATCTTTTTCTTGATCAAAATCAAATTGAGCATAGTTGTAATTTACACCTAATTCAAAATCAGAAATTATTTTTCTAGAAAGCCCAACACCAAAACCTAATGAATGTATTTCGACATCTGAGTTAGTATACAATTGATACACTCTGTATTCTCCATTTTGAATAGCTCTTACTGATTGAACACCTGCATCTGTAGTTCCCGCGACAAGATTTGGATTATCTTGAGCTGTTCCGTAATAAGGAGCAATTACATTTAAATTCCCAATAAAGTTATTGTAGATATTATAATAAGCATTAAGATCAACAGACATACCTTCAAAAACAGAACGGTACCCTACCTCAAACGCTTTTACCTCCTCAGGTTTTACATAATTGGCTGTTGATTTTTTTAATAATGTCGCCATGCGATTGGATTACTTCCTGCCATTGCAGAAAAAGCACTAACCGAACTCGCTAAGTAAGAGTTACCATAAGCATCTACACCTGTCATATCTTTTGTAGCACTGCCATTGCTGTAAGACTGCCCTTCAGCGCTTAATGCAAATGTCTCACTAAATCTAGTTAAGTTGTCTGGCGCAGAACCAATCAACACAGCACTTCCAATATTAAACCCGATATACTGATCTTGAGTTGAAGGATTTCTAAAACCGGTTTGGAAAGATCCTCTAAAATTGTGATTTCTCTTCTCTCCACCTGAATATACTAAAGACAAACGTGGCGAAAAGTTTCCATCAAAGTTTTTAGATTTATCATAACGAAGAGACCCCGTAAACTTCAATCTGTCATCCATGAATTTTTTCATCAATTGAGCATACGTTCCATACTCATTATAATTGATTGGACCATTTGCATCCGTATAAATTCTACCATGAGAATTCAACTCATACGCCCTAAACGAACCTCCAACCTGAATTTCGGCAAATTTTATTAAATCTCTAAAGTTATAGTTTGCATCAGAATGATAGATTTTTGAGTTATCTACCAATTTTGACCCAGAAAGAACATCTTCCTCATTTATAACTTGATTAAAAGCGTTTTTAAACTCCACTGTTCCAGGTAAAAAACGACCTGTATCCGCAGTTGCTCTACCCGCGCATGCGCCTGTCTGCGGTGTCATACCAGCCAAAGTGCCTTGAATATATGCTCCTGCGTACTGACCAAACCAAGTATTATCGTCTTTCCATTTTCTATTTACATTAATACCCGTAAAAACCATATCATAAGAATTTCCTCCATCTTCAGTAGTCATATAACTTCTAACGAAAAAGTTTTTCCCTTTGAGTTCTAATTTATGTTGCTCGCATAAAAAAATCATTAAGATAGTATCTATTAGCCCCTTGGTAAACTGCATTACCATTACCAAATTTGCTTTGCCAAATAACTTCGAATCTTTCATCTGCAAATGGTCGTAGATGAAGAGAAAAGTCAATCTTCGTATTTGTCGCTTTATTATCAGTCAAATCTATTTCATTATATCCAGTTCTGCTTACAATTGAATTTGGCAGAAGATTAGATGCTCCTATAGGAATTATTCCCATTGATTCCAGCTTTAAACCAACTCCTTTAATGTTTGTCGAAGCTTCATCACCATAAACATTTATACCATCATAACTTGGATCTGTTCTATCTAAACCATTTCTTGTTTTATCATTATAATTTGTAGCATACCAATCTGTAGCCTGCATATAAGTGAAGTTAGCTTTCGCGACAAAATATTTATTGAAGGCGTGAGCAAATCGAACACCAAAATCATAATAACTATTTGTACCCGCGACTTCTTGAGAAGTTGCACCATATTTGAAATAAGCAGAAATTCCTTGATTTGTAAACGGACTTTTACTCGTCATAAATAAAATTCCATTGAATGCATTCGCACCGTATAATGCAGATGAAGCACCTGGAAGAAGCTCTACACTCTGCACATCAATTTCCGAAACTCCAATCATGTTTCCTAAAACGAAATTCAACAAAGGAGAAGAGTTATCCATACCATCTACCAACTGCATAAAACGAGTATTGGCAACGGCGGCAAATCCTCTGGTGTTAATTGATTTGAAAGACATACTACTGGTATTCATTTGTACCTCTTTCATATTTTCTAAACCATCATAAAAAGTCGGAGAAGCCGTTCTTTTAATTTCCTGAATACCCATTCTTTCAATTGTCACTGGAGATTCTAAAACCCTTTCTGGTGTTCTAGAAGCAGAAACTACTATTTCATCTAATTTAGTTTCTTCATCTATTAAAATTACATTCAATTTTTGATTAACTGTGGTTACATTAATCGTTTTTGATTCAAATCCCACGGCAGAAACTTTTACAGAAAAAGGCAGTTTAGTATTTGTCGTCAATTTAAATGATCCGTCGAAATCAGTGGAAGCACCACTATTATCACCGACAACAACAATGTTGGCACCGGGAATAGATTGTTTGTTACCATCTGTAACCGAACCTGTTATTGTATTCTGCGCAAAGGATATTCCGCTGAATAACAACATAATTAGCAAGTAGACTCTCATTGGGTTAGTTTTTTTGTTAGTATATATAGCCAAAATAAACAAATATTTCCATATACATAAAAAAACGTTAAATAAAATTAATATTTATCATGTATTTGTACAATATTTTAACTATTTGCTAATTGAATTTGTTGTAATAAAAACAAAGAAAACGAGAAGAAAAACCAATTTACTATGCATACATATAAATTTTTGACAAAAAACTGAAAAATTCATAAAAATGCATAACCCGAAAAAAAAATTTGACAATAAAAAAAAGCGAGACCTAAATCTCGCTTTTTTAACATATTTATATTTTAAAATAAATCTATTCTACTGTAACCGACTTTGCTAAGTTACGCGACTGATCAACATTACAACCTCTCATTACAGCTATGTAATAAGAAAGTAATTGTAACGGAATTGTCGTAACTAATGGAGACAACGCATCTGAAGTTTCAGGAATCTCGATTACATAATCTGCCAATTCACGAACTTGTGTATCACCTTTAGTAACAACAGCAATAATTTTACCACTTCTTGATTTAATTTCCTGGATGTTACTTACGATTTTGTCATAATGCCCTTGTTTAGGCGCAATAACAATAACTGGCATAAGTTCATCAATTAAAGCAATTGGACCGTGTTTCATTTCCGCTGCTGGATAACCTTCGGCATGGATATATGAAATCTCTTTTAACTTTAAAGCACCCTCTAAAGCAACTGGGAAATTATATCCTCTACCTAAATAAAGACAGTTTGGCGAATCTTTAAAAGCGTACGCAATTTCTTTTGCTTTATCATTAGTCTGCAATGCTTCAGCTACTTTTTCAGGAATGATTTCCAATTCTTGAAGATATGTACGGAAATCTGTGTTTGATAATGTTCCTTTTGCTTTTCCTAATCTTAAAGCGATCATAGTTAAAACAGTGATCTGAGTAGTAAATGCTTTTGTAGAAGCAACTCCAATTTCTGGTCCAGCATGCGTGTAAGCACCTGCATGGCTTTCTCTAGAAATAGAAGAACCAACAACGTTACAAACTCCAAATACAAACGCTCCGTTTTCTTTAGCCAGTTTTATAGCCGCCATAGTATCTGCAGTCTCACCAGATTGCGAGATAGCTATAACTACGTCATCTTTATTGATAATTGGATTTCTATATCTGAATTCAGATGCATATTCTACTTCAACAGGAATACGAGTAAACTCTTCAAAGATATATTCTGCTACTAAACCTGCATGCCAAGAAGTTCCGCACGCAACAATTAGAATTCGCTTAGCGTTTAAGAATTTTTCAATATTATCTTCTACACCTGCCATTTGAACAATCCCCTCATTTGCATGAAGTCTGCCTCTGTAAGTATCTTTAATAACACTTGGCTGTTCGTAGATTTCTTTTAGCATAAAATGATCATAGCCGCCTTTTTCAATCTGCTCCAAATTTAATTGAAGTTCCTGAATATAAGGATCAACTAAAGAGTCATCTTTAATTTTTCTAATTTTGATTGGCTTGTGCAGTCTAATATTTGCCATTTCTCCATCTTCCAAGTACACTGCATTAGAAGTGTATTCGATAAATGGCGATGCATCAGAAGCAATAAAATACTCTCCTTCACCAACTCCAATTGCCAATGGACTTCCTAATCTAGCCGCAACAAGTTCGTTTGGATTTTTTTTATCAAAAACAGCAATTGCATATGCTCCAACAACTTGATTCAATGCAATCTGAACTGCTTTACCTAATTTAATCTTTTCTTTCTTCTGAACTTCTTCTATTAAATTAACTAAAACCTCCGTATCTGTATCCGATTTAAAAGTATAGCCTCTTTTTATAAGTTCTTCTTTTAGTGGAGCATAATTCTCGATAATTCCATTATGAATAATCGCAAGATCTCCAGAATTTGAAAGATGAGGATGTGAATTTACATCATTCGGAACACCATGTGTTGCCCAACGTGTATGTCCAATTCCAATATTTCCATTTATTGTAAAACCTTCTTCAGCTTTAGCTTCAAGGTCTGACACTTTACCTTTTGTTTTACAAACTTTAATACCCGACTCATCGTCGTACAACATAACACCGGCACTATCATACCCTCTGTACTCAAGTCGCTTTAGCCCCTTGATTACAATATGATAAGCGTCTCTATGACCGATATATCCAACAATTCCACACATATATATTTATTAATTTGGTTTCGTATAGTAGACCTGAAGTTTTAATCTTTTATCATCTGGAACAGAAGCTTTTCCGCCATATAAGATCGTACCTAAAGGACTCATAACCGATGTTCTCGGCGCTTGTGATATAGTTTCGTTCTTTTGCTTTAGTGCATTTGAGGCAACAACCCCAGCACTTAGAGAAACAACTATTCCTAAATCAACATTTTTAGCTGTCGCATCTTTGATAAGATTACGAATATGACTTGTAATTCTAAGTTTATAGGTTTTTCCTTTTTTATCAGAATCAAGAATAATCAAACCGCCAAAAGGATCTGCAGGGTCTGCAGAATAATCTGCCAAAACAGTATTATTGGTTAAATCATACAAGTAAACTCTCTGTGGCGCTTTTGTAGTACCCATTTTATCAGCGTCAATATAAAAAACAAGATTTGCTTCGTTTACTTTCCAGTTTTTATAGATAACATTGTTTCTAATTTCGTCTAATTCATCAGGAACCTGATTCGCTCCATCTTTCACAGTACCATCAACATTGTAACTAAGTACGTCCGTCGGATTAAAAAGTTTCAAAACCCCTAAAGAACCTTGACCACCTTTTAAATACAGTCTTTCGTCACCTTCGGTTTTATTCACATTTGTTGTTACAGCACTTAGATAATTAGCTTCTCGATCATCTTGAAGAAAACTAGCTGTATTTGTAATAGCAGTAGAAACACCAGCTTTTAAATTCACTAAAATCTGTTTGTCTTCAGTAGCTTCCCCATCTGTTGTTGCGGCAGTTTTTGCTTTATATTTAATAGTAATCACACCTTTAGAAAAATCCATCATGGCCATATTACTATTAGCTCCAGATTTTTCGACCATAAAATATAAACCTCTAAAATACTCTTGAAAAAGGTCCTCGCTAGACAGCTTCGATCTTCGCTGCATTTAAAATCTTTTCTTGAAAAAATTCTTTTCTAAGATTAAGCACCATTTGCGGTGCCGTTCTTGTAACTGTTTCCACTTTAGTATCTGGATCAGTCGTTTTAGTTACAATTTCAGCAGGATCAAAATAGAATTCTTCATTTTCTTGAACTGGCCCATTATTCAACAATACCTTATTTGCATTACTAAAAAAATCATTGTTTTGGTCTGTGTAGTAGAATTGAGGCAATTGAGAACCATCGCTAAAATAACTGCTTCTCATTTGATAACCCGACTCGTATACACTCAACTTTAATTTAAAATCCTTTCCTTGACCTCCATAGATCGAATCCAGCACATATGTATTTGCTCCATCAGTACCAGTGGCAGTTACATGATTAAAATAAGGAATAGTAAGTACCGCACTTTCAATTACAGGTGACTCACCAATTGTTGGCGCATAAGAAACAAGTCCTACTTGTGTAGCAAAGTTAGCCGTAGTAGTACCAAACAACGGATTAGTAAAAATACCTAAAGCATTTACAGGCAGGTTATTAGACTGAACAGGAGTTACTTCTTGATTAAAAGCTAAAACACTATATTCTTCTGGTTCAAGACCAAAATGATCATCCCCAATTAAACCATCACCAATTGCATTAAAATCTTTATCGCAAGAATATAAACAAACAACAATTAAAGCTAAAAGAAATTTCTTAATAAAAGAAGTATTATACATGTTTTATAATAAAGTTAAAATTTAAAGTCCAAACGTTCTGTAGAAATTTGTATAAGCGTCAGCAAATGCATCTTTCGGGGCGAAAGGTAAAAAAGGTTTTCCTGAAGATTCTATAAATTTTGTTAAACTTGGAGAAACATTTTCTGATGCTATAATTACTCCATCAGAGTGTAATATGCTAGCTTTTAAAACATTCTCGTAATTTGGAACTTCTAAATCTGAAACAGCTTCGTGAGGAACACCATCAAATTTAACTTTATTTATCATCTCCAAATCTAAATTTTCATCAAACGACTGTCCGTAAACAGAAGTAATAATTTTAGTTTCAGAAAATAATGCTTCATTTTTGTAATAATGCTTCATGTAGATTGGAAGCATAGTCGCAAGCCAGCCGTGAACGTGAATAATATCCGGAACCCAGTTTAATTTCTTTACTGTTTCAACAACACCTTTTGCAAAGAAAATTGCTCTTTCGTCATTATCAGGATATAAAACACCCTCCTCATCTGCAAAGGTTGCTTTACGTTTAAAGTATTCATCATTATCAATAAAGTAAACCTGAATTCTTTCTTTTGGAATTGATGCAACTTTGATAATCAATGGCATATCTAAATCATTCACTACCAAATTCATCCCAGAAAGTCTAATTACTTCATGCAGTTGATGTCTTCTCTCGTTGATATTCCCGTATCTTGGCATGAAAATTCTTATCTGGTCGCCTTGATCGTTAATCATTTTTGGAACGTCATAAGACATTAAAGAAACCTCATTTTCAGCCAAATAAGGCACGACTTCAGATGATACATATAATATCCTCTTATCTTTCATAATAGTATTTTACTTAATTTTGGTAATAAAAACGTCGCAAAATTACAAAAATTTATGCAGTTTATAACTAATATATTATGTTTGCACTAAATTTTAATAATACCTCAATGCATATTTTCTACAGTAAAGCGACTTTGATAGCCTATCTTAAAACTATCAAAACCGCAAATTCAACTATTGGATTTGTACCTACAATGGGCGCTTTACACCAAGGTCATTTGGCTTTAATGCGGCGTTCGTTAAAAGAAAACGACGATACAGTTGTAAGCATTTTTGTCAATCCAACTCAATTTAACAATCCTGAAGATCTGGCAAAATATCCAAGAACACTGGAAGAAGATATTAAGAAAATGCGTACATTAAGTGACAAAATCATTTTATACGCACCTTCTGTTGAAGATATTTATGAAGGAAACACAATTTCTCAAGATTTTGATTTTGATGGATTGGAAAATCAAATGGAAGGAAAATTCAGGCCGGGGCATTTTAATGGCGTTGGAACAATCGTAAAAAGACTTTTTGAAATTGTAACTCCAACAAATGCTTATTTTGGAGAGAAAGATTTTCAGCGACTTCAGATTGTTAAAAAGATGGTCGAGAAAACAAATTTACCCGTAAATATTGTGGGCTGTCCAATTTTTAGAGAAGAAAATCAGCTGGCTATGAGTTCCCGAAACGAACGATTAACTGCACAGGAACGAAAAGATGCTTCTATCATTTACAAAACTTTAACCGAAGCAAAAGACATTTTTCAAACTCAAACTCCAGAAGAAACTGTTGAATTTGTAGAAAATTCTTTCAAAGACAATAAAGAGTTTGAACTTGAATATTTTGTCATTGCTGACGAATCCACACTTTTAACTATCGATCAGAAAGAGAATGATAAAAAATATCGTGCATTTATAGCGGTATTTGTTAATTCTATAAGACTGATTGACACCATTTCATTAAATTAATCTAACTTTGCGAGCATGCAAATTCAAGTTATAAAATCAAAAATTCATCGCGTTAAAGTAACGGGTGCCGATTTAAATTATATTGGCAGTATTACTATTGATGAAACTTTACTAGAGGCTTCAAACATTATTGAAGGCGAAAAAGTATCTATCGTAAATATTAATAATGGCGAGCGTTTTGAAACTTACGCTATTAAAGGTGAAAAAAATTCAGGCGAAATCACTTTGAATGGTCCTGCGACAAGAAAAGTTCAAAAAGATGATATCATCATTATCATTTCTTATGCTACCTTAGAATTTGAAGAAGCTAAAACTTTCAAGCCTTGGATTATTTTCCCTAACGAAAATGACAATTCGCTGACTTAATCTTTTCTTTTTTCTTAGAATTTCCCTTATTTGTCAAAAGTTATTTTGCACAAAAACCTCCTCTTTTGTCTCAATCAGAAATGATTTTGACTCTAAAACACTGTGCTTCAAATTTAAACCTGCTTAACAAAGAAGCAAATAAAATAGTATATTGCTACACTATTTTTAATACTTTTTAATTCACTGAAATGCCACAAATCATGAAGAAAGTTTACCTACTAGCGATTTTAATTTCAATCTCGTCTTTTGCCCAAAAAACGTTTGATAATATTAAATCGGAAAAACTGGGAGAAGAACGTAGAATTACGATTGGACTTCCTGCTTCTTACGAGGCGAGCAAAGACAAAAAATATCCTGTTCTTTATTTATTAGATGGAGATTACTTATTTGATCCGTTTTCTGGAGCGGTAAGTTATGGTTCTTATTGGGATGATATTCCAGAAATGATTATTATCGGAATTCACCAAAACAAAGACGGTGAACGTTTTGACGACACAACAATCGACCAGAACAACGGACTTCCTTTTGAAAAAGGGGCGCAGTTTTTTGAATTTATTGGAGCAGAATTAATTCCATACATTGAAAAAAAATACCGCACTTCTCCTTTCAGGATTATTGCCGGACATGATTTAACAGCAAGTTTTGCCAATTTTTATTTATACAAAGAAAATCCAATTTTCAATGCTTATATCTGTTTCAGTCCAGAATTAGCGCCAAAAATGGAAGTTCGTATTCCTGAAAAATTTGCCAAAATTAAAGAGCCTATCTTTTATTATCTATCTGCTTCTGAAGGCGATATTAAAAAAATAAAAGAACCAATAGAAAAATTAGACAGCAATATTAAAATCGCAAATAATCCGTTAGTAAATTACAAATACGAATTATTTAAAGGCACAACACATTATACAGAAGTACTGCATTCTATTCCAAGTGCGCTTTATCAGATTTTTGAAGTTTACAGACCAATAAATTCTGCCGAGTACAACAATAAAATTGCCGTTCTTCAATCTGGTTATGCAGAATATCTGGAGAACAAATACAATGAAATGTCAAAAGTTCTGGGAGTACAAATTCCAGTTCGTATGAGTGATTTTAAAGTTATAGAAAATATTATTTTAAGAAATAATGCTTACAGCGAGTTAGGCAAAATGGCCGAAATAGGAAATGTAAATTATCCAAAAGCTATGCTGGGAGAATATGAACTAGGATTAATGTATGAAAAACAAGGCGATCCTAAACATGCTTCAAAAAAATACCAAAACGCTTCGCAAATGGAGCCGATTGGAGATTTGAACAAAGATTTGATGTATGAGAAAATCGACGAAATGAATACACTTTCGAAAAAAAAGTAAATAATGTCAAAAGTTAAAACTTCCTTTTTTTGTCAAAACTGCGGAACGCAATATTCCAAATGGCAGGGACAATGCAATGCCTGCAAAGAATGGAATACGGTTGCCGAAGAAATTATTCAAAAACAAGAAAAAGTGGCTTGGAAGAGTGAATCTACTCCAGCCGGCAAAGCGCCAAGACCTTTAAAAATAAACGAAATTGATTCTGCTCAGGAAGTTCGCATGGATACAACTGACGGCGAATTAAATCGCGTTTTAGGCGACGGTCTTGTCCCTGGATCTTTGACACTTTTAGGAGGAGAACCTGGAATAGGAAAAAGTACGCTTTTGCTTCAGGTTTCTCTAAAATTACCTTATAAAACATTATACGTTTCTGGAGAAGAAAGTCAGAAACAGATAAAAATGCGCGCCGAAAGAATAACACCAAATAGCGACAACTGCTATATTTTGACGGAAACTAAGACGCAGAATATTTTCAAACAGATTGAAACCATTCAACCTGAAGTCGTCATCATTGACTCGATTCAGACTCTGCATACCGACTATATCGAATCGACAGCCGGAAGTATTTCTCAAATTAGAGAAACAACTGCCGAACTTATCAAATTTGCCAAAGAAAGTAATATTCCTGTAATCTTAATTGGTCACATTACTAAGGATGGAAACATTGCTGGTCCCAAAATTTTGGAGCATATGGTAGATACGGTTCTTCAGTTTGAAGGCGATCGAAATCATATTTATAGAATTTTACGTTCTTTAAAAAATCGGTTCGGTTCTACATCAGAACTTGGAATCTACGAAATGCTCGGAAGTGGTTTGCGAGAAGTCAGCAATCCCTCTGAAATTTTGATCTCCCATAAAGACGAGGAGTTATCTGGAACCGCAATTGCCACAACTCTTGAAGGTATGCGTCCGTTAATGATCGAAATACAATCGTTGGTAAGTACTGCAGTTTACGGAACACCACAACGAAGCACAACTGGCTATAATGCTAAAAGACTAAATATGATTTTGGCTGTTTTAGAAAAAAGAGCAGGATTTCGTTTAGGAGCAAAAGACGTTTTCTTAAACGTTACCGGAGGAATTTCTGTTGATGATCCAGCAATTGATTTGGCAGTTGTAGCCGCCATTCTTTCATCTAATGAAGATATTCCTGTTGGAAAAGGTTTCTGCTTTGCCGGGGAAGTTGGGCTTTCTGGCGAAATTCGTCCTGTAAATCGTGTAGACCAACGCATTCAGGAAGCCGAAAAACTAGGTTTTGATACTATCTTTGTTTCTAAATACAATAAAATTGCTTTAAAAAACACGGGAATTAAAATTGAACTTGTAGCAAAAATAGAAGATGTCGCCAGCATTCTTTTTGGTTGATTTCTGATAAAAATACCACTATGAATTTTCCAAAACAAAAAATATACAAAGCATTAAAAATACTAGGAGTAGTATTGGTTTTGCTTTGCATCGGATTGTATTATTTCCGAAATTCACTTTTAAAGCAGGCAATTGCAAAAGTAACCCATAAAATGGCTGTTGAATATAACAGTAATTTTTCTGTAAAATCGGCTTCGTTTGATGGCTTGTCTACTATACATTTGACAGATGTGGTTTTGGCACCGATAAATGCGGACACATTATGCAAAATTAAAAACGTAGAAACCAGCATAAGTTTAAGCAGTTTATTGATAGGCGATGTTCAAGTCGGTACTTTAAAAATTGATAATGGTTACATTCAATTGGTCAAAAAAGGCAAAAAACGAAATTTTGATGCTTTCTTGAAGAGAGACCGAGAAGAATCAGAGTCAAACGAAAAACGTAAGTATGGTACTTTTGCTTATAGAATCATTTCTAAACTCTTGAATTTGGTTCCGACCGATATGGATTTGAAAAACTTCAAATTCAAAATCGATGATAATGGAAAACAAACATCGGTCGATGTAAATAAATTAGTTTTAAACAACAAACAACTAGAAACCAACCTGCATGTACAGGCAAAAGATTTTGACCAGCGCTGGAACATAAAAGGTTTTGCAGATCCAAGAAATAAAAAAGCCGATATCCGATTTTTCAATTTAGACACTGGCGCAATCCGCGTTCCTTATCTGGACCAGCGTTATAACTTAAAAGCAAGTTTTGATTCGATTCGATTAAATGTTCAAAACATTGATAAAAGCGGCAGTGAACTGCATATTGACGGCTATACTTCTATCGCGAATCTTAAAATCAACCATCCAAAAATTGCGAGTAAAGATGTGGTTATAAAAAATGCGCGTTTTGATTACCGCTTTTTATTGGGAGATAGTTTTATTTCTATCGACAGCACTTCAACAATGCAGTTAAATAAAATTAAAGTACGTCCTTACATTTCTTATGATACTGAAAAAGATACGGTTTATACTTTAAAAATGGATATTCCGAAAATGAAAGCTCAGGATTTTATCGTTTCGCTTCCAGACGGTTTATTTACTCATTTTCAAGGAATGCAGGCAACTGGAAATTTCAATTATAAACTGGATTTCAAGTTCAACAAAAACAAACCTAATACACTTGTTTTCGACAGCAAACTCAATAAGGAAGATTTAAGAATTACCAAATACGGCGAAGCCGATTTAAATAAATTAAATAGCGAATTTGTATACCGCGCGATTATTCAAAATGTATTGCGGCGCCCTGTTTTGGTCGGAAATGCAAATCCGAATTATACGCCTTTAGACCAGATTTCCCCTTACTTAAGAAAATCTGTTTTAACAACAGAAGATCCGTCATTCTTTTCACATCGCGGCTTTATTAATGAAGCTTTCAAACAATCGATTCTAAAAAACATCAGAACCAGAAAATTCTCTCGCGGTGCCAGCACAATCAGTATGCAATTGATAAAGAATGTCTTTTTGACTCGTGAAAAAACGCTTTCGCGAAAGCTTGAAGAAATTTTATTGGTTTACATTTTAGAAAATAACCGAATTGTAAGCAAAGAAAGAATGCTAGAGGTTTATTTCAATATTATCGAATGGGGACCAAATGTATACGGAATTGGTGAAGCGAGTCATTTTTATTTCCAAAAAAGTCCTTCGGCTTTAAACGTTGACGAATGTTTGTACTTGGCAACGATTATTCCGAAACCAAGAAAATTCATGTATCAGTTTAATGACCAAGGCAATCTCAAAGATTATGCTATTAAAAAATCAGAAATTCCTAAAGAACCTAATGTTCCGTCGCGGTCTTTTGGTTCCTGAGGATACGATTGGTTTATTGCCGGTTTATATTTCAGGAAACGCCCGATCTTTAATTAAAATTAAAGTTCCAGATTCTACTGCGATTAAAAATGATTCGTTATTGTCTATTGAAGAGGAATTTGATTTGTAATCGTTTTTATTCCCATAAAAAAAGCGCTGTATATCTAGAGTTATACAGCGCTTTTTTTAAAATATTCCATAACAAGTGAAATCTTTGTATCAAACATGTCATAATCCATCTAAAATTATTGATATTTGTAATCTATATCTTGCAAAAAAAATAATTAATCATGAAAAAAAAGAAGCTACATCTGTTTTATTGCTATTTTGTGTTTTTGCATTAGCTCAAAAACCAATTTTTACAACAGCTAAAGTAAAATCAGCAACAGTATACTTTAATGCCGCCGAAATTTCGCAGACCGCGACAGTAACCTTACCAGCAGGAACAACTGAAATTGTGATAAAAAATGTCGCAAGCATCACTAAACGAAAGTTCTATACAGATTGGTGCACCATCAAATGTTACAGTATTATCTGTACAGTTTACGAATAATTACATATCAGAATACGAATCTGACACAAAATCTCCAGAGTTGAAACGCGTAAGGGACAGCATTTCTTTGGTTCAAAAAGAAATTCTGAAAGTTCAAAATATAATTAATTCTGAAACCAAAACGATTGAGCTTTTAGACAAAAACCAACAAATTTCAGGCGTAAACTCAGGTTTAAATGTAACCGAATTAATAAAAATGGTTGATTATTATAAAAATAAACAAATCGAGATTGCCAATAACATTAACAACCTTAACGAAAAAGAGCAAAAATTAAATGAGTCGCTATATAAACTTCAAAACAAACTACAAATAAATGAAGGAAAGGAAGAAAAGACATCATCTGGTAAATTAATTATTCAGATTATGAATACTACCGCGGGTGTAGTTCCCTTGGATATTTCATACTTAACTAATGATGCCGCCTGGGTGCCTTTTTACGATTTACGAAGTGATGGAGTATCATCATCAATAAATATGATGTACAAAGCTCAGGTTATTCAGAATACGGGTATCGACTGGAAAAAAGTTAAACTTACGCTATCAAGTGGACTGCCCAACCAAAACAATCAAGCGCCAATGCTTAGTTCATGGTTTTTGAGAAACTATGTACCAACAAACCTTGGTTATAATCAAAAAAACCGGATGAATCAGTTACAAAGTTTATCTGCAAGCAATGAGAAAAACTAATGATGAGGTTGTCGAAAAAGCAACACCTGTTCCATCTCCAGTTATGACCGAATCATCTATTTCAAATTACACAACTGTTGAGGAAAACCAGCTTAATGTTTCTTTTGATATTGATATTCCTTATGACATATTATCAAATGGAAAAATACACAGTGTTTCACTAAAAGAAATAAAACTCCCGGCAACTTATAAATATTATGCTGTACCAAAAGCAGAAAACGAAGCTTTCCTTTTAGCAGAAATTGCAGATTACAGCAAATACAATTTACTAAGAGGCGAGGCCAATATTATTTTTGAAGGTATGTATGTTGGTAAAACTTTTATAGAGCCAAATCAAACAAGCGACACTCTCAATTTAAGCATGGGTCGCGATAAAAAAGTTTCTATTAAACGCGAAAAAGTTGCTGATAAATCAGGAACTAAGTTTTTCTCCTCAAAAAAAGAACAAGTTTTTACATATGACATAATTGTCCGAAACAATAAAAAAGAGATTGTCGAATTGTTATTGAAAGATCAATATCCTTTAAGCACGAATAAAGAAATAGAGGTTGAACTATTGCAAAGCGACAGCGCAAAGGTGAACACAGAAACAGGAATATTAACTTGGCAATTTGACCTAAAACCAAGTGAAACCAAGAAAATCAGAATGAGTTATAAAGTCAGATTTCCTAAAGATCAGAGCTTAAATTTATAAATTCCAGTACTTAAAAAAATTCCCGATACAAAGTGCATCGGGAATTTTTTATCCTGCCTTCTGACTTGATCTTCTAGAAAGCCTGCCCTCAATTACGGCGCCGGATCAGGAATAATTGCTTGAACAGCATCAATTTCTGCAAGGATTTCTTTAGAAAGAACGACATCAATTGTATCGATATTTTCTTTTAATTGTTCTAAAGTGGTAGCTCCAATAATTGAACTTGTCAAGAATGGTCGCTGCAGTACAAATCCCATTGCCAATTCGGTTAACGTTAAACCATGTTTTTTAGCGATGTCCTGATACAATTTTGTTGCTTGCGTACATTGTTCGCTTTTGTAACGTGTATATTGCGGAAAAAGATTAACTCTCGCTTTTGGATGACTTTCACCCGTTAAGAATTTACCTGTAAGAACTCCAAATGCTAAAGGTGAATATCCTAACAAACCAACATTTTCATATTTCGAAACTTCGGCAGAACTTACTTCAAACAAACGATTCAACAAAGAATACGGATTTTGAACGGTTTTGATTCTTGGCAGATTGTTGTATTTGCTTTCTTCCAAAAGACGCATCATTCCCCAAGCATTTTCATTTGAAACTCCAATATGTTTGATTTTACCTTCTTTGACTAATCCGCCAAACGTTTCAAGGATTTCTCTAAAATTATCTTCCCAAACATCATCGTGTCCGTGAAAAGCACGCTGTCCGAAATTATTCGTTTTTCTTTCCGGCCAGTGCATTTGATACAAATCTATATAATCTGTCTGAAGTCTTTTTAAGCTGTTTTCAACCGCATATTTTATACTCGCAGGCGAAAAATCCACCTTCTCACGCATGTATCCAAAATTCGCGTTTGGACCCGCAATTTTTGATGCTAAAATTACTTTATCTCTATTTCCTGATTTTTTAAACCAGGTTCCAATAATTTTTTCTGTACTTCCGTATGTAGCCTCACTCGCAGGAACGGAATACATTTCTGCGGTATCAAAAAATTCACTCCCCTTTCAAGAGCATAATCCATTTGAGCGTGCCCTTCTTCTTCTGTATTTTGTCGCCCGAAAGTCATCGTTCCAAGGCATATTTTACTAACTTTTATGTCGGTGTTGGGTAATGTTGTGTATTTCATTTTTTTCTTAAAGGTTCAAAGTTGCAAAGAAACAAAGGTACAAAGGGATTATTCAAATCGAAATGTGGCAAAGGTTAAAAAAAGTACAAGATTTTTTTGAAGGACTGAGTTTCTAAGACGCTAAGTTTATTAGCAGGCGTTCCTGCAAAGTTTTCAAAACCTTGTTGGTATAACTTTTAAATCTAAATAAGCCGAATCAAACCTACAAGATTTTAAAAACCTTGCAGGAAGAAAAAAGGGTCCAAAGTAAAACTTTGAACCCTTTTAAAATCTTAGCATCTTAGTTCCTCAGAACCTTAGAACCTTTAATTAATACTATTAAGCATTTCAGCGATTTCATCTAATCTTGGCGTTAAGATGATTTCGATTCTACGGTTTTTCGCTTTTCCTTCTGCAGTAGCATTGCTCGCTAATGGAGAAAATTCGCTTCTTCCCGCTGCTGTTAATTTTTGTTTGTTTATTTTGGCATTTTCGCTCAAAATATTTACAATTGCAGTAGCTCTTTTAGTAGACAAATCCCAGTTGTTTGCAATTGGTCCTGAACCTGCATACGGATCATCATCTGTATGACCTTCGATAAGAACCGAAAGATCTGGATTATCTCCTAAAACTTTTCCAAGTTCTACAACTGCTTTTCTACCTTCTGTTCCAACAGCCCAGCTTCCTGAATTAAAAAGTAATTTGTTTTCCATAGAAACATATACTTTTCCATTTTTCTGTTCTACTGTTAAACCTTTACCTTCAAATCCGTTTAAGGCTTTCGATAAAGTTTCTTTTAATTTACGCATTGCTTCTTCTTTTGCCGCAATCATAGCTTCAAGTTCGTTTAAGCGACTTGCTGTTTTATCTAAACGAGCTTGTTCCTCTGCAAGAGCTTTACCTTTTGCTTCTAATTGCGCCAGCAATTCACGGTTTTTAGCCATGTTTTTCTCTAAAGCATCATTGCTGTTTTTCTCTAGAGCATTGTATGAATCTTGTAATACTTTATATTTTTTCTGCTCTGCGACAAGATCGGCTTTTTGTTTAGCCAAATCGTCTTTTGTACTGGCCAAATCCTTAGTCAGTTTATCACGATCGAGTTCTAACTGATTTTTTGCTGTCTTCAAACTTTCATTTTCATCGACAATAGATCGGTTTTCTTTTTTTAAATCTGAATACTTTGTTTCTAAATCATTGTAAATTTTCTTCGAAACACATGACGTTGTGGACAAGGCTAATACTAGCAATCCGATGGAGGCTTTTTTAATCATCTTTCTTAATTGGTTTTTATTTCGGGGCGTTTATAATTTTAAATTTCAAAATTTAATGCCAATATCAATTTTAAAACTTAAATCTTTTCAACAAGAACAATACCAAACTTTAGTCAATTTCGACTAAAACCGGACAATGATCTGAATGCACAGCGTCTGGAAGTATAACGGCTCTTTTTAATCTGCTTTCCAATGAATCGCTCACTAAATTATAATCGATACGCCAGCCTTTGTTATTCCCTCTTGCGCCTGCACGATAACTCCACCAAGAATAATGATGCGGATCTTTATTGAAATGACGGAAACTATCTATAAAACCAGATTTCATAAAACCATCTAACCACGCGCGTTCTGCAGGAAGAAATCCAGAAACTGTTTTATTACGAACAGGATCGTGAATATCAATTGCTTCGTGGCAAATATTATAATCTCCGCAGATAATCAGGTTTGGAATCGTAAGTTTTAATTCATTAACGTACGTCTGAAAATCATCCATAAACATAAATTTATGATCCAGCCTTTCGATATTTGTTCCAGACGGAAGGTACAAACTCATTACAGAAACATCGTCAAAATCGGCTCGAAGATTTCGTCCTTCAAAATCCATATGGTGAATTCCAGTTCCAAAAACAATATTATTAGGTTTTGTTTTAGACAAAATTGCTACGCCGCTGTATCCTTTTTTTGTTGCAGGATAGTAGTATTGAAAAGGATAGCCAGTCGCCGTTATATCATCAACCGGAATCTGATCCTGTGTAGCTTTTATTTCCTGAAGGCAGATCACATCAGGATTTGCTTGTTGCGACCACTCGACAAAACCTTTGTTTATCGCAAGACGAATTCCGTTTACATTATAAGAAATAATTTTCATCAGTGTTTTTTTAAAGGATTTCAAATGTAATAAAAAAGTGCAAAGTTTATCTTGGAAACAATGAAAAGTAGACTTTTTTGTTATCTTTGTTCGCTGTTCTAATAAATTAAAAGTAGTACATGGGTTTAGTTACCGCGAAAGAAGTTGCAAAGGCAATAAATGTTGAAAAGTACGGAGTTTTCGGTACCTTTTCTGGCTGGATTCTTATGAAGGTTCTTAAGATCTCTACCCTTAATAAAATTTACGACCATAATAAACACCTGGAAGATGTTGCGTTTTTGAACGGAATTTTAGATGAGATGGAAATCAAATTCGAAATTCCTGAAGAAGATTTAAAGCGTCTGCCAAAAGATGGTGCCTATATTACTATTTCTAACCATCCTCTTGGAGGAATTGACGGAATTTTATTATTGAAATTAATGCTTGAAAGAGAACCAAATTTCAAAATCATTGCCAATTTCTTATTACATAGAATTGTTCCTATGAAAAAATATATTATGCCGGTTAACCCTTTTGAAAATCATAAGGATGCTAAATCGAGCGTAATTGGTATTAAAGAAACTTTACGTCATTTAAGTGACGGAAAACCTTTAGGGATTTTCCCTGCCGGAGAAGTTTCTACTTATAAAGATGGAAAATTAGTTGTGGATAAACCGTGGGAAGAAGGCGCTCTGAAATTAATCAGAAAAGCCAAAGTTCCTGTTGTACCCATTTATTTTCATGCTAAAAACAGTAAATTATTTTACTGGCTTTCTAAAATTGATGACACGTCGCGAACTGCAAAACTACCTTCTGAGCTTTTGACTCAAAAGGATCGTGTAATTAAAGTTCGTATTGGAAAACCAATCTCTGTAAATGAGCAAAACGAAATTGAATCTTTTGAAGAATACTCTGAATTCTTAAGAAAGAAAACTTATATGCTGGCAAATCCTTTTGAAAAGGATAGCAAATTGCTGGACACCGCAAGTTTAAAAATACCAAAATCGCCTAAAAAAATCGTTACGCCTGTCGACGAATCAAAAATGATCGACGAAGTAAATGCGTTGAGAAACAGTGATTGCCGATTATTACAAAGCAAAAACTACGAAGTCTTTTTTGCAAGAGCAAAAGCGGTTCCGAATATTTTACACGAAATTGGCCGTTTACGTGAAATTACTTTCCGTGAAGTGGGCGAAGGAACGAATGAATCTATCGATTTAGATAAATTTGACCAATACTATCACCATATGTTTTTATGGGATGATGAAACCAAAAAAATTGCTGGTGCTTACAGAATGGGACTGGGTTCTGAAATTTATCCAAAATACGGAATTGAAGGTTTTTACCTAAATGACCTTTTTAGATTTGAACCAGAATTACATGATATGATGCACAAATCTATCGAAATGGGACGTGCATTTATCGTTAAAGAATATCAGCAGAAACCAATGCCTTTATTCTTATTATGGAAAGGTATTATACACACCACTTTACGCCATCCTGAACATAAGTATTTGCTTGGCGGTGTAAGTATCAGTAACCAATTCTCAGATTTCTCTAAATCTTTGATGATTGAGTTCATGAAATCAAATTATTACGATCCGTATATTGCGCAGTACATCCACCCGAAAAAAGCATATAAAGTAAAACTAAAAGATGCAGATAAAGACTTTATCTTCGACGAAGCAGAATCTGACTTAAATAAATTCGACAAAATCATTGATGAATTAGAACC
Organism: Flavobacterium sp. AC267; assembly: GCF_979258715.1. Lineage (NCBI taxonomy): Bacteria > Pseudomonadati > Bacteroidota > Flavobacteriia > Flavobacteriales > Flavobacteriaceae > Flavobacterium > Flavobacterium sp. AC267. The sequence continues at coordinate 827,027 of NZ_OZ409875.1, forward strand.
AGGAAATTTACGTTTACCGGTTTTAATTAAAAAATACATCAAACAAAATGCAAGAGTTGTTGCGTTTAACGTCGATCCTTTATTTAACAACGCTATAGACGGTTTAATGTACATTAGAATCGCAGATATTCCAGAAAGCACAATGAAACCTGTTATTGAAGAGTTTCAGATTGAATTGGAACGTAAATTATTTGAGAAGGAAGATTAAGATTATTGTTTGATATATAAAGGCTAAAAATCCCATTTGTTTAAAAAAGCAAATGGGATTTTTTAATTATGTACTAAAAACTTTTTGGGCACGAGCGGGACGCTCGCGCTAGCGGAGGCAATTTTCAAGAATATTGCCAAAAACCAGCAATAACTTCTCCTGTTTCATTATGCTTGTATAAGTACAACCCACCAAACATAAAGACATAATCCATATTCTCAGCATAACCTTCTTCATCTATTTGTAAAAAATAGGAGTAATTTTTATTTTCTAATTCTTTATAATAATAATCGTTCCACTGAATAAAACGTGGCTCACCTCCTACTTTAATAAACAAAAATTCTTCCTGTGGGCTTTCAGAATAATTAGTTATTGAGTTTATACCTAACTCTGCAATACTTTTTTCAGAATTTATTCCAATTTCAGAAAATTTATGCTCTATAACTTTTACTTCAATTGAAGGATAAATATTGTTTTCTATCAAAGTATCAAAGTCCTCATGAATAATTACTGAAAGCATCATATCTTCTTTTTCTGGATGAATTATGGTAACATAAAATTTGTAATTATTCGGGATTTGTTCTTCGATTATTATTGGTGCATTTCCACCTATCCGACTCCTTAATTGCTTATCATAAGAAATACATCTAGCAAACATTTCTTTCATAACTTTTAAATATTTTATTAATCTTTCTCCTTGTTTTTGTGAATCACGAACGGGATACTCGCGTTAGCAGATTGACTTATATTATTCAGACTAAAAGATTTTTCTCCTGCAAAAAATCCCATTTACCCGATAGCGCGGATTTGCAATCCGTGCCCGCAAAGAATATCACATAAATCTAACACGACAACATCTAAATCGTTTTCTACTCCTGCATAGTTTCTGGCAGAACTAAAATAGTAGTCTTCTTGATTTTTTCATATTGGAACGGGCACGGATTACAAATCTGCGCTATCGATGTGACGTTTCTCTAATTATTCATTCAAATCAATTGAAACTATTTGCTTATTTCGTAATATTACAATCAAATAAGTTTCCCCTTCTTCATTTCCATAAGCCAATTGCACGCTAGGAATATAGCATTTTTCTTTAAAAAACAATGAAAAAGAAATAATATAAAGTCGCTCGAAAATGCATGGATCAGCATTCATAGGCAATTTATCTCGAACTTGTGACTTTATACTATCCACAACTTGTTCAAGCCATAATAACACATCTTCTATTAAAGGAAATACCTCTGCAAAATACTCATCAGTACATGGTTTATAGAAAATCACTCCTGAACTATATGTTACTTTTTTTAATGTATAAATAAAACGAAAGAAATCATCGTAAATCCTCACAAAATTTTTTAATTGGAGTTTATCTTTTTCCATATTTTTTAATTAATTATTATAATCCCGCTAGCGCGGTTTTGAAATCCGTGCTATCAGGTTTATAAAACATACTCCATAACTTTTAAAAACATTGGATCTGTATCAACATCAATTAATCTTTCAATTACTGGAAATAAATCTTTTATTAACGGATGCTCAATATCTTTTACTTCTAGTCCGTTCTTTTTTCTAAATAAAAGCGGTGCTAATATTTCCGAAGGTAAAAGCATTTTTGTTTCGGTATCAAACTCTTGATATTGTTTTGTTCTGCTTAAGTGGAATTCAGACACTTGATTTATAGAATTGCTCATTTCATCCTCAGAATTACACATTAAATTTTGTAAAAATTTACTATATATTTCATTTAATGGTTTAGGAAATTGATATTCAGTTATTCTATCATTATAAAAAACAGAAGACATATTAGACACAAATTGGCAAACAGATTCCGGAGGTTCAATTCTAAAATTAATTTTGTCAGGAGATGAATATTGCAACAATAACCTTGCTTCATCTTTTTTTTTGTAAAATCAACAAATTACAAGCTGACAAATATACATTTACAAACCAGACGGGAAGAATATTGCCTTTTTTACCAACTGAGTACAATAAAGGGTCAATTGAACCCCACAACATACTTTGTTTTAAAGAATATGAATAATCACCTTTGTTATACAGATACTTTTCTAAAAAATCAGCACAATACCAAGTCGAAAGCATCTTAGCTCCACTCCCTAGTCGAATATAATCGTGTTTCGTCTTTTCTATAGACATTTCACGCTCATAAATATTTTTAGAATTACATAAACGAACATAAGTTTTCTTTGTATCTAAAGAAGATAATTGTTCTTCAATATTAACATATTGACTATGGCACATAAAATCTTTATTCTTATCTGCAAACCCTTTACACCATCCTTTAACTTTTTTGTTTACTTTTTCAAACAATATACTTTCCATAATATTTGTTTTTTATGTATAATTACTCACACAAACAATATTTCATCTCTACAAAAAATCCCACCTGTATAAACAAATGGGACTTTTTTTAATTACAATTTTTATTTAAAACTAGTTTTGATCTTTTCCAATCTCGCTAATATCTTCTAATTGATTTTTTGGATCTGCTCCGTATTGATTAGGACCTTTTTCTCCCTCTGTGGCAAGTAAAATGATATTATAAATTGGAATAAATAAAAACCACCATTCTTTGTTAATATCGTGCATTCTTCTAATTGCAACAGCAATTCCTGGAACCAAAACTGCCAAACTATAGATATTTGCAATAATTGCTAAACTAGGAGAAATTAATCCCAAAACAAACCCAAGAACAGCACTAATGATTACATTTACTAACAAGAACATCCAATATTCTCTTCTTCTAGCTCTTCCTTTAAAATTTGCGTAGTTCTGTAAAACTACTTTTTTGTACATTTCTAACATAATAAAAATCTTTATAAATTCCCTACTCTTATGGATTTTCAGTTACTCCATTACTTCTCTCTAACAGAGTGCAAGATTACTCACTTAGAAAATTGCCAGTAGCTCCTAAAAGTTCAAATTGTATCAGAAAAGGACATTTTTAAGCATAAAAAAACCCACTCATTGCTGAATGGGTTTCTAAAATATAATAGACTTTTCTTAAAACCAGCCTTTATAACCAGCTTGATAAGTCTGATAAAACTCTTCGTCTGATTTTGTCAAGTAAATAATTCCTTCGATAATACCAATTAGTCCGCCAAGGCCAAACAAAAGTCCTAAAAGAAGCTGAATCACACCTTCTTTGGTATAACCAAGATAGAATTTATGAATTCCCAAATAACCTAATAGAATTGCCAGAATAGCTGAAATTACTTTTTTATTTTCTCTTCGATAGTGTATTGGATTGTTCCAATCTTCTCTTTTTGTATTCTCCATTTTTATTTCCTTTATAGTTAATAATATAGTTTACAAATCGTTAAACCTCAGATCAAATCCGACAAGACAAATAATGTATTACTTATCCACTACCATCGTTTGGGCGACCAAATCATGAAGCGCTCTTTTTTTCCTGATTCAATAATGAAGCTAAATAAATTAAGGGGAAGAAAACACAAATTCCTTTAATTAGATTTCTTATAATCGTATAGAAAGGAAGTACATTTTGCCCCTCATTATAATCAACTGTTTTAATAGACAGCGCTAATTTCCCTACAGAGGAGCCTTTGAATAAAAAGTCGCAGAGCATAAAATACCCGAAACCAATTAAAGGAATAAATCCAAGTCCAGATTTTATGTAATAAATAAGAATTAGGTTGACCGCATACAAAAGAGCAATATCTATAACAAAAGCTCCAATTCTTTTTCCAAAGTCACACGGCACAAGACCAATTACACTGTTTTCTTCTTGCGAAGTATTTCCCATTCTATTTCTTGTATCGTATTCATGCGCAGACAAAACCGATCCGGGAATGTAAGCTGTATTACAGAAGAAACAGCTTAACTCATCGCCTACATCTTTAATTTTAAGCAATGGAATAAAGAAAATATGAAAATAAAGCTGATAGTTTTTTAATTGATAGCTTTCTTGTCTTCTGCAATTCGGACAATCAAATTTTCCAGATTTAAGGGTACTTTGAACCGTTTTTCTTCCGTAGATAATCATAGGATTTTTAAATATTAGTTTAGTTTTTGGTTTTTGGGGAATTCAACTCAAACATTCAAAATGTTTTGTTAAAAACTGAAACAATATTATTAAAAATTAACACATAAAACTAATTCAATAAAATTTAAAATCGAAAAAGATTCTATTTAAATCCTAAAACAAATCTATACTTTATAAACCGCTTTTATCTTATCTACAATTACTTGCGCCAAACGTTCATGACTTTCAAAAGTCCAGCCCGCAATGTGAGGTGTCAGCAAAACATTCTTTGCTTCCAGCAGATATTGAAATGCTTCTGGAGTATTTTCATTCTGAAAAAGCGTTTCAAACGATAGTTTCTCATACTCCAAAACATCTAAACCTGCACCTAATACCTTTTTTAACTTCATAGCTTCAACTAAATCTGCTGTGACTATATTTTTACCACGCGAAGTATTTATGATCCAAAACGGCTTCTTAAATGCGTCGATAAAACTTTTATTCACCATTTTGTCGGTTTCTGGAGTCCACGGCAGGTGAAGGCTTAAAACATCTGCTTTTTCTTGTAATTCGGCTAACGAAACCTGTTTTGCATTTTCATCACCGACATTATCCAAAATGTCATAACATAAAACTTCTGTATCAAAACCTCTGAGTTTTTTAGCAAAAGCTTTTCCCATATTTCCGTACCCAATAATTCCGACCGTTTTTAAATCCAATTCGTGACCACGATTACTTTCTCGGTTCCAATGTCCTGCTTTTACTTCTGCATCAGCTTGGTTTAGGTTATTAAATAAAGATAAAATTACGCCTAGTGAATGTTCTGCAACAGCGTTGCGATTTCCTTCTGGAGCAGACAATAAGATGAATTCCTTTTGAAGAAGCATACTCACAATCAATACTTTCCAAGCCAGCGCCGACTCTTGCGATAAATTGCAACTTTGTTGCACTGTCTAAAAATGTCTTATCAATCTTAAAACGACTGCGAATTACGATTCCGTTGTAGTCTTGTATTTTTGCTTCTATTTCCTCTTTTGAAGATTTAAAATCGGCATGATTTTCAAAACCTGCTTCTTCTAATTGATTCCAAAGTATTGGATTATTATTGTCGATATGAAGAATTTTTATGCTCATTATTTTTTCAGATTTATGATAAACAAAAATACGGTTAATTTAATCTCGCAAAGTCGCAAAGGCACAAAGTTTTTTTAATGTAGATTTCTTTCTTGAATTAAATAAAATAAAAACTTTGAGTCGTCGTTGCTTTTCTGCCAAACATGATCGTTAGCACTTAGACGCATAATTTTTCTCTCGCAGATTTTGCAGATTTTATGGATTTTTTCTCTTGCACTAAATTCAAATAACTAAAAACAAAACTTTGAGCATTTGTGACTTCGCGATCAAACATGATCGTTAGCACTTAGACGCATAATTTTTCTCTCGCAGATTTTATGGATTTTATGGATTTTTTCCTTTGCACTAAATTCAAATAACCGAAAACAAAACTTTGAGCCTTTGTGACTTTGTGGCTAAACATGATCGTTAGCACTTGGACGCATAATTTTTCTCTCGCAGATTTTGCAGATTTTATGGATTTTTTCCCTTGCATTAAATTCAAATAACTAAAAACAAAACTTTGAGTCTTCGTGACTTCGCGACCAAACTTTTTTATTGGTCATATTTTTTTTAACTTTGAAAATACAAGCCTTAAAAAAATGTCATTCCTAAATCTTCTGAACTTTTCTAAAATGAAATTAACCAAAACTTTTAAAGCTTTTTTTGAAAACGAAAAATCAGGAGGAATTATCTTGCTCGTTGTCACGATTTTATCTCTTTACTTGGCAAATTCATCTTTTCAAGTTCCGTATGTAGCATTTTGGGAAAAAGAAATTGCAGGCCATTCTATAACAGACTGGATTAATGACGGTTTAATGACGATTTTTTTTCTGCTGATTGGATTAGAATTGGAACGTGAAATTTATCATGGCGAATTGTCTAATTTCAAAAACGCATCTTTACCAATCATGGTCGCTTTTGGCGGTATGCTGGTTCCTGTCGCGATCTTTTTGGTTTTAAATTACGGAACAACTACTCAAAACGGAGCCGGAATTCCGATGGCAACAGATATTGCTTTTGCAATTGGGATTTTATCTCTTCTCGGCAATAAAGTTCCTGCTTCATTAAAAGTATTTCTAACGGCTTTGGCTGTTATTGATGATTTAGGCGCTATTATCGTAATTGCCATTTTCTATACAACTTCGATTTCATTTTTAAATCTAGGAATTGCACTTGGAATTTGGTGTGCTTTGTTTGTTTTAAATCGAATGAAAATTCACAATTTAATTCCATACATCATTGGTGGTATTATAATGTGGTATTTTATGCTCAACTCGGGAGTTCACGCTACTATCACGGGTGTAATTCTAGCATTTGTTATTCCGTTTGGTGATGGCGGCGAAAAGACTTCTTCATACAAATTACAGCATTTTTTGCATCAGCCTGTTGCGTTTTTTATACTGCCTTTATTTGCCGTTGCGAATACTGCCTTAACTATCACAGAAAACTGGCACGAAGGATTGAGCCATACTAATAGCTACGGAATTATCCTTGGACTTGTAATTGGTAAACCACTTGGAATTTTACTATTCTCTTCTGTCGGAGTAACTGCAGGTTTATGTATTTTGCCAAAAAACCTAAAATGGGTGCATATTTTAGGTGCAGGAATGCTCGGCGGAATTGGTTTTACGATGTCAATTTTTATTACTGTTCTTGCCTTTAAAAACCCAGAAATCATTGTTTTTTCTAAAATAGCTATTCTTATTGCCTCATTTTTAGCTGGTCTTATGGGTTTTGTGTATTTGAAGTATGTTTTAAATAAAAACCCTGCGGTTTAATCTACAAGTTATGAGCAAAGTTCAATTTTTTATTCTCTCAGCGTTTTATTTTTTTCTAATTTCTTGTAATCAGAAATCAGAAAATCCAGCTTCTTCAGGAAATTTAAAAGAAGAAACAAACGTATCAAAAGTAACTTCTAAAGATGAAATTGAAGGAACATATACATCTGAAGAATGCAATCTTTCGTTAATCATTTCAAAAATTAAAAATGATTATCAATATGTTTTTAAAACAAGTGTTCGAACTTTAAAAGGAAAAGCATCTTATTCTAAAAACAGTTCGGGTGAAAAGTATATTGTTTTAGAAGGAATTGCATGGGACGAATACGAAGGTGACATTAGCAACGAAGAGGAAAATGATTCTATTACTGCAAAAGAGTTAGAGATTCCTGTTGGCATCGATGCTGTATATGTGAAAGACACTTTAACTATTCAGAATTATGGCAATGCTATGAATTCGTATACTAAGATTTCAGAATGCGGATTGAAGTATATTCTGCTGGTTAAAAAATAAAATTCCAAGTTATAAATTCCAAATTCCAACTTTAAGAACAGCAAGTGAAAAGAATTCGTAAAATACTTCTCGTCTCAATTTCTCTCATAATCGTCTTAGTTGGAGTAATTTTACATGAAATAAAAACATCTGAGTCTCCTACAAAATGGTACTGCCAAATACCTGTTCCTGCATATTATGGCACACCTAATTTTTCAAAAGACCAAGAAAAAGGAAGAGAACTATTTAATTCAAATTGCGGCGCTTGTCATAAACTTGATGCAAGAACTACTGGACCAGCACTACGTGGTGTAGATTCTCTTTTATTTGTAAAATGGATTATTAATGAGAATCATAAAATTGACAGTTCAAAAATTGAAGAATTAGGATTGGATTTCCACAGAACAAAGTTTACAGAATACGTGAAAGAAAAAGAGCTGAATTTAATAATAGATTATTGCTCCGTTAAACGCCAATATTAAAACCAAAAAATTCCAAATCCCAACTTAAAAATTGGAATTTGGAATTTTCATATTTTGGAATTTTAATAATTTTAACCTTTAATTTGTTTCAAAGAAGTTTTAATCCCTTTGATTAAAGAGGAACTGAAACCGTTATGTTCCATTTCATTTAAACCAACTATTGTACAGCCTTGAGGCGTTGTTACACGGTCGATTAATTGTTCTGGATGTACTTTTTCCTCTAAAAGCATTTTTGCGACTCCTTTTACCGTTTGTGCCGCAATTGCTAAAGCAGTTTGAGAATCAAATCCAATTTCGATTCCTGCCTGCATAGACGCACGAATGTAACGCAATGCATACGCAGTACCGCATGCACCTAAAACAGTTGCCGCATCCATTAGTTTTTCGTCAATTACTGGAGCTGTTCCTAGATCTTGGAATAAATCAACAATTGGTCTTGCATTTTCTTTATACTTTTCAGGAAAAGAAATACAAGTTGCCGATTCTCCAAATTGTGCCGCAATATTTGGCATGATACGTACAACTGGATATTCATTATTTGTTTTCGACTGAAGCACATCAAGAGATAATCCGCTTACAGCCGAAGCAATTGTTTTATTTTGAATCACTGGAAGAATTTCAGCCAAAACAGTATCGACTTGATAAGGTTTTATAGTTAAAATTACGACATCAGCTTCTTGAATAGTATGTTTGTTATCGTTAGAGACAGTAATTCCGTACTCAGTTAAATATTGAATACTTGCTGTGTTTCTTCTTGTAACGGTAACTTGGTTGTTTTTTGAAAATTTAGCGATTCCCAAGGCAATAGAAACCCCAAGGTTTCCTCCTCCAATAATGTGTACTTTCATTCTTCTTGGTTTGAATTTATGATGACTGATTAACAGTATATTTTCCGCCTGTAAATTACGCAGATTTTAGAGATTTTAAATCACTGTAAAATGCTAATTTGTGGCAAAAATCTAAAATCCAAGAATCAAATTGGCCACTCCGAAGTAAAGCATAATTCCGAATACGTCGTTTGTGGTTGTGATAAATGGACCGGTCGCAATTGCGGGGTCAATTTTATTTTTATTTAAGAAAAGCGGCACTAAAGTTCCTAAAGTTGCCGCAAACAAAATCACAACAATCATTGAGATAGAAATAGCAAATCCCACTAAATACTGCTGGTACATCACAGAATGATAGCCTAAAAGCAGTAATGAAATAATGCTTCCCGAAATCATCGAAACGGTAATTTCTTTGGTAAAATAAGCACGGCTGAATTCTTTCAATGTTCCGTTTGCCAAACCCTGCACAACAATTGCCGAAGCCTGAACCCCGATATTTCCAGCTGTAGCAGAAAGCAAAGGCACAAAAATAATTAAAGTCGAATATTTTTGAAAGGTTGCTTCATTGCCTTTTAAAACAAAAGAAGCCACGATTTCGATCACCATCCCGATTAAAAGCCAAGGCAGACGCGCTTTTGTCAATTCATAAACGCTGTCATTCGACTCAACGTCTTGTGTAATACCCGTCGCTAATTGGTAATCTTTATCAGCCTCTTCCTTAATTACGTCCAAAATGTCGTCGATAGTAATTCTTCCAACCAAACGTCCCAATTCGTCAACAACCGGAATTGCCTCTAAATCGTATTTCTGCATGATACGCGCGACTTCAACATCTTCCGTATCAACATTTACAAAATTTAATTTTCGGATATAAACTTCCCCAATCTGAGTTTTGGTAGAAGAAGTCAGTAGATCTTTAAGAGACAGTCGCCCTTTTAGTCTGTTTTCGTCATCAACAACATAAATAGAATGAACTCTGGAAACATTTTCTGCCTGAATTCGCATTTCTTTAACGCAAGTCAAGACGTTCCAGTTTTCATTTACTTTCACGAGCTCTTTCCCCATCAAACCACCAGCCGTGTTTTCGTCGTAACGCAAAAGATCAACAATATCTTTGGCGTGCTCAACGTCATTTAACTCGGAGATTACCTCAGCTTTTATTTCTTGCGAAAGTTCCGCAATAATATCGGCAAGATCGTTCGTTTCAAGCTCATCAAGCTCTTCTGCAATTTCTTTTGGCGAAAGTCGGCTTAAGATGTTTTCACGCAGATCTTCTTCTAATTCCAGAAGAATTTCGGCTGTTTTATCACTATCTAAAACCTTAAAGATATAGGTTGCCTCATCGAAATCTAATTCGTCTAAGATTTCGGCAATATCAGCGTGGTGCATATCATTAAGCAAAACTTCAAGTTCATTGTCGTTTTTCTTATTGATAAGATCTTCTAACTGATGTATAAATTCTCTACTAACTTTGAACTCCATCGGTTTCTATTTTTAGAGTTAGTTCAATAAACTCATCGACGCTAAGTCGCTCTGGACGTTTATCAAAGATAATGTCTTCTCGCAATTTGTCTGATAAATTTAATGTTTTCAAACTGTTACGTAATGTTTTTCGTCTCTGCTGAAAAGCGGTTTTTACAACTGTAAAAAACAACTTTTCGCCGCAAGGAAGACTGTAATCTTCCTTTCGGGTCATTCTCATCACACCCGACTTAACCTTGGGCGGAGGAATAAAAACGTTTTCATCAACCGTAAACAGATACTCTGTAATATAGAAAGCCTGGGCTAAAACGGATAATATTCCGTAGGCCTTTGAGCCTTTTTTTCTCGCAAATTCTTTCGGCAACTTCTTTTTGAAACATTCCTGAAAATTCTGGAATCTGATGTTTAAATTCTAAAGTTCTGAAAACAATTTGAGTCGAAATATTATACGGAAAGTTACCAATAATGGCAAACTGTTTGTTTTCGTAAACTTCGTTTATGTTATATTTCAGGAAATCCTGAGAGATAATTTTGTCTTTTAATTTTGGATAATTGGCACCCAGATACGTTACAGATTCTGTATCAATCTCAATAACGTGTGTGTTAACCGGCTTTTCAAGTAAATACTTAGTAAGCACACCCATCCCCGGTCCTATTTCTAAAACCTCGTCGTATCCTTTCAGACTTAAAGTATCGGCAATAGCTTTTGCAATGCTTTCGTCTTTAAGAAAGTGCTGTCCTAAATGTTTTTTGGCTTTTACTTTTTCCATTTTATTTCTTGTTTGCCGCGAGGGCGCAAAAGTATTCTTTTTGCTGTAAAGGCAATGCCTATTTTATTTTTTTTTGCCACTAAGGCTCAAAGAAACAAAGCTTTATTTTTTAATTGTTCGATCGATTATAATCTGAAAATTATCTTTGTTCTTATCTACTTTGTTTTTGACAGGAAACTTACTAATTCTTTCACTCAGACGTAAAAAGTTATAAAATCTTTCAACTTTTGACAACTTTAAAAATTCTTCTTGTCGTTTTTTATTACTTTCTTCTTTAGTTTGGAATCTTATTTCCATAAACTTTTTTTAACTGAATTGTAAACTGAAAACCGTGACTGTAAACTAAAAACCTAGTGTTCCGAAATAACTTCTAATTCTGTTCTAAAAGAAAGCATTTTATCTGCAAATAAACCTAAAGCTTCTCTGTGAAATTCTGGTTCATCTTCGATATAAAACTTATCTAGAGTTTCTTTGCTGTCGGTTACATATTGTACAGAATAAGTAATACCGCCCATTTCTTCTTCAACTAAAACTTTTACAATTCGTGCCGATGAAAATTTTTGGGTAGCCAATATTTCTGGTATATGTTTTTCCTGCATCCATTTTAACCATTGGTCGTGAACGCTTTCGTGTATGTTTGTGGTAACGTTGTAAATAATCATTTTTTTTCTAAAGTTCTGAGATTCTAAGGCGCTAAGGTTCTACGTTTTTATTTTAGGCTCTTAAATCCTTTATTGAATCATCGTATTACTAATTCTTTTTGTCTAATTGTTTAATCGTTTATTCGGTTAAACGTTTAACCGATTAAACCAAACTACAAATTCTTATCTCCTCTTAATTCGCGGTATTTTTTTCTGGCATCGACAAAGTAAATACTGTCTTGATGATTAAAAATTACCTTTTCATAAAGTGGTTTTGCTTTTTCTACCTCTTTCAATTCGTCATTGTAAATTTCGGCTGAGAAAAATAGTGCTTCGTCTACGTAGATTCCGTCACTGTGATTGTCAATAATCTGCTGGTATTGGCTTAAAGCCGAAGCAAAATCTTTCTGACTTTCATAGACTTTACCTAAACGCAATAATGTTACAGCTTCTATTTCTTGTCCCTTAAAGGTTTTTAAAATATTCTGAAACTGCGTTATGGCGTCTTGTTTTTTATTCTGATAAATTAAAAAATCTCCTTTTGCAAACTGCTTCAAAGCGACTTGAGTCGAATCTGCGGCGGTGTTATCATTAATTAATAGAAAATATTCTAGTGCGTCGTTGGCAATTAACTGCGTATTGGTCGCTTTTAATTCTTTAAACTGTTTATTCGCCCATTCAAAATCGCCTTTGTAATAACTGGTTTTTGCCGCTTTTAAACTGGCTTCGTGCGCCATTACATCATTCTTTAAATCCAATTGAATCTGCGAATAATAAATAAGTGCCTGATTGTATTTTTTCTTCTAAAAGTAAAATATCTGCCAGCTCCATTTTGGCGTCGGCTTTTTGATATTCGTTTAAATTTAATTCTAAAGCCTTTTTGACAACTGCCTTTCCTTCTTCTGTTTTTTTCAAATTGAAAGCCAGAAAATGCGCTTGAATCAGTTGCAAAGATAAGGTAAAAGGATTGATTTCGTAAGTTGCCAGTAACTGCTGTAATTCCTGATGGATAGCGGGATAATCTTTTTCCTGAGCATTATCAATCTTAATCTGCATTAAATAGGCGTTAGATTGAATCAATAAATCTAAATCTCTGGTATTTTGAAGAATAAAATTTAGAATTTCTACAGCAGTTTCATCATCGTCTTCATTCATTGCAAACTGACTCAGATTGACGATACTCATCAAAGATTCGGGCTCCCGTTTGTAAATTGCTTTTTCTTGAATAAAGGCTTTTCCGAATTCTTTCTGCTGCACATAAAACCAGCTTAAATAATGATTCCAGAAAACGTCCTGATCTTTTTGGGTTTTAAGAATTAATGCTTTTCGCATTGCATCTTTAAAAGCCGTATTATCTGTTTCTCCATTCATAAATCGAGAAAGTCGCGTTTGGATCAGATTGGTGTTTTGCGGATTTGTAAAAGATTCTGTCAATAATAAATCGATCATTTGATCGGTTTTTCCTAATTGTCCGTACAGCATTCCGATTTGAAAATTGAAATTGAAGTTCGGCTGAATCTGCATTGCGGTTTGGTACGCTTTTAAGGCATATTCCAACAATACTTTTTTCTCGAATGAATTTGCAACTCCGTAAACATCATTCGGATTTGTTTTTATTTTTTCAATTGCCTGTTCGTAATAATTTTTGGCTTTCGAATCATTTTTTCTGCAGTTGAAAGTTATATCCCAATTCAACTAAAAAAACACCTTGTTTATAACGATTGTAACGGTCTTGAATTGCTTTTTCAGCATTTGTAAACTGCTGTAACTGCTGATAACAATCGACTGTTCTTAAAAAATACTGCGTATTAGAAGGCGCACTTTTTAAAAGTTCTTCGTAGCTGATTTTAGCTTTATCGAAATCCCCTTTATCGTAGTAATATTGAGCCAGTCTGCTCGTTTTGACTAAATGCAAAACCAGAACATAATAAAACGATATAAATCAATATGTTTTTCATACTGCTTTTATTTAGTTTTCAGTCGCAGTCGCCGTTTTCAGTCTTACAAACTGTAAACTGTGACTGTAAACTGTGACTTTTTTTAGTTTTCAGTCAGTTACTGTAAACTGCCACTGTAAACTGTGACTTTTTTATTTTTCCAAATTATCAAGGCTAAACCAATTACAATAAACGGAATACTTAAAATCTGCCCCATATTAATCAGCATATTATTTTCAAAACTCTCTTGATTTTCTTTGAAAAATTCAATTATAAATCGAGCTGAGAATAATAAAGTTAAGAAAGTTCCAAAGATTAATCCTTGTGCATTTCTAATTTTTTCCGATTTGTACATGTAAAACAAAATCCCGAAGATCAATAAATAAGCAAATGCTTCATACAATTGCGTTGGATGTCTGGGAATTAAATCATCTCTTTGAAAAACAACTCCCCAATTTCCATTGGTTGGTTTTCCGTAGATTTCAGAATTCATAAAATTTCCCAATCTGATAAATGTACCTGTTACAGGAACTGCAACTGCCATTTTATCCAAAAGGCCTAAGAATTTTACTTTATATTTGCGGCAATATAAAATCATTGCTGTAATAACTCCTATTGAACCCCCGTGACTTGCTAATCCTTGGTAGCCCACAAATTCATAAGAACCTTTTATTTTCTGGATTGGTAAAAGAATTTCTATAGGATGTTTTAGAAAATAATCTGCTTCATAAAAAAAGCAATGTCCTAATCTCGCGCCAAGAACGGTTCCAACAATTACATAAATAAGTAAAGTATCGAGATTGTCCAGCGAAAGATTTTCTTTTTTATAGATATTTCTAACAATATAAAATCCTAGAAGAAGTCCGCTGGCAAAAAGAGCTCCGTAATATTTTAAAGGAAAACTATCTGTAATCCAGAAAATAACAGGATCTACGTTCCAGTTTAATATTCCATCCATCATTATAGTCGCAGTTTTCAGTTTTCAGTCGCAGTCGCAGTTTTCAGTCCAGTATCTAACTGAGACCGAAAACTGCGACTGAAAACTAAAAAACTAGTTTATAATATCAAATCCGCAGTAAGGGCGTAAAACTTCTGGAATTACGATTCCTTCTGGAGTTTGGTAGTTTTCAATAATTCCGGCTAAAACTCTAGGAAGCGCTAATGAACTTCCGTTAAGTGTATGCGCCAATTGATTTTTTCCATCTTTGTCTTTGAAACGTAATTTCAAGCGATTTGCCTGGAAAGTCTCAAAGTTAGAAACAGAACTAATTTCTAACCAGCGGTCTTGTGCTGTAGAAAACACTTCAAAATCATACGTTAAAGCAGATGTGAATCCCATATCGCCTCCGCAAAGACGTAAAACTCTATAAGGCAGTTTTAATTCTTTTAAAATATCTTTTACATGTTCTACCATTCCGTCAAGTGCTTCATAAGACTTTTCAGGATGTTCAACACGTACAATTTCTACTTTGTCAAATTGATGTAAACGATTTAATCCGCGTACGTGTGCTCCGTAAGAACCCGCTTCACGTCGGAAACATGGCGTATAAGCAGTATGTAAAACCGGCAGATCGCTTTCGTTTAAAATTACATCACGGAATAAATTCGTAACCGGAACCTCAGCCGTTGGAATCAAATATAAATCGTCAATTGTAGAATGGTACATCTGCCCTTCTTTATCTGGCAATTGTCCTGTTCCAAAACCAGAAGCTTCATTTACCAAATGAGGCACCTGAACTTCATTATATCCTGCGGCAGTGTTTTTATCTAAAAAATAATTGATTAAAGCACGCTGTAATTTTGCTCCTTTTCCTTTGTAAACAGGAAATCCAGCTCCAGTGATTTTTACACCCAATTCAAAATCGATAATATCGTATTTCTTTACCAATTCCCAGTGAGGCTGTGCGCCTTCATGTAAAACTGGAATATCTCCTTCTTGAAAAACATTCAAATTGTCATCTGGAGTTTTTCCTTCAGGAACGATATCTGCTGGAAGATTTGGTAATGTGTATAATTTATTCGTTAACTCAACCGCCAAAGCTTCTGCTTTTTCGCTTAGTTCTTTACTTTTTTCTTTTAGCGAAACTGTTTTTTCTTTTAAGATTGCCGCTTTTGCTTTCTCACCAGCTTTCATCAATTCGCCAATATCTTTGGACAATTTATTAGATTCTGATAAAGTATTGTCTAATTCTACCTGTGCGACACGACGATTTTCGTCTAATTGAACCACTTCTTCAACAACGCTTTTAGCATCGATATTTCGTTTTGCTAAAGCTTTGATTACTTTCTCTTGATTTTCTCTAATAAATGCAATTTGTAACATAGCTTGATTTTTATAACTATTGTATTTTTTATAACGGAAGCAAATTTAAGGAAATGTTTGTTAACAATAGGACAAAGTTTACAAGGAAAACTCAAATCTCCCAGAAACAGCAAAAGCACTAAAAAAGTGCTCTTGGTATTAGTTAAAATTTATAAATGTTACTCCAGAAAACGATGCCTATCATCTCTATGAAAAGCATATTCCCTGCCGTTAAACTTTATTTTCTCCGATTCTTTTTTGGTTTTCAGATTCGTTTCTTCTGCTAAATTATTTTCAGAATCACTTTCAAATGCCTCTTCGTACGAAAAGTTTTTGGTTATGATTAAATCAAAAAAACCATTTGTTTTATGATCTCCAAAACTTAAACCGGTTTCCAAAGTTTCTATTTGGTACGTATTGCCTCCGTTAGAATCTCCATTTGTCATTCGAATTGGATATCCGTATAAAAATTTTTTAATTTCTTTATCGGCTAAAGTTACCAATGTAAATTTTCGCTCGGAATACAATACAATTCTCGTCGCTCGCGCTGGCTTCTGTGTAAAAAGCAATTGCCGGAGTATTTTCGTTTAAATAAACTAAATCTTTTAAAATATGTGATTTAGAAAAACGGATTGATTCATTATCATAATAACCTAAATTAGCATCAAATTCTTCTGCAATAATGCATCCGTCTTCTCTGTTTACAAATAAATATTTACGCTGAAAATAATTTCCCAAATTTTCATAACCTTCCGCTTTGTGGCTCTTTTTATTACGCTCTACAGTTGTTAGAACAAAAAAAGCAGTTTTATCGTCGTAGTTAATAGAACTCGTTTCGTCTATTTTAATGTTTGAATATTTGATTTTTAGGTTGGAAGCAACTTTAGAAAGTAGTGGCAGATTTAATTCTTCCGAATCTTTTATCTCATCCAGATTTTTGAAAATGAGTTTTTTTAGCGGTTTGTTATTTAAATCAGTATTTGATTCTGTTTGAGAAAGCAGTTCTTGATTCTGAATTTCTGTTTCGTTTGTACTCTTGTCACTTTTTCCGCAGGCGATCAAGGACAATAAAACGCCACTTAAGAGAATACATTTTTTCATAGGCATTATTTGTTTAGAAGATTTAGGGTGCTCAAATATATAATTTTCTTACAATTCATACTAAAAAAATTAAAATTTCAAAACCTATTTCCTAAAACAATAAAAATTCCAACTAAAAACAGCCCTTTAGATAATTTAATCTCTTTTTATTTCATGCCCAACAAATTCTTCTAAAGCCGAGAACATCTCTTCAACCGAAAGTACTTCTGTATCCGGATGTGATTTTAAAAACGATGCATTTAATTCGACCAGATTTTCATCCAATTCAAAATAATCATTATTATTCAGAAGATCACGAAACGGATTTGGAACGTCGAATTTTCCCTGCAGAAATTTCCCCAATTTAATGTTGCTTTGTAAACGCAGTTTTCTACTTTGTTCCTGAAATAAAGCCAAATGTTTTTCGGCTCCAATTAAGGCCAAACCTTCTTCAATTAATTCATTAAGTTCTTTATTCCAGCCAGAATCGTACACGAATTTTGAAAAATTTCCTTCGGTATATTTTGAGGTGTAAAAATCCAAGTAGTAACTCATCAACGCATCTTCGTGAATCAAATCGTCGTCTATTTTTTCTTCTCGCATTAAATTAATTACCGAAATATTTGAATTAACAACATCTTGCGGATTTTCGCTTTTCGGCGCAGTTTCTGAAATGATGATTTTACCGAATTCCATTTTGAATTTGTTTTTAAAATTTGTTTTGCAAAGTTGCGGGAAAATTTAATTGATTTCAAATAATTAGATAAATAATCGCTACTTCTTTAAAGTAAGAAAAGTAACACTACATTTGTCGTTTTAATTTAAATGTGATGAAAATAAAAAATTTATTTCTTCGAAAATCCACAGTGGAAAAAAAGGTTCAAAAGAGTTTACATGTATATATTTCGGAGAAATATTCTGAAATAATTTTTGTGCCAATGTGCAGGGAAATAAAAACTCCTATATATTTTGAACAAGAAACATATGAGATTATTGATTTTAAAAGTCCAATAGAAATCATTGGTGAGAGCATAAGAAGAAACTTCAATAAATTCAGTTTAAAAGACAGAACTAGTATTCATCATAAAAAATCAGACTGGCAAGCATTAAAGGCAAGCAAAGAAAGAACTATAGTTAGTTTTGAGAAGAATTACAAACGTTTTAGTATAGGAGGCGCAAACGAGTATAATCTTATTTTAATAATCGAAAGCTATTTAAACAATTCTTCGAACATAGAACTGAAAACAACTATATCTGCAAATTCTGAGAATTCAGAATTAGGCAAACGTTTATTGCAACTTTATAATTCTGATATTTGTGAAAGAAAACAAAACTAATTTGGTTTATGTCAACAAACTATAATTTAGAAAAGGAATTCCTGAAAAAGGTTGAAAACAATGATGAGCAAAACAAAAGGGAATTTGCAAGCAAAAATCAAATTAAAAATCTTCTTTTAGAATATCCAAAACTACCTCAAGATTACCTAACTTATTTACAAGAAATTGGTTCTGGTAGTTTTAGAAATTGTCAATTTAATATCACATCATCTTTGTTTGACTTAGAAGATTTGGGTCTTAGTGATCATTACGAATTGAAATCCAATATTTATTTTTTTGGCGATAATTTTTCTGGCGATTTTTCCGGTTTTGACTTTGATCGTAACGATGGAAATGTGGTTGAATTTTGGCATGAAAGCGGAGAGCTTTATTACACTAATAAATCTTTTCAAACTTACATAAGAGAACAAATGTTGATGGATGAGAATGAATTGAAATAGTTTATTCCAATCAAAACTTGTTTCGTATTTTCCTTAACCACAGAAACCTTTGTCAAAGTTTGAAACTTTGACAAAGGTGTTTTAGCTTCGAAAGTGAAAAATTGAAAAATCTAAATCTTTGAATTGCCTCCAGCTTTAGCTGGAGATCAAAAAATATTGCTTCATAAAGGGCTTTAGCCAAATAATACACTTCGGCTAAAGCCTATTTAACGATCCATAACAAAACCTCCAGCTAAAGCTGGAGGCAATTAATTTTATTAAAATTAGTAAACCGAAATTTAAATTCTGAACTCTATTTTTATAAAAAATATATTTTTACGACATTCCTTTAACTTATTGCAATCTTTAATGAAAATTTACGTTATAAATAAGAATGATGCATAAAAATTTTAACTAACTTTAAGCAACCTTTTACAAAAAAAGCATCTATTAAATAAGCAGTGCTTTATCGTTCTTCCAACCAAAACCAAAAGTCATGAAACATATTTTACTAATTTTCGCTCTTTTGCTTGCTTTAACGAGCTGTGAAAATGACGATTTACCTCAGTCTGATGTGCCGTTTTCTGTGGTTGGTAAGGGAGATTCTTTCCCTAATGACGAAAGTGTAGCCCAAAGGCATTTAATTATTAAAGATGCTTGCAACATGGAACAAATTATTGACTGAAATGGATGCAGTAAATAATTTAACCAAAGATTTTAAAGAAACGAATATTGATTTCAGCCAATATCAAATCATTGTCATTATTGATCGAACACAAGGAAGCGGCGGACACTCAATAGATGTTGTTGGAATTACAGAAAACCGCAATACTATAATTGTCGAAATTGAAAAATTGAAAAACGGAGATCTTAGTTCTAGATTATCGAGACCTTATGACATTATAAAAATAGCAAAAACAACAAAAAAGATTGTTTTTGAACAGTAATCTAAAAGCCCTTATTTTCTGCCAGTAATCCTTTCAGTTCATTTGTTTTTAAATACGTCGCAAAACGTCCGGAAAGCAATAGCATTTCTTTTTCTTCGGGTGTAATTTTGAGTTTGGTTTCTACGTGCGACGAATATTCATAAAGCATTAAAAGTTCGCTGGCACCAAAATCTTTAAACTTTTCTTTTTCTAAACTTGAAAGCCGCAATTCGCCATTTTTGTCTTTTTTAAAACTTTCAGCTCCAAATTTAGCAATTAACAGATTTCTAAAATCATCATGAACCTTCAGCCAGCTTGCCAGCTTCGTCATCGGTGTTTTTTAACTGCGTAACCAAATCTTCGTATTGCTGATCTTTTTTTAGATCTGACAAATGATTTCGCAAAGTGGTAAATCCAATAACCTGATAATTTGAAGTTGGAATTTTATAGCGTTCCAGTACATTTTCGACATCTCTTTCAAAAGTCATGTATCGGGTTTGCACGGTATATAATGAAGCCGTTTCTAACAAGGAAATCAATCTGATTTTTTCATCATTTATAAAAGGTGCTTTTTTACCTTGGCCTAAACAATCTATAAAAAGTGCTTTTTTGTTTTTGTCTTTCACTTTTGAGTCGTTATGAAGCAGTTCAATCAAAGTTTCATAACCCATGTTATCTGAAGCGCCGCCATCAATCACACACAAAATTTTATCCTGATTTTTGATTCCGAATTTTGTTTTGGGAAGAACCCCTGGAAAAGCAGAACTCGCCGTAATAGCATACGTAAGAGGAAAATCATATCCGTTATTAATTAGGTTTTCGTCAAGCGGAATTGATGCTTTATTGGGAGCCAAAGACGAATTGATTTTTAATGCCCGAATAATATGCGGCATAAAAGGAAATCGTTCTCCATTATTATAGGCAGTTCCGTTGGCCACCATCATGGGTAATTCTGGAGTTTTTTTACTGTCTTTCGGAACAAAGAAATCAGCTAAAAGCATTTGGTTTTTAAACTTATTCTGATTTTCAGGATTGGAGCTGTCGTATTGCAAAACTTCTAAATCCAGTCCGCTGTGCCATAGAGATTTTTTCTCCTTTTTCGTTTCTGCTGTTATTTAAAAGAGAGAAAAGCGTCGCCGATTTATTTACTTCCGATTTAAAGGCATCTGCTTTAGAAAAATAAAATTCATTGAAAGTACAATTATCGTATTGCAATTTATTTTTCAATATTGTTAAATAATATCCCGCCGAATAACAGCCTCCAGAAACGGTGGAGAAATAATCAATTTCATTTAAAAAATTGCGTTTGGAACTTTCTTCCTGAACTTCTTCCAATCCTAAAAGAACGCCCATACTAAAAAACTGTGCTCTCGATCCACTGCCAGAAATTCCGACTCCCAACGCAATATTCGGATTTTGAAATCGTGAATCACGTTCCTGAACCGATTTATATTCGCTTAAATTTATCGCAGGAATTGAATTGTAATTGATTTCTGAGAATAGATTTATTTTGTTCTGCCCCATTCCTTTGTTTAAAAACAAAAGAAAAAAGAGTGCTATGGAAAGTTTAATTTTCATTCTAAATGCAATTTAATTTTCATCATTTTATTCAACATTAAACAATCTCAAAATATAAGAGAGTTCGTAAATAATAAAAAGCAGTACTAAAATAATATGAAACCTTTTATTATCGACTTTTATTGCCACAAAACATAAAATAATGTGGCTTACAACGCGAACAAAATATTCGGTTTGATTGTATAAAAAATAATCTCCTCCTTTAATTGCGGTATCAATTATATCGGCGTGAAGCTTATGGCCAAAATAGAAAAAAACCACTTCTTTCTGGAATAAAAATAATCTTCATAACCTGTATACTCTACTAAATCGTCTGGATAAAGAATGGCGCAGAGCAGATAATAAATCAAAATATAACAGATAATAAAGAAATAATCTGCAAAATACCATTCATGAATTAATTTAAGATTAAACTCCCACCACCAAAAATGAATCAGCATTAAAAAAACATAAAACACCCACAGTGCATGCACAAAATAAAATTTCTTACGTCCGGGATGTTGAATAAAAATTACAGATCCTTTGATAAGATGCGTTAAACTTAAACCCAGAATGATTCCGATAATTGATTTGATATGAGTAAGTTCTTCCATAAATAAGTACATTATTTATACCGAACTAAAATTAAAGTAATTAATTTAAATACAAGCACTTACATTTTAAAAAATTACTTCATCTGAAGTAGGATTTATTTAATGTTTAAAGAATTATTTGATATAAAATGTCGGCTGATAAAATATACTAAAAATACGCTGAGAACTTTAGATGTAGAAAGAATAATATTACAACTATTATTTGTTTATTTACCAACCAAGAAATAAAACTGCATTAACAATATTAAAAAACCACATTAATAAAATGACTAAAAATAGTACACATAATAAAGTAGATTTAAAATACATTTTAATTATTATAACAGCGGTTTTTTTAAGCACGCTTTTTCACGAATTGGCTCATTGGAGCATGGGCGAAATACTTGGAAACAAAATGACCGCATCTTTAAATTCTGTCAATTTAGTTTCTGGTGAATACAGAGAAGCGTGGCATAGAAATATTGTAACATTGGCAGGACCGTTGTTTACAATTTTGCAAGCTGTTGTATTTTACTTTCTGCTGAACAAATATCCTCAAAGAGAATTATACCCTTTTTTACTCTTTCCGCTAGCGATGCGATTTTGGGCAGGTTTAGCCAATTTATTAGGCCCAAATGACGAAGGAAGACTTGGACTTTCTCTTGGTATCGGCTTACTTACACTTTCATTTATAGTTTGCTGTTTTTTGTTTTTCTTGGTTTACAAAAGTTCCAAAAAACATCAGTTTACGTTGAAATTTAATTTGATCAGCTTTTTATTGTGTTCTATTTTTTTAATTGCATTATCATTTATAAATGAGTATTTTAAAATTAAGATTATTTAAACTATCGTAAATCCATAAAAAAAGCCGCATTTTTCAAGATGCGGCTTTTTTGGTTTTATTTCTTAATCTCTTTTGGAAGCGTTTTTTGTTGCGGTTTCTCTGGTGGAATTCGTTTTTTCAAAAACAAAATCTGACCTAAATGACTTGATTGGTGTTCCATAACGTGAAACCAGCAATATTGATTTGTCATATCGTATTTTAACTGAACTTGGGCAAACCAAGCGTCATCTCTTTTCTTTAATTCTTCAATTGTTTTTGCTCGCACTTGATTATAAATGTCCAAATAATATTGAATATCGTGACCTTTAAAATCGTCTCGTCCGCCTTGATCTAGATTTAAAGCGTTGTTCCATATTTTCTTTTCTTCTTCATTAAAATCCCTGTTTTCAAAAGTAAAAACCTGATAATATTTTTCGGTCGCGACCAAATGCATTACCAAAGCTCCAATTCGATTGGCTTCTTCATCATGAAGATAATCAATTTCATATTGGCTCATGTTTTTCACTGTTCTTTCCACGCGAGATTTAAGGTCTTCCAACATCGAAATCATGTCACTGATTTTTGGAGAAGCTCCTTCAACATTTCCAATTCTAGCTTCTGGTCTTGGTTTAATACCGCTTCCTTCTAATAGTATACTGCTTTTTCCGTCGACACTTGACTTGTCTGAAGAAATTTTAAATTCTTTTACTTTAACAATAGCTTCTTTTGAGGTTCCAAAGCTCCATTTCGGAATATCCCCATTTTTTACAGGCGTTTCAAAACTTGAATTCAAAACTGTAAAAGGTTCAAAAACACCTTTATCGTTCTCAATCAACAATTCGAATTTGTCAAAATAGAATTTTCCGTTATTGATACACAAACCTCCAAAACTTAATGATTTGCTGTTTTTATCTAAAGTTCCTTCAACGGTATAAGAATTCCATTCCTTAGATTTTACAGGCCTGTCCTGCATATTGTCAAAAAAACCTTCTTCGTCATTTTTAGTATCAACCCTTGCCCAGACACCAGCCCAAGATGCTGGTTCTGCAGTTTCGACTTTAACAGAAGCAATTACCTTAAATTTCTTCGTAACAGCAGTCTGAATATCAATTGTCTGATTGAAAGAAGTCCAATCGCTGGAAATCGTTTTTTGAGTTTGAGCATACGTTGTACTCAAAAACAAAAGCAACAGTGGTATTATTAGTTTTTTCATTTTTGGGAAATTAAAGTTGCGTAAATGTAATATTGTTTTCTAAGTAATAACTTACTTTTATAAAAAAACTGCACAAAAAAACCGCATCCAAATAGAATGCGGTTTTAAAATATTTTAACCTAAATGAATTTTAGTTTGTTTTCATTGGCGGTAAATCAAACGCAACTGAGTCGTGTTCGAAATTGTTTCTGTGTCCTCCATCGCAAAATGGTTTGTTTGCAGATAATCCGCAGCGGCAAAGGCCAAGTGCGACTCTTCCTTGTAAACCGTAAAGTACTCCTTCTGGATCCATGATTTCAAAATCTCCTTCGATTTTAATAGATCCGTTTTTATTGATGATTAATTTTGTCTTGCTCATAAACTTGTTTTTTTCGAGTGCAAAGATTGCGAAATATATCTTTATTTATAAGAGGCAAACGTAGTTTAAACTGGTTCTATTTTGTGGGGTTGTTTTACAGAGATGCAAAGAGATTTTTCGAAGTGAAACGCTAATCTATTTTAAAGCAAATCGAATTAATCTCGCAAAGTCGCGAAGTCGCAAAATTTTTAAATTAATGCCCCATATTAAAGGATTAAAGGGATTTTCTAATTAAATCTGCGGAATCTGCGTGAAACAAAAACTTTGCGACTTCGCGACTTTGCGAGATTCTTTTAACACAAACAGATAAAAAATCTCTGCGAAACTTTGTGTTTTTATTCGTGCGACTCTGCGAAATTACGTGCGATTCTCCTATCAATATTAAAATCTCAATTCTATTGCTTATTTTTGCACTCAATAAAATTGAGTTATGACACAGAATCCAAAGAGATATACTATCACAGCGGCATTGCCTTACACCAACGGACCTATTCATATTGGGCATTTGGCGGGTGTTTACGTGCCTGCAGATATATATTCGAGATACTTGCGTTTGCAAGGAAAAGACGTTGCATTTATTTGCGGAAGCGATGAACACGGCGTTGCAATTTCGATGAAAGCCAAAAAAGAAGGAATTACACCACAAGAAGTTATTGATAAATATGATGGAATTATAAGAAAATCATTCTCTGATTTCGGAATTTCATTTGATAATTATTCTCGTACTTCGGCAAAAATTCATCATGATACGGCTCAGGAATTTTTTAGAAAACTGTATGATAATGGTGATTTTATTGAAGAAGTAACAGAGCAATTGTACGATGCAAAAGCAGATCAGTTTTTAGCAGATCGTTTTGTGGTTGGAACTTGCCCAAGATGTGGTAATGAAGGAGCTTACGGCGATCAATGTGAAAACTGCGGATCGACTTTGAATGCGACAGATTTGATTAATCCAAAATCTACGATTACAGGAGAAACTCCAATCTTAAAAGAAACGAAACACTGGTTTTTACCTTTAGACCGTTATTCTGATTTCTTGACAGAATGGATTTTGGTTGGACATAAAAACGACTGGAAACCTAACGTTTACGGACAAGTAAAATCTTGGATCGACGGCGGATTGGAACCTCGTGCGGTAACACGTGACTTGGATTGGGGAATTGATGTTCCTGTTGAAGGTGCGGAAGGAAAAAAATTATACGTTTGGTTTGATGCACCTATCGGATATATTTCGTCTACGAAAGAATGGGCGACGCGCGAAGGAAAAGACTGGGAACCGTATTGGAAAGATGAAGAAACGAAATTGGTTCACTTTATAGGGAAAGACAATATTGTTTTTCACTGTATCATTTTCCCTGCCATGCTTAAAGCCGAAGGAAGTTATATTTTGCCAGACAACGTTCCTGCAAATGAGTTTTTGAATTTGGAAGGAAACAAACTTTCGACTTCTAAAAACTGGGCGGTTTGGTTACACGAATATTTAGAAGAGTTCCCAGACAAACAGGATGTTTTGCGTTATGCATTAACATCAAACGCGCCGGAAACAAAAGATAATGATTTTACTTGGAAAGATTTCCAGGCGAGAAATAATAATGAATTGGTTGCGATTTTCGGAAATTTCATTAATCGTGTTGTGGTTTTAACCAACAAATATTACGAAGGTGTTATTCCGACGCCAAATGAATTTACTGAAGTTGACGAACAAACTTTAGCCGAATTAAAAGCGTATCCAGCTGTGATTTCAAGTTCGGTTGAGCGTTACAGATTCCGTGAAGCTTTGGGCGAATTGATGAATGTGGCGCGTCTAGGAAATAAATATCTTGCTGATGAAGAGCCTTGGAAAGTAATGAAAGACAATCCAGAGCGTGTAAAAACGCAAATTTATGTGGCGTTGCAAATTGCTCTTGCTTTGAGCGTTTTAGCTGAACCGTTTTTACCTTTTACATCGGCTAAATTGTCTAAAATCCTGAATTTAGGTGATCTTAAAGAACATTTTGCAGGATTCAGCAAATTCTTGAAAGAGAAAGATCGTGATGCAAAAGACATTATTTTGGATAAAAAATTAGGTTGGAATGACATTTCTGAAAATTCAGATTTAATTCCAGCAGGACATAAAATTGGTGAAGCAGAATTGCTTTTTGCAAAAATAGAAGACGAAGAAATACAAAAACAAATAGATAAATTGGAAGCAACAAAAACGGCTAATCTTGCTGAAAGCAAGCAACCAGAACCGCAAAAAGACTTAATTCAGTTTGAGGATTTTGCGAAAATGGATATTCGTATCGGAACTATTTTGGAAGCTGAAAAAATGCCGAAAGCAAACAAACTGTTAGTTCTTAAAGTTGATACCGGAATTGATGTTCGTACGATTGTTTCAGGAATTGCAGAGAGTTTTTCGCCAGAAGAAATTATCGGAAAACGTGTTTCTGTATTAGCAAACCTTGCTCCAAGAGCTTTACGCGGTGTTGAAAGCCAAGGAATGATCTTGATGACAACAAACGCGGAAGGAAAATTGGTTTTTGTAAATCCAGATGCGGATGTACCAAATGGAGAGACTGTAAACTAAACTGATTTAGACAGTAAATATATCGTTTGTCATTTCGAGGAACGAGACTCGAGCGATAGCGAATAAGCGAAGCAAATCGCACGCGAGATTCACGCACTGTTGTTGAGTTTCTAGTGCGATTTCTCGTTCCTCGAAATGACAAAACGGCAAAACAAAAACAAAATAAAATTCTTACATTTTGTTGTTTCTTTCAAATTTATATTTGTAAGTTTGTTCTGCAAAAAATACACTATAGGATTTATTTAGAAACTTTCAAACAGAGTTAACATAAGCGAATCCCTCGTCATGATGTCCCTGCGGAAACAATGGGAAAACCTATCCCTATGGGGTATTTTTTGCACATCTAAAACGAGGGATTCGTGCGTTTAATATTTTCAGGTTTATGCAAAAAAGAGAAAATCAAAAACCAACACACCACGATGTGATACCATCGATAGCAAAATTCCTTTCCGATTTATGGTTTGAAGGAGATTTTAGAGAACAGCCCAATTATCTGTCCGAAATTTTCAATCGAATTCTTGAAACAGAATTGGGAGATGACAAAGAGCTAAGATCAAAAATGATGGAATGCATCAAAACCGTTGAAATGCTTGCCGAAACACTCGAACCGTTTTCGGATAAACAAATTCAGAAAGCCTGCAGTAAATTTTTAGTCGCTTAAAACAACAAAAAAGCGTGAATCAATTACTATTTTTAATCGATTCGCGCTTTTTCCTTTCAAAATAGTTGCTTTCTAAGTTATCTTTGAAAAATAATACACGATTAAAATTCATTCAATGAAACTCACCAAACCAAGATTAGCTTTAATCTGCGGTATACTCTGTATTTCGATTTTCCCGATATTAGTAAAACTGCGTTTGACGCCAGGATTAATTTCGGCATTTTATCGAATGTTCTTTGCTTTTATTTTATTACTTCCCTACGTTCTTTTTAGTAATAACTTCAAACTTCCAACTCTAAAATTTGCACTTTTAGCGATGCTTTGCGGTGTTTTATTTTCATCAGATGTGGCGGTTTGGAATATTGCCATTCAGGAATCAAGTGCGACTCAGGCTTCGTCGCTGACGAATTTATCTCCAGTTTGGGTTGGAATTGGTACTTTTTTATTTTTAAAATCAAAACCTGCCACCAACTTTTGGATCGGAACTGTCGTGTCTTTATTCGGAATGATAACTTTGGTTGGATTTGAATTTTTTATTGATCTAAATTTCAATCAGGCATTTCTATTTGCGGTTTTATCGGGAATCTTATATTCGATTTATCTTTTGGTCAGCAAAAATGTACTTTCAGAAGTAGATGTTTTATCGTTTATGACAATTAGTTTATTTGCTTCGAGCATTTATTTGGGAGTTTTATGTTATTCGCTGGACGAACCTTTTACAGGATTTTCAAATGCAGGCTGGTTCGTATTAGTTTTACAAGCCGTAATTTGTCAATTGTGCGCCTGGCTTTCGATTAGTTACGCGACACAACATATGCGCGCGACCAGAGTTTCGTTGAGTTTATTAAGTCAAGCAGTAATTACATCGATTTTAGCTTGGTTGTTTTTAGAAGAAAAAATAACTTTACAAATGGTTTTCGGCGGTATCGTTCTACTTTTCGGAATCCGAATCACTTTTTACGATAAAACTATTTCTTTGAAAAGGCTTTTTTCTAAGGATTAGATGGAGAAATTTTTCATACAGATTGGCTTTAAATATTCGTGCAATTTGTGATGGAAAAGTTCTCTCGCAGATTTTGGAGATTGAGCAGATATTTTAATCTTTAAATCATCTCAATCTGTGGCAAAAAATTAGCTAAAATTCGTGAATTCGTGGCAGAAAAAACCTGAAACAAAGAAAACCTGAAACCTGAAACAAAAAAAATATGTTACATAAAAGCAAAATTCCAAATTTAAAAGTAATCGCATTTGATGCCGATGATACTTTGTTTGTAAACGAACCTTATTTTCAAGAAACCGAACATAAATTCTGCGCTTTGATGGAAGATTATCTTTCGCATCAAGGCATTTCGCAAGAGTTATTTAAAATTGAAATTGCCAATTTACCTTTGTACGGTTACGGAATTAAAGGCTATATTCTTTCGATGATTGAAGTCGCGATGAATATTTCGAACAACACAATTCCAGTTGAAGTAATCGAAAAAATCATTCAATATGGAAAAGAACTGCTCGAAAAACCAATCGAACTTTTGGACGGAATCGAAGATACGTTACAGTCTTTACACGGAAAATACAAATTGGTCGTTGCTACAAAAGGCGATTTGAAAGATCAGCACAGTAAACTGCATCGTTCTGGTTTAGGGCATTATTTTCATCATATCGAAGTAATGTCAGACAAGCAGGAAATTGATTATGAAAAACTATTGGGCCGTTTAGACATTCAGGCGCATGAGTTTTTAATGATCGGAAATTCATTAAAATCTGATGTTCTGCCCGTATTGGGAATTGGCGGTTACGCAGTTCATATTCCCTTTCACACGACTTGGGAACACGAAAAAATAAATCACAAAGTAGAACACCAACACTTTAGTTCATTTGAAACTATTGCAGAAGTTGTTCCTAATTTACTATAATGAAAACACTTTTAGACTTAGAAAACTGGAATAGAAAAGAGCATTTTGCTCATTTTAAACAGATGGAAGAACCTTTTTTTGGCGCCACTGTAGAAATTGATTGTACCAAAGCTTATCAAACCGCAAAAAGTATGAACGCCTCCTTTTTCATTTTCTATCTGCATAAAACTTTAACTGCTGTAAATGCAATTGAAAATTTTAGATACCGAATTTCAGAAAATAAAATCTATATTAACGATCGCATAGATGCATCTGCGACAATTGGGCGCGAAGACGGCACATTCGGATTTTCATTAATTGAATACGATCCCGATTTTAAAACATTTGAAAAAATTGCATTAACAGAAATCGAACGCATTCAAAACACAACCGGACTTTTCACAAGGTCTTTTGATGATGATAATTTAATTCACTTTTCGGCAATTCCGTGGTTAAATTTCACATCACTTACACATGCCAGAAGTTTTACTTATCCTGACAGCTGTCCTAAAATTTCATTTGGAAAAATGATGGTCTCTGAAACTGGAAAAAGAACCATTTCTATGGCGGTTTATGTACATCATGGTTTAATGGATGGAATGCATGTTGGTCAATTTGTAGACTTATTTCAGGAGCTTATGAATAAATAGTATATACGGAATGATTTTTGAGCGTAAAAAAACATGAAACAAATCTTTCTTTTTTGGTCTTTAGTCTTTAGCACTGTCACGTTAAGTCAAACAGTACTAACCTCTTATCCATTAGATTTAAAAAGTAAATCACACAGCGCGATTTTAAATGCAGAGAACAAAGTGACTCATGATGTTTTTGTTTTTATCGCGGATTCCGACAGTCTTTCCATACTAAAATACAACAGCGCCCTTTTCTTAAAGGATAAATTTGTTACCTCTCGACAATTCGTAGAAAACAAATCTTTAATAGGTTATAGTTTCAGCGAAGATGGAAACCCAACCTTATATTGGTTTTCTGAACAGGAGAAAAGCATTATTATAATTAAATATTATTTTGAAAATAAAACTTCCAAAGCATTGAAGTTTAAAATTCCTCTTGAAGAGCAATCTATAATTACGCAATATCAAAAGGACAATAATTTTTATCTGTTGCTCGCAATATAACGAGAAACAGGCTTTAACGGTTTTTGTATTTAAAAACGGAATGGCCGAGGAGAAATTTCTCGATTTTAGTTCTTTTACTTTCCGTGATCGCAGAACGCGACGAGAAAACCTTTAATCAGATTTTGAATGAAAATCCGATTGAAAAAATGGATTCTGGAGAATATAATCCGTTGTATAAAGCGGTTGCAAAAAGCAAATTATATACACTTCCAAATCGCTTGATTCTAACTTTAGATCAAAGTATAAGAAAGACACAGCTGTTTGACATCAATCTAGAAAATTTAGAGATAACAGAAAAAACATTTATGCAGACCTTCGGGCCATAAAAACCCAAAAACGTCAAACTCTTTTTACCACGAAAACAAGCTTTATCAAGTTAATGTCAATTCAGACGAACTTTTATTTGACATTAAAGATTATAATTCTGGTGAAGCTGTAAAAACATTTGTTGTTTCCAAAAACGACACTATTCGTTTTAGCAATTCGTCGCTGTTAATGCAGATTGAAAATCGCAGACCAAAAGATCTAAAGAAAACAAGTAAGTTTTTAAAAGAATTAGCTTCTTTAAGCGCAGGTCTTTCTGTATTTAAAAACAATAAAAATCTTTTTATAACATTGGGAGGAAGCGGCCAAGAATCTAAAGCCATATTTATTAACGGCCACAATATGTTTGATGATTTTATGGGAGACTTCCCTTCCTCGGGCTATTATAATTTAGACACAAATTATTCGGTATATTTTGAAAGTGTCTGGACTAAAAAATTTGAATTAACGCAAGAAACACACGAACCATTGGCGACCGATAAGATGTATTACTTTATAGATTCTCACAAAGAAGTTTTTCTTATCAACATTCTCAAATTAAATAATTACAGTATTTTGGGATATTATGATGTGAACTCAAAAGCATACGTTTTGCGAAAATTCATTGACGGATTTGACTAAACACATCAACATCAAATACTTATAATTTAAAATTACTTTTTCTCCATTCTTAAAAAGTTTTTGAATGCGAAATGAGTTTGTTATTTACCCTATTCTGATACTTTTTTGACTTTTACTGGAAGCTTTTACTTACAATTTGTCGTTGTTTTGAACCAAATTTAAAATCAATAACAATGAAAAAAGTTGTAATGACTCTTGCATTTGCTCTTGGATTAACAGGACTTCATGCACAAACAGAAAACAACAGTGGATTTAATAAATGGTCTATAGAGTTAGCTGGCGGATTGACTAAACCTCAAAGACCATTTGCGGCAGGTTATTCTACGGATACTCCAAGCCCTTGGGTTGGTGATTTTGGAGTGCGTTATATGTTTAACAACAAATTTGGTTTGAAAGCTGATTTTGGGTACAATAGTTTTACTAATAAAAGTAATTCTTTGGAATTTGACTCAAAATACTACAGAATAGATTTGCAGGCTGTAGCAAACTTAGGCCGAATCATGAATTTTGAAACTTGGACTAATACGTTTGGTTTGTTAGGACATGCTGGTTTTGGTGTTGGTCAATTAGAGAGTGATAATTTTAAAGGAAGAGACAGAGTTGGTAACTTTATTGCTGGTGTTACCGGACAAATAAGATTATCAAACAGAGTTGCCTTAACCGGTGATTTCTCTACAATTTTAAATTCAACACAAGATCATACTTTTGATGGTGCTTATGTTGCTGGAAACAGAGGTTTTTCAGGATTACTTTTCAATGGTACAGTTGGATTAAATGTGTATCTAGGTAAAAACACTAAACATGCAGATTGGACAGTAATGTCAAGCGACAACACTGATATTTCAGCTTTAGAAAACAAAGTAGCAGATCTTGAAGCGCAAATCAAAAAGATTCCTGCACAAAAAGAAGTAGTTATCGAGAAACAAGTTAGTCCTGCACAAGTAGTTGATAACGATTTGATCAAAAAAATGATCAATGATAAGTACTACAGTGTATACTTTGATTTCAACAAATCAACTCCAATCGAAAACTCAACTGCGACTATCGATGTTGTTTTAAATTACTTAAGAAAAAACCCATCTGCGTCAATTGACCTTGTAGGTTATGCTGATCAAGTTGGAAAAGCAGAATACAACGAAAGATTATCAAACGCTAGAGCAACAAATGTTAAGACAATTTTTGAAAAAGCTGGAATCGCTTCTTCTCGTCTAAATGTAGTAGCGAATGGTGCAGATACATCAATCCAAAAAGATTCTGACGAAGCTAGAAGATTAGCACGTAGAGTTACTTTTATTGTGAAATAATTTTTTTCACTGCAAAAATTGAAGCCCTAAAGAAAATTCTTTAGGGCTTTTTTTTATTCAAAATCCAGTTAATTCAAGGTTTTGAGCTTTGTATTGGACACTTGAAGTTAAATAATAGTTCAGACTGGAATGATTTTTGTCAGACAAGATTCATGAAAAAACTGCTACTCTTATTCTTACTAGTCTCTAATTCAGCGCTATTTAGTCAAACTATGCTGACTTCATTTCCGTTAGATCTAAAAAAAACGGATGAAAACATTCAGATTTTAAATGTCGAGAACAAGCAAACCCACGATGTATTTGTTTTTGTCACTAGCGGCGAAAATATCACTATTCTAAAATACAATAGCGCCTTATTTTTTAAAGATCAATTGACTTTTCCCAAAACGGTCAATAAATTACTTGTTGGATATAGTTTTGAAGAAGATGGAAACCCTTATTTATATTGGGCTTCTGAAGATTTCAAAAACATTATTGCCGTAAAATATTCTTTGGAGAATAAAACAGTAAAAATGGTAAAGTTTGATTTCCCTTCAATACCAAACTACATCGTAACTACTTTTCAAGAAAACAATACATTTTATGTTCTTTCAAAATATGAAGACCAGCAGGTTTTAATAGTGCATACGTTTAAAAATGGAATTGTAGAAAAAAAGAATTTGATTTTTCTTCTTTTGATTTTAAGTACAGAAACTCGCAATTGATCACTTTTAATAAAGTTGTTGATGAAAATCCGATCGAAAAAATTGATGCAGATGATTTTACTCCTTTAGATAAAAGCGCACAAAAGAGCAAAATTTACTTAAAAAACAATCGTTTAATATTGACTTTAGATTACAATACAAAAAACACACACGTATTTGATCTGGATCTAGAAAATCAAACCATTAAGGAAAAATCTTTTCCGCGTACGCTTATTGATAAATCAAATAATGTAAGCAATTCATTTCTCGCTGATGATAAACTCTATCAAATAAACGCCAATAAATACGTGATAGTGGCTGAAATTAAAGATTATAACTCCGGCCAAATACTAAAAACTGTCAGCACTTTGAAAAATGACACTATTAATTTTAAAAATTCTCCATTATTCCTTTTGACAGACAGCAGAAGACCAGTCGAATTAAAAAAAACAGCTGATTTTTTAAACCGTTTAGCATTCTTAAACATCGGCTTGACCGCTTTTAAAAACAAACAAAATACATTTATCACCATAGGAGGATCTCCTAAAGAAGAAGAATATTATAATATTTATGGAAATTTTCCACAAACATATAACAGCCAAAGTGTTTATTTTGAAAGTGTATTAAATAACAACTTGGATTTTATAAAAGAGCCCCAACAGCCATTCGCCACAGATAATATTTATTATTTTTTAAGTCTTCAGAAAAGAGCAGACATTTCAAAATATATTCAAATTTAAAGATTATTATATTTTGGGCTATTATGACTTTACTTCAAAACAATTTATAATGCGAAAATTCAATGATGGTTTCATGCCTGAGGAAAACACAAATCCGATTATAAATAAAGCTGTTTTTTCAAAACCAACTTCTTTTGGTGAAATAAAAACCCGTTAAATTTATTGAGAATTAATCCAAATGTTAATGTTTTCGAGCTTTCAAAAAACGTTGTGGATTATTTTTTTTAACTTTACCAAAAAGACACATATTATGCTATCAAAAAATATTGAATCGGCTTTAAACAAGCAAATCCGCATAGAAGCAGAATCTTCGCAAACTTATCTTTCTATGGCTTGTTGGGCTGAAGTACACGGACTTGAGGGAATTGCTCAATTTATGTACACACAGTCAGACGAAGAGCGCGCACATATGCTTAAATTGGTTAAGTATGTTAACGAACGCGGAGGACATGCTCAGGTTACAGATCTAAAAGCGCCTAGAATAACATATTCTACTTTTAAAGAAATGTTCGAAGAGCTTTACAATCATGAAATTTTTGTTTCGCAATCTATCAACGAATTAGTACACATAACTTTTGAAGAAAAAGATTATGCAACACATAATTTCTTACAATGGTATGTTTCTGAACAAATTGAAGAAGAAGCTACAGCTAAGTCTATTTTAGATAAAATCAACTTGATTGGTGAAGATAAAGGTGGACTTTACTTGTTTGACCGTGATATTCAGCAGTTAACAGTTACTAGCTCGATCGCAATTAATCCTAAATAAAAAAGTTAAAGTTTATTTAGAATATTTAAAAATAACTTTTTTCTTTTATATTTGTCTCTGTTTTATAATACGGAGGAAAATTGAGCAAGAAAGAAAAAGACAAGGACAAGAAAAAGGATAAAAAGAAAAAGAAGAATAAAGATATCCTTGATAAAATTAAGAAGATTGAAAATTGTAAATCTTCTTGTTGTGAAAAATATAAAAAGAGCGAAAAGAAACGCTGTTCACGCTGTCCTATGTTTGATTTATTCAAAAAAACGGCTTAACAAAATATAGAAAAACCCACCACATCTGGTGGGTTTTTTACTTTTATCTTCTATTCTAAAAAGGTTTCAAATTTAATTATGGAAAACAACATCATTATACCCAAATCAAGTCTTGATTTCTTATCTAAACTTAAAGAAAACAACAACAAGCCTTGGTTTGAAAATCATAAATCTGAATATTTAGTCGAATTAAACCACATTGAAACATTTGCAGGCGCTTTACTGAAAGAACTTTCTAAAACCGATGTTTTGGAAAATGCTTCAGGCAAAAAAAGCGTTTACAGAATTTATCGTGACATTCGTTTTTCTAAAGACAAAACTCCTTTCAAAACTTTTTGGGGCGGAAGTTATACCCGTTCAACAGCAAGCAAGACGCGGTGGTTATTAT
Organism: Flavobacterium sp. AC267; assembly: GCF_979258715.1. Classification (NCBI taxonomy): domain Bacteria; kingdom Pseudomonadati; phylum Bacteroidota; class Flavobacteriia; order Flavobacteriales; family Flavobacteriaceae; genus Flavobacterium; species Flavobacterium sp. AC267. The sequence continues at coordinate 862,722 of NZ_OZ409875.1, forward strand.
TTCCATTTGGAGAAAGGGAATAGTTTCTTTGCCGGAGGCTTTTGGGGACCAAATGCCGCAGATTTAAAAAGAATCAGAGCAGAGTTTGCTCACGATCCCGAAACTTTCCAGGAAATATTGAACTCAAAATCTTTCGTCAGTAATTTTGGGACTTTGCAGGGCGAACAACTCAAAACAGCACCAAAAGGGTTTGATGTCAATCATCCAGCAATTGATTTACTTCGTTTTAAGCAATTTTTGGTCATTAAACATTTTACAGATGAAGAGGTTTTGAGTCCACTTTTTCTAGAACAAGCTTTAGAAGCATTCAAAAATATGAGATCGTTTTTTGATTATATGAGCGAAGTACTTACAACTGATATAAATGGCGCATCGGTTTTATAATTAGATATTGATAAAAATTAAACCCGACAGGTTTTATCCCGACGCTTCGGGACTGTCGGGTTTGCTTTATCCAACAAAGATTATTTACTAAGAAGTAAAATTTCATTTACCACTACTTCGGTTATATAACGCTTTTCGCCGTTTTTATCGTCGTAACTTCTATGCGTCAGCTTTCCGTCAATCGCAACTTCTTTTCCCTTCACGACAAACTTTTCGATAATTTCAGCCGTTTTTCCCCAAGCCGTTACGCGATGCCATTCGGTTTGTTCCACTTTATCACCTTTGTCGTTTCTGTAAACATCATTTGTAGCGATTGTTAAGTGCGCCAGCTTTTTACCGCTTTCTAATGTTTTAATTTCTGGATCATTCCCTACATTCCCAATTAATTGTACTCTGTTTTTCATTGCATTCATGGCGTATATTATTTTAAAGTTATTATAAATTGAAATTGTTTATCAACTTCAACGGTGCAAAGATGAAAAAATGCGGCGAGTGACAGTCGGTTACTAACTATTTACTATCGACTGTAACTATTTGTAAGCGTTTGTAAATGGAAATTCTTTTTTGTATATTTGAGATAAATCTTACTATATGCAGGCAAAAATTAATAAAGTCGAATTACGAAATTTAGAAATTGAAGACTATAAACAATTAAAAAAATCAATGATCGAGTCGTATCCAGAAATGGCCGATTCGTATTGGGGATCTGAAGACATAGAGAGACTTCTTTCTATTTTTCCAGAAGGACAACTGGTAATTTTAGTTGATGGAAAAGTAGTTGGCTCTGCACTTTCACTTATTGTTGATGAAAAAATGGTAGACAAAAAACATAATTATCAGCAGATTAGCGGTGATTACAAATTTTCTACGCATAATCCTAATGCTGAAATTTTATACGGAATAGATGTATTTATTCATCCCAACTATAGAGGTCTGCGTTTAGGCCGTCGATTGTATGATGCCAGAAAAGAACTTTGCGAGCGACTGAACTTAAAAGCCATTGTTTTTGCTGGTCGAATTCCGAGTTATAGAGAGCACGCCAAAAAAATGACTCCTAAAACTTATATTGAAAAAGTTAGAATGAAAGAACTTTACGACCCTGTACTTTCTTTTCAGTTAAGCAACGATTTTCACGTTTTAAGAATCATCAAAAATTATTTGGAAGGTGATGAAGAATCTAAAGAATTTGCCGTTTTACTAGAGTGGAATAACATTTATTACGATGAAAGTCCACGACTAATAAACCTTAAGAAAAACATCATTCGCCTGGGATTAATTCAATGGCAGATGCGTCCGTTAAACAATGTGGAAGCATTATTTGAGCAAGCCGAATTTTTTATCGATGTCGTTTCTGGATATGGATCTGATTTTGCCCTCTTTCCAGAATTATTCATCGCGCCTTTAATGGCTGATTATAATCATTTATCTGAAGCTGAAGCGATTCGTGAACTGGCACGCCATTCTGATCCAATTAGAAAACGTTTTCAGGAATTTGCTATTTCGTACAACATCAATATTATTACGGGAAGTATGCCGTATTTAGAAAACGGTAATCTTTACAATGTTGGTTTTTTATGCAAAAGAGATGGAACTTCGGAAATGTATACCAAAATTCACATTACGCCAAACGAAGTTATTCATTGGGGAATGAAAGGCGGTTCTCAATTTAAAACCTTCGATACAGATTGCGGTAAAATCGGGATTTTGATCTGTTATGATGTTGAGTTTCCAGAGCTTTCGAGACTTTTGGCAGATGAAGGAATGAATATATTATTTGTTCCGTTTTTAACAGACACACAAAATGGTTACACTCGAGTAAAACATTGTTCACAGGCGCGAGCAATAGAAAACGAATGTTATGTAGCTATAGCGGGATGTGTTGGAAATCTTCCAAAAGTAAATAATATGGATATACAATATGCGCAGGCTTCGGTCTTCACACCATCAGATTTTGCTTTTCCAAGTAACGGAATTAAAGCAGAAGCAACTCCAAACACCGAGATGACTTTAATTGTAGATGTTGATCTTAATCTCCTGAAAGAGCTCCATGAACATGGCGGCTGTTAAAATATTAAAAGACCGAAGAACAGATCTTTACGAAATTAAAAAAATTAATTCGTAATGCACTTAGTAAAGCAATAATCAATGACTGCCATTAGAAAAAATCCATTATTCGAAATCTACATTCAGAATGATTATCTAGTAATTAACAATACAGATTTCGATAAGGATAATGGAATATTTGAAATTGAAAATATTTTAGATGTAGAGTTAATAAGAAATTTATCATTATTTAATAAAATTATTGAAATAACATTTGGACTAAATGTTCCCGCAAAATCCAGCGAACTTAGAATTAATATGGAAAACGGATTTAAGGATATTGTGCTAACCGACTGTAACATTGAAAAGGTCGAACTTTTAGTCTACGAAATTAATCAAGCAATTAGTAAAAAAAATAGTAAAAATTCTGATTTTTAAACAAAATAAAATTGTTAAATGAAAACATGTCCTGAATGTTCAGCTAAAATTGTTGGTCGCGAAGACAAGAAATTCTGCTCAGACAGTTGCCGTAATGCGTACAATAATAAAATAAATAAAGATAGTACGAATTTCATGCGAAATATAAACAACAAGTTACGTAAAAATTACCGTATTTTGGCAGAGTTAAATACGGAGGGAAAATCGAAAGCAACGCGTGACAAAATGTTAAACAAAGGCTTTGATTTTGAGTTCTTTACCAATATTTTACAAACCAAAACAGGAAATACATATTATTTCTTGTACGACCAAGGCTATCGCTCCTTGGACAATGATTATTTTATGCTTGTTAAAAAAGAAATATAGTTAGTATCTATTGACCATGAGAAAAAACCAAACCTCAATTCTAGCCATAGCCTGTGTCTTAGTTTTATTAGGCATTATATACGTCACAATGATGCCACAAGGAATTTCTAAAGACGACGAAGCGCTTGCGGAATTCTCAACCGAAAGAGCTTTAAACCAGGTCGAAATTATTGCACAGAAACCACATTATGTCGGATCCACAAATCATGAGTTGGTTGCCAATTATCTTAAACTCGAACTAAATAGGATTGGCTTAGAAACGAGTGTTCAGGAAGGTTTTACTCTAAATGATAAAGGTCTTTTAGTAAAGTCAAAAAATATTTTGGCCCGAATTAAAGGAACAAACAATACAAAAGCACTTTTACTTCTTTCCCATTATGACAGTGCTCCGCATTCTTTCTCAAAAGGTGCAAGTGACGATGCTTCTGGTGTTGCCACAATTTTAGAAGGAATTCGAGCTTTTTTATACTCTAAACATCCTCAGAAAAATGATATAATTATATTATTCTCTGATGCAGAAGAATTAGGATTGAACGGCGCGGCTTTATTCGTAAATCAGCATCCTTGGGCAAAAGACGTTGGTTTGGTCTTAAATTTTGAAGCTCGTGGAACTTCTGGTCCAAGTTATATGTTAATGGAAACCAATAAAGGAAACCAAGCTTTGGTCGAAGAATTTACTAAAGCCAAAACTTCTCATCCTGTTTCAAACTCATTGATGTACAGCATTTACAAAATGCTTCCAAACGATACAGATTTAACTGTTTTTAGAGAACAGGGAAATATTCAAGGTTTCAATTTTGCTTTTATTGATGGTCATTTCAACTATCACACCCAGCAAGACGATATACAGCACTTAAGCAAAACCACCTTAGCACATCAAGGCACTTATATAATGCCTTTGATAAAATACCTTTCAAACATTGATTTAACTAAGACAGAATCTACTCAAGATAATGTTTACTTCAGTGCTCCTTTTTCATTTATCAGTTATCCATTTGACTGGGTAATGCCAATGACATTAATTGCTTTTGGTTTATTGGCTTTATTCATTTTCATCGGAAAAGTAAAAAGAATAATCACCTTTAGAGAAATATTCAGAGGATTTGTACCGCTTTTGGGTGCACTAATTATTTCAGGATTAGTTACGTTTTTAGGATGGAAACTTATCATAGAAATTTATCCTCAATATTCTGATCTTTTAAATGGTTTTACCTACAACGGACATGCATACATTGGAGCATTTGTAACTCTAAGCATTGCAATATGTTTTGCTTTCTACCATCATTTTTCTGAGGCTAAAATTACAATGAATCATTTTGTGGCTCCATTGTCGCTTTGGATTATCATTAATGCTTATTTGGCAAACAGCCTGACTGGCGCAGGTTTCCTAATCATTCCAGTTTATTTCGGAATACTTTTATTCGGAATATTTATTTTTACACAGCATTATAGTTTAGGCGTAAATTTAATTTTCAGCATTCCTGCTTTAGCAATCATTGCACCATTTATTGTAATGTTTCCAATTGGTTTAGGGCTTAAAATTTTATTTGGAAGTGCGATTTTAACTGTTTTACTATTCGGTTTGTTACTGCCAATATTTGGAGATTTTGCAAGAAAAGGGATTTGGACAGTAGTTTTCTTCCTGGCATCTATCTCATTTTTCATTTATGCAGGATATCACTCTGATTACGAATATGGAAAAGCCAAATCTAACAGCTTATTATACGTTTACAATGCAGATAGTAATTCTGCCGTTTGGAGCACTTATGATAAAAATTTAGACGAATGGACGAAATCATACTTGGGCGATAAAAATCAAAAAGCGGTTGGTTTAAATACGCTTCCACTTTCAAGTAAATACAATACAACGTTTACTTACAGCGCAATTGCGCCGGTTGTTGACTTGCCAAAACCAACTATTCAATTTTTAAGAGACAGTGTTATTGGAAATAATAGATATTTGAAAATCAAAATTACTCCAAATAGAAAAGTAAATCGTTACGACATTTACGCCAATCCAAAAATGACTTTTTACAGCTTTAAAGCAAACGGCGTTTCTACTTCGGGAGAAAAAGGAAACCGTTTACAAACAGAAGACAGTAAAATTCTATGTTACTATGTTGTAGGCAATGAACCACTTGAAATGGAATTCTACATCAATAAATCGTCTGTTTTTGACATGGATTTAATCGAAAGTTCATTTGATTTAATGAGCAATCCATTACTAAATGTTAAACCGAGAGAAAACTGGATGATGCCGACTCCTTTTGTATTAAATGATGCAATTTTAATACATCAGAAAATAAAACGATATGTTGCGCCTGTTGCGCCTATTGAACCTGTAGTGGTTAAAGACAGTTTAGCGGTCTCAAAGGACAGTATAAAACCAGTTGTAGCACCAGAATAAAATAGTAAAGGCAGATTTAGAATCTGCCTTTTTTGTTTCATACAAATTTCTAAATAATCCTGAAATAAAAAACTTTGCAACTCTGTACCTTTACACCTCTGAACCTTTGTATCTCTGAACCTAAAAAAAATGAAACAAATAAGCATATTAGGCTGTGGATGGCTTGGACTTCCTTTAGCTAAAAAATTAATTGAAAACGGAAATTCGGTTAAGGGATCTACAACTTCTGAAAACAAACTTTCTATTTTAGAAAATGCTGGAATAAAGCCTTTTTTATTGGCGCTTGAAAGCGAAGGAATTTCCGAAAACATAAATGGCTTTTTAGCCGAAAGCAAAATTCTGATTATCGATATTCCACCTAAACTACGCAATGAAAATACTGATCCCGAAAAGAAGGTTTTTGTAGAAAAAATCAATAATATTATTCCGTTTATAGAGAAATCAAGCGTAGAGAAAGTGCTTTTTGTAAGTTCAACTTCAGTGTATGGTGATGAAAATGGCATCGTTACAGAAGAAACCAACCCTAATCCAGAAACTGAAAGCGGCAAACAATTACTTTTGACTGAAGCAATTCTTCAGGCAAATCAAAACTTTGAAACCACAATTCTGCGTTTCGGCGGGTTAATTGGTGAAGACCGTCATCCCGTTAAGTTTTTAGCCGGAAAAGAAAACCTTGAAAATCCAGACGCGCCAGTAAACTTAATTCACCAAAACGACTGCGTAGCCATTATTGAAGAAATCATGAATCAATCAAAATGGAATGAAGTCTTTAATGCCGTTGCACCTTTTCATCCAACAAGAGAAGACTATTACACCCAAAAAGCTCTTGAAAGGAACTTGGCTGTACCAAAATTCACCTCTGAAAAATCAAATATCAAAAAAGTGATTTCCGGCGTAAAAACTGAAAACATTTTAAACTATAAATTTGATTTAGGAAATTACTAAATCATCATTTCAAAAACAACAAACCATATAAAACCTTAAATTACTTTAGAGAACTGATATGGTTTAAACCAAAAAATTACTACTTTTCGATTCCAAAAACAGATGCTTATATGATAAAAAAATTACATTTTCTATTCTTCACCAGCATCTTATTACTTTCTTTTTCCCAAGGTTATTGCCAAAACGATTCTATTCCTGCTAATGAAAAGGAACGTGTCGAAAAAATAAAGCAATTTCACTCTGATATTCTAATCAAAGAAAACGGAAATCTTATTGTTACCGAAATCATTAAAGTCTATGCCGCTGGTTTAAAAATAAATCATGGAATATATAGACAACTTCCGATGAGAAGTACTTCTCCGAAGGCATCTAAAAACAATTACTACACTATTTTAGATATTACTAAAAATGGTTTTAAGGAACCGTATCATGTTGCTCTTTCTGGAGATGGCGAATCTATGAGCATTTATATTGGCAGTAAAAAAGTGTACCTGCCAAATGGAATTTACACTTACAAAATAACTTACGAAGTAGAAGCCCAAATACATTCGTATGATGAATTTGATGAAGTCTACTGGAATGTAACCGGAAATTATTGGGAATTTGATATTGAAAACGTCACTGCAAAAGTTATTCTGCCAAAATCGGCGAAAGCATTACAAACCTATTGCTATACAGGTGTTTTTGGATCAAAAGCAACTGACTGCAATGCTAAAATCGTTGATAATTTTGTCTATTTCACTTCAAAAAATTTAAAGCATAAAGAAGGTTTCACCATTGCGGCAGGTTTTCCAAAAGGAATTGTTAACCAGCCATTCTTTCGCCCTCATTATAAAATGGAAGAATTCCTTTCTGCCGAAAAGATGTTTAATGCTCTTTTGGCTCTGTTAATATGTTTTGGCTTTTATTATTTCTCTTGGAAAAAATATGGAGAAGATCCTTTGCTTGAAAAGAACCGTAAAATCATTTCTTTAAAAGATCTGTATTCTGCACCAGCATTGAGATACATTAAAGACAGCACTGCTGACGAAAAAAATGTTTTAACCAGCATTATAGATCTTTCCATAAAAGGCGCAATAGAAATTAGTGATAACGGAAAAGAAAGCTGGCAGGATGGATTTGAGTACTCTATTAAAAGAGGAAAAGAAGTTCAAAACTTAAGTAAAGAAAATGAAGTCGTTTTAAATACCCTTTTTCTAGAAAATGATTCTTTTCCGCTAGATTCAAAAGCCTATGTGATAATCAATAAAGCGTCGCTCGCGCTTTCTAATTCATTACAAAAAACGTATAATTTAAAAGACTATTATTTAGGAAATTGGAATCAGGTTTTACTTGGTTTCCTCATTACAATTCCTGCTATTTTGGTTTACTCTCACTTTGCAAAAGGGATCATTTTGTGGTCTGGTATCTTCTCCTGCCTATTTTTTATTTTTTTGGTTTTACTTCTTAGAGGTTTTGTCAAAAGTCTCCGTAAAAGAGATTTTTTTACAACAGCTGGATGCTTGTTTCTATTCTTATTTATAGGTGCCTTTTTTTTCGGACTAGTTTTTATACCTAGTAAAGATCAAATTTACTCGGTTTTAGATTTATCGGTAATCTTTTTAATCATCTCAGGATTTTTTCTTTATTTAAGCCTCATTGGCAAATATACTAAGTTAGGAGCCGAGACTAAATTTCAAATTGAAAGATGGAAACAGGAATTACTTGATTATAAACCTGAAGAAAACGATCAAACTATTTCAATTTACGAAGAAATTCTTCCCTACGCCTTTGCAATAGGAATTGAGGAAGAGTGGAATTTAAAATTTATAGACATCTTAAAAAGGTTGAATTACAAAAATAACTGGATAAAAACAACCAGCACTTCTTCTGGATTTACTCTAAGAACAGTTACAAATTTTAGAACTACTTATAATACTTTCTCAAGCAGTTCCAGCAGTGGAAGCTCTGGTGGCGGAAGCTCTGGCGGTGGAGGTGGCGGCGGTGGCGGCGGTGGCTGGTAAGAGACTTCAAAAGCTAAATTACTTCCAAACTTATAGGATTTAAAAAAACTTTGCGAACTTTGCCATACATCTCAGCGCCTTTGCGATAAAAAAATACGGTCACAAATGGAAACAGTTTACATCAATTCGCCTTTAGGAATCACCAAAATAATTGGAGACGAAAATGGTATTGCCGTAATTTCTGTTTCTGACGCTGGGTCAAATGAAGTTTCTCCCGAAATTCCAGAAGTTTTACTAGATGCCGTTTCGCAGTTAAATGAATATTTTGAAGGCAGAAGAACCGATTTTGATCTCAAACTAAATCCGCAGGGAACCGAATTTCAGCAGAAAGTCTGGAAATCACTATTGGAAATTCCATTTGGAAAAACAGTAAGTTACATGGATCAGACCAAAAAACTAGGCGATGTAAAAGCCATTCGCGCTGTAGCTTCCGCCAATGGAAAAAATCCTTTGTGGATCGTTGTTCCATGTCACCGAGTTATCGGAACAAACGGATCATTAACAGGATATGCAGGCGGATTGTCCCGCAAAAAATGGCTTTTAGAACACGAATGTCCATCTACGCGAGCAAAGTTTGTTTTAGTTTTTAGCCTCGAACTGCACAAATTTTTGCGAATTTAATTTTTGCTTTAAAAATTTTACGAACAAAACCCTAAACAGAATCAAAATTATACTATATTTCTTATATTAAAATCAAAATTGTGTACATTTATATCCACAACGAATTAGTAAAAATACATTCATTCGTGGCAAAAACATACGCGACAAAAGAATATGATTGAAAAAGTAAACCTAAATAACATTTTATTTCTTGATATAGAAACCGTTCCAGAAGAGGAAAACTTCAATTCACTTGACGCGGAAATGCAGTCACTTTGGGATTTAAAAACACAATATCAGCGTAAAGATGATTTTTCTCCAGAAGAATTTTACGAACGCGCCGGAATCTGGGCAGAATTTGGGAAAATCATTTGTATTTCGGTTGGTTATTTTACCATCAAAGGCGATATAAGAAACTTTAGAGTAACTTCATTTTTTGGTGAAGAAAAGAAAATCCTGAAAGATTTTTCGAATTTGATCAACAATCATTTCAATCAGCCGCAACATCTTTTATGCGGACATAATTCAAAAGAATTTGATATTCCGTTTATTGCCAGGCGAATGATTATTAACCAAATGCCAATTCCAGATAAATTAAACCTTTTCGGAAAAAAGCCTTGGGAAATTCCACATTTAGACACATTAGAATTATGGAAGTTTGGTGACTACAAACATTTTACTTCTTTAAAACTGCTTACTAAGATCCTTGGGGTTCCATCGCCAAAAGGTGATATTGATGGAAGTCAGGTAGCTCATGTTTACTATGTTGAAAAAGATATTGATAGAATTATTACTTATTGCGAAAAAGATACTATTGCCGTAGCGCAGATTTTTCTTCGCTTACGCCGAGAAGATTTATTGATTGATGATGAAATTATTCATGTCTGATTTTTAAGGCACAAAGGTTCAAAGTTGCAGAGGGACAGAGGTTTTAAATTAATAATCTTTAATTTTTTTGACATGACTCATTCTGAAATTGCACAGCATCGGCTTGTTTCTCATAAACTTGATGAAGTAAGCCACAGTTCACCCCAAGAAATTTTGAGGCATTTTGGTGCTATGCAGGCGCAGGATTATGCGATGGTAAAATGGGCAATTGGTTCTCGATGTCATGCCACCGAAAAAGAAATTGAAGAAGCTGTAAACTCAGGCAAGATTATTAGAACTCATATACTGCGTCCGACATGGCATTTTGTTGTCGCCGATGATATTTATTGGATGTTAGATCTTTCTGGTCCATTGGTTCAAAAACTTATTTATCCTGCCGCGGAAAAATATGGGCTTGATCAAAAAAAACTTGATTCGTATAATTCAGATCTTCAAAAAATATTATCAGGAGGGAATCATCTCACTCGGGAAGAAATCATGCAGGAACTTCATATTAAAAAAACTTCCAGTCTCGATTATATGACGGCAGTAATTATGATGAATGCTGAATTGGCTGGTTTGGTCTGCAATGGCAGAATGAAAGGAAAACAACATACCTATGCACTGCTTGAAGAAAGAATTTCGAAACCAAAAACCACATTAACCCAAGAAGAAGGTTTAGCAAAACTGATGCAGATTTATTTTGAAAGTCGTGGTCCAGCAACTTTAGCTGATTTTTCTAAATGGTCAGGTTTTTCAATTACAATTTGCAAACCTCTTATTAATGCAATTAAGTTGCAAATTGAATGCATTGCCATTGATAATCAGCAATACTGGCTCGGAAAAGATACTGGTAACAAGAATAACTTCAACGAAAATGTACATTTTATTGCTGGTTTTGATGAGTTTTTAATTTCGTATAAAAGTCGTGAGGCTTCCATTTTACTTGAGGATCAATCGAAAGTTTTTACTAAAAATGGTATTTTCAAACCAGTAATTTTAGAAAATGGAAAAGTTATTGGAACTTGGAAACGAACCATTAAAAAAGATCTCACCAAAATAGAAACGGAGTTTTTTAATGAAACTGAAACTTCAAAAAAAACAATTCTGTTTAAAGAAATTAAACGCTTTGAAAATTATCTGCAAACCAAAATCGTTATTGAATAAATCTATAGTTTATTATATCGCTCCGCTGGAGCTTTTAAATCCTATCGTTTTTCATGTTTCTACAAACATTTCGCCTCGCTGAGGCTTAATTGGTAAAGTCGTCTAAGAAAAATTGACATTATGTAAACTCAAATAGCGCCATTATTTATAGAAACATGATCACCGTCAAGTTTTTAGCCCAATTGGGGTCGCATCTAAATAAATTATTTATGCTTATTATTGCTAAATAATTACATTTACAAAAAATTACAATTATGGTATTAAGCAGATTTTGGTTAACGATTTTTATTTCATCGATTGTTTTTATTGTATTCAGTTTGTTTACTGCCAATACTTATACTATTGATTCTGTTTTAAATGGAAAGAAAGATGATCCTGTTTTAGTATCTGAAAAATACGTTGAAGAACTTCCTGCTTTTATCAAAGACAGTATTCAAAAAGCACCAGATCAAACCATGATTATCAATCGTGATACGCTGAATGCGGACACGACTTACGTTTATAAAAACAAAACGGTAAAAATTTTCAGCGGACTTCAAAAATCCGATGGTTTACTGCCAACTTGTAAAAGCACTTTGGTTGATCTTATTTTACCACTTATCGCCTATTTAGCTTTTTTCTGCGGATTAATGGAACTTTTAATCATTTCTGGGGCTTCTGGAAAATTAGCTAAAGGTTTGAGCCCAGTATTCGTAAAAGTATTTCCTAGTATTCCTAAAAACCACCCCTCGATTTCCTACATGACGTTAAACTTTGTCTGCTAATTTCTTGGGATTAGATTCGGTCGCAACACCTTTTGGGCTTAAAGCCATGGAAAGTTTACAGGAAATAAACCCCGACAAAGATAGAGCTAGTGATGCACAGATTATGTTCATGTGTCTTCACGCTTCTGGTTTAACTTTAATTGCAACTTCAATTATTGGTTATCGCGCGTACGCAAATGCAACAAATCCTGCCGATGTAATGTCTGCCTTGTATCATTACTTCGTTTATTGGTACAATTGCCGCTTTCCTGATTGTTGGAATCAAACAAAAAATCAATTTTAGAAGCGCTTCACTGGTCATCGGTTTAATGGTCTTAATTGCGGCAATTGTTGGTTTATTGATGTATGTTAACCATTTGGATTTAATTGGAAAAAATTACTTCACTTCTAACCTTTCTGGATTAATATTATTAGCGATTATTGCTTTTACGCTGATTTTTTCGTTCTTAAATGAACAAAAATTTAAAGACGCAAACACAACTGTTTTCGACACTTTTGTTGTTGGAGCTAATAACGGAGTTAAAACCGGAGTTACTATTTTTCCTTATGTTTTAGGAATGTTAGTGGCAATTTCATTGTTCAGAAACAGCGGTTTATTTGAAATTATCAGTGACGGAATTGGATTTGTATTTTCGAATTTAGGCGTAAGCAAAGAAATTACTAACGCGCTTCCTGTTGCCATGCTTCGTCCGTTTAGTTCGGCCGGTTCAAGAGGATTCTTAATTGATTCGATGAACACATTTGGAGCAGATTCATTAACGGCAAGATTAAGCAGTATTTTTCAATGCGGCGCCGAAAGTACATTTTATGTAATTGCAGTCTATTTTGGTTCGGTCAACATCAAAAACACGCGTTACGCTTTAGGAACCATGCTTTTGGTAGACTTAATTTGTGTTATCACCGCCATTTTTGTTGCGACTTGGTTCTTTTAAAACATAAAAAAATCACTATTTAAATATTTAAAAAAGAAGGTAATAGAATAATTCAGTTTATTATTCTAGCCTTCTTTTTTTCTTTTTCTGTAAAAAGCTCAGAGAATTTCATACTTTAGGGCTTCAAATATTAAAACAATTAAATATCCCCAATATGTTTAAATGGTTTTTTAATAAAAAAAAGGAAACTGAAAATTTGGAGCAGAAGCGACCTGAGAATTCGATTCAATTTACCGAAGAAGCTCAACCTGTTGAAAATACTGCACCTGAGACAAATAGTTTTGAACCCAATAAAATTGACTGGCTCATAAACGATTCTATCTTGACTTTTATGCCTCGTGAATTGTATATGCATTACTCCGATGCAACGACTGTCAAAGATCTTCAAAATCCTTCCTGGCAAAATCAAGGAATCTATTTTTGGCAGGAGAAAGAAGCTTTTGAAAACAAATCTCTTCCAGAATTCTTTGAAACCATGGATCAAAAACTATTTGTTATCAATGAAGCTCCAGATTATATCGATCTGGTTTCAGGAAAAGCAATGCCTTGGTTTGGAATGCCCGGCGATGGCGAAAAATTCTTTTTCAGATACGATGAATCAACTCCTGTTACTTTAGAGGAAGCTCATAAACTCAATATTATCAATTACGTTAAAATTGTAGAATTGAATTATGACAATCTCGGCGTTCTCAATGACCGTGATAATTACTGCTTTTTAATCGATCCTAAAGAAGTCAAATTCGAAGACCAGCTTTTCTTCTTAAATGGAGAAAAAATATCACTGGCAAGCACTTTATCAAAAAAAGAAACTTTTAGTTTTATCCCTAGAATAAATACCACTTTACCATCATGAAAATTCAGACCCTTTTCTTCTCCCTGCTTATAATCGGATGCCAAAAAGCAAAAACTACAGAAGCCGAAACAATTGCAGAATTGCCTGCAAGCACAAGAAATTTCGATTGAAACTGATGATTCGGCAGACGAAAAAGTTATTAAAACCGATACAGTAGCAATTTATGTAAACGAAGACCAATCTTCTAAAGATTATATTTTGGCCAATTTACTGGAGCAGAAAGCAGATGAAGACAGTATTGTTTATGTAAAATATCGATTGGATTTTTATCAAAATAAAAAGAAAACGGCATCCTCAAAAATTGCAATTAACAGTTTTGACAAAGGATCAGAATGGGTAGCTTCTTACGGATTAACATCTGAAACTTCTAAAAATTCTCCATTTGTACAAATCTCCGTTGGATATCCAGCTTGTGGCTATACACACGATAATTACCTGTATTACTTAAAAAACAATACTTTACAATTGGTGCATGAATGGAAAACGATGTCAGACAGCGGCTGGGGAAGCTGGCTTGAAATAGCAAACCCATCTAAAACTTCTGACCCTAAATCTTTTTATTGCAAAACTGTTGCATTTATGCCGGCAGACGAAGATGACAATCCCGATATGGGAATCGTAACGCATTCAGATTCAATTTCTTTTGAGTTAAAAGGAAACCAATGGAGTAAGCGATTATTATCTGCAAAAGACAAATCATACTTTGAAAAAAAGATGACATTTGATCAATTTAACAGTCAGTAATAAACTGTTTCCAAAACCTTATTCAAATTCTTTCTTAGGTAAATAATTTCTAAATTTGTAAAAAAACAAAACAATGATTGATTTTATATACCAAGATCCTTACCCGATCTTAAAGGATGACACGCAGTACCGCAAAATCACCTCAGATTTTGTAAAAGTGGAACAATTTGGAGAACGTGAAGTTTTAACTGTTGACCCAAAAGGTTTAGAATTATTAGCAGAAGAAGCTTTAACAGATGTTTCGTTCATGCTGAGAACTACACATCTTCAAAAATTAAGAAAAATACTTGACGATCCAGAAGCTACAGACAATGATCGTTTTGTGGCGTATAATTTACTTCAAAATGCTTCTGTTGTCGCCGAAGGACAACTTCCAAGTCTGCCAGGATACGGGAACTGCCATTGTAATGGCTAAAAAAGGGGAAAGCATCTTTACAGGTGTTGATGACGCAGAATGGCTGAGCCGAGGGATTTTTAATACATACCAAAAAAGAAACTTACGTTATTCGCAGATTGTTCCGATTTCGATGTTTGAAGAAAAAAATTCAGGATCAAATCTTCCGGCTCAAATTGATATTTATGCCAAAAAAGGAACTTCTTACGACTTTTTGTTTATGGCAAAAGGAGGAGGATCTGCAAATAAAACTTATTTATACCAGCAGACAAAATCTTTATTGAATGAAAAATCGTTAGATGAATTCATTCGCACAAAAATCAAAGATTTAGGAACTTCTGCCTGTCCTCCATACCACTTAGCTTTAGTTATTGGCGGAACTTCTGCAGAAGCAAACCTAAGCGCTGTTAAAAAAGCTTCAGCTGGATATTACGACCACCTTCCAACATCAGGAAATATGTCTGGACAAGCTTTCCGTGATTTACAATGGGAAGAACGTGTTCAAAAAATCTGTCAGGAAAGTGCTATTGGCGCACAATTTGGAGGAAAATATTTTACACACGATGTTCGTGTAATTCGTTTACCGCGTCACGCGACTTCTTGTCCAGTTGGATTAGGGGTTTCTTGTTCTGCAGATAGAAATATTAAGGGGAAAATTACCAAAGACGGAATTTTCGTTGAACAATTAGAGGTAAATCCGAAACAATTTTTACCCGAAACAGCACCGCATTTAGAAGCGCCTGTAGAAATTGATTTAGATCAGCCAATGGCGGATATTTTGGCCAAACTATCTCAATATCCAGTTAAAACGCGTTTAAAACTAAACGGAACTGTAATTGTTGCCCGCGATATAGCTCACGCAAAAATCAAAGAATTGTTAGACGCTGGAAAACCAATGCCTGATTATTTCAAAAATCACCCAGTTTACTACGCTGGCCCAGCAAAAACTCCAGACGGAATGGCTTCTGGAAGTTTCGGACCAACAACAGCAGGACGTATGGACGTTTATGTTGATGAATTCCAAAAAAATGGCGGGAGCATGATTATGCTGGCAAAAGGAAATCGAACCAAACAAGTTACTGATGCCTGTCATAAATACGGCGGATTCTACCTAGGTTCTATTGGAGGGCCAGTTGCTATTTTGGCTCAGGATAATATTCTTAAAGTAGAAGTTGTTGATTTTGAAGAATTAGGAATGGAAGCTGTTCGTAAAATCACCGTAAAAGATTTCCCTGCATTCATTATTACTGATGATAAGGGAAATGATTTTTTTGCTAATTTATAAGCAAGTATTTAACCGCTAAGAACGCTAAGATTTACGCAAAGTTCACAAAGTTTTATATAACACAAAACGCCTATTTGGTTGTTTTGTTTAAAATATATTAGCGTGCCTTGCGTAAATCTTAGCGTTCTTTGCGGTAAAAAAAATCAAGCACTTAAATCCTGCTTCTCAAAAGCGATAAAATGTGATACTTCGCCATTTAAATTAAATACAGGAAAAGCATTTATTTTACATTTATACGTATTTCCGTTTTTTCTATAATTATCCAGCGTTTTTTCAAAAGGAATTTTATTTTTTACAGCTTCACCTATTTCTTTTAAATCCTTTTTAGAAGTTGCGGGACCTTGAAACATTTTGGGTGTTTTGCCAAGGATTTCTTCTGCTTTGTATCCCGTCATTTTTTTTATACCGCTGGAAGCGAAAACTATTTTTAAATCCAAATCCGTAACCAGAACTACCTCTTCTTTCATTCTTTCCTCGATATTTAGCTTTGTTTCGTCCCAAGTAAACTCATTTGCAATCTCATTTACTTTTTTCAAATCGGCAGTTAATGCCTTAAGTTCATTTACATACTCATAGTGAAAATCCCAAGCTAAAATTGGAACTGAATTTCGTTGTAATAAATCATCAGAGCCCGTACTTTTCATATTAAATGATTTAGATCGTCAACAAATCTTTATTCAAAGATAAATTAAAAAGCCCGTTATTGGTTAAGGAATACGTTAATATCAATGTTAAATCTATTTTTAAAAAGTAAATTTTAACTGCACAACAACTGCTTTTTTAATTTCAGTATTTAAATTACTCAGCGAAATTCCGAGCAGTCTCACAGAATCTTTCATTTTTTCCTGATATAATAATTCTTCAACATTTTCCATAATCAAGCTTTTGTCTGAAATAAAATAAGGCAGGGTTTTACTTCTTGTCTGCTCGCGAAAAATCACTGTATTTAATTTTCAAAGTAATCGTTTTACCAGAGATATTGTGCTTTTTCAAACGCTTTTCCAATGAAGTCGCAATTCTGTCTAACTGTTCCATCATAAAAATTTCAGAAGAAAGATTCACATCAAAAGTATGTTCTGCGGCGACAGATTTAGTAATTCTAGACGATTTTACTTCACTATTGTGAATGCCCCGAACAACATTATAATAAAATGCACCCGATTTTCCGAAGTGTTTTTCCAGAAACTCCAGAGATTTGCTTTTTAAATCTGTTCCCGTAAAAATTCCGAGCTGATACATCTTTTCTGTGGTAACTTTCCCTACTCCATAGAATTTACGAATCGGCAGTTCTTCCAAAAAAGATTCTACTTCATCAGGATTTACCGTTTTCTGTCCGTTTGGTTTGTTGTAGTCGCTGGCAATTTTAGCCACAAATTTATTTACAGAAATACCGGCAGAAGCTGTTAAACCAACTTCATTAAAAATTCTTAACCGAATTTCCTCTGCCAATAAACTCGCACTCGGGTTCCCTTTTTTATTCTGCGTAACATCCAAATAAGCTTCGTCAAGCGAAAGAGGCTCAACTAAATCAGTATAATCGTGGAAAATTTTATGAATTTTAGAAGAAATCTCTTTGTAGCGGTCAAATCTCGGACGGACAAAGATTATTTCGGGACAATATCTCTTCGCCAAAACACCGCTGATGGCACTTCGAACACCAAATTTTCGCGCCTCATAACTTGCCGCCGAAACCACTCCCTATTTTCTGATCCGCCGACTGCAACCGGTTTTCCGCGCAGATCAGGATTATCCATCTGCTCTACAGATGCGTAAAAAGCATCCATGTCGATGTGAATAATTTTGCGATATGACGGTGTTTCAGACATGCCACAAATTTAAAAAGTAAAGCAATAAAAAAGTGCTTCAAATAGTTATAAATAATATCAATCTTTAAAGAATATAAATTCGATGAGTTCAAACCGATTATTCTTTCTATTTTTGTTCTTCTACTCGAAAAATTAAATAATGCGAACATTTGTTATAGGTGACATTCACGGCGGATTACTTGCTCTTGAACAAGTGATGAAAAGAGCCGAGGTTACTACAGAAGATACTCTAATTTTTTTGGGCGATTACGTTGACGGCTGGAGTCAGTCTGTTGAAGTAATTGACTATTTGATTGATTTAAAAAGCAAACAGAACTGCATCTGCATAAGAGGAAATCATGATCAGCTGGCATTGGACTGGCTGGAAAACAGGCATGATGATTTTGACGAAGAAATGTGGTACAAACACGGCGGAAAAGCAACGGTTGAAGGATACGCTAAAATTTCAGAAGATAAAAAAAGAATGCATATCGAATTCTTAGAAAATCTTCAGGATTACCATCTTGATGACGAAAACCGCTTATTTGTTCATGCCGGATTTACCAATTTAAATGGTGTAAAATGGGAATATTTTTCTAAACTATTTTACTGGGACAGAACACTTTGGGAAACGGCGCTTTCTCTAGACCCAAAATTAAAAGAGGATGATTTAAACTATCCGAAGAGATTTAGCGTTTATAAAGAAGTTTACATTGGGCATACTCCTGTAACAAGAATTGGAAAAACAGTTCCCGTAAACAAAGCCTGCGTTTGGAATGTTGATACTGGTGTCGCCTTTAGAGGCCCGCTTACGATTTTAAATGTCGACACCAAGGAATACTGGCAGAGCGAACCGTTAAACGAATTGTATTTTAACGAAAAAGGCAGGAATTAATTGATTTAAAATTTATTTTTGCGATTCAAAATAATTAATATTTAAAATTTTATGAAAAAGGTTATTACACTCTTGTTCTTAGTTTCATTCGGATTTATTAATGCACAACAAGCCTTCACTGGTAAAGGTGACACTAGAGTAAATGTTGGTGCTAACTTACAAGATGGTGGTTCTGGAATTCAGGGTTCTATTGATTTTGGTTTAGGAGAAAATTTCTCTTTTGGATTTGTAGCCAACTATTTATTAGGCGTTGACAACTTTAGCGGTTTTTACCACGGAAGTACTTCCGCCTATAATGATGCAAAACCAGATTTTGGTGATCGTTTTGATGCAAAAGCAAGAATTAATGCAAATTTATCTAGTGTAATTGGTGTTGAGCAATTAGACGTTTATCCTGGATTAAGCTTAGGATTGCATAATTTTGGAGCTCACGTTGGAGGCCGTTATTTCTTTACTGACGGATTTGGCGTTTTCACAGAAATCGGATTCCCAATTGCAAAATATGGTACTAACAATGATCCTTTTTATCATTTAAATAATCAAGCTACTTTTAGTTTAGGAGCTTCATTTAATTTACAATAGTTTTTTTCTAGGGACAAAGGTTCAAAGGGACAAAGGTTCAGAGTTTTTACTAGCATAAAAAAACCGCTTGATAGCGGTTTTTTTGTTTATATAATTTTGTCCTTTTGTCCCTTTGAACCTTTGTCCCTTTGAACCTCTGCACCTTTGAACCTCTGCACCTTTGAACCTAATATTAAATAACCATTTCAGGAATTTCGCCCTCAATAATCAAATTAGCTTCTGTTGACGCGACGATGTGCTCAACTGATACGCCTGGCGCTCGTTCTAAGAGCTTAAAACCATTTTTAGTCACTTCGAGAACTGCAAGCTCAGTTACAACCTTTTTAACGCATCCTACGCCTGTTAATGGCAAAGTGCATCTTTTTAAGATTTTTGATTCTCCTGCTTTGTTCACGTGCATCATCGCAACGATTATATTTTCGGCGGAAGCCACCAAATCCATTGCGCCTCCCATTCCTTTTACCATTTTGCCAGGAATCTTCCAATTGGCAATATCGCCGTTTTCAGAAACTTCCATCGCACCAAGAATCGTCAAATCGACTTTCTGGCTTCGAATCATTCCAAAACTAAAAGCAGAATCAAAGAAACTTGCTCCCGCTAATGTTGTAATGGTTTGTTTTCCTGCATTGATAATATCTGCATCTTCTTCTCCTGCGAATGGAAAAGGCCCCATTCCTAAAACTCCGTTTTCACTTTGGAATTCTACTGCAATATCTTCTCTAACATAATTTGCAACCAAAGTAGGAATCCCGATCCCTAGATTAACGAAATATCGGTCTTTTACTTCTTTTGCAATTCGTTTTGCTATATCTTCTTTACTAAGTGCCATAATAATGTGTCATTTTTTTTTAATGTGGCAATTAGAAAATTTGATAATTAAATAATGCTGTGCTGTACACAAACTAGAGTAATTATCTAATTATCAAATTTCCTAATTAGCTAATTACGCTCTCTGTCTTACCGTTCGCTGTTCAATTCTCTTCTCAAATTTTTCTCCTTGAAAAATACGCCGCACCATTATTCCCGGAATATGAATTTGATTTGGATCTAGTGAACCAACTGGAACTAACTCTTCTACTTCTGCAATTGTTATTTTTCCAGCTCCGGCCATACAAGCGTTGAAGTTTCGAGCAGTTCCTTTAAAAATCAAGTTTCCCGCTTCATCACCTTTCCACGCTTTTACAATGGCAAAATCAGCTTTGAAAGCTTCTTCCATAATGTGCATTTTTCCGTTGAATTCTCGGGCTTCTTTTCCTTCGGCAACTTCAGTTCCGTAACCTGCAGGTGTAAAAAATGCAGGAATTCCAGCCTGAGTCGCACGACAGCGTTCTGCTAACGTTCCTTGAGGCGTAAGTTCTACTTCTAATTCTCCAGAAAGCATCTGACGCTCGAACTCAGCATTTTCTCCCACATACGAAGAAATCATTTTTTTGATCTGCTTTTTCTGCAACAATAATCCCAAACCAAAATCATCAACCCCTGCATTGTTTGAGATGCAGGTCAAATCTGAAATGGATGTGTTTACTAATGCTGCGATTGTATTTTCAGGAATACCGCATAATCCGAAACCGCCAAACATGATTGTCATGCCATTTTCAATTCCATCAATGGCATCCTGAACGTTATTTACTTTTTTTGTTATCATAACAAAGTGTCTTTATTAACCAATAATTTTGATAAAAATAAGATTTTTAGATTAAAATATAACGATTTCGTAAAAATATAAATCCAAAAAAATATCCTTTTGCGTTCTTCTCTAATTGAGAAGTTGCAAAAGGATATTTATATTTTAAGCAGTATCTAAATTACAATTCGAATTCGTCTGTATTTTGTTCTGTTACAGTTGTATCTTTTACTTTTGGTGCGCTGTAGCAATCTACTTTTATAGAAAGGTTTGCTGGTCGCTCGAATTCAGATTTAGAAACTTGAAGTGTTTTATCTTCATAACATTTCTTCATAAAGTAACCCCAAACCGGAAGAGCCGCTGTTGCACCCTGTCCGTAAGTTAAGCTTTTAAAACGGGCAGAACGATCTTCACATCCAACCCAAACTCCAGTTACTAAATTAGGAACCATTCCCATAAACCAACCATCTGACTGGTTTTGTGTTGTTCCTGTTTTACCCGCAATTGGATTTTTAAACATATACGGATAACCTGTCCAGCGCTTATCACCGCTTCCACCGCCCTGAGTACGTAAACGTGCTCCAGAACCAGTTTCTGTAACTCCTTGAAGTAATTTAATTACCGCAAAAGCAATGTCTTTGTTTAAAACGTCGTGAGATTCTGGAATTGGCTCATAAATAACCTCTCCGCTTTTATTCTCAATTCTGCTTAAAAACTGAGGTTTAACATAAACCCCTTGGTTTGCAAACGTACTGTAAGCCGCAACCATATCTTCAACCGTAATATCTACCGCACCTAATGCGATTGACGGCTGTACCGGAATTTCTGTTTTTACCCCTAATTTTTTAGTCAATTCAACAACTGCTTCTGGACCTGTTCTATCAATCAATTTAGCAGAAACTGTATTAATCGAATTCGCCAAACCTTGTTTTAAAGTTACCATTCCGCGGTATCTGTTGTCTGAATTTCTTGGCTCCCAATCTGCCGTAACGTGGTGGCGCCCTTTATGAATCATAAACGGACCATCTAAAATAGAATCACATGGAGACATATTTAATTCTTCGATTGCGGTTGCGTAAACAAACGGCTTGAAAGTAGAACCAACCTGTCTTGCACCCTGACCTACGTGATCGTATTGGAAATATTTGTAGTTGATTCCTCCAACCCAAGCTTTAATAGCTCCCGTCTGCGACTCCATTGCCATTAAACCAGATTGTAAAAAGTGCTTGTAATAACGAATAGAATCAAGAGGCGTCATAATGGTATCGCGCTCTCCTTTCCAAGTAAACACACGCATTTTTGTTTTTACTTTGAATGAAGCAATAATATCATCTTCGCTTTTATCCATTTCTTTCATTTGTGCCCAGCGAACAGAATTTTTCATCGCCTGCATCATAATTCTTTCTGTTTCAGCTTGTGTAATATTTACGAAAGGAGCATTTTTATTGGTTTTCATTTCAATAAAAAATTGTTGCTGTAGGTTTTTCATGTGTTCAGAAACAGCTTCTTCAGCATACATCTGCATTCTAGAATCTATCGTAGTGTAGATTTTAAGTCCATCTTTGTAGATATCATAATCAGAACCGTCTGGTTTTTTATTTTCAGACATCCATTTTTTCATGTAATCACGAAGATATTCTCTAAAATAAGTTGCCATTCCTTCACGGTGGCTTTCCAGTTTAAATTTTAAAGCAATTGGTAAGGCTTTGTACTTCTCTTTTTGAGACTCTGTAATCATTTTGGCTTTAACCATCTGACCAAGCACTACATCACGACGGTTTTTAACACCAGTAGGATTTCGCAACGGATTATAAAGAGATGAATTATTAAACATTCCAACCAATATCGCCGATTCGTCTATAGTTAAATCTTTAGGTTCTTTTGAAAAATAAGTTTGAGCAAGCAGAACTTACACCAACAGCATAATTTCCGAAATCATAAACGTTGCAGTACATCGCCAAAATCTCATTTTTGGTATATTGTCTTTCCAAACGAATAGCAATAATCCATTCTTTTATCTTTTGCACGATTCTAAAAGGTAAAAAGCTAGATCCTCCACGATGAAATAACTGTTTTGCCAACTGTTGTGTCAGCGTACTAGCTCCTCCATTGGTTCCCAACGAAAAAGCCGCACGTAAAGTTCCACGACCGTCAATTCCAGAATGTTCATAAAAACGGGCATCTTCTGTAGCAACCAAAGCATCTACCAGATTTTTAGGTAAATCTGAATATTTAAGTTGCGATCTGTTGGTTTTGAAATACTTACCAATTACCACTCCATCAGAAGAGATAATTTCTGTTGCGAGGTTAGAATCTGGATTTTCTAAGTCTTCAAATGAAGGCATAGAGCCAAATAAACCCCAAGAGGCGAATAAAAAGAAAGCTAAAACTCCAAGTAAGGAGTACGCAAAAATTCGCCAGAATTTCTTTTTATAATAATTAATATCCTTAACGCTCTTTGATTGATTGTTTTTTTTAGCGACCATAACTATTTTCTAATCTTTTTGTTCTATTCTAAAACCAACGTCTGTAATACCTTCTAAAGCCTCAACACCCGGAATTTTACCCGATTGTCTTACGGCTTGCTTGATGTGAACTTTATAAGTTCCTTTAAACTTTACATCTTCTTTATAATACAATTTACTTTCTTTAATATCCGTAAATCCATTTCCTAATAAAGTTCCGTCCGGCGTCGCCATTTGATATTCTAAGGTATCTACTTTTGTAAAACCGCTTGGTGTTTCAATAGCGACAATCAAAAACAAATTATTAAACGGATAATTGTTGTTGTCTCTAACATTAACAAATAAATTGTACTTTTTTGTAGAATCCAAAACTGGCAGATCAAAGCTTATAATACTGTCTTTGTGCCAGGCACTTCCAACAGATTTGTACTCGTCGAATACTCTTTTTTTATCACAAGAAAAAAGAAGTATCGTCGCCAAAAGAAGAATTCCGCTATTTTTTATTCTCATTTTTAGCATTAATTATTGGTTTTCTAGGTTCAGCAGATTTGTTTTCATTTGATTGTCGCTTATTCGAATTATTTTGTTTATTCGGGTTTGGCTTATTCTTATGATTTTGCTTATTTGGGTTATTATTAGGCTTGCTCTGCTTATTCGGATTATTATTATTCGAATTATTGTTTGCTTGCAGGCTTAATAATATTGTCGCTTTTTTCCTGCTGTGGTTTCTGCGGAGCAATTACAGTGGCGACTTCAGTATTTTTGCGTTTGCGATTTGGCTTTTTCTTTCTTTTCGGCTGGTCAAAACGAGTTAAACTCTCTTGTCCCATCGCATTGTTAAAGTCTTTTTCTGGTTCAGAAACAACCTCAACAGCAAAATCTTCTAAAGACGAAACCTTATTTTTTTGTCTGTTTTCTGCGATAATTTCTTTTACCTGATCAATTTTTAAAACGTGCCAGTTTGCAAAATTGTTGGTATATGCAAACCACATTAAACCTTTAAAAATATCTTGTTTCTGGCAGATTGCATCTCCTTTTTCTGTAACTAGTTTAGTATCATAATCTGGAAAATCCTTCAATGCGTCCATGTAAGTATCTAACTCATAGTTTAGACAGCATTTTAATTTACCGCATTGTCCCGCTAATTTCTGCGGATTCAATGATAATTGCTGATAACGTGCTTGCAGAAGTATTTACACTTCTAAAATCTGTCAGCCAAGTCGAACAGCAAAGTTCACGTCCGCAAGAACCAACTCCGCCTAAACGTGTTGCTTCCTGACGGAAACCAACTTGTTTCATCTCTACTCTGGTGCTGAACTCTTTAGCAAAATCCTTAATCAGCATTCTAAAATCGACTCTGTCATTTGCTGTGTAGTAAAAAGTCGCTTTAGACCCGTCGCCTTGAAATTCAATATCAGAAATTTTCATTTCTAATTTATGCTGAATTGCCAATTCACGTGCACGAACTTTCATTGGTTCTTCACGATCACGTGCTACAGACCAAATATCAATATCTTTTTGAGATGCTTTTCTATAGATTTTAGGTACATCATTACTTTCGTGATTGGCCCCTTTTTTCTTCATTTGAATTTTTACCAATTCGCCTGTAAGAGTCACAATTCCAATATCATGTCCTGGTGAAGCCACAGTTGCAACAATATCACCAATACTTAAAGTTAATTTTTCTGAATTTCTAAAAATTCCTTACGTCCGTTTTTAAAACGAACCTCAACACAGTCAAAAGCGACTTCTCCATTAGACGGGCTCATGTTCGAAAGCCAGTCAAAAACCGTCAATTTATTGCGACTATCGGTGCCGCAAGTCCCATTATTTTTACAACCCTTTGGCGCGCCGCCATCTGAGGTTGAACAACTTGTACATGCCATAATTATATATGTAGTGCCGCAGAGACGCAGACTTAAGTTCATAAACGTTTGATCGGTAAAGATAGTATTTTTTTTATTTGGCTATTTATAGATTAATTCTAAAGGGTTGTTAAATAAAAAAAGTCAATTCTATTTATGTTATAAAATTTATTTTCATATGAATTCATTTACGTTTCTTTGATTGTAATTAAAAATACCAAATAAAATGAAGTACGCATTTAAAAAATTATACTAAATAATTATAAAAAGTATTCTATTAAATTTTGCAAAAAAGAGCTGTAAAACTTTATTTTAGTACTAAATCTAATTAATAAAAAACATCAAAATTTAAAAATTCAAACATTATGAATAAATATTTGTTTATTATAGTAACGCTTCTATTTTTTAGCCGCAACAACTCAAAAAACAAAAGCGAAACCACAACTGTAGAAACTTTAAATTCCCCAGAAGAAGTGTCTGAAAATAATGTTTCAGAAACTGAAATAAGAAAAAGCCTAGAAGATTTTATACCAAAAAACTATGTTACTTTTGACACCATATATGGCGATTTGAATAAAGATAATCTGGAAGACTGTATTCTTATCATCAAAGGAACAGATAAAAGCAAATTTATAAAAGACGATTATCGAGGTGAGTTAGACCGAAACCGAAGAGGAATTATTGTGCTTTTCAACAAAAACAACAGCTACGAACTGGCTGTTAAAAATTACGAGTGTTTTTCTTCTGAAAATGAAGACGGCGGGGTTTATTTTGCTCCCGAATTATCTGTCGAAATAGAAAAAGGAAATCTAAAAGTACATTATGGTCATGGCAGATATGGATATTGGTCGTACACCTTTAGAAATCAAAACAATGATTTTGAACTTATAGGTTATGATTCCAGTAATAATCGCGGTCCTGTAGTAGAAACTGAAGTAAGTATCAATTTCTTAACCCGAACAAAAATAACAAATGAAAACATGAACAAGGACGATGAAGGCGACGATGAAATTTTTGAGAAAACAGTAACCAAGATCAACAAAAGCAAATTGCTGAAGTTATCTGAAATTAAAGATTTTGATGAACTTGAAGTTTTAGAATAGTAAAATCGATCCAAGAAAATTAAAAATCCTATTCTAAAACAGAATAGGATTTTATTTTTACACCTAAATCATTTCGAATTCTCTCTCTTTCAACCTCAATTTCAAACATATTCTTAAGAAAAGGTTATTCTTATTATTTTACGCATAAAAATATCTTTTTTACTTTTTATCCTGAAATATAATCGCCAATTTTATGTTTTATCTTACAACATAGTTTGTGAAGTCAGGATTTATCAAGCTTGGCATTCATTAAACTTAATCTTTCATTTTAAATACCACTTAAATGCAAACAGAAAACCAGATTGAAAATTTCCTTTTTCAGGGAAAATTTGACGAGGCCAGAGAATGCCTAAATAACGGTTCAACCTTTAACGAACAGTATCTTAAAAACAATTTTTCTCAAATCGCCGCCAAAATTATTGAAGCCAAAGAAATTGATTTTATTGAAAAATTGATAAAAGCCGGTTTTATTGAAACCGACATTTACGAACTGGACAGTTTTGATAAATCAATTTTTGCTGTTTTAACCCGATATTTAAAAGACGATGACGAATCGATTTCTTTTTTCGAGAAATTGATGTCAAAAATGGATAATATCAATGATGAAATTAGCGATCAGACTTTACTACGCTATTTCCTTGAAAAAGGGGCGCCCCCAAAAATCATAAAAACACTGATCGATAATTCTGGAGCCAATACACAATATAAAAACAACGCCGGAGAAAACCTTATTTACACTGTAATAAACACTTACGGTTTGGAAACCGATAAAGCAAAAGACTACATTTCGCCGCTTATCGAAAATGGTGTTGACATTAACGAAAAGAATATCGTTGGAACTACTCCGCTTTTATGTGCTGTTCAAAGAAACAGAAAAGAACTTATTCCATTCTTGGTTGAAAACGGTGCGGATCCAAACGAAACCGACAACCGCAATAACACTGCTTTCTACTACGCTGTTGCAGAACAGTTTTCGTATGATATGTACGATGCTCTGGCAACTGTTTCGTCACCCGATTTTAATATAGTAAACAAAGACGGCCGAACTTTATTGACTAATTTCATTAGTTCTGTTTCTGGTTCGTCAACCGACATTACCTTTTTGGAAAGATTGTTAGCCGATGGTGCCGATGTAAATTTCTGTGCTCAACATTACGGCCAGCCAAAATCTGGAATTGATTTTATTGTAGAAAAGAAGTCCGATATTTTAAAATCGGTTTTGGAGAATGTTTCTTTGGATGTAAACGAACAAGACAATCAAGGAAACACCATTTTGCATAAAGTTTGTGCCTACAATGTTAATTATGATGCTGAAATGGCAAAAGAAACTTATAGAAAAGTAAAATTACTGCTGGATCAAGGTGCTGATATTTCGATCTCAAATGATAAGGATGAAACGGCATTAATGCTCGCATCTGGTGATAATTTGAAAATTAAAACGGTCGAACTTTTAATGAAACAGTAAAAACAATCATTTATTTAAAAAAAGAATATATGTCAATGTCATTTATAATTGCGTGTGAAAACGGCAACAGAAAAATAGCCGAATTGTCGCTTCAAAATAAAGAAGTAGATGTAAAATATACAGACGAAAAAGGAAGAACAGCATTACATTATGTCGCACACAGAGGTTATTTGGATATTGTAAAAATACTAACCGAAGACGGAGCTGATATTAATTATGAAGATCATCAGGGTGAAACACCTTTATTCTTTGCCTGCCTTCAAAAACAAAAGCAAACTGCTTTGTACTTGTTAGAAAATGGCGCTGAAATTACCACAAATGATAAATTAGGAAACAGTCTTTTACATTTAGTCTCGCAGACCGCTCAAATTGAAATTGCAACAAAGTTGCTTGAAGCTGGAATTGACGTTAATCTTCTGAACAACAATGCAGAAACCCCACTATTATTGGCTTCAGCAAAACTAAATCGGGAAATAATACAATTGCTTTTAGATAAGGGCGCCGATATTAATGTAACGGACAAGCAGGGAAATACACCCTTATTTTACGCCTGTTATACCAAATCGATTCCAATGGTGACGTTGCTTCTTGATAATGGCGCCGCAATCAATCATACCAATCACGCTGGAGAAAATCCGCTTTTAATTGCCTGTTATGAAACCAACAGAATGCTTGCTAAACTTTTAGTAGAGAGAGGAGCTGATGTTTTCATTTCAAACAACAATGGATATTCGCCTATTTGGTACGCTTGCGCGAATAATCAAAAGGAAATCGTGTCTTTGTTTTTAGAAAACGGAGTTGATGTAAACTACAGTAAACCTTTGGCAAGCGATACTTCATCAATGAATGATTATCTGGATTGGATTGTAAGTGCTACAAACATTTCTAACGAATCTAGTTTCACGCTCAACACTTCTTATACTTACGGCGGTGAAAGCCTTTTGCATGTTGCTACTAAAAAAGGCAATTTGAGTATGGTAAAACTACTTATTGAAGCTGGAGCAAATATCAACATTCAGGACGAATCTGGGAATACGCCTTTGCATTACAGCGCCGCAAACGGAAAGAAAGATGTGGTAAAGTATTTACTAGACAATAAAGCCGATGCTTCGATTGTAAACGTAAAAGAGCAAAAAGCCATTGATTATTCGAATGTAAAAGGCTTTAATGAAATTACAGAATTAATTTTGAAATATGCTCCATCAGGAACTGTTGTTACGCCAATTCAGAAAGAGGAACCACAAAAAACTGATTCAGGAAATTCTATGGAAGCCAAGAAAAAGGCTCTATTAGATTTGAAAGAGCTTTTGGATGCCGGAATTTTAAATTCGGAAGAATTTGAAAGTGAAAAAAGCAAAATTTTAAAAGGATAAATAATAAACAAACTTAAAAATGAAAAAGATCTTAAATAAATCCCTTATCGCATTAGTATTAATTGCTGTAAGTTTAATTAGTGCTTCATGTACAAACCTTTCGCCAGAAAAAACTTTTGATATAGTCGCGTTAAATTCGAATTTGCTATCTCGCTTTGGCAGTAAAGACATCAATTTTAAGCTGGATTCTGAACCTCAAATATATGATGAAAGCAAAAAAAACATGGTTGTATCTTCTTATTATGATTATTTTAAATTTGACATTGCCAATTTAGAAACTCAGTTTAACAAAATTAAAGAAATTGATGAAAATGATGACAATAAAGAACTTCTTCAGGCATCAAAAGATCTTTTCTCCTACGCAATTGCCAAACAAAAAGAAGGTTATCTGCCCATTGCAAAAATGAAAGATGAAAAAGCTTCACCTGAAGAAATACAAAAAGCTATTTCAGATTTTGATGCCTCAACTCAAAACGATATTGAAGCTAAGTTTACAAAATTGATGAATGTTGCAAAAGCTTATGCTGAAAAGCATAACATTGATGCCAATTTTGGTGTTTAGTAATTAAATAACATTTTAAGAAAAAAGTAAAAACCCTATTTTGTGATGATACAAAATAGGGTTTCTTTTTTATTTCTTAAGTTTCCTTAACTGTAATAATCTTAACTGGGCAAGCCTTTGCTACCAATTCACAACTTTCAACAATGGCATGATTCGGAGATTTTAAAGTAAAAAATCCTTTTGCATTTACAGAATGAATCAAAACCGATTTTCCGTCTTTTTTTGACATTTGAAAATGTACCGGATCCATTTCGACGCAGTAATTACAGCCGATACATTTGTCTCTTTGTAAAGTAACAATAACCATTATGCTTCAACAATTTTATATAATTTATCAGACATTCTAATTCTGAATGGCAGTTTAAAAGTACAATCGTCACCTTTTGTCGCTTTTTCTGCTTCAAGGTTGTTCACAAACATTTCATCGACAATCATTTCCTGCGCGCCTGTACTTGGTCCAGTTACCAGAATTTTATCTCCAATTTTGATATCGTAAGCTTCAATCTTAAATTGCCCCACATTTGCTTTGGGAAAA
Source organism: Flavobacterium sp. AC267 (assembly GCF_979258715.1). NCBI lineage: Bacteria > Pseudomonadati > Bacteroidota > Flavobacteriia > Flavobacteriales > Flavobacteriaceae > Flavobacterium > Flavobacterium sp. AC267. The sequence goes on from NZ_OZ409875.1 coordinate 893,188, forward strand.
TAATGTGTTCCTTTTCCAACATATACCTTTTTCTGAGTTGCGAGAGAGCCCGGAATATCGCTCCACTCGCCTAGTTCCTGACCGAGATAATATCCCGACCAGAATCCCCGATTGTAAACGGTTTCTAAAGCCTGCATCCAAACTGCTGTTTTTTCTTTAGTAAAAGTGCCTCCGTAATACGCATCAATTGCTTCACGATAGGTTTTAATCACTGTTGCCACATATTCTGGAGCTCGGCCTCGACCTTCAATTTTAAGAACTTGAATTCCGGAATCTATAACCTGATCTAAGAAATCAAGCGTACACAAATCTTTTGGCGACATCATGTATTCGTTATCGAGTTCGATTTCAAAACCAGTTTCCTGATCGATAACGGTATATTTTTTCGGCAGTTTTGTTTACACGCTCCACGATTTGCAGATGAATTATGCGAATGTAAACTCAAATAACATTTCCCCGAAACCGCCATACACAATGCTCCGTGTCCAAAAATTTCGATTTCGACCAAATTTCCGTTCGGTCCTTTAATTTGTTCTTTCTCAATTTGGTTCGTAATATTCTTAACCTGACGCAGACTCAGTTCACGGCTTAAAACCATTGTATCGGCAAACAAACTGTAGAATTTGATGGTTTCTATATTCGTCACATTCAACTGTGTAGAAATATGAACTTCCATTCCAATTGTTCTTGCCATGGCAATTACTGCCTGATCAGATGCAATTACAGCTGTAATATTGGCTTCTTTGGCTTTACTCAACAATGTTTTCACAACAGATAAATCATGATCGTAAATAATGGTGTTTAAAGTCAGATAACTTCGAACGTTTTTTGCTTCGCGACTGTTTGGCAATTTCTTTTAAATCTTCAATTGTAAAATTTACCGTTGAACGCGCACGCATGTTAAGCTGTTCAACTCCAAAATAAACAGAATCACATCCATTATCTAACGCGACCTGAAGCGACTCAAAGTTCCCTGCGGGAGCCATAAGTTCGATTTTGTTATTTGTTGTCATTTTATTTGTATTATTTTTTTCTAATGTTAAACCATTGATTGTTTTATTGTTTTTTTCGGATATTCATCGCGTCCTGCGGTTGAAACCGCAGGCTATATTTTGCTTTGTATTTTTTAAATATAGCTCGTGGTTTCAACCACGCGAAACGTATGATTGTCAATCAACCTTACATGATGTAACATCGTTGTGGATATGCATTGCGTTCCTGCGGTTGAAACCGCAGGCTATGTTTTCCTTTGTATTTTTTAAATATAGCCCGTGGTTTAAACCACGGGAAACGTGTGATTGTAAATCAACATTTCAGGATGCAAAATCGTTGCGGATATACATTGCGTTCCTGCGGTTGAAACCGCAGGCTATGTTTTCCTTTCGACATCTTCCGAAACATAGCCCGTGGTTTAAACCACGGGAAACGTGTGATTGTCAATCAACCTTACATGATGTAACATCGTTGTGCATATACATTTCGTCCTGCGGTTGAAACCGCAGGCTATGTTTTCCTTTCGACATCTTTCGAAACATAGCCCATGGTTTCAACCACCGGAAACGTATCGATTAGCAATCATTTCTTCTCCAATCCATGCAGTTTTACAAAATCATCAAATTCATCTTGTCCATTTTTCTTTAGATGATGTTGCTTTTGGTTTTTTATGTAATGGTAAACAACCTCTAACTGAGATTCACTGACTGAAAAAGCCGCATAGCCTGTTTGCCAGGCAAATTTTTCAAGGATAAGCTCTTCTCGATTCATAAAATGAGAAGAACTTCCTTTTATTTGCTTGATGATGTCTGAAATAGTTTTTTGTGGATTTTGTAAAAATAAAACGTGCACATGATCTGACATTCCGTTTAGGATCCTAACAGGGCGACCGAGATGAATTAACTTTTCATGAATGAAATCGTACAATTTTTTCTCGATTGAATAATCAATTAATTCCTGACGATGTTTTGTTGCCCAAATTGCATGAATCCATAATTTGGTAAAGGATTGTGACATAAATAAATTAGCATAAAATTTTTGCTAATTTACAATTTTATACAATTTATCTGACAAACGAATACGAAAAGGAACCTCAAAAGTAACCTTGTCGCCAATTTTAGCAGTTGTAGTTTCTGCTCCGTCAACGACCATTTTGTCTAAGGTCAGTTGCTGATCGCCAGTTGTTGGTCCAGAAATTAAGATTTTATCGCCAACGTTTAACTGTTGATTTTCAATAGTAAATTGTCCCACTTGTGCTTTTACATAATAATGCTCCGCTTTTCCAAGAAGTACTTTCTTTACTTTTATTTTCTGACGGATATCTGCAGGCTTTTCAGAAGTTGCTAAAGCAGTATTTGGGAGCTCGCCTGAATGTTTGAATTTTAAGTTTTCCGATTTTCCTTTTCTAAATACTTTGTTTCCAACTTGCTTTCCGGTTCTTAAACGAACTTGGTCAACCAAAGGCATATGAATAATCTCTAAACATTCTGTAGAACAACAGTTTTCCATTGCTGCTTTACATTCATCACATTGAATAAACAACAAATGACATCCGTCGTTTTCGCAGTTGGTATGATTGTCACAAGGTTTGCCGCATTGATGGCATTGCGAAATAATATCGTCTGTAATTCTTTCGCCTAGACGATTATCAAACACAAAGTTTTTTCCAATGAATTTGCTTTCTAAACCTTCAGCTTCAATTTGTTTAGCGTAATTGATGATTCCGCCTTCTAATTGAAACACATTTTTAAAACCTTGGTGTTTAAAATACGCACTGGCTTTTTCGCGACGAATTCCGCCTGTACAATACATCACCAGATTTTTATCCTCTTTATGGTTTTGAAGCTGTTCGTTGATGATTGGTAAACTCTCTCTAAAAGTTTCAACATCTGGAGTTATGGCATTTTTAAAATGTCCTACTTCACTTTCATAATGATTTCTAAAATCAACTACAATCGTATTTGGATCATCTAAAATAGCGTTGAATTCTTTGGCTTTCAAGTGAACGCCAATATCGGTTACATCAAAAGTTTCGTCGTTCAAACCGTCGGCAACGATTTTATGACGCACTTTAATGGTTAATTTTAAAAATGAATGGTCATCATGTTCTACGGCTTCATTCAAACGAATACCTTTCATGAAATCATAAACTTCAAGAGTTGTTCTAAAAGCCTCCAAATTTTCTTCAGGAATACTCATCTGAGCATTTATTCCTTCGTTGGCAACATAAATTCGGCCTAAAGCATCAAGTGCATTCCAGGCACGGAATAAATCATCGCGAAATTTTTTGGGATCTTCAATTTTGGCATACGCATAAAAAGACAACGTAAGACGTTGTTTACCAGCATCATCAATCAGGATGGCTCTTTCTTCTGCGCTCAAAGTGTTGTACAGTTGCATGCTATAAACAGTTTTAAGTTAAGAATATATATTGAATTCAATTTCTGAGTGAATTCGGGCGCAAAGGTAAGTCTTTCAATTCAATTTTAAAAATGATAAAAATCATGGAACATTAAAATATAGAAGCAGTATGTAATCTTTTTATATCCGCAACAAAATTGCATTAATAAAAAATAAGCACTGTTTATCAATGTGTTACAAAATATTGATTACATTTATATGGTACAATTTTAACATTTATGATTATGAATGCTTTAAAACTACCCAAACCACTCCTCCCCATTCTTTTAGTATTAACCTTTTTCATCTCTTGTAAAAAAGAAGAAAAGAAAGCCCCCCGCCGATGCAGGCTCCTTTTGTAACGGTCAAGAGCGAAGATGTCCCCATTTACAAAGACTTCGCAGGACAAACTTTTGGAGATTTAGACATTGAATTAATCGCAAGAGTGGACGGAATTCTAACTGGAATTCACTTCAAGGAAGGACAACACGTTAAAAAAGGCCAGTTATTATATACTATTGATCCCCTGGAATATGATACTAAAGTCGAACAAGCCCGCGGACAAGTCGCAGTCGCACAAAGTGGCTTGGTTAATGCAGAAGAAGAACTCAAACGCATTCGGCCATTGGCAGATATGAACGCTGTTAGTAAAAGAGAATTAGATGCGGCTGTAGCCAAAGAAAAAGCGGCGCGATCAAACTACACCAGTGTTCAGGCAAGTTTAAAAAATCAACAGATAGAAAGAAGTTATGCTAATATAAAATCACCAATAGATGGTGTAATCGGACTTTCGAATGCACGATTGGGCGATTATATTACTAAAATAGGAAATGCCTCAAAACTAAACACGGTTTCAAAACTTGAAAAAGTCAGAGTACAATTTACAGTAAGTGAATCTGACTTTCTTAAATATCAAAAACAAACCAGAGCCGGAGAACGTATTTCAGACCTACAATTAATTCTTTCTGATGGAAGCACCCATCCCGAAAAAGGATCTTTAAATTTTTCAGATAGCAAAATCGACCCAACCACAGGAACTGTAACCATTGAAGCCCAATTCCCCAATCCAGAGGGTACTTTACGTTCTGGGCAATTTGCGAAAGTTCGTGTTTTACTTCGAACACAAAAAGATGCCATCGTTGTGCCGCAAAAAGCAGTTACAGAGATTCAGGGACTTTTTTCAGTTTCTGTAATTGATGAGAAAAACACCATTCAAACCCGAATGGTCGAAGTTGGACAAAAAATTGGAGTTGACTGGATTATTACAAAAGGTTTAAAAGCCAACGAAAAAGTGGCGATTATTGGTAATCAGTTTATTCAGCCAGGCTCACAAGTTGTTCCCGTACCGTACGTTGCCGACAAAGACAAGAAGCAGATTGCATCATCTCTAAACGACTAAATTATGGATAATTTTTTTGTGAGAAGACCGATAGTCGCCATTGTACTATCCATATTTATCGTTATTGTTGGAGGACTTTCTATACTCGGAACTCCCATTGCGCAATATCCCGAAATTGCACCGCCTTTGGTACAGGTTTCCACAAGTTACCGTGGTGCAAATGCTTTAAATGTAGAACAAGCTGTTGCAACGCCAATCGAGCAAAAAGTAAACGGAGTTGAAAATATGCTCTACATGCAGTCGACCAATACAGGTGATGGGAGCATGACGTTAAACATTACCTTCGATATGGGAACTGATTTGGACATCGCCACCATGCTTACCCAAAACAGAGTAAACGAAGCTACCAATAAACTACCCAACGACGTAAAAACAACCGGGGTTACGACCAAAAAATCGCTCTCGATGCCGATGCTGATTTTGTCGCTGTACTCCCCAATAAAACATTCGACAATAATTTCCTGACCAATTACGCCAGTATCAATCTAGTAGATGCCTTGGCACGTATTAAAGGAGTTGGAGAAGTTACTCTTTACGGAGGAAGTAATTATGCGATGCGAATTTGGGTCAAGCCCGATATAATGGCGAAGTACAACCTCACCGTTCCCGATATTATTCAGTCAATTAAAGAACAAAATGCCATTTCGCCCGGAGGAAAATTTGGAGCTCCGCCCGCAACAGACGACAACGAATTTACATACAATGTAACCTTAAAAGATCGTTTGATTAATCCCGAAGATTTTGAAAACATCATTCTTAAATCTAACATTAGCAATCAGCAGGTTCGGCTTAAAGATATTGGAACCGTTACATTGGGAACAGAAAGTTATGCATCTGTTGCAAAATTAAACGGAAGCCCGGCCGGAACCATCGGAATTAAACAAATGCCGGGTTCTAATGCTTTGGAAGTTGCCGAAAATGTCAAAAACACAATCGAAAAATTAAGCAAACGTTTTCCACAGGATTTAAAATATCGCGTTTCATTAGATACAACTTTAGCGATTTCTGAAGGAATAAATGAAATCATACATACTTTGGTCGAAGCTATTATTCTGGTAATCATCGTGGTTTTTATCTTCTTGCAAAATTGGCGCGCGACATTAATTCCGTTATTGACCGTTCCTGTTTCTTTGGTTGGGGTTTTTATGCTTTTTCCTCTTTTAGGTTTTTCAATTAATGTACTTTCACTTTTAGGATTAGTTCTCGCGATTGGTATTGTGGTCGATGATGCCATTGTCGTCGTCGAAGCCGTAATGCATCATATTGAACAAGGTATGTCACCAAAAGAAGCCACTAATCAGGCGATGAAAGAAGTTTCCGGACCCGTAATTGCCATTGCGATTGTGTTAACAGCCGTATTCATTCCTGTTGCATTAACGCCCGGAATAACTGGACGACTCTATCAGCAATTTGCCATTACAATTGCTATTTCTGTGATTTTCTCCGCTTTAAGCGCTTTAACTTTAAGTCCGGCTTTATGTTCGCTTTTATTGAAACCCAATCAAGAGGCAAAAGGCTGGCTTGGAAAATTCTTTGTCGCTTTCAATCGAAAGTTTGGCGCTTTTACGGATAAATACACAGGTTTCTCTGGTTATTTAATCAAAAAAACGGCTCGAAGTTTTATTTTTATCGGAATTGTCGTTGGAGCGATTATTCTCTTAGGAGGAAAAATTCCGGGTGGGTTTGTTCCCGAAGAAGATCAGGGTTATATGTTTGTGAACATAGAATTACCCGGCGCTTCATCTCTGGAAAGAACTGGAAAAGTAATTGAGAAAATAGAACATATTTTATCTAAAAATGAAGGCGTTGAATATTACACTTCTGTCGCCGGATTCAGTTTGATTAAAAACTCAGTCGCCACCAATAACGGATTTTTCTTTGTCGCTTTAAAAGAATGGAAAGAACGGGAACAAGACGTTTTTCAAATATTAAAAGAAGTAAACGGAAAAGTAGTTTTTGGAATTCCCGAAGCCACCGTTTTCGCTTTTGGCCCTCCGCCCATTACTGGAATCGGAAATGCGACCGGATTTTCGATGATGCTTCAGGATAAAGAAGGAAACACACCGCAATATCTCTACGAAAATGCACAGCGATTTATGGACGAAGCCAAAAAACGACCAGAAATTGGAACTATCCGAACGACTTTCAATCCAAATGTTCCGCAAATTAGCCTCGATATTGATCGGGAAAAAGTCACGGAACTCGGTCTTAATTTATCAGATGTAAATCTCGCTATTGGAGCCAGTTTAGGAGGACAATATATTAACGAATTCAATAAATTTGGGCGTCAGTATATTGTTCTGCTTCAGGCTGATCCGAGTTTTACCGTAAATCCGGAAGACATTAATAAGATATTTGTTCGAAGTCGGGATAACAAGATGATTCCGATTTCGAGTATCGCCACAATCCGAAAAGAAAGCGGACCTGAATTTACTACCCGCTTTAATTTATTCCGTGCCGCAGAAATTGGCGGAACTCCCGCTCCCGGATTTACTTCGGTCGAAGCTATGAATGCTTTGCAGGAAACAGCTGTAAAAGTATTACCCGCCGCAATGGATTATGAATGGGCGAATATGAGTTTTCAGGAAAAACAAGCCGAAGGAAAAGGGAATACCGTGTTTTTAATGGCTTTGGTTTTTGTATTTCTAATTCTTGCCGCGCAATACGAAAGCTGGAAACTTCCTTTCAGCGTATTACTCGGAACGCCCTTTGCAGTTTTTGGCGCCTTTTTGGGATTATATCTCTGCCGATTGTTTAGTCCCGATTATGTTAATAATGTCTTCGCACAAATTGGTCTGGTAATGCTGATTGGTTTAGTCGCTAAAAATGCCATTCTGATTATAGAATTTGCCAAAGAACAATACGAAAAAGGAATGCCGGTAAAAGAAGCCGCTTTATATGCCGCCAAATTACGTTTCCGCCCAATTCTGATGACTGCTTTTGCTTTCATTTTGGGAGTTGTTCCGTTATTAACCGCAACTGGAGCTGGAGCTCAAGCGAGAAAAGTAATGGGAATGACCGTTTTTAGCGGTATGCTTGTCGCCACCATTTTAGGTGTTTGTCTGATTCCGGTGTTATTTGTATTTATTGAAACATTCGGAAAGAAAAAATCTGAGGAAATCGATGAACCTAAAGCGGAAGAAAAAATGAAAAATATAAAAATACTTTTCGTGCTATTTTTGATGGCTGTTTTTCCTTACGGATGCATGGTAGGACCAAAATATGTCAAACCCAAACAGCCTCAGACCGATAATTTCCGCTACAGGGAAAAAACTACAGACACTACAAATTCTGTAACAACGATAAAATGGTCATCGATATTTAACGATGATGTCTTGATAGGATTGATTGAAAAAGGAATTCAAAACAACTATGATCTTAAAATTGCATTGGCTCGTTTGGAACAAGTGAGAGCTAATCTCGGCATTGCAAAAGCCGATTTATATCCAGCTTTTCAATATTCTGGTCAGGTTAACACGGCAGAAACCTTTATGCGACCTTCATCAGCACTAGTTAATATGTCTTGGGAATTGGATTTTTGGGGAAAATACCGTCATCAAAATAAAGCGCTTCAAAATGAACTTTTAGCTTCTGATGAAGCCAGAAAAGTGGTTCTTTCGGATATTGTCAGCACTATTGCCATTTCCTACTTTGAACTTCGTGATTACGATAATCAATTAGAAATTACAACCCATACTTTAGAAACAAGGCAAAAAGCTTACGACATTATCAACGAGCGTTTTCTAAGCGGTTATGTAGCTGAATTGGATAAAGTGCAAATTGAACAGCAGGTTGCTATTGCCGAAGCCAATATTCCTGCTATTAAAAGACAAATTACGGCTTTAGAAAATTCTATTTCGATTTTAGTCGGACAAGTACCGCGACCTATTCTGCGTGGAAAAACCAATAGCGACTTATTAATTTTGACCAATTTTCCAACTTCAGTTCCATCGGCTTTATTAGAAAACAGACCCGATGTCAAGCGTCAGGAATATTTATACAAAGCGGCTTTATGAAAGAATTGGCGTTGCACAGGCAATGCGCTATCCTTCATTCAATATTGCGGCTATCGCAGGTTTTACGAGTATTGCTGTTGGCGATTTATTTAATGATGGGTCGTATTTACAAAGTGCAGGCGCAGGAGTTGCCGGTCCAATTTTTAACTTCGGAAAAAACAAAAGACGCGTTGACGTCAACAGACAAATTGCCGAAGAAGTAAAATTTACTTTTCAGAAAACGTATTTAACCGCTATATCTGAAGTTGAAAATTCGCTTCGTAATGTCGAAATGTATAAAGAAGAATGGACCGCAAGAAACAGGCAAGTTGTTGTCGCCCAGAAAAATTATGATCTATCAAATGCCAGATATTATAATGGTTACGTTTCTTATCTAGAAGTTTTAGATGCCCAAAGATCATTATTTGAAGCTCAGTTAAGCCTTTCGCAATTAACGCAAAAACAATTGAGTTCAATGGTTCAATTGTATAAAGCTCTAGGGGGAGGGTGGAATTGATTTTTTTTTTGAGGCTCAAAGATACAAAGTGGCAAAGGTTCAAAGGTTTTGTAACAGCCATTATCATTCCGTAGGAATGTTTCATTGGTAAAAAAACAATGATCGCCACACCTTAAGTTCCGTGGGAACGTTTGATTTTATCTATTTTTAAATGCCGCATAAACAAACGTTCCCACGGAACGCAAAATTTGATAACAATATATTTTTTAAGCTACCGACGAAATGTTCCTACTGAACAAAATAAAAAGGGGGCTGTTTCAAAAATGAAACAGCCCCTTTAATCTTTGTACCTCTGTACCTTTGCCTCTTTGAACCTAAAACGTAAGTATCTCAGAACCTTAGCATCTTAGGAGTTAACAAAATTCATTAAACGCATCTTGCAAATTCTCAGCGATTAATTCAGCTGGACGGCCTTCGATGTGGTGACGCTCTAACATGTGAACTAATTCTCCGTTTTTGAACAAAGCCATAGATGGCGATGATGGAGGAAAAGGAAACATATGTTGTCTTGCGAGCATCAACAGCTTCTTTGTCAACACCAGCGAAAACTGTAATAAGGTGATCTGGTTTTTTAGCTCCTTCTAAACTCATTTTTGCTCCCGGACGTGCATTTCTTGCGTGCGCACCCGCAAACTGAATTTACAACAACTAAAGTGGTACCCTCAGCTTTGATAGCATTATCAACAGCATCAGCACTATGTAAATCTTGAAAACCAGCGACTGTTAATTCAGCTTCCATAGGTTTTACCATTTCTTGTGGATACATATTCTTGTCTTTTAAATTTTACTTTTGAAGTGCAAAGTTACAAAGTTTACTCGCAACTACTTAATTTGAAGTATAAAGTTTTGTTATAGTTCGATATTAAATTTTAAATGATACGGAGAATACTGTTTTAATAGAATTATTGTATTTCAACACTCTCATTTCAAAATAGAAACAAAATGAAAAGATCATAAAAAAGAAGATTAATTATTCTAAAGCCTCAACAGTTTTACTTTTTTTATGCGGAAATTGATAATTATACTGCTTCAAATGGCTGTTTCCTCTTCTAATTTTATGTTGTGTTGTTAAAACGGTTGTCTTATTTTGTTCGGCAATTTCTATGGTGGAAATATAATTGGTTAAATATCTTTTAAGGATTTGTATGTTATCAAGATCTATTGAATAAATCGTCTTTTTTCCTTGATTCTTTATATTTATCAGATTTGCTTTTTTTAATTCTAATAAATGTTTTGATATTGTCGATTGCGCTAATGGAATTAACTCAACAATTTCTGCCGCAGGTTCTATTATCTCTTTTCCATAAAAGCGTCATTATCTGAATTCGTCTTGGATGTCCGAGTGCTTTGCAAATTTTACTTATCGCTTCTGTCTCTATATCAAGTTGTAAGTGCTTTCTAATTCCCATTAATTCCTTATCGTAAATAATCGATTATATTAGACAAAGTAAATGTTATCACAACTTTTTTATTCCCTTAAAAAGTTATTAAAACAAAAGAATAAGACAATTTTCATTCATTTTGATAGGAAGATTTTATGCAGATTTAAATGGCACGCGAAACAAAGCCTTAATAAACGGCATTTTAGGACATTTTAAAATAACTTTTAAATCTTCAATTAAATTTGTTTCTTCATCCAAAAATTTAAAAATCAACGCAGGATTTCCCTTTTTGAATAACGAAGAAAAAATAGAACTTCCCAATTCATTATGACGATATAGAATATCTAAAAGCAATAAATCATAAAACCAAAAACGTCTTTTTTTATGAAATGATGACATTTTTACATTTTCACTTTGAAGGAAATCTACTAATTCCGATGATTTTTTATCTGAATTTTTAAAGGTGTAACCTGTACTAGCTTTTGTCCATCCGCCGGCAGTACCGATATTCAAAACTCGTTTGGTATTTTTTTTCCAAAAAGGAAAACAAGTCATTGGAATACTTCCCTGCTCCTTTTCTCGGATTTCGAATTGGTCTACACCAAGTTTATTTAAATAGTTTTGAATCTCTTTTTCATATTCTTCTTTTGCAAGCAGTTTTTCTGAGAACAAAGTATATTCCACCAAAGCTTCGGTTGTAGAAGTCGGCAAAACATACATAAATCTTGTATTTCCTTTTTGTTCTAAAGAAAAATCCATGAACGTGGCTTGTTCTGGATTGAATATCGCTGTTTCCGTCTTGACAAACCAACCTATAAAATGCTGTCGCAAAACGGGATATTTAGTTTGACTTTCGGCGAAAGCCTTTGTATAAATGCTGTTGAATAAGTAATTGCCCGTATATCTATTCTCTTCTGTTCCTACATACACATGTGTTTCGAGCTCGTTGATATCGGTTACTTTTTCATTGGAAAACGTAATATTGGGATATTCTGAAAGTGCTTTGAAAACAAAATCATAAAAATCAATTCCCCGAATTTGATTGTATTGGTAAGGCTTCAACGCCAAATCGCGTTTGAAATTTTCATTGGCAAATAAAGCCAGATCCCATTTTTTAGAAATAACAGATTTCCATACACTTTCTTCTTTTTCCCAAAAACACCAGGTTCTATCGTTGTTTTTCTTTGAATCTTGATCCAAAAGTAAAATCGATTTGGTCGCGAATTTTCCTGACTGCATCATTTTATAAACGGTCATTAAAGAGGCAAGTCCTGTTCCTGTAAAAATGTAATCGAAGTGTTTAATTTGAGAAGAGTCCATTTTCAAAAATAAGGAATTTTATTTTTCCGAAAATATTTAAAATCGGCAAGCCAATTATTATTTCATTTTTCCCTTAATTTTAAATAATGAGTTTATCTTTATTATTCCATAACAAAAATTTTATATGCATAAATTAATTCTTTTCATCAAGACTTACGAACCTGACTTTGAAAGAGTTTACAAACTTTTAGAATCAATAGACGAGTTTAATAAAGATAATATTCCAGTATATATTTCAGTAAATGACGAACATTTTGATGTCTTAAATGCAGATTGTTTTAAAAAATATAAGGTCTATAGAGATTCTGAAATTACTACAACAACTATTACGGAAGGATGGAGGTACCAGCAAATTATAAAATCTAATGTTTATAAGCTTAAAATCTGCGAAAACTATGTTTCTCTAGATTCTGATTCCCTTTTTATACGTGATTTTTATTTTTCTGATTTTATGTATGATGATCAAACGCCTTATACCGTAATGCAGGAATCTAAAGATTTACTGGAAATAAGCGCAAGACTTGGCATGGATCCAGATACTATTTTTTTTAAAAGAGCATTGAGAGATACGAGACCATTTTTTGGAAATACAGGTAAAAAATGGGATTACGGTCCATCTCCCTATATTTGGAGCTGTAAAGTCTGGCAACATTTTAACGATGTCTTCTTAAAAGAATTAAATCTGACTTTTGATGATTTTTTTAATAAAATAGACCAAAAAAGTTACTCTCCAAGTGAATATGTGATTTATGGAGAATATTTACTTAAAACCAGACTGATTGACATTCTTCCTATTGGAAGCCTTTTCAAAGTATATCATTACAAAAAACAATATGGAATAGAGAAAAAACAACTTACTGTAGAACAGTTAAGTAAAATTTATCTGGGCATTATTTATCAAAGTAATTGGCAGAAAAAGAAAAAAAGTGGTTTCTATTTTGATGAATAACAGAAATATTAAGAACAACTTCTGATGAAAAAAACAAGTAAAGCTTATTTGGTATTTCTTAACGGGAAATCGAATGCCGGAGGCGCAGAGCGCATGGTTCATTATTTAGATGAATATCTCACAAGCAGAAAGATTTTAACTCAGATAATCGACGAAGATTTTTTAAAAAATACTTTTACAGGAAAGTTGTATTGGAAATTATTCCACTATAGACATTTTGAAAAACGAAGAGCGAAATACATTGCCAGGTTTGCAACTGCTTTTTTGTGGTTAAATTATCGTTCTAATAAAATCGTAATCAGCAATGGCGAACCAACTGCTTATTATGCTACAGATTATGTAATTTCTCATGGCTGTTATCATAAAATGGAATTGGATTATGGCAAAAACAATTCCAAAATGGGCAGAATTGCCAAACTGCAAATGAAAGCGTGCCTAAATGCCAAACAAATAATTGCGGTAGAATCGAATGTAAAAGAAGATTTAATTCAATATTATGGAATAAATAAGGATAAAATAAGCGTTGTTCCAAATTGCATTGATAGGAATAATTTTTATCCGATAAAAAAAACAGCAGACTCTTTTAAAACAGTCGTTTATATAGGAAGATTGGAATACGGAAAAGGCGTAGCAGAATTGCAAGAACTTGCAAAACTTGTAGAATCGCGAGAGGATTGGAGACTTCTAATTGCTTCTAATAATTCTTATAATGCCGCACTTTTTAAAAACCTGAACAATACTGATATTTTAATTGGGCTGACAATTGATAACATTAATGAACGAGCCTATTCTAAAGCGTCTATTATTTTTTATCCGTCTTATTCCGAAAGTTTTGGAATGGTAACGATAGAAGCTCTAGCCTGCGGAAGACCGATTGCAGGAAATGCTGTTGGCATTTTACCCAAATTAGTCGCCGAAAAACAACCTGGCGCTTATTTGTCGCCGAAAAGAATTGATGAAACGATCTTTGATTTTTTTGATCAATGTATCGAAGATTCTGAAAATTTTACTCCCGAAGAAATTCATAAAATGACAATGAAAAAATTTGGAATCGAATCGTTTTTTGAACAAATGGACAAGCAGTTTTTTAAAACTAATTAATTTGAATTAAATATGAAAATTTTATACTTCTATCCCGAAAATCCATTACACAAAACGCAGGGAAATAATGCGAGGGCTCTGGCATTATTGGAATATTTTAGAAATAGAAATATAACTGTTGATTTTGTTGGTGTTGCCACAACTGAATTTACAGCTAATGAAATAAACAAGCTTAAAGAAGAAAAACTTATTTCTAACGGTCATTTACTTCCCATTTTTATTCGAAAGAAAAATAAAATGAAGTATTTTTTTTACCAGTCTCTTCCCAATAGAATTGGACGAAAAATAGGGTTATTTGATAGAACACGTATAGGACATGTCGAAGCTTTTAATACTATTTTAAAAGAGAATGAATATGATGTTATCTTGATGTCATACGTGTACTGGGCGAAACTAATTAAGAACAGTCCCAATATTAAAAATGCGAAATTAATGATTGATACACACGATTTTTTGACTTCTCAATTACAAGGAAAAAAGGAGTTTCAATTAGGACGTTTTTTTGAAAAAGAAATAGAAATTTTAAGTTTATTTGATAAAATCTTAGTTATTTCTCCTGAAGAAAAATTCCTATTCTCTCAATTTATCAAGAAAGAAACAGCACTCGCCACGCATGCTTTACCTCAAAATTACAATTCGAAAACTGAGAGTAAATACGATTTAATCTACGTTGCCAGCGATAACGAACATAATATAAAATCGGCTAATTGGTTTTTCAATGCCGTTTATCCCTTATTATCCAAATCTACCCGAATCGTGGTGATTGGCAAAATTTGCAAGTACATTGATGATTTTACCAATGTCGAAAAGATCAATTTTATCGAGGATTTAAACTCGGTTTACAGCCAGTCTAAACTAGCAATATGTCCCATGCTGAGCTGGCACTGGCGTTAAAATTAAAGTCATTGAGGCTTTATCCTTCGGGATTCCGGTTGTCTGCAATGAAAGAGGTGTCGATGGTTTAGTAAACAAAACCAATAACGGCTGTCTAGTTTCAGATGATGAGAATGAATTTGCTAATGATATTCATAAACTACTGACCGACGAGGATTTCTATATCAAAATCAGTTCAGAAGTCGCCTCTTTTTTCAATAATCACCATAGTCTTAAAGCCAATTACAAAATACTCGATAACATATTTGAACTAGAGGGCGTCAATTCTTGAAAAAGTAGATTCTAAAACCTGCATTGAAAATGGTTCAAGACTTTTTTTCAGAATTTTGCTGTAATTTTAGCCAAAGAGCTTTATTATTGTACAAATCCATTATAGTCGATGCAAATTCTTCTCTCGTATCACAAATCAAAGCATTTTTTTGATGCGTTAATTGCATACCTTCCGCACCAACAGAAGAAGTTATAACGGGCAGATAATATTCAAAAGCCTGCCCTATCTTTCCTTTTACTCCAGCGCCGTAGCGCAAAGGTGCTATCATTATTTTATTTTCTGTAAAAAGACGATTTATATCCGAAACGTAGCCATGAAAGATAAATCTTGAGTCAGAAATTTTCTTGATCTTTTCATTTACATTACCAATAATATTAACTCTTACTTCTGAATTATGTTTCCAGACAATTGGCATAATTTCATTATATAAATAATTAACCGCATCAATATTAGGCTCATGTTTTGAACCTATAAATAATATATCTTCACGATCCTCAAAAGGCGCCGCTTCTTCTTTCTTAATTTTCTGATAATGAATATTCGAAATGGTAATCAATTTTTTGTTATCAATATATTTTGCCATAATTTCTTTCTCAATATCAGAAATAGTAACTACATAATCTGCATTTTGAGCTAATTTGGTTTCTATATTGAAGAATCTATTATAATTTTTTCTGAGCGAAATTCTCATCGGATCAATTTTAATGGCTCTCTTATAACGTAGAAAATGAATATCAACCATATCAAAAATGGATATAACATCTGGAAGAGACTTTCTTACTTTCTTAAAATTATAATCTAAACTTCTCGCTCCGTGATACCATGCAAAATCAACTTTTGGAATTTTTTTTACAAAATCAAAATAATTTTCATACTGAGTGGTTTCTACGTAAACAATTGCGCCCAAATCATTAAATCCTTTAACATATTTGTTATCTCGGAATGTATTTTTTGAGCAAATAATACAATTATAACCTTTATTTTTAAAAAGCAGAATGATCTCTCTGAGTCTATTAGAACCAGAATCTAAATCTAATGAAGGTAGATTAATATCAAAAAAAACAATCGTTCTCTTATCCACATCATAAATCTCGTAGTTTGGAATAGATTGATCCACTTGATTCTTGATTATCTCTTTTCTTTTATAGTAACTTTTAATACTTTTAAATATCCCCATATCATTTCTGTTTCGTCTCTATTATCTTTTACAAGCCTGACTATAAATTATAGATAACCAAAAATGGATTTGGTTGCGTTCATTTTAAAAAAAATGTCTTTTCTTTTAACTAAAACTCACTTTTTGTTTTTTTTATTATCTGAAAAATATTAAAAAAGTAGACAATTCAAAGAGCAATAAACATATCTTGCTGATTATCAGTAAAATTACACTTTAAATAACCATAACTAATTTACAAATTAACTTTCAATAGAGATGTGTAAAAAGCATTATTTATCTAACTATCAATAAAATGCGTCTTTTTTGACAATCTAATTTTATTGTTTTAATTTTTCTAAAAGAAGTTTAAAATCCTTTGGACTTAAATAGTTGTTGTACTGTAGTATAATTTCGTTTTTCTCATTCAAAACACATAAAGCGGGATATACAATTTGATTATTCATTGTTCCGAGTCGCAGGGCAAGTTCATGAACACCAACATTATTTCCTGTTGGTTTGAATTTAAAAGTCTGATTATTAAACGTAATATTTCGTTTTTCTTCGGCATTAAAATCAATAAAATAGAAATTTGAGTTCAGTTTCTCGTTGACTTCCTTGTTTTTAAAAGTCGTTGTTTTCATTCTCTGGCAAAATTGGCACCAATCGGTATGAATGAAAACGATTGTTTTTCGTTTTTGAATTTGCTGTAAACGATCTACTTCTTCAAAAGTTCTGCCTTTTAACTGGCAAAATCCTGTTGAAGTTATTCCGAAGAAGAATATTAGGAGAAATAGTTTTTTCATTTGTTTTCATTTTTTGCCACGAATTTCACGAATTAGCACGAATTGAATAATAAATTTTTATCTAAAAATTAGCGGAAATTCGTGAAATTCGTGGCAAAAGAAAATCCTTATAATCATTTCAATCTGTGGTCTCATAAATTTATCTCAAATTATATCGCAATCCTAAAAACCCGCGAATCGTCTGGTTTTGTCCATAAACATAAGTTGTATCAAATGTTAATCCGTATGGATTGTCTGGAGTTACCATTACTTTTCCAGCCGAATCGTATTGCACATTTTTATCAAAAGGATCATTCGTTCTTGAAATCAAAAACGGATTATTCTGCTTTGGAGTAAAGTTCAGCAAATTTTTAACACCGCCATACACTTCAAAATCTTTCCAGCCTGTGTACGTAAACTGAATATTCTGAATGCTGTACCAAGGCGAATTCGGGTTTCTTGGATCATTTTCGCTAAGCAGAGGCAGTTTCATCGGACTGTAAACATTCCCCGTATAATCCACTAATAAATTCCAAGGCTGTATTTTATAAGAAACGGTCCAAGTTCCAGTAAATCTTTCGGTTAGAAAAGGTCGTTCTGAAATTCCGTCCTGAACATTTTTATTGTCTAAAACTGTTGCCCCGAGAATAAACTTTAACCCATTTGTAAAATTCAAATCGACATTCGTACTAATTCCTTGACTTATCGCATAACCATCAATATTATCATAAATGATTTTGTTGGGATCGGTTTCGTAATCTGAAATGATTTTATTGCTGAATCGGGTATAAAAAGCCGTTGTTTCGATTCCCATAAAAGTTCCATCTCCAAAATTGATTTTCTGAATATAATTCAAATTCACATTTACAGATTTCTCGGGTTTTAAATCATTTTGAATCACAACATCTCGCGAACCTGTAAGCGCGACGTGATCTTCGGTAAATAGATTCACAACCCTAAATCCAGTTCCAGCGTTTAATCTGAAAATCGTATTTTCACTTGCCTTAAACCGATAAGCTACTCTCGGTGTAAAAATCGAACCGTGAATTGAGTTATAATCGTAGCGCGCTCCCAGCAAAACCTGACTTTTTGGAGAAAAAGTAATTTCATCCTGAACAAAAATCCCCGGAAGCCAAGTACTTTCAGCCTCATTTGTTGCTGGCGTATTATCATCGTAATACGTATATCGAGTGGCGATTCCGGCAAGTAAATCATTTCGACCAATTTTTTTATCCCAAGTCAGCTGTAAAAAACCAATTTTTTGATTCGCAATATAAGATGTCGTTCCGTAACGGCTGTCTTGGTAATGTACATTTCCAGAGAACGAAAGCATTAGTTTTTCTTCAAACGGCAATTGATAACTTCCAATTAATTCTCCTCTTTTGGTATAAATACTTTCTCCATAAATTTCGTCACCTCCGCGGTATTTTTTCTCCCAGCGCACATCTCCGCCCCAGCGATCTTCATACATTCCGCGAGTCGCAATCGTAAAAAGACGGTTATTGTTTCGCTGAAAATTCCATTTATTAAAAACCGAAATTCTTTCAGAAAGCGTTACATCGGTAAAATTGTCATTGTCTTTATCAATAACCTGATCGTAATTGAAATAATTTACGCCTAAAAGAGAGGTTGCTTTTTTGCCGACATTAAACTTCATTCCCAAATCAAGATTACTTTCAAAATAAGAAGTCGTAAAATAATCTGCAGAAAAAACAGGAGCATTTGTTGGATTTTTAGTGATAATGTTAATCAAACCACCAACAGCCTCACTTCCGTAAAGAGAGGAAGCGGGACCTTTTACGATTTCAATTCGTTCTACCAAGGAATTGGGAATTCCAGACAAACCATAAACTGTCGAAAGACTGCTCACAATTGGCATTCCGTCAATCAAAACCAAAGTATACGGACCTTCCAAACCATTTATATGAATGTCGCCAGTGTTGCAAACCCCGCAATTGAGCTGTGGCCGAACGCCGTTTATGTTTTGAAGTGCATCGTAAATACTGGCAGTTGGATTCTTTTTGAAAAAAGTGGGAGAATAAACCTCAACAGGAACGGCACTCTCCAAGCGCTTGACTGCTTTTAAAGTTCCGGAAACCACAACTTCGTTCAATTGATTGTCATTGTCTTCTAAATCAAAATCAAGATTTAGATTTTGTCCTTTTATAATTGAAAATCTTTGGGTAACAGATTTGAGTCCAGTTGAGGTCACTTGAATTCTGCCATTTTCTACTGCCGCATTTTCAAAAACATAATATCCTAAACTATCTGAAATTGTTTTTTGGTTTGTTCCCAGTAAATGAACATTTGCGGCTTGTATTTTTCTTCCTTCTCTAGAAATAAAACCTGATATTTTGGTTGTTTCCTGAGCAAAAGAAAATTGTAAAGTAAATAATATCAATATCCAAATTGAATTTTTCATCGTGGTAAAATTAAATTTAGACAAAACTAAAAATTAAATTTGATAAACAATGAATTAAAATTTATAAATTTATAACTTTATTTATGTCAATATGTTATATTTTTTTCCAAACACATAGATTCATAGAATTATTAGAGAATAAGGATATTAAAAAAAGCTAGCTTTTAACACATAGCTATGTGTATTAATGAAAGTGAAACGCCTTTAACCACAACAAATACTATGTGCCTATGTGTTTATAATATTTGAAATTACAGTCCTAAAAATCCTCTTCAATAAGATCTTTATTAATCACTGCTCCTGCAAAAGAACCTGTAGAAACCGCAATGGCAACAGATCGCATTTGAGTTGTACAATCGCCGCTTGCGTAAATGCCAGAAATATTTGTGTTTTGCATAAAGTCGACTTTTAGCAAACCTTGTTCGTTAATTTCACAGCCCAAATCTTTTGGCAGATTACAATGCTGTTCAAATGGAGGTCTGGCATAGATAGCTTTTACTGCAGCTTTTTCCTGGTTTTTGAAGATGATATTTTGGATATATCCTTCTTTATGTTCAAAAGAATCTATTTCTTCTTCGAAAATCAGAACTCCTTTTTTCTGAAGTGTTTTAGTTTGTTCCAATGTCAAAGTCGATTTTCCATTTGTACATAATCTCAGATCTTTAGTCCAATTCGAAATGAGTTTTGCGAAGTCAAATGCCATTTCGCCATTGGCAATAATGGCTGTTTTTTCATTTTTAACTTCATAACCATGACAATACGGACAATGTAAAACTGAAATTCCCCAGCATTCTGCAAAACCTTTAATTTCTGGAATTAAATCTTTTACGCCGGTTGCAAATAAAACTTTTCTGGAAGTGAAAACAGCGCCAGATGCCGTAGAGATTTCAAAACCATTTTCATTTTTGACCGCTTTAACGGCAAGTCCGTTGTAAAAATGAACTGTTTTATAAAGCTCCACTTGCAATTTGGCTTTCGCCGAAATAACAGCGGGCTTCTCCCCGTCCTGCGTAATAAAATTATGAGAATGCGGTGTTTGTTTGTTACAAGGCAGACCGCTGTCAATAACCAAAACCTGTCGCAAAGAACGTCCTAAACTCATAGCCGCAGACAATCCGCTGTAACTTCCGCCAATAATAATCACTTCAAAATTCGTTTGTTTCATAATTATATTTTTAATGATTTTGTTTTTTGTGTAATTTGTAATTAATCAAATGCCCAGTAATCATTCCGATACTTCCGAAATAAATTAAATCGAGATGAATCTCTAAGAATAAATCGACCAAAATACTGATCCAAATGAGGCTCATTGAAACAATCAAAATTGACGAAACCAAAAGACTCGATTTTTTCGTAATTTTGAGGATTGCAAATAAACCGATTGAAGCAAATAGTAAATCGATAATTGGATTGTGACTCAGCCCCAAAGGCAGAATCGTTAAAAGTGGAAAAATCAAACAATGAACGAGACAAATAGTCGCACTTGAAATTCCTAAAATATCGTAAAAGGATGAGGTAGTTTTCTTCATTTCTTGTAAATTTGCTTAATGCAATTTTGTTGCAAATATACAATTTTAATTCAATTGCAACATTGTTGCGTTTAATTTTTAATGCATTAAATAATGAAGACTACACGCACTACCACAGCAAAAACAGCTGTATTAGAGGTTTTTGAGAAATCAAAAACAGCACTTTCGCACACAGAAATTCAAAAACAATTGAACGATGTATGCGATCGCGTTACTATTTACAGAATTCTAGACCGCTTGGTAAACGACGATATTATCCATAAAATTTCAAATCTCGACGGAACAGTAAAATATGCAAAATGCAATCATGCGCATAATCGGGTGCATATTCATAATCACGCGCATTTTAGCTGTGAAAACTGTCGCGAGATTACTTGCCTTGAAAATGTAAAGCCAAGTTATATTATGCCGCACAATTATAAAGTCAACGAGATAAATTTCACTTTATCAGGATTATGTCCAAAATGTTTAAATTCTAACATTTAACATTTAGACTCGTCTAAAAATATTGTTTCGCGAATGTAATTTTTCTATATATTTGTGAAAACAATACTTTTACAATGACTAAATCTTTAGAAGAAGTAAACGAATCGGTTGCTACCCAACATAAAAAAACAGGTTTCAGGAAAATATTAGCCTTTTTAGGACCAGCATATTTAGTAAGTGTCGGTTATATGGATCCTGGAAACTGGGCCACAGATATTGCCGGCGGAAGCCAGTTTGGCTACACTTTAGTTTGGGTTTTGTTAATGAGTAATTTAATGGCTTTGCTTTTGCAGAGTCTAAGTGCCCGTCTCGGAATTGTAACACAGCGCGATCTTGCGCAGGCTTCGCGAGAAACCTATTCGAAATACATCAATTACATTTTATATTTTTTGGCTGAAATTGCTATTGTCGCCTGCGATTTAGCAGAAGTTTTAGGAATGGCGATTGGAATTAATCTTCTTTTTGGAATTCCGTTACTTGAAGCGGTCTTAATTACGGTTTTAGACACCTTTTTACTGCTTTTCCTGATCAATAAAGGAATTCGTAAGATGGAAGCTTTTATCATCGCTTTGGTGGCTATAATCGGATTCTCTTTTATTTTTGAGATGATTTTTGCCGAACCAGAAATGGGCAAAGTCTTACAAGGACTTATACCTTCAATTCCAAATTCGGTCGCTTTGTATATCGCCATCGGAATTATTGGAGCAACAGTAATGCCTCACAACCTTTATCTGCATTCTTCTTTGGTTCAGACCCGAAAATTTGACCGAACTCCTGCCGGAATCAAGCAAGCATTAAAATACAATATGATTGATTCAACCATTGCGTTAAATCTTGCCTTTTTTGTAAATGCGGCAATCTTAATTCTTGCGCGACAACTTTTCATAAAAACGGAATGTTTGAAGTTGCAGAGATTCAGGATGCGCATCAGTTTCTAGAACCATTATTGGGAACAAAATGGGCGCCAATTCTATTTGCGGTTGCGCTTATAGTCGCCGGACAAAGTTCGACCGTAACGGGAACTCTTGCGGGACAAATTGTAATGGAAGGATATCTGCATTTCAGAATTCAGCCTTGGGTACGCCGCATTATTACGCGCTTAATTGCCATTATTCCTGCCGTAATCGTGATTCTTATTTATGGCGAAAGTGTCACTGGAAAACTTTTGATTTTGAGTCAGGTTATTTTGAGTCTTCAATTAGGGTTTGCGATTATTCCGCTGATTCACTTTGTGAGCGATAAATCAAAAATGAATGGTTTTCATATTTCTAAACTTACTCAGGTCGTTTCCTGGATTATTGCTACAATAATCGTTTCATTGAATGCCAAATTAGTTTATGATGAAATCAGTTCTTGGCTGGAGAGTTCGAATCATCCCATAATTCTTTGGGTTACGGTAGTGCCTCTCGCTTTCGGATTTTCAGCTTTATTGTTGTACATCGTTTTTAAACCTTTTATAACTAAAGCAAAAAACAAAACTATAAATCATTCCCCTCATAATCTTAAACTTCATTTTTCGCCGAGACAAACGCAAAGCATTAAAAACATAGCTGTTTCTGTAGATTTCTCTCATGCTGATGAAGCCGCTTTAAATAAAGCCTTCGAATTGGGCGGCATTGACACGGAATACACCCTCATTCACATTGTAGAAACCGTTGGTGCCTTAATGTACGGAGTTCATGTTCATGATCATGAAACCACTATTGACGAAAAGTTATTACAAGAGTACCAAGAAATGCTTTCAGAAAAAGGATTTAAAATTAAAACGGAACTTGGTTTCGGAAAACCAAACAAAGTAATTCCGAAAATTATAAACGAAGGAAATTTCGACATCTTAGTTATGGGAACCCACGGCCACACTGGATTAAAAGATATTCTTTTTGGCACAACCGTAGACAAGTTGAGACATAAAATTTCAATACCTTTGTTGATTGTTAAATAAAACAGGCTCAAAGTTTCAGAGCTCCAAAGGGACAAAGGTTTGTACTTTGAACCTTTGTCCCTTTGTCGCTTTGACCCTCAAAAAGAAAAAAGAATGACCTTTTCAGAAGAAAATTACCTTAAATCTATCTATCACTTAACTGTCGCTTTAGAGACTGAAGTGAGCACAAATGCTATTGCAGAAATAATGGAAACCAAAGCATCTTCGGTTACGGATATGCTTAAAAAACTGGCAGATAAAGATTTAGTAAATTATAAAAAATACCAAGGTGTTTCTTTGACTGAAAACGGAAAACTGGCGACTAAAATGATTGTTAGAAAACATCGTTTATGGGAAGTTTTTTTGGTAGAGAAATTAAATTTCAGCTGGGATGAAGTTCACGATATTGCAGAGCAGTTAGAGCACATTAAATCGGAACAATTGATTAATCGTTTGGATGATTTTTTGGGTAACCCGACAGAAGATCCGCATGGAGATCCAATTCCAGATGCAAACGGCCGAATTATTAAAATTGAAAAACAATTGCTTTCTGAATTATCAGAAAACCAGATTGGAGTTTGTGTTGGCGTAAAAGATACTTCTTCTGAATTCTTAAAATATTTAGATAAGCAAGAAATTGCTTTAGGTTCTAAAATTGAATTTTTATCAAAAGAATCTTTCGATTTATCAGTAAGAATTAAAGTTGATGAAAGAGAATTATCTATTTCAAATAAAATTGCTTCTAATTTGTTTGTGAAGCTGGTTTAGAACAGATCAGTATATCAATTAAAAAGCCCAAAAGGAAATTTTCTTTTTGGGCTTTTGCAATTAGTCTTTTAAACTATAAAGTATTTTTTGAAAATCGGCTTTAAAAGCATCTTTCTTGTCTTTAGATGTCCAAGACATAACTTTATAAAATGATTTTTTAGTTTCAACAATTCCAATTAAATAATAGATTTCTATATTTTCTTCTTTATCAAAATAAACAGCATCAGCCTCTATAAAATTAATTTCACCTATTTTTTTTGAAACAGGTTTAGAGAAGCTTTTCTTTTCTTCATCTGCCAAAAAATCTTTTATAAAATCATCATAGAATTCTTTTATTGATGCGTAATTCATATCAACATACTGCAATTCTTCTTTGGTATCATATATAACACAACCGTAAACCTCTTTCACCTCGCTTTTATATTGAATAGCAAGCAGAGGTATTAAATCCAGCCGTTTTATTCATATAATCTGGCAGACTAATATCAAAAGTATGACCTGCCTTATATTCTTTCATTTTTGTTTGGGCAGCAATCGAAGAAGATAGTAAAGCAATTGCAAAAAGTGTAATTATTCTATTCATATAAAGATTTTAGGTGTTACGTTTTGGGGTATTAAACAATCCCTTTCTCAATCATTTCCAGCATAACCGGTGAAGCATTTTTAAACGTTGGAGGCTGTTCGATAATACTTCCCGCGTTCTTTTTATTTACTTTGAAAGTAACGTCGTTATCTGTAGTAAACAAAAGTGCTGTCAGAAATGGATTTTTGATGTAAGAACCCAAAACCACTAAAGCTTCATCTAAAGTGTGAATGCTTTCAATTTCTTCGGTTTTAAAACGAGAAGTTAGTGAAATGGAGAAAGTATTATCTTCATTCAAAACTAAACGAAAATAGATGTTTTTAAGTTCGGTATCGCCTATTGTTTTGGCTAAAGTCAATTTTGCGAAACTTCCAGCTTGGATACTTTCTTTAACTCGTTCACAAAAAAGGGCAAATATTGGTTCGTAGGACATGATGTTTGTATTATAATTTAACCACAAAGGTCACAAAGATTTACGCAAGGTTTGCTAAGTTTTTGATTTCCTTGTGTGCTTTGCGTAATCCCTTGCGATGTTTGCGGTTAAGAAAATTATTTTCCTGTAAATTCTGCTTTACGTTTTTCTAAAAAAGCGGTTGTTCCTTCTTTAAAATCCTCAGTTCCGAAACATTTTCCGAAAGATTTTATTTCCGTATCAAATCCGTTTTTGCCGTCTGTAAAGTTGGCATTAATAGCTTTGATAGCTTTACTAATGGCAAACGGGGCATTTTTAATGATTTTATGAGCAATTACATTGGTAAACGATAAAAGTTCAGCCTGTGATACAATATGATTTACTAAACCGTATTGTTTTGCTTCTTCTGCAGAAATCATTGTCGCGCTCATGATCATTTCCATAGCTCGGCCTTTTCCCACTAATTGTGGCAAACGCTGTGTTCCTCCGTAACCCGGAATCAATCCTAATGTTACTTCCGGCAATCCCATTTTTGCATTGTCTGAAGCTACTCTAAAATGACATGCCATTGCTAATTCTAAACCACCGCCTAAAGCAAAACCGTTAACGGCCGCAATAACCGGTTTTTTCAGATTTTCGATATAATCAAATAAGGATTCCTGACCTTCTGCCGCCAATTGTGCACCTTCAACAACAGTATAATTTGCAAACTCAGATATATCTGCTCCAGCTACAAAAGCTTTTTCGCCACTTCCCGTTAAAATAATAACACGAACATCATCATTTTTACTTAATAATTTAATCGCATTACTCAAATCACTGATAGTTGCTTTGTTTAATGCATTCAGTTTTGCAGGTCTGTTAATAGTGACCGTAGCAACTTTCTCTTCGATAGAAATTAAGATATTTTCGTAGTCCATGACGCTGAATTTAAGAGTTTGTAATAGGTAAAGAAACTCTAAATGTGGTTCCTTTTCCGTAAGTTGATTCAAAGGTAATTGTTCCTTTGTAATTTTCTATAATGTTTTTGATAATTCCGAGTCCAAGTCCCATTCCGCTGGTTTTGGTGGTGAATTTTGGTTCGAAGATTCGGCCGGTATCTTGTTTCTGTATTCCTATTCCGTTGTCTTTCACCGCAATCTCGACATTATTATTTCTTCGCTTTACCGTAACCACAATCGATTTTTGAAACTGATTTTCGGGAATCGCCTGCGTTGCATTTTTAACCAAGTTGGTAATCACACGAATCAATTGCGTACGATCCATTTTCGAAATGATTTCTTCTTCATGTTTCTCAAAAACAATATATTCTTCATTGAAAATATCCAAAGCCAATTCGACAACCTCAACTACATTTAAGGTTTCGTTTTGTCGCGCCGGCATCGAAGCAAAATTCGAAAATGCCGAAGCCACTGCGGTCATGGTATCAATCTGCTGAATTAAGGTTTCAGAGTAATCGTTCATTTTCTGCTTCACATCAGGATCATTTGGATCGAACTTTCGCTGAAAACTCTGTACCGTTAATCGCATCGGCGTAAGCGGATTTTTAATTTCGTGTGCCACTTGTTTGGCCATTTCGCGCCATGCTTCTTCCCTTTCGCTTTGCGCTAGTTTTATGGCACTGGTTTCGAGTTTATCCACCATTCCGTTATACGCTTTAATCAGGAAGTTGACTTCTTTGCTGTTGGCTTCTAAAACAATTTTCTCGTTTTTCTGATCTAAATTGGTTTCTTCCAATCTATCAGAAATGGTTTTTAATGATTTTGTGATGTAAGTAGAAAGGAAATACGCCAATGCAAAAGCCACAATCAGCATAAAAGAATATACTTGACTTAATCGAATCAAGAAAGTATTTAACTCATTATCATAATAACCGTCGTCTTCCAGGTATGGAAGATTTAAAATTCCGAGCGGTTTAAACTTTTCGTCTTTTATTAAACTATACGAAGATCTGTTTTTGACTCCGTCGATGGTTTTAATGTCTACAAAACGTTTTTCTATCGAAGAACGAACGAGTTTTAGAATGTATTCTGGAATTGGCGGAGCGATTTTGTCGACTGCAAAAGATTCTTTAGACGATTTCAACAGTTTTCCGTCAAGACTGTAAATATTGATTTCGATTTTATGAATCTGCGCTAACTCGTGAATTTTATCTTTAAAAATTAAATCTAAATTTCCTGTTTTCAGCGGATAAGTGGTTGTTGCCAGAACGTAATTAATGTGTTCTTTTACGGCGTTTTCTTTTCTTTCTAAACGTTCCTGATGGTACTCTTTGGCCTCAGTTTTAAACTGAATAATCGAAATCGAAGCTAGTAAAAAAGATGCCACAACAATCAATACAATCATCGACAGGAAAATCCTTGTTCGAAGTGAAAGCATTGACATTTTGAAGTTTAGCATGTTTTTAGTGATTAGTGAATAGTAATTAGTGAATAGTAAAAGCTTGAAACTAATTACTAATCACTTTTTACTAATTACTTTTTTTCTCTTATTCGTTTGTAAAATCGGAATCCCAGCATGATTAAAACCGAGAATAAAACAATCCCGATTACGCCGAAAATCCAGTTGATGGCGCTTTTTAAAACAACTAAAAAAACAACGGCGAATAAAATAATCGTTGCGCCTTCATTCCATAAACGCATAAAATTATTAGTATATTTTACCTCATCATTTTGGAGTTGTTTAAAAATTTGATGGCATTTTCCGTGATATAAATATAAAAGAAAAACGAAACATAATTTTACGTGCATCCAAGGCATTTTGATCCAAACACTTCCTGCATCGGTAAAAAACAACATCCAAAAAGCAAAAATGCTGGCCAAAACCGCCGATGGCCATGTTATTATATACCACAAACGATAGGCCATAATTTTGTATTGTGTCTGCAGAATTTCCTTTTCAGGAGATGATTTTTCATTGGCTTCAATTTGGTATACAAACAAACGCACAATATAAAACAAACCCGCAAACCAAGTGATTACAAATATAAGATGCAGTGATTTTAGGTAGTTATAATATTCCATTCTTTTTGTTTCAGGTTTCAGGTTCTCTTAAAGTTGATTTTCACCCAACTATCTTTCCTCTTTACTCTTGCCTCTATTTTCTACTTAGCCCAATCATTAATCCAATTCCCAACAGTTTGACACCATTCATCGTCATCATTCAAACACGGAATTGCAAGGAACTCCTCTCCTCCATTCGCTTCAAAATCTTCTTTGGCGCGCATAGCGATTTCTTCAAGAGTTTCAAGACAATCCGAAACGAAAGCTGGTGTTACAACTGCTAATTTTTTGATTCCTTTTGCCGGCATGTTGTCAATTTCAACATCGGTATAAGGTTCTAACCATTTGTCTCCCGCTAAACGCGATTGAAAAGTCAGACTGTATTTATCTTCTGGAAGTCCTAATAATTTAATGACTTGTTTTGTTGTTTCGTAACATTGGTGACGGTAACAGAAATCATGCGCCGCTGAAGGTGTGTTACAACAAGAACCGTCAATTTTACAGTGAGATTTCGTTACATCGGTCTTGCGAATGTGACGTTCTGGAATTCCGTGATACGAAAACAATAAATGATCGTAATCAAACCCAACTAAGTGTTTTTGGATCGAATCTGCCAGATTCTTAATATAATCTGGTTTGTTGTAAAACGCCGGAACATCTGTAAAAGTCATTTGAGGAAATTTCTTTTTACGGATTTCTTCTGCTTTAACCAAGATTGTCAAAGTCGAAGCCATTGCATATTGCGGATATAATGGAAAAAGCATTACTTCTGTAACCCCTTTATCGTGTAATTCCTGAAGTCCTTTTTCGATGGTCATGCTTCCATAACGCATTGCTAATGCAACTGGAATATTTACCAAAGGTCGCACTTTTTTCTGCATTCTTTCTGAAAGAACTACAAGCGGAGAGCCTTCATCCCACCAAATTTTCGCGTAAGCGTGTGCAGATTCCTCTGGTCTTTTTCTTAAAATAATACCGCGAACTAATAATGCTCTCAATAAATACGGAACGTCGATCACGTATTTATCCATTAAAAATTCATCTAAATAAGGTTTAACATCTTTTGGTGTTGGACTTTCTGGAGATCCTAAATTTACTAATAATACGCCTTTCATTATTTTTTTCTTGCTTTTGGCTTTAAGCTGTAGGCTTTAAGCATTTGTTTTTTAAATTTTCGTCAAAAGTATTGCTTGTTACTTTTTAGAAATATGATAATTATTACTTTTTAATTATGATTGAATATCAAAAATTGATGTTGAAATTGTCACGCAGATTTTGCAGATCCAGCAGATATTTTAATTCGCGGAAATTTGTGAAATTCGTGGCAAACCAAAAAATCTAAACATTCGCATTAATCGACATCAAATACTTTTTTGGAGTTGTGGCAAACTTTTTCTTGAATGCCGCGATAAAGTGACTTCCGGTGCTGTAGCCAATTTTAAGTCCCACTTCATTTACATTATAAGAACCGCTGTCTAAAAGTTTTCTGGCGAAATCCATTTTGTAATCGAAAAGGAAACCATAAACCGTATCGCCGTAAATTTGTTTGAAACCCATTTTAAGTTTCTTTAAATTTAAACCAATTTCATCTGCTAATTCTTGCAATCCCGGAGGTTCGGCCATATTGGCGATGATGATTTCTTTGGCTCTTCGAATTTTTAAAACGTTATCTTCATCTATCAAAAACGGACATTGTTCTGCATTTGGATCTTCTGTTCTGTTAAAATACAAACTCAATAATTCGTATCCTTTTCCTTTATAATAAAGGTTTTTTATGGATGGATGAAGGTTATAATGAAATAACTGACTCAATACAATTGCCATTGACGGACTAATATTTCCTTCGTTATAATACTTCTTATCCTTATTATCAGGACTTAAAAAAGTAATATAATCTGCTTCTGCAGAAAATAACGCGTGAAATTTTTTGATGGAGACAATTACAGAAATCACCCAAGAGTTTGGAGCCAATTCTAAATTCAGCGGTAATTCTTTCTGCGGATTATACAAAAGCGACGATTTTTCTTCCTTCAAATCTAAGGCGTAAGCACCTTGATTGAATAAAAATTTGGCATTGCCTTTTATTCCGAAGTGAAACTGTATCAGGCCAGTACCTATTTCGTGCTGTGCATAAAAAGGCTCAGAACCATCGTTTTGAAAACGGATCAGCGTAAAGTCGTCTTCAATTTTTATAACTTCTTGAGAACTCATAGCGATATTTTTTTAAAACAAAAATCAGAACAATTGCAAAATGTTATTTAGAATGACTCTAAACAAATTGTTTCCAACGACTTGATTTTGCTACAAAAGTACTCCTTTTTGCATAAAAACAGATGTTTAGAATCAAAAAAACATGCGGCGATACAAAAAGTACTTTCAGCGTTACTTTTATCAATAGTATAGTAATAATTTTGTTGCACTTTTATGAAAGTGAATTTATGGAAAACAATAACGTACCGAAACACCTTTATTTTTACTCAGTTGGTCTGAGTTATAAAAAAAGCTGATGCTGAGGTCAGAGGTCAATTTAGTTTGGATGCAATTGCTAAAACGCGTTTGCTGGAACAAGCTAAAAACGATGGAATAGAAAGTTTAATTGTCACTTCAACCTGCAACAGAACCGAGATTTATGGTTTTGCAGAACATCCATTTCAATTAATAAAATTGATCTGCGATAACAGCAATGGTTCTGTTGACGCTTTTCAAAAAGTTGGTTTCGTTTACAAAAACCAAGAAGCTATCAATCATTTGTTTCGCGTAGGAACTGGTTTAGATAGTCAGATCTTGGGTGATTTCGAAATTATATCTCAAATCAAAACATCTTTTTCGCATTCTAAATCAATGGGATTGGCCAATACTTTTATGGAAAGATTGGTAAATGCTGTAATTCAGGCGAGCAAAAGAATTAAAAACGAAACTGAGATTAGTTCTGGTGCAACTTCTGTTTCTTTTGCATCGGTACAATACATTCTTAAAAATGTAGAAGATATCAGTAATAAAAATATTTTGCTTTTTGGAACTGGAAAAATCGGTAGAAATACGTGCGAAAATTTAGTAAAACATACTAAAAATGAACATATTACTTTAATCAACAGAACTAAAGATAAAGCCGAGAAATTGGCTGGAAAACTAAACCTGATTGTTAAAGATTATTCTGAATTACACTTAGAACTTCAAAAAGCTGATGTTGTGGTTGTAGCAACAGGCGCGCAAAACCCAACAGTTGACAAAGCGATTTTGAATCTTAAAAAACCTTTGTTGATTTTAGATTTATCTATTCCGAAAAACGTTCATGAAAATGTGGAGGAATTAGAAGGTGTGACTTTAATTCACATGGATTATTTGTCTCAATTGACAGATGAAACTTTGGAAAACAGAAAATTACACATTCCAGCAACTGAAGCGATTATCGAAGAAATCAAAGAAGAATTTGTTGTTTGGATGAAAGGGCGAAAATTTGCACCAACCATCAATGCTTTAAAAGACAAATTGAATGCAATTAAAGTTTCTGAATTAGATTTTCAAAGCAGAAAAATTGCTGATTTTAATGAGGCGCAAGCGGAAATCATCAGTAACAGAATCATTCAAAAAATTACTACTCATTTCGCAAATCATTTAAAAGACGACGACACCATGGTGGATGAAAGCATCGAATGGATCGAAAAAGTCTTCAAAATAAAAGCATCTTAAAAACATAAATTTTCCACCATATAAGTTATATAAGTTCATTTAATAGCAGGCTAATTGTTTTTTGATCCAAACTACTTAAATTATCTTACATACCTTATATGGTGAAATTCAACAAAATGGCGGAAAAAACAATCAGAATTGGAACTCGCGATAGCGAATTGGCACTTTGGCAGGCACATACTGTCGAGAAAAAACTAAACGACTTAGGCTATAAAACCTCAATTGTTGCGGTTAAATCTCAAGGCGACATTATTCTGGATAAACCTCTTTATGAATTAGGAATTACTGGAATTTTTACCAAAACGCTGGACATCGCTATGATTAATGGTGATATTGATATCGCAGTGCATTCCATGAAAGATGTTCCAACGGCTTTGCCAAAAGGAATTGTTCAAGTCGCTGTTTTGCCAAGAGCCAATGTTTTGGACATTTTAGTTCATAAGGGAAATCCCGATTTCGCAAATCCAAGTACAATTGCAACTGGAAGTTTACGCCGTCAGGCACAATGGTTTAACAAATACCCAAATCATACTGTAGTTGATTTACGCGGGAACGTGAATACGCGTATGCAAAAACTGCAAGACAATAACTGGGACGGAGCTGTTTTTGCGTACTGCAGGTTTGGAGCGCATTAACCTAAAACCTGAAAATTACATCAATCTAGACTGGATGATTCCCGCGCCGGCACAAGGAGCAATGCTTGTTGTGGCAATGGAAAATGATAATTATACACTTGATGCACTTTCGCAGTTAAATGATATTGAAACTGAAATCTGTACCTATATTGAACGTCAGTTTTTAAGAACGCTTGAAGGTGGCTGTACCGCACCAATTGGATCTTTGGTAACTTATAACGAAGAAGAAGATACATTACATTTTCAAGGTATTTTACTTT
Source organism: Flavobacterium sp. AC267 (assembly GCF_979258715.1). Classification (NCBI taxonomy): domain Bacteria; kingdom Pseudomonadati; phylum Bacteroidota; class Flavobacteriia; order Flavobacteriales; family Flavobacteriaceae; genus Flavobacterium; species Flavobacterium sp. AC267. Next base: position 926,055 of record NZ_OZ409875.1, read on the forward strand.
CAATTGATGGAAAACAAAAATTGGAAATCGACAAAACGGTTGATATTTCGGAATGGAAGAAACTAGGTTTTCATTCGGCACAGGAGATTTTGAATAATGGAGGAACCGAATTAATGCGACGAAATTAAAGAATCCCTGAAAAAAATAATGGCGAAATCAATTCAGATATTATCTACTAAAAAGCTTTCCAGCGAGCAAAAACAAGCATTAGTAAATGCTAATATTGATGTAATCGAATCCGATTTCATTCAAACTCAAAATAAACCTTTTGAATTAAAAGACCTCAACGAAAGTTTAATTTTTACGAGCCAAAATGCAGTTCACAGCGTTTTGTCAAATCCAAAATCAGAACAACTAAAAAAGCAAAAACGTGTATTGCGTTGGGCTTAAAACTAAGATTCTTTTATCTGAAAACGGATTCAATGTTGTGGCCTACACAGGCTATGCATCTGATTTAGCCGAAATTATAACTTTGATTTACAGCAGTGAAAGCTATACTTTTTTTAGCGGTAACCTAAGAAGAGATACTTTACCAAACGCTTTAAAAGAAGCCGGAATAAAACTCAACGAAATTCAGGTTTACGAAACATCATTACAGCCTCAGAAAATAAAAACTGCAGTTGATGCATTATTGTTTTTCAGCCCATCTGGCGTTGAAAGTTATTTAAAAGAAAATACCATTAAAAAGGAAACGTGCTTTTGCATTGGGGAAACCACTGCCGAAGCTTTACATAAAATTACCAAAAACATCATTATTGCAGATCAGCCCACGATTGAAGACGTTATCGAAGATGTAATTATTCAATATAGCAATAAGCTTTAAGCCTTAGGCAGTAAGCAAAAAAATTTATATAGCAATACGCTTTAGGCTTTAAGCCGTAAGCAAATAATAAAACAGAAAACAACGCTTAAAGCCTAAAGCTTAAAGCCTAAAGCAATAAAAAAAAATGTTAAAAAACGACCTATTTTTAAAAGCATTAAAAGGAGAAACTGTTCAACGTCCGCCAGTATGGATGATGCGTCAAGCTGGAAGATATTTGCCAGAATTTATCGCTTTGCGTGATAAATATGATTTCTTCACACGTTGTCAGACTCCAGAATTAGTCGCAGAAATTACAGTACAGCCCATTCGCAGAATTGCTCCAGATGCTCGCTATTTTATTCTCAGATATTTTAGTTGTGCCTCAAGCAATGGGAATTGAAGTTTTAATGAAAGAAAATTTCGGTCCGTTTGTACCAAATCCAATTCGTTCAATGGCAGATGTTCACAGAGTTTTTGTTCCGGACATTCAGGAAACTTTAGGTTATGTAATGGATGCCATTAAATTGACTAAAGAAATGCTGAACGACGAAGTGCCATTAATTGGTTTCGCTGGTTCTCCTTGGACAATTTTCTGTTATGCTGTTGAAGGAAAAGGTTCGAAAAGTTTTGATACTGCAAAAGGTTTCGCATTCTCAAACCCTGCGGCTAAGACATACATTATTACAAAAAATTACAGATACAACTATTTTATACTTAAAAGAAAAAGTAAAAGCGGGAGTTGATGCCGTTCAGATTTTTGATTCTTGGGGAGGAATGCTTTCTCCGGTTGATTATCAGGAATTTTCATGGAAATATATCAACCAGATCGTTGAGGCTTTGGCTGATAATGCTCCGGTTATCGTTTTCGGGAAAGGATGTTGGTTTGCTCTTGGCGAAATGGGTAAAAGTAGAGCTTCGGCACTTGGTGTAGACTGGACTTGTTCGCCTAGAAATGCACGTTATTTGTCTGGTGGAAACATTACTTTACAAGGAAATTTTGATCCGTCAAGATTGCTTTCTCCAATTCCTACCATCAAAAAAATGGTTCACGAAATGATCGATGAATTCGGAAAAGATAAATATGTTGTAAATTTAGGTCACGGAATTTTACCAAATATCCCTGTAGATCACGCAAAAGCGTTTATTGACGCGGTTAAGGAATACAATCAATAGTATTCAGTTGACAGTTTTCAGTTTTCAGTCTCAGTAAGCTTTCCTGCAAGGTTTCCAAAACCTTGTAGGTATAAAATTAGACAAGATTTCTGCTTCGATTGGCTTTCCCGCAAGGTTTTTTTCAAAACCTTGTAGGTATGATGAAGTCTTTCCTTTGATTATAATGAAGACCTACAAGGTTTTGAAAACCTTGCAGGAAATGAAAAAGAGATGCAATATGAAGTTAGAGGTTCTAGAGAAAGATTATTATTATCATATTTATAATCGTGGTATTAATGGGATAAATATTTTTGAAAGTGATGACAATAAGATTTATTTCTTAAAACAGGTTTCAAAATATTTATCTCATAAAATTTCGGTTTTTACTTATTGCCTAATGAACAATCATTTTCATTTAGTGATTCGGCTTAATTCTGAAGAAAAAGAAGTTACACAAGCATTTTCAAACTTGTTTAATTCTTATGCAAAAGCTTTTAATAAACATACCAACAGAACAGGAAGCTTATTTGAAAAACATTTTAAAAGAATAAAATTAAAAAACGAAAAGTATCTAAAACAATTGATAGTTTATGTTCATCTAAATCCTAAACATCATTTTGATCTTGACTTTAAGGATTTCAGATTTTCATCTTATAAAGCTTTTATGTCGGATAAAGAGACAAAAATAGAACGAAATGAAGTTTTAGAGTTATTTGGAGATTTTGAAAATTTCATCTTTTGTCATAATCAAAAGAATGAACTTTTAAACGAAACTTATACTTTTGAGTAATAGTTACGTTTCGTCCTGCAAGGTTTTTAAAACCTTGTAGGTGTTTAAAAACTATCGAAATCTTCTTTTTAAATGGATTATGCAAACAATTAAATACCTAAAAGGTTTTGGAAACCTGGCAGGAAGCGGAAAATCATGCTAAATAAAGGACTTAGAGACGAAGAAAGTATCAGAATTGACAATGTATTAAAAACATTGCACGCTCTTGACTTTATACCTCAGCCATTGACAAACGATCAGGAAATTAATATTGAAAATCAGCTAAAGGAATTCGGATTAAATATCTCAACTCTAGTTGACTATAAAAATGAAGAATTAATTACTTTATTAGTGCGACGTCATTTAGATTTCAATCAATTGGAACAGTTTGCTGATTTTTTAATTGCTTTTTCAAAAGTTGAAAATTATAATTTTAATGACAAAGCTTTAGCACTTTACCAATATATCCAACAGGAAAGCAAAGTTTTTTCATTTGGAATCAATACTAAAATCGCTTCGGCTAAAAACAAATAAAGATGAGTTTTACAGATTGGAAAATCGACCGAATTGAAAACATTCTTCCCGAAGAATTTTACCAACTAGTAGACAAGAATAAAACCCATATAGGCCACACTTTTCCTGTAACTCTTGCCAATTCTGATTCATTAAAAAAAGCGACAGATTTTCTAGCGGTAAGTCTTGATAAAGAAAAAAACAATGAAGGTTTTTATTTTTATGCAAGAGATATCGAAACAAACGATTTAATTGGCTATTTGTGTGTAAAAACGATTGATTACCGCATTTCAAAATGTGAATTGGGATATTTTATTGACGAAGATTATCAGGGAAAAGGAATTACATCAAAAATGGTTTCGCATGCTCTTGATTTTTGTTTTAATGAATTAACGATGAATAAGGTTTTTATCTGCACCTCAGAAATAAATTTGGCAAGTCAGCGAATCGCATTAAAACATAACTTTAAAAAAGAAGGAATTTTAAGAGACGAATTTAGAAATGGTGCCGGCGAATTGCAAAACACGGTTTATTTCGGGTTGCTTAAATCAGAATACAATACTCATGAAAGATAAATTTTACGCATACATACAAAAATTACAAGACCAAATCTGCGCCGGTTTAGAAGCTGTTGACGGAACGACAAAATTCCGTGAGGATTTATGGAAACGTCCAGAAGGAGGAGGAGGCAGAACACGCGTTATTGAAAACGGTGCTGTTTTCGAAAAAGGCGGCGTAAACATTTCAGCCGTTCACGGAAAACTTCCTGAAACGATGCAGAAAATGTTTGGCGTTGGCGAAGCCGATTTCTTTGCCTGTGGCTTAAGTTTGGTAATTCATCCGAAAAACCCAATGGTTCCCACCGTGCACGCCAATTGGCGCTATTTCGAAATGTATGATGAATCTGGAAATGTGATCGAACAATGGTTTGGCGGCGGACAAGATTTAACCCCATATTATTTGTTTGAAGAAGATGCAAAACACTTTCACCAAACGTGTAAAACTGCCTGCGACAAACACAATCCAGAGTTTTATCCAAAATATAAAAAACAATGTGATTCCTATTTTTGGAATGCACACAGAAACGAAGCCCGCGGTCTTGGTGGTTTGTTCTTTGATTATTGCAAAGCAAATGAGCAAATGTCAATGGAAAATTGGTACAATTTCGTAACCGAAGTCGGCAATAGTTTTCTTGAAGCTTATGTTCCAATTGTAGAAAGAAGAAAAAATTTAGAGTATTCTCCAGAAAACAGAACCTGGCAGGAAATTCGCCGTGGACGTTATGTGGAGTTTAATTTAGTTCACGACAAAGGCACTTTATTTGGTTTAAAAACTAACGGAAGAATTGAAAGTATTTTAATGAGTCTTCCCCCACACGTACAATGGGTTTACGATCATCATCCTGAAGTTGGAAGTAAGGAAGAAAAATTAGTAAATGCATTAGAAAATCCAATTGATTGGGTTTAATATTAAGATAAATTTGTTTCGCTCCGCTGGAGCTCTTGAATAATACCTTGTAATTTCTCTATAAATATTTCGTCCCTCTGGGACTAGGCTTTGCTAATTTATTCAACAATATAAAGCCCCATCAGGGCGACATATTTATAAGAAGGCACATATATCTACAACTTCAATAATTCATCTTGAATAAAGTTCCAGCGGAACGAAATATTTATAGAAATAATTTATTCAACAATATAAATCCCCATCGGGGCGACATATTTATAGGAAAGCACATATATCTACAACTTCAATAATTTATCTTAAATAAAGTTCCATCGGAACGAAATATTTATAGAAATAATTTATTCAACAATATAAAGCCCATCGGGGCGACATATTTATAGGAAAGCACATATATCTACAACTTCAATAATTTATCTTAAATAAAGTTCCATCGGAACGAAATATCTATAGAAATAATTTATTCAACAATATAAAGCCCCATCGGGGCGACATATTTATAGAAAAGCACATATCTACAACTTCAATAATTCATGTCGAACAAAGTTCCAGCGGAACGAAATATTTATAGAAATAATTTATTCAACAATATAAAGCCCATTGGGCGACATATTTATAGGAAAGCACATATATCTACACCTTCAATAATTTATCTTAAATAAAGTTCCATCGGAACGAAATATTTATAGAAATAATTTATTCAACAACATAAAGCCCCATCGGGGCGACATATTTATAGGAAGGCACATATATCTACAACTTCAATAATTCATCTTGAATAAAGTTCCATCGGAACGAAATATTTATAGAAATATTTATCCTACAAATTTAAAATTATTAATTAGCTTTACTCTTTAAATAATTTTAATAAAAAATGGCAAATACGTATACTCAAATATATGTTCATATTGTTTTTGCAGTTAAAGGCAGACAAAATTTGATTTCTAAAAACTGGAAAAATGAAATTTATAAATACATTACTGGTATTATAAGCAATAAAGAGCAAAAATTAATTACAATTAATGGAATGCCGGATCATATTCATATTCTAATTGGCTTAAAACCTGACAAATCAATATCAGATTTAGTAAGGGATATTAAAGCAAATTCTTCAAAATTCATAAATGATCAAAAATGGATTAATGGAAAGTTTGAATGGCAGACTGGATTTGGAGCTTTTACTTATGGACATTCTCAATTGAATAATGTTATAAAATACATTGAAAATCAAGAAGAACATCATAAGAAAAGAACATTTAAAGAAGAATATATTGATTTTTTAAAATTATTTAATGTTGATTTTAAAAATGAATATGTTTTCGATGATGTTTGATTCCTATAAATATTTCGTTCCAACGGAGCTTTCTAAGGCACACTTCTATTTTTACTATATACATTTTGCCTCTTCGAAGCTTTTTTATTTAAGTCCCAGAGGGACAATATATTTATAGAAATTTTATAAATTAGTACATCCTAAACCCCATCGGGGGTGATATTATCTACAGCATTATTTTGCTCTGCTAGAGCTCATCTCAAATGATAATTGGATATACTATAAATTTTTGCTAAATACTAAATATGAATCTAAAACTGATTTACATAGCATTTTTTGCCAGCATTTTTGGGTGTTTTGCCCAAAACGATACGTCGCAAAACCCCTATTTTAAATCATACGATGATAAAATTACCACCAGCGTTTATTATTTAGATACTTCAAATAATTTTCAGATTACTTCGGATAGTCAGGATCCAAAAATTTATGTAGATCTAATTCCCAATCGAAGAGAACAGATTGGTTTTAATTTAAGCTATAAAATCATTGACGTTACTATTGGTTTTGCTCCAAAATTTCTTAGCGGGAATAAAGGCGATTCAAATTCTAAAAACTTCAATTTCAACACCCGTTTTTATTATAAAAAATGGATGCAGTCGTTTACTTTTATCAATCAAAAAGGATTTTACATTAGTGATGATAACATAACCGCGCAGTTGCCCAATATGCGCACTACTAAAATTGGAGGATCGACGGCTTATGTTTTTAATGACAAATTTTCTTTTAAATCATTGGTAAGTCATAACGAATGGCAGACAAAAAGTTCTGGAAGTTTTATTCCAACTTTTTCCTTTTATTACACTAATTTGGACTTAAATACTCCAGACTCTTCTCCTGGAGATTTGTATGTTTTTACTTTAGCTCCCTCCTATTTTTATAATTTTGTAATCAGCGACCGTGTTTTAATTGGTGCAGGAATAGCTTTAGGCGCCGGAATTAATGATATGGATGGCGAGACCTCAGCATTGTATCAGTTGGATCTTAACTTGAAGATTGCTTATAATAAAGATCGTTTCTTCGCTTATACGAGTCTGAATTCTGTAAGTTTTGCTCAAGACGAAAAAGTACAAACCCGACTCAACGACAATATTACTACCTTCAAAATTTCTGTTGGGTACCGATTTGATCCTCCAAAAAAAGTAAAAGAGATTTATGATAAGGCAAATGAAAAAATTGGACTTTAAGAAATCTTAACTTTTTGAAAGTAATACCGAGGAAAAAAAATGCGTAAATTACAGCTATTGTAAAATCAAATGCATTATCATGGAAAACATAAATCAGGATCAATTAAATCGTATGCATTCCGGTAAGGGATTTATTGCGGCACTAGATCAAAGCGACGGAAGCACACCAAAGGCATTATCGCTATATGGCGTTCAAGAAAACAGCTATTCAAATGATGAAGAAATGTACACTCTGGTACACGACATGAGAACCCGAATTATTAAAAGTCCCGCTTTCGACAGCCAATATATTCTTGGTGCTATTTTGTTTGAAAACACAATGGACCGCAAAATCGACGGTCAATGGACGGCAGATTATTTGTGGGAAAAGAAAAACATAGTTCCTTTTCTAAAAGTTGATAAAGGACTTGCTGATACTGCCGGCGGCTGTACAGCTGATGAAACCAATTCCCAATTTAGATGAATTGCTGACACGAGCAATAGAACGAAATGTTTTTGGGACTAAAATGCGTTCGGTTATTAAAGAAGCAAATCCTGATGGGATACGTGATATTGTAGAACAGCAATTTAGAGTTGGTTTACAAATCTTTAACAAAGGACTTATTCCAATTATTGAACCTGAAGTTGATATTTACAGTTCGGATAAAGAAAAATCAGAAGAAATTCTAAAAGAAGAAATCAGTAAACAGCTTAATGCATTAGACAAAGAGGTAAAAGTAATGCTGAAATTATCAATTCCGACTGTAGATAATTTTTACAGCGAATTAATGTCAGATCCGCATGTTGTACGTGTTGTGGCGTTATCTGGCGGTTATTCGCGAGAAGATGCAAATCTTAAACTGACTCAAAACCACGGATTAATTGCCAGTTTTTCAAGAGCACTTTCTGAAGGACTTACGGCGGGTCAGTCTGATGATGATTTCAACGATGTACTTGAAACCACAATTAAAGATATTTACAAAGCTTCCATCACATAAAAAATTCACTTTTGAGATATAAAAAAAGCCCGAAAATCTAATTTTCGGGCTTTTACATTTTATAACTCTTGAATTATTTTGAAGTCATTTCATCGGCTAAATCTAATGTCTGCAAAATGATATTTTTATCAGATTTGTTAGAGTTTAGTTTGAAGATGAATTTCAGTTTATTATCAATTAATTTCTTTGGAGATTCTGTTGTAATATCTGAAAACTGCGCAAGCAACTTTATTGATTTGAACCAAATCTGATTCCTTCGCATTCTTGCCAAATGCATTTACAGTCTGAGCAATATTAAGTTTTCCGATCATATAATTTTTAGACAAATCTTTCTTTGTTTCTTTAACAAAAGAACCTGTTCCTTTATTAAAATAATCCATTGTATTGGCAACAATTACGACATCTTTATCTTTTAGAATAAAAACAGTACCATATTCTTCCGTTCCAAAAACCTGATACTGATTTCCATTTTGCGTTAATAACTTTTTACGAACGCCCAATTGTAAAAGCTTGTCTCCAAATGTCGGATGTGTTGAAGTAAAAATTACAGCAAACAACGGAATTGATTTTTTCACTTTCTCTTGTGTAATTGTTTCTTGAAAATTCTCATCATAACCGTACTTTTTGGTCATTACCTCAACATCTTTCATTCCATATAAAAAAGCGCTTAAATCACCATCGAAAAGCTTTGCTGTAGCTTCTTCATCGATTATTGTCGATATTAAATCGGTAATAACGCTTATATCTTCTTTTCCAAATTTTGGATTCTGAAATATATCAGCCGTTAAGGAAGGAAAACTCTCAAGCGCCTCTTTTGTGTTCATGTGATACGAACCGTAAGCTAAAGGCTTTTCTTCAGGGAAATAATCAAATATTTTTTTATTGATTTTTCTATTGGTAATTTTATTCATTACACCCGCAATTTCTGCAGAGTATTCTACAACTTCTTCAATACGGGCATTATCATTGTCAAAATAAAAATCAACATTTATTCCTTTTACAAAATTTCCAAAATTATTCTGCATCGGTAAAAACTTGTCATAACCGCCAAAAATCGTCGTCGGATACTGGTAAGCCGAATACAAACTCGAAATTGCACCGCCATAATCTACCCAAGATGAAATATCTGCAGATTCGTTGATTTTTGATGAACTTGGCGCCGTAAAACCGTTTTCAAATAATGCTTTTATAATTTCATTTTGTTTGTCTGCTAGTTTTCGATCAAATTCTGCCTGCTGTAAAGTATATTCTTCGTACGGATTTCCATCATATAAATTTTCTTCCTGAGTTGAATTTGCCATAGGCGCAGACCTCTTCAATTATTACAGGTGCCTCTACAACTTCTACTGGATCGCCATAGCTTTCGTCCGAATAAGCAGAATCAATTTGAACTTCAGTCTGCAAATCATAAACATTTTTAGAAAGTTTTTTTGTCAACTCTAAAACAACCAAATAAGTATCATTCCAAACCATTGATCTCTTTTTGCCGTTTGGTGTATAGACAGAATATTTATCAAAATCTTCAATTGCTCGCAATAGAGTCACTACTGTTATTGATTTTAAACTCTTTTATCAAAAACTGTCTAAGCGCTTCCCTCCCTTTTATTGGAATGGTAACTTGATAATACGGAATGCTGTCTGTGAAACTGCCGTGAATGGTTATTTTTTGATCAAAATTGATCTGCGAAGTATATTTACTAAAATCAAAATCAGGTTTTTTGTCGCTGTATTTGTTTATCAACGGATGATTTAAAACATCTGAAACGCTTACTTTTTTAGAAAGCTGATTTCCGTTGAATTGCACAAAATAATCGTATTTGTTGGTTTGTCCAAACGTTAAATAAGAGGCGAGTAAAAAAATTAAAGTATAAAATTGTTTCATAATCAAGGCGTTAATTGTATGGTATTATTCATTAATGTCGATTTTTTCAAAACGCTGTACATGCTTTGCTTTAAAAAAACCGTCTTTTTGTTTGTCGAAATTTTACTGTTTGTATTATTTACGAAGAGAATATCTTTATCAAAAGTATAAATCGAAGTAATAGTAGCTTCTTCAAGATCTTTCTTTTTCTTCGGATCATTTACTACTTTTTCGGGAATTGGATAAGAGGCAATTCTTTCGAAATTTTTTCCGCTTCCGCTAAAGTGAATCTGATCACGCTGATTGTTGATCGTATTTACAACAGCATTTAATGCTTTCAAATTCGCATAATTGAGTTTGATGATAAAAACGTAATTGTCAAAATCTGTTTTTGTGGTTACGTTTGAAATTCCGTCAATTTTTAAAGCTTTGGTTTTAAAGTCTTCCAGCTTTTGAACAATTTCCTGTTCGTTGGGAATTTTAACGCCATCGACTTCTTCGAGCCAAATAGCAGATTTTGTCTTAAACCAAGATCGTGAAAAGTCGATCATAAGTGTATATTCACCACTTTGGTCGTCGTGGTGTTTGATTCTTTCTGTTATCTCAAAACAACTTGTCAAGAGTAAGCAACAAAATAAAGCGAGAATTTTCTTCATTAGACAAATTTAGATGGAAATATTTTAAAAACCTTATTTCTTCTAAATTGTTGGGGTTAATTTAGTCAATATATAAATATCAAATTATAGAACTTGAATTGAATCTATAAAATCTTCCCTTAGCGTTTTTAATTGTTTGATTCTTTCATCTAAAAAAGCCATATAGCTTTCTTGTGTAAATTCGTCTGGCCAACTTCCATTGTAGAAAGCATAATTTGATATAATATTAATTATTCTTTGAATGACTTCATTACAATAGTGGACAAAAACTTTGTCATAATTAAAACCACTGGAATGATGTACTATGATGTTTTCAATTAATCTTTTCATCCTCATAAATGATTCTTCACTCCACTCTGCATTCATTCGAATGTAATATTCCAACTCTTCATCTGAATTATTATATTCAAAAAACTGTTTTAAATTTTCTTCCATCATTTATATATCTAGTACTAATTCTCAAAGCAAAAAAATAAATCTTTGCGGGCATGGATTGTAAATTTGTGCTAGCAGGTTTATTATTCATTGAAACATCTCTCTTCTTATTTTATATATTTCCTTGTTCCGTAGGAACATCTTATCGGTAGATAATTATATTGTTATCATTATTTTACGTTCCGTAGGAACGTTTGATTTTGACATCATTTTTTAAGAATCGGTTAATATCAAACGTTCCTACGGAACGTAAATGTGGGCGATCGTTATTTTTTTTCTACCAATGAAACCTTCCTACGGAATGATAACTTGATGAAAAAGTGAAAAAACTTAAAATCTTAGCAACTTAAAGAAAACTCAATCTTTACGGGCACGGATTGGAAATCCGCGCTAGCGGGTTTAAGGTCTATAAAGCCCTGCTTTATTAGAAGGAATAAAACTAATTCCTCTTAATTTGAGATTTTCGGCTTCTTTTTTAAATTCTTCTGAACAAAATAAAATACCTGCAAATCCAATAGTGCTTAAAACAAACACATCTGGGAAATTTATCGAATCTTTAAATTGTAAATCCCATATCTTTTTTATACTTCCGTTTCGCTTATCAAAATCAATCTTCGATTTTTCTAAGTCTATCGCATCTTCTAGCTTGTCAAAAAATCTTAGATAATGATATTCCTTTGAATGGATGTTTTTATTATGTTTATTTACGATATGTAATTCTGTGTATTGAAAGTTGTTGATCTGAAATTTAAATAATAAGTTCAGAAATTCAGATGAGATGAAAAAACCTTGACTATCCCATCTCAAATCAAATTCGTATTTTTTATCTTTTGTTACGAACCATAATACCTGAGGCAGTACAGTTTTAATATTTTTTGTGGTTCTCCATTCTCCACTATCAGAAGCCCGACCTTCAAATGGTTCTTTTTCAAAAAATTCTGTATGTAATATTCCTTCTAGTAAAGTAGGACATGAATTTTCTTTTTTTTTGAAAATTGCATAAATGTTTTTATCAATCTTTTTCATTTTTAAAAAATAAGATTTTACCAGTTAGTTCAAAAAATTATAATCCGTGCCCACAACAGTGAGACCCAATACTAATTCTCAAAGCAAAAAAATAAATCTTTACGGGCACGGATTACAAATCCGCGCTAGCGGGTTGTAAATCCGCGATATCGGATCTATTCTTCATTGAGCCATTCGTCAAAACCATTCTTTTTTAATTTTTCAATTATTAATAGTAATTCATCATGCTGATGAACTTTACCATCATTATACTTGTATACATCATTTAAACATATTACTGTTTCTTTTCCCGTTAATATTGCAATTAAATCTGCCAGATTTCTATCAGAGAAATGATCATATAAAATTGAGATTAAAATGAAATATTCTTTTTCAGAAATTCCATCAGGAAAAGCATTTGTTAACATTCGAAAACTACTTTCTAGATGCTTAGGTATAGTGTTTTTATTCATCTTCTTGTAATTTATTGATAGCGTGGCAATTTGTGTCCACAATAGGGAAACACAATACTAAATTCTTAAAGCAAAAAAAATCAATCTTTGCGGGCACGGATTGCAAATCCGCGCTAGCGGGATTACAAATCGAGCTATCTAATTTTACCTAAATAATATTACCAACTTCTAAAAAAACAACATTTCTATAACCTTTCATTTCACAAAACTGCTTTACTTTTTCTGTACATAACAGAAATCCAGTATCTATTGGTTTAAAAAAATCATACCCATCTATGTCATTTTTACTAAAGAAAAAACCCTTTCCTTCTTCTCTCGGTATAATTATATCTCCTTGTAATTCCGAAATACCATAAATTTCTTCAATTTGTTGATTGCCATTTTCATCTTCTTCGAATTCCACTGTACTTTGAGACAGCAACTTAAATTCAACAGAAGTGTAGATAAATTTTAAATTAGGGTTTTCTTTAGGAAGATATTTGAGTTTCTTAATATTACCCATTTCTTCTTTGTGTGTTTTTTTTATATCTATTTTGAAACTAGATAATCCTTTAAAGTTTATTTCAAGTTCATTTGCAACTGATTCCAAACAAGCTTTAGATCTATTACAATAAATAAAATCCTTTATTTCATTTCCAGAAACGCCCCAATCTTCCCACCAAACATCAATTTTCTGCTTTGCAAATTCTTGATCCATCGATGCTCTAAGTTGTGCGTAATTTGTATTTATTGGAATTTTTAAACTATAAATTTTCATAACCAAAAATAAGATTTTTCCTAATTTTGCAAATGTACCTCAAATATCTAATCACAGCCAAATTTTTAGATAATATTAACTCATTCTCACGGCCGTTAAACTCCTAATTCTGTTCCTTTTTCTTTAACTTTGCAAGCACTTTATAAAAAGTAAAAAATCTTCGAAAAAGAAAAAAACAATTACACTTTTAGAAACAAGGATGAATCAATCTGTTTTCAAGGAAATCAGGTTCAGTCTGAAATCTAAAATCTAAAATCTAAATTTATATGTTCCCATTACAGAGAAACCGCCGTTTAAGAACCAATGAATCTATTCGCTCTTTAGTTCGTGAAACCAGTTTGAGTCCTCAGGATTTTATGCTTCCAATGTTTATTGCAGAAGGAAAAGATATAAAATCGGCTATTCCGTCGATGCCGGGAATTTACCGTCATTCTCTGGATAACACGATTAAAGAAGTAAAAGAAGCTTGGAATTTAGGTATCAAAGCGGTGAACATTTATGTAAAAGTGAGCGACAACTTAAAAGACAATAAAGGAACGGAAGCCTGGAACAAAGACGGATTAATGCGACGAAGCCATTCGCGCGATTAAAGATGCTGTTCCAGAAATGATCGTGATGCCAGACGTTGCCCTAGATCCGTATTCTATTTATGGTCATGACGGAATTATCGAAAAAGGCCAATTGATAAACGATGCTACTCTTGACGCGCTAACTTTAATGAGTTTAAGCCACGCCGAAGCGGGTGCCGATTTCGTAGCGCCAAGCGACATGATGGATGGACGCGTTTTGGCGATAAGAAAAGCGTTGGAAGAAAACGGACATCATAATGTTGGAATTATGAGTTACAGCGCCAAATATGCTTCTGCTTTTTACGGCCCTTTCCGTGATGCTTTAGATTCTGCTCCAGTAGATTCTCAAGATATTCCAAAAGACAAAAAAACCTACCAAATGGATTATGCGAACCGAATTGAAGGAATTCGCGAAGCTTTATTGGACGTTGAGGAAGGTGCAGATATCGTAATGGTAAAACCTGGAATTGCTTATCTAGACATTGTTCGTGAGATAAAAGATACGGTTCATGTGCCAGTTGCGGTTTACCAAGTTTCTGGTGAGTACGCTATGGTAAAGGCGGCAGAGAAAGAGGATGGCTGGATCATGATAAAATTATGATAGAGCAATTGTATTGCATTAAGCGCGCGGGTGCCAGCATCATCTCTACCTATTTTGCAAAAGAAGCGGCAATATTATTAAACAAGTAATTAATTACGAAAAAAACATATACTTTAGCGCCACAAATCTAAACTAAATGTATATGAAAAAATTATTACTTTCTTTCTTATTAGTTACTAGCTTAACAGCTGTAGCTCAGGAAATTAAATTTAAAAAAGACAAAATCAGTATCGATGGAACTGAGGTTGCAATTCTAGACAAAGAAAAGGTAAATTACAAAATCCTGACATTGGATAGTCGCCCAATTTTTTCAATCGAGAGAAAAAGCGCTTTAATGTCTGATGGATCTACGCTTTACTGGTCTGTTCTTACTGATTTAAGTAACAGCAAAACTAATGAAGTAGTTGATTATGGTAAAGATCAAGGTCTAAGTTTTCAAAGAACTATTGTTGCAAGTGTTTGTAATGACAAATACAAATTTATCAGTGCGACAGGAATTGATGAAAAAGGAGTTTTGGAATTTATAAACGGAACGCCAACTGATATTGAGAAAGTAATTGCAGATGCTAACCAAAAAACTGTTGATCAGTTAAAAGTGGAGCAGGATGCTATGGCGGCATTAAATATAAAAGTAACAAACGGAATCATTTACCAAAAACAAGAAGTTTTAAAGGAAAATGGAATGGTACAAGATTATGTAAAAATTGGAGATGTCGTGAAAAAAAATATCACTTATATGCCTAATTGGCCTCCAAGTTTAGTGTACATGGTAAATTCAATATTTACAGTTGTAGATAATAACAACAGAGAACAAACAAAATACAGAGAATTAGGTGGATGGTATGCTACAAAAACAGGATATACTAATCCAACAACAGGTAAAAATATTAAAGACGAAGTAATTACTGCAGACAATAAATATTTCCCTTTAAAAGGTACCCTTACGGACACAGAAAAAATTAAGCTTTCTGTTCAAAAAGGAGACAAAGATTTACTTGAAAAACAACTTGTAGCTAAATTACTTTTTAATGGCTACAAATTTGAAGCGATGAAATAATATATTAAAATATGAATAAAGCAGTATTTTTAGTTGCTGTTTTAGCTTTTGCCTCTTGTAAAAAAGAGGGTTCTGAAAAAACAGATCAGACAACGGAATCGTATTCTGAAGGAGAATCGGCGAAAGCCAAAACACCTGAAGAATTGGGAAAACAAATTTTTGAGGGAACTGGAAATTGCTTTGCATGCCATCAGCCGGATCAAAAAGTGATTGGACCAAGCATTAAAGAAATTGCCAAAATCTACAAAGACAAAAAGGGCGATATGGTTACTTTTTTAAAAGGAAATGCCGAACCCATTGTAGATCCGACTCAGTTTGCGGTGATGAAAACAAACTTCCCGATAACGCAGGCAATGTCTGATGAAGAATTAAAAGCTATTGAGGTTTATATTTACAGTCATTTGAAATAGTTCCATCGGAACAGCATATTTATAGTTAATTTGTCATTATGAATTAAAGCTCCACAGGAGCGAAATTTTACGTCAAATATCACCCCTACAGGGTTTAGAACTAAAAAATAAATCTTCTATAAATATTGCGTCCCTCTCTGGGACTTAGTACAAAAAAACAAAAACGGCGCCGCATTGGCGCCGTTTTCTATTTTATATATCTGTTCCATAGGAACATTTCATCGGTAGAAAATTTATAATGTTTTCATTTTTTACGTTCCATAGGAACGTTTGACATTCTCATTTTTTTTTTCAATAATCAAACGTTCCTACGGAACGTACACGAGACTGGTTACTATTTTTTTCTACCGATGAAACATTCCTACGGAATGATAAAAAGATATAGAAAAATGAAAAACTAAAGTTTTCATTCACAAACAAAATAAGTATAAAAATGGGCACGATATCTGAACTGAAAAACAACTTGAAATAAAAACTTAAATTGACATTTTAAGCCTATTACTGACATGCTGTTGTCACTTTCTCATTGTAAATTTGTATTTAACAAAATTATTTTAAACAAAATGGAAATTCAAAAATTCAATGTAGTTGGTATTTCAGTACGTACAACTAATCAAAATGGTCAATCGGGAAAAGATATTCCTGCACTTTGGAACAAATTTATCGCAGAAGGAATTGCTGAAAAAATTTCAAATAAAATAAATAATTCTGTTTATTGTATATATACAGATTACGAAAAAGATCATACTGAACCGTATACAACCATTTTGGGCTGTCCTGTAGAAAATCTGGATTCAATTCCAGAAGAGATGACAGGTAAAACTATAGAAAAAGCAGTCTACGAAAAATTTACTGCAAAAGGAAATTTGACAGAAGGAGCTGTTTTTAATGAATGGATCAAAATTTGGAATTCAGATTTGGACAGATCTTTTACATCAGACTTCGAAATTTATGGTGAAAAAGCACAAAATATTGAAAATTCAGAAGTTGATATATTTATTGCAATTAAATAAAATAGAAAACGGCGCCAATGCAGCCGCCGTTTTCTATTTTATATATTTGTTCCATAGGAACATTTCATCGGTAGAAAATTTATAATGTTTTCATTTTTTTACGTTCCATAGGAACGTTTGACATTCTCATTTTTTTTCAATAATCAAATATATCAAACGTTCCTACGGAACGTAAACGAGACTGGTAACTATTTTTTTTCTACCGATGAAACATTCCTACGGAATGATAAAAAGATAAAGAAAATGAAAAACTAAAGTTTTCATTCAAAAACAAGATAATTATAAAAAATGGGCTGTCTCAAATTGAGACAGCCCCATTTTAATATCACAGAATCTAAATTACCAGATTTTAACTCTCTTTTCTGGTTCTAAATACATAGGTTCTCCTTTTTTAATTCCAAATACCTCATAAAAAGAATCTAAGTTTTTAATTGGCACCACAGCTCTATACATTCCTGGAGAATGCGGATCTGTTTTAACTTGACTTTTGATCGCTTCGTCACGAGATTTTGTTCTCCAAACTGTAGCCCATGAGATAAAAAATCGTTGCTCCGGAGTAAATCCATCGATCAAACCTGGATTTCCATTCTTTTTCAAATACAATTGCAAACCATCATAAGCGACATTAATACCGCCCAAATCTCCAATATTTTCACCTAAAGTAAACTTACCATCAACAAAAATCCCAGGAAGCGGTTCTAATGCACTGTATTGTGCCGCTAATTCACCACCAAGAACTGTAAATTGTTTTAAATCTTCTGGCGTCCACCAGTCCACTAAGTTTCCGTCAGCATTGTAACGTGCTCCTGAATCATCAAAACCATGAGAGATTTCGTGACCAATTACTGCTCCAATTCCGCCATAATTAACTGCTTCGTCCGCTTGATAATTATAGAAAGGCGACTGTAAAATTGCCGCAGGGAATACAATTTCGTTATAAGAAGGGTTGAAATAAGCATTAACTGTCTGCGGAGACATTCCCCACTCTGTTTTATCAACTGGTTTTCCCAATTTTGCTAAGGCTTCAGCATAAGACCATTTTGATAAATTTTTCATATTATCAAAATAAGTACCGCCTTCATTGACGTTTTTAAGTTCTAGTTTTGAATAATCTTTCCATTTATCAGGATATCCAATCTTAACCGTCAATTTGTTTAGTTTCTCAATGGCTTTTACTTTCGTCTCTTTTGACATCCAAGGCAAGGCATTGATTCTGTTTTCATAAGCCAGCATTACATTAGCAATCATGTCTTTCGCTTTTGCTTTTGCTTCAGCAGGAAATAATTTTTCTACATATAGTTTTCCTAAAGCTTCTCCAGTTGCTCCGTTGATTACCTGCAAAGCTACTTCTTCGCGCGGACGCTGTTTTAAAGCTCCAGTTAATGTTTTTCCGTAGAAATCAAAATTGGCATTTTCAATCTCTGTACTTAAAGTTGAAGCAGATCTGTTTAATAATGACCATTTCAAATACTCTTTCCAAGCCTCTACTTTCTTTTCCGTAAAAGTTTTTTCCAAAGCGATCATGTAACGGGGCTGTGCCACATTTACAGTATCTAATTTTGCCATTCCGATTCCTGTGAAATATTTTTCCCATTGAATAGAAGGCGTATTTTTTTTCAAATCTGCAACAGCAGTTGGATTGTATTGTTTTCTTCTGTCTCTTCTCTCCACACGGTCCAATCTTGGCGCAGACATTTCAACTTCTAAAGCCAAAATTTGTTTTGCGCTTTCCTTTGCTTTTGCAGGAGATTCACCAATGTATTGCAAGCATTCTGGCAACGTGATCTTCGTATTTTTCACGTTTTTCTTTAGAATCTTTATCATCAGCGTTGTAATAATCTTTATCAGATAAACCTAAACTTCCTGGACCAAGGTTAACGGTGCTTTTGTTACTATTTTTAGCATCAGCACCAACGTAAACTCCAAAGAAACCAGAGCCGCCCACAAGTCGCATTTCGGTTATATAATTTTGAAGATCTGCAACATTTTTAATGGCATCGATTTTCTTTAAATAAGGTTGAAGCGGTGTAATACCTCTTTTATTTCTTCCAACAGTATCCAAAATAGTATTGAATAAAGCAATTGCCTTACCTTGATCTGTATTTGATTTATATTTTGGATCTTTCGATGTCGCTTTTAAAATAGCAAGGGCATCGGTATCGGTCTTCTGGCGCAGTTCGTTAAAACTCCCCCAAGAATTACGATCACTTGGGATCTCTGTTTTATCTAACCAGGCACCGTTTACGTAACGGAAAAAATCCTGACTTGCACTAATTTTAGGATCCATGTTCGAAACATTAATTCCTGGTTCCTTTGGCTTTGCATTTTGCGCCTGTACTGCTGTTAATGAAAACATTGCAGAAACTACACAAAACATAGGTTTGGAAAGCTTTTTTATCATTTTTATTTAACGTTTTAGTATAATTACAAACATATTGTTATTATTTTGAATAATATGTTAAAATTTCCGAATAATTAATTGTAGGAATATAATTTAATTTGCCGGCGCTTTAAATCCATAAAAAAACGGCACTTAATTAAGCGCCGTTTTTTCATTCTATAATTATTCTATTACCAGATTTTAACTCGTTTTTCTGGTTCAACATACATTTTATCGCCTTTCTTGATGTCAAAAGCTTTGTAGAAAGCATCAACATTTTGAATTGGCACATACGCACGGTACATTCCCGGCGAGTGTGGATCTGTTTTTACTTGATTTTTAATCGCTTCGTCTCTTGTTTTTGTTCTCCAAACGGTAGCCCAAGAAATAAAGAAACGTTGTTCTGGTGTAAATCCGTCAATTAATCCTGGATTACCATTTTCTTTTAAATACAATTGTAAACCATCATAAGCCGCATTGATTCCGCCTAAATCTCCAATGTTTTCACCTAAAGTAAAATTACCATCAACGTGAACTCCAGGCAATGGCTCAAGAGCACTGTATTGATTGGCTAAATCTGTACCTAAAACTGTAAATTGTTTCAAATCTTCTTCTGTCCACCAGTCAACTAAATTTCCATCAGCATTATAGCGTGCACCAGAATCATCAAATCCATGAGAAATTTCATGTCCGATTACTGCACCAATTCCACCATAATTAACCGCTTCGTCAGCTTGGTAATTGTAAAATGGCGACTGTAAAATTGTCGCTGGAAATACAATTTCGTTATAAGACGGATTATAATATGCATTTACCGTTTGAGGAGACATTCCCCATTCTGTTTTATCAACTGGTTTACTTAATTTATCAATACTTTTTTTAAAGCCCCATTTTGATAAATTTTTCATGTTATCAAAGTAAGTTCCACCTTCAGAAACACTCTTCATTGTTAAAGCAGAATAGTCTTTCCATTTATCAGGATATCCGATTTTGATCGTGATTTTGTTTAATTTTTCAACCGCTTTCACTTTTGTTTCAGGAGACATCCATGTCAAAGAATTGATTCTATTTTTATAAGCTAAAATCACATTTTGGATCATTTTCTGCGCTTTCTCTTTTGCTTCAGCAGGAAATAATTTCTCTACATACAATTTACCTAAAGCCTCACCAACTGTACTATTTACTATATTAAGCGCTCTCTCTTCAGCTGGAAGTTGTTTGATAGCTCCTCTTAAAGTTTTGCTGTAAAAGTCAAAACGGGCATCATCAAGTGCTGTAGATAATTGTCCAGAAGCACCGTTTAGTAAATCCCATTTCAAATATTCTTTCCACACTCCTACTTTGTTTTCAGTAAAAACAGTTTGTAGCGCCTTCATATATTTTGGTTCGCTCACAATTACTGAATCTAATTTCGTAATTCCTAAACCAGAGAAATATTCATTCCATTTAATTGCCGGTGTCAGTTTTTGAATATCAGCAACAGTCATTGGGTTGTATTGCAAACGGCTGTCTCTTTGTTCAACTCTGTTTAATCTCGGTCGCGATAATTCTGTTTCCAAAGCTAAAATTTCGGCGACGACTTTGCTTTGCTTTTTCTGGAGATTCTCCAATAAACTGAAGCATTCTTGCTACATGCAATTCGTATTTTGCACGTTTTTCTTTAGAATCTTTATCATCAGAAATATAATAATCCTTGTCTGGAAGTCCAAGTCCGCTTGGAGCAAGATTTACGGAATTTTTAGAACTGTTTTTATCATCAGCTCCAACGTAGATACCGAAAAATCCAGAACCGCCTTCTTTTTCCATTTCCACCAAATATTTCTGTAAATCGGCAACATTTTTAATGGCATCGATTTTTTTCAGATAAGGTTTTAGTGGTTCGATTCCTTTTTTATCTCTTCCAATTGTATCTAAGTAGGTGTTAAATAAATTAACTGCTTTTCCCTGATCTGTATTTGATTTGTATTTTGGGTTTTTCGACGCGTCTTTTAAAACCGTCATTACATCTTTGTCAGTTCTTTTGATCAGCTCATTAAAACTTCCCCATGTTGTACGGTCGCTCGGGATTTCTGTTTTTTCAAGCCAAGTTCCGTTTACAAATTTAAAGAAGTCCTGACTTGGGCTGATTTTCTTATCCATGTAAGATACATTGATACCCGGTTCTTTAGAAGCTGTCTCTTGTGCTTGAACTGCAGTCATTGAAAACATTACAGATAATACACCAAACACAGGTTTAGCAAATTGTTTTTTCATAAAAGTTTATAGTTTAGTGGAAAATACAAACATATTGTTATTATTTTAAAAATTATGTTAAAATCCTAACTGCAAAATCAAAAACAAGCATTAATTTCACAGCTAGCAATTTAAAACTTTTTCATTAGTATGCATCTTTATGATAAATGTTACAAAAGCCTGTTAAAAAATATTGTAGTAAAGTTTTTAAAACCTCCTTTTTGTACTTTTGCGCCAAATTATTTTTATGAAATCGCTTTTATATAAATACCGCAAATTCTTTATTGTTTTAATAGTGTTTTCGGTTGTTACGATATCTTTGTTTTATTCGGCATTAAAACCTAAAAAGACACTGCCAATTTATAATCCAGCCGATGTAAATCCTGAGTTAGTTGACAGTACGGTTCAATATAAAAGCAAATACCACACAATTGCCGATTTTTCATTTGTAAACCAAAATGGCGATACGATTACGCAGAAAAATTACGAAGGAAAAATCTATGTTGCCGATTTCTTTTTTACAACTTGCGGTTCGATCTGTCCGAAAATGTCAACGAATCTTGTAGATGTTCAAAAGGCTGTTTTGAACAATCCGAAAGTTATGTCGCTTTCTCATACGGTTTTTCCAGAAGTGGACAGCGTTTCTGTTTTAAAAACTTATGCAATTAAATACGGTGTTGTAGACAGCAAGTGGAATTTGGTTACCGGCGATAAAAAAGACATTTACAAAATGGCCAGAAAATCCTATTTGGCAGTAAAGCTTGGACGCCCAGATCAATTGTACGATATGGTTCATACCGAGAATTTTGTTTTGGTTGATCAAAAAAGACGTGTTAGAGGTTTTTATGACGGAACAAACAAAGAAGACATCAAACGTCTTTTAGAAGATATTGATTTCCTCTCAAAAGAGTAAAAAGCCTTATTTTTAGAAACATTTAGCATTTGAGCAAGTGTTAAATGCCTTGAAATAAAGAATAATTGTCTACTTTTGCAATCTAAATTCAATCTAAATAAGCTTGCAAAATACAATCCACACTCTGAAAAAAGGCGAGAAAGCCATTATCAAAGATTTTGATATCGATCTTATTCCACTTAAATTATTAGAAATGGGTTGTCTTCCTGGCGACTTAGTTGAATTACTGCAGATTGCCCCTTTTGGAGATCCTTTATATTTGGATATTAACGGTTCGCATGTCGCGATTCGTATTGAAACCGCTCGTGAAATTGAAGTTGAACTTATCAAAAACAATTTGTAATGAGTGTTCAAAATATAAATGTTGCCCTTATTGGGAATCCAAATACTGGAAAAACTTCAGTTTTCAATCAATTAACGGGTCTTAACCAGCAGGTTGGTAATTATCCCGGAATTACGGTTGAGAAAAAAATGGGGTTCTGCAAATTGACTCATAATATAAAAGCTAACATTCTAGATTTACCAGGAACGTATAGTTTGAATGCCAGTTCGATGGACGAAAGCGTGGTTATTGAACTTTTATTAAACAAAAACGACAAATTATATCCTGATGTTGCGGTTGTTGTAACAGATGTTGAAAATCTGAAAAGAAATTTACTGATTTACACACAGATCAAAGACCTTGAAATTCCAACGATTTTGGTTATCAATATGTCTGATCGTATGGAAAGAAAAGGAATTACCTTAGACATTCCGTATTTAGAAGAAAAACTAAAAACCAAAATTGCTTTGGTAAGTTCGCGCAAAGGTTTAGGAATTGAGGAATTGAAAGAACTAATTGTTTCTTATAAAACCCTGCCGAACGAACCGTGTTTAAATGCTTCTGTAATTGATCCTGAATATTTTCAAAAATTACAGCATGCTTTTCCGAATCAATTAATGTACAAATTGTGGCTGGTAATTACACAGGATGTTAATTTTTCGAATTTAGACCGAAATGAAGTTCAAGCACTTTTACCAAATCACATTCAGAATTAAAGCGTTTACAACAAAAAGAAACCATTAAAAGATATCAATTTATAAATGATGTTTTAAAAGGAGGTTTAAAAGTTGACGCTTCGATGGCCAAAGATATCCGAGCTAAACTGGACCGCGTTTTAACGCATAAAGTTTGGGGTTATGTCATTTTCTTTGCTATTTTATTTTTGATTTTCCAATCTATTTTCAGCTGGTCGACAATTCCGATGGATTTTATTGACAGCACTTTTGCTTCGTTAAGCGACTGGGTTGCCGCAGAACTGCCAAGCGGTATTTTGACTGATTTACTTTCGCAGGGAATTATTCCGGGAATTGGCGGTGTTATTATTTTCATTCCGCAGATTGCCTTCTTGTTCTTGTTTATTTCTATTTTGGAAGAAAGCGGTTATATGAGCCGTGTGGTATTTTTAATGGACAAAATAATGCGCAAATTCGGACTTTCTGGAAAAAGTGTTGTGCCTTTAATTTCGGGAACTGCTTGTGCGATTCCAGCGATTATGGCTACGCGAAATATCGAAAACTGGAAAGAACGCCTTATTACGATCTTAGTAACGCCTTTCACGACTTGCTCTGCCAGATTACCTGTTTATGCTATTATTATTTCATTAGTTATTCCGAGTAAACGTGTTTTTGGTTTTCTAAATATTCAGGGATTAACTTTAATGCTTTTATATGTTTTAGGCTTTTTTGCAAGCAATTTTATCAGCCTATATTTTGAACAAAGTTTTAAAGTTGGAATCAAAAACGTATTTCGTAGTTGAAATGCCTAGCTATAAAATGCCGCTTTTTAAAAATGTTGGAATCAATGTTGTAGAGAAAACGAAAGCTTTTATTGTTGGCGCGGGTAAAATCATCTTGGCGATATCGGTCATTTTATGGTTTTTAGCTTCGTACGGACCTGGAAAAGATTTTAATGAAGCAGAATCTATTGTAAAAGAAAGATTTGCCAATAAAGCTATAGACGAGACTCAGTTTGAAAATGAAGTTGCTTCTCAAAAACTGGAGAATTCATATATCGGATTAATGGGTAGAGCAATCGAACCTGCCATTGCGCCTTTGGGTTACGATTGGAAAATCGGAATTGCATTAATCAGTTCATTTGTCGCACGTGAAGTTTTTGTGGGAACTCTTGCAACTATTTACAGTGTTGGTGACACAGACAACGAATCGACTATAAAAAGCAAAATGGCGGCAGAAATTCGTCCAGAAACAGGAAAAAAAGTATTTGATTTTCCTACTGGAATTTCATTATTACTGTTTTATGCTTTTGCGATGCAGTGCGCCAGTACATTAGCAATTACTAAAAAAGAAACCAATTCGTGGAAATGGCCTGCAATGCAGTTAGTCTTCATGAGTGCATTAGCCTATTTTACTGCACTAATTGCGTATCAACTCTTAAAATAAAAAATCATGATCCAGCAAATTATAGCTTTCACCATATTAGGATTAGCCGTTGCTTTTTTGATCAAAAAGTACTTTTTTAAATCTAAAAAGAAAAAGGACTGTGGGAATGGAACTGATTGTGGATGTTCGTAGTTTAGTTTCTAAGGCACTGAGATTCTAAGGTGCTGAGATTTAAAAAGTAATTTCGCAGAGATTCACAAAATAAAAAACATAAAGCTTCGCAGAGATATTTTAATTTCTTTGCGAAGCTTTTTTTGTATTGAGAATATATTCTTTTGAATAAAAATGTCTTTTTATGATACTTTAATAACTTTTCCGTCAGGTTTATAAATGCTGTACTCGATAATTTTGATGCTTTAAATCCATCAATATGAATACTGAAAAGAGAGAAATTGTAAGAGACAATAGAGTTGCTCGATTATTATGGTTTGCATTGGGATTTTTATGCGCTGTAATAATTACTTGTTTTTAATTTTTGCAAAAAACCAATTCAATCAACTTTAACTGATTAACTGTAAACTGAGACTGAAAAATATTTAATTACCTCCCATTCTGCATAGAACTGAGCTCGAAAAGCTTCCATAAACTTATGGCCTCAGCAAGATTTGTCTTTTAATGATATTAAAAAAACCTTATTGGGATTTATCTTTTAAAAATTTAGAATATTTTTATTCTAGAATAAACTATAAACATAAAACAATGACAGAAGACAAATTTTGGGAAATTATTGAACTTTCATGGTCAGATTCACCTAAGCAAAACAAATTAAGATTAGATTGTTTAAAAAGTAATGACATCGAAACACTTGAAAAATTAAGCGACGAACTTGAAAGCTCAATTCTTGAAAATTACAATAAAAGGCTTTTGAACTAAATGAAGGAGATCTGACCAAATTCATTCACATTTTAGAAGAAAGACTTTTCAACATAGATCGAGAAGAAATATATGAGTATACAGATGGCTCTGATGATGGCTTTTTATACTCCCGTTGCTTTATACTTGGAATGGGACGAGAATATTATAATATGATCGATAAAACCCCTTCAAAAGCTACATTTGATATCGATGGTGAAAGCTTTGGATTTTCTGCTTATAATGTTTTTGAGGAAAAATTTGGAGAAGAATTTGATCGTTATTCAATACATTGTATAGAAAGCGGTTCAAATGAGAATGGCTGGTCAACGGAATAGTTATTCCTGCCTAGTTAAGATAAGATTTAGTATTTGACAATAAAAAAACTTCACAGAGATTAAAATTCTTTGTGAAGCTTTGTGTTTTCTTGGCGAATCGTTGCGGAATATAATTTTACAGATACACATAGTAAAAGGACAAAGCTTCACGAAGATTTAAATTTCTTTGTGAAGCTTTGCCTTTTGGGATGTCATCGCTTACCATAAAACAACCAATGCAGAACTAAATCCGCAATTTGCGATTTCAACAGAACCCACTTTTATTGGGATATTTTCCGCTTCATTTTTCCAGGTTATTGTATACTTTCCTAAGCCGAATCCGGGTACTTCAATGTATTCTTTTGCATTTACAATAAAATATTCCCCACCATTTATGTTTACTGAAAGTGGAATATTATTCGAATTAAGTATCTCAATATTACTTGTCTTATCAGAAATTATTATACCCTCTCTTTCAACAACGTTACCTTTTAAAGCTAATTCGCTCGAAAATTTTCCATTTCTATTATCTTTACATTCCTTTTCGACGAACCAGTAGTATTTCTCAATATCTAAATTATCAAAAATTACTTTTCCATCATTGTCAGAAGTTAAAATGCCCAGAGGATTTGACTTACTTTCAAAATCTTCTTTAGTCGAAAATAAAGTTACTTTAGCATCTTTGATATTATTTCCTACTTCATCTTTAATTGTTAATTCTAAAGTCGCTTTCGCTATTTCGTTATTATCATTATCACAAGAACTAAATAGGAATGATTGAAAAATAAAAACTACTATTAAAAACGATTTTTTCATATGCTCTTTTTGTCAAATATAGTATTTTTTGACTTTTCGTAAGAAAAAAGCACCATAATTTTTGATGTTATAAAAGAATAATCTTTGCAAATACCAGACCTATAATTATTTAATTCCCTCCCACTCCGCATAAAACTGCCCTAGAAATAATTCCATAAAACGATGTCTTTCGGCGACGATTTCTTTTCCTTTTTGGGTATTCATTTTATCTTTTAAAAGCAAAAGCTTTTCGTAAAAATGATTTATTGTTGGAGCATTATTCTTCTTATACTCCTCTTTCGTCATGTTTGTTATGGGCTCGATTGCTGGGTCGTACAATGTTCTGTTCTTAAATCCTCCATAATTGAACGCTCTTGCTACTCCAATCGCCCCTATTGCATCTAAACGATCCGCATCTTGTACGATATCCAATTCTACTGAAGAGAATTTCTTTTCAAAATTTCCTCCTTTATAAGAGATATTTTCAATGATACTGACTACATGAAGAATTATGTCTTCTGAAACATTTTCTGTCTCTAAAAACGCTCGTGCTGTCTTTGGCCCGATAGTTTCATCTCCGTTATGAAATTTACTGTCGGCAATATCATGAAGCAAAGCTCCCAATTGAACCACTGTAAGATCACAAACGGTATCTTTTGCGATTAAAAGTGCGTTTTTATAAACGCGTTCGATATGAAACCAATCGTGTCCGCCTTCAGCATCATTTAATTTTTCTTTTACAAAAGTGATCGTTTTGTTTATTAGTTCAGAAGTATTCATGAATTATTAGTATTTGAATTTTCTCGCAGATCATGCAGATTATACGAAAGGTTTTATATTAAATAAAAAATGTTGATTGTTAGAGTTTTGAAATCTAACAATCAACAAATATATTTTCAATGTCAATTTCTAAAATCAATTAAATAATTGAAATTACAATATCATTTTAAATCAGAAATCAACAATCTAAAATCTACAATCTAGCTGGTTCAACCCATTTAAAGATGTGTGATTCTTGCGGAATTACAATTCTCTCAGAGATTCTCGCCATACGCGCTGGTAATTTCATTAAGTAATCACGCGCTTTTTCTGCTTCGTCAGTCAAATTGGTAATTTTATCAACTTCCCATTTAATGATTAATTTCTGCATAATATCAACATAATCATTTGCTGTGTAAACACCAATACGCTGTGCTGAATCTGAAAATTGTTCAAACGCAGTACTGATTTTTTGACCGGATTCTCTCAAGAAGTGAGCCGGCATAACGATTTTCTGCTTCATCATATATTGAAAAGCCAGCATCATTTCGCTTGGATCAACTTGAAAAATTCTAGTTACAAATTCGCTATATGCATGGTGGTGACGCATTTCGTCACCAGCAATCATTTTACACATTTTAGATAACTTATTATCGCCAAATTTCTTTGCAATCTGCGCTACTCTGTTATGAGAAACATAAGTTGCTAATTCCTGAAAACTAGTGTATACAAAGTTTTTGTATGGGTCAGTTCCAGTTCCAATATCAAAACCGTCGTTGATTAAATGCTGTGTAGTCATTTCGATTTCACGCATGTTCACACGACCAGACAAATACAAGTATTTATTTAAAAGATCTCCGTGGCGGTTTTCTTCTCCAGTCCATTGACGGATCCATTTCGACCAACCGTTTCCACCATTTTCTATTTGGTCAATACCTTCTACATCCATTAACCATGACTCATATGTAGGCAAAGCTTCTTCGGTAATGGTATCACCAACAAGCGTAACCCAGAAATCGTATGGTAATTCTTTAGCAATTTCGCGTAATTCTTTTACCTCTTCGAAGAAATTTTCTCCTTCAGAATTTGGTAAAAAATCAGACGGTCGCCAAATTTTTTCCACTGGAATTAAATACTGTTCAACGAAGCTATCCACGTTTTTTTCCAAAAACTGCATTACTTCTAATCTAATGTTTTTTATAGACATTACTTATTATAGATTTGGGTTGTACGTTTTAGCTCGGACTAAAACTTAAACCTGTTTATACTCATTTATACCTTCTTTAACTGCTTCTTCTGTCAATTTCATTAACTCGGCAAAATCATGATCCTTTACCGCCATAGCTTTATGAGCAGTAAAAGTCAAATGATTTCCTAAGCCTACCGGAAACATTCCAAAACGAACCATTTTCCATGAATTGTTAATACTAACTGGCACCACATACGCTGATGGCGCATATTTGCATAGAATTTTTAAACCGCTTTGTGCAAATTCTTTTGGTTTTCCTGTCTTGTCACGAGTTCCTTCTGGGAAAATTACAGCAGATCTTATATTCTTTTCTATATATTCAGACAAGCCTTTGATTACTGGAATCGCTTGTTTAGGGTCTTTTCGGTCGATTAGCACAGATCCTCCGTGGCGTAAATTAAATGACACACTTGGGATACCGCTTCCTAACTCCTTCTTACTTACAAATTTACAATGAAAACGTCTAAAGTACCAAATCATAGCAACGATATCGTACATACTTTGGTGATTAGCCACAAAAATAATAGGAACTCCAGTTGGAATTGTGTCAACTCCTCTAACTGTATACGTAGTTCCAACCAAATTGGTACACTTTAAAAGAAAGAAATTTAAATAATCAACACTTTTTTTGTGCGCCTGATAACCAAAAAGATTAAGGCAAATCCATTGTATTGGGTGAAAAACTGCCAAACAAAATCCAAAACACAAATAATAAATTACAGAGATTGGATATGAAATTATCTTTTGCATGCTTGAAAAATTTAAGGCCAAAAGTAATAAATATATTTTTAGCCCTATAAAAATTATATAACTACCAATATATAAGGCGTTTAAAAGAAAAAAATTAATAAAAAAACCTTCAAATTTGTACGAATTATAAGGGCATTAAAAAATCAATATTACAAAAATAGGCTATACTTAGCGATTTCTATTATACAAATGACTAAATTGATTTCATAAAACCCATTACGGAATATTTAAACAGCAAATAAAAAAATTACCTTTGCTTTTTATATTGCAAATATTTTCTGAATTTAAATGAACTTCACTTACCCTAAAAACGAGCGTTTAAAAAGCAAAACAACGATTGGCTTACTTTTTTCTGACGGAAAATCGGTTTCTAAATATCCGCTTCGTTTGGTTTACCGTCAAGCGGAAGAAAATTCAGAAGAACTAACAAAAATCGGCGTTTCGGTTTCAAAAAAATACTTTAAAAAAGCAGTTGATCGAAATTACTTTAAGAGAGTTCTAAGAGAAACGTATCGTTTAAACAAGCATTTACTTTTAGACAATCTCGATGGAGCGTATTCTATTATGCTTTTTTATCAGACTAAAGACAAATTATCATACGCAGAAATCAATACTAAAATGATTCAGTTGTTTGAGAAATTTGCGACTCAAATAAACAAATCAAATGATTCTGAAAATACAATTGAATAATAGGTTTTAAAATTGTAAGATTTTTAATCTAATTACATGAAAAAAATCGTAGTTTTAGCGCTCTAAATTTAAATTTTATGCGTCACATTTTATTTTTTTATCTTTTAATCTTTTTAATTCTTTCTGGATGTAGTAAAGCTTCTGAATCGCAGAATAAAGCCATCGCTATTAGCGCGCCGAAATTACCTCCGCCAGATGAATCAGATTCTTATGACAGAAATCCACCACCACCTCCACCACCACCTCGATCAAATGAAGAAAAAATTGAGCAAAAAATCATAAAGGAAGCTACTTTAAGATTTGAAACAGATAATCTTGAAACTACTTTTAATCAAATTCAAAAAGCAATTTCAGATAACCGAGGA
Source organism: Flavobacterium sp. AC267 (assembly GCF_979258715.1). Taxonomy (NCBI): domain Bacteria; kingdom Pseudomonadati; phylum Bacteroidota; class Flavobacteriia; order Flavobacteriales; family Flavobacteriaceae; genus Flavobacterium; species Flavobacterium sp. AC267. Next base: position 956,830 of record NZ_OZ409875.1, read on the forward strand.
AATATTTTAAATGATTATGAAGGAAAAAGTGACGGAACTGTTTTTAGGAATCTTACTATAAAAGTACCAAGTCAGAATTTTGACCGTTTTATTACTGATGTTTCTAAAGGTGTTTCTTATTTTGAAACTAAAAATATATCTGCCGAAGATGTTACGGAGCAATTTATTGATCTGACTTCAAGATTAAAAACAAAGAAAAAACTCGAAGAACGCTATCTCGAAATCTTAAAAAAAGCAAACAAAGTAAGTGAGATTTTAGAGATTGAAGAACAAATTTCGACAATTCGCGAAGAGATCGAAGCCAAAGAAGGTCAGTTGAAATATTTGGAAAACCGAGTTTCTGAAAGTGCAATTAGAATTGAATTTTACAAAACAATTACCAAAAAAGAAGGCGTTAAAATATCGTATGGTTCAAAACTGTGGACGGCAATTAAATCTGGATTTTTCAGTTTATCCGACTTTTTAATTTCATTTTTAAGCATTTGGCCATTTATTATTATATTTAGCGTATTAATTTATTTTATTAGAAAAAGATTAAAAAGAAAAAAAGAATAATCATGTATCCGTATTTCAAAAAGAAATTTATTATACCTGTCGTCATCTGCGGGAATGTTGTTTGTTGGAACCAGTTTTAAAGAAGATTTTTTTGAAATTGCCAAGCAGATCGAGATTTTTACCACTTTGTATAAAGCTGTAAACACCAATTATGTTGACGAAACCAATCCTGGTGATTTGATGGATAAAGCGATCAAAAGCATGTTGGGAAGTTTAGATCCGTATACGGTTTATTTTAACGAACAGGATGTCGTAAACTTTAAAATTAATAATACTGGAGAATATACAGGAATCGGCGCTTTGATTTCTAGAAAAAAAGATCGTTTGGTTGTTCGCGAACCTTATAAAAATTATCCAGCAGACAAAGCGGGACTAAAAGCCGGTGACGAAATTATTCAGATTGGCGATGTTTTGATTGCCGATTTTAAAGATGATGCTTCTCAATTGTTGAAAGGCACAAAAAATACTAAAATCAACATCAAATATCTTCGTCAGGGAAAACCATTTACTACAGTTTTGGTTTTAGATGAAGTGGATATTAAATCGGTTCCGTTTTACGGAAAAATCGATGATAAAACAGGATATATTGTTTTGGCGCATTTTAGCAGAAAAGCTTCAAATGAAGTAAAAGAGGCTCTTGAAAAATTGAAAGCAGACGGCGCGACACAGATTGTTCTCGATTTAAGAGGGAATCCTGGAGGCTTGTTAAACGAAGCTATCGATATCTGTAATTTATTTGTTCCAAAGAATGAGGTAATTGTAACTACAAAATCAAGAATCGAAAAGCATAATAATACATATAAAACTTCTAAAGAGCCTATTGATACACAGATTCCGTTGGCGATTTTAGTAAACGGAAGAAGTGCTTCGGCTTCAGAAATTGTTTCGGGTGCTTTACAGGATTTAGATCGTGCGGTTATTCTTGGAAGCAGAAGTTTTGGAAAAGGTTTGGTACAGCGTTCTGTTGACCTTACTTATGGAACGCAGTTAAAAGTTACTATTTCTAGATATTATACGCCATCTGGACGCCGCATTCAAGCATTGGATTACGCGCATAAAGACAAAAACGGAGTTGCCCAAAAAACCGATTCTAAGAACTTTAATGCTTTTAAAACCAGAAAAGGAAGAACAGTTTATGACGGCGACGGTGTTTTACCAGATATCGAATTGGATGAAACTAAAACTAGTGCCATTGCAACGGCCTTGTTAAGAAATGACGGCGTTTTTGATTATGCTACAACCTATTATTATAAAAACCCAAATCTTGGAGATAAAATCCCAACGATTACAGATGCTGATTATAGCGCTTTCAAACAATATTTGAAAACCAATAAAATCACATTTGATACGGAAACAGAAGTGGCTTTGAAAAACACTTTAGTCGCGGCTAAAAATGAAAAAATAGATGAAACCATTGTTCCTGAATATCAGCAGTTATTGGCGACTTTAGAAAAAAGCGAAACTACTTTATTGGATAAAAACCAAAAGGAAATCAAAAACATGATTCAGGAAGAATTGATTAAGAGATATCAATATCAAGAAGGTTTGTATCAGTTTTACATCAAAAACAATTCTGAGATTAAAAGAGCAGTTAATGTATTAAATAACCAGACAGAATATAAAACGATTTTAAAAATGTAGTGAATGAAGTTCCATCTTGCCATACTTCTTTTCTCATTTTATACAGTATCGGCACAGCAGGAACCTGTTGAAACTATTTATTTTGAATTTGATAAATATGATTTGACAGACAAACAGATCAATGTTGTTTCGGACTTTATAAAAAACATAGACACTTCTACGGTTGAGTCTATACAGATTTATGGCTATTGCGACGATCGCGGAACAGATCAATACAATTTTAGATTATCCAATAATCGAGCGGTTACTATTCAGAATCTTTTGGTTAGTTATGGTTTTAACCCAAATAAAATTATTATTCTAGAAGGAAAAGGACGCATCGTTGTAAAGGCAGATACTATTGAAAATCTGTATGAAACAAGATTGAAAAATCGGCGGGTTGATTTAATTGTTGTCAAAAAGAATAGTTTTGGAAAAGGGATTCATACTTCATTCAAAGGCAAGTTAAAAGTTGGCGATAAAGTTTATCTCGAATCAATTTTATTTGATATTGGTAGTGCTAAATTAACCCATCATGCCAAAAAAGAACTAGACAAAGTTGTTGTTACGCTTCTAAAGCATCAAAATCTTAAGTTTGAAATACGCGGTCATGTCTGCTGTACTCCAGAAATTTACAGCGACGGTATTGACAGAGATACCAAAGAAAGACGACTTTCGTGGAATCGCGCCAAAACTGTTTTTTATTATTTAATGAATAAAAAAATCTCCAAAAGCCGCATGACTTATGTTGGATGCGGCAATAAGTATCCGCTTAAAAGAGGAGATAATTACGATCGAAGGGTGGAGTTTTTGATTACTAGTCTTTAATGTTTTTTGCCGCAAAGGCACAAAGTTTTTAATTCTACTCTCGAATCATCTCAATATGCGGAATATCATCTTCCAAATACATTTCGCTTGTCTGTGTAAAACCGTGGCTTTCGTAGAATTTCTTTAAATACAATTGTGCGCCGATTGTTATTTTATCTTTTCCAAAGTTTGATTTAATACCGGCAATTGCTTCGCGCATTAAATCGTGTCCCCATTTTCTATCTCTGTAATTGGAATCTACAACTACTCTTCCTATCGAAGCATTATCAAATGAAATCCCAGCATCGAATAAACGAGAATATGCCACAATTTTGCCTTCAAACTCTCCAATTAAATGCGGCGCTTTCTTGTCTTTACCATCAAGATCTAAATAAACACAGTTTTGTTCGACTACAAAGATCTCACTTCTTAATTGGAGCAAATCATATAGCTCGTTTACATTTAACGCCTCAAAAGGCTTTATTTTCCATTTTAACATTTTAATAGTTTGTTTTGTTTTGTCGCAAAGGCACTAAGACGCTAAGTAAAAAGATGTCCTTGTAATTTACTTTGCAAAGTTATTATTTTGGAAAATATAAAAAGGCTCGAAGGCACAAATTTAAGTTTCATCTTGGAATTACATAAAACTTTGTGTCTTCGAGCCTTTTCAGAAAAAAAAAATTACTTTTTCTTCATTATAATCTCCATGCTTTTATATTCTGTTCCGTCTTTTGTATCGAACATTTCCATTTTACGAGTTGATGCATCAACAATTGTATAAACTTCTCTGTAAGCGACTTTTTTTCCTGTTACAGGGTCTACAACTTCACCCTTGTATTCTACGCTTTTTGAGCTTTCATTATACTTACCAACTCCAATCATCATTCCAGTTCCCATATTATCGATAAAAGTCGTCGTGTATTCTTTAGTAGCATTATTAAAAGCGACTGTACTTTTGCCTTCAAAAGGTGCGCCCATAATTTTTCCGACATAATTTGCTTCCTGATATCGTCCGCCTAGAATCATTTTAATGTTGGCGACTGAAGATGCTTTTTCTGGTTTGGCATTTGGTTCATACCAAAAAGTCATTTCGCAGTTCCAAGTTCCAACTTCATCTGCGAGTAATTTATGGGGATTTCCTGGTGTGGCATAATCTTGCCAAGCTTTTACGTAAGCCGCTGAATCTACAGGTTTTTCTGCAACTGATTCTTCAGCCATTGGTTCTTCGGTTTTAATGCTGTCTGAAACTTTTGTGGTTTCGGTTTCTGTCTTTACCTCTTTTTTACAGGATATAAAGCATAGCATAAACAATACTAATGTTGTGGTTACATTTTTCATAAGTCTTTGTTTTTGTGATTGTTAAAAAACAAAAGTAAGAAAAATAACAAGAGGTTTTGTTTCAGGTTTGTACTTTGTGTGAGGTAACTGCAAAGTCAGCAGAGATTTAAGCAAAGGACACAAATGTTATTTCAAAATTACTGGAGTTGGCGTCTTTTATCTTTTATCAATTTTAACCGACTTTATAATTGCTTCCAGCTCTAACATTAAATCACGTTCTTGATTTGAAGGTGAATAACAAAATCCTTCAATAACCAAAAGACGGTTATAGGTTTTGTCTACGATAGCATAATTGATAAATGGTCCAGCCATAAAATCATTCTTTAATTCCCAAGTTCCTTTGGTTTCAAAAGCATCTTTATTGTTTAAAATGACTTTTGAAAAATAAGGTGCATAGGCTTCACTTGTAATCATTTTGGTGTTGGGTTCACGCCCTTTTATGTAGCTTCCAACAGAATCACGCATGCGAACAATTGAATTTACAATGTCTTTTTTCTTTTGGAAATTACGTAACGGGATTTGATATATCAAAAGACTGGTATTCCCGCTGATGATTTCTTTTTTAAGCCAGATAAATTTTTTCTTGTGAAGCATGTATTCATATCCGGTAGGAATTTGTAGATCGATATGAAATTTATTTTTAATGATCGCCGGGTTTAGCGACTGATTTACTATTGTCTTCTTGAACTTTATGAATCTCTGCATCACGAATTTGTTTAATGATGTGAGGTGAATTTAATTCAATACTGCAAATAATATCATCTACAGATTTTCCGTAAATGCGAAAAGTATTGTGTGGTAAATCTTTGTTCCGAATGATTTCGAATTTTTCCGTGGCCGTTTTTTTAACCACGATAATGCTTCGGCTGTCGGTAACAAAACCTTCTAGAAGTCTTGCTGGATATTGATTGATGGTAAAAAGAGGTTCTTCTTGTGTGAGTCCAAGAACTGGCGAAGCAAATTTATTTCGAATACTATCACCTACTTCTCCATACCATAATTGATCATCGATAATGATCGAAATGGCGTTTGTTTTTCCTGAAACTGGATCGTTTTGCTTATCACCTTTAAAGCAGGAGATCAGGAAAAATGGAAGTAATAGAAATAAAAAATGGGTTTTATTCATTTTCTTAATTTATGAAATAAAACCCAAATTTAATAAGATTATTCTATTATCCGTTTATTTTAAGTTTCATTCCCGGTTTAATGTCTTCATCTTTAATGCCATTCCATTTTTTAATATCTGAAATTGTTACTCCAGGATATTTTTTAGAAATGCTGTATAAAGAGTCTCCTTTTTTAACGTAATAATCTTCGCCAATATTTTTAGAAACTGCTTTTTTCTTAAATGAATCAACCGAGTTTGATGCAATTGCTGTAGATACTGAAGCAGGTTCTTCTATAATTGGTGACGCTTTTGAAACAATAAGCGTTTTTCCTAAACCAATATTATTCGAAGTTAAATTGTTAAGTTCTTTTAACTCCGCAATAGTCGTACCGAATTTTTTAGCAATGTCGCCTAAATTGTCACCAGTCGCTACAACGTAGTCCTGATCAGCCGTTTTTGATTTTTCTTTATCGTCTGCACTGCGATTGCTTCTTCTCTTTTATCTATAATAGAATTTGATTTAGCAGGCGCTTCTTCAACCGATTTAATTTTAAGACTTCTGCCAATTGCAACGGCATTCGTTTTTAAATTATTCCATTTCTTTAATTCAGTAGTGCTCACATTATATTTTGATGCAATTGCTCCTAAATTGTCTCCTTTTCTAACTTTATAAAATTCATAATCGCTATTGTCAATTGTCGCAGGTTTTGTCGCTGGTTTAGCTTTTGGAGCATATTTTACAGCTAGTCTAGATGATGTTGATCTGTGTTCTGCATCATGCTTAACGTAAGCGTAAATTTGATCTTCGTTAGAAACGAATGTTGCTATTTTATCTTTAGGAAGACGAATAAAATGTTGTTCTCCTTGATAAAAAGGAACGACATTCATTTTATAAGATGGATTTAAAAGCTGAATCTGAGATTGCGGCATGTCTAGTAAGTCGGCAATCTGTTTGAAAGACATTTGATTTTTTACGCAGATAGTGTCTGTTTCGAAATTTTTAACAACTGCTCTTTCTGGATTAATTCCGTGTTCTTTATGATATTCAAAAAGATACATTGTAGCTAAGAAAGCAGGAACATAACCTTGAGTTTCTTTTGGAAGATAATTACGAATGTCCCAGTATTTGGTTTTTCCTCCAGAACGGCGAATTGCCTTAGTAACATTTCCTGGACCAGAGTTGTAAGATGCTAAAACTAGTTCCCAGTCACCAAAAATATTGAACATTTTGGTCATGTATTCAGAACATGCGACTGTAGCTTTAAGAGGGTCGCTTCTTTCATCGATATAAGAGTCAATTTTTAAAGCGTATTGTTTTCCGGTTCCGTACATAAACTGCCAAAGACCCGTGGCGCCCATTTTAGAAACTGCTTTAGGATTTAAAGCAGATTCTACAACGGCTAAATATTTTATTTCCAAAGGAACATTTTGTTTGGCAAAAGCTTCCTCGAAGATTGGGAAATAATATTCTGATAAAGCCATTAATCGAGAAAACGATTTTTTACGGTTCTTAAGAAATGACTTTATTATATTTTCTAAACCTTGATTGTATTCAATCTCAAAAGGTGATTTTTGATTCATTGCCGCTAAACGCTGTTTCAGCAGTTCGGTCGGCAATTCTTCATCGACAGTGACATCTTTGTTTATCGTTTGAATGTCTTTTGTTAAATCGTCGTAAATATCTAAACTTACTAATTCATTCATCCAAAGACTGTCAACTTTTGCGACTAATGGCTCTTTTTTGAATGTGCTTTTAATAGAATCTAAATACGACAACTTAATGTCTTGCTTAATTTCTCTAGAAAATTCTGCAGATTCCTGCGCGAACATCGATAAAGAGAATAAAGCTGTAACCACTAAGGATATTTTCTTTACAATCATATAACATTTTTTTAAAATTCTGTAACTCAAAGAATTATAGGAACTGTATTTTTGCAAATCTAAGCCCTTTATTGAAGAAAACTATGTAAAAAAATGTTAATTGTGATTTTTTAGTCTAAAATCGCGACGATTCCAGGTAAAACTTTCCCTTCTAACATCTCAAGCATAGCCCCGCCACCAGTGGAAACATAGCTCATTTTGTCTTCAAATCCGAATTGTTTTACTGCCGCAACAGAATCACCACCTCCAACTAATGAAAATGCTCCATTTTCAGTTGCTTCGGCAATATAATCTCCTAATGCGATGGTTCCTTTAGAGAAAGTTTCCATTTCGAAAACTCCTAATGGACCGTTCCAAAGAATCGTTTTAGACTCCAAAATTACTTTTTTGAAGTTTTCTAAAGATTTTGGACCTGCATCTAAACCTTGCCATCCGTCAGGAATTGCAGTTACATCTACAATCTGAGTATTTGCAGTGTTTGAGAAATCATCTGCAAGCAATAACATCAACAGGGATATGAACTTGAACGTTTTTCTCTTTTGCTAATCTTAAAATTTCAAGAGCTAGATCTAGTTTATCATCTTCGCAGATAGATTCACCAATTTTTCCTCCTTGTGCTTTAATGAAAGTAAAGGTCATTCCGCCTCCAATAATCATGTGATCTACTTTATCTAAGATATTTTCGATAACTGTGATTTTAGACGAAACTTTAGAACCTCCAAGAACCGCTGTAACAGGTTTTTCACTGTTATTAAGTACTTTATTTAAACTCTCAATTTCTTTAGCTAATAATGTTCCGAAACATTTCTCGTTTGGAAAAAATTGTGCAATAATTGTAGTTGATGCGTGTGCTCTGTGAGCTGTACCAAATGCATCGTTTACATAAATATCTCCAAGAGAAGCTAATTCTTTAGCGAAAGCTACATCTCCAGCTTCTTCTTCAGCGTGAAAACGTAAATTTTCTAATAATAATACTTCGCCTGGTTTTAAATCTTTTGCCGCAGTTTGAGCTGGTTCTCCAACACAGTCTTCAGCAAATTTTACCTCAACTCCTAAAATATCAGAAGCTGTTTTTAAAATATGTTTTAAAGAATATTTTTCTTCTACTCCTTTTGGTCTGCCTAAATGAGACATTAAGATCACACTTCCGCCTTGTGCTAAAATTGTGTCAATTGTTGGTTTTGCAAGCATCGATACGTGTTGTATCTGTAACATTAAAATTTTCATCCAACGGCACATTGAAGTCAACACGGATAATTGCTTTTTTATTTTTAAAATCGAAATCGTTTAAAGTTTTCATCTGCTAATTTTTTTAATTTTTTGAAAGAATAACAAATATAGAACTTTTACAGTACTCTAAATTTCAAAAAAGCAAAAATAATGCTTCAATAAAAACGAAAACGTTGTAAATTATGAAAACAAACAAATTAATTCTTAAAAATGATAAAATTACTTGCTTAATCGCGAACTGGACTCTGTGTACAAGGACAGTTACTGATAGATTGTAAGAAATCAAACCCGATTGTTATCGAATGTGTTCCTGAATTGTAGGTGCCTAAACCATTAAACATTAATTGATAAGAGTAGGCAAAATAGAATTTAGATTTCATAAAACCAGCCATAGGCCCCGCCGCTAATGGCTTTGGAAACTGGTCATTTAAGAAACGGTATGAAACTCCAATCCAATAGTAATCTTCGTAACGATTGTAACGTCTGTACTTAAAGTTAAAATCGGTTGTAGAACGCTGGTCACTTGCAAAGTACTGCAAGAAAACAGATGGTTCGTATTCGATTCTTCTGTTTTCACCATCTTTAAAAGTGAATCCAGAATACACCTGAAAGTTAGAAAGTAACTCTGGTTCAACTCCTCTAAACTTGTCTGTGTTTTTCTTTAAAACGTTGTTGGCATTAAAACTTAAATAAAAACCTTTGTTACGGTATAAAGCACTAATATCAAAGTTATTATTTGAATTGTAACGATTGTCTGTTATCGAAGGATCTAATGCAATTGGAACACCATTTACATCTCCAGTAAAGTTACCCGTTTCGATACGGAAACTGTTAAAGTTATAAGAGATACCTAATGACAGATATTGTTCTGAAGAATAATCTAAAATAAGGTGGTGTGCAAATGAAACTTTTGCTCCTGTTTGTCTTGTATTTCCGTTGCTGTCATTATAAAATGATAAACCAACTCCCGAACGATCTAAAACCCGAAAATCTGCATACAATGATTGGTTGTCTGGTGCGTCTTTAATTCCGACCCACTGCGTTAAACCATTGGCTCTAATACGGAGATTATCTCCAATACCGGCATAAGCAGGTGAAAGAATGAAAGGGTTATCAGCTAAATACTGGGTAAACACTGGTAGGTTTAACTCTTGGCTGTAACTTGTTGTTACAGCCATGAGTACTAAGGATAAAATAAACTTTTTCATTGTAATAAATTTTTTAGATAACATCATTGGGGCTATAATTTTGTTATCTGTATAAAGTGAAATGTCCAACAAATTCTCTTGGATCTTTCGGATCATTTAGTTTAAGAACATACCAGTAATCACCTGTTGGTAATTCATTTCCGTGGTATCTACCATCCCATTTTCCTCCTACACGATATTTACCAACTACTCTGCCGTATCTGTCATAAACATCGAATGTCAGATCTTTGTATGCTAATGCACCACAATCAGGACCAATAGTATTATTAGCACCGATACCATCTGGTGTAAAGTAATTTGGCATACAGAAGTCATAGAATGTACCTGGAACGTCTATTGTTGCCTCACAACCATTTCTGTCTCTTACGATCACTTTATAAACATCTGTTTTATAGATTCTATAGGTATTTGATGAAGAGAATGGTTCTCCATTGAAACTGTATTCGTAAGGAGCAACACCACCAGAAGCTTTAACTGATATCGTATTGATTTCACTGCTTTGGTTTGTTGTATCTACTAGAGTTACTGGATCTACTGCCGCTACTTCAAATAGTTCAGTAGACACTTCACATCCGTTTGTATGTCTTACTACCATGAAGTGAGGTCCAGGAGCAACATTTGTAAAGATGTTACTTGGCTGGAATGTTCCATTGTTATCAAGTGAGTAAGTTACATCCGCTGGATTATTAGAAGGATCAATTGTCACCACAACCATGTTTGCCTGTGCATTGTTCACACAGTCATAAGTTACTTCAATCGTAGGATTTAATGTAACTGGTAATCCCATCTCGATTGTAATTTCTTGAGAACATTGATTAGCATCTACGATGTAAACAATATGAGTTCCACCAGCAAGGTTAGAGAATACAAACTTAGTTTGTGTTGGATCTCCAACAGTAAATGGTCCGTTTTGATTATCTAAACTATAACTGTATGGCATTGTACCTCCAATTATATCAATTGCAAATTGAGCATCATGGTCACCTGCACAATGTTCTTCCTCTCTTAAAGTTAGATCTTCTGTAATTTCAATTGGATCAGGCTGTGTAATCTCTTGCTCATAATCTTGGTAGCATCCATTTTCGTCTTGAACTCTAATAATATAAATTCCTGGTCTTAAGTTTTGGAAAACATTGCTATCAAAGAATTGTTCGAAATTAGGAGCGATTGCATAAACATATCTTCCTGTTCCACCCACGGCATTAACCGTTATTTTACCATTGTTAAATCCTGAACAAGTAATATTAACTGCATCTAAAGTAGCTGTTAAAGCTTGTCCTGGTTCGCTGATCTCAATTATTTCAGATGGTTGTCTACAATCTAAACTTACTGCTGTTACTCTGTAGAATCCTATAGGTAAACCTGTAAACTCACCAGGATAAACTTGTGCTGGAGCAGGCGTAATTGGATTACCATTAACATCTGTTAATACATAAGTAAAGTTACCTAAACCACCTTTTGCAATAGCGGTAATTGTTCCTTTTACATCTCCAGTACATTGAATATCTGTATGGCTTAACGTTTCAAATATAATTGCTGGAACTGGCGCGAAAGTAATTCCGTTAGATTCTACACTTAAACATCCGTTAGAATCTCTTACATAATATTTGTATGTTACCGTCGCCGTAGTTCTTGGTAAATCAATTGTTACAATTGAAGTAAATGAGGTTGGATTATAGGTGATTCCGTCAACACTATAATAGTACGTACCACTTCCTCCAGTCGCAGTAAGAGTAACTCTTGGCGTAATTTGACAAGTTTCTGTTCTATCAATTGCTAAAGAAGCTTTAACTACTGCAGGTCTGCGTTATAGTAATTGGATTTGACACATTACTACAAGTCCAATCATCAGAAGCAGTTACTTGATAAGTTCCTGCACCCAATCCAGCAAATGTTCTGCTTGGCTGTGTCGCTTCTAACAATTTGTGTACCATCAGCTAAAGTACCGCTTAAAGTAAATGTATAGTTACCAGAACCTCCAGTTACTGTATTTACAGTAATTGTCGCATCTTGATCTTCAAAACAAAGTAGTACTGTTTTATCTACTCCAATAGTAACATCAATTGGCGTTGGATTTACCAACGGAACATTAAATGATGCTTCACATCCTTTGCTATCTGTTACATAAACAGTATAGTTACCTGCTGTTAAATTCTCGAAATTAGGAGAATCTTGATATGAAGTGATAATATTTGTACCAATTCTCAACTCGTATTTATATCCTCCTGGCCATCCGCCTGTTACAGATGCTATAATTTTACCATCGTTATTACCTGTAATACAAGTAATTTCTTTCTTAGTAGCCGTAACCGCTAATGTCAGCGCTGGTTGTGAAATAGTAAAGTTTTTAGTTGACTGACAGAACGGTGTATTTACTAATGTTCCAGTAATACTATAAACTCCAGAAGATAAACCAGAAATTGTAGTTGGACCAGCTGTTGAAGATGAACCCGTTGTTACAATAGTGTTTGAAGCGTCACGGATCACATAATCAAATGGACCTGCGCTATCAGGATTAACTGGATTTGTTTTAATTAACAAGTCTACTATAGTAACATCAATGCTACCGTTGCTTCCTGCAAAACAAGTTACGTTCTGAACATTCTCAATTTTAAGATCGAATGTATTTGGCTCGTTTACATAATGTATGTAGTCAACACTACAACTTGTATCTAGATTAGTTACTGTTACTAAATAATTTGCAACTGGTAAACCTGTAAATCTTCCATCAGAATTAGTTTGCAAAGGATACAAAGTTCCAAGTGCTCCTGTAGAAGCATCGATGTCTACAACAGTATACTGTAAATTCGTTGGTGTTCCTCCGATTGAACTAATTGAAACTGTAATATCTTCTAGATTATTACATGTAATGGCACGATCAACATTTACCGTGATTTTGTCTAAAGCAATGTATGGATTGATCACAATTTGCGCTGGAGCAGTTCCGATACAACCTTTATTATCATAAACGTTTACGATATATGTTCCTCCAGTTAAATCATGAATTGTATAAACTGGATTAGATCCGAAATAAACAACCGTATTTGGAGTACCTACTTTTATAAATTCATAATTAGCATACATATTAGAACCTCCCGTTACTCCAGAAACTGTAATTGTAGCAAAGTTACTTGCATTACTTCCTGTGTTACAGTTGAACTGAGTAACTGCTGGCGCAGGAACGTTAATTGGTAATGGTGTATTTACATCTGTTTCTTCTGTTGTAATACATCCTCTTCCAGAAATAACTGTGATTACGTAATGACCTGTAGCTAAACCAGTGAAGATATTAGAATCCTGATAATTAGCTCCTCCGTCGATACTATATCTGTATTTCGGGTTATCATTAACACCTGCTGAAGGTGTTGTCATAGTCGCTGTAATAGTTCCATCTGAGAATCCTGCGCATGTTACTGGTGTTGCTGTTAATGCAAATCCAGTAATTAAAGTTGCTGGCTGAATAGTTTCAGTAACTTGTGCAGTACAACCCGTTGTTGTATCTCTAACATAGAAAGTATAAGTATTAGGAACTAATCCGCCAAATACTGCAGAAGTGCCAAAATTTGTACCATCACTGCTGTATTGATAATTACTGCTTCCGCCTTCAGCTTCAACTGTAATTTCACCATCAGGATCATTACAAGTTGGTACAGCAGTAATACGAGATTTTAATTTTAGAGGTTCTAAAATTGTTACACTGAATGGAACTGGATTTGTACATCCGTTTTTGTCTCTTATTGTAACAATATATATACCTGCTTTATCAACAGTAAATGTTCCTGTTGGCTGGAAACCATTTCCAATACTGTATTCAGCACCACCTGCAGTTGTTGCAGTAACTGTAAATGTATAAGTTCCTGTTGGACTTGGACATTGACTGAATGTGTTTACAGTAAGGTTTGATGGACTAACATCTTCTGCAATCGTAACATCAAGTTTGATCGCACAATCGTTTTTATCTTTTACCCACACATCCCATTCTGTGGCTGTTGCAGGATCAAGGATAGCAAAACTATCTGGACCATATACAGGCGTTCCGTTATCTTGAACGAATGCATAAGTTAATCCTCCACTTCCTCCAGAAATAGTAGTTAGGTCGATCGTAACTTTTGAACCTGTGTTAAAACAGTTTTTATTTTCATTAAATACTGAGAATCCAGTCAATGGAGCTGGCTCAGTAATAACTACAGGAATTGTAGTTGTAAAGTCACAACTTGGATAAGCTGTCTCTACAACACGAACTGTATAATCAGTTCCAGCCGCTAATCCGTGAGGAAGAACGAATGAACTTGATGTTGTACTGTCTCCTATTCCTGTAAGAGCTGGAGTTAAAGGATTTCCTCCTCTATGGATCTCATAGGTATATGGTCCTGCGTAACCTGTAATATTGATTTCGATTGCTCCAGTTGAGTTCCCGTTACAATCTACATTTGCAAGCAGCTGTAGCAAAAACTTTTAGAGTATCAAATACTGGTACTTCTATAGTATTAGACAGAATACTACAAGTAGTATTATTATCAAAAATTTCAAAGTGATAATTACTTCCAGGTGTTAATGCGCCATAAATAAATCTATCATTAGTAACTGGTACTAATCCTCCCTCAGCAACACCGTCACGGTATGCTTGGTAAGTAAATGCTAATGGCGTATTTGTTCCACCAGTAATAACAACCTCAATATCTTGTCTGTTATTAATACAATCCATCACTGGATTTATTTTAGCAACAACAGCCGAAACTAATTTAGGGAATGGCTGAATTGTAATTGGAGCACTAACAATACATCCTTTTGCATCTTTTACATAATATCTTAATGTCTTCTGGAATCCGTTATCTCCTACAGTAAATACATGAGTATGGTCATACCATGTTGTACCATTTGCACTATATTGATAATCCTGAGGATTTGTACCTGCGCCTCCACCTGCTATTACAGTAACCACTTTTTCATTAAAAGCGGTTCCAGTACATTTGAATTCATCTTGCTCTAATCTTATTGTCACCTCTGGCATACCGCAATAGTCCAAGGTAAAGTTAAAGAACAACCTCTTGCAGAACGAACTGTAACTTCATAATCGCCATATGTTAATCCTGTAAATACTTTCGTATTTTGAGTCACTGGACTTCCTAGAGGTGTTGGTGAAATTTTAGTTAAGGTATATCTATAAGGTATATCAATATTTGTTGCTGGCAATGTAACGGTAATCGTTCCATTATTCAATGTTCCTTGAGAACCTGAACAACTTGGAGATGTACTAGTTAAACTGAAATCAACCGTTGCTGGTATCGCTAAATCAACATCTACCGATTTACTACAATATAATGCTGGGTTTAATGTTCCTAAATCCTGAACAGTAATTGTATAATTACCCGGAGCCAGATCAATAAATAAAGGATCATTGTCTTGAACTACCGGAGTACTACCCGTAACGGTATTGTTTACCAATGTATATCTAAAGTTTTTTGATGGATGACCACCTGTAACTACCGCTGTAATTCTTCCATCTGTATTAATACAAGTTGGCTGTGTTGTAAAACTAGCTTGAATATCTAGTGGTGCGTAAATCTCAATATTTGAAACAGTATTACCACAACCATTAGCATCTTTCACTCTTACCGTATGTGTTCCTGAAGATATATTAGGAATTGTAAATGATGTTGCTGATGATGGTGCTTCTTCAAAATCCCCATTGTCTAAACTATAACTATGAACTCCAACTCCTGATGTTGTTAAAGTAACAGTTATACCAAAAGCTCCTTCTACAGCTGTACATTGAAGCGCAGGAACTGCTGTGATTACTGGTGTCGGATCTTGAGCAACTGTAACAAAAGCATGCTTAACGCAACCATAAGCATCACGTACATAAACGATATAGTCTCCTGCATTTCTATTAAATGTATTAGACGTATGAGATGCAATATTGAATGAAGCTGCCGCTGGCTGAACATCATCAGAAATATCGCGTGGGTTTCCTAAATCTGGGAAAATTTGATATAAGTAAGGAACTGCTGTTGGGAAACCATTTGCCGGATCTGCAACAGGTACTGTTGTTCCTCCTTGTCCTTGAGCTGTAACAACTCCAGAATTTGCCGCACAATTGGCATTTTTTCCTGAACTAGCTCTCACTGATAAAAGTGTAGAAGATTCTCTAATCGTAAATTGATCTGAAGCTATACTACATCCCGCGTTAGTTGCACCTGCTGATTCTTTTACTAAAACATAGTAATTACCAAAATTTAAATCTGGACTAGTCAATGTAACAGAACCATTTGCAGGCACTTGTCCTATACCTGTTACTCCTGTTGATACATTACTAAGTCTGTCAAAAATTTCATATTCAATGTCAGTTGCCACAGGATAAATACTTGTAACTGTAAATTGAACGTGACCATTACCACTTCCAAAACAACTCACATTGGTAGATACTAAAGCACTTGTATCTAAAGTAGAGTTTGTTGCTATTGGTTGATCATGTGTTTGAAAGTAGTAACATTTTGTACCATCATCATATACCATAAAAGTATACTTTACACCTGGCGTTAAACCAGTAATCGTTGCTTCTTTACTTCCTGGTGTACTTGGTGTACCAGGCGTTGTTTCAGGAACCCACTGTGAAGAAGGGAAAGGATTATCTACTCCCCTGTAAACACTAAAATAGAACGGTCCGTTTCCTGTAAGCGCTGAAGCTACCTTTACATTTGCTGATCCTCCACCAATTGGACCAGAACTACAAACTGCTGGAAGTGATGTTACATCGATATCAAGACTTTGTACCTGAGAAGCAACTAAAACATCTTTATATTCTACTAAACAATTGTTCGTATCTGTAATTTTAATTTGATACAATCCAAATTCAACAATATCAAAAGTTACAGAAGTTCCGCCAATATTAGGCTCTAATTTATCATAATTATGACCTGTAACATGGTATATATATCCTGGTGTACCACCAATAACCGAACTAATAATGATCGAACCTTTTGAAACATTTCCAGAGTTATCGCAGGTAATTGGTCTCACAGTGTAATCTACAACTATAGGGTCTGGACCCGCAATTGTTCCAGGCATAGAATGAGTACAACCATTAGCATCTGTAACTGTAATCAAGTAAGTTCCTTTAGGAAGACCTGTAGTTTGTGTTCCATAATTAACATTTGGAGTAACATCCGTCTTAACAACAGTATAAACGTAAGGACTAGCTCCTTTAGAAAAATCTAAGTCAATTTTGAAAGATCCTGTTTGATCGGCACTACAATACACCACATCTACTTGATCAACATCTGTTATTTCCGGATTTGTTTTTGGCTGTACGGTTCTAGTAGCTGTAACACTACATCCTGGAGTCGCAAGCATCTGTAAATGTAAATACATATACTGTAGGTGTCGTTTTTCCTGCGACAATACCACTTGAATCTGTGTAAGTAAATGTTCCATCAGTAGCCGTAACATTATGTATTGTTACTGGTGTAGTCTCTGGATCTCCGTCAATTGTAACGGTATAAGTATATACTGGATTTCCACTTGTTCCTTGAGTTCCCCCAGAAACTGTACCTGTAATTACAACATCTGATGTATTACATTTTGGCCCAGCAAATAAGTTGGTACTAACTGTTAATTGAGGGGCAACAATCTGCTCGTCTAATATGGCACTACATCCTGTAGAAGAATCTCTAACCGTAATAATGTATTTACCTGGCTCTAAATTTTCGAATGTTCCGTTACCTTGAGCCGTTTGTCCATTTATACTGTAGGTATAATTCGTTTGCATATTTGGAGTTACGTAAATAGCTCCTTTACTGGTTGTGGTATAACATAAACTAGCAGAAGAAATACTTGCCGTTACCGTATCATTCAATAAAATTGTAAATGAACCTGTTACTTCACAACCATTTAAATCTGTAACCTTAACGCTATAAGTACCATCTTCTAAACCTTCAAATCTATTGTTATTTATTTGTTCGATTTCCGGACCAGTTGCAGGCGTTATAGTATAAGTATACTGTGTACTCCAACCTCCTGCAACATTAATTACTGCTGTTCCTTTATCAGAACAAGTTTCTGGAGTTACAGTTGCTGGAGTCATTATTAATTGATCCAATGGCTCTGCTACATTATGGCTTCTTGTTACAGTACAGTTTGTCGTTCCATTCGTAACCAAAATGGAATGATTTCCTGCATTTAAATTAGGAACAATAATATCAAAAGACGTTTCTGTTGGATCAGTTGTACCTGTATAAATAGTTGTTCCTCCGTCTACTGTATAAGAATACGGTGTATTGTTTCCGAAACCAGATATGGTAAATTTCAGAGATCCATTAAATTCTCCTTTACATTTCACTACGCTTTCGGCAGACACTTGTAATAGAAATCTCTGGTAATTTATCAATTGTATGGGATACTTGTTTCTTACAATTATTTTCGTCCATTACCTCAAACATGTAAGTTCCAGGAGCTAAGCCTGTAAACGTACGATCTGATTGGAATATTGTTTGAAGTGCAATTGGTGAAACGATACGGTATTGGAATGTTGCCAATGTACCTTTACCACCAGTTACTCCATCAATTGTAACATCCACTGTATTAGCAGGACATCTTAATGCTGTGTTAGAGAAAGTCATACCAGTTGGAGGCGTTAAAGCTACAATAGGATCTGCTACTGAAACTGTTAACGGACATCCTTTACCATCTGTAATCTCTACACTATAAGTTCCTGCAACAGTTAGTCCTGAAAATATACCATCAGTATTTGTTGCTACAGTTGTTGTTCCTCTTTTTAAAACAAAAGTAAATGAACCATTTCCACCGCTTGCAGTGGCAGTAATTGTTGTCGCGTGATCACAATTATATGCTATCGTAATAGATGCAGAACCTTGTATTGCGACTGGTGCAGTAATAGTTACATCTATTTGTCCTGAACATCCTTTATTATCTCGTACATAGAAAGTATGTAGTCCTGCTGATAAGCCAGAGAAAATTCCAGTTGTATTAGTAAATGTGATGTTGTCAGAGCTATATCTGTAACCGCCTGAACCATTTTGCGCGACTAATACAACAGATCCATCTGATAATCCGTTACAAGAAACAGGCACTTTACTAACCTCTCTTAAACTTGGGTTTGTAATAGGATCAACTACAGCAGTCAATTCTTTAGTACATCCTTTTGCGTCTTTAATCTCAAAAATGTATGTATCTGCAATTCCTGTTGTATAAGTAAATGTAGTTCCGCTTGGTGTAGTTGGCTGTACAAGTGTTCCTGTTGCATTACCAGAAACTAAACTTACTGTATATGGAGGATATCCATATGAAATTGTTCCTGTAACAACAGCATTTCCTGTTGTTGGAGAACAATCTAACGTCTTGATACCTTTATCAACACTTAATTCTCTCTCAATTCTAAAATCAATAGGATCTGGAGAACAACCTACTGCATCTATAACGATGATTGTATGGTCTCCTGGTTCAATATTATTAAATACATTAGAAGGTGTTTGAGCTGGTTTTCCATCAATACTATAACTGAATGGACCCGTTCCTCCAGTAACAATAACCGTTACTGAAGCTTTGTTTGCAGTATCATAACAGAAATCTGAATTAATATCTAATGCGGCGCTTATTGCAGGCGCGCTACAACTTTTACAGGAGCACCTACTGCGCTGACACATTTATTAGCATCTCTTACAAATACTTCATAATCTCCTTCTGGGATATCTGTAAAGTCTGTATTAGATTGAAACGGTTTATATACTGTTCCGTCTGCATGTCTTAATTCATATTCGTAAGCTGGTGTTCCTTCGGAAGCTGAAGCTCTAATTGTAGCTCCTACAGAACATTTTGCAGGAATATGTACAACACCTCCAGCAATAAGTGCTTGTGGGGCTTTAATTGTTGGAGTAAATGTTTTTGTACAAGTTGCTTCTGTTGTAGCATCGTAACGAACTCTTACATCATATGTTTTAGCTTCTAAGCCTTTAATAATAAAAGGAGTAGTTTTAACATTGATCCAATTTGCTCCTCCGTCTATGGTATAATCATAACCGTAAGTAGTGTCAAAATTAGTTGCTGTAACTGTGATTTCTCCATCATTTGGAGCACCTGTACCTCCACAAGAAACATCTTTAGTAACATCTGCAGTTCCTGTAAATGCTTTTCCTGTTGGAACAACAATAGTTAATAATTTTTCTTTGATACATGATTTTGGCAATTGATATACTTTAATATCATCAATAGCACCATCGTTACCACTATATTCTGTACTTCCTGATCTTACTCTAAAGATCAAAGTGGTGTTGTTACCTGGATTTAAGGTTACTTCTCTTTTTTCCCACTTATTCGATCTTAAAATTGTTGGGATAGGAGGAATTCCTGTTGGATTTGGCGTTGGCGGAATAGCCGGTGCTTGCGCAATTACATTTCCATTGGTATCCACCAATTCGAAAGCGAAACTTGGATCTACACCTCCAACGAAATCAGCTCTGAACAAGTTAGCTAAATAAGCTTCTACAATTACAGGCTGACCTGGAATAACGTCATTGATTTGTTTACTATATAAAACTCCGTTTGGACCTGCCGCTCCACCAATGTTTACGGCTAAGAAACGTCCAAAACGATTTGTTGCGTTTGAAGTATGATCTCTAAAAGGATACCAAGCTGAATTGTTTGGTACAATTTGTCTTGTTACAACATACTGATTGTCTTCTAAAGTACCTGCCTTATTTGGACAAGTAGAAGGCAAATCTAAATCATGGTAACAATATGCTTGCTGCAATTCCTGGAGATTTAGTATTGTAACCAACACCAAAATCTTCATTCAATAAATTACTGAAAGTTGGAACTGTTAAAAGAGCATATTCTACACGAATAGTATGTGATCCCGGAGGAACATTTAAGAATACATTTGGCGGAACATTTGTATTTGGTGTTGTGCTTCCGTCAATGTAATATTTATAATTATAATTTTCTGGTCCTGGGTTATCAACAATTACTGTACTAGTAGCAGATCCATCACAATTAAAATCAACTGGTGTTTCAACTGAAATTGATGGTGCTACCGGTTCTTTGTCTAATACAATACCTTCCATTAAGAAAGTACATCCATTAGCATCTTTAATATAAAGATTATAAGTTCCTGGCGCTACGTACTTTTCATTTTCTGGCTGAAAGTTAACTCCTCCATCGAAACTGTATGTATAATTAGGCACTCCTCCCTGTGGATTTGTAATACGTAATTTACCGAATCCGTTTCCAGATGGATCACAACCTGCTAATTCAGAAACTCCCGCAGAAGCTGTTAATGCAGTTCCCGGTTCATCAATAAACACTTTTACAGCTGGTTCGATACATTCTACACCACCGTAAGTATATTTTACAATTATATCGTAGTTTCCTTTTGCTAAATTGTTAATTGGAGCAACAGAACTATAATTTGTACCATCAATGCTATATTCAACTGTGTATCCTGAATTTGCAGGATTTATTGCCACATCAATATAACCATTACTTTCACCATAACATTTAGCATCGTGAGGTGTAAATGTAACAGTAGGTTTTGGAACATCTTCAGCTTTTACTTTTACTGTTACAGAACAAGAATTATAATCTGTAACTACAATAGTGAATTCTCCATTAGGAGGTAATGGTCTAGTAAATGGAATAATAGGATTTGTTCCATAATCTACTCCATTTACGGTGTAGTAATATCTTGCCGGCGAATTGGCCGGAGCACCTGGAGGTAATGGAACTGGAGTTCCGCCAGAAGCTTGTATAGTAATTTCACCATCTCCACAAGCAAGTGTTTTGGTAACTTGTGCCGTGGCAGTTAATTTTTTATCGTTTATTGTAACTCTCTTCGTTTCTGTACAACCGTCAGTTGTAGTAACTGTAACATCATAAACTCCCGCAGACAAGATCAAAAAACTCATGAAAGTTTGGAGTCGTTTTTTGTCCAGAATCTCCCACTATATTTCCTGCAAGATCTATAACTACAAAATGGTAATCACCATTAACGTTATCTGCAGAAGCACGGATAGATCCTTTTCCTTCACAAAGCGCATCATTTGGTGTAACAGTAGTTTTAAAATCTGCTCTTAAAATAGTAACATCAATTGAGAATGGACAAGAAGATGTTTCTGTAGTTGTCGCATTCTGCTTAACGTGTACAGTATAATTATTAGTAACCAAATTATCAAATACATTTGAAGTTTGATAATTAGTCCCGTCTAAACTATATGTATAACCTGTACCTGGCTGTGGATTTGTAACTGTAATTCTTCCAGGAGTATTACAAACTACGTCTTTTTTGTCAACCGCAATTTTTAATGGATTCTTAAAGACACTAAAATAGAATATGTTCTGGCAATTATTTCCATAAGATACCACTACTCTATAAGATCCAGATTTGTTGGCAGTAAATGTTGGTCCATCTGGAGCGACTTGTGTCCAGTTAACCGCATCTTCATAAGCACAACTTTCAGGGAATCCTGTAGGAGGAACATCTGTTGTTACCTGCCATTTAACAGTCGTATCGGCCGCAGTAATTTTGGTATCAATAAATTTTGAATCGTTTTCACCACATAAGAAAATCTTTGGAAACTCTTTTCTATCATTTGTACAAAGATAAGGTCTTCCTGTAGCTGGATCGATATTGCTTGCATAAGGGCTTACTGGATTATCATTAGCTCCAACAGCATAATCTGTTACGGTATAAGTCTGCAAAATACCTTTACAATCTGGATTACCTCCCGTTTGTACCGTATATTTTCCAGCTTTTGTAACTGTAATTTCTCTAGTAGTACCAACAACTCTACCAGCTTCATCTTTCCACTCATAAGTTGTGTATCCATTTGTCGCTCTTAGAATTGCGCTACCACAAAGTGATACCGATCTTTGAAACAAACAATCGTCAATACCAACCAAAAAGTTAGTAGACGTTGGATCACCTACAATACATCCTGTATTAAAAGAGTAACTTCCGTCACCATAAGGATTACCGTTATTAGTTGGATTTAAAGTTCCAAAATATCTAGAAGTTGCCGTATTTTTAATAAGGTTAGAACAAGCATCTACTAACTCGTTACAATCGTTTACTACTCTAACTCTAAATTTTATCGTATAAGTAGAACCATCTTTTTTAACAATACCATCTGGAACTGAAAACACAAGTGTTCTGGTAGCTGGATCATAAGAGATATCTTGTACACCATTATCTTTTTTAATAATATCAACTGATCGGTCAAAAATTACATTTTGCGGCAGTACATCAGTAATTGTAAAATTTTTGGCGTCGTCATTTCCTTCATTTCTAAAACCAATTTCGTAGATTATTTCCTGACCTAAATTAACCGGGTCTGATCCTAAATTATATTCTTCGCGAACACCAGTCGCATTAGTACGAACTCCTTTTACAACTTTAGTCAATACAATTTTTGGCTCAATAACGTCAACTGCAAAAGTAGTTACAAAGGCTCCATATCCATCACCATCAGTTGTTAATCTTAAAGTCGCTCCAGTTTCTCCATTGGGAATAATAGAATTATTATCATTTTTAAGAACGATATGATCAATATCAAATCCCATATTATTGATACTTTTGGGTTTTCTATTTGTACCCAAAATATGTAATCCATTACTAGATATCGATGCATTAAAGAAATTGTTCTCTAGATTAACATCGTCTTTCAATTTAGTAAAAGTTGCTTTTGAATTTGCTTTAATAGAAAAACTATCATTATTAGTTTCTTTATCTCCCTCTAAAGCGCCTACGCCAATTTTTGCATTTACTGGAAATCCAACAGGTAAAGTTTGAAAACCGCTGACCGTATAATCAACTGTTTTATCTTGTGTTCTTCCAGGATCTACTCCCACATAACCATCAAAAACCGAGATAAATTTACTTGGCAAGCTTGGGCTTTCATAAATTACCACCAAAGTCCAGCCTCCAGCACCACCACCATCTCTTTTACCTCTAGCGACTCTAACATTCGCAACATAATACTCACCATTAGCATCTGACAAATCCTGCAAGCAGTTTCGTTACATCACTAAAACATACATATGGAGAATCTTTGAAAGAATCTTGTACTCTATTCCCATTCTTTTTATAACCATCAAAAATTACTTCTTTAGTATCCGTTTTACTGGCTGTTATAGTTTTATATAGCCCGTCGCTATTAGGCAGTTTAAACTTAATTGTATTCCAGTCTTCTTCTCTTAAAGAACCATCATACTTTGTGGAATTATTTGTACTTCTTTCATAAGGATAAATTGCCGACCAGTATAATCCAGCAAAGACAATATTTTTACAAGAATTATCAATGGTCAATTTAGCCATTGTCGAATTAAAAGTATCAGGATCATTATCGATATCTATGTACTCAACAAAAAAATCATTGTTATTCCCATTACCATCAAAATCTCTACTCGCCTCTGTTGTTAAAGTTGACAAATTAGTAACTGTTCCAGTATAAAGAACACCATTTACAGGAGCAAGCAGGACTAAAAACAGGTCTGGTATCTGTTTTACTGATAACCGAATTACCAATTAAAATAATGTCTCCTTTTACTTTAATGCTACCCCCAGAAAGTCTAGGTGTAAAAGCAGTTCCGACCTGAGCATTTACATAGCCGAAACACATAAACAGCAGAAATCCGAAAATAGCTCTCCGGTTTTCTTTTACTTTTACAAATAGTGGTTGAAGCATTTGTTTTTTATCAAATGATTCCACTAGTTTTTCAAACTGTTTTTGAGTATCAGAAACAATGCTTTTGATAGAAGTAAAAACAGTTTTAGCTGATTTAAAAATAGTAGGTTTTTCCATAGTCCTTTTTTTGTTTACCCTGTATATTATTCTCCAAGGGGCATTAAAGAATAATACAATTAGTACTCTAAAATATTTATTAATCTAGTTCCTCTGTTTAAAAGGAACCATTGTTTAATCTTACTTAATATTAATTCTCCACTTTTACGATGGCCATTTTTCCGTTGTATGATTTACTACCCTTTGCTTCTAATGCTTTAGTTGCGTCTTGTAAACCTTCAAACTTCTCGTAATAGATATAGTATTTACTTGTTGCTACATTGTAGAAGAAATTCACATCTGTACGTCCGGCGACAACTGCTTTAGTCAAGAACTCATCACGCTTCTGTACACTGTTATGAACTGCAATAATCAAATAATAACCGCTGTCAGAATTCTTAATATTCTTAATAATCTGCATGTTTGACTGCTCTTCTCCAAAATCAAAATCATTTGCTGTCAATGGTGTATTACTTACTTTTGTTGTCTCTTTAATACGTTTTAGAGCTGAGCAACGTCCTGCGCATATCTTCCTTGATCATTTTCATAAGCGGCACGTTTAATTCTACGTTTACGCTCAATTTCAGTCTCTGTTTTAATACGCTCTAGATCGGCTAATAAAGTCGCTCCTTCTCTTTCCATTTTTAATTGAGCTGCTTTCAATTCGTTTATCTTATCCAGATACGTTTTATTCAACGGATCATTTTTTGGGAACTTTTTAAGTCTGTCATTATACAAAGCAGATAATCTATCGATCTCATTCTTCATGCTTTTATTTGCTTCAGCAATTTGAAGTTTTAACGCTTCGATTTGACTATTCTCTGACGCTACACTTTTGAATGGTTTTGGCTCTCTATAAATTCCTTTTTCACTTAAATCATTTTCTTCTTTTAAATCGTTCAAGTCTTTTTGCTTATTCGCAACATTTGCTTTAAACTGATCTAACAAATCACTTTCAATTTTACTTGAACTTTCAACAGATTGAGTCAAACTTTCAATAGCTTTTCCTGTATCATCTTTGGCTGTAGCGACAAGTGCGCTGACATCGGCTTTTGCCTTAGCTTCTGCGACTAATTGTGCTTGGCGCTCTTCTTCTTCTCTAAGCTTTCTTGTTTCCTCTTCAGCTTTAAATTTCTCTGTTGCTTCAGCATCTGCTTTTGCTTTGGCATCGGCAAGAAGTTTTGCTTGTAAAGCTTCCATATCAGCTTTTGCTTTTGCGTCTGCGCCTAGTTTAGCTTGAAGTGCCTCAGCGTCTGCTTTTGCTTTCACATCTGCGACTAATTTCGCCTGACGTTCCTCTTCTAATCTTGCCTTTTCCGTAGCCGCCTGTGTCGCTTTTAATGCTTCAGCATCTGCTTTCGCTTTTGCATCTGCGGCTAATTTAGCTTGACGAGCTTCTTCTGCTTCTTGTAATTTTTTAGCTTCTGCTTCTGCTTGCGCTTTTGCTGTAGCTTCAGCATCTGCTTTAACTTTAGCGTCTGCTAATAATTTTGCTTGCGCATCGCCATATCAGCTTTAGCTTTTGCATCTGCTCGCAAGTTTAGCTTCTAGTGCTTCAGCGTCTGCTTTTGCTTTAGCATCTGCGACTAATTTTGCCTGACGAGCTTCTTCTTCCACTTTTGCTTTTGCTTCAGCAACTTGTTGTGCTTTTAATGCTTCCGCATCTGCTTTTGCTTTAGCTTCTGCAAGCAAGTCTAGCTTGTTGCGCCTCTGCGTCTGCTTTCGCTTTTGCATCTGCGGCTAATTTAGCCTGACGAGCTTCTTCTTCCACTTTCGCTTTTGCTTCAGCAGACTTGTTGTGCTTTTAATGCTTCTGCATCTGCTTTTGCTTTGGCATCAGCCGCAAGTTTTGCCTGTAGAGCTTCAGCATCTGCTTTCGCTTTTGCATCTGCGCCTAATTTAGCTTGACGAGCTTCTTCTGCTTCTTGTAATTTTTTTGCTTCAGCTTCCGCTTTTGCTTTTGCTGTAGCTTCAGCATCCGCTTTAACTCTAGCATCTGCAATAAGTTTAGCTTGTAAAGCTTCCATATCCGCTTTCGCTTTTGCGTCAGCCGCCAATCTTGCTTGTTCAGCTTCTGCATCTGCTTTTATCTTAGCTTCTGCCGCTAATCTTGCTTGTTCTGCCTCAGCAAGCAACTTTTGCTTTCGCATCTGCTTCTAACTTCGCTTTGGCCGCAGCCTTCAGCATCTGCTTTTGCTTTGGCATCTGCCACAAGTTTAGCTTGTAATGCTTCTGCATCTGCCTTGGCTTTTGCTTCAGCGACTAATTGCGCTTGACGAGCTTCTTCTGCTTGTTTTATTTTTAATGCTTCTGCATCCGCTTTTGCTTTCGCTTCAGCGACAATAATTGCTTGTCTTGCTTCAGCATCGGCTTTAGCTTTTGCGTCTGCGGCTAATTTTTTCTTTTAATGCGGCTTCTTCAGCAGTTTTTGCTTTTGCATCTGCGGCAAGTTTTGCTTTGTTTGCGGCATCTATAGATGTTTTAGTTTTTGCTTCAGCAAGCGACCTTTGCTTTTGCTTCAGCGACTAATCTTGCTTGTAATGCATCCGAATCTGCTTTTGCTTTTGCATCTGCGACTAGAATTGACTGCATATCTGCAGCTTCTGCTTTTGCTTTTGCATCTGCTTTACGTTTTGTTTCTGCGGCTTCAGCTTTAGCTTTATTATCTTCAATAAGTTTCAATCTAGCGGCTTCAGCATCTGCTTTTGCTTTTTCAGTCGCAGACTAGTCTCGCTTGTCTTGTCGCTTCTGCATCTGCTTTTACTTTTTCGGCAATCGCTAATCTAGCTTTTGCAGCAGACTTCAGCATCAGCTCTAGCTTTATCAGCGGCAAGCTGTGCGGCTCGTTTTTTGTGGCGCAAGCAACTGGTTTCGCTTCTGCGGCTTTTGCTTTTGCAGCTGGCTTCGGCATCCGCTTTTGCTTTTGCGTCTGCGGCTAATTTTAATTTCATTGCTTCAGCATCTGCCTTAGCTTTATCAGCAGCAAGTTGTGCGACCGTTTTTTGTGGCGCGACTGGTTTCGCTTCCGCAGCTTTTGCTTTTGCAAGCTGGCTTCTGCATCCGCTTTTGCTTTTGCATCTGCGGCTAATTTTAACTTCATTGCTTCAGCATCTGCTTTAGCTTTATCAGCGACTAATTGCGCTTGTGTTTTTTGTGCTGTAGTGGCACCTGGCTTGTTTGCAACGGCTTGTGCTCTTGCGACAGCTAGCGGCATCTACTCTGGCTTTATTATCAGCGACCAGTTTAATTCTGCGTTGCTCTGCATCAGCTCTTGCTTTATCAGCGCCTAATTGTGCCTGTGTTTTTTGTGTTGCGAGCAACCGCTCTATTTGCTGTTGCAGTTTGTGCTCTCGCTGCAATTGCAAAGCATCTGCTTTGGCTTTAGCATCGGCGACTAATTTTATTTTAATAGCTTCAGCATCTGCTTTAGCTTTATTATCGGCTTCTAATTTTGCTTTTGCTCGCAGCTTCGGCATCGGCCTTAACTTTTTCTGCGGCTAAAGTCTGGCTTGTTTAGCTTCGGCATCAGCTTTTGCTTTCGCTTCAGCAGACTAATCTTGCTTTTTCAGTTCCGTCAACTCTTGTAACTTGAGTTGCTCGCTGATTTTGGTTTAGCAGGAACGGGTTTTGGTTTTGCTGGATCAATTAATGAACCTTCCTCATCATCTCCGTAATAGTAATTTCTATTTTTGAATTTGTAGGCAATGGCAAATTCATGAGAACCGCCTAAATTAGAGAAATTGCCCATTCCTCTTTCGTAATTGTATTCAATAGCAATACTTGGTGAAATATTAACCCCAAGTCCTGCTGAAACTCCGTATAAAGTGTTATAACCTGCCTGTGCCCAAACTCCTTGTTGAAGTGTCAGCATACCAAGTCCTGAAATAACTGTTTTGTCTTTTTTAACTTCTGTTTTGATGATACCTGAAAATTTACTTCTATCAAAAAAACCATAACTATCAATATATCCAGTATACATAGCATGTAGTTCGATAGCTCTTTCAGGATCTTCTTTAACCATTCCAGATCCAAAATTGTATAAAACTAAATTGTTAATAGACAATCCGAAATCTAAAAATGCAGTACCGTAGTTAATCCCTGGGTTTACGGTTAACAAGGTGCTTTTTGGAAAGTCTCCGTTTAAAATAGTTGGATCATCTGAAATAATTTTCCCTGTATTTAAGCCACTTTGATAAACACCAACATTTAAACCGAAAGTCAAATTGCTGTCTTCTTCAAGAACAATGTTATGAGCGAAATTGGCAATTCCGCCAAAAACAGTCATTAACCCGTAATTCTGTTGAAATAGACCAACTGCAAATGCTTCATTCTCTCTAAAGCGTCCAGAATAGTTAAATAAGTAAGTGTTTGGAGCATCTTCAAATTGCGTCCACTGTCTTTTATTATAAAAACTTACATACGGATTTGTTTCTCGAACAAAACTGAATGTTGGGTTGATTAAATATCTATTAAACTTTAAAGAATTTCTGATGGGTAATGAAAACGAAACAACTCCATCCTCAGAAGCTTCTTGAGAATAGAGTACATTTGAAAAACCGTAAAATAAAGTGATGAATAGTAAAATTTTCTTCATATTATTTTAGCACTGTTATTGATCCTTTTTTTTCACCTGTGTCGGATTGAATGACATAGTAATAAACGGGATTTACATTTTTAAAATCTACATTGTTTTGAGGCCAATCGCCTTGATAATTCACAACGTCCAAAACTTTATCTCCGTTTGAACTTATGATAATTACTTTAGTCTCTGCATTTTTGTATTCATCAGGAATATTCCAATATGGATTCATTCCGCTTAATCGAATAATATTTGGAATAACACTTGATGGTCCTGAATCTCCATTGATTCTAAATGCAAATTCTTTTGTTGCAACGCGACCAGACGCTTGAGAAATTATTACTTTATAATTACCTTTTACGGATATCACTAACGAATTTCCTGTTTCTCCTGAAATTATATTATTATTTAAATACCATTCGTAAGAAGTCGCAGATGCATCGGTAGTAACGGTTACATTAATCGTTTCACCTTCACTTAATTTATATCCATCTTCAGCATCAATACTGGCGTCGAAACCATTGCTTTGAAGATTTATACTTCCTGTTGCTTTACATCCTCCAAAATCAACTTCTACAGTATAAACTCCAGATTCGTTTGTAGAATACGTACGATTAGTTGCTCCTGTAATTGCAGTTCCATCTTTTTTCCAAACGTAACTGTTTCCTGAAGTAGCTGTTAAGACAGTTCCTGCACCACTGGCACAAAAAGGATTTCCTAAACTTGAATTTATTGTTACTCCCGAACCTGATTCAGATGTTGTTACAGTAACACGATTTGAATAGGATAACGAAGTACAGTCGCCATAATTGGTTTCTACATAATAAGTTCCTGGTGTTGTAACGGTATAACTAGATGTAGAATTACCAGCCAGTAAAGTAGGTGGTACACTTGTTCCATTATCCCTATACCAATTATAGGATAATGAAGAATATTTTAAAGGAGAATCATTTTGTGGAGTCGTGGAATCTGGGTCTATAGATAGCACAAAACTACCTCCAGAACAAAAAGAAGCGCTTCCGTTAAAATTATTAATGGTGTACTGTTTGTCGTGTATTTTATAATAAATAGGAAAAGAGTTCTTTTGAGTTGATGAGAAAAAATTAGTACTGACAACTCCTGTAGAACTTCTAACTCTTAGTTTATAAATGTCCGATCCGATAATATTCTGCGGTACTGTGAAAGTAATTGTTTTTCTGTCTGGTGCATCGTCTTTAGTAACTCCAGTTAATTTAATTGGAGTCGTAAAACTTCCATCTTTATCGGATAACTCTACTTCAAATGTCGTCCCTGCTCGCAAAACCTGTATGAAGAAATGTTGCATCATAGATCTGGCTCGTAACACCAGCACAAATTCTATCAAAATTTAGAATTTCTGGTGTTATTTTTTGAGCATAACCACTTGATTTAGCAAAAAAGAAAATGCTAAATAAAAGTAAAAATTTGGTAAAAGATAAAGTAATTTTTTGAATCATATAGTGCGTGTTCTGGCTAAGTCTATACGCTCAAAAAACAAAATATCTATGAATGTTTCTGAAAAATCATACTTGTAGTTTTCAATAATATCTTTTGCAAGAATTGAAGTTGACGTAAGTGTTGAATTGTCTTGACAATCGTTTGATACAGTATTTGGTTCAGTTGCTATAGTAAGGCTGTCCTTGGGGTTGGACATCCCTACTATAAACTGATTAATGCCGTTTTTAATTGCAAGCATTTGTATTGTTTTGGTTTACATTACCTAAAGTTAATGTGCACGCAGAACCAGCGACCTTTGTAGGTTTTTCTGCTGTATTCTGTGCATATAGAGTTAACGAAATAGGCGAAACCAAAAATATTATATATAAAAAATATTTTTTCGTAGATACCATTATGTTTTGATCTTTATTTGGGTCCGGTAAGACGATACATAAATTGTGTCTGGGGACTTTATTAATAAAATTTACGCGTGGAAATAAAAATCGAAATCTATTTATCTATTGCCGCTTGAAGCCGTGATTTTTCCTAATTGTAATCTGAAATCTGGTTTTTTAGGATTGTAAATATCAATGAATGTTTCTTTGTTATCACTTTGTGACATAACATTGAAAAACACACTGTTTCCATACCAGCTTTCTAAATCTTCATTATTAGAATTGTATTCTGTAAAGATGTTTCCATTACATAGGTTTAAATACATTTCTTCAATTTTGATTTTTTTAAGATTAGCATCATTGATCTCTATTTTACTGTCTAGTAAAACAGCTGGATTGAATCCAGAAATTACACTACGCTTCATTTCAAGAGAAGCGCCTTCTGCAACATATACAGCTTCTTTTACTAAACCAGCCTGAATATCAGCTTTGATGTTCTCACTGTCGTTAAGCATTGTAATGTTCGTAGCGACTACAAGAGTTTGTTTTTTTGTAAAGTCAGTTTCGTTCTTTTTCTCATAAGATTTCACCTCCATACAACGAGATCCATCTTTGTTACTTGATAAGTAAGAAGATCTTACTGCCAATGAGTTAAATAAACGACATTGAATACCTTGAGTAAATTTGAAGTCGTCGTTGATAGATTTATAAGAAACTAATTTAGAAGCATTAACATCACCACCAAAGAAAGCAAATGAGTCACCTCCAGAGTAGCTTACCATTACATTGTCAATAACTGTTTTGTTACCAACACCAGCAACAGTTAAACCGTTGAAAGTATCTAAACCTTTTACTTTTTTACCAGCGAATTCGATTCTAACGAATCTTAAAACTCCAGAGTTAGAAGCCGCATTATCACCACCATAAGTTGTAAGTGTTGGGTCAAGATCCAGGTTGTAAGAACCTACGTTTCCAAATTTATTAATTGGAGCATCTCCTAGGATTACTACTCCACCCCAGTCTCCAGCTTTTTTCAAGCTTCTGTTTGAAGTAAATACAATTGGATCTGTTTCTAAACCGTCTGCAACAATTTGTGCACCTTTTGTAACTACCAATGTTCCTTTTGTTTCGAAATCACCAATAATTAAAGTTCCTGGTTCAATAGTTAAAACAGCATTGTTTGTAACATATACGTTTCCTTGCAAAACGTAGATATTTCTTTTCAGCAATTTAGTATTAACAGAAATATTTCCTGCTAAAATTTGGTTTGCTTCTCCATAGTCCACTTTGTTAGGCTTAAACTCGGTCCAGTTGTTCAACCAATTGTTGTAGCCCATAATTCCTTTCTCTTGTTGAGCACTCATACTCGTAACTGTCAAAAGAACGCAGATTAATTGAGTAATTTTTTTCATGATAAGGGGGGTATTACGGTTAATAATAAATTTGGGTATGCGTAAATGAAAAAACTCCTCTCGAGTTTTCCGAAATTATCAGAACCCTCGAGAATGAGTTTTTTTTATTTTGTTTCTCAAGAATGTTCAATATAGATTTTATCCATCTACGCAAACACTTCGAAAAAGGTTTTAAAAAAAATAGTCTTTTATTACATTTCGTTCAAATCGTTGAACTCGTGTAATGATTTCAATGTACTTTCGTAAAACAAGATTGCGACAATTAGATTTCCTTTATCAGAGTAAGGCATCATTTTTCTTTGAAACTCAACAGTTGTATCCAAAAATGTTGATGTACCTGTAGCCTGATTATCTAATACTTTTTTGTGTTCAGAATCGTCTGGAATACCAAGGTCGGCCATAGTAACTCCAGGTTTTGTAACCAAAGCAATGTAAGGAAGAGTTTTTACAAGAACTTTAATACGTTCGATGTATAATTCTAAAAGTTCCCCTTTTTGCATACCACTTAATTCTTTTTGATCATGGTATTTACGAATAAGAGCAGTTGTACTAATAATACTTCTTGGCGCATTCTTAGCTTGTGCCGAAACGGTCGCAGTAGTTAAGATAAAAAGTGCACTTAGCAGAGTAATTTTCCCTTTCATATATTCTTATTTATAATTGGTTGTTGATAAAAACAAAAATATATAAATTAACTTAAACTCCAACTTTAATACAATAATTTTTCAAAAAAAAACCTTAAAAAAACCTTAAAAACCAGTGTTATGTCGAGAAAATGTGCGTTTTAACGCGCTTTATGTTAAAATTGTTAAAACCAAAACAGTAAGATAATCGCTATAAACCAGTCAAATTCCTTCTTTTAAATAATAAAAAAAAACTTACGTTTATCGATTTTTGAAAAAAAATATTAACAAAAAAATCTTCATATCTGCTCAGGTTGAGTCATTTATTAACAAAATTATGTCGAAAGTGAGCCTTAATAAAATACAAAAAATCTCGATACAATTTTAAAATTAAGACCTCAAAATAATCTTATCTGTAAAATTTTTGACTACATCATTTTCTTCTATCTTTGCTCCATGCAATTTTCTCAAATTTTAGGTCAAGATTACATCAAAAGCCACTTGATAAAAAGTGTCGCTTCTGGTAGAATTCCTCATGCGCAATTATTCATTGGTCCAGAAGGAAGCGGTACATTAATCACTGCCATTGCCTATGCCCAGTACATTTTATGCAGTAATACAGGCGATGAAAACTCAAACGGAAACGATTCCTGTAATCTGAAGTTTGACAACATTTCGCATCCCGATCTGCATTTTATTTATCCAACTGTTACGACCGAAGATGTTAGGACAAAACCCAAAAGTTTAGATTTTATCCAAGACTGGCGTAGTTTTATTCAGGAAATGCCATATGGCGGTTTATTCGATTGGTATAAAATTCTGGGTGTTCAAAACAAACAGGGAGAAATTCGTGTCGAGGATGCACAGGAAGTTTTAAAATCGCTTGCGCTGAAATCATACGAAGGCGGTTATAAAATCATGATTATCTGGATGGCAGATAAAATGAATATCGCGACATCAAATAAACTTTTAAAACTTTTAGAAGAACCTTCAGATAAAACCATGTTTATTCTGATTTCTGAAAATGAAGAAGATAT
Source organism: Flavobacterium sp. AC267 (assembly GCF_979258715.1). NCBI lineage: Bacteria > Pseudomonadati > Bacteroidota > Flavobacteriia > Flavobacteriales > Flavobacteriaceae > Flavobacterium > Flavobacterium sp. AC267. The sequence goes on from NZ_OZ409875.1 coordinate 990,870, forward strand.
TATTCAAACCATACGCTCTCGCTGTCAGGTAATTCACTTTAACGGACTTCCAGAAAAAGTAATAGCCGAAGCTTTGGTTGCCCAAGAAAATATAGATCCCAACACCGCTAAAAAAATTGCTCATCAGGCGCAGGGAAATTTTAGCAAAGCTTTGCATTTATTAAAACAAGATGATGATGAACTTCCGTTTGAACAATGGTTTGTCAATTGGGTTCGAGTCGCTTTTAGGGCAAAAGGAAATGCGTACGCAATTCAGGATTTGATTTCCTGGAGTGAGCAAATCGCGGCGCTCGGACGCGAAAGCCAGAAAAAATTTATCCAGTATTGTATCGAAATGTTCAGGCAGGCTTTAATGTTAAATTATCAGGCACCGAGTTTGGTTTACATTGAACCAAAAGTGGATAAATTTAAATTGGAGAATTTTGCGCCGTTTGTAAACGGAAATAACATTCATGAAATATTCAAAGAACTTTCAGACGCTATGTATCATATTGAAAGAAACGGAAATGCAAAAATAATTCTAACCGATTTATCGATTAAATTAACTCGTTTAATTCATAAAAAATAAATATCAAATGAATAATGTTGCCTCAATTTTAATTTTAGCTTTTTTGGCTTTAACTTTTTTACAATCAGGTTACGAAAAAATTTTTTATTGGAAAGATAATGTCGCTTGGCTGAAAGAACATTTTGCTAAAACACCGCTAAAAAATCAAGTCCCGCTTGCTCTTTTACACTTACTGATTTTAGAATTAATTTCAGGAATTTTATGTGTTGTTGGAGGAATTCAATTATTAACATCGAAAGGAAGAGAATTTGGTTTTTACGGAGCAATTTTTTCATGCATCTGTTTGTTAATGATGCTTTTCGGGCAAAGACTTGCCAAAGATTATGATGGCGCGAGAACCATCGTTATATATTTTATACCGGCTGTAATAGCTGTATACTGGTTGAATTAAAACAACCTGCAATTTTAAAAAACGTTAGCCACAGATTTCACCGGTTTTCTTAATCCTTAATCAGTTCAATCTATGGCAAAAATAAATTTTACATTAAAAAAATGAATCCAAAACATCCTTCAGACTCATTAACTATTTTAACTGATTTAGTTTTACCGAGCGAAACAAATCCTTTAAACAATTTATTTGGCGGCGAATTATTAGCCCGAATGGACCGTGCGGCAAGTATTGCGGCGCGCAGACATTCACGCCGAATTGTAGTTACCGCTTCTGTAAATCACGTAGCTTTTAACAGAGCCATTCCCCTTGGAGCCGTAGTAACAATAGAAGCAAAGGTTTCTAGATCTTTTAAAAGTTCTATGGAAGTTTTTATTGATGTTTGGGTAGAAGACCGTGAATCTGGAAGCAAAACCAAAGCCAACGAAGCTATTTATACTTTTGTTGCAGTGGACGACAGCGGAAGACCTGTTGAAGTGCCGCCTATTGTACCAGAAACCGATCTAGAAATTCAACGTTTTGAAGCCGCACTTCGCCGTAAACAATTGAGTTTACTACTGGCTGGAAAAATAAAACCATCTGACGCTACAGAGTTAAAGGCTTTATTTTTGTAGTACAATTTGTGACAATTTGGAACAATTTGCGAGCAGTGAAACTTCAAAAAAAAGAAGTATTTTTACCAAAATTATAAGCCTCTTAAATAAAAATCAGGAAGTTATTTACTTTTTTTTGATTTTGTTGAAAGAAAAAATAACAATTTAGACATTTAAAAAGATGAGTTCAGACAAAGAAGCCAAATTAAAAGCATTACAGCTTACGCTTGACAAACTTGATAAAACCTACGGAAAAGGAACCGTAATGAAAATGGGCGACAAAGCCATTGTGGAGGTAGAAACGATTTCTTCAGGTTCACTTGGCGTTGATTTAGCTCTTGGAGTAAATGGTTATCCAAAAGGAAGAATTATTGAAATATACGGTCCAGAATCTTCTGGAAAAACTACTTTGACGCTTCACGCAATTGCAGAAGCTCAAAAAGCTGGAGGTATTGTCGCCTTTATCGATGCGGAACATGCTTTTGATAGAAATTATGCTGAAAAATTAGGCGTTGATATCGAGAATTTAATTATCTCTCAGCCAGACAATGGAGAACAAGCTTTAGAAATTGCCGAAAACTTAATTCGTTCTGGAGCAATTGATATTGTGGTAATTGACTCTGTTGCGGCGTTAACTCCAAAAAGTGAAATTGAAGGTGAAATGGGAGATTCTAAAATGGGTCTTCATGCACGTTTAATGTCTCAGGCTTTGAGAAAACTTACTGGAACTATCAGCAAAACAAATTGTACTGTTTTCTTTATCAACCAGCTTCGTGAAAAAATTGGTGTAATGTTCGGAAATCCTGAAACTACAACTGGAGGTAACGCATTAAAATTCTATGCTTCTGTACGTTTAGATATTCGTCGTTCTGCTCAAATTAAAGATGGAGAAAACGTAATTGGTAACAGAACTAAAGTGAAAATCGTTAAAAATAAAGTTGCACCGCCTTTTAGAACTGCAGAATTTGACATTATGTATGGAGAGGGAGTTTCTAAAACAGGTGAAATTTTAGATTTAGCTGTAGAATTTGATATCGTTAAAAAAGCAGGATCTTGGTTCAGCTATGGTGACACAAAATTAGGTCAAGGCCGTGATGCTGTAAAATCTTTAATTAAAGATAATCCAGAACTTGCTGACGAACTGGAAGTTAAAATCAAACAACATATTAAAGATTTGGCAAATGCTTAATCTAATATAAAGTCAAAAAAGACTTATTTAAATCCCGATAGAAACAAAATCTATCGGGATTTTTTTTATTTCGAAATAAAAATAAAATTTCACGCAACCTTTTTGACAAAAGTACATCTATTAAAAAAAGCAGGGTTGCCAAATTGATAGGCCATATATCAATTTGAGGCTTTTAAATTTACATTGGTTGGTTATTTGAACAGAAATCCGTTAGTTTTTCATGCTAACGGATTTTTTATCAAACTTTTTTTACTTTTTTTTCGGATTCGACGCAACCTTTTTTATTTCGTCGCATCTATAATAATGTGACGTTAACTTGAGTTATTATTATAAGCTCTTTATTATCAACCATTAATATTTTTGACCATGAAAGAAAAAATGGAATTGTTGTACAATAAAAACCGAAGAAAAACCAAATTGAAATTTAGAAAAGTATTACGTTTTATTTCAGAGAAGATAATTCACAGATAACTTTTGAATAAAAAATGGGGGTTTTTAATTCAAAACAAAAGCCGATAGATTTTTAGATCTATCGGCTTTTATTTTTATTTTTTTGATTTCTGAAAATCAATTAATCCGTTATAAATTACATTTCTAACCTGATCTTTAAGTTCTTTCCTGTTATCAATCGTCAAATTTTGTGTTTCTATAAAAGGCAGAACTCGAACGCGCATTCTGCCGGGACTTCCGCTTAAAAAAGTATACGAAAAGCGCTGTTTGTTATCGGCAAAAACTATTGGAACAATCGGAATCTGGTGATCTATTGCAAGTCTAAAAGCACCGTCTTTAAATTCGTCTAATAAAATACTTTCGTCATCAGGAACACCGCCTTCTGGAAAAATACAAATACTCAGACCTTGATTTAATCGGCTTTGAGCTCTTTTGAAAACTTCATTCTTACTTCTTGAAGAACTTCTGTCCACCAAAATACAGGTTCTTTTATAGAAAAATCCGAAAAGTGGAATCTTCACCAATTCTTTCTTTCCAACAAAAACAAACGGATTCTTAATTAAAGCCAGCATCAGCATAATATCTGTCATTGAGGTGTGATTGGCCACAATCATATAACTTTTACCTTTAATGAGCTTCTGCTCGCGTTTTACGGTGTAGTAAAACCCCATTCCATAAAGAATAAATTTTGCCCAAATACGAGCCATTTTAAAGAAATATGGATAACCTTTCTCTGAGATAATCGAAATCAGTAAAAACGGCAAGATAATCAAAATCGGAATGGCCATTAAAATGTAAAACCAAATACGCCATAAAACCCAAAAAGCAATTTTAAATATTTTCATAGTTTCAAAAGTAAGAAAAGAGAAGTGAATTTTATAAAGATTTTCATTTTCCTAAGTTTATTACTTTTTAACGCAGAGCGCGCAAAGGATTTTCGCAAAGGAAAGAAGTTTTATTTCTTTTAGAGATTGCTTGGCAATAAGTTCGCAAAGCTTTATTTATAAATTATTTACAACTCTTCTAATACCATTTTTTAAAAGACTTTCATTGAAATTTATCAATAAGCCAAGTTTAAAATTTCCTCATTTCAAATAGGTTAATGTTTGTGCCAAATGATTAACGGTAAGCGATTCTACACTTTTTATCTCGATTAGAAATTTGTTTTCCACAAGCAAATCAATGCGGTACCCACAATCCAGCTTAACTTCTTCAAAAACTAATGGCAAAGATTTCTCTTTCTCAACAAGAAGTCCGCGTTGTTTAATTTTATAAAATAAACATTCTTTATACACATTCTCTAATAAACCCGGTCCAAGTTTTTTATGAATTTCAATAGCTAATCCAATTACAATATTTGATATTTCGTTTTCTGTCATAATCTAAAAAAATCAAAATTATAAATATTTTCTTATAATTCAAGTGAAAGATTTTTTATAAGATTACTTTATAGAAGACAAAGCTTAGTGAACTTATTGCAAAGCAACCTCAAAGAAATAAAACTTCTTTCCTTTGCGAAAACCCTTTGCGTGCTCTGCGTTAAAATGACTCACAAAAAAACAAAACATTGCGATAAACCTTTGCACACTTTGCGGTTAAAAAAAACATCACGACATTTGCAATTAAGAAAAAATCTAGAATGGCAAAAATACTTACGGGTGTTCAAAGTACAGGAACACCGCATTTAGGAAATTTATTAGGAGCAATTATTCCAGCGATCGAATTATCAAATAATCCGGCGAACGAATCTTATTTGTTTATTGCTGATTTGCATTCGATTACTCAGATTAAAGACGGAAAAACTTTAAGAGAAAACACCTACAGCACGGTCAGCGGCTTGGCTGGCATGTGGTTTGAATCCTGAAAAAGTAACGTTTTACAGACAATCGGATGTGGTGCAGACTACAGAATTGACTTGGTATTTGAGTCGCTTTTTTCCGTTCCAAAGATTGACTTTAGCACATTCTTTTAAAGATAAGGCCGATCGTTTAGACGACGTAAACGCTGGACTTTTTACTTACCCAATGTTAATGGTCGCAGATATTTTATTGTATGACGCTGAATTTGTTCCCGTTGGAAAAGATCAGTCTGCAAGCATTTAGAAATTACCCGTGATGTTGCTTCTCGTTTCAACCACCAAATGGGTGAAACGTTTGTAATTCCTGAAGCAAAAATTCAAGAAAACATTATGCTGATTCCTGGAACAAACGGAGGTAAAATGAGTAAATCTGCCAATAATATTATCAATATTTTCTTGGATGACAAAGCATTACGCAAACAAGTAATGAGTATTGAAACGGACAGCACACCTCTTGAAGATCCAAAAAATCCTGATACCTGCAACGCATTTGCTATTTATTCTCTGCTAGGAAATGAAGCGCAGATTGCCGAAATGAGAGCAAATTATTTAGGCGGAAATTATGGTTATGGCCACGCCAAACAAGCTTTGTTTGAATTGATTACAGAAAGATTTAAAACTGAAAGAGAGAAATACAATTACTACATCAACAACCTTGAAGAGGTAGATGCGCTATTGAAAAAAGGTGCCGCAAAAGCTTCTGTTATAGCTGATGGTGTTTTAGCAAAAGTTCGAGAAGTTTTAGGATTTGGTAAATAAGTGTAAATCCCAAAAGATTTAATAAATAAAAAACGTTGAAATGGTATCAAAACCTTTCAACGTTTTTTTATGAATCATATTTTTTGTAACTTCATGTTTATTAATCTTTTAAAACAATAAAAAAGATGAATAAATATATTGAAAACTATGATGCTCCTCCGTACTTGTTCCCGATTCTGAATATCATTTTTGGACTACTGCTCATTTTTATTCTGTACAAATTATACAAACATTTTAAAAATAAATAGTGACAGATTTTCTGCGTTAAATTACCTCAAAAAGTTTTCCAGGAAGTGACCTAATAATGCCTTTGAGTTCCATATTTATGAGAATTCCAGACATTTTGTAAATTGGAAAATCACATTTAACCGCTATTGTATCCAGTAATTCCTTTCCATTTTTTAGAAGAAAATCATAGATTTTTTGTTCATCAACATCCAATTCGATAAAAAGCTGTTTCTGAATGCTTTTAGGTTTTTCTTTAATATCCCAATTCAGCATATAAACCAAATCGGTCGCGTCTGTTAATACATTTGCTTTCTGAGTCTTAATCAAATTATTACAGCCTTGACTGTATTTATCGGTAATTCGTCCAGGCACTGCAAATACATCTCGGTTATATTCGTTTGCCATATTGGCTGTTATCAGTGAACCTCCTTTATCTGCAGATTCAATGACAATTGTTGCTTCTGTCATGCCGGCCACGATTCGGTTTCGCCGCACGAATTTCTCTTTATCTGGATTCGAATCACTCCAAAATTCCGTTATAAAACCGCCATTCTCCTCCATCCGCGCCATATATTTTTTATGCGTTCTTGGATAAATCTGATTTAAACCATGCGCCAAAACTCCAATAGTCTGCAGGTTATGATCCATCGCGGCTTGATGTGCGACTATATCAACTCCATAGGCAAATCCGCTTACAATTACAGGATCTAAGGGAGCAAGATCTTCGATTAGTTTACGGCAGAATTCCGCACCATAAGATGTTATCTGACGCGTTCCCACAATACTAATTATTTTCTTGCTTTTAAAATCGATATTTCCAGCTGTAAATATTAAAATTGGCGCATCAATACAATGCTTAAGTCTTTCCGGGTACGTTTCATCCTGAAAAAAAGAAATCTGAATATCATTCTTTTTTATAAATTCTAGTTCTCGTTCTGCCTTTTCAAAAATGCTTTTATCTTTTAAATTTTTTAATAAGACCGTTCCAATACCATCAACCGCGACCAATTGATTATTTTTTGCCGTAAATATAGCCTGAGCATTTCCAAAAGAAGTGAGCAGTTTTTTTCCCATTATATCTCCCACTCCATCAACCTTTAACAAAGCCAGCAAATAAAATAATTCTTGATCTGTCATTTTATAAAACATTATGTAAAATAGAAAAAACTATTTTACTTTTTTTGAAGCACAAAGATCATTAAAACAAAGTAATTTCTTAATAATATTTATAATTAAAATGAATTCGAATTTATAAATCAGCACAAACATTGAGCTAAATATTTGAAAACGAATTGTCTAAAAATAATTCCGAATTGTTAATAAAAATTGTGAATAAAATTTTGATAACTATAAGCGATGCATAACTTTGTTACTATGAAAATCGAAGTATATATCTCGCAGTTATTGTATCGTTATCAGTGTGTAACGGTTCCAGGGTTTGGTGCATTTTTAACAGAAATTCATTCGGCGCGACTAAATGAAAGCACTAATTCGTTTTTTCCTCCAAAAAAAACCATTTCATTCAACAGCCGTTTGAAAAACAACGACGGTTTACTTGCAAATCATATCGCTCAGGCAGAAAAAACATCTTATGGTTTTGCTGTTAGCGCTATTGCGTTTGAGGTTTTGAACTGGAAAAAAACTTTAGAAGAAAATGAAGTAATCCTTTTAAAAAATATTGGAGAATTACGCTTGAACTCTGAAAGCAATATCATTTTCACACCAAACGATCAGACTAATTATTTGTCAACTTCTTTTGGATTAAGTCCGTTTGTTTCTCCGATGGTGAAAAAAGAAGCTTTCGAGAAAAAAATCGAAAAGATCGCGACGAAAGAAAAAGAAGCTGTTTTATTATATGAAAATGAAGAACAAACTAAATCTTCAAATCCGTTTTTAAGATACGCCGCAATTCTAGTTTTAGGACTTGGAATTACAGGAAGTATTGGTTATCCTTTGTACCAAAACCAAATTGATAATCAAACACTTTTGGTAGAAAAATCAGTTCAGAAAAAAGTAGAAAACAAAATTCAAGAAGCTACGTTTTTTATCAAAAGCCCTCTTCCGGCAGTAACGCTTTCTGTAGATTCTGCGAAAGTTGAAATTGCTGAACCAACAATGCCGTATCATATTATGGCTGGTGCTTTTAGAAGTGAACAAAATGCAAAAAAAGCTTATAACCAATTAATCAAAGATGGTTTTAATGCTAGAATGCTGAAAGAAAACAAACACGGCTTATTCCCTGTTTTGTACGGAAGTTATTCAACAATGAGAGAGGCTGAACAAGCTCAAAAAGAAATCCAAAAAGGCGAAAATCCACAAGCTTGGATTCTGGTCGAAAACTTATAAAACTTCAAAATCCTGTTCTTTCGAACGGGATTTTTTTTGTCCTATTCTGTTATTTTAAAAAATTTCACTGGTAATCTTTGAGGATCACTTCGAATAAATTCGTTCCATTAAATTTAAACAAAATGGATAAAATCTTCAAAACACTAGTAATCTTGTTATTACTTAATTCACAGTCTTTTTTTGCACAGCAGATTCAAACCAATAACGCACAGGAATTGGAGTTGAAAAATGCGGATGCTCAAACTCAAAAACTGCTAAAAGAAAATCATAAAATATTGGATGATAAAATTGAGCAGTTGAAAAAAGAACAGAAAGAATGGGAAACCAAAAAGAAAAATCTTTCTAAATCTGAAAACAATTTAAAAGCAACCAAGGAAAAAATCAGCAAACTTGAACTTGCAAACCAAAAAATCGAAAACAAAATAACAACCACTGTTGTTTCTGATGAAGAGATTCAAAAACAAAAAATTAAGACAAAGGAAAATGATGTCAATATCCAGAAACTGAAATTGACTCAAATTACTCAGGAAAAAGAGCTTGAAAAAGTGATGTCAGCTATTTAATAAAAAAAGCCTAATTCGTTCTGAATTAGGTTTTTTTAGTGTGTTTATCGTGAAACAATCTTCGCATTTTGAGAAAGAATTTTTTTCCCCGCTTGATATATAATTAACGCCGCAGGCGCCGAATTTTTTTCGCCCAAAACGATAAAGTGGCATTCATATCGAAAATCACCTTTCTTAAATTCGTAGTGATGATTTCCACCTGTACCGTCGGCATAAAAAATACCGTTCTCTATTATTAAATCTGGAGTATCGGTCATTTTCTTTTTGATCGACCAAGATGCATATCGAAATTTATCATTTCCCAAATCATCAATTCTAATTCTGAACTTTGAAGTTTCAAGAATCGCAACAGGTTCTTTAAAATCTGAAATTGCGCCGTTTACACTTTTTTCTCCGAAGCTATCAGCGAATTTTTTAATTTTTCTTCTGCTTTTGACTGGTAATTTACTGCCGTAATTTTTCCATCGGTATCAATCCACAAATCGCCTTGATTGAGCATTATGCCGCGCCAGCCCATTTCTGACCAATCTTTTGCGGGATTCGATTTGGTAATTTTTTCAATTAAAACTGCATCAAAAATTTGATTGTATCTCTTTACAAAATCTGCTTTATTTTTTACCGCAGGAATTGGAACCTCTCTCTTTAACGGAAATTTTACGCGATTTGAAACTGCCGTTTTATTGCCATTTTTTACTTCCAAAATAAATTTCGAAATCATTTTTTGATATTCTGGTTTCAGATCTTGAGCCTTCATACTGAAACTGCAAAAGATCAAAAAAACTAAAAAAAATCGAACTATTTTCATATCCAAAATAATTTAATGCGTTAGGAATCAATTTTTTGAAAAACGAAAATGATGTTTCACGTGGGACGTTCAAAAATTAATTTATACTGGCTTTGAACATTTTTAATTCATCCCAGGTAAATTCATCTCCATGTTTTTCTTTCAAACCGCTTAGAGATTCTTCCTGATAAAATTGAAATGCTTCTCGCAAAGCCAAAATTTTATCATACGGCAAAACTTCGTTAATATCAATTTTCTTTGCTTGAATAAGTCTTATCAAATGTCCTTCAATAGTTTGAACATTCAATTTACGCATTCTTGCGATATCTTCGACAGAATTTTTCTCCAGCCATAAATCGTGCGTTTCTTCAACTGTGGTTTTTTTAGCCGTTTTAAGCTCACTTTTCTCCGCTTTAGTCGCTTTGTACCGAACAACGGGTTCTTCTGTTCTAAAAATGTCTGTATTTGTTATTTTAAGCTCTTCTCGAATCCTTTCTGCTTTGTTGGTTTTATAATTTCTAATTAATGGCGACGATAATTTTTCTTTAGAAATTGCCTCACCAGAAACTACAACTTCAAGCAGTAACTTTGCTTTTAGTAAACGCAAAACCGCTTTTGTCTGCAGATCTTCTAAAAAATTAAGCTCTTCATAAAACTCTTTTACTTTTTTAAATTTCTGTATTTCAGCCATTTTATAAATTAAATCATCGACCAATTTATCCATTGGTTTGAAAAAATAATCGTAGGTCGCCTCTACTCTTTCTTTCACAAAAAATAAATCGACAGTTTCTTTATTGAAAATTTTATTCAGCTGAATGATAAATTTCAGCGAAGGCTCTAAAAGCTGTTCGATTATTTCCAAACGTTTATGCGCCCAAGCGGAATGTTTCGATTTTTCTGAACCGGCCGCATTTTCGTTATAACTAAAACGATGGTTTCGCCATTCTTGCGCCAATTCGGTCCAATTGAAACTGTTTACCAAATAGTTATGAATAAAATTCTTGGTTTCAAAATGAAGAGAGTTTTTTAAAACTTCTTCAGTCGCTTTATTCAAAGCATAATCCATTACATCTTGGTCGTTGGAAATGCCATTCATCTGCATCGGAGAAAGCAAAATAAGACCGTTTAACGAACGTAAACGCGAAAGTGCTACATACGCCTGTCCAGGCAGAAAAACTTGCGATACATCGAGCGCGACTTTGTCAAAAGTTAAACCCTGACTTTTATGCACCGTAATCGCCCAAGCCAATTTGATTGGATAATGTGCGAAGGTTCCCAAAACCTCTTCTTCGATTTCTTTAGTTTGTTCATTGACTTTGTAGCGGATATTTTTCCATTCGTACTTCTCTACTTCGAGTGTAATATTCTCCTCCGGAAAATGAACAAAAATTTCTTCATCAGAAAGAGATTTGATTACACCCATTTTTCCGTTGAAATATCTCTTCTCAAATGATAAGTCATTCTTAACGAACATGATCTGAGCGCCAATCTTCAATTTCAATTCTTCTTCTACAGGAAATATCTTTTCAGGGAAATCGCCAACTACAAAAGGTGTATACAAATATTCTTTTCCGTCTAAATCATTGATTGACTGATAGTTAATTGAATCCGCTTTAGCATTATGCGTTGTAAGCGTTATGTAGCCTTTATTCTCTTTGAAATCGAAATCAGGCTTAACGTATTGATTTAGAACAGCAATGTCCTGTGGTGTGATCTGATTATTACGCAGATTATTCAAAACCGAAATAAAAGTGTCATCCGTTTGTCTGTAGATTTTAGACAATTCAATATAAATAGGCGGGTTGAGTTGCAAGACATGAGAATGAAAAAAGAATTTCCCTTTGTAGTAATTTCTCAAAGTACGCCACTCTTCATCTCGAATTACGGGAGGCAATTGCAGTAAATCTCCAATAAACAGAACCTGCACGCCCCCGAAAGCCTGGCTGTTTCTGCGGACAGACTGCATCATGAAATCGACCGCATCCAGCAAATCCCCACGAAGCATACTTACTTCATCAATAATCAGCAGTTCCATATTGCGAATCACATTTCGCTTGACGTTGTTCATTTTGAAATGACGTCGAAGTGATTCTTTATTTTCAAACTTCACTGTTTCTGTAAATTGTGCACTCCCTTCGTAAGACGGGATAAATGCCGAAAAAGGAAGCTGAAACATAGAATGAATCGTTACGCCGCCAGCATTTAAAGCGGCAATTCCAGTTGGCGCTACGACTACTGTGTTTTTGTGAGTCGTAGCTATGATTTCGCGCAAAAGCGTAGTTTTTCCTGTTCCTGCTTTACCCGTCAGGAATATGGATTTTTGAGTCTGATTAATGAATTGCAAGGTGTAAGTCATGCTTCTGAAACGTTTTGCATTGGGCTTGTATTAAAAAAGAAAATTACCGCATTTTTATAAAAAGAAAAAACCTAAATCGCAGTGGATTTAGGTTTTCAGTAATTTAGTTAGTTTGGTAGTTTTTTATTTTTTTATTTTTTTGCTTCGCCTTCTTTAGTTTCAGTTGCTGGTTTTGCATCTGTTTTAGGCTCTGCTTTATACTTATCGTTTAATTCTTTGATAATCGCTTTTGTGATATCATATTTATCTTCAGCATACAAAACTGTTGCGAGCATCTCCAGTTCCGTAGATGTAAGAGTAACCGTTTTTCTTTCCGTAATCTTTGATGAATTTTTTAACACCGCTAACAAGAGAATCCATTTCTACACCACTTTCTTGTTGTAATTGCTGTGCTAATTGTTGTTGAGCATAACCTAATTGTTGCTCTCTCTTTTGCAATTCAGCTCCTCTTTCTTGCGCCCAAGCTTGACCATTTGCCTGTGCTTGACTTTGAAAATTAGCGACGTCTTGTTTAAAACGTGAAATTTCAGCTTGTAATTGTCTTCCTTTTTCTTCCGCTTGAGCTTTGTATTTTGCCTCTAAATCTTTTGCTTCAGTGTACTCTTTCATCAAAACCGAAGTATCCACGTAAGCTGTTTTTACTTCCTTTACCTCTGCTGTTTTGTTACAAGAAACTGCGAAAACTGAAAGTGCGATAATAACTAATGCTTTTTTCATTTTTTTTAATTCTATTTTTTTTAAGTATTAAAGACAAAAATATAAAAAAATCAATAGCATCAGCATAAAGTTTAAAAAATGCGCAAATTTTATGATATTGTTTTTATTTATAGAAAAAATAATAACAATAAACCGACACTATTACAATTAAATTGATCTTTCTAGAATTGCTTTTAACCAAAAAAAGCCATATTATCCTTTTCGGGCAAAATAGCTTATTTTAGATTTTTTATCTTATTTATTTTTCAACACGTAAATGTGCGATGAAAATTCGTTTGTTTTATTTGCTTTCAAATTTGACTTTAAACCAATGAAAAAAGCTTTGATATAATTCATTTTTCCTGTTTTGTATTTCTCTGATAAAAGGCTCACATAAAACGAATCAAATTTCATTGGAAGTATTTTTTCTAATTTCATATCTACCTTTTCAAAAAGCGACTGAATCGATTTTTTAGAAAAATGCCAAAAGTGAATCGGCACATCATAAGCGGCCCAAAAAGTTTGATAATGATTTGCATCAAACGATTTGAAATTTGGAACCGCAATAATTAATGTTCCAGTTGGCTTTAACAATCGCTTTAATTCTTGGATCTGAAGTTCTAAATTTGGAACGTGTTCCAAGACGTGCCACATGGTAATCACGTCTAAGGAATTATTTTCTAAAAAGCTTGTATCTTCCACAAAAGAAATCCCTTTTTGCTGTGCAATATTTTTTGCTCTTTCGCTTGGTTCTACTCCAATTGTTTCCCAGCCGTTATTTTTTGCTGTCAACAAAAAATCCCCAGTTCCGGCACCAATGTCTAGAATTTTTCCTTTTTGAGGTTGTTGAGCATTAATCAGGTTTAATTTATTTTGAAGCGCAATATTTTTTACAAAATGATAGGCTTTTTCAAATAACGAACGTTTGTTGTCTGTATGTGAAATGTAATCTTCGCTTTCGTAATATTTTCCCAGATTATGAAGTTCTGGCTGTGGTGAAGTAATCAGCATATCTAATTCTTCATCATAATACAAATCAAAAATTTCTTTTGAAACAGAATGGTCTTTTACTGTAAGAAAGTGTTTTTTATTTAAAACGTCCATTTTTTAATTCTAGATATTTGGGTTTAATTTATAGCAAATCCTAAAAACGAAAATTTTTCATTTTTAGGATTTTATCTTTATTTGTTTTTTGTCCAGTTTATTTAACTGCATTAACTTTTTAATTTTTCAATTCTTTTTATCTTTCTAAACAGATATTCATTTAAACATAAAACTGCAATGGAGTTTACATTCGTCTCCATTTTTTCTTGATATCATTTCGTGATCTACAACCTATCGGTTTAGGAAATAATTGTTTTTAATTTCTTCTAATGAAAATAATTCCTAACCTCTTCCTTCAATTTTAAAATTCAACATAATTACAATCGAAATTTCAACTCACGAAAAAAGCATATGCCAACTTGAATTTCATTTCAGAATTAATCAATAAGTGACTTTTAATCTTTTATCGCACTTACGTACGATTCGAATTCCTGAATTGTTTCATCAAAAATTGAACTAGATATTGATTATTTCTCATTTGCACAATGTTTTTATTTCAAAAGATCATCTTCTTCCACAACCTTTATTGTTTACAGTCCACTTTTTTAATTAAAGGTTTCACGTGGAACAAAAAATATTTTAGATTTAGATTTTCTCTTCTTAAAAATACTGTAAAATCATAAATAGTTTCACGTGGAACAATTTAGTTTAAAGTCGCAATTTTCAGTCGCAGTAAAACTGCCCTCTAAAACTGCGCCTGTATACTCTTTATCTTCCCATGTAAATCAAAAGAACGGAAATATCACTTGGTGACACTCCGCTGATTCTAGAAGCTTGCGAAATTGTAACAGGACGAATCTTGCTCAATTTTTGTTTTGCTTCAATAGACATTGACTTAATTTTATTATAATCGAAATTTTCTGGGATTTTTACTTCTTCCAAACGATTTAGTTTATCCGCATTATTTCTTTCTTTTTCGATATAACCAGAATATTTAACTTGGATTACTGCCTGTTCAACAATTTCTTCATCCAAATCATTCTCTTGAATATATGATGATACCTTTTCAAATTTCACCATATCCTCCAATTCAACTTGCGGACGAGAAAAAATCTTAAACATTTTATCTCCCTGCGTTATTGGTGCAGATTCTTTCGCTTCCAAAATTGGATTTGTTTCCGCAATACTGACACTTGTTTCTTTAAAGAATGAAACCATCTTTTCAGATTCGTTTAGTTTACGTTCCATTCTACGAAGACGATCCTCAGAAGCTAAACCAATTTCATGCGACATTGGCGTTAATCTAAAATCGGCATTGTCTTGGCGCGACAAAGTTCTATACTCTGCTCTTGACGTAAACATACGATACGGTTCTTCCGTTCCTTTCGTAATCAAGTCATCAATCAAAACTCCAATATATGCTTCATCACGTTTTAAAATCAAAGGATCTTTTTCATGAACTTTTAAATGTGCATTTATTCCAGCCATCAAACCTTGAGAAGTCACTTCTTCATATCCTGTCGTTCCATTAATTTGTCCAGCAAAATATAAACCTTCAACCAACTTTGTTTCCAAAGTATGTTTCAATTGTGTTGGTGGGAAGAAATCATATTCGATTGCATAACCAGGTCTAAAGAATTTTACATTCTCAAAACCTGCTACAGAACGAAGCGCTTTAAATTGAATATCTTCAGGAAGTGAAGTTGAAAATCCGTTTACATAAACTTCACACGTATTCCATCCTTCCGGTTCTACAAATAATTGATGACGCTCTTTATCTGCAAAACGATTTATTTTATCTTCAATCGACGGACAATATCTTGGTCCTAAACTTTTGATTCTTCCGTTGAACATTGGAGAACGATCAAAACCTTCTCTCAAAATATCATGAACATCCAAAGACGTGTATGTCATGTGGCAAGAACGTTGATGCGTTAATGGAGCAGTGATATCTGAATAAGAAAATTTAGACGGCTTCGCGTCTCCTTTTTCTTCGTTCATTTTAGAATAATCTAAAGAACGTCCATCTACTCGAGGCGGCGTTCCCGTTTTCATCCTTCCTGCTTCAAAACCTGCTTTAATCAAATCTTCGGTGATTCCGGTTGCGAGCACTTTCTCCTGCTCTTCCTCCGCCGAATTGTTTTTCTCCTATATGAATTAAACCGTTCAAAAAAGTTCCGTTTGTCAAAACAACAGATTTGGAACGAATCTCCACACCAAGTGAAGTTCTAATTCCTTTTATCTTTCCGTTCTCGATAATCAGACCTTTTACCATTTCCTGATAAAAATCCAAATTTGGAGTTCCCTCCAACATCATTCTCCATTCTTCAGCAAAACGCATTCTGTCACTTTGAACTCTCGGAGACCACATTGCAGGTCCTTTCGATTTATTCAACATCTTAAACTGAATTGCTGTTTTATCAGAAACAATTCCAGAGTATCCACCAAGCGCATCAATTTCACGAACGATCTGTCCTTTTGCAATTCCACCCATGGCAGGATTACAAGACATTTGTGCAATATTCTGCAAACTCATTGTAACCAATAAAGTTTTTGATCCTAAATTTGCGGTAGCTGCCGCGACTTCAGAACCAGCATGGCCTGCACCAACCACAATAACATCGTATTCTTCTAAAAACATTTTGTTTTATTATTCTCCAAAAAAATCGCTAACGCGATGTTTTAGAATTAAATTTATTTTTCTTGTTCCACGTGGAACGGCGCTTACGCGCAATACTTAAATTTCAATATTCAAATTCCAATATAAAATCTAAAATTCTGATCTCAACTTAAAAACTTGTTCCACGTGGAACGGCGCTAAAGCGCAATATTTAAAATTTAAAAATTTAAAAATTTAAAAATTTAAAAAATTTCAAATTCAAATTCAAACCTTGATTTCACTTTTAAAAATCTGTTCCACGTGGAACATATAAAAAAAATACATAACGGCTAAAAATTAAAAACCCTTAAAAACTTATTTTATATGTTCCACGTGAAACACTTTAATACATTCTATTCAGAAAATCTTAAATCTAATTGTTCCACGTGAAACGTTTATAAAAAGATTTAAAATATAGCCGTGTTCCACGTGAAACAAAAAGAATTTTAAATTTTTAAATTTGATATTTAATCTACTGTTCCACGTGAAACATCTTCATTTTTTCTTCTTCTTTAGATCTCATTAATTGAGCATCATCTTCTGTTTTATCTTTGTATCCACAGTAATGAAGAATACCATGAGACAAAACTCTTTTGAGTTCTTCTGCAAAAGAAACATTGAAGTCTTTTGCGTTATCTGCAACACGTTCTACAGATACAAAAATATCGCCATTCAACTCGTTGCCAACAGTATAATCAAAACTGATAATATCTGTAAGTGTATCGTGGTCTAAATATTCCACATTTATTTTATGAAGATAATCATCATCACAAAATATATAATTGATCTCTCCCTCATTCTTGTTTTCAGAAACAATTACAGCACTAAGCCAGTCGCTAAAAGCCTGCTCGTCTCCTAATGTAAAATCAGTTTCGTAATTAAAATTTATCATTTTGTATTAAAGTATTCTTGAACTTTTTGATTAAAATTTGAGCGCAAAGGTAGTGATTGTCTGTTTAATATCTCTACACTGTTTAAATATTCCAATAATGAACTTGGCAATGCATTTGTTCTGTTGTTGAAATCAGCTTTATTAGATTCAGATTGTCTTTGTGTGTCTTGTCCTTGCTGTTGAACTGCATTGTTTAATTTCCATAACTCCTGCTGAATATTTAAGATGCGTTGTAAATTTTCATTTTTAAATCCCTTATTTAAAATCTGTTTTTCAGACTGTTTCATCTGATCTATTACAGACTTACCTTGAGAATCTAAACCTTTCTTTGCTAATTCTTTTTGCAGAGCTTCACGCAACTTAACTTGCTCTTTGTATATTTCCATTATAGCTTCTGCATCTCCCTCTCCATCTTCACCTTCTTTTCCATTCTTCTCTCCTTTTCCGCTTTTGCCATCTTTACCAGAAGAACCTTTATCACCACCTTTACCTTGTCCATCTTTTCCCTGCCCTTCTTTACCTTGACCACTTTGCCCTTGTCCAGATTTTCCATCTTGACCTTCTCCAGGTTTATCGCCAGGCTTTTGACCAGACTTCATTCCTTCTTTCATTTTATCAGCAAGTCCTTTTTGTTTCTGAATAATATCTGGCAATTGCATTCCTTGTCCATCTCCTGGTTTAGGTTTTCCAGTACCCGGTTTAGACATAGACATCTGCATATTATTCAATAAATCACTTAAGAAATCGGCTAGCTTATTTGCAGATGAAACAGCATATTGTTGATGTGAAACACCTCTTGGAATCTGAACATCAGTTAGTGTTTCTAAAGCCTTGTCCATATTATAATGCACGTTTCCAATTTCCTTAGTTACATCTTCTGCTACTTTAGGGTTACGAAGTGAAAGCGCAAACAAACTATCATCAACATGTCTGAACTGTTGTTTTAAATTCTGCTGAATTTTAATGTTTTTTGTAAAGGCAGAAGAACCTAATTTCATAGATTTAAACTGTTTCATTACATCTTCCTGTGATAAAGAATATGCCAAAAGGTTATCCAGAATCTGGCGAAGCATTGCTACATCTTCTTCCAATTGTTCCTGCTCTCCGCCTTCCATTTCGCTCTGCATTTCCTGAGCCATGCTTTTCATTTTCTTAGAAGCACTTTTCTGTTTTGGCTTAGCCGAAGAAGTATTCTTTTTACTCAATTCTTCAGTTGCTTTTTGAAGATCATTGTCAACATCTTTTTCTTTAGAAGCATCAGACGGAATATCTAATGGTGCTTTTAAAGTTTTATTTTCCTCTTTTAAATCCTTTAAATCTTCTTGAATTTTATCAAAAGATTTATTGATTTCATCCTGCTTCTCTTTTGTGTTTTCTTTCTCTTTGTTTGAAAGTTGTTCTTGCTGATCTGCTAATTTATTTAGTTTCTCGGCAACTTGTTCTGCTTTCTTTGAAACGTAAAAACGCTTGGTTAATTCTACCAATTGTTCTAAATTACGAGATTGGTTTTTACTAATTTGTTTGAACTTTTCCATCTTATCAAAAAGTTCTTCACTATTTAATTTATCGTTCAAGTTCTTCAATTCATCTAATAACTTTTGATTCTTTTCTAAATCTTTCTGAGCATTATCCAAACGCTTTTGTAAATCATCGGCCGTTTTATCTTTTTTATCCGACTTGAATTTATCTAAATTCTGATTCATTTTCTCAGAAAATTGTTTCATCATTTCGTCTTGTTGTTTCTGACGTTTGATAAAATCATTGATCTTCTGCTGATCTTTAAACTCTAAATTATCTTTTTCTTTGCCTGTATTTTGAAGCTTATCCATTTCTGAAATCTGCTTGTTTTGGTTCTTTAAAGATTTAGATAAACTATTAATATTTTGATTTTGCTGTTGTAATTCCTGATCCTGAATTTCATCAGTTGTAGCAACGCGATCTGAAAATACAGAAGACTTTGTACTTTTAAAATTATGTGGAGCATCATTATCAAAAACTTCAAAATAGTATTCGTATGAAACTCCTTCCACTACTGGAAGATTACTTGGAAAATTAAAAACAAACTGATCAAATACTCCTGCCTTTACAGGAATGTTTCCACGTTTAGCAGACTGTGGTTTGTTACGTTCGTAGTATACAATTTGAAGTTTCGAAAGTCCGTAATCGTCACCCAATCTTCCTAGAATATAATTCTTATCTAGCTTCAAACTATCTGGTGCAGGACCCACATTGATCGTTGGAAACTGATCCTTGATAACAGACAGCTGATAATCTAGTTTTTCGTAGTTTTTAACCTTGTTATTTGACGTAAGAATTTGATATTCTGTATTTTGACTAATATTTTTAGCTAATTTAAACTCATTTTCTACTTTATTAAATCTAAAAACTTCATTATCTCTTTTCCAAATAACTTCTTGAGTAGATTTAGTATTCATTCTCCATGTTACAGTTGTTCCTTCTGGTAAAATTGCATTACCTGTACCTTGAATTGTTTCCTGTTTTTTCTTTAGATAATAAGGAAAATTCAAAACCATTTCGAAGTTTGCAATAGATGGAACGGTGATCACTTTCAATTCATAATCTTCAGAAACTACCTTATTTCCTTCGAAAGAAAAACGAATATCTTCAACTGGTTTTTCTATTTTAAATTCAAACTTTCCAGCTTGAGGAGATTCCATAAAATAACTTTCGTCACCAATATGAATCATCACATTCTCTGGAACAACATTCCCAACCGATTCCATTTTGATAACGAAATCTTTATTCTGCTCTGCTTGTAAATTCGAATTCAGAACTACAAATTTAAATGGAGCCGGCGGTAAAAAAGCGGAATTGAAATGCACTACTCTATTCAAACTCTGAGAAATTATATTACTATTTCCAGAAATATAAAACACTGCAAAAAGTAAAATTGGAACTAAAGCTAAAGGCAGATACTTTTTATTGGCTTTAAAATTGATGGCATTTCCAAAAGGAATTGGTCGCAAAGAATTGGCTTTTTGTTCAATTGATGCCAAAACCAATTCTGAACTTTCAGCATTATTATCAGATGACAATTGTAAAAAGTTAGTCAGTTTATCACTTACCTCTGTAAAATGATTTCCAATAATTTTAGATGCCTGAGTATAATCTATTCCTTTCTGAAGTTTAAATAATTTAAACAACGGAAAAATAATTAAACGTACTAAAAGGAAAACTTCTACTGCAATAAATATCCAGAAAAGAAATGTTCTTCCTAGCGGTTTCAACCAAAGAAAGTATTCTATAAAAAGCGTAAATAAAAAATACAATAAACCAAAACCAGTAAAAAGAAGCAATCCTTTTATCAATTCGTTGGTATAATATTTCTTAATGAAAGCCTCCAGCTTCTGGTATATAGCAGATGTTGTTTTCAAAGTAAATCTGTTTTAATTATAACCTATAAAAGTAGTAATTATAATAATAAGTCTGAAAGCCAAAAGTCGAAAGTCAAAAGTTTAGCACACAGCTAAAAACCTTTCAGACTTTCGACTTTCGGCTTTTTGACTAATATCGTATCTTTGCAACAAAATTTTAAACAAATGTCAAAGCAAGTTCGTGTGCGTTTTGCACCAAGTCCAACTGGACCATTACATATTGGCGGCGTTCGTACTGCCCTATTTAATTATTTATTTGCCAAAAAACATAACGGTGTTTTTTATCTTCGAATTGAAGATACAGACCAAACGCGTTTTGTTCCAGGTGCAGAAGCTTACATTATGGAAGCTTTGGAATGGTTAGGAATTGCTCCTGAAGAAACAGTTGGAAAAAACGAAAAATTTGGTCCATACAGACAAAGCGAACGTAAAGAATTATATCAGCAATATGCAGATCAATTGATTAATTCTGGCTGGGCATATTATGCTTTTGATACTCCAGAATCTTTGGACGCTTTGAGAAAAGAACAAGAAGCAGAAGGAAAAACATTTATCTACAATCACAGCATTCGTGAAAAATTGGATACTTCGTTAGTAATTTCTGCTGATGAAGTTGCTAAAAGAATTGCAAATGGAGAACATTATGTGATTCGTTTTAAAACTCCGGTTGATGAAACTTTACACTTAAAAGATATCATTCGTGGTGATGTAAAATTTGAAACAAGTTTACTTGATGATAAAGTTTTATTTAAAAGTGACGGAATGCCAACGTATCATTTAGCCAATATTGTAGATGATCATTTGATGGAAACTTCACATGTTATTCGTGGTGAAGAATGGTTACCGTCTATGCCACTTCACGTTTTATTATACAAAGCATTTGGTTGGGAAGCTCCAGAATTTGCTCATTTACCTTTGATTTTAAAACCAGTTGGAAATGGAAAATTATCAAAAAGAGATGGAGATAAAATGGGATTCCCGGTATTTCCTTTAGAATGGAAAACGGAAGAAGGAGTTTCATCTGGATATAGAGAGAAAGGATTTTTTCCTGAAGCCGTTGTAAACTTCCTTGCTTTATTAGGATGGAACGATGGAACCGAAAAAGAAATATTTTCATTAGAAGAATTAGCAGAAGCTTTTGACTTAAATAGAGTTCATAAAGCTGGAGCTAAATTTGATCCAGAGAAAAATAAATGGTTTAATCACCAATACTTAATCAAACAAAATGATGCAGATTTAGCGAAAAGCTTCTCTCCTATTTTGATAGAAAAAGGTGTTGATGTTTCTAAATATGACGTTACAAGAATTGTTTCTTTGATTAAAGAAAGAGCTCATTTTGTTTCTGAATTTTGGGATTTAACTGATTTCTTTTTCCAGGCACCAACATCATATGATGAAAAAGCAAGCAAAAATTGGAAGGAAGAAACTCCGGCTTTAATGCAGGAATTGATTTCAACTCTTGAATATATTGAAGGTTTTGATTCTGCAAATATCGAAGCAATCGTAAAAGACTGGTTAACTAAAAATGAAATTGGAATGGGTAAAGTAATGCGGCCTTTCCGTTTAAGTTTGGTTGGAGCTCTTAAAGGTCCTCACCTATTTGACATTGTTGAAATTATTGGAAAAGAAGAAACTATTGCAAGAATTCAAAAAGCAATAACAACATTATAATATTTGATTATTGAGATATTAAGAGAATTTAGAAATAATTTCAAATTTAAACTAAACGCTAAGAAACATCTAATAAATGTTCTTAGCGTTTTTTTAATGTTTAAAAATTTTATTTTAGAAGAATTTTCGTAATTTACCGAATTCATAAACATAAACTATATCACCATGAGTACAGCATTTATTATCTTTTTAGTATTGGCATTCTTCATTTTCATGTCGTCTTTCTTTACTGTAAAACAGCAGAGTTCTGTAATTATCGAACGATTTGGAAAATTCCATAGCGTAAGAAATTCAGGATTACAACTTAAAATTCCGTTGGTTGATAGATTGGCCGGACGTGTAAATCTTAAAATTCAACAATTAGATGTTATCATCGAGACCAAAACTAGAGACAACGTTTTTATCAAAATGAAAGTTTCAGTTCAATTTAAAGTGATCCAGGAAAAAGTATACGAAGCATTTTATAAACTAGAGTATCCGCATGATCAAATTACTTCTTATGTATTTGACGTAGTTCGTGCCGAAGTTCCTAAATTAAAATTGGATGATGTTTTTGAAAGAAAAGATGATATTGCAGTTGCCGTAAAACGTGAATTGAACGAAGCAATGTCAACATACGGATACGATATCATCAATACTTTGGTTACCGATATTGATCCAGACATTCAGGTAAAAAATGCAATGAATAGAATCAACGCTGCCGACAGAGAAAAAACTGCTCGCAGAATTTGAAGCTGAAAGTTCAAGAATTAGAATTGTTGCAAAAGCAAAAGCTGAGGCAGAAAGTAAACGTTTACAAGGACAAGGTATTGCAGATCAACGTCGTGAAATTGCAAGAGGTCTTGTAGAAAGTGTTGAAGTTTTAAACAATGTTGGAATTAATTCGCAGGAAGCTTCTGCTTTAATTGTAGTTACACAACATTATGATACTTTACAAGCTATTGGAGCAGATACAAATTCTAACTTAATTTTGTCGCCAAACTCTCCACAAGCCGGAAGTGATATGCTTAACAATATGGTTGCTTCATTCTCTGCTTCAAACCAAGTTGGAGAAATGATGAAGAAAAATAATAAAAAGGTTGAAAAACCAAAACCAATTCAACCTCAATCTGGATATGAAGATGACATTCAACCAGATGTTCAACAATAATAAACTAAAAAGAGACTTAATTGCCTCTTTTTTTATTTGTAAACCAATTGATAACAAAAGGTATAATAGATTGTAAAATTTGCGGATAAGAATTTTTAAAGTAATCTGTGTACGAGGAAACAAATCCGCTTACAATATTTTGTGGTGTTATGCTTTCTTTTGTCCTCTGAAAACTTAAAACTAATCTCTGATAATTAATATCTTTTTCTAGTTTTAAGATTTCCAAATCTCTGTCGATTTCAGCATATGATGAGTATTTTTTCTTTTCCATAAGTCTTAATCGTTAAAAAATATTTCTGAAAATTTCTCTAAAATTGGTCCTTCAACCATTTTATCTTTTATAAAGAAAAGTAAAATTGTAAAGAAAAGATAAATCCCTCCTACTGCTAAGAATCCCAGTGCATTACTTTCGAACAATTCTCCAAAAGCATATGCTTGCACGCAAAAGATCCGAAAATTAAAACCATGGTAAAGCATAATAATATCAGCGTAAATTTAAAAATCAACGTTGTCGATTTCATTGCTACTTTAAAACCCCAAAGTTTATAGTAAGCCAAATGACTGTCTATGTAAACTTTAGTTTGATCTTGGATTTTTTCAGTATTCTCTTTTAATTCTTCAAAAGCCATAATTAGATTTTTTAAAATAAAAAAAGCACAAAACTGTCTTATAAAAATAAGCAAGTTATGTGCTTCTTATACAAATTAATAGATTTTATTTCTGAAGTTTAGCGTTTTGTGCTTTTAAATCAGCCAACTTAGATTCTAAAAAAGTAATCACTTCTTCTGTTTTATGACTTACATTTGAAAGTAAATCATTCAACGTTCCATCAAGATTATGTGTTGCGCTTGTGAATTTTTCACGAAGCACTTCAGAACTTGCTTCAAAAGAATCCTGCAAATTATGTTTTGCATCATCAATTCCTTCTTTAATTTTAGTTCGGGTTTTTGATCCTTTGTCTGGAGCAAATAAAATTCCGATTGTCGCTCCTACTGCGACACCAGCTAAAATTGTTGCAATTGTATTTGAATTATTTGACATAATATTCTTATTTAAGTGATTAATAAAGATACTTCTTTTTGAATTATAAATTGGTGACCAAAAGTTATTTACAAAAACTTAATACACATAAGAAACCGCTTCATACTTTCCATCACCTTTTTCAACGATACTCACAAAAGGATAACCGTTTGAAGCTGACTTAGTTTTGATTCTCATAGCAGTTTGATTCTGATTAGCAATTGGCGGTTCACCTTTCGTCCTTGTCGAGACACCTGTAAAACTAGTCTGCCTGCTTCAGTCCTATTGTCTTTTCTTGAGGCAGAACAGTAACCATTTTGTAATCGTCTTTTGAATCTACTATTATTTTATCAGAAACTTTCTGAGTTTGTTTGGTTTGCTTATTAGTAATTGATGAAACAGCGTGTTTGCTAATTTTTACTTCTTCAGAACTTCCGTTTAAAGAATAATAAACTAAACCATTTTCGTTTTTTATGAAATTAACATCAAGTTGTTCACCATTGTGTTTTGTAATTTGATGTGTTTGTGAAATTGCAACATTTGCAAATAACACGGCTAGCGTAAAATATAAAATTTTCATGATAATTAGATTTAAATTAAAAATGATCAGATTTGAAATTTTAAAACTAAAGCTTCACACAAATTCAACATTATGGAATTTTGTACATTATGACACAATTTGAAAAATACCTTTTACGCGAAATATTATCAAGATTACATCACAATAAAAATGAGAACATAAAATTGTCTTTACAAGAAATCAATTTTGAAAAGCTGATACTATAAAAATTACGAGTTTTTAAAAACACCAGATTTCATTTTAGTTTCTTTAACGGCAAATTTTAATTTTTATAAAAATCATTTCTGACTTTTACTTATTAAGTTAAAAATAGCAACTTTATAAACAATTGTATGTTAACAACCCGTTAAACTGATAAAAATAACAGCTAAAACTAAAATAAAGATCATATATAAACAATAATTTAAAAAATGAGTTACATATCGACTTCATTAAAAAACAGCTTTAAAATTAATTTATTACAGTTATTTTTAATATATAAAAACTATTAAAATTTAATAAATTATAAATTATATTAATTATTATAACAATTTATAATAATAGATTTTTTAATCAAATTAATTTATATACGGAAATTGGTAATTTTAAGGAAAGAAATTGAAATAAGTTGCGATTCTTTTTTTTAAATCAGAATTATTGAAATGAAAGAATTTTAAAATAATTATGACTGTTATTTTTAATTGTTAAAATTTATATATAATTAAAAATAATCAATTTTATAAATAATTCATATAAACTATAAATAATAAAATTATAATAGATTAAAATTATATTAACATTTTCTAATCGAAATTATTGCTTAAATTTTATTTAAAAATTTCGTCGGAGAAAAAACTAAATCAAAATCTTAAAAATGGAGTAAAAAAGGAATAAAATTGAAATAAAGACTTCTATTAAACGAATTTTACAAATAAGATTAACGAGGTGGAAGAATTAAAAAAATGCTTTAAAATTAATTTATTAAAGCTGATTTTAATTTATAAAATCTATAAAAAATTAATTTTTAATAAATTTTAGATATAATAAAAAAGCGCTTTTAAAAAGCGCTTTTCCATAGATTTTAATTATTTTACTTCTTTACCATTTCGGCAAGAATTTCATTTTCTCTCTCCGATGCATTTTTTGGAGGATTTGAATATAATTTCAAAATTTCATCATCATATTGATTTTTGAAACTTACTTCTTCAATATCTCTCAAATTTAAAAGTGCTTTTGATCTAACATAAGTTGATTCACTTTTCAAGGACATTGAATATAATTTTTTAACATCTTCCTCTTCAAAATCAGTTGATTTCCAAGTTGAATATTTCAAAATAAATTGAGCAAATAACAATGAAGCCTTATTATTATTGATATTTTTCTTTAATGAATTCTGTAAAAGTGAAAAACTAGTAACATTTTTAATGCTCTCCCCTATTGCACTTTCAATTGCAATACGTTCTGGTTTACTTTCAACTTTAAAATATTTGTTGATTTCCTTTAAAGAATTATTAATGCTGTTTTCTTCTTTTTTACCCTTTTCTTCCCAAGCATCTTTTAATCCAACAGTTTTGTTAAATACTAATTTTGAAGCACTTGAGTCTTTATCAACAGTAAAATAACCCAAACGTTGAAACTGAAATTTATCTTCATTTTGAGCTGTTGATAAACTTGGTTCCACAAATCCAGTTACAATTTCTAAAGAATTTGGATTAACAAAATCTAAGAAATTTTTGTCTTTATAACTGTCTGGAGCTTCATCTGTAAATAAACGATCATACAAACGAACTTCAGCTTCAACTGCATGTGAAATAGAAACCCAATGTAAGGTTCCAGATACTTTCCTTTGGCTTGCTTCTGTCCCGCTTCCGCTTAACGAATCAGTATCATAAGTCACATGAATTTCTGTAATATTACCTTCAGCATCTTTTATAACGCTTTCACCTTTAATTATATAGGCATTTTTAAGACGAACTTCTTTTCCTAAAGTTAAACGGAAAAATTTAGCCGGAGCTTCTTCTAAAAAGTCTTCTCTTTCGATGTATAATTCACGAGAAAATGGCACTTTTCTGAAACCAGCATTTTCATCTTCCTGGTTATTTTCAGCTTCTAACCACTCCTCTTTTCCTTCAGGATAATTTGTAATTACCAATTTTACCGGATCTAAAACAGCCATTACACGAGGTGCAATTTTGTTCAAATCTTCACGAATACAAAACTCTAAAACCGATACATTTATTAAATTATCACGTTTTGCAATACCAATTGTATTGGCAAAATTACGTAAAGATGCGACTGTATAACCACGTCTTCTTAACCCCGAAATTGTTGACATTCTTGGATCATCCCAACCGTTAACATGCTTTTCCTTAACTAGTTGCTGTAATTTTCTTTTACTAACAACGGTATGTGAAAGGTTACGTCTTGCAAATTCTCTCTGCTTTGGACGTAATCTATTTTCATCTAAAATCTGATCTAAAAACCAATCGTATAATTCTCTATGAGGCAAAAATTCTAGCGTACAAAATGAGTGTGAGATTTCTTCTAAATAATCACTTTGTCCGTGTGCCCAATCATACATTGGATAAATTTTCCAATCATCTCCAGTTCTATGATGATGCCTGTGCAAAATTCTATACATGATAGGATCACGCATCAGCATATTGGTTGATTTCATGTCAATTTTTGCGCGAAGAATATGAGTTCCAGCCTCAAATTCACCGTTTCTCATTCTTTCGAATAAATCTAAATTTTCTTCTACAGAACGGTTTCTGAATGGACTATCAGTCCCTACAGTTGATGGAGTCCCTTTTTGAATCGCCATATCTTCAGAAGATTGACTATCAACATACGCTTTATCTTTTTTAATTAATAAAACTGCCCAATCATACAATTGTTGAAAATAATCTGATGCATAACGCTCTTCGGCCCATTTGTAACCCAACCATTCTACATCTTTTTTAATCGCATCAACAAATTCCTGCTCTTCTTTTTCTGGATTGGTATCGTCAAAACGTAAATTTACAGGTGACTGATAATCAATTCCTAAACCAAAATTTAAAGCAATAGAACTAGCGTGTCCAATGTGTAAATAACCGTTTGGTTCTGGTGGAAAACGAAAATGAAGTTTAGTTTGTGAAAGACCTGATTTCAAATCTTCCTCTATGATTTGTTCAATAAAATTGAGTGATTTCTCTTCTGATGCCATTATTTTATAGTAATTTTAGCAAAGATAAAAAAAGGTTTCAGGTTTCAGGTTTAAAGTTACTTAACTGGCGTTAAACGTGAAACTTTAAACGTGAAACTAAATTATTAGTATTTTTGTATAAATTTTAAAAGTTATGAGACAATTAACCGTTACAATTCCAGACGATTTTTACGAAACTTTTATTAGCTTTTTTAAACATGTTCCAGATGTTTCTATCAATGAAAACATAGAGAATGAAGTTCCGCAATGGCAACAGGAAATGGTTTTAGAACGTATAAAAAACGCTAAGCCAGAAGATTATATTACTTGGGATGATTTTGAAAAGGAAATGGATAAGAAATGGCTGTAGACAATTTTAAACTTCAAATTCTTTCACGAGCTAAACTTGAAGTTGATGAAGCTCGCCGATTATTATGAATCTAAAAGTAAAGGATTAGGAAAATTATTCTATTTAGAATTTAAAAGTTACCGTAAAACATTAGAAAATATTCCTTTTTTTGAAGAAAAGTATAATACTGTTAGAACCTTACCCTTAAAGAAATTTCCTTAAACTATTCATTTTAAAGTTGATGAAAACAAGAAAACTGTTTTCATACTAGCTTTAACATCAAATTACCAAGATCCAAATACTACAAGAATAAAATAATAAAAATGGGAGTTATAAAACTAAAAAACATTCGCACTTTTTCCTACCATGGATGTTTAATTGAAGAAGGAAAAATAGGATCTGACTACACTGTCGATCTAAAAATTAAAACCAATTTACAGAAATCTGCAGAAACTGATCATCTTTTAGACACTGTTGATTACGTTCATTTGAACAAAATTGTTACCGAAGAAATGGCAATTCGTTCGCATTTATTAGAGCATGTAGCCAAAAGAATCAATATTCGAGTGCTTGCAGAGATTAAAATGGTAGAAAAAACTACAGTTTGGGTTTCTAAAATAAATCCTCCTATTGGCGGTGATGTTGAATCAGTTACCATAAAATTGACGGAAACTAGAAAGTAATTTTTCTAATTAAAAACTTAAAATTTTAAAATAGTTACTTTGAAACTTTTGAAATTTAAAGATTTTAGTTACTTTTGCCATCCGTTCAAGCAATGGCGTCGTGGCCGAGCGGCTAGGCTGGGCTCTGCAAAAGCTCCTACTCCGGTTCGAATCCGGACGATGCCTCAAAACCTTCAAAGCAATTTGAAGGTTTTTTTATGTTTAATTTTTAGAAAAAATTAATTAAATATATCGGTTCGAATCCAAACGATGTCACAAAACTTCAAGGAAACTTAGAGTTTTTTTTATGTTTAATTTTTAGAAAAAATTAATTAAATATATCGGTTCGAATCCAAACGATGTCACAAAACTTCAAGGAAACTTACAGTTTTTTTTATGTTTAATTTTTTATAAAAAATTAATTAAAATATATCGGTTCGAATCCGAACCATGCCTCAAAACTTCAAGGAAACTTACAGTTTTTTTTATGTTTAATTTTTTATAAAAAATTAATTAAAATATATCGGTTCGAATCCAGGCGATGCCCCAAAACCTTCAAGAAAACTTAGAGGTTTTTTTTTGTCTAATTTTAGAAAAAATTAATTAAAATATATCGGTTAGAATCCAGACGATGCCTCAAAACCTTCAAAGCAATATGAAGGTTTTTTTATGTTTAATTTTTAGAAAAAATTAGATAAAGATGACCTTCGAATCCAGACGATAACTCAAACCTTTAAATTGCCTTGAAAGTTTTGTTATTTTTAATTTTTCCACAATCTTGTCATTCTGAGGAACGAAGAATCACACTAGGAATTCTGCAAAGAGAATCGCCAATATTTGTCGA
The DNA here is from genome assembly GCF_979258715.1 of Flavobacterium sp. AC267. Taxonomy (NCBI): domain Bacteria; kingdom Pseudomonadati; phylum Bacteroidota; class Flavobacteriia; order Flavobacteriales; family Flavobacteriaceae; genus Flavobacterium; species Flavobacterium sp. AC267. Next base: position 1,021,080 of record NZ_OZ409875.1, read on the forward strand.
GTTTCGAGTGTGATTCTTCGTTCCTCCTTTAGATTTGTTTTTTGAAATTTGATTAGATTTATGATTGAGAAAGGAAGCAAAAGTAAACTATTCGTCCTCCGAGTTTATAACTCATATTCTGATTAAGACTTTCGCTTCCTCTTCAGAATCACAAACTGGATTCAACTTTGTCAAAGTTTGAAAATTTGACAAAGTTCTAAACTAACAGTTATAAACACAAAAAAGCCTCTGAAATACAGAGGCTTAATTTTATATTTTTGAGTTATTAACAACTACTTTTCTATCTTCTCAAAAGCATTTCGAACCATTTCTTTTTCTTTTGGAAACCAGCCTTGAGTGATTAAAGCTACTCCAAAAACCATTAAAACAATACTAATTCCTTTCTTAATTTTTAGGATGTTAGTTGGTGTCATTTTAGATTTTAATTGTTTGGCTAATACTATTTTAAGGCAGTCAACCAATAAATAAGTGATAATTACAGCGGTAAAAAAAGTAATCATTCTTGAATTCTGCATTTCTAATTTTGGTCCGATTGAAATAATAACGGCTAACCAAAATCCTAAAACACCGATGTTAATAACGTTGAGTAAAAAACCTTTTATGAATAAACTTCCGTAATTTCTTTTTATAATATCACGATCGATTTCTTCTTCATCAATTTTTTCGTCATTTTTCAATCTTACGAAAGAAATAATACCATAAGCCAGCATGATAATTCCACCAAAAATAAATAGTGCGGGTTTATCTTTTAAACTGGAAATCAATCTATAACTTCCTAAATAAGCAATTGCTATAAAAAAGATATCACCTAGAACTACGCCAAAATCAAAGACAATTGCGGCTCTGAATCCTTTTGTAATGCTGGTTTCTAATAGTATAAAAAATACCGGACCTACCATAAAGCTTAGAAAAAGTCCCCATGGCAGTCCAGCCAGAATATCATTTATCATCAAAATACTAGTTGTTATTTTACTTCTTCGATTTTACCACCAAAAACTGTTTTTTGATTTATCTGCTTTGGTTTCCCATAAATGTAAATAGAGCCTCCTGCGCTTACTTTTGCATCAACTAAGGTCGAAGCATTCACATCTGCTTTTCCGCCCGCAGAAACGCTTACTTTCGTTTGAGAGGTTAATAATTTACTTCCAAGGAAATAACCGCCGGCTCCTAAACCTGCATCAAGGTTATCAGCTTTACCAGTTGCAGTGATTTCTCCACCAGAAACTGAACTCACTTTTAGCTTATCAACATCCAAATCTACGTTGATTTTTCCACCTTCTTGTGCGCTTACTTTAAATGAAGTTGCTTTCAGTGTTTCCTTGCTTGTAACTTCTGCACCTTCATTTACATCGATTAATTCAATGCGTTTGTAATACAAAGTTACATCAAGATCGTTTCCTGAAAGAAGTTTTGGAAAAGGCATTCTTATTTTTTAAAATACCATTTTTATTAACAGCTTCTAATTCTGCTTCTCTTGCTCCTTTTATAACAATTTTATTTTCAGATGACTGAACTAATTTTACACTTAATTTATCGTAAACCTTAACGCTGTCAAAATCTCCTAATTCTTTGGTAACTTGGCCAAAAGACATTTGTACAAATAAAATTGTTGCTCCAATTATTAGCTTTCTCATACTTTTATTTTTTTTAATTAATAATTATTCTGCTCTTCGTAAAAAATGAAAATCAAGTTGTTTTTTCACTAAATCGGCATTTTTTACTTTAACATAAATTTCGTCTCCCAATTGCAAAATGCTGTTTGAAGTTGCTCCAACCAATGCATATTGTTTTTCATCAAAAGTATAGTAATCATCTTTTATTTCTCTGATTCTTACCATTCCTTCGCATTTATTAGAAACGATTTCAACATAAATTCCCCATTCGGTAACACCAGAAATAACGCCAAGAAATTCTTCGTCTTGGTGATCCTGCATGTATTTAACCTGCATGTATTTAATACTATCACGTTCCGCATTAGTTGCTAAACTTTCCATGTTTGAACAATGCAGACATTTTGTTTCATAAGTTTCTTCGTCTACAGAAGCTCCGTTATCTAAGTAATACTGTAACAAACGGTGTACCATAACGTCTGGATAACGACGAATTGGCGATGTAAAATGGCTGTAATAATCAAAAGCTAATCCGTAATGGCCAATATTCTCTGTCGAATACTTGGCTTTACTCATACTTCTAATCGCAAGAGTATCAATTAAATTTTGCTCTTTTTTACCGTTTACTTCTTCCATCAAAGCATTCAATGATTTTGAAATATCGCCTTTATTTCTAAAGTCTATTTTATAGCCAAATTTAGCAATTACGGTTTGCATCGCAATTAATTTGTCTTCGTTTGGTTCGTCGTGAATTCTGTAAACAAATGTTTTCTTTTGTTTTCCAATATATTCTGCAACTTTTCTGTTGGCCAAAAGCATGAATTCTTCAATCAAATGATTGGCATCTTTTGAAACTTTGAAGTACACACCTTCTGGTTCACCTTCTGCATCCAGATTAAATTTAACTTCGACTTTATCAAAAGAAATAGCACCATTCTGCATTCTTTTCTTTCTTAAAATCTTCGCTAATTCATCCAGTTTTAAAGTAGCTTCGGTAATTTCATCTGAAACAACATAAGATTCACCTGTAATTGAAACATCAACCGGAATTGTATTGTCTTTTGTTTCAATGATATATTGTGCTTCTTCGTAAGCAAAACGCTGATCTGAATAAATTACAGTTCTTCCAAACCATTGGTTAATTACCTGCGCAGTTGGAGAAACTTCAAATACTGCAGAGAAGGTATATTTCTCTTCATTTGGACGTAACGAACACGCAAAATTAGATAAAACTTCCGGAAGCATTGGCACTACTCTATCGACCAAATAAACCGAAGTGGCGCGTTGATAAGCCTCATCATCCAGGATTGTTCCTTCTTCTAAATAATACGAAACATCGGCAATGTGAATTCCGATTTCGAAGTTTCCATTTTCTAATTTTTTGAAAGACAACGCATCATCAAAATCTTTTGCATCTTTTGGATCTATCGTAAACGTAAGGGTATCACGCATATCACGACGTTTTGCAATTTCAGATTCCTGAATTGAAGTATCTATTTTTTGTGCAAAAACCTCTACTTCTACCGGAAAATCTGCAGGAAGTCCGTATTCAGCTAAAATAGCATGAATCTCGGTATTGTGTTCGCCAGGTTTTCCTAAAACTTTAATGACAGATCCAAACGGACTATCAGCTCTTTTTGGCCAGTCTTCAATCTTTACCAAAACTACATCACCATTTTCTGCTTCTCCAATTTTATCTTTTGGAATAAAAATATCGGTATACATTTTAGGATTTGCAGTCGAAACAAAAGCAAAATTTGGTCGCATATCAATTACACCAACAAATTCTGTTTTATCTCTTTCGACAACTTCAATTACTTCACCTTCAGGTCTTTTTCCTTTTCTTCTGTTATAAACGTAAACTTTTACTTTGTCTTTGTCTAATGCACGATTCAAATTATTGGTCGGAATAAAAACATCTTCTGCAAAATCTGGACAAATAAAATAAGCAGTTTTTCTGCTCGTCATATCTATTGTTCCTTCGTAGTAATCCTGACTTTCGGCTTTTACTAGATATTTTCCAGGTTCTGATTCTATAATTTTATTTTGCGAAGCTAGAATCTTTAATTCCTTAATAATTTGATTTCTACTATTAGTATCATCAAGTTCAAGCTTTGCTCCTATCTGTTTATAATTGAATGGTTTATTAGCATTTTGCGATAAAATCTTTATTATTTTTCCAGAGAAATCTTTCTCTTTTTTTATCGGCTTTCTAATTTTCTTACTCATATATCTTTTCTTATAAGGTTTAAAATTACAAATAAGAAATCAGATAATACTTTTTAACAAATAGAATTATTAAAAATATAACTTTTCGTACATTTACAAAAACACCTCATATGGAAAGCTTTAAGACGATCGCCGTATTCAATTATCAGCACGAAACAGTGGTTCTCAAACACTTACTCGAACAAGAAGAAATTCCATATTTTTTTGAAAACGAAATGACACTTTCTGTTGTTCCAATGTACTCCAGCCGCATTGGGCGGCATCAAACTCAAAGTTCATCCAAACGATTTTGAACAAGTTCAGGAAATTTTGGACAGACTAAACAATCCTCTCAAAATCGTTTAAACAGATTCTTTTTTCAAACTAAAATTCAATTTTTTTCTTTTTAAACTTTTTTAGTTTTCAACATATATTAAATACAACAAAAAAGATTTTTAAAAATTTAAAAAAATTTGTTGGTTATTATAGTGTGTTAATATGTCGAATAAATTTATTTTTAAAAGTATTGAAATGAAGTTTCTCTTAGTTATATAGAGTTATCAACATACTTATATGGAGCTAAAAGATTAATTTATAAGTCTTTTTGCATTTTAATTAACAACGGTTGACAACTAAAAATAGATTCATTTTGTAGATAAGTTGATATCGTTGCTATTTGTTGAAAATGGCATTTTTGATATTGATAACTTTTCCAAAAATTCCTGAAACTTTATTAGGTTTTCTAATTCCAGTTTTGGATTAGGCTTTTTTTCGACACAACCAAAAAAAACTTCTAATTTTCTTTCTGAACTTATTAACAAATAATGTTAACTTAAAGTTAATTGAATATCAACGAATTAGGTTTCGCTATTAACACTTCAAAATTTTAACAAATATTCTGTTTATTCTTTATTGATAATGAGATAGTTATAGAGTTATTAAAATTGTTGATAAGTGGTAAGATTCTGACAGTAAGATAATTGTAAAATAAAGGTTTTTGCAATAGAATTGAACAAATTTGTTAGAGCTGTATTTTTACTTCTTAATAATGTTATAGGTATTGTTAAAGAAAAGAAATTAGTGAAAATTGGTAAATTCGTGGCAAACATTTTATTAATTGAGTAAATTTGTACTACACAACTTAATAGTATAGAAAAAATGAAAATTTCAATAGGAAACGACCACGCTGGACCAGAATATAAAAAGGCAATTGTTGCAATGCTTGAAGCTAAAGGATATGAAGTAACTAATTATGGAACTGATACGGATGCTTCTGCTGATTATCCTGATTTTGGACATCCAGTTGCAAATGATGTATCTGAAGGAAAAGCAGATTTTGGAGTAGTAATCTGTGGCGGCGGAAACGGAATTGCTATGACTGTTAATAAACACCCTAAAGTAAGAGCTGGTTTATGCTGGACTAAAGAAATTGCTTATTTGACACGTCTACATAATGATGCTAATATTGTGAGTATTCCAGCGCGTTTTACTTCTATTCCTCAGGCAGTTGAAATTGTTGAAACCTTTTTAACAACAGCTTTTGAAGGTGGAAGACACCAGAATAGAGTAAATAAAATTGCTTGTTCGTAAAACGTCAAAAAAAGCGGGTGCTTCGCACCAATAAGATATAAACACACCGGGCGGATTTTTAAAATTCATCCGGTTTTTTATTTTTTAAATATTTTAAAGACAGTTATTTATAGTTGATTTTAGAGGTTATCAACAATGTTAATATCTATATATTATGAGTGTATTTCAAATATATAATTACAACCTGAACTAAAATAATGTATAGGAATTTCATAATAAATGTAGTTTTACTCGTTTTATGTCTAAAGAATAACATTCCTGCAAACAAACCAATTGTCCCACCAATAAAGGCAAGAAAAAATAAGGCGACTTCTGGGATTCTTCTCTTATTTCGTCTGGCTAGAAATTTATCATAACCAGTGATAATAAACGTGAGGACGTTTACAAATAAAAAATATAGTAATAAAACTTTCATTAGGTAATAATTAAAAACAAAGATATTATATAGTCGAAAGTTACTACAAAATTTAAAAATTTAATATAAGTTTTAATTTAATTATATATATTTTCTTATAAAATTTATAATTAGTAAAAAATGCGAGATTTTACAAGAATCTCGCATTTTTTACTAATTTAGCATAAAACTGTTATATGTTAGAATATCCACCAATATCGAAATACGACAATAATACTATAAATTTACTCACTCAGCTTACATTGTCGGGTGAGTTGAAAGAAATCAATGATGAATATTTATATTGGGATAAAGTAAAATATAAAACAAAATCTATTGAACCTGAACAATATTGGAATGTTGTTAAATTATCTCGATCATTAAATAAGCAAAATATTTTATTCGGAACATATTCTTTTAATTTTAATGTTACGGATTACATTCTTAGACTTTTACATCATTTTGATTTACATATTGGAGGAAATCTAGGAAGCAATATAGGTATAAATGATACGGACAAAAATAAATTTCTGATCAGTTCAATAATGGAAGAAGCTATTTCTAGCAGTCAAATGGAAGGTGCAAATACCACTAGAAAAGCGGCAAAAGAAATGATTCAAAAAGAGCGTAAGCCAAAAAACAAATCAGAACAGATGATTATGAACAATTATTTCACAATGAAATATATTGTTCAACATAAAAATGATAATTTAACCCCAGAAAATCTGCTGTATATTCATAAGCTTATTTCTAACCATACATTAGAAGATACCGAAGATGAAGGCAGATATAGACAGAATAATGATATTTATGTGGTAGATCATTCAAATAGTGAAGTAGTACATACACCACCAAAAGATGAGGAAATACAAAAATTAATTAATGACTTATGTTTGTTTTTTAATGAAGAACAAAAAACGTTTATTCATCCAATTATTAAAGGGATTATCATTCATTTTATGATAGGTTGGATACATCCTTTTTCTGATGGTAATGGTCGAACAGCTAGAGCATTATTTTATTGGTATATGCTTAAAAATGGTTACTGGCTTACAGAATATTTAACGATTTCTACTATTATAAAAGATACAAAAGTACAGTATGAAAAAGCTTTTTTATATTCAGAAATAGATCAAAATGACCTTACTTATTTTATAACTTATCATATAAAAACAATGGAGAAGGCTTTTACAGCTTTGAAAGAATATATTGGCAGAAAACAAAAAGAAGTAATTCAAGCGACAAAATTTATTAAAATACCAAATGTAAATGAGCGTCAAGCACAAATTTTAAAAATTTTAAATGAAGATTCAGATAGGGTTTTAAGCAGTAAGGAAATTGAAAATAGATTCGGAATTTCAAATTTTACAGCTAGAGCTGATTTAAATAATCTCGAAAATTTAGGGTTTCTAGAAAAAATACAAGTTAATAAAATAAAACACAATTTTATTAAATCAAAACAGTTTAATAAAATTTTAAAATCATATAAATTATAAAAAACGCGAGGTTATCGTTAAATCTCGCATTTTTTACATCTTTTTTAAACAATAAATAAATGACTAATATTCAATTTATTGCCAAATCTGTTCAGGCACCACCAATCAGCATTCAAAACACTGTAAAATTATTAGAGGAAGATTGTACTATTCCGTTTATTTCCAGATACCGAAAAGATTCGACTGGAAATCTAGATGAAACTGTAATTGAGCAGATTGCAAAATTGCAAAAAGACTACGATACACTTGTAAAACGTAAAGAAGCCGTTCTAAAATCTATTGAAGAACAAAAAGCACTTACGCCAGAATTGAAACAAAAAATTGAACAGAGTTTTGATCTTCAGGAAATTGAAGATTTTTACCTTCCGTACAAAAAGAAGAAAAAACAAAATCAGATGTTGCGCGTGAATTTGGTTTAGAGCCTTTGGCAAAAATTATCATGTCTGAAAGTGATGCTGACGTTGATTTTATTTCGACACAATACATCAATGAAAATGTTATTAATGAAGAAGCCGCTATGCAGGGCGCGCGAGATATTGTAGCCGAATGGATCAACGAAAATATTTATGTTCGTAAACAGCCGCGTAGATTATATCAGCGAAAAGCAACCATTGGAACCAAAGTTGTAAAAAAGAAAGCAGAGGAAGAGGGAGCACAAAAATTCAGTCAGTATTTTGATTGGGAAGAACAGTTAACAAAAGCGCCGGCACACCGATTATTGGCAATGCTTCGTGCAGAGAATGAAGGGTTTATAAAAATGAAAATTGATGTTGATATCGACGAAGCTTACGATGTAATTGACGAAATCATTATTAAAAAACAAAATAATACAACAGCTCATTTGCAATTAGCGATTGAAGACAGTTACAAACGTTTATTAAATCCGGCGATTGGAAATGAAACTTTGCAGGAAGCAAAAGCAAAAGCCGATGCCAATTCTATTCAGGTTTTTGCCAACAATTTAGGGCAGTTATTATTGGCGCCGCCTTTGGGAGAAAAACGTATTTTGGCAATCGATCCTGGATTTAGAAGCGGTTGTAAAATAGTTTGTCTGGATGAAAAAGGCGATTTATTATACAATGAAACGATTTATCCGCACGCTCCTCAAAAGGAGGAAGCAATGGCGATAAAAAAAATTCGTTCGATGGTAAATGCGTATCAAATTGATGCAATTTCTATTGGAAACGGAACTGCTTCACGCGAAACCGAATTTTTCATCAAAAAAATTGCATTCGACAAACCGGTTCAGGTTTTCATTGTTTCTGAAGCAGGAGCTTCGGTTTATTCGGCATCAAAAATTGCAAGGGAAGAATTTCCAAATTATGATGTAACGGTTCGTGGTTCGGTTTCGATCGGAAGACGACTTTCAGATCCGCTAGCCGAATTGGTAAAAATTGATCCAAAAGCTATCGGCGTAGGCCAATATCAACATGATGTGGATCAAACCAAACTTAAAGAAGAATTAGATAATACGGTAATTCGGCGCGTAAACTCGGTTGGAATCAATATCAACACAGCAAGTAAACATTTGCTGAGTTATGTGAGTGGAATAGGAGAGAAGCTGGCAGAAAACATCGTACAGTATCGCTCAGAAAATGGCCCGTTTGAAGATAGAAAACAGTTGAAAAAAGTACCTCGTTTGGGTGATAAAGCGTATCAGCAAGGTGCGGCATTTATTAGAATTACAAATGCTAAAAATCCGCTGGATAATTCGGCAGTGCATCCAGAAGCTTATTCGGTTGTGGAAAAGATGGCAAAAGATTTGAAACTTTCGGTAAACGATTTAATTGCCAATAAAGAGAAAACAGCGCTTATTAAAGCCGAAAACTATATTACACCAGAAATTGGTTTGCTTACGCTAAAAGATATCATAAAAGAGCTTGAAAAGCCCGGATTAGATCCAAGAAAGTCGGCTAAGGTTTTTGAATTCGATGCAAACGTAAAATCGATCAAAGATGTGAAAACGGGAATGATTCTTCCGGGAATTGTGAATAACATTACCAACTTTGGCTGTTTTGTTGACATCGGAATCAAAGAAAGCGACTTGGTTCACATTTCTCAGTTAAAAGCTGGATTTGTGAGCGATGTTAATGAGGTTGTGAAATTACATCAGCATGTCGATGTAAAAGTAACTGAGGTTGATGAAGATAGAAAAAGAATTCAGTTGACGATGGTACTCTAAGAAATTCCAATTTTTTAAATTCCAAAACTGGAATTATTAAATAAAAAAACTCCCAAGTTACAAATTGTAAATTGGGAGTTTCTATTTTAAGATTATTTCAAAATCACTTTTTTAGTGACACTTTTAAAATCATCATTTGATATTTTGACGAAATAAACTCCTGAGGCATAATGGCCTAAATTGATCTCGGTTGATTCTGATATTGTTTTCTGCTGGTGAATCACACTTCCAGAAGGAGAAATTACTGAAATAGTCGATTGCTGAGGTGCACTAACCGTGATTCGATCTGCACTCGGGTTTGGGAAAAGCGTAACAGTAGATTTTTCAATATCAAAATTTTCATTGGACAATGTGGCGTTTAGAGGCAAATAAAAATTACCCGTTAGTAAAAAGGAGTATAATGTTTTTAAAGTATGATTAAAGTAGCTGTTTGGCTCATTGAGGTTTTTTAAATCGGCATAAGAATCATTTAAATGCTGTTGATTTTCGCCCGCCATCACCGCGCAGGCAAATGAGCCAACGAACGTAGCATTATGCCATTGTCCGCGCAATGAACCGTCTTGGTTATAACCATCTTTAATGTTTGATGTGCCGCCCAAATTTAGACGAACAAAATCGGATGATTTTTTAGCATATGCTTTGGCATCAGCATTTCCGTACCATACATAATCTACCGCAATACGCCAAGGCGTTCTGGCAACATCATAAGTATAACTTTTTCCGCCATTATTATATACTCCAGCTTGCGACGAATAGGCTCCAGAAGCTTCACACCAGTCAGAAACTAAACCTCCTACGGCATTGTTTTGAGTTAAATTATTGTTGATAACTGTATACGATTTCGCCACAACTTGATTCCAAAAAGCGGTATCATTTGTAAAAATACCAAAAGCACGGTAATAAGCAGGAGAGAAGTAAGAAGGATTTGTAATCTGGTCGCCACCGAATTGATCTCCAGGTTTTAAAACATACGTATTAGCTTCTACTTCGTAATTTTTAATCGCAGTAATTAAAGCTGTTGCATCACTTTTATAATTGATATTTCCAGTGCTTCCCCATTGATAGTCGGCAACTATGAGGGCAAAAGCGACATCAAGTTCTGCATCTGTAGCACCGTTTTGACCGATAGTTCCAGAACAGTCGCTAATTTTCCAGTTCATAACTTTGTTGCCGTTTACATTATCTTTGTAATACAGCCAAAGTCCGTCAAAAAGAATTCTATCTGCTTTATACGCAGAAAGAAGCATGCCGTAAGCAATTCCTTCGGAAACAGTTTGAGAAGGATCGTCAAATTTTACTCTGTATCTTCCGTTAGAACAAGATTCTACAAAATTAATTTTCCAAGTATCATAATTGTTTTGAGCATCTAGACTGTTTTTAGACGATGCCATTAAGCCATTGTTGAATACAATATTGGCAGGAAACGGTTGCTTTTGTGCATTACCTTTGAGACACAAAAATGCAACAGTAATTAGAAGTAGGTTTTTCATAATTATTGTTTAATGGATTTAGGGACTCTAAAAGTAAGATTTTTTAGATATAAAAAAAATCCCAGACTGCAATTTTTACAAATTGCAGTCTGGGACTTGTTAATAAGTTGAAGGTTACTATTTCGTTTCTTCTTCTTGTTTCTTAGCAGCAGGTTGATCGTCTTTAGCGGCGTTTTTAAATTCCTTAATTCCACTTCCTAAACCTTTCATTAATTCTGGAATTTTTTTACCTCCAAAAAGTAATATCACAATACCTACTATAACAAGGATTTCTGTAAGACCTAATCTTCCCATGACTGTATATTTAATGCCGAAGCAAATTGATTATTAAGTTTTCACCGCAAAGGTATATAGAAATATACGAACTAGTTGTGTTTTTGGTTTAAAATATTTATATAATACCACGTTAAATATTTTATAAAATAGTAAATTAAGCAGATTCATACCACTTTGCCAAGCATTATCAATATGATTAATTACTATATTTGCTTGATTAAAAAAGTGCAATGGCTAAGAAAAAGAAGAAGAATTTAAGGAAAAAATTATTCATTAAAAACCGATTGGTAATTTTGAATGAAGATACTTTTGAGGAAATCTTTTCCTTTAGGCTTACTTTAATGAACGTGTTTGTAACGTTTACTTTAGGAGGAATTTTTTTAATTTTAATTACAACTTTTATAATTGCCTTCACCCCGCTTCGAGAATTTATTCCAGGATATTCTTCGACAGAGTTAAAAAGAAATGCGACCAAATTGGCGATCAAATCAGATTCGCTGGAAACTGCTTTACGACAAAATGAAGCTTATATAAAAGGTGTTCAAAAGGTTTTAAAAGGCGAAATGGAATATTCGAAATTCAATAAAGATTCTATTTTAGCAGAAACAGTTGAGGATGCTTCAGATTTAAATATGAAAGCATCTGATGCTGAGATTAAATTAAGAGAAGAAGTAGCAGAAACTGAAAAAGAAATGAAAACTAAATCTCAAGAAAAAAAAGAAAAGTGACAAAAAATAATACCACATCAAATGTCAATTAAAGGAATTGCAGCAAAATTATTTGCTAGTAGAATATATAACCAAACGCAGGCATGGGCCCAAAAACCTGTAGAAACACAAGAAAAAATCTTTAAAAAGCTTGTAAAAGAAGCCAGAGAAACAAGTTTTGGTAAAGATCATCATTTTGGTCAGATTAAAACTTTTCAAGATTTTCAACAAAATGTTCCAGTAAGAGATTATGAAGATTTAAAACCTTATATAGAAAAAGTAATAAAAGGGGAGGAAGATATTTTATGGAAAGGAAAACCACTTTATTTTGCTAAAACTTCTGGAACTACTTCTGGAGCTAAATTTATTCCGCTGACTAAAGAATCGATGCCGTCTCATATTGAAGCGTCGCGAAACGCGATTTTACATTATGTACATGAAACTGGAAATACAGATTTTATATATGGAAAAATGATTTTCCTGCAAGGAAGTCCGATTCTGACTGAAAAATACGGAATTAAATTTGGAAGATTATCTGGAATTGCGGCACATTTTGTTCCAAGATATTTACAGAGAAACAGAATGCCGTCTTGGGAAACCAATTGTATTGAAGATTGGGAAACCAAAGTTGATGCTATTGCAGAGGAGACAATTAAAGAAAATATGACCGTTATTTCTGGAATTCCGTCATGGGTTCAAATGTATTTTGAGCGTTTACAGCAAAAAAGCGATGGAAAGAAAATAGGCGATATATTTAAAAATTTTAATTTGTTCATTTACGGAGGTGTTAATTACGAACCGTATCGCGCGAAGTTCGAAAATATGATTGGCAGAAAAGTAGACAGTATAGAATTGTTTCCTGCTTCTGAAGGATTTTTTGCCTATCAGGATTCTCAAAAAGAAAAGGGAATGCTTTTGTTATTGAATTCTGGCATTTTTTATGAGTTTATAAAAGCAGATGAATTTTTTGAAGAAAACCCAAAAGTACTAACAATTGGTGAAGTAGAAATAGGTGTAAATTACGTTTTAATTGTTTCTACAAATGCCGGACTTTGGAGATATAATATTGGGGACACGGTTCAGTTCACTTCTTTATTACCGCATCGTGTTATAGTTTCTGGACGTATCAAGCATTACATTTCTGCTTTTGGAGAACACGTAATTGCAAATGAAGTAGAGAATGCAATGAAAGATGCTGTGGCATCAACCAATATTGTTATCAACGAATTTACTGTTGCGCCGCAAATTAATCCTTCAAACGGATTGCCATATCACGAATGGTTTGTTGAATTTGAAAATGAGCCGGAAAATATGGAAACTTTCGCCGATGCAATCGATAATTCAATGCGTAAACAGAATATTTACTATGATGATTTAATTACTGGAAATGTTTTAAGAAAAGTGGTGATTACCAAAGTTTCTAAAAACGGTTTTCAGGATTACATGAAATCGCAGGGAAAATTAGGCGGACAAAATAAAATTCCGAGATTGTCGAACGATAGAAAGATTGCAGATAATTTGAGATAATTTTATATACTATTTTACTTATTAAATAGTTATTGATTCACATAAATTCGGATGGATAACTAAATCAAAATTTAATGAGTCAAGGAAAATTTCAAAATAAATATCGTATTTCTTCGATAAGAGCGCAATGGTGGGATTATGGCTGGAACGGAGCCTATTTTATAACTATTTGTACACAAGACAGAAGGCATTATTTTGGAGAAATTCGAAACAATGAAATGGTTTTATCACATGTCGGAATTATTGCCGATTTATTATGGCATCAAATTCCCATACATCATGATAACGTTGAATTGGGTGATTTTGTGGTCATGCCAAATCATATTCACGGAATTTTGATTATCGATAAACAATTGGATAACGTTTATACGGATACAGGGCGTGTAGATACAGGGCATGCCCTTTATGTACCATCATCATCGCCAGGTTCAAAACGTTTTCAAAACATTGGAAAAAACACCATTTCGTCAATTGTTGGATCCTATAAATCTGCGGTAACAAAACACGCCAATAGATTGGGATATCCACATCAATGGCAAAAATTATTTTATGATAATATCATTAGAGACAATAATCAATATCAAAGAATTTCTGATTACATTGTTTCAAATCCAGAAAATTGGACAAAGGATAAATTTAAAACAGATGGTAAATCCTAATTTGAAATAAACGTTATAATTAAATCACATTTTTAGTTTTCGATTGAAATAATATTAATATTTCCTACTTTCGTTTATCGAAATACTTTTCATCTTCTTCCAAAAAGAAGATTTTTAAAATAAAAATACATGAAAGAAACCAAACATATATCAAGATCAAGAGCGCAGGAATCATCTGCGGCTATAGAAAAAATGTACATTACCATGCGTCATTTATTCAACCGTGGGTTTTATAAACCAATGGGAGTTTCTGGCGACAGCTTACGCGAATCATTACTGGCATTACGTCCTGAAATTTATGGAAATATTGCAGAGGAAAAAGTAGAATTAAACGGACTTTTGTACGTTATAGAACGTCTTCCTATCGGGATTGAGCAATGTCGTTTTATCAATTTAACTTCAGACGAAGGTTATTCTAAATCGCATTTTCAGGCAATTGTTCCTCCAAAAAGAAGAAGAAACTGCTACAGAATTGACGAAGAACAAATGAATGTCGAAATCACTCGCGACCGTTCGGATATTTATGATATCTTGACGCATTTGACTTTTATTTTTATTGAATCTCATAAAATTAAAAATAGAGTTTTAATTGACGATGGAGGAGAAGTTTCTCGCGACTGGCAGAAATTGGAACAAGCTGTTATGCAGACCAAAAAGCTTTCTCTGGTCGAAAAAGAAAAAGCGATTTCGCACGTTGCTAATATTTTAGCAAGAACTTTCGAAGAAGTTTTGGATATTTACGACGCTTTTGGTTCAGAAAATGCACCAGACCGTTTTCTGCATGTAATTTATTGGTTAGGAAAACTGGCAATTGAAGAAATTGTTGAAAACAATAAACGCACAATTACTTTTAGTCCGGTGTTACGTGAGCGTTTAGGACATCATATTCACGGAGAAATCTGGGCAACTAATATAAAAGAAGTTCTAAAAGCAAACGATTTATTAAAAAGACCAATTCACGTCATTAGTGCAAACATGCACAGTGTAATGAATTCGATTTTTGCAACACCGTTGTTAAAAAATAAATTTAAAGGCAAAACAGATTTCTTTATTTATGAAGAATTAAGCAGTTCAGGCTCAAAAGAAATTAGAGGTCAGGTAGAAGAATTGGCTCTTAAAAACGGAATGATTTCATTGCCAGATTATTCTGGAACAAATATCGACGTTCAGATTTTTGATACTGCCAAAATTGATTGGTCAAAAACGGCATTTTCGTACGCTAATATAGATGAAGATAAACCCGTTATAATCGTAATGGATTATGCGTTTGGCGAGCAGGCTTATGAAACAATTGATGAGCTTTTAAAACCATTTAAAAAAGAAACTTTACTAAATGTAAAATCGGTTTCGATTATGGGTAAAGCTGGAATTCTAGAAGGAGGAAAAGGAGATATTATGATCCCGACCGCACACATAAATGAGGGAACGGCAGATAATTATTTCTTCGAAAATGAACTTACAGGCGCTATGTTTGAAGGAAATGACATTGATATTTATGAGGGTGCAATGGTTACGGTTCTTGGAACTTCATTGCAAAACAGAGATTTATTAAAATTTTTCCACGAATCAACCTGGGGAGTAATTGGTCTTGAAATGGAAGGATCATATTACCAAAAAGCGATTCAGTCGGCATCTAAAATTAGAAAAAGTGTGCCTCACGATATTAAAGTTCGTTATGCCTATTATGCTTCAGATAATCCGTTAGAAACAGGAAGTACATTAGCTTCTGGAGGATTAGGAACAACTGGCGTAAAACCAACTTATTTGATTACAATTAAAATTTTGGAACAGATTTTCAACATAAAAGAACCAGTGTAAATGAGTACAAAAGTACCGCAAAATTTAGAGGATCAAGAGATTGATTTAGTTCAGATTTCTAAAAAGATCAGTAATTTTTTGGACAGGGTTAATAGTTCTATTTTTAGAAGTATTCAATTTTTTCTAAGAAACTGGATTATAGTTTTAGTATTGATCGTTACAGGTTTTGCAATTGGTTGGTATTTAGACACAATAAGAAAATCATACAGTAATCAAATTATTGTAGAACCAAATTTTGAGAGTGTTGATTATTTGTATTCAAAAATTGATCTCGCGCAATCAAAAGTTATTTCTAATGATACTGCTTTTCTAAAAACGGTTGTTGGCATTAAAAAACCGAAACTGATTAAAAAAATCCAAATCAGACCTATTGTAGAAGCATATAAGTTTGTAGAAAACAAAGAACGTAATTTTCAATTACTAGAACTTATGGCAGAAAACGGAGATATCAATAAAATTTTGATAGACACGTTAACAAGCAAAAATTATAGATATCATACTATTTCTTTCATAACGAGCGAGGGAGGAAATAATAAAGAATTTGCTGTTCCAATTTTGGATTTTTTGAACAATTCGGAATATTTTAATATGATTCAGCAAATTGAATTCAAAAATTTGCAGACGAGTATTGTTCAAAATGATTCAATTATAAAACAGATCAACACCGTTTTAAGTAATTTTTCTAGTGTGACAAAAGGAACTCAAAAGAATGATAAACTGGTTTATTATAATGAAAACACACAGTTGAACGATCTTATTAAAACCAAACAAGCATTAATTGAAGAGCAGGAAGAAACCGGCTTAAATTAATCAGTTACAATAAAACGATTAAAGAAATTAATAGCACGATTAATGTAGAAAGTAAAAAATCGCTAAATAGTAAGCTGAAATTCTATCTGCCAATTTTATTTATTTTGCTTTTTGTGCTGTTAAATTCATTTAAAGCATTTTATAGAAAACAGCTTTTACTTTTAGAAAAAGAAAAAAACAAATAATATAATTTTTTTAAAGATGAAATTAAAGATCATTTCAATCTCTCTTCTAATTGCCTTAATACTATCATCTTGCGGAAAAAAAGAAGAAAACACCGCCAAGAAAAAAGATATTTTTACTGTTACTATTGAAGGTGTTTTTGCTAAAAATGATAAACTGCAGGTTTTTTATTTAATAGAAGGCGGTGAATGGAAAGATGAAAACTCCGTTTTTAGACCCGTTTATGCATCAAACGAAATGCAAAGAATCGCAATCAATTTTCCGGATAAAGTTTTTCCTGAGAATATTCGAGTAGATTTAGGATATAATACTACACAGCAAAATATTACGATTAAAAATATTTCTATAAAACACAACTCAAAAGTAATCAATGGTGATTTTGATGATTACAAAAAGTACTTTTATAGCAATGAGTTTGTTACTTGGGATCCAAACTATTTTGGTTATAAATTAAGCACCATCAATAATCAGTATGATCCTTTTTTAATGGGTAATAATGAACTAAAGGATGAACTGCAAAGACTTAAATACTAAACATATACCTATTAAATACAAGTAAAGAAAAGATGCATTTTAATTTTAAACTTATTTTGAATAACGAAAAAATTAGAGAGTATCTTTTTTTATTGGACTTTTATTTTTAGTCTATCTGCCAAAAGGAGGTTTCAAATTCGCGGGTGTACCTTTCACTTGGGGATACTTGTATTTAGGTTTAATTTTTCTTCTTTTAATCATAATATTGCTAGAAAAAAAGACCTTTTTAGTACAGTCCAGACATCTTATTTGTTATCTGGCGACACTGCCATTTGTATTGTATTTTTCTCTAAATCTGATTTTTAGAGGGTATGCGGGCTCTCTAGGAAATCTTGTGGCTTTTTATGTTAGTTTTGCCTTCCTTCCGCTGTTTTTTTATCTTTTTTTAAGTCCTTTTCTAAAGAAATTAGATTTTTCTTATATAGAGGAAAAAATAGGTCAGGCGGTATTTTTGGTTTCCTTATATGGTGTTTTGCTTTTTATTTTCAAGCAAGTTACAGGACATTATATCGAAATTCCTTACGTTACCGTGAATGCAGGAGATTTGGGAACATTAGAGGGAAAGTATAATATGAGAGGTTCGCTTTATAAGTTGATTTCTACTTATAATAATGGAAACATTTTTGGGGTTTGTATTTTAATGCTGTTTCCTATTTTTCATCAAAAAAACACTTCTTATATAAAACTTGGAATCGTAATTCTAGCTTTAATACTGACATTATCAAGAACGGTGTGGCTTGGATTACTGTTTTATTTTATTCTAATTTACAAAGACAGTATTTTCAGACTGATTAGAATCTACGCTTTTCTAGCATTAATTTTAATCGTGATCGGAACATTTTTCATGAACCGTTATTTTCAATATGGCTCCTTATCAGGGTTCATTTTAGATTCAAAATTAGGAGGAAGAATTGAGCAGATCAGACAATTGAGCGGTTTGAGTTTTTTTGGAAAACAAACCTTTAAGTTTATTGAAGAAATTGTATATCTGTCTATTTTTAAGCGACTGGGTTTTGTCGGAATCGTTTTGTTTTGTCTCTCTTTTTTTATGCCGGTTTATATTGCCATTACAACCAAAAACAACAATTTCTTATATTTAGTTGGCTGTTTGGTTTATTTATTTGTTCTGTCGCAGTGATGGCTGTATGTTGTATATACCTACATTAGTGTTTTTCTACTTCATTTCTACAATGATTTTTATTTCCAAGAATAGAACCGAGAAACAAAACATCACATAAAAAGTAGCTGTAAATTCCGTATTGTCTCACTAGAATATTTTCTGTTATAAAGGAAATAATAAATAAAATAGTTAGAGACAAATACAAGTAATTATGGTTTTTAACGGCATATTTTATTTTTACAAACAAGGTCGAAATAAAAGCCAAAAGCATAAATATTCCGCCTTTTAGCAGATAGTCTAAATATTGATTATGCGAATTAATCTTAAATTTAGTGAGCTCCAGACTATGAAAAGGAACGTAACATTCATTTAGTTTTTCCTGAATCAGATTAAAATTCATTCCTAAAAAATTAGAGTCGTAAATTAATTGTGAACTGCAAGACCAAGCAACGTATCGAGTTGAATTTTTATACGAATTTTCGAATAGAAAATGAATATCATCTATATAACGTCTGGACAATAAAACAACGGCTGTAAGGACAAATAATAAGGCGAAAATCACTTTTTTGGAAATGGTTTTGTTCTGTTTTTTCAACAATAAAAGTCGAATACCAGAAATAATAATAAGTCCAACAATAATATTTCTAGAATTGTAGATGATTAATCCTGAAAATAGCATCGCAAACATTATAAAAAACAAACCTCTTTTGTAGACAGAAAACTGTTTAAAAGCGGAACAAAGATCTGCTAAAAATAAAATAGCAATGGCAATCCACAAACAGATATAAGTACCATGAATTTTATTGTAAAATTCTAAATTATAGCGTGCTATATACCAATCAAAATGATGATTTGGAATGTCATAAATGTAAAAAGCCAGGAAGTATAAACACAATAAACTCAAAGAAATGCAATAAGCAAATTGTATTTTTTTTAAGTCTTTAAAAAATGTTTCGACTTGATATAAATAAAAACTTAAAAGAGGAATAACAAATAGGAGCAAACTTTCTGCTGTAAGTTTCAAACTTTTAGAACTAAAAAAAAACATATAGTATAAAGCTGAAATGACAAAAGAAAATAAAAAAGGGGCATTTTTTTTTGAAATTTTAAAGTCTTTAAACTTAGCCAAACTTATCAATAATAAAACTATTACAATCATCATGACAGACTGAAAAGCTTCTACAAAATATATAAGAGAAGAAAATACAAATAGAATAAATAAGGGCTTAATAAGCTTTTTTGAAAAATTCATTTTAATCAATTTTATTCTTGAAAAAATTTAACTCATCGTTTTTAACTATTGCAAAATTCAGATAAGCAGTTATAAATATTTCGGTTAAAATTAAAGAAATTATAATGCCATATACTTCTTTTATGTAATAACACATTGCAAATGAAAGAAGGATATTTATAATTAGTCCGTAAATATGTGCGTTAAAATATGTGTTTTTTTTATGGTGCAGTAATAATGACATGTAAGCGGATTGATTCAATGCACTAATAATCGGAATTGGCGCAAGGTAAGTTAAATAAAGAGAGGAATTAACGGTATATTCTGAACTTAAAATACTAATAATTAAATTCGGAAAAACAATTAATAAAAGACCTCCAAAACCGTACATTAAAAAATAAGACCAAAAAACAGATTTTAGGAAATGGTTGAGCTGTTTTATTTTTGAAATCCCAATTTCGCAAGCTTTAAAATAAACGCCTTGAAATAAGACACTAATTGATTGTTTGCAAAGCATGATAATTTTCTCTGCAACATTATAAATTCCAACAACTGTATTGTCAAAAAATACACTTAGAATTATAGTACTGGAATTGATAAGTGCACAAATGGTAAGATTGGTTAAAAACAATTTGTGACCAAAAACAAGTTCCTCACGTATTTCGAATAAAGAAGAAAAACTATACTTAAAATCATTTTTTTTGATTAGATAAATAGTAGAAAAAATGAAAATAAGAATATCCGAAATTCCCAGATAATAAAAAACAAATTGATAATCATCTTTTTGTTTCAGTGTTATAAATATTAGTGCAATACAGCCAATTTTTACAATTGAATTGATAATGAAATAAGGAAAAACTTTATCTAATCCAATAAAAAAACAGAGGTTATTCTGTGATCTGGAAAATAAAAAGACCAGAAGCGAAAATGAAAATATAAGATTGTATTTTATTTCAGAACATAGAACAAAAACAAGCAACAAAAGTATGGAGGGCAAGAATACTACAATCTTGCAATTAATGATTTTTGAAATGTATTGGTTAATTAAATTGGATTCATTTTTTACTTTCTGAATTTCTATAGGGGCAAATGCATACCAAGAATAATCATACAAAACAGACACAATATTGATAAATGCCATTGATACTGCTATCAAACCGTAAATATCAATTCCAAATGTTTTGATATAAAACGGAATTAATAACAATGGAAATAATAAATTAATAAAATTTATTCCAAAGCTCAATGATATGTTTTTAAGCACTATAAAGTTCGTTGTTAAATTTAAAACACAAAGTTGATTTTTTATTTCAAGCAAATACAAATTAAAATTATATTTTTGATTAAATCAGAAAATGTAAGTTTTTTTAATATAAAAATGACACAAGGATATAGTATCGCAATTCCCGCTTACGGCAGACCAAATGAATTTGAAGATTTATTAAAATCTATTCATGAAATGGATATCTCTGCCAAATGAAATTACAATTTGCGAGGATTTTTCGAAAGAAAGAGCTGAAATAAGGTCTGTTGCAGAAAAATATCAGGTCATTTTTAATGCTAGAAACGTAGTTGTTTCTTATATAGAAAACGAAAAAAACTTAGGATATGATGCCAATATTCGAAAATTAATTGATCTGGCTCTTTACAAATGGGTCATACTAATTGGTAACGATGATTTGTTTTTGAAAAATGGTTTAAGTGAAATTGACGATTTTTGTAAAAGAAATCAATCTATTGCAATGGTTTCAAGACCGTTTATCCGTTTTGAAAAAGACATAAATAAACCGCTTGGCATTTCTAGATTTTTACCAAATGAAGCTATTATTGGAAAAAAAGATTCGCCAAAACTGATCTTCAGAATTTGCGGATTTGTTGGAGGATTGGTTATTAATAAAGAATGGGCAAAAAAACTTGCCACAGATAAATACGATGGAACATTGTTTTACCAAATTTATCTTGCAGCACATGCTTTTTGTACAACAGGAATTGGTTATTTAGCAAATCCTTCGGTAGGAGGAAGAGCGGGAAATCCGCCATTATTTGGAGATTCGGAAAAAGATGGAACGCTTCATATTCCAGGATCTTATTCTGCAAAAGGAAGAGCTTCTATGTGGAAAGGAGTTTTGGACATTGGAAAAGACGTTGGTAATTTATATAATATTGAAATTCGAGAAGAACTGCGACAAGAATTAATGGTGAGACAATCCTTTCATGTTTTTGAAATGAATGTTGGAGTTTCGAAAGAAACACTAAAAGAACTAAAATCTGAATTAAAAAAATTAGATTTGTTCGACCATTGGATTCCAAAAGCCTTATACTTTATAAATATCACATTTGGTAAAAACGCTTATTACGTTTATTATCTCACAAGAAAAATAATGCAATAAAAATGAAAAAAGCCCTAATTAGTGATTGGTATTATGTAAATGGCGGTGCAGAAAAAGTAATTCATTCAATAAACTCAATTTGGAATGATTTTGATCATTTCGCGCTTATTGATTTTTTGAATGATGAAGATCGCAAATTTATTTTAAATGGAAAAAAAGCAAAAACCAGCTTTATTCAAAAACTACCTACAGTAAAAAAAATCACCGCAAATTTTTGCGGCTATTTCCTATTGCAATAGAGCAATTTGACTTAAGCGATTACGATCTAATAATCAGTTCTTCCTCAGCTGTTGCAAAAGGAATTAAAGTCGATAAAAACCAACTGCATATTTGTTACTGCCATTCGCCAATGCGTTACGCTTGGGATTTAAGGGAACAATATTTAAAAGACGCCGGATTAACCAAAGGCTTGAAGGGATTGTATGCGAAATCAGTTTTAGATAAAATCCAAAAATGGGATCTTTCGAATTCAGAAAATGTTGATTTTTTTATTGCCAATTCAAAACATATTGCCCAGCGAATCAAGAAAACCTACAATAAAGACTCAACGGTTATTTATCCGCCTGTTGATGTTGATTTTTTTACTTTAGAAGAAACAAAAGAAGAGTATTATTTTACCGCTTCTCGAATGGTTGCGTACAAAAAAACGCAGTTAATTGTAGAAGCATTTAATCAATTACCACATTTAAAACTGGTAGTGGCAGGAGAAGGACCCGAATTAGAAAAACTTCAAAAAATTGCAAAAGCTAACATAGAATTTGTGGGTTATGTTGAAAATAAAAAATTAAAAGGTTTAATGCAGAAAGCCAAGGCTTTTGTTTTTGCGACCGAAGAAGATTTTGGCATAATTCCCGTTGAAGCACAAGCTTGCGGAACGCCGGTTATCGCTTTATCAAAAGGAGGTACTTTGGAAACCGTTATTAAAGATCAAACTGGGATTTTCTTTGATGAGCAATCTTCAGAAAAAATTAAAGAAGCAATAATTAATTTTGGAACAAAAAAATTCGATCCCAAAATAATACGCGAACATGCCGTTTCATTTTCAAAAGAACGATTTGAAAGGGAAATGAAAAAATTCGTAGTAACAAAATTTAAAGAACATAAAGAGCTTCAATAATAAGATAAATTCAAAAAGGCTGACTTAAAAAAATCTCAAATCAGTTACATTTGTGATGTAAATAATTAATATGAAAAGAATACTTATCACTGGAGCAACAGGTTTTTTAGGATCGCATTTATGTGACAGATTTATCAAGGAAGGTTACTTTGTAATCGGGATGGATAATTTGATTACTGGAGACCTTAAAAACATTGAGCATTTGTTCAAACTAGAGAACTTTGAGTTTTATCATCATGATATTACAAAATTTGTTCATATTCCAGGTGATTTAGATTATATCCTTCATTTTGCTTCGCCGGCAAGTCCGATAGATTATTTAAAAATTCCAATTCAGACTCTTAAAGTAGGATCTTTAGGAACGCATAATTTATTAGGCTTAGCGAGAGTTAAAAAAGCAAGAATTTTGATTGCATCGACTTCTGAAGTTTATGGAGATCCTTTGGTTCATCCGCAGACAGAAGAATATTATGGAAACGTAAATACAATTGGGTACGCGCGGTGTTTATGATGAAGCAAAGCGTTTTCAGGAATCGATAACAATGGCGTATCACACTTTTCATGGTGTAGAAACCAGAATCGTTCGTATTTTTAATACTTACGGACCAAGAATGAGATTAAATGACGGACGTGTAATTCCAGCATTTATCGGACAAGCATTACGCGGAGAAGATCTAACCATTTTTGGAGACGGAATGCAGACACGTTCTTTTTGTTACGTAGACGATCAAGTTGAAGGTATTTTTAGATTATTGCATTCTGACTATGTTTATCCGGTAAACATTGGAAATCCTGACGAAATCACGATCAAAGATTTTGCTGAGGAAATCATAAAACTGACAGGAACAAATCAGAAAGTGGTTTATCATCCTTTACCAATAAACGATCCGTTGCGGCGTCAGCCAGACACGACAAAGGCAAAAGAATTGTTAGGCTGGGAAGCAAAAGTGAGCCGTTCTGAAGGAATGAAAATTACCTACGATTATTTTAGATCATTGTCTCCAGAAGAACTTTCAAAAGAAGAACACAAAGATTTTTCGAGTTATATAAAATAACAACAAAATTCTGCAAAGATTAAAATCTAATGAACGATTTAGTATCTATTTTAACGCCAACATATAATACTGAAAAGTTCATTAGAGCAACGATAGAATCAGTTCAAAATCAGACGTACCAAAACTGGGAAATGATTTTGGTCGATGATGCTTCTACAGATAAAACAGTTTCTATTATAGAAGCGTTTGCTCAAAACGATTCCAGAATAAAATTATTCAGATTATCGAAAAATTCGGGAAACGGATTTGCTAGAAATCAAGCTTTAGAAAAGGCTTCAGGAAAGTATATCGCTTATTTAGATTCCGATGATATATGGTTTCCTCAAAAATTAGAGAAACAGATTCAGTTTCTAAAAACGAATAATCTGCCGTTTACTTTTAGCTTTTACGATTGTATTGATGAAGAAGGAAATAATTTAAACAGAAGAGTTGAATCACCGCATGACCTTTAACATACAGACAATTGTTTTTCTGCAATTATGTAGGCAATCTTACTGCTATTTATGATACCGAATATTTTGGAAAAATCAAATTAGAATCTTCGGAAAAAAGACAAGATTGGAGGATTTGGCTTACTATTTTAAAACAAATTCAAGTTACCAAGCCAGTTCCTGAACCTTTGGCATTTTACAGAATTAGAAAAGATTCTATTTCTTCATCAAAATTCAAATTGATCAAACATAATTTTGGCGTTTACAGAGAATTTCATGATTCTAACATCATTTTTTCTGTTTTATTGATGATGAGGTTTTTGTTTACTCAGTTGATAATCAAACCAAAATATATAAAGAAGATTTAAAATTGAACTTGAAGTCACAATTTGCGACTTCAATTTTTTAAGTTCACAATTTTTGATCTTAAAGAAATAATTATTTTTTATAACCAATTTTCACTCTTTCAGATTCATTTTCTTTTTTCTCCGTTAATTCATCTAGATAAGAAAATATCAATTCAATATTTTTATCATGATTCTCTAACTTCTTCTGAATATGCAGAATATCAACTTTAATTTCTGTTGTATCTAAAAGCATTTGCCTCACTTTCGTGAAAATACGCATGATTTGAATATTGGTTTGAATTGCTTTGTCACTTTTTAGAACGCTAGATAGCATTAAAACGCCATGTTCAGTAAAAGCAAAAGGCAGATATTTTTGATGTTCACCTCTTCCTTTCTTTAAGGTCGCAAATTGCGACCTTAAAGAATTGTATTCATTTTCAGTTAGTTTAAACATAAAATCAATGGGAAAACGTGATAAATTCCTTTTTACCTGTTCGTTTAATCTTTTAGTTTCAACCTCATAAAGTGAAGCTAAATCAAAGTCAAGCATTACTTTTTGACTGCGAATAAAATATATTTTATTTGAAATTGTTTCTTCAGAAAGTAAAGAATGATTATCCATAAGTTTTAATTATAAAAACAAATGTAAGATTTTATTTATAAATAAGATTTAAACTGTTTTAATTTCCCACGATTGGTTCTTTCTAAAACAATTTTTCTTTTAAAAGTGAAGTTTAAATTAGGTTCTAAGTATAAATCAATTGCTTCTTTTATTTTTTGAATTTGTTCTGAAATTAATTCATTTTCAGCAACATATTCAATTTCAAAAGTGTTTAATTTTGTTTGTTTAATAATAAATTCTTTTACATTTCCATCGTCTTCAATTATGCTTTTTGTCACGTAATAAAAAGTTAAACCAGGTGATTTTTTGCCACTTGGTAAAACGGCAACATCATTGGTTCGTCCAATTAATTTTTTTAGAATAGGTTTTTGTAATGTACTTTTTTCATCTAGAATTCCGATATCGCCAATTTCATATCTAATAAAAGGATTTGCTTTATTGAACAGAGAAGTAATTACAATGCGGCCTTCTTCCCCATAAGGGAGAACATTATTATTTTCATCTAAAATTTCGACAAAAAGAGTTTCAGAATTTATCTGCCATTCGCCCTGAGGATTTTCAAAAGCAATCAAATCAAGTTCAGATGCTCCGTATTCATTAATGATAGGAATACCAAATTGTTTTTCCAGTAACTTTTTATCAGACTCAAAAAGCATTTCTGAAGTAACAAAACAAGCTTTTAACGTCGGACAGATTTCCTTCAATACAATATTTTTCTTTTCTAAATATTTAGCAAATAAAACAATCGAACTAGTATAACCATTGATATAATCGAATTTTTTCGATTTGAATTTTTTTAGAAACTTTCTCAGAATTTCATCAGATAAATCGAAAACCGGAAATCGGAAACGATGGGTGAGAAAATCTTTAAAACGTTCTTTTTGATAGCCAATAAAATCCATCGGAATACCGTAAAAACGGGCTTGGTAAGAATGATTAAAATCAATTCCAAACCATCCGAAACGCATAATGTTAGACGCCCAGGTTAAAGAATGGGAATACTTATCTTTTGCAAAAACAAACGGAGTTCCACTCGATCCGGAAGTTTTGTTGAGGTAGATGTTTTTTTTTGAAAAACCTTTGGAAAGTCTTTCTTCCAATGGCTTCTGAAGATTCTGTTTATTCAAAATCGGCAGATCTTCCCAATTTTGAACAGAAGTATTTCCAACTAATGCTCGCATAGAAAGAATTATTTTTTAAATGAAAATCAACAATTTCTTTCTTCTTATTTTCAAGAAACGAAGCATATTCAGATTCAGAAAACAGAACAATTTTATCCAATTCTGCCTTAGCTTTCTTTATAGGAAAACCATTCAAATGAAGGGAAAGATCAAAAAGACGAATCATTAAACTACTTCTTTTAAATCGTAACGTTTAATCGATTTCAATTCTTGGCCTTTATTAGATTCTTCTTGTTCAATATCAAAATCATCTTGAAGGCCCAGCCAAAATTTGGCCGAATTTCCAAAGTACTGGCTTAGACGTAAAGCTGTATCAGCTGTAATTCTTCGATTTCCTTTAATGATTTCAGAAATTCTAGTTTGCGGAATTTTCAAATCTTTAGACAAACGATATGGCGTAATGCTCAGAGGAATCAAAAATTCTTCCAACAAAATTTCTCCAGGATGTATATTTTTTAATTTTTCCATTTTAATTTTTTAATGAAAATCAACAATTTCTACACCAGAAGCACTTCCATTTTCCCAGATAAAAATAATTCTCCATTGATTGTTAATTCTTATGCTGTAAAAATCCTTTAAGTTACCGCTTAGTTTTTCTAAACGATTAGATGGCGGAATTCGTAAATCACTTAAATTTTGAGAATTATGAAGCATTCTGAGTTTTCTTCTGCCAATTTGCTGTATTTCAATTGAAGGTTTTTTGACTACAATACCATTCCAAATTTTTTCAGTTTCTTTCGAGCCAAATGAAATTATCATACCTTTCGCATTACTAACGTCAAAAGTAAGTAAAAAAAATTATTATTTAAGGTTAAAAGCAACTATTTTTGCACCACAACTAAATACAACTACACCATGACAATTTTATTATTGGGATCAGGCGGAAGAGAGCATGCATTTGCATGGAAAATGACTCAAAGTCCGCTTTGCGAAAAACTTTTTGTAGTACCTGGAAATGCAGGAACAGTCGCAATTGCTGAAAATGTGGCAATAGTCGCAACAGATTTTGAAGCTGTGAAAGCTTTAGTACTTAAAGAAAATATAAGTTTAGTAGTCGTAGGACCTGAAGATCCATTGGTAAAAGGTATTTACGATTATTTTAAAAATGACGAAAGTTTAAAACATATTCCAGTTATTGGACCATCTAAATTAGGGGCTCAATTAGAAGGAAGTAAAGAATTTGCAAAAGAATTCTTGATGAAACATAATATTCCAACTGTCGCTTACGATAGTTTTACTGCAGAAACAGTGGAAAAAGGATGTGAGTTTCTAGAAACATTACAGCCTCCTTATGTTTTAAAAGCAGATGGATTAGCGACAGGAAAAGGAGTTTTGATTATTCAAGATCTTGAAGAAGCAAAAACAGAATTACGTAATATGCTTGTTCATGCAAAATTTGGTACCGCAAGTTCAAAAGTAGTAATTGAAGAATTTTTGGACGGAATCGAATTAAGCTGTTTTGTTTTAACAGACGGAAAAAATTACAAAATTCTTCCAACAGCAAAAGATTATAAAAGAATTGGAGAAGGAGATTCAGGATTGAATACAGGCGGAATGGGAGCAGTTTCTCCAGTTCCTTATGTTGATGCTGTTTTGATGGAAAAAATTGAAACACGTATCGTAAAACCAACAATTGAAGGTTTTCAAAAAGACGGAATCGAATACAAAGGATTTGTATTTATTGGTTTGATCAATGTAAAAAACGAACCAATTGTTATTGAATACAATGTAAGAATGGGAGATCCAGAGACTGAAGTAGTTGTGCCAAGATTAAAATCAGATTTGGTAGAATTATTCTTGTCTGTTGCAGATCAAAAATTGGGAGATTTTAATTTAGAAATAGATCCAAGAAGTGCGACAACAGTTATGGTTGTTTCTGGCGGATATCCGGAAGATTTTGAAAAAGGGAAAGTAATTTCTGGTTTAGAGAATATAAAAGATTCGATTGTTTTTCATGCAGGAACAAAATTAGATAACGAAAATGTCGTTACTAATGGAGGACGTGTAATTGCTGTAACCTCTTATGGAGATAACTTTCAAGAGGCCATAAAAAAATCTTACCAAAACATAGATAAACTAAGCTTTGATAAGATGTATTTTAGAAAAGATATCGGTTTCGATTTAATTTAAAATAATTTAGAACTAACCCTTTTAATTAAGGGTTTAGTTTTTATTTTAAAAATGAGTGAGCCGTTGTATCTTGGTTTTCTGTTCCGGCATCATCAAAAATGCGTAATTGTTTAATCCAATAAACGATTGCACATGCACAGATGATCATGAAAATCCAGTTAATCGTGTTTGCACCAAACCATGTAATTAATTCCAAACGACGTAAAAAGTCAAGAGGAGCAAACAAAATGTTAACGAATAAGTATTGTATTCCTTCAAAAAAAGCTGTCATAATTTTTTAAAATTATATGTTATTTATTGTTGTGTAATGCTTTGAAGATAAAATTCGGATAATCGAATCTTTTTTCAACTTGTTCGGTTTTTCATTTTAAACAAGTATTATCTTTACAATCACAAAAGTATAAAATATCCTTATGATAACAAGTGTTTTTAAAAAATCTACGCCATTAAATTATTCTTTGGTTGTAATTTTGATACTGGTTTTCTTTTTTACGTTTCAAATTAAAGACCCAACCTGGGTTACTTCTTATTTTTTGGCTTTCCAAAAAGTGAGTTTGTTATGCTTTATTCTGGCTTCTTTTTTTATGGTAAATTTTATCGTAAAAAAGAACGGACTCAGTAAAGACAATGGATACGCGATACTTTTCTATTTATTATTTCTTTTATTTTTCCCTACCATATTTAACAACACAAATGTTATTTATGCTAGTTTCTTTATATTATTAGCGCTTCGAAGATTAATTTCGTCGCAATCTTTAAAAGCATCAAAAGAAAAAATATTCGATGCCTCATTCTGGATTTTTGTAGCTTCTTTATTTCAATTTTGGAGTGTGCTTTTCCTATTATTGGTTTTTATATCAATCGTTTTTCACGTTTCAAGAGATTATAGAAACTGGGTTTTGCCATTTATTGCACTTTTAGCAGTAGCAATATTATTTTACATGACCTCTTTAATTTTTAATATCGATGTTGTCGCATTTTTTCAAGAAAGAGCGGTAATCGATTTTAGAATTGATTATTTTAAAAACAATTACGAAAACGGAGCACTTTCAATATATACTGCAGTATCTCTATTTTTTGTTACTTCGATGTTAATGACACTATCAAACAGACCACAAATTTTACATTCTTCGTACAAGAAAATTGTAGCCTGCTTTTTTATTGCGGCTTTGGTTTATATCGTTTCACCAGATAAAAGTAATGATCTATTATTATTCAGTATTGCACCATTGGCCATTATGGCAACAAGTCATGTAGAATATATGCAGCAAAAACTAAACAACGAAATTGTATTTTATGTACTAATTGTGTGTAGTTTATTTACTTTCTTTTCACAATTATAATTTACTTCCGTAAGCAAGATCGCCGGCATCACCAAGACCAGGAACAATGTAGTTTTTCTCATTTAGTTTTTCATCTAAAGAAGCAACCCATAAATGGCAGTTTTCGGGAAGATTTTTTTCTAAATGCGCAATTCCTTCTGGCGCGCCGATAACGACTACAATGTGAAATTCTGTTGGGGCGGCATTCTCAACCAATTTTTTATGAACAGCTACAATAGATTGTCCCGTTGCCAGCATCGGGTCAAGAAGTAAAACCGTTTTGTTATTTAAATCTGAAATCGCTTGATATTCAACTAAAATTTCAAATTCATCATCGTTATTTGGATGATGTCTGCAAGCCGAAACAAAGCTGTTTTCTGCATGGTCAAAATAATTTAAAAAGCCATTATGAAGCGGTAATCCAGCTCTTAAAATAGGGCACAAAACCAAATCACTTTCGATTTCAGTTGTTTTTTTAATGCCCAGCGGCGTTTGAATTTCAACATTTTTATAGGGTAAAATTTTGCTCAATTCGTACGCCATGATTTCTCCAATACGCTCAATATTTCTACGAAAGCGCATACTGTCATTCTGTACATTTACATTTCTAATTTGTCCTAGAAAATGATTTAATACGCTGTTATTCTCAGAGATATAATGAATTTTCATAATATTTTTTTAGCAGATCAATTGTTTTTTAAGAAGAATTGAAAAATTAGTGGTTTTTTTCAAAGTATAAAAGTATAAAAAGTATCTTTGTTTTATAAAAAAATAAAAACATGTTTTCAAAATTAGCATATTCTGTTTTCGAGCAAAGCATTAAAGATTATCATCAATTTGATAATGTTGACCAGCCGATTAATAATCCTTATCCAAAAGATAAGTTTGAACATTTATTATATTTAAAAAATTGGATTGATACAGTTCAATGGCATTTTGAAGATATTATTCGTGATCCGCAGATAGATCCTGTTGCGGCTTTAACGCTTAAAAGAAGAATTGACGCATCAAATCAGGAACGTACTGATATGGTAGAATATATCGATGGTTATTTTTTACAAAAATACAGTGATGTAAAAGTAAAAGATGGAGCAAAAATCAATTCAGAAAGTCCAGCTTGGGCATTTGACAGATTATCTATTTTAGCTTTAAAAATTTATCACATGAATGAAGAGGCTACTCGTGCAGAAGCTTCGCAAGAACATAGAGATAAATGTCAGGAAAAAATTAAACATCCTTTTGGAACAAAGAACAGATTTATCTACAGCAATTGAAGAATTATTGACAGATATTGAAAATGGAGATAAATTCATGAAAGTGTACAAACAAATGAAAATGTACAACGACGATGAATTGAACCCGGTTTTATATCAAAACAAAAAATAATTTGACAGAATTGTCTAATAAGATTAAGCATATAGCCGTCATGAGACTATCCGCAATGGGAGATGTCGCCATGACGGTTCCTGTTTTACGCGCTTTTGTAAAACAATATCCAACAGTAAAATTGACGGTTATTTCTCGTCCTTTTTTTAAACCTTTTTTTGACGGAATTCCGAATTTGGAATTTTTTGCTTTTGATGAAAAAGAAAGACACAAAGGATTTCCAGGACTTTTACGTTTATATAATGACGTAAAAAAACTCAAAATTGATGCTTTTGCAGATCTTCATAATGTATTACGTTCTAAAGTGGTGAGTTTACTTTTCGCTTTAAGCGGCAAAAAAAGAGCGACTGTTGACAAAGGAAGAGAAGGCAAAAAAGAATTAACAAGAGCTGAAAATAAGATTTTTAAACAACTGCCAACGATGTTCGAAAGACATGCAAAAGTGTTTGAAGAACTTGGTTTTCCTTTGAATTTGTCTAATCCTACATTTCCCGAAAAAGCAGTTTTAAGCGGTGAAATTTTAGAAATTATCGGAGAAGAAAATGCAAAGTTAATAGGAATTGCTCCATTCGCACAATATGATTCTAAGGTTTATCCGTTAGATTTAATGAAAGAAGTGATTGCGAAATTGGCAGAGAATTCGGCCTATAAAATTTTGCTTTTTGGCGGAGGAAAAAAAGAAATCGAAATTCTGGATTCTATTTCGCGACCTTATGAAAACATAATTAATATGGCTGGAAAAATCAAATTGCGACGAGGAATTACAACTTATAAGCAATCTCGATGTAATGCTTTCTATGGATTCTGGAAATGCACACATTGCTTTGCAATGCTCGGAGTTAAAGTTGTTACACTTTGGGGTGCAACACATCCTTATGCAGGGTTTCTGCCATTCAATCAAAATTTAGAAAATGCTCTGACTTCAGATAGAAATCAATATCCTCAACTGCCAACTTCTGTTTACGGAAATAAAATGGTAGAAGGATATGAAGATGCTATGAGAAGTATTTCTGCAGATGAAGTGGTGAAAAAGATTCTGGGATTAGTTTAAAAAATTTCAATAAAAAAATTCCAAATTCCAAACTTATAACTGGAATTTGGAATTTTTTATTTGAGATAATCTTTGTCAAAGTTTCAAACTTTGACAAAGATGAAAACATATTCCTAATTCAATCATAATTTGGAATTTGGAATTTTTTTATTGGAGTTTATTCTTATCCTAACCAAATCTTTTCATCTTTACATCGGTTATAAATATAATTTTTAAGATTTGAAATTGTAGCTTCATAATTGGGTGCTTCGTAACCAAAACGCTCGTGTTCCATTTTTTCCTTCTCAATGTCATTACACCCTTTTATAACTTCTTTCAGCATATCAAGCATTGCAAGTTCCTTATTGTAAGTTTTCTCAAATTTAAGCTCAACAATTTCATCCTGCAATTCCTCGCAATATTCTACAAGTTTTATGACTTCGGGTTCTTCTAAAAGATAGTCCTTACTTTTAAAAATTTCTCTTACGGATCTCATATTCAATTAAATTTCAATTTACATCTTTGTCAATTTTCAAACTTGACAAAGATCAAGGAATAAGGTAATTAAACAAAAAAAAATTCCAAATTCCAATTGAAAAGTTGGAATTTGGAATTTTTAATATTGTAATTTAAAGATTAAACGTCGTCGTAATCCACATAAATAGTATCTGATGTTGGATGTGCCTGGCATGTTAAAATCAAACCTTCTGCAATTTCGCTGTCAGTCAAAATAGAATTTTTCGTCATTTCTGCGCTTCCAGTTGTAACGCGTCCTAAACAGTCGCTGCAAATACCGCCTTGGCAAGAATACGGAGCATCAACTCCTTGTTTTAGAGCGAGCATCAAGAATGGTTTGTTTTTTAGACATTTCGAAAGTAGTCTCTTCGTCATCAACTAAAACCGTAATTTTAGTATGTCCTTCTTGAGAACCTTGAATTACGTGTTCTTCAGAAGAAGATGTAAAAAGCTCAAACTTAATAGCCGATTCTTTTACATTTTTTTCTTTTAAAATATCAGAAACCGTGTTGATCATTTCTTCTGGTCCGCACAAGAAAAATTTATCAAACTGAAGTTCTTTGTGTTTATTACTTAAAACAAAATTCACAGCAGATTTTTCAATTCTTCCAAACAAAGCATTTTCAGCTTTTGCCTGACTAAATACATAATGTACAAAAAATCTGCCTACATATTGCAATTGTAAATCATGAAGCTCCTGATAAAACATAGTATTTTCAGGAGTTTTATTTCCATAAACCAATACAAATGAACTTTTTGGCTCATTTTTTAAAACCGATTTGATTATAGAAAGAACAGGAGTAATTCCGCTTCCTGCAACAAAAGCCGCGTAGTTTTTTTGTCTTTCGGCATCTGGCTCAAAAGTAAATTTTCCTTCTGGCTGTCCCACTTCAAGAACATCTCCTTGTTTTAATATTGTATTGGCAAACTGAGAAAAAAGACCACTTTTTACCGCTTTAACAGCAATTCTTAATTCGCCGCTTTCAGGTGCAGAGCAAATAGAATAAGCACGTCTAATTTCTTGATTGTCAAGAGTTAGTTTTAAATTTATATATTGACCAGCGATAAATTTATAATCTGGTTTTAGTTCTTCGGGAACATTAAAAAGTATAGAAACCGCATCTGCAGTTTCGCGTTTTACTTCTTTAATTATAAGTTTTAAGAATGAAGGCATGTTAGAATTTTTATGCAAAAGTAGCAAACCACTATTAAATGATTGACACTAAATTATTTTTTTTAACTTTTTTTGTAACGTTTTCCTACATTTGATCTCTCACTACAAAGAAACTAAAACTATAAACCATGATTAAAAAGTTTATTTACCTCGAATGGAAAGCTTTCATTAGATCGGCATCGTTTGGTAAAAACCTGACAATGAAAATTATAATAGGATTTTTGATGATTTATTTTTCCTTAATTTTTATTGGAATGGGAGTAGGAGCATTTTATATCCTTAAGGATATGAAATTGGAACCATTAAGAACAGTTAACAGATTTCTAATATATTATTTTCTTTTTGATTTAATAGTTAGATTGCTCTTGCAGTCCATTCCTGTTTTAAATATTAAACCTTTATTGGTTCTTCCATTTAAGAAACCAACAATTGTTCATTTTTCTTTAGGCAAAACAGTATTGTCTTTTTTTAATTGGGTACACGCTTTATTTTTTATCCCGTTCTCGGTTGTATTGATTTTAAATGGCTACGATGTTGTCGAAATAGTGTTTTGGAATTTAGGAATTATGGCAATAATTTACATCAATAATTTTCTGAATATTATTTTAAGTAACATTGATAAATTATTTGTTGTATTTGTCGCGCTGATTATAGCTTTAGCGGGAGCTCAATATTATAAATTATTTGATGTAACAATATTTACGACTCCATTTTTTCAGGGTTTTTATGATATCGATGGTTTGTTTTTAATTCCAATTTTAGTTCTAGCCGGATTATACGCTTTTACCTTTAAGTATTTTAAAGCAAATTTATATCTGGACGCGGGACTTTCTGTAAAACAAGATATTGCGACTACAGAAAACTTTTCTTGGCTAAATCAGTTTGGAACTTTGGGAACATTTCTTAAAAATGATATTAAATTGATCAAAAGAAATAAAAGATCCAAAACAACCATTTTCATGAGTGTTCTCTTTTTATTTTATGGATTTATCTTTTTTGGAAACTCTCATCAGCCGGCGACTATGCAGATTTTTGCAGGAATATTTGTTTCAGGAGGATTTTTATTTGTCTTTGGTCAGTTTGTTCCAAGCTGGGATAGTTCTTATTATCAATTACTAATGACTCAAAATGTTCCGTATCGCGGTTACATTACTTCAAAATGGTGGCTTATTGTTATTGCGACTTTTATCTCTACAATTTTGGCTTCTTTTTATCTTTTATATGGTTGGGAGACTTATTTAACTATAGTTGTTGGAGCGATTTATAACATTGGAGTCAATTCACATTTAGTTCTTTTAGGCGGTGCATTTACCAAAACGCCAATTGATCTAAGTAACGCTGGAGGAGCTTTTGGAGATAAAAAAGCTTTTAATGTGAGTGCCATGCTTCTATCACTGCCAAAAATATTTTTACCGCTTTTGCTTTATTGGCTCGGACTTCATTTTGCAGATAAAACAGTTGCTTTAAGTCTTGTTGCCGGAGCCGGCGTTTTAGGATTTATCTTTAAAGAAAAAGTTTTTTCATTAATTGAAAAAAGATATAAAATAGAGAAGTACAGTACAATAAGTGCTTATAAGCAAAAGAATTAAATTAGAAAATGTGCCAATTTGATAGTGAGATAATTTATCAAATGGAAAACTAAAATCTATAAATAAGCAATAGATTTTTAATTTAAAATCAACAATCTAAAATCTAAAATTAATATGATACAAGTAAATCAACTTATCAAAAATTATAACGGAACAACAGTTTTAAATATTGAAAATCTTGAAATTCCAAAAGGGCAAAGTTTCGGATTAGTGGGAAATAATGGTGCTGGAAAAACGACCTTTTTCAGTCTGCTTTTAGATTTGATTCAGCCTTCAAAAGGAAATGTTATAAACAACAATATTCAGGTAAATACCAGCGAAAACTGGAAATCTTTTACAGGATCGTTTCTTGACGAAAGCTTTTTGATAGGATATTTAACACCAGAAGAATATTTTTATTTTATTGGAGATCTTCGCCATCAGAATAAAGCAGATGTTGATGCTTTATTGGCACAGCATGAAGAATTTTTCAATGGAGAAATTTTAAACAATAAAAAATATTTAAGAGATTTATCTAAAGGAAACCAGAAAAAAGTGGGTATAATTGCGACGCTTATAGGAAATCCAGAAGTAATCATTTTAGACGAACCTTTTGCAAATTTGGACCCGACAACTGTTAGCAGATTGAAAAAAATTATAAAAGAACTGGCTGATAATCCAAATGTAACTGTTTTGGTTTCAAGCCACGATTTGCGAGCATACGGTTGAAGTTTGCGACCGAATTGTGGCACTTAATAAAGGGGAAATTGTTAAAGATATTCAGACTTCAAAAGAGACCCTTCAGGAACTAGAATCGTTTTTTGCAGTATAAGTATTCCATATTACAAAAAGAAGCGTATTTTTACAAGTCAATATACTAAAATCAATTTTTAGTAGTTATCTGTTTTAAACTCTTTTCTATTGAAAAAGAATACTCTTAAATATAGTTTTACTTTCGTTTTTTTATTCTTTTTGATAGCTTGTTCTACCAAAAAAAATACTTTTTTGTCTAGAACATCGCACTCTGTTGGTACAAAATATAATATTTTATACAATGGAGGAATTGGTCTGGATAAAGGATTACAGTCTATTCAGGCAAATAATCAGGATAATTTTTGGAAATTACTGCCTATTGAAAAAATGCAGTTTGACGAAAATTTTTCTGAAGGGGAAAAAGCTAAAAATCCTGATTTTGAACGCGCTGAAACCAAGGCGACTAAAGCCATTCAGAAGCACTCCATGAATATTGGCGGGAGAGAAAGAAACTCACAAATTGACGAAGCTTATTTAATGCTTGGTAAAGCGAGATATTACGATCAGCGTTTTATTCCGGCGGTTGAGGCATTCAATTATATTTTGTACAAATATCCAAACAGTAGTAATATTTACACCGCTAAAATCTGGCGCGAAAAAACCAATATGCGTTTAGGAAACGACGCTATTGCTTTAAAAAATATTAAACTTTTACTTAAAAATACAGATTTAGACAAACAAACTTTTGCTGATGCGAATGCTCTTTTGGCGGAAGCTTTTTTAAATCTAGAACAAAAAGACAGCGCAGTTGCCAAATTGCGAATTGCAGAGCAGTTTACCAAAAAGAATGAAGAACGCGCTAGATACCGTTTTATCCTTGGTCAAATGTATCAGGAACAAGAAAAACGAGACAGTGCAATTTATTTTTATAATGCCGTAATCGACTTAAATCGAAAAGCAGATCGTAAATATATGATGCACGCTTATGCTAAAAAGGCACAGATGTTCGATTATGAAAAAGATAATGATACCATCTTTTTAAAAACATTTAATAAGCTAGTTACTGATCGTGAGAACCGTCCGTATTATGATGTTCTTTTTTATGAAATGGGTGTGTTTTATGATAAGAAAAAAGATCAGGAAAATGCTTTAAAATTTTATAATAAATCTTTAGGAAGAAAATCGAAAGACCCTTATTTAATGGCTTCTGCCTATAGAAACATTGGAAATATGTATTTTAAAAATACAAACTATACAATGGCACGCGAAGTATTATGACAGCACCTTGGTAAAACTCGATTCAAAAACAAGAGAATATGCTTTCATAGAAAAAAACAGAAAAAATCTTGATAATGTAATTAAATACGAGGCCGTAGCAAAACGTAACGATAGTATTATCATGGTATTCAATATGCCTCCGACAGAAAAAAAGGTTTATTTTGAAAATTATATTGCGGAGCTTAAAAAGAAAGACGAAGCCAAACGACTATTAGAAGAAAAAGAAAAAGAGCGTTTAGCCAATATTAATTTGAATTCGCAAGCAGAGGTTTCAGGAAGTGGCGCTGTTAACCCGCAATCTGTAGGGAAGCAATTAGATTCAGACGGTATCGGCATGCCAATGGGGACTAATGATAATGCAAGCACATTTTATTTTTATAACCCAACAACAGTTGCTTACGGCAAACTGCAGTTCAAAAAAATGTGGGGAACCAGAACATTGGGAGGTAACTGGAGATTGTCAGGAATAAAAGATGCGAATAGTGCCGCAATGAATGATACAATTAGTACTCAAGACGCCGCAAACGTTTTAAAAGATACAGTTGTGGCAGAAAAATATACTGTTGCATTTTATGTACAACAACTTCCTACTTCACAGCCAGCTATGGACAGTATTGGTAAGGAACGTAATTTTGCATATTATCAATTAGGACTTATATATAAGGAGAAGTTTAAAGAATATAATTTGGCCAGCGATAAATTGGAACAATTGTTACGCAACAATCCAGAAGAAAAACTGGTGCTCGCCATCCATGTACAATTTGTATAAAATTTATCAAATTACAAATCCGCAAAAAGCCGAAGCAATAAAAGCAGAGATTTCGTCTAAATATCCAGGGTCGAGATATGCTCAGATTTTAAATAACAAAGAAGACGATCCAAATTCTAGTCCAGACAAGGAATACCAAAAATGGTATAAACTGTTTGAGGAAGAAAAATTTGAAGAGGTATTAGCCAATATTGATAATTTGATAAATCAATATTCTGGTGATGATATTGTTTCGAAGTATGAATTATTAAAAGCCAATACTTTAGGTAAAGTAAATGGTTTGGAGGCATATAAAAAAGGTCTCGAAAATGTAGCAGATAATTATCCGAATAGTGAAGAGGGTAAAAATGCCAGAGAAATTCTGGAGAAACAAGTCCCTGCTTTAGAAAGATTAAACTTTACAACAGAAGATCACAAAAGCTGGAAAATTTTATATGCAGTTCCTAATAATGACACTAAAACGCTTAAACAAATTGAAGAAGCGATTAGAGTATTTTTATTAGTTGAAAATTTTGAACGATTGACAACTTCTTTTGATAAATACAATCGATCTGAAAGTTTTGTAATTATCCATGGTTTAAAATCTGAAGCTTACGCAAAAGATGTTGCGGGAGTTTTGAGAGATGACAAAAAATATAAAATTGCACATCCGGCAGTTATTATATCCAGTGATAATTACAAAGTGGTTCAAATTAAAAAGAACCTAGAAGCCTATTTGACCCCAAAAACCCCATAATAATGTTTGAAAAAGTAAAAAAAAGCAGCACAGAGCAATTAGGAAAAACGAATCGAATTGTAGAAGGAACATCAATAGTAGGAGACATAGTCTCAAAAGCCGATTTCAGATTAGACGGCGAACTAATTGGAAATTTCACTTCACAAGGAAAAATTGTAATAGGAGCCAAAGGATCAGTCAAA
This sequence comes from Flavobacterium sp. AC267, assembly GCF_979258715.1. NCBI lineage: Bacteria > Pseudomonadati > Bacteroidota > Flavobacteriia > Flavobacteriales > Flavobacteriaceae > Flavobacterium > Flavobacterium sp. AC267. The sequence continues at coordinate 1,060,902 of NZ_OZ409875.1, forward strand.
GGAGAAATTATTTGTAATAATGCAGACATTGAAGGAGAATTTCATGGAAAAATAAAAGTTCTTGAAATTCTTAATATTAAATCGACTGCTCAAATACATGGAGAAGTAGCAGTAGGAAAACTTTCTATAGAGCCTGGCGCTGACTTCACTGCAACCTGCACCATGCTGGCTCACTCCAATCAAGTAATAATGTTAGAAGATGGAAAAGGAACCGAATAATAATAGGAGAAATAAATGGCTTGCATTTATTAATATTCCTTTTCAAATGGGAGTTATTATTTTTCTGTTCTCTTACTTTGGAACTTGGCTTGACGAAAATCACCCAAGTCCCAAAGTATATTACAATACCATTTTTGTAATGCTTGGTGTTGGACTTGCATTATATAATGTAATTCGCCAGGTAAATGATATTAATAAGACAAAGTAGTTGTGAGTAAAAATAGCTTTGAGATAAAAGTTGCATCTTTGCGCAAAAATTATTTCAAATGCTTTTAAAAAATTACAAACCGGTATTTTATTTATTTTGTCTTACTTTGACTACTTATGTTTTTCACAAAGCAATTTTCTTTTTTTGCGAAATTAATATTCAAAACTTTCATTATAGTTTAGAATTACTGTATTTATTTTTCTTCGGAATATCGGCTTTATTATACCTTATATTATTAATAGTAAAAAAGAAGAATTTTGAAATCGTCGGAATGGCCTTTTTATTTGGAACTTTTACGCAAATGTTATTAGGATATTTAATTCTGCGACCAATCTTAAAAATTAAAACAGGAGAAAGCGATGTTGAAAAGATTAGTTTTTTTATAACATTTGTGCTGTTTTTGTTATTTCAAACGCTTTTAACTGTCCGATTATTAAATGAAAAGCGTTAAAATAACAATTCTTTAAAACAAGGTTTAAAAATAATTTTTCATATCCTTTTGAATATTAATAAAAAATGTACCTTTGCACCAAATTTTAGAAACGTAAAAAAATAAGATTTTCCACGATATGGTGATTTCAAACAAACCGCTCAGCTTTATTCTTGCCGCTTTTGTAGCTTCTCTACCAATTATGGGTTTTGCAAATCCAGAGAATGACTCAACGCATGTTCAAACTGAAACAGCTCATGAAGAGAAAGTAGTTTCGCATAATGCTCCTGAGGAAGGAGAGCACGGCGCTCTTGATCCAAAGGCAAAAGTGGATGCTTTTATTGATCACCACTTACAAGACTCTCACGACTTCGTATTCTTCTCAGATGAGAAAGAAAACAAACAATACGGTTTTTCATTACCGGTTATCCTTATTGATGGTGGATTGAAAATTTTCTCTTCTTCAAAATTACACCACGGTGAAACAGTTGCAGAGGTTGACGGAAACTTCTACAAATTAGTTCACGGTAAAATTTACAAAACAGATGCTTGCCGGCACAATTAACTTTAATGAGCACGGACATCCAGAAAATGAAAAACCATTAGATTTTTCTATTACAAAAAATGTAGTGTCAATGCTTTTCGTTTCAGTATTATTATTTATAATGTTTACTGGTTTAGCAAGATCATATAAAAAAGGACCAATCCCAACTGGATTTGGTAGAGTTTTAGAACCGCTTATTATCTTTATTAGAGACGAAATCGCTGTTCCTAATATTGGAGAGAAAAAATACCGTAAATACATGGGTTACCTATTAACTGTATTTTTCTTTGTTTGGTTGTTAAACTTATTAGGTATGACACCGCTAGGAATTAACGTTACAGGTAATATCGCTATTACAGTTTGTTTAGCAAGCATTTACTTTTATAATTACACAATTTAGTGCAAACAAAGATTATTGGGGACACATCTTCTGGATGCCAGGAGTACCAGTTCCAATGAAAATTATTTTAGCTCCAATTGAAGTTTTAGGAACATTAACAAAACCATTTGCATTATTAATTCGTTTGTATGCAAATATTACTGCAGGTCACGTAGTAATTATGAGTTTGATTGCTATGATTTTCGTAGGTAAAAATTTAGCGAGCAGATTTGCCAATCTCATTAGGTTTAACATTGTTTATCTCTGTTATTGAAATTTTAGTTGCATTTTTACAAGCTTTCATCTTTACAATGTTATCATCATTATTTATTGGTATGGCAGTTCAAGATCATGATCATGCTCACCACCACGAAGACGAAACAGCAATTATTTAATTTAGAAGTTTAATTTTATATATATAAATACTTATGGGAACAATTCCAACTTTAGTAGGTGCAGGTTTAGTAGTAATCGGTGCAGGTTTAGGTTTAGGTAAAATCGGTGGATCTGCTATGGACGCTATTGCTCGTCAACCAGAAGTCGCTGGTAAAATTCAAACTGCGATGATTATTATCGCGGCTTTATTAGAAGGTTTAGCATTTGTCGCTTTGATCTTAGGAAAAAACTAATAAAGAAAAAACTAACAACATCTTTAACGGTTGGTTAAAGGTGTTGTTACCTTTTAAAAAAAGAAATTAAATATTTTAATATAGTATAAAATGGATAAGTTAATTAACGATTTTTCATTCGGTTTATTCTTTTGGCAAGCTTTAATCTTGTTAGTATTAATTTTACTTTTGGTGAAATTTGCATGGAAACCAATTATGGAGTCTATCACTGCAAGAGAAGAAGGTATTAAAAATGCATTGCTTTCTGCTGAAAACGCAAAGAGAGAAATGGAAAATTTACAAGCTGACAATCAAAGAATTTTGAATGAAGCTCGTGCAGAACGTGACGCGATGCTAAAAGAAGCTCGTGAAATGAAAGAGAAAATGATTGCTGATTCTAAAAACGAAGCACAAGAAGCTGGTCAAAAAATGATCGAACAGGCTAAAGTCGCTATCGAAAGTGAAAAGAATGCTCGCAATGGCAGAATTGAAATCTCAAGTTTCAACTCTATCATTAAGTATTGCTGAGAAATTATTGAAAGAAGAATTATCTAACAAAGAATCTCAAACTAAATTAGTAGAGAAAATGTTAGGTGACGTAAAGTTAAACTAAGATTATGGCAAGTACAAGAGCAAGCAATTCGTTATGCAAAAGCAATTCTAGACTTAGCAAACTCTAAAGGTGTTGCCGAAGCTGTCAATAACGATATGAAATCAATTGCGTGCAGCAATTGAGACTAACCAAGAATTGAGTACCTTTATTCAAAACCCAACTACAAAAGTTGAAGTTAAAGAAAGTGCTCTTTTAGAAGTTTTTGCAGATGTAAATGGAGTAACAAAAGGATTATTTCATTTATTATTTGAAAACAAAAGATTTGAAATTCTTCATGCAATTGCATTAGGATACAATAAATTATTTGATGAAAGTAATGGTGTTGAAGTAGCTAAGGTTACAACAGCTATTCCGATGGACGTCGCTTTAGAAGCTAAAGTTTTAGCAAAAGTTGCAACTTTATCAGATAAAAAAATTACAATAGAAAATATAGTAGATCCTTCAATTATTGGTGGATTTATTTTGAGAATAGGAGATAATCAATACAACGCTTCTGTTGCAAATAGATTACAAGTATTAAAAAGAGAGTTAAGTAATTAGTTTTTATAACACAAAAAAGTGTCTAAATTATAAATTAAGATGGCGGAAATCAAACCTGCTGAAATTTCAGCAATATTAAGAAAGCAAGTAGAAGGTTTTGAATCTGGTGCTACGCTAGAGGAAGTAGGAACAGTACTTCAAGTTGGAGACGGTATTGCTCGTGTTTACGGGCTGTCTAATGTACAATATGGAGAGTTAGTAGAATTTGATAATGGTATGGAAGGTATCGTATTGAATCTTGAAGAGGATAATGTTGGGGTTGTACTTTTAGGAGCATCAACTGGACTTAAAGAAGGATCTACTGCAAAAAGAACTCAACGTATTGCTTCTCTTAAAGTAGGTGAGCAAATGGTAGGACGTGTTGTTAACACTCTTGGTTTTCCAATTGATGGAAAAGGACCAATTGGTGGAGATTTATACGAAATGCCTTTGGAAAGAAAAGCACCTGGTGTTATCTTCCGTCAGCCAGTAACTGAACCATTACAAACAGGAGTTAAAGCGGTTGATGCTATGATCCCAGTTGGTCGTGGACAACGTGAGCTTGTTATTGGTGACCGTCAAACAGGTAAATCAACTGTTTGTATCGATACAATCTTAAATCAAAAAGAATTTTACGATGCAGGAAAACCTGTATTCTGTATATATGTTGCAATTGGACAAAAAGCTTCAACTGTAGCAGGAATCGCTAAAATGTTAGAAGAAAAAGGAGCAATGGCTTATACAGTTATCGTTGCTCGCTAATGCTTCTGATCCAGCTCCAATGCAAGTTTATGCTCCATTCGCTGGTGCCGCAATTGGAGAATACTTTAGAGATTCTGGTCGTCCAGCTCTTATCGTTTATGATGATTTATCTAAACAAGCTGTTGCTTACCGTGAGGTTTCTCTTTTTATTAAGAAGACCACCGGGACGTGAGGCTTACCCTGGAGACGTTTTCTACTTACACTCTCGTTTATTAGAGCGTGCTTGTAAAGTAATCGCTGATGATGGTATCGCTAAAAACATGAACGATTTACCAGATTCTATCAAATCTATCGTAAAAGGTGGTGGTTCATTAACTGCTTTACCAATTATCGAAACTCAAGCTGGTGACGTTTCTGCATATATCCCAACAAACGTAATTTCGATTACAGATGGTCAGATTTTCCTTGATGGAGATTTGTTCAACTCTGGGGTTCGTCCTGCGATTAACGTAGGTATCTCTGTATCTCGTGTTGGAGGTAATGCTCAAATTAAATCTATGAAGAAAGTTTCTGGAACTTTAAAATTAGACCAAGCTCAATTCCGTGAATTAGAAGCTTTCGCTAAATTTGGTTCTGACTTAGATTCTGTTACTTTAAACGTAATTGAAAAAGGAAAAAGAAACGTTGAGATCTTGAAACAAGGTTTAAATGATCCTTATACTGTTGAAAACCAAGTAGCTATTATCTACGCTGGTTCTAAAAACTTACTAAGAAACGTTCCTGTAGAAAAAGTAAAAGAATTTGAAGCTGATTTCTTAGCTTACTTAAATAGTAAACATAAAGATACGCTTAACGCGTTGAAAGCTGGTAAATTAGATGACAGCATTACTGATGTTATCGAAAAAGCAGAAAAAGAAATCTCAGCAAAATATAACTAATAAGATAATAAGTCAATTAGATAATTAGAAAATGGCTTTAACCTTTTCTAATTATCTAATTTTCAAATTGTCAAATTTTCTAATTAATAGATGGCAAATTTAAAGGAAATCCGTAATAGAATTACTTCCGTTTCATCGACGATGCAGATTACATCGGCTATGAAAATGGTTTCTGCCGCAAAGCTGAAGAAAGCACAAGATGCAATCACTGCAATGCGTCCTTATGCCGAGAAATTAACGGAGTTACTGCAAGATCTTTCTGCTACACTTGAAGGTGAAGTAGGAGGAGATTACACGACTCAGCGTGAAGTAAAGAAAGTATTGCTTGTAGCTATAACTTCAAACAGAGGTTTATGTGGTGCATTCAATTCAAATATTATTAAAGAGATTAAAAATCGTACTGATTTTTATGCTGGAAAGCAAGTTGATGTTTTTGCTATTGGTAAAAAAGGAAATGATGCTTTAAGCAAAACTCATAAAGTTCACGGTCATCATAATGCAATTTTTGATCATTTAACGTTTGAAAATGTTGCTGGAATTGCAGATAATTTGACTGAGAAATTTTTATCTGGAGAATACGACAGAATTGAGTTAATTTACAATCAATTTAAAAATGCGACGAACTCAAATTGTTCAAACAGAACAGTTTTTACCGTTAGCGCCTATTAAATCTGATGTGGCAGTTTCTTCAGGAGATTATATTTTTGAACCTTCTAAAGAAGAAATTGTTTTGACTTTAATTCCTAAGTCTTTAAAAACACAATTGTATAAAGGTATCCGTGATTCATTTGCTTCTGAGCATGGAGCTCGTATGACTGCTATGCACAAAGCAACAGATAATGCAACTGAGTTAAGAAACCAATTGAAATTAACTTACAATAAAGCACGTCAGGTCTGCTATTACAAACGAGATTTTAGAGATCGTTGGTGGAGCAGAAGCTTTAAATGGATAGTTTACTCGATATTATATAAAGAAAAAGCCAGCATTTGCTGGCTTTTTCTTTTATGGATTTTTTTTCTTTTTTAAAAATAACTTTATAAAATGGTGATTCTCAAATTATTGATAAATTGAGAATCACTACCATTTTATAAAAAATTGACAGATAATTCTGCAGTGCTTTGTCTTTTATGGGAACAAACTAGCTTTATTAGTCCCAATGCTCTGTTTTTTTAAGGGTTACATTTCAGCAGAATCAATCCCTTGTGCTTTGTCTTTTATGGGAACAAACTAGCTTTATTAGTCCCAATGCTCTGTTTTTTTAGGGTTACAATACAGCAGAATCAATCCCTTATGCTTTGTCTTTTATGGGAACAAACAAGCTTTATTAGTCCCAGTGCTTCCTTTTTTATAAGGGTTGTATTTAGCTTTCTCAATCCCTGTGAAGCAAATTTAAGAAAACACTGTATAAAAAAAGTTACATAATTTTTAACTTAAATTTATATATTTCACATGTTAGTGTTCTGGTAATTATGTAAATGGCTCAAAAAAAATAATTAATTTTGAATTCTATTCTATTAAAATGACTCTACAAATACGCGAAATTACTACGATTGATGAGATGGTGGCTGAAATTGAAACCATCAGATTTTTGTATCCAAATATTACCTTAGAAAAATATAAATCATTTCTTTCTGAAATGATTCCACACAATTATACTCAGATTGGAGTTTTTGAAAATAACCTTTGTGTAGGAATTTCCGGTTGCTGGTCGGCAACAAAATTGTGGACGGGAAAATATCTCGAAATTGATAATTTTGTAGTTCATCCAGAATATCGATCTAAAGGAATTGGAAAAATGCTTACGGACTATATTGAGAAAAAAGCGATAGAATTAAATTGCAACGAGTATCGTTTTAGATGCGTTTACTGGAAATTTTGGCGCGCATCGCTTTTACTACAATCAAGGTTACGCTCCAAAAGGATTTCATTTTGTGAAAATTTTGGATGAAAAGAAAATGACGGTTTAAAAGAGTTAGAACTTTTCTTTATTGCATCAAACAAAAGCGCCATTAAACAAAAGAAATGGTTATTTTTGTCTTACAAACATTATTACAATTATATTTTGGGATTATATAAAAATCTATTCAAGCAAACAGCAATTTACGGACTGGCAACAGTTTTACCGCGAATGCTGAGTTTTTTATTAGTGAGGGTATATACAGGAATTTTACCTACCGCCGAATATGGCGAGGTTTCGATAGTATTGTCTTGGATGGTTTTCTTTAATGTAGTTCTTTCATACGGAATGGAAACTGCTTTTTTTAGATTTTACAGTGCCGAAGAAGACAAGAAAAATGTAATTGCTACTTCTACAATTTCAATTTTTTGGACATCAATTATCTTTCTGTTTGTTGCTTTAATTTTCAGGAATACACTGGCAAGTTTAGCCGAAGTAGATGTTCAGTATATTACCTATACAGTTTGGATTTTAGTATTAGATGCCTTGGTTTTAATTCCATTTTCTAAATTAAGGGCCAACCAAAGACCAATGGTTTATGCTGCTATTAAGATTGGAAATGTCGTAATAAACTTATTACTAAATATATTTTTCTTAATGTACCTGCCAAAGCTAGCTGAAGTAAATCCAGGTTCTGTGTGGGATAACTTATATGTAGAAAATTTCCAAATAGCTTATATCTTCATCGCTAATCTTTTGGCAAGTTTAGCAACATTTGTAGTGCTTTCGCCAAATTATCTTTCGCTTGGGCGAAAATTTGATCCAGAACTTTGGAGAAGAATGATGAAATACGGATTACCAATTTTGGTTGCCGGACTGGCTTTTGCTGTAAACGAGCATTTTGATAAAATCCTTTTAGGTTATTTACTTCCTGAAAATTTAGCAAAATCTGAAGTTGGCGCTTATTCTGCTTGTTATAAATTAGGATTATTTATGGTTCTTTTTGCAACAGCTTTTAGATTAGGAATCGAGCCTTTCTTTTTCAGCCATGCCAAAAATGAAAATGCACCGCAGACTTATGCCGTAATTACCAAATATTTTGTGATCTTGGGTTCGCTGATTCTATTAGGAGTTATCGTTTTTGCAGACGTTTTAAAATACTTATTGTTAGATAATAAATCCTATTGGGAAGCGATGAAAGTTGTGCCTCTGATTATTTTGGCAAATTTCTTTCTGGGGATTTACAACAACTTATCGGTTTGGTATAAACTAACAGACAAAACAAAAATTGGTGCTTACATTTCTATTGTGGGTGCTATTGTAACTTTGGTTTTAAATTATATTTTAATTCCAAAATACAGCTATTATGGTTCGGCAATTGCAACCATTTCGGCTTATGGAAGCATGATGCTTATTTCTTATGTTTTAGGAAATAAATATTATCCAATTCCGTACGACATGAACAAGATCGGTGCTTATTTAGGTGTTTCAATATTATTTTCGATAATTTCATTTTACGGATTCAGAGAAAAATATTATGTTGGAATTCCGCTTCTTTTAGTTTTTATGTATATGGTTTACCATTTTGAAAAAGCGACCATAAAAGGAATATTAAAGAGAAAATAAGCCATAGTTATAAATTTTATATTTAAAAATGAAAATACAAATTATCAATAAATCGCAAAGACGAATTACCAAATTACGAAACTATTGCTTCTGCAGGAATGGATTTGCGTGCCAATATTATAGAACCAATTACGTTAAAACCTTTAGAAAGAACGATCGTAAAAACAGGACTTTTTATTGAATTGCCAATTGGTTATGAAGCGCAGGTAAGACCAAGAAGTGGTTTAGCTGACAAAAAAAGGTGTAACAGTTTTAAATTCGCCAGGAACAGTTGATGCAGATTACAGAGGAGAAATAGGAGTAATTTTAGTAAATTTATCAAACGATGATTTTGTAATAGAAAACGGAGAGCGAATTGCGCAACTGATTATTGCAAAACATGAAAGAGCAGAATGGATTGAAGTTGAAACACTTTCTGAAACATCTAGAGGTGAAGGAGGCTTTGGAAGTACTGGAGTAAAATAGTTTTTGAATAAAAAAACACTTTAAAAAAGAAAGACCAAACCCAATGAAGATTTTTTTGATCTTCCATAAAATCAAATAAAGAATGAAAATAATTGTGCCAATGGCAGGCCGTGGATCAAGATTGAGGCCTCATACATTAACAGTACCAAAACCATTAATTCCTGTTGCAGGAAAATCTATTGTTCATCGTTTAGTTGAAGACATCGCTAAAATATTAAAACAACCTATTGAAGAAGTTGCATTTATTTTAGGTGATGAAGCTTTTTTTGGAGATGATGTTGTAAAAAGTTTAGAGGATTTAGCAGAAGGATTAGGAGCTAAAGCTTCAATTTATCGTCAGGATCAGCCTTTAGGAACTGGCCACGCCATTATGTGTGCCAAAGAATCTTTGTCTGGGCCAGCAGTAATTGCTTATGCAGATACTTTAATTAGAGCTGATTTTGAATTAGATCCAGAAGCCGATGCTGTTATTTGGGTAAAACAAGTTGAACAGCCAGAGGCTTTTGGTGTTGTAAAACTTAATCAAAATAATGAAATTGTAGAATTGGTTGAAAAACCAAAAGAATTCGTAAGTGACTTAGCGGTTATCGGAATTTATTATTTTAAAGAAGTTGGAGTTTTAAGAAATGAACTTCAAAGTGTTCTTGACAATAATATTCAAAACGGTGGAGAATATCAGATTAATGATGGTATCAAAGCCATGATGGCAAACGGTAAAGTTTTTAAAACTGGGAGCGTTGATGAATGGATGGATTGCGGAAACAAAGACGTTACTGTTGAAACCAATACTAGAATGTTAGGATTTCTTCACAATGATGGTGAGCATTTAGTTGATTATGATGTGAAACTGGAGAATTCTACAATTATTCCACCATGTTATATTGGAGAAAATGTAGTCTTGAAAAACACTACAATTGGACCAAATGTTTCTGTTGGAAAAGGATGTCATGTAACTGACAGTATAATTAAAAACAGTTTAATTCAAACCTATTCTCAAATTAAAAATGCTAACTTAGATAACGCAATGATAGGAAATCATGTTAGCTATGATGGTAAATTTACTAATGTAAGCATTGGAGATTACTCGGTTTTAGAATAAATAAAATACTAAAGTTTCGTTTTGGTTTAAAAATGTAATTTTTTAAAATGATTAAAAAAAGAGTTTTTACAATATTGTTTTTTGCTTTTTTCAGCACATCATTTTCGGTTTTTGCACAGACAGAACCCGAAGATATTGCTATGGCGACAGACGAATATCAAGACTCGTTTTATGAATCGTTGAAACAAAAAGGAATTGAAAATTACGATAAAGCTATTGTGTCATTGGAGAAATGTATCAAACTAAAACCCAATGATGCAGTGGCTTATTTTGAATTAGGAAAAAATTATCTGGCGCTTAAAGAATATCGAAATGCACAAGATACTTTTGAAAGAGCAACGCAGTTAGATCCTAAAAACAAATGGTTTTGGCTTGGAATTTACGACGTAAGTTACGAGACGAAAAACTATGCGCTGGCAATCGAAACCATAAAGAAAATAATTGTTTTTGACGAAGAGTATAAAGACGATTTGATTTCGTTATACATGATTACTAATCAGTCTGACTTAGCATTGACTGCAATAAATGAAATGAACGAGAAGTTTGGAAAATCTGCCGATCGTGAAATTTATAAATCGCAGATTTTATCTCAGGGCAAATATCAAAATGCAGAAATTGATAATTTGGTGCAAGAGATTAAAAAAGACCCAAAAGAAGAATCAAATTATGTGAATCTTATTTTTTTATATTCTAAGAATAATGAAAATGAGAAATCTCTTGAAGTTGCAAAACAATTAGCAAAAGAAATCCCAACTTCAGAATGGGCGCAGGTTAGTTTGTTTAAAAACTATTTGGATGCCAATCAAGCAGATAAAGCTATAAAATCAATGAATGTGATTTTGGCAAGTTCAAAAATTGATTCGAAGATTAAACACAGAACTTTAAATGAGTTTTTGATTTATGTAAATAAAAATCCGCAGTATGCTCCAGATTTAGAAAAGGCAATTGCTTATTTTGACAATGATAAAGATGTTGATGTCGCAAAAGAAATAGGGAAGTTCTATCACAGCAAAGGTCAATTTGAAAATGCAGTTAAATATTATGAAAAAGATTTAAGTGCGCATTCAGATACTGATCTTGAAACCAATATGTTACTTCTGGAAGCCTATTCGCAGACCAAACAATTTGAGCCAATGACAAAAAGAGCAATGATGCTGATTGAAGTTTATCCAAGTCAGGCGCAGTTTTATTACTTTGCAGGTTTAGGAAGTAATCAGCAAAAACAATTTAAAAATGCAAAAACCGTTCTTGAAATGGGTCTAGATTATGTAGTTGATGATACAAAGTTAGAAGCAAATTTTAATATTCAATTAGGAGAGGCATACAATGGATTGGGAGATGCCAAGAAAAAAGAGGAATACTTTTTGAAGGCAAATGAATTATTAAAGAAAAAAAGTAAAATAGAACTCAGATGAAAAAATATATAATAGTACTAATACTTTCTACTGCTGTAATTTCGTGTAAAACGAAAGCAGTTGCAGTACAAAGTAATACAAGCCAGACAATTGCACCAAAAGAAGATAAAAAAGTAATAGAAAAACATTACGATAATAAACTAGATTTTTCTACTTTATACATAAAAGCAAGTGCGAAATATGTTGATGAAAAACAAAGTCAAAATGTTACTGCCGAAATTAGAATCGAAAAAAGACAAACAGATTTTGATAAGCGTAAGGTTTTTAGGAATAACAATGGCTAAAGCTTTGATTACGCCGTCAGCAGTAAGCTATTACGAAAAAATAAATAGTACTTACTACGAAGGAGATTTTACAAGTTTAAGTAAATGGCTGGGAACAGATTTAGATTACAGTAAAGTTCAGAATTTACTGGTTGGAGAAGCTTTTGACGATTTAAGAAAAGGAAAATATACGCAGACAATCGTAGAAAACCTTTTTAGACTGGATGAAGAAAAAGATGCTAACTTGAAGAAAACCTTTTTCTTAGACGGTGAAAAATATTTAATTCAAAAAGAAGAGATTTCGCGACCTTCTGAAAACAGAACATTACAGATTGCTTATGCAGACAGTAAAGTTTTTAATCAGGGAACACTTCCAACAAGTATCGAAATAAATGCAGTACAGCCAAAAGGCAAAACAAGTATTAATTTGAATTATAATAATATTTCATTTAACGAAGAACTTTCTTTTCCATATAGCGTTCCAAGCGGTTATAAAAAAGTTACAATTAAGTAAATTTGCAAAATAAAAATAGAAACATGCCAAAATTTCTCCTAAGTCTAGTTTTAATTTGTGCCACTACATTTGTATGGGCGCAGGATTCGCAACGAAGAAAAACTGGAGCAGCGTAAAGCTCAAATTCAACAGGAAATTAGAGATAATGAAAAAATGTTGCAGTCTGTTCGAAAAAAAGAGAAATCTGCTGTGAATGAATATTTAATTCAGGCAAACAAAATCAAACTAAAAGAGAAATTAATTAATACTACAGCAAAGCAGGAAAAACTGCTTAGTAACGATATGTATATTAATCAGGTTCAGGTTAATAAACTTAAAAAAGAGCTAAAGGTTTTAAAAGAAGATTATGCCGAAATGATTTTAAAATCGTACAAAAGCCGATCCGAGCAAAGCCGTGCAATGTTTATATTATCTTCTGAAAGTTTCTTACAAGCTTATAAAAGAGCTCAGTATCTAAAACAATATACTGCTTTTAGAAAAAACCAAGGACTTGAAATTCAGTCAAAAACTGCTCAATTAGTTGATTTTAATGCGAAACTTGACGGACAAAGACAGGTTAAAAAGAAGATCATTGTCGAAAATCAAAAGGAAAAAGTTACTCTTGAAGAAGAGAAAAAAGAGCGACAAAAATTGGTTAATTTGCTTAAAAAAGATAAAAATAAAATTGCCGCAGATATTCGATCAAAACAAAGTGAATCAAAACGAATTGACAGACAAATTGATCGTTTAATTCGTGAAGCGATTGCAGAAGCAAATAGAAAAGCAATGCAGAAAGAGCAAAAGCAAACCCAGGTTCGAGTGAAGCAAAAGCACCTGTTTCTTCTTCTAAAATTGCATTAACACCAGAAGATAAAATCTTAGCGGCAGACTTTAAAGCCAACAGAGGAAGATTACCTTGGCCGGTAGAAAAAGGATTTATTTCTTTAGGATATGGAGATCAGCCGCATCCACTGCATCCGTCACTTACGGTTCACAACTCTGGAGTTGAAATTACAACCGAAGATGGAGCCAGCGCAAGATCAGTGTTTGCAGGAGAAGTTTCAAAAGTTATTGTTTTATCTCCAGTGAATAAAGCCGTCGTAATTCAGCATGGTGACTTTTTCACAGTTTACCAAAACTTAAGTTCTGTTTCGGTTAGCCAAGGCGACAAAGTAACAATTAAACAAAACATTGGAAGAGTTAGAACAAGTGGTGATACAGGAAAAACAATTATAAAATTCTTGATCCTTCAAAATACTTCAAATAATAATCCGGAAGGATGGTTGCAAAGCAGATAATTTAAAAATATTTTAATTTAATATAAATCCTTTTCACCAGATTAAGCTGGTGAAAAGGATTTGTTATTTTAATTACTTGCGTTATCAGGATTTTGTATTAATGCAGGATTAGAGTCCAGATCATATCTAGGAATTTTAAATAAGAAATTCTTAGAAGGAATAAATTGAAGCGGATTGTTAACATACATATTAATGCCATTATCATTTCCCCATTTTACATGATTTGCTACATTTTTGCCGATACGATTAGTTCGTAATTCATCGAAAAATAATACACCTTCACCAACAAATTCAAATCCTCGCTCTTTATAAACAGCATCTGCAAACTCTTCTTTGCCTAAACCAGGTGTCAGATCTGGTAAATTTGCTCTATTTCTTACTCTGTTTATATAAGTATAGGCAACTGCAGGGCCATTCATTTCGTTCTCTGCTTCTGCATAATCTAAGAGTACATCGGCATATCGAATTACATAAGAATTAGCCTGAGGTTTTTTTAATGAAGCTGAATTTTCTGTTCTGTCATAAAATTTAAGATTTCCTGGAGATGCAGTTTTCCATCCTTTTGATCCTGGGAAAAACCCTTTATCACCTGGAACAAATTCTATGGTTTGTATAATATGGCTTGGATTACCTTTTTCTGTGACGTTTACAGTTGTTAAAAAACTGCCTTCTTTTCGGGTATCATCATTGTTGTAAGAAAGATAATGCTGTATAGAAGGTCCAAATCTATGGTACATATAACAGCCAAGGGTAGTTTCGGTTATATTTACACCAAACATAACATGGTTATTATTGTACTCATTTTCAACAGCTCCGTACTGCATTTCAAATACAGATTCCGTTCCGTTTTTATTGTTCGTATTCCACCAAAACCATAAATCTTTAAAATTCGGCTGTAAATTATACTGCCCAGATTGAATCACTTTGGTACAGTAATCTTTTGATTTTTGGAAATATGTTCTATCTCCCGTCATACTTCCTCGTGTTAAGTACAAATCACCAAGTAAAGCTTGAGCAGACTCCTTTTGATGCTCTCCAGTTATTACCATTTTCATACCCTGATTTTTGAGGAAGATTTTCTTCGGCATATTCAAGGTCTGCAATGATATAGGCATAAGTTTCAACGGTTGACTTTCTTGGAATTGCTAAGTTTTTAAGTCCTTCTGTAAAAGTTTCAGGAATAGGAACTCCTCCATACATACGTACTAAATTGTAATAAGTGGTCAGCTCTTAGGAATCGGGCTTCAGCAAAGTACCTTTTTTTAAGATTTTCATCCATTTCAACATTTTCTCCTCTGCCAATTACCAAATTTGCTCTATTGATAATATTATAAGCATCATCCCAATTGGTAATTACCATTTTATCAGAATTATTCATGTCTGCCCATACATTCCAAAGCTGTACATCGTCTTTTGCATATGCAGGAGAACCAAACTCAGTTAGAACTTCCAAGTACATAATGTATTTATAATTGCCATTAAAACCATTTTGATAGCCATCATAAACACCAACTAAAGCCGTGTTTAGTTCGCTCGCATTTTTATAATAGTTTGCTGGCGATAAAAAAGTGAAAGGTTCTTCGGTTAGATCTGTACATTGAGAAAACAGCATTAATGCACAACCTGAAAAGATATATTTTAGGATTTTCATTTTATAGATTTTTTAAAATTAAAACTTCGCAGTAAAACCAACAAGCATAGTTTTTACATACGGTGAATTTACGCTTCCACTCTCCGGATTATAGCCTCTGTGATTAGCAATGTTGATGTAGTTTTGCGCGTTCACATAAACATTTAATTGTTTTACCCAGTCAACATTTTTAATAACACTCGATAAATTATAAGCTAATTTTATGTTCTTAATCACAAAATAGTTCCAATCTCCATTCGTGCGATTTGACAAATAAACTTCTTGTGCGCCAGCTCTAGGAAAAGTTCCAGACGTATTGGTCGGACTCCACATTCTGTCATACGCATATTGAGTTGGAATATAATTTCTGTTTTGAATTTGATTTTCTCCAAAAACCATATAATTATTATCTTCATCAGAAGCCAGACCTGTTGCTCCCTGCCCATAAATATCTAAAGCCAGATTTTTGTAACTCAAGTTAGTTGAAATTCCATAAAAGAAATCTGGAGAAGTGGTTCCAATATTTACATAATCATCATTATTGATGATTTTATCATTGTTTTTATCGACATACATTTCTTCTCCCAGCTTAGCCGTCGGGCGAATTTGCTGATACGCCGTTAGTTGTTCCTGTGTCTGAATGATACCTGCAGATTCGCGCGCCCAAACACTATTTACCGGCTGGCCGACCATTAAATATTTAGCTATTCCTGAAGATGAACTGCCAACATTAATACGATCTACATCGCCATATAAGCTGACGATTTCATTTTTGTTTTTAGAGAAATTGGTACTTAAATCCCATTTAAAAGCGGAGTCGATTATCTGTACTTTTGCAGTAACTTCAAAACCAATGTTTTTAACTTCTCCAATATTTTGTAACATACTGTTATAACCCGAAGTTGTAGGAATGGGAACATTATACAACAAATCTGAAGTTTGTCTTTGGTAAAAATCTAAGTTTAGATCCAATCTGTTCCATAAGCTTAGATCCAGTCCCACATTATATTGAATATTGCGTTCCCATTTTAGATCAGGATTTCCAATAGTTTCTACAAATCCAAAAATTGGGTTATTTTCATAAACATAATTGGCTTTTACAAGTTTCGATAAAGATTGGTAATTACCAATTTCCTGATTACCAGTAACACCATAACTTGCTCTAAGTTTTAATGCCGTAATTGTTTTATTTTCTTTTAAGAAATTTTCCTTATCAATTCGCCAGCCTAATCCCAAAGAAGGAAAAAATCCCCATTTGTTATTATTTCCAAAACGAGATGATCCATCGTAACGGCCAGTCAATGTAAGTAGATATTTTTCGTCGTATGCATATGAAGCACGTGCGGTCCATGAAATTAATTTACTTGAATATTTAGTAGATGAATTGGTAATACTTCCTCTATCTGCATACGTAATATCATTTGCTCCCGTAGCATCATTTAGAAAACCAGATCCTCTTACACCTAAATCTTCATATACATATTCCTGCCAAGAATAAACTCCCGTTGCAGTAAAACTATGCTTATCATTCCAAGTATTAGAATAACTTAAAATATTATCCGTCAGCTGAGAAGTTTGTCTTCTGTAGTATTGGCTTCCTGTACCAGTACTTCCAGATCCAATTCCTGCTGTTGATTTTGAAGTATAATATTCATATTGCTTTTCATTAGAAATATCTACACCAAAATTGGTTTTAAAAGTTAAATTTTTAGCGAGCTTAAAATGAGCATAAACATCTCCTAAGATACGATCGGAGGAAATTTCATTTGTCATTTCTGAAGCCTCTGAAACAGGATTCCAAGTTCCTTCAAAATAAGAACTGATCGCTGGGTCTTCCGTTGCATAGTACCAGCTTCCATCAGCATTTTTTACTGGAATAGTTGGCCAGCCGTATCGAAAAATATCCCCAGTAGGATTATTGCGAATATCTCTTTGCGAACGCCCAACTTGTAAATGTGTTCCCACTGTAAGCCATGGTTTGTATTCATGATTCAGATTTGTTCTAAGTGTCATCTTTTTAAAACCAGAAGCTTCTACAATTCCGTCTTGCGAAAAAATATTTCCCGATAGCAGATATGTTGTGTTCTCTTTTCCTCCACTAAAAGATAAAGAATAATTTTTCATCAAAGCCATGTTTTGAATGACTTCATTCTGCCAGTCAACATTTGTATTTGGAGCAGGATTAGTGGCAGAGTAAACTGGTTTCCCAGTTGAATATGTATAAGCGTCATTAATGAAATTAACAAAATTATCCCTGCTTAACAATTTAGGCAGTCGCGTAGGAGTAGAGATACCGCTGGTGCCCACTATTTCCAAATTGTTTTGCCCTTTTTTTCCCTTTTTTGTTGTAATGAGAATAACACCATTTGCACCTCTTGAACCATATATCGCGACAGATGATGCATCTTTAAGAATTTCCATAGACTCAATATCGTTTGCGCTAATGTCATTCAAGTTGCTGTTAACCAAAGCAAAACCATCAACAACGATTAAAGGGTCATTGCCAGCACTAATAGAACCGTTTCCACGTATTCTTATTTTTGGCGAAGAACCAGGAGAAGAATCGTTGTTTAAAACTGCAACACCTGCAGCTCTACCTTGAACTGCTTCCAATGGATTTGAACTTGTTACTGTGGTTAGTACATCGCCTTTAATTTGAGTTATAGATCCAGTTAAATCACTCTTCTTCATCGTTCCGTAACCAACAACCACAACTTCTTTAAGTTCTGAAACTTCGTCGGAAAGTGTGATATTGATTGTAGAAGATTGAGCAACAGTTTTTTCGACTGTTTCTGAGCCGGTAGAACTAAAAATTAAAACGTCTGCCTGTATTTGCGTTTATGGAATATTTTCCATCTAAATCGGAGATCGCACTAATTTGAGATCCCTTAATTATGATGTTAGCTCCAGGAATAGGAATTCCGTTTGAATCGGTAATTGATCCAGATACCATTTTGTTCTGTGCAAGGCCAGTAAAATGAAACAAAATGGAAAAGATCAAAACAATCAAATGATTAATTTTGTTTTTCATAAGGATAATTTTGGTTAGATAAGTTGAGATAAACTTATTTATATCCTCACCTCTTTGTATCCTGTTCTATCCTGTTAAATATGAAGCCTCTAGGTATTTTTTTGTAAATATTTTACATATATTTTTTCGTGACTAGTTGATTTACTGGTTTTTAAGTTAATTGTTGTTAATTTAGTTTTAGCCTAAAAAAAGTGATAAATTTTTATAAAAAAACACATTATGTTAGTGATAATAAATTTATCTAATATTTAATTTTTAGCTTAATATTTGTAAATATGTGTTTTTTATTTACCAATATTTTAAATATATAACATCTGGTTTGTTTTGCAAAATTCAAAACAAAGAAAAAGTTTGCAAACAGAGAATGGTAAAAATTGAGAAAATTTTTGGGAAGAATAATTAGAATAGAGAGAAAATGAATCAGAACACAAAAATCATCCTATTGTTCATTTGAAATTGTATCGATTAAAATTTAAAAATAGTATTTTTGCACTATGGAAACAAATAGACAGAAAAAAATAGGCGGTGTCATTCAGAAAGATCTGGTTGATATTCTGCAAGGTGAAGTGCGAAAAAACGGAGTTACTAATCTGGTAATTTCGGTATCCAAAGTTAGTGTTACTTCAGACTTATCTGTAGCAACAGTATATTTAAGCATTTTTCCTCAAGAAAAAGCAAAAGAAACTTTAGAAGGAATTAAATCAAATACAACTTTAATAAAACATGATTTGTCACAACGTGTACGTTTGCAATTGCGTCGTGTACCAAATCTGGTATTCTTTATCGATGACTCTTTAGATTATATCGAAAAAATTGATAACGCTTTATCAAACAGAGAGAACCCAATCGAAAATCGTGATCTTTTAGAAAAAAGAAGAAAATCATAAATTGAATTTCCCCTTTACATAGCCAAACGCTATATTTTTAGCAGTAGTAAAAATAATGCTATTAATATTATTAACCGCATTGCCAGCATGGGAATCATTGTTGGCACGATGGCTTTGTTTGTTGTTTTATCTGTTTTCAGCGGCTTAAAAGTTTTTTAGTCTTTCGTTTACAAATGAAATCGATCCCGATTTAAAAATGGGAAGTACTTACGGAAAATCATTTCTCATTACGCCCGATCAGGAAAGTCAGATCAAGAAAATCAGCGGTGTTGCTTCTTACACCAAAATAATTGAAGAACGTGTTTTGTTTTTATTTAAAGACAAACAACAAGTTACTTACCTAAAAGGAGTTGACAGTTCTTATGCAGTTGTAAACGATATTAAGAAAAAACTTTACAGCGTGCCAATGGCTTAAACCAGACAGTTATCAGGTTGTAATTGGATACGGTTTATCTCAAAATTTTTCTATGGGAATTCTCGATTTTGAGAATCCGCGCAGGTTTTCGCGCCAAAACCCGGAAAAGGAGCAATCGAAAATCCTGAAGAAGCTTTTAACAAAACAGATGTATTACCTGTTGGAATTTACTCCATAAGTGAAGATTTAGATTCAAAATATGTCTTTGCAGATTTAGGTTTAGTGCAGGAATTATTAATGTATAAGACCAATCAAATCTCTGGAATTGAATTTAAACTCAAAGAAAATGCAGATGAAAATGCAGTAAAAAAGCAACTCAACTCTATTTTCAAAAATAAAATTACATTAAAAAACAGAGCACAATTAAACGAGTCGTTATACAAAATGCTTAACACTGAAAACATTGTTGTATATCTGATTTTTACTTTAGTAATCATTGTGGCACTTTTTAATTTAGTTGGAGCATTGATTATGATGATTTTAGAGAAAAAAGGAAATCTTAAAACGCTTTTTAATCTCGGAACAGAAATCAATAGTCTTAGAAAGATATTTTTACTTCAAGGTACTTTACTAAGCTTCTTTGGTGGTTTAATCGGACTTGCTTTGGGAGTAATCTTGGTGATTTTGCAATGACGAATATGAACTAATAATGATTACGCCAACTTTAGCTTATCCTGTTGTTTTTTCAGTAGAAAATGTTCTAATTGTAATGACGACGATTTTATCACTGGGATTTATCGCATCATTAATTGCAAGCGTACGCGTTAGCAAAAAACTGCTGGATTAATTTCTTCTTTAAAAATATTACTTATATTTACCGCCTTAAAAATCTACAGCATATGATTGTTTCTGCCTAATCCTATTTTATTTTTTACAATAATTAGGATACCTACAGTTTATTTTTTTAGTTCAGATCACATTACATCTGAGCCAATATTATCATTTATCCTAATATATCATGACAGAAACAATTATAAAGAAAAGTCTATTTTCTAAAATTTTTACCACTTTAAAAGCGACATTAAAAGGCGACGAATCATTTGATTATACTTCTGGAAGCATAAAGAAAGCCGTAATTCTATTGGCCATTCCGATGGTTTTAGAAATGATGATGGAATCGGTTTTTGCTTTAGTCGATTTATATTTCGTTGGGCATTTGGAGCACAGCAGTTTTGCTATTCAAACTGTTGGTTTAACCGAATCCGTATTAACCGTTATATATTCTCTAGCTATTGGAATGAGTATGGCGGCAACTGCAGTCGTTGCAAGACGAATTGGAGAAAAAGATCCTGTCGCCGTCGCAAAAGCATGAATGCAGGCCATTATTGTTGCAATTGCCGTAAACAGCGTTATGAGTGTTTTGGGAATTATTTATGCTAAAGATATTCTGCTCGCTTATGGGCGCATCTGCTGATGTCGCCGAACACGGTTTCGTATTTACACAGATCATGATTGGCTCCAGTTTATGTATTATGCTTTTGTTCCTGATTAACGGAATTTTTCGCGGAGCAGGAAACGCAAGCAATTGCAATGAAAAGTCTTTGGATAGCCAACATTTGTAATATCATTTTATGTCCAATTTTAATTAATGGTTTAGGGCCAATTCCTGCTTTCGGATTAGTTGGCGCCGCATTGGCAACAACAATCGGAAGAAGTATTGGAGTACTATATCAAGTTTATCATTTGTTCTTTGGCAACGGAATTTTAAAAATTAAGGTTTCATACTTCGCTCCAGATTTTAAACAAATCAAAGCTTTAGTAAAAATCGCGCGCCAGGAATTTTACAATTTGTAATTGCTTCTTGCAACTGGATTTTCTTAGCACAATTAGTAGCAACAACTGGCGGAGATCATGGTTCTGCAGGTTATCAAACCGCACTGAGAATTATGATGTTCTTTATTCTTCCAGCTTGGGGATTAAGTAATGCCGCGGCAACTTTGGTTGGACAAAATTTAGGTGCAAAACAAATCGAACGTGCCGAAAAATCGGTTTATACCACAGCAAGATATAACGTCATTTTTATGGCGACAATCATGATTATTACATTGGCTTTTGGAAAATATATTATTTCCTTTTTCACCAACGACGAATTGGTAAAAACAGTTGCTGTCGAAGCACTTCAAATTATGAGTGTCGGTTTTATTTTTTACGGAATCGGAATGGTTTTAATCAATACTTTTAATGGAGCAGGAGATACCTGGACACCAACAGGAATTAATTTCTTTGGGTTTTGGCTGTTTCAAATTCCACTGGCTTACGTACTGGCCAAACATTTTAATATGGGACCAACTGGCGTTTTCATTGCAATTCCAGTTGCTGAAACTGCAATTACTTTAGCTGGAATCTTTTTTTATAAAAGAGGAAAGTGGAAAAGAGTTCAAGTGTAATTAAACTAAAAAATGCCTTCAATATTGAAGGCATTTTTTGTTAGATAATTCATAAATTTGTAAGAAAAAGAGTGGATTTATTTTTCGTTTTTTATTATAAATAATACTATGAAAAAACATACTTACAATGAGAGTATAAACATGTATGAAATTGATCCAAGACATTTGGATGAAGGTATTAGTGTTGCAGAGAAAAAATCTTTTGATTCAATTCGTATCAGGGGGTTTGTTGATGATTGTGATTTTAAATGTCAACTAGATCTTACACCATTGGAAAATAAAATGTTTATTAAAAAATTATCAATCGATGACTCGTTTAAATTAAAAGGTAACAGTAATATTGATGCACTTTACACTATGGTTAAAATGAATGAACTTAGTGTGGCATTGCCAATATCTATTAATTTTTCTCATTTGAAACAATTACAAAAATTAGGTCTACATAAAAATAATAATTATGAAAATTTAAAGGAATTAATAAATTTAAAAGAACTCTATATCTCTAGATATACTAAAGAAAATTGTTCAGAGATAGGACATCTTAAAGAATTGACTTTTTTAAGATTAGATTACTCTAAGAATCTAATTTCACTTGCTGGTTTAGAAGAATTAAAAAATTTAAAGACTTGTTGGTTAATGAATAACTCTGATTTATCTAATGCAGATAGTTTGTCAGAATTAAATAATCTAGAAAGGTTGGATATAGAAGGTAGTAAAAAAATGGTCGATTATTCTTTTCTGAATAATAATCAAAGCATTAAGAAAATGATAATCTCTGATTTAGATTCTTTAGATTTTGTTCGAAATATGAAGAAATTAGAAACAATTAATTTTTGGAATTGTAAAAGTGGCGATTTATCACCCTTATTAGAATGTCAAACTTTAAAAGAGGTTTCGTTTCACCCTCATAAAAAACATTATTCTCATAAAAGAGAAGAGATAAATAATATATTATTAGAAAGGAATAAAGAATAGAAAATTATAAAAAAAGACCTTCAAATTTTTTGAAAGTCTTTTCGCTTACAGCTCTTTGTCAAAGTTCAAAACTTTGACAAAGATTAATAGATTTTAATCAACGCATAACCAGCGCAATATCGTTTGTATTTTTCTGTTACAAATAAAAGAATAAACGTATTCAGTTGTCATTTTGTACAATATTTCGTAATTTTTTTTCGTTAGATTTGAATTAACCAAAAACGAAATTCCTATGAAAAAAAAGATTCAATTTTTATCAGTTTTAAGTGCAGTAGTGTTTGGATTTCTTGCCTTCACAACATTAGACAAAAAAACTATTGTTATTGATGCAGGTCACGGTGGTCAAGATGCTGGCGTCGACGTGCGAGGTTTTGAGGAAAAAACAATTACTGAAGCAGTCGCAAAGAAAATAAAGGAATTAAATAAGAATGCAAATGTCGAAATTGTTTTACTTCGTGACGGAGATGTTAATATGGATTTAGCAGAAAGAGTTTCCAAAATAAACAACCTAAAACCAGATTTAGTAATTTCTCTGCATATTAGTACTAATAGAAATGTAAAAGCGAATGGAGTACGAGCTTATATTACTTCAAAGGAAACATTTCATGATCAATCAAAACAAATTGCTGAAACGGTAATTGATAAAATTGCAATTAATGGAAATCTTGAAAAAGGAAAAGTAACTGAAGCTCCTTTTTTTATTTTAAAAAATGCAGAATGCCCAGTTGTGCTTTTAGAAATGGGATATTTGTCTAATGAAAATGATAGAGACTATCTAACTAGTGAAAAGGGGCAGTCTGAAATTGCAGACAAAATCTTAGAATCAATAAAATAAAATCATAAAAAGACCTTCAAATTTTGAAGGTCTTTTTCGTTTACAGCTCTTTGTCAAAGTTCAAAACTTTGACAAAGATTATATTTATATTTTAAACAAACTCATAACCCGCATAAACCTGCTCAATTTCTTTCATAATATTGAATAAATCTTCAGGTGCATCAGTTGTAACTAATTTTTGTTTGAATTCTTTAAAAGAGTGAATTCCTTTGAAATAATTGGTATAATGACGACGCATTTCCACAATTCCCAAACGTTCGCCTTTCCATTCCATTGACCACATTAAATGATTTCTCGCGACTTCAACGCGATCAATAACCGTTGGAGCAGGTAAATGTTCACCTGTTTTAAAGAAATGCTTGATTTCGTTAAAAATCCACGGATACCCAATTGCGAGACGGCCAATCATGATTCCGTCAATTCCGTATTCGTTTTTATATTGTAATGCTTTCTCTGGACTGTCGATATCGCCGTTTCCAAAAATAGGCATAGTAATTCTTGGATTGTTTTTTACTCGTGCAATGTGCGACCAATCAGAATGGCCTTTGTACATCTGTGCACGTGTTCTGGCGTGAATGGTCAAAGCTTGAACGCCAATATCCTGAAGTCTCTCAGCAACTTCATCAATATTAATCGAACTTTCATCCCAGCCTAAACGTGTTTTTACTGTAACAGGCAAATCAGTTCCTTTAATAACCGCTTGTGTCAAACGTACCATCAAATCAACATCTTTTAAAACTCCTGCACCAGCACCTTTACAAACTACTTTTTTTACTGGACATCCAAAATTGATATCTACTAAATCTGGTTTTACTGTAGAAACAATTTTAGAAGACATTTCCATTGCTTCCTCATCACCACCAAAAATCTGGATTCCCACTGGACGTTCATAATCAAAAATATCCAGTTTCATACGGCTTTTTATAGCATCACGAATTAATCCTTCCGACGAAATAAATTCAGAATACATCATGTCAGCACCGTGCGTTTTGCATAATCTGCGAAACGGCGGATCACTAACATCTTCCATCGGAGCGAGTAATAAAGGAAATTCTGGTAATTCTATGTTGCCAATTTTGACCATCTTCAATATTTTTTGCAAAATTACAACATTTAGTTCAATTTGTACCAAATTGAGGTTCAAAGGTTCAGAGGGACAAAGTTGCAAAGGTTTTTCACAAATGAAATGCTTTTTTAGGTTTAAGAAACCTATGAACCTCTGAACCTTTGCAACTTTGTACCTTTAACGATAATCAAAAAACCGAATTGGTTTACGACTCATTGGATTGAAAACCAGTGGATTTAAAACTTCTTTTGAAGCAAATTCTATTTTGGGAGTTACTCTTAATTTGGCTCTAAAGTGATCTTTAATTTCTTGCAGAAATTCTGGAGTTTGATTTTTTGTGGCAATTTTAATCAGGATTTCATCTGTTCCCAAATCGTTTGTAGAGATTTCGATAAGATGATTTTCGATGTTATCAAAACTGCTCAAAACATCATTCATTGCTGGCGGATAAAGCGTTGTTCCTTTATATTTGATCATTTGTTTTTTACGGCCGACAACTGGACCAACACGGAAAGTATTTCTGCCGCACGCGCAAGGTTCGTTATGAAGCTGAACAATATCGCCAGTTTTAAAACGTAATAAAGGCATGGCTTCAATTCCTAAAGTTGTAAAAGTCAGTTCGCCGGTTTCTCCATTTTTTACAGGCTGATTTTCTTCATCCAAGACTTCAACAATAATCAATTCTGGATGATGATGCCCGCCTTTTCCGTGTTCACATTCTGTAAAAGCCGTACTCATTTCTGTAGAAGCATAAGTTGAAAACAACTTAATATTCCATTTATTGGTAATTTTTTCGATAAAATATTCATAGAAAAATCCTGTTCTCTCAAAGATTCTCCAATGCAGACAGCGCCTTTTATACTTGAATTATTATAATCAATTCCGTGTGCTTCAGCGTATTCAATTAGTTTTAGAAGAAAAGAAGGAACCGTAATTAAATAAGACGGATTGTATTTTAAAATAGAATCCCACTGCATTTCTGGAATTCCCGCACCAACACGAATTACGCCAACTTTCAGTTTTCTGAGACCGAGAAAATAAGCTAAACCAGCCATAAATTTTCTGTCAATTGTGGTCATTAACTGTACCACATCGCCTTCTGCAATTCCGGCGCAGGCAAAAGAAATCGCTTCGTTATAAGCCAATCGATCTAGATCTGAATCAGTTAAACCAAAAGTTACAGGATCGCCCAAAGTTCCAGAAGTCGAAGCGTAATCGATAATTTGATGCTCGCGGAACACACAAAAAATCATCATTATACTGCTGTAAATCTTCTTTTGTGGTAACAGGCAGAAATTGTAAATCTTCCAGCGTTTTCACTTTTGAAATATCAATATTTTGTCCCGCAAAAAGTCTTTTGTAAAAAGGAGAATTTTGACTGATATATTCTAAAAGTGCGACTAATTTTTGTTCTTGAAAAATTTTAATTTCTTCTAAAGAATCTTTTTCTATTGCTGGAATCATTGTAATTTTCTTTTGACTTTTTTTAAATATTTTTCAATCTTTTCTTTTTCAGGAACTGTAGTAATTTCATGGCTTAAAGCTTTTTCAAAATTAAGCTTGGCCTTCAGATATTCCTTTTTTTGGTAAAAGTACAATCCTGCCTTATAATATACAACCCAATAATCGGGGTTTAACGATTGATAATTCTGAATGAATTCTAGCGAAATAATTTCTTTCTTTTCGAGAAGCGAATCTATTTTATGATCTTCAATTTTAAACTTTTTAAAATTCTGAAAAGCAGTAGTTTCCAAAAATGGATCCTTGGCAATATTCAGATTTTCTTTTTGAAAAGATGCGACGCCATTTTTATTTTCACCAAAAATGGAATTCAAATCATAACATACAAATTCGCCCAATTGATACGGATTTGCAGAAACCCAGACTAATTTTTCTTTAGGTTTAAAAATAATTCCGTGATGTGCGAGCAGTTGATTGAGTGCTTTTTCATTTCCGTATCCTAAAGAAATGTCTTGTAAGCCATCTTTATTTCGAAGAATTTCTGAAGCAATTTCAGGATTTACTTTCGGATTTTCAGACAGCAATTCTTGCATCCTTTCCAATCGATATTCAGAATGGCTATTCAAAATTTGCTCTTGATTTCGTTTATCGGTCGCAAAAGCTTCTCCTTGAAAATGATTCGAACAGATTAATTGATCGCTGTTAGCAACATCGTAAACATCCATTTTATTGGGCGAAACTTCAATTAAAATGGCTTTGTTGTCAATGGCACTTCCTACCATAATAGATTCAGAAACAAATACTTTTCTCTTTTTTGCAATGGCTATGGCTTCGTTCAAATTCTGGGCATGCTGTAAAATTTCACGCGTCAAAATCGAAATAGGAGTTTTCGCGCTCAGCGGAATTTTAGATTTTGAAGCATTTATAGTTACAGTCAATCCTTCGTAATTCATTCCAGAAACCGCTCCGATCATTCCCGGCCACGTAACCATCATAAAAGGATAACCTTCTTTTGGTTTTATAAAGGCCGCTATTTTATTTTCCGCGAAAGCGTCATTCACATAAAAATCAAAATTTCGAGCGAGAATTAAATTTCCATCTTCCGATTTTTCGTTCCAAGTCGCAAACGAAGAACAGCCAACTAAAGCTAAATCCTGCAGTGCGTGGCCAATATCGTGTGCGGCGTGCAAATATAAACTGCGCTGATATTGCGGTGCGATATTATCAAATTCGTTCGAAGTATATTGCGAAACACCGTAAATTTCCGTCTGATATTCATTTGGAACATTCAAATATAATTTTCGATTGTACCATTTTAAAAACTGACGAAGCATTTTCTGCTGAAATTTAGACGGAATAAAATCGGTTATTTTGGAGAAAAAAATGCGCTGTTGTTTTTTCAAAAGCGAGTCGGTTAACGCGCCCGTTGTCAAACCAATTTCAAGCGGATCGCCTTCGACATATAATTCCCAAAGGCCTTGTTTATTTTTTAAAAATGAATCTTTTCCAGAGATAAAAGTGCTGTCAGATAATTTCTCGACAACAGGTTTTGTCGAATTATAAGTCGCAATATCGGGTTTATGATGTTTTGATTTTGATGTACCGCAGGAAATCAACAGACTGAAAAAACCGATAAGGAAGAAATAAGTAACTCGGCTTTTCATGATTCAATTATTCAGATGCTTTTTTAATTTTTTCCAGCAGATATTCTTTTCCTACAATTTCAGAGCAAGTTACAATCGCCCCAACCGTAACACCCAAGACACCGTGCATGTTAATACTTTGGCCTGTAAGATACAGATTTTCAAGTTTAGTTTTAGACGGAATTAAGGTTTTCATCGGATTATTAGAATCTTTAACATAACCGTACATATTACCGCCGTCACCGCCAATATAATCGCGATAAGAAAGCGGGGTAGAAGTATGTACCGATTTTATGCAGTCTTTGATTCCAGGAAATTTTTTCTCGATTTCAACTAAAAATGCAATGCTTTTTTGTCTTTGAATTCCTCGTAACTTTCACCTCGATCGTTTTCTTCAAAAGTGGTATTAAAAGTATTTGCCCAAGTTTTAACTTCATCATATTTCATGTACGTTAAAAAAGTCATTCCGTCTGCCCATTCTTCGTCTTTTTGCGACGGATTCATTGAAGCCATAAAAGTTTTGGGCCATGAATTTTCGTCATAATCATAAGCGGTCCAAACATCATTGGCACTTTTAAAATGATAATAATTATGATTGATATATTTGAAAGTTTTGGGTTTAAAAACAATATAAAGACTAAATGCAGAAAGTACACTTTCGAGGTTTTGAATTCTATTGAAAAATGGTTTTCGGAAGTTTTCCTGACCCGCCATTTTCAAAGTCGTTTTAGGTTCGATGTTAGAAATAAAATACGTTCCCGAAACTTCAGAACCGTCTTTCATCTTTACAGAATTCACTTTTTGGTTTTCAACCTCAAATTTGGTTACTTCTTTATGTTTAAAAAATTCGCGCCGTATTTTTTAAGTTGTTTCAGAAGTTGCTTCGTTATCTGACTGCCTCCATTTATACAGCGCCAAGAACTTTCTATATACGAATTGACAATCAGAGCGTGTACATAAAAAGGTGATTTTTCGGCAATCCCGGCGTAGAGAAAATTGGATCCTGCCAAAACGGCTTTCAATTTTTCATTTTGGGTAAAAGAATCAATAGTTTCTTTCGCGTTAAGCGTTAGAATTTCAGTATCATATTTTCCGTCAGATTGTAAATTGTAAAGTGGAAAAGCTTTGCAGACTTCTTTTATTTTTTGGCAGTAGTTGAAAAGGTTTTCTCTTTCTTCGGGAAAGTAATTCGCTAATTGTTCAATAAAATTTTCGACACCCTGCGCATGCGGATATTCGATTTTATCATCTTCAAAAGAAATAATATCAAAACCATTTTCATCTAATTTTTTCAGATTTAAATGATCCCTTATGCCAATATACTTAAAATATTGATTTAGATTTTGGCCTTCGCCTAAACCTCCGATATAATGAATTCCCGTGTCAAAAATGGTTTTGTCCCTAACAAAAGTCTGGAGATTGTCGCCGTATTGATTGTTTTTTTCGAGCACACAAACGCTGTAGCCTTCTTTTGCCAGAATAACGGCAGAAACCAATCCGCCTAAACCGTCGCCAATTATGACTACATCGTACTGCTCTTTCATTATTTTTTCTTTAAAACAACTAAATTATTTTCTTCAGAAACAATTTCAAAATCCGGATTTGGAAACTGATTTTTTAAAAGAAAACAATTCACTAAAATTACAAAAGAAACATTTTGAATTACTTTTTCAATCTCATTCTTATAACTTTCATCAGAAATTAATAAAGTATCAAATTGATTGTCAAGCGCCAATTCGAATTGATCGAGATATACTATTTTTCTTTTTGTTACAATGTAATTTGTTTTTGCAACCAGCAACTTTTCTTCCTCATTAATAAAAGAAAATATCTTTCGTCGCGGTTCCTGCAAAGCCATTAAAACATCCAGCTGACCATAATCGTTTCCTAAATGCAGGATTTTTGCTTTTGGCTCAATGTGTTTATTTAAGTTGTAATACGTTTCTAGATTGTGTTGTAAATCTTTTTTAACACTATTACCGATTTCTATTTCTTTGTAATCGTAACTGGCAATCAGCATTTTTTTGAAGTAATCGGGACCTTCAAACTGCTCGCGTATTTTTCGATATTCTGCTTTAAAAAATGAACTTATTTGTTTGGTTCTTTCTGCATAATTTGTTCCGAATGAATGATCATCTGGAGTAATTCTTTTTAAAATAGAAACCGTTAATTTTCCGTGATGAATGACAAAATCACCTTTCGGAATTAATTCTGATGCGCCATGGATAACAATCGGAATTATATCTAAATTGAATTCTTCGGCAAGGAAAAAAGCACCTTTATGGAATCGCTTGATTACATTATTCTCTGAACGAGTTCCTTCTGGGAAAATCATTAAAGAATAGCCTTCTTCTATTTTTTTACGCAAATGTTCCACGCCGCCTTCCAAACCTTCAGAAACAGGATAAAATCCAGCTTTTCTAACTACACCGCCAAAAATCGGAGAATTATAAACCCAGTCGCTTACTAGGAAAATAATTTTCGGACTCAGCATTCCGATGGTCAGAATGTCTATAAACGAAGAATGATTGGCAATAATTACAGCTGGTTTTTCGAAGGTTTCATTAAAATTATTAATGACATTTTTACGTATAAACGGATTCGAATACAATACCGATTTCATGAATTTTGAAATCACATATCGAAAGCCTTTCATTTTTGCTTTTTTGTTAATTGGTGAAATTGGCATGATTGTAAAACTTAAAATCGACATTACAATACCGCCAAGACCATAATAAGCAAACGAAATTACGCCGTGAATAAATGTTCGCAATTGAAAAGGAGGATTTCCTTTTTTAGGACGATTCGACAGAAATAATTTAAAAAGAATAGGATAAAATATAAACGTAATAATCAAAGCGGCAAAAACCCCAATTAAAGAAACTGCTGAAATAGAAGTCAATGCGGGATGTTTGGCAAATATCATGGCGCCAATTCCTAAAATGGTAGTAATAACTGCCAGTATAATAGATGTTCTGTAAACTGCAATATCATTAACTCCGGTAGAATATTCTTTTTGTAATGCGCTGGTCATAAAAATACTGAAATCAACTCCGTGACCAAAAATCAAAGTGCAGACAATCATGCTGAAAATATTCATTTGAATGCCAAAAATTCCCATAATTCCTGCCGTTACAATTCCAGTTAAAGCAATTGGAATACAGCTGATAATGACCAATTCAATTCTTCGGAAAAAGAAAAATAGAATCAAGATTACGGCAACAAAAGAATAATTTACAAGCGAATTAAAATCGGTTTTTAAAGTACTGAAAAACGTTTCGTTCATCTGCTGGCGATCGATTGCAATTACATTTTCTTTTACAGAAGCCGATTTTACAAATGCATCACGCTGTTCTGGCGCGACTTTTACCAAACTTGAAATCGTATAAAAACCGTTTTTCTCCGTTATAAATTCTTGTAATTGTAAAGCTTTTATTTTCAAATAATCATCTGCTGTAATCGGTTTGAAATCAAAATTCAAATGATCAAAAAACAGATTGTATGTTGTGGGTTTAAAGCCAAGTTTGGAACCTTCATTGATTAATTCTGATTGTACGAATTGTTTTTTTTGCGAAGTCCAAAATGAATTCCATTTCTCAATTTTCTGAAGCTGTGCTTTTTGAGAAAGTACAATACCGCCAATTGAACTAAAGTTTAAAATTTTATCGTGTTGTTTGTCTGCATTTAAATCTCCAAAAAAGTCGCGTATTGTGCTGTAAAGCTTCTTCCATACTTTTTCCGTATGAAGCCACATATATCGTTTTGGAAGTTAAACTGGTGCTTTCTTCCAATTCTTTCTCGGCATTTTTAATGTCTTTCGGAATAAAATTGAGCTGAGATAAATCGTTATTAAAACCAACATCATTATAAGTAAAACAGCAAATAATGGTAATAATGACACAGAATCCGATTAGGATTTTATTATTGTGAAAAGAAAAATGAGCCATTTTATCAATCACATTTTTTTTGTGTTCTGCCGGATTTTCTTTTGGTTTGTATAAATGCGGGACAATTAAAAGCGAGAAAACTCCAGTTGCCATAACAATTACTGCGGCGAAAATTCCGAGATCATTCAACGCATCAGATTTTACAAAAAGCAGACATAAAAAAGCAACCGCAGTTGTAGAACTGCTCATAATTACCGGCATTGTAATGTCTTTGTACAACGTTTTTACATCGCTGTTGTGCTTGTAATGCGTGAGGATATGAATGGAGTAGTCAATTGTAATACCCAATAAAATAGAACCAATTCCTAAAGAAATTGCAGAAATCTGTTCTCTGACAAAATATAAAAAGGCAACCGCAAACAAACCTCCAAATACAGTTGGAAGGAAGATTATAAGCGGAATTAAAATTTTACGATAGAATAAAATCAGAATGAGCATTAAAGTAAACATCGCAATTGATGTCGTTAAAATAATGTCGCTCTTAATTTGATTGGCATTTGCAACCGCAATTAAAGCAGAACCAAAATAACTGATAGAAGTTTTTCCTTTATATTTCTGATTCAAATTTTCTTGAATCGATCTGAGCTTTTCGGCAAAAATAGTATTCTGGTCTGTTTCGCTCGAAGGAATATTTGAAGTGATAAAAAGAAGTAATTTCTTTTTGTCTTTCGTCATAACAAAACCATTGTCGAGCGTAAAATCGTCGCCAATATTTAACTGCTGTAATTTTTTTAAAGCGATAAAAGAAATTCCAAACGGATCCTGAAGGATAAAATCTTTTGTAACAAATCCTGAAGGAGAAATAATTGATTTGTAATTTCCCTGAACGGTAGCCGCAATGCTGTCTTTTTGCAGTTTCTGTTGAATGTTTTGATAATCTTTATCATCCAGAAAAAACGGCAGATTGTTGTAAACAAAATCGATAGTTTCCTGAATGTTTTCTTCGTCTATTTTTCCTTGAATTCCAGTTATAAAAGGTTTGCAGGATTTAGAAACGCTGTCTGAAAATTGAGAAGCCATTTCCTTTAAATCATCAGCAGATCCGTTTTTTTCGAGTTTGAAAATTACGGTAGTTTTATCAGCAAAGTTTAATTGTTTTAAAACTTTTGCGGTAACATCGGTTTTATCGTTTGTTGGAATAAGTTTGGTAATATCTTCTTCAAATTTCAATTTGGAAGCAAAAAATCCAAAAATGAGCAACATCAAAACAGCCAAAAAAACCGAAAGAGATTTTCTTCGATTTACAAATAAATGAATGGCGTAGAAGTATTGATGCATGATTATGGTTTAAAGTTTTTTGCCACGAATTTCACGAATTTCCGCTAATTCTTTTTGCTAGAGATTAATGTGATTTACACTGATTTGCAATGTCGCGAATTTCAGAAATTTAAATAAATTAATTCGTGCTAATTCGTGAAATTTGTGGCAAAAAGATCGTTTTAATCTTGGGCAATATTTGGCAAACTTAATTTAAATATTCGTTTTCTTTTTACTAAAAGCCGTTAAAAGTAAATAACTTATAAAACCAACTGATAGCGCTGAAACGGTTGCTAAAATAAGACTTCCCACGATATATTGTGCAAGCATTTTTTTGAATATCCTCAAACGTCATCGAAGTATCTAAAATAAGAGGCGCATCACTTGTAACGAAAAAACTGCCAATTTTCAAAGAACCATAAATAATAAGGGGTATAAAAGGCGGAAAACTCACATTAGAAGTCAAATAAGCAATCACTTTATTCAGCCGAAAAATGGCCGCAAAAGTAAATAGCAGTATAGTTTGAAATCCCCAAAAAGGAGAAAGTCCAATAAAAATTCCCAAAGCAATGGCGACCGATTTTTTAAAATCAGAATCGGAACTTTCTAAAATATCTTCGAGAAAGAACTTTTTAAATCCTTTTTTTTTGCTCTTCTAAAGAAATCTCTTGGTTTGATGTACAACAAAGCATTGGTCACCAAAACCGTATTTAGAATACTGATTCTGGTAAAATCTTTAAACGGACGAAAATGAGAAACCCTTTCAGCAGGATCATACAAAACCTGAATCGGAATGTTTTTTACAACAATACCTTTCCAAGTCGCGCGTACTATCACTTCGATTTCAAATTCAAACTTATTGGTATAAAATCGCTTTGGCAATAATCGAAGCGGATATAATCTAAAACCTGACTGTGTATCGTCCAGCTTAATTCCAGTTTCAAACTTAAACCAGAAATTAGAAAATTTGTTACCAAAGTCGCTTTTCTTCGGAACATTTTCCTGCGTCATATTACGGCTTCCGATCAAAAGAGAATTGGGTTCGTTTTGAATTGCTTCAATAAAAATCGGAATATCTGCGACAAAATGCTGTCCGTCAGAATCTATCGTAATGGCATATTCAAAATTCAATTCGAGTGCTTTTCTAAATCCATTTCGAAGCGCACATCCCTTTCCTAAATTTTTAGGATGGTGGATTTGTGTCAGCTCCGAATATTGCTTTAAAATTTCGCTGGTCGAATCGGTTGAGCCATCATTAACAATGATAAGATTTGAGGTGAAATCTAAAATAGAATCCAGTACTTTTTTCAAGGTTTTTTGGTTATTGTAAGTGGGTACAATAACACAAAAGTTAGTCGAATTAAGCAATTCCTGCTGTAGTTTCATCTGCTTACTTCACGAATTGTTTCTCTTTGGCAGAGAAACTTTTAGATTGCAAAACAAAGTCTTTTACATACTCTTTCAAAGCGACATTTTGCTCTGCATAATGTGCCGTGATGTATTTTTTATCCTCTTTAATGTTTTTCTTATAACCAGTTATTCCAGGAACATTTTCCTGAATGCTTAAACGAATCAATCGAATTTCTATATTGTTAGGTTCAGTCGCAATAACAGATTCAAGCAGTTTTGCACCTTCTTTAAAACGAGAAATTTTATTTCCCAATATACTTTCAAATTTAGAATCTAATAGAATTGAAGCCGCTTTGTAAGCCACCAAAATTTTATCATCATTGTTTGAAACGCCCGAAAGTTTTTCTACAAAATCTTTAGCATTATTTTCAGATTTTGCAACATCTGTATACATTTTGCGAATCGAAGCCAAGTCTGGCGTGCCCGCAAAATTTACCCATAAAAGTAATGTCAATAATAGTTTCATAATTATATTTTTTTATACACATTGCTCAGCTTTAGAGCAGTCGTGTCGTTAAAGTAAGTCGTGTTTTTCACTTTTACCAAATTGTCTTCGGTAGTTGTAATATCAAGTTCTAATCGTAATTCTGGAGTTACCTCAGGATTAATCAGCGCCATAAATTTTACATTTGCCAAAGATTGAATCATCAAAGAACTTTTTGTAATAGATTCTGTAAGTTCCTTGATAATCTGAATCATGCAAACACCAGGCATAATAGGATTTCCAGGGAAATGCCCTTTAAAAACCTCATGTTTTTCATTGATTAAAATTGTAATACTATATTTTGTATCAGAGATTTTCTCTTCTGATTGTATTTTGTAAAAATCTTTTAAAATCATATTTTTTATTTTCCAAATGAATAGGAAATTCCTAATTGAAGATTAATATTCGTATTATAATCTCCAAATAAATAATAATTATTGGAGTCATTTTGATAATAATCACTGCTCAAAACGTCAAGAAGCCCTTTTTTAAATCGTGCTTCAAATGTCAAACCAGAAGGCAGGGCATAAGCAACACCCAAAACCAACCCAAGATCATTCTGAGCTTTTCTAACCGCAAGATTATCATTTAACAATAGGTCTAAAGTTGGCCCGGCTTGTAATTGAATTCCTGGTCCAAACGTAAATTTATTTATTACAGAAAGTGATAAATAATTTATTTCAAGATCCAGATATTCGGTTTTATTAGTCTGCGTATTTTCGTCAAAATATTTTCTGGCAACATCATTAGAACCTTGTCTGGTGTAATTAATTTCCGGTCGTAAGCGCATAATGCTTCGTTATATTAATTGCCGCAAAACCACCAGCATAAAAATCTGTTTTATAGTTGGCGTGCATTTCAGAAATTGTCGAAAAACTAAATCCAGCTCTTAAACCTGGTTTAACAGATACTTGGGCTTGTGTATGTAATACCGCAAAAAAACAGCAGTTAAAAAGACAATTCTTTTCATGCTTTTTTATTTTATTTTGAACGTATAACTAATCCCAATCTGGAAAACCTGATTTAAAATTACATCATCGTAATAATAATCATTATCATTATAAAATCCGTTGTAACCATAAATATCAACCAATCCTTGTTTGATTCTCGCTTCAAAAGTCAAACCGTTTGGTAGCGTATATCCAACGCCTCCAACAATGGCAAGATCATAATCTTCAGGATTTGTATTGATATAATTATCATCAATTTTTATATCTAAAGACGGTCCTGCTAAAACGTGAAAACCACCGCCATTAAAGTTAAATTTAGCAACCGCTCCAAGCGTTATATAATTTAATTCATAATTTACATAACGATAGTTATTGCCGTTTCCAATATATTCTCTTCCTTCATCACCTTGTCTTGAATACGTTATCTCTGGCTGTAACGAAAAAAACTTGTTGAATTTAATGTTTACTAATCCACCAACATAGAAATCTGTTTTAGAATTATTATCATCAATATTAGTTAAAGTAGATATATTTAAACCGCCGCTGAAGTCCTGGACTAACTTTTACTTGTGCTTGCGATGATATTCCGATAAATAAAACGAAGGCAATTAAGGCTATTTTTTTCATCTTTGGATTAGTTTAGTTTTATGATTAGTTTAATTTTCTATTCTGATTTAAGATAATTCAGCTCGATTTTCAGCTTAATATTTTGGTGAATGATCTGAATCTTCTCAGCAAAAATATTGTTTTCTGAATTGAAAAACAGCGTAAATTTTTCTTTTGTTTTGGAGGAATGAACGATCTTTTCTAATTTTTGATTCTTTTTGGAAATAAAAATATAATTATCCCTTTTCCCATCTGCCGATTTATAAATTGTCGCTGATTCGTTTTCAAATTGTTCCTGAATCAAATATTGCTTTTTTAAGAGCAGTCGAAAATCTTCTTTTAAAGTATTGATTAAAATTTTCCGATCTAATTCTGATACAATCGAGTTGACTTTAAAATCGGTTTCAGAAATTTCAAAATCCATTAATTTGTTGCCGAATTCCGTTGTAAAAACAATTCGATGTGTTGTGTCATTTATTTTTTTGGCAATGAAAATTCCCGATAATTCATTTCCGTAAACAGAGATATTAGTTTTATAAACATAATCAGTTTTTGAATCTGAAAAATAGGGAACCTCATAAGACGTTTTGTCTAATTTTTTTGGCGTATAGTTTTTGGTGACTGAGCCACAAGAAACTAAAACCAAAGCCAAAAGGCAATTAATTAGTAAAAACTGAATCGTCGATTTTTGCATTGATCACTTTATTTTTAAGTACAATTCGGGTATAATCTTCAGATGATTCCAACAGTTTTACCTGAACAACGGTTGCTTCTTCTTTATCAAAAGTAAGTTCAATTTGTTTGATGTATTTTTTCAGCGTTGCATCTTTCGGAACAAATTTTGCCAAATTCTGACCTTTTAATTTAAAATAGGAAATCGCAAATTCTTTGTCGTCAAACATATTCCCGCTCACGCTTCCGATAATTAATTTATTGATTCGGGCAAAAATTTTGCTATTTCCAATATCCACAGCGCTTTTCTTTCCTTCGTCGTTAATCAGGATTTTTCCGTTTTTAAAAGTAATACTGTAATTGTATGGTTTTTTGTATTGCCATTGCAAAAGTGCAGGTTCTTTAAAAACCATTTTTCCCGAAGTTTCAATGTCTTTAGATAAAAAATCCAAATGTTTGTATTGAACAAAATCAGTTGTCAGCGTTTTTATTTTTTTAGAAACTACATTTACATCTTCTTTAAATTGAGCTATTTCTGCAGTTGTCATTTTTTGCTCTTGTGCAAACAAACTGCCTGATATAAAAAGAATTAGTATTGCTATTTTAGTTTTCATAGATTGTTAAAAGTTGTTTAGCAAGACCTAACAGGTTTTTAAAACCTGTTAGGTCTAAACGATTGAATTCTTGTTTTTTCAGCGTTCAATTTCATAAGCTTTAAGATTCAAAAGCTCTTCAATTGAAATCACTTCGAAATTGTTTTGCTGTAAAAATTGCAAAAACTGTTCCAATACCAAAACAGAGTGCGAAGCCGTATCGTGCAAAAGTACGATTCCCCCAGGAGAAACACGTTTTATAATTCGGTTGAAAATTAATTCCTGATTTTTTGTGCCGCCGTCAAGCGAACGGATATTCCAGCCAATTGTTTTATGTCCAGTAACTTTTAAAGCTCTCCGAATCGACGGCGTTGTAACTCCGTAAGGCGGACGAAAAAAGTTTATTTTTTTTGAAGTGAATTTTTCCAGAAGTGCATCTGTCTTTTGAATTTCCTCAGTTATTTTTTTTGCAGTATAAAAGTCAAAAGATTTCGAATGAGAATAGGAATGATTTCCGACCAAATGACCTTCGGAAATAATTCGTTTTACGATTTCAGGATGCTTTTCAATATTTATTCCAATGCAGAAAAAAGTGGCTTTGGCATTGTATTTTTTAAGAAGTTCTAAAACTTCCAAAGTATAAGGGCTCGGACCGTCATCAAAAGTAAGTGCAATTTTTTTATCTTTTTCTAGTGGATTATTACAAAAAGCTTTTACATGATAATTAGAAGAAATTCTCGAAGAACCAAAAGCATTTATGCCAATCCAAATAAAAATTACAGCAAAAAAACACCAAGTATTTATTGCGGTATAGAGATTCAAAAGAAGCAGTAAAAGCAATAAAAAGATAAAAAATATCGAGATGTTTTTATGCGTTATCATTTTGACAGTAACGTAAAACTATGATTTTTTCCATTTAATTGATTGTACAATAAAATGGTTTTATAAGATGGTTTTGTAACCGAATTTACTTTTACAATTTCTGGAATTTCCTGAGTTTTTAAAATTTTAGCAGACCATCCAAAAAGCAAAAGCAGAAGCCGTATCATATTCGCCGCTCAAATGTTTATAGTATAAAACTGGAGTTTGGGCAAAAGCATTTGCGACCAGATTTTTA
Source organism: Flavobacterium sp. AC267 (assembly GCF_979258715.1). NCBI lineage: Bacteria > Pseudomonadati > Bacteroidota > Flavobacteriia > Flavobacteriales > Flavobacteriaceae > Flavobacterium > Flavobacterium sp. AC267. The sequence goes on from NZ_OZ409875.1 coordinate 1,099,985, forward strand.
TAATAATTTTCGAAACTTGCATTTCCGTCAAAACCTAAAACCACAGCATCAACATCAGAAATTTCTAAATTATTAGATTTCAAAAAGGAAGTAATTTCAGCTTCAATTTCGTTTTCTTTTAGTGTATTTACAATCGAAATATCCAGAAGTTCAGCATACGTAGTGTCTTTTTTTCATTTTCTAAAACAAAAAAATTAGCACCTTCACCGTAAACTGCACCGCTTGTAGTGGAAGTCAAAACATCATAAGGCGCTTTATTATCTTCTTTAATTCGGCCAGAAAGTTTAAAAAGAGCGGTAGTATAATCTCCGTTTTCATCAACACCTCCCACTAAAATAGATTGGGCTTCCTCTTCTTCAATCTGCATTTTAGCATCAATAAGTGCCGATTCGAAAGAAACCGCACCATTTACATATGTAAAATTATAGCCTTTACATTGCTGTAAAAGAGCAATTTGCGCCCCAACCGTATTGTGTGTTGACTGAATAAAAGAAGTTGGTGTTAAAAATTCTTCCTTATTATCTAAAATACTTTTTAGGAATTTTTCAGAATCTTCAATGCATCCTAAACCAGTCCCAGTAATGATGGCATCGACTTTTTCGACATTCGCATCTTTCATCGCCAAAGCCGAAGCTACGATTCCATTTTTTACACCTTTTGCCATGCGTCGGCTTGCAGCAGGCGAAATATACTCTTTGTACGCAGGAGGAATAATCGCCAGCACATTTTCATCGTGATTTACAACGGCTTCTTCCAAAAAAACAGTATCAAATGTTTTTTGAGTCGAAATACAGCCTACTCCATTTATATATGTTTTTTTCATTTTAGCTTTTTGAAAATATAAGGGTTGAACAATTTCCTCCAAAACCAAAAGAGTTAGAAAGAACGTGTTCGATGTTTTTATTTTTTAAAGAGGTTTGTGGTTTCAAATCAAACTCTTCCATTGGCGTTTTAAAATTCAAATTCGGATAAACCACATTATTCTTAATGGCCAAAACGCTGTAAACCGCTTCAATCGCAATTGCGCAGTAGCCTAAAGTGTGACCTGTAAATGGTTTTGTAGAACTAAAATCTGGAACCGTTTCATTTTGATAAATTCGGAGTAAAGCTCGTCCTTCAGATAAATCGTTATTTGGCGTTGCTGTGCCGTGAACATTAATGTAATCAATTTCAGAAGGTTTTAATCCCGAAACTTCAAAAGCTTTTTTCATCGCTAAATAAGCGCCGTCTCCATTTTCTGAAGAAGCAGTTTGGTGAAAAGCATCATTGGCATTTCCGTAACCAGAAACTCTTGCCAAAACTTTTTTGTTTTGCTTTTCAACAATTTCATCCGATTCTAAAACTAAAAAGCCATAGACTTCGCCAAGATTTAATCCTTTTCTGTTATTGTCAAAAGGCTGATTATAATCGTCAGATAAAATCATCAAAGTCTTAAATCCGTTGATGGTAAATTTTGACATCGCATCAGCACCGCCCACAATAACGCGGTCTAATTTTCCGGTTTTAATCAATCGCGCTCCCAGCATAATTGCATTTGCAGCAGATGAACAAGCGGTACTAATTGTAGAAACCATTCCTTTTAAACCCAGTTCTTCGGCGATTTTTTTCGGCAACATCGCCTCCGTCGTGACAGGCAATATATTTAACCAGTTCTGGTTGTTCGAAATAATCGTAATAATGTTTTTCCGTCATATCCATTCCGCCCACACTTGTAGCAGAAATAAGTCCGGTTCTAAACTCATTTATAGAAGTAATGCCGGCATTTTCAACAGCTTGTTTTGTCGCCAAAGTGCCAATCATAGCGGTTCTCGAAAAATTATTATCGCTGTTTAATTGCAGTTCATTGATAAGATCATCATTGGTTTTTTTGATTTCACCAACTTTAATAACATCCGCATGAACTGTCGAAATATTTGTGATTCGGGAAATCCCGATTTTATTTTCGATTAACGAATGGTAATTCTCTTCAACCGAATTTCCGATCGAAGAAATAATTCCCATTCCCGTTATTGCAACACCTTTTGCCATTTTAGATTTTAGATTTATGATTTTAGACTATGGATTCTAAATATTTCTGTCTAAGAAATCTAAAATCTAAAGTCTAAAATCTAAAATTTATTTAGTTCTATTTGCGCTGATATATGCGACCATAGTTTCGATAGACTGGAAAATTGTTTTTCCTTCTTTCGGATCTACTAATTTAATTCCGTAATCTTTATCTAAAATCACGATCAATTCAAGTGCATCAATTGAGTCTAAACCTAAACCGTCTCCAAACAAAGGATCGTTATCAGCAATGTCTGCGATTGTGATATCTTCAAGGTTTAAAGTAGTAATGATTTTATTTTTTAATTCTTCTTTTAATGCTTCCATGATTATTTATTATATAATGTATTGATAGTTTCGTTTGTATATTTCTCGTTTTCTTCCTTGTTGATAAGGCAAAGAAAAGCTTTATAATTGTCATTAAAAAATTCTACCCAGCCACACAAAACAGAATCAGCTTTATTTGTGTTTAACAAAATCGCCGAATAGTTCCACAAAAACTCTGAATTGAAAGCATCAAATATAAAGAAAGAATTCTCACTTTTAAGCTGATGGCGGATACTTATTTCGCCCAGACAAATATTTGGCGACGTATAAACGAAAACCGCCGGACTCGGAAAATAGTTTTCTTTGTCTGAAATCGATTCCTGATATTTTACATCGGTATCTAAACTGGAGGATTTATTGGCTAAAACCAAAGCAATATTATTTTCTTCTTCTTCATTTGAAGTGATCGGACTCAAAAGCAATTCTGATCCTAAAAAAGCCAGTTTGCTCAAAGCATCCATTTTGAAAAACTTTGGATACTGCATTTCAAAATTGCGATAAGCTTGTTTCGAGAAATCAGCAAAATCTGTTGGTTCAATTTTGAATACGGAAGTTCCGTTCAAAACAATTTCGTTGTTTTGAACGGTGATGTAGGATTGTATGTAGGTTTTTTGAGTCATTTTGTTTTTAAGAACATAATTTTTTAATGTCCGCCTTTAAAAATAATTGTGAAAACAGAACAGGAAAATTGGTTTTACGACCTTTTTTAATGATTGTCATATAGATGTTATTCTTGTCTAGAATAAATATTCTGCTTGAAAGATATACAGAATTAAGTGCCAGAGCATCTGGAAACTTGTTATAAATTATTAATTCTTGTGAATTTATAGCTCTTTTGCATCCTGATTTATTACAACATTCATTAATAATTGCTCTATTTCTTTCAGCGCCATATTTGCTTACAATTTTCGTAAGATTTTTTTCAGTTGCCTTTCGATAAATTGCATAAGCAAAAAAGAGACTCATAAAAAAGAGCAGATAATATTCGGTACCCGTTTGTGAATAATCTCGATATGGATCGAAATAAACTAAAAAAGGACAAATAAATAAAAAACTAAAAAGCATCAAAAGAAGTATGGTATCAAATATATCATACCAGCTTTCAGAATAAACTAGTTTACTTTTGATTATGCTTTTCTCAATATTTAAGTTTTTTAAACTTCTCATTTTATCTTTTTAAAAAATAACAGCCGTTATTTTCTCCCAATTTGTCTTATCTCTCTGTCAAAATCAGAAATTATCTTTTGAGTTTTATTAAACTCATCATATTCTTTAATCGCTTTTTTATCTGCTTGAATTTTCGATATTTTACCTTTTCCTTCTAGAATTTTGTACTCGTTAAATGAAAGAAATTTATTTACACTTGCCGCCAATTGTTCCATAGTAAAAGTATTTTCTCTCTCGATTAATCCTTCTATGTAATCAAAGTAACCTGTTACAGTTCTTTCTAGTAGAGTTATTTCTTTTTCTTGTAAATAATTTTTAGCAACAATTACATCGGATTTTAATATTCTTCCGTCAGGAGCATTTTTCCAACTGCTAAGTCCCATATTGTCTTTTTCTTTATCTGCATTTTTATGAATGATTTCTGCGACAGTATTTCCAGTTATAGCAAAATGGAATTTGTTTTGAATCATGGCATAGAAATTCTTTGTTACCTCTGAATTTTTATCGTAATCGATACTGCATTCTGCAAAAATATCACTTACTTGTTGGTAGATTCTACGTTCGCTTGCACGGATAGAACGTACTCTGCGTAATAATTCTTTAAAATAATCTTTACCAAAAACCGTTTTTCCTTGTTTTAGACGTTCATCATCTAAAATAAAACCTTTGATTATGTATTCTTTTAAAGTTTGAGTTGCCCATATTCTAAATTGAGTTGCTTTAGTTGAATTTACTCGATATCCAACAGAAATAATAGCATCAAGATTATAAAATTTTTGGTTTCTGGAAACTTGGCGATTACCTTCAGATTGAACTTGTAAGATTTCCTTACAAGTTGAATTTTCTTGCAATTCTCCTGATTCAAAAATATTCTTTAAATGTAAAGTGATATTCTGCGGAGTTGTGCCAAATAATTCACCTATGGCCTTTTGTGTAAGCCAAACTGTTTCGTCTTGCACAAAAACATCAACTCTGACTTCTCCATTTGGATTGTCGTAAATAAGAAATTTAGTTTCGTTATTTTCCATTTCATTTCACTTTTTCAAAAACCACAGCCGTATTACAACCTCCAAATCCAGAAGCCGTCTTCAAGAAATATTCAATAGTCGCTTCTTCATTTTTCTCAATAACATTTACAGTTTCACTCACACCAATTTCATCAAAACCTTTCGATTCAAAAAGCATATTTTGATTGGCAGATTCAATCGCAATTACGGTTTCTAATAATCCCGAAGCGCCTAATGTATGACCGTAAAATCCTTTTAAACTATTTATAGGAACGTTTTGTAAACCTAAACGACTTAATGCAATGGATTCCATTTCGTCATTAAATGGAGTTGCAGTTCCGTGTGCCGAAATATAATCTAATTTATCCGCTTCGATCTGTGCTTCTTTTAAAGCATTTTGAATACTTCTAAACAAACCTTCACCCGTTCTTGACGGACCCGAAATATGATTCGCATCGTTTATAGAACTGTCGCCGATTATTTTTATTTTTGAGTTTTTGGCTTCCGCCGAAACTAAAACTGCCGCTGTTGCTTCGCCTAAACTTACTCCAGTTCTGTTTTTAGAATACGGTTTGCAGGGCAGATCACTCATGGCTTGAAAAGCATTAAAACCTGATAAAACAAATTCTGAAACTTCATCGCCGGCAACCACAAAAACATTGTCGTACAATTCAGACTGAATCATTCTTTTGGCAACTGAAACGGCTAAAATTCCTGAAACGCAGGCGTTTGAAACTACAATTGGTTGTGTTGTGAATCCGAAGAAATCTGAAATATTTTTTGCTAAAACATCTAAATGTGCGTTATTAAAACTTTCTTCAGAATTGTCTTTTAAAGCCGTAACATTTCCTTTTGTAGTAGAAAGGATAAATGCCGTTTTTGAATTTAATTCAATTCCAGCATTTTTGATAATCGGCTCTAAAGCCAAAATCATCATTTTCTCTAAACGGGAATATTTGGTTTCAGCGCTGATTTTTGAAAAAGCACTGTTTATTTTTTCATCAGAAATAATTGAAGCATAAAATGAATTCGGCATTAAAGAAATATCATTATGAAGCTGAATGCCGGAAGCACCGCGAAGAATGGCGCTGATATTAGATTCAACATCAAAACCTAATGGCGTGATACAATTTGTTTCGGTAATGTATATTTCTCTTAACATTTTATGATCTCGATTTCTCCTGCAAGGTTTTAAAAATCTTGTAGGTATTTTATTTTAAGCTTTATCTGAAAAAAAGGGTTCATGCAGATTTTGCAGATTTAAGCAGATTGTATGTTGTTTTTTATTTCCTGCAAGGTTTCCAAAACCTTGTAGGTATGTTTTTATTGGTTTGTATTGGTTTGTCTAGAATTAATACCTACAAGGTTTCGAAAACCTTGCAGGAAAACGAAAATGAATTCGTGCTAATTCGTTACTCGAGCGACAGCAAACAGACGAAGTAAATTCGCGTTCTATTTCAACAACCCAACGTTACGTTTCCATTCCTCATAAAAAGGCGGATTCGTCAACATTAAATTTCCGTCGCCATCTAGAAAAACCTGAACGGTTTCTCCTGTACAGGCAACTTCGCCTTTATCGTCAATAATTTTAAAACGATAAATCATTTTTGCGACGGGCGTGTCCACGACCGTTGTTTCAATTGTTACAACATCGCCGTAACGTAAAGACAATTTATGTTCGCATTTTGATTTTACAATTGGTGTTGTATAACCTGTATTTCCAATATCCAGATAAGTTAGTCCGTGTTTACGGCCAAACGCTTCTCGTCCGTCTTCGAAATAGGTAATATAATTGCCGTGCCAAACGATTCCAAGCGGATCAGTTTCGTTAAAACGAATTCTGATTTCGTGAGAAACGGTTAAATCTGTGGCTTCGTTATACTGATCTTTTCTTTTTTGTCATAAAATAAGGCAATGGCGGTTGTAAGAATGAAAAACAAAAATAACAAACTTATTTTTGGGATGATTTCCAGGAAAGAAACGTTACGAAGTAAAACATCGTAAAAAGCATCTAATCCCCAGTTCATAGGAGATGATTTGGCAATAAGTCGCATGATTTTCGGCATGGCAAAAACTGGAACCCAGATCCCGCCAATTGCTCGCTAAAATGATCACACTTGTTGCACCAAAAGGAGCCGATTGTTCCTGTGTGCTGGCAACGGTTCCTAATAAAATTCCGAATCCAATTGCGACAAAACCTGAAAATAACGCCACGACGCTCATCATTGCTAAATGTCCTTCGATGTTTAAAGACGGAAGTCCGATGGATGGAAATAAAAATACGGCAACGGCAACCATCATATAAAACTGAATCATACAAATGATTGAGTAGGTGATGGTTTTTCCAATAATCACTACTAAATTTGAAACTGGATTGGTTCTTAAACGAACAAAAGTTCCCTGCGATTTTTCTTTTACAATATTAATAGATAACGGAATTACGATAAAAAATATCGCAAAAAGCGTCCACGCCGGAACATTGTGCTGTACGGAATTCGGGCGAACTTCTTTGTTATTTATCTTCGGAATTATTTCTTTAAAGGAAATGAAACTCTTTTGTTCAAAATCGGTTGTTCCTTCTCCTAATTGATTTTGGAAAGTGGTGTAAATGGATTTAGTTTCAATTTGCGAAATCATTTTGTCGATAGAACTCATGACCGCATTTTTGAAACTCATTTGAACTGCTGGATCAAAATAAAGTTTTACTTCTTTCTCTTTTATTATTTTTTGAGGTTCGCTGGTCGCAGTACTATCAGTCATGCCTAAACTGCTGACGATTTTCTCCACATTTTGATCGACTTTGGCCTGTAAATCAGAACTTAAATTTTCTGGAATTACGATTGCCAATTGAAATTTCCCTTTGTAAACATTTTCTCTGGCAATATCCTCTGTAATCGTTTTATTGTCAACCTGCGTCACAACGCTAAACAAATTGCTTTTTTCTAAATTTTCAAAAACGGTTTTAGAAACAGAACCTTTATCGTTGTCCACCAATAAAATCGGAATTTTAGAATCGCTTACGGTTTTAAAAGTACTGTCCTGAATTAAAGTAACGGTAATTACCAAAACCAAAGGCATTATAAATAGAATAATCAAACCGCCTAAATCGCGTTTAAGCAGTAAAAATTCTTTTACGACAGACATCCAAATTTTATATATCATCTCTCAAGTCTTTACCGGTTAATGAAATAAAAACATCTTCGAGATTTCGGGCTTCCTCAACAGAATTAATTAAGGTTGAAGGCGTTCCTTTGGCGTAAATTCGGCCTCGGTCTAAAATGGCAATATTAGTACAGAAATCTTCGGCTTCAGCCAAATGATGAGACGTATATATAATGGAAGTTCCGTTTTGGTTCAGCACTTTTAGATAATCTATAATAGCATTTTTGGACTGCACATCAACACCAACGGTTGGTTCATCTAAAAATAAAACTTTTGGTTTATGCAGAATTCCTGCAATTAAATTGACACGGCGTTTCATTCCGCCAGAAAAAGTCTGAACAGGTTTGTCGGCAAATTTCAATAAGCCTAAAAGATCTAAAGTTTCGATTACTTTATCTTTTAGATCAGAACCTTTCAGGCCGTACATACTTCCGAAATACTGCAGGTTTTCTCTTGCCGTAAGAGTGGGATATAATGCATATTCCTGAGGAACCACGCCAATTATTTTTTTAATTTTTGAAGAATGATGCTGATAGTCTAAACCATCAATTGAAAAATGTCCCGAAGTTGGTTTTACCAATCCGCAGAGCATTGAAATTAAGGTTGTTTTTCCGGCACCGTTTGGACCGAGTAAACCAAAAATTTCTCCTTCATTTATATTAAGCGAAACGTCGTTCAAAGAAAACTGGTCGGCATCTTTGTACTTTTTCGAAAGTGATTCTATTTTAATTATAGGCTGCAAAATATCTTAACTGATGGCTTTTTTTAATTTTTTGAAAAAGATTTCTTCTCTATTGGCAATGTCCAAAAGTTCATCGGCAATAGCGTTATAAGCGTCTTCTTTGGCACTTCTGTTTTTATAAATTCGGGAAGCTTCAACAGCAAAATCACGCCATGAATCTCCAATTTTTGTCATTTCCTGAGAAAGTGTTTTCAATTCGTCATTATTCAAAATAACCGAAGCTTCCTGTAAAAATGCGGCATAAATAAAACGGAAACCACCGCCTCCAGTTCCAATTTCTTCCTGCATGCGAACCATTTGTGCCAAATAATGATTGGCTTTTTTGGTACCGTGTTTTACAGGCCATTTTCTAATTTGCTTCGAAACAAATTTAATACCTCGAACGCCTACAATTGGCATTGGTGCAAGCATATCGCGACAGGTGTTTTTGATTCCTTTAATGATCGCGCTTTTTAAATCAACGTCGTTCGGAACTTGAATTGGATAGTACATTTGGCCTCGTGGTGCAAAAGCTCCTTTTGCAAAACGTACTTTGTCTAATTCTTCGTGTGTTAAAGTCGTAACGGTTTCCATAACAGGATCACTTACTAGATAGTCGGTTTCGGTTTTTCCGTAAACGACTAAATTATGTGCATTGAAATGAAAACGATATTCGTCTGGAAAATAACTTAAGTTATAAACCCCAACTTGTAATCCGGTTGGAATATTATTTTTTAAATTTTCATCTAAAGCTTTGTTTGCATTTGTCGCAGATGAAAATTTTTGTCTTTTTATTTTTAGATTTAAACGTGTTGCAACCTTATTAAAAATCTGCCCAGGCAAAGTTCTATAGCTGATGGCTGGTGCATAATTGACTTTTATAAAAGGAAGATAGACAAAGAAAAGACCAGAGCCAATACCAAAAACCATCGGTTCGCTGATGTTTAGTCCGCTGTTTTTTAGCAGATTCGACGCTACTCCATTCTCACAGTGAGCAGACTGATGATGTGTGAAAGATAATTCCATTATTTGGTGATGCTGTTTTTTAATTCTTCGATTGATATTTCAAAAGTATCCGCATATTTTTTAGGATTTTGTCGTTTAGTTTGGCAAAAACTTCTGGTTTAAAATGTCTTTTTACGCGCCATTTCCAAAGTCCGACATAACTTGCTAAAATCGTCAAATCCATTTTATTGACTTCCATAAAATAAACAATCGGACTAACTTCGCCATTTAAAACCTGTTGTCTGGCATCGGCAATACGTTCGTTTATTTCATCGATAGAATTCGATAATGCAATTGTTTTGGGTTCCCAGCCTGTACTTAAGGTTGTGGTGTAATTGCCGTTTTCATCAGTAGCATATAAAAGTTCTTTGACATTGTTTTTTGTTAAGTTGCTTTTATCCTGAGGTACTTTATCTTTTTCCATATTGCTAATTTAATTTGTTAGAAGCATAAAGCCTAACACTAAACATAAACTAATCATTAAAAATCCAAGATTTGCGAAAGCTAAAATTCTGTTTTTCTTCACAAATAAATAAATCATTTCTACCAGTAATGCTAAATAAAACATTTGGGTTATTAGAAATAAAACAATAAACATTCCTAAACCGCCATCGACATGTTTATGTCCGTTTTCGTCACAAAATTTGTGAGGATCAAAGGTAAAATACCAAAATAAGAAAACCACGGCAAGTAAAAGAATCAAAATTCCGATTCGGATTACAAGATGTAAAATGATTTTTTTTGGATTATCCAACCGAGATTGTTTTTTGAATGAACAAATTAATTTCGCATTCTAAGAGTATCTGGTCTTCGACAGAACTTTGACAGCTCATCGTGCATAAAGTGTAATCGTCGCCGGCAAATTTTGAAACTAAATCTGCTTTGGTAATTATGGTATCGCCAACTTTTGGCGACTGCATGAATTTTTACATTTTTTAAGGCACTGATAAATCCAATTACATTTACGTTCTCATTTTCTGTTCCGTTTTCGTCAAAAAAATATTTTTTTCCAACAATCGAAGAACAGGTCTGTGCTGTATTTTCAATTAAACCTGCTTCAATAAAAACATTGTTCTGTATAAAAATATTGTCTTCTTTGATCAAAAAAATGGTTTCTACGAAGTTGGCATCAATATCCAAAATTAAATCGACCATAAGCATTGGTGCTCGGTGCGGTAAATAATTTTGTATGTCAACGCCGGTTTTCAAAATCATATTATTTAGCTAAAACGGTTTTCATTTGCCCGTTTGCAATTTCTTCGTTATTCAATGTAGTCACGATATTCACCAAAGTTATTCCTGCAAATTCCTGCAGAATAGTTACTTCAGATTGAATAGTGTCGTTTAATTCCGGCAGTTTTTTTATTTCAACTTCCTTAATTGAACCAATGTATCCAGTTGGCGCAATTTCGTTTTTTAAAAAACTGATAACCCGTATGAAGCGCAACAGACTGTGCCATGTGCTCAATTAAACCTGCTTCCAGAAAAGTATTGTTTTGTACAAAAATATTATCAGGCTGAATTTTTAAACCAGAAACCAAAGAAGTTTCGGTATAAGAATGCATAGCATCAACCATTACAAAAGGGAACTTTTGCGGCAATAAATTTTCTACAGTTTCTTTTTCTAAAAGCGCCATTGTTTCCATTAGCAAACCGTTAAATACGCATACGCAAAAGAGAATCTTCCGCTTTCTGGAACTGATAAAAGAATTTTGTCTCCTTTTTTCAAATTCCCTGAATTCATTAATTCCTCTAAAGCTAGATAAATAGAGGCAGAACCAACATTTCCTACTCTAGAGAGATTCATGAACCATTTATCATCGCTCATTCCGATTCCTTTTTCTGTTAATCCTTTCTTCAATCCTTCCACAAAAAAGTTAGAAGAAACGTGAGGAATGAAATAGGTAATATCGTCTGATGTAACATTGTTTTTGACCATTGCATCTTTCATGCTTTCGGCACCTTTTGAAAGAATAAATTCATCCAGCAATTTTACGTCTTGTTTGATAGAAAAAACAGATTCGTTTAACCATTGTTCAGGTGCGTAATCGCTCCATGATTTTATTTCTCCGTTTTCTAATTTGTCACCTCCGGCGTACATGCAGGTTTCTAATTCGTACGCATACGAAAAAGCTTCCATCCATTCTATTTTAAGAGAGATTGGTCCTCTTGGCTGGTTTTCTAATAAAAAAGCTCCAGCACCGTCAGAAAGCATCCAGCGTAAAAAATCTTTTTTGAAAGCAATAATCGGCTGTTCTTCAAGAACCTTTAAATTGTCTGCTTCGTGATTGTATTTTTGGGCATTCAGCCAGGTCGAAACTTTTTCTGATCCTGTGCAGATTGCATTTTTTGAATTTCCAGAGCGTACGGAAAGAAAACCAAATTTAAGAGAGTTCATTCCCGCACAGCAAACTCCAGTTGAAGAGTTTAATTCTACCGATTTGTTTTTTAGCAGACCATGAACCATCGCGCCGTGCGAAGGCAGGAAAATGTCTGGAGTTGAGGTTCCGCATGAAAGTACTTCTAGATCCTGAGGCGTAAAATTCTCGTCGAATAACGGCAAAATAGCATTTCGCGTTAATTCGGCATTGCTATGCGTGCTTTTTCCAGTTTGGTCAACAGCGTAATATCGGCTTGTAATTTTATTATTGCGCAAAATAATACGTCTTGCTTTTGAGGCAGTATCGTTGATAAGTCCTAAATAGGCTTCCATTTCATCGTTAGAAACAGCTTCATTTGGCAAATACTTTGCGGCTTTTGTAATATATACTTCAAACATAATCTAAATTTCGTCTTCTAAACTCCTTGATAATATTGAGTTTGCTTTTTTATATTTTTAAACTTAAGCGGGTAGGTAATAAGGTGCAATATATACACTATTGGTGAAATTAACCATATCGCAAGGAATAAATAAACATTAAATACTTTAAGAAGCTGTTTTCGGTTTTTTTGATTTTTATAAATGATATTTGACCATTTATTGAAAATTTTATTGGCCGTTTTGTCAACAGTTACTAAATACGAACTTATTTTTACAGCTCCAGCTTCGACTAATTTTGGCTGTAAAGCGACTAAATTATTCTTGTTAAAGGAATCCAGTATGATTTCTCCAAACTTACTCGATTCTTGTATATCTTTTTCTGAAACTCCCGGAAGCGGAAAAATACCTAAGTATTTTTTCTTCACACCAGAAAACATCCATTCTACAATTGTTATAACGCTGATTAAATTTCCAACGCGGTCTACCAAAGCTACGTTTCCAACCAAATCTGCGTTTGCTTCTTTCAAAAGCACTTTAATTTTTTTTCCTGCGCCATAATCCACATGTTTCTAGAACCGCTTATGGTTACAACAGGCGTATTATTCAAAATTTTCTTCGCATCGTCACTTTTCAAAAATGAATTAATCGGAATGGAAGGAGACAAATACCAAACTTGATAATGAAAAAGAACTAAGTCAAACTTTGTATTTAAAATTTCTGCTGGAACAGGTTTTAATGCAGTCGGAATCTGTAAAAAAGATTCTGGAAAAGCATTAAAAAAAGAATCTTTATTCCATGGAAAAGGGAATGGTTTTTCTAATTGTATTTCGTGAAAAGTGAGATTTATTTCCTCTGAGTTTAGAAATGGTTTTGCAATGTTTCTTGCAATAGATTCCAGTTGTCCCGACTGAGAATAATAAATTATTAAAACATTTTTCATTTAGGTTTTTGGCTTTGGTGGTTAGCAAAAATAGGCAAATTTATTTAAACGAATTTCCTTGTTTAACGAATTAGGTTTCGCGACGAAATTGCAAGATTTTTTTTGCCACAGATTAAATGATTAATGCAGACTATTTTTTCGAAAAAACCTTTTAACCTTTGAGCCTTTGCATCTATGAACCCTTAAAGGCATTCCAAAAATCGAAATAATTAAACCATTGAAGCGGGTATTTTTTAAGAATGCTTTCTACACTTTTAACGTATTCTTTTAAAAGTGCTTTTTCGTCTCTGTGTTTTACTTCGGCTTCTCTTGCGTATAAATGATAATGAAGATTGGGTTCTTTCATTACATATACAAAAACGACAGGAACTTTTAATCTTGAAGCGATTAAAAATGGTCCGGCAGGAAAGTTTGCTTCTTTCCCCAATATATTTTCTGATAGAGATTTAGTGCCTTCAAAATAACGATCGCCAGTAAAACAAACCAATTCGTTATTGGCCAGCGCCGCATTGATCTCAAAAATATGAGACAAATCTTCTTTGATAATAATAAATTTTACGGTTGGTTTTTGAGTAACGCTTTCTAAATAATTTTTTATTGCAGAATGCTCTAAATCTGTAGTAACTAAATTAATCTGGAAATTAAGATCGATATCGCCCAGAAAATGTTCGGCGATTTCAAAATTTCCCACGTGCGCGCTTATTAAAACACCGCCTTTTTTCTCGGCTAGTAATTTTTTAAGCGTTTCGATTCCGTCAAATTCATAAGTGAATTTATTTCGAAGACCAGCAGAAATAGAAATTTTATCAATAATGGTCTGCCCAAAAGTGTAATAACTTTTGAAAACCATTTTTTAGATTTGAAATAGGAGTATTGAAGCCTTTCTTTAAAATAATAGAAAATGGATCTGTTGCTTTTTCTTAGAAATAAGAAATAATACGAAGCGACAAAATAAAGTAAAACATAAGCAGATTTAACACCCGCTTTTTGAATCAAAAAAACGAATATCCTATAACCTAAAACAGTTCCTTTGGACTTACCATCCCATTGACTCATTTAAGCTGATTTGGCTTTTATTTTGGTTTCAATAAGGTCGTAGAAACTTTGAAAATCAGAAATTCCAACAAAATCTGCTTCAACCAGTTTTACACCAAAGTTTGCTTCAATTGAAACAACCAAGTCTACATAATCCAGACTATCTAACCCAAGTGTATCTTTTAAATTAGCATTTGGTTCAATATCGTCATTGTCTACTTCAAATTCATCAACTAAAAAACCATTTATTCTTGCTATAATCTCTTCTTTATTCATCGTTCAATTTAAACTTTTTAACCACCAACGCAGAGTTGGTTCCTCCGAAACCGAAAGAATTGGACAAAAATATGTCAAATTTTTTGTTTAACGTAGTTTTAACTAAATTTAATTTTGATGCATCTTCATCTGGATTTTCCAAATTGATGTTTGGAGCGATAAAATCGTACTGCATCATTAGGATAGAATAGATTATTTCGCTGGCTCCCGCCATCCAGCATTCGTGGCCTGTCATTGATTTTGTTGAACTTATATACGGATTTCTTTCACCAAAAACTTCGAAGATAGCTTTTGCTTCGTTTGCATCACCAACTGGAGTTGAGGTTGCGTGGGCATTTATATATTCAACATCCGAAGCTTTTATTTTTGCATCATCGAGTGCGCGTTTCATAGCTGTTGCTGGTCCATCGACATTTGGAGTAGAAATATGTCCTCCGTTTGAAGAAAACCCATAACCGCCAATTTCTGCAATAATTGTGGCGCCGCGTGCAATTGCAGATTCGTAACTTTCTAGAATTAAAGTAGCACCGCCACCGCTTGGAATTAATCCGTCGCGATCTTTGTCAAAAGGTCTTGAAGCTTTTTGAGGATCGCTTTCTCGGTTAGAAAAAACACCTAATCCGTCAAAACTGCTCATGGCATATTTATTAATTTCTTGAGCACCGCCAGTAATTACAATGTCTTGAAAACCGCTTTTTATTAAAAAATAAGCCAGTCCAATAGAATGGGAACCACTTGCACAAGCGGCACTTATGGTAAGATTAATACCACGAAGTTTAAAAATCGTAGATAAATTCATCGTTACCGTAGAATTCATCGATTTAAAAATTGCACCAGAACCAATCAGGGCTGTATCTTTTTTCTCACGAACAATATCTGTAGCATCGATAATGGCTTTTGAGACACTATCATTTCCGTACATAATACCCACTTCGCGATCATCAAAAAAAGCATCATCAATATTGGCATTTTTTAGTGCTTCGATGGTAGCCATGTACGCATATTCGGTTTCTTCACCAATACTCATACGTTGTCTTCTGGTCAATAAAGATTTTAAATCGGTTTTAGGCACCATACCCGTTAGGGCTGACTGAAAACCAAATTCTTTTCTTTCAGAATCAAACTGAATACCAGATTTTCCGTTATATAAAGACTCCTTTACTTCATCTAAAGAAGTACCTATACAGGAATAAATTCCCATTCCGGTAATTACAACTCTCTTATTCATGGTCTTTTTATAAGTAATTTTTTAATCCTTAAGTATATTTTTTAAACAAAGTCACCAAAGTTTTTTTTAATCTATTCTTTAATTTTTTTAATCTCGCAAAGACGCTAAGTCGCAAAGGGTTTTCTTTATTTAAGTTTTTTTAATAAAACTTTGCGACTTAGCGCCTTTGCGAGCAATTTTCGGTGTTAAAGGAAAAAACTTAAAATAACTTGGTAAACAATGGGAGAAATATAATATTTCTAAGAATATATTCCTCCGTTGATGTTGATAATTTCTCCGGTAATATAACTTGATTTTTTAGAAATCAAAAAGCTTACCAAATCTGCAACTTCTTCGGCTTCGCCAAAACGATTTACTGGAATAAGTTTTAATAATTCTTTTTCGTCCAATTCACTCGTCATATCTGTTCTGATAAAACCTGGTGCAACGGCATTTACAGTAATATTTCGTTTTGCAACTTCTTGTGCCAAAGCTTTTGTAGCCGCAACAATTGCGCCTTTTGCGACCGAATAATTGGTTTGTCCTGCAGTTCCTTTTACTCCAGAAACCGAAACCATATTTACAATTCGGCCATATTTATTGCGTAACATTTTTTGAATGAAAAATTGCGTAACATTAAAAAAACCATTCACGCTTGTATTCAAAACACCATTCCAGTCTTCTGGAGTCATCCACATAAAAAGACCGTCTTTTGTAATTCCAGCATTGTTTACAATTGCTTCAACCAATTTTTCAGGATTTGCTTCCTGCCATTGCGTAAGAACAGTTTGCACTTGTTCAAAATTAGAAACATCGAAACCTAAAATTTCTCCTGTTGCACCTAATTTTTGTATTTCTTGTAATGTCTCTTCAGCAACTGTTTTATTCGAATGATAATTAATCAGAATATGATAATCGGATTCTACGGCTAATTTTTTACAAATCGCACTTCCAATTCCTCTAGAACCGCCTGTTACTAATACACACTTCATTTATGTAGGTTTTATTTTGATTCGCCATATATGAAATCGCTTTTCTAAAGAGCAATTTTATTTATGCAAATTTTATAATTTATTGGAGATAATTATTATTTCTTTTTTTCGTCGCTGGCTTTGTCTGCAGATTTTGCCGCTGGCTTAGTTTCTTGTTTTGATTTTTCAGCAGGAGCCGCAACTGGCTGTGGTTTTTCTGCACTTTTAGAAAACAGCTCAGCATTTTCAAACCATTGGTTCGCTAATACTGTTCCGTCAGGTTTTAGAAATCCCCATTTTCCTTCGTTTTTTACACGGGCAACACCATCGATAAATCCTTTATCTTGTTGCGTAAACATTGCAATAATTGCATTTGTTGTAATGCCATATTGTGTTGGAATTACCAGTTTTCCAGATTCGTTGATGAATCCCCAATTACTTTCTTTTACCGGAGCCAAACCATTTGTACTGAAAACTTCTGCATCGCTGTAAGTTGGTTCAATAACAAATTTTCCTTCTGGATTAATGAATCCCCATTTTTTTCCAACTAGAACTGGCGCTAGATTTTTGGAGAAAGCTTTTCCTTTATCATAAATAGGAAGAATAGCCCAATTTCCTTTTAAATCGATGTATCCAATTTTTCCGTTCTTTTTAGCAAAAGTTAAATCTTGCGTTTCAAAATCCCAGATCTTTTCAGCTCCATCAACAGGAATAAATTTCCCGCCGCTTAC
Source organism: Flavobacterium sp. AC267 (assembly GCF_979258715.1). Taxonomy (NCBI): domain Bacteria; kingdom Pseudomonadati; phylum Bacteroidota; class Flavobacteriia; order Flavobacteriales; family Flavobacteriaceae; genus Flavobacterium; species Flavobacterium sp. AC267. The sequence continues at coordinate 1,117,341 of NZ_OZ409875.1, forward strand.
CAATCCGAAAGTTTTGTCTTTTCTCGCCCAAGTTGTGTTTTTAAAATAATTACCAATTTCAGCATAGACTGGTTCTACCAATTCTTTTCCGTCAGCATTTATAATTCCCCAACTTTTGTTGAGTTCCACTCTTGCAAAACCATTTTCAAAAGGTTTGATTTGATCGTATTTTGGTTCTAAAACAACCGCCATTTTATTATTGATCAAACCCACTTTATTGTTTTGTCTGATAAAAGCAACTCCGTCATTAAAATCAAATACTTTGTCTGAAGCGGGCGCTTTCTGGATTTCACCTTTTGTATTAATATAAACCCAATCCTTATCTTTTTGTACAACTGCTATTCCATTGTTAAAATCTTTAGCATCTTTAAAATCGGCTGGAATTATCCAAGTTCCTTTTGTATCGATAAAACCCCATTTGCCTCCATTTTCTACAGCGACCAATCCCTCAGAAAAACTTCTGGCAGATTTGTATTGAGGCTCGATTTTAAAAGATCCGTCTTTAGAAAGATATCCAATTTTAGAATTCTTTTTAACTAATGCCAATTCTTGACTATTAACAAATTGAATGCGACACAGCAATAAAAAATAAGTGATTTTTTCATGATTTAAAATTCAATATTAATAATGTGAAATACAGATTTAACTGTTTATCAAATAATCTTTTACTTTTTGAACAAAAGGATACATTACCTGATCCTCTTTAAATTCTGGAATTATACTGCGAACATCGTCATACCATTTTCTAGTAACAGACGAAATTTTATCTTTTTGTCCTAAATAGTCAATTGCCTGAACTATTGTGATTAATTCGATAGCTAAAACTTCAAAAGAATTCTCAATAACTTTTGATGTAATTACGGTCGCATTTGTTCCCATACTTACAATGTCTTGATTGTCATTGTTGTTTGGAATACTGTGAACGTACATTGGATTGGATAACATTTGGCTTTCGGCAGTTGTAGAAGTGGCAACGAACTGAACGCCCTGCATTCCGAAATTAAATCCTAATGTTCCTAAGTTTACAAATGGAGGAAGAATTTCGTTGATTTTCGAATTCAATAAATAATTCAATTGACGTTCTGCCAGCATCGTTAATTTGGTAATAACGATTTTTAGTTTATCCATTTCAAGGGAAATATAATCTCCGTGGAAATTTCCTCCGTGGTAAACGTGTTTGTTTTTTACGTCTATAATTGGGTTGTCGTTTGCCGAGTTAAATTCGTCTTCCAGAATAGAAGCAACATTATTAATTGTTTCTAAAACAGGTCCCAAAATTTGAGGCACACATCTTAATGAATAATATTCCTGAACTTTTTCTTTGAAGATTTCTTCGGTGTTTTCACCAGAATATAAATGGTCTTCTCTTTTGCGGATCAAAGTACTGTCAGAAAGATTTTGTCTCATTCTTTGCGCTACTTCTTGTTGTCCTTTGTGACGTTTGGTTTGATTTAATTCTTCTGAAAAATGATCATCATACGCCTGTACTAATTCGTTAATTGCACAAGAAGCTTTTAGTGACCAGTCTAATAATTTTGTAGCATAATGCACATTCACAACTCCAATTCCTGTCATTACAGAAGTTCCGTTGATTAATGCCAGACCTTCTCTAATTTCTACCTGAATTGGTTTTAAACCTTCGATTTCGAAAACTTCCGGGGTCGGACGTCTTTCGCCTTTATAAAAAACTTCGCCTTCGCCAATTAAAACTAGAGCTAAATGTGATAATTGTACCAAGTCACCGCTGGCGCCAACACCACCGTGCTCAAAAATTAAAGGCGTAATATCTCTATTGATTAATTCTGCCATTAAATGAATTACAGAAGGATGAACTCCTGAGTTTCCTAAAGAAAGCGTATTTAATCTTGCTAAAATAGTCGCTTTTGCACACTCTGGATTTAAAGGTTTTCCTGTTCCAGAAGAGTGGCTTCTAATTAAATTATATTGCAGTTGAATTTGATCAGACTCTTTAATTCTATATTGAGCCATTGGACCAAAGCCTGTATTTACGCCGTATATAACTTTATTTCCTGAGAACTCTTTCAAGAAATTAAAACTTTCATTAACTCGGTTTAGAACTACATCGCTAATTTTAACTTTTTGATTTCCAAAGATTATGGATTCGAATTCTGTTAAACTTAAATATTCATTAATTGTATTCATTAAATCGTTTTTGGTTGTGCTAATTTAATTTTATTTATCAAAATAAATGTAGTTATTTTGATGTAGGCAAATGTAGGCTAATTAATGATAATAATTCTAATATGACAAAGGAGTTTGTTGATGTTTTAGTGATTGGTGCAGGGCCATCTGGTTGTGTTTCGGCATCCTATCTTTATAAAAACAATGTTAAGGTTAAAGTTGTAGAAAAAACAAAGTTTCCGAGACTGGTGGTAGGTGAAAGCCTTATTCCTCGGGTTATGGATCATTTTGCTGAAGCAGAATTGTTTGAAGCACTTGATGCAATGAACTTTGAAAAAAAATTAGGCGCTCGTTTTATTAGAGGCGAAGAAATGTGTGTTTTTGATTTTAGTAAAAAATTTGGCGAGGGCTGGGATTGGACTTGGCAGGTTCCCCGAGCAGATTTTGATAATACAATGGCACAGGAAATTGTGCGAAAAGGAATTGACTTAGAATTTGAAACTGAGGTTTTGGAAGTTTCTTTTGAAGGGAAAAATTCAAAAACAATCGTAAAAGATGCGACAGGAAATCTAAAAGAAATTCACGCTAAATTTATTATCGATTCGAGTGGATACGGTCGTGTCTCGCCAAGACTTTTAGATTTGGATACGCCGTCACAATTAGATCCGCATTCTTCGATATTTACACACGTAAAAGATATTAACAGACCAGAAGGCGAAGAAGGAACTCAAATTTCATTTGATATTCTGGAAACGGAAGTCTGGCTTTGGGTAATTCCGTTTTCAAATGGAAATACGAGTTTGGGAGTTGTGGGTCCGACAGATTTTATCAATTCACTTTCTGAAAATAAAGATAATGCTGAGGCTTTGAAAAATGCTATTCAAAAGTCTGATTATTATATTAAACGATTTAAAGGAACGGAGTTTTTATTCGAACCAGTTAAATTAGAAAATTATTCAAGAGCCGTAAAAAGAATGTACGGAGATGGTTTTGCCCTTACGGGAAACAGCTCTGAATTTCTAGATCCAGTATTTTCTTCTGGAGTTGCCTTTGCAACCGAATCTGGAATGCTGGCGACCAAATTATACTTAAAAGAAGCACAGGGAATTCCTGTTGACTGGGAAGTTGAATTTACGCAATACATGAAAAGCGGTATAGCTGTTTTTACCACTTACGTGAAAGAATGGTACACTGGAAATCTACAGACTTTGTTTTTCCATCAGCCTGAAAATCCAGATGTAAAAGAAAAAATTTGTTCTGTTCTGGCAGGTTATGTTTGGAATGAAGAGAATCCGTTTGTCAAAAAGCACGATCATGTTATAGCCAATATGGCGTATTTATTGAATATGCAAAAAGAACAAAGCCCTAATAATTAGGGCTTTTTTTATAGAAAGATAGTTCATTTTCTAGATTCATTCCGTAGGAATGTCTCGTCGGTAGAAATTAAATTTGAATTATGGTTGAACGTTCCGTAGGAACGTTTGATTAATTGATTTAGGTATATTATTTCCGTAAATCAGATGTCCCTACAGAACATTAATGCAAAACGACAATATTTTTTTCTACCTATGAGATATTCCTACGGAATATTCAATATTATTATTTAAATGCTTTTTTTAATAGAAGCTTAGATAACGATTTTGCTGTTTTTGCAAATCCTTCGCCTATTCTGGTTTCATTGTTAAAGTTGCTTCCCCACTGATCTCCAGGAGCATCAACACTAGTGATTTCCAGTAATACATTTGATTTATTTGCCGTTTCAACAAACTTTAAATTTGTAGTAACTTTTGCGGGCTGTTTCATAATTCCTGCATCCCATCCTGGATAAATCCAAACGGTTTGTACAATCAAAGTATACGGTGTATTTAAGCCTTCCTGAAAATTCACTTCTTTATGGGCTTTTGTCATTACAATGTTTCCAATTTCTAAAAATTTAGGAGTCCAAATTTGTTCTTTGGCAACAATCCATCTCTTCTCCCAAAGATTTCCGTTTCCTTTTGCTTTTTTATCTAAATCAGCTTTATGCTCTTCAACATATTGTGATTCAGGTTTGTTTTCTTTCATCATAGTAAAATTACTATAATCAAATTCAGTGTTAATTTCTTTTTGATCTTTTAGAAAATCGAAGTTTCCATGAACAATATTCATGTCCTGTGCAGACAAAGCTCCTGAAATAAAGAAGCATGCAATAATTAGTTTTTTCATTTTTTTGGTTAATTGAGATTATTTTTTGCGACTAAAAGTAATTAAAAGGATTAAATAAATAATTTATTTCATTTTAAAATATAACTATGCTCCAAACAAAAAGAGGATTCCATATTGGAATCCTCTTTTTGTCTTTTAAGAATAGAATTTTACAATTCAAATATCTTATCCATTAAAATCCATTTTTGTCCAGGTTTTGCCCACGGTAAAGCTTGTTGGAATTTCCACATTAAAGTTTCCCATTCCTGTACTTTTTCGTTGGCAGCGTCGGCTTTGTCTTTTTTCTCAAAAGAGAAATTTTCATCTCCTTCGATAATCATGAATAATCTATTTCCTGTGCAATAAATATCTAATACCAAAATTCCAGCATCTTGAATACTTTTTTTAATTTCTGGCCAGATATTTTCGTGCAGTTGTTTGTATTCTGCAATTAAATTGGCATCATCTTTTAAGTCTAATGCCAGACAAAATTTTTGAGTCGCCATAATTTTATTTTTGTTGGTAAGCTACGGCAGTTTGCTTACTTGTGCCTAAACCTTCGATTCCTAATTCGATTACGTCTCCTGCTTTAATGTAAATTGGATCTGGTTTGATTCCTAATCCAACTCCCGGAGGAGTTCCTGTACTGATAACATCGCCAGGAAGCAATGTCATAAACTGACTTAAATAATGAACTAAAAATGGAATTTTAAAAATCAAGTTTGAAGTGTTACTGTTCTGGAATGTTTTTCCATTTACAGTAAGCCACATTTTTAAGTTATTTACATCGCCAACTTCGTCTGGAGTTGCCATAATTGGTCCAAGAGGAGCAAAGGTATCAGAACCTTTTCCTTTTGCCCATTGTCCGCCGCGTTCGATTTGAAATGCTCTTTCGCTGTAATCATTCAAAAGGCAGTATCCTGCAATATAATTTGGTGCATCTTCTTCAGAAACATAGCTTGCTTTTTTACCTACAACAAAAGCCAATTCTACTTCCCAGTCTGTTTTTTCACTGTTTTTTGGGATAATCAAATTGTCATTTGGTCCGCATAAAGAAGTGGTTGATTTGAAGAAAATAATTGGTTCTTCTGGAATTGCGGCGCCAGTTTCTTCGCAGTGATCTACATAATTTAATCCGATGCAGATAATTTTTGAAGGGCGTGCAACAGGCGAACCCAAACGAACTGAATCACTTACTTCTGGTAAAGAAGTGTTATTTTTTAAAGCTTCTTCTAATTTTGCTAAACCGTCATTTTCAAAAAAAGCTTCGTTGTAATCTGTTACGATAGACGAAACATCATATCTTTTATCATTTAATAAAACACCTGGTTTTTCCTTTCCTTCTTCTCCGAATCTTATAAGTTTCATAGTTTAATTTTTAGTTTCTTTGCCACGAATTACACGAATTTTCTCGAATTAAAAATTTGCGGAAATTCGTGTAATTCGTGGCTATATTTTGTTTAAATATTTTAGTTGTTTAATTTGATAAAACCACCGTCAATTGGGTAGTCTGAACCTGTGATGAAAGAAGATTCGTCGCCGCATAAAAACAAAGCAAGCGTTGCAATTTCTTCAGGTTTTCCCATACGGCCGATTGGTCGCGACTGCGATAATTTTTCGAAGATTTCTTCTTCTTTTCCAGGATAATTTTTAGCAATAAATCCGTCTACAAAAGGCGTATGAACTCTCGCAGGAGAAATAGAATTACATCTGATTTTATCATTTAAATAATCTTTTGCTACAGATAAAGTCATTGCCATAACCGCACCTTTTGCAGTAGAATAAGCAAAACGGTCCGGAATACCAACCCAGCATGCAATAGAAGCTAAATTCAAAATTACACCTCCGCCAGAACTTCTAAGCGCTGGAATCGAAGCGTGAAGACAGTTGTAAACCCCTTTCACATTTACATTCATGATACGGTCAAAATCAGATTCAGATGTTGTATCAACTTTTCCAACGTGTGCAATTCCAGCATTGTTTACTAGAATGTGAATATTTCCAATTTTTTCAAAAGTCGAATTAACTTGTTCGTGGTTTGAAACGTCACAAGCATGAGCAAAAACATTGTCGCCGTTTGATTTTATTTCTTCAATTGTTTCTTTTGCGCTTTCTTCAGTCAGTTCTAAAATATGAACTTCAGCTCCTTGTTTAGCAAATAAAACCGAAATCGCTCTTCCAATTCCGCTTCCACCGCCAGTGATAATTGCTTTTTTATTTTGTAATGAAAACATTTGATATAAATTTTTATGAGTTGTTTTTAATAGTCTTTTACAAAGATACGCCGCGTTTCCACGGAATAAAATCATCTTGGTTTAATTGTACTGCTTTTGGAATAATTTCGTCGCTTGCACGCTTTGATACAATATTCTAAAATTTCTTCGCCCATTTCTTCAATAGATTTTTCACCGCTAATGATTGGTCCGCAGTCAATATCGATAATATCTTTCATTCTTGTTGCCAGAACAGAATTTGTTGCTACTTTAATTACTGGACAAACTGGGTTTCCGGTCGGTGTTCCTAATCCAGTTGTAAATAAAATTAAAGTTGCACCAGAAGCCGCTTTTCCAGTTGTAGCTTCGACATCGTTTCCGGGAGTACAAACCAAACTTAACCCTGGTTTTGTAACCAATTCGGTATAATCTAAAACATCAATTACAGGAGAAGTACCGCCTTTTTTAGTCTGCTCCAGCACTTTTTATCGCGTCTGTAATTAAACCGTCTTTTATATTTCCTGGTGACGGATTCATATGAAAACCTGAACCTACTTTATGCGCAAGTTCATCGTAAGATTCCATTAAATTAATGAATTTTTTAGCTTTCTCTTCTGTAACGCATCTGTCGATTAAATTCTGCTCAGCACCGCATAATTCTGGAAATTCTGCCAAAAGAATTTTTCCGCCTAAAGCTACTACTAAGTCTGAAGTATAACCAACAGCAGGATTTGCAGAAACACCGCTGAAACCGTCGCTTCCACCACATTTTACACCAATACATAAATCGCTTAAAGGCGCATCAGTTCTTTCGTATTTGTTGATTTCAATTAAACCTTCAAAAGTTTTTTTGATGGCATTTGTAATCAGAACTTCTTCGCTTTCTGTTTGTCGCTGTTCAAAAATAAACAACGGTTTGTCGAACTCTGGGTTTTGTCTTTTTACATCATTTACAAAATCCTGAACTTGTAAATGCTGGCATCCTAAACTCAAAAGTGTGATACCTCCAACGTTTGGATGATTGGCGTAAGAAGCCAATAAAGCACTCAAAGTCGAAGCATCCTGACGTGTTCCGCCGCAACCGCCTTGGTGATTTAAGAATTTAATTCCGTCCACATTTTCAAAAACACGTTTGTTTTTTGGAGTCGGATTTAATTCAATATTAATATCGTTAATGTCATTTCCGTTCAAATAACCCTCTAGTAATTCGTGCGTAAATTGATTGTATTTGTCTGTTACAGCATAGCCCAATTGCTTGTGCAACGCCTCTTTGATAACGTCAAGATTTCTGTTTTCACAAAAAACCGTCGGAACAAAAAGCCAGTAATTTGCCGTTCCAACGCGTCCGTCTTTTCTTTTGTAACCTTTAAAAGTTCTGTTTTCAAATTTAGAAACATCAGGCGCGTTCCATTCGTACGAAGCATTTCTGTACGCATATGGATCTGCGGCATGTTTTAAGTTTTCGGTAGTCATCAAACTTCCTTTTGTCAAGTCGTTCTGTACTTTTCCAACCAAAACGCCATACATATTTACTTCTTCTCCCTGCTTCATGTCCTGCATGTAGAATTTATGTTTTGCTTTGATGAGGTCTTGTAAAACATAAGTTTCGTTTTCAAAAAGAATAGTTTCTCCTTTTTGTAAGTCGGTTAAAGCAACCAGGACATTATCGTCCGGATGCAGTTTTACGACTAATTTTTTAGTTGTATTGTCTAGCATTGTTTTGTTTTTTTTTTTTTTGTGTTGTCGTCTGCTGTTGTTAGTAAATAAGTTAAGCACTTTATTTTCACTAAAAATTGGGCAGTAAACGAAAAATAAAATTAGTTTTTTTAGCCCTTTGTTAGTAGTCTGATATTATCCGTGTATAATCTTTAATTACCTTTGTAAAATGAAATTGGAACAAACTAAAATAGCCTCTTATCTCAATACAAAAGTTTCGGTGCTCAATCGCATTGAACCTTTTTTTCAGGCGCCGTTTCATTCGCATCCAGAATTAGAATTGGTCTATGTTAAAGAGAGTTTTGGAAAGAGAATTATCGGAAATTCGGTAATGCCTTTTGAGCCCGGTGATATGGTTTTTTTAGGTTCCGATATTCCGCATGTCTGGCTGAACGACGAAAAATATTATCAGGGAATTGAAGATTTAAAAGCCAATTCGATTGTCGTATATTTTCATAAAGATATTTTCGGACCTACTTTTTATGAATTAAAAGAAACTCAAAAAATAAACGAACTCTTTTTTCAGGCAGGAAAAGGAATTTCCATTATCGGAAAAACAAATAAGCAGATTGCGAAGAAACTGGAGAAGTTAGTTTCTAAAAAAGATTTTGAGGTCATTGTCGGACTTTTTGAGATTTTGTCTATTCTTTCTGAAAGTCAGGATAAGATTTACATTAACGACGAAATTTATTCTTTGATGCAGAAAGATTCGAAAGAAGATCGTCTTTCGGAGGTTTTTCAATATGTAAATAAAAATTACAAAAAGAATATTTCATTGGAAGAAATTGTCGCTGTCGCGAATATGACTCGGACGTCTTTCTGTAGAATGTTCAAAGTAAAAACGAAGAAAAATTTTGTCGATTATCTTCATGAAATCCGAATTTCAAACGCCTGTAAATTATTGTTGGAAACGGATAAAAGCATGTCTGAGATTGCATACGAATGCGGGTATAAGACGGCATCAAATTTTAATAAACTCTTCAAGAAATTTAAAGGAATAACGCCTTCAGATTTTAAGAATAATGCGAAGGTGAATTAATATTTAAAAGTTGCCACGAATTACACTAATTTCCACTAATTAATTTTGTAAATAAAATTCGAGTTAATTCGTGTAATTCGTGGCAAAAAAAATTAAATAGATCGATCTAAATGCGTATAACCACCATCAACATAAATAATCTGTCCGGTGGTATGGCTTGATTTTTCCGAAAGAAGAAAAACAACCATATTAGCAATTTCTTCGGCAGTCGTCATTCTATTTTCTAAAGGAATATTTTTTGTAATGGCGACCAATTTTTCTTCTCTGTTTTCAAAAGTATTGATCCAGGTTTCGTAAAGCGGTGTGTAACATTCAGCCACAATTACGGCGTTTACACGAATGCTGTATTTTAATAATTCAACCGCCCATTCTCTGGTTAGCGCATTTCTTCCTCCGTTTGAAGCGGCATAAGCTGAGGTGTCGCCTTGACCTGTTTCGGCCGTTTTAGAACCAATGTTTACAATTGCTCCTTTTGATTCTTTCAAATATGGAAGAGCGTGCTGTGCCATTAAATAATAGTGCACTAAATTTTTGTGAAGAGAAGTCGCAAAATCTTCATAATTTCCGTTCTCTAATCCAACGCCGTCATTAACGCCGGCATTGTTTACAAGTCCGTCAATTCTGCCAAATTTTGCGATTACTGCTTCAACAGCTTTCTTACAGTCTTCAGGTTTTGTTAGATCGGCGACAACTTGATAGGCTTCCTTTCCAATGGCTTTTAATTCTTCTAAGGCTTTGATGTTATCATTTTCGTTACGTCCAACGATAAACGGAATGGCATTTTCTTCGGCTAGGACTTTAACGATTCCTAAACCAATTCCTTTTGCGCCTCCAGTAACGATAATGATTTTTTGGGTTAATGATAACTGCATGATTTTTATTATAATTTATTGTGATTTTTTTCCACGAATTCCACCAATTTTCTCGAATTTTTTATTGATAAAATTAATTCGTGGAAATTAGTGTAATTCGTGGCTTTTATTTCTATGTTTTAGAACTTTTTTTAAAAATTTACAGCTGTTGTTCATGACAAACAACAGCTGTAAAAATAGAGAGAATAGAACTGATAATTTATTACCAGAACTTAACATAAAGCGCAACAATAATCAATAACGTAATTACGATTAAGACTGTTGTCTGCGGTTTAACTTTAAACATTTCAGAATCAATTTCAAATGCTTTAGGATTTACTTTAGGTCCTGCAAAACTAATTCCGATCATTGCTAACATTGTAAAGAAGAATGATAATCCCATACAAATATGAAATGGAATTTCGAAAGCTCCTTTTCCGTTAGGGTAAGCCGTGTATAAAAGTGTTTCGTTTCCGAATAAAGCAGGAGCATATTCGTTGAATAACACAGATAATAAGAATCCTAAAAGTACACCCACGATCAGCTGCAGTTCCAGTAGTTCTTTTCCAGAACATACCTAAGAAGAACATAGCAAAAACTCCAGGGCTGATGAATCCAGTGTATTTTTGGATATATGTAAATCCTCCAACACCACCGATTCCTAAAACATCATTCCATGTAAATAATACTGCTAAAAGCATTGCGGCAAAAACGGCAATTCTACCAATGTTTACCTGCTGTTTTTCGCCAGCTTCTTTTTGAATGTATTTTTTATGAATATCTAATGTGTAAATAGTAGAAATACTGTTTACTTTTCCAGCTAAAGAAGCTACAATCGCGACTGTTAAAGCGGCAACAGAAAGTCCTTTTAATCCAGTTGGAAGGAATGTTAAAATAGCAGAATAAGCTCCATCTTTTCCTCCAACTAATTGAGGTAATTGTCCGTTTGTATATAAAACGTAAGCGACAATACCTGGTAACATTACGATAAGCGGCATTAATAATTTTAACATACCAGCAAATAAGATTCCTGTACGAGCGGTTTGTAAATCTGCTCCAAGTGCTCTTTGCGTAATGTATTGGTTACAACCCCAGTAGTTTAAATTGATAATCCAGATACCAGCAAGGTAAGACATCAAACCAGGGAAAGTTAAATATTTATCGATTTCCAATTGAGATGAAGTCGCAGTTGGTTTTGGAATAATCATTTTGAAATGCTCCGGCGCTTCTTTCATTAAAACTTTGAAACCTGCGATTGCATTTTCGCCTACGCCAAAAGCTTGTCCAACAGTTGTCAATGCAATATAAGAAGTTACCAAACCTCCAATAATCAATACAGCAACCTGAATAACGTCTGTGTAAGCCACAACTTTCATTCCTCCAAGAGAAATAAACAAAGCAAATACAGCCAATCCTACCATGATTACATGAAGATATTCTCCTCCAGCAAGACCATTAATAGCGACTGCTCCTAAATATAAAATAGAAGTTAAGTTTACAAAAACATACAAAAACAACCAGAAAACCGCCATAATCAAAGCAGTCGATTCGTTGTAACGTGTTTTTAAGAATTGCGGCATTGTGTAAATCTTGTTTTTAAGATATACCGGAATAAACCATACAGCCACAATAATAAGTGCAACAGCGAGCAAGCCATTCGTAAGCGACAACAGCGATTCCTAAAAAGAAACCTTCACCACTCATTCCGATGAATTGTTCTGCAGAAATATTAGAAGCAATTAAAGAAGCTCCAATTGCCCACCAAGTTAAATTTCCTTCAGCCAAAAAGTAAGCTTTAGCATCTTGTTCGTCTTGTTTACGTTTGCGATAAACGGTGTAACCGTAGACAGAGACTACGATAAAATAGATAATAAAAACCGCATAATCTGCGAAAGCGAGGTTTTGGTTCATTGTTAGTAGTATTTTAAATAATTATTATACAGGGTTAAATTTTATTTAGTTTTAAATTAGTTTTTGTGTTGTGTAATCTTGTTAAAATTGCAAGATGTGTTTTATTTCCGTAGTTTTTTTATGAAAATAAAAGCCAAAGTCAAATGTAGAATAAAAATTTATAAATGAACCATCAGCAAATGTGTTTTTTACATTTATAATGGGGTTTTTGTGTTAAATTTTCTCATTTTGCACTTAACTCTATCTAGAATTATTACACTTTTACTAAACTCTTATAATGCACATCTGAAAGCTGTCTCAAAATTTCGGCACTTTTTTCAGGTGTTATATCACAGTCGCGATTCGCCCAGCATTTCATATCCTACCATAAATTTCTTTACAGTTGCCGATCTTAACAAAGGCGGATAAAAATGCATATGAAAATGCCATTCCGGATGATCAAAACCGTCTGTTGGCGATTGATGGATTCCTGAAGAATAAGGGAAAGAAGTATTAAATAAATTGTCGTACTTCGTCGTTAACTGCTTTAAAATTTTAGCAAATGCCGTGCTTTCTTCAGCGGTAAAATCTGTGATTTTGTTTACGGCTCTTTTGCTTACAATCATAGTTTCGTAAGGCCAGATTGCCCAAAACGGAACCAATGCTACAAAGTCATCGTTCTCAATGACAATTCGCTCTCCAACTTTCAATTCGGCTTGAACATAATCTTCCAACAATGTTCTTTTATTTTTATCGTAATAGGATTTTAAGCTGTGATGCGTTTTTTCAACCTGAGTTGGTAACGAAGACTGCGCCCAGATTTGCCCATGCGGATGCGGGTTCTCTGTGACCCATTACACTTCCTTTGTTTTCAAAAATCTGAACGTGGTTAATATATTTTATGTTTCCTAAATCGGTATATTCTTTCTGCCAGGTTTTGATGATATTTTCAATATCCGCAATTTCCATTTCTGGTAAAGTAAGATCGTGTCTTGGCGAAAAGCAAACCACTCTCGAAATTCCCTGTTCTGGTTTTGCTTTAAAGAAAGTATGTTTAATATCATCTTCAAAAATAATTTCATCCTGTTTCATTGCGACAAAATCATTTTCAAAAACAAAACTGCTTTCGTATGCTGGATTATTTACTCCATTAGCACGAACATTTCCTGGACACAAATAACAAGTTGGATCGTACTTTGGAAGTTCTTCTGTTGAAATAGTTTCGTTTTGTCCCTGCCAAGGGCGTTTTGAACGATGAGGTGAAACCAAGACCCATTCGTTAATTAGCGGGTTGAAGCGTCTGTGCGGATCTTCGTTAATGTCAAAATTTTTCATTGCAGTGTGTTGTGGTATTAAACGAGTTGTGTTCCGTTTGAGATTTTTACATCATAGAATTTTAATTCAATTCCAAATTTATCTAAATAAAGATTTGAAAACTTACGTTTTACCTCATTTTCCTGACCTTTTTTAACTAAATTAATTGTACAACCTCCAAAACCGCCTCCCATAAGCCTTGAACCGATAATAGAATTGTCTTCTTTTGCAGTATCTACAAGGAAATCTAATTCTTCGCAGACTTACTTCATATTCTTTTGATAGGCCATAATGTGTTTCAAAAAGCAATTCTCCTAAAAGTTCAATATTTCCTTTATCTAAAGCTTCGCAGGCTTTTATGACGCGGTTAATTTCTTTTACTACAAAATGAACTCTGCTGAAAACTTTTTCAGTCATTTTATCTTTAAGACTCAAAACCTGTTCTTCTGAAGCGTCTCTAAAACTTTTTACTTCTGGAAAATGACTTTTAATAATAGACAATCCTTCTTCACATTCAATTCTTCTCGTATTATATTCTGATGTAAAAAGTGAGTGCTTTACATTAGAATCCAATAAAATCAAGGAATAATCTTTGAAATCGGCATTGTGATATTCAAAATCTAAAGTGTTGCAGTCTAATTTGATTACCTTATTTTCAACACCATGAACGCTTGAAAACTGGTCCATTATCTGCAGTTAATACCCACCCAGTGTTCTGCTTTTTGGCCTAATAAAGAAATATCAACTTTCTCAATTGTTAAATCAAAAAGCACTTTGATACCGAAAATCATACCGCATTCTAAAGTCGCAGAAGAAGATAATCCTGAACCAACGGGAATATTACTGCTGAAAACACAATTGAAACCGTCGAAAGAAAATCCGTTATCCTGCAATTGTTTGATTACGCCTCTAATATAATTTGTCCAAACAACATCGCTCAAAGTTACGTCCTGCGTCAAATCGATTTCAAATTCTTCATTTAAATCAATCGCAATTATTTTAGAAGTTTTAGTATTGTTTTTTTCAAAAGCAAAACAGATAACTTTGTCAATTGCGGCAGGCAGAACATAACCGTCATTGTAGTCAATATGTTCTCCAATAATATTAATTCTTCCTGGAGAAAGTACCGTTTTTTGAGGAGAAGACCCGAAAGATTTCTCAAAAAAAGCGACGGTGTTTTGTATTAAAATATCATTCATTATATGGTTAGTTGTATTGTGGTTTTTTAAGATTTATTATTGTGAGTGATTTTTTTTAAATTTTACTCTTTCACTTAAATTTAAATCTGCGTTAATCTTCTTTAATCTGTATAAATCTGCGTGAAAAAATCTTGGTAAAAGTATTTCACGCAGATTTATACAGATTTCAGCAGATTCAATTAGATTTTACTTGTTGGATGAAACTATTTTATTTTATCTCTTCCAACGGTTATTATATTAATCTAAACTTTCAAATTTATAAAGTGTTTTCTGCGTGTATTCTTCGCCTTTTTTCAAAACTGAATTTGGAAAATGAGAATGATTTGGAGCATCTGGAAAATTTTGGGTTTCAAAACAAATACCGCTTTGTGCATTGTATGCGATGTTTTCTTTTCCTTTTAGTTTTCCAAAACAACTGCCTCCTACATATATATGTACACTTGGCTGATCCGTATACACATCCATTCTAAGTTTATTTTTTAGGCTGATTAACTGCGCTACGATTTCAGTTTTTGAATTCACTACAAAAGAATTGTCAATTGGAAACGGACAGTTTTTAGTGTTTCTGAAATCAAAATCATGATTCGTTAAATCGGTATAATTTCCAGTTGGAATATTGTCTGAATTGGTTTCAAGCATTTTATCCGATTTGATAAACATTTGCTTGCTCTAAAACATTTCCATCATGTCCGTCAAGGTTAAAATAACTGTGATGTGTCAAATTGATCACCGTATCTTCTGTTGATGAAGCTTTGTATTCTAATTTTAATTCGTTTTCTTCCGTTAAGATATAAGTCAAATAAACGGTCATTTCGCCAGGGAAATTTTCATCTAAATCTTCACTTAAAAGACCAAAAGTAATCGAAGGATTTTCTCCAGTCTGCGGCATTGGTTACGCTCCAGACTTTTCGTCCAAATCCCATATCTCCGCCGTGAAGTGTGTTGCCATTATTATTTCCGTCAAGCTGAAATTTTTTATCATCTATACTAAAAGTCCCATTATGAATACGTCCAGCATAACGCCCAACTGTAGTTCCAAAATAAGGAGCGCTTGGTAAATTATAAGATTCTAAATAAGATTCTAAATTATCGAAACCTAAAACAACATCTGTCAATTTTCCATTTACAGGAATTTGGATGGAAGTTACTGTCGCACCATAATTGATGATCTGGACTTTCATTCCGTTTTTATTTGACAATTCAAAAGAATAAATTTCTTCTTTATTGGGCATTAAACCGAATAATTTACAATTATGAACCTCCTTTAAATGCGATATGTGTTTTATTTCCATATTATTTTTACCAAAAATGAAATCCAAAAATAGAAACATTCTTTATCTTTGCATACCAGTACCTACCAGTTTTTAATATTAATAGTCAAAATGACTTTATTGTGAACATTATTTCAATTCAAAATAATATTGGCCTTCCAAAATATAAGCAGATTATTCTTTCAATAGAAAAAGCTATTGAAGAGGGTAATTTGAAAAAAGGCGACCGTCTTCCATCAGTAAATAAAGTGTGTTTGGGCTTTTCATTATCTCGCGATACGGTGCTTTTAGCGTATGACGAATTAAAGAAAAGAGGAATTATTTATGCTATTCTTGGAAAAGGATATTACGTCAAAAGTGTTGAAATCACTATTACTCAGAAGGTTTTCCTGCTTTTTGACGAGCTTAATATTTTTAAAGAAGATATTTATAATTCGTTCCTCAAAAATATTGGTAAGAATGTTCAGGTTGATATTTTTTTTCATCATTTTAATGTTCAGGTTTTCAAAAAACTGATAAACGACAGTAACGGAAATTATACAAAATATATAATCATGCCGACGAACTTAAACGATATCGTCAATTCTATAAAAACCCTACCAGTAAACGACGTGATTATTTTGGATCAGACCAATCCAGAGTTAAAAATGTTTCCTGCCATTTATCAAAATCACCAAAAAGATATTTTTGAAGGGTTACTAAAAGGTAAAAAAAGATTGGAGAAATATAAAAAACTGATTTTAATTTTCCCTGGTTTTAGAGAACCGCCGGGAATGAAATTGGGTTTTGAGTCTTTTTGCCAGCAATATAATTATGATTATGAAATTATTTCTGATTTCAGCAATCAATCCATCGCATTGGGAGACTTATATGTGATTCCTCATGACCGCGATTTGCTTTTAGTTATAGAAAATGCAATGGGAAGAAACCTAAAATTAGGAGAAGATTTTGGAATTATTTCTTATAATGAAACAGCACTAAAGAAGATTGCGGCAAACGGAATTACAACCATTTCAACCAATTTTGAATTGATGGGAAAAATTTTGGCCGATATGGTTTTAAAAGGAACAAAAGAGCAGATTGAAAACAAATCTGCTCTTATATTGCGGCATTCTTTGTAAGATGTTTTGCTATGTGCATTTAAGCAAGTGAAACGCCTTTTTGAAGTTCTAAAACGATGCTTTTATGTGTTTGAAATAATTTTCACTCAATTCTTTAAATTACAAATTAAGCACAAAATCATTAAGTAATTTTTCTTCGTATTTCTCTTTATTAAAGGTATATAAATAAGAACCTTTTCGAGAAGACTGCATATCTTTTTCGTCCAATTTATTTAAGATTTCCAAAGAATTGATTTTACTAATGAAGTTTCTTTTGTCCAATTCTTTGCTCAAAATTGCTTCATATAACTCTAAAAGCTGACGCATGGTGAACTTTTTCTGGAAGTAATTCAAAACCAATTGGTTTAACAGAAGTTTTGTAGCGAAGTCTCTTAATGGCGTTTTGAACCATTTCGTTGTGGTCAAAAATTAAGTTTGGCGCATCATTAATAGGAAACCATTCTGCGTGATAATTTTTAATCAATTCAGCATTATGGTTTTCGATATTAATCAAAGCAAAATAAGAAACTGAGATTGTTCTTTCGACAGGATCACGATCGATTTCGCTGTAAGCATATAACTGCTCCATATAAATATCGTTAAGACCCGTATAAGTATTTAGTATTCGAATAAGTTGCTGACATCTAAAACTTCGTCACGCTTTAAAAATCCTCCAATCAAAGACCATTTTCCTTTTTCGGGTTCAAAATCTCTTTGAATTAAAAGTATTTTCAGACCCTCATTATCGAATCCGAAAATGATGCAGTCAACCGCCAGTAAAACTTTATCAGCAGAGCTATAACTATTTAGCATATATAATATTTTGGTTGTAAAGATATAAACTTCTTAAAACGTATCATAATTTATTAATGTTGATTTTACACTTATGTTAAAACAATAGTAAATTAAGAAGCTAAATTACTTGATGTTTATTGTTGAAAATAAAGATGTCTATTTATCTCAATCTTCACAATTTTAAATCAAAATAATGATCTAAAGGTAGAAACATTTTTAAAAGGGAATTAAAAGGAAGAATATTATTTGATAATCAGAATTTAAAAAATTGGAATGTTGTTATAAAATAAGCAATTTTTGAGTTTTTTTGTCGATTTTTCAGATTATTAACTTTTTGTTTGAGTTTCAAAATCTCGTGTTACGCCTTTATTTCTAACGATTTTCCGAACTAAATTATCAAATCTGTTTTTTACAACCAGTTGTTCTGCGATTTTTATTTTTTTATGCGAACTTTTTTTGTTTAAATTTACAAATGTTAAACAAACACTTATTAAACTGAATAACCAAGATTATTAGAAAATATATAACCACAATATTTTTCTAATTATCAAAAAACCACAATTTATGAAGAAACCATTTTTCGTATTGTTTGCGATATTTTTTATCCAAGCCATTTCTGCCCAAAAAGAATCTGTTGTTATTTCGATTAAAAACGATGCATCTGCACCAACTATCAATAGAGATATTTATGGTCATTTTGCTGAACACTTAGGCCACTGTATTTACGGTGGGTTTTTTGTTGGCGATACTTCAAAAATTCCAAACACAAATGGAGTTCGAAATGACATTATTAAAGCATTAAAAGATTTAAAAATTCCTAATTTAAGATGGCCAGGCGGTTGTTTTGCAGATACTTATCATTGGAAAGATGGAATTGGTCCAAAAGAACAGCGTCCGACAATTGTAAATCAATGGTGGGGAGGAGTAACAGAAGACAATAGTTTCGGGACACATGATTTTTTAAATATGTGTGAATTATTAGGAGCAGAACCTTATTTGTCTGGAAATGTGGGAAGCGGAACAGTTCAAGAATTAGCAGACTGGGTTCAATATACCAATTTTGCAGGAGAAAGTCCGATGAGTGATCTTCGTAAGAAAAACGGAAGAACACAGCCGTGGAAAGTAAAATATTGGGGAATTGGTAACGAAGCTTGGGGTTGCGGCGGTAATATGACAGCCGATTATTACGCCAATGAATACCGAAAATTTGCCACTTTTATGTCAGATTGGGGTAACACAGGCGGTATAACAAGAATTGCTTCTGGATCGAATAGTTCTGATTATAATTGGACAGAAGTATTGATGAAAAATATTCCGTTAAAAATGTTAGGCGGATTAGGTGTTCATCATTATGCCGTAATTAATTGGGATAAAAAAGGCGGAGATGTTGATTTTACAGAAAAAGAATATTTTCTGACTATGCAGTCTGCTTTAAAAATGGAAGAATTGGTGACTAAACATGCTTGCAATTATGGACAAATATGATCCAGAGAAAAAAGTGGCTATGATTGTTGATGAATGGGGAGGTTGGTACGAGGTTCAAAAAGGGACAAATCCAGGATTTTTATATCAGCAAAATACAATGCGAGATGCTGTTTTGGCTGGAGCAACTTTAAATATTTTTAATAATCATGCAGACCGTGTTCGTATGGCAAACTTGGCACAATGTGTTAATGTACTTCAAGCCGTGATCCTAACTGATAAAGCCAAAATGATTACAACTCCAACGTATCATGTAATGAAAATGTACAACGTACATCAAGACGCAAAATTATTGCCAATAGATTTTAAATCTCCTTTATATACTTATAACGGACAAACAATTCCGGCTGTATCTGCATCTGTTTCCAAAGATCAAAGCGGTGCTGTGCATATTTCACTTGTAAATGTTGATGCGGTAAATAAGAACAAAATCGAAATTGATGTTAAAGATCTTGGCGTGAAAAATTTTACTGGAACTATAATTACGGCTTCAAAACTGCAGGATTATAATTCTTTCGAAAACCCGAATAAAATTGTTCCTGTTGCTTTTAAAGGTTTTGAAAATAAAAAAGGAAAGCTGGAAATTACAATTCCTCCTTTTTCAGTTTTAGTTTTGGAAGGGAAATAAGAGGAAATTAATATAAATGCATTTTCAAAAAGTTATAGTTTTTATTTTAAAGTTGAAATAATCGTGACGCTATAAATGTATTGTTAACATTTATTTTTTGTTTGAAAGCTAAAATGCTGTTTCAATGCATTTTTAGCAAAAATTAATTATGCAATTTCAATTAAGTGTTTTTTATACACTTATAAAATAATTATATCTATATTTGTCAATATTTTAAAAATAAAATTAGAATGAAAAATTATGTAATAGGATTGGACTACGGAACAGATTCTGTTCGCGCGGTGCTAATTGACACTGAAAATGGACAGGAGCTGGCATCGAATGTTTCTCATTACAAAAGATGGAAAAATAAACAATATTGTGATGCTTCCATAAATCAATTTCGTCAGCATCCTTTGGATCATATCGAAGGATTAGAAATTACGATTCAAACCGTTATAAAAGAAAGTAAAGTAGATCCAAAATTGGTTCGCGGTATCTGTATTGATACCACTGGATCTTCTCCAGTTCCAGTTACTAAAGATGGAATTCCTTTGGCTTTGACAAAAGGTTTTGAAGAAAACCCAAATGCAATGATGGTTTTGTGGAAAGATCATACTTCAATAAATGAAGCGAACGAAATCAATGAACTGGCAGTAAGCTGGGGCGGAGAAGACGTTACAAAATACGTAGGAGGAATTTATTCTTCTGAATGGTTTTGGGCAAAAATCCTGCACATCGCAAGAGAAGATGAAGCTGTTCAAAATGCGGCGCACACTTGGATGGAGCACTGCGATTTAATGACTTATTTATTGATTGAAGACAAAGATTTAAAAACATTTAAAAGAAGTCAGCGCGGCTGCGGGTCACAAAGCCATGTGGCACGAAGACTGGAAAGGACTTCCACCGGTTGAATTCTTAGAAAAACTTCATCCGTATTTAGCAACACTTCGTGGAAATTTATATGATGAAACGTATACATCAGATTTAGTTGCTGGAAATTTAAGCCAAGAATGGGCAGATCGTTTAGGACTTTCAACAGAAACAATTGTGGCTGTTGGAACTTTCGACGCGCATTCTGGAGCGGTTGGAGCAAAAATTGGAGAAAATACTTTGGTTCGCGTTATGGGAACTTCAACCTGCGATATTTTGGTAGGTTCTTATGATGAAGTTGGAACAAAAACCGTTCGCGGTATCTGCGGACAAGTTGATGGATCTGTAATTCCAGGATTTATTGGTTTAGAGGCTGGACAATCTGCTTTTGGAGATTTATTGGCTTGGTACAAAGAATTATTAATGTGGCCGACAGAACATTTATTAAGTTCCTCTTCCTTATTAAATGAAGAACAAAAAGAAAAATTAAAAGAAGAATTCAGCGATAAATTAATTGTTGAATTAACGAAAGAAGCAGAGAAAATTCCAGTTTCTGAAAGTCTTCCAATTGCTTTAGACTGGATCAACGGACGTAGAACTCCAGATGCAAACCAAGAATTAAAAAGTGCGATTTCAAACCTTTCTTTAGGAACAAAAGCGCCTCATATTTTTAAAGCTTTAGTAAATGCAATCTGTTTTGGAGCGAACAAAATTGTAAACCGTTTTGAAGAAGAAGGTGTAAAAATCGACAGCGTAATCGGAATTGGCGGCGTTGCTCGTAAATCTCCTTTTATCATGCAGACTTTGGCAAATGTTTTAAACAAGCCAATTAAAATTGCAGCTTCAGACCAAACTCCAGCTTTAGGTGCG
The DNA here is from genome assembly GCF_979258715.1 of Flavobacterium sp. AC267. Taxonomy (NCBI): domain Bacteria; kingdom Pseudomonadati; phylum Bacteroidota; class Flavobacteriia; order Flavobacteriales; family Flavobacteriaceae; genus Flavobacterium; species Flavobacterium sp. AC267. The sequence goes on from NZ_OZ409875.1 coordinate 1,138,887, forward strand.
AGCAATTTACAGCGCCGTTGCGACTGGAATTTATCCAAACGTGATCGAAGCAAGTCAAAAAATAGGAAGTGACTTTGACGGAGAATATTTCCCTCAAACAGACAAAGTAGAAGCTTACCATAAACTGCTTTTGGCATACGAACAATTAAGTGCTTTTGCAGATCCGAACATTAAAATATCGCAACATGAGCTCTCTTTATAAAGATTTAAAACAAGAATGCTACGAAGCGAATATGCAGTTAAATGCATTGAATTTGGTAGTGTATACTTTTGGAAATGTAAGTGCTGTGGACCGAAAAAATGGCGTTTTTGCCATTAAACCAAGCGACGTTCCTTACGAAGATTTAAAACCAGAAGATATTGTAATTGTCGATTTTGATAACAATATAATAGAAGGAACTATGCGTCCGTCATCTGACACGAAGACTCATGCCTATTTATATAAAAATTGGCCAAATATTGGAGGCGTTGCGCATACGCATGCAACCTATTCTGTGGCTTGGGCGCAATCGCAACAGGATATTCCAATTTTTGGAACTACGCATGCAGATCATTTAACCGCAGATATTCCGTGCGCGCTGCCAATGGCAGATTCGCTGATTGAAGGGAACTACGAACACAATACCGGAATTCAGATTTTGGATTGTTTCAAAGAAAAAAATCTTTCTTACGAAGAAGTAGAGATGATTTTGATTGGAAATCACGGTCCGTTTGCGTGGGGAAAAAATGCTTGCAAAAGCGGTTTACAATAGTAAAGTTTTAGAAGTAGTGGCAGAAATGGCATATCTGACTTTACAAATAAATCCAAATGCACCAAGATTAAAAGATTCACTAATAAAGAAACATTACAACCGCAAACACGGAAAAGATTCGTATTACGGACAGTAATGATTTTAGATTTTAGAATGTAGATTTTAGATTATAGAAAATAGAATAAAGAACAAAGAGAAAAGATTTTCGGTAATCGTGAATTTTTAGATAAAGAAAAACGATTTGACGATTAAACAAATAAACGATTAAACAAAATGATAGATATATCTCAAAAAGAAGTATGGTTTGTAGTAGGAAGCCAGGAATTATACGGTGAAGAAACACTAAGAAAAGTAGCAGAACATTCTCAGATTATAGCAAAAGGATTAGATGCATCATCTAATATTCCCGTAAAAGTGGTTTACAAAGATGTGGTAAAATCTCCTTCGCAGATTTTAGATGTTTGTTTGGCGGCAAATTCGGCTAAAAACTGTATCGGAATTATCGCTTGGATGCACACTTTCTCGCCAGCAAAAATGTGGATTGGCGGATTGAGTATTCTGAAAAAACCATTATGTCACTTACATACACAATACAATGCTGAAATTCCGTGGGGATCTATCGATATGGATTTCATGAACTTAAATCAATCGGCTCACGGAGATCGTGAATTTGGTTTTATCATGTCAAGAATGCGTAAAAAACGTAAAGTTGTTGTAGGACATTGGGAAGATGAAAGAGTTCAGAAAAAATTAGGAATCTGGTCAAGAGTCGTTTTAGGATGGGATGAACTTCAAAATTTAAAAGTAGCTCGTATTGGAGACAATATGCGTGAAGTTGCCGTTACAGAAGGAGATAAAGTGGAGGCTCAAATTCGTTTTGGAGTTTCGGTAAACGGATACGATTCTTCAGATGTTACTAAGCATATTGAAAAAGTAACAGAAAAAGAATTAAACGATTTATTGGCAGTTTACGAACAATCATACACTTTAACCGATTCTTTAAAAGAAGGCGGAGCACAAAGAAGTTCATTAGTTGAAGCGGCAAAAATCGAATTAGGATTAAGAGCTTTTCTTGAAGAAGGAGGTTTTGGCGCTTTTACAGATACGTTTGAAAACCTTGGTGCTTGGAAACAATTACCAGGAATCGCAACACAAAGATTAATGGCCGACGGTTATGGTTTTGGTGGAGAAGGAGATTGGAAAACAGCCGCAATGGTAAGAGCTTTAAAAGTAATGAATATTGGTCTTGAAGGCGGAACTTCTTTCATGGAAGATTATACCTACCACTTTACACCTCAAAAATCATACGTTTTAGGATCACATATGTTAGAAATTTGTCCGTCTATTGCTGATGGAAAACCTTCTTGCGAAGTACATCCTTTAGGAATTGGAGGAAAAGAGGATCCAGCTCGTTTGGTATTTAATTCGCCTGCCGGAGATGCAATTAATGTTTCTTTGGTAGATATGGGAACTCGTTTCCGTTTAATTGTAAACGAAGTGGAAGCTATCAAACCAATGGCTGAATTACCAAAATTACCAGTTGCAAGAGTTTTATGGGATTGTAAACCAAATCTTGATATCGGCGCAACGGCTTGGATTTTAGCTGGTGGAGCACATCATACAGTTTACAGCCAGTCATTGACAACAGAGTATATGGAAGATTTTGCAGATATCGCAGGAATCGAATTATTGGTAATTGATGAAAAAACGACCGTAAGAGACTTTAAAGATAAGATTAATGCAAATGAAGCTTATTATCATTTGTTTCAACACGGACTATAAATTAGTCAAAAGTCGAAAGTCATAAAGTCATAAAGTTTTAGTTACTTTGAAGAAAAGACTTTATGATTTTTGACTTTAAGACTTTACTAACTAAAAAATAACCACGTATGAATATATTAAAACGTTGTGTTTTCGGTCTAAGCCTTTTGAGTTTGGTCGCGGTTTCTGTTCAATGTAAAAGCGATAAAAAAGCAGATACAGAAACAGTTGCTTCAGATAAAAAAGATTCGGTTACAATTGAAAAATCATCTTACGGAAAAACAGCTAAAGGAGAACAAGTCGACAGTTATAAATTGAAAAACCAAAATGGGATGGAAGTTGACATCATCACTTTTGGCGGCAGAATTACAGATTTGAAAGTACCTAATAAAGAAGGAGTTTCTGAAAATGTAGTAATTGGTTTTACTTCTTTGGCACAATACGAAAAAGAAAATCCATTTTTTGGAGCTTTGATCGGAAGATACGGAAATCGAATTGCTAAAGGAAAATTCACTTTAGACGAGAAAGAATATCAATTGGCAGTCAATAATGCTCCAAATGCTTTGCATGGCGGACCACAAGGATATTTTAATGTCGTTTGGAAAGCCGATGAGGTAAAATCTGGTGAAACAGCTTCTTTAAAATTATCTTATTTAAGTAAAGATATGGAAGAAGGTTATCCTGGAAATCTTCAGGTTTTTGTAACCTATACATTGACTAATGACAATCAGCTAGAAGTTTTATACGAGGCAACGACTGATAAGAAAACGGTTGTGAATTTAACGCGACATTCTTATTTCAATTTATCAGGAGATTTTTCTAAAACAATTTTAGATCACGAATTGACTTTAAATGCAGATAAATTAGTTCCGGTGGATGCTACTTTAATTCCAACAGGAAAATTAGAAGATGTTGCCAATACGCCTTTCGATTTCAGAAAACCAAAATTAATTGGAAAAGACATCGAAGCTAAAAACGAACAATTAGAAAGAGGAAAAGGGTACGATCACTGCTGGGTATTGAACAATCCTGAAAAAGGAAAAACAATTATTGCAAAAGTATATCACGCGGCCAGCGGAAGAGTTTTGGAAATGACAACTGACGAACCTGGAATTCAGTTTTACTCTGGAAATTTCCTTGACGGAACATTGCCAACTCGCGATGGAAAAACATACGCTCACAGAACCGGACTTTGTTTAGAAACAGAACATTATCCAGATTCTCCAAACCAGAAAAACTTCCCAACAACGGTTTTAAACCCGGGAGAAAATTATAAAACTAAAACTACTTTTAAGTTTTCAGTGCAAAAATAATTTTTTAGAATTTGTTAATTAGTTCAATTCTCTAGAAAACCTCGAAAGTTATGCTTTTGAGGTTTTTTTATGCGGAAATTGCAGAGAAATTGCTCGCAAAGTCGCAGAGTCGCAAAGTTTATGAACAAGCTTATAAAAACTTTGCGACTCTGCGACTTTGCGAGATTAATTCACCAGTATGTGTAAAAATCATAACTTAGCAATAGCAAAAAAACTAAAATGAAACATCTATTTCAAGCGACGTTAAATTGGAGTTCCAACAAAAGTCAAGAAGAAACAACTTCAAGATCAACTAAAAACCATCAAATTAAAATCGAAGGCAAACCAGTTTTAAATGTTTCTGCCGCAAAAGCTTTTAAAGGTGATCCGGAATTATATAATCCCGAACATTTATTATTGAGCAGTTTGGTTTCCTGCCACATGATGTCCTATTTATACGTATGCTCTCAAAACGAAATAGAAGTCCTCGAATATTCAGACAATGCGGAAGCAACACTGGAAGTAAGTCCAGATGGGAGCGGGCGTTTTGTTGAGGCAAAATTATTTCCAAAAGTAAAAATATCAAATCCGGATCAAATTGAATTGGCTTTAGAACTTCATACAAAAGCAAATCAATTGTGTTTTATTGCGAACTCTTGCAATTTTCCGGTTTTGCATGAAGCGAGTTGTGATGTAATTATTAGATAGGTTTTTCTAAAATCAAGCTTTATTAAAATTATTTAAGACAATTTTAAAATTAATAATTATTGTTTCTTTGTCGAACTAATTTTATTTGAATAAGAAGATAAGAGTAAAAAACATCTTTGATTTTCAAATAGGATTTGAGAAAATAATTAAACCTATTTTAATGAATAATTTAAATCCGCTATTTGCTATTGTTCTTTTCATAATTGCATATTCTACCGCCTATGTAATTAACTTAAAATATAAGGTAAATAATTTGTCTTCAAGATATGAATCTGTTGATGGTCTTAGAGGCTTTTTAGCAATTAGTGTCTTTATTGCACATGCGAGTATATGGTATCAATATATTCATGTAGGTCAGTGGATTTCTAAATCTTATCTGTATTCGCAACTTGGTTCAGCTAGTGTTGCTTTCTTTTTTATGATTTCAAGTTTTTTATTTATTTCAAAACTTTTAAATTCAAGTGAAAAGGGTTTTAATTGGAAGTCATTTTTTATTTCAAGATTTTTTAGATTAGTGCCAATGTATTATTTTTCGATTGCTATAATACTTTTAGTGATAATGATTATTAGTAATTGGGAATTAAAACTAGGTATATTTCAATTTTTACACGAGATGTTTCATTGGGCAACGTTTGCAATAATAAGGGATTCAGGCATTAATAATTATAGTCTAACTTATTTGATTAATGCTGGCGTAGTTTGGTCGTTGTCTTTTGAATGGTTGTTTTATTTTAGTCTTCCTATAATTTCCATACTAATTCTAAAGAAAAGACCTCCTTTGATTTATCTTATAATCAGCTCTATTTTTCTCGGAGGTTATTTTTATTTACATGCAGTTCATGTTCAACATTTTCTTTCCTTTTTTGGAGGGGCTGTAGCGGCAGTGGTGGTAAAATATAAACTTATTCCAAATAAGTACAATAATCTTCTCAGTGTTTTAATTCTGATATGTTTTGTTTTGATTTTTCAATTTGAGAACTCAAATAATATGCCTTGCAAGATTTTAATTACTGTTGTTTTTGTTTTAATATCATCTGGCAATACAGTATTTGGTATATTGAAAAGTTCAACATTAAAGTTGTTGGGGGAGATTTCCTATAGTACCTATCTACTTCATGGAATCATTCTTTTCGTTGTCCTTTATTTCGGATTTGGACTTGAAAATGCAAAAAAATTAAACGCTTTAGAATATTGCGGAGTTATTTTTGCAATTACACCCTTAGTCGTACTTATTAGCTTTGCAGGTTATCGGTTTATAGAAAAGCCGTTTATGGAAATCTCAAAGAGAGTTACATTAAAAAAATGAAGTAATAAACGGAATTAAACAAGAAAAGATAAGGCACAAAAAAACCTCTTCTTCCGAAGAGGTTTTTGTACCCAGAGCCGGAGTCGAACCGGCACGGTTTCCCACAGGTGTTTGAGACCAGCGCGTCTACCAATTCCGCCATCCGGGCTTAGCAGACGAAAAAATAAATCTTAAACGACTTATTTTAACGCAATAGAATGAAGTCATAAATGGCGTCATTCCTTTAACACGGTGCAAATGTAAAAAATAAAATTAAATCAACTACTAAAAATACTTAAATTTTTCCTTTCAGTGTCCAATAAATTTTATAAATTTGCACCTCGTTAAAACGAAGCACACACAACTAACTACACCCGAGGCATTTATATATGTTTTGCTTTAACTAAAAAGATAAGGCTAAATTATACTAAAAGCGGCGGAGCAAAAACAACAATTATAATGTCGCACCTAGAACCAGAAGCTAAAATTTTTGCTTGTTCACAAAGTGTTTATCTTGCAGAAAAAATTGCAAAAGAGTACGGAATTCCGTTAGGAAAAGTAACGATGTCAACGTATAGCGATGGAGAATTTCAGCCATCTTACGAAGAGTCAATAAGAGGTTTACGAGTATTTATCGTATGTTCGACTTTCCCAAGTGCAGATAATCTGATGGAATTGTTGTTAATGATCGATGCGGCAAAACGTGCATCTGCAAGACACATTACAGCTGTTATGCCTTATTTTGGTTGGGCAAGACAAGACAGAAAAGACAAACCAAGAGTTCCAATTGGAGCTAAGTTAGTAGCTAATTTACTAACAGTTGCAGGAGCAACAAGAATCATGACAATGGATCTGCATGCAGATCAAATTCAAGGATTCTTTGAAAAACCAGTAGATCATTTATTTGCATCTACGATCTTTTTACCATACGTAGAAAGTTTAAAATTAGAAAATCTAACAATTGCATCTCCAGATATGGGAGGTTCAAAAAGAGCATATGCTTACTCTAAGTTTTTAGAATCAGATGTAGTAATCTGTTACAAACAAAGAAAAGCGACAAACGTTATAGATACTATGGAGCTAATTGGTGAAGTAAAAGGACGTAACGTAATCTTAGTAGACGACATGATCGATACAGGAGGAACTCTAGCAAAAGTCTGCCGACCTTATGATCGAAAAAGGAGCACTAAGTGTAAGAGCAATTTGTACACACGCTATATTATCTGGCGGTGCGTATGAGAAAATCGAAAACTCAAAATTAACCGAGTTAATCGTGACAGATTCTATCCCATTAAAGAAAGAATCTAATAAAATAAAAGTGGTAAGCTGTGCACCTTTATTTGCAGAAGTTATGCAGATGGTTCACCACAATAATTCCATTAGTGGAAAATTCATAATGTAATTTAGCAATAGGCTTTAGGCAGTAAGCTTTAAGCATTTCCTAAAATACATTAAACAAAAAGCATAAAGCCTACGGCCTAAAGCTTAAAGCAAATAAGAATATTTATTAATAACTATATTTTTTTACAATGAAATCGATTACAATTAAAGGATCAGAAAGAGAAAGCGTGGGCAAAGTGTCAACTAAAGCCTTACGTAATGCTGGAGCGGTTCCTTGCGTGTTATACGGAGGAAATCAAGCAGTACATTTCTCAGCAGACAGCTGCGCGTTCAAAAACTTGGTTTACACTCCAAACGCTCACACAGTTGTGATCGAACTTGGAAAAGGAAAATCATTCAATGCAATTTTGCAAGACATTCAGGTTCACCCGGTATCTGACAAAATTTTACACATTGATTTCTTTCAATTATTTGATGACAAAGAAATCACTATGGAAGTTCCAGTAAAAGTTGTTGGTACATCTAAAGGTGTTCTTGCTGGAGGTGTTTTACGTTTAAACACTCGTAAATTAAAAGTTAAAGCTTTACCTAAAAATCTTCCTGATTTTGTTGAAGCTGACATTACTCCACTTGAAATGGGTAACAAATTATACGTTACTAAAGTTGGTGCTCCAGAATACAAAATTATGCACCCAGAGAATACAGTAGTTGCTCAAGTAAGAATTTCTCGTCTTGCTATGAAAGTCTGCTCAAGAAGTCGCAAAAAGCTGCAAAAGCTCCTGCAAAAGGAAAGAAAAAATAATTTTTTTCAAATTCAATACAAAAAGCCTCAATCTTTCGATTGGGGCTTTTTTTTTTGAGGTTCTAAGATGCTGAGGTTCTAAGTTTTCTTCTGTCAGGCTGAGCGAGGTCGAAGCTCTTTACGAGCAATTATCTAATTGCCATATCCTCTTAATTATCAAATTATTTTTTTAGAAGCAGAAAGTCTTCGTTTTCAAAAGACGCGACATTCCTGCCATCCGCTATATCTTTTCCCTGCTAAAGAAGCAGGAAAAAGGATACCGCTTCTGTCAGGGCTAGCCAGAGGTTTTGTTTTCATAAGTTTCTAAGATACTGAGATGCTGAGGTTCTAAGTTGCTAAGTTTGTTTTTTTATGTCAAGCTGAGCGAAGTCGAAGCCCCTCACAAAACTCGACAATCTAAAGTGCAGTACTTTGCGGGACTTCGACTTCGCTCAGTCTGACAAAAGCGATAACCAAAATCGGCTCAAATCTTAAAATTTACGTAGCATTTTCTTAACGAACTTAGCGAAAAACCTTTGTGACCTTTGCGGTTAAAAATAATTATCTAATGAACCAATTGGCACATTCCCTAATTAAGTTTATTTTTGCATCATGATAAAATGGATAACAAAACTGTTTTCATCAACACCAAAAGAAGAGAACATAGACAATATGAAACTGGAGGTTCACGAACACCCAAAAAACAATATAAAAAGCGTGAGTAAAAAATATTTAATCGTAGGATTAGGAAACATCGGAGCCGAATACGTAAATACAAGACATAATATCGGATTTAAAGTCCTGGATTTTTTAGCCAGAAAAGAAGGGCTTTCATTCGAAACCGTAAAACTTGGATCTTTGGCGGAATATAAGTTTAAAGGAAGAACATTTTTGCTTCTTAAACCAAACACTTATATGAATTTAAGCGGTAAAGCCGTAAAATATTGGATGGATAAAGAAAACATTCCATTAGAGAATATTTTGGTCATTACAGACGATTTAAACCTGTCATTCGGTACCATCAGAATCAAGCCAAAAGGAAGCGACGGCGGTCACAACGGACTTAAAAACATAAATTTAGTTTTAAACACACAGCAATATACCCGTTTTAGATTCGGAATCAGTGATGAATTTAAAAAAGGACAGCAGATAGATTACGTTTTAGGAGAATGGAATGCGGATGAAGATGCAAAATTACCCGAGCGTTTGGAAACTTCTGCAGAAATTATCAGAACTTTTGGAACAGCCGGATTAGAAAATACTATGACCACTTTTAACGGAAAATAAAGATTTACAGGTATTTAATCTTTAAAAAATGGATTTATCAACTATTTAAATTGAATTATAACGAAATAGTATTTTCAATTCCAAAGTTAAATGTCTAAATTTGGAATAAATTATTATAAACCATAAAAATCCTAATATCATGGCTTTTGAATTACCACAATTACCATATGCATATGATGCATTAGAACCACATATTGATGCTCGTACAATGGAAATCCACCATTCTAAACATCACAATGCATATACTACAAATCTTAACGCAGCTATCGCTGGAACAGATTTAGAGGGGAAAACTATCGAAAATATCTTAATCAACTTAGATAAATCAAACGCGAGCAGTTCGTAATAATGGCGGTGGTTTCTACAACCACAATTTATTCTGGACAGTAATGGCTCCAAACGGAGGCGGATTACCAACAGGTGATTTATTAGCGGCGATTGAGTCTTCTTTCGGATCTTTTGATGAATTTAAAGCAAAATTTGCTAAAGCTGGTGCTACACAATTCGGTTCTGGATGGGCTTGGTTAACTGTTCAAAAAGGAGGAAAATTAGAAGTTGTAGGTACTCCAAACCAAGATAATCCATTAATGCCAGATGTTGCTGGTAATGGTGGAACTCCAATCTTAGGAATGGATGTTTGGGAACATGCTTACTACTTAAACTACCAAAACAGAAGACCAGATTATATTGAAGCTTTCTTCAGTGTAATTAACTGGACAGAAGTAGCAAGAAGATTTGCTTTAGACAAATAGTCTAAGAGAGAATAGAATAAAGAATATAGAGAATAGATGAATGATCGAAAGATTGTTCATCTATTTTTTTTTGTCTTTATTCAGTAATCTATATTCTTTGCTCTTTTTTTGTTCTTATTTAAATATTAAAACTAGGTTCAATAATTTTTATTCTTTGCTCTATTTTCTTTCTTCTATAGCTAAAATAAAAAAGGCGGAATCTCTTCCGCCTTTTTTGCCCCAAATCTACCATAAACTTAACCTACTAATGTTATGGTTTAGTAAAAGTAAGACAGGTATTTTTGCGAAAAAAACTTTTCAGATAAAAGGTAAGTAAATCCGATAAATGGCTATAATTAGCTGTTTTATAAATCATTAAGTTTATTGCAATAAAAAAGGCGGAATCTCTTCCGCCTTTTTTGCCCCAAATCTACCATAAACTTACCTACTAATGTTATGGTATAGTAAATGTATGACAGGTATTTTTGTAAAAGAAACTTTTCAGATAAAAGGTAAGTATATCCGATAAATGGAATAAAACGGCTGTTTTAGAAATTCGTGAGTTTATTGCAATAAAAAAGGTGGAAGAGATTCCACCTTTTTTGCCCCAAATCTACCATAAACTTAACCTACTAATGTTCTGGTTTGATAAATGTATGGCAGGTATTTTTGTAAAAAAAACTTTTTAGATGAAAGGTAGAGAAATCCGATGAAGAGAATATAAATTGTTGTTTTAGAAATATTTGAGTTTATTCCAATAAAAAAGGTGGAATTTCTTCCACCCTTTTTGCCCCAAATCTACCATAAACTTAACCTACTAATGTTATGGTTTCTCAAAAGTATTGTAGCTTTTCAATTTCACCAAACAAACAGGATGAACGGCAAAAAAAACCGATGAAATGCACTATTTAACCTTTTGTTAATACTTTTTTAATAAGCTCGAGCGTCTTTTCCTTCATAAAAATTCATGAATGCACGATTTACAACTCGGTTTCCTCCTGGGGTAGGATAGTCTCCTGTAAAATACCAGTCACCTAAATTTTTAGGACAGGCAATATGTAAATCTTCCACTTTTTGGAAAATGATTTTTACTTCGGCATTAATTTCCGGAGAGCTTAACATTTCTGCAATTTTATCTGAGATCTCTTCTGGAGTAAATTGATCGTAAATTGCCGTTACATAATTTACAACATCCTTATCGTCAAAATTTTCTTGAGCTTTACATTTAGCATAAACTTCGTCAACGATATGATATAAGTTTCTTTCTTTTAATAAAGTCAATGCGGCTCTAAAAGCAACAAGACCTTCAAGTTTAGCCATATCGATTCCGTAACAATCTGGGTAACGAATTTGCGGAGCAGATGAAACAATAACAATACGTTTTGGATTCAAACGATCCATCATCTTGATGATACTCATTTTAAGAGTCGTACCACGAACAATACTGTCGTCAATGATAACTAAGTTGTCTTCCGGTTTAATCACGCCGTAAGTAACGTCGTAAACGTGTGCAACTAAATCATCACGGTCGCTGTCTTCAGTAATAAAGGTTCTAAGTTTAGCATCTTTAATAGCTACTTTCTCTGTACGTATTTTTACAGCTAAAAGTTCCTGAAGCGTTTCTGCGGTAAGCGTATTTCTATTTTCTAAAATGTAATTGTTTTTTCTCTGATTTAAGAAATCCTGTGCGGCTTCAACTAAACCATAAAATGAAGTTTCTGCTGTATTTGGAATGTAGGAGAAAACAGTATTGTCTGTGTCACTATCAATGGCTTTAAGAACTGCAGGTAAAATTAATTTACCTAAGTTTTTACGTTCCTGATAGATTTCAGCGTCACTTCCTCTTGAGAAATAAATTCTTTCAAACGAACAAGCTTTTTTAACTGTTGGTTCCAAGATTTGTTGCATCGAAACCTTGCCGCTTTTCTTGATAATTAAGGCATGACCTGGATCAATTTCCTGAACGCTTTCAAAAGGTACATTAAATACTGTTTGAATAACAGGTCTTTCAGAAGCTACAACTACTACTTCATCATCTTGGTAAAAATAAGCAGGACGAATTCCGGCTGGATCTCTAAAAACAAATGCATCACCATGACCTAATAATCCCGCCATTGCGTAACCTCCATCTAAGTTTTTAGCCGAACGCCCTAATATTTTAGCGATATCTAAACGCTCTGCAATTACTGGAGAAGCTTCTCTTTTAGAATATCCTTCAGCTTTACAATCTTGGTACAATTGCATTACTTCTTTATCTAAGAAATGACCAATTTTTTCCATTACCGTAACCGTATCCGCCATTTCTTTTGGATGCTGTCCAAGTTCAACTAGATTTTCGAAAAGTTCCTTAACATTTGTCATATTAAAGTTTCCAGCCAAAATTAAATTACGGTGCATCCAGTTACTTTGACGTAAAAATGGATGAACGCTTTCGATGCTGTTTTTTCCAAAAGTTCCGTAGCGAACGTGACCTAAAAACAATTCACCTACATAGGGAATGTTTGCTTTTAGTTCTGTCATGTTGTCTCCCAATTCAGGATGTGCTTTTAGTTCTTCGCTAACGCGCTCATTGATTTGTTTGAAAACATCTTGGATAGGTTGTGAATGATTCGAACGAACTCTGCTAATGTAGCGCTGTCCAGGTTCAACATCCAATTTAATGCTAGCAAAACCAGCACCGTCTTGTCCGCGGTTGTGCTGTTTTTCCATCATTAGATACATTTTCTGAATTCCGTAGAAAGCAGTCCCGTATTTTTCTTTATAGTATTCAAGCGGTTTAAGTAGCCTAACTAAGGCTATACCACATTCGTGTTTTAAAGCGTCGCTCATTGTTTTTTGTATTTTGTGTGTTGTTCTAAGTTGTGTGTATTAACGTAATAAAAAAGCCCCGTTTTATCGAGGCTCTTAGGCATTATATTTCTATGTCAAACTGAGTTAACGATTTAAATTGCTGTAATCGAATCGCTACTTCTGCTTTGCTTAAATTTTCCATCCTTTCGGTTCCAAATTTCTCGACGCAGAACGAAGCTAAATTTGAACCGTAAATAATTGCATTTTTCATGTTTCCAAAAGAAATGTTTTCGCTTTGCGCAATAAATCCAGAGAAACCACCTGCAAAAGTGTCTCCAGCGCCTGTTGGATCAAAAACTTCTTCTAATGGTAAAGCCGGTGCAAAGAATACTTCTCTATTGTGGAATAAAAGCGCTCCGTGTTCTCCTTTTTTGATCACCACATATTTTGGTCCCATATCTTGGATTTTAGTCTACGCTTTTACTAATGAATATTCACCAGAAAGTTGTCTTGCTTCTTCGTCATTAATTGTAATAACATCTACACGTTTGATAACGTCTAATAATTCTGGAAGAGCGCAGTCCATCCAAAAATTCATAGTATCTAAAACTACTAATTTTGGTTTTTTCTCCATTTGATCTAAAACACTGCTTTGTACTAAAGGATGTAAGTTTCCTAACATCACAACATCAGCATCTTTATAGTCTTGAGGAACTTTTGGCTGAAAATCAGCTAAAACGTTCAATTCAGTAACTAAAGTGTCTCTAGAGTTTAAATCGTTGTGGTATAAACCACTCCAGAAAAAAGTCTTTCCTCCTTTTACAATTTCGATACCAGAGATATCAATATTTTTTGAAGTTAAAAGATCTAAATGTTCTTGAGGGAAATCGTCGCCAACTACAGAAACAATGGCCGATTGCAAGTTAAAAAATGATGCTGATAAACCAATGTACGTTGCGGCACCACCTAATATTTTATCTGTTTTTCCGAAAGGAGTTTCAATCGCGTCGAAAGCAACTGTTCCAACAATCAATAGTTTATTCATTTTATGAATTTCGAATTAGGGTGCAAAGATACTTCATAAGTTACAATCTTGCAACGGTTTAGGTTCTCAAAATTTTCTTAAAAAAACAATATCGATTTCGGGTCTAATTCTATTGTAAATGAATGAATTATATTTTGTTTTGCGGAGTGCTTAAAATATGTTTTCTGGTTTTAAATTCCAAGTTTTATTTTGGAAATTTGTCTAAATTTTTATCTGAGTTTTTTAAAAGAAGTAGTTTTTCTTTTTCAATTAAAAACGGGAAGAATTTGTTGCATATAATTCTTAAATTATTTTATGCTTTTAATCCAATTGATCGCATCTTTCATAGGCTCTTCAGAGTCTGAAAATGCTGTGTTGTGCCCCAAGTCTGGAAACAATTTATATTCATAATTTTTTTCCTTTAGATTTTAAGAGATCAAGATATTCGATTGATAGCTTAACGGGCACTTGAATGTCTTTGCCTCCAAAAATCCAGATTCCTGGAATTGATAATTTAGCAAGAATACCTTTGGGATCGGTGTCAACAAACTCGTATTTATCAGGGTCATTGAATACATGTTTTCTTGCCTCTTCTTCGGAGTGTGTATCCCAAAACTTTTGATCTCCATTTGTATAAAATTGGAATCTCAATTGTTCTTTAACCTTTATAAGAGCGTCGCTAAATATTGTCATAAATTTGACTTTCTTATTTTTTTTCTGCAGTCAATGGAATTATCCATCCCGCTTGACTGCCGCCTATCAAACCTATCGGAATTTGGTTATTTGATAAGTATTTAAATAAAGTATTTACGGCGACACTCGCATCTAAAGACAAAAGATTTAGATTAGAGAAATCAACGTTGTTAGTTCCTACTTCAGGTCCGGCATATACGCCGGCTGATTCTCCAACGCCGCGTTTATCATACGTTAAAACGGCAATTCCATTGCTGGCGAGTATTGCGGCAAAGTTTGCCATTCTTTTTTCTTGTCCAGATCCATGAACTATGACAACTGCTTGCCTGTACTTTTTTAGGTGTAAAAACAGTTCCGGCTAGTGAAATTCCTTCACTAACAAATTTTATTTCCTTAGTAGTAAAATTTGGTGGAATTGCTGATGCATAATTAGTAACAACCAACAATAACACTAAGAGCGAATATAAAGCCGTTTTATTTTTCATTTTTAAATTTATATTTGGTACTTTTTATCAAAATAATTCTTCAAAATTCCAACCTGAACCAAAATCATAACTGGCAGAATCAAAATCGCATACAAGATATTTTTAGAAAAATGAATTCCTGAAAATGCTGTTGACATTCTATCAGAATATAATTTTCCAACTTGTTCGATTTCAATATTGCTTTCAGAAACTGAAAAAAGCGAAACATAAATCACCAATAAAGCCAAAGCGATTCCAATTGAAATCCAGATTGGTTTCGAAATTAAAGGTTTATAAGCTTTGAGTTTTTTCTCTTCTATTACATGAACTTCAGCCATTATTTTAGAAGTAAAATCAAATGATGGAGACTGTAGTTTCTCTTCAGCCATCATTTTATCAATAAGTTGTTCTATATTTTTATCGCTCTCTTTCATAACAATCTATTATTTCTGGTTCTAACTGCTGTCTCAAAATTACGGCTAATTTTTGTCTGCTTCTAAATAATTTCACTTTCGCATTGTTAGCCGATATATTCATAATTTTTCCGATTTCCTCTAAATTCTGATCATCAAAATAAAATAAAGTCAAAAGGAAATTTTCGTCACTGGGTAATAAATTTAAACATTTTTGAATCGTCTGCTTTCTTTCTTTTTCTTCCAAAGCGCTTAAAGCATTGTCCATTGTTTTAATTAAATGAGATGAAAATTCATCTATCGAAATATTCAGGTCTTCTTTTTTGTTTTTCTTTAATCTGTCCAGACAAGTATTATAAGCGATTTTATAAATCCAGGTTGAAAATTTAGAATCGCCTTTAAATTTATTCAGTGAACTATAAATTTTGATAAAGGTATCTTGCGCAACTTCTTCTGCTTCTTCTCTGTTCTTTACCATTTTGAGCGCCAAACTAAAGATCATGTCCTTATAACGATCAACAAGTACAGCAAAGGCATTTGTATCGCCCTGCAGACACTTTGTCTATATAATGTTGATCATTTATTGTACTCATATTTATATAGGACGACAGTTTGTTTGTTTAGGTTACAGAAATTTTAAAATAAATTCTAAATTTTTAAAATTCCAAATAATGAAATTCCAAATAATGAAATTCCAATAATGAAATTCCAATAATGAAACTCCAATAATGAAACTCCAATAATGAAACTCCAATAATGAAACTCCAATAATGAAATTCCAAATTCCAAATTCCAATCTTCCCGAACTTTGTCAAAGTTTCAAACTTTGACAAAGCTTAATCATAATACTGTTATTTCGACAACAAAAATGCCGGCAATAACTTTGTTGTTTTAAAATTCGATAAAGATTTCTATTATTAAAAGGAATTATAAAACTCAAAATTAGCTGATAATCAGTGGTTTTTGAAATTCGGAATTTCTTTTTTAAGAATTTTTCCAAATTCTTGTAACCTAAATAAAAAAAGCCTCGTCTTATGAAGTATCAATCAATTAAAAACAAAATATTATGGATGAGAAAATTTTAATCCCAATCAGTTTTTTTCTAATGATCTTCGGGATCGTTTATTTAATTTATTCAACGAGAAATAGAGAGCGTTTGGCACTTATAGAAAAAGGTGTAGATGCCAGTATCTTTATGCAGGGAAAAGGAAATGGTGTTCCAGCCTGGAAAATCTTTGTTGTAAATCTGGCTTTCTTATTAATAGGAAGCGGCGTAGGTATTTTTATTGCCTTGTTAATTACAACTTACACTTCTTTAAATGATGGAGCGGTTTACCCCTCAATTATTTTCATAATGGCCGGTATAGGACTTTTAACAGGTTTTAAAACTGCAAAAGATTTAGATAAGGAATAAGTAAGCATTTAAGTTAGTACAAAAAAACGCATCAATTATTGATGCGTTTTTTTTATTCTTTAGATCCTATGGTTTCGTAATAAACATCTACAGAAAGTTTAGGCTGAAGAGATGCCATAACGGCAAGCTGATCACAGCGTTCGTTTTGCGGATGATTGTTGTGGCCTTTTATCCATTTAAAATCAACTTGATGTTTTCGGTAAACGATTAAAAAACGTTTCCATAAATCTGGATTTTTCTGCCGGCAAATTTCTTTTTTTCCCAGCCTAAGACCCATTTCTTTTCAACAGAATCCACAACATATTTAGAATCTGAAATTACCAAGACTTTCATATTTGGGTTTTTCAGTTTTTCTAAACCAACAATTACAGCCAGAAGTTCCATTCTATTATTAGTAGTAAGACGAAAACCTTCGTAAAATTCTTTTTTATGCGGTGTTCCAACCAATTCCATTACTACGCCGTAACCTCCGTTTCCAGGATTTCCTTTTGCGGCACCATCGGTATATATATGTACTTCGTGAGCCATTTATTTTAGATTTTAGATTTTAGATTGCAGATTTCTGCGGCCTAAAAATTGGAATTTGGAATTTAATTTTTGGAATTTGAATCTTCCAGAATTTTATGAATGATCTCAGGAAAATGGGTTTGCTCTAATTCATGAATCTTTTCTGCAACAGTTTCTGGTGTATCTTCGTCTGTTAAGACTACATTGGCTTGAAAAATAATACCCCCTTCGTCATAATTTTCGTTTACATAATGAATAGAGATTCCAGTTTCTTTCTCTTTATTATTTACTATTGCTCTGTGTATATGCATTCCATACATTCCTTTGCCTCCATATTTAGGTAAAAGTGCTGGATGGATATTTATTATTTTGTTTGGATACTGCTCAATTATGTTTTCGGGGAATTTCAATAAGAAACCAGCAAGAACGATTAAATCCGGGTCGATTTTTTGTATTTTTTGTAGTATGTTTCTCTCTAAAAGTTCGTTTTTTGAGAAGATTTCGACTGGAATTTGATGATTTTTTGCTCTGTCAATAACTTTTGCGGAAGCATTATTTGTAAAAATCGAAACCACTTTGGCAATTTCAATGTTCGAAAAATATTTTATAATGTTCTCTGCGTTAGTTCCTGATCCTGAGGCAAAAACGATAATTTTTTTCATAATAGAATTTATTTTGAGAATGCAAAAAACGGAATAAAAATCGAAAATAAATAGCTTTAAAAGACCTTTCTTGAAATTAATTTTATAAATTAGTGTCACATTTATAAACTAAATAGTTGTTTTAAAATAAAGTTTTTTATTTTTGCCAACAAATTAAATTCTAAAATTAAAGATTATGTCAGACATTGCATCAAGAGTAAAAGCGATTATCGTAGACAAATTAGGTGTTGACGAAAACGAAGTTGTAACAGAAGCAAGCTTCACTAATGATTTAGGAGCTGACTCATTAGACACTGTTGAGCTTATTATGGAATTCGAAAAAGAATTTGATATTCAAATTCCAGACGATCAAGCAGAAAACATTGCTACTGTTGGTCAAGCTATTTCTTATATCGAGGAAGCTAAAAAATAATAATACCACACCCGAATTTTAAAAATTCCAAAATTGAATATCCAAATTCCAAAATTGGAATTTGTTTTTTAAAAAATTGGAATTTATAAAAATCGGGTGTTATTATTTTTTTAAATTTAAATTTCGATTGATTTTCAATCAAAAAGATATATTTATATTGTAATTCCCATGGCTCTTAAGTAACATATATGTTAAGAAAGCATGGGTTTTATTTGTTTAAAGTACAAAATACATATTTATGGAATTAAGGCGAGTTGTTGTAACAGGATTAGGTGCACTTACTCCTATCGGGAATAATATCCAGGAATACTGGGATGCACTTTTGAATGGGGTTAGCGGAGCGACTCCTATAACATATTATGATACAGAAAAGCATAAAACGAAATTTGCCTGCGAAGTAAAAAACTTCAACATTGAAGATTACATGGACCGCAAAGAATCTCGTAGATTAGATAAATTTGCACAATATGCAATTGCGCCAGTGATGAAGCTATTAAAGATGCTGGAATTACAAATGATAACGTAAACAAACAAAGAGTTGGTGTTATCTGGGGAGCAGGAATTGGAGGTTTAGAAACTTTCCAAGACGAAGTAATGTATTATGCTAAAGGTGATGGAACTCCAAAGTTCAATCCGTTCTTTATCCCTAAAATGATTGCCGATATCGCTCCTGCGCACATTTCTATGCGTAACGGGTATATGGGACCAAATTATACTACGGTTTCTGCATGTGCATCTTCTGCAAATGCTTTAATCGATGCTTTCAACTACATTCGTTTAGGAATGTGTGATGTTATTGTTTCTGGTGGTTCTGAAGCGGCAGTTACAATTGCAGGTATGGGAGGTTTTAGTTCTATGCACGCTTTATCTACAAGAAACGAAAGTCCAGAAACAGCTTCAAGGCCTTTTGATGCAACCAGAGATGGTTTCGTTTTAGGAGAAGGAGCAGGAGCTTTGGTTCTCGAAGATTACGAACATGCTAAAGCAAGAGGTGCAAAAATCTATTGTGAAATTGGCGGAGGCGGAATGTCGTCTGATGCTTATCACTTAACTGCACCACATCCAGAAGGAATTGGAGTAATTGCCGTAATGGAAAATACTTTGAGAGACGCTGGAATGAACCCAGAAGATGTAGATCACATTAATACTCACGGAACTTCTACTCCATTAGGAGACGTTGCTGAGTTAAAAGCGATCAGTAAAGTTTTTGGAGAACATGCTAAAAACATCAACATCAACTCAACAAAATCAATGACAGGACATTTACTTGGTGTCGCCGGAGCTATTGAAGCAATTGCTTCTATCTTAGCAATGAAACACAGTATTGTTCCTCCAACGATTAACCATACAGTTGTTGACGAAAATATTGATCCATCATTGAATCTTACTTTAAACAAGCCTCAAAAAAGAGAGGTAAATGTTGCTATGAGTAACACATTTGGTTTTGGTGGACACAATGCTTGTGTATTGTTTAAAAAACTAGCTGACTAATTTCTGTATATGAATATTATCAAAAAAATATTTTCTAAATCCCGTTCTCTAGAAGACGGGATTTTTTTTGACACTATTCAGAAAATTCTTGGTTTTCAGCCTGCCAATATTGATTTCTATAGAAGAGCCTTTACGCATCGCTCTTCTAATAAGCTAGATCAGAATGGGCATCCTATCAATTACGAACGCTTGGAATTTTTAGGAGACGCGATGTTAAGTGCCGTAATTCGTCGCACATTTATTTAACAAAGCACCAAATGGCGATGAAGGTTATTTAACCAAAATGCGTTCAAAAATTGTGAGTCGCGAGCATTTGAATGAATTAGGCAAAGATTTAAATTTAGTACAGTTTGTAGAGAGTAAAGTGCCGATTCAGCATTTTGGAGAAAATATTCATGGTAATATTTTTGAATCTCTTATTGGAGCTATTTATTTAGATAGAGGCTATCCTTTCTGCGAAAAATTTATCCAGAAAAGAGTAGTAACACCTTATGTCGATATTGCACGGCTTGAGGGAAAAGTTATAAGTTATAAAAGTCTTGTTATCGAATGGTGCCAGAAAGAAAAAAGAGTTTTTCATTATGACATTTTTGAAGATAACGGCATAGACGGCCAGCGCTTATTTGGTGTTAAATTAAGTATTGATGACAAAGTGGTTGCAAGAGCGAGAGCAACTTCAAAAAAGAAAGCCGAAGAGAAAGCATCTCAAAGAGCTTACTTTGCATTTCAAGAGAAAATTGACAAGAAATAGTCTGCAAAAATGTTGTAAGTATCACAATGCTATAACGTTTTCGTTTATAATTTAACAAAACAAGCATGTCATAACTGTTGAAGCTCCGTTTAGAAATAGTATATTTACAACTTGATTTTTCAAGACATGGCTATTCATAGATTGGATTTAGACGAATTTGACGAAATTGATTATTATTTAATGGCAATTCATACTTCATTAGAAGATTATAGATTAGCTTATTTTATAAATAAAATCCTTCCGATAAACTTAAGTAAGAGCAAAAACGAGATCCATGCTCAAACTAAGGAAGGAGAAGCAAATTTTTCTAGATTCTATTATTATGATGAAGAAAAAGCTGTTTCCTGGAATTTAATTCAGAATAAAAATGAAATCATTTCTGTGAGTACGAATGATTTTCAGAATTTGTTTTCTAATGAAACAAGTGAGGTTTCTACAACAATTCATTTACTTCCTGAATTTAAAAAAGTCGATTTTTTCCTGAAAATAGACAATAGCGAAGAGGCGCTTAATTTTTCAGAAATTCAACAAAAATTAAATACCATAGAAAGTATTGCGGCTATTTACGCTGTAGATACAGATAAAATAAAATCAAAAAACAATCTAATTTTTAAAAAAAATGTTAACAAACAAGAAAACCAAAATTGTTGCTACACTTGGCCCGGCTTGTAGTACAAGAGAGATCATTAAAGATATGATCGACGCAGGGGTTAATGTGTTTAGAATCAATTTTTCGCATGCAGATTACGAAGGAGTAAAAGAAAAGATTAATATTATTAGAGGCTTAAACGAAGAGTTTGGTTATACTACTGCGATCTTAGGAGATTTACAGGGACCAAAACTTAGAGTTGGTGTAATGGAAGAAGGTACTGTAGTACACGACGGTGATGAAATCACTTTTACAACTGCAGAAGATGTTATCGGAACGGCTCAAAAAGTGTTCATGAAATATCAAAACTTCCCAAATGATGTTAACCCAGGAGAGCGCATTTTGCTTGATGATGGTAAACTTATTTTTGATATTGTTTCAACAGATAAAAAAACAGAAGTTGTTGCTAAAGTTATTCAAGGTGGAGAATTAAAATCTAAAAAAGGAGTTAATCTTCCAAACACAAAGATTTCTTTACCAGCTTTAACTGAAAAAGATATTGCTGATGCTATTTTTGCAATTGAGCAAAAAGTAGACTGGATCGCACTTTCGTTTGTAAAAACACCACGCGATTTACAAGATTTACAAGAATTAATTGCTAAGCATTCAGAAGTTAAAATTCCAATTATTGCTAAAATTGAAATGCCGGAAGCTCTTGAGAACATGGATAAAATTGTAGCATATTGCGATGGTTTAATGGTAGCTCGTGGAGATCTTGGAGTTGAACTTCCTGCTCACGAAGTACCGTTGGTTCAAAAAGATTTGATCCGCAGAGCAAAAACGGCTAGAATTCCTGTTATCGTTGCTACACAAATGATGGAAACAATGATTACAAGTTTAACGCCAACAAGAGCAGAAGTAAATGACGTTGCTAACTCAGTAATGGACGGTGCAGATGCTGTAATGTTGTCTGGAGAAACTGCTACAGGAAACTATCCAGTACAAGTAATTCAAAGAATGACTCAAATTTGTGAAGCAGTAGAGAATTCTCCTCTTATTCAGGTTCCACAAAATACACCTCAAATTAAAACAAAACGTTTTGTAACTAAAACAGTTTGCCACCAAGCGACTTTATTAGCGAACGAAATTGAAGCTAAAGCAATTTGTACTTTAACAAACAGCGGTTATACAGCTTTCCAAATTTCGGCTTGGAGACCATCAACAGCTCATATTTTAGTATTTACTTCAAACAGAAGAATCTTAACACAATTGAATTTATTATGGGGAGTTAAATCTTTCTATTATGATAATGACGAAAGTACAGATGATACTGTAACAGATGTAAATCAAATTGCAGTTGAAAAAGGATATGCACAAAAAGGAGATTATTTAATTAATCTTGTTTGCGATGCCAATTAAAGATAAAGGAATGGTTAACACGATGAGAGTATCTGAAATCGAATAATTATTTTTATAAAATTTTCTAAAAGCCGTTTACATTGTAAACGGCTTTTTTTGTTTACACTATTAACTATTTTTTTGTCCCTCATAAAACTTTATGTTTTTTGAGGGTAATTTTTTATTTCATTTCCCTCAAAAAATACTTTTCTAGTGTGAAACGAAAAAAAAAAATTTCATTTATAGAAAACTATTATGTTGTAGTAATAATTTTTACTCTTCCTTTAAAGGAACATCAATCTTTTCTTATTTATGCAGAAAGCCATTTTCTTGTAAATTCCCATCACTTTTCTCTGTTTCATTTTATAAAATGAAACGTATTGTTTCAAATTCCTAAATTTTGTTGTTTCATTTTATAATATGAAACAAGCTCATGTCATATAAATGCGATTCTTGGCTTATTAATTACTTAATTTTGAGAAGCTTAAAAAAAAGTTAAAAAACATTTCAGATTCTTCATTTAAAAATAAGTCTGAAAAATCTTAAAAGAATACAGTCGTATCTGGCAAAAGTGTTTTTTGAAATTGCATTTTTCTCCCATTATTTTTTTGGATTTACAAAACTCATATAAATAACAAGATCATTAACGAATTTTTTTATCATGAAACAAATCAAATTAGAATGCAGATTTACAAATGCCATAATGGTATTTGCATTATTATTTTTTTCTGGAGTTTCAGTTCTAGCGCAAAATAAAAAGCCAAATATTTTGGTGCTTTGGGGAGACGACATCGGAATTTCTAATATTAGTGCCTATAGTGATGGATTAATGGGCTATACAACTCCTAACCTTGACCGTCTAGCAAATGAAGGTTTACGATTTTTACATTATTATGGAGAACAAAGCTGTACAGCTGGACGTCTTGCTTTTTTAACAGGGCAACACGGTCTTAGAACCGGACTTACAAAAGTAGGTTTCCCAGGAGCACCTATGGGTATGAGTCAGTTAGATCCTTCTGTAGGAGGAATTATGAAAAGTCTGGGCTATGTAACAGGTCAATTTGGAAAAAATCACGTAGGAGATCGTAATGAAAGTTTGCCAACTGTAAACGGTTTTGATGAATTCTTTGGAAATCTGTACCACTTAAATGCAGAAGAAGAACCAGAATTACCTGATTATCCAAAAGATCCAGAATATTTGAAAAAATTTGGACCACGCGGCGTTTTAAAATGTACAGCAACAAATGTTGATGATGCGACTACAGATCCTCGTTTTGGTAGAGTTGGAAAACAAAGAATTGAAGATACAGGACCACTTACTAAAAAAAGAATGGAAACTGTAGATGATGAAACTTCTGCAGCGGCAATTGATTTTATTAAAAGACAAAATGCTGCCGGAAAACCATTTTTCTGCTGGTTCAATGCGACTCGTATGCACCTTCGCACACACGTAAGAGCAGAACACAGAGGCAGATATACGCATGGCGACAGTGAGTATATTGATGGTATGATTGAACACGATGAAACTATAGGAAGTATTTTGAAAGCATTAGATGAATTAGGAATTGCTGATAACACTATTGTAGTTTATTCTTCAGATAATGGTCCTCACATGAATACATGGCCAGATGGTGCAATGACACCATTCCGTTCAGAGAAAAATACCAACTGGGAAGGAGCTTACCGTGTACCATGTATTGTACGCTGGCCAGGTGTTATCAAACCAGGTGTTACTACTGAATTAATGAGCCATAACGACTGGATACCAACATTTGCTTCTATTGCAGGTGAACCAGATCTTGTGAATAAACTTTTAAAAGGGTACAGCGCAAACGGAAAAAACTATAAAGTACATCTAGACGGTTTTGACCAAAGTAAATTTTTGCGAGGTACATCACCAAAAAGTGCCAGAGATAAATTCTTTTATACAGATGACGATGGTCTTTTAGTAGGTTTAAGAGAAGGAGATTATAAATATGTTTTTGCCGAACAACGTTTAGGCGGAACAATGGGAGTTTGGGCAGAACCTTTTACCAAACTACGTTTACAAAAAATATTCAATTTATATCAGGATCCTTTTGAAAGAGCAGATATAACTTCAAATACTTTTTGGGATTGGCAAATGAATCACGTACAGCTTATGTATGGAGCAATACAAGATGTAGTTGTATTTGCAGAAACATTTAAAGAATATCCACCGAGATCAATTCCGCCAAGTTTCTCAGCTTACACTATTATGGAAGAAGCTATGAAAGATATTAAAGCACAAAAATATATTGAAAAAAATGTCTTCGCCTAAATTAAAAGAGGACGAAACAGAATCCAAAAAGAAAAAATAAAAATAGAAGTAATAAAGCTTGAGTTACCCCATAACTCAAGCTTTTCAATAACTTAAAAATCAAGATCATGTATAGAAAATTATATATTGTACCCCTATTTTTATTGTTATTAGGTTCGTGCAAAAAATCAGATACGGTTACAGCTACAAGTACTAAAGATAGTACAGCAACTACAGTTACAACTGGAGATCCTCTACCAAGCTGGAATGATGGTGCCTTAAAAAAAGACATTATAGATTATGTTACAAAAATTACTAAAGCAGGAAGTCCCGATTTTATTCCGATAGAAAATAGAATAGCCACTTTTGATAATGACGGAACCCTATGGGCTGAAAAACCTTATGTTCAGGAATTATTTGCTTTTTATAGAGTAAAAAAAATGGTTGAAGCAAATCCTGCTCTGGCACAAAAACAGCCTTTTAAAGCTGTTGTTGAAAAAGACAAAACTTTTTTTGAAAAGGGCGGCGATAAAGCTCTTATCGAATTAGTTGTCGCAACACACACAGGCATGACCGAAGATGAATTTGAAGCTTCTACAAAAGAGTTCTTCACAGGTGCCAAATATCCTGGAAAAAATACAGCATTAAAACAAATTAGATACCAGCCTCAATTAGAGCTTTTGAATTACCTACGCGCAAATGGATTCAAAACCTTTATTGTTACTGGAGGTACGATTGAACTGGTGCGTGCTATTTCATCCGATTTTTATGGTATTCCAAAAGAACAAGTAGTAGGAACATCTTTTAAATATGTTTTTGATGATGCAACAAACAGCCTAAAAAGACTGCCAGCTTTAGATCTTTTAGATGATAAAGCAGGAAAACCAGTCGGTATACAATTGCATATTGGTCAAAGACCCGTTTTTGCCTGTGGAAATGAAGGCGGAGCCGGTGATCTTGCCATGTTAAGATATTCTTCGGGAAGTAAATATCCTTCTTTTCAAATGATCGTAAATCATAACGATTCTATCAGAGAATACAATTATCAGGAAAAAGATAATTTATCTCTAAGTACAGTCGCCAAATACAAATATCACGTAATCAGTATGAAAGACGATTGGAAAACAATTTTTCCAAAATAAATAATTTGAATTAGTTAGTATTGAGATGAAACAGTTTTTAGTATTAAAAATTGTTTCATTTTGATTTTCAAAACAAATTTTAAATCAAGTATTATGAAACAGAGCGGCTCTTATAAAAACAGGAAGTACTTTTTGAGTGTAGTTTATTTCCTTACTGGTTTTTCAATTTTTGCACAAGAAGAGCCAAAAGCTGGAGCAAGTGCACAGGAACTGGCAGATAAATTAGCAAATCCTGTAGCAAGTCTTATAAGTGTGCCTTTACAGAATAATTTAACGTATGGAATTGGTCCGTACAATGGATCAAAATACCAAATAAATATTCAGCCAGTAATTCCTTTTAAATTGAGTGAAAATCTAAATTTAATTACACGATATATTCTTCCGGTTGTAGATCAGCAGGATGTTATTGCAGAAAACAGCCATGAGTTTGGTTTAAGCGATGCAACCGTTACAGCATTTTTTGCCCCTAAAACAAAGGGAATTATTTTAGGAGTTGGTCCTGCTTTTTTAGTACCAACGGCCACAGAAAAATTCCTCGGGACAGAAAAAATTTGGAGTCGGACCAAGCGTTTTGGTCATGCATCAGGGAAAGGGACTTTCTATAGGATTCATTGCAAATCAGATATGGTCCGTAGCAGGAAACGAAAACAGAGCCGATTTCAATCAATTTTATACCCAGATATTTTTAACCCATAGTTACAAAAGTGGTGCAAGTTTAGGAATTACTTCAGAGATTACACAAAACTGGGAAGGAAATACGACACTAATTACCCTTAGTCCAAATGTTGGAGCCATTACAAAATTAGGTGGTCAAACGATGCAGTTTGCTGTTATGCCTTTAATACCAATTGTAGGTCATTCAGATATAAGACCAGATTGGGGATTGAGAGCGGTTGTGGCTTTTGTATTTCCAGGTTCTTAAATTTCTATATAATTAAAATAAATACCTCTGAGGTAAAAAATTTCTTAATTACTGATTTTGTCAGATGTAGGGTAAAGTTAAAGAATGATTTCATGGCTGAAAAACTGGAAAATATCGAAATTTCATTTGATCCATTAGCATCAAAAGCGGAGCGTTACGATAAAGGTACAGCCATTAGAAAAAGTGTGCCGCGTTCTTCTCATGAGGAATATTCGCCTGCAGAAAATCGGGAAGATCCAATAGAAATTTTGATTAAAACCAGTATTGGAAGAATAGAAAGTTTACTGCCCATTCGATACAGCAGAATGATGGAAAGTCCTTTTGCATTTTTTAGAGGAGCGTGACAATTATGGCGACAGATTTAAAATCAACATCCAATACAGGAATAAATTTACAGCTTTGCGGTGATTGCCATTTAATGAATTTTGGAGGTTTTGCAACACCAGAACGCAAACTGGTTTTTGATATAAATGATTTTGATGAAACCTTTCAAGGTCCGTGGGAATGGGATTTAAAACGTTTAGCAGACAAGTTTTGTCATTGCAGGAAAATGGAGAAAATTTTCTAATAAAAGCTGTAAAGAATTTGCTTGGCATGTTGCAGACAGTTACAAAAGACACATGCTGGAATACAGTAAATTATCGGCGGCGCAGATTTGGTACGCCGATATTGATCTGGCTGAACTTATTGAACTCGGACACGATAAAGAGCTAAAAGAGTTTCATCATAAACGAATTAAAAAAGCGACAGAATATACGGCGCACGAAAAAGAATTTGCAAAAATGACGTATCAAGACGGGGTTCGCGCCAAAATTAAAGATGAACCTCCATTAATCTATCATCCCACAGAAAGTGAAGAAAAAGAAATTTTAAAAGAAGCCGAGACCATTCATAAACGATATATGAAATCACTGTCTCACGATAAACAAATTTTGTTAAGCAGATATTCTTTGCACGACGTTGCTATAAAAGTGGTGGGTGTAGGAAGTGTGGGAACACTCTGCGGTATTAGTTTATTAATGTCGGCTACAGGAGAACCTATTTTTTTACAATTTAAAGAAGCTAGGCAAAGCGTATTAGAACAGCATGTAAAAACTCAAAGCAGATACAGTCATCAAGGCGAACGAATTGTGATGGGGCAAAAATTAATGCAGTCCGCTTCAGATATGTTTTTAGGATGGACAAATGATGACAAAGGCCGATTTTTTTACATCCGTCAGCTTCGAGATGCAAAAGTGAAACCCGTTCTGGAAATAATGAAAGAAACAAATATGGCAGATTATGCCAAAGCCTGCGGATGGGCACTTGCAAGAGCGCACGCACGTTCTGGAGATCCTTCGATATTGTCTGGATATATAGGAAACAGCGATGAATTTGCCCATGCTATTTCAAAGTTTTCGATGTTGTATGCAGATCAAAACGAATCTGATTATCATAAAATGATCAAAGCTGTCAAAGAAGGCAGATTACCGATAGTCGCAGAAGTATAATTTTTATTAATTAAATAATTATAAGTATGAATAAGAAGTTTTTGTTTTTAATGGGCTTTGTAATGATGACCAGTATAATTAAAGCTCAAACCCAGCGAATTGATTCTTCGGCTGTTTATATTTTAAATAGAACGACAGAATCATTACAATATATAAAATCATGTAGTTTCAAGGCAGTTTTAACCTACGACATTTTTAACGAAAGCCTCGGCTTAGTGAAACATGCTGTCCATGAAAAGGTCTCAATTAAATTTCCCGATAAAATGAAAATTACTTCTACAGGAGATAAAGGAAACCGAAGCTTATTGTACAATGGTAAAAACCTAACCTATTATTCTTTTGATAATAATACGTATGCCGTTACAACAGCACCAAAATCGGTTATTGAAACTATTGACGAAGCCAGTAAAAAATTTGGAATAGAGTTTCCAGCAGCAGATTTCTTTTATGAAACATTATTAGAAGATTTAAAATCAGAGCAGGGAACTTTACTGTTTCTAGGGAAAACAATTATCGACGATAAAGAATGTTTTCACATTGCAGGAAAAGACAAAAACAAAAGTTTTCAATTCTGGATTGCAAACGACGATAATTATCTCCCAATGAAAATGGTAATTGTTTACACCAATGATCAAGACAAACCGCAGTATGAAGCAGTTTATAAAGACTGGATCATCAATCCTGATTTTTCAGAATATATGTTTGAATTTTCGGCACCTCCAAAAGTAGCTAAAGTAAAATTACAGTCTAGAGAAGATAAAAAATAATCATTTATAAATTCTTTGTCATGAAATTAGAGATACTTAAAAATATAAAAACAGGAATTCTTGCAGTAGTATTTATACTGATGCTAATGCCAGAATCTGTTACCGCACAACGTTTTGGGCATTTTAGACCTCACGCTGTAATGCCTCGGCCTATGCCAATGCCTCATCCAGAACCAATGCCTCATCCAGCGCCAAGACCGATTCCTCCTGGACCTGGACCAAGGCCAATTCCGCCGGGACCAAGACCAATCCCTCCAGGACCGCGCCCAATACCGCCGCATCCATATCCGTATCCGAGACCATTGCCGCCACCGCCTCCGTTTCATCCTTATCCGGTGCCGTTTCCATACATCTATCATCCATTTGTACCTTATTACTGGGGGCCAACTTGGTATCCTGTAGGGTTCTTTTTAACCACATTAACAACTGCTTGCAATAGTTATTTCTGTAGAAAATAATAGCTACAATTATGATGACGGCGTGTATTATGTAAAAGACTCTAATGGTTACAAAGTAGTTCCTGCACCGTTGGGAGCAACCATTCCTGAATTACCTAAAGGGTATACGACTATTACAGTTTCTGGAGCAGAATACTATTATTACGGAGGAACTTATTACATAAAAGACACCTCAAAATATAAGGTCGTAACGCCGCCAGTTGGAGCAGTAGTTTCGCACTTACCAGAAGGTGCCGAAGAAAAAACCATCGACGGACAAAAATATATGATCTATAATAATGTCTATTATCAGCCAATTTCAAAAGATGGGCAGGACAGTTATGTAGTTGTACAAGGTAAATAATTTTGAAAATCTGCAGGGAAATTGAAGGGAAATTGAAGAAAAAAAATATAGTAAGATTTTATTTATTTTTTTAATATTAATTAAATAAAATGATTTATCTTTGAGAATGAGCTAAGTAATTGCTAAATAGTTACTTGTGCGATTTTAATAATTCTATATTCATTCTACGCCTTTCAATTCAAGATTTTTAAGATTTTAATACATTCGAGTTAAACTGATTTAATTAACAATTTAAATACTACAACATGAATATTAAAAGAACAAATCTTCGTATACTCCCAATATTATTTTTGGGATTAATTTACAGTTGCTCTCCAACTGTAAAAGTCACATCAGACTATGACCATTCTGCCAATTTCGGCGAATACAAAACTTTTGCGGTATACGATTTGAAAGCGCGACAGGGTCAGGTTAATCAGTTAAATGTCGATCGTGTGACAAAAGCCATTCGAAATGAAATGCTTGCCAAAGGATTTACAGAATCTGACAATCCAGATTTAAAAGTAAATGCCGTTTCCATTTTAAAAAATAAAACTTCTGTTAGTGCCAATACGGACTTCTATGGATATGGGGGAATGTATCGCCCTTACGGATATTGGGGCGGCGGTGCCATGATGGGTGGTGCCAATACTACATTTAATACTTATGATTATGTAGATGGCTCGCTGGTAATTGATATTGTATCGACCAAAACGCAAAAACTGCTTTGGCAGGGTATCGGAAATGCTGAAATTGACAGTAAACCAGATAATCCAGAGGAATTTATCAATGCTTCTATCAAAAAAATATTAGCTGGTTTTCCTCCGGGAGCAGAGCAAAAATAATCTAGAAATAGATCTAAAACAAAAGCAAATGTGCTTGGTCTAATCCGCCAATAAGCACATTTGTTTCCTAAAATGAAAGTCCCCTCTTTCGAAATTCTTTTTTAAGAAGTCCAACAAACAAATTTAAACTTAAAAAATGATCGATATTTTACTCTCGCTATTCTTTTTTATAGCCGTAATTGCAGGTCTTGCTACTTCGATTAGGGTTATTTTTTCCAGAAAAAATTATTCAAAAAGTTTCTTTTTGGGACTGTTTTTATTGAGTCTTGCTGTGGTGAGTATTTATAATTTTTATCTATCGGCAAACATATTCAAAGAGTTTCCAGAATTATTTACAATCACAAAATCGTTTATCTTTTTAGTAGCTCCATGTTCTTTTTTGTATGTCCGAAATATTTTATCTCAGGGTAAAAAAAATTAGAAAGTATGACTGGCTTCATTTTGCGCCTTTTGTTATTTATTTTACCCTCACACTTTTTGTATATATTGGAAGTTTTACAGACTTAAAAATTGTAGATTATATTGCTGTCAAAATCAAAAGTCCATTTTCTATTTTAACCTTGACGATTTGGCTTTCCTATGTCTTTTTTCAAACCATGTTGATTTTAAACTATGATCTGAAAAAATTTAAAGGAAACGAATTTCATCAAATTAAAGTTATCAATTGGATCAGGGTTTACAACCTTATGATTTTGTTTTTATTTTCTGCACTTTTTGTTCATCATTTTCTACAAGGAAAAATAGGTGTTGTAGATCTTTCCTGCTATTTCTTAATTTCTTCTGTTCTGTTTTTTACGGTTGGCTGGCTTTATTTCAAACCTCAGATTTTTCACGACGAAGAGGAAACTTTCGATTTTGTCAGTGACATTAGTATTGCAGTTAAATCTAAAGAAATTAAAACCTCTCTGCCAATCGCACACGAACTCACAATGGAGAAAAAAGAAGATTATCTCTTAAAACTGGATTACGTTTTAAATGCTAATAAACTCTTTTTAAAGAAAGATTTCGTTATCCGAGACCTATCTGAAGAAACAGGAATATCTGTTCATCATTTATCCAATTTAATCAATTCTGAATTTGGACTTCATTTTCAGGATTATGTCAATCTCAAAAGAATTGAATATTTCAAAGACAAAATAAACGATCCAGAGTGGAAAGATTTATCGCTCGAAGGAATGGCTTGGGGCTCTGGTTTTAAATCCAGAACAACCTGCTTTAGAGCATTTATAAAACATACCGGAAAATCGCCGTCAGAATATTTTAAAACCATTAGAATAAATCCTGATCGTGCAAGTGCGTACTACTTTAAATAAAAAATTATTTCTAAATCAGTTGTAAAGCTGTAGTAAAGTCTTGATTAATTTAAAACGTTTCAGCATGAAAACAAAAATTAATACTTCAAAATCAATTAAATCAATTAAATCAATTCTAGCAATAATGCTATTATTGGTTTCTTTTTATACCAATGCACAGTTAAAAGGCGGACATATTTTGGGCGCTATGGGACTTCAATCGGGAACTCAGGCTCCAGAAAATACTTTAAGTGTATATGTTCCAGGTTACATTTACACCGCATCTTCTCTGCGAAATAGTGATGGCGATAAAATGGGAAATCCAGATTTAACCATGTTTATAACCGGTGCCGGAGCTTCTTACATAAGCGATTTTAAAATTTT
This sequence comes from Flavobacterium sp. AC267, assembly GCF_979258715.1. Lineage (NCBI taxonomy): Bacteria > Pseudomonadati > Bacteroidota > Flavobacteriia > Flavobacteriales > Flavobacteriaceae > Flavobacterium > Flavobacterium sp. AC267. The sequence continues at coordinate 1,171,333 of NZ_OZ409875.1, forward strand.
AGGCGCCAATTACGGTGCGGCGATTTTATTGGCGGGAGCATCCAATACTATTCAAGGGAGTTACGTCGATTCAAAGAGCGATTTTGCTTTTACAGATATGTATGTACAGCCCATTCAGTTAGGATGGCATAATAAAAGAGCCGATTTTGTATTCAGTTATCAAATGTATCTTCCAACAGGAAAATATGAATTTGGAGGCAGTGAAAATAGTGGTTTAGGGATGTTTATGAATGAGATTTCGGCAGGAACCACTTTGTTCTTTAATGACAAAAAAACATTTCATTTTTCTGCATTAGCGACTTATGAAATCAACGGAAAGAAAAAAGGTACTGATATAAAAACTGGTGATATTTTAAGTATTGAAGGCGGTTTAGGAAAGACTTTTTATTGTATGAATGCAGAAAAAACAGCGCCAAAAGGAATATTAAATGCAGGATTAATTTACTACCTGCAATACAAAGTCTCTGATGATAAAATTCCAGTTGGAACCCTGCTTCTGGAACCAGATAAAGATCACGTTGGCGGAATTGGCGCCGAGATTAATTACTTGCATATTGGCTGTATGACTTCGGCTGGTTTTAGATGGATTGGAGAAGTAAATGCCATAAACAGATTTCAAGGAAATACTTTCTTTATCACTCTGGCACATGTTTTCAGCTTCAAGAAAAAGGAATAGATGAGATCGAAGAATATAAGGTGATTTTTAAATGTAAAACGATTTAGATTCTTATATGAAAAACAAAAAAACAACACAAAAAATTATCTTGTTCTCGCTTTGGTTTCTCTTGTCGTTTAATGTTATAAATGCACAAAAACCGCATATAAGTGTTAAAGATTCTCTCGACGGCGCATTCGATTTAAGCGATTACATTATTTATGCACATGGCTTTATTGTTGTGCCAACCGTAATTACAGAACCCGCTCTGGGAGGAATTGGAGGTGCAATCGTGCCCGTTTTCCTAAAAAAGCACGCACCAGTTGTAGATGAAAACGGAAAAAAACGTTTTATAAATCCAGATATAACTGGAGGAATCGGAATGTATACCGGAAACAAAAGCTGGATGGTAGGCGCTTTTCGTTCGGGAACACTTATTAAACCCAAAATATTATATCGTGTCATGGCGGGTTACGGCGATATGAATTTATCGTTTTATGCCAACAATCGTCCAAATCTGGCGGATGAGGAATTCAAACTCAATTTTAAGTCTACTATTTTTTATACCCAATGGCTCAAACAATTTAACAATCCAAAATGGAGCGCGGGACCTCAATTTCTTTTTTTAAATTCTAAAATAAACCTGCCCGATGTAAATCTCCCATGCGCCGTTTGTTGAGCCAAAAGATATTAAAAGTACAGTGAGCCAGCTTGGAGGAGCATTACAATTTGACGGACGCGACAATATATTTACACCAGATAAAGGAATCAGGCTACAATCAGATTTCTTTTGGTCAGATAATATTTTGGGAAGTGATTATGATGCCTGGCGCGTCAATTTATCTGCAATAGGCTATTATCCCTTAACTAAAAAATTAATTGGCGGGCTGAGGATTGAAGGGGAACAGGCGTTTGGGAACCCGCCTTTTTATTTAAGACCGGGAATCAATTTAAGGGGAATTCCTGCGGCAAGATATCAGGGAAAAACAAGTATTGTAACCGAAGCCGAATTAAGATGGGATGTGTACAGAAGATGGAGTCTTATGGGATATGGCGGTCTTGCCAGCGCTTTTAACGATTGGGACAAAGCTTTTGCAAAACCTGTTGTCTACAGCTACGGAACGGGTTTTAGATATTTACTAGCTCGAAAATTCAAACTTAGAATGGGAGTCGATGTTGCCAGAGGCCCAGAAGATTGGGCTTATTATATTGTTTTTGGAAGTAATTGGCTGAGATAGTTTTTTTTTAAATTAAAAATTCTGAGTTGACGATCTCATTGTTTAAATTAAATAGTGGTAATTTTTCTTACATTTGCATCCTAAAATAAATAAGTAATGAATCTGGATCAATTGTTAGATCAAATAATAATAGAAAATAATATTTTAAATAATCATGATATTCTGTTTGAAAAAGTCAAAAGAGATTCAAATTGGGACACTTCAATAAAGGCAAGAAAAACAGTTAGTTATGGTACTCCTTATAATTATTCAGAAATGGAATATCAATTTTTACCACTTCCTGATTATATTGATGACGTTATATCTATCATAAAAAATGCGATCAAATTTGTGCCTAATAACTGCCTTATAAATTATTATACTGATGGAAAATCGAAAATGGGATTTCATTCTGATCAAACAGATATTTTGTTCGAAGACACTGGAATCGCAATTGTTTCATTAGGAAATAAACGAGTAATGAGATTTAAAAATAAACTAAACAAAGAAATCATTCATGATATCGAGTTACATCCTAATAGTTTATTTTATATGAGTAAAGAAGTGCAAGAATTTTGGTCGCATGCCATTTTACCAGATAAAGATAATGATAACTCGGAAAGAATAAGTTTGACATTTAGAAAGCTTACAGTTTAATTATATCAAAAGTTCCCGATAATTGCTATCGCGAACTTTTGATATAATTTGTGTTAATTAGTGAAATTCGTGGCGAAAAAAACTTTTATTTATTCCAATACGGTTTAACAATCTTATTTTCTTTGTGACTCAATAACAATAATATTATCGTTCCTATAAGACAAATTACGCTTGCCTGAATGCTCCCTTCGGGACCAAATTCACCTCCGGTAATTAATTCTGAACCTTGTATTTTGGCGGTTAATAAACTAGGTGTTTTTTCATTTCCAGAAGTAATTGCTCCAAAAATACCCGATTGTGTAAAATTCCAAGCAAAATGCACAGCTATTGGAAACCATAAATTACGGCTGTAAATAAAAAGCGACACCCAATAAAAATCCTGCCAGCGTAATACATAAAGTGGAAAGAAAACTACTGTGAGGATTCACAAGATGCAAAGCTCCGAATATAACTCCAGAAATTAGCAGTGAAATATAACTTCCCAGTTTTTCTTCGATAATTCTAAATACAATACCGCGAACTAATATTTCTTCAATAATGGCAACAGTAAACATAATTGCCAGCGGAATCAAGATAAACGAAATTGGATTTACAGACACAACACTATAACTTCCGTTGAGGTAAATTACTAAAATGGTAAGTGATTGAAGAAGAAAACCAAACAAAATACCAGCACTAAGATTTTTTAAAATCCCTTTTGAAGCAAATTCTGTCACTGATCTTTTATCGTAATTTTTGAAGAAAAGAATATAACTCAAAACAGTTGCAGTCGAAACAAAAAGTCCTTTTAAAAGATTTCTGTAATCTTTTTCCAGCGAAGTCAATGCCAGTAATTTTGCGGCAATTTGCTGTCCGATAATTACAACTGCCATAAAAGTAAGTAAGGCAAGAATAATTTTGGTTATAGGAGAATTAAAAGTTTTTTGTTTTAAAGTAAGCGTTTCCATTGGTTTGATTTATATGATTTGATGAAGCAAAAGTAATTGGCATCAAAATCAAAAAATAGAATGAAATTTGCCTTCTTTATAATTTTTGAAATTGTTTGGGTAAAAATCCAGTCTGGTTTTTAAAAGTTCGGATAAAGTGGCTTTGGTCGGCAAAACCGCATTGGAAACTAATTTCGGTCAAATTACTTTCTTGAGATTGTATCAGCGAAAGCGAACGGTTAATTTTAATTCTCCGCATGTATTCGCCCAAAGTACAGCCAAAATATTTCGGAAAATGCTTGGAGATGGTAATCGGATTTAAATTTAAAACCTGCGCCAAATCCTGTAAATTCGGGTTTTCGTTCCAGCAGTCATTTAATAATTCATTTAGACTTTTTACCCAAAACGGACTCTTTTCGTATCGTTCCAAATAATTATTCGTTGCTCGCCAGTTTGCGAGAATAGCATTTTTATAGTATCGTTAGAAAAAGTATCAGCTGTCTGCGTTTCTTTAAAAATTTTCAAGATCAAAAATTTGGTAAATGTGCTGTTCTGAATCGATTTTTCGATTATTGCTTCATTAATTTGAAGTTCTTTTAAAAGTCCTTCTTCAATTTCGATATTAATATTTCGGGATGGAAAAAGCGTATCTTGGTTCAAATGCAATTCGTCGCTGTGATAAAATAACAAAGAACCAGAGCCGACCGTTTCCGTAGAATTCTTGCGTTTTTCGGTTGTGCCTCCTTTTAGAAAAAGTGTAATATGTGCATTATTATGCGAATGCCAGCCCTCATAAACCTTATTTTGATACTCGGTTTCTACAACTGCAATTCCTTGATCGGTATTGAAAATGTTTTTGGTCTTGCCCAGATATTTTTCTTTTTCCAGTTCGTACATTTCGAGTTTGGTTTTCGCAATTTTCCGAAACCAAATTACTACTTATTTTATTAGAACTGTATTTTGATTCTAAACCGATTGTTAGTTTTGCATAATTTGTAATCTTATACACCTTAATTAAAAGATTGTGAAAAAATTAACCGCACAATAGCAACAAATTACAAAAAATTTAATTGTTTTGTAACAAATTAGAAACACTAGAGACTAATTTTGTTAAACCTTAAACATCAATTATGAATACATTTTCATTCAAATCAGTGTTTGCAGGCATCAGTATTCTTGGCTGGAACAGCAGGCTGTTTTGCGCAAGACGTTTTAGTAAATTCACTTAAACTAAACGCGAGCGACAAAAGTAAAGAGAACTTCAAATTTACAGAAGTAATTAACTTAGGAACAACATCGGTAAAAACTCAAGGTTCATCTGGAACTTGCTGGAGTTACTCAACAAATTCATTCTTAGAGTCAGAAATGATTCGTTTAGGAAAACAGCCGGTTGAGTTATCTCAAATTTATTCTGCAAGAAATGTATATGTTGAGAAAGGTATTAACTACGTTCGTATGCACGGAGCAATTACACTTGGAGATGGTGGAGCTTTGCACGATGTAATTAATATGTACAAAAAATACGGAACTGTACCTAGAGAAGTTTACACAGGACTAAACTACGGAACAGATAAAAATAAATTTGGCGAAATGGTAGCTCTTATTGAAGGAGTTTTGACAGCAGTTGTTAAAAATCCAAACGGAGAATTAACACCAAACTGGCAGAAAGCTTACGCGGCAGTTATTGATTCTTATTTAGGAAAAGCACCAGAAAACTTTACTTACAAAGGAAAAAACTATACACCGCAATCTTTCGCTAAAGAAGTAGTAGGAATTAATCCAGATGAGTATGTAGAATTATCATCTTTTACAAATACGCCATACTACCAAAAAACGACAATGATGGTGCCAGACAACTGGTCATTGGATCAAGTTTACAACGTAAAAGTAAACGACATGACAGATGTTATCGACAATGCTTTGAAAAAAGGTTATACTGTAGCTTGGGCAACAGATGTTAGCGAGAAAAGTTTCAGCTGGAAAAAATGGTGTAGCTTACGTTCCAAGCAAAAAATTCGACGATATGACTGCAGAAGAAAAAGCAGACATGTTTAACGGACCAAAAGCAGAACCAGAAATTACTCCAGAAATGCGTCAAGTCGCGTTTGATAACTATGCTACAACAGACGACCACGGAATGCACATTATTGGTTTAGCAAAAGACCAAACTGGAAAAGAATATTATATCGTAAAAAATTCTTGGGGAGAAACAAACGACTACAAAGGTTTCTTGTTTGTAACTAAGAACTTCGTAAAATATAAAACTACAGCATTACTAGTAAACAAGGGAGGAATTCCAACTGAGATTGCTAAGAAATTAGGGGTTTAATTACTCTAAGTTTTTAAATAAAATAGAAAGCGCCGTGATCTTTGGGATTACGGCGCTTTTTTTTTATAAAAAACAATTCATTCCGTAGGAATGTCTGCTTGGTAGAAGTAAAAGTAAATTAGGGTTATACGTTCCGTAGGAACGTTTGATTAATTGGCAGATGTTTTATTTCGCTAAAAACAGATGTCCTTACGGGACACTAACACTAATTATACTGCTTTTGTTTTACCGATGAGATATTCCTACGGAATATTAATAGACATTGTTCTTGGTAAATATTATTCAAAAAAGAAGTAAAACTGTCAAGAGAAAAAAGCTTTGAGAAAGTTGATTTGCCTGATCAATTAAAACTAGTAAAAAGCTCGTAAAAACTCTTGAACCATTTTCGGACAAAGAAATTGAGGAAGCTTTTTCCGTAATCAGGAACGCTTAAGATAAAAGGGGTAATTAAACGTTTTTTCCAGTTGTTTGCAGAGATTTTAAACCGTAACCGTCTGAATGGTATATATTTAATAAAATTTTAAGATAAACCAGTAATTTTATTGAATTATTATGAAAAACGGCAAAGCGCTTTTATGTGCATTTTTAATATTATGTTCTTTCGGTTGTTTTGCGCGCGCATGGCAAGTCTTTCTGCTTCGACATCTGGAACTACCGTGCTTTTGACAGACAAACTTTCTTCTGACAACGATTATGTGATAAAATCATATTATGTAGAAGAAAGAATCAATAAACTTTTTGGAGGCAGAATTACCACTTATGAGGTTACAAAATTAGATATGGTTTACACGAACGATTTGGGACCAAATAATACCAGGACTATAATTCCGAGATATGTAAAGCGAAAACAAAAAGTAAAAGTAAGTTTAACACAGCCAGAGCTTTCTATGGAAAATATAACAGCTTCTTCTGAACCAGTTATTGTTGAAGAACCAGATCCTGCGGAGCCTGTAAAATATGTCAAAGTAGATATAGCAGGAACTTATGAGAAAGTGCTTGAAAAAGGCTATAAATCACCAGAAATGCTTCAGAAAGTGGCAGACCGTCTTTACTTCGACGGAAACCTTAATACTGCTCGCAGGTTATTACGAGAAATTGTTTGATTTGGTGAAAGACCCAGATGTTATTTATTACTTCAGATACGCGCAGTCTTTAAAAGCAATCAATCAAATAGAAAAAGCCGACATTTTAATGAAAAGATTTAAAAGTGAGACTTTGGTTGCGAAATAGATTAAAAATTTTCTTTAAATTACACTTGGAATTAAAATATTTAAATAATTTGGTATATGTGTTATGTGTAAAACCTTTCCTGACTCAATTGACAAAATATGAGATGGTTTTTCTGAATATCTAGAGGTGTCATATAAATCGACGTAATCAAAATAGTTAAAAAAAGAATTTAAATTATTATATCCATCAAAATAACGTTTTTGTATTTCACTATCTGGAACAAAATGTCCTCCATTTTCTACGCGAATAGCAACTCTTTTTTTAGCTTCTTCAACTGAATCAAGGCATAAGAAAATCAAATGTAAATCATATCCATTTTTTTTAAATAATTCTGGCCAATGAAGAGGAGTGGAGTTGAAATTAGTTTCGTAACAAAAACTGCGCTTGTTGTCAATTGCTTTTTTAATCTGATTTTCCAGTTCATTAAAAGCCATTGAGTGAGCCATTCTGTCTCTTATATCTGAATCTATTAAAGAATTGTAAAATCTTAAAAATTCAATATCATAATCAAAAGGAATAAAGCTTTCAGGAGATAGGAGTTTGGAAAAGGTTGACTTTCCAGATCCATTACATCCTGCGATAACAACTAAAAGAGGTTTAGGCATTCTTAAACTGTGGGGCTATCGGCGGTTTTTTTTGATCTTTTCCTAAAGAAACATTTTTTTCATACACAGCTATTTGTTTTTTAACAACAGGCATAGCTTTTTCCATTTGCTTTAAAGCAAACTGAATTCTTTCGGCAGTGTTTGAAATGTCTATCATAATGAAGCAAATTTACAAAAAATATAAACTCAAAATATAAACCAGTATTAAAACAAAATAAATACCACTCGAATTTGTATTTTCTCAGAAGTTTATTGATTATTTCTAGATCTTGTTTGTCAGCAAAGATTGGTGATTTAGATTTTGGAGTTTTTTGTGTGATTTCTCCCTTCGGTCGAAATGACAAGATTGGAGGCTTTTGCGGTTAAATAATATTGGAATTTGGAATTTTTTAAACTTTGAAATTTTTCCAAAAAAAAAAGACGATCAATTTGATCGTCTTTTTTTTAAGCTCCCCCTCTTGGGCTCGAACCAACCCCGAAAGCTTTCGGGGCTCTGATTAACATTCGACTTTGTATTTTATCAGAAGTTTATCGATTATTTCCGGATACTTAATTAAATTTTCAATATATGTTTTGCTCTTCATGTTTTTAATATGTTTCTCTATTGAAAGCGCCTGAGTTTTATTATCACATTTAAAGCTAAGGAACAAAGTCCAGTCCTTTGCATTTGCTGTAAATTTGTTTGAAGGCGAATTCTTGTGGAATTCTAACCTTACGTCAAAATCATTCGTATAGCCAATATAATAACGATTAAGTTTTTTGGAATGCAGAATATAAACAATATTATTCATGGTATTGAGACAAAAAAAATACCACTTACATCTGTAAGTGGTATTTATTAAGCTCCCCCTCTTGGGCTCGAACCAAGGACCCTCTGATTAACAGTCAGATGCTCTAACCAACTGAGCTAAGGAGGAATCACCTTAAAGGTAAATATGTTTGCTAAAAAAAGTTGCTCCCCCTCTTGGGCTCGAACCAAGGACCCTCTGATTAACAGTCAGATGCTCTAACCAACTGAGCTAAGGAGGAAGTTGTTGCTCTTTTTAGCGAGTGCAAATATAAAACTATTTTTAGTTTCTCAAAAACATTTTCACTCTTTTTATTAAATATTTTTACTTGCCTACAATTGCTTTGTAAATGTCGTTTCCGTTAGCAAATAGTAATAGTGAAATAAGTAAAACAAAACCAACCATTTGCGCATTCTCTAGGAATTTATCGCTTGGTTTTTTGCCACTAATCATTTCATATAATAAAAACATAACATGGCCACCATCAAGTGCCGGAATTGGCAATAAATTCATAACTCCAAGCATAATTGACAATAAAGCCGTGATTGACCAGAATACTTCCCAACTCCAAGAAGTAGGAAAAATATTAAAAATGGTAGCAAAACCACCAACTTGTTTGTAAGCTTTGGTTTCTGGATTAAAAATCATTTTCAATTGTTTTCCATAACCTACTAATTGATCTTTACCTTTTTCAAGACCAACCGGAATCGATTCGAAGAAACCGTATTCTTTAGTACTGATTTTATAGTAACCTAATTTCTCTAGAGATTTCAAGTCTAAACCACCAGCAACAACTCCTAAAGTTCCTGTTGAAGAAACTTTCAAAGTAATAGATGTTTCTTTTAAATCGCGTAAAACAACAGCAGGAATCTGTTTTCCTTTGTTTGCTTCTAAAATTGTTTTTGCTTCATCAAAATATTTAATTTTTTGTCCGTTAAGAGAAAGAATCAAATCTTTTGGTTTTAGATTTTGGTTTGGAGATTCTTCAGCCACTTTTGCAATCGCAAATGGTCTGCGAATACCAATAAGAAGTCCTTTTTCTGTTTTAGAAAGCTGGTCAACAAAATCAGTAGGCATTGTAATAGTCTGCTGTTTTCCGTTTCTTTCGATCAAAACTTGTTTTGCCATGATGACATTCATATTCATGTCGCTGTCGTAATTCTCTACAGTTTTTCCATCAATAGAAATAATTTTATCACCAGTTTTAAACCCAGCTTTAAGCATCGCGGCATTTTCAATTGCTATACCATCTTTCAAGTCAGAGTTAGCGATATATGTATCTCCGTAGGCAAAAGCCATTCCGATATAAATAATAAAAGCCAGAATAAAATTTACAGTAACACCGCCAAGCATAATAATTAAACAGCTGCCAAGCTGGTTTAGTACGAAATTCCCAAGGCTGTGGAGGCAGAGCCATTTGGTCTTTGTCCATGCTCTCGTCGATCATTCCAGAAATTTTTACATAACCTCCAAGCGGCAACCACCCGATACCATATTCTGTTTCTCCGATTTTCTTTTTGAAAAGTGAATATTTAACATCAAAAAATAAGTAAAACTTTTCGACTCTTGTTTTAAACAATTTTGCAGGGATAAAATGCCCTAATTCATGAAGAATAATAAGTAAAGATAAACTCAATAGAAATTGAGAGAGTTTGATAACTATATCCATTTTATGTTTTTAATTCGTATTTAACGCACAAAAGTAGCGTTTTCTTATTTAATTTAAGACCGCAAGATAATGTTTAAGGTTTTAAATGTTTGTTAATAATCACGCTTACTTTTAATAAATTAAATATTGTTCACTTATTAGTAACATTTTTGATTGTAATGTTACAAATGTAGAGCTGGCATTACTGTAACATAAGCTTATTTCTATTTCATTTTAAATAAGCAGATATTATAATAAATACTAAATTGCGAAAAAAAATATTGAGAACAATCTTACGTTATTTGTTTTTAGTCCGTTTTAGAAAATTAGTTTCTAAAGATGACAATCTGGCAATATTTCTTATTGTACTTCTGTATTTTGGCGCGCATTTTTGATTTATAAAAATTTTGAAACTTTTAGAAATTACGTTCCTTTTCTTTTTCTAGAGGTAGTAGTTTATCATTTACAAAGATCCGATCTGGAACTTCTAAAAATGAAAAGAAATTACAAGGCAATAATACTTGCAGAATATCTTATTTATTCGTTTCCATTTTATGTAGTGCTTTTACTAAAGAAAGAATTTCTTTTTTATTACCTGCGTAATTTTGTTTAAAGTACTATTAATAAACTTGCCTAGATTGAATCTAAAAATTATTAAATATCCTTTTGATACATTTAATATCCACTGGCATATCGCTTTTAGAAAATACAAGCTTATTTATATGCTTGCCGTTATTGATTACCGTTATTGTTATGGCGGTAAATAGTAAAAATGAAAACCTTTTGTATGCGGTATTTTTAGGTTTGTCTTTTATAGCGTGCATTCCGTCTTTTGAAAGAGAAACAATAGAAGAAATGAAACAAAATCCTTTTGATGCCGAAAAATATTTGTTGTTTCAGTTCAAAAATTCAATTTTAAATATGGCTTATTTGGTATTTCCAGTAGCAATAACATTGTGCTTCTTGTTGCAATGGGAAAAAATGATATTCTTGATATTTATATTTATTGTTCCCCTTTTTAATATTCTGCTAAAGTATATTTATTTCAATAACAGTTTTTTACAGCAGATTTTCTTTACCATTTTTGTAGCGACAAGTATTTTTTTATTTGTAATTCCATTCGCAGTGACGCCTTTTATGTATAAAAAAGCCATTAAAACCTTAAACGATTTAAAAACATGTTGAAAATTGTAATTGATCAGAAAAAGTACAAAGACAAATCGATATTAGAAAACATCAACATTTCTATTGATCAAGCTGGAATTTATGGTATTATTGGTAAAAATGGTCAAGGTAAAACAACTCTTTTTAAATGCATTTTGAGTTTAGAGAAGTTTGAGGGAAACTGTTCTATTAATGAAGAAAAAGTTGTATTGCAAAATGCTGGCTGGGTTCCCACAGATCCGCTAATTTATGATGAGCTTACGGCTTTCGAATTTTATGATTTTTATGCTCATTTAGTAGATGTTACGCAAAAAAGTACAAATCGATTGTTTGATGTTCCGAATAATCAATTAATACGAGAGTTTTCTACGGGGATGAAAAAGAAGACCTATCTCAATGCCGTTTTTCAAAAAGAATTTCCAATCTATATTTTAGACGAACCTTTTAACGGACTTGATTTAGAATCCAATTATGTATTGATGAATTATATTCGGGAGATTTCAAAAACTAGTATTATTTTTATTTCCTCGCATATTTTAGAAATTCTATATAGAGACTGTGCTAAAATTTTTCTGCTTAAAAATAAAAGTATTAGTGCGTTTGAAAAAAGTCAGTATTCAGAAATTGAGAAAGAATTATTTTCAAATAAATAATTACCAGACAGCATTTACTTTAAATGTTTGTTAATTAATAAACATTTCAATTTCTCGTTTTAGCAAGATGCCGTAACTTTACTTTTTAAACGGTTGTCATTTTCAATTGACAGCACAAACCATTAAAAGTTACATTATGGCTTCACAATTATTTTCTCCATTTACTATAAAAAATATCACTCTAAAAAATAGAATTGTCATTTCTCCAATGTGCCAGTATTCTGCTGTTGACGGTTTTGCAAACGATTGGCATCTCGTTCATTTAGGAAGCCGAGCAAGCGGAGGCGCGGGGCTGATTATTCAGGAAGCAACTGCTGTTTCTCCAGAAGCCAGAATTTCTCCTTCAGATCTTGGGATTTGGAAAGATGAACATATCGAAAAGCTAAAACAAATCAATAAATTTATTGTTTCTCAAAATTCGATTCCTGGCATTCAATTGGCGCATGCGGGCCGAAAAGCAAGTGTTTCGGCTCCCTGGCTCGGAAATAAAAAGTTAGATTTCGCTCAAGGCGGATGGCAGACAGTTTCTGCAAGTGCGATTCCGTATCACGATGACGAACCATTTCTTCCAGAAGCATTGGATAAAAACGGAATCCAAAAAGTGATTTCTGATTTTAAAGCGACAACAAAAAGAGTGGTTGAAGCAGGATATCAGGTTTTAGAAATTCACGGAGCACACGGATATTTGTCGCATCAGTTTTTATCTCCATTAACAAATGTGAGAACAGATGAATACGGAGGAAGTTTTGAAAACCGAATTCGTTTTACACTTGAAATTGTAGAAGCAGTTCAAACCGAGTGGCCGTCAGATCTGCCGTTATTCGTTAGAATCTCAGCAACTGACTGGGCAGAAAACGGATGGAATCCAGAAGAATCTGTAGAGCTTTCGAAAATCCTAAAAGAAAAAGGAGTAGATTTAATAGATGTCTCTTCAGGCGGATTGGTTTCACATCAAAAAATTACACTTGGTCCAGGATATCAAGTTCCTTTTGCAGAAAAAGTAAAAAAAGAAGCCAATATTGCAACCGGCGCTGTAGGTTTAATTACAGAAGCTAAACAAGCTGAAGAAATTTTAAGTAAAGGTCAAGCCGATTTAATTTTATTCGCCAGAGAATCATTAAGAAAGCCGAACTTACCTTTGGATTTCGCTAAAGAATTAGACAGCGATATTCAATGGCCAAAACAATACGAAAGAGCTAAGATTTAAAAATTTATAGCCACAGATTGCAAAGATTAAAAATGATTTTCTATTGCTAGCTAATTGCACAAATTTTCACAAATCCCTGCGTTTAAAAACTTAAACAAATTAGTGGAAATTAGTGCAATTCGTGGCAAACAAAAAAATCCTTTCTAATCCTTTTAATCTGTGGAAAAAAAAACAGAGCACATGCAAAAAATAAAAACAGCACTATTATCATACGGAATGTCGGGAAAAGTTTTTCACGCTCCGTTTTTAGATATTCACCAAGGATTTGAATTATTGGGTTCTTGGGAAAGAAGCAAAAAATTAATTCAGGAAGATTATCCATACGTTAAAAGTTATGCGTCTATAGACGAATTATTAAGCGATGATGTTGATCTCGTAATTGTAAACACACCAGTTGGAACACATTACGAATATGCTAAAAAAGTACTTTTGGCAGGTAAACATGCTGTTGTCGAAAAAGCTTTTACTACAACAGTTGCCGAAGCAAAAGAATTGGCGAGCAATCGCAAAAGAAAAAGGATTAAAATTAGCCGTTTTTCAAAATAGAAGATGGGACAGCGATTTTAAAACCATTAAGAAAGTTATTGACGATGGCGTTTTGGGCGATTTGATTGAAGCAGAATTTCATTTTGACCGATATAATCCGTTGTTGAGTCCAAAAGCACATAAAGAAACGGCAAATGACGGCGCGGGAGTTCTAAAAGATTTAGGACCGCATTTAATAGATCAGGCAGTAAGTTTGTTTGGTTGTCCAAAATCTGTATTTGGCGATATTCGAGTAACCAGAGAAAATTCTGTTGTAGACGACTGGATCGATTTGACCTTGTTTTATTCTAATTTCAGAGTAAGATTAAAAGCAGGTTTTTTTGTGCGAGAAGCCAATCCAGCGTATACGATTCACGGAAAAAAAGGCTCTTTTTTAAAACCGCGAGGCGATGTTCAGGAAGACGATTTGAAAATTGGTAAAAAGCCAAATCTGGAAACTTGGGGAACTGAAGATGAAAACCTGCAGGGAATCTTACATACCGAAATTGATGGTAAAATAGTAAGAGAAAAAATCCCGACACTTCAAGGTAATTATTTCAGTTTTTTTGATGGCGTTTACGATTCGATTGCCAACAATCAAAAAGAACCAGTTACAGCAGATGATGGTGTAAAAGTAATGCAGGTTATAGAAGTCGCAATTGCAAGTAATGCACAGCAAAAGGTGATAAGTATAGGATAAGATATTTGGTAAGAATGTTTCGTTGGCAGATAATAATTTCCAGACACATTTACCTTCTGTAGGAACATAAAATAATAAAACATCGATAATTTTCTACCGATGAAAAATATTAATACTGAACAAGAAACAAAAAAAAGGCTGGCTCAAAAAGTAGACTGCACCCAAAAGTTTAGAGGCGACCTTTTCTTTTCAATTTAAAATTAGAGCTCCAGAGGAGTGAAATATTTATAGCCAATAAAATTATCAGACGTAAAAAAGCTCTAGAAGAGCGATATGTTTTTTGTATTTCGTAGCATTTATATTTCGCCTCGGTGAGGTTTTTTTTTTATATCCGAAGATGGAATAGTCTATAACATTTTGTCCCTATGGAATTCATTTATATAAAAAATAGGAATTATATTTTTACTAAAGCTGAAAAGTTGTAATTTTAATAAGAAGATTTCAACTGAAAACTGTCGAATTTATAAACAATAACGTTGTAAATTGTGTGTAACACTAGGTTATATGCACATTAACACACGTTTTTAGTATTTTTGAAAGATCTCATTCATTAAAAATTAAATATGCTGATAAATTTTAATCCATTAGCTCTTTTTCAGACCAAAGGTAAAATCAAGAAAGTATTTAGAGAAGCAAAAGCGTCTTATTTAAATCGAATTCGTTTTGCCGTTGGAATGTTTTATTTCGGAATGGGTTTAAGTTTTGCCACATGGGCGAGCAGGATTCCAGATATTAAAACTGCTTTGCATTTAACCGAAGGCGATTTGGGTTCTATACTTTTTGCGCTTCCAGTTGGGCAGTTAATTATTATGCCCTTTTCGGGGAAAATGGTAACCAAATTCGGGAGTCATCGTATTCTAATTTTCTCTTTAATAATGTACGTTTTCTGCTTAGTTAATTTAGGCTTAGCAACAACAGCATTACAATTATCCCTCGGTTTATTTTTGTTTGGATTATTTGGAAATCTAGCCAATATTGCAGTAAATACACAAGGCGTTTACACGGAAGTTTTGTTCAAAAAAACAATCATGTCTGCATTTCACGGAATGTGGAGTTTTGCCGGATTTACAGGAGCATTAGTTGGTTTAGGAATGCTTGCCTTAAAATTAAATCCGTTGCATCATTTTTTAATTGTGGGCGGAATCGTTTTGCTTATGGTCGCTTTTAATTTTAAATTTTTGGTCAGAGCCAAAGAAAAAGTTAAAGCAAAACCAGAAGGTAAAAAAATGTTTGTAAAACCAGATACAGCTTTACTTTGGCTGGGTGTAATCGGATTTTGCAGTATGGCCAGCGAAGGAGTTATGTTCGATTGGAGCGGTGTATATTTTAAAGATATTGTAAAAGCGCCTGGAGCATTGGTGGTTTTAGGCTACACTTCGTTTATGATTATGATGGCCGGCGGACGATTTCTTGGCGATGGATTAATCAATAAATTTGGTCGCGAGCGTGTTATGCAAATTAGCGGAGTAATGATCTCGGCGGGACTTTTCACAGCAGTTTTTCTTCCTTATATAATTCCGTGCACCATTGCTTTTATGTTCGTTGGTTTAGGCGTTGCCACTATCGTTCCAACCGTTTATAGTATTGCAGGGAAAAATCCAACTGTACCAGCGGGAGAAGCCTTAACGATTGTTTCGAGTGTGAGTTTCTTAGGTTTCTTAATGGGGCCTCCGGTAATTGGACACATTGCACAGAGTTTTGGACTTCAATTTTCTTTTGCCTTCATCGGAATTTTTGGTGTTTTAATTGCCTTCATGGTTTCTAAAATTAGAACAACAGTTTAATTCAACTGAATTTTAGAAATAATTACTTTTCGTCTGCTTTTCATTAAATCAAAATAAATTTGAGAGAATTTACTTATATTTAAATATTTTGTCTATTTTTGAATTTAAAGACTAACCGCTTAAAATTTAATTGTCTTTTTCCAAAAACCAATTTTATCTTTTGAATAAAGGATTGATTTCCGAAATAATTTAAAAAGTAAATTGGATTTGAATGGTAAAGAAGTACTTAACGTTTTTTATTTTAATGTCTTTTGGTTTTGCGTTTCCACAGCGGCAAGAAATAACGGTTTCAGGAATTGTTATTGATGCTCGAACGCAAAATCCGTTGGAAAATGTTGTTGTGACCATACAGAATACAGCTGTAATGCGACTCACATCAAAAGCAGGGAAATTTGAACTTCATATATTTCCGCAAAAAGAGCAGTTACTTTTACTGAGAAGCCAAGGCTACAAAGATTACCTTTTAAAGGTCAAATCTTCTCTAAAAAGAAAATATTAATCTAGGAATACTCCAACTAGAAGATACTTATTCAGATGAAGTTCCTGCGGCATTAATCACATTATCAGATAATGATTTTTCAGATGATAATAGTTCATCTGAAATGACTTCTGGTCTTTTGCAATCTTCTAGAGATGCTTTTATGCAGGCGTACGCATTTAATTGGGGTCAGGCCCGATTTAGGATTCGCGGTTTAGACAGTGAAAACGGAACGATGATGCTTAACGGAATGACCATGAACAAAATCTACGACGGAAGACCGCAGTGGAACAATTGGGGTGGATTAAATAATGTACTTCGTAATCAGGAATTTTCAGTTGGAACGGTCGCTTCAAATTATACTTTTGGAGGCGTTTTAGGAACACAGCAGATTTTTACACGAGCTTCTTTATACAGAAAAGGAACTTCACTTACATTTTCAGGAAGTAATACAACCTATACCTGGCGTGGAATCGGGACTTATGCATCTGGAATGAATGCTTCTGGCTGGGCTTATGTGGTTTCAGCAGGAAAAAGATGGGCAGATCAAGGTTATTTTGAAGGAACAAATTTTAACGCAGATTCTTTTTTTATTAGTGTTGAAAAGAAATTAAACAATAAAAATTCGCTCAATTTTACCGGATTTTACACGCCAAATTCTCGTGGTAAAAACTCTCCAAATACAAATGAAGTAACAAGTTTAATGGGCGAAAAATACAATTCGTACTGGGGATTTCAGAATGGAAAAAAGCGAAATGCAAGAATAAAAAATGTAGAAGAGCCTTTATTGATGTTGAATCATTATTTTAAAATTGATGATAAAACAAACCTGAATTCCAGCGTAATGTATCAATTTGGAAAAGTGGGTAACAGTACGATCGATTATCAAAATGCAGACAGCCCAGATCCTGTTTATTACAAAAAAATGCCAAGTTATTTTAGTTCACTGTTTGCGAAAGATCATGGTGAATTTTCAGGTGAATTTACTCCAGATTATGAAAATGCAGAAAACAGCAGGATAAATCTACTGGAGAATCCGCAATTAGATTGGAACGCGATGTATATGGCCAATCAAAAAATAAGTCAAAATGGATATGAACCAGCGCAAAGCCATTATGTAGTATATGAAGACAGAACAGATGACAAAACTTTTGCTGTAAATTCAAATTTAAATAAACAGATTACTGCGAACATTTTTTTTGACGGAGGAGTGACATATCGGAATTTGAAATCACATAATTTTCAATATTTGCTAGATCTTTTAGGAGGGAAATATTTCGAAGATATTGATCCGTTTTACAAAGGAAATCTCGCGCAGTCTGACTTGCGAGCATCCGAATCGACAAGTAAAAGAAGGAGATATTTATGGTTATAATTATAATTTTCTAGCCAATACAATTGATGCTTTTACGCAGTTTAGATTCTCTTATAGTAAAACCGAATTTTATTTGGCACAATCGTACTCAATGTCCAATTATCAACGCGAAGGATTGTATCAAAACGGAATTTACGCCATGACTTCTTTAGGAAAAAGTGAGAAAGTAAGTTTTGAAAATTTCGGTTTCAAAGGCGGATTTACCTATAAAATATCGGGTAAACAATCGTTGTTTTTTAATGGTGCCCATTTAACAAGAGCGCCCTCGCTACGAAACACATTTTCGAATTCACGCTTAAATAATACTGTAGTAAATGGAATTGAAAGTGAAAACATAAGCAGTGCCGAAGGCGACTATGTTTACCGTTCGCCTAAACTAAAACTGCGATTAACAGCCTATTATACTTTAATTAAAAACAGTTCTAAAACGTCTTTTTTTTATGCCGAAGGAATTTTTGATAATGGCGCTGGTTATGATGCGACAGACGCTTTTGTGAGTCAGACTTTAACGCAGTTAGACAAGAAAAATACAGGAGCAGAATTAAGTTTTGAATATCAAATTTCTCAAACACTAAAAGCCACTTTCTCTGCTCGCTTACGGCAATTACACCTACAACAGCAATCCAAATGTATTAATTACAAATGATGCAAACGCGACAAAAGATGGTGCTCAGACTACATTTGATTTTGGTTCGGCTTATCTTAAAAATTATAAACAAGCTGGAATGCCTCAAAATGCTTTTTCATTAGGATTAGAATACAGAGATCCGAAATTTTGGTGGATTGGCGCCAATATCAATTATTTGACTGATAATTATATTGATGTTTCGCCAATTTCAAGAACATCACAATTCTACATCAATCCTGCAAATGGATTTCCTTTTCCTGAAGCAACATCTGAAAGAGGAAATGAATTATTGAAACAAGAAAAATTTGATCCTGTCGCCTTATTGAATATTAGCGGCGGAAAATCTTGGCGTATTAAAAAGAAATATGTCGGACTTTTTGCCAGCGTAAATAATGCCTTGGGGCTTGTGTATAAAACAGGCGGTTTTGAACAAGCTCGAAATGCCAATTTTAGAGCTTTAAATCAAGATGTTTCCAGCGGAACACCATCATTTGGACCAAAATATTATTACGGTTACGGAAGAACTTATTTTTTAAACCTCACAATTGGTTTGTAAATCAAAATTTATTTGTCATGAAAAACATTTTTTTAAATTCAATTTTTGGAATTTCACTATTATGTGTAAGCAGTTGCAGTACGGAAGCTGAAACTCCAAAATTAGAATGTACCCAGCCAGATTTTACTGTAAATAAAACGGTCGAAAAAGTATATGAATTATCTGGAAATGTCGCCAAACAATATCTTTATGATGACATTATAGAAGCATATGTGGTTTCAAGTGATGAAGGCGGTAACTTTTTTAAAACGATTTCTTTACAGACCAAAGCTTCAGAAAAGATTCCTGCAATAGGTTTTAGTGTGCCAATCGACGCTTCAAATACTTACATCGATTACCGAGTAGGAAACAAAGTGTATGTAAAACTTAAAAATCAATTTACAGATTTGTATTATGGCGGTTTACGAATAGGAAGTCTGTACGTTAGTAACGCAGGCGATCCAACAATTGGGAGGATTTCTCAAAATGAATATAAAAATGTATTAAATGCATCGTGCACTATTATTGATGAAAATCAATTGGTGCAGTCACTTTCAGTAGAAGAAGCACTTGCTGAAAGTAAGTTAAATACACTCATCGAACTTCGTGACGTTGAATTTACAGAAGCCGCTCTTGGAAGACATTATTTTGAAGAATCAAATAATGTGGGAGGGTCAACCAATTGGAATCTGCGTGATAAAACAGGCAATCAAATTATTTTTAGAACGAGCAGTTATGCAAAATTTGCAGATCATTTTTTACCAGAAGGAAGTGGAACGGTTCGAGGAATCTTAACCAAATTTGGTACAGATTATCAATTGATGGTTCGATCTGAAAGTGATATTGTCATGAATGGAAAAAGAAATGTTCCGTTTTTTGCGGAAGATTTTCAAACGGTTAAAAATAACGTCAATTTTGCCTTGCCGGGCTGGAGCAATATTGTTGAAAAAGCGACCAAATTATGGAAAAGTATGGTGTATGCTGGAAATGGCTATGCAGAATTTAATACAACAAGTACAACGGCGACAGAAAACATTGCATGGCTGGTTTCTCCTAAAATAAATTTAACGGGTTATAAAAATGCTGTACTTTCTTTTAGAAGTGCGCGAGATGATTTAAAAATGGATTCGCCATTAAATACTTTGGAAGTATATGTTTCAACTAATTTTGACGGTTCTAGTATTACTAAAGCAAAATGGACAAAATTGGAAGCTAAAGTTCCTTCGCTTTCAACACCTTCACGAGAGTTTGTAAGTTCTGGAGGAATCGATCTTTCGGCGTATTCTGGAAATATTCATATTGCATTTAAGTACATAGGATCAGGAAAAGATAAAACTTTAAACGGTGCTTTTATGGTCGATGATATTAAGATATTTGGAGAAAAGTAAGACGAAATTTTTAAAACCGAAATTAAAGTGTTGGTTTTTAAGACTTTGTTTAAAAGTTTGTAGTTTTTGTATTTCAAATTCTTAAAGTTTAATTGAATTTTGTATTTTGGTCATCCCAAATCAATACAAATACCTCATGAAAACCTACTTTATTGCCATCTTAATGATGGTTTTTCCATGTTTAATGCATAGTCAGGATGCTCTTGTAAAGTTAAAGCAAATTAATATTGTAAAGACAAATTACCAAAACTCTAAAGACGGTGAAATTGTCAATAAAACATTCGTTTTTAAAGATGGTAAAATCCAGAGTATAACAACTTCAGATGTTGTACAGCATTTTTTCTATAATAAAAATGCACTGCTGGATATGACAGTAAAAGACAAAGTAGGAAGCGACTGGAAAGAAGTGGTAAACTACTCTTATGATGCTGATAACAACATTACCAAATTTGTAAAAAAATATCAGGAAGGACCAAATTATATAACCAAAGTGGTTTCTTTTGTCTATGAAGGAGCAAGGGTAAAAGTAACAACAAAAAAGAGCACGAATCATCAAAATTTAGTAGATGATATAGAGTATCTTGTTGAAAACGGAATCATTGTAAGACGTACTTCTCGTGATAGAAATAAACAGATTATTGGAAAACTTGAATATGTTTATGTAAACGATAATGTTTCTAAACATAGGGGATTGGTTGGAGATAAAATCTCTAAAACTTATACTTACGATGATAAAAAATCGGTTGATCAATTGATTGTTCAAAGTCTTTTTGGAGACAATTATAAAGTAATTGTACCGATGATTTCTTATCATGAAGACGAATTTCCTTTTGAATCTATTTCATACAATAATGAAATGAATTTCAGTCCTTCCTCTACTGCTTTAGTGGCGGTAAGCAGAAAATACAAATACAACAAATTAAACTTCCCGATTTCGTGTTCTCAAATTGAAGAAAATGGAATTGTAAAAACAGAAAAAACGTTTATTTACGAATAAACATTTCAGATTTATAAACTATTTAAAAATGGAATTTTGTTGAGGTAAATCTTAACATAATTCCATTTTTTTAGTTTCAATGCAAATTAAGATTTAGATATAAATTTAAAATCGAAATTGTGTAATTGATTGTAGCTTACAAATGATTAAATTTGCAACTTATTCAAGACTATGTTAGAAAAAGAAGTTATAAATTTTGAGAGAACAGTAATTGTTGGAATTGTTACTCAAAATCAAAGTGAAGAAAAACTAAATGAATATTTAGACGAATTGGAGTTTTTGACATTTACCGCTGGAGGTGAAGTTATTAAACGCTTTTCGCAGAAAATGGAGCGCCCAAATCCGAAGACTTTCGTAGGAACGGGAAAAATTGATGACATCAATCTCTATGTAAAAGAAAATAAAATATCTACAGTAATTTTTGATGATGAATTAACACCATCTCAGCAAAAGAATATTTCAAGAATTATAGATTGCAAAATTCTGGATCGAACAAACTTAATTCTGGATATTTTTGCACAAAGAGCTGAGACTTCATATGCAAGAACGCAGGTAGAATTGGCGCAATGTATTTATTTATTACCAAGACTTTCTGGTTTATGGACGCACCTTGAACGTCAAAAAGGGGGTATTGGTATGCGTGGACCTGGAGAAACAGAGATCGAAACCGATAGACGTATTGTACGCGACAGGATTTCATTATTGAAAGATAAAATCAAAACGATTGATAAACAAATGAGCATTCAGCGCGACAATCGCGGTGCAATGGTTCGTGTGGCTTTGGTTGGATATACCAATGTTGGAAAATCGACTTTGATGAATGCAATTGGTAAAAGTGATGTTTTTGTAGAGAACAAATTGTTTGCAACTCTAGATACAACGGTTCGAAAAGTGGTGATCAAGAATCTGCCATTTTTGCTTTCTGACACAGTTGGTTTCATTCGAAAACTGCCAACTCAATTGGTTGATTCTTTTAAAAGTACATTGGATGAGGTTCGCGAAGCAGATTTACTTTTGCACGTAGTAGATATTTCACATCCAGATTTTGAAGATCATATCGAATCTGTAAACAAGACGCTTCTGGAAATTAAAAGCAACGACAAGCCAACAATAATGGTTTTCAACAAAATCGATGCTTATCGTCATCTTACAATTGATGAAGATGATTTGATTACGGAAAGAACCCGTAAACATTATTCTCTCGACGAATGGAAACAAACTTGGATGAGTAATGTTGGAGAGGGAAAAGCATTATTTATTTCGGCTTCAAATAAAGAGAATTTTGAAGAGTTTAGAGAAACGGTTTATGAAGCTGTTCGACAAATTCATATAACTCGTTTTCCTTATAATAAATTCTTATATCCCGATTATAAAGATGCGATTGAGAAGGAAGAAGAAAACGATGAGGAGTAATAGAAAATTTTACCGCAAAGAGCGCTAAGATTTTTATTATATTATAATAAATGAAAAAGTTCGCAAAGCTAAATTAACATCAAGCTTTGCGAACTTTTATTTTTATAAAATTTAGCTTTTAAAAAACTTTGCGCTCTTTGCGGTAAAATATTATGGCTTTATAGATTAAAATCCAAAATTAACTCCTAAACCAAATACCTGTCTCGTTTGAAGTCCTCTAAAAGCATTGTCATCATATATAGCTTGGAAAGCAAAATTTGCCGACAAGAATTTATTTATTTTCATGATGATGTTCAAAGAGTAATTGATATCAACATTTTGAGGATCTTCTAGATAATTAGAGTATAAATTCAGTGTGTTTTCTGCCGTTACATTGGTCATAATTGCCAGTTTATAATAAACCGAAGCATAAAAACCTAGTTCATAACGCATGGTTTTGCCTTCGTCAACACCAAAATAAGCGCCGTCTACATAAGGTAAACCTGTAAATCTATCAATGCCGCTTGTATACGCATTGTCTACAAAAGTGAATTTTGAAGTAAGAGGTGCAAAATTTATTTTAAGATTATCATCTTTTGTCCAATAAATACCAGGTCCAGTAGTAAGATATCCAGGAGACATAAATTTGGTTTGTTCCGTTCTAATTTCTTTTCCGTTGGGATCCTGACCATAAATATAACCTGTTGTAAATTGTGTTCTGAAATTTAGGAAATAAGAATAGTACCATTGTCCAAAAGCTCTTTTTCCGACAATTGAATTAAACTCCAGACGGTCATCAGTCTTTTTTCCGAAATCGGTGTTTTTAGTTTGTAGAAGCCCGTAAGAAGCAAGGATTTTATTATCCCACGTTACATCGTCTTTTTTATAATTGAAGTCATAATTGATGCCTAAAGTTCCGGAGAAACTATCTTCGCCACCTGCGATCCAGTTATTGAAGCTCGATTGGTTTAGTAAAAGAGATACAGTTCCCTTTGCTTTCCAGCCTTCTCCCTCAATCGTATCGTTTATTTTTTTTACCGCTTTTTCGGTATTCTGAATTAATTCTTTTTCTGAATTCTGTGCCTGAACAATAGCAAAGTTCGCTAAAATGCATAGTAATAACGCCAGCTTTCTCATGGTTGTTTAGTTTAAGTGTATTATCAAATATACTAAAAACCAATTGAAACTAAACGATAATCACGTGCAATTGCAGGTTATTTCTTAGATTCCTTGTATAGAGGTACTGCAGAACACGCTTCGCCATACATAATGTCGCGGGCAAATGGCTGTAAATAATTCGTGGCTAAAATATAAGCACGCATAGGAACTGGTTTCTTAGAACAGCCTTTTACAATTACAGGTTTACTCTGGTAGACAGAGTAATCAATTTTACTCAGGATTTCTTCGTATAAACTAGCATCCATATCCTCAATAGTTCCGTTGACTACTTTTTTTGCAAATGGAGCTAAATGAACGCTTACTAAAATTAATGCCCAAGCGGGAACTATAGCATCTGTACTGCAATTTACCGCCACATATTGATCTTGGTATTGTGACCAATCGTGATGTTTTAGGTGCTCTCTAAAGTCTTTTTCTTTCAATAAAAATCCTTCCAAAAGCCACTGCGAAATGTCAATCTGCACTCGTATTCCTTTTGGATAATAATCCTCTAAATCAAAAACTTCTAAAGCACTATTGGCAACTTTATTGATAATTTCTTCCATTTTCTTTAGTTTTCAGTAGCAGTTCTCAGTCACAGTGAAAACTGTAAACTGAGACTGCAAACTGTATACTTATTAAAGCATTCCTAATTCTAATTTTGCTTCTTCGCTCATTAAATCTTTACTCCAAGGCGGATCGAAAGTAATTTCTACTTCAACATCTTTGATGTGTTCGATTGTTTTTACTTTCTCTTCAACTTCTCTTGGTAAACTTTCCGCAACTGGACAGTTTGGAGATGTTAATGTCATTAAGATTTTTACTTCGTAATCAGTATTTACCATTACGTCATAAATTAATCCTAACTCATAAATATCAACAGGAATCTCAGGATCGTAAATACCTTTTAAAATTCTTACGATTGATTCTCCTAATTCGTTTGTGTCTATTTCTTGTTCCATTTTTATTTTTATTTTTCCACCATATAAGTTATGTAAGTTCATTTAAAATAGAGCGCTTATATAATATAGATGTTTTTGTTTTTATGTTTTTAATCTTCTAGCCAACGATACAGATCGTTGACATATGTTTTTTGACCTTCGTGATAAATATTTGTTACATTAAAGTTTATCATTAGTCCTATCGGTGACTTTAAAAGTTTCATTAAGACATGAGTTTTGCAATATGGATTGGTATAATTTGATCAACTGATTTTAGCTCCAAAACTAGACAGTTTTCAATAAATAAATCACATCTTAAATCGGACTCTAATATCAAACCTTTATATTCTACAGGAATTATTAATTCAGATTTGAAATTAATTCCTCTTAAAGATAATTCCTTAATCATACATTGATGATAGATACTTTCTAAAAGTCCCGTTCCAATACTTTTATGAACTTCAATTGTCGCCCCGTTAACCTGATAAATTAAATCAGTCAAATATTTCTTTGTTATCATATTGCTTTTTTCGCAATAACAACAATTAAAAAAGAAAGAAAAAACTTATTATTCTATGTTTAAAATATAACTATAAAAAGAAAAGCTTAAATTTTCTTATATCACTTATATGGTTTAATTTTTTTTAATTTTTGTTCTTTGCGTCAAATGCCAAAGCGTACATTTTGATATTTTTTATCATCGAAACCAAGCCATTTGCTCTTGTTGCTGATAAATGCTCTTTTAAACCTATTTCATCAATAAAATCTACATCAGCTTCTAGAATATCTTTTGCTTTTTGATTCGAGAAAGCACGAATTAAAATTGCGATTATACCTTTAGTCAAAATAGCATCGCTGTCTGCTGTGAAAACAATTTTATCGTCTTGCTGTTCGCCTTGCAACCAAACTTTTGACTGGCATCCTTTGATTAAATTCTCGTCGGTTTTATATTCCTCTTTAATTAAAGGAAGAGTTTTTCCTAATTCGATGATGTATTCATAACGGCGCATCCAGTCGTCGAACATTGAGAATTCATCTATTATTTCGTTTTGTATTTCTTTTATTGTCATAATTATTCTTTAGCAAAATCAACTAATAAATTTACTAGTTTTTCTATTTCCTTTGGAGGGAAGCCATTATCGAAACCTTGAGTTTCGTATGTTTTTTGATTTTGTATTATTTTTAAATTTCCAATTGCGGCACCATCATAAGTACGCTTGTCTGTTGGTGCTTTTAAAGTAGAAAGGCTGTCTAAATTAACTTTTGAAAACGCATCAACAATTTTATTCCATTTTGCATCGTCAATATTACTTTTTACAGGTGAAGCATCACGTTTGTTAGTAACAGAAACCGATTTATTCTCTACTAGAATGCTTTTGAAATAGCCTCGTGAATGTGCAGAATATTCAATTTGTGTTGATGTCATATCTACTTTTTTTTGGTCTGCAGCATCCTGTTGCAATAAAAAGGGTTAAGAGCAATAATGATAGTATTCTCATATGTTTTTCTTTTTTAGCTTAGCATTGTTTGTGCTTTTTTGACGGCATCGACCATTAAATCAATTTCCTCTTTAGTATTATAAAAAGAGAAAGAGGCACGAATTGTTCCCGGAATACAGAAGAAACTCATAATTGGCTGTGCACAATGATGTCCTGTTCTTACTGCAATTCCTAATTTATCTATAATCGAACCAATATCGTATGGATGAATTCCATCAATATTAAACGAAACCACAGAAGCTTTATTTTTTCCTGTTCCATAGATTCTTAAACCTTCGATTTCTAATAAACGTTTTGTAGCATAATCTAAAAGTTCGTTTTCGTATTCTTTAATATTTTCGAAACCAACGCTGTTTAAATAATCAATTGCAGTTCCTAAAACAATTCCGCCGGCAATGTTTGGCGTTCCTGCTTCAAATTTATGAGGAAGATCTGCGTAAGTAGTTTTTTCGAAAGTAACTTCCTTGATCATTTCCCCTCCGCCTTGGTAAGGAGGCAATTTATTTAACCATTCTTCTTTTCCGTATAAAATCCCAGTTCCAGTTGGGCCACACATTTTATGTCCTGAAAAAGCATAAAAATCACAATCTAATTCCTGAACATCTGGTTTTAAATGCGGAACTGCCTGCGCACCGTCAATTAAAACTGCGGCGCCAACAGCATGAGCTTTATCAATAATATATTTTATAGGATTAATAATTCCAAGTGCATTTGAAATATGATTAACCGTAACCACTTTTGTTTTTTCTGAAAGAAGAGCATCAAATTCTTCGATGATCAATTCTCCATTTTCATTGATTGGAATAACTTTTAAAGCGACGACCAGTTCTTTCGCATAACATCTGCCAAGGCACAATGTTACTGTGATGTTCCAATGACGAAACAATTACTTCATCGCCTGGTTTTAAAATAGAAGCAAAACCATTGGTTACTAAGTTGATTCCGAATGTTGTTCCAGAAGTAAAAAGTACTTCGTGAGCATGTTTGGCATTTATATGTTCTTTGACTTTTCCACGAGAAACCTCGTAAGCGTCAGTGGCTAACTGGCTTAAAGTGTGAACGCCGCGGTGAATGTTGGCGTTGATTTCCTGATAATATTTCACTTCAGCATCAATCACAATTTGTGGTTTTTGCGAAGTAGCTCCGTTGTCGAAATATACTAATGGTTTTCCGTTTACAGTTTGTGAAAGTATCGGAAAATCAGCTCTTATTTTTTGAATATCTAGCATGTCTTATTTAGAAAAAATCTATTTACAAAAGTACTAAAACTAAATTTGTTTATACAGCAATTCTATAATTTCCTTTTATGGCATCATTGTTACAAGGTGTAAATGCTGATTCCGTAAAAATCAATTCGATTTTCTGAATAATCCCAATCAGATTTATAATTTGAGTCTAAAATCGTGAACATAAATTATTTATATTGCATTAAAAATACTGATATCATCATGAAAAAATTTTTCAAAGTACTTTTGCTTGTAGTGGTTCTTGCTTTTTTATATTTCGGATTTACAACTTATCCCAAGCTTGATTTAATTTCTGGATTCTCGGCTAAAAGTGTTGCTTCTGGACATTTTATAGATAACCGTCCTTTGGATTTAATTCAGAAAACAGACAATGATATCAAAATGATAGATTTAGCTACAAACTCCATTGACGAAGCTGGAAAATTTGCGACTGCAACAGTTTACGGTTTAAAGGAAAGAAAAGCGATTTATAGAGAAGGTTTGGGAGCAACTTTGATTAATGATGATTTTGATGTGTCAAAACCTTATTTACTTCCAAAGAGAACAAAGTTGGAAAATAACCTTCCTTTTCCTTACGGGAATAATGAACCAAAAGATACTTTATTTGCCAATGTAGATTATTCGAAACTTAAGAATGCGGTTGAAAATGCTTTCGATAAAAACGATGGAAAAGCAAAACGTACTCGCGCCGTTGTGGTTTTATATAAAGATAAATTGATAGGCGAAAAATACGATAAAGGATTTAATAAAGACAGTAAAATTTTAGGTTGGTCGATGACAAAAAGTATCACAAGTTCGGCATTTGGCGTTCTGGCGAAACAAGGAAAAATTGATATTTATAAACCAGCTCCAATTGCAGAATGGCAAAATGATGAGCGTAAAATAATCACGATAAATGATTTGCTTCACATGAATTCGGGTTTAGAATGGGAAGAGAATTACAGTACGATTTGCGATGCTACAAAAATGCTTTTTCAGGCCGAAGATATGGGAAAAGTACAAATGGATAAACCGGCCCAATTTAAACCAAACACACATTGGAATTATTCTTCTGGAACAACCAATTTATTGTCTCTTATTTTAAGAAGACAATTTAAAACACAGCAAGAATATCTTGATTTTTGGTACAGCGCTATTATCGATAAAATCGGAATGAACTCGATGATTGTAGAACAGGATATGTCAGGAACTTTTGTAGGTTCGTCGTACGGATGGGCAACGCCAAGAGATTGGTCAAAATTTGGATTATTATATCTGAGAAAAGGAAATTGGAATGGCGAACAAATCCTAGATGAAAGCTGGGTAAAATATACTTCAACTCCAACAAATACATCCGAAGGGAAATATGGCGCGCAGTTCTGGCTAAACGCTGGAGGAAAGTTTCCAGATGTGCCTCGTGATATGTTTTATTGCAGTGGATATCAAGGTCAAATGGTAGCGATTATTCCATCAATGGATATGGTTATTGTGAGAATGGGAGTTAGAGAAGGTGATAAAGGGTTTGATTTTAATGGGTTTTTGAAAGATGTCATTTCTTCTGTAAAAAAATGAAATTTTACCGCAAAGACGCCAAGTAAAAAGCGCAAAGTTCGCAAAGCTTTATATTAAAACCTTGCGAACTTTGCGTAAATCTTAGCGAACCTTGCGGTTAAGCTTTCTATAAATCAAATCCTAAATTCACACCCAATTTCATGGCAATGATTTTAGTAATTCTTTGTTTTAATTCTGGTATTTTAATGCTTTCGATAACGGCATTTGAGAATGCGTACATCAATAATGCTTTAGCTTCTTTTTTAGGAATACCACGAGATTGCATGTAGAACATGGCAGTTTCGTCTAATTGTCCAACGGTACAACCGTGAGAACATTTTACGTCATCTGCGAAAATCTCTAATTGTGGCTTTGCGTTGATAGTTGCTTTATCACTCAATAAAATGTTGTTGCTTTTTTGGAAAGCATTTGTTTTTTGAGCTTCTTTTTCTACCAAAACTTTTCCGTTGAAAACGCCTGTCGAGCGATCAGAGAAAATTCCTTTATAATCCTGGAAACTTTCACAATTTGGCGTTGCGTGGTTTACCAAAGTATAATGATCAACGTGTTGTTTATCGCTAAGGATTGTGATTCCGTTAAGCGTACTTGTCAGTCTTTCACCAAAGTGATAAAAGTTTAAGTTGTTACGCGTAAGATTTCCTCCAAATGAAAAAGTATGTACAGCAGCGTGACTTTCTTGTTGTCGCGAAACATAAGTATTGTCAACTAAATTAGCTTCGCTATTATCATTTTGAATTTTGTAATAATCAACAATCGCACGTTTTTGAGCAAAAATTTCAGTAACCGAATTGGTTAAAACCGGATTTTCATTCAAACTTTGGTGACGCTCGATAATTTGAACATGTGAATTTTCGCCCACAATAACCAAATTTCTTGGCTGAACCATTAAAGCGACTTCATTTCCTGTAGAGAAATACATAATCTCAATTGGTTTGTCAGCAACTTTCTTTTGCGGAATATTGATAAAAGCACCTTCACTTGCAAAAGCAGTATTTAATGAAGTCAAGCTGTCATCTTTACTTGCAATTTGATTGAAGTAGTTATCAATAACCATTTTATATTTTGGTTTGGTCAATGCCGATGACATCAAACAAACATCGATTCCGTCGTGTGTTGTAGAAGACAAATGCGAACTGAAAACACCATCAATAAATACTAATTTATAAGTATCTATTTCGTGTAAAAAGTATTTTTTTACCTGATTAAATTCGATTGCATTTTCTTCTTTTGGAAAAACCGTAAAGTCATTTTTTAAGATGGCGTTTAACGATGTATATTTCCAAGCTTCTTCTTTTTTGGTTGGGAAACCTTTATTTTCGAAGTTTTTTAAGGCATTTGTGCGAATGTCATGCAAATCTGAATGTACATCGACACGCTCTTCAAAAGCCATAAAAGACGATACTAATTTTTCTTTTAAATCCATTGTTCTTGTTAGTCTTAAAGTCGAAAGTCGAAAGTCAAAAGACTTTAGATTGTCGACTATTTTTGTGAAAAAATCATAAACTTAGTTGAGTCTAAACAGACTTTACAACTTTTGACTTTATGACTTTTGACTCAAATATTTAATGAAACCGCTTAATAATTTCGATATTTCAGTTATCGATTCTAAAAGCATTTCAAATTCTTCTTTAATTATATATTCTAAATCAAACGCTAAATATAATTGAGATCTTACTTCTCCTGCCGATGCTTTGGCCACATATAAAAAATAAACAAACTCTTTATCTGTATTTCTCTCAAAACCTTCTGCTATATTTGATGATATAGAAAGTGATGCGCGTCTTATTTGTCTAACGAAATCAAAGTCTTTTTTGAAATTAGAATTT
Source organism: Flavobacterium sp. AC267 (assembly GCF_979258715.1). Classification (NCBI taxonomy): domain Bacteria; kingdom Pseudomonadati; phylum Bacteroidota; class Flavobacteriia; order Flavobacteriales; family Flavobacteriaceae; genus Flavobacterium; species Flavobacterium sp. AC267. The sequence continues at coordinate 1,202,436 of NZ_OZ409875.1, forward strand.
TCAGTAACTAAATATATTTTCTTATTGAAGATTCTGGATTTCTGCCACGAATTTATTTCCTCAAAAGATCTAAATTTGCTCATGTCCAACTTTTGACTTTATGACTTTAGACTTTCAGACTGTATTAATTCTCCGCTTTAATCCAGTCGTATCCTTTTTCTTCCAATTCGTAAGCCAATTCTTTTCCACCAGATTTTACGATTCTTCCGTTGTAAAGAACGTGAACGAAATCCGGAACGATATAATCTAACAAACGTTGGTAGTGAGTAATTACGATAATAGCGTTTTTGTCGCTTTTTAATTTGTTAACTCCGTTAGCCACAATTCTTAAAGCATCGATATCAAGACCAGAATCGGTTTCATCAAGGATAGCTAATTTTGGTTCTAACATTGCCATTTGAAAAATCTCGTTTCTTTTTTTCTCTCCTCCAGAAAAACCTTCGTTTAATGAACGAGATAAAAATTTACGATCGATTTCTAATAATTCAGATTTCTCACGAATTACTTTTAGCATTTCGTTCGCCGGCATTTCTTCCTGACCGTTTGCTTTACGAGTTTCGTTGATAGCCGTTTTCATGAAGTTAGTTACGCTTACTCCAGGAATTTCTACAGGATATTGAAACGAAAGGAAAACTCCTTTATGTGCTCTTTCTTCTGGAGCAAGATCAGCAAGGTCTTCTCCGTCAAGGATAACTTCACCATCTGTAACTTCATAATTTTCATTTCCTGCGATAACTGCAGAAAGTGTACTTTTTCCAGAACCGTTTGGTCCCATGATAGCGTGTACTTCGCCCGCTTTAATTTCTATATTAATTCCTTTCAGGATTTCTTTATCACCAATTGAGGCGTGAAGGTTTTTTATTGATAACATTGTTTTTTTTATTTTATATAAATGTCAATTCTATTTTTGTTGTTTGGTTTAGGATGTTGGCATTAAAATGCGCATGTCCTAAATATTCCATGCCTAAATAATCGGCTGATTTTTTGAACGGAATGTAAAAGCTTTCTTCAATTTCATCGTCGTGCGAATTTGAGATCACGCCAATTTTCTTTCCTCTAAGCTTTCGTCCGGTTTCTTTTTCAATTCGGATTAAATCCGAAAAACGATCAAAGAAAACCTTCATAATTCCACTCATATTGTACCAATATATTGGCGTTGCAAAAATTAAAGTGTCATAATTTTCGATGATACCTTTTATTAAAGGGAAAAAATCATCTTCTCTGTTTTTGCTTTCGTAATCGTAATAGGAAATATTAAAATCACTTAAATTAATTACCTCTATTCCGTGTTCTTTAGAAATTTCGTCTACAATTTTTGTTGTATTTCCGTTTTTTCGGGAAGAACCTAAAATGATGACTGTTTTATTTCCCATCTTGCAATTATCCAACAGATCCTTCTAAAGAAATCTCTAATAATTTTTGAGCTTCAACAGCAAATTCCATTGGTAATTTGTTCAAGACATCTTTACTGAAACCATTTACAATTAAGGCAATCGCTTTTTCAGTCGGAATACCTCTTTGGTTGCAATAAAAAACCTGATCTTCTCCAATTTTACTTGTTGTTGCTTCGTGCTCAATTTTTGCCGATGGATTTTTACTTTCGATATAAGGGAAAGTATGAGCGCCGCAATTATTCCCCATTAAAAGAGAATCACATTGCGAAAAGTTTCTTGCATTCTCAGCTCTAGGGCTAATCTGCACTAATCCACGGTAACTGTTTTGTGATTTACCAGCCGAAATACCTTTAGAAATAATAGTCGATTTAGTATTTTTTCCTAAATGGATCATTTTAGTTCCAGTATCTGCTTGTTGGTAATTATTGGTAACGGCAATTGAATAAAATTCTCCTACCGAATTATCTCCTTTTAATACACAAGAAGGATATTTCCAGGTTACAGCAGAACCTGTTTCTACTTGTGTCCATGAAATTTTAGCGTTTGTTTCGCATAAACCTCTTTTGGTAACGAAGTTATAAACCCCGCCTTTTCCTTCTTTGTTTCCTGGGAACCAGTTTTGAACAGTAGAATATTTAATTTCAGCATCATCCAATGCGATTAGTTCAACTACAGCGACGTGCAATTGGTTTTCGTCACGACTTGGAGCAGTACAACCTTCAAGGTAAGAAACGTAACTTCCCGCATCTGCAATAACCAAAGTTCTTTCGAATTGTCCTGTTCCTGCCTGATTGATTCTGAAATAAGTTGAAAGTTCCATTGGGCAACGAACGCCTTTTGGAATATAACAAAAACTTCCGTCAGAGAAAACGGCTGAGTTTAATGCTTGCGTAGAAGTTGTCTTTTTGAGGTACAACAGTTCCTAAATATTTCTTTACTAATTCAGGATGTTCTTTAATTGCTTCTGAAATTGGACAGAAAATAATTCCTTTTTCTCCCAATGTTTTTTTGAAAGTCGTTGCTACAGAAACAGAATCGACCACAATATCCATAGCGACATTGTTCATCATTTTTTGTTCGTCAACAGAAATTCCAAGCTTTTTGTACATCTCTAAAAGTTCTGGATCAACATCGTCCAAAGTTTTAGTAGGATCCACTTGTTTTGGAGCAGAATAATAGGATATAGCTTGAAAGTCCGGTTTTTCGTAATGAACATTTGCCCATTCCGGTTCGATCATTTCTTTCCACGCACGAAAAGCCTCAATACGCCAATCGGTCATCCATTCTGGTTCTTCCTTTTTAAGAGAAATAGCTCTTACGATATCTTCGTTTAAGCCAATAGGGAAAGTCTCAGATTCTATATTGGTATAAAATCCGTACTCATATTCTTTTGTTTCCAGTTCGATTTTTAAATCGTCTTCGGTGTATTTACTCATTATTTTAATGTTGTCTTAAAGTATTAAAGTCTAAAGTTTGAAAGTCAATTGCAAGTCTTTAAAGACTTTATGACTTTTGGCTTTTGACTATAAAGAGAATGATTCTCCGCAACCACAAGTTCTGCTTGCGTTAGGATTATTGAATACAAATCCTTTTCCGTTTAATCCGCCTGAAAATTCCAGAATTGTTCCGGCTAAATATAGGAATGATTTTTTTTCAACTGCAATCGTTATGTCGTTGTCTACAAATATTTTATCGTCGTCGCCTTTGGTTTTATCAAATTTTAAATCATATGACAAACCAGAGCATCCACCGCTTTTTACGCCCACACGTACGTAGTCGCTAGCGGCATCAAAACCATCATCTTTCATCAAGTCGATGATTTTCTTTTTGGCTGTATCAGAAACTTTTATCATTGTTTTATGGTATTTATTCTTCTTACATTAATAATTGACAATTAAAATAGTAATGAAATTATTACATTTTAAAGTGCTGTCTTTCAATGTTCAAATGAAATTGTCTGCAAAGATACGACTTAAAAACCTTTTTCCATAACGCTTCACATTATTATAACAAATGTTAAAATAGATATTAGTTATTTTGATAAAATGAACTTGAAAAAAGCAAGATAAAATCCGAATAAATCATTTTTTTGATTTTAAATTGAATATATCATTTAGTTATGTTCAAAAACAAGTATTTATACTTAATCCTAACTGCTGTTTAATTGGTATTTTTGCAAAAAATTGTGAGTAATTATGAAGAAACAACATAATAATAATTGGCTGAAAATCTTTTTTGCAATATTCTTTGTTTTTGGAGTAGGTGTCGCGTTCTTGGTTTTTAGCAATGAATCTGATACACACGAAAATGAAGTCAAAAAAGATAATGTGTCTAAAATTCCGTTTGTTAATAAGGAAAACAGCGAGCAGAAAAATATTTTAGACTCTTTAAGTACACTAAAAGTGGCTTACGATATTGCTATTTTAGAAAAAACGACACTCTCTCAAGAACTGGAACTGGAACGTAAGAATGTTGAGAATTTGATGGAAATTATAAAGGCTTCTCAAAATCCATCTGCGCCGCAGATTAAAATTTTTAGAAACCAACTTTCAGATTTGAATTCTTCATTGGAAGGTAAAGTGTCCGAAATTAAGAAACTGAAATCTCAGAATAAAAATTTATTGACAGAAATTGAAAGTCAGAATGTTGTAATGTATCAGCAAAAGGCACAAAATGATACTCTTATTTCGAAACAAAAGCAATTAGAAACTACTTTAAAAGATGCATCAAAACTTTCTCTGAGCAATTTTAAGGTAATTGCACTTCGTGAAAAAAACTCTGGAGCAGAATTAGAAACGACAAAAGCAAAAAACACTAAAAAGCTTAAAGCTATTTTTACTGTTAACGGAAATGCTGTTGCAAAAACAGGAAAAAGAATCTTTTATATTCAAGTATTAGATCAAAAAAATAATGTTTTGGGTGATAATAAATTGATTGAATTTGGAAATGACAAAGCTCTGGTTTACAGTTTTATTGTGAGCACAGATTTTCAAGGTAAGTCGGCAAATGTGTACGGAATTCTAAATGATCAATTTAAAAAAGGAACCTATTTTGTGAATTTCTTCGACAAACAGGAAATAATGGGAAGTACTTCGATAACACTGGAATAGCTTTTTTTAAAATAAATTGCAAGCAAAGGAATTTGTATTTGCTAGCTTTGTTCTTTTAGAAAATCAAACTCATGAAACTTTATCCAATCGAATCTGGAAATTTTAAATTAGACGGTGGTGCTATGTTTGGTGTTGTTCCGAAAACAATTTGGAACAAAACAAATCCTGCCGATTCTAATAATTTAATTGATATTGTCGCGCGCTGTTTATTAATTGAAGATGGAAATCGTCTTATTTTAATTGATACCGGAATGGGTGATAAACAATCAGAAAAATTCTTTGGTTATTATTCGCTTTGGGGATCGCATTCTATCGATAAATCTCTTGCGAAATATGGTTTTAATAGAGATGATATTACGGATGTTTTTATGACGCATCTTCATTTTGATCATTGCGGCGGAAGTGTTCAATGGAATTCGGATAAAACAGGTTACGAGCCTGCTTTTAAAAATGCCAAATTTTGGACAAATGAAAATCATTGGAAATGGGCAACTCAACCCAACGCACGTGAAAAAGCGTCTTTTTTGTCTGAAAATATTTTGCCAATGCAGGAAAGCGGACAATTAAATTTTATTGAAAGACCCGAAACTGATTTTGGTTTCTCAAAAGAATTGAATTTTGACATTTACTACGTTGACGGCCACACCGAAAAACAAATGATTCCGTACATAAAATACCAAGATAAAACAATTGTTTTTTGTGCCGATTTATTGGCTACAGCTGGGCATATTCCGTCGCCGTATGTTATGGGTTACGACACGCGACCTTTGCTGACAATGCCGGAAAAGTCAAAATTTTTGAATACAGCGACGAGATCATAATCATTATTTGTTTTTGGAACACGATGCACACAATCAAATTATAACGGTAGAACATACCGAAAAAGGTGTTCGTTTAAAAGATATTTTTACCTGCGAAGAAATTTTTTAATCAAATAATTCAAAATAAAAAATCCCGTTTTCAACATTTCTGAAAACGGGATTTTTAGTTTAACAAATTATAATTATTCTACAATTATTTTTTTAGCAGAAGCGACGTCTCCATTAATTAAGTACACATAATAAATTCCTCTTGGAAGACCAGATAAATTAATTGTATTATCTGTATTTGATGCATCCAAAATAAACGATTTTACCAGTTGTCCTAATGAATTGTAAACTGTTGCTTTGTCTAATGAAACATTACTAATGTAAACTTCACCTTTTGTTGGATTTGGATACATTGCAACTTTATTGAAAATAGAATCTTCAAGGCCTAAAGAACATGTTGAAGAATAAGACGCTGTTGCATCTTTAAAAAACACGTCGCTTGAAGCGGCTAATGAAGGATTATCAACCAAAATACAAGTTAAAGTACTGTTTTTAGTTAGCAATGCCCCTGTAAAGTTGATGTTGTTACCATTTTTAAGGTTTAAAGTTTTTAGAGAATTTTCCATCACATTTACATAAGTCAACTTGCTGTTTTTAGTCAAGTCCAAATCAGTCAGTTTGTTTTTGTTGGCCTGCAAAGTTGTTAGAGCTGTATTTGCTGATAAATTCAAAGTTGTCAGGTCATTTCCATGGGTGTACAATTCGATTAACTTTAAATTTTTCGATACATTTAATGTAGTTAAAAGATTGAATTGACAGTTTAAAAACTCAAGAGCTGTAAAGTCTTGAATTCCAGTTAAGTCTTTAATGTCGCTAAGCTGTACATTTAAATCTTTTACAGTTGCAATTGTGGAAGTTAAAACTTTTCCATTTTTACCATCAATATCAATTTTTAATGCAATTAATTCATCTTCAAAATTGCTGTCAGGAATTAGTGTGAAAGTGTTACAATCTTCTGTAAAATATGAAGTTTTGTCTAATTTTCCGTTCCAAGTATCGTTAGAGTATTTTGCATTATCAACCTGAATACAAGTTAAAGAGGCGTTTCGAGTAAAATTAACACTAAACCAATCCATATTTGTATTGAATCCATTTTTTACATTAAGAGTGTTTAAAGTATTGGTTGAAACATTTAATGCTGTCAATGAAGGATTTTTGCTAAGATCCAGAACTGTTAGTAAATTATAAGAACAGTTCAAATCTGTTAATAAAGGATTGTTTGCTGGAGTTAAAGATGTCAATTGGTTTGCAGCGCAGTTTAATACTTTTAAAGAAGTAAAATCCTGTATTCCGGTAAGATCTTTAATAGAACTTGATGATACATCTAGTGATGTAATTGATGCAATACTTTCTGTGGCTACTTTTCCATTTTTACCATCTTTATCAATTTGTAGAGCAATTAATTTATCTTCAAAATTGGAGTCAGGTATTAAAGTGTATACTACACAGTCTAGGCTAAAGTTAGTTTTTGCATCTTTATAAGTGCTCCAATTTGCATCAGAATAAGCAACATCGTCAACCATTATACAAGTTAATTTCGTATTACCCTTAAAAGTTGTGGTTGAAGGAGAACCATTAGTGCCAGACATAAAGGTATAATTAGCAAGTAAGTTACTGTTTTTTCCATTTCTTAAATCTAATTTTTTTAATTGCGAATTATTTTGAAGGTACAAACCAATTAAAAGTTTATTACTTCTAAGATCCAGTTCGCTTATTTGACTGCTGTTAATTGTCAATGCTTTTAAATTGACATTTGTGCTTAAGTCTAATTTAGTAACTAGTGTATAAGATGAAATTAAATACTCTAATTTAGTATTTGCACTTAAATCTATAGATGGAAGCTGTAGGTTAAAACTAAATCCTAAGTAAATTAATTCTTTATTTTGAGAAAGATTTAGTGTAGTGAATCTATTTGATGAGGCTTGAAAGGAAATTAAATCTTTATTATTGGTTAAGTCTATTGACGGTAGCTCACAGTTTGAAATGTTCAGGTAACGTAATAGTTTTAAGTTGCTTACATCCAAAGAAGTAAAAAGGTTGTTATTAACTGTAAGCTCTGTTATCAAGGGAGTAAAACTTAAATCTAAAGAAGTAAGTTTATTAGTATAACAGCCTAACTGGGTTAATTTAATGTTTTTGGAAATATCTAGTGTTGTAAGGAGATTGTTTTCAACTCTTAAATATGTAAGATTAACATTATTTGAAACATCAATTGTTGTTAGTTTATTAGAAGCACAATCAAGTTGTTGAAGAGCTTTGAAATCTTGTATTCCAGTAAGATCAGAAATATTTTTTGAGTATATAAATAATGAAGTTATGGTGTTGATTTTGGATGTTAATACTTTTCCATCTGCAACTCCAGAATCGATACCAGCGACAATAAGTGTATTTTCGAAATTAATATCTGGAATTAAAGTATAACTTAGACAAGGTTCATTAGAATAAGAAGCGACAGCGTCTTTTTTGTTTGCCCAATTATTGTTAGAGTATGCGGCATCGTCTACAATTATACACTTAAGGTTTGGGTTGCCTGTAAAGGTGGTGTAGAATGTTTCAAATTTGATATTGTTTCCATTTTTTAAATTCAGATATGTCAGATTGTTATTATTACAAACTACTTCGTAAATTTTAGGATGTTTAGATATATCAATACTTGTAATCTTATTGTCTTGGCAAGCTAACAGACTTAAATCTAAATTGTGAGAAATATCCAAACTAGTTAGTTCATTTTCGTAGCAGATTAATTGATCTAGTAAAGTATTGGTTGAAATATCTAAGCTAGTAATCTTGTTTATTTGAAAATTTAGATTGAGTAGTTTTTTATTGTTTTTGACATTTAAACTTGTTAACTGATTGTTTCCACAACGAAAATCATCTAATTCTGTATTTTTATCAATATTTATAGAAGTCAATTTATTTGCGCCACACCACAAATATTTTAGTGCAGTATTTTTATCAACGTTCAAACTCGTTAATTGATTTCCTGAACAATTTAAATCTACTAAAAGCAGATTGTTTTCAATGTTTAAAGAAGTAATTTTATTAGCATTGATACTTAAACCAGTTAACAAAGTATTTGAGGATACATCTATAGTAGATAATTGATTATCTGCGCAAACTAAAGAAGTTAATTTACTATTATTAGAAACATCTAAATTAGTTAATTTATTCTTAGTAGAATTTAAACTTTCTAATAATGTATTGGCATTAATGTCTAAACTAGTCAAAAGATTATCGCTTACGTCTAGCGAAGTTAGTTTAGTGTTTTTAGAAAGATTAATAGTAACTATTTGATTTTTGTTTGCAGTTAAACTTGTTAACGCTTTAAAATCTTCGATTCCTGTTAAATTCGAAATAGAACTTCTAGAAACATCCAAAGCAGGTACAGCGACAATTTTTGATGTTAAAACTTTTCCATCAACAGCACCAGAATCAATTCCTAACTCGATTAATTTGTTTTCAAAATTTAAGTCAGGAATATTGGTATAAAGAGAAGGGGCTTCTACTACAGAAACATTATCAACTAAAACTTGCGAGTTTACTGTACCTCTTGCATAAATCATAATTCCAACATTTTTATTGGAAGCTCGCTGTATAGTCAAACTCAATTTTTCTCCATCCAGTAGCTGATGTAGTGTTGTCTATACTGCTTTTGATTGTTGTCTGCCAAATATCAGAATCTATTAAGCTTAATTCAACATTTGTAAAAGAACCTGAAACCAGTTTATGGTATGCAGTAACGCGATAAGTTTTACCTGCTTCTATAGGAAAATTTATTCTGGTATAAATAAAATTAAGAGTACCACTCGTTATTTCCATCTTAGTACTCGAATTTCCATTTTGAGAATCAGGATCCTGATAAACAAGACCACTGAAGAAGCGGCTCCAGTCATCTGGTTGCGATGAAGATGCCCAATTTTCAAAATCTCCATTTGAGATTAAATTGGTTTGTGCATAAATAGAAAAATTTGCCAGTAACAGCAGTAAAAGTAGTTTTGTTTTCATAGATTGAGTTTATGATTAGGTCGCGCAAGTGTATGTATATTAATTGAATATTCCTTACGTGAAACCGTAAAGAGTATATTATTTGTCGTTTATTTTAAGTTTTGAATAAAATTTTCTTATTCATAGTATATTTTTACGAATCATTTTTATGTTTAATAATTTGATCTATAGAGGATTGTGATAATTATGATTTTGAATAATTTTATTGAAAATTTCATAACACATTGTTAACTGTTAGTATTTTGTAACAAAAAAGCATAATTTAGACCCATCTTTTAACTTTAGATATAATTATAGATACATGAGTCATATAAAACCTCTTAAATTATCTGCGTTTGCATTACTTGTTTTAGCAGGTTGCGGCGCTAATTTGCAAGCGCAAAAATCAGTGCAAAAACAACCAATAGTTGCCCCTTTGGCAGTGGTAAAAAAAGCACCAGTTAGTGAAAATGAATTAAAAAGATGGAGTCACCTGGATTTGGTAAAAGATTCTATCCCAGGAATGAGTGTTGATAGAGCTTTGACAGAATTACTGCAAGGTAAAAAAGGTCAGAAAGTAATTGTTGGTATTGTAGATTCTGGTGTTGATATCGAACACGAAGATCTAAAAGGAATGATTTGGACAAATACTAAAGAAATTCCAGGAAACGGAATCGATGACGATAAAAACGGATTTATCGATGACATTAACGGATGGAATTTCCTAGGAAATGCTGTTCACGAAAACCTTGAAATGACACGTGTTGCTAAAAAAGCAGACGACGGTTCTGCAGAATATAAAGCGACTTTGGCTCAGTATACTGAAAAATACGAAGAAGCTTTAAAAGACAAGGAACAAGTAGATTTTTTACTTGATGTTCACAATACAATTAAAAAGGAACTGAACAAAACAACATACAAAATCGAAGACTTAAGCGCTGTAACTTCAACTGATCCAAAAGTTGCGAGAAGTAAAGCGATAATGACTCAGATTTTTACAAACGCTGGATCAACTTTCGATCCAGAAGCTGATTTTGAAGAATATAGAGAACAAGTCTACGATCAGTTAAATTACAATTTAAATAAAGAATTTGACGGAAGAAAAATCGTAGGAGATAATCCAGAAGATATTAAAGACAATCATTACGGAAATAATATTGTTTTTGGTCCAGATAAAGAAAAAGCACTTCACGGAACTCACGTTGCGGGAATCATTGCACAAATTCGCGGTAATAATTTAGGAGGAGATGGAGTTGCTTCGCCAAACGTTGAAATTCTAACAGTTAGAGCGGTGCCAGACGGAGATGAGTACGATAAAGATATCGCACTTGCAATTCGTTATGCGGTAGATAATGGGGCAAAAGTAATTAACGGAAGTTTTGGAAAAAGCTTTTCTCCACACAAACAGTGGGTTTACGATGCTATTAAATATGCGGCTAAAAAAGACGTTTTAATTGTACACGCGACGAGGAAACGACGGATATAATATCGATGAAACAAAAAACATCAATTATCCAAACGATTCTGAAGATAACGTAAAAGAATTTGCTGATAACGTGATCACAATTGGAGCAATTAATAAAGAATATGGAGAAACGGTTATTGCACCTTTTTCTAACTTCGGAAAAATTAATGTAGACGTTTTTGCTCCTGGAGAAGAAATTTACGCAACAGTTCCAAACAACAAATACAAGTATTTACAAGGAACTTCAATGGCGTCTCCAAATGCGGCGGGTGTTGCGGCGTTAATTCGTTCTTACTATCCAAAGTTAAAGGCCGCTCAAGTGAAAAAGATTTTAATGGATTCTGGAGTTGCACTTCCTGCAAAAGTTGTTTTGGGGAAAAGTGAAAATCCAAATGAAAAACCAGTTGCCGTTTCTCTCGCAGAATCATCAAAAACAGCAAAAATGGTAAATGCTTACAACGCATTATTAATGGCTGAGAAAATGTCTAAAAAATAAAGCTTAATACACTATTAATCAAATGGAAGAGTTCACGCTCTTCCATTTTCTATTACATATAAACATGCGAAAAATTATTTTACTCTCTTTCTTGAGCTTTGGTTTAAATACAGCTTTTGCCCAAAACGCCCCATATTGGCAGCGAAGACGCCGATTACAAAATGGAGGTTTCAATGGATGTGAAAAACTATCAGTATAAAGGAAAACAAGAATTGGTTTATACCAATAATTCTTCTGATACTTTAAGAAAAGTATTCTATCATTTGTTTCCAAACGCTTTTCAACCAGGAAGCGAAATGGATGCACGCCTTCATTTTATTAAAGATCCAGACGGAAGAATGGTAACTAAAACAAAAGGTGCAGATGGAAAAGATATCAAGCAAAGCCGAATTGAAACTTTAAAACCAAATGAAATTGGATTTTTAAAAATTACAAATTTCAAACAAGATGGTGCAATTGCGCAGACAAGAGTTTCAGGAACTATTTTAGAAGTGACTTTGGCTAAACCGATTTTACCAAATTCTAAAACTACTTTTACATTAGATTTTGACGGACAAGTTCCAGTGCAAATTCGCCGTTCTGGAAGAAACAATTCTGAAGGAATAGAACTTTCAATGTCACAATGGTATCCAAAATTAGCCGAATTTGATTTCGAAGGATGGCACGCAGATCCATACATTGCCAGAGAATTTCACGGAGTTTGGGGTAATTTTGATGTAAAAATTACAATAGACAAAGACTATACAATTGGTGGTTCTGGATATTTGCAAGATAAAAATTCAATTGGACATGGTTATGAAGATGAAGGTGTAACCGTTACCTATCCTAAAAAAGGCAAAAACGCTTACATGGCATTTTATTGCGCCAAATGTTCACGATTTTACTTGGGCAAACAGACAAAGAATATGCGCATGATATTGTAAAAGGTCCAAACGATGTTGATTTGCATTTCTTTTACAAAAACAATCCAAAAGTTACAGCAAACTGGAAACAGCTAGAACCGTTAATGGTAAAAGTAATGGATTATTACAACCAAAGAGTTGGTGCTTATCCGTACAAACAATACTCATTTATTCAAGGCGGCGACGGCGGAATGGAATATGCAATGTGTACTTTAATGTTAGGAAACGGAACTCTTGAAGGAATTCTTGGAACTGCAACGCATGAATTAGGACACTCTTGGTTCCAGCACATTTTAGCTTCAAACGAATCAAAACATCCTTGGATGGATGAAGGTTTTACAACTTACATCGAAGACAGTGCTTTGAACGAATTGAAAGGCGATAAAAAAGAAGTAAACCCATTTAAAGGAAATTATCTCGCTTATTACAATTTGGTAAACTCAGGAAAAGAGCGACCACAAAGCACGCACGGAGATCGTTATGACGAAAATCGTCCGTACAGCATTTCATCTTATATAAAAGGAAGTCTTTTCCTTTCGCAATTAGAATATGTAATTGGAAAAGAAAACGTTGATGCAACTTTAAAAAGATATTTTAACGATTTTAAATTCAAACATCCAACTCCAAATGATATCAAAAGAACAGCAGAAAGAGTTTCTGGAGCTGAGTTAGACTGGTATTTAATAGATTGGACACAAACACTAAATACAATCGATTACGGTATTAAAGATGTTGCAGACAATTCTGAAAAAACAACCGTAACGCTGGAGAGAATTGGAAGAATGCCAATGCCAATCGATTTAAAAGTGGATTACACAGACGGAACTTCTGAAACATTCTACATTCCTTTAAGAATGATGAATTTCATTAAACCGAATCCAAATCCAAATCAAAAAAGAACGGTTTTAGAAGACTGGGCTTGGGCGCGACAAAACTATAGCTTTACAATCGATAAAAACAAAACAGCAGTCAAAAAAATCACTATCGATCCAAGCGGATTAATGGCAGATGTTAAAGCCGCAAATAATGTTTTTGAAGTGAAATAATCTCAAAGAATTAATTATAAAGAAAGCCCTTAAATTTAGTTTTAAGGGCTTTTTTTATTTCAAGTTTATTCAAAAAATGTGGAGATTATACTGTTTTTATATCAATAGCAATCTCAGTATGCGTTTTCTTAAAAGGAACAAATTCCCTGTAACTTGCAGATCTCCATAACCATTCAATTGGTCCGTAATTGTATTTTGAAAGCCACCATTTGCTTATAAATAATTGAATTATGAATATAAATATGGCCAGTAAAAAGTAAAACCAATACGGCATTGAGTCGGCTATTCCAAAACCAATTCCAGAGAAAAGAAATGCTTGCCAGAATATTTTGGCTCATATAATTGGTCAGCGTCATTTTGCCTCCAGCACTAAAATAACTGAAAATAGTTTTTAGTTTTCCATTAGTATATAACAGCGAAATTCCCGTTGCAATAAAAAACATTGTGCACAAAACCAGCCAATAAAGCGGATGAAAGAATTTTAAAAAACCAGCTTTGTTTTGTACGGCAATAAAAAATCCGACTCCGATAAATACAGAGCATACAAAACTGATAATACAAACATATTTTAAAAGCTTTTTCAATTCTGTTAAACGGTTAAAAAAGTTTAGTTTTTGAAGCAGAAATCCAAAAAAGCATACAGCCCAGCATTACATAATGAGCAGTAATGGCGTAACCCGGAATAATAATTTGTTCGTAAAAAGAAGCCAGTAAATTAAATCTGAAAAACTCAATCCAGTTGCCAGAATGATATAATTTTAGATATTCAGGATTTGTGGCAATTACTATATGCTCAATCTTAAAAGTGTTGACATAAGCCATTAAAAAAGGAATAGTCAGAAAAATAAAAGCACAAATAATGCTTAATGTTCGTGTGGAACTTTTATAAAAAAGCAGTAATACAAGTCCTAAAAAAGCATAATCTTTTAAAATATCGCCAAGCCAAAACGACGAATTGATAAAAGCTAATACAAAAAGCAAAAGCATTCGCCAGGCAAAAAAGGTAACAGGATTTTTACCTTTAGAAGCCACGTTGTTAATTAAGATAGCAAATCCGTAGCCAAATAATAACGTTAATAATGTCCAGGATTTTGCTGAGAAAAGATAGCGGTTAACGATTTGAAGTATTTCTGAAAAAGTATCGAATTTAATTTCTCTTTCTACTCCAATGTATAAAAAATCTTGATAATTGCCAATAGCTACTCCTAAAATAGCCCAGCCCCGAAGTATGTCGACAATTGCAGTTCTTTTGCTTTGTTCGACAGGATGATAAGAATTTGTCATTTGATTAATGTTTTCGTTGTGATTTTGATTGATGATTTTTGAATAAACTTAAAAATAAGTAAACGCCATCAAATGTAAAGAAATTATGCAATCAACAATTCTTATCTGAAAATTAAATATAAAAAAACGTGTCATCCTAAAAGTATCTTTTTTAGAATAACACGCCAAGGTATATTTTACTGTTTTAGATTTAGCTCAAATGCTCAATCATATCTTTTGTCATCGATTCCAAATCAAATTTATGATTCCAGTTCCAGTCTTCCCTTGCAGATGAATCGTCAATACTTGCCGGCCAGCTGTCCGCAATTTTCTGACGGAAATCTGGATTGTAAGTAATTTCAAAATCTGGAATATGTTTCTTAATCTCATTTGCAATTTCTGTCGGAGTAAAACTCATTGCCGCTAAATTATACGAAGAATGTATTTTTATTTGATCTTCTGGTGCCTGCATAATTTTAATCGTTGCATCGATCGCGTCATCCATATACATCATTGGCATTTTGGTTTCTGATGATAAGAAGCATTCGTATTTTTTATCAGCAATAGCTTTATAAAAAATGTCAACAGCATAATCTGTAGTCCCGCCGCCTGGAGGAGTAGACCAGCTGATTAAACCTGGATAACGAATACTGCGAACATCAACGCCGTAAATATTATGGTAATATTCGCACCATCTTTCGCCCGCTTGTTTACTAATTCCGTAAACTGTAGAAGGTTCCATAACGGTATATTGCGGCGTATTTTCTTTTGGAGTTGTTGGTCCAAAAACAGCAATACTTGAAGGCCAGAAAATCTTCTTAATTTTTTTGCTTTCGCTAAATTTAAAACATGAAAAAGAGAATTCATATTCAAGTCCCAAGCAAAAGCAGGATTTTTTTCAGCTGTAGCAGATAAAAGTGCGACCATCAAATACACATCTGTAATTTTGTGAACTTCTACTAAATGTTCAATTTGATTAAAATCTAAAGCATTGACCACTTCAAAAGGTCCTGAGTTAACAACGTCAGTATTTAATTTTCGAATATCAGAAGCGATTACATTTTCGGTTCCGTATAATTTGCGCAGTTTTTGCGTCAGTTCAGTTCCAATCTGACCGCAGGCGCCAATGATCAATATTTTAGGATTCATTTTTAATGATTTTAGAGACACAAATATAACGTTTTCGCAATTACATGTGTTTTTTAGAAGTAAAATTTATAAATTCAATAATGAAAAAGTTTGTTTGTTGGATTATTCTCGAATTAAAAATTTAACCGCAAAGCGCGCAAAGTTTTTTAAATTAAGCAGTTTTAGAAAACACAAAGTTCGCAAAGCTAGATGTTGAATAGATTTTTCGAACTTTGTGTTTTTCTAAACCTACTATAAGATAAATTAGCAGTGTTCCTTGCGGTTAAATTCTGTTGCAAAACTTATCAGAATTTTATACGTTTCCTCAAAAAAAGACCAACTAGATGTTCAACTAGCTTTTCGAACTTTTTGTTTTCTAAACTTTCTGTAAATTAAAATTTTTGTGTGCTTTGCGGTAAAAATTCTCATATATAGATTCCAAAAAAAAAGTTATCAGAATTTTATACGTTTCCTCAAAAAAAGAGCAACTAGATGTTGAACTAGCTTTGCGAACTTTTTGTTTTCTAAACTTTCTGTAAATTAAAATTTTTGTGTGCTTTGCGGTAAAAATTCTCATATATAGATTCAAAAAACTTATCAGAATTTTATATGTTTCCTCAAAAAAAAGACCAATTAGATGTTGAACTAGCTTTGCGAACTTTTTTTTTCTAAACTTTCTGTAAATTAAAATTTTTGCGTGCTTTGCGGTAAAAATTCTCATATATAGATTCCAAAAACTTATCAGAATTTTATATGTTTTCTAACAAAAATCAGAATTCGTAATTGTAAATTTACTTTGTAACTTTGCGACTTAATGTTTTACCAGATGAAATATAAGATATCTCTTTTTCTACTTTTGATTACCGCAATGTATTCCTGCCAAAACGCAGATGAAAAACGTCTTGCAGAAAATGCGAAAGAGGCAAAAAAGAAAGAAGCTATTTTTAATAATATTAATAAAGGCTGGACGTTTCTTGAGGAACCGATCAATGAAATTGCAGAACAAAAATTAAACTCATGGACAGAATGGCGTGATTTCAATAAAGAGATTGGCGATAAACCAAGAAAAACAATTGGCGCATTCCAAAAAAAGTCAAGAGCGATTTCTAAGAAAGCAATGGCTTTAAATAACAATATTCCGCCAGAATTTAATGTGCCTCCAATAAAAAGCCGTATTTCTATTTTAATTACTAAAATAAGAATGCTGGATTTATTTATTCATCTAAACCAAGTTCCAGATGATAAAGTGGTTTTTTTAGTTCAGGAAATCAATAAAGAACTGATTTCTTTGGAGCGACAAATGGATAAAGTTGTCGAAAAAGCCAAAATTCCAAAAGAGGAAGGAGAAGCAGATTTCCTTAAAATGTTAGACACAACGCGCGCGATTCCGAGTTCTGCGCCGCCACTAGATCAAAATACACCAAAAGTTGAGTAAAAACGCTTTATATACGATATACGACAATCTGCCAAAAGCACAGGAGATTGCATCAAATTTACTGGAAGAGAATCAGATAAAAATGCATCTCGGCGGTTTGCTGGGTTCTGCAGTTTCATTTGTAATTCGATCTGTTTTTAAGAAAACAGAACTGCCTTTTTTAATTGTTTTAGACAACAAAGAAGAAGCCGCTTATTACCTAAATGATTTGGAGCAGATGATTGGAGAGCAGGATGTTTTATTTTATCCCGCTTCATTTCGTCGTCCATATCAAGTTGATGAAACAGATAATGCCAATGTTTTGCTTCGCGCTGAGGTTTTAAACAGAATCAATTCCAGAAAAAAACCAGCCATAATTGTTACGTATCCCGAAGCGCTTTTCGAGAAAGTAGTTACGCGTCAGCAATTAGATAAAAACACTTTAAAAGTCTCTTTAAACGATAAAATTTCGATTGACTTTATCAACGAAGTTTTGTTTGAATACGAATTTAAAAGAGTCGATTTTATTACAGAACCAGGTGAATTTTCGGTTCGAGGCGGAATTGTTGATGTTTTTTCTTTTTCAAACGATCATCCGTACAGAATAGAGTTTTTTGGAAATGAAGTAGACAGCATTAGAAGTTTTGATGTTGAGACGCAGTTATCGGTAGAAACACATAAAAAAATTACGATTATCCCGAATGTTGAAAACAAGATATTTCAGGAAAACAGAGAAAGTTTCTTAGATTATATTGCGGAGAAAACCGTGATTTTTATTCAAAATACCGACGGACTTTTTAGTCAGTTAGACAAACAATTTGCAAGGGCAGAAGAAGCTTTTGAGAAGCTTTCGAAAGAAATAAAACATGCCCAGCCAGAGCAATTATTTCTAAATCAAAGTTCATTTATCAAACGAGCATTGGATTTTTCGATTGTCGAATTGGCTTCAAAACCTATTTTTAAAATCACTAAAAAATTCGAATTTCATATTCAGCCTCAGCCTTCTTTCAATAAACAATTTGATTTATTATTGAATAATCTGAGCGACAATCATTTTAACGGATATAAAAATTATTTATTCTGTTCGAATGAAACGCAGGCCAAACGTTTTCATGATATTTTTGAAAGTTTAGATGAAGCTAATTCAGAAAATATCAGAAAACAATATAATACTATTGTACTGCCTTTGTACCAAGGTTTTATTGATGAGGAAAATCAGATAACGGCTTACACCGATCATCAGATTTTTGAGCGTTATCATAAATTCAACATCAAAAATGGGTATTCTAAAAAACAGAATATCACGCTAAAAGAATTGACCGCACTTTCTGTTGGCGATTACGTGACGCACATCGATCATGGAATTGGGAAATTCGGTGGATTGCAGAAAATTCAAGTTGAAGGTAAAACGCAGGAAGCCATAAAACTGGTTTATGCCGATAATGATATTGTGTATGTGAGTATTCACTCGCTTCATAAAATATCCAAATACAACGGAAAAGACGGAACACCTCCAAAAATCTACAAATTAGGATCGAACGCCTGGAAGCTTTTAAAACAAAAAACCAAAGCGCGTGTCAAACATATTGCGTTCAACTTGATTCAGTTGTATGCAAAACGTCGTTTAGAAAAAGGATTTCAGTTCGCGCCTGACAGTTATTTGCAGAACGAATTAGAAAGTTCGTTTATTTATGAAGATACGCCGGATCAAACCAAATCAACGCAGGAAGTAAAAGCCGACATGGAAAGCGATCGTCCAATGGATCGTTTGGTTTGCGGTGATGTAGGTTTCGGAAAAACAGAAGTTGCCATTCGTGCGGCTTTTAAAGCGGTCGATAACAGCAAACAGGTTGCGGTTTTGGTTCCGACAACTATTTTGGCGTACCAGCATTTTAGAACTTTCTCAGAGCGTTTAAAAGATATGCCAGTTTCTGTGGGCTATTTAAACCGATTTAGAACGGCAAAACAAAAAGCACAAACGCTAAAAGATTTAGCCGAAGGAAAACTCGATATCGTAATTGGAACACATCAATTAGTCAATAAAAATGTTGTTTTTAAAGACTTAGGTTTGTTGATTGTTGATGAGGAACAAAAGTTTGGCGTTAACGTAAAAGATAAATTAAAAACGATTGTCGCGAATGTAGATACGCTGACATTAACAGCAACACCAATTCCGAGAACGCTTCAGTTTTCATTGATGGCGGCGCGCGATTTATCGGTAATTACAACACCTCCGCCAAATCGTTATCCGATTGAAACGAATGTTGTTGGTTTTAATGAAGAAGTAATTCGTGATGCGATTTCGTATGAAATTCAAAGAAACGGACAAGTTTTCTTCATCAATAACCGCATCGAAAATATAAAAGAAGTTGCCGGAATGATTCAGCGTTTGGTCCCAAATGCAAGAGTGGGAATTGGTCACGGACAAATGGACGGCGCGAAACTCGAGGAATTGATGTTAGGTTTTATGAACGGAGATTTTGATGTTTTGGTTGCAACGACAATTATCGAAAGTGGACTTGACGTGCCAAATGCGAATACCATTTTTATTAATAATGCCAATAATTTCGGATTGTCAGATTTGCATCAAATGCGCGGCCGTGTAGGACGAAGCAATAAAAAAGCATTCTGTTATTTTATCTGTCCGCCGTATTCATCCATGACCGAAGATGCCAGAAAACGTATTCAGGCTTTGGAACAATTCAGCGAATTGGGAAGCGGTTTCAATATCGCGATGAAAGATCTTGAAATTCGTGGAGCGGGAGATTTATTAGGTGGCGAACAGAGTGGTTTCATTAATGAAATTGGTTTTGATACGTACCAAAAAATCATGAACGAAGCCATTGAGGAATTGAAAGAAAACGAATTCAAAGATTTATATCCGGAAGAAAATGATATTGAAACTAAGGAATACGTAAAAGATTTACAGATTGATACGGATTTTGAGTTGTTGTTTTCTGATGAATATATCAATAACGTCACCGAGCGTTTGAGTTTGTATAACGAATTAGGTTCTGTGAAAAATGAAGAAGAACTGGTTATTTTCCAAAACAAATTAATTGACCGTTTTGGACCAATGCCTCCGCGCGCGAATGCCCTGATGAACAGTATTCGCATCAAGTGGATTGCTACAGCTGTAGGAATTGAGAAATTAGTGATGAAAAAAGGCAAAATGATTGGTTATTTCGTCTCCGATCAACAGTCTGATTATTATCAATCTAAGCGTTTTCATAAAATGATAAAATTTGTGACAATGCACAGTAATCTTTGTACAATGAAAGAAAAACAGACACCAAATGGTTTACGTCTTTTATTGACTTTTGATAATGTAAAATCTACAAAACGAGCTTTGGAATTAATGGAGATGTTGGGGGAATAAGATTCGTAAGTTGTTCAAATAAATAAAAACCGATATAGAAATATATCGGTTTTTGTAATTAAAGAATATTATGGTTTTTCACCATTTAAGGTATTCCTTATATTATTAAATGTGGTCTCAATGTTTTCTGCATAGGTATTATCTTTATGAAACATTAATGAAGTATAAAGTTTGATGATTTCATTATCAGAATCAAATTCTATAACATTGTTAAGTTTTTTAATATGATTTGTCATTTTGCTGTTATTATACCACCTATCAAAAGCGGAAAATCTTTGAAAAGCCTTTTTATCATTATCATCACAAATGTAAATTAATGCATCTTGAATACTCTCAAAAAAAGAAATTACAATGTGTTTAATTGTTTCTGAAACCATTCTATCATACAAAGCAGGTTCATTACCAATTTTATCGATAGTTATTTGATAGACATTACCAAGTTCTTTAGCACCACTATTGCATGATTCTAATGTGAAATCTTCATAAAAGGCAACTCTGTATTCAATTTGTCTTTTTGTGAAAAAACTATAATAACCAGAATTGGAGTTAAACGAATAATTATATTGTTTTAACAAGTTTGATACCTTTTGAAGTTAAGGTTTCGGCAGAAGTTTTTCCTTGCAAAAAAGAACGCACAGCAATCTTATCTTCACGCATTTTGATAATTGCTTTTTTAATAACTTCTTTATTTACTACTGTAGTTTTCATATTGCAAAGTAACAGTTTTAAGTTGAAAATTGCAAAAAATGTAGTATTATTTTTATTTTTAAGACATATGTAATTGACAATTAGATGGTTTGAAAATTAAGGTTTATTTATCTTTTATTTAAGAATAATCTTAAAACAAAAAGTTTTCTTTGACCCAAATTTTCAAAGCCAATTTTATATGAAGAGTAAGTTCATTCTTTTACTTTTATTTTTCGGATTAACTTCAATTTTCGCTCAGGAAAAAACTGAAATCATTTCAAAAGATTCTATTCAATCAGTTGAAATTGATCCACTTCGTCCTTCAAAAGCGGCGTTTTATTCGGCTGTTTTACCAGGTTTAGGACAGATTTATAATAAAAAATATTGGAAAGTTCCTTTAGTTTATGGCGCAATCGGTACAAGTGCCTATTTGTATTTTGATAATCAAAAAAAATACAATTTGTACAGAGATGAATATAAAAATAGATTAGGAGGTACTCAAAGTGGTTCTGAATTTTTGGCTGGATTAAGTGAAAGCCAATTGATTTCTGCTCAAAAGCAATTTCAACGAAACAGAGATTTATCTGCACTGTTTATGGTGGGGTTTTATATTTTAAATATTATTGATGCTAACATCGATGCTTCTTTATCACAATTTAATGTTGACGAAAAATTGGCATTTAAGCCTGCAATCATAAAAAACGAAATTACATCACAAAATGATTTTGGGTTTGCCCTGAATTATTCTTTCTAAAAAATAGAAAAAGGAACTCTTTTTGAAAATAGAGTTCCTTTTTTATTATTATTTGTTGTGAAATTTTACAACTTTTTCAATCCTTTTAATTCTGAAGTATTTCCTTCTTTAATGCTGATGGCAACACCACCGCCTGGAGCTAAATACTGTTTCAGTTTGCTTTTTGAATTTACAACAACTTTTGTGACAGTATATTTTTGTGGATTTTTATTCCAGTTTGCCTCTTTAGCATCAGCATAAATCGTAGCGATGAAAGTTTTTCCTGTAGGTAAATAGTCAAAAGAAATGTTGGCTGTTCTGGTATTTTCATCTGTAATGCCGCCAATAAACCATTCGTTTTTACCTTTTGCTTTACGTGCAATTGTAATATAATCTCCAGGTTCAGCTTCTAAAATATAACTGTTATCCCAATCTACAGCAACGTCTTTAATAAACTGAAATGCATCTGGAAAACGCTCGTAATTCCCCGGAATATCGGTCGCCATCTGCAACGGACTGTACATCGTCACATAATAAGCTAATTGTTTTACCAAAGTGGTATTAACTCGTTGTGAACTTCCTGTTCCATAATAGGAAAGATCAGTCTGGAAAATTCCTGGCGTGTAATCCATTGGACCTCCCATTAATCTTGTAAAAGGTAAAATCGTAGTATGATCTGGCGCTAAACCTCCCATAGATTCGAATTCAGTTCCGCGAGCCGATTCCTGAGCAATCCAGTTTGGGAAAGTTCTGTTTAGACCAGTTGGACGAACCGCTTCATGGCTGTTGACCATAATTTTATAATCAGTCGCACGTTTGGCCACATTAATATAATGATTGACCATCCATTGCCCGTCATGGTGTTCACCACGCGGAATAATCTGTCCAACATAACCAGTTTTTACAGCGTCATAACCATTGTCATTCATAAATTGAAATGCACGATCTAATCGACGCTCATAATTTGTTGCAGATCCTGAAGTTTCGTGGTGCATGATAATTTTTACACCTTTTGAAGCCGCATAAGCATGAACTGCTTTTACATCAAAATCTGGATAAGCCGTTACATAGTCAAAAACATCTTCTTTCCAGTTGCCAATCCAGTCTTCCCAGCCAATGTTCCAGCCTTCGATAAGAATGGCATCAAAACCATTTTTAGAAGCAAAATCAATGTATTCTTTAGCACGTTCTGTTGTAGCACCGTGTTTTCCGTTTGGCGTAAGTTTCGTAAAATCATCCGTCATTTTTACATTGTTTTCTTTTCCAAAGGCCCATGTACTTTTTCCTGCTACGAAATATTCCCACCAAATCCCGATATATTTTACCGGTTTAATCCAAGAAACATCTTTGTAAGTTGTTGGGTCATTAAGATTCAGGATTAATTTCGATGCCAAAATATCTGTTGCTTTATCGCTTACTACAATAGTTCTCCAAGGCGACTGCGCATCTGTCTGCATATAACCTTTTGCGCCAACTGCATCTGGTGCTAAATGACTAATCATTTTGTTGTTTACAGCATCAACTTCAAGATACATTGCTGGATAATTAATTAATCCCGCTTCGTGAATGTTGATGTATAAACCATTATCAGATTTCATCATTGACGGCGTTTGTACAGACAATTCTTTGATTGGTCGCTGTGCATTGATTTCAATCGTTGCTTTTTTCATCAATGAAGGAATCTCTGAAATTTTTGAAGTCGTATAGGCATATTCGTTGGTATCATAATCTCCCGGAATCCAGAAAATTTTGTGATTTCCAGCCAAATTAAATTGAGAACGCTCTTCTTTAATTACGAAATAACTCAAATCATTTTGTTTTGGAAATTCATATCTAAATCCCAATCCGTCGTCGAATAAACGGAAACGAATACGAATAAATCTATTGTTGTTTTTTGCCTGAGCTAAAGTGATAACCAATTCGTTGTACTGATTGCGAATTGTTTTTTCTTCGCCTAAAACTGGATTCCAATTTTCATCAACAGCAGATTGAGCAGTATTTGTAACGGTAAAACCATCTAAAAACGAAGGCATATTTTGCAATTCTAAACCTAAAGTACTTGGTTTAATAACTGCTTTTTGTTTGTATGATAATTGGTAAGACGGAATACCGCCTTCTTTTAATTCAAATTTTAAAGAAAGATTTTTGTCTGGCGAAGTTATTTCTTGTGCCTGAAGCCAAAAGGTACAAAGGAATACGAAAAATAAAAGCGCTGTTTTTTTGCTCAAACAAATTTGAAGCAAGGATTTTTGATATTGAAAATTCATTTTATATAGTTTTGTGCAAATTTAGGTTTTAAAGTCGCATTGACATTAGTTTTTCAATATTAAATATTGATAAGGTCGCAATGTTACATCTGAGCCAACTGTTACTGCTTCGCTCCTGTAAAAGCATCTTTCCAGCTTCCTTTTAATGTTGAAGGAATAAGATGTTTTACTGTTGAATCTGTTAAATTAGAAAGCACAAAAACTTTTTCAGTGTCTTTTATCATGGTAAAAGCGCTAACGGCATCACTGCTGTAACCTGTAAATTCTCCTGTTTTAACAGCTTGCACTTGTGTTTCTGAAAGCAATGATCTTTTTGTATTCTGCCAGCATTTCATTATCCGCAGTCGACCAGTCAATTGGTGTTCTCGCGAAATAATTTAATCTTTTGTTGTATCCAATTTCCTGTCCGTTGTAAATCATTGGAACCGATTTTAAATAAGTCGCTACAACAAACATGGCAAGCGATCCTTTTTTACCTCCAAAAAGTTCTAAAGGCGTTCCGTCAGAAAGGTTTACATCATGGTTGCTGGTGTATCGAACAACTCTGTTTTCTGGATTGTAATTGTTAGCATATTCTGTTGCATTTGAATCCTGAAGGGTAGTGGCCGATTTTTTTTCTTTGAAAAGCTGTTCTATCGTATAAAAGAAATTGAAACCAAAAGTATAATCAAAACCAGAAGCAAAATGATTTACTTTAGAACCTTCAGCAAGCATTAAGATAGTTTGGTTCTTCTTGATTTTTCTCAATTTAGTAATTGCATCTGACCAGAAATTGTTTGGAACAAAATCAGCATAATCGCATCTGAAACCGTCTATGTTTGCATTGTAAACCCAATAGGACATAGCATCGATCATGGCATCTTTCATTTCGGTATTATTGAAATTTAACTGCGCGACATCATTATAATTAGTTCCAGGTGGAATTATAATTTTACCATCTGCATCTTTTTGATACCAGTCTGGATGTTGTGTAATCCAAGCGTTATCCCAAGCGGTATGATTGGCAACCCAGTCTAAAACAACTGCCATGTTTTTCTTGTGCGCTTCTTCGACTAAAGTTTGAAGATCTTGCGGCTGTTCCAAAATCTGGATTTACAGCTTTATAATCTTTAACGGCATAAGGAGATCCTAATTCGCCGGTTGCTCTTTCTTTTCCAACAGGATAAACAGGCATTAAATAAATGACATTTGCACCCAGTTCCTGAATTTGTGCCAATCTATCCTGTACTCCTTTTAGTGTTCCAGCCTGACTAAATGCTCGAATATTTACCTGATAAATGATGGCATCTTCTTTTTTGGGCATTTTATCAAAAGGAGCTCCATATTGTGTATAAGGAGAGTCTGGCTCTGAATTGTTATCGTTATCAGAAGAACTGCACGAAACAAATGCCAATGTGAGCAGGAATGCGTAAACGATTTTTATATTAAATTTCATGATTTTACTTTTTATGTTTTTAAGCGGTTGAGAAGTAACCTGCCTTTCGAAGTAAAAAGACAGGTAAACTCAAACCAAACTTAACTTAAATTTTTATCTATTTTTTTGTTATTGTGTATGCCGCAGTTGCTGGATATCCAAGAGCCGCAGGATCAACATCATTTATTTTGAATGTAATTTCATAAGTGCCGCCTTCGCCCACATAGTAAGAACCTTGATCGTCCAGATAAACCAATCCGTCTGTGGTGTTTTTAGGTCCATAATTGATTGTCCAGCTGTTATTCAATCTGAATTTGACATTCCCAGGAACGAGATCAACAGTAATTTTCCATGTTTTTGTTTGATAATCATAGTTCATTGGTGTGCTGTTATCCCAGCTTCCAGCTGTTGCATCACCTACAATTCCCCATGAATACGGAGTCGCCGTCCATTTTAAAGTATTGAGATTCACTTTTACTTGGTACGAACCTGTTCCGGGAAGGCTGAAATCGGCAGTGCTCATGTTTTGTAAATCGTTGTTTGTAGCTCCAGCGCCGTAGTATTGCTCCCAGTTTCTGCCCTGATTTAATTTAAATACAGTTCCATAACCCGGAAGAACAGTTACATAGCCTTGATAAATACCTTTTGCGATAGCAGGTAAAGCAAGTGCTGTATCTACATTCCATTCTCCTTGATACGCTCCCGGCATATAAATTTCACCAAAAACAACACTTTTTTCGTAAGGAGTAATGGTCAAAGTAATAGGGTTTGAATACACTTTACGATCCATTGTTGCTTCTACACGAACAACTAATTTTCCTTCAACATCTATTGGAAGTCCTAAATCGACTGCAATTTTGTTTAAATCTTGTCCGATTAAGGTTTTGCTTAAAACATCTGTTCCAACTTCAATTCTTTTTGCTTTTTGCCAAGCGTCAGCTACGCTTGTATCTCCCACCAAATCAAATTGCAGTGCATATGTTACAGGAGCTTCAACAGGAAAAGTAACTTCTGGCCATGAAACAAGTAATACCTGATCTTCTGCAATGTCTTCTGTCAATACGATTGTATTGGATGAAACTGTAATTTCTGAAGGGAAACTAACAACTTTTAATGTTGTTAATTCGGCATCGCTTTCGCAGGATGAACCCAAGAAAAGCAAACTGCCTAATATGAATAATTTATTGATATATTTTTTCATGATAGTTTTTGTTTTTAGTAACCTGGGTTTTGTTTTAATCCGCGATTAGCATCTAAAGTCGCCGTTGGAATTGGGAACAATTTTCTGAAAGCAGGAGATGCAGGTCTGAATTCATTTGCCAATAAAAATTTGTCAAAACGAATCATGTCTTGTCTTCTGTGTCCTTCCCAGTTTAGTTCGAATCCTCTCTCATTGTAAATATCATCAAGAGTTGGGTCATGATCTAATGCATTTAATCCCGCACGTTGTCTAATTTGATCAATAAAAGGTTTTGCCGCTCCAGTATTTCCTAAACGAGTATTACATTCTGCCATCATTAAAATAACATCAGCGTATCTAAAAATTGGAAAATCGTTTGAAGCCCCATCGCCGGTTCTTGGTGCAACAGGATAAAATTTCACATTACGCACACCCGCCTGCGGATCTGCACCAGGATTATCTAATGAAGCAACATTAAGCGTATAATTATAACCGCCTTGCTGTTCTCCAAATAAAAATTGTTTTCGACGAATATCATTCGCATCATATTTTAAGAAAAATTCTTTCGGAACAATTGTACCATTCCAGCCACTGAAACCAAATAATGCTTGTGCATGCGGACCAAATAAACTGCGAACTGCATAGATGTTACGAGAGACAACATCTAGTGTTGCGTAAATTGGTAAAATCGTTTCATCTTCTGGAAGTACATCTCCAAATAATTCATAATACTTACTTCCTAATGGATTTGCTGTATCCACAGCGCCTGAATGAAGTGAAAATCCGCCTTCGGCTACTTTGTTACAAGTCGCTAAACATTCATTCCATTTTGGAGTTCCTGTGTAAACTTGAGCATTCAAATATACTTTTGCTAATAAAGTATAGCCCGCCCATTTGTTGAATCTTCCGTAGTAGTTTCCGCCTCTTGTTCCAGATAATAATTCAACATTATCAGTTAGTTCTTTTACAATAAAATTGAAAACTTCTGCACGGCTCGATTGCGGTATTTTATCAACGGTAATATTATTATCGGTGAAAAATGGAACATCTCCAAAATCATCAATTAATAAATAATAAAAGAAAGCTCTTAGCACTTTTGCTTCGGCAATTTTAGAAGCCTCGGCATTAGATTTTTCTAATAAACTCACCGCTAAATTGGCATTGAAAATAGATTTGTAAAGCCAGTTCCAAGTGTTGTTGATGATAAAATCTGTTGGTAACCATTCGTGTTTGTGCAAACGGGCAAAATCCTGCCGCCAGTCTCCCGTATTTCTGTGCGGAATAACCTGTTCGTCTGATGACATACAGTTCATGTCGTACCAGCCATTATCTGCTCCCGCATAACCAACACCAGAAGCATTATCTCTAATGAAATCACCAGGTACTTGAGCATAAACACTTGCTAGAGCAATGTCTGCTCCTTCTGGTGTTCCGTAAAATTCTTCTGCAGGGTATTTATCGTACACATTTTCGTCTATATCTGTACAGCTAAAAAGTGTCAGGAAACACAAGCTTCCTAATATCAATATATTTTTAATTTTCATGTCTTTTTACTATTTAAATTTTACAGTCAAACCAAACGCCACACTTCTGGTACGAGGATAAATCCCTCTGTCACCTCCAAAGTTATCTCCACCGCCGCTTACATTTAATTCTGGATCAATACCTGAATAATCTGTTATTAGGAATAAGTTGCTTCCTGTAAGTGAAAGTCTAATAGTATCAATATATTTATCTGTAAAACGGAAACTGTATCCCGCAGTAAGATTTTCTAAACGAATGAATGAACCGTCTTCTAACCATAAATCAGAACCATAAGGAGAAGTGTAAATTCCTTGGTCTACAGCACTTGCCAAGACATTCGATTTACCAATGTTTTCCATTCTGCTTAAGTTAGAGCGTAAACCGTTATAGATTTTATTTCCTCCTGAACCTCTCAATAACAGAGAAGCGTCAAAATTTTTATATCTGTAAGATGGATTAAATGCAAAAGTATAAGTTGGTAAAGCTGATCCTGCGTAATAACGATCTGGACTTTTTACACCTTGATCGATTATACCGTTTCCATCACGATCCAAAACGGTTTCAACATTGTTTTCATTTTTCCCAGTATGTTCCAAAATATAAAATGCTCCAATTGGTTTTCCTTGTACTAAATAAGAATTGGCGACTCCCCATGGAACATAATCAGTATTTAAAGGAACGCCGTTAATGCTTCCATCTAAATTAAGAACTTCATTTTTCATGAACGAAACGTTTCCTCCCAAGGTAAGTGTACTGTTTTGAGATTTAATTACATCGTAGGCAAGTGATACCTCAATACCTTTGTTCGAGATACTACCAACATTTGCTTTAATGGTCGGATAAGGATATGGAGGCTGAGGTACTGTGTAATCAAACAATAAATCTTCTGTTTTAGAAGTATAAATATCTACAGTTCCTCTTAATCTATGATTTAAAAGAGCGAAATCAAGACCTAAATTGGTTTGTTTTTTAGTTTCCCATTTCAAATCGGCATTTGAATTTTGCGTAATTATATAGTTAGTGATTGGAGCTCCTCCAAAATAAGTTGTTCCGGAACTGCCAACTAACGAAATAGATTGTTGCGGAAGTAAGCCTTGCTGGTTACCTGTTTCTCCATAACCTGCACGAAGTTTTAACTCATCAAATAAGTTTTGTTTCTGCATGAAAGGTTCTTTTTCGATTTGCCACGCAACAGATGCAGAAGGGAAATTTCCCCATTTATTATTTACTCCAAAAACAGAAGAACCGTCACGACGAATACTCGCTGTAACCAAATAACGGTCTAGTAAAGAATAATTTACTCTTCCTAAAAATGAAGCTAATGTTCTGTCGTTTTTATAAGTCTCAATATCGCCGGGACGAATTTTTGTCAAATCTCCTAACTGAAGCGCATTGTAAGTTGCGTTGTCATTGATAAAACCTCTCACTTGTGCAAAACTTCCCTGATAAGCTTGATTTTGCCATTCGTATAAACCCAATACGTTTATATTGTGGACACCAAATGTTCTTTTGTAGTTCAAACTAAAGTTGGTTAATTTCTCGTTTTGTCTTCTGTTTCTAACATTTCCATAACCATTTTGATCAATTGCATACGCACTTGTTGAGACTACAGGAAGATAATATCCTTCGGTTGTATTGGTTTTTCTCCAGCTTCCAAACCAGTTTGCAGTTAAACCTCTTGCTAAAGTTAAATCGGCTTTTAAACTTGCAAATAAGTTGTCATTTTCAGATTCATTTGAAACCGTTTGTGCAGTTGCATATGGATTTAAATATTGAAATACATTTGGATCTGTAAAATATGTTCCATCCGTATTAAAAACAGGATCTGTTGGTCGAACTAAATAAGCATTTGTTATTAAGTTTGAAGTATAAGCGAGCAGTTCCAATACTTTGAATGATGCTCGTCATATTGTTAATTCCTGTGTTTAAATTAAAAGTCAAACTTAATTTGTCATCAAGCGCTAATTGAGTAGCTTGAATACGCCCGATGTATTTTTGGTTGCTCGAATTAATTACAACTCCATCTTGCAAAATAGCCGTTAACGAAGCTCTATAATTAAATTTATCTGTTCCTCCTCCAAAAGAGAGCGTATGTGTTTGTGTAAAACCAGTTTGTGTTAAAAGGCCATACCAATCTGTATTAGAGCCGTGGTTTGCAGAGGCAGGAACGCCTACATTTTGCGCAGCTGACCCACCATTCATCAGCATTTAACATGTCTAGTTTTTTAGGAATAAAATCTAAAGACGATGAACCGATATATTCCATTGTCGTTTTACCCGCTTTATTCTTTTTAGTGGTAATTATAAGTACTCCCGGCGCCCCGCGAGAACCGTAAATTGCAGTTGCAGAGGCATCTTTTAGAATATCGTAACTTTCAATTTCACTTGGAGGTATTTGGTTTAATAAATCCATATTTCCTTGGATACCATCTACAACTACCAACGGATCGCTTCCTCCTATTAAAGAGGAAATTCCACGAATACGTACGCTTGGTCCAGAACCGGGCTCGCTTCCTAGTTGCGTGATATTAACTCCAGCAGACTTTTCCAGCAATTAATTGTAACGGATTTACAATTGCACCCTGATTCATGTCTTTTGCGGCAATAGATGAAACAGCACCTGTTACATCTCTCTTTGATGCTGTGCCGTAACCTACAACTACGATTTCCTGTAGATCTGTCGCGTCTGGAAGAAGTTGAATGTTTATTACACTTTGGCTGGCAACAACTTTTTTCTCTTTATATCCAACAAAAGATACAACGATTACAGATTGACTACTTTCGACCGTAAGTTTGTATTTTCCATCAAAGTCGGTTATTATCCCGTTTTTCGTTCCTTCTTCTATAACAGAAGCTCCAGGCAGAGGCATACCGTTTTCATCTGTGATAATACCAGAAACGGTTTGCTTTTGAAACTCAATTACCTGTGTTTTAAGTTCTGGTTTTTTTAGGATAATCTGCGTGTCACGAATCTTAAATTCGGTTGGCGTTCCTTTAAAAAGTTTATCTAAAACAACATATATAGATTGATCTTTTACAGAAATTGAAACCGTTCGATCTAAGTCGATATCATTCAATTTGTAAATAAATCTGAAATCTGTTTTTTGTTCAATGGTCTCAATAACCTTCTCGATTGTTGAATTGTTTAGTTCAAGAGTAACTTTTGTCTTTTGGGCATAAGTATTCCCTCTAATATTAAACATGGCGACCAAAATAAGTAGTGTAGTTAGTTTCAATTTTAGGTCATTTTGGAACAATGAGTATAGAAACCCATTATTCTTAGATTTTTTTTTCATAATTTTGTTAATTGATTGTAGTTAATTCGTTATATTCAATCACTTAGTTAATCGGAAATTGTTCGCGACTCTTTCCGATTTTTTTATTCTAATACTCTTTTTGTCTCATAAATTTTCATTGGTTTTAGTGGTTATTTAATTAGTATTTGATCGTTTTTTATGGTGTAATTAATTCCATGAATGTCATTAAAATAACTCATCACATTTTCTATAGATTCTTCTTTAAAACTTGCATTGAATTTCTCGTTTGCCAGTTTTTCATTTTTATTAATGATGGTTACATTATAGCGTCTTTCCAGTTTTGTAATGATGTTTTTAAACGCCATGTTTCTAAAAGTCAATCCGCCATCGATCCAGGAAGTGTAGATTTCTGTAATAACAGGCTTGGATAAGATTGACGCGTTTTCTTTGTTGAAGCTTCCTTTATAACCAGGTTTTAAAATAGTGTTTTTAGCGGCATCAAAGTCTTCATTAGAACGATACATTCCAACAGAACCTTCCACCAAAACAACATCTGTAACGGCATCTTCAGGATAGTTAGAAACGTTAAAGTGCGTTCCTAAAACACGAACATTCAATTCGTCGGCATTTACGATAAAGGGATGTTTTTTGTCTTTCGCTACATCAAAAAAAGCTTCTCCGTCAAGATATACCTGACGATTTTCGCCAGCAATAAATTTTACAGGATATCTCAAGGTTGTTCCCGAGTTTAAATGAACCATCGTCCCGTCTGACAATTCTAAACGGAATTTTTTACCGTACGGAATTTTAAGAGTGTTGTAGGTTAGTTTCTCATAATCCGCTTCTTTTTCGTAAACCAATTTATCGCCATTTTGATTTCCAATCACATTTCCATTTTTATCATGAACCTGTACCTTCCCGTTTTCAGATATAACCTGAACAGTTCCGTCTTCCATTTGTAAAACAATATCAGTGCTTTTAAAATCGAAAGGAACTTCAGCAGGCTTAGTAAAAACATTTTGTTTGTAGAAAAAACCAATTCCAAGCGACGACAATAATCGATGCCGCAATTGAAATATATTTTCTAATATTTGATTTTCTAGGCTGTAATTTGATTACTGTTTCCTGCTCTTTTGCAGAAGCTAAAATGCTGTTGAAAATAGAATCTGCTTTTTGCTCCTCCATTTTTGGCATTTCGTTTACTAACTTTTGAACATCTTTAACAGTCGGAAAATCATCGGTAAGATTATTATTTCGGCAGTAGGCAATTACTTGCTCCGTTTCTTCGGCAGTGCATTGATTTAAAATAAACTTTTGTAAAAGCGTTTTTATTTCAGAATTAGAATTCATTAAGAATGTTTTTAGGTTCTGTGTTTCTATAATACAGTTGAAGTGAAATGAAGTACTACTCAAACGTTGTAAATTTTTAAAATTTAACATTTGTAGTTTTTTATCATGTTGATTTTTAATGAAATACTAAAATTTATTTTTTAAAAGAAATAGCCATGTAAACTCATTTTTTGTCATTTTGAAGAAAGATTTTCAAAATTATTGGTATGCAAAGATTAAACTAGGAACGCTTCTGAATTGCCTCCAGCTTTAGCTGGAGGTTGGAAAATATACCATTACGAGGGCTTTAGCCAAACTAAGTATTTGGCTAAAGCCTCGGATATTATTTTCTTGTTATCCTCCAGCTAAAGCTGGAGGCAATTGATTTTAATCTTTTTTTCAGAGAAAAAAGAATTTTAATATGTGGAAATCCTTTAAACCTGTGTCTAAAAAACATCAAAAGTTTAATCAAAAAAAAATCACTCCGAAGAGTGATTTAATGGCATTATTGTGGTTTTGGTTAGATAATTTCATCGTGAAGTTGAAAAAAACCGCGCATCGATTCGAGCGCTTTACTCATCTGGTTCCGGACCGTATTTATTGAAATTCCGAGTTCTTGACTTATTTCTTCATAGCTCATTCCTTTTTTTCGGGACATCTTAAAAATCTGCCGTCGTTTGGGCGGTAACTGTTTGATGGCTTGCTTTCGGAGTTTTTTGCAATCGGCTTCCCGAACGGCATAATCTCCGTATTCGTGCGTTTTCTGGCTTTCATAGAAAACGGCTTCTTTCAATATAATTTCGTTTGCGGCTTTATTCAAAACATTAAAAGCCTGATTACGTGCAATTGTAAAAATATAAGCTTTAAACGATTGTTCTATGTTTAAACTCTCGCGGTTGAGCCAGACTTTCATAAAAACATCCTGCACATTTTCTTCCGCGACTTCTTTAGATTTAAGAAGACTGATACTGTAACCATAAATATCTTGGTGGTATAAATCAAAAAGTTGGCGAAAAGCTTTTTCGTTTCCGTTTTTGAGTTCACTTACCAATAATTTTTCACTATGGCTGGCAGTTTCTAACAATTTAATTCGCTTTATTTAATTCTAATGGTATTAAACTATCAAAATGTGAGGTCTAAATCTGATTACATCGCAAATATATAAAAATATTATTCTCAACAAATCATATATAAAAAAACTTAATTCTTATTTTTTGTTAGTTTTTTGAAGTAAAGAGGTAAAAAGTGCTGTTAGTAGCTTTCGTACAAGTAAGTGTCAGATTGACGCTTCTTTAAAATAAAATTTCTTTTTTTGATTTGAGCGTTGAGAATATTCTTATTTGCGAAAAATGAAATTTGGGTTTTGAAAAGGAAGGCAGGTCTAAATGCTGTAGGGAAACAATAAAATAGTCCTAAGTGTTTTTTACCGCAGAGAACACAAAGGTTTTTCGCAGAGTTCACTAAGATTTGAGTTGTCTTATACAATCTAAGTACGCAAAGCTTTGTGAACTTTGTGTTTTTTACTAAACTTAAATAATTAAAAACTTTGCGTTCTCAGTGGTTTTTTCTTTTTCTCGGGTTTTGTATTACTATGAAAAAGTTAATTTAATTTCAAAAAAAATCCTTTTATCTTTTAATTGAAAGACAAAAGGATTATATCAGAAGAATCAAAAAAGTGATTCTTTAAATAGGTATGTTTAATTAGTTTTTCAAATCTTTGATTACTTTAAAAGCTACATCAACTTGATCTTCTCCAACTAAAATGGTAAACTCATTTGAAGTCGAAATTACTTCATTAATAATGATTCCTTCCCAAGCTAAACGCTGGAAGATGAAGTAGTAAATACCAGGAACAACAATATTTTCCTTTGGTAATTTTACAGTAATTGAAGCTAAATTATCTAGTTTCTGAATTAATTTTTCTCTCAAAAAGTGTTTCTCCACCAAGTGATTTACACTACTGCTGACAACGATATTGGTTTCATTTACACCACGAGATGAGGTATAGAAAATATCAGATAAAGCATTAATATCAGAAATTAAATCTGCCTGTTTGTTTAAAACAGTTTCAGAAGCGACAAAAGTGTAATCCGTAAGTTCAGAGCGAACAGTGATTTCACCAATATTTTTAATTACTTTATTGATTTTGTGGTTCAATTTAAAATCTAGTTCTTCAGTGAGTCGTTTTAAAGACATTACAACAGCACCTTGTTTTACTTCTTTCCCAAATTCACTTTCTAATTCGGTCATAATATTTCGTGAAAGAGAAGTTAGGTTGATAATTCCCAGCGATAGTGCATTTAATAAAAATGGTTTTGTTTTAATGTAATTTTCTACAATAGAAGAAACAGTTTTCATAATCTTTTTTTTTTTTGTAACAGGTTTGTTGGTTGTTAATTTAACATTGCGATGTTATAAATCTCTGCAAATATAAATAAAAAAACAAATTGTTACAATTATAACAATAAAAAATTATGTTAAAAGTGATAAAAAGCGTCGGTAAGATGTTCAATTGCAAATGATTCGCCGTTTTTATGGATGGCAACGATGTCAAAACGGACTTCTAGATCTTCATTAAAATCCTTTTCCCTATCGTTTATGTAGGCATTTACTGCTTTAATGAGTAATTGAATCTTTTTTGGCTTGACAAAATCCTGCGGAGAACCAAAGTCTAAACTCGAACGCGTTTTAACTTCAATAATTGCTAAAACGGAATCTTTTTGTGCAATTATATCTATTTCTGCTTTTTGATTAACGTAGTTTCGTTCAATAATTTCATAACCGTTTTCCTCGAGATGTGCTACTGCGAGATCTTCTCCTAATTTTCCTAAATCATTATGTTCTGCCATGTTCTTTTTTGTTTCAAGTTTCAGGTTTCAGGTTATTTGCACGCAAAGACGCGAAGTCGCTAAGAGTGTTTAACTTTGCGACTTCGCGTCTTCGCGAGATTTTTTATGTGGTATTCTTGAGTTTTCTTACTAGGTTTCGGTGGTATTATTTTTTAAAAGTAACAGTACTTCCAGAAGCAGTAACTTCCATAGTAACGGTATTTCCCATAATTAAAGCTCGATTATCTCTAATATGACCGGCTGGGAAATTGAAAATAACTGGAATGTTATATTTTTTTGTTACATCATCAATAATTTCCAAGGCATTTTTTCCCCAAGGAACTTCATTGTCTTTCATGCTTGTCATGCCTCCAATTATAATTCCTTTCAAATTTTCGATGCATCCATTGCGTTTCAAATTCATCATCATGCGATCAATATGATATAGGTATTCATCTAAATCTTCAATAAATAAAATTTTATTACGACAATCAATTGCAGACGGAGATCCTAACAAGCTATATAAAATCGATAAATTCCCACCAACTAATTCTCCCGTTGCGTTTCCTAAACGATTCATTGGAGTTGGACTAACAGAATAGGAAAGCGGCTCGCCAAACAAACTTGATTTTAAAGAACTAACAGCGTCTGGAGTTGCTCTAGGAACCGTTACAGGCATAATGCCATGAATAGATTTGTAGCCCATTGTATTCAAATGGTTGTGCAAAACCGTAACGTCGCTAAAACCAATAACCCATTTTGGATGTTGTTTGAATTTGGTAAAATCTAATAAATCCAACATTCTAACAGTTCCGTATCCGCCGTGGACACACCAAATAGCTTTTATATTCGGATTGTCTAATTGTTTTTGAAAATCGGTCGCTTTTTGCTCGTCAGTTCCTGCCAATTGATGATAATCTAAACCGATTGTGCTTCCCACTACGGCTTCTAATCCCCAGCTGTGCAATAAATCTATAGTAGGTTTTAAATTGTCATCGATATTTTTTCTGGCTGTTGCCAAAAGAGCTACAGTATCTCCTTTTTGTAAATAAGGTGGTGTTATCATGTTTTGTTGAGATTGACAAGTGAATGATTGAAAAGCAAAAGTAAGAAATGCTATTTTATAAAGGATAAAGTGTTTTTTGAGGTATTGTAAGCTTTTCATCTTCATATTTCTTTTTGCTTAAAATTATAAATTATTTTATTTCTAATTAAACGGCTGTGCTCCATATTTTATTTCTAATTCTTTTAAAATTAAAATTAATCCTTTGTCAGCTTCTTCAGATTGGACATTTGCAAATAGAATAAAAGCTTTATCGATTGTTTTACAAATATACACTTTGGTTAAAAATGTTCCTGGACTTCCGTTGTGAAATGAATACTGAATTTCATCATTTTTGTTTATTTCCGAATTCCATCCAAAAGAAAATTCGGGTAATCCAAAATGCATATAATCGAATTCTTCTGCAGTAAAAAGTTTTGATTCCCCTTTTAAACCTTGAAGCCGCATTTGAATGAATTTGCAATAATCGGGTAAATTTACATTTATATTTCCAGCAGATGAAAGCCAGTTTAATTTGTAATTTAAGACTGGTTTTTCTGGGTTCATATTTTCGTCATGGCCCCAAGTTTGATTTTCGTCTTTTAAATTTGGCTGACCAAATTGGAAATCAATATTGAGATTTTTCCCTAATTCTGCTACCAATGTTTCATAACTTTTCCCAGTTGCTTTTTCCAGCATTAGTCCAGCGGCAACATAACTTGGATTGGACCAATAAACATCTTGCTTTTCAGAAATGATGGTATTTTGTTTAAAAAACCACGAAATAAATTCATAACGTTGTTCTTGGATATTTCCTTTAATTTGTTTTTGGGTCGGAGTTGTATTTCCGTACGACCAAATAGGAAGATGAGCTCGCAATGTTATAAAATCTCTTAAAGTAAAATTGTAATAAGCAGGATTGCTTTTGGCTTTTAATTCTGGATACAAAACGAAAAATTTAGTTTCCCATTTTATTTTTCCTTCTTTAACCAATACCGTCGCTAAATAACTTGTGATTGTTTTGGTGAGAGAACCTAAACGGAATCGATCTGATAAAGCAGACTTCTGATTTACTATTGATTTTTTTGTATCCTAAAGCTTTAATTTCTAAAACAGAATCAGATGAAACTACTGCGTAGGCGATTTCTGGAATATTATGTTTTACTCTTATGCTATCGATAAATTGACGGTTTTGTTGAGAATAACAGAAACTGTCTTGCATAAAATCAAAGCAAAGGATATCAGGATTTTTTTCATTTTATAAAATAGCAGATTGAGACAGCAAGGTACAGGAGAATTTGGATAAAAAAAAAAGTAAATTAAAAAAAATAATTTAGAAATTTCTTACAAATTAATTTATTTTTATAATTTGGTTTTTTAAAATTATTCAGATTTATGCGTTTCATTATTTTAAATTTTTATTTCCTTTTTTTCTGTTGTACTATTTCAAATGCACAATCCAAAAAATACAAAATACACACTGTCGCATTTTACAATTTCGAGAATTTATATGACACGGTCGATGATGCTTTTACAAATGACGACGAATGGACACCAACCGGAGCACAGCATTGGACAGTAGAAAAATACCAGCAAAAACTAAAAAATCTGGCAAGGGTAATTGCTGAAATTGGAACTCCCGAAAATTCAAATGGACCGACTTTAATTGGAGGATCTGAAATTGAAAATCGTGGTGTTTTAGAAGATTTAATAAAAGAACCAAAATTGCAAGCAACTGGATTTAGGAATTATTCATTTTGATTCTCCTGATAAGCGGGGTATTGACGTTGCTTTACTTTATCAGAAAAAATATTTTCGACCAACTTCATTTTCAAATATTCCTTTGCTTATTTATAAAAAGAATATCGAAAAGAAAGAAGAAGAGTCGGAAGTTATAGATGATGAAATCGAAGTTAAAAAAGAAAACAACAACCGTATTTTTACGAGAGATCAGCTTTTGGTTTCAGGTTTTTTGGAAGATGAGGAAATCCATATTATTGTGAATCACTGGCCTTCTAGATCTGGCGGGGAAAAAGCAACGAGTTTGTTTCGTGAAGTCACGGGAAAGTTAAACCGTAAAATTATCGATTCGTCGCAACAGATTAATCCGAAGGCAAAAGTTTTAACCATGGGCGATTTGAATGATGGCCCTTTAAACAATAGTGTTAGAATAGCTTTGGGAGCAAAAGGTAAAAAAGTTGAAGTAGCCGAATTTGGTGTTTTTAATCCGTTTGAGGAAATGGCAAATAAAGGAATGGGAACAATTGCTTTTCGAGATTCCTGGAATATTTTTGACCAGATTATAATGACCGAATCTCTTCTTAAAACTGATTTTTCGACTTTTAGTTTTTGGAAAGCAGGTATTTTTAACCGGCCTTATTTAGTTCAAACTTCTGGACAATATAAGGGTTATCCGCTTCGAAATACATTAGCAGAAGCTGGTTTCAGCGATCATTTTCCAGTTTATATTTATTTGATAAAAGAGTTTAAATAAACCTTCAGTTTTAAGTCGCAGTTTTCAGCTGTACTGCGACTTAAAACTGTTACGGAATACTAAAGCTGAAAAAGTTTTCACTACCTTAGCTATTCATAATTTAGTACTAAAAAAATGGCTATAGCAAAACCTTTTAACCTGACCCAATGGATTGACGAAAACCGTCATTTACTAAAACCGCCTGTTGGGAATAAAAATCTATATGTTGATTCTGGAGATTATATTGTAATGATTGTTGCAGGACCAAATGCTAGAAAAGATTACCACTATAATGAAACAGAAGAACTTTTTTATCAGTTAGAAGGAAGTATAAAAGTAGTAATTCAAGAAGATGGGCGCCGTAAAGAAATGGAATTAAATGCCGGTGATATGTATTTACATCCTGCCAAAGTGCCGCATTCTCCCGTTCGTTCAGAGGGTTCTATCGGATTGGTGATTGAGCGTAAACGTGCCGGAAAAGGATATACAGATGGTTTGCTTTGGCATTGTGATAATTGTAACCATAAACTTTATGAAGTGTATTTTGAACTTCATAATATTGAGAAAGATTTTCTTCCTCATTTCGAACATTTCTACAATTCGGAAGAATTGCGAACTTGTGATGAGTGTGGAACCGTAATGGAGACTGATCCTAGGTTTACAGCTAAGAAATAGTTATACTACCTAACAGGTTTCCAAAACCTGTTAGGTATTTTTTTAGGATATTTTGTAAGTAAAAACAATTTTTTTATATCATTTTTGATGTATATTTGCATTATAAATGATATAAAAAAAGATCAATTATGATACAAGAAGTTATCGCATATAAGAATATAGTTGATAATATGGAGGATTTATTGGATAAGTCTCCTTATAAAAAAAAATTATATTATTGAGAAAGTTGGTATTCCTAGCCCAACATTTTATCGAAAATTAAAGAGTCAGACTTTTACTCCTGATGAAGTATTGTCGATAGCGAAAATACTTTCTCCAGAAGAGAATTTTATGTTGGAGTTGAAGGCAGATATTGAACAGGGAAAACGTGATATAAAGAATGGAGACTTTATAACGCATGAAGAAATGCTGGCTGAATTAAAAAGGAAAAATTTTATATAATTTTTAATTGATAATTGTTATAGGCTTTTGTCGATTGTTAAAAAATGTAATTAAATCAATTCGGTTTTCTTTGACTTCGTAGTATAAGGAAACGTGTTTTGAAATAACTATTTTTCGACAATCTAAATTTGCATTATAATTTCCAAGCAAAGGATTATTTTCCAATAAACTAATGATTCGTAAAACATCTTTGATAAATTTTTTTGCTGTATTTGGTGACCAAAATTGTTCTATATAATTTTTAATGTTATGAAAGCTGTAGGTTGCTTTTTTTGACCAAATAATCTCCATTTTATATTTTTAATATTCAGCAAAAATATAAAAAATAACTTACAAATTAATTTGTTTATAAGTCAAACTTTTTCCCCTGCTCAGGATAAATAATCTTCAATTCTAAGTCATTTTGACTCTTTAATTGTTCCTTGATTTTAGCGATATTCTTTGCTGGAGGTTTTAAATGAGTAATGATAACTTTAAAACTATTTAAAGAACCTTTTCCAGCTAAATCCTCTAGTACGTGAAGTTCTTTCATTAAATAATTTGGAGTTAAATGACCAAATAGAAATTTATCTGGCTGTTCATTTGGGAAAGAAACTTCGATAAAAATTCCCTTTAGTTGTTTGGCTTTTACCAAAGGCGCAATTGCAGTCCATAAATCACGAAGATTATTACTTTTTTCCACTTCGTCAGGTCCCGTATCTCCTAAATAAAGTACATAATCATTTTCATTTTTAATTAAAAAAGCAGTGCTTTCAAACGGATTAACATGACTTAAAGGAAATGCTTTTACGGTCATATTTGTATTGGTAAGCGAAAGTTCTTCTGCTAATTTTAAAGTTTGAAAATGATATTTTTTTAAAGGAAATCCAGGTCCTTCATCACCAAAATTTGCCCAAGTCTGATCGTTGAAATAATGGTTTTCCATCATTTTCATACATTTATCAGTAGCGTAAACAGTTTTAGAAGAATCAGCAGGAGAGTTGATTATTAAACCCGAAACATGATCTAGATGCGCGTGAGAAATCAAATATCCTTTGATGTATTGTCGCAAAACTTCGCTTGTAGAAACTTTAAAAACTTTATTTTCAATAGCTTTTTCAATACCTGCATTTACAGTTCCAGCATCTAAACAGATAAAATCTTTTGTGTTAGCTGGCGCTATTAAATAAGCCGAAAGATTTTTTTCATCTATGCCGCCTTTTACTCCTAAAGGAACGACTTGAAAAGATTTTTGTTCTTTCTGTGAAAATATATTTGTTGAAATTAAAAGGAAACAAAGTAAAAGCCGGTTGAAAAGTGTCATAATCTTAAAAAATTAGTGTTGCAAATTTCATAAATAAAAGAGAAAAAACACTTCTTGTTTTTTAAAAACTCATGTTAATTAATGCTAAATTTACTTTTTACTAAAAAGTACTGCTTATGATTAGAAAAGTGTTTTTTCTTTTGTCTTTGATTTTATTAAGTTCAATTGGATATTGCTGTGATTGTTCTGAAAAACCTTCTATAACGAAAAATTGGGAAGAGGCTGATCAAGTTTTTATTGGTAAAGTCATTAAAGTTGATAGTTTGTTATATTCTGAGTACGGCCAAAAGATGTATTCTTATACAATTCAAATATCCAAAACATACAAAGATGAAATTTTTAAAGAAAATTACTTCAGGACAATTTTAGGAGTTAGCATGGGATCTTGTGATTATTATTTTGAACAAGGAAAAGAGTATTTGATTTATGCAAAAAGAGATTATAATGCTTTAGGTTGCTCCATATGTTCAAGAACCAATTTTTTACAAAATGTTCAAAAAAGTGAATTAGAAGTATTACAGGATTTGTATAAAAAATCTCAAAGGAATAAAAATGAGATAAAAGTTATTAAATTTCAGAATGACGTTGAATATCAAATTTCTTTAGTCAAAAATTCATTTGAAGAAAAATTAAAGAGAAAAGAGATACTGATTTATGGTTTATCAGGACTAAGTTTGATTCTCCTTTTGGTAGTTCTTATATTATTTTTCAAAAAGAAAAAAGTTTTCAAAAGGCATTAATTGATTAAAATTTAATTTCTAAAACAATATCTTTACATAAAAAATATAACATTTTTAACTAAAAAAGTTACAATGACAACAATAGCATCACAATTTGGTATCAATGAAGCTTTGGAAAAGCTGGGAATAAAACTAGTAAACGAAGGAACTTCAACAGGAATAGAAAGCTTTTCGACAGGTCCAGTTTTAGACAGTTTTTCTCCTGTAGACGGAAAATTAATTGCTTCTGTAAAAACTTCAAGTCTTGAAGATTACGAAAAAGTAATGCGTTCAGCAACCGAAGCTTTTAAAACTTTTAAGTTGATTCCTGCGCCGCAGCATGGTGAAATTGTACGTCAGTTTGGAGAAAAATTGCGTCAAAATAAAGAAGCGCTTGGTAAATTGGTTTCCTATGAAATGGGAAAATCATTGCAGGAAGGTTATGGAGAGGTTCAGGAAATGATTGATATTTGCGATTTTGCCGTAGGTTTATCGCGCCAGCCGCACGGATTAACCATGCATTCTGAAAGACCAGGGCATCGTATGTACGAGCAATATCATCCTCTGGGAATTGTTGGTATTATTTCTGCTTTTAACTTTCCAGTTGCGGTTTGGTCTTGGAATACAGCGCTAGCATGGATTTCTGGAGATGTCTGCGTTTGGAAACCTTCTGAAAAAACACCTCTTTGCGGTATTGCCTGCCAAAATATAATTGCTCAGGTTATTAAAGAAAACAATCTTCCAGAAGGAATTTCGTGTTTAATAAACGGAGATTATACAATAGGAGAGTTGTTGACAAAAGATACACGTATTCCGTTAATTTCTGCGACTGGTTCTACAAGGATGGGAAAAATTGTAGCACAAGCTGTTGCAGGAAGACTTGGTAAATCATTGTTAGAATTAGGCGGGAATAATGCTATAATCGTTACTCCGGATGCAGATATAAAAATGACGGTTATTGGTGCTGTTTTTGGCGCTGTTGGAACTGCTGGACAACGCTGTACTTCAACCCGAAGGTTAATTATTCACGAAAGCATTTATGATAAAGTAAAAGATGCTTTGGTGACAGCGTACAAACAATTGCGAATCGGAAATCCGCTTGACGAAAACAATCATGTCGGACCTTTAATTGATATACATGCTGTCGAAATGTATGCAACGGCTTTAAATAGAGTAGTAGCCGAAGGCGGAAAAGTTCTTGTAGAAGGAGGAGTACTTTCTGGTGAAGGTTATGAAAGCGGCTGTTATGTAAAACCTGCAATTGCAGAGGCAGAAAATTCATTTGCAATTGTACAGCACGAAACATTCGCTCCGGTTCTGTATTTAATTAAATATTCTGGTGAAGTAGACAATGCGATTGAAATTCAAAATGGTGTTGCTCAAGGATTATCTTCTGCAATTATGACTAATAATCTGCGTGAAGCAGAAAGATTTTTATCTGTCGTTGGTTCTGACTGCGGGATCGCAAATGTCAATATCGGAACTTCTGGAGCTGAAATTGGCGGCGCTTTTGGAGGCGAAAAAGAAACTGGAGGCGGACGCGAATCTGGTTCTGATGCTTGGAAAATTTATATGAGACGCCAGACGAATACGATTAATTATACCACAAATCTTCCTTTAGCGCAGGGAATTAAATTTGATTTGTAATAAAAAGGATTTAAAAAATATAAAACCGCTTTTTTCATTATTTGAAGAAAGCGGTTTTTTTAATGCCGCAATTTGTAGTATTTTTATTTTTATTATCCATACGCCGAAACATCATTTAATATTTAAGTAACCAAAATGACTTTATTTTTTTTAGCCGGACTTACTCCTTTTGGATACGCATTTATTGGAGTAATTCTTTTGTCTATTTTACTCGCTTATTTTTGGCTTAAATCTTCTAAAAAAGACGGCAAAATGGGTTGTGCTTCTGTTGGTCTAACTGCTGTAATTATTTGGTTTGTTTTGATGTTTCCCACATTCATAACTTTTTCAGTTATCGAAAACGGAAATGAAACTGCGATACTTGGACTGGCTGTTTTTTGGGTTTTAATTTTGGCTTTGATTGTTTATTTCATGGTCGCAAAAAATACAACCAGAGTCAAGAATATCATTTTTACATTCTTTAAATATATTCTATATCTCATATTTCTGGGGTTGTTCTTGGTTTTGTTTTTCGGAATGGTTTACTATGTTTACCTGAGACTTTTTACGACAGAGAAAAATCAAGATCCTGTTTGGGTTTCTTTTTTATGTATCTTTTTTGTGGCATCACTTATTCTGGCTGGTTTTGGTCTTTTAAGCAAAAATAAAGAAGAAAAGAAAAAGGAAAAATCAATTTTTTACAATTTAGAAGAAGCAAAAATCAAACCCGAATTAGTTATTGAACTTGATTTATCCCAAACAAATCTGAAGGAGTTTCCGCCAGAGATTTTGAAATTCAAAAACCTCAAATTTCTTACTTTAAGTAAAAATGAGATTGCCGAGATTCCAAATGAAATCAATAAATTGCAATTACTTATTGGAATTGATTTAAGTAATAATCCAATTTCTGACATAGAAAAAAA
The DNA here is from genome assembly GCF_979258715.1 of Flavobacterium sp. AC267. Taxonomy (NCBI): domain Bacteria; kingdom Pseudomonadati; phylum Bacteroidota; class Flavobacteriia; order Flavobacteriales; family Flavobacteriaceae; genus Flavobacterium; species Flavobacterium sp. AC267. The sequence goes on from NZ_OZ409875.1 coordinate 1,247,307, forward strand.
TAGAATTCGAAAAATGCTTTCGAAAGAAGTTGAAATTATATTTTAAAGCCATAATTAGTTTTGCATTTTAAGTTATGAATGAAATTTTAGAATTTTTAAATCAGAATAAAGCAGATGGCGCAGAGGTAATCTTTTTGATGCTTTTCAGTCTCGGAGTTGCCCTATTTCATACTATCATTTTTTCAGGATTATTCAATTTAAAATTTCCAAATTGGTTGTTTTTCGTTTTGTGTCCGGCGATTATCGGTGTGAGTTTTTTAATTGATGACCGGCTTCCGTTTGCAGTTATTCTTCTTTTATTCCCTTCTGTTTTTATTTTTGCCTTTATCGGAATGATTTATTCGGGTATTAAAAGCAGTAAACAAGAAAAAATTGAAAGAGAAAATTTCAATAAAAAACACAATATTCAGAAAACGCCATTATTCGAAAAACTCTTAGGATTATTTGTTTTGGGATGTATACTTGGAGCGATATATTTTCTGGCTGAAACCGAAAATTTAAAACTTCTCTTTTTAATTATTCCAGGATTTATTCTGCTAAAAAATATATTTTTCCCGAGTAATAAAAGTAAATTTTTAAGATTACAAGCTATTTTGCCAACCTCAAAAACAAATGCAATTGCAATGGGACAGGTTGAAATAGAAGGCGATTTAGAAGAAATCGAGCCTATTATTTCGCCTTATTTCAGTAAGCCGTGTATTGGATATTTCTATAAAATCGAAAAAGAAAGTCCGCGTGATAAAGATGGAAAAACCACTTACACAACCATTTTTACTGAAACGAAAACGGGTAAATTTAAAATTAAAGATGAGAACGGATCTGTTACAGTTGACGGCGACGGACTGGAATTTTATTTTGATAGAATAGATAATCAGGCTGGTGGTAAAACGAGATACACAGAGACTTATCTGCGTAACAACGATTATATGCTCGCTTATAGGTTATGCGGGTTCGGACAATGGAAATGTTTTAATTCAAAAAGGCAGTTCTGATACAGTTTTTGGTGTTGCAGTTCCAAGAAGTATTTCATTTAGAAATAAATATAAACCTTTATTAGATTCTTTTTTAGCGGCTTTGTTTTTCATTTCGCTTATTCTCCTTTATATCATTTTAAATTAAAAAGTATGACTATTCAAAACATTGTATTAATTGCCGGACTAATCCTGATTATTATATTTTTTAATTTCTTTATTCGAATTTACAATAAGCTGGTTATGCTTAAGAATAATTACGAAAAAGCATTTAGAAATATTGATGTCATCTTAATGCGGCGAGCTGATGAAGTTCCTGAATTGGTAAAAGTTGCCTCTAAGTTTATGGAACACGAAACATCGATACTTACAAATCTAACGAAGTTAAGAACTGATTTTTTGAATGCTAAAACGGTTGAAGAAAAGATTGACAATGCAAACGAATTTTCAAAAACGATGAAAAACTTATTCGCGGTTTCAGAGAATTATCCAACTCTTTCTTCAAACAGTAATTTTCTCGAATTGCAAAAAATGGTTTCTCAAATGGAAGATAAAATTGCAGACAGAAGAGAGTTTTTTAATGATAGCGTAAATCTGTATAACGTTGGCATACAAGAATTCCCAAATTTTATTTTAGCGAATTTAATAGGACATAAAACGCAAGCATTTATTTGATGTAACACCGCAAGATAAAAAATATGATGGGATTCAGTTTTAATACTTTTTTTGGTTACGAAAACGAAATTAACGCACTGAAAGATCAAGTGCTTATTTACGGTTTTGCAGGTATAATTTTTAGTCTTTTGGGTTTGATATTTATTGCTGTATTACTGAGAAAAACGGGGTTGAATTCGGTTAATAGTTTTTTTATTAATCCGTTGATGCTGGCACTGGGTTTAACACTTTTTATAGCAATACTGCCTACGATTATTTTTTATGTGGCCGATGCTGAAATATCCTCTGTCAAAATTTTGTACAGCTGGATTACCATTTTTCTCGGAATGCTTTTGTTTGTGATGTTCAATCTGGAAACGATAAAAAGCTTTTTTAGAGAATTTGGTAAAATGACCGAACAAGAAGAATTTAGAAATAGAAAACGATGATTGTATAAATAGTGAAAGGCTTCCAAATCAGGAAGCCTTTTACTTTATAAACCTTTTAGATCTTTATTTCTTAATGATAGTCTGGTTAGTAGAACCATCTGCGGTATAAATTTTCGCTAAATAAGTTCCAGATGTAAGTTGACTTAAATCAGTACTTTCATTTCCTTTATTAATGGTTTTTAGAAGTATTCCAGAGATATTATAAATCAATATTTTTTCTACTTTTTGATCTAAATCAGATACAAATAAAGTTCCAGATACTGGGTTTGGGTACAAAAAGGGTTTCGGATTAGTGGTATCAAGACTCATTTCTTGTTGTGCAACCCTAAGCGTAGATGCACTGTATACCGTGCTCATATAGAATAAATTTGCAGTATCTTTTTTGGCAATTGTGTGACTTCCTGCGGGTAAACTTACCGTTACAATTCCTCCAGAGGCGGTTCTGTCCACATTGTCGACTTTAATAGCAACCGCACTTTCAACAAAAACCAAAGTTAATGTGTCGCTTTGTGTAGTTGTAAAAGTTATACTTGTTGATGATTCTATTTTTAAACATTGTGTCAAGGTTAAACCATTGTAACTTACAGTTCCTTTTGTTGTTGAAAGATTTCCTGTTATCGAATAAAAATCACTTGTTTTTCCTGATGTTGTAAAGTTATGAATTTCGTCTCCAGATGAACTTGTAGAAACACTAATCGTTCCTGATACTGTTACAGGAGATCCAGCTGTTCCTGAAGTGGTAACTGAATAAGAAACATTTGCTGTTGGTGTTCCTGTGATAGTAATTGTTTTTGCAGATGTATTCTTCGTAAAACTTAATCCCGAAGCTGGTAATCCAGTTACAGTCGCATCTGTGGCATTTCCTCCCCATGTAAGTACTATAGAGCTGATTGCAGTTCCAGATGAAACAGTTTGATTACTGTTTCCAGAAGAAGTTAAAGTCTGAGTTCCAGTTGCGACTACGGTGATCGTCCCAGAACCAGCCGCAGGCGAACCGCTAGTTCCAGAAGTAGCAATTGAATAAGAAACTGTTGCTGTTGGCGTACCTGTAATAGTAATCGTTTTTGCAGTTGTATTTTTTACAAAAGTTAATCCAGAAGCTGGTAATCCTGTTACAGTTGCATCTGTTGCATCACCGCCCCATGTAAACACGATTGAGCTTATTGCCGTGCCACTTGCAACTGTCTGATTATTATTTGCAGATGAAGTTAGAGTCAAAGTCTGAGCTCCTGCCGGCGGATTTCCTTCTCCTTGTACAGCAACTAAAGTTCCTGTGTAATTTGTAAGTGCTGTTTTTAATGCTGTAATTACTAACGAAGATGTATCGTCAGTTGCATTATTAAATGTCCATTGTAAGTCTCCTCCAGAAATACGTCCTGCATATTGTGTCGTTTTAGTTTTAGCTGTTGCGGGCTGATCGATTACTAGATTTTTTACATAAAGAGTCGCGTCTGTATCAAAATTATTATAAATATTTGCTCCTGATTTTGATTTTACGGAACTGCTGACAACTTCTCCTCTTGTTGAAGCAACGTAAGCATCGAAATCTGTTGTAGAACTAATCTTTCCTGCGATATTGTATAAAGGATTTGGATCATTGTAAGCGACAAAACGCATACTATTTGTTCCGTTTGAGGCATCGAAAGTGTTGTTAAAAGCTTTGATACTTCCTCCGGCTTCACCAGAAAATGTTCCCATTGTCCCAGCGTTATTTACTTGATTGGCTTGGTCCCAAATATCAGTTCCTTGAAGAGAAGTCAGCATTGGATGTTTACTGTTTCTAAAATAATTTCCTTCCACAAATAAAGAAGATCCCAGTGTAGAACCTGAACCATATTTTGCAACACCATCAAAATAGTTATTATAAATGTGTGCCGAATAGTAACGAACTCTAGGATGGCGAGAATCTGAATGATCGAACCAATTGTGATGGTAAGTAATATACAACCCAGAAGTAGTTCCTTCGCTCAATCCTAAAAGACTTGCTTTTCCATTATCCCAAAAGTGATTGTAAGATAAAGTTATATAGGTTGAAGTTTTATTGTCTAATGCGCCATCTCCTTTTATTTGATCGGCATCGCTTCCTGCATTTCCGTAGAATAAATCACAGTTATGAACCCAAACGTGATCATTGTCCTCGTTGCATTCCGATATTGTCTCCTGCAGTACTATTGCAATTCATAAATCCAAGATTGTTTACTTCTATATTGGAAGCCGATTTCAAACGAACTCCCCATCCATTTGCAACAGCATCATTTCCAATACCTTCAAAAGTCACATAACTTGCAGTGTTATTAGAGTTTTCAATAACTACATCGTCGCCTTCCATAACCGTCATATCAGTAATATTTCCGATTAAACGAAAGATAAAAGGGCGCGTATCTTTTCCTTTTTTAATAGCATACAGAATATTTTGTAATCCGATGCAAGGATTAGAACTTGCGCCGGTAATATTCGTAGAAATGGTGTTTTTAGTATTTTGTGTTATATAAAGAATAACAGCGTTATCTTTCGGAGTTCCATCTGCTTTATAACCGCCGGGAACGCGTCCGCCTTCAAAAGCAAATCCATTTCTGTCGTGAGTCGCAACAGTTAAACTGCTAGTAACAGCACCAGTTCCTTCTGTTCCATTTACTACTGGTTTTACTTTTAGAGTATAGCTTCCTGCCTTAAGGCCTGGAATATCGGCACGGAAATAAGATCCATAACTTCTAATAAGCTGATCGTCTATTTTTTTGTCTGTAAATCCGTTTCCTGTATAGTAAACGTTGTAAGTCTGTGCGCCGCTGACCGGTCGCCATTTAATAAATGCTGATTCTAGCCAGCCTGAAGCCTCGTTAATTGTTACTGATTGCGCCCATAACTGAACTGTCATGAGGAAAAAAGTCAATAAGAGTAAGTTTTTTTTCATAATTGTTTGGTTTAAGATTGTTAATAATTAGTAAGTGGTTTTACTATCGACACTAGTGGTTAATTGTAATCGATTACACAAAAATATATATTAATTCTTAAATCCGTAAATAATTTGTTTTAAAAAAGAATAAAACAAAATGTAATTACATTTTTGTTGTTAAAAATGTAATAAATTGCATTAATTGTAATTTATTGCACATTTCTATTTTGATGAAAAGGCTTGATTTTATTAGCTTTTTGCGAATTTGATTTTTAATAGCATATAAATTTGCTAAAAGCGTAATATTTTTTATTACAAAAATTACAATTTCTATTTTTGTAAGAAATTGGTTTCTTTTACTGATTTCTATCAAAGAATAAGCTTAAAAAAAACATAGAAAATTAAATTTTTTCTTCCGAAGCTAAGTGATTATTTTGATGATAAACATAAAAAAAAAGCCTTTTTGATTTTACTCAAAAAGGCTTCAATATCGAAATATGTGTATGTTAATCTTTACTGGATAGTTTTGCTAGAAGTCTTAGGAATTCGATATACAACCAAACCAATGTAATCATTAGTCCCATTGCACCATACCATTCCATAAACTTTGGCATTCTTTCTTTTGCTCCTTTTTCAATTAAATCAAAATCTAAGAAAAGATTAAGAGTCGCTATAATGATTACAAAAACACTGATACCAATACTCATCATTGAATTTCCATGATGAACAGGAGTAAAGCTTGTAAACATGGATACAATCCAGGAAATTAAATAATAAGTCGCAATTGCCAATGTAGCCGCAATAACAACAGATTTAAATTGTTCTGTAACTTTAACGATTTTGAATTTATATAAACCAAGGCAAACTAAGAAAGTTACTAAAGTCGCTCCAACGGCATTAATAACAATTCCTGGAAATTTTAGTTCAAATATTGCAGAAATTCCTCCAATAAACAAACCTTCAAATAAAGCATATCCTGGAGCTAAATATGGTGAAGCTTGAGGTTTAAAAGCAGAAACGATTACAAGAATAAAAGCGACAATTGCACCTCCAATAGTTGGCGACATTGGGTTCATTCCGTTAAAAGCCATCCACCAGGTTACCATAGCGGCTCCGCATAAAATTAAAAACAAGATTGCTGTTTTGTTCATTGTTCCAGACACCGTCATTTCTTGATTGTAATCAATAATTTGAGCTTGGTGTACTTCTTCTGCTTTTGAAGTAGCACTAGAAAAACGTTTGCTGTTTAAAAATGGATTTTTAGAATTAAAGTTCATAATTTATATACATTTAATTGAACCCAAATATATGGAGATTTTTTGAAGTGCGATGAAGTGAGAGAATTTTTTAACATGAATTTCTCTTCTGTAATTATCGTATATAAAAAAAATCCACCAAAACTAAATTTGATGGATTTTACTATATTTTAATTAAGTGTATTTCTTATTTCAAAAGGTTTAATACTAATGAAGGGAATAAACCTAATACGATATTTAATGTAATTGATATAACCGCATGACGATAAATAAGAAATGGTTTCCCAGTTCTTTCTTGATTTGGCTCTTTAGAATACATGGCAATAATTAGTTTGAAATAGTATCCCACACTAATGATAGAATTGATTACAGCAACAATTACCAAACCAATATATCCTGCTTGAATTGTTTGGTTGAATAAAAATAACTTAGCAAAGAATCCAGAGAAAATCGGAATTCCGGCCATTGATAATAATGAAGCTGTAAGTATAGCGACCAATAACGGATTTGTTTTTCCTAAACCATGAAAGTTTGTAATATCTTCATTGTCATGATCTCTGCACACATATAAGATTACGCTGAAAGCGGCGATTCCCGCCAATGCATAAGCAACAGTGTAATATAATAAAACGCCAGCTGAAGCAGAAACCGTTAATAATGTCATTAACATGAAACCAGCATGAGAAATACCAGAGAACGCAAGCATACGTTTTACATTTACTTGTCTTAATGCCATAATATTACCAACAGACATTGAAGCGATTGAAATAATAACAACAATAACTTCAAACGTATGTAAAAGATCTTGGTTTTCTAATGAAGCAATGAAGTTCATACCAGCAATTAATTTAAATAAAGTAGCAATAGCAACTACTTTTGCCAAAGTACTCATCAAAGCTGTTGTTAAAGCTGGAGAGCCTTCGTAAACGTCTGGAGCCCAGAAGTGAAAAGGAACGGCGACAACTTTAAATAACATTCCAATTACCATTAAAATCATTCCGATTGGAAACCAGATTGGCAATTCTGCAGAAAGAGCACTTTCGTGAATTTCGCTGATATCAAAACTTCCCATTGCACCATAAATCAAACAAATTCCGAATAAGATAATTCCTGATGCGAAAGATCCCATTAAGAAATATTTCATACCAGCTTCGTTACTTTTTAGATTCAATCGGTCGCTGGTCGCTAAAACGTATAATGCAATTGATAAAATTTCAATTCCTAAAAAGAACATTGCTAAGTTTCCAAAAGAAACCATTGCAACAGCTCCAGCTAATAAGAACACTTTAATTGCAATAAAATCGGAGATTTTTGTTGGATGCTTGTGATAAAAATTATGGCTTAATGCTACAAGGAAAATCGTCAAAACGATAAACAATGATGAAAATGCAGTTGAGAACTTACTCACTGCTATCATATTGTTGTAATAACTTTGTTCGGTTCCAAATTCATAGAAATTAAGTGCCAATACGCCTAGTAAACCTAAAATGGTAAAAGGAACGATGGCTTTTCTTAAATTAAGAATTTCGAATAATAGGCAGAAAATACCCAATCCTGTAATTGCTATTAATGTATTCATTTTTTTTAATTCGTTATTGTTTTAGAAACCATAAGTTGATTGTTTTGAGAAAAAAGCAGTGCAATTTCTTTCAATAAATTTATGACAGTTTCTCCATTCTCTTTTGTATCGATAAAAACACCGTATTCTTTTTTCAAACTTGTAAATGTATAAAGATGCATTGCTGGTGCTCCGTCTGATACAATCATTATTTTAAGTCCTTTATCGTCTTTTTTGACCTTCAGTTTATTGAGATCAATTTTTGATACTGGAATATTATGCGTAAAAGCGTTCTGCGTATTTACTTTATTATAATCCCAGATGTAAAGCTTTTCAGTGTCAACCGTAAAAACATTATATCGATAAATGCTTGGATCTTTTGTATCTAAAATTTCGTTTATTTTATCTAATTTAATTTGGACATCTGTTTTTTCTTGCGCAGATAATTTGGCGATAAATAGTAACAGTATGAATAATAATTTATTTTTCATAGAGGTTTTACTTATTTATTACATTCAATATTACCTCTAAACTTGGTGTAATCAAATCTGTAATTGGTTTTGGATAAAATCCAAAGAACAACAAAACAGCAATTATTACAGCAAATGAAATTCCTTCGTTTAAAGAAACATCTGCAAAGGTTTTAGCATTGGTTTCACCTAACATTACATGCTGGAACATTCTTAACATATAGTAAGCTCCTAAAATAATTGTTGTTCCTCCAAGAATAGCAAACCAAATATTGATTTGAGATAAACTATATAATACTGTAAATTCTCCAACGAAGTTAAATGTACTTGGCGCTACAACAGAAGCCAATACCAAGATTAAAAACATTGATGTGAATTTAGGAGACTGCGTACGAATACCGCCCATTCCGTCAATTTCTCTAGTTTCAAATCTTCTAAAAATTACTTCGGCAACAAAGAATAATCCAACTACCACAAAACCGTGTGCGATCATTTGCAATACAGCACCTCTTAAACCATCAAGAGTTAAAGTATATGATCCTGCAAGCAATTAATCCAACGTGAGCAAGAGAAGAATAAGCTAATAATTTCTTTAAATCTTTTTGTCTCAAAGCAACAATTGAACCGTAAATTACACCAGCAATTCCTAATCCGATAAAGATATACATGTATTCTTTAGCGACAAGTGGTGCAATTGGCAATTGCCAGCGAATTACACTATACAATCCCATTTTTAGCATAATACCAGATAAAAGCATTGTTCCAACAGTTGGTGCTTTTTGGTACACATTTGCCTGCCATGTGTGAAAAGGAATAATTGGAATTTTGATAGCATATGCTAAAAAGAAAGCCAAGAATATCCAAAACTGTTCACAAGCAGATAATTCTACTTTATATAAATCTTCAATTAAGAAAGAACCTGCTTTTTGGTACAAATAAATAAATGCAGTTAACATGAATAAAGAACCCGCAAGTGTGTAAATAAAGAATTTAATCACCGCTTTTCTGCGTTCTTCAGCATCACCATTACCCCAGATTAAAGCAATAAAGTAAATTGGAATAAGAGCCAGCTCCCAGAAAATATAATATAAAAGACCATCAGCAGACTAAGAAAGTTCCTGTCATTGCAAAAGCCATAAACAAGATCAGACCATAAAAAGCTTTAGCATTTTTGTATTCATTTCCGAAAGAAGAGAATATAATAATCGGAGTTAAAGCTGTAGTTAATAGAACCATTGCAAGACCAAGTCCGTCAGCATTTAAAGCAAAAGAAATGTTTGGCTGTGTAATCCAGCTGTTGATAAAGCTGATATTTTCACCTGCAGAAAAATTATTCAATAATACAATTGAACATCCTAAAGCAGCTAAACTAAAAAGTAAAGCAACTTTCGAAGCCAGTTTGTCACCAGAAAAATAAGTGGCAAATGCACCAATTAAAAGTATAATTAATATAGTAGAAACGTTCATAGTAATAATATTATTGAGCTAAAAATATATAGGAAACAATTGCACAAAGTCCTAAAACAAAAGCAAATAGATATAAACCTATACTTCCGGTTTGTAATTTTCTTCCTTGAAAAGCAATTTCATTTGCTATTTTACCTAATCCAAAAACAGCAACTGATAAAACAGTTTCAACATGATCTCTAAAGAATTTAGATAAAACATTGATTGGCTTTACAAATATTGCATCGTAGATTTCATCTACATAATATTTATCATATAGTAATTTACTTATACCAACAATGTTTTCATCAGATTCTGGAACATTATCTTGTTTAAAGTATTTCACATAAGCAATTAAAATTCCAAGTAATCCGCCTAAAACAGCTACACCCATTAAAGTGTATTCTGTTGGGCCTAAATGATGCTCTTCACCCGTCGCTTTTGTGAAAAGTGGAGCTAAATATTCATTTAACCAGCTGTTTCCTGGCAAGCTTATTAATCCTCCAAAAGTTGCCAAAACAGCTAAAATGATAAGTGGAATAGTAATAAGAGAACCGCTTTCATGTAAATGATGTTTTTGCTCTTCAGTTCCTCTAAATTCTTTGAAGAAAGTTAAAAACATTAATCTAAACATATAAAAAGCTGTCATGATTGAAGCAATAGATCCAACAACATATAATGGAATACTGTGGTGGAAAGCTGTCATTAAAATTTCATCTTTAGAAAAGAATCCAGAGAAAAACGGAACTCCTGAGATTGCCAATGAAGAAATCAACATAGTCCAGAAAGTAATAGGCATTGCTTTACGCAATCCACCCATTTTACGCATATCTTGTTCTCCGTGTAATCCGTGAATAACAGATCCAGAACCTAAGAATAAACAAGCTTTAAAGAAAGCGTGTGTGATTACGTGAAAAACAGCTACTTCATAAGCTCCAAATCCTAATGCTAAAAACATTAATCCTAATTGAGAAACTGTAGAGTAAGCTAATACTTTTTTAATATCTGTTTGCACTAAACCAATTGTTGCCGCCACTAATGAAGTTACAGCTCCAATAATTGCAATTACAGTTTGTACATCAGTCGCAAGATCGAAAACAAAGTTTAATCTGGTTACCATAAAAATACCAGCTGTTACCATTGTTGCGGCGTGAATTAATGCAGACACAGGAGTTGGCCCAGCCATTGCATCAGGCGACCAAGTGTATAACGGAATTTGAGCAGATTTACCACAAGCTCCAATAAACAAACATAAGGCGACTAAAGATAGTAGTGGTAAGTTTAAATTTGAAGCTCCGGCAATTGCAGTTTTTAAAGTTGCATAATCTAATGTAGAAAACATCGAACCGATAATGAACATTCCGATCAAAAGACCTAAATCTCCAATTCTGTTCATGATGAAAGCTTTTTTAGCAAGCATCATTGTAATCTTGGTTTTTATGCCAGAATCCAATTAACAGGTAAGAACAAAGTCCAACACCTTCCCATCCGATGAAAAGAACTAATAAGTTACTTCCAATTACAAGTGTAATCATGAAGAAAATGAACAAGTTTAAGTAAGCAAAAAACTTGTGCATGTTTTCGTCATCATGCATGTAACTGATAGAGTATAAGTGAATCAAAGATCCAATTCCCGTTACAAAAAGCGACCAAAGAACAGATAATTGATCAAGTAAAAATCCGAGATTGATTTTTAAGTTACTAATTTGAATCCAATCAAATAAAGTAACTTGAATTCCCTGTCCTGTTTGGGTAATCTGATTAAATAAGACAAGGGTAACTACGAAAGAAATTGCTACAGCAACTGTTCCGATTGCTCCAGAAGCTGTTTTTCCTAAGCTTTTTCCAAAAAAGACATTTACTAGAAAACCTAGTAAAGGAGTTAAAACTAAAATTAAAGCTAAATTGGTATCCATTTCTGATTATCCTTTTAAATTTTTTAAATTATCGATACTAATTGAGCCGATATTTCTGAAAATAGAAACTAAAATGGCCAATCCTACCGCAACTTCGGTTGCAAAGAACCGCCATCGAGAAGAACACAAAAACTTGTCCTTGCGCATCTTGATGATAAGTTGAAAAAGCAACAAATAAAAGGTTTACCGCATTCAACATAATTTCGATAGACATGAAAACGATAATAGCATTTCGTCTGTACAATACACCAAAAATACCAATACAGAAAAGTACAACACTTAAAAAGATGTAGTTTTCAATACCTATTTGATTTAATATATTACCCATTATTTATTTAATTTTTCTTTTTTAGACAATAGAACCGTTCCAATCATTGCAACCAAAAGTAAGATCGAAGCAAATTCAAACGGAACCATGTATTCGTTCAATAATATTTTACCTAAAACTTTAATCGATTGGAAATCTTCTCCTGTAGAATCGTATTCACCAACAATTGGTTTCGAATTGATGAAAATTGTAATCAAAACAATTAGTATCAAACAGAAAGATACAATAGCTCCCAAACGTGTAATTCTAGGGCGGTGTACTTCTCGCTGTTCATTTAGGTTCATCAACATAATGGTAAACAGGAATAAAATCATAATAGCTCCGGAGTAGACTATTATGTGTACAACTGCTAAGAACTGAGAATTTAATAATAAATAATGACCAGCAATCGAGAAGAAACAAATCACCAAGTAAATAGCAGAGTGAATTGGGTTTCTGCTGAAAATTGTCAAGAAAGCTGTGATAACAGTAATAAACGCTAAAAAGCAAAAGATAACTTGAACAGTAGTTGCATGCGCAAAATCAGGAATATGTATCATTTTTAGTTAGCGTTTTTAAGTTGAGCATTTTTCATAGCCATTTCTAAAGGCATAACTAATTTGTCTTTCCCGAAAATGAAATCTTCTCTTTCGTAACTTGCAGGAACTAAAACTTTAGAAGTAGTTAAGTAAATAGCGTCTTTTGGACAAGCTTCTTCACATAAACCACAGAAAATACAACGAAGCATATTTATTTCATAGATTTCAGCATATTTCTCTTCTCTATACAAATGTTTTTCATCAGACTTACGTTCAGCAAACCTTCATAGTAATGGCTTCTGCTGGACATGATAAAGCACATAACCCACAGGCAGTACAGTTCTCACGACCTTGCTCATCACGTTTCAACATGTGCTCGCCCGCGATAAACCGGACTCATTGTACGCACTTGCTCAGGATAGTGAATCGTCACTTTTTTTTCTGAATAAATGTTTAAGAGTAATAAACAATCCTTTTACAATCGCCACAAGATACATTCGCTCTAAAAAAGTCATCTCTTTATTAGAGACCATCTTTTTTTCTACCCGATAATGATATAGTTTCTATTGACATTTTTACTATTATAGTTTATGATTTACAATTTGAGTGTAATCAAATTCAAAATCTATTTTGTTTTTATTTGAAGCTTAATCCTGCTATCTGCTGTATCTTTTATCTCGTTTAAAAACGAGACCATAAAAGGATGCGCTTCTATCAGGGCTAGGGCATTACGGTTCTTAGAATCCTAAGGCAACATGCGATATCGTGTCTTAAAATAACAGCACCCGTAATCATAATATTAATAATCGAAAGCGGAATCAAAATTCTCCACCCTAAATTCATTAATTGGTCATATCTAAATCTTGGAATTGTCCAACGAACCCACATGTAGAAAAAGATGAAGAAACATATTTTTGCAAACAATACTGCAATTCCTAATAAGTTACCTGCATTAACTCCAACATTTTCAACCATCCACTGCATTCCTGGATAGTTATATCCTCCAAAGAATAATACAGAAATAATAGTTGCAGAAGTAAACATACTCGCATACTCAGCAAACAAATAGAATCCCATTTTCATTGACGAATATTCTGTATGGTAACCTCCAATTAATTCACTCTCACATTCCGCTAAGTCAAAAGGAGTTCTGTTTGTCTCTGCAAATGAACAGATTAAGAAAATTAAAAACGATAAAGGCTGATAGAATACATTCCAGTTCATACCTTGTTGTTGTAATGACATTTCTTTTAAACTCATTGTTCCAGTCATCATCAATAAAGCAATCATTGATAATCCCATTGCAACCTCGTAAGAAACCATTTGAGAAGCCGCACGAACAGCTCCCATTAAGGAGAATTTATTGTTAGAAGCCCATCCACCAATCATGATCCCGTAAACTCCAACTGAAAGAACTCCAAAAATGTATAATAAAGCAATATTAATATCAGTTGCCTGAAGAATTACTTCTCTTCCAAAAACATGAAGTCTATCTCCCCACGGAATAACAGCACTTGTCATTAAGGCTGTACTCATGGCAATTGCAGGACCTACAACAAATAAAAATCTATTTGGCGTGTTTGGGAAAAATTCTTCTTTAGAGAATAATTTCATACCATCGGCAAGCGACTGTAATAAACCTCCCCAACCTGCACGGTTTGGTCCAACACGGTCTTGTAAGAAAGCCGCAACTTTACGTTCAGCCCAAGTAGAATACATTGCCATAATCATTGTTATGGCAAAAACCACAACAATTACAACACTCTTTTCTATAATAAACGCACCATCTACCATCATTAAGAATTTTTGTTGTTAGTGTTTAATGGAATTTCAGCCATACTAATCTTTTTACGGTCAATATCTCTACCCATAAGAATATTCTTTTCAGTATCGATTTGTACCTTCTCTAATTTTTGAGTGTAGTTATTTTGGTTGATAACAGAATCTTTTTCAAATTCTCTTGGTCCTTCAATAACCCAGTCACTCACATTTTTGTGCTCAAAACGACAGCTGTTGCAAATGAATTCTTCAACTTCATGGTACTCGTCTTTACGACCAGTTACACGCTGAATTTCTCCTCCAAACATCCAAACTGTAGTTTTACCGCAAGCATCCTGGAGTTGTACACTCTCTGTGTGCGTTATAAGGTTTGTTAAACCAAACTCTTGATTTAAAACGGAAAGTTTTGTCTGTTAAAGCTCCAACCGGACAAACGTCAATCATGTTTCCAGAAAACTCATTGTCGATTGCTTTAGAAATTCCAGTTGAAATATTAGCATGATCTCCACGATCTAATACTCCGTGAACTCTGTTGTCTGTTAATTGATCTGCAACTTGTACACATCTTTGGCATAAAATACAACGGTTCATATGCAGTTGAATATTTGGACCAATATCTTCTGGTTCAAATGTTCTTTTTTCTTCAATAAAACGTGATTTCGGATTTCCGTGCTCAAAACTTAAGTTTTGAAGATCACATTCACCAGCCTGATCACAAATAGGGCAGTCTAATGGGTGGTTGATCAATAAAAATTCTGTTACAGATTTACGGGCTTCCGTAACTCTGGCAGAAGATTTACTGTTTACTTCCATTCCGTCCATACATCCTGTTACACAAGATGCCATCAATTTTGGCATTGGTCTTGGGTCAGCTTCACTACCTTTAGAAACTTCAACTAAACAACAACGACATTTTCCGCCGCCTTTTAATTTTGAGTAATAGCACATGGCTGGCGGTACCAAATCTCCACCAATCATACGTGCGACCTGCAGGATCGTTGTTCCTGGCTCTACGTCTATACTTTGACCGTCTATGGTTACTTTCATCTCTTTATTTTGTTTTTTTAGTTTCATGTTTAAAGTTTCAGATTGAGCTTGAAACTAAAAAAACTTGAAACTTGAAACTATTTTAAACTTCATTGTTGAAAGTCGGAATATTGAAAAGAATTGCTGTCCTTTTTAACATTATGAACTTTATAACTTTCTGCTATTTGTTTTTATACGATTACTTTACCGCCCACTAAATGTTTCACTTGTGAGAATGGCTCTGTAACAAAGTGATCTCTATTTTTTATTTTTTTTCAGGGAAACGAACGTGATATTCGAATTCATCTCTAAAGTGACGAATTGCAACTGCTACTGGCCAAGAAGTCTGCGTCACCAAGCGGACAAATTGTGTTTCCTTCAATTTTGCTTTGAATGCTCCACAATAATTCGATATCTTCTTCACGGCCTTGACCGTTTTCAATTCTCCATAATATTTTTTCCAACCATCCAGTTCCTTCACGACAAGGTGTGCATTGTCCGCAAGATTCGTGGTGGTAGAAACGAGCAAAGTTCCAAGTGTTTCTTACCACACAAGCAGTGTCATTATAAACGATAAATCCTCCAGAACCTAACATAGATCCAGTAGCAAAACCACCATCACTTAAAGATTCGTAAGTCATTAATCTGTCTTCACCGTTTGCTGTTTTGAAAATCAATTCAGCTGGTAAAATTGGCACAGAAGAACCTCCTGGTACAAATGCTTTTAACGGACGGCTTGAAGACATTCCTCCTAAATATTCATCAGAATTCATGAATTCGTCAACACTTAAACCTAATTCAATTTCGTAAACCCCAGGATTTTTAATGTGTCCAGAAGCAGAAATTAATTTAGTTCCTGTAGAACGACCAATTCCAATTTTAGCATAATCATCACCAGAATTGTTAATGATCCATGGCACCGTTGCGATAGTTTCAACATTGTTTACCACGGTTGGATTTGCCCAAAGTCCTGAAACTGCTGGGAAAGGCGGTTTAATACGAGGATTTCCTCTTTTACCTTCCAATGATTCGATAAGTGCAGTTTCTTCTCCGCAGATATAAGCTCCGGCTCCGCAGTGAACGTGAAGTTCAAGATCGTAACCTGTACCTAATATATTTTTTCCTAACCAGCCTGCGACTTTTGCCTCGGCGATTGCTCTTTCTAAAATTTTGAAAACCCACATATATTCTCCACGAATGTAGATGTATGAAAGGTTAGCGCCTAAAGCGAAACTAGAAGTAATCATTCCTTCAATCAATAAGTGAGGAATGTATTCCATCAAATAACGATCTTTGAAAGTTCCCGGCTCAGATTCGTCGGCGTTGCAAACTAAATGTCTTGGTTTTCCTGATTTTTTATCAATAAAACTCCATTTCATTCCCGCAGGGAAACCTGCACCACCACGGCCTCTAAGCCCCGATTTTTTTACTTCTTCAGTAACTTCGTCTGGTGTTAATGTTTTTAAAGCTTTTTCTACAGAGGCGTAACCACCATTTTGGCGATACACTTCGTAGGTTTTAATTCCAGGAATATTGATTTTATCTAATAATATTTTTTGTGACATCTTATTTATCGTGTAATATTATTTTATCCTCTTTACAATCAGCTATTATCTGATCGATTTTTTCTTCTGTCAATTTTTCTTTGTAGAAATCGCCTAACTGCATCATCGGAGCGTATCCGCATGCACCTAAACATTCTACTCCGGCAATGGTAAACATTCCGTCTGCAGTTGTTTCACCCATTTTAATGCCTAATTTTTCAGAAGTATAATCCATTAAATTTTCGGCACCGTTTAAACAACAACAAGAAGTCTGGCAAAACTCAAACATGTATTTACCAATTGGCTTTTGGTTGAACATGGTGTAAAAAGTAACTACTTCATAAACCTCGATTGGTTTTATCTGAAGAATTTCAGCAACTTTATCTTGTAGTTCAGTACTAAGCCAGTTGTTATGTGCATCCTGAACTTCATGTAAAACAGGCAGTAAAGCCGATTTTTGTTTGCCTTCCGGATAATGACTGATCAATTCATTGATACGAGCGATCAATGCTTCAGTCATATTTATTTCTTGCGTGTAATGTTTACGTTCCATTTTTATTTTAGATTTTAGATTCTAGATTTTAGATTTTTCAATCTTTGTCCATAATCCATATTCTGCAATCTTATAATTTTAGATTTTTTCAATCTTTGTCTACAATCTATGATTCTTCAATCATTGTTTAAGTTTTAGATCTTTCAATCTGAATTTCAGTTCCTAATTATAATTTTAAATCTAAATTCTAAATCTTCATTTTCAATCAGCAATCTAAAATCAGCAATCTAAAATCTACAATCTGCTAGGCGTCTAATTCTCCTGCAATTACATTTAAACTTGATAAAATAACAATTGCATCAGAAAGTAAAGCACCTTTAATCATTTCTGGATATGCTTGATAATAAATAAAGCAAGGTCTTCTGAAATGTAATCTATATGGAGTTCTGCTTCCGTCAGTAACTAAATAAAATCCTAATTCTCCATTTCCTCCTTCTACAGGGTGGTAAATTTCTGCAACTGGCACAGGAACTTCTCCCATTACAATCTTAAAGTGGTAAATTAGAGATTCCATGTTGTTATAAACATCCTCTTTAGGAGGTAGATAATAATCTGGAACTTCAGCATGATATTCGTTTCCTGGAGGCATTTTATCTAATGCTTGACGAATAATGCTTAAACTTTCCCAAACTTCAGCATTACGAACACAAAAACGATCATAAGTGTCGCCTGATTTTCCAACAGGAACAATAAAATCAAAATCTTCGTAAGATGAATAAGGTTGTGCAACACGAACGTCGTAATCAACTCCGGCAAACACGTAAGTTTGGACCTGTAAATCCGTATGCCATTGCCTGCTCTGCAGTAATTGCGCCTACGTTTACGGTTCTATCAAGGAAAATTCTATTTCTTTCGAATAAGTTTTCGAATTCTTTCCAAACAGCTGGAAATTCTTCAAGGAAAGCGTCTAGTTTTTTGAAAGCTTCTGGAGACCAGTCTCTTTCAAAACCACCAATTCTTCCCATATTTGTAGTCAAACGAGCTCCACAAATTTCTTCGTAGATTTCGTAGATTTTTTCTCTAAATTGAAACACGTATAAGAAACCAGTATACGCACCAGTATCTACACCTAAAATCGAGTTACAGATTAAGTGGTCTGTAATACGAGCAAGCTCCATAATGATAACTCTAAGATATTGCGCTCTTTTTGGAACTTCGATACCTAATAGTTTTTCTAATGTCATCCACCAGCCCATATTGTTAATAGGAGAGGAGCAATAGTTCATACGGTCAGTTAGAGGAGTAATTTGATAAAAAGGACGATTTTCGGCGATTTTTTCGAAAGCTCTGTGGATGTAACCAATAGTTGGTTCAGCCTCAAGAATTCTCTCACCATCCATCAACAGTATGTTTTGAAAGATACCGTGTGTTGCAGGGTGTGTCGGACCTAAATTCAGTACCGAAAGTTCGCTTCCGTCTTCGTTTAGTTTCTCCTTAATTATTTTAGCATAACGATGCTCTGGTGGTAATAATAGTTCTGACATTTGTAATTAAAAATTGATAATTGATAATTGATAATTTTCAATTAACCATTAATACTTTTGTTCCTTTTTATATAGTGCTAATTTTCAATTGTAAATTGTTAATTATGCATTAGTCGTTGTTCTTCCAAAGAATCTATCGTCTTTATCAGTTCTTCCGCTATCTTCCATTGGGAATTCTTTTCTCATTGGGAAAGACACCATTTCATCCATATTCAAAATACGTTTCAATTGCGGGTGGCCAATAAAATTGACTCCGAAGAAATCGTATGTCTCTCTTTCCATCCAGTTTGAACTTAAAAAGATATTTGAAATTGATTTGATTTCTGGTTTTTCGCCGTTTAGAAAAACTTTGATCTTTATTCTTTTGTTTTCGTACCAGTTGTGCAAATGGTATACAACTGCAAACTGACGTTCTGTTTCATTGTCTGGATAATGAATACCGCACAAATCTGTTAAGAAATGAAAACGTAATTCTGGATCGTTTTTAAGAAATAGAATCAATGCAGTAATTTTATCAGCCGAAGCTTCTAAAGAAAAAATATCTCTTTCTTGTTGAAAGTTAAAAACATCGTTGTTAAATGTTTCTGTAAGTTTATCTTGAATCTGGGTATTTTCTAAAGCCATCTTATGAGATATTATATGAAGCTAATAATTCTTGGTATTCTGGTGAACTTCTGCGTCTCACAGATTCGCTTTTTACCAATTCTTGAAGTCTCATAACTCCATCTACGATTTGTTCTGGTCTGGGAGGACATCCTGGTACATAAACATCAACAGGAATTACTTTGTCAATTCCTTGAAGAACAGAGTAAGTATCAAATATTCCTCCTGATGAAGCACATGCTCCAACAGCAATTACCCAGCGAGGTTCTGACATTTGCTCGTATACTTGTCTTAAAATAGGCGCCATTTTTTTTGAAATAGTTCCCATTACTAATAACATATCTGCTTGTCGTGGAGAGAAACTCACACGCTCTGAACCAAATCGAGCTAAATCATAATGAGATGCCATTGTTGCCATAAACTCAATTCCGCGACAAGATGTTGCGAAAGGTAAAGGCCAAAGAGAATTCGCGCGTGCCAAACCTACAACGTCATTTAGTTTTGTAGCGAAGAAACCTTCTCCTACAACCCCTTCAGGTGGCGCAACCATATTTACTTTTGAATCGCTCATTTTTATTTTAGATTTCTGATTTTAGATTTTAGATTTTTTGAATCGTAAAAGAAAAATCAATTTTTTAAATCAAATTTTATTCGAGGGATATTAAATCTTAAATCTTAATTTTAAAAGGTTAAATCTAAAATCAGAAATCTAAAATCTAAAATCTCAATTTATTCCCACTCTAATGCCTTCTTTTTGATGATGTAAAAGAAACCAACTAAAAGCAATGACATGAAAACTAACATTTTCAACATCCCTTCAATTCCTAAGTCTTTAAAGTTTACTGCCCATGGATAAAGGAAAATTACCTCTACGTCGAACAATACAAACAAAATAGCAACTAGGAAATATTTTACAGAAAATGGAATACGGGCATTACCAACAGATTCTACACCGCATTCGAAGTTTTTATCTTTAACTTCTGAGGTTCTTTTTGGTCCTAATTTTCCAGAAATAATGATTGTTCCTACCACAAAACCAACAGCTAGAATAAACTGCATTAAAATAGGAATGTAACTGTATTGATCAGATTGCATAGCTTCGATTTTTTACTTAAAAAATGAGCCACAAAGATAACTTTCAACTCTGTAAAACACAAGCTAAAAAAGGTTTTAAGTAGGGTGCGAAACGGCGTTTATGCCTAATTTTTATTGATTATAAATAATAAGCGGATATTTTAATATTATTTTAAGAAATGGGCAAAAAAAAACGTTTCGAAATTAATCGAAACGTTTCTGAGACCATTCAGAGGCAAAAAAAATAAATTGCTATATTTTTCTTAGATTACTGCTACTTTAGCGACAACTTTCCCTTTTCTTCCTTCTTCTTCTTCGTAGCTTACACGGTCACCTTCGCGTAATTCTTCCGCGTTAATTCCTGAAGCGTGAACGAAGATATCCTTTCCTGTTTCTTCGTCTGTAATGAATCCATAACCTTTAGATTCATTGAAAAATTTTACTGTACCTGTACGCATTGTAATTGTAATAATAATTTATAATAAAGCAAATGTAACATATAAATTCATACAAAAGACACTAAGGTGTTAATTTTTTGTAAAAATTATTGATTTCCAGTGTTTTTACGTAGTTTATTGCATCAAATTTTATATGGAATACCATAATTTAAGAATCATTTATTGTAGGAATATAAAAACAATGCGTTTGTAGGAATTTGATATTTTGAAAAACACTTATTTTAAGTTTATTTCGATGTTTTTTAATGTTAAAAAAGCGCCTGAAAATTTTCAGGCGCTTTTCGATATTTAATTTCTATAAATTTTAGATAGAAGCGATTTTTATATGTAATTCTTTCAATTGTGCATCATCAATTGCAAGCAGGTGCATCGATCATAACATCTCGTCCAGAATTGTTTTTTGGGAAAGCAATAAAATCTCTAATGGTTTCCTGACCTCCTAAAATTGCAACAAGTCTATCTAGACCAAAAGCTAATCCTCCGTGAGGTGGCGCTCCAAATTGGAAAGCGTCCATTAAGAAGCCAAATTGTGCTTTTGCTTCTTCTTCTGTAAATCCTAAATATTTGAACATTAATTGCTGTGTCGCTTTATCGTGAATACGAATAGAGCACGCCAATTTCATTTCCGTTTAAAACCATATCATACGCATTTGCACGAACTTTTCCTGGTTCTGTCTCTAACAAAGCCATATCTTCTGGTTTTGGAGAGGTAAAAGGATGGTGCATAGCGTGGTAACGACCGCTTTCTTCATCTAATTCTAATAATGGGAAGTCTACAACCCATAAAGGAGCAAATTCTGCTGGATTACGCAATCCTAAACGAGTTGCTAATTCCATACGAAGAGCAGAAAGTTGCGCACGTGTTTTATTTGCTGGACCAGAAAGTACAAAAATCATGTCTCCTGGCTGTGCTTCTGTTGTTTTTGCCCAGTTTGTCAAATCATCTTGATCGTAGAATTTATCTACAGATGATTTAAACGTACCGTCTTCATTACATTTTACATAAACCATTCCAGACGCACCAACTTGTGGACGCTTTACCCAGTCAATTAATCCGTCAATTTCTTTACGAGTATAATTTCCTGCTCCAGGAACAGCAATTCCGACAACTAATTCAGTCGCATTAAATACAGGGAATTCTTTGTGTTGCGCAAATTCGTTTAATTCGCCAAACTTCATTCCGAAACGAATGTCCGGTTTGTCGTTTCCGTATGTTTTCATGGCATAGTCGTAGGTAATTCTTGGGAATTTATCTACTTCAATACCTTTAATTTCTTTTAATAAATGTCTTGTCAAGCCTTCAAAAACATTTAAAATGTCTTCTTGTTCTACAAACGCCATTTCGCAGTCAATTTGTGTAAACTCAGGCTGACGGTCTGCACGTAAATCTTCATCACGGAAACATTTCACAATTTGGAAATATTTATCCATTCCGCCCACCATCAAAAGCTGTTTGAAAGTTTGCGGCGATTGTGGCAAAGCATAAAACTGACCTTCGTTCATACGGCTTGGAACCACGAAATCTCTCGCTCCTTCTGGAGTAGATTTGATTAAATACGGAGTTTCAACTTCGCAGAAATCTAAATCAGATAAATATTTACGAACTTCCATTGCCACTTTGTGACGGAATAATAAACTGTTTTTTACTGGATTTCTACGAATATCTAAATAACGATATTTCATTCTGATGTCTTCCCCGCCGTCAGTTTCATCTTCAATTGTAAATGGAGGAGTAAGAGCAGTGTTTAAAATCGTTAATTCAGAAACTAAAATTTCGATTTCACCTGTTGGAATGTTTTTGTTTTTAGCTTCACGCTCAATTACAGTTCCTTTTACTTGAATCACAAATTCTCTTCCTAGAGTTTTAGCCAATTCAAAAACTGTTTTATCGGTACGGCTTTCATCAAAAATAAGTTGTGTAATTCCGTAACGGTCACGTAAGTCAACCCAATTCATAAATCCTTTATCGCGTGACTTTTGTACCCAGCCCGCTAGAGTAACTTCCGTATTAATATTTGAGGCATTTAACTCATGCCGCAATTATGACTTCTATACATGATGCAAATTTTAGACTGCAAAAGTAAACACAAAATTCAAATTAATATAGTAAAGTGATAAGTTGATGCAGAATAATTTCAAATATTTTGTTAATTCTTAAATTACGAAGCTTTAAATTCTTTAGATTTGGATCACTAAAAACTAATTTAATACCTATGAAAAAACTTTTTGTTGCAGGTTTGGTAATTTTTAATGCTTTGAATGTTATTGGTCAAAGCAAGAGCTCTATTAAATTCACTGCTAAAATCGCAAATAGAAACAGTGACACTTTAGTAATAAAAGGAAAAGATAATTTCACACAAGTAATTCCGATCAACAAAAAGGAGGTTTTTTCTGTCGCATTTGATGCGCTGCAAGGATTTTATATGTTTTCTGACGGAACAGAATCTTCAAGTCTTTATTTAAAACCAAATTCAGAAGTTAACTTGACTATGAATGCTAAAGAATTTGATGAGACTATAGTATATAAAGGTAAAGGTGTAAACGAAAGTAACTTTTTAGCGCGACAAGCCTTAAAAGATGAAAACTTTCAGAAAGATGCTTTTGCTAAAGAATCAGGAGAATTTACTGCTTTGCTTGATGCGAAATTGAAAGCGGATACAGAAAGTCTTGAAAAAGGTGATTTTGATCCAGAATTTAAAACGGCACTAAAGCGTAGTTTTGACGGTTTCCACCAATATGCTTGCTGCAGAATATGATAGAGCGACAAAAGCAAATAAAATGGTTGGAAAAGTTTCTCCAGATTTTGATTACGAAAACTTTAAAGGAGGCAAAACAAAATTGTCTGACTTAAAAGGAAAGTATGTTTACATCGATCTTTGGGCAACTTGGTGTGCGCCATGTAGAGCTGAAATTCCTTATTTACAAAAGATTGAAGAAAAGTACCACGGAAAAAATATTGAGTTTGTGAGTATTTCTATTGATAAGTTGAAAGATAATGAAAAATGGAAAAAGTTTGTAACAGATAAACATCTTGGAGGTGTACAGCTTTTTGCAGATAAAGATTGGGAATCTGAGTTTGTAGTTAACTATGGTGTAACTGGAATTCCGAGATTTATTTTAATTGATCCAAGTGGAAATGTGGTAAAATCAGAAGCTCCTAGACCATCTGATCCTGAGCTTGATAAACAACTAAGTTCGTTATTGAACTAAATTATTTACAGAATTTACAACGTTATCGTAAAACATAGTTTTTTCTAAAATACCAGTAAAACCAGTGCGTAAGCGCTGGTTTTTTTGTTTTCATAACTTTTCCAATGTTAAGTTTTTATTCAATGTTACCAAATTGTTAACTAAAAGTTTTTTTAATGTAAACAATTAACTATATTTGATTACAATTTGATAACATTTAATACCTAAAGATATGAAAAAGTGTGTGATTTTAGCGGCTGTGTTATTCTCTGGAATTCTAACAGCACAAGAAAGTAAACCTGAATTAGAAACTGTTGGAAATAAAGTAAAAGCTACTTATTATTTTGACAATGGCAGAATACAGCAGGAAGGCTTTTTTAAAGATGGAAAATTGGACGGTGTTTGGGTATCTTATGATGAAAACGGAAATAAAACTGTTGAAGGAGAATATGCTGAAGGATTGAAAACAGGAAAATGGGTATATTTTAATGAAAAAAATATTTCAGAAGTAGCTTATGTAGACAGTAAAGTTAGTTCCGTTAAGAATCTGCAGAAAAACGCTGTAGCCAATAGAAATTAATTAAACGAAGATTTCTTATAGTATTAAACCGTTCTTTTAGGACGGTTTTTTTATGCTTTTGTTTTTTTGCTTTTATAATTTCTTCCATACCAAATTATAAATCCAGTCACGGGCAGAAGCGACGACAAATAGACTTACTATAAAAGCAATAATTTTTCCAGGTAAATCTAATATTTGGCCAGTGTGAATTCCGTAATTCATTTCGACTACTTGCAGGCCGAGAGTTTTATTTTCAAAAGGCTGTTTTCCAATTAATTTTCCATCATTTGGATGAAAGTAGTAATTGCTTTGATGATCGTATCGCAAGGTATGCGGATAAGCGCCCGTACTTATAATATCTCCTTTTTGCTGTGGAATTGATATGAAAAACATTTCTGCATTTGGCTGGAGCTTTGCAGTTTCAATAAAAGCACGATCAATGGCTGTAACAGAATTGGTTTTGAATTGAGTTGTATCAATCACCGGAAGTTTTGTTTCTATTGCTTTGTCACCTCCAAAATTAAATGTCTTATAAATTCCGTCTCCAACCCATTCGTAGGTAAATGTAAGTCCTGTAATGGCTAAAATCAAAGCGATAATCGAAATGTAAAAACCAAAAGTATTATGCCAGTCGTAATTAACACGACGCCATTTGGCAGACCATTTTACAGTAAAGCTTCTTTTAATGTCTGATCTTTTTCTTTGGCCACCATTGTATAATTCCAGTAATCAATAAAAGAATAAATATAATAGTCGCACCGCCAATAATATGTTTTCCAATATAATCTGGAAGCAGTAAATACAAATGAATATACTCTACAATAATAAAGAAATCAGTTTCTGGATTTTCGGTTTTTAAGTATTTGCCTGTGTAAGGATTGAAATAGAGGTAAAGATTTTCAGTATCAGAAAAAGTATAAACAATTGCCGAGCGGTTTTTTCCATAATAAGCAACCATACTTGTTTTATTCTTCGGAACAATTTCTTTTGCTTTGGCGCTAAAACGGAAGGCGGAGTAAATGACTTATTTTGAGGTTCGACCAAACGCCATTCTTTTCTGGTAATGTCTTTTATTTCATCATGAAAACAGAAAATACAACCCGTAATACTGATTATAAAAACAATAAGCCCAGAAATTAATCCGAGCCATTTATGTAGAAAACGTATTTTCGTTTTGAATCCCATTTTTAATTAAAAGCGTAAAAATATGCTCAAAATTTATATGGGACAAATAATTGTGGGTTATTTTGTTTGTTAGTTATGTGATACAAAGAGTAAATCTCGCAAAGATGCTAAGTCGCAAAGTTTTTTTTACTCAGATTCTACAGATTTCAGCAGATTTATTTTCAAGCAATAATACTATCTACTCATTCTGCGTGAAAAATCCTTTCCAATCCTTTTAAGCTGTGGTTTTAAAATAAAACTTTGTGCCTTAGTGCCTTCAGCGGCAAAAACAACGTTTTTAAGAGACGACTTTTTTCGGTTTTAAATGATAAGCAACATATAGTGAAATTGAAGCTAGAAAAATCCAAAAAACATCAATAAAGAAAATCTGAATTTTGTTGTGCATAAACGATGTCCAAAACCAATCTCCAGAAACAATTCCGTTAGTAATTGGAATTAAAAAACCTAAAATACTACCTGAAATCAAACAGAATTTATTGGTAAATGCATCATTCTTTTTAATGATAAAGAAAATGGCAAGTACTAACCAGCCGCCAAAATAAAGCGTAAACAAGTTGGACTGGCTTAAAGGATAGAAAATTTTACTTCCAATAAAAGCCAGCGCTGTAATTGGATACATACTCAAGCAAATGGCGAGATAAATACGAACAACTGTCTGCGTTGAAACGTCTTTTCTTTTCAGGCATATTATTTTTCTGTCTCGCAACCAGCCAAATCATAACTCCCGAAATAATGACAAAACAAGTTATGATTCCCAGAATAAAACTTACGATTTTTAGAGCGTATCCGCCGTAATCACCGAAGTGAATTCGGTACAAAACATTTTTCACAACATCTAGATAACTCGTTTGAGAGATTGGGTCTTTTTTAGCAATTTCTTTTCCGTCAGCAATTCGGTAAACAACCTTTCCAATTCCAGTAAATTTTTTGTGGCTCAAAAGTTCACCTTCAACCAAAACATGCATATTCGCATCACCATAGTTTTGAATAAAGACACGGGTAATTTCAAAATCTGACCAGTTCTTTTTTGTTTTGGCAACCAGTTCATCGATAGTAAAAGGATTTGCCAGTTTCTTGTTTTCAAATTTAAAATCGGGATCTGTGTATTCTAATTCTTTGTATAATTTATTTTG
Organism: Flavobacterium sp. AC267; assembly: GCF_979258715.1. NCBI lineage: Bacteria > Pseudomonadati > Bacteroidota > Flavobacteriia > Flavobacteriales > Flavobacteriaceae > Flavobacterium > Flavobacterium sp. AC267. The sequence continues at coordinate 1,274,353 of NZ_OZ409875.1, forward strand.
ATCGCCATCGTATAAAGCCATTACAGCTGGTGCCACGATTAAAAGTTTAATCATAAAAAAGGCTCCTGTAACTGCATATACAAATTGAAATGGTAAACCAATCATTCCTAATGCTGTGTGCGCATCGGTCCAAAGTGTTTTTAATTTCTCTTTCGGACGGAAAATATAAAAGTTTGAGACAATTTTTTTCCAGTGAAGTAATACTCCTGTTACGATTGCAAATAAGAAAAACAAAGCTGTAAAACCAGAAAGATAATATCCAACAGGATATGGAATTTGAGCCAAAAAATGTAAACGATATAAAAGTTCACCTAGAGAATACGATTCTTCGTAAGTGAAAGATTTAAAATTTTTGGTGTTTAGATAGAAAAACTGACCTTCTTTTTGTTTAGCTGGAGCCAAAGTATCTTTGGTTCCTTCCATGTAAATGGCAACTCTTTCTTCTGTAGAAGGTTTAGAAATTGTAATGTTTCGTCCGTGCAAAATATATTTCTTGTCCAAATGCTTGCAGGGCTTTATCGTAGTCTAACTGAATTTCTTTTGTGATTGCTGTAGATTCACTTCTTTCCCAATTGATGATTTCATCTCTAAAAAAAGAAAAAGATCCAGCAAAGAAAATTACAAAAAGAACTACACTGATAACGATTCCGCTGACAGTGTGTGTATGAAAATAGATATTATAATGACGGTTGTTCATAAAAATTATTTCGCCGGATGATTATAAGTTTGACCCAAATAGATAAAAAGACAAAAAAGCAAAGTCAGCAGAATGTAGATTCCCCAAATTTTCCAGTCGCTTTTGGCTAAGAAAGCAATGACCATTAATGCAACCCAAAGAATGAAACCGGTAAAAGCCATTGTTATTAAAACATCTGCACGGCTAAACCAAGAAGCTAAAGCCAAATGAAAAGTAACAGAAACAAAGTATCCTCCTAAAATAGCGACAGTAATTTTGGTAAAACGAGGCCAAAAGGATGGGTTTAAATATTTTGAATTTGCTGGCATTGGTCAAATTTATTTTAATTGTAATAAAGTTCTACTAAGGCAACGATAATCAAAAGAGCCAAAAGTGCTTTGCTGTTTACTTTTTTTAATGGTGTAAGGATGATGATCAAACTTCCAACTGTCATTAGCTGAATAAAAAACATCAAAGTACCGCTGACCTAAAGATTGTGTAAACAACCACATTATATAAGCTGAAACTAAAAGCCCTAATCCGATGATTTTTGTTGGTTTTGGATTTTTCTGCATCCATTTCTCAAAACCTAAATCATACGACAAAACCGCTCTTTTTGAAGTATAATAAAGCGTATAAAAAGCTAAAAAAACAATAAGACTGGCAATAGTAATCATAATCTTAAATTTAAAAAACACCTTTCTAATGATAGAAAGGTGTTTTAATTATTCTTTTATTAAAATCTATAAGAGAAACTTGCCGAAACAGTTCTCATGTTTCTTGGATGAATTGTAGACCAACCATCGTAAGTATCAACATTAGCAATATTGTCTAATTTTAATGTCAATGTGTATTTTTCTGTTCCGTAGAATAATGATGAATTTAAAACAGTGTAAGATGGCAATGCAAATTGACCAACCACATTTCTGTTCATAATTAAGTTTTTATCAGCATAATTACCTCCAAAACCTAAACCAAATCCTTGTAAATCGCCTTCTGGGAATTTATAACTAGCCCAAAGATTTGCTAAGTTTCTTGGTCCAGAACTTTCTGGTCTGTGTCCTATGAAAGATGGATCTCCAGCATTTAAAACTGCATCAACATAGCTGTAACCTGCTACAATGTTTAATCCTGCAACTGGATTTGCAACAAATTCTGCTTCAAAACCTTTGTTTCTTTGTGCTCCATCTTGGTAAGCAGTTTGAGTTGTTGCACCATAAACTACGTAAACCTGATCTTTAACTTGGATATCGTAGTAGCTGAATGTAGCGTAAAGTTTATCTTTAAATACGTTTAATTTTGTTCCAATTTCAAATTGGTTAGCGTGCTCTGGTCTAAAAGTTCTAGGGCGGCTAGTTCCGTCTGCTAAAATTTCTGTCACAGGAGCAGAATTAGCAAAACCATCCATGTAGTTTGCAAAAACCGAAACTTTATCAAGAATTGGCTGGTAGACTAAACCAAATTTAGGAGAAAAAGCAGTTTGATTAAAATCGTCTGATTTTACTGCCACATTTCCAGCAGTTATAAAACGGTCAACACGTAAACTTGCCATTGCAGACAAGGCAGGAGTAAAGTTAAATACATCAGAAACGTAAGCACTGTAAACTTCTTGTTTTGTTCTGTTCATACTAATTCCAGCATCAGCTATAAGTGCGTCAGTTCCTGCTTTAGTTAGATTTCCATTATCTCCGTTTGTAATATATTTAGTTGGGTCAGTTATTTGATAAAGATATTGGTTTACAGTTGCTACATCTAGATTACCAATATAAATAGTACCATTTGTTACATAATTTGAACTGTTGTCAATCAATCCTCTATTAAAGTAATCCAAACCAGCAACGATTCTGTTTCTCATGTTTCCGATTTTGAAATCGCCAATGAAGTTTTGCTGAATGTCAGTTGTAAGCGTTGTTGAATTTTGGTAATTCATGTAACGTGCTAAAACAATCCCTTCGGATATCTCATCTGGAGCAAATTGTGTGCCCTCATATATATAAGAATAGTATCCGTCAGATGAAGATGAGCCTCTTGAAACAACAGTTTGAGAAGACCACTGATCATTAAATTTATAATTCATCTGAGCTTGTAAGTTGTACGAAGGAGTTTCGATTGCCAACTCGTTACTAGTATAAGAACGTTTGTTATCATAACCTAATTCATTAATATTATGAACTCTTAACGGTGCGCCTCTATCTAAAAATAACATAGTAGCATTAGTTTGTCTGTTGTTCATGAATTCCGTATTAATGAAAAACGAAAGTTTGTCATTTACTTGGTAATATAATGATGGAGCAAAAAAGAATGATTTTTTGAATCCTGCATCTTGAAAACTGTTTTCAGTGTGGTAAGCTGTATTTACACGGAAGTTAATTTTGTGTTCTTCATCTACAGGAGTATTAACATCAGCAGTTACTCTGTTTAAACCGTTACTTCCTGCAATGTAACTCACTTCGCCTCCAAAACGATCGTAAGGTTTTTTTGTAGTTAAGTTAATTAAACCTCCGTAAGAAATAAAGTCTGCTTCCAAATAAAGTTCCAGATGGTCCTTTGATTACTTCAATCTTGTCAATATTAGCAGGATCTAAACCTCCGTTTGATAATCCTGGTAATCCGTTGATCATAGTTGGCTGTACTGCAAATCCTCTTAGTGAGAAATAACCTGCTCCATCGCCTCCACGTCCTGTAGAAGCCCAAAGCGGTGTTAATCCTGGAGCATTTTTTAAAGCGTCATCAATATTTGTAACAACTTGCTCCTTTAAAAGTTCGCTTGTAATTGTAGTATAAACTTGTGGGTTTTCAAGATTTTTAAGAGGTAATCTTGAAACTTGTTGTGTTTCTTTACGAGCAAAAGTGTTTTTCTTTGCATTTCCGTTAATTACAATTTCACTTAATTGTTCAGAATTTGAAGAAATAGTAAAATTTTCAATTATTTCGTCTCCACTATTTAGTGTAATACTTTTTTCTTTTGATGTAAATCCAACTGCAGAAACTCTCAGAATGTAATTACCTGGTTTAAGATTTTTAATTTCATAGTTTCCATTGGCATCAGTATTTGTACCAATTTTTGTTCCTTTTAAAACTACAGAAACATTATCAACATTTTCATTTTCATTAGAACTAATTTGACCTTTTACGGTTGCTTTCTGCTGTGCCCAAACAGATGTTCCAGTTAACAGAATAAAGCATAAAGTCAAAAGCGAAATTGTAAATTTAAATTTCATTTTTATTTAGAATTGATTTTAATAGCGCAAATGTAATAGTTGATTGCTAATTACACAAGTTATTCTTATTTATTCTAAATAATTTTTTAAAGAAGAATATTTTAGTCAGAAAAAGTGGTTTGAAATAATTGATTGAAGCAAAAAAAAACCTGCTCAAATAAATGAACAGGTTTATTATAGTATTGAAAATTATCTTTGATTACAATTCTAAAGCACGTTTAGCATCGCCATTCATTAATAATTCTACTGGGTTTTCTAAAGCTTCTTTTACCGCAACCAAGAAACCAACAGACTCACGTCCGTCGATAATTCTGTGGTCATAAGAAAGTGCCACGTACATCATTGGGTGAATTTCAACTTTTCCGTTTACAGCAATTGGACGCTCAATAATATTGTGCATTCCTAAAATTCCTGATTGTGGAGGGTTGATAATTGGAGTAGATAACATAGATCCAAAAACACCACCGTTAGTGATTGTAAAAGTTCCACCAGTCATATCGTCAACAGTGATTTGACCGTCACGAGCTCTTAAAGCCAATCTTTTAATTTCAGCTTCAATACCGCGGAAAGTTAAAAGTTCAGCATTACGAACTACAGGAACCATTAGTCCTTTTGGTCCAGAAACAGCGATTGAGATGTCTGCAAAATCATAAGCGATTTTGTAATCACCATCCATCATAGAGTTAACATCTGGATATAATTCTAAAGCTCTTGTAACTGCTTTTGTAAAGAATGACATAAAACCTAAACCAAGACCACCATGTTTTGCTTTGAAAGCATCTTTGTATTCGTTACGAATTTGGTTAATTGGTGTCATGTTTACTTCGTTAAAAGTAGTAAGCATAGCAGTTTCATTTTTAGCTGAAACTAGTCTTTCTGCAACTTTACGACGTAACATAGATAATTTTGTACGCTCAGATCCACGGCTTCCACCAGTTGGAGTTCCCATAGAAGGCACTGCATTTACAGCATCATCTTTAGTAATTCTGCCGCCTTTTCCAGTTCCTGAAACTGTTGCTGGAGCTATATTTTTTTCGTCTAATATTTTTCTTGCTTGCTGGAGATGGAGTTCCCGTCGCGTAACTTGTTGTTGCTTGCTGGAGTCGCTTTTGGAGCTTCAGCTTTCACTTCTGCCTTTGGAGCTTCAGCTTTCGGAGCCTCTGCTTTTGGAGCTTCAGTCGCTGGAGCCGCTGGTGCATCACCTGCAGGTTTTGCGGCATCTGTATCAATTAAACAAACTACAGCACCTACTGCTACTGTATCACCTTCTTCTGCTTTTAGTGTAATTACACCGCTCATTTCAGCAGGCAATTCAAGAGTAGCTTTATCTGAATCAACTTCAGCAATTGCCTGATCTTTTTCTACATAATCTCCGTCTTTTACTAACCAAGTTGCAATTTCAACTTCTTTTATTGATTCCCCTGGTGATGGGACTTTCATTTCTAAAATCATCTTTGTTTTTGTTTAAGGTTTTTATGGTTTCAATCCCGATAGTTATCGGGACTGAAACTTGAAACATTTCTTTTTTATCTGAATAAATTTTTATCGAATACCATTCTAATTGCATCTGCATGACGACGTTTTGCACGTGTGTAACTTCCTGATGCCGGTGCGGCGTATGCTTTTAATGAAGCCAATCTCCATTTTACAAGATCAAAGTTCATTAACATAAAGCTGTAAGCTCCCATGTTTTTAGGTTCTTCCTGAGCCCAAACATAATCATCTGCATTTGGATATTGTGCGATAATTGCTTTTAACTGTTCAACTGGTAAAGGGAATAATTGCTCGATACGAACAACCGCAACGTCATTTCTTCCGTTGTTTTCTCTTTCTGCAGTAATGTCATAATAGAATTTACCAGTAACAAATACTAAAGTTTTAACACCTTTTTTGTCTACTGTATTATCGTCAATTGTTTCTTGGAAACTTCCTGTAGCTAATTCTTCTGCTGTAGAAACACATCTAGGATCTCTTAATAAACTTTTTGGAGAGAAAACTACCAAAGGTTTACGGAAATTCGTTTTCATTTGTCTTCTTAACAAGTGGAAAAAGTTGGCTGGAGTTGTACAGTCGGCAACATACATGTTTTGTCTTGCACAAAGTTGTAAGTAACGCTCCATTCTTGCAGAAGAGTGTTCTGCACCTTGTCCTTCATATCCGTGAGGTAATAATAAAACAATTCCGTTTTGGTTGTTCCATTTATCTTCACCACATGAAATATATTGGTCAATCATGATTTGAGCTCCGTTAGAGAAATCTCCAAATTGTGCTTCCCAAATTGTTAATGCATTTGGATTTGCCAATGCATATCCATAATCAAAACCAAGAACTCCGTACTCAGATAAAAGAGAATTGAATACGCCGAATTTTCCTTTTTTGTTTTCGATTGCATCTAAAAGAATTACTTCTTCTTCAGAATCTTCAACTTTAACTACTGCATGACGGTGAGAGAATGTACCACGCTCAACATCCTGACCAGAAATACGAACGTCAAATCCTTCTGTTAAAAGTGAACCGTAAGCTAGAGCTTCTGCAGTTCCCCAATCAATAGTGTTGTTGTCGTATCCTGTTTTTCTGTCAGTAACAATTTTAGTTATCTTATTGATGAATTTCTTGTCTTCTGGTAATGTCGAGATTGTATTGATGATAGAATCTAATCCTTCTTTATTAAAAGTAGTATCTACTTTTTGAAGCATTTGTGTATCAGTTACCTGAACAAAACCATCCCATTCGTTTTTCATGAATGGAGTTATAATTGTCAAATCTTTTTTACGAGAAGCTTCTAAGTTTTCTTCTAAAGCAGATTTGTATTGTTTTTCTAAAGCATTTACATAAGAAGCATCGATTACGCCGTCAGACAATAATTTCTCAGCATAAATATCTCTTGGATTTTTATGTTTTGCGATGATTTTATATAAAACCGGCTGTGTAAAACGAGGCTCATCACCTTCGTTATGACCGTATTTTCTGTATCCTAATAAATCGATAAATACGTCACGTCCAAACTGCATTCTATAATCTAACGCAAAAGATACTGCGTGTACAACAGCTTCAGCATCATCAGCATTTACGTGTAAAACTGGTGAAAGCGTTACTTTGGCAACGTCTGTACAATAAGTAGATGAACGAGCGTCTAAATAGTTTGTAGTAAAACCAACTTGGTTGTTGATTACAATATGGATTGTTCCTCCAGTTTTGTAACCGTCAAGCTGTGCCATTTGAATGATTTCATACAAGATCCCTTGTCCTGCAATTGCGGCTGTCTCCGTGTAAGGCGATAGGTAATACTTTTGAAAAATCTTCTGGGAAATATTTATCTTGTTTTGCTCTTGTAATTCCTTCAATTACAGCTCCAACAGTTTCTAAGTGAGAAGGGTTTGGTGCTAAATTGATGTTGATGCTTTTTCCAGATCTTGTTTTTTTGTCGGCAGTAAGACCTAAGTGGTATTTTACGTCACCGTCAAAATATTCCTGATCGTAATCTTTACCGTCAAACTCACCAAAAATATCCTGAGTAGATTTTCCGAAGATGTTTGCCAAAACGTTCAAACGACCACGATGAGCCATTCCCATTACGAATTGTTCAACACCTTGTTCTGCGACTTTTTCAATTAAAGCATCTAAAGCCGGGATAATAGATTCTCCACCTTCTAATGAGAAACGTTTTTGTCCTACATATTTGGTATGTAAAAAGTTCTCAAAAGAAACAGCTTCGTTTAATTTATTTAAGATCGATTTTTTTTCTTCTGTAGAGAAATTTGGCTGATTAACATTTACAGCCAATTTATCCTGAATCCATTTTACAACGCCAGGATTTCTGATATACATATATTCAATACCGATATGCTGGCAGTAAATCGCTTTAAGACGATTTACAATATCTTGTAAAGAAGATGGTGCAAGTCCGATAGTTTGTGCTCGCATCAAAAACAGTTGAAAGATCAGCTGTAGTTAATCCGAAGTTTTCGATATCCAATGTTGGAGACGAAGTTCTACGGTCACGAACAGGATTTGTTTTCGTGAATAAATGCCCGCGCGTACGGTATCCGTCAATTAATTTAAGAACGTTGAATTCTTTCTTTAGTTTTTCTGAAATCTGACTGTAATCTGTGTTGTCGTTAGTCACATACTCAACGATAGTCTGCACAGGATTTTCGTCGTTATAAGTAGTCATTCCAAAGTCAAAACCTTGAAAGAAACTTCTCCAGCTAGGCTCAACGCTGTCTGGGTTTACTAAATATTGATCGTATAATTGTGCAAAAAACTCGGTATGCGTCGCGTTTAAAAATGAAAACCTATCCATAATATGAGTGAATATACTTTTTGTTATATAGAAAGGCAAAAGTACAACAATCACATTTATTTAAATCTTTTTTTTACGTACTTTTACGTAAAAATTTGTTAAAATAAACGTTAACTATGAATAAAATTCAAATTTCAATCGATTGCAAATATTATTTTGTGATTTTGACAGTCTTATTCTCAAGTTATTCTATTGCACAACAAAAATATGTCATAGACAACAGTAATCATTTCTGGGAAAAAGTTCAATTTGGCGGCGGATTAGGTTTAGGAATTGGTTCTGGTTATACAGACATTTCTGTTATGCCAAGTGCTATTTACAATGTTAACGAAATTGTTGCCGTTGGTGTTGGTTTACAATTTGGTTACTTAAACTCAAGAGATTATTACGAATCGTATGTTTATGGCGGCAGTTTAATTGGACTTGTAAACCCTATTCCAGAGCTTCAATTGTCTGCAGAATTGGAGCAGGTGAGAGTAGATACAAGATATGATTCTAATTTTAATAGACCTTCTTATTCTGATAGTTATTGGAATACCGCTTTGTATCTTGGTGCAGGTTATAGAACTGGAAATGTAACTATTGGTGCTCGTTATGATGTTTTATACAATCCCAATAAAAGCCTTTACGGATCTGGATTTATGCCTTTTGTGAGGGTTTATTTCTAAGTTCCTGAGGTTCTAAGATGCTAAGATTCTAAGTTTTTTTACATGAATTATTATACTTATTGGTCTATATCTGAATTGCCATCTAATACAAGGTCTTTTGATGTCTTTTTTTGGGTTGCAATTGTCTCTCTTATTCTTTGGATTTTGATTAAAAAGTTTAAAATAAAAAAAGATGACTATGAAAAATTAATACTATTGTGGACGGTTGGTGCTATTTTTAGTTTATCGGCAATCATGTTTTTCTATTTGCAATTATGTACAACAGATACGACGGAAAAAAGAATTCAGAACCTTTATAATTCACCAAATATATTTGTGGTAGAAGGTGTTATTACTGATTTTAGCAGGGAAGAGGAGGTTAAGAAAATGGCAACTATTACTTGGGAAAGTTTTGTGATCGATTCTGTTGAGTTTAGATATAATGATATATTATTAGGGAGATTTAATCATTTCAGTAAAACAAAAAATGGCGTTTTTAAAAATGATTTGCCAGTTAGAATAACATACGCCAAACCAAATAACGAAATACTAAAAATAGAAATTGCAAAATAAAAACTTAGTATCTCAGAACCTTAGCATCTCAGAACCTTTTTTTACTTATAATAATTCCGAAACCAAACCTTTTGCCATTCTCTTTTTAAAATTAAAAAGGCAACTTGTTCAGCCAGAATGACTAAATCTGAGCCATCGAGTTTTTTAATATCATTTTCGGGAACATCAATAATGTAAAGGAGATTCAGGTATTCAGCAAATTTGTACTGAATCATTCGGTAGATTTTTTCGTGAAGCTGAATCTTCAATTCGTCGGGAGAAATGCTTAATGGAAAATCAATTCCTTCATTCGCCAGATTAAAATCTTTATTCATCTGCTCAATCAGGCTTAAATATAAAGTCTCTGCCTGCGCCTGATCTAAAAGTGCTTCTGTACTAATTGGTGCTACAAACATGAGATTTTAGATATTAGATTGTTGATTTTAGATTTTACTGAAAACTGACACTGGAAACTGATTACTAAACCTTACGTCCCATTAAATTTTCGCCGAAAGTTCTTAGAACCTTTTTCTTTTCAGCATTAATTTCCATTTTTTCTAAAGTTTCAAAAGCTTTAAAAGTATACATTTCGATTGCTTCTTGTGTTGCTTTTGAAGCTCCAGATTTGTTAAAAATAGACTTCGCAGTTTCGATTTTTTCTAAATTATCTTCTAATTGTAAACTGAATAATTGTTCTAATGCTGTGGCTTTTTCGTCAGCAGAAAATTCTAAAGCTTTTAGGTATAAATAGGTTTTCTTGTTTTCAATAATATCACCTCCAACTTGTTTTCCGAAGGTTTCAGGATCACCAAAAGCATCTAGATAATCATCTTGTAATTGGAAAGCGAGTCCTAAATTCAATCCGAAATCATAGATTAAATCGGCTTCTTTTTCAGAAGTTTTAGCAACAATAGCACCCATTTTCATGGCGCTGAACAACTAAAACAGCTGTTTTGTATTCGATCATTTTTAGATATTCGGGAATCGTAACGTCTTTGCGGGTTTCAAAATCTACGTCCCATTGTTGTCCTTCACAAACTTCAAGAGCAGTTTTGCTGAATAACTTGGCTAGATTTCTAAAAATAACGGGCTCATATTGCTCAAAATATTGATAAGCCAAGATCAGCATGGCATCGCCAGAAAGTATTCCAGTGTTTAAATTCCATTTTTCATGCACGGTAACTTGTCCTCTTCGCAAAGGCGCATCATCCATAATGTCGTCATGTACCAATGAAAAGTTATGAAAAACTTCAACGGCCATTGCAAGCAGGAAGTGCGAGCAGTATAATCAGTATCAAAAACTTCAGCGACCATCAAAGTTAAAACAGGACGAATGCGTTTTCCGCCAAGCCCTAATATATATTCAATAGGTTCGTAAAGATTTATAGGTTCTTTATGTATGTCTTGTTTCTTTAGATAATCAATAAAAAAATCCTGGTACTGACTTATATCGTGCATAAAATGAAATTCTGATTTATGAGCTTCAAAGATACAATTCCATTATGAATTTTTGCTTTCTAAATTTTAATTGTCGCGAAAACATTAAAAATCAAATTAAAAAAGGCTTAAAATGAATTTGTTAAAATTTTTTAGAAAAAACTTGGAAACTTTTTTGGTATTTACAGTTTCCTGTCTATATTTGCAGCTGTTAAGCGGAAACTCAAAACACTATAAAAGTTTCCATTCGAGTTTTGAAAAATTAATAAACTCATTTAAATCAGTTATTTATGAAAACAACATGGACTTTAGATTCTACTCAATCAGATGTTTTAATTAAAATGAGACATTCGATAATCGCTTATTTGGGAGGAACAACAAACAAATTTGGTGGTTATGTGAGTCTTGAAGATAATGAAATAGAAGATGCGTCGGTTGAATTTTCACTGGATATTAATAATAAAACAGAAAGCTTTCAGCAAATTGATACCAATTTACAGTCGCAAGACTTTTTTGATGTAGACGAACATCCAATAATAAGTTTTAAATCAACTTCATTTCAAAAAATAAATAACAACATCAATTTCTTTAAAGGAGATTTAACCATAAAAGATGTGACTCGAGTTGTAGAACTTGATGCAGAGTTTATTGGAGTGAACACTTATAATGGAGAAAGAAAAGTTGCTTTTGAAATTAAAGGTGATATCAAACGTCAGGATTTTGGTTTAGATTATAATTCTTTTCACCACAATGGAGGTTTAGCTCTTGGAAAAGATATTAAGCTAATCGCAAATCTTGAATTTAGCATATAAATCTTACATAAAAAATAATTTAATGTAAAATTATTACAAAAATAATGGAAACTATTTTTTTAGATTTTAGTTTCCGAGTTATATTTGTAAGGCAATTGAGAAAATTAAAATGAAAGAGAAAATTATAGCAAAAGCAAGTGAGCTTTTTTTAAAGCTTGGCTTTAAGAGTGTTACAATGGACGATATTGCAGGTGAAATGTGTATTTCAAAAAAAACGATCTATAAATATTTCTGTAATAAAGAAGTTTTGGTTGAAGAAAGCACTTCGATGGTCCACAGACAAGTTCATGAAATTATGGATACCATTGTAGCTAAAGATTATAATGCGATCCATGAGAATTTTGAAATTAGAGAAATGTTTCGTGATATGTTTAAAAACAATATGGATACATCACCTCTTTACCAGTTGAAAAAACATTACCCAGAGATTTATCAAAACATATTATCGCACGAAGTAGATCAATGCACACAATGTTTCAGGGACAATATTGAAAAGGGAATCCAAGAAGGACTTTACAGAGCCGATCTGAATATAGAAACTTATGTAAAATTTTATTACACATTGATTTTTCACATTAATGAAAATACAGTCTCTGAAAGTGAAGCACAGCGAATAGAATTAGAAGCATTGGAATACCACACTCGTGCAATGGCAACAGAAAAAGGAGTGGAAGAACTAGAGAAACAACTTAAGAAAATTACAGCATAATCATCAATCCATAATAAAGGTGATTTTTAATCATCAATAAATAAATATTTAACTACATATGAAACGAATAGTTCTTATAGTTTTGTGCACAATTGGCTTGTCTGTCAACGCACAAGTAACCACTCTAACCTTAAAAGATGCCGTTAGCTATGCGCTTGTAAACAAAGCCGATGCTAAAAAAGCAAAACTTCAGGTTGAAAACAGCGAATATAAAATTCAGGAAGTGCGTTCGAGAGCGTTACCTCAGATTTCTGCAAATGGAAACCTAACATACAATCCAATTATTCAGACTACTGTTATTGATGGAGCAGGATTTGGTGCGCCGGGAACTACAATTCAGGCGGCATTTGGACAAACATGGACTTCTACTGCAGGACTTTCTTTAACTCAGGCGATTTTTGATCAATCTGTTTTTACAGGGTTAAAAGCGGCAAAATCTACTCGTGAATTTTATCAAATAAATGATCAGTTAACAGAAGAACAGGTTATTGAAAGAGTTGCAAATAACTACTATTCAGTTTATGTACAGAAAGAAAGGCTTACTTTATTAGACAGCAATTATGTAAACACAACAAAAGTTCGTGATATCGTACAAGGTCAGTTTGATAATGGTTTGGCTAAAAAAATTGACTTAGATCGTATTATCGTAAAAATGTCAAACATTGATACGGAACGTCAGCAGATTAAAAATCAAATTACATTACAAGAAAATGCTTTGAAGTTTTACATGGGAATGCCTATTGAAACTCAAATCGACATGCCAAAAGAAGAATTTGAAGTTGTTCCAGCTTCTTTAACAGAGGAGCCAAATATCGAAAACAGAACAGAATATCTGCTTTTGAAAAAACAAGAAGAGCTTTTGGTGTATAATAAGAAAGCTGTTGAAGCAGGATATTATCCAACACTTTCATTAAGTGCAGGATACAATTATATTGGGCAAGGCCCTCAATTTCCTTGGTTTGCAAAACCCAAAGACGGTGTTTACTGGTCAGATTTCTCTGCAATAGGATTGAATTTACATGTGCCAATTTTTACAGGTTTCGGAACTCGTGCCAAAGTAAGACAGGCTGATGTAGAAATTAGATCACTTCAGGAAGATATTAAAGACACCAAACTTTCTCTTGATTTAGATTACAGAAATGCAATGGCACAAATCGAGAACAATTTGGTAACTATCGAGAACCAAAAAGAAAACATGCGTCTGGCAACTGAAATTCTGAGCAATACCAAAAACAATTACCTTCAAGGTTTAGCATCTTTAACCGATTTATTAGACGCTGAAAACGCATCACTTGAAGCTCAAAACAATTATACAAGAGCAGTTTTAAATTATAAAATTGCCGAAATATCTCTAATTAAATCGAAAGGCCAACTTAAATCTCTTATTAAATAACTAATTACAATGAAGAAAATTATTATAACAATCGTAATCATAGCCGTAGCATTTGCTGGGATTAGCTACATCTTAAATAAAAACAAGGCTGAAAACGAAGGTAAAACTGCTGTCGTAGCCGAAAAAAATGCCGCAATATCTGTAAAAGTGGCAACAGTTAAAACAGAAGATGTAAATCTTGCTTTTACTGCAAACGGAAACTTTGTGCCAATTCAAGAACTTACTTTCTCTGCAGAAAAATCTGGAAAAGTAATTAGTGTTTTAGCTAAAGAAGGAGATTATGTAAGAGTAGGTCAAACATTATTAACAGTAAGAGGAGATGTTATTAATGTAAATGCACAACAAGCTCAGGCAGTTTACCAAAATGCAAAATCTGATTACAGCAGATACGAAAACGCTTTTAAAACCGGCGGTGTTACAAAACAACAATTAGATCAGGCAAAATTAGCTTTGACAAACGCTCAGTCTAGTTTGACTCAAGCAAATATTAATGTTGGAGACACTAAAGTAAAAGCCCCAATTAACGGTTACATTAATAAAAAATATATTGAGCCGGGATCTATTTTAGCTGGAATGCCTGCAACTGCTTTGTTTGACATTGTAAATGTTTCTAAATTAAAATTAACAGTTACAGTAAACGAAAGCCAAGTAGCAAGTTTAAAATTAGGAAGTACAGTAGATATTGCCGCAAGTGTTTATCCTGATAAAAATTTCACAGGAAAAATTACGTTCATCGCTGCAAAAGCAGATGCTTCTTTAAACTTCCCAGTTGAAATTGAAATTACAAACAATGCTAACAACGACCTAAAAGCAGGTATGTACGGAACTGCAACTTTTGGTTCAAACAACCAAAAACAAAGTTTAAAAGTTGTTCCTAGAAATGCATTTGTTGGAAGTGTGAGCACTAACGAAATTTTCGTAGTTGAAAATAACGTAGCAAAATTGAAAAAAGTGGTTGCTGGAAGAATCTTAGGGGATAAAGTTGAAATTATCAATGGATTGAATGACGGAGATACTGTAATCATTACAGGTCAAATCAACTTACAAGACGGAAATACAGTAGAAATTATTAAGTAAGCTTTAAGCTTTAGGCAATAAGCAGTAAGCTTTTTAAAAGCCTAAAGCCTAGAGCCTAAAAACAAAATATGAAATTAAACCTTAAAGCTTAAAGCCTACAGCCTAAAGCCTATAGCATTAAAAAAATATGAAATTAGCCGAAATATCCATAAAACGTCCGTCGTTAGTAATTGTATTGTTTACAATTCTGATTCTAGGTGGATTGTTCAGTTACAGCCAGTTAGGCTACGAGCTGATCCCAAAATTTGAAACCAACGTTATCACGGTTTCAACTGTTTATCCAGGAGCTTCTCCAAGTGAGGTTGAAAATACCGTTACAAAGAAAATTGAGGATGCGATTGCATCTTTGGAAAATATCAAGAAAATTGACTCGAAATCTTATGAGAGTTTATCTGTAGTATCAATCACATTACTTTCTACTGCCAATGTAGATATTTCGATGAACGATGCGCAGCGTAAAATCAACGCTATTTTGAGTGATTTGCCAGATGATGCCGATCCGCCGTCTTTGACTAAATTCTCTTTGAGTGATTTACCAATTATGACGCTTGGTGCGAATGGTAAAATGGACGAAGCTGAATTTTACGATTTGATCGATAAAAAGATTGCTCCAGTTTTATCTCGTGTACAAGGTGTGGCACAGGTAAATATTATTGGAGGTCAGGAGCGTGAGATTCAGGTAAATCTTGACGCTGTTAAAATGCAGGGTTACGGACTTTCTGTTCCTCAGGTACAACAGACTATTTTGACTTCGAATCTGGATTTTCCAACGGGTAACATCCAAACTCGTAACCAAAAAATATTAATTCGTTTAGCGGGTAAGTATAAAAATGTTGAGGAATTAAGAAACTTAGTAGTTTCTTCTCAAGACGGAATTCAAGTTCGATTAGGAGATATTGCTGATGTTCAGGATACACAAAAAATCGCGGAGAAAATTGCGCGTGTTGACCAAAAAAGTGCCATTGTACTTCAAATTGTAAAACAATCAGATGCAAATGCCGTTGCGGTAAGTGAGCAGTTGATTAAAACAATTAAAACATTAGAGAGTGATTACAAATCTTCTCAATTGAAATTAGATGTTGCAAAAGACAGTACTGTATTTACGCTTGAAGCGACAGATTCTGTTGTACACGATTTATTAATTGCTGTAGTTTTGGTAGCATTTGTAATGTTGTTCTTCTTGCACAGTATTAGAAACTCATTGATCGTAATGGTATCTATTCCTGCCTCTTTGATTGCTACATTTATCGGAATCTATTTATTAGGTTACACGCTTAACTTAATGAGTTTACTTGGTTTATCTCTTGTTGTTGGTATCCTTGTGGATGATGCCATCGTTGTATTGGAGAATATTTACCGACACATGGAGATGGGTAAAAGCAAAATTCGAGCTTCTTATGATGGAACTGCCGAAATTGGTGGTACAGTAACTTCGATTACTTTAGTAATTGTGGTGGTGTTCTTACCGATTGCAATGAGTACCGGATTGGTATCAAACATTATTACACAATTCTGTGTTACTGTAATTATATCAACATTGTTCTCATTATTAGCTTCATTTACTATTATTCCATGGTTGTCTTCACGTTTTGGAAAATTAGAACATCTAGAAGGTAAAAATGCTTTCGAAAAAGTGATCCTTGGATTTGAAAGCTATTTAACTCGTTTTACAGATTGGATTTCAAACTTATTAAACTGGTGTTTAGATCACTATATTAAAACCATTGTAGTTGTATTAGTAATGTTCTTTGGATCTATCTTCTGGTTAATGGGAGGTGGTTATATTGGAGGAGAGTTCTTCGCATCATCTGATAGTGGTGAATTCTTAGTACAAATTGAGATGCCAAAAGATGCTTCATTAGAGCAGACTAACTTTATGACGCAAAAAGCAGAAGCTTTCTTAAAAGGAGAGAAATATGTTTTCAGCCAAATTACAACTGTAGGACAAACGAGTGAAGGTTTAGGTGCGGCGCAGGCAACTGCTTACAAAGCAGAGATCGACGTTAAAATGATCGAACAAAAAGATCGTACAGACGATGCCAACGTTTACGCAGACTAAAACAAAACGTAAACTGGAAAAAATATTAGTTGGTGCAAAAGTTAAAACGGTTCCTGTAGGTATCTTAGGAACAGCAGAAGATGCAACTTTAGGTTTGATTGTAACAGGTCCAAACGTAGAAAGTGCCATGAAATTTGCAAAATTAGCTGAAGCTGAATTACGTACAATTTCTGGAACAACTGAGATTAAATTAACAGTTGAAGACGGAAACCCAGAGATTAACGTTCAAGTTGACAGAGATAAAATGGTCGCTTTAGGATTAACACTTCAAACGGTTGGTTTAACAATGCAGACAGCTTACAGTGGTAATACTGACGGTAAATTTAGAGCTGGTGAATACGAATACGACATCAACATCAAATACAACGAATTTGATAGAAAAAACATTACTGATGTTAGTAATTTGATTTTTGTAAATAATGCAGGTCAGCAAATTAAATTAAACCAATTCGCAACAATTACAGAAGGTTCTGGACCAAGTAAATTAGAGCGTAGAGATAAAACAGCTTCTGTAACTGTGCAAGGTCAGAACGTTGGGGTACCAGCAGGAACAATTGTTACACAATGGCAGGAAAAATTAGATAAACTACAAAAACCAGTTGGAGTTAACTACATCTGGGGTGGTGACCAAGAAAACCAATCAGAAGGATTTGGTACATTAGGAATCGCATTATTAGCCGCTATTATCTTGGTTTACCTTGTAATGGTAGGTCTATATGACAGTTTCGTTCACCCGTTTGTAGTATTATTTGCTATTCCGCTTTCGTTCATTGGAGTTTTATTTGCACTAGCATTAACAAACAATACCTTAAATATCTTTACCATTTTAGGGGTCATCATGTTGATTGGTCTGGTGTGTAAGAATGCGATTATGCTTGTCGATTATACGAATCAGCGAAGAGTCGCCGGAGAATCGATCAGAACAGCATTAATCCAGGCAAACCACGCACGTTTACGTCCGATCTTGATGACAACAATTGCGATGGTATTTGGTATGTTCCCAATTGCATTAGCGAGCAGGAGCAGGAGCAGAATGGAAAAACGGATTGGCTTGGGTAATTATTGGAGGTTTGATTTCTTCATTATTCCTAACTTTGATCGTAGTTCCTGTAATCTATGACATTATGGAGAAAATTATTCGTAAGTTCTCTAAAGGAGAAAAAATCGATTACGAAGCTGAAATGGTTGCTGATTATGAGCACAAAGAATTAAGCGAAGACGGTTTCAATCCGAAACATAACCACTAAGAGTTTTAATTTTCAATAGTGAAGTTCCAAAGTCCGAATTTGGAATTTCGAAATAAAAAATCCCAGATTCCTTTCAATTGGAATTTGGGATTTTTTTATTGATTCTTTATAATTAAGAAAAAATATTTCACGCAGATTTAGAAGGTTAAATTAAAAAAAATCTGTGTTTATCTGCTTAAATCTGCGTGCAAAAACTTCAGGCAATTTTAATTATTCAATAAAAAACTCCAGATTCCTTTCAATTGGAATTTGGAATTTTTTATTGTTAGTTTAAAAATATGTTTATTTGCATCATCTTACTAAACTACTATGCTACAAAAAGATAAATCTGTCGCCATTGGTTTTATTTTTATAACCATGTTAATTGATATAACGGGATGGGGAATTATTATTCCGGTAATTCCGAAATTAATCGAAGAATTAATTCACGGCGATATCAGCGAGGCAGCAAAAATTGGCGACTGGCTGACTTTCGCGTATGCGATAACCCAGTTTGTTTTTGCTCCTGTAATTGGAAATTTGAGTGATAAATTCGGAAGAAGACCGATAATCTTGATTTCGCTTTTTGGATTTTCATTGGATTATATTTTATTAGCTTTTTCACCAACAATTGTCTGGCTTTTTATAGGAAGAATTATTGCTGGAGTTACCGGTGCTAGTATTACAACTGCTTCGGCTTATATTGCCGATGTAAGTACAGCCGAAAACAGAGCTAAAAACTTCGGATTAATTGGCGCCGCTTTCGGACTAGGATTTATTATCGGACCCGTTATTGGAGGTTTGTTAGGACAATACGGATCTAGAGTTCCTTTCTATGCAGCGACTGTTTTATGTATGGTAAATTTCCTTTACGGATTTTTTATTTTACCTGAATCCCTTAAAAAAGAAAACAGAAGAGATTTTAACTGGAAACGAGCCAATCCGATTGGAGCAATTATCGGATTAAAAAAATATCCCACTTTGATTGGATTAATTGCCGCTATATTTTTCTTATATGTTGGTTCTCATGCCGTGCAAAGCAATTGGAGTTTTTTCACGATTTACCAATTTAATTGGGACGAAAGAATGATCGGGATTTCGTTAGGAATTATTGGATTATTAGTTGGAGTTGTACAAGGTGGATTAGTGAGATACATCAACCCTAAAATAGGAAACGAAAAAAGCATTTATATAGGTCTGGCTTTATACACAATCGGAATGCTCTTGTTTGCTTTTGCAACAGAAAGCTGGATGATGTTTGTGTTTTTAATTCCCTACTGTCTTGGCGGAATTGCCGGCCCAGCCTTACAATCTGTTGTGGCTAGTAAAGTAGAACCAAGCGAGCAGGGAGAAATTCAGGGAACTTTAACCAGTTTAATGAGTGCTTCGTCAATTATTGGTCCGCCTATGATGGCAAATACTTTTTACTTTTTCACGCATAGTGATGCACCGTTTAAATTTGCTGGAGCACCGTTTGTTTTGGGAGGATTATTAATGTTATTGAGTACAGTTGTTGCTTATTTTTCGTTGAAAAAACATACGGTTTCAAAAACTGAGATTACAGAATAAAAAATAAATCCTGAAATAAAAACGCCTTCATAATTTGAATATGAAGGCGTTTTTATGCGTTTCTAATAGCAAATTATTCTTTTATAAATTTAAAAGCTTTTTCTTTTCCATCAGATTTTACATTTAAGATGTATACACCAGTTGAAAGACTTGATAAATCAATTTCAGAATATGTATTATTTACTTTTTTAAGTAAAATTGATTGTCCTGCAACAGAAAAAATTTGAATGTTTTCAATAATCGATTGATTTTTAATACTCAAAATATGTTTTACTGGATTAGGATAAAACTTGAAATCAACGAATTCAAAATCTGGAGAAGAAAGTGAACCGTTTACTTTTGCAGTAACAGCAAGACGTTCTTTACTTTCTACTCCGTCAATGGTTTGAGATGCGTAGTAAGTAACGCCGTCAACCAAAACGGTAGATAATGGTAAAGCAGTTTCGGCAGTTTTACTTGTTTTACCAGTTATTAAGTTTCCTGGAGAGCTGTACCATTTGATATTTTGACCTTCAATAATTAAATCAGCTAAAGTTTGTCCAGATTTAAATTCAATAGTTATTTCATCTTTACCTTCAATTAAAGGGCTTGGTGGATTTAATTCAAATACCATAGTTGCAAAGCATCCATTTTGGTCCCTTACATGCATTTGATGTATTCCGTAATTTACATTTATAAAAATGTTACTTGTTTGAAAATAAATTCCGTCTATAGAATAATAATAGTCTCCTATACCGCCAACAGCACTAACGTTTACAGTTTGATTTTCTAAACTAACTGAAGCAGTTATTGGAACTGGCGCTTGTAGTGTAAGAATTGTGGTGTCACTACATCCTTTATTATCCTTTGCAGTTATCGAGTAAACCCCTGGGCTCAGATCGGAAAAAAAAGCGACCTCTTGAAAGAGACTTCCATTTATAGAATAGTAATACGGAGCCTCTCCTCCTACAGCATTTGCCATAATCATTCCGCCCTGTACACACGAGGGCAGAGAAACAATTGATGTAGTAAGAAACATAGGAGTTAACGATTGTACATCAAAAGTGAAAGTATAAATTGTATTTTCAGAATCACGTACTGAGGCCAAATAACTGCCAGCTTGAAAAACAGTAAATATGCCAGAATAACTATAGGTTTCACCGTTATCTATTGAATATTGGTAACTGCCTGATCCTCCACTAGCATTTATTGTTATAGTTGCCGTTGGGTTAATACAATTAGGTTGGCTAACATCGGCTGTAGCTATAATTGGTGGCGCAACAGATGGTGCTAAAATAACTACTTCTATGGTTTGTGAAAGACATCCTTTAGCATCTTTAACAACTACGCTGTAAGTTCCCGGTGCAAGATTGGTAAAAGTAAAAACGTTAGAAGATTGTAAAAAATCTCTAGGAGGATTATTTTTTGTCGCAATCGAATAGCTGTAAGGGGCTGTTCCGCCAGTTACACTCACAGTTACACTTCCATCATTGTTATTTGGATCTGTTGCATTAGTTTGAGATATGAAAGTGGTCGAGGGAAATGTTGAAGGTAAAACTGTTATAACTTGAGAAACAATACAATCCGAAGCATCTTTCGCAAATAAAGTATAGTATCCTGCAGGTAACTCGGCTGTATTTACATTAGAATAGGTGTTTCCTTGGTTAAAAGAGTAGCTGTAAGGTTTTTGGCCTCCGCTTACATTAATAGTAGCAAAACTTTTACCTCCACAAATTTCGGCTTCGTTAACAGTTACTGAAGCTGTTAATAAAACGGGTGAATCTATAGTTAAAGTTGAAGTAAACTCACAACCATTAGCGTCTCTAACATTAATAGTATGCTCTCCAGGTGCCGCACCAAAAAAGGTATTGCTTTCCTGATAATTTGTTGTATTATTTACTGCGTATTGATATGGCAGTTTACCGCCGTTAGCTGTAATAGTGATGGTTGAATTGTAATTTATCGTGCAATTATTAATTTTGGTGTAATCAGCAGTTGCAGTTAATGGTGCATATGATTTTATAACAACCGGAATATTTACGATAGCGTTCTGACTGTCCTTCACATTTACGACATAATTGCCGGAAACTAAATTAGGAAAGATATTAGAAAAATTGTAAGGTTCATTATTTATTGAGTACAAATAAGATCCAGAACCACCAGTTGCAGTTACCATTATCATACTACCTGAAGGGTTATTACATGTGGCATCAATAGTCGTTGTAGAGGCATTTAAAGGAGAAGACGGTGCAGGTATAGTAATTTGGGTAATGAAAGAACATCCTTTTGCATCTCTCACTTCTATGATATAAGAACCAGCTCCTAAATTAGGAAATCTATTTGAAAATTGAGAAGATCTTAGGACTACTCCATTTGTGTCACGTAAAATATAGGAATAATCAGATGTGCCTCCCGTTGCAATTACTGTTATTTCTGCATCGTTCCTGTCCAAAGCACTGATGTTGGTAGCGGTGGCGAAAGAGTGCAAAATCGCTGGACTTACTATTTCTACTTGAAAGGGAAATGTACAACCTAAAGCATCTTTTACCATCATATCATACCGACCTGCAGTCAAATTCGGAAATATATTAGAAGCTTGATAATTAGCTCCTCCATTTTTAGAATAAGAATAATCTGAGATTCCTCCAATAGGATTAACTTCTATTCTCCCATCAGCAAAACCGTAACAAGTGTTATCTATTTTTAAACTTGTTGCTGTAAGAGGAATCACAGGGGCTACAACTAAAGTAGAATCTTTTGTACACCCATAATCATCCTTAATATGTATATTATAAGAGCCGGGAGCTACATTATTAAATGAGTTCGCGGATTGATAGTTAACTCCATCTAAAGAATATTTATGAGGACTTTTACCGTATCTAGCGACAAGATAGACTCTTGAATTTCCGCATTCAGGATGTGAAACACTGGCATTAGCAAATTCAATAGAATGATTTAAAATTATCATAAAAGAATTCATTATTCCAGTTCCTCCACCAGTATTTATTCTAACATGAATTTGTAGTTGATTACCTCCAGTGAAAACAAAGTTTTTTGGATCTACAACAGCATTTTCATCGTATATAGCGTAAGTATCCTTAGTATAATATTTGATAGTAATATTTTTATCAGGACTTATATCTTTAGTCAATTCGTCATATCTGCTGGTCAAATCAAATACATTATCTCCCGCACAATGAATTATGCTTGCTAATCTGAGCATAAAATAAGGAAGGCAGTAAAAAAAGCAGGCAAAGTAGAGTTTTTTTCATACGCAATTTTTTGTTAAAAAGTCTTAACAAATATATATGAAAAAACAATTTAATATCACTTCAAATACAAATAGTGATTAAAATAATCAATTATAGCTTTTCCTTCCAACAAAACATCAGCTCCAATAATTCCATGAACAGGCTTTGATTTAAAAGACTCTAAGGCCTCATTTACATGTGAAAGATCAAAAATTACGATGCTGAAATCTTTGTTTTTCCAAGAACCTAACTGCAATTTATTTTGAGAGGAAATCTGTGTTTTCATTCCAGTTCCGCCGGCTCCAGATGCTTTGGTTTTTGAGTTTTTCGCCGCCAACTCAAAACGTTCGATACTTTCAAAGCCTACACAAGTATTGGATGCGCCAGTGTCTAAAATAAAATTTCCAGTAATGCCGTTAATTTTGGCTTTTATCTGTAAATGCTTGCGTTTTAGTGATTTTGAATTTTATTTTTTTGTAATTCTCTGTTTTGAGAATTTCGTGAAGATTTTCCATTCCAATGTGATTGAAAACCAAAAATAAAGCAATTAAAACCAAAAAACTAACGATGTAGAAGATATAATTTGTTGCTTTTTTATCTTTTCAAATGCTTTCAATAATAAATAAAATAAAAAATTTCCTGCTTTTACGGGAAACCACAAGCGAATCCAGATTTTTAATTCTAATTTCGATTTTTCTTTTAAAGAATTAGCCCAAAAACAATCTAACCTAACCGAATGATTTCAATGAAAAAAATTACATTGTTTCTTTTTATCATTTTTTCTCAAACCATTTTTAGTGCTTCCAAGATTACGGAGACAGAAAAACTTACTGCCACTTGTAAAGTCTGGGGATTCTTAAAATATTATCATCCGAAAGCCGCTATTGCAGGAATCAATTGGGATAATCAACTTTTAGAAAAATTACCAAAAATAGAAAAAGCCCAAACCAAAGAAGAGTTTTCTTTAATCTTAGAAAATTGGATTGATGATCTTGGACCAATAAAAGAAATAGCACCAATTCCTGCACCAAAAGATGTAGCATTTTTTGATAAAAATTTCGATTTAAGCTGGTTCAATAATAAGTTATTTTCTAAAAAACTTTCGAAGAAATTAAAATTTATTGAAGAGAATAGATTTCAAACTGAAGAAGAATTTGGACAAGGTTTTGATAGTTTTAAAAGCATAAAGAATTATTTTGATCTTGATTACACAAATAAACATTACAGAATCTTAATGTTGTTTGCTTACTGGAATTTAATAGAATATTATTTTCCGTATAAATATGTAATGGATCAGAAATGGGATCTGAGTTTGGAACAGTCATTGCCATCTATAGCTAATGCCAAAAATGAAACCGATTTTTATATTGCTTTGAAAAAACTGACTTCTAAACTTAATGATAGTCATGTCGAAAGTCCAATTTATGGTACTAAAGCATCGAATTATTTTCCGGCGACAGGTAAAATAATAGATGATAAATTAGTTATCACAGAGATTTTGGGTGATAGTCTGGCCGTGGCAGATAATATTAAAATTGGTGCAGTAATTACTAAAGTAAATGGTAAAACGATAAAAGAATTTGCGAGCAGAAAATCGAGATTTGATTTGTGCTTCAAACGAAGCGAAGTATTTAGATAAATTGGTTTCTCTGATTTTAAGCGGCAATTCTGAAAATGTTCAAGTAGAATTTCTAAAAGATGGAAAGTACGAAACAAAATCAATGATCTGGTCTGATTATCATGATTCCCATCGAAATGAATTTAAAAAAGGCGCGATAAAACCTAAGGAAAAGTTTAAACTTTTAGACGATAATATTGGTTATGTCGATATGGGCGCTATCAAACCTAGGAATATTCCAGATATGATCGACGCTTTAAAATCTACTAAAGCAATTGTTTTTGATATGAGAAATTATCCTAATCAAACCTATAATTTAATTTCAGATTTTTTAAATGCTCATAACGAAAAATTTGCCATTTACACATACCCTTATCCAAATTATCCTGGAAAATATATATGGAAAGAAGGAACATCATCTGGAACTGAAAATAAAGATAATTATAAAGGCAAAGTAATTGTTTTACTCAATGAAGATTCTATGAGTCAGGCAGAATGGACAGCGATGTGTTTTCAAACAGCAGGAAATACAACAATCGTAGGAAGTCAGACAGCAGGAACAGACGGAAATGCAATTGATATTGATTTCAAAAAATTTCATACTAGATATACCGGAATGGGCGTTTATTATCCTGACGGAAGAGAAACGCAAAGAATTGGCATCATTCCTGATATTGAAATAAAACCAACCATAAAAGGAATTCAGGAAGGAAAAGATGAGGTATTAGAACGTGCTTTATTATTTGTTGAAACTGGAAAATAAATAAATTATGTCGCCTGAGCGATCCCGAAACTTCGGGAGAACGACACAAAAGCAAATCGAAAAGAATTGGGGGCTTTTCTTTGCTGGACTTCTCCCGAAAACTCGGGATCGCTCAGTCTGACAAAATATAGATTTAGTATAACCTTTGTTAAAGTTTGAAACTTTGACAAAGGTTTTTTTCGTTCTGTTAGAAGCCAATTGCTATTCTTTTAATATTGTCGTAATTTTGAAAACTTTAAAATTATAGCCTTGAATTTGAAACCTATTATAACAGATACACACACACATTTATATTCTGAAGAATTTGATCAGGATCGTGACGAAATGATACAGCGCGCTATTGATGCCGGAGTAACGCGTTTTTTTATTCCTGCAATCGATGCGTGGCGACACAGTCTATGTACGATTTAGAAAAAAATTATCCCGAAAATGTATTCCTGATGATGGGTCGCATCCCACTTACGTGAAAGATAATTATCTGGAAGAGTTGGCGCATGTTGAAACCGAATTATCCAAAAGAAAATTCTACGCTGTCGGCGAAATCGGTATCGATTTATATTGGGATAAAACACATTTAAAAGAACAGCAGATCGCTTTTAAAAGACAAATTCAGCTGGCAAAACAATACAAATTACCAATTGTAATTCATTGTCGTGAAGCTTTTGATGAGATCTTTGCAGTTCTCGAAGAAGAAAAATCTGAAGATTTGTTTGGGATTTTTCATTGTTTTTCCGGAACTTTAATACAAGCACAGCAGGCCATTTCCTATAATATGAAATTAGGAATTGGAGGCGTGGTAACATTTAAGAACGGAAAAATCGATCAGTTTATAAATCAGATTGATTTAAAACATATTGTTTTGGAGACAGATTCACCTTATTTAGCGCCAATTCCGTACAGAGGAAAACGAAATGAAAGCAGTTATTTGGTCAATGTAATTTCTAAACTGGCAGGGCTATATGATGTTTCTGAAGAAGAGATCGCAGACAGTCACAACTCAAAACTCCAAAGACGTTTTTGGGATTTAATGTATTCGTTACTTTAATGTAATTTTTTTTTTGTTCTTTTGCCCACTTAAAATCAATATAAATAATGCAGAAATTTGATGCCATTCGACCGTTTTATGATTCCGAAATAAATGAAGCACTTCATGATGTTGTAAATCATCCGATGATGAAAACAATGATGAACTTTACTTTTCCGGAAGTACAAGATGAGGTTTGGAAGGATCAATTAAGAAAAACACATTCGATTCGTGATTTTCAATGCAACTTTATTTACAATACTATACAAAAGGTTTTAGAGAAAAGCTCTGAAGGTTTAACAACTTCAGGTTTTGAGAAACTAGAAAAAAACACTTCTTATTTGTTTATCTCCAATCATAGAGATATTCTTTTAGATACAACATTATTAAACGTTTGTCTTTTCGAACATGGTTTGGTCATGACAGCATCTGCAATTGGAGATAATTTGGTTAAAAAAGCTTTCTTGGCAACTTTAGCAAAATTGAATAGAAACTTTTTGGTTTTAAGAGGATTAACACCTCGAGAAATGCTTCAAAGTTCAAAATTATTAGCCGAATATATGGGGCAGTTACTGCTTCGCGAAAATCGTTCGGTTTGGATTGCACAAAGAGAAGGAAGGACAAAAGACGGAAACGACGAAACCAATCCAGGAGTTCTAAAAATGATTGGAATGGGTTCTGATGAGAAAAATCTAATGGATTATTTTAAGAAATTAAAAATTGTTCCAGTTTCGATTTCGTACGAATATGATCCGACTGATGTTTTGAAAATGCCGCAATTAATGGCAGAAGCAAATAACGAAGTTTACGTAAAAGATAAAAACGAAGATTTCATGACCATTTTAAGTGGTATCATGGGAACTAAAAAAAGAATTCATATTTCTGTTGGAGATGTTTTGGATACAGAAATCGATCAGATTGTGGCTGAAAATGACAATGGGAATAAACAAGTTCTGGCTCTGGCACAAACTATTGACGATGTTATTTTGAAAAACTACCAATTATGGCCGACTAATTTTATTGCTTACGATATTTTGAACGGAACAGATAAATTTGCGCACAAATACAAAGAGAGCGAAAAATCACTTTTTGAGCGTCGTTTAGAAATGCGTATCGGAAGCGATAATCCCGTTACAAGACAAGGATTTTTGGCGATGTATGCTAATCCAGTTGTGAATAAATTGAAATACCAAGATGTCATCTAAAGCTAAAATACTATTGATTTATACCGGAGGAACCATCGGTATGAGCAAAGACTTTGAAACTGGAGCGCTTAAAGCATTCAATTTTGGTAAATTAATACAGAAGATTCCAGAAATTAAACAATTGGACTGTGAAATCGAATCTATTTCATTCGAACATCCAATTGATTCTTCTAATATGAATCCCGAAATGTGGACCAAAATTGCCACAATTATCGAGGAAAATTATACTGCTTATGACGGATTTGTAGTGCTTCACGGCTCAGATACGATGTCATATTCAGCTTCCGCATTGAGCTTTATGCTCGAGAATTTGTCTAAACCAGTTGTATTTACAGGTTCTCAGCTTCCAATTGGGGATTTGCGTACCGATGCAAAAGAAAACCTGATTACAGCGATTCAGATTGCTTCACTTCAAGAAAATGGAAAGCCGGTTATTACAGAAGTTTGTTTGTATTTTGAATACAAATTATACCGCGGTAACCGAACATCAAAAGTAAATGCAGAACATTTTAGAGCTTTTACAGCACCAAATTATCCTGAACTTGTAGAATCTGGTGTTCATTTAAAATTAAACAGACATTTATTTCTTCCCATAAATAAAAACGCTGATTTGATCGTTCACAAAAACCTGAACAATCACGTAGCCATAATAAAAATGTTTCCTGGAATGAGTGAAGTGGTATTGGCATCAATTCTTTCTATTCCAGATTTACGAGGAATTGTTTTAGAAACGTACGGTTCAGGAAATGCACCAACCGAGGATTGGTTTTTAAGTTTAATCAAAAAAGCAATTGACTCGGGTTTGTATATTGTAAACGTAACACAATGCTCCGGTGGAAGCGTAAACATGGGACAATACGAAACGAGTACGGCCTTGAAATCTCTTGGCGTTATATCAGGAAAAGACATTACTACAGAAGCGAGCAATTACAAAACTAATGTATCTGCTTGGACATAATATTCCACAAAACGAGTTTAAAGCTATTTTTGAAACTGCTTTGCGCGGGGAGATATCTTAAAATTAAATTCCAATATTTTAAATTCTAAATTCTAATTTTTGCGCTTTACTTAGGTTGGAATTTAGAATTTTTTAAATTGGAATTTCCATTCCTAAAATTTAATTTTTAGAATTCTGATAAGGAACAGGACAAGTTTCCAAATCTTCTGAAACTTTATGGTTTTTGTAATACACATAAACAATTACAGAAATAATACAGATAATTCCTTGAAGGGCAACGGTATGACGAGTTCCGATAAAGTGAGAAACGTAACCAATAATCAAACTTCCCACAGGAATCATTCCCTGATACGCCATCATGTAGTAACTGATACTTCTAGAACGCATATTCACTGTGCTTTGAGTCTGAATGTATATGTTTATAGAAGAAGTTTGTCCCATCATTCCGACACCGCTCAACGTCATACAGATTAAAGCAATGGTCAGATTACTTGAAAGAGCTAAAATTATAATGCTGAAACCAAGAAGTAAACTTGCTCGCGATCATCAATTTATTCATATTCTCAGCCGATTTTAAATTAGCCAGATAAATGGCAGAAAGAACAGAGCCAATTCCCGCCGCACTTTCAAACCAGCTGAAAGTCTGCGCGTTTCCGCTGAAAATATCTTTTGCAAAAACCGGCATCAAAGTATTAAAAGAAATTACAAATAAACTACTGCAAGTAAGCATAAGAAGCATTCTTGCCATTTCGGTTTCTTTTTTTACATAATCCAGACCTTCTACAAGATCATCGAGCATATTTAGTTTGTTTTCGGATTTAATGTGCGGCGTAATTTTCATCATTAACAATGAAATTAAAACGGGAACGTAACTAACGAAATTTCCGATAAAACAAATATCTTCTCCATATTGATGCAGAATAATTCCCGCAAGCGCAGGACCTGCAATACGCGCAAAGTTGTTCATTGTAGAATTAAGCGCAACTGCATTTGGAAGATCTTCTCTTTTATCAACAATATCAATCATCATGGTTTGACGGCAAGTCATATCAAAAGCATTGATAATTCCTTGAATCAGACTCAATGCCAGAATAAAGTTGATATTGTAAATTTTAAGATAAATAAGCAAAGCTAAACTTCCTGCCTGAAGCATTGCAAGAGACTGCAGTACGATCATGGCGCGGTGTCTGTCGTAACGCCCAATAATACTTCCTGCCAAAGGAGCTAAAAACAGGGACGGAATCATACTTAAGAAAGTTGCTAGTCCCAAAAGGAAAACAGATCCTGTTATGCTGTAAACCATCCAGCTTACTGCTGTTTTCTGCATCCAGGTCCCAATAACAGATACGGATTGTCCGTAAAAGAATAACTTGAAGTTTTTTGATTTTAACGCTTTAAACATAATCTTAAATATTTAATACAAAGGTCGGGATTATGATTTCATTAGAAAAATTAATAATTTTACTGATAATAAGTAGTTAAACTTATCGATATGGAAATTTATCAACTTGAATATTTTATTAAAACAGCTGAAGTTTTGCACTTTACAAAAGTCGCCGAATTGTGCTTTGTAACGCAGTCGGGTCTTTCACAGCAAATAAAAAAATTAGAAGAAGAACTTGGAATGCCTTTGTTTGTGAGACTTGGGAAAAAAGTTCAGCTTACAGAAGCTGGCTCTGTCTTTTTAATTCACGCCAAGCAAGTCATCGAAAATGTGCAAAGCGGTAAACAAGCCATAGATGATTTGAACCAAATGATTGGCGGTGAATTGCGAATTGGGGTTACCTATATTTTTGGGCTTTTGGTTTTACCAATTGTTGATTTATTTGCCAAAACGTATCCGCATTTGAAAATTGTTATCGAATATGGAACAACCGAACCTTTAGAACAAAAACTACTGAATAATGAATTAGATCTGGTTTTGGTTATTTCTTCAAACGAAATAGAACACCCTTTTCAAAAGGTGCCTTTATTTACATCAAAGCTGGTTTTGGCAGTTTCAAAAAATCATTCATTAGCGGCTTTAGACAAAATTGCTTTTAAAAAGATAGAAGATATGCCGCTTATTTTGCCCGTTAAAGGATTCAATTCAAGGGAATTTCTGGATGAATTGTTTTTAAAAAACAACATGAAACCCAAAGTTTCGATTGAGTTAAATGCTGTTCACGCCTTATTACGTTTGGTTGGCGACAGCGATTATTGGGCTACAATTGTTACAGGGAAAGCGCTAAAAGGCTGGGATAATATTAAAGCAATTGATATTACAGGCGTTACCACCAAACGAGATTCGTTTATGTTAACTATAGAAGGAGCGTACCAAAAAAAGGCTGTAAAATTGTTTATGGAAGAATTTAGAAAAAGTATGTAAAAGAAGTTTTCTACAATCTGCACGAATTCATTCGAATTGTAGCATTTTTTTGAGAATAAGAAAATTAGTGAAGATTAGTGAAATTCGTGGCAAAAATATTTTCTAACTCAGTTTTTTTTGTGTTCTTTGCAGACCAAAATAGAAAGGTGTCCGAGTGGTTGAAGGAGCTAGCCTGGAAAGCTAGTATATGGGTAACTGTATCGAGGGTTCGAATCCCTTCCTTTCTGCAAGAGAAAAAATGCTCCCGTACAAGGGAGCATTTTTGTTTTCTATTTATTTTAATTAAGATACTTTCCCAAAACAGGATCTTTATCTGGAGCATGATATCCCATTATTATTTTGTCTTTGAATGCTTTTTTTGAAATCACAACAAGCTGACTGCTGATGTAGTTTCCGGTTGGAGAAAATGTTAATTGATAAATGACATCGTTTTTGTCCCAAATAAAATTCTCAGGATAGGTAAGAGTGTAATCATCCAGCACATCATCTTTTACCTTTTTGGTTTCGTTGGGAAGCTTCTCGAGCAGAAGTTTTTGCGATTTGTCCGTTTCATCATACGGATTATCTTCACTTTTAACTATTTCGGTTGGCGTGCCCAGCTTTTTTTTCAGTACATCTAAAAGTGCTATGCTTTGATCGTTTTTGACATTTATTCTCATAAATGCAATTTTGTTTTCATAAACAGTTAATGCTGTACCCATAACATCATTTATCGGGATTCCGCCATAGTTAAGCTGTGCTGTATTCTTTTCGCCCATAAACACATAACTTGTAGAGAGTTCTCCTTTGTCTACTAATTTCAAACTGGCATCTTCTCCGTTAACTACTGCTTCATAATGTCCTTTTTGTTCTGTTTTGGAAGAAAAAGAAAGGCCGTCAAGATAGGTTTCTGCATTTTGGCTAAAGTCTATAGTAGATAAATCTTGTGATTTTGAAGAACAGCTCATCAGTAGTATTAAATTTAATGAAATTAAAATTTTGTTTTTCATAGTTAAAGTTCTTAATTCAGGATAAAATTTTACTGCTATTGGAAACGTAATTTGTAAGTCTGCGTTTTACACACTAAGCAAGATAAAAAATTGTTTGCAATAAAAAAACTACAAAGTTTAATATCTGTAATTCTTAATTCTCTTATTCAAAACACGTAATTATTAAAAAAATAAAATCTAAATTAGTATAACAATCTTATCTAAAGAGTATGAAATCAATATTATGCGCCTTTGTTTTGACTTTATTATTGTCTTCTTGTGCTTCATTTTCGAATAGAATGGTAAACAAAAACAAATCATCATTATCAGAAAATGATTTAGTAAAGCTGGAGGGAACTTATGTACTTTTTCCTGATGCAAAATATGATAATAAAGGAAATCTGCAAGCAATAGATTCAGAAGAGCCTGAAACAACACACAGCCTGAATTATTTTGTAAAATCGGATAGGTTAAGATACGATTATTCAGATTCTTATCGTGTTGAGGTTAAGTTGTTGGATAAAAACCGACTCCAATTTGTTACCAAAAAAGAGGATTCAATAATTGAGAATGTTGAACTGGGAGGAAAATTTAAAAATGGACTCTTTTATCTGGATAATATATACTTGAAACGTCATGGTGTTCCTTATCTTGCTGGTGGTTACGACAATTATAAAACCAGAATTGGACTTTCTAAAGACAATGGACTTTTAGTAAACTATGCTTTTGATAATTCTGGTGCCTTATTATTTATGTTTTGGGCTGGATCTACTTATAATTTAGGCTATCATTATAAACGTATTGAAAAATAATGAGTCACTATAAATACCATTTTCGTCCGGGCTATCAATCGACAGAACTTTTGATAGATATTTTCAGCGGTGCTGAAAGTGAAAATTTCAATTCAGATTTTTTAAATACAATTCAAGAGCTGAAACCTAAAATGATCGATATTTTGGATTTATGGATGAATGATGAAGTTTTGATGACTTATGATTCTGAAATAGGGAAATTTACGCTTTCAAAAGATATCTGGGGTTTTGCTTTTATAATGGCTGAGAATAATCAAGAAGCTCTGGTTCAGATTAATTCGATTTTAGAAAAAGTCTGCGTTGTTTGAGAAAGTTGAGGTTGATTTTGAAAAGTATAAATAAAACGAAAAGTTCTAATTTAGCCAAGATAGAAGCGATATCATCTTGTCGCAGTCCCGAGGCTTCTGGAGCCATAAAAGATATAGCGTATAGCGGGACTAAAGTTGTAATGAAAACCAACACTTCTGCTTCTCAAAACAGAAAAATTATAAATGTATAGTTCTGAAAAGTGATGTTAAAAATGCTTTTGTTTAGATTATTTTATTACAGAAATTATTATATATTTGGCTCTTGTGTAATACAAATAATTTGATGGATTTACCTCCTTACTCGCCAGGACTGCATAAACTGGTTACTTTACATGTCGACCAAATTTCGAAGCTTACAGATAGCGACGGTTTTGTTGCGGTTACTAATTCGATTTTAGAAAAATATGGATTGGAGAAGGTTGGCGTTGTAGTACATGATTTTGAAAATGATAGTTTTACAATTTCATTCTGCCTCAAAGAATCTCATATTTGTATACATACCTGGCCAGAATACCAACAGCTTACATTGGATGTTTATTTGTGCAATTATCTTCAGGATAACTCACACAAAGTGCGCGATGTTGTGGCCGATTATATTGCTTATTTTGATGCGGAAATTATTAAAGATTTTGAAATTAACCGATAAAATATGAAGATTCCTTGTTACGATTGTAATACAGAAACCGAATTAGAGGTTGGTTTTGACGTGGTCAATTTTGTTTGTCCTAAATGTCAGAGTTTGTACGCTGTTGACAATGAAGGGAAATTTCGAAGAAAATCGAAATACAAAAATGTGCTGAGAGATTATCCGCTGGAAATTGGAGATGTTGGATTTTTGAAAGGAAGCGAATATAAAGTTACTGGTATATTGAAGAAAAATGTATACCCGAGTTACACCTGGATGGAATTTATATTGCAAAATGAGGCTAAAGAATTTCTTTATCTATCGCTTTCAAACGGGCATTGGATGATGCTTACCGAAATGGAAAAGAGTGATGATATAGGAAAAGGCATTAAAATTCTTAAGCATAATAATGAAAGTTACAATTTGTTTGAACATTCGGATGCTGAGATTATAGATGCGCAGGGATTTTTTGATTTTGAACTTCCTCAAAACAAATTAATTCATCTGGCTGAATTTATAAATCCGCCTTACCTGATTTCTATTGAAAGAATGCATAACGTGCAAACGGCTTATCATGGGGAATATGTAGATAAAAGTATTATTAAAACAGCTTTTCCTAAAAGAACAATGCCGTATCAGTTTGGCGTTAATATGATTCAGCCTTCGAGATTTAATAGTACCAATACGGCGATTATTTTTTGTCTTTTTGCTCTGCTTATAATTACCACGAACTGGTTAATTTATAAAGATCAAGTGGAGCAGAATGTTTTTTCAAAAACGATTAAATTCAGCGAATTTGACAATAAACAAGTGACAAGCGAATCGTTTGTTCTTAATGGTGCTTCGGCTCCCATGACAATTAAGGTTTCGACTGGAGTAGATAATTCGTGGGCAAATGTAAATGTAGCTTTAATTAATGAAGATAATAGTGACGAAATCTACACCAATAAAGACATAGAATATTATCACGGCTACTCTGATGGAGAATCTTGGACAGAAGGAAGCCAGTCTGAAAACTTTAATATCTGCGGTGTAAAAGCAGGTAAATACCATCTTTTAATAACACCAATGAAAGCTCCAGAGGATCTTACTAATAGTGAAATGCACGTAGAGGTAGTCTGGAATCAGCCTTCAACGCGAAATGCCTGGCTGGTGATTATTTTTATGATTGCAGTATTTATCTTGATACGTTTTATTGCACTGGGCTTTGAGAAACAACGTTGGGCAGACAGCTCTTATTCTCCCTATTCTGAATAATTTGATATGAAAAAAATCTCTGATTTCTTAACGAATAATTGGACTCCAATGGCAATTGGATTTATTTGTTTTGGAGCCTATATCTATTTTGCTCTTGCAGGTAACCGAATCTGCGACTGCGAAACAACAGAAAAATACAGCACGGCAGGAAGCCGTACATCTTATAACCGTTTTTATCACAAATAAAAAACTCAAACAATATGGAATTAATTCACGCGCGACCAATAGCAAATTCGATTATTTATTCTTTTTTAGGAATTATCATCTTACTAGTTGGTTATTTTATTATTGAAAAAATTACTCCGGAAAACACTTGGAAAGAAGTTGTAGAAAAAAGTAATATTGCTGTTGCTATAGTTCTGGCAGCTGTTTATCATTGGAATTTCAATGATTATTAGTGCCGCAATTCATGGGTAAAAAGTTTCTTAAGTTTGAATTTCTTTTACTTTTTGCTGTATTTATAATTGCCACCTGCGACTTTATTTATGAGCTTGTTGCGGGAACTCTGGCGAGTTATTTATTAGGCGATTCAGTAAAACAGTTTTCATTTATTATTGGCGTATACCTGTTTTCGATGGGTATAGGCTCGTTTTTTTCGAAGTTTTTTCACAAAAATCTGCTCAACACTTTTGTTGAAATTGAAATACTGGTTGGGCTTATTGGCGGATTGAGTTCGGTAGTTTTGTTTTTGCTGTTTGAAAGTGTTGGCTCTTTTCAGTTCATCTTATATTTATTTGTTTTTGTAACCGGATTTTTAGTTGGTTTAGAGATTCCGCTTTTAATGAATATTTTAAAAGACAGAGTGGAGTTTAAAGATCTGGTTTCAAATGTTTTTACGTTTGATTATATCGGAGCGTTATTGGCTTCGATATTATTCCCACTAGTTTTAGTGCCCAAATTAGGCATAATGGGAACCTCTCTTTTCTTTGGAATGATCAATGTGAGTATTGCCATTGCTTTGTGTTTTTTGTTAAAAAGAGAATTAAAGAAACCTGCTTTATTACGAGCAAAAGCCGTTTTTTCGTTTGTATTGTTATTGGCGGTTTTTATCTTTTCAGATAACATTCTTGCTTATTCAGAAGGGAAATTATACGGAGAAAATATCATTTATACCAATTCAACACCTTATCAGCGTATTGTTTTAACACATAATAAAAGCGACTACAGGCTTTATTTAAACAATAACCTGCAATTTAGTTCGGCAGATGAATATCGTTATCACGAGGCCTTAGTGCATCCCGTTATGTCAATCGCAAAAAGCGTAAAAAATGTTTTGGTTTTAGGGGGTGGAGACGGTTTAGCCGTTCGCGAAATCTTAAAATATAAAGATGTAGAGAAAGTGACTTTGGTTGATTTAGATGAAGGAATGACAAAGCTTTTTAAAACCAATACGGTGTTAACGAAATTCAATCAAAATTCACTCAATAATCCTAAAGTTAAAGTCATTAATACCGATGCTTATATTTGGGCAAAAAGTCGCAAAGAAAAATTCGATGCCGTTATAATCGATTTCCCAGATCCGTCCAATTATAGTTTAGGGAAATTGTATTCGCTTAACTTTTACCAAACCATAAAAACCATTTTACAGCCCGATGTCATGCGGTTGTGATACAAACTACGTCACCTTATTTTGCACCAAAATCGTTTTGGTGTATCAATAAAACCGTAATGCAGGTTTTTCCGCAGGTTGATGCGTATCATGCGTATGTTCCATCGTTTGGAGAATGGGGTTATACCATCGCTATAAATGGTTTTGGAACTACTTTTAATACCGTAAACCGAAAAGCAGACGGATTGAAATTTTACAATTACCAATTTGACCGCTTTAATTATTTTACCAACGATATGATTTCAAATCAAATCGAAATCAACCGTTTAGATAACCAGATTTTAGTACGATATTTTGATGAAGAGTGGGGAAAACTGCAATAAATCTAGAAGGAATTTTATAAAAGGCGTTGGCGCTTCGTTGTTGCCGCTTCCGTTTCTGCAGTTTTGTTCTGATAAAATTGCGGTGATTATGATTCGTTTATCCGGCACAAAACATTTGCTCGGACATCGCTTATGGATCAAAGATTTTCCTAAACCCAGCAGGCAAATCGAGATTCCGTATTTGATTGTTGGCGGGGGCATTTCGGGTTTAAGTGCGACGCGTCAGTTTCAGAAGAGAGGAATAACCAATTTTTTAATCGTAGAATTGGAAAATCATTTGGGAGGAAATTCTTCAAACGGCGAAAACAAATATTCCAAATATCCTTTGGGTGCCCATTATCTGCCTCTTCCTAATTTTCAGGATAAAGAACTTCTTAATTTTCTAGAAGAAGAAAAGATCATTTTGGGTTACGATCCAAAAGGTTTCCCAATTTTCGACGAATTACAATTGACTTTTGCTCCAGACGAACGACTTTTCTATAAAAATAACTGGCAGGAAGGCGTTGTTCCGAAAGAAGGAAATTCGGTTTCTGATGATTTGGAATTTCAGAAGTTTTTCAAGGAAATGGATATTTTTAGAACAGCAAAAGGAGAAGATCAAAAATACTTATTTGATATTCCAATTTACCTTTCTTCAAGAAATCAGCCAACAAGAGATTTAGATAAAATCACGATGAAAAAGTGGTTTCAGGACAATCATTTCTCATCTGAACCGCTTTATAATTATATTGATTATTGTTGTAAAGATGACTTTGGTTTAGGAATTGAATATGTTTCGGCTTGGGCTGGAATTCATTATTTTGCTGGAAGAAAACAAGACAGCACGGCCGAAAAACATGACAGCGTTTTAACTTGGCCAGAAGGAAATGCGAGATTGGCCAATCATTTAAAAAAATATACAAAAGAGAAATCTTTGCAAAACCATTTGGTTTACGAAGTTAAAATAGTGAAGAATAAAGTAATCGCAAAAGCTTTTGATGATGTCAATAAAACGTCGGTTGAAATTATTGCAGACAAAGTAATAATGGCTTCGCCGCAATTTGTAAATCAATATTTGATTAAAGACAGAAAAGTCTTTACCAAAGATTTTCATTACACGCCTTGGCTTTTGGCAACTTTGATTGTAGATGATTTATCTGATAATTCCAGTTTTCCGCTGGCTTGGGATAATGTTATTTACGGTTCCAAAGGTCTGGGTTACGTTTACGACCAGCATCAAAAATTAAATCAGATTCAGGAAAAAAAGGTAATTACGTATTACTTTAGTTTTTCTTCTGCCGATTTAAGGAAAACGAGAAAAGAGCTGTATAAAAAAGACAAGGAATATTGGAAACAGTTTGTTTTAAATGATTTAAAAATTGCACATCCGGATATAGAAGAATATACAGAAGATATAGAAGTTTTTCTTTTAGGACACGGAATGATTTCGCCTGCGCCAGGCTTTATTTTTGGTGAAGCGAAGAAACAGGCCAAAAACAATATCCAAAAATCTATTTATTTTGCGCATAGCGATCTATCTGGAATTTCGATTTTTGAAGAAGCTTTTCATCAGGGAATTAATGTAGTAAATGAAATTTTAGATGGAACAACCTTGGATTCATAAAGCAAAAACGGATTTGACATTCATCATTGGCCCGTCATTTTTTGTACTGGCAGTTATCTTTATTTTTCAGGATTATATAACGAAAATTGAAGATAATTACTCTTTTTATACGTGGCTTTTTTTAATTGTTTTTATTGATGTGGCGCACGTTTATGCGACCTTATTTAAAACCTATTTTGTTGCGGAGGAATTTCAGAAACAAAAACAAAGATTGATTGTTTTACCTCTAATTTGTTTTCTAACAGGAATTGTACTTTTTCTTTTGGCAGTTTAGTCTTTTGGTCATTTCTGGCTTATGTGGCCGTTTTTCATTTTATCAGACAGCAATATGGTTTTATGAGATTGTACGCCAGAAAAGAAACTAAAACCAAAATATCGATTTGGATTGATAATCTGGCAATTTACGCTTCAACAGGATATCCAATGTTATATTGGTTTTTTTCGTCTAAGCGAAAGTTCAACTGGTTTGTAGAAAATGAATTTTTTAGGTTTGAAAATCAAATGATTTTAGAAATCCTGTTTTGGATTTATATTTCAATTTTGATTTTATACGTTATTTACACGATTATAAAATCTAGTCAGAATCAGTTTTTTAATATTCCCAAAAATGCTATTATTTTAGGAACGGCGCTTTCTTGGTATTTCGGAATCGTATATTTTAATGATGATTTGATTTTTACTTTGCTAAATGTCGTTTCACATGGAATTCCGTATATGGCTTTGGTTTATTTTAGAGAAATCGAAGGCAAATCTGAGGCACAATTAGGCCGATTGTCTTATTTGAAACAATTTAAAGGCATTCTTATTTATGTTGGTATTTTAATTTTAATTGCCTTTTCAGAAGAGTTTCTATGGGAGCTTTTTGTCTGGAACGAAAACATCAGCGTAACCAATTTTGATTTTTCGAGCTGGCAGATTTTATTAGTTCCGTTGTTGACGGTACCTCAGTTTACGCATTATCTGCTGGACGGTTTTATCTGGAAATCTAAAAAATAAGTTTACAGCTTAATCTCAAACAAACTAAACGAACCTTCTTTGTAATGTTCTGGTAATTCATTTGTCCATTCGATAGTACTGATTCCTTTATAAGTAAAACCACAACTGGTGTAATACTTATTTATTCTTTCGTTGCCGCTGTGTGTGTCCAATCGAATGTAATCTTTTCCATTTTCTTTGGCATATTCTTTAGTCCATTCTATGATTTTTTTGACGTAAGACTGCCCTCTGAATTTTGGGTTTGTAGCAATTCTATGCAGATAAACTGCTGGGTCTTTACTGGCTTCTTTCCAGATAATTAAATCATTAAAAGTAAGTACAAATGTACAAGCGACTTCATCTCCTTCTTTGATTATAAAGTGGCGATCTTCGGCAATTTCTTTTTCGATTAAGGCTCTCTCAAAACCTCTCCAGCTTTTGTTGTTTACTGTTTTTTGATACGATGTTGCTTGGTTGTAAATATCGAAAACAGCATCGATATCTGTATTTGTAGTTTTAAAAAATTCCATTGTAAAGGGTATTCTGTAAATTAATGAACCTACAAAATTAAGACTTTAAAATCCTAAATTCTTTAAAATCGAAAATTTCTAAAGTTGTTTTGAAAACGAATTTTCTGCCGCAAATAAAAAATATTAATTCTGCAAAGCTTTTTTTTATCTGAGGCATCATTTTGTCGACAAACATTTTATATGCTGTTTCTGAAGGGTGTAAGCCGTCTGAAGCGACAAGATTTGGACTGTTAAGTCCTTGTCGTGTAATTTCTGTAATGGAGACAAAAGCGATCTGGTTGTTTATGCAGTATTTCTCTGCAAAAGAATTGTATTTATCTATTTCGGCAGAAATTGTGCTACTTTGATCGCCGGCAAGACTTTTACCGTAAGGAGTGTAGGCGTAATCTGGAATCGAAATAACGACAACATTTTTTGGGTCGCCTTTGGCCAGCATAATTGCTTTGGTTACCAATTCTGGAAATTCGTTTTCGTAAACCGAAAAATTGCGGTGCTGATATTGATTATTAACACCTATTAAAAGTGTTACAAGATCGTAATTGGGTTCTGGGTTTTGTGTGTTTATCGCAGAAAGTAAATTGGATGTTGTCCAGCCTGTTGTAGCGATTATTTTTAAGGAAACCGTACTGGAAAACATGGCATTTAAACTTGCCTTTAACTGCTCTGGGAAACGACAGGTTGCACAAACGCTTTGACCAATAGTATAGCTATCGCCTAATGCTAAATAATTTACAGAACTCGAAATTGGAGGATTTGGTGTTGTGGGCGATGTTACTACCGGCGGTGTGGTTGTAGTAGGAGGGGATTCTGGTTCTTCTGAAGAGTCGCGACTCAAAAGAAATACCGAAAGTATAATAGTAACTATTTGTTTAAAATGGGATTTCATAATTTGTTTAAATTAGATTGGAGTCGTTTTAAACAAATAGTTACGTTAAATATGCAGGTTTGGATTTATTAAGCCATTTCGGTTTTCATCGAAATTTCTTCTTCAATAGCATTCCAAAGTCCGATGCGTTTTTCTAGAGCAAGAATCGAAACTTCTTCCACTTCTTTCCACTTTTGAGCATCATTTTCGCATAATTCTGTAATCATCTGCATGGCCATTGGTCCGTGTTCGTCGGCATCCAATTCGATATGTCTTTCAAAATAATAAAGCAATTTTGTTAAATCGACTTCTGGTAGATTCTTTTGAAAATTTTTCAGGATTTGGGTAAACATACTCGGAATCAAATCTTCTCTTCCAAAAGTAAATGCAACTGCAATTTCGTGCGGTTTTCCTTCTTCGATTACTCTAAAAGTAAAATCCAGAAATGCTTTTGTATTTGGATGCAGTGAACTTTGTTTAATAGCAACAAATATATTTTGAAGTGAATGTACTTCTGATAAGAAATTTAAAACTCCCGTCGTATCAGCGTCGCAAGCTTCCATTGCTTCCAGGTACATTTCGTAATGACTTTGTCTTCTTCCGTCAAGCGTTAAATCTGTTTCTTCTGCCAAAACAATTTCATTAATCAAATAACGAGTTTCTGGGTTTTTAGTAGCAAACCAAGGTGTTGTTGTGCAGGTAAGTTTGGCTTGTAATGCTTTTAATAACGACATAAAATCCCAAACAGCAAAAACGTGCGTTTCTAGGAAACGGTGTAAATCGTCAATGTTTTGAATCTTGTTATATAAAGAATGTTTTAAAAGTTGGTCTTTTTGTGGTTGTATGCTTTTGTTTACTGCTTCAATATTCATTTTTGGGAAAAATTTTGATGCAAAGATAAAAAAAGCTTCTTTGTTAGAAGAAGCTTTTTAGATCGATTTTGTATATATTTTAATAGTTGTCTGCTATTTAAATGCTGGAATTCCAGTCACATCCATTCCTGTTATTAGTAAATGTATGTCGTGAGTTCCTTCATAAGTAATTACGCTTTCAAGGTTCATCATGTGGCGCATAATGGAGTATTCGCCAGTGATTCCCATACCTCCCAGCATTTGTCTTGCTTCGCGTGCAATGGTAATTGCCATATTTACATTGTTACGTTTTGCCATTGAAATTTGAGCCGTTGTTGCTTTTCCTTCGTTTCTCAAAACGCCTAAACGCCAGGTTAATAATTGTGCTTTTGTGATTTCTGTAATCATTTCGGCCAATTTTTTTTGCTGTAATTGCGTTCCCCCGATAGGTTTTCCAAACTGAATTCTCTCTT
This sequence comes from Flavobacterium sp. AC267, assembly GCF_979258715.1. NCBI lineage: Bacteria > Pseudomonadati > Bacteroidota > Flavobacteriia > Flavobacteriales > Flavobacteriaceae > Flavobacterium > Flavobacterium sp. AC267. Next base: position 1,316,399 of record NZ_OZ409875.1, read on the forward strand.
TTGCATATCGCAAGGCAGTATCGTAACAGTCCATTGTCGCGCCAATTGCTCCCCAAGCGATTCCATAACGAGCTGAATCCAAACAACCAAGCGGAGCGCCTAATCCAGATTTATTCGGCAAAAGATTTTCTTTAGGAACTTTTACATTATCAAAAATTAACTCGCCAGTTGCAGAAGCACGAAGTGACCATTTGTTGTGCGTTTCTGGAGTTGTAAAGCCTTCCATGCCGCGTTCTACAATTAAACCGTGAATTCTTCCTTCTTCATTTTTTGCCCAAACAACTGCAATATCAGCAAAAGGAGCATTTGAAATCCACATTTTGGCACCATTTAAAAGATAATGATCTCCCACATCTTTAAAATTAGTAATCATACTTCCAGGGTCAGAACCGTGATCAGGTTCAGTTAAGCCGAAACATCCTACAAATTCACCTGTTGCCAGTTTTGGCAGGTATTTCATTCGTTGTTCTTCGTTTCCATATTTCCAAATAGGATACATCACTAATGAAGATTGAACAGATGAGGTAGATCGTACACCAGAATCGCCTCTTTCAATTTCCTGCATAATCAAGCCGTAAGAGATTTGATCTAATCCAGCGCCCCCATATTCTACAGGAATATAAGGTCCGAAACCACCAATTTCTCCAAGTCCTTTAATAATTTGTTTAGGGAATTCTGCTTTTTGTGCATATTCTTCTATTATAGGAGAAACTTCTCTTTTAACCCATGCACGAGCAGATTCACGAACCAATTTATGTTCCTCGGTCAGTAAATCATCTAAGTTATAGTAATCTGGAGATTGAAATAGGTCTGGTTTCATGTTTTTTAATTTTTATTAAACAAATTTACGTAATAAAAATATAACAAATGACAGCTAAATTGTTATATTTTTTTATCGCAAAAATAAAATTAATAGGAATTTGGCAAATTAATTGTAGTTTATTGATAATTTATAGACTATTTTTGAATACCAAAAACTAATTAAATGAGGCTGATAATCTCTTTTTTATTTTTCTTGATACTTAATACCACTGTGGCTCAGCCTACAAAAGAGTTTACTGAACAAGAGTATTTAGAATTGCAGGATAAAATTCGTTTCAGCATGAATGGTAATTTTGACCAAGGCCTTGCTTATGCGGCTGAACTGCAAAAATCTGACAATAATGAACATTTAGCATTCGCCTATGGATCTGGTTCTTATTTATATCAACTAAAGAATAATAGAGCCAAAAGCGATGAATGGTACAATAAATCATTAGCATATTACAATAAACTTTCTGAATCTGTTCAAAAAATAAATCTTAGGGCCTATCTATATAATTATAAAGGATTAATAGAGTGGAAACGAAGAAACTTTAGTAACGCCTTGAGCAATTATCAAGAAGGAATTAAGCTCTCTATTAAAACTAATGATGTTATTCAAATTGTAAAATTTAAAAGTAACATCGCTTTAGTTAATGAAGAAGTTGGTAACTATGAACTTGCTATTAGAAATCTAAGACAAAACAGCGATTTTCTAGATAAGAATGAAAGTCTGTATGAAAAAGACCAATTTCAAAACAGTAAAAGTAATATATATGTCAACTTAGGAAATGTATATGAAGGCTACTTCATGAAGGATCGTGAAAAATTATTTTTGTTGGATTCTGCCGAATACTTTTATAAAAGAGCCATTACATATTCTCAAAATTATGTTGATAATAAAATTACATCTACTCTCAGCTTAGGAAACATCTATCTCTACAAAAAAGATTTTACTAATGCAGAACGAACCTATTTTGATATTGCCATGTATGCAAAGCAAAATAATGACGAATATTATTCTAGGATTGCGCATTATAATTTAGGAGATCTTTATTATTCCCTAAAAAAGTATGATAAGGCTCTAGTGTTTTTAAAAAAGGTAGATTCTATATCTAATAAAGAAAAAAACAGACAGAATTTCTTTTCAGTCCAATTATCTTCAAGCTAAAATTTATAGTGTAAAAAATGAACCTGAATTAGCTTTCAAATATTCTAAAATGTATCTTGATTCTTATGAAAAATATGAAGGAGATTTGAGAGAAGAAGCTTTAGAAGTTAATTACAAACTGGGTACGGCTAATCTTAGTGATGAGATGGTTTCAATCCAAGAAAAGTATAAATATGAGGTTTTGTGGAATAAAGCGCTAAAAGTTTTCTATGTTATTTTAGTTGTTGGAATTGTGTTTTTCCTAATTAAAAATATTCGCGACAAAAATAAAGCTCAGAAAAAAATGAATGCTTTAATTGAGGAATTTAAAGCTAATCTCGAGAAAAAAGAAATTGAAAAAGCTGAAATCGAAAAAACATCAATTGAAAAAACTGTTGTAGAAGAAATTCCAGAATTAGAAGATACACTGCTGAAAAAGGAAAATGCCAACCTTAGTATTGATGAGGCTAAAGAAAATAAAATTGTAGAAAAATTATTGGCGCTGGAAGAAAAATTAGAATACTTAAATGCTGATTTTACCTTGTCGTATGTTGCCAAGAAAATAAAAACCAATACAACTTATTTATCGTATGTTGTTAATAAAAGGTTTGGTAAATCTTTTGGTGAATATTCTAACGAATTAAAGATTAATTATGTTATTAATCAAATGATTACTAATCATTTGTATCGTAAATATTCTACTCAGGCAATTGCAGAAAGTGTTGGTTTTAAGAATGCGGTTTCATTTGCAAAATCGTTTCGCAAAAGAACTGGAGTGTCTCCAGCTCAATTTGCGAACAATATTTAAAGCCGGATTATTAACCATTTCCATTCCCTCCGCCTTTTACAGGATTGTTTGGAGGAGTAATAGGATCTGGTTCACCGTCACCGCCTCTAATTGCTTTTTGAGCTTGTTTATTAATTTTTTCTAATTCGAAATCTTTGAATGTGAATGTTTTACTTTTCATGTTTTAAATTTTTTAGTTACTTTTTACACTATTTATAAATGAGGATTAACCGTTTCCATTCCCGCCGCCTTTTTCAGGATTGTTTGGTGGCGTAATAGGAGGAGTCGCTTCTCCATCACCGCCTCTAATTGCTTTTTGAGCTTGTTTATTGATTTTTTCTAGTTCGAAATCTTTGAATGACAATATGTTATTTTTCATGTTTTAATTTTTTTAGTTACTTGTTATAAATAAGGATTAACCGTTTCCGTTTCCTCCGCCTTTTTCAGGATTGTTTGGTGGCGTAATAGGAGTCGCTTCACCGTCACCGCCTCGAATTGTTTTTTGAGCTTGTTTATTAATTGTTTCTAATTCGAAATCTTTGAATGCCAATATGTTATTTTTCATGTTTTAAATTTTTGTAGTTACTTATTATATTTATAAATGACGGTTAGCCGTTTCCGTTTCCTCCGCCTTTAACCGGATTGTTTGGTGGTGTAATAGGATCTGGTTCTGCGTCACCGCCTCGTACTGATTTTTGAGCTTCTCTATTAATTTTTTCTATTTCAAAATCTGCTATTTTCAATGAATTATTTTTCATGTCTTTTTTTTTGGATTGCTTATATATTATTTTTTACGTTTTAATTTGAGAAAACAATTAACCGTTTCCGTTTCCTCCGCCTTTCACAGGATTGTTTGTTTCTTCCGGCGGTACTGGCGGATCTCCTCCCATAATTGATTTTTGAGCATTTTTGCTTATTTTTTCTACTTCGAAATCTCTTAATGTGAATGTTTTAGTTTTCATGTTTGTAATTTTAAAATTATTTTTTAGTACTATAAATCTTTCATAAATATTTTTAAGCAATTTGGTAAAATGCGCCAAAAAATGCGTTAAAAAAATTGGTTTATGTTTTGAAATCTTAGGTTTGTTTTTGGGTTAAAAAGCAGTAAAAGTCGATTTTTAATTGTGGGTTTAAACCTTCAAATAAGGGCGTGCTTTTTATTTTTTTCTAGAAGTTTTTTTGCTTTTCATTAGAGACTTTATTGATTTTATCGTAATCATTTTTATCTCTATTTTTTTATTTTATTTCTTCAAAATCATTACTTTTTTAGGGCTTGTTTTTCATGTTTTTAGAGGTATAGGTTATTACTATTCCAAAACTAGATAAAAAGAGTAGCCGTTAATCGAAAATGAGCTTTCTCAGGTTTTTATTAGAAAAATAATAATATAAATATTTGTTTAACAATAACTTAAGCCCTGTAGTATACTTGGTATAATTTATAAATTGTATGTGGTATAATTAATAAAATGTATGTATACATGCGATTTTAATCAAGAAAAACTTCAATCTTTGCACTGTAATCATGATTTAAAAACGATTGAAGACGATGCTTAAACTGGTCCAAAAATTTCTACAAATTAATCGATACTCAGATATAAAAAATGAGTTCAAGGACCTCTTTTTGTCTCATCCAAATTATCCTAGTTTATTCGCGATCACAGATTCGTTCGATTTGCTTTCTGTAGAGAATGCGAGCAGTAAGAGTTTCGAAAGAACAAATAGTAGATCTGCCATCGAATTTTTTGGCCTATTTTAAAGATGAATTAATTTTAGTTGAAAAAATAAAAAACGGTGTTCGAATCGCCACATCAAAAAAAGGAAACCAAAAATTATCTTATGATAAGTTTCTTTTAGATTGGAATGGAGTTATTGTTGCAATTGAGCCAAATAATGTAGTAGCGAGAGATAATTTAAAAGTGGAGTATAATTGGCTGAAATATTTTCTGCCTTTAGCACTTGTTATAGGATTATCATTTTTCTATAATGGTTTTAATTTATTTAGCACGACATTTTTAGCAACCTCTATATTAGGTTTAATAGTAAGCATATTTATTGTTCAGGAAAAATGGGGTGTTAAAAATACCGTAATTTCAAAATTTTGTAATTTAAGTTCTAACACATCTTGTCATTCAGTTATTAGTTTCAATGATGATATTGCAAATAGATGGATAAGTTTTTCAGATTTACCATTGTTATTCTTTAGTGCAAGTATTATTGCAATTTTGGTACAGCCATTAAGTTCTGCAATATTTGTTGGATTTTTAAGTCTGCTGGCAATTCCTATTGTGGTTTGCTCTATTTGGATCCAAAAATTTGAAGTTCAAAAATGGTGCGTAATGTGTTTGGCGGTATCATTTTTAATTTTGGTTCAAAGCATTGTATGGTTTTCATCAAACCTATTTACACTAAGTTTTAGTTTAAATACTGTTTTTCCTTATGTTTTTTCATTGTTGCTTTTAATTCCAATTTGGGCATCAGTAAAAGTCATGATTAAAAAGATGCTTGATAACGGAAACTCACTTAAAGAGCTTAAAAAGTTTAAAAGAAATTATTCGCTGTTGAACTTTTTATCTAAAAAAGTAAAATACACAAAAGGATTTGAAGATTTAAGAGGTTTGAATTTTGGAAATAAAAATGCTGGAGTAAAACTTTCTATTATAATCAGCCCAAGTCTGCGGACATTGTTATAAAACTTTTCAGGAAGCTTTTGATTTGGTTTTGAAATTTCCAGATAAGATATATTTAAATGTTCTTTTTAATATCAATCCAGAAAACAACGATAATCCTTATAAAGCTGTTGTAGAACGTCTTTTAACGATTAATAGAACAACGCCTGGAAAAACGGTAGAGGCAATCTCTGATTGGTACATTAAGAGAATGGTTCATAAAAAATGGCTCAAAAAATGGCATGTCGATTCAGTAAGTATGATGATTAGCCAAGAGATTCAAAAACAATACGATTGGTGTTCGATGAACAATTTTAATTACACACCAGTTAAAATTGTAAACGAAAGACTATTTCCAAATGAATATGAGCTGAATGAACTAAAATATTTCTTGAATGATTTTGTAGATGAAGTTCAAGTTTTAGATAGAACAGCATAAAAAAGAAAGAAAATAGTAACCCCAAAAACCTGCAGTTATGTTAAAGAGTATTTTGAAGTTGAAAGGTGCAGTGCAGTTAACTGCGAATGAGCAAAAAACAATAAATAGAAGTAGTACGCCTATTTGTGAGGATGGATTTAAAGCTAAAAGATGTACAGAATTTGGAACAGTGTCTGCATATTGGAACTGTATACCAAATAATTATGTTGGAAGCTGTTAGAAAGAATTTTTCAAGCATCAAGTTTTTTACAGATTTGAGGCTTAAAACCAAAAACGTAAATAACCAGTTATGTTAGAAAAGATTTTAAAGAGTGAAGAAACGAAGAAGCTGACAAAAAAAGAGCGACAGAAACATTTTGGGAGGTGATTTTACACAAGAACCAAATTGTGACGGTGAACCTGAAAAATATTATGCTTGCTAATTTGAATATATAGTAGCAGAGCTGTAAAAAACTCTGTTACTATAAAAAAAGGTGTTAAATATGTTAAAGAAAATTTTAAGTCTTAATGGAGCTCAACGATTAAATAAAAATGAGCAGAAAACCATGAGAGGAGGAATTCCAGAATGTTGGATTTATGCCATTGAGGCAGGATGCATTTTAATACCATCGGGCGAAACTTGTCCGCTAAATACCGAATCAGGTATTTGTGATACAAGTCGTCTTTGTTGTTGATTTTTTAACTTTTTTTAAAGTAATACAATATAGCCTTATTTAGAATTTAGTCATGTTTTTTTTAAATGTTATAGGCGCTCGATCGTGGAACATTGAGCAAATTCTCAGTATTGATGATTGGTACTGGGATTCTTAGGAGTTGGTACCGCGTTAATTTTATTTGGTTAGGGTGAACCGCGACCATGTCCTAAAGAAATTGTGTTGCTACTAATATTGTTTATAAATACCCAAACAGAGAAGATTTATATCTTCTCTGTTTTTTTATGGATTAACAAGAATTTTTTTCCTAAATTCGTCTGGAATAAATCAAAATAAATTGAAAAAATTCACTCATTATAGACAAGCAGACCATAAAGATTGTGGGCCGACATGTTTAAAAATCATAGCTAAATACTACGGTAAAACAATCAACATTCAAGAGTTGAGAGATTTTAGCGAAACAACTCGCGAGGGAAGTAATTTGCTTTTTTTGAGTGATGCTGCCGAAAAAATCGGATTCAGGACTTTAGGCGTAAAACTTTCTGTGCAGCGCATTGAAGAGGCTCCTCTGCCGTGTATTCTTCATTGGAATAAAGATCATTATGTAGTACTTTACAAAATAAAAAAAGACAGATTTTACATCTCAGATCCTGCTTTCGGACTTTTAGACTACAGCAAGGAAGAGTTTACAAAATTCTGGATAGGCAATAATGCTGATGATTTAACCAAAGAAGGAATTGCGATGCTGATAGAGGCAACTCCCAAATTTTTTCAATCTGATTTTGATAAAGAAGAAAATTCAGGATTAGGATTTAAATTTCTTTTTAAATATTTATTTCAATACAAATCATTTCTAATTCAGCTTGCCATCGGACTTCTGGCCAGCAGTTTACTCAATTTAATTTTCCCATTTTTAACCCAAAGTATAGTCGACGTAGGAATTCAGAATCAGAATATTCATTTCATCTATTTAATTCTGTTTGCAATGCTTTTTATTTTTGCTGGAAGAACTGGTCTGGAATTAATCAGGAGCTGGATTTTACTTCATTTATCAACCAGAATCAATATTTCGCTTATTTCAGATTTCTTTATTAAATTAATGAATCTGCCTATTTCCTTTTTTGATGTCCGCATGACGGGAGATATTATGCGCCGAATAAATGACCATCGACGCATCGAAAAAATCCTAACCACATCATCTCTTAACGTACTGTTTTCTGTAATAAATATGTTTGTAATGGGTGCCGTTTTAGCCTATTTCAATCTCCAGATATTTTTGGTATTCTTTCTAGGAAGTCTGCTTTATTTTGGATGGATAACATTGTTTTTAAAAAGAAGAGAAGTTTTAGATTACAAACGTTTTGCCGAGGTTTCAAACGAGCAGAGTAAAGTAATGGAGCTTATAAACGGAATGCAGGAAATAAAGCTTCATAACGCCGAAAAACAAAAACGATGGGGCTGGGAATATGTGCAGGCAAGACTTTTTAGAGTTTCAATAAAAGGTTTGGTTCTAGAACAATCGCAAACAATTGGTTCTTCTGTTATTAACGAACTTAAAAATATTTTTATTATACTTCTTTCGGCCAAATTGGTAATCGAAGGTTCTATTACACTGGGTATGATGCTCGCTATAAGTGCTATCGTTGGAAGTTTAAACGGCCCGATTACACAGCTTATAGAGTTCGTAAGAGAATTACAGGATGCTAAAATTTCACTGGCAAGATTGTCAGAAATTCATGAAAAAGAAGATGAATTGCAAGCAGGAAGTTCACCAGACAAATGAAGTCCCTCAATATGTGGATATTGAAATTAAAAATCTCTCTTACCGTTATTTAGGTTCAGATATTCCCGTATTAGATACATTAAATTTAATAATTCCAGCCAATAAAGTAACAGCAATTGTCGGCGTCAGCGGAAGCGGGAAAACAACTTTGATGAAACTGCTTCTTAAATTCTATGAACCCGAAAAAGGAGAAATTAATATTGGAAATGCACAGCTTAAAAATATATCGCAGAAGGCATGGCGGTCTAATGTTGGAGCAGTAATGCAGGAAGGTTTTATTTTCAGCGATACGATTGCGAATAATATTGCATTTGGAGCTGATAGAATTGATAAAGAAAGATTATTATATGTCGCGGATGTAGGTAATATTAAAGAATATATAAGCGGTCTTCCTTTGGGTTTTAACACTAAGATAGGCGCAGAAGGTTTAGGAATGAGCACAGGACAAAAACAGCGTTTATTAATTGCACGGGCCGTTTATAAAAACCCTGAAATTCTGTTTTTTGATGAAGCTACATCTGCATTAGATGCCAATAATGAGAAAGAAATTATGCAGAAACTCGATATTTTTTTCAAAGACAAAACAGTGGTTGTAATTGCACATCGATTAAGTACGGTAATGAATGCAGATCAGATTGTGGTTTTAGACAAAGGAAAAATCATCGAAATTGGAAATCATTCGGCGTTAGTGGCACAAAAAGGAAATTATTTTGAATTGGTTAAAAATCAACTGCAATTAGGAAATTAAGCATGGCTGAAGATAAATTTGAATTAAGAAGCGAAGAAGTTCAGGACATTCTGACCAAAGTGCCGCATTGGATGATACGATGGGGAACCGTTTTGATATTTGCCATTATTATAATGTTGTTTTTCGTTTCCTGGTTTGTAAAATATCCAGATGTTGTAAGAGCCGAAATTGTAATTACGACCAATATTCCGCCGGAGAAAATTGTATCAAAATCATCTGGACGTATTGAGGCTATTTTGGTGAAAAATAAAACCGAAGTTCGTAAAAACGGCGTACTGGCAATTATAGAAAATACAGCCAATTACAAAGATGTTTTTCTGCTGAAAGATATTGTAGACGGTTACGATATCAATAACGCCAAAAAAGCATTCCCATTCGAATTATTAAGAAATACACAGTTAGGAGAAATAGAAAGTGCCTATGCTATTTTTCAAAAAGATTATCAGGCGCAGGAATTAAACAAAGACCTGCATCCTTTTCAAGTAGAAAGAAGAGCACAGCAATCTGAAAAAGTTCAAATAACAGAAAGATTAGAAATTCTGCGCGACAGAAAAAGGAATTAACGAGCGAGAGCTGGAGCTCCAAAAAAATGAAGTTGCCCGTTTCGAAACCTTATTCAATAAAGGAATTATCTCTGCTCAGGAAATGGAAATTAAAAAGCTGAGTTTTCTTCAGGCACAGAAGAATTATAGAAGTCTTCTTTCGTCGATTTCTCAGTTAAGATCTTCATTGATTGACAATACAAAATCGAGTCAGAATTCGCAGATAAATAGCACCAAAGAGGAAGTTAATCTCGGGCGAAGTGTTTCGCAGTCCTTTTATCAATTGAAAAAAGTAATAAGAGACTGGGAACTGGCATATACCTTAAAATCGTCGATTAGCGGAAAAGTGACTTTTTTGCAGGTTTGGAACGAAAATCAAACGATCAATGTTGGAGATAATGTTTTCTCTATAATTCCCGACGCTGAAAATAGTTTTGTTGGAAAAGTGAAAGCCCCGGCTCTAAACTCTGGAAAAATAAAGGTTGGACAGCGTGTAAATATTCGTCTTGCAAATTACCCAGATAGAGAGTTTGGTGTGCTGAAAGGGGAAATAAAAAACATCTCGTTAGTGCCGGACAAAGATGGAAATCTGCTTTTAGATGTCGCACTGCCAAACGGATTAAAAACTTCTTATGATAAGCAAATTCTTTTTCAGCAGGAAATGAAAGGAAGTGCAGAAATAATAACAGAAGATTTAAGATTAATTGAAAGAATTTTATATCAATTTAAAAGTATATTTGAACAAGTTTAAAATTAACCCAAAACCCAAAAACAACCTAAAACCACTTTATTAAATGAGAAAAACAATACTTATTGCCTTTTTTTTATTATTCCAAATTTCGTTCTCAAAGCCAATAACCGAAACTCAAAAATTTGCGACAACTTGCAAAATTTGGGGTTTCTTAAAGTATTATCATCCTAATGTTGCGGATGGAAGTAAAAACTGGGATGACGAGTTATTTCAAATTCTTCCAAAAGTTGAAGAAGCTCAAACTCCTGAAGCGTTTTCTTTGGTGCTAGAAAACTGGATTACTTCTTTAGGGGAAATAAAAAAACAGGACGCTTCTAAAACAGTTTTAAAAAAGGAATATTTTGATAAAAATTTCGATTTATCATGGTTCTCTAAAAACGAATTGTTTTCTAAATCGCTTTCAAAAAAGCTCCAATTCATTGAAGAAAATAGAATTCAAGGAAAACAGTTTTATGTTGATTTTGAATTGAATACAGGAAAAGTGCCTTTGCAGTTTAACAACGAAGTAAAGTACGCCGATTTTAAATGGACAGATAAAAATTTACGTCTTCTGGCATTATTTAGATATTGGAATTACATAGAATATTTTTTTCCGTACAAATATCAAATGGATGAAAATTGGGACAAAGTATTAATTACGATGCTTCCAAGATTTTATGCTCCAGAATCAGAGAAAGATTTTGTTTTGGCAATGCGTGAGATTTCCATAAAATTGAATGATACGCATGCGTCGACCCAAATGTCTCAATTGTTTGAATATTTTGGAGATAAATTTATTCCGGCAGATGTCAAAATTATAGATGAAAAAGCAGTTGTAATTAACTTAAAAAACGATTCATTAGCAAAAATAAATGATTTAAAAGTTGGTGATGTAATTACAAAAGTTGATGGAAAAACTATTGCAGAGCTATTAAAAGAAAACAGAAAGTATGTTGAAGGATCGAATGAACCATCTGTATTAAAAAATGCTTATTGGACAATTTTTAATGGAAAAACACCTTCGGTTGAAGTAGAGTTTGTCCGTGACGGGAAAACGTCGGTAAAAGCCATAAATCGCTATAAATATCAAGATTTAAAGATTCAGTTTCCAAACAACGAAAAGTGGAAAATTTTAGATGGAAATATTGGTTATGTAAATTATGATGAGGTTGAAGAAAAAGATATTCCAGAATTAATTAAAGCCCTTAATAATACCAGTGCTATTATTTTTGATAACAGAATGCGTCCACATGATGTGATGTTTGCTATTTCAGATTGGCTTAATCCAGAACCTAAGGAATTTGCTAAATTTTTAGATCCGGATATAAGTTATCCTGGGCGCTATTTTTGGAGAGCAGGAATAGAAAAATGTGGCAAAATTAATCCAGATTATTACAAAGGAAACGTAATTGTTTTAATAAACGAGAAAGCTGTAAGTCACGCAGAATTTAATGCTATGAGTCTGCAGACAGCTCCGAAAGTTAAAGTGATAGGAAGTCAGACAGGCGGTGCAGATGGAGCAAATTATGGATTTCCAATTATCAAAGGTTTTTACTCTACATTTACTTGTTATGGCGTTTTTTATCCAAATAAAAAAGAAACACAAAGAATCGGTATTGTTCCTGATATCGAAGTTAAGCCAACTATTTTAGGGATTCAGCAAGGAAGAGATGAGGTTTTGGAAAGAGCTGTTCTTTTTGCTAAAAATGGAAAATAATAAATATCTAGATCTTTGTCAAAGTTTCAAACTTTGACAAAGATGTTTTTACATCTTCAAATAAAAATCTTTAGTAAGCTCAATATATTCTGGAGTGTAAACGTGTCTGTGGATTTCGATAATTAATTCGTCGATCTCAATTTCAGAAACTTCATTACGGCTGAAAGCTAATAAGTCTGCGTTTAATTTCTGATTTAGGAGTTCCTTTTACGCGAGTAATTTTTATTGGATACAATTCGAATTCTTTTGCCAAAGTAATAAACTTTTCTTCTTCTTTAAAAGGGATAATTATGGCAAGTATTCCATTTTCCGAAAGTAATAAATCGGCAAACTTCGACAATTTCCTCAAAAGGCATTGCATCTTGAAAACGGGCTAAATCACGCTGTTCATTCTCAGTTTTGTAATCTTCTGCATAAAACGGCGGATTGGAAACAATCAAATCATATTCGTCTTCTGGTTCTTCAATAAATTCATCTAAACCAGCATGAAAACAAAATAATCTATCCCCCCACGGAGAGTTTTCGAAATTTTCAACGGCTTGTTCATAAGCATCTTCGTCAATTTCAAGAGCATCGATTTGTTCAGCATGAGTTCGCTGCGCCAGCATCAAAGCGATAATTCCAGTTCCTGCACCAATGTCTAAAACACTAAACGGATTATGGTTTGTTGGAGCCCAAGCGCCCAATAAAACACCATCGGTTCCAACTTTCATAGCTGTTTTATCTTGTTTTACAGAAAATTGCTTGAACTGAAACATAGAATTTAAGATTTTATGAATTTAGATAATCTCTAAATGAAATAAGATTTTGTTTTCGATTAAACAAATAACCGATTAAACAAATAACCGATTAACCGAATAAACTTTTAAAGATACATCTCAATAAGACCTTCAGGAAGATCCATGATAACTTTTTTGTTTTCGCGGTCAATTTTAACCAAGAAATGGTCAATCATCGGAACTAAAATTTCCACTTCACCATTTAAAACTTCAAAAAGCGGTTGAGCTGTTGAGTCATTAATAGAAGTTATTTTTCCGAAAACGCCTAAACGTTTGTCTTCTATTTCGAATCCGATAACTTCGTGGAAATAAAATTTGTTGCCAGAAAGTTTTGGCGAGCATTGTTAAAGGAAGATAAACAGCATTTCCAAGTAGGGCATCTGCTTCCTCTTCGGTATTTACATCTTCAAAACGAACTCGTAGAAAGTCATTTTTGTGTAAAGAACTTGTTTCAATAAAAAAAGGAACCAAGTGTTTGTTGTGTTCAACAAACACTGATTCCAGATTTTCGTATAACTCAGGTTCATCCGTATCTAAATAGATTAGAACTTCACCTTTGAAACTAAATTTTTTAGCGATTTTACCTAAATAAAAACATTCTTCTTTACGCATTCTCGCTAAATAAAATTATGCTTCAGTTGTTTCGTTATTCTCTTCAGCGACAGGAGCTTCTTCAGTAGCGACTTCTGCTTCTACTTCAGCAACTTCTTCTTCAACTGCAGGAGTTGCGGCAGCTGATAGCATCAGCTTCAGCCTGAGTCGCAGCAGACTAAACGTTTAGCATTAACTTCTTGTTCAGCTTTTAAAGCTTTAGCTTTAACATCAGCTTGTGCTTTTGATAAACCATCTTTTTTAGCATCAACTTTTCCTGCTTTAGACTCTAACCAAGCCGCTAATTTAGCGTCTGCTTGCTCTTGAGTTAAAGCTCCTTTACGGATACCTCCATCAAGGTGGTGTTTCAATAAAGCACCTTTGTAAGAAAGGATTGCTCTAGCAGTATCAGTTGGTTGTGCACCATTGTGTAACCATTTAACTGCGCTGTCAAGGTTTAACTCAACAGTTGCTGGGTTTGTGTTTGGATTGTAAGTACCGATTTTCTCTAAGTATTTACCATCTCTTTTTGAGCGTGCATCTGCGACTACAACCCAGTAAAAAGGTTTTCCTTTTTTACCGTGTCTTTGTAATCTAATTTTTACTGACATAATCTTGTGATTAAATTTTGAGGTACTCGACCTCTATTAATTAAGGGCGCAAAGATATAATTTTTTTACAAATAAAGCGTTTGAAAATGGTATTAAATATATTGGAGATAGATTTTTATCATTTTTTTGGCTGTATTTAGTTTTATTTTAAAACATTTATTACTCTTAATGCGGTATTTTTGCGCAAAATTCATCCTAAACATGAAAAAATACTTTTACTTTTTATCATTTTTACTTTTACTGACATCCTGTACAGAGGATGTAAGATTTAATAATCCAGCTTTCCAAACCTTAAAAGATAATACCTTTTGGAGAGCTCAAATATATAAGGCTGGAACAGAAACAAGCGGCTGTTTTTATTATTGAAGGCTCCTTAGGTTATGAAAAAATCAGTTTTCAGCTTCCTGAGCCATCTCAAAAGACCTATATATTAGGTATTGATGAGGTTGCTAAAGCAGTTTATAAAGATACTTTTTCTGGACAAGAAGTTGAATTTTCAACAGGTGAAGGCAAAGGCGACGGACAAATTATAGTTACGGAATATAATACAGTAGAAAATACAATTTCAGGAACATTTAAATTTACAGCAATTAATGTTGATCCTGCCGCAGAAAAACAGGCGACGTATTTTACCGAAGGTGTTTTTCATAAAATCCCAGTTTCTTCAGTGTCTAATTTTAACACAAATTAAGCTGTAGGGTGTTTTTTCATTTGGAAAATCAAAATAAAAACATAAATAAACTAATATATAGTAGATTACAAAATAATAAGACTACATTTGCTTATTATTATAAATAAATATCTATGAATATTTTTGTTGGAAGCCTTCCATTCAGTATTGAGGAAGCAGATTTAAGAGAGTCTTTTGAGGCTTATGGAGCAGTTGACTCTGTTAAAATTATTACTGATAAATTTACTGGAAGAAGTAAAGGATTTGGTTTTGTTGAAATGCCAAATGATAGCGAAGCTCAGAAAGCTATTGACGAATTGAACGGTGCTGTTGTTTCAGGACGTACAATCGTTGTAAACAAGTCTGAGCCGAAACCAGAAGGCGAAAGAAGAAGTTTTAATAACAACCGTGGAGGTGATTCTCGTGGAAGTTATGGAAACAACCGTGGAGGAAATGACCGCGGAAACAGAGGAGGATATTAATATTTTTTTTCTAAAATATAAAAGGGATCAACGAAAGTTGATCCCTTTTTTTATGCGGTGAATTTTGTTTTGGGTTTTATTTGTTTCAGATTTTACGTTACAAGTATAACTTGAAACTTGAAACCTGAAACAAAAAATGAACTATTACAAATTAGTCGCCAGCCAGTCGCCTACTTCTTTAGTACCGTATGCTTTTCCTCCGTCTGCTAAATCTTCTGTAACTACTCCAGCTTCTAAAGCTTTATTTACAACATCTCTCATTGCTTTTCCTTCTTCCATCAATCCGAAGTTTTCGAACATCATAGCAGAGAGATAAAACAGTTGCCATTGGGTTAGCGATATTTAATCCTGTAGCTTGTGGATAGGAACCGTGAATAGGTTCGAATAAAGATACTTTAGCTCCCATAGATGCAGATGGCATTAATCCCATTGACCCAGAAATTACAGAAGCTTCGTCAGTTAAAATATCTCCGAATAAGTTTTCAGTAATTAATACATCATAAGAGTTTGGCCATTGAACCAAACGCATTGCTACGGCATCAACAAATTCGTAGCTGACTTCAACCTCTGGATAATCTTTTTCCATTGCCTGAACTGTTTCTCTCCATAAACGTGAAGTTTCCAAAACGTTTGCTTTATCAACACAGCATAATTTTTTAGAACGTGTCATTGCTAATTCGAAACCTTTTTTAGCTAAACGCCGCACCTCTGCTCTTGTGTAAACACAGTTGTCAAAAGCAGTGTCACCGTTATCTTTTCTTCCTTTTTCACCAAAGTAAATTCCGCCAGTCAATTCTCTTAAGAAAACTAGATCAGTTCCTTCGATTCTTTCTCTTTTTAAAGGAGATTTGTCTAATAAAGATGGGAATGTAAAAGTTGGTCTTACATTTGCAAACAAACCTAATGCTTTACGCATTTTTAACAAACCTTGTTCTGGGCGAACTGGTGCAGAAGGATCATTATCGTATTTAGGATGGCCAATCGCTCCAAAAAGAACGGCATCAGCATTTTTACAAATTTCATGTGTTGAATCTGGATAAGGTTCACCAACTGCATCAATTGTCGCTGCACCGGTTAAAGCTGGTTTCCAAGTAATTTCATGTCCAAATTTTTGTGCAACAGCATCTGATACTTTTACAGCTTGCTCAATTACTTCTGGTCCGATTCCGTCTCCTGCTAAAAGGGCTATGTTAAATTTCATTTTTTTGTTATTTATTATTTTAAGGTTCAAAGTGACAAAGTAGCAAAGGTTCAGAGTTTTAAAAGCAGGTTAAAAACCTTTGTGCCTTTGTATCTCTGAACCTTTGTATCTAATATTAAGTAATTACATTAAGCATTTTCTGTGTTGCAATAATAGCCGCAACGGTTTGATCAGAATCTAATCCTCTTGTTTTAAATTCTTTTCCGTTGTTTACCCAGGTAATAATGGTTTCACACAAAGCGTCAGAACTACTTCCTGGCGGGATTCTCACAGCATAATCAATCAATTTTGGAAGCGTTAGTTTTTTGCTTTTGTAAATTTTAGATAATGCATTCATAAAAGCATCAAACTGACCATCGCCCTGCGCACTTTCTTCAATAATTTCATCATCAATTTTGAGAAGCAAAGTCGTGGACGGACGCATTCCTTTTGAATGCATTAGCACATAAGATTCAATGGTAATTTTATCCTGATACGTATGACTGTCCAAAACATCTGAAATAATGTATGGAAGATCTTCTTTTGTAACGGTTTCTTTTTTATCGCCTAATTCAATAATTCTTTGGGTAACCAATTTTAAATCTTCCTGATTTAGTTTTAAACCTAATTCTTGAAGATTTTTTTCGATATTAGCTTTCCCCGAAGTTTTTCCTAAGGCATATTTTCTTTTTCGTCCAAAACGTTCCGGAAGCAAATCATTAAAATATAAATTATTTTTATTGTCTCCATCCGCATGGATTCCGGCAGTTTGTGTAAAAACATTGTCACCAACAATTGGTTTGTTTGCAGGGATTCTATATCCTGTAAATGTTTCAACTAATTTGCTGACAGTATATAAAGAAGTCTCCTTAATATTGATGCTTACTTCTGGCAGATAATCATTTATTACGGCAACAGTACTTTCAAGCGGTGCGTTTCCAGCGCGTTCTCCCATTCCGTTTACCGTTACGTGAAGTCCGTTTATGCCGGCTTTTATAGCTTCCATCACATTCGCGATACTTAAATCGTAATCGTTGTGGGCGTGAAAATCAAAATGAATGTTTGGATATTTGACTCTGATTTTAGAAATAAATTCAAAAGTTAAAGACGGAATTAAAACGCCTAAAGTATCTGGAAGTAAAATTCTTTTGACAGGCTGGGTTGAAAGGAAATCCAAAAATTGAAAAACATATTCAGGAGAATTTCGCATTCCGTTGCTCCAATCTTCCAAGTAAACATTCGTTTCAATATTATTTTCTTTTGCTAAAGCGATAATTTGTGCAATTTCAGAAAAGTGTTGTTCTGGAGTTTTTTTTAATTGATGCGTTAAGTGGTTCATTGAACCTTTGGTCAACAAATTCTGCACTTTTGCACCAGCTTTTTTCATCCAATCAATAGAAACGCCGCCATCAACAAATGATAATACTTCGATTCTGTCAATATATCCGCGCTCTTGAGCCCAAGAAGTAATGCCTTTTACGGCTTGAAATTCTCCTTCGCTCACGCGTGCCGAAGCAATTTCGATTCTATCAATATTTAGTTCTTCCAGCAATAATTGCGCAATGGTTAGTTTTTCTGCAAGAGAAAAAGACACTCCTGAGGTTTGTTCACCATCACGAAGCGTCGTATCCATTATTTCAATTTTTCTTTTTTTCATATTGATATTCTAAATTTCTTTAGAAGTAAATTTTAGTTGTGTTGTTTTGGTTTAACTTATAAAGACCCGACAGATTTGAAAAAAACCTGTCGGGTCTCATAGACTGAACCTGATTTTTTAGTAAGGAAGTTTATCGGCGAAAGCCTTAATATCTTCTTTAATATTTTGTAGATAATCAATGTCATCAAAACCATTGATCATGTTGTTCTTTTTGTATCCGTTAATAGCAAAAGATTCAGACTGACCAGTTGCCAATAAAGTAATCGTTTGGTTTGGCAAGTTGATTTCTAATTCTGTTTTAGGATCAGCTTCGATTGCTTTAAAAATAGTATCAGCGAATTCTGGGCTAACCTGAACTGGAAGAACACCAATATTTAAACAGTTTCCTTTGAAGATATCTGCGAAGAAACTAGAAACTACCGCTCTAAAACCATAATCGTAAACTGCCCACGCGACGTGTTCTCTAGAAGATCCTGAACCGAAGTTTTTACCTCCTACCAAGATTTTTCCGCTGTAAGTTGAATCGTTTAAAACGAAATCAGCTTTTGGAGAATCGTCTCCGTTGTATCTCCAGTCTCTAAAAAGATTATCTCCAAAACCTTCACGTTTTGTAGCTTTTAAGAAACGAGCTGGAATAATTTGATCTGTATCTACGTTCTCAATTGGCAGTGGCACTGCACTGCTGGTAAGTATATTAAATTTATCGTATGCCATTTTTTTTGCTTTAGGCTGTAGGCTGTAAGCTTTAGGCTTTTCCCACAGTGTTTATTTTTAATTGCTTTGGGCTTTAAGCTATAAGCTGTGAGCCTTTTTTAAGATGCTGTTAAAAGCTTAAAGCCTATTGCTTAAAGCTTACAGCGGGAATTAAAATAATTCCCTCGGGTCTGTTAGTTTTCCTGTAACAGCAATGCAGCTAGCCCATAATCGGACTTGCTAATAGTGTTCTTGAACCAGGACCTTGACGACCTTCAAAGTTTCTGTTTGAAGTACTTACCGCATATTTTCCGGCAGGAACTTTATCATCGTTCATTGCTAAACAAGCAGAACAACCCGGCTGACGTAATACAAAACCAGCTTCAGTTAAAATATCTAAAATACCTTCTTCTTTAATCTGCGCTTCAACAACGTGAGAACCCGGAACTAACCAAGCGGTAACATTATCGGCTTTTTTTCTTCCTTTTACAATTTCGGCGAAAGCCCTAAAATCTTCAATACGTCCGTTTGTACAACTTCCTAAGAAAACATAATCAATTGGTTTTCCAATCATCACGTCATCTTCATGGAAGCCCATGTAAGCAAGGGATTTTTTGTAAGTTTCCTCACCGCCTTCAACTTGGTTGGCGTTTGGAATATGTTTTGAAATACCAATTCCCATTCCTGGGTTAGTACCGTAAGTAATCATTGGTTCAATGTCTGACGCTTTAATGTTTAATTCAGCATCAAACACAGCATCAGCATCAGTTTTAAGTGTTTTCCAATATTCAACAGCTTTAGTCCAAGCTTCGCCTTTAGGAGCATATAATCTTCCTTCAAGGAAATCGAAAGTAGTTTGGTCAGGAGCGATCATTCCGCCGCGAGCACCCATTTCGATACTTAAATTACAAACTGTCATACGTCCTTCCATAGTCATGTTT
This sequence comes from Flavobacterium sp. AC267, assembly GCF_979258715.1. NCBI lineage: Bacteria > Pseudomonadati > Bacteroidota > Flavobacteriia > Flavobacteriales > Flavobacteriaceae > Flavobacterium > Flavobacterium sp. AC267. The sequence continues at coordinate 1,336,019 of NZ_OZ409875.1, forward strand.
TCAAAAACATCTCCGGCGTATTCAACAAAATAACCTGTACCTCCAGAAGTAGTTAATTGAGCAATAATATAAAGTGCAACGTCTTTTGGACCAACACCTTTGCTTAATTGACCGTTTACGTTAATACGCATTTTCTTTGGTTTAGGTCGCATAATACATTGAGTAGAAAGCACCATCTCAACCTCAGAAGTTCCGATACCAAAAGCAATAGCTCCAAAAGCACCGTGAGTAGACGTATGAGAATCTCCACAAACAATAGTAGCACCTGGCAAAGTAATTCCGTTTTCAGGACCAACTACGTGTACAATTCCATTTTTAATGTGACCTAATCCCCAGTGAGAAATTCCATATTCATTAGCATTGTCTTCAAGAGCTTGAAGCTGATTTGCTGACAAAGGGTCCTGAACTGGTAAATGTTGGTTTATGGTTGGTGTATTGTGATCTGCAGTTGCAAAAGTACGTTCTGGATATAATACCGAAACGTTTCTTGATTTTAATCCTAAAAAAGCAACAGGACTCGTAACTTCGTGAATGAAATGACGGTCAATAAAAAACACATCTGGTCCATCTTCAATTTTACGCACTACATGTGAATCCCATACTTTGTCAAATAATGTCTTACTCATTTTTTATTTTTTTAATTGTATTTCTATAACCACAGCAACTTTCCTGTTCATTATAATAGCAAAACAAAAGTAAAAAAAGATAGAAAAGCGTCAATTTCAATATTTCATTATATACGATACCCAAACTAAAATACAAAATGCCAATAGGCTTTTGCATCTGCAATTTTGACAGAAAAATGATAAAGAAACTGATTTAGTTTTTCTTTTTCGGCTTTAATTTTCCTTGATTGTTTTTTGTTTTAATAGTTTGCAAATTTATCGTAAAATCACTATAAAATACAAGGTTTGATTGGAAAAAATGTAACAAATTGGGTGAAAATAGTAATAATTATTAGTTTTCGATTCTTTGTAAAAAGATTGCTTTTTTGATTTTTGAAAGCTTTTAAAAGAGTTTTTTAGACATTATTTAGATTCAATAAAAGGTCCAAATACTACGACATCCAAGAGGTGTATTTTTATGAATTTTTATGAATTTTAAGAGAAAATCTGATTAATAAATAAGAATGTCTTTTTAAGAAATTATCCATTTTCTATCTCCAAAAAAAGCGTAAATTTGAACCTCCTCCATTTTCTATAAAACATTTTTTTATCCTCCATTTAATCAAATGTTTACATTGAAAAAATTGGAATTTGGAGCTTTAATTTTTGTTATTTAACTCTATGTATTTAATATTCGATACCGAAACAACCGGATTACCAAAACGCTGGGATGCCCCAATAACTGATTCTGATAACTGGCCTCGCTGTATTCAGATCGCATGGCGACTCCATGACGAAATGGGACAGCTTATCGAGCATCAGGATTATTTGGTAAAACCAGACGGATTTAATATTCCGTATGATGCCGAACGTATTCACGGAATCTCAACTGAATTGGCCGAAGCCGATGGAATTTCGCTGGCTGAAGTTCTGGAGAAATTCAACATAGTTTTAAGCAAAACCAAATTTATCGTTGGTCAGAATTTAGGATTCGACGTTAATATTATGGGAGCTGAGTTTCATAGAATGGGAGTGGAGTCTCAAATGAGTTCAATGCCGGTTTTAGATACTTGTACCGAAGTTACGGCTTCATTATTGCAACTTCCTGGAGGTCGTGGAGGAAGATTTAAACTTCCAACGCTAACCGAATTACATAGCTATCTTTTCGATAAACCTTTCGCGGAAGCGCACAACGCAACTGCCGACGTTGAGGCAACTACGCGTTGTTTCTTAGAATTGGTTAGAAGAGAAGTTTTTACAAAAGAAGAACTAGACGTTCCGAAGGAATATTTTAAAGAATTTCAAGATAGAAATCCGCAGGAATTTCCATTAATCGGATTAAAACATATCAATTTAAAAGCGACTTCTGATAAAATCAGAGAACAGCTTAAAGCTTTACAATCAGATGATCAGCAGACTGTAGTTTCAGAATCTGATAAAGCAGATTTTAAAGCGACAGAAATTTGCACATTTACACAATCATACGCAGTTTTCGGTTCTGCAATCTACTATTGGAATTGGAAATATTGTCGCAGCAGCAGTATAAAAACGGAATGCCGGCCGTAGCAATGACCGATACTGGAAACATGATGGGGGCTTTTCACTTTGTGAGTGCCGTTATGAATCACAATAAAGCGAGATCTGGAAAAAATAAAGCTTTGGTTGAAGCTGGAGAAGAACCAACAGAAACTGAAGTAAAACCTATTGTAGGTCACGAATTTAATATTTGTGAAAACCATTTGGATAAAAGCAAAAAAGACAACGGATATCAGGTTGTTTTAATGGCTAAAAACAAAGCAGGTTATCATAATCTGGCTAAAATGGCTTCGATTGCTTACACCGAAGGATTTTATTATGTTCCGAGGATTGACAAAAATATTGTCGAAAAATACAAAGGAGATATCATGGTTTTGTCTGGGAATTTATACGGAGAGATTCCGAGTAAAATCCTGAACATTGGTGAAAACCAAGCCGAAGAAGCTTTGATTTGGTGGAAAGAACAATTTGGTGAAGATTTCTATTTAGAAGTAATGCGCCACAATCAGGAAGATGAAAATCGTGTAAACAAAACCCTGATTGAGTTTTCACAAAAACATAGTGTCAAATTAATTGCCACAAATAATACGTATTATTTAAAGAAAGAAGATGCCAATGCGCACGATATTTTACTTTGTGTAAAAGACGGTGAAAAGCAGGCAACGCCTATTGGACGCGGGCGCGGTTATCGTTACGGACTTCCAAATCAGGAATATTATTTTAAGTCGGAAGAAGAGATGAAAAAACTCTTTGCTGATCTTCCAGAAGCCATTATCAACATTCAGGAAGTTATTGATAAAGTGGAAGGATATTCGCTTTATCGTGATGTATTGCTTCCTAAATTTGACATTCCGCAAGAGTTTGTTAATCCTGAAGATGAAAAAGACAACGGTGTTCGCGGTGAAAATGCTTATTTGCGAGACCTTACAATGAGAGGAGCAGAAAGACGATACGGTGAAATTACAGAATCGATTCAGGAACGTTTGGATTTTGAATTGTTAACGATTTCAAACTCTGGATATCCCGGTTACTTTTTGATTGTACAGGATTTCATTGCCGAGGCAAGAAAAATGGATGTATCGGTAGGTCCTGGTCGTGGATCTGCGAGCAGGTTCTGCCGTTGCGTATTGCCTTGGAATTACCAATATTGACCCGATTAAATATGATTTGCTTTTTGAGCGTTTCCTAAATCCTGACCGTGTATCCATGCCCGATATTGATATCGACTTTGATGATGAGGGTCGTGGTCGTGTAATGGATTATGTAATCAATAAATACGGTCAAAAACAGGTGGCACAGATCATCACTTATGGTAAAATGGCAACCAAATCGGCGATTCGTGATACGGCGCGTGTACTGGATTTACCATTATTTGAAGCAGATAGAATTGCAAAGTTGATTCCAGGAATGATGCCGTCAAAATGGAATCTGGCGCGTTTTATTTCGGAGAGTGAAGAAGAGGTCAAAAAAGCCCTTCGTTCTGACGAATTTGAAAATGTAAAAGAATTAATCGCGATTGCCAATGAAGATGATTTGGCAGGAGAAACCATTCAGCAGGCAAAGATCCTTGAGGGATCAATGCGTAACACCGGAATTCACGCCTGCGGGGTTATCATTACGCCGTCGGATATTACGAATTATGTTCCTGTAACTACCGCAAAAGACTCTGATTTATATGTAACGCAGTTTGACAACTCGGTTGCAGAAAGTGCCGGACTGCTTAAAATGGACTTCTTGGGTCTGAAGACCCTTACGCTGATAAAAGATACCGTAAAACTGGTAAAATACAGAACCAATATTGATTTGGATCCAGATACTTTTCCAATTGATGATGAAGAAACGTATGCGCTTTTCCAAAGAGGTGAAACCGTTGGAATCTTCCAATATGAGTCGCCTGGAATGCAGAAATACATGAAAGATCTGAAACCGACGGTTTTTGGAGATTTAATTGCCATGAATGCACTTTATCGTCCAGGACCTTTGGAGTATATTCCTTCTTTCGTTCGAAGAAAAAAATGGCGACGAAGAAATCAAATACGATTTAGATGCCTGTGCGGAATATTTATCGGAAACCTACGGAATTACAGTTTACCAAGAGCAGGTAATGCTTTTGTCTCAGTCTTTGGCAGGATTTACAAAGGGTGAGGCCGACGTTTTGCGTAAAGCGATGGGTAAGAAGCAAAAAGATGTACTAGATAAAATGAAGCCTAAGTTTGTGGAACAGGCTTCGGCAAAAGGTCACGATGCAAAAGTACTGGAGAAAATCTGGAAAGACTGGGAGGCCTTTGCGAGTTATGCCTTCAACAAATCGCACTCTACTTGTTATGCCTGGATTGCTTATCAAACAGCGTATCTTAAAGCACATTATCCTGCCGAATATATGGCGATGGTTCTTTCGAATAATATGAATGATATTAAACAGGTATCATTTTTCATGGAAGAATGTAAACGTATGGGATTGCAAGTTTTGGGACCAGATGTAAACGAATCGTACTATAAATTTACGGTAAACGACGATTATGCCGTTCGTTTCGGAATGGGAGCGATTAAAGGAGTTGGTTCTGGAGCCGTAGAAACTATTGTAGAAAATAGAAAAGACGGAAGATATAAATCGATTTTTGATTTGGCGCAACGAATTGATTTGCGTGCGACCAATAAAAAAGCGATTGAAAACTTAGTACTTGCTGGTGGTTTTGATTCATTTGAAGGAACGACCAGAGCACAATATTTTCATGATGATGGCGATGGAATTACATTTTATGAAAAAGCAATTCGGTATGGATCAAAGTTTCAGGAAAATGAAAATTCATCTCAAGTAAGCTTGTTTGGAGAAGCAAGTGAAGTGCAGATTGCAGAGCCAATTATTCCTGCATGTGAAGACTGGAGTACAATGGAAAAACTAGCGAAAGAAAAAGAAGTTGTCGGGATTTATATTTCTGGACATCCTCTTGATGATTTTAGATTTGAGATGAAATACTTCTGTAATGCCCGATTGGAATCATTAAAAAGTATGAATGAATATGTAGGTAAAAATCTAAACTTCGCTGGAATTATTAATAACGTACAGCATCGTGTAGCCAAAAACGGAAAAGGCTGGGCAGTATTTAATCTGGAAGGATATGATGAAAGTTTTGAGTTTAAGATTTTTGGTGAAGAATACCTTAAATTCCGCCATTTCTTGATTCAAAATAATTTTGCATTCCTGAAAATCTTAATTAAAGATGGATGGGTAAATCATGATACAGGTAAAAAATCTGATCCGAGAATGCAGTTTGTAGAGATACGACAACTGCAGGATATTTTAGAAGCTTTCGCTAAAAAACTAATTTTGTTATTGAATATTAAAGATCTTCAGGCAGAATTTATTCATAAGCTTAGTCATTTATTTAACGAATATAAAGGAGATAATTCTGTGACTTTTGAAATCATGGAATTAGAAAATATAAAACGCTTGGTTGAGGTAGAAACACCAACCGATTTTGAAGTCGATGACGCTGTTTTTGAAGATGAAAATGAGAATGAAGATGCAGTACTAGAAAGTACAAAAGTACAAGAGGTAAATGAGGTTGAAGAAATAAAGGTAGTTACCAAATTAAGCATGCCGAGCCGTCGCTTAAAAGTGAGGATTTCAACCGAATTATTGCAGGAATTAGAAAAAATGCAGATTAATTTTAAATTGAACTAAAAATTTAACAGTTAAAATTTAAGAGTATGTAAAATTTTAATGTTAAAAATATGCATGCATAATAGATTTTTAGTAATATTGCCCAAAATTACAACGATTTCGTTCCAAGTCTAACTTCACAGATTGTAAGAATATGTTAAAATATTCTAAATTTGTATAAATTAATTAAATAAGAATTATGAAAAAGAACCTATTTTTATTAGGACTATTAGTTTGCTCTATGGCCACAATGGCGCAAACAGAAAAAGCAGATAAGCCAGAAAGCTGGTACTTTAAATTGGGTGGATCTTATTTTATTCAAACTGTCGCTACTGAATTTCCAATTGTAAACGGTGCATTACCTAATACAGATGTTTATGCCGCAGATGGTACAACTTTAATTTCGAGAGAAACAAATCATGGCTCATTTGGAGAAGGATTTCGTACAGGTTTAACTGCAGGATATCGTTTTACAACTCGTTTGGGTGTAGAAGTAGGATTTAACTATTTCAGTAGTGCTAGTAAAACTATGGTTCAAACTACTAATAGATTAGTAGCCGCAGGTCCTGTATTTGCTACTGGTAGCGCTGTTGGAAAAATTAGGGCTTTTGATGTTGCACCAGCTCTTGTATTATTTTTAGGTGAATCTCACGGTTTTGAACCTTACACGAAAGTAGGAGTTATTGTTCCTGTTCATGGAGATTTAACAATCGAAACAAATAGAACTTATACAACACCTGCAGGAGCTACCAATAGTTATGCTAAAGACGTAGTAAAACCTAATCCAACCGTTGGATTTTTAGCCGCACTAGGAACATCTTACAAATTAGGGTCACACATTGCTGTTTTTGGAGAATTAGAATACCGTAACTTTACTGTTCATGGTAAATCTAAAGAAACTGAGATATATACTGAAAACGGAGTTGATAGATTAAATACGCCAACTGGTTTCCGTCCAGATGCTTCGTATTCAGCAAGCCATACAAAATATGTTGATCAAATCAATACTACATCAAACAGTAAAGTAACCAATGCCGCAGGATTTGATAACACAAGAGCTACGGATGATATTAGTTCTTATGTTGGAATTTCAGGTTTAGGTTTGACATTAGGTTTAAGATATAGCCTATAGTTCTAAAGAATTTATAGTTTAAAAAAAGAGGATATTCGTTAAGAATATCCTCTTTTTTTTAAGCTTGTTGTCAAATAATATTATTTTGAAGCCCCCCTAAACTCCTTTAAAACTTCATCAATAACCCAAGTAGTTCTTGCTCCAGAAGTTCCTTTAGAAGCAGAAGCGCCCTCTTTACCTAAAAGCTCCGCCATTACTGTTTCCACAAACGGTCGCTGAATGTGCAATGGATTTTCTATAGTAATACTTTCTTTTTCGCCATCTGCATATTGAATATGAATGGGATCATTTCCGAAAGTGGAAAAAGAGATTTTACCTTTATCACCCACAATATCTGTATTATCATAACGTTCAAAACTGGCGAAATTCCATAAACCAGATCCGTGGATTCCATTTTCAAATAAAAAGGACATCGAAACCGCATCTTCAGCAGGATAAGCTTGTAATTGGGAAGTGGCATGACCACGAACAGATTTTATCGGACCTAAAACAAAATCCAGAAAATCTAGAGTGTGGCAAGCTAAGTCAACAAAAATTCCGCCGCCTGAAATGTGAGGCAGTACTGTCCAAGGCAAATTGATTTCATCATCGTAACGAGATTCAAAAGGATGATATAAAACACAGTTTACATGTCTTATTGTTCCTAATTTTCCTTGGTCAATTATTTCTTTTATTTTTAAAAAACGTGGTAAAGCCCTTCTGTAATAAGCAACAAACAAAGGGACATTATGTTCTTTACAGACGCTGATCATTTCGTTACATTCTTCAAAAGTCAATGCCATTGGTTTCTCAACATAAACAGGTTTTCCTGCTTTGGCGCATAAAATCGTATATTCTTTATGAGAAGATGGAGGAGTAGCAATATAAACCGCATCAACTTCTGGATCATTGATTAAATCTGCAAGCATTCGAATACCATTTTGGTACGTTATGGCGTTTGGCATAATCTTCTGCAAGGGCAACATCTCTTCGCATAACAGCAACTAAAGCAGAATTTGGTGCTTTCTGAAAAGCGGGTCCGCTTTTTACTTCGGTTACATTACCACAGCCTATAATTCCCCATTTTATAATTTTCATCGTTTGGTTTTTTAGTTTCTCAAATTTAGTGTAAATGGTTTATTTAAAAAAGTTAGTCGCGAATTCATGAATTTATTTCACGCAGATTTAAAATGATTTGAGCAGATGAATGCAGATTTTTTAGATTAAATCTGCCTAAATCTGCAGAATCTGCGTGAAAAAAAATAATAAAGCCACGATATTCACAAAAAATAATTCGTGAATTCGTGGCTAATAAAAATTGAGTTTGAAAGTTTTATTTTTTAGGTAAAGTTTTAAAACCCATATTGTAAAGTGTGAAAGCCTGGATATCTACATTCTCTTGAATAGTAGCAAGCAACAGATTTTCCTGCGCCGTGTCCCGCCTTAACATCAATTCTAATTAATACTGGATTGTCTCCTGTTTGTTTCTCTTGTAATTCAGAAGCAAATTTAAAACTGTGTGCTGGAACTACACGATCATCATGATCTCCAGTAGTTACCATTGTAGCTGGATAGTGCGTTCCTTTTTTAACGTTATGAACAGGAGAATATCCTTTTAAATATTCAAACATTTCTTTATTATCTTGAGCAGTTCCGTAATCAAAAGCCCATCCTGCACCTGCTGTAAAAGCATTGTAACGAAGCATATCCATAACTCCAACAGCTGGCAAAGCAACTTTCATTAAATCAGGACGCTGCGTCATTGTTGCACCAACTAATAAACCTCCGTTAGATCCTCCGCGAATAGCTAAATAATCTGAAGAAGTATATTTTTGAGCAATTAAATATTCTGTCGCGAAGCAATAAAATCATCAAACACATTTTGTTTTTGCAATTTCGTTCCTGCATCATGCCATTTTTTTCCGTACTCACCGCCGCCTCTTAAATTAGCCACTGCATAAACTCCTCCGTTTTCCATCCAAACTGCATTTGCAATACTGAAACTTGGAGTTAAACTAATATTGAATCCGCCGTAACCGTAAAGAATAGTTGGATTTTTACCGTCTAATTTTGTCCCTTTTTTATACGTAATAATCATTGGAACTTTTGTACCGTCTTTTGATGTGTAAAAAACTTGTTTAGATTCGTAATCTTCACTTTTGAAATCAACTTTTGGTTTTTGATATACTTCAGATTTGCCAGATTTTGGTTCAAAAGAATAAATACTTCCAGGAGTTGTATAATTTGTAAAACTGTAGTACAAGATTTTTTCTTCTTTTTTACCTCCAAATCCTCCAGCACTTCCCACAGCAGGAAGTTTGATTTCACGAACTAACTTTCCGCTGTAATCATATTGCAGTACAAATGAAACGGCATCTTTTGTATAATTGGCAAAAAAGTATCCCGCTCCAGTTGAAGGTGCTAAAACATTTTCTGTTTCTTTAATAAAATCTTTCCAGTTTTCTACTTTTGGATTACTTGCATCTACAGAAACCACACGTACATTAGGCGCATTCAAGTCCGTTTCTATAAATAATTTACTTCCTTCATTTTCAATAATTGAATTAGAACTATTGAAATTATCTACAATCGTAACAATCGGACTGTTTGGTTTAGTCAGATCTTTGATATACAATTCGTTTCCGTAAGTAGAATTAGCAGACTGTAATGATTAAATAATGATTGTCTTCTGTAACATAACCACCAACATATCTTCTTTTTTGATCTGCTCCAAAAATTACTTTATCTTCTTTTTGAGAGGTTCCAAGTTTGTGAAAATACAATTTGTGCTGATCTGTTTTTGCAGATAATTCGCTTCCTTTTGGTTTGTCGTAACTAGAATAATAAAAACCTTCATTTCCGAGCCATGAAACACCGCTGAATTTTATGTCCACCAAAGTATCTTCCAATACTTTTTTAGAAACGGCATCAATAATGATTACTTTTCTCCAGTCGCTTCCGCCTTCTGAAATAGAATAAGCCGCTTTATTTCCGTCTTTAGAAAAATTCAACCCGCCAAGAGAAGTTGTTCCATCTTTAGAAAAAGTATTCGGATCTAAGAATATTTCATCCTTGCCATCTTTTCCTTTTCTATAAATAACAGATTGATTTTGTAAACCATTATTTTTAGAAAAATAAGTGAATTTTCCTTCTGTAAATGGAGCTCCAATTTTTTCGTAGTTCCAAAGTTTTTTCCATTCGCTTTTTTAGTTCTTCACGAAACGGAATTTTATCTAAATAACCATATGTTACTTCATTTTCAGCTTTTACCCAAGCTCCGGTTTCAGCAGATTTGTCGTCTTCAAGCCAGCGGTAAGGATCGCTTACTTTTGCATCAAAATAGACATCGACAGTTTCTCCTTTTTTAGTTTCAGGATATTTAATTTTATTTTGTGCAAATGAAAGCCCTGCAGTTGTGATTGCCATTAATAAAAAGTTTTTTTCATAGTTAGTTTTTATCTGTTGTAACAAAAATAGCACTTTTTGTGTAAAAATAATTTAAACCATATAAGTTATGTAAGTAAATATAAAAAGGCTTAAACTAAAATGTACTTATATAACTTATATGGTTTAAAGAAAAATTATAAGTTGAAATTAACTCCCAAAACAATGTTTCGGCCAATGTTTGGAATTCCGTCTGTTTTTAATCTTGAAAGGTGGGCAATGTACTTTTTATCAAATAAATTATTTCCATTCAAGTTAATGTCAAATGCCGTTTTTCCTAATTTCAAGGTACCGCCAAAACCTAAATTTACCAAAGTATACCCTTTAGAAGCCGTTTCAAATCCGCTTACATTATCTTGGCTGAAAGTTGATGAAACATTCAAAGAAGCAAAACCTTCACTTAAGAAATTTTTGATATCAAATTCAGTTCTAAGCGTGTTGTTCCAATTGTTGGCAGGAATCAAAGGCAAATAATCATCATTATCTTTTTTACCAGTAACTGTTTCAAAACTAGTTTCAAAATGCGACCAGTCTAATGGATGAGGGTGAAAGTGCAGACCAATCTCTCCACCAAACAATTGAGCATTATCCTGAACATAAGCAAAAACATTATTATCGTCTAGAACTTCTCCTGTTGGCGAAGTGTAGATATAATTGTTTACGTGATTATAAAATCCGTTAACGAAAAATTCAAAGTGCGTGTTTTTATATTCTAAATTTAAATCTGTTTGAACGTTTTGTTCTGTTTTTAAATCAGCATTTCCAATTTCATATCGGTTTGTACCTTCGTGAACACCGTTTGAAGTCAATTCTGCCAAGTTTGGCGCTCTAAATCCAGTTGCTACATTTAAGCGAAGCGTTAAAGGTTCAGCCAGTTTGGTTTTATAACCCAAAGAAGCATTAAAGCTGTCAAATGATTTGTCTAAAGCTTGAAAATAACCTTCTTCACCTTCAGTTCCATGTGCGATTGAAGTTACATTTCGGTTGTCAAAACGTAAACCAGCCTGAATAACACTGTTGTCCCATTCGTAATTGGCAGTTCCAAAAACACCAAAATCATTGGTTGTCGCATCTGGAATTAAATATTCTTCACCAGAATTTTTGTTCGTTTGATGCATTCCCTGAACACCGAAAATAGTTTCAATTTTTCCGAATTTAGGCAGATGATATTTTGCATTATAATTAAAAGTATTCAATTTCATATGAAGAGAAGCTTCGTTACTATCTTCAAATTCGCTTCTGTCATTAGCGATATAACCTAAATCAACATCTAGTTTTGAGTTTTCAAAAAGATAACGTTGTTCAAGCTCAATAAATGATTGAAAATTCCCTGTCTCGGAAATTGAGTGTCTTTGCTAGAAGATTGTTCCGCAATTCCATCTTCTGGAATTCCGATATCCAATTTGTTGTAATTGTATCTTAAAACACTTGAGAAAGTCGAATTACTGTATCCAATTCCAGTTTTAAAATCGGTTTCATTATAACGCGAATTGGTTACGCGGTCGCCATCGGCAATTTTATAGTCAGAATGCGTGTTGTAACTTCCGCGAGCTAAAAATTTCCAATTATCTGTAGAAGTTTTTAATCCGATTGTAGAATTACTTCCTTGTGTATTAGTAAAATATTTTTGACTGAAATTAGCTTTAAAATCTCCAGCATCAGCAAACTTTTCAGGGTTGAAGTACAAAACACCACCTAAAGCATCAGAACCATATAATAAAGAAGCTGGTCCTTTTATCACTTCAACACTTTCTATTCCGGCATCATTTAAACCCAAACCATGCTCGTCTCCAAACTGCTGATTTTCGATACGAACACCTTGAGAATATACTAAAACACGATTGCCGCTAAGACCGCGGATTACTGGTTTTCCTATAGAAGTTCCCGTCGAAATTTGAGAAACGCCAGGAATTGTCGCCAAACCTTCAATTAAAGTTGAGGTTCCTTTTTGCTGTAATGTCTTGATGCTTTCGTGCTCAATTTTCATTACGTTTTGCGATTGTAATTTGTTAAAAGGCGTAGAAACAACTACTTCATCCATTTCTAAAATAGATTCTAAAAGAATAATGTCAAGCGTATTTTCTTTTACTAATTTAACAATAGTCTGGTTCTGATTGGCATATCCAACATAAGAAAAAGCAAGACGAAGACTTCCGTTTGGAAGATTTTTTAATTCATATTTTCCATTTTGGTCTGTTGTAGTTCCTTTGTGTAATTCTGGAGCATAAACGGAAACTCCTGGAAGTGACTGATTTTGAGCATCGGTTACAATACCTGAAACCGAATTTTGAGCAGAAAGAATGCCCGAAAACCCTAAAATTAGGGCAATTATTAATTTTTTCATTTGAAAATAATGCTATAGTTAAATTGATTTTTCTCTTTAAATGAAAAACAAAACGTGCAGTAAAGCATTCTGATCCTAATTATATAAATAGGATGAGGAAACTCAATGCTGTTTGAATTTTAAATTAAAAAAGAAATTGATTTTTTTCGAAATACGAAAATTTAAGAAACTAAAGCAGTTGGAGGTCCGCGCAGTAAATAGGCGGATTTTGGAATAGAATAAATTTTCTCAGCCAGCGGTAAGAAATAAGGAATATCGCTGTTGAAATAGTAAAATTGAAAAGAGAATTCCTGCGGAACAATGAAGGATTCAAAAGCAAAATTACAAATAAAACAAACTTCATAATCATGATGCTGGTGCGTTATTTCGCCGTTAGGATCATTGTATTTATGATGGCATTGCTTTTCTGAAAGTCGCTTTGCAATATGCTCATAGCTGTGTATAAACTGAAACAATATCGAAAACAATATTGTTACAGCAAAAGACAAACTTAATATGAGTCGCTTTTTCTTCATTTACTGCAAAGGTATAAAAGATAAAAAGAAAATTGATTTATTTTTTGATTGTAAAAGCCTGTTTATTGAAAAAAACGCGACGATTAATTTTATTCTCCAACAAAAAGAGAATATTTATAGTTCGTAGTGGTACTAGAAAAAGCATTATGTTATATTTGTATATGAAATAAATAGGCGCGGTAAAGCGTTTATTTTAAAAACATATCTAAAACCAATCCCGAATATGCGAATTATTTTCAGTCGCTTATTTTTACTCACTTTTTTTAGCTCTTTTGCACAAGAAGAGGTTAAGCCTGAAATAAAACCAATAGTCAAAATAGATTCTTTGTATAGAGAGGATCAATTTTACTTTTCGCTGACCTATAATATGTTTACCGATGCTCCCAGTCAATTCAAGCAGAATAAATTCTCTTTGGGACTTTCAACAGGTTTTCTGCGAGATATGCCTATAAATAAAATGAGAACCCTTGCAATTCGTCGCCGGTTTAGGTTTAAGTTATCAAAACTATTATCAGAATTTAAATGTCTCTCGCGATGGAGCAGATCAAATTATATATGGTGTAAATAGTTACAGCGAATTTGTTTCCAATCGGTACAGACAATATTCTGTAGATCTTCCAATAGAATTTAGATGGCGTAATTCAACTTTTGACAGTTATAAATTCTGGCGTGTGTATCTTGGTTTGAAGTTTAGTTATGTTTTCTCCAATACTTCAATATTAGACGATGGAGAAAATACTTTTAAAATCAATAACAATCCAGACATTAATAAATTTCAATACGGCCCGTATCTTTCAGCGGGATATAATACCTGGAATATTTATATATACTACGGTTTAAATCCGTTGTTTAATTCGGCAACCACATTGTCTGGCGAAAAAATCAATTTAAAGACCTTAAATGCAGGATTGATCTTTTATATTTTATAACCACAAGGATAAAAATAAAAGTTGCGGCATTATTCCAATAAACAATCCAATTAATATTTCTCTAGATGTATGCGCATTCATTTCCAATCGGGATGAAGCCACAATTCCCGATAATAAAATAAGCAGTGCCGGCCAATACGGGTTGTGCATTTGAAGGTGAATGTTTAAACCAATTACAAAAATGGCAAAACCACAAATAGCCACCATGTGTAAACTTGCTTTTGTTTTAAACAACGTACATACTAAAGCCAAAATAGTGCTAAACAAAGCACCCAGAAAAAAGAAATGAAGTTCTGGATATCGTGTAATAACAATACTTCTTTTTACTAATAAAATATACAAAAAGCACTGTAAAATTAACGGAATGGTTCGTTCTGAAGTCTGACTCAGCATGACTGATTTTACATGGCCGGTAGATCGCGACAGTAAATAAAACAGCACTGGAACAATCACATTGATTACCAGAATCTGAATTAAAACAAAATATTTTTCCTGTGCACTAAAAAGGTCTTCCTTGTAAAACAAATAAAACAAAGTTGCGTAAAGCGATATAAAAATCGGGTGTAATATGTAGGAGAAAATGGGAAGTAACTTTTTCAAAACGCTATTTTTTTTTGTGGTATAAAACAAATATAATAATGTTTTTTGCCACAGATTAAAAGATTTTCACAAATTATTGTTTAATTTTTTGTCGCTCCCAATAGCTGTCGTAATAAAGTTTAAATGAATTATAATCTTTAAAAGTCTTTTAATCTGCGGCAAATTTTTAAGTGCAATCAAAAATATTTAAACTAAAGAATTAGTACAATTAGTGCAATTCATGGCAAACCTTTTTTTAAATTTGAAAAAAAGATATTTCTAAATGAGTATAAATTTAAAAAACGTAGTTTCAGTTCTTAATGCAAAATGGACTGGCTCAGATGTCGCAGTTTTTATCGATCATATTTCGATTGACAGCCGTTCGCCGCAAAACGGATCTCAAACATTATTTTTTGCTTTGGCAGGAGTAAATAATGATGCTCATTTATTTATTCCCGATCTAATAGAAAAAGGAGTTCACAACTTTGTTGTGCAATATATTCCAGAAAATTATGCCGCTAAAGCTAATTTTTTGGTTGTAGATAATACGCTTGAAGCATTGCGAGCATTTTGCGGGATATTATCGAAATCTTTTTCATTTTCCAGTAATTGGATTAACGGGAAGCAACGGAAAAACTATAGTTAAAGAATGGCTTAATTTTTTATTGAGTCCCGAATACAACATTATCAGAAGTCCAAAAAGTTATAATTCGCAGGTTGGAGTTCCTCTCTCGGTAATTGCTATAAACGAAAAACATAATCTAGGAATTTTTGAAGCTGGAATTTCTACGGTAAACGAAATGGTTAATCTCGAAAAAATCATTAAACCTACAATTGGCGTACTTACGAATATTGGAAGCGCACACGATGAAGGCTTTGTCAATTTAGTGCAGAAGATTGATGAAAAATTGCTTTTATTTAAAGATTCTCCGGTTATTATTTATCAAAAAAATGAAGTTGTAGATTCTTGTCTGACTCAATTTGCGACCGAATATATGATTCATCCGCGAAAACTTTTTTCATGGAGTTTTACAGATAAAAGTGCCGACGTTTTTGTTTTGAAAAAAGAAAGTAAAAATGAACGTACAACAATTCAATATCAATATCAAAATGAAATTTCTGCTTTAGAAATTCCGTTTAGTGATTCCGCTTCTATTGAAAATGCTATTTCTTGTCTGCTGGTTTTATTGCATTTTAATTACGATCAGACAACGATTCAAAGCCGAATTCAAATGCTTTATCCCGTTCAAATGCGTCTTGAAGTCAAAAACGGAATTAACAATTGCAGTATAATTGATGACAGTTACAGTTCCGATTTTCAATCGCTTAAAATCGCTTTAGATTTCTTGGAAAGCCAGAAAAAAAATGCTTCAAAAACCGTTATTCTTTCTGATATTTTTCAAAGCGGATTCTCAAAGGTAGAGTTGTATTCTAAAGTTGCCGACTTAATTGCTTCAAATAAAATAAATCGTGTAATAGGAATTGGAGAAACTATCAGCGCTTTTGCCAATAAGTTTCCAAATAGTATCGTTTTTCAAACCAAAGATGATTTTATCGAGGCACTAGAAAGTTTAAATTTTGCCAATGAAACCATTTTGGTAAAAGGAGCAAGATCATTTCATTTTGAAGAAATTGTTTCGCTTCTTGAAGAGAAAACACACGAAACGGTTCTTGAAATTAATCTAGACGCTATAAGCCATAACTTTAATTATTTCAAATCAAAACTGGCGCCGAATGTCAAAATGATGGTAATGGTAAAAGCTTTTGGTTACGGAAATGGAGGTTTAGAAATAGCCAAATTACTAGAACATCATAAAGTTGATTATTTAGGTGTGGCTTTCGCCGATGAAGGAATTTCACTGAAAAATGGTGGTATAAAACTGCCAATTATGGTTTTAAATCCAGAATCGACTAGTTTTCCATCGATCATACAATATCAATTAGAACCTGAAATTTACACCATAAAAGGATTAAATGCCTTTTTAAAGATAGCGCGCGAAAAGAATTTAAAGGATTTTCCAATTCATATTAAAATTGATACCGGAATGCATCGTTTGGGTTTTGAAGAAAATACAATAGATGAATTAATTACTGCATTGCGCGGTAATGGCACCGTTCGGGTTCAAAGTATTTTGTCGCATTTAGCAACCAGCGATGATCCAAAACACTATGATTTTGTCGAGAAACAAATCAGCTTATTTGAGAGATTGTCTTCAAAATTAATGACCGAATTAAACATTAATTCAATTCGTCATATTTTGAATACCTCAGGAATCAGCAATTTCCCAAATGCACAATATAATATGGTACGTCTAGGAATTGGTTTATATGGAGTTTCCAATGATGCATCAGAACAAAAATATCTCGAAAATGTAGGCACATTAAAATCCATTATTTCGCAGGTTCGAACTATTCCGGCAGGAGACAGCGTGGGTTACGGGCGTCGTTTTATGGCAGAAAAAGAAACTAAAATTGCGACAATACCAATTGGCTACGCCGATGGAATCTCCAGATTATGGGGAAATGAGGTTGGTTTCGTAACGATAAAAAATCAAAAAGCTCCAATTGTTGGCAGTGTTTGCATGGATATGCTGATGGTTAATGTCAGCGAAATTGAATGTAAAGAAGGCGATTCTGTAATTATTTTCGGCGAAAGCCCAACAGTTACCGAAATGGCAGAAGCTTTAAAAACAATTCCTTACGAAATCATGACGAGTATTTCACAGCGTGTAAAACGGGTATTTTTTAGATAATTTTTTAAACCATATAAGTTATATAAGTTCATTTTAGTTGCACTCTTTTGTAACTATACATTATCAGTTACGCAGAACTTATAATATCTTTTATGACTTATGTGGTTTAAAAGTGAGTTGTAATTGAGGAATTTTCAGGAAAATTGCGTATTTTCGATATTCATATAGTATAAATCTAAACAAATCAAATATGGGATTTTTTTCAGAATTTAAGGCATTTGCAATGAAAGGCAACGTAGTTGATCTTGCTGTTGCAGTAATTATTGGAGCGGCTTTTAGTAAAATTGTAAGTTCATTTATTGAAGATGTAATTACGCCATTAGTATTAAAACCTGCTTTAGATGCGACTCATTTGTCAAAAATAGAAGATTTAACAGCTTTTGGCGGCGTTAAATATGGTCTGTTTCTTTCGGCAGTAATTAACTTTATTATTGTTGCTTTTGTTTTGTTTCTGATTATAAAAGGATTAAACAGTCTTAAAAAGAAAGAAGAACCAGCTCCAAATCAGCCTGCTGCACCAACACAGGAAGAATTGCTTACACAAATTAGAGATTTGTTGAAAAACAAACAATAAGATACAATACCGTCGCACTAAGTCTAACTTAACCGCCTTCTAAAGAGGCGGTTTTTTTTACAAAATGTTTATTTTGTAACATTTTGTTATTTTTTGTGAATCACCTTGCCAAGACTTTTATTATACTTATTTTTGCCTTACAAATTAGATTAATTGATTATTTAAACATATAAAAATGAGAATTGCAGTTGTAGGAGCTACCGGAATGGTTGGCGAAGTAATGCTTAAAGTTTTAGCGGAAAGAAATTTTCCTGTTACAGAATTAATTCCTGTTGCTTCTGAAAGATCAGTAGGAAAAGAAATTGAATATAAAGGAACTAAATATAAAGTAGTTGGTTTACAAACAGCTGTTGATATGAAAGCTGATATTGCTGTTTTTTCTGCAGGTGGAGATACTTCATTAGAATGGGCTCCAAAATTTGCTGCTGCCGGAACAACTGTAATCGATAATTCATCGGCATGGAGAATGGATCCGACTAAAAAATTGGTTGTTCCAGAAATCAATGCTTCTATATTAACAAAAGAAGATAAAATTATTGCAAACCCAAACTGTTCTACAATTCAAATGGTATTGGCTTTGTCTCCTTTGCATAAAAAATACAACATTAAAAGAATTATTGTTTCTACCTACCAATCAATCACAGGAACTGGTGTAAAAGCGGTAAAACAATTAGAAAACGAATACGCTGGAATTCAAGGTGAAATGGCATATAAATACCCAATTCACAGAAATGCTATACCGCATTGCGATAGTTTTGAAGAAAACGGATACACTAAAGAAGAAATGAAATTAGTTCGCGAAACTCAAAAAATTCTTGGTGATAACACGATTAGAGTTACAGCAACTGCGGTTCGTGTGCCAGTTGTAGGCGGACACAGCGAAGCTGTAAACGTTGAGTTTACTAATGATTTTGAAGTAAATGAAGTTAGGGAAATCCTTCACAATACAGACGGAGTAACGGTACAAGATAACTTAGATACTTTTACATACCCAATGCCATTGTATGCTGAAGGTAAAAATGATGTTTTTGTTGGAAGAATCCGTCGCGACGAAAGCCAGCCAAACACTTTAAACATGTGGATTGTTGCCGATAACTTAAGAAAAGGTCTTGCAACAAACACCATTCAAATCGCTGAATATTTAATTCAAGCTGGTTTGGTATAACTGAGAGATTAAATAAAATTGTTATAAAAGAGAAAACCGTAATTGCAGTAATGTAATTACGGTTTTTTTGATTTTTATAAATGTCTTATTTTAATATTTTAATGTCTTACCAATATACTGCGATATGGGGATTTAGTATATTTTTATAAAAAAAGGTAAATTATGGGCTTAGATCTAAAACTTTTTTCAATTTCTAGTAAGGTGGATTTTGTTCTTGATAAAGCAAAATCAAATTTATTGTATGCGATAGATTTTGATAAAATTTTAGAAACTGAAACACTAAAGTCGCATTTGAAAATGATTCAGGAAAACCCAGACGGGACACCTGAAAATATACTAAAAGAGCTTATTCAAGATTCAATAATTGTTTTGGATAGTTATCCTAACCGCAGTAAAGAAAATTATACTTTTTATAGTAAAACAAGAGGTTACAGTACTATTAATTATCTTTTAGAAAAATATTTAATAGATAAAAGGAAAAGAGAAACTTCAGAATTATTTTATTCAGGAATTAAAATTGAAAATGATTCGCAATTTGTTCGATTTGAATACATTAGAGAGAAAGAAGTAAGTGAAATTTGTGATCTTCTTGAATTAATTGATTTTGACGACCTTTTAAAATATTATGATTTAGATAAAATCCAAGATATTATTTATAATTTGATATACCCTGATATGTTTATATTTTTAAAAGAAGAATTTAATGAACTTAAAAAATTTTATAAAGAATCGAAAAAGCTGAATGCTTTTGTTGTTGTTAAAATATCATAAAAAAAGCGAGAACTTTTAGATTCTCGCTTTTTCTTTATTTTTAATATTCCGGAGCCAGTTCTAATTCCAGCCCTTCTAATTCTGTAGTAATTGGAATCTGACAGCCTAAACGACTATTAGATTTAACATAAAACGCTTCCGAAAGCATAGCCTCTTCTTCATCTCCCATTTCTGGTAATGCAACATCATTAAGAACATAACATTGGCAGGAAGCACACATTGCCATTCCTCCGCAAGTTCCTTCAACAGGAAGTTCGTATGCTTTGCATAACTCCATTATGTTCATTGCCATATCAGTCGGAGCCTGTAATTCGTGTATAACTCCTTCTCGATCTTTAATTTTTATTAATACATCCATTTTGATTATTGGAATTTTTTATCAGGATTTTATAACGTGAAAAAATCCTTTATTTATATTAACTAGCAGGCTTAGTACTAAAAGCGTATTCTTTTCTATTGTTGTCTTTTAACTTCATTTTTACACCAAGAACATTTTCATTCTTTTCAAGGATTGTTATAACTGCAATTACAGAATAATAATCTCTATCAGATTGGAAAACCAAAGTTCCTTCATAAGTAGTGTTTAAAACACCTTGTTTGTCTGTCGTCGCTGAAACTTTTCTTGGATGAGAAAATTCGGCTGAGCTGTAAGTTGCCTTACTTGCAAATTTACCTTTACCGTCTGTAAAGTCATACAAAAAATCGTAGTTGCCAATTCTCAACGAACCAGCTTCTTCGTTAGGATTAATCGAAAAAACAATTTTTCCTGCGTATTGAAAATCAGTCCATTCTTCAGATTCGCTTACCCAAGCTTTGTCAACAATGACATTTTTGCTTTGTGCGAAACCTGCGGTAACAAAAAACAATAATAAAAAAAGAGCGTAATAGTTTTTCATAGTTTAAGATTTAAGGGTTATGCGACAAATTTAAGTTAAAATGTAACAATTCCTTAACAAAAAATCTTAAAACTTTGAGTTGTTTTTTATGAATGTGGCAAAAAAGGCATTTTTTAAAGTCTTTTTTTAGTAAATCTTTAAACAAAAATTAATAAGGCTTATTATTCTTGTTAAATACATAAAATTTAAAAGACGTGAAAAATGCAGGTTTTGTTACATTACATTTACCACAGTTTCGATTTGCGGAGCGTATTTTTTTATAGTTGTTTCAACGCCAGCTTTCAATGTCATTTGATTCACACTGCGACTAATACAAGCTCCTTCCAATCGAACTTTAACATGTTTATCCTCTTCAATAGAAATTAATGAAATGTCTCCTCCGTCGGATTTTAAGAAAGGCCTAATCTCGTCTAAGGCCAATAAAACATTATTTGTTAATTCTTCTGTTGTCATAATTTTATCAATTAGAAAATGTGTCAATTAGAAAATTAGAAAATTCACTTGGAGTAAAATTATCTAATTGTCTAATCTTCAAATTATCTCATTAGTTTTATCTCAATTATCTAATTATTTTTTTACTGCTGAACAGCCTGCCATTGTTGTAATTTTAATAGCTTCTGTTGCAGGCAGACTATCGTTTCTGTTTACAGTTTCTTGTACAACATTACGAGTAATTTCTTCAAATACTTTTTCTATTGGAGAAGCAGTCTGCAATGCTGCCGGACGACCGTAATCTCCTGCTTCACGAATAGACTGTACAAGTGGAACTTCTCCTAAAAATGGTACATCTAAATCTGCGGCAAGGTTTTTAGCGCCTTCTTGTCCAAAAATATAATATTTATTATCAGGTAATTCTTCTGGTGTAAAGTACGCCATATTTTCAATGATTCCCAAAACAGGAACATTTATATTATCCTGCATAAACATAGCAACTCCTTTTTTGGCATCGGCTAATGCTACTGCCTGCGGAGTACTTACTACAACAGCACCAGTAATTGGTAAAGACTGCATGATAGATAAGTGAATATCACCAGTTCCTGGAGGTAAATCAAGAAGCATGAAATCTAATTCTCCCCAATCTGCATCAAAAATCATTTGGTTTAATGCTTTGGCGACCATTGGTCCTCTCCAGATTACAGCTTGACTTGGAGCAGTAAAAAATCCGATAGAAAGCATTTTGATTTCGTAGCTTTCAATAGGTTTCATTTTTGATTTTCCGTCAACCATTATAGAAACCGGTTTTTCGTTTTCAACGTCAAACATGATCGGCATTGAAGGTCCATAAATATCGGCATCAAGAACTCCGACTTTAAAACCCATTTTTGCAAGCGTTACCGCTAAATTTGCAGTTACAGTAGATTTTCCTACTCCTCCTTTACCAGAAGCAACTGCAATGATATTTTTGATTCCAGGAATAGCGCGACCTTTTATTTCAGGTTTCTCTGGAGATTCTACTTTAATATTTACTTTTACTTTAGCGTCTGGAGATATTAATTCGTGAATTGTCTTTTTAATATCATCTTCAGCTCTTTTTTTAATATGCATTGCAGGTGTATGCAATACTAAGTCAACAACAGCTTCGTCACCAAAAGTAATAACATTGGTTACAGCGCCGCTTTCAACCATATTTTTTCCTTCTCCAGCAATAGTAATTGTTTCTAATGCTTTTAGAATTTCTTTTCTATCTAATTTCATTGTAAATGGGCTATTTTTCTATTCTGAGAAGCCAGTTGTAAAGATTATCTTTATTTAAACTGATTTCAGGGTGCAAAGATAACAGATTAAGTTCGGAATTAAGCGTTTTTGAATTGTAATTATTGATATAGAGATTATTCAAAATTATGCTTTAAAGTTTTTTAGGTGCTTTTTCAACACAAATATTTGAACAGAAAGGCGTAATGTCTCCGTTAAACTAAATTTCAGTCTGCTCAAAAGATTGTATATTTTGTATAAATTTTCTTGTTTTTTTAATTAATTCTTCACAAATCTTCGCTATATTTGATTGCCCAAATCAATGATTTTTAGATCGGAAAAAAGGATATGAAAACTTGTGTTTTTAGAAACATTTATTGGGTTTTCGATATTTTTTAAAAAGATTATTTTCTTCATTAAAACTTTAAAAATATGCGAAATTTTACTTTTTCAACAATCATTATTGCGGTTAGCTTTTTTGCATTTTCATTTAACTCATTCTCAGGGAAAACAGAAAGTAAAAAGGTTTCAGAACATAAATATCTTTCGGTGATTTCTATAGATGCTTGCGTCTATAAATGCTTTCTTTAAAAAGTATCCTAAACTTAAAAAATACCAAAAAGATGTTGAGGATATTTATAAAGACAAACAATATAAATCTATTTGGTATGATGATAAAAGCATAAGCGAATTTGGCGCCTTATTGTATCAAAAAGTGAATGTTTTAAAAGATCAGGGAATAGATAATAAAATGCCTTATAAAGAGGTAATTGATCAGGCATTTAACGAAAGTGATAATGTTGATCCCCCTCAAATAGATACAGAACTACTCCTAACGAGCATGTATATTTTTTATGCCAGCAATGTTTATTCTGGCGTTGATGCGACAACTTTAAAGAAAATTGGCTGGTATTTACCCGCTAAAACTATTTCGTATTCCCGAATTTTAGATTCTCTAATTGTCGATACAAATCGATTAAATGAAGATGATTATTTATTGTTCAGCCAATATTACAAACTACAGGATGCTTTAAAAAAATACAGAAAATTAGAAAAAGACAATCTTTGGCAGAAAATTGGAATTGATAGTGCCAGCTTTAAAGAATTTAGACCCGACGATACTGCCATTGCCATTAAACAAATTAGAAATCGTTTGTTTATTGTGGGAGATTTGAAGCAGGATTCTAAAAGCAATGTTTATGATGAAGAATTGATGGCCGGCGTTTTGAATTATAAAAAAAGATACAATCTAAAATTAAATTACGCCTTAACGAGAGATCATATCAATCAGATGAACGAACCGATCAGCAAAAGTATTAAAACAATCATGCTGAATATGGAAAGATGCAGATGGATTCCGACTAAATTGTCTAAAGCAAATGAATATGTAATGGTTAATATTCCGTCGTTTAGAATGTTTTATGTAAAAGATGGAAAATATGATTTTGTTTCGGATATATTCGTTGGAAATAGATTGAGTGAAACTGTAATTTTCAGTGGTACTATGGACCGAATCGTTTTTAGTCCCTATTGGTATGTTCCAAACAGCATTATTCAAAACGAATTAAAACTGCAGATGGCAAATGACAAAAACTATCTGGCAGATCATAATATGGAATGGAACGGCGGAAAAGTAAGACAAAAACCAGGGCCTAAAAACTCTTTAGGTTTGGTAAAATTCATGTTCCCGAACCCGAATGATATCTATATGCACGATACGCCCGCAAAAAGTTTGTTTGAATTTGAAAAACGAACTTTCAGTCATGGCTGTATAAATGTAAAAGAAGCAAAAGGACTAGCTCTCGCTATTTTAAAAGACGATCCAGACTGGCCGGCAGATAAAATTGATAAAGCAATGAGCTGACGAAAAAGAAACAACCTGCATGCTTAAAACTAAAATTCCGGTTTACATTGGGTATTTTACAGCTTGGGTTCAGGACAATGGCGAAATAAATTTTTTCCCAGATGTATATGACAGAGATGAAAGTTTAGATAAACTGCTTTATTCAGATTCTGTAACTATGAAATAAAATAAAACCCGACAGATTTTTAGGTAATCTGTCGGGTTTAAAAAAATGGTTCTACAAGCTTATTCGTATTTTAAATATTTTAAAACATCTATTTTAGTGACCTGAAATGCTTTTGTTAAAACAATTACTAATGTCAAAAGCAAAAGAGAAAGCAGTGCAATACCAAACGGTAAGGTTGAGATTCCAATTCTAAAAGCAAAATCTTCAAGCCATTTTTGCAATAAGATATAAGCCGGAATAATTCCGATCCCAAATCCTAGTAAGCAGAACATAATATATTGTTTTGATAATTCTTTCAAAAGAACATCGGTTTCTGCGCCTAATGTTTTTCTAATGGCTATTTCTTTCAGTCTTCTTTCCATCGAAAATGATGCCAAAGCAAACAATCCGAATATCGCAATTATAATTACTACCAGATTTAGAATAAAAAACAGGTTCTTTTGTTTTACTTGTTCGGCATACGTTTTTGCAAAACCTTTATTGACAAACTCATATTCGAAAGGATAATCGGCATTTACGTTTTTCTCCCAATACGCCTGTAATTTTTCTAATGTCTGACTCAAATTATTTGGAGAAACTTTTATGTACACATTATTAAAGTTGTTCCATTTTAAGGTTTTAAGATTAATAAAAACCATTGGAGGTACTTTATTTTGTAACCCTGTAATATGAAAATCTTTTACAACGCCCACAATTTTAAACTTCAGATTTTCTCCATCTCCCATACTCCAGCCAGAAGTTATAATCGTATTTACGGGTTTTTTCAAACCTAAAGCTTTCACTAAAGTTTCATTCATAAGCATACTGTTTATAGTATCTGAAGCATATTTTGGAGAAAAATCACGGCCTTCAACGATTTTAATATTCATCATTTTTAGAAAATTAAAATCCATTTCGACATTTCTAAGTCGCACAAAAATACCATTGTGCGTAAATCCAGAGCTGGAATTGGTGCTTGCCTCCAAAAGTTCCTGCAAAAGTAGAAACATCTACTACGCCAGATATTTTAGCGATTTCTTGTTTTGCAGTCAAATATTGTTCGATTCTTTTCATTCTATCCGGTTTGTTAAACGGAATAGAAATAACTTGATCCCCGCTAAATCCAAGATCTTTATTCATCATATAATTAACCTGCGAATTGACAATCAAAGCGCCAATGATAAAAAATGCCGCAATTCCGAATTGAAAAATAAGCATCGAGTTACGAATCCAGATACCGCTTTTACTTCTTGAAAAATTACCTTTTAAAACCTTTAACGTCTCAAAATTTGAGATATAAATAGCAGGGAATATACCCGCAAGAATGATTACTAATCCAAATATAAAAATGAGTCGCAGGTAAAATTCACCGCCATTTAGAGTCAAGTTTTTGTTTAAAAAGGTATTATAATAAGGTAATGAAAGTTCGACAATTGCCAATGCAAACAAAATTGCAAGCGTTACGATAATGGCAGTTTCAAAAATAAACTGCGAAATGATCTGTTTTTTTGAAGCTCCCACAATTTTACGAACACCAACTTCTTTAGCGCGTTTGATAGCCGATGCAGTCGCCAGATTGATATAGTTTACCAATGATAAAACCAAAATCAAAATGGATAAGCCGCCCATAATGTAAAGCAGTTTTAAATTGCCGGCCCCTTCAGGAAAATTTTGATTTCCAGAACTTTTTGTACCGTTTAAGCGTGCCGTTTTTAATTGATCCAGAATAACAGTAATTTCTCCAAATTCTTTTATATATTCTGCTGTAGTTTTACCGCTTTCTTTAGCTTCTTTTAAAGTACGGTTGACAAAATTTACATGTCGCATCTTTTTTTGAACCAAAGCCGCATCAGCTCCAGGTTTTATTTTAATCATTAAACCATAATTAAAATTTCCCCAGCTGTTTATATCTCCTTCGCGAACTATGCCGTTAAACACATAATTAGGTTCAACAGAAGAAGGTTTTGTAATACGGTAAACAGATCGTACGATGTAGGTTTTGTTGCTGTATTCAACAGATTTCCCAATAGGATCTTCATCTTTAAAAAGTAATTTCGCCTGATCCTCGGCAATGGCAACACTATTTTTTTCTTTTAAAATGTTTTTCTTAGCGCCTTTTAGAATTTCAAAAGGAAAGAATTCGAAGAAGTTTTCATCTGTATAAAAGATCTTTTTGTCTAATATTTTTTTATCCTCATACTTTACAATTTCCTGATCGTACCAGATATTCATAAAGCAGATGCTCTCGATTTCAGGTATAGTTGCTTTGCAGGTATTTCCAAACGGAATCGAACTTGAAGCCCAAGTGTCTCCAGTAATTCCAATTTTATTTAAAACCTGAAAAGAGTTTTCTTTTTCGGGATTCCATTGATCGTAAGCATGTTCGTTATTCCAATAAAGAATAGCGAAAATCACGCTTGCAATTCCGATGCTTAATCCCAGAACATTTAAAAACGAAAACAATTTGCTTTGTTTTAAATGATATATAAATATTTTAAACCAGTTAAAAATCATTTTGTTGTATATTTTTATAGTTGATATGGCTGTTTTTGTAAAACCTTTTCGGGTTTAGATCAATGTGAAAATTTTGCAGACAAGTTCTACCAGAACTACCAATGCAGTTACAATAATTTTAATCATTATTTAATTATTTAGCGTCCATAAAAACATCAACATTTCGCTGATTTAATTTTTCAGAAAATATAACTCCGTCTTTCATATGAATAGTTCTTTGCGAAAAAGAAGCATCATAATCAGAGTGGGTAACCATCAGGATTGTAGCGCCTTTAGCATGTAAATCGGTTAAAAGCTCCATTACTTCATTACCATTTTTACTATCTAAATTTCCAGTTGGCTCATCGGCAAGAATGATTTTCGGGTCATTAACCAAAGCTCTTGCAACGGCAACTCTTTGTTGTTGTCCACCCGAAAGTCTGCGCGGGAAATGTTTCAAACGATGAGAAATATTCAGTTTTTCGGCAATAGCTTCGATTTTCTGCTTTCTGTCAGAAGCTTTCACATTATTATAAAGAAGCGGCAGTTCAATATTATCGTAAACCGAAAGTTCATCGATTAAGTTGAAGTTTTGAAAAATGAAACCAATGTTTTCTTTTCTCACTTTTGCTCTTCCTTTCTCTTTTAGACCAATCATTTCCTGATCTAACAATTTGTAGCTTCCGTCGCTTGCACTGTCAAGAAGTCCAATGATATTTAATAAAGTCGATTTTCCACAGCCCGAAGGTCCCATTATCGTTAAAAAATCTCCTTTTTTTATTTCTAAGTTGATACCGCTCAAAGCGACAGTTTCTATTTCTTCTGTTCTAAAAACTTTGGTTAAATTCTGAATTTTGATCATAATTTTTAAGGTTTTGAATGTTATTATTATGTTTTTTGATTGATGATTGAAACGATGATTTTATAATTGTAAATTGTGAATTGTGAATTGTAAACTGTGACTGCGACTGGATACTAATTACTTTTCTCAAGCGAAAGCTCTTCGATATCTTTATAATCTGAATAAGAAGAAGTAATTACAGATTCGCCTTCTTTTAAGCCTTCTAAAACTTCATAATAAGAAGGGTTTTCGCGTCCTAATTTTATATTTCTTCTTTCGGCTTTATTTCCTTTTACTACAAAAATCCATTTTCCTGTCGCTTCCTGATTAAAACTTCCTCTCGGAATTACCAGTGTTTTGTTCTTTTCAGATAAAATCAGTTTTACGCCAAAACTAAGTCCGTCTTGCAACACAATAGTTTCCTTAGATATAAAGGCTAGCTCTACAGTAAAACGGCCGCTTTTAACTTCTGGAATTACTTTCGTAACCATAATTTCAAGATTTTTGCCCTTAAATTCAACTTGGCCTTTTAATCCTTCTCTAATTTTTTCCAAATAAAACTCATCCACTTCTGCTATAAGTTTATATCCTTTATTAGAGTCAATTTTTCCGATGCTCGCTCCCGCCTGAAAAGTTTTTCCTAAAACAGGTTCAAAAGAAGTCAGCCTGCCAGATTCCGGCGCTGTGATTAAAAAGTTCTTTTTGTTGTTCCTCAGAATATCCAAACTCTTTTCCATGGTCTGAATAGAGCGGTTAATTTGAGAAATCTGAACCTGATTGCTTTGTTTTTCTTTTTGAATACTCTGCTGAATCGTTCTTTTACGTTCTTCCTGAAAACGCAGACTTTCTTTAAACGTATTCCAGTCATTTTTAGAAATTACATCTTTCTCAAAAAGCTTAGAATTCATATCGTATAATCTTTTCGCATCGTTGTAATCATGTTCGATCAAAACAAAATCTTTGGTTAAGTTTAATTCCTGATTTCGGATGTTTAATTTTCCCGTATTTAAATTATTGATCTGCTCGATAATAGCAGTTTCCTGAGTCAGATAATTCAATTCTGTGTTTGGATTATATAGTCGGGCCAGCGATTGTCCTTTGGTAACCATTGCGCCGTTTTCTACAAAAATTTCTTTTACAGAACCGCCTTCAGTAACGTTTACCAGCATTACATTTAAAGGTTCTACTTTTGCCTGAAAAACTACAAAGTCTTCAAAAAAGGCTTTTTCTGCTTTTTGAATTACCAGTTCTTCTGCTTTTACATTTAGCGTTCTTTTCGAACTAAAAGCAAAAGTGATGATTACCAGCAAAACTAAAAAAACAGCAATTGCTATTGCGAGATACCTAAATTTTTTATTTTTACGAGGAATTATCTTGTCCATTTTTAATTTATTTTACTGATAATCAATAGGTAAATACTGTGCCATAAAATTTATTATTTGTAAAGTATTGATTTTAAAGAAGCTTTTAAGTTAGCTTTGAAAAAGGAGTGTTCGATAATGAACAGTTGACCGTTCGGAAGCGGACAGAAAAAGTACCACATGAGAAAAAAACAAGCCCAAATATTAGTTGTTGACGATCAGGAAGAAATTCTTTTTTCGGCAAAAATGATTCTCAAAAAACATTTTGAAACGATTTTTACGACAAACAATCCAAAAAAAATCATTTCTCTTTTGAGCGAAAATGAGATAAATGTGGTTTTACTGGATATGAATTACCGAATTGGTTTTGAAGATGGGCGGGAAGGAATTCATTGGCTGAAAGAAATAAAAACACTTTCACCGCAAACGATTGTCATTTTAATGACCGCTTTTGGTAAAATTGAAACTGCTGTTGAAGGTATAAAAATTGGAGCTTTTGACTATGTTCTAAAACCTTGGAACAATGAAAAATTACTGGAAACAATCGACAAAGCTGTAGTTGAAAGCAGAAAAAACAGCAAAAAAACAAGTGCTGAAAAAACAGAAAAAACAGAGAAAAAGTATTTTGTCGGCACTTCTGCCAAAATAAAACAAGCCTATTCAATGGCTGAAAAAGTAGCCAAAACAGACGCAAATGTTTTGATTTTAGGCGAAAATGGAACAGGAAAATATGTGTTTGCGGAGTTTATTCACCAGCATTCTGAAAGAAGGAATCAGCCGTTTGTGCATGTCGATTTGGGTTCGCTAAGTGATAATTTATTCGAAAGCGAACTTTTTGGTTATGCCAAAGGAGCTTTTACAGATGCCAAAATTGATACACCCGGACGTTTTGAAACTGCTTCAAACGGAACTATTTTCTTAGACGAAATTGGAAATATTCCGCTTCATCTTCAGGCTAAACTGCTTCATGTTTTACAGACAAAAATGGTAACGCGTTTGGGAGAAAGCAAACCCAGACCGCTAAATGTGCGCGTTATTGCGGCGACAAACAGCGATATTAAAGCCGAAGTAAAGAATAAAACTTTTCGAGAAGATTTGCTTTATAGAATAAATACAATGGAAATCAATCTGCCGTCTCTTCGTGAGAGAAAAGATGATATTGTGCCAATGGCAAATTTCATTTTAGAACAGGTTGCTGAAAAATACGATAATGGTTCCGAAGCTTCGGGATGGCATTTTGATGACAATGCTTGCGCCATATTTAGAAAAATATCCGTGGAAAGGAAATGTGCGCGAAATGGAAAATAAAATCGAGCGTGCTTTGATTTTGGCTGAAAATAATACCATTTCTGTAATGGATTTGGATATTTTGGACTTTGAGGAAATTCAGGAAAATGATGAAAACCCATTATCTGAAATGGAAAAAAGTGCCATCGAAAAAGCATTATTCAAACACAGCGGAAATATCAGTAAAACTGCCGAAGAATTAGGTTTGTCGCGCGGCGCCCTGTACCGAAGAATCGAAAAATATGATTTAAAGAATTAGACTTACATTAGGTTTTGCCACAGATTTAGAAGATTAAAAATGATTATAATGCTTGCGCGGTTTAGATTAATTTAGGTTGGTAATTAAGATCAATCTTTTTAATCCTTTAATCTGTGGCAAGAAAAAATAAAACATGAAGAATTGGAAGTTTTATAACGCTTTGTTTGTAAGGGTTTTGTTTATCATCACACTGTTTTTATGCAGTGCTTTTCTGCTTTATGAAGGATTTAGATTCAATGCGATTCTAGTTGGTTTTTTTGTCTTAGTCTTTCTGTTCGAAATGTATTTTTTTGTCAAAAACCAATTATTGTTTTATGACAAAACGATAAACTCCATTTTGCATAATGATTTTTCTACGCATTTTCAGGAGGAACATAAGCAAGAAAATTTCAATAGTTTATATCTTTTGTATGATACTTTAAAAGTTCAAAGACAGGAGCAGACTTCCAAAGAGTTGATTTATCGTTCGATACTGAACAGTATTGATACTGCAGGCATTAATCTTAGAGAAGGAAAACGATACTTGGGCGATTTTTTTAATGAATGATTGTTTCTCGAAGTTATTCAAAGTGCCAAAAGTAAGTCATTGGAAATACCTTAAAAATTATCTGCCTGCGCTTTGCGGCGAAATTGAAAATGTTGGTTTTGCTGAACTTAAAACGGCTATTTCGATAAAAATTGAAGAGCAGGATCTGCAGACTTTTATCTTGCAGACTTCGTATACACAAACTTATGATAAGGAATATTTTATTATTTTATTAGATAGTATTCAGCGCGTTATTGAGAAAAAAGAAAAAGAAGCCTGGATTAATTTGATGAAAATCATTTCGCATGAATTAATGAATTCCTTAACGCCAATCCGTGCGCTTTCGCAGAATTTACTGCACATTGTAGATCAGGAAAAATTAGAAGAGGATGATTTTGAAGATATTAAAAGCAGTATTTCTACCATTATAAACAGAAGCGATCATTTACAGGTTTTTGTGGAGAATTATAGAAAGCTGGCGATGCTCCCAACGCCAAATAAACAAATGACACAGATTAATGTATTGTTTGAAGATTGTCTGCGTATTATGAGTCCAATTTTGAAAGCGGAAGGAATCGAATTGATTAATGAAATCAATAGTTCTCGTTCTATATTGATAGATAAAAACCAGATGGAACAGGTGATTATTAATTTGATTACCAATAGTATTCATGCTTTAAAAGAGAAAACGGAAAAGAAATTAATACTTTCGAGTTATACAGAAAACAATCGCTTTTTTATTGTGATTTCGGATAATGGAAGAGGAGTGGATCCTGAAATTAGAGATAAGGTCTTCCTGCCTTTCTTCACCACCAGAAAAGACGGCGCTGGAATTGGATTGACGCTTTCAAAAAATATTATCGAAGCGCACGGCGGTTATCTAAGTTATCAAACCGATGCCGAAAAAACCGATTTTGTTATTTGCTTGATTTGATTTTCTTGAACCATATAAGTGATATGAGTTCATTTAAACGTTGCGTATAAATTTTACGGAAAGTTATTGGTATTTAATCGCGCAAAGACGCAGAGTCGCAAAGGAAAACTTAAAAAGGAAAACTTAGCGACTCTGCGTCTTTGCGCGATTAATTGATAAAGTAAAGCAAACTTAAAACGAACTTATGTGGTGAAATTAAAGTTCAACCTCTGGCTTCCAAAAATGTTTTTCGAGATCTACAATTTTGTTATTGACGACTTTAATTCCTTCATTCTCTAAAAGTTGCTCGCATTAAATTAGTGCCGTCAAAATGATGTTTTCCTGTCAAAAGTCCTTTTTGATTTACTACTCTGTGCGCTGGGACATCATCCATATTATGGCAGGCATTCATCGCCCAGCCGACCATTCTGGCAGAACGAACGGCACCCAATGCTTTTGCAATTGCACCATAAGAAGTTACTTTTCCGTACGGAATCTGTCTTGCAATTACATAAACTCTTTCGAAAAAATTTTCCTCAGCCATAGTTTGTTTTTAGCAAAGATTATAGAATTAAAAATGATCTTCTATTAAAATTTTCTCGCAGATTTTGCAGATTAGAGAGATCATTTTTTTTGAAACATTTTTTATCTGCTTGATCTGCAAAATCTGCGAGAGGCATAAATTTTACAGGCAATGAAATTTATTTGACACTATTATTATCCGAAATAATAGTTCAGAATATTAAAAAGAGTTACAATAGCAATTAGACCAGTAATACTTCCAATGATCGTGTTCATGTTGCGCATTAAGTAATCGGTTTTCTTTTCGATTCTTCCGAAGAAAGCAATATAACTGTACAAAACCGCAAAAGAACCTAAAATAGATCCTAAAACGAAAGTGAAAATAATACTGTTTTCAAATACAAAAAGATGATAAGAAGCCAAAGTAACGCTTACAACAACGTAATACGGAATAGGAAAGAAATTCAAGCCAGAAAGAAGCATCCCAAGAAAGAAACGGCTTTTTTTACTGCTTTTTTTGATCTTCGATTTTTTCTTGGTTTTAGGATCTTTTGCAATAAACAAAAAGTATATCGTTAAGATTGAAAAGATAACAAAACCAACCTCGCGCAAAAGCGTCAAAACATCTGGTCGATTATCAATTACTTGTGCAAATAAAACGGCAACGTAGACCTGAAAAAAAATCACTAAAACCGCACCAATAACAAACCATAAAGCATTCTTTTTTCCTTCTTTCAAATTTATTTTGGCGACCGTCATGTTGATTAATCCCGGTGGAAAAATCCCAATTGCGCGAGCAATAAAGCCTGAAAGTAATGGAGTAAGATATACCATTCAGTTGTTTAAGTGGTTAAAAGATAGTTTTTGGAATACTAAATTAGTCTTTAATTTTGAAACGAATATACGTAATTGCCTTGTTAATTTCTAAATATTGTTTCTCATAAAATGTCTGAATCGCTGTTACAACTTCAGGACTTCCTTCATTTTTGTACACATTATGATTGGCATATAATACTTCGTGACCTTCGCCATGAAGCAATCCAAGAGTATATCCGTGCATGAATTCGCTGTCGGTTTTAAGATTTACGACACCGTCTTTTTTCAGGATTTTTTTGTACAATTTCAAGAACTCAGAATTTGTCATTCTATGTTTCGTTCTTTTATATTTAATTTGCGGATCCGGGAAAGTAATCCAGATTTCGTCTACTTCATTTTCAGCAAAAATATGATCGATCAATTCGATCTGAGTGCGCACAAAAGCAACATTATGAAGACCGTCTTCAACAGCAGTTTTAGCACCGCGCCAGAAACGGGCACCTTTAATATCAATTCCGATAAAATTTTTGTCTGGGTATTTCTCAGCTAAACCAACAGAGTATTCACCTTTTCCGCATCCTAATTCTAAGATTAACGGATTATCGTTTTTAAAGAAATCAGAATTCCATTTTCCTTTTAAAGGCATTAAATCGCCAACAACTTCTTCTCTGGTTGGTTGAAAAACGTTTTGAAATGTTTCGTTTTCTCTGAATCTCTTAAGTTTATTTTTACTTCCCACTTTTTACAAAAATTTTCCGCAAAATTAAGGAATATAAACGAATGGATAAGGCGTAATTGCGGTTTAAATTTTGGCGACCTTTAATTTCTATGATCTATATTTTGTTTTGCCACGAATTTCACGAATTTTCACGAATCAATTTAATCAGTTTGAGTGAAGAAAAATTAGTGAAAATTTGTGAAATTCGTTGCAGTAAATATTACCCGTAATGAGGTTCTGTAATTGGCTGGGCTTTTGGATCAAGCGATTCATCGTGCTGTGATAAATCCAATCCGATGTGCTCTGATTCTTCAGAAACTCTTAACGGTATAATGAAATTGGTTACTTTAAATAAGAAATAAGCTCCGAAGAAAGTAAATACAGAAACCAATACTAAAGCCATCATATGATGTCCAAAAACGTTCCAGCCACCGTGAAGTAAACTTGCATTTTCGCCGTGCGCAAAAATGGCAGTCAAAATCATTCCCATAATTCCTCCAACACCGTGACAGGCAAAAACGTCTAGAGTATCATCAAATCTTTTTGAATATTTACAATTTACAGCAGTGTTAGAAACCAAAGCCGTAACAAATCCAAAGAACATACTTTCTGGAACAGATACAAATCCTGCCGCAGGCGTAATAGCAACCAGACCCACAACAGCGCCAATGCAGGCACCAAGTGCAGAAACTTTTCTTCCGTTCATTCTGTCAAAGAAAATCCACGTTAACATTGCGGTACGCAGATGAAGTGGTAGTAGTTGCAAAAGCCATAGCGGCGGTTCCGTTGGCGACAAGCGCAGATCCAGCGTTGAATCCGAACCAGCCGAACCATAACATTCCAGTTCCTAAAAGTACAAACGGAATATTGGTTGGAATATGCTGACTGTTTTTTCTTTTTCCTAAAACAATAACTCCGGCCAAAGCGACAAATCCTGAACTCATATGAACTACTGTTCCTCCAGCGAAATCTTTTACTCCAAAATAACTTCCTAAAACACCAGTTGGATACCAAACGGCGTGACATAAAGGAGCATATATAAATATGGTAAATAAACTAATGAAAACTAAATAAGAGATAAAACGAACACGTTCTGCAAATGAACCCGTGATAATTGCCGGACAAATTATAGCAAATTTCATTTGGAACAAAGCAAAAAGCATAAACGGAATCGTATTTGCCAGCTGTTTATGAGGCAGAACACCAACATAATCCATAAAAGCGAAAGTTCTTGGATCTCCAAAAAAGCTGTAAAAATGATCTCCAGTACCAAAACCAACTGGATCTCCAAATGCTAAACTAAAAGCGACAACAGCCCATAAAAGCGTTACAACTCCCAAACAAATGAAACTTTGAAGCATTGTCGAGATCACATTCTTTTTGCCGACCATTCCGCCGTAAAAGAAAGATAAGCCAGGTGTCATAATTAAAACCAGACAACTTGAAGTCAGCATCCAGGCAACATCGGCAGGTACAATATTCTCTATAGTTCCAAATTCTGATAGAACATAACTATTTTCTGTTACTGTTGGCCAAAATGCACCGATTGTGCAAACGACACTGATCATGATAAAGGAAATAATCCAGCGTTTTTCTATTTTCATTTTTAAAATACTTTGTTAACCCTATTTTTTTTGGGGTCAAAGTTAAAAAAAAATAAAGATTCTTGTTTTTAAGGCTGTTAAAATAGAGGTGTGTGTTTTATTTTGATTGATTTTTTAAAATACGGGTTCTTTTTTTGACAGTATCTTATTTTAAAGTTACAAAAAAGCAC
The DNA here is from genome assembly GCF_979258715.1 of Flavobacterium sp. AC267. Taxonomy (NCBI): domain Bacteria; kingdom Pseudomonadati; phylum Bacteroidota; class Flavobacteriia; order Flavobacteriales; family Flavobacteriaceae; genus Flavobacterium; species Flavobacterium sp. AC267. Next base: position 1,372,116 of record NZ_OZ409875.1, read on the forward strand.
TGTTTTTGCTGAATTTATTAAAATTAAATTCTCAACACGTTTTCTAAAGTGCTATAAAAGTTATGTTTATAATAAGAAATGCCTAAAATGTTTTATTTCTTCTGAAGCTTTGCTATTAAAGCATCTTCAATTGGTGTTTTGATTTTGGTAACAGCGTCAACTTCGTCGTTCGGAATTGTCATTGATAAAACATAATGCTGAATTTTCCATTCTTTTCCCACTTTTACCAAAACTCCAGAACCGCTGACAGATTTTCATTTGAGTATCCAGCAATTCATCAAACCAAGCTAGTTTTCCAGTTTTGTCAAAAAAGATATGACGTTCCAAAGCTTTAAAATTCCAAGTTGTTCCTTTGTCAAAAAATGGTTTTGCCCAAACTGCAAATTCTTTTTTAGTCCAGTTTTCGGTTGCATCGGTTCCAATATAGATTGCATCGTCTGTCAAAGTATTAAAATAAGCATCATATTTTACCTCGCCAGCGGCTTTGTGCCAAGCATCTAGTGTTTTGTTAATTTGATCTTTGTCGGTTTGAGCATTTGCAAAGGAAGTAACTAATAATAGCAGTAAAAGTGTTTTTTTCATGATAATGTTTTATTTTAGTTTAAAGGTATAATTTTTTGAAACATATAGTGATATAAGAAAATTAAAGAAAACGAATTATTGCCACAAAGGCACCAGGGCGCAAAGTTTATTTTAAGATTCTTGGCGACTCTGTACCTTTGCAACTTTGCAACTTTGTCCCTTACTAAATTATCTCACGTTTCTTATATGGTGTAATCACGAAAAAACAATTATATTTGAGAGATTTTAAAATACCACCCCAATGAATTCAAAATTACTTATAAGTTCACTCGCTATAACTTCACTATTATTTGTTTCGTGTAAAAAGGAATTAGAACCGCAAGAAAGCACGGCAACGTCTGAATTGGTAAGATTAGGACTTGCAAAAGACACTACTAAAACTGCGGCGCCAGTGGTTCAAAACCAAAATCAAATGGCAAATCCGAATACAGTTTTGAGCGATAATAAAGGACTTAATCCAGCACATGGACAACCAGGACACCGATGTGATATTGCCGTTGGAGCACCTTTGAGTTCTGCGCCGACACAACAAGTGCAAGCAACTCCAGGACAAACAGTACAAGTAAATCCGACGCGACAAAATGTGGTTACGACTACTACAACTACAACGCCTGTTAAAACGGCAAAAGGAATGAATCCGCCGCACGGACAGCCGGGACATAGATGTGATATTCCAGTTGGAGCACCGTTAAATTCTCCTGTTGCTAAAACTACAGCGTCAAGTTCAAATGCGACGACAAAGCGGATCGGTTACTCAGAATTTTACAGTAACACCGCCAGCATCAAACGCAGTTCCGGCATTATTAAGCACCGAAAGTGCAGGGCAGGACACAGCAGTAGCAGACGGAATTAATCCGGCGCACGGAAAACCAGGACACCGTTGTGATATTGCCGTTGGAGCACCGGCGCCAAAATCTTAAAAGCAGAATCAAACTGATATAAAACAAAAAAGACGTTTCGAAAATTTGAAACGTCTTTTTTTATGATTTTAAAACACAAATATTAATGTGCTTTTATTTTTTCGAAAGTGGTAGTCAACGATTTTTTGACTTTAGCCAAAGCACCGCTAAAAGCTTTTTCAAGCGTATCGGCATGTTCTGTAACAGTGATTGGCTGTAATTTTACAGGACGAACTTCGATTACACATTTTTTGTCATGCAAACTGAATTTCTCTCCATTTTCATCTCCAAAGTGAACTTCTATACGGGTTATTTTATCTTCAAAACGCGCTAAACCTTTCTCTAATTCTCCAGAATAGTAAGCTTCTAATCTTGCATGTCCCTCAATGTTTTTGTCGGTGTTGATTTGTACTTTCATAACGGAATATATTTAATGATTATTCTCAAACTTATTTATTTTAAAGGGAAAAGCCAAGCGAGTTAAGGAAATATTATGAATTTTAAGAGATTTATTTTTCAATTTTGTAATTTAGATTTCGACTTAGTGTTTTAAAGTTTAAATAAAGAAAAAACTTACAATTTGTTTTTTTGTTTTCGTATGTTTGTATTTCCTAAAATTCAAGATTATGAACACAAAAAAATTATTGCCCGTATGGTATGCTGGCGGTATTGGAAACAACCGCGACGCTTTCTTGAAGGCGCAGGACAGCTAAGTCATATGGGTTTTTTTATTCCTAAAATTCAAGAGTATGAGTACAAACACCCTTTCAAAAGAAACCCAATTAAGATTAGCTGATTTCTTCAACGAATCTATTGATCCAAAGAGTATGGCAAAAGCCATTCGACAAGTAAATTACGTCCTTGCCTTAAACGCAATGCGAGATTCAGAAACCCTGCAAACCGAAAAAATCAATCTCGAAGACAATTTTTATTGGCTGAATAAATTAGCTGAGATTTTAAATCCTTATTTGGAGGTTGAATGATTATAGAATTGGAAAAAGCCACTTGCAGAAGTGGCTTTTTTGGATTTACAATACAACTTGTTTGTTGAAAATTGTATCTAAATGATGTTCTAGAAATTCTTTTCTTGGCAAATATTTTTGAGCTTTAATAATTTCTTGATTCTCAATTGGAGCAAAATATTTATGGAAGTATTCGCTGTTCTTTTTATTTTTAAGAGAATCGGAAAATATGATTTTATGGTCAACATTAATTCCAATTAACCCTTTATCGAAAGCTTTGTCATAAAGTGCGGAAAAACAAATTCCATTTTCAGGCTCTAATCGATATTTTTCATTAGCAGACCAAGGAACTATATGACTGGCAAATAATAATTCGGGAAGATCAATGCCTGTAATTGCACATTTATTTGCGTAATTTGTTAAAACTATTTTTCTAAAAACACATTGATTTACCCTTGTTTTTACTTCACGAATGACCGTTTCTCCTTTTAAATCTTTTAAATCAATAAGAAGGTCCTGATATTTTGTTTCAATAGAAGTATTTTCTTTTGAGGCTAAGATTTCTTCACTTTTAAATAGTAGTTCTTCTTTATCATTAAAAAATTCATTCCATATTGGTTGCACTTGATTCATTCCGTTTTTTAAACCTCCAATACCTCTTTGTTGGTGAAAAGGATCTATGCTTGCAAAATTAGAAAGTCTCATTGCTACTGCACTTGGAGTTCTGCCAATAATTCCAGATAATCTTATTATCTCAGGGTTTTTAGAATGTATTTTTCCAAATTCGATTGTAAGATATAAATTAAAGGCAACGATAAGTTCATCTCGTGTCCAAAGAGTTTTTTGTGGCATTTCGGATAATTTGTTCTTCAGTAAATATAAAGAATAAATTATTAATTATGATTTGTCGGAAGAAAGAGTGTTAAGCTTGGGTATTTTAAAGTCTTCGTTTTAAATCAAATCTCTCCTACACTAAAAAATTATCCTCATCCATCGGAATTGGCTCACCTTTCATGAACAATTCGAAAGAGCCAATAGGAGCGAAGTCAATATTAATTACATTAAAATCATTTTTATTTCGCCATAAACGAATAGAATCCGTGCCTTTTTTTGCGACCATTTACGAGTTACGGGTTCGCGCTCTTTTAATCCTAAAACGTCTACAAGCAACCATTGGCCTAATGCCGATTGTCCGTATCTTTTGCCGTTTTCATCTTTTAAAATATTACTTCCAGATTGCAAACCTTTCATGTTATCTTGCGTAACCAATGCTGGAATAGTTTTGCCATTTGGAAGTTTTAAAGAAAAACGAACTTCAGGTTTTTCATCTGCGGGACCGCTGTAATTCTCTTTAATTTTTTCAAATTCAAATATATTAGATGTAAAAAAATCGGGATACTTTTTATGAAATTCTCTTGGAATAGGAACATAAATTTCATTTAAAGGTCTTGGAGTGTTGTCGCCTTTATTTTTAGAAGCAGGCATTCCAAGCATTTAGTCCAGACTTTTCTTCTACTTCTTTAGATTGATAAGAATACAATGGTAAATAAACTTCGACAATATCAGGTTCTGCGGTTTTTGAAGTTTCAATAATGTCAAAATAAGCTTTCAACAAAAAAGAAAAAGGATCTTCAATAATTTTTACATCAAATTTATTGAGCGTTAAAGTATTGTATTTTTCACAATCAAATTTCTGCCATATTTGAGAATCGCCAAATGTATATCTGTAATCTTTATTTCCGTCAGACCACGATAAAGCAGAAGGTGTTGTGCTTAAATCTTGAAGTTTGTCTACATCAATTAACGGATAAGCGCATTCGTTTATGGTAAAAATACCTTTATCACGAGTTATATAATGGTAAATATTTTTGTCTTCTGATAAGCCTAATCGTTCATAATCACTTTTCATTCTTTGATTTTTAATCTCCGAAATTTTATAAGCTAATGAATGCAAATCATCGCGATACTCATTTATATCATTTTGATAACGCTTAAGTCGCATAACTTTTTGAAAAGAAGGCTTGCTTCCCATCCAAGTTTTTAGACCAATTCCAATTCGGTTATCGCCAAATACAGAAAGTACATCATGCGGTGTGTTGCCAATATCTACATTTTGACTATTGAATATTTTTGTAAAAACAGTTTCCTGAAATTTAGAATCAAGATAAGGTATTAAATCCCCTTGTTTTTGACGAAACAAATTAGATAATGCTCCGTAAACCTGCAAAAACTTTACATACTCGTTTCTTTGTTCAATGGGAAATTGTTCCCAAATACTCATGGCAATAAAACGTTTAAAATTTCTTGACTGATCCTCTCAATCAAAGGCGTAGTTACAGAATTTCCTGCCTGCATGTACAATTTACTATTGGCAATATTTGGCAGAATATATTTTTCCATTGGATATCCTTGAAAAGCAAAACATTCTTTTGGAGTTAATTTTCGAATTCCGTAATCATCTAAAATCAGCGGTACATTATGGCCTCCCGTTCCCATATTTGCGGTTAAGGTTGGGCAGACCTGACTTTTATTTTCCCTTACATAAACTCTTCTCCATTGATAAATTGTATCTTTTGAAGTGATTGTTTTTTCTAATTCAGGATAATATTGGTGGTCTTTTTTATAATATAGATTATCGGCTTGTTTTCCTTTTTCTAAAATATCGTGGATTGTTTTTGTCAAAGGAATTGGCTCTGGAAATCTAAAATCGCCATGATTTGGCACTTGCTCTTTGTCAAATGCAATAATAAAAATTCGCTCTCTATTTTGCGGAACATTCGCGTGCGTAGATGAGTTTAAAACTTTGGTGTAGGCTTTGTAGCCCAATTTCTCTTCTAATATTTCTAAAATTACCTTAAACGTATTTCCCTTATCGTGCGAAACTAAATTTTTTACATTTTCAAGGAAAACCACTTTTGGTCTTTTGGTTTCAATAATTTTTTCAAGATCAAAAAACAAAGTTCCTCGCGTATCATGAAAACCTTTTCTGTTACCGGCAATAGAGAAAGCCTGGCACGGAAAACCGGCACATAATACTTGGAAATCGTCTGGAATATAATTTTTGATGGTCTTTTGGGTAATGTCACCAAATGGAAATTCGCCAAAATTAGCTTGATAGGTTTTTTTAGAATCAGGATTCCATTCGCTTGTGTAGACACATTCGCCGCCAATATTTTGCAAAGCAATTCTAAAACCTCCAATTCCGGCAAATAAATCTATAAATTTAAAATCGGACTTTTTAGAAGTTTTAAACGGAACATTTTCTACTTCAGATTTCAATTGTTTTACGGCAGGATCAGCAAACAGGTTTTTGTTTTCTTTCCCATTTTTTTCCGGCAATTTCATTTAAATAAGTCAGCGCTTCTTCTTCATAATGATTTTTTACGTCGTTATGAAGATTATGTAAATAATGAGTTATAACAGCTTTTTTATTGTCTTCTTCTTCTAAAGTTCTAATTTTAAGATTTTTATCGTCGAATTTTTCAATACTTGTTTTTTCTGTCGCCTTCATTTTTTTCGCTAAAATTATAAGGTGCAATTTATAAATAATAATCCGAAATCGGGAATTATATTTTTGCCCAAATCATCTTTGTTCGGCTTACAAATAGAGAGTCTATTTATCCTTTTTTTCCCCATTTAATTTTCATTTTTCCTTCATTATCATAAGCAATTAAATGCAGTACGATACCGCGTTCGCGAACCGCTTTTCGTTCCTCTTTTGTGGCAAGACTGGCGTCGTTTTTTGAATTACGAAGCGGAATCGTAAGTGCGAGATTAGTGCCTCGGCCAAAAGAGTAAATTCCGTCTATGTCAAAGTTTAAAACGTTCGAACTTATGGTTAGTTTATTAATATCGACTTGTTCGTCGCGAAGATTAAGCGAACCTGATAAATCGCTAAACGTAATATTTTCCACATCGCGTCGCGGAAAAGCAAACTTGCCTATTTTTACAATAGGGTCAAAGTTGAGTAAGGCGCCTTGGTTGACATTAAAATCTAATTTTCCTTTCATAGAATTGACAATCAAATCGCCATTACTGCTCATTAAACCAACAACATTGGCGTTGTCGCTGAGTCGGCCCCGAATGTTTTTTGGACTAAAAGATTTGATTCCGAAGTTGTTGAAAGACCTTAAAAAACTCGCAATATCTACTCGGTTTACCTGCGCTGTCGAACTAAAAATATATTGGTTGCCGCTTGGCTGAATCGCTCCGTTAAACGTAATACTGCCTCCAGAAGTCTGCAGTGTTCCGTTTTTGAGCAATAATTTAGAATTCAGCATTTGCAATGTTGCGTTTGTATTGGTTGCTGTAAGCGAGCCGTAAGTAATTTTATCGGCTTTAAGATTAATCACCGCCGTACATTTTTCTATAACCGATTTGAGCTGATTTGTAAAATTGACATTCGCCTTTTTCATTTGTTTTTTCTGAACGATTTTTTGAGACGGAGAATTTTTCAAAATGCCTAAAAATTGTTTCACGTCAATATACGGACAGTAAATATTCCAGTTTACCACCATTTTTTCGGGCGCGTCGTAATACAGATTCAGGAAATTATCAATTTTTCCGTCGATGCGAATGATGTTCTTTTTGTGTTTGTAAGCGATTTTTTTAATGTAAAGCGCTTGTTCCGTAAACGATAATTGTACCGCTGTTTTTTCAGCATGAATGTTTTTCGGAACATAATCAAACGTAGCATTGTCAATATCGACATCGCCTGTAAAACGAGGTTTGTTGATATACAAATCGACAATATCAAACTGAAATCTTAAATTGGCTTTCGCACGACCGCTTTCAAAATGAAGAATTTTTTCATTCATCATTCCGTTCAGTTTTGAAATGTCAAAATCGGCATTTACAATTCCGGTTGCAATTGGTTTTTCGAGATTATTAATAACAGCCTGCGAAATTTGAAGCGGAATAGTTTCATATTCGGCTTTAAAATGTGTCAAAATAATAGCAGAATTGGGATCGCTGAAACCTTTTTCGGGTTTAAAATTATTCGTAAATATTCCTTTAAAAGAACAATTGGTAAACAACCCGTCGGGAATTGTAAGTTCGTTGTTACGAATATCGGCCTGAACCACAATTTTAGGATCGCCTTCTGCATTAAGATCGCCATTGATAGTGCAATTTACTTCGATTGGTTTTTTTAAATCAAACTGATCGAGTTTCGAACTAATATTGGCAGACAATAAATTAGAAGCATTTCGCCATAAAATATTGGTTTCGATATTGATTCCGAAAAGTGAATTTTGTTTTCCGATATTGAAAAACGCCGCGATTTCAAAAGCATCAGAACCAATTTTAAGTTTCTGGGTTTTAATGTTTATTTTTTGATGTTCTTCAGAATATGAAATATCAAAATTTCCTTCAAGCACTTTTTCTTTGGCAAAACTTCCGTGAACCGTATTAAAAGCGAGGCTGTTAATTTTTGTTTTTAAGAACAAATTTGTGTGCCAGTTGTCATCATCATAATCTACTTTAGAATCTAAACTCGCCACATCAAAATCAAATAATTTATGCCCCAGATGATTGTCTATAATAACATGAACATTGTTGAGGTTTACTTCATCAATTGTAGTTTCCGGTTTTTCATTGCTGGATGCGGTTTTCTTTTTTTTAGGTTTAAAGATGTTCACATTCGAATAACCATTTTCAGCCTTATAAATGTAAATCTGCGCATCGTTAATCAGGATTTTATGAATGTTGATTTCATTATGTAATAAACTCCAAATGTTTAAACGTGCCTCGATTTCCTTCGCTTTTAATAAAGTATGTTTATGAGTCTGCCATTGATTGTCTTTTATTTCGACTTCTTTTAAAGCCAAAGTAAAATTCGGAAAACCAGTTAAAAATTTATAATGGAAATCGGTCACATGGAATTTACCGTTAATGTTTTCATTGATTTTATGGTTGACCTTTGCAATAATTTCGGTTTTATTCTGATTGAAATAAATAGACAAACCACCGCAGGCAATTAGAAGTATTGCAATTAACCCCAAAATAAAAAATCCAAACCGTTTGGCATATTTTTTAAAAGGATCAGATAGAAGAAAGGATTTTATTTGGAGTAAAGTTTGCTTGCATTTTAATTGAATCTTAGGTAGTATTAAAGATACTACAAAAAATATTAACATTTTATTAGTTTGGTTTTCAAACCAATATGTCGTAAATTGAGATATAAAAAAAGAGTATACAGTTGATAATTAATGACAATACATTTATAATGAAAACTAATTTAGTAATCGTGTTTGATTTGTTTTAAATTTTTAAATTTGTACTGTAGTTTGAAAGTTAATCATTCAGACATAATTTTAATCTTAATATATTATGGCATTAGCAATAACAGATGCTACTTTTGATGAAGTAGTTTTAAAATCAGATAAACCAGTAATGGTAGACTTTTGGGCGACATGGTGTGGTCCTTGTAGAATGGTTGGTCCAATCATTGACCAATTAAGCGATGAGTACGCTGGTAAAGTAGTTGTTGGTAAAGTAGATGTAGATGCGAACCAAGAATTTCGTCGCAAAATATGGTGTGCGTAACATACCAACCGTTTTGGTATTTCATAACGGTGAAGTAGTAGGAAAACAAGTAGGAGTAGCTCCTAAACAAACCTACGCAGATAGTTTAGACGCTTTATTGTAATCTTAAAAGATTACGATTGATATAAAAAAGGTTTGACGAAAGTCAAACCTTTTTTATTGCTTTTAAAAATTAAAAATGGACTTTCTAATTTCCAATTGTAGTTTTGTTGCCTTTGGCGACTCGCTTATTGTATAGTTTTTCTCTGTAAACTTATCGTTTTTTGCTTCTGTTTTTAAGGGTGTCAAATCAATTTGAAGACCGCCGTATTTTAGGTATTTTTGATAATCGATTTCTTGTGTTGTATTGACATAAGTTTTTAATTCTTCTAATGATTTTCCCGAAATCTCTTTTGCGACAGACCAGAATTCATCTTCAGTAAAACCTCTTTCTTTTTTCTCAAAATATTCATTGTATAAAAAGCGCATAACATCGTCAAGCGATTTTTTATTGGCTGTATTGTTTCTAATTTCCAAATCCAAAAGCAAACCAATTGTTGGCCCTTTGTCGTAATATGAAATCGTAGTCTGTTTGGCGTTGCTTTCATTATTGAAAAAGTTTGACCAAATATCAAAACTGGATTGTGCCAGAGACATATGGCGGCATCCTTCTTCGTTTTCATATTTTTTAATAGAACCAGAAAGGTATTGTAAAGCATCTTTTCCTTCCATTAATCCTGCTTTTACCATGATAAGATATTCATAATAAACCGTAAAACCTTCAGAAAACCAAAGCATCGTAGTATAGTTTTCTTTATTATAATCAAAAGGACCTAGTTCTATAGGGCGAATTGCTTTTACATTATAAAGATGAAAATATTCGTGAGTTACAAAATTCATAAAATCCAGATAATCTTTTCGAGATTTTGAATCGAAAGAACCTTTTGTAAAAATGGCCTGCGAATTCCAGTGTTCCAAACCATGCCGCCGGCTTCCATCATAATATAACTGTAATTTTCATAAGGAACTTTCTTCATAATTGAGGTTGTCGCACTCATGATTTTTTTCAGGTCGCCAACAAACTTCTCTTCCTCAAGTCCTTGGGGTGTCGCTACTCCCAGCGAATATTTTTTTCCTTCATTTTCAAATTCGATAGTTTTTTGATTTCCAATGTAAATTGGACTATCGTAAAAAACATCGATATTTTTCGCGTAGAAACTGTTTTTGGTTTCATCGATGCATTTTAATCCAGTCGAAATTTTACTCCACTTTGCAGGTTTATTCAAGGTTACTGTAACAGGATTATTGATTTTGTTTTCGACATGCATAAAAATGGTGTTCGGCATTATAAAAGCCTTTTCTGAATCTACATAAGATTCTGCAACCGATTTTTTATTGGCAAAAACTCGATATTTTACACTAATTTTTGACGTTGCACCATTTTCGATTACCCAGCTGTTTTTGGTCGATTTTTTCCATTTAATTTTTTGGTTTTTATCATCTGTAACTTCAAAATCAACGATATATCTTGGCGTATTTAAAATCAAATAATAGCCTGGAGTCCAAACCGGAAGAATTAAATTGGTTTTTTTGGAATGAAGATTTTCAAAGTTTAAAACAACTTCTACATAGTGCGACTGCGAATCTTCAAAAGAAACAGAAAAATCCATTTTGATCTCTTCATTATTTATTTTGTCTGTCGCTTTACAAATAAAAAAAGTATGTAAAAGCAGTACACAATAGCACAATTTTATGGCTTTTGTCATTATTTAAGGTTTTTAAGTTTGGATTTGTTTTTGGTAACTATTTTAGATTCTGTATAATACGTAAATAGCAATAATTTATTAATTGAGCAGAAAAATATAAAAAATATCGAAATATAAGAAGCCGTTTTGAATAAACTTTGAAGAAATAGTTGAAATAACTTTATAAAGGTAATATTATCGTAATTGTAGTGCCCAGATCAGGTTTAGAACAGACTTCGATTTTACAATTTATTGCCGAAGCAAGATCACGAGTTAAATGGATTCCCAATCCCGATTTGTTTTAACCCTATTTTTAAATAAAAATAGTGTATATTTGATAGTTGTGAATCAATTTAAAATATTGAAAATGAAAAAGTTATATGTGTTGTTTGTGCTATTTAGCGTGACAATTGGTTTTGCTCAAAATAAAGAAGAAGTACTGCAAAAAATCATACAGCAAGCAAGAATTAGATTGGAATAAAAATGACATGAAATCTTTTTCTCAAGCATTTAGTGAAGACGCCATTTTGATCAATTTTTTAGGAATGTACTGGAAAGGTAAAGAAGAAATAATTACTCAGTTTTCGCATATAAACGAATGCTTGCATCAAACCAACATCGGTCAAATTCGAATGGATTGATTCTAAAACTTTATCTGAAAATGCGGCGGTTGCACATATTAAGGAAACATTGACTGCAAAAGAAGATTATGCGGTTCCGGGCGGAGTGGTTAAAAAAGGAACTGTCAATAGTAAATTTATTACAGCTGTTTTCGAAAAGAAGAATGCCGTTTGGAAAATTACAAGTATGCAGGTAACGCAGGTTAATGCACCACCAAATAAACCAAATTAATGTAACCAATTTGAGTTTTTTTAAGACCTCACAGCTTTATAAACTGTGAGGTCTTTGTAATTTAATTTATATCTTAACTAATTAGTGGTTGTGAGTTTCACTGTTTTCATAACCAATTACAGTAATCATGTAAGGCGTGCTTGAAACCTTTGTCTTTTTGATTTCTGATGTAGCAATATTTACTTGTAATAGTTCACCCGTACTTGGCGAAGTAATGTAAGCAAATCGATCTGTTACCGCAATTTGAGGTTTTAATGTTGCGTCTGCTTGCAGTTTCAGTAGTTGCTTTAATTTCTTTTTCTACTTGTAAGCTATTGATGTTGTAAAGTTTAAATTCTCCAGAATGCAAAAGAACAGCCAGTTTTTTATGGTCGTAACTTGTTTTGCATTGCATAATCGCTGTACTTTGAATAATAGGTTTTACTGTATTGGCGACAACATCAATTAAATAAGCTCCTTTTGCAGACAGTGTATCCAATAAATTTTCCTGCAGAAGCCGTTTCTAAAATACTTCCAAACCAAGCCGTTCCAAAATCTTCTGGATGATTGATTAATTTTTGGTTTCCGTTACTTTCTACAACCAAAATACCGCTTGCAGATCCAAAAACAGCATAAACCCCGTCTGAAGCATTTCCGTGAATTCCTTTTGTTGCGATTTTAGCATCAAAAAGTGTTTTTCCTGTATTGTCGATAATTTTTACTTTTTCAGGAAGTGTTCCTGTAACCGAATTATCTTTCTCCGTAATAGCATAAGTTCCGTTTGTAAAAGTGGCCATAGCGCCGTGATGTGCCAATAAACCTGCATTTATCGTTTTAAATGCTGCGCCAGATTTGTTTACATCAGCTTCTTTTCCAACAGAAAGCGTTCCGTCTCCGTCATTAAAAGTCAGGATTTCACCAATTTTACTTTTAAAATGTGTTGGCTTTTGCGCGCTTGTGTTCAAAAAACCAAATTTTGGAACATCATCAACATCAATATGATCGCCGTGCAGTTCTAGTCCGCTGTCAAAAGTTTCTACGAAATTATTATCTCGGTGAATAATTCCCGCAAATCTTCCAGATTCTGTGGTGTACAAAGCAGATTTTGGAAATTTAGCCGTAAAAGAGCTGGTCTTATTTTCTGACGGATCAAAAAGCGTTAACTCAGTCGTTTTTTCGTCAGAAAGTAAAATTCTAACAAAGGTGTGTTCGCCAGAAGTTTCTTCGTGATCATGATCGTCATGATTGTCATCGTCGTTGCTTCGCACGAAAATGCAAAAAGAGATAATGCGAATAAAAAAAGCAGTTTGTAAAATTTGTTTTTCATTGTAATAAAGGATTAAAAATTTGTGAATATTTGAGTTTTGAATTGCCGGATTTATCGTGAAACCAAAAACGGAATCTTCATCGATACAATAATATTCCGTCCGGCTTCAGGAAGTTCGATAAGGCGGTAAAAGCTTGTGTGATTTAAATATCTCGTATTAAATAAATTTTGGATCTGAATGCTGATGCTGATATCTTGTTTTGCGGCTTTTATTTTTGAACCAAATGCGAGATTAAAAACATGACTTTCGGCTGTCTTCTTTTCTGGCGGAACGATATTGTCTTGTTTTCCTGTAATGCGATAATCAACAGAGAAATAAGAATCTTTTAAAAAACTGATTTCAGGCTCATAGTTAAGTCCGAATAAAACAGAAGGCGGCGGTGAAAACGGCAGTGTATAGCCTTTTTTACTGCCCGATTTTTGTTCTGAATACAGATATTCGGCGGCGATTTCTACACTTAGAGATTTTATGAAATAATATCTCGTCTGCAATTCGGCACCGTAACGAAACACTTTACTCTGCTCATATTCAAAAACCTGATTTCCTGCGCCATAATAAATGTCATGAGCCGAAGTTGGATTGAGATAAATGAAATTCGGAAAATAATTGGCAAACGGTGTCAATTGAAAAGACCAGTTCTGTCTCGCCCATTCCATTCCTAAATCCAATTGATAAGAGCGTTCGGCATCCAGATTTTGGTTTCCTTTTTCAAATCGGAAATAATGATAATTTACACCATTTGAAGCGAGTTCTTTCGCAATCGGCATTCTGAAACTAGAACCTAAATTGGCTTTCAGCGAAAGTTTCCCCGGATTGTAATTTGCTCCAACCGACCACGTAAAACTGTCGAAGGTTTTTGTCAGATCTTCGGAACGCTGTAGATATTCTAAACGAGTCTGATTATTTTCTGAAATTTCACTCTGAAACCAATCAGAATACGATTCCATTTTGATTTTTCCGTAATCATAACGAACAGCGCCGTGTAAAAACCATTTTTCGTTCAGTTCGATTTTATCATAGATAAATAAACCAGCATTAAATTGAGTAAAAGCCGGAATTAGAAAACTCCAGCCGCCAATTTCATTTTGCTGATAAACCACATTCGAACCAATTGTAATTTGATGACGTTTTACAGCAAATTCATCTTTTGCAGAAAACGACCAGACATTTTTATCGTATTGACGTTCCAAATTCTGTGGCGCATACATATCTTCGGGATAAATGGGCGGCATATAACCGTGATTTACGTAATGACTCCATTCTCTTCTAAAGTTATTTTGAAAACCAAACTGCGTTTCAAAAGCATGATTTTCGAATTGAAAAGAAGTTGTATTGCTGACCTTTAAATGATTAACTTCTTGATATGGCATCAAAATATCACGGCTCGATTTGTCGTGTAAATCGGTATCCACATTTCTAGGTTCAAGTCCGTGCGCATTCGCGAAGAATCCACTTTTTGTATGAACATTACTGAAATAAAAAACCGACTTAAAACGATCTCCCGAATATCCCGTGCTGAGGTGAAAATCAAGTTCTCGCCCAGCCGTATTTCGCAAATTGTTTTTGTACAGCGGAACCGCATAACTGTACACATGAACCGTATCTGTCGGAACGCGGTAATCGCCATAATCCATTGTCGTGACACGCGAATCAAAGAACCAATTTTCATTTCTTCCAAATAAATTAAAAGAACTTCCAAATTGGGCATTGTTGCTTTTTCCTGTAATATCAACACTTCCGCCAAAAGTATTTTTGGATGGAAGTGGAAGTGGTTTGATATTTATCGCACCACCGACAGCATCAGATCCGTAAATAAATGAAGAAGGACCTTTTATAATTTCTACCCGATTTACAGCATATTGATCAATTTCCAATCCGTGATCGGCACCCCATTGCTGGCCTTCGTGTTTCAAACCATTTTCGACCACAATAACCTGATTAAAACTCAAACCTCGAATCAGCGGTTTTGAACCTCCTGAACCAATCGAAATCGTTTTTACTCCGGGCAATTTCTGCAGAGACTGCATCAGGCTTCCGCCGAGGTTTCGCTGAATGAAACTATTGTTTACAGTTTCAACACTCAGCGATTCTTCTTTTTTGCGTTTTTCAACAGAATTATTGTTGATTAAAACTTCGTCAAGCTCTTTAATTTCTGGTTTTTTTCCTGAAGGCTGATTTTGAGAAAAAGCCTTTACTGAAATTAATAAACTGATGAGTAAAAAATAATTTTTCCACAAAAGGAATTGGGCATTCTTCATTAAATCTGGATTTATAAAATTTTAATACTTAAACCTTTCAGCGTCTGCCAGCCTTCTTTGTCCGTCAAGCGAATCATAAAATGATAATCTCCCGGATCAACATCTGCCGGAATCGTAATCTGCGCCGTTGCCTCATAATTTTTCACACCATCAGGAATAGTGTAATTGTTGATGAAGAGCATTGGTTTTACAGGTTTTTTTACGGCTTCCATTTCGCGACTTGGTAACTTCTGTGCTGTGTGTATGATGATCAAAATTGTGGTGAATATCAAGGCTGTAAGAACCAAGCGCGACGTTATCATTAAAAACGGCTTTAAAAGTGATTGTTTGACCGCGCTCGATTCTACTGCATTGAATAGGGAAAGCAGTTGCTCCAGTTATATCAATTACAGGATATTCTGTGTCAATTTCTGCGTTATCGCTTGAGCATGAGGAAATGAAAACAAGTGCAAAAACACCGATTAAAAACTTTATCTTTTTCATATTTTTTTGATTGAATTAAAGTGCAAATGGAAGTTCTAAAGCTTGTGAAAAATTGATATTGTAGGTCGTGTTTTTATACAAAACCAAAAAAGTATAATTGCCGGAAGCCCATAATTTATTGGCAGTTAAATCTTGTGGAACGGGAGAGTTGTTGTCTTTTGCGGCGCCAATTGTAAGCTTTGGCGTATCTCTGGTAAACTTAACGCCGTCCCAAGGAATGTTAGAAAATTGACCAGCATCTGCTACGTTTTTATGCTCAAAAACATCATAAACAATTACTTTGCTAAAATCAATTTGATCTACACTTTCTGGATTGTGTTTTACATTTTTATTAATCAAAAGCAAATACATAATTCCGTCGCCTTTTACGCCTTCAAGCGTAATCTGAGAACTGAAAATATCGTTGTTTTTAAATTTAGCTTCCGCATCAGAAAATTTGCCTTTTCGGTACATAAAAGCATCATTTATAAAAACGGTAAATACCGAAACGACTGGGTTTACGGGTATATTTTCTAGTTTGTAAATCGTTAGGTTTTTCTTCACTTCCAGCTTCGTTCCGTTTTGATCGTTTACAATGATGATAAAATCGTATTTTCCTTCGGCAAGCATCTTCAGGAATATCAAAATGTTTGTGAACTGTTGCGTTTTTTGCTCCCGCATATTGCGTCCAGATTATTTCGTGCGACCATACTTTTGAGTAGGTCTCGCCACTTTTCTGCACAATTTTCACCTGTACATTTTCAATTTTGTCAGCGACCGTGATTTCGGCATTAAAATGAAAATCTTCGCCAATAGTGCCGGTTTCATTATTACCTAGACCCAGTTCAATTTTGTCAATAGCAGGAATTGCTTTTTCTTGTTCCTTATCGTCGTTACTGCGACTTGTAAAAGCAATTGCGGCAAAAAGCGAAGCCAGAATTAGTTTTGTTGTTTTCATTTTTTCTGATTTGATTTTGATCATTTTATAAAAGATTATTTGGGTTACGATTAAGTTTTGCTGGGAAATGTTTGTAAGTCCCAGCGGGACGAAATGTTTATAGAAACAGCGGGACGAAATGTTTATAGAAACAGTGGAACGAAATATTTATAGAAACAGCGCGACTAAATTTTTATAGAAAAGAATTTGTTATATGAAAAAGCTTCAGAGAAGCGACATATTTCTTTTCTAAGAATAAAAAACAGCACGGCAGTAAACAAAGCTTGATTAAAAAGCTTTAGTTCGAGTGCGATAATCGATAAAGTTTGGAAGGTATTTTTTGTGTAGAGAAAGCAATATCAATGTCAATAAAATGTATCGACTGATTAAAATAAATTAATTAGCTATTGATGCCTTTAAGATTTAAAATCATTAAAACAGATAAATAGCCGAATTGCCGAAACAAATCGAACACAAAAAAATACTAAAGGGTAAAAGGCGGGGCTCGAAGTGAAAATAAGGCCCCTTTAAAAAATGCAAAATGCGGTTTGCTGTAAAAATTAAGATGTTTTACAACAGGATTATTTTTGAAAAACTGAAAAACAGTAAATTCTAAAGTGCCAACAGCGCTGAATTTAAAATCACAAATCGAACATTTATGAAATGAATGCAGGTGGGTTTTAAATTGCGGTTTCTCTGAAATAGAAAATTCAATTTTTTCCTTCGAAAGTTTGGTGTCAAGAATATGCTCGTACGAATGGACAGCCGGAAAAAGTATTGCGAACAATACAATTAAAGGCATAAAAAGATTAATAATTTTAAGTTTCTTTTTCATTCGTCAGGATTACTTCTGATGTGAATTTAGATCAGAATTAATGCAATGTTGTTGCAAATATAGAAATCTTATTTTCAAATGCAATGTTGTTGCAGTAATTGTTTGCGAAAAATTAATGGTTTTGTTATTTTTAGCAAATCTTATATCCTTAAAAATGAAAATTTTCTACAGCCTTCTTTGTTTTGTTATGTTGATTTCCAACGGTTTTTCTCAATCAAAAGAAAAAGAAAGTGCTTTGTTCGAAAGCGGCGTTTCAGAACAGCTGGCACACTTTAGAAAAAAACAAATTTCAGAGGTTCAATACAATTTGTCTTTTGAGATTCCGAATCAGAAAGAAGAAAATATAGATGCTCATTTAGCCGTCAATTTGAATTTGTCCGATTTAAGTCAGCCTTTGCTTTTAGATTTTAAAGAGAAAACGTCAAACCTCAAAAAAATAGTCGTAAACGGAAAAAGTCTTGCAATTGTGCATCAAAACGGACATGTTGTAATTTCTCCTTCGGCTTTAGTTTCAGGAAAAAACAGCGTTACAATTTCTTTTATTGCGGGGAATTTGTCTTTAAATAGAAACGATGATTTTCTTTATACACTTTTAGTTCCAGACCGCGCGAGTACATTATTTCCGTGTTTTGATCAGCCAGATATAAAAGCAACTTATAAACTAAGTCTTTCTGTACCAAAAGATTGGTCAGTTTTGGCTGGAGCCGATGTAAAAGAGAAAGTAGAAAAAGGCGATTTCACGAGTTATACTTTTGGAGAATCAGATAAAATGAGCACCTATTTGTTTTCGTTTGTTGCTGGAAAGTTCAAAAGTGCCACACAGAAACCAAGTAATTTAGAAATGACAATGTTGTATCGTGAAAATAGTCCGGAGAAATTTCGCGTAAGTGCTGATACTATTTTTAATTTACATCAGCAATCTTTAGATTTTTTAGAAAAATATAGCAATTATAAATTTCCGTTTCAAAAGTTAGATTTTGCTTCGATTCCCGTTTTTCAATACGGCGGGATGGAGCATGTTGGCGCGATTCAATATAGAGAATCAACTTTATTTTTGGACAACAGCGCAACCGACAGTGAGAAATTAAACCGAGCAAAATTGATCGCGCATGAAACCTCGCATATGTGGTTTGGCGATTTGGTTACAATGAAATGGTTTGATGATGTTTGGATGAAAGAGGTTTTTGCCAATTTTATGGCGGACAAAATTATGAATCCGATTTTCCCAAAAGTCAATCATAATCTGCAGTTTTTTACGGCGCATTATCCCAGCGCTTACGCGGAAGACCGATCTTTGGGGACACATCCGATCAAACAGCATTTGGCAAATTTAAAGAATGCAGGTTCGTTGTATGGAGCCATTATTTACAACAAAGCACCAATTATGATGCGTCAGTTAGAAGCTTCGATGGGAAAAGAACAGTTTCAAAAAGGAATCCAAAAATACATTCAGAAATATGCCAACGACAATGCGGACTGGAATAATCTGGTAGAAATTCTGGATGCCGAAACACCGCTTGATATGAAAAAATGGAGCGAAGTCTGGGTCAATAAATCGGGCAGAGCCATTTTTACATATAAAATACAATACGATGCTCAAAACAAAATCAAAATTTTTGATATTACGCGACAAGCTGAGGATAAATCAGATAATATATGGCCTCAGGTTTTTCAGATTGGTTTAGTTTATGATAAAGATGTAAAGGTCTTATCGGTTAATATTAATGATAAAAATACGATTGAAAAGGAAGCTGTCGGACTTGAAAAACCGCTTGCCATTGTTTACAATTATAATGGTTTTGGATATGGAGTTTTTCCGCTTGACGGGAAAAATTTAAATTATACTGCTTCTTTGAAAGATGAGGTTGCAAGAGCGTCGAGTTACAGCAATCTTTACGAGAATGCTTTGATTGGGAATATTTCTCCAGATCAAGCATTTCATTGTTTTCTAAAGGCAGTTCAAACAGAAGAAAATGAATTGGTTTTGAGAATTGCATCCAATAGTCTGAATACCATTTATTGGAGATTCTTTACCGAAAACCAGCAGAATAAAGTGCAAAAACAACTTGAAGGTATTCTGTACGAACGCTTGCAGGCTAAGTTATCGGCTAATATCAAAAAGACATTATTCGGTTTGTTTAGTTCAATTGCTTATTCTAATTCGGCGAAAGCCAGTTTATATAAGGTTTGGAATAGAGAAATATCCATTTCAGGTCTAAAATTAAACGAAGACGATTATACCAACATGGCAATGAATCTGGCTATTTTTGAACATCCAAAAGCTGATGAGATTTTGGAGAAAACCAGAACATCGTTTACAAATCCTGATAAACAAAAGCGTTTTGAGTTTTTGCTTCCGTCATTATCAAAAGACGAATCGGTTCGTAATGCGTTTGTAGAATCTTTAAAAGACGATAAAAACCGTGAGAAAGAATCTTGGGTTTCGGTTGGTTTGGCAAATGTTCATCATCCGCTTCGTCAGGAAAGTGCTCAGAAATATATCAGATTTTCACTAGATTTGGTTGATGAAATTCAGCGCACGGGAGATATTTTCTTTCCGAAAGACTGGCTGGATAATACGGTTGGGAAATATTCATCGAAATTTGCTTTTGATGAAGTACAGCGATTCTTAAAAGAAAACCCTAATTTTAGTCCAATTCTGAAGCGGAAATTATTTCAGGCCACAGATTTGCTTTATAAAGCACAAAATATTAAAAAAGAAACCGAATGAAAATAGAATCGGAAATAGAGAAAGTCTCCAGTTTTCAGCATCTCGAAATGCTGGCGAATCAAGTTGTGGAGGGTTTTATATCGGGAATGCACAAGAGTCCGTTTCATGGATTTTCGGCTGAATTTGCGGAACATAAAGTGTATAACGCAGGCGAAAGCACCAAACATATCGATTGGAAATTGTTTGCCAAAACCGATCGTTTGTACACGAAACGTTTTGAGGAAGAAACCAATTTACGCTGCCATCTTATTGTCGATAATTCGTCGTCGATGCATTACCCCGAACTAAAATCAAACCAGCCTTTTTATGAAAAGAAGATCGGATTTGCAGTTTTGGCTTCGGCGGTTTTAATGAATATTTTAAAGAAACAGCGCGATGCTGTTGGTTTAAGCGTTTTCTCAGACAAATATGAATATTATGCTCCCGAAAAAGGAAGCGATCGCCACCATAGAATGCTTTTGAGCAAACTGGAAGATTTATTGGTGCGACCAAAAGTCAAAAAAACGACGGATACTATTACATATCTGCATCAAATAGCAGAGAAAATGCACCGCCGATCGATGATTATTTTGTTCACCGATATGTTTCAGACTGAAGACGATGAAAAGCTTTTTAACGCTTTACAGCATTTAAAACACAACAAACATAAAGTAGTTTTGTTTCATGTTGTTGATAATGAAACCGAGTTGAAGTTTGATTTTGACAACACGCCGAGGAAGTTTATCGACTTAGAATCGGGAGAAGAAGTTTCGATTTTTGCGGATAATGTTAAAGTAGAATATGAAAAAAGAGGCGTGACATATTTTAAAAACCTGGCTTTAACCTGCGCAAAGAACCAAATTAAGTACGTTGAGGTGAATGTTGGCGATAATTTCGAAAAAATATTGACTACATATTTGGTTGAAAAACAAAACTTTGGGTAAATATTTTGAAATTTATTTCATTTTTTTTATAAAAACACTTGCAGAAATGAAATTCTGTACTATCTTTGCAACCGCAATAACGCAGAGGTTTGGTAGTTCAGTTGGTTAGAATACATGCCTGTCACGCATGGGGTCGCGGGTTCGAGTCCCGTCCAGACCGCAATATTGGGAAAAGCCTTTCTTAACGGAAAGGCTTTTTTGCCCAAATACGGTATCTAAGATTAGTTGTGTTGTTTTGCTACGACTTTGTAACTCGTAGCTGGTTTAGTAGTTAGACCAATGAAAAGCTTTCCACTTTTGTGGATGGCTTTTTTGATTTAAGACACTTTTGATTTAACCGCAAAGGGCGATAAGATTTACGCAAAGGTTCGCAAAGTTTATATATGGCTTTGCGAACCTTTGCGCTTTTACTTGTTTGGTTTAATTGCAAAGAACGCTAAGGTTTTTTTGGATCAGGTGCAAAATATTTCTAGACGTAAGACAAAGGTTTTAATTGATAAAGCTTTGCGAACTTTTTGTTTGTTTAAGGTAATAATAAAAAGACTTTGCAAACTCCGTGGTTAAGAAAAAGAAAGAAAGTTCTTCTTTTTTGAATGAATGATCAAATTTTAAAATATTGGAATTTAACGAATTAAAAATTTCTCAATTTTTATTCTTAAAAACCCTTGCAGAATCCAACTTCTGTTGTATTTTTGCACTCACAATAACGCAGGGTTTGGTAGTTCAGTTGGTTAGAATACATGCCTGTCACGCATGGGGTCGCGGGTTCGAGTCCCGTCCAGACCGCCTAAGTTTGTAAAATGCCTCTCATAATGAGAGGCATTTTTTTTACATTAAATTTTGATTTATGTTTTACGTTTACATAATTTATTCTAAAACTTTAGATATTTATTACAAAGGGTTTAGTGAAGATGTTGTCCAAAGATTATTACATCATAATGAGAACAGAAGCAGGTATACTTCAAATAAAGGGCCATGGGAGTTGGTTTATTCAAAAGCATTTGAAACTAAAAAAGAAGCTTTGATTGAAGAATTGAGATTGAAAAAGTTAAATCGAAAGTCAATAGAAGCTCTAATTAAAGAGTATAATAAGAAAGGTAAAGCGGATTAGAATACATGTCTGTCATCTCGTCTAGGGACGAGACGGGTTCGAGTCCCGTCCAGACCGCCTAAGTTTGTAAAATGCCTCTCATAATGAGAGGCATTTTTTTTTGGACTTAACCGCAAAGATTTACGCAAAGGTCACAAAGTTTTTTTACTCGCAGATTTGGCAGATCATGGAGATTATCTATTTATTAAAAAATATCTGCTCAATCTGCCCAAATCTACAGCAGAAGCATAAATTCTTTTAATCCATATAATCTGTGGCAAAAAATAATAACTCTACGACTTCGCGACTTTGCGAGCATATTTAAACAGCTAATAAAGAATTTTAGCGAACTTTGCGTAAACCTTAGCGCTCATAGCGGTTAGAAAAAAATGGAACATTCCGGTCAAAAACTCGATAAATATTACATCAAGAAAGTAGATGCTGATAAAAAAAGCATTTACTGTCACCACGATTTGATGGGTGAATTGTTTGTGCCGACACATAAACACATCAAAGCACAAATGCTGTATGCAGAAGGAGATGTTGTTTTTGTGACGACAGAAACTAAAAGCTACTTTTTGCCAGCAAGGCATTTTATATGGATTCCGAGTGGAGTGGAGCACAGTATTGAGCCGAAATCTGAAAGCGTGACAATGCGTAATTTGTATTTTCCGGTTGAAAAAGGCGAAGATGAATTTTATCAAATAGAAGGAATTTACCCAGTCAACAATTTATTATTACAAATGATGCTTTTTACGAATCGTTGGAATGGGGATCTTAAAAAAGGAACTCCAAATTTTGCCATCGCCAAAGCCATAAAAGCGATTCTGCCTCAAATATGTACTAATAATTTACCTTTAGAATTGCCACAGCCTAAAGACAAACGCCTTGGGAAAATCCTGCGTTATATCGAGAATAATCTGGGTGAAACTATTTTGTTTGCCGATGTTGCCCATGAATTTGGATACAGCGAACGCTCTTTATATCGCCTGTTTCAAAAGGATCTCAAAATGTCTTTTATTCAATATTACACCATTCGCCGAATCTTAAAAGCGATCGAACTTTTATTAGAAAGAAAACTTTCGGTAAAAGAGGTAGCGCTAGAAGTTGGTTATAATAGTGTTCCGACTTTTAGTAATACTTTTTTCAAGATTTTAGGACAAAGACCTTCTGATTACTTAAATGGGGAAGATATTTTGTAATTTAAATGGTTTTTTATTTCACGCAGATTCACTCATAATTTTATAATTATTTCTCTCGCAGATTTAGCAGATTCGGAAGGTTTTTTAATTCTATCTGCTTGATCTGCGAGGAACTTTAAAATAATCACTAAATCCGCTTTGCTTGTAATAAATTGTTTTTGTTTGTCTACAAAAGAATTTCACGCAGATTTCACTCGTAATTTTATAATTATTTCTCTCGCAGATTTAGCAGATTCGGCAGATTTTTTAATTCTATCTGCTTGATCTGCAAAATCTGCGAGAGGGTTTAAAATAATACCTAAATCCGCTTTGCTTGTAATAAATTGTTTTTGTTGTCTACAAAAGAATTTCACGCAGATTTCACTCGTAATTTATAATTATTTCTCTCGCAGATTTAGCAGATTCGGCAGATTTTTTAATTCTATCTGCTTGATCTGCAAAATCTGCGAGAGACTTTAAAAATAATCACAAAAACCTCTTTTGTTTGTAATAAATTGTTTTTCAATGTTTTAATATAACGTTTTCGGAAAATTGAATTTTAACATTTGTCCGAAATGAATATGTTATTGACTTTTTATAATTATCAGTCAACAGAAAAATGAAGGAACTTTGCGGCATAAAATATTTATGTATTCATGTTACTCAAAACAACAAATTCTCCAGAAGAATGTTTTCTCAAAAGCCTGTTGATTTTTCTAATCATTTTGTCATTCAATGGTTTAGAAGCACAGGAAATTCATTCGGTTTCATTAAAAGAAGCCGTGAAACTGGCAAAAGAAAACAATAAAAAAATCCTTAGATCTCAATTGGAGACTACGCTTTCAGAGCAAAACATCAAAGAAACAAAAGAACTCCGACTGCCGGATATCGAATTAAACGGCGAGTATTCTAGAATTACGAATATTACCGAATTTAAAGGAAACGGATTCTTGAACGGCAAAGAAGTTACAAAGGCAATTCCTGAAATCTATCAGGTAAATTCAACTTTTAAAATGCCAATTTATGCGGGAAATAAAATCAATAACGCTATTAAAATTGCCAATCAGGAAAGTGAAATTGCGAAGATAAAAACAGAGAAAACCGAAAATGATATTGAACTCGAAGTAGTTGCCAATTATCTTTCGATTTATAAAATGATGGAGCTTCAGAAGATTTTTGAAGAAAACATTAAAGAAGAAAAAAGCCGATTGAAAGAAGTACAGTCGCTTCAAAAACACGGAACAGTTACTAAAAACGAAGTTATTAGAGCCGAATTACAGCTTTCGGATCGTGAGTTAAATGCGCTTACAAACTCCAAAAACATAAAAATTGCGCTTCACGATCTGAAAACTCTAATTCAATTTCCAGAAAACGCAGAAATAGCGATTGATACGACTGCAAGTTTGGACGAAATGAACGGTTTGGACCCGTATGATTTTTACATGACCAAAGCTTTGCAAAACGAAGAAATGCGTATGGCAAGCCAGGAATTAAATATCAAAAAAACAGAACTGCAATTGGTTAAAGGAAATTATCTGCCAACGGTAAACTTCTTTGGTAATTATGGTTTTTATTATCCAAACTACAAATTTTTTCCGCCCAATCCGTATTTGTATACTTTAGGTCAGGTTGGAATTGAAGCTAGTTTTGATATTTCGGCTTTGTATAAAAACAAAACCAAAGTAGAACAGGCAAACAAAAAAATCGAATGGCGGCAAATGCAGACTGAGATCATTAAAGATGAAATTCAGGATAAACTGTATAAAGAACATACGCAATACCAGGAAATCCTTGAAAAATTTGTAGTAGTCGACAAAGCTTTGGATTTAGCCAATGAAAATTACCGAATCGTAAAACTGAAATACTTAAACCAATTGGTTTTAATAACCGAAATGGTCGATGCTGACAATGCTTTGCTTCAGGCGAAATACAATAAAATTTCTACACGATTAGATGCGGTTTTAAAACATTATGAACTGTCTGCATACGGCTGGAATTCTTCCGCAGAGTTAGGCTAAAGCCTTAGAAAAAAGAGCAAAGAAGAAAGACATTACAAGCAAGAGACAAGAAATAGAATATAGAGAATAGAAAATAGACAAAAGATATAAAGTTTATGGTTAAGATAAAAAATGAAACTAGAAGAAACAGAACGTTTCATATCATTATAACAATTATTGCGTGTACGCTGGTAGTAAGCGGTGTTATTTTAGGAATTTGGTTTTATGTATTCAATAGAAATCACGAAGAGACCAATGACGCGCAGGTTGAACAATATGTAACGCCAATTATGTCGAGAATTACAGGTTATGTGCAGGACGTTCGTTTTAACGAAAATCAGTTTGTGCATAAGGGCGATACTTTGGTAGTGATCGATAACAGAGAATACCAATCGAAATTGAATGTGGCTCTTGCCGATGTTCAAAATGCGAAACAAAACAGCGTTGTGGCACAAAGAAATGCGGTTACAACAGCCAGTGCAACTGCAATTAACGAATCACAATTGGACGGCGCAAAATCGAATCTTTGGAAAACTAAACTAGAATACGAAAGATACCAAGCGCTAGTAAAAGACGAAGCGACAACTTCGCGACAATTAGAAAAAGTAAAAGCAGATTACGAAGCGGCGCAGGCACATTTTGCAGAAATGAAAAACAGAATTCATTCGGCGACTTTGAGTACCTCTGTGGCTGAGGCAAATGTGCCAACAACAGAAACGAATATTGCTTCAAAACAAGCTGTGGCAGATAATGCGGCGTTATTTCTTTCGTACACGGTAATTACCGCGCCTTACGACGGCTGGGTTGGAAAAAGAACGTTACAGCCAGGACAATTGGTAAAAGAAGGACAATCATTGCTTTCAATTGTAAGTAAAGAAAAATGGATTACGGCTAATTTTAAAGAAACACAATTGCAATATTTAACCGTTGGTCAGCAGGTTGAAATTAAAGCCGATGCTTTGAGCGACAAAACGTTCATTGGTACAATTGCTTCTTTATCGCCTGCGAGCGGGGCAAGATTTTCGTTGCTTCCTCCAGATAATGCAACAGGAAATTTCGTGAAAATTGAACAAAGAATCCCAGTTAGAATTCAGTTGAAAGACAACGAAAAACAAGCCGATTTTTTAAGAGCGGGAATGAATATCACTGTGATCGCGGCGCACTAAAATGGAAGATAAAAGTATTTTTAAATCGTGGGTTCCAAAATGGGCAATCATTATTATTTTGTTTGTCTGCCTTTTGCATTCCATGATTTTATTGGGAGTTTACACTTCAAATGTAACCTACGCAAGCAAGTTTTCTGGACATTGAGCCAGAAGATTTGCAGTTTGCGATGTGTGTTACGTATGGAACAGCGCTCGCCACAATTTTGATAGAAAGCCGATTTTCGAGTTTTTTCCCTGCAAAAAATTACCTAATGGCGGTTTATTCCTTAATCGGAATTACGATTGTTTCATCGGCGTATATTACCAATTTTTCGCTTTTTTTAATATTGAGAATTGCCGAGGGAATTTTAATGGCGCTTCCCGTAATTACGATCAGACAATTATTGATTGAGCAGTTTAATTCTAAAAATGCTATTATAATTGGCTTCTCCTTTTATTACGGTTCACTTTTGTTGTCAACGCCTTTTATTATGAATATTGCGGTTTGGTTTCTGGATCATTACGATTGGAAATACATGCTTTATGTTTCAGGCGGATTACAGGTTTTAAATGTCTTTTTGATCTTGGTTACGTGTCGCGGACATAGAATCACGAAGAAAATTCCGCTGTATCAAATCGACTGGATGAGTTATATTTTGGTTTTAACCGCAATTCTCTGTGGTGCTTACTTTTTTGTTTATGCCGAAAAGAAGTATTGGTTCGACTCTTCTCAAATGGTTTTAATGTTGATGATTGCCCTGATTACGGGCGGATTATTCATCTTTAAAGAGCTTTTGGTAAAAAGACCGACATTTAATTTTGAGGTTTTTAAATACGCCAATCTGCGAATTGGATTTTTATTGTTTTTCCTTTTTTATATCAGCAGGGCAACATTGAGTCTTTGCCATTCGGCGATGTTTTCGATTTGGAATTGGGATCCGTCTCGCGTTGCGGGCGTGCAATACATTAACGGATTAGGAAATGTAATAGGCTTGATTCTGGCGGCATATTTTCTAATGAAATCGGTTTCGACTAAAATCATTTTTATAATCGGATTTTCATTAATCGCGTTGTTTCATTTCTGGTTTACGTTCCTTTTTGTGCCAGATGTAGCATTGTCTGATATTATCATTCCATACGTTTTACAAGGTATTGGTGTTGGGTTTTTATTCGTTCCGTTAATTTTATTTACCACATCTTCGGTTCCGGCAAATATGGCGGTTTCTTCAGGAATTGTGGGTGTTTCGGGACGTTTTTGGGGAAGTACAATTGGTTTTTGTGTCATGCAGAATGCGACAGTATTTTTAAATAAAAAACACTTTTTAAAACTAAGTCAGTTTATAACGGGCGACAATCCGCAGGCACAGGAAAGTATTACCGCGACAACGCAGAGTTTTATGGCAAAAGGATATTCGGCAGATAATGCGAATACATTGGCGTTGAAAAAAGTATTCGGATCAGTTGCCAAACAAGCGACTTTATTGGCAGATATGGAAATTTATACGATTGTAGGTTATGGTTTGATTGTTTTGATTGTTTTGATTGCCTGCAATCAGCATTTAAGACAAACAATGACTTTGGTTAAGAGTAAGATTTGGATTGGGTAAGTCTTTGTTTCAGGTTTAAAGTTTAAAGTTCAAAGTTTCGCCTCATTTTATGTCATCCTGAGGAACGAAGGATCACACTAGAAAATCGACAAAAATTGGCGATTCAGTTTGCGGAATTTCGCGTGTGATCCTTCGTTCCTCAGGATGACAAACAGTAGGTTTAAACATTATTGTAAAAAAACTCCGCGAATCTCTGCGAAAAACCGCTATTCAACTCTGCGGAAAAACTTATCTTGCAACTATTAAAAAATATAGAATGAAACAGCAATGTGTAATTTTTGATATGGATGGCGTGATTTGTCACACTAATCCGCATCATGTGAAGGCTTTTGAGGCGTTTTTCGATAAATATGAAATTCCTTATACCAATGAAGAATTTGAAGAACATATGTACGGAAAACATAACAGTTATATCATGACGCATTTCTTCAAACGCCCAATTGAGGGAGAAGAATTGCTAAAACTCGAAGACGAAAAAGAAGGAATGTTTCGTGAGGTTTATAAAGACAAAGTCGAAACGATTCCGCATTATTTGGATTTTTTAAGCGAATTAAAATCACGCGGATTTAAAACGGCTGTTGCCACATCGGCGCGCGTGCGAATCTGGATTTGATTGCCAATGTTTTAAAACTTGATAAAAAAATGGATTCGATGATGTCCAGCGAAGACGTCACACTTCATAAACCAAATCCAGAAGTATATTTAAAATCGGCAGAACGTGTTGGAGTTTCTCCGTCTGATTGTGTGGTTTTCGAAGACTCTTTTTCGGGCGTTACAGCGGGCTTAAATGCTGGAATGAAAGTCGTTGGTGTTTTGAGCACGCATACAAAAGAACAGCTTCCGCCATGTGATTTTTATATTAATGATTATAGTGAAGTGAATGTGGATAAGATTCTGGAGCTTTTGAGTGAAAAGTAATTTGTAAAAAGTGAATTGTGAAGATTTGAACCATATAAGTTATATAAGTTCATTTAAATACGAGAGGCCTTTGTCAAAGTTTAAAACTTTGACAAAGGTTTTTTTGTAAAGTTTTGTAACCACAAAGTTTGTCATTTTGAGGAACGAGGTATCTGCGCAAGTAACTCTGCAAATTAGATAAATTTTAAAACCGCTTAATAATTCTTATCCAAAAAAGCAATCCAGCCTTTCTCAAATTCTTCAGTTGTAATGTTCAGTGTTTTTTCAATATTACCAAATGAAGCAATCAATTTTGGCGACATATCTTTTCCCCATTTTTGGGTTAGATATTCTATTATAGTATAGCCAATATTATAAATCTGATTGCTTTGATTTAAATCTTCTAAAGTTAGATTTTTGCTTTTGGCATATTTTACGCTTATCGAATTTACTTCTCCCGCTTCAAAAATACTGATCGATTCCCAGAGCCAGCGCGGATATTCTGCTCGCAAATTTTTTATCAAATTCCTTTTCAAAAGTAAGGCGGTCTTGGGTGGTAATTGTCTCTTTTGCTTTGTCTATTAATATGTTTAATTGAACGCAGTGCGTAAATTCATGGAGAGCAGTTTTTAGCGGATCGTCTGGAAAAACAGAATTGAACCAGTTCGACCAAACAAAATGAAATTCATTTGGTCCACGGCTTGTACCGCTTACATTTTCTTTTAAGCCTGTAGCCGAATTAAATTTGTATTGAGAACCGTAAACAAAAACCTTGATCAAGTCGTGTTTTACATCTTTTAAATCTGCCCTTATTTTAGAATAATTGTTTTCTAAATGTTTGCTGACTTTTTCGGCCTCGCTTTTATAAATGCCACTGTAGGAAATAACAAAATGTTTCGATTGAATGGTTTTAGCTTCTTGCTCAACAGTAAAGGTTCTGACTTTTCTTATAAAGAAGAAAATGACAATAATTCCTAAAAGGATAACTAATAATCTGTAATTTTTCATGTGTTCTAAATGGTTTAGAGATTTAAAAACAAAATAAAATGTGCAGATTTAGGTTTTTGGTATTTTAAAAATAAGAATATTTAGAGATTAAAGTATAAAATAATTAAAGAAATTTCTTAGTCGCCAATCTTTGTCGATATACAAGTGTGATTTTTCCTTACGCCGAAAAGACAAACTATACTGATTTACTTCATTAAATAATAAAGTTAAATGAACTGCCTCCTGTTTTAGCTGGAGGTTTTTTGTATTGGAAAGTAAAAGGCTTTAGCCGAATTATTATTTCAAAGGAAAATCCAGCAATTCTTTAAGGTCAATATCTAAAGCATTTGATATTCTTATTAAAGTTTTTATGCCAGTATTTATTTCAGCTCTCTCAATTCTCCCAATTTGATTTCTTGTAATGTCGCAATCATCAGCTAAAGCTTGTTGTGATAGGCCTTTCTTTTCACGTAACTGTCTTATGTGAATGCCAAGATTTGAGATAAAAGTTTCTTCTGAAATATTCATATTTCAAAAGTCATAACAATTATTTTTTGTTTTGACACAAATTTGTGTCAATAATTATTATATTTGACCAAAAAATAAGATAATGATTACACAAAGCCTCTCAAAAGAAATTGAAAACAGTCTAAAAGATTTTTTCATCAATATTATCGATCCAAAAGATATGGCAAAAACATTACGACAAGTAAATTATGCTGTTTCGATATGTTCCATGAGAGGTCGCGAAACCT
This sequence comes from Flavobacterium sp. AC267, assembly GCF_979258715.1. Classification (NCBI taxonomy): domain Bacteria; kingdom Pseudomonadati; phylum Bacteroidota; class Flavobacteriia; order Flavobacteriales; family Flavobacteriaceae; genus Flavobacterium; species Flavobacterium sp. AC267. The sequence goes on from NZ_OZ409875.1 coordinate 1,402,793, forward strand.
TAGAATCTGAATTGCCTAATATCGATGATAATTTTTATTGGATGAATAGATTGGCAGAAGTTCTAGATCCTTATCTGGATGTTGATTAAGTAAAAGATAGTATACTTTCATTTCGACGAAAGGAGAAACTAAAACAGCAAATCGACAAAAAATTCCAGAGTGATTTCCGCAATTTTTTTCATGTGTACAACCCGTTGGTTATGCTGGGAATCTCCTTTCGTCAAGGTGATATTAAGGATGAGTTTTAAAAATAGATTAAATAGTATAAAAAGAATGCAGTAACACTTAATGTTGTAATTATGCTTAATAGAGAATAGAGATTCGTTCTTTTTATTCTTTTTCCATGAGAATCGTATTTATCAAATGGTTGAGTATTAACTGATGCTTCAAATCTGCTTTTCTCCATCATTTCATATTCAATGAAAATGAGAAAACATAAGTTTAAAATAGGAATTAAAATTGTTTTGACTGGAATTGGATTATCAATTTTGGATAATGCAAAGAAACCTGCAATTAGTATATTATTAAATACGAATAGCTTGTCGTGAATTCGATCAAAGTGTTTAAGGATGTTTTTTAGTCCTTCTTCTTCTGTGCGATTGAAGTTGCTGTCAATTTTTTCTTGTTCACTTCTAGCTTCTTCAAAATCAAAATTTTTCATCTAATAGTTTTTTTTTTAGGTTATTGATGTTTTTTAATATTAGAAATCATAAATAATCTGTTTTGTGCTAATTATTTTTGTCATAAGTATTTCTAATTCTGCGACAGAAAGTATTTTTTTAAAATTTAATGATATAAAATCAAGAGTTTTGTGAATGTCTTCATCTTCTTTTACAATAATATAAGTTATGTCTTCTGCGATGTTGAATTCTAGTTTTAGTTTGCCGACTTCGTTGTTGTATTTAGATTTATCTGAAAGATAGTCTGTTTCTAAGACAGCTCTTTTGTTTCCTCTAAGATTTGATGCACTTGGTACGTATCTCCATTCTCTTTCGTCATAAAAGCGATAATTTGATATGAGATTACCATCAATAATTAAATCACCATCATAATTTTTTATGTGTGAACAAAGTGTAATTAATTCTTGTCTCCAAACTTCATCAATTTTCTTTTCAGGATTTTTTAAAGATTCTATTTTATCTTTATGTAATCTGTCTATTTGTTGCATAATGCTTTCTGATAAAAAAGATTCTCTTTCTAAATATAACACTGGATTTAATCCTTTTTCTACAGCCCAATCTTTTCTTAAACCAATCCCATAATGGCCATATGATTCTAAATGCTTTTTAACTTCTGATAAAGGAATGTCGCAGAAACATATCATAGGATACGCGTAGCGAAGCGTTTTGTTTTTCCAATAGAAAACCTCTTTGCAATATTTTAGAGAAAAACCATTTTTAAGTATTTGCAACAAAGTATCTAAACTTTTAGTATAATGTATAATTGAATTTGTGCTTATTGCCATTTTTGGGTCATATTATTTTATTAAAAAAAAATTACAATTCGTTTTTCAAAAATAAAAAGAGAAAGCAAAGACTTAGAATTGTAGTAAATTGCTTATCAACAATTTTAATAACAAAATAGAGAAGTGGTAAAAACAAAAAAGCTTCTGATTTCTCAGAAGCTTTTTTAAGTGCGGATAATAGGACTCGAACCTACACGCCTTGCGGCACCAGATCCTAAGTCTGGCATGTCTACCAATTTCACCATATCCGCGTAATTGTGGGTGCAAAGATAAGCATACTTTCGAATATTCAAAGAAAAATTTAAAAAAAATTATTAATTCTCTTTTTTGTATTTTTGGGTTTCTATAAAAATAATTTAAATGGAAAATATTAAGTCCTACGTTCAACAACATAAAGATCGGTTTATCAACGAATTGATCGAATTATTAAAGATTCCGTCGGTAAGTGCCGACACTGCATATTCACAAGATGTTATTGATACAGCAGAGGCTGTAAAAGAAAGTTTATCGAAAGCAGGTCGCGATTTAGTCGAAGTTTGCGATACTCCGGGTTATCCAATTATTTATGGAGAAAAAATAATCGACCCAAATCTTCCAACGGTTTTAGTGTACGGACATTATGATGTCGCACTGCCAGATCCGTTAGAATTATGGACTTCACCACCGTTTGAACCAGTTATTAAAAAAACAGATATTCACCCAGAAGGAGCAATTTTCGCCCGTGGAGCGTGTGACGATAAAGGTCAGATGTATATGCACGTAAAAGCGCTTGAATATATGGTGCAAAACAACAATTTGCCTTGTAACGTAAAATTCATGATCGAAGGTGAAGAGGAAGTTGGTTCTGCAAGTTTGGCTTGGTTTGTACAACGCAATCAGGAAAAACTGAAAAATGATGTAATCTTGATTTCGGATACTGGAATGATTTCAAACCAACAACCATCAATCACGACAGGTTTAAGAGGTTTGAGTTATGTTGAAGTAGAAGTTACGGGTCCAAACCGCGATTTGCATTCTGGTTTATACGGAGGTGCTGTGGCGAACCCAATTAATATTTTGGCAAAAATGATCGCTTCTCTTCACGACGAAAATAATCATATTACGATTCCAGGATTCTATGATAAAGTTGAAGAATTGTCTGCAGAAGAAAGAGCTGAAATGGCAAAAGCGCCTTTTAGTTTAGAAAAATATAAAAATGCTTTAAACATCGCCGATGTTTATGGTGAAAAAGGATATGTTACCAATGAGCGCAACTCAATTCGTCCGACATTAGACGTGAACGGAATTTGGGGCGGTTATCAGGGTGAAGGTGCTAAAACGGTTATTGCGAGTAAAGCTTTTGCTAAAATCTCAATGCGTTTGGTTCCAAACCAAGAATGGGAAGAGATTACAGAGCTTTTTACTAAACATTTTACGAGTATTGCTCCAGCTGGAGTTACGGTAAAAGTAACGCCTCACCACGGTGGTCAAGGTTACGTAACACCAATTGACAGCATTGGATATCAGGCGGCAAATAAAGCATATACAGAAACGTTTGGAGTTCCTGCAATTCCAGTTCGTTCTGGTGGAAGTATTCCAATTGTGGCTTTGTTTGAAAAAGAATTAAAAAGCAAAACAATCTTAATGGGATTTGGTTTGGATTCTGATGCTATTCACTCGCCAAACGAACATTTCGGAATCTTTAATTACTTGAAAGGAATTGAGACTATTCCGTTGTTTTACAAGTATTTTGTGGAATTAAGTAAATAAAGGTTTTGCCGCAAAGGCGCTGAGATTTACGCAAAGGACGGTAAGATTTTATTTAGCAAGATTTATAAAAGTTCGCAAAGCTATATTTACAAGCTTTGCGAACTTTGCGTTTAGATTAGTAGCCTTAAAAAATACCTTGCGTTCTTTGCGGTTAACTTTTTTATAAATAAAATCCGTTCAGAAATGAGCGGATTTTTTTGTTCTTCATGTTCTCAAATTTAAATCTAAACATTAAAAAAAATAATTTTGGCTTTGTATTTTGTTAGGTAAATTAACTTATTTTTGGTTTTTTTATTATCAAATATCTTATTGATTTGAAAATAATTCTGTTTTTTGAAATTTTCTAATGTTGTTTTAATATTGCTTTAATGTTGAGAAATGAGATTAATTAAAAAGAAGGTTAGATTTGCGCCAATTGGTTACACAAAATATCTTAAAGGACTGAAAAAGACCCATACGATGTTTCGTCAGGGGAAAATATTAGAAAGTTTGGCTGTAAAATCTTGGGAGATTGCACCAGGAAATACGACAATTTCATCAAAAGCTTATTTTTTAGAAGGTCAGCTTGAGCGCATTACCGGTACAGCTTACACAGATAATCCGTATGCTGTAATGCATGGCGGAGTTACTACACAGCACGCACCAACCCGAGCCTATCAGCTCAAGGATATATGGATGGTTAATGGATCGATTTACAAAGGACTGCATCGTTTTTTATTACACCACAATACCAAGCTTAGTCCAAAAATGAATTATTTCCCACCCGCTATAATTGATACAGAAATAAAGGATGCGACTATTTACAGCTCATATGATGGCAATGAATTTTTCGGACTTTGGTTAACAGATGATTGTACAAACTATAAATTGGCGAGCATCTGAAGGATTTCCCATAACAACGAATATTTTTACAAGTCCGCATATGTTTGAGTATGAGGAATTGTTAGGAATGAATCCCTATAGAACTAATGCCGCGTATTTGCAAAATGCTCTATTTTTTGACGACGATTGGGGCAATAACAACAAAAAGCGACAGTTATTTAATGAAAATAAAGACATTTTACTGTCGAAGTTTTCCAAAAATTCGCATCCTGGTGTTTTTATATTACGTCGTAATTCGGGAAAAACCCGAATAATGCTAAACGAAATCGAAATCGCCGAGCAGTTGCGCGATAAATACGGTTTTAAAATTGTAGACGTTACCCAGCAAAGTGTCAATGAGATTCTTTCTGCCTGTGCAGGTGCCAGAATGGTTGTCGGGATCGAAGGCAGTCATCTTATGCACGGTCTTATGGTGCTTGAGCCTGGCGCAGCAGTTTTAACATTACAACCTCCAAATCGCTTTTGCGGTGTTCTAAAAGTAACCACCGATATGCAAAGCTTGAAATATGGCTTTGTAGTAGGAATTCAAAAAGAAGAAAATTTCTATATTAATTTAGAAGAAGTAGAGAGAACGATTGCTTTACTTTCTTTTTAAGAGGTTCAAAGGGGCAAAGTCTCAAAGGAGCAAAGGTTTTTCACTTTGTCAAAGTTTTAAACTTTGACAAAGATTCTTGTATAAATAGTTCCCAAAATCAGGCTAAACCAATAATAGTTAACCTCAGTCCCTCTGTACCTTTGTTCCTCTGCACCTCAAAAAAAAAAACTTGCATTTTAAAAAAATAATTCTACATTTGTAGAGCAGTGTCTATAGTTGTAGAATTTAATGATATGAAAAAACTCTTTTTAATATTGTTTTTTGGCGTGATTCTTTTTGGATGTAAAAGTCCAGCGATCAATCAAAAGATTGATAAGGAAAAAGAAGGTGTTTGGATTAATGATTATACGCAGGATAATATCAGATACAAATCGTATGAATATTACAAACACGATCAGCCCGTAAAAAAGTGGAAATCTTATATCGACGGAAAAATTTATAAAACAGAAAAATACAAAAACGGAATCTGCATTGTAAAAAATTATTACGAAAACGGAAAATTAGAATCTAAAGGAAAAACTAAACTAGAAGTTAATAACACAGAAACACATTGGTTTTATTTCGGAGAATGGAAATTCTATTCAGATAACGGGAAATTAAAAGAAATCAAAAACTATACTAACGGAGAATTAATCTCAGAACAAAAAATAAACCATTAAATCTAAATCTATGAAAAAAATAATTGCGTTCTTTTTTATTACGATGAATATTGGATTGATGCAGTCTCAAACCTATAAAGAATTTGTTGCAAAAGGCGATGATTCCTATAACGCGAAAGATTATAAGGAATCTGTTGCCTTTTACGAAAAAGCTTTTAAAATGGAGCATACATCATCATCGGATTTGTACAATGGTGCGTGCGCCGCAGCTTTAAACAATGATGATAGGAAAGCTTTTAAATGGCTGGACTTAGCAATTGATAATGGATATGAAAACATTGCCCATATAAAAATTGATACTGATTTAGAATCGCCGCATAATAAAAAAGGAGTGGACAAAGACAATCGAAAAATTGCAGAAGAAAATGGATATTATGAGCGCTAATTATGATAAACCATTGCAGAAAGAACTTTTGGATATTTATACTGAGGATCAGGGTATTCGTGGAGCGTTTATGAAAATTTATAAAGAACCTAATGCTGATAAAAAGAAAATTGATAGTATTGGAAAAATAATGCAGTACAAAGACAGTCTTAATCTCGTTAAGGTAATGAAGATATTAGATGAAAAAGGCTGGGTGGGAAAAAATGTTGTTGGGTCGCAGGCCAATCAAACTTTGTTTTTGGTTATTCAGCATGCTGATTTAAAATACCAGCAAAAGTATTTACCAATGATGAGAGAAGCAGTTAAAAAAGGGAATGCAAGTCCAAGTAATTTGGCATATTTGGAAGATAGAATAGCTTTAAGAGAAGGTAAAAAACAAATTTACGGAAGTCAGGTTTCCAATCATCCGATTACTAAAAAACCGTTTGTTTCGTCGCTTGAAGATCCTGATAATGTTGATAAAAGAAGAGCGTCAGTTGGGTTGGGAACATTGTCTGATTATCTTAAAAATTTTAATGCGACTTGGGATGTGGAAGCCTATAAAAAAGAACTTCCCGAATTTGAGAAACTTCTTAAGGAGAAAAAACAAAAGACGAATTAAACATTAGAAAATTAGAATCTTAGCAACTTAGTAACTTATAAAAAATGCAATTAACAAACGCAGAAGAACAATTAATGGAGCATTTATGGAAGCTTGAAAAAGCTTTTATGAAAGATTTACTCGAAGCTTATCCAGAACCAAAACCGGCAACAACAACGGTCGCAACTTTATTAAAGCGAATGATTGATAAGAAATTTGTAGCGTATAACGAATTCGGGAATTCACGCGAATATTATCCGCTGGTTAAAAAAACAACTTATTTTTCTAAACACGTAAACGGATTAATCAGTAATTTTTTTAATAATTCGGCATCGCAGTTTGCTTCGTTTTTTACAACCGAAACCAATTTGTCGGCATCGGAACTGGAAGATCTTAAAAAAATAATCGATTCAGAAATTCAAAAAAAGAAAAAATGATAACGTATCTTTTAAAATCAGGCGTATTGCTTGTTGTATTTTATGCGGTGTATAAAATGCTTTTAGAAAACGAAAAAATGTTTCGTTTTAATCGAATTTATCTTCTTGGAAGTCTTGTTTTTAGTTTGATAATTCCGCTTCAGTTGTTTTCGATCGGATCATTTTTGTCGACCAAAACACAAATGATTGAACTGGATGAAATCATGATTATAACGAATAAAGCGGTTTTAGATAAAGTAAATTACACGGAAATTCTAACGTACTTTTTGAGTGTAATTTATATTGTCATTACAGCAATTTTGATCGTTCGTTTGATACGAAATATATATTCATTTACGATTAGAAAGAAAAGAAGTAAAATCGAATTTATTAACGGGCAAAAAATTGTTTTGACTAAAGAGCCTGTTTTGCCGCATTCTTTCTGGAATACTATTTTTATCAATCAGGAAGATTTTAAAAATGGTAAAATTCAACCGGAATTAATAGCACACGAAAAAGCCCATTTGCGACAAAGACATACTTTGGATATTTTGTTTGTTGAGGTTTTGCAAATTGTGTTTTGGTTCAATCCATTATTTGCACTATTTGAAAAAGAAATTAAACTCAATCACGAATTTTTGGCTGATGAAGCTGTAAATAAACAATTTGGCGAGATCAAAAATTATCAGAATCTCCTTCTGGATTTTGCTTCGCATAAAAGTACAGTTTCTCTAGCCAGCAATATTAATTATCTAATCACTAAAAAACGTTTACTAATGATGACTAAAAGAGAATCTCCAATTAAGATTGCACTGAAAGTATTTAGTGTAAGTATGCTTTATGTTTTACTGTTGTTTGTTTTCAGTACTGAAACTGTGGCGCAGGAAGTAATTAAAAATGATGATTTTAAGAAATTAACAGAGGTTAGTGTTAAGCCTGAATATCCTGGCGGAATAGTTGAGTTTTATAAGTTTGTAGGTCAAAATTATAAAATGCCTGCGGATGTATCTAAGCAAAAACTAAACGGAAAAGTATATCTTAAATTTATGATTGAGAAAGACGGTTCGTTAAGCAATATCGAAATCCTGAGAGATAAATTGGGTTATGGCGCAGGAGAAGAAGCTGTTCGTGTATTGAAGCTTTCTCCAAAATGGATTCCAGCTTCTGATCAAGGAAAACCGGTTCGAGTAATGTACAGTCTGCCAATTACAATTCAGGCTGATAAATAGCTTTAAAGGTGCAAAGGTTCAAAGCGGCAAAGATTCAAAGGTTTAAAACTCTGTCCCTTTGAACCTTTTCACTTTGTACGTCAAAACAAAAAAAATCCGCTTTCAGCAATTTGGAAGCGGATAAAATTACAAACTAAAAAATCTAAAAAATTAACATGCAGATCCAGACTAAAATAAATCTGGATTATATCCAAAATAAGGTACTTTTTGTTCGTTAAAAATTACGCCATATTCTTCTAATTCTTTCAAAATTGGCTCATACACTTCTTTTTTAATCGGAAGTCGCACGCCTGGAGTGGTAATTTTTCCGTTTAAAATCAATAATGCGACAATAGCCACTGGAAGTCCTACAGTTTTTGCCATAGCCGTATAGGTTTGGTCGTCGCCAATACAAACCATTTTAGAATCGATTTGTTTCTTTTCGCCGTTCAATTCATATCCGAATTTATGATACATTACAATCATATCTTTATCATCAGATTGTAGTGCCCAGCTGTCGGTTAAGATTTTTTCTAAAATCTGAGCAGGCGTGGCGTTAGGTAAATTCACTTTTTTGTCTGGGTTAAATAAATCCAGTTCCAAAAGTTTATCCCACATTATATCGTCCTGATCAATTTTTAAAATCAATCGGGTTTTAATTTCTACAGAATCTGTCGGATGATAGGGAAGGAAAGAATTCACAAACTGACGGTAACTCATGTTTTCTGAATCTTCAATGATGTAGCTGTCATCTGTCATGCCAAGCTGTACAAACATATTCCAAGCTCTGGAATAACCCACTCTTCGAATAGTTCCTCTGTATAAAGTCAGAATATTATCTAAACCATAAATCGATCTGTATTTGAGAGAATCCCGATTAGAATAGGCTTCAAATTTTCCGTAACCTTCTACTTCTAGAAATTCAGTTCTTCTAAATAAAGCACTGTACGGAATGTACTTATAAGTTCCTTCCTGAATAAATTTTCTTGCACCGCCTTGTCCGGCCAAAACTACATTTCGAGGTGCCCAAGTAAATTTATAATTCCATAAATTATTATCAGATTCAGGAGCCACAAGTCCATGCCAGAAAGATTCGAATAACAGCATTTTACCACCTTTTGCTCGAATTTCGTCAATAACTTTCATGGCGCTCATATGATCGATTCCTGGATCAAGACCAATTTCGTTCATGAAAATCAAATTGTTTTTTAGGGCTTCTTCATTTAGAGCCTGCATTGCGTCGCTGATGTAAGAAGCGGTAACCAAATGTTTTTTAAACGACAGGCAGTCTTTTGCAATTTCGATGTGCAAATGTGCGGGAAGCATCGAAATTACTATTGAAGCATTTGAGATAGCCGTTTTTCTCTCTACTTCATTAAAAATATTTAAAGCTAGAGGAGTTGCATTAGGATGTTCTTGCGTTTTTAGTTTGGCTAAATCCAATGAAAGATCCGCTACAGTTAAATGCAGTTTTTCTTCACTTGATTTTGATAGTAAATACCGAATCAAAGACGATGCAGATCTTCCTGCTCCAATTATTAAAACGTTTCTCATGTTCTAAATATTTAACACAAATATATTAAAATGTTATAAACATAACAATTTGAATTAAATAAAATTGATTTTATTTTTGAGATTAGTATAAAAGAATAATGCGATTCTATACTAAATTATCTAGAATCTAAAGCGGTTTTTTGGTTTGTTTGAAGTATTTTTGTTTCAAATTTCTAAAGAGATAAATCATGAAAAGAAGAATCGTTTTAACTGGAGCTTTTGTAGGTATGATAGCTATTATTTTGGGTGCTTTTGGCGCTCATTTATTGAAAAAATATCTTTCAGTTGATCAATTAAATACTTTTGAAGTTGGTGTTCGCTACCAAATGTATCATGCTCTTTTTCTTCTCTTCTTATCAACTCAAAAAGACATTGCGGAAAAGACGCTAAAAGCAATCTATAATTTTATAGTTGCCGGTGTCGTACTTTTTAGTGGTTCAATCTATTTGGTGGCAACAAAAGACTATACTTTGTTTTATTCTAAAATTATCGTATTCGCAACTCCAATAGGCGGTTTTCTATTAATTATTGGTTGGGCGCTATTATTCTTTACGATTTTGAAGCGAAAATCATAAAATCCCGAAAAAAAATTCTGTCTAAGAATTAATCTTTAATTTTGTCTCATAAATAACATATAACTCTTGTTATGTGAATTTTTTTCTATTTTCTGTTGTAAAACAGAAATAATATAACAAATTCACTCATAGGGTTGTAAATAAACAAATTAGAAGCAGTTATTTTTTTCTTTTTGTAATTTTTAAAGTGAAATTTCTCTTTTTTCGTATAAATCAAAGTGAAATTTAATTATTTTAAAAGGAATAAGAATTAATCTGTAATTTTGCTTCTGAAATAAATATCACACACAACTTAAAATTTATGGACACTAACACAGTTTTCGCGCAATCGATTTCGTTGAAAGAATTAGGAATTGAAAATGCAAAAGTTCGTTACCAACTATCTGCAGATGAATTACATGCGATTACTTTGCAGTCAGGACAAGGTGTTGAGAATTCTACTGGAGCTTTGGCAATTAATACAGGTGAATTTACAGGGCGCTCGCCACAAGATCGTTTCATTGTAAAAGATGATATTACAAAGGATCAAGTTTGGTGGGGAAATGTAAATATCCCATTTGAACCTCAGGCTTTTGAAAAGCTATATAATAAAGTAACAGCGTTTTTATCAGACAAAGAAGTTTTTGTTCGCGATTCTTATGTTTGCTCTGATCCAAATTATAGATTAAATGTTCGTGTTGTAACCGAAACAGCTTGGTCAAATTTGTTTTGTTACAATATGTTCTTACGTCCAGAAGAATCTGAACTGGCTAATTTTACTCCAGAGTGGACAGTAGTTTGTGCTCCGAGTTTTATGGCAGATCCTGCTGTAGACGGAACGCGTCAGTCTAATTTTGCTATTTTGGACTTTACAAAAAAAATCGCTTTAATTGGCGGAACAGGTTATACAGGAGAAATGAAAAAAGGTATTTTCTCTGCATTAAACTTTATTCTTCCAGTTTTCAAAAATACACTTCCAATGCACTGTAGTGCGAATGTTGGAGAAGACGGAGATACTGCAATTTTCTTCGGCTTGTCTGGTACGGGAAAAACTACTTTATCTGCAGATCCAGAACGTAAATTAATCGGAGACGATGAGCACGGCTGGACAAATGAAAATACGGTTTTTAACTTTGAAGGAGGTTGTTACGCAAAAGTGATCAACTTAACAGAAGAAAATGAACCAGACATTTTTAGAGCAATCAAAAAAGGAGCGCTATTAGAAAATGTCGTTTTCAAAGCAGGAACAAACGAAGTAGATTTTGATGATGTTTCGATCACACAAAATACACGTGTAAGTTACCCAATAACGCATATCGATAATGTACAGCCAGGTTTGGTTGGACATGATCCAAAAAATATATTTTTCCTAACAGCAGATTCTTTCGGAATTCTGCCTCCAATTTCAAAATTAACGCCGGGTCAGGCGACTTACCACTTTATTTCTGGATATACAGCAAAAGTTGCTGGAACAGAAGCTGGTGTAACAGAGCCTCAGCCAAATTTCTCAGCTTGTTTTGGAGCGCCATTTATGCCTTTACATCCAACACGTTACGCTGAAATGTTGAGCAAAAAAATGAAAGATGCTGGAGTAAAAGTTTGGTTAATCAATACAGGATGGACGGGCGGACCTTACGGTACAGGAAGCCGTATGAAGCTAAAATATACTCGTGCGATGATTACTGCGGCTTTAAAAGGCGAATTGGATAACGTAGAGTATGTAAATCATTCCGTATTCGGAATTGCAAAGCCACAATCTTGTCCAAATGTTCCAGAAGAGATTTTAAATCCTAGAAATACTTGGGAAGACAAAGATTTATACGATACAAAAGCGTTGGAATTAGCACAGAAATTCAAAGCTAATTTTGCGAAATTTGAAGAGTTTGCCAATGCCGAAATCTTGGCAGGTTCACCAATTACAGAATAAAAGGAATTAGTTAATTCAATAAAAAAAGCTGTTCATAACGAACAGCTTTTTTTGTTTGGTTTTCAATCACAGTAAAAAAAAAAATAAATAAACACTGAAACCTGCGACTGAAAACCTTTAGAACTTTATTTTTTTGATTCGTCTATACGTTTCTGGATTAAATCCCAAGCGTAATAGTGAAAAGTCATTCCGTTGCTCATCGCTACGAAAAGTCCGTTTTTATATTGACCTCCTAAGTTTACACTTGTAACATCTGCACCATCACATTCAATTGTTGATGTTGGTACTTCAGCCAATAAAGTATGATTATTTGGATTTCCTTTTGCACCTTCTCTAGGGTAAACCATAAAAGAATTTGCCTGCTGGTTAGAGACTAAAATATATCCTGTAGAATCTGTTTTTTTGTAAATAGCAATTCCTTCGTGATCTGCTTTGAAATCTTTCTGCCCGAAGAAAGCCAATTCTTTATTATCATTTAAAGCTGGATCTGCCTTGTATTTTCTAATTCCAACTTGTTCATCACAGTAGTAAACAAAACCTAATTCGTTGTCTACGGCAATAGCTTCAATTTCTTTTTTTACCGCTGTATGTTCCAAATTTCCGAACCACTTTTGCGCGACAAATTTTCCGTTTCCAGAAAGTTCATACTGCCATAAATAACTTCCAGAAGGACCTGTTTTTCTTCCTACAATAGCAAAAATTTTCTGGTCACTTGGACGTGTGTACAACGAAACTCCCATTGGATCGCGTTGTGCTTCACCTTCAAAAACTTCGATGCCGCCATTATCAATTGGCTCTAAATCTGGCAGACTGAAGATTCTTATTTTGTTACTTTCACGTTCTGTAGTAACGGCAACATCTACTTTTTTTCCATTAATAATTAATCCGTAAGCGATATCAACATTATTTGGACGTTTTAACGGAATTGATTTTTTAAGGATTTTTCCATTCAAATCAAAAGCATACAAACCACCGTCTGTATCTTTATCAGTTCCCACAATAATACTTTTTGAAGCATCAGCTGGGTTAATCCAGATTGAAGGATCATCGGTATCGTGAGGCAAAGCTTCGGTAACCGCTGTTGGTTTTACCGCATTGGGCTGAATTGGGGCTAGTTTATCATCTTTACAAGCCGTAAATGCAAGACTTAAAAGTAAAAAAGCTAGTATAGATTTATTTTTCATTCCTATATTTTATTTTAAAAGAATTAGACAGAACCGCTAAGTTCTGTCTAATTTAGTCGTTTTTTAATTGATTTTACAAGTCTAATTTCAATCCGAAATTGTAACGAGCTTGGTAATATTCTGCTTGTTTTGTATGTGCGACAACTCCTTGATAGTAACGTAACGGTTGATTTGTTAAGTTATTAGCTTCAGCAAAAAAGCGAAGTTTTGGAGTAATTTTATAAGAAGCATTTGCATCTAAGAAAAACTGCTTATCGTAATAACTGTCCTTATAAGATTCTGAACCTAATTCATCTAAATAATCAGATGTAAAGTTTGTTGAGATTCTTGCAGAGAAACGTTTGTTTTCCCAAGACAAAGATCCGTTAAACATATGAGGTGTAGTTCCAGGAAGACTGATATCGTTTCTTTCGTTTCCGTCTTCGTCAGCAATTCCTCTAGCTTTGGACTGCGTATAAGTATAGTTTAAATAGATACCAAATCCTTTTAAGAATTTACCAGGAAGAAAATCCAACTGACGTTGAAAAGCAACTTCAAATCCGTAAACATCAACTTTGTCTCCATTTCTAGATTGTAAAAATGACCAGTTTTCTCCCGCTGGAATTGGATTTATTTGATTTGGGAAATCTGCGGCAAATTTCGCATCAGTATATTGATTGTCGCTGTAGTTGTAAATGAAATCATTTAATCTTTTGTAGAAAAAACCTCCAGAAATCAAACCAACAGATTTGAAATAGTTTTCTGCCATGAAATCATAATTGTATGAGTACGTTGCATCAAGATCTGGATTTCCTGCTGTAATTTCCTTATCGGCGACAATGTTGTTTACATAAGGCGCCAAAGCGTAATAGTTTGGTCTTGCCAAAGCCGTTGTTGCAGTGACTCTTAAAATTAAATCTTTTGTTGCATTATATTGAAATGAAATACTTGGTAAAAGATTCGTGTATGAATTTGTATTGTTGATTTTACTTTCTAATTCTTCTTCATCCAAAACTCTGTTTCCTGTATAATCAATATGTGTATTCTCAACACGGAAACCTAAAACCATAGAAAGTTTGTCGTTAAAATCCTGATCCCATCTTACATAAGCGGCAGTAATTCTTTCTTTAGCGTTATAGTTTACCGCTAAATATTCTGCTGGATCTGTTTCTTTTTCAAATAAAGAAGCATTATTTAAATCCAAACCTCCTAAATAAGTCGCAGAAGCAAAAGTTCCCGGCACATATTTACTTCCTGGATTAAATCCGTTTCCGTCATAATAACTTGTTGGAACTTCAGATAGTAATTCCATCCCATCCGTAAGCGGCGAGTAAGAATAGAACATATTATTTCTTTCTTTTTCTTTTAAACGAAGTCTAAGACCAGTTCTCAATCTTCCTTTTTCTCCTGCAATAACAGAAAATGGAAAACGGATATTTACTTTTGCACCAAATTCACTTTCGCTTGTTTCGTCTGTGTTTTCTGTAACTGAATCAAATTCAAACGCATCAGTTGATTCGCCAGCAGTTGTCATTAAAGGAAATCTTGGATTAGATAAATCTTGGAACATTTCCAATCCTTTCTGACGGTATTCGATATAACGCTCACCCGGACGGTATTCTCTTGCTTTTGCGTAGTTTGCAGACCAGTCTAAATCTAATGTTGAGTTGATTAAGTGTTCTCCACGAAGTGAATAATTTTGAACTCTTTGGTCTTCTAATCTTCTGTTTTTGTTTCTACTGTTGTCTAAACCACCTTTTGTCTGGCGTTTTACACGGCCTTCAAATCCAGTGATTTCTTCACCATTATAAATTGGGTCAATATCATCGTAAGTAGTTCTGAAACGGTTTTCTCTATCATCTCTCCAGTTATAAATTGCATTAGCAAAAATCGTATTGTTTTCGTCAAATTTATAATCTAAAGCTATAGATCCGTCTGCGACGAATACGTTGAACATCATATTTTCTAATTTCTGAAGCTTGTAAATACTCATTTCCAAATTCATCTTTTACCCATTCGTTTTCGATGTTATCAGAGCCATAATCAACATTGTTATAAGAACCGCTGAAAACAGCTCCTAATTTATTGTCGAAAAAACGATTACCGTAAACTAGACCAGCAGTGTAAGAAGCGTGGTCACGAATTGGCATATAACCGCCGGCAAGTGTTGCAGAAATTCTTTCTCCGTTTGGAGTCGCTCTTGTAATTAAGTTTACAGAACCTCCAATCGCGTCTGCATCCATATCTGAAGTTAAAGTCTTATTTACTTCAATAGTCGAAATCATATCAGACGGAATTAGGTCCATTTGTACGTTTCTGTTATCTCCTTCTGCAGACGGGATACGGTCACCATTTAAAGTTACAGAGTTTAAAGACGGTGCCAAACCTCTAATAATAATATTACGAGCTTCACCTTGGTCATTTTGCATAGTAATACCAGGAACACGTTTTAAAGCGTCTCCAACGTTAGCATCTGGAAAACGACCCATTTGATCAGAAGAAATTACGTTTCCGATATTTTTATTGTTTTTTTGTTGATTCAAAGCTTTGGCCTGACCTTTTAAGATGTCTCCAACCACAACTTCATTTAATTCTGTTCCAGAAGTTTTAAGAGCAAAATCGATTACGTTGTTTTTTCCCTGCTCTACTTTTATTTCTTGAGTTAAAGAAGTATATCCAATATATTTTACTTCAACTTTATAAGTTCCTTCATTAATATTCAATAATTCAAAACGACCGTTGTAGTCAGAAACGGTATATTTTTTTTCGCCTACAATTTGAACCATAGCTCCAGGAAGAGGCAGTTTGTCATCGGCATCTAATATCTTTCCAGATATAATCGCTTTCTGAGCAAAACCTGTAAAGGCTAGTAAAAAGAATGCTGTTAGTACTAAAAATTTTTTCATTGTGTGTGTTTAGTTTGATTTGTTATGCGAAACTATAATCTACGTATTACTAAAAGCCTTAAAAAAAATTAACATAGTGTTATGATTAACCAAAAATTTGAGGATGTTATTAATGTTTAACTAACATTAAAACTTCAAATAATTGATTCACAATTAAAAACAAATAATTATTTTGATTGTATTTGAAAATTTGGCGTTAAATTTGCCTTATCAATCACAATCAAAAATCATCAATCATGTTAAAACAATTTTTTATCCTATGTTCAGGAGTCGACCGAGATCTCTTGAAAGACTGCTCAGAAGGCGAACAAACTAAATATGTAGGTATTGGCGCCACTGTATTTTTTACAGCAGTTATGGCTTTTCTGGCCAGTGCTTATGCGCTTTTTACCGTTTTCGATTCTATTTATCCCGCTTTAATTTTCGGATTTGTATGGAGTTTACTGATTTTTAATTTAGACCGATTTATCGTTTCTACTATTAAAAAAAGAGATCGTTTTTTAGACGAATTCCTGCAGGCAACACCACGTATTTTATTGGCGGTTATTATTGCTATTGTAATTTCTAAACCTTTGGAGATTAAAATCTTCGAAAAAGAAATCAATACTGTTTTGTTGAAAGAAAAAAACGAAATGGAATTGGCGAATAAGAAGCAGATTGGAACATATTTCAAATCTGATTTAGATAAAAACAAAGCAGAAATTGCGGCTTTAAAAGCAGATATTGTAAAGAAAGAAAAAGAAGTTAATGCGTTATATTCTACTTACATCACAGAAGCTGAAGGAACGACTGGAACTAAAAAACTTGGAAAAGGTCCTGTTTATAAAGAGAAAAGAGAAAAACACGATGCCTCTTTAAAAGAGTTTGAAACTTTAAAAACAGCAAACGAAGCTAAAATTGCTGAAAAAGAAAAAGCTGGAATAAAACTGCAAGCCGATTTAGATAAAAAAGTTTCGCAGACACAGCCGATCATCGAAGGTTTTGACGGATTAATGGCGCGTATCAATGCGTTGAATAAATTGCCGTGGCTTCCATCATTTTTTATTATGCTGTTGTTTTTAGCGATCGAAACGTCTCCAATTATTGCCAAATTATTAGCACCAAAAGGCGAATTCGATTTTAAACAAGAAGAAGCCGAAACAGCGATGAAAGCAACTTTGGTACAAAACAAATACCAACGTGAACTGCTAGTGAAAACAAGCGCCGAAATGCACGATAAAGTATATGCCGATATTGCAGAAGATAAAAGTCTGTACGATTTACAGCGCAAAAATGCAAAAGAGTTACTAGAATTGCAATCGCATAAATTTGTAGAAAAACAGAAAGCGACTTTATAAGTCGAAAGTCAAAAGTCAAAAGTCGAAAGGAGAAGTCGAAAGTCTGAAAGTCGAAGAAAGGACTTAAAAAGATAAAGCCCTAAATAGAATTTCTATTTAGGGCTTTTATATTTTAGACAAAGTCAAAGGGCTTTACGACTTTCGACTTTTGACTTTAAGACTAAAATTTTACATGTAACTTAAAATCTCTTTTTTATAAGCATCATATTCACCTTGCATGATCAAACCGTTATCAAGGAGTTTTTTGTAATTCTGTAATTTATCAAAAAGTTCTTCTTTAGATAATTCACTCAATTTGCGATCGCCTGTTGGCTGTGCTGGCTGAATTGGTTCAAATGTCTCCGTATAAACTGGTGCGGCTGGTAAAATTTCAGCAAAGCTTGTTACTTCTTCAGTTTCAACTTCTTCAATTTCTTCATCTTCTTCCTCTTCATATTCTGGCTCTATAACTTCTTGAATTGGAGTTGCGACCTGAACTGGATTTTTCAATAAATCCAATTGTTCTTTAGCGTAAGTATAAATTTTTCTAGCCTGAATTTTCGGAATATAATCAATAGAAACTGCCAAATCTGTTTTGGTGCCAAAAGAAAATTCAGAACCCAAAATATTTTCTTTTACAAAAGTACTCGCAATATCATCCCAAGTATAATCTGTAAAATCCATTGAAAGACCTAAATTTTTAGGTTTACAGATAATGATACGCTTGTTTGTTAATACAATACTATCAGGAAAAACAGTAATTGCAGGCTTTTTTTTGCACTGCGATATATCCAACTTCTTCGCCTTTCATCAATAAATCTGTAAGTTTCGAAGTGATTTTTTCAATCGCTTTTGGATCTTGTTCTTCGTTTAGAAATTTTTTAAATTGTTCTTTCATGATTTTATAAATTGCTAAGTTGCAAATTGATTGGGATTTCTTTTTTTATCTTACCGTGCAAATGTAATGCCTAATTTTCTAATTGCTCCGCCTGTTCGGTAAAAAAGTTACCTCGGGTTGATAATTTCATTCTGAATTTTCTTTGTCAAACTTTTGAAAACCAATTCATATGAATGATCGATCAATTCTTTGACAAATTTGTCTGAAAGATTTCCGTTTAAAGCAATCGTATTCCAATGCACTTTACTCATATGAAACCCCGGTTGTATTTCATCATATTCTCCTCTGAGTTCTTGTGCGCGTTCTGGATCACATTTTAAGTTGACTGCGGGTTCACTTTTTTCCCATTGTGACAAAGAGGATAAAGCAAAAATTTTGCCTCCCACTTTAAAAACCAAAGTATCTTCATCAAAAGGAAAATGTTCGCTTGCCCCTTTTTTTAAAAGACAATACTCGTAAAATGTTTCTAAATTCATATCATTTATTATTTACCAATTTCGCCTAAATGCGTGTATTTAAAAGCCTTTTCATATTTCAATCCGTAACCGAAAATTCGATCCATTGCCGAATGTGAAAATAAAATAATTCCGGCTAATTGTATACTTTCAATACTTAAATAACATCCTAAACCATAAATTAAAAGTGCAATTCCTTTATGGTGAAAAACATTGTACAAAAATGCACCGCTTTTATTTCCGAAAAGATATCCAAGCATAGAAAAATCTGGAGCTAAAATTAAAGCGAGAAACCACCACCAATCAAAATTTAACTGATTGAATAAAAAGATGCCGAGGATAAACAAAGCCGTTTCTTCGAGTTTAATAATGGTGTTCATCATATTATTTTTTCCATCATTTTTTCAGGATGGTTTAGTTTTGTAAATCCGAATTTCTCATATAAAAAATGAGCGTCAGTTGTTGCCAAACGCCAAATTTTGACATTTTGAAGCTGTGGTTCATTCATCATTGTTTCAATTAAAATCGATGAATATCCTTTTCCGCGATGTTCTTCATCAATAAAAACATCCATTAAATAAGCGAAAACCACATAATCGGTAATTACGCGTGCGAAACCAATTTGTTTGTCATCTAAATAAATTCCGAAACAAACCGAAGCATCGATTGTAGTTTGAACTTCCTCAATCGTTCGTCCCATGACCCAATAAATGTCTTTCAAAAAGTTTTGTATAAACGGAACGTCAAGTTTGCTTTTATCTGTAGAAACGGTTATCATTAGTATTCAGTGTTCAGTTTTTGAGTGTTCAGTTTTAGTCTCAGTCCCAGTCTCAGTCCCAGTCTCAGTTTTCAGCAAATCTAAAATCTAAAATCTGCAATCTTAAATAATAAAGGCTTGCTCGGACTTGCGTCATTTTCAAACGAAGCAATTTGAAGATTTAGTATATAATTTCCATCTTCGATTTCGTTTGGAACATAAATCATTTCAGTAATTGTTGCGTTTAATCGTGCATCAGAATTTAGATTCACAGTATCCTTTACATTCCAAAACGCTTTATGAGCCAATAATTTACCTTCATCGTGTTCTTTGTCCACACTTGGCAGATCAATTAATAAATGTTCAATTTCGCTTTCGCGAATGAAAATCGCTGCTTCTTCAGACAAATAAGACGGATTTGTATTCGAATATTTTCTTGATTTTTTATCTTTTGAATTTGGAATAGTTCTGATTACTAAAGCCTTGTTTGTCACACTGAGTGATCCCGAGGCTTCGCGAGAATTGCTTTCATTTGATGTCACATTGAGCGAAGTCGAAATGCTTTCTTTCGTAATCACAAAATCATCTCCAATTTTCTCAGGCTCAACCGTAATCAATTTAGCAAAAAAGAAAAACTGCCTCAGCGATTGATTGATGCTGTAAAAATCATTGGTAATATGTCCCAGACATTCCGTATGCGTGCCATGCCCATGCGGATTGAAGAAAATATTATTAAAATTAGTTGATGATTTCCCCTCAGAAACTTTACCAATCCAATCGCCAAAAACTACAGGTTCGATAACTGGTTTTTCAATGTACCAAGCAATAGGGTTTTCGTCTGTGTTGGTCAATGGAATTGAAATATCAATGGGTTTTGATAAGTCGATTTCGAAGTTGTTGATTTTTGCTATCATGTTGATTTAACCGCAAGGTTCGCTAAGGTTTTACGCAAAGGGCGCTAGGATTTTATTAAAGATTATTTACCACTCTTTTGATTCCATTTTTGATTAAAGAAACATTAAAGTTTATTAATAACCCTAATTTGCAATTTGTTAATTTTAAATAAGTCAATAGCTGAGCAAGATGAATTTCATTTAAACAATCTACAGCTTTTATCTCCAAAATTAGTTTATTTTCTACTAAAATATCTAATCGGTAACCAACATCTAATTTTACTTCTTCATAAATTAGAGGTAAAGCCTTTTGTTTTTCAATTGATAAACCAATTTTTCTTAATTCATAAAAAAGACATTCTTCATAAGCACTTTCTAAAAGTCCTGGTCATAAAGTTTGATGAACTTTTAGTGCGCAGTTAAATACAATTCTTGATAATTCATTTTCTGACATGAGCGATATAATTAAAGCTCAAATCTACGTTTTAAAATTTATATTGTAAGTTTATACCTTCAAAAAAACAATAGCGTGCTTTGCGTAAACCTTAGGGAACCTTGCGGTAAATCTCTTAATCCAAATTTAAGTAAAAGAGATCACTTGCAATTCCATCCGTTAAAAATTTTCCTTTTGGAGTTGGTTTTAAAATATTATTTTCAATTGAAAGTAAATCGTCGTTCAAGAATTTTTCAGATTGTTTTTTGAGATAATTGAAATATTCCAATCCAAATTCATTTTTGATTCTTTCTAAAGAAACGCCCCAAATCGTTCGCAGTCCTGTCATAATATATTCGTTATAACGATCAGAAACAGTCAGGATTTCAGTTTCTAAAGGAAGTTCGTTATTCTGAATGGACTTTAAATACAATGAATTATTAGCAACATTCCAGCCTCTTTTTTCGCCGTCATAACTATGTGCCGAAGGACCAATTCCGATATATTTTTTGCCTAACCAATATGCCGAATTATTTTTGGAGAAATAATTCTCTTTTCCAAAATTGGACAATTCGTAATGAATAAAACCATTCTTTTCAAGCGTTTCAACCAAAATCATAAAATGATTTGAGGCGACTTCGTCTTGAGGTTCGGCAATTTTTCCGGTTTGAATTAATTTACTTAAAGCCGTTTTCGGTTCAACCGTCAAAGCATAACTAGAAATATGCGGAATGCCAAAACACAAAGCGGTTTCAATATTTTGTTTCCACATTTCGTCGCTCATTCCCGGAATTCCGTAAATTAAATCAAGCGAAATATTATCAAAATATTTTGTCGCTTCCTGCAAACATTTTATGGCTTCCGCCGAATTATGAGCGCGATTCATCATCTTCAAATCTTCTTCATAAAAAGACTGAATTCCGATGCTTAAACGATTTATTGGACTCTTAGCTAATTCTAAAATTCGCTCTGCAGACAAATCATCCGGATTGGCTTCAAGTGTTATTTCAGGATTTGTTGCAACATCATAATTTTTATAAACTTCTGAAATTAAAAAGTTGATTTCGTCATTGGTTAAAACAGAAGGTGTTCCTGCCGAAATAAATGGTTTCAATTGTGTTGTCGCTTCGAGCGGAGTCGAGAAGTTCAAATTCATTTTTACGCATGGCAATTTCTTTGGCTAAAGCCAAAACCATTTCGTCCTTCTTTTTCATCGAAGTCGAAAAATGAAAGTCGCAATAATGGCAAGCCTGCTTGCAGAATGGAATATGAATGTAGATGCCGCTCATTTTTTAGTGTTCAGTGTTCAGTCTCAGTTTTCAGTCTCAGTTTTCAGTCTCAGATAAAACTGAAAACTGAAAACTGAGACTGAGACTGCAAACTATTTCTTAACTCTTTCCTCATTTTGTTTTACAAAAGCATCCCATCCCGAATAACTTTTTCCTGCTACGACTTTTCCCGAATTAAAGAAATGACAAACTGCGTAGCCAAACCATCTGTTGAATCCAGGTTTTTTGGCAATTCTTTTAAGCCTAAAAGCTGTTGCGGCATTTTGGCAACTTGTTCTTTACTGGCATTCCCGTTTCCGGTAATCGCCATTTTTATCTTTTTTGGGTTCGTATTCTGTAATCGGAATATCTCTGGAAAGTCCTGTCTGCCATTGCAACGCCTTGCGCGCGTCCAAGCTTTAACATCGATTGTACGTTTTTTGCCAAAGAAAGGCGCTTCAATCGCAATTTCATCTGGATGATGCGTTTCGATTAATTCGATGGTTCTTTCAAAAATGATTTTTAATTTTTGGTAATGATTGTCGTATTTGGATAATTGCAATTCGTTTAACTGCAAAAACTCCATTTTTTTATTGATGACTTTTATCAATCCAAAACCCATAATCGTGGTTCCAGGGTCAATACCTAATATGATGCGTTCTTTTGTCAATTTTTTTAATTTAAATATGAGAATTTATCTTCAACCTCACTCTTTGAAATGTTCGATTTAATGATCTCATTTTTTTTATTTATGATCGAGTATTTTCTATTTTTTAAAACATAAAATTCTGCTTCTTTATTTTGTTCAAAAAAGCTAAATTCGATATAGATTTTTTCATAAATAAAAGGAATTACTTGTTCATTTTGAATCGTTACAACTCCATATTTTCTATCTTTAGAGAGAATAATCATCTTCTCGTTATGATAAAAAAGAGTATCGTAGATTACAGGGATAACCGTTTTTCCTTCTTTCGTGATTATACCATTTTTATTGTTTTTTTCTACAAAATGATAGTTTGAACCAGGTCCATCTTCAACCCAATTTGATATTTTACTATATTCAAAAGGGATAATTATTCTTCTGGCTCTGTCTATAACGCCATATTTATCGTTTTGTTTGGCAATAAATCTATTTTTTGTATCGTAAAAGCAAGGAGATAAATGCTGAAAATTAAAATTAAAAATGGGTTTTAGGTTCTTGTCGATTATTCCAAATTTGTTGTCTTTATTTTGTATGATATAATAATCTAATTCTCTTCTGTCGCCATAAATTAGAACGTTATCAATTGGATAGGTAATTTTATTGTTAGAATCAATCAACCCAAATTTACCTTTGTGCTTTACAATCGCATTATAATTGCTCCCAAAATCTTGAAATTCTTCATATATAATAGGAATTGTTAATTTCCCTTTTGTATCGATTGCTCCATATTTTCCATTCAAATCCTGAATATGGTAGATTTTTTCAATTTTGTTATTTAAACGACAATAATCAAATGAAAAGTCTTTTATTTTATCATAGATTTTCTTTCCATTTTCATCAAGTAAAACTAAATTGTTATTGTGTTTTGCGGCAAAAATTTCAGATTCGTGATAAGATTCTTCGGGATGTTCTATTGTGTCGTATTCAGTTTTTACAATTTCTTTTCCAAATTCATTTATGATTCCATATTTGTGATTTTTAGAAACAATTGCAATTCTATTTTTATTAAATCTTTCGCCAGTTTCATATTTGCCAAAAGGGATTATTTCTTTTAAATTTTTATCTAGGTAAGCGATTTGTTTGTTTTTTCGAACTAAGATTAAACCGTTTTTCCCAAAAGTACTTTCGCTTTCTCCTTTTATATCAATGTCAGTTAATGCAATTTCATCATAAATAAAATCTGTTTTTTGTTTTCCGAAAGAATTAAAAAAAGCCCATTTCCCTTTTTTATTCAAAGAAACTAAACTGTCAGCTGTGCCTACATCTGCATTTTGATATATGATTGGAATTATTTCTTTTCCTTTTTTATTAATGAAGCCATAAAAGTTGTTTTTCTTTACAAGAGCTAATCCGTTCTTATGAAAATAAGTTTCATTTTGAAATTGAATAGGAATTATAATTTTTCCTTTTCGATTAATAAAGCCAAACTTCCCGTTCTTTTTTACACACGCAATTTCTTCAGAAAAAACAGTTAAGTCATCATACTCGAAAGGAACCAATATATTTTCATGAATATCAATATAACCGTGTTTAGCTCCTTTCTGGGCATAAATCATTCCTTTTTCATCTATTGGATTTAGAAATTCATATTTTCCTTGCGGAATAAGAACGTTCCCTTTTTCATCATTAAACCCCCAAGAACCTTTGTCCATAATTCTAACATGTAGTTTTGGAGTGCTTTTATCAATTTTATTGCATGCTAGTATTAGCAATAATGAAAAAAATAATATGATGCGTTCTTTTTTCAATTTTTAAGTTGTTACGCCAAGTTGCACTAAGATTACACAGAGATTCACAAATATTTTTTTAAATTTCTTTGTATGTCTTTGTGTTTGCTTTGGGAATCTTTGTGAAATAGCATTATTACAATACTTTGTGTTACTTTTGCGGCATGATTTTAATTCCTCACAAAGCTAAACAATTCCTCGTTCTTCTGGCTAAACTTTTGATCGTTGGCGGCGCATTTTATTTTATTTACAATCAGCTGGCGAATAACGACAAATTGGACTGGAATAAGTTCATTGTTTTGTTTCGTAAAAATCAGTCGGTTTTAGGAATCTCCTTTATATTGCTTTTGAGTGTTTTGAATCGTTATTTCGAAATACTAAAATGGCAGAACCTTGCCAAAGTTATTCATCAAATTTCTATATACGAAGCAACAAAACAGGTTTTAGTTGCTTTAACTGCTGGAATTTTTACGCCAAATGGAGTAGGAGAGTACGCTGGAAAAGCATTGTATTATCCAAAATCTGAGGCCAAAGGAGTCGTTTTTTTAAACTTAATCTGCAACGGAATCCAGATGATTTTGACTATCATTTTTGGGATTTTCGGATTGCTGTATTTCAATGCACAATTTAATGTAATTACTACCAAAACAGTTTTAATTTTATTTGGCGGATTTTTACTGATTCTGATTGTTTTATTTTCAATAAAAAAGATCAAAATCAAAGAATATTCGATTGAAAAACTGATTCATAAAATCAATGAAATTCCGAAACCAATTCATCAAAAAAACATCTTTTTAGGAATTTGCCGTTATCTGGTTTTTTCCCATCAGTACTACTTTTTGTTTTTAGGTTTTGATGTCGATTTGCCTTATTTAACTTTAATGGCGGCCATTACATCGGTTTACTTTTTAGCATCGTCTTTGCCAACTTTTCAATTTTTAGATTTTGCTGTAAAAGGAAGCGTCGCCATTTATTTCTTCGGAATTCTTGGTGTAAACGAATGGATCGTAATTTTCATCAGTACATTAATGTGGTTTCTAAATGTAGTTTTACCAGTAGTTTTAGGAAGTTATTTTGTGCTGAATTTTAAAACCAAAACAGCAGAATGATTTTTACTTTATTTACCATATTAGCAATTTACATGATAAGCGTCGGTTTGCTTATTTATGGTTTTTTCAAAGTAAAAAAATATCAAAAGAAAGATTTAAAACCAAAGACAAGTTTTACGATTATTGTTCCGTTCCGAAATGAAGAAGAAAATCTTCCTAATCTCTTAAAAAGCTTTTCAAAACTAAATTATCCAGCAGATTTATTTGAAGTAATTTTAGTTGACGACAGTTCTGAGGAGAAATTTCAAGCCTCACTTTTCACATTTCACATTTCACAAATAAACAATATTCGGATTTCCAATTCGCCTAAAAAAGATGCTATTACAACGGCAATGCGACACGTAAAAACCAATTGGGTAATTACCACAGATGCCGATTGTATTGTTCCAGAAAACTGGCTTTTAACTTTTGACAATTACATTCAGGAAAATAAAATTTCTATGCTTGCGGGAGCGGTTACGTATGAATGCGAAAATTCATTTCTGCATCATTTTCAACAATTAGATCTCACGAGTCTGCAAGGCGCAACAATTGGAAGTTTTGGTTTACATAAAGGCTTTATGTGCAACGGCGCCAATTTCGCTTATAAAAAATCATTTTTCGAAAGTTTGAATGGCTTCGAAGGAAATAATAAAATTGCCAGTGGAGATGATGTTTTTTTATTGCAGAAAGCAATTGAAAAATCGCCTCATGAAGTTCATTATTTAAAAGCAGATGAAGCAATCGTAACTACAAAACCAACCCAAAATTGGAAATCATTATTTTATCAAAGAGTGCGCTGGGCGACAAAAACAACTTCATATAAAAGTACTTTTGGAAAGTGTCTAGGACTAATCGTTTTCTTTGGAAATTTGAGTTTTGAAATTGGCTTTTTCTTAGTATTATTTCAAATCGTAGATTATCCGTTTTTTGTTTTATTTGCCTTTTTAAAGTTCACTATTGATTTTGTTTTGCTTTCTAAAACAAATCAATTTTTGACAAAAGACCGAATTAAAAGTCTTTTATTGAGCAGACTTGTTTTATCCATTTTTTAGTTCAACTGTGGCGTTATACAGCTTATTTGGTTCCTATGAATGGAAAGGTAGAAGTTTTAGAAGTTAATTATTTTTGTGAAGTTTCTTTGCTCAAGATAGTACGGATTACTTTTCGTCTTTTGCCTTCAGAATTACGGGTAGAATGAATTGCGTTTTTACTGGAATACCGCGTTTTATAGCCGGATTTATTTTTGGAAAATCAACCAGACGCGCATGTAAAATGCTGTCAATTTTTATGGTGTCATAAGCAACAGAATCTTTAGGAAACTGAGGTTCAAACTTCATAGTTGCATTTGGAAAAATCGTTACTTTTACTTCAATGGTATCCAATTCTGGATATAAAATGGATAAAGTATCTACGTTTAATTTTTCTTCAATAAGGTCTGACATAACCTCGAAAAAGCATTGCTGGCGAAGTTTTTTATCTGCAATTTTTTCGCGACTTGAAACAGATGGATATTCGTCTACTTCTTTCCAATTAATTGATTTTAACTCTTTTTGAAGTAATTCCTTTTCAGACGGAACCTGCTTCTCAAAATATTGACAAGAATTAAAAACGATACAAATTAAAAAGGGAAAAAACTGCTTCAAGATTTTGATATTGAATGGATAAACAAATTATGGTATAAAAATACGATTATTTTTTTTGAGAAGCTTTGTATTGTTAATAATCTTCATAGTTTTCAGAAAGCCAATTTTCTTTGTTTTTTTCTGCAACTTCCTTTTGATCAGGATATAATTTGGCAAGTCGGTCTGAAAAAGGCTGCAATTTGAACGGTATAATTATAAAATTCAGTCTTTGTTAAAACTATGTCTGGATTATTTCTTTGACTAAAAAATTCAAAAAAAGTTTATCAAATTCTTTCATGGAGAAGTTTAATACTTTTTTCTTATTACTTTTATAAAGACTGTCCTGTAATATTTGATCTTCTATTGAGTGTTTTTTCGTTTGACCGAACGAATTTTCAGTAACAGAAAGGACAAATATTAAAGCAATAATTAATTTGGACAAAGTTTGCATGTTATTAAATTTACTTAAATTGTAAGTACAAATTTACAAAACTATATGGATTTACTTTTGGTTTCACTCGGTTTTATATTCATGATTGTTGGTGTTTTTGGTAGTTTTCTTCCCGTTTTACCTGGATTGTCAAGCTGTTGGGTGGGTTTGCTTTTACTTTATCTCACCAAAGCAGTAGAAAACAATTACTGGGTTTTGGGAATTACTTTTGTTTTAATGGTAATTATCACAATCTTAGATTATGTAATTCCTTCGCAAGGAACAAAAAAATTTGGAGGAAGTTCTTATGGCGTATGGGGAACCAACATTGGTTTAGTAATTGGTATTTTGGCACCAATTCCTTTTGGAGTTATTGTGGGACCGTTCTTAGGAGCGCTGGTTGGCGAATTGTTATATGATTCCAAAAACCATAAACGAGCAATGAAAGCGGCGACAGGTTCACTCCTTGGATTCCTTGCTTCAAGCTTTATCAACTTTATGTTCTGCATCATTTACTTCGGCATATTTTTAAGCATAATATGGAAAT
The DNA here is from genome assembly GCF_979258715.1 of Flavobacterium sp. AC267. NCBI lineage: Bacteria > Pseudomonadati > Bacteroidota > Flavobacteriia > Flavobacteriales > Flavobacteriaceae > Flavobacterium > Flavobacterium sp. AC267. Next base: position 1,430,976 of record NZ_OZ409875.1, read on the forward strand.
ATCGAAACATTTTATTTTAATTATATAACAATTTGCAAATTCCCGCGTTGCGTTTGTTTGAAATATAAAAAAAATCCTATATTTTATTCTTTTTTATTTCAAGACGAAAGTATAGTATTTACTGGTACTGCGGGATTTTTTATGTTAAGAGCGGGTTATTATTCGTGTAAAATTTTAACTTATTTTTTGGAAATCTTAATATATTTTATATTTTTATCACAATAAACGATAAAAAGCCTCACTTTATCGATTATTTTGACCCAATTCAAATAATGTTTTCTAAATAAGTTAAGCGTATGACCCCAAACCTACAAATTGAACTTAGACGTTTTATTTCATCTAATGTTGTCTCCAAGTTGAACAAGTTTTATTTTGAAAATGATGCCCTTCTAATTAAGGGAATTGATGTCTCGATCGGTACAATTTTAATGGGTCTCTACAACAAAGCCGAAGAATCTGACTTTTACTCTGAAATAGTCTCAATGTTAAAAGAAGATTCGACCTTTTACCAGGAAATAGATTTTAACGCAGGTAGAATTTTATCAGTTGATGACTGCTACCGTTTAGAAGGAAATGATTTTCTAAAAGAATTATTTTCCAATAAAAAAGGAAGAATTTCAGAAATGGTTTCAAACGAAGTCGGCATCAAAAGCGAAACAGCCAGAGAAATACTTAACTTTTCAGCACTCCTTGTAGTTTCCTACTTAAGAAACAATCTTCAATTACTAGAAAGTTTAAAACTCCTTCTCGAAGACCAAAAAAGAGAAATTTTAAACAGTATTCCTCCCGGAATTAAAATCATCCTAGGTTTTTCATGTTACGAAACAGTAGAAGATAAAAACCAATCTATCGGAAGATCAATATTTACCCTTTTCGGACATAATTTCTTTACTTTATAAAATAAAAAAATCCCATTTTCAAAGAAAACAGGATTTAGTATAATTTCAAAATTTGAAAAACTTATTTAGCGTTTTTCAAATTGATGATTTCTTGTTCGGTCAAAAAGCGCCAGTTTCCTCTAGGAAGATTCTTTTTAGTCAAACCAGCAAACGCCACACGGTCAATTCGTAATACATTGTATTCGAAAGATTCAAAAATAGAACGAACTACTTTTACATTTGATGTTTTTAGCTTAAGACCAACTTCACTCTTAGGTTCATTGTCAATATAGCTTACTTCTTCAACAAAAACGCGGTGTCCGTCAAGAACCAAACCTTTGCTGATTTTTTCTAAATCCTCAAATTTTAAGTTTTTGTCTAAAGAAACCTGATAAATTTTAGACGATTTCTGATTCGGTAAAGTAAACTTACGAATCATATCTGTATCGTTTGTGAATACCAATAAACCAGTCGTATTCTTGTCCATTCTACCAATCGGAGCGATTTTCGAATTTGTAGAACCACGAACAAGTTCTAGAACGTTACGATATTCCTGACCTTCGTCAAGAGCAGTTGTAAAGTTTTTAGGTTTATTCAATAAAATATATTCCTTCTTTTCAGGAGTCAAAGTAGCACCATCAAAGTTTACTACATCATCCAATTTCACCAAATACCCCATTTCAGTCACAGGAACACCGTTTACTTTAACGTTTCCAGACTGAATATAAATATCAGCATCACGACGAGAACAAACACCAGAATTCGAGATGTATTTGTTCAGACGAATTTCATCTGAAGCCTTTTGTCTTTTCGGAGCCTGATTCTGTTTTTTTACTTTTTCTTCCGCGCGACAGATTAGCGGCTTTAACCTCCGGTTTTACTTTTTTCGGCCCTTGCGCACGTTTCGCCATAGGAGGTTTTGGCTTACTAGAGTTTGATCTTGAGCTATTTGGTCTAGATCCGCCTCTTTTATTATTGCCTTCCTTGTTGTTCATAAAATCATTAATTTGTGCAAAGATAGTTTTTTCCTGCTAATAAATCTTAAGTTCAATGTTCTTAGATTAATAGCAATGAAATTTAAGAGGTTTAGAAGCTCCACAATTGGCTTTTTTTGAGACATTGTTTCCCGTTTTCCATTACAATCTTTTTTGGTCTCGTTATAAAAAAACGAGACCAAAAAAGGATTTTCATTTCAACCGGGGCTAGATTAAAACAATTGGCTTCTTTTAAATATATTGATATTATATTATTTCGCAGAGATTCGCAAAATTTACACAAAGAGACACAAAAGAGAAAATCTGCTGAATCTGCAAGATCTGCGTGAAATAAAAAAATCTCTGAGTAAAGACTTTAGTAATTAGAAATCAATTCACGCCCGTGCCACAAAACACTCGGATTAATAAGAACAATACAGCAAACGCCTGAAACAATCAGGAATTTCAAAACATTATGAAGCATTAAAAACTGTTCTTTGGAATTCGATTTCCATAAATAAATCAGGAAAAAAAGTAAAACACCAAAACAAGCGTAAAAATAAATATCCATATAGCCCACATCATAAATGTTTACCAAAACATAAACAGGTAAAATGGTCAAAAGAGTCAGGGCAGTAATAATTTGTTTCGAGATATTTTCTCCGTACAAAACAGGAATTGTTCGATAATCACTTACCAAATCGCCTTTTAAATTCTCTAGATCTTTTATCATTTCGCGAATTAATAAAAGCAAAAACAAGAAAACGGCATGAGCTGAAATCACTACAAAATGACTCATGTGATTTTCAATTTCTTCAAACGAAATCTTATTGTAAAAATAAAGTAAAATGGCGAAAAACGGCGTTACAGCCAATAATGCCGACATCAAATTTCCAATAATTGGGTATTTTTTTATTTTATGCGAATAAAACCAAATTAGAAAAATATAAGCTGAAAAGAATAAAAAAGCTCTCCATGAAACTATAGAAGCCATTAAAACGGCCAGAAAGTTCAAACTAAAATAAACAGTCAACTTTGTTTTCTGACTCACCAATCGATCCAGCATAGATTTGTTGGGCCTATTAATTAAATCTTTCTGACTGTCGTAAAAATTATTGATGATATAACCAGAAGCAATGGTAACGGCAGAAGCAAATACAATTAAAAACAGATAGAAATCAAGAAGGATATCCAGCGCTCTAATTTCGGGCGCCAATATAAAAATCGCCGACAAATATTGCGCTAAAACTATAATCGGGATATTGTAACCTCTAACTACAGAAAACAGACTAACAATTTTCATTACTAAAAGTTTGTGCTGTCTGCTTAACATAAATAATTTTTTGATGGATTAGATGAGGGAAGTTAACGGATATTTTCTAATTGTAATAGTTTAAAGCTTGTTTTTTAACAATTCTTTAGAGCCATATCCTAATTTTCGAATGCAGGCCAGAGCTTCTTTTTGAGTCATCTCTATTTCTTTAATATCTTTTTTTTCTACAAAAACCACAGATCCGCTCCATGGATTTGGTGCATCTGGAATAAAAACGGCAAAACTATTTTCATTTATCTGCTCAATTAAAAAAGCAAATTGAAGACCAGCATCTGTAGGAACAAGAATAACTTTTAAATCCTGATTGGATTCAAAACCCATAATGCTCTCGTTCATGTTTTTCATAAACGAATAACCAGGAACAAAGCTTAAAATTCCGTTTTCTAATCGATGAATCAGTTTTTGAGCGTAAGTTGTTTTGGCTATTAATCCAGCAGTAAAGCAAATGAAAATGATGATTACTATTGCAACAATTTCTTCAATCGCAAGTCCTAAAACCTTCACTTTTGGAAAGTGATTGATAATTGGATTTGTAATTTTTTGAATAATACTAAAACCTTTTTCTAAAAGAACCAATAATAAAATTAAAGGTGCTAAAAATAAAATTCCTCCTAAAAAAGTTGCCTTGATAATCTTTAAAATACTTTTCATATTCAATAACTATTAGGGTGATTATTTTTAAGAAAGGATATTCAATAAGCGTGGGGTTTTAAATAAATTCAAATTTAGAATTGATAGACAACTTCTAGTTTATAGTCTTTCAACGATGCCTTAGCACGTTCTAAATCTTCGGTAAAACCAAGAATATAACCGTCGCCTCCAGAACCGCAAAGTTTTAAATAATAGTCGTTTGTGTCAATTCCGTGCTCGCCAGATTCCGTGAAATTGTTCTGGAATCATTGGTTTAAAATGATTTAAAACAACTTTAGAAAGCTTTTTAGTATTGGTAAACAAAGAAGTCATATCGCCATGTAAAAAGTTTTCTACGCAGGCATCTGTATATTTAACGAATTGGTTTTTAAGCATCGCACGGAAACCTTTGTCTTTTAGGTTTTCCATAAAGATGTTAACCATTGGAGCAGTTTCTCCCACAATTCCAGAGTCTAATAAAAACACAGCACCTTTCCCGTCAAAACTTTGAGTCGGAATCCCAGTTGCTTCAATATTATCTTTAGAATTAATTAAAATCGGAATACTCAAATAGCTGTTTAAAGGATCTAAACCTGAACTTTTTCCGTGAAAAAAGCTTTCCATTTGAGAAAAAACAGTTTTTAAATGTAAAAGTTTTTCACGAGTCAGATTTTCTAAAACTGTGATTTTATTTGTAGCATATTTGTCATAAATCGCGACCACAAGTGCACCGTCGCTTCCAACACCATATCCTTGCGGAATACTAGAATCGAAATACATGCCGCTTTCAACATCGTTTTTTAAAGTTAACAAATCAAAAGAAACCAAATCAGGCTGTTCTGTCTGTAAAGCTTCAAGATAAGTTGTGTAACGTCGCAAACTTGCGTTTGATGCAATGGCTTCTGCAGAAGGCTCTTCAGACTTCTTTAAAGCACCATTGTAAAAATTATAAGGAATAGAAAGTCCTTTAGAGTCGCGGATGATTCCGTATTCTCCAAAGAGTAATATTTTTGAGTAAAATAATGGTCCTTTCATGATTTATTTTATGTCTTTCTTAATTTTATTTGGGTCTTGTCGTGTGTCAAAAAATGCAACTATTTCAACTCTTTTATTATTAAACTTGTAGTATAATGTTGATTGTTTTGTAATCACACATTTATGTACTTTTTTATTGCTTTCTGATCTTGGAAATGCTTCCGGATTGTCTTGAAGAATATTTACAGCTTGGTACAATTTGTTTGCAAACTTTTTCCGAATTCTATCTGACCATTTTATTTCTAAATATTCTAAAAGATTTTCAATTTTTGATTGAGCAACATCCGAAATTATAATTTTCCTCATTTAAATCAGATATATTTCTGTATAAAAGATTCAAAATCTGAATATTCTCCTTTTTGGATTTGTTTCTCACCCAATTGAATTTCTGCTTTTTGTTCATCAGTTAAATCATCCCACCAATCTTTTTTCTTTTTGGTTAGCAATTTTTTGACCGCCAAAATAATTGAAAGGTCATCTGTACCTTCCAGAATATCTATCACTTCGCGTTTTTCTAATTGAATGTCCATAACCTAAATTTTAATTAAAGATACGCAAAATTATAATGCAATTGAGCCTTCTCCAATTTTGTCGCAAATGTACTGACGATTCTGACAAAATACAACTAATTCGTCCTGAATAAACTGTAATACTTTTTCTGTAACGTTTTCGGGATAAAGCACATGCACATTTGCTCCGGCATCAAGTGTAAAACAAACCGGAATTTGAGTTTCATTCCTAAATTTCCAGATTGCATTTATAATTTGCAACGTATTAGGCTTCATCAAAATAAAATAAGGCATTGAGGTCATCATCATCGCGTGCAAAGTTAAAGCTTCACTTTCTACAACTTTGATGAATTCCTCTAAATTACCGTTTTCAAAAATTTTGATTAACTGATCTAAGTTTTCGTGTGCTTGAGCAAAACGTCTTTCGGCATACGGATGATTGTGCATCAAATCGTGGCCAACGGTACTCGAAACTTGTTTTTCGCCTTTATCAACCAATAAAATTGTATCTTGATAATTCTTGAAATTTTCATGAATACTATACGGATATTCGACTCCAAATAAATCTGAGCTTCCTTCAATATTGGCTTGATTTCCCCAAACGACAACATTTCCCTTTACGCTTCGGCAGGCACTTCCTGATCCTAAACGAGCTAAAAAAGAAGCCTTTTGATAGAAATATTCATCTGTCATTTCTGGATTTAGTTTTCTTTCCAAACTCATGAAATTCATTGCCAAAGCCGCCATTCCAGAAGCCGAAGACGCAATTCCAGAACTATGCGGAAATGTATTCTGGGTGTCAATTGTAAAATGATACTCTTTTAAAAATGGCAGATAAACTTCAACTCTTTCTAAAAACTTCTGAATTTTTGGTTTGAAATCTTCTTTTGGTTTTCCTTCAAAAAGTAAATCAAATGAAAAATAATTTTGGTTTGCTCTTTTTTCGAAGCCCAATTTCGTAATCGTTTTACAGTTATTCAAAGTAAAACTTACCGAAGGATTTGCTGGAATCTGATTGTCTTTTTTGCCCCAATATTTTACTAATGCAATATTGCTGGGAGCGCTCCACTCAAAATTTCCGTTTTCGATTGTAGAAGTATATTTTTTAGGAATAAAATCAGTCGCTGTAAACATGAAATATAAATTTTGGCAAAGATAGTTTTTAAAATATTTCACCCTATAAGTTATATCAGAAATTATAATTCAAAGTTTAATAAATGAACTTACAGAACTTATATGGTTTAAATCTTTCTTTTAACTATTTTTGAATACAAAATTTTAATGAAATGAATAAGACCGTAAAGATTATAATAGCCTTAATTATTTGTTTAGCAGTAGGATATTCTGCAAGTTTGGTAACAAGACCGAGCGTAGAAAGCTGGTATCCAACTATTGCAAAACCAGTTTTTAATCCGCCGAACTGGATTTTTATGCCGGTTTGGACAATTCTTTACATTTTTATGGCAGTTGCTTGCAGGATTAGTTTGGGATAAAATTAAAGAACAAACAGAAGAAGTTAAAAAAGCATTACTTTTCTTTATCATTCAATTGATATTAAATGCCATTTGGTCTTATCTATTCTTCGGCTTAAAAAATCCGATGCTGGCTTTAGTAGAAATAGCACTTTTATGGCTGATGATTTACGAAACCTATTTGAAGTTTATAAAAATCAATAAAACAGCAGGTTATTTATTGATTCCGTATCTAGCGTGGGTTGGATTTGCGGCTGTTTTAAATGCTAGTATTTGGTGGTTGAACAGGTAAAATTTGTTTCAGGTTTTATGGTTTCAGCTTCTTAAATTCTTTATTTTTAGCATTCAAAAATTCTATTGTTGCTAGAATATTAGGATTTAGAGTAAGTGCTTTTGACCTTGGATCGGCATCGCAGAAATCGATAAAAAGCTCTTTTTGTTCGGCAGTTATTTTTAAATCTTTTGAGAAAAAATCTGTAGAACACGTTTTTTTGATAAGCTTTTTGAAGGCACTTTCGGTTTTGTCTTTTTTATGTGGTTTTCCACCACCGAAAGAAAATTTTGTCTGCATTCCGTTTACGATTGTGCCATCATTATAACCAGTTATGTATCGTTTCAGATTCTTGTCTCTTTTTTTAACATCTATATCTGCTACCGCCTCTGGATCTGGTGGTAAGGGATCAAATTTTATTTCATTAGCTATTATTACTTCCTGCAATTCTTCAGGCTTAATAATCATTTTAATTACAAGATTATTTGAATTTATCTTTTCAGAGGTAAGTTTTAATCTTGTAAAGAAATAATCTTTAGAGAAAAAAAGTAAGCTATCCTGTGCTTTTGCTGAAATGGAGAATTCTCCACGTTCATTTGTTCTGGTGCTTGTTTTTGCAGTTTTATTTATGACTTCAACTTTGCTTAGTGGAGCATTATTAGCGATTACTTTTCCATGAAGCAATTTTTCGGTTTGAGAAATACTAACCTGATAGGTGAAAAAAAAAATTGTAGTAAGTAATTTTACTTTCATTTACAGATTTTAGTTTTTGATTTCTAAATTTAATTTTTTAAACTCTTCATTTTTAGCATACAAAAAATCCATTGTTGCCAAAACATTTGGGTGTTCTAAAAGTTTTTTTGACTTTGGATCAGCATCACAAAATTCTAGGAAAAGCTCTTTTTGTTCGGCATTTAGTTTTAAATCGTTGCTAAAAAAATCTGGAGTACAGTAGGCAGTGGCATGTTTTTTAAAGCGGTCGTCAATTTCGTTTTTTTCTTTTGGCTTTTTGTTTCCAATCGGGAATGCTATATGTGGCGAATTTCTAATTCTTCCGTCATTAACTCCAGTATAACCACTCAAATCAGTTGCAATTTTGTCTACATAGATCTGTTTTACCTTTTCGGCATCGTATGTTACTTTTTGCAGTTTCATTTTAGTAATTAAAACTTCATCTAATTCTTCGGCTCTAATAACCATATTAACAACAAGATTATTAGTTTTTATGTTCTCGGCAGTAAGTTTCAATCTGGTAAAGAAAAAATCCTTAGAGAAAAAAAGTAAACTGTCTCTTTCTTTAACCAAAATAGAGAATTCTCCCAGCTCATTTGTTCTTGTACTGGTTTTAGCTGTTTTATTAATCACCTCGACTTTATTAATCGGGGCATTATTAGAAATGACTTTTCCTTGAAGTAATTTTTCTGTTTGCGAAATACTTAATTGATAAGTTAGAAGAGAAATTGTAGTAAGTAATTTTACTTTCATGAATGGATTTTAGTTTTTAATTCCAGAATTTAGTTTTTTAAATTCTTGATTTTTAGTGTATAAAAAGTCCATTGTATAAAGTAAATTTTTCTGCTGTACAAGGATTTTAGCCTGCGGATCGGCATCGCAAAATTGAAGAAACAAATCTTTTTCGTCAGGTTTTAATTTTAAATCATCTGTAAAGAAATCTATTGGGACAGTAGATTCAGCTAATTTTTTGAAGTCTAATTCTTTGAATTTAATTTTCTTAGCTTTTTTATCCTTTTTTAAAAACAAACTTAAAATAGCCATTAAATCTGCTCCATTGGTAATGCCGCCAGTATAAACGCCAGGATTAGATATTGCGGGTTTTGGTATTACAGTAGAATTTTCGTCTGCGGGGCCAATATGAGGAAGTGTAATAGTAGTAATAACAACTTCATCCAGTTCCTCGGGTTTCAAAATCATATTAACAGTAATATTATTTTGATCTATATTCTCTTGCGAAACTTTTAATCTTTTGAAAAAATAATCTTTTGAGAAGAAAATTAAGCTGTCTTTAGGGCGAACTAAAATCGAAAATTCTCCTGCTTCATTTGTTCTTGTACTCGTTTTGGCAGTTTTGTTGATTACTTCAACATTTTTAAGCAAAATGTTCTGAGAATAAACTTTTCCGTTTAATAGTTTTTCGGTTTGAGAAATAGAAAGCTGGTATGTGAAAAAAGAAATTGTAGTGAGTAATTTTACTTTCATCTAGTGGTATTTAGTTGAAAGTAAAATTATTAGAATTGTCTTAATGAAAACTTGTGAAACCTGTAAATTCTTGTTAATTATTTAATTAGAATATTTTTGCAATACATTAATTAATTCCGAAGGAGTATCGATAACCAATTTAGCGCCGCTTACTTTTAATTCCTCTTCTGTTCTATAGCCCCAAGAAACTCCAACTGGAAACATATTCGCATTTATTGCAGTCTGCATATCAATATCAGAATCACCTACAAAAAGAATTTCTTCTGGTTTTAAACTCCATTTTTTGCTTATTGCAACAGCTTCAAACGGATTTGGTTTTTTAAGTTCTTCCGTGCTTAAACCAATTGCGGAATCAAAATAATCAGGAAATATCTCTGAGGCTATTTTTTTGGTAAGCTCATCAGCTTTGTTTGAAAAAACGGCTAGTTTGATGTTTTGTGATTTCAAATTGTCTAATAACTCACGAATACCTTTGTATGGTTTTGTTTTAATGGTGCATACTTCACGATATGTTTCGATCATGCAGTCAAAACAAATTTCAATCTGTTCATCTGAATTGTTTGTGGCAGGCAAAGCTTTACTGACCAAATTTCGCAAACCGCTTCCTATAAAATATTGATACGTATCGTAAGTGTGAGTTGGGTAATTTAGACCTTGAAGAACCGTATTCATTGCATCAGAAATGTCTTCTAATGAGTTTACTAAAGTTCCGTCTAAATCAAAAATAATTCCTTTAAATTTCATTCTATTATATATTATTTGCAACAATAAATCCGCTGGTCCAAGCATTTTGGAAATTAAAACCTCCTGTAATCGCATCGATGTTTACAATTTCGCCAGCAAAATAAAGGTTTTCATGAATTTTGCTTTCCATGGTTTTGAAATTGATTTCTTTTAAATCGATGCCGCCTGCGGTTACAAATTCTTCTTTAAAAGTGCTTTTTCCGTTTACCTGAAATTTTGCTTTTGTTAATTGTGAAGCTAAATTTTGCAATTGATTTTTTGATAAATCAGCCCATTTTGTTTCCGCATCAATTTCAGAAGCAAAAACCAAACTTTCCCATAAACGATTTGGGAAGTCGAAAGGTGATTTTTTATAAACTGCTTTTTTAGCATGTTCCTGTTTTAAATCTTTTAGGATTTTTTCGGCATCTTCGGTATCCACATCATTTAGCCAGTTCACGAAAATCGTAAACTGATAATTTTTATCGAACAAAATGCGCGCTCCCCAAGCCGAAAGCTTTAAAATTGCCGGACCGCTCATTCCCCAATGGGTAATTAACAAAGGACCTGTCGATTCTAGTTTAGTATCTTTTACATTTACGGTAACTTGTGCCGCAACGCCGGGTAATTCTTTAATGCGCGGGTCTTTGATGTTGAAAGTAAATAGGGAAGGAACGGGGCTTACAATTGCATGTCCTTTCTCCTGAAGCATTTCCCATATTTTCGGGTTGCTTCCAGTTGCCAAAACTAATTTTTCGGCGACATAATTGTCGCTTTGTGTATCAATTTTCCAGTGATTTTCTTTTTTAAAGATTGATTGAACGCTTTGGCCGGTCAATACTTTAATGCCTAATTTTTCGGTTGCTTTTAAGAAACAATCAATTATGGTTTGAGAGGAATTAGAAACGGGAAACATTCTTCCGTCTTCTTCTATTTTTAATTCTACGCCGTGTTTTTCAAACCATTCGATTGTATCGCCGGAACAAAATTGATGAAAAGGACCACGAAGTTCTTTTTCGCCACGCGGATAAAATTTAACCAATTCGTTTGGTTCAAAACAAGCATGTGTTACGTTGCATCTTCCGCCACCAGAAACACGGACTTTAGAAAGGACTTCTTTTCCTCTTTCTAAAATAACAATTTTAAGTTTCGGATTTTTCTCTGCAATATTAATCGCAGTAAAAAAACCTGCGGCGCCTCCGCCAACGATGATTATGTCGAAATTTTTGATCATATTATTTGGTTTGCCACTCCCGATAGCTATCGGGATCACGAATTTTTTATTCAACCCTGATGAACTTTGACAAAGTTTCTTGTGACTGATTTATATTTTGTCTGGATTATCAGAGATAATTCCGTTTACTTTATAACTTTTTACTTTTAGAATGTCTTCTTCAGTATTTACTGTCCAAGGAAAAACCAAGAATCCTTTTTGTCGCATTTCCTGAACATTTTCAGTGTTTAATAAATGAAAATCAGGATGAATGGCTTTTGCTTTTATGCTTTCGGCGAAAGCCAAAGCAGTATCAATATTTTCTTCTGTTAAAACACCAATAGGAATTTTTGGATTTAGATTTTGAACTTCCTGCAATGCATTCCAGTCAAAACTTGAAATGATAAAATTGTCGTAACTCCAATCTTTTTCTGCAATATATGCTTCAATTAAAGAAACGACTTTCTCAGATGTGTCAGCATTTTTTAATTCGATATTGATCAGGCATTTTTTATCTACTAAATCAAAAACTTCATTTAAAGTTGGAATTTGATATTGTTCGGCGACTAAAAATGATTTTAATTCGGCTAAAGAAAATGTATTTATGGTGCCTTTTCCGTTGGTCATTTTATCGATAGTTTCATCATGCATTACGACAATATGTCCATCGGCGCTCAAATGAACGTCAAGTTCAATTCCGTCTGAATTTAAGTCTAACGCTTTTTGGAAAGCTTTTAAAGTATTTTCAGGTTCGTAAGCTTTGGCACCGCGGTGTGCTATTTTTAGCATTTTGTAAAGTTTAACCGCAAAGGTCGCAAAGATTTACGCAAAGTACGCAAGGATTAGATAAAAAAGTCGCCACGAATTTCACGAATTTACACTAATTAAATTTGTGATAATTTGTGTAATTCGTGGCAAAAAAAATTTGCGGTTAAGCAAGTTCTAATAAAACAAGCCCGTAATCAGAATCAATGATTGCTTTTCCGTTTTGTACTTCTGTTTCTTTACCCGAAAAAGCATCTTTTAATTTGGTGCCATCTTCAAAAATAGAATCAACTGGAAGTTCTTTTGGGCCAGTTCCTAAATCAAGACCAATTATAACTTCGTCTTTATAATTAACTTTAGTAAAACTTCTGGAGAAAATATACGGCTGATCTGAAATCATTTTATGGATTCCAGCGCCAACCGATGGATGATTTCTGCGAAATTGCCCTAGTTTTTGCCAATGCCAAAGTATGCTCTGAGTTTCAGAATTATTCTCAACATCTTCCCAGTTCATAAAAGATCGTAAAGTAGCGTCGCCTTCAGTGCCTTCAATTTCTAAAGAACGACCCGTTTCATCACCATAATATACCTGAGAAATTCCGGGAGAAAGCAGGAGTTTTGTTCCCGCTTCAAAAGTTCTGTTTCGATTTCCATCGAAAGGTTCAGGATCATCGTGCGACGATACGTAATTTAGAACGCTGTAACCCTTTAATTCATTTTGAAGTTTGGCTGAATATTTCGAAAATATAACTTCATAATCATTTTGAGCATCAAGTTTAAATTCAAAATTAATCATGCAGTTAAAGCCATTTTCGAAATAATTTACTTTTCGGTCTCCAAAATCATAATCTAGTCCGCCACTTATTTCATAACCATAAACTTCAGCAATGGTGTAAAATGGATTCTGATCTAAAACTTCCAACGGATGATGTTTTTTCCAAGTTTCAAATGCATAATCGCATTCTTTTCTAAAATCAATCCAGACATCTTCGTCAGTATGTTTTACAGTATCAGCTCTGTAACCGTCAATTCCGAATTCCAAAATATAATCTGTTAACCATTTTATGATATAATATTTTGGTGTTCTTGGATAATTTGTTCTTTTGAAAAATTCATTTAACGAGTTTATCTCTTTGTCATAGCGTCCTTCATTTTTCCATTTTTCAATCAAAAAAGAAGGCAGTTCTACTTCCTGATTACTTTCGGTTCTTACATCCGGAAGATTATCGACCAAGGTACACATTGTTGTATTCTCGAATGATTTATAATCACAGACAATTCCAGTTCTAACCCAGTCTTCCGGCCACATCGGGTCTTCGGGAGTTACGGGGCCGGTATGATTAATAACGCCGTCAAGCATAATTCTTATGCCTTTTTCGTGTGCTTTTTTTACCAGATTTGCCAAATCTTCTTTGGTTCCGAAGTTAGGGTCTAAAGCCGTCCAGTCTCTCGCCCAATACCCATGAAAGCCATAGCTAAGACCAGTTCCTTCATCAACACCATCGTGAATTTGTTCTACAATCGGCGTAAGCCAAATGGCATTTATTCCCAATTCATCAAAATAACCTTCGTCGATTTTTTTTATAATTCCGATGATATCTCCGCCTTCAAAACCACGTAATTTTCCCGGAGTTTTGGTTCGGTTAAAATTGATGTCGTTTGAAGGATTTCCGTTGTAAAAACGATCGGTAAGTAAAAAATATATATTTGCCCCTTCCCAAATGAAAGGTATTTTAGGAGTATTTTCTTTATTCATTAAAACTGATTTTAAGCCAGAATATTAAAGATAAAGAAAGGAAAGCATATAATTGAAAAATCCGCCACGAATTCTCGAATTATTGTTTTGTGAAATTCGTGAATTCGTGACGGAAATATATTGTGTTAAATTTTACCGTTGTGAGACCTGACAGGTTTTAAAAACCTGTCAGGTCTCTTTGAACATAAAAAAGAGACGCACTGCTGTGCGTCTCTACGATAAACGTTATGGTAAATCGTTGATTTTCTATTCCAATTCTAAAACTAAAGCCGATTTTGGTTCTAAAGTAATTTCAGAACTTAAATCAAATGTTTTTCCAGTCAAAACATCTTTTCCTTTTTTAAAGTTTTTGATGCTTTCTTTGAAACGATTGGTTTTAATAGTTTGCCCTTTTGCATTATTATTAAAAACGACCATCACCGATTTATTATCTGTATATCTGAAATACACATAGGTGTTATTTTCTGGAATATAATGTGTCATTTTTCCGAAGTGAACGGCTTCGTTTGATTTTCTCCAGTTGAATAATTTCGATGTAAAATCAAAATATTTTGCTTGTTCAGGAGTTCTTCCTGCTCGCGGTTAGCGCATTGTTTTTATCGCCTGCCCATCCTCCTGGAAAATCCTGACGAATATCTGCATCGCCTTTGCTTTTGTCACCGCCCATTCCAATTTCTGAACCATAATATAACTGCGGAATTCCACGAACGGTTGCCAATAAAGTCATTGCCAATTTGTATTTTGGAAAATCGTATTTAAACTTATCATTCATACGATCTGTATCGTGATTTTCAGAAAAAACCAAAATGTTATTCGTATTAGGATATAAATAATCCATTGCAAAATTGTTGTAGAATTTAATCAACCCGTTGTCCCAGCTTGGTTCGTCTTCGTTGAAGGCAGATGTAACCTGACTTTGAAGCGTAAAATCCATTACACTTGGAAGATTCGAATTGTAGTTTTCGATGGCACCAATTTTACTGTCTTTTTGCCAATAAGCCAAATTCGCCTGATTATGCATCCAGATTTCACCCACAATATTAAAATTCGGGTATTCATTTGTAATGGCTTTTGCCCAATTTGCCATTGCAGCTGACATCAGAATAATTGTAAGTATCAACTCTAAATCCGTCAAGATTGGCGAATTCAATCCACCAAATGGCATTTTGAGTTAAGTATTTTGCAACTAAAGGATTTCTCAAATTCAAATCGGGCATAGAAGGTACAAACCAGCCATCAACACAAACTTCCTGATCTATTTTTGATGCATGAATGTCTGTAATAACTTCACGACGGTGATGTGTCTGCGTGAAAGTTTCAAATTGATTGAACCATGTTTTCGTTGGAATATCTTTCATCATCCAGTGTGTAATTCCCCAGTGATTCGTTACATAATCCATAACCAGTTTCATGTTCTTTTTGTGCATTTCTGCGACTAAACGCGCGTAATCGTCATTCGTTCCGTAACGCGGATCAATTTTATAAACATCAGATTGTCCGTAAGTATGGTATGAATGCTGTTTGTCGTTGTCTTCACATAAAGGTGTACTCCAAATTGTTGTAGCACCAAGAGAGGAAATATAATCTAAGTTTTTAATGATTCCCTCGATATCTCCACCGTGACGTCCGCTTGGATCTTGACGGTTTCCTTTTTCTGTTAAATTGGCATCGCTGTCGTTTTTCGGATTTCCGTTGGCAAAACGATCTGGCATGATTAAGTAAATCATATCCGATGCATCGTAACTTTTTCTGTCAGCAGAATTTGCTCTTCTTTCTTTAAGTGAATATTTCTGTGTAAAGGCAACTTTGTTTTTGGTTTTGAAAGAGAAAACCAATTCTGAAGCTTTTAAGTTTTGCGTATCAATGGTTACGAAAAGGTAATTTGGGTTTTCTGTTTTCTCTACATTTTTAATCACCACATTGTTTGAAACAGAAGCTTCGTATTGTGCGATATTTTTTCCGTAGAACAGAATCTGCAATTCTGGATTTTTCATTCCAGCATACCAAAATGGCGGTTCTACTTTCTGTATTTGCGCTTTCGCGGAAGCAGAAAATAGTAGAACAAGTAGAACTGTTTTTATTAAAAAAAGATGCTTTTTAGTAAATGATGTTTTTGAAGTTCTCATAATTATTTTAAGGTTTGACAGATATCGAAAGACAATATTGAATATCTGTATCGTTTTTAATTTTTTTATTCTATTAAGACTGCTTTAGTCACAAGGAATTCCAAATAAATCTAAGCCGTCAACCCAGAGCTTTTTTATTGGTTCACCTTTTTTTACAATATATATTGTTCTTCCAGGAAATAAACATTTAGTTTTTTCAGGATATTGTCCCCATATAAAATCGTCACTGTATGTAAAATAATAATCTCCAATGTTCGCAAATACTTTGGTTTTGATTTCATCTTTATAATCATAGTTTTTGCTTTGCTTTTCATCGTATTGACGAATCCTTCTTTCTATAGTAGAATAACTTTTTTGATAGTTTATTTTTAATAATTGTCTGGTGCAAAAAAGCGGTTTTCCATTTTTAGCTCTGTTATAATCTTCAATTGGAAAAGCAATAAAATTTGTTCTGCATACATTTAATGCACAAACAACTTTATTTATGGTTACTTTAGAAAATCCTTTTGTACCATAGACATAGTAACTCTGATCAATTACTTTTTTAATCTCATGTTCTAACGTTTTATTTCGTATAAGTTTAAAAGTTCCTAAAGTATCATAATATTCAAAATTTTGAATTTTGTTCTTTTCATCGTTTAAAACATTATATAGAGAATCTTTTGCATTTACCTGATTAAAAATTGTATCAAAACTAACCCCATTATAAGTGTTTTCTTCTTCTAGATTTACTGCAATTGCTGTTGTTGTTTTTGATAAATCATAAACAGAAAAAAGACTTGTAGTATCTATAGTAATGCTATTTGTATCAATTTTATCTAAAGAATCTAATTTTTTATTCGCAACAATTGTTTTAGTAATCGTGCCATTTTTTTGATGACACGAAATCAGTAAAAGAGTAAAAAAGAAACTTATAACGTTTTTCATTTTATATTAATTTGACTAGCAAGAAGTATTTTGTTTCGATTTCCCGCAAGGTTTTCAAAACCTTGTAGGTCTAGATAGGAATTGCTTGTACGTTTTAAATAGGTAATCAATTATACCTACAAGGTTTTGGAAACCTTGCAGGAAGACTAAATATATCAGATTAAAAAAAAGACAAGTAATTCTGGGGAAAATCACTTGTCTTTTGAAAAATTATTTATTTTCAATAATGCTTATTGCATAACCTCCTCCAGAAGCAGATAACTGAGATAATTTTGATTTATTAGTTACAGCAATTTTCTTGATTGTGTAAGCTTGTGGGTTTGTTTTGTAATGCGCATCTTTTGCATCAGCATAAATTGTTGCCGTGTATTTTTTACCTTTTTCAAGGAAACTGAAATCGATGTTTGATGTACGAGGAGTTTCTCCGTTTACATTTCCAACGAACCAGTTGTTTGTTCCTTTTGCTTTACGGGCAACAGTGATAAAATCGCCTGGTTCAGCTTCAATATATTTACTTTCTGACCAGTCTACAGCAACATCTTTAATGAATTGGAATGCATCTGGAAAACGATTATAGTTCTCTGGGGTATCCGCGACCATTTGTAACGGACTGTACATGGTAACATATAAAGCCAATTGGTTTGCAATTGTACTGTTTACATGAGATGTATTTTCAGGATTCATTTTACTGATATCCATTTCGAAGATTCCCGGCGTGTAATCCATTGGACCTCCAATTAAACGTGTAAATGGTAAAACGGTAACGTGATTTGGTTTAGAACCTCCAAACGCTTGATATTCTGTTCCTCTTGTCGCTTCGTTTCCAATTAAGTTTGGATACGTTCTTGCAATTCCTGTTGGGCGGACCGCTTCGTGAGCATTCACCATGATTTTATAATCAGTCGCTTTTTCGATTGCATATTGATAGTGGTTCACAATCCATTGGCTGTAGTGGTTTTCACCGCGAGGTAAAATATCGCCTACATAACCGCTTTTTACAGCATCATATCCGTTATCATTCATGAATTTATAAGCGAGCATCCATGTGACGCTCGTAGTTACGAACTGAACCTGAAGTTTCGTGGTGCATGATAATTTTTACACCTTTAGATTTTGCATATTCGTGCAAACCTTTTACATCAAAATCAGGATAAGGTGTTAAGAAATCAAAAACATAATCCTTTGAATGCCCAAACCAATCTTCCCAGCCTTCGTTCCATCCTTCCACTAAAACGGCGTCGAAACCATTTGCAGCAGACAAAATCAATGTATTTTTTTACGTTAGCATTATTCGCTCCGTGCGTTCCGTTTGGCTTTGCTTTTGCGAAATCTGTAACGCCCAATTGTACCGTTGGGTAATCATTTGTGTACGACCAAGAGCTTTTTCCTGTAATCATTTCCCACCAAACACCAACGTATTTTACTGGTTTAATCCAAGAAGTGTTATCAATTTTTGATGGATCGTTTAAGTTATAAGTCATTTTTGAAGCTAAGATTTCTCTCGCATCATCGCTTACCATAATAGTTCTCCAAGGCGAATGGCTAGGTGCCTGCATATATCCTTTATCTCCTTTTGCATCTGGCGTTAACCAAGATGTGAAAGTCATGTTTTTATCATCAAGATTCAGGTGCATACAAGAATAGTTGATTAAAGTCGCTTCGTGTAAGTTGATGTAGATTCCATCATTTGTTTTTAACATCAAAGAAGTCTGAACTCCTGTTGGAGAAAAGTTTTTTTGAGAAACGTTTGCTGTATATGCTTTTTCAGATAATCCTCTAATTTCAGATAATTTCGATTTTGTATAATCGTATTCCTGAGTATCATAATCTCCTGGAATCCAGAAAGCAGTATGATCTCCAGTCATTGCAAATTGTGATCTTTCTTCTTTAATTGTGAAATAAGTAAGATTCTTTTGAGCCGGAAATTCATATCTAAATCCAAGTCCGTCATCAAATAAACGGAAACGAATTACAATTTGTCTGTCTGTTCCTTTTTGGTTTAAAGTAACAGCCAATTCATTATAATGATTTCTAATTTGATCTACTTCTCCCCAAACTGGTTTCCAAGTCTCATCAAAAGTGGAAGTTTTAGTATCAACAACAGTAAAATCGTTTAGTAAAGATTTTTTATCATCTTTAAGTTCAAGACCCAATTTACTGGTTTTTACAACTTCTTTATTTTTGTATTTTAAATTGTACGTTGGAGTTCCGTCGTTTTGAAGAGAAAATTCCATTACGAACTTTCCTTCGGGTGATTTTAATTGTTGTGCTTCTGCAATCGAGCTAAAAGCAAACAAGATTAAACTTGCGAAAAATAAGTTTTTCATGTTTTTTAGTTTTATGTAATTAATTTATTTGTACAAATTTACTTGCAATTACAGGATTTCCATTAACCATAATTGTTAAATCTTGATCGCCGTCTACAGTAAATGTTGTTTCATTATGATTTACAGCTACTTTTAAAATTTGATTTCTGAAATTAATTTTAAAAGAATAGCCTTTCCATTCTTTTGGAATTTTTGGAGAGAAATGCAATTGGTCATTTTTCACACGCATGCCGCCAAAACCTTCCACAATGCTCATCCATGTTCCAGCCATTGACGTGATGTGGCGGCCTTCTTCAACTTCTTTGTTATAATCGTCCAAATCCAAACGAGAAGTTCTTAAGTAGAAAGTGTATGCCATATCCATTTTGTCTAAAACAGCGACCTGAATTGAGTGTACGCAAGGCGAAAGCGAACTTTCATGAACCGTAAATGACTCATAAAACTCAAAATTGCGTTTTAATTCTTCTTTAGAAAAATGATCTTCGAAGAAATAAAAACATTGTAAAACGTCGGCTTGTTTGATGTAAGGCGAACGTAAAACGCGGTCCCAAGACCATTTTTGGTTAATAGGACGCCGCGAGCGATCTAAATCTTTAACCGGAACTAAATCTTTGTCTAAGAAACCGTCTTGCTGTAAATAAATTCCAAGTTCTTTTGAAGTTGGGAAATACATATCATCGGCCACTTTTTTCCATTCCTGAATTTCTTCTGACGAAAGGCTTACTTTTTCTAAAATGCGTTTGTGATCTGCAGGATATTCTGAACCCACTTTAGTAATTTGTTCTGATGCAAAATCGATACACCATTTTGCAATATAATTCGTGTAGAAATTATTGTTGATGTTGTTTTCGTATTCGTTTGGACCTGTAACACCCAAAATCACATACTGATTTTTTTCTTTTGAAAAAGAAGCTCGTTGGTGCCAAAAACGTGCAATTCCAATTAAAACTTCTAATCCTTTTTCTGGAATATAAGAGTAATCGCCCGTGTAACGGTAATAGTTGTAAATCGCAAAAGCAATCGCACCATTTCTGTGGATTTCTTCGTGTGTGATTTCCCATTCGTTATGGCATTCTTCTCCATTCATGGTAACCATCGGATACAGCGTCGCGCCGTTTTTGAAACCTAAATTGTCCTTCGCATTTTCAATCGCTTTGTCCAATTGATTGAAACGATACGTCAATAAGTTTCTTGCAACCTGCTGGTCTTTTGTCGCCATGTAAAATGGAATACAATACGCTTCGGTATCCCAATAAGTAGATCCTCCGTATTTTTCTCCGGTGAAACCTTTTGGTCCAATGTTTAAACGAGAATCTTTTCCTAAATAAGTTTGATTTAATTGGAAGATATTAAAGCGAATTCCTTGTTGTGCTTTTACATCGCCATCGATTGTAATATCTGACATTTCCCAGATTTTTGCCCAAGCATCAATTTGATTTTGAAGAAGTGCATCGTATCCTGAATTTACAGCAGATTTAATTACTTTTTCGGTCATGCAGCCAAAGTATTTTCGTGGTTTAAAGAAACTGTATATCCACCAATTTTTTGAATTGCTGAGGTTTGTCCTTTAGCGATAATAGTTCCGTAAGTATACTGAACTTTATCTGTGGTTGAATCGATTGTTGAAGGCGAAACATGAATGTCTTCATTGTTTGCCAAAATCGTATTGTGCATGAAAGTCGTAACTTTAAAATGCGTTTTGAAGGTTTGAGCGGTTACAAAAGCTTCGTTTGTGCCTTTTTTTACTTCAAGAGGTTCCCAGAATTTTTCTTCCCAGTTGGCATCTTCATTCGTAACGCCTGCATCTACATAAGGTTTGTAAACGATTTTTGCATCTTTGTTTAAAGGCGTGATTTCGTATTTGATAATTCCCGCTTCGTCTAAATCTAATGAAAGAAAACGACGAACGTTTACGGCAATTTCAGTTCCGTTTTTTAGAACAGCTTCGAAAGAACGATTGTACCATCCTTCTTTCATATTCAGTTCTCTGCGGAAATTCCTAACTTCGGTACACGTATTTAAATCCAGGTTTTCTTCGTTGATTTCAACGTCAATTCCAATCCAGTTTGGAGCGTTAAGAACTTTGGCAAAATATTTCGGATAGCCGTTTTTCCACCAGCCCACTTTTGTTTTGTCTGGATAATAAATTCCTGCAATATAACTTCCCTGAAAAGTTTCAGCAGAATATGTTTCTTCAAAATTGGCGCGCTGTCCCATAGCACCGTTCCCGATACTAAAAAGACTTTCAGACGATTTTACTCTTTCGGCATCAAATCCTTCTTCTATAATTGACCAATTATCTGGTTTTATATAATCTTGGTTCATTTTTTTCTTAATTTGATAATTCGTTAATGAGAAAATTAGATAATTCATGTTTGCAGCAATTATCTAATTATCAAATTGGCACATTTTCTAATTGATTAATTTTTTCTATAAAGCTTGTTTCGATTTGGGTAAAATCTTTAAAAATATAGTCAGCTTCATGTAAAATTGTTTCCTCACCAATTCCCACGCTTACCATTTCGCCTATGTTTGTCGCCTGAATTCCGGCAACAGAATCTTCAAATACAATTGAATCTTTTGGATCAATATTTAATAATTGAGCCGCTTTTAAGAAAACTTCCGGATCTGGTTTTGCATTAGTTACGTCGTTTCCGTCAACAATAACATCGAAATACGAAAGGATTCCTGTTTTCTCTAAAATTGGTCTTGCATTTTTACTGGCAGAACCCAATGCAATTCCTTGTTTTTTATCTTTTAATAATTGCAGAATTTTAAAAACTCCAGGAAGAATCTCGCTTTCGTCCATGTCAACTAAATAAGATAAGTAATCTTCGTTTTTTTGAATCAGCCATTTGTCTTTGTCTTCCTGCGAAGCCTGGACATTTCCTAATCCAAGTATAATGTCTAATGAACGAACGCGGCTTACACCTTTTAAAAGTTCGTTGTCTTCATGTGTAAAATTTATATTTAAGGACTGCGCGATTTTCTGCCAAGCTAAAAAGTGGTATTTAGCGGTATCGACAATTACTCCGTCAAGGTCGAATATGAATGCTTTTTTATTATTCATGAATTTCAATTTTAGTTCTGCTATTTACTCTAAGGGTCAGTAATCCGGCAAATATCATCGATACTCCTCCGATAATTAAAGCGTAAATAGGTTCATTATGAAAGAATTTTTTGATTACAAAACCTAATATTGTTGTCGCTACAATTTGTGGTATTACTACGAAAAAGTTGAAAACTCCCATATAATAACCCATTTTTGTCGCCGGTAAAGCACCTGATAACATGGCATAAGGCATCGATAAAATGCTTGCCCATGCAATACCAACACCTATCATTGGAATAATTAGCAGGTCCTTATTAGGAATAAAATAAAAGGAGATTAGACCAACACCTCCAGTGCATAATGCAAGTAAATGTGTTGCTCTAAGGCCAATTTTCTTTGCAATAACAGGCAATAGAAATGCTACAGCAATTGCTACTCCGTTATATACTGTAAATAAGACTGTAATCCATAGCGCTGCGTCATTGTATATTTTAGATTTTGTATCTGTTGTGTGAAAAAGGTGTGTCGTAACAGCTTGTGTTGTATAAATCCACATAGAGAAAAGCGCAAACCAGGAGAAAAATTGAACCCATGCTAATTTTTGCATTGTTTTTGGCATGTTCAATAAATCGGTCATGATGATTGTAAATCCATTCTGGACTTTTTTATTTCTTAATTGTGATGCAATGATGAATAAAACACCCATAAAAATCAGGCCGATAAACAAAATATATAATTCTTTTGCAAGACTGTTTTCGAAAATTAAAAAGGAAACCAACCCTCCAATAATTGTAAATGATACTCCTAAAAGTAATTGTTTGTTTGTAGAAACACCAGACTCAGTTTCAGAATTAGAGATATGTTCTGTATTTTTTTTGCTATTAGCTTCAAATGCGTGAAGTTCTTCGGGAGTATATTCGGTTGTTTTAAAAACAGTCCATAAAACAGAAAGCAGAAAAACGATTCCGCCAATATAAAAAGACCATTTTACGGCATCCGGAATAATTCCTTTAGGCGCAACATTACTAACATCAAAAACATTTGCGAAAAGGTAAGGTAAAATAGAACCCACAACAGCTCCAGTACCAATAAAGAAACTCTGCATAACAAAACCTAATGCGCGTTGTTCGTCAGGTAAATTATCGCCTACAAAGGCGCGAAAAGGTTCCATAGAAACATTTATTGAGGCATCCATTATCCATAAAGTTCCTGCCGCGATCCACAAAGTAGGAGAGTTTGGCATAACGAATAATGCAATTGAAGATAAAATAGCTCCAATTAAAAAATAGGGGCGACGTCTGCCTAAACGAGTCCAGGTTCTATCACTAAAATATCCAATAACGGGCTGAATTATTAAACCTGAAACAGGCGCGACAATCCACAAAATCGGGATTTCATCTATTTTAGCACCAAGGGTTTCAAAAATTCTAGAAGTATTTGCGTTTTGCAGTGCAAAACCAAACTGTATTCCCAAGAAACCGAAACTCATGTTCCAAATTTCCCAGAAACTTAATTTACGCTTTTCCATTATCGTAATTAAAGAATTAATTATACGATAAGCGCTTTGCTTATCAAAACTTACTGTTTTTTTCGAAGTAAAAGTAAAAGCCTTGACGGGCGTAAAAGTATTAATTATTTTTTTATTTATGCTAATAAAAAAGCCATAAATATTAATTATGGCTTTGGAATATGTTGATTTTAAGAAAATTAGTCAGTAGATTCTCTTTTTATTAAATGTGTTTCTATAACTTCTGTGGTGTAATTTTCGTTTTCTTCTTCGTCATCATCATGTTCGGCTTCAAGCCTTTCGATCAGCATTTTAGCGACTTTATTTCCCATTTTTTCACCGCTTTGGCTTACCGTTGTAATACTTGGCGTTGAATATTTTGAGATAATTCCGTCTGTAAAAGCAATTACCGCTAAGTCTTCGGGAACTTTTAATCCCATTTTTGATGCGGTTTTAATAATCGTTACCGCAAAAAGTTCGTTTACAGCAAAAACAGCATCAAAAGCTCTGGCATGCAAAAGTTCAGAAATGGTTATTTCGCAGGTATCTACATCTTCAATTTTAATGATTAAATCTTCGTTGAAAGGAATCCCGTTGTCTAAGAGTGCTTTTTCGTAACCATCGGTTCTTAATTTCCCAACACTTACATAATCGACAGTAGTTACTAAAGCGATCTTTTTTTCGGCCGTTATCAATCAAACTCTGAACAGCTTCATAAGCTGCAGCTTTGTCATCAATAATTACTTTATCACACAAAATATCATTGGTAACTCTGTCGAACATTACAACCGGCATCCCTTGATTGATAACTTCTGTAATGTGGTGGAAATCACCTTTATATTGGGTTTCTTTAGAAAGGGACATGATGAAACCATCGATACTTCCGTTGGCTAACATCTCCATATTTAGGACTTCTTTATCGAAAGAATCATCAGATAAACAAATGACAACGCTATAGCCGTTTTCGTTCGCAACCTGCTCAATTCCGTTGATTACAGTAGAGAAAAAATAATGTACAATTTCCGGAATGATAATACCAATACTTTTGGTTTTTCGGTTTTTTAAACTAAGCGCAATATTGTTTGGTTTATAGTTGTAAAACTTTGCAAAAGCCTGCACTTTTAAGCGCGTTTCTTCTCCAATTTCAAGACTGTTTCTAAGTGATTTTGAGACAGTTGAAATGGACACATCAAGTTCCCTTGCAATCTGTTTTAGGGTTATTTTACGTTTCATGGCGAGAATTGAAAAAAATCTAATTAATAATAAAGGTATCCGAAAATTTTATAATTGACAATTTTTGACTGAAAAGATTACAAAATATAGAAAGTTTTCAACACTACCACGTTTTCGTAACTCAATTAAAATAGTCTCTGGTCGAGCATGTTAATAAATTCATAATTTTGAAATTCGAAGTAAAATTAAAAACTTAACTAACAGTCAAAAACTCAAAACTAATTTAAACAAAAAGTATGAAAACAATTTACAAAAAGTTGTTATTTTTATTCCTTCTGCTTCCGTTTACGGTGTTAGCTCAAAGCACTTTAACTGGAACAGTAACTGATCTTGCCACGGGTCAGCCAATACCGGGAGTAAATGTAAATGTACAAGGTTCAACAACAGGAACCTCTACAGATTTTGATGGTAAATTTCAATTACCGAATCTAAAAAATGGAGACAAAATTCAGGTTTCATTTATTGGATATAAAACGTCGACGATTGTGTTCAATGGTCAAAAAAATCTGCCAGTATCTTTAGAAGAAGATACTAACCAACTGAAAGAAGTTGTAGTACAGGTAGGTTACGGAACTGTTAAGAAAAAAGATGCAACAGGTTCTGTCTCTCAAATTTCTGCAAAAGAATTTAATAAAGGAATTAACGTAACTCCAGAAAGTTTAATCGGCGGACGTATCGCTGGTGTAAATGTTGTTGGAGGAGGAGCTCCAGGTGCAAAGGCAGATATTAGAATTCGTGGAGGATCTTCATTAAGTGCTTCAAATGATCCATTGATTATTTTAGACGGACTTCCTTTAAGTAACGCTGTTCCTAGTGGTGCTACAAGTATCTTGTCTACTATTGATCCTAATGATATTGAGTCGTTTACGGTTCTTAAAGATGCTTCTGCAATTGCTATTTACGGTTCTCGTGCGACAAATGGAGTAATTGTAATTACAACTAAAAAAGGAACTAAAGGCGGTGTAAAAGTTAACTTCAGTTCACAAGTTGGTATTAATACAGTTGCCAATACAGTTGATGTTTTAAGTACAGATCAATTCCGTACATTAGTAAACACATTGGGTAATGATGCTCAAAAAGCTACAATGGGTACTGCTAGCACTAACTGGCAGAATGAAATTTTCAATACAGCTTTAACAACTAACAATAATATCTCTGTAAGCGGTTCTTTGTTTAACAAATTGCCAGTACGTTTATCTGTTGGAAATGTTGATAATCCTGGAATCCTAAGAAACACTTCTTTTGAAAGAACTACGACATCGATATCGTTAAATCCTGTTTTATTTGACAATCACTTAAAAATTGATATTAGCGGAAACTTATCTTTTAGTAAAAATAGATTTCAAGATGAGAATGCTGTTATTGGTGCTTGCAATTAGTTTTGATCCTACGCAGTCTCCTTATGAGGCAGGTTCTCGTTACGGAGGATATTTTGAATGGTTAGAGCCAAATGGAAATATTGCATTATTACCTGCTAAAAATCCTGTTGCAAGATTAAATCAAGAAGATAAAAGATCTAAATCTACTAGAAAATGGGGTAATATTAGTGTAGACTATAAATTCCACTTCTTTGAAGATTTAAGAGTAGTAGCTGAAGCTGGTATTGACAGATTTGACAGCGACGGATATAATAGACAAAGTACAGAAAGTATTTTAGGATTTCAGCCAAATCCTTTTACTTCTGCGGGTTATGTGAATTTAGGAAACTATGATACGTATACTGACGATCTTCAAAACAAAAACTTAAATACATATTTTGTTTACAGCAAAAATTTAGGAAAATTGAAGTTGGATGCTACAGCTGGTTATAACTACCAATTGTTTCAAAAGGAAAAATACCAATCAGGAGCACTTACACAGCCAGAAGCAACTAGAAATGAAGACGTAATCACTGATCCAGATATCAATTTACAATCTTTCTTTGGTCGTTTGAATTTAGGTTGGGATAGTAAATATTTATTGACTTTAAATTATAGAAGAGACGGTACTTCTCGTTTTTCTGAAGAAAACAGATGGGGTAACTTTATGGGAGGTGCTTTTGCATGGAATATTGCTGAAGAGTCTTTCTTGAAAGATAACGGAACACTTTCTAGTTTAAAATTAAGAGTTGGTTACGGTACAACAGGACAGCAGGATATTTCTGCTCAATACGATTATTTAAGAAGAGTAACACTTGGTACAGTTAATACGCAATATGTATTTAATGGTGTTGTATACAGAACAGCTAGACCAGAAGGATATAATCAAAATATTAAATGGGAAGAGCTTGCTGAGATGAACGTGGGTGTTGATTTTGGATTTTTAGATGAAAGAATTACAGGTTCGCTTAACTACTTCGATAAAAAATCTACAGATTTATTAGCAGACGTATTAGTTCCTGATGGAGCTAACTTAAGAAACCAAGGATTCAATAATATTGGTAATTTAAGAACAAAAGGTTTGGAGTTCAGCCTTCAATCAGATGTTGTTAAAAATGACAACTTAACTTGGAATGTAGCTGTTAATGCAACTTATTTAGATCAAAAAATTGAAAGTTTAGGGGAGTCAGTTGAAGGGTTTCAAGGTTATGAAGTAGGAGATAATATTCAAGGAGGAAATGGAAACAAAATTCTAATCAATACTGTTGGATATGCTCCAAACTCATTCTTTGTATACGAGCAATTATACGATGCTAACAAAAAACCAATCGCTGGTGCTTATGTTGACAGAAATGGAGATGGAAAAATTGATGCTTCAGATCGTTACAGATATAAAAAACCAACTGCAGATTACACTTTTGGTTTGTTCTCAACTTTAAACTACAAAAAGTTTGATTTTACAATGAACTGGAGAGCAAGTTTAGGAAATTACATTTTTGATAACGTAAACTCTAACTTAGGATATTCGGATCAGGCTTTAAGAAGAGATAATGATTTGTCTAACCTTAGTGCAGATTATTTAAACACTGGATTTAAGTTTGAAGACAATGGTACACAACGTTATTTGTCTAACTATTACATAAAAGATGCTTCTTTTATCAAATTAGATAACGTTACAGTTGGATATACTTTAGACAAATCTTTATTAAAAGATGTTTCTTTAAGATTCTCAGCTGGAGTTCAAAATGTTTTTGTACTTACAAAATACGATGGTTTAGATCCGGAGAAATTCAACGGAATCGATGGTAACGTTTATCCAAGAGCAAGAACATACTTGTTTGGAGTAAATGCAAGTTTCTAATAGTACATTGAAAAACAAAATTTAAAACATACAAAATGAAAATATCATTTAAATATATATCTTATTTTTTCCTTTTTATTTTAGGAATAAGTATGACGTTGACTTCGTGTACTGACGATTTAAACGTGACTCCAAAGGATGATGATGAGTTTTTATCTGAAACCTTTTTTCAAGATCCTGCATCGTACAAACAAGTTTTAGCAAAATTATATGCTGGATTATATGTTGGAGGTAATGATGGTGATGGTGCTTGCAGACATTTCTGGTCTTGGAGGTGATTTTAGCAGTTACTTACGATTATTGTTTGTAACACAGGAATTACCTACAGACGAAGCAATTATTGCTTGGGCAGATGGTACTTTACCAACCTTAAACGCACAGACTTGGTCTCCTGTAAATGAGTTTTTATACGGAACTTATTCTAGAGCGTCTTACCACATTAGTGTTGCTAATGAATTTTTAAGACAAACTACAGATGAAAAATTAGAAGCAAGAGGAGTTGATGCAGACTTTAAAATCTGAAATCGCTACTTTTAGAGCTGAAGCTCGTTTCTTAAGAGCTTTCTCTTATGTTAACTTAATGGATTTATTTGGTAATGTGCCTATTACTACAGAAAATGATCCAGTTGGATTCTTTTATCCAGAACAAAAAACAAGAGCAGAAGTTTTTGCTTTCGTAGAGTCTGAATTGAAAGATTTAGATACTAGTCTAGCTAACGCAAGAGCTAATGAATATGGAAGAGTTGATAAAGTTGCGACTAAGTTTTTACTAGCTCAGATTTATTTGAATTCTAAAGTTTACACAGGAACAGAAAGAAATAACGAAGTAGCAACGTTATGTTCTGAAATTATTAACTCAGGTTATACATTTGCAGACGTTCCTTACGCTTATTTGTTCTCAGCAGATAACGATAGAAATGGCGCTCAAAATGAAGTTATTTTTCCAATCGTAAGTGATGGAAATGCAATTAGAGCAACTGGTGGTGGAATGAGTTTTATTCTTCACGCTTCTATTGGTGGAAGTATGGATGCTTGCAACTAGAGGAATGGACGGAGGATGGCAGGGAATCAGAACTCGTAAAGAGTTTGTGGCCCTTTTTCCTGATGCAACTCGTTGCGGCAGATAAAAGAGGAACATTCTATACAGATGGACAAGCTTTAGATATTACTAATGTATCAACATTTACAGATGGTTATGCTGTAACAAAATATATTAATAAAAATTCTGATGGTTCAGTCGCTCAAAGAACAGATATTCCAGATACTGATTTTCCAATGTTCAGAATTTCTGATGCTTATCTAATGTATGCTGAAGCTACAGTTAGAGGAGCAAGTACTGGAAATACTACAACTGCTGTAGGTTACATCAACCAAATTAGAGCAAGAGCAGGAGCAAGTCAGATATCAACAGGAAATTTAACTCTTGATTTTATTTTAGCTGAAAGAGGAAGAGAATTATTCTGGGAATGCCACAGAAGAACCGATTTGATTCGTTTTGGAAAATTTACAGGAGGAGATAAAATCTGGCAATGGAAAGGCGGAACCATGAATGGTCTTGCTACAGAATCATTCAGAGATTTAATGCCTATCCCTGCTAAGACAATTCAGGCAAATCCAACGTTGAAACAAAATCCAGGATACTAATACCTAATTGAACTGTAAAAATGAAAAATATATATAAAGTTTTAATCGCATTTATTGGTGTTTTAGCGGTGTCGTGTAATGCTGACGCTGTAGACGAAAGACCAGTACTTAATGTTGTTCGTTGCGCCGGAAATCACGGCTCCAGCTACAGGACAAAATATTGTCTTAGATGTTGATAAAGCAGGAGAGGAAATACTTAAATTTACTTGGTCGGTCGCAGATTATTCTACACCAGTAGCAATAAAATATACGCTATTAATTGATAAAAAAGGTGGTGATTTTACTGTCGCTAAAACGCTTCAAACTGCTGTTAATAGTAGTACAGAGGTTTCGGTTCTTGGAAGAGAATTAAATCAAGCGGCAATAGATCTTGGCGGACAGCCAGAAGTTGCGACTGAGTATGATGTAAAAATTAAGGCAGATGTTTCCGGAGGATTTACTCAAGTTTCAAAAGGTTTGATTACAATGACCGTAACTCCTTATACAGGAAAAGTTCCTTATGATTTTGTTGATTGGTATTTAGTTGGAGATGCAACAGTTGCTGGTTGGGATAATAACAAAGGAAACCAGATATTATTCAGAAGTGCAACAAATTCTGATGAATATACCTTTACAGGATTCTTTAAAGCAGGATCTTTTAAAACTATTAAAAATTTAGGAAGCTGGATACCAATGTTTGGTTATGCTTCAGCAACTACTATGGCTTATAGAGGAACAGATGCTGATGCGGACCCACCTACTTTTAACATTCCTGCGGATGGATACTACAAGTTTAAAATGGATGTTCAAAAGTTAACGTATACTTTGACGCCATATGATGCATCTGCTTGCAGTAACTTATTCAACAGTTGGTATTATTGGAAGCGCTACTGCTAAAGGTTGGGATGCTTCAACTCCAATGGTGAAATCTACTTTTAATGGACACATTTGGTCATTAGGGGTAACATCTTTAAATGATGGTGATATAAAATTTAGAGCTAATGATGCCTGGGATGTTTCTTGGGGAGGAAAAACACCTTTTTCTGGTGTAAGTACAGGTGATAATACACCAGTTTCAAAATCTAAATATGTTATTTATTTCAATGATTTAGACGGAAGTTATCTAATGATTCCTAATCAATAAGAAAACTTCAGTTAATAACTGAAAAGGGGCTATCTGCTAGATAGCCCTTTTTTTGATCAAACTAACTAACCAAATAACCACAAAAATCATGAAAAAAACTTTACTATCAATATTTTTATTGATGGCAGTAACTGCTTTTGCCCAGATTCAAAACGTTACATATTCAATAAACCCGTCCACTTTTGAAGATACAACTCCAATCACTATTTCAATTGCGGGAACAAGTATTAATGAAAGTACTTGGGGAGTTACAGGAAATGCACTGTACCTTTGGTCATGGTCTTATGATGTAAATGATACCAATCAGTCAGATTCTCCTTCAAACGGATCTTGGACAGCATCGGCGGAAGCCAGTAAATTTACTTATAATGCAGGAACAGATACGTACACAAAATCATTTACTCCATCTGTATATTTTAATAGAAATGGAATCGGAAGAATTGGTTTTCTTATTAAAGCTAAAGACGGAACTGGTACAAAACAATCTCAGGATATTCTAGTTGAAGTTGGATCTTTTCAAGTAAATCTAACTTCGCCAGTAGAAAATAGTACATCAATTGTATCATCTGGATCAAATTTTAATATTACTGCTTCAAACACAAACGGTGCGGCAAATTATTCTTTAAAAGCCAACGGAACAGTTATTAATACAAAGACGGGAGCGACTACCTATTCTTATTCTCATCTCAATATTACAAATAACCAAACTTACGAATTGACTGTAACTCAAGGCGCGACTACGATTGTAAAAAAGTTTTCAGTTATAGTAAACCCAAATACGGTATCTGAAGCGATGCCTGCAGGTTTAGTTGATGGAATTAATTATAATTCTTCAGATTTTTCAAAAGCAATTTTGGTTCTCGATGCGCCTTTAAAAGACTTTGTTTACGTGGCGGGAAGTTTCAATAACTGGCGACCAACTTCGGCGTATGCCATGAAAAAAGATCCAGTTTCAGGAAAATTCTGGCTGGAATTAACTGGATTGGTTTCGGGTGCAAATAATACTTATCAATATTGGGTGATAGATGCCACATCGCTTGCCAATTCACCAGCAATGGTAAAAACCGCAGATCCTTATTCTACGTTGGTTTTGTCTCCTTATGATGATGCTTCGATTCCAGCAGTAAAATATCCAAATATGCCGGTTTATCCAGCGGGACAAAATTTTGAGGTTACCGTTTTAAAAACAGGTCAGTCTGCTTACAATTGGCAGGTTAATAATTTTATAAAACCAGAAAAAGAAAAACTAGTTGTTTACGAAGTTTTGGTACGTGATTTTGATGCTGGCAGAAGTTATCAAAGCCTGATCGACCGTATTGATTATTTTAAAAACCTAAAAATTAATGCTATCGAATTAATGCCGGTAATGGAATTTGAAGGAAATGAAAGCTGGGGTTACAATACCTCATTTCATATGGCTTTGGATAAATTTTACGGAACTTCGGATAAGCTAAAAGAGTTTATCGATTTATGTCATCAAAATGGAATTGCTGTTATTCTTGACGTTGCATTAAATCATGCTTTTGGCAGAAATCCGATGGTAAGAATGTGGATGAATGATCCAGACGGAGATGGTTTTGGTTCGCCAACTGCCGAAAATCCATACTTTAATACTGCTCGCAAAACACAGTTACAATGTTGGAGAAGATTTTAATCATCAATCTCTTAAAACTCAAAATTATGTCAATCGCGTTATCAAACAATGGATTGAAGAATATAAAATTGACGGTTTCCGATGGGACTTAACCAAAGGATTTACGCAGGCTTGTACAGCGAGCAGATGAAAGCTGTACCAACGCGTATCAGCAGGATAGGGTTGATGTATTGAAAAAATATGCAGATTATTCATGGAGTTTAGATCCGACACATTATACCATTTTTGAACATTTAGGAACTGATGCAGAAGAAAAAGAATGGGCAAATTATAAAATTACCGAAACGCCAAGTAAAGGAATTATGATGTGGGGAAAAATGACTAACCCTTACAATCAATTGTCAATGGGTTATGCTTCAGATAGTAATATTTCAAGAATGACAAGTGCGAGCCGTGGTTTTACTGCGAATCGTTTAATGGGATATGCAGAAAGCCATGATGAAGAACGTTTGATGTATAAAAATGTCCAATATGGTGCTGTAAATGGCACTTATAATGTAAAAACATTAAATACAGCTTTGTCTAGAATGTCTGCCATTGGAGCTGTTTCGTTATTGGTTCCAGGTCCAAAAATGATTTGGCATTTTGGTGAATTAGGAATGGACGATTCAATTTTCAGTTGTAATAACGGAACTGTAAATGATGATTCAGGAACAATTCCTGGTGATTGTAAATTGGATACAAAACCACAGCCTCAATGGACAGAAAATTGGCTTGGAGATGCTAATCGTACTAAAATTTATAACGATTGGGCAAAAATGATTACGCTTAAAACGGTTGAGCCTGTTTTTTTAGGAACTCCAACAATGACAGATGCGAACTCTTTGACGATCAGTATTAAAATTGAAAATCCAAGCTTAACGGCGCTACAATTAAAAAATGTATTGATTTTAGCCAATTTCGATACCACAGCACAAAATGTTGTAGCAGGTTTTCCGTACGCAGGAGCTTGGTATAATTTAATGGACAACACAACTATTAATGTAGCAGATGTAAATGCGCCAATAAATCTTCTTTCAGGAGAGTATAGAATTTATGGAAACCAAACGGCAAATTTGGCAATTGATGATTTTGAAAAAGGGAATTCAGTAAGTCTATATCCAAATCCAGTTGCAGATTATTTTACTTTAGGATTCGCGACTTCAAAAGTGGAGATATATTCGATTACAGGACAATTAGTAAAAACTTTTAATACAAACGGAAATGCAGATTTTCAATTCTCGGTTAGCGATTTAGTTTCGGGATTGTATGTTGTAAAAACGTTTAATGATAATAATAAAGTTCAGGTTGTGAAATTTATTAAAAATTAGGTTAAGTTAGTAATGAAAAGGGCTGTCTAGAAATAGACAGCCTTTTTTTGTTTATATCGGTTTGATTTTTTTACTTCTTTTTATTGTATTCTCCTATTAAAGAATAATACCCAAATGTTCCTAATCCCATCACAATAAGCGGTGTTAATATAAAGAGAATAATTACGCCAAATACTAAATCGTCTTGCTGGTCTGAAAGTAGTTTTGGGAGACCAAATTCAAATACACAGAAATAAGCTGCTTGCAATTGCTAAAGCAATCCATAAAGCCCCTAAAACTTGTTTAATCGCATTCATTTTTTTAAATTTTAAAGGTGAGTAGTTTTGTTTTTGTTGTCAATATAAATCATTCCAATTACAAAGCAGATTCCTGCAATAACAATAGGATACCACAAACCGTTCAGGTAATAATCTGGTTTGCCGGCTGTTTTGGCGTGAGTTACAAAATAAGTAGAAATAGCAGGAAGTAATCCTCCAAAGATACCGTTCCCTACATGGTAAGGAAGTGACATCGAAGTATATCTGATTTTAGTTGGAAACATTTCGACTAAAAAGGCGGCAATTGGCCCATAAACCATTGTTACAAAGAGTACCTGAATAAAAACTAATAAAATTAATGTCCATTTATCGCTTGAATTAATTGTGATCGAAATGCTGGATTGCACATCCTTTTTTTCTATGTACGTTTTTTTCTCAAAAACGGTTGTGCCGTCGGTGTATTTTTTCTGTGTCGTAACGATAGAACTTCCATCCGCTCTTACCTCTTTCGTTTCTTTTGGATTTTCTGCAATTTCCGTTTTTTGGCTGATGTCTGTTGTGTTGTACATCGTCTTATAAATAGGTCTATAAGATAATATAGCGATCAGCATTCCAAACATCATAATATATTTACGTCCGATTTTATCGCTCAGCCATCCAAAAATAATAAAAAAAGGTGTTCCAATTAAAAGTGCAATACCTAATAATTCATCAACTTGCGAAGAGTCAATATTCATAACTGTTTTCATGAAACTCATGGCATAAAATTGTCCCGTGTACCAAACAACGCCTTGCCCCATTGTAGCTCCAAATAAAGCAAGTAAAACAAATTTCATGTTGTATCTGTTCCCAAAACTTTCCTTTAACGGATTTGTGCTCGTAGTTCCTTCTTTTTTAGCTTTTGCAAAAACAGGAGACTCATCCATATTTTTTTCGAATAAGATAGGAAACGCCCACCATTGCGATCGAAACCCAAAAAGGAACGCGCCATCCCCATAAATCAAAAGCTTCTGGAGATAGGATATTTTTAGTTGCCAGAATAACCATTAAAGAAATAAAGAGACCAACAGTTGCAGTAGTTTGAATCCAAGAAGTCCAATAACCTTTTTGGCCGGCAGGAGCGTGTTCTGCTACATAAGTTCTTGCGCACGCCGTATTCTCCGCCAAGAGCAAGTCCTTGAAGCAAACGTAAAATGAGAACTAATAAAGGAGCAAGAAAACCAATTGTTTCATAACTCGGAATACATCCAATTAAAAAAGTAGAACCGCCCATTAATAATAAAGTAGCCATGAAAGTATATTTCCGACCAATAATATCTCCAAGCCTCCCAAAGAACAAAGCGCCAAATGGGCGAACTACAAATCCGGCGCAAAAGTGGCAAGAGTTGATAAAAATGCCGCAGTTGGATTATCACTGGGAAAGAATTTAGTCGAAATAACGACAGCCAGACTGCCAAAAATATAGAAATCGTACCATTCAATCATGGTGCCCATAGAAGAGGCTGAAATTACTTTCCAAATGCCCTTAGTAGAAGTTTCGCTCATAAAACTGCTTTGAGATCTTGTTAATAAATGAAAGTTAAAAATATAGTTTTACGAATATAGAAGATATTTTTTTATTCACTTAATACTTTTTTAACAAAAACTATTAATTTGTTGACTTATGAGATTTAACCGCAAAATACACAAACAAAAAACGTCAAGGTAATCTGAACTCATGGAGAAACATATCCAACGGTTTTAACCGTAGGGGAGTTATATGAATTTCAGGATGTAATTTATTTTTCCTCTGGATCGCAGAAGTGGAAAATATATTCTAGTAAAATTTAACCGCAAAGTACACAAAGAAAAAACGCAAAGGTAATCTGAACTCATGTAGAAACATAGCCAACGGTTTTAACCGTTGGGGAGTTGTTTGTTTTCAATTTATATCCCCGCGGTTGAAACCGCGGGCTATATCAATTTCGGGATGTAATTTATTTTTCCTCTGGATCGCAGAAACGGAAAACAAAGAAAAAACGCAAAGGTCCGCAAAGTTTAAATTTAAACTTTGCGGACCTTTGCGTAAATCTTAGTGCACTTTGCGGTTAAGAACAAAACGTATAAAAAAACAAAAAACCCACTCTGTTGAGTGGGTTTTGGTGGTACCTCCAGTCCCGAGGCTTCGGGAGAACCAGGGACACATTATGATTTTCTTTTATTGAGAATATCTTTAAGAATTGATGGATCTGCTATTATTTTATTATTAAAAATTTTGCTTTTCATTCTCTTAATAAAATTTTCAAGATATAGGGCTTCGTCTCTATCGTTACAAATAAAAGATAAAACTACTTCCCAGTCATTAGCAATTTTGGTAAAAGAATTGGTGTAAAAGTGATCTCTATGTTTTGAAATTCTTTCAGTGATATCATTTGTTTCCCCTATGTAGAATTTTTCAGAAGATTTTGAATACAGGATATATAAATAATGCATTTGTAAAAAAACATGTTTAAAACAAAAAACCCACTCTGTTGAGTGGGTTTTGGTGGTACCTCCAGGGATCGAACCAGGGACACATGGATTTTCAGTCCATTGCTCTACCATCTGAGCTAAGGTACCGTGTTGTGCTCATTGCGGGTGCAAAGATAGAATCATTTTCCGTTTATCCAAAACATTTAAGAAAAAAAATCAATTCGTATCTTCGCAAAAACAAAAAAGCAAAATGGTTTTAACTGTTGATATTGGAAACACTCGAATTAAAGCATCTGTCTTTGAGGGAAATACTTCTCTAGAGAATTTTATTTTTGAGAAAAAAGAGCTCGAAGAAAAAATTAAAAAAATTTTAAAAAAATTCCCAAACTGCTCCGATTTGGTTGTTGCATCAGTCGGAAGCATCGAAAAACAATCCTTTTTGACATTCGAAAAACAATTAAAAATTCATTTTTTTACGCACGAAGATATTTTTCCGTTCACCAATAAATATGCAACACCAAAAACTTTAGGAATAGACCGTATGATTTTGGTCGCTGGAGCGACATTGCAATTTCCTAAAAAAAACAGATTAGTTATTGATGCGGGAACTTGCATAACCTACGATTTTATCGACGAAAATGATAATTATCTGGGCGACGCTATATCTCCAGGTCTTCGGTCGCGATATGAATCACTGCATAATTTTACGGCCAGACTGCCGTTACTTACATTAGAAGCACCTGAAACATATATAGGAAACTCAACACAACAAGCCATACATTCTGGTGTTGTCAATGGTTTCGTCTATGAGATTGACGGTTTTATCGATGAATATCGAAAACAGTTTTCAAATTTTATCATAATTTTAACGGGCGACGATGCAGATTTTTTGGCTAAACGATTAAAAAATACCATATTTGCCAATTCAAATTTCCTTCTAGAGAGTTTGAACCAAACATATCAATATAAAATCGACAATGATTAAAAAAGTATTAATAAGCGCTTGTTTGCTTATATCGTTCGTTTCATTTGCTCAGCAAGGTACTGCTTCACCTTATTCTTTTTTTCGGAATAGGAGATGTGAGATTCAAGGGAACTCTTGAAAATAGATCTATGGCCGGGGTTGCAGTGGAGCAAGATACGATTCATTTAAATTTAGAAAATCCTGCAAGTTATGCCAGCTTAATACAAACCACTTTTACAGTTGGAGGAACTTTTGCAACTTCTAATTTAAAAACAAGTACACAATCTGAAAAAGCACAGCGCAGTACTTTTGATTATTTAGCATTAGGAATTCCGATGGGAAAATTTGGTGCTTCATTTGGATTAATACCAGTAACTTCAGTAGGTTATAAAATTCTTACCGATAATTCTGCAACAGAAGGAGCGACAAGTTCACAGCTTGATGGAAAAGGCGGTATAAATAAAGTTTATTTCGGACTTGGATATAAAATAATGCGCAACTGGAATATTGGAGTTGACGCACAGTATAATTTTGGAAAAATTACAACTACAACAGTTGAAGCTATAACAGGAGTTCAAAATGGTACGGCAGAAGTAAACGCTTCAGAGTTATCAGGTATGGCTTTTAGTTTTGGAACAATGTACCAGAAAAAAGTCTACAAAAAAATTAGTATGTTTTCTAGTTTAAGCTATACTTTTGCAAGTAATTTAAACTCAGATAATACCAGAACAATTTCTGTTCAGGGTGATCCAGATTCTTATGTTCTTCCTGTAAATTCACAAACCTTAAAACTTCCTAATAAATTAAGTATTGGTTTAGGAGTTGGTGAGGCTAGAAAATGGCTTGTAGGAGCAAATATGACATTCCAAGGAGACGGACAATTGGCAAATTATTATAATGCTTGCTGAGAATGTTAGTTATGAAAAATATTCAAAATATGCTCTTGGAGGATATTATCTTCCTAATTATAACTCATTTACAAGTTACTTGAGCAGAATTACCTATAGAGCAGGTTTGAAATATGAAAAAATTGGATTGATTGTAAACAATGAATCTATCAAAGATGTTGGAGTAACATTAGGAGCAGGAATTCCTATTCCGCAGTCTTTATCAAACTTAAATTTCGGAATCGAATTTGGTAAACGCGGTACAGTTTCTTCTAATTTGGTACAAGAAAACTACGTGAATTTTAGTTTAAGTTTCTCTTTCAACGACAAATGGTTTGTGAAGAGTAAATTCCAGTAAACATAATATTTTATCTTTTCTAAGCTCATTACAATTTATTACATTTGGCAAATGAATTTACCAAAGAGATATAGTCTAATAGTTGTCACAGTTTTTGCTGTGACGCTGTTTTTTGGTTGCGAAAGTAATTTTAAAGACGTTCAAAAAATTAACTTCTCAGAATTTGTTCCTGCAAGTGATAATGATACAATTAATATAAAGTATACAGATTCTGGACGCATTTCAGGCATTTTAATAAGCCGTAAAATGCTTGATTATTCTAATCTTGATTTTCCTTTTACAGAATTTCCTAAAGGAATAGACGTTACCTTATACGATAAAAAGCAAAAAAGAACTTTTATAAGAGGGAATTATGCCGTTTCGTATAAAAATACCGGAATTATTGATTTGATTGGAAAAGTAAAAATCACTTCAGAAGCAGGGCAGGTTTTGGAAACAGAACAATTGTATTTCGACCAGAAAAATGAATGGTTTTATACCGAAAGAAAATTTAAACTTACCGATGCAAAAGGGGTTTCGAACGGTCAGGGAATAGATTTTAGTAAAGATTTTAAAGTGATTAATTCACAGCGAATAAGCGGTGAAATTGAATCCGATGAAGAATAAAACAAAATTATGGGTTATTTAAAATATACACAATTCATCTATATCGCATTTGCACTTTTTTTTGCTTATGATGGTATTGTAAAACTAAACGAAGGTGACGAAAGCTATCCTTTCTACTTTGTAATCGCAGGAATGGCTATTTTTATGTTTTTCTTTAGAAGAAGATTTCTTAACAAATACGATAACCGTAACAAAAAACAATAAAAATGGAAATTAGTATTATAATAATATGTTTAATACTAGCGACCTTTTTCTCTGGAATGGAAATCGCGTTTATTTCCTCCAACAAAATTTATCTCGAAATAGAAAAGAAGCAGGACGATTTCTTGTCTCGCATCTTAACTAAACTCACCGAAAATCCGTCCAAATTTATTGCTGCTATGCTTATTGGTAACAATGTAGCTTTGGTTGTTTACGGATTTTTTATGGGCGATCTGATTTTGAATTGGATGGCACATTTTGGTTTTGTTTTTTCAACTTGGTGGAATATACTGATTCAGACTCTTCTGGCAACATTTGTCGTTTTATTGACTTCAGAGTTTTTTCCAAAAGTATTTTTTCAGATTTATGCCAATTCCTTAATTAAGATTTTGGCTCTTCCAGCCTATTTGTTCTACAGATTATTTTACTACATCTCGACCTTCTTTATTTGGATTGCAGATTTTGTATTGAGTAAATTCCTTAAAACCGAAGGAAGTCAAATACAATTATTCAGCAGAATTGAACTCGGTAACTACATTACAGAACAGATGAGTACAGTTGAAGAAGATGAAGAAGTAGATTCTGAAATTCAGATTTTTCAAAATGCATTAGAATTTTCAGGTGTAAAAGCTCGTGATATAATGACGCCTCGAACCGAAATTGTAGATGTGGATTTGTTTGATACCGTTGATGATCTGAAAGCGATGTTTATCGAAACGGGATATTCTAAAATCATTATAAGTCAGAATTCCTTAGACGACATTGTGGGTTATGTACATTCGTTTGATTTGTTTAAGAAGCCGTCGACCATAAAATCGGTTTTAATGACAGTTGAATTTGTTCCTGAAACCATTTTGATAAAAGATGTGCTGACTGTGCTGATTAAAAAGCGTAAAAATATTGCAGTCGTTTTAGATGAATATGGAGGCACTGCGGGAATTATTACTATTGAAGATATAGTTGAAGAACTTTTTGGCGAAATTGAAGATGAACATGATTTAGATGAAGAATTAATTGAAGAACAAATCGGAGAAGGTAAATATTTGTTTTCAACGCGTTTGGATGTTGAGTATTTAAATGAAACGTACAAATTAATGATTCCAGAAGAAGACTCTTATGGAACATTAGGAGGATTTATTGTCAATCATACAAAAGAAATCCCACAAAAAGGAGACAAAATTGTAATAGATAAGTATCATTTTTTTATAAAAGAGGCTTCAAATAAGAAGATCGAACTAGTCAAATTGACAATTAAAGATTGATTTTTTAAATTATTAAAAAAAAATGTGTAAAATAAAACGCTAGTTGTATTGTTATTAACTAGATAATTGTATTTTCGCAAACTGAATATAAAATTAACGATAATAAAATGGCAGTTTTAGCAAAAATTAGACAGCGTTCCGCTTTATTGATAGGAGTTATTGCACTTGCATTATTTGCATTTATAATACAAGATCTATTTACAAGAGGAACATTTGGTCAAAGTTCAAAAGATGTAGGAAGCATCGATGGAAAAGATATTTCATTTGAAGACTTTAGAGTTAAAGTTAGTAATGTTGAAAAAAGTGGGCAGGGTATTACTTCCACTGAAGCCGCAAACAGAGTTTGGGATCAAGAAGTTTCAATCGCTTTATTGTCATCTCAATTTGATAAATTAGGATTAAGAGTAGGTGAAAAACACTTATTAGAAGTTTTAAAATCAGATCCAAATATTGGTAAAAATCCAATGTTTTTAAATGCGAGCAGGAATTTTTGACGTAGTTAAGTTTAAAGATTACTTCAAATCAAATCCTGAAGCGACACAATACATCGCTCAAAAAGAGAAAGATGCTGAATTGAATGCAAAATTTCAAATCTATAGTACTTTAATTAAGTCAGGACTTTACACAACTGCTAGTGAAGGAAAATTAAAGTATGAAATGGAAGCTAATAAAGTAAGTTTTGCTTACGTCATGAAGCACCTTATTCTTCTATTAAAGACAGTGAAGTAAAAATTTCTGATTCAGAAATTGTTGACTATATGAAGAAAAACGAGAAGAAATTCAAAGCAGATGCTACTCGTGAAATTCAATATGTTTTAGTTGAAGATAAAGCTTCTAAAGAAGATGAAGCTGAAATAAAAACTAAGTTAAATGCATTATTGTCTGGAAGTGTTGTTTACAACGCTAAAACAAACAAAAATGATACATTGCCAGGATTTAGAAACGCGACTAACATTGCTGAATTTGTAAATTCAAATTCTGATGTTCCTTACGATTCTACTTATGTTCCTAAAAATGCTTTACCAGCTGTTGATGCTGATAAATTATTCAGCTTACCTGCTGGAGCAATTTACGGACCATATGTTTATGGAAGATATTATGCAATTTCTAAATCTTTAGGATTTAAAGCTGGAGTTAACGCAAAAGCTAGTCATATCTTAATTGCATACGATGGTTCTCAAACTCCATCGGCAAAAGAAAAAAGAACAAAAGAAGAAGCTAAGGCTAAAGCTGAAGAAATTTTAGCGCAAGTTCAAGCTAATCCAGATAGTTTCATGATGTTGGCTTTTACAAGTTCTGATGATTCATCTGCACAACAAGGTGGTGATTTAGGATATTTTGGTCCAAACCAAATGGTAAAACCATTTAATGATTTTGTATTCAATAACGGAATTGGTAAAGTTGGTTTAGTAGAAACTCCTTTTGGATTTCACATTATCAAAATTACAGATAAACAAGACGGTATTCGTTTAGCTACAATCGCTCAGAAAATTGAGCCTTCTGAAACTACTTCTGACAAAGTATTTACTTTAGCAACTAAATTCGAAATGGATGCTTGCTGATAAAGACTTCAATCGTCTGAAGCAAAAGAATTAGGTTTAAAAGTGGCTCAGCCAGTTGATGCTAAAGCTATGGATGAAGCATTTGGACCATTAGGAAACCAACGTAACATCGTAAGATGGGCTTTTGATAAAGAAACAAGCAAAGGAGATGTTAAGCGTTTTGAAATTGCAAACATCGGACACGTGATCGCACAATATAAAGGTGAGAACAAATCAGGTTTAGTTTCTGTTACAATGGCAAGACCATACGTTGAGCCAATCTTGAAAAACAAGAAAAAAGCTGAAATCTTAAAGAAAAAGATGGAAGGTTCTAGTCTTGAAGCTATTGCTAAAGCCGCTGGAGTTGCTGTTCAACAAGCGGCAGATGTAACATTAGATAATCCAGTTTTACCTGGTGGAGTTGGGCAAGAGCCAAGAGTTGTAGGTAATGCATTTGCACTAGTCGCAAACAAAATCTCTACACCTATTGAAGGAAACACTGGAGTTTATGTTGTAAAAAACATTAAAACAGTAAAAGCTCCTGCAATTGCTAATCATGCTGAGTATGTTGAGAAAGTAAAATCTCAAAGCGCAAATGATGCAAGCAGATTATTACCAGCATTGAAAAATAATGCTAAAATTGAAGATAACAGATTACAATTCAATTACTAAATAGTAGTAATTAAAATTATAGAAACCCGAAACGTCATTTGATGTTTCGGGTTTTCTTTATTATTTAAAATCCTATAATTTAATTTGCAATAATTTTTAGCTAATTTTCTTATATTATATGGGAATAATCGAAATTTAATTTAAAATATTTGCGGTATTCAAATTATTGCAGTTAATTTGTCCGATTTTTAATTTTAACATATTTTTTTGTTTTCAGTATGTTGAAATAAAGACAATTAAAATCCCAGAAACAAATACTTTAATAATCAAACATTTAATGTTTTTTACTTTTAATTTTTTTAGAA
Organism: Flavobacterium sp. AC267; assembly: GCF_979258715.1. Taxonomy (NCBI): domain Bacteria; kingdom Pseudomonadati; phylum Bacteroidota; class Flavobacteriia; order Flavobacteriales; family Flavobacteriaceae; genus Flavobacterium; species Flavobacterium sp. AC267. Next base: position 1,474,378 of record NZ_OZ409875.1, read on the forward strand.
AGAAGCCAAGAGTATATACCAAAATTGAAAGTCATATTTTTGGAATCATTACTGAGCTTTTAAAAGTTAGCGACGACCGACATCAATGTAGATGAATTGGGTGGAAAATATTATTTAAGTAACGATGAACAGCATTTTAAAGTTACCATCTTAAGTAACGATTATGTGATACGATTAACTAATACACATGATTCTGTAGCTGAAAAATACGATAAGATTTTTGTTGAAGATGTTTTAAAAGCAGTAAAAGAAGAAAAACATCGCAGAATGGAACTTGTTTACGATTCTATAACGAATAGCATTGAAAAAATGGCTGAGCGTCTGCATAATAGACTAATAGAATCGAATGAACAAGAAAACCAATCTGTTCGACGTTTGGAAACTAAACATGTCAAAAATAAGAAAGTAAATTACTAATTACTTAGAATCATTTTTTCGTAGGTAAAGATCGTTTCATATCCTTTATTTAAGAAATACTCTTTTGGATTTTCTTTAGAAACTACCATTACAAAATCACCTCCCCAAGCACCTAGACTTTTAATTACGCCATCAAAATCTGGAAAAACAGCTTCTTTTACGGTCTGCATTTCTAATATATTACTTAAGTGAATTTCGTGACGCCGCACTGCTAAAGCAAATTCTTTTAGAGTTTTGGCATGAAGAATGTCGTGGGTAATTTTATTGTTTTTGGCTACGCTTGTTGCTAAATGATGATTTTTGTTATTGTTGTAAGCGTATATTGCTGATTTGCTATTTTGTTTTTTATTCAAATAAACAAAATAGATATGTTCTGTAAAATCAGGATTAAACTCAACGGGTTCAACAAAATTATCTTTAACACGATACAAAACTGGTGTGTCATTTTGTGCGCAGGCAATGTCGTAGCCGCTTCCTCCAAAACTATTGTTTAGTAAAGTAAACGCATTAACATCTGCCCACTGAGCAATATTGTTTATAAGTGTTGAAGAAGTTCCTAATCCCCAATTTCTTGGAAACGACAATTCTGTTTTGATTTTGAAACCGTTTGACTCATCGATAAATTTTGGATTTAAAACATAAGCTTCGTGTAAAATATCAATTAAAGTTGATTTAATGTTTTCGACCTTTACTTCGGGATTGGTAATAATTTCTTCAAATGAAATCGTTTCTTCAAACCACACGTGTTTGTCGTAGTCGTAACTTTTCCATTCTATTTCTTTGTCTTCGCCATCTTCAATTACTAAACTTTGTCCAAATCGTGTAGGTAACGCAAAAGCATCTGCTCCGTCTAAAACCAGATATTCTCCGGCGATAAAAAGTTTTCCGTTACTGTAAAATGTTTTTTTCATGCGTTATTTTTTAGCCCCGATAGCAGTGGAAATCCTTTTGCTTTTTTTCTTTAAAAAAGGAAAAGATTGTAACGAATAGCGGGAATAGCTCCAAATTATTTTCTTAAGTTTTCAATAAATTCTACCACAGCACTGTGAGTAACGGCTGTTTTTTTAAAGTGGATTTTGATTAATTGACGTTCTTCTTCGGTAGCTTCAAATTGATTGATGATATTATTTAAGTGCATTTTCATGTGGCCTTCCTGGATTCCGGTAGTGGTAAGGGAGCGCAGCCGCGACAAAATTTTGTGCTAAACCGGCAACGGCAACAATTTCCATTAATTCCTGTGCGGAAGGTTTTTCCAGAATGTCTAAACACAATTTTACTAAAGGATGTAAAGAAGTTAAGCCGCCAACGGTTCCGAGGGCAAGAGGTATTTCAAGCCAGAAAGTAAAAATTCCGTTTTCGATTTTTGCGTGGGACAAACTTGCATATTGCCCGTTTTTAGAAGCGTACGCATGCACGCCAGCTTCTACAGCTCTAAAGTCATTTCCTGTTGCAAGCACTACGGCATCGACACCGTTCATTATACCTTTATTATGTGTTACGGCTCTAAAAGGTTCAACTTCGGCGATTTGTACTGCCTGCACAAAACGTTCTGCAAATTCTTTGGGATCGTTAATATGCTTTTCGGTTAACTCTTCAATTGGGCAGGAAACTTCTGCTCGAACGAGACAATTTGGAACATAATTAGACAAAATACTCATTATGACTTCTAGTGATTCATCATTCTCGCATAAGTCATTATTTTTAGCTTCCTCTTTTAAAGTAGATGCAAACTGTTCTAAACAAGAATTTATAAAATTTGCTCCCATGCTGTCTTTCGTTTCAAAAGTAGCATGAAGCTGATAATAATTTTCGAGTAAGCTTCTTTTGTCTTTTAGTTTAATATCTAAAATACCGCCGCCACGCTCGCCGCATGTTTTTGGTAATGCTTTGAGTTTCTGATAAAAATTTAGGTTTTATTAGTTCGAAAAAGTTTTTTAGTTTTTCTGCATCACCATTATAAGTAAAATGAACCTGGCCAATTTTTTCGGTATTAATAATCGTGGTTTTAAATCCGCCTCGGGTAGACCAATATTTTGTCGCTTTAGATCGTCGCTGCAACCACAGAACTCTCTTCAATAGCCATTGGTATGGTTTTGTATTTTCCGTTGATTAAAAAGTTCGGAGCGACTCCAAGTGGGATATAAAGGTTTGTAATGGTGTTTTCGATAAATTCATCATGCAATTGCTGAAGCTTTTCATCTGTATTCCAGTAATTTCTTATAATATTTTGCGCCTCTTCAGGGTTCGAAAAATATTCATTTGCAATCCAGTTTATTTTTTCTTTTTTGGATAATTTAGAAAATCCAGCAACAGCGTTGTTCATTCTCAGTATATTAAATAATAATGTTGCGAGCAAATATACCATTTTAAGAGATTTGATTAAAATGTATTTTAAAGTTGGAAAGCACGCAATCGTTATTTTTTTTAACATTTAACACTTAATATGTGTATTATGTTTATTTTTTTTACTAAAATTGGGCTCTTTTTTATATTTAAATTAATTGTAATGAGTACAAGTAAAATTACTGTAATACTTTTATTTCTAGTTGCGACCGTTTTTGGCCAACAAAAAATCACTATCGAAAATATTTATGGCGGAACATTCCGAGCAAAAGGAATGGATGAGCTTCAATCACTAAAAAATACTGACCAATATACTGTATTAAATGTTGATAGAACAAACAGAAGCATGCAGATTGATTTATATGATTTTGCAACTTTAAAAAAAGTATCTAATTTAATTGATACTAAAAATCATAAAGAACTAGCGCAAGGAATTGATAGTTATATTTTTGATGCATCAGAAAAGAAGATTTTAATTGCTTGTAACACTAATCAGATTTTCCGTCACTCTTTTACTGCGGATTATTTTTTATATGATATTGCTTCAAAATCTTTGTCTAAACTTTTTGATTTTCAAATTCAAGAGCCGACTTTTTCTCCTGATGGTTCAAAAATTGCTTACGCTAGAGAAAATAACTTATATGTATACGATGTAGCTTCTAAAAAATCGACTGCAATTACTACAGATGGTAAAAAGAATGCTGTAATTAATGGTATTACGGACTGGGTTTATGAGGAAGAATTTGCTTTTGTCCGCGCTTTTGACTGGAGCAAAGACAGTAAAAAAGTAGCTTACATTCGTTTTGACGAAAGCCAGGTTCCTGAGTTTTCAATGTCAATGTTCCATAAAGATTTATATCCTACAGTTGAAACTTTTAAATATCCTAAAGCTGGAGAAAAAAACTCAGTAGTTTCATTACATATATATGATGTAGTCAGCTAGTGACAACAAAAAAAGTAGATTTAGGAAAATACAATGATTTTTATATTGCAAGACTGCAATGGACAACCGATGCAAATGTGCTTTCTGCACAAGTTTTAAACCGTCACCAAGATAATCTGGATTTATTATTTGTTGATGGAAATACTGTCTACTGCAAAAGTGGTTTTGAATGAAAAAGACAAAGCGTATGTTGATGTAACAGATAATTTAACTTTCTTAAAAGATAATAGTTTCATCTGGACAAGCGAAAAAGATGGTTTTAATCATATTTATTTATATGACAAAACCGGAAAACTTAAAACTCAAGTTACAAAAGGAAATTGGGAAGTAACGTCATACTACGGATTTGACGAAAAAACTAAAACTATTTTCTATCAATCTACAGAAAATGGTTCGATCAATAGAGATCTTTACAGAATTGGATTAGACGGAAAAAATAAATTACGTTTATCTAAAAAAACAGGAACAAGTGCTCGCAACTTTAAGCCCGAACTTCCAATATTTTATCACTACTTTCTCAAGTAATTTAGTACCTACGACTTACACTTTAAATGAGTCTAAAACAGGAAAAGAAATTCAGGTTATAGAAAACAATCAAGCGCTTGCTGATAAATTGAAAGAGTATAACTTGCCTGCAAAAGAATTTATCGTTTTAAAAACTGCAAAAGGAAACGAATTAAACGCTTGGATTTTAAAACCAAAAGATTTTGATCCTTCAAAAAAATACCCAGTTTTCATGTACCAATATTCTGGTCCAGGATCACAGCAGGTAAATAATGATTGGAATAATTCTGATGATTATTGGTTCTTGTCACTTACGCAACAAGGTTATATTGTAGCTTGTGTTGACGGAAGAGGAACTGGATTTAAAGGAGCAGAATTTAAAAAAGTTACTCAAAAAGAATTAGGAAAATATGAAGTAGAAGATCAAATTGATCTTGCTAAAGTACTTGGATCTTATTCTTATGTTGATCCTTCTAGAATTGGTATTTTTGGATGGAGCTATGGTGGTTTTATGGCTTCTAATTGTATCTTCCAAGGAAATGATGTTTTCAAAATGGCAATCGCGGTTGCTCCGGTAACGAACTGGAGATTTTATGACAGCGTTTATACAGAAAGATATATGCAGACGCCACAAGAAAATGCAAGCGGATACGATCAAAATTCACCAATTAATCACGTAGATAAATTAAAAGGTAAATTTTTATTGATTCACGGTTCTGGTGACGATAATGTTCACGTTCAGAACTCTATGCAGATGATGGAAGCTTTAATTCAGGCTAACAAACAGTTTGAATCTCAAATTTATCCAGATAAAAATCACGGTATTTACGGAGGAAAAACAAGAATTCAGCTTTATAATAAAATGACAAATTTTATTAAAGAGAACTTATAATCTAAATCTTTAAACTTTTTAATTAAATAAAAGAATAATATGGGAGAAACTCAAGTAAAAACTGCACATCCAAAAGGACTTTGGGTATTGTTTGGAACGGAGATGTGGGAGCGGTTCAATTTTTATGGAATGCGGGCTTTATTGACTTTATTTCTTGTAAATTCATTATTAATGAAAGAAGAAGAAGCCTCCTTAATCTATGGAGGTTTTCTAGGGCTTTGTTACTTAACGCCAATGTTAGGTGGTTTTATTGCCGATCGTTTTTTAGGAAACAGAAACTGTATCTTATTAGGCGGTTTGTTGATGGCAATTGGACAAATGCTTTTATTTACTAGTGGTAGTATTTTTGAATCTAATTTAAGTTTAGCAAAAATCATAATGTACTCTGCACTGGGTGTAATTGTTTTTGGTAACGGATTTTTCAAACCAAACATTTCAAGTATGGTTGGAAGTTTATATCCAAAACAAGAAAAAACAAAATTAGATAGTGCTTTTACTATTTTCTATATGGGGATTAACATAGGGGCTTTTTTAGGTCAGTCTATTTGTCCTTTGTTGGGAGACGTGAAAGACGCTGGAGGAATTAGAGATATCCACGCTTTTAGATGGGGATTCATGGCGGCTTCTGTTGCAATGTTATTAGGAACAATCCTTTTCTATTTCTTAAAAAATAAATATGTGGTTTCTCCAGAAGGAAGACCATTAGGAGGTTTGCCTTCTAAAAATGTAGCAGAAGATTTTGAAGAAGGAGAGGCGCAGACAGCTAATTTTTCTAATAAAGCTTTAGCTATTGCAGGAATTGCTTTTATCGCTTTAGGTTTCTTCTTTCACTATGTTGTGGGGCAGAATTTAATTTATACATTGATATATTCTAGTGGTATAGCGTTAGCAGGATTGATTATTTCTGATACTTCATTAACGAAAATCGAAAGAGATAGAATCATTGTAATTTACATCGTTTCATTTTTCATTATTTTCTTTTGGGCGACTTTTGAGCAGGCAGGTTCGTCATTGACTTTTATTGCAGACAACCAAACAGATAGAAATTTCTTTGGCTGGCAGATGCCACCTTCGATGGTTCAAATCTTTAACGGATTATTTGTTGTTCTGTTAGCAGTTCCATTTAGTATTCTTTGGGATACTTTAAGAGCAAAAGGAAAAGAGCCTATTTCTCCTGTAAAATTGGCTGTAGGTTTAGTTGTTATCTCTATAAGTTTCTTTATGATCGCAACTCAGGTTTCTTATATCGGAACTTCTGGATTGTTATTGGTAAAATGGCTTATTCTTTTATATTTTTTAAATACTTGTGCTGAGTTATGTTTGTCACCAATCGGATTATCATTGGTTGGTAAATTATCTCCAAAACGTTTCGCATCTTTGCTTTACGGAGTATTTTTCTTGTCTAATGCTTCAGGTTATGCGTTAGGAGGAACTTTAGGTTCTATCCTGCCTGCAACTGGAGATAAATTTGCAAAAGCAAAAGAATTAGGAATCGATCTTCAAGCAGTTTTAGATAATAAAGTAGTGCCTACTGCAGAGCAATTAGCTCTTTTAGAGCGACGACCAAATTAGTGCTCATAATCACTTTTTTGCTGGATTTGAAATCCACAATTTATATGAGTTCTTTATGGTATTTGTGGTGCTTACAGGTATCGCGGCAATTATATTATTTGCTTTGACTCCATTCTTGAAAAAGATGATGCACGGTGTTAGATAAAATGGAAAAGAAAATTACATTAGAAGAAATTCAAAATTTTGAAGGCAAGTACCCAAAGCAATTGTGGTACTTGTTTTTTGTTGAAATGTGGGAGCGTTTCTGTTTTTACGGAATGCGCGGCGTACTCACGATATTTATGGTTGATCAGCTTTTTTTGAAAGATGAACATGCCAATTTACAATACGGAGCTATTCAGGCTTTTGTATATGCGTTTACTTTTGTCGGCGGTATTTTTGCTGATAAAATTTTAGGATTTAAAAAGTCATTATTTTTTGGAGCGATCGTAATGATTCTTGGAAATCTTTTGATTGCTTTTTCTCCTCAGGAAATGTTTTACTACGGAATCGCTTTCTCTATTATTGGAACTGGTTTCTTTAAACCGAATGTTTCTTCGATGGTTGGGGAATTGTATAAAGAGGATGACGGAAGAAGAGATGCTGGTTACGGAATGTTTTATGCCGGAATAAATGTTGGAGGTCTTTTTGGAGGTGCTTTATGTGTTTATTTAGGGAAATATTATTCTTGGCAGTTGTGCTTTTTATCGGTCGCTTTGGTAATGCTTTTGGGATTAATTACATTTTTATTTACTAAAAAATATTTAGGTCCAATTGGAGATTCTCCCTTATTAGATTTAAAACCATCTAAAAGAAGAATTCGAGAAATTGCAGTTTATGTACTCTCTCTTTTAAGTATTCCTTTCATTTTTATAATGGTAAAAAACACCGATTATACTGATTATTTCATGTATACAATTGGTATTATTGCTGTTGTGTATTTTGCTTATGAATTGTTGAAATTGGGAGATATAAAAATGCAGAAGAAGCTTTTTGCGACTTTCCTGTTTGTGGTTTTTTATCTTTTATTTAATGCCATTTATGAGCAGAGCGGTGGTTCTTTATCGCTTTTTGCAAAAGATAATTTAGATAATAAATTATTGTTTTTTACAATTGATCCGAATATTATAAATAACAGTTCGAATACATTCTTTGTAGTGGTTTTAAGTCCGCTGATTGGTTTGCTATGGATCTGGATGGGAAAAAGAAAAATTGAGCCTAATACATTGATTAAATTCGGAATTGGATTTTTATTCTTGGCGGCTTCATTTTATATTTTCTACTTGACAAAGTTTTTTGCTAATGCAAAAGGAATTGCTTCTTTAAATGTCTTTACTTTTGCTTATTTGGTAACGACCATTGGTGAGCTTTGTTTAGGGCCAATCGGAATGTCAATTATTACGAAACTTTCTCCAAAGAGATTGTTCGGAATGATGATGGGATTGTGGTTTTTGGCAAGTGCATTTGGACAGTTGGCGGCAGGAAAACTTGGTGCTGAAATATCAAGATCAAATACAGGCGATACATTAATGTCTAAATTACAATCGTATACAGAAGGATATTATCAATTAGCGATTTATTCACTTGTAGCGGGAGTTGTTTTAATTGCAATTTCACCTATGCTTAAAAAATTAATGCAAGAAGTAAAATAGATACTAGCGTATTCTGTTTTTATGTAAATTTGTGAAAAATTTCTCAATATGAAAAAAATAGTACTTATTGCTATGTTTTTAATTGGTGCGGTGAATGTTCAGGCACAAGAATTAAAATGGTACACAGATGTAAGAGAAGCTATTACTGTAAGCAACAAAGAGCAAAAACCAATGTTGTTGTTCTTTACAGGAAGTGACTGGTGCGGCTGGTGTATTCGTCTGCAGAATGAAGTTTTAAAAACAGACGAATTCAAAAAATGGGTCGCTGGAAATGTTGTTTTAGTAGAGCTGGATTATCCAAGAGGTGTTGCTCAAACACCAGAGCTTAGAAGTCAAAATAATGAACTACAGCAAGCTTTCGGTATTCAAGGTTTTCCAACTATTTTCTTCACTAGTGCAGAATCTAAAGACGGAAAAGTGAATTTTAAAGGTCTTGGTAAAACAGGTTATGTGGCCGGTGGACCATCTGCTTGGTTAACTATTGCCGAAGGAATTGTTCATCCAAAGAAATCATAAGTTTTAAACTTAAAAAAATAATAGAAGCCTCTTACGTTTGTAAGGGGCTTTTTTTGTTTAGTAAGAAAAATTTCTCAACATATTTTCTTGTTTTGATTATTTGATATTTTATTGTAAATAAAAAAACATATAATGTATTTTTTGTGCTAATAAAAATTGGAAAATTAAAATATAATGTTAATTTCGTCATGCTAATCTAACCAAAACCAATTAATATGACTAAAAAACTACTTATCCTACTGTTTTTTTTAGGTTCATTTATGATGAAAGCGCAAAATTTAGCATGGAGGACTAACATGACCGATGCTATTGCGATAAGTAATGACCAAAGAAAACCAATGATGATTCTATTCACTGCCTCAGGTGTACCAGACAATCTTCAAAACGAAATTTTTAAAACTCCTGACTTTGCCGTTTGGTCGCGTGATAACGTGATTTTAGTAAAGCTGGATCTTTCAGATGTCAACGCTTCTGACAGCGATCGCGAACAAAATGTAAAACTGAAAAATGCATTTGGTGTTCAAGATCTTCCAGAAGTATGTTTTGCATTGGCATCAGTAAGAAAAAACAAAACAACATTCAGTTCTCTAGGAAAAATTGCTTATAAGCCTGGAGGAGCAAAAGCTTGGATTGCAGAATCGAATTCGATTTTACATCCAGCAGAATGATACGATTTCATTTAACTTTCATTTAATTTTTTTAATCCCTTTTTTGCGCCGCAAAGAAGGGATTTTTTTATTAGTGCAGTTTCTGTAAAGAATTTGCTTTTTTTAGTAGTGTTTATTTAACATTTATTAAAAAAGAGTCAGTTTATTATTAATTTGATTTTAATGTTTAGAACTTGGTTATTAATTCATTAAATAATTGATTTGATGTCTTTTTTATACTATTTTCGATTTTATTAACATAACCAAATCCAAAATTATATGCCTAAAAAACTACTTATCCTACTACTATTTTTAAGTCCATTTTTGATGCAGTCTCAAAGCATAATATGGAAAACAGACATCAATGAAGCTGTAGCCACAAGTGCAGAAAAAAAGGAAACCATTGTTGATTTTTTTACAGGTCAAGGTGTAAATCCACAACTTCAAAATGAAATTTTTGCTACTCGTGATTTTGAAGAATGGTCTCGTAAAAACGTTATTCTTGTAAAATTAGACCTTTCAGATCCTACAGTTGCGGATGCGGCAAAAGAACAAAACCTTAGATTAAAAAATGCTTTTGGTATCGAAGAGATTCCGCAGGTATGTTTTACCGAAGTCGCTGTTAGAAAAGGAAAAACCAATTTTAATAAACTGGGCCTTATTTCCTATATGTCTTCGGGCGTTAGAGCTTGGATTTCTGAATCTAATTTGATTTTAAATCCAGAATAAAAAAAATTACAATTTATAGTATCCCTTTTCCTTCGTAGAATGAAAAGGGATATTTTTTTTGGAACAGCTGTTCTTCCAAGATTTCTGAATGGAATTTGAATTTGAGCCGTCGGCAATTATAATTTTCGGACGGATTTCTTTTAGTACTCTGTCTAGATTTACTTTTGGAGACTGCGTAAGAATCAAAATTTCTGGCGCTGTATTAGAAGGATAAATTCCCGTGCTGTCAATTATAAGAATTTTGTTGTTTTTAAAGAACATCAAATTTTTAATCTCTTTGACCTTGGTTAAGGCAATAGAATTTCCAACGAGATACATATTTAGATTCCTATTGCTCTTGTTTTTATTGAAAGTGGTATCTCTTGTAAAAAGAACAATATTTTTGCCTGTGCGTTCCGATATAAGTGTATTATTTTTTTCGTTGTAGACAATTAGTTCTTTTCCAGTTTCCGTTTGAAATTTAGTTAAGATAAATGAAAGCTGTATTAAAATTATAGTGCAAAATACGACTATAAGTTTGTTGTAGTTTGGTTTCTTAAGCCAGACAATGGAATAAATAATGAAGAGATAAAAGGAAAATAAATAATAAGAATTAAAACTAATATCTCTAATAACAAAAGATTCTGCAGAAGCAACGCCATGAATCATGAGATTTAAAAGATAAATGCTTTTTTCAAAAATCATGGTCATAAATAGTGGCGGACTTGTAAGAATGGCAATAATCATTACAATAATTCCGGCAATCATTATAAAGGACAAAACTGGCAGTATAATAATATTGGTGACAAAAAACAAACCTGGGAATTGATGAAAATAATACAAACATAATGGCAAGGTACCAATCTGTGCGACGAAAGAAACGGTCAGTGCTTCCCAAATGTAAACGGTCAATTTGTTCTTTGGTTTGTAAATGTTTTTAAAAATTGGTCGCAACCAAAGAATAAAGAATAAGGCCAGATAACTTAATTGAAAACCAACATCAAACAAGAAATAGGGTTCAAAAAGTAATATCAATAAAATCGATACTAATAAAGTGTGGTATATATTTCCATTTCGGCGTAAATGATTTCCAATTGCAATAAAAGAAAACATAACAACAGATCTCAATACTGATGGTGATAAACCCGATATTATGGCAAATCCAGCTAATGAAATCAAAATTGAAGCAAGTTTGATGAAAGAACCTTTTTTTGTATTTGGAATTGGCTTTAATATAAAAGTGATAAAGAGCATTATAAAACCGACATGTAAACCAGAAACAGACAAAATGTGTGTCGCTCCAGAGTATTGATAATCTTGAATAATGTCTTGTGAAATTTCTTGTCGCTGTCCTAAAATCAGTGCCAATGCAACATTCATTTCGGACTTGTTGAATTTAGATTTCTCCAGATTGGAGATAATTCTAGCATGCAGTTTGGCACAATAATACCAAATGTCTTTCGTAATGGTTTTGCTGACTGCTATTTCTTTTTTTTGACAATAAATCTGAGCATAAATTTGTTTGTCTGCCAAGTATTTACTGTAATCAAATTGATTGGGGTTTTTATTTGATTTATTGGCTTGTAAAGTCGTTTGAATTTTAATAATATTGCCAATTATCAAAAAATTTTGAGTGCTGTCTTTTTCAATGTTAACTATAATTTTTCCTGTATAATACTTATTAGAGATTGATTTTATATGACCAATGTAGCGATCACTATAATCATTGCTTTTTAATTTTTCTCTAAGAATTAAAGTTACGGATTGTGATTTTTCAAATGCAGTCTGGCAATGTGTATAATTATCTTTTTGAAGATTATCGGTGTGGCTCAAAAAGGTTAAAGCACCAATAAAAAAAGAGAGAAAATAGACAGATAGACCAAATGAAATATATTTTTTCTTGTATTTTAAATTTCTAAAGTAAGTAAAGCAAAAGAATAATAAGGACAATGAAAGAGGAATCACTATCATTGAAATAGAAAAATGCAAATAGTAAGAAGCTATAACTCCAAAAATAAAGGCAATGGTAATTTTAACCAACGGAAAATCTAATACTTTCATGGTTTAAAAGTATTAAATATTTGTAAGAAAAATAATCTATTTTAAATATTTTTAGAAAATAACTCTATTGACCTGCTCAAAAGAATTTTTGTAATAAGCTTCTTTTGTTGAAGAAATAATGACACCTTTTGAAGTAGAAGAATGTACAAATTTAACTTCATCAGAATTGACTTCTGTAATTAATCCAACATGATTGATCTGTTTGCTTTTGTTGGTTTTAAAGAAAATAAGATCACCTTTTTTGGCATCATTCAGCGGAATTACTTTTCCAACTTTTGCCTGATCGTAAGAACTTCGTGGAAGCTTAATGTTTTCACTTTCGAAAGTCGTGTAAACTAATCCAGAACAGTCAAAACCACTTTTTGTTGTTCCTGCGACTTTATAGCGAACACCAATATTGTCTGTTGCTTTTTCAATTAGATTATTAACCAAGGATCTATTTGCTTTTTTAGATTCACTTTTTGATACGGCTGTTGATGTTGACTTACAAGAAGTAAAAGTTATTGCCAAAATCAGAAAAATCAGTACTCTTTTCAAAACCTTAAATTTTATTTTTTTAAATCTGCAACGATCAGTTCTGCTGTCTTTTTGCTTGCTCCAACTCCTCCAAGTTTTTGTTCCAAAATATCATAGTTTTGCAGTACTCTTTTACGATATTCTGGCTCTAATAGTTTTTGAAGCTCTTCTTTAATTCTTTTGGTATTACAATCAGCTTGAATCAATTCGGTTACCACTTCTTGATCCATAATTAAATTGACAAGAGAAATGTATTTTAAAGTAATAATACGCTTCGCGATTTGATAGGAAACCTCGCTTCCTTTATAACAAACCACTTCGGGAACTTTAAAAAGTGCTGTTTCAAGCGTTGCTGTTCCAGAAGTAACTAAAGCAAGCAGTTGAGGAACGCAATAAATCGTATGTTTTATTCGAAACAAATGCAATGTTTTTATTTTTCAGGAATTGCTGATAGAATTCATATTCCTGACTCGGTGCACCGGCGATCACAAATTCATACTCTTGAAAATCATCAACAACACTCAGCATTACGCTTAGCATTTTGGTAATTTCCTGTTTACGGCTTCCAGGTAAAACAGCAATTATAGGTTTCTCTCCTAAATTATTTGTGGCTCTAAAAGAAGTTTCGTCAAAAGCAGGCTGATTTTGAATAGCATCGATTAAAGGATGTCCGACAAAATCAACTGGAAATTGATGTTTGTCTTCGTAAAAACTTTTTTCAAAAGGCAAAATAACAAACATCTTGTCGACATCCTGTTTGATTGCTTTGATGCGGTTTTCTTTCCAGGCCCAAATTTGAGGTGAAATATAATAATGAGTTTTGTATCCTAATTCTTTTGCCCATTTTGCAATTCGCATATTAAAACCAGGGTAATCAATAAATATTAAAACATCTGGTTGAAACTCCAAAATGTCTTTTTTACAGATTTTAATATTGTTTAAAATGGTTTTCAAATTAAAAACCACTTCAATAAAGCCCATAAAAGCTAAATCTCGGTAATGTTTTACAAGGGTTCCGCCTGCTTTTTGCATTAAATCGCCTCCCCAAAATCTAATATCTGCTTCTGGATCTTCAGTATACAAAGCTTTCATTAAATTTGATCCGTGTAAATCTCCAGAGGCTTCACCTGCAATTATGTAATACTTCATGTTGGTTTTTTTGAAAATGTGCTAAAGCTGTAAACAGCAATTATTGTAACAAAGCAAAGATAAGATTTAAATAACTAATGTAGAAATTGCCAAAACAATCACCGCTAAAATTACGCCTCGAGCCATTAATTCTTTGTTTCTTTTTAAAAGAATTGCAAATACAGCAAGATCTAAAAGCGTTCCCAGTGTAATGATTTTTCCAAGATATCCCTGCTGTTTTATGATATGAAGACCAGAAGAAATGTCAAAAGTTGTAAAAAACGTGACAAACAGGTAACTTCCTAAAAGAGCTGTAAAAATTCCGATTATAAAACCGACAAGTATTTCTTTAATCATTTAATTTCCAAGTATTAAGTTGTTGAATAGAGTGGTGTGCCGTAAGGTCAAATTGTACTGGAACAACAGAAATATAGCCGTTTTCCAAAGCCCATTCGTCTGTGTCTTCGCCTTGATCTTCGTTTACAAATTTGCCGGCAAGCCAGTAGTAATCTTTTCCAAAAGGAGTTTGTCTTTTGTCAAATTTTTGCGCGTAATAAGCTTTCGCTTGACGACAAACTTTGATGCCTTTAATTTCTGTTTCTTTTAGTTTCGGGAAATTGACATTTAGAACAACTCCAGGCGGTAATTTATTAGCTAAAGTTTCTAAAGCTATTTTTTTAACGAATGATTTAATTGGTTCAAAATCGGCATTCCAGTCGAAATCTAAAAGAGAAAAACCAATTGCCTGAATACCTTCTATTCCAGCTTCAACGGTCGCACTCATGGTTCCGGAATAAATGACATTTATAGAAGAATTTGATCCGTGGTTAATACCAGAAACGCATAAATCAGGTTTGCGTTTTAAGATTTCATTTACTGCCAGTTTTACACAATCAACGGGAGTTCCAGAGCAACTGTATTCTGCAATTGTGTCATCTTCTTTAGAAATTTTATCTAGAAATAAAGTGTTGTTAATTGTAATAGCGTGGCCCATTGCGCTTTGCGGTTTGTCTGGCGCAACAACGATGACTTCGCCGATCGTTTCCATAACACTGATAAGTGCTCGTATTCCAGGGGCTAATATACCGTCGTCATTGGTTACGAGTATTAAGGGTTTTTCGGCTTTCATTTTATGAATATTATGTGTAATTTTAACAATTGTAAGATTTTAAAAACAAATGTAGTGACAGATTTCTCGCGATAAGTCACAAATATTGTAAATTTTGTCAACTAAGTTAAAGAACTTTTTTGCGAATTAAACATTTTTATATCTTTAACAAAAAATTATCGTGACGTTAGCTCTCGTGGCATAGTTTTTAACGTAACTTAGATAAAAAAATTGATGAATGCTATTATAAAGTTTATGAAAAGAAATTATAAGATACTCATTGCCGTATTGTGCTTATCGCTTACATTGTTTGCATTTAAAATGAATGCCGATAGAACAATCGA
Organism: Flavobacterium sp. AC267; assembly: GCF_979258715.1. NCBI lineage: Bacteria > Pseudomonadati > Bacteroidota > Flavobacteriia > Flavobacteriales > Flavobacteriaceae > Flavobacterium > Flavobacterium sp. AC267. The sequence goes on from NZ_OZ409875.1 coordinate 1,489,708, forward strand.
CCCGGATCCGAATAGAGACAAGACACTTTTAGAGTTACTAGCATTTGTTATTGAGAAAGGACATTACAGCCCAGCAGAAATAAATGATGAATTCTCAAAAGGTATTTTTAAAGATTATATTGAAGCATTAGACCCTTCAAAAAGATTTTTCCTTCAGTCGGATATTGATGAATTTAAGCAGTATGAATTGATGCTTGATGATCAATTTTTGAATAAAGATATTACTTTTTTCAACCTAACTTATACAAGGTTGATGAAACGTATGGAAGAAAGTAAAAAGCGCTATAAATCGATTTTGGCACAGCCATTTAACTACAATGTTGATGAAACTTTTGATGCCGATTACGAAAAAATCCCTTATGCAAAAAACTTAAACGAGATTAATGAAAGATGGAGAAAACAAATTAAGTTATCTACACTTTCTTCTCTTGTAACAAAACAAAAAATCGAAGAGGAAAAGAAGAAAAAAGATGCAGACTTACAAAGAAAAATCTTTTGAAACTTTAGAAAAAGAAACTCGTGAAAGTTCTTTAAAATCTCTAGATGATAATTTCAGCGTAATTAAAGATTTAAATAGAGAATATTGGTTTTCAGTGTATTTGAATTCGATAATGACTCGTTTTGATCCGCATACAAGTTATTTTGCACCTGAAGAAAAAGACCGTTTTGATGTAAATATCAGTGGTAAATTGGAAGGTATTGGAGCGCGTTTGACTAAGAAAAATGATTTCACTCAAATTGATGAGTTGATTTCTGGTGGACCTGCTTGGAAAGGAAAACAACTAGAAGCTGGTGACTTAATCTTAAAAGTTGCTCAAGGAAATGAGGAACCTGTAGATGTTGTTGGAATGCGTTTAGACGATGTTGTGAAGAAAATTAAAGGTCACAAAGGAACTGAAGTTAAATTGACAGTTAAAAAAGTTGACGGAAGTATCAAGGTAATTTCAATTATCAGAGATGTGGTTGAAATTGAAGAAACGTATGCTAAATCAAGTATTGTTGAGAAAAATGGTTTGAAATATGGAGTGATTTATCTTCCTAAGTTTTACATCGATTTTGAAAACAAAGACGGACGTGATGCAGGAAAAGATATCGCTCTTGAAGTAGAAAGATTGAAAAAAGAAAACATCAACGGGATTGTTTTAGACGTACGTGATGATGGTGGTGGATCTCTTTCTACAGTAGTTGATATTGCTGGTTTATTTATTGAAGAAGGACCAATTGTTCAGGTTAAATCTGCTGGTAAAAAGAAAGAAGTTCTATACGATAAAGACAAAAAAATCGAATGGGATGGTCCGTTAGTAATTATGGTAAATAGTTTTTCTGCTTCGGCTTCTGAGATTTTGGCAGTACGCAATTCAGGATTACAAACGTGGCGTAATTATTGGAAGTAAACAAACCTATGGTAAAGGAACGGTACAGAACGTACTGGATTTGAATCAGTTTGTTCGTAATGCGAATTACGGAGATCTTGGAGCTTTGAAAATTACAGGACAAAAATTCTACAGAATCAATGGTGGTTCTACTCAATTAGAGGGTGTTCATAGTGATGTTGTTATGCCGGATCGTTACGCTTACCTAAAAATGGGTGAAAGAGATATTGATAATGCAATGCCATGGGATAAAATTGATCCAGCGGATTACAGCACTTGGACTTCTAGTGAGAATTTTAATAAAGCTATTAATAATAGTAAAAGTAGAATCGCTCAAAACGCTCAATTTAAATTGATTGATGACAATGCTAAATGGATTGATGTTAAAAACAAAGAAAATACATATAGCTTAAACATTAATAGTTTTAAAGCAACTCAGGAACAAGTAGAAAATGAAGGCAAGAAATACAAACCAATTTCAGATTATAAAAATGATTTGATCTTTAAATCACTGCCTTATGAAGAAGCTGAAATGAAAGCAGATGCTACTTTAAAAGAAAAAAGAGATGTATGGCACCAAGCTTTGTCTAAAGATGTTTATGTGGAAGAAGCATTAAATGTTTTAGATGATTTGCAAACAAAAGGTTTGGTAAAAAATAACAACGTTTCTCCTAAAATGAAAAAGGATAAACTTGTAAAGTCTTAAGTTCTAAAAGAATTTAATTTGTTAAAAAAACGCTCTATAAATTTTTGAATTTATGGAGCGTTTTTTTGTAAGTTTAGCCCTTAATTAATATTCTATGAAAAGTTGTATAGGTTTAGTTTTGATGAGTTTTGCGTTATTATCTTGTAAAAAAGAAAATGTAGAAATTAAAGATAAGAAAGAGATCAAAGAAAGTGTTGTCGAAAATGCAGTTGTTCCTTTTGCTGAAAATTCTACTAGCACAGATTCGTTATATACTGTCGCTTATCTTCCAACATCAACAACAAAGCAAATTGTAAAGCATCAATATTATACCCTTTCTTACAATGAAAAGTTTGAGCAGGCCGAATGGGTTGCTTATGAATTAAAGAAAGAATATTTGAAAAACCACGATTATAAGAGGCCTTATTTTATAGAGGATCCAAAAGTAACCACAGGTTCTGCAGATTGGAGAAATTATAAAAAATCGGGTTACGATAAAGGTCATCTTTGTCCGGCAGGAGATATGGAATTTAGTAAAGATGCTTATAATGATACTTTTTATACTTCGAATATTTCTCCTCAAAAGAAAGAATTTAATGCCGGAATTTGGAATAGGCTAGAGCAGAAGACACGTTATTGGGCGGGAAAACACAATGATATTTATGTAGTCACAGGTGGAATTCTGAAAGATTCGGACAAAAAAATAGGAACAGAAAAAGTTGCTGTTCCTAAATATTTCTATAAAATTGTTTTAGCTAAATCGGGTAAAGAACACAAGGCAATTGCTTTTTTAGTTCCAAACGAAAAAAGTGACCAATCAATTTATGATTTCGTTGTTCCCATCGAAACTTTAGAAAAAATGACTGGAATTGATTTTTTTCCGAATCTTAAAAACTTAAAAAGTAGTAAGGACTTTTAATTCTTCAATTGTTGCTGTTGGATTTTCGGCTTTAAAAACAAAGCTTCCTGCAACTAATATATCTGCGCCGGCTTCTACTAGTTGTTTGGCGTTTTTACTGGTAACACCACCGTCAATCTCAATAAGTGTTGATGCATTTTTGCGGATAATTAATGCTTTAAGCTTTCTTACCTTATCATAAGTGTTCTCGATAAATGATTGTCCGCCAAAACCTGGATTTACACTCATAATACAAACCACATCAATATCGTTAATAACGTCTTCTAAGAGATCAATATTGGTATGAGGATTCATCGCTACTCCAGCTTTCATTCCTTCTGCTTTGATAGCTTGAAGCGTTCTGTGTAAGTGTGTGCAGGCTTCATAATGTACCGTTAGTCCATTTGCACCTAAATCAGCGAAAGTTTTAATGTAACGATCGGGATCAATAATCATTAAATGCACATCAATATATTTTTTAGCATGTTTTGAGATTGCCTCTAAAACCGGCATTCCAAAAGAAATATTCGGTACAAAAACTCCATCCATAATATCGATATGAAACCAGTCAGCCTGACTGTTGTTAATCATTTCGATATCGCGCTGTAAATTAGCAAAATCTGCCGCAAGAACTGAAGGAGCAATAAATGTCTTTTTCATTTTGTTGTAGTGTGTTGTTTTTTTACAAAGATAATCGTTTAACCGCAATGCGCGCAAAGATTTTTGATTTGCGAGTTTCTTTAAAAAAAAACGCAAAGTTCGCAAAGCTTTGATTTTCTTTAAATAAAGAACAAAAAACTTTGTGAACTTCGCGTATTCCTTTGTGTCTTTGCGGTAAAAAAAAACTCTCAGGAAAAAAATAAAAAACTCCGGTAATCAGCCGGAGTTTCAATCATCAATCAAAAAACGAACAGTCAATCAAACTGTTGTTTATCGTAAAATTCCAATTTTAAAAACCCAAATTCCAATTGTTAGTTGGAATTTGGAATTTAAAAATATTGCAATTTATATTATTTATCCTAAGTAAGTTTTAAGGATTTTACTTCTTGAAGTATGTTTCAATCTACGAATTGCTTTTTCTTTAATTTGACGAACACGCTCACGAGTTAAGTCGAAAGTTTCTCCAATTTCTTCTAGAGTCATTGGGTGCTGATCGCCAAGACCAAAATACAAACGAACAACATCAGCTTCTCTTGGAGTTAATGTTTCTAATGAACGCTCAATTTCAGTACGTAAAGATTCGTGAATTAATTCTCTGTCAGGATTTGGAGATTCACCAGAACGTAATACATCATAAAGGTTAGAATCTTCTCCTTCAACAAGAGGTGCATCCATTGATAAGTGACGACCAGAGTTTTTCATAGACTCTTTTACGTCATTTACAGTCATGTCAAGTTCTTTTGCAATTTCCTCAGCAGAAGGCGGACGCTCGTTAGACTGCTCTAATAAAGCGTACATTTTGTTGATTTTATTAATAGAACCAATTTTGTTTAATGGTAAACGTACAATACGAGACTGCTCAGCCAAAGCTTGAAGAATCGATTGACGAATCCACCATACAGCGTAAGAAATGAATTTAAAACCACGAGTTTCATCAAAACGTTGTGCTTGCTTTAATCAAACCTAAGTTTCCTTCATTAATTAAATCTGGAAGAGTTAATCCTTGATTTTGATATTGTTTAGCCACCGATACTACGAAACGCAGGTTGGCTTTTGTAAGTTTTTCTAAAGCTCTTTGATCACCAGCCTTTATTCTTTGTGCTAATTCTACCTCTTCATCAGCGGTAATTAGGTCAACTTTTCCAATTTCTTGTAGATATTTATCTAACGATGCAGTTTCACGATTCGTTACCTGCTTGGTGATTTTAAGTTGTCTCATGTTGTTGTCTCCCTATTTTTTAAAGTGTACAAATGGTTATACGTAAGCAGTATCAAAAAAGTTACAAAAAGATAAAAAAAAATTCAAAAAAAAATCTCCACTACTATGCGGCAATGGAGATTTTGATTTTTTATCAAGCTTTTTTTAATTGATAGAAGCGTCTTTTACTTCAATAAATTCCTTAATTGAGACAGGGATTCCGCTCTTTGTAAAACCTTCTAATCTTATTTCGAAATTTCCTGAGACATCTGAAGTATAAAAAGAATTATTGGCTTGATTTAATTTTACTTCGGGAGCCCAGAATAATTGATTTCTATAATCAGGAATTCTAGCTTCATCTGTTTGGTTTGCATATTCAATTTTATTGTAAATCTTTTTTGGCTTCGGACTTAAAATTGCCGTTTTTACGATTGAACTTCCTGTTTGAGTGCTAACAAAATTTTTATCGAAAGTAGTAAAACTAATTAATCCGTTAAATGGTTTTGACCCCACATAATAGCGCCCAATAATTACTTCTATTTTGTAAACGTTTTTCATTGGGTAATTCATCAACTCATTCTGGTTTTCCAAATACAAACCGTCAACAAGCACCAAAGCAGGTTCTGGTAATTGAGGAAAAACACTCGGATCGTTTACATGCAGGTAATTTTTTCCGTCTTTTTGTCTGATGAAAATATCAGTTGCAACTTCAACAGATGTTTCTTTTAGCGTTTTAAATCTCGTGTAATCATCTAAAACGTATTGTTTTGCCAGCGGCGAATAAAAAGGTTCTAAAGTTGGAATTTTCGAAATATTATCGACTTTTTTATGAAAATAAGCATTTTCAATCTGCGTCGCAATTGATCTTTCTACAATGTTTTCTTTTAAAACATAAGACAAATCAGATGCTTCAGGAAAAGACAGGCCGGCATAATTAATTGCAGGATCATCATTTAATGTCAAAGTGTAATTCTCTGCTTTTTCATCTAGAAGCTGTACGGTTATATTGGAAGAATAATAGACATCTTTTAGGTAAAAAATAAAGTTTCCGTAGGCATCAGTCTGCGAAATTTCAAAAGTGAAAGATTTTCCAGGTAACGATAAACCGACAAATTTTCCATTTATAATATCGGTGCCGTTTTTTGAAGTTATTTTTCCAGAAACTACTTCTCCACGAACTTCGGGTAAGACTAATTTATTAGTTTGATTTTGAAGATTAATTAGATTTGTTTCTTTTGAGGAAGAAGAAAAATCGGTCGCTGTTGATTGATTTTTATTGGATAAATTGTCAATTTTACGAACAGATAAAGAATAGTTTCCATCTTCATACGCGGCATTTGTAGATTCTATTTTTAAATCTACTAATTCGCGATTTGCAAACGCCTTTTTAGAAAGTCTAAATTTTATGTTTGGATTTGTACTTGCGGTGTTTTCTGTATTTACAGCTGAAACCGTTTGAGTTGTTGGCGGAATCAAATTTCCCGTATTCAATTTTTGTTCAGCACCATCTTTTGCTTTAAACGGATTAATTATCTTAATATCTATCTGAAAGTAATCAGAAACTTTTTTGTTCAGCATCCAAGTCGTGTAACTGATTAGTTTGTAATTCCCAGTTTTTAGAGTTGTTGGTATAAAAAAGTCACCTTGACCTGTACTATTTTTTAAAGCAATTTTGGTTTTAAAAACCGATTTTTTACTTTCATCTACCAATTCAACGTAAGCAATTTTGCTAATGGTACTCGGTGTTTTGTCTGATGATTTTAGACAGTAAATTTTAAACAAGATCGTTTCTCCAGAAACAAATGTCGAAGCATTTGCATGGGTAAATACCGTTTCGTCTAATGTAACGTTTTGCTGTGCGGTCGCTTAATTGTGTATTTATCAATACAAACAATACTATAAGGTGTTTTATTCTATCCAAAATGAAGGTATTACGTTTGATGAAAATGATGTACAGTCTCCGCATTCTACAGGAACCATGTAGTAGAATGAGCCTTCTACATTGTATTTGTAACTAATTGTGTTAGAATTAAGACGGTCAATTAAAACGTTTCCACGGCAGGGAATAGGCTGGCTTAAACCAAAACAAAATTTATACTCTTCTTCAGTACAATCTGTAAAATAAGGCGGAAGCACTTCGCCAGGAAAAAGGTCTGCATAATTAAAGAACATTCTTTTAGACGAAAAAGAAGAAACTTCAAAAAATCCAATCGCTTTTTGATCTGTATGAGAAATACACTTAATATTTCCATTGATAAAACCAGGTTGTTTTGGAGATAGCACACTTCCTGAACTTGATATTTCTTTCATAGTTCTACGAAATACATACGACTCTAAACTTTGTACATATTGTTTAACTAAAATACTGTAACGATGACTGATAATATAGTTTTGGTCGCTTATAAAACGAACAGGAAAATTAACACGGTCTTCTTGCAAATCTGTAGTGCTTGTTAAAATAATTTCGTTTGATGATTTTGTACTGTAACAAATTCTTGTGTTAGGATCGTTTGGTTCTAAACCTACTGTACGAGGCTCTGGTTTTACAACAAGTTTTTCTTGTCTGTAAACTGGTGCAATAATTTTATACGTTTCATCATATTCATACCTATAATATTTTGAAGTATTTGTGGGGTCATAATTGGTCACTCGTATTTGAACACCACGCCCTTCTTTACTGTCTGTAACTACCGCAGGAACTACATCTAATATCGGATTTTCTGTAGTCAATGTTTCATTAGAAGATTCGTATACTTTTCCATCTTTAGTTTTAATTTCTAAAGTGTAAATTGTATTTGCAGATGCTTGAAAAGGAGTTTCAGAAACATACACGCCGTCTTGTTCTCTAAACGGATAAATTGCCCCTTGATTATCTTTTACTACAACCGTTGCTCCAGTTTCATTTAATACGCCAGTATCTTCTAAACGAGCTGTTTTAGAAATTTTTATTTCATGAGTTTTTAGTTCATTTGTTATCGTTGCTTCAACAACCAATGCTTCTTCATAAGTATCAGATTGTAAGGCGTAGTTTTCGGCACAGCTGGAAAGTAAAATACTAAATAGCGACAGAAGGATGGGTTTATTTTTAAATAATGTTTTCATGATATTTGAATCCATTTTGGATATTAAAATTTAAAATTATAAGTAATACTAGGAACAGGAATAGAAAAAATGGATGTTTTGTATCCTTTTACTTTTCCAGTTTGATCTGTTACAAAATATATCGAATAAGGATTGTTACGTCCTAATACATTGTAAACAGATATGTTCCAGAAACTATGTGCAAGCTTTTTTATCTTATGATTTCCTTCAATATTAATTCCGATATCTAAACGAATATAATCTGGAATTCGGTATTTATTTCTGTCGCTGTAAAGAGTGTATTCTGCACCTCCGTAGTTATAAGTTCCAATTGGGAAAGTAATTGGTCTTCCGGTTTGATATAAAAAGTTTGTTGACAAGCTATATCGCTTTGTAAATTTATAATTTAATACAGCGCTCAAATCATGCGGTTTGTCAAAATTTGAAGCAAAATATTTTCCATTATTTACTTTTTCTTCATTAAACTGACCGTCAAGTTTTATAAGCGATCTAGAATAGGTATATCCAATCCATCCATTTAACTGTCCGACTTGTTTTTTAATAAGGAATTCAACTCCGTATGCTTTTCCTTCACCTTGTAAAAGTTCTGTTTCTACATTTTCATTTAAAAGTAATTGCGCTCCAACTTTATAATCCAAGATGTTTTTAGATGTTTTATAATACCCTTCAAGACTAAGTTCATATTCTTCGTCTTTTAAATTTTTATAAAGTCCTAAAGATACCTGTTGTGCACTTTGTGGTTTTACATTTGTATCTGATAATTTCCAAGTATCAGTTGGAGACTGGGTAACATTACTAGATAAAAGGTGAATGTACTGTCTTGTTACATCATAACTTGCTTTTATCGAGAAATCTTCAGCAAAGAAATATCTCGCGACGATACGAGGTTCGAGTCCGCCATAGGTTTTTACAACCTCATTATTGTTATAATGCTCAGTCCTTATTACAGTTGCATCATTTAAAGGTAAGCCTTCTTGGTAAATATTAACGTCGGCGACTCCTAAAGAGGCATAGAATGAATATCGTAAACCTAAATCTATTAATAATTTGTCACTGAATTTAAAATTATCCGATAGATAAATTCCAGATTCCAGAGCTTTTTCTTTGGCAATATCTGTTGCTATTAAGGTAGCTTCAGGGTTTGTTGGGTGCTGATATCCTGGAGATATATTGTACAATTTGCTTGCAATTCCGTAAGAAAGATTATGTTTCTCATTTAGCCCGTAATTAAATTTCAGCTGTAATTGAGACTCGTTAATTTTATAACCAAAATCAAATGAATTAACGTCGTCAGTATTGTAATCGATATTAAATTTATATTCACTATTTGTGAAAATAAGTGCCGATTTGTGTTTTTTACTATAAGTATGATCCCATTTTAAAGAAGCTAACCTATTTGTGTATTTGAAAACAGAATCTGAACTTATTGCAAATTTATCATTACTGTAATATACTGTAGCTTCTAAATTATTATTGGCACTTAACGCATTGTTGTATTTTACAATTGCGTCATAAAAACTAGCTTGGCTGTTTTTTAAATTTTCATCATCTAATGTTTTCAAAATCCAATCAGAATAAGTTGCTCTTCCTCCGAAAAGTATACTCGATTTATTTTTTTTGATTGGAGTTCCAAAACTTAAATTTGATGTAACGGGACCAATAGCACCCTCACCAGAAAATTTCTCAGGATTTCCGTTTTTGGTTGTAATGTCAAATACAGATGATAATCTTCCTCCAAAATCAGCAGGAATGCTTCCTTTATAAATGTCTGCTTTTTTTGCAGTGTAAGGATTAATTGCAGAGAAGAAACCTAAAAAGTGCTGTGGATTATAAAGTACAGCATTGTCCAGAAGGATCAAATTTTGATCTTCCTTTCCGCCTCGAACATTAAATCCTGCAGATCCTTCTCCGGTTGTTTTAATACCCGGAAAAGTTGTAGCAACTTTTAAAATATCTCGTTCTCCTAAAATTAAAGGAACATTTTTCATTCCCTCAATATCAATAGAAACTAAGCCCGAAATAACAGATTCAGTAGTTTTTTGTCCTTTCTTTTTAATTACAACTTCATCCAGCTGGTTCGATTTTTCATTAATATTAATGTCTAAATTGCCGTCATCATAGACCACTACGGTTTTTGTAACATCTTTATGACTTAGCGATTTAATTTCAATAACATTTGTTCCTCTAGGAAGCTGTAAGGTGTAATTACCATCTAAATCTGTTGTAGCGTTGATGTTTTTATTTCTAACCTTAATATAAATGTTTGGTTCCGCTTTACCAGTTTCTTCATTTCTGATCGTTCCAGTAATTGTGAAATTCTTTTTAGTTAAATCACTATTTTCTTTACCGATAAAAACAATTGCCGACTTTTTATTAACGCTATAATTGTTTAACGAATCATACTGCTGATAAAAAACAGGATTGGCAGAACCGCTTTTGTTGTTGTTCGCGGCTTCTGATGGTTCGTCAGGGAAAAATCCTGTTGGCAGGCTTTCATGAATTGTCTGATTAAGAGTTAAGATGATTTTGTTTTTTAAAACAATAAAATTCAAATCCGTCTTACTTAATAATTTGTCCAGTAATTCATCAACCGTTACATTACTGTAAGTTTCGGAAATTAAAGTTTTGTTTGAATCCACCCAAACAGGATCAAAGTAAAATTTGTAAGAAGTCGAAGCCTCAATGGCTTTTAGAGCTTCTGATAAGGTTTGGTTATTAAAAGTTATAGATATTTTTTCATTTGTATTTTGGGAAAATGAAAAATTACATGATAATATAATAACAAAGGCGAGTATAATTTTTTTCATGCAGTTTTTATTTTTCAGTCAAAAGTGAGTTATTGATATATTTCATTAAATTTTTCATGAATAAATTGAGGTCAGATCTTCTAAGTTCTCTATTCATATCATAAAACTCATTAATGTTTTTCTTTTTCTCTGGGAATATTTTAATAATCTCACTTTTACTATCCACTGTATACAGCGATTTTTTATAGGCTAAGAGATAATTGTTTTTAGGTTTAAACTGGTAGAAAATACCATCTTCTCTAACAATTTTGTTTATTGTTTTACTGTATTTAATATAAAAAGTAAAATCTGGAGTACTTTCTGTAACTTCGTAATAACCTGTAGTGAAGCCTGCTAAGTTGTATTGTTCCTTATTTAATTTGACAAAATTTCGATCATACAAAGAGAAAGAGTCTACTTTTTCTTTTACAAGGCTGATACCAATTAATTCTGATGCGCCAGAAGGATTTAAAATCAAGATATCTCTGTAGATATCATATTTTAATTGCGTTTCATAATACAATTGTCCTTCAAAAGCCAAGGTGCCTTTTTCGAACTTGTCGTCTTTAAAATAAATGGTACTTCCGTCTAAAGTAGTGTACGGATTGGTGTGGAGAATTCCATTATTTATGTCAAGATTGTTTTTCCCAACACTGTTGTCAAACCAATTGTAAATTTCAATTTCTTTAATACTTTGGCTATGAATGGAATTAATGCTTAATAATAATCCAAATAAAGTTAGGAATATTATCTTTTTTTGATAATTTTTCAAAGGATTCTGTGGTTTAATGATTTGTTTTGGTAGGTGTTCAAAAGTATAAAAAAAGGTTACAAATAAAACGTGAAATTGTTAAATTGTGATATTTTTTTTATGTTTTCATAGTTTGCCTTATATTATTGTAGTAGTTTAAGGTAATTGATGAAAAATTAAACAGAAAAAAAGGAGACGGCTGTAAAACGAAAAACCCCAATTCAATTAATGAATTGGGGTTTTCTATGAATAAACCTTTAGTAAACTAAGATCTGATTACTCTTTTTTCTCCTCACGTGGAGGTCTTTGTAAAAGTGCTTTTCTTGACACTTTTTCTTTTTTAGTTTTAGGATCAACACCTAAATACTTCACTTCAAATACATCACCCATGTTAACAACATCCGTAACGTTTTCAGTGCGTTCCCAAGCTAATTCAGAAACGTGTAATAAAACTTCATTTCCTGGCGCGACAGTATATTCTACAACAGCTCCAAAATCTAACATTTTAATTACTTTTACTTCATAAGCTTCTCCCATTTGAGGTTTGAAAGTGATTGACTTAATTTTAGCCAATACTGCTTCAATTCCAGCAGGATCTGTACCTAAGATTTCGATAACACCTTGCTCATCAACTTCATTAATAACGATAGTTGTTCCTGTAGCTTTTTGTAATTCTTGAATTACTTTTCCACCAGGTCCAATTAATGCTCCAATAAAGTTTCCAGGAATAGTTCTAGTGATAATTTTTGGTGCATGAGCTTTAACGTCAGCTCTTGGAGCGACGATAGTTTCGGTCAATTTTCCTAAAATATGCATACGTCCGTCACGAGCTTGGTTAAGAGCTTGTTCCATAATGTCATAACGTAAACCATCAATTTTGATATCCATTTGACAAGCTGTAATACCGTCTGCAGTTCCAGTTACTTTAAAGTCCATATCTCCTAAGTGATCTTCATCACCTAAAATGTCTGACAATACAGCAAATTTCTCACCGTCAGTAATTAATCCCATAGCAATTCCAGAAACTGGTTTTACCATTTGAACTCCAGCATCCATCAAAGCCATTGTTCCAGCACAAACTGTTGCCATAGAAGAAGAACCGTTAGATTCTAAAACTTCAGAAACAACACGAATTGTATAAGGACAATCTGCAGGAATCATATTTTTTAAAGCTCTTTGAGCTAAGTTACCGTGACCAACTTCTCTTCTTGAAGTTCCTCTTAATGGTTTTGCTTCACCCGTAGAGAAAGGAGGGAAGTTATAGTGTAAGTAGAATTTCTCTTCACCTTGCTCGCTAGGCGAGTCGATTTGGTTTGCTTCTCTAGATGTTCCTAAAGTTACAGTTGCCAAAGCTTGAGTTTCTCCACGAGTAAATAAAGACGAACCGTGAACTCTTGGTAAATAATCAGTTTCACACCAAATTGGTCTGATATCTGTAGTTTTTCTACCATCTAAACGAACACCTAATTCTAATACTACATTACGAACAGCTTCTTTGTTTGTTTTGTAGAAATATTTAGAAACTAAATCGCCGTCAGCGACTAATTCTTCTTCAGTAAATAAAGCTTTAACTTCTTCTTTTACTTCAGCAAATGCGGCGCTTCTTTCGTGTTTAGCCGATCCAACTTTTGCAATATCATATATTTTATCATATGCGCAGCTTTTACTTTTTTGTAAATTTCTTCGTTTTCTTTCTCACCTTCGTAAGTACGAATTTCTTTTTTACCAAAAGCGACTTGTAAACGCAATTGTGCGTGAATTTGAACTTTTATAGCTTCGTGAGCAAATTTGATAGCTTCTACCATTTCTGCTTCTGAAATTTCTTTCATCTCTCCTTCAACCATTGCAACAGAATCTAAAGAAGCTCCAATCATCATATCGATGTCAGATTTTTCTAAATCTTCTCTGCTTGGGTTAATAACAAATTTTCCGTCAATACGTGCAACACGTACTTCAGAAATTAAGTTATAAAAAGGAATATCTGAAACAGCTAATGCAAGCAGATGCGACTAAACCAGCTAAAGCATCAGGCATAACAGTTTCGTCATGAGACATTAATTGAATCATAACTTGTGTTTCAGCATGGTAATCGTCTGGGAAAAGCGGACGTAAAACACGGTCAACTAATCTCATTGTTAATACTTCGCTGTCGCTTGGACGTGCTTCTCTTTTAAAGAAACCTCCTGGGAAACGACCAGTCATTGCAGCAAATTTTTCGCGATAATCTACCGTTAATGGTAAAAAATCAACATTTGGGTTAGCGGTACGTGCAGATACTGCTGTTGCAAGTATCATCGTATCGCCCATTCTTACTACTACAGAACCATCAGCTTGTTTTGCTAAACGTCCTGTCTCGATTGTGATGCTTCTTCCATCACCTAAATCGATTTTTTCTACAAATAATTGTGGAATCATAAATTTTTCCTTATTGGTTATACAATGGGTTTTAGTTGTGTTGTAGTTGTTGTTGTGTGTAGTTGTTGTTTCTAAAACCCAATGAAAAACCAAACTTTTTTTTATAAAATGCTTGTAATGTAAAAACAAAAAGAGGCACTTTCGCACCTCTTTTCTATATTGATTATTTTCTGATATTCAATACTTTGATAATCTCACGATATCTGTTGATCTCTTTCTTTTTCAAGTAATCTAACAACGATCTTCTTTTACCTACTAATAGTACTAATGAACGCTCAGTATTATAATCGTGACGATTTTTTTTCAAGTGCTCAGTTAAGTGGCTGATTCTGTAAGTAAACAATGCGATTTGAGCTTCTGCTTTTCCAGTGTTTGTTGCTTCACCGTGTTGCGCGAAAATCTCTTCTTTCTTTTCTTTAGTTAAATACATTCCAATATTATTTAATGATTTTTATGTATGTCGTACATCTTTTGTAAGACGGTGCAAAATTAATACTTTTTTTTTGAAAAATAAATTTTTATTGCATCTTATTTTGCCATTATCGTTATTGGTAATTTATAAAGTGCTCTAACAGGAATGCCTCTTATCTTTCCAGGATTCCATTTTTGTGCTTCTTTAATCAATTGTATTGCATTTTCATCGATGCCAAAACCAATACCTTTTATTATTTTTGGTTCCACTAGATTTCCTTCTTCATCCACTATAAAGCTCATATATATTTTTCCAGAAACTTTTCTGGCTTCAAAAGGAATGTGCATTGACTTCCCAATATAGCTATAGAATGAATTTATTCCATTTTTAGGACTTGGTTTAAGGTATTTTGTGCCGTACGAGTGTTTTATATTTAAAGAATCGGTGGTGACGCCTGAAACTAATTCTCCATTTTTATACATTTCAATAAAACTTGATTTGTTCTTAAAATTCTTACCTGTCCAAGTGCCGTCTGGTACGCCATTTTTTATTTGACCAGATTGTTCACTGTTTTCACTTTTATCAGCATAATATCCATTTCCATCCGCAACAATTCGTTCTTTTTCCAGATTCCAAAAGTTATTAATTTTACCTTCATCTCTAGCTTTTTTATCTTCAGAAAAATCAATCTCAGATTTTATATTTCCATTTTCGTACCAGTTGTATTCCCTTCCTGATTTTTTATCTTTTGCATAATTTACAGTATATTTTTTATTCCCATTTTCATAATAAGAAACTGCTTGTCCCTCATTTATCATAACATCTCTGTTTAAAGTGACGGCAATAAATTTTAATTTTCCTGATTTGTAATAATCGCGATAAACATAAGACTTTTTATCAGAGTAATATTCTTCAATAAGTCTGGTATATTTATAATTTTCAGGATCACTCGGTACCCACATCGAGTCAAGGTAAATCAGTTTGTTTCTTTGCGACTTGCTTTTGCGAAAAAGCTTTGGATGAAATGAGCAGGAGGAATGCTAAACGTAAAATTAGTTTCATAGAGTAGTAAAAATAAATAGTACGCCAAAGTAATATTTTTAATACAAACCAGCAAAGAATTCTCTTTAACAAAATAACAATTTTCAGTATCTGAAATAAATAGATTAATGAAGTGAATGTAAATAAGGCCTTACTTTAATTTCTGAATTTTTTTACCAGCATTTTTTTCATTTAACGACGAATAAGAAAATTTCACATTGTTTTCGTCGGTACTAAAGCCGGAGATTAGAATTCCGTTATTGTAATTATCACTAAAGGAAATTTTTCTTACGCTGTCATTTCCCAGCCAGACACCTTGTTTTAAGCCGTCTTTAATAGTTCCTTTTTGAGTTACAGATCCATCGGTTTCTTTGTATTCTCCGTTTCCATCAGCTACAGTTTGGCTTTTATCCTCTTCCCAGTAATTAAGAATCAAAGTTTGGGATTTCTTTGTTTTTGGATCCCAAATATTTTGTTTCTCCCATTTCTTACTTTGATTTTCGTACCAATTAATTTCTTTGCCCGATTTATTATCTTCGGAATAATTTACGACAGATTCTTTTGCGCCATTTTTATAATAGTAAATAAACTCTCCATCTTTTTTCAGATTATCTCTGTCCAAAGTGGCGCCAGTCATTTTCTTTCTGCCATTTTTGTAAAAATCAGTCACAACATATCTTACACTTTTTTGAGAATAATTGGTAATTACTCTTGTATAAGTGTAGTTTTCTGGTGTAGTTTCGCGATTTAAGGAGTCAAGAAAAATTTTTTTCGAGACCATGTTAATTTGAGCAAATAGATTGGCTGAAATTATCAGAAGCAGAAAAAGGAATGTGTTTCTAGTCATTCAGTCTATTTTTTCTATTAAAAATAGTCCTTCTAGAATAGTTTAGCAACTTCTTGATTCACAAATTCCAAAAATCTCTCGTCAGCTTCTGTAAACGGATCAATAACATGGCTGTCAATATCGATTTGTCCTATATTAACTCCATTAACAAATAACGGAACTACTATTTCTGACTTAACGGTAAAACTGCAGGCAATATAATTATCTTGCGCTTTAACATCCGGCACTACAAAATTGGCGTTGCTTTCTGCTACCTGACCACAAATTCCTTTTCCGAAAGGTATAACAGTATGATCTGTTTCTGCCCCAACATAAGGTCCTAAGTGTAAAGTCTTAGCCTCATGATTGGCAAAATAAAAACCAACCCAGTTGTAGTATTCTATATTTTCATTTAAAAGCTGACATACAGCTAATAATTTTTCGTCTCTATTTGATTCAGTGCCAGCAATAATGGTACTTATTTTTGGTTGTAATTCTTGAAATGTCATGATGTAAAATTTTATACAAAAGTATTTAAAGCTGAACTCAAAAAATACATAAATTTGAAAAAAAATTCTCTTGAAAAAATATTTAGTTCAGTTTAAGCCATTTTTACTTTTTGTAAGCATCTTTTTCTTGACATATATTGTTCTGACTTTGCTTTATAAATTCTATTTAAACAGTTATCAAGCCAATGATCTTGACGGTATAAGCATGATTACAGGCGCCAATACAGAGCAGTTGTCTGCAGTTTTTTAACTATGATGTCAGTATTCAAAAAAGTATTCAGGACCCGTGGTTAAAAATTATAATTAACGAAAAATATGTAGCTCGTATAACAGAAGGTTGTAATGCAGTGAGTGTAATGATTCTTTTTGTTTCTTTTGTTGTCGCCTTTTCTGGAAAGTTTAAAAAGACTTTAATGTTTATACTCTTTGGGCTTATTTCTATTTATATTTTAAATGTTATTAGAATTGCATTTTTAACGGTTCTTGTATTTTATTTTCCAGCACAAAATGACTTTCTTCACGGAATTGTGTTTCCATTGATCATTTATGGATATGTCTTTGTTTTATGGATTTTCTGGATTAATAAGTTTTCAAAATATGCTAAATAGTTTAAGAGACAATAAGTTTAAAATCGTAATTGCAATACTTGTTGTAATGGGATTTGCATTGATAAGAGTTTTTGAAAAACAATTGTTCTATGATCCTTTTTTGAACTATTTTAAAAATGATTTTCACAATCTGCCATATCCTCAGGTTGAAGAATTGAAGCTTTTTTTCGGACTTTTATCTCGTTACTTTTTAAATTCGGTTTTGTCTTTGGTATTGATTTATACATTATTTCAAGACCGAGATATTTTTAAGTTTAGCTTGATTATATATAGTTTGTTTCTAATAGTGCTTTTGGTAATGTTCTATACAATTCTAGAATATTTTCCTCATGCTGGCTGGCTTCTTTTCTATGTAAGAAGATTCATAATTCAGCCTATTTTAGTGCTTTTGTTTATCCCTGGATTCTACTATCAGCTCCAGAATTCTAAAAAATAACATTTATTTTAGTTTTTTATCGATTGTTTTTTGAATAGCTTTGCGAGCATGAATTTAAAAAAGTGTACAGGACTGTTTTTAGCGTTCCTTTTATTGGTTTCCAATATTGGGTTTGCTTTTGATGTGCACTATTGCGGAGGAAAAATTGCTTCCGTTTCATTAAATACAACAGTAGAGCCGGTAGTAGAAAAAAATGTCATGCGGTTCAAAAGAGAAAAAGAATTCTTGCTGTAAGGATAAAATTGTTCATTTTGAAAAAAAATCGGACAATGCAACTTTCAAATTTTTCTTTTTTCAGTTAGCTTTTCCAGCTGTTTTTCAAGACTACAAACCTTTAGTCTTTTTAGCGCTTCCAAATTTTAAAAAGAAAGAAGTCCTTTCGTATTACTCTGATGCGAATGCTCCCCCCTTATTTAAATTATATCATCAGTATATTTTCTATTCCTGATTTTAATGTGAAAGATGCAGTGCAAGTTTTGTCTAAAAACTTCGCATTTACATTTTGATTGGTTTTGTTTCAAACAAACATCAAAAATGTAATTCTATTCAACATTAAAATCATTTTTATGAAAAAAATATAATGCTTTTTATGGCGTTTTTGTTTTCCGTTGTCGCTTTTTCGCAGGAAGATTTAGAGGAAGTAAAAATCAATAAAAAGCAAAAAGGAATTAAAAAATCCTTCACAGTAACAGCCAATACATCTCTAATTACAAGTAAGGAACTGCTTAAAGCAGACTTGTTGTAATCTGGCCGAAAGTTTCGAAACAAATCCATCAATCGACGTCAATTTTTCTGATGCTTTAACGGGAACTAAGCAAATTAAAATGCTTGGTTTAACCAGTCCTTATTTAATGATTACCGAGGAAAATATTCCTTCTGTTCGAGGGGCTTCTCAAGCTTATGGTTTATCATTTACACCAGGAACGTGGATCGAAAGCGTTCAGATTACCAAAGGTGCAGGAAGTGTTATAAACGGCTACGAAAGTATTTCTGGTCAAATCAACACAGAACTTTTAAAACCTTTGAGTGATATTCCTTTTTTCTTGAATGCTTATGGTTCAACAGATTCTCGTTTTGAATTAAATACCCATTTTAATAAAAAGCTATCCAATAAATGGGCTACAAGTTTATTTGTTCACGGAAACACACGTGTGGCAAAAAACGACATGAACAATGACGGATTTTTGGATAATCCTTTAGGGAAGCAAATCAATGTTTTAAACCGTTACCAATATTACAATCCAGAAAGTGGTTTGGTAAGTTTTATCAATTTCAGGTATATGAATGATAAAAAACAAACGGGAGAAGTTGATTTTGATAAAGACCGCGACCGTGGCACGACCAATTTGTGGGGATCTGAAATTAACACAGAACGTTTTGATGTGTCAACAAAAATAGGTTATGTTTTTAAAGACATGCCTTATCAAAGTATTGGTTTTCAAAATGCTTTCAACACTCATAAACAAGATTCTTATTTTGGTTTAAATCTGTACGATATCAAACAAAATAGTTTTTATTCTAATTTGATATTCAATTCTATCATAAACAATACAATGCATAAGTTTACGACTGGTTTGAATTTTACCTACGATCAATATCAGGAATTTGTGAATGTTACTGATTACAGCCGAATCGATAATTCGGTTGGAGCATTCTTCGAATATACTTATGATAATACCGATAATTTTAGTTTGATTTTAGGTGGAAGAGTTGATAATCATAATCGATTGGGTTTTTTTGTAACTCCGAGATTGCACATGCGATATAATCCTTGGAAAAACGGCGTTGTTCGTTTTTCTGCCGGAAGAGGAAAACGTACAGCTAATATTTTTGCCGAAAACCAACAGCTTTTTGCAAGTTCCAGAGCATTTTCAATTTTGGATTCCAGCGGAAAAGTATATGGTTTAAATCCAGAAATTGCTTGGAATTATGGGGTGAGTTTTTCACAGAAATTCACTTTATTCAATAGAAATGCAGACGCAGGTTTTGATTTCTACCGTACCGATTTCCAAAATCAAGCTGTAGTAGATTTAATGCAAAGTCCGCGACAAGTATTGTTTTATGATTTAAAAGGAAGTTCATTTGCAAACAGCCTTCAAGTGGAGTTTAATTACGAGCTGATTCATAATTTAAATTTAAGAACGGCATACAAATATTACGACATCCAAACCGATTATTTGAGAGGTACATTTCAGCGTACCATTGCAGGCTAAACATCGTTTCTTGGGTAATTTAGAGTACGAAACAACCTTGAATGATGATAAACAATGGAGGTTTGATTTTACTTATAACTGGTCAGGAAAACAACAATTGCCTTATACGGCTTCAAATCCTGAGGCAGATCAATTTCCAGATTTCTCACCTGCCTATGCTGTGATGAATGCACAGGTTACCCGCGTTTTTTCTTCTGTTTTTGAAGTGTATATTGGAGGAGAAAACATTGGAAATTACAAACAAGAAAAAGCAATTTTAGGTGCAGAAAATCCTTTTGGACCAAATTTTGATGCGTCTGTAGCATACGCGCCAATTTTTGGACAAATGTATTACGCAGGATTAAGATTTAAAATTAAATAAACAAGCAATAGTAATTGCAGTAATAAATTTCGATAACATTAATAATAAATAAGATGAACAAGATAGTTTTAATCGCAATGATTACTTTTTTAGGATTTTCGGCTCAGGCTCAAACTAAAAAAAATAAAAATTTAAAATACACAACAGAAGTAAATGGTAACTGCGAGCAATGTAAGAAACGAATTGAAAAAGCGACTTATGGTGTTCCAGGCGTAAAAACTGCCAGCTGGGATATAAGTTCACATCAGCTTTCGGTAATTTTAAACGAAGAGAAATCTTCTCCTATAGATTTAAATACTGCAGTTGCCAAAGCGGGGCATGATACAAAAGAAGTTAAAGCGACAACAGCAGATTATGATAATTTACATAGTTGTCGCAAGTACGTAAGAGAATAATTATTTTTTAAGCCCAAGCATTAGTTTGGGCTTTTTTTAATAGTTAATTTATGTTTAAAATACTGCATTTTATTGTGGTTAATGTAAATTATTGTTACTTTCACGAACTTATATAGATAACCAACTTCGTTTTATGAATAATTTTGATTGGACCCAGTTAATAAACCCTGAATTTTACATTACTTTAAGTGTCGGAGGTTTTCAGATTGGGTTGTTTATTGTGCTGTTTATAGTATTTGCTGAAACAGGGCTTTTTGCAGGTTTTTTTCTGCCTGGAGATAGTTTGCTTTTTTTAGCAGGTATTTATAGCCGCGACTTAATTGAAAATGTCTTAATTATTCCTAACGATTTTTTAAATGTGTTATTACTTTCAACTGCAGTTGCGGTAATGGGAGTTTTAGGAAATATGACAGGTTATTGGTTTGGAGCTAAAAGCGGTTATTATTTGTTTAAAAAAAGAAGATACGTTTTGGTTTAAGAAAAAATATTTACTTCAATCAAAAGATTTCTTCGAGAAATATGGAGGTAAGGCGATTATTTACGCAAGATTTCTTCCGATTTTTAGAACATTTGCTCCAATAGTTGCAGGAATCGTTTCGATGGACAAGAAGAAGTTTATGTTTTTTAATGTGTTAAGTTCTTTTCTTTGGTCATTCATATTGATTTTTGCAGGGCATTATTTGTATGGCATCTTTTTAAAACAAGGAATAGATTTAAAGAAACATATTGAATATATCATTATAATTATTGTTATCATATCAACGTTTCCAGTCTTAGTGAAACTCTTAAAAAAAGAGACCAAGCGAAAAAATATAAATACAAAAAAGTCCGAAGCTTCAAAAACTTCGGACTTTTTTATTTCCCTATTCAAGGTGGATATAATTCTATTTGTATAAATGAATTCTTTAGTGTTTTAATATAGCCCACGGTTTTAACCGTGGGCTATATTAAAGAGACCAAGCGAAAAAATATAAATAAAGAAAAGTCCGAAGCTTCAAAACTTCGGACTTTTTATTTCCCTATTCAAGGGAGATATAATTCTATTTGTATAAATGAATTCTTTAGTGTTTTAATATAGCCCACGGTTTCAACCGTGGGAACTTATTAAAAAGAGACCAAGCGAAAAAATATAAATAAAGAAAAGTCCGAAGCTTCAAACTTCGGACTTTTTTATTCCCTATTCAAGGTGGATATAATTCTATTTGTATAAATGGATTCTTTAGTGTTTTAATATAGCCCGCGGTTTCAACCGTGGGAACTTATTAAAAAGAGACCAAGCGAAAAAATACCAAAATAAAAAAGTCCGAAGCTTCAAAACTTCGGACTTTTTTATTTTGGTATTTATTAGAATTAATTCTCTTTATATAAAAAATGAATTCAAGTATTTTAACATTACAATAGTTTCAACCATAGAAATACAAATGCAGATTATTATATTTTAAATTGGCAACAACCATTAATAATTAACCATTATCAATTAACAATTAACAATTAACAATTATCAAACCTACCATTCATTTACTTTATTCGCATCCATTTTAAGGAAAATAAACAACAATATAGTAAAGCCCCAAAGTCCAGAACCTCCGTAAGAAAAGAAGGGCAGAGGAACCCCGATTGTAGGGAAAATTCCAATTACCATTGCAATATTTACAAAGAAGTGTATAAATAGAATTCCGGCGACACAATATCCATAGACTCGGCTAAATTTAGTTTTCTGCCTTTCGGCTAAATAAATTACGCGAAGCAATAGTCCAACGAAAAGAGCAATAACTGTTAGAGAACCTGCAAAACCCCATTCTTCACCAACTGTTGTAAAGATATAATCGGTATGTCGCTCTGGAACGAAACCTCCTTTGGTTTGTGTTCCTTCCAAGAAACCTTTTCCGATCCATCCTCCAGACCCAATTGCGATTTCAGACTGGTTGGTATTGTATCCAATACCTTTCATGTCTACAGTTTTACCCAATAAAATATTGAAACGGTCTCTATGGTGTTGTTTAAAAACGTTATCAAAAACATAATCAACAGAAAAAACAAAACCAGAGATTAAGACTAATAATATAGCGCTTAAAATTATATTTCGGTCAACAGCCCTGCCTTTGAAGTGGATAATGGCTAAGACCACAAATGCGATTATGACTACTACGTAAGGTTCTAATACCAATGTAAGTACAAAAAGAACAATAGTGATAAAAGCAGTCCATACGTACCAAGATGGTAAACCTTCTCTGTAAAGAACAAGTATAAAAACACTATAAATTAACGCACTTCCAGGGTCTGGCTGTGGTAAAATTAATAATACAGGCAAGAACATAATTGCTAAAGCCTGAATCTGTCTATTGGTTTCTTTTAAGTTAATCTGCGTGTCACTTAGGTATTTAGCCAAAGCCAATGACGTTGCGGCTTTTGCAAATTCTGACGGCTGTAAAGTAAAACTTCCTATGGCATACCAGCATCGCTGACCAGCAATTGTTTTTCCAAAAAGGAACAATCCTGCAAGAGATAATAAAGAGACTCCAAAGATAATACTGGCATATTTTTCATAAAACTTACCATCAACAAAAAGAACAACAAATATCAAAGGAATTGTACAGCAGATAAAAATAAGCTGTTTTTGATAAGTCCCGTCTGTTGATAACAAAGAAGACGAATAAATATTCAACCAGCCTAAAGTTACCAGCGCAACGTAGATAAAGACACTTATCCAATCGATATTATTTTTTACACTTTGATTTCTCATTTGAAATAATCTTTCTAGTTTTTCTTAGTAGTGTCTACTGCTGTTTTTTTAACTTCAGTTTTTGGTGCTGTAGTAACTGGTGCTTTTGGTTTTACGATTTTGGCTTGTAAAACAGAATCTTTTGGAACAGATTCAATTTTAAGAGCTTCACTGATTCCTCCTAATTTCGCATATTCCGAAAGTAAACTTTTGTTTAATACTCTTATTTCCAAATCAGTTCTTGTGATTTTTTTTCTAAGATATTTTTCAATCATTAAACTCGCAATCGGACCTGCAACTGTTGCTCCAAAACCTCCATTTTCAATCATAACTGCGATAGCAATTTTCGGATTGTCTTTTGGTGCGAAAGCTACAAATATCGAGTGATCTTTTAATTTCTCTCTTTTACCATTTATTTTAGCGTAGTTCTCTGCAGTTCCTGTTTTTCCGCAAATATCGATACCTTCAACTCTAAGCGCATAAGCGGTACCTTTGTTGTACACGTCAAATAAACCACTAATAACAGGCGGGAAATATTTTTGATCGATAGAAGTAACATGTTTAGTAGTAAACTTCTCGTCTATTTTTTCTCCTTCTATCTGTTTAATGATATGAGGTGTGTAATAATAACCTTGATTGGCAACAGTAGCCATCATGTTTGCTAATTGAATTGGAGTCATTAAAACTTCTCCCTGACCAATTGAATTCGAAACAATTGTTGAACTTCTCCAGCCTCCGTTAGGATAAATTCTTTTATAGGTTTTAGAAGTTGGAATATTTCCTTTTTTTCCAGTTGGAAGATCGTAACCCATAAATTGTCCTAAACCAAAACTTCTTACGTGATCGCTCCAAACATCAACAGCTTTTCCTGGATCTTTATATTTGTTAATGGTTAACATATATGCTTGACCAAAATAAGTATTACAAGAATTGTAAATACCGTTATGCAATTGATGTGGACCAAAACCATGGCATTTCATAAATCGGTCCGCCATAACTAAATCCGTGATGACACATAAAAGTAGTCTGTTCATTAACGACTCCTTCTTGAAGTGCAACTAAACCAGTTAAAATTTTAAATGGAGAACCAGGAGGGTATTCGGCTAAGAGTCCTCTGTCATATAATGGTTTTGCGATAGAGTCATGATATAAAAGCGTGTAGTTTTTAGATCTTTGTCTTCCCACCATAATACCAGGATCGTAAGAAGGAGCGGTTACTAGTGCTAGAATTTCTCCTGTTTTAGGCTCAAGAGCTACGATACCACCTCTTTTGTTGATCATCAATTCTTCACCGTATTTTTGAAGTTCGGCATCAATAGTGATGTTGATATCTTCTCCCGCAACGGCAATAGTATCGTATTTGCCTTCTTTGTATGAGCCAATCTCACGGTTGTATTTATCTTTCTGAATGTATTTTACACCTTTAATTCCACGTAAAATCTCTTCATAGCTTTGTTCAACGCCTTGTTGTCCAATTAAATCTCCACTATTGTAATACGGATTTTTTTCAATTAATTTTTCATTTACCTGAGTGATAAAGCCAAAAATATTAGCTCCGTAATCTACTTCATAATCACGCAAAGATCTTTTCTGAAAATAGAAACCTTCGTACTTTCTGATTTTCTCCTGAAAAGCGGCAAATTCAGTTTTGTTTAATTGCGATAAAAAAACAGATGGAAGCCTTGGACTGTAAACTTTTGCTTTTGCAATACGCTTATTGTAGTCTTCTTGGGTAATATTCAAGAGCGCACAAAATTCGGCAATATTAAGGTCTTTCTTTACTTCTCTAGGAATCACCATGATATCATAAGAAGCCTGATTGGCAACTAAAAGTTTTCCATTACGATCGTAAATGTAACCTCGTTCAGGATAATCATAAACTTTTTTGATCGCATTATTTTCTGATTTCAGTTTAAAAGAATCGTCAATAATCTGCAGATAAAATATCCTGATCACTAGCAAAGATGCCGCAATAATAATTATAGTGGGCGACAGAACTTTTCTCATCGTTTATTGGGCTTAATAAGATAAATTATTATTATCGAGGTGATTATGGTGAAAATAGAGCTAAATAAGGTTCGGAGTAAAATGTCCCAAATAAATTTGAATTGGAAAGCCTCCAAAATAAATAGTACAATGTGGTGCATTAAAACCGAAACCAAAATAAATGAGAATCGCTCTGGCGTTAAAGATTCATTAAGTTTTATCGTTTGGTATTCGTAACTGAGTCCAAAAGAAAACTTGAAAATATAAGGCCTGTAATATGCCAGAATTACACATGCAGTTGCGTGTATTCCGCCGGAATTACAAAACATATCCATGGTTAAGCCAAGCAAAAAGCTGGAAATAATTAAACCTGCTTTATTACTGTTTACTGGATATAAAATTATATACAAAATGTACGGAAAAGGACTTATGTATCCCAAGAAATTCATATTGTTGAAAATAACAATCTGAATTGCCAGCAAGATAATAAATCTGAAAATATTTACCAACAAAGCGCTATTCATTTTTTTCTTTGCTTTTGTTTTCTAAATTAATAAGTTCTTCTCTGTCCTTACTTTTGATCACATACACGTGTCCAAGGTTTGTCATGTCGTTAAATAACTTAACTTTTATGACATAAAAACTGGTATTTTCTTTCTGGTATACAATATCAACTGTTCCGATATTTATTCCCTCTGGGAAAATTACAGATTGGCCTCCTGTTACAATAGTATCACCTTTTCTAATAGACGCTAATCTAGGAACATCTTCTAACTGAACAAATCCAGTGCTTTTTCCATCCCAAGTTAACGAACCAAAGTGATTTGATTTTTTGATCTTAGCATTAATGTGTGATTTCATATTCAAAATACTAACCACAGTTGAATAATTTGGCGAAGTATTGTCTACAACTCCAATAATTCCTAAGCTGTTAATAACACCCATATCTTGTTTAATTCCTTCTTTGCTTCCAGAATTTAAAGTGATATAGTTTTCGTGTGTATTGTATGAGTTGTGGATTACTTTTGATACAATTATATCAGCAGGTTTTACCCCTTTGATACTGTCTGGCAAAGCTGGTTTCGTGGTGTCTTCTTTGTTAAATAAAAGACTTTTTAATCTTGCGTTTTCAAGTACAAGTTCGTCATTTTCAGCTCTTAGACTCAAATATTCATTTACACGATTAATTCTTTCATAAACACCGCCGCTTAAAAAATTGGCAGAACTTATTACTCTGCTTCTGTGAAAGGAATGAGATTGAATTGTGAGTCCTAATGAAATACCTAAAAGCAAGAAAAACAGTAGTCTATTACTGTTTCTTATAATAAAATTAAAAATTTGTCGCATTTCTTGTTTGGTTATTTTGTTTCAGGATATGCTTTATGGTTTCAGGTTTTATAAGGATCAAATATTAAAAATCTGATCCTTATAAAAGTAAATTGATTGTTATTTTGAATCTTATTTGATTAAGATGCTTTTAAATTTTGCAATATTTTTAAGGGCCATTCCTGTACCGCGAACAACAGCTCTTAATGGATCTTCTGCAATATAAACAGGTAAATCTGTTTTTTGAGAAATACGTTTGTCAAGACCTCTCAACATAGATCCACCACCTGCTAAATAGATACCAGTATTGTAAATATCGGCGACTAACTCTGGTGGAGTCTGAGATAATGTTTCCATTACCGCATCTTCAATACGTTGAATAGATTTATCTAAAGCTTTTGCAATTTCACGGTAAGAAACATCTACTTGTTTTGGTTTCCCTGTAAGTAAATCTCTTCCTTGAACAGACATATCTTCTGGCGGTCCATCTAAATCTTCGATAGCGACCCCAATTTGAATTTTTATTTTTTCAGCAGTACTTTCTCCAACAAAAAGGTTGTGTTGTGTACGCATGTAATAAACAATATCATTAGTGAAAACGTCACCTGCAATTTTTACAGATTTATCACATACAATACCGCCTAAAGCGATTACAGCGATTTCTGTTGTACCACCCCCGATATCAACAATCATGTTTCCTTTTGGTCGCATGATGTCAATTCCAATACCAATTGCGCTACCATTGGTTCGTGAATTAAGTAAACTTCTTTTCCGTTTACTCTTTCACAAGATTCTTTTACCGCACGCATTTCAACCTCAGTAATTCCAGAAGGAATACAAACCACCATTCTTAGTGCTGGAGTAAACATTCTCTTTTTTTAACGCAGGAATACTTTTAATGAACATATTGATCATTTTTTCTGACGCGTCAAAATCTGCAATTACACCATCTTTTAAAGGCCTTATGGTCTTGATGTTTTCATGCGTTTTACCTTGCATCATGTTGGCTTCTTTACCAACAGCGATGATTTTGCCTGATACTCTATCACGGGCAACGATAGAGGGGCTGTCAATAACAACTTTGTCATTATGAATGATTAAAGTGTTTGCGGTACCAAGGTCTATCGCAATATCCTCGGTCATGAAATCAAAAAATCCCATAAGTTTTTTAGGGGTTTAAAATGTTATAAATTATTTTGAACAAAGTTAAACAAATTAATGTTTAAAATGACGTGTTCCAGTAAATACCATTGCAAGATTATTTTCGTTGCAATAATTTATGCTTAATTCGTCTTTTATTGAACCTCCTGGCTGAATTACTGCTGTAATTCCTGCTTTTTTAGCTAATTCAACACAATCCGGAAACGGGAAAAATGCATCACTTGCCATAGAAGCACCAGTTAAATCAAATCCAAAAGCTTTTGCTTTGTCAACAGCTTGTATTAATGCGTCAACTCTTGATGTCTGACCTGTTCCAGAAGAAATCAATGTTCCGTTTTTAGCAAATACAATAGTGTTTGATTTTGTATTCTTGCAGATTTTTGAAGCAAAGATCAAATCTTCGATCTCTTGAGCAGTAGGTTCTGTAATGGTAACGGTTTTTAAATGCTCTTTATTATCTGTAATATTATTTCTGTCCTGAATTAACAAACCATTAAGACAAGTTCTTACTTGGCGAGATGGTAATTCAACTTCATTTTGAACTAATATAATTCTGTTTTTCTTTTCTTGTAAAACTGTAACTGCCTCATCATCATAAGCTGGAGCAATTACTACTTCGCAAAATAATTTATTGATTTCCTGAGCTGTGGCTAAATCAATTTTTGTGTTAGAAATTAACACGCCGCCAAATGCAGAAGTAGGATCACAAGCCAAAGCAGCCTAAATAAGCTTCGCTGATAGTTTTTCTTGAAGCTAAACCACAAGCATTGTTATGTTTTAAAATGGCGAAAGTTGGTCCGTCAGTTTTAAATTCTGCAATTAAGTTTACTGCAAAGCATCAACATCAAGTAAATTGTTGTATGATAATTCTTTTCCGTGAATTTTGTTGAACATTGCATCAAAATCTCCAAAGAAGAATCCTTTTTGGTGTGGGTTTTCACCATATCTTAAAACTTGGCCATTTGCAATACTTTCTTTGTAAATAGTCTCGTCTGTATTGAAATAATTAAAAATCGCTCCATCGTAGTGAGAAGAAACATGGAATGCTTTAGTAGCCAATAATCTTCTGTTTTCAAGAGTCGTTGCTCCATCTTGCTCTGTAATTAAATCTAAAAGCAGGCTGTATTCGTTAACCGAAGCAACAATTACAGTGTCTTTGAAATTTTTTGCACCAGCACGGATCAATGAAATACCGCCAATATCAATTTTTTCAATAATATCTTGTTCGCTTGCTCCAGAAGCAACTGTTTTTTCAAAAGGATACAAATCAACGATAACTAAATCGATTTGAGGAATATCAAATTCCTTCATCTGCTGTACATCACTTTCGTTATCTTGACGATTCAAGATACCGCCGAAAATTTTTGGATGCAAAGTTTTAACTCTTCCTCCAAGAATTTCAGGAAATGAAGTAATGTCTTCAACAGGAACTACAGGAATTCCAAGGTTTTTAATGAAATCTTCAGTTCCTCCAGTAGAATAAAGTGTAACATTTTGTTCGTGTAATTTTCTAACGATTGGTTCTAATCCATCTTTAGAAAAAACAGAAATTAATGCCGATTGTATTTTTTTAGTTGTGCTCATTGTGTAGTTATAATTTTGAGACTGCAAAAGTAGTTTTTTTATACATTATTTTAAAAAAAATAGTGTAACAAAATGCTAAAAAAATCTACTGATGAGTAAGTTAACTTTTATTAGGTTTTTGATTTTAAATTATTGAATTTTACTTTATTGAAAAATACATAAATATGCTTGTTTATTTAAGATTATTAAAAGAAAGTCTGAGCTTTGCCATCAATGCTTTGCGAAATAATAAATTGCGTACTTTATTGTCGCTTTTAGGTGTTACAATAGGTATTTTTTCAATCATCGCTGTTTTGGTCGCAGTTGATTCTTTAGATAAAAAAATCTCTAAAGATTTGAGCAGTTTAGATAAAAATACGATTTATTTAATGAAATTTAACTTTGGGCCTTCAGAAATTCCACAATGGAAAAGAGAACAGTTTCCAAATGTAAAGTATGATGAATATATTGCTTTGAAAAATTCAATGAATGATACGGATCAAGTAGCGTATCAGCTTTTTGTAAATAGAGAAAGTTTAAAATACGATTCTAAAACAGTCAGCGATGTAAATATTGTTCCTTCGTCAAGCGAAATGGTCGATATTGACGGACTAACTTTTGATAAAGGAAGATTTTATAACGAATCAGAATCCAATTCAGGTACGGCAGTTATTGTGCTTGGATATGATATTGCTGATGGACTTTTTGGTTCAAGTGATCCAATTGGAAAAAATATTCGTTTGTACGGGCAGCCGATTTACCGTTATTGGTGTAATGGCAAAACAAGGAGCTGGTTTTTTTGGAGACAGTAATGATACGTCTGTTTATCTTCCGGCTAATTTTTTACGCAGAATGTACGGCGACAGCGACGCTATGACTCCAGTAATTGTTCTTAAACCGGTTAAAGGTGTAGATATGGAGGCATACAAAGCGCAAATAGCTCAAAAATTGCGCTCGATTCGAGGAATGAAAGCAGGGGAGATGGATAATTTCTTTATTAATGTGCTTTCTGGATTTACCGATTTTATTGATGGAATTTTGGGACAGATGAATGTAGTAGGATGGATTATAAGTGGATTTTCTCTTCTTGTTGGCGGTTTCGGAATTGCTAATATTATGTTCGTTTCGGTTAAAGAAAGAACAAATCTTATCGGAATTCAAAAGTCGTTAGGAGCTAAAAATAAATTTATCTTATTCCAATTTTTGTTCGAAGCTGTAATTTTATCTGTAATCGGTGGAATTATTGGTCTTTTGATGGTTTGGGGAATTGCTGTTGCTTTAACCAAACTGCTTGATTTCGAATTTGTTTTAAGTTTAGGAAATATTCTTTTAGGAACTGGTTTAGCCGCATTTATTGGCTTAGTTTCTGGAATATTACCTGCTATTTCTGCTTCAAATCTAGATCCTGTTGAAGCTATTCGAACGGGGATGTAATGATTCTTTTGTGTTATATAATTATATTTTGAGGAATATAAATTGTTAGGTATTGGTGTGTAGATAATTTAAATCAATAAGAATGAGCTTTATCCTAAAAAATGTCGACACAGTTGAGTCTATTTCTAGAGAGGACTTTAAAAAGAACTATTTAGATAAAAGAAAGCCACTAATTATAAAAGGACTAACAAAAGACTGGCCTGCACGAGAAAAGTGGTCTACAGATTATTTTAAAGAAATTGCAGGAGATATTGAGGTAAAGCTGGTTGATAATTCTAAAGCAGATCCCAAAAAAGTAATCAATGCCTCTATCTCCAATATGAAATTTGGGGATTATCTTGATTTAATAAAAAGAGAGCCAACGCATACAGCGTATTTTTTTCTTCAATCTTTTCAAACACAGACCTGAATTAATCAATGATGTAAAAATTCCCAAAGAATTAATGGGCGGTTTTATAGAAAGTATGCCTGCCATGTTTTTTGGAGGTTCGCAAGCTTTTACATTTTTACATTACGATATCGATCTGCCTCATCTTTTTCATACCCATTTTGGAGGCAGAAAACATATTATATTGTTTGATAATAAATGGAAAAAAAGACTTTACTGTATTCCAAATACTACTTACGCTTTAGAAGATTATGATGTTGCGAATCCAGATTTTGAAAAATTCCCTGCTCTAAAAGGTGTTGAAGGTTACGAGGTTTTTCTGGAACACGGTGATACTTTATTCATGCCGACCGGAATGTGGCACTGGATGCGCTACATTGATGGTTCTTTCTCTTTGAGTCTTCGTGCATGGGATTCTTCTGTAACTCGAAAAATGGCTAGCGTTTGGAGTTTGTTTATGCATGGAGCAGTAGACAGCGCTATAAAAATAGTTTTTAGAGAACGATATGCAATTTGGAGAGAGAAGTTAGCTTTTAAAATTGCGGAAAAGGAATTGAAAAAGGATTTGAAAAAAGCGAGGTAATTTAATTTTTTGTCTTTTCTAATTTTGGTTTTATGAAAGGAAATGTAATTCTGTTTTTATTCCATTTAATTTGTTGCGAATTATAATATACGCTTGTTTTCTTATATTTTAAAACTGTGTCTTCTTCCTGCGTCGTTCTTCTTATAAAATGACTAATATTCTTTTTATTCAAATAATCAAAAAGCAAGTTGTTTTTAATAGTGTCATTTTGAGAAGCAATGATTAAAATTTTTTTATATTCTTCTTTTTTTGGAATATTTTTTGAAAGAAAATCAATGATTCTTGCTTGTGGGACTTTCAGTATATTGTTTGGTTTTAAAGCTATAAAATGCGGTACAGTATCACTTGCGGGTATTGTTCCACATCCGTATCTCATAAATTCTTTTTGATAATAATAGTAATCTCCTTTATTGTCAATAATAAGCTGGTTTCCCGAATAGAAACCTCTCGGAGGTGGCGGACTTTTTGGATTTCTTTTTGTAATGAGTCATAATAATTTTGAAGTTTTCTGTCTTCATAAGAAATGATGTAATCTTTATGTTTTACAGTCGTATTTTCTTCTTTTTTACTGCAATTCAGAAAAATAAAACAAATCATAAAACCAATAAAAATTCTCGCCATAGAAATAAGATTTAAAATTAAAGATATAAAAAAATCCCATCAGCCGAAGCGAATGGGATTTTATATGTTTTAGAAGTTCAAAAACTATCTAATATCATTATTTTGAATCAAATCAATATATAAATTGATTTTATCTTTTAATTCTTTTCTAGGCGTGATAAAGTCTAAGAAACCGTGCTCTAAAAGAAACTCAGCAGTTTGGAAACCTTCTGGTAAATCTTTTCCTGTAGTATCACGAACAACACGCGGACCAGCAAAACCAATCAAAGCGCCTGGCTCAGAGATATTGATGTCTCCTAACATTGCGTAAGATGCAGTTGTTCCTCCAGTTGTTGGATCTGTACAAAGAGAGATATAAGGTAATTTAGCTTCAGCTAACTGCGCTAATTTTACAGAAGTTTTTGCTAATTGCATTAAAGAATAAGCGACTTCCATCATACGAGCTCCACCAGATTTAGAAATCATTACAAAAGGAAGTTTGTTTTTGATCGCGTGATCAATTCCTCTTGCTATTTTTTCACCTACAACTGCTCCCATAGATCCACCAATAAAGGCAAAATCCATACAGCATATTACAAGTTCTCTTCCTTTAGATTTTCCTACTCCAGTACGTACAGCGTCTTTAAGATGAGTTTTTTCCATTACATCTTTCAATCTCTCTGCATATTTTTTTGTATCCACAAAATGCAAAGGATCTTTTGATGTCATGTTTTTATCTAACTCAACAAATTCGTTGTTGTCGAATAAAATTTCAAAATAGGTTGCGCTTCCAATTCGAACGTGAAAATCATCTTCAGGACTTACGAATAAGTTTCTCGCTAATTCGTCTGCATCAATAATTTTTCCAGTAGGAGATTTGTACCACAATCCTTTCGGAACGTCCATCTTGTCTTCTGTCGCGGTCGTAATCCCTTTTTCTTGTCTTTTAAACCAAGCCATTTGTTCTAGTTTTCAGTGTTCAGTAAATCAAATTTCAGTGTTCAGGTTATTAATTTAGTGTTCAGTTTCAAACTGAACACTAAAAACTGAATACTGTTTACTTTTATAAAGTGTTTACGTTATTCAAGTCAGCAAAAGCTTGTTCAAGTCTTGCGTTGAATGTTACTTCGCTTTCACGAACCCATCTTCTTGGATCGTAATATTTTTTGTTAGGAACATCAGCACCTTCTGGGTTACCAATTTGTGATTTCAAATAGTCAAGATTTTTAACCATATAATCACGGATTCCTTCAGTATATGCAAATTGTAAATCTGTATCGATGTTCATTTTGATAACTCCGTAGCTAATTCCTTCTCTGATTTCTTCAAGTGTAGAACCTGAACCTCCGTGGAAAACGAAATCTACTGGATTGTGTCCAGTGTTGAATTTGTTTTGTACGAAATCTTGAGAATTTTTTAAGATTTTTGGAGTTAATTTTACGTTTCCTGGTTTGTAAACACCGTGAACGTTTCCAAAAGCGGCGAGCAATTGTAAATTTAGGACTTACTTTAGATAATTCTTCGTAAGCATAAGCTACTTCTTCTGGCTGTGTATATAATTTTGAGCTGTCAACATCAGAGTTGTCAACACCATCTTCTTCTCCACCTGTAATACCAAGCTCGATTTCCAATGTCATACCCATTTTACTCATTCTAGCTAAGTATTCTTTACAGATCTCGATATTTTCTTCGATTGGCTCCTCAGACAAATCGATCATATGAGAACTGAATAATGGTTTTCCTGTTTCTGCAAAATGTTTTTCAGAAGCATCTAACAAACCATCGATCCAAGGCAATAATTTTTTTGCACAATGGTCAGTATGTAAGATTACAGTTGCTCCGTAAGCTTCTGCTAACGCATGAATGTGTTTTGCTCCAGCGATTCCACCAGCGATTGCCGCTTTTTCACCAGCATTTGATAATCCTTTTCCAGCGTTGAATTGTGCTCCTCCGTTAGAAAATTGAATGATAACCGGCGCATTTAATTTTGCCGCAGTTTCTAGAACTCCATTAATTGTGCTAGATCCTGTAACGTTTACTGCAGGTAAAGCAAATCCTTTTTCTTTCGCATAGTTAAAGATTTCCTGAACTTGATCTCCTGTAGCTACTCCGGGTTTGATATTGTGTGCCATTGTAATTTTTTTTATAGTTGTTTTTAGTTTTTAGGTTGCAAAAATAAGAATTAATTAGCATTAGAACGGATAATTTATTCCAAAATTTAAAACCGAGTGCCCAAAATTGTATTCTTTAAACCATCTGTCTCCCTTCTCATGTGCCGGATTATAGGTCTTAAAGCCTAAATCTAAACGAATCACAAAAAAGCTTAAATCGTATCGTAAACCAAATCCTGTTCCTAAAGCAATTTCATCTAAATCGTTTAAGTTGTCGAATTTTGCTTTCTCATCTATGACATTATCGAGCACATTCCAGATATTTCCGGCGTCTGCAAAGATAGCTCCTTTGACATCTCCGGCAATCTTAAAACGAAATTCGGCGCTCGTCGCGATTTTCATATTTGCCTCATTAAAGTCATTTACAGCATTGGTGCTTCCTGGGCCTAGAGCGTAGGGTCGCCAGGCACGATTGTCATTTGAACCTCCGGCATAATAACTTCGTGAAAACGGAATGTAATTGGAGTTTCCAAACGGAACCGCAATTCCAAAGAAACTTCTAACAGCTAAAACTCTTTCTCTTCCAAAATCCCAGTGTTTAATGTAATCAAACTCCGTTTTAATATATTCCGAATATTCCAGATTGAAAATTTCGTAGTTTCCTCTTGAGTTTTTAGGCAGATTTCCAATACTTGAAACCGCAGACAATAATGTTCCCGCAGATTCTATTTTTGTTCTAAATTGATAAAAATTATTATCGGCTAAATCTTTCTTAGTTGTCTTTGTAAAAGAATAACTCGTTGCCAGGATAAAATCATTTTCTGTCAAACGCACTCTTCTTTCTTCTATACTTTCTACATCTTGATACTCTGGATTGTCTGGTGTCAAGGCCGTTTGTCCATTCAAAACATTATTTGTAAAACCTGTAGTTCCATCCGGTATTGTTAGGTTTTTTCTATCTTGTTCTTCTTGGGTTGTTCCCCAGTTTGAAATATCAGTATTATAATCTTTCCCGATATTATTCAGATCGCGGTAAGACGACGTGTATACATTAAAATAATTATTAGGATTTAAGTTACGAACAAACTGTG
Source organism: Flavobacterium sp. AC267 (assembly GCF_979258715.1). Lineage (NCBI taxonomy): Bacteria > Pseudomonadati > Bacteroidota > Flavobacteriia > Flavobacteriales > Flavobacteriaceae > Flavobacterium > Flavobacterium sp. AC267. The sequence continues at coordinate 1,525,342 of NZ_OZ409875.1, forward strand.
CATTTAATAATTCTAGTTTTGCTGTATTGTAACGTTTTGGCGTCCAGTTGTAGGCAATACCACCCGTGAAATTTTCCTTATCCAAACCAATATTTCGCTGTTTAGAGAAACCAGAAGTTATGGTTGTATAAGGAATCATACTTTTAGGAATGATTTTTTCGGTTCCAAATGGCAGTAAAATTCTCGGAAAGTTTAGTTTAACATCCAATCCATATTCAGAAACATTAAAGAAATTGTTGTTGGGATTGGCCATGTCTCTAGAAGAACCAATATTCATACGGGCAGAAATTTCTAAAGTCTCCGCACGATTAAACACATTTCGTATAGTTTCAGAGATACTGGCTCCAATTCCAAAATCTTGAATATTAGAATGCGTTACGTCAAAAGTTGCTCCAAAACTGTATTTTTTTCTCGGCGTCAAATACACTTTTGCAATGAGCGACTGCGCTGTAGAATCTCTTTTGTCTACTTCATATTGTATCGACGGATAGTTAAAAATCTTTAAATTGTTCAAATATCGAGAGGAAAGAGTTGTTCTAAAATCTGCAAAAGTACTTCCCTTAGTAATAAAAATTGCATCTGTAATAGCGCGGGGTTTATACTTTAATTTGTTATAACTATAAAGATTAAAGTTTTTGTAAGTGGTGCTGTCAGTAGGTTTCTTTTTAGAATTTGTCTGCAGAATAATCGGTGTAGATATTAACATCACTGATCTTGTATATTTTAAAAGGCTCTGTACGACTTGAGTCTCTTTCCTGAATGTTGTTGTTGCCAATGTTTAAAGTAACATCGGCTTTGGCTTTTTTACCAATCGTATCAATGTCAAAAGTTACATAAGTAGGCTGGAAGTAATAGGCACCGTGATTTCTGAAATAAGTGGTGATACGGTTTTTTTCTTCCTCAAAATCTGTAGTTTTGTACTGATTTCCAGATTTTAGTAACGAAGGCTCATTATTGGTTTTGTATAATGAATCTAAAGCAGGAGTCATTATATTAGTTTTGATGGTATCCAGTTTATAAGCTGGTCCGGTAGTAATGTTGTAATTAATTGCGGCTCTTTTACGTCCAAGGCTGTCAATTGTATAATCTGTCAAGACATTAAAATAACCGTTGTTAAAATAATAGTATTTTAAACGGAGTAATGATTTTTTAGTCTTCGAAGTATCAATAATTACCGGCGGTTCACCTGTGTTTTTTAGAAATTCGTGAATTCCTTTATAGTAAAAAGACTGCCCAAGACGGTCAACTTGTTTTGCAGAATATATTTTAGACATGCGTTCATATTTACCAGGATTATTTTTGAATTTTGCCTGATAAGTTGAATCTGGGTTTAAATTGGCTAAATTGTATAAATTTAATCGGAGTTTATAACCTAATAATGTACCATTTGGTTTTTGGTACATTTGGTTGGAGGCAACTTCATCGTTTGTCGATTTGCCATTTACTAGAATATTATTTTTTACAAGAAGATTTTTTCCATCGGGAACTCTTTTTACGGCATTACAAGCGCAAATTAATATTGCAATTAGAAGAAATGCTATTATTTTTGTGGAATTATTTTTCAAGTGTTTTTTAATATTTAATTCAAAAGTACATTATTTTATGGTTAGTAAAAACCAAATAAAGCTTATCTCAAGTTTACATCAAAAAAAGCGACTGTTTTGCTAATCAATTATTTTTTGCTGAAGGAGTAAAAGTAATTCAAGAATTGTCGCAATCCAATTTTGAATTAGAACATTTATACACTACATTAAATGATTTCGAAGCAGTTCAAACTTCAAAACGTACTCTTATTAATGAACAAGAACTAAAAAAAATAAGTGCTTTAACAACTCCAAATACTTGTCTGGCTGTTTTTAAAATTCCCGCCGAAAAGAAAATAATCGATTCAGGTTTAATTTTAGCCTTAGACGATATTAGGGACCCTGGAAACCTGGGAACTATTTTACGTCTGTGCGATTGGTTTGGTATTAAACAAGTAATTTGTTCTAAAGAAACAGTAGATATTTACAATCCAAAAGTTGTACAGGCAACAATGGGTTCCATTACGAGAGTAAACATAAATTATGTTGATTTAAAATCTTTTCTTGTTCAAACTAAACTGCCAGTTTTTGGAACTTTTATGGACGGAGCTAATATTTATCAATCAGAATTACCTCAAGATGGGATCATTATTATGGGTAATGAAGCCAATGGTATTTCAGAAGAGATTGAAAAAACAGTAACCAGCCGCCTGACAATTCCTAGATTTGGAGAGCTTCAAAAAACCGAAAGTTTAAATGTAGCTACTGCAACAGCAATTATTCTTAGTGAATTTAAACGAAAGAGTTAAGATTTTGTTTTAATGAAAAGTAAAATTTATTAAAATAGCTCTGGATTTCATCGAATCGATGTTGTCTGTCCATCCACTTGCCTGACCAGGATTGTCACGAATCAGTTCATTTGTAATTCCAAACATTCCTCTAATAGATGGAGAGAAAATAAAATATTCTGTAAAAAGATCAATTCCTACACCTAATTCATAAGCGGCTGTCCATTGTTTGACTCTGAATTTTTGTTCAAAGTTATCGTCTTTAGATTTAGCATTACTCGATAAATTTAAAGTTGTAGACACACCGCCAACCAAGAAAGGACGAACGTTTCCTGTACGTAAGGCAGAAAATTTCAACAATAAAGGGAAATGGATATAAGTACTGTTTACTTCTCTTAAATAATCATTTTCCGAGGTGAAATTTGGGAAATATAAATCACGTTTTGTGTAGTATAAACCAGGTTCAAAACGAAGACTAACGTATTCCTGTAATCTCAAATCGGCAACAACACCAACATTAAATCCAGTAGTTTTCTTTACTTGAATATCCTGCTGGGTTTTGTAATCAAATTTAAAGTCAAAACTATTGAAACCCAAATAATATCCAAAGTAGACACGTCGCTTCTGAAAGTTTTCAAGGTTAATAATAGGGTCTTTGCTAAACATATTTTTAGCAAATTGAGAATACCCTTTTGTCGCTAAGACCAACAAAAATAAGATTACAGCTTTTTTCATACTATTTTTTAGATGCAGAATAAATCGTTGCGACACCAAAAGTTTGAGGCATTGCCACAACATCTATAAACCCAGTTTTTCTCAAAATATTGTTTAAGGCTTCTCCATAAGGGAAAGCAGCAGCAGATTCAGATAAATAACCATAGGCGTCATTATCTTTAGAAAATAATTTTCCAATAAGCGGTAATATATTTTTGCTATAAAAAGTATAACCTTGTTTGTAAGGAAATTTATCTGGAACCGAAGTTTCTAATATCACAAAAACACCATTTGGTTTAAGAACCCTTAAGATTTCGGCAAAACCTTTTTCCAAATTTTCAAAGTTTCTCACGCCAAAACCAACAGTTATAGCATCAAAATAATTATCCTCAAAAGGCATATTTTCAGAATCGCCTAAAACTAATTCAATAGTATTAGAAAGGTTTTTTTCCTGAACTTTCTTTTTTCCAACTTCCAGCATTCCGGCAGAAATATCTAAGCCAATAATTTTTTCAGCATTTGTTTGAGACAGTAAAATAGCCAAATCACCAGTTCCTGTAGCAATATCCAAAATTACCTTTGGTTTTTTGTCTGAAACTATTTTTAATACTTTTTTGCGCCATTTTACATCAATACCAAACGAAATGACACGATTCAAATTATCGTAATTCCCAGAAATGGTGTCAAACATTTGGGTTACCTGCTCTTTTTTTCCTAGTGAAGAGTCTTTATACGGAGTTATTTTTTCAGACATTTTTTTTATTTAGGCAAATATAAACAATCTAGTTTAACTGTAATTGAGTTTTTTAATTTGTAAAATAAATGTTTGAATGATTTATTTTAAAACTAATTATTGAGATAATCCGGCATCCCTAAATCTAGGTATTTTGACAAAACCACTAAAACGCGGTATTGTCCAATCTCTCTTTTATGAGCAACTTTGTCAAAGTAAAAATGATTAAAGTTTTAATGATTGGTAGTACCAAAAGACTTAAGCAGATGGTTACTTTTTGCACTTGTAATTTCATTTGTTCTTGAAAAAGTTTTGTAAAGTATTGTTCTTGGGGGGAAATACTATTTTATAGTGCAAAATACGTTCTTAGGATTAAATTTGTTTTTGGAAATTTTAATTTTCTGCCTTTAATATCTTAGTGGTATTTGTTATTAAAGGCTTTTGAGACTCTGTCTCAATAACATTAAATGTTATTCAGTTATTTCAAATGTTTATGACATTTGTGATTTTTAAACAAAACTATTCTTGAGTAAGTCAGGTCTAAAAAATCAATCGTTTTAAAAACATCCTCCTACAAGAGGATGTTTTTTTATTTATTTTCTAATGTAAGTTTCATAAGTATAATCGTAAAGATGCTTTTCGTCTTTTTGATTTTCTTCAGATTCTACTAAAGTCCATTCACTTTTATTGATTTTCGGAAAAAAAGTATCCGCTTCAAAGCTGTGATGAACTTTTGTTAATTCTATTATATCTGTAAATGGAAGTGCAAGATTGTAAATTTCTCCGCCGCCAATAATATAAGTATCTTCATTTTCTGGACATACGGCCAGTGCTTTTTCTATGCTGTCTACAACAATACATCCTTCTGGCTGATAATTTTCCTGACGAGTGATCACAACATGTACACGATTTGGTAATGGTTTTGGGAAACTCTCAAAAGTTTTTCTTCCCATAATAATATGATGACCTGTAGTAAGTGCTTTAAATCGTTTAAAATCATTTGGCAGATGCCATACTAATTCATTGTTTTTTCCAAGCGCATTATTTTCAGTCATGCCGCTATCATTATAATCATGGTATTTTTAACTAAATTTTATTTTCGTTCTCTTCATTAATAGAAGATTCAAGCTGGCTGATTCTTTTTTGCTGTAAAGCAACCAATCTGTCTACTTGTTCTCTTTCCCATTTTTTATTCATAAAACGGTCTGTGATATAAACTTTTATAAAATGTAAAATAAAAATAAAAAGCCAGATTGTAATACCCCAAATACACCAGTTTTGAGTTGTTCCCTGTCCAAAACCAAAAAATCTATTCGCAATAAATAAAAACAAACTTCCCAGCAGGAAAAGAACAAAATGAAAATATAAGATCTTTTTTTGTCTTAATCGCCTTCTAGCGTATTCGTATTGTTCGTGTACTTCTTTTTCCATAAGATAAAAATCAGATTATAAAGTTAAAACTTATTTTTGAAAGTCAATATTTTGGAAGTAGAATATTTGTTTAAAAAGCATCTGAGAATTTGAAATGCAGAATTTTAAGCACCTTAAATTATGGATAAAGCTAAAATAGCACGCTGTTTTTAATATTATGACAAATCGATTAGAGTATTGGTGCGAGTTTGGTCGATTTTATTTAATTTTAGATGTATAAATCTAAAAACTAAATAGTTATGTCTTTGAAAAAACAATTTATCAAAACGAAGCCAGTTTGTAAAGTAACATTTTCTATAGATGCCAAAGATGCTGATACGGCAGCAGTCGTTGGAGATTTTAACAACTGGGATCCTTCAGAAGGAGTTCTAAGTAAGTTAAAAAACGGAACTTTTAAAGCTACTTACGATTTGGTTAAAGATGCGATTTACGAATTTAAGTACGTAATCGACGGTGCTTATGTAAATGATCCAGAAGCAGATTTCTATAAATGGAATGATTATGCCGGAAGTGAAAATAGTGTTTTAGTTGTATAAAAAAATCCGCTTTAATTTTTAAAGCGGATTTTTTTATAATTATACAGCAACACTTCCTTTTATGGCAGGATGCGGGTCATATTCTACTAATGTAAAGTCATTAAAATCAAAATCAAAAATGTTTTTAATATCTGGATTTAGAATCATTTTTGGTAATGGTTTTGGCTCACGTGTCAATTGCAGTTCTAACTGTTCAAAATGGTTATTGTAAATGTGCGCATCGCCAAAAGTGTGGATAAAATCACCTGCTTCTAAATCGCATACTTGTGCAATCATCATCGTTAATAATGCATAAGAAGCAATATTAAAAGGAACGCCTAAAAATATATCAGCACTTCTTTGGTACAACTGGCAAGACAATTTTCCTTTAGTTTCGCCTTTCTCCAAATCTGGAGCCGCTACATAAAACTGAAAAAAGGCATGACATGGAGGCAAAGCGGCTTTGTTGTTCGCCACATTTTCTTCAAAAGATTTTTTAGTATCTGGCAAAACAGAAGGGTTCCATGCTGAAACCAGCATTCTGCGACTGTTTGGATTTGTTTTTAATTCGGTAATCAATTCAGTAATCTGATCAATTTCTTCACTGTTCCAGTTACGCCATTGATGTCCGTAAACTGGTCCTAAATCACCATTAGAATCTGCCCAATCATCCCAGATTTTTACTCCGTTTTCCTGCAGGTATTTTATGTTCGTATCTCCTTTTAAAAACCAAAGCAATTCGTAAATGATCGATTTTAAATGGAGCTTTTTGGTTGTAACCATTGGGAAACCTTCACTTAAATCAAAACGCATTTGATAACCAAAAACACTTTTTGTTCCAGTTCCAGTTCTGTCTCCTTTTTGGTTTCCGTTTTCTAAAACGTGTTTTACTAAATCTAAGTATTGCTTCATTGTTGTTTAATCGTTTATACGTTTAATTGTTTATTCGTGTAAATGTTTAATCGATTAAACGAATAAACAAATCAACGATTAACCATTGAAAATTTATCTTTTCGAGATTTCGTCTCTAATTTTTGTCGCTTTTTCGTAATCTTCCTGAGAAACGGCTTGATCCAAAAGTTCGTTCAGTTCCTGCAAAGTATGTTTCGCATATACTTCTCCAGACTGATTGGTTTCTTCTTCGTGTCCAAAAGTTTCAGGGTTAGAAAGTACATCGTCAATTTCCTGAGAACCTTGATCGGTATCTGCGGTATTTGACTTTAAATAAATTCCCGCTTTATCTAAGATATTTTTATAAGTAAAAATCGGAGCGCTGAAACGCAATGCCAAAGCGATTGCATCAGAAGTTCTGGCATCGATAATTTCTTCAATTTTATCTCTTTCGCAGATTAAACTTGAATAAAAAACACCGTCAACCAATTTGTGAATTATAACTTGTTTTACCACTATGTCAAATCTTTCTGCGAAGTTTTTAAACAAATCGTGTGTTAACGGGCGTGGTGGTTTTATTTCTTTCTCTAAGGCAATAGCTATCGACTGGGCTTCAAAAGCACCAATAACAATAGGCAGTTTTCGTTCACCATCAACTTCGTTCAAAATTAAGGCATAAGCGCCGTTTTGAGTTTGACTGTATGAAATTCCTTTTATAGATAATTTTACTAGACTCATATATGTTTGTAAAAAAGGCACTTAGAGCCTTGTTTTATTGCTTTTTTTGTTGGAAAAATAAAGTCGCAATTTTAATCAAAAAATATGGAACAAAAAAGCCGCCTATAAACAAAGATACAATATCTTGTTTTTAGGCAGAGAAATATTTTTGAAGAGAATTCTTGAATTAAGAATGTTGCGCTTTAAAAGCTTTTAATTTCTCTGTTAACTGCGGTACGATTTCAAAAGCATCACCAACAATTCCGTAATCCGCAACTTTAAAGAAAGGAGCTTCTGGATCGTTATTGATTACCACTTTTACTTTTGATGAGTTAATACCAGCAATGTGCTGAATAGCTCCAGAAATACCTACAGCAATGTATAAGTTGGTTGCAACTGGTTTCCCTGTTTGTCCAACGTGTTCGCTGTGAGGTCTCCATCCTAAATCTGAAACTGGTTTAGAACACGCAGTCGCGCCGCCTAGAACAGCAAGCAAGATCTTCGATTAATCCCCAGTTTTCTGGACCTTTTAAGTCGCGTCCGCCAGAAACTACGATATCAGCATCTGCAATAGAAACTTTTCCAGAAACTTTTTCAACAGATTCTACTTTTACTCCAAAGTCATTTTCTCCAATTGATGGATTAAAATCTTCTTCGGTCGCAGATCCTGCACTTTCAAAAATTCCATAAGAGTTTTTAGCTAAACCAAGAACTTTTACGTCTGTATCGATTTGTGTAATGTTGAAAGCTTTGTTTGAGAAAGCATTTCTTTTTACCTGAAATGGAGAAGTACTCACTGGTAATCCCACAACATTTGAAGCAAAACCAGCATTTAATGATACCGCAACTAATGATGAAAGGTAGATGCTATCTGTAGTTGAAGAAAGTAAAACTACTTTTGTTCCTTCTTTTTCAGCGACTTGTTTGATTACATCGGCGTAAGCCTTAGCGGTAAAACCAGCTAATTTATCGTTATTTACTTTTAAAACTTTATCAACTCCGTATTTAGCTAATTCGCTTACGTCGCTAATGTTTACTGTTAAAGCTGTAACAGTTGTTCCTAAACTTTCGGCTACTTTTTTTGCGTAAGAAGCTAATTCGAAAGCTACTTTTTTAAATTTTCCTTCTGCAGATTCTGCATATATTAATATTGACATGATAATTTTAGATTTTAGATTTGTGATTAACGATTTTAGATTTATGATTAACGATTTTAGATTAACTAATTTTTTGATTTTAAATCTGCAATCAAAAATCGTTAATCTTAATTCATCAATAAAATATCTTAAATCACCTTAGCCTCGTTGTGTAATAAATTGATTAACTCATCTAAATTATCTGCGGCAATTAATTTTACTGCTGATTTTGGAGCTGGTTTTTCGAATTTAACCGCTTTTGTATTTGAAGGAGCGTCAACTGGCTCAAGAATAGTTAAAGCTTTAGTTCTTGCTGTCATAATTCCTCTCATGTTTGGAATACGCAGATCTTTTTCTTCAACAAGACCTTTTTGTCCGCCAATAATTAAAGGAAGAGTAGTGCTTACCGTTTCTTTTCCACCGTCGATTTCACGAACTGCTTTTACGTTATTTCCGTCAACAGTCAAAGCTGTACAAGAATTTAAGAAGTTAGAACCTAAAATTCCAGCGATCATTCCAGGAACCATTCCGCCGTTGTAATCTAAAGATTCTTTTCCTGCAATTACAAGATCGTAACCTCCGTTTTTAATTACTTCAGCCAATTGTTTAGCAACAAAAAAGCCATCAGTAGGATTTGCATTCACACGAATTGCTTCGTTAGCACCAATTGCCAAAGCTTTACGCAATGTTGGTTCAGTATCAGGACCTCCAACATTTACAACCGTTACATTTGCACCTTGTTGTTCTTGGAACCAGATTGCACGTGTAAGTCCAAATTCGTCGTTAGGGTTAATTACATATTGTACGCCGGCTGTATCAAATTCTGAATCACCGTTAGTAAAGTTAATTTTTGAAGTAGTATCAGGCACATGGCTGATGCAAACTAGTATTTTCATAAGTATATATTTTGAATTTATAATATGCTTTTACAAATTTAGAATTTAATTTGGAATAATTATACTATGCATGCATAATATTTTTTAAAACTATTACGATTTCGCAGTTTACATGGTTTTGGATGATTTTCATCGGAATCTAAAAATAAAAAACGAACCATTTTGCCTGATTGTTAGGAATATTGCAATATTGGAGGCATTTCAAACTGTTAATTTTTGTCTTAAAAATACTATTCTTTTAAATTTTACGTTTTTGTGAATGAGTTTTGGAGAAACAGGAATTACACAAATAGATTAAAGTTTGTATAAAAAATAATTTTGATGATTTAAGTGTGAATTATACGCTATTATATCGATTTCGTAAATATCACAATTAACATTAAAAAGTTAAAAGCTAAAGAACGAAAGAACTTCGTGCGATTTTAAATTCAATTTATGCTTTTAAGTTATTTAAAATATTTATTTTTGCTCTTCAGAAAATTCAACATACAATATAAATATGAGAACAATACAATTTAGAGAGGCCATTTGCGAAGCGATGAGTGAAGAAATGCGTCACGATGAATCCATATATTTAATGGGCGAAGAAGTTGCAGAATACAACGGAGCATATAAAGCTTCAAAAGGAATGCTTGCGGAGTTTGGCGAAAAAAGAGTAATCGATACTCCAATTGCTGAGCTTGGTTTTACAGGGATTGCAGTAGGTTCAGCGATGAACGGTAATCGTCCGATCGTAGAATATATGACATTCAACTTCTGTTTAGTTGGTATTGATCAAATCATAAATAACGTCGCTAAAATGCGTCAAATGACAGGAGGACAATTTAATGTGCCTATCGTTTTCCGCGGACCAACAGCTTCTGCAGGTCAATTAGGAGCGACTCACTCACAAGCTTTAGAAAACTGGTTTGCTAATACTCCAGGTCTTAAAGTTGTTGTTCCTTCAACTCCTTATGATGCAAAAGGACTTTTAAAATCTGCAATTCGCGATAATGATCCAGTAATTTTCATGGAATCTGAGCAAATGTATGGTGACAAAGGTGAAGTGCCAGACGGAGAATACACAATTCCATTAGGAGTTGCTGATATTAAACGTGAAGGTACAGATGTAACTATCGTTTCTTTCGGAAAAATTATCAAAGAAGCTTTTATTGCAACTGATGAATTAGCTAAAGAAGGAATTTCTTGTGAAATTATCGACTTAAGAACAGTTCGTCCAATGGATAAAGATGCAATTCTTAAATCGGTTAAAAAAACAAACCGTTTAGTAATTCTTGAAGAAGCTTGGCCATTTGCAAGTATTTCTTCTGAGATTACATATATCGTTCAAGAGCAGGCGTTTGACTTCCTTGATGCGCCAATTCAACGTATTACAACTGCAGATACTCCAGCACCTTATTCGCCAGTATTGCTAAAAGACTGGTTGCCAAATGCTGGTGATGTAGTAAAAGCAGTTAAAAAAGTATTGTACAAATAATACATATTTAAAATACTCACAAAACTTCATCATTCATTGTTAATTGATGAAGTTTTTTTTTGCCCAGATGATGAAAAGAATAATTTTACTCAGCCTATTTTTTGTATTCGCATTTGCGACTATTGCTACTGCACAGACGAAAGTGAGTGGAATTGTTTTGGACAAATCTAATCAGCCGATACCATTTGCAAATGTTGTTTTTAAAGGTTCAAATACCGGAATTGTTTCTAATGAAGATGGTCGTTTTTACTTAGAATCACCAAATACCTATACAGCATTATTAGTAACCTCGGCAGGGTTTTCAGATAAAGAAGTTCCTTTAGAAAAAGCAGTAAATTATAATTTTAATATTGTTTTAGGCGAAGCCGAAGCACTTAATGAAGTTGTAATTTTTACGGGTAAAACTTCTAAAAAGAACAATCCCGCACTAGATATTTTGAGAAAAATTTGGGAAAGAAAGCGTAAAAACGGACTTTACCAATTTAATCAATATCAAATGCAGAAGTACGAAAAAGTAGAGTTTGATATGAATACTATTGATAGTGCCTTCATGAAAAACAAACTTTTTAAAGGCATGGAGTTTATCTTTAATCATGTTGATACTTCAGATGTTACGGGGAAAACATATCTTCCAATTTTCATCAATGAATCGGTTTATGATGTTTATGGCGATAATAAATTAAAGAAAGTAAAAGAAAATCTTACTGGGAATAAAATGTCAGGTTTCAATGGAAATCAGCAGATTTTATCTTTCGTAAAAGATCTTTATTCAGACTACAATATTTACGATAACCACCTTAAATTTTTTGATAAAAGTTTCACAAGCCCGCTTTCAAAAACCGGAATTGATGTTTACAATTATGTATTAAAAGACAGTGCGTATATCGATAAAAAATGGTGTTACAATATTGTTTTCTATCCAAGACGTAAAAACGAATTGACTTTTAAAGGAGATTTTTGGGTCAACGATACCACGTTTGCCATCAAAAAAATTAATATGGGCGTAACTAAAAGTGCCAATATTAACTGGGTAAAAGATATTTATATTGAACAGGAGTTTGAAGTAGATAACGATTCTGTTTTCCTTTTAACCCGCGATTATATGATGTCTGATTTTGCTTTGAACAAAAAAGAAAAATCAAAAGGAGTTTATGGAAAACGAACGACATTGTATCGCAATCATAAATTCAATATTCAGAAACCAGAGAAATTTTATAAGGAAGAAGTCAATTTTATAGACAATGCCGTCTATGAACGACCGCCTGAATTTTGGGAAGAAAATCGTTTTGAGAAGCTAAATAAAGACGAAGCAGGTGTTTATAAAATGCTGGATACTTTACAGACCGTCAAGCGATTTAAGCAATTGTATAATCTCGTCTCGATTTTAGGAAGTGGTTATGTCGAATTTAAGAATTTCGATTACGGGCCTATTTATTCCACTTTTGGTTATAATGAAGTGGAAGGTTTGCGACTAAGAGTAGGAGGAAGAACTTATTTTGGACCAAACGACCCTTGGCGTATACAAGCCTATACAGCATACGGATTTGATGACAATAAATTCAAATACGGACTTTCTGGAAAATGGATGGTCGATAAGAAAAATAGAGTTATTATTTCTGGAGGAAACAGACGTGACATCGAACAAATTGGTGCTAGTTTAACCACTACAAATGATGTTTTAGGACGAAGTTTTGCTTCTTCCGCTTTGTTTACAACTGGTAGTAATGGTAAACTGACCAATATTAATTTGACTAATCTTTCTGTAGAGATGGAGGCCAAAAAGAATTTTATTGTTTCGGCAGGATTCTCCTATCGAACATTAGAATCGGCTTCGAAAACTTTTAGTTTAGATTATTATACAACACTGCCAACTGCGACAAATCCGACGGGAGTTGTAAAAAGCGATGTAAAGCAGACAGAAGCCAATATTCAGTTTGAATATATGCCAAATCGTAAAACAATTGGTTACGGTGTGGAGAGAGATTTAGTTGACAGTCCTTTTAGTCATTTCTTTGTGAACTTTAGTTATGGTCTAAAAGGAGTTATGGACAGTGACTTTGCTTACGAAAAAATACAGATTTTTTACAAACAGCCTATCATAATCGGGCCTTTAGGAAGATCAAATATTATTGTAGAAACGGGAAAAACATTTGGAACAATTCCGTTAGGATTAATGAGTGTAATTCCTGGTAACCAAACTTATTTTACGATTGAAAATACTTTTAGTAACCTTAATTTCTACGAATTCGTAACAGATCAATATACTACTTTGCAATGGAATCATGATTTTGGCGGAAGATTATTTGCCAGAATTCCTTTTATGAGAAAATTGAACTGGAGAGAGTTTATTGGTGTTAGGGCAGTTCATGGAACCATTTCTGATGCTAATCGTGCCATTAATGCTTCTGGATTACCATATAACGCTCCGGAAAAAGTATATTGGGAGTATAACGCCGGAATTGGAAATATCTTCAAAGTTTTTAGAATTGATTTTTCTTGGAGAGGAAATTATCTAGATATGCCTGACGCTCATAAATTTGCTATAAAAGGATCTTTTGGATTCTATTTCTAAATATAAATAAAGGTTCAAAGATTCAAAGTTACAAAGTCGCAAAGGTTTAAATTCTTTGCGGCTTTTTTTATGGCTGATATTTTATTTCACGCAAATTTTAAAGTTTAACTGAAATTAAATATCTGCTCGATCTGCAGAATCTGCGAGCAAAAAAACTTTGCGTCTCTGCGACTTTGCGAGATTCTTTTTTCTTTAATTTTGAAGTAGATTTAAAGTAAAAAACCATGCAGGAAGCAATTGATTTTTTAACCAATAAAAATCCAATATTTCGAGAAATAATCGAAAAATACGGGTTACCGCCAATTCCAAAGCGTCCGCAGGGTTTTGAAACTTTGGTATTGTTGATTCTCGAACAGCAGGTTTCTATAGATTCGGCGAAAGCCACATTCTTAAAAATTAAATCCTACACCACTTGTAATCCAGAAACAATGATTGTGCTTCCTGATGAAGAATATCGAAATCTTGGTGTCAGCCGTCAGAAAACAAAATACATTAAGATTTTAGCGGAAGCGATTTTAAATAAAGAATTAGATGTTGAAAGTTTAGCTTCAAAATCTGCAAAACAAGTTCGGGAAGAGCTGATTAAGCTAAAAGGAATTGGAAACTGGACAATTGACATTTATTTAATGTTTTGCCTTCAAGAACCAGATTTGATTCCGTTAGGAGATATTGCAGTCGTAAATACGATCAAAGAATTACTGAATATTCACGACAAACAGGAAATGGAAACACATGCCGCACAATGGAGTCCGTATCGGTCTTATGCGACCTATTTGCTCTGGCATTACTACTTAAATAAGCGAAACAGGAAAATTGCATATTAACTATCTGTTATATAAATGGAAAAGTATATTAATTATTGAATAAAGTTCATATATTAATGTACTTTTTTCATTGTAAAAAAGGATTCTTTGGTTACTTTTGCAAGCGAAATTATAGATATAATAAAAAACGAAAATGACCGCAGACAAATTAACAACTTTCGATGTATTAATCGAAATACCAAGAGGAAGCAGAAATAAATACGAGTACGATTTTGAAATTAAAAGAATGCGTTTCGACAGAATGTTATTCTCTTCAATGATGTACCCAGCTGATTACGGATTTATTCCAGAAACTTTAGCACTTGATGGGGATCCTCTTGATGTATTAGTTTTAGTAAACGAACCAACTTTTCCTGGATGTGTTATGGAAGTTAAGCCAATTGGTGTTTTCCACATGGCAGATGATAAAGGACCAGACGAGAAAATTATTTGTGTACCAGTTTCAGATCCAATCTGGAATTCATTAACAGATTTATCAGATATGAATCCTCACTTAGTAAAAGAAATCGAGCATTTCTTTCAAGTGTACAAAGATCTTGAAAATAAAAAAGTAGATGTTGAAGGATGGGGAGATGTTAATGAGGCATTTGCAATTATTGCTGAGTGTACAAAACGTTTTAACGATATTGAAAACAAACCAGAGGGATTATTTAGTATTAGATAATTTTTACCCTGTTCTATTATAAAAAAAGCAATACTCCCGTCAGGAGTATTGCTTTTTTGTTTAAATTCGTTTCAGTTAGATTGTTGACTATTAACCAAAACCATTAAAAATTATGAATGCATTTATGATTTATCTGCCAATTGTAATGGCAGTTTTAGGATTACTTTTCATGGGAATAAAAAGGACTTGGGTTTTAAAACAAGATGCTGGAGACGGTAAGATGAAAGAGATTTCAGATTACATCTATGAAGGAGCCTTAGCCTTCTTAAAAGCCGAATATAAACTATTAACCATATTTGTAATTATTGCCAGTTTAGCGTTGGCAGGAATTACTTTTATCCCAGGTGTAAAAACACATTTATTAATCGTAATTGCATTTATTTTTGGAGCATTATTTTCTGCTTATGCAGGAAATATTGGTATGAAGATAGCAACTAAAACAAACGTTAGAACTACTCAGGCAGCACGTACAAGTTTACCGCAGGCATTAAAAGTATCTTTTGGCGATGGAACCGTAATGGGTTTAGGTGTTGCTGGTCTAGCCGTTTTAGGTTTGACTACTTTTTTTATAATATTCTTTAATCTTTTTTCCGATGGAGTTTGGAAAGATACTGAAACAATGACTGTTGTTTTGGAAACCCTTGCAGGATTTTCACTTGGTGCCGAATCAATCGCTTTGTTTGCCAGAGTGGGAGGCGGAATTTATACCAAAGTCGCCGACGTTGGAGCCGATTTAGTAGGTAAAGTAGAAGCAGGAATTCCAGAAGATGATCCTCGAAATCCAGCTACAATTGCAGATAACGTAGGAGATAACGTTGGAGACGTTGCTGGTATGGGAGCCGATTTATTCGGTTCGTATGTAGCAACTGTTTTAGCCGCAATGGTACTTGGAAATTATGTTATAAAAGATATGGGAGGCCGTATCAATGATGCCTTTGGCGGTATTGGTCCAATTTTACTGCCGATGGCAATTGCTGGTTTCGGAATTATATTTTCTATTATAGGAACACTTCTAGTAAAAATATCAGATGATAATGCAAAAGAAGCACAAGTGCAGAAAGCATTAAATATTGGAAACTGGGTTTCAATTGTTTTAACAGCTGTTGCTTGTTTCTTTTTAGTTCAATATATGCTCGCCAGAAACCATGCAGATGAGTTTCTTTGGCGAAGGATCAAAAGCAATTTCGTCATTGCGTGTTTTCTACGCGACATTGGTCGGATTAGTGGTTGGGGGTGCTATATCATCGGTAACAGAATATTATACAGGATTAGGGACAAAACCAGTATTGGCAATTGTTCAAAAATCGTCTACTGGAGCGGGAACAAATGTAATTGCTGGTTTGGCAACAGGAATGATTTCGACTTTTCCAACCGTAATTTTATTTGCTCGCAGCAATCTGGATTTCGTATGCTTTGGCAGGATTTTATGGAGTGGCGCTGGTCGCTTCGGCAATGATGGCTACAACAGCAATGCAATTAGCAATTGATGCTTTCGGACCAATTTCTGATAACGCGGGCGGAATTGCAGAAATGAGCGAATTACCGAAAGAAGTTCGTACAAGAACCGATATTTTAGATTCTGTTGGAAATACAACTGCGACAACTGGAAAAGGTTTTGCAATTGCTTCTGCGACTTTAACTTCATTGGCTTTATTTGTCGCCTACGTAACCTTTACAGGAATTGATGGAATTAATATTTTTAAAGCACCAGTTTTAGCAATGTTATTTGTCGGCGGTATGATTCCGGTTGTTTTCTCTGCTTTAGCTATGAATTCTGTTGGAAAAGCGGCAATGGATATGGTTTATGAAGTGCGTCGCCAGTTTAAGGAAATTCCAGGAATTATGGAAGGAACTGGAAAGCCAGAATATGGAAAATGCGTTGAAATTTCTACAAAAGCGACTTTACGTGAAATGATGCTTCCAGGGATTTTAACGATTGGTTTTCCAATTGCGATTGTTCTTTTAGGAAAGTTAGTTTATGGAGATAACAATCAGTTAATTGCTGAAATGTTAGGAGGATATATGGCTGGAGTTACCGTTTCTGGAGTTCTTTGGGCAGTTTTCCAAAATAATGCGGGAGGTGCGTGGGATAATGCGAAAAAATCTTTTGAAGCAGGAGTTATGATCAATGGTGAAATGACCTATAAAGGTTCTGACGCACATAAAGCGACTGTTACTGGAGATACAGTTGGAGATCCGTTTAAAGATACTTCTGGACCATCGATGAATATATTAATCAAATTGACTTGTTTAATTGGTTTGGTAATTGCACCTATTTTAGGTTCAGGAAATGTTCCGTCAGATATTGCTGGTAAAACTTCTTGCTGTGCAAAAACGGAACTGCACGCAGGAGGAGTTTCTAAATGCGGGGATATGTCTGGAATGACAAAAGAAGAATGTATTAAAATGTGTAAAGAAAAAGGCTGTTCTCCAGAAGAAACTGCTAAATGTCTGGCGCATTTTGACACAACGGGAAAATATCAAAAAACAGACTGTTTTGATACCAGTAAATATGAAAAAAAATCTGTTCGTGTTGACTTAAGAAATGATAACGGCAAAACAGTTGGGACTGTTACCAAAACAGAAAACGGAAAAACAACTACCGAAGTTTACGAAGGAACAGAAGAAGAAGTTCAAGCAAAAATAAATACAGCACAATAATTTCAGCTATCCTAACAGGTTTCCAAAACCTGTTAGGAAAAACAAAAAATGCCTCTAAAATTTAGAGGCATTTTTTTTATTTCCGTGTTATTTCATGAAATCAGTGTTTTCTAAAACAACCCATTTAATTCAGCATCAATTCTATTTATGATGTTTCCTAAATCTTCCGGATTATCGACAAAATTGATGTTATCCACATCAATAATTAATAATTTTCCTTTTGTGTAAGTCTGAATCCAAGCTTCATATCTTTCGTTCAAACGGCTTAAATAGTCGATCGAAATTGAGTTTTCGTATTCGCGTCCGCGTTTGTGAATCTGCCCAACCAGATTAGGAATAGAACTTCTTAAATAAATTAGTAAATCTGGTGGTTTTACCAAAGATTCCATTAATTCAAACAAAGAGGTATAATTTTCAAAATCGCGACTTGTCATTAATCCCATCGAATATAAATTGGGAGCAAAAATATAAGCATCTTCATAAATCGTTCTGTCCTGAATGATTTTTTTACCGCTTTCGCGAATTTGTCGCACTTGACGAAAACGGCTGTTCAAGAAATAAATCTGAAGGTTAAATGACCAGCGTTCCATTTGATGGTAAAAATCGTCTAAATACGGATTGTCAACCACATCTTCATAATGAGGCTCCCATTTAAAATGTTTCGCTAATAATTTGGTCAGGGTGGTTTTTCCTGCGCCTATGTTTCCTGCTATTGCTATGTGCATTACGGTGTTACGATTTTATAATTTAATATATCTGCGACTGTAAAAATAGATAAAATTTGGTCTTTGTAATAAAAATTGTCAAAGGTTTTTTCTAAAATTTTAATCTCAGAAATTACTTCAATATTTGACTCGCTCATCCTTTTTAAATACAGTAAACTATCCTTACTGAAAATATATTGTGTAGCATTAATTATTTCAATTTTATCAAAAGCATCAATCTTGCCCAATGAAGTAATTTTACCAAAAATGTCGCAGGAAAACCAGTTGTTATTTTTATCTATCCAATAAAAAGTATTAAAGTCTGTCTGATAATATTTAATTGGTTCTGTCAGCGGAATTGAAACGGTTTTGTATTCATTTTTTAAATAATCAAAAAGACCAATTTGTTGATTTAAAGTATTGTAAATCCATAACTGATTTTGAGTTGACATTCCGATTGCGACAACTACGATAGGCGTTTGATTTTGCGAAAAATTAATTTCGGTTATTTTATTCAATTGATTATCCAATAAAACGACACTATTAAAATCTTCATAAAACAAAACCATTTTCAGCGGATTTTGTAAATCAACTTTCGTTATTTTTCCAAGAGAAACGTTTTTATACTCAAAAATCTCTTTTCCTTTTATTTTGCTGAAAACATTATTAGTAATTTGATACGAATAACCGAAAGAATCGTATCCTAAAAACTTGTCCGAATTGTTTTTAAAATGAGAAATTAAAGTAGGATTTAGAATAGAATTCTGAGCGTTCAGTGCAGTAAAAGTGCAGTAAAGGAATAAGAAGAATAAAAGTTTTTGCACAGTTTTAGGCATTGAAATAGATTTACAAAGTACCAAATTACAAAAAATCTCCCTTTAGAAATTCATTTTTATCAGTTAAACCTTTTTTTATTGTAATAGTCTAAAAAATAACGGGTTTTGTCTATAATCTGACTCTTTTAATCTATTTAATTTTTAGGATTTTAAAATTAATAATACATTTGAATGTAAGTTTTCTCGGATTTACTCACTTTTAAAGAAAAATAAATGAAGAAAATATTTTTTTATATGTCATTGATGCTTGCCTGTACACAAATTCAAGCACAAAAAGATTTTCAAGGAATGGCTGTTTACGAGTCAAAAACACAAGCTCCAAAGTTTGAGGGAATGCGTGGCAACAGAGATATTACGCCCGAAATGCAAAAAAGTATGGAAGAGCGTTTGAAAAAAATGCTAGAGAAAACTTTTATTTTAAATTTCGATAAATCAGCATCGATCTACAAAGAAGAAGAAAAATTAGATGCTCCAGGACAGCAAAATGGTATGCGTGTTATGTTTGGTTCTATGACAGGCGCGACGGTACTTTCTACAAAGATGTCAAAACAAAGTCTTACACGGTTGATAAAGAGTTTATGGGTAAAGAATTTTTGGTTGTTGATTCGTCGCCAAAATTAAACTGGAAATTAGAACAGGAAACCAAACAAATAGGAGGTTATAATTGTTTTAAGGCAACAGCGGTAAAAGAACCTAGTAAAACCGATTTTAGAAATTTCAGACCTAAAAAAACGGATGATAAAAAAGAGGATGAAAAAAAGACTTCTGGCGAAACAAAAACAAATTTTGCAGATAATTTTGAAATGCCAAAAGAAATTTTGGTAACAGCGTGGTATACACCAGAAATTCCAGTAAATCAAGGTCCTGAAAATTATTGGGGACTTCCAGGTTTAATTTTAGAAATAAACGATGGAACAACTACAATTTTATGTTCTAAAATTGTTTTGAATGCCAAAGAAAAAGTGGAAATAAAACCTTCTAAAAAAGGAAAAGTAGTCTCACAGAAAGATTACGACGAAACGGTTGTTAAGAAAATTGAAGAATTTAGAGAAATGAATCGCGGGCGTGCAGGCGGACCACCTCCAATGGGGAGATAAAATTTTTTAAAATTTCCAAATTCCAAAATCCAAATTCCAAAATCCAAAATCCAAATTCCAAAATTCCAAAATTTCCAAATTCCAAATTCCAATATTCTGATAATGAATAAGACACTTTTTATTTTTGCCTTACTTTTTACTTCTATCTGCTTTTCTCAAAGTGTCCGTTTTGATGGATTTATTCAGGATGAACAAAAAAATCCGTTGGAAATGGCCAATATTATGGCTATAAACAATACTACAAAAGCAATGGATTCATATGGAATCACGAATGATAAAGGAAAATTTCAATTGACTTTAAAACCAAACACAGCTTATACGATTAAAGTAAGTTATTTGGGAATGAAGTCTAAAGAAATAACAGTTGCTACCAAAGCTGAAAATATGTCTCAAAATATTGTTTTGGATGGCGCAGGAATTGAATTGGAAGGTGTTGAAATTGTACGTGAAATGCCTGTTTCTATTAAAGGAGATACGATTGTTTATAATGCTGATTCTTTCAAAACTGGAACCGAAAAAAAGCTGGAAGATGTCTTGAAAAAACTTCCGGGCGTTGAGGTAAATGCCGATGGAGAAATTGAAGTTGAAGGAAAAAAAGTAAGTAAATTAATGGTCGAAGGAAAAGATTTTTTTGACGGAGATACCAAATTAGGCGTTAAAAATATTCCTGCAGATGCTATTGATAAAATTCAGGTTTTACGAAATTATAACGAAGTCGGCGCACTAAAAGGTCTTGAAAATGATCAAGATAATGTGGCGATGAATATTAAACTAAAAGACGGAAAAAAGAACTTTTGGTTTGGAGATGTTACGGCAGGAATTGGAGTTGGAGAACTGGACAGTCGTTATATAATTAATCCCAAATTATTTTATTATAGTCCGAAGTACAGCATTAATTTGATTACCAATTTTAATAATATTGGCGAATTGCCCTTAACCGCACAGGATTATTTTAAGTTTACGGGAGGATTTAAAAATATGATGAAAAAGGGAGGCAGTAATTTTAATGTTTCGTCTAATGATTTAGGAATTTCACTGCTTCGAAATAATCGAGCTAAAGAAATTGAAACGAAATTTGGTGCAACAAACTTTGCTTATTCTGTCAATAAAGCATGGAATTTAAGTGGTTTCGGAATTCTTTCTACTTCAAAAACAGATTTGGAAACCAAATCACAGACTACGATTTTAGACTCTGGAGATCAGCAGAGACGTGACGAAAGTACAAGTCAAAAAAATAATTTAGGTCTTTTTAAATTAAGTTCGACTTATAAACCAAACGATAAATTTCAGTTTGATTATGATATCTTAACCAAATTGACAAAACAGGAAGAATACTCAGATTTGTTTAGAGAACAGATTGTGCAGGATGTTGCGACTTCCGAAGATATTTTTACAACAAAAAAACAAAATCCTACATCTGTTAATCAGAATTTGAGTTTGTATTATACACAGAGTGATAAAAATATTTTTGCTTTTGAAATGCAAGCATTTGTATCAGGACGAAAATCCGTTTTATAATGCCAATTTGCAAACACTTCCTTTTGCTTTGTCAGGGTATGTTACAAATCCGGCACAAGTCAGAAACGATTACAACCAAAATCGTTTTGTAAAGACCAATAAACTGGATGCTAAACTGGATTACTATTATATGGTCACGCCAAAAAGCAATATTAATGTTACTTTAGGAAATACTTATTCGTACCAAAATTTTAATTCCCATATTTTTCAAATGCTGGATGATGGAACCAGAAATGATTTGAATAATCCAGAAAATAATAATGACGTAGATTACAATTTTAATGATGCTTTTGTGGGATTTCACTATAAAATTTTGACTGGGAAATTTACATTAACGCCGGGTGTAAGTGTGCATTCATACCAAATGACAAACGGACAGGAGGGAACAGATTATTCTCAAAGTTTCACCAAAATACTGCCGGACTTTTTTGCTTTATACCAAATCAAAAAATCAGAAACGCTGACTTATAACTTCTCTTTGACAAACGATTTTACCGACATTAATCAATTGGCAGCTGGTTACGTTTTATCTGATTACAGTAGTTTATTTCGTGGAAATCGTACTTTAGAAAATGCAACCTCGCAAGTACATTCGCTTCGTTATTTTAAATACAATATGTTCAATTTTGAGAACATTTTTGCCAACGCAACTTATACAAGAAAGGTAGATGCTATTAAGACAGAAGCTAAGTTTGATGGAATTAATCAGTCCTCTGAACCTTATAATTCCAATTTAGCCGATGAAACTTTTTCTGGAATGGGAGCGTACGGTCGATCATTTTTAAAGAATTACAAAGCTTCGGTAAATGCAAGTTTGAACTGGTCAAAGTTTAATAATATTCAGAATGAGGAATTAAGAACAACAGAAAGTTTTGTTCAGAGTTATACGGTAAGAGCTTCAACAAATTACAAAAACCTGCCAAATATTGAATTTGGATACAATCTTTTGGTGAACAAATACAGCGGTTCTACTTTTTATACCGATAAGCCATTTGCTAAGTTAGATTACTTTTTCCTTGATAGTTTCTCTTTTGTTTCGGAGTATGAATTTTACCATTATTACAACGGAGATAAAACGGTTGACAACGAATATGATTTTTTAAGTGCCAGCTTAATTTATCAAAAGAAAAATAGTAAGTGGGAATATAAAGTGTCAGCAACCAATTTATTGAATACGAAATATCTCAACGATGACAGCTTCTCGCAATTCTCAACAAGAGTTTCTCAATATACCGTACAGCCTCGATATATTATATTTTCGATGAAATATAATTTGTAATATAATTTGTCCGAATTTTAAAATTAAGGCGCTTCTTTTAGTAAGAATGGAATATCTTTACGCTAATATTAACAGCCAAATTTTTATATTATGCGCAATTTTATTTGGAGTTTACTGCTATTTACTTCAGTAATTTTTACGTCGTTTGCTCAAACAAATGGTATTGAAAAAGGAACTTATTTGTCCACAAACAAAGGTCAGAAAATCAAACTGAATTTGTTAGAAGATAATAAATACGAACTGGTATTTTATTCTGGAGATTATGAAATAAAAGGAGATTCATTATTATTTGCCAAAAATACTGCAAAGACAAACTAATTTTGATCTCTCTTTTAAAATAGATAAAAAGGCTAAAAATATCAAAGTAAAATTCTTAGATCCGTCTTATTATTCCTTTTATATAGGAACCCAGAAAGGGAAAGAAGAAATTAAATACCAAAGGCTTTCAGATATTAAAACGAAGTCAGATCCTGAATGGAAAAAAACAGACCTAGAATTTGAAATTGAAAAAGTCGCCTTTTTATATTTAGTTTTTGAAGACAATTATAATCCAGCTACAGTTAATAAATATGCACTGCCAAAAGATGTTTCAGAAATAACTATAGGTTATGAATTGGCTGTTTTAGGAGATTTGAAAATCACAGGCTTTTTTGATAGAACTACAAATGAGTTAAAAATCTCTGAAAAATCAGGATTAAATCCTTTGGTTTTTACAAACGAGAAAAATCCTCAGCCCGTAACCAAAACATCAAAAGTTGTTCCTTTGGAAAGCTTATCGATTGAAAATTGGACCTATCCAGGTAAAGAAAATACTTTAGTAAATGAAGATTTCGGTACAGCCGTTGAAGTCGCAGTGGATAGCGCAGCCGACAAATGTAGATTATGCAATTTCATCGCAGGAGTACACGAAATATGATTTTAAATTAAAAATTGAAAATAGCTTAAAGAAAGCTATTGAGTCGACAAAAGAAGCAGATAATAAATTTTTAGTCGTTGCAGTAGACAATAAAACTAAAGGAGCAAAAGAAAGTTTTGATGCTGTCATAAAAGATCAGGAAACGCAGACAGGTTATAATATGTATGATAAATACAATGCTCTTTATGATGTTTACAATTATTATTTGGCTGGAGCCGATGATAAAAAATGGTTGAAAAGTAATAAAATTACTAATGATCCAAGTGTGCTAATTGTAAATGGAGAAGGGGATTTATTAGTCAGCTGCGAAATCAGATTTAACAGCTCAGCAATATCAATTTAGTTATTTTGGAGATCTTTATCTTAAGATTTTAAGAGCAGATGCTTTTGTTTCATTGGACAATGTTTTAAAAAATAAAAAGGCAGACTGACTCAGATTTGATTAAAGCTTTTAATAAAGCAGCTTTATTAGAAAGTTCTTATGATTATGATTCAGAATACACAGTTACAGATCCTAATTCAACAGAGTTTGTAATTACCAAAGTTACTTTGGATAGCAAACAAGTTGCACAAAGCTGGAAAAAATTGATCGAATCGCATCAAAAAGACAAGAATGCGAACATGTATTTGGTTGAAACAATTGTAAAAGAAATCAAAAATCAAGGATTTACAAAACAGCTTTACAATCAAGATAGAATTTTAAACGATACCGATTTCTTAGCGATCGATTACTTGCTTAAACATTCTCAAGAAATAGAAAATAATACCGTCGCCTTTAATAGTAAAGAAGGAGAAATTCACAGTCTTGGAAATGTAGTTTCAGAAATTTCAAATGCTTTACAATTAAACGTTTATGCATCTCAAGATGGAGTTGATGGAACTATTAATAAAGAAAAATTCAATTCTATTTATAAAAAGATAATTGCATCAGGAAAGGGAAATTTTGATGCTTATAGAAATTACTTTGATTATTTAAATCAAACTGAAGACAATGACGGATCAAATACTACTTTTCTAAAAGAATTTAATACTTATTTTGATTCGACTCTGGCAGGAACAAGTCCAATTGAAAAATTAGATGCAATTTTTTCTGGATTAGATTCGAGTTCAAGTTATTCCTACGATGGTTGGAATTCGTTTAAAGATTATCATTCTGACTTGAGTAATAATGCGACTTTGGAATGTAGTACTAAAACCTCAAAATGCGGCCTTTTTGAAAGATGCCATTAAATGGTCAGAATACAGTTTAGTTGTCACTAAAAACAATCCGTATTACTTAGATACTTTGGCGCAGTTGTATTATAAAGACGGCCAAAAACAAAAAGCAATCGAAACACAGACTTTGGCCGTAAAATATTTAGCTGTTGTTGGTGAAGAAGAAACTGCAAACGAAATAAAAGAAACGTTAGCAAAAATGCAAAACGGAACTTATTAATAAACAGTTTGGTTTAAATGCAAAAAAGCCGATTTCTAATTTAGAAATCGGCTTTTTTTATGTTTAGCGAGCTAAGAATGTCTAAAATCTAAGCTAGTCTAATGATCTAAATTACAATCCAAAAGCAGTTTTTACTTGGTCAACAAAATCGAGTTTTTCCCAAGTAAACAATTCAACAGTAACTGTTTTTGAATGTCCGCCCGGAGCAGAAAAAGTTTTAGTTACAGTTTCCGGTTTACGTCCCATGTGTCCGTAAGCGACAGTCTCGCTATAGATTGGATTTCTTAATTTTAAACGCTGTTCGATAAAGTAAGGACGCATATCAAAAATAGCTTCTACTTTTTTAGCGATTTCACCGTTTGTTAAATCAACTTTAGCAGTTCCGTAAGTTTCAATGAAAATTCCCATTGGCTCAGCAACTCCAATTGCGTAAGAAACCTGAACTAAGATTTCGTCAGCAACACCTGCAAGAACTAAGTTTTTAGCGATATGACGTGTAGCATAAGCAAGACTTCTATCTACTTTACTTGGATCTTTTCCAGAGAATGCACCACCACCGTGAGCACCTTTTCCACCATAAGTATCAACAATGATTTTTCTTCCTGTTAAACCAGTATCTCCGTGAGGTCCTCCAATAACGAATTTTCCTGTTGGGTTAATGTGGTAGTTGATTTTATCGTTGAATAAATGAGCGTGCTCTGGGTTTTTAGCGATAATTCTTGGAATCAAGATTTCGATAATATCTTTTTTGATTTTAGCAAGCATTGTAGCTTCTTCATCAAAATCATCGTGTTGAGTTGAGATAACAATTGCATCAATACGAGTTGGTTTGTTATCGTCGCTGTATTCTAAAGTTACCTGAGATTTAGCATCTGGACGTAAATACGTGATTTCTTTGTTTTCACGTCTTAAAATAGCCAACTCTTGTAATAATTTATGAGATAAATCAAGTGCCAATGGCATGAAGTTTTCTGTTTCGTTTGTAGCGTAGCCAAACATCATTCCTTGATCTCCAGCACCTTGCTCTTCTGGCTTAGCTCTGTCAACTCCTTGGTTAATGTCTGCAGACTGCTCGTGAATAGCTGAAAGAATTCCACAAGAATTCGCTTCAAACATATATTCACTTTTAGTATATCCAATTTTACGGATTACTTCACGTGCAATTTGTTGTACATCAAGATAAGTATTTGATTTTACTTCACCTGCTAAAATAACCTGACCAGTAGTAACTAATGTTTCACAAGCTACTTTTGAGTCAGCATCAAATGCCAGAAAGTTATCAATTAAAGCATCCGAAATTTGATCTGCAACTTTGTCTGGATGCCCTTCACTAACAGATTCTGACGTAAATAAATAAGCCATAATAATTTATTAAATTAACATTAAGCGAGGAAAAAGTAATTGCTGAAAGTGCTAAAGGAGAGTTTCTGCTTTAGCATTTTTTACTACTGAAATCTATTTTTCAGCATTCATAACGAACCATTTCATTATGAAGAGGTTGCAATCAGTTCAAATTTTTCCTCTGTATTCGCGTGCAAAAGTACAAAACCATTTTGATTTGCAAATTAAAGTTCAACTTTTTTTATTTTTTATAGTAGAAATTTAACATTAATATAGTAATTTGATAGGGTAATGGAAAATAATTAAGTTTTTGTTTGGTGGATTGGAAAAAAGTTCTCACATTTGCCAAACAAAACACGTAGAAAAATGAATTTAATTGCTAAAAATATGTGCTGTATGATGTCGGGAACTTCCGCAGAGCGCGCTATTGTTTAGTAGTTAAATCTAAAA
This sequence comes from Flavobacterium sp. AC267, assembly GCF_979258715.1. Classification (NCBI taxonomy): domain Bacteria; kingdom Pseudomonadati; phylum Bacteroidota; class Flavobacteriia; order Flavobacteriales; family Flavobacteriaceae; genus Flavobacterium; species Flavobacterium sp. AC267. The sequence goes on from NZ_OZ409875.1 coordinate 1,552,460, forward strand.
ATAACAATAAAACCTCTGCAATTCGCGGAGGTTTTTTTTTGTTCAAACCGAAAGTAATTTAAATAAGATTTATAAGAGAATATAAGTTTTGTGTTCGATTAAAAGCTAATGACCTTATAGGTGAAAAAAAAATAAAAATAAAATGAATAATTCAATAGTAAATAAAATGATGATGTGTTGTAAGATGTCGATGTGCATCCCAATTTGCTATTGCCGAAAGTGAAAGATAAAATCTTTGTTATAGTTTCAACTATAAGCCCTTTTGGTAAGCCATCCGAAAGGGCTTTTTTATTTCCAACATTTTAAAATTAAAAATCATGAACACGCTAGATATAAATACAATCGCATTTGAATACTTATTGAGAACAGATTCTCAAAAAAATAATAAAGCTGAAGAGTCCATTAATGAAGCTGTAAAGTATAATCCAGAACAATATATAAAAAGCCAAAAATCATTATTGTTTCACATGTATGATCTGGAAGAAGAAGCAGAAAGTCATTTTGTTTAAATCAATTTAAAAGTCAATTAAAATTAGAAAATTCAATAACAATATATAAAAGTATTAACAATACCTAAAAACTAAGAAATCATGAGCACACACAAATTTGCAACAAACGCACTACACGCAGGACACGATGTTACTAAAAACGGAGGGACTAGAGCAGTGCCAATTTACCAGACATCATCATATGTATTTAATAATGCCGATCATGCGACCAATCTATTTGGTCTTGCCGAAGCTGGATTTATTTATACAAGATTAAATAACCCAACAAATGACGTTTTAGAACAGCGTTTAGCGACGCTTGAAGGCGGGATAGGAGCTGTAGTTACGGCCTCTGGAGCCTCGGCAATTTCTACAACATTATTAACACTGCTAAAAGCGGGAGATCATATTGTGGCATCAAACAGCTTGTATGGCGGAACTTACAATCTGCTAAAAGTGACACTGCCAAGATTAGGAATTACAACAACATTTGTAGATCCTTCAAAACCAGAAAACTTTACCAAAGCGGCAAAAGAAAATACAAGAGCTTTTTTTGTGGAATCTCTCGGGAATCCAAAATTAGACGTTTTGGATTTAAAAGGAATTTCGGCAGAAGCCAAAGCATTTAAAGTACCTTTTATAGTAGATAATACAGTTGCGACACCTTATTTATTAAATCCAATTCAATATGGTGCCGATATTGTAATTCACTCCTTAACTAAATATATCGCTGGAAACGGAACTTCATTAGGAGGCGTTATGATTGATGCTGGAAATTTTGACTGGTCTAACGGAAAATTCCCTGAATTTACCGAACCATCTGCAGGATACCACGGATTAGTATATCACGAAGCTTTAGGGAATGCGGCTTTTATTGCAAAAGCGCGAATCGAAGGACTGCGTGATTTTGGTGTCGCTTTGAGTCCATTTAATGCTTTTCAGATTATTCAAGGATTAGAAACACTTCCAATCCGAATCAAGAAACATAGTGAGAATGCTTTGGCTTTGGCCGAATGGTTAGAGAAACAAGAGGAGGTCGTGTGGGTAAATTATCCAGGTTTAAAATCTAATAAATATTATGATTTAGCTAAGGAATATTTGCCACAAGGCCAAAGCGGGATCATTACTTTTGGGTTAAAAGGAGGTTTTGATGCGACTAAAAAAGTGGTAGATGATACCAAATTATTCTCATTGCTGGCAAATATAGGCGATACCAAATCGCTGATTATTCATCCGGCAAGCACAACACATCAACAGCTGTCAGATGAAGAACAAGTTGAAACAGGAGTTTCAAAAGATTTAGTTCGTCTGTCTGTGGGAATTGAAGATATCGAAGATTTAATCGCAGATCTTCAAACTGTTTTTGAAAGTGTTTCGCTTTCCCAATACAGTATAAATAAGAATTAGGTTTTTTTGTTTTTTGTTTGAAAAATTGCCTTTAGCGATTGGTTATTGCTAAAGGTGATTTTTTATGAAAAGCATCATTATAAAAATTAAACCATGTAGAGACGCACTGCAGTGCGTCTTATTGTGGTTAAACATTAAAATGTTAGAAATTATGTCAAAGCTTAAAATAAACATTATCCTTTTTGGAATTGGAAATATCGGAAGTACTTTGATCAATCAGATTATTGAAAGTCAGGATTTTTTTCTGGAAAGTAGAAATGTAGATTTTCATTTTCCTATTATAACGAATTCTACCGTAGCTTTTTTTGAAAAAGAAGGTGTTGGTTATGCTTGGGAAACCAATTTCAGACAATTGGCAGTTCCTTTTAAAGTAGAAGATATTATTGAATTTGCTAAAGAAAATGAATTCGAAAATTTGATTGCTGTCGATGCAACCGCCAGTGATGAATTGGTGAAACATTATAACACGCTCATCAAAAACGGATTTAACATTGTGGCTGTAAATAAAAAAGCAAACACACTGCCAATCGATTTATATAAAGAACTAAGGTTGAACCTTAAAAAGTATGACAAAGAGTTTTTGTATGAAACATCGGTTGATACTGGAATTCCGGTTTTACAGACTTTAAGAGATTTGTATTATTCGGGAGAAAAAATCACCAAGATTCGAGGCGTATTTTCAGATCATTTAAGTTATGTTTTTAATCGGTTTTCGGCAGAAGATGTTTCGTTTTCATCTGTTTTAAAAGATGCAAGTCTTTTGGGATTAATGAAATCAACATTTAAAGAAGATTTGTCTGGAAATGACACAGCGAGAAAACTGCTGATTTTAGCCAGAGAAATTGGTAAAGATTTTGATTTTTCGGATATTCAGATACAGCCATTTATAACAGAAAAGCATCTAGAAAAAAATGGAATACTTAATAAAGATGAGGTAGATAAGTCTTTTAAAATTTCTAAAATCACCCAGTCAGAGGATCACGTGCTTCGTTATATTGGAGAATTTGATCTAGAAAGAAATAAGCTGGAAGTTAAATTGATTTCAGAACCCGCCCATTCTCCAATTGGACAATTAAAAGGTTCAGATACCATTTTTGAAATCTACACACAATCTTATGCTCAGGTTCCAATTGTAATTCAAAGTGCGTCGCCATGTAAACAGGCAATTTCGCGAGGAATTATAACCGATATTTTGAAAGTTGCCGAAAGAATTAGGAACAAAGAGGCAGTCTGGTCCTGAATTTTTTAGAAAAAAGCAGAAAAAATAAGAAATGTTCTTTGATAAATTGATTCGTTAAGGAAATTTAGAAAGTTGAAAATGCTTAGTTTAGCCTTGTTTTTGCAGTAATTTTCTTTAAATTATTTTTGTAAGACGTTTTTCGACGTTAAAAAATAACTTTTTAACGTATTTTGTAATTAAATTCTTGAATTTTATTTGTGTAATAAAAAAAATATTTGCATATTTGTTATACCCAAAAACTACTAGAAATCAAATGAACTTAAAAGTCAACAAAATGTTTTGCGCCATTTCGGTTATTACCGAGGCTGGGTTGTCTATTGCTTAAAAATTGTAAGAATACAATATATATAGTAAAGCCTCCCAAAACAAATTGGGGGGCTTTTTAATTTTACACAAATGCAACAATTTAAAATACAATATAAATCACAGATGAATAAATCCTTACAGCTAAACAAGATGTTTACTGTCGCGCTTATTTGCGTGCACGTCTGTTGATACTAAAAGCATAAATGAGTTTAAAAACTTAAACCCTTTTGGTATCTGAAATTCCAAAAGGGTTTTTTTATTCCGTAAAGGGAGTTAACATAAAGATAAAAAAGAGATAAACATTATAAAACGCAACTAAACTAAAACTTAATATCATGAGCACATTGAACTACTTAGCAAAAACGATTTCTACTTTGAAAAACAAAAGAACAAAAAGAAATAACCCATGCCGCCAGCAAACGAATTGGTTCACCCAAGATTCGGAATTACTGAGACGGATAAAAATGCTGAAAAAATAACACCAAATTCTTTATTGTTTTTGATGTATTCAAAAGAAAATGAAACGCTTTTTATTTAACTTAAAAAGTTTCGCAAAATAGGCTTCGGCCTGCTTAATTTTACTGGGCATTTTTGTTCGGTAAATTTTTGCGTATATGAGTTTTTGTCTGCAGGATGTTTATGAAATTTAACAAACAGTTTTCGATAAAATTTGTTTGTTAAAGAAATTAGTAGTTAATTTGCACCATTAAGTTCAAAAAAGTATTGAAATGTTATAAAGAAAGGACGAGGGATTAGACCCGATGAATCCTTAGCAACCCTTCGTTAATTCGAAGAAGGTGTCGCATTCTACCACTCCCAAAAGTGGAAAGATAACAACGAGAATTTTTCTAGTTTACACTAGTTTTTTCTTTCTAATATTTCCAGATACAAATCAGATAATACAACAGATTTGAAAATTGGAAAATATACCAAACCCTATTAGCATACAAAATTTCACCACAGAAAATGGTGTGCTTTATCATACACTACCGTTAAGTTTTACTACCGCTGGTCAGCCATTGTACAGCGCGCCTATTGTTTTGGTAAATCATGCCTTAACAGGAAACGCACAAGTTACCGGCGAAAACGGCTGGTGGAATGACTTAATTGGCGAAGGTAAAACCATCGATACTTCTCTTTACACTATTTTAGCTTTTGATATTCCCGGGAACGGAAGTAATTCCTTTTTAATTGAAAACTATCTCGATTTTACTGCCAGAGATGTTGCCCGAATTTTTATTGAAGGCATAAAAACTTTAAATATAGAAAAGCTTTTTGCTATTATTGGAGGTTCAGTTGGAGGCGGAATTGCCTGGGAAATCTTAGCATTAGAACCAAATATCACAGAACACCTTATACCGATTGCAAGCGATTGGAAATCGACAGACTGGCTTATTGCCAATTGTTTCCTTCAGGAGCAAATTTTAAATAATTCTTCAAAACCTATCGAAGATGCGAGAATACACGCCATGTTGTGCTATCGATCGCCAGAATCATTTAAAGAAAAAATTTCAGCGTACCGTTAATCAAGATCTTTTGATTTTTAATATCGAAAGCTGGCTCGCACATCACGGAAAAAAACTGCGAAGAAAGATTTCAGCTAGCTTCTTATAAATTAATGAATCAGTCGCTTAAAACAATTGATATCACTAGAAATAGTGAAAGTTTTGAAAACTTATTGTCGCAGACATCAGCCTCAATTCATATCGTAGGAATTAATTCAGATTTGTTTTTTACAGCAAAAGAAAACGTAGAAACTTACGAAGAATTGAAAAAGTTTAAAGACAATGTTTTCTACAGCGAAATTGATTCGGTTCACGGACATGACGCTTTTTTAATCGAGTACAAACAATTAGATCATTTACTTGCCGACATTTTTAAGGCAGAAACAATAAAAAAATAAAATGAAAGTATTAAAATTTGGAGGTAAATCATTAGCAAATGGAGAAGGACTTAATAAAGTTGTTTCAATCATTTCAGATAAAGTAAATCAAGGTGAAAAAATTGCTGTTGTAGTTTCTGCGCGTGGCAACGCAACAGATGAATTGGAATTTATCTTAACCATTGCCGCAAAAAACGGCAGTTATAAAGAATTATTAGAGAATTTTAAAAAATATCAAATATCAGATTATCCGCATGTAGATTTTTCGGAAGAATTTAATGTTTTAGATAAACTTTTTGAAGGAGTAAGTTTGATTGGCGATTACAGCAAAAAAATCAAAGATCAGATTTTATCAAAAGGTGAATTGCTTTCGGCTAAATTATTAACCGCTATTTTAATAGAAAAAGGAATTCCAGCCAATTTTGTAGATTCAAGAGAATTGCTTAAAACCGATTCTAAATTTGGTGATGCACAGCCTTTGGAACAGCTTTCAAAGAAAAACGTAGTAAATTATTTTAAAGAACATAACGGCGAAACGGTTAATATAGTTACAGGCTTCATTGGCTCTAACAACAACAACGACACAACTACTTTAGGTAGAAATGGCAGTAACTATACCGCTTCGTTAATTGCTAATTATTTAAATGCAGAAGAACTTCAAAACTTTACACACGTTGACGGAATCTATACTGCAAATCCAGATTTAGTTGCCGATGCTAAAAAAATCGAATATTTGTCTTTTAATGAAGCAAACGAGCTGGCTAATTTTGGCGCAACAATTCTGCACGCCAAAACGATTATTCCGTTATTAGAAAAAAATATTCCGCTTCGTATTTTAAATACATTCAATCATGAAAACCGCGGTACACTAATTACTTCAGATTCTGATAAAGAAGGAATTAAAACGCTTTCTGTTTTAGAAAACGTTTCTCTTGTAAATTTGGAAGGACGCGGATTACTTGGAAAAGCTGGAGTTGATGCCCGTATTTTTAAAGTAATGGGCGATCACAATATCAGTGTAAGTATTATTTCGCAAGGTTCTTCAGAAAGAGGAATTGGACTTGTTGTAGCGACTGAAAAAGCTACACTTGCAATGGTTGAACTAGAAAAAGAGTTCGAAAATGACTTTTATTCTAAAGATGTGAATCAAATTACGGTTACAGATAATGTATCGGTAATTTCGATTATCGGACAGGATTTAAGTACATTCCACAAACCGTATACAGCTTTAATCAAAAATAAAATTGTTCCTATTTTATTTAACAACACCGTTACGGGTAAAAACGTGAGTTTGGTTGTTAAAAAAGAAGAATTAAACAAAGCCTTAAACGTAATTCACGGAGAGATTTTTGGTGTTTCTAAAAAAGATAAACATCGCTATTTTCGGTCACGGATTAGTTGGCGGCACTTTAATCAATCAAATCTTAGAATCGGTCGCGACTATTGAAAAACGTAAAGATATTAAGCTGAATGTTTTTGCTATTGCAAACTCAAAAAAACTGCTTTTAAATAAATACGGGGTTCCTGCAAACTGGAAAAATGAAATTGAAACGAAAGGTGAAGCTTACACGATTAAAGATATTATCGCTTATGCAAATGATCATCATTTAGAAAACTTAATTGCGATAGATAATACAGCAAGTGCCACTTTTGTAGAAAACTATATTCCGCTTGTAGAAAGCAGTTTTGATTTAATTTCTTCGAATAAAGTAGCCAATACATTAAGCTATGGTTTTTATAAAGAATTGAGAAAAGCTTTGACCGAAAACCAAAAGAATTATTTGTATGAAACCAATGTTGGTGCGGGATTGCCATTAATTGATACGATTAAATTATTGCATCTTTCGGGAGAAAATATCACTAAAATTAAGGGAGTTTTCTCTGGAACATTAAGTTATTTATTTAATAATTTTTCTGCTAAAGATGCGCCTTTCAGCGAAATCTTGCAAGAAGCAATTGATAACGGATATACAGAACCAGATCCGCGTGAAGATTTATGCGGTAATGATGTCGGAAGAAAATTATTGATTCTAGCGAGAGAATTAGATTTGCAAAATGAGTTTGAAGAAATCTCGATTCAGAATCTTATTCCAGAGCATTTACGTGAAGGAAGCGCTTCTGATTTCTTGACAAAACTAAAAGAATTTGATCCAATTTATGCTAAAATAAAAGCAGAGCAACAGCCAAATCACGTATTAAGATACATTGGAGAATTGTCTGGAGATTTGCAGAATGACAAAGGAAATTTAGAAGTGAAATTAGTTTCAGTACCTTCAGATACAGCTTTAGGCGGATTAAAAGGTTCTGATTCTTTCTTCGAAATATATACAGAATCTTACGGAGATCGTCCAATCGTAATTCAGGGAGCTGGTGCAGGTTCTGCAGTAACGGCGAGAGGAGTTTTTGGAGATATTTTGAGATTATCGGATAAAGGGTAATATCCTATTTTAGATTTTAGAGTTCAGATTTTAGATTTTCTAAATCGGTTCCAGTTTGTCATTTCGACGAAGGAGAAATCACACGCGAAACTCGTCAAAGAAACTCGACAATTGTTATAGATCAACTGGTGTGATTTCTCCTTACGTCGAGATGGCAAGATTGTGGAAATTACACTGATAAAACAAAAACAAAAAAATAACAACACAATGAAAGTAACCTTAAACAGAGTAAACGACGCGTTTCATTTTAAAGTAAAAAATGAAAGAGGTCATATAGTTGACGTTGACAGCAGAGCTGAATTTGGAGGAAGTGATTTAGGTGCTAGTCCAATGGAATTAGTTTTAATGGGTGTTGCAGGATGCAGTGCAATTGATATGATTTCCATTCTGAAAAAACAGCGTCAGGAAATCACTTCTTTTAATGCTGAGGTTGAAGGTACACGCGTACAAATCGACGAAGCAAAACCTTTTAAAGAAATCGATGTGGTTTTTTATTTAGAAGGCGATATCAATCCGGAGAAAGCACAGCGCGCCGCACAGCTTTCTTTCGAAAAATACTGTTCAGTAGCCAAAACGGTTGAGCCAACAGCAACAATTAAATACAAAGTTGTCTTAAACAACGAAGCTTTATAAATTAGATAATTAGTCAATTAAATAATTAGAAAATGCTCTGAATGAGTATAAATAATTGACTTGTTTTAGTTTGGATTTTAGTTTAGAAACTTGAAACCTGAAACTTGAAACAAAAAAACAAAATAACAACACAATGAATAAAGAAGAATTTGGTTTTGAAACCCAAGCAATACGTACACATTTAGAAAAAACTCAATTTCAGGAACATTCCAGTCCTCTGTATTTGTCATCAAGTTTTGTATTTGAAGATGCAGAAGATATGAGGGCCTCTTTTACAGAAGAAAAAGTACGAAATATTTACTCTCGTTTTAGCAACCCAAATACTACAGAATTTGTAGATAAAGTATGTGCAATGGAAGGTGCGGCATCAGGTTATGCCTTTGCAACTGGAATGGTCGCAATCTATTCTACTTTTGTCGCATTGTTAGATTCAGGAGATCACATTGTTTCTGCAGGAAGTGTTTTTGGGTCGACTCATGCACTATTTATGACGTATTTTCCAAAATGGAATATTGAAACCACTTATTTTGATATCAATAAGCCGGAAACGATTGAAAGTTTCATAAAGCCAAATACTAAAATCCTTTACGCTGAAACACCAACAAATCCGGGTGTAGATGTAATTGATTTAGAATTGTTAGGGCAAATTGCAAAAAAGCATAATTTAATTTTAATAATAGATAATTGCTTTGCAACACCTTACATTCAACAGCCTATAAAATATGGTGCACATATTGTAGTTCATTCGGCAACAAAATTAATGGATGGACAAGGACGTGTTCTTGGAGGTGTCGCAGTTGGAGATGCAGAGTTAATTCGTAAGATATATTTATTTTCAAGAAATACAGGGCCGGCAATGTCACCATTTAATGCTTGGGTTCTATCAAAGAGTTTGGAAACTTTGGCAGTTCGCGTGGACAGACATTGCGAAAATGCCTTAAAAGTAGCTGAGTTCTTAGAAAGTCATCCAAATGTTAACAGTGTGAAATATCCGTTTTTGAAATCACATCCAAAATATGAGATTGCAAAAAAACAAATGCTTTTAGGAGGTAACATTATTGCTATCGAAATTAAAGGCGGTCTTGAAGCAGGAAGAAAATTTTTGAACAAAATTAAACTATGTTCACTTTCTGCAAATATTGGCGATGTTAAAACTATTGTAACACATCCAGCTTCTACAACGCACAGCAAATTATCTGAAGAAGATCAATTGGCAGTTGGAATTACGCAAGGTTTGGTTCGTGTTTCTGTTGGTTTAGAAACCGTCGCAGACGTAATTGCCGATTTAAAGCAGGCATTGGATAATTAATTTTAGATTTCTGATTTTAGATATTAGATTCGCTCACTTTATTAATGACGATTTTAACTGTAAATTATTTACTATTAAAATCGTCATTCTTTTTTCAAGATTGTTTCACTAAAAAATATATTTTTGCTGAGGTTGAAATTAAAAAAGAGTAATAATTCAAATTCAATATACAATTGGGTACTTCTATATATGTGGTGGAAAAGAAAATTTTAACTTCTGATCGAGATCGTTTTTTTAATTGTCTTATTGATTTTGTATTTATTCTCGTCACGATATTTATTTTTACTTTATTGGTCGTAATTACTGGGAATATTTTGCAGTGGGCTATATACGAGATTTTGGTGGAAATAATGATAAAACTTGGAATGTTTGGGACTTATCTTTCTTTTGCAATGTTTTATTATTTAGTGCTAGAAGGATTTTTTGGCAGAACAATAGGAAAGATTATTACAGGTAGTATTGTCGTAAATGAAAATGGTTTGAGACCGAATTTTAAAGCTATTTGTATAAGAACATTATGTCGTCTAATTCCTTTTGATGCGCTTTCATTTTTAGGTAAGTCAGAAAGAATATGGCACGATTCAATTTCTAAAACATTCGTTGTAGAGAAAAAGGACCTAGAAAATGATATGGAAATGTTTTATAGTTTAAATTTAATAGGAGTAAATGATGCAAACTAACTTAAACTATACTAATTTAGTAGAATATAGGTTTAGATCTGTTATATTCTCATTTAAAAAGATTATTTTTGTTGCAAGAAAATATGTTTATTGTTTTTTTAGTCCATTTTGACTATAATTTACAATTACAATCTAAAATATAAAAATGCTTTCAAAGAAAACAAAATACGGAATTAAAGCCCTTACATATTTAGCCAGGAGAGACAATAACGAACCTGTACAAATTGCCGAAATTGCGAAAAGTGAACATATTTCGATTAAATTTTTAGAAAGTATTTTGTCGCTTTTGAGAAACTCTGGTTTTCTTGGAGCAAAAAAAGGAAAAGGCGGTGGTTATTACCTGATAAAAGATCCTAAAGACATTAGTATGGCGAAAGTCTATCGTATTCTAGAAGGTCCAATTGCATTACTGCCTTGTGCGAGTCATAACTTTTACGAAAGATGCGACGACTGCGATGATGAAACTACTTGTGCGACAAGACGTTTAATGACTGAGGTTAGAGATAATACCCTTAAAATATTAGAAAGTAATTCATTGGCAGATATTGCATTTTTAGAAGTTGCTTTTAAAAATAAAAAAAGACCATTTCATATTAGTGAAAATGGTCTTTTTTTTTATGTACTATCTACTGTCCTGCAAGGTTTTCGAAACCTTGTAGGTCTTTATTAAAATCACACTTTCAAGGTTTTGAAAACCTTGAAGGACGAAGAAATATTTATTCTAAAAAATTAATTTATATCCTGCTAGGAAAAGCATAACAGCGATGGCATTTCTAAGGAACAAATCAGGAACTTTTCCACTTAAGTCTACGCCAATATAAATTCCGGGAAGAGATCCTAATAATAATTGTCCCAACAGTGCTAAATCTAAATTTCCCATAGAAGCATGCCCAATTCCGGCAACTAAAGTTAACGGAACAGCGTGCGCAATTTCAGTTCCTACTAAACGAGGAGTTGGAAGTAAAGGATAAAGAAAAAACAAAGTTACAGTTCCCAATGCTCCAGCTCCAATAGAAGTTAAGGTTACAGTTGCGCCCAATAAAACTCCAATTGCTATAGTCAGCATATTTTGGGTACGGCTTTCGCTGTGAAATTTATCTCCCGCATGTTTTTGAGAAAACTTTAAAATTTTATTTTTGAATATAATCGCAACAGAAGTAAACAGTAATGCCCACCCTAAACTGTACTTAATTACGCGATTTATAGTTTCGATATCAGTCTTTATGCTATGTAATATCCATAGTGTTACCAAAGCTGCGGGAACACTGCCTAATGTTAACCAGCCCGTAATTTTCCAGTTTATATTACCTTTTTTATGATGTACAAAAACACCGCCCATCTTGGTAAAAGCGAGATAAAGCAAATCGGTTCCTACTGCCGTTGTAGGCGATATGCCAAAATATAATAAAATCGGAGTCATTAAAGAACCTCCGCCAACACCTGTTAATCCAACAATAAAACCAACCGCTAACCCAGCAATCACAAGACCAATCTGAAAATCCATAAAAAAAATTTGGCGCTAAAATACGACATTTTTATAATTATTCTATAGATATTGTAGAGATTAAAAAAGGTATTTAATATGCAAACCTATTTTGCAATTATATTGTTTAAATATGCTGTAAAGTGTCATTATTTGTGAAATTAGTTTAAAGACCTCTCTTAGAATCTCATAAATGACTAATTCAAGGCTTAAAAAAATATTAATATTACTTTGTAATTTAGAAATAAGTAGTATTTTTGCAAAGTAATCTATTAGCCCGATAGGGTAATGGGTTTTAAAATAAAGCCAATCGTTTTAATATGGAAAAAGAACTGAAAATAAATACTGCTGATTCTTTGAAAGAAAAGCTGTGGATTGGAATTCCTATTGTTTTATTGGTAGGTTTATTATCAGTGTTAATATACAATCACCACGCTGAATTTTCCTGGGACGGATTTGTAGCAGGATTCAATCAGGAATTTTTAGTGTTTTTTGCCATTGGTGTTTTTGCTCAATTGGTTGATGGAACTTTAGGAATGGGTTATGGAGCAACTTCGACGTCGTTTTTATTGGCATACGGAATTCCGCCAGTGGTGAGCAGTACAGCAGTACATGTTTCTGAGATGTTTACAACAGGAGCGTCGGCACTTTCACATCATAGATTTGGAAATATTAATAAAAAACTGGTAAAACATTTATTGATTCCAGGGGTTTTAGGTTCGATAACAGGAGCTTATTTATTATCAGATGTAATTGATGGAGATATTATTAAGCCATTTATTGCTGTTTACATGATTATTTTGGCGATAATCATTATTAGAAAAGCTTTAAAAAAGAATATTGTAAAAAGAAAAACTAAAAAATTAGGTGTTTTAGCCATTTTTGGAGGTTTTATGGATTCAGTTGGAGGCGGAGGCTGGGGGCCAATTGTAACTTCAACATTATTAGGAAGAGGAAGAAATCCGAGATATACTATTGGTTCAGTTAATGCGACTGAGTTTGCCATTTCATTTGCAAGTGGTATAACATTTATGCTTTTTGGCGGTATTCACGGCTGGCAGGTAATTATCGGGTTGATTTTAGGAGGAGTTATTTCGGCACCGTTAGCGACTTATTTGGTAAATAAAATCAAAAGAAAACCAATGATGGTTGCCGTTGGAGTTCTAATTATATTATTGAGTTTAAAAACATTATCTAAATTATTATAATTCTTTAGATAGGGAGAAAGAGATTATGAGTGCGATTATTGTACAAGAATTATTAGAGAAAACTAAAGATTTTTCGCTGGATGAAACCTTGGTTTTCTTAGCAGAAAAATTTCCGGGAAAAGTAATTTTTTCTACTTCTTTTGGTCAGGAAGATCAAGTAATTACAGATTTCATTGCCAAAAGCAATACTGATATTACGGTTTTTACTTTAGACACCGGAAGATTGTTTCAGGAAACTTACGACGTTTTTCACAAAACCTTGAAAAAGTATAAAAGACCAATCGAGGTTTATTTTCCAGAAGCATGGCGGTAGAAAATTTACTGAAAGCAAAAGGCCCAAACAGCTTTTACGATTCAGTAGAAAACAGAAAAGAATGCTGTTTTATTCGAAAAGTAATTCCGTTACGAAAAGCTTTGGCAGGAAATTCAGTTTGGATTACAGGTTTAAGAGCAGAGCAGTCAGAAAACAGACAAGATTTAAATTTGTTTGAATACGATGGAGGTTTTGAAATCATCAAATTCAATCCATTATTAAAATGGTCTTTGGAAGAAGTTGAAACGTATCTGCAAGAAAACAATGTTCCTCAAAATGCTTTACACAAACAAGGTTTTGTAAGTATTGGATGCGCGCCATGTACAAGAGCAATTTTCCCGGGAGAAGATATCAGAGCCGGAAGATGGTGGTGGGAATCGAGTCATAAAGAATGTGGTTTGCACAGTGCTAAGAAAGAGTAGAAGAGACAAGAAGCAAGAGGCAAGACTTTTTAGAAAATAGAAAATAGATTATAGAATAAAGAGTGGAGATTTTAGATCAGGTTAAAAACTTGGAACTTTAAACCTGAAACAAAATTTTCACAACAAAAATATCAAACAAAAAAACAATGAGTTCAGTATTAAAAACAAACGCTTTAGAGAGTGAAGCAATATACATTTTCAGAGAAGTAATTTCACAGTTTGACAAACCTGTTTTACTTTTTTCAGGAGGAAAAGATTCTATAACATTAGTGCGTTTGGCACAAAAAGCATTTTTTCCTGCAAAGATTCCGTTTCCTCTTTTGCACGTTGATACGGGACATAATTTTCCTGAAACCATTGCTTTTAGAGACAAATTGGTAGAAGAATTAGGATTAGAATTAATCGTTCGTAATGTTCAGGATGCTATCGACGAAGGAAAAGTGGTTGAAGAAACTGGAAAATACTCTAGTAGAAACAGTTTACAAACTACTACACTTTTAGATGCAATTGAAGAATTTAAGTTTGATGCTTGTATTGGTGGTGCACGTCGTGATGAAGAAAAAGCAAGAGCCAAAGAACGTATTTTTTCTGTTAGAGATGATTTCGGACAATGGGACGAAAAAAATCAAAGACCTGAGTTATTTGATATTTTAAACGGAAAAATAGAAAATGGACAAAACGTTCGTGTTTTCCCAATTTCAAACTGGACAGAATTAGACGTTTGGAGTTATATCGAAAAAGAACAAATCGAGATTCCATCCATCTATTTTTCACATAAAAGAAAAGTTTTTTTGAGAGACGGTTTAATCTGGTCGCATTCTCCTTTTGTGTATCAGGAAGAAGACGAACAAATCGAAGAGCGAATTGTTCGTTTTAGAACCGTTGGAGATATGAGTTGTACCGCAGACAGTTGAATCTTACGCAGCAACAATCGAAGAAGTAGTTGGTGAAATCAGATCATCGACAATTTCTGAAAGAGGAGCCAGAATCGATGACAAACGTTCTGAAGTCGCAATGGAAAAGAGAAAACAACAAGGGTACTTTTAATAATTGTGAATTATTAATTATGAATTGTGAATGCAATTCAGAAGTGAAAATCAGAAAAACAAAAAAACATACAGATTTAAATTTTAGATAAAGTTTCAGCAGACTTGAAACCTGAAACTTGAAACAAAAAAATTAAACCTGAAACAAAAATATTAGAATGGAAGTTTTAAAAATAGCAACAGCAGGAAGTGTAGATGACGGAAAAAGTACTTTAATCGGGAGATTATTGTATGATACAAAATCATTGACCACAGATAAAATCGAGGCAATCGAAAAAAGCAGTAAACAAAAAGGATACGATTATCTTGATTTTTCATTGGCAACTGATGGTTTAGTAGCAGAAAGAGAACAAGGAATTACAATTGACGTTGCGCATATTTATTTTTCGACTGCAAAGAAAAGTTACATTATTGCCGATACTCCAGGTCACGTAGAATACACTAGAAACATGGTTACAGGAGCATCGACTTCTCAGGTTTCTATTATTTTAATTGATGCCAGAAAAGGAGTAATTGAGCAGACTTATCGTCACTTTTTTATCAATAATTTATTGAGGGTAAAAGAGGTAATTGTTGCGATTAATAAAATGGATTTGGTTGATTATTCAGAAGAAGTTTTCAATAAAATCAAAGCCGATTTTCAGGCATTAAATGCAAAAAGCACATTCAAAGAGCAAAACGTAAGTTACATTCCGTTAAGTGCAATCAACGGCGGAAACGTAGTGGATAAATCGGAGAATATGACTTGGTACGATGGTCAAACGGTATTAGAGCATTTAGAAGGATTACATTCTTCTGATGTTTTTGAAGCAGGAAAAGCACGTTTCCCTGTTCAAACCGTTATTCGTCCAAAAACAGAAGAATACCATGACTTTAGAGGATACGCTGGAAAATTATACGGAAACTCAATTAAAGTTGGAGATGCTGTAACTGTTCTTCCTTCTTTAACAGAATCTAAAGTTTCAAAAATTCATTTCTTCGATAAAACATTTGACGAAGCCGTTGCAGGTTCATCTATCACAATCGAATTAGAAAATGATATCAATGTGACAAGAGGCGATATGATTGTAAAATCATCAGAACTTCCAAAAATTGAAAAAGAAATTACCACAACTGTCTGTTGGATGGACAGCAAGAAATTGGTTGCGGGTACAAAATATATCGTACAACACAACACCAATTCAGTTTTAGCGAAAGTAGAAAGTATCAAAAATACAATCTCAACAGATTATTCTGGAACAAAAGAAGCGTCGCAACTAGCGATCAACGAAATTGGAGAAGTAACCATCAAATTAAGCAAGCCTTTGTATTTTGATGCCTATAACGAAAATAAATCAAACGGAGCCTTCATCTTAATTGATACCGCAACGAACACAACAGCAGGAGTAGGATTTATTAGGTAAACCTGCTGTAAGCTTTAAGCTATAGGCTTTAAGCTTTTTGCAAAAATGTATAACAAGCGACGCAAGAAAGCCTACAGCTTATTGCTTAAAGCCTAAAGCATTAAAAAACAAATGGAAAGTTTTAGAACAGAAATAGAAAATCCGGTAGTTCAAAGAGAGATTATCGAATTAGAAAAAAAGATTCACTTATTCCGTGGAGGAAAAATTGATGATGAGCGTTTTCGTAGTCTTCGTTTAGCGCGCGGTATTTACGGGCGCTGTCAAGAAGGTGTGCAGATGATTCGTATCAAATTGCCTTACGGTAAAGTTACCAGCGAACAGTTAGTGCGTATCACCCAAGTTTCTGACGAATATTCTACAGGTCGTTTACACATTACAACACGTCAGGATATCCAGATTCACTATGTTAGCTTAGACAGAACACCAGAACTTTGGGCAGATTTGGCTAAAGACGATATCACGCTTCGTGAAGCTTGTGGAAACACAGTAAGAAACATTACAGGAAGTGAATTAGCAGGTGTAGACGTAAACGAACCTTTTGATGTTTCTCCTTATGCGCACGGACTTTTTCAATATTTATTAAGAAATCCAATTTGTCAGGAAATGGGACGTAAATTTAAAATTTCGTTCTCATCTTCAGACGAAGATACGGCGCTAAGTTATTTGCACGATTTAGGATTTATTCCGAAAATTAAAGACGGACAACGTGGGTTTAAAATCATGTTTGGAGGAGGTTTAGGATCTCAGCCAGCACATGCCGAATTGCTTTCGGAGTTTGTTCCAGTAAATGAAATCATTCCAACTGCAGAAGGAATCATCCGTATTTTTGATAGATATGGCGAGCGTGCAAAAAGAATGAAAGCTCGTATGAAATTCTTAATCAAAGAAATGGGAAGAGATGTTTTTCTTGATTTGGTTGAAAAAGAGAAAAAAGCAATCGCTTTTGAAACATACGAAATAGATACGACAGCTTTTGACGGACCAATTGCTGAACCATTATTAGAAGTGCCACAAGTTACAATCGAAGATACTGAAGCTTATGAAGCGTGGAAAAAATCGAACGTAATCAAGCAGAAACAAGACGGTTATTATGCTATCGGAATAAAAGTTTTATTAGGTGATTTTTATACTGATAAAGCCAGATTATTAGCTGATTTAATTAAAAATTACGCCGCAAATGAATTACGTTTTTCATTGCGTCAAAATATTGTAATACGTCACGTAAAAGAAGAAAATTTACCCTTCTTTTATCAAGAATTAGCCAAGCTTGACTTTGTTCAGTTAGGATATAATTCAGTTGGAGATATTACCGCATGTCCGGGTACAGATACTTGTAATTTGGGGATTGCAAGTAGTACCGGGATTGCAGAGGAATTAGAAAGAGTTTTAAATGCCGAATATCCTCAGTATTTAAACAACCGCGAAATCGAAATTAAAATCTCAGGCTGTATGAATGCCTGCGGACAGCATAATATGTCAGCAATTGGTTTTCAGGGAATGTCCATCAACTCAGGAAAATTAGTGGCTCCAGCTTTACAGGTTTTATTAGGCGGAGGAAGATTAGGAAACGGAGCAGGACGTTTTGCAGATAAAGTGATCAAAATTCCAAGCCGTAGAGGACCAGATGCATTACGTACGATCTTAAATGATTTTGATGCCAATGCAAACGGAGAAAAATTCCTTAATTATTATGATGCAAAAGGGGAGAAATATTTCTATGAAATTTTAAAACCTTTCGCAGACGTGACCAATTTAACAGAAGCAGATTTCGTGGATTGGGGTAATGCAGATAATTACGTAAAAGCAGTTGGAGTTGGAGAATGTGCTGGTGTCGTGATTGATTTAGTGGCGACTTTATTGTTAGAAGCCAAAGACAAATTGACTTTCGCACAAGAATCTTTCGACGAAGGAAAATGGTCAGATGCTATTTATCATGCTTATGCTGGATTTGTAAATGGTGCAAAAGCATTATTACTTTCAGAAAATGAAAAAACAAACAATCATGCAGGAATTGTTGATTTGTTTGATAACGTTTTCATAGCAACTAATAAAATTGGCTTGCCAACAACATTCAGAGAATTGGTATATCAAATCAATCAAAATGAACCGAATGAAGCGTTTGCAAAACAATATATTGAAGAAGGAATTGCATTTTTTGCAATAATAGAAAAATATAGAGCACAGGAATTAGAAAATGCTTAATACAAAACCCAAAATAACTTTAGTTGGAGCAGGTCCGGGTGATCCAGATTTACTTACGCTCAAAGCTGTAAAAGCATTGGCTGAAGCAAATGTGGTTTTATACGATGCTTTAGCCAATGAAGAAATTCTAGATTATGCGCCAAAAAATGCAATTAGAATTTTTGTTGGAAAAAGAATTGGAAATCACGCTTACACGCAGGATCAAATCAATCAATTGATTGTTGACAATGCACTGACTTACGGAAATGTAGTAAGATTAAAAGGCGACGATCCATTTATTTTTGGAAGAGGAAGTGAAGAAGTCGATTTTGCAGAAAGTTTCGGAATTGAAACGATTGTAGTTCCAGGAATTTCATCTGTAGTTGCCGTTCCTGCAAGTCAGGGAATCTCAATTACAAAAAGGGGAGTTTCAGAAAGCTTTTGGGCGATCACAGGTACAACATCTGATCGAAAATTATCGTCAGATATTGCTTTAGCCGCACAATCATCTGCAACGGTTGTAATTTTGATGGGAATGCACAAACTACCTCAAATTATCGATTTGTTTCAAAAAGAAAATAAAGGAAATTTGCCAGTTGCGATCATTCAAAACGGAACAACGGCTAATGAAAAAGTAGGCGTAGGAACAGTCGATTCGATTTTAAATATTGTAAAAGAAAAAGAATTAGGCTCACCAGCGATTATTGTTTTAGGAGAAGTTGTCAGAGAAAGTAATAAATTAAAAGGCTTTTACGAAGAATTTCTATCAAAAGAAATCGTTCGATAAAAGTTCCAAAGGAACGATTTATATTGTAGCGCCGGGTTTCAACCCGGGGAAGAGAAAGCAGTAAACTAAAAGGATTTTACGAAGAATTTCTATCAAAAGAAACTATTCATTAGAATATGTTTCCGTCAGGAACATCTGATTGGTTATCCAATTCAATAAAATCATCTAATTTTGGTTAGAAAAGATTAACATGGAACAAAACGAATTATACCCAATATTTCTAAAACTTCACAATTTAAATGTACTAATTGTGGGCGGAGGAAATGTTGGACTGGAAAAACTGTCTTTTTTGCTTAAGTCAAGTCCAAATGCAAATGTTGAGGTCGTAGCGCCCGACTTTCATTTAGAAATAAAGGTTTTGGCAGAAAAACATCCATCAATTAAATTGACGGAGGCAAAGTTCAAAAAAAGAATGCTCAAAAAACGGCACATGGTAATTGCCTGTACAGACAATTTGGAAGTGAATAAAAGGGTTTACGATTTGTCCAGAAAGCGCTATTTGATTTGCAATATTGCCGATACGCCAGAGTTATGTGATTATTATTTAGGCGGAATCGTAACGAAAGGAAATGTAAAAATCGCTATTTCAACCAACGGAAAATCGCCGACAACGGCTAAAAGGCTTCGGGAATTTTTCGAAGAAGTAATTCCAGAAGATATCAATCAAATGGTGGAAAACCTTAATGAATATAGAAAGACCTTAAAAGGTGATTTTGAAGAAAAGGTTAAAAGAATGAATGAAATAACCAATTCATTAAAAAATAAAGAGTAAAAAGTTTCGGAGAGAAATTAATGATAAAAATCATTGAAATTACAAGGATTTATTCGTTTCTTTGCGTTATTAAGAATGATTATAAACAACAACATAATGATTAAAACAGATATACTTATAATTGGAGCAGGCCCAACAGGTTTATTTGCCGTTTTCGAGGCAGGATTATTAAAATTAAAATGCCATATATTAGATGCTCTGCCTCAACCAGGAGGACAGCTTTCAGAATTATATCCAAAAAAGCCTATTTATGATATCCCAGGATTTCCAGAAGTTTTAGCTGGAGATTTAGTTGATGGATTAATGGAGCAAATTAAACAGTTTGAACCAGGATTTACTTTAGGAGAACGTGCTGAAACAATCGACAAGCAAGAAGACGGGAGTTTTATTGTAACATCAAATAAAGGAACTAAATTTCACGCGCCAGTTATTGCTATCGCTGGAGGTTTAGGAAGTTTTGAGCCTCGTAAACCACTTATTGAAGATATCGAGTTTTATGAAGATAAAGGAGTGAAATACTTTATCAAAAATCCTGAAAAATTCAGAGATAAAAGAGTTGTAATTGCAGGAGGAGGAGATTCAGCTTTAGACTGGAGTATTTTCTTGGCAAATGTAGCTTCAGAAGTAACTTTAATTCACAGAAGAAATGAATTTAGAGGAGCTTTAGATTCTGTAGAAAAAGTACAGGAATTAAAAACAGCTGGAAAAATTAAATTAGTTACACCGGCAGAAGTTATCGGAATCAACGGTGCTGAACACGTTGAATCTTTAGATATCGAAGAAAATGGTGCACACCGTAAAATCGAATGTGACTATTTCATCCCACTTTTCGGATTGACTCCCAAATTAGGTCCAATTGGAGACTGGGGATTAGAAATCGAGAAAAATGCGATTAAAGTAAACAATGCATTAGATTACCAAACCAATATTCCTGGAATCTTCGCGATTGGAGATATCAATACATACCCAGGAAAATTAAAATTAATCCTGTGCGGATTCCACGAAGCAACTTTAATGTGTCAAGTCGCATACGGAATCATCAATCCAGGTAAAAAATATGTATTGAAATATACAACAGTTTCTGGTGTAGACGGTTTCGACGGAACTCGTAAAGAAGCACCAAAAGCAGTTGTCAAAGCGATAGTTTAATCTGAGGTGCTAAGGTACTGAGAGACTAAGATTTTATATTAGGAAAGCTCAAACTAAATAGTTTGAGCTTTTTTTTAATCCCGTAGGGATGTAATATTTATAGAATTATGCAAGATCTATTGGAAAAGCCCCAGCGGGGCGACATATAATTATTTATAAAGATTATATCGCTCCGCTGGAGCTTTGGTTAACCGTATAATTGTTTCTATAAACATTATGCTCCTCTGGAGCTCAGTTATACGGAAAGTATTATCATAAAACTGACAGAAAACTTTTAGGAAACACAATTAAAAAAATAGCCAGTGGTTTCAACCACTGGAACACAACGTATGAACACGATGAAAAGCAAATTATTACAATACGTCTCCCACGGTTGAAACCGCGGGCTATATTTGAAAAACAGGAGTCAATTTTAAAACTTAGAATCTTAGTCCCGAAGCTTCGGGATTAGCTCCTCAGAACCTTAGAAAAAAAACATTTGCAAATCGAAACCCTATTTCATACCTTTGCACTGTTCTTAAAATTATTGTCAGTTATCACGAAAGGCGGAGGGATAGACCCAATGAAACCTTAGCAACCCTTTATCATAAAGAAGGTGCTAAATTCTACTTTATACACATTTCTAGGTATTAAAGATAGATAACACAAATACATTACACGTATTTCTCAAAACTTTTCCAGACAACATACAATATTTACTAAAACAGTTTAGTAAGGAGCTAATAATTGGCGCATTTTTGCAGTCAATAGTTCCCGCTTTTCGTTGCAATCTTTTCCTTTTTTAAAGAAAAAAAGCAAAGGATTTCCACTTCAATCGGGGCTAATGAGCCAGCAATAGTGCACTTTTGGAATTAATGTGAAAAATATCGAAGGTTAAACCCGACAGGTTTTCAAAACCTGTCGGGTTTAAATTGAGCCTTCAAAAATTATAATTAAAAAAGCTTTGCGCCTTAGTGCCTTAGCGGCAAAAGAATATGACAATTACGATACAAGAAGCAATAAAAAAAAATATCCTAATCCTTGACGGAGCAATGGGAACAATGTTGCGGCGCTATAACTTCTCAGAGGAAGATTTCAGAGGAGAGCGTTTCAAAGATTTCCCGCATCCATTAAAAGGGAACAACGATTTACTATCCCTAACACAACCACAAGCGATCCGCGATGTTCACGCCGCTTATTACGAAGCTGGCGCAGACATTGTAGAAACCAATACTTTTTCAGGAACGACAATCGGTATGGCCGATTATTTTCTGGAAGATCTGGTTTATGAGTTAAACTACGAATCGGCTAAAATTGCCAGACAAGTAGCAGATGAATTCACGGCTAAAAATCCAAATAAACCACGTTTCGTTGCTGGATCCATCGGACCGACAAACAGAACTGCAAGCATGTCTCCAGACGT
Organism: Flavobacterium sp. AC267; assembly: GCF_979258715.1. Lineage (NCBI taxonomy): Bacteria > Pseudomonadati > Bacteroidota > Flavobacteriia > Flavobacteriales > Flavobacteriaceae > Flavobacterium > Flavobacterium sp. AC267. Next base: position 1,575,009 of record NZ_OZ409875.1, read on the forward strand.
AAACGATCCGGGTTACAGAGCCGTAACTTTTGATGATTTGCGTATTGCGTACAAACAACAAGTAGAAGCTTTAATGGATGGTGGATGTGATTTACTTTTGGTAGAAACAATCTTTGATACGTTAAACGCAAAAGCGACACTTTTCGCAATTGAAGAAGTAAAAGACGAACGTAATCTTGATATTCCAATAATGGTTTCAGGAACGATTACAGATGCTTCAGGAAGAACACTTTCTGGACAAACGGTGGAGGCATTTTTGATTTCAGTATCACATATTCCGTTATTGAGTGTTGGTTTCAATTGCGCTCTTGGAGCCGATTTATTGAAACCCTATTTAAAAACATTATCTCAGCATACACAGTTCAATGTTTCAGCACACCCAAATGCAGGTTTACCAAACGCGTTCGGACAGTATGATGAAACTCCGGAACAAACTCAGGCCTTAATCAAAGAATATTTAGACGATAATTTAATCAACATTATCGGCGGTTGTCGCGGTACAACTCCGGATCATATTCGATTGATTGCTGAGGTTGCGAAAGATTACAAGCCAAGAGTGGCGCCGGTTTTTGAGTAATGTGTACGTTTCCTGCAAGGTTTTCAAAACCTTGTAGGAAAATATTCAGTTCCTTATTATGAAAAGAATAATTTTTTTTAGCGTTTTAATTTCTATTTTATCCTGTAAAAAAGCGGAAGATAAACCTGTAAAAGATGAAATTTTGCAAAAAACGCCAAAAAAAATTGAAGTAAAAAGATATGAAAAGGATGTTGAATTACCTGAATATTCTCTAATTAAAAAAGAAGATATTAGTATAAAAACATCAATGGATGCTAATGCTTCAATAAATAAAAGGTTAATATTTAAGTATTTAGTTTCTAATAAAATTACTAGAGAGCAGATAGAACCTTTGTTAACTAAATTAATTGAAAAGATTATTTCTGAAGATTATGATATTGATGATTTAACAATTTGGTTGTATAGTGATAAGGATTTAATTAGTGGATCTTATAATGTGGCTATGGCGACTTATAGTCCTAAAAAAGGGGAAGTAACTAATGAAATAGCATTAAGTAATAATAAAGAATCATATATAGCAAATTTTATAATAGCTGATAATTTTCAAGATCAATTAATAAGCAAATCCGAAAACAGTACTAATTCAGGATTAAGTGATAAATTAAGAAAAAAAATTTATCAAGAACTATCAAAAGTGGATGAAAAAGCCAGAGCTAAAGCAGATAAAATTTATCCATACGATGAAAATTTTAACTCTAGTAAATATGCCAATAAATTGGATGAGATAACTAAAAAATATGAAAAGGAAATTTCTAGGAAATATAAAATTGATAGTAAAATAATAGAAGATATTTCTGAAGAGGGTTTTAATGAAGGGTGGTAAAATATTTGGGTTTAAAGAATAAAAAGTTCCAGAGGAACGAAATGTTGGTAGCAACGGAATTTATTCCGTTGAAAATGATGAAGGATCAAAACAAGAGTTCCGTAGGAACGAAATATACAATGGGTTCAAATATTTAAGAATTTATTTCAAAAACGACAATTGAAATCGTGAAAAATAAATCGTCTTTTGAAACCAATACCGCGTGAGGGATAGAAGTGGAAAGCCCACAGCCTGACGAAGGAAGTGCGAGGACTTGTAACGGATAGCCCGGCCCTTGGGACACGCCCAAAATAAGATTAATAATTTAAGATAAATATATACCTACAAGGTTTTGGAAACCTTGCAGGAAAACAAAGAATAAAAAAACTCAGAACCTTAGTCCCGAGACTTCGGGATAGGACCTTAGTAACTTAAAAAAAAATGGCAGAAAAAAGAAGAGACCTTGTATTAGCAGGATTAGAACCGTTGATTATTACGCCCGAAAGTGTTTTTGTAAACATTGGAGAGCGTACGAATGTAACAGGTTCTAGAAAATTCCTTCGTTTAATCAAGGAAGAGAAATATGACGAGGCGCTTGATATTGCAAGACAACAGGTAGAAGGAGGAGCACAGATCATCGATATTAATATGGATGAGGGAATGCTGGATGGCGTTAATGCAATGACAAAATTTCTAAATTTAATTGCTGCAGAGCCAGACATTTCGAGAGTGCCGATTATGATCGACAGCTCGAAATGGGAAATCATTGAAGCGGGTCTAAAAGTAGTACAAGGAAAAAGCGTTGTAAACTCGATTTCGTTGAAAGAAGGTGAAGAAGCCTTTATTCACCACGCAAAATTAATCAAACGTTACGGAGTCGCGGCAATTATCATGGCTTTTGACGAAGTGGGTCAGGCCGATAATTTTGACCGAAGAGTCGAAATCTGCCAGCGTTCGTATGATATTTTGGTTAACAAAGTTAATTTTCCTCCTCAGGATATTATTTTCGATTTAAATATTTTCCCAGTTGCAACGGGAATGGAAGAACATCGTTTAAACGCTTTGGACTTTTTTAGAGGAACAAAATGGGTTCGTGAAAACTTGCCTCATGCACATATCAGCGGTGGTGTGAGTAACGTTTCGTTTTCTTTTAGAGGAAACGATACGGTTCGAGAAGCGATGCACTCGGTGTTTTTATACCACGCGATCAAAAACGGAATGACAATGGGAATCGTAAATCCTGAAATGCTTACGATTTACGATGATATTCCGAAAGACTTACTAGAACACGTTGAAGACGTAATTCTGGACAGACGCGATGACGCTACAGAACGACTTTTAGACTTTGCCGAGAACGTAAAAGGCGAAGTAAAAAGTGATGAAAAAAGCGATTCAGGAATGGCGTTTAGGAACGGTTCAGGAAAGAATTACGCATTCATTGGTAAAAGGAGTTGATGCTTTTATTGAAGAAGATGTTGAAGAAGCAAGATTAGCGGCTACAAAACCAATTGAAGTTATCGAAATCAATTTGATGACGGGAATGAATGTCGTAGGAGATTTATTTGGAAGTGGGAAAATGTTCCTGCCTCAGGTAGTAAAATCGGCACGTGTAATGAAAAAAGCTGTGGCGTATTTGTTACCTTTTATAGATGCACAAAAGCGCCCCCCAGCCCCCGAAGGGGGAGTTAAAACCTCACAACATTGGGAAACTGCAAATCCAATTAATTATGGATTGTTGAAGCAATTTTCTTTGGATATGAGAAATAGACCTACTGAAACTGAAAAGATTTTATGGGAACAATTAAGCGGAAAACAATTAGGAGGATATAAATTTAGAAGACAACATATTATAGGTGATTATATTGCTGATTTTGTTTGTTTAAAAGAACGTATTATAATTGAAGTCGATGGTTTAATTCATCAACTACCGGAAAATTTAGTAAGCGATTTAGAAAGAACTAAATGGTTAAATGAACAAGGATTTCAAGTATTAAGATTTACAAACACAGAGGTTTTAACAGGATTAGAGAAAGTTTTAGCTACAATTAAAGATGCATTGGAGGCTCCCCCTTCGGGGGCGGGGGCTGGTAAGATCCTAATAGCAACCGTAAAAGGTGACGTTCATGATATTGGTAAAAACATCGTTTCGGTGGTTTTGGCCTGTAACAATTACGAGATTGTAGATCTTGGTGTTATGGTGCCTCCGGAAAAAATTATTGTCTGCAGCAATTGAGCACAATGTAGACATAATTGGTTTAAGCGGACTAATCACACCTTCGCTTGACGAAATGGTGTATCTGGCTAAAGAACTGGACAAACAAGATATTAAAATCCCGATTATGATTGGCGGGGCAACAACTTCGCGTGCGCATACGGCCGTGAAAATTGCACCTCAATATAGAGAAACTGTAATTCACGTAAACGATGCTTCGCGCGCTGTTACGGTTGCAGGAAATCTGTTGGATCATAACCGTAAAATATATGCAAGCGATATTCGCGCAGAATATGATTCGTTTAGAGAAACGTTTTTAAATCGTTCGAGAGATAAAAATTTCTTAAGTATCGAAGATGCGCGTAAAAACAAAATGCAGTTAGACTGGAACGAATACACGCCAACGAAACCAAAATTCATTGGCAAACAAGCCGTTGAGGTTGATTTGGATGTCTTGGTTCCGTATATCGACTGGACGCCATTTTTTCAAACCTGGGAATTGCACGGAAAATACCCTGCGATTTTAACGGATGAGGTTGTGGGGAAAGAAGCCACTTCTCTTTTTGCAGATGCTCAGGCGATGCTTAAGGTAATTTTGGCGGAGAAAAAACTACAAGCAAAAGGTATTTACGGCATTTTTCCTGCGAATCAGGTTGATGATGATGATATCGAATTGCGTGATGAAAACGGAAAAGTTCTGGAGAAATTCTTAACGCTTCGTCAGCAGTCACAAAAAACTAAAGGCGCGCCGAATATCGCATTGTCTGATTTTATTCTGCCAAAAGAAAGTGGCATTGAGGATTATATGGGGGCTTTTTGCGTAACCACAGGTTTTGGTGTAGATGAATGGGCAAGCAGAATTTGAGAAGGATCTGGATGATTATAATTCGATTATGGTAAAAGCGCTTGCGGATCGTTTTGCAGAGGCTTTCGCCGAATATCTTCACGAAAAAGTACGTAAAGATTTCTGGGGTTATGATACTGAAGAATCTTTAACCAACGAAGAATTGATTAAAGAAAATTATAAAGGAATTCGTCCGGCACCAGGATATCCAGCTTGTCCTGATCACTTGGAAAAACCAACGATTTGGAAACTTTTAAATGTAGCTGAGGAAATTGGAGTGACCTTGACAGAAAGTATGGCGATGTGGCCGGCTTCTTCTGTTTCGGGATATTACTTCGGAAACCCAAAAAGCAGGTATTTCGGACTCGGAAAAATAAAAGAAGATCAGGTGGTAGATTACGCCAAACGTCGTAACGTGCCAACAGATTATGCAATGAAGTGGTTAAATCCTAATATAGCAGACTAAATATAGTCATAAAGTCAAAAGTCATAAAGTCTCAAAGGACGGGACTTTCGACTTTCGACATTCAAACTTTAAGACTTAAAATGAAAGTAACAGAACATATAGAAAACGCCAAGGGAAAAACATTATTTTCATTTGAAATTATTCCGCCTCAAAAGGGGAAAAGCATTCAGGAATTGTACGATAATATCGATCCGTTGATGGAGTTTAAACCGCCGTTTATTGATGTAACCACTTCTCGCGAAGAGTATATTTACATTGATCGCGGTAACGGACTTTTGGATAAAAAATTGACTCGTATGCGTCCGGGAACGCTTGGAATTTGCGCTTCTATAAAACATAAATACAATGTAGATACTGTTCCGCATTTACTTTGTGGCGGATTTACGCAGGAGGAAACCGAATATATGCTGGTAGATTGTCAGTATTTAGGAATCAACAATGTAATGGCACTTCGCGGTGATGCTATGAAAGACGAACAGTCTTTTGTTCCAAAGGTTGGCGGAAACCATTATGCAATCGATTTGGTACGACAAATCAATGACTTAAATTGCGGGAAATATCTTCATGAAGTTATGGATATCGACAACAAAGCTGATTTCTGTATTGGTGTTGCAGGTTATCCAGAAAAACATTTAGAGTCACCATCTTTACAATCAGATTTAAAAAGATTAAAAGAAAAAGTTGATGCCGGAGCAGATTATGTGGTAACACAGATGTTTTTTGACAATTCTAAATATTTTAGCTTTGTAGCTAAAGCAAGAGAAATGGGAATCACAATTCCTATTATTCCTGGAATTAAACCAATTGCTGTTCAAAGACATTTACAAGTTTTACCTCAGATTTTCAGAATCGATCTTCCAGAAGATTTAATTGATGCTGTAGATAAATGCAAAAATAACGCTGAAATTAAACAAGTTGGAATCGAATGGGCGATTCAGCAGTCATTAGAATTAAAAGCGGCTGGAGTTCCGTTTTTACATTATTACTCGATGGGAAAATCTGAAAATATCCGCCAGATCGCGAGTCAGGTTTTTTAATTTTAAGTTCAAAGTTTGTCATTTCGACCGAAGGGAGAAATGACAAACTTGAGTTGGAATTGGAATTTTTTAATTGAAATTTAATTTTTGTATTATGAAACAAGAAGAACTACAAGCCATAGCCTCTCAATTAAAAAATCCGACGGGAGAAAAAGGAATCGAAATGGGGAATATGATGAACGAAACGAACATCAATATGACACGCCATTCGATTCAAAATCTAAATATAGCTGGAGAAAACAGAATTCTGGAATTGGGTCATGGAAATGCAGGACATATGGAATTTCTATTTGAACAAGCAGAAAAACTAAAATATTACGGACTTGAAATGTCTGAAGTAATGTTTCAGGAAGCACGTCAGATTAACAGAAATTTTGTTTCTCAAAAACAGGCTTTCTTTTCACTTTATGACGGAAATAATATTCCTTTTGAAGACGAGTTTTTCGATAAAATATTCACTGTAAATACAGTTTATTTTTGGCAGGAACCAGAAAAATTACTACTAGAAATTTATAGAGTTTTAAAAACAAATGGAAATTTCTGCCTAACATTTGCAGAAGAAGATTTCATGAAGAAACTGCCTTTTACACAATTCGAATTTGAATTGTACAGCACCGAAAAAGCGCAGGAATTAATAAAGAAAACGCCTTTTAAAATGGTGTATACAGAAACGCAGACCGAAAAAGTAAAAAGCAAAACCGGCGAATTGGTCGACAGGGCTTTTACAACAATTGTTTTGGAGAAATAATTGAAATTTTTAAACAAATAGAAAAATAGATTTTTTTATTTGTTTAATAAGTGAAGCGCCTTTCTGGACAAAGAAAACTATGTTTCTATGTGTTAAAAATAAAGGTTGCTGAATTAATTCTAAATTGTTGTGTCATTATGGAAGTTAAAAAAATCAATTTTTTACAGAATTACAGCAGTATACTTTTGCTTCTTGGTGGTATAATAATAGGGAGTGTTTTCGGATTGGTTTTTGGAGAAAAAGTTTTGGTCATAAAACCTCTCGGGGATATTTTCCTGAATTTACTTTTTACAGCTATTATTCCGCTTATCTTTTTTACAATCGGTTCTTCAATTGCTAATTTGGAAAGAACAGAAAAATTAGGAAAACTGTTTTTCGTAATGATTTTGGTTTTTCTGGCTACGATTCTTATTTCGGCGATTGTTATGATTTTTGCCGTTTATCTTTTTCCCATTCATCAGGATATAGCGATTACTAAAGTTCCGTTTGAAAATGTTCAATCTGGATCTGCTGGAGATCAAATAGCTAAACTCCTTACTGCAAATGATTTTTTCGAATTATTGTCTCGAAAAAGTATGCTGGCGCTTATTATTTTTTCTTTTTTAATAGGTTTTGCAACATTGCAGTCTGGTGAAAAAGGAAACACCTTTAAGAGTTTTCTTGATTCCGGAAACGAAGTCATGAAACAATTATTAAACATTATTATGAAATTTGCTCCAATTGGTTTGGGAGCTTATTTTGCATATCAGGTTGGTATTTTTGGCCCGCAGTTGTTTGGTGTTTATGCAAAACCTATGGCAGTATATTATACAGCCTGCATCTTTTATTTCTTTGTGTTTTTTAGTTTGTATGCACTTGCTGCGGGGGGAAAAAGAGCTTTTAAAGTTTTTTGGAGTAACAATTTAACGCCATCGTTAACCGCTGTTGGAACTTGCGGCAGTATTGCAACAATCCCGGCAAATCTGGAGGTCGCAGAAAAAATGGGCATTCCAGCTCATGTTCGCAATTTGGTAATTCCGCTTGGTGCACCTTTGCATAAAGACGGTTCGAGTATGTCTTCCATCTTAAAAATAACATTTTTGTTTGCCATGTTTGGAAAAGATTTTACAGATCCGTCAACTATTCTTTTAGCATTAGGAATTACAGTTATTGTTTCAATTGTCGAAGGTGGTATTCCAAATGGAGGATATATTGGGGAAGTCTTAGCGATTACCGTCTACGGTTTTCCAATGGAACAAGCTTTACCAGTTGCGATGATTTTAGGAACGCTGGTTGATCCAATTGCAACTTTATTGAATGCAAATGGCGATGTGATTTCTTCGATGATGGTTTCTAGGTTCTCCGAAAAGACAAAATGGTAGAGTTTAAAATTTTAAATTCGAAATTTCAAACTTTAAATTTTGCTTATGCCTATTTGGGAGTCAAATCATAATATTTGAAGTTCCTTTTACAATCGTAGTCTCTGCTTAGTCTCAGAGACTTTTTTATGATTTTTTTGTAGGTTTTTTAGTAAAGTTATTTTTGTTATTTAGAATCTTTACAATTAAAATTTAAGTAGAATTTAATGTTATTTTAATTTAATCTTAAGAAATCTTTCCTTTTTTGATAATACTTCAATTATATCGTTAATTATAATTCTTATTTAGAATAGTTAAAAACAACTTGCGTAAAAGCATTTTTGAATTTAATTTTGGGCCAAATTAAATTCAAAACTCGTTTTATAAAAATGCAAATTAAAAGAATTATAATCTTGATGTTGATCATCCTTTTTTCGGCTCAAGGTTTTTCACAAAATAGCAAAGTAGTTTTAAGTGGAGTTATTGCGAGCAGATAATGGACAGCCGGCAGAAGGTGTTTCTGTTGCCTTAAAGGGAACCAACTACGCTTGCATTGACAAATGAAAATGGTGAATATGAAATTACTGCAGAGCCTGGTAATTATACTTTAGTTGTAAGTTTTGTAGGTTACAAATCTAAGCAGACAAAAATCAATCTGCAATCGAACCAAACTGCGCCAAAAATCACGATTGAGGAAGACATGGCGGCTTTAGAAGAGGTTCAGGTAACTGGAAAGTCTAAAATCGAACGAGTTAAAGAACAGCCTTTTAATATTGCCGCAATTGATTTAAAGAAAACATACAACTCGTCTGCAGACTTAAATCAAGTATTAGGAACTACTACTGGAGTTCGTGTTCGTGAAACAGGTGGAATGGGTTCTGATTTCAAATTCTCATTAAATGGATTTTCAGGGAATCAGGTTAAGTTTTTTATGGATGGAATTCCAATTGATAGTTATGGGTCTTCATTTACATTAAACAATATTCCGGTAAATATGGCAGAACGCATAGAAGTTTACAAAGGAGTGGTGCCAGTTGAATTAGGAAGTGATGCCTTAGGAGGTGCAGTGAATATTATTACCAACCAGTCAGTAAAAAGATATATAGATGCGTCATATAGTTTCGGATCATTTAATACACATAGGGTCGCAGTAAATACTAGATTTACCAGTAAAAGTGGTTTTGTTACTAACATTAATGCTTTCGGTAATTATACTGATAATAGCTATAAAATTAGCGCTACTACTTCAAATCCCAATGGTACATTTAATCCAGAACGCGAATATAAACACTTTCATGACGGATACAAATCGGGAGCTATCATGGCCGAGGTTGGTGTAAAAGGAAAGAAATATGCAGATTATTTGTTACTAGGTATGATGGCCTCAGCAAATAATAAACAAATACAAACAGGATCGACTATGCAGAGAGTAGTTGGGCAGGCGTTTAATGATAGTAAAGCTTTCGTCCCTTCTTTGAAATTTAAAAAAGACAGTCTTTTTACTAAAAATTTATCCGTAAACTTAATTGCTTCTTATAATATTGTGCAAAGCCGTTCTGTAGATACTTCCTCATATAGATATCAATGGGATGGTAGTCGTACCCCAAGTGTAGTAAGTAATAGCGGAGGAGAATTAAATGACGAAAAAACTATTTATGTATATGACGATAACTCTTTTCAAGCCAATACTAATTTTAAATATGATTTGAATGATAGACAGTATTTTGCTTTCAATTATTCGGTTAATACTTTGAAAAGAAAGGAAGATGACGAAGTTAGAACTATTACTAAACCAGGTTCACCTATAGTCAATAAAAACATTTTAGGACTTTCTTATAACCTCATGACATTTGACAGAAAGTTATCTGTAATTGCATTTGGGAAAAAGTATTTTTTGAATACCAGTATGAATATTTTAGAATATGTTAATAATCAAAATATGTATAGAGAACAAAAAAGCTCTTTTGATGATGTTGGTTATGGAACCGCATTAGCTTATTTTGTTACCAGCGATATACAGTTAAAAACATCTTTTGAGCATGCGTATCGTTTACCAACAGGGGATGAAATGTTGGGGGATGGTTTAAATCTAAAACCTGCACCAACTTTGAAACCAGAATCAAGTGATAATTTTAATGCTGGTTTTGTTTATAAAAAAGGTTTAGAAAATCATTCTTTTGGTGTTCAGGGAAATTTCATTTATAGAGATGCAAAAGATTTTATTAGAATAGATGCAACTGGTGTACAAGCTGTTTATGAAAATGAGTACAATGTGAGGGTTACGGGTTTTGATGCTTCTTTACATTATGGGTATAAAAACTGGCTGACAGTTGAAGTTAACGCTACACATCAGAAAACAATTGACACAAATAAATTTGATCCTCCAGGATCTAATGTTCCAAATTATGACAATGGTTCTCAACTGGCAAATGTCCCTATTTTTTATGCAAATGCAAGTGTTAGTTTTAATTTCAGAAAAATAAGAACGACAGACGATAATCTGATGATTAACTTATTTACAAACTATGTAGATGAGTATTATTTAGTATCAACAAGAAACGGAGCTCCAAGCAGTAGAAATGTAATTCCAGAACAGTTGACACAAAATATTGGTGCATCTTATGCTTTTCAGAATGGGAAGTATAACATTGGATTGGAGTGTAATAACGTTGCAGATACAAAAGTGTACGACTATTTTAAAGTGCAAAAACCAGGAAGATCTTTTGCCGTTAAACTTAGATATTTTTTAAACTAATTATATAATTTTAAATTGAATACGATGATAAAAAGAATTAAAAACCTTTTAGCTTTAGCAGTATTGCCAGCTATGTTTTTTTCATGCGACGAGTGATAATGATAATTCAGAGGTAAGAAATCCTGCTGATGAAACTTATGTGCTTTCCTATCAAACAACAGATTACGATACATATGTTTGGCAGTTTGAGTCTGTAGACGAACTAATGACTGGATCAATAAATATGGTTGGAAAAGGAATTGAGCAGGCGGGTGCACTTGTACCAGTAGCTAATTCATTTTTTGCCTTAACAGGTAATGCAGAAGGATCTCTTGGATATTATCTTAATACTGAAGGAAATTTAAGTAAAACTAGTAACTTATTTACAGGAGACAGCTATGCATACGGAACTACTGATGATAATAAATTAGTTATGATCAACTCTCCATGGGATGCTAGTTCAACTCAAAATGAATTATTAATTTATGATCCAGCTACAGTTACTATTTCAAAACGTGTTTATGATGATTTTGCTATTCCAAACGGACACTTTTTATGGCCTACTAGTGTAAACGTTTCTGGAGATAAACTATTCGTATCTACATTTGAGCGTGATAAAGATTGGAAACTTTATCAAGAAAAAGCAGTTGTAAAAGTTTACGAATATCCATCTTTAAAATATCTTAAAACTATCGAAGATTCTCGTACAACAGCTATTGGTCAATATTATACTAATACAGGTATGGTTCAAACAGAGTCAGGAGATATTTATACATTCTCATCTAATTCAGTTTTATGTGGTTACACACCTACAGCTTCTCACTCAGGAATTCTTAGAATTAAAAAAGGACAATCAGAATTTGATTCTTCTTATTTCTTTGATATCGAAACAAGTGTTCTTAAAGGAAAAGTTTTGTCTGCTTACCCAGCAGGTGGAGAAAAAGTTTTGGTTAACTATATTCCTGCAGATATTGATGCGACACAGCCAAACTGGGGATTCTTAAATTATAAATCATTTAATTTAAAATGTGCAATAATCGATCTTGGTGCAAAAACAATTACACAAGTTACAGGACTACCTGATCACTCTGGAGACAACTATTTTGGTTTTGGAAGTGCATTAATTGAAAGCGGTAAACTTTACAAAAGTTTCGTAACGAATACTGAAGGGCGTGTATACCAAATTGATATTGCAACTGGTGAAGCAAAAGCCGGGGCATTAATCACTGGTGGTGTAGATTTGCCAGCAATTACAAGATTGACAAAGAAACAATAGTAAAAAAAACTTAATTTTTTTAAACCATATAATCATTGCTTTGGTAGTGATTATATGGTTTTTTTATAATATCGATTTCATTAGCAGAACTAAAAAAATAAATAATGAATGTTTTCAAAAAACAATCTTCTAAATCAAAAACTAAAGGAAAATCCCGTTTTAGTAAAGTAAACGCCTGGTCGCATTTATGGCTCGGACTAGCTTCTGGAATTGTTGTGCTTATAATGGGAGTTACAGGCTGTATTTTGGTTTTTGAACACGAAATAAAAGCAATGACCTCGCCTTGGTTAAATGTAGAAGCCCAAAGTGCCGATAAGATTTTACCGCCTTCTAAAATTTATCCTTTGGTCAAGAAAGCTTTTCCCAAAAAGATATTCACGGTTTATGGTATAATGGTTTAGATAAAACAATAAAAGTTGATATTGAATCAGATTCTTTGATTTATGTAAATCCTTATAACGGACAAATAACCGGAATGGTAGATCATGAAGATTTTTTTCATGAAATGGATGAAGGTCACCGCTATTTATGGCTCGGAAAAGAAATAGGAACAACCATAACTTCTTGGGCAACTTTGATTTTCTTTTTTCTTTTAATCAGCGGGATTATTTTATGGTTTCCAAAAAAATGGAATAAAACAACCGTAAACAGTAGTTTTAAAATTAAATGGAAAGCTAAATTTAAACGTGTTAATTATGATTTACACAATGTTTTAGGTTTTTATACACTCATTCTGGCTTTTTTAATTGCGTTGACTGGATTGATAATGAGTTTTCATTGGGTACGAGAAAGTACATACTGGATTACGGGAGGTTTTGCGAATGAAAAAGTAAAAAAGGAAGTTGTAGCAGAAGTTAAGCCAGATACACTTTCCAAACCTAAATATGACATGCTGACTGCATCAGATATTATATTTAATAAAGTTCGAAAAGAAATTGCCATACAAAACAAAGAAGCTGTGATTATACATTTTCCAGACGAGCCAAAAGATAATTTTTATGCCTGTACCGATATGCATAACGGAAATTGGAGAGATTTATATTTTGATCAGAAAAGATTAGAATTGCTTCCAAATTCAAGAAAATATATTGGAGACGAAAAATTCCATGACTGGATGAGCCGTTCCAATTACAGTCTGCATGTGGGCGCAATCGGCGGATTAACAACTAAAATTATTTATTTCATTGCAAGTTTAATTTGTGCCAGTCTTCCGCTTACCGGTTTTTATATTTGGTGGGGAAGAAAGAAAAAAGCGAAGAAAAACTAAAACAGTTCTTCATGTATTTTTAAAAGTCTTTTTAAAGTGAATAAGCTTTAAAAAGACTTTTTTTATGCTCAAAATTCCATTTCAAATTCCAAAACCTAAATTCCAAAACCTAAATTCCAAATTCCAAATCAGAAGTAAAATCTAAAATCTAAAATCAGCAATCTACAATCTACAATCTACAATCTACAATCTACAATCTACAATCTACAATCTAAAATCAGCAATCTACAATCTACAATCTAAAAACAAGAAGAGCCTGTCTTGAAGGAAACAGGCTCTTAACTAACACAAAAAAAAACAAAAAACAAGGTATTTAAAGAACGAAACTTTTAAATTCGGTATGTAAATGCAATTGTCGCAATGCGATTGTCAAGATCATATCTTTTGTCAATACTAGTCTGCGCAATTACAGATTTGATGTAGAAATTATTAGTGTTGAAAACATCGGTAAAATTCAATTTGATGCTTCCTTTTTTAGCTAAAACTTGTTTTGAAATTCCAATGCTGAAATCAAAGAAGCCGTCTCTTTCATAAACTCCAAGATTCGATTTAGATTGATACTGTGCATTTCCTTCCGCTTTCCAAGTATCTGTTATAGTAAATGAATTTTGAACACTTACATTCAAAGTCATTATAGGGTCGATTGTAGAACTGTTTAATACATTCCCCATAAACTTATTTTCAAAAACATTTAATAAAGTATTTACAGACCACCATTTGTAAAATTCTGCCGTATTGGTAATGTTGATTCCGTAATTGTATGATTTGTCCACATTAATCTGAGTTGTTATAGTGGTGTTGGTATCTGGGTTATAGTTATACACTTCTGTGAAAACATCTTTGGTGCTGTTAAAGTAAACAGAAGCCATAAAATTACTTTTCCAAGCGTAACCAATTTCCATTGCGTGCGTAATCTCTGGAATTAAGTTCGGATTTCCCTGCGAATAATTAAAAGAGTCATCATAAAAACGGAACGGATTCAGATCAAACTGACTTGGTCTGTTGATTCTCTTACTGTAAGAAGCATGAGCAGAATGATTGCTGGTAAATTCGTATTTTAAAGAAAGGCTTGGAAACCATTTTAAATAATCGTCCTTGTGCTCTTCATTTAAAGTTTTCTGATCAATATTTATCGCTGTATACTCCGTTCTTACACCAGCTTGAATATTCAGTTTTTCCAGCTGATATTTATAATTCGCGTAAGCGGCATAAATCTGTTCATTGTATTCAAAATGGTTTGTCGAATTAAAATCAATTAACCATTGGTTATTATCTTGATATTCATAAACAGAAGGATTATCATTATTTTTAATGCTTCCTTTAAAACCCCATTCTATAGATTGTTTTTCTGCAAAAGGATTTACAAAGTCAACTTTTCCTGTAAAAACCTTTAATTGAGACGGAATATAACCGCGACGGTCATTTACAACCGTAGAATTGGCGGTGTTAGCGAGCACTTTGAAATTGATTCGATCTAAATTTAGATGTTTCATATTCAAAGTCAAAAGACATATTTTTTCCTTCAGTATTAAATTTATGAACTCCAGAAAAAGCATACGTATAATCAAACCATTTTTCTTTGCTGTCATTATAAGTCAAAGCATCAAAAATAGGCTGATTGGCCGTGTTTAAAACGGTGTTTGTTCCATTAGCAATATTTTCATAACGCCCGATTTTCGCATCAACATAAACTTCTAAATTCGTTTTAGGAGAAACTTCATATTGGGTTCCAATTTTAAAATTATTAGAAGTTAAAGGTTCGTCTGTAATAGAGGTTTGGTGATTTTTACTGGCAATTTCCTGACGTGTCTGATCGGTAAATTGAATTTGATTAAATTCTTTATGTTCTTCTTCACCACGGAAAGTATAACTGTAGTTCCCAAAAACACCCCATTTATCTTTATTATAGTTTAAGTTAAATCCAGAATTGGTTCTGTTTTTTCTTCCTTTTCCATAACTGGCAAAAGCGGTTCCTTTTAAACCTGATGCATTTGGTTTTTTTAGAATAATATTAATAATTCCAGCTTTTCCGAGTCGCATCGTATTTTGAAGAAGGATTTGTAATTACTTCTATTTGTTTAATATTTGATGAGGTTGTAGCTTTTAAATAATTAGCCAATTCTTTCTGAGAAAGCTGTGTCAATTTACCGTTTATCATTACAGCAACTCCTTGCTGTCCGCGGATAGATAAATCTCCGTCTTGCGAAACCACAACGCCTGGCGCACGCGATAAAACATCAAGTGCCGTACCGCCTTCAGAAATGATGCTGTTTTCTACATTAAAAACAAGACGATCTGACTTTTGCGTATATAAAACTTTCTTTTTTGTTAGCACAATTTCCTCCAAAGCTGTTATGGAAGTTTCAATAATGCTGTCATTTTCTTTTTCTTTCTCTTGAGAAAATCCATATACCGAAAAAGCAAGCATAATAGATGTTATAAAATTTTTCATTTTGTTTGAATTTGGCACTCTCTAAACCTTGATTTAGAAAGCAATCTTTTAATTTTTTTAGATTAGAATTTATTGCAGTACAATATGTTCTAATTTGTCTGAAAACCTTTTTTGTAGATTGAATGCAAAAATTGAAACAGTAGAAATAGTTTTTTTGAGGGTGTGAAGTGTAAATAACATACCTGTGGCATTTAGAATTTGATTTGCCAAAGATATAACTATTTATAATAAGTCTAAATAAAAATAGAATTAATTTTGCTCTTTAAATGTAATTGATTGATTCTAAGAAATAAGTACATTAAAAAAGCGGTTTGTTTTAAACTAAAAACAAACCGCTTTTCTCTGAAAACTGTGACAGAGACTGAAAACTTATTTCGTAATCTCTCTAAAAACAGCTTCTAAATTTTTATTTTTCTGATTCAGTTGTAACGTTTTTAAGCCATTTTCATTAGCAAAATCAAAAATTGCAGGTCGCATATCTTTGTCCGTAACAAAAGTTAGTTCCCACGTCATATCATGTGTATTAATATAAGAAGAGATATTTTCTAATTTTGCCAAAAGCTGTTCTTCTACTTTGTAATCAAATTCAACTTCAATAACTTGTTGTGAATCTGCGGCGATTAACTTATCTAATTTTTTATCGGCTACAATTTGTCCTTTGTCAATAATTATGACACGATCGCAAATAGCTTCGACTTCCTGCATGATGTGTGTCGATAAAAAAACAGTTTTATCTTTTCCTGCATTTTTAATCACGTTTCTAATTTCCATTAACTGGTTAGGATCCAATCCGGTAGTTGGTTCATCCAAAATTAGAACGTCGGGATTATGCAGTAAAGCATTCGCTAATCCAACACGCTGACGATATCCTTTAGAAAGCTGACCGATTTTTTTATGACTTTCTGGTGTCAGTCCTGTCAGTTCAATTACCTCTTCAATTCTTGATTTTGGCATATTGTAAACGTCGGCATTAAAAGCCAAATACTCACGAACATACAAATCCAAATACAACGGATTATGCTCAGGTAAGTATCCTATGGAGCGTTGCACGTCTTTTGTACCTGACATGACATCATGACCATTTACAAGGGCTGAGCCACTATCGGCAAGTAAATACGTGGTCAAAATTTTCATTAAGGTAGATTTTCCAGCTCCGTTGGGTCCAAGAAATCCTACGATTTCTCCTTTCTCAATTTTAAAAGAAATTTCATTTAAAGCTTTTTGCTCTCCGTAACTTTTTGATATGCTGTTTACTTCTATCGACATAGACTTTTTATTTGTTGCAAAAGTAAACAGAAATAGTTTCGATTGCTACATTTTACCTTTTAAAGTAATTATAAAAAAAGTAAAAAGCCCTTTATTCACGGCATCGTTATTGTTAAAGGAATGCTAAAATAAATTTAACCCAAATCATGAAAAAATTTTTAGTGATAGCGACCCTAGCTATCTGCACTTTTACAAGTGCTCAAAAAGGAACAATCTTAGTAGGTGGTAACATTGGATACACTTCTGAAAAATCAGAATTCAGATTCAGTGAAGACAAAACAAGTACATTTAATTTTTCTCCTAAAGTAGGTTACCAATTTCACGAAAACTGGACAGTGGGAGGAGAACTTTCATTAAGTACATCTGATATTGATAATGCAGATTTAAAACGTAAAGACAATAAATTTAGAACTGGAGGTTTTGTACGTTACACAAAATCATTAAGCCAGACTTTTTCTGTTTTTGCTGACATGGGTGCAGGTTTCCAAACTGAAAAGAACAAAATCTACACTACTAATAATAATTATGTTAGATATAAAGGAGATGGTGCTTATGTAGATGTAACTCCAGCACTTTTTATCAACATGAAAAAAGGGTTTGGTCTTAACTTCAGTATTGGAGGTTTAGGATACGAAACATTAAGTTTTGATGACAATGGAGAAGATTACAGTAATTTCTACTTCAACTTTGGAAAAACATTCAGTATCGGGATTTCTAAAAACTTCTAATCTAAGTTTTTTATATATTCAATTTCAGAAAAGCATTCAGCCGTGACGGATGCTTTTTTTGTAGTAACAATTTCTTCGCCTGATCGTGATTTATAAAAACTTTTAGTTTTCATTAAAATGAAAAAGCGCTTTGGTTTGAGCGCTTTTTTTTGCTGAGTTCTTGTAAAAATAAAAAATTTCTCACTTAGCCCCGATAGAAGCGACATCCTTTTTCTGGCTTCTTTAGCCAGGAAAAGATATTAGCGGATAGCGGGAATAGAGGTATTTTGAAATTCAAGATGTCTGCTCTTAAAAAACTGCTTTAGAGTTTTGATTTTTTGGCACGAATTTCACGAATTTTCACGAATTAATTTAAGTACAATGATTTGTATAAATTCGTGAAATTCGTGGTGAGTAAAAAATATTAATCTTTTAAATCAAATTAATCTGCGGCTTCTTTTTATTCAATATTATCCTAAAATAAAACGTATTTTTGACGTTTAGATCCTTGATCTAAAATTTAATATCAGAAATCTAAAAAATAAAAATGAACTGGGAACAACTTTTATCATTAAAACGTCAAGGAGATACAAGCAAAAGATTACGTGTAGAACAAGATGATACCCGTTTAGGTTTTGAGGTAGATTATGACCGAATTATATTTTCTGCCGCTTTTAGAAGTTTACAAGATAAAACACAAGTTATTCCGCTTTCTAAAACAGATTTCGTACATACGCGTTTAACACACAGTTTAGAGGTTTCGGTTGTGGGGCGTTCGCTTGGACGTTTGGTTGGGAAGAAAATCATTGAAAAATATCCTTATCTGAAAGAAGTTCACGGTTACCATATGAATGATTTTGGTGCAATTGTGGCGGCGACTTCACTGGCACATGACATTGGAAATCCTCCTTTTGGACATTCAGGTGAAAAAGCAATTGGAGAATATTTTTCTATCGGAAACGGGCAGAAATTCAGAAATCAGCTTACAGATAAACAGTGGCAGGATTTAATCGATTTTGAAGGAAATGCAAACGGCTTTTCTGTATTAACAGCAAGCCGTCCCGGAATTGAAGGCGGACTTCGTATTTCGTATGCAACTTTGGGTGCTTTCATGAAATATCCAAAAGAAAGCCTTCCGAAAAGGCCAACCAACGATATTGCAGATAAAAAATACGGCTTTTTTCAAACCGATAAATTATTTTTTGAAGAAGTAGCTAAAGATATGGGAATGATTGCCAATAAATCTGGAGAAGATATTGGTTTTGAAAGACATCCGCTAGCTTATTTAGTAGAAGCGGCAGATGATATCTGTTATACTATTATTGACTTTGAAGACGGAATAAATCTTGGTTTAGTTTCTGAAGATTTTGCGTTAGAATATTTGATTAATCTGCTAAAAGATAATCGTTACTGGAAAGAGAAATATCAAAATTTGTCGACCAAAGAAGATCGAATCAGTTATTTAAGAGCTTTAGCGATTAATACTCTAATCAATGATGCTGTAAATGTTTTTATCGAAAATGAAGAAGCTATTTTACAGGGAAAATTTCCTTACGCTTTAACAGATAAAAGCAAATACAAAGCGCAGATGAATGATATTATCAAACTTAGCGTAGATAAAATCTATCAGAGCCGTGAAGTGATTGAAAAAGAAATTGTGGGGTATCAAATCATCCAGACTTTATTGGATAAATTTATTACCGCATTTAATAATAAATTTGATGGAACAGCTTCAAACTACGATAAATTGATTTTGAAAATGCTTCCAGAAAAGCATGATTTAGAAAAAGGTAATTTGTATGAAAGGTTACTTCATATTTGTCATTATGTTTCTTTATTGACAGATGGAAACGCGTTAGAATTATTTGAAAATATTAACGGAAGAAAAAAGAATTAAACCTTAGTTTTAAAGCAAAAAAAATATCCTCTAAAATGATTTTTAGAGGATATTTTTTTTGCTTTAATTTGAATTTATTTAAAAGCATAAACAAGACCTACACCAAGAACTTGTCTTAACTGCATTTTAGGGCCTTCATTTACTTGACTTTTTGTTCCTGTAGTTGGATCAACAACGTCTTTTTTGGTTTTAATATCGTCATCATATATCAAATGCACACCGATATTTGCTTTTACATAAGCATTAACCACAAGATCTAAACGAGTGTCGTAATCTATATCGACGTTGCCAAATTTATTTAAATAATCGGTGTATAAACTTAATCGGTTTTCATAAAAAACGTTTTTGTAAATTTCATTTTTCATGTATGCAGTAAGCAGTATACCAAATTCTGCTTTTACTTTTTGACCTTCTTCAATTAGTATTTGACTTTCTGGATCTAGCGGATCTGTTGCATAAACCGCTTTCTTAACCCCGAAAGAACCTTGGTTTGCAAGATATTGATCTAATACTAAAGTAGTTTTTAACGTAATAGGAGAGAAGTAGAAAACTCTGTTTTTTTCCTTGTTTGAATTCTCAGCTCCAGCTCCCAAAAAGATATAAGCTGGTGCAAAAGGCTTAGAGATTGCAATATCTCTGTTTGGATAATTATAACCGTTTGTAAATTGGGTATTGAAGTTTAATTTAGAAGAGTAATACCAGTTAGAAGCAGTATCTTTTCTAAAACCGTATGTAGAGTTAAATTGAAGAGCGTCATCAGTTTTTCTTAATTCCGTTCCGTCTTGTTTATTTAAACCATACTTTACGATAAGTTCGTTTACCCATTTATGATTTTTTTTAGCATACGTTCTTCCAAATTCACCTTTAAATAAACCTGAGATAGAACTTGTTCCCCCGGCGCTCCAGTTGACAAAAGCAATTTCGGAAATATCAAATCCAAGTTGATTTTTTTGAGTCCAGTTCGAAGCGCTTTAGGAGCTTGATTCGGACTTAAAGTAGTTTGAATAATCTGGGCAAAGTTATGAGAAGTACTCAAAAGCAATAATAGCAAAAGGGTAGAACGCAATAATTTCATTTTGGTAATTTTTTTGGTGTTGCAAAATAATTATTTTGAACCGTTAGAAAAAAGATTTATTAAACTTTTAACGTCAATTTTACACAATTGTTGCAGTTGAACTACTGTTCCATGCTCAATAAATTCATCTGGTACACCCAAAATTCGGATGTTATTTTTGAAATTATTCGATGCCGCAAACTCTAAAACTGCGCTTCCAAAACCGCCTTTTTTAACCCCGTCCTCTATTGTAATAATATCGTCGAAAGTTGAAAAAATGGAATTTAATATATTGATGTCTAGTGGTTTAATGAAACTAAAATTATAATGGGCAATAGCGTCAGAGTTGGGACATTCCTGTAGCGCTTCTATAACATTATTTCCAATTGTTCCGGCCGAAAGAACCGCAACTTTCGTACCATCTTTTAGGCATTTCGCCTGTCCGATTTTTATTTTTTCGTAATGTCCGAAATTTTCTACTTCCCAATTTGAAATAACGCCTCTTCCTCTCGGATATCGAATCGCGATAGGATGATTTATTCCTAATTGAGCAGTGTATAAAATGTTTTGAAGTTCAATTTCGTTAAGCGGTGCATAAATAATCATATTCGGAATCGAACGTAAATAAGTAATATCGAAAACGCCGTGATGTGTTGCGCCGTCTTCGCCCACTAACCCAGCTCGGTCCAAGCAAAAAATTACAGGCAGATTCTGCGGCGCGACATCGTGAATCACTTGATCGTATGCGCGTTGTAAAAATGTCGAATAAATATTGCAATATACAACCATGCCTTGTGTCGCCATTCCAGCTGCAAGAGTTACGGCGTGCTGTTCTGCAATTCCAACATCAAATGCACGATCCGGCAATTCGTCCATCATAAATTTTAATGAACTTCCTGATGGCATTGCAGGCGTAATGCCGATTATTTTTTCGTTCTTTTTGGCTAAATCTAAAATAGTTAAACCAAAAACATCCTGATATTTAGGCGAGCAGGTTTTCTTCCTGTTTTAAATGAATTTCTCCCGTCGAAGCATCAAATTTTCCTGGGGCATGATATTTTACCTGATTTTCTTCAGCCTGTTGTAAACCTTTTCCTTTTGTCGTAACAATGTGAAGAAATTTAGGGCCTTTTATCTTTTTTAAACGATTTAATTCTTTGATTAAAGTTGGAAAATCATGTCCGTCGATTGGACCAGAATAATCAAAATTCAAAGATTTGATCATGTTATTCTGTCTCGGGTTTTTTCCGTTTTTAACAGCGGTTAAATATTGTTTTAGAGCGCCAACGCTGGGATCAATTCCAATAGCATTGTCGTTTAAAATTACCAAAATATTGGCATCAGTAACTCCAGAATGATTCAAGCCTTCAAAAGCCATTCCGCTTGCGATAGAAGCGTCGCCTATAACTGCAATATGCTGTTTGTCGAAATCACCTTTAATTTTAGATGCAATTGCCATTCCAAGTGCCGCAGAAATAGAAGTCGAAGAGTGACCTACGCCAAAAGTATCATAAACACTTTCGCTTCTTTTAGGGAAACCAGAAATTCCGTCTATTTGTCTATTCGTATGAAAATTTTCTCTTCTTTCGGTTAGGATTTTATGACCGTAAGCTTGGTGGCCAACATCCCAAACTAGTAAATCTTTGGGAGTATTAAAAACATAATGTAAGGCAATCGTCAATTCAATTACGCCCAGACTGGCTCCCAAATGACCTTCTTTCACTGAAACTACATCAATAATAAATTGACGCAGTTCTTTAGCAACCTCGGTAAGTCGCTTCTTCTTTTAAAAGACGTAAATCGGCGGGATTGTATATTTTTGAAAGTAAATTGCTTTTCATTGTAAGGTAAAAAACAAATTTACGGTTTTAAATTTAATTTTTCTTTTGCAAATTATAATTGATCTGTATAGGCATTGGTCCCATTGTAGTTTGACCACTACCAATACTTATACCTTGTAAGGATTTATTTTTTTAATAGAATCTTCTTCAATAATATTTTGTTTATGAATATTCTCCATCATTATTTGTTCAAAATATTTCCTCTCTTTTATTCTTGCAGAATTTGCAAATGAAGAGTTTTGTTCCTCAATAACTTCTATCTTATCGATTTTCTGTTTACTGCCATTAACTGTTGCACAGCTGAACAAAGAAGTTCCCATAACAACAAATAAAGCTAACAAAAATATTTTCTGATATTGCGTTTGAGAGAATAAAACCTGACTTGGAATTTGAATGCGAACAGAATCTAATTGTGAATTTTCAAATCTTCCACAAATTTTTTTTCGTGATTTTTTCGTAAAAATTGTTGAATCTTAGCTGACGACATTCCTGTAAAATCAATAACAGATTTATTACAAAACATACAGAACCTTCCAGTTTCATCAGGAGCCATTTCATCCCAATTTTCACCGCGAGGTTCTGGAATTGTAATTTTGAATATAGGTTTCATAAATAAAATTTACAATAAAAACGCAAATAACTATAATGAAGTATATTCTTACCTTTTTTTATTTAGATTAAAATGCGATTGGCAAAGAATACTGCATTTTTATTTTTTTACCATTTGATTCTCCAGGTCGCCATTTAGGACAGATGCTGAGAACTCTCATTATTTCGTTCTCTAAAGTTTTGTCAATAGCAGGATCCGACTGCATGTAAGTCATCGATCCATTTTTTTCTACTGCAAACGAGATTTTAATCTTGAGATTTTTGATATAGATATCGTCTGGTTTTTTAAATTCTTTACCAAAAAAAGTATAAAATTGATCAATACCGCCTGGGAATTCTGCGTTTGTCTGCATTACTGCTCCCGTAACAAATTGTGAATCCTCTTCCTTAACTGTATTTGAAGATTGCTTTTTATCTTTAATAGTTTCACCACAACTTATAGTAACTGGTTTTTCAAATTTAACGTGATCGACTTTTGGCGGAGGCGGAGGCGGTACAACTGCTTGCTTTGTATTGGTGTCATCAATTGCGGGAGTCCCAACCATAGTATGCTCAGTGGCGAGATTGTCTGTAACCACTTCTACTTTGTCTATTTTTTTCTTATTGCCATTTTTGTCGGCACAGCTAAATAAAGTTGTTCCCATTGCAATAAATAAAGCTAGTGAAAACATTTTACGATATTGTGTTTGCACATACAAAATTCGACTTGGAATTTGAATACTTACAGAATCTAATTGCGACTGCTTAAATCTGCCGCAAACATTTTGATTTTGAACAAAAAAATGCTGAACTTCATCAGGAAGCATTGAAGTAAAATCAACAACTGTTTTAGAACAGTTCATGCAGAAACGACCGTCTTTGTTTGGCGTCATTTTGTTCCAGTCTTCATGACAAGGTTCAGGAATGCTGATTTTATATTTTCTTTCCATAATTGAATATCACGATTTAAATGTAATAAAAAATAAAGAGTAAAATAGTATTTTTGCAACTATGATAAATCCTTTCACCGACGAATATTTTATGAAGAAAGCTTTGCAGGAAGCTGAAATGGCTTTTGAAAAGGGCGAAATTCCTGTTGGTGCCGTAATTGTTGTGGCCGATAAAGTAATTGCAAGAAGTCATAATTTAACCGAATTACTAAATGACGTTACAGCGCATGCCGAGATGCAGTCGATAACTGCTGCCGCAAATTTCCTTGGAGGAAAATATTTGAAAGACTGCACGCTGTACGTTACGCTTGAACCTTGCCAAATGTGTGCCGGCGCATTGTATTGGAGCCAGATTTCGAAAATTGTTTTTGGCGCACGCGATGAGCGCCATGACTTTCTAAATATGGGAACAAAACTGCATCCAAAAACTACAGTAGTTTCTGGCGTTATGGCAAACGAAGCGACCGATTTAATGAAGCGTTTTTTTGTTGAGAGACGTAAATAATATTCAGGTAAATATTTAGAATTGATGACTGATTTTTCTACGATAAAAGAACTATTTCATATTACAGAGTCGAATGGATTTGGTTCTGATGAAATTGAAACGATCCAAAACATTTTTGGAACTCTTCCAAAAGTATTTATTGATTATTATACGGAGTTGGGTAAAATTCACAGTTTGAATCAAACACAAGATTCATTAATAGTTCCCGAAAGGTTTCAATATTATAATCATGATACTTATTTGATTTTTTATACTGAAAATCAGCACGCTTGTGTTTGGGGAATTCATAAAGACGATTTGGCTCTTGATAATCCGCCAGTTTATATGAGTTATGATCAAAAAGATTGGACCGTAGAAACCGAAACTTTAAAAGATTTCTTCAATGCTATGGCTTTTCTTCAGGCGGGATTTGCGTTAGATTTTCCATGTAATACATTTTATGAACTAGACGAACAGGAAGTTAATTTTATAACCAAAAACTTCTATAATAAAAATGTTTCCTTTGCAAGATGGCTTGAGGGAGTACAATTTTATGGAAATAATCCAGACGATGTAATTATAATTGCATCTGGAAATCAATTGTCTTATGCTTCCAATACGAAAGAACATTTTATTCAATTAGATAATGTCCTTTCAAAACTGGGGGCGGAGTTTTAGATAATCTCATGAAAATGAATGCCCTAGCCCAGATGGGAGCGATATCCTTTTTCCTGCTCCTTTAGCAGGGAAAAGATATAGCGGACAGCTGGATCAGCTTCAAATAATTATAAAATGTTTCTAATAACTTCAACAAAAGTTAAATAATTATTACTAGGGAATTTTCTTCTTAAATAAAACAAAAAATAATTTACTTTTATAACAATTAAATTCGTATTTTACTGTTAAGGCTTTTAGTAGTAAAAACGTATTTACACTGTCATTGTTAACCATTAACACTCAATAAAAAGTGAAAGTAAAAGGATTAAGTCTCGTATTTTTTGTGTTTTTTATTTTTCAATCCTGCGGCAGAAAATCGGTCGCAGATTTCAATTCCGATTTTTCACTATTTAAAGATTATATAACCAGTTTTACGGGCGGTATCGTTTCTTCGGATTCTGATATTCGTGTGGTTTTGGCTTTTGATAAAAATGAGTGGAAACCCAATCAGGAATTAGATAGTGATTTGTTTGATATTTCGCCAAGTGTGAGCGGAAAAGTTGTCGCGCTTTCGAGCAATACAATTGCTTTTATTCCGGAGAAAAAACTAAAAATGGGAACAGAATATCAGGTTACTTTAAACCTAGATAAACTGACTGCAATTCCGAAAGAGAAGGAAAAAGAACTTTCTAAATTCAACTTCACGGTTAAAACGGTTAAACAGGATTTTACGATAAATACAGGAGACATCCAGTCGTATAGTAAAGAATATCAATATTTAAACTGTGTATTAAAAACGGCAGATAATATTGATCTTGAAACGGCTCAAAAGTTGGTAGAAGCCAAACAAAAAGGAAATAATCTTAAAATTAAATTTGAGAAAGTAGCGGGGCCAGCTAAAGAATTTCGTTTTATAATTGATAGTATTCAACGTCTTGCAGATGCATCAAATCTAGAGATTATATATGACGGAAGTGATTTTGATATTGAACAGAAAGGACAAATCGATTTTCCGATTACAAGTGTCAACGAATTTAAAATTGTAAAAGTTGAGGTTCCAGATGGCAATAATCAATCGGTTTTAATTAACTTTTCTGAGCCTCTTGAAAAAGGTCAGGATTTTGCAGGTTTAGTTTCGATTCAAAACACTAATAACTTGAAATTTTCTACTCAAGGAAATTTACTGAAAGTATATTTTAAGAATGAAGCCACAGCTAAAAAAGAGCCAGTAACTCCCGTAGTAGTACAAGAAGAACCTGCCTATGCAACGGTCGATTCTGCCGCAGTTGCGGTAGACTCTGCTTCGGTAGCTGTTGATACGGTTCAAACTGAAGATATTGTTGAAGTTGTTCCAGAGGAAGAACCGGAGCAAGTTGTTACGGGCGAATTGCTTTTGGAAGTTTTTCAAGGAATTGAAAGCCAATACGGCAAAAAAATGGAAGCCAATTATAGTGAAAAGATTTCATTTGACCAGATAAAACCAAACGTTCGCTTTATTAAAAACGGAACAATTCTGCCAAGTTCAAATAATTTAAAATTAAACTTTGAAGCGGTAAACTTAAGTGCTGTTGATGTAAAAGTGTATAAGATTTACAAAAATAATATTCTGCAGTTTTTACAATATAATGAATTAAACGGCGGGCAAAATCTCAAAAAAGTTGCACAGCCAATTGCCAAAACAACACTGAATTTAAAAGAAAGCACACTCGTAAATCTTGCCAAATGGAATACGTATGCCTTGGATTTATCTAAAATTATAAAACCAGAACCAGGTGCAATTTACAGAGTTGAATTTGTATATAAAAAGAAATACTCTTTGTATAAATGCGAAACATCTGATGGCGAACAAGAGGAAGTTGAGGAAGAGGAGGCAGATGAAAATGACGTAAACTACAGTGGAGATTCGTACGATGATTACTCGTACTATGATGATTATGACTGGAGAGAAAGCCAAGATCCTTGCAGTGGATCGTATTACTATAATGCTAGAATTGCGACCAATATTTTAGCTACAGATTTGGGTGTTATTGCCAAAAGAGGAGAAAACAAATCCTATTTATTTGCGGTAAATAATATTGTTACAACAGAACCTATTTCTAATGCAAGAGTCGATTTGTACAATTTCCAACAGCAAAAAATCGCAACTGAGGCGACAAGCGGCGAGGGAATTGCATCTTTTCAGCTGGATAAGTTTGCTTATTTTGCTATCGTTACTTTGGGGGATCAATCAACTTATGTGAAACTGGATGACGGACTTTCGCTGTCTGTGAGTAATTTTGATGTTGCTGGGGAGACTTTACAAAAAGGGTTAAAAGGATTTATTTATGGAGAAAGAGGCGTGTGGCGCCCGGGCGATAATTTGTATTTGTCTTTCATTTTAAATGATGCGGCAAATAAACTTCCGAAATCACATCCAATTAAATTTAGATTGAATGATCCGAACGGAAAAACAGTTTACCAGACGGTTCAAAAAACGAACGATTTAAATCATTACGCTTTTATAGTTCCAACAAGTACAGAAGCACCAACAGGAAATTGGGAAGCAATGGTAAGCGTGGGAGGTGCTAAATTTTATAAAAGCATTAAAATAGAAACGATCAAACCGAATCGTTTAAAAATCAAAAATACGTTTACAAGAAAGACACTTTCGTCTTCGTATCCTAATACAGACAATCTTGAAGTAACTTGGCTTCATGGTGCGATTGCTAAGAATTTAAATGTAGAAATGCAGGCTAAATTCTCGTGAAGAAACTACCACTTTTAAAGGTTATGAAAAATTTACTTTTGATGATTTAGTACGTCAGTTTAGTACAGAAGAAATTAATATTTTCTCTGGGAAATTAAATGAAAGCGGAAAAGCATCAGTAAATATTCAGCCAAGACTGCAAGGTCAGGCTCCGGGAATGTTACGCGCTTCATTTATTACAAAAGTGTATGAAGAAGGCGGGGATTTTAGTACCGATGTTATGTCGACGACTTATTCTCCTTATAAAACGTATGTAGGTATAAAATCGCCAGAGCTCAACAAATACAATATGCTTGAAACCAGAGCATCAAATCGTTTTGATGTCGTTACGGTTGATGAAAACGGAAGACCAAAAGCGGTTCGAAATCTGGAAGTGAGAATTTACAAAGTAGACTGGCGCTGGTGGTGGGATTCTTCAAGCGATAATTTGTCGAATTATAATTCTTCGAATGCAACAACTTCTTATAAAACCAAAACGATCAGCACCGATTCAAGCGGAAGAGGAAGTTTTGAATTTTCTTTGAGTGATGAGGAATGGGGACGTTATTTAATTCGTGTTGAAGATACCGATGAAGGACATGCAACAGCATTGACTGTAAATATCGATTGGCCGGTCTGGTCAGGAAAAACTAGAAATAGAGATGCTTCTACAGCCAACATGTTAGTTTTTTCTACAGATAAAAAAAATTATGCTGTGGGAGAAAAAGCGCAGATTTCTTTTCCTTCAAGTGAGGGCGGACGTGCTTTGATTTCGGTTGAAAACGGATCTCGAGTAATTCAGACCATTTGGGCAGAAACTAAAAATGGTGAAACAAAAGTCGAAGTTCCGATTACGGGAGCGATGGCACCAAATGTCTATTTTAATATTACATTATTACAGCCTCATGCTTCCACTAAAAACGATTCGCCTATTCGTATGTACGGAATTGTTCCGATTGAAGTTGTCGATAAAAACACCATTTTGGCACCAACAATTAATATGCCCGATGTTTTAAGACCAGAACAGCCTTTTACGGTAAAAGTGGGCGAGAAATCTGGTAAAGAAATGACGTATACCATTGCCGTTGTCGATGAAGGACTTTTGGATTTAACACGTTTTAAAACACCAAATGCTTGGGATAGTTTCTATGTTCGCGAAGCTTTAGGAGTAAAAACTTGGGATATTTATGATGATGTAATAGGTGCTTATGGCGGAAAAATAAATCAGATTTTCAGCATTGGTGGTGATCAGGATTTAGGTGGCGGAAAAGCTAAAAAGGCAAATCGATTCAAACCAGTTGTGTTGTATTATGGTCCGTTCAAATTAGAAAAAGGACAGACGAAATCGCACGAATTAAAACTTCCAAAATATATCGGTTCTGTTAGAACAATGGTAGTTGCGGGAGACGCGACAACAAGTGCCTATGGAAGTGTAGAAAAAGCAACACAGGTTAAGAGCCCGTTAATGGTTTTGGCTTCATTGCCGAGAAAAATTTCGCCATCAGAAAAAGTAACGCTTCCGGTAACGGTTTTTGCTACTGAAAGCAAAATTAAAAATGTTTCAATTCAGATAAAAACCAGCAACGGATTGAAAGTAATGGGAAGTGCCGTTCAAAGATTGAACTTCTCTCAGCCAGACGAAAAAATGGCGTATTTTAATTTGGTTGTAGGTGCGGCAACGGGAATAGCAAAAGTACAGGTCATTGCAACTTCTGGAAGTGAGAAATCAGTTTATGATGTTGAAATTGATATGACGAACCCAAATCCAGTTACGAGTACCTATACAGATGTTGTTCTGGCGCCAAACAGTTCTAAAACACTTTCGTGGAAAACGTTTGGTGTTGCTGGAAGCAATAAAGCAAGATTGGAAGTTTCGTCAATGCCGTCAATGAATTTAAACGGAAGACTGCAATTTTTAATCCAATATCCGCATGGTTGTGTGGAGCAGACTACATCGTCAGTTTTCCCGCAATTGTTCTTAAGTGATGTTGCTGATATTGATGCGAAACGTAAAGATATTATTCAAAAGAATATTGTTGCTGGAATCGCAAGATTAGGAAACTTCCAATTATCAAACGGTGGATTACCATACTGGCAGGGGAATGCAATTGCTGATGATTGGGGAAGTTCATACGCTGGACATTTCTTGATCGAAGCAGAGAAAAAAGGTTATGTACTGCCAATTAATTTCAAATCAAAATGGTTGTCCTATCAGCAAAAAGAAGCCAAACAATGGCGTTTTGAACCTAAATATGGTAATGATTTGGCTCAGGCTTATAGGTTATATACTTTAGCTTTAGCTGGAAATGCTGATTTATCATCAATGAACAGATTGCGAGAAACAAAAGGCATTTCGAACGAAAGTATGCTTCGTTTGGCAGTGACTTATGTTCTAGCTGGACAAAAATCGGCAGGACAAAGTTTGTTTTTGAAAACCAATATTGATGGCAGTTCAGATGGATATAGCTACTACTATTACGGTTCAAGCGAAAGAAATAGAGCAATGGCTTTGGAAACCATGCTCGCTTTTAGGACAAAAACAAAAAGCATTTGCAATGGCTTCAAAATTAGCCAAAGAAATGTCGGCTAATCAGTGGATGAGTACACAGACAACTGCTTATTGCTTATATTCTATGTCGAAATTTGCTATTAGTAATGGTCCAAAAGGAATCAATCTTCAGTTTAGTAAAAATGGCAAGGGAGAAACTATAAATACTCAAAAAACAGTTGCTGATCGCAGTTTGCCGGTCACATCTGGAACAAACATTGTTACATTAAAAAACAATAAAAATAACACGATTTATGTCCGTGTACTGAACACAGGTATATTGCCGATCGGGGAGGAAAATGCTGTTCAAAATGATGTTTCGGCCAACATTGTTTTCAAAAACAGAAAAGGAAGTGTTATCAATGTTTCTAAAATTACTCAAGGAACTGAGTTTGTGGCCGAAGTTACGATCAAAAATCAAAGAGGAGAAAGTGTTCAGAATGTAGCTTTATCGCAAATTCTGCCTTCAGGATTTGAAATTGTAAATACGCGTTTTACAGATTACGGAGACGCAGTAAATAATATTGCCGATTATATTGATATTCGCGACGATAGAACCAATTTCTATTTTGGAATGAAAGCAAGAGAAACCAAAGTCTTTAGAATTCTGTTAAATGCGTCATATTTAGGAAATTATTATTTACCTGGTTTGCAATGCGAAGCAATGTATGATAATACATTCTTAGCCAGAACAAAAGGATTCTGGGTTGAGGTGGTGAAATAACCACGTATCCTAACAGGTTTTAAAAACCTGTTAGGTATCAAATGGAGTTTTAAAAGAAATATATATAATAAAATAAAATACCTAACAGGTTTGAAAAACCTGTTAGGATAATAAAAAGATTGATAGTTTGGATAAGGATGTTTTTGAAGCGGGACAGTATTATCATGTTTATAATCGAGGAAATAATAGTGAGAATATTTTTATTGAAGAGAAGAATTACAACTATTTTCTAGAAAAGGTTAAAAAGTATATTTTGCCTATTGCAGATGTTTATGCCTATTGTCTGCTTAAAAATCATTTTCATATTGTTCTAAGAATAAAAGATAAAATTGATCTGCCAGAAAAGTTTAAACAAAAAATGCATCTGCCATTTTCTAATTTATTTAATTCTTATTCTAAAAGTATAAACAAAGCTTACGATAGAACGGGAAGTCTGTTTCAGGAACATTTACAAAGAAATAGAATCGAAAACGAAGATTATTTGAAGCAGTTAATTATCTATGTTCATTTAAATCCTGTAAAGCATAAGTTTTCTAAAGAATTTCACTCTTATAAACATTCGTCTTATCGATCTTATTTATCAGATAAACAAAGTAGCATCGATCGGGAATTTATTGTGGAATTATTTAAAGATTTGGAAAATTTCATATTTTGCCACGACGAAAGAAGATTGATTTACGAAGGAGTTCTTAATGATGTAAATTTACTTGATCAGTAGGGATTATATTTGATTATCCTAACAGGTTTTAAAAACCTGTTAGGTATTTTTGATAAGAAGATATTTTAATTTTCTTTTAGGAATCTAAATAGATACCTAACAGGTTTTAAAAACCTGTTAGGATACGAAACACTAAAAATAATTTTGAAAAATAAATTAAAAGCGTTTTTCCAACGCATTCTAAACTGGATAAAA
This sequence comes from Flavobacterium sp. AC267, assembly GCF_979258715.1. Classification (NCBI taxonomy): domain Bacteria; kingdom Pseudomonadati; phylum Bacteroidota; class Flavobacteriia; order Flavobacteriales; family Flavobacteriaceae; genus Flavobacterium; species Flavobacterium sp. AC267. The sequence continues at coordinate 1,607,115 of NZ_OZ409875.1, forward strand.
AGAAACAAAATAAAATCAGCAATTGCATTTGTGCTCTTGCTGATTTACTATTTTTCGATACCCCGAACTTTATTTAAAGAACCCTATTCAACCGTTATTGAAAGCAAAGAAGGAGAACTGCTTGGCGCTAAAATTGCCCGCGACGGACAATGGCGTTTTCCAGCACAGGACAGTGTTCCAGATAAATTCAAAAAGTGCATTGTTTATTTTGAAGACGAATACTTCTATAAACATCCTGGATTTAATCCAGGAGCGATGATAAATGCCTTCAAGCAAAATAGAAAAGCAGGGAAAGTTGTGAGAGGAGGAAGTACTCTAACACAGCAAGTTATTCGATTATCCAGAAAAGGAAAGAAGAGAACTTATTTTGAAAAGCTGATTGAAATCATCCTTTCAACCCGATTAGAATTGGGATATTCTAAAGACGAAATTCTCGAAATGTATGCCGCTCATGCGCCTTTTGGAGGAAATGTCGTCGGGCTGGAAATGGCTTCATGGCGTTATTTTGGCGTACAGTCCAATCAGTTATCTTGGGCTGAAAATGCAGTTTTAGCAGTTTTACCCAATGCGCCAAGTTTAATTTATCCCGGCAAAAATCAGATTAAATTATTAAATAAACGAAACAGACTTTTATTAAAATTGCATCAGGAAGGAATTATTGATAAGCAGACTTATGAGCTTTCAATAGAAGAACCTTTACCGCAAAAGCCTTATGATCTACCACAAATTGCGCCGCATTTACTGCAGAGAGTTGCCAAAAATGAAGAAGGGACCCGAGTAAAAACAACATTAGATTTTGCTTTGCAGAATAGAGTAAATCAAATTGCGAGGTATTATTACAATCAATACAAGCAGAATGAAGTTCATAACTTAGCTATTTTGGTGATTGATGTGCAGAATAGAAACGTAATAAGTTATGTTGGCAATGCACCAACAGACAAAGATCATCAAAAAGACGTTGATATTATTGATGCTCCAAGAAGTACGGGAAGTATTTTGAAACCGCTTTTATACGGCGCAATGCTGGATGATGGAGAAATATTGCCAAACACTTTAATTGCCGATATTCCAACGCAGATTTCAGGATATACACCACAAAACTTTAATCTAACTTTTGATGGCGCAGTGCCGGCACATCGAGCTTTGTCGCGTTCTTTGAATATTCCTGCAGTCTTAATGCTTCAGGATTTTGGAGTAAATAAGTTTTATGAAGAGCTTCAAAATTTTAAATTAAAAAACATTAATAAAACACCAGATCACTACGGTTTGTCACTTATTTTGGGCGGTGCCGAAAGTAATTTGTGGGATTTATGCAGAACCTATGCAAATCTATCTTCAACATTAAATTATTATACTAAAAATCAAGCTAAATACAGAACGCGAGAGTTTACCGAATTAAATTATAAAAATGATTTTAAACCAGATTTCGGTTCAGAAACCAATCAGAAAAATATTTTGGGTGCGGGCTCGATTTGGCTGACTTATAATGCAATGGAAGAAGTAAACAGGCCGGAAGGAGATGAAGCTTGGAAGTTTTATGACAGTTCCTTAAAAATTGCATGGAAAACAGGAACAAGTTTCGGGAATCGTGATGCATGGGCAATTGGCACTAATTCAAGATATGTAGTCGGAATTTGGGTTGGAAATGCAACTGGAGAAGGAAGGCCAACGCTTACCGGCGTAACAAGTGCGGCGCCAATTTTGTTTGATGTTTTTAATTTAATGCCTAGACAACGATGGTTTGATACGCCTTATAAGGATTTAGAAGAAGTCGAGGTTTGCACGCTTAAGCGGATATCTGGCAAAAGAAAACTGTCCAAAAATAAAACAATGGGTTTCTAAAAAAGGAAAATCGACAAAGGTTTGTCCATATCATAAAACGATTCATGTAGATAAAACAGAACAATTTCAGGTAAACAGCAATACGCGAGAGTGTCGAAAATATTGTGACTAAAAATTGGTTTGTTCTTCCTCCTGTAATGGCTTGGTATTATAAAAGCCAGCACATTGAATACCTGCCTCTACCACCATTTAAAGATGGCTGTGAGGGAACGCAAACCACTACAATGGATTTTATTTATCCAAAAGCAAACAGCAAAATTTATTTGACTAAGGATTTTAATAGCAAAGTACAGCCTGTAATTTTAAAAGTGGCTTATTCTGAAAGGGATAAAGAATTATTTTGGTATATTGATGATGTTTATAAAGCCACAACAAAAACCTTTCATGAACTGCCAATTACGCCAACAACTGGAATACATTATATTACGGTTGTAGATGCTTCAGGAAATGAAATAAGGAGAAGAATTGAGATCGTGAGGGAATAGCTATTGAAAAGAAATTCCAATTTTGAAATTCCAAATTCCAATTTTATTTTTTTGACTTATTATTTGTCCGGCTGAGCGAAATCTAAGCCTTTTACATAGAAAGGCTCTTCGACTTCGCTCAGGGTGACACAGCTTTTCATAAATAATATTCGCCACGAATTATACAAATTCTCATAAATAATTCGTGTACATTCGTGAAATTAGTCGCTAAAAATAAAGCACAAAAAAACCGCCAATCTCACGAAAGGCGGTTTTTTGTTTTTTATTCTGAAATAACATTTCCTTTTTTATCATAGAAATGATATTCTAAGTACGTGTAAGCGTCACGAGGTATGATTTTCACCCATTTCTTATGTTCAAAAAACCATTTTGAACGTAATGATGGAAAACCTTTGCTGAGGTATGCGACCACAAACGGATGGACATTAAGCACAACGTTTTTGTGGGTTTTTAAAATTCTATCTAAATCGGATGTGATTTTATCAATGATTAATATTGGCGCTTCAATTTCGCCATGTTCATTGTTTGGATCTTCCTCTCTAGTTTTTATATTAACTTCTGGTCTTACGCGCTGTCTTGTAATCTGGACTAAACCAAATTTACTCGGCGGTAATATTTTATGTTTTGCTTTATCGTCGCTCATTTCTTCTCGCAAGAAGTCGAACAAGACTTTCCTATTTTCAGGATTAGACATATCGATAAAATCAACTACTATGATACCGCCCATATCTCGCAGACGAAGTTGTCTGGCGATTTCTCTGCCGCAATCATATTTACTTCCATGGCGGTGTCTTCCTGGTTGGTTGCTTTGTTTGAACGATTTCCGCTGTTTACGTCTATAACGTGAAGAGCTTCAGTGTGTTCAATGATAAGGTAAGCACCTTTACTCATAGAAACGGTTCTGCCAAAAGAAGTTTTGATTTGTCTCTCTATATTGTATTTCTCGAAAATTGGAGTATCATTTGATTGATAAAACTTCACAATCGATTGTTTTGAAGGTGCAATTTCTTGCAGATATTCCTTCGTTTGATGGTACAACTCTTCGTCATCTATTTGAATACCGCTGAAGGTATCATTGAATACATCTCTTAATATCGAAGAAGCTCTGTTAAGCTCTCCTAATACTTTTGATGGATGATGAGCAGTTGGTAATTTTTTACACATTGCAGACCATCTGCCAAGCAGGTTCTGCAAATCTTTTTCTAATTCGGCTACGTTTTTGCCTTCGGCTACTGTACGAACAATAACACCAAATCCTTTAGGTTTGATCGATAGAACAAGTTTTTTTAGACGATCCTTTTCTTTTTTGTCTTCTATTTTTTGAGAAATAGAAACACGATCAGAGAAAGGAACTAGAACAATAAATCTTCCAGCCAATGAAAGCTCAGCACTTATTCTTGGGCCTTTGGTTGATATAGGTTCTTTAACTACTTGAACTAAAACAGATTGATTGGCACTTAAAATATCAGTAATGATGCCATCTTTGTCAATCTCTTTTTCAAACTGAAAGGTTTTTAGGGAGAAATCTTTTATTTTACCTGCGCTTACAAGTTTTATGAATTTCAGTTGGGAAGCTAAGTTTGGACCTAAGTCATGATAATGTAAAAAAGCATCTTTTTCGAAGCCTACATTTACAAAAGCGAGCATTTAGTCCAGCAACTGGTTTTCGGATTTTGGCAATAAAAATATCACCAACCTGAAAGTTGCTTTTCTCTTCTTCTTTGTGTAATTCAATTAGTTTTCCATCTTTTAATAAGGCAAAATCTACGGCTTCAGAACTAGATCTAATGATTAATTCTTTATTCACACTGTAAATTTTTATCCGAACTTTCTAGCAATAGGCAGTAGGCAGTAGGCTGTAGGCAAATTGAATTGCTTATAGCTTAAAGCTTATAGCTTAAGGCCTAATTGTAAGGATGGATTAAACAATATTTTTTAACAGGTATTGAACCCGGGGAAAGAAGATTAGTAGAGAATAGAACAAAGAGAATAGATTTTTACGTCTATTTTCTATTTTCTTTACTCTTTCATCTTTTTTCAATTTCAATGAACGTTTAAAAAAGAAAAAAGTAGTTTAAAACTACTTTTTCTTTTTTGTGGCGGTTAGCTCTCGCTCTTTTTTTACGTTTGTGAGTAGCTACCTTATGTCTCTTTCTTTTTTTACCACTTGGCATATCGTGTCGATTTTATGTTAATTAATATTATTTTGCTTCGTTGTTTGTTTTTACTCCTTCTACAAATACTTTTGCAGGTTTGAACGCAGGAATGTTGTGTGCTGGAATTTTAATTGTTGTGTTTTTAGAAATGTTTCTTCCAGTCTTTTCAGCTCTAGTTTTTACGATAAAACTACCAAAACCTCTTAGGTAAACATTGTCTCCAGTTTCTAAAGAAGTTTTTACTTCTTCCATAAAAGTTTCCACTGTTGCTTGAACATCTCCTTTTTCAAGACCTAGTTTCTCTGAAATCTTCGCTACGATATCTGCTTTCGTCATTTTCTTTCCTATTTTATTTTATAAATGGTGTACTATTTTTTTGAGTTTGCAAATATAGGAATTAAAAAAATAATTAATCAAGCTAATTCGTTAAATTTTAATTACATAAACATTTACTTTTGTATTCTAAGTATTTTGCAATGGATTTTCATAACATATTGATAAAATGGTATTTACGAAACAAGCGTGATTTGCCTTGGCGAAAAACGGTCGATCCGTACCAAATTTGGCTCTCAGAAATTATGCTTGCAACAGACGCGAGTTGCTCAAGGAATGCCTTATTTTTTTGCTTTTACCAAGGAATTTCCTACTGTAAAAGATTTGGCAGATGCCTCTGAAGAAAAAGTTTTAAAACTTTGGCAGGGTTTAGGGTATTATTCAAGAGCTCGAAATCTTCATAAAACAGCTCAATATATTAATAATGACTTAAACGGCGTTTTTCCAGATTCTTATAAAGAACTTTTAAAACTTAAAGGTGTTGGTGAATATACCGTCGCCGCAATTGCTTCTTTTTCATATAACGAATCGGTTCCAGTTGTAGACGGAAATGTATTCCGGGTGCTTTCGCGTTACTTTGATATTGAAACAGATATTGCGCTTCCGGTCGCCAAAAAAGAATTTGTCGCACTTGCGCACGAATTAATGCCCAAAGACAATCCAGCAATTTTTAATCAGGCTATAATGGAGTTTGGTGCGCTGCAATGTGTTCCAAAAAGTCCAGATTGTTCTGTCTGTGATTTTAATGAAAGCTGTGCAGCATTACAAAAAGGAAAAGTAAATCAGCTTCCTGTTAAATCTAAAAAAGTTAAAGTATCCAATCGTTATTTTAACTATTTGATTTTAGAAGATGTTTTAGGGAATACAATAATTCAAAAAAGAACTGATAAAGGTATTTGGCATAATCTCTATGAATTTCCGCTTTTAGAAACACAGTCTATTGTTGGTTTTGATGTAGTTTCCAAAGCGGCTAAAGAAGAAATATTTTCTTCTTATACTATTATAGGTATAGAGGATTGTGCAGAATCAACACTGGTACATAAACTTTCGCATCAGCATCTTCATATACAGTTTTGGAAAATTAAGGTAAAAGAGAAAATAGAAAATGGAGTTGATCCCGAAAAATTAAAAACTTTTCCTTTCCCAATTGTGATTTATAAATTTATAGAAAAGCAGGAAATAATTTGCTAAAAAAATGTATCTTTGGTAGAAATACCACCAAAAACTATGAACGGAACATTAAATAAAGTGATGCTTATTGGCCATTTGGGCGATGATGTAAAGATGCATTATTTTGATGGCGGAAATTGCATCGGACGTTTTCAGCTGGCTACAAATGAAGTTTATATCAATAAAACAACCAACGAAAAGATCACTTCTACGGAGTGGCATAACTTGGTTGTGCGTAATAAAGCGACCGAAATTTGCGAAAAATATCTTTCGAAAGGAGATAAGATTTATGTTGAAGGAAGAATAAAATCTCGCCAATGGCAGGCAGAAGACGGCACAACGAAATATACTACAGAAATTCAGGTTACAGAATTTACTTTTCTGACAACCAAAAAAGAAACTGCGCATACTAAACAAAATCAAGATACAGAATCAACAAAAAACACTAACTTTGATGCTTGCTACTAATGAAGGGCTTCCAATTAACGATCTGCCTTTCTAAAAGATGTTTAACTAATTTGATGCAATTTGGAGCCGGAGCCCAGTTTACTCTTTATAACAAATCCTGACACTAATATAATTATTGGTTTTGTCGGAATATTTATTTTGTTATTTCTTTCAGCAATAGTTTCAGGTGCTGAAGTAGCGCTCTTTTCGTTATCACAGCAAGACATCGATGATACTTTAAACGATAATCAGGCCAAAGGTAAAATCATCTCCAATTTATTAGACAGACCTAAAAAACTATTGGCTACATTACTCGTAGCGAATAATTTTTTTAATATAGGGGTAGTTATCTTATTTGCTTATATCGGGCAGAATATCTTTTCAGATGTAAGTTCTCCCGTTTTTAAATTTACACTTGAAGTAATTTTAGTTACTTTTTTCATTCTTCTATTTGGAGAAGTGCTTCCTAAGGTCTATGCAAGCAGAAATAGCGTGCGTTTTGCTAAGCGTGTTGCGTATCCGCTGGCTTTCTTAGACAAACTACTTTCTCCTATAAGTTTGCCAATGCGTGCCGTTACTCTATATTTGCGAGCATAAATTAGGAAAACAAAAGAATAACTTTTCGATTAATCAGCTTTCACAGGCTTTAGAGTTAACAGATTCTGAGGGAACTTCAACAGAAGAACAAAAAATTTTAGAAGGAATTGTTTCTTTCGGAAATACAGATACAAAGCAGGTAATGAGTCCGAGAATTGATATTTTTGCATTGGAAATATCAGAATCTTTCGCGTGTATTTATCCTAAAATAATTGAAAAGGGATTTTCAAGAATCCCGATTTATAGTGATAATATTGATCAAATTGAAGGTGTACTGTTTGTTAAAGACTTACTGCCTCATATCGATAAAGAAGAATTTGACTGGACATCGTTAATTAGAGAAGCTTTCTTTGTTCCTGAAAATAAAAAATTGGATAATTTGCTAAAAGATTTCCAAGGGCTGAAAAGTCATTTGGCCATAGTTGTAGATGAATATGGAGGAACTTCTGGATTGGTGTCTTTAGAAGATGTAATAGAAGAAATAGTTGGTGATATCAGTGATGAGTTTGATGATGAGAATTTGAACTTTTCGCAAATCGATGAAAATAATTTTCTTTTTGAAGGAAAAATTAATCTTAAAGATTTCTACAGAATTGTAAATGTAGATGAAGATGCTTTCGAATCTCATAAAGGAGAAGCTGAAACATTGGCTGGATTTATCTTAGAAATTTTAGGTAATTTTCCGAAAAAAGATCAAAAAGTACCTTTTAAAAACTGTATTTTCACAATAGAAACAGTTGATAAAAAGCGTGTAAAACAAATAAAAGTAACAATAAATTAAAATGCTCAATAGAATACTTTCAATAACAGCAATTTTGCTTGCACTAACGGTTTTAAGCTGTAAAAATGATGTTTTGCCAAAACCGGCAAGTTTTCTGCGATTGGATTATCCAGAAGCAAAGTATGTGAATTTTGAAAACAATTGCCCATTTTCTTTTGAAATGAATGAAGATGCTATTATTAAAGGCGAGAAAGAATGCGGTTTTGCGATTACTTATCCAAAGATGAAAGCGACTATTTATTTGACTTATAAGCCCGTAAATAATAATATTGATAAATTGTTACGTGACGCTCAAAAACTGACTTACGAACACGTAATTAAAGCCGATGATATTTTAGAGCAGACCATATATAAATCCCCAGAAAAAAGTGTACGGAATGTTTTATCAAGTTGATGGAAATGCGGCGACTAATTCACAGTTTTATGTTACCGATAGTACAAAACACTTTTTAATAGGTTCTGTTTATTTTTATGCAAAGCCTAATTTTGATTCAATTATGCCAGCAACTGAGTTATGTTAAAAATGATATGCGCCGTTTGATAGAAACATTGAAATGGAAATAAAGAAATAAAAAAAAGGATCTATTTAGATCCTTTTTTTAGTCATTTTCTATGCCTTGACAATATTTAATATTCCATAGGAATATCTCATCGGTAGCAAAAAATAGTTTTGTTTTGTGTTGTGTCCTGTAAGGACACTTGTTTTCGTGGACATAACAATCCTGTATTATTAATCACACGTTCCTACGGAACGATAATCTTAATTCAAATTTAATTCTACCAAGGAGACATTCCTACGGAATGAATTATTTTAAATTTAAGACTTGAAATTCGAAACTTTATAAGTCTTCCCGTCGCCAGTTTCTTGAACTACTTTAGTCAAAGATTCTGGATTTTGAATTGTTTTGTCAAAACTTACTGTAGCAGTTTTTTTGTCAAAATCCACAGTAGCTTTATCAACTCCGTCAAGATTTGCTAATTCCTCTTCTATAGTTTTAGCACATCCTACAGCACAAGTCATTCCGTCGATTGTAAAACTTGCTGTTTGTAAATTTTCTGCAAGAATTGACTTATGTTCTTTTGGAGCGCTTTTTTCTGCGTTTACAACTTGTAGGCTTTTATCTTCTTCCTTTTTACAGCTAATGAATACTAGACCAGCGATTGTTGCGGCGATTAAAATTTTTGAAATTTTCATTATATATAAATTTAATTTGCGATTTCTTTCTTGCAAAATTAATAAAAAGAGAAAGGTTAGTTCGCAAAATTATTACAAATTTGCAGTAAAATATGATTTATGGATACAAAGCAGTTAAAGTGGGTATATTTATTGATTCTTTCTCTTATTTGGGGAAGCTCTTTTATTTTAATAAAAAGAGGATTAGTTGGTTTGACTGCTATTCAGGTTGGATCGTTCCGAATTATTTTTGCCGCTTTGTTTTTACTGATTATAGGATTTAACAGCCTGAAAAAAATATCTCGCCGTCAATGGAAGTTTGTTGCTATAACCTCGTTTTTTGGAACTTTTATGCCGGCTTATCTTTTTGCTATTGCAGAAACTCAGGTTGATAGTTCAATTGTAGCGATTCTTAATTCGCTTACACCTCTAAATACATTGATTTTGGGAATTATTGCTTTTGGAATTCAATTTCAAAAGCGACAAGTTTGGGGTGTTTTTGTCGGTCTTTTAGGTTGTCTGCTTTTGGTTTTAAGCGGAGAATCTGCAGGCGGAGGACAAAATTATTTATATGTTTTATTGGTGGTTATTGCAACTTTGAGTTATGCAATAAATGTTAACTTGATTAAAAAATATTTACACGATTTAAATTCCATAAGTATCACAACGGGGAATTTTGCAGTTCTTTTTCTGCCTGCGCTAATTATTTTGAGTACAACAGATATCAGTCAGAAAATACATTTTGCAGAAACACAGCATTCCATATTTTTTGTAATGATCCTTGGTGTTTTAGGAACTGGAATTGCTAATATTCTTTTCTTCAAATTAATTCAGATGTCATCGCCGGTTTTTGCTACATCTGTGACCTATTTAATTCCGATAGTTGCTTTTTTCTGGGGATTATTAGATAACGAAATGCTGACACCAATTCAGTTTTTCGGAGCATTTATTATTCTGATTGGAGTTTATTTATCGGCGAAGAAGTGATTTTTATTTGTGAGATGTTGGATGTGAGTTGTTAGAGGTAAGTTTTGAGAGAGGCTTCGACTTCGCTCAGCCTGACAAAAAAAAATGGGTGCTTGGCTTCATGAAATATCACGTATAAAAAAAGCTTTGTCAAAGTTTAAAACTTTGACAAAGCCTATGAAAAATTTAAGAATCTTAGAACCTTAGTATCTCAGAACCTTAGCATCTCTTAAAGAAAATCTGCATCAGAAACCTCTTCATTAATCTTGATATCAGACATTTTGATGTCCAATTCAAAACCAACATTCTGAATTAAATTAAAAGGAACTTTAACTCCTTTTACTTCTTTATAATCATTGAAATTAGTGATTTGTGCTTGCTGATTTTCCGCCTTGTTCACGGATTTTAGATTCTGCTGTTTTTAAACCTGATTTAACGTCGTAATAATACGTTGTTTTGCCGTCTTTGATTACGTAAGCATCGCTTCCGTTGATTGGTTCAATTCCTTCAACTTTCAAATCAGTTCTTTTTACCAATTGTAATTCTTCAAATGGAGTCGCATTCGCTTTCATTTCGACTAAATCTTCACCTTCAAGGTTTTTTCTTTGTCCCTGTTGTTCGATATAAGCACCTTTTTCGTTTACAACTTGTTTCATTAAATTCATAGTTCCCATTGAAAGCGAAACCATCATTTTTCCTTTTGAATCTAATTTTGAAATAAAAGTTAATGGACCTGGAGCTTGAGAAATAGTTGTTGAACCATTCATATAAAGCGTTTTAACCGAAGTAACTGCTTTTTCTCCTCCAATTGCTTTAATGTAGTTTTCAAAAACCGTTTTTGCGCTGATATCTTTTGGAGCTTCTTTTTTTACTGAAGGTTTTTCGATTGGATTTCCGAATCTATCAAAGTAGAAAATTGGGATTTGTAATTTTTCTAAACTAGAAATTACATCAGAGCCTTTTCCAACAATTACAATACGCATATTATCCAACAGGAAATATTTATTTGCAACGCGATAAATATCATCTGCCGTAACATTGTTGATTGTTTGAATGTATTTTTCGTAGAAATCAGCTGGAAGCTTTTCTGTTTCAATGTTTAAAGCATAACGGGCAACAGCTTGTGGTTTTTCAACCTGCATTACAAATCTTCCAATATAACCTGCTTTTACGTTTCTTAAAACTTCTGGATCGACTCTTTCGTCGCGGATTCTTTTGATTTCTTTTACAAATTGAATCACTGCGCTGTCTGTAACGGTATTTCTAACTGCAGATGTAGCTTTGAATTTGGTTACATATTTTCCGCTTCCAATGCTTGAGTTTGCGCCATATGTCCAAGCGTGCTGTTCTCTTAAGTTCATGTTTAAATAACTGTTGAAATCACCTCCCAAAATCTGGTTTGCGATTACAGCTGGGAAAAAGTCTGGATCGCTCATTTTTAAATTTAAAGTATTTACCAATGAGATTTCAGATTGAACTGCGTTGGGAACATCTACAAAATCAATTTGTAATTTTGAAGGGTTTGCAGGATCAGGATAATTGTTTTTTGGAGCATTTTGTTTTTTCCATCCGCTAAACAATTTTTCTACAGCTGTTTTTATTTCTTTAAGTTTAACATCTCCAATTACAACTAAATAAGCGTTTTCTGGAACAAAATAAGTACTGTAGTTTTTTTGAACATCAGCAAGGGTTACGTTTTTTACGGTTTCCTGAGAAAGATATTCTCCATTCGGATGATTTTTCCCAAATGCTAATACATCAACAACTCTATTCGAAATAGCAGGAACACTTTTTTCGTCGGCTTTCAAGCCTTCTAGTAGTTTTGCTTTTTCTTTATCAAATTCTGATTGAGTAAAGTTAGGCTGTAAAGCACCTTCGGCTAAAAGCTCTAAAACACGTCCAGAATATTTAGATAATGAACTTGCATAAGCGCCTTGTGAAGTGAAATTTATATTTGCTCCGTAAAAGTCAATTTCTTCGTTAAAAGCTTCTTTGGTTGTTTTTTTAGTTCCGTTTCCGATTAAACTGCTTGTTAATTCATCAACTCCTTTTTCGTCGCCTTCGGTAAATGGCGCATTATCTAAAGTAAGCGTAAAACTTACTCGAGGTAATTTATGGTTCTCAACGATCAAAACTTTCATGCCGTTTGCCAAAACAAAGGTTTGAGGTTTTTTGATGTTGACTACTGGCGCATTGCCTGGTTTGGGTTGTGGGCGATCTTGTGCTTGCATAATTCCAGTTAGGAATAAAAGGATTAAAAAAGTATATATTTTTTTCATGATTCGATATTCTTAGTTTTGAGATTTTGGGGTAGGAATATAATCTAGAATTAAGCGTTGATTGGGATTTAAATATTTCTTAGCAACTTCTCTAATTTCTTCTCTTGTAATAGAATGATAAATGTCTATTTCAGTGTTAATTAAATTTACATCACCATAAAGTAAGTAATACGAAGCAAGATTTTCTGCAATTCCTTCTACGCTCGAATTTGCATTTACATAGTTGTTATCGAATTTGTTTTGTAATTTTTCATAATCTTTTTCAGAAATAAGATCGGTTTGGATTTTTACAATTTCCTCGTCCATTTCTTTTAAGATATCTGCAGTTGTGTTTGGAGCCATTGGCAGACCATACAAAATGTACATTCCGTAATCTTCCTGACTAAATCCTACAGCGCCAATTTGTAACGCCATTTTTTTGTCGTCAACAATTTTCTTGTAAAGTTTAGAGCTTTTTCCGTCACTTAAATAAGAAGAAATCAAATCTAAAACCCTTGCGTCTCTAGTTTTCATTGATGGTGTTCTGTAAGAAGCAACAATCATTGGAATCTGAATATTCGGATCTTCGTAAGTCGCTTTAATAGGCTGTGTTATTGGATCTTCTGTATAAGTTTGTTTTTTAACTTCTTCACCTCTTGGAATTGGTCCAAAATATTTCTGAACCCATTCTTTGGTTTTAGTTTTATCAAAATCTCCCGCAACCACTAAAACGGCATTATTAGGAGTGTAGAATTTTTTATTAAAAGCTTGAAATTCCTCAAGAGTTGCGGCATCTAAATCTTTCATAGATCCGATAGTGGTCCATCTGTAAGGATGTTTTTTGAACATGTTCTTTTTAACCTCAGGCAAAATGTTTCCATAAGGCTGATTGTCGTAACGCATTCTTTTTTTCTTCTTTTACAACTTCGTTTTGCGTGTCAACTCCAATCTTATTAATAATAGGATGCATTAATCTTTCAGATTCCATCCACAAACCAAGTTCTAAGCTATTAGACGGAAAAACTTCATAATAATAAGTTCTGTCGTCAGATGTATTGGCATTATTAACGCCTCCGTTTGCGGTTACGATTTTCATCCATTCGCCGCGTTTGATATTTTGTGTTCCTTCAAATAATAAATGCTCAAAAAAGTGTGCAAATCCCGTTCTGTCCGGACGTTCGTCTTTTGATCCCACATGATACATTACCGATGTGATAACAACTGGAGCAGAAGGATCATTATGTAAAATGACATGAAGTCCATTGTCTAAATTGTATTCTTCAAAAGCTACTTTTTGAGCATGAGCCACTCCGCCGAGCATTAATGCGACACTTAACATCATTATTGATTTTTTCATAAAGATTAATAAATTTATATATCAAACAAGAGTAGGTAAACAAGAGTTGATTTTAGTTACATCAAAAATAGTTTTTTTTAATTATCAATTAAAGATTTGTTTTTAATTTGGTCTTATTTTAACAATCTTTTACTTTAAATAATGATGTTTTTTTGTTTTAAAGTGCTTGAAATACAGGACTTTTTACTCTGAAAATATTTTTGCTTTTATAGATTGCACAATAAATTTTTAATTGTATATTTGCAACCTTAAAAATCAATAAATCAATTTGGTATGTATGCAATCGTAGAGATAGCAGGGCAACAATTTAAAGTAAGCAAAGACTTAAAGGTTTATGTTCACCGTTTGTCTAACGAAGAAGGTTCAAGTATTTCATTTGACAAAGTTCTTTTATTAGACGATAACGGAAGCATAACTTTAGGCGCCCCAGCTATAGAAGGTGCTTCAGTAGAAGCTAAAGTGTTACAACACTTAAAAGGTGATAAAGTTATCGTTTTCAAAAAGAAAAGAAGAAAAGGATACAAAAAGAGAAATGGTCACAGACAATATCTTACACAAATTGTAATTGAAGGTATTACTGCAAAGCAGGTGGAACTAAAAAAGCAGCAACTAAAAAAGCAGTTGTAGCAGAAGATGCTCCAGCTACTGAAGTTGAAGTAGCTCCAAAAGCAAAAAAGCGAGACTCCAAAAGCAAAAAAAGAAGCTACTAAAGAATAATAACAATATTTAAACTCATACGTCATGGCTCACAAGAAAGGTGTCGGTAGTTCGAAGAATGGTAGAGAATCAGAATCAAAACGTTTAGGCGTTAAGATTTTTGGTGGTCAAGTCGCTATTGCTGGGAACATCATCGTTAGACAAAGAGGTTCAAAACATAATCCAGGTGAAAACGTTTACATTAGTAAAGATCACACTCTTCACGCAAGAGTTGCTGGAGTTGTTAAGTTCCAAAAGAAAAGAGATAACAAATCTTATGTATCTATTATTCCTTTCGAGGCTTAATAATCATAACGATTACTTTTTACAAAACCCGTTCAGAAATGAGCGGGTTTTTTGTTTTTATAATTTTTTTTGAAAGACTTTAAAACTTAAATTTGTTTAGAATGATTTTTAACTCTTTATGAAAAGAATAGTAATATTTATTTTCCTGTGCTGTTTTAGTACTTACGGAAAAACAGTTTCAGACAGTATTGCAAACCAAATAACTGCATTAAACGATAAACAAAAAACAATCTTATATGAGTTTGAAGTTTTACAAAAGAATGGTTATAACGCTAATCTCTTTTGGCAGAAACACAGAAATCAATTTCCAGAATTAGATGATGCTTTAAGGGATGAATTGGCTAGGCAGGTTTTTAAAAATTCTCATATAGAATATACTCATCCAAAAGGTGCTTGCAGTTCAATTTTGGATGAAAACACAATTGTTGACTAACTGGATGTTTTATTTATCTGCGCTTATTGCGATTTGTGCGGTGATTGCTTTATTTAAAAAATATTGGAGTTTATTAATTGAAGTTCTGATTAAAGGTTTGGCTCCTTTATTTAGGTTTTTGTTTTCTCCTGTCTTGCTAACCTACGAACTGTTTTTAATTGGAGTTTTCTGTATCTTTTACGGTTGCTCTATTACTGAATTTGTGTTGCAGATAGTAATTGTTCATGTAGGTTTGTTTTTGCTTTGGAGTCAATCAACGGCTATATTTACTAGGGAATATTGGGTTAGAAAATATATTTATGAAATAGAAAATAATTTTTGGAGCAAAGATCCGTGGAAAACAGTAAAAACAATCTGTCTTCCGGCTATTATTGTTACGTTGGCTCTTGGCTATGTATTGTTTAAAATTCCTGATGCTGTTTTTTACAATTATGAAATTGTTGTATCTGGAATTGCGGCCGTTTATGCATTGCCGTTTTGGCGTTCATTAGAAAAATATTTATATCCTATTTTACTGCCTTTCAAAAGTGAATATAGGGCTAGAAGTATAAATTCTTTAGCAGGATGCATGGTAATAGCTATTGCTGTTACTTTTCTACTCGTATTTCAGTGGAATTCTATTTTTTATAATGTAATAACTGCATTGATCAGTTTGCTCCTTTTGTCTTTTCTTATATTATCTTCAAAAATTAATTTTAGATACAGTTATAAGAACTATTATTATTTGCAATTGTTAACAGTCTTTTGTCTTGCATTGGTTTTTGAATATGGTTTTTATTTTCGCTTAAATGAAATCATCTGGTTTTCTTTAATAGGAACAAGTTTATTTATAGTAATAAAGTACTTTGAGATTTTTTCTTTTTTTTCCGATTGGAAAAAAAGGAACAGCTTGGGCTTGGAAACTATTGGGACTTGCGCTATTGCTATGGTTGATAGGGAAGGGGATTTTGTATGTTTCTAAACAAATATTTATAGTGTAGTATAAAAGAAAAAAACCTTTGCCAAAGTTCAAAACTTTGACAAAGGGGTAGTGTATTTTTTAAAATTTGGATTTTCTTTTTAATCAGTATCCTTAGTTTCTTCCAAATCCTCAGTTTTACGTCCAACCTTTACTTTTGGATTGTCCTGCGTTCCAGTAACGGTTAATGGAATTCCAAAAATTCCAAAAGGTGGTAATCCCAAACGCATTTTTAAGTTTAATTTTCCGTCCAGACTTGTTGTGCCTTCGATTCTTGGTCTAAAGCCGGCAAATTTAAATTTAAAGCGTTCTACGGTTATGATATTGTTTTTGATAGTAGTTTTAATGTCTACTTTTGAAAGATCGGGATTCTTCATAGATTCCGAGCTTGTCTGTTTGCTTACTGCATTAAACATTTTTAAACCTCGAACTTTTACATCTTTCACAGAAAGAGTTCCGCCTCCAACAAGAGATGGGTAAACGGGATCCATATTTCCATTTAAACGACCTTTTAATTGATAATCCAAAGAAACAATTCCCTGTGCTTTTTCGGTCGCGGTGGCCATTTTTCTAAACACTTCTATTTCGTTGTAAGCTCTTTTAATATCGAAGTCAGCGGCTTTAATAGAATAATCAAAATTGGCTTTTTGCGGTGTTACGGCTTGGTAATTGGCATTCATGGAAACATTGCATCCAATTAAATTAAAACCAGTATTCTGCATAGTTAATTTGCCATTTTTCATGTTTAAATTTCCAGTTGCATTTTGCAGATTCAGCTTATCAAAATTTACTTTTTGAGCATTTGCAAATAATTGTAAGTTTAGATTTGTTGGAATAATAATAACCCCAGTCTGCTTATTTTCCTCTTGTTTTGATTCTGTTTTGGGTGCAGGATTTTGTGTTACAGATGCATTTGGGTCTGTGGCAGACATAAATTCATCAACATTAATATATCGCGCGGTAACTTTAAAAGAACCTTTTAAAACACCTGTATTCGTTGTAACGAAATTAAGGACATTTTGTAAATATCCATTCATTTTAAAATCACTTTCTCCGTAAGCGACCAAGAAATTATTGAATGACATTTTATCTTGATTGATTTTAAAAATACCTTCCTTAATGATGAATTTCTTCGGAAGATATTCTGAAGCGATTCCGATATTTCTTAATTCAAGAGTTCCTTTGTTGTGTAATTTACTGTAGTTTCCTTTTTCGGCGTCACTTTGTTTTCCTTTTAAAACTAAATCAGCTTTTACAAAGCCGTCTAGGTCAAGAGCTTTTTGAGAGAAAACTTTATAAATTTTATTGACATCCAATTCTCCTTTTGCTTTAACATCATAAGTTAAATCGTCAAAATTGCTTAAGTCGGCTTCAACAAATACGGGCTTCCCTTCAAAAGTAAATTGAGTTGGTTTTAAACTTACTTTTAAATCTTCGAAAGTTCCTTTTTGATTTTCAATTTTAGATTTAATTGTAATGTTTGTAATTGGATTTGGATAATATGGAGTTTTTAAATACCCATTTTTTAAATCAATTACACCATTTGTAACGGGAAAGCGTTTGTTTTTTTGATCAAAGACTCCGTTGGCTTTTACATCGCTAACTAAAGCTCCTTTTAATTGTATATCGGGAATTCCGAGTGCTTTGGTTAATTTTTCAAGATCAATTTTAGCTTTAAAATCAGCATTAATATCAGGTGTATTTATTCCTTTAACCAAAAACTTCGATTTTAAAAAATCTTGATTCATGTTTAAAGATAAATTTTTAGCATCAACAATTACTAAATCTGGATTTAGTGACGGGACTTTTGTGTGAATATCTAAATTTAAATTTGAAACTGGAAATGCGCTTTTGTTATAATTGACAAATCCGTCGCTAATTTTTACATCTAAATTCAGATCTGGCGCTAAATTTTTCGACGTAATATAATTTCCTTTTAATGTTAAAAGCAGATTGGTATTTCCTTTTAATTCGGTTTGAGAAAGCCAGGTAATGTATTTTGGAGGAAAAGCGGTAAAGACATCGTAGAGTTTGCTATTGTCAGATTTAATAACGAAATCCATATTGTATCCGTCTTTCAAAATGTCAAATTTCCCTTTAAAATCGACCAAAAGCTGATTGATTTTTAAGTTATTTTGCTGGAAAAAGAACGAAAGCGAGTTTATATTTACCTTGGTAATTAAGTCGGCATCAATTTTTTTATTCATTAAATACGGTTCATCTTCATAAACAATATTTAATTTTTCGATTTTAGCTTTCGAATACAAATCAAAAACGGCTTTGTTTAAATCGCCTTTTCCTAAATAATTAAATCCAAGAGCGTCAAAATGAACTTTTGTCGATTTATCATCGTAAATAATTTTACTATTTAAGATCTCAATTCGTTCCAGTTTTAAAGCGGCTTCAGAGCTGTCTTTGGTTTGTGAAGCTTGTTGTCGCGATTTGTAAATGTTGTAATTTGCTTCTCCGTTTGGGTTCACTTTTACATTTATAAAAGAATCCGATAAATAAATCTGATCAATTTTTACCGATTTACTAAAAATCAAACTAGCTACATTTATTCCAAAAGAAACCTCTTTGGCAGTTATGAATTTTTCGTTTTTGTATGGAGCCGAACCATTTAAGCTTAAATTGTCTAATGTTAAAGTAAGCGACGGAAAATGGCGGAAAAACGAAACCGAAACGTCAGAATAATTAAGTTCTGCGCTTAATCTTTCGTTAGCTGTTTTTTTGATCTGTTCCTTGATCTGATCCTCAAAAACGATAGGCGTTAAAAATAATAATGCTAAAATAACAGCGAAAGTTATTCCGAAATACTTCGCAATTTTAAATACGATTGATCTGGATTTACTTTTAGGCATAACGGATTTGTGGTATTAAATATAAAAAAATAGAGTCAAAAAAGAGCGTAATTTATCCGTGAACAGTTTCTTGT
Source organism: Flavobacterium sp. AC267 (assembly GCF_979258715.1). NCBI lineage: Bacteria > Pseudomonadati > Bacteroidota > Flavobacteriia > Flavobacteriales > Flavobacteriaceae > Flavobacterium > Flavobacterium sp. AC267. The sequence goes on from NZ_OZ409875.1 coordinate 1,626,009, forward strand.
TTTCCGTAATTGGTAATAATAGAACCTTCATATTCAATCCATTCTTTCCATCGTTTATCGATGTCAATATTGTCTTGGTATTTTCTGGCGAAGCCTAAAAAAGTGGTGTAATGTCCAGCCTCAGAAATCATCAAATCACGATAAAATTTTGCTAATTCTTCATCTTTAATATTTTCAGAAAGAACTTTAAAACGTTCGCGACTTCTTGCTTCAATCATCGCAGAAAACAATAATCGATCGCAAAGTGCGTCTCTACGGCTTCCGTCTTTTTTCATGAATTTAAAAAGTTCATTTACATAATGGTCTTTTTCGTTCGCGTACCTAAAGTTAGTCCGCGTTTTTTTATGACATCGTGAACCATTTGTAAATGCTCTAATTCTTCTCTCGCAATTACAAGCATTTCAGTTACTAATTCCTCTAATTCAGAGTTATAAGTAACAATGCTAATAGCATTTGATGCCGCTTTTTTGTTCGCACCATGCATGATCCGTTAAAATTTCTTCGATGTTCGATTCAACGATATTTACCCATCTAGGGTCTGTAGCTAATTTTAATCCCAACATAATTTCCCAGCATTTTAGTTCCTGCAAAATTAGTGTTTTTTATTCCTAAAAATCAGGAAATATCGTGCGATTGCGCTGAAAAAAGCATTATTTTGTAAGTTGAAATAAATTACCATGAATCAGAAAAAAAAACTTTTAATAATTGGGTTTGTCTGGCCTGAGCCAAATTCTTCGGCGACTCGGCGGGAGGATGATGCAGTTGATTTCGATATTCAAACAAAACGGATTCGAAATTACATTTGCAAGCGCTAGACAGGACAGTGATTTTATGGTCGATTTATTTGAATTTGGGGTAATTAAAAAAAGTATCGAACTTAATTCTTCAAGTTTTGATAATTTTATTTCAGAATTAAATCCAGATGTTGTTTTATTTGATCGTTTTATGATTGAAGAGCAATTTGGATGGCGCGTAATTGAGCAATGTCCTGCGCCTATCAGAATCTTAGATACCGAAGATTTGCATTGTTTGCGCACAGCAAGACAAAAGGCATTTAAAGAAAATAGAAAATTTGAAATAATTGATTTGTTGTCTGAAGAAGTTGCAAAGCGAGAAATTGCAAGTGTTCTGCGTTGTGATTTGTCTTTGATTATTTCAGAATTTGAAATGAATATTCTCAAAGATGTTTTCAAAATAAATGAAGAACTGCTTTTTTATCTTCCATTTTTGGTTGAAAAAATGATTGAAGAAGATCTTTTAGAATTGCCTTTATTTGAAGATCGGAAAAATTTTGTTTTCATTGGAAATTTTCTTCATGAACCCAATTGGAATACCGTTCAGTATCTTAAAGAATCAATTTGGCCTTTTCTAAAAAAAGATTTTCCTGAAGCTGTTTTGGAAGTTTATGGTGCTTATCCTTCGCAAAAAGTACTGCAATTGCATCAGCCTAAAAATGGTTTTTTTATAAAAGGAAGGGCAGAAGATGCTAATGAAGTGGTTAGAAATGCCAGAGTTGTTTTGGCGCCAATTCGTTTTGGCGCAGGTTTGAAAGGAAAGTTGTTGGAGGCAATGCAATGCGGAACGCCAAGTGTAACAACTTCAATTGGTTCTGAATCTATGCATGCAGATTTACCTTGGAATGGTTTTATTGAAAATGATGCGGAAGAATTTGCAAAAAAAGCAGTTGTACTTTATCAAGATGAAAATCTCTGGAAAAAATCTCAAAAAAATGGAGTTTCAATCATCAACAAATGCTATCAAAAAGATAATTATTCAACTAAATTAATTGACTTGGTAAATGAATTACTGATTAATTCTGAAAATCATCGACTTCATAATTTTATGGGCAATTTATTGCAAGATCATGCTTATAAAAGCACCATGTATATGTCAAAATGGATTGAAGCTAAGAACAAAAATTAAGCTTCCATTTTTCCAAATCCCACAGTTTCGCGATAAAATTGAGGAGAAACATCTGCGTTGGTCTTAAAAAATCGGCTGAAATAATGTTCGTCATCATAGCCTAATTCGTATGCAATTTCCTTAACCGTTTTATTTGTCAGATATAATTCTCTTTTGGCTTCAATAATTATTCTTTCCGAAATTAAATCGGTTAACGTTTTGTTGAAATAATTCTTGGAAATTTTTGCTAATGCTTTTGGCGAAATGTTTAATAAGTCGGCATAATTTCCAGCAGAATGTTTGGTTTTAAAATTGAGTTCGATGGCGTCTTTTAGGTTTTGAAGAATAACAGGTTCTTTAGAATCTGGAACCGATTTCATTTGCTCTAATTGTTCTGTTTTTAATCGAGAAGCTGTAATCAAAAAGATTTTTAAATACGAAATAAGTAATTCATATTGTGCTAATTCTGCGTTTTGAATTTCCGCTTTCATCTGATCCAAAACCATTTTAAAGGTTTGAGTCGCCTGCTCTGTCACAATAACATAAGGAGGCTGATATATGTTATTGAACAAAACACCATTGCAGGAAACTTCTTTTTGGTGCATGTGGATACAATAGAAATCAGGATGAAAATGAATTGCAATTCCTTCAATGGGTTCGTCTACGCAAAGCATAAAAGGCTGATAAGGTGAAAAGGCGAGAAGTGAGTTTTCTTCAAATTGATGCTCTGCAAAATCAGCTTTTACTTTGCCTTTTCCTTTGGTAACCCAAATTAAAGAGTAATAATTATTTCGCTGTAAATGATCAAAATGGCTATTGTCGTCAAAAGGAAGAATTTTGAAAGCCAAATTACCGTTTTGCGGATTTATTAAAGTGAAAACATTTTGAGAACTCATATCTTGTCGCATTTTTAAAAATATAAAGATAGTCATGAACTAGATTCACAACTATCCTTATAAATTGTTTTTTGTTATAGTGACTTTGTGTTTTTTAATTATACTGCTGGAAAGTCGATTTCAGTATTAGCCAAATTGTTGAAATAGTTTGTCAAAACATTTAAAGCAACATGAGCAACAGTTTCAGCAATTTCAGCATCAGATACTCCTGCATTTTTAGCTTTGTTTACATCTTCATCATTTACCAAACCATTTTTACTGATTAATGTTTTAGCTAGTTGTAAAATCGCTTCTGTTTTAGCATCAGTAGAATTTCCTGTTCTTGTCGCGTGTAAAACCGCTGGATCAGCTTTAACTAGTTTTTCTCCAATAAAAGTGTGAGTCGCTAAACAATAATCACATGAATTACTTTCTGAAACAGCTAAAGCAATTAATTCACCTGTTTTTGCATTTAGTTTTCCATGGCTCAACGCGCCGCTCAAATTTAAATATCCTTCTAAAACTGCTGGAGAATTCCCCATTGTTCTCATCATGTTCGGAACTACACCTAATTTTGCTTGTACAGCGTTGAATAAATCTTTAGTTTTTCCTGTTACTTCTTCTGGGTTTAATGCTGTTAATCGTGTCATTGTATTTAATTTTTTAATTGTTATTATTTGTTGTTGTCTTTTGACATTACAAAGGTGCGACGATTACAGATCTTAGAACATGGAGAATGTACGCTATGTGATGGACAATTTTCCCTCTCTTTATTTTGGGATAAAATTTTAGGATTTTTTCGGGAGCTAATCCAGCTTTCCGTTTCAAGTCCTCACTCAAAACCCTTATTTTTCTAAACCATAAAACGAGCTTCCGTTGGTCGCTGTTTTCTGGCAAGAAAAATAAGGGTTTTGAATTCCGGGCTTTCCACTTCAATCTGGGCTAATGTAATTTTCATAAGAGCCTTTTTCGTTTATTTTTGTTTGCAATGACAAATAAGACGCAAAAAAAACAGGCTGTTCCTTGGGAACAGCCTGTTTTTAAAATTATTTTCTTAAAAAAAATTATTTCAAAATACCTTCAACAGCCTGAACAGTTGTAGCATGATATCCAGATTTCGCTTTTTCAAAGATTTGTTTAGCCCATGTTTTTCCTTCGGGAGTTTTAACCATTTCTTTGTAAAGCATCATTACAGATCCAGTTCTGCTTATGCCAATTAAAAATTGTTCAATTGCAGGATAAGCTGGTTTGTATTGGTGAATTAATGCCTGAACAAACCATTGGCGTTTAATAATGAAGTTTCCACCTTTTGTAAAGTTGAATTCACTGTCAATAGCTTCCATTTCTTTTGCTGTGATGTCAGCAGGAAGATGGTCTATAAAATGCTGTTTTTCTGCAGTCGTTGTAATTTTTTGACTTAAACCTTTTACGCCGGTTTCTCTCCAGCTTTTTTGGATTTTGTCAATAGCATCAAAATCAGCTGAACTTACAGGAGTAATGTTTGATGGAATTCCAGGTTTGTAAATCCAGTCTTCCACTTTGATTTTGTCTGCTAAAGTTTTGTCTCCTTTAATGAGGTTTTCATTTAAATATTTTACGAAATCTTCTGTAGTGATCGATTTAAAAGCGTGTGCATCGAAATAATTTTTAATGAAAACATCAAATTTTTCACGTCCAACGGCATTTTCAATTACTCTTAAAAAAGCATAACCTTTTACATACGGAATCATGCTGATTCCGTCATCTGGATTTCTACCTGTTAAAGATACTTTTAACCTTGTGTCAGGACTTGTTTCTCCATATTCAGCAACATTATCAACTAACTCTTTTCTTGTAATAACGTTTTGCATTTCAAATTCTTTCTTTCCAAAAATAGCTTCTCCAATGCGGTGTTCTACATAAGTAGTAAAACCTTCATTTAACCAAATATCATCCCAAGTTGCGTTGGTTACTAAGTTTCCGCTCCAGCTGTGGCCTAATTCATGTGCTAATAAACTGGTTAGTGAGCGATCTCCAGCAATAACTCCTGGAGTTAAAAATGTTAAGTTTGGATTTTCCATTCCGCCATAAGGAAAACTTGGAGGTAAAACCAATACATCATAACGTCCCCAGCGATAAGGTCCGTATAATTTTTCGGTCGCGAAGAACCATTTTTCCAAGTTCTGCAAATTCCCAAGCCGATTTTTTCAGCATCGACGGTTCTGCATAAACTCCCGTTCTGTTGTCAATAGATTGAAATTCGATATCTCCAACTGCAATTGCCATTAAATAAGACGGAATTGCTTTGTCTTGTTTAAAAGTATAAACTCCAGTATCATTTTTCTTCTGCGGATTCACAGCGCTCATTACAGCCAATAAATCTTTAGGAACTGTAACTTTTGCATTATAAGTAAATCGAATTCCCGGCGAATCCTGACAAGGAATCCAAGTGCGAGACCAAACACTTTCTCCCTGCGAAAATAAAAATGGTTTCTTTTTATCTGCAGTTTGTTCTGGTGTAAGCCATTGTAATGCTACAGCCTCTTTAGTGGTGTTGTAGTAAATGTTTACTTTAGTAGTATTTGGTTCAATAGTGATATGAAGCGGTTTTCCATGAAATTCAGTGGTCGCGCCAAGCTCAAATTTGGTTTCTTTTTCTTCATCGCCCAAAGTTACTTTTGTGATATTTAAAGTGTTTTCGTCGAAAATGATTTCGTTTCCTTTGCTGATGTTGTCGATTGTCCAAGACGCTTTTCCTGAAATAGTCTGCGTGTCAAAATCAACTTTGATGTCCAGATCAAGATGTTTTGCCACGGCAAGTTCTGGTTTAGAGTAGCTGTGTTCATCTATGACAGCTGTTGGTTTTGTTGCTTGATCTTTTTTCTGACAGGCAATAGCTGTAAGAAATAAAGCGACAAGGATTAGTTTTTTCATTTTATGAAGTATTGAATTTGAAGATGAAAATTAAACAAAAAATCCCGTTTTGAATAAACAAAACGGGATTTTATTAAATATAACTATCGATTTTCATTCAGTCTGCCTTGATTTTTCTCGGGCTGACATTTGAAAATTATGCCAACATTGTAACTGGACTTTCGATGTATTGTTTTAATGTTTGTAAGAATTGAGCGCCAGTTGCACCATCAATTGTTCTGTGGTCACAAGCTAATGATAACATCATTGTGTTTCCAACTACGATTTGACCGTTTTTAACTACTGGTTTTTCAACAATTGCACCTACAGAAAGGATAGCAGAGTTTGGCTGGTTGATAATTGAATTAAATTCAGTGATACCAAACATACCAAGGTTAGATACTGTAAAAGTACTTCCTTCCATTTCTTGTGGTCCAAGTTTTTTGTTTTTAGCTCTTCCTGCAAGATCTCTTACTGAAGCACCAATTTGAGATAAACTCATAGCATCTGTAAATTTCAATACAGGAACAACTAATCCATCTTCAACTGCTACAGCAACACCAATATTTACGTGGTGGTTGATGATAATAGCATCTTCTTTCCACTGAGAGTTGATTTTTGGGTGTTTTTTCAATGCTAAAGCACAAGCTTTAATTACCATATCGTTGAAAGATACTTTTGTATCTGGAACGGTATTGATTGTCGCTCTTGCGCCCATAGCTTCGTCCATACTTACTTCGATCACTAAGTTGTAGTGAGGTGCAGTAAATAAAGATTCTGCTAAACGTTTAGCGATAATTTTACGCATTTGAGAGTTTTTGATCTCTTCTGTGTAAACTTCTCCAGCAGGAACAAATACTTTTGGTGCAACAGGAGCAGATGCTTCTTGCTTAGCGTCAGATTTTGCAACTGGCTGTGCTTGAGCTGCAGGAGTAAAGTTTTCGATATCGCTTTTTACGATACGTCCGTTTTCTCCAGATCCTTTAACTTGGTTTAATTGAATTCCTTTGTCAGAAGCGATTTTTTTAGCTAAAGGTGAAGCTAAAATTCTTCCTCCATTTGATGAAGTGTCAGCAGTTGCTTCAGTTGCTTTTTCAGCAAAGAGGAGCGAGCTTTTGTTTCTTCTGCGGCAGGTCCCGAAGCTTCGGGAGCAGTTGCAGCGCCTCCGGCAGTATAGTTGTCAGCAATTCCAGAAATATCAGTTCCTGCAGGTCCAATGATAGCTAATAAGCTGTCAACTGGAGCAGTGTTTCCTTCTTGAATTCCAATGTATAATAAAGTTCCAGCATTGAAAGACTCAAACTCCATAGTAGCTTTGTCTGTTTCAATTTCTGCTAAAATATCTCCTTCAGCCACAGCATCTCCTTCTTTTTTCAACCACGTTGCTACAGTTCCTTCCGTCATTGTATCACTCAAACGAGGCATAGTTACAACTACGACACCTTTTGGTAATTCAGTTGCAGCTTTTGCAGGAGCAAGCATTTTCTGTTTTAGCTTCAGCAGACAGGTGCTTCTTCTTTGGTTTCTGCTTTTGGTTCCGAAGCTTCGGAACTAGCAAGAGGAGCGTCACCACCAGCTAAAAGAGCAGAAATATCTTCTCCTTCTTTACCAATGATTGCTAATAATGAATCAACTGGAGCAGTTTCTCCAGCTTGAATTCCGATATGTAAAAGAGTTCCTTCGTTAAAAGATTCGAACTCCATTGTTGCTTTGTCTGTTTCAATTTCAGCAAGGATATCTCCTTCGCTAATTTTGTCGCCTACTTTTTTTAACCAAGTCGCTACCGTTCCTTCCGTCATAGTATCGCTCAAACGAGGCATTGTTACTTTAATAGCCATAATTAATTATAGTTTATGAGGTGTAAATGGATAGTCTTCTTGTGCGTATACTACATCGTATAATTGTTGTAAGTCTGGGTATGGAGATTCTTCCGCGAATTTCTGGCATTCCTCAACTAAGTCTTTAACTCTTTGGTCAATTACTTCAATTTCTTCGTCTGTAGCATATTTTTGATCTTTAATTACATCAAGAACTTGCGTAATTGGATCGATTTTTTTGTATTCTTCAACCTCTTCTTTCGAACGGTATAATTGTGCATCAGACATAGAGTGTCCTCTGTAACGGTACGTTTTCATTTCAAGGAAAGTTGGTCCGTCACCACGGCGCGCTCTTTCGATAGCTTCGTGCATAGCTTCAGCAACTTTTACTGGGTTCATTCCGTCAACAGGTCCGCAAGGCATTTCATAACCTAAACCTAATTTCCAGATGTCAGTGTGGTTTGCAGTTCTTTCAACAGAAGTTCCCATTGCGTAACCGTTGTTTTCAACGATAAATACAACTGGTAATTTCCACAACATAGCCATATTGAAAGCTTCGTGTAAAGAACCTTGTCTTGCGACTCCGTCACCAAAATAAGTCATGGTAACACCGCCAGTGTTGAAATATTTATCAGCGAAAGCTAAACCAGCTCCAACTGGAATTTGTCCACCTACGATTCCGTGACCTCCGTAAAAACGGTGCTCTTTAGAGAAAATGTGCATAGAACCTCCCATACCTTTAGAAGTTCCTGTTGCTTTTCCTAAAAGTTCTGCCATTACGTTTCTAGGATCAACTCCCATACCAATTGGTTGAACGTGGTTTCTGTAAGCAGTAATCATTTTATCTTTGGTCAAATCCATAGCGTGCAGTGCACCAGCTAATACAGCTTCTTGACCATTATATAGGTGTAGAAAACCTCTAACTTTTTGTTGAATGTATAACGCCGCAAGTTTGTCTTCAAACTTTCTCCAAAGCGACATGTCCTCATACCACTTTAAATATACCTCTTTTGTAACTTCTTTCATCTGAATTCTTTCTTTTGCTAAAGTTGTTTGTGTTATCGATTATTGTGCCTGTAACGCAAAATAGTTTCCTCCCACAAATTTGCGCCCGAAAGGTCGGGATGCAAAAATAAGACATTACATTTAAGAACTAAAATTTAATGACTACTTTTTGGCTTTTTTTTACAAGAACTTTTTGTCAAACATCAAAGGGAGTAAATTTTTCAATGATGAAGATTTATAAACTTCGCCAATTTCGCCCATAAAATAGATTTCAATTGGTGTTTCTTGCTTTATCTCGTATTCTGCAATTGATTGTCGGCAAGAGTCGCATGGCGGAATAGGGGCAGTTGTCTGATTGGTGTCAGAAGTCGCTGTAATTGCCATTTTTATTATTTTGGCATCTGGATAAATACTTCCTGCGTGAAAAATCGCGACTCTTTCTGCACAAAGTCCAGATGGATATGTCGCATTTTCCTGGTTGGAACCTAAAACAATTTTTCCATTATCTAAAAGTAAGGTCGCGCCAACTCTAAATTTTGAATAAGGTGCGTAAGCTTTTTTTCTAATTTCGACTGCTTGATTCATTAAATCCTGAATTTCTTCTGGAAGTTCATTCAAATTATCAAATGTTGTAAATGAAGTTGTTATATTGAATTCTTTCATCTGTTTTTATGGGAAAAAAAATCCAAATTCCTAAAATGACGGAATTTGGATTGTATTATTTTTATTTTAATGCTATTTCTTTAGTACGTTTCGTATTTGTCTCCAAAATTAAACGTTAAAGAGAAACGAAGTGTGTTTTCTAAAGGGTTTTTTATTTTTGATGCCGAGAATAAATAAGATACATCAATTTTCATGATGTTGTATTTAAATCCTGCTCCTAAAGAGAAAAATTGTTTTGCACCTTTTTCTGGGCTTTCGTGATAATATCCTAAACGCATTGCAAATGAATCTTGATACATATATTCGGCAACAACACTATAGGTAACTTCTTTTATTTCTTCGCTAAGTCCGCCAGGAGCGTCTCCAAAAGATTTGAATATTCCTTGAAACCAGCCAATGTCATTATAGTTTCTATAACCAATATCTGTAGCTTCTTGTCGCGATATATCTTCTGGATCATCAAAATCTCCATCGCCATTTACATCTACTGCTGTTCCAATGCCTGGAGGAGTTGGAACTAAAAGTTTTGTAAGTTCAGCGCTTAAAGTAAGTTTGTTGTAATCGTCAAAAATAAAATCAAAACCTCCTCCTAATCTTAAATTAGCAGGTAAAAAGTTTCTGCTTACATCATCGTTATCGTAACTTATTTTCGGGCCTAGGTTCTGAAAGTTAATTCCGGCTCTCCATCTACCGTTGAAATCCTGATAGGCGATTTCTTCCGATTGATAAAAGGCGACTACATCAACAGCAAAAGAACTTGCTGAAGTTGCGTCAACTTCTTCAGAGGCAACTTTTAGATTCGAATTTATAAAACGACCGGCAACAGCCATCGAGAATTTTTCACTTAATTTTAATGAATAAGATCCATCTAAGGCAAATTCATTTGGATTTACTTCTCTTACTGCTTCGTTGGGATCTCCTGTGTATCTTAACTCAATTCCTCCAAAACCAAAATAGCGGAAACTTCCAGCGAAAGCACTTTTTTCATTGATTTTGTTGTAATACGTTACCTGACCTAGTGAAATGTCGTTGGCAAGATCTGTTAAATAAGGTGTGTAACTAATAGAAAGACCTTGAGCATCTTCTGCGAATGCATATTTTGCAGGATTCCATTGTTGAGAGAAAACGTCGGCAGAAGTAGCGACACCTTGGTCAGCTAAACCTGCTTGCTTCTAGCATCTGCTCGCTACTAGTAAAAAAGGAACTCCAGTTACAATAGGTCGTGAATCCTGAGCCTTTGTACTGTAGAAAATAAAAAAACAAATTAATAATAGTGCTATTTTTTTCATTTATGGGACTAATGTTTTGGTGGTGCAAATATATAGAATATTATAGGATGACAAGCTTTTCGTATTTTTCTGCTTTTTTATTTGTCAAATTTGATTTTACCGTAAGCTTATAAATGTACACTCCTTTTCCGATTCTGTCTCCAAAATCATCTTTACCATCCCACGTTATATCTCGTGATAAAAATCCTTCTGTTGTTATAGTTTGATTTTTTGTCCAAACTACTTTTCCAGTAATAGTCATTACCTGTACTTGTACTTCCAAAGGTTCATAGGGTCTGTTGTGTGAGAACCAAAATTGGGTGTAAGTTGAAAAAGGGTTTGGATAATTAAGAACGTGTGATAATGTCAAGGATTCGTCTCCAACAACTGTAAATTGAATCTCGCTGGTAACCGGATTATTATATACGTCCCAAGCGGTAAAACTTATTGTGTGTAAACCTGGCGCTAAATTCCTAAAAGGGAAACGCAGATTTCCATTTGTATAATCATCTAATTTTGTTTGATAATAATCATTCAAAATATAAGGATTACTTACGTCTCCATCCAAAATTGCTATGATATCATGTCCGATTCCGCTTGCTGTATTAATTCCGTTTTCGTCTTCTAAAAAGGCTAAAAGAAATGGGGATTCGTTTGTGATTCCGCCAGATACAAAAGTTTCATCGTTCATATATAACTTAACTTTCGGACTTATATTGTCTTGAGGTGCATTTTCGTTAATTCCTCCAATTTTAATGATGTTATTATGTCCTGTTTGATTTTCTAAAACTTCATTTTTTTTCGAGTAAAAACTGATTCTTCCATTGTCAACCGGGATACGAATATCTCTTGGAACAACAAAGCTAAATTCAAATTGCCCGTTGGTTACAGATGCATTTCCTCTAAAAATCGTTTCTCCTAAAGTTTTGAATTGTATAGGAGGGCTGAAGCCGTCATTGTTTAACGTTGAATTTGTGATCATTTTATCAAAAATAGCAGTTGCTAATTCTCCGTTATAATTGCTTAAAAGAGTATTGTTTTCGTCTGTAATTTCTCCTGATATTTTAATTTTTGATAATGATTTTAAATCTGGTATCGGTCGCGAAATGGCAATATCATTTACTTTTGTTAAATTAATTCGAGGTTTTGGTATGGCAAGCATTAAGGCGGGGTCACCTATATATACAACAACATTACTGGCAGAACTTGGTCTTTCGTTTTTAGAAACTCTTAAAGACTCTGCGATGCTGTTGTATTGGTTGGAACCGTACGCAAGAAGATTTTTGCTGAGAATGTCATTAAAGTCCTCTGCGTTTGGCTGTCCGATTTCTCGAATTGTTGTCAGCATCGAAATCGCGCCTCCTTTTGGATTCCAAAAAACATATTCGCCGGCTGTAGGTCTTGTTGGATCGTCGAATCTCGAAAATTCACAAGTAATGGTAATAAATAAAGGATATTTGTATTGATTGTTTAGGTTTTGACTGTCTGATTTTTCCCAAATTCGCTCACTCGCCAATCCGTCTTCGCCACCATGTCCTAAATAATTAAAGATTAATGCGCCTTTTTCAAAAGCATTAAAAAAATCGGTTCTTGCTTTTGGGTATCTGGCTCCGCCGGCAGAAGCTTCTTGGGTGTAAGCGTCCAGCAGTATTTTTTCGATATTAAAAAAAGGCTTTTCGGTGGCAATTACATCTGCAAGGGAATTTTGACGGGACTGTAGTGTTTCGTCTCCAGATGTGTCAGAATCATCGCTGATTAAAACAAAATTATTTCGCCAGTTTCCGTATGATTTTGCATCATGATATTCTAAAACTTTATTAACCATTTCCTGAGCCTGCGCGTTATCTGAAACTAACATACGTCCAACGGCAATATCAATACCGCTGAAAGGATAGGATACAATTCCTTCATTTGCATCCATAAGCCCAAAAAAATCATCAGAAGCGAATCCAGCTTCTCCAACGGTATTACTTGTTAGCGATTGATATATAGGTACGATATTGGTATTGTTGGAAATTCGGTCTTTGTAATCATAGGACGCATCGCCGAATAAATTTAAATATTTGATTCTTTTATCCGAAGAAGAAGCATTATCATAAATATACTTGACAAAATTCCTGATCGCCGCAATATCTTGTTTTCCCGAAGAGAATTCCTGATAGATATTCTCTAGTGAAACCACTTTTACATTTAAGTTCGAGTTGGTTCGATGAAAACTGGCTAATCTTTCTGCTTGAGAAAGAAGGGATTTTGGTGATACGATTACATAATCAATATCCTGAAAAGCATTTTGGCTGTTTCTAAAAATGGTGCCTTTTAAGTTTTGATTTGCAATTTTAGACTGATTTTCCTTTAAAGGAGTGTAATAATCAGAAGCATCAATTGCGATGTATTTTCTAACTTCTCCTAAATTAGCTTTAAAACTAAAAGTCGGCTGATTGGCATTTTCTATTTTTGATACATTATATAGGTCTGTTACATCCCAGATTTGAGTTACTCCAGATGCGTTTCCAAATGTGTAATTAACAACCCCAGCCACAGATCCCGCGTCACTATATTGAAATGGAAATTGTTTGCCTGTTCCTAGAAGTCTTCGTTTTGCAATTAAATTAATGTAATCCAGATAGCCTTTTGATCCCGGAACACCATTATTATTATAAGTAAGCTTTATTTTAATATTATCAGTACCTGTAAATGTTATGTTGGATGGCAGGCTTCCATTATAGTATTTAGTGTCGGAATTTGTTATTAAGGAAGGAAAACTTATGTTTCCAACATTTTGCCCATTTGCAGCAATTGTAAATGAAGTAGAGGTAAAGGAGGCAGATGCTGTTCTTACTTCTACTTTTACTGGGATAGAAGTGTCAAGATTTGGGAAACTAAATGAAAACTCCTGTTCTTGATTAATGTCAAATGATTCTCCTAGCCATTGACGGCCCAAGTGAACAATATTGTTTTGATCGATTTCATGAAATTGATAGTCATCAAACGTGTTTAGTTCTAATGTGCTGTTGGCTGTTGGCTGATTTAAGTTTTGAATTCTCTTTCCTTCAGTTCCGGTGCTGGTTATGTAATAATAGGAATTAGTATCATATAGATTTATATTAGTCTGGCTTTCAGTGTTCCAGTTTTCTGTTCCTTCAGCATAAAAAAGAATATAATCTTCGTTGTTGAAAACTCCATCATTTTCGCCAATTACTTGAATTGCATTTTCGGTTAAATCATCTGGGTAATATGAATTATTGGAAAGGGGAAGCATTCTGCCGCTGTTTCCGTAGATTTTTATTCTTCTCGGATCAGTTTTAGAAGCATCAAAACCAAGGCTTTGTAAAAACGACCTGCTTATTTTATAAACACCTGATTTTTGAATGTAAAATCGGTACCAGTCTCCAGATGCCAAAACAGAATTTGAAATCGCGACCACTTTTTGAAAAGATGAAGTACTGCCGGTTTTTGCGACTGAACTATTTATAAAATAAGAAAATGATTTAATGCGTTTAAAGCTATTTCCTTCTTTTATTATTGGAGATAAAAAAAGAAAAACCTGTTTTAAATCTCTGGAATTTGTGATAAATAAAGATTCATTAGTCTTCTCAGGAATGTTTTCAACTGCTAAATCTCCTAAGTCAGTTCTGGAAACCTGTTCGTAAATTATGCTCGCTAATTTGTACCGAACCGCTGTTTGAAATGTTTGTCTGGGTGATATTTTGGAGAAATGTTATGCTTTTTTTTGTCATATCAAAGCGAAAACTGCTTCCTTCAAAATACGGAATTGTGATTTTATTTTCGCCGAAATTCACCTCTTTCTTATTTTGCCAATTGATCGTTACACTCCCATTTTGCTGAGAAAATGAAAGAATAGGGATCAGAAAAATATAGATGAGTATTGCCTGTTTCATTAGTTTAAAAAGCGAAATTTAATTAAAAAATAATTAGTAAGTAAAAATATAGTATTTCATGTTACAGTAAATAATAAAAAGTATATTTTTGCGTTCGTAACTAAAGGTTATTTTCTGCTAAAAAACAGCAAAATAAAATTATTAGAACAGATGTTGCTAATTAAATGTTAATTATTATATTGCAAAGCACCTAAATTTATCACCTAAGAATGAGTATGAAAGTAAACAAAATTGTAGCCTTGCCGTTAATGATGTCAATTGTATTGATGTTGGGCACGGCTAGTTGTAGCAAAAAATCTAGTTCCACTCAAGCTTCTAGAGCAACTGGCTGGGATGTAGATAGTCAGAATGGAACTGCTCGCTAGAAATGCAGGGAAAAAACAACAGGCTGGTCCTGGTTTGGTTTTTGTTGAAGGAGGTACGTTTACTATGGGTAAAGTACAGGATGATGTTATGCATGATTGGAATAACACACCAACTCAACAGCACGTTCAATCATTCTATATGGATGAAACCGAAGTTACGAACGGTATGTACTTAGAATACCTGGAATGGTTAAAGAAAGTTTTCCCGCCAACGGAAGAAAATTACAAAAATATTTACGAAGGAGCATCTCCGGATACCCTTGTATGGAGAAATCGTTTAGGTTATAACGAAACGATGACTAATAACTATTTAAGACACCCATCTTATGCTAACTACCCAGTAGTTGGTGTTAACTGGATTCAAGCTGTTGAATTTAGTAAATGGAGAACTGACCGTGTAAACGAAGCTGTTCTTGAAAAAAGCGGATATCTTAAAAAAGGTGCTAAAACGCAAGACGTTAGTGCTGAAAGTTTATTTAATACTGAAGCTTACTTAGCTTCTCCATCTACAACGTATGGTGGAAATGAAGAATTAGTATTAAAGAAAAATCCAAACGGAAAAAGAACTAAAGCAGGTAAAGATGGTGTAGTACCAGAAGAGAAAAATGTTTATGCACAACGTTCTTCTGGAATTATTTTACCAGAATACAGACTTCCTACTGAAGCAGAATGGGAGTATGCAGTACGCAACTGATGTTGGACAAAGAGAATATAATATCTATAAAGGACAAAAGAAATATCCTTGGTCTGGAGATTATACACGTTCTAGTAAACGTAAAAATAAAGGTGATCAATTGGCTAACTTTAAACAAGGAAACGGTGATTACGGTGGAATTGCAGGATGGTCAGATGACGGAGCAGATATTACAAATGCTGTGAAGAGTTATGCACCAAACGATTTCGGTCTTTATGATATGGCAGGAAACGTTGCAGAATGGGTTGCCGATGTTTACAGACCTATTATTGATAATGAAGCAAATGATTTCAACTACTATAGAGGTAATCAATACGGTAAAAACAAAATTGGTAAAGACGGTAAACTTGAAATCGTTTCAACAACATCTATCAAATATGATACTTTAAGTAATGGTAAAGTAGTTGCTAGAAACCTTCCTGGAGAAATTGCTCAGGTTCCGGTTGATGATCAAGAAACGTATTTAAGACAAAACTTCAGTACAAGTGATAATATCAATTATAGAGATGGTGATAAGCAATCTTCAAGATATTTTGACTTTGGAGATTCTGAGTCAGGATCTAAAACTGATCAAGCAATGTACAACTCTCCTAAACATAATGTTACAACAGACAGTTTAGGTAAGATGATTAGAAAATATGATAACTCTAGTAAACGTACTACTTTAATCGATGATAAAGTAAGAGTTTACAAAGGAGGTTCTTGGAGAGATAGAGCATATTGGTTAGATCCAGCTCAAAGAAGATATTTCCCTCAAGATATGGCAACTGATTATATTGGTTTCAGATGTGCAATGTCTAGAGTTGGTTCAAAAGCTGAAAAGAGAAAATCTCCTAGAAACTAAGATTTAGAAATTCAAGTATAAAAAAATTCCAAATTCCAAAAGTCGCATATTCAGTCTGGAATTTGGATTTTTTTTATTGTTTTTTTTCTATTTTTATCATCTATTAAAAAAATTATAAATGAATATTCAAGACATTCATAACTTGTTTTTACAATGCAGTTCTCTTTCTATAGATACAAGGAAGATTGAAAAGAATTCAATGTTTTTTGCTATTAAAGGAGAGAATTTTGATGCCAATACTTTTGCTAAAGAAGCTTTGGATTTAGGTGCTTTATTTGTTGTTATTGATAATGAATCTTACTTTATTGATGAGAGAACTATTTTGGTTCAAAATAGTTTAGAAACACTTCAAGAGTTAGCCAAGTTTCACCGTACTTATTTAGGACTGCCAATTGTTGCATTGACAGGAAGTAATGGAAAGACAACAACAAAAGAATTGATAAATGTAGTGTTGTCCAAAAAGTTTAAAACAAAAGCTACAATCGGTAACTTAAACAATCATATTGGAGTTCCATTAACGCCGCTTTCCTTTACAAAAGAAACCGAGATTGGAATTGTAGAAATGGGCGCTAACCACCAGAAAGAAATTGAATTTTTGTGCCAAATAGCACAGCCAGATTTTGGTTATATAACCAATTTCGGTAAAGCACATTTAGAAGGTTTTGGCGGTGTTGAAGGTGTGATTGCTGGTAAAAGTGAAATGTACCAATATTTGAATGCTAATCAAAAAACTGTTTTCGTAAATCTTGAAGATGCTATTCAGATCGAGAAATCAAAAGGTATTAAATCTTTTACTTTTGGTGTGAAAAAGGAAAAAGCAGATTTAAATATTCAAGAAATAAATGCAAACCCATTTGTTGCCATTAACTATGATAATTTTGTAATTGAATCGCACTTAATCGGACTTTACAATGCAAACAATATCAATGCAAACTTGTTGCGATAGGTAAATATTTTGAAGTTTCAGAAAGCGATATTAAGAGTGCTATAGAAAATTATATTCCTGCTAACAACAGATCTCAGATGATGCAAAAAGGTTCAAACGAGATTATTTTAGATGCTTATAATGCGAATCCAAGTAGTATGGCTGTGGCAATTACTAATTTTCTTCAATTGGATAAGAATAATAAAATTATGATTCTTGGCGATATGTTTGAATTAGGAAATGAGAGCTTATACGAACACAAAGTTATTGTTGATTCTTTGGCAGAACAAACTCAAGCATTATGTTTTTTGATTGGAAAAGCGTTTTATGCTAATCAGATTGAGAAAGATAACTTACTGTTTTTTGAAACCTTTGATTCATTAGCAGAATATCTAAAAAAATATAAATTCGATTCGAATATCATTTTAATAAAAGGTTCTAGAGGTATGGCTTTAGAGCGAACTTTAGAATATATTTCATAAAAAAAAACAAAGCCATTTGATACGTCAAATGGCTTTGTTTTTAAATAGTCATTAAGAATCCAATTAGGTTTTCTTTCTTATTTAAACCTAGTTTCTTTCTCAAACGGTAACGGGCGAGTTCGACTCCTCCCGTTGAAATGTTCATGATTTCGGCTATTTCTTTAGTAGACATATTCATTAATAAATAAGTAGATAAGTCTAGTTCTCTTGGAGAAATAGTTGGATATTGCCCTTTAAGTCGTTTTAAAAACTCAAAATGAACGTTCTTAATGTGCTTTTCTAAGTCTTTCCAGCTTTTATCTGTATTAACTTCTTTTACGATGCTTTTATGCAGTTTGCTAAACTCAGATTTAGTGCTGTCGTCTAATATATTAGTGTCAATGTCTTTAAGTTTATGAATAATTCCGTTTAAGACTTTGTTCTTTTTTACAACTTGTAATGAATTATTTACTAGTTCTTTATCTTTTGCTAAGATCTTAATTTGAAGTTTGTCATTTTTTAGTTTTTCGATTTCTTTTTCCAAATCATGCTGTTCGTGCCTGATCTTAGATTCTTTTTCTAAATACAATCTTCGTTGTTCAATTGTTTCGTAATACCTGTTTTTTCTAATTTTCAGTTTGATTCTAATAGAGATTATGTAGGCTCCTAATAAAATCATGATAAGGTAAAATAAGTAAGCAAGGAAATGCCTGTACCATGGTGGAGAAACTGTAAATTCAACTTCGGAAATATTAGATTCGATACCATAGCTGTTTCGGGCCTTTAATTTCATAACATAATTGCCTTCTCTCAAATTGGTGTATTCTTTTATTGAAGTTGAAGACCAGCCTCTCCAGTTTTCTTCGAAAGGCTCCAATTTATAAGAGTACATTACATTTTCTTGATTTTCGTATGTTGGCGAGGCAAAGGTAAATTTTACGCGGTTGGACTTATATGGTATACTGTACGATTCTGTTTTAGTAGTTAAATTACCTGTCAAAATAGTATCTCCAGGAAAAGAAAAACTTTCAATAAAAGCTTTCGGTTTCGTCATGAATGTATTGGGTACGGTAGAGTTGTAATGTGTCAAACGATCTGTTAATCCGATAAAAATGTTTTGAGGATCAATAGTGTTTACTGATATATAGTTGTTTACTAAATTACCGGTTAAATTTGAAAATATAGCTTGTTTTTTAGCATAGGTTCCATTTTGATTTTTGACTAATACTCCAAGAGATTCGTTAAATGCGTACCATAAATTTCCGTAAGGATCTTCAATTAATGTATTGATAGTTGGGATTCCTTTAAATAACCCAGTAATCTTTTTATCTTCAAAGAAAGCTTCTTGTTCAACAGAATACCTGAAAAAATGATTTTTAACTTGAAAATAAACCTTGTTATTAATGTTTTGTAAGCTGTTTATTCCTCCTTTGTATTTTTCGGAGATATTGGTGTATTTTTTCATAAAATCGAATCTCTTCAAGTCGTCTGATAACTTAACTTGATATAAAAACGGATTTTTCTTGAGCCATAAATAATTTTCGTCGATTTCTACAGAAAAGTTATTTGTAGTTTCATCAAACCCTTTTACTTGATGCACATAGTCGTAACCAGTTGCAGATTTTTTGAAAACAGAAAATCCGTTATAGCTTTCTCCGATAATGTAGTTTTCATGATTCGGAATTTTTTTGAATCCGAAATATCCTTTATTATCTAATATTTTCGAAACTCTATTTTTTTCAATTACCAAAGCCCCGCTATTACTGGCACAAACAAGTACATTGTTTAAAACCTGAATATTCCAAACTTGAGAAATTGTCCCTTCAACCCTTGTAAACGGACTGTCTTTAAAAGATTTTTCCCAAGGATGATAGAATAAACCTTGATTGGTGGCCACATACAAATTACCTTCAAATGTTGTTGAGGCATATACGGTTCCTATATTATAGCTGTAATCAAAATAAGAAAATGGAGAGTTTTCGTTTATAAACGTAATACCATTGTCAAGTCCAAGCCATATATTATTTTTATTGTCAATAAAAGAAGCTAGGATTGTGTTATTCTGAAGTCCTTTCTGCCTGTTTAAATGCTGAATTATCTTTCCGTTTAAATCACAAATAATGGCGCCATCTAAGACAGAATTTAGAACTATAAATTTATTTTTTATGATAGATCCGCCGAGAGATGTATTTTTTTTGACAAAATCATTTGCTTCCGTTGTCCAAGGTTTTATTGAACCATTTTCAGATATAAAAAGACCTTTTTCTAAAGTTGCATACAATAATCTATTATTGGGCGCTGGGAAAAGCGACCATATTTCTTTATCGTTAAAAAAAGTTGTGCCTTTTACTGCGGTTAATCTTCTGTTTTTGTATTCCAGTACACCAAGAGTTTTATCCTGAAAATAGAGGTGATTATCTACTAAAAATGAAAACTGAAATTTATGTGGTGCATTTAAAGTGGTTATCTTTTCGTTTTTTAGAAAAAATACTTTTGAGAAAGATTGAAAGATGATTTCTCCATTAAAAAGATGAATTCTCCAGATAAGATTAATGTTTTCTTTGTCAATTGGACTTAATAAATTGTATAACGAATGATACTGTAAGATACCTTTTGCATCAATTTTAAAATATCCGAATTCGTTATTTCCTCCAACGAATATTCTGCCGGCAAGATCAATTTTTAAACTTCTAATTTCAGATTTATTGGGTAATGAATATTTGTGCCAGTTCGAACCGTCAAACTGAATTAAACCGCTGTTGTTGGCAAAGTAGATATTTCCGTTTTTATCTTGGTCTATACTCCAGTTTTGAGTGCCGCCTTTATATTCAGATCTTTTATAGTTTTTAATATCGGGAATTCCAATGTTCTTAACTTGTGAAAAACTGATATTTTGTATGAAAAATAGTAATACAAGTGTAAGTGGTCTAACTATGAATTTCATAAAATTTTAAATGTATTTTTATTAGAAATGCTTAATAATGTTGTTCTATTGTTGATTTTTCAATCTGAATGAATCTATTTTTTTAAATTATTTTTAATTTACAACGATGTAGTTGATATTAAAGCAATGTAATATACGTTTTTTTTAATTAACATTTTTATAACAAAATTTTATCAAAGCTAAAATACAGTAAATTAATTAATTAAATAAAAAATGTTGTGTTTTTGTAGTGTAATAATATTTATGTTGAAGTGTTTTTGTAAAGAATTTTAATTCTACTTTCTTAAAATTTAACATTATAATTGCATTAAATTACTAATTAATTAACCAAAATTTTTAGAAAAATGAAATTGACAAAATTACTTATTTTTTGTGTTTCGTCTTTACTGTTTTCAGTTATCGCATTTGCTCAAGATGTGACGGTAACTGGAATCGTAAATGACGAAAGTGGACTACCCGTCCCAGGGGCATCAGTTTTGATAAAAGGAACCAATAAAGCTACTGCTTCTGATTTTGATGGGAAATTTCAGATCAGCGTTCCTTCAAACGGAACTTTGATTATTAGTTTCGTAGGGTTTAATACGGTTACTGAAGTCGTAAATGGCCGAACTAAGCTGAATGTTGTACTAACAGGAGCTTCTCAAAGTTTAAATGAGGTTGTTGTAATTGGATATGGTACACAAAAGAAAGCTTTAATTACTGGCGCTTCTTCAAACTTTAAGGGAGAAACACTTAAGGAATTAAATACAGGTTCTGCGATGGAAGCTCTTCAAGGTATTGCTCCAGGTATTAGTGTTACTAGAAATAGTGGTGCTCCAGGTGCAGGAACAAAAGTTACTATTCGTGGATTGGGTACAGTTGGAAATTCAGATCCTTTGTATATCGTAGATGGTGTAACTGTTGGGAATATTGATTATTTGAGCCCTTCAGACATTGAGTCTCTAGATGTATTAAAAGATGCTCGCATCTGCCGCGATCTACGGTTCTAGAGCCGCAAATGGTGTTGTTTTGGTTACTACCGTGAAAGGGCGTAAAGGAAGACCAGCTAGAATTAGTTATGACTCTTTTTATGGTATTCAAAACATTTATAAAAATGTAGATCCTTTAAATGCACAAGAATACATGTACATTATGGACGAAGGCCGTGTTAATGATGGACTTGCTCCAAACGACTGGCAGGCAATATTGACAAATAATACTTTCTTAGAAAACAATTATCCTGGTGCTGGTACTCAATACGGCAACGAAATTTGGCAAAACCTTCAAAATGGTTGGAAAGGTACAAATTGGATTAATGAAATGTCTAAAAAAGATGCGCCTGTTGTAAGTCATGCACTTAATATAACAGGAGGTAGTGAAGATATTACTTATTCATTTGGGCTTTCCTATTATGATCAAGATGGTATTATTGGCGGTAATATCGTAGATGCTGGATTTAAAAGGCTTACTGCAAGAATGAATACTCAAATGGTTTTGAAAAAAAATGAGAGCCATAGTATTATAACTGTAGGTGAGAATATAACTTTTACTAATTCTCAAAATAGAGGTGTATCTAATGGAAATATTTATGGTAATGATTTGCACAATGCAATCACTCAGAATCCGTTACAGCCAGCTTATTGGCGACCAGCTATTGAGAGAAATATAAATGAATTTGGTTTTTCTCCCTCTTTAGATGGTTTATCTACAACCCAAACAAATCCGTTGGCAGTATTATTTTACAGAAGTAACTACAATTATCCTAAAGATTATAAAGTTGCTGGAAATGCTTTTGTAGAGATCGAACCTGTTGCTAATCTTAGATTTAAATCGGTTTTTGGTATAGATTCTTGGTTTGGAAATGGAAGATCTATGAACCCAACTTATCACTTAGGAGTATTGTACAATGATTCAGTTGATGGTGCTTCTCAATATTCTTATTTTGGAGCAAATTCTACTTGGACAAATACAGTTTCGTATCAAAAACAATTTGGAAATCATAATATTAATGCTGTTGTCGGAATCGAACAGTTTAAAAATATAGAAAATACAAATTTAAATGGTTCTCGAAATGGACTTTTATATCCTGGAGACCCAAGATATGCATATATAAATAATACTAAAGGCGCTACTTCAATAGCAGATATTACTAATTCTGGATTTGATTCTGTCGCTGGCGGTGGTGGTCTTATGTCTTATTTTGCAAGAGCACAATATGATTATAAAGAAAAATACCTTCTTTCAGCTGTTATTCGTCGAGATGGTTCTTCTAATTTTGGAGAGGGTTATAAATATGGTAATTTCCCATCAGTATCTGCAGGATGGGTTATTTCAAAAGAAGATTTTATGTCTAGTACTTCCAAAACAATAAACTTCTTAAAATTAAGAGGAAGCTGGGGACAGAATGGTAATCAAGCTATTCCTGCTTTTATCTACTCTTCTACTATTGCTTATGCTTTTCCTGGATACTTTTTTGGAGATACAAAACCTGTTTCTGGGCCAACATCATATCCTGCTAGAGTACCAAATCCGGCGGTTACTTGGGAGACATCAGAACAGTTAGATTTCGGATTGGATGCAAGTTTATTTGATTCTAGATTAGGTATTACATTCGATTGGTACAACAAAACAACAAAGGATTGGTTAGTTGAAGCTAAACCTCCAGGAACATCTGGAGCAACACCACCTTACATCAATGGTGGAGATATTGAAAATAAAGGTTTTGAAATCTCGGTAAGCTGGAAAGATAAGATTGGAGACTTTAAATACGGACTTACTCTAAGTGGGGCAGAGAAACAAAAACAAGGTTACAAAGGTTGCAAATGCCGATGGTATCATTCATGGACCAAGTCACGTATTATCACAAGGAACTTCAGAAGTGTCTAGAGCGCAGATTGGTTACCCAATTGGATACTTTTATGGCTTTAAAACTGCTGGAATTTTGCAAAACCAACAAGAGGTTAATGAATATGTAGGTCCAAATGGACAGCCTTATTTTGCGGATCAGCGTCCTGGAGATGTTCGTTTTGTAGATTTAAATGAGGATGGTGTTATTGATGAAAAAGATAAAACAATGTTAGGAGATCCAAATCCAGATTTTCAATTGGGTATCCAGTTAAACTTCGAATATAAAAATGTTTATTTGAACACTACAATGGCTGGAAAATACGGAATGCAGATCATGCAGTCTTACAGATCATTTTCTGATAGTCCAAAACAAAATTACACTTCAGATGTTTTTGATCGCTGGCACGGAGAAGGAACTTCAAACAAAATGCCTCGTTTAAGTTCTGTATCAAATAGAAATACAAATGAGATCTCTGATATCTATATGCATAATGCAGATTATTTAAGAATCAACAATTTAACTGTAGGTTATAACTTTAATGAAGTACTAAAGGATGTTAAGTTCATTAGTAATCTGAAGTTTTATGTTGCAGTAAATAACTTATACACTTTTACTAAATATGATGGTATGGATCCGGATGTTCGTTTCGGACATGATGCAGGTTGGGCTTCAGGAATTGACTTAGGTTTATATCCACAAGCAAGAACAGTGATGTTTGGATTAAGTGCAGATTTTTAATATTAATACAATCAAAATGAAAAAACTAAAATATATTATAGCAGTTTCTGCAATTTTTATGGCAGCAAGTTGTGATGATTATCTGGATCAGGATAATCTTGGAGAAAAAGGCTTGAGTACATACTATAAGACACCAACGGATATCGAAGAGGCAATGTCTGGTGTTTATAATGCCATTTATACAGTAAATATTCATAGTGAAGAGCAGATAGCGTACCAATTTGATGGACAATATGATGTTTGGCGATGGAGGTCCAGATGATAAAACAGCAAAATGGGTAGATAATTTTGAAGATCCTGCTGAAGATACCTATCATGATATGTGGAAACAATCTTACAATGGTATTTCGAGAGCTAACGCTATTATAGAAGCAATTCCATTAGCAGATTTTTCTAAGAATTTTAAAACTGCAACTGAAGCTGAAGATTTTAAAAAACAAGCATTGGGAGAAGCTTTATTTATGAGAGCTTTCTTTTATTTCAGATTAGCTAAATTTTTTGGAGGCGTGCCGCTTATTTTGACGTATGATGCTGATAGATATGTTGGCAGATCAACTTACGAAGAAACTTTTGCTGTGATCGCTTCAGATTTAAAAGCGAACTATAGAAACAATGCCTGCTACCCCTATAACTAGTATTCCAACGGCTCGTTACGGACATGCAAACAAATGGGTTGCAGAAGCGTATTTAGCAAGAGTATATTTGTTCTATACTGGATATATGACAAATGTGGAGAAAAAAGCTACTGCAGATCTTCCTCTGGTTGATGGTGGTTCTATAACGGGAACGCAAGCGACTTCTTATTTAACGGATTGTATTAATAACAGCGGGCATAAATTGGCATCAGATTTTAGAAATCTTTGGGCTTATTCTTATCTTAATAAAAGTGCTGGAACAAACGTGCTCCCTTGGGTCGCTACAGAAGGGTTATCATGGGTAGGTCAAGACGGTATTGCTCCAACTTTTGGAACAGGAAACTTTGAAACAATGTTTGTACAAAGATTCTCATTTGGTGACTGGGGCTGGACAAATGGTAATATCTATACCAACAGACTTGCTTTGTTTAATTCAATGCGTGGTAACTCACAAGTGCCATTTGGCGAAGGCTGGGGATGGTGTACAATTAATCCAAAATTATACAGCGACTGGTCAGATCTTGATCCAAGAAAAAGAGGTTCTATCCTAGAAGTTGGAAGAGCAGATCAAGGAACAGCTGGTTATGCTAGAGATAAAGGAGATCATGAAACAGGATATTTTAATAAAAAATATGCATCCTTACAACATGATAACGGGGCAGGATCAAATGTTGGTATGTTTGTTCAAATGTACTCTTGGTCAAATGCCGATATGCAGTTAATGCATGCTCAGGATTTTATCTTTATGCGTTTTGCAGATGTATTATTAATGCATTCAGAAATTACGCAGACAGCAGAAGGATTGAATGCTGTGAGATTAAGAGCAAACTTAGGACCAGTTGGATATTCTCTAAATGCAATAAAAGAGGAACGTTTACACGAATTTGCTTTCGAAGGTATACACTGGTTCGATATTCTTCGCTGGGGAGATGTGGAAGCTTCGTTTACAGATGTAATTCCAGTTAGAAATTCAGGTGTTGACGCTAATTACAGCGTAAAATATAGACCAGAAACTAAAGGTTTAGTTCCAATTCCAGAAACAGAAATGAGAGTTTTAAACGGAGTTTATACACAAAACCCAGGTTGGTAATATTTAATAACCATTAATAATTAGAAACATGAAAATTCATAATATAAAATATTTATTAATTGTCGCGTTTATGCTGGTCTTTTCGGCATGCGACCCAATTGTAGACGAGCAGCAACTGACAAATTCTACAGATGTTGCAGGAGTTAATTTGACAGCTACTCATAGTACTCCGGGAGGTAATAAAGTTACCTTAAAGATGGATACTCCGGGTGTTACAGGTTATTGGGATTATAACCTAGGGAAGGCTCTAACGAATGAAGTAACAATTGTATACCCAATTCCAGGGAAATCTACATTTACTTTCATTGGAACTTTAGGAGGTGAATTTTTTACCAAAACAATAGATGTTCAAATTGATCAATTAGATACACGTCTGGATCAGGATTGGTATGACTTAGTAAGTGAAAATACTGTTACAGGCAAGACATGGGTTTTTGATGGTGTTGCTGGTACAGGCGCGATGTTCTGGTTTATGTCGCCTCCAGATAATCCAGATTCAGCGATGAGTGCTTGGTGGAATGCTGGAGATTGTTGTCCTCCTCTAGATGTAAGCGGAAAAATGCATTTCGACTTAAATAGTGCGACAAATTACAATCATTATCAAACGGTCGTAACCACTGCCGAAAAAGGAAGTTTTGTTTTGGATCCAACTAATAAAAAACTGATTATTCAAAACTCAAAAATATTAGGTTATGAGGCTGGTAATACTGCTAATGAGTATAACATTATCACACTTACCGAAGACGAATTAGTATTATACGTGCCAAGAAGTTTAAAAGACCCTGGTACAGGTTGGACATTTGTTTATAAACCTCAATAATAATTTCATGTTAGTTATTTTCGAAAAAGGAAGGCTAAAAATTTCCTTTTTCGATTTTTCAAACAATTTTATTTCATTCGACTTTAGAATGAATTATTCAGAAGATTTAAACTATGGTTAGTTTAAGTTAAGTTTATTGCCTGGTTAGCCCATAATTTCGATTATGGGCTATTTTTTCACACCTACAATTAAAGTTTTTCTTGTTGTTTAATGTTCTAATTTTTAAGCATCTAAATATAATGAAGTCTGCATTTTTTGATAATTACTTCCCTTAAAGTGTTCTAACTAATTCTCTCCTTAAAAGTTCTCACAAAGCTCCTTGAAAGCTTTTATGAGCTTCAATTAACTTCAATAAGTTTTTTTCATTGAATAACAGTTTAATATCATCTCACTCTAAATAAATCTATTTAATTTTTACTTACTACCCTTAATTCGTCGTATCAGGTTGCTTTAATGCATAATAAGCTATGGTTGTAAGAAACAAATAATAATGCGGTAGAGTCCTTCTATTTACGTCTAATGGACAATTATTTTACTATTTACGATAGATATAGTAGAATAAACAACACTAAATCCTTTTTTAATTTAAGTTTTTTAAAACTAACAGAAATATCTAATTCACGTAGCCGCCATTATCAATTAAAATCAATTTTTTGAAGCTTTAATTTTAAAATTCTCTCCCTATTTAATTTTTATTTGAAAGTAAATTCTTTGCTGTTATTTTTAAATATAAGAATTTTAATATTAAATACAAATTATTAATAATGTAAAAAAAGTAGTGTAAAAATATCATATTCTCTGTTTTTTTATTTCTTGAAATTTCACATGTTAAGTTACTGTAAATGTTTATAAAATAAGACGTTATGTGAGTTTTAAGAGTACTATCACGTTGTAGTCTTGGCAATTTTTCATGCTATATTTCTTTTATATCAGTGTGTAGTGTTTATTTTTCTATTTAACTTTTATTTAGTACTATTTTTTATTTTACTAAATATTTAAAAATCAATTATTTGTGTTTTTTTTGATGTGTTTTTATAATATTAAAATTTTTAATTTGATGTGTTTTTGTAATGATATTTAAATGCGAAAAGTAAAAATTAAGTTTTAGTATTGCATCAAATTACTAATTAATTAACCAAAATTTTTAGAAAAATGAAATTAACAAAATTACTTGTTTTTTGTATTTCATCTTTATTATTCTCGGTTATAGCTGTGGCTCAGGATGTCACAGTAAGTGGAATGATAAATGATGAAAGTGGAATGCCTGTTCCAGGCGCAACAGTTTTATTAAAAGGCACTACTAAATCTACTGCGTCTGATTTCGACGGAAAATTTCAGATACAAGTTCCTTCAAATGGAACTTTAACCATTACGTTTATTGGTTACGCTACAGTAACTGAAGCTGTAAATGGAAGAACTAAAATCTCAATTCAATTAAAACCAGAATCACAGTCTTTAAATGAAGTTGTTGTTGTTGGATATGGTACTCAAAAGAAATCTGTTGTAACTGGTGCAATTTCTAGTGTAAAAGCTTCTGATCTTGAAGATTTACCAATAACTAGAGTGGAGCAGTCTCTTCAAGGAAGGGTTTCTGGGGTTACTATTGCAAGCAAATGCTGGACAGCCTGGATCTTCTTCTACAATACGTGTGAGAGGTATTACTTCGTTTGGAAATAATGAACCGCTATGGGTTGTTGACGGTGTAATTGTTGATTCAGGAGGAATTGGATATTTGAATCAATCAGATATTGCTTCTATGGAGGTTTTAAAAGATGCAAGCATCTCAAGCTATTTATGGAGCCAGAGCTGCAACTGGGGTAATCCTTATTACTACTAAAAAGGGTAGATCAGGAAAAATGAGTGTAAACTATAATGGGTACACAGGTTTTTCTGCAAAGAAGCAAGAAAACTAAATTTACTTGATGCGACAGAGTATGCTACTTTAATGAATGAGAGATATGCAAATGGTTATACACCAGATCCTGCAAAGCCTTACACACTTCCTTATCCTAATGCATCTTCATATGGAGCGGGGACAGATTGGCAAAAAACAATCTTTAATGATAATGCTCAAAAAACAGGGCACGAATTAAGTTTATCAGGAGGAAATGATGTTTCGACATTTTACGTTTCTTTTGGTTTATTAGATCAAGAAGGTATTGTAGCAACACCAATTTCTAATTACAACAGAAAAAACATTCGTTTAAACTCTACGCATAAAATTGTAAAAGGATTAACTTTTGGTCAGACTTTAGGTTATTCTCACGAAAAGAATGTTGGAATTGGAAATACAAATAACGAATATGGCGGACCATTAAGTTCTGCTATTAATTTAGATCCAACAACGCCTGCTATTGTTACAGATCCAACTGTTGCAACTGGCTATCCATATAATCAGCCTTTTATTTTGAGAGATGCGAACGGAAATCCTTACGGAGTTTCACAAGATGTAACTCAAGAAATGAGTAATCCACTAGCATACATTCAAACAAGATTAGGAAATTATGGCTGGTCTGATAATTTTGTTGGAAACGCTTATTTAGAATTAGAAGCGATCAAAGGTTTAAAAATTAGAAGTACTTTAGGTGGTAAATTAGCATATTGGGGTTCGGAAAGTTTTACACCCGTATTTTACTTTAACTCTTCGACTATTAACCCAAATAATAGTTTGACACGTAATACAAACAAAGGTTTTGGATGGAATATTGAAAACACTGTTTCATATACAAAACAAATTGATGATCATAACTTCAC
This sequence comes from Flavobacterium sp. AC267, assembly GCF_979258715.1. Lineage (NCBI taxonomy): Bacteria > Pseudomonadati > Bacteroidota > Flavobacteriia > Flavobacteriales > Flavobacteriaceae > Flavobacterium > Flavobacterium sp. AC267. The sequence goes on from NZ_OZ409875.1 coordinate 1,655,427, forward strand.
AGTATTAGTTGGACAGGGAGCATACATCGATAATATTACTTCGGGTTCTACAGTTACTTACAAAAACCTGCCAGCCACTAATTTTGATGAAGCGACTTTCAACTCAGGTGCTATAACAGATGATATTACTGCTTCTGCTTCTGATGGCTACGAACATAAAGTGACTTCGTTATTTGCAAGGTTAAATTATGATTATAAAGAAAAATATCTTGTTACGGGTATTGTGCGTCGTGATGGTTCTTCTCGTTTTGGTCAAAATAATAAATACGGAACTTTTCCATCATTCTCTTTGGGATGGGTGCCGACAAAAGAAAATTTCTGGCCGGAAAATAAAGTAGTTACGCAATTGAAATTTAGAGGAGGTTACGGAATTACAGGTAGTGATGCTATTGGAGACTTCAAATTCTTGCCTACAATTGGATCAGGTAGAAATTATACAATAGGAAATCAAGGTTCTGTTGTAATTGGAAACAGTCCAAATGCACCTTCAAATCCAGATTTGAAATGGGAAGAAACTAGTCAGGCCAACGTTGCGTTTGATGTTACTTTCTTTAATGATTTGTCTTTAACAACTGATTTTTATATCAAAAAATCTACAGGTATTTTACAAGATATCGATTTGCCAGGTCACGTTGGAAGCCCAGGAAGACCATCTGCAAATATTGCAGACATGCAAAATAAAGGTATTGATTTAGAATTGTCTTACCGCAAAAGAATTGGTCAGGTTAACATTGGCTTAAGTGGAAATATTTCTTACTTAGAAAATGAAGTTACAAATTTAGGACGAGGTATTCAGTTTATTTCTGGAGATGCTTCTTTCCAAAACATGGGTCCTGTTACAAGAACGCAGGTAGGAGAATCATATAATTCTTTTTACGGGTTTAAAACACAAGGGATTTTTCAAAATCAAGCAGAAATCAGCGCGTATACTAATGCGACAGGAGGTTTAATTCAGCCAGATGCAAGACCAGGTGATTTTAGATGGCAGGATCTTAATGGAGATGGAACAATTACAGATGATGATAAAACATTTATCGGAAGCCCTCTGCCTAAATATACGTATGGTTTCACAATTAATTTAGATTATAAAAACTTTGATTTATTAATCTTTACCCAAGGAGCAGTTGGAAACAAAATTTTTCAAGGACTTCGCCGTCTGGATATTACAGATGCAAACTATCAAACATCTGCATTAGGACGTTGGACTGGTGAAGGATCTACTAATTCTTATCCAATTTTATCATCAGTTGATAACAATAAAAACTTCTCACGTCCGTCTGATTTTTATTTAGAAAATGGAGATTACTGGAGAATCAAAACCATTCAAATTGGATATAGCCTGCCAAGTGATGTGGTATCAAAAGCTGGTCTTTCAAAAACTAGACTTTATTTGACTGGTGAAAACTTATTGACATTTACAAAATACTCTGGTTATGATCCAGAAATTGGTGGAGGAGTTTTAGGTATCGATAAAGGATATTATCCACAAGCTAGAACTGTAATGTTAGGGGTTAATTTACAATTTTAAAATTTAGAATCATGAAAATTAAAAATATAAGATATTCATTCGCCGCAGTTGGATTATTGCTTCTTAGCTCTTCGTGCGGGGAAGATTTTTTAACAGTAGATCCAAAAGGGCCGCCATTAGTGGACAACTATTATAAAGATGAAACAGAAGCATTTTCAGCATTGGTTGCCACTTACGATATAATGGGAAAACAATCCAAAGGTTTTGAAAATATGGTCTGTATGCTAAATGCAGGTTCAGATGATTTTTACGCTGGAGGCGGGGGACCTGGAGACGGAGCAGGAATTCATGCTTTTGATAACTATACATTGGATAAAATCAATATGCCGAGAAGTTTCTGGGGAGACTTTTTTCAAGGTATAGCAAGAGCAAATATCTTGTTGGAAAAATTGCCAAATGTAAAAATGGACGAGGCTAAAAAAGTGCGTTTTGTCGCAGAAGCAAAAGCAATGAGAGGATATTACTATTTTGAATTAGTAAGAACTTTTAAAAACTTACCATTAATTACAGCACCACTTTCGCCAGCAGAAACCTATACTATTACACAATCTACTCCAGAAGAAGTATATGCTCAAATTGAGAAAGATTTAATTGAAGCCAAAGCCGCTTTACCAAATACAGTTAATTATGCAACTGAAGGAGGTCGCTTTTCTAAAGGATCTGTGCAGGCTTTATTAGGAAAAGTTTATTTGTACGAAGGAAAGAACTCTCTAGCAACTGCTGAATTTGCAGATGTAAATGGTACGCCGGGAGGAACGAGCATGTACGGATACAAACTGCTTGGCAATTATGCAGATTTATGGGTAATCAGTAATAAGCTTAATACAGAATCTATTATCGAAATTATGCATACTGATAAAAGTAATGCAGACTGGGGATTTTGGGGAGGCGGAAATGACGAAGGTAACTCTGTTAATATAATGGTTGGACCAAGAGGTTATGGCAGAAAAACAACTACAATACCAGATTATATCTCAGGATGGAGTTTTAATCCTGTAACTGCAAGTTTATACAATGCCCTAAAAGGAGATCCGCGCTTTGACGCTACAATTGTTGATATGCTGGCACTAAAAGCATCTGGCGCAAGAGATTATGCACCGGGTGATCAGGATACGGGATATTTCTTAAAGAAATTTATGCCATTAAACTCTGATACTTCTCAAGGAGGAGGAGCACAGGCTTTAAATTACAAACAAGATATGTATGCAATTCGTTTAGCAGATACGTATTTAATGGAAGCAGAGGCACTTGGAGGAACTGGAGCCAGAGCACAAGCTTTATTAGATGCTGTAAGAGCCAGAGTTGGATTAGGTTCTGTACCAGTTTCATTAGATGCTATTGCTAACGAAAGAAGATTAGAATTGGCTGGAGAAGGACATCGCTGGTTCGATTTAGTAAGAACAGGAAAAGCGACTTCGGTTCTTGCTGGTGAAGGATTTGTTGCTGGAAAAAACGAAGTTTGGCCAATTCCGCAAAAAGATTTAGAAAACACAAAACTTGTACAAAATCCTCAGTACTAATTTAGCTAATACAATATCATATGAAAATAAATTTAATGAAAAAACAAGGGTTTTTAGCATTGTTTTTTATGACAGCCGTATTAAGTTTTACAAGTTGTCAGCCAGATGATTCCATTGTTGATAATGGATTAACAAACGAAAATGTTGATGCATCTTTTACCGTTACTCCTGTAGAAGGTAAAGTCAATACCTATAAATTAAGCGCACAGCCAAAAGGTGTTTTAAAATCTTTTTGGGATACTGGTGCAGGACAATATGCTGGTAAAATGGAAGAAGAAATATCGTTGCCAGATGCAGGAACTTACACTATTACACATACAGCTATTGGCAGTGGAGGCGGTACAGCTTCAGCTTCAAAAGAAGTAGTAGTGGCAACTTCAGATCCGCTAAAAGGAAATTTAGTACAAGGCGGCTCTTTTGCAACAGCAGAAGATCAGGCAAAATGGACTATTTTAAATCTTAGCGCTACTGGTGCCGCTTTTTGGTCATTTGCAAATAATAGCGCAACAATTCACTCTCCAGGAGGATGGGCGCAAGAAGGAATTTATCAAGCAATCGATGTTGTAAAAGACAAAGAATACACCATCAACATGCGTGTTTCAAGTCCAAGCGGTTCTGATGAAACTTGGTTAGAGGTTTATGCAGGGAAATCTGCTCCACAATCTGGGGTTGAGTACAAAGACAACAAAGTAATGGGATTAAGTACTTGGGACGGCTGTGCAAAAGCAGGTTTCTCTGGAATGCTTTCTACTGTAGGCTGTGTTAAAAATGATGCAACGGGAACAGTTACAAACGTGGTAAAATTCTCTGAAACAGGAAAAATCTATTTATTAATTCGTTCTGGCGGTAACACGTTTACTAAAGATGGAATCACCGTTTCAAAAATCGAATTAAGAGGAAAATAAAGAGTTAAGTTAAGTTTAAGTTTGGTTGTAAATAGCCCATAATCATTATGAGTATGGGCTATTTTTTAAATTCTTTAAAAGAGATTAAAAATCAGTTTTAGATTTCTCCAAAACTTCAATTAAAAAACACTAATAATTGGGAGCGAATGAAAAAAAATAGTCTAAATATTTTATGCCTTTTGTTTGTCGTTGCAGACTTTTGCACAACAGCCAAAAACAAAAAAAGAATTTACAGCCAATGGCAGAAAAATAACCGTTTACACCACAGCAGAAAACTCAAAGTTACGATTAACATCAACAGATAATTTGACTTTTTCTGCAAAGAAACAACCTCTAGAAACTGAATTTTCGGTTTTTATTGAACCAGCAAAAAAGTTTCAGACTTTTATGGGAATCGGCGGCGCTATTACAGACGCAAGCGCCGAAATATTTGCTAAACTTTCAAAAGAAAAACAAGCAGAATTTTTAAATGCTTACTACGATAAACAAAAAGGTATTGGCTATTCTTTGCTAAGAACAACAATTCAAAGTTCTGATTTTAGCAGTGGAAGCTATTCTTATATCGAAGAAGGAGATAAAGATTTGAAGACTTTTTCTATTGATCATGACAGGCAGTATCGAATTCCTCTAATAAAACAAGCTATTCAAAAAGCTGGTGGAAAATTGACAACTTATGTTGCGCCTTGGTCGCCAAATGCTTTTATGAAAAGCAATAAAAATGTATTAAAAGGTGGCACACTGCTTCCAGAGTACTATCAGACTTGGGCAAATTTTTATGCAAAGTTTATAAAAGCCTACGAAAAAGAAGGAATTCCGATCTGGGGTACTTGACACAAAATGAACCAATGGCGGTACAGACTTGGGAATCTTGTATTTATACAGCCGAAGCGGAAAGAGATTTTATCAAAAAATATCTTGGACCTACTTTGAAAAAAGAAAACTTAGGCGATAAAAAAATTATTGTTTGGGATCATAACCGCGATTTAATGAATTACCGTGCCAATGTAATTTATTCTGATCCAGAAGCGACAAAGTACGTTTGGGGAATGGGATTTCATTGGTACGAAACCTGGTCTGGCGGTGCGCCAATGTTTGATAATGTTGCCAAAGTAAATGAAGCTTATCCAGATAAAAAACTAATGTTTACAGAAGGATGTGTTGAAAAATTTGATGCGACAAAGTATCAATTCTGGGGTAATGCAGAACGTTACGGAATCAATATGATTAATGATTTTAACAACGGAACTGTAGCTTGGACAGATTGGAATATTCTATTGGATCAAAATGGAGGCCCAAATCACGTTGGAAATTTTTGTTTTGCACCAATTCATGCAGATACAACAACAGGGGAATTAATTTATACGCCGTCTTTTTATTACATAGGACACTTTTCTAAATTCATTCGTCCAAACGCTGTACGAGTGAGCACTGCAGTTAGCAGAAGCGCACTATTAAGCACTTCATTTTTAAATACTGATGGAACTATGGCGACAGTTGTAATGAACCAGTCAGAAAATGAGCTTACTTATAATTTGATTATTGGAGCTGAAAAAGCAGCGGTTAAAATTCCGCCTCGAGCTATACAAACGCTTGTTTATTAATATTTTGTAGTAAAGTAAGAAAGAAGATCAATTTGAATCATCCTGTTGGTCTTCTCTTACTTTTAATTTAAAAACTGTTTATAAAACAATATGAAAGCCACAACTCAAATAGTGCTGTCAGCCTTTATACTAATCCAATTAAGCTGTTTTACAAAACTTACGGCTCAAAAAAACAATGCGTCATCGCAGAAAAATAATAAAATAAAGGTTTTTACTACTGCCGAAAATACCAATTGGAAATTATCATTATCAAATGATCTAATTTCAAACAACACTACACAACAAAAAAATACAACAGTATCTATTATTATAAATACCGAAAAAACAGACCAGACTTTTCTCGGAATTGGAGGTGCAATTACAGATGCAAGTGCAGAAGTTTTCGCTAAATTATCTCCTAAAAAACAACAGGAATTTTTAAGTGCCTATTACGATAAAAATATGGGCATTGGCTATTCTTTAGCCAGAACAAATATTCACAGCTGTGATTTTAGCAGTGACAGCTACACTTATATTGCAGAAGGAGACAAAGAACTAAAAACCTTCAATATAGATCACGATCGAAAATATAGAATTCCATTAATCAAAAAAGCAATTGAAACAGCCGGCGGAAAACTAACATTATTTGTAAGTCCATGGAGTCCCCCAGCTTTCATGAAAGACAATAATGATATTTTGCACGGCGGCGTTTTATTGCCTGAATTTGCTCCATCATGGGCATTGTATTATGCTAAGTTTATAAAAGCATATGAAAAAGAAGGAATTCCGATTTGGGGATTAACAGTTCAAAATGAACCAATGGCCAAACAAAGCTGGGAATCTTGTATTTATACCCCCGAAGCTGAAAGAGATTTTCTTAAAAATCATTTAGGACCAACTTTAGAGAAAGAAGGACTTGGTTCTAAAAATATTATAATTTGGGATCATAATAGAGGAGATATGCTGGAAAAACGCGCTAATCTTGTTTTTTCGGATCCTGAAGTTTCTAAATACGCATGGGGAATTGGATTTCACTGGTATGAAACTTGGAATGGAGGTCCGCCTCAATTCGAATCTGTTGCAAAGGTTCACGAAGCTTTTCCAAATAAAAATTTAATTTTTACTGAAGGTCGCATCGAAAGATTTGATGCTAAAAAATATCAGTTTTGGGGAAATGCTGAGCGTTACGGAATCAATATAATTAACGATTTTAATAACGGAACAGTTGCATGGACAGATTGGAATATTCTTTTAGATCAAAACGGAGGCCCAAATCATGTTGGTAATTTCTGTTTTGCACCAATTCATGCCAACACTGTAAAAGACGAATTAATATACACCCCAATGTATTATTATATTGGACATTTCTCCAAATTCATCAGACCAAATGCCAAAAGAATAATAGAAAAAATAAGTGATAAATCTTTACTGAGTACTTCTTTTAAAAATTCTGACGGACAATTGATTACTATCATAATGAATCAATCTGAAAAAGAGATTGTTTATTCTTTAGAAAATCAAACGACAAAAAATACTATTACTATTCCAGCACATGCTATACAGACGATTGTATATTAATGGTGCGCTAACTAAATAAACAAGAAAATGAAATTGAATATTACTAATACCATAAAAGCATTTTTCTTTATGACAGCCGTACTGGCTCAGGTAAAATGTTCGTCTTCAAATGATACAGTCGAAAATCCTCCTGTAAATCCACCAGTGGTAAATCCGCCCGTAGTCATTACAAACGATGTCGATTTTTGGCTTACAAAAGGAGATCAAAGCGTTTTACTGGCAAAGCAATCTGGAACATTAGGATTTGGCACCACTACAAATACTTACAGTACTATTGAAGTTAAAGAAGCTCAGAAATATCAAACAGTTGACGGTTTCGGATATACATTAACTGGAGGAAGCGTAGAGGTAATGAATCAATTAAATGCCACAAGACGAACTGCTCTTTTGCAGGAATTATTTGGAGCTGGAGAAAATTCAATTGGAATAAGTTATATCAGAATAAGTATTGGAGCTTCAGATTTAAATGCAGAACCTTTTACTTATAATGATCTTGCAACAGGAGAAACAGATTTAAGTCTGGCTAAATTTAGTTTAGAAAAAGACAAAAATCTAATTGCTATGCTGAAAGAAATTCTGGCAATTAATCCTAAAATTTTAATCTTAGGAACACCTTGGTCTGCACCTCTTTGGATGAAAGACGTAAACAGTTTTAAAGGAGGAAAATTGAAAGCAGAATACTATGACGTTTATGCCAAATATTTTGTAAAATACATACAGCAGATGAAAGCAGAAGGTATTGCGATTGATGCTGTAACGCCTCAAAATGAACCTCTTCATGACGGAAATAATCCGAGTATGTATATGTCTGCACTGGATCAGACCAATTTTATTAAAAATAATTTAGGACCCGCATTCAAAGTCCGCAAATCTAAAGGTAAAAATTATTGCTTACGACCACAATTGTGATAATCCTAATTATCCAAAAGCTGTTTTGGCAGATGCCGATGCATTTCCTTTTGTGGATGGATCAGCATTTCATTTATATGCAGGAGATATCAGCGCTCTTACCAATGTTTACAATTCTTTTCCAACTAAAAATGTATATTTTACAGAACAATGGACGTCTTCAGAAGGACAATTTGCCGGCGATTTAAAATGGCATACTAGAAATGTAATTATCGGTTCAATGAGAAACTACAGCAAGAATGCCTTAGAATGGAATGTAGCCAATAATGCCAATTATGGCCCTCATACAGATGGCGACTGTACCATGTGCAAAGGCGCGATCACGATTACGTCAACAGACAGTTATCAGCGTAATGTAGCCTATTACATAATTGCACATGCGTCAAAATTTGTTCCGATGGGCTCTGTTCGAATTGAAAGTAATTCGGGAGGAAATTTACAAAACGTTGCTTTTATCACACCTTCAGGATCTAAAGTTTTAATTGTTGAAAATGACGGATCGGCAACAGAAACATTTAATATTAAATTTAACGGGAAATGGGCTACCGCTTCTCTGGAAGCTGGATCAGTTGGAACATATACTTGGAAATAGATTCCTGAAACATTTGAAAAAGGAAGTTTTAAGCTGAACTAATTTGACTTTGTTAGTATTAAAAGCAAAAAATAGACAAATTATATCTATATTGATATTCAATTTATTAACTAATAACCAACTTAATCATGAAAACAATAAATCTTGCAAATAGGGCGGGTGTGTTTACACTAATCTTATTATTTATATTTCAATCTTGCAGACAGTAGTAACGATGCGACCGATGAAAATCCTGTTGTAGTAGTTCCTGATAAAATTTCTGTTCAGGTTGATGTAGTAGGTAAAACTGCTGAAATGCCAAATGGAGACGGAAGTGGAAAAATAAATTTATCCATTACGGTCGCAGATGCAAAATCATATAAAATAAAGGTAAATAATGAAACGAAAGAATCTACAACGAGTAGTTTCTCATATGAATTTACCGAACCCGGTACTAAAACCTATACTATTGAAGTTACCACATTTAATGGAATAAAATATACCAATACTTCTACAACAGTAAATATTTTCGTCGCAAGAAAGCTAATATTTTCAGATGAGTTTGATGTTGCTGGCGCACCAAATAATGACAAATGGGATTATAATACAGGAACTGGAGACGGCTGGGGAAATAATGAATTACAGTATTACACCAAACGTCCAGAAAATGTAACCATCGAAAACGGAATCTTAAAAATTAAAGCGATTAAAGAAGAGTATATGGGAAGCCAATATACATCGGCAAGAATGCTTACCAGAGGAAAATTTTCATTTAAATACGGAAGAGCAGAAATACGCGCAAAATTACCAGTCGGCGGTGGCACTTGGCCTGCATTCTGGTTATTAGGAGACAATCTTGATACAGTTGGATGGCCTGCATGCGGAGAAATCGACATTTTAGAATCAGTAGGAAATAAACCAAACGTGATCCACTCTTCTTTACATTCTCCAGGCCGTTCAGGAAATACTCCTGATACAGCGACAACAACAAATCCAACTTCAACGACAGCCTATCATATTTATGCGGCGGAATGGAGTGCAGAAAGTATCAAGTTTTATGTAGACGATAATTTATTTTACACATACAAAAACTCAAGTACGACACCATTTAATGCCAAGTTTTTTGTGATTTTAAATTTCGCAATGGGCGCAATTTTGGCGGAGCTGTTGATCCAAACTTCAAAAGTGCTGTTTACGAAATCGACTATGTGAGAGTATATAATTAACATAAGTTTTAAATAGATTTTTTTTCTGCAAAGTCTCGGAAACACTAGATTTACAGATTAAAATTTTTTAACATGAAAAAGATAAACAAACTTGTTTGCGCAGTAATGTTGCTTTTAGCTGTCAACTCATTCTATGGTCAGAATTTAAAAATTATGACCTACAATATTCGTTTAGATGTTGCTTCAGACGGAGAAAATGCCTGGCCAAAACGAAAAGATTATTTTGCTTCTCAAATTGGTTTTTACAGCCCAGATATTTTTGGAGTGCAGGAGGCAACGCCAAATCAAGTTACAGATATTGCATCGGCTCTGCCAAATTATAACAGATTTGGAATAGGAAGAGAAGAAGGCGGTTTGGGCGAAGCTTGTACGATTTACTATAAAAAAGACCGATTTAAAGTAGAACAATCCAATACATTTTGGTTATCAGAAACACCGAATGTAGTTTCGAGAGGATGGGATGCGACCTGCAACAGAGTTTGTACATACGGACTTTTTAAAGATTTGAAAACTAAAAAAACATTTTGGATTTTCAATCTGCATTTAGATCATATGGGCGAAGAAGCGAGGGTAAAAGGCGTTCAGCTTGTTCTTTCTAAAATAAAAGAATTAAATACTAAAAATTACCCAGCCTTTTTAATGGGAGATTTTAATTCAGAACCTGATACAAAACAAATCGTAGAGATAAAAAAAGTGATGAATGATACCAAAGATGTTTCAAAAGAAAAACCTTTTGGCCCTTCAGGAACCTTCAACGATTTTAAACACAATGAACCCGTAACATTATTGTTAGACTACATTTTTGTCTCAAAAAATAGCGGACTTAACATTCAAAAACATGCAGTGTTGAGTGATTCTAAAGATTTAAAATATCCCTCGGATCATTTACCTGTTTTAATAGAAATAGATTAAATGAAAAACAGCAACAAAAAACTTCAGATTCTGGTTTTACTGCCTCTAATTATGATGCAGTTCAATTGTGGATCTTCAAAAAATGCTTCAGCTAATTCTGGAAAAGTAGAATCTTGGATTACAACTTCAGATGAAAGTTCAAAACTAAAAAAACAGTCTGATTTGGTTTTCAATGCAGAAACAAATTCAAATCAGACAATTGAGGTAAACCCTTCTCAGAAATTTCAAACTATAGAAGGTTTTGGCTTTTCATTAACGGGAGGAAGTGCTCAGGCCATTTTAAAACTAGATAAACCAAAAAGAGAAGCTTTGCTTCAAGAGTTATTTTCTAGAAAAGAAGATGCCATTGGTTTAAGTTATTTGAGAATTAGTATTGGAGCATCAGATTTGAATGAAAAAGTTTTTTCGTATGATGATCTGCCGGAAGGGCAAACCGATTTAAAACTGGAAAAATTCAATTTAGGACCAGATTTAGAAGATGTAATTCCGGTTTTAAAAGAAATTCTAGCTATAAATCCGAAGATAAAAATAATGGGTTCTCCGTGGTCGCCTCCAGTTTGGATGAAAGATAACGGAAGCTCGAAAGGCGGTAGTTTACAACCCAAATACTATCAGGTTTATGCCGAATATTTCGTGAAATATATTCAGGCAATGAAATCACACGGAATTGTTATTGACGCCATTACGCCCCAAAATGAACCTTTGCATCCAGGAAATAATCCAAGTTTATTAATGCTCGCAGAACAACAGGCAGATTTTATTGGAAATCATTTAGGTCCCGCTTTCGCGAAAGCTAAAATCAAAACCAAAATTATTGTTTACGATCATAACTGCAATAAACCAGAATATCCTTTGACTATTTTAAAAGATCCAAAAGCAAATCCTTTTGTTACGGGTTCGGCTTTTCATTTATATGAAGGCGACATTAGTGCTTTGACAACGGTTCATAATGCTTTTCCAGATAAAGATTTGTATTTTACCGAACAATATACAGGAACAGGAACTAATTTTGAAACCGACTTAAAATGGAGTGTAAAAAATGTGGTAATCGGTTCCATGCGTAATTGGAGTAAAAATGCACTTTCATGGGGATTGGCCAATGATGAGTTTTACAAACCTTTTACACCCGGAGGATGTTCGACCTGCAAAGGCGCTTTGATGATCGATCAAAATCAAAATATAAAAAGAGAGGTAGGATATTATATTATTGGGCACGCTTCTAAATTTGTTCCAGAAGGTTCAGTAAGAATCGGAAGTGATATAGTTGGAAATTTACACAATGTTTCTTTTAAAACTCCGTTAGGACAAATCGTTCTGATTGTAGAAAATGACGGAGCTTCGGCAGAAACCTTTAATATTAAATACAACCAAAAACAAACCTCAACCACACTAAACGCAGGTGCTGTTGCTACTTATGTTTGGTAAACAACTTAAACTTATGAAGAAAGTAACCACAATCACTTTGTCGCTGTTTTCGCTTTTTGCGTCGGCACAACAGCAGACAATAGATCAGAAAGTCAATGATCTATTGAAGAAAATGACAATTGAAGAAAAAATTGGACAGTTAAACCAGTACACAGGAGACAATTCTGCTACGGGGCCAATTACTATTAATCCAAACAAACAAACCGAAATTAAATCAGGTTTAATTGGCTCGATGCTAAATGTTGTTGGAACAAAATATACCAGACAATATCAGGAATTGGCCATGCAGTCAAGACTTAAAATTCCATTGTTGTTTGGTCAAGATGTTATTCACGGATACAAAACTACATTTCCAATTCCATTAGCAGAAGCGATGAGCTGGGATTTAGATGCGATCGAGTTAGCAAGCAAGAGTTGCCGCTACAGAAGCGTCAGCAAGCGGAATCCATTGGACATTTGCTCCAATGGTAGATATTGGTCGTGATCCTCGCTGGGGACGTGTAATGGAAGGTGCGGGAGAAGATACTTATCTAGGTTCTAAAATTGCTTACGCAAGAGTAAAAGGTTTTCAAGGAAATAAATTGGGAGATTTAAACTCCGTTATGGCTTGTGTAAAACACTTTGCGACTTATGGCGCAGGTGTTGGCGGAAGAGATTATAACTCTGTAGATATGAGCGAAAGAATGCTCGCTTGAAACGTATTTACCACCTTTTAAATCCGCTTTAGATGCAGGCGCAAGCAACATTCATGAATTCATTTAATGATATTAACGGAATCCCGGCAACTGGAAATGCTCACTTGCAAAGAGATATTTTAAAAGGAAAATGGAACTTTCAAGGTTTCGTAGTTTCAGATTGGGGATCAATTGGAGAAATGGTGGCTCACGGTTATTCTAAAGATCTAAAAGAAGCGACTTACGTCGCCATTACCGCAGGAAGTGATATGGATATGGAAAGTAATGCCTATCGTTACAATCTAGCGGCTTTGGTGAAAGAAGGAAGAGTTTCTATTGATTTAATTGACGATGCTGTAAAACGTATACTTCGCAAAAAATTCGAACTAGGTTTATTTGATGATCCTTACCGATATTCGGATGAAAAACGTGCAGAAAAAGCATTATCAGATCCAGCAAATAGAAAAGCAACTCTTGAAGTGGCACAAAAAAGTATTGTATTATTAAAAAATGAAAACCAAACTTTGCCAATTTCTAAAAGTGTAAAAACAATTGCTTTTATCGGACCAATGGTTAAAGAATACAAAGCCAATATGGGATTTTGGTCTGTAGAACTTCCAGAAGTTGATTACGATAAATGGGTGGTTTCGCAATGGGACGGACTTCAAAATAAAGTAGGTAAAAACACAAAACTGCTTTACGCTAAAGGCTGTGAAGTTGATGGAGATAATAAAGACGGTTTTGCGGAAGCTGTAGCAACGGCCAAACAAGCTGATGTAGTTATTTTGAGTATTGGTGAAAGACGCGATATGAGCGGTGAGGCAAAAAGCAGAAGTGATCTTCACTTGCCAGGAGTTCAGGAAGATTTAGTAAAAGCGATTCAGGCTACAGGAAAACCGGTTGTAGTTTTAATTAATGCAGGAAGACCCCTTGTTTTTAATTGGACAGCAGATAATGTGCCGGCAATCGTATATACTTGGTGGCTGGGTACAGAGGCAGGAAATGCAATTGCCAATGTTTTATTTGGAGATTACAATCCGTCTGGAAAATTGCCAATGACTTTTCCAAGAGAAGTGGGGCAGGTGCCAATTTATTACAATCATTTCAGCACTGGGAGACCAGCTAAAAGTGAAAATGAAACTAATTATGTTTCAGCTTATATCGACTTAAAAAACTCTCCTAAATATGCTTTTGGATACGGATTAAGTTATACCAAATTTGATTATTCTGGTTTGAAATTATCAGCACTGAAAGTAAAAAGCAGCGAAACGATTAAAGTTTCTTTCCAATTAAAAAACAGCGGAAAAGTTGCTGGAGAAGAAGTTGTTCAGATGTATTTAAAAGATAAATTCGGATCTGTTGTGAGACCCGTTTTAGAACTGAAAGATTTTAAGAAAGTGAAATTAAATGCAGGAGAATCTAAAACAATCGAGTTTACAATTGATAAAGAAAAAATTTCGTTCTACAATGACAAATTAGAATGGACGGCTGAGCCGGGAGATTTTGAAGTAATGATTGGCGCTTCGTCAGCAGATATTAAATTAAAATCAGATTTTGAATTGCTTGCTAATTAGAAATTGATCATAAACTATAAAAAATGGGGCTGTAAAAAGCCCCATTTTTTTATTAAAATTATTTAAGACGTTTTTTAAAGTTGAATTTTACAAGATTTAAAAAACCTTGTTCAATAATGTCAATGCCAATTCCATAATTACTATCGGCGATAGAATGATGGTCATTTCTGAATTTTTCAAAATCACTTGAAGGAATTTCCAAATTTGACAAAGGCTTGAAATCGATAATTACAGATGCTCCGTTTTTAGTTACTTTTTTACGGCTTGTAAAATCAAAATACGGATTAGTAATTGTGCTTTCCTGAATGGTATATTTCTCTTCGGTATCTATTCTTTGATCAGTCTGAAGATTGATCTCATATCTTTCGTTATCAAAATTATGCCAAAACGGAATGTCTGTATGCATAAAATCTCTGGCCGTATTTTTTACTACATTTCGATCAAAATACATTAAAAAACGATTCTTCTGCACATCAACAAAATAAGGATTTTCAATAGAAGCGCTGTATTGAATGGTAAATTCGTTCAATCTTTTATCATCACTTACAATATCGATTACGGCATTTTGAAAAATGGTTCTAATATCCGTTCCATTTCGGTCATTCGAATAATTTAAAGCATAAAACAAGAAGTTATTCCAGCTGTCGATAATTTCTCTTTTGTTAGTGTTTTTAAAGTATTTACGCATATAATTAGCGCGATTTCCTTTATAAGTGCTGGTTAATTTTAATGTGCCGGAATTATTTTGAGCGTTGAAATCTGCTTTTTCATTAATTCCATAATAAGAGAACCTATGCGATTTTTTAATTTCCAGTTCCTTATTTGGTTTTACTTCAAGATAATGCAGAAAATATATAAAACCACGATTTTCAATTAAACCAAATTCATCTCTTGCCGTTGCATCTATAAAATAGGTTTCGTCTTTATAATTAACCTTTACAATTACATGATTAAAGGTTAGCAGAGAAGGCAGATAATATTTAATATAATGATCAGAATTAAAGTTGACCAAAACCACAGAAGAATCAACATTAATATAATCTAAAACTACTTTCAGTAAAACCGATTTAGCTTTACAATCTCCTTGTTTATTCTCATAAGTTACAGCAGGTTCCTGTGGTTTATGCCCGTTCATTTCATCGGCATTAAAAACATAATAAACATGATTCTGTACATAATCAATTGCAAACTGCAGTTTTTCATCCTGATCTGCAATAGCATCTAATTTTTCTACAAGAGTTGGAGCAAAATCTCTTAAAGAAGATTTGTTGTAAATTTCTTCGTAAAGAGGAGAAATATAGTTAGCCAGATCCGTCCAGTTACGATCTGTAGCAAAATCAATGTAAGGAGCAATTTCTCTATTTTCATCAAAAGAATTGATGTAATTTTCTTTTTCAATTACAAATCTTTCGCCTTTTTTCAGATAATTAATTTCGGGTCGCAATACATTCCCATCCTCATCCCTGTAAAATGTTTTCTTATAGGCAATTGTTTCTTTTCGGTCACTAATCAAAGTAAATTTATAGTTTCCATACGCCCAGTAAGTATTTGGAGTTACATAAACATATTTTAGAAACTCTTTTCGAAGGAAATCACGATCAGTAAAAACTTTGATTCTAGAATCTTCCGTAATTAAAATATCGTAAAGTCGTAAATCTTTAATCGTAATATTTACTTTTTTGCTGTCGCTCAATACACCGCCTTCACTTTGGTTTTCATTGTCAAGTACCTTGATTTTTGTATCTGGGATTTTGTCAATTAAAACACCATCTCTAAGAACACTAATGCGATGTATAATGTAGGTTTCATTTTCTTCTACAATCACATCTTTTGCAGAAGCACTTTCCAGATTTGATGGTTCGTTGAGCGTGTATGCTACGCAGGCGTATTCGCTGTTCTCTGTATCACTTGTATAATAAATTTTATCTAAAAAGTAGCAGAAATCTCTTCCTTCATCAACTTGTTTTTTTGAAAAATCAGATTCCTTTATATATTCGATCAGTCGCTTATCATCAGTTTTTGAAGCCCACTGTTCGGGTTTTTGAATTTTGTAATTTTCTGATTCTATGATGTTTTCCATATTAATAATTTTACAGGGTATATTCTTACTTTCAATATAGCTAAAGTAAGTAATAAAGCCCGATTTTACTCGATAAAAATGTAAAATCTATGTCAAAAAAAAAGCCTCACTGAAAGGAAGTGAGGTCGCATTATAAATTATGAAAATGTGTAAAGGTTATTTTAAAACTGTATTTATGAAATCCATTGCGCCAATTCCTTTGTACGAAGCATACAAAGCTTTATCATAAGCTTCTTGTTTGGCTTTTTTATTTTTTGCATCCTTTTCAATAATCATTTCATTGAAAATTCTTTCTTGTTCCGCGCTGTATTTTAAAGAAGCTTCCAGAAGATAAGTCTTAGAAACAAATCCGAAAGAAGACCAGATTTTGGTTCTAATTTTTTGATTAATATTTTTTAACGGATTGGCAATCATAACTTGTGATTTTAACTTTTCAATGTCTGTCTTTTAATAATGGAACAAACTGATTTGTAATGCTTTTCTTGGAAATAACCTTGAATTTAACAATTCAAATCATTAATGTGTTATTATGACGCAATGTAATTATTTTTTTTAAATTTGAACTTTAAATTTTAGTTAAAATTGTGATTTACACACTTCTCTGTTTTATTGGGAAATAGTATTCTATTTTCTAAAAAGTGATTCGAATTTGTAAAAATGAAGTAAATTGCAGTGTTGTTTAAAGAAAGATATACACTTAAATACTCGAATGTTAAAAGACATTATAGATAATAATGAAAATTACCAGCCTGGACTTTCTATAGATTGTGTAATTTTTGGTTTTCATGACAATCAGCTTAAAGTTCTATTAATAAAAGTAGAACATGCGCATGAAATGGTCTCTGCCAGGCGGCTTTATCCATGTAGATCAGGATATTGATACTGCAGCTAATTACCGTACTAAACAGCCGAACTGGAGTTGAAGGTATTTTTTTGAGACAATTTGCGACTTTTGGAAAAGTAAAACGTAATGATCAGCATTTTGATGAAAGGATTCTAAAGTATCTGCAAATAGAAGAAGAAAAAGGAAAATGGCTTACGCGTCGTTTTGTTACGATTGGATATTATGCTTTGGTTGATTTTTCGAAAATTCTTCCAAACCCGATGAGCAGACATGAAGTTGTAGAATGGATTGATCATAAAGAAGTTCCGGAACTTATTTTAGATCACCGCGAAATTCTGGATAAAGCACTCGATACTTTACGAATTGAATTGAATTTAATGCCAATTGGATATAATTTACTGCCGGAGAAATTTACCATTCCAGAATTGCAGAAATTGTATGAAACGATTTTGGATAAAAAACTGGATCGCAGGAACTTTTTACGCAAAATCACTACTACAGGAATTCTAACGAAGCTTGACGAAAAGAAAAGCAACGTAGCACACAAAGCTCCAAATCTATATTCTTTTGATAAAGAAAAATATGATGAGGTTTTAAAAAATGGTTTGAATCACGGCTGGTAAAGAAATTATAATTAAAAAAAAACGATTATGATCTCAATTGAAACCTTTAGAAAATTAGCATTGTCGTTTCCAGATGCAACAGAAGAACCTCATTTTGAGAAAATATCCTTTCGCGTCAAAAAGAAAATTTTCGCCACTTTTGATGAAAAGAATAATCGAGCAGTTTTAAAATTAAACGAAATAGATCAATCGGTTTTTTGTGCTTCGCGCGAAATGATTTTTTATCCCGTTCCAAATAAATGGGGAAAACAAGGCTGGACAATTGTCGAAAGTTCAAAAGTACGACCAGAAATGTTTGAAGATGCTTTAATAAGATCTTATCAAAATGTTATAGGCAAAAAGTAAATTTATTCAGCATACAAACCTAACAGGTTTTTAAAACCTGTTAGGTTTCTCTATGGCAAAATAATTATTTAATAATAGTTCTGAAAGTCAAATTTACTCTTGGTTTCTGAGTTGTTTTGGTTGGTGGCAATCGATGCGACCAATTTGTCTGCGTTTCATCTTTCATAACCAGTAAACTTCCATGTTCCAGAATTAAAGAGACCGTTTCTTTCGACTTTTTATGCTTGAAAGCAAATTTACGCTCAGCCCCAAAACTGAGAGATCCAATTGCGCCATTCTTTTTGAGATCTTTTTCTGCATCACTGTGCCACGCCATTCCTTCTTCGCCAGAATGATATAAATTAAGCAGGCAGGAATTGAATGTTTCTCCTGTTTTTTCTTCTATAAAAGCTTTTAGTTTTAATAGTTCTGTTGTCCATGGAAGCGCTTTTTTTGTAGTATTGGAATACGTATATTCAAATTCCTGATCGCCGTACCAAGCCACTTTACGTTTGGTCAAAATTAGTTTTCCAAATATAAAGGCTTCATCATTTTTCCATTCAATGGAATGTAATAAAGTGTCGCGATAAAAATCTGCTTCATTTCTGGAAAATAATTTTCCGTAATAATTTACAGTTCCATCTTTTGGAAGCAGATTTGTATTTTCGTTTATTTCAGGAGTAAATAAGTCCATTTTTCCATTTTTGATAGTCGGTTTTCATACAATGTCCACAAGGTCTGAAACCATTTTGTCTGGCTTCATTTTCAGATAAAAAGAAAACTCGATTTTCTCGTTTCATTCTTTTTCCTGAACTGCATTTCAGCGTTCCGTAGATTTTTAATTTTCGGTTCCCACCGAAACAAATTTCCGCATTTTTAATTTTATTTCGAAGATCTGAATCTGAAATTTTATTGTGTTCAATCATATTTTTTAGGTAGAAAGGTTCAGAGGGACAAAGGTTCAGAGGTTTAGTGGATGCATATCTTTGCACCTTTGTCCCTCTGAACCTTTGCACCTTAATTTAACGCATCATGAAAAATAATTCCTAATGTATATCTTTCTCCAGAATGAACTTCGCTCACGCCATGTTTCATATTCACGCGATAATATCCTTTTGTTCCTTTTACAGGTCTGAAATTGGTGGTAAAAACCAAGACATCTCCCTTTTTAGGTTTCAAAACAATTGCTTTAGACTGTGCTCTGGGCGTTTGCTGGGTTAAGACAAATTCGCCGCCCGTAAAATCTTCATCGGGTTCATTTAGAAAAAGTACTATTTGAATTGGAAAATAAACATCGCCGTACAAATCCTGATGCAAAGTATTAAAACCACTTTTGCCATATTTCAAAATTAAAACAGTCGCTTTCAATTGATTATTATCATGACATTGTTTTAATAATTCTTCGTGCGTTTCAGGAAAAATAGTGCTGATATTCAAAGCTTTCATCCAAGAATTTGCAATTGGAGCCAATTTCGGATAAATGGAAGAACGAATGTTTTGAATTAAATCTGGCAATGGATAATTAAAATATTTGTATTCTCCCAAACCAAACCGATAACGTTCCATCACAACTGTTTTTCGATATAAATTTGGATTATGATAATCGAATTTTAAATCTTCACATTGTTCCTTATTCAGAACGTTTGGAATAATGGCAAATCCATTTTCGTGCATAGATTCGGTGATGCTTTCCCAGTTAAGAGAAGCAATTTTAGATTGTATATTTTGCATAAATAATTCTAGATTGAATTTTATAATGACAGAGCATTCAACACATAGCATATCTGTAGAGACCCACAGCAGTGCGTCTAACGTAATGTATTTCCGTAAAGAAATTCTTTGTCGACAATCTTTGCGTAGAGGCACTGCAGTGCCTCTCTACAGAAAATCTGTGTCGTAAATTGTTTAAATTTCCGAGATTAATTTCGCGCCTTCCCACCCAATAATAGCTGTTTTTCGGGTATTGCCCCACATATAACCTCCGAAAATTCCAGAAGATTGAATGACGCGGTGACACGGAATTAAAAAAGCTACAGGATTGTCGCCAATTGCAGTTCCAACTGCCCTTGAAGCATTTGGCTTTTCAATTTGATTTGCAATGGAACCATATGTAGAAAGTTGTCCCATTGGGATTTTTAATAAAGTTTCCCAAACTTTTAGTTGAAAATCGGTGCCTTTTAAATGCAGTTTGATTTGAGATAATTTGCTCCAGTCATTTTGGAAAATAAACAAGGCATTTTGTTGTGCTAAATCTAATTTTCTGGAGAATGTCGCATTTGGGAATTTGTTTTTTAGATCCTGAAATCCGATTCTTTCATCTTCGGCGAAAGCCATAAAACAAACTCCTTTTTGGGTAGACGCTACGATTATATTCCCAAACGGACTTTCGGCAAAACTATAGTTTATAGCCAGATTTTTTCCTCCATTTTTATATTCGGCCGGCGTCATTCCTTCGATATTGACAAATAAATCATGCAGTCGGCTTGTGCCTGAAAGTCCTGTTTCGTAAGCTGTCTCAGAAATTGTTGCTTGATTTTCTTTGAGCAATTTTTTTGCGTGTTCTAAACTAGTGTACTGCAAAAACTTCTTCGGACTTGTGCCTGCCCAATCACTGAAAAGCCTTTGAAAATGAAACGGACTCAAATGCACTTTCTCTGCAACCTCATCAAGATTAGGCTGGTCTTTAAAATTAGCTTTGATATAATCAATTGCATCGGCAATCCGATTATAATTAATGTTTTCCTGTGTGTTCATTTTCTTTCCATTTTATAAGGCAAAGATCGATTGGTTTCTGCGGGTATAAAATCTGAAACTTGCGGATTTTTTGGTTTGTTTCAAGTTTCAGGTTTCAAGTTGGTTGGGACGTGAAGCTACTATTTTAATTCCTTTTGCATCTTATAATTGATAAGCTCAATTCCTAATCGGATATTTTTTTGTTCTGCTTTTGCAAGCAAATCCTTTCTTTTCGAAAAATGGTTTTGCCGTTATGCTGATATCCGATGTTATGATTTTTGAAAAGTGTTTTTTAGCTTCTAATTCTAGTTTAGATAAGATTTTATCAGCAATTCCTTTTCGCTGAAAATCTTTATGAATATAGAAAAAATCAATATAGTTTCCGTCTTTCAAAGTTCCAAATCCGACCATTTTATTTTCAATAATTGCCAATAAAACAAACTGACTTTCGATAACTTCAATCCAACGCTCGGTATTATGGACCCCTGCAGTCCAAGCGTCAATTTGAGCGGGATTGTAATCGTTTTTACAAACCCATTGTATAGTTTCAATATACAATTGCTGTATTTCTTTTAGGTCCGAAATTGTAGCTTTTCTGAAATTCATTTTGAAGAAAATTTATAGAATAGTGTATTTACTTGTGTTTTGATTTCCTGAAACATTAAATATTTTTAATTCGATACCTTTTTTTAAATCTCTGCTTGCTGTTGAAGCTGAAATATCTTTGAAAATATTCATATAGTCTTTTCTTGTAAATTCTTTTATGTCTAAAGAAATAAAATATTCTATTCTGTCAATATCTCTCAACGTTCTGTTATTGTAATTTAATAAGGCTCCTAAAGATTTATTAATTACATCGAGCATGTATTCAATAAAATAGGTTGATTTTCCTGTGTTATCGCTTAATGTAAGTGATTTATAGTAATCTTCTTGAGTTTTACTGATGAGGCTTTCAAATGGTAAAAATTCAAATACGGGATATTCTTGCATTAAAATTACTGTCTGCCATAATCTTCCCATTCTTCCATTTCCATCTAAAAAAGGATGGATAAATTCCATTTCATAATGAAAGACACAGCTTTTTATAAGTGTTAATTCGTTTTTATCTTTTAAATATTCAAAGAGATCATTCATTAAAAATGATACATTTTCATGAGGAGGAGCAACATGGGCGACTTTTGACCCTTTTACAATTCCAACACCCTGTTTTCTGTATTTTCCTGGTTCTGAAATTAGATCTTTCATCAATAATGCATGTGCATCTAAAAAACTTTTTGATGATGTTGACTTGTATTGATCTATTTTTTCATAAACTTTAATCGCATTGAGAACTTCCAAGACATCTTTTTGAGGGCCGATTATTCTCTTATTTTCGATTAGAGAGGTTATCTGTTCTTCGGTCAAAGTATTGCCTTCAATCTGTAGAGATGAATGAATTGTTTTAATTCTGTTTTGTTTTCTTAGCTGAGGTGATTGCTTATTGAGATAAACGGCATTTATTTCTCCTATCTTTTCAGAAATAGAAATTACAAGTTTTAATATTTTAGGAGTAATGTCATAAGGAGGCTTCATGATAGTGTCATTTGATACTATCAAAAATAATGCTTTTTGATTTAATGCGCCGCAGTTTTAGAAAAAACATTAATTATAACTACCCCTACTATAATTAAACTCAAGCCGATTATAGCAGGTAGATCGGGTATTTCTTTGAAGAAAATAGCACCGATTGCTGTAATCATGACAATTCCAACGCCAGACCAAATTGCATAAGCAATACCAACAGGAATGGTCCTAATTGCAAAACTTAAAAAGTAAAAGGCACCGCAATACCCAATAACGGTAATAATGCTTGGAAGCAGTTTGGTGAATTCTTCAGACTTCTTTAATGCAGAAGTAGCAATGATTTCGAAGATAATAGCAATGAATAGGAACAAAAAATTCTTCATAATGTACATTTTTTACAAAGTTAGAATTTGTACTGAAGAGAACGCAAAATGTACTGTATTTATTGAGTTTCTTTTGTATTCAAGTATCGCTTATTTCTATTTCAGTTAAATTTATAGTTCGTCTTCAATATCATTCGTTTTATGAAGCACTTCACTTATTGTTTTACCTAGAATTACGGAACTTTCATAATCTAAATCACCAGAACTTACTGCAACAATTTTTATATTAATGGAGTCTCTGAAATCATAAGCATAAAAGATTCCTCCTCCATTAAAGGCAATAGGTAAAAATAAAGGAACATATCTAGGAAATTGATATTCATGATAAAAACTTTCAATTTCGGCTAATGAGAAATAACCAAACTCTCTATCGCCATTTATAATTCCTCCACCATTCGAAAATTCTAATAATTCTATTAGTTCATCGGGTAAATAAAATTCATGTGGGAGATTGTTCTTCAATCTAAATTTTGAGTTTATATCGTCTTCTTCTTTTACTAAACCCTGTTGTTTTTCGTAAAAATTAAATTTGCTATACCACATTGATTTTTGATTTTATAATTTTATAAAAATACAAAATATTCTTACAATTATGAGTTATAAAATTATTTAAAATTATCTTCTCTTGAGGAAACACTAATCAATTTATAACCATTATCGGTTCTTAAAAACTCAAAATGATCTTGCCCTCGATCTGATTTATTTTGTGGAGAAATTACAATATCCATAGTGGGATAAATCCAATCTTTTACTTCACCGCAATCGTTGAAATAAATATCATATTCGCTTGTCTCAAAAATAAATGGATTCAAACCGTGAGACGAAATGAAATATTCTGTTTTTGAATTTTTTAATTGTTCAAGTTTTAATTTTAAAACGGTGTAATTCTGATCAATAAATTCAACTTTTGATTTGTTTATCCAGCCCTCTGGTTCTTTCCAATAGGTGATTTTATCAAAAGAATGCTTACTTAATTGCTCTTTTGATAAACCTGAAAGTAAATTGTTTTTTAGCCATATTTGAAATTCTTTATCAAAATTTATGAAAGAGTAATATTGTCCGTCAATACCAAGAAAGTTTTCTCTTGCTGGATCTTTGCTTGGATCTTTAGATTTTTCTAAAGAATAGAAATTTAAATTGTCGCCGTCTTTGAAATTTTCAATGAGGATTTTGTTATTGGTGTCTATTAGGAATTCTTTCCCGCCGGTCCAGAAAAAATGTTCATCGCCTGGCTCTCTTTCTTTTTTGGCATCTTTAAGAACGGTAAGCATTCCGTTTCTAACATTCGACAAGGCATTGTAATCGGCTGGAACAGCAATCTTTCCTTTGCTGTTAAAGATTCCCATTTTATCTGTTTTCGGATCTCTGAATCTAATAAAACCTTCATTTTCGCAATCTGTACTATTATCAAAAGTATATAAACTATCACGTCCCACTATTTTTCCTTCTTTAGTGATATAATAGCTTTTCCAATTGTTATTTTCTTCTTCTGTAACGGCAATAATATTTTCAAATTTTCGGGCAATGGTAAATCCGGTAAATTTTGGTTCGATTTTTATAACACCGTTTTTGTCTTTAAATCCAATTTTTGTGGTGTCCTTGTTCCAAAATGCATTCCAGATGTCGTTGCTTTGCGCAAATACAGTGCGGCTAAAGAGAAAAATATATAGAATGATAATCTTTTTCATGAAATTTTTTTTATCGCAGATGAGTTTCTGTTTCGTTGTTTTTTGCTTCCTCAAAGCAATCGGAGCATAACATTTTAAAATCGGCTTTGGCTTGAAAAACGTCGGTCCATTCCTCGCCATTGTCCAGAAGCCATTGTTCGCATTGGCCGCACCACGCAATCTGCGGAAGATCTTCTTCGGCGTCGGAGTAGAAAAAACCAGTTTCTTCTTTCGAGTCTATTGCCAGCGCAATATGTATGCAGGTAAAAGACATGTCTTTGGAGCCATGTGTTTCGCATAAAACTTTTTCGATCATTTTGTTGTTTAGAATTTAGGAGAAAATAAAACGTTATTCAGAAGGTGATTATTACTTGAGCTTTTATTTTTTGTTTTTTTGCTTTTCCTCTTCTTTAAGTCTTTTTTCTTCTTCGTGCTTTTTGGTAAGTTCTTCTTTTTGAATTTTTGCGACTCTGAATTTTGTTTTGCAAATCCTGAATTTTATTTGAACTTTTTTCTATATCGGTTTTTGAGTTATTTAGTTTTTCTTCAGATTTTTGAACTTTCTTTTTCGATTTTTCAATGTCTTTTTTAAGATAGTTAGTATCGTTTGCATTTTTTTCAAGACTGGCGAGTTCTTCTTGATTAGCTTTTAAATTGGCTTCTTTTTCTGCTGATTTGATTTGTAGTTTTTTTAGTTTTCTTTCTTCATTTGCCAGTTTATCTTCTGCCGTTTGAATGCTGTTAAGATTACGCATCATATCGCGTCGCTGTTGCTTGCTGTTGCATAAACATTTGATTTTGCTGTCTAAACATAGCGTTGCTGGACTGCATTTGTCTCTGCATGCTGGATTGAGCTTTGGTAAAAAAAGGCAAGAGAATTAATAACATTAAAATCAGGCGTGTTCTCATAATTTTGTTTTAGAAATTGGGGTTTGAATTTCAAATGTAAAACTTAAAATTAAGAATTGTATATATTCTCTGATAAAAGTAAGGTTCTTTGTATCCGTTCGCGTGAGGGATAGAAGTAAGTCGCCGAAGCGACGACGGATAGCCCGACAGCATCCAGATAAAAGGGCGTATAAGCGCATAGTAATTTTGCCCTTTTATCTGGATGGTGGCACGCCCAGATTTTTGTTTTTATTCTTTTGTTTCAGGTTTCAAGTTTCTAGTTTTACGGAACTTGAAACCAGAAACAAAAAGCAACTAAAAAAACAAAACCCGACAGGTTTTTAAAACCTGTCGGGTTTGATATAAATAATTAAAGAAATCTAAAATCAGACATCTTCAATCTAAAATTCATTTAGTATCTGTAGTATTCTGGTTTGAATGGACCTTCAACTGGAACACCAATATAAGCGACTTGATCGTCACGTAAAGTTTCCAATTCAACTCCTAATTTAGCTAAGTGCAAAGCGACAACTTTTTCATCTAAATGTTTTGGTAACATGTAAACGTCATTGTTGTAAGCGACACTGTTTTTCCATAATTCGATTTGTGCCAAAGTTTGGTTTGTAAATGAGTTACTCATTACAAAACTTGGGTGACCTGTAGCACAACCAAGGTTTACTAAACGACCTTCAGCAAGAATGATGATATCTTTTCCAGCGATAGTATATTTGTCAACCTGAGGTTTGATTTCGATTTTTGATGCTCCGTGAGTTTTGTTCAACCAAGCCATATCAATTTCGTTGTCGAAGTGACCAATGTTACAAACAACAGTTTTGTCTTTCATTTGCTCGAAGTGCTCTCCAAGAACGATATCTTTGTTTCCTGTAGTTGTAATGATGATATCAGCATTAGCAATTACAGTGTTTAATTTTTTAACTTCATAACCGTCCATTGCGGCTTGTAAAGCACAAATTGGGTCAATTTCAGTAACAGTTACAATAGATCCTGCACCTCTAAAAGAAGCGACAGTTCCTTTTCCAACGTCACCGTATCCACAAACGATTACTCTTTTTCCAGCTAACATTAAGTCAGTTGCACGACGTACAGCATCTACAGCAGATTCTTTACAACCGTATTTGTTATCAAATTTAGATTTAGTAACAGAGTCATTAATGTTTATAGCAGGCATTGGCAATGTTCCAGCTTTTACTCTTTCGTAAAGTCTGTGAACACCAGTTGTAGTTTCTTCAGAAAGACCTTTAATTCCAGGAACCAATTCTGGGAAACGATCAATAACCATGTTAGTTAAATCTCCACCATCATCAAGAATCATGTTCAATGGTTTTCTGTCTTCACCAAAGAATAAAGTCTGCTCAATACACCAGTCAAAAGACTCTTCGTCAAGACCTTTCCAAGCGTAAACTTGAATTCCAGCAGCAGCAATAGCGGCAGCTGACTTGATCCTGAGTAGAGAAAATGTTACAAGAAGACCAAGTAACCTCTGCACCAAGAGCAATTAAAGTTTCGATTAAAACTGCAGTTTGAATCGTCATGTGTAAACATCCAGCAATACGAGCACCTTTAAGAGGTTGTTCGTCTTTATATTCAGCACGAAGCGCCATTAAACCTGGCATTTCAGCTTCAGCCAATTCAATTTCTTTTTCTTCCCCAAGCCGCTAGAGAAATGTCTTTTACTTTGAAAGCCACATAAGGCGTAGTTGTAGTACTCATTTATAGTGTATATTTGTATATTGTAAAATTTTTGCAAATTTACATAATACCTTTTGAATTTTACTACTTTCTGTCAGATTTGTGAAATCTTTAATTTCTTAATCTCTAGAATGTTAGTTTAGGAATCGTTTTAAACCATCTAAGTGATATAAGTTCATTTTAAAAAAGATTCTTAAACTATTACCTTTCGTTGCAAATTGCTTATATTTACTAATACATTTTTTGAGCCATCAGTTATATTTTCTGATATTACTTATATGGTTTCTAATTAACCACCTACGATCTATAATTAACCATTTATAATTTACAATTAAAAAGTAATGCCTTTATTTCAAACCATACAGTTTAACGAAACAACAAAAATTTTAGTTTGGGAAATAACTGAATCTCTTGAAGAGTTAGTAAGCAAAGTTGTGTTGAAAGAAAAAACACAAAAAAGACTGGACGGAATGAAGTCGCAAATGCACCAGCGCGCTTTTTTAAGTGTTCGAATGCTGATTCAGGAAATGGGTTTTACGGATAAAGACCTGCATTACGACGAATTTGGGAAACCGTATTTTGATTGTCATAACTATATTTCGATTACGCATTCGTATCATTTTGCGACGATAATTATAAGCGATGAAACGGTAGGAATTGATATGGAATTGCAAGCGCGAAAAAATTCAGCGAATTGCAGATAAATTTACAGATTTTGAATGCAGTTATTTAAAACCAGAACTTACAGAAGAATATATAAAAAAACTTACTGTTATCTGGGGAGCTAAAGAAGCAATCTTTAAAATTAGAAATGAAAAAGGAATCAGCTTTAAAGATCATATTAGAGTTGAAGATTTTTCTTTAGATAAAAAACAAACTCAATCCAGTCTTCATTTCGATGATTTAGTAAAAGATTTTGATGTTCATTATGAAGAAATCAAATCGGATAATTTTGAGGGAACTTTTACATTGGTTTATGCTTTTGAAAAATGAAATTACAATTGGAAAATTCCAAATTCCAAAGATTCGGGCTCGACAAAAATTGGCGAATTTTTATTGCAGAGTTTTTAGTGTGATTTCTCCCTTCGGTTGAAATGACAAAAACTAAACTTCACTTTCTTTATTTCTATGCTGAAACATGCTCATATAAAGAAAAGTGCTCATTTTTCTGGCACGTCTTTTTAAAGTTTCTACGTTTTCGCCTTCAAAATGTTCGTCTAATGTCTGTGCCCAATGGTTCAGCCAGATTCCAAATTCGTTTGCTGTGATTTTTTCGTCAAAATGAGCATCAACTTCATTGTGCACCGCATGCGGATTTCCTTTGTATTTTTTTACGGCAAATAAATTGGTTTCCCAAAAATCAGTTAGTTTTTCGAGGTGTGCATCCCAATCGGTTATAATATCATTAAAATAAAAGCCGATTTCTCGATCGGCTCTTATTTTAGCATAGAACTGATGTACCAAAAATGAGATGTCAGCTCTATTTTCTATTTGCTTTTTCACAGAATAATAGTGTTTAACAGAATAAAAAATACACTTAAAACGGAACTAAGAATTAAAAGATTGAAAACTACTTTATGTTTCATTTGTGCCAAAATTGAAGTGTTTACAAAGATACAAGCTAAAACAATAATAGCAAGTTGGATCATTTGAAAGATAGAAGTTCCATTAGACAAAATGTACATCGCGTACTGCGCCTCCTAAACAGCTTTGACCAATTACAGCCATTGCAGACAGAACCCATATAACTTTTATTGAAATTTTCGAATGTTGTTTGATAAAGTGTCATGATATTGAGATTTTTATACCACAAAGGTACGGTCACAATACCGTCGCGTTTTATGATTTAAATCATATTACAGGAACTTTTTTATCTGTATACTTTTCTGTTAATAATCTTCAATTCGCCTTTTTTCTCCAAAGCTTTTATGGCCCGAATGACACTTTCTACCCTCAAACCCGTTAAATCTCCAATCTGCTGTCTGGTAAAATTGATTAAATAGCCGTTTGGTTCTTTTTTAAAATTAAAATAAACAATTCCGTGATCGATTAATTTTAAAACGCGGTGTTCTGGTTCGTGCGTGGAAATTTCTGCGACCATAACCGATTTATAATACAATCGCTGTGCAAGGTTTTCGATTATTTTAATACTTATCAGCTGCGTTTTCTTCCAGAAGCTTCATAAAGTTTAATTTGGGAAGAAGAAGAATCTGACTATCCTCTACAGCAATTGAATTAGCAGGATATTTTTGGTTTAAAAATAAGGGCGGTTCTCCAAAAGACTGCTCCTTATAAAATATTCCCTGAATGAATTCTCGTCCGTCGTCATTATAATTGCACATTTTAATTTCGCCCGAAATGATCTGATAGTAAGATGCAGGCAGTGTTCCTTCTTCAAAAATTAGTTCACCTTTTTCGAAAGACTTTTTTACGGCACCGTATTTTTCTAATAATGCAATTGCGATCATAAATTGTTCTATTTGATTGTTGACAGAGACTTTACAAATATAATTCATTCATAATAGTTCTTCTACGTTAAAAACTTTTTACTTTTACAGCCATTATGGAGCAAAAAATACGTACTACAATCCATCAGCAAATTTTAGAAGCTAAGAAAAGCGGGCAGAAATTATTGGCCATACTTCTGGATCCTGATAAAATTGTCTGGGAAAATTTAGATCATTTATTACTTAAAATAAATCAATCTCCTGCAACCCATATTTTTGTTGGAGGAAGCATTGTTCAAAGCACTATTTTAGAAGATTTAATTGCGCAGTTAAAACAAAAAACAAATTTACCGGTTGTTATATTTCCTGGAGATCCTTCGCAGATTTCACCACAGGCCGACGCTATTTTGTTTTTGTCATTATTATCTGGTCGAAATCCAGATTATTTAATAGAATATCAAGTTCAGGCCGCTCCAATTTTGAAAAAGACCAAACTTGAAGTAATATCAACAGGTTATATTTTGATAGAAAGCGGCAATGAAACTGCCGTTGCACGCGTTAGTAAAACTGAACCGCTGAACCGCGAAAACTTCGAACTAGCGCTAGCAACAGCGCAAGCGGGGGAAATGCTCGGCAATAA
Organism: Flavobacterium sp. AC267; assembly: GCF_979258715.1. NCBI lineage: Bacteria > Pseudomonadati > Bacteroidota > Flavobacteriia > Flavobacteriales > Flavobacteriaceae > Flavobacterium > Flavobacterium sp. AC267. The sequence goes on from NZ_OZ409875.1 coordinate 1,685,731, forward strand.
ATTGATTTATTTAGAAGCGGGAAGTGGTGCAAAGAAACCAGTTCCGCTAGAAATGATTTCCTTAATTGCTCAAAACATAGAAATTCCTGTAATTGTTGGAGGAGGAATTGTAGATTTGCATGGAATTAAAAAAGCGCATAATGCAGGAGCAGATTTAGTAGTTATTGGAACTGCTTTTGAAAATGACAGCCATTTTTTCGATTCATAAAAAAATTAACCGCTTTTAAATACCACCAAATGATCGACTTTTTTCTTGATAGTTACAAAAATGCGCCTTTGTGGCATATTGCTCTTGAGTTTTTGGTATTTGTTTTTGGTATTTTAAGTGTTTGGTTTGCAAAAAAAGAAAATATTTGGGTTTACCCAACAGGATTAATTGCAACGGTAATTTCAGTTTACCTTTTGTATGTGGCAGGTTATATTGGAGACATGATTATCAATGCATATTTTTCAATAATGAGTATTTATGGCTGGTATGTTTGGGCAAAAGGAGGAACAGTTGAAGACAATCTGCCAATTACTCGTACAACTCAAAATGAAAAAATAATCGGAATCTTATTATTTATTGTTACTGTTTTTGTAGTTTTCGGAATTTATAAATACTTTGGCTACGAAATTCATCCCGACAATTATGTAGATATGGTTTCGTCTGGAATATTTTTTGCGGGAATGTGGTACATGGCAAGAAAAAAAATAGAAAACTGGACACTTTGGATTATTGGTGATATTATTGTTGTACCTCTCTATGCCTATCGAGGCTTAGGGATGCTTTCACTTCAATATATAATTTTTACAATTTTGGCTATTGCGACTTATTTAGAATGGAGAAAGATCTTAGACAGCAAAAAACAACTATAATAAAAATTGCTTTATTTGGACCTGAAAGTACAGGGAAAACCACATTGGCAAAACAACTTGCAGAATATTACGAAACCGAATGGGTTCCAGAATTTGCACGCGATTATTTGCAAGAAAAATGGGAAGAAAATCAGCATATTTGTGTTGCAGAGGATATGATGCCTATTGCTTATGGACAAACTGCATTAGAAAATGAAAAACTTGTCGCGAGCAAATAAATACTTATTTTGTGATACCAACTTAATGGTAACCAAAGTTTTTTCGGAAATGTATTATGGTTTCTGCGATCCGCTTTTAAATGAGGCAACATTAAAACATGAATACGATTTATTCTTTTTGACAGATATTGATGTTCCTTGGGAAAAAGATGATATACGAGATACTCCAAAAGGAAGAGAGACTGTTTTTTCTGTTTTTAAACAAACGTTGATTGATACCAAAAAGCCTTTTATAACATTATCGGGAGATAAAGAATGCCGTTTAGCAAAAGCTGTACAAATTGTAGATGCTTTGGGAGTCTTAAAAGAAAAAGGATTATCATCTCAAGATTTTGTTGAAATTTACAATCACGGTATTCCCTTTGAAAATATTTTAATGCAATTAGATGTTTTTAAAAACGGAATTGCAAAAAGTAACTTAACTAGCCCAGCAACTATTGGTAAAGGAATTTTAAGCTTATCCGAAGCCAAGTTTGAAGAAAAAGCAGACTTTTTTTGATAAGCAGAAAGAAAATCTAAAAATAAAAAAGTTTGTTCCTGCTTCTGGTGCAAGCAACACGAATGTTCAAGTTTTTAACAGCTTTTATAAATGATTTTGATATCAATAAAGAAACGATAAATGCTTATATCAACAGAAAAAATGATAAAGAACTTGCCATTTTTATTGTTGGAATGGAGAAGTTTCCTTTTTTTGAAGAAATTGATAAAAAATTAAGATTGATTTATCCCGATTTTGAAACTCTAGAGAGGGATTATAAAAATTATTACTTTATACAAATATTATTATCTTCAGATTATCTTAATTCAGCAAATAAGCCTAAGGCTGTTTTGCCTTTTCACTTATATAAAACGCATATTGCGAATCCAATAGAAGAACATTTAAACGAATGTGTACATTATGCCACAGCCAAAAATGTTTCAAATTTACATTTTACGGTTTCAGAAATACATCAGGATTTGTTTGAAACAGCTATTAGAGAGGTGAAAGAAAAAATTGAAAAGCAATCTGAAACCACTATTAATATTGGATATTCTTATCAAAATAAAAGTACCGATTCTATTAACGTAGATGCGAAAAACAAAATTGTTAGAAATGGTAATGGAAGTTTGATTTTTAGACCTGGAGGACACGGCGCTTTAATTGAAAATTTGAATAATCTGGACTCGGATATTATTTTTATTAAAAATATAGACAATGTTATTCAAAATCATATTGATAAAATTACCTTATATAAAAAAGCATTAGGAGGGATTTTAATCGCAGTACAACAGAAAGTTTTTGGATATCTACAAGCAATTGAAAACAGTGAAGTAACTGAAAATGATCTTGTTGAAATAGTTGATATTTTGAAGCAAGAGCTACATATTCAAATAACCAACGACTTCAATAAATTTACTTTTGAGAATAAGCTTGTCAAGATTAAAGAACTATTAGATCGTCCGATTAGAGTTTGCGGAATGGTTCGAAATGAAGGAGAACCCGGAGGAGGACCATTTTGGGTTATGAATGAAAAAGGAGAAGTTTCACTGCAGATTGTAGAAACATCTCAAGTAGATTTAGCGAACAAAAATCAAGTTGAAATTTTAGAAGTAGCAACACATTTTAATCCGGTGGATTTAGTTTGCGGTATTAAAAATTATAAGGGAGAGAAATTTGATTTAAAACAATTTGTAGATCAAAAATCTGGTTTTATTGTTGAAAAAAGTGTTGAAGGAAAACCTGTAAAAAGCTATGAACTTCCAGGGTTATGGAACGGTTCAATGGCAAATTGGTTAACCATTTTTGTCGCAGTTCCTTTAATTACTTTTAATCCGGTAAAAACGGTAAACGATTTATTAAAGCCAGCACATCAGCCTCAATAATGGATAACGAGAGAATCATATCAGAGTTAAGTTTTAAAGCCGTCCGCGACAGTGGTGCGGGCGGGCAGAACGTAAATAAGGTTTCGTCAAAAATAGTTCTGAATTTTGATTTAGAAACTTCTCAGGCTTTATCTGATGATGAAAAATTGCTTCTAAAAGAGAATTTGTCATCTCGTTTGACTTCTGAAAATATCTTAATCCTAAATTGTGATGAAGATAGAAGCCAGATTAAAAATAAAGAAATTGTCACAAAAAGATTTCTTGAATTAATCAAAAAAGGACTTTATGTTCCGAAGGTCAGAAAAGCAACCAAAATTCCAAAATCTGTAATAAAAAAGAGAATTAAGGATAAAAAGAATGTCTCTGAGATTAAGCAATCTCGGAAGAAGCCAAATTTGGATTAAATTCCAAACTTTAAATTCCCAATTCCAAAAAGCTCATTTCTTGTAGTTTTCAAATGGGTTTGGAATTTAAAGTTCAAAATTTAATTCTACAGGGAGTTTTGGAATTTCAATTGTTGGAATTTGATTTTTAAAGTTTACATTTGCACTGTCTCAAAGGGGTGCTCTAAATAACGAGCTGAGATCATACCCAAAGAACCTGAGCGAGTAATGTTGCTAAGGAAAAAACGACAATTTTAAGCGTACACACTTTGTATTGTCGTGAAACACATTTATTAATTTAACAAAAGAATAATTCCCCCTTTTATTTGTAATTTTTTTACAGATGAAAACAATTTTTCAAGGTGCTGAGGTACTAAGGTACAAAGGTGCAAAGCTGAGTCTAAAGTCTATTTCCTTTATTCTATTTTCTTTATTCTATTCTCTTTTCTCATTCTCGCAGTGACAAGATTCTACAAAAGTAAATTCTCTTGATGAGGTTTTAGTTTCGGCAGTTCGTGTTACTTCAAAAACTCCGGTGAGTTTTAGTAATATGGATAAAAAAGAAATTAAATACAGAAATCTAGGGCAGGATATTCCTGTTTTGATGAATTATCTTCCATCTGTTGTGACAACTTCTGATGCTGGAAATGGTGTAGGTTACACAGGAATTCGAGTACGTGGAAGCGATGCTACACGTGTAAACGTAACTATAAACGGAATTCCTTACAACGATGCAGAAAGTCAGGGAACTTTTTGGGTAAACATGCCCGATTTTGCCTCTTCTGTAGAAAGTCTTCAATTGCGGCGCGGAGTAGGAACATCCACAAATGGTGCGGGTGCTTTTGGTGCGAGTTTAAATATGCTGACTGATAGTTATGCGACAAAAGCAACAGGCGAAATTTCAAGTTCTGCGGGATCATTTAATACATTTAAAAATACGGTAAAATTTAGTACCGGTTTATTAAATGATCATTTTGAACTTGCCGGTCGTTTATCTGTAGTACAAACAGATGGTTATATTGACCGTGGAAGTGCAGATCTAAAATCATATTTTCTTCAGGGAACTTATGTAGGTAAAACGACTTTGATTAAAGCTCTGGCTTTCGGTGGAACTCAAAAAACTTATCAATCCTGGAACGGAATTGATGCAGAAACATTGAATACAGATCGCACCTATAATTCGGCAGGAAAATATACAGACGAAGCGGGAAATATTCGCTTCTATGATAATGAAACAGATAATTACAATCAAGATCATTATCAGCCGCATTGGAGTGAATCTCTTTCAGATAATTGGAGTACAAATTTGGCATTTCATTATACAAAAGGGAAAGGTTATTTTGAAAATTATAAAGAAGATGCCGAAATGTCTGAATATAATTTCAATCCAGTTGACGCGGTAACGACAACCGATCTAATACGCCAGAAATGGTTAGATAATGATTTTTACGGAACTACTTTCTCTGCTAAATATGTAACGGAAAATCTGAATGTTATTTTAGGTGGCGGATGGAATAAATATGAAGGTGACCATTATGGTAAAGTGATTTGGGCAAGATACGCTTCGCAGTCTGAATTAGGAGATCACTATTATGATGATTTTTCAACAAAAACAGATGGTAATATTTTCGCGAAAGCAAATTATCAATTTACAGAACAATTAAGTTTCTATGGAGACTTGCAATACAGAAATGTAAAGTACAAAGCAAACAGCGCGGAAACGGGTTTGGTTGATGATAATTTTAATTTCTTTAATCCGAAAGCAGGTTTGAATTATGCTTTTAACCAAAATAGCACACTTTATTTTTCTTATGCCAGAGCGAATCGTGAGCCAAATAGAACAGATTATGAAGGAGGAAACGTAAAGCCGGAAAAATTAAATGATTTTGAATTAGGCTGGAGATTCAATTCAGAGAAATTCCAGTTGAATTCTAATTTCTATTATATGGGCTATAAAGATCAATTGATTTTAACAGGAAGGTTAGATGATGTTGGAGCACCCATTCGTGCCAATACGGAAAAAAGTTACCGTTTAGGTTTTGAATTTGATGCAACAATTGTTCTTTCTGATAAATTTACTTTACGACCAAACTTTACTTTAAGCAGTAATAAAAATGTAGATTTAGCTGTTGATGGGGATTATTACGGAACAACAGATATTGCTTATTCTCCAGAAGTTATTGCAGGAAATATTATTGTATATAAACCTATCGAAAACTTATATATTTCACTTTTACAGAAATACGTTGAAGAGCAGTACATGAACAATATTGAGCTTCCAGTCGCCAAATTAGCAGATTATTTTGTAAACGATTTTAATGCTTCTTACGAAATAAAACCAAACTCTATTTTTAAATCAATTACGATTACAGCGTTGGTTAATAATATATTCAATAAAAAATATGTTTCAAATGGCGCGATGTGGGATATTTATCCATACTATTATCCGCAGGCAGGAACCAATTTCTTAGTAGGTTTAAATTTGAAATTCTAAAAAAAGTTAAATGCGAAAAAAAGCCTGAAATTCAATTTCAGGCTTTTTTTTAATTGTATACATGGACAACAGTTCCAGAAGATTCTACGCGATATTGTTTCATCGGGTATTCTTTTCCTCCAAGGCCTGTAAATAAATTATATTGTGTTTTATCGCAAGAACAAACAGCATAAATTCCGTCAATAGTCATTGGTGTACAAGAAGTAAGCGCTTGATTTGGACATGCGAGATCAAAAGCAGTGTATGTTCCTTCGCCGGTTTTCATTACTATAATTCCTTTCGCTCCATAATTGGCAACATAAACAGGATTGCTCGGATACAGCAATTTGTTATAAGTTGGCAGATTAGTGTCGAGATACGCGTTTATCGAATAATTAGGAATATACGGATTGTTATTACTTCTATTATTGTCACTACAAGAAAATAATACAGCAGAAAGTGCGATAAAGAACCAGATTTTTTTCATTATTTCAATAAGAATTAGTGAAACAAAAATAATTTATTTAGATTTGAAATCTATATGATTAACATATAATTATGTACTATTAAAAATTATAGTATATTTGTGGTAAGAAAATCCCGTCGCGATGGGATTTTTTGTATTTATATAAACGATGAAGTTATGAGTAATGTATCTTATTATACAGCAGAAGGTCTAAAGAAATTAAAAGATGAATTGGAGCACTTAAAAAGTGTAATGCGTCCAAAGGCATCTCAAGATATTGCAGAAGCGAGAGATAAAGGTGATTTGTCTGAAAACGCGGAATATGATGTCGCGAAAGAAGCACAAGGTTTATTAGAAATGAGAATTGCTAAACTGGAAGAAGTATATTCAAATGCAAGATTAATAGATGAGTCCCAATTAGATGTTTCTAAAGCTTTGGTTTTGTCTAATGTAAAAATCAAAAATCAAAGTAACGGCATGGAGATGAAATATACTCTTGTTGCCGAAAGTGAAGCCGATTTAAAAACAGGTAAAATCTCTGTAACCTCTCCAATTGGAAAAGGTTTACTAGGGAAATCTGTTGGAGAAGTAGCAGAAATCACTGTTCCTAATGGAGTTTTGAAATTTGAAATTCTTGAAATTTCAAGAGACTAATTTTAGTTTAACCGTTTAATCGTTAAATCGGTTAAACGATTAACCAAATAAACGAATAAACAATGGCATCAATATTCACTAAAATAGTAAACGGAGAAATTCCTGCTTATAAAATTGTTGAGGACGATAAATATTTAGCTTTTTTAGATGTAAATCCAAATGCTAAAGGACATACACTTTGTATTCCAAAACAAGAAATCGATAAGATTTTTGATATGGAAGAAGAAGATTATTTAGGCTTAATGAAGTTTTCTAAAAAAGTGGCGCAGCTTTAGAAAAAACAGTTCCGTGCAAAAGAATCGGAATTGCCGTTGTAGGTCTAGAAGTGCCTCACGCACACGTACATTTAATTCCGTTAAACGAAATGGATGAAATGCGTTTTCAAAACAAAGTATCGCTTTCAAAAGAAGAATTTGAAGCTTTAGCAAAAGATATTCAGTCGAATTTATAATGTTTTCACGAATGTCAGGCTCAGTCTGACAAAATAGATAACAAAAAGTGCAGTAAGTAATTTTACTGCACTTTTTTATTTAATAAAATTTGAAAAGTAGTTCCTTTTCCAATTTCAGAGTTTAATACTTTAATATTTCCGTTGTGGTATTCTTCAACAATTCTTTTCGTTAAAGAAAGACCAAGTCCCCAGCCGCGTTTTTTGGTTGTAAAACCTGGTTCAAAAATAGTTTTAAATTGTTTTTTAGAAATTCCTGTTCCAGAATCTTTGACATTAATTTTTACATTAAATGCATCCTGTTCAATTCTAAGATCCAAAGACCCTTTTCCTTTCATGGCATCAATCGCATTTTTAACCAAATTCTCGATTGTCCAGCTATGTAATGTTGGATTTATCATTACAAAAATAGGCTCTTGTGGTGCCTCAAATGAAAACGAAACCTGTTTTGAAAAACGGGACTGCAGGTATTCGTAATCATTTTTTGTTTCTTCTATAATATTACGAACTTCTAAAACTGGAACCGAACCAATTTTAGAAAAACGATCGGTAATCGTCTGCAGGCGCTCTATGTCTTTTTCGATTTCAATACTTATTGAAGGATCAATTTCTTCTGTTTTTAATATTTCGACCCATCCTATAAGAGAAGACAGCGGTGTTCCAATTTGATGTGCCGTTTCTTTTGCCATTCCAGCCCAAAGTTTGTTTTGAGTTGCCATTTTGGTGCTTTTGTAAAAATTATAAATTAAAGCAACACATAAAACGATAATAAGAAGTAGTGCGATCGGATAATATTTTAGTTTATTCAGTAATCCTGAATTTCCGTAATAAAGTGTCTGGTATTTTCCAGGAGCATATTCAAAAGTTATCGGTTCATTTTCATTTCTTAATTTTTTTAAATAAGCCGTTCTTTTTTTCTTGTTGCTAAGAATTTCCGTTGGAACATTCGTCGCGCTCACGACTTTATCATATAATATTACTAAAGCAGGAATAGAAGTATTGTTGTTGATAATTTGAAGCGGAAGTTCTATATCGGTATTTTCGTTTGCATTTACAATTGTAATTTGCGCATTTACAAAAAGTTTCATCTTCAAACGTTCCTCATTTTTAAAGATTTGGAAAAAAGTATAAGTGTTCCAAAGAATTAGAGAAATAATAATAAAGCAAACGGAAATGATGATCCAGCGAGTTGTATTTGTTCTTTCAGAAAAAGACATATCAATTATTTTGTGGTATAAATATAACGAAATATACACATTTTATATTTTGCGAATGCCGAAAGTTTTTTTGTTTTATCTGCAAAACAATTTCTCATAATTAAACCATTTCAATACTTTTGCAGGTACCAAAATGAGATTTGGTTTTAAATCAAAAAGTATGATCAGTATTAATCCAAAAGAGATTCCAACGGCCAAACTGCAAGGCTATCTGCAGAGTGCTATCGGTCCAAGACCAATTGCTTTTGCAAGTACCATCAGCGAAAAAGGAATTCCGAACCTGTCACCGTTTAGTTTCTTTAACGTTTTTAGTGCAAATCCGCCTATCTTGGTTTTCTCGCCAGCGCGCCGAGTCCGAGATAATACAATAAAACATACTTTAATTAATGCCGAAGCAACTCGAGAAGTTGTTATAAATGTCGTAAATTACGATTTAGTACAGCAGACTTCTCTGGCTAGTACAGAATATGGAGACGGCGTAAATGAATTTATTAAAGCGGGATTAACACAAATTCCATCAGATTTAGTAAAACCATATCGCGTAAAAGAATCTCCAGTTCAATTTGAATGCAAGGTTACGCAGATTATTCCGTTAGGAGAAGAAGGCGGAGCAGGAAATTTAATTTTGTGTGAAGTAGTAAAAATTCATATTCACGAATCAATTTTAGATGAAAATGGAGCAATCGACCAGTATAAAATTGATTTGGTTTCGAGATTAGGAAATAACTGGTACTCAAGATCAAATCAAGGCCTTTTTGAAGTAGCAAAACCATTGACAACACTGGGAGTAGGCGTAGATGCAGTGCCGGATTTTGTAAAAGAAAGTGCTGTTTTTGATGGAAACGATTTAGGTAAATTAGGTAATATTGAAGCCTTGCCTACAAAAGAAGAAGTTAGTATATTTGTGAAAGAAAATTTTTCAGTCAAAGGAGTTTTAAGTTCAGACGACCAGAAAAAAGTACACTTAGAAGCAAAAAAATACTTGGATAATGGCGATGTAGAGTCGGCTTGGAAAGTACTTTTAGCTAAAAAATAAAGAAATAGAAACAATAATTAATATAGACGAAGATGGAAGTTACAGGAAAAGTAAAAGTGGTTAACCCAGAGCGACAAGTTAGTGCCTCATTCAAAAAAAGAGAGTTAGTTGTTACTACTGAGGAGCAGTATCCACAACATATTTTAATCGAATTTACACAAGATAAATGCGATTTATTAAGTAGCTATAAACAAGGAGAGGCAGTAAAAGTTTCTATCAATTTAAGAGGAAGAGAATGGGTTAATCCACAAGGAGAAACTAGATATTTCAATAGTATTCAAGGTTGGAGAATCGAAAGATTAGCAGATGCTTGCACCTACACAAGCACCACCAATGCCAACAGCAGAAACTTTTGCTCCAGCGACAAACGTAAACGAAGACGAACCAGACGATTTACCGTTCTAAGAGTTTAAAAATTACAATATAAAAAATTCCAAATTCCAATTCATTCGACTGAATGTGGGATTTGGAATTTTTTATATAGCATGAAGACCTTTGTCAAAGTTTTAAACTTTGAGAAAGGTTCCCTCAGCAATTGGTATTTTGGAATTTGGAATTTTTATATTGGAATTTTCTCAACATTCATTATTTAAAAAGATGTATTACCTATTTGAAGATTTATTTTTTCCGCCAGTTACAGAAGCAGACGAAGAGGGCGTTTTGGCGATTGGAGGTGATCTAAGTCCCGAACGTTTACAATTGGCTTATAAAAGCGGTATTTTTCCTTGGTTTAATGAAGGCGAACCAATTCTGTGGTGGGCTCCAGATCCTAGAATGGTATTGTTTTTTGATGAGCTGATTATATCCAAAAGCATGCGAAACATCCTCAATCGGAAAATATTTAAAGTTACTTTTAATAAAAATTTTAGAGAAGTAATTTCAAACTGCCAGCAGATAAAGCGTGACGGACAAAACGGAACGTGGATTTCTAACGAAATGATCAATGCTTATTGTAAATTGAATGAAGAAGGAATCGCCAAATCTGTTGAGGTTTGGCAGGATGATGTCTTGGTTGGCGGTTTGTATGGAATTGATTTAGGAAATATTTTTTGCGGAGAAAGTATGTTTTCTAAAGTTTCAAATGCTTCGAAAACAGCTTTTATCGCTTTAGCATTATATTTGCAAAAAGAAAATTATAAATTATTAGATTGTCAGGTTTATAATCCGCATTTAGAAAGTTTAGGATGCCGTGAAATTGACCGTGAAGAGTTTATGTCCAATTTAAAAACTAAATAAAAATGAGTGCAGTTTTCAGTGTAAAAGAAATTTATATATATCCAATAAAAAGTCTGGCGGGAATAAGCTGTAAATCTGCTTTTGCCGAAGAAATGGGATTTGAAAATGACCGAAGATGGATGTTAATCGATGCAGATAATCAAATGATCACACAGAGAGAATACCCAATTATGAGCCAATTTTATCCTCAAATTGTCGCTGGAAAAATTAGTTTAGTTTTTGAAGAAAAACAGCATGAATTTTCTATTGATGAATATTTAGATGCTAAAATTGAAACCACTGTTTGGGATGATAAAACCGAAGTTTTTGAAGTAAGTAAAAACACTTCAAAGTGGTTTAGCGATTGTTTGGGTTTTGAATGTAAATTGGTCAAAGTAAATAAACTTGGAGATCGCAAACATGAAAGTTCAAGTACTAAAGAAACTTTTAATGTTAGCCTGGCAGATGGATACCCATATTTATTAATCGGAACAGAAAGCATGGATGTTTTAAACGATAAATTAGAACAAAAAATTACCGTAAAAAGATTTCGCCCTAATATTGTTATCAATACGGAAAATGCTCACGAAGAAGATGATTTTAGTACTTTTAAAATTGGAGAAGTAGCGTTTCAAAACATAAAAATCTGCGAAAGATGTATTATGGTGAACAATGATCCAGAGAAAGGAATTGTAAAAAAAGAACCACTAAAAACGCTGAGCAAATACAGAAAAGTTGGTAATTCCGTTTTTTTTGGAACTAACATTGTCAGTTTAAATTCCGGAATTATTGCGGTTGGAGATCCTCTTGTTTTCTAGAAATTCAACTTTGTAAAGTTCCAGTTTAAAGTATTAAAAATTATAAGTTCGTTTTTTAGAGCTGGTAATTCTAAAATCAATTTTAAGGTTTCATGCGCCATCATGTTTCCAATAATTCCAGGCAGAGTTCCTAAAACGCCATTCAAATTACAATTGGGAACATCTTTAGGATCTGGCATTTCTGGAAATAAATCACGCAGGTTTTTACTTCCATTATGATTAAAAACAGCAATCTGCCCTTCAAATTTTAGAATGCTTCCATAAACTAAAGTTTTGTTTAATCGAACGCAAGTATCATTTACCAGATAACGTGTCGTAAAATTATCTGAACCATCAACAATTATATCATATTGTGCTATAATTTCTGATGCATTTTCTACAGTTAATTTTTCTTGAATTGCCACAGCTTCAATTAACGGATTTAGTTTTGAAACGACTTCTTGAGCGACAATTGCCTTATATTTTCCAATGTCATTTTCTGTATATAAAATTTGTCTGTGCAGGTTATGAATTTCGATAATATCAAAATCCATGATTCCGATAAAACCAACTCCTGCCGTTGCAATATATTGTAAAATCGGACAGCCTAAACCGCCCGCTCCAATTATTAAAACTCGTGCTTTTTTTAGTTTTTCCTGCCCTTCATCACCAATTTCAGGAAGAATAGTTTGTCTGTTGTAACGGAGAAATTCTTGTATAATACTCATTATTAAATTCTAGATTTTAGATTGTTGATTTTAGATTTTTGATTGAGATTGGAATTTGGAATTTAAATTTTGGATATTTAAACTGAAACTTCTGTCCCAATCTTTCCAAACAGGTTCATAACCTTTGTTTTTTATGATTTTTGAAATTTCATCTGCGGAGCGTTCATCGCTGATTTCAAATTGTTCCAAAGACTGCGGATCAACTACATAACCGCCTGGATTTGTTTTAGAACCCGCACTCATACTCGTAACGCCAATCGGAATTATATTGTTTCTGAATTTTTCGTTTTCACGGGTTGAAATTGAAATTTCCAAATCTTCATTCCATAATCTATAAGCGCAGATTAATTGCGTCAAATCTTTATCATCCATGATAAAGTTGGGTTCAATTATTCCCTCGGCAGGGCGGAGGCGAGGAAAAGAAACAGAATATTTGGTCTGCCAATATTTTTTTTGAAGATAATCTAAATGCAAAGCGTTGAAAAAACTGTCAGTTCGCCAATCTTCCAAACCTAACAAAACACCTAAACCTATTTTATGAATTCCAGCAGTTCCAATTCGGTCAGGAGTTTCTAGTCTATAATCAAAGTTTGATTTCTTGCCTTTTGTGTGATATTTTTTGTAAACTTCCTGATGATACGTTTCCTGATAAACCAAAACGGAATAGACTCCAGCGTCATGCAGTCGTTCGTAATCTTCTGTAGAAAGTACTGCACTTCAACAGAAATAATAGAAAATTCTTCTCGAATTAAGGCAATTGCATTTAGAAAATAGTTGATGTTAACTGTATAATTGGCTTCGCCAGTAACTAACAAAACATGATCAAACCCCTTATTCTTTAAGGCTTCAACTTCGAGCTTTATTTCCGCATCAGAAAGTGTTTTGCGTTTGATTTTATTATCTAAACTAAAGCCGCAATAAGTACAAATATTTTGGCATTCATTACTCAAATATAAAGGTGCATACATTTGGATGGTTTTCCCGAAGCGTTTTTTTGTGATTTCATGGCATTTCTGTGCCATTTCTTCCAAATAATTTTGGGCGATAGGAGAGATCAAGACCAAAAAATCGTCGAGAGTAAGTTTGGTTTTTGCCAAAGTCAATTCGACATCTTTTGATGTGGTTTGATATATTTTGGATTGAATGGAATCCCAATCGTAGTTTTCAAAAACCGATTTGAATGTGTTCATAGTTTTTATTTGTTTCCCGCAGATTTTGCAGATTCCGCAGATTAAATTTTATTAGCAACACGATGAATATTTTCCAGAATATTGGAGCAGTTGAAATTGACTAATAATCCAAGTTTTTTATTAGTCAATTTTAAGTACGTGTTCAATTGTTTAAAATGAATAGGTTTTATTTCGTCTACTGATTTTAATTCTATAATTACTTTATCTTCTACTAAAAGATCTAATCTAAAAGTTATATCGAGATAAACCTCATCGTATTTTACAGGTAAATCAATTTGCCTAGTTACTTGTAATCCATCCTTCTTCAATTGATAATAAAGAGCACTTTCATATATTGATTCTAATAGTCCAGGTCCGAGAGTATTATATACTTTAAAAATTGCTCCTCTAACCTTATATGAAATTTCATTTTCTGACATAATTCTTCTTTGATTTTTTAAATCAAAATTAATGAAATTTCTTACTTTTAATATGAGATGTTTTACAATAGATTCTGCAGATTAATTTAACTTAATAATTGTAAAAAATAATCTGCTAAATCTGCAGAATCTGCGAGAGAAAAATCAATTAGTCATATAAAAAGGAAGTCAAAGGACTAGAAGCCACAGCATAATTTTGCGAATTAGCAATTTTGGCTTCAAAAGCTTTTCTTCCTGCTATAACAGCTTCTCTAAAAGCTTCGGCCATTAATTTGGGATTTCCTGCAACGGCAATTGCAGTATTTACCAAAACAGCATCAGCACCAATTTCCATTGCTTTTGCAAGCATCAGACGGAGCGCCAATTCCTGCATCTACGATAACAGGAACGGTACTTTGTTCGATTATAATTTCTAGAAAATCAATAGTTTTTAAACCTTTATTACTGCCAATTGGTGAGCCCAAAGGCATAACAGCCGTTGTTCCTGCACTTTCTAAATATTTACATAAAACAGGATCAGCATGAATGTAAGGCAGTACAAAAAAACCGAGTTTGGCTAATTCTTCCGTGGCTTTAAGAGTTTCAATAGGATCGGGCATTAAATATTTTGGATCGGGATGAATTTCAAGTTTTACCCAATTCGTTTCTAAAGCCTCGCGAGCCAGCTGTCGTTGCAAAAACTGCTTCTTTAGCATTGCGCGCTCCAGATGTATTAGGCAGTAAGTTAATATTCGGATGTTTTAAATGAGATAAAATGGCATCTGTATTGGTTTCTAAGTCAATACGTTTTAAAGCTACTGTAACCAACTCACTTTCTGAAGCTAAAATGGCCTGCTCCATTTCTTTGTTTGAACCGAATTTTCCTGTTCCTAAAAATAAGCGGGATTTAAAGCTTTTATCACCAATATTAAACAATGACTTTTGCATATAACTTTTCTTTAAGTTGTTGAATTAATTTTTCTTTTTCATCGCTTTCTGTGATGATTCCAGATACGGCAATTCCGTGAATTCCAGTATCCATTAACGGATTTATATCTAGCAATGTGATGCCTCCAATAGCATAAACTGGAATTTCTATTTTATTTTTCTTTAGTTTTTGAAGAATTTCAAAATAACCCGACAATCCTAAAATTGGACTTAGTTTTTCTTTTGTTACTGTAAATCGGAAAGGGCCTAAACCAATATAATCGCAACCATTTTTAACATGATCTTGAATGTTTTCGAAAGTATTAGCTGTTCCGCCGATGATTTTTGAAGACCCTAAAATCGCCCTTGCTTCCTCTATTTTAGTATCGGTTAAACCTAAATGAACTCCATCTGCATCAATTTGCTTTGCGAGATGCAAATCATCATTGACAATAAAAACAGCCTGATATTCGTCGCATAAAAGTTTTACGGCTTTCGCCAAAGTAAACCTGTTTTTATCTGTTTGGTTTTTAAATCGCATTTGCACCCATTCGCATCCTGCATCAAGAGCTTGGTGAATGTTGCGTAACTGTTCTTCGATGGTTTCGCCTTGTGAAATATATTGCAGTTTATACATAATGGTATCCGATTAAAGTTGAAGTTGAACTCAAATAATTTTCGATATATATTTTGGCATTGCTTGCAAGCTTCTGTAATGGTTTGGTTTAATGCTAAATTGGCGAGCAATTGCGGCAGAAAGGACACAACCAGAACCGTGTTTTTCAAAACATTTTTTATCTGAAGGAAGAAGATCTAAAAATTCATTTTTCAAGAATAAACGATCGGTTCCAATTGCAGTTTCATTGTGTCCGCCTTTTAGCAGAATGTTGGTTGGAATTTCGTTTTTCTCCCAATAGTTGTTAGAAATAAAACCAGGAAACAAAATCTCCATTTCATTAAAATTTGGAGTAATCAAATCAATTTTGGACAGAATTTCGTTTAAGTTTAAATCACCTCCAATATTCATAAATTCAAATTTTGTTGTCGATTTTAAGACGGGATCCCAGACAATTTGAGTTGACGGCGATAAAATCTTTATAAGCGAAACAATTTGGTTTAAATGATTTAGAGAAGATAAAACTCCAATTTTCACTACATTAATTTTATAATTTGAAAAGAGGCTTTCAATAGAACGAACTACAAAACTTAAATCAATCCATTCAATTTCATAAAATTCATTTTCAGTCTGAATTGTATTCGCAGTTGCGATAGCAAAACCAGTGATTTTATGCTGTTCCAATGTTTTGATATCAGCCAAAATTCCAGCACCTCCCGAAGGATCTAAACCAGCGATTGTAAGTGCGAAAGGACGATTTTTTGACATAATTTAAATTGTTTTAAAGGTTTTTCATTATTCCAAATTGCTCCTAAAAATGCAACATCATCAAAGCCATTTTCAAGTACTTTTTGAATATTTTCAGCATCGATTCCGCCTAACGCAATCATTTTGGTTTTATGATTTGTTCTTTTCTTTAATTCTTCAAAAAGATCTGTTTTGGGATGATAATTTTCTTTTGAAATGCTTTTAAAAACCGGACTTAGAAAGGCATAATCAAAATCATTTTCTAGTGCATCAAAATCTTCAATGGAATGTGTTGATGTTGATATGGATTCGTATTTAGGCGTACAAGGTTTTTGAAAGCTTGCAGGAAAGTCACGATTGTGTTTTCTTTCTTTTTCAGAAAAATGAATGCGGCTAATTCCAAAATCTTCTGCCAAAACATGATGATTGTGCAAGACAATTTTGGATCTAAATTCCATTTTAATTTGATGAATAAACTGCGACATTTCCAATTCAGAAAAATCAGGTTTCCGAATATGAAGCAACGGCAATCCTTCCTCAAATAGAGAATGAATTATCTTGATTTCATTTTCAACAGCAAAAGGATGAGAGATCACGATCATATCTTTCTTCTTTATTCTTTCCTCTTATTTTCTTAAAACACTAAATATAAATCTCTTTCCCTTGTTCGATAAATTCTTCTGATTTCTCCTGCATTCCTTTTTCCATGGCGGCGACATCTCTAATTTCCTGCGATATTTTCATAGAGCAGAATTTTGGGCCACACATCGAGCAGAAATGAGCTACTTTTGCACCATCGGCAGGAAGTGTTTCATCGTGAAATTCTCTGGCAGTATCAGGATCCAAAGCCAAATTAAATTGATCTTCCCAACGAAATTCAAAACGGGCTTTGCTCAATGCATTATCACGATATTGTGCTCCCGGATGACCTTTGGCCAAATCAGCGACATGAGCTGAAATTTTGTACGTGATCACACCATCTTTCACATCTTTTTTATTCGGTAAGCCTAAATGTTCTTTTGGTGTAACGTAACACAACATCGCACAGCCATACCAGCCAATCATCGCGGCGCCAATTGCCGATGTAATATGATCGTAACCTGGTGCAATATCTGTAGTTAAAGGCCCCAATGTATAAAATGGAGCTTCGTGGCAATGCTCTAATTGTTTGTCCATGTTTTCCTTAATCATGTGCATTGGGACGTGTCCTGGACCTTCAATAAAAACTTGCACATCGTGTTTCCAAGCGATTTTGGTTAGTTCACCTAAAGTTTCTAATTCGGCAAATTGTGCGGCGTCATTGGCATCGGCAATAGAACCTGGGCGTAACCCATCTCCTAAAGAAAAAGCAACATCATATTGTTTCATGATTTCGCAGATTTCTTCAAAATGAGTATACAAGAAATTTTCTTTATGATGGAATAAACACCATTTTGCCATGATTGATCCGCCTCGGGAAACAATTCCAGTAACACGATTTGCCGTTAAATGAATGTAACGAAGTAAAACTCCGGCATGAATGGTAAAATAAGAAACACCTTGTTCTGCTTGTTCAATCAAAGTATCGCGAAAAATTTCCCAAGTTAAATCTTCAGCAATTCCTTTTACTTTTTCTAATGCCTGATAAATAGGCACAGTCCCAATTGGAACGGGCGAATTACGAATAATCCATTCTCTGGTTTCGTGAATGTTTTTTCCTGTTGATAAATCCATAATCGTGTCAGCTCCCCAGCGGCAAGCCCAAACGGCTTTTTCAACCTCTTCTTCAATAGTTGAAGTCACGGCGCTGTTTCCAATATTGGCATTTATTTTTACCAAAAAATTACGACCCACAATCATTGGTTCGCTTTCTGGGTGATTGATATTGTTTGGAATAATAGCTCTTCCACAGGCTACTTCAGAACGAACAAATTCTGGAGTGATTTTGCTTTTAGGCGTATTGGCTCCAAAGCTGTGTCCTCCGTGCTGGCATTGCATCACTTTAGTCTGTTCATTTAAAAGTTCAATTCGCTGGTTTTCGCGAATCGCGATATATTCCATTTCAGGCGTTATAATTCCTTGTTTAGCGTAATACAACTGTGTTACGTTTGCGCCTTTTTTGGCTCTTTTCGGCTGATGCAAATATTCAAAACGAAGATGATTTAAACTTTCATCTTTCAGTCGGCTTTGACCATAATCTGAAGTTATTTCGTTTAAAATTTCAACATCATTTCTGTCTAGAATCCAGCTTTCGCGTAAGCGTGGTAATCCTTTTCTAATATCAATTGCAATATTTGGATCAGTATAAGGCCCAGAAGTATCATAAACGGTTACAGGAGGATTTTTCTCAATGCCGCCGTTTGAAAGTTTAGTATCGCTAAGATGAATCTCTCGCATCGCCACTTTTATAGGATGAATTTCCCCATCAATATATACTTTATGAGAATTAGGAAATGGGGTTCTGGAAATTTGTTCTTCTGTAGTCATAGAAATAAGTTTATAGTTTGTTGTTTTTTGTTTCACGTTTCAAGTTTCACGTTGTTGTTGATGGTCGATTTTGATTATCCGTAGAGACACACTGCAGTGCTTCTACATTATGTGTATAGTTGAAAATTGGAATTTAAAAAATTGGATTTTTCAATTAACCTCCCTGCGTAGCAGAAATAATCAAAATTTCGTCAGTTTCTTGTATGAGGAATTCGTTCCATTTGGTTTTTGGAACAACGGTATTGTTAACAGCAACAGCGATTCCGTTTTGTTTGTTTGGAATTTCGAGATCGAGCAATGATTGAACGCTTAGCGATTCAGCATTGAAATTTTTAATTTGTTGGTTGATTTTTAGTTCCATTCCTTTTGAGTTTAGTTTTTGTAGAGATACACAGCAGTGTATTCTAAACCTTAGGAATGGCTACAATTACGCATAAAAATGCGCGCAGAAGTCATCTTACTTTTCCCTACGCTAGTATGAACTAGATCAGGTTCAGAGGGTAAAATCT
This sequence comes from Flavobacterium sp. AC267, assembly GCF_979258715.1. Lineage (NCBI taxonomy): Bacteria > Pseudomonadati > Bacteroidota > Flavobacteriia > Flavobacteriales > Flavobacteriaceae > Flavobacterium > Flavobacterium sp. AC267. The sequence continues at coordinate 1,704,940 of NZ_OZ409875.1, forward strand.
CAGCCTACAAAGTTGTAGACACCCCTAAAGTGTGAAGCAAATATAATGTTTTTTTGTTTAAAAGTTTGAGGTTTAAAGTTTCAGCTAAAAAAAACTGAAAACTGTAACTGAAAACTGCGACTAGTTACTGAGTTCTCGTCCAACAATTTTCCGCGTGATCATTGACCATTCCAGTTGCCTGCATATGTGCGTAAATCACCGTTGAGCCGACAAATTTAAAACCTCTTTTTTTTAAATCTTTACTAATTTCGTCAGAAAGTGGAGTAGTGGCTGGAACATCTTTTGACGTTTTGGGATGATTGATTATAGGTTTTCCATTCGTGAATTTCCAAATATAATCTGAAAAACTGCCAAATTCTTCCTGAACTTTCATAAAAGCCTGAGCGTTTGAAACTGCCGATTTAATCTTTAATTTATTGCGGATGATTCCAGTGTTTTGAAGTAATTCATCTATTTTATCTTCAGAATAGTTCGCAATTTTTTTATAGTCGAAATTGTCAAATGCTGTTTTAAAATTTTCTCTTTTGTTTAAAATTGTAATCCAGCTTAAACCAGCCTGAAAAGTTTCTAAAATTAAAAATTCAAATAAAGTTGGATCGTCATAAACAGGAACTCCCCATTCTTCATCATGATATTTTTTATATAAATCGCTTGCCGTACACCAGCCGCATCGTATTAAGTTTTCATTTTCCATTACTTCCCAATTTGCCAGCTGTATCCTTTTACAGTCGGAATATAGGCTGATTTGCCAATTATGACTAAGTTGTTATAGATTTTTTTCTCGTATTTTATTCCAATCGCCGTACCTGAAGTATACAATTTATTGGATCGGAAAGCAATTTTCATGCTTGCCATCTTTGAATTTTGCATCAGAAACTTTTTCTAAAAGCCAGGTAGATTTCCATTTTACGGCTATTTCGTCTTCTGCAATTTTTGTAATGCTTTTAACTATTTTGACAGCTTCCTTAGGGATTTGAAAATTTTGTGTTAGTTCTTTTTGAGTAAAGGTTTCACCTATTTCACTATTATAGAGTATTTTTTTCAAATTAACGAAAGTCATTAAATTATCGCTCTTTTCATTTTCTGCGACACTTTTCAGATTCTGTATTTCTGGTTTGCTAAGCGTATCTTTTTTAAATGCAAAATCATCATTTACATTACGGTTCTGTCTCTTTGTCAAATCTTTTATTGCTGATTTTTCTAAAGCGCTTTTTTTAAATTTTTTTCTGCAACGGGTTTTAATTTATTTACAGAGGTAATCATTTCCTTTTGAGACTGTTTTTTTGCATCGTTGCCACAGCCTATAAAGAAATAAGTTAATGAAAGTAATATTATAATACCCGTTTTTTTCATGACATTAAATTACTCTTAATTTTTGAGAGAAGTGTTCTCATATAAATATTTTTTTTGTTTCAAATGTATAAAAAAACCTCAAATCAATTAAGATTTGAGGTTTTTCAGAATTTATTAGTTTCTAAGACTAGATTTTTTTGTAAACTACAACTGCTGAAACTGACATTCCTCCTTCAGAGTAAGTCATTTTTAATTTTAACTTACTTCCAGATAATTCAGTGATTTCATATTTTTCAGATTCACCAATGTATTTTTTAGTCAAAGTGTTTCCGTCTTTAGTAAATGTTCCTTCTTGAGTATAAGTATTACATTTACTATTTGTATATTCTGCATAGGTATCTACGAATTTGTTATCTGCTTTAAATTCTACGATATCGTTAGCACAACCACCGTCGTTTGTGTACGGCTGTAAAACTTCTTCATTTCCAAGAACTACTCCCATGTGAGTGATTTCCCATTTTCCTTCAATGTTTCCTTTGTCATCGCTGTCAGTCGCTACAAGATGTTACTGCTAATCCTAATGTCAAAACTGACACGAAAAGAATACTTAATTTTTTCATTTTTGGTAGATTTTATTTGTTAAATGTTTTGGCAAAAATAGAATCTTTTTTAACAAATAAAGCCTTTTTTATAAGTTTTTTCGTTTGTTTTTAACTTTATTTTATAAAATACTGAAAATCAATCTTGTTGTTTATGCGCTATTTTTCTTCCAAAAAATAAGTAAGATTTTTACTTGACAACATTGTTTTTATGTAGTAAAAAAAGTACTAAAACGAAGTCATTTTTCTTCGGCCAAATACTTTTTAATTAAGTGGTGACCTAAATAAATTGCAGGAGTTAGTATTATAGCAATTGCTAACTTAAAAGTATATCCAATTAGGCCAGATGAGATAAAGGTATCAAAGTCAATTTTTCCAGGAAGCCAAAAAGCAATTCCTAAAACAATAAAGGAATCAAATAATTGTGAAATTACGGTTGAACCAGTAGCTCTCAACCATATTTTCTTTTCACCAGTTCTATTTTTAAAAAACCAAAATATCCAAACATCAATAAGTTGCGACGCCATAAAAGCGATGAGGCTTCCAACAATAATCCACATACTCTGTCCAAATACAGCTTGAAATTGTTCATCATTTACAGGGCTTATTCCTTTGGTCGCCGGAATCACAATTGCCATAAATAATATTATAAATGCATACGCAATAAGGCATGCAGTGATAAAAGAAAGTTTTTTTACGCCTTTTTCACCAAAATATTCATTAATTAAATCTGTAGTTAAAAATACAATGGGCCAAGGTAAAATTCCTATACTCATTACAAAAGGACCAATCTGGATTAGTTTTCCTCCAATAAGTTCGGCAACAACGGCATTTGTGATAAATATTCCTGCTAGGATTACAAAGACAATTTCTTTTCTGGTTTTAAACATGTTATTTTGGATATTGATGTTTCAAAAATAAACTATTTCTTTTAAATCCTATAAGCTGATTAATTTATAATCCAGCCGAATATGAATTATGCTTTCGATTGGTTAATTTTGAGTTTCAGTTATTATTTTCTCTGAATGAGGAGATTCTACTTAGAATTAATTAATGTAATTTATGATGAAAGCACAAATAGATAATCCACTACTAAAAGAGTGGTCAGGGCCTTATGGAGGAGTTCCAGATTTTACAGAATATAAAATTTCAGATTTTAAGCCGGCAATAGAATTTGCTATTCAGGAAAAATTAGAAGAATTAGATGCCATTGCAGATAATGCTGAAAAGCCAACATTTGAAAATACAATTAAAGCTTTAGAACTTTCTGGTGAAAAATTAGATCGAATTCATGCGGTTTACGGAATTTACAGATCAAATTTAAGTACTCCAGAATTTAATGTAGTTGACACAGAAATGTCTCCAAAGTTGGCAGAAATAAATGATAAACTGTATCAAAATGAAAAGCTGTTTTTACGAATTGAGTCTTTATATAAATCTGACGAAAGTAAGAAGTTAACAGACGAACAACAGCGTTTGCTTTGGCTTTATTATTCTGATTTTGTGAGAGAAGGCGCAGAGCTAAAAAAAGAGGACAAGGTTAAAGTAGCGCAGATTAACCAAGAACTTGCAAGCACTTTTCACTTTATTTAGTCAGAAGTTATTAGCAGAAGAAAATGATCAATATATAGAGTTAAAAACGGAAGCTGATTTTGAAGGTTTACCTGAAGCATTTAAAAATGCGACAATTGCCGAAGCGGAGGAGAGAAAGTTGCATGTTTTAGGATGTATTGGAAATACAAGATCGTCTATTGAGCCTTTTTTGACTTTTTCAAGCCAAAGAAGTTTAAGAGAAAAGGCATTTGATATTTTCGTTAAGCGAGGTGATAACGGAGATAAAAATGACACAAATGAGACCTTGGTTTCCATTTTAAAACTAAGAGCAGAAAAAGCAAAAATATTAGGGTTTAATAATTTTGCAGAATGGAGTTTGTCTAATAAAATGGCAAAAGATCCGCAAAAGACTTTAGATTTGATGGAATCAGTTTGGAAACCAGCGGTCGAAAAAGTAAAAAATGATGTTTCGAACATGCAGGAAATGGCAGAACAAGAGGGAGGAAATTTTAAAATTCAACCTTGGGATTATCGTTATTATGCTGAAAAAGTCCGAAAAGCAAAATATGATTTAGATCAGAATGAAATAAAGCAATATCTGCAATTGGAAAATTTGCGTGAGGGAATGTTTTGGACAGCAGGTGAATTGTTTGATTTAGGTTTTAAGCAATTATTTGATGTCCCGGTTTATCATTCAGATGTTCGTGTTTGGGAAGTGAATAATAAAAATACTGGCGAACCAATTGGGCTTTGGTATTTTGATCCTTACGCGCGTGTAGGAAAGCGTTCGGGCGCTTGGATGAATTCGCATAGGGATCAGCAGAAGATAAACGGTAAAGTGCTTCCTATTGTGTCGAACAATTGCAATTTTATAAAAGGAAATGCTGATGAACCCGTTCTAATTTCATGGGATGATGCGAGTACCTTATTTCATGAATTTGGTCACGCCCTTCATGGTTTATGTTCTAATGTAACTTACCCGAGTTTGTCTGGAACTTCTGTGGCAAGAGATTATGTGGAGTTTCCTTCGCGACTATTAGAACATTGGCTGGCAACTCCGGAAGTATTGAATAAGTTTGCGCTTCATTATAAAACAAACGAACCTTTGTCACAATCTTTGGTGGAAAGAATTGGAAATGCGACTAATTTTAATGAAGGATTTGCAACTGTAGAAACGATTTCAAGTTCTTTCGTTGATATGAAATTACATTTAACTACAGAAGTGGTTGATCCGCATCAATTTGAAAAACAAGTTTTAGAGGAAATCAATATGCCGTCTGAAATTGTAATGCGACACAGAATTCCACAATTTGCCCATATTTTTTCCAGTGATGGATATGCGGCAGGATATTATAGTTATTTATGGGCCGATGTTATAAATGCAGATGCATACGAAGCATTTTTAGAAGGAAGTGGGCCTTTTGACAAAGTTGTATCAAAGCGTCTTTTAGAAACTGTTTTGAGTGTTGGAAATACGATAGATAATGAAAAAATGTATGAGAATTTTAGGGGACATGCTCCAAAATCTGATGCGTTAATGCGTGCAAGAAACTTTCCTGTTGAAAACTAATAAAAATAGAAAAGCCCGAATAAATAAATATTCGGGCTTTTCTTTATTGAAAAAATAATATATTAACCTAAAGTAACTCTTTTGAAACCTGTAATTTCAACGTTGAATCCTTTAACGTAATCATTAACTTTTTTACTATCATCTTTGATGAAGTTTTGATCTAATAAAGCTTTCTCTTGATCTAAAGTTGTGTTATCAGAGATGAAACGTTGAACTTTTCCTGGGATAATTTTGTCCCAAATTTGTTCTGGTTTACCTTCAGCTTTTAATTCAGCTTTAGCATCTTCTTCAGCTTGTTTGATAACTTCTTCAGTTAATTGAGAGTAAGAAATATATTTAGGAACATTTTTTAAAGTTTTTCCTAAACGTTTTGCTTCTTCATTATCTTTTTCGATTACAGCAATACGAGCGACAAGTTCAGATTCAACGAAAGCAGGATCAAAATCTTTGTAAGATAATGTATCAGCTCCCATAGATGCAACTTGCATAGAAACATCTTTAGTTAAAACGTCAGCGTTAGGAATTGCGACAGAAATTGCAGTTAATGCGACAATTTTGTTTACGTGAACATAAGATCCAACGAAAGCACCTTCTAAAATTTCAAAACCACCGATTTCGATTTTTTCACCGATAACACCAGTTTGCTCGATTAATTTTTCAGCAACAGTAATTCCGTTGAAATCTGAAGCTAAAAATTCTTCTTTAGAAGAGAAATTAATAGCTCTTTCTACTAATTCTTTAGCCAAAGTTACGAAAGCCTCATTTTTACCTACGAAATCTGTTTCGCAGTTTAAAGTGATGATAGCTCCTTTAGTATTGTCAGCATTGATAAAAGAAACAGCGACTCCTTCAGATGAGTCACGGTCAGAACGGTTAGCGACAACTTTTTGTCCTTTTTCTCTAAGGACTTGTATAGCTTTATCGAAATCTCCATCAGCTTCAACTAAAGCTTTTTTACAGTCCATCATTCCGGCACCTGTAGATTGTCTTAATTTATTTACGTCTGCGGCAGTAATTGTTGCCATAATATTTTGAATTTTAATGTTAAAAGTAAAAATTCCATCTTTTAAATTCTAAATTCCAATTTTATTAAATTATCAACATAACGTTTTTAATTTTTGTTTGGATTTTAGAATCTAAAATTTGGAATTTAAAATTTGATTTATTCTTCAGTTGCAGGAGCGAGCGACTTCAACAGCCGGTGCGGCTTCTACAGCAGGAGCAGCGACTTCAGCGACAGGAGTTTCTTCTGTGAAAACTTCAGTTTCTTTTTCAGAACCTCTGTCAGAAAGACCGTCGATTACAGCGGCAGTAACTAAAGATAAAATTTTGTCAATTGATTTAGAAGCATCATCATTTGCAGGAATAACGTAATCAACCTCTCTTGGGTCAGAATTCGTATCAACCATTGCGAAAACTGGAATGTTTAATTTTTGAGCTTCTTTTATTGCGATATGTTCAGCTTTGATATCTACTACGAACAATGCTGCAGGTAGTCTAGACATATCAGCGATTGAACCTAAGTTTTTCTCTAATTTAGCACGTAGACGATCAACTTGCAAACGCTCTTTTTTAGATAACGTCATGAAAGTACCATCTTTCTTCATTTTATCAATAGAAGACATTTTTTTAACTGCCTTTCTGATAGTTACAAAGTTAGTTAGCATTCCACCAGGCCATCTTTCAGTGATGTAAGGCATGTTTGCGAGCTTTTGCTTTTTCAGCAACGATGTCTTTTGCTTGTTTTTTGGTAGCTACGAATAAAATTTTTTCTACCTGATGCGCCGATTTTTTTCAAAGCTTCGTTAGCTTCTTCAATTTTAGGCTGCAGTTTTATATAGATTGATAATGTGAATACCATTACGCTCCATATAAATGTAAGGGGCCATGTTTGGATCCCATTTTCTAGTCATGTGTCCAAAGTGAACACCTGCTTCTAGTAAGTCTTTTACTTCTATTTTGTTTGCCATTTTTGTACTAGTTTACGTTCTGTTGATTAGCAATGTGTTTTGAACTTTAGCTTTAGGCAATATGCTTTAGGCTTTAAGCTTTATGACTTTCAGACTTTCGACTTTCAGACTCAACCCATTTAGATGCTAAACTATTTCCTACCTCGATAGGAGAGCAACAATAACTGTGTTTTTTAATTTCAATAAATAATTGATAATGTCTTGTCCCATTTGAACAAGACAGGTAATATTAACGTTTAGAGAATTGGAATCTCTTACGAGCTTTCTTCTGACCGAATTTCTTACGTTCAACCATTCTTGGATCTCTTGTTAATAAACCTTCTGGTTTAAGGATTCCTCTGTTTTCAGCGTTAACTTCACACATTACGCGTGCTAATGCCATTCTTACAGCTTCTGCCTGACCAGTTGAACCACCTCCGTAAACGTTTACTTTTACATCAAAGTTGTCTACATTTTCTGTCATAGACAATGGTTGTAAAACTTTGTATTGTAAAGTTGCAGTTGGAAAGTAAGTTGCGAATTCTTTTTTGTTTACAGTGATTTTTCCTGTTCCTTCAGAAACATATACACGTGCAACAGCGGTTTTTTCTTCTACCGATTTTGTGAATAACTCCCATTACTTAAGATCATTTAGGTTAACAGTTCTAGGTTTTTGAGCTCCGTGAGTATGCTCAGCACCTACAACAACATTTAGATTTCTAAAAAGTTCTGCTCCTAATTTATTTTTAGGTAACATACCTTTTACAGCTTTTTCTACTAATAATGCAGGGTTTTTTGCTTGCAATACTTTAGCAGTTAAAGTTCTTTGTCCTCCTGGGTAACCTGTATGACGCATGTAAATTTTGTCATTCAATTTTGTACCTGTAAGGTTAATTTTTTCTGAGTTGATAACAATTACGTTATCTCCACAGTCAACGTGCGGTGTGTAACTTGGCTTGTACTTACCTCTTAAGATCATTGCAACTTTAGAAGCAAGACGTCCTAAGTTATGACCTTCAGCGTCAACAACAATCCACTCTTTAGTTACAGTGGCTTTGTTAGCTGAAACCGTTTTGTAGCTTAATGCGTCCATAATATTATTTTAATTAAACATTCCATCCCCAATAAAGGGGATGCAAAAGTACAATTAATTATTTTAAATCCAAATACCTGAAAAGAATATTTTATCTGCTGAAAATCAGGGGTTCAGTTTTTTATTAAGTCAAGGCATAAAAAAAACCGTCTTACTTTAAGGTGAGACGGTTTAATAATTAGGAGAAAAAATTATTATACAATAAAAATATTTGCAATATCGACTACTTGCTGTGTCGTTAATGGTTCGTCATAAGCTTCAGAACCTGCAGCAGCGCAAAAGCTGAAGCTGTATTAAAGCCAGCCTGCATTGTTACGCCTTCACCGTCATATACTGCCTGCGTTGTCGCCGGCATACCTGCGCCTCTTTCTGCATTAGAAATCCATCCTTTCAAACCTCTCAGTCTTCTTACTTCAGAAGCATGACGAGCTTCAACAGAATGAATCTGGAGCGGCTGCTGTTAATAAATCTGGTGTTGTAATTAAATTAGTCGCTTGTCCTTTATAGGCTCTAACCCCTGTATCTTCAAATGCTTGGGCAAGAGCTAGAAAAGTTGGATAATCATTAAAAGGATCAAAAGCGCCTCCAACAGTAAAGTCAAATGTTGGTTTTGGTACAAAGTTAGCACTTGCAGTACCACCAAGACCTGCTATTAAGAATTTAACATGATCTGCTTCGTGATCTGCGATTTGTTGGAAGACTTTTAAATCACGTCCGCCATTTTCAGATGCTGGAATTACGCCAGAATCTAATGCCATAGCATAAAATTCATTTTCTAAATATTCTAATGTTAAAGCAAATTGCAAAGCGCCAATAGGAGTTGCTGGAGTTGCTTTTATATCTTGTGCCATTGCTTTATTAGCAAGAGCTGATAATCCGAAAGGGATAGAGGCGAAGGCCAGTGTTTTACCGATATTTCCAAATTGCGAAAAACTGTCTCTTCTCGATCCAGTGCTTTTCATTAAGTTGTCATCAGTAAACGTTTCTATAAATTTTAAAATGTTCATAATTTCTAAGTTTTACTGGTTAAGATTAAGGTAAGTATTTAGCTGTAAATTTTGTAGTTATAAAATTCGCGACAATCGGCAGAATTTTAGATGGGTCTTTCGCGTCATCTAGTCCTGTGGACATATTTACGATATCGTCTCCAGCAAAATCTTTAGAATTCGGATTAATTAAACTTCTTATTGCGTGACATGTCTGGCTTCTACAGAAACAATTTTTCCTGCTAATAATAGGTAGTCCGGTGTTTTGATTAATTTTCCAGCTCCATTATAAGCGGCAACTCCTGTGTCTTCAAGAGCTTTGGCAGTTGCTAAAACTTCAGTACGGCTGTTAAAATTTAAAGAACCGTAACTAAACGCCAATGTTGGAAGTAATTGAGAACTTGGATCTGGAAGAGCTCCGGTCAAAGCGGCTTTGAAGAAATCTCTGTGAACAACTTCATGGTGATATAAGTCTGTCAGCACCTGACGTTCCGTATCATTAAATACACTATTAAAGCTTGATGCATTTACTACTTTAGTGTAAAAATCTGCTTCTAATTGTTCCAAAGCGTAGGCGTAGGTAAGAACTCCAAAGTCCCCTGAGCCTAAATCAAAAACACCATTTCTTACTCCAGGTAAAGAGGTGTCTTCCATATCGTTATCGTTATCATTGTCGGCTGCGACCAGCTAAAACTAAACCTGTGGTCACTAATGTTAATCCACTGAGCTTAAGAAAGCTCCTTCTGCTATTCAGTGAAGGATCAACTTCATGAATTTTAACTTCGTTTTTCATAATCTAGGTTTTTATTAAGGTTAATAACATCGTATTAAGTTTATTAACGAAATTTTTGTAAGTGCGGTTTCAGAAAAATCCTCTTTTTTTGTTTTTTTTTCGAATTGAGCACGTAATTTCAAATACTGGTAGTTGTTTTTTGTTTTATTTTCGGTAATTCTACTATATTTGTATTAATTACATAAACTTTTATTAGATGAAAGCTAAAGCAACTCTAAAACAAATTGCGAAGGAACTAGGCGTTTCTGTGTCAACGGTGTCTAAAGCACTTAATGACAGTCCGGAAATAAGTGAGCAGACGAAGGTGAAGATTAAGGAGTATGCCAAACTCAAAAATTATAAGCCGAATGTTATTGGTCTAAATTTAAAGAATCGTAAAACCAAAACTATTGGAGTAATTATTCCTAATATTTTGAATTCTTTCTTTGCGAAGGTTTTTAGCGGTATTGAGAAAGTGGCCGATAAAAAAGGATATAATGTAATTACTTGTATTTCTAATGAATCTCTGGAAAAAGAAGTTCATACTCTTGAAATGCTGAGCAACGGAACGATCGACGGATTTATTTTGTCTGTTTCTCAAGAAGCTCAAAAATTGCAGGATTACAATCACTTTTCTGAAATTATTAATGACGGAACTCCTATAGTAATGTTTGATCGTATTGCTGATGAAGTAGATTGTGATAAAGTAATAGTAGATGATTTTGATTCTGCTTTAAATTCAACACAGCATTTAATTGATTTAGGATGTAAAAATATCGCACTAATTTCTTCTGTAGATAATATTAGTGTTGGAAGATTGAGAACAGAAGGATATTTAAAAGCTTTAAAAGACAATAATATTCCAGTTAACGAAAAAATCATTCTTCGCACAGATTCTGAAGAAGATATGAAAGCTAAAATAGAAGGTTTGTTTGATCATAAAATAGACGGAATTTTTGCTTTGGATGAAAATGATTCAGTTCTTGCTTTAAGAGTGAGTTTGAAAAAAGGATACAGAGTTCCAGAGGATATATCAATAATAGGTTTCGCAGACGGAATTTTAGCTTCAAGACGTTTATCACCAAGTTTGACTACAATAAGTCAGCACGGTGTTGAAATTGGAGAAACTGCTTGCAAAAAGATTAATTGAAAGATTAGAAGAACCAGAAGGAACAATTTCTGAATATGAAACTATCGTTATCAAAACCAAACTGAAAGAACGAGAGTCTACGAGAAAAAAATAAAAAGTAATAAAAAACCATCCCTAGCGGATGGTTTTTTGTTTAAAAATTTAAAATTCCAAAACATACATATATTCCTAATACTAAAGTTGGGAAGAATAACAGCAATAAAAAATAATTTGAATTTCTTAGATTTATCTTTTTCTGCTTGCTAAAATCAAGTGCCTCAATTATTATAGCCAGATTAATTATAAATAGGATAAAAGTTGATAAAATTATAAGTCCGAAAAGACCTTCTAATCCCAAATTTACAAATTCTCCAATTAAGTAAAGTAGAAAAAAATGATGGCTGGAATTAAAATTCTCGCACCAATATGTATGATAACATCAAAAATCTTTGTATCATTATTTTTGAAATTAGGTTTTTTAATTTCAAACAGTTCATTTAATTCTTGGTTCATTATATTTTGTTTTTATTGTTTTTTATATAATTTTATAAAAAAAGGTAATAATCCAATATAAGATAAAATCTCTAATATTTTAACAGCCAATCATAAGAGTCTTGATCTATTGCTATTGCAGTTCCGAAGAACCGAGTCATATGGGTTAAGAGAAGTATACTGATCGAAATTATCGTAAGTAAGGTGTGATTTTTCATTTTTATTTATTCAGCATCAAATACTTCAACAAAAGAATTTGGTATGTCTATTTCGTTAGTTGCGGATTTTAAACAAACTTTGCCACAATAAACAGGTTTGTTTATATTACTTTTTACAATTTTATCGTCAAATTTTATATACAGTTGTACATCTTTATTCTTCTCATAAAAAGTTGTAAAACGTTTTATTAATTGATTGTTGTATTGACGAGCTTCAAGAGGTTCTAAATGTTGGTAAGGAACTTTTCCTTCAAGTATACCTATAGTAATGCGAACCTCTAGGTAATGATTAAAACGATCTTTTATGTATAGCACCATTTCTTTTGCGAGAGCTTTAGTATTTACGGTATCTATTAAAAAATCTAGACCATTATTGTATATATAATAATTCTCATGATTAATAAATGATATTGAATAGTCATAAATTTTAAAATCAGGATTATTAACACCTATAGTATAATGATATCGCTTTAATCTGTTTTTATAATATTCATTACTTATTTTATTTTGTTTAATTTCTTCTTGAACAAAGGGCAACATATCTTTTTGATAATTTTTGATAACTTCAGATCTGTTTGGATTTTTACTAAAATCGTTCCAGCTTTCATTAAAATCTTCATGCGCTTGATAGGTTCCTATTTCAATAACTGCACAGTCGCTAATCCATAAGGTTACCAAACCTTGTGGAGCAATCCCTAGCTTAAAAGTGCTGTACTTATTTTCAGATTCTGTTCCATCATCATTTGTATAAGTACCATAATCTTTTTTAAAAAGATCGTATATTTTTTTTTGAGGAAGTTCAAAATCTCCTGTATAAAATTTATCTTCTGCATAAGAAAACCAAGTAACGCTCATGCGTTCAGGTATCCTTCTTTTTTCATCGCCCACAACATAAATACCGTCGCCATCTTCCCAACGATTGTTGCCTAAATATTCGCCGCTTGGTATCCATTGCGATTCTCCTTTAGAATCTGTAAAATCGCCATGTACCACTTCCATAGGAGCTGTAAGGTCTGCACCTACATTTGCCAGCCATTCAAATTTTTCTGTTTTTACAAGCATTTCTTTTTGTTTTTTATCTGATAAAAAATAATAAAATAGTTCCGTTCCTTTTTCTTGCCATAATTTGAGTCCCACAAAAGCCAATAAAATAATGACTAAGGCAATATATATTTTGTTTAAAAAGTTCATTTAAGTGTTGTTATTTTATTTGAAGTACAATTGCACGAAGTATTAAATTAGACAATGTGAGTAATATCAATAATGCAAACAGTATTTTTGTTAGTTTTTTTTTGAACCCATATACATATACAAAACCTGAAAAAAACATAGTAAAAACAGGAGTAGCATTGTAAATAATCCCTTGAATACTTTTGGCATCTTTGAAATTATCAGGAAGTAACTTATAGCTTAAAGATGTAAGAATGAGAATAAGTAGTATGGATAATGTTTTATTTTGAAAAAGATTTAATTTATTCATGTGATTTATTATATTTATAATTTTACATTTTTAGCCATCGTGATGTTTTCTATAAGGTTTACCATCTTTATATCTTCCGACTTTGCCTATAGCGATATATGCAGAACGATGTAAATATTTATTGCGAATCGGGTGTAAATATTCTGAACGAATCGTTATTTTTTCGCTTTTTGTCGCGTCATTTTCTAAGGCATATTGTATTAATGATTTTTTTGCATATTCTAAATCTTCAGGGATAATATAGCTTTCCTTTTCTCCTTTCTCCATTAATGATTTATCAAATTGCAAACCATATTTTTCAGCTAATTGTATCATAATTGCGAGCGGAATATATTGATAGCTGTTGGGTATTGCACTGCGTGTTGCTCTAATAGTGGTATTACTTTGTTGTGGTCTAACAATTTGGTCGGGTAAATACCATCCTTCTTTAAGTACAGATTCTTTGATGTTGTCATATTCCTGTTCTAGATTTAAATCACGTACTTCATTTTCGGTTTCACCATAGCCTCCACCAATATCACTATGTGCACCTGGTAATTGAAGTTCATAACCTATACCGGCTTCAATAGAACTTTTGATATTTGTTAGAGAAAAAAATTTACGATACTCATCTGCGGCGGTCAAGTGCACTACTTTGGCAACATTTCCTTCTAATTTTAGTTTTAATTCATCTACATCATTATCGAAATCGTGAGATAATGCGGCTCCTGTAGAGCCATGACAGCCTTCTTCTTCGTAAGAGGAAACAGTATCAAATAGTCCTGCAAATTTGATATTGAAGTTTTTAGATTCAACATGGGTAAATATATTCTGCAACTCACGCCTTCTGGAAACAAAATGTCTTGCTCGCTGCGGCACTCCGGCTGAACCCAAAAACATTAAGATCTATCTCTTCTACAAATTCTGTCTTTTTTATTATTGCTTTTTGTCTTAATTCATCAATCTCAGATTTTATTATCTTAAATGCTTTTGTAACTTTAGAAGGAATTCCTGTAACTCCGCCTCCAAAACCGTAGCCCATATTATCATCTTTTTTAAAATCTTCAGTACCTTCTCCTTCAATGTAAACTTTGACTTCTCTTTTGCTACTATTAACAAAATTAAGTTGATGCATAATCGCTACATTAGAATAAAAGTTTTCGTAGTCGCTCTCATCTTCTTTCAGCTGTTTGTAAGCTATAGCTTTTTCATTTTCTTTATCGGTAAGTGGTTTGCCTTTTTGTTTTTTTAGATATAATAATCTGGCTTCCGTATTATTTGCATTATTTTTTGTACCATCAAAAAATACGTTTACAGTAATTTTTACACCTTTCTTATTTTCTGGTTTTTTCTTTTTGTCAGGAATAGTAACAACCGCGACTTTGTTGTGTTTAGGAGGTAGAATTAGTTTTTGAAAATCATTTTTGACTTTTAGCTTCGTAGTATCATCAATTAAATTTAGGATATTTTTGTATTTTATTTGGGTGTAAAATTCATGTACAGAATCGTCTAAAATATCTTCTTTGTTAAGCCTGTTCATATAAACCTTTAGGTTATTAAAGTAAACTTCGGCTTTTCCATATTTGTCCACTTTTGCGGTATAAGTTCCCATATTTCGAGAATTATCGGCGTGGCCATCGGTTCCTTCGTCTTCCCAAATAGTAATATTTAGTATTTCTCCAGCAGGTATATTAAGCGCAAATACATAAAATCTTATATTGTCAGCGTAACCTACTGTTTTGCCGTTTATGTCATTATAGTACTCATCTTTCCAAACTACCTGTTGTATTTCGGGTTTTCCTGCTACAGGAGTTACGCTTAATTTATCACTGCATTTTATTCCTTTTTCATTGATGTAATCTACCTGAATAACATAGTCTTCTCCAAGACTTTTTTGGTTGAAAGTAATTTCCCCATCTTTTCCTAAATCTAATAATAGCCGACCTTTTTTTAAAAGTTTCCAGTGTTGCTCCTTGATTTTATCACTGCTTAAAATATAAATGTTTTTTCCAAGTACTGGTTTTGGATTCCCTATAATATGTAAACTCATAATCTATTTATTTTTCTACTTCGGGTTTGCCAACTAAATTGTTTTGAAAAGCTCCCATATCTACTAAAGGATTTATCTGATTAAGAAGCATTGTTCTTGCACTCATCACATTGGATGTAGAAATTTCAACCTGTTGTCCGTGATTAACAACTTCGATGCAATCTTTTCCTCCTATTGGACACATACCTTTACTGTCTTCTAACAAAATTTTACCTTGATTACTTAGAGTGACTTTTTCGTAAAACCTACTCCATTCACTAATTACGGCTTTACATGGTAAATAATCATGTCCAGATGGTTGTTTTTTGCATTTTCCAAAGGTGTTTTTTTCTAAGGTTTGTCCTACCTCTTTTGTGGTTCCGATTAATTTTCTTTTAGCGTCTTTATCGTTTGCAAAATGCTTATTATGAGATTTTACTCTTAAAATGTCAATTTTAGGTTCAACGCTAAAGATGCATTTTAAGGTTGCACCTTGTACTAGTAAATGTTTTTTTGCCATTATTATTTCGTTATAGAAAGATAAATATATTAAATAAAATCTTACAAAATAAAAAAAGTAGCTTTTTTCCTAAATTAAAATATAACCACAAAAAAAACCGCAATTTCATTTGAAATGCGGTTTTTTATATTTAATCTAAAATTCTATTAATGTGCTTCTAACCAGTCTTTACCCAAACCAAGTTCAACATCCAACGGAACTGCCATTTTAAAAGCATTTTCCATTTCGTGTTTAATCATCGGCTGGATTTTTTCCAATTCGTCGTTGTGCACATCAAATACAAGCTCATCATGAACCTGAAGCAAGCATTTTAGATTTCCAGTTTTCTTCAGTCAGTTTTTTGTAAATGTTGATCATCGCGATTTTAATCACATCGGCAGCGCTTCCCTGAATTGGTGCGTTTACAGCATTTCTTTCCGCAAAGACTTCTAACAACAGCATTTGCCGAGTTGATGTCTTTTAAATAACGACGACGTCCTAAAATAGTTTGTACATAACCATTTTCACGAGCAAAATCCACTTGATCCTGCATATATGATTTTAATCTCGGATATGTTTTGTAATACGCATCGATTAAAGCGACACTTTCACCGCGGGATAATGAAGTCTGATTACTTAACCCGAAAGCAGAAACACCATATATAATTCCGAAGTTTACCGTTTTAGCATTACTTCTTTGCTCGCGCGAAACTTCTTCCAGCGCCACATCAAAAACTTTTGCGCCGGTTGCTCTGTGGATATCTTCTCCATTTTGGAAAGCTGCAATCATATTTTCTTCACCACTTAAAGCGACGATAATTCTTAATTCAATCTGCGAGTAATCGGCAGAGATTAAAGTATGATTTTCATCACGCGCTACAAAAGCCTTACGAATCTGACGGCCTCTTTCCGTACGAATCGGAATGTTCTGTAAATTGGGATTATTTGAACTCAAACGACCCGTGGCGACAACAGTCTGCATATAATCAGTATGAACACGCAGAGTCTTTTTGTCAACTTGTTCTGGTAAAGCCAAAATATAAGTACTTTGTAATTTTACCATTTGACGCCAATCCAAAATTTGTTTTACAATCGGATTGTCATTAGCCAGATAAGTTAAAACTTCTTCTCCAGTTGCGTATTGACCTGTTTTGGTTTTCTTTTGTTTTGCCCCGCCAATTTTAAGTTTATCAAATAAAATATCTCCTAATTGTTTTGGAGAAGCCAGGTTGAATTTCTCGCCGGCAGTTTCGTATATTTTTTCTTCTAATGATTTGATTTCAACATCCATTTCTGTGGACATTTGTTTTAAGAAATCAACATCCAAACGAATTCCTTCAGTTTCCATTGCGGCTAAAACGCTTACTAACGGAATCTCGATTTCATCAAATAACTTTTTAGTTTCAGTTTTATCTAATTCTGATGTAAAGATTTCTTTTAGTCGCAGTGTAATATCGGCATCTTCAGCGGCATATTCTTTAATATCTTCTAAAGGAACATCACGCATCGAAAGCTGATTTTTTCCTTTTTTTCCAATTAAAGTTTCAATTGATTTTGGAGAATATTTTAAATATGTTTCTGCCAAAATATCCATATTATGACGCATATCTGGATTAATCAAATAATGCGCAATCATTGTGTCAAAAAGTTTGCCTTTTACGCTAACGCCATAATTAGCAAGGATTTTTAAATCGTATTTTAAATTTTGTCCAATTTTTTCAATGTTTTCATTTTCAAAAAACGGAACAAATTTGTCCACCAAAACTTGTGCTTCTTCTCGACTTTCTGGAAACGGAACATAAAATGCTTTTCCTTTTTCGTAAGAGAAAGACATCCCGACAAGTTCTGCGTGCAAAGCGTCGATTCCTGTTGTTTCGGTATCAAAACAAACAGAAGTCTGTTTTTGTAAATTCTGTAAAAGCAATTTAATTCCTAGATCACCCTGAACGGTCTGATAAGAATGCTCTGTGTTTTCTAAAGTATTATAAAATGAATTTCTTGTCGCTTCAGCACTTTCATCAAGAGTAGTGCCTCCTCCGCCAAAAAGATCAAATTGATCTTCATTTTTTGGCTGTGGTTTTTTGTATAATTTAGCATCAGAAGCTGGACTACTATTCGCTAATTCATTTCCGCCGCCAACTTTAAACAAGTTGTCAAATTGTTCTGCCATTCTTCTAAATTCCAATTCCTGAAAAATAGCATCCGTTTTTTCAATATCCGGACGAGAAAGTTCGTAGTCATCTTCATTAAAAACAACATCACAATCGCATATAATTGTTGCCAGTTTTTTAGATAAAATACCTTTGTCTTTATTAGCTTCGATATTCTCCTTCATTTTACCTTTTAGTAAATGGGTGTTTTCCAAAAGGTTTTCCATTGTGCCAAATTCTTTCAGAAACTTTTTTAGCTGTCACTTCGCCAACTCCTGGTAATCCTGGAATATTATCTACAGCATCGCCCATCATTCCCAGAAAATCTATTACTTGTTCTGGTCTTTCTACTTCAAATTTTGCCAAAACCTCAGGAATTCCCCAAATTTCGATTCCGTTACCCATTCGGGCAGGTTTGTACATAAATATATTTTCAGACACCAATTGCGCAAAATCCTTATCAGGAGTTACCATAAAAACTTTATAATTCTGTTTTTCGGCTTGTTTAGCAATTGTTCCAATTAAATCATCGGCTTCACATCCTGCGATTTCAATAATCGGAATATGCATGGCTTTTAATAATTCCTGAATATATGGAATAGCAATTTTAATTGCCTCTGGAGTTGCATCACGATTGGCTTTATATTCTGCGAACATTTCAGTTCTTACCTGACTTCCTTCTTTGTCAAAAGCAACCGCTAAATGATCTGGTTTTTCTCTTTTAATAACATCCAAAAGTGAGTTCATAAAACCCATAATTGCAGATGTATCCATTCCTTTTGAGTTGATTCTCGGGTTTTTTATAAAGGCGTAATAACCACGAAAAATTAATGCATAAGCATCGAGAAGAAAAAGACGTTTTTGAGTTGACATATAAAAAATATTAGTGTGTAAAAATAAACAATTGGGTTTTAAAAACAGATTTGTTGATGAAATAATTTGGATTCACAATTCTGTAGACACGCGACGTATTGTGTCTAACTATTCATGCATTTATTAAATGAACATATATGACTTATATGGCGGAAGCAGTAAAGAGTTAATAACAAGTTAAAGTTTTTTTATTCGGAGATTTCTTCATGTTGTCTTCATTTTGCAAAGGTAATTTTGATCTGTAAAATAAAAGGATATTAATTTTTAATACTTAGAAATCATGAAAGCGACGATTCACGAAAACCAAAAAAGCAAACAACTAAGCTTGGGTAAAAATTTATTAATGTTACTAGTAGCCGTTTTAGGAACAAGTGCAATGGTTCATGCTTTTCCAGCAAATAAAGGAAAAGAAGCTCCAGCTAAAGAAGTAAAAGCAACAAAACATCCTAAACGCAAATCTGATAAAAAAGCAAAATCAGAAAAAAGTGAAGCCCCAAAAACAGAAACTGCAAAAGTGAAAAAATAATGTTGCTTTTTGTTTTGTTTTCGAAGATTGTAAGGAAGCAAAACAGGAAGGATAATTATGAAGAATGCAGGTGGTAAAAGCTGATGAAGAAATTTGTCAGCTTTTTTCGTTAATGTTTTAATAACGGAAATCTTTCTTCTTTTTAAATGATTAATTTTAATTGCGCTTAAACACATTTGTTTATGAATATTTTGATTGTAGAAGATAATCGGGAACTTGCAGTAGAAGTTTACGATTTTTTGTGTAATGCTGGATATATATGTAAGATTACACATTCCTGCAGCGATGCTTTAGAAGAATTTGGCAGTAATGATTATGATGCAATGCTGTTGGATTTAGGGCTTCCTGACGGAGATGGTTTTGAAATATTACAAACTGTCAGAAAAACAAAATCCAAAATGGCTGTCATTGTTTTAACCGCTAGAGGAGAATTAGATGATAGAATCAATGGTCTGCACTTAGGCGCCGATGATTACCTCACGAAACCTTTTGCCTTGACAGAACTTGGCGCAAGGTTATTTGCTGTTATTCGCAGAATACACGGCTTTACTTTAAATACACTTTCTATTAATGGTTTTGTATTGCGACTTCAAGATTATAAAGTTAGTTTCAATGATAATCCTATCAGCCTTACTAAAAAAGAATTTGATATTTTTCAATATTTGGTTTTAAATAAAAATCGAGTGATTACGCGTTTGCGACTAACTGAACATATTTGGGGAGATATATTAGAAGTAAATTCAGATTCTAATTTTATTGATGTTCATGTTCGAAATCTCAGAAAAAAACTCGACAAGCATGCGCCCATTGATTGGTTTGAAACTGTTCGAAATGTTGGATATCGTATAAACGAATAAATCAATTTTTGTGAAGATAAAACATCAATTAGCAATTTTTAATGCACTAACAAGATTGTTGGTGATTTTGATTTTGTGGCTGATGTCGCCTATTTTGGTTGAAAATGTAGTTTATCATCATATTAATAATAGTCTTCTGGAGAAAAAAAGAAGTTTATTGAACATTTGAATAAGGAAGAAATTAATGATTTTATAGAAAATCCAGATGATTCATCTGAAACTTTTTCAGAGTTCTCAACGCTTCACAGTGAGTTTTTAGTGCTTTCTCGAGTTCCGATAAAGCCGCGTCAGAAAAAAACAACTTTTAGTAATGATTATCGAAAAATTGAAGGTGAAGAAAATGAATATCGAATTTTACAACATCACTTTACTTATGAAGGAGAAGATTATCAGCTTGAAATTGGCGAGCAGTTTAAGCGAAGTAAACGATTTAACCTTTGTTATTCGGTTCTTTATAATTATTGTTTTCGTTGTGATACTTTTTATTACTTTTTTGGCAGATACTTTTTATATAGAATATCTTCTAAAGCCATTTTACAAAATTATTAATACTAAAATTAAACGTATAAATGAGCCTGAAGCATTTGATCATACTCCAATAGAGGCAGGTTCAAGAGATTTTAGGGAACTTGATTTTGTTTTAAATCAAATGATGGACCGTATTGCCGAAGTTTTTAAAAAAGAAAAACAGTTTATTTCTAATGTTTCGCATGAACTTTTAACGCCAATTGCGCTCCTGAAAAATAAATTGGAAAATTTATTGCAGAATGAATCTTTAGATGATAACGCAGTCGATAAAATTGCGAGTTCTTTGAAGACATTAGATATGCTGAAAAAAATCATTAATAATTTACTCCTCATTTCCAGAATTGATAATAATCAATATGCGGCAAATGAAGAAATTAATCTACGTGAGATAGTTCTCGATCTGCAAGAAGATCTTCAGGATCGTATTGAGGATAAGGAAATTCAATTTGTAAACACAATGCAAAATGATTTTGTTTTTACAGGAAACAAAACTTTAATCCATATTCTTATCTATAATTTGGTTACCAATGCCATAAAATACAATAAACCGAAAGGAAGAATTTTTATAGAAGATGGTTTTGTTGAAGAAGACTACTTTATTTCAGTAAAAGATTCAGGAATTGGAATGGACGAATCACAGCTGGAAAAAATATTCAGCAGATTTACCCGAATTAGTTCAGATCAGGAAGGGCAGGGATTAGGACTTGCAAT
Organism: Flavobacterium sp. AC267; assembly: GCF_979258715.1. Classification (NCBI taxonomy): domain Bacteria; kingdom Pseudomonadati; phylum Bacteroidota; class Flavobacteriia; order Flavobacteriales; family Flavobacteriaceae; genus Flavobacterium; species Flavobacterium sp. AC267. Next base: position 1,726,227 of record NZ_OZ409875.1, read on the forward strand.
TGCGCAAAGTATTGCTTCATTTCATCATGTTCATATTAAGGTAGAATCTGTTTTGAATGAAGGAACTGTTTTTATACTGCTGTTTCAAAAAGCCAATTAAAAGTTAAAAATTTCTGTAAGACTTTTTCTTCATTTTGTCTTCATTTTACGATTATATCTTTGGCTTATAAATAATGAAATAATAATAATCATAAAATTTAAAGTCATGAAAAAATTAGCAATTTTAGCAGTAGCAGTTTTAGGAACATTTTCAATGGTAAACGCTCAAACAACTCCATCTCCAGCGACTCAAACAAAAGAAGTAAAAGCCGCTAAACACGATAAAAAATCACACAAAAAAGCAAAAGGAGAGAAAAAAGCGATGACAGCAAAAACAGAAACTCCAAAAGCAAAATAAAAACGACTTAAATCAGTCGTAGACTAAATAGTTTTAAAAGGTTGGTAAGTTAAAGCTGAAAGAGACATCTTTCAGCTTTTTGCTTTTTAATAGCGTTAAATTTTTTATAATAAAAAGTAATAAAATTTCCTTTCTTTGTTACTTTGCTTAAAACTATAACAAATGATCCTTCGTTTTGTAATTCTATGCGCTCTTTTTTTTATTTATTGAGTTCTATTCATATCAGGCTTTTCGAACTTTAATTAAAGTGAGATGGGTTTTAATAAGCTATCAAGTTATAAGCTTGCTTCTTTTACTTTTTATTATTTATTCTTTTTTCTCAGGTAGATCGATCTGTTGGTCAGACGAAGCAGTTTATGTTTACAACAGGTTTGATGCTATTGGTATATGTTCCAAAAATTGTACTAACTTTAGTAATGTTCAGTGAAGATATTTTTAGAATTGGAGCCAGTATTCTAAATTACTTTGTTTACAACGCTCCGCGAAAGGAAATGATGCCTGATCGCCGAAAGTTTGTCAGCCAGATTGCATTAGGTTTGGCGACAATTCCTTTTTTGTCTATCATTTATGGAATATTTGAAGGAAAATATAATTTTAAGGTTATTAAACAAACGGTATTTTTTCCAGATCTTCCAGATGCTTTTGATGGATTTAAAATCACACAGATTTCTGATGTTCACAGCGGAAGTTTTGATAATCCGGAAAAAATAAATTACGCTATTGACTTGATCAATGCGCAAGAATCAGATATGATTTTGTTTACAGGAGATATTGTAAATACGCATGCAAAAGAAATGCATCCTTGGCTGGAGACTTTCAATCGCATTAAAGAGTATAAATATGGTAAGTTTTCGGTTTTAGGGAACCACGATTACGGCGAATATGTAACGTGGCATTCTGAGAAAGAAAAGGACGAAAATTTTCAAGAAATTAAAAGGCTATACGATCAAATTGGTTTTAAGCTTATGCTGAATGAACATACCTATATTCAAAAAGGAGATGATAAAATTGCCTTAATCGGAGTAGAAAATTGGGGTGTGAATTTTAAAAAAGCTGGAGATTTGAATAAAGCTTCTGAAAATGTTCATCAAGATGATTTTAAAGTTTTAATGAGCCACGATCCAAGTCATTGGGAAGCAGAAATTAAAGATCATCCAAAGAATTTCCACCTGACTTTTGCGGGTCATACGCATGGTATGCAGTTCGGAATTGAGATTCCGGGATATTTCAAGTGGAGTCTCGCACAATATATATATAAACAATGGGCCGGCTTGTACGAAAACGTCGGAAGATACGTTTATGTTAACCGTGGATTTGGTTTTCACGCCTATCCAGGACGAGTTGGAATTATGCCTGAAATAACAGTAATTGAACTAAAAAAAGGCCGTAATGTCGCTTAATTCGTTAAAAATGCTACATTTGTATTATATTTATTTCTTTTAATAGATTAAAAAAACTTAAATTTTTGGTTTTATGTCAAAATTTGGAGAACTAATAAATGCTCAAGTTCCAGTGTTAATTGATTTTTACACAGATTGGAATGAATCGTCAGTTTCTATGCATCCTGTTATTAAGGATGTTGTCACGCGCTTGGTGATAAAGCCAAAGTAATCAAAATAGATGTCGATAAAAATCAGGAACTAGCAGAAGCACTTCGTATAAAAGGACTTCCAACTTTAATGATTTATAAAGAAGGACAAATGATCTGGAGACAGTCAGGGGAACTTGATGCGAATACTATAATCGGAATTGTTCAGGAACAGTTTAACGTTTAAAAAACTTCTTTTTAGGGAGATGTTATTTAGTGAATAATATCAAACTTATATCCATTTTCTTTTAAAAAATGCAGTGTCCTAGGCAAAGCAAATCTCAAATTTGGAGAAGCTTTAATACTGTCATGAAAAACAATTACGTCGCCCGATTTTACATTTTTTGTTACGTTTTCGAGACATTTTTCAGGAGTAATACTTTGATCAAAATCGGCGCTTAAAACATCCCACATCACGATTTTATAACCTAATTTTCTAAGGACTTTAGATTGCGCTTTTTTGATTTTTCCATAAGGAGGACGAAATAACAAACGATGAGGAGTTTTTTCTTGTTCGTCTAATACTTCTGCGCAGTTTTTTACATTTTCGATATATTCATTGGTATGAATTTTCCATCCATTTACATGATTCATGGTATGGTTTCCAATAGAATGTCCGTCAGTAATTAACTTTTCAAATAAGGCTAAATTGGCTTTAATGTTTTTTCCAATACAGAAGAAAGTGGCTTTTGCATCAAATTTTTTTAATTCAGATAATACCCAGTCCGTAATCTCTGGAGTAGGGCCGTCATCAAATGTGAGGTATATTTTCTTTTCATTGTTAGGAATGTCCCAGCAATATTTAGAAAATACCCTTTTTATAAATGAATTTGTTTTTACCCAATAAAAGCCCATCTTGAATTGAATTTACATTGTTTGTAAAATTAAAAAATGCGGCATTATTTATCAAACAGCGCCGCATTTTTTTAATTGTTAAGATTTTCGTATATTAACTATTCTTTCTCACGTCCAAAACGTTCAAAAACATTTACATAAGTGTTAAATGTAGTTTTGTGTTTGTTGTAAAAAGCAGTGTCTTTATTGTCTTGCATTACATGAAGTAGGCTTCTGTATCGCTCAATATCTGTAATAATATCAACTGCTAAATCAGTTTGATCAGAAGGAGTAAGAGTACTGTAATAGTTTAGATTCTCCTTATATTTTCCAACTAATTTATTTAAAAGATCCTGAGCTTTTGCTTTTTCTCCAACTCTGTAATAACCATCAGCAAAAGGTTCAACTAAAGAATAGTATCCAAATTTGTCCAAAGGCATTTTAGTTATCGCTAAATTGATCACATTTTTAGCCTTATCAATTTTACCTTCTTCAATAAGCTGATTCATCAATCTAGAAAGATTAGTACGGTATGTAATGCTGTTTCTTCTAGTTTCAGGGTCATGGTAAATTTTTTCGCTTTCGCTGTTACCCCAATCCCATTTCATTACAATATCATATGTTTTATCAGCATCGATTTGTCCCATATCTAATGGTCCGCCCTCTTTAGAAGGAGTATTTTTTACAGGAACTAATTTGTAAACCATTCCGTCCAATTGCAGATAGTCTTTCAGCCATAAATAATCTTCGTCGTCAAATGCACCACCGCTAAAATAAATTGGTCTTTTCCAATTATTATTAGCTAAGATGTCAAGCATCATTAATCGGTTTTTGTATAAAGCACTTCCTTTAATATCAATATCTAAATAAGGAACAATAGAATCGTAATATTTAGGATTAACTACTTTGTTCTGAATAATAGTGTTTTTATCAACATTCACTCTAATTTTATTCGTTGGATAGAAATGAATAGTTTGACCATTTTGTAAACCAACAGTCGATTTTGGATTTTTGATAAAATCAATAAAATCAGTAATATTCCAACGGGTATCTATTTTTTGAATGTAAGCAGTGTAGTCTAATTTATCTCCTACGTATTGATCATGTGTAAAAGAAATAGGAAGCGCATTAGATTCATAAGATTTGGCTTTCATTTGGTCAATGTACCAATCTGTCATAAATAAACTTGTATTTACGATCTTAACATCCGTTCTGAAATGCTCAATTTCCTGTGCATACCAAAGCGGGAATGTGTCATTATCTCCAATGGTAAACAAGATGGCATCTTTATCACAAGAACTTAAATAAGCCTTAGCCATTGATACAGCAGTATATCTTCCAGATCTATCGTGGTCATCCCAGTTTTGAGAAGCCATTAAAATAGGAGCTACCAATAAACTTCCGGCAATAATAACCGGACCTGCAATTTTTGGTGCTAAATATTTCTGAATACTTTCGTAGAGCGAATAAACACCAAATCCGATCCAGATGGCAAAGACATAAAAGGATCCTACAAGGGCGTAATCTCTTTCACGAGGTTCAAATGGTCTTTCGTTCAAATATATTTTTAATGCAATTCCTGTAAATAAGAATAAAGCCAAAAGAACATAAAAGCTTTTTAAGTCTTTGTTGGCATGATACATTAAACCAATCAAACCTAAAATAAATGGAAGGAAATAATAAGCATTACGTCCTTTATTATTTAATACATCAGAAGGTAAATTGTCCTGAGACCCTAAATGAACAGAATCTAAAGGTTTAATACCACTGATCCAGTTTCCGTCTAAATTATCATATTTACCTTGAACATCACTTTGACGCCCAACAAAGTTCCACATCAAATATCTCCAGTACATATATCCAAATTGATATTCGAACATAAAACTAAAATTATCAGCAGTAGTTGGTTTTTCGATAATTAAATAATCCTTATAGCTTCTTAAGAACTTAACATAACCTTCGTTGTCAATTTGTTTTTGAGCATAAGCTTGTCTAAATTCAGAAATAGTTTTTTCAACTTCATTGCGTAATTGAGCAGTAGCTTTATTGTATTCATCTTCACTCAATTGGCTTGGGTCAATTCCGTATTTAGCTAAATCTTCTTCGTAATCATAATTTGGGTTAATTCTGAATTTAGGAGGATTTGTAAAGTTGATATAGTTTTGAATATGAGGTGTATCTGTACTCCACATTCTAGGTAGAACTGTTTTCTGATTGTCATCAGAATTTTGTTCTGCATTTTTATAATTGTTGGTAATAATATATTTACCAGTTTTATAATCTCTTTCGTAGTTTGGTTTTTTATCTAAATAAGGTGTTTTAGCATCAAGTCCAGAGAAAACCTCTGTATATTGAGGTCCGTAAAACAAAGGATTTACACCATATTGTTCACGATTGTAATAAGCCAGAACCTCAGTAGCATCCGAAGGTTTGTTTTCGTTAATAACTGTATTAGCATTCGCACGAACGGGAAGCATCATCCAAGTAGAGAAACCAATCAGGATGAATAAAATACATAATATTATAGTATTGTAGAATACTAAACCTTTTTGCTTGGTGAATTTTAAACCAAAATAAAAGAAAGCAATAAACAATAAGGCTACAAATATAGTTCCTGAATTAAAAGGAAGTCCCATGCTGTTTACCATAAAAACTTCGGTTTTTCCGAAGAAAGCCATGGTTAAAGGGAGAAGTAATTTGAAAATAAATAACAAAATTCCAATTACAACTACATTAGCAATAAGGAAGTTTTTAATTGTAACTTTTTCGTAGTGTTTGAAATAGTATAAAAATCCGATTGAAGGAATAGTTAAAAGAGCCATAAAGTGAACTCCAAAAGAAAGTCCGACAACCAAAGAAATAATTAATAACCATTTGTTTCCTTTTGGTTTGTCCATATCCTGTTCCCAGCGTAAACCAAGCCAAAAAAGTAATGCAATTAATAAAGATGCCATAGCATAAACTTCGGCTTCAACAGCATTAAACCAGAAACTATCAGAGAATGTATATGCTAAAGCTCCAACGAAAGAGCTTCCTAAAATAACGATAGAATTGTTTTGGTCAATTTCGGCAAAACGAGCTATAATCTTTTTTAAGATCATAGATGATGACCAGAACATAAATAATATAGTAAAAGCGCTAGAGAAAACTGACATCATGTTAACCATTACTGCGACATGCTGTGCGTCTATTGCGAACATTGCAAAAAATGCACCCATCATTTGGTAAAGCGGAGCTCCAGGAGGGTGGCCTACTTCAAGTTTGGTCGCGGTAGCAATATATTCTCCGCAATCCCAAAAGCTCATTGTAGGTTCAACAGTTAAAGTGTAGGTAATTAAAGCGATTGCAAATGCAAACCAACCAATAATTGTATTCCATTTATTGAAATTGAATTGTGCCATATTTAGGTGTTAAAAATTTGAAAGTTTTCTATCCTACAAAGAAAATGTTTTTTTATGTAAAGAAACGAGCATTAACAAAAAAATCTATAAAACTGTCGCTAAATGGCAATCTGTTGTCTATGAGTTGTTTCTGATGTTCTAGAGAATTGCACAGTGAAAAAAAGCAAAAAAAATGAATTTTTTTGCTCAAAAAGTTTGCACAAACTAAATAAAGCTTTAAATTTGCACTCGCTTAATCGCACTGCTGGTCTATGGTGTAATGGTAACACAACTGTTTTTGGTGCAGTCTTTCTAGGTTCGAGTCCTAGTAGACCAACATAAAGCCTCTCAGAAATGAGAGGCTTTTTTTTATGTAAAAATTTTTCTCTAAAAGTTTGCATAAACTAAATAAAAGTATAATTTTGCACCCGCTTAACAGCATTGCTGGTCTATGGTGTAATGGTAACACAACTGTTTTTGGTGCAGTCTTTCTAGGTTCGAGTCCTAGTAGACCAACATAAAGCCTCTCAATTGAGAGGCTTTTTTTATGGGATAAACTCAAATTTTTTGTAATTGAGTATCAAGATGACTTTGGGTCAATCTTAAAAAACTACGGAAAAGAGAAGAAATGGATCAGTTGCAAAGTTGGAATTAGGTAAAAGATTAGGTAGTCTGATAAGAAGAAATCTGTATTTTTAATTCGGCATATTAAGATATAGCCCGTGGTTTCAACCACGGGAGAAGTTGTTGTGTATGTTGCGACCCAGTGGTTGAAATCTGTTTGAGCGCTATGTTTAGATTTTTAAAGTGATAACGGGTCTCACTGCGTGGTTAACTAATCCTTCGCTGATGCTTCCGTTAAAAAAGTGGGCGAAACCTGTTCTGCCGTGTGTGCACATTCCTATTATATCGGCGTCTATTTTGTTGGAAAAATTAATAATTCCTTTTTCGATATTTGTATCATTATAGATTTGAGTAGTGTAATTGCTGATGTTGAATTGAGAGACAAATTCATTCATTGCTTCTTCGCTAATATGAGTAGGTTTGAAACTGTTTGGTGTGCAGATTGTGACTAAATGTAATTTTGAATCAAATAACTTAGAGAAGTTTAAAAGTTTTTCAAATGGTTTTTTTGCTTCGTCCGAGAAATCAGAAGCGAAAACAATGTTGGATGCATTAAAATTTAAAATATTTTTTTTGATGACTAAAACTGGGATTTCTGAATTCCGAACTACTTTTTCAGTGTTAGAGCCAATCAATAATTCTTCGACACCAGAAGAGCCGTGTGAGCCCATTACAATTAAATCAACATTGTAATCTTTGCTTATTTGTGTGATGCCGTGTATCGGTTTGTCCATCTTTACAACTTCGGTGACAGATAAGTCGTCCAAATATTGTTTGGATGTCGCTTCGTCTAGCATTTCGTTTGCTTTTTTCATAAAAAGCATGCTTTCTGGAATGCTGACCCCGCCCATTATCGCATCATTTGTTTGATGTGGTAATTCGAGCATGTGGAGAAGGATGATTTCGGCGTTGTTCTTTTTTGCAATTTGCGAGGCAACTTTTAGAGCATCTTCTGCGTGTTCTGAGAAATCGGTAGGTACTAAAATTCGTTTCATAGTTTTGAGGGTTAATGATATGAATAATTCGCTGTTTTAATGCTCTTATAAAGATAAGAAATATTTTTAGAGCAATCTATTTATTTGATTTATAAAAAAATCACTATATTTGCACTGTTATTTATTAAAATCTAAATAATGAGGGGACTAAATGTCCCCTCTTTTTATAAAATTATGACATTTAAAGAAAAAGTAAACGGATTAATTACGGAAGCTCTTCTGGAAAAACCATCAATCTTTTTGATCGATTTGGCGGTTTCGGATTCTTTTAAAATTAGTGTTGGTTTAGACGGGGATAATGGAGTGGCGCCGCAGGATTGTATTGATATTAGTCGTGCAGTCGAGAATAATCTAGATCGTGAAGAACAAGATTTTTCGCTTGAAGTAGCATCAGTAGGAGTAGGATCACCTTTAAAATTAGTAAGACAATATAAGAAAAATATTGGTAGAACGCTGATTGTTACTACAAATACTGAAAAAATTGAGGCAGAATTGATAGAAGCTAATGATGTTTTTATAATTTTGTCGTGGAAAGCAAGAGAACCGAAAAAAGTAGGAAAAGGAAAAGAAACAGTTCAAAAAGAGCAACAAATACCTTATACAGAAATTAAAGAGGCAATTGTTACAGTAACATTTTAATTAAAGAATTCGCATGGAAAATTTAGCATTAATCGATTCATTCTCAGAGTTTAAAGATAATAAACTTATTGATCGTGTAACGCTTATGGCAATTTTAGAGGACGTGTTTAGAAATGCATTGAAGAAAAAATACGGTTCTGATGATAACTTCGATATTATTATAAATCCTGATAAAGGAGATATGGAGATATGGAGAAGAAGAGTAATTGTTGCTGACGAAGATCTTGATTTTGAAAATGAAGAAATTACTTTGACTGAAGCAAGAATGATTGAAGCGGATTTTGAAATTGGTGAAGAAGTTTCAGAAGAAGTAAAATTGATTGATTTAGGAAGAAGAGCTATTTTGGCTTTGCGTCAAAACTTAATATCTAAAATTCACGAACACGATAATACAAATCTTTACAAACAATTTAAAGATATTATCGGTGATATTTATACAGCAGAAGTACATCATGTACGTCCAAGAGTAGTTATCTTGGTTGATGACGAAGGAAATGAAATTGTTCTTCCAAAAGAAAAACAAATTCCATCTGACTTTTTCCGTAAAGGAGATAACGTTCGTGGAATCATTGAAAGCGTTGAATTGAAAGGAAATAAACCTCAAATTATTATGTCTAGAACTTCAGAAAAGTTCTTAGAGAAATTATTTGAACAAGAAATTCCAGAGGTTTTCGACGGATTAATTACAGTGAAAAATGTAGTTCGTATTCCGGGTGAAAAAGCAAAAGTAGCTGTTGATTCTTATGATGATAGAATTGATCCAGTTGGAGCTTGTGTGGGAATGAAAGGTTCTCGTATTCATGGAATTGTTCGTGAATTAGGAAATGAAAATATTGATGTAATCAATTATACAAGCAATATTCAATTGTTTATTACAAGAGCATTAAGCCCTGCTAAAGTTTCTTCGATCAAAATCGATGAAGAAACGAAAAGAGCTGAAGTTTTCTTGAAATTAGAAGAGGTTTCTAAAGCAATTGGTAGAGGTGGTCACAATATCAAATTAGCAGGTCAATTGACAGGTTATGAATTAGATGTTATTCGTGAAGGTGATGTTGCTGGTACTGTTGCAGATGAAGATGATGTTGAATTAACAGAATTTTCAGATGAAATTGAAGAATGGGTAATTGAAGAGTTTGCTAAAATAGGTTTAGATACTGCAAAAAGTATCTTGAAACATGAAGTAGAAGATTTAGTAAGAAGAACAGATTTAGAAGAGGAAACTATTCTAGATGTTATGAAAATACTAAAAGAAGAGTTTGACAGCTAAGAGATAGCTGAGTATCTGCTCTAACAACACAACGAAAAAGGTAATAATAAAAAGGTTATATGTCTGAAGAGAGAGTAATAAGAATAAATAAGGTTTTAAGGGAATTAAATATTTCGTTAGAAAGAGCTGTAGATTATCTAAAAGATAAAGGAATTGCTATTGATGCAAATCCTAATGCAAAAATTTCTGATAGCGAATTTAATATCCTTCAAAGCCAATTTGCGGGCGATAAGGGGAATAAGGAGGCTTCTAAAGAGGTTGGAGAAGAGAAAAGAAAAGAAAAAGAAGCTTTACGTGTAGAGCGCGAAAAAGAAATTGAAGACAAACGCAGACAAGAAGAGGAGCGTCAAAAACAACAGGAAATAATAAAAGCAAGAGCTGTTGTTACAGGACCTGTACAAGTTGGTAAAATCGACTTGAATCCAAAAAAACCTGCAATTACTCCTTCTGAAGAAACTGTGAAGGCTGATAAGGTCGAAGAGCCAAAAGCTCCTGTTGCACCTGTACAGACTGAAAAGCCTGTTCAGAATGAAACTGTAAAAGCTGAACCAGTTGAAGTAAAACAGGTTTCAGAAACAAAAAAAGCAGAGCAACCAATTATTACTGAGAAAAAAGAAGTTAAAGCAGAGTCTAAAAGTCACGCAGGAGCCAATTGTGTCTACTGATCCAGCAACTTCAGAGGAAACGATTACTACTCAATATCAAAAGCTTTCAGGTACAACTCTTACAGGTCAAACAATTGATTTATCTCAATTTAATAAGCCTAAGAAAAAGAAAGAAGATCCTAAAGCGACTCAAAATAAACCTGGAACTCCTGGGGTTGGCGGCAATAACGCTAACAAAAATAAACGTAAAAGAATTGCTCCTAAACCAGGTACGCCTGGAGCGCCAAAACCTGCGGGTAATAATGCTCCTGGAACACCAAATCCAAATAAAATTACACCAAATACTGGTGGTGGAGGTTTTAATGCTAACAGAAGTTCTAGACCTGGTTTTGTAAAAGGGAACCGTCCAGCAATTGTAGCTAAGGTTGAGCCAACAGAAGAAGAAGTAAAAAACCAAATTAGAGAAACTCTTGAAAAACTTCAAGGTAAGGGAGGGAAATCTAAAGCGACTAAATATAGAAGAGATAAAAGAGAAACGCACCGTCAGAAATCTGATGATGAGCAAAGAGCTCTTGACGAAGGAAGTAAAACTATTAAGGTTACAGAATTCGTTACAGTTGGTGAAATTGCAATCATGATGGATGTGCCGATTACTAAAGTAATTGGAACTTGTATGTCTCTTGGAATCATGGTAACCATGAATCAGCGTTTAGATGCTGAAACACTAACTATCGTTGCAGATGAGTTTGGTTACGATGTAGAATTTATTACAGTAGATATCGAAGAAGCGATTGAAGTTGTAGAAGATAGAGAAGAAGATTTAGTAACTAGAGCGCCAATTGTTACAGTAATGGGTCACGTTGACCACGGTAAAACATCTTTACTGGATTATATCCGTAAAGAAAATGTTATCGCTGGTGAGTCTGGAGGTATTACACAGCACATTGGAGCATATGGAGTTACTTTAGATAATGGACAAAAAATAGCTTTCTTAGATACTCCTGGTCACGAGGCGTTTACAGCGATGCGTGCACGTGGAGCTCAAGTTACAGATATTGCTATTATTGTAATTGCAGCGGATGATGATATCATGCCGCAAACTAAAGAGGCAATAAGTCACGCTCAAGCGGCTAATGTGCCAATTATATTTGCAATCAATAAAGTAGATAAGCCAAATGCTAACCCTGATAAAATTAAAGAAAGATTAGCAGGTATGAATTTACTTGTTGAAGATTGGGGAGGAAAAATCCAGTCTCACGATATTTCTGCTAAAACAGGATTAGGGGTAAAAGAATTACTTGAAAAAGTTTTATTGGAAGCTGAAATTTTAGATTTAAAATCAAATCCAAATAAAGCAGCTCAAGGATCTGTTGTTGAGGCTTTCTTAGATAAAGGAAAAGGATATGTTTCTACAGTTTTGGTTCAACACGGAACTTTGAAAATTGGAGATTACATGTTAGCTGGGAAACATCATGGTAAAGTTAAAGCGATGCATGATGAAAGAGGACATACTGTATTAGAAGCAGGACCTTCAACTCCAGTATCAGTTTTAGGTTTAGATGGAGCGGCTACTGCGGGTGATAAGTTCAATGTTTTTGAAGACGAAAAAGAAGCAAAACAAATTGCATCTAAACGTTCTCAATTAATGCGTGAGCAATCAGTTCGTACACAAAGACATATTACACTTGATGAGATTGGTCGTCGTATTGCTCTTGGTCAGTTTAAAGAATTAAATGTTATCCTTAAAGGAGACGTTGATGGATCTGTTGAAGCATTATCAGATTCGTTCTCTAAACTTTCTACAGAAGAAGTTCAAATTAATATTATACATAAAGGTGTTGGTGCGATTACAGAAACTGATGTTAACTTAGCTTCTGCATCTGATGCAATTATTATTGGATTTAACGTTCGTCCTGCTGGAAATGCTAGACAGCTTGCTGATAAAGAAGAAATCGATATTCGTTATTATTCTATTATTTATGCGACTATCGATGACTTGAAAGATGCAATGGAAGGAATGTTAGCTCCTGAAATGAAAGAAGAAATTTTAGGAACAGCAGAAATCCGTGAGATTTTCAAAATTTCTAAAGTGGGTTCAATTGCAGGTTGTATGGTAACAGATGGTAAAATCTTAAGAACTTCTAAAATTAGAGTTATTAGAGATGGAGTTGTAGTTCATACCGGTGATTTAGTTGCTTTAAAACGTTTCAAAGATGATGTTAAAGAAGTATCTAAAGGTTATGACTGTGGTATTCAAATAAAAGGATTTAATGACATCGAAATTAGTGATGTTATTGAAGCTTACCACGAAGTAGCAATTAAAAAGAAATTGAAATAATATTCAGTTTATATAAACAGAAAGTCCCAATGTAAATTGGGACTTTTTTTTGGAAAAAGTTTACAGGTTAATTTTATAGGGTTTAAAATAATTAGTTTCAAATTTTAATACTAATTTTGATCAAACTAAATAATATAGATATGAAATTAGGAATATACACAGCTGTTTTGTTTTTAAGTTTTTCTTCCTTGTGCTTTTCGCAAGAAGATGTTGAAAAGCCTGCTCCTCCGGCTGGCAATGCGGTAGTAGGAGATTATTATGGTGCTGATGTTTCAAATGCTTCAGTGAATAAAGCTATTTCGGTAGATAAATTAGAAGATAAATTAAAAGCGGATAGTAAAATAGAAAATGTTGCTGTAAAAGGAGAGGTGACAGGGGTATGTCCAAAAAGAGGGTGTTGGATTAGTCTTAAAACAGATGATGGTTCTTCTTTTTTTGTAAAAATGAAAGATTATGCCTTTTTTGTTCCAACTGCAGTAAAAGGAAAGAATATTGTTTTAGAAGGCAGTGTTGAAAGAAAAGTTACATCTGTTGAGGAATTAAAACACTATGCAAAAGATGCTAAGAAATCAAAGGCGGAAATAGATGCTATAACTGTTCCAAAGGAGGAAATAAGATTTATGGCTAGCGGAATTAAAGTGGTAAACTAAAGCTGAACTGCTTTGTTTAAATCTTTTTCTAGCTTTGCGTATGTTGATTCGGTAAAGTTTTTATAAATGAAGTCCTAAATTTAAATTAGGGCTTTTTTTTGGTCTTTACACATCGCTAATAAGTGGTTTTGGCTAATTTGAGGCGGTATTTTTTCTTAATGTCTTTGTTTGGTTTTATTTCTGTTTTGCTAGCGTAAATAGCTTGTAAGGTCGATTTTAAAAGGTTTATCGATTATTTTGGGAATAAAAAAAGCGAGGTGAGACTCGCTTTTCTACTTTTATTAGGGTTTCTTATCTTCCAGGTTTAAGCAAGAAAACGCTTTTGTATCTCTTTTTGATTTCAGCTAAATTTCTTTCTGCTTCTATTCTGGTTTTGAAGTTTCCAACAATTACTTTATAATTAGGAGTGCTGAAAATAATAGTTCCGTCAATGTTTGAATTTTCTCTCTTAAAATCTGACAGAGTTTTTTTTGCTTCATCGCTTTTGCCACTGAAGATTTGGATTCTGTAAGTATCGTTTGTATTTATTGACGTGTTAATTTTACGTTTCTCGTTTAACAATTGCTCAAATTTAGGGTCTTGATTCAATGTTAAATTTTGGTCTTGTGCTTTAATATTGTGTGTAAAAGCAATTGTTGTAATTGTTAATAAAAGATTTTTTGAAGGACTTAAAATTCTCATAATGTGATGGTTTTTATGCAAAAATACTATTTAAAGTTTGAGTGTAAAATTTTAATATTATTTAGAATTGATATAAATTGATATTTAAGGGTATTTTAAGGTTTTGAGAATAGTTCATAAGTCGTATTTTTGTGCAAGTTTTAAAAGAGGGTGTGTGTTTTTACTGAACTTAATACAGAAAAAATCATACCAAAAATTAGTAGACAATTATTTATACTATATGAAAAAGGTGGGTAACCATAATTCGATCTCAAGAAAATTGCTGTTTGGCTTATCGCTGACGTTAATTTTCTCCCTAACTTCATTTGCTCAAGATGCTTCATTGCTCAGCGGCTGCCTGAAGCTGTATCGTCGCTCCAGCCGCAGAAGGCGGTGATCCAGTAAAAGGGAAGGAACTTTTTAATGCAAATTGCGCCGCATGTCACAAATTAGATGCTAAATCAACAGGTCCTGCTTTAAGGGGTGTTGTCATGAAACATGATAAAGCTTGGCTTTACAAGTGGGTGCATAACAGTTCTGACATGATTAAGTCAGGTGATCCTGTTGCAGTTAAACTTTTTGAGGAAAATAACAAATCTGTTATGACTTCTTTTCCTCAGTTATCTGAAGGAGATATTGATAATATCATTGCATATACTTCTGAAGAAAAACCTGCTCCTCCTACAGGAACTGTTCCATTGCCAACTGGTGGTGCTCAAGCTGAGGGAAGTGGAATTTCAAATAACATTATATTAGGGGCTCTTGCTCTTGTAATGGCTATTTTAGTTGTGATGTTGTTCATGGTGAACAAGGTGTTGACTAAAGTTGCAAATAAAAATGGTATTGTAGTCGCTCCAAAAGAAGCTAGAACTCCAATATGGAAAGCTTTTGTTAGAAATCAATTTTTGGTTTTAGTAACTGCAATCTTTTTGCTTTTGGCAAGTGGTTATTTTGTATACGGGTACCTAATGCAGGTTGGTGTAGATCAAAATTATGAGCCAATTCAGCCAATTCACTATTCTCACAAAATTCACGCAGGTGATAACGAAATCAATTGTAAATATTGCCACTCTGTCGCTCGTGTAAGTAAAACAGCTGGTATTCCTTCATTAAACGTTTGTATGAACTGTCATAAAAACATTTCTGAAGTTGCTGAAACAACTGCTACTCCTGAGTACAGTAAAGCTTTCTATGATGCGCAGATTCAAAAATTATATGATGCTGTTGGATGGGATAAAGCTAAACAAGCTTATACTGGAAAAACACAGCCTGTAAAATGGGTTCGTATTCACAATCTTCCTGATTTTGTTTACTTCAATCACTCACAACACGTTTCTGTTGCTGGAATTGAATGTCAAACTTGTCACGGACCAGTGCAGGAATTTGAAATCATGAAGCAGTACTCTAAATTAACAATGGGATGGTGTGTGGATTGCCACAGAAAAACTGATGTTAAGATGGAAGGAAACGCTTACTATGATAAAATTCATGCTGAACTTTCTAAAAAATACGGTGTAGAGAAATTAACTGCAAAGCGCAAATGGGAGGTTTAGAATGCGGTAAATGCCACTATTAATCGATTTATTAAGATTTTAATATATATATACAATGTCATCAAACAAAAAATACTGGAAAAGTGTTGAAGAACTAGAAAATAGTTCTATTGTTGAGGCGCTTAGAAATAACGAATTTGTTGAAGAAATTCCTACTGATGAGTTTTTGGGTAACGCTGAGGCTTTATCTACATCTGGGACTTCACGTCGTGACTTTTTAAAGTACGTAGGGTTTAGTACTGCAACTGTTACATTAGTCAGCCTGCGAAGGTCCTGTTCACAAGTCTATCCCTTATGTATTACAACCAGAGCAAATCATTCCTGGTGTTGCAGATTATTATGCAACTACAGTTTTTGATGGTTTTGATTTTGCTAATCTTTTGGTTAAAACTCGTGAGGGTCGTCCAATTAAAATTGAAAACAATACAATTGCTGGAGCTAAATTTGTCAGCGAACGCTAGAATTCATGCATCTATTTTAGGATTATATGACAGCGCTCGTTTAAAAGAACCAAAAGTAGATGGTAAAGATTCTACTTGGTCTGTCGCTGATTTAAGAATTAAATCAAGCTTAGCTGATGCAAAAGCAAAAGGTGGTCAAGTTGTATTGTTAACTAATACTTTGGCTAGTCCATCTACAGAAAAATTAATCGCTGAGTTTATTGCTAAGAATCCAAATGCTAAGCATGTTGTTTACGATGCAGTTTCTTCATCAGAAGCTTTAGATGCTTTTGAAGTCGCTTATGGTGAAAGAGCTTTAGTTGATTATGATTTTTCTAAATCATCATTAATCGTATCTGTTGGAGCTGATTTCTTAGGAGATTGGCAAGGTGGTGGATATGATTCTGGATATGCAAAAGGACGTATTCCGCAAAACGGAAAAATGTCTCGTCACTTCCAGTTTGAATCAAATATGACATTATCTGGAGTCAGCTGCTGATAAGCGTGTTCCGATGACTACAGCTGTTCAAAAACAAGCTTTAGTTCAAATTTATAATATTATTGCAGGTGCTTCTGTTCCTGTAGCTTTAGATGCAAACGTTAAAGCTGAAGTAGTTAAAGTCGCTCAGCAACTTAAAGCCGCTGGTTCAAAAGGGGTTTTGGTATCTGGAATTGAAGATAAAAATGCTCAATTATTAGTTTTAGCTATCAATCAAGTATTGGCTAGTGAAGCTTTTACTACTGCGGGAGCTAGACAAATTAGAAAAGGTTCTAATGCTGTTGTTTCGCAGTTAATTAAAGATTTGAATGCAGGAAGTGTTCATACTTTAATTATGAGTGGTGTTAATCCAGTTTATACATTAGCTGATTCAGCCGCATTTGTATCTGGATTGAAAAAAGTTAAAGTTTCAGTTGCTTTTTCATTAAAAGAAGATGAAACTGCATCACTTGTTACTGTTGCGACTCCGGCTCCTCATTATTTAGAGTCTTGGGGTGACGTTGAGTTAACTAAAGGAACTTATAGTTTAACACAACCTACTATTCGTCCTATCTTTAATACAAAACAATTTCAAGATGTTTTATTAACATTAAATGGTACTGCTGGTACTTTTTATGATTATTTAAAAGTTAATTCTGGAGTATTCACTGCGGGATCTTCTTGGAATAAAGTATTGCATGATGGTGTTTTTGTTGTTGGTTCTACTGCTTTAGCTGGTGGTTCTATCGATGCCGCAACTGCCGCAAATGCTGTTGCAAAATCTAAATCTGCTGGTGACTTTGAATTAGTATTGTATACTAAAACAGGTTTAGGAGATGGACAACATGCAAACAATCCTTGGTTGCAAGAGTTTCCAGATCCAATCACAAGAGTTTCTTGGGATAACTATGTTACTGTTTCAAATGCTGATGCTAAGAAGATTGGTTTATCAAATGAAATTGTTGCAAATGGTGGTTTAAATGGTAGTTATGCTACTATTACTACTGCTGACGGAGTTAAATTGGAGAATGTTCCAGTTATTGTTCAGCCAGGTCAAGCAGTTGGAACTGTTGGTCTAGCTCTTGGTTATGGACGTAAAGCGACTCTAAAAGAAGAAATGCAAGTAGGTTTAAATGCTTACGCTTTATATAAAGGATTTAATGGAGTTCAATCTGTTTCTATTGTTAAAGCTGGAGGAGAGCACGAGTTTGCTTGTGTTCAAGGTCAGAAAACTTTAATGGGTAGAGGAGATATTATTAAAGAAACTACTTTAGAAGTATTTAATACTAAAGATGCAGAACATTGGAATGAAAAACCAATGGTATCTTTAGATCACCAAGAAGTGGAAGCTACTACGGTAGATCTTTGGGAATCATTTGATCGTTCGACTGGTCACCACTTTAATCTTTCAATTGACTTAAATGCTTGTACTGGATGTGGTGCTTGTGTTATTGCTTGTCACGCTGAGAACAACGTTCCAGTTGTTGGAAAAGCTGAAGTTAGAAGAAGCCGTGATATGCACTGGTTACGTATTGACAGATATTATTCTTCTGAAAGTACTTTTGAAGGAGATAATGAAAGAAAAGAAGGAATTGCAGGGTTATCTAGTTCATTATCTACGTTTAATGAAATGGAAAAACCAGGAGATAATCCTCAGGTAGCATTCCAGCCAGTAATGTGTCAACACTGTAATCACGCACCTTGTGAGACAGTTTGTCCTGTAGTCGCTACATCTCACGGACGCCAAGGTCAAAACCACATGGCTTACAACAGATGTGTTGGTACTCGTTACTGTGCAAACAACTGTCCTTATAAAGTACGTCGTTTCAACTGGTTCTTATATAACAAGAACAGTGAATTCGATTATCATATGAATGACGATTTAGGTCGTATGGTATTAAATCCAGACGTAAACGTTCGTTCTCGTGGGGTTATGGAAAAATGTTCTTTCTGTATCCAAAGTACTCAAGCTGTTATTCTTCAAGCAAAACGTGAAGGTAGAGTGGTAGCAAAAGATGAGTTCAACAATGCTTGTGCTTGTTCTGTCGCTTGTTCTTCTGGAGCTATGGTCTTTGGAGACGTTAATGATAAAGAAAGTGAAGTTGCTAAACTTGCTGAAAGCGAAAGAGCATATCACTTATTAGAGCATGTGGGTACAAAACCAAATGTTTTCTATCATGTAAAAGTTAGAAATACTTAGAAAAATTATTAATTAAGAAACAATATAAAGGATTATGTCGTCTCATTACGAAGCACCCATTAGAAAACCTTTAGTTATAGGTGATAAATCTTATCACGATGTAACTGTAGATGTAGCGCGCCTGTAGAAGGACCTGCAAATAAGCAATGGTGGATTGTATTTACAATCGCATTAGTAGCCTTCCTTTGGGGGTTAGGTTGTATAATTTACACCGTATCTACCGGTATCGGAACATGGGGATTAAATAAAACAGTTGGTTGGGCTTGGGATATCACTAACTTCGTTTGGTGGGTAGGTATTGGTCACGCCGGAACATTAATTTCTGCGGTATTATTACTTTTCCGTCAACGTTGGAGAATGGCTATTAACCGTTCTGCAGAAGCAATGACTATTTTCTCAGTAGTTCAAGCAGGTTTATTTCCAATTATTCACATGGGTCGTCCATGGTTAGCATACTGGGTATTACCTATTCCAAATCAATTTGGATCGCTATGGGTAAACTTTAACTCACCATTACTTTGGGACGTATTTGCGATTTCAACTTATCTTTCAGTATCATTAGTTTTCTGGTGGACTGGTTTATTACCTGACTTTGCAATGCTTCGTGATAGAGCTATAACTCCATTTAATAAAAGAGTTTATTCTATCTTAAGTTTTGGATGGAGCGGTAGAGCAAAAGACTGGCGCTGTTTCAAGAAGTATCTTTAGTATTAGCTGGTTTAGCTACTCCTCTTGTACTTTCTGTACACACTATTGTATCTATGGACTTTGCTACTTCTGTAATCCCTGGATGGCATACAACAATTTTCCCTCCTTACTTCGTTGCAGGAGCGGTATTCTCTGGATTTGCGATGGTAAATACATTGTTGATCGTTATGAGAAAAGTTTCTAACCTTGAAGCTTACATCACATTGCAAGATATCGAATTAATGAATATCATTATTATGATTACAGGTTCGATTGTAGGTGTGGCTTACATCACTGAGTTATTCGTAGCTTGGTATTCAGGAGTAGAGTATGAGCAATATGCATTCTTAAATAGAGCTACGGGACCTTACTGGTGGGCATATTGGTCGATGATGACATGTAACGTGTTCTCTCCTCAATTCATGTGGTTTAAAAAATTAAGAACTAGTATTATGTTCTCATTCATTATTTCGATTGTAGTAAACATCGGAATGTGGTTCGAAAGATTCGTAATTATTGTTACTTCTTTACATAGAGATTACCTTCCATCTTCTTGGACAATGTTCTCACCAACATTTGTTGATATTGGAATTTTCATTGGAACAATTGGTTTCTTCTTCGTATTGTTTTTATTGTATTCAAGAACTTTCCCTGTAATTGCTCAGGCAGAGGTTAAAACAATTTTGAAAGGAACAGGAGATAATTACATTAGAGAAAGAGCAAATAAAGATTCACATCATGAGTAATAAAGTTATATACGCCATTTATAATGACGATGACATTTTGATGGATGCAGTAAAGAAAACTAGAGTCGCTCATCATCATATTGAAGAGGTTTTTACTCCATTCCCAGTTCACGGATTGGATAAAGCTATGGGACTAGCACCAACAAGATTAGCAATATGTGCTTTTTTATATGGATGTGTTGGTATTTCTGTTGCAACAACTATGATGAGCTACATCATGATTCATGACTGGCCGCAAGATATTGGAGGTAAACCAAGTTTTAGTTTTATTCAAAACATGCCTTCTTTCGTGCCAATTATGTTTGAGATGACTGTGTTTTTGTGACTCACTTAATGGTTATTACTTTTTATATGAGAAGTAGATTATGGCCTTTTAAACAAGCTGAAAATCCAGATGTTAGAACAACAGATGACCACTTTTTAATGGAGGTTGCTGTAAATAATAACGAAGCAGAATTGGTTTCTTTCTTTGAAGGAACTGGAGCTGTTGAAGTTAAAGTAATAGATAAGAATTAATTGTAGCTATGAAAAGGATATATAAAATAACACTCTTAGTTGGTATAACTATTTTAGTTTCATCTTGCCACAATAATTCGGCACCGAACTATCAATATTTCCCAAATATGTATGAGTCTGTTGCTTATGAGCCATATACAGAAGCAAAAATATTTAAGGGAGGAAAAGAAGGACAGCTTCCTGTTGCAGGAACTATTAATAGAGGTTTTGAACCTTATGACTATGAAAATTCAACTGCTGGTTATGAATTAGCAAAAGCTAATTTAAAATCTCCTTTGGATTCTATTGAAAGAAATTCTGGAAAAGGTAAAGAGCTTTTCGAGATTTACTGTATCAGTCGCCATGGTGCTACTGGTAATGGTAAAGGTAAATTGGTTGAAAGAGAAAAATTTCTTGGAGTACCTAGCTATAAAGACAGAGTAATCACTGAAGGAAGTATCTTTCATGTTGAGACTTATGGTTTAAATGCAATGGGTTCACATGCAAATCAATTAAGTGCTCACGAACGTTGGTTAGTTGCTGACTATGTTCTGAAACTAAAAAGCCAATTATAATTGTTGAACAAACTGATCGTAATAGATATGTATACATTTTCAAGTAAATTAAAAACTTTTTCTATCATCTTAATGGCCGTTGGTATATTAGGAATTGGGTATGGTTTTTTAAGTGCGCCAAAAGATATTCAAGAAGTTGAAAAAATACTAGTCGCAGATGAACATGGTTCCCATGGTGCCGCACATGAAGAAAAAGCGGAGGCATCTCATAAAGAAGCGAATCATCATGAAGTCGCTGAAGCATCACATGATTCTCACAAAGGAGCCGCACATGCTCAAGTTTCTGGTGCTGATGAGCACGAAAAACATTTAGAGCATGTATTGCACCAACTGCAAAATAAGCCTTGGTCTGCATTATATGTTGCTTGTATTTTCTTTTTACTGCTTTCAATGGGAGTATTAGCTTTTTATGCTATTCAACAAGTTGCTCAGGCAGGTTGGTCTCCAGTTTTATTTAGAGTTATGCAAGGTATAACAGCTTATTTACCAGCTGGTTCAATTATCTTTTTTATAATTTTAATTTTATGTGGATTACATTTTAATCATATTTTCGTATGGTTAGGTGAGGGAGTAACAGATCCTAAAAATGCCAATTATGATGCTATCATTGCTGGTAAATCAGGATATTTAAACTTTCCTTTCTGGATTGCTAGAGCTTTTATCTTTTTATTAGGATGGAACATCTACCGTCATTTTTCTAGAAAAAACTGTTTGGCACAAGATGAGGCAAATGATGATCTTCACTACAAAAAGAATTTCAAAGCTTCTGCTGGATTTTTAGTATTCTTTATCGTTTCTGAGTCTATTATGTCTTGGGATTGGATTATGTCTTTTGATCCGCACTGGTTTAGTACTTTATTTGGATGGTATGTTTTTGCTTCTTTCTTTGTAAGTGGTATTACTACTATTGCTTTAGTAACAATATATTTAAAATCAAAAGGATATTTAGAATTTGTAAATACCAGTCATATTCACGATTTAGCAAAATTCATGTTTGGTATTAGTGTTTTCTGGACTTATTTATGGTTCTCTCAATTCATGTTGATTTGGTATGCTAACATTCCAGAAGAGGTAACTTATTTCGTAACTAGAATTCAATTGTATAACTTACCTTTCTTTGGAGCGGTTGTTATGAACTTTGTTTTCCCATTATTAATATTAATTAATACTGACTTTAAACGTCTTAACTGGGTTGTTGTTATGGCTGGTGTTGTAATATTATTAGGTCATTATGTTGATTTCTTTAATATGATTATGCCTGGTACTGTTGGAGACAAATGGTTTATTGGAGTTCCTGAAATTGCATCTATTCTTTTCTTCTTAGGTTTATTTATATTTGTTGTATTTACTGCATTAACTAAATCTCCTTTGCTTGCAAAAAGAAATCCTTTCATAGAAGAAAGTAAACATTTTCATTATTAATATTTAAAGAAGTAAACAGATGACAAGTTTGTTGGTAATTATAGTTTTAGTTTTATTAGCAGTTGCATTATGGCAATTGACCAAGATATTTGATCTTACTCAAGTAGGAGTATCTTCGGACGATTCTCAAGTTGCATCAGATAATGACAATAACATTCAGGGATATATTATGTTTGGCTTTTTAGCTTTCATTTATATATTTACTATTTATGGTTTACTAAAATGGGGTAATTTAGCGCTTCATACTCCTGCATCAGAGCATGGACTTTTAGTAGATAATTTAATGAATATTACTTGGGTTTTGATTTTTACTGTTCAAGTAATTACTCAAGGTTTATTGTATTGGTTTTCTTTTAAATACAAAGGAAATAAAGATAAAAAAGCATTATTTTTTGCTGACAGTAATAAATTAGAAGCACTTTGGAGTATCATTCCTTCTGTTGTTTTAGCATGTTTAATTCTTTACGGATTGTATGCTTGGAATAACATTATGTTTGTTGATAAAGATGAAGATGTTGTTGAGATTGAATTATATGCTCAACAGTTTAAATGGACAGCAAGATATGCTGGTGCTGATAATACTTTAGGAAAAGCAAACGTAAGATTAATTGAAGGTGTTAATACTCTTGGAGTAGACATGTCTGATAAAAACTCTCAGGACGATATTGTAGTTTCTGAATTACATATTCCAAAAGGGAAAAAGGTGCATTTTAAAATGCGTTCACAAGACGTATTGCACTCAGCGTACTTTCCTCATTTTAGAGCTCAAATGAACTGTGTTCCAGGTATGGTTACTGAATTTGCTTTCGTTCCAACTTATACCACTGCGGAATATAGAGAGTTACCATTTATGATTGAAAAAGTTGCACACATCAATAAACTTAGAGCTGAAAAAAGCGTTGAGTTAGTTGGAAAAGGTGGTACAGCTTTAGATCCTTATACATTTGATTACTTATTATTATGTAATAAAATCTGTGGAGCTTCTCACTATAACATGCAAATGAAAGTTGTTGTAGATACTCCAGAAGACTACAAAAAATGGTTAAGCGAGAAAACTACTTTAGCTCAGGATATTAAAGCGATTAGCTGCTGCTGAGAAACCAGTCGCTGAAGGAGTCGCCTCAACTGACACTGCTCGCAAAAGTAATTGACACTGTTAAAGCGGTTGTTGATACGGTTAAAGCGACTGTAGCTAAAGTTGCGATGAAATAATATTATTAAGAAAATTTAAAGTACACATATATGTCAGCAGAAGCGCACGATCACGATCACGGACACGATCACGAGCACGAACATCATCATAAAGACACGTTTATTACTAAATATATTTTTAGTATAGACCACAAAATGATTGCTAAACAATACTTGATTACTGGTATTATTATGGGAATCATTGGTATTGCAATGTCCTTGCTTTTCAGAATGCAATTGGCTTGGCCAGAAGAGTCTTTTAAGATTTTTAATGTTTTATTAGGAGATAAATTTGCACCTGATGGTGTAATGGCAAATGATATTTATTTAGCTTTAGTTACAATTCACGGTACCATCATGGTATTCTTTGTACTGACAGCTGGTTTAAGTGGAACTTTCAGTAATTTACTTATTCCACTTCAAATTGGTGCGAGAGATATGGCTTCTGGATTCATGAATATGATTTCATATTGGTTGTTTTTCTTATCTGCTGTTATAATGTTAAGCTCATTATTTGTTGAAGCTGGACCAGCTTCTGCAGGTTGGACGATTTATCCTCCATTAAGTGCGTTACCACAAGCAATTCCAGGATCTGGAACAGGTATGACTTTATGGTTAGTATCTATGGCTATTTTTATCGCATCTTCATTGATGGGATCTTTAAATTACATTGTTACAGTTCTTAACTTAAGAACAAAAGGAATGTCTATGACAAGACTTCCTCTTACAATCTGGACATTTTTTGTAACAGCTATTATTGGTGTTATTTCATTTCCAGTATTATTATCTGCAGCCTTATTACTGATTTTTGATAGAAGTTTTGGTACTTCATTCTTCTTATCTGATATCTATATTGCCGGTGAAGTTTTACATTACCAAGGTGGATCTCCTGTATTGTTTGAGCACTTATTCTGGTTCTTAGGACACCCTGAGGTATATATTGTAATTTTACCTGCAATGGGTCTAGTTTCAGAAATTATGGCTACGAACTCTCGTAAACCAATTTTCGGATACAGAGCGATGATTATGTCAGTTCTTGCAATTGCATTCTTATCAACTATTGTTTGGGGTCACCATATGTTTATTTCAGGTATGAATCCTTTCTTAGGATCTGTATTTACTTTTACAACTTTATTGATTGCAATTCCATCTGCTGTAAAAGCTTTTAACTGGATTACAACTTTATGGAAAGGTAACTTACAATTTAACCCTGCAATGTTATTCTCTATCGGGATGGTTTCAACTTTCATTACTGGAGGTTTAACAGGAATTATTTTAGGAGATAGTACTTTAGATATTAATGTTCACGATACTTACTTCGTTATTGCTCACTTTCACTTAGTAATGGGTATCTCTGCACTTTACGGAATGTTTGCTGGTATTTACCACTGGTTCCCTAAAATGTATGGAAGAATGTTGAATAAAAACTTAGGTTATATTCACTTCTGGGTAACTGCAGTTTGTGCTTACGGAGTTTTCTTCCCAATGCACTTTATTGGATTAGCAGGTTTACCAAGACGTTATTATACAAATACAAACTTCCCATTATTTGATGATTTACAAAATGTGAATGTTTTAATTACAACATTTGCTCTTGTAGGAGGTGCGTTCCAATTAGTATTCTTGTACAATTTCTTCAGTAGTATTTTCTACGGTAAGAAAGCAGTTCAAAATCCTTGGAGATCTACAACTTTAGAGTGGACAACTCCAGTTGAACATATTCACGGAAACTGGCCAGGAGAAATTCCTCACGTATACCGTTGGCCGTATGACTATAGTAACCCAAATCATGATGTAGATTTTGTACCGCAAAATGTACCAATGAAAGAAGGTGAAGAAGTTTTACACCACTAAAAAAAACACGAAAGACCATCTGCAAAGATGGTCTTTCGTGTTTAAAGAAGTATTATTATATCTTAAATCACATTTAATATTCCAAATGTCAATGAAGTTTGATGTCTTGTTGCTATCTGGAATTTTTTATTTGGGAATTATCTATTTTACAAAACTAATTAGTTTCTCTATCTTTGTAAGATGAATGAAAATCTTGATCCTACTACAAAAGGATATAACCCAGAAGAATTAGATCTTGAAAAAAGATTACGTCCGCTGTCATTTGATGATTTTGCGGGACAAGATCAAGTTTTGGAAAATTTAAAAGTATTTGTTGCTGCATGACAAATCAAAGAGGTGAAGCTCTTGATCATGCTTTATTTCATGGACCTCCAGGTTTAGGAAAAACTACACTTGCAAATATTCTTGCCAACGAGTTAGAAGTTGGTATTAAAATTACGTCTGGACCCGTTTTAGATAAGCCGGGAGATTTAGCTGGTTTATTGACAAACCTTGATGAGAGAGATGTTTTATTTATTGATGAGATTCATCGTTTAAGTCCAGTAGTTGAGGAATATTTGTACTCGGCGATGGAAGACTTTAAAATTGATATTATGATTGAATCAGGTCCGAATGCGAGAACTGTTCAGATCAATTTAAATCCTTTCACTTTAATTGGAGCTACCACAAGATCCGGATTGTTGACCGCGCCTATGCGTGCTCGTTTCGGAATTTCTTCACGTTTACAATATTATACAACCGAACTTTTGACTTCGATTGTTGAAAGAAGTGCTTCTATATTAAAAATGCCAATTGCACTTGATGCGGCTATTGAAATTGCTGGACGAAGCAGAGGAACACCTCGTATTGCAAATGCTTTACTTCGAAGAGTTCGTGATTTCGCTCAAATAAAAGGTAATGGAACTATTGATCTGGAGATTGCTCGTTATGCTTTAAAAGCTTTAAATGTTGATGCTCACGGTCTTGATGAAATGGATAATAAGATTTTATTAACTATCATCAATAAATTTAAAGGCGGTCCAGTTGGACTCTCAACTTTAGCGACGGCAGTTAGTGAAAGTAGTGAAACTATCGAGGAAGTTTACGAACCATTTTTGATTCAGGAAGGTTTTATTATGCGAACACCTCGTGGAAGGGAAGTCACGGATAAAGCTTATAAACATCTAGGAAAAATAAACACAAACATTCAAGGCGGATTGTTTTAATTCAAATAGAAATGTCTGTTAATAAAAAATACAATTATCCGCCAAAGCTTTCTATTCTAAGATTCTTTTTAGATGCGGAAGGAGTGAGACGAAATCCTATACCGTATCATAAAAATTACTTTGATAGTTTTGGTGATTCTTTTTCTATAAAAATTGGAAGTTCTAAGCATATCATTTTATCAAGAGATAATGAGGTAGCACAATATATTTTGCAGAAAAACCAAAGAAATTATCATAAGTCTAAATTTCAATCGGTTTATCTTTCGAAATATTTAGGCAAAGGACTTTTGACTGTTGATGGCGAGTTTTGGTTGAGACAAAGAAGACTTATTCAGCCTGCTTTTCATAAACAAAAAATGAATCAGCTGGTTGATAATATGAGATTGACTATTATTTCTGAGTTAGATGGGTTGATAGTTGATAAGAAAATCGATCTTTTTCCTGTAATGAGTGAGCTGGCATTTAATGTCGTGGCTAAGTCATTATTTCAATTTTCGATAGCAGAGGAAAAATTAAATCGTATAAAATATATTATTGAAGAAGTTCAAAATTTTCTAATAAAAGAAATTAGGCTTCCACATAAGGCCTGGTGGTTTTCTATTAGTGGTCAAGTGAAAAAGCATCTTGAATTAGCCGAAGAAAATAACAAAATCATTCAAGGTATTATTGAAGAAAGAGTTAACTCAAATAACGTGGTTAACGACTTGCTAAATATGCTTCTTGAAACTCGTTATGAAGATAGTGGTGAAGGAATGTCTATAAAGCAATTAATTGATGAAATTAAAATTCTTTTCATTGCCGGGCATGAGACAACTGCAAATGCATTGACTTTTACACTGCATTTACTGGGTAATGATTTTGATGTACAGGAAAAAATATTTGAAGAAATTACTAGAATAGAATCTGAAACTGATGATGTTGTAGAGCGACTTCAAAAAATGACTTATACAAATGCAGTTTTAAATGAATCGATGCGCTTGTATCCACCTGCATGGATTACAGATCGCCAGAACGTTGAAGATGATACTTTAGGGGAATTTAATATAAAAGAAGGTACTTTAATTGGGGTTTCCTTTTATGAATTACATCGAAATCCAAAATACTGGGAAAACCCTGATGATTTTAATCCAGATCGATTTTTAGGCGAACAAAAGAAACATTCTATGCAATATTTCTATCCTTTTGGTGCTGGACCAAGGATGTGCATTGGAGCTGGTTTTGCGATTTATGAAATGTGTCTTGCAATTTCTTATATAGTTAAGAATTATAAAATTACTTCTGCTGGAAAAAGTGTGAATTTTAATCCATTAATTACATTAAAACCAGTAGGAGTAGAAGTCGTTTTTTCTAAAAGATAATGATTAATTCTAAAGAGAAATATTCAAAGTTTATAAAAGCCGAAGCCAAAAGACTCGGCTTTCTTTCTTGTGGAATATCTAAAGCAGGATTTCTAGAACAGGAGGCGCCACGACTTGAAAGATGGTTAAAGAATAATCAAAATGGCCAAATGGCTTATATGGAAAACCATTTTGATAAAAGATTAGACCCTACTTTATTGGTTGATGATGGGAAGAGTGTAATTTCACTTTTATTAAATTATTATCCAGAATCTTCGCAAAATGATGATAGTTTTAAGATCTCGAAATATGCTTATGGACAAGATTATCATTTTGTAATAAAAGATAAATTAAAAGAATTTCTTCACTCTATTCAGGAAAACATAGGAGATGTATCGGGTCGTGCTTTTGTTGATTCGGCACCTGTTTTAGATAAGGCCTGGGTCGCAAAAAGTGGTTTGGGATGGATTGGAAAAAACAGTAATTTGATTACTCAAAAGGTCGGTTCCTTTTACTTTATAGCCGAACTTATTATAGATCTTGATTTAGAATATGATTACGCAGTAACCGATCATTGCGGATCATGTACAGCTTGTATAGATGCTTGTCCAACTCAGGCAATTGTTGCGCCTTATGTGGTGGATGGAAGTAAATGCATTTCTTATTATACTATAGAACTAAAAGAAAATATTCCTTTTGAAATGAAAGGAAAATTTGATGAATGGATGTTTGGTTGTGATACCTGCCAAGATGTTTGTCCATGGAATCGATTTTCTAAACCTCACGAAGAACCTTTATTCAATCCGAATCCGGATTTAATTTCTTTTACTAAAAAAGACTGGATTGAAATAACAGAAGAAACTTTTAAACTCGTTTTTAAAAACTCTCCCATTAAAAGAACAAAGTTTGAAGGCCTAAGACGTAATATTAAGTTTTTAGAATAAAATATGTACGTTTTAATTGCTTGTTTTTCAATAACTTAATATTGAATTCCTTTTGTTGATTCTTTTTGTCCTGTCTTACAAATATTGATATTTTGTCAATAAATTCTGTAAGAATTTAAAATAATGATAATTATTTAAGAAATTTTTACTTCTTCATTATCAAATCTTTACATTTTTAGCGTTAAACGGACATGAACAATTGTTAAATATTGTTGTTTGACGAGTTTACTTGCAGTTTGTCGACAAATGTCGGTATAACTTGTTTCTTTATATAATTTCGTCGCTCCAAAACTACCTATAAACTTAAAACACAATAATGTGTATTGAACCTATCATGACTATGGTCCAAACGCTACTTAGCTTATTTAGAAGTCTTTCTGAGATTTTTATCGCAATTGTAAAATCCATTTATTTCATTTTTTCGTATTTCACCTGTACCCTAAAAACTATCATCGGTTTTTTAGTGTCTGATATTTCTGTTCCACAAACTCAAGTTGTCTATGCGTAACTTTACTTTTAATCTGTCTGGATTTTCTAGACACATCTTTCTTATTGTTTTTTTATTGTTAAACGCTTATAGCGTTTCTGCTCAATTTTATGCGAAGCACTATATTGCACCTGCTCCTTGGCAGTATTTTAATAATGCTAATGAAATTGTTATAGCAACAAATTCTACAAGTACTGTAAACATTATTCTATCCAAAAGTGATGGAACATTAATCACTAACCTAACGGCAATTAAAGGGACTCCTGCTGTTTACAGATTTGTTGGTACGCCTAGTACAACTAAGGCGTATGTTTTTGATACTGTTTTAAGCGGTGCAGGATTAATTATAGAAGGTAGTGCACCAGTGTCTATTAATTTAAGAAACGTCGCTTCTGATGCTTTATCGGGTACTAATGTAGATAAGGATATTAAGGGAAATGCTCGCATTAACAAGTTTTGGAGATGCAGGGCTGGGAATAAGATTTAGAGTAGGATATTATAGAGATGGGTCTTTAGGAAATTTTAATAGTTACGGAGATCAGCGTCCTATTTATAGTATTATGGCCACTGTTAATAATACAACGATAAAAATTGATAATACTGTTAAAACTACTTTAAATGCTGGACAGAGTTATTTATTTAAAGCACCAATTGGAACGTTGGTTGAATCGTCTTATCCTGTTGTGATGAACACATCGGTCGCGATCGATACTCCTGGCGGTTGTGGGGATAGTGCATATAATCAGATTCCACCTGAATCTGTTTTGGGAACAGAATATTTTTTGGAAAGAGGAACAGGTATTAGTATAGCAGAGCAAACTACTGTTGTAGCAACAAAAGATGATACAAATGTAACTATTGAAGGGTATTCTTCTACTGGAGTACTGGTAACTACAACTACAATTAAGTTAAAGCTGGCAGGTCAGTTTCATACTTTTGTAAACGGTTCAAATGATACCAATTTTACAGCCTCACATATCGTTGCAGATAAAAGAGTGGCAGTATATTCGGGAACTGCACAAGGATGTGAGGTTGATATTTCAACTATTGCACCTGTTTCTGAATGTGGGGGTTCTGAATTTATTGAAACATCTAAATTTAAAGGCTATACATTAAATAATTTAGATTATTTTGGTTACATTCTTTTGAGGAGTAAATCAGAAGACGTAAAAATCAACGGAGTAAAAACTACAGATATTTCTGGAATTGGAGCTCGTTATGAAATTGGTTCAACAGGATGGTATATAATAAATTTTAATAGTGAGAAAATAGGAAGACCAGAGTTTCTTTCAATCGAAAGTAAGTCTAAAATGACTGTTTCGATAGTACAGCAAGCAGGTGGTTTCTCAATGGCGGGATTTTTCTCAACTTTTGCTCGTGTCGCCTGGTGATCCAGGAATGACTTATATTGAAGGGGGAGGGTGTACAAATAACACTGCAGAATTAACTACTCCTGCTGGTTTTGCACCGTATCAATGGTACTATAACGGAACTGCAATTTCAGGAGCAAATTCTCCAACCTATACAGCAACAAAAACAGGTAATTATTCCGTTTCTTCTACTTTAGTTTGTGGAGCTCAAACACCATCAAAATCAGTTGCAGTTACTTTATGTACTGATTTAGGAATTACAAAAACAGTTGATAATACAACTCCATGTATTGGGTCTAATGTAGAATTTACTGTGAAAGTAAGTAATCTAGGGGGAAATAATGTTTCAGGTGTTTCTGTAACTGATTTGCTTCCTTCAGGATACACTTATGTAAGTTCGATACCATCAACTGGAGCCTATAATTTAGGAACAGGTATTTGGACTATTGGAGATGTAGAAGCACAAACATCACTGACTTTAAAAATCGTTGGGACTGTAAATGCATCTGGTAATTATACCAATACCGCATCATTACCAGCAGATATAGATACCAATACGGCAAATAATTCGGCTAGTGCTTCTGTAAATCCAAAATTATCAAATCTTATTATAACAAATCCAGCGACTATTTGCGCGCCTGCGACTGTAGATTTAACAGTCGCGGGTATTACGACGGGAAGTACATCAAATATGACACTTTCGTATTGGACAAATGCGCGAACAACGACGGCTTTAGCTTCGCCTAATGCTGTCTCTACTGCGGGAACGTATTATATAAAAGCAGTTTCTGCTGATGGATGTCAGTTTGTAAAACCAGTTATTGCGGCAATAACGGCACAGACAGGTGTGCCGACAATTAGTGCCTCAACTACATGTCCAACAGGAAGTGTCACTTTAACGGCATCTGGTACTTCGGGAACATATTTGTGGTCAACGGGGGCAACTACTCAGGCAATTACTGTTACGGCAGACGGAAGTTATACTGTTCAAAGAACAAATACTAATGGCTGTATAAGTAATAGTTCAACACCGTATGTTGTTACTTTTAGACCAAATGCACCAACGGCAAGTGATCAAACATTTTGTTCTTCAGAGAATAAAAAAGTAGGGGATTTAGTTGTCGCTGGTTCTAATATAAAATGGTATAGTGCTAATACCGGAGGGACAGCATTAGCATCAAGTCAGGTATTAGTTAATAACACAACTTACTATGCAACTCAAACGGTAAATACTTGCGAAAGTTCAACAAGAACTCCAGTATTAGTAACGGTAAATACAAAATCTTCGGCACCAGTTGCGACGGCTTCACAATCTTTTTGCAGTCGCTGATAATAAAAAAGTGGGTGACTTAGCGACAACTGGCACAACAACCAGAAAATTCTATAATGTGTCTTCAGGAGGAACGCCTCTTTTAACAACAGATTTTTTGACTAATGGAGATTACTACGTTAGCCAAACGGCAAATAGTTGTGGAGAAAGTGATAGAACTAAAATTACTGTTACTATAAACACAATACCGGCAACACCAACGGCTTCGACTCAAACATTCTGTTCAACAGATAATAAAACGGTAAGTAATTTAACTCCTTCAGGTGCTTGCTTATAAATGGTACGATGTTTCTTCAGCAGGAACAGCTTTGGCGAGCAACAACAGTTCTTACTACAAAAACGTATTATGTTGTTCAAACTAACAGTTGTGGAGAAAGTTCAAGAACTCCTGTGTCTGTTGTTGTAAATAATACAGCGACACCAACAGCTTCAGCACAAACATTCTGTTCGATTGATGGCAGAAAAGTCAACAATTTATCAGCATCAGGAACTGATTTAAAATGGTATAGTGCTTATACAGGAGGAACACCTTATACTGGAAACGAAATATTAAGTACAGGAACATATTATGTTACACAAACCTTAAACAGTTGCGAGAGTTTACGAACCGCAGTATCTGTAACGGTTAATAATCCGTCAGCACCAACTGCATCAGCTCAGATATTTTGTTCAGCAGATGCAAAAAAGGTAAGTGATTTGACACCTTCAGGTGCAACATACAAATGGTACAATGCATCGACTGGTGGTACTGCTTATGCAGGAACAGAAACACTTGCGAATGGAAATTATTATGTAAGCCAGACTGTAAGTGGTTGCGAAAGTCCTCGAACTTTGGTAACTGTTACCATAAATCCTACGCCGGTCGCACCAACAATTTCTGCTAGTGGAGCGACAACATTCTGCCAAGGGGAAAATGTAACTTTAACGTCAAGTGGTGGTAGTAGTTATTTATGGTCTACAGGAGAAACCACAGAATCTATTACTGTTTCTGCTTCGGGAAATTATAGAGTTCAGATAACAAATGCTTCAGGATGTCCAAGTGCATTTTCAACTGAAACAAATGTAATAATAAATCCTATCCCATCAGCACCTACGGCATCCGCACAGTCATTCTGTTCAGCAGAAAATAAAACAATAAATGATTTAACTCCATCTGGAGTCGCTTACAAATGGTATACAGCATCAACGGGAGGCAGTGCTTTAGCATCAACAGATGTAGTAACGTCTAGAACTTATTATGTAAGTCAAACAACAAACGGATGCGAGAGCTTACGAACAGCAGTTAATGTAACGGTAAATCCAACTCCAGCGACACCTTCGGCTTTAGCCCAATCATTCTGCTCAGCAGATAATAAAACAGTAAGTGATTTAGCACCATCGGGAGCCGCTTACAAATGGTATACAGAGTCAACAGGAGGCGGCTGCTTTAGCATCAACAGTAGTTTTAACTACAAGAACATATTATGTAGCTCAAGCAACAAGTTTGTGTGAGGGTTCAAGAACAGCTGTGGCTGTAACTGTTAATTCAAATCCAGCGACGCTTACTTTAAATGGAAGTGCAATTTGTTCATCTGCTTGCAGGAACTGGTACAATTACATCATCAACTTCAGCAAATGGAGTAAGTTATCAATTATATAATTCAAGTAATACGGCAGTTCAATCCTCTCAAACAGGAAATGGTTCAGGACTTACATGGTCAAATCTTGCAAGCAGGTACTGGATATTATGTTACTTCAGCATCAAGTACAACACCAATATGTACCACATCAAGTAATATGGTAGATATTACGACTACAGCAAATCCGTCAAAACCAACATTTGATTCCGTTACACAACCTGTATGCGGGACATCAACTGGAAGTTTTACAATTACAAATTATAATTCTACTTATAATTACGTTATAACTCCTGGTGGAGCTACATTGAATACAACAACAGGTGTAGTTACAGCATCAAAAGGAACATATACAGTCACAGCCACATCTAATGGTTGTACATCTGATGTTTCAGATTCAGTTAAAATTAATTCGGAAATTTGTGCAAAAGATGATTCTTCATTCACAGCAGTTCCAAATGCATTAACGACAGTAACAGTTGGAAATGTAACCGCAAACGACACCTTAAACGGAACAGCAGTTACAGCATCAAACACAGATGTAACAGCAATTACAACAGGTCCGTTAAGTATTGATGCGGACGGAGTCCTGACTCTTGCGCCAAATACTTTATCAGGCACTTATAAAATTACTTACGAATTATGCGAGACAGGCGCAAACCCTGCAAACTGTGATACAGCAGAAGCGACAGTTGTGGTAAAGGGAACTCTGGACGCAAAAGATGATTCTTCATTTACCGCAGTTCCAAATGCAGTAACAGCAGTAACAGTTGGAAATGTAACCGCAAACGACACCTTAAACGGGACAGCAGTTACAGCATCAAATACAGATGTAACAGCAATTACAACAGGTCCTTTAAGTATTGATGCGGACGGAGTCCTGACTCTTGCGCCAAATACTTTATCAGGTACTTATAAAATTACATACCAATTATGCGAAACAGGCGCGAATCCTGCAAACTGTGATACAGCAGAAGCGGCGGTTGTGGTAAAAGGAACTTTGGATGCAAAAGATGATTCTTCATTTACAGCAGTTCCAAATGCATTAACGGCAGTAACAGTTGGAAATGTAACCGCAAACGACACCTTAAACGGAACAGCAGTTACGGCATCAAACACAGATGTAACAGCAATTACAACAGGTCCTTTGAGTATTGATGCGGACGGAGTCCTGACTCTTGCGCCAAATACAGTATCAGGTATTTATAAAATTACATACGAATTATGCGAGACAGGCGCGAATCCTGCAAACTGTGATACAGCAGAAGCGACAGTTGTGGTAAAAGGTAATATTAAAGCAGTTGTAGACATAATTTCTCCAATTAATGGAAATACTGGTGGAACTACCGTTGCATTAACAGGAAATGATACTTTAAACGGAAGCCCAGTTGCAATAGGTACGAATTCCGGTACTATTAGTATAAATATTGTTGGGACGTTACCAACAGGATTGACATTAAATGCAAATGGAACTATTACAGTAAATCCAAACACTCCAAGAGGAGATTACAATGTAGAATATATAATATGTGAAGTTGGTGCAGTCCCTGCCAATTGCGATTTTGTGACTATAGTGATACCAGTTACAACAGGTGATCTTGTAGCAAATGAAGATCTTCTGCCTTCAATCGTTGGATCAAATACAGATCAGGTATTAGGCATAAATGTTTTGGATAATGATACTAAAAATGGAGTGAAATTAGATCCTGCAGATGTAATTCTAACAGTTTCAAAATTAGATCCAAAAGGGTATTTAGTATTGAATCCAGATGGAACATTGACTTTAGGAGCTAACGCCCCAGCAGGAGACTATGAGTTAGAATATACAATCTGCGAGAAATTAAATACTTCAAACTGTAAATCAAATACAGTTAAGGTAACCGTAACTGCTCCAAAAATTGAAGCAGTTGCAGATCCCGTAACTTCAATTAATGGAAATATTGGAGGAACAACAATATCGTTAATTGCTAATGATAAATTAAATGGAAATCCAGTAGCGACAGGGACATCTTCAGGAGAGGTTAAGTTTAATATTATTGGAACACTTCCTGCAGGATTTACATTAAACCCAGATTATACCATTACTGTTGCGCCAAATACGCCGGCGACAAATTATAATGTAGAATATCGCATCTGCGAAAATACCAATCCGACAAACTGCGATTCAGTAATTTCAGTAGTAATAGTTACAGGAGGAAATCTTATTGCAAATGAAGATCTTGTACCATCTGCAGTTGGAGTTAACGTTCCGCAAACAGTAATAAATGTTTTCAAGAATGATACAAAAGATGGAAACGCTCTTGTACCATCAGATGTAAAGCTTACTTCAGGAACAGATCCAAAAGGATATTTAACATTAGATGAAAATGGAAATGTTATCCTTTCGCCTAATGCACCAGCAGGAGATTATGAGTTACCATATACAATTTGTGAGAAATTAAATTTAGATAACTGTAGCTCTAATGTTGTAAAAGTAACGGTAACAGAACCAAAAATGACAGTAATAGCAGATAGCTACTGTGCCAACAACGTTCCTTACGTAAACTATACAGTTACTCCGGATAATTTTACAACAAGTAATCTATTGACAATTAAATGGATTGATAGTGCAAATAATGTTGTAGCGACTCAATCAAACTTACCATTAAGCGGTACTATTATCTGGCCGGGCGCAGTAGTTGATGGCAGGGGAAATGGAGTAGATTGGCCGGGATGGATTTTAAATAACGGACAGTGGACAGAAGGCACAGATGGCTTTGAACTTACACGAAATGGAGTGAAAATGGAATTTTCATTAAATCCAACTGTTACCGTTTCTGTTGCTTATCCAGCGGCGGTATCAGGTTGTAATGCACGTCCAACATTCTCAATTAAAGCAAATAATGACGAAGCAGGACCAATTGATGTGAAAAAAGGAATTAATGCCTCATTTAATATTTTTGCAAATGATATTGTCAACGGAGTGAGCCCAAATCCTTCTGATGTTATTTTATCAACAGTTGTTGCAAATCCAAATTTGACGCTAAATCCAAACGGTTCAATAGACATTAAGACAAATACGCCAAACGGAATTTATGAATTAACGTATCAAATTTGTGACGCTTCAAATACTTCAAATTGCAGTCAGGCGGTAATTAAAATTACGGTGTTGAATAGTGTGGACCCAGCTCCTCCAACATCAATTCAAATTACTTTAGAAAATGACAATAATAGTAGTGTTGACGGAATTAACGGCGCTATTGAATTTGTGAATGTTTTAGACAATGATTTGATAAACGGACAGCCAATCAATCCTGAAAATGTTGTAGTTAAGCCTTTAACAACTAATACCTATTTTGAATGGAATGCAGATGGAACTGTAAGTGTTAAACCAAACACACCAGGAGGAGATTATGCATTAACTTATCAGGTTTGTGAAAAAGGAAGTACAGCAAATTGTGCAACAGCTGTTTTAAATGTTTTTGTTGAAGTTCCAGCTATTGCAGTTGTAAAAACTGCCGTTTTCAACGACGAAAACAAGAGCGGTTTTGCCAATGCAGGAGAAACAATCACGTATAAATTTACGGTAACAAACACAGGAAATGTACCTCTTATAAATGTTACGGTGACAGATCCTTTAACGGGAGTAATGGTTTCAGGACAATCAATTTCATTGGCCGTGGGTGAATCTAACAACTCTAATTTCAGTGCGGTTTACAAAATAACACAAGAAGACATTAATCGAGGCAGTGTAAGTAACCAAGCATCTGTAAAAGGCTGACAGTGCGAGAGGAGTAAATGTTGAAGATCTTTCAGACGATTCAAGTAATAGTGGAGATAATCCTACTGTCTTAGATTTAAATGGCTGTTCAATTAAAGTCCTTAACGCTTTCTCTCCAAATGGAGACGAGAAGAATTCAAGATTCTACATTCGTGGTATAGAATGCTACCCAGAGAATAGTGTTGAAATTTACAATCGTTGGGGAGTTTTGGTTTTCAGTATAGATCATTACGATAATAATGACAGAGTTTTTACAGGATATTCTAACGGACGTTCTACGGTTAAACAGACAGACAGCCTGCCAGTAGGAACCTATTTCTATATTTTGAAATACAAAGACAGTGCTAATAACCCACACCAAGAATCAAGTTACTTATACATCAATAAATAAAAATAGATTACGGATTAGTGCATCTAAGCCGTTTAAAGCTTACTAAATGAAAAAGTTAATTTTAATTTTTATGTTTTTTTCGATTGTGTCCAATGCGCGACAAGACGCGCAGTTTACGCAGTATATGTACAATACAATCGAAATTAATCCAGCGTACGCAGGTTCGAGAGGAGCTTTGAGTGTCTTTGGATTATACCGTACGCAGTGGGTTGGGTTAGATGGTGCCCCAGAAACAAGTACATTTTCTGTAAATACACCTTTAAGTAACAGCGATTTAGGTTTAGGGGTTTCTTTAGTAAATGATAAAATCGGACCAACGACAGAAAATACACTATCGGCAGATTTGTCTTATACCATTCCAACTTCAGAATCATGGAATTTATCTTTCGGAATAAAAGGAACAGCAAATCTTTTTAATCTGGACATCAATAAATTGAGTATGGAAGATCAGGACGATCAGCAGTTTCAGAATTTGAAAAACAGAATATCTCCTAATGTTGGTGCCGGAATTTATTACCATTCAGATCGTGCTTATATCGGATTATCTGTGCCAAATTTTATCGAAACAAATCGTTATGATTCTGATGATACAGCTATTTTCAAAGAAAAAATCAATTATTATTTAATTGCAGGTTATGTATTTAATCTGGATCGTTTAGAATACATCAAATTCAAACCAGCTATAATGACCAAAATGGTCGAAGGAGCACCTTTGCAGGTAGATGTTTCAGGAAATTTTATGTTTAATGATAAATTCGTTTTAGGAGTCGCGTATCGCTGGAGTGCTTCTGTTAGTGCTATGGCAGGATTTCAAGTTACAAAAGGAATGTATATAGGTTATGGTTACGATCATGAAACTACAAGATTGAGAAAATACAATTCTGGATCTCATGAAATTTTCCTAAGATTCGACTTCTTCAATAATTATAATAAAATGATATCTCCAAGATTCTTTTAATGATACCTATGAAAGTTAAAAAATTACTTTTGATCTTTTTGCTGTCAGCTTTTTTTTCAAATGTGAATGCCCAAAATCCATTCACCAATATGAATTTGAAATATGCAGATAAAAAGTACGATGAATACGCTTACGCGGATGCCATAAAAGTGTATGAAAATTTAGTAAACGCCGAGAACAATAATGAAGGAATTATGCGGCGTCTCGCAAATTCTTATTATTTTAATGGAGAGCTTAAAAGCGCCTTAAAATGGTACGAACAATTATTTGCAATAAATCCAAATCAGCAATCAGAATATTTGTACCGTTATGCCCAATCTTTAAAATCGGCGGGGAATTATCGTAAATCTGACGAAGTTTTACAAAAGTTTAATGAACAAGCAGTTTTAGAAAAAAGAGCCGATTTAATTCGAAGTGATAAAAATTATTTAGAGCTAATAAAAGAAAATTCAGGCCGATTCCAAATTGCCGATGCTGGAGTGAATTCTAATTTTTCAGATTATGGAAGTACGGTTTACAATAATAAAATAGTTTTTACATCTGCGCGCGATACAGGCGGAGTCGTTAAAGCTAATTTTCAATGGACAAACAGATCTTTCTCTCGATTATACACCGCAGTTTTAATGCCCGATGGAAGTGTTGGAAAACCAGAGCTTTTAGTAAAAAGGAAAAAAGACAATTTCAATGAGTCAAGTCCGATTTTTACAAAAGACGGCAGAACGATGTATTTTACCCGAAATAATTTTACGGACGGAAAAAGAAGAAGCAACGATAAAAATGTTACGCTTTTAAAATTATACAAAGCAGAATTAATTGATGACGAATGGAAAAATATTCAAGAACTTCCATTCAACAGCGACCAATATAGTACAGCGCATCCAGCTTTAAGTGTGGACGAAAAAACATTGTATTTCGCATCAGATATGCCCGGAACGTTGGGACAGTCAGATCTTTTTAAAGTCGCGATTAACGAAGATGGCACTTTTGGGAAACCAGAAAATTTAGGTCCTGCAATTAATACCGAAGGAAGAGAAACTTTTCCTTTTATTTCTGGAGATAACGAATTGTATTTTGCAACTGACGGTCGTCCAGGTTTGGGCGGATTGGATATTTTTGCTGTGCGAATAAAAGCTAACGGAACTTTTGACGAAGTGCTTAATGTTGGCGAGCCTGTAAATAGTAAGCAAGACGATTTTGCTTTTTCTATTGACAGTAAAAACAGAAACGGATTTTTCTCTTCAAATAGAGAAAGCAGTCAAGGTTTAGATGATATTTACCGATTTACCGAAACCAAAAGATTAATCTGCGAACAAAACTTGACAGGAACAGTAAATGATGTAGAATCTAATGAACTGCTTGCCAATACTTCACTTACTTTGTTTAACGATAAATTTGATCCAGTTGGAACAATTTTTACAGATGATAAAGGAAATTATAGTTTTCCTGCTGTAAAATGCGGCAGAAAATATACGATTAGAACCTCTAAGAATGATTACAACGCAAAAGAAGTTTCTGTGCATATTTCAAAAGATGCCGAAACTACTTTGATGATTGGATTAAATAAAGTTTTCAAACCTTTAGCGGCAAAAACAATCGAAGTTAAAAAAATTGCTATAAGTCCAGTTAAATTGGGATCGATAAGAGTCGGAGCAGATTTAGCAAAATTATTACATCTTCCGATGAACTTCTTTGATTTGGGTAAAGCAACGATCAAAAAAACATCAGAACCGCAATTGTTAAAAGTGGTGAATCTTTTAAAGGAATATCCAAATATGAAATTAGATATTCGTTCGCATACCGACAGCCGTTCGTCTTCAGAAAGCAATCAGATTCTTTCAGAAAAAAGAGCACAGTCTACTAAAAACTGGCTTGTTCAAAAAGGAATAGGCGAAGAACGTTTGTCTGCAAAAGGTTATGGGGAAACGCAATTGGTAAACAAATGTGCCGACGGAGTAAAGTGTACCGAAAAAGAACACATGCAAAACAGAAGAAGTGAGTTCATCATTGTAGCAATGTAATTAAAGAAATTCCAATTTTTTGAAATTCCAAATTCCAATTGGTTTGATAAAATAATTGTCACGAAGTACGAAATCAAAGCCCTTTTCTAAAGTTTAGAAAAGGGTTTTTGTTTATAAAAAACAGTAATATGTATTTTGTTTCATTAAATATCAAATATCCCTACGGGATAATATTTGGGTGGGAATATTTTTTTTTCTACCAATGAATAACTCCTAGCGGAGTTTCTAACTATATGTTTACTCTTTTATACAATCTTGATTGATATTTACTTTGCGACCAATCTATAATTTCTCACAGTGTTTTTCTACAAAAACTCCGTTAGGAGTTTCTCATCGGTAGCCTTGAAATGATTTTCGATCCGCATTTTGTCCCTTCGGCACATCTGATATTGTGACAAAAACAATTAATAAATAATTAATTTCATTTTATTATTCACGTTTAAACAATAAAACAAATCTAATTTTCCTCAGTCCCAGAGGGACGTAATATTTATAGAAATATTATAATCCCCATAAAAGAAA
This sequence comes from Flavobacterium sp. AC267, assembly GCF_979258715.1. Taxonomy (NCBI): domain Bacteria; kingdom Pseudomonadati; phylum Bacteroidota; class Flavobacteriia; order Flavobacteriales; family Flavobacteriaceae; genus Flavobacterium; species Flavobacterium sp. AC267. Next base: position 1,767,783 of record NZ_OZ409875.1, read on the forward strand.
CCCCATCGATGTGATATGTCGCTCCAAAATCTTTTTTCTATTCAAATATCCCTACGGGATACTATTTGGGTGGGAATATTTTTTTTTTCTACCAATGAATAACTCCTAGCGTAGTTTCTAACTATATGTTTACTCTTTTATACAATCCTAATTGATATTTACTTTGCGACCAATCTGTAATTTCTCACAACGTTTTTTTCTACAAAAACTCCCTTAGGAGTTTCTCATCGGTAGCCTTGAAACGATTTTCGATCCGCATTTTGTCCCTTCGGGACATCTGATATTGTGACAAAACAATTAATAAATAATTAATTTCATTTTTATTATTCACGTTTAAACAATAAAACAAATCTAATTTTCCTCAGTCCCAGAGGGACGTAATATTTATAGAAATATTATAATCCCCATAAAAGAAACCCCATCGGGGTGATAAGTAGCTCCAAAATCTTTTTCTATTCAAATATCCCTACGGGATAATATTTGGGTGGGAATACTTTTTTTCTACCAATGAATAACTCCTAGCGGAGTTTCTAACTATATGTTTACTCTTTTATACAATCCTGATTGATATTTACTTTGCGACCAATCTATAATTTCTCACAGTGTTTTTTCTACAAAAACTCCGTTAGGAGTTTCTCATCGGTAGCCTTGAAACGATTTTCGATCCGCATTTTGTCCCTTCGGGACATCTGATATTGTGACAAAAACAATTAATAAATAATTAATTAATTTCATTTTTATTATTCACGTTTGAACAATAAAACAAATCTAATTTTCCTCAGTTCCAGAGGAACGTAATATTTATAGAAATTTTTATATTCCCCATGAAACAACCCCATCGGGGTGATATGTCGCTCCAAAATCTTTTTCCTATTCAAATATCCCTACGGGATAATATTTGGGTGGGAATATTTTTTTTTCTACCAATGTATAACTCCTAGCGGAGTTTCTAACTATATGTTTACTCTTTTATACAATCCTGATTGATATTTACTTTGCGACCAATCTATAATTTCTCTCAGTGTTTTTTCTACAAAAACTCCGTTAGGAGTTTCTCATCGGTAGCCTTGAAATGATTTTCGATCCGCATTTTGTCCCTTCGGGACATCTGATATTGTGACAAAAACAATTAATAAATAATTAATTTCATTTTATTATTCACGTTTAAAAAATAAAACAAATCTAATTTTCCTCAGTCCCAGAGGGACGTAATATTTATAGAAATATTATAATCCCCATAAAAGAGACCCCATCGGGGTGATATGTCGCTCCAAAATCTTTTTTCTATTCAAATATCCCTACGGGATACTATTTGGGTGGGAATATTTTTTTTTCTACCAATGAATAACTCCTAGCGTAGTTTCTAACTATATGTTTCCTCTTTTATACAATCCTGATTGATATTTACTTTGCGTCCAATCTATAATTTCTCACAACGTTTTTTTCTACAAAAACTCCGTTAGGAGTTTCTCATCGGTAGCCTTGAAATGATTTTCGATCCGCATTTTGTCCCTTCGGGACATCTGATATTGTGACAAAAACAATTAATAAATAATTAATTTCATTTTTATTATTCACGTTTGAACAATAAAACAAATCTAATTTTCCTCAGTCCCAGAGGGACGTAATATTTATAGAAATATTATAATCCCCATAAAAGAAACCCCATTCGGGGTGATAAGTAGCTCCGAGGGTGCTATATTCCTTATTATCTTTTGCTATAAATATTTGGTCCGCAGGAGCATTTTAAAAATCTCTTTTAGTTGTAAAAATTCAATAAAAGTTAAAAAATCTAATTTTCTTCAAAAAATAAATCTAAATCTTTTCTTTCTTTAATGGATAATTTTCAAAATGTTAGATTTGATGTATAATGTTTAAAATGAATTAGTTGTGATTTTAAAAAATCGATTTCAGTCGCAAATCGTGTTTGTTTTTATTATAACTTTATAAACCTAAAAATTTTTCATTATGACTGTAGATCAAATACTTAAAGCAAAAGGAAGAAATGTGTATTCCGTTGTTTCCAATTTAACGGTTTATCAAGCGTTAAAAGTAATGGGAGAAAAAAACATTGGAGCAATCTTAATCATTGACGATAATGATTTAAAAGGAATATTGTCTGAAAGAGATTATGCCCGTAAAATTGTTTTAAAGGATAAATCTTCTAAAGAAACATTTGTTCATGAGATTATGGAAAGTAATGTTTTTACAGTAAAACTTTCAGATAATCTTGAAGATTGTATGGAACTTATGAGCGAAAAAAGAATAAGACACCTGCCTGTATTAGAAGATGGAACAGTGGTTGGAATAATTTCAATCAGCGATGTGGTGAAGGCAATTATAGAAATTCAAAAAGATACCATTAATCATTTGAATTCTTATATTTCTCAATAAAGCACAGCTAAAAGCGATAAAAATTTAAAACGAGTCCAATTTCTATTGGACTTTTTTTTATTTATCAAAATCGATTTTAAGAAAAGAAAACGCTAAAAACACGCCATTTTAAAACAAGACTTATATCTTTGTAAGCTAGAATAAAAGCTAAAAATAATGAACAAAGAGAGTAAAAGAAGAGAAGCGTTACTGTACCATTCAGAACCGACTCCAGGAAAAATTCAGGTAGTTCCAACAAAAAAATATGCAACCCAAAGAGACTTATCATTGGCTTATTCGCCAGGAGTTGCAGAACCATGTTTAGCAATTGCAGAAAACATTGATGACGTTTATAAATATACAGCAAAAGGAAATTTAGTAGCTGTAATTTCAAACGGTACAGCTGTTTTAGGTCTAGGAAATATAGGTCCTGAGGCAGGAAAACCTGTAATGGAAGGAAAAGGTTTATTGTTTAAAATATTCTCTGATATCGATGTTTTTGATATCGAAATCAATACCGAAAATGTTGAAGAATTTATTCAAACGGTAAAAAATATTTCTCCAACTTTTGGCGGAATCAATCTTGAAGATATTAAAGCGCCAGAATCTTTTGAAATCGAAAGAAGACTGGTAGAAGAATTAAATATTCCGGTAATGCACGACGATCAGCACGGAACAGCAATTATCTCTTCAGCAGCTTTAATCAATGCACTTGAATTAGCAGGAAAAAAAGCAGAAGACGTAAAAGTAGTAGTTTCTGGAGCAGGATCTGCGGCAATTGCATGTACTGATTTGTACGTTTTATTGGGTGTGAAAGTGGAAAATGTTTTAATGTTCAACAGCAAAGGACTTTTAACAAAAGACAATCCTGCACTTTCAGATTTACAATTAAAATACGCTATCGACGGACCAAAAATTTCTTTGGCAGAAGCAATAAAAGACGCAGATGTTTTCATCGGATTATCGTCAGGAGATATTCTTTCTCCAGAAATGCTGTTGACAATGGCAAAAAGTCCGATCGTTTTTGCAATGGCAAATCCGAATCCGGAAATCGATTATAATTTAGCTGTAGAAACTCGTAAAGATGTTATTATGGCGACAGGACGTTCAGATTTTCCTAATCAGGTAAATAATGTTTTAGGTTTCCCTTATATTTTTAGAGGAGCACTAGACGTTAGAGCGACTAAAATTAACGAAGAAATGAAAATGGCGGCTGTAAAAGCTTTAGCTATTTTGGCAAAAGAACCAGTTCCAGAACAAGTTAACGTAGCTTACGGCGCGACAAAACTAGGTTTCGGACAAGAATATATTATTCCTAAACCATTTGATCCTCGATTGATTACTGTTGTAGCTCCTGCAGTTGCAAAAGCAACAATGGAATCTGGAGTGGCAAAAAATCCAATTACAGACTGGGCGACTTATGAAGATAATCTTCGCGAGCGTATGGGGAATGATAATAAAATGGTTCGATTGATTACCAATCGTGCAAAATTAGACCCTAAAAGAATTGTTTTTGCTGAGGCAGACCAGTTAAACGTACTAAAAGCGAGCACAAATTGTTTATGAGGACGGAATTGGATTCCCAATTTTATTAGGAAACAAAGAAGCAATTTTAGAATTAAAAGCAGAATTAGGTTTTGATGTTGATCTGGAAATTATTGATCCTAAAACAGATGAAGAAGCAGTAAGACGTAACAAATTTGCAAATTCTTTTGGGAAACGAGAGGACGCAGAGGGGTTTCTAAACTAGATGCTGAGAAATTCATGCGCGAAAGAAACTATTTTGCAGACAATGATGGTTAACGAAGGAGAAGCAGATGCAGTAGTTACTGGATACTCTAGAAGCTATCCTTCAGTAGTAAAACCAATGATGCAGTTAATTCCAAAAGCGCAAAACGCGTCTCTTATCGCGACTGCAAACATGATGCTTACGTCTCGCGGACCAATGTTTTTATCAGATACTGCAATAAATATTAATCCATCTGCACAAGATTTGATTAATATTGCAATTATGACTTCTAAAACAGCAAAAATGTTTGGAGTTGAACCTGTTATTGCAATGGTTTCATTCTCAAACTTTGGTTCTTCAACAAGTGAGAGTGCTTCAAAAGTTAGAGAAGCAGTAGCTTATTTACACAAAAATCATCCTGAAATGATCGTTGATGGAGAAATTCAAGCAGATTTTGCTTTAAATCCAGAAATGTTGCAGGAGAAATTCCCATTCTCTAAATTAGCAGGAAAAAAAGTAAACACATTAATTTTCCCTAATTTAGAATCTGCAAATATCACTTACAAATTATTGAAAGAATTGTATAAAGTGAATTCAATTGGACCAATCATGATGGGTATGGGTAAACCAGTTCACATTTTCCAATTGGGTGCAAGCGTAGAAGAAATGGTAAATATGGTCGCTATTGCAGTTATTGATGCACAAGAAAAAGAAAATAAAAAAAATAAAATCACACAATAAACGTTCTAATGAGGATTGAGTAAAAATGTCGTATTTTTATGGCATTTTTATTATATTTGATACTAATAAATTATATTTATGATAGCACATTTGCAGGGCAGATTAGTAGAAAAAAATCCTACAGAAGTTGTGATTGATTGTGGAGGTGTTGGTTATCAGGTGAATATATCTTTGCATACCTTCTCATTAATTCCAAATTCTGAAAATATAAAATTGTATACGCATCTTCAAATTAAAGAAGATGCGCATACTTTATATGGGTTTGCCGAAAAATCGGAGCGTGAAATTTTTAGAATGTTACTTTCGGTTTCAGGAATCGGAGCGGGTATCGCAAGAACGATGCTTTCGTCGATAGAACCACGACAAATTATAAACGCCATCGCATCGGGAGATGTGGGTGTAATTCAGTCTATCAAAGGGATAGGGAACAAAACAGCACAAAGGGTTATACTTGATTTAAAAGAAAAAGTGTTAAAGTTGTACGATTTGGATGAAGTTTCGGTAGTCCAAAACAATACAAATAGAGATGAAGCGTTATCTGCTTTGGAAGTTTTAGGTTTTGTTAGAAAAGCTTCTGAAAAAGTAGTAGAAAAGATTGTCAAAGAAGATCCAGAAGCTACAGTGGAAACAATTATCAAAAAAGCTTTAAAAAGCTTATAAAATTCATTCTATATAAAAGAATTCTATGCGTAAAATTTGTATTTTGTTGCTGGTCTTGCTCTGCGGTAATGTTTTGCGTGCGCAGGTAACCCCGGCAACTCAAGATACAACTAAAACTCAGTTTTCAGTTGGTAAAATTGAACTCGAAGATCCTCCGAGTGTTCTTTCAGCTTACAGATATGATCCTATTACAGATCGTTATATTTTTACCAATTCGGTCGACGGTTTCTCAATCAATTACCCTTTAATATTAACTCCAAAAGAATACGAAGATTTAGTCTTAAAAGAATCCAGAAGAGATTATTTTAGGAAAAAATCTGATGCCATTGATGGTAAAAAAGCAGGAAGTGAAGCGACTAAAAAAGATTTGCTTCCAAGATATTATATCAATTCCAGCTTATTTGAAAGCATTTTTGGAAGTAATACTATTGATGTAAAGCCCACAGGATCAGTTGAAATGGATCTGGGTTTGCGTTACACCAAACAAGACAATCCTTCATTTTCGCCCAGAAACAGATCCAGCCTGACTTTTGATTTTGATCAAAGGATCAGTATGAGTTTAATGGGGAAAATAGGAACTCGTCTGGAAGTAAATGCAAATTACGATACACAATCAACATTTGCTTTTCAGAATCTTTTAAATTAGCCTACACACCAACTGAAGATGATATTGTTCAAAAAGTAGAAGTTGGTAATGTTAGTATGCCGCTAAACAGTACCTTAATTCGAGGTGCTCAAAGTTTATTTGGGGTTAAGACGGTATTGCAATTTGGTAAAACAACTATTACTGGAGTATTCTCAGAGCAGAAGTCTCAGACCAAAAGTATAGTCGCAGAAGGTGGAGGGACAGTTCAGAACTTTGATTTGTTTGCTTTGGACTATGATAATGACCGACATTTCTTCTTGTCTCAATACTTCAGAAACAAATACGATTCGTCTCTAAGAAATTATCCATTTATTGACAGCCGTGTTCAAATTACAAGATTAGAAGTATGGGTTACCAATAAACAAAATAGAGTAACTACAAACAATAACAACTTAAGAAATATTATTGCGCTTCAGGATTTAGGTGAAGGTCAGGTTACCGGCGTGCCAGATAATGAAGTTGTCGTGATTACCAATTCAGCAGGATTTTTTAATAATCCTATAGATTCTCCAACAGATAACACAAACAACAAATACGATCCAGTCGCAATAGGTAGAGCGGGAAGTTATTTAAATTCTAATATTAGAGAAATTGTTACTGCAGGTTCTGGATTTAATAATGCAAATATAAGTGAGGCCACCGATTATTCTGTTTTAGAAAACGCTAGAAAATTAACTACAAACGAATATACTTTCAATTCGCAGTTAGGATATATTTCGTTACAGCGACGTCTGGCAAATGACGAAATTTTAGCCGTTGCTTTTGAATATACAGTAGGAGGTAAAGTTTATCAAGTCGGAGAGTTTGGAAGTGATGGTGTAGATGCAACTGTTGTTACCGGAACAAATAACACCAATCAAGCTATTGTTACGCAGAGTTTGGTTTTGAAAATGCTGAAAAGCAGTTTGACAAACGTTAACAATCCAGTTTGGAACTTGATGATGAAAAACGTGTATCAAATTCCACAAGCATATCAAATCAAGCAGGAAGATTTCAGGCTGAACATTCTTTACACAGATCCTTCGCCTATAAATTATATCGATCCTGTACCAGGAACAACTTTTCCAGCAAATCCTTCGCCAGATGATAGGGTTGAGAAAACTCCTTTATTAAATGTATTTAATCTGGACCGCTTAAATTACAATAACGATCCACAAAGTGGAGGAGATGGTTTTTTTGATTATGTTCCAGGGGTAACAGTCGATGTGCAAAATGCCCGAATTATTTTTACAACCAAAGAGCCTTTTGGGGAACTTTTGTTTAGAAAATTAAATACAGGAACTGCGGGTGAAAATTATAATGATCCAACGACCTATAATGATAACCAGCGAAAATATGTATTTAGAAATATGTATCGAAGCACACAAGCTGGTGCACTGCAGGATAGTGACAAAAACAAATTTTTATTAAGAGGAAAATACAAATCTTCAGGAAGCAACGGTATTCCTATTGGAGCCTTTAATGTTCCTCAAGGTTCTGTTGTTGTAACTGCGGCCGGAAGAGTTTTAATTGAAGGTATTGATTATAGTGTAGATTATCAATTAGGAAGAGTGCAGATTCTCGATCCTTCGCTTCAGGCTTCTAATACGCCAATTGAAGTTTCTTTGGAAAACAATTCCATTTTTGGACAACAGACCAGAAGATTTATGGGGGTTAATATCGAACGTAAAATGTCTGAAAACTTTGTTTTAGGAGCAACGTTATTAAAGATGACAGAACGTCCTTTTACTCAAAAGTCAAGTTATGGACAGGAATCTGTAAATAATACTATTTTTGGTTTTAACGGAAATTATTCAACAGAAGTTCCTTTTTTAACAAGATTAGCGAATAAGCTTCCAAATATTGATACAGATGTTCCTTCTAATCTTTCGATTCGTGGTGAAGTGGCGTTTTTAAAACCGGATGCTCCCAAAGCAAGTGATTTTGAAGGAGAAGCTACTATTTATATCGATGACTTTGAAGGTTCTCAGACAACAATAGATATGCGGTCTGCTTATGCATGGAGTTTAGCTTCAACACCATTTGTAAACTCAATAAACGATAATACTTTTAATGCCAATTCAAATACTTTAGAATATGGTTATAAACGTGCAAAATTAGCTTGGTATACTATTGATCCAGTTTTTTACGCATCAAAACCTTCTGGGATTTCAAATAACGATTTGTCTTTTAATTCTACCAGAAGAATTTACAGTAGAGAACTTTATCCAAATACCGATATTGCGCAAGGACAAATTCAAGTTGTTAATACATTGGATTTAACTTATTATCCATCAGATAGAGGGCCTTACAACAACAATCCTAATTTTGGAACAAGTAGTCCTACAACCAACTTTGGAGGAATCATGCGCGCGCTTAACTCTACCAATTTTGAGCAGGGAAATGTCGAATATATCCAATTCTGGGTACTTGATCCTTATGTTGGAACAGGAGAATCGCGACCAAATAATACCGGTAAAATTTATTTCAATTTAGGTGAAGTTTCTGAAGATGTTTTAAAAGACGGAAGAAAACAATATGAAAACGGATTAGGCCCAGATCAGGTTAAGGTAAATCCGCGACCAATTTGGGGAGATGTTCCGGCGTCTCAATCATTAATTTATGCATTTGATACCAATCCTGAAAACCGTAGAAACCAAGATGTCGGTTTAGATGGTCTTCCAAATTCTAGCGAAGGTTCCGTTTATACAAATTACGCAGGTGAAAGTGATCCTGCAAGCAGATGATTATACGTACTATTTAAATACAGATGGAGGCGTTTTAGACCGTTATAAAAAATATAATGGAACTGACGGGAACTCCGCAGTAAGTGTAGATGATCCAAATCGTGGTTCTACAACACTTCCAGACGTTGAAGATATTAACCGTGACAATACCATGAGTACAATCAATGCGTATTATGAATACAGTATTGATTTAAGACCAGGAATGCAGGTTGGTGAAAATTACATCACAGATGTTAGAGAAGTTAGTAATGTAGAACTTCCAAATGGATCTACAACTAATGCAAGATGGATACAATTTAAAATTCCAGTTTCGCGTACCTCAAAATACAATTGGAAATATTACAGACTTTAGATCAATTCGTTTCATGCGTATGTTTATGACTGGGTTTAATGATCAAATGACTGTTCGTTTCGGAGCGTTAGATTTAGTTAGAGGAGAGTGGAGAAGATATACAGGAACGCTTGACGCTAATGATACAAATCCAGAAAACGACGGAACTGAATTTGATGTTGCAGACAGTTAATATTCAAGAAAACAGTACGAAGTGTCCTGTAAATTATGTTATTCCTCCAGGAGTTCAAAGAGAGCAGTTGTATAATAACAATACAATTATTAACCAAAATGAGCAGTCTCTAGCATTGCGAATTGGAGGTTCAGGATTAGAATATCAAGATTCAAGAGCAGTTTTCAAAAATGTAAGTGTTGATATGCGTCAATACAAAAAATTGAAAATGTTCCTTCACGCAGAATCACTTCCAAATGAAAGTCCGCCGCAAGATGATGAAATGATAGGATTTATTCGTTTCGGTAACGATTTTACACAAAACTTTTATCAGATCGAAATTCCATTAAAGGTAACAAGTTCGGGAGGATCATGTTCGATAAGTCCAGATCAGGTTTGGATGGACGAAAATAATATTGATGTGGCTCTGTCATTGTTGACAAGAATGAAAATATTAGCCATGAAGATTGATCCTAACGATGCTAGAAGAGATGTAAATGGTATTTATTATCCAGATAGGGATCCGTCTGTTGAAGGAGGTGACCAGGACGGTAAATTGACATTAGGTATTAAAGGAAATCCGAATTTTGGTTTAGTTCGAAATTTAATGGTCGGAGTAAAAAGTGCGGGAGATCATAAAGATATTAAAGGAGAAGTTTGGTTTAACGAGCTTCGTATGTCTGATTTGGAAAACAAAGGAGGTATGGCGGCATTGTTAAATGTTGATACCAATATGGCAGATTTTGCAACTTTATCGGCATCGGGTAAAAAGAGTACAATTGGTTTCGGTTCTCTAGAACAGGGAGCTAATGAAAGAGATCGTGAAGATATTCAGCAGTACAATATTGTAACCAATTTAAATTTAGGAAAATTGCTTCCTCAAAAGTGGGGTATCAACCTGCCATTCAACTATGCGATTGGAGAAGAAGTTATTACTCCAGAATATGATCCGTTTAATCAGGATATTAAATTAGATCAATTAATTAGAGAGACTACAGATCCAGCAGAAAAAGAAAATATCAGAACGCGTGCAGTAGATTATACTAAGCGTAAAAGTATCAACTTTATTGGGGTAAGAAAAGACAGAGCACCAGAACAAAAGCCTCACGTTTATGATGTAGAAAACTTTACATTTTCTCAATCTTACAATCAAGTAGAAAGACATGATTATGAAGTGGAAAATTATGAGGACGAACAATCTAATACGGCGATAAATTATGCTTACACGTTTCAGCCAAAAGAAGTAGTTCCTTTCAAGAAGACTAAATTCATGAAAACCAGTGAATATTGGAAACTTTTAAGCGATTTTAATATTAATTATCTTCCTTCGAATGTTTCTTTCAATACCAATATAATCAGACAAAGCAATCGCCAGCAGTTTAGACAAGTTGATTTGGAGGAAGGCGACATTGGTCTTGATCCACTTTATAGAAGAAACTTTGCATTTAACTACCAATATGGTTTCGGATTTAATTTGACCAAATCATTAAAGTTAAATTATACGGCATCGTCTAATAATATCGTGAGAAACTTTTTAAATGATGATAATTCACCAAAAGAAGATTTTAATATCTGGGACGATTATTTTGATATTGGTACACCAAACCAGCACTTACAGCAATTGGTTTTAAACTATGATATTCCAATTAATAAAATTCCAATTTTTAGTTTTGTAAAAGCGAGTTATTCTTATACAGCCGATTATAATTGGCAGAGATCTTCGACAGCTTTTTCTCAATATGAAGATGCAAATGGAGATTCATGGGATTTAGGAAATACAATTCAGAATGCGAATTCAAATACTTTAACGACAACATTAAATATGAACATGTTGTATAAGTATTTAGGATTAACTCCAGGTGCAAAAAAAGCAGCGAAAACAAAACCAATGGCACCGCCAAAACCAGGAGAAAAGATTGTAAATACGGCTAAACCAACTGTAAGCAGCAGTCCTTTTTATGATGGTTTAATAGGCGTTTTGACAAGTGTTAAAAACATTCAGATTAATTATACTAAAAACAGCGGAACTGTTCTGCCGGGATATATTCCAGGAGTTGGTTTCTTTGGAACATCAAAACCTTCTTTAGGATTTGTGTTTGGTAGTCAGGATGATGTACGATATGAAGCGACTAAAAATGGATGGCTGACCAATTATCAGGATTTTAATCAAAATTTTACGCAGGTAAGTAATAAACTTTTGAAAGTTACTGCCAATGTAGATTTGTTTCCTGATCTAAAAATTGATTTAAATATGGATCGTGCTTACTCTGAAAATTCATCAGAACAATATAGTGTAGATCCTACTACAAATCAATACATGCCTTTATCTCCATACACTTACGGAATGTTTTCTATTTCGACAGTTTTGATAAAAACATCTTTTTCTACGAGTACAGAAACAGAATCGGCGACTTTTGATGATTTTAGAAGTAATCGTTTGGTTATTGCAAACCGTTTGGCTGAAGAGCGTTATGGGGCGGGAGCAAGAATTCCAAGATATGGAGATGCAAACAATCCTATTCCTGCGGAAACAGATCCGAATTATAAAATTTTTGTAGCAAACGAAGGTTACCCGATTGGTTTTTCAAAAAGTAATCAAGCGGTTTTACTGCCATCTTTCATGGTCGCTTACACAGGAGCAAATGCTTCAAGCAGTTCTACAGATATATTTAGAAGTTTTCCTATTCCAAACTGGACTGTAAAATATAATGGTTTGATGCGTTATAAATATTTTAAAGATCATTTCAAACGTTTCTCTTTACAGCACAATTATAGAGCTTCGTATACGATTAGTCAGTTTAGATCAAATTTTGATTATTTAGAAACACCAAACGGACAGGATGTAAATACAAATTTCTACAATAAAACAATTATGTCAAATGTCAACTTAGTAGAGCAGTTTAGTCCGCTTATTCGTGTTGATTTCGAGTTGAAGAGTTCACTTCGTTTATTAACAGAAATTAAAAAAGATCGTGCTCTGTCTATGAGTTTTGATAATAATTTGTTGACAGAAGTTAAAGGTGTAGAATACGTTGTGGGATTAGGATATCGTTTTAAGGATGTAATTTTCTCTTCAAGATTAGCAGATAATCCGACGGGAATTATTAAAAGTGATATCAATATAAAAGCAGATTTTTCATTTAGAAATAATGAAACTCTGGTTAGATATTTAGATTACGATAACAATCAATTGGCGACAGGACAAAATATTTGGACTTTAAAGTTAACTGCTGATTATGCTTTCAGTAAAAACTTGACAGCAATATTTTATTATGATCATTCGTTCTCGAAAGCAGTTATTTCGACTTCATTTCCTTTAACGAACATCAGATCCGGTTTCACACTTCGTTATAATTTTGGAAATTAATTTTTGGTTTCTAAACTAGATTTCATTAGAAGATTATTACATTTGTGGCTTAAATTTTAAATTATCAATTTTCAAACATACTATTATGAGCATACCAGCAAATTTAAAGTACACAAAAGATCACGAATGGGTTAGCATCGAAGGAGATGTTGCGACTGTAGGAATTACTCATTTTGCACAAAAAGAGTTAGGGGATATCGTGTATGTTGAGGTAGAAACTTTAGATCAGACACTTTCAAAAGATGAAGTTTTTGGAACTGTTGAGGCTGTAAAAACAGTTTCAGATTTATTCTTACCATTAACAGGTGAAATCATTGCTTTTAATGAAGATTTAGAAAGTGCTCCAGAAACTGTAAATTCTGATCCATACGGAGCAGGGTGGATGATTAAAATTAAAATCGCTGATGCAGCAGAAATTGATTCTTTATTATCTGAAGAAGCTTATAAAACTTTAATCGGTGCCTAAATTATTATTGCTGATTTGGGCAATTTTATGCTCTGGAATTATTGCTTATTTCTGTTTGACAGATTCCAGTAATTTACCAGCAGTTAATTTTCCAAGTCTTGATAAAATTATACATTTCTGTTTTCATTTTGGATTTACTATTTCGTGGATTGTGTTTTTCAAAAAAGAATTAAAAGGAAAAGAAGCAGATGATTTTAAAGCCTATTTAATTTCTTTTATATTTTCTGTTTTTTTTGGAATTACAATCGAGATCCTGCAAGTCGCTCTTACTGTAACTAGAGTCGCAGATGTTTCAGATGTTCTGGCAAATGCTCTTGGAGCCTTTACGGCAGTTTTTTCTGCGATAGCCTTCAAAAAGCAGATCGATAAAATATAAATTAGAAACCCACTTCGGTGGGTTTTTTTGTACAAGAAAATCAAAGCTTTAAAAACGCTGTTTTTTATCAATATAAAATGTACTTTTGTGCTGGTTTTCTGCAACTTCTATCATTATGAATGTAAAGCAATATTTAGATTCCACTTATTTAAAAACTGCCTCGCAAGCTGGTCTTTCTGAAGCAGAAAATACTATTGTGGTTAAAAATGCAATTGAAGAAGCAATTCAGGAAGGATTTAAGCTAATTATGATTCGGCCGGAATATGTTGCTCTGGCGAAAGAAATGATTACAGAAGCCAATTCTGTTTTACTGGTTGGAACCGTAATTGATTTTCCAGAAGGCAAGTCTAGTCTTGAAACCAAAATCAAGGAAGCAAACGAAGCAATCGCAAACGGTGCAGACGATTTAGATTTTGTTTGTAATTATGAAGCTTTCAAAAACGGCGAAATAGATTTAGTCAAACAGGAAATTTTGTTTGGAACACAAATTGGTTTAGCCAATAATAAAACAGTAAAGTGGATTATAGAAGTTGTCGCGCTGACAGATAAAGAAATTATCCAGTTGTCTGTACTTATAAAAAATGTTGTAGTGTCAAATTTTCAAGAAGAAGAATTTGCATCTGTTTTTGTAAAATCTTCAACGGGTTTTTATAAAACCGAAGAGGGCCAGCCCAACGGGGCAACTATTCCAAAAATAATTATCATGCTTGAAAATGCTTCGCCATTATCCATAAAAGCAACCGGTGGAGTTCGTTCATTTGAAGAAGCAGTAGAAATGATTCTTTTAGGAGTTAAACGTATCGGTACTTCGGCGGCAAAAGCAATTGCAAACGGAGAAGATTCCCCAAATCAATATTAAATAAATACCTATATTTTAAGTGAATAAGTTTTTTTTAGCCCTTGTTTTTATTTTTTCATTTTTCATTGTTTCTTCACAGCAAAATGGCAGTTCTTCGATTCAGCCTGGTTTTACTGCAGAAATGTTTCCCATTTTTCCAAACTGTGAAAATTTAGAAGGTAAAAAATTAGAAAATTGTTTTTACAAAGAAGTTCAGGACTTTGTGTTTGGTAATTTTCAAGTTCCAGAAAATTTAAAACAAAACAATTATAAGGAAGCAGTTAAAGTGCTTTTTGAAGTTAATGCCGAAGGAGAGTTTAAAGTAATTTATGTTTCAGCAGGAAATGAAGAATTATCTAATGAAGCAAAACGTGTATTTGGAAAATTTCCAAAAATAAAACCTTCAACTTATAACGGAAAAGCAACTTATTCTAAATATACTATTGCTATAGATGTGCCTTTGAAAAGCTCAGAACAATTGGCGACAGAAGCTTTAGCGACGTCAGAAATTTTAAAGCCAATCGAAAAACCAATGACAGAGCTGGATAGTATTGTGTATAAAAAATACAACAATCCAGAATTTGAAAGTCATTTAAATATTCCATTTTCTCATAGTTATTACGCTCAGTTTGATGGAGCAATGAATCAGGTAGGAAGTAATAATCACACGGCTTCTAAACCTTATACTTATACAGAGGTTTCTAAATATTATAACCTAAAAGCAGTAAATCAGTCATTACAAAAAAATGTTTCAAGCTGGTTAGGGAGAAAGTGGTGGAATGAAAACATGGTGCAGATTCAAGGAGAAGATTACTGGTTTTCTTTAAACCCAATTGTTGATTTACAAATGGGTAAAGCTTCAGACAGCGATGCATCTTATACTTATGTGAATACAAGGGCACTGAATTTTAGAGGAGGTTTAGGAAAACAGATTAATTTTACAACCACATTTTTTGAAAGTCAAGGAAGATTTGCGGGTTATTTTAATGATTATGCGGAATCAATCAAACCATCTGGAGGAAATCCGGCGATAATTCCGGGTGTTGGAATTGCGAAACGTTTTAAAACAGATGCCTATGATTTTCCTTTAGCCGACGCTAATATTACTTTTGCACCAAGTAAAATTTTTGATCTGCAGTTAGGATATGGCCGTAATTTTATTGGAGATGGGTATCGCTCACTTTTAGAAGGTGATGGAGCAAGTCCGTATCCTTATTTTAAAATTAATACCAATTTCTGGAAGATAAAATATACCAATACGTATATGTGGATGAAAGATGTTCGCCCAGAAGTAACGGAAGAAAGAACTTATGCTACTAAATTTATGGCAAATCACTATTTGAGCTGGAATGTTTCAAATAGATTAAATTTAGGTTTCTTTGAATCTGTAGTTTGGACGGATTCAAATAATAGAGGTTTTGATATAAACTTTGTAAATCCAATTATTTTTTACCGTGCGGTAGAATTTGGTTCTTCATCTAGGAGTGGAAATGCACTTTTGGGATTAACAGGTAAATACAAATGGAATAATAGTATTAATTTATATTCTCAATTTTTAATTGATGAGTTTTCGGTTTCAGATGTAGGAGCAGGAAATCAAAGCTGGAAAAATAAATTTGGTTTTCAAATAGGAGCAAAGTACTTCAATGCATTTAATGTAAAAGATTTGTTGTTTCAGGTAGAGTTTAATCATGTTCGTCCTTATGTTTATTCGCACAGTGCTGTTATTACCAATTACGGACATAATAATCAAAGCGTAGGACATCAATGGGGAGGAAACTTTAAAGAGTTACTCGTAATTGGTCGTTATCACAAAGGTCGTTTGTATGGAGATGCGAAATTTACCATGGGAACAAGAGGTTTAGATTTTGATACAGCTGAAGATTCGTTTAATTACGGAGGAAATATTTATAAAAGTTATGATGTAAACCGCCCGTACGATACAGGTGTAAAAGTAGGGCAGGGAAATAAAACAAGTATTTTTATTGCAGATATTCAAGCTGGTTATCTAATTAACCCAATGACGAATTTAAAATTATTCGGAAGTTTAATTTATCGAAATTTTGATCCAACTCAAGAAACTGCGACAACTTTTAAGCAAAGTACCACTTGGTTTAGCATTGGTTTACGCTCGGATATCTTTAATTGGTATTTTGATTACTAGTTTTTAATAAGATTTTTCGAAATAATAGTGTTAAAGTATAGCGAGTTCTTAATTTGTACAGGTTTTATTGAAAAAAATCTATTTTTATAGGTCTAAATTCTACAATCTAATTTGTACATTTGCACCACTCAAAAAAAATACACAAACAACAACGGTATTGAACGCCGCAAAAAATACATTATCAATCAAATCAATATTTCTAGACTTTAAAGAGATTACTAAAGCCGGATTGGCTATTAGTGTTTTGTTTTCTTCTATTGCAGGATATTTATTAGGAGTTGATACTGAACATCCTTTTAAATGGAGTGTTTTGGCTGTTTTGGCAGTTGGAGGTTATTGCATGGTTGGAGCTTCAAACGCTTTTAACCAAGTAATAGAAAAAGATATCGACTCACTGATGGATCGAACTAAAAATCGTCCGGTTCCTTCAGGCCGTATGTCTCCAAGAATGGCTTTGTTCGTAGCAAGTCTGCTTACAATTATTGGTATCGCACTTTTGTATACTATAAATGCTAAGTCGGCAATGTTTGCGGCTATTTCTATATTTTTGTATACAAGCGTTTACACGCCACTAAAAACCGTTACTTCATTGTCTGTTTTTGTTGGAGCATTTCCTGGTGCAATTCCATTTATGCTTGGCTGGGTGGCGGCGACAGGAGATTTTGGTATCGAAGCAGGAACTTTGTTTTTAATTCAGTTTTTCTGGCAGTTTCCGCATTTTTGGTCAATCGGATGGTTTTTATATGAAGATTATGAAAAAGCAGGTATATTTATGCTTCCGACAGGCAAAAAAGATAAAGGAACTGCATTGCAGATTATTTTATATACAATTTGGCTTATAATAGCATCGTTATTACCAGTTTTAGGTTTTACGGGACAATTGTTTATTTCTCCAATTGCGACAATTTTAGTGTTTCTTTTAGGGATTTGGATGCTTTTTTACGCAGTTCGTTTATATAAATTAAGAACAGCAAAAGCGAGCAAGAACATTAATGCTGGTAAGTGTTTCGTATATTTCGCTTTTACAAATTGTATTTATAGTAGATAAATTTTTAAGATAGTTATGGAAATGACAATGACAATAAATGAAGAACAGGCAAGAAAATCAAAATCAGCAAAACTGATTCTGCTTTTTGCAATGGTTAGTATGACCATGATGTTTGCGGGGTTAACAAGTGCATTTGTAGTAAGTAAATCTAGAGCAGACTGGTTGAAGAATTTCGAACTTCCTTCTGCGTTTTACTGGAGTACAGCTGTTATTATTGGATGCAGTGTTACTTTTTATCTGGCAAAAAAAGCCATTAAAAAAGATAATAGAAGCGCAGTAACAGGACTGCTTTTGGGAACTTTAGCATTAGGTATTTTATTTGTAGTGTTACAATTTCAAGGATTTGGTCAAATCGTTGAACAAGGATATTATTTTACAGGAGAAGGTAGTTCAATTACTACAACTTTCTTATATGTAGTAACGGTTACACACTTGCCGCACCTTGCTGGTGGGTTAATTTCACTTTTAATTATAATTTATAATCATTTTAAACAAAAATACAATTCGACTCAAACTCTTGGTATAGAACTAGGTGCGATGTATTGGCATTTTTTAGATTTATTATGGGTATATTTATTTTTATTTTTATTTTTCTTTAAATAAGAAAAAAACGTAAATTTGGGAACTTTTTAACGAATATCTTTTATGGGAGCGACAGTTACTACTGCAAACAACGACGAAAAAACTTGGGGAGGCGGTCATGAGATCCAGCCACTAGGATCAAGTTATGGTAAAATGATGATGTGGTTTTTTATCGTATCAGATGCCTTAACATTCTCTGGATTTCTAGGAGCTTACGGTTTTTCTAGATTTAAATTTATTGAAACTTGGCCTTTGGCTGATGAAGTGTTTACTCACTTTCCATTTATGCATGGTGTTGCGTACTCCAATGTATTATGTAGCTTTAATGACCTTTATTTTGATCTTTTCATCTGTAACAATGGTTTTGGCTGTTGATGCAGGTCACCAATTGAAAAAGACTAAAGTTGCAATCTATATGTTCTTAACAATTATTGGAGGTATTATTTTCGTTGGTTCTCAAGCTTGGGAATGGAAAAACTTCATTAAAGGTGAGTACGGTGCAGTTGAAACTGTAGGAGGAAGCTTATTGCAATTTGTTGATAAAGATGGTAAAAGAGTAGCTCTAGCTGATTTTGCTGTGAAATTACCAGAACAAAGAGAAGCTTTAACAAGAAGTCATTCAACTTGGTTTGTAGAAGATGCTCAATCTCTTCCAACTTACACGGTTGCTGAAGTTCAAGCAGGATTTAAAGCACATCCAGAAATCTTAATTAGAACAGAAAAACTTACGGAGAAAAAGAAAAAAACAGTTTTATCAAGAGAAGAATCTGAAGCTCATTTAGCAACTGCTAAATATGTAGTAGAAGGTGCTAGTTTGATTAGAAACGAATACGGTAATAAATTATTTGCTGATTTCTTCTTCTTCATTACAGGTTTCCACGGATTCCACGTATTGTCTGGAGTTATCATCAATATCATTATTTTCTTTAATGTATTATTAGGTACTTATGAGAAGAGAAGAAGCTACGAAATGGTAGAAAAAGTTGGTTTATACTGGCACTTCGTAGATTTAGTTTGGGTATTTGTATTTACAGTTTTCTACCTAGTTTAATTTTTAGAATTTAATTATTATGTCACACGAGCACGTATCAAATACAAAAAGAATCTGGTTTGTTTTTGGATTACTTTCATTAGTAACTACAGTAGAAGTTATTTTAGGTATCTACAAACCTGCATCATTAGAATTTACTCATTTTATCGGTTTGAATTTGTTAAATTGGATTTTCTATATCCTTACAATTTTCAAAGCATATTATATTGTATGGGCATTTATGCAC
This sequence comes from Flavobacterium sp. AC267, assembly GCF_979258715.1. Classification (NCBI taxonomy): domain Bacteria; kingdom Pseudomonadati; phylum Bacteroidota; class Flavobacteriia; order Flavobacteriales; family Flavobacteriaceae; genus Flavobacterium; species Flavobacterium sp. AC267. The sequence continues at coordinate 1,787,279 of NZ_OZ409875.1, forward strand.
ATGGAAGGTGAAAAAAGCTACCTTAGATGGTCTGTTGTATCATCAGTTGTCTTCCTTGTTTTATATTTATTGTTTATTCTATTGACAGAAGGACATTATATTTATGGGGTTTTTAAAGATTCTACTATTAAATGGAATTTTTAACATGATATTAATTCGAAAAGAGTCCCGATAACATCGGGATTTTTTTATTTTTGTACCTCAATAATTTCCATTAATACAATGAAAAAAAATATAGTTCTCTTTGTACTTTTTGTTCTGCCAATTGTAGCGTATTTATTTTTTGCTTCTGGTGTAAATAGTTTTACAACTCTTCCTGTACTCACACCAAAAGTTGCTGATTTTGGAAATTGGAAATCCCTAAACGGAAAAAAAGTTTCTCTAGATAAAAAGATTACTGTACTTGGCTTTTCAGGTTCGAATATTTTAGAAAACAGAGGGAATTATTTTAATTTAAATGAAAAGATCTACAAACGTTATAATGGTTTCGAAGATCTTCAGTTCGTTGTTCTTTGTCCGCTTGGTACAGAAAAAGAAGCTCAGAAAATTGTAGATGCTTTATCTCCTTTTACAGATGTTAAAAATTGGAATTTTGTATTTGCTTCAAATGAAGAAATCCAAAAATTTTATGATCAGCTTCATTTAAAAGAAAAACTAAATCAAAACCTTGGCACTTCGAATGTTTATATTATCGATAAAGATCGCAGTTTAAGAGGAAGAAAAGATAACAAGGAGTATAAGGAAGGATATAATACTTTTCATCCATCAGAATTGAGTAATGAAATGCTTGATGATTTCAAAATCATTTTATACGAATACCGCGCAAACTTTAAAGAAGAATCATAACGCTACAAAGCAACTTTAAAAATTATTTATAATGTTCAAGAATAAATCATATATAGGAATCTCCTTTATCATTTTGATTTTTGGAATTTATGCCATTCCTAAAATTGTTGATCGAGTTAAAAATGGTGAAATTGTAAAAGGAAACCGTTTGGATAATGTTGATGCAAAATCTTCGAAGGAAGCAAAGCTTTTGACAATTGGACCTGCTCCAAAATTTGAATTGACAAATCAGGATAATGTGAAGATTTCAAACGAGACGTATAAAGGAAAAGTGTATGTTTTAGAATTCTTTTTACAACTTGCCCGTCTATTTGTCCAAAGATGAATATGAGTATGCTGGAGATTGAGAAGACTTTTTTTGGAAATCCAAATTTTGGAATTGTTTCTATAACAATTGATCCAAAACACGATACGCCTCAGGTTTTAAAAGATCACGCGAAGTCGCTTGGTGTAAAATCTTCCAACTGGAATTTCCTGACTGGGGATAAAAGTGTAATTATGGATTTGTCAAACAAAGGTTTTAATCTTTACGCGGGTGAAAATGACAAAGTAAGCGGTGGATTTGAGCATTCTGGTTTATTTGCTTTAATCGATAAGGATGGTAATATTCGCCGCAGAAAAGATGAATACGGGAATCCAACTATTTATTACGATGGTTTAGACAAAAAAGGAGTTCGTGATATTCAACAAGATATTAAAATTTTATTAGAAGAATAAAAATGGAAGATCATTCATTAGAGAAAAAATACAATAAACTTATTGTTGCAGTTTCAATTATAATCCCGGTTGTTGTAGCGATTTTGTTTGGTGTAAAACTTAAAGATTTTGGTTTCGATGTAGAGCCATTGTCCTTTTTACCGCCTATTTACGCAACAACTAATGGTATCACTGCAATTGTATTGGTTTGGGCAGTTTTGGCTATAAAAAATGGAGAACAAAAATTGCACGAACGATTAATGACTTTTGCTATTGCTTTATCACTTGCTTTTTTGGTGATGTATGTAGCATATCACATGACAGCAGATTCTACTAAATTTGGAGATTCAAACCATGATGGTGTTCTTGATGCGGTCGAAAGTGCTAAAATCGGTTCTTTACGATTGGTGTATTTTATTATTTTGATAACACATATTTTACTTTCAATAGCAATTATCCCGCTTGTTTTGATTACTTATGTAAGAGCGCTTTCACAGCGATTTGACAGACATAGAAAAATTGCTAAAATAACATTTCCAATTTGGCTGTATGTTGCCGTAACTGGAGTAGTAGTATTTTTAATGATTTCTCCATATTATGCTAATTAACAATAAAAATCGAAAGTCGAATTCCAAGTTCCAAAGTTTAATTTTTGGGATTTGTTTTTTCTTTATTGGAATTTCAGTAAATGCTCAATGCGCGATGTGCCAGTACGCTTTATCTGGCGATTCTAATATTAAAAAAGCCGAAGCGGTAAATGACGGAATTGTTTATTTAATGGTTATTCCGTATTTGCTGGTCGTGATTATAGGATATTTGATTTATAGAATGTATAAAAAGAAAAAAGCAGTGTAATTTTACACTGCTTTTTTTTATTTCAATCCGTTCACCGAAACATTGACAGTTCCGTTTATTTTGATAAAAGCGATAATAGCTTGATTGGTGAGCTGAATTTTATCGAACTGTATATCTTCCATTTTGCCGTTTACAAATACACCAGGCATCGGAGAATAGTTTTTTAGATAGTCTGCCATTGTTTTTTTACCTTCTTCCAAATTAGGCTGAATAGAATATCTACAGCTTTGTTCCATTTTTCTTAAAACGTAGCCTTGCGCCAGCCAATTTGCAGTCCTCATTAACTTACTTTTGGTGTCTAATACATAATCTAATTTTTCAAAATAAATTTCCTTCGTCTGCGGATTGTATTGTGGAAATCCATTTAAATAAAGCGTTCCGTTTATAGATCCTAATACATCTAGGGCAATGACCATTTTGCCGTTTTTATGCCAGATAGAAACATTTTTAACGGTTACTTTTTTACCTCCTTCTCCAAATTCCTGTCCGGCAAAATTCTTGGTCATAATCTTAGAAGCATCTACATAGCTTGAAATCGCAAGCAATATTTGCAGAAATCTGATTCGGAATTTTTGCTACAGGCTTTAATACAATTTTGCTGGCGTTGTATTTTGATTCAGGCTGTTTGCCAACAATCGTCTCCATATTGCATTTCATGCCCATGTCAAGTAAAAAATTATCATTTTTAAGTTTGGCATTTGTAGAATAAATTTCGATAGGAACAATTCGGAGCCAGCTTTCATAAGTATCGCTCATCTGAAATGGAGTGCAGATTTTTTCTACAGCCTGAAGAACATTAGGCTTAAAATCCATTGATTTTTCAATTGCTTCGTCTATTTTCTTTTCTAATTTATCTTTAAAAATAGAAATAGCTGGGTTTATCAAATAGGTAATAGGCATGTTTTTACCAAAAACGGTCATCGTCGGACTTTCATTCCAATCAAGAGATTTGAATTCTGTTTTTGTTGTCAATTTCCAATTGGTCAATGCAGTTTCGCTTGATAATGTTATAATTCCATTTAAGTTGAATTCTCTGACATCGTATAATTCTACGCCTAGTTTTTTAGTGCCAATACGATATTTGATAGTCGCTTTAAGTGGTAAAATAGTTTTTATCCTTTTATCACGATTCGAAGGGTCATTTTGAATTTTAATTGGAGCTTGTTTCCAGATTTTCATTTCTATATCATCATCTTCGATAGTATTGTCCTCATAAATTAATCCGTTCAGGATGCCATTTGTTTGGTTTTCAATCTCACTAAGTTTGATAGTAATGGGTAAATTGATAAAAGACGGACTGCTGTCATATACTAACGGACTGGCATCGTCTGGTTCTGGTTTTAATGTCTCTAATTTTTGAGCGGAAGAACAGCCTGCTAATACGACAAGTGCTGTAAACATTGAAAGAATTGAAGAAAGCTTCATTAATATGAATTTTTATTATGGAGTAAAATTACGAAAACAATCATATTTTATTAAAAAAGTGTAACAATTACTAAAGATTGTAGTCTTATACAGAAAAGGTAACGGAATTATTAACTTTTTATTATCATAATTTACTTAATAAAAATGTTATTATTGTCTCAAAATTTAACAATACCATGATCGAAATTAAAGATTTACACAAGTCCTATAAAATGGGAAGTTCAGAATTACACGTGTTAAAAGGTATTAATTTTAATATCGAAGAAGGTGAATTAGTTGCGATCATGGGATCATCTGGTTCTGGCAAATCTACGCCGCTTAATATTTTAGGAATTTTAGATGAGGCCGATTCTGGAAGTTATATTTTAGATAAAACTCCAATAAAAAAATTAAACGAAACGATTGCTTCAAAATATCGTAATAAATTCTTAGGATTTGTTTTTCAGTCTTTTAATTTGATTAATTATAAATCTGCGCTTGACAATGTTGCAATGCCATTGTATTATCAGGGAGTTAAAAGAAAAAGAACGTTATGAGATTGCAATGAAATATCTTGAAAAAGTAGGTTTAGGATCTCACTCTCATCACTTACCCAATGAACTTTCTGGAGGTCAGAAACAGCGTGTAGCTATTGCAAGAGCATTAGCGTCAAATCCGAAAGTTTTGCTGGCAGATGAACCTACAGGAGCTCTGGATACTAAAACTTCCTATGAAGTTATGGAACTGATTCAGGGAATTAATGATGAAGGAAAGACAATTTTAATTGTGACACACGAACCTGATATTGCCGCAATGTGCAAAAGAAATGTAGTCCTAAAAGATGGATTAATTATCGATGATAAAAAAGTAGAACAAGTTAGAGCTTCGTCTTATGTTTAATATTGAACGCTGGCAGGAAATATTTGAAGCCATTTCAAAAAACCGATTAAGAACATTCTTAACGGGGATTTCTGTGGCTTCCGGGATTTTTATTTTGGTGATTCTGCTGGGTGCAGGAAAAGGTCTTCAAAATGGAATTGAAAAACAATTCGAACGTGACGTCACGGGAATTATAGAAGTTTGGTCTGGTACAACAACTAAAGAATATAAAGGACTCAATCCTGGCAGACAGGTTCAATTTCGCAATAGCGATTATAATCAATCTGTTCAGAAATTTGAAGATAAATTAGATTTAAGAGCTTCAACATATAATTTTTGGGGAGCACAATTTTCTTATGGAAAAGAGGCTGGAAATTATCAATATAGAGGAGTTGATCCTGATTATGGAGGAATAGAAAATCTGGTTATAGTTCAAGGGCGATATGTAAATACTAAAGATTTACAAAACAATGAAAAAGTCGCTGTTATTGGAATGAAAGTAAAAACAGATTTATTTAAAGATAAAGAGGCACTTGGACAAGAAATATTAATCAATAATATTAATTTTAAAGTAGTCGGAATTTTTACAGATCCAGGAGGAGAACGTGAAGAAGCGAGAGCTTATCTGCCATTAACTACCGTACAAAGAACTTTTGGAGGCGGGGATAAAATTAGTAATTTGTTTTTTACTTTAAAAAAGACAAACAATTATGATGAAGCTTTAGCACAATCTGAAAAATTTACCCAAGATTTAAAAGACTTACTGAAAAGTAAAAACATGGTGGCACCAGAAGACGACAGCGGTGTTGGAGTTTATAATTCTGTTAAAGATGCCAAACAGTTTTACGACTTAAATTTATATATCAGATTGTTTTTTTGGTGGGTTGGTATTTGTACTATAATCGCCGGAGTTGTTGGGGTTAGTAATATTATGTTGATTATTGTAAAAGAACGAACAAAAGAAATTGGAATTAGAAAAGCATTGGGAGCATCTCCATTTTCTATTATTACAATGATACTTCATGAATCGATTTTTATTACAACAATTGCTGGGTTTGTTGGACTTTTAGGGAGTTTGTTACTGCTTGAATTTGTAGGTCCGATGGTTCAGAGTGAATATTTTAGAAATCCGGAAGTTGATTTTAATGTGGCATTAACAACACTATTTTTATTGGTGTTTGCTGGTGCTGTTGCAGGTTTTTTTCCAGCATATAGAGCGCCTAAAATTAAACCTATTGTAGCACTTAGAGACGAATAGTTATGTTTAAAAAAGATAATTGGGACGAGATTTTACAGGCCTTAACGGCCAACCCTTTCAGAACTATTCTGACGGCTTTTGGTGTTTTTTGGGGAATATTTATTTTGGTGATTTTACTTGTCGCAGGTAATGGACTTGAAAATGGTATTAAAAAAGGGTTTGACGGTATTGCAACAAACACTATGTTTATGTGGAGCCAGACAACTTCTAAAGCTTATAAAGGTTTACCAAAAACACGCAGATACGATTTTAGAAACAGCGATGTTGCGTACCTTAAAAGCAGGCATTGCCAGATTTATTATATGTTTCTCCAAGAAATCAATTAGGTGATTTTAACGGAACAAATAATGTGGTTAGAGGAACAAAAACTTCATCATTTACCATATATGGAGATTATCCAGAGTTGATTAAACAGCGACCAATGGATATTATTAAAGGTCGTTTTGTAAATCAGCAGGATATTCTGGAGAGAAGAAAAGTAGCCGTAATTGGTAAAGGTGTTATTAGTGAACTTTATGGAAAAGAAGAAGAAGCTATAGGTACTTATGTCAAAATTAATGGTGTAAATTTTATGGTTGTCGGGGTTTATAAATCCAAACAACAAGGTGGAAATGCAGAGCAGGAACAGAAAAATATTTTTATTCCTTTCACGACTTTTCAGCAGTCTTTTAATTATGGTGATAAAGTGGGATGGATGGCACTTACAGCAAAAGATGAAACTTCTATTACAGAATTAAAACCTAAAATTTTAGAGATTATTAAATCACTGCATTCTATAAATCCAACAGATGATAGAGCGGTGGGAAATTTCGATTTGTACGAACAATTCAATAAAGTGCAAAGCTTATTTAATATCCTAAAAGTGATTGCCTATTTTGTGGGAACATTGGTTTTGATTTCTGGAGTAATCGGAATTTCAAATATAATGCTGATTGTAGTAAAAGAACGTACAAAAGAAATTGGAATAAGAAGAGCTTTGGGCGCAACGCCGGGAGCTATTCGATCACAGATACTATCAGAATCTATATTTTTAACCATTATTTCTGGAATGCTGGGTATTGCCGTCGCAACCGGAATTATAGCAATTTTAAATTTTGTATTAGATTCGATGCCTGCGGGTGAGAATACGATGTTTGCCAATCCGAGTGTGGATTTAGGTGTTGTATTCGTTGCTTTATTAATATTAGTTGGATCAGGTTTGCTGGCAGGTTTTATTCCAGCGCAGACTGCAATCAATGTTAAGCCTGTAGATGCTTTAAGAACAGAATAAATTATCAATCAAAATAAATCGATTAAACCAAAAACAAATGAAAAAAGGAGTAACTATAACCATTTTAATATTTATTGCGATCGTTTTTTTTGGCGCACTTTACTATTTGTATGCCAAAAACCAAGAGTCGCCAATTGTGTTTAAAACGGAAAAACCAGAAATTAAAACGATTGTAAAAAATACAATTGCAACTGGTAATATTCAGCCAGACGAAGAGGTTTTAATCAAACCGAATATCTCGGGGATTATCGAACAAGTATATATCAAAGCTGGTGAAAAAATCAAAGCTGGTGATATGATTGCGAAAATTCGAGTTGTTGCAAACGTTTCTAACGTGAGCAGTACACAGAATCAAGTTCAGACAGCCAAAATTGCTTTGGACAACCAGGAAAGACTTTATAGAAGACAAAAGACATTATTTGAGAAAGATGTAATTTCTGCAAATGATTTTGATGCGACTCAAGTGGCATATAATCAGGCAAAACAAACGTATCTGGTCTGCAAAACAAAGTTTAGATATTGTTAAAACAGGAACAACATCTTCTTTAGGAAGTTATGCCAATACTTTAATTCGTTCTACGGTTAACGGAATGGTTTTAGACGTTCCTGTAAAAGTTGGAAACCAAGTTATTGAAAGTAATAATTTTAATGAAGGAACAACAATTGCGAGCGTTGCAGACGTTGGAAGAATGATTTTTATTGGAAAAATTGATGAATCTGAAGTGGGAAAAATCAAAGAAAAAATGCCTATTGAAATTACAATTGGTGCAATTGAAAATAAAAAGTTCGATGCTGTTCTAAATTACATTGCACCAAAAGGTGTTACAGAAAATGGAGCAATTCAGTTTGAAATTAAAGCGCAGATGGTTAATAGAGATGATACTTTTATTAGAGCCGGTTTGAGTGCAAATGCTTCCATTATTTTAGAAAAAGCAGATAAAATTTTGGCAATAAAAGAATCATTAGTTCAATTTGACAAAAAAACACAAAAACCTTATGTTGAAATCGAAACTGCTCCACAGAAATTTCAAAGAAGAGATTTGGTTCTGGGTGTAAGTGACGGAATCTACGTTCAAGTTAAAAGCGGTGTAAAGAGTACAGATAAGATTAAAATCTGGAATCAGGGCTTGATCAATGAAGGAGAGAAAAAATAATTTAATTTGAAGGTTTAAGGATCTTTTGGTTTTAAAAAATGTTAAATTTGCGTAGTTCGTTGTACTTCGCTTTCATTTAAAATATATGAAAATAAATAAAATTAATAGTCTGGTTTTTGCAATGTTATTCGGTTTTGGATTAGCTGGACACGCGCAATCAAAACAATGGACACTGGAAGAATGTGTGAGATATGCATTGGAAAATAATATTACGATAAAATTAACCGAATTAGACGTCGAAAATGCGGTTATTGATAAAAGAGGCGCATTAGGAAGTTACCTTCCGTCTGTAAATGGAAATGCTTCACACTCTTGGAATATTGGTTTGAATCAGGATCTTACAACTGGTATTTTACGTAATCAAACCACTCAATATTCTTCAGTTGGCTTAAATGCGGGAGTTGATATATACAAAGGACTTCAAAATCAAAATACATACAGAAGAGCAAAGTTATCTATTATTGCATCAAAATATCAACTGCTGAAGATGCAGGAAGATATTTCTTTAAACGTGGCTAGTGCTTTCTTACAGATTTTATCTAATAAAGAAGATCTAAAAGTTAAAAAAGAACAATTGTTAATTGACGAAAAACGATATGCTCGTTCTGAAGAAATGGTTAACGCTGGAACAATTCCTCGCGGTGATTTATTCGATCTAAAAGCAACTGTCGCTACAGACAAACAAAATATTGCTGTTTCTGAAAATAATTTATTGATTTCTAAATTAAGTCTGGCACAGCTTTTACAGTTAAAAGAATTTGCCGATTTTGATGTTATTGATAATACAACTCTAAACGACGAGAATAATATTCTTGGGCAGACTCCAGTTGAAATTTATGCTAAGGCAAAAGACATAAGAACAGACGTAAAGCTTGCACAAACAAATCTTGAAATTGCTGAAAAAAATGTAGCTATTGCAAAAGGAGCTTATCAGCCTACACTTAGTGGTTTTTATGGTTTTAATACCAGAGCTAGTTACAGTGATCAAGTTAGATTTGATGTAAACGATCAGCCTTATACAGTAGGTCCAGATCCGATATTCCAACAGTTTAGTGATAATAAGGGACATAATTTTGGATTACAGTTAAATGTTCCAATTTTTAATGGCTGGTCAGTTAAGAACAATGTAGAAAGAAGCAAAGTAAATTTAGAAAAATCTAAAATAGATTTAGAGCAAAAAAGTTTAGATTTGCAACGTGACGTTTACACCGCATTTACTGATGCAAGAGCGGCTTTAAATACTTACGAAGCGTCTACTGTAACTCTAGAAGCTAGACAGCAGGCATACAATTATGCAAAAGAAAAATACGATGTAGGTTTGATGAATTCATTTGATTTTACACAAGCTCAAACATTGTTGACCAATGCGCAGTCTGATGTTATCAGAACAAAATATGATTACATGTTCAAAATTAAGATAATTGAATTTTATTTCGGAATTCCAATAGTTCCAATTATTACAAAATAATTTATTATGTCAAAAAAAACAATTTATTTCTTAGTAGGTGGTGCAGTAGTACTTATTGCAGTTTTAATCGGTCTTTCGAAGTCGGGAGTAATAGGAAATAAGGATGAAGGAAAAGAAGTAGAAACAGCAAAAGTAATTGCATCAACAATTGTTGAAACAGTTTCGGCTACAGGTAAAATTCAACCAGAAATAGAAGTAAAGATTTCTCCAGAGGTATCTGGAGAGATTATTCTGTTAAATGTAAAAGAAGGTCAGGTTGTAAAAAAAGGAGAATTGCTGGTTAAAATTAATCCAGATTTATATACTTCAAGCTACAACCGTTCGGTATCTAATTTATCAGGATCTAAAGCAGGTTTAACACAATCTGAGGCAAGTTTTAAAGAAGCTAAAGCCAATTACGATCGTAATAAAACCTTATACGATAAAGGAGTAATTTCAAGATCAGACTGGGATAAAGCCATTGCTTCATTTGAAGTAGCAAAAGCAACCAAACAAAACTCTTATTACAGTGTTCAAAGTGCTTCGGCTTCGGTAAGTGAGGCAAGAGACAATTTAGGGCGTACCACTATTTATTCTCCAGCAGACGGAACAATTTCTGTTTTAAATGTAGAATTAGGAGAAAGAGTTTTAGGAACGCAGCAAATGGCTGGAACAGAACTTTTACGTGTAGCAAACCTTAATAATATGGAGGTTGAAGTTGATGTAAATGAAAACGACATCGTAAAAATTAAAATTGGTGACGAAGCAAATGTTGAAGTTGATGCTTATTTAAAAAAGAAATTTAAAGGAACTGTAACGAGTATCTCTAATTCTGCCAGCACAACTTTAACTTCAGATCAGGTTACTAATTTTAAAGTTAAAGTTCGTATTTTAAAAGAGTCTTATCAGGATTTATTAGAAGGAAAACCAAGTACGTATTCTCCTTTTAGACCTGGAATGACAGCTACTGTTGATATTATTACAACAACAAAAACAAACGTTTTGGCAGTGCCGATTAGTTCTGTGGTTGTAAAATCAGATACTACAGCAGTAAAAGATTTTAAAGTTGAAGATCCAAATGAAGATAAAAAAGCCACTCCGAAAAGTGATAAGAAATTCGAATGTGTGTTTGTAAAAGAGGGAGATAAAGCTAAAATTAGAGTAATTAAAACAGGAATTCAAGACGATACGAATATTGAAGTAATGTCTGGTTTAAAACCTGGAGATGTTGTAATTACAGGCCCTTACACAACGGTTTCTAAAGATCTTAATTCAGGAGATAAGGTAAAACTTAAAAAAGCAGAAACGCCTAAGAAATAATTTTTTATGATGGTTTCTTTATGTGGCGACTGTCGCCAGGTTTTTTTCCGGCCTTTACGATTGGGTTAGCCGCAGTAGCCGGATTTCTTTTTTACACTCATTATAGAATTTCTAAAACTGATTATTATAAAGAAGAGTTTGTGTATTTTTCACTTGGAAAAAGGATAATACTTTATTTGAGTTTTTTAATGGTTAATTTATGTACTATACCATTATTGCTTTTAATTTGTGTTCTTATTTTTTCTTGACCTGCTTTATTTGTAAAACATTAATAATTAAAATTAAATATTTTGTCTTTTATCCTCAATATCGAAACGGCCACTAAAAATTGTTCTGTATCTGTTGCAAAAGATGGGAAAACCATTGTTTGCAGTGAGCTTGCAGACGAAGGCTATTCGCATGCAGAAAAGCTTCATGTTTTTATTGAAGAAGTAATAGCAAAAGCAGGTATTTCTGTTCAGGATTTAAATGCAATTGCAGTCAGCCAGGGACCGGGATCATATACAGGTTTAAGAATTGGCGTTTCTGCGGCAAAAGGATTGTGTTATGCTTTAAATATCCCACTAATCGCTGTTGATACGCTTCAGGCATTAGCTTCTCAGGCAGAAGTTACAGATGGAAAAATTATCCCAATGTTAGATGCGCGTCGTATGGAAGTTTACAGTGCCGTTTTTAATACAGATTTGACAGCTGAAAGAGCTATAAAAGCGGAAATAATAGACGAAAATTCATTTCAAGAATATACAGACAAGCTTTACTTTGTCGGCGATTGCGCTGACAAATGTAAAGCTGTTTTAACTAAAGAAAATTTTGTGTTTTTAGAAGATATCAAATATCCTTCGGCACAAGCTATGAGTAAAATCAGTTTTGATAAATATCAAAAAAGCGACACTGTAGATGTCGCTTATTTTGAACCTTATTATTTAAAAGATTTTATGATTACTGCTCCTTCAAAAAAGCAATAACTATTATTTTTGAATTGTAAAAGGCTGGACAGAAATTCCAGCTTTATCCAATGCAACTTTGCAATTTTCTAAAGTATCTGAAACTACAGAGCCAAAGTCTGCCTTTGTCGCCCACGGGCGAACTGCAAAATCAACAGAACTCGCAGATAGGTTTTTTACAAAAACTTCTGGTGCAGGATTTTTAAGAACCTTTGGATTTGATAGTAAAACCTCTAAAAGTATATCTTTTGCCTTTTTGATATCCGAGTCATAAGAAACTGAAAATGTCAAGTCGGCTTTTCTTTCGGCCTGCATCGAATAATTAATAATCGTTCCGTTTGATAATGCTCCATTTGGAACAAAAACGGTCTGATTAGTTCCCGTAATCATTTTTGTTACAAAAATCTGAATTTCTTCAACAGTAGCAATCACGCCTTGTGCTTCTATTGTATCGCCAACTTTAAAAGGTTTAAAAACAATTATCAGCATTCCTCCGGCAAAATTCGAAAGTGAACCCTGTAAAGACAAACCAACAGCAAGTCCCATTGCTCCTAAAATAGCAACAAATGAAGAAGTTTCAATTCCGAGTTTTGAAATGAATGTAACAAATAACAAAATTCTAAGTGCCCATAATAAAATATCTGCTAGAAATTTGGTTAAAGTTGGGTCAAGATTTCTCTTCACCATTAATCGTCTAATTAATCTATTTATTAGTCGGATAGCGTATAAACCAACAAATAAAATTAGAAATGCAGAGATTAATTTTGGAGAATAATCAACTAAGATGTTGATAAATCTCGCGATGTAATTACTAACTTGGTCTGAAGTAACGTCGTTCATGATTTTAAAATAAAAAAAACCTTCTCAAAAGAGAAGGTATGTTTGTTTGTGATGCAAATATAATTGAAATTCTTATAGAAGAAAATAGTCATTAAGCATTTACAGCTTCAACCTTTATAGCCTCATCGTTCAACATGCTTTTAAGCATATTTTCGATACCGCTTTTTAAAGTAAACGTAGATGACGGACAACCGCCGCAAGCACCTTGTAAAAGTACTTTAACCGTTTTGTCTTCTTCATTATAAGATTCAAAAGCAATATTTCCTCCATCTGTCGCTACAGCTGGTTTCACATATTCTTCTAAGATGTTGATAATCTGCTGAGAAGTAACATCTAATTTGTCAAATGCTTCGTCTTTTGTTACTTCAATTTTTGTTGTAGTTTGAATTAGCGTTTCGTCTAAAACAGTTCCGCCGTTTTCTATAAATTGTTTGATGAATGTTCTTAGTTCTAATGTAATTTCAGACCAGTCATTGATTTCGTATTTTGTAACAGAAATGTAATTCTCGTCAATAAAGATTTCTTTTACATAAGGAAACTTAAACAATTCCTGCGCTAATGGAGAAGAAACAGTCTGATCGATATTTTTATATTCAACTGCATTGCGAGTCAGCATTCTGCTTACTACGAATTTTAATGCAGAAGGATTAGGAGTCGTTTCTCCGTAAACTGTTATCGGTTGTTTTTTTGCTTTATTTTCATCAATTTTAATGATCACCCCGCCTTTTTCAACAAAGGCACTGATTTGTTCAGCTACCGCGTCTTTAACGTCGTCCCAATCAACAATGCTGTATCTTTCGATAGCAATAAAATTTCCTGATATATAAACAGTTTTAACAAACGGTAAATAGAATAACTGCTGTGCTAAAGGAGATGAATCTGCCTCATCGATATTTTTGAACTCAAAGTTTTGATTCTGAGTAATGAAATCTTCAAATTCAAACTTTAATATAGTAGGATTTTGAGTTTCTTTTATGGTGATTTTTGTCATGGTATTATATTTTTTGCAAATTTACTAAAGTTATTTTCTACTATTAGCTATATTTGATTTTTTAATAAAATAATTAAGACTCTTTTCAAATAAATCGTACTAAATTGCAGGAGTGAAAATTATATAGATACAAAATTGCCTTTATGAAATTAAAAATCAAGGTTTTATTAATTATTCTTATTACTTCATTCTATTCTTATTCTCAGGAAGGAATACCTGTGTATTCTGATTATTTGTCTGACAATTACTACTTAATTCACCCATCAATGGCTGGTGCGACCAACTGTGCCAAGATCAGATTAACGGCCAGAAAACAATGGTTTGGTCAGGAAGATGCGCCATCTTTACAGACACTAAGTTTTAATGGAAGAGTAGGAGAACGTTCGGGTGCGGGGATCATTGTTTTTAACGACAAAAACGGATATCATTCACAGAAAGGTGTAAAACTAACTTACGCGCATCATATTATGTTTTCTAGAGATGAAATTGATTTAAATCAGTTGTCATTTGGAATCAGCGATGGATTAATACAAAGTCAATTGGACGAAACGAAATTTGGAGGAACTTTTGATCCTATTGTTTTTGGGTCTATCCAAAAAGATTCTTATTTCAATGTTGATGTTGGAGCATCTTATAATTTTCTGGATTTTTATGCACATGCAACGGTTCAGGGTTTATTAGAGACTAGAAGAGAGTTATATACAGATTATGAAAGTGATAATCTGAGAAAGTTTTTATTAAGTGTGGGATATGTTTTTGGAAAAAATGAAAATATCACGTGGGAACCTTCTATTCTTTTTCAGTTTTTCGATCAAACCAAAGAAAAAACACTCGATTTAAATTTAAAAGCCTATAAGAGTATGGATTTCGGAAGTCTTTGGGCGACTCTTTCTTATAGAAGAGGTTTTGATGGAGCCCAATATCTTTCTGGAAGTGGTGTTTCTTCTCAAAAATTACAATTTTTCACGCCAATTGTTGGTGTTAATTTTAAGAACTTTATGTTTGCCTACACTTATTCTCAAGTAATGGGAGATGTAAAATTTGATACCGGCGGTTACCATCAAATTACTTTAGGAATTAATTTATTCTGTAAAAAAGCACGTTACGATTGTAACTGTCCTGCGATTAACTAAATTTTATTTTTTATGCTGATTAAATCTGTAAACGGAAAATCACCTTTGATTCCAGAGGATTGTTATGTTGCCGAAAATGCCACAATTGTAGGAGATGTCACTTTTGGTGATTCTTGCGGCTGTTTGGTTTAATGCTGTTATTAGAGGAGATGTTCATTTTATTAAAATTGGCAATAAGGTAAACATTCAGGATGGAGCTGTTATTCACTGCACGTATCAAAAACATCCCACTATAATTGGAAACAATGTTTCAATAGGTCATAACGCTATTGTACACGGCTGTACTATTCATGACAACGTTTTGATAGGAATGGGCGCTATAGTTATGGATAACTGCGTTGTAGAAAGCAATGCGATTATTGCCGCCGGAGCGGTGGTAACTCAAAACACTGTGGTAACTTCTGGAAGTATTTATGCTGGAGTTCCTGCCAAAAAAGTAAAAGATATTGATCAGTCGAATTTTGCAGGTGAAATTGAGCGCATCTCAAATAATTACGTAATGTATTCAAGCTGGTTTAAAAATGAAGATTGATTATAAAAAATTCCAATAATAAAAATTCCAAATTCCAAGAGATATGCCTTTTTGGAATTTGGAATTTTTCTTTTTTTGGAATTTGAAAATATCACAGGTTGATTTTTTCAAAGAAAGTACTTTTATAGCTTTCGCTGATAGGAATTCGTTTATCGCTTATTAAAACTTTGTTCTTCTGAATAGATTTCACATGTTTAATATTAATGATATACGATCTGTGAATTCTTGCAAACCCTTTATTCGAAAGCAGATTTTCTAATTTAATCAAACTTATTAAAGTCAAAATAAATTTATTATCTGTGGTGTAAATCTTGACGTAATCTTTTAGTCCTTCAATAAAAAGAATATCAGCAAAATTCAATTTTACATTTTCATATTCTGCACGAACAAACATAAAATCCTGTTCAATTTCTGGAGCATTTGTATTTTCAGAAAGTGCCTGATTTGCCATTGCGGGCTGTAAAACCCGCTGCGCTCGCACAACTGCTTTTAAAAACCGATGAAAAGGAATTGGTTTTACTAAATAATCTACCGCACCAAGATTAAATCCTTCTACAGCATAATCAGAATAGGCAGTTGTAAAAATAACCAAAGGCTTTTTTTCGATTGTATTTAAAAAGTCAATTCCAGAAAAATGAGGCATTTGAATATCCAGAAAAACTAAATCAACATTATTCTGATTGATAAATGAAACGGCATCAATTGCAT
Source organism: Flavobacterium sp. AC267 (assembly GCF_979258715.1). Lineage (NCBI taxonomy): Bacteria > Pseudomonadati > Bacteroidota > Flavobacteriia > Flavobacteriales > Flavobacteriaceae > Flavobacterium > Flavobacterium sp. AC267. The sequence goes on from NZ_OZ409875.1 coordinate 1,803,556, forward strand.
TGTTGAAAGAACTAATCAATTCAAGCGAGTCTATTTTTTTAACAAAATCCTGCAGTAATTCTACCGCTAAAGGCTCATCGTCAATAATTACACATTTCATTTTTTCCGAATTAAGGTTACATTTGTTTTGGCAGTCAAAAGTAATTTGAAACCAGTAAATTAAGTTCTAAAGTTTTCATAAAATACGGGTTAAGAAATCACAATTATGCGTTAACTGTAATAGTTTTAGTTAGAGTATAACCATCTGTTATATTGCCAGTTATAGTTGCGAGCTCGTCAGATAAACTGTCTGAAAAAACATTATCTCTTGTATTGGCAGTATCGGCTTGTCCGTGGGCGGCATAATTTGTGCTGGAATATACTGTACTAGAAATGGTTTCTGGAAAAGCAATTTGAGTTACTAATAATGAACTTCCAGAACTCGATAAAACTTCAACATGCACATGCGGTGCTCTTCCTTGATACCAGCCTGGATAAATCGAAATAAAAGAAACATCTCCATTGGTGTCAGAAGTTTGTCTTCCTCTTAAAAAATGAACCGAAGTATAATCTGTCTGTCGCATTTGTGTGCCGCCATATTCAGAATAATTTCCGTCTTTGTCGCAATGCCAGATATCAACTAAAACTCCCGAAAGAGGAGCACAGTCATTATTTTTGTTTTCAATCTTTAAATTAATCAGCAAGGCAATTCCAATTCGGTCAGATTTAATGTTTTCTAAAACCAGCTGACTTGGAGTTTTGATTGGAAAAGGACCTTTTGTTTCTGAAGGAGAAACAGTACAGCTCGCATCTCCAGAGTTGCCTGAGTCGGTTTCGTCATGATCGTTTTTTGAACATGATTCTAATAATGTTGAAGCTGTTGCTAACGAAGCAATGCCTAAAATACCATTTCGGATGAATTTTTTTCTGTCCATAATCAGTTTTGTTTAATGTATTGCGGTTTTAATTTCATCTAATTTTAAATTCAAATGAACTCGGTAATAGGCATTATCCTGAGTAATGGTTAGTTCGTGTGCGCTAGGGTATAATAAATCGAGACGACTTTGAATGTTTACCAATCCAATTCCCGAATTATCCGGGTCTTTCACATAATTTTCGATAGTATTCTCTATCCAAAAATCAAGATTATTATCTGTGATTAAGATTTTAATTTTTACGTGAGTCGCACCTTTATAATCTGTTCCATATTTAAAGGCATTTTCGACAAATGAAATCAATAATAAAGGCTCGATAAATTTGTTTCTTGTATCGCCATGCACGTTAATTACAATGTCTTCAATGTTGTTTAATCTCAGTTTTTGCAGTTCAATATAATTCTGAATATAGTTTACCTCTTTTTCTAAAGCCACCGTTTTATTGTCTGTCTCGTAGAGCATATAGCGCATAAGTTCAGACAAGGTCACGATGGCATCAGGGACCAAATCAGATTTTTTGTGTGCCAAAGAATAAATACTATTTAATGAATTAAATAAGAAATGCGGATTGGTTTGTTTGCGCAGGTATATTAATTCTGTATTCGTTCTATGTGTTTCGGCAATCAGCTTATTCTGCTGATTGTTATAAAATTCAGTTAGTGTTCTAATAATTGCGCTGATTGTAATAATCAAAATATAGAAAAATGACGGGCCAATTTTAAAAAAAAGCGGTTGTCTCATCTCAATTCTAGGCGCCATTCTGTCTCTCGGAAAAAAATGCGGATCGTGCCGCATCATTTGCGGAGGCATTACATTTTCGGGTCTTAAATGTCTAAATTCAGGAATAAAATAGTTTATTCTGATAATCATAAACGCCGCAATAAGACCAAAGGCCACAATAAAATAGAGCCAGTATTTTTTTTGTAAAAGATAGATCGGAACCAGATAAAAATAGTTCAAATAAAACAATACAATCCCTGTTGCCCATTGCACATAAAAGTCATTGTTGATTTTAAATGGACTTTCGTAAAACTGAATTAACGAAGTCAAAATAAAGAAAACCCATATCGCACAATGAAATAAGATTCTGTTATAGCTGTTATTTTTAATGGTATCTATCTGCATTTACAATTTTATTTTTAATAAAATTAAATCTTTTTTGGTTACCGTTGGAGATAAGTTTTCTAGGAGTTTCTCTTTAACAAGATTGGCTGTTTTTATCGCATCGTCTTGTGTTGCAAAACTTTTGTTTTCACTTATCACCGGAATGATGGATTGCTTGATTACTATTTTTTCTTTGTATGAAATTGTGTATCCCCATCCAGAATTTGTTTTAAAAACATCAGATGTTAAAACTTCTTTTTTTGTGCACGAAGCAAAAAGCGACAACAATACAAAAAACATCAAATTCTTCTGGAAAGCGTTCCAGAAGAATTTTTTAATATTAATTATCATCGTCATTTTGTTCTTCTAATGGTCTAAACTCCCACGCATCATCAAAATATGTAGTGCCAATTCTTCCTAACATATAAAAACCACGATTATTAATTGCAAAACCTACAGCATCGGTTCTGGTAGCGCCTTCCATTGGAGTTCTTTCAATCCATAAATCAGTTGTTGGGTTGTATTCCCAAATTGTTTTTATATTTTCTCCTCCTACAACATATCCTAATCCATTCATAGAAAAACTTGATGCATTAGAACGTACGATTGCATACTCATCATTATAGGTGTAATCATCGTCGGTATCTTTATCAATATCTCTTTTTCTAGTCCAAATATCAGTTGATGGATCAAACTCCCAAAAATCTTCTTGATAAACTCCGTTATTTACACCAGTTGCCAGATACGCTTTATCAGCAATTACAAAAACTGTTGCATTACGTCTTTTGTTTCCGCTAAAACCATTTACGAGTGTCCATGTATTAGCTTGGTCATCATATTGATAAAAGTCTTTCAAATAATTTCCATCATAACCAGTGCCAAAATAAGCTTTACCACCAGCTTGAAAACCAACTGCCGCATAACGACCCGTTCCTGCAAAATCAGTTTTTTGAGTCCAGCTGTTCGCAGTAGGATCATATTGATAAAAATCTTTCAGTTTGTTTGTTCCGTCGTAACCAAGGCCAACATATCCTTTATCATTTAATGCAAAACTAGAGGCAGAACTTCTTCCTACGCCGGCAAAATCTGCTTTTTGTTCCCAATAATCACCAGTTGAGTTATAAGCCCATAAATCTTTTAAGTAAACATCTCCTGTATAACCTCCGGCAACATAAGCATAATCTCCAATAACGAAACTTGTCGCACTAGATCTTGCAGGACCATCAAAGGCCGATTTTTTAATCCAGTTTCCCATTAAATCGTCATCGTCATCGTCATTACTGCGAACTTATAAAAAAGAGGCTCGAAAAAAGAGCGGTGAATAAAATTCCTTTTTTTAGATTAATCATAGTGTATTTAATTATTTATTGTTTGTATTTGATCCCTAATCCTAAAATGTAACCGTTCCCCGAATTATAGTCGTAAACTTTATGGTTACTATTGTCTAATAAGTTGTATTTTTTATTAAAATCATAACCCGCTTTGAAATTTAAAAACCAATTGCCAGCGGCTGTTTCTCTCATACTCAAGGGCAGTTGTCATTTGCGATAAAACTGCTTTTTCAGCACTGTTGTTTTTGTCAGACGTCTCATCCAAATGATAGAAATTTCCATTGAAACTATTGGTCAGACTGAATTTATTTCGGTCATTATTTGAATATGAAATTTTTGAATATGGAAATCCAATTTTTAGATTGGTTTTCTCATTCATTTTATAATCAAAAGCAACAATCGGTGTAAATTTTGGTGCGCCAAAAATTGATGTTCGCCCCGCTCCAAGTATTACATTTAATTTTGAACTGATTTGCTGTTTTATCTCCAGATTTCCTAAAATAGTAAGAGCTGAAAAATCTAAATTTTCTTGAAAATTTGCTGTTGGAATAACCGAAAAGCCCCATTTTGTTTTTTCTGATATTTCGCCCGAATATTCAAATGTGTTTTGAATTTGGTTGAATTTATCCTGATCTGCATAAAAATTATAAGGATTAAATTCATAGTTCACTTTCAAATTCGAATAGGATAATGTGTTCGTTATTTTATTTTTTGTTCCTAATTGTTTCTGATAAAAAAGGGCAAGATTCGTTGTGTTAAAATTTATTTTTTCTGTCGGTTCAGTTTTGATATTGAAATAAGCACCAAAACTTTCCTGCGCTTTCATGCTTAAAAACGAAATCAAAAAAAGAGAACAAATTAAAAACCGTACTTTCATTATTTATTTTATTGGCTCAAAATTAGGTGGATGACTGTCTTAAAAAAAAAGAAGATATATATATGACGTGTTTTGATAGACAAAATCGTGTTTTTTAAGGTCGAATTAAATTTTACCAGACGAATTCGTACTATAGATCATTTTGTACGTTCTGTAGCTTAAAAATGCGCGATAGTATATGTTATAGTGTGTCGCGAAAGCTTGCATTTTATATTTGCTCAAAAAATAAATTATGCACAAGTTTATATTGATTCTTCTTTTTGTACTAACCTTATTTTCATGCGGTACAGATACAGATACGGGTGAGTTTACTGTCGGTTCAGATTATTTGGCTTTAAGCAATAAAGTGATTATGATTGATACTGTTACAGTCGAGATGTCAACTATAAATTTTGATTCGCTTATTACCTCAAGCCGAAGCAGAATTTTGATCGGAAATTATGATGATCCAATTTTCGGAAAAGTGAAGTCAGACAGCTATTTTCAGCTTTCTACGACTACCTACGCATTAAATGGAGCTTCTTCAGATACACAAGCAATAAATTATGTTTTTGATTCGATTTCCATGATTCTTAAATATGATAATTATTATTACGGAGATACCACAAAGGTTCAAACTTTTAATATTCACCGACTAATTCAAAAAGTGAAACCTAATACCGATAACGACAGCTTTTACAATAATTCAACTTTAAGTTACAGTCCAGAAAGCCTCGGAAAAATATCTTTTACGCCAAGGCCGACTCAAAAAGATTCTATTAATATTAAAATGGATGACGAATTTGGAGAGGCTCTTTTTCAAAAAATCAAAAAAAGAGAAATTACAGATTTTGACAGTTTTACAGAATATTTAAAGGGACTTGTTTTAGTTCCCGAAACAGGCAGTTCTTCTAATGTCATAGGATTTAGCGTTCCAACAAGTAAAGTACGGATGTATTATTCGAAATATCGTGCAGATGCAGATGAGCTTTCCTATATAATTGACTTTACGATCGCCGATATTGCAAAACAGTTTAACTCTATTTCGTTGGATAAAACAGGAACGTTATTGCAAAACCTCCCCATTTCCAGCAGTTATCTCCCAAGTACGGTGACCAGTAATCAAGGATTTATTCAGTCGGGGACTGGTGTGGCGTGTCGAATCGATTTCCCCAATATTAAACAGTTTAAAAAGATATCGACGAATGGTGCGATTGTCAATGCAGAACTGATTCTGAAACCAGTAAACAACTCGTATTCGGAAAAATATCCTTTAGAAGATTCCCTTGCAGTTTACGTAGGCGATAATCTGAATAGAGTAAGTGGTGCATTGGTAAATTCTGCGGGTACAACTGTTTATGGGTTATTAAATAAGAAGAGTGATGAGTTCAACGAAAATGTTGCGTATACCATTCCTATTGGAAGTTTTCTCCAAAGCGAAATGCTCAAAACATCAGATTCGAGATCGTCTCTAATATTAACGCCGCGGGAATTTCCAAATCTGTTGACCGAATCGTTTTGGCAGATCAAAAAAACGCGAACAATAAAATTCAGCTCAAAGTTTATTACATCTCTTATTAAATGAAAAATAAAATAATTTTATGGAGTCGCTTCATTTTAATGTCGCTGACTTCGTTTGCTCAAAGTATTTCCAGTTCTCCGTATTCATTGTATGGAGTGGGAAGTTTGTATGAATCAGATTTTGGTTATCTGCCGTCAACAGGTTCTTCAGGAATTGCCTTGCCTTCGGATATTTTTATTAATAATTTAAATCCGGCATCTTTGGGATTTATGTACCAAAATCACTTTCTTTTTGATATTGGAGGAAAAGCGATAGCAACAACCTATCAAAGTGGAAATAGATCAGAGAAACGAAATAATTTTCAATTTTCGCATATTGCTTTTGCTTTTCCAGTGACTAAAAAATCTGGTTTTAGCCTTTCGCTTCGTCCTTATTCCAGTTCCGTTTTTAAAATCTCAAATTTAAAACTTCCTATAGCAGATAGTCAGGAATATTATTATTTGACCGCTCAAGGATCCGGCGGATTAAATAATTTGGATTTCTCGTACGGATACCGCTTTGGAAAAAAATTGACGTTGGGAGCAACAGGAACTGTTCTTTTTGGAAACACAGTTGATGATCGTGCTTTTTTAATTGCAAATACAATTACAACAATACATAAAAAAACAGATTACAGTGGAGTTCGCGCCATATTAGGTGCGCAATACAAAGTAGATTCTATTTTTACAATTGGTACAACGTTTAAGGCTCCTACAAGGGTAAAGGCTTCTAAAGTGCAGTCTGTAACCAGTATTGCAGATGAAGTAGAAACTTCTGTAGAAACTGATAAAGCTTCGGATACGGATGATTATTATATGCCTTTGGAAATGGGCTTTGGAATCAGCAAGCGATTTAAAAATAATTTGAACGTAACTTTAGATTACGAAAAAAGCTTTTGGGAAGACACGAAACAGTCGGAACTATATGGTGATTTTGTGAATCAAGATCGTTTTGCACTAGGATTTACTTACAGCACCAAAAAGAATGTCCGAAAATATTGGGATAGAGTAGGCTATGCCGCAGGTTTAAGTTATGATACAGGATATCTCGAAGTTGATGGAAAACGCGTGAACAATGCATCCTTTTCAATTGGACTTAATCTTCCTGTAGATAATACTTTTTCTACTCTAAATGTTTCCTATTCTTACGGTCAAAAAGGAAGAATAGCAAATGATCTGATAAAAGAAAATTACCATAAAATTTCGCTTAATTTATCGCTGGACGGGATTTGGTTCGTAAAGCGAAAGATTGAATAATATCTTAAAAATCTTTTTTTATTACGGGATATTTATATTCTAAAATTGACTCTAATACTTTAGGGTTAGAATTGACATAAAAAATAGGATCATTTTCGGTAGTGTTTGAAAATCCTACTTTATCTCGAAGTAAATTTTTTGTTTGTCTCGCAACAGCTTCTCCTGAATCAATTATCTTAATATGATCTGGGAGAATTTTTTTATCTGCGGAATTAAATAAGGATAATGACTGCATCCTAAAACAAGATAATCGATATTAGCTTCAATCATAGGCTGTAAATACGATTCAAGTAACTGTGTCATTTCTGGAGAATATAGATTTCCATCTTCAATAAGCTGTACAAGTCCGTGACCTACTTGTTCAATTATTGTAGTGTGTTGAAACATCTCTGCAGTCTTATTGAATAACTCACTATTTAAAGTTCCTTTGGTAGCCAGGATTCCTATTACCTGAGTTTGCGAATTATTTGCCGCAGGTTTAATTGCAGGCTCAATTCCAACAAACGGAATGTCATACTCTGCTCTAAGTTCAAATATTGCATTTGTTGTAGCCGTATTGCAGGCAACAACAATTAATTTGCAATTATTCTCTAGTAAAAACTCAACATTTTTTTTGCTCAATTCAACAATTTCATCTTTAGTTTTTTGACCATAAGGGGCATTTTTGCTGTCTGCCAGATATATGGTTTTTTCGTTTGGAAGAAGATCGTGAATGGCGCTCCAGATTGAAGTTCCGCCAATTCCAGAATCAAAAACGCCTATAGGATTGTTGTTTGTCATAAAGCAAATTTAATATTTTTAGTATAATATTTGTTACTCTAAGTTAATTCAAATCTAGAAATTATACGAGAGATTGGTTTTAATTTTTTGTAAAAAAAACTGCTCAAATATAACATTGAGCAGTTTAATTATACGAGTTGGAATTTCTTAGAATCCTAAATCTTTTTTAACGTCAGCTGTTACGTTTGGACCATCAGCTAATAATAAAGTAGAACCATCTAAAACATATTGGAAACCTTTAGCTTTTCCAACTTTTTGGATAGAAGCTCTAACTTTTTCCATTAATGGTTTAACGATATCAGTTTCTTTTTGTTGTAGTTCTTTTTGCGCATTGTCTCTGTAATCAACAATTCTTTTTTGCATATCTTGAACTTCTTTAGAACGCTCACCGTTAACAGCATCAGTTACTGTAGCGACTTCTGCTTCATACTTTTTGATTTTTACTTGATATTCATCAACCATCTTTTTGTATTCAGCATCATATGTTCCACTTAATTTTTGCAACTGATTTTGAGCATCTAGCATAGCAGGCATTTTCGACATAATCTCGCTGACATCAACATGAGCTACCTTCGCTTGTGCGTTCATTGTGTTACTTGCTCCTAAAATAAGAATTGCAAGAATTAGTAAAGTTTTGATTTGTTTCATCATTTTTAAAAATATTAATTAATTATTGGTCGTATTTGTTTTCTGTGTTTCGGCTTCTTTTGCTTTTTTAGCCGCTTCTCTTTCTTCTAAAATTTTCTTTCTCTTTTCTTCTAATTCTTTTTTACGCTGTTCGTAAAGTAATTGTCTTTCTTCTGCTTTTGTCATCGCAGGCTCGGCTACTGGTGCTCCATCTGATCCTGTTTCGGCAGGTTTTGAAGTTGAATTAGTTTTCGAACCTTCTGTTGGGGCAGGTGTTTCTGCCGCTGTTTTAGCTGTTCCAGAAACCGTGCCATTTTTTTTAGCTTCTCTTTCGGTCGCTATGGCATTTCTTCTGTCCTCGTATTCTTTCTTCTTAGCTTCCTGTTCTAATTTTCGATCTTGAATTAGTTTCTCTCTTGCCGCTTTTTTCTCGTCAAGCGCTTTCTGACGATCTGCCATTGCTGGGTTGTCATCTATTGCATTTTCAAGATTCTCTTTAGCTTCTTGCTCTTTCAATTGTTTTTTTGTCAGTCGCTCACGTTTTTCTGTACGGTTTAAAACTCGTAGAACTTGATCGCTGATATCAAATCTTTTATTGCTGAAAAGCATGGTTAGATCTGATGATTTATCAAAAACAAAATCATAATTTTTTGCTTCTGCAATATCTTGGACAGCAGTGAAAACCTGATCTTGAATTGGTTTGGCCAATGTCGCTTTTTGTCGCATTAAATTTCCATCAGAACCAAATTGCTTCTGCTGATAATCCATCATTTCTTGTTCAAGAAACTTAATTTCTGTTTCTCTTTCTTCAATTAATTCTTTGGTCAATAAAGCTTTCTCTGCTTTTAAATTTTCCTTTAATGTATTTATATTTAATTTTTTGGCTTCAACTTCTTGTTTCCACTTTTGGGCTTTTAACTCCAATTGTGATTTAGCTTCTTTGTAATCGGAAACATTTTCTAAAATATATTCCATGTCGATGTAGCCAATTCTAGTCGTCTTACCTTGTGCCTGACTTGTATTTGCTACAATCAAGGCTAAAAATATAAATAAAAATTGTTTTCTCATAACATAACTTTATTTGATGATTTTTAACCAAACGTTATTTCTTTAAAATTGTTGTCCAATAATAAAGTGAGTTTCCCATCCATTAGCTTTTGTTTGTCCAGGAAGAGCATCAAAACCGTAACCAAAGTCAATACCTAACAATCCAAAAGCAGGCATAAATACACGTAAACCAGCACCAGCAGAACGATTCAAATCAAAAGGATTGTAATCTTTAAATGTTGGATATGATGAACCAGCTTCTAAGAATGTTAAAGCATATATAGAAGCAGATGCTTTTAATGTAATTGGATAACGCGACTCCATTGAGAATTTATTATAAATTGTCGCTCCAATAGGATCACCAACAGAGTTAACAGGGGTTAATGAGTTATTTGGATAACCTCTTAACTGAATAGTTTCTCTACCATCCATTGAGTAGTTTGCCATACCATCTCCACCTAAGTAAAAACGCTCAAAAGGAATCACACCTCTATCTTGATTGTAAGCACCTAAGAAACCAAATTCTGTCAATGTTCTTAATACTAACTTTCCATAAACCTTAGTATACCAATCTCCTTTAAATTTAACTTTATAGTACTCCAGCCAGTTGTATTTTTTCTGATCGACTTTAGCAATATCTGTATCTGCACTTGAATAATCAGATCCTACACTTACATAACCAGTTTGTCCGTTTACTGTTTCTGTTTTAACATAATCACCATTGTTAAGTGGTTTTCCGTCTACACCACTTCCTGATGTACCAGTATATTGTGTTTTATAATCTTTTTGGTTTTGTAAATCTCCGTAATCAACTCCATTAAATAAAGAATAAGGAGCTGTAAACTTAGCAGAAATACTAAACTCAGAACCATACATTGGGAATATTGGGTTTACCCCTTTATTACTTCTTGAAAGCCCTATAGTATAAGCTAAGTTTCTAGATGCACCATTACCAAAGGTAAATAAACCTGTATTATAATTATTCAAATCATAATGCTGATAACTTACAGATTGTGATAATACAAAGTAGTCATCTGGAACAGTTAATCGTTTAGCTAAACCAACTTGTACTGTAAAAATATTAAAACTTTTGTTTCTATCAACGGTTCTAGTGATGTAATTGTTAAGAAATTGCTTACTGTAAGAAATCGATGAACTAAATTGTACTGGTTTCTTTCCTCCAAACCAAGGTTCTGAGAAAGAGACACTATACGTTTGGAAATAGGTACTTCCTTGTAAACGAAGTGCAACTTTTTGCCCATCTCCCATTGGTAAAGGCTTGTAAGCTTCTTTATCAAACAGTTTTCTTGCCGAGAAGTTGTTAAACGAAAGTCCTAATGTTCCGATGAAACCACCACCGCCGTAACCTCCTTGAAGTTCGACCTGGCTAGATCCTTTTTCTACAACATTATATTCGATATCAACAGTTCCTGCTCCAGCATCTACGTTTTTGAATTTTGGATCAATAGCTTCTGGGTCGAAGAAACCTAATTGTCCAATTTCACGAATAGTTCTTACTAACTGTTCTTTACTATATTTTTCACCTGGTTTTGTTCTTAACTCACGGTAAATAACATGGTCATTTGTTTTGTCGTTTCCAACAACCGTAATCTTGTTGAAATAGGCAATTGGACCTTCTGTAACTCTAATCTCAAAATCGATTGTATCGTTAACCGTTTTAACCTCTACAGCGTTAATATTTGAGAATAAATAACCATTATTTTGGTATAAATTGGTAATATCTTCCGCGTCTGGTTTTGTTTTATCAGCAATTCTTTTTTCTAATAAAACACCATTGTAAGTTTCTCCTTTTTTAATTCCTAAATAACGGCTTAAAAGCTGATCTGAATAAACAGTATTTCCTAAGAACTTAATATTTCCAAAGTAGTATTTATTTCCTTCTTCTACATTAATCTTAATGGCAAGCGTGTTTTTCTCCTTATTATATTTCACAGAATCGTATATAATACGAGCATCACGATATCCTTTTTCTTTATAAGAAGCGATAACTTTTTCTAAGTCGGTTTTGTATTTTTCTGGAATAAATTTAGAAGCTTTAAAGACACGGATGAAGTTTTTCTGTTTGGTATCTTTCATTGCAGAACGAAGCTGGCTTCCTGTAAGTCGCTTGTTTCCAGTAAAGTCAATACTGCTTATTTTTACTTTATCTCCTTTATCTATTCGAACAAGCATATTAACTTGATGTCCGTTGATAGTATCTGGAGTATTGGTTATAGTAACTTTTGTATTATAAAAACCTTCTTTTTTGTATTTGTTTTCAATGTAGTTTTTAGTCGTAGTAATTAAGTTTTCATTGACAATTTTGTTTTTTGTCAAATTGTTGTCCTTAATTAAAGCTTCTACTTTGCTTTTTTTGACTCCAACGAATTTAACTTCGTTCAATTTGGGAAGTTCGATAATATTTAAATCTAAATAAATACTATCATTTTCTACCTTATTAACATAGAAAGCAATCTCATCAAAAAGGCCTAGTTTACCTAATTTTTTAATTGCACTACTAATTTCTTCTCCAGGTACTGTGATTTCCTGACCTTTTTGAAGGCCTGAAAAGGTTACAACGGTCTGTTCATTGAAGCTTATTTTACCAACAACGGAAACTTTGGCCAGAATATATTTTTTTCCTTGATCAAAAGGAACTCTTTCTTGTGCTTTAACTTGTGAAAAACTACCCAAAAGTAATAGGGTAAGGGCTATTTGTATTTTTTTTTGCAACACTAAAAAATTATTTAATTTGTTCACTGGTCTTTCCAAATCTACGTTCTCTTTTTTGATAACTAATAATAGCCTCATATAAATCTTGGTCTTTAAAGTCTGGCCACAAGACATTAGTAAAATACAATTCTGCGTAGGCGATCTGCCACAGCAAAAAATTACTTATTCTATGTTCTCCACTTGTTCGTATTAATAAATCTACGTCTGGTAAATTTTGCGTGTAAAGATGCTCATTTATAATTGAATCGTCAATAGTGTCTATTGAAATTATATTATTTTTAACTTTATCACTAATCGCCTTTACAGCATTTACCAGCTCCTCTCTAGATCCATAGCTTAAAGCAAGAGTAAGAGTTAATCGAGAATTGTTTTTGGTTTTTTCAATAACATCCAAAAGTTCTTTTTGGGCTGTTTTTGGTAATTTATCAAGATTTCCAATTGCATTAAGTCGAATATTGTTTTCTTGAAGTGTACCAAGCTCTTTTTTTAATGAATTAATCAATATTTTCATCAATGCCTGCACCTCAAGTTTTGGGCGGTTCCAATTTTCTGTAGAGAAAGCGTACAGCGTTAAATATTCAATTCCCAGCCTGGCCGAAGTCTTGATTATTTCTTTTACTGATTTTGTGCCGTTTTCATGTCCAAACGCACGCAGGAAGCCTTGTTGTTTTGCCCAGCGTCCGTTACCGTCCATAATAATGGCCAGGTGTTTTGGTAAGTTTGTGTGATCTATCGATTCTATTAAATTCATTTTATTCTGCGCAATAGCAAGGTTTTTGTCCAAAGGTATAGGTTAAGGTAATACCTGAAAAAACATACCAGTCATTATTATTTAAATTTCCAAATTTTAAAATATTCGGATTGTCTGTATTCGGGTTGCTTCCGTCAATGTTGTCTGTAAAAGTATAACGCACTCCAGCTTCAAGTCCTAAAACAAAATGCGGCTGTTATATTCGATTTTATACCTAATATAATAGGTATACCAAAAGAGTGTGAGTTTTCAGAGTAAATTGTGTTTGGGCTTGTATCGTATCGGTATAAGTTGTCGAAGATAAAGAAATTAAAACCTGTATACACATACGGAGTAATTTTTGTGTGATAATCATGCAGATTAAAATCAAAAAAATTGAACTCTAGTCCTGCAGAAAGTTCTTTAATATCATTTTCAAAACGAAAACCTCTTTGCTTTCTGCCTGTTTCGCTTGATTTTAAATCGTTTCCAATAACACTCGATTGTGTATAAGAAAATCTCCAAGAATGTCTCGGACTTCTGTTCCATTTGTAAAGAATTCCAAAAGCTGGTTTTTCTGGGGCGATGTACGTTGTTTTTCCGACATCACCAACAAAGTTGCTTCCGCCAAGAAAAACACCAATCTCATTGATCTGAGCGTTAAGTGTAATAAAGGGAAAAAACATAACAATAAATTAAAAATTTTCTTCATTTAATTCAAAATTGCGTGCAAATATAATAATTATCAATACGAATCAAAGTTCCTTTGGTTAAATGTGCTTTTTTTTCAATTTACATTATGATTTTGAGCCATTTAATGATGATTCACTACAAGCAGAACGAGAAAATGTGGTATTATCGTATAGTGAAGAATCAGAAAAGAGTTTAATTTCTTTTATCTTCTCCCCAGAGCAATTTATTTCTAAGTGTTTTTAAGAAAGTTTCGCCTGGTATTTCAACCATTTTTATTTTATAATCTGTTTTTTTAATTTTTAAAATAGATTCGTTTTTTACTGAAGAAATTCTGGAATCTAAAGAAACCAAATATTGATCTTCTCTTCCTGTTACACGCAGTGTAATTTCGGTATCGTCAGGAATAACAAGTGGTCTGGCGGTTAAATTATGAGGTGCAATTGGCGTGATGACTAAGCTTTTTACATCTGGAGTTAATATTGGTCCTCCACAGCTTAGAGAATATCCAGTAGAGCCGGTCGGCGTAGAAATGATTAATCCGTCTGCCCAGTAAGAATTTAAATATTCGTTGTTCAAGTACGTTTCAACAGTGATCATCGAAGTAGTGTCTTTTCTGCTGACAGTAACTTCGTTCATGGCAAAATTAAGTTCTTCAAAAGCTTCATTTTTGGGCTCAGAAGTTAATCCTAATAAAGTTCGTTCAGAAGTGGTGTAATTCTGATCAATAACAAATTGTAATAAACTGTCAATATTTTCTTTCTGAACTTTGGCAAGAAATCCCAATCTTCCAGCATTTATACCTAATAAAGGAACACCCGAATTACGAACGAAAGCAGGCTACTCAAAATGGTTCCGTCACCGCCAATACTAATCAGCATTTCGAAACTATTATCTAAGGCAGTGCTGGGAGAAAAAGTTTTGTATTCTTTTTTTATAAGTCGCTTTTCATAAAGCATTTTCAGGAAATTTTCTTCAATTACCATTTCAACATTATGGGAATTGAAAAACGAGAAAATGTCTTTTATAATAGGTTCCGTACTATTTTGATAATATTGTCCGTAAATGGCTATTTTCATCTGGTGTTTAATCGATTTTTGTTTAGTTGTTTAATCGTTAATTCTTTTCGTTAAAACGATTAAACAATTAACCGATTCAACAAACAAACTATATATTAAGGTATTTGTCTAAATAATCGGAGCGTTCTTTTAAGCTGTTGATATAAGTATCTTCCTGATGTTCTGAAATAATTTCATAACCATATCTTCTATAGGTTTGAATAATTTCATTGATCGCTCCTAAACCTATTTTTACAGTAATTTGAACATTTTCCAAATCAGCTTCAGAAACAAAACAGCCTAAAACTTTACCATTGTTGCTTTCTACAATTTGATTTACTTCGCTCATCGAATAGTCCAAAAGCCCTTTTTGAACAATAATAATAGCCCCTGGTTCTTTTAAAAATGGAGTTTCCTGAAAAAACTTCATTATATCTTCCATTTCATAATACCCTATGTAGCTGTTATTTTCATCAAGAATAGGAATTATGTTAGTGTGGTTTTTTGCGAAAACTTCCAGAACATCAAGCCAGATCATCGATTTTCTGGCAAAAAAACGTTCTAAAGTATATTTGTAGTCAATTGCTTTTTTATCCGTGTCAAATGTTTCTACATCCTCAGAAGAGATGCTTCCAATAAAAATCCCATCTTCTAAAATGGGAAAATGAGAAAAATTTACATCGATAAAAAAGTCCTGAATCGAGGCTATCGTTTCCTGACTATCAATCGCTCTGAAATCGTTTGTGATATAGTTTGTAATTTCTGTCATAAATCATCGAAGATATTTGATGCAAAATAATCAAAAAATACCGAAAACTGTCGTGTTTTACTTTGTATTTTTGTCGTTACAAATATAGTGTTACTAGAATTAAATATCTATTTATATGACAAAGTTAAGTGTAAATATCAATAAAATTGCAACGCTTCGAAATGCAAGAGGCGGAAATGTTCCTGATTTATTAAAAGTAGCGGCAGATATTCAGCGTTTTGGCGGGCAGGGAATTACGATTCACCCACGTCCGGATGAACGACATATTCGTTATCAGGATGCACGCGAGTTAAAAGCAATTGTTACTACCGAATATAATATTGAAGGAAATCCGCAAGATAATTTTATAGATTTAGTTTTAGAATGCAAGCCAGATCAGGTTACGCTGGTTCCTGATGCAGTTGGTGCCATTACATCATCTGCGGGCTGGGATACGATTAAAAATCAGGAATATTTGACAGAAGTTATTCAGGAATTTCAAAGAAACGGAATTAGAACTTCAATTTTTGTCGATCCGGTTTTGGAAGTTATTGAAGGAGCAAAAAAACAGGAACAGATAGAATCGAATTGTATACCGAAGCTTTTGCACACCAATATGATTTGGGAAACAAAAACGGAATCGATCCTTATGTAAAAGCCGCAGAATTGGCAAACGAATTAGGATTAGGAATTAACGCAGGACACGATTTAAGTCTGGATAATATTCAGTTTTTTAAACAAAATATTCCTGGTTTATTGGAAGTTTCAATCGGACACGCTTTAATTTCAGAAGCACTTTATCTTGGTTTGGATAATGTGGTTAATATGTATTTAAATAAATTGAAATAATTTTTCATAAATAAAATAAAATATGCTTTATTCAAAAACAGAAGGTGAAGGAAAGCCATTTATCATCATGCACGGATTTCTTGGAATGTCTGATAATTGGAAGACTTTAGCGGGACAATATGTAGAAGCCGGATTTCAAGTTCATATTTTAGATTTGCGCAATCACGGTCGCAACTTTCATTCCGACGAATGGAGCTATGAAGCAATGGTGCAGGATGTTTATGAGTATTGTCAAGCAAACAATCTAACGAAAATTGATATTCTTGGACACTCAATGGGAGGGAAAGTAGCAATGCTTTTTGCCGCAACGCATTCGGAAATAGTAGACAAATTAATTGTGGCGGATATTGGTCCGAAATTTTATAAACAGCACCATCAGGAAATTTTGGCAGGTTTAAATGCGGTTGATTTTTCGGTGAAACCAAGCCGAAATGATGTTGAAGAAACAGTGTCTCAATATGTTCCTGATTTTGGAACTCGTCAGTTTTTATTGAAAAATTTATATTGGGCAACACCAGGACAATTGGCTTTCCGATTTAATTTAGATGCTTTTAATAATAATCTGGACGCAATTGGAAAACCTTTGGCTGAAAATTTAGTTTTTGATCATCCAACATTATTTATTCGTGGCGGTAATTCTGGCTATGTCCCAGATTCAGATATCGATTCAATTCGCCAGCATTTTCCAGATTTAAAAGTAGAAACTATTCCAAATGCAGGGCATTGGCTTCATGCTGAAAATCCTAAAATGTTTTTCGAATTGACAACGGAGTTTTTGAAACAATAAGCACTTTTGATAAAAATTTTAGTACTTTTAAATAAATTTTAAAACCTGAAAATATATGAAATTATTACTTAGACTCCTTGTTACTGTCTGCCTTAGTTTTGTTGTTATCGAATCTTTTGACTGGTGTACACGTTGCAACTTTTGGTACAGCTGTAATTGTTGCGGTAGTTTTAGGATTGCTGAATATTTTTATCAAACCTATTTTAGTCATTTTAACCCTGCCGGTTACATTAGTCACACTGGGCTTGTTTTTATTGGTAATCAATGCTATAATTATTTTATTGTGTACAAATATTGTTGGAGGCTTTGCAGTCGATTCTTTTTGGACAGCATTAATTTTCAGTATTATTTTGTCTATTCTGCAATCTATTACATATAAAATACTGGGAGACGATAAATAAAAGTAAACAAGCAGATTAAAACTGCTTCAAATACAATAAATTAAAATCTTGGCTGGGTTGCAAAAATTTTATAATTTTGCAACCCAATTTTATTATGTAAATTAAAGAAGACGATGGATATTAAAAGAGTAGCAATAGACGCTGTTAACGAGACAATTGTATTGAACGTTGTTCATATGGATTATAAAGGTCAAGTGGCTAAAAGAATAAACGAAAAAATGCCTTTGGCTACCGTTAAAGGTTTTAGAAAAGGACAAGTTCCTAAAGACCTTGTTGAAAAACAATATGGAAAAGCTATCAAACAAGAAGAAGTTAAAAAAGTTGTTGATTTGGCTTTAGAGCGTTTTGTTCAATCTGAAAGATTAAATCTTTTAGGAACTCCTCTTCCTAAAGAAAACGAAAACTTTGATTGGGATGCTGAAGAACTAACTTTTGAATACGAAATTGGTTTAGTGCCAAACTTCGAAATTGATTTAGAAGCTAAAAACGATATCGTAAAATATATCGTTACTGCTGACGATAAATTAATCGACGGACAAGTAGAGCGTATCCAAAAACAATTCGGAAAAGCAATTCCTCAAGATAAAGTTGAAGCTGACTCTGATTTAACTGGAACTTTTACAAACGAAGAAAAAGGGATCAACAATACAACTACAATTTCTGTAACTGCTTTCAATAAAGTCGCTGGAGATAAATTCATCGGTAAAAAAGTTGGGGATGTTGTTGCAGTAAGTACAAAAGGTTTATTTGAAGACGATCACCAATTAATGGATTACTTAAAAGTAGCTCATGATGATGTTCACGGTTTAGATATCGAAGTAAACTTTACTATCGAAGCAATCAACGGTGCTGAATTAGCAGAATTAAACCAAGAATTATTCGATAAACTTTTTGGTGAAGGAAAAGTTGCTTCTTTAGAAGATTTAAAAGCTAAAATTAAAGAAGATGCTGAAGCTCAATTCGCACAGCAAGCTGACCAAAAATTATTATTAGACGTTCAAGATTTCTTGATCGAAAATACAAAATTTGATTTACCAGCTGAATTCCTTAAAAAATGGTTGCAAACTGTTGGAGAGAAAAAACTTTCTCCTGAAGAAGCTGAAGTGGAATACGCAAGATCTGAAAAAGGATTACGTTTCCAATTAATCGAAGGAAAAGCAATGGCTCAAAGTAACATTCAAATTACATTTGAAGATTTGAAAGAGTTTACTTCAGGAGCTATCAGACAACAAATGGCTCAATTTGGACAAACAAATCCAACTGAAGAAGAAGTTCAAGGAATCGTGGCTAGAGTTTTATCTAACCAAGAAGAAGTGAAAAGACTTTCTGAGCAAGTTGTAGTCGCTAAATTGTTAGATTTATTCAAAGAGAAAGCAAATCCAACAACTAAAGAAGTTACTTACGAAGAATTTATTGTCGCTTTACGGAGAATAAATTTAGTCTAAAAGTCTAAAGTTATAAAGTCAAAAGCTATAAGTCGCATTGTAAGCTTAATTTAAATTTTAAGATTTTATTACCGAAACTGAAAGACAAAAAAGTTATATTTGAGCGTCAAAAAGATATTTTTGACGCTTTTTTTGTTTCAAGTTTTATCTTTGTTTCAAGTTTCAAGTTCCTATATGTTATACATAAAACATGAAACAGAATAAACTTAAAACATGAAACAAATTTAAAATAAGACAAATTGGCATCCTTTATAAAAAGGTATGAACTTTGTTTCATTCGTTTGAGTCATTTTCAGACTTTAGACTTTCAAACTTTAAACTAAAAATATGAACTACGGTAAAGAATTCAAAAAATTTGCTACAAAGCACCAAGGGGTAAACGCAATGTATTACGATAAAATCGTTGCAGCTGATGAATCCAACTAATATGACTCCATATATTATCGAAGAACGTCAATTGAATATTTCGCAATTAGATGTGTTTTCTAGATTAATGATGGATAGAATTATCTTTTTAGGAACTGGTATCGACGATCAAATCGCAAATATCGTTCAGGCTCAGTTGTTGTTTTTAGAAAGCGCTGATGCATCAAAAGATATTCAAATTTATTTAAACTCTCCAGGAGGAAGTGTTTATGCAGGTTTAGGAATTTATGACACGATGCAGTACATCAAACCAGATGTTGCTACAATTTGTACAGGAATGGCGACTTCTATGGGAGCAGTTTTATTATGCGCAGGAGCAGAAGGAAAACGTTCGGCTCTTCCTCATTCACGCGTGATGATTCACCAGCCATCTGGAGGAGCACAAGGTGTTGCTACAGATATGGAAATCAATTTACGTGAAATGTTGAAATTGAAAGATGAATTATACAACATCATTTCACAGCATTCAGGACAGTCTTTCGAAAGAGTTCACAAAGACAGTGAGCGTGATTACTGGATGAAAGCTGACGAAGCAAAAGAATACGGAATGATTGATGAAGTATTAAGAAGAAGTTAAAAACTAGTTTAAAGTTTCAGTTTTCAGGTTGCTTTTGTTAACTTGAAAGTTGAAACTTCAAATTTGGAACAAAAATAAATAAGTTAAGAAGTTACTAAGTTTCTGAGGTTTTCGTTGAAAGTCTCAGAAACTTAGTAACTTTGCAAACTTAGTAACTAAAAAAGAATGGCTAAAGTAGTATTAGAATGTTCGTTTTGTGGAAGAAAGAAGCCAGAAACTAATTTATTGATTGCTGGAATCAATGCGCATATTTGTGATAAGTGTATTGAGCAGGCACACGGAATTGTATTAGAAGAATTAAAGTCTAGTGGAAGCGCAAAACTTGTTGGGGATTTAATTTTAAAGAAACCAAAAGAGATTAGAGCTTTCTTAGATCAATATGTTATTGGTCAAGACCAAACTAAAAAAGTAATGTCGGTTGCGGTTTACAATCACTACAAACGTTTAATGCAAGAAGCAATTGGACGACGAAGTAGAGATTGAAAAAAGTAACATCATTATGGTTGGTCAAACCGGAACTGGAAAAACATTAGTAGCCAAAACAATTGCGAAGATGTTAGACGTTCCTTTGGCAATTGTTGATGCAACTGTATTAACAGAAGCTGGTTATGTGGGAGAAGATGTTGAAAGTATCTTAACCCGTTTACTTCAAGTCGCTGATTACGATGTAGCCAAAGCAGAAAGAGGAATCGTATTTATAGATGAGATTGATAAAATTGCCCGCAAGAGTGATAATCCGTCAATAACGCGTGACGTTTCTGGAGAAGGTGTACAGCAGGCTTTATTGAAATTATTAGAAGGAACTGTTGTAAACGTACCGCCAAAAGGAGGACGTAAGCACCCAGATCAAAAATTTGTTGAGGTAAATACTCAGAATATCTTATTTATCGCTGGTGGAGCTTTTGATGGAGTAGAACGTATTATTTCAAAACGTTTAAACCGTCAGGCAGTTGGTTACTCAACTTCTAAAAATGTAGATAATATTGATAAGGACAATTTACTGCAATATATCATTCCAAAAGACATTAAAGATTTTGGTTTGATTCCAGAAATTATTGGTCGTTTACCAGTTTTAACGCACATGGATCCTTTGGATAAAGAAACACTTCGTGCCATTTTAACACAGCCTAAAAATGCATTAATAAAACAATATCAGAAATTATTTTTAATGGATGATGTTGAATTTACTATTACAGATGAAGCTTTAGATTTTATTGTTGATAAAGCATTAGAATACAAATTAGGTGCACGTGGATTACGTTCTTTATGTGAAGCAATCCTAACAGATGCAATGTATGAATTGCCAACTTCAGATGATACAACACTGACAATTGACAAAGAATACGCAGAGCATACTTTGAGTAAAAATTTATTGAAGCGTATGGAAATTGCTTCTTAAATCTTAATATCACTTTGTCAAAGTTTTAAGCTTTGACAAAGTTCAATTATAAACCTGTTCATTTATTTTGTTCAGGTTTTTTTTATACTTTTTCGTTATCATTTCCGTTTCAGAATTTATGTAAATTGTAAACATGAAAAATATGTTTTTTGTTATTGCTATGGCCTGGATTTTATCTTGTAATCAAAAAGAGGCTCAAGTTGTTATTTCTAAAAATGAAAATAGAAAAGAAGTTATACAAGATAATCGTGGAGTTGAAATTGATTACAGCCAATATTATAAAGAAGCAAAACAATACTGCAAGGCAAACAATTTGAATCAGAACAAATTTATACTGATTGATCTAGGATTACATTCTGGACTTAAGAGATTTTTTGTTTATGATTTAAAAAAGAATGTTGTTTCAAAATCCTATATAGTAAGTCATGGTTGTGGTGATAATCGATGGGGTGCGACTTCTTCAAAAGAGAATGTTCAAATAAGTAACGAATTCGATTCGCATTGTTCCTCTATTGGTAAATATGTGATTTTAAATCGTGGTGTAAGTCAGTGGGGAATAAAAGTTAATTATATTTTGCAGGGAAAAGACAAAACAAATTCTAATGCTCGAAACCGTGCCATTGTACTCCATTCTTGGGAAGCTGTTCCAAATACAGAAGTGTATCCTGAAGGAACACCAGAAGGCTGGGGTTGTCCGGCGGTTTCAAATGAAAGCATGAAAGAAATCGACGAGCTCCTAAAAACAAACAAAAAAGTTTTGATGTGGATTATTAAATCGTAAGCTTAGAAAGGTTTTTAGTTTTTATGAAAATGATAGTTCTCTCTTAGCCCTGATCGAAACGGCATCCTTTTGCTCTGGGGTTCAGAGCAAAAGATATAGTGTAGAGCAGGACAAAATGTTCTTTTGAAAACGAAAATAAGTCGCTCCTAAAAATTACTGCACTCTAAATTTTTCTCGATATTCAATTGGTTTCATTCCGACCATTTTATAAAACACTTTTCTAAAAGCTTTTGGATCGTTATAACCTGTTTTTTCGATAATTTCTGAAATAGAAAGCTGGGTTTGTTCCAAGTATTTTTTAGAGCTTTCGACTCTTATGTTTTGCAGGTATTCAATTGGCGGGATTCCTGTTACTTGTTTAAAACGGCGTGTCATGTTTCTGGCGCTTGTCGGAATATCTTTGGTGATTTCTTCGAGCTTTTCTATTGAATGATACTGACTTTCAATTTTTTGCTGTAACATGGCAACCAAAGTATCATTATGCAGATGATTAGGTCTAAAAGTGCTGAAATAACTCTGTTTGTATCGATTTAAATCTATCGAAAATATCTTGGCAATGTTGACAGCCATTTCATTTCCGCAGAATTTTTGAACCAATAAAATCAATAAATGAAATGTTGAGGTTGAACCGCCGCTGGTGTATAAACTTCCGTCGGCAGTTAAGGTTTCTTCTGGTTTTAGTTTTACCATCGGAAATGCTTTTGTAAAAGCACTACAAGCATCGACATGTGTAGTTGCTAATTTTTCGTTGAGCAGGCCAGAAGCGGCAAATAAAAATGCTCCCGTGCAAAAACTTGCCAATTCGGCTCCAGCCTGATGTTGTTTTTGCGACCACGGAATGAAATTTTTGTTCTTTTTAATCATTTCACTCATATTGTCAGTCGTGAATGCTGGAATTAAAATTAGATCTAAAATAATATCTGAGTTTTCAATTGTTTTGCTTTCATAACCAAATAAATTTCCCTGATCACTTTGTTCTTTCGATTGAAAAATCATGATATCGAATGGTTTTTCAGCTCCAGAACTGAGTTTATTTGTCGTTTCAAATACTTCTAAAATAGCCGCAATACTTAATAATTTATAGTCGTGAGGCACGATTAATCCTAATTTCTTGCTCATAATATTTCGTGTTTTTGAAATTTCATATTGAAACAAAAATAAACAATTTGTCTTAAATGCCCCTAAAAATGACTTTTATTGTCATTTTAAACTAATCTTAAAAAATTACATTTGTTTTAATTAATTTGTAATTTTATAAAGATGGAAACTAAAATATTCTTAAATCTTGCAGTAAAAGATTTAAATAAAGCAATATCATTTTTTACTGAATTGGGTTTTTCGTTTAACCCAAAGTTTACAAATGAGAAAGGAACTTGTTTGATAATTGGTAAAAATATAAACGTCATGCTTTTGGTTGAGGAGTTTTATAAAACATTTACCAATAAAGAAATTTGTAATACGGCTAAAGCTAGTGAAGTTCTTATTTCTATTTCAATGGAATCACGTGAAAAAGTAGATGAAATATTGGAGAAAGCAGTTAAAGCCGGCGGAACCGATTATATCGAACCAAAGGATTATGGATGGATGTATCAAAGAACTTTCTTAGATATAGACGGACATCATTGGGAAGTATTTTTTATGGATGAAAGTCAGATTCCAAATAATTAAAAGATGGTTTCGGTACAAACTATAATTAATGCGCCAATAGAGAGAGTTTGGGATTTGTGGACATTGCCTGAGCATATTATAAATTGGAATAACGCTTCTGCAGATTGGCACACGCCTTATGTGGAAAATAATTTGAAAACAGGAAGTAAGTTTAAATTTACCATGGCGCTTAAAGACGGAAGTGATGGTTTTGATTTTGAAGGTATTTATGCTAAAATCGAAAAATTGTCATTAATAGAATACAAACTTTTGGATGACAGAACGGCAAATGTTCATTTTGAAATTGAAGGGGATAATGTAAAACTTACGGAAACATTTGAACCCACAACAATAGAATTAGCTCAGGTGGAAGAGCAGTTTTGTGCTGCCATAATTCAGAATTTTAAAAACTACGTTGAAAATTTTAAAGAATAATTCAATTTATAAATTGTAAAACAAAATATAATGATCACAGTAAAAAATACCGTTAAAGCATCGCTTGAGAAAGTTTGGGAATTTTGGAATAAGCCAGAACATGTAAAAAAATGGAGTTTCGCATCTCCAGATTGGCACACTCCTTATGCAGAATCTGATTTAAGAGAAGGAGGGAAATTTAAATCGACTATGGTCGCAAAAGACGGAAGTATGAGTTTTGATTTTGAAGGCGAATTTACTTTGGTACAACCGAACAGCGCACTTGAATATGTTATGGCAGATGGCAGAAAGGTTGAAATCAAATTTACTGAAACTCCAGACGGTGTTGAAATCATAGAAAGTTTTGATCCAGAAACGCAAAATCCTGAAGATATGCGACGTGATGGCTGGCAGGCAATTTTGGATAATTTTAAAAATTACGCAGAAAACAATTAATTGTTTTTTGAGGTACAAAGGTTCAAAGGTTCAAAGGCTCAAAGTTATAAAGGCTCAAAGTTACAAAGGTTAAAGGTAAAATTACTTACTAGCATAATATCAAACCAAAAAACAAAAAAAATGACAAAACAAATATGGTTGAATCTTCCTGTAAAGGATGTAGCAAAAGCGAAAGATTTTTTCTGGGAAATTGGTTTTTCGTTCAACGAACAACATGACACTCCTAGCTCGACGTGCATGATTGTAGGCGAAGGACATTTTGTTGTGATGCTTTTTGAAGAGATGCTTTTTTCAAGTTTTTCTCAAAATAGTATTACCGATACTAAAGCGAGTTCAGAAGTTCTGATTTCGATTGATGCAGAAAATAGGGAGGAAGTAGACAAGTTAGCAGAAAAAGTTGAAGAAGCCGGCGGTACTATTTTTTCTCCTCCTGCAGAAAGCCAAGGATGGATGTACGGTTTTGGTTTTGCCGATTTAGACGGCCATCGTTGGAATGTTTTATTTATGGATTTTACTAAACTATCGTAATTATGGAAACATTAGAATTTAAAATTAGAATCAAAGCTTCGGCAGAAAAAGTATGGTCGGTTCTATGGAATGATGAAACCTACAGAAAATGGGCAGGAGTTTTTTATGAAGGATCATATGCTGTAAGTGATTGGAACGAAGGTGATAAAGTGCAATTTCTTGGGCCTGATGGCGGTGGAATGAATAGTATTATAGAAACTAAAATTCCAAACGAATACATCGCTTTTAAAAATGCAGGCGAAATCAAGGATTTTAAAGAACAGCCCCTCAACGAAGAATCAAAACAGTGGTTAGGGGCAATGGAAACCTATCGATTAATTCAGGATGATGAATTTATAGACTTAATTTGTCAGGTTGATGTGGTCGAACAACATTTGGATTATTTTAAAAATGCGTTTCCAAAAGCCTTGGAAATAGTAAAAGAATTATCCGAGAAGTAAAGCAGACATACAATTAACAATTAACAATTAACAAAGAACATCATGGCGACAGTAAACCCTTATTTAATGTTTAACGGAACGTGCGAAGAAGCATTTCTGTTTTACAAATCAGTTTTTGGTGGAGAATTTCCATACATGGGAAGATATAAAGACGCACCGGCAGAAGAAGGCGAACAACTTTCTGAGGAAGCTCAAAATAGAATCATGCACGTATCACTCCCAATTGGAAACACCATTTTAATGGGAAGTGACAGTCATCCAAGATATGGAGATGTTGGTTTTGGCGATAATTTTTCCATTTCAATCAATACAGAAAGTAGAGAAGAAGCTGATAAAATTTTTACTGGACTTTCTGCTGGAGGAAAGGTAGAAATGGCGATGAATGATACTTTCTGGGGATCTTACTTCGGTATGTTTAAAGACAAATTTGGAGTAAATTGGATGGTGAGTTTTGATAAAAATCAGCCATCAGGAGAATTTTAAAGTTAGGTAATTTTAATAGTAGAACATAATTGTTAAATTACTTGTAAAAGCACATGAAAATGTGCTTTTACGTTTCAAAAAAACAATGATTATTCTTTTTTATCAACGAGAGATTGTCGATTTTTGTCGCTTCAAAATCAATAAAAGGAAAAATGGCGATAGAAGATAAAGAGATAATTTTATTAAAAGTTTCAGGACACGATAAAATTGGGGTTACAGCAGGTTTAACGGCTGTATTAGTCGCTTATGATGCTAATATTTTGGATATAGGCCAAGCCGATATTCATGATACACTGTCACTTGGAATTTTATTCGAGATTGAAGCGGGATCTTCCTCTGGACCTGTTTTAAAAGACCTTTTGTTTAAAGCGTATGAATTGGAAATCAAAGTCAAATTTATTCCAATCTCTATAGATGATTACGAAAAGTGGGTAAAATCACAATCGAAACAGCGTTATATTATAAATATTTTGGGCGAAAAACTGGCGCTGTCACAATTGGCAGCGGTAACCAAAATAATGTCAGATCAAAACCTGAATATCGATTCAATCATCAGATTAACAGGAAGAACTTCTATTGTCGAAAAAGAACAATATCCACGTTCTTGTATTCAATTGTCTGTAACAGGCGAAATTGTAAACAAGATCATCATGACGGCAAGTTTCATGGAAATTTCAAGAACACTTAACGTCGATATTTCTTTCCAAGAAGATAATATTTACAGAAGAAACCGCCGTCTGGTTTGTTTCGATATGGATTCAACTTTAATCCAAACCGAAGTAATCGACGAGCTGGCAGAACTTAATGGAGTAGGAGAACAAGTAAGAGCCATTACAGAATCGGCAATGAATGGCGAAATTGATTTCAACGAAAGTTTCAAGCGCGTATGGCATTGTTAGAAGGCTTAAGCGAAGAAGTTTTACAAAACGTTGCTGTAAATTTACCAATAACACAAGGCGCTCATCGTTTAATGAAAGCCCTAAAATACTACGGCTACAAAACGGCAATCCTTTCTGGAGGATTTACTTATTTTGGAGAATATCTTCAAAAAGAATTAGGAATAGATTACGTTCATGCCAATCAATTAGAAATAAAAGACGGAAAACTAACTGGTAAATATATCGGTGATATTGTTGACGGTCAGAAAAAAGCCGAATTCTTAAAAGCAATTGCAGAAAAAGAAGGAATCCACATTAACCAAACTATTGCGGTTGGAGACGGTGCAAACGACTTACCTATGCTAAATTTAGCGGGTCTTGGAATTGCTTTTCACGCCAAACCAAAAGTAAAAGAAAGTGCCTCAACTTCCATTTCAAGTTTAGGACTTGATGGTGTTTTATACCTTTTAGGATATCACGATCGATATATTGATATGATGTAATAAACGTTTGTCACCCTGAGCGAAGTCGAAGGGCATTCGTGTCGAAAATGGCTTCGACTTCGCTCAGCCTGACAATCAAAACAAAATAAAAAACCTTAGTTCATCATTTGAATTAAGGTTTTTTTATGGGCATATCCCGCCAGAAAAAGGCGGGTCGGGCTATCCGTTTCAATCTTTTGTGCCGAACCCCGGCACAAAAGGATTTCCACTTCTATCCCTTATGCGATTTAGTGGAATTAGCATTTTAAAAGTTCTTCAAATTAATAAAGAAAAAATACATTAGAATTATTTGAATAGCTTCCAGCTTTAGCTGGAGGAATAAATAGTAGAGCATCTAAAGGCTTTAGCCAAATTATTTAGCAATGTAGTATTCGGCTAAAGCCATTGAGTAAATCAATTTTTCTACCACTAGCTAAAGCTAGTGGCAATTCAGTAGAAAGTTGTAATTCTGAGGAACGAAGAATCACACAGGAAATTCGGCAGTCAAAATTATTCTCTCGACTCCAACTCTTTTTTCATTTCCTTCAAAGTATTCATATTCAAAATAAAAATAGGAAGCAAAGCAATCGGAATAACATTAGAAGCACTAAAGCCTTTATTAGCGACAAGAAATATATTAAGGCCAAATAAAAGAAGCAATACAACTCCAAAAAGGTAAGTCACTGTTTTTAATGATTTTTGAGTCTTGATTAATTCCTCATTACTCATTTCGCTAAAATTCTTTTTCATTTTAGTTTGGTACAAATTATACTTTAATAGATTGCATTTCCTTCAACTGCTCCAAATAATCTCTCTGATTCGAAAGTCTCGGAATCTTATGCTGTCCTCCCAATTTATCACGTTCCTTTAACCAGTCGTAAAATAAGTTCTCACGCGCTACATTAATCACCAGCGGATTTAAAGTCATATTATTATAGCGTTTTGCTTCGTAATCAGAATTTAAAGTCTGTAAAGTTTCATCAAGGACTTTTTGGAAAAGACCAACATCAGCAGGTCTTTTCTTGAACTCGATCATCCATTCGTGCGCGCCTTTTTCTTTGTCCTGCATAAAAATAGGGGCAACCGTATAATCGATTACTTCGGTTTGAGTAATCTGGCAGGCTTTTGCAATTGCCTGATCGGTATTTTCAACCATTAATTCTTCGCCAAAAACATTTATATGATGTTTCGTTCTTCCAGTAACTCTAATTCTATAAGGGTTTAAAGAAGTAAAACGAACCGTATCGCCAATCAAATAACGCCACAAGCCAGAATTCGTAGTAATAACAATCGCGTAGTTTTTATTCAATTCAACATCGGCCAAACGAATTACTTTTTGATTCGGAGTTCCAAAAGTATCCATTGGAATAAATTCATAGAAAATTCCGTAATCCAGCATCAGCAATAAATCGCTTGAATTATTCAAATCCTGAATCGCAAAGAAGCCTTCAGAGGCATTGTAAATTTCGTAGTATTTAAAATCTTTACTCGGTAAAATTTTCTTGTATTGCTCTTTGTACGGAGAAAAACTCACACCGCCATGAAAGTAAACTTCAAGATTCGGCCAGATTTCTAATAAACTCTGCTTTCCTGTGTTTTCTAAAACCTTATTCATTAAAACCAGCATCCAGGAAGGAACTCCCGCAAAACTGGTTACATTTTCATGTTTAGTTTCATTAATAATCGCGCCCATTTTAGTTTCCCATTCGCTCATTAACGAAGTTTTACTGCTTGGTGTACTGCTGAATTCGGCCCAAATTGGCATATTTTCAATCAAAATTGCCGATAAATCCCCAAAGAAAGTATTGTTGTTTTCGTAAATCTGAGAGCTTCCGCCCAAACGAAGACTTTTTCCTAAAAACAGCTCAGAATCTTCATTATTGTTCAAGTAAAGGCATAAAAGATCTTTACTACCTTTGTAGTGGCAATCTTCCAGCGCCTCCGTACTAACGGGAATAAATTTACTTTTTGCGTTTGTTGTACCGCTTGATTTAGCAAACCATTTAATAGGAGTTTCCCAAAAAACGTTTTGTTCGCCTAAACGCGTGCGTTCAATCAGTGGTCGCAGTTCTTCATAAGTTGCAATTGGAACTCTTTCTGCAAAGGTTTGATAGGAGTTAATACTCGAAAATTCATATTGTTTTCCAATAACAGTATTTTCAGATGCCGTCAATAAGTTGTGCAGTAATTCTTCTTGAACTTCATTTGGATATTTTAAAAAAAGTTCTATTTGATGAATCCTTTGTTTAAGAACCCAAGATGCAAACGAATTGATTATAGATAGTGGCATGAATTTGTTTTTAAGATTGCTGATTTTAGGTTTTTAAATTCTACAAACATTGTAAAAACAAAAAACTTAAAATTTGAATATCGAGAGACAAATAGTAACTTTGTCCTCATATCAAAAATAGTATTTTTTTGTAAAAAACAATCCGATTTCTAGTAAAGATTCTACATAGTAAGTAGAATTTTAACACTAAAAATTTTAATTCTTTTTGATAAATCTAAATCAGCAATAAAAATAAAAAGCGAATGCAATATCAAGGTGTCCTGACAAAAATGCAAACTGAATTGGGAAGTCCAATTCAATATTATTTGGTTTTCGAAGATAGTTTTCTACATATGAATCAATTATTAGATAAAGAGATCGAAATTAATTTTATTGGCTGTCAGTGTTTGAATTGCAGTAAAAAGAAAAAAATATACCGACAAGGGTTCTGCTACGATTGTTTCTATTCAAGTCCAGCAGTGGGCGATTGGATCATGAGACCAGAATTAAGTACAGCACATTTAGGAATTGCAGACCGAGATTTAGATTATGAGTCAAAAGCACAATTACAGCCACACGTAGTATATCTAGCATTATCAAGTGAAATTAAAGTTGGAGTTACACGTAAAACGCAGGTGCCTACAAGATGGATTGATCAAGGTGCTACACAGGCAATTTCAATTGTTGAGGTTCCAAATAGATATTTGGCTGGTATTACGGAGGTAGCCTTGAAAGATTATTATGCAGATAAAACCAATTGGCGAAAAAATGCCGCAATGTACAGCAGAAGGATGTGATTTAATTTTAGAAAAATCAAAAGTTGAGAATTTGATTCCTGCTGAGGTCAAAGATTATTTTTACAGCCAAAAAAACGATGTTTACGAACTAAATTATCCTGTTTTAAGTTATCCAGCAAAAGTTAATAGTTTGAATTTGGATAAAACGCCTTCGTTCAGCTGCAAATTAACTGGAATTAAAGGGCAGTATTTACTATTTGAAAACGGCACAGTCTTTAATATTCGCGGTTCAGAAGGATATGTGGTATCTATAAACGTCTAGTGTAATTGACTGCTCGTCTAGTATTATAACAAAATCGTCTAGTAATTGTTAATGAAAATCATAATTTTTGTATTTTTAATCTCGTTTTCAGATTAAATGATGTGAATTATAAAAGATTTCTTTACAATTTTGTAATGTTGCCTTATTCAAAGAATTTAATTTTAGAAAATAATTAGTGTAGATTTGAAATAGTTCCATACCAAACTATTAGAGTCAAATCTAAAGCTTTTTTAATCCTAAATATTAATTATTGAATGAGTAACTTAAAAAAAGTTAACATTGTCAGGCGAAGCCTTATGCGTACTTTAACTAAGAATATTGGCAGTGCCGGTAACAGTAAAGGCGGAAAAATAGATACGACAAAAATTAAAAAAGTCTTAATCTGCAGACCAAACGGACGATTGGGCAATATGCTTTTAATTACGCCACTGGTTCAAGAAGTGAGTAAAACTTTTCCCGAATGCAAAATTGATGTGTTCGTAAAAGGAATGGTAGCACCAATTGTTTTTGAGAAATATACTGACATTGACAAAATAATTCATCTTCCCAAAAAACCTTTTAAAGAATTAATAAAGTACTTTAAAGTTTGGACTTTAATTAAAGCACAGAATTATGATCTAGTAATTAATGTAGATCAAAATTCATCTTCGGGCAGATTGGTGACTCAATTTTCGAGTGCGAAATACAAATTTTTTGGAGATCTTCCAGAAAATATTCAATTGAACTTTGACGATTACAATCATATTGCAAAATACCCAGTTTATAATTTTAGGTATTTTTTAAGCCAGTTTGGTTTAGAAGATAAGAAAGAGCCTGTTGCACTAATTGATTTAAAATTATCTCAAGAAGAAATTGCAAACGGAAAAAAAATAGTTGACGATATTGTCGATGCAGACAAAAAGACCATTGCGATTTTTACCTTTGCAACTGGCGAAAAATGCTATAATCCTACTTGGTGGGAACCGTTTTATTCTGAATTAAAAAAAGAATTTCCAAATTATAATATTTTGGAAGTTTTACCAGTTGAAAATGTTTCTCAAATCAATTTTCAAGCGCCATCTTTTTACAGTAAGGATGTTCGAGAGATCGGTTCAGTATTAGCAAATGTAGATGTTTTTATAGGTGCAGACAGCGGAATTATGCATTTGTCCAGTGCTTCAAAAGCACCAACTCTAGGTTTGTTTTCTGGCGCTAATATCAAAAAATATGAGCCTTACGGAAACGGAAGTAAAGGTTTAGATACAAACATTCTAGAAATTGCAGATTTTATAAAAGAAATAAAAACAATTCTAGAAAAGTAACATTGAGTTGAAATAAAAAAAGAAATCCTGTTCCAAGATAAAATCTAGAACAGGATTTTTTTATGATAAGAAAATACAGATTACTTCTTTTTCTTGAATAAACCATTCAGTAAATCACTTGCTTTTTTAGTCGCTTCTTGAGTTTTCTGCTCTTTTTCTGTTTTGGCGAACCTGCGTTGTGTCTTTCGCTTTAGTATTCTTATTGATTAAGTCTGTAAGCGCCGCAGTTCCTTTTTGCGTTAATTTTTCTTTCTGCTGGTTAACCAATTGTGTAGTTAAACTGTTTACAGCCGTTTTCATATCTGTACTGATTTTAGGACTTGAAAAGTTTCCAGTTAAAGACGCATTAATTGGAATATTATCCAGTTTTGCGAAGATCTGCAGGAGACATTTTGGCAATTAAGGCATTCGCTTCAGTTCCTAGATATTTGGCAGGGACATCAAATTTTAGGCTATAATTCATAGTTTGATCAAAACCGTGGGTTCCGCCAACTGTTACTTTAATATCCTGATATTTTATATCAAAAGGTTTTATGTTTACTTTTCCATTGTCAAAAGTTAATGCGACTTTGATATCATTTAAATTTACTTTGTTCAAATCAATAAACTTAACGTTTGAACTTAACGCATTTAGCAAAGTAGAATTGCTGGAATTTACGGTAGTTGAAAGTAATTGACCAATTAAATCCCCAGAAATTGATTTTAAATCGGGAGTCAATTCTTTAGCATCTAAATTTCCTTTTAACTTAATAGTAGAATTTAATTTACCGTTGATAATTCCGGCAATTGGTGCAATTTTTTTCATCATATCCAATTGCGTGAAAGTCTGTGCAATATCAACTTGATTAAATCCAAGATTCATATCAAAAGTCGGCACCTTTTCTTTGGTAGAAACAGCTCCGTTAAGACCTATAGACCCTCCGAAAATATTTGTTTTAAAGTTTTCCAAAGTTGCTTTTTCATCTTTGATAAGCAACTTTCCAGAAACATCTTTTAGTTTTAAATTGTCATACAAAACTGTGGTTGCTTTTGCATTTAAAGTACAATTCAAGAAAGCTGGAATTTTCATTGCTTCTGCTGGTTTTGCAGGAGTTTTGGTTTCTGTTTTTGCAGGTTCTCCAGAAGTCATAAAATCATCAACAGCTAATTGATTCGAACTCATATTGAAGTTTCCTCTCAGTTCTTGTTTCTTAAACATAAAACCATAGAAATTCTCTAAGACTCCGTTGATAGCAATATCACTTTTTCCAGTTGTAGCATTAAACTGTTTTAGGTTAATTGTGCTCGGATTAAATTCAACCAACGCCGTGCTGATGTTCATAGATTTATTGTTTTCATCAGTATATTTAAATCCTGATAAACTCATTGTTCCAGCATTTTTAATGTTTTGATATTGACTTTTTTCTACAGAAGCCATGTCAAAATTAGTTGTAACATCAGCCTTTAAAATACCTGCCAGCGGCTTTATCCATTTTAATTGGATATGCTTTTGAAAGATTCGCCAAGTTAATTGTTCCTTTCAAAGCAAGCATCAACAATCGGGTTTACGGTTATGTTTTTAATATTCGCTTTAGCGTTAAAAATATCCTGATCAATTCTGAAAGATAATTTATCTAAATTGACATAAGTATCATTTAGAATTCCAGTATCGTTGATAATTTTGGTATCAATTACAATATTCTGAACCGATTTAGGAAGGTTTGGATATTGGAATGAAGCATTATTTGAGGCGATTTTAATATTGAATTTCGGAACAGTGGTTTCTGTTAATTCACCTTTAGCAAAACCATCTACTGTAAAATCTCCAGTAGTTTTTACGCCGTCTAAGCTGGAAGCATACGCTGAAGGAATTAAACCTAAAAAGTTTGTAAAAGATGAAGTAGGCGTTTTAAACTTCAAATCGTAAATCTGTTTGTTTTCAGCCATTTGAATAAAACCATCAAACTCTAATGGCAATTGGTTAATTAAAGCTTTATTCTCTTTAAAAGTATATTTGCTTTTTTCCAAATCAATTCCAAGAACGGCGTCTAAAGTAAGTTTTACATTTTTCATGTAATTCATTTTATCCATGTCCAATGAAACTTTCGCAGTAGTTTTTGTATTCAAATCTAATTTTGAATTGGTAAAATCTCCAGTTCCTTCGTGGTTTAAACTGTCTATTACCATTTTAATTTTTGAACCTTGATCGATATATCTAAAAGTAAAATTCTCGATTTTATAATTTTGAATTTTCAAAGAAAGCGGTTTACCTGCTTCGTCTTTTTTGTCTTCTTTTTTATCTTTTAAAGCAATGTCAAAGTTTCCAACGCCGTCTTTATTAAAAATAATATTTACCAGTCCGTTTGTAGAACTAATTCCTTGAATGTTTAAAGGTTCCTCTTTTCCTTTGAAAAGCTCTTTAATACTCATTTTTAAATTCAATTCGCCAAGCGAAACTAAAGTATCACCTTCAAAAGGCGCTTTGTTGATAATAACTAGTTTTTCAATTCCCACCGTTGCGTTTGGAAAATTTTTGAATAAACTTAAGTCAGCATCTTTAAAACTTACTTTGGCATCAACGCTTTCGTTAATCGCATCAGCAATTTTGGCTTTAATTTGATCTTTAAAGAAATACGGAATGGCAAATAATGCGACAACAAATACCACAATGACTATGGCAGTTATTTTTAAAACTTTCTTTAACATATAAATAGATTTGAGGGTTTAACTTATTAAAATCGACTCCTGCAAAAATAGTTTTTTTTAGCAGAGTGACATATAAAGTTTTCTTAAATTGTAAGAATTTTACTTAAATAGTAAATAAAAAAATCCGTTTGATATAGTTTCAAACGGATTTTAAATATGCTTTATTTCATTTACTTCTGAATAAACGAAACGATCTTGTCTACAAGTGTTTCTGAGAGCGGAAGAGTTTCGTTGTTGTAACTGGCTAAATTGGCATCTCTGTCACCTTCAACTATTTTTAAAACGTGGTTCATTTTGTCAATTATCACCATTTCAGCAGACTTTATTGGCTTGCGATAGATTTTCAGCATCTTTAACAGAAACCTGTATGTCATTAGTTCCCTGCAGAATTAATATAGGAATAGTGAGTTTCTTTATTTCTTCCTGCGGATTGTATTTGAACCAAGAAATTAAGTAAGGCTGAACACTGGGTCTGAAAAGAGAAATCAACATTGGATCTACTTTTTTTACCGTAAATCCATTTTTCAAACTGTCGATTATTGGGAAGGTCATGTCATTAAGCTGTTTCATTGAGCGGGCACCAATCTGCGTTTTGATGATTTTATCTGCAGAATCTCCTGCGCCTGCAATCGAAACAAACTTATCTGCTTTTACAGCGGCAATCATTCCTATTAATGAACCTTCGCTGTGACCAATTACGATTACTTTTGAAAAACGCTTGTCTTGTCTTAAAAAATTAATCCAGCTTTTAGCATCTTGAATGTAATTTTCAAATACTAAACTGCTTTCAGATGCTCCTCCGGCAGGTTTGCTTTCGCCAATTCCTCTTTTATCAAATCGTAATGATGCAATTCCGTTTTTTGCTAAATCTTCTGCCAGCATTTTCAGCGAATTGTTTTTCATCATTGGATTATTTCCATTTCTATCCGTTGGTCCAGAACCAGCAATGATTAAAGCGACAGGATATTTTTTGGTTAAATCTGGAGTCGTGAGCGTACCAAATATTTGATCGTTGTTTATTTTAAGAACCGCTGGAGCTTCTTTAAAAGTAATTTCTTTTTTGTTTTGGGCATTTAAAGCGCTCAAAAATAAAACCGTTAAAAAAAGGATTATCTTATTCATCTTAAATAAATTAATAAATGTTGATTCCGTAAGGCATCATAGCCTGTATTCCTTTTTGTTTCTGAAATTTCTTTACCTGTTCGATAAGAAGATAATTTTCCTCTCCGATTTCTTCTTTAATAAAAGCTTCTTTAGATTTTGCAAAAGGCATACTAGAAAGAAGATCATTAAAAGATTTTTCGTATTCAGGATAATTCTGCGTACCGTAATTTTTTATTTTAGCAATTTTAGCAGACTTCAGCAATTGCAAGCATTCAATCCGCCAATTTTATCTACTAAACCTAATTTTAAAGCCTCTGTTCCCGACCAAACGCGACCTTGTGCAATTGCATCAACTTGTTCAAAAGTCATTTTACGCCCTTCTGCAACATGAGTTACAAAAGTGTTGTAAATTTTTTCTACTCCTTCTAAAGTAAAAGCTTTGAACTTTTCATCAACTGGTACAAACGGACTATAATTAGCCGAATTTTCATGGGTTTTTACCTGCTCAGAATTGATACCCAATTTATTGGCAAGAGGAGTAAAGTTAGGCAGTACTCCAAAAACACCAATAGATCCTGTAATAGTATTATTTTCAGCAAATATTTTATTGGCGTTGCAGGCAATATAATAACCGCCCGAAGCAAGATAATTTCCCATAGAAACAACAACTGGTTTTACTTTTTTAGTAATTTCAATTTCTCTCCAGATTAAATCAGAAGTAAGGGCGCTTCCGCCTGGGCTGTCAATCCTTAAAACAATAGCTTTAACATCGTCATTTTTTCTAGCTTCCTGCAAAGAACGGCGCATGGATCCCTCTCCAATAGTATTTACATCGCCTTCGCCGCTTCCAATTTCGCCTTGAGCGTAAATAATAGCAATTTGATCCGCGACAGTATTTGCTAAGGCAGTTGTGGTATTATTTTTTGTATAATCTAGAATTGAAATTTTGTTGTAATCCTCGTCTTGATCTACTTTTAAAGCTTTTCTGATGGCATTATGGTACACATCTTCATAAGCAATAATATCTACCAAATGCTGTTCTTTTGCCATTTCTGGAGTTCTGGCTAAAAGACCGTTTGCAATTTCGTTTAATTTTGGCGCTGGAATATTTCTGCTTTTTGAAATATCGGCAGAAACTGTAGACCAGATTGAATTTAAAAGTGCAGTAATTTGTTCTCTGTTAGCATCACTCATGCTGTTTTGTAAAAAAGGCTCAACGGCACTTTTGTATTTTCCGTGACGAATCACCTCCATGTGAATGCCTGATTTTTCTTGAAAATCCTTGAAGAACATTACTTCAGAAGATAGTCCTTTAAAATCTAAATCTCCTGTAGGATTTATATAAATCGTGTTAGCAACAGAGGTTAAATAATATTCTTTCTGCGAATATGTATTGGCGTAGGCCCAAACAAATTTCCCTGATTTTTTAAAACTTTCCAGAGCATTTCTCAAATCTTTGTATTGTGCAAGACCCAACGAAGATTCGTCATTTAAGATCGATATTCCTTTGATATTATCGTCTGTTTTTGCAACTTCGATTGCATTAATAACATCTGTTAAACCAATTCCTTTTTTATCTGAAAAGGCGGTTACCCACGGATCTTTATATTTACCGGCATAATCATCTTTGATTTCCTTTAGATTAAATTCAATAACCGAATCAGATTTAACCGAAACTTTATCGTCTCCGCCAAAAAGGGCGACGATAAAAACGGCTCCAAAAAAGAAAAGCATAATAAATACAAAAATACCAATTACGGTGGCAAGTACATTTCCTAAAAACTTCATATGTATATTTTTTTAATAAGTAGCGAAAAAGGGCAAATTGTTACAAATTAGACATCTAAGATTTAGATAAAATCTAAGGTGTCGTTTCACAAATATATTGGTTAATTCTAAAATAGTTTTAGTTAATTTGCATTAATTATGAAATTACAGCATCAAGTCGTTTTATCGATAGGCAGCAACCAAGGCTGACGAGATTAGAAAACATCCAAAATTGTATTGATTTAATCCATCAAAAGGTCGGCACTGTCATTCAGGTTTCCAAACTTTACGAAACTCCTGCGTGGGGTTTTGAGAGCGATGCATTTTATAATTGTGCACTTCTTTTGCATACCAATTCGTCTGCACAAAAAATACTAAATCAAGTTTTAAAAGTTGAAAAAGAATTAGGAAGAATCCGCTTGAATCAAGAAGGTTATCAGTCCAGAATTATCGATGTTGATTTGATTGTTTTTGATAATGAAATTATTGATTCGGAGAAACTTCAGATTCCGCATCCGCTAATGCAAAACAGAAATTTTGTTTTACTGCCGATGAAAGACTTAAAGTTGAATTGGAGACATCCCATTCTGCAGAAAACTATCGCGGAATTAATTGCTGTTTCTCCAGATGAAAGTGTTTGTACAGTGGTTCAGGATTTGAAAAATCCACTTAACGAAATCCCGTTGAGTCAATTTAATTATATTTCTTTTGAAGGCAATATTGGTGCCGGTAAAACAACTTTAGTGCATAAAATCGCCGAAGATTTTAATGCCAAAACGGTTTTAGAAAGATTTGCCGATAATCCGTTTCTGCCAAAATTTTATAAAGATCAAAACAGATATGCCTTTCCTCTAGAAATGTCCTTTTTAGCCGATCGTTATCAGCAGTTATCAGATGATTTGGCGCAGTTCGATTTGTTTAAAGATTTTATAGTAGCCGATTATCATATTTTTAAATCTTTGATT
The DNA here is from genome assembly GCF_979258715.1 of Flavobacterium sp. AC267. NCBI lineage: Bacteria > Pseudomonadati > Bacteroidota > Flavobacteriia > Flavobacteriales > Flavobacteriaceae > Flavobacterium > Flavobacterium sp. AC267. The sequence continues at coordinate 1,842,134 of NZ_OZ409875.1, forward strand.
TTTGCTAAGATTACTTTGCAGGAAGACGAATATCGTTTGTACAGAAATTTATTTGATATTATTTACAAAGAAATGCCAAAACCAGATCTGTATGTTTATTTATATCAAAATACAGAACGGTCAGCGCAAAACATCAAGAAACGAGGACGCACTTACGAACAGAATATCGAAGCTTCTTATTTAGAAAAAATTAACAACGGCTATTTAGAATATATAAAATCACAAACCGATTTGAATGTTTTAATCATTGATGTATCTGACCGTGATTTTGTAAAAAAACACGAAGATTATGTTTTTATTTTAGATGAAATCAAGAAGAAGTTGAACTAATGTGGTAATTAGTAAATTAGATAATTCTTTATGTATATTTATTTATCTAATTTTCAAATTGACACATTTTCTAATTCTAAATTGACACATTTTCTAATTAAAACTATCTCTTTAAAGTAAAATGACCTCGTAAAATAGGCATTGTATCGTCTATTTTTAAGGCGTACCAATAATCAGAAGCGGGAAGCGGGACTTGGTTTAAATTACCGTCCCAGCTCATTTTTGATCTGCTTAATTGGACAACTAATTTTCCGTATCGATCAAAAATTGTGACTTCTGCCTGTGGATAATTTTCCATGCCGGTAACTTCCCAAATATCGTTAAAAGTATCGTTGTTAGGAGTAAAGAATGGAGGAAAAACAAGAACTACAAATTGTTTTGTGGCTTGTCCGCGACCACTTTTTTCACGTGCATATGCCGTTTGAAGTCCGCCGGGAACATCAAAAAAAATGTTAGAATCTTGAAAATTAATTCCATCTACAGAATACTCAAAATAATCTTCAGCTTTAACAGGATAAATTATAGCTCTTGTTCCTTCAACATCGATACGATCTATCTGTGGTATTTTGTGTTCTTCGACAATAATAGTTTTTCTGCTGGTGCAATTTTCAGGAGCAGGGCTACTAACATCTACGGTATAAGTTCCGCCTGCATTAACAGTAATAGTTTGTGTTGTTGCTCCATTTGACCAAAGATAATTCATTCCAGAAATTCCAGCGTCCAGTGTTATGGTTTGAAGCTGGCATAAAGGAAAGGTTTCGTTCGTAATAACAGGCGGTGTATAAATTAGGATATCTATAGGAGTTCGAGTAGAATTAATACAGCCATTGTTTGAAGCTTCGGCATAATAAGTTGTATTGGTTGAAATTGTGGGAGTTGTAAAACTACTTCCTGTGAACACACTATTACCTCCTGTAGCAGTTGTAAACCAATTAATTATTCCAATATTTGAAGTCGCTTTCATAGTGACAGTTCCAGGTCCGCAGTTAGAATAAGAACTTTGTTCTGCAACAGGTGTTGTCGGAGTAGTATTTACAACAGCAGTTACAGATTTTCGGTTTGATTCGCAACCTGCATCTACATAATAAGTTGTAGTTGTACTTATTGATGGAGTTGTGTAAGAAGTTCCCGTTCCTAATAAATTACCCCCAATTGCAGTATCAAACCAACGAATTGTTGCTCCGATCGTTGCTGTTGCATTAAACGTAAAAGTTCCTGAATCGCAAACAGCGTTCAGATTAGTAGCTGGAGTTGCGACTGGAATAGTAATTTTGGTACTTGCGGCAATTTCTAAAGGAACTTCGCCCGGCATGCCGCCATATTCTACAACATATCCTTTTGGCTGATAGTTACCATTCGAGTCTCCAGTGTTTGATAAATCATTCCAAGAGCCTCTTATTCCAACACCTGGCTGTGTAATATGGGCATAGTCCTCATCTCCTTGTTGGTTGGGCTCGCCCGAATTCCAAAATGCAAAATTTGGAGTTGAGCCATTTGCGTTTCCATTCCAGAAAATAGTTCCAGCTTCAGGGCCGGTTACCCATTTCCAAATACCTTCTGTTTCAGCATCGCTTCCTCCAATCCATCCTGTTCCAGAAGCTTGTTCACCTATTAGTTTGGCTTCATCTGTTGATGAAATAGTGGCTAAATATCCTTGAAGTCCATAATAAGTACTTGCCGAAGCTAAATCTCTTGCATTTGTCCAAGTGACTCCCACATTCGGAATAAATAAATAATAATGTCCCGTAGAAGGAAGATAATTGGCTTGTCCTATTGTGATAGAAAATGTTCTTGTTCCAGAAGCCGTCGCGACCGAATTGTTAAATACAACATCTTTTACAGCCGCAACAAAATCAGCATAAGGTGTTTCAGTAGCCGCGTTTAATCCAGACAATCTTAATTTTCCAGAAGTTGCGTCCCAACTCGTTACAATATTTGGATGTAACGACGCATTTGTTAATTCTAATTGATCAAAACCACTGGAATATCCTGATGAGATTTGAATATAAAGTACTTGTGTTCCATTTTCTGCAGGATCGTGATTAATGGTAAAATCAGTAACAATATTGATAGAAGTCTGCGGGCAGTAAATTTGATCTCCTTGCGCAATAAGTTTAGGCGGATCAATTACAAAATTATTTTTTTTTGACTTTTTTATTTTTGGTTTTATGGGATGTTTTGAAGTTAGTGCATTGTTTTTGTTAAAAGTTTCTCTATTTTCATTTGCAATTGAAAAATTAAAACTTAAAGCGTAAAACAAAAGAAGAATAACTGGTAATTTGATATTTTTCATTCGTTAAAAATATCAACTAATAAATTATAAAAAAATAAATTTCTATTTTGACCAGTTTATTTTTTGAAATAAATCCCAAACCACAATTCCAGCACTTACTGCAATATTAAGAGAGTGTTTGGTTCCAAGCTGAGGAATTTCAATACATCCGTCGCATATTGCAACGGCTTCTTGGGCTACACCATATACTTCATTACCAAAAACCAATGCATATTTTTGATTTTTTTCAGTTTTAAAATCTTGAAGAAAAATCGCACTTTCGACCTGCTCTATTGCCATTGTTAGAACATTTTCTTTTTTGAGATTTTCAATAACTTCAAGGACATTTTCATGATGTTCCCAAATGACAGTTTCAGTTGCACCTAAAGCAGTTTTATGAATTTCTTTATTTGGAGGAGTTGCAGTAATACCGCATAAGATTATTTTTTCGATCAAAAACGCATCTGCAGTTCTAAAAACAGAACCAATATTATGAAGGCTTCGGATATCATCTAAAACTAATATTAGAGGTGTTTTTTCAGATTTCTTAAAATCTTCAATTGATTTGCGGTCCAGTTCGCTGTTTTCGAGTTTTCTCATTGGTGTTGAATTCAAGTCATAAAAAAAGCTTCCAAAGATAAGGAAGCTTTTTCGATTTATTTTAAATGTTTTTCAGATTAGCTTTTTACTGGATCTGGTAAAACAGTACCTTTAATAGTAAGGGTTTTTGTAGGCTGTCCTTCTGCGTTAGAAGTAACAGTTACCGTTTTTGTAAAAGCACCAACTCTGTCAGTAGCATATTTTACACCGATAACACCTTTAGCACCTGGTGCGATTGGCTCTTTTGGAGTAGTTGGAACAGTACATCCGCAAGATCCTTGAGTGTTTGTAATAATCAATGGTTTAGTTCCGTTGTTTACAAAAACAAACTCACGTTTTCCATCAGCATTGTGAGCGATAGTTCCGTAATCGATAGTTTCAGTTTCAAAAGCCATTCCAGCTCCTTCAACTTTTGCAACTTTAGCAGTCTTAGCTTTTTTAGTTGTTTGTGCATTCGTAGCCGTAATACCAGCTACAGCTAACATAGCGAATAAAATTATTTTTTTCATTGTTTCTAGGGTCTTTTTTAATGATAAACAAAGCTATGTAAAAATCTTAAATCACAACCTAAAAATATCTTAAAATATTTTAATTTTTGAAGTTTTCGATATGCCGTCAAAAAATCTTAAATTCGCTGTCTTAATTTTTCATTTAAAACATAATAATTTGGCAACTAAAGAGAAAGTGGTGAAAGAAACACCTTTAATGAAACAGTACAACGAAATCAAGGCTAAATATCCTGATGCATGTCTGCTTTTCAGAGTAGGAGATTTTTATGAAACCTTTGGAGAAGACGCCATTAGAGCTTCAAAAATTTTAGGAATAACACTAACTAAAAGAGGAGCAGGGTCTGAAACTGAAACAGCTCTGGCTGGTTTTCCGCATCATTCTGTAAATACCTATCTGCCAAAACTAGTTAAAGCTGGACTTCGAGTAGCAATCTGTGATCAGCTTGAAGATCCAAAAATGACTAAAACAATTGTCAAAAGAGGCGTAACGGAACTTGTAACTCCTGGTGTTTCTTTAAATGATGAAGTATTGCATTCAAAATCAAATAACTTTTTAGCATCTGTTTATTTTGCCAATAAAAATATTGGGGTTGCTTTTTTGGATGTTTCAACAGGAGAGTTTTTAACTGCTCAGGGAAATGCCGAATACATTGATAAATTATTACAGAACTTTAATCCAAGTGAGGTTTTGGTCCCAAAGAATAATAAAGGCGATTTTAAAAGTGCTTTTGGTGAAGATTTTCATAGTTTTTATCTAGAAGACTGGATTTATAAAGAAGATTATGCTTTAGAAACACTGACAAAACATTTTCAAACCGTTTCTTTAAAAGGGTTTGGGGTTGAGGAATTGAAAGAAGGAATTATTGCTTCTGGTGCTATTTTGTATTATTTATCAGAAACACAACACAATCGTGTACAGCATATCACGGCGATTCAGCGTATTGCAGAAGATGCGTATGTATGGATGGATCGTTTTACGATTAGAAACTTAGAATTATACCATAGTTATAATCCAAATGCAGTTACGCTTTTGGATGTTATAGATAAAACACTTTCTCCAATGGGAGGACGTTTGTTAAAACGCTGGCTTGCGCTTCCTTTAAAAGATGCAAATAAAGTGAAAAGCCGACATGAAGTTGTGGCTTACTTGAAATCGAATCCAGAAATTCTGCATAATATTCAATATCAAATTAAGCAGATTTCAGATTTGGAACGTTTGATTTCTAAAATAGCAAGCAGGAAAAGTATCGCCTAGAGAAATTGTTTATTTGAAAGAATCCCTAGGCGCTATTATTCCGATAAAAACACTTGCGCTCGAAAGTCCGCAGGAAGCGGTGAAAGTAATTGGAGATAGTCTGCATGCTTGTGAGCTTCTTCGCGAAAAAATTAAAACTACCTTAAATCAAGATGCGCCGGTTGCAATCTCAAAAGGAAATGCAATTGCAAGCGGGATTAGTGAAGAATTGGATGAGCTTCGTGCGATCTCAACTTCTGGAAAAGAATTTTTGGAAGGAATTGAAAAAAGAGAATCAGAAAGAACGGGGATTTCTTCATTGAAAATTTCATTTAATAATGTCTTTGGATATTATATCGAAGTTCGAAATACGCATAAAGATAAAGTTCCAGAAGAATGGATTCGTAAACAGACTTTGGTAAACGCAGAACGTTATATTACGGAAGAGTTGAAAGAATATGAAACCAAGATTTTAGGAGCTGAAGAAAAGATATATAAAATAGAAAGCGAGCTTTTTGAGCAATTAGTAGCTTGGATTAGCACTTATATTAAGCCGGTTCAAATGAATGCTTATTTGGTCGCGCAGTTAGACTGTTTGTGTTCGTTTACGCAAATGGCAGTTGAAAACCAATATGTACAGCCAGAAATTGACGAAACGTTTGAATTGGATATTAAAAACGGAAGACATCCAGTAATTGAAAAACAATTGCCGGTAGGAACACCTTATATTGCAAATGATGTTTTTCTTGATAGAGAAACACAGCAGTTGATTATGATCACGGGTCCGAACATGTCTGGTAAGTCGGCTATTTTAAGACAGACAGCTTTAATTGTACTTTTGGCGCAGATGGGGAGTTTTGTTCCTGCAGACAGCGTTAGAATGGGAATTGTGGATAAAATTTTTACCAGAGTAGGAGCTTCCGATAATATTTCGATGGGTGAATCTACTTTTATGGTTGAAATGAATGAAACGGCTTCGATTTTGAATAATATTTCAGATCGTAGTTTGGTTCTTTTAGATGAGATTGGAAGAGGAACTAGTACGTATGATGGAATTTCTATTGCTTGGGCAATTGCCGAATTTTTGCACGAACATCCAGGCAGGGCAAAAACACTTTTTGCGACGCATTACCATGAGTTGAATGAAATGACAGAATCGATGCCTAGAATTCAGAATTTTAACGTCGCGGTAAAAGAATTAAAAGATACTGTTTTGTTTGTTAGAAAGCTTGTAAAAGGAGGAAGTGCACATAGTTTCGGAATCCACGTAGCAAAAATGGCTGGAATGCCGCGACTTGTTATTTCTAGAGCACAAAAACTTTTAAAGAAGCTGGAGAAGAATCATTCGAGTGACGCTTTACATGGAATAAAAGCGACTAATGATGAAATGCAGATGAGTTTCTTTAATTTGGATGATCCATTATTAGAAGAAATAAAAGAAGAGATTTTGAGTCTAGATATTAATGCAATCACACCAGTTGAAGCATTGATGAAGCTGAATGAAATCAAAAGAATGCTGGTTAAAAAATAATTTCAAAAAATTTTCAAGTTTAAAGTTTAGGTTATCAGAACATTATAAAATAAGTAAACTTTTTTTTCAAAAAACGCTTGTTTAATTGAATAAATGTCCTAAATTTGCACTCGCAATACGAAACAAGTTGAGTATTGCAGAGTTCTTAAATAGAATTTGAAACGCGAAAATAGCTCAGTTGGTAGAGCGCGACCTTGCCAAGGTCGAGGTCGCGGGTTCGAGCCCCGTTTTTCGCTCAAAAACCATATTATGCTCGGATGGTGAAATTGGTAGACACGCTGGACTTAAAATCCAGTGAACAGCAATGTTCGTGCGGGTTCAAGTCCCGCTCTGAGTACTAAAGCCTCTTCTTTTGAAGAGGCTTTTTTTATTGTGTAAATTTAAATTTGAAATAATAAATTTACGCAGTAAATTTATATGTGATCAACAATCAACAATCAACAATCAACAATCAACAATCAACAATCAACAATCAACAATCAACAATCAACAATCAACAATCAACAATCAACAATCAACAATCAACAATCAACAATCAACAATCAACAATCAACAATCAACAATCAACAATCAACAATCAACAATCAACAATCTAAAATCTAAAATTGTAAATGGGGGCTTTTGTAATTAGCAAGCGGTTTAATGATGAGTATAAATTTACATTTACTTCGCGCAGGGGGAAGGTTATCTTTACGAGTTTGAGTTATGAATTGAGATTTGAGTGTGAGGAGGATATTGAAAAGTTTAAGAAGAATATTGATCTTGCAAGGTTTTTGAAGTTTAAAGGGTCTGGAGGTAAGTATTTTTTTAAATTGATGCTGGGTGAAGTTCACTTTGCTACAAGTCGAAAATACAGTACTGAATTGCTTTTGCAAAAAGGTATAAAAGAGATTGTGACTTATTCTTCTAAATCGGAGATTTTGGATTTCTCGTCAAGTGAATCTATTTTTGGTGATGAAGATGAGGAAAATGAAGATGAAGTTGCGGAATAAAAAAAAGCGTTTACAATTTGTAAACGCTTTTTTTTATTATTATTGAAATAGGATTAATGTCGAAATTAATCATAAAAAAAACCATCTAAAAGATGGTTTTAAAATCGTTAGAACTTAGGTTCTAATTATTTTTTTACTTCTTCTACTTTAGCAGCGACTGAATCAACTTTAGCAGCGAAGCAGAATCAACAGTTGCAGCTAGACTGAATCAACAACAGCAGCGACTGAATCAACAGTAACAGCAGTAGAATCTACAGCGACTTCTGAAGCGAGCAGCTGTCAGCTTTTTTACAAGATACAACAGTTAAAACAGCAACAACAGCTAAACTTAAAAATACTTTTTTCATCTTACTTTATTATAAAAGGTTAATTATTAATTCGTGGCAAAGATATAAATTTTTTAATACGTAAAATATTTTTTCACTTTTTTTTTAAAATATTTTCCTTACTCACGATTATCTTAGTTATCAAATAATATGCCAAAATAACAAAAATAAATTATATTATGGTATGTTTTGTCTAATTTATTTTTTGTTGAAAATTCTATCGCTGTTTTGGCTCTTTTAATTGCGTTTGTTGTGGTTTATTTTGTTTTTTATAGAATATTCGATTCTTTCAAATGTGCAAAAAATATATTTTTATGGATTTAATTATCGCAAAAAGTCTGTAATCGATCTAAAATTTAAGATTCAAGAGGTTTTAAAACGCTTTTTATAATGGTTTCTGTTGCTCCTTGATTGTCTTGAATAAATGATTTACAAATCCTGCTTCTAGTTGTAAATACTTCATTATCAAGTAGTAGTTGGTCGAAAGTGATTTTTAGTTCTTTAATATTAGAAATAACCGTGCATCCTTCTAGGTTTACTAGAGAAATAGCTTCTGCGAAATTAGAATAATTAGGTCCTATTACAATTGGAATTCCGAAAGCAAGCAGGTTCTAAAATATTGTGAATTCCAGGATTTCCAAATCCACCGCCCACATAAGCAATTGTTCCGTAACTGTAGATCTTCGTTAAAAGGCCAACGGTGTCGATTATAAAAACATCGCGACTTGATAAATCCTTATTTTCTTTTTCTGAAAATAAAACCGTTGATTTTGTAATTTGTGATTTAAGGTTTGAAATTTGATCAGCTTTAATATTGTGTGGGGCAATGATAAATTTAACATCATCAGGTGCTTGATTGATATATTCGGCTATTAAAACTTCATCCTTAGGCCATGAACTTCCAATGACGATGGTCTTTTTGTTGTTTTTGAAATTTTCGATATAATCCAGTTTGTTGTCTCTTTCTAAAATGGCGACAACGCGATCAAAACGTGTATCGCCGGAAACAATTACATTATCAAATCCAATGGATTGAATTTTTTGCTTAGAACTTTCGTTTTGGACAAAAAAGAAAGTAAATGCTTTTAAAGCTTTTCTGTAAAAACCTCCGTACCATTTAAAAAACATTTGATTGTCTCTGAAAATTCCTGAAATCAAATAAGTTGGAGTTTTGCTTTCCTCTAATTCTTTTAAATAATTGAGCCAAAATTCATATTTAATAAAAAAAGCAAGTTCGGGATGAACTAGTTTTAAAAATTTCTTTGCATTGCTTTTTGTGTCTAACGGAAGGTAAATAGTAATATCTGCAACTGTGTTATTTTTACGCACTTCGTATCCAGAAGGGGAAAAAAAGGTTACAATAATTTTATGTGAAGGATATTTTTCTTTGATTTTTTCAATCACAGGAAGTCCTTGCTCGTATTCGCCAAGTGAAGCCGAATGGAACCATATCGTTTTGTCTTCGGGTTTTATTTTTTCTTCTAAAATTGCAAAGACATTTTTTCGGCCTTCAACAAAAAGCTTGATTTTTGGACTAAACAACGCTATGATTCTAAGGAAAAACCCCGCTAAAGAAACGACTAAATTGTATAAAAAAAGCATGTAATAATTTTTGCGACTAAATTACATTTCTTTCGACTATTTTCATTGGTTTGAAGCTATTAATAACTATTTTTGTTCCTCCTTTTAGAGATTTCTATCTATAATAGAATCTTTACTTTTTAAATAGTATTCAAAATGAAAAAAATTCAAATGGTTGACTTGAAAAGTCAATATGAAAAAATAAAATCTACTGTAGATGCTTCAATTCAAGAGGTTTTAGATACAAATACTTATATAAACGGACCTTTAGTTCATCAATTTCAAAAAAATCTTGAAGATTATTTAGGTGCAAAACACGTTATTCCTTGTGCAAATGGAACTGATGCCCTGCAAATCGCAATGATGGGATTGGACCTAAAGCCAGGTGATGAGGTTATTACAGCCGATTTTACTTTTGTCGCTACTGTTGAGGTAATTGCATTATTGCAATTAACACCAGTTTTGGTTGATGTTGATATGGTAAATATGAATATTGATATCGACGCTGTTAAAAAAGCAATCACACCAAAAACAAAAGCAATTGTTCCTGTACATTTATTTGGCCGTGTCGCTAATATGGATGCGATTATGGAAATTGTCGCTGAGCATAATTTATATGTAATCGAAGATAATGCACAAGCAATTGGTGCAGATTATATTTCTAAATCTGGAGCAAAAAGCAAGGTGGGTACAATTGGTCATGTTGCGACAACTTCTTTCTTTCCTTCTAAAAATTTAGGATGTTATGGAGATGGTGGTGCTATTTTTACAAATGATGATAAACTAGCGCATGTAATCCGCGGAATTGTAAATCACGGAATGTACGAGCGATACCATCATGATGTTGTAGGGGTGAATTCTCGTTTGGATAGTATTCAAGCTGGGGTTTTAAATGCAAAACTTCCTTTATTGGATCAATATAATGAAGCGCGTCGTTTAGCGGCTTCAAAATACAATGCGGCTTTTGCAGGAAATGCACATATTATTACACCAGATTTTGATGCAGATGAAAATGATCATGTTTTTCATCAATATGTATTAAGAATTATAGATGCTGATCGAAATGCTTTAATGCAATATTTATTAGACAAAGGAATTCCATGTGCGATTTATTACCCAATTCCATTGCATTCGCAAAAAGCATATGTGGATCCTCGTTATAAAGAAGAGCAATTTCCAGTTACAAATCAATTGGTTCAAGAAGTAATTGCTTTGCCAATGCATACAGAACTTGATGATGAACAAATTAAATTTATTACAGATTCTGTCTTAGAGTTTTTAAAATAAGAATAAAGAGAATAGAATAGAGAAAATAGAATAGAGAAAATAGAATAAAGAAAATAGAACAAAGAGAATAGAATAAGGAGAATAGAAATATAAAGGATGATAGAAAAAGAATTATAGAAATTGAAATCTATATTCTTTATTCTATTTTCTATAATCTAAAAAAAATATATGAAAGTATTAGTAACAGGAGGACTTGGGTTTATTGGTTCTCACACGGTAGTCGAATTGCAAAATGAAGGTTTTGAAGTGGTAATAATTGATAATCTTTCGAATTCTTCAGAAGATGTTTTAAAAGGAATTACTGCCATTACGGGGAAAACGCCTTTATTCGAAAAAATTGATTTAAGAGAAAAAAGTGCCGTTCAGGATTTCTTTAAAAAACACAATGATGTTACTGGGGTTATTCATTTTGCAGCGTCAAAAGCAGTTGGAGAAAGTGTTGAGCGACCGTTATTATACTATGAAAACAACATTAGTAGTTTAGTTTATCTTTTACAAGAATTACAGCAAAAACCGGAAGCAAGTTTTATTTTTAGTTCTTCTTGTACAGTTTACGGTCAAGCCGAAAAAATGCCAATTACAGAAGATGCTCCAGTTCAGACAGCAATGTCTCCTTACGGAAATACGAAGCAAATTGGAGAAGAAATTATTACAGATACTGCTAAAGTGACTAATATCAGCGCGATTTTATTGCGTTATTTTAACCCGGTTGGAGCACATTCAAGTACAGAAATTGGAGAATTACCTTTAGGAGTTCCTCAAAATTTGGTTCCGTTTATAACACAAACAGGAATGGGACTGCGTCAGGAATTATCTGTTTTCGGAAATGATTATCCAACGCCGGACGGAACCGCAGTTCGTGATTATATTCACGTTGTCGATTTAGCGAAAGCGCACGTAATTGCTTTGAAGCGTTTATTCAATAAAAAGAATTTAGCGAAGGTTGAAACGTTTAATTTGGGAACTGGCACAGGAAGTTCTGTTTTGGAAGTAATTCAGAGTTTTGAAAAAGTAAGCGATAAAAAACTGCCATACGTAATTAAGCCTCGTCGCGAAGGCGATATCACCGAAGCTTATGCAAATACAGATAAAGCAAACAACGTTTTAGGCTGGAAAGCAGAATTAAGTTTAGACGAAGCAATGGCAAGTGCTTGGAAATGGGAGCAGAAAGTTCGCTCTTAGTTTAGTCTTCAGTCGCAGTTTAAGTTTTTAGTTGAAAACTAAATATAAAAAATCCCAAATGAATTTATCATTTGGGATTTTTATTTTAATTCAATTTATTTTGTAATTTTGTAAGATAAAATTGTAGGAATTATGAATTCGAAAAAAGAAGATAAAAAAAATGATAAGGTTGAAGAGCCTAGAGTAGAATACGAAATTCAAAAACCTAAATTTAAAGGAATAGATCCTGAAACTTTTGATTTTGATGCTGAGTTTGCAAGAGGGTTAACGCCGGAACAAGCAAAGGCTGAATCTATTAGAAGAATTAGAGAATGGTGGGGGAAATAGAAGTTATTTTTACGCCAGAAGTAATTCGATACCTAGATGATTTAGTTGTAACGTTATATAAAAAAGAATATTTTGGTTTTATTGAATCTGCAGAAGATTATGTTTCTGATATACATAATGCAATACCAGAAAGAATAAAAAAAACTCCTCATAAGAAAACCCCAAAAGCACTTCAATATTTAGGTTCAAATTATATTTTTTACAAGCCAACTGTCAGAACAACTTGGTATATTTTCTTTGAGAAAAGAAACCAAAATTATGTAATAACAGGAATTACAAATAATTACAGCGAAGAAGCAAAAGAGCTATAAAACAAAATCCTCATAAACATTTAGTTCATGAGGATTTTTTATTTAATATCGATAACTGAAAACTGAAAACCGAGACTGAATACTTAAAAATTAAGCATTAGCAGTAACAGCTTCTTTATCAATTTTATTAATCAAACCAGCTAATACTTTTCCTGGACCAACTTCAGTAAACAAAGTAGCGCCGTCGGCGATCATTTGCTGAACTGATTGAGTCCATTTTACAGGAGCAGTCAATTGAATGATTAAGTTCTTTTTGATTTCGTCTGCATCAGAAACTGCATTTGCAGTAACGTTTTGGTAAACAGGGCAGATAGGAGTAGAGAATGTAGTTGATTCAATCGTCTGCACCAATTCTTCTCTTGCTGGCTCCATCATTGGTGAGTGAAATGCTCCTCCAACAGGTAAAATTAAAGCACGTTTTGCTCCTGCTCGCTTTCATCGCTTCACAAGCTTTTTCAACAGCTGAAGTCTCTCCAGAAATTACCAATTGTCCTGGGCAGTTATAATTTGCTCGCAACCACAACTCCGTCAATAGAAGCGCAAACTTCTTCAACAACATTATCCGCTAAGCCTAAAACAGCGCCCATTGTAGATGGGGTGATTTCGCACGCTTTTTGCATTGCCAAAGCGCGTTGAGAAACTAATTTCAAACCATCTTCAAAAGATAAAGTTCCGTTGGCAACCAATGCTGAAAATTCGCCTAAAGAATGTCCTGCAACCATTTCTGGTTTAAAATCTTCGCCTAAAGTTTTTGCTAAAATAACTGAGTGTAAAAATACAGCCGGTCGCGTTACTTTAGTTTCTTTTAGTTCTTCGGCAGTACCTTCGAACATAATATCTGTAATTCTGAAACCTAAAATTTCATTGGCTTTTTCGAATAATTCTTTGGCTAAAGCCGAGTTTTCATATAAGTCTTTGCCCATTCCTGTAAATTGCGCGCCCTGACCTGGAAATACGTATGCTTTCATTTGTCTAATTTAATTTTTACTTTTTTTAAAATTGAAAATTAGTTTCAATTGGAAGGCAAAAATAGTATTTTTTTAGCTCGTATAATCTTTAAACATATAAATCCATGCTAATCTTGAAAATCGGAGATTAAAAGAAGTGAGTAAAGTAATGACAACAGCAATAATAGGAATGATTCTTAAATCAAATGTTTGATCGAAGAAAAATTGAGCAATACAATAAGTTGCAATTCCTTGAGCGACTGTTAATCCGTAGTTTACGTACATGGCGCCAAAGAAATATCCCGGTTCTTTTTGGAACTTGTAATTGCAATGACTGCAGTATTCATTCATTTTTGGTAAACCAAAAGTTAGAAAAATATTATTGTCTTTAAAAACTTTTCCTTTATGACAAACAGGACATTCGTTGCTTAGAATATGAGTTAATGCACTTGACATGATCTTGATGGTTTTTATTTATACAAAGGTAATTCAGAGTAAGATAAAAGTCTTTTTTATATCTTCGCGTATTATAGCACAATAAGGACATGTTGTTTGAAATTCCAAAAAAAGAAATTCCAAAAAAAGAAATTCCAAATTCCAAATTCCAAATTCCAAATTCCAAATTCCAAATTCCAAAAATCTACAATCTAATCCCGAGGCTTCGGGACTAAAATCTAAAATTTAATCGTGTTATGAAAAGATATCCCATTTACAGCGTACAGAATTTTAGTCGCAATGATATTCATCGTGATTTTTATGTAAATACATTTAAAGAACATTTAAAGAGTCACAGCTTTGTCGAAGAACCACATCGTCATGATTCGTATTTAATGGTGTTTTTCACCAATGGTTCAGGACAACACGAGGTCGATTTTGATCAATTTGAAATAAAAAGAGGAAGTTTGTTTGTTTTGCGACCAGGACAAATGCATCATTGGAATTTGTCTGAAGATATTGAAGGTTTTGTAATTATCTTTTCGCAGGAATTATATAATTTATATTTCGGACAGAAAAATATCAACGATTATAATTTTTATCATTCGATTCATAATCGTCCTGAGATGGTTTTTGAAGAAAATGAAATGCCAAAAATTCTTCCGTATTTTAATTTATTGATTGAGGAAAATCTTCAAAATAATAAATTGCAATTGGATAAATTGTTGAATCTGCTGGATTGCATTCACATCGAAATTTCGAGAAAGTACAGCGAAACCTATTCACATCAAACCCATTCGTACAATATTAAAATCAATAAATTTGAATCACTTTTAGAAGAATATTTCAGAGCTGAAAAACTGCCGTCTTTCTACGCAGAAAAACTAAATATCACTTTGAAGCATTTGAACAGAATCTGCAATGAAATTCTCCAAAAAACCGCGACAGAAGTGATTACCGACCGCGTAATTCTCGAAATAAAAAGAATGCTGATTGATAAACAATTAGCAGTAAATGAAGTCGCCTTTAAAGTGGGTTACGAAGATTATTCGTATTTCTCTCGATTCTTCAAAAAACAAACAGGATTGTCACCAACAGAATTTCGAAATACTGTGCGATGATTTTTAAGTTTGCCACGAATTACACGAATTTCCACGAATTAATTTTTGTACACTTAGCAGATAAAAAATTAGTGAAAATTCGTGTAATTCGTGGCAAGTCAAAAAACAAAAAAGCCTGCACTTCCTAAAAAGAGCAGGCTTTTTAACCAACCAAATTAAAACCTATTTTTAAAATTAAGCTTGTTTTACAAATTGTAATTCAATGTTTAATTTTACTTCTTCTCCAACTAAAACTCCTCCAGTTTCAAGAGCTGAGTTCCAGTTTAAACCCCAATCTTTACGATTAATTTTTCCTTCTATGCTTAAACCTACTTTAGTATTTCCCCAAGGATCAGTCATGATACCGCTAAATTCTACAGGAAATTTCACTTCTTTAGAAACACCTTTGATCGTTAAATCACCAGTTAATTGGTAATCACCAGCATCAATTTTTTTGAAAGATGAACCTTTGAAAGTTAATTTTGGATTGTTTTCTACATCAAAAAAGTCTGCACTTCTTAAATGCCCGTCTCTATCTGCATTTGCAGTATCGATAGAAGCGATATCGCCAGAAAATTCAATCGCGCCGTTTTCGAAATCTTCTCCTTCTGTAGTAATTGTTGCATCGTAAGTTCCAAATTTTCCTGAAACATTTGTAAACATCATGTGTTTAACTTTAAAACCAATTTCTGAGTGAGTTGGGTCAATTGACCATTTTGTAGTTGCCATAATTTTTATTTTTAAATAATTAATTTCATTTTGATAGGACAAAGTTACATCAGGTGTCTTCATTCGGCACTTAACCTATATTAAGAAATGAAAAGGAATAATTTTGTCCGTTTGTATTGTTTTTGTTGTTTGAAAAATTGCTGTCGAATTAATAGTTCATCGGAATGTCCATCAATAAAAATTCAGCATCAGTATTTGCCTGAATGTTTAAAATATCAGTTCCTGAAATTCCAACAGCATCACGAGTATTTAATTCCTGACCGTTGATCGTAACGTTTCCTTTTAAAACAAAAGCATAAACTCCGTTTCCTTCTTTTTTGATTTTATATTCAGTACTTACGCCAGAATCAAAATTCCCCATGTTAAACCAGGCATCTTGGTGAATCCAAACACCTTCATCATCTGCATTTGGAGATAAAATCTGAGATAATTTATTGTGTCTGTCTGCAACATCCAAAGTAATTTGCTGGTAACGCGGCGTAACGTTTCTCTTATTTGGAAACAACCAAATCTGTAATAATTTAGTCTGCTGATCTGCATTTGGATTAAACTCACTGTGCTTGCACTCCAGTACCCGCACTCATAACCTGAATATCTCCATTTTTAATGATTTCAGTATTTCCCATGCTGTCTTTGTGAGCTAAATCACCTTCTAACGGAATCGTAATGATTTCCATATTATCGTGAGGATGCGTTCCAAAACCCATTCCCCCAGCAATCGTGTCATCGTTTAAAACACGAAGTGCTCCAAACTGAATTCTATCTGGATTGTACCAGCTCGCAAAACTAAAGCTGTGATAAGCGTTCAACCATCCATGATTTGCGTTTCCTCTTGTTTCTGCTTTATGTAATACTATATTTTCCATGATGTTTTCCTTTGTGTTATTATTATGGTACAAATTTACGACCAACATCAAGGAAAAGCACTTAATCTAGATTAAGTTCTTTAAGGCTCTAAGTTTCTGAGGTTCTAAGAGGCTAAGGTTTTTAGGTGCAAAGACTTAAATTTACAAAGGTTCAAAGGTTTTTCTTGTTTTTTGGCGACAGAAATTTTGGTTTTCAAAAGACCTGAAGTCCCGCTATACCTTCCAATCTTTTATGCTGAACCCCAGCATAAAAGGATTTCCAGTTCTATCGGGGCTAAATTAGAAGTTTCATTTTTATAAGAAGGTGCAGAGACTCAAAGTTGCAGAGGTTCAAAGGTTCCAGTTTGTACAATCCTGAGGAACGAAGGATCACACTCGAAGCTCGACAAAGATATGTTTATTCAAAGTTTTTGCTAAAAAAATTATTTGGTCTCACAGTAACCACACGGTTTTGTCATCTCGACCAAGGAAAGATATCCGCAAGTAACTCGACAAAGATTTGTTCCTTCAACGTTTTTGCTAAAAAATCATTTAGTCTCAAAGTAAGCACGCGGTTTTGTCATCCTAAGGAACGAAGGATCACACAAGAAATTGCACCTGCATAATCGCCAATCTTTGCCGAGTTCCGAGTGTGATCCTTCGTTCCTCAGGATTACAAGATTGTGATGGAATTAGTTCATCTGTAAATTAATAAATTTTAGTTTGATTCGAGTATATCAACAATACTATTAAAGTTTTTCTTTTTAGCAATAGAAAGTGCTGTTTCTCCTTTTTTTGCTATCGCGTTTTTGTCTGCGCCATTTGCCAGCAGGTATTTTGCAATTTCTTCATGGCCATAATAAGCGGCACACATAAGTTCGGTGAAACCATCTTTTGCCGCAACATTCATTTCTGCTCCAGCCAGAACGAGAATTTGAACACATTCCAAAATTCCATTTATAGCCGCTGACATTAATACTGTAACTCCTTGATTGTTTCTATTGTTCACATTAGCTCCAAACTTCAAAAGAATTTTTAATGCTTCCAATTCCTCTTGAAATGCTACAACCCAATGCAAAGCAGTCATTTTCTTCTTATCTTGTATGTTTGGATCTGCTCCATGTTCCAGCAACGTTTGAAGTACTGGTACCGATACTGGTGATCCTTTTGCAGATGCGCAATGAAGGGCAGTACTACTGAAATATTTACCCATAGATTTCAGGTTGACATCGATATTTGTGTCAAGAATAATATTTAGTATTTCTAAATTATCCCGTGCAATGACGACAGTGTAATATATTTTCTCCTCCATAATCAACAATTGAAACGTCAGCACCAAGCTTTAATAATTCTTTAACTCTTTCTATATCGTTCGTAATTACTGCCAAAATTAGCGGAGTGCGTAAATGGTCGTCTTGTGCATTTAAACCTCTTTGTAATAATTCAGGAATAGTGTCATTCAATTTTTTCATAATTAAAAACAGTTTAATCAGGTTATATTTAGATGTTACTTTTTAGGCGTCTAAATTTTGTAAAATTATTCTTTCTTTTTAAGAAGCGAAACTACAAAAAATAAAAGATTAAAAAATGATTTAACGGCATTAACTATAAGCTGATGTATCAGGGCTAAATGAGAAGTTTTTGTTTTAAGAAGTTGCCTGAATTCAAAACAAGAAGGCTTTAAGGTTCCAATTTGTTATCCTAAGGAACAAAGGATCACACAAGAAATTCCACCTGCATAATCGCCAATCTTTGCCGAGTTCCGAGTGTGATCCTTCGTTCCTCAGGATGACAAGATTGCGTTAAGCAATTGCGTTCAAAGAAAATAAAACTTCGCGACTTTGCAAGATTATATAAAAAACTAAACTATTTTATCTTAACCAATTTCCCTTTTCCAATCACTTCATCAAGATAATTAACAGAGGAACTTTTCCTGTCATGCATATAAAACGGAATCGTATCTTTTTGAATTTGATCTTTCGAAATGCTGATAATCAAATCTGTATTGATGAAATTGTCCAATAGTATTGTATTACCATAAGAAATTTTTCCTTTGGGCATAAACTTGTTATCAAACACAAAAATACTATCCTTAAAAGTAATTTTATCTTTTTGGATATACGAATTGTTTTCTTCTATAAAATAACTATAACGCCCGTTAAGTTTGTCTGTTTTCTGGTTTATGCTAATAGAAAGCAGGGTTACTATTATAAATAAATATTTCATGATTTCTAACTGTATTGATTAATAAACTGCTGGACAACAAAATCCGTGTTGTCGTGGCGTTTTTTTATTTCCAAGGCAATTGGAGGAGCGGCTCTTTCTAAACAATCTTTCACGGAGCAAGTTTCGCACGTAACGCCAACAATTCGTTTAATAAGAGGTTTTCCTTCAATGAATTTAAATTTCTTTTTCATTGTTGGATTAATTAAAATTCCAACAGAAATGTCGCGAATATTATTTTCTACAAAAGGGTCTTTTGTTGCTGATGAAAAAACCAAATATTCATTACCGCTATGCACATAACTCGAAATTTGAGCATCAAAAAAATGAGATTTGTTTTGACTTATAGCTTCATTTATGGTTTTTACAGAAACCCATCTTCTGCAATAATGCTCGTTAGTTTCGTTAGCGTGCGGTTCCTGCTGATTCGTAATGTGAAGTTCCTTTTTTATCTGATAAATATCCGAGCCAATGGGGTGTGACATTCTTAAAAAGAATAAATTTTTCAGCTGAAAATCTTTCGGTAATAAATTGGTTAAGCGCTGATAAAAGGACTCTGGCGAAACCTCAAAGCTTTCAATTAACGAAACAAATTCTTCTGGATTCGGTTTTTCATTAGTTAGGAAATTGTTGATTTTGTCTACAACCAATTTTCTTGGCAATAACAAAGCGCCTGCAAAATAAGAAGCGTAAAAATTATTCAAAACCTGATCAAAATTTTCAAACTTAATCCAGCTGAAAGTCAATAATCGGTCTGAAATTTTTAAATAATTATAAGCAATTTCTTTTGCTAAAATAAAAGCTTTCTGCGACCCGTCGAGTTCTGTTGAAAGTAATAAAGTTTTGCTTTTCGGAACATAAATCGATCGCAAATCACCCAAAGCTTCCTGATCTGTAAAAGCAATTTCTTTGATGTTGTATTCGTATTCTTCTTTTAAAATCGCTTCTAATTCTTCAATCCTTATTTTAGAATCTAAATTAATTTGAAAGGATTTCGAAAACGCAATTACCTTCTCTTCTAAATCTTCAAAATAATTACTGTGCGCTTCCTGATACGATCTCAAAGCGACTAAAAAGAAGCTTTCGCGACTTAAATTATAATGTTGGGCAATTTCAATAATTGTACTAATAAAGGCGTTGACTTTTGCTGGAGCATTAGCAATAATATCAATTAAATCGGCTTCTTGAATTCCGAAAAGCTCAAGCGGAATCTCTTTTAAAATTCCAGATTTTAAAATTTCGCCAATGGGAGCGAGATTATTATCGAGTTTTAAAGACACTAATTGATCGTAAGGAACATCTAAATGTTGACACAAAAGAAGAATTTTATCTGTTTTTGGATATTTTTTCCCCTTTTCAATCTCATTTAAATACGATTTTGAAAGATTCGTCAATTTGGCCAGACCAAAAAGAGAAAGATTTTTTTGGGTTCTGACCTGCTTGAGTTTAAGTCCAAATATCAGCTTTATATAGTCTTTTTCGATATCCATAATATCAAATGTAACTGATTTACAAATAATCGCCAAAAAAATATTTTTAAATTTTAGCGAACGTTCGCTATTTTTATAAAAAACTTTTTGTAACATTGTAGTATAAAATATATTAGCTATGACATCGCTAATTAAATTATTGTCTTTTGGAAGGCAAAATAGACTAAGCGATTGCATAGCTGACCAATTAAAAATAAAAACCAGCGACTATGAAAAACCAATTAGAAATTACCGAAACGGCAATGGAGTTTTTAGCCGAAAAGAAGCTTCGTTATCCAAAGATCTGGACCGAAGAAGCAATTGCTTTTATAACTGAACTGCATAGAAAATTCGAATCACAGCGAAAACTATTGCTTTTGCAGCTACGATCAAAAACAAGTCAATTTTGATCAGGGAATCATGCCGGTTTTTATTCCAGAAACCAAAAGTATTAGAGAAGGCAATTGGACAGCAGGCGAAATTCCGAAAGATTTGTTGGATCGAAGAGTAGAAATCACCGGACCGGTTGATCGCAAAATGATTATCAACGCTTTGAATTCGGGAGCAAAGACTTTTATGGCCGATTTTGAAGACAGTACTTCTCCAACCTGGCAAAATTTAATGGAGGGGCAAATGAATTTAATTGATGCAGTCAACAAAACCATTACGTTTACTAATTTGGTGAAACAAAAGTCCTATCATTTAAATGAAAAAATCGCAACACTGATTGTTCGACCAAGAGGATTGCATTTGCCTGAAAAACATCTTTTAATTGAAGGGAAAGAAGTTTCGGGGTCTTTAGTAGATTTTGGTTTGTATGTTTTTCATAATCATAAAAGACTTTTAGAAAATAATTCAGGACCCTATTTCTACATTCCGAAATTAGAACATTATCTGGAAGCGCACTGGTGGAATACTGTAATTAATTTTACTGAGGATTATTTGAAACTGAAAAGAGGAACCATAAAAGTGACGGTTTTAATTGAAACCATAACAGCAAGTTTTCAGCTCGATGAAATTATTTATGAATTGAAAGAGCATATCGTAGGCTTGAATTGCGGACGCTGGGATTATATTTTCTCTTACATCAAAAAGTTTAGAAAAAAATCCAAAATTCATCGTTCCAGATCGCGATCAGGTAAATATGACTTCGCCTTTTATGAATGCTTATTCCAATTTGGTAATTCAAAGATGTCATAAACGCGGGATTCATGCGATTGGCGGAATGGTCACGCAGATTCCAATTCGCAATAATGAAGAAGCAAATGCTGTCGCTTTCGCGAAAGTAAAAACCGATAAAGAACGTGAAGTTCGAAACGGTCACGACGGAACTTGGGTGGCGCATCCGGATTTAGTGTCACTGGCAAAAGAAATTTTTGATAAAGGAATGCCGACTCCAAATCAGATTCATATTAAAAGAGAATATCGAAAAATCACAGAAGGGGATCTGATTGAACCACCAATCGGAATCATTACTGAAAACGGTGTTCGTAAAAATATAAATGTTGGCGTTTTGTATCTCGCTTCATGGCTGAATGGACAAGGCGCCGCCGCATTGCATAATTTAATGGAAGACGCCGCAACGGCTGAAATTTCGAGATCGCAATTGTGGCAATGGCTTCAGAATAAAGTGGTTTTAGATAATGGACGAAAATTAGATTTGGCTTATTATCACGAATTAGCTTTAGAAGAATTCAGAAAAATCAAAGAAGAATTGGGTGAAGAAAATCACGAAAAACAGCAATTTCCATTGGCTGAAAAAGTATTGGAAAGATTAGTTGTAAATACTGATTTCGTCGATTTCTTGACGATTCCATGTTACAAATACCTATAAACAATTAAAAATTGAGAATTAGAAATTAAAAATCTGCAGTATCTGCTAAATCTGCGAGAGAATATTTTTTTACGCAGATTTGCTTCGCCAGTTCGCTATCGCTCGCGTAGCAGATAACGCAGATTTTAATTCTTTTATAAATGTTGCGTTTATTTTTTAAACACATAGAAACATAGGTTTATGGTTCTTTAAAATTAAATTTTTAGAGAATTTTAAAAAAAACTAGTTTTTCACACATAGCTATGTTTGTTTAAACAAGTGAAACACCTTTAACCAGAAAGATGGACTATGTCTCTATGTGTTTAAAAATTAAACTCAAAGAAAAAATAAGTCTCAGTTCAAAACTGAAAACTGAGACTGAAAACTATACACTTACTAACCACTTTAACTTAAACTATTTATGAAAACAACAGAAGACAGAATTCAGGAATTGATTAACGATTGGATTACGAACCCGAGATGGAAAGGGGTTGAACGCCCATACACTGCGAGTGAAGTAGTAACGCTTCAGGGTTCTTATCAGATTGAGCATTCTATTGCAAAAATGGGAGCGCAAAAATTATGGAGAAAGTTAAAAAGTCAGGATTATGTTGCCGGGTTGGGCGCATTGACTGGAAATCAGGCAATTCAGGAAGTCGATGCGGGTTTAGAAGCGATTTATTTAAGCGGCTGGCAAGTTGCGGCTGATGCAAATCTGGCAGGAGAAATGTATCCGGACCAATCACTTTATCCAGTAAACAGCGTACCGATGGTAGTGAAAAAAATCAATAATGCTTTGTTGCGTGCTGACCAAATTCAGACCGTAAATAATAGTGAGGATAAAAAAGATTATTTAGTTCCAATTGTGGCTGATGCCGAAGCTGGCTTTGGAGGAAACCTAAATGCTTTCGAATTAATGAAATCAATGATTGAAGCTGGAGCTTCTGGAGTGCATTTTGAAGATCAGCTAAGTTCTGCCAAAAAATGCGGACACTTGGGCGGAAAAGTTTTGGTGCCAACACAAGAAGCGATTAATAAATTAATAGCGGCACGTTTGGCTTCAGATGTTATGGGAGTTTCCACTTTAATCGTTGCCAGAACAGATGCTGATGCAACAAATTTATTAACAAGCGACGCTGATCCAAGAGACAGGAAATTTTTAACTGGCGAAAAAACTGCTGAAGGTTTCTTCTACGTAAAAAACGGAATCGAGCAAGGAATTGCTAGAGGTTTAAGCTACGCGCCTTATGCCGATTTGATTTGGATGGAAACCAGTAATCCAGATTTGGTTTATGCGAAAAAGTTTGCAGACGCTATGATAAAAGAATTTCCAGATAAAATGCTGGCATACAATTGTTCTCCGTCTTTTAATTGGGTCGCAAAATTAACGGTTGCAGAAATGGAAACCTTTAGAGAAGATTTGGCGACAATGGGTTATAAATTTCAGTTCATTACTTTGGCAGGATTTCATGCTTTGAATACGAGTATGTTCGAATTGTCTAAAGCATACAAAGAACGCGGAATGGCGGGATATTCTGAATTGCAGGAACGTGAATTTGCTTTACAGAAAAACGGATTTAGAGCGGTAAAACATCAAGCGTTCGTTGGGACTTCTTATTTTGACGCCGTTCAAAATACGGTTATGATAGGAAGATCTTCAATAACAGCGATGAAGCATTCTACGGAGGTTGAGCAATTTTAATTTTTTTCCGCCACGAATTCACGAATTATTTTTGACAATCTTTGTGAGTAAAATTCGTGAATTCGTGGCGGAAAATCTTATTTTTTTAAAAGTCGAGCTTTCATTTTGCTGAAAAATTCTGGCGTTACGCCAATGAAAGAAGCAATTTGTTTTTGAGGAACTTTATGAACAAGAGATCCATATTTGGTGGTAAACTTTTCAAAACGTTCTTCGGCTGGTAAACTTAAATTGTCCATTAATCGCTGTTGATTGGCAACTAATGAATTCTCAATTAAAATTCTAAAGAAGCGCTCTAATTTAGGAATCTCTAAATACAATTGTTCCTGATTTTCTTTGGATAAAGAAACTACTTCTGCTTCTTCTAAAACTTCAATAAAAAGTTGTCCGGGTTTTTGCGAAAAAAAACTGTACATATCGCTCATCCACCAGCCCTCGCAGGCAAAAGATAAAACATGTTCTACAATGTTATCGTTGATGTTAAAGCTTCTTAAAATTCCTGAATTTACAAAATAAGAATGTTTGCAGACTTCGCCGGCATTTAATAAAATTGTTTTAGGCTTATAAATATTCGTTTCTAGTTTCGATAAAAAAAGTGCTTGCTCTTCTGGCGTCAATGAAACGTGTTTGGCAATGTTTTCAAGAATTAACTCCATTATTTTTTATCGTCGATTAAGGTAAATGAAGTTGCTTTAAAACGATCTTTTTCGATTGTTCCTGTTACAGAAGCTTTTCTAACAGCATTACAAAATCCGTTATCGGCATGTGCGTCGCCATGATCATGAATAGTTGTGCCGTCAACGAAATAGGTTTTTCCGTCGATGCGAACTGCTAAATCACAACTTTTGCCTTTCATTCCAAATTGGCATTCTCCGCAAGAAGCTTCTACAATTGTTGGTTTATCAAATTTCTTTTTGTCTTGTGCTTGAGCTGAAATTCCGATAAACAGGAAAATCATGAATATTAGTTTTTTCATTTTTTAAGAATTTACAGTTATTAGTTTTGCCGTTTCTTTGGCGCGTTCTACTACTTTTTCGATTGGAGTAGCCAATGTATCGTCGCTTAAAACAACTCCCATTCTGCGATAGGGTCTTGAAGTTGGTTTACCAAAAATCCTGAAATCGGTTTTGGGTAAAGCGACTACTTTTTCGATTCCGGTAAAAGTGGGATTTGTAGAATCTTCAGATGCTAAAATTACGGCACTTGCTCCGGCTTTTTCTAGAGTAATTTCAAAAATTGGCAGGCTTAAAATCGCTCTTAAGTGCAATTCAAATTCATTGAAATTCTGCGTTCCGGCTAAAGTTACCATTCCGGTATCATGAGGTCGCGGAGAAAGTTCAGAGAAATAAACGCCGTCATTGGTTAAGAAAAATTCAACACCAAAGAGTCCGGCACCTCCGAGCGCTTCGGTAATTTTTTCTGCCATGTCCTGCGCTTCGTATAAATCAGCTTCAGAAACTTGTGCCGGTCGCCAGCTTTCCTGATAATCGCCGCGTTCTTGTCTGTGGCCAATTGGCGCGCAAAACAAAGTGGGATTATTATTCTGCGTAATCGTTAAAAGGGTAATTTCTGAATGAAAATCTACAAAAGCTTCTACAATTACTTCGATAACGTCACCACGCGAACCTGCAACGGCATATTGCCACGCTTTTTCAATATCACTTTCTGTTTTGATTGTCGATTGTCCTTTTCCAGAAGAAGACATTAAAGGTTTTACCACACACGGAATTCCAACTTCCTGAACGGCTTTTTGCAATTCTTCGGCTGATGTTGCGTATTGATATTTGGCTGTTTTTAAGCCAAGTTCTTTTGAAGCTAAATCACGAATGGCTTTGCGATTCATGGTAAAGTTTGCCGCTTTCGCTGAAGGAACAACAGTAATACCTTGTTTTTCGTAATCGTAAAAACGTTCGGTACGAATGGCTTCTATTTCGGGAACTATAAAATCTGGTTGGTGTTTGGCTACGATTCGGTCAAGCGCTTCGCCGTCGAGCATATTGATAACTTCAAATCCGTGAGCTACTTGCATTGCTGGAGCATTTTCGTAACTATCAACAGCAATTATGGTTTGTCCGATTCGTTGTGCGGCGATGACAAATTCTTTGCCTAATTCACCTGAACCTAGGAGTAGTATTTTCATTTTGGAGTGTTGTAAAAAATGGAGTAGTAAAAGTAGCGAAAAATGTTTTTAACCGCAAAGTTCGCAAAGAATTACGCAAAGTTCGCAAGGTAAAATATTTGTATGTATTGATGTAGAGACGCACTGCAGTGCGTCTACTTAGTGGGTGTCTAATCGCAAGTTTTGCAAAGAATCTCACGCAGATTTTGCAGATTCGGCAGATTTAATATTTTAACCGCAAAGTTCGCAAGGGATTACGCGAAGCACGCAAAGGAAAATATTCGTATGTATTGATGTAGAGATGTACTGCAGTGCGTCTGCGTAATGTGTGTCTAGTCGCAAGGTTTGCAAAGAATCTCACGCAGATTTTGCAGATTCGGCAGATTTAATATTTTAACCGCAAAGTTCGCAAGGGATTACGCGAAGCACGCAAAGGAAAATATTCGCATGTATTGATGTAGAGACGCACAGCAGTGTGTCTGCGTAATGTGTGTCTAGTCGCAAAATTCGTAAAGAATCTCACGCAGATTTTGCAGATTCGGCAGATTTAATATTTTAACCGCAAAGGTCGCAAGGGATTACGCGAAGCACGCAGAGGAAATATTCGCATGTATTGATGTAGAGACGCACTGCAGTGCGTCTGCGTAATGTGTGTCTAGTCGCAAAGTTCGCAAAGAATCTCACGCAGATTTTGCAGATTCGGCAGATTTAATATTTTAACCGCAAAGTTCGCAAAGAATTACGCAGAGTTCGCAAAGTAAATATTCGTATGTATTGATTTAGAGACGCACTGCTGTGTGTCTACTTAATGAGTGTCTAATCGCAAGGTTCGCAAAGAATCTGACGCAGATTTTGCAGATTCAGCAGATTAATTTTTCAGCCACAAAGTTCGCAAAGAATTATGTAAAACGCAAAGTAAAATATTTGTATGTATTGATGTAGAGACGCACTGCAGTGCGTCTGCGTACCGTATGTCTGATCGCAAAAAAGCTATCATATATTGTCCTTTTTATTATTAAAATAGGATGCTGAGAGTTTCTCGCAGATCTCGCAGATTTATACTTTGGTTGATTGAATTGCCTCCAGCTTTAGCTGGAGGTTGGTAATTTATTAAGTTAGTGGCTTTAGCCAAAATTCGTGGTTTGGCTAAAGCCTAATTTTGAGCTTCTTTTTGAGCTCCAGCTAAAGCTGGAGGCAATTCATTTTTGTGACTTTTTTATTGTCAGGCTGAGCGGAGTCGAAGCCCTTTCTAGTTATGCAAGCGTTCGACTTCGCTCAGGGTGACACTTTTTTTTAAATGAATTTTCTTGTTTACCCGTTTGCGTGAGGGATAGAAGTGGAAAGCCCACAGCCTGACGAAGGAAGTGCGAGGACTTGAAGCGGATAGCCCGACCCGGAGGGACACGCCCAGATTATTTTTGTGAAGAAATTTTTGTTAATAATTATGGCATAACTTAATTCATTACTGTTTTAAAAGGTTGTTTAAAGCGATTCTATATTTATATATTTGCCGGCTTACAAATTAAACCCCAAGATAATGAAAGTAAAATTTTTTTTGATAATGAGCGCTTTGTTCATTACATCAGCAAAGCTAGTTCTCAAATCGTAATATATAGGTTTGGATTAGGACAGCAGAAAGCAGATGCTGTAATTTTTAAAAAAGACAAACAAACTGTTAGCGGTATAGTTCATTTTCCTGATTTTGAAGATAAAAAAGTAAAAATTAAAGTAGGAGATAAGAATGAAAAATATGCGACCAAAGAGATAGATTCGATTCAGATTTTTGATGCGGATAAAAAATTATCTTACACTTTTTTATGGACGAAAACGAAAGTATACAAAAAGAAGGGTACAGCATTTAAGGTTATTAAGGAAAACTGGTTGTGTAAAACTATTATTGGAAAAGTGTCTTTGTATTTAGGCGACTTGGAATACGGAATTAAGGAAGTTAAGGTAAAGGATGAAGTGACTAATGAAAAGATAAAAGAATCTAAAATGGAAGTGGTTAGTAAAGAAGTTAACCACTATATGAAAAGGAGTAATGAAGATTATCCTATATTGGTTTCTGTAAGTTCAAATGGTGCATCTATTGGTTTTAATGTTTTTTTTAAAGAATATGGTGCTTATTATTTTAGTGATAAACCTGAAATTGTAAAAAAAATACAAGATAAGGAATACAAATATGAGGATATTGAGAAAGTTGTGAATTTGTATAATATGAAACCGGCGAAGAAAGCTGAACCAAAAGCAGAACCAAAATCAGAATTAAAAGCTACAAAAATAAAGGTGACACCGCCAAAAGCGAAAACCACAAAGAAGAAATAAATTGGTAAATAAAAAAGCGATACTTTTTGAGTATCGCTTTTTTTTATTTTAATGGAAGTGATCTTCCTCGATTTCAAATTCGGCATCTTTTTCCCAAATTTCCATTTCGCAGGGTTTGCAGTTGAATTTTTAGTTTGTACTCCAATTCGCCTTGTTTCAATACTAATGGTTCTTTTACTTTAACGCCTACAATGTCTTTTTGATGTATCGGACATTTTTTTAATTCGTATTTGATACAGTATTTGGTTGTCATTACACGAGATTTTCCTGGATCCCATTGTAATTCGAATGCTTTTTCGATTTCGGTAACACCGTGGCGTTCGTAGAATTTACGAGCGACTTTGTTTGATACATTGTACATGAAATCAAGTTTAGTTTCAGGATACGGATGTGAGGTTTTTACTATTTGGTGTTCTTCGCGTTTGTAATTTTTTAAACGAATTTCGGTTAACTGATCATAAACGGTTCTTCGCATTTCGTTGATTTTAGAAATAGGAAGGAACCAGTTTTGAGAAAACATAATATTAATTTCATTAGCTGTATAAGGCGTGAAACCTGTTTTTGCTAATTGTGTTTTGATGTTTTCTTCGATTGATTCGCCAGTTTTTGTCTGCTCTTTTGTGTGTTCTAAATTTACGACGCTTACATTTCCGTCTTCGTCGGTTGCGATTAATTCGAAACCAGTTTCTGTTTCTGTAAGTAATAAAGTTGTGCTTAGTTTTCGAACGGCACTATCTTCTCTTTCCACAATTTTGATGAAAGCGAGCATCGTTATTTCTGTAGATGAAAGTTCCGTCTTTTACTTCTTTAAGGACGTTCGGGTAAATTTTACCGTTTTCGGCTTTGTTTACGTAGATTCCGTCGGCTTCGTTATTTTCGTTGATGAAACAAAGTCCGTCACCGTTGTTTAATAGTTCGCCATTTTCGATTTCGTAAGCGTTTCCAACAGTTCTAATTAATTTACCAATATATTGTCCTTTTGATTTTGGGCTTTCCCAAGAACCAATTGAGCTGTGTCTTTCGTTTACAAAATAATCCGTATAGCCGCGGTTGAAGGTTCTGTTTAAAGAAGAGTCAAAAGTATACGTACAAGTTCCAGAAGAAGCTTTCATGTATTTTTCGCTTCCGGCTCCTTCTAAATAGCTGTCTAGTTTTTGACGTAAATACGAAACGTTGTTTTTTACGTAAACGACATCTTTTAATCTTCCTTCAATTTTAAAAGAAACGATTCCGGCTTCAATAAGATTCGGAATCTGCTCTGAAATATCTAAATCTTTTATAGAAAGTAAGTGACTGTTTTTGATTAAAGTTTCTCCGTTTCCGTCGATAAGGTTATAGGGTAAACGGCAGTTTTGTGCGCAAGAGCCACGGTTCGCGCTGCGTTCTCCGTTAGCCACACTCATATAACAGTTTCCGCTAAAAGAAACACATAAAGCACCGGTTACGAAAAATTCTAATTCAACATCTGCCTCGTCGTATATTGTTTTAATTTGATGCAGGTTTAATTCTCGGGCTAAAACCACACGTTTGATTCCGGCATCTTTAAGGAATTTAATTTTATCGGCGTCACGATTATTGGCTTGTGTGCTGGCGTGAAGTACGATAGGAGGTAAGTCCATTTCCATAATCGCCATATCCTGAATAATCAAAGCATCGACACCAATGTCGTATAATTCCCAAATCATTGAGCGACACGTTTCAAGTTCGTTATCGTACAAAATGGTATTCATAACAACAAAAACCTGAGCATTAAATAAATGCGCATATTGTACTAAAGCGAGAACGTCTTCAATAGAATTGTTGGCGTTAGAACGTGCTCCAAATTGCGGCGCACCAATATAAACTGCATCGGCGCCACTATTTATGGCGTGCCATTCCTCCAATTAAATCTTTAGCAGGAGCTAATATTTCAATTTTCTTCTTCATTTTTAGAACTTTAGGCTTTTGTGGTATTCACGGAAAAAAGTGTGCAAAGTTCTTATAAATATTTCGAGTTTGCTAATGCTGAAGCGATTTTTTTGAAATTGTTAACTTAATATGGAATGATGATGAGTAAGATATTTTCTTATTGATGAATCTTATTAAATTTTACTCTTTCTGTATTGGAGAAATAAAATTTAAATCCGGTATGTTTTACCTCTATATCAAAATCTCTTTTGATTGAAAAATTTGTTTCAAAAATGGTTGCAAATACTATCTCTATGCTAAATAATAATCCTGCAATTATGTAAATGGTTATAAGTAGTGTTCGTTTTCGTCTTATTTTGGATATCGATTTGTTTATAAGAAATAATATTATTGAAACAGTTATAAAATAAAAAAGAAAATCAATTACGAATTCAATTATAAAGTATTGCTGAGCCATAGAAGTATGAAATGCTGGTGATTTATAGACTAAGGGAAATCCATACATAATGGCATCAGCTCCATCAACAATATCAGCAATCCACCATTTTGTAAAAAGTATAAAAAAGATAATTGCTAAAGGAAATGATAATCTTAAAATTGTTCTCATATTTTTTCCTGATCATTTCCCAAAGATATATTGTTTATGATTAGATTAATTGATAGGAAAATTAAATACAAATATATAGGATGCGAAACCAATTGAAGCCTGAATAGATTTACCTACTTTGGGCTGTGTATTTATAATATCAGATAATTAAAGAGTTAAAAAAGCTCCGTAAGTTAAATTCATTCGATGCTTTTTATTAAATTAAACGAAGTAAATCTAGGAATTCTTTTCAATTTGGCAAAACAAAAAAACTGCCCAATCCGAAGACTGAGCAGTTTTCCAAAAAAAAAGCATGAATCGTTTAGTTCGCTTTTATTTTAATTTGTGATAAAGTGTTTTGAATACTGTTTAATTGTTTTGAAACAATAGAAACTTGATTGTGTTCAAGGTGATTTTCTTCGAGTGCATTTTTATATTTTTCGATTGCAGACTTCTTCACCAGTTACGCAGGCATTAATAATTGCTTCTGTATCTCCGCCTGTAAAAGATGATTTAATATCAATCCAAGTTCTGTGTAAAGCTCCTAATGGTCCGCCTCCAGAAGTATCTGTCGATTTTCCTAATTTATTGATCTCGTCTTGTAACTCTACAATAAATAACGCTCTTTCACGTGCGTATTCCAGAAAATCAGTTTTCATTGCTGGATTTTCTACGTGTTCTGCAACATTTGTATATCCTAGTTTTCCGTCTTCTAGAATTGAAATTAATCCTTCTAAAGTTTTAACTGTTTCTTTTGTGGTTTCATCTGTATGTATCATGACTAATAGTTTTTAAATTAATACATTACAAAGTTGGCGATTATAAAGTGTTCTGTTTTACAGGATTGTACTTGTTGTTTTACAATATTGTGGAATGGGAATTTTGAAAGTTGTTTTTTATTTTATAAAGATGTAGGAGTTTTTTTGAAAATGAATCTTCTCGTTTTACGTTTTGCGTGAGGGATAGCAGTGGAAAGCCCACAGCCTGACGAAGGAAGTGCGAGGACTTGTAACGAATAGCCCGGCCCGGAGGGACACGCCCCTAATTTCTAAATGCTTTTTTGTTGTAACCTTTAGTTGATTGATGCCGTCAAAGCTTTCATCAATCAAACTAATAATCGCAAAATGAAAAAAATCTTAAGATCGTTTATTGTTCTATTTGTAATGGCTTGCTCGGGTTTGTCGGCGCAGAATTTAGAAAGTAGAATAGATAGTGTAATAAGTACAAAATTTAAACCTGAAATTCCCGGAGCTGGTTTTTTGGCTGTGAAAAACGGAAAAGTGGTTTACAGAAAAGCGTTTGGAATGGCAGATTTGGAATTGAATGTAAAAATGAAACCCGAGTTTATTTTTGAAATTGATTCTATGACGAAGCAGTTTACGGCTGTTTCTGTTTTAATGCTGGCTGAGGAAGGAAAGCTTAACTTGAATGATGAAATCACAAAGTTTATTCCCGATTATCCAACGAATGGGAATGTGATTACGATTCATCATTTGCTGACGCATACTTCAGGCATTAAGGATTTTACGAGTATGAAAGCAATAAAAAATATTGCCAGAGAGGATTTGTCTCCAAAAGAGTTGGTAGATTTTTTTAAAAACGAACCAATGGATTTTAAGCCCGGAGAACAGTATAAATATTGTAATTCTGGTTATGTGCTTTTAGGTTATATTATCGAAATTGTTTCTGGACAAACGTATCGTGATTTTATCACGGAACGTATTTTAGGAAATTAGGAATGGAGAATACGTCTTATGCAAGCCACGAGCGAATTATTAAAAACAGGGTTTCGGGTTATCGTGATAAGCAAGGTTATGTAAATACGAATTATATTAGCTTTTCTATTCCGTATGCTACGGGCGCAATCATGTCTAACGTTGATGATATGTTGAAATGGCAGAATGCGCTTAATGAGAATGTCTTATTAAGTTCTTCTTTTACCGAAAAAGCATTTACGAATTATAACTTAAATAACGGGACAAAAATTGATTATGGATATGGCTGGCATTTAGAAAAAGTGAAAAATAAAACCGTACGCGAACACGGCGGTAGTATTTTTGGATTTAAATCGATGGGAATTTACGAACCTTCGGAACAAATTTATGTGGTTGGTTTGAGTAACTGCGAATGTAATTCTCCAACGGCAATTACAACAGAGATTGCTTCACTGTTAATTGACTAATTAAAAAAGGGTGTTTTCGAAAAAACACCCTTTTAGTTTATTATTTATGATATTAAGCAGTCAAAGCTTCTTTGATTCTGCGTAATGCTTCTTTTAAAATTTCGTTGCTTGTTGCGTAAGAGAAACGAATACAATTTGGATTTCCAAAAGCGTCTCCGGTTACAGTTGCAACATTTGCTTCTGCTAAAAGATACATCGAAACGTCGTTTGCATCTTTAATTTCAGTTCCTCTTAATGTTTTTCCGAAGAAAGAAGAAACGTCTGGGAATACATAAAAAGCACCTTCTGGAACGTTGATTTTTACTCCTGGAATTTCTTTCAATAATCCAACAACTAAATCTCTACGACCGTGGAAAGCCTGAACCATTTCGTTTAATACACTTGGATCAGCATCTACAGCAGTAATTGTAGCGCGTTGTGCCACAGAGTTTGCTCCAGATGTTACTTGTCCTTGAATTTTTGTACACGCTTTTGCGATAAATTCAGGAGCACCAATATATCCAATTCTGTATCCTGTCATTGCGAATGCTTTTGCAACTCCGTTTACAGTAATTGTTTTTTCTAACATTCCCGGAATTGAACCGATACTGCAGAAAGTTCCAGAGAAATTAATGTGCTCATAAATTTCATCTGCAACTACGTAAATATTTGGGTGTTTTTCTAAAACTTTTGCAAGAGCTGTTAATTCTTCTCTGCTGTAAACAGAACCTGAAGGATTACAAGGAGAAGAAAACCACATCATTTTTGTTTTTGGCGTGATCGCGACTTCCAATTGTTCTGGAGTAATTTTGAAATCTGTTTCTACAGACGTTGGAACTTCAACAGGAACAGCCGCCAGATAATTTTACGATTTCGAAATAAGAAACCCAGTATGGTGCTGGTAAAATAACTTCGTCACCATCGTTTAACATTACTTGTGCAATATTGTATAAAGATTGTTTTGCACCTGTAGAAACTACGATTTGAGATGGTTTGTACTCTAAACCATTATCTCTTTTGAATTTTCTGCAGATTGCTTCTTTTAGATCTTGGTATCCATCAACTGGAGAATATGTGCTGTAATTATCGTCGATTGCTTTTTTTGCGGCTTCTTTAATAAAGTCAGGCGTATTGAAATCAGGCTCACCTAAACTTAAACTGATAATGTCTTTTCCTTGAGCTTTTAGTTCGCGAGCTAAAGCGACCATAGCTAATGTTTGTGAAGTCGCTAAGTTGTTGATTCTGTCCGAAAGAATATGATTCATTATAAAATTTTTGAATGTCCTTAATTTTCCACGCTAATTAAGGAAGGTTAATTATTAATAGATTTTTTTAGTTTAAACAGATAATTCAGGTTTCATTCCCAAGTCACGTAAATGCTTGAAGTGAGTCACGATAGCACTTCTCATTGTTTTATATTCGTAGTATGGTAAATTACATTCTTTTGCAGTTTCCTTTACGATTTTTGCAATTTTACCATAGTGAATATGACTAATATTTGGAAAAATATGATGTTCGATTTGGTGATTCAATCCGCCAGTGTACCAGTTTACAATTGCATTTTTTGGAGCAAAATTAGTTGTAGTATACAATTGGTGAACCGCCCATGTATTGTCCATTTCTCCTAATTCATTTGGAGAAGGATTTGTAGTTTCTTCAACAACGTGCGCTAATTGAAAAACAACACTCAAGATTAATCCAGCTGTATAGTGCATAACAAAAAATCCAATTAAAACTTTCCACCATGTAATTCCAATTACCATTGGCAATACAATCCAGATTGAAACGTAGATTACTTTTGTAATGATTAAAGTTGTCCAAAGGATTTTTGGGCTTTTTGGTTCTCCATAAGATAATTTTCTTTTAAGATAATTTCTCATTTGCTTAAAATCGGTTGTGATTGCCCAATTGAAAGTCAATAAACCATATAAGAAAACAGAATAGTAATGTTGAAAACGGTGGAAACTATGCCATTTTGCATCTTTTGTAAAACGGATAATTCTTCCTGCATCTAGATCTTCATCGTGACCTGGAATGTTTGTATACGTGTGATGAAGTACATTGTGCTGTACCTGCCAGTTGTAAACATTTCCAGCAAGAACATAAATTGTTCCTCCCATAAATTTATTGATCCAGCTTTTATTTGAATAGGAACCATGATTACCATCGTGCATAACATTCATTCCAACACCAGCCATTCCAATACCAATTACGATTGATAAAAGCAAGATTACCCAGAAAGGCATTTCTAATGTAAGGATTAAAAAATACGGAGTTAAAAAAACTGCGAATAGAATAACGGCTTTTAAGTGTAGCTTCCAGTTTCCAGTTTTCTGAATGTTATTTTCCTTAAAGTAATTGTTTACCCGTGAGTTAAGTGTTCTGAAAAATTTCAGATTGTCTTGCCTTGCAAATGTAGGTGCAGTGTTATTCATAATAAATTTAAATAGTTTTCAAAGGTAATTATTATAAATTCTCAATTTGCAAAATTGAGTTAAATATTTCAATCGTAAAGTAGTACTTTTGTTAAAAATTTACAGCAATGGATGAGATATTGAAATATTTTCCTGATTTGACCGATCTTCAAATCGAACAATTTCAAAAATTAGACTTTTTATACCACGATTGGAATGAGAAAATCAATGTGATTTCTCGTAAAGACATTGACTCCTTGTATACAAAACATATTTTACATTCTTTAGGAATTGCTAAAATCATGAAGTTTGAACCTGGAGCAACAGTTTTGGATGTTGGAACCGGAGGTGGTTTTCCTGGAATTCCGCTAGCTATTCTTTTTCCAGAAACGCGCTTTTATTTAATTGATGTTATTGCTAAAAAGATAAAAGTGGTTCAAGGTGTCGTTGATGCATTGGAATTAAAAAATGTAAAAGCAGAACAAAAACGCGCCGAATTGGTAAAAGGTGATTTCGATTTTATTGTAAGTCGTGCTGTAACCAATATGCCTGATTTTGTTTCTTGGATAAAAGATAAAATCAAAAAACAGCATAAACATACTTTGAAAAACGGAATCCTATATTTAAAAGGAGGAGATTTAGAAGAAGAATTAAAAGATTTTCCAAATGCGACTTTGTATGATTTAGCGGCATTATTTGATGATGAATTTTTTGAAACCAAAAAAAGTGGTGCATGTTCCTCTAAAATTTAAAGCTTAAATTCAGTATAAAATAAATAACCCGAAAGAATTCTTTCGGGTTATTTTTTGAATTAATAGTTTTACTATTAAGATGCTTTTCTAGAAAAGACTAAAAAAGGATTCGATTTAAGGTCTAAATTATCAATAAAATTATGAAGTGCATTTTCAGCTTCTTCATTACTATATTTAAATTCTGAATCAAAGAAAAATTCACGGCATAAAACAGGTTCATTAGATGAGTCGTATACTGCTTCATCAGTCTCGTCTAATTCAAGATTTCTATAAGTACAAGAATGGGAATGAACCAATTCTGTAATAACCTGACTGAACCAGTTATCAAATTTTTTCTTTTTGGAGTAATGTGGCGGGCAAGAAGAACAAGTCCAATAAGTTCACTTTGTAAAAAATAAGAACCCTTTCTATATCGAACATCAATCATTCTTACATTCATTAACGCAATCCATAAAACGCCATTTACTGAACCCGATGCAGGAAGGTTAAGATCAAGATCAAATAGCAATGGATTTGTCTGCTCTCGATTATTAACCGAGCACCAAAGCGCTTCAATTCTTTTTTGAGTATCATTTGTTGCAACTGTATAACCAGTAAAACGCCAGTAAATCCATTCTAGTAATGCCGCAGTCAATCCCATAGAAGCTTTGTGATTGATCTGCATTAAAAGATTTTCTAAATCTTCATTT
This sequence comes from Flavobacterium sp. AC267, assembly GCF_979258715.1. NCBI lineage: Bacteria > Pseudomonadati > Bacteroidota > Flavobacteriia > Flavobacteriales > Flavobacteriaceae > Flavobacterium > Flavobacterium sp. AC267. The sequence goes on from NZ_OZ409875.1 coordinate 1,878,830, forward strand.
CCTTCAATTGGATCTAGGAATTTATCAATTTTCTTTTTTGTCCAGCTAAAATCAATTGGGTGTCCAATACTTTTTGATTCCATTATTACCTTTGGAACATTGTTTAAATTTCTCATATTTTTTTCTTTTTGTTAAGTTGAATTTTATTGGACAAATTTAAAGTGGTGTTTTTTTTTTTAAAGGCACAAAAAGTTTTAAAAGTATCAGAATAAGCTTTTTGAGAGAGCTAGTTCACTGGAAATCAATAAAATAAGAAAAGTACTACAAAAAATAAATTCATTCGTTTTACAGAGTATTTTGTATGAATTCAAATGGAGATAAAATGCAAAAAGCCGAATCTTATTAAGATTCGGCTTTATATATTGAAACCTTTCCCGGCTATCGGGATGAAACAAAATTATCCTAAAAATGGATATCTGTAATCTTCTGGAGTTACAAAAGTTTCTTTAATTGTTCTTGGAGAAGCCCAACGTAGTAAGTTCAATGCAGAACCTGCTTTATCGTTAGTTCCAGAAGCTCTAGCGCCTCCAAATGGTCGCATTCCAACAACTGCTCCAGTTGGTTTGTCATTAATGTAGAAGTTACCAGCTGAATTTTGCAATTTCGTTGTTGCTACTTCAATAGCATAACGATCTTGGCTAAATACTGCTCCAGTTAAAGCATACTCAGAAGTAGTATCAACTAATTCTAAAGTTTCTTCCCATTTAGCATCTTCGTAAACATAAATAGTAATTACTGGTCCGAATAATTCGGTTGCCATTGTAGTATATTTAGGGTTTGTCGTTACAATAATAGTTGGCTCAATAAAGTATCCAACAGATTTATCGTAATTTCCACCAACAATGATTTCTGCATCAGCGTCTTTTTTAGCTTGGTCGATATAACTTGCTAATTTATCAAAAGAACCTTCGTGAATAACTGCTGTAATAAAGTTTCCAAAATCTTCAGGAGAACCCATTTTCATAGATTTTACATCAGCAATCAATTGTTCTTTTACAGCTGGCCATAAACTTTGCGGAATATAAGCTCTTGAAGCAACAGAACATTTTTGTCCTTGAAATTCAAAAGCACCGCGAGTAATTCCTGTAGCAACTTGTTTTACGTTTGCGCTTGGGTGTGCAATAATAAAATCTTTACCTCCAGTTTCACCAACGATTCTTGGATATGTTTTGTAATTGTGAATGTTTGCTCCAATTTTAGCCCAAATATCTTTAAATACATGAGTTGATCCTGTAAAGTGGATACCAGCAAAATCACGGCTTGCCAAAACAGTATCTGTAATCATTAAAGCATCTCCAAAAACTACATTGATAACTCCGTCAGGAACTCCAGCTTCTTTGAAAACATCGATAATGATTTTTGCAGAGAATACTTGGCTGTCACTTGGTTTCCAAACCACAACATTACCCATCATAGCAAGACTTGCAGGAAGGTTTGCAGCTGATAGCAGTAAAGTTAAAAGGAGTAATTGCATAAACAAAACCTTCTAAAGGTCTGTATTCTAAACGATTCCAAACAGTTGAATCTGATTTTGGCTGATCGTTGTAGATTTGAGTCATAAACTCAACATTATATCGTAAAAAGTCGATTAATTCGCAAGAAGCATCGATTTCTGCCTGGTGAATATTTTTAGATTGACCAATCATTGTAGCCGCGTTGATACGAGCTCTGTATGGTCCTGCGATAAGTTCTGCAGACTTTTAAGAAAATAGCGACACGTTGTTCCCATGCCATATCTGCCCATGCTTTTCTAGATTCTAGTGCATTAGCAATTGCTTTTTCAATATGTTGTTTTTCAGCTAAATGATATTTTCCAACTACGTGTTTGTGATCATGGGGAGCTGTAATGTTTCTTGTGTTTCCAGTTTTGATTTCTTCGCTTCCAATATATAAAGGAACGTCGATTTGAGAATTCCACAATGTAGTGTAAGTCTGCCTGAACAGTCGCTTTTTCTGGGGAGTTCGGTGCGTAGCTCTTTACAGGCTCGTTTACCGCTTTTGGTACATGAAAAAATCCTTTAAGCATGTTATTTAAAATTAGATTATTAGATAATTTAAATGTTAGAAAATTTGATTTGTTACGAATAATCTAACGGTGCACAAAAGTACAAAGGATAAATTAATAAATTGACAATTTTATGATTAAGATAACGATAAAAAAGATTGCTCGCAGGCGATGCCTTAATTTAAAGCAAAAGGAGCACACATTCTAAAAGTAGGAACAATTACTTTGAATGTTTTTGTTGTAGTAAAATTGATCATATTAAAATGACCTTTCATAGCACCATAAGGAGAGGATAATAAACAGCCTGAACTATAAGTGTGGTTTTCGCCAGGTTTTAAAACTGGTTTTTTACCAATTACACCTTCGCCGTCTACTACTTCTAAATCGTTTAGTGAATCGAAAATTTCCCAATGACGTGAAGTCAGTCGCACAGAATCTTTACTATGGTTTTCGATTGTAACTACATAACTAAAAGCAAAATGAATCTTGTAGTTTTTGAAGTAAGTACCTTCAAAACTAGTCAAAACAGATATTTTTATGCCTCTTGTTATCTGAGAAACCATACTAAAGCCGTATATATGTGAGTGTTATATGGCAAAGCTACAAAAAAAAATCATTTAATCTAGAACCTTAACATTTGTTTTAGTTGACTATATTGATAGAGTTAGCATTTCCCTTGCCAATAACACGCTGATAACGATCTGTTGCTTCTCTATAATAGACCAGAATTGTATACTCATTTTCAGTTTGATAAAAGTTTCCGTCGATAGCATTTTCGTAGTCTATAACCCCATTTTTATTGGCAACAGTGTATTGGAAATTTGTAAATCCCTGCTTAATCATAACGGCTTTTTCAAAAACTCCTTTGTCTGTATTATAATCCATTTTATATTCTGGCGAAAGGCTGTAATTATTGAACATTCCAGTAATATAAATGTCTTTGTTTAATCTGAAAGCAGGTGCCGAAAGTGTAAAATAAACCCATGCATAATCTGCTTCAATATCATTGTTAGAACCATTGATGTTTTTAACCACAAAGTTTCCGTTTACATCTTCGTAATTGGTATAAATCTGATTTCCTCTGGCCTGATTGGTGTACAAATAAGCATTATAAATATCATTATTAGAACCTACACGGCCAACATTATTATTTGTCGCCTGAATGTCTTTGTTTTCAAAATATAAAAACTCATTTCCGCCCCAGAATTGGGTTTCTTTGTCGTATTTATATACTAATTGATTTCCTATAGTGTATTGCGGTACAATATTTTTAATGGCAGTATTAAAATTTCCGTTTTGTAATAAAAGTACTTTTACGTTTTGTGTTGGAGTCTGAAAAGTAATATCGTTTGAAACAATCGCGAAGTCAATATTTTGTTTAAAATCAATATTGCTGAGGTTTCGGCTTCGTTTTACCTGAGCGACGACCGTAGAATGTTCTTCGTATAAAATGAACTTTCTAGAAAAAATAACTTCTTTATCTTCATTTAATATTTTTAGAATATAATTTCCTGAAAGCCTTATTTGTGTTGCAAATTGATTTGGAAATGGAAGTCGATAATGCGAATAAATTTGAAGGGTATTAAAAGAATTAGAATAATCTGTAATTCTCTGGCCGTCAAAACCGCTTAAATAATCTGTTTTCGGAATATCCGATGGTTTCCAGTTGTAATCACAATGAGTAACTTCAAAATAATAATTGGCTTCACTTGCAAATAAATCATCAAACTGGAACTCAAATGTTGAACCTAATGGAAATATAGGAACAACATTCCCGCCATTTTGAACAAAAGTAACGGTTTTGATATTGTACGGAGGAACTACTTCAGTTTGTATTTCTTGGGCTTTCGCCGAAGTAAAAATAAAAAGCAGAATAAAGCTTGTATATAAAAATTTTGACATCTCATTACGTTGTAAGATTGTAAATATAACAATTTTATATAACGAAAAAGAAGCGGTATTATTGGTTCGCCTATTACGAATTCAAAATGTATTCTAAATTTGCTTCAATTTCATCATTAATATAACTTTCTTCTAAAAGCGAATCAGACAGCAGTTTTTTATTTTCCTGCAATTTGATTATTTTCTCTTCTACCGTATTTTTAGAAATAAATCGTATAACGTTTACTTTATTCAACTGTCCAATTCGGTGCGCCCTTCCAACGCCTTGTTTTTCTGCGAAAGGATTCCACCAAGGATCCAAAAATAAAACATAAGAAGCTTTGGTAATATTTAAACCAACGCCTCCAGCTTTTAGTGAAATAAAAAATAATAAAGGATTTTCTTTTTCCTGAAATAAGTTTACCTGTTGCTCTCTTTTACCCGCAGGAGTTTCACCTGTAATTTCACAATATTCTATTTTATTTTCCCTGCACCAATCGGTATAAAACTTCAGGTTAGTAACAAATGAGCTGAAAATAATCACTTTTTGTTTTGCTTTGACTAAATTATCCAGATAATTAGTTGCCGCAATATATTTTCCAGAATCAATTTCAGATTCCTGATCTACCATTTTAGGATGGTTGCTCAATTGTCTTAATTTCATCAGCGTATTAATAATGCTGATTTTATCAGGACTTGAACCATCTGTTTTCAATAAAAAGTTACGAGCTTTAGATTTTTCTTTTTCGTATAATTTCTCCTGCTCAGGATCCATATCACAATAATAAATCTGCTCTGATAATTCGGGTAAATCTTTTAAAACCTGTTCTTTCGTTCGGCGTAAAATATAGGGCTGAACAAGATTTTTTAATTCAAATAAGCTGTTTTCGTCCTGTTTTTTCTCAATCGGAATTTTAAAATTTTCTGCAAAAAAATTATAAGTTCCTAGAATATCCGGATTTATAAACTGCATTTGCGACCATAAATCGTCAAGCGAATTTTCGATAGGAGTACCACTTAATGCAATTTTATGCGCAGTACTTATTTTGTTAATCGCCTTGAAAATCTTAGAATTTTTGTTTTTAATGTATTGACTTTCGTCTAAAATTAAATAGCGGAAATCATATTTTTCTAAAACCGAAATATCACGATGAATGATGCTGTAACTCGTAAAAATTAAATCGGTTGAAGCTAACCGATGCGCTAGTAATTTTCTGTCGTTCCCCACATACTGCATTTTTGAAAAGTGCGGTGTAAATTTTCCCGCTTCATTGTACCAGTTAAAAACCAATGAAGAAGGTAAAACAATCAAAGCTTTAAGCGGTTCTCTTTCTATGGTGGTTTCGTTTGCAAACAAATCAAAATTGCTGGTTCTGGTCGTAAAACCCAATTGTTCTTGTACGGCAACCAAAACGGCTAAAGTCTGCAATGTTTTACCAAGTCCCATATCATCAGCAAGACAGGCTCCTAAGTTGGAGTTGAAATGTCCTAAAAGCCATTTTACACCATCAATTTGATAAGGTCTCAAAGTTGCTTTTAGTAAATCTGAAGCTTTATATTCAGCTTTATAAGTAACATCGTCTTTAATTTCGGGAATGGCATCCAAAGCGGTAAAATTGCTTTTACGCAAAAGCGACTTTCCGTTTTCTGTTTTGGCCAATTTTGCCATAGAACCGTATTTGCTGAACCATTCTAACGGAATCAAAAAGTAATTTCCGTCAGGCAGTAAAAAGAGTCTTTCTTTACTTTTTATATTGGGAATAATTTCGCTGAAATTGATTGTGTAAGTCCCAATTGTAATGATTATTTTAATGTCAAACCAATCTTCTTTTGTTTCTTTTGCAGCTGAAATAGCATGGTTTTCAGTAACGATTTCTTTGCTTTCCAATTTTAGATTCTGAATTGTAAATCCTGAATTCTCCAGTTCTTCTTTATGATCTATAATAAATTGAATGTTGCTATAGGGATCGGGATTTTCAGTTTTTGAATTCAGTCCATAGAATTCATTTTTGATTATTGTTAAACCAAGCGAAGTTAATTTGTCTGTATATAAACTTTCGTCTGCATTTCTTTTAAATTGAATGATTTTAGGCTGATTGGCAATACTAAAATCAACAAACGAATGTGTTTTTTTTGTTTTAGAGGCATCAAACGAATAACCATTATAATCAAAATAAAGATTGAGATAATAACAGTTTTTGAAAAAGTCATGAACAGGCTGAATCGCGCATGAAATAATTTTATCGCGATTTTCGACTTCAAAACCTGTTGCTTCAATGTCTATTTTTTTGGCTATTTCTGGTATAAAGCTTTTGAAATAATCATCAACTAATTTTGATGGAATTTCGATTGATTTTTTTCTTTAAAAATGGAGAAAGCTTTTTTGCGTTTAAATCTTTTAACTGACCTAATTTTTTATTTACAATTAACCAGCCTGGTTCATCCAAAAGGATATCAACATTGCTGTTCATGGGTAAAAAAGAAGTTTCGTTTTCTTTTAAAGAAAGGGTATATGTTATTCCTTTAATATGTTTGTCAAATTGAATTTGAGGCTCAAAATAAAGCGGACTTACATCGACTCTTGAACGGTAAAAATCCTTTTCGGGTCCAATGTTTACACATAATGGAAATTGCTCTTGTACAATTAAAGCGAAAAAAGAGCTCAAGTTAAATTTTAGATGGTGCCGAATTGCAAAATCAATTTTAGAATCTTTTTGCAAATCAGTAATTGTCTTTGCCGATTTGATTTTGGCGCTGAATTTTTTAAAAATGAATTCAGGTTTTAAAGATTCACAGGCTGTGAGGATTCTTTTGGTGTTTGAATCCAGATTTTCAAAAACAAGTCCGAAACTTTCAAGTACGCCGGCAGTTGCTTTTTTGTCTAGATATTTGATTTCGGTTGTATTCTCAACAATATATGCTGTTGGAATAAAGGCATTCAGATTTTTTTCAAAACTGATGTCAAAACAAAATTGAAATGATTTTGAAGGTTTCAAGAGTAGGGTTTAGTTTTGATTTGGGAAGGCTTATAAATTAAAAAGGTTTTCAAAATACTACTATTTGAAAACCTTTTTAAATGAACTTATATGGTGAAAATCTAATTGTTTTGGTTTTCAGGTTTAAAGCAAAGCGGAATAATTTCGCCTTTTGCCAAACAATATTTTTCAACCAATTCTGGTGCAATTTTATTGGTGTAATCTTCTTCGATTACAATAAAACCAATGCTTCTTAATTTGTCAAAATAATCGCGTCCATAAATACGAACGTGATCGTATTGCCCAAATATTCTAGCGCGCTCTTTTTGATCTGTAATCGAATCGTCTGCGAAAGTGACTTCACGGTTTAAATCCTGAGGAATCTGCAAAATTGCCATTCCGCCTGGTTTTAAAACGCGGAATAATTCCTGCATCGCTTTAGTGTCATCTGGTATATGTTCTAAAACGTGATTACATAAAATCACATCGTATTCATTGTCTTTAAAAGGTAAATTACAGATATCTGCTTTTACATCTGCCAAAGGCGAAAACAAATCGGTTGTGGTATAATCCAAGTTTTTCTGCTTGCGGAATAATTTGTAAAAAGCTTGTTCCGGAGCAAAATGAAGTACTTTTTTTGGTGCTGTAAAAAAATCAGTCTGATCGTTTAAATACAGCCAAAGCAAACGGTGTCTTTCTAAAGAAAGTGTACTTGGCGAAAGCACATTATTACGCTGTTTTCCGTATCCGTATGGCAAAAAAGATTTAAAGCTTCTGCCATCAATAGGATCAGTAAATTTATCTCCCCTTAATGAGAAAGCTAAAATAGGACGCGCCACATAACTCAAACGAATTAATAATGGACGCGGGATTGTATTAAGTACTAATTTGAATAGTTTTTTCACAGTTAAATAAATTTGAACACGAATTTCACAAATTAACACGAATTAATTTTACGGGTGAAATTTCACGAACCTTGATTTGGGGTTAAAGTATTATTTTTTTGTATTCCTATCCTCTCCAAATTAATTAGTAATCCTAATTTGTTTTTTAGAGGCATCTAAATAGTTTAATGTTTTCTTTTAGTTCTAAAATAATTTCATCAAAAATAAAAAAGTTGACAAAATGTTATTTCGTGTTAATTCTTGAAAACCATGTTATAATACTAAAGGCACCTGTCTGAATTCATCTTCTTCTTTGCTTTCGATTCCTAGAGCTTTGTAGATGTATTGGAAAGTCGATAATAATTCTGGTTTTCCATCAATTAAAGCTACATCATGTTCGAAGTGTGCACTTGGTTTTCCGTCAGCAGTCAGGATTGTCCAGCCGTCTTTTAATTGTTTGATGTTTCTTGTTCCCATGTTAATCATAGGTTCAATTGCAACAACCATTCCTTCAACAAAAAGTTTTCCGCTAGTCGCGTTTTCCGTAGTTTGGCATTTCTGGTTCTTCGTGCATTTTTTGCCCAACACCGTGTCCTACCAATTCACGAACAACTCCGTAACCGTGAGCTTCCGTATATTTTTGAATCGCATTTCCAACATCTTCAACACGATTACCTGCTTTAAATTCTCTAATTCCAACGTATAAAGATTCCTTAGTAACTCTTAAAAGTTTTTTTACTTCTGGAGCAACTTCGCCAATCTCAAAACTGTAAGCGTGATCTCCATGGTAACCATTTTTAAAAGCCCCGCAGTCTACCGAAATTACATCACCATTTTTTAGCGGAACATTATTAGGAATTCCATGAACAACCTGAGCATTTGGACTCATGCAAAGAGAATTCGGGAAATCGTACAATCCCAAAAAGCTTGGAACAGCACCGTGATCACGAATAAATTCTTCGGCTAATTTGTCAAGATATAATGTAGTAACTCCTTCTTTAATTTCAGAAGCAATCATTCCTAATGTTTTTGATACGATCAAAGCACTTTCGCGCATTAATTCGATTTCCTCTCTGGTTTTTTGGATGATCATATTTTTTCAGATTTTCAGTTGGCAAAAGTACAATTTTTAATTAAAATTTTTCGAGTTATTTTTTGCCACGAATTCACGAATTAGACAAATTAAATTTGAATGTTGATTTCGCAAATTTTTTTTATTTCAAATTTTTGACCACAGTTTTTAAATAAAATTCGTGAATTCGTGGCTATTTAAAGACTAAGAATGAAGAGCGATCTCAGAAAAAAGCCCTAAATTAGTAGTAAAAACGTTTTGTAATCATGGAAACTACTACAGATCAAGATATAGTAAAGGTAAAGGCTTTAAAGAAAATGAAAAGAAATGCTTTGGCACTTTTAGGTGTCGCAGTTTTACTATTCATAATTGCCATTTATTTTAAAATACCAATTCTTCAGGCTTTTAGTGAAGCGGCGATGGTGGGCGGTATTGCAGACTGGTTCGCAGTTGTAGCATTATTTCGTCATCCTTTAGGAATTCCCATTTGGCATACAGCAATTATTCCGACTAAGAAAAACGAGATAGGCGAAAATCTCGGAAATTTTGTTTCTGAAGAATTCTTGAATCGGGAAAAATTAGAAATTAAACTGGACGAATTCAACTTTGCCACAAAAGCATCAGACTGGCTTTCGCAGTCAGAAAATGCCAATAAAATTGCAGATGCGGTTGCGGTCAATATTATTCCAGGTATTTTAAGAACAATAAAAGATGAAGATGTTAAAAGGTTTATTCAGGTTCAATTTGCGGCAAAAATGGAAGGAATAAATTTTGGAAATTGGGTTGCCGTTGCATTAGAACCGTTGCAGAAAGGTGATTTGAAAAATCAAATGCTGACCAATCTTCTCGAAGTCATCAGTGATGAATTGACCAATAATAAAGACTTAATCAGACAGAAAGTAAAGGCATCTACACCGCTTTTGAGCTTCGGATTGGCTGATAAAAGCATTACAGAAGGTGTTTTTAACGGTTTACAGGATTTTTTAAATGAAGCAAAGAAACCAGAAAGTGCTGTTCGTTTAAAGATTGATGAGTATATTTTTGATTTTCTGGAAAAGGTGAAAAACTCAGAAGAAATGAGGGTCAAAATCAATGACATGATTCTTGGTTTTGTTGGAAAAAAGGAAGTTCAGGATTATATCAACGGAATTTGGGATGAGATAAAACTCTCCATAACAAATGATTTAAATAAAAGAGATGAATCTTCTATTAAAAACAGTATTTCGAATTTAATTCAAACATTCGGAAACGGAATTCAAGAAGATCCGATTATGATTGACAAAATCAATAATTTCATTAAAAACGATTTGCTTTCGGTTCTTTTGAATAACAAAAAAGTAATTGGAGATTTAATTTCTTCAACTGTAAAAAGCTGGGACGGAAAAGAGGTTTCGGAAAAATTAGAATTGGAAATCGGAAAAGATCTTCAATATATCAGAATCAACGGAACTTTAGTTGGCGGAATTATTGGATTAATTATTTATGGTGTTGAGCAGTTGTATCATTATTTTATAATGTAACCACAATTTTTGTCATTTCGACTGAAAGGAGAAATCACACTAGAAGCTCTACAAAGATTGGCGATTTTGCATGTCGATTCCCGAGTGTGATTTCTCCTTTCAGTCGAAATGACAAAAAAGCTTATAAAAAAAAGAGGCTAATTTAAAAAATTAGCCTCTTTTTGTATAGTTAAAATTTGTTTTCTATAATAATGAATGACAAGTCATTGCATTTGATCTGCTGCACGCCCATCAATTCTAAAATAGTAGGAGCGATGTCGCCTAAAACACCATCTTGAATACTTTTCAATTGTTTGTCAACTAAAATAATCGGCACTGGGTTTGTTGTGTGTGCTGTATTTGGAGATCCGTCAGGATTAATCATCGTTTCGCAGTTTCCGTGATCGGCAATTACAATAGTTGTATAATCGTTAGCAAGAGCGACTTCGATAACTCGTTTCGCACAAACATCTACAGCTTCACAAGCTTTGATTGCGGCTTCCATAATTCCAGTATGTCCAACCATGTCGCCATTTGCGAAGTTTAAACATACGAAATCAACTTCACCTTTGTTTAATTCAGGAACGAGAGCGTCTGTCAATTCATAAGCGCTCATTTCAGGCTGTAAATCGTAAGTAGCCACTTTTGGAGAGTTTCTCAAAATTCTTGATTCGCCTTCAAAAGGAGTTTCTCTTCCGCCAGAAAAGAAAAATGTTACGTGCGGATATTTCTCTGTCTCAGCAATTCTGATTTGTTTTTTACCTGCTTTCTCTAAAACTTCACCAAGGGTTTCAGTAATATTATCTTTATTGTAAACCACTTTTACGTTTTGGTACGTTTCGTCGTAGTTTGTCAATGTTACATAATACAAGTTTAGTTTGTGCATGTTCTGCTCGTGGAAATCTTCTTGCGAAAGTACTTCTGTAAGTTCACGACCTCTATCAGTTCTAAAGTTAAAGAAGATTACCACATCGCCTTCAACAATTGTTGCTAATGGTTTTTGCTCTTCATCAACAATTACAACTGGAGCGATAAATTCGTCAGTCACTTCATGTGCGTAGCTGTCAAGAACGCTTGCTACTGGATTTGTAGACGGAATTCCTATTCCGTTAACTATTAAATCATAAGCTAATTTAACGCGCTCCCAACGTCTGTCGCGATCCATTGCGTAATAGCGTCCAATGATAGAAGCAATTTTTACCGGCGTATCTTTAATATATTCGTCTAAATCATGAATATATTTTGCTCCAGATTTAGGATCAACGTCACGTCCATCTGTAAATGCGTGAACATAAACTTGATCTAAACCATATTCTTGTGAAGCATCGATTAAGCGCTGAAGGTGTGAAGTATGTGAGTGAACACCACCATCTGAAACTAATCCTAAAAAGTGTACTTTTTTATTATTGTTTTTAGCGTAAGTAAAAGCATCAATTAAAACTTGTTCTTTTGCTAAAGTTTTATGTTCTACCGCTAAGTTAATTTTTGCTAAATCTTGATAAACAATTCTTCCAGCGCCAAGGTTCATGTGTCCAACCTCGCTGTTTCCCATTTGTCCGTCTGGTAAACCAACATTTAAACCGTCAGTTCTAAGTGCGCGCTTGGGTAATTTTGGTAAAGACTGTTTATAAAAGGAACATTTGCATTGTCTATTGCAGATACTTTAGGGTCAGGAGATTTTCCCCAACCATCTAAAATCATAAGGATAACTTTTTTGTTCATTACTTTTTGTTTTCTACAAAGATAAGTCATTTCTAAAATTGGCAAAGAAAGCTTTGTTACATTTATGTTTAATAAAATGAAGTCTTATAAAAAATACTAATTTAATTATAGAAGTCTTTATTTTTTAAAATTAATTCACACTAAGCTCTTTTTCCGACTTTATTTTTGACAGCATTATAGTCAATAAAATATTTGACACTTACAGAAAAGATGTGTTTTAGGGCGTCATTATTTAGAAGTCCAGAAACATTGTGTTTGAAATCTTTATCAATAATTCGCTCAAAATTAGACGCATTGTTTCTGTATAATGCAGAAAGCTGACTTCCAGGTGCAAACCACCAAGAGAATGATAAATCGGCATTCCAAGAATAAAAACTTGAATTTTTATTCGTTGTATATTCCGGATATGGAGTTAGATCTCCGTTTGGTTCTAGAGTTAGAATGTTTTTATTATCGGCATAAGACCAATATTGGCGAACAGATAAATTAATTGTCATCGCACTGTTTACCGCATATTTACCTCCTAAAGTATTCGAATACGTAATCACATTTCTGTTTGCAAATATTATTTCGTTTGGAGTGCTTTGGTTGTCATCAGCATCGATTTGATCAATATAACCTTTGTTGTTGTTTTTTCTCAAATAACTAAAGAAGTAAGTCAATAGTAATTTATCACTGAAACGATATCTCGGGCCAATATCAAAACCGTACGTTATTCTTTCAGATTCATCAAAAACATTAAAAGTTCCGTTTAAATCAACGGCAAATTTATGGTTATAATTGGTCGAAATACTTCCCCAAGTTTCTATTTTTCGTGGAATGGTAACGTATCTATTTTCTGCACGCGGTTCGTAATAATCACAAATTTCCATTGGATAAAAAGTAATTCCAGTTCCGTAATAGTTGTTTTTTACTGTTGTTAAATTTAGATTGGTATTGATACTATTGTCCTGTAATTTTCCAGATTCTTTGTTGAATTCTGTATACATATTATAGTTAATTCTAAAAGTGTTGAACTTTTTGGTTGGATTCAGAATTCTATAATTGGCATTTCCGTAAAAATTATAATAGTTGGTGTAAAAATTAATTCCGAGATCGTTAGGATCAAAGTCTTTACTAACAAAATCAGAACCAAAGCTGTATCTATATTTTCCGCTTGTTTTAGACAGTCCTACTGTAGAATAGAAACCTTTCTTATCTTCAATATCATTGATAAAACTGTATTTAGCATTTCCAAATAAACTATAGGTATTTGCTTTTGTATTTAAATCCCACGCCAATCCCGTAACGTTTGCATCTCTAAAATGACCATTACGGCTAACATTCGTATTAATAAAAGTAACAGATGAGTTTTTGCGGAAACGCTGATCCAAAACCAATACATTATAATTAGTAAGAGGTTCAACAATTTCGCGTCTCGTTTCTCCGGTAGTATTGTCTTTTATGGTGGCAAAAGTCTTTTCTGTTACGGCATTTAAAACTCCAATTCCCAGTCCGTTTTTGGTTCTTCCTGAGACCTTTAATGCGTTTACAAGATTTACAGCGACTGGTAATTCGATAATTTCTTCATTTTCATTTAATGAAGGATCGGTTGACGGCGCGCCTCCAATTCTTCTCGAATAAAACATCTCTCCTTTGCTGAATAAATCTGTTCCTTCTGTAAAAAAAGCTCTGTTTTCATTAAACTGCTGTTCAAAAGGACCGAGATTTAAAATCTGATCGTCGTATTTTGTTTGTCCAAAATCAGGAATTAAAATCGCATCAATAGTAAAAGCATCATTTATTCCGTACTTAATGTCCATTCCGCCTTTTAGAGTTCCGTAAGTCTTTTGTCCGTCTCCTGCATTTAAATAATACGATGCATAAGGCATTAAAAACAATCGAGTAGGAGGTTTAATATTTTCGATTCCTTCTAAAGTTCCCGCCTGCTTTGCGTAAAAGTTCCTATTTTACGGTCTATAAAATTCCAAGTATATTTAAAGCGCTCTCGTTTTATTTCCCTGAAAAAGTTAATTCCCCAAGTTTGTTTGTTCTCGGCAGAAAAGCGTAATGCTGAATATGGTATTTTAATTTCAACAACCCATCCATTTTCTTTTATAGAAGCTTTACTGATCCAAACAGCGTCCCACGAATAATCTTCACCATTGGCATCGGTCATAATACAATCTCCCTGAACGTCTGCGGCAGAAACATAAAACATAAAATCCTGCTGACCATCATTAAAACCATTTATAAAAACACCAAAAAGATCTGCGGTACCAAAGTTGTCTCGCTGTGAAATTTCTTTTAAAATTTTAGAAGGTTCATCATCATACATCATAGCGACGATGTATACAGCATCATTATCATATAAAACTTTTACTTCTGTTCTTTTTTCAAAAGGAATAGATTTTCCGTTGTCTGGTTCCAGCATTATAAAGTCAGAAGCAATCGATGCATTTTCCCACGCTGGTTCATCCAATTTTCCGTCAATAGAAATATTTTGTGAAGTTACTTTTGCCTGAATTGCTTTTTTTTGACCGTAACTGCACAGAGCGGATAATAGAAAACTAAAGAAAATTATTTTTTTCATGAATATTTTGATGGGAAATAGTGACAAAATTACTTTAATATAGAAATAATAGACTAGAATTTGTTTCACTTGTTACACTTTTCGTTTCAAAATTTCCATTTTATTCACCTTTTTTTAAGAAAATTGGTCGAAATGTTATGATTTTTAGCGTAAGAAGAAATCTTACATAACCAGCGTTTTTATGTTAATAATGTTAAAGTTTAAGTAAAAAAGGCCTGAAAATCAGGATTGTATTTTGCAAGGAATGAATTATTTATATTTTTGCCATACCCAAGTTTTTGTTTAACCTAAAGAAATTCAATGATTTACAAAATCTATCCACTATTTGTGTTTTTGCTGTTATCTTTTGGAAAAGATTCAAAGAACACTACCGATCTTAAAACAAACGCTGTCGTAAAGTCAATTGCTAAAGTTGAAAAAGTTACAGTTGATTCGAAAATTGAAAGCGTTTATAACACTTTAAATTCCAATAACTACAAGATGCCTGAGCTTAAAACTTTCTCGGAAGCTTTAAAGGGATTTTACTTATTGAAAGAAAAAGGAGTTATCAAGAAAAATATTTTAACGCTTATTGATTTCAGCTTATCTTCAAACACAAAACGTTTGTGGGTAATTGATTTGACAAGCAATACCATCTTGTTTAATTCGCTTGTAGCTCATGGAAGAAATACTGGAGAAGAATTTGCTTCTGCATTTTCAAATCTTAATTCTTCATTCAAGAGTAGTTTAGGTTTCTATTCTACTGGAGAAATATACCAAGGAAAACATGGTGCTTCTCTACGTTTGGATGGTCTGGAAGATGGAGTGAATGACAACGCACGCCAAAGAGGTGTTGTAATGCACGGTGCAGATTATGTATCTGAATCATTTATCAGAGACCACAAAAGATTAGGAAGAAGCCAAGGTTGTCCTGCTCTTCCAGTAGAAATGACAAGTGAAATTATTCAGTTAATAAGAGATAAATCGTGTTTATACATTTATCATCCATCAAGAAGTTTCGCGATGGAAGAGAGGCTAATTTCTTAATTTAGCATATAAATCCGAATCTAGATTATAAATATCAGCTCTAAAAAAGAGCTGATTTTTTTTGCTCCATGCTGTCCAGTACCATTGATACAAAGCATATTTTTTTGTGATTTTGAAACTCATTGTTTTTTTAGAAGCAATAATAGTATCAATTCTGTCTTGAGGCCAATTTCCCTCAACATCCAAAATATGCTTGCGCCAGTTCCAGCGGATTCTCAACACGCACACAACCTGAGCTCATAGAACGGTTATTTCGCCCGAAGATGTTACGATGATTGGTATCGTGCAAATAAACACTATGATGATTTGGAAATAAAATTTTCATTAAGCCCAGCGAATTATTGTAGCCGGGACTTTGTACATAACGATAATTATTAGGTTTGTTTTCATTCCACGCTATTGGTTCAACGACATTTCCAGACGTATCATAAATAGTAATGTTTTTTTTAGCCAGATAATTTCGGTTTCGTTTCATTGCGGGAACAACATCTTCTTTCAAAATTGTTGGAGGAACTGTCCAAGTCGGATTAAAAACTACTGTTTTTAAGACAGAGGTAATAATAGGTGTTTTTCTTTTACTTGTTCCAACAACAACATTTCGAACCAAAGTTGTGTCTTGGTTTTCAACTACATTTAAATTGTAATCGGGAATATTAATGATAAAATAGTTTTCGGCTAATTCATCAGGATACCATCTCCAGCGTTCGAGATTGGCAATGATCTGCTTTTTTCTTCTTTCCTTAGAATAATTTAAGGCACTGATTGTTCCTGCGCCAATAACCCCATCCGAAGCCAAGCCGTGTCTTTCTTGAAAATTCTTAACTGCTTCAAAAGTTTTTTTGTTGTAAATTCTTGTAAGGCTGTCTTTTCCAGACATATCTTTCCAAAATAACAGTCTTTTTTTAATGTTTATTAAAGCGGCGCTGGTATCGTTTAAAGTGATTTTTTCAGCTGATTTAATATCTTCTATTTCATCATCTGGAAAAGTATTTACGATTTCTAGTGCTTTCAAAAGCTGTTTGTAGATTTGAGTTTTAGGCTGGACATTTTTAACAATACTATCTAGTTTATTGTTGTTGAAGGCTTTGATAAGAACAGAATTAATGTCAAGTACTTTTTCATCTAAATCCCAGTCGGTGTAGATTTTTTTAGGATCAAGTTTTCCTTTGTGTAAATGATTTAAATATTTTTCAAAATTATAAGTCAGCAATATATCATAAGTAGCTAAGTCAGAATCGCTCAGGGAACTTACTTTGCTTTCAAACTTTTTTAACTGTGATGCCTTGTAATCTTCTGGTTCTAAGCCTAATTCATCTGATTTTTGTAATTGAGACAAGACATAAGTTCTCTTTTCCAGATTTCCCCAAACCGTTTTGTTTTCAGATGCGATATAGAATTGTTTTAGCGTTTCGCTCTTAAAAGTGCTTATTACTGCAGTATCTATTTCAACTTTTCTTTCGTCAGTAAGTATGATTGCTGGTACCGTTTTTTTGACGATAGGAGCAGGTTTCGGGACATCTTTTTTGCATCCCATTAAAACAGATATTACTAATACGAAGTAAAGTTTTTTCATTCTATAATTTTTTAAACATCAAATAATGTTCGCCAACGTCTTGAATATCAAAAGGCTCACCTTGGGGCTGGTAATCCATTTTTTGATAAAAGCCAACAGCTGTTGTTCTGGCGTTAAACCAAATCAAATCGACTTTGTTTTCATTGCAGTAGGTTTCACAATGTCTAACCAAAGCCTCGCCAAATCCCATTTTTTGATGCGTTTCTAAAACTGCCATCCCTCGAATTTGAGCTTGATTTTGTTCGGCAAATATAGTGTTGATTTTATTAAATAAGGAAATAATTCCTATTAAATTTTCATTATCAAATAAACCAAAATGATGTGTGGTTTCTAAGTCGTCTCCTTCAAAAATACAGCTTTCTATAGGTTTTCCTTTTCTTAAAACAGGCTGACGTACGGCATAAGTTTCTTTTGATGTAATTTCTTTGATTGTAATCATGATTTTTTTGAAAAATATTGGTTTTATAACTTTTTAATTTTAAATAAGTTATAAAAAAATGTTGATTTTAATTGATTTTTTTTGCGAAAAAGCTTGTTTTGAACTTAACTTTCTTTTTTATATTTGCACCACCAATGCGAAAGTAGCTCAGTTGGTAGAGCTCCAGCCTTCCAAGCTGGTTGTCGCGAGTTCGAGCCTCGTCTTTCGCTCTAAGAAACCAGAATTTTTAGTTTCGGTTTTTTTGTCAAAGTAAATGATTTTTGATTTTATTTTTTTTTAAAGATTTAATTATTTATATTTGCACCCTGTTAATGCGAAAGTAGCTCAGTTGGTAGAGCTCCAGCCTTCCAAGCTGGTTGTCGCGAGTTCGAGCCTCGTCTTTCGCTCTTCAAAAGCCTCAAACATTGTTTGAGGCTTTTTTGTTTTTAAACCAATTTACTTAAATTTCAATATTTTTAAATTCCAAATTCCAAGTTTAATAAAGAAGTAAATTCTAAAGATTTGGAATTTGGAATTTAAAAAATATTTGGAATTTTATTTTAAGCCGCTCAAATCACTTTCTGTTTCTAATTCCTGCGGTGTTTCGTTTTTCTTGAAAAGTCTCGCTTTCAAATCGCCTTTCAGGATTATTTTTTCACCTTTAACTTCCAGCCAGCTTCCTTCTCTTAAACCTAAAACCGGAATCGAATTGAATGCATGAAATTCTTTGATTCGTGTTTCGCGTGTTTCACCCATGTGTTTAGACTGTAAATCGGCATCTAAATAGTGCGGATTTAAATTAAAAGGAATTAATCCTAAGGTTTGAAAACTTGGCGGGTAGATAATAGGCATGTCGTTTGTAGTCTGCATCGATAAACCGCAAATATTACTACCTGCGCTTGATCCTAAATAAGGAGTGCCGTTTTTTACTGTTTCTGCAACTAACTGCATGATGTTATTTTTGTAAAGCTGACTAACCAGTAAAAAAGTGTTTCCGCCTCCTGTAAATATTCCTTCTGCTTCTTTTACAGCGGTTTGCGGATCTTCAAATTCGTGAATTCCTTTAACGTCAATATTAATTTTAGCAAATGCTTGTACGGCTTTCTGTGTGTATTCGTCATGCGAAATACCGCTTGGGCGTGCATAAGGAATAAATAATATTGTTTTGCAGTTTTTAAAATGTACTTCTAAAGTGGGTAAAAGGTATTCTAAATATTCACCTCCGTGCAAAGTAGATGTGCTTGCAATAATGATACTTTTCATGATTTTTTTAACTCAAATTTTGTTGGTTAAAGATATTAAAAACTCTGTTTTTGTATGTTTTTTTATTGTTTTAATTAACATATTTTTACCATGTCATTAATACTAAATTTGGAGGATATTAAGATATTTTTACCGTTTTAAGAATATTTCTAATATATTTCATTTTGATTCAAAAAATTACTTGTTTTTTATTTGTTATTGTGGGGCAGGCTTGCTTATCTCAGGTTCAAGAACGCTCTCTTTTTACTGGTAAAATAGCGGCTAACACTTCAAGTTTAGATGGTGTTTATGTGATTAATGCGCAGACAGAAGAAACGGTATCAACAAGTGATTCTGGCTCTTTTTCTATTTTGGCAAAAGCAGATGATGTGCTGGTTTTTTCTTCAATAACATTTAAGGAGAAAAGAATTATGCTGAAACCCGAAGATTTTTCCAATCTTAATTTTACTGTAAATCTTAATATGGTCATGTATCAGCTTCAAGAAGTTGTAATAAAAAGATATGATAATATTAATGCCGAAAGCTTAGGAATAATTCCGCAAGGGCAGAAAAAATATACCGCTGACCGAACGAAAATTGGAAACGGCAACTGCGCTGAACGCCACGGCAAATGGAGGCGGAATGGTTGGCGACTCAATTTCTGCAGATCCGCTGTTGAATTTTTTCTCAGGAAGAACAGCAATGCTGAAAAAAGAAGTAGCGGTGGAGAAAAAAGAGTTTTTCATGAAGCTTTTGGAAAATATGTTTAGTTTGGAACATTTTATTGACCGATTAAAAATTCCGGCAGAATATGTAAAAGGGTTTGAATATTATGCTGTAGAAAATGATAAGTTTACCGTGATTTTGAATTCTAAAAACAAAACTTCTACGGAGTTTCTATTGGGAGAACTGGCAGTAAAGTATAAAGAAATAATTGCTGGTGAAAACAAATAAAACCATATCAGTTGCTTTTTTCTTTTTGTTGCTCAAACTAATTTTGGGCAGACAGAATTTAAGCAATTGTATGGAAAGGTGATGCAGAACTCAAAAGCGGTTGAAGGTGTTACTATTGTTAATAATAATTCTCAGGCGATCGTAATTTCAGATGCCGAAGGTAATTTTTCTATTCCTATAAGAGAAAATGAGGTTTTGGTTTTTTCTTCGGTTAATTTAAATCCTGTTAGAAAAAGAATTACAAAAGAAGATATGGCGTCTTCAGAAATTCTGATTGTGGCAATGACAACAAAAGAAGTGCTTTTGGATGAAGTTGTCATAAATGAGAATGCGGGTATTACTGCAGAAAATTTAGGAATTATTCCGCGGGGGCAAAGAAAATATACGCAAGCAGAAAGGCAATTGGCAACAGCAGGAGATTTTAAACCTGTTATGTTGTTGGGGCTTTTGGGAGGATCTATGCGACTTGATCCTTTAATTAATAAAATAAATGGCAGAACTAAAAGATTAAAGGCAAATGTTGAAATAGAAAAAAAAGAAAAGAATTTTTTAAAATTAGGTTATTTGTTTGATGAGGTTTATTTCATTCAACAGTTGAAAATACCTAAAGAAAATGTAAATGAATTTAAATTTTATGCGGTCGAAAATGACAGTTTTTGTGCTGTTATGAATTCTAAGAATAAAACTTCTATGGAATTTCTTTTAGGGGAATTGGCGGAAAAGTATAAAGAAATAATTGCTGGTGAAAATAAATAAAAATATATCCATTATGTCGCTTCTAATTTTTGTTCAAATTGGTTTTGGACAAAAGAACAATTCGAAAGAATTATTAGGAAAGATAATGGAACAGTCAACGCCAATTGAAGGTGTTAATATCATTAATAATACAACTCAAGTAACAGCAGTTTCAGATTCTGATGGTAATTTTTCTATTGCAGTCAGAGAAGGAGAGGTTTTGGTTTTTTCTGCGGTAAACTTAGAAGCCGCTTAAAAGAAGAATTACATTAGAGGATATGAATACCAATTTACTGCTTGTTAAAATGGCAGTAAAAGAGATGGAATTAAAAGAGGTAATTGTAAATGAAAATGCAAATATCACCGCCGAAAATTTGGGAATAATTCCGTACGGACAGAAAAAATATACTCCAGCAGAAAGAAAAGTTTACACAGCAAATTCGACCTCGGTTGATAAATTGTTAAATGGAATTTCTGGACGCACTGCGATGCTGAAAAAAGAGGTAAATGTGGAGAAAAAAGAAGCGCTTTTTAGAAAATTAGAATATCTTTTTGATGAGAATTATTATACGCAAAGATTGAAAATACCTGTGGATTATATAAAAGGATTTCAATTATTTTGTATAGAAGATGCTGAATTTGCTGTATCTTTGAATACTAAAAACAAAACAATGAGTATGTTTTTAATCACAGATCTAGCAAGAAAATATCTAACAATTCTCGAAAATGAAAAATAATTTAGGAGTACTCGTTGTCTGCTTATTTTGTCAAATTGTATTAGGGCAAAACGGTTCAAGAAAACCATTACATGGTCAAGTTACAAATGATTTTTTAGCTATAGAAAGCGGCTATGTAATGAATATTAACGCAAATGTCAGAACATTTATCGGCGCGGGCGGTTTGTTTGATATTATGGCACGCCCAAAAGACACTTTGTTGTTTTCTGGTTTGGCATTTCAATCAAAAAAAATCGTTTTAACAGAAAAAGATTGTGCTGAGGTGCTGTTTAAACTTAAACTGGATTTGGTTAATAATCAGCTTAAAGAAGTTGTGGTTCATAAAGATTTAAGAGTAAAATCACTTGATCAAAATTCGCAAGCATTATGTAGATATGCAGTTTGAAGATGATAAACTTTCAACTCCTGAGAATAAAGCCATGCTTTCTGATCAAACCATTAAATATGGAACTGATTTTGTGCGAATATTTAAAGATGTTAAAAAGCTTCTAAGCAAGAAAGAGGATGTAAAAGAAGAAGAAGTTACAGATATTGCTTTTGTGGAATATGCTAAAGATAATTTCACAAAAGATTTTTACACTAAAACATTGAACCTGAAACCAGATGAAATAGAATTGTTTTTAATGTACTGTTCAAACGATGCACATTCAAAACAACTTGTAAATCCGGATCAAAAATTTATGCTGATAGATTTTATGGTGAATAAGAATAAAGAATTTAAGAAAGTCACTGCTGTTCAAAAATGAGAAATAAATTAGTTTACTGTCTGCTGGCAGTTGTTTTTGTATTGTCTTCTGCCTTTACTTTTCATAAGTTTTATGTTGGTGTTTTTCAGGTAAATTATGCTTCAGAAAAAAAAATGCCGCAGATAACTTCCCGCATTTTTATTGACGATTTAAACAATGCAATGGAAAAAAAATATCGTAAAAAAACATTTGTAGGCACCAGTAAAGAAACACAGGCAGATATTGATTTATTGAAAAAATACCTCTCCGAAAACTTTACAATCAAAGTTAATGGACAGGCAAAAACTATTGTTTTTTTGTCTAAAGAAGTTGAAGCAGATGATGTTTTGGTCTGCTACTCCAGAATTAAGGATGTAGATAAATTGAAAACATTAGAAATTTCAAACACAATTTTAGTGGATTGGAATGCAGAACAGCAAAACATTACACATATTTCAGCGTTTGATACCAAAAGAAGTGTTCTTTTTACAGAATCTTCAAGGAAAGAAGTGTTAAAATATTAGTAGATCTTAAAATTTATTATTTTAATTACTATTTTCACGACCTGATAAATTACCATTACATTTTTATGAAAAAACTTTCATTATTATTACTTTTTCCGGCAATGTTGGTCGCTCAGGAAAAAGCAACCACCCCGCCTGTTAGACAACAGGGAAAATACGATACCAATAAGTTTAGCCAAATGTACGATTTGCTGGCAACTCCCAACATGTTTCGTACGGCTTCTGGAGCTCCAGGACCTGCTTATTACCAACAGCAGGCAGATTACAAAATTGATATTGAATTAGACGATAAAAAATCAAAATTAAGCGGATCTGAAACTGTAACGTATACCAATAATTCACCAGACAGTCTGGAGTATTTATGGGTGCAATTGGATCAAAACCAAGCAAAAGTAAATGGACAATCTTCATTGGCAGAGGGTGAAAAAATAAATCAGGTACTTCCTCTTGATGGTTTTTCTTCTAAATATTTAAAGAAAGATTTAGAGCGTGGTTTTAATATTGAGCAGGTTAAAGATGCTAAAGGAAATGCTCTTTCGTATACGATCAATGAAACAATGATGCGTATTAACTTAACGTCTCCTTTAAAACCTGGCGAAAAAATTTCTTTCTCGATAAAATGGTGGTACAATATTAATAATTATAGAAAAGAAGGCGGTCGTTCTGGATATGAATTATTCGAAAAAGACGGTAATAAACTTTATGTAATTGCGCAATTCTATCCAAGAATGGCAGTTTATAATGATGTTGAAGGCTGGCAGAATATGCAGTTTTGGGGAAGCGGAGAGTTTGCTCTTCCTTTCGGAAACTTTGATGTAAATATTACAGTTCCGGCAGATCACGTAATTGATGCTACAGGAGAATTAATGAATAGAAGCGAAGTATTTACAGCAGAACAAGTAAAAAGATACGAGCAGGCTCAAAAATCTTTTGATAAACCTGTAGTTATTGTAACGCAGGCAGAAGCAGAAGCGACTGAAAAAGGTTTTTCTGAAAAGAAAAAAACTTGGAAATTCAGCGCTAAAAATGTTCGTGATTTCGGAATTGCTTCTTCAAGAAAATTTATTTACGATGCAATGGCTGTTAAATTGAATAACAAAGTGGTGATGGCAGAATCTGTTTATCCAAAAGAAGCAAATCCGCTTTGGGGAGAAACTTCTACGATGACAGTCGCTCATACTTTAAAAAGTTATTCTTCTCATACATTTGATTATCCTTATCCAAAAGCAGTTTCTGTTTCTGCAGAAGATCAGGGAATGGAATATCCAATGATTTGCTGGAACTACGGTCGTCCAGACGAAAATGGAGTTACGCCTAAAGAAGTTAAAAACGGAATGATTGGTGTTGTGGTTCACGAAGTTGGACATAACTTTTTTCCTATGATTGTAAACTCTGACGAACGTCAGTGGACATGGATGGATGAAGGATTAAATTCGTTTTTAGAATATTTAGCAGAGCAAGAATTAGATCCAAATTTCCCTTCTAGAAGAGGCCCTGCAAAAAATATTGTTCCTTACATGAGTGGTGATCAAAAGTTTTTGGAGCCAATTATGTCTAATTCAGAAACAATTCACCAATTCGGTAACAATGCTTACGGAAAACCAGCAACAGGTCTTAATATTTTAAGAGAAGTGGTTATGGGAAGAGAATTGTTTGATCACGCTTTTAAAACATATTCAAACAGATGGAAATTCAAGCATCCAACCCCTGAAGATTTCTTTAGAACGATGGAAGATGCTTCTGCAGTAGATCTTGATTGGTTTTTTAGAGGATGGTTTTATTCAACTGATTTTGTAGATATCGGAATTAAAGAAGTAAAACAATATTACGTATCAGATACACCAACAGCAGATCTTAAAGATGTTAAAGTACGAAAAGGACGTTTTGGATATGAAAAAGGTCCGTTCGTATATCTAGTTTCGGGAGATAATGCTGAAGTAAATTCATCGAAGAAAAAAGCTTTAAAAGTAGAAGATTTTAAACCTTTGGCAGATTATGTAGATCAGACTTTTACTGCTGAGGAAAAAGCGGGTATAAAATCTCCTAAATATTTCTACGAAGTAGAGTTTAATAAGCCAGGAGGTATGATTATGCCTATTTTAGTAGAGATTACTTATGAAGACGGTTCTAAAGACAATTACAAATATCCGGCTCAAATCTGGAGAAAAAGTAATGAAACGGCTAAAAAAGTTTATGCTTGCAACTAAAGCAATTAAGAGTATCCAAGTCGATCCAAAACTGTTAACAGCAGACATCGATGTTACTAATAATTCTTGGCCAAAAGTAGAAGCAAAATCTAAATTTGACTAAATAAATAAAAAGATAATAAAAAAGTTCATCAGGTTTTAAAAGCTTGATGAACTTTTTCTTTTTTATTAAAATGCATTTTAAAGGACTTTTTAAGTTAATTTTAAAACTCAACAGTCGCAAAATTTAATATCTTTGCGACAACAAAAATAAAAGTTATGTTTGGTATAGGAGGAGGAGAATTAGTTTTTATACTGTTTATTGTATTAATGCTTTTTGGTTCAGATAAAGTGCCGGAAATTGCACGTACTATGGGTAAAGCTATGGCTCAATTAAAAAATGCAACTAATGATATTAAAAGTGAAATTCAAAAAGGAGCAGAGGCTAATGGTCTTGACTCTAAATCTTTGACGGATATTACTGGAAACATCAATGCAGAAATTAATAATGCAAAATCTAATTTACTTGGAGAAAATGGAAGTCTTTTAGGAGACACGGCCAATGAAATCGATAAGGTAAAAGAAGATATTGACACCATTTCCGGACCTATTAAACGCCAAAGATAATGCTTGAAAAAATACAGGAATTAGACATAAATCTTCTTGTGTATCTTAACGGATTAGGTTCTGAAACTTATGATACATTTTGGCTTATCATTACCAACCAGTTGTATTGGACGCCATTTTTCTTGTTAGTTTTTTACTTTATTTATAAAAAAATAGGTGGTAAACAAACTTTATATTTATTGCTTTTTATAGCAATTTTGATTGCTTTTACAGATCAAACTTGTAATTTATTTAAACATACTTTTCAACGCTTACGTCCTTGTAATAATCCAGATTTAGCTTCGGTTATTCGAATTGTACAGGTTAGAAAATCATATAGTTTTTTCTCCGGCCACGCGACAAATACAATGGCAGTTGCGACTTTCTTATTTTTAGTTTTAAGACGCCACTTCAAATATTTAGGATTCTTATTCTTATGGCCTTTGATTTTTGCTTACAGCCGTATTTATTTAGGTTTGCATTATCCAGGCGATATTCTTGCCGGATATTTCTTTGGAGCAGTTTTCGGATCTTTACTTTATTTAGTGTATAGAAAATTAAAACCGCAGTATTTTCCTGGATAGGTTTTTTTAAAGTTTCTGAGGTTCTAAGACACTATCCCCAGATTTCGGGACTGAGTTTTTTGAAAAGATATTAAAATATACCTAATGAATTGACTCCAGCTTTAGCTGGACATAATGAGTTTCATGAGAATAAGGCTTTAGCCAAAATACATCGGGTATTTGGCTAAAGCCTTATTCTTTTTTAACTGTTTTGTTTTAATTTTGAAGAATTGTCTTTTCACTCCAATCTAATCCTTCTGGAAGTTGTTGTTTGCTGAATTCAATATGAATAACTCTTCTGCGTTCGTTATTTGTGGTCTTGTTTGATGCATGAAATAGCAGTGGTTTCATGATCATAATCCCGCCTTTTTCAACTTCACAAATGGTTTCTATTTCATTTTCAAAATCAAGGTTTTCAATTCTCAATATTCCTTTTGAATGTGAATTATTGATAACCTTTAAAGCTCCATTATCTTTAGTTGTTTTATCGATATGAATTCTGATCGTAAAATTGTCTTCTAAAATTTCTTTTGGTGGCTGAACTGCAAACTGATTTTGTTTTACAGTCCAATTTTCAAAATTTTCAACCTCTATTTTTTTGTCAACAGAAATAGTTAAATCCTGATGGTAAGCAACAAACCAGTTTGATTTCTCAGGTTTGTCAAAATAAATGGATTTGGTTATGAAATATCCTTTTCCAAAATTGGATTCGATAATGTTTTTCAAATTAGCATTAAAAATAAACGGCAGGGTTTCTTGAATTTCTTTATGAAATTGTCTGATAGCAAATAAATCTTGAGACTTTCTAAATGTCGCATTATCAGAGTCGTTATTAGTTGTGTTTTCAATTAATGAAATCAGTTTTTCGATTTCATTTTCGGTATAAACATTATTTATAATTGTAAAACCTTCGGTGTTTATTTCGACGTTATAATTCATCTTTAAAAAGTTATTGAATTGCCGTTTTATAAAACTCTAGAAACCGTCAGGCCATCACGAATTGGCGACAAAACTGTTTCAACTCTCGGGTCATTCTTTAGATGAAGATTATATTCTAGGAGTACTTTTGTGCTTACATCATTTGGATGAACAGGTTCAAGAATTTTTCCGCTCCATAAAACATTATCAGATAAAATAATACCGCCTTTATTCATTTTCGGAACAATCATTTCCCAGTAATTCAGGTAATTTTCTTTATCGGCATCAATAAAAACCAAATCAAATTTCACATCTAGATCTGGAATAATATCTACTGCTTCTCCTAAATGCTGAAAAATTTGTTTTCCCCAAGGAGATGCATCAAAATATTTGCGCTGAAAATCAACTAATTCTTCTTTAATGTCAATAGTGTGTAATTGTCCGTTTTCCTGCATTCCTTCACATAAACATAAAGCGACGTAACCTGTGTAAGTTCCAATTTCAAGAATATTTACCGGACGAATCAACTTAGATAACATGCTTAAAACACGTCCTTGAAAATGTCCGCTTAACATTCGTGGTAAAAGTATTTTTTGGTACGTTTCTTTATTCAGCTTTGCTAACAATTCTGGTTCGTTTTCAGAATGCTGTTCAATATAATCTTCTAATTCTTGTGATATAAAATGCATGTTGTAGTATCTTGTAATTTGATAACAAAAGTACAAAAAATATTGTCGCACTATTTTGCATAAAAAAACCACTCGCTTTCGCGAATGGTTTCCCTATAGATTTTGATGAAATTTATTTTTTCAAAGCTTCATTTACATCTTTGGCTGTTTTTACAGTTCCGTCTTTTGCGGCTTTAGCGACATTTTCTACTTTTTCAGCTCCTTTTTTGGTAGCATCTTTTACATCAGTTGCTGTTTTTTTTGCGGCTGTTTTCAACATCAGATGTTGCTTTTTTAGTAGCGTCTTTTACATCGCCGGTCGCAGTTTGTGTAGCATCTTTTGCTTTAGCAACGAGCGCTTTCTGCTTTGCTGACTGCACTGTCTGTTACTTCTTCAATATCTGTTGTTAGTGAGTCAACTTTGTTACCAAGAGTTAATTCGTCTTCTGCTGGTTTCGGTTCTTTTTTCTCGCATGATTGAACAGCAAATGCTAATAAAGCAACAACAGCTAAACTTAAAATTTGTTTTTTCATAATTACATTTTTTTAGGTGATAAACTTAAAGGTTATATGGCTGAAAAATAAAAGTACACATTTTAAAATGATTGAGCTCTTTGTAAGATTATTTTTCTTTTGAGAGCAAAACAATTCTTGTGCCAAAATTTCACTTTTCAAGTCTGCTGTTCAATTTTTTTTTAGATTTTTTTTTAGTTCTTATATAAACTGAAATTAATCACAATGTCATCTTTAACTTTAATTAATCCCGCCATTTTTGTTGGTGGTTCCAATTCTATATCCGAAAACTTCAAATTAAGTGTTCCCTGAATTTTATCATCAGAATTGTATAAAATAAAATCTTTGTATTTCAATGTTTTATCTGTAATGTAAAAGTTGAGACGACATTTGTAGTTTTTACCGTTTTGTTTAATGTCCGAAATGCTGACCGTACTATTGGGGAATTTTTTCACTTTTACAGTTCCCTGTAAATCCTTAGTCATTATTTTGTTGCCGCAGTCAAAGTTTGACATTTTGATATCGGTATTAAAAGTGTTCTTTTTAATGGAGTTTACATAAACAGTATCCTTTATCGAAAAGGTATTAGAGCAATTGTATTTGCCCACAGTTGATAGTCCGGTAATTTCTATTTTAATTTTGTTTATTACCACGGTTGTATCTTCTGTAAAAAAAGTGGGTTTAGCACTTCCTAAGAAAAAGAAAACTACTAAACCCATACTTAATATTTGAAATCTACTTAGCATTTGTATCAGAATGAAATTACTGCTTCGAACATCAGTCCTTTAAAGCTTCCTCCGAAAAGGTCGTTTGGTGTTGCACCATTAAATTGCGCGAAGTTTTTATAATTTTGATCAACGTATTCTAATTTTGCCAAAACGTTTTTAGTCATAAACCATCCAGCCGCATGACTTCGAATCTGTTTATTTGGATATTCTGGGTATTTGCATTTGCCAGTTTTCCATCAACTAAATTGTATTTACCACCTACATAAAATCTTTCATTTTCACCAAAACGGTATACAATGTCTCCAACGTATTGATTTACTTTTCGCGTATCATCTGTCCCTTTAAAATCACCTCCAGAAGTAAATTCTAATGTTCCAAAGAATTCGAATCCTTTATATTTAATAAAAGGGTTTATCATGTATGATGTTGCCCAGTTTCCGTAGCCAGGATTAAATCTTCCTGTGTCCTTGTTGGCAGTTGGATCAAAATTATTTGCAACAGTACTAACAACAGTACCAGTAGCTGGATCTATAATATTATAATCTGAATGGCTCATTACACCATAAAAACGGCTTCCTGCTCTATCTGAAGAATATAAGTTTCCGCTAGAATTTGCTGTATGATAATAAGACCCCGTTAATCTAATTCTCAAATCTTCGTTGATTTGTTTGTCCCAGCCCAATTTTGCAAGGATTGAAGGACTGATCGTTGTATTGTTATCTGGTTTAGTCGCTGTTGGCGCTGCCTGCACAATTTCCTGAACATTTTGATTTAGTTTAGAATTCGTAATTCCAATCATGCTGACAAAACCTGATCTGTTGTAATATACTTCAGCTCCCATTTCTGTGATAAATGCATCCATAATATTATTTCCTACGAACGGATTCATAAAAGCATTTCCGTTATCAGATCTTCTAAAGTGTGCATCACCATAGTTGTTCTCCATTTGACCGATTTTAATAGTTGTGTACTGCATGAAATCGGCGAGGAAGTCTTTCTTAATGAAGTCAAGTTTGTCAATTTGTAAATAACCGCCTTTTACCCATGTTTCGTTATGGTGTCTAGATGCTAAATAAACATCTAAATTTACGCGCACACCATCATATAATTGTGCTCCAATTGTAAAATTGGCATTTGGTAAATTGAAATTATTTTCTAAATTATTTAATCTGTAACCAGGCGCTGTAGGCAGATTTTGTTGATCGTTGAACGAATTTACAGCTTGAAATTGGAGCGCAAATGCTGCACCCATATCTACACTTAATCCTTTGTAAGCAACAGTGTCTTTTTTAACATCAAACTGATTAATACCTTTTTGGCTCCTTGGGATTTGATTTTGAATATGTCCAAAACTTACTTGTGCATTAACTGCAAATGTGCTTATTAATGTTATAAATAGGTTATAAATTTTCTTCATGGCGGTTATAAATTAAAGTTCAAATTAAATTTTATGGTTAAGTCTTGTCCTGTTTTAATAGTTCCAAGCATTGCAGTTGGTGACTTCATTCCGAATTCTGTAAAAGTGATTTTGTTAGATCCCTGAAGGCTTAAGCCATCTTTTGTTACAGTAGTTTTTACATTTGTTTTGTATACTTTGCTAACTCCAGCAATGGTGTAAGTTCCGGTTAGTTCCCAAGTAGTTTCATTCACTTTTTCTGCAGATTTCAAAACATATTTGATGTTTTTGTTTTTATCCGTCTTTAAAGTTTCATAAGCTACTTTGTCCATGCTTTTTTTCTCACTTTTAATGCTTTCTGCTAAAAGATTTATAGACAATGCTTCAATCTCTGTTAGTTTTCCGTTTGAGATGTTTAGTGACGCTGTTCCCGTTCCCGAAGCCGACTTCATTTCCCAATCGTGAAGTGTTGATGTGCCTGCAACAGAAAAAGTTGATTTGGCATCTAGTGTATATGATTTTTGTGTCTGCAGACAAATGACGTAATTCCGAAAAATGCTATTGCCAGTGCGAATAATTTTATCTTGTTAATTTTCATTTTTATCATGTTTTTGATTTTAAAAAATAAGTTGATACCTAGGTCGATTCTGTATTTAGTACTAAGAATGTTGTGTTAACTTGTATCAAAGATCTACCTATAAACCAGGTTGACACATGATAAAAATCATTGTTAAAATTTTATTAAATAAGTATTTAATAACTACATCGTTTTCATTTTTTCGAAATCGATTACTATCGTAAAAAAGATTATGAGTTTTTGTTGAAATCTCAATTTTTGAACTTTTGCTATATAAGAGTAAGGCTGTTTTTAGCTTAAAATGATATTTAAAATCACAGTTAAATCTTTTCCAGCTTTAACAATTCCAAGTCGTCGCTTTTGGAGGAGCCATTTCAAAATCACCGAAAGTGATTTGATTAGAATGATAAAAATCATAACCGAAGTTTTATTAAATTTTTATAGTAAGAATGAATACCTTAATTATACTTGAATTTTAAGCCGATTTTCTTTCCCGATTTTGCGCTCTTGTTAAGAATGCACTAAAAAGCGATAAAAAATGACAAAAGTGATTAACTTTGCGAGCATGCAAATGGAGAAAAAAGACATACGGGCCTTATCAAAAGACCAGCTTCGCGATTTTTTTGTTGAAAATGGAGACAAAGCTTTTCGCGGTAATCAGGTTTATGAGTGGTTATGGAGCAAAGGCGCTCACAGTTTTGAGGATATGACCAATGTAGCAAAGACTACAAGATCGATGCTTGAAAATAGTTTTGTAATCAACCATATTAAAGTTGATACAATGCAGAAAAGTAGTGACGGAACTGTAAAAAATGCAGTGCGCCTTCATGACGGACTTGTGGTTGAATCTGTTTTAATTCCAACAGACACTAGAACTACAGCCTGTGTTTCTAGTCAGGTTGGTCGCAGTTTAGATTGTAATTTCTGTGCTACAGCAAGATTAAAAAGAATGCGTAATCTGGAGCCGGGCGAAATTTACGATCAAGTTCTGGCAATTGATAAAGAAAGCCGTTTGTATTACAATCATCCGCTTTCAAATATTGTTTTTATGGGAATGGGAGAGCCTTTAATGAATTACAATAATGTCATTAAAGCAATCGATATGATTACTTCTGAAGAAGGTTTAGGAATGTCTCCAAAGCGAATTATGGTTTCGACTTCTGGAATTCCTAAAATGATCAAAAAAATGGCAGATGATGACGTGAAGTTTAAATTAGCCGTTTCCCTGCATTCAGCAATCGACGAAACACGTGCGCGAATCATGCCTTTTAGTAAAAACTTTCCTTTAAAAGATTTACGAGAAGCTTTAGAATATTGGTATAGAAAAACCAAAAGTAAAATTTCATACGAATATGTAGTATGGAAGGGAATTAATGATGATAAAGCTTCTGTTGATGCATTGGTAAAATTCTGTAAATATGTTCCTTGTAAGGTTAATTTAATTGAATATAATCCAATTGATGATGGTGAGTTTCAACAAGCTTCAGAAGAATCTATTGCCGCTTATATAAAAGCATTAGAAAATAGCGGAATAGTGGTAAAAGTAAGACGAAGCAGAGGAAAAGATATCGACGCCGCCTGTGGTCAACTAGCCAACAAAGAAGCAGAATAAAATATTCGCCAGAATATACTCCGTAGGAGTATTTCATCGGTAGAAAAAAATGTTTATATGTAATATATGTCCCGTCGGGACATTTGATGAAACAAATAGATTTTAAAAAAAAGCATTAAAAGCCACAAATGGTTTTTAATGCTTTTTTTGGGCAAAAAGGATTCTTATTTTTTCAAATCTATTTCTTCTGTAACTCCATCTTTTGTTACTGTTGCAAGAGTATCGCATTCACCGTTTCCATAATCTAAAGTCGCAGATGCACCATTTTTAGTAACCGAAACAATTCCTTTTACTGCGAAAGATTTTCTGCAGGTACGCATTAAATTCCAAAGGAGTTGTAATCTCTGCCGAAAAAGTATCTCCGTTCGGGAAAGTTGTCGAACCGCTTCCTGTAACAACAAATACATTATCGTCCCAATCAAACCAGGTATCGTAACCAGAAGTCATTTCTTTAATTAAAGTTCCTTTTCTGGTATAAACGCCGCCGTCATCAAAAGTTATGGTTAAATCTATTGAAGCCGTCGAAACTGGGTGCGCTGTCACTAATAAACTTGTTTCTTTAATTGTTCTCACAATACTTTTGCTTCCCTGAAGTTTTCTTCCGTCATGGTAAAAACCTTCAAAAGTGTAACTTATAGTTTGAGTAGACGCGCTAAAATCATTAGAAAAAGAAACAACCATTTTTCCTTTCACCGTATTTCCTTTATTCAAAGTACAGCCTTCTACACCAAAATCTACCGTTTTTGTCCAAGTATTATTGGTTAAAACTGTAGTAACAGTGGCACAGCTTGGAAGAAAATTTTTTATTGGTCCGCTTGCCTTTGCGAGCAATATTTAACTGTGAGCTAAATTGATCTTCGGCAATATTGGTAACATCATCTACAGTCGCATCGATTTGAGAATTTTTGATAATTTCTTCGTTGGTAATCGCTGTTTCCGTTCCGTCATTTGTTTTTTCATCAGAATTACAACTGATGAGAAAAGACATAGTAATACAAGTGCTAAGTAATAAAAATTTTGTTTTCATAAATAATAGTTTTGGGTTCTTCTTTTAAATTAATGAATTCAAATCAATATTAGTTAGAGCTATTTTTGGTGTTTTTTTTCAGATTAAGACATAAAAAAATATAATCCTAACCTAAAATACACAACGTATTTTTATTTAAAATAGTATATTTGGAGTCTAAATGAATATTACGTCTCAAATAAAGCGACCTATTTTTAACGAGATGGAACTTTTTGAAAAAAAGTTCCATGAATCGATGACTTCGAAGGTTGCATTGCTCAATAGAATCACTTATTATATCGTAAACCGTAAGGGAAAACAAATGCGTCCGATGTTTGTTTTTCTAACTGCAAAAATGGTTTCAGGCGGTACTGTAAACGAAAGAACCTATCGCGGTGCTTCGGTAATTGAGCTTATTCACACCGCAACTTTGGTACACGACGATGTGGTAGACGATAGTAATCGCCATCGCGGATTCTTCTCGATTAATGCACTTTGGAAAAATAAAATTGCCGTTTTAGTTGGTGATTATTTACTGTCAAAAGGTTTACTGCTTTCTATTGATAATGGCGATTTTGATTTACTGAAAATTATTTCTGTTGCTGTTCGCGAAATGAGCGAAGGTGAATTACTTCAAATAGAAAAAGCCCGAAGACTCGATATTACCGAAGATGTGTATTACGAAATTATCAGAAAAAAAACTGCAACCCTTATAGCGGCTTGCTGTGCACTTGGAGCAAAATCTGTAATTGAAGACGATGTTCAGGTTGAGAATATGCGCAAGTTTGGTGAATTAATCGGAATGGCATTTCAAATCAAAGACGATTTATTCGATTACAGCGAAGAAGCCATCGGAAAACCAACAGGAATTGATATTAAAGAGCAAAAAATGACTTTGCCTTTAATTCACGTTTTAAATACTTGTACGCCGCAAGAAAAAAAGTGGCTGATAAACTCCATCAAAAACCACAACAAAGACAAAAAACGCGTTAAAGAAGTGATTGCCTTTGTAAAAAACAATAATGGTCTGGCTTACGCCGAAAACAAAATGGTCGAATTCCAGCAGGAAGCACTTTCTTTACTTCAAAACTTCGAAGATTCTGAATACAAAGATGCCCTTACTTTAATGGTGAATTATGTTATTGAGAGAAAAAAATAATTTTTTTTAATCAGATAATTAGAAAATTTATTAACTAGATAATTGGTTTACTTTGTTGTAAATCAGTCGTGTATTTGTATAGGTTGGAATTTGGAATTTATTTTTATTGAAATTTTCTAAAACCGATGCAACCATTTCAAATCGACAATCGTC
The DNA here is from genome assembly GCF_979258715.1 of Flavobacterium sp. AC267. Lineage (NCBI taxonomy): Bacteria > Pseudomonadati > Bacteroidota > Flavobacteriia > Flavobacteriales > Flavobacteriaceae > Flavobacterium > Flavobacterium sp. AC267. Next base: position 1,913,459 of record NZ_OZ409875.1, read on the forward strand.
TATGCTAATAGAAGTCTATTTCTAAAACCAAAAACCAAAAGCTTATAAATGAAAATTATTCATTTACATCAAGAAGAAACCAAAATCATAAAGCTGGCTGTCGAAAATAATCGGCAGGCACAGCAAGCAGATTTACAGCCGTTTTTCTTCAAAAATGTTGAGTGTCTGTCGTCAATATATAAGAGACATTCAGCTGGCAGAAGATGTAATGATTACGGCTTTTATGAAAGTGTTCACCAATTTGAAAAATTTCGAACACAAAGGAAGTTTTGAAGGCTGGATCCGCCGAATTATGGTTAACGAATGTATTTCCTATTTAAGAGTTCAGAAAAAAGTAAAATTTGCCGAAGATGAGTTTTTTGTGGAAGAAAGCTTTAACGAAATCGACAGTCAGTTTACAGTGGAACAGATTCAGTATTTAATTGATGCTTTGCCGGACGGGTACAAAATGGTTTTTAATTTATATGCAATCGAAGGTTACAAACACAATGAAATTGCCAAGATGTTAGGAATAAATGAAGGTACATCGAAATCGCAATTATCGCACGCTAGAAAAATGCTGCAAACACAAATTACTATTTTAAAAAAACAAGATAATGGAACCGAATAATTTTGAAAAGGATTTCCGTGAAAAACTAAACGAGAGAAAAATTGAGCCAAGCGACAAAGCGTGGGATCGATTGGACGCGATGTTGAGTGTAGCAGAAGAAAAGAAACCTGCAGTTCCACTTCGCTCACTAAAAGATCCGAAGAAAAAATGGCTGTACATCGCCGCAAGTTTTATCGGATTTTTATTGGTTGGAACTCTCTTTTTTAATCAAACTAAAAATACGGTAGAAGTGCCTACAACTGTCGTTGTTGAAAAAGAAGCAGAAAAAGAATCGGTTGCAGAGCCAATTTTAAACAGTGTTGACTCAATAGAAACGAAAAATGCAATTGCGGCTAAAAATTCAGAAGAAACTTTAAATAAACCAGAAAAACCAAACCATCAAATTTCAAATAAAACCATTAAAAAGGAATCAAATCAAATAGCGGAGTCTTCAATCATCATCAAAAAAAATCAAGAAAATCAATCAAATACGAATCAAATAATAACTGCTGAAAATCCTAAAAAAGAGAATGTAGATCAATTGCTTCAAACGGCAGAACATAAAGTTATGGCTGAAAGTTCTGTTAAAAAAGCAAAAATAAAAATCAACGCTTCCGATTTGCTAAATCAAGTCGACGGTGAACTCGAACTTTCTTTTAGAGAAAAAATGATCACCAAAGTCAATAAAAATTTCCAAGAAGTTAAAGTTGCTTTGTCTAATAGAAATCAGCAAGAATAGGGGCGGGAATTTCAATAACAATATCAATGAGAATAATAGCGACCATTAATCATTAACAATCACAATTAAAAATTAATATTAAATACATCATCAATCAATAGTCAATCATTTAAAACAATCAATCATGAAAAATTTTACCATTTATCTTACACTTTTCTTCTTTTTAATAGTAAGTAAAGTAATAGGACAGGAAACCTTTGAATCGGAAGCGAAAAGAATCGCCCAAAAAATTGAAAAAATTACCAAAGAAGAGAAAGAAACTTTAAAGGAAGAAGTTGAAGCGGTAAACGTTCAATTGTCTGAAGGCAAAATTACACAAGAACAGGCCGATAAACGCAAAAAAGAACTGGCAGAAGCAAGAGCGGTAATTATCGAAGAAAAAATTACTTTGGCACAAAATGAACTGAATGATTTGGTGCAGAAAAAGGTAGACGGAAAAATCAAAGAAGATTCGTCAAAAGTGTATATGATTCGCTGGAAGTCTTATAAACACAACAAAGATTCTATTCATGGAGAAAAAAGAACAACGTCGCAATTCGTATTCGCAATGGGATTGAATAATACGATGGTTGACGGAAAACTTCAGGACTCCAACTATAGTTTTATAGGGTCGCATTTTTACGAATGGGGTTTTACGTATAACTCAAGGTTAATGAAAAACGATAACCTGCTTCACGCAAAATACGGACTTTCATTAATGTACAACAATATTCGTCCGACAGATAACCGAAGTTTTGTTGTAAATGGAGATCAAACTAATCTGGAAGTTAATTCGGTTAATTTAAACGAATCCCGTTTTAGAAATGTATATTTGGTGGCGCCAGTACATTTAGAATTTGATTTTTCGAAACCAGTTGAAAGTAACGGAAAAACATATTTTAAAACTCATAAAAGTTTCCGTTTTGGAATAGGAGGTTATGCTGGAATCAATGTGAAATCTAAACAGATTTTAAAATTTGAAGATGAAGATTTAAAATATAAAACAACAATAAAAGGCGATTACAATGTAAATAACTTTATTTACGGTCTGAGTTCGTATATCGGCTATAGAGAATTAAGTTTATATCTTAAATACGATTTAAATCCATTATTTCAGAACAATTTAATCAAAGAGAATAATATTTCGTTAGGACTTCGATTAGATTTAAACTAAAAATTGGTCGTTTAGTTAGTTAAAAGAGCATCTCAATAGAGATGCTTTTTTGTTTAAAAAATCATTCAAATTCCAGCAGGATTTGCGTATTTTTGCAAGCTCTCAACTTTAAAAATATTTTACACTTTGATTTCTCAAAATACCATTGATACTGTTTTTGAAACTGCTCGAGTAGAGGAGGTTATCGGCGATTTTGTGAATTTAAAACGCGCAGGAAGTAATTTCAAAGGATTGAGTCCGTTCTCTGATGAACGCTCACCTTCGTTTATGGTGTCGCCGGCAAAAGGAATTTGGAAGGATTTTAGTACGGGAAAAGGAGGGAATTCTGTTAAATTCTTAATGGAACATTCTCAATTTACCTATCCAGAAGCGATTCGGTATTTAGCCAGAAAATACAATATTGAAATTGAAGAAACAGAGCAGACCGACGAAGAAAAAGCAAATACAGATATTCGCGAGAGTATGTATTTGGTTTCTGAATTTGCGACTAAATATTTTCAAGATGTTCTTTTAAATTCAGAAGAAGGAAAAGCAATTGGATATTCTTATTTTAAAGAAAGGGGATTTACCAATGAAACCATCAAAAAATTTAATTTAGGATATTCTCCAGAAACTTGGGATGCTTTGACGAAAGAAGCCCTCGGGAAAGGATATAAATTAGAGTTTTTAGAAAGTACAGGTTTGACCATTGCTAGAGAAGACCGTCCGTTTGACCGTTTTAAAGGGCGTGTAATGTTCCCTATTCAAAGTATGTCGGGGCGTGTTTTAGGTTTTGGAGGGCGTATTTTAACCAATGATAAAAAAGCGGCAAAATACCTGAATTCACCAGAAAGTGATATTTACCATAAAAGTAAAGTCCTTTACGGAATTTACCATGCCAAACAATCTATCGCCAAACAAAATAATTGTTATTTGGTTGAAGGTTATACAGATGTTATTCAGTTTAGCCAGGCCGGAATCGAAAACGTTGTGGCTTCGTCTGGAACCGCTTTAACGCCAGACCAGATTCGTTTAATAAATCGTCTGACCAGAAATATTACCGTACTTTTTGATGGAGATGCGGCGGGTTTACGTGCTTCTATTCGAGGAATCGATTTAATTCTGGAAGAAGGAATGAATGTTAGGGTTTGTTCTTTTCCTGACGGAGAAGATCCAGATAGTTTCGCCCGTAAAAATTCACATGATGATTTAGTTGCTTACTTAGAAGAAAACAGCAAAGACTTTATACAGTTTAAAGCTTCGATCTTGATGGGAGAAGCTAAAAATGACCCAATCAAAAAAGCAGATTTGATTCGTGATATGGTAACGAGTATTTCTAAAATACCAGACCGTATTCAACGAGAAGTATATATACAGGAATGTGCCCGAATTATGGATATTTCGGAGCAGGTTTTGGTAAGTACTTTGGCGCGACTAATTCAAAAAGATATTGCAGAAGCGAACAAAAAGCAAAAGCAGGAACAAAAGCCTTTTGAAGTCGTTAGAAACCAAAAACAAAGCCAAGGTAACTTTTCAGGTGGAGATCCAGAAGATCCAAGAACAGGACCGCCAGACGATTATCCGGGAGAACCTGGCTATTATCCAGAAGCGCCTCAAGAAAAAGTAGATATTTTATACAATTTTGAAAGAAAAATTATTGAAATTCTTCTTTTGTACGGAAGTGTGGTTGAAAATTTTGAAGACGTTTTCCTAAAAGCTGATGAAGAAGGAAATGTAAAAGAAGTTTCTGAAAAAAGAGAATATAAAGTATTCGAAAAAGTATATTTAAGTCTGCAGGAAGATGAGGTAGAATTGTCTAATAAATTATTTCAAGATATTTATACCAATATAATTGATTTTTACAATCAAAATGAAACCTTTAGTCTGGATAAATATCTGATGCACTTACAGCCTGAATTTGCTCAGGAAGTAACCAATATTTTAATGGAAGATGAAAAATTAACCATTCATAATTGGGAAGGACAGAATATTTTTCCAAAACATAAAAGCGAAACCATTGAGCAGAATGTTTCTGAAACTATCTTTTCTATGAGATGGTATTTGGTATCTGGAATTATTTCAGAATTGAAAAATTCTATAATGACAGATCCACAGGAAGACAATTCAGAAGTTATGGGTATGGTTGTCGATTATTCTAAACTGCTGGTTAATTTTTCAAAGAAATTAGGACGTGTAGTGGTGCCTTATCATTATCATTAAAAAGAAAAAAACTCTATCGAATGATAAATCATAAGATAGAGTTTTTATAAAGATTTTCGATTTACTTAAAAAAATAAAAATTAAGATCTTCGATTTGGGATTAAATAATTTCTAAAGTCTTCGCTTTATTCACTAAGTCAACTAAATTAGTAACATTTAATTTAGTCAATAATCTTAGTTTGTAAGTACTGATCGTTTTTTCGTTCAGATTTAAGATTTTAGAGATTTCATTGTTTTTCTTTCCATCACTTAAGTAACGCAAAACTTCGATCTCGCGATTCGAAAGTTTTCTGTACAGACGCTCGCTTTTGCTTTGTTTAGCAATAAGTGCCATGTTTTTGCGTACTGTTTCGTTGATGATAATTTTTCCTTCGTGTACTTTAATAATAGAATGTCCTAGAGTTTCTAGTTTTTCTGTTTTGTGCACATACCCGGAAACTCCTGCTTTAATTGCGTTTGGAGCGTACATCTGCTCAGCAAGATCACTGAAAATAACAATTTTTGTTTTTGGGAAATTTTTTAGGATAGATTTAATTTCAAAGATACTTGAAAGACCTTCTAATTCTAGATCTAGAATTAAAATGTCGATCTCCTTCGTCTGAAGAATATCTCTAACCATTGAAAAATTGCCTACGTTGGCAACAATTGAAATTTGATCGTGGTCTTTAAAATAAGACTTAACGCCAAAGTGCGTCACAGGATGATTGTCTGCTAGACATACTTTAATCATAATTTTTACCTTTTTTAGAATTGTTCATGTTTTTGGAACTGTAAAATTAATAAATAAATTCTGTAATTAATTGCAGACAAATGTTAAAAAAAATTATTTTAACGTTTTTGGTATAATACACACCGGAATTGGGTCCATTTTATGCTTGTTGCTGGTGTTTAATCTTTTATAAATTTCAAAGACAGATTTTTCTCTCCCCTCGAAGTCATCCGCCGTTTTTCCTGACTCCGCGGCTAACATCGCCCATTCGAGTTCGTCATAACTTGCGCCTAATTGATCTTCGTCGGTACGATTGTCGCCAAATAATCCATCTGTTGGTGCGACTGTTAAAATTGATTGAGGAATTGCTAAAAATTCTCCTAAAGCATATACATCAGATTTCATTAAATCGGCAATTGGACTCAAATCTACAGCCGCCATCTCCATATTTGGTATAAAAACCTACTCCAAAATCTTCTACTTTGTTTCCTGTTCCGGCAACTAATAAACCGTGAAGACCTGCTAAATAGTATAAAGAAGTCATTCTAATACGAGCTCGGGTATTGGCTAATGATAAGCTTACTTTTGCGTCATCATCCGTTTTTGGTACAGCACTTTTAAAGGATTCAAAAACTGCTGTCAAATCAGTTTGAACCTCAGAAACATTCGGAAAACGTTTTTTTAGCTGTTCAATATGTTCCTTTGCTCTGCTCACTTGGCTTTCTGCCTGATGAATAGGCATTTCTACACATAATACTTTCAGTCCTGTCTGCGCGCATAAAGTTGAAGTTACTGCAGAGTCAACACCGCCAGAGATTCCGATTACAAAACCGTTCACTTTTGCCGCTGCCAGCGTAATTTTTTAACCACTCTACAATATGCGTATTTACTTTTTCTGTCTGAATTGTACTTTTTTTAGCCATAATAGTTTAAGTTTTAAAATGCAGGGATGTATATTTGCAGAATTATTTCAAGTATACATTTACTTTAAATTCTGCTAACACAAATCTAATTAAAATAAAATGAAAATTTATCGCTTTGCAGTGGTTCTGTGCCTGTTTTTTTTGTCTTGCGACCAAAAATCTAAGGTAGAAAAAGAAGTAGAAGAAATTCCTGTAGATATTAAAGTAGAACGTTTTGATAAAGTGTTTTTTGAGACAAAACCTCAAGATCTTGCAAAGGTAAAAAAGCAGTATCCTTTTTTCTTTCCTGCGGGTAATGATGATAATATCTGGCTTCAGAAAATGAACGATCCAATTTGGAAAGAAGTTTATGAAGAAGTACAAAAGAAATACAGCAATTTTGAGCCGGTTCGTAAAGAATTTGATGCTCTTTTTCAACACGTAAAATATTATTTTCCTAAAACTAAAATTCCAAAAGTGATTACAGTTATAGGAGAGATGGATTATACTGCAAAAGCAATTTATGCAGATAGTTTGGTAATCGTGGCTTTGGAATTGTACTTAGGAAAAGATCATAAGTTTTATGAGTTTCCAAACTACTTAAAAGAAAATTTTGAAGAAAGACAAATAATGCCAGACGTAGTTTCTAGTTTTTCTTACCGAAATATTCCAAATATGCCGGATAGAAGCTTAGTGGCGCAAATGGTTTTTGAAGGAAAACAACTTTATGCAAAAGATTTGCTTCTTCCAGAGTATACTGATGCAGAAAAAATAGGATATACACCAGAACAGATTAAATGGTGCCAAGAAAATGAAGCCTATATGTGGCGTTATTTTATAGAAAAAGAAATGCTTTACAGCGATGATCCAAAATTAACAACACGATTTATGACACCGGCCCCTTTTTCAAAATTCTATCTGGAAATAGATAATGATTCTCCGGGTCGAGTGGGAGCTTGGATTGGCTGGCAGATGGTACGTTCTTACATGAAAAACAATAGTGTTTCTTTGGCTGAATTATTTAAAGTGGAGCCCAAAGAAATTTTCGAAAAATCAAAATATAAACCTAAAAAATAATGGCAGATACAATAAATTCAGAGATTAAATTCAATATAGAATTAGACGAGAACCGTGTTCCGGAAAAACTAACATGGAGCGCACAAGACGGAGGCGTGCAGGCAGAAGAGGCAAAAGCAATTATGCTGTCTATTTGGGACAGTAAAGCAAAAGAAACAATGCGTATCGACTTATGGACAAAAGATATGCCCGTAGACGAAATGAAAATTTTCTTCCACCAGACTTTAGTTGCTATGGCGGATACTTTTAAACGCGCAACAGACGACGAAAAAATGTCAGATACAATGAAAGATTTTTGTGATTACTTCGCAGAAAAACTGGATTTGACGAAATAATAGAAATTCCTAAAAATAAAAATTCCAAATTCCAATCGTAATAATTGGAGTTTGGAATTTTGTTTTTAAATAAAAGATTGGAATTTGAATTTATAGACTATTTTAGTGACGTAAAACCCATTGTATGTTGTTCCCATTTCTAGTAAGTCTCGTAGGATTATTTTTCTTGCTGTTAAATAGTATTCTCTTTTATTCCACTCGAACAAACAAAGATTTTCAATATCGTATCATTACGATTTATTTGATTGGTTTATTTGTGCATGAACTGCTTTGTAATATTATTGGATTTGCGGCGCCGGGGACAAATTTTTTCCTTTCGCACTATTATTTTATTTTCCAATTCATTATCCTGAGCATTTTTTTTTCGAAGTTTATTTACCAATGTCGTATTGAAGCAGGTTATTCTGTTTTTTCTGATAACTGTTTTGATTTCATTGGCGATACAATATTATAGAACGCCCGATCTTTACTGGAGGTTTAATTTGTTTGAAATTGGTGTTACTACAGCTTTATTGATTTTATATGGATTAATATTTTTAATCCAGAATTTCAAAAAAGTAAAATCTAATTATTTATATTTTTCTAATGGATTGGTAATTTATCTAATGAGCAGTTTGAGTATATTTTTAACGGGTAATACCGATTCGGTAATTTTTACAGAACCATTCCTGCTTGATTTTTGGTTTTTTAATTCGTTGTTTTATATTTTATATCAAGCTTTGATCTTTAAGGAATGGAAAGCGCTGACTATAAAAGAAAGGCTCAAAAAATCACTTAGGCAATTTTAAAATAGTATCATTATAAAATAGTTCAATAAAAAAATCCAAATTCGAATCATTACGATTGGAATTTGGATTTTTTATATTTTGGAATTTAACCTCTTAAAGAGAACTCAAAAAGTCGCTGTTATTTTTAAAAACTTCCTGATTTACTTCGTCGATATAAGTTAAGAGTTCTTCTTTACCAACTGATTCTGTAGATGAGGTTATGAAATACTGAGGCATTTCGGCCCAGTTATTAGCAAACATTTGTTTTTTGTAAGCGGCAACATGAGAATCTATTTTTACTTTACTGATTTTGTCAGCTTTGGTAAAAATAATGCAAAACGGGATTTCGCTTTCTCCCATGTATGACATAAATTCAATATCAATTTTTTGAGCTTCATGACGAATATCAATCAAAACAAAAGCACAAACTAGTTGTTCCCTGTTTTCAAAATAATCAGTAATAAACTGCTGGAAAATTGATTTTGTCTTTTTTGAAACTTTAGCATAACCGTAACCAGGTAAATCGACCAAAAACCAATTGTTGTTGATTTTAAAGTGATTTATTAATTGCGTTTTTCCTGGTCTTCCAGATGTTTTTGCTAAATTCTTATGGTTGGTAATCATGTTTATCAACGATGATTTACCTACGTTTGATCTTCCTATAAAAGCGTATTCCGGCAAAAAATCCTTCGGACATTTTGATGCATCAGAATTGCTGATAATAAATTCGGCGGTGTTAATTTTCATGGTTCTTAGTTTTAAAACCTCCTAAAAAATAAATTTAATGACTTATAAATTCTTTTCAGTAAGCCATTTTTTAAGAACTTCATTAAATTCCTGAGGGTGCTCCATCATCGTCGCGTGTCCGCATTTGTCAATCCAGTACAACGTTGAGTTTGGTAATAATTTATCAAATTCTTCTGCAACATTTGGAGGAGTTACAGAGTCATTTTTACCCCAAATAATGCAGGTTTCTACATCCATTTTAGGTAAATCTTTGGCCATATTATGACGAATTGCGCTTTTGGCAATCGTTAAAGTTTTGATTAATTTGATCCGGTCATTAGCAGTTGCGTATACTTCATCAATCAATTCAGGAGTTGCAATTTTTGGGTCATAAAATACATCTTCAGCTTTCTTTCTGATGTATTCATAGTCGCCTCTTCTTGGATAACTGTCTCCCATTGCGCTTTCGTAAAGTCCAGAACTTCCGGTAATTACAAGTCCGGCAACTTTTTCAGGATAAAGTTTTGTATGGTATAAAGCAATATGTCCTCCAAGAGAATTTCCTAGAAGAATTACTCTGTCAAATCCTTTAAAAGTGATAAAATCTTTTACGTACTTGGCAAAACTTTTTACGTTAGTTTTTAAAATGCTTTGAGTATATATTGGCAAATCTGGAATAACAACTTTATATCCTTTTGTTGGGAAATATTGTGCTACACCATCAAAGTTACTTAGACCTCCCATTAACCCATGCAGAATAACGATAGGTGTACCTTCTCCAGCTTCAAAATAGCTGTATTTGCCTTCTTTTTTATAGTGTTTGTCCATCTAATCTAATGCCAATTTCAATTTCGACAAATATAGGGTTAAATAAATAAAAATGAATTTTTGTCGCCATTTTTTAACTAGATAATTTCAGTAGAATATATAATTAGCTAAAAATCAGTATTTAATGCGCTATTTGTTAAAATCTTCAAATGTTAAGAAATCTGCATTATAATCAATTTTTTAAGAAATTTAGCGCATTATTTTTTTGAATGAATAACGTATTTAATAATCTGTTAATTAATAGTTAAGGTATTGATTGCACGTGAATTATGAAAAGTGGTAGGAATGTGGTTAAACTTATTAACAAAGTGGTATAAAGTGGTAAAATGTGGTATTTTTTTTTATATTTTTGCTGTATAACATGTTAACTAGTTTTTTTGAACACAATTGTTGGAACATATGAATGTAAAGTCGATGCTAAAGGGAGGCTGATGATGCCTGCTCCTTTGAAAAAGCAATTGACAGCTTCCCTTCAAAGCGGATTCGTTTTGAAGCGTTCTGTTTTTCAGCCGTGTTTAGAGTTGTATCCTATGGAAGAATGGGATGTAATGATGAAAAAAATAAACAAGCTTAATCGCTTTGTAAAAAAGAATAACGATTTCATTAGGAGGTTTACTGCTGGTGTTAAAGTGGTTGAGGTTGATGCGTTAGGAAGATTGCTGGTGCCAAAAGATTTGGTGGCTTTTGCAAGTATTTCTAAAGATGTGGTTTTTTCATCTGCGGTTAATATTGTGGAGATTTGGGATAAAGATTTATACGAAAAATCAATTAGCGGCGAAGATATGGATTTTGCAGATTTAGCCGAAGAAGTAATGGGAAATATTAATGACGACGACAATGGAATATCATAATCCGGTTTTGCTTCATCCAACAGTAGATGGTTTAAATATTAAACCTGATGGTGTGTATGTAGATGTTACGTTTGGAGGCGGTGGTCATTCAAAAGAGATTTTAAAAAGATTAGGGCCAAACGGAAAGCTGTTTGCATTTGACCAAGACGAAGATGCGCTTGCAAATGCATTGCCAGACGAAAGGTTTACGCTGATAAATGAGAATTTTAGGTTTATAAAAAGATTTTTACGTTTTCACGGAGTAAAATCAGTAGATGGAATCTTGGCAGATTTAGGAGTTTCATCACATCAATTTGATGTTCCTGAAAGAGGTTTTTCAACCAGATTTGATGCCGAACTTGATATGCGGATGAGTCAAAAAAATGATTTAAATGCTTATCGTGTGGTTAACGAATATGAAGAACAGGATTTACGTCGTGTTTTTTTTGATTATGGAGAGTTGAAAAACGCGCCGGTTTTGGCAAGAACAATTGTGGAGGCGAGAAAAGATTATCCGATCAAAACAACAGACGAATTAAAAGATGTTCTGAAGAAATTTTTACCAGAGAAAGTTCGAAATAAAATATTAGCTCAGATTTATCAGGCCATTCGAATTGAGGTAAATCAGGAAATGGATGTTTTGAAAGAATTTATCGAGCAGTCATTAGAAATTTTAAAACCAGGAGGAAGATTCTCTGTAATATCCTATCATTCTTTAGAAGATCGTCTGGTAAAAAGATTTATCAAAAACGGAATGTTTGAAGGAGAACCAGAGAGAGATTTTTTCGGAAACTTTTCAGTCCCATTTAAAACTATTGGAAAATTGATTGTCCCAGATAACGAGGAAATCAAAATTAATAATAGAGCAAGAAGTGCCAAATTAAGAATTGCTGAAAAGATCTAATATATATTAAGGTAGGAAAAAATGAAAAGTGGAGTATTTGGCATATTAAAAGCAAGATTTCTGATCCATGAAGATGCGGTAAAAAACTGGCGTTTTATTGTTTTTATAATTCTGCTGGCCATTTTGATGATTGCAAATACACAGCGATACGAACAAAAGGTTTTTGAAATTGCGAAATTAAACAATGAAGTAAAAGAATTGCGATCTGAATTTGTAGATCGACGTTCAGAATTGATGAAATTAAAAATGGAGTCAACGATCTCGGATAAAATGTTAGAAAAACAAATTTTTCCGTCAACCGTTCCTCCAACGAAAATAGAAGTTAAAAAAGAAGAAGAAAAAGTTTCTTTAAAAGAATATGGCAGTAGAAGATAAACATATATCCTACAGAATTTACCTCGTAGCAGTTTTCATCTTTTTGATGGCAATTGCTATTGTTGTTAAATTAACCAATATTCAATGGGTCGAAGGAGATTATTATAGAAAACTGGCCAAACAGCGTACGGTTAGAAATTTTGTAATTCCGGCAAACAAAGGAAATATTTATTCTGCTGATGGAAGTTTATTAGCAACTTCAATTCCGAATTATGAAATTCGATTTGATGCAAAAGCGCCAAAAAAGGAAACTTTTGAAAAATATGTAAAAGCATTATCAGATTCATTGGCAACTGTTTTGGATAGACCAGGCGGATATTATGAAAAAGAATTAAGAAAAGCCAGAGAAAATAAAAACCGTTATTACTTGATTGCACGCAAATTGAGTTATACGGAATATGTAAAAATTAAAGGTTTTCCGCTTTTTAATTTAGGTGCTTTTAAAGGAGGAATTATTGTTGAACAGGAAACAGTTAGAAAACATCCAATAGGGAAAATTGCTGAAAGAACAATTGGTTACGATAAAATTGATCCGGCAACAGGAGTAGAAGTTGGAAAAGGAATTGAGTGGGCTTTTAAAAGTTATTTGAACGGAAAAGACGGTAAAATTTTAAAACAAAAAATTGCAAAAGGACAGTGGAAACCAATTCGCGATTTAAATGAAGTTGATCCTGTTGATGGTTACGATGTTATTTCTACAATAGATGTTTTTATTCAGGATATTGCGCATCATGCTTTGTTAAAGCAATTGGAAGATTACGAGGCAGATCACGGTTGTGTTGTCGTTATGGAAACAGAAACGGGTTATGTAAAAGCGATTTCAAATTTAGGAAGAGCAGAAGACGGATCTTATTACGAAACAACAAATTACGCAATTGCTGAATCTCACGAGCCGGGATCGACTTTTAAATTGGTTGATTTAATGGCAATTTTAGAAGACAAAGTTGCAGATACAAGTACGGTTTACGACAGCCACGGCGGTATAGTAAAATATTATGGACGTTCTGTTCGTGATTCGCACGTAGGCGGTTACGGAAAAGTGTCTTTAGCCCGCGGATTCGAGCTGTCGTCAAATACCGTAATGGTTCAGGCGGTTTATGAAAACTATAAAAACAACCCGGCAAAATTTGTAGATCACATCAAGAATTTTGGATTGAATAAAACGTTAGGATTGCATTTTCAAGGAGAAGGAAGAGCAATTATTCCACATCCGAAAGATAAAAACTGGTCTGGAGTTTCACTTCCGTGGATGGCTTTTGGATATGGAGTTTCCGTTACGCCAATGCAGACTTTGACCTTATATAATGCAGTTGCAAATAATGGTGTAATGGTAAAACCACAATTTGTATCAGAAATTAAAGAATGGAATAAAACCATTAAAAAGTTTGATACAGAAGTGATTAATCCAAAGGTTTGTTCGCCTGAAACACTTAAAAAAGTGAGAGCAGTTTTGCAGAATGTAGTAAAAAAAGGAACAGGTTCTAAGTTGTATTCGAAAGATTTTTCGATGGCAGGAAAAACGGGAACAGCGATGGTAAATTATGGTAAAGCAGGAAGAGAAGGAATGTATTATGCTTCTTCTTTCGCAGGATATTTTCCAGCCGATCATCCTAAATATTCTTGTATTGTAGTGGTTCATAAACCAAATACATCAAGAAATAATTATTATGGAGCAGATGTTGCAGGACCGGTTTTTAAAAGAATCGCTCAAAAAATATTTACAGACGCGCCTTCAACAAATAAAATTAAAAAATTAGATTCTCGCGTTCCAAAACAAGATTCTAGTTATGATAAATATACTGTTGAGGCCAATAAAAAAAGCAATCAGGTTCCGAATTTAAAAGGAATGCCTGGAATGGACGCAATTGCTTTACTGGAGAATTTAGGTTTAAAAGTAAAAGTAAATGGAATGGGGAAAGTAAAGAATCAATCGATTCAAGCAGGAACCAATATTAGCAAGAACACAACAATTGTATTAGAATTATCGTGAAAGTATTAAAAGACATATTATATAAAGTAGCCATTGAATCTGTAAAAGGTTCAACAGAAACTGCTATTCAAAAAGTTGAATTCGATTCACGTAAGGTTGAAGCAAATGATGTTTTCGTGGCAATTCGCGGTTCACTTTCAGATGGACATGATTACATCGAAAAAGCAATTCAGTTAGGGGCAAAAGCAATTATCTGCGATACGCTTCCAGAAAATACGGTTAAAGAAGTTACTTATATTCAAGTAAAAGATACCAATACAGCTTTGGCTTTTATGGTCGCTAATTATTTTGAAGATCCATCTGCAAAACTAAAATTAGTAGGCGTAACGGGTACAAACGGAAAAACAACAATTGCATCATTATTATTTCAATTATTTCAAAAAGCAGGTTTTAAAGTTGGATTGTTATCAACTGTAAAAATCATGGTCGATGAAATAGAATATCCAGCAACGCATACAACACCAGATTCGTTAACGATTAACCATTATTTAAATGAAATGGTTGAAGCTGGAGTTACACATTGTTTTATGGAAGTGAGTTCACACGGAATTCATCAAAAGAGAACAGAAGCTTTGCATTTCGTGGGCGGGATTTTTACGAATCTTTCACACGATCATTTAGATTACCACCCAACCTTTGCAGAATATAGAGACGTTAAAAAATCATTTTTTGATTCTCTTCCAAAATCAGCTTTTGTTTTATCTAATATCGATGATAAAAACGGAACTGTAATGCTCGCAAAATACAGCGACTAAAAAACTGACGTATGCTTTAAAATCCTACGCCGATTACAGAGCGCAGATTTTAGAAAGTCAATTGTCTGGATTATTGTTAAAAGTTAATGATAATGAAGTTTGGGTAAAGCTGATTGGAACGTTTAATGCCTACAATGTTTTAGCTATTTATGGAACAGCTGTAGAGCTTGGAATTGATAGTCTTGAAGCGTTGCGCTTATTGTCTGATTTAGAAAGTGTTTCGGGTCGTTTTCAGTATATTGTTTCAGATGAAAACATAACTGCAATCGTGGATTACGCACATACACCGGATGCACTTGAAAATGTTTTGAAAACAGTAAATGACATTCGTACAAAAAACGAACAATTAATTACTGTTGTTGGATGCGGTGGAAATCGTGATAAAACGAAACGCCCAATTATGGCAAAGATAGCTTCGGATTTGAGTGATAAGGCTATTTTGACATCGGATAATCCAAGAAATGAAGATCCAGAAGTTATTTTGGACGAAATGGAGAAAGGGGTTGAGCCTCAGAATTACAAAAAAATGCTGCGTATTACGGATAGAAAACAAGCAATTAAAACCGCTTGTCAATTGGCGCGACCAAAAGATATTATTCTGATTGCAGGTAAAGGACATGAAACCTATCAGGAAATAAGTGGTGTTCGCCATCATTTTGATGATATGGAAACAGTAAAAGAAATTTTAAATCAACTAAATAAATAACAATCAGTTTTTAAATCCGAAAGTACCACAGAATGAATTGGAATTTGGAGTTTCAAAATTGGAATTTAAAATAAAAGATATATGCTATACTATTTATTTGAATATTTTGACAAAACATTAGATGTACCAGGAACAGGAGTGTTTCAGTATATCACATTTAGATCAGCTTTGGCATTTATGCTTTCATTGCTTTTGTCAACAATTTACGGTAAAAGAATTATTAATTTTCTTCGCCGTCAGCAAGTTGGAGAAACGGTGCGTGAACTTGGTCTTGCAGGTCAAAATGAAAAAGCTGGTACGCCGACAATGGGTGGATTGATCATCATTTTTGCAACCTTAGTTCCAGTTTTGTTATTTGCGAGGCTTCATAACATTTACATCGTTTTACTTATTGTAACAACTTTGTGGATGGGAACAATTGGTTTCGTTGACGATTATATCAAAATATTCAAAAAAGATAAACAAGGGCTTAAAGGTATTTTTAAAGTTATTGGTCAGGTTGGTTTAGGAATTATTGTTGGAGCAGTTCTTTATTTTAATCCTGCCGTTACAGTAAGAACAGATACAGGCCGTACAGATGTTTTTAGAACGGTCGCAAATACAACTGTTGTGCTTCCGGCACCTATTGAAGAAAAGTCTACAGCAACAACAATTCCGTTCGTAAAAAACAACGAATTTGATTATGCTGAAGTATTATCTTTTATGGGAGAAGGATATGAAAAATGGGCATGGTTAATATTTATTCCAGTTGTAATTTTCATCATAACTGCAGTTTCAAACGGCGCTAATTTAACCGATGGAATCGACGGACTCGCGACTGGAACCTCGGCAATTTCTGTCCTCGCACTCGGAATTTTTACGTTTGTTTCTGGAAATATTATTTTCTCGAATTATCTAAACATTATGTATATCCCCAATTCGGGAGAAATGACCGTGTTTATTTCCGCATTTGTTGGTGCGCTGATTGGATTTCTTTGGTACAATTCATTCCCCGCATCTGTATTTATGGGAGATACTGGAAGTTTGACAATTGGAGGAATTATAGCAGTTTTAGCAATTGCAGTTCGTAAAGAAATATTGATTGTTTTATTCTGTGGTATTTTCTTGGCAGAAAGTGCATCGGTAATTATACAGGTAACTTATTTCAAATACACAAAAAAGCGTTTTGGAGAAGGCAGAAGAATTTTCCTGATGTCACCGCTTCATCATCATTATCAGAAAAAAGGATATCACGAAAGTAAAATTGTAACCCGTTTCTGGATTGTTGCCGTAATGTTGGCCATATTATCAATCATTACTTTAAAACTGAGATAAATTTTAAATTAAAAATTGAGAATTAAAAATTAAAAGTTGCACGTTCTTGTGGATGAAGGAGAATATTGTTCAAGAGAAATCATTTCTCTTTGCGGTTAGAATAATCAATTTATATAAATATCTAACTAATACTAAAAAGGAGTTTGTTTTAAGCAAGCAACTTTTAAGATGCGGAACTTCAATTGGAGCAAACATTGAAGAATCGATTGGAGGACGTTCTGATAAAGAGTTTTTATTTAAGCTTGAAATTTCATATAAAGAAGCTAGAGAAACGATTTATTGGTTAAAATTATTAAAAGCAACAGATTATATCTCTGTAAATGAATTCGACAGCATCTTTGGTGAGGCTGATGAAATTTGCAGAATATTAGCGAAAATTATACTAACCCTAAAAGGAAAATAGGAATTCATTGAAAGTCGCAACTGATTTTTAATTTTTAATTCTGAATTTTTAATTAAAGAACTATGAGATTAGTAGTACTTGGAGGAGGAGAAAGCGGTGTAGGAACCGCGATCCTTGGAAAGAAAAAAGGATATGATGTTTTTGTATCAGATTTCGGAAAGATAAAAGAGAGTTACAAAGAAGTTCTTATCATTAATAAAATTGACTGGGAAGAGGAGCGACGATACAGAAGATTTGATTTTGAATGCAGATGTGGTGATGAAAAGCCCAGGAATTCCAGAGAAATCTCCAATAGTAAAAAAGCTGATTGCGGCTGGAGTAAAAGTAATGTCTGAAATAGAATTTGCGAGCGCCTTTTACAGAAGCAATGACTATTGGAATTACAGGAAGTAATGGTAAGACAACAACAACAATGCTGACTTATCATTTGCTTAAATCGGCAGGATTAAATGTTGGTTTGGGAGGTAATATTGGAAAAAGTTTTGCCTGGCAGGTAGCCGAAAATAAATTTGATGCATACGTTCTTGAATTAAGCAGTTTTCAACTAGACGGAATAATAGATTACAGACCAGATATTGCAATAATAACCAATATTAGTCCAGATCACTTAGATCGATATGAATATAAATATCAAAATTATATCGATTCGAAATTCCGGATAACGATGAATCAAACCGAAAGTGACTATCTCATTTACGATGCAGATGATGAGGCAAGTGCAGAATGGTTGAATAATAACAAAGTAAAAGCAAAATTAATTCCTTTTTCATTGACTAAAACATTCGATGAAGGGGCTTCTATAAATAACAACAAAATGGAAATAAAGATCAACCAAGAAGAGTTTACAATGGAAACAGAATACATTGCGTTAGAAGGAAAACATAATATGAAAAACGCAATGGCGACAAGCTCTGTAGCAAAATTGATGCAAATTAGAAATGCAACAATACGCGAAAGTTTATCTAATTTTCAAGGTGTTGAGCACCGTTTAGAGAAAGTACTAAAAATACAAAACGTGCAATACATCAACGATTCAAAAGCAACAAATGTAAATGCTACTTTCTTTGCTTTGGATAGTATGAATGTTCCAACCGTTTGGATTGTTGGAGGTGTTGACAAAGGAAATGATTATAACGAGTTAATGTCATTGGTGCGCGAAAAAGTAAAAGCAATAATTTGCTTAGGCGTTGACAACCGTAAAATTATAGATGCTTTTGGAAATGTTGTTGATATTATGGTTGAAGTAAACAATATGAACGATGCAGTAAAAACTGCTCAAAGATTAACAGAAAAAGGTGACGCTGTTTTATTATCTCCAGCCTGCGCAAGTTTCGATTTATTCGAAAGCTATGAAGACAGAGGAAAGCAATTTAAACAAGCGGTTCACAATTTATAATTTTAGAGTTTAGATTTTAGATTTTTCTAGACTTTGAAATTTTAGATTTATAAAAATATTAAGTTCTTTTTTGATTATGACGACGGATGAAATGAAATTGAGAACAAAAAAATTCTCATTAATGATAATTGAATTGGCTGAAAAATTGCCAAATACAAATGTGATTAGATCAATAACTAATCAGATAGTAAGGAGTGGAACATCTGTTGGTGCGAATTATAGGGCAGTATGCAGAGCAAGAAGCGAAAGAGAGTTTATAGCTAAAATGAATATAGTTATAGAAGAAGCTGATGAAACTCTTTTCTGGTTAGAAATTATAAAAGAAAAAATGTGGATTGCAAGATCTGAATTAGAAACAATTTGGAAAGAAGGAAATGAATTAACGGCCATTTTCGTAAGCAGTTTAAAAACAGTAAATAAAAGAATCAATAAATAAAAAATCTAGATTTTAAGTAATCTAAAATCTAAAATCAGAAATCTAAAATTGAGATTATGAAAGAGCTGGTAAACAAACTAAAAGGAGATAGGGTAATATGGTCATTTGTGGCTTTATTGGCGCTGTTCTCGTTTATGCCTGTTTTTAGTGCGAGTAGTAATCTGGCATACATAGGGCACGGAACAGGAAATACTTTGGGCTATTTGGTAAAACACTTAGCGCACGTTTGTATAGGTTTCCTTATAATTTATTTGGTTCACAAAGTTCCGTATCATTATTTTAGAGCGATTTCAAAAATTGCGCTTCCAGTAGTTTGGCTTTTGTTGCTGTATACATTGTTGAAAGGAACCGTAATTGCAGGTGCCAATGCAAGTCGTTGGATTCAAGTGCCGTTTATTGGAATTACGTTTCAGACTTCGACTTTAGCAACAAGTGTTTTGTTTATTTATGTTGCACGTTATTTGTCAAAAACAAAAGAAGAAAATGAGCCGTTTCAAGCTTCGTTGATTGAACTTTGGTCGCCGGTATTTATTACTTTGATATTAATTTTGCCAGCCAATTTTTCGACTACAGCGTTGATTTTTGCAATGGTAATTATGCTGACATTTATTGGAAAATATCCCTTAAAATATATTGGTTTTATTATCGGTTCGGGAATCTTGGCACTGGCGTTTTTCCTTTTAGTAGCAAAAGCTTTTCCAGATTCAAGATTCTTCAGCAGGGTGTCAACTTGGGAAAGTCGAATTATGAACTTTACAACAGATAAACCTGATGAAGATGACTATCAAATTGAGAAAGCGAAAATTGCAATTGCTTCTGGAAGATTTGGCGGATTAGGTCCAGGTAAAAGTGTTCAAAAGAATTTTTTACCGCAATCATCTTCCGATTTCATTTATGCAATTGTAGTGGAAGAATATGGTTTAGTAGGCGGGGTTTCAATATTAGTTTTGTATTTGTTGTTATTGTTCCGATTTGTGATCGCTTCGCATAAGGCGAATACGCTATTTGGTAAACTGGTTGTCGTCGGACTCGGCTTTCCAATGATATTTCAGGCCATGATTAATATGGCGGTTGCAGTCGAATTATTACCAGTTACAGGACAAACACTTCCATTAATAAGTAGTGGGGGAAGTTCAATCTGGATGACGTGTTTTTCTTTAGGAATAATTATCAGCGTGACGAAAAAAGACGAAGAAATAGCCGAAGAAAAGCAAGAAAAAGAAAGACGAAAAGAAGCATTGCGGCGATTAATTGATAAAGAATTAGCAGAAGAAGATTTGGTTTCTGAAGAAATATATGAAGAAGAGCAAATGTATTCGATAGAAGATAATTCGAGAAATCCGATGAATGCCGTTTTAAACAAATAAAATAGAAAACAGAATAAATTTTAGAACATTGTAATTTTTAGAAAGATGACAAAGTATAAATTCATACTTAGCGGAGGAGGAACAGGAGGACATATCTATCCTGCGATTGCTATTGCGAATGAATTAAAATTACAATTTCCAGATGCTGAATTTCTTTTTGTAGGTGCCAAAGATAAAATGGAAATGCAGAAAGTACCTCAGGCAGGTTACGAAATACAAGGTCTTTGGATTGCTGGTTTACAGCGAAAATTGACTTTACAAAATATGATGTTTCCTCTTAAACTAGCAACGAGTTTATTGGAATCAAGAAGAATTATTAAAAAATTTAAACCAAATGTAGTAATAGGAACGGGAGGCTTTGCCAGCGGACCATTACTTCAAGCGGCAGTTTCGGGAGGAATTCCAACGGTTGTTCAAGAGCAGAATTCGTTTCCTGGAATAACGAACAAATTGTTGAGTAAAAGGGCTAATGCAATTTGTGTGGCTTATGAAAATTTAGAGAGATTTTTTCCAAAAGAAAAAATTGTTCTCACTGGAAATCCAGTTCGTCAGGATTTAATAGATATTGACAGTAAACGTGATGAGGCAGTTGCTTTTTATGGTTTAGATCCGAATAAAAAAACATTACTGGTTTTAGGAGGAAGTTTAGGAGCTAGAAGAATCAATCAGTTAATTGAAAAAGAATTGCAAAATTTTCTTTCACAGGATGTTCAGGTAATCTGGCAGTGCGGAAAATTATATTTTGAAGATTATAAAAAACACAATCAGCAAAATGTGCGAGTGGTTGATTTTATTGAAAGAATGGATTTTGTTTATGCGGCATCAGATATGGTTATTTCGCGTGCAGGCGCTTCATCAGTATCAGAATTATGTATTGTTGGAAAACCAGTGATTTTTATTCCATCTCCAAATGTAGCTGAGGATCACCAAACTAAAAATGCACAGGCAATAGTGGATGCAAAAGGTGCGATTTTGTTGAAAGAATCTGAGTTAAACGAGCAATTTAGCATTGTTTTTGAAGCACTGCTGAAAGACGATGGAAAGCAAAAACAACTCAGTGCAAATATTAAAAAACTGGCAAGACCAGATGCTACAAAACAAATTGTAGAAGAGATTAAGAAGTTGTTATAATGTAATTTAAATTGAAAATTATACAACAGAAACAAAATAGTAGAATGCTATTTTAGGCAATTTAGTCTAATTAGAACAAAGAAAACATAAGGGTTTAAAGATGAGTTTTTTACGAAAAATTCCAACTGAAACCTAGTTTTAAAAATAAAATTAAAGGATAAAGTTTTATGGCTTAAAGCCTAAAACATAATGCTTAAAGCAAAAATTAAAATGAATTTAAATCAAATACAAAACGTTTATTTTATTGGTATTGGAGGTATCGGAATGAGTGCCTTGGCTCGTTATTTCAAGTTTATTGGAAAACAAGTTTCAGGCTACGATAAAACACCTTCTATGCTGACTAATGAATTGATTGAAAGTGGGATTGATATTCATTTTGAAGAAAACATTGGTTTAATTCCAACCGACTATTATGTAGAGAATACGCTGGTTATTTATACACCGGCTGTTCCAAAAACACATTCAGAATGGAATTATTTTATTGAAAGACATTACGAGGTTAAAAAACGCGCTGAAGTTCTGGGAATCATAAGTAAAGATACTTTCTGTTTTGCAGTTGCAGGAACGCATGGAAAAACCACAACATCTAGTATTCTTGGACATATTTTGTTCCAAAGCGGTGTTGATGTAACAGCTTTCATTGGAGGAATTGTCGAAAATTATAATTCGAGATTTAATTGGAAGCGGAAAAACAGTAACCGTTGTAGAAGCCGACGAATTTGATAGATCATTTTTGCATTTACGTCCGGATATCGCATGTGTGACTTCTATGGATGCCGATCATTTGGATATTTACGGAACAAGTGATGCAATTGAAGATTCTTTTAGAGAATTCGCTTCAAAAGTAGAAGATAAGAACAATCTCTTCATTACAAAAGAACTGCCTTTAGAAGGTGTTCAATGTGCTATAAATGAAGATGCTGTATATAAGGCTTTTAATGTTCGAATAGAAGATGGAAGTTATGTTTTTGATGTGCAGACGCCGTCAGAAGTTATGAAAGATCTTCATTTTGGACTGCCAGGGAAACATAATTTAATGAATGGATTAATGGCTATTGCAATGGCTAAGACGTTTGGCACCCCGACCGACTCTATTGCAAAAGCCATTGCTTCATTCAACGGAATCAGAAGACGTTTTTCTTACCAGATTAAGACTGAAGATTTAGTATATATCGATGATTATGCACATCATCCAACAGAAATAAATGCTGTACATCAAGCAGTTAGAGAGTTGTATCCAGGGCGTAAAGTTCTGGCGGTTTTTCAACCGCATTTATTCAGCAGAACAAGAGATTTTATAGACGGATTTGCGGCAAGTTTGTCTCAGTTTGACGAAGTATTTTTAATGGATATTTACCCTGCAAGAGAGCTTCCGATGGAAGGAGTGACTTCTGAGTGGCTTTTGGGTAAAATGACGAATTCGAACAAAAAAATTGTTGCAAAAAACGATTTATTAGGTGAAATCAAAGCCAGTGATGCACCAATTATTGTAACAATTGGAGCTGGTGATCTTGGAGAAATGGTTCCTTCAATTAAAAAGATTTTAAATGAAAATATTTAATTGGACAAATATTCGATTAATACTAATTTTCGGACTAGTACTTTTCCTGTTTTCTTTCGCGCGACATAGAAACGGCGATCGAAAATTGAAAAAATCCATGGTTGTTTTTGTAGGAGAAAATACGCTTTTTGTGAAGCCGGAAATGGTTAATAAATTGTTGATAGAAAATAAAAGAGATGCTTCCAGTATTAGAAAAGATGAAGTAGATTTGAATAAGATAGAGAAAACCCTCGATACGCAGGAGATGATTGAGAAGTCAAATGTTTTTGTAAGTATTGATGGAGTCCTAAAAGCAGTAGTAAAACAGAAGACGCCCATAGCAAGAGTTTATGACGGCGGTTCTTCTTTTTATATTGATTACGAGGGTAATAAAATGCCGTTGTCTGACAATTTTACTGCGAGAGTTCCTCTTGTTTCAGGGGCAATTAATGAAAAAAATAACGAAGATTTAGCGACTTTATTTCGCACAATTTTTGACGATGCGTTTTTGAAAAAAAACATCATTGCAATAGAGATTATGCCGAATGGAAGCTTAAAAATGTTTAATCGAAACTATGATTACTTCATAGATTTCGGCAGAACAATGAATGTTGATAAGAAATTTAGAAACTATAAAGCGTTTTTTCAAAAAGCAGTTTTAGATAGTTCGTTATACAAATACAAAAAAATTGACCTTAGGTTTACGGAACAAGTAGTTTGCACTAAATAATAGAAAATGGAAAAAGATAACATTGCAGTAGGTCTAGATATTGGAACAACCAAAATCGTTGCCATGATTGGCAAGAAGAATGAATATGGTAAGTTGGAGATTTTGGGCATTGGTAAATCCAAAAGTTTGGGTGTTGCCAGAGGAGTAGTAAACAACATTACGCAGACGATTCAATCGATTCAGCAAGCGATAATCGAAGCAGAAAATAATTCGGGTTACAAAATAAAAGATGTGGTTGTGGGTATCGCCGGACAGCACATCAGAAGTATTCAGCATACGGATTACATCAGTAGAAATAATCCAGAGGAAGTAATTGGTGAAAATGATATTCAGCTCCTAATTGATCAGGTAAACAAACTGGCGATGTTACCGGGAGAAGAAATTATTCACGTTTTACCACAGGAATTTAAAATTGACGGACAGTCTGAAATTAAAGAGCCAATCGGAATGTACGGCGGAAGATTAGAATCTAGTTTTCACGTAGTAGTTGGTCAGGCTTCTTCAATCAGAAATGTTGGAAGATGTATTCAGAGTTCAGGAATTGAATTGTCTGGATTAACCTTAGAACCTTTAGCTTCGGCAGATGCAGTTTTAAGTCAGGAAGAAAAAGAAGCTGGTGTAGCACTTATCGATATTGGTGGCGGTACAACAGATTTGGCTATTTTCAAAGATGGTATCATTCGCCATACAGCGGTGATTCCTTTTGGAGGAAATGTAATTACAGATGATATTAAAGAGGGCTGTTCGATTATCGAAAAACAAGCAGAACTTTTAAAGATAAAATTCGGATCGGCTTGGCCTGGAGAAAATAAAGATAATGAGATCGTTTCGATTCCTGGTTTAAGAGGAAGAGAACCAAAAGAAATTTCACTTAAAAACTTATCTAAAATTATCCATGCCAGAGTGGTGGAAATTGTAGAACAGGTTTTTGCAGAAATAAAAGCATACGGTCATGAGGATCCTCGCAAAAAACTGATTGCTGGTATTGTATTAACAGGTGGCGGCGCACAATTGAAGCACATCAAACAATTGGTAGAATACATCACAGGAATGGATACTAGAATTGGATATCCGAATGAGCACTTAGCTGGAAATTCTGGAGAAGAAATTTCTAGTCCGTTGTTTGCAACAGCAGTTGGATTAGTAATGAACAGTATCGAAAACAGTTCGCAAAGTGCTGTTAGAATGGAATTGGTTAATGAACAAACAAAAGTTGTTTACAGAAATGTGCCGACTCCAACGCGACGATACGAAGTAGAAGAAAATTACGTTGAAAGAGTAGAAACTATCGAAGACACTAGAGAGGTTGTGACCCACAACGCACCTAAGGATGAATCTACCGAAAATAAAATAAGAAGATCATTTTTTGATCGATACGTTGATAAAATCAAAGAATTTTTAGACAACGCAGAATAATTAGATTAATAAGAGAAGGAAATTACTTTTTGCCCCAAGTCAAGAAGTAAAAAATGTACTAAATAAGAATTTCAAAAACCAAAAAGATGATGAGCAACTCAGAATTTGGAAGTATTTCATTTGATTTACCAAAAAATCAATCAAATGTAATCAAAGTCATAGGTGTAGGTGGAGGCGGAAGTAACGCAATCAATCACATGTTTAAGCAAGGTATTAAAGGCGTAGATTTTATCGTTTGTAATACCGATTCGCAAGCGCTTCAAAATAGTTCAGTACCAAATAAAATCCAGTTAGGGGTTAATTTGACTGAAGGATTAGGAGCGGGAGCAAACCCAGATGTTGAGCGACAGTCTGCTATCGAAAGTATTTCTGATATCGAAAAAATGTTAGATAGAAATACTAAGATGGTATTTATAACTGCTGGTATGGGTGGAGGAACAGGAACAGGTCTTGCTCCGGTTATCGCGCAACTAGCAAAAGAAAGAGAAATACTAACTGTTGGTATCGTGACGATTCCGTTTCAATTTGAAGGGAAAGTACGTCAGGAGCAGGCACTTATTGGAATCGAGAAACTGCGCAAGCAAGTCGATTCTTTAATTGTAATCAACAACAACAAATTAAGAGAAGTATACGGAAATCTTGGTTTTAAAGCTGGATTCTCAAAAGCGGATGAAGTTTTAGCAACTGCCTCTAGAGGTATTGCCGAAGTAATTACGCACCACTATACTCAAAATATCGATTTACGTGATGCAAAAACTGTTTTAGCGAACAGCGGAACTGCGATCATGGGATCTTCTGTGGCAACAGGTGAAAACAGAGCAAAAGAGGCTATCGTTTCGGCTTTGGATTCTCCTTTGTTAAACGACAACAAAATTACAGGTGCCAAAAACGTATTGTTGCTTATCGTTTCTGGAACTAATGAGATTACTCTGGATGAAATCGGAGAAATCAACGATCACATTCAAGACGAAGCAGGTTACAACGCAAATATTATCATGGGAGTTGGTGAAGACGAAACTCTTGGTGAAGCTATTGCAGTAACTATTATCGCTACAGGTTTTGATGTAGAACAACAAAATGAAATCGTTAACACAGAACCTAAAAAAATTATTCATACGTTAGAAGATGAGCAGAGAAGTGTTCATAATTTAACTAACAAACCTCTTACTTCTTTCGACTTAACAGTTGATACACCTACAACAAAAACGGAAGATAAAGTTGTGTTTGATTTAATGGATGAAGATGAGACATTTACTCCAACTCCTCAAGCTGTTGCTCCAGCAATCAATCAGGAAGAGTTAGTTGTAATGTCTGAGTTTATCAAGAATTTGGATGTAACTTTTGAAATTGTTTCGCCAATTACAGATATTGATTTTACAATTTCTGCACCAGAAACTCCAGTTGTACAACAAGTACAGCAACAGCCAGTACAACAACAACAGCCTGTGCAAGCAACAGAGAGTATTTGAAAGAGAAGAGCAAACTACTTTTTCTTTTGATCTTCCTTTGTTTAAGCAAGAACCTGTAAAAAGAGAACCAGTTGTTGAGGATAACAAAGTTTTGTTTGAATTGACAAATGAAACTCGTGAGATAAAAGTAAATGATCCTGTACAGTTTGTACCGGTAACAGAAGTTTCTGATAACGGAATTATCAAATATTCTCTAGAAGAATATATGGAAGTTGAAAATGATTTAATGAAGTCTAAACCAGTTGAAAAAGTGGTTGAAGATGTTGTTCCAGAGGAATTAAATATTACTTTGAAACCAAGACCTGATTTTGCAAGCCAGGCTGATTATACAACAACTTCTGAAGTTTCTCCAATGGAATTGACAATTGAAGAAACACTTCGTTTAAGAGCTGAAGAAAGAAGAAAAAAACTAAAAGAGTTTAATTATAAATTCCACAATAATGTTTCTAGAATTGACGAGTTGGAAAAAGAACCAGCTTACAAAAGATTAGGAATTGATTTATCGAATTCACAATCAAATAATACGAATTCTAGAATTTCTGTTGGAACAGATAGTAACAACGATTTACAACTACGTTCAAACAATTCATTTTTGCACGACAACGTAGATTAATTTTTTAGCATCATAATATTAGGATAGCCCGAAAATTGGATTTAATTTTCGGGTTATTTTTTTTATCTTCGCACAGAATTTTAAAATTTGACTTTTAAAGGTTATTTATAAAAGAAATATTATCTTCCTAACTTATTAAAAAGGAGTATTAGTATAGAAGGGCTTCGACTTCGCTCAGCCTGACAAATAAATAATCTAAAGTTGAAATGCTTTCAGTACAAATATCAATTTATAAGCACTGCTTATTTAAATAAAAAAAATAAAAGATGAGTTTACAAACACAAATCATGGACGAGATTAAAACGGCCATGAAAGCAAAAGATACAGTAGCATTAGAATCATTAAGAGCAATTAAATCTGAATTGCTATTGGCTTCAACTGCTTCAGGTTCTAAAGAAGAATTATCAGAAGACGAAGAAATTAAATTACTTCAAAGATTAGTAAAAACACGTAAAGAAAGCGCAAGAATCTTTACAGAGCAAAACCGTCCAGATCTAGCGGAACCAGAATTGGCTCAGGTTGCTGTAATAGAGAAGTTTTTACCAGCTCAATTAAGCGAAGAAGAAGTAGAGGCAGTTGTAGCGAAAATCATTGCTGAAACTGGAGCTTCTGGAATTGCATCAATGGGTAAAGTTATGGGATTAGCATCTGCACAATTAGGCGGAACTGCTGAAGGAAAAACAATCTCTGCAATTGTAAAGAAATTATTAGTTTAAATTCCAAAATAGAAATTCCAAATTCCAATTTAGTATTGGAATTTGGAATTTAAAAAATTGATTTTTTAAATATTGACCTCGTAGTTCAACTGGATAGAATATCAGATTTCGGCTCTGAGGGTTGGGGGTTCGAACCCCTCCGGGGTCACTATAAAAAATGAAAGCCTGCAAAGTGTATATTTTGCAGGCTTTTTTTATGGTTTCGAAAACCCTTAGTGATTTCTTTAATTGTATAAAGTCTCAATGTTTGCAAGTAATTTTGGTTCGAATCCCATTAAGGATTTTGTTTTCTGCATAGATGATCTAATTAATATCATAGCGGGTTTGAGACTAAATTACGCCCAGTCTTCGGATTTGCGACCCGAGCGATAGCGAACAGGCGAAGCAAATTATTCCAAATACAAAACCAACTTCCCCTTAACCCTAAAGTCTTAATCTCGCCAAACCGCTGTTAGCCGTAGTTATTTTTATTCATTAATTTTTTCAAAAATTCCTTTTTCATTTCGCTCAAAACTTGTTCCGACTTCAGATTCCAATAAATATATAAAGGAATCGTCTATTGATAAAACAGCTCCAAGAGAAACTAAACTTACATTTTCCGAGTTATCCATATATTCATCTGATTCGTCTCCTGATAAAATTCTCCAACCTGTGTCAACATAATCTCTGTTTTCGTCTTTTTCCATTAAGCTAATTGCCCAAATCCGTTGTAATGGCTGTTATGGGCTGTGGCTTTTCCGTTTTTGTTGAGTTGTTTGTTTTATTAATTTGAATAAATGATTGCAACTATGATTCCGATAAATGTAAGTATAGTACCTATTATTATTCCCCATTTTTGCCAATTATAAGATTTCTTAGAAAGTTCGTCATTAGCGTTTACATCTATTTTGTTGTCTTTACCTAAAGTAATTTGTCCGCTGTTATTAGAAATATTTCCTACTTCAATTTTATCTCTCATATTATAATTATAAACATTAAATTCATTTTTTATGTCTGCGGTTTTTGTCGGTGGTGTTGTGTGTTTTTTTCCAAAAATAGTTTCACTAGGAATAGAATATTTTACATTTTTTCCGATGTTTTCTTTTAGGTTTTTTGCTATTTCAGCAAAATTTTTAACTTCAATTATTTTAGATTCAAAACTGTCAAATTCGTTTTCGTTTGTGTCTTTAAAAAAATTAAAAAGTTCTTTCAGTATTTCGTCTAAGTTGAAAAGTAAAAATGAAATACAAAGAAAATCGCTGTTAGCTTCAGCTCTAAAACTCAGATACTTTTGTTTGTATTGAAAAATTTGTATTAAGTCTTCTTCTGAAAAATTTCTTTTGAAATCTGATATTTCAGAAAAATTGTTGTTCCAAATACTTGTAAAAACATCATCACCTGACCAAATTTCTAATTCTCGTAATTTACTTGTGATAGGTTTGTAAATATTATCTGTAATAGGTTGAAATTTCTCCTCTATTTGTTTTTGAATGCTGTCGTAAGACTGTTTGTCTTTATAATTTTCGTTTGGTTTTAATACGCTTCTTTGTTTATCAAGTTCTTTAAGTTCATTGCAAAGAGGAATATATTTTTGAATGTATTCAGCTTTGTTTTTGTCCAAAAAATCGATAAACTCAAATAATGCTTGTATTTTTTGTGGAATCATTTAGTCAAGATGTTATTTGGTGGTTGTCACGTTCTGCCATAGCCTATAACTTTTTTATACTACTGACAACATCAGACTTATCACCCCAAAATTGGGTAGATATGTCTGACAAGGGTCAGGGTTTATTTATTATCAAATATATAATAATAAACTTATAAATAATCAAAAGAACTTTTAATTCGTTGAATGCTTTTGGTACTGACAGTGTATAAAATTCAGTGGACTTGTTGCTTTATTGAATCAGCACAAACACGATTAATCAATAATAATATTAACGTCGAATTAAAAAATTAAACATCATTTAAAATTTTCAAATCTTCCATTAAATGGTTCGAATTCTGTACCGCCAAGGTCACAATAAAATAAAAATGCCTCTTTCATAATAGAAACAGGCTTTTTTATGTTTTTCAGAATACGCAATTTTATTTATCAATTCGTTTTTTACTGTTTTTAATCAAAACAAAAATTGAAAATACAAATACAATGGCATACACAATTGCCAGAGCTGGTTTTTCAAATTTTAGGGTTTGAAAATCGAACTGTTTGAATAAAACGACGCCTAAAATGATTGCTATAATTCTAAAAGTAAATAAAAGAGTTTTGTTGTTTTCCATGGTTGTATGTTTTAACTTTAAATAAATTACTTATCAGTTTGTCCTGCATTTCCTGTTTTTACTTCTCCAGCACGTTTATAACTGGCTAAAATTACTCCAGTTGTAGTAACTGTATTTTCTATTAAAGTAAATCCTGACGGATGCGCATTATGATCAAAAAGTTTTTTTCCTTTACCCAATAATATCGGATGAATTTTAAATCGGAGCTCATCTACTAAATCATTTTTTAATAATAAATGAACAAGTTCACTGCTTCCCCAAACTTGAATATCTGCGCCATCGGATTCTTTTAGTTTTTTTATAGCGACAACACTTTTGATGAAATTAGAATTTTTCCAGTCTGATTCTTTTCTGGTTGTAGAGAGAACATATTTATTACCTTCATTAATTCCCGGCCAAATTGCAAGCATGTTTCGGCCAGTAGTCTTCCCAAATTTCAAAAGTTTTTCTGCCTAAAAGATAATCGGCTGGTTTTGTTTCATTTTTTACAGCTGTATTGTAAACCTCGTCCCCAAATGGTGCCACCCAGCCTCCATATTTGAATCCGTTTGATTGATCTTCTTTTGGTCCGCCTGGCGCCTGCATGACGCCATCTAATGAAATCATTGACAAAACAATTATTTTTCTCATAATATATTGGTTTTGTTTATATTCAAATTTAAAAAACAAATCAGTTTAAATAGATGAAATCGGTTATTTCTTAGTGAGTTTTTCCTTCACATAACTATCAAAACTAGACAGTGACTTGTCTTCCATTACTTTTACGATTTGAGAAAATTGAATATAACCGTATTTGTAAGGATCTTTTACCAATTCTTCATAATGCTCTGTCATATACTTTTTTGGTTCGGCATTTTCAGGTATTGGGTTTTTTAGTTTTGTGAGTACCAATTTTGCCATTTCATAGCATTGCTTTAATTCTTTTTGTCTTCCCACACTTCTCCAATATAAAACTGCAAATTCGTTTGCCTGATATTCTTCATCATAGGCATTTTTAGGGAGGTTTTTGGCGTGGTATTGAAAGGCGTGTCCCACTTCATGAGGTAAAAAATAACCATAAAAAAACAAAGCGACCAGCGAATTTCCTTTTTCAAGACTTCCCGAAATTTCAGTCAGGAAACTTTCCATAGGCGGCCCGCCTATCTGCCAAGGTCGCAGGTAGATTTTGTTGGTCTTGGTTCGGTATTGTCCGTACATGAACGTTGTGGGAATTTCTGTAGTAAGTCCTTTAAAGCTAAAAGCAGGTTCAATGCGTTTTATTTTTGCTTCAATATCCTGAATCAGTTCATTGTTTTGATTTTTCAGCGCAATAGAATCTGTGTAAATTTCAAAATACTTATTTTGTGCTTTTGCTGTTATGCAAAAACAAAATAATATCAATATAATTATTCTACTTTTCATTAGATATTTTTTTAAGTAAGAGTTAATAGTAGTGAATTTTACTTTTTTTAGAATATGTGTTTTGTTTATGTTGTTGATTTTGAGTGAATTGTTTTGCTAATGTACTGTTTTTTTTAATTGGTTTTTAACGAAATAAAAACGGGCAGAAAGTATAAAAATACTTTTGCCCAGCTTTTTAACTTTTCCGAAAATTAAACTTATTGCGTGTTCTGTAAAAAATTATCGATGTAATTTACTACCAGTGGAATATTTTGATGCTTTGCGGAGCGTGCCCTGTTTTTGGTAGTACAATTAACTGTGACGTTGGAAGCTGTTTGGTCAGCGTGTACCAATTTTCTACAGCAAAACTAATATCATGGTCTCCGGAAATAATTAAAATAGGTGTCTGTGTTGTTTTTAGTTTATCTCTAAAATTATCTTTGTCTGCAACTGCACCTTCACCTCCTGCAAAATAAAGCTGAAATACTTCCATGGTGGATGGAATCTTAGAAACGTCAATTCTTTTGGCAATTCGGTCATGAGAAGCCTTTGTCGCTTTTTTACTTTCTTCAGATTCAGGTTCGAAGAAAAGTATAATTTCATCATTAAAATCATTTATAGGTTTTAAGGCAGAATCAAGAAAAGCCTGCTCCAGCGGAACGACTCTTTCTCCCACGGGACCAGTTCCCAGTAAAACAGTATGCGTTACAAGTTCGGGATATTGAAATGTTGCCGCCTGCGTTACTAATCCGCCATAAGACCAGCCCATTAATACGGCTTTTTTGATTTTTAGAAAATCGGCAAGATCTTTTACGTCTGTGGCGACTTCTTTAATATCGGTTGGTAATTTTCCGGTCGAATACCCAATTCCTGAGTAATCAAAAGTAATAACCTGATAATTTTCTGCCAGCAGTTCTAAAAATAATGGATCCCACGTATCTAGAGTTCCTCTAAAACGATTAATTAAGATAATAGGAAATCCACTGCCAATAGAACGATAAGCAATTTTTTTATCGGCGAAAGCCGCAATTTGGGTTTCTGAATTTGAAGCGTCTATTTTTGATGTGTTCATTACTTTAAGTTTTTGGTTAATAATGAAATAAGAAACAATTTTAGTGCCTTTTGAAAAAATATTTAGAAATCAGCTTTCAACGAAAAAGCAACGTTATCGTTCCGTTTTATTTCGCTAAAAAAATATTTTTTCACGATATTTAAAAAGTGTTATAAGTCGATTGTGTCGCCAATTTTTGGTAAAAAAAGATGAAGATCTGCCTTTTGAAATTCATCTAGAGCTTTTTGGTGATCCATTTTGATAAAACCAAAAGTGTCATAATGAACGCCTAATATTTTATTGACTTCTACAAGTCTTGCGGCTTTGACTGCTTCTTCAATTCCCATTGTTAAACCGTCGCCAACTGGAAATACAGCAAAGTCAAGTTTGGTAAATTCGGGAATTAATTTCATGTCTAAAGTCAGCGCCGTATCGCCGCTGTAATAAAAATTTCCGTCAGAAGTCGTGAATACAAAACCGCAGGCAATACCGCCGTAACTTCCGTCCATGAAACTGCTTGGATGCTGTGCAATTACACATTTTACGGTTCCAAAATCGAAGCTTAATTTTCCGCCGGGATTTATAGGATGTGCATTTTCGATTCCGTTTTTTAAAAGCCAGTTATAGATTTCAAAGTTACCAAGAACTTTCGCTCCAGTATTTTTGGCAATTCTTTCAACGTCAAGAATATGGTCGTAATGCGCGTGTGAGATAAAAATGTAATCGGCTTTTATTTCATCTACATTAATATCTTTTGCTAATTCATTTGGTGTAATAAAAGGGTCGAAGAGGAGGTGTTTTTCATTGGCAAAAACAGAAAAACACGAATGACCGTAATAGGTTACTTTCATAATAAATGTATTTTTTTAAATTAATAATTTATTGATATTCAGTTCAATAAAGATACCAATAAAAAATGCGCAGTATATAGTACTGCGCATTTGAATTTTTAAAATTGTAAAAAATATTTATTTTAATTGTTCGTCAATTAGGTCTCCTAGATTCGTATTAGAATTATCAGAGAATAAAATGCTTCCATCTTTGCCAATAAGAATACGGGTTGGAATTGCTTCTATTTTATAATTAGCTACCACTTCGGCTTTAGAATCAAATACTACATTAAAATCAAATTTTTTGTCTGTTATATAAGTGGTTACTTTTTTGAAAATTTCATCTTCTTTGCCATTTTCCCAAGTGTTAACAAACAAAAATTCAACATCTTTACCCTTATATTTGGTTACTAAATTCTGCATTTTTGGGAAAGAAGCTTTGCAGGGACCGCACCATGTCGCCCAAAAGTCAAGAACGACCAATTTACCTTTATAATCAGAAAGTTTAGTTTCTTTTCCTTCCATATTTTTTAAAGTAAAATCAGATGCATTTGTGCTTCCAAATTTTTCAAGAAGGGCTTTGTTTTTGTTTTCTTTTGCTAAGACATCCGATTTTTGCTTAATTGCATCATATTCTGCAATTGGCGCCTTTTTTTCGATATAAATTTCTTTTAGTTTCGAAAGAAATGCTGGAGAGGTAACTCCTTTATTTTTGATTTCATCTTCAACATAAACTTGTACTTCGTCTGTACTTTTAACTTTAGAAAGCATTGCCAGATAACGATCTTTTCCTCCAGCGTCTAATCCGTTTTTTTCTTTAACTGCATTTTGATATTTAAATGCTTCTTGATACTTACCTTGTTTGTAAAGTAAAAGCGCATAAGTATCTGCATACATATTAAACTGGTCACGATATTGATTACTGAAACTTTGTTTGCTTTTCTCTTCCAGAAGATAAACGGATCTTTGAGAAATTTTGGTTACAAAATCAATGTTTTTTACCGGCGTAGTCAAATCACCGCCCGATTGTCCCCAGGCGAAATTGTTGTAAATATCGCTGGCATTTTTAAGGTGGGGTTCAAGTGCAATTGCTTTTTCAAATTCGCCTTTATCCAGATAGACGGTCAGCAGACTTTGATAAAAATAATTTAATGATTCTTTTGGGGAATTTTTAAATTTAGTTTTAAAGGCGTTTATACTTTCCAAAATTGAAGCTTCAGTTTTATCGGGTCGCTCATAGAATTTTCTAATAAAATTCATTCTTTCATTTTTGCCTTCAGGAAATCTGGTCGAAATTTCTTTTCCGAGTTTTTCTGCTTCTTCGGGCATATTACTGCCTTGGTAAATACTGTAAGCCAGATTTAAATATTCTTCAGTATTTTTTTCGAGACATTTAGCGGCAAAAGCCAATAAATCCTTATCGCCTTGTTCTTTGTTGAGCGCTTTTTTGATGTATAGATAATTTACAGAAACTTTATCATCTTTTAATTTCGGATATTTGGCATAGACTGCTTCATATTTAGCAACTTGGTTTTCTGGTTTTACATCTATTTTTAAGCCTAAAAAATAATTGCTATAACCTCTAACGAAAATCTCGTTAACTAAAGTTTTACCCAGTTCTGTTTCATTTTGAGTTCTTAGAAGTACAGAATAACCTTGATCGTTATTGTTGTCGGCAACTTTTTGCAAATCGGTTATGGTTACCATAATCAGTCTGGCAGAATCTGGAACTTTTGTAGTGAATTCATAAAACTTGCCACTTTTTTTCAGAGTATTTAAATCGGCAGAAAAATCATCATCGGTAACATACAGAACATTTGCTTTAGAATTTTCTTCTATCACAAGCCCTTTGGGAGGTTCGTAAACATAGGTGTTTGCAAGACCAATTTTAAATTTAGAATCTTTTAAATAGATTTTTCCGTTTTGAGAAAATAGAGTGCTAACAACGGTAAAGAATAACAAAATGGTAAATTTTTTCATCTGTTTTTGGTTTTTTGTTTGTTTATTTCTTAATTGTTTAACGTGATGTAAAATTATGTATTATTACATCTGTTGTTGTTTTATTAAGAAAATATTAGCAAAAATTATTTTTTTGAAAACAAATTCTCTACCACCCACGCCGGTCCAATCAATAAAAACTGAAGGTCTTTTAAGAAAGAAGGCTTTTTTCCTTCGATATTATGTCCGTAAAATTGTCCGATCCAGGCAATGATGAAAACTCCAATAGAAAATGCCCACAGCGGAACAACTTGTCCGATATAATAGTTTACAACCAAACAGATTCCTGAAAAGACAGCAATTTTAAAAGCCATTGCAAACGATAATCTAATGTAGAAAATAAGAACAAAAAGTAAAACTACAAAAGCCCAATTTTCAATAATCGGCAGATTTAGTTTTAAAGTATTGGCAATAATTCCACTCGGAATACTCATTAATAAACCCACAATCGAAAAGAAAATCGCGGGAACACAAATATAATGTATCGCTTTGTTTGTTGGATTTTGATGACTTACGGCATATTCTGCAAACCATTGTTCTAATGTTCTCATTGTTTTGGTTTTAAGGTTAGATAGGTAAATCTAATAAAATTTCTTTTAGCTTAATCCGTATTTTTTAATCAGCGGTTCGCTCTTTTCGGGATAATAAGTTAATCCAAATTTTTTATCTAGTTCGGCGATACGTTTTGCTATTTCTGGATCTTCAAAAGATATTTTACGTTCTATAACTTCGGGTATAATTTTATGATACAGTTCTTCTAGATAATCTTCGAAATTTTGGTTAAAATACATATCAATCAATCGTAAGTTTTCGTTTTCTGAATTCCAAATGACATGAACTATTCCTCGGGGTCTTAAGTGCCAGCTTCCAGCAGAAACTTTTATTACTTCGTCGCCCAATAAAACGGATGCAGTGCCTTCAAGAACATACATCAGTTCGTCTAGATTATCATGTTTATGAGGAGAACCTGCAATTTTTTTCGGCGCTAGAACTGCTTCAACACAAGAAAATTGCTTATTGGTTTGAGAACTATGAATTAACGTTCTCATATTACTGCCTAAATCTCCAATTTCTAAGGGCTTTTTAGGAGGAATTAGAAAAGGAACGGGAGGTTTTAATGCAATAGTGTTATCTGATTTATCTGTTTTTGGATTGCTCGCAAGAAGAAAGTAAAGGATATAAACAGGCACGCCGAGAAAATAAACTTATATGCTGTATGGCTTCACGTCTGGAATTTAACGGAGTTTTCATAATTTAAGTGGTTTTAAATTAAAATACTGATGGGAGTAGAAACGAAGTTAGGTAAAAAATCGTTTCTATTTTAATTTAAAAACGCTGATATTCAGATGTATATGTTTTTTTTTTGAATACAGCTTCAATACTAATTTTACAGATTAAAGAAATCAGTAAAAAAGTTGTTTTTAGCTTTTACCGTGCTGGATTTTCATAATTTCATCGACGATAGAAACCGCTTTTTCAAAGGTTATTCCGTTTTCCTGATCGATGGTTAAGGGATGATTTTCTTCGATCATTTTTATTTCTGGAATCAATCCTAAGCCTTGTTCAATGGCAATTGATTTTAGAGAAATTGTTTTGCCGTAAGTAGGAACATCGGTCTGCATCCATCCAAAATAAGGCTCTTGATTAATTCGGTTTGGATCTTCCCATAAATCCATTCGCAGACAAAAATTGTCTTCGCTTATTGTTGTCCAGACATTAAAAACTAAATCTTCATGATAATCGATTATTGGAATAGTTAATTGCCCGCTGTGAAAAAAATGTTCTTCATCTACATAACACCAGTCTACGCCGTATTTAATTCGGTTTTCTCTTTCTTCTGGCGGAATGGAAAAATAGTACGCAGGAAATTCATTGCCAAAACATAAGGGCATTTCGTCAAAAGTTTCGCCGCAACAAGAGCATTTGTAGGTATACATTTTTTGTTTTCTTTAAATAATTCTAAACTGACTTCTGATTGTACTCAAAAACATTATCCCACAATTCATCAATTTTGACAAGCGCTTCGTTTAGCGGAATAACCTGCCATTTTCCATTTGTTTCTTTTCCAATGCCAATACTTTTTAGTTTTAGTAAAGCATCATTTACATCAAAATCCAATTCAGTTTTTAAGTGCGAAGAAAACCAAGATTCAATTTGCGAGTCTAGCTCTTCAGAAGTTAATGGTTTTTGACTTCTGTTTAAAAAGGCATAAGCCAAGATTGTTTCTTTTAAAGCTTCTTCTTCAGATGAATTTAAAAGTGAGTAGAATGCACCGCTGTTGTTTCCGACATTCTTAAAATACAAACTGTCTGAAAGCGTTTTAGAATATCTGATTTTCTTATTAATAAAATTGTTGTATTGACGGAAACAATAAGCGACCAGAATTCCCAAAGCAATTAATCCTTGATTTAAGGAAGTTTTACTGTTTAACAAATCAATCGTTTCGCCCGTTTGATACGCATCATACATATTGATAAGCGCCGGAACTACCTTGGCACTTAAAAGGGAAATTCCACCAAAAACTCCAGGAACCCAAAGCAACATTTTATCCTTCAAAGACATTTTAGGAAGTGCATTTGGAAATATCGTTTCTAGATCATTTTTGGGAACACGCTTAAAAATTTTCAAAGCGATAGAACCTGGGTCAATAGGCATTTTACCTAATTTGACCTTCTTTTGAGCCAGATAATCGGCGTCGCTGTAATTGAGGTAAATAAGAACGCGATCGTAATATTCGATTTCAACTTCTTTCTTCCAGAAAAAATATTTCTTGACCTTTTCTTTTGCTTTGTGATGCCCTCGGGCGTATAGTTCGTAATCTTTAAAAGCATTAAAATCAATTGCCAGACTTAAACCAATTAAGTCTGATTCTTCAAATGCTTCTTTTAAGATTTCTTCGTTAATTCGGTAATAATTGCCGCGTTCCAGCACCTGAAGCAAAGTGGCTTTAAAAACCGAAAAATCACTTTTGCCAATAAAACCTTCACGTTCTTTTTCGCTCAAATCTGGATCATACAGTGCGTAGTTTTGCTTTAGATTTCGGTTAAGATTAAAAGATTCGTAATGATAATAATGTTCGATTATATCAAATAACTTTTTAAAATCTTCAACCTTTTGCTTGTCTTCGGCGAAAGCCGCAATTTGCTGTTCGAGTAAAAATTCTTTGTTGAACGGGATATAATGTTCTCGTGTCATTTTGATTTTGGGCTTTATTTCCGTGGCGTTTAGTAAACGCAAAAGTACTTCTTTTTTTTGAGGGGCAAAGGGGTGAGGAGTAAAGTGAGAGAGGGACAAAGGAGCAAAGGGGCAAAGGCTGGTTGCTTTTATTTTCCATACCACGCACAATTTTGTTGTCCTGAGGAACGAAGGATCACACTCGGAAATCGACAAAAGATCGGTTGTTTGCTTTTCCATGCTTCACACGGTTTGTCATCCTGATTTCTATGACAAAACTGTGTGAAGTTATTCAACAAATTGTAAGGTGTGAAAAATGATAAAACTATTCAAAAAGATAATTCAGAAATTCAAAAGTTGGATTAAAATCTTTTATCAAATCAATTTTCCTTACTCTAATCCATCCTTTCAATTCTTTTTCTCTTGTAATTGCTTCTTGGATCCAAGTGAATTTCTCGTAATACACCAAAAATTCAATGCCGTACTTAGAAGCGAAGGTTTTAACATTATTTTGAATGTTTTCCTTATGTCGCTTAAGTCTTTCTCTTAAATTTTGAGTGACCCCAATATAGAACGTTGATCGATTTTTGTTTGTAATAATATAAATATAGTAAGTATGATACCCATCTTGAGAATTAAACATTTTTACTTTTTTTGTACGAATATACGTGTTTTATTTTTTTGTCATCCTGAGGAACGAAGGATCACACTAGAAACTCAATAAAGTAATTCCCTAAAGTAAACAGCAAATCTTTGTCGATTCCCGAGTGTGATCCTTCGTTCCTCAGGATGACAAACCGTGCGAAGTATGGAAAAGTAAACAGCAAATCTTTGTCGATTCCCGAGTGTGATCCTTCGTTCCTCAGGATGACAAACCATGCGAAGTATGGAAAAGTAAACAGCAAATCTTTGTCCATTCCCGAGTGTGATCCTTCGTTCCTCAGGATGACAAACCGTGCGAAGTATGGAAAATTAAACAGCAAATCTTTGTCGATTCCCGAGTGTGATCCTTCGTTCCTCATGATGACAAAACTATGGCTGTAGATTTTCTAAGATAATTTGTACTGAGGATCAAAAACAAAAAAAAAGTGAAATTTCTAATCGTTACCAGCGATTTGAAATTCCACTTCGTGTTCCAAAAAAAAAGTGACAAAAAATTTAAAAAGCTCTCTTGAAGAAAACTTATATTCTAACTAAAAATTATTCATAGCAATATTACCACTTAATAAAGTTGTGGCTATGCGTATTTATACGGGTTTTTTTCGAGGAGGTTCTAAGGTTCTGAGAGGCTGAGTTTCTAAGTTTTTTTACTTTGGGCGAATTAATTCAGTTCTGATCTTTTTAGTTCGATTACGCCTTGAACGTATTTGATTAATTCTTCTCGCGTTACAGAAAAAAGAGCAGATTCTTCTTCTGTGTTTAGATATAAATTGGCAATACTTTCTGCATCCATATTTTGGGTTAGATAATAATACGCCGCAAATTGAATAAGATTGTCAATAAAAAGTTCGCGTCGCTGTCCTTTTTCTATTGTTTCTTTGTCGCCTTCTTTTATTTTTTCGATTACAGCTTCTGGCAGGTCAATAGTAAGGTACATACAGTCTACAGCAACCTTAGAAAGCATTTCTAGAGGAACCCTTCCTGCATGTTGCAATAGGCGCATGGAGCTGGAACCCATTTTAATTGTCTATTTAAACGAACAATATCATCCCAGTCAACAAATCCTTTTCCGAGGCATCTCGGACATTCTATATCTGATCGTTTAAATAAATTAAAAATGCTCATTGGTTATAAAATATTCTTAGTGGTTTTGTAGCACGCGAATTTAACTAATTAAGTAAGAAAAGTTATTCAGATTAGATCTTTTTTTGAAGAAAAAAATTAACAAAGAATGATAATTTGTCTGAGACCAATGAAACCGCCCATTATTTATACTAAACATTGGGATTATACAATTAATATATCGACAACTTGAAATATTATTTTGCGACTATTATCTTAAATTTGATTATCAGTTTTTTAACTAATAAACAAACTTTACAATTAATACTCTTTATATATGGAAAATATATCAACTACAAAGACGCAGAATTTTTTTAGAATTCTATTAGGGATTTTTATGATCATGGCGAGCAATTGGACATTTTACCTACCAAAGACAAGAATTTCAGGCTCAGGTTCCCAATTGGGTCCCGATGGATAAAGATCTTGTTGTTATTCTCTCTGGAATCGCAGAGATGGCTATAGGTCTTGCTCTCGTTTTTATGACGAATCATAAAGTGAAACTGGGGATTTTCTTGGCTATTTTTTATGTACTGGTTTTTCCAGGAAATATCGCGCAGTATTTAAACGGAATAGATGCTTTAGGAATGAACACAGATGAGGCGCGATTGATACGATTGTTTTTTCAGCCGGTTTTGATTCTTTGGGCTTTATGGTCGAGTGGGGCAATTGGGTATTTGAGAAGGAAATAGAAGGTTCTTAACTTTAAAAAAAAGCTATAAATTTTTGGTTTTACAGCTTTTTTTTAATTATTTTTTTGAATTCCCACGTTCAAGAATTGTCTTTTTTATTTCTTCAAGATGTT
The DNA here is from genome assembly GCF_979258715.1 of Flavobacterium sp. AC267. Classification (NCBI taxonomy): domain Bacteria; kingdom Pseudomonadati; phylum Bacteroidota; class Flavobacteriia; order Flavobacteriales; family Flavobacteriaceae; genus Flavobacterium; species Flavobacterium sp. AC267. The sequence goes on from NZ_OZ409875.1 coordinate 1,954,853, forward strand.
GATTTTCAGAATCTACTTCAAGCGATTTGTCAGCATACAGTAATGCTTCTTCATAGTCACCTGATTGAAAATATTCATTACACAATCTAGAATGCAAAGTAGCTTTTACATTTAAGTCTTCATCCTCAACTCGAGCTAATGCTTTTTTTGTAATTTCTATTGCCTCTTTGTATCTTTTTACAAGGCTAAGTGTATTGCCCAACATAAAATAAGGATGAAGATCATTATAGATATAGCCGGTAGAATATTGTTTAGCTTCTATAATTTCTATCATTTTATACCTTAGCCTTATTTCTTCGTCATAGTTTTTTTCTTGGCATTCAAGACCAGCTAAATATCCAATTACTCCAATATTATCTGGAAAAAGTTCATAAGCTTTTGACATAGATTTTATAGCTTCTTTAATGTTTTTTTTCCTAAATAATTATTCGCAATTTCTATATACTCTTCGAGTAATTTTTTTTCGTCTCCAATCATGTTTTATATTTTTTTAATTCACAAATATAAGTTTTTTATTACAAAAAATTAATAGAAATTAAAACTACAGATTTTTTAGTTTACAACTTTTATAATAAATCGAACACAAAAAAAGCCCAACCAAAAAAAGTTGAGCTTTTCAAAAATTATCTAATTATCTAAATTGGCAAATTATCTAATTGCCAAACCATCCAATAAAATCTGATATTTCCTTCCTACAGGAATCATTTCGCCATTAGATAGTGTAAGCGATTTAAAAGTAACCGTTGTAATCTCTTTGGTATTTACAATAAAAGAGCGGTGGACTTGTATAAAATTGGAGCAGTTAATTTCTTCGCCAATATTAGAAAGCGAACCATAAATAATAACGGGCGATTTTAGTTTTTTGCTATATAGTTTCATGTAGTTACCCAGACTTTCTATGTACAAAATATCACTCAAAGGCATAGTAAACATTTGTCCGTTGGTGCGGTACGAAAATGTTTTTTCAGTAAGAATATTTTCTTTTTTAAGCGTATTTCCCGAATAGTATGTTTTGGCTTTTTCGATCGCTTTGGAGAATTTTTCCAGCGAAATAGGTTTCAGCAGATAATCGATCGCATCGTTTTGATAGGCTGAAAGCGCAAAATCTGAATAGGCTGTGGTAACAATCGTGAGTGGCCTTTTGGGTTGTAATTCCATTAATTCGACACCCGAAATTACGGGCATATTAATATCCAGAAAAATAATATCGTAAGTGTTTTCGTTGAGCATTTTTACTGCTTCCATTCCGCTGAAAGCACTTCCGGAGTGTTCCAGATCGTCAAACTTCGAAATGTGCGATGCCAGCGCTTTGTGTGCCGGCGACTCGTCGTCGATTATAAGACAGCGGTAGGTAAATGCCATATACTTAATTTTACAACAAACATATTTTTCTCTTTTTTACAGCTCAAATCATGATGCAGACCGTAAACTTCTAAACGTCGTTTTAGATTTTCAATTCCAATTCCTGTGCTCGACAGCCTTGATCCCGAATCCAGATAATTGTTTTTAATGGTAAAAGTCAAATTTCGACATTTTACTTTTAAGTCCAGATTAATAAAAGGTGCTTCGGTTTCAGCAGAAAACTTCACGGCATTTTCTACCAAAGGTAAAAAGAATAAAGGCGGAATTTCAATTTGATCAGAAGCGCCTTCAAAAAACTGCGTTACTTTAAGACGTTCATTTCTAAAAGTGTAATATTCAATATATTTTTTAACGAAAGCAATTTCTTCTTCAACCAAAACATAATCTTTTTTAGTGGCTTCAATCTGATAGCGAAGTAAATCGGAAAGATTCAGGATTCTGTCTGGAACTTTATCAGGTTCTGCCAATGCTTCTCCGTAGAGATTATTCATGGCATTTAATAAAAAATGGGGATTGAGCTGTTGTTTTAAAAACGAAAGTTCCGACTTGAAGTTCATAATATCCTTGTCCATGTCCATGATTTTTTTGGTAATCACGACATGAATAAAATAAAAGAACATTCCGTTGATAATGAGTGATAATATTTGAAGCGTTTTGAAATTTCCTAAACCCATAAGCGGAAAAAACCAATTCATAAAAAAATAAAAAGTAGTCCAATAAACAGCAAAAAGCATAAAGAATACTTTTACCCTTTTTTTGAATAAAAATCGCTTAATAATGAAAAGATTAAAAATGGTAATCCAGACGATACAAGGAAAATAACCAACACTTATTTTGCTAATAATATACGACCACGAATGACCGTCTAATCGAATTTCGTCATACACGCATGCCAAAATTACAAAAAAGATGAAAGTATGGACGATAAGGTTTCGGAGGAAAAAGTTCTGATATATTTTAAGAAGCGTCATAACGGCAAAAATAGTATAATAGTATAGTTTTTAACCAATTGTAAGAGGGAAATTATACCAACGCCATTCGTATAAATCATACGCCACTGGTATAAAATTGCTATTATAATAGGAGCTTGTAAATTACTTTTGAATCGAATTTATAATTCATTCCAAAAACAAATTTATCTCCTATTTTCAAGTTTATGAAATCAAAAATCATTTCGTTAATCGTTGTATTTACCTCTTTGCAGACCATGGCCCAGGAAAAAGAACCAGGAATGAAAACCTTCGGAAAAGCAATTGTAGACAAATTTCCCACAACGCGGACTTTTGACATACAATACGAACAACTTGGACCATCGAATTACGATTCGGAATTATTTGGAAATAAATTGGAAAGAGGAAGAATCGAAAACCACAGCCGACTAAAAGCGACTTTTAATCTTCCGTTTTATGCTTCAAAATCCAAACGTTTTGTTTTGACAACTTCACTGCGTTATAAATATGAAAGTTATGATTTTGGAGACATTTACAATTATGGCACTACTCAAACTTATACGAGAGAAAATCAGGATATCCATTATTGGGCGGGCGCAGTAAGTGCCACTTATATGTCGTCACTTTTTAATAAACCGGTTATTTACAGCGCAACAGCAACGGTCGATGGAAATGAAGACGATTTACAGCGTATAAAAGGATTTGCTTCTGCTGTTTTGGTTCTTAAAAGAACACCTTCTACAACCATTACTGCGGGTGTTTTGGTATTACTGGATCCGTCGTCTATTGTACCGCTTACGCCGCTTTTCTCGATTAATCATAAATTTAAAAATTCAAAATGGGACATGGATTTCATTCTTCCCCAACGATTATTGTTTAGAAGGGAATTGTTAGAAAATGGAAGAATTTCCTTAGGAACAGAATTGAATACTGAAAGTTTTTACCTAAATTTAAATTCCCCAAATTTGCATGGTGTTTACGAACTCAACCAGTTAGAGTTAAAATCGGGTATCACATACGAATACAGCTTTACCCCAAAGCTGATTGCATTTGTTAAAGGCGGATTTAATAATGTCGTAAGTGCTCGAATTACCGAGAAAGGAGAACGGACAAACCGATATGTTTACGACCAAAAAGAAGATACTCAAGGGTATTTTAGATTTGGTGTTTCGTATAATCTTTTTAATCGAAAGTAAGGATGTATATGTTTCAAGAATTAAAAGGGTCATCTATGGTTGTGGAAATTTTTAAAACGAATGTTCAGAAAGAATCTGATAAAGACTATATAATCGCCGTTATTCAAACTCAATTTCCTAATTATAAAATTAATTTTGATCTGGAAGATTGTGATAAAATTTTAAGAGTAGAAGGAATTGACCTCGAGTGTGATAATATTATGGATTATGTACATTGTCTGGGATATACCTGTGTGAGACTCGATTAAATTTATATTGAAAAACAGGTGTAAATACGCGACTTTAGTTGTTTCTTTTGTAAGTATTTTTGCTTAATAATTTTATTCTATAAATAAGCTGTCAAGATGGTAGGTTTTATTCTTTCGATTTTAATTTTCCTTTTAGAACAGTTACGATAATACAGCTGTTTTAACTTATCGCATAATTTCCTGACGCTTTTTCACTACGAAAAGGTTTGTTCTTTTTTTGCATATTATTTTTCTAATTTTGTGCCATGAAAAAAGCGTTCCAACTCTTCGATTTTACCCAGAAGGTCAATTATAAAAATGAAATTTTAGCCGGTTTAACCGTAGCAATGACCATGATTCCAGAATCTTTGTCGTTTGCTATTTTGGCTGGATTTCCGCCTTTGGTCGGATTATATGCCGCATTTATTGCGGGTTTAGTGACCGCTATATTTGGCGGAAGACCCGGAATGATCTCTGGCGGAGCGGGAGCAACGGTAATTGTTTTGATTGCCCTGATGAAATCGCACGGAATAGAATATGTTTTTGCCGCAGTCGCACTTGGCGGAGTAGTGCAAATTTGTATCGGACTTTTTAAACTCGGAAAATTTATTCGGTTAGTGCCGCGACTCGTTATGTTTGGTTTTGTAAACGGATTGGCAGTTGTGATTTTTATGTCGCAACTGGAGCAGTTTAAAACGCTGGTAAACGGTCAGGTTTCCTGGCTTCAGGGAACTCCTTTATATATTATGCTCGGACTGGTTGTACTGACAGTCGCGATTGTTTTGGTTTTTCCTAAAATTACAAAAGCAGTTCCAGCTTCCTTAGTTGCTATTATGGTAGTTTTTGCTTTGGTAATTGTGTTTAATATCCCAACCAAAACGGTAGAAGATATTGCTTCGGTTCAAGGCGGTTTTCCTCCATTTCATATTCCGAATATTCCAATTTCTTTTGAGACTTTAAAAGTCATATTTCCCTATTCCGTAATTGTAGCGACCGTTGGTTTGACGGAAGGTTTGCTTACGCTGAATTTAGTCGACGAAATTACAGGAACGCGTGGAAACAGCAATCGTGAATGTATTGCGCAGGGAAGCTCTAATATTTTAAACGGCTTTTTCTACGGAATGGGAGGATGCCCAATGATAGCTCAAACTTTGGTAAATCTTGGCGCTGGATCGAGAGCAAGACTTTCTGGAATTATTGCTTCGTTAACGATCTTAATAATCATACTTTTTGGAGCGCCTGTAATTGGTAAACTGCCAATGGCGGCTTTAGTTGGTGTTATGATGATGGTTGCGATTACTACTTTTGAATGGGCAAGTTTCAGGATTATCAACAAAATGCCAAGACATGATATTTTCGTTGGAATTCTGGTTGCTTTAATCACGATTGTGCTCGCACAATCTGGCTTTGGCAGTTTTAATTGGTGTGATTATTTCGGCTTTGGTTTTTTCCTGGGAAAGTGCCAAAAGAATTCGTGCGAGACAATATGTTGATGAAGAAGGAATAAAGCATTATGAAATTTACGGTCCGTTATTCTTCGGATCTATAACGGCTTTTATGGAAAAGTTTGATATAAAAAACGATCCAAATCATGTGATTATTGACTTTAAAGAAAGTCGCGTTTCAGATATGTCGGCAATTGAAGCCTTGAATAATCTGACCAAAAAATATAATCAAGAAAACAAAACAATAGAATTGCAACACTTAAGCGCAGATTGCAGGCAATTACTTAAAAATGCCGATGCGGTTATTAATGTCAATGTTATTGAAGATCCGACTTATAAAGTGGTGTCTTGATAATGGTTAATTATTAATTGTGAATTGTAAATTGTTAATTATGAATTGATCTTACGCTAAACCCGACAGGTTTTTAAAACCTGTCGGGTTTGTTGTTTCGATTACACACAACGCATATTCTGTAGAGACGCACAGCAGTGCGTCTACATAATGTTTGGTTATCATTTCTCATCATACCGTAAACCCGACAGGTTTTAAAACCTGTCGGGTTTGTTGTTTCAATCGCATAACGCATTTTTGTAGAGACGCACTGCAGTGCGTCTCTACAGATATACTTTGGGTAATTAGACATTTGTAAAAATTATCTAATTAACAAATTTTATAATCAACATAATTTGATTTTTGTAACTTTGCCAAATGAAACTAACAGAAACATTAGAAGATTTTTATACCGTAAAAATAAAAGGAATGCCCGAGAATCTTAAAAAAGAAATCGGACATTTTAATGTTTTTAAATTGGATGATTATGTCGGGAGTACTTGTAATCCTTTGCCTTATACACGAAAAGACTTTTATAAAATAAGTTTAATCATTGGTAAAAACAAAGTACATTATGCCGATAAAGTTGTCACGATAGAAGATCAAGCTTTGTTTTTTGCAAATCCGCAGATTCCATATAGCTGGGAACATATCGATGAAAATCAAACCGGATTTTTCTGCATTTTTACTGATGCCTTTTTTAATCAGTTTGGGAATTTAAAAGAATATCCTTTGTTCCAGCCCGGCGGAAATCCAGTTGTTCCTATTTCAAATGAATTAGCAGAATCTTTAAAAAGCGTTTATTTGAAAATGTTTGACGAAATCAATTCAGATTACGCTTTTAAATATGATGTCCTTCGTAATTTGGTTTTTGAAATTATTCATCTTGCACTCAAAACACAAACTGTAACTAGTTCATTATATAGTAAATCGAATGCAACTATTCGGGTTTCTTCCTTGTTTTTAGAGTTATTAGAACGCCAGTTTCCGATTGAATCTATTACGCAGACAAATCAATTTTCGTTCCCCTTCCGAGTTTGCCAATCAGTTAAATGTTCATGTCAATCATTTGAATAAAGCTTTAAAAGAAACCACAGGAAAAACAACTTCGCAGATTATCGCCGAAAGAATTGTTCAGGAAGCAATGATTTTACTAAAACAAACCAATTGGAATATAAATGAAATTGCGTGGTGTTTAGGTTTCGAAGAACTGTCTCATTTTATCAATTTCTTCAAGAAAAATGTTCAGGTTTCGCCTAAAAACTATCGTCTGACTGAAATTATTTGATTTTTGCAACTTCTTGCTTGATTGCTTTAATTTTTAAGAAGTACTTAGCCAATACCTTTGTCGTGTAATTAAAACGTAAAAATTTAATATCATGGAAAATAACAAAGTTTGGTTTATCACAGGTGCGTCAAAAGGACTTGGATTAGAATTAGCTAAAAAATTATTGGCAGAAGGTTATAAAGTGGCAGCAACTTCTAGAAGTGAAGAAACTTTAATAAAGGTTTTAGGAAATACATCAGAGAATTTTCTTCCTCTTGAAATGGATTTGGTTAATGAAAAAAGCGTTAAAAATGCTATTGAATTAGCAGTAAGTCATTTTAAAACCATTGATGTATTGGTAAATAATGCTGGTTACGGTCTGCTTGGAGCATTAGAAGAATTGACTGATGCTGAAGCCAGAAAAAACTACGAAGTAAATGTTTTCGGATTATTGAATGTGATCAGAAATACAATGCCTTATATGCGTGTCATGAGATCTGGCCATATTTTTAATATTTCTTCTGTTGGAGGTTATTATGGAGAATTTCCAGGCTGGGGAATTTACTGTTCGACAAAATTTGCCGTTGCTGGTTTAACAGAATCTTTGGCGGCGGAAGTAAAAGAATTCGGAGTTCACGCAACAATCGTTTATCCGGGTTATTTTAGAACCGATTTCTTAAAAGACAGTTCATTACTATTGCCTCAAAATCCAATTGCAGATTATAAAGAAGTAAGACAATCTGAAAACGCTCACAAAGATGATATTAACGAAAATCAGCCAGGTGATCCAGTAAAATTAGCTGAAGCATTAATTAAAATGAGTCACGGAGAAAATCCTGCTTTGCATTTGTTCTTAGGTGAAGATGCTTATAATATGGCAAACCAAAAGATTGCAAGTGTTCAAAAACAATTAGAAGAATGGAAATCAGTTTCAGTTTCGACAGGGTTTTAATTTCAATTTGAGAATTAGATATCCCAATTTTCTGTAGAGACGCACTGCAGGGCGTCTTATGCGTACCGACAATATGTTACAAACCCGATAGGTTTTTAAAACCTGTCGGGTTTATTTGTTTAAACATTACGTGAATATCAGGCATAGACGCACTGCAATGCGTCTCTACAGATATGCTGTGTGTTTAATTGATGAAATTGCCACATTATCTAATTAGCCAACGCCGATTTCACATCACTCAATTTTCCATCAATCTCTCCTGTTTGCAAACCCAATATATGCGCAATCAACGGATAAACCGAAACATTTTGAAAAGTTTTGACTGTTTTATCGGCTTTAAAAGCGGGGCCTTTTGCATAAAAAATGGCATGCATATCTTTTTCGTTATTGTCATAACCATGCGTACCGCCTTTTATGTGATTACTTTCTTTACTCACTAAACTATATCCTTTTTCGGCTTCAATAACAAAATCATGCACACGCGGATTGGTTCCGTAATGCAGTCTTTTTGGAACTTCAGCTGATTTCCAGAATTTAATATGAGGCACTTTTTTTAAAGCATTGGCGATTGAATCTTGAAATCCAGTTTTTGCCTGCAGGCTCATAATTGGATTAATTACATCTTTGTAACCCAGCCATTCTGGTTTTAAATAATCTAAAACTGCTACTTTTTTATCATTACTGATAGAAGCCATTCCGTGGTCTGAAACAATAATTAAGTTGATTTGTTTTCCGATTGGTAATTGGTTTAATTTTCGAGATAATTCACCCATTATCGAATCCATTTTGATGACCATCTTTTTGTTTTCCGGCGAAAGCGGACCAAAATTATGTCCCGTATGATCTGGTTCATCAAAATACAAAGTCACAAGATGAGGTCGTTGTTTTTCTGGAAGCTGGAGCCATTTCATAACCGTATCAATTCTGGCTTCATACGGAATTTTACCATTGTAATTTTTGAAATAACTTGGGTTTCTTTTATCAATATCAGAACCAGGCCAAAAGAAAGAAGCGGTTTTTACACCTTGTTCTTCTGCTAAATTCCAAATCGGATTTCCACCATAAAAGCGAGAATCATTTTTTGCATTAGACGATAATGAAAATGCTTCGTTCATTGAAGCATCATAAAAAATGTTATTAATAATTCCGTGATGATCTGGGTAAAGTCCTGTTACAATTGAATAATGATTAGGGAAAGTTTTGGTTGGATAAGAAGGTTTCATTGATTTTGCGTGAACGCCTTCTTTAGCGATTTGTTTTAAGTTTGGAAGATTAAATTGCTTTGCATAATCCCAGCGAAATCCATCCATCGAAACTAAAACAACATAGTTGTCTTTAGTATTTTGGGCTTGTAAAACAAAAGAAAATGAAAGAATAAGTAAAGAAATAAAAGGGGTAAAAAGTTTTTTCATTATTGAAATTTATTGAAGCCGCAAAGTTACCAATAAGTACTTTTAAGAGCAAAAACAGAATGTTAAACAATCTTAAATTTAAAAATGCCTTGCCACGAATTGTCTTTATTTGAAAAAGGTTGCCGCTGAATTTCACAAATTTTCACTAATGCTTTGTGTGGGAAAAGGTTTGTCACAGATTAAAAGGATTTACACAAATTAGGATCTTTATATTTAATCTGTGGCTAAAAAATATGCGAAAGATAAAAAAAGTAATTCGTGAAAATTCGTGAAACTCGTGGCTAAAAAAATCTTTTTAATCCTTTAATCTTTGGCAAAAAAAACGCCGGATATTTTTTATCCGGCGTTTTAAGTTTTGAGAAAAGAACGAATTACATCATTCCTGGCATTCCGCCTCCCATTGGCATACCGCCAGCGTTTTCTTCTTTAATATCAATTAATGCACATTCTGTAGTTAAGATCATTCCAGAAACAGACGCAAGCATTTTCAAGTGCTACACGAGTTACTTTTTTAGGATCGATAATTCCAGCAGAAAGCATATCTACATATTCATCCGTTTTTGCATTGTATCCAAAATCACCTGAACCTTCAGAAACTTTAGCTACAACAACAGAACCTTCAAGACCTGCATTTTCAACGATAGTTCTCAATGGAGATTCAACAGCGCGAGAAACGATTTGAATTCCTGTAGCCTCGTCAGCGTTATCTGCTTTTAAGTCTGCTAAAGCAAGTTTAGCTCTCAATAAAGCAACACCACCACCAGCAACGATTCCCTCTTCAACAGCAACGACGAGTAGCGTGTAAAGCATCATCAACTCTGTCTTTTTTCTCTTTCATTTCAACTTCAGAAGCGAGCACCAACATAAAGAACAGCAACACCACCAGCTAATTTAGCCAAACGTTCTTGCAATTTTTCTTTATCATAATCAGATGTAGTAGTCTCCATCTGACCTTTAATTTGGTTTACTCTGTTTTTGATGATATCAGCTTCACCAGCACCACTTACAATAGTAGTGTTGTCTTTATCGATAGAAACTCTTTTTGCAGTTCCTAACATTTCGATAGTTGTATTTTCAAGAGTATAACCTCTTTCTTCAGAAATTACAGTTCCACCAGTTAAGATTGCGATATCTTCTAACATTGCTTTTCTTCTGTCTCCAAAACCAGGAGCTTTTACAGCGACAATTTTAAGAGCACCTCTTAATTTATTTACTACCAAAGTAGAAAGAGCTTCTCCGTCAACATCTTCAGCAATAATCAATAAAGGTTTTCCTGATTGAGCAACTGGCTCTAAAACTGGAAGTAATTCTTTTAAAGAAGAAACTTTTTTGTCGTATAATAAAATGTAAGGAGAATCTAATTCAACTTCCATTTTCTCTGGATTTGTTACGAAGTAAGGAGAAAGATATCCTCTGTCAAACTGCATACCTTCAACAACGTCTACGAAAGTATCAGTTCCTTTAGCTTCTTCAACAGTAATAACACCTTCTTTACCTACTTTAGCGAAAGCAGTAGCGATTAAATCACCAATCACTTCATCATTGTTTGCAGAGATAGAAGCAATTTGTTTGATTTTGTCAGAATCGCTTCCAACCACTTTAGCTTGTTTTGCTAAGTCAGCAACGATAGCTTCAACAGCTTTGTCAATTCCGCGTTTCAAATCCATTGGATTTGCACCTGCGACGACGTTTTTAAGACCTTCTTTTACGATTGCCTGAGCTAAAACTGTAGCAGTTGTAGTTCCGTCTCCTGCTAAATCATTAGTTTTAGAAGCAACTTCTTTAACCATTTGCGCGCCCATATTTTCTAACGGGTCTTTTAATTCGATTTCTTTTGCAACCGAAACACCATCTTTAGTAACTGTTGGTCCACCAAATGATTTTCCAATAATTACGTTACGACCTTTTGGTCCAAGTGTAACTTTTACAGCATTTGCTAATGCATCAACACCACGTTTTAATCCGTCACGTGCTTCAATATCAAATTTTATATCTTTTGCCATTTTTATTTTTTTGCTTTAGGCAGTAGGCTTTAGGCTTTATGCCTTTCTACTGCTTGGTTAATTTTTTTATTTGCTTTAGGCAGTAGGCTTTAAGCTTTATGCTTATCTACTGCTTGGGTAATAGTTTTTTACTGCTTTAATAAGCTTTAGGAGGTAGGCTTTATGCTTTGTTTGGAAGCTTATTGCTTACAGCTTACAGCTTATTGCTTAGCTAATACTTGTTTTAATTTGTAAATTTTGCTTTTTATACTGTTGATTTTTTCTAATTGATTTTCTGCAATTTCATTATTAAGATATTGTAGATCTTTAGCTAAAATCAAGAGGTATTCTGTTTCATTGGCAGAACCTAAAGCGATGTTGAGAAATTGATTGAATTCTTTGTCACTATTTCTTCCACATCCTTCACTAATATTAGTTGGGATTGATGAAGATGCTCTTCTTATTTGACTTGTTAATCCATATAATTCTTCTTTTGGAAATAAAGAAGTTAATTTATAGATTTCTAAAGTTAAAGAATGGCTTAGATGCCAAATATCGTATTTTTTAAAATCTCTCATTTTTTTTGAAAGCTTTAGGCAGTAGGCTATAGGCTTTTTATACTCTTCGAGAGAGGCTTATAGCTTAAAGCTTAAGGCTTACAGGACTATTAGATTATCGCTAAGATATCATCCTCACGCATAATCAAATAATCAGTTCCTTCTAATTTTAGTTCTGTTCCGGCATATTTTCCGTAAAGAACGGTATCACCAACTTTTACAGTCATTGTATGATCTTTAGATCCGTTTCCTACTGCAACTACAGTTCCTTTTTGAGGTTTTTCTTTGGCAGTATCTGGAATAAAAATACCCGAAGCAGTTTTAGTTTCAGCTGCAACAGGCTCAATAAGTACGCGGTCTGAAAGCGGTTTAATGTTTAAAGCCATGATTTTATATTATTATTAGTTATACATTTTTTATGTTCTATAAACTTTCAGAAATTATGCCATGCTGGTAAAACTGACATTATTTCTTAAAAAAAATGCCAGCTTTGACAGGCTGGCATTAGATTTTATATGAGCTAAGATTATTTAGTCGCTGGTGCCGCTGGAGCAGGAGTATTTCCTTGTGCTGGTACTGCAGGCGTATTTGCAGGAGCCTCAGTTTTTTCAATGATTTTAGATTCAGTATCACTTAAAGATCCAGAGAAACTTAAGCTTGAAAGTAAAATTAACACAATAAGAACTGTAGCTAAAGTCCAAGTACTTTTGTCTAAAAAGTCAGTTGTTTTTTGTACGTCGCCTAACATCTGCGTTCCGCTGATAGTAGAAGACAATCCGCCTCCCTTAGGGTTTTGTACCATAATAACTACGATCAATAGAAAACAAACTATTGTGATTAAAACTAAAAAAATTGAAAATGTGCTCATTACTTAATTATTGTTATTGTTATTTTGTTGTAAAATCTTTATATCCGATATGCGGTCTGCAAAGAAAGTAATTTTTTCTGGATATTTCAAAATTAATATTTCATATGCTTGAATTGCTTTTGTATATTTCTTTTGTTCCAGATATACTCTAGCCAGAGTCTCTGTCATTAGATATGAATTGTCTTCAGAATTGCTCTCTAATTGGACTACTGGAACACTTGTACCAGGTTTTACAGGAGAGATTTTCGGATTAGTTTCGATAAATTTATCGATAATTTCAGCCTTTTTTAGTCTCTCTTCATCAATTACTTTTTCTTCTTTTTTTGTTTCAACAGCTTTATTTTTGATTTCTTCTTCTGATGAAACTTCATCTGAACGGTCAATTGGTTCTGTTCGAGATAATTGCGGCCATTCTTGGAAAGAGTGTTTTTCGTTAAATGAAAAATCTAAAGGCTTACCAATTTCTAAATGTTCTGCTCGCAGTTTTAACTGCTTCATTTATTTCTTCGTCTTCCGATTCTTCATTTTCTATTTGAATCTCTTCCTGAACTTCTTCTTTGATTGGCTCTTGAAGTTCTTCTGGAGTTTCTTCAGGAGTTTCTTCCTTAATCACTTCTTTTGGAGATGCTGTTTCAGATTCTTTAATAGAAGATAGAATAGAACGTTCAATTGGATTAATCTTGAATTCTGGAATTATCATTTCTTCGATAACACTTTCATCTTCGTCTTCTTCAACTGAGTTTAAAACCGGCTGTTCAATAACAGAATCAATTTTAGTTTCTTCTATTTTTGCTGGTTCTTCAGGAATTGAGGCTTCGGCTTCTTTAATAGAATTTAAAATCGAACGCTCAATTGCTGGATCAATTTTAGATTCCTCAACTTTTACGGGCTTTGGTGTAGAAGGAGTTTCAGCTTCTTTTATTGAACTTAAAATAGAATCTTCAATACGATTAATTTTAGGCTCTTCCGTTTTTATTTGCTCTGTTGTTGAAAAAGTTTCGGTTTCTTCTTTACTATCAGAACTTGATTCTTCAATAATATCAATTTTATTTTCTTGTTCAACTACTGGTTTTTCATAAGTAATTGAGTGCGCTTCTTTAATTGAAGTAAAAATAGACGGATCTATTTCTGGAAGCGTTTTTGGTTCTTCGATTTTTACAGGTTTCTCAAAAGTTACGGTTTGCGCTTCTTTGATTGCAGTAAAAATAGAAGGATCTATTTCTGGAATATTCTTTGGCTCTTCAGTCTTTATTGGTTCCTCCGCTTTTACAGGTTCTTCCAGTTTTACGGTTTCTTCGACTTTTACTGTTTTTTCTACTTCAACAAATTGATCTATAGAAGGAATTGCAGTTTCTGTACTAGAATCCGAAATTGATTCTTCTATGACTTCAGTTGGTACTTCAATAGCTTTCTGAATTTGTGCAGGAGAAATTATTTCGCTTTCAAAAACAGTAATTTCCAGAAGATCTCTAAGTTTTTGTTCGTAGAAATCATTTTGAATAGAAGTAAAAGCTTCAGAAGTAATAAAATCAAACAAAACAGAACGATCTGAAGTATGAGCGACCGTAACTTTTAAAGCATAATTATACTTAAAGCTGTTTTGATTGTAAAGTCCTTTTAATCGTAATGCTCTCGCACTTTGAAAATATGGAAACTCATTCAGAACACTTCCTAATGCGTCCGCCTGCCTTTCAGTAATAGCATCCGGTTTGTTCATTAAGTAGGTATAATCAGTAACGTTCATTCTTTTTTTTTCTTTAGTTTAACCGTTTATTTGTTTAACGGTTTAATCGTTAACTGTTTATTTGTTTCAATGTTTATCGTTTTAGAATCGATTAAACGATTAAACAAATAAACGATTTCAACAAATAAACATAAATTACCATTTAGCCAATGATTCATTAAAAATGTCTTGTGTAATTCTTTCAAAAATGACTCTTAACGCTTCGTTTAAAACTGATCCTGTTGGAAGATCCTGACCTGGGAAATCATAGTAGAACTCAAAAGATTTTTCAAAATCATCTGTTTCTTTCTTTTTATTCATAAATCTCACATTCACACGAATTGTTAAACGGTTTTGTGACGCCTGCTGATCTGCAGTTGCTGTCATTGGGGTTATTCTGTAATCTGTGATTTCTCCCTCATATACTAAATCACCGCCGTTACTCACCAAATTTAAGTTGGTTTGATTCATAATCAAATCCTGCAGATTTAATGTAAAAGTCCTGTCGATTCCAGGTTCAACTAAATCCGCATTATTCTGGAAAAAGTTAACTTGAAATGTTTTTGCATTAATCTGCCCTGTTGTTCCTGTAAAGTTATAAAAGCCACAACCGCTTAACATGAACAAGCTGATTAATGCGAAGAAAGAATATATTTTTTTCATAAAATGTAATGGTAATAAATTCCAAAATTTAAATTCCAAATTGGTCAGGGAACTTCAAATCTTTTAAACTTCCAATTTCCAATTATTTTTCAAATATAGCAATTTGGAATTTGGAATTTATTCTTTGGAATTTTCTATAGGTCAAATTGTTTGATTTTGCGGTATAAAGTCCTTTCAGAAATACCTAATTCATCTGCTCGCGGCTTTACGTTTTCCTTTGTTTTTTTCTAATGATTTTTTGATCATTTCGATTTCTTTTTGTTCCAATCGTAAAACTTCTTCTTCCTCAATAGTTTCAGCAAATAAATAATTATCGTCTTGTATTTGATAATTTTCTTCGCGTACAGCGGGAGCAGTCATAACAGCGGTTCTTGGTTCTTCTTCAAAATCAATTTCGCTGTCGTTTTGTTGATTTCCGTAAATTTTCTGAATTAAATTCGGATTAATGTCCTGTACTTTAGAAGTGCCATTTTTCATTAGTTCTAAAGTCAGTTTTTTCAAGTCGTTCAGATCACTTTTCATATCAAAAAGAACTTTATATAAAATGTCTCTTTCGGTACTAAAGTCACTTTCTTTTTTATTCTCATTAATAACAGAAGGTAAGCTTCTCCCTTCTGCAGGCAGATAGGATTGTAAAGTTGCCAGCGTGATATCACGATTGGTTTCTAAAACAGAAATCTGCTCAGCCACATTTCGAAGCTGGCGAATATTACCACTCCATCTAAATTTCTGTAATAATTGTACAGAATCATCATCTAGTTTTAAGGGCGGCATTTTGTATTTATGAGCAAAATCTGCCACAAATTTTCTGAACAATAAATGAATGTCATCGTTTCTTTCTCGTAAAGGTGGTAATGTAATTTCTACAGTAGTTAAACGATAGTATAAATCTTCACGGAATTTACCTTTTTCAATTGCATTGAATAAATTCACATTGGTAGCGGCAACAATACGAACATTTGTTTTTTGAACCTGAGACGAACCAACCTTAATGAATTCTCCATTTTCTAAAACACGAAGCAATCTTACTTGTGTTGTCAATGGTAATTCACCAACTTCATCAAGAAAGATAGTTCCTCCGTCGGCTACTTCAAAATAACCTTCACGTGTACTTGTTGCGCCTGTAAAAGCACCTTTTTCGTGCCCAAAAAGTTCACTGTCAATTGTCCCTTCTGGAATAGCTCCACAGTTTACAGCAATATATTTTCCGTGCTTTCTGTGCGAAAGCGAATGAATAATTCGTGGAATATTTTCTTTACCAACACCACTTTCCCCAGTTACCATTACCGAAATATCAGTAGGAGCGACCTGAATGGCTTTTTCAATGGCGCGATTTAATTTCGGATCATTTCCAATAATTTCAAATCGTTGTTTTATTGCTTGAACTGTTTCCATAAAATAGTTATTTCTTGGATTATTATTTAACAGAATAATTAAAAGTCAGGCCTCCGTATTCTTTATTGTCTTCGGTTGAAATTCTGGACATTTTTAAAGGTAAGTTATTCAATTGATAACTATAAGTGTTTTTATATACATTGTCGATTGGAATGCCTCCAAACTCAGGGACTGGATAAGTAGTTTTTATTAAATTATTTTTTCCTGTGCCTGCAACATGATCCTGAATACTTCCTCTTTCCAAAACAAAAGGATAATCATTGCTTAAAATATAGTTCATATAATGATTCATATAAACCTGATGTACTGGGTTTATTTTATCATCATATTCGTAGGTAACAGATCCGGCGTACAGATTTGCAGGACTGTCTGATAAATCGTGCGTACCATCTGTCGATATTTTTAATGAAATCAAATTTTTGTTTTTGTCATATTTTAAAGTTGCATACGAGCTTGTTCTTATTGGTCTGTTCTCTTTAGCAGGATAATCAACATAATTGTGTTTAGAAATAAGCGACCCTTCATCGTTAAATGTGTACTGAACTTTTACGTGATTAAAATTTGGATCATCCGCAGAAATCAATTCACCAGTCACAACATTTTTATTGTGAGTAAATAGCCAAACAAAAAGTTTTCCTGCAGTCCCAGCTTTTCTGGAATCCTTCTCCATTTTAATAATTTGGCCATTACTATTATAAGTAAAAGTGGTTGTCACAGGAGCACTATCAGGACTTATAGCTATTTCAGTCATTCTGTTGTTAGAGTCGTACGAAAAATCTATAAATATTTCTCCTTTTGAACGCGTTATTTTATCGTATCGGGTACCCTCATTATCAAATAGATGTATATTTCCGTATTCACCATATTCTTTATAGTTTTTTAAAATAGTACCTTCTATATTCTCAGAGTCGGAAGCTGAATTGTTATCATTTGAACACGATAGAATAAATAATGAGAGTAATAGAATAATGATTTTTTTCATAGTGAATAATATCGAAATAAACTGTTATTGTATATGTCTTTAAAGTTTTAAGTTACAAAGAAAACCTGAAATTAGAAACTTGAAATAAATTTTCTTAATTCATAGCGCTTAGTTCTACTGCTTCACCTTTTAATGTTCCTGAAGTACAGCTTGTGATTTTTACATTTACGAAATCGCCAATTTTGTAGTTTTCTTTCGGGAAAACAACTGTAATACTTTGAGAATTTCTTCCAGAGAATTCTTCCGTTGATTTTTTAGAAACTTTCTCTACCAAAACTTCAACTGTCTTTCCAACAAATTCTTCGCTTCTAAACCAAGCGTGTTTTTGCTGTAAATCAACAATTTCTTGTAATCTTCTGGCCTTTGTTTCTTCTTCAACATCATCCTTCATTTTTCGTCCAGCCAAAGTTCCAGGACGTTCAGAATACGAATACATATAACCAAAATTATATTTAACGTATTCCATTAAACTCATCGTATCTTGATGATCTTGTTCTGTTTCAGTTGGAAAACCGGCAATCATATCTTGCGAAATTGAAGCATCTGGAACAATTGATCTGATTTTGTCAATCAAAGCCATATATTCTTCACGCGTATGCAGACGATTCATTTCTTTTAAAATTCTATTACTTCCAGATTGAACTGGTAAGTGTATGTGCTTACAGATATTTGGATATTTCGCAATTACATGCAAAATACTTTCGTGCATATCCTGCGGATTAGAAGTCGAGAATCTAATACGCATTTTAGGAAAACCAACAGCCACCATTTCAAGTAATTGATCAAAATCGACAGCAGTTGCTTTTTGCATTTCAGAAGCGTTTACGAAATCCTTTTTCAAACCATCGCCGTACCAAAGGTAACTGTCAACGTTTTGTCCTAAAAGAGTAATTTCTTTAAAACCTTTATTCCATAAATCCTGAATTTCAGACATGATACTTTGAGGTTCACGACTGCGCTCACGACCACGTGTAAAAGGCACAACGCAAAACGTACACATATTATCGCGACCACGGGTAATAGAAACCAAAGCGGTAATTCCGTTACTCATTAAACGAACAGGCGAAATATCTCCGTAAGTTTCCTCTTTTGATAAAATTACATTGATAGCGTCACGGCCTTCTTCCACTTCTGCCAATAAATTCGGCAGATCTTTATATGCATCAGGCCCAACAACAAGGTCGACTATTTTCTCTTCTTCCAAAAACTGACTTTTCAAACGCTCCGCCATGCGACCCAAAACCCCAACTTTCATTTTCGGATTAGTGCGTTTTACAGCATTGTATTTCTCAAGACGTTTGCGAATAGTCTGCTCGGCTTTGTCTCGAATAGAGCAGGTGTTTACCAAAACCAAATCGGCTTCTTCCAAAACAGAAGTGGTATTATAACCTCCGGCAGACAAAATGGAAGCTACGACTTCACTGTCCGAAAAATTCATCGCACAGCCGTAACTTTCTATAAAAAGTTTTTTAGTATTCTCAGGTTTATTTTCCAAAACAAGACTTTCGCCCTGCTTGCTTTCCTCAATAATCTTTTCCATTGTAAAATTTCAAAGTGCAAAGATAGCGTAAATACAGTCAATATGACAAGATGGCAGGAAAGAAATTTTAGATTTTAGAATGCAGATTTTAGATTTTTATGTTTTTTGTAAAATTTTATGATTCTAAAATATTTAAATAGCCACAGATTAAAAGATTAAAAAGAATTCTCATAGTTTTGGGAACTTTGTTCTGAATTTCAGCTTAGAAAAAACTTTCCGAACTTTGCGTAAATCTTTGTGAGCTTTGTGGTTAAATTTTTTCAGAAGCAATTTCCAGCTTTACGTTTCAAGTCCTCGCAAAAAAAATAAAGTTTCTAATGTTTTAAAAAGAGCTTCCGTTGGTCGCTTTTTTAAAACAAGAAACTTTTAATTTTTTTACTCCGGGCTTTTCACTGCAATCTGGGCTAGAACCATTGGTCTCAAAAAGAACATTTCTCGGTCATAAATCATTAAAAGTTATACCTATATATATTATCGAGATTATTACAGATAAATCTGCAATTTTAAGTTTCATAATATCAAAATACTTCAAAAATTCATAAGCAAGGTTAATATTTAAAAAAAATAGATACTTTTGTTGCAGAAAAATAGAGCAATGGCAAAGAATTTAGTAATAGTGGAGTCACCTGCAAAGGCGAAAACGATCGAGAAATTTCTTGGGAGCGATTTTCAGGTGGAGTCAAGTTATGGTCACATAGCCGACTTACCATCAAAGGAAATAGGGGTAGATGTAGAAAATGGTTTTAAACCTAAATATGAAGTTTCTCCGGATAAAAAAGCTTTGGTAAGTAAACTTAAAACACTATCTAAGAATGCCGAAATGGTTTGGTTAGCAAGTGATGAGGACCGCGAAGGAGAAGCTATTTCATGGCACTTGGCGGAAGAATTGAAATTAGATATAAAAAAAACTAAACGAATTGTTTTTCACGAAATTACAAAATCTGCAATTCTAAAAGCAATCGACAATCCAAGAGAGATTGATTATAATTTAGTAAATGCACAGCAGGCAAGAAGAGTATTAGACCGTTTAGTAGGCTACGAATTGTCTCCTGTTTTATGGAGAAAAATCAAAGGCGGACTTTCTGCTGGTCGTGTACAATCTGTTTCTGTACGTTTGATTGTTGAAAGAGAACGTGAAATTCAAAACTTTAATGCAGTTGCATCCTATTCAATTGTTGCAGAATTTGTAAATGAAGCTGGAAAAGTTTTCAAAGCAAAACTGCCTAAAAATTTCAATACAAAAAAAGAAGCCGAAGATTTCTTAAATCAAAATATCGGTTCTAAATATAAGGTAGCTGATTTAGAAACTAAACCTACCAAAAAATCACCAACTTCACCTTTTACAACTTCTACGCTTCAACAAGAGGTCGCTAGAAAATTGTATCTGCCGGTTGGAATTACAATGCAGTTAGCACAGCGTCTGTACGAAGCAGGACTTATTACTTATATGAGAACTGACTCAGTAAACCTTTCTAGAGAAGCAATGGATGCCGCTGAAGCAGAAATCATAAAATCTTACGGAAAAGAATATTCTAAGCCTCGCGTTTTTGCTAATAAAAACAAAGGAGCCCAAGAAGCCCACGAAGCAATTCGTCCGACAGATATGTCTCGTCATACGGTAAATATCGATCGTGATCAGGCTCGTTTGTACGATTTGATCTGGAAAAGAACGTTGGCTTCGCAAATGAGCGATGCACAGCTGGAAAGAACAAACGTAAAAATCGAAGCAGATAATCACAGCGAAATTTTTACAGCTTCTGGAGAAGTTCTGCTTTTTGAGGGTTTCCTAAAAGTTTATCTTGAAGGTCATGATGATGACGAAGAAGAACAAGAAGGAATGCTTCCTGCATTAAAAGTAAACGAAAAGTTAGCAAACAACTATATTACAGCTACAGAAAGATATTCAAGACCACCTGCACGTTACACTGAGGCATCTTTGGTAAAAAAATTAGAAGAACTTGGAATTGGCCGTCCTTCTACTTATGCGCCAACGATTTCAACAATTATCAATAGAAATTATGTTGAAAAAGGAACGCTTGAAGGGCAGGAACGTAATTATACACAGCTTACTTTGCAAAATAGTAAAGTAGGTGAAAAACTCTTGAAAGAAAACACAGGTTCTGATAAAGGAAAATTGGTTCCTACAGATATCGGAACTATTGTGACTGATTTCTTAGTAAAGAATTTCGGAAACATTTTAGATTATAATTTCACAGCAAAAG
Organism: Flavobacterium sp. AC267; assembly: GCF_979258715.1. Taxonomy (NCBI): domain Bacteria; kingdom Pseudomonadati; phylum Bacteroidota; class Flavobacteriia; order Flavobacteriales; family Flavobacteriaceae; genus Flavobacterium; species Flavobacterium sp. AC267. Next base: position 1,975,927 of record NZ_OZ409875.1, read on the forward strand.
TAGAGCAGGATTTTGATGAAATTGCCGAAGGAAATATTGACTGGGCGATTATGATGCAGGAGTTCTACAATAAATTTCATCCAAATGTAAAAGAAGTTGAAGCAAATGCGGAACGTGAAAGCGGTGAAAGAATTTTAGGAAAAGATGCAGACGGAAGACAAGTCTCTGTTCGTTTAGGAAAATTTGGACCAATGGCTCAAATAGGAGAAGCAGATGATGAAGATAAAAAATTTGCCAGTTTAATGGCAGATCAAAATATTGGAAACATTACACTTGAAGAAGCTTTAAATTTATTTTTGCTTCCTAAAAGTTTAGGTGAATATAAAGGAGAAGAAGTAGAAGTAAGTAATGGTCGTTATGGTCCTTACGTTCGTCACGGAAGCGTGTTTATTTCATTGCCAAGAGGAGAAGACCCGTTGAATGTTTCTAAGGAAAGAGCACAGGAATTAATTGACGAAAAAGCACTTGCTGATGCGCCAATTGCAATTTATAAGGGAGAAGCAGTTCAAAAAGGAGTGGGGCGTTTTGGTCCATTCATTAAATGGAATGGTCTTTTTATAAATGTCAATAAAAAATACAATTTTGATAATTTGTCACAAACAGATGTTGAAGAACTTATCGAAGAAAAACTTCAAAAAAACATCGACAAAGTTATTCATAATTGGGAAGACGAAGGAATTGTAGTGGAAAAAGCCCGTTGGGGACGTTCTGTAATTCTAAAAGGCAAAATGAAAATTGAATTGAGTAAAGATGTTGATGCGAGCACAATTAACATTGGCGCAAGTTCAAGAAATGATTGCAGCTAAAACACCTGCAAAGAAAACTGCGGCTAAAAAAACAACAACTGCTAAAAAAGCACCAGCTAAAAAAACAGTCTGCTAAAAAAGAAATAAGTATAGATGGAATTCGATTTTCTAGAACCAGTTAATGATGCGATTGTAAAATTCGTCAGCGCACTGTCTTCACAAGAGCTTGGGAGTAAAGTTGTCTTTCATACCCAAGATCAGTTTCCAGATATTGACAAAATTGATATTGCTATTATTGGTGTTTTGGAAGATCGTACCAACATCAATATGGTTAATGAAGTTAATCTTTCTGCAGTACGTAAAAAGTTGTATGGGATGTTTCCTGGTAACTGGGATGCATCGATTGCTGATCTAGGAGATATACTTGCAGGAGATTCTGTAGAGGATACTTATTTTGCATTAAAGAAAGTTACAGCTTCTTTAATAAAGAATAAAGTCATTCCTATAGTCCTGGGAGGTTCGCAAGATTTAACATATGCTTTGTATCGTGCTTATGACGATTTGGAGCAAATGGTTAATATGGTTGCCGTTGATAATAAGTTTGATTTTGGAAAGGAAAACGAGTCAGTTTCAGCTAATTCGTATTTGACTAAAATTATTATTGACGAACCAAATAACCTTTTCAACTACTGTAATATAGGATTTCAAACATATTATAATTCGCAAGAAGAAATCGACTTGATTGAAAAGTTATTTTTTGATGCCTACCGTTTAGGAGAAATTTCAAATAAAATAACATTAGCAGAACCAATTTTTAGAGATGCAGATTTAGTTAGTATCGATTTAAATTCTGTAAAATCTTCTGCTTCAGGAAATACGGTTACTTTTGAGCCTAATGGTTTTAATGGAAAAGAAATCTGTGCTTTGGCAAGATATGCAGGAATTAGTGATAAAGTTTCCTCTTTTGGAATCTTTAATCACAATAGTTCTCTCGCAGAATCTGTAATTATTGCACAGATAGTTTGGTATTTTATAGAAGGGTATCATTATCGTTCAAAAGAGTATCCATTTGGAAGCCGTGCAAACTATTTAAAATATATAGTTCCTCTTGAAGATGAAGAGCTGATTTTTTATAAAAGTGACAAAACTGATCGCTGGTGGATAGAAATTCCTTTTGAATCTAATGGTCACAATAAATTGAAAAGAAATACGTTATTACCCTGTTCTTATGACGAATATTTGTCAGCTTGCAACCAAGAATTGCCAGAAAGATGGTGGAAAGCACAGCGAAAAAATGCATTGTAAGGCTAAAATTTAAGCAAAATCTTAAATTTTTAAAATTAATTAAAAAAAGTTAAAATAAATTAGTAAGAAAATAATTATATATCATAAAAATTAACGTTTTACATCGATTTTTTGAAACAGTTTATCGGTAAAATATTTTTTTTTATTTTATTTAACATTATTTTTGAACGGTAAAATAAATTTCGAAATTAGTATTGTTTTTTAGATAAATAATAAATACGTTTACGGACTTTTAATAATGAATAGATAATCCCAAATTTATATGAAGAAGTTTATTGCATTTGCGGCAATGTTAACACTAGTAATCGGCTGTGGTAAGTCAGGTGATAAAGGTGAATTAGTTGGTGTTACAGGAGGGAAATGGCATCCCGAGAAGCCTTATGGAATGACATTAGTTCCGGGTGGATCTTTTATTATGGGTAAATCAGATGCTGATTTAGCTAACGTAGAAGATGCTCCAACTAAAACAGTAACGGTTCGTTCCTTTTATATGGATGAAACTGAAATTACAAATAGTGAGTACCGTCAATTTGTGGAATGGGTAAAAGATTCTACAATGAGAGTTCGTTTAGCAATCTTAGCTGACGAAACAGGACAAAAATCTACTGATGGTAAAGGTTCAAAAGGTGGAAGTATTTCTGACTATGCTTTCAACGATTCTGATCCAGAAAAAATGACGGCTTATGATAAATACATGTACGACAACTATTATAGTGTTGGTACAAAAGATGATCCATATGCTGGAAGAAAATTAAACAGAAAAGTTAAATTAATTAAAGATACAAAAGCTTACCCAGACGAATATTACGCTGAAGTAATGGACTCTATGTATTTGCCAATTGAAGAATCATACAATGGTTTAAGAACAATTGATGTAAATAAATTGAAATTCCGTTATTCTTGGATGGACATTCAAGCTAGCTGCAAAAGCTAAAGTTGGAAAAAGAAGTGACTTCGTAAAAACAGAACAGGTAAATGTTTATCCTGATACTGCAGTTTGGATTAAAGATTTCGCTTACTCATACAATGAGCCAATGCATAATGATTATTTCTGGCACAAAGCTTACGGAGAATATCCTGTAGTTGGTGTTACTTGGAAACAAGCAAAAGCATTTTGTGCTTGGAGAACATTAAACAAAAACAGTTATATCAAATCTAAGAAAAAAGGGCGTGACTTAGTAAATGCTTTCAGATTGCCAACTGAAGCAGAATGGGAGTACGGCGCAAGAGGTGGTCTAGAATCTGCTACTTACCCTTGGGGAGGTCCTTATACTAAAAGCGATAGAGGTTGTTTCTTAGCAAACTTTAAACCAAGTAGAGGAGATTATGTTGCTGATGAAGCATTATATACTGTTGAAGCAAAATCATACGATGTAAATGGTTACGGATTATACAATATGGCAGGAAACGTTTCAGAATGGACTGACTCTGCTTACAATCCAAACGCTTACGAATATGTTTCAACAATGAATCCAAACGTAATTGATGGTAAAAATCAGAGAAAAGTGGTTCGTGGAGGTTCTTGGAAAGATGTTGCTTACTTCTTACAAGTTAGTACTCGTGATCACGAATATGCTGATTCAGCTAGAAGTTATATCGGATTTAGAACTGTACAAGATTACATGGGAACTCAGGTAACTGGAAGCTCTAACAAAAGAAAGTAATTTATAATTTTATCAATATCCAACAAATCTATTTAAATTAAAACCTAAAAAAAAGTATTATGGCATTATTAAGTAAAAAAGCAATGAATTTCGCTTATGGTATGGGAGCGGCAGTAGTAATCGTTGGAGCTTTATTCAAAATTACTCACTTTGAAATTGGACCATTAACAGGAACAGTTATGCTTTCAGTAGGATTGGTTACTGAGGCGTTAATCTTTGCACTTTCTGCTTTCGAACCTGTTGAAGACGAGTTAGATTGGACTCTTGTTTACCCTGAATTAGCTAACGGACAAGCTAGAAAAAAAGAGGTTAAAGTTGAAGCTCCAACAGAAGCTCAAGGATTATTATCTCAAAAATTAGATTCATTATTAAAAGAAGCTAAAATTGACGGTGAATTAATGTCAAGTTTAGGAAACAGCATCAAAAACTTCGAATCTGCTTGCTAAAGGAATTGCTCCAACTGTAGATTCAATCGCAGGACAAAAGAAATATTCTGAAGAATTATCTGTTGCTGCTTGCTCAAATGGAATCATTAAACAGTTTATATAAAGTACAGTTAGAAAGCGCTTCTAGAAACGCTGAAGCTAACAAAGAAATCGCTGAAAATGCTTCTAAATTAAAAGAGCAAATGCAATCTATGACTGCAAATATTGCTTCTTTAAACAGTGTTTACGGTGGTATGCTTTCTGCAATGAGTAACAAAGGATAATTAGTTTTTGACTAATATTAAATTTATTAATAAAGAACTAATTAGAAAAAAATGGCAGGAGGAAAATTAACCCCTAGACAGAAGATGATTAACCTGATGTATCTGGTTTTCATCGCAATGTTAGCAATGAACGTATCAAAAGAAGTTATTTCTGCTTTTGGTTTGATGAACGAAAAATTTGAAAGTGCAAATACAAGTTCAACAGAAACAAATGCAGGTTTATTAACATCTTTAGATCAAAAAGCTGAGGAAGCAAAAGGAGAATTTGCTATTGCTTGCTCAAACAGCTCATAAAGTTGAAACAATTACAAAAGATTTTTATGATTATATAGCTACTCTAAAAGCTCAGTCTATTAAAGGTTTCGAAGTTGAAAAAGAAACTGGAAAATTGCCATATGAGGCAATGGATAGAGGAGATAATATCGACGACTGGTTTACAGGAGACGGTTATACTAAAAAAGGTAACGAAATTATCGCTAAAATCGAAAAATACAAAGCTGATATTAAAGCCGCTTTAGGTACAGATAAAAAATATGCGGCAATTATTTCTGAAGTTGAAAAGAAATTTGATGTATCTGATGTTAAGAACAAAGATGGTATCAAAGAAAAATATTTAGCTTACCACTTCAAAGGATTTCCTGCGATTGCATCTGCGGCAAAACTTTCAACTTGGCAGAATGATGTTAAGAAAGTTGAAGCAGATGTTTATAATAGTGCTTTAGGAAAAGCGGCGGTTGCTCACTGCTTCTTACAGTAATTATAAAGCAATAGTTGTCTTGGATAAAAGTGCTTATTTCCAAGGAGAAAAAGTTACTGGTAAAGTTGTTTTAGGTCGTTATGACGAAAATACAACTCCAACGTCATTTAATTTGAATGGTAGACCTGGAAATATTGTTGCTGGACAAGCGGTTGTTGATATGACTGCTGGAGGTGTAGGTGAGCAAGAAATTAAAGGACAGTTTACATTCTTAGAAGATGGTAAAACTATTCCACTTGCTTTTACTGGAAACTATGTTGTAGTTCCAAGACCGAACTCTGCTACAATTTCTGCAGATAAAATGAATGTAGTATATAGAGGAGTTGTTAACCCGATCTCTGTATCTTTCGCTGGTGTTGACGCTAACAAAATTGTTGCTAGCGCTCCAGGATTAGCTTCTGCTGGAAAACCAGGAAAATATAACATGAGCCCAGGTCAAGGTACTGAAGCTACAATTTCTGTAACAGGTACATTGCCAAACGGTGATAAAGTAACAGACAAGAAAACTTTCAGAATTAAAGGTATTCCTGGTCCAACAGGAACAATTAGAGGTGAAATGGGTGTTGTAAAAGGACCTAAATCTAACCTTGAAATTGCTACTATTGGAGCGAAACTTCTTGATTTTGATTTTGAAGTTGGTTTAGACGTTGTTGGATTTAACATGAAAATTGCTGGACAGCCTACAGTTGTTGTTTCAGGAAACAAAATGAATGCACAATGTAAACAAGTACTTTCAAGAGCAGGTAAAGGAGACCAAGTTACTATTTCTGAAATTAAAACTAAACTGGTAGGTGCAGGTAGTTACTTATTGCCAAGAACTGCTCCAGTAATTTACGAAATACAATAATAAAGTAGTGTGAACTACGTTCAATATCTTATAATGATACCACGATGAAAGTAAGAAATTTTTTAATAGCCGTTGTTTCTATCGCTGGAGGTTTTGCTTCTAATGCGCAATCTAATTTGCTTAACGCAAAAACGCCTGCTCAGATAGGACTTAAAACTCCTGCTCAACTTATATCTGATAATGATAAGCCTTTAGCTTATGGTTATGTAGATGATCGAGATATTTTGATGGGTAAAACAACTTGGGAAATTATTGATTTAAATGAAAAAATCAATTTTCCATTGTACTTTCCTGTAGATACAGCTAATATTGGTGCTAATAGACGTTCTCTTTACGACGTTTTGACTAAAGCTATTAAAGGTGGAAAAATTACTGAAGTGTATACTGATAGTTATTTCAATACCAAAAAATCTATGAAAGACATCGAAGGATCATTGTCTCGTATTGATACAACTGATGCTGGTAGAGAGTTAATTAACCAATACCCAGATGACTACAAATCACGTGTAGTGAAGAAAAAAGTGGTTACTGGTAAAGGTAAAAACAAAAGTGTTTCTTATGTTGAAGAAACAGTTGGGCCAACGAGATCGGTTCCTGCTGAATACATTTTGAAACAAGACCTTACTCTCGCAGATGTTACTCAGTATAAAATTAAAGGATACTGGTATTTTGATAAACGTCAAAGTGAATTGAAATATCGTCTACTTGGAATTTGCCCGGTAACTCCAGACGTTTATACTATGAATAGTGATGAAAAGGATTATATTGAATTATTTTGGGTATTCTTCCCAAATGCCAGAGAAGCACTGCATGAAGCAAAAGCTTTCAATGACAGCAATTCAGCTCTTCCAATTTCATTTGATCAGATTTTGAATTCAAGACGTTTTAACGCTGTTGTTTACAAAGAAGAGAATCTTTATGGAGACAGAGCGATCAGCGATTATATGAAAGACAACGCTCAAAATCAGTTGTTAGAATCTGAAAGAGTGAAAGAAAAAATTCGCAACTTCGAACAAGATATGTGGAACTACTAAGTTGATACATAATATAATAATTAAAAAACTCTTGCTACATTTGTAGCAAGAGTTTTTTTTATGTGGATAATTCAAAGTACTAGGTAAGCAATGTACCAGACCAATATTTACAATAAATTATTTATGTAGGAAAAATAACAATATTTATAATAAAATTTCGTTTAATGTGTTGTAATAATTATGATGATGAAAATAAGAAATTTTTTAATAGCTATTGTTTCCATTACAGGGAGCTTAGCTTCTACTGCACAATCTAACCTGCTTAATGCCAAAACTGCCGATCAGATTGGAATTAAGACAGTCGCACAGATGATATCTGATAATGATAAGCCATTGGCTTATGGTTATGTAGATGACAGAGATATTTTGATGGGAAAAACAACTTGGGAAATTATTGATCTAAATGAAAAAATAAATTTTCCATTATATTTTCCTGTCGATACGGCTAATATTGGTACAAATAGGCGTTCGCTGTATGATGTTTTAACTAAGGCAATTAAAAATGGCAGAATAACAGAAGTGTATGCTGATAGTTATTTCAATACGAAAAAATCTTTGAAAGATATTGAAGGAGCACTTTCGCGAGTAGATACTACAGATGGAGGGAGAGAATTAATCAATCAATATCCGGATGACTATAGATCACGTACGGTGAAGAAAAAAATAGTTACTGGAACAGGTAAAAATAAAAAAGTAACCTACGAAGATCAAATTGTAGGACCGACAAGAACTGTTCCTGCTGAATATATTTTGAGACAGGATCTTACATCTGCAGATGTGAGCCAGTATAAAATTAAAGGATTCTGGTATTTTGATAAACGTGAAAGTGAATTAAAATATCGACTGCTCGGAATTTGTCCAGTGACTCCTGATGTTTATACAATGAACAGTGACGAAAAAGATTATATTGAATTATTTTGGGTATTCTTTCCAAATGCGCGAGATGTGCTACACGAAGCCAAGGCCTTTAACGATAAAAATTCGGCGCTTCCAATTTCTTTTGATCAAATATTTAACTCAAGAAGATTTAATGCAGTTATTTATAAAGAAGAAAATATGTACGGAGATCGCGAGATTAAAGATTACATTAGAGATAATGCTCAGAGTCAGTTATTAGAATCGGAAAGAGTGAAAGAGAAGATCCGTAATTTTGAAGAAGATATGTGGAATTACTAAGTTCTGAAATCAAATTATAAGAAAAACTCTTGCTACCTTTGTAGTAAGAGTTTCTTTATTTATACACTTTTACAATGCTTGATTATTTAATCGTCGGATCTGGATTGGCTGGAATTTCTTTCGCCGAAATTGCACTTAAGAACAATAAAACTATATTGATAGTAGATAACAAATCGCAGAATTCATCTCGAGTTGCCGGTGGTTTATATAATCCTGTTATTCTTAAGCGTTTTAGCGAGGTTTGGAAAGCACAAGAACAATTGGTTCAAATGAATGAGTTCTACGATCAGATTGAAGAAAAGTCGCAGGAGAAGTTTAACTTTAAGATGCCTGTTTTAAGAAAGTTCTTTTCAATCGAAGAGCAGAACAACTGGTTTTCAGCCTCAGATAAATTAAATTTAGCTCCATTTTTGTCTACCAAATTAATTACAAAAAAATACAATAGTATTGATTCTCCTTACGATTATGGAGAAGTTTTGCATACAGGTTACGTTAAGACTGCATTGTTGTTGGATACTTATCGAGAATATCTACTTAAGAATAATTTATTGTTGGAGGATTCTTTTCATAGCAGTTTCCTTGAAGTTTTGGATAATGGAATTCAGTATAAAAATATTCAAGCGCGTCATATTATTTTTGCAGAAGGTTTCGGAATGCATAAAAATCCGTATTTCAATTACCTGCCATTGGATGGAACAAAAGGAGAACTGTTTATTATAAAAGCGCCAAAATTAAACTTAGATGTAATTGTAAACACGAGTGTATTTATTTTGCCGCTTGGAGGAAATCTGTTTAAAGTTGGAGCTACCTATAACTGGCACGATAAAACAGATGCACCTACAGAAGAAGGCAAACAGGAACTTTTAGATCGTATAAAAGAAATTATCACCTGTGATTTTGAAATTATCAAACACTTTGGTGGTGTTCGCCCAACCGTAGCTGACAGAAGACCTCTTTTAGGAACACACGAAGTGTACAAATCGCTTCATATTCTTAACGGTTTAGGAACGCGCGCGTAATGCTGGGACCTTCAATGGCTAAAGCGTTATATGATCATATTGAAAACAATATTCCTTTAGATCGAGAAGCCGATATAAAACGATTTCATAAAAGATATTTAAAAAGTCTTAATTACGACCGGCCTTAGGATCATAAGAAACAAACATATTGATATATAGGTTTCTAGCAAGGCGCAATACAAAAGGAAACAAAACTACCAAAGTCAGAATAATTGCGATAAATGATTGTTCGATAGTAGCTCCAAAAAAGACAAAAGAGACAATAAATGCGGCGATTCCGACAGCAACATTTAATCCGTAACTTACGTACATTGCGCCATAAAAAAACGAAGGTTCAATTTGATATCTAAATCCGCAATGGTCGCAATTTTCGTTCATTTTTAGAACTTTAGTCAAATGAAGCGGATTTTTGTCTTCATACATGCTCTCATTTTGGCATTTTGGACAACTTCCTGTTAAAATACTATTTAGTTTCGATCCTTTTTTTAACATTTGCAAAAATTTTGATCAAAGGTACATTTTTACGCCTTTATTTCTTGTAACAACAGTCACAAATTATGCTTAATATACACAATCTTTCGGTTTCTTTTGGAGGAACATATTTATTTGAAGAAGTTACTTTTCGGCTAGGAGCTGGAGACCGAGTTGGTCTTGTCGGTAAAAACGGAGCAGGTAAATCTACAATGCTTAAAATGCTGGCTAGAGACTTTGCCCCAGATTCAGGAGTTATTTCTCAAGAGAAAGATATCCGTATGGGCTTTTTGCGTCAGGATATTGATTTTGAGCAAGGAAGAACAGTGTTGGAAGAAGCATACGAAGCTTTTACTGAGATCAAAATTGTAGAAAAAAAATTAGAAGAAATCAATCATCAATTGGTTACCAGAACCGATTATGAAAGTGAAGAATACAGCCAGATCATTGAAGACCTATCTGATTATACACATCGTTTTGAACTTTTAGGAGGTTATAATTATGTGGGAGATACAGAAAAAATCCTTTTAGGTTTAGGTTTTAAAAGAGAAGTTTTTAATAACCAAACAGAAACATTTTCTGGAGGTTGGAGAATGCGTATCGAATTGGCCAAACTACTTTTACAATCCAACGATGTATTGCTTCTGGATGAGCCAACCAACCACTTGGATATCGAAAGTATCATTTGGTTAGAGAGTTTCCTTCGTAACTATCCAGGTGTTGTGGTAATTGTATCGCACGATAAAATGTTTTTGGATAATGTTACCAATAGAACAATCGAAATTTCTTTAGGAAAAGCATACGATTTCAATAAACCATATTCTCAATATTTAGAATTACGTCATGAAATTCGCGAAAAGCAATTAGCGACTCAAAAAAATCAGGCAAAGAAAATTGAAGAAACAGAAAAATTAATTGAGAAATTCCGTGCGAAAGCTTCCAAAGCTTCGATGGCGCAATCGTTGATTAAAAAATTAGATAAAGTCGAAAGAATTGAGGTTGATGAAGATGATAATTCAGTTATGAATATCTCTTTTCCAGTTTCAAAAGAGCCAGGAAAAGTTGTAATCGAAGCAGAAGATGTTACGAAAAGCTACGGCGATAAAACCATCCTTAAAGATATCAGTCTTTTGGTAGAAAGAGGAAGTAAAATTGCATTTGTTGGACAAAACGGTCAAGGAAAATCGACTTTCATCAAAGCTTTGGTCAACGAATTTGAGTACCAAGGAAATATCAAATTAGGGCACAATGTGCAATTGGGGTACTTCGCCCAAAATCAAGCCGAATATTTAGATGGTGAAATTACATTGCTCGCAAACTATGGAAGACGGCGCAACAGATACAAACCGCTCTAAAGTTCGCGACATGTTAGGCTCGTTTTTATTCCGCGGAGATGATGTCGAGAAAAAAGTAAAAGTACTTTCAGGGGGAGAGCGTAACCGTCTGGCGCTTTGTAAGCTTTTATTACAGCCAATCAATGTTTTACTGATGGATGAGCCTACGAATCACTTAGATATTAAATCTAAGAACGTTTTAAAGGTCGCACTTCAAAAATTTGGTGGTACTTTACTATTGGTTTCGCACGACAGGGATTTTCTTCAAGGAATGTCGAATATTGTTTACGAATTTAAAGATCAAAAAATTAGAGAATATTTAGGAGATATCAACTTTTTCTTAGAACAGCGTAATCTTGAAAACATGCGAGAAGTCGAGAAAAAAGACGTTGTAAAAGCCACAGCTCCAAAAGAAACAAACAAAACATCATACGAAGACCAGAAAAAAGGAAAAGCGCTTCAAAATCGTTTAAGTAAAGTTGAAAGTCAGATCAAACAATTAGAAAAAGACATTCAGCACGATGATAAATTATTAGCTTCAAATTACGACAAACATATTGAAGACGCGTCATTTTTTACTGCATATAACAAAAAGAAAAAAGATTTAGATCAATTACTTCTAGATTGGGAAATTGTTCAAGAAGAAATAGATAATTTTAATGCTTAGGTTTTAGTTTTATTTGTTTCAGGTTTCAGGTTTCAAGTTTCACGTTGCTCCAACTTGAAACTTGAAACCTGAAACTTGAAACTTGAAACCTGAAACTTGAAACCTGAAACTTGAAACCTGAAACTTGAAACCTGAAACTTGAAACCTGAAACCTGAAACCAACTACTTAATAATCCCAATAGACTTAGAATGCGCAATAGCTTCATTACTGTCTCTAAAATAGCAAACCTTGACATCTAGACTTTCCAGGTTTTTTAGGATCTTTTCGACCTCTCTTTTTTGGTATTTTCCAGTTTGTCTAATGTAAACAGCGATAACGGTAACAGGAAATATTTTGCAGATTCTTTCGTATAAAATAGGATCATCTCGCGAATCATCTCCCATTAAAATATATTTAAGAGTAGGATAAAATTCTACAACATGTTTTATTTTTTCAAACTTATGATCGTGACTGCCTCTGCCAGCTCATAAAAAAATCGGTAATTCCTCTTTTAATATCTTTCAGTAGAAATACGGCTTTTGGCAACTTGTGTATACGGGTGAACTTCGCAATAAAGCGGTATAAATTCCATTCGCCGCTCGAAATATAAAAAAATGCATTTGCTTCTTCGGGGTTATTTCTTCCCGACTGGCTCAATGCCTGATAGTGTGCCACAACATTTTTAAAAACCTTTCGGTCATTTACGTTTCTAAAAAGTAAAATGTAAATTTTTCTAAAGAAATTATTGGTGTGCGAAATCAAAAAAGTATCATCAATATCCGATATAATTCCGAGCTTCCCTTTATGCGGTCTTATAAAACTGCCTTTGCGACTTTTAGATTCATTTCCGTATTTCAGGCTCACTTCATAAGGCATCCATCCAAAATGTGTTTCTTTTTCAAGCGGAATGCAGAATTTAAAATAGCCGTCATCTAAAGTTTTGGTATGAATAATTTCATCATTATAATGAAGGTAAACATCAAAATTTTTAATCGTCTTTATTCGGAATAATTTGAGGATCGAGGTGGCATTTTTTAATTTCCTTTTTTCAAAGTCATAATTGTGTTCTCTTCTTAAAACATGCCCCATCACAATTAATTCTTGCTCATTTGCATAACCTCGATATAATTGTAGAATTGGTTTCATTAATTACGTATATTTAGGTAACTGTAAATTACTTAAATTAATTGGTTTTAAAAATAAAATTTTGAAAAAGAATATACTATTTGTTGTAAATCCGATATCGGGAGACCTTGATAAATCAGATTTAATAGACGCTGTTGAAGAATTCGCGAGCAACAAATCATTTTAATCTGGAGGTTTATGAAACTACAGGTAAAAGCGATTTAAAAGCAATACAAACAATCTACGAGAAGCATAATCCTGAACGAATTGTCGTGGCAGGAGGAGACGGAACAATTAAGATGGTTGCCGAAGCCATGGAAGATCATGATGTGATAATCGGGATTTTACCAGCTGGATCTGCAAACGGACTTTCTGTAGATTTAAATCTTCCAGAAGGAATCGAAGAGAATCTTAAAATAGCATTTTTGCATCATTATATCGAAATGGATATGATTTGCATCAATGGAAAAAAAAGTATTCATTTAAGTGATATTGGTTTAAATGCAAACTTGGTCAAGAACTACGAAGAAAGTGATGTGAGAGGTTTTTGGGGATATGCATTACAGGCTTTTACTACTTTGAAAGAATCAGATGATCCATTTGTCGCGACTATTTCTGCAAATAATAAAAAGGTGGAACATGTTGCAAGGATGATTGTAATTGCCAATTCTCAAAAATATGGAACAGGTGTAATTATTAATCCAAACGGTTCCATGAATGATGGAAAGTTTGAATTGGTGATTTTGAAAAGCTTGGATATACTTTTAATTGGAAAAATTATTACAGGAAACATGCCGATCGATTCAGATGATATTGTAATTATTTCAACCGATAAAGCAACTATCGAAACCGATTATCCAGTTAATTTTCAAATTGATGGTGAATATTGCGGTGCGCAGAAATCTTTAGAAATTCATATTCTGCACAAACAAATGAAATTGGCTGTTCCTTAAAGATCCAGATAAAGTTTGGCAGTAAAATAGATTGTAGTTTTATATCGCCCCGATGGGGCTTTATTGCTTGTGTGAAATTCAGGTTCTATAAATATTAAACTCCTAAAGGAGTTTGATTGCATTTCTATAGCTCTGGAATTACGTTGCTTTGGAAAGATATAAATATAGCTCTTGAAGAACGAAATATTCATAGCGAAAATTAAAAGGAAGGTGAAAGCAATATTCAAGCATGATAAGTAAAGCTCTGGAAGAACGAAATATTCATAGCGAAAATTAAAAGGAAGGTGAAAGCAATATTCAAGCATGATAAGTAAAGCTCTGGAAGAGCGAAATATTTATAGCAAAATATTTAAGGAGGAGATAAAAAAGCTCCATCGGAGCGGTATAATTATCCTTGTCTTATTTAAAAGGATTTCGTTCCTGCCATTCTGTTTTTGGTTCCAGATAATTAAAAAATCTTGAAATGTTATGGTTTATTAATGCATTACTGTGCGTAATTAAACCATACATTTTCACAGGTTTTGCACCGACGGAACTTTTAATTTCAAGAGCGGTTCTAGCAAAAACAATTTCTTTGAACCCTTTTTTAATAGAATAGGCGATCATGTCGTATAGCATATTTAAATACAGCATTTTTTCGCGTTGTACACTTTCATCATAACCTAAAAAATAAGTGTCCATTACAGTTCCGTTCTTGATTAAAGTGTTGAAACCAATTAATTTTTCGTCAATAAAATAACCGTACAATAAAAAGTTATCCCCCATAATTTCTTTGAAAAAGCTAAAATGATTTCGAGCTAGAAAAAAGGTATTGAAAGGCGCATTTTTGGCAACATGAAAATACAAATCATAAATTACATCTTCATATTTCTGAATATCGGCTAAAGACATTTTTTGTTTTACGATTCCTTCAGATTTTTTTCGGGCGCGTTTGTACTGGTCGCGGTATTTTTTGGATAAAGCATCAATATAATCTTGTTCTGTTTTCCAGTTATTTTTGATTTCAAAAATCATATTGGGCTGTGTCGAAAACGTATAATTGTTTTTGAATTCAGCTTGGAGCGGTTCAATTTCCTTTGAAGTAAAATCTTTAATGCTGGTTATGTGAACTTTTTTACCGCTTTCTTTTAAATCTTTCTTGAGTTGATTTATAGCTTTATGAAGCGTTTTGATTGCTTTTGACTGCTTGATACTTTTATCAAAAGCAAAAGCATTTTGTCCAGTCAGCATATTATTGCCAATGAATAAAACATGTGAAGCAAAGTTTTTAAGGGCAAAATTACGAACAGAAGTTTTTAAGCATTTATCGCGTTCGCCAAAAGACTCTAGTTTTTCTGCAAATAGAAACTGAGTTAAAACAATTCCGATGATTTTTTTCTTCGATAATTCCAATAAAATGACAAGTCATATTTACTGGAGAAGAATTTTCCAGTACTTCGAGATATTCCCGTGTTAAAAAAATATTGTCAGCGACAAGCGAATTCCATTCTGAAGGCAGTACTGAAGCGCTTTTGTAAATCTGGAAAGAATATGTTGTATTCAAAAGAGTGAACTAATTTCTTCAAAATTAGATAATATTTGCAATAACTTATTTTCTTTAAGTTATTATTAAGAAAAACCCGTTCGAATTTACTTCAAACGGGTTAGTATTTTATTGTTTATGCAAAACCGCAAATAATACCGCCCATTAGTGTAAGCGTAATTACCCAATAACCGGTATTGATAAATATGTATTTCCAAGATTTTCTTTCAAACAAACCATTGATTCCGATTAAAGGAAATGCAAAAAATAAACCAGATATAAAACCGTGAAGGGCGCCGTGTTTAAAAGTTCTGTAAGCCATTCCGTAATCGGCCATAAATGCCGCAAACGATGGTTTCGCACTATTAATTAAAGGAGGTCCGCCAACCATTCCAACCGCTCCAGATTGATGAATTGTCAACGACATTAAAGTCATTGTAATCATTAAAGAAAAAATGTACGTTAATACAAAGATTTTAATCATACTTCCTTTTTTCAGTTCTTCCTGGGTAAGATTGCTTTCTTTCATCCAGATAGTTCCAAATACTTTGGGGCTGTACCAAATAAAGCCGACAACAAGCGTAACAATTGCGGCTAAAAGTAATGCAACGAAGTTAATTTCCATGATATGAGGTTTTTAGAATTAGTTAATCAAATGTAATCAAAAAAACAATGAGCAAATCTCTTTTTTAAAAAAGCAAAACATATCTTAATTCATCAAATATTTATTAACACTTTGTCGACATTCCGTGCATTATATCTACGAAATGTATAATTTAGTCTCCGAATTAAAAGACACTCTTGAATGCTAAAACAGGATCAAATTTAATCAGAATGGAAATCTGTTTTATGCGAAATAAATCTTGAAAATAAATTATAATACTTCCCAAAAATTAATCGTGCTTATGAATGAATTTTACACTCGTTAAAAAAGTTGATTAAATATATTTAGTTAATTGCTGAAAACCGTAATTCGTTGCGGTTTTTTTATTTTATAAAGTTTCGATGCTCATTTTTTGATATTTCACTGATAACCAATTTTTTAACGGAATGTCACTAAGCTAGAATTAGTTAGTTTGTTGATAGTCAACCGTTTGTTTTTGGATTGAATTTTGGTTTTAGAAATGTAAACTCTAAAATTCCAAATTATGAATACGTACCAAAATAATAGAACGGCATTAATTTTAGTTGATCCTTTTAATGATTTTCTTTCA
Source organism: Flavobacterium sp. AC267 (assembly GCF_979258715.1). Classification (NCBI taxonomy): domain Bacteria; kingdom Pseudomonadati; phylum Bacteroidota; class Flavobacteriia; order Flavobacteriales; family Flavobacteriaceae; genus Flavobacterium; species Flavobacterium sp. AC267. Next base: position 1,992,450 of record NZ_OZ409875.1, read on the forward strand.
GAAAAAGGAAAGCTGTGGCCTTTTGTAAAAGAAACTGTAGAAAGCGGCAATATTGTAGCCAATATAAAAATCCTTTTAAATACTGCCAGAAAACATCAGATTAAGGTGGTGTATGCTCCACATCGTCATACGCAGCAAGAAGATTATTTAAATTGGAAATACTTTTCACCATCACATAACGGCAGTAAAAATTTAAATCTTTTTGAAAAGGGAAGCTGGGGCGCGACCTTTCATCCAGAACTTTTACCGGAAAAAGGAGATTTAATAGCTCAAAATCATTGGACAGCAAGCGGTTTTGCCAATACAGATTTAGATTTTCTTTTAAAAATGCATGATATCGACCACATTATTATTGCTGGAATGCGCGCTAATACCTGTATAGATTCAACTGCACGATATGGAGTAGAGCTTGGATATCATGTTACCTTAATTAAAGATGGAATTGGAGCTTTTAATCAGGATGAAATAAAAGCAACGGTAGAAATAAATTTTCCTAGTTATGGACATTCGTTATTATCTGTAAAGGAATTTATAGCCATCTTAGAATCCTCATAACATAGTATTTTTGGTATTTGGCAAATTTTGAACTTCAATTATTATTAACTCAGAAATAAAAAAATATTGAGAATATAATTTATAGTAACTTTGCATTCAGAAATTGAATTTAAGTTTTTAAAGGAGTCATTTTTTTTTATAACTTTAAATTAAAATTCAATATCAAAGTAAGTCGAGATACAAAATATTAACCTTTTTACTATAAAATTATGACACTACAATATCAAGGTGAACAATACGGAAAGTCAGCCACATTTACCATTAGAATTATTGGTAACAATTTATCAAAAAGCAGTTCAAATTACCAAATTGACCTTTTGGTAGGAGACAAACAACTGCCAGCTTTTACAACTGAAATTCACCAAAGTCTTTCTAATTGTTTAAAAGAAATTTACTTATTCAGAAAATATAACGGAATCAAATTTGACGAGTCAACGGAGAAAATCGTTTCGCTTTATGTTCCTTACGATAAGGTTTTGTATAACCACAATAAATATGCTTTATTCAGAGCATAATTTTTCACAAAATAATATGAAAAAGGACCATTTTTAAAATGGTCCTTTTTTTGTTTTCTATATTATGTTTTGAAACTTTTAAAAGAAGTATTTAATCAAATTACCCAAGATTTTTGCCATAATTTGGATTAATATAATTTAGCTAATCCTGTAAATAATTATTAAATTGATAAAACTTAATTATAGTTTGTGTGAATTCACTATTTAAAAAGAATTTCTTGTTGTTTGTCGGTTATTTTAATCCTTTTGTCGACTATTTGCGTTTTTAAACTAAAATTAATACATATATTCGCAAAAAATTTTGTGAATGAAAGTAATATTACCCTTAATAATTTTAAGCACTTTTTTTAATGCCTCCGTTTACAGTCAAAACGAAACCAATATTACGTATGGAATAAAACTTGGGGCGATACATTCTACTTTTAGTAACTTACCTGAAAGCATCAAAGGAAGGGATAATACTTTTGATAACAGTGTTTTGGAAAGTAAAGGTAAGTACGGTTTGGAAGGCGGTTTTTTTATGAATTGCAAACTTTATGACACTCGTGTTGCCATTCAGCCTGAAATTTTATTTAGGCAGTCTGGAGAAACCGTTACCTATCGCGATGCAGTGGGAAAAGAATTTGAACTCGGAATTAATTATGCTTTTCTGCAAATTGGAGCTTTGTATAAAGTTTATCCGTATGAAGGATTAAACTTGGGATTTGGCGCGTTTTACGGAATCAATTTATCACCTAACGATATCACCTATACTTCTAATGAAGCAGACGGAATGTATGATGTGGCGACACGACAGTTTTATAAAGACGGTCTTGATGGTGCAGACGATTTTTCGTTATGTTTCAATCTTGGGTATGAACTTCATAAAAGCATTCACTTTGATCTTCGCTATTATCTTGGCGTAAAAGACATGATCAAAAGTAATGCATCTTCTTTTCAGTTTATCGAAAATCAAAATAAGAGCAGTGTGTTTTGTTTTTCGCTGGGCTACAGTTTTCATCAATGGTAATTTATAAAAAATGAAAAAAATTATTTTGCTTCTTTTATTAGTAAGCACAAAATCTGTTTTGGCACAAGGCGACAGAGAGATAACGTATGGTATTTTTGGCGGCGGTATTTATTCTAAAATGTCTAATATTTCGGGAGCAGTAATATCCAGTCCTATATACGAAGGTTATACCTTAAAAGAAGAAGGCCGGTTTGGCGGAACAGGCGGTGTTTTTATCAATTGGAAATACCCGTATGCGAAAGTCAGCATTCAAACCGAAATCTCATATTCTGGTCAAAGTACCGATTTGAATTATGAAGATATAAAAGGATTGAAATACAAAATGACTTTTGGATACAGCTACATAAATGTTGGTGCGCAGTTTAAATATTATCCAGTTGACGGATTTTACGTTGGTTTTGGACCATATATCAGTTTTAATATTGCCAGCGATAATATAAAATACACCTCAAATGCGCAGGAGATTTTTGCAGATTCTGGTGTTTATTTTGAACCCGATGCTAATGTGCAGAAAGTATTAAAGGAATCATTTACAGGCAAAAATTATTTCTCTGGAATATTTTCTTTAGGATATGAATTCAATTCCAATTTATCTGTTGGAGCAAGATATACTTTAGGATTGACAGATGCAATGGCAACCGAGGAAAACGGGCATCGTTACATTGAGAATAAAAACAAAATCAACAGTATTTCTTTGATTATCGGCTATTCTTTTGACTTCGACGATTTGGCCAATTTTTAGGCATACGATTATCAATTAAAAACATTGTATTATGTATAAAAAGGTTTTTTCAGTATCAATTTTTATATCGTTATTGACTGGTAATTTGATTTTTTCACAGCAAAAAGTTTTGCCTGGAGCAGTATCAGATCCCTATTTTTGGATTAAATCAAAAAATAGCGGTGAAAATTATTATTGGGAAAGCCTGACAGATAAGGAAGCAAAAATTTCTGGAAAAAGACATGCTGGTGCAGTTTTTAATTTTAATCCGAGTATTGTTTTTGATACCGCGCAGGACTCTTTGATTCTGCCTTTAGGAATTAATACTAAAAGACGCCAGACTTTGTTCATGGTGTACAAAGTAAAAGACAGTATTAAAGAACAATTTTTGTGGACAATCACAGATCCTAAAAAAGTACTTTCGGTTGGAACCAATAAACGTTTGGTAGATCTTAAGAAATATTCCTATCAATCGTATCAGGAAAAGATAAAACCGCATAAAGCAAACATTCATTTTTTTCAGCAGAACATAACTGATAGTGTCGCAAAGTTATCGTCAATAACGATTGGGCAAAAGCCAAAATTTGAAAAACTGCCGCCAGAAGAATTTGCGGGAAACATCAGCGAAATTCTGGTTTACAACCGAGTTTTATCTGGTTTAGAAACGCAGAAAGCGACCAGTTATTTGGCTATCAAATATGGAATTTCACTTTCTCAGTTTGACAATAAAAACTACCTCAACAGTCAGGGAACAACTATTTGGGACGCAGACAAACACAAAGGATTTACATCTTCAATTACCGCAGTTGGCCGTGACGATGCCAGCGGTTTGTTGCGACCTAAAAGCAGTAATATGATTGAAGAAGGACTTTTGACGGTTGAACTTAAAAGCAAGTCAGGCAAAATTCCAGATAATTATTTTGCTTTTTGGAGTGATAACGGAAAAAATCTTTTAGTAAAAAAACAAGAACAGGGTGAACCAATTGGCATTTCAAGAGAATGGCGACTAGATTTTGCAAATCCGAGTGATTTGAGTTTGAATTGGACTTTGAACCCCGCATTTATAAAAGGGACTTTACCAAAAGATACTTATTATTGGTTGTGGGTAGATTATTCAGGGAAAGGGACATACAATGAAAGTGACTCAGAATATATTCGTCTGGCAAGTACATCAAGCGGCGAAAAATTAGTTTTAAACGATTTTGACTGGAATAAACAAAAAACAGGAAGCACAAAATTTACCTTAAAAGTGGCGCCGGTAATGTTTAGCAGAGTCTGGATTACAGAAGCAACTTGTGGTGTTTCAAGATCTGGAGAGTTAAATTATTCGATTGAAGGCGGAGAAGCACCATTTACTGTAACCGTTAAAAAAGAAGGAAGCGAAGCGGTTGTAAAACAATGGAACCAAGCGACGAAAAAGTAAAACGGGAGTACAGCTTTCGTCTGGAACTTATGATTATATAGTTAAAGATGCAAAGGGAAATTTATACAATGAAACCGTTTTTGTTGCCGATAAAGAAGGCACGTTTCCGAACTTAAAATCAGATTATTTATTAACAGATGGAAATGCTTTAACTCTGGATGCAAGTAAAGATTTGCCAGCAGGAAATTACGAATATCAATGGTTTTATGAAGGTAATTTTATCGATGATAATCCAAGAATTTTAATTGATCAGCCAGGTAATTATGAACTTAGGTTATTAAATTCTCAGGAATGTAAAACTTCTAAAAAAATTGTTGTTGCAACAGATGGAAAAGAAATTACAGATTCAAGCATATTGATCTTATATCCGAATCCAACGCCTGACGGAAAATTTTCTATTGCAATGCAGTTTCCTAAAAAAACAAATGCAACAATCAGGATTTATTCTCCAACAGGATCACTTGTAAAGGAAAAACAATTTACCCAAATAGAAACTTACTTGTACGAAGACAGCATAAAAGCCGCAACAGGTATGTATTTGGTCAATGTGACATCAGATTTTGGTACAAAAACCTTTAAAGTAATTGTGAAATAATTTGAAGTTTGAAAGAAACTTCAAGCTGTATTGCTATATAATATAAACCGATTGCCCCTAATCGATTATTCTGATTTATGAAAAATAAAATTATATTACTTGTATTTTTAATTGGTACATTTTTATTTGCCGCGAATTTTGGTGAATATAAAATGAGTTCATTATTCTCTGAAAATACCTCAACAGAAGAAGTTTTGACTTCCAAGTCAGATTCAACAGCAATAATTAAAAATGAAAACAAAAGTACTAAATTGTTTACCGCCGATATTAAAGAGGGAAATATTGGAGTGAATACTGCTGAAGAGGTTGATGACGCGTATGATAACGTTTTTCATTTGAAATTAGACGAGCTTCCAGAAAATAATGAAAATGCTTATTTGGAATATGAATTATATGGTTACGATCAATCTGCTTCAATTTCTAGAAGTTTAAACAATCAGCCAAGTATTGGAGGGCAGTTTTTATCTGAAAATAAAGCGTGGACAAAACAATCAGAATTGTTATCTGAAAAATCATTGAGACAAGGAGATAACGTACTTTTATTTACAGCTCCAGAAGGCATTTTAAACGGTTATAAAATCAAAAACGTACGAATCGTTTACAAATCAGAAACCGCTTCTAAGAATTTCACGCTGTTAAAATCAGAAGATAAATTATATATCAAGGGAACTAATTTTCCTTCGCAGATCAAAAAAATGACCATCGCTGGAATTGCTGTTGATGTTAACCAGCCAGAATTTGAATTGGTTTTGGATGGAAAAAGTATCGGTAGGTCAATTTTAGTACAAAAAGAAACTGCAACGGGAGTCATTGTAAACGAAAAATTAGAACTAAATCAATTTCTAAAAGTTCCAAGTTTCAGACCGTTAGAAAATGCTAAAGAAAGTATTGCTAAAACGATAAATTTTGAAACCGTAAATACTTTAGATTACAAAGATTTTTCGGCTGTTTTTCCTGTTGGAGCTTTAAAAAACAATGTAAAAGTATCCGTAAGCGGTTTAAGAAAAATAGATATTGCGCCGTTAAACTCGGCAATGGTCAATGTAACAGGAACTAATGCAGGATATAGATTACTGCCACACGGAACTATTTTTGAAAAAGCCGTTACACTTTCACTTCCTTACGATAAAAAAACAATCCCAGAAGGTTATACAGAAAAAGATATTAATGTATTTTATTTTGATGAAAACAAACGTCTTTGGCAGGAAGTAACCAAAGATTCCTTAGACATCAAACAGGGAATAATTAAGGCAAAAACAACCCATTTTACCGATTTTATTGCTGGAATCATCAAAATGCCTGAATCTCCAGAAACATCCGGTTACACGCCAACAAGTATAAAAGATTTAAAAGCGGCAAGTCCGCTTGTTGGAATTCAATCCATTGCACCGCCTTCTGCAAACGGAAGAGGAACAATGAGTACAGGATTTTCTATCGTAATTCCGAATGGAAGAGGAGGCATGCGACCGTCTTTGAATTTGCAATATGACAGTGACGGCGGACACAGCTGGGCAGGAATGGGCTGGGATATTTCGGCACCGGCTGTAAGTATTGAAACAAGATGGGGAGCACCGAGATATGACGCGGTAAATGAAACTGAAAGTTATTCTATCAGCGGTGAAGCATTGATTCCTAATTCGCACAGAGCAGAATGGATTGGCAGAACCACAGATAAACAATTTTATCCAAGACGAGAAGGTGCTTTTCAGCAGATTATTCGTAAAGGATCATCTCCTAAAAATTATTATTGGGTTGTAAAAGATAAAAGCGGTGTGGCCAGTTATTACGGAGGAAATTTATCCGGACTTGCGAAGCAAATGGTGTTTTACAGGATGGAAACGGAAATGTTGGGCATTGGGCACTTTGCCTTCAGGTCGATTTAAAAGGAAATACGGTCGAATATGAATATGACAAACGCGATGGCGAATTGTATCTTAAAAAAGTGTATTACACTGGTTTTAATTCTCAAAAAGGAAACTACAGCGTAACTTTTGTAAAAAACTCAGATTTAGGCGAAGCAAACCGCCCTGATGTTCAAGTTTCGGCACGATTAGGTTTTAGACAACTAAATAATCAATTATTACGTAAAATTGAAGTCCGCTATAAAAACGACATGGTTCGCAGTTACGAATTGAATTATACGGAAGGTGCATATAAGAAAACCTTACTTAAGTCGGTTTCAGAATACGATTCAGAATCTAATTTATTTTATACCAATACGCTTGATTATTTTGATGATGTTCGTGATGCATCTGGAAAGTACAATCCGTTTGGGCCGGAGCAAAATTGGAATGTGCAGGACGATCAATTAAAAAATAACATTCTCCCAAATGTAGATGTTTCTGGAAAACATACGCTGGGTAATAGTTCAAACGGTAAATCGGCAGGTATTAATTATCGTATTGGAGTTGGATTAGCAACTGATACTGGAAATTTTAAACAAAATACGATTGGTGCCCATGGAGGAAATAGCTGGGGTTCATCTGAAACTATCGTAATTCTGGAAGATTTAGATGGAGATCAATTACCAGATAAAGTTTTTAGAAAAGGTAATAATGTATATTATAGAAAAAATCTTTCCAATCAAGGGACTAACGGTTTTGGGGAAATTCAGGAGATCACACTAAATAATATCGGAAACTCGTCTAGTAAAACCTTTAACTGGGGAGTTGGTTTGATTTTAGGATATTCGCAAGTAAGTGCAAGTGTTGGTTTTGACAAACAATACACAAAGAGCAAAACCAAAAGTTATTTTATGGACTTTAATGGTGATGGACTAGTGGATTTTGCCGATAACGGACAAGTGTATTATAATAGACTTGTAGATGGAGTTCCAACTTTTAAGACGAGCGACGGGGTACTCCCGCACCAGTTTCAGGAAATGGCGAGCTATCTTTAGAATTTCCTGACCCCGGAATTACAAAAGAGCAGATGCAGATAAACAATCCTTTGCATGATGCCGTTCGTATGTGGGAAGCACCAGTTACAGGACAGATTAAAGTTTCACACAGATACCAATTGCAAGCAGGACTTTTCGCAGGAAAGAATCGAATATTTAACAAATGATGGAAAAGATAAGGCAGATGGAGTGGTATTGTTTTTCCAGAAACAGAATGGTTTAGTCTGGAAGCAGGCGATTGCATCAAATGATTACAACGAAAAAACAAAAGAAGATCTACTTACTGTAACAAAAGGCGATAAGCTGTTTTTTAGGGTAAGTTCTTTATTAGATGGAAATTTTGATCAGGTTTTGTGGAGCCCAAAAATTTCTTATACAACAATAAATGACAATACGGGCAGTTTAGTTCCAATCGATGATGATGCGGTAGATGCCAACTCGTATTCATTAAAAAATTATGATGCTGAGAAAGATTTTTTAAGCAGTACAAATTCTGGACTTTTAGTACCGGCTGGCATGATTTCTTTTGCAGGAAATTTTATAAAACCGATTACATCAGATCATGTGAGACTTCGAATTTTTAGAAAAAAATCTTGATGCAGGAGCAGTCGAAACAATACTCTATGAAAGATTATTTAAAGCAAATGAAGTGACTTCTTTTGACCTAAGCAACATTGGAACAATAAATAATAATGTGACATCTCAAATTCGTTTTGTTTTAGAAAGTCAAACCAATGTTAACTGGAGCACAATAACATTTAATCCTTCAATAAATATGCCTCCTGTAGGAGTTGTTGCGCCAGAGAATAAAAAAATTGACGTGTTTTTGCAGCGTTATAAAAAGCGACAAGGAAATTATATTATTGAGAAAAAGGCTTCTGCTATTGATGGGATCTTATCAATTAATTTAGTCGCAACCGATTTTGATTTAATTTCAGGGTTTAGTCCGCTTAAGGCAAAATTAAACGGAACAGTTATCATTACAGCAAAACAAAATAACCAATTGGCGACAAAGAAAGCGCTACAAAATGGTTAATGGAGTTTTGCAGGATGATTTAACTAATTTAGAACCTGTAACAGATTTTGCAAAAGTTATAAACGGTTTGCCTATTGATTTGGAAATTAGTGTTCCAGAATTAGAAAGTAATGCGTTGACTCAATTCTGCGTGTCGCTTTTTCAAATGCCGGTTTATTTAAATGTACTTGGAGATTTAGGCACTGTTTGGACAGCAGATACAAACAAATATGCGGTTTATTCTCCATTTTATGCAGAGGAATTACAACTGGGATTAGGACATAGAGAATGGGGCGGTTTTGTGATTAACAATAGCGGCACTTTTGCATCTGATTTAATTGCTGTATCTGAATTAAAAACATCTGATACTTATAATGCGCGACCCAATTTAGATCCTGATAACCAATCGGAAACAGAGCAGGAAGGTTATAGTATGTCTAAGGTTTATTTTGTTTCGATGCAGAGTATCTATAATCAAAACAATATGATTGGTCTGGAAACGACTTCTTATATTGATGGAAAATTTATGGGTGCATCGCGTCTGGGAGAAGATGATATTACGTCTTATTATGATGCAAGTTTACCTGGTTTAGATGGAGGCGGTACAATGGCGCTTACATTATTAAGTGAAAATGAAAGTACGAGTTATTCTGCAGGACTAAAAGTCGGGCCTCTTGGACCGGGGGGTAGTAAAGGAACGGGAACCAGCTATGTTACACAAACGATGGCAGATTTAAACGGAGACCGTTATCCTGATTATATTAGAGGAAAACAAGTTCAGTTTACTTCTCCAACAGGAGGTATAAGCAGTCAGAAAACAGATATTTACAATTACAGTCATGGCGAAAGTAAATCGGACGGGATAACTGCAGATGGAAGTTATTCTCATGGTTTTACCAAAACCGTTGAAAAAGTAGTACCCGCTTCTGATAGTAATTGCAACATTGTAAACATGAACGTATCTGAACAGCAATCTTTGGGTATTTCGGCAACCATTTCATTGTCTGGTAGTTTGAATAATAATGAAGATGAATCACAGTATTTGCATGCCGATATTAATGGAGATGGATTGGTGGACAGAATCAAGAAAACGGGTGAAGTAGCACTTAATTTTGGTTACGGATTTTTACCAGAAGAAAAGTGGAATTTTGAAGGAATTGCCACTGGATCTTCAGAAAATTGGGCTATAAGTCCATCGAAAGTGGTATGTCGTACAAGTCAAGTTCGTTTACAGGAGGATTTAATTACGGAAAAGGAACGGATACTTCCAATACTTTAATGATGGATGTCAACTCAGACGGTCTTGCAGATAAAGTTGTTTATACTGGAGGAAAGATGATGGTATCTTTGAATATGGGAGATAGTTTTATGGAAGCTATTACCTATCCTAGATTCTCCAGAATGAACGAAAATAACAGTACCAGTTATGGAATAAGTACAGGTTTTAGTTACGACATTCCTATTCCTATTATCGGAATAAAAATTACACCAAGTATAGGTGGATCGGGTGGTTTTAGTACCAATCGAACCGAAGCAACTTTTAATGATATTGATGGTGATGGAAACTTAGATTATATACTTTCTGAAGATGAAAACAAGCTAATAGTACGTCTTTCCAATATCAAAAGAACTAATAAATTAAAAAGTGTTACAAACGGCGCAGGAAATAGTTACGTTGTAGATTACGAATTATTGAAACCAAGCTACGAAAATCCATACTCAAAATGGGTTTTACAGTCTGTTGATGTTTTTGACGGACACGTAGGTGATGGAATTGATCATTCCATTGCAAAATTTAAATACGAGAATGGTTATTACGATCGTCGAGAAAGAGAATTTTACGGGTTTGCGAAAGTAATTCAGGAACAAATTGATGCGGCAGATAATTCAGTTTTTACAACCAGCATTCAGGAATTTTACAATCAGGATTATTTCAGAAAAAATCTATTGATGCACAGTTACGCTTTAGACAAAAACGGAAAAATGCGTCAGGAGTCTGAAAACGAATATAGTTTTGTTGATGTTGCAACACAGGCGAGTGTTCCTGTATCAGAGTTGAATTTACCATCTTGTGATGCTAAAAGAGTTTTCGTAGGATTGATTCATGCCAATCAAAAAGTATATGAAGGCGGAAGCGATTATCTAGAAACGAATACTTTTAATACGTATGATGCCAACGGAAATATTATTCAATACGAAGATTTAGGAAACGGTTCTGTTGCTGATAAAGTAACGGCCAAAATTAGTTACTATGAAAGTACTACGCCTTATTATGGTGGAATCCCAAGGCAGTTAGAAGTATTTACAACCGACGGTTTACGCCGAAAAAGAGCAACGACAATTAATACAACAACAGCCGAAGTTACTCAGATCAAAAACTACATCGCCGCCGACAAGATTGCCGTTACAGATATTGCCTATGATACTTACGGAAACCTGCAGAAAATTACAGGTCCGACAAATCACAAAGCACAGCGTATGACATTAGAATATGTATTTGATCCCGAAAATCATCAATACATGACCGAAATTAAAGATGCTTTTGGTTATCAGAATAAAATGGAATATGATTATCGTTTTGGAATTCCAATAAAAACAACTGATCGTAATGATCAAAGTAACATCTATACATTAGACGGAAAAGGTCGTATAGCTTTTATTAGGGCACCTTACGAAATTGCATCAGGTAAACCGTATACAATTGCGTACGAATATTTCCCGGAAGCAAAAGTACCTTATGCTAAAACAAAAAATTACGATCCAGAATTAGATAAGGATATTGAAACTTATACCTACACAGATGGATTAGGGAGAGCTTTGCAGATTAAAAAAACAGCCAGTTTGTTTACGCAGGCGGGAAGTGCTGACCAAGAAGCACAAATTGTTTCTGGAAAAGTAATTTATGATGGTTTGGCAAGACCCATAACAAGTTATTATCCAACAACTACAACAACGATTGATAATAATTTTAGTACAGCAATATCAAATGTAACTCCGACAAAAACGGAATACGATGAGGTAAACCGACCAATAAAAGTAACATTGCCTGACGGAAGCACTAATACAAGTACTTTTGCAATAGAAGACTACGATGGACTTCTAGTTCTTCGTACAACACAGACAGATGCATTAAATAATACAAGTCAGACCTATACAGATGCTACAGGGCAGAATTTAGCAAGTATGCAAAACGATTTAACGACAAAGTTTGAAACCAATGCCTTAGGAGAAATGATCAAAGTTACAGATGCTATGGATCACATTACCAAAAGCGACTACGATTGGCTGGGCAGACGTGTAGAGTTTACGCATCCAGATGCAGGCACAACGACAATGCAGTATGATTTGGCAGGAAACTTAACAACCCGTATTACGCAGGATATTAAAAATACCACACCAAATGGCGGTGCAATTGAATATGTATATAATTATAACCGTTTAGAGAGTATAAAATACCCTAAAAACCCGCAGAATAATGTACAGTACAATTATGGTAAAGCAGATGGTACAGCAAAGACGCAGAGGTCGATTATGGTTTGTGCAGGACGCCAGCGTATGGACAGGAATTTTTCTACGGAAAATTGGGTGAGGTAGAAAAAGAAATTCGCACACTTCGTATTACACCTACAGATATACAAACCTATATTTCGCAATACGAATACGATACTTGGAACAGAATCCAGAAAATGACGTATCCTGATGGTGAAGTGGTAGAATATACGTATAACCGTGCTGGAAACCTGCAAAGCATGCAGGGCAAGAAAGAAAGCCACACTTACAATTACATCAAACAATTAAGTTATGATGAATTTGAACAGCGTAAATATTTAAAATACGGTAACGATACCGAAACCAATTATACCTACGATCCAGTAATGCGAAGATTACAGCATACGCAGGTAAAAAGCGGTTCTAGACAAGTAATGAATAATTCGTATGGATATGATTTAGTTGGAAATGTTTTGAATATAAAAAATACAGCACCAGTTGTAAACAATACTTTAGGAGGAACATCAAATCATGAATACCAATACGATGATTTCTACCGATTAAAATCGGCAAAAGCAACCTATCAGGGTGAGTTTACCAAAGCAAGTTATGAGCTGAATATGAGCTATAATAAAATGCACAATATTACTACGAAAGATTTGGTGCATAACGTAAACAATGAGCAAAAAGGTTATGTATTAGATTATAATTACGATAACGAATTGCATCCTAACGCACCAAACAAAATTGCCGAATCAGGAAAAACCGAACCTAGAGAATATGTTTACGACGGCAATGGAAACCCAACGAGCTATACGGAAGAAAAGAGTTTCAGAAAAATGACCTGGGACGAGGAAAATCGTTTAATGGGAATTAATGACAACGGAAGAATTCATCAATTTACCTATGATTCCTCAGGCGAACGCGTAGTAAAAAGTTCAGGCGACTCACAAAACGTTGCAATAAATGGTGAAACCGCGACCACAATTGTGCATACTGATGATTACACAGGTTATGTCTCTCCGTATTTTGTGATTAGCAAAGGTAAATTTACCAAGCATTATTTTGAAGGCGCAGGGCGTATTGTGAGTAAATTAGGAAATGGATCTTTTGCACAGCCTTTAAAAATAACAGCTGGAGGTGTTAATTATGGTAAGCTGACAGCAGAACAGCAAAAAGCATTAGATACGTATGTAAAAAGCTTAGGCTTGCCTCCAGGACCTCCAACGCAACAGGGAATTTATGCAACTCCAGAATTTACAGGCGATCCATATCCTAGTGAAGTTATTAAACCAGTTGAAGAAAATCAAGAACCGCCGGAAGGCTGGCCTAGAAACCCAATTTTCAATGCGCCAGGTGATGTTCCTGGACCGCCGGTACAATTTGGTCCTCCTGTTGAACCCACAACCGTAAAAGGCGGAGAAGGTTTTACTGGAACCGGAATGCCAGAAAATGATATTTTTTATTTCCATCCTGATCATTTAGGAAGTACTTCGTATATTACAGCTCGAAACGGATCTATTTCACAGCATGTGGAGTATATCGCTTTTGGGGAGGTTTTGTTTGAGGAGCATAGTTCGTCGTTTTCTAGCCCTTATTTGTTTAATGGTAAGGAATTGGACAGGGAGACAGGTATGCAATATCATGGACAAAGATATATGGATACAAAAATTTCACAATTTTACGGACTTGATAAATTAACTGAAAAATACCCAAATTATAGTGGTTTTATTTATGCGCTTAATAACCCTATACGTTTTGTTGATCCTTCAGGTCTTACACCTGAGGATACAAGTATTGATCCAAATAAAGGGAAGTTAACAGGAAGTAAAAATTTAGTCATTTTTACAGCAGAAAATGGTATAGATAGAGATAAAATGAATCAAGATTCCGGAGATTATGATTGGATTGCAGTTAAAAGTCCACAAGAGGCAGAAGACCTTTTAAAAGCTGAATATGGTGATAAAAAAGGATTTATTGAAAATTTAGTATGGAGATCACATGGCGGAACTGGTGAAGCATTGCTTGATGTTAATCCAAAATTACCTGTTACAGACCCAAGCAAGGTTAAATCTCTACATTACATAAAAGAATTGTTAACAAAGGACGCAAATGTTGTTTTTACAGCCTGTTCATTAGTAGGGGAATCGTTACAGCCTGGAAAAAGATATTCTCAACAAGGAAGAAATGCTTTAGATACATTTTCAGATTTTTTTGTGAAAGGTTCTCAAAGAAATTTATTTTTAAATTACACGCTTTCAAGCGCAACTAATGGCGCATGGACAAGTTTAAATTTTGATGTAGGGTTACATAAACAAGATTGGGCTGGATTTCTTTGGTCTACAAAAGATGGAGTGAAGCCAAATTTTTATGATGTTAAGATAAATAGTTCGGGAGGAATTAGTACTCAAAAAATGAAATGGTTTATGGATTTTAGTCATTATAAAAAACCTCTTTATAAAAATTAAAAAAATATGGAAAAATTAGTGTTTATTTTTTTATTGATGTTTGCATCTTGCAATTCGCAAAGTAAGCAGTGTATAGATAAAAAAATTAAGATCGAATATTTATCAGATATTAATAAACTAATAAAAAGTAAATATATCTGTGATTCTTCTTTTGAAACATTCGGTAAAGATCGGTTAGATAAATGTAAAGTACTGTTTGATGATAAAAATTACAAAGTTATTTATGATCAATACAAGACGAGAATCTTTATCGATAAAAATTTGAAATTAAATTTTGCATTAGTTTGTATTTTACCAGATTTTAAGATTAGAGATGGAGTTCCAAATTCTTTATATATATTAGATAATAAATTAATGCCAATCTATTCTATTTCAATGACTGGTGAAAAAGATTACCACGTTTACAAATATGAATACATTAAAGGAAGCATAAAATTAAAAAAAGCAATGAATAAAGAAAGTAAAAATATTAATGTAGACAAGTTGACTTATAAAGAAATTATTTTATTGGTAAAAAAAATTAAAGAAAAATTTATTTACAAACCTGAAAAAGGTGGTTTTGATGATTATTTTTATGATGTTCCTTTATGGACAGAAGGCTACAGATAAATAGTTTCCTTATAGTTGAGACTATCCAGCTCGTAACCTAAGAAAGATTATAAAACAAAAAGAAAACCCGATCGCTCGGATATGCGCAACGATGGCGGGAAATTCTTTCCGTGCCCACAAAGTACATCGACAAAGAATAAAAAGTCAAAACTCGTCAGTAATGGCGAGTTTTTTTTAGTTCAAAAAGCAAAAAAGTATAAATTACATTTTGCCTTTTTTTGGAACAATGCTCTTATCATTTGGGAAGTACTTCGTATATTACAGCTCGAAACGGATCTATTTCGCAAGACATGTGGAGTATATCGCTTTTGGGGAGGTTTTGTTTGAGGAGCATAGTTCATCGTTTAGTTCTCCTTATTTATTTAATGGGAAGGAACTGGATAGGGAAACGAATTTGAGTTATTATGGGGCTAGGTATTTGGATATGAAGACTTCGCTTTGGTTAAATGTTGATCCATTGGCTTTATATAATCCAATATTCGAGGAAGAATTCTATTTTGATGGACAACATAATGGTGGCATTTATTATAGTGGCAATTTAAACCCATACATTTATTGTTATCAGAATCCTATAAAGTACATTGATCCAAATGGAAAACAAAGTATGGCGGGTGCGCTCAGGGGGATTCCTGATGGACAGGCTGATAATGTAATTAAAGGTTGGAGAGATGGACTTCAAAATGGAGGATATGCAGTTGACTTTATTCCGTTAATAGGAGATATTAAAGGGTTTGGAGAAGGTATTTATGGTACTGACATGCAAGGAAACCAATTAAGCAGTTTTGATAGGGATTGTCTATCTTTCTTTTATCTGAATTACGAAATACGAAGAATGGAGTTAAGGCTGTTGCAAAGATTAATAAAGCGAGGGAAGTTATTAAAATCACAAAATCTGTAGAAAAATTTGCAGTATATGGTAAATGTAAAGAATTTGCTAAAGCATTTAAAAAGAATTTTGGAGGTAAAATATATGAAATAAGGGCAAATTTTATGAGCTTAGTAAAGAATGGTAAAGAGATTCCTATTACTGAAAATGGTATGCATAGGGTTGTAGAAAAAGTTGTTGATGGAAAAGCTTATATATTTGATAATATGAACAAAAAATGGAGTTTTAAAAAGTGAATATGAGAAAATGCTTGAAGGGGCAAATATGCCTGGTAAAGCTATATCAGGAAAGGAATTATTACAAAACGCTAAAGAAGTAAAATAGTATGACAGATTTTATTAATATAATATTGCATGTGTGCAACAAACCTAAAATGTTTTTTATTCAAAAAATTGAAGATTTTTATTTTTTTGCAAACGGTTATATTGCAGGAAAAGAAAATCAAATTTATTATGATTTTTTTGATGAATTTTCAAAATATTTAGCTTTAAAATATAGCTATAAGGAAGGTATATCCTATAATATGTTAATACGCTCAATGTCAATTTATGATGAAATTACATTGAATATTTTAAATGAGGAAATGTTGAGATTTCTACAAAGTGATTCAATCGATAAAATAGTTTTTAGTAAGTCATTTTCGAGAAAAGATTTAGAGAACTTATTGTCTAATTATCTTTAATTTAAAAGACTAACGTGCCTATTGCTTATAAACGCAAAAGGCTTTGTTTTCTTATTTAATGTTATGTTTAATAAAAAAATTAAAAAATCAATAAATATTTCATGTTTTTTGGATACTATTACTACATGAGGTTGTGATGTTTCATATTAATTGATTAAAAAAATATATTTTCTACAATCTTTGAATTCGTCAGATAAAAGGCTGGCAAGTGTCTTTGATTTGGCAAGACCAGACTCATGTATTTAGGTTATTGATTGGGTTCTTTATGAAAGTATAAAATAATTGGCTTATTTTAAAGATTCGTATGCTAGACGTATGCTTATAAAGAAAATGAAGCAGAGAAAGTGTCTATAGAATTTGAAAATTTAGTGAAGCTACTGAAAATTAGTACAAATGAATATTTTGATTCCTCCATTTTTACAACAAACAATTCCACGATATTCAATGATCCTATCAGAGGGCAAACCTTGGAATCTTAGCCTAATAAAGATTATTTTTGTCATAAATTGCATATGAATTTCAATGAAAATTTCAGGTCAAGTCTTCAGATTGCTTTAATTGAAAATACTAATTTTTTAAAAGAAATTAGTATTAATGTAATTAATGAAGTTAAAGACAATTACAACAAAATTATTTTAGAGAATATCTCAGATCAATATCATCCATTTCAAATAGATTACGATAAAGCTGTATACAATGTCAACAGAACTTTAGAAGTTGCTGATGTGCCAAAGTTAAGGTTGAGAAATGATGATTGGGAAGTTTTTAGAGAAAATGAAATTGAGTTTAATATTATTAAAAATATAGGGCTGGAATTACATTCTAAAGAAGAAATTCAGCATCGTATTGACAGTGAGAATTTTTTATACAATTGTGAAGATGATTTTTGGAAAGATCCAGTGAAAGATAAAAGTTATAATGAAATTTCTAATTTTTTATGCTTTGAAAATGTTGAATTTAAAGTAAATGAATTGGATAAAATTAAAAAAGAAAGGAACAATTTATAATGTAGATTCTTGGATGCTCTATATTTTTAAATTGGTAGAAATGAATTTTCCGGATTTTAGATATCAAAAATCTAAATCAAATAAAAAATACAGATTTTTAAAATCCTTAGGAAATATGTTTGAATTTGGTTTTGAATATGACGCCACAGATTTGAAAAATCAAATTAAAAAAAATGGAGTTCAATTACCGTATTTTAATATTATTTTAATTAATAGAAATTTTGATCCTAAAAGAAGGAAATAGAATATATCTATAAATATAATGATGATATATTTAGTTTAGGAATTTTGGGAAATCCTTTTTTTTATCCTCCTTGTTATCCATTGAGATCGTTCTCAATAATTGAACTATATCATTATGGAGAGCGTTATCCAGAAAATGAAGATCCTAAAGTGATTAGAAATTTTGTTAGAGTTGACAATGAGACAATTAAATTAGTGCATTCAAATGAATACGGTGAAAAACTTAAAAGATATGCATTTTTTTATATGGATTTGTTAAGTTATTCAACGAAAAGTTATTTGGAATACTTAGAAAGATGCATTTTGGAGATTGGAAAATAGTAGACATTTCTGGCGCGAACATCTTGCCCATGAACTTAAAGAACAAAAACAATGAATTTATACTAAAAAAACTCATCAATAATGATGAGTTTTATCTAAGTTATTCAATAATAAAAACAATACACAAAAAGATATTATTGAAAGATTAGATCAATGGTGGAATAATTATCAAAAACAAAAAAGTAAAGATGAATAATATAAAATATGTAATTATCATATTTTTTATACTGACTTCATGTCAAAAACACAATATTTATTTTGATATAAAAATTCAAAAAGTAGTTAGTTGTAATAATTTACCAATTAATTTATTGAAGGTGGATAACGATTCGATTAAAGCAGATGGTTTTCCTTATGAAGGAGGGTTCTTATTCGTATGGGAAGGTGATAATGAGTTAGTTCCTTCTGATTTTTCATTCAATAATATACCTAAAGAATATCGTTGTACTAAAGGAGGTATTTTATATAAATCTAAAATAAAATTAAAACCTAATTGTAGATATATAGTGAAAAAAGTCAGGGAATGGATTAAATCCACATGTCATTAAAATTTGGACAGATAAAAGAGGATTAGTCTATAAAACTACACACCCTGATTGTATTGATAATGAAGGAACACCTGAAGAATGGTCAAAATAATTGTTCTCTGCTCTGCAAAGAGTTCTTATGAAAAACTGCGCAATTGTCTCTGGCTTTGCTTTTTTTCCTAATACATTTAAATTCTATAAGCATTAAAAAGCAGATCATACAATTGTTGATGTTTTGAATTTAAAGCCAGTTTTTCGAAATATCTTTCTAAAATAATTTATTATGAAATCAGAACTTTTTAGAAGTGAACGGTTTGATGAACGGTTATTACAAAAACTGCACAATTGGAAACATTTGCGCAGTGCATTTGTGTAATTTCAGAAAAATTTGACAGAGCTGAAGACCACATTAAATTAAATTTATGAGAAATAAAATTTTATTATTAGGCATGCTTTTTCTGCTTCTCAATTCGTGTAAAAACAAAGATGAGCTTGGATTAACAAACCCAACAAAAAAGTGGGTATATTATAATTACGAAAAAAAATATGAAAAGAATAATGGTTCATTCATTACATATTTAAAGTTTGATGATAATGGAAAATGTACAAATTTTTTCTTTGATAAAAACGAAGGTCAATATGGCCCTACGATGAATTGGAAATTTACAACGAATGATAGCATTTTAAATATAAGCGATAACAAATATTTAATTTTAAAAGTTTATAAAGATAGTATTCTTATGAAAGATTTAAAATATAGCAGAAATGTAAAGTTATTAAACTGGAACGTTATAGAAAAGTAGTTTTATCAATACCAAAAATAGTCGCTACAACAGATTGGGGCAATAGCTTAATAAAAAGTTGGTTTTGTATGTGGGATGATGTGGAAAATCCAAATCTGAAAACAAAACTTCATTTACTCCAAAACACGCTGTAGTAGTAGAACGCGTTCGTAACTATAACAATAGAAGAGATAAACTTTAGAATTAAAAACGGAATTCGTATATTGTTTTCCTAAAATTAACTATACCAGTTATATACATTTAAAAATAGTCGCCTTCAAACGTTTTTCAGTTCATTTAAATACAAATAGACCAGATTATGAAAAATTCATTAATGCTCTTCATTGCATTCTTAGCTTTTACAGCGTGCTCAAAACATGAAGGAAAAAAAATATTGCTATCACTGGAATAGATTCTACATTACGTCCTGGCAATGATTTTTTTAGATATGTAAATGGCAAATGGTATGATTCTATATCAATACCAGCATCTCAAGCTGGAGTTGGTGCTTATATGTTTATGAATTATCCGCGCCGAATGCGCCTGCAGGGGATATTAGACAGTATTTCGCAAAGCAAAAATCCAGAAGGAAGTATAGCACAAAAGGTAGGAGACTTTTATGCATCTGGTATGGATACAGTAACTATTGACAAACGGGGTTATACACCTATCAAACCGCCGCTTGCTAAAATTGAAGCAATTAACGATTTACCGTCCTTAATGAACTTTGTAGTTAATCAGGTAAAGGTTAACAATCCTTCTATTATAGGATTTGGAGTTTCACCAGATGAAAAAAACAGCAGTATGAATATTGCCCAAATCTATCAAACGGGTATTGGTTTGCCAGATAGGGATTATTATTTCAAATCAGATTCATCAACTGTTGCTATACAGCAGGCGTACAAAAAATACCTTACTACATTATTTCAGCAAACAGGCAGTAATGCAATAGAAGCTAAAAAGAATGCTAATTTAGTTTACGATATTGACAAACAACTCGCCGTTTCGCATAAAACAAAAGTTGAGCTTCGGGATGTACAGGCAAATTATAATAAAATGGCTGTGACAGATCTTTCAAAAAGACATCCGAATATAGACTGGCCTACTTTTTTAAATAATTTAGGTGCTCAAACCAATTCCATTAATGTAGGTCAGCCCGCGTATTATGACGCTCTTAATAAG
Organism: Flavobacterium sp. AC267; assembly: GCF_979258715.1. Lineage (NCBI taxonomy): Bacteria > Pseudomonadati > Bacteroidota > Flavobacteriia > Flavobacteriales > Flavobacteriaceae > Flavobacterium > Flavobacterium sp. AC267. Next base: position 2,013,378 of record NZ_OZ409875.1, read on the forward strand.
CTCTTAAAAACCATTCCCATCAATGATTGGAAAATTTATCTGAAAGCAAATTCTTTAGAAAGATATGCAGATGATTTAAGTAAGCCTTTTGTTGATGCCTCATTTGAGTATACCAAAGTGCTTTCTGGTCAAGCGGTTCAAAAAACACGTGGCGAAAAAATGGCTAATGTCCTCGATAATAACTTAGGCGAAGCATTGGCCGAATTGTATGTAAAAAAATATTTTTCAGAAGATGCCAAAAAACGCATGTTAGTTCTCGTGAATAATCTGCAAAAAGCGTATGCCGTAAGAATTGATAAATTGGAATGGATGAGTCAAGGTACGAAACAAAAAGCTAAAGAAAAATTGGCAGCCATGACTAAGAAAATAGGATACCCAGATAAATGGAAAGACTATAGCGACGTAAATATAGCCAGAAATACTTATTTTGAGAATATGGTAGCGATACTACAGCCGCATTTCAATTTCATTTGGCAAAATTGGACAAACCAGTCGATAAATCAGAATGGTATACTACACCTCCAACGGTGACGGCCTATAATAATCCTACTGCAAATGAAATTGTTTTTCCTGCGGGTATTTTACAAGCGCCATATTTTGATAATAATGCAGATGATGCCCTCAATTATGGAGGTATAGGAATGGTAATAGGTCACGAAATAACCCATACTTTTGATGATCAAGGTGCTCAATATGATAAAGATGGCAACTTAAAAAACTGGTGGACAAAAGAGGATTATGCACAGTTTAAGTCAAGAATACAACAGGTTATTGATTTGTATAGTACCTATACCGTTTTAGGCGATTTACATATTAATGGAGCAATGACAGTTGGCGAAAATACAGCAGATATTGCCGGAATAGCAGTTGCTTATGATGCTTTTAAAATGACGGAACAAGGAAAAGGAAATACAAAAATTGATGGTTTTACTCCAGACCAGCGCTTCTTTATTTCTATAGCCAAAATATGGAGAGTAAAAATGAAAGACGAGTTCCTGCGTTTGTGGATTAACAATAATCCGCATTCTCCGCCAAATTGGCGTGTAAATGGACCTCTAATGAATACTACACCATTTTACGAGGCCTTTAATGTACAACCAGGAGATAAAATGTTTCTGCCTGCGAAAGACAGAATAACCATTTGGTAGTGTACTTTGTTTCCAAAGTAGTATCATTAAAAAAGCGCAAGTTTCTCTATGAAATTTGCGCTTTTTTTTAATTTAATCTACTCATACTTACTCAGATCCAGATTAAGAATAGTGCCTACTCTGCTAAACTCTTCGTTAATCTTTGCATTCACGATTAGTTGTTCATTCGTTATTGGATGATTAAATATTAACTGATGCGCATGAAGCATCATTCCTTTTAAGTCATAATTCTCCAGCCATAATTTATTTTGTTTGTTGCGACCATGCGGACGACTTCCTAAAATGGGATGAAAAATATGCTTGAAATGTTTTCGTAATTGATGCATACGTCCTGTTTCAGGAATCGCTTCTACCAAACAATATCGTGAAGTTGGTCGATTGTTAAATTCTAACTCAACTTCGGCATTTTGCAAACGATGAAAGTAGGTTATGGCATTTTGTGTAATATCATCATCGTTGGTTAAATCATAATCAATCGTTAGTTCGTCGGGTGACCAGCCCCGTAAAATTGCCAAATATTTTTTTTCGACTTCGCGAGTCGCAAAACGATCATTCATAATTTTCAAAACGGTCGCATTCAACGCAAATATCAAGACGCCAGATGTTTTCCGATCTAACCGATGAATAGGATAAACGTGTCGCCCAATTTGATTTCTCAGTTCCTGAATAGCATACACTTTTGCATCGCGCGCATAAAATGATTTGTGAACCAACAATCCGCTGGGTTTATTAATGGCTATAATATATTCGTCTTGGTAAAGAATTTCTAACATTTGGCAAAAATAGAAGAGATTTTGAGTAAAATCACTTTTATTATTTATTTAATTCTATGCTTTTCTCGCAGATCTGGCGAGAGCGTCCGAATTGTGAATGAGACGAGATGTTAACAAAGAGGCTCAAAACGAAAAAAAGCTCTAGATTTCTCTGTTTTTAGTTTGCATAGTCCCTCATATAGATACCAAAAAGCATCACACAAATTAAAACATTTCGAAAATTTTTAGTAAAAAAAACATATATTTGAAAGTAAATAATGTGTGAAATTTATCACACATATTCACCCAAATTTGAATGGCTTTGTGTGGTTTTGTCACACATATACATAAGTTAGTGGCTATTTTCGCTGAGCAGAAACTAAAAGTTGAAATGAAAAATATCGTTATTTTATTGGTTTGCTTAGTTTTTCCGAAAATATTATTGGGTCAAACTTGTTTACACAAAAATTTATCTAAAGAATTTAACTTTGAAATAAAACTTCGGAAAATAAAAATTCCAAACGAAATTATCGATAGTAATTCTGTGAAAGTTATTGTCTATAACAAAATCTCAAATAAGAAACAGGAATTTAATTTTGGGTCAAGTTTTCTTTTTGAAAAGACTTTTATTAATTGTAAAACGGTAAGGTCTTATTCAACAGGAATTAATAAAAATGCTGAAATTGTTGATAACGAATTTGGAGATTTAGTGATTGCAGATTTTAATTTTGACAATAGAGAAGATTTTGCAATTAAAAATGATTCTGGTGGAAATGGAGGTCCAACTTATAATTTTTACATTCAAGACAATAATAAAAAATTCACATTAGATAAATTTCTAACAACTGAAATGGAATTTTTCCCAACAAAATTCATAGTAAAAAGTAAAAAATTAATAACATACGTTCACGCAAGCTCTTATCAATTATCCAAAAACACATTTGAATATAATGTGAAAACAAAAAAGTGGAAACTAAAAGAGTCTAAATTAGTGACGTATTAAAAAAAACAGCCTACAACAGCTACTACAACGGATTTGGGCAATTGGCTTTCCCGAAATATCGGGAGGGAAGTTGGTTGTGTATTTGCGATGATTTGGCAAATCCGAGGGATAGGCTTAATTTAGTCCCAAACCCGCTGTAGTAACAAGACGTTGGTACTAATAATCACAAAAATCGAATGAAAATAACATTTATAACATTAATCGTTTTTAGTTTCTTTTCGCTTTCTGTGAGTAATATGAATAAATTTAAATCAACTGAGGATACAATACAAAACGAAAAAAAATGTTCTGTCAAAAACTTAACATTAAAAACTGAAAGAATTGAGAAGAACCGAAAATTTATTTTTTGGAAATTACCTCACAAAAAGATAATTACTATTGATCAAATAGTTAATACTAAAGGCAAAGTAATTTTAAAGAAAACTTCAATTCAAATTTGTTCAACTGACGCTTGCGACGATAGAAGATTGCGTAGGATAAAAATCGTAGACAACGAAATATGGATTTTCCAATACGATAGAGATCCCGAAAAAGGAATAGTAAAACGTTACGATTTTTGCGAAAAAGAGTTAGGCGAAAAGATTTGGGACAAAGAAGACTTTAATGAATATTAAATAGTGAAGAAATTACTACTGCCAACAGCTACTGCAACGGATTTAGGCAATTGGCTTTCCCGAAATATCGGGAGGAAAGTTGGCTTTGTATTTGAATGATTTGGCAAATCCGAAGAATGGACTTAATTTAGTCCCAAACTGCGTTTAGCGACAGACGTTGACGGTAATATTACAAAAAGAGCAAATAGTACTCCAGAATAATTGAACTATTAATGGAAAATCTAAACGAACAAATCAGACTTCATTCACTTGGCGCAATTGTAAGACACAAATCGACTTTTGAAAACTTAATTTCTTTCAAAAACGAAGAAGAATTGACTCCTGAATTTGTTAAAGAGTGGGCTGTTCCTTTTTATATGAATCTTGAAGAAACTAATCAAGAATGGTTTAAATTATTATTGGATGCAAAAAAAGAAAATAACCAAAGAAGATGTTATAAAATTACTTGGAGATTTTAATTGGAGAACAAGACAAACTGGAGCATTCTTTGCGATAATCAATAACTATTCAGATTTAATAGACATTATTGGTATACACTTACTAAAAAGTGAAGTCTGTTACGCTGGACGAATATACACTTATATGTTTGCTTGTTTAAATAACAGAAAAGCAACTCAATATTTAGATGATTATTTGACGTATTACTTATCTAAAAACGAACTTTGGTTTGACCAAAGAGAAGCTATGGAAGCTTTAACTTATATAGACAAAATAAATAACAGCAACTTAGTTGACAAACACAAAGCAAATTGGCTGAAGTTTATTCAAAATAAACCCCATTGGAAAGCAGAAATCAACACCGAATATTTAGAAAACTATATTGTGTTTATAAACAGAATTAAAGACAATGAATAGAAAATACTACCGCTAACAGCAACTATAACGCGACTGGGTAATAGGCTTTCCCGATGTATCGAGAGGAAAGTTGGTTTTGTATTAGAAATGATTTGCTTCGCCTGTTCGCTATCGCTCGGGTGGCAAATCCGAATAATGGGTTTAATTTAATGTATTTTAGCAAAAAAGAAATCAATGAAAAAATGGCACTTTCTATTTTTAATTATTACATTAATATCTTGTAATTCAAACAAGAAGAAATCGATTGTAGATACAGTTAATCCCCAAGACACTTCTTGTATTAAAGAATTAGAAGAAGCCAAAAAAGACTTGAAAAACAATAAAATTATTTATTGTAATTACACAGGAGCGCCTACCCACTTTCCTCTTCGAGCACAAAGAGAAATGGACAGTCTATTAAAGTTGCATGATATAGAATTTATAAATGAATCTTCTCCGTGTATAGTCGATGAAAAACTAAATTATCATTGTTATTGTGAACTTATGCAGGAAAAAATAGATGAAAAATTTGGAGAAAAATTTATAGATTCTCTCTTATTTATTTCTGATAGTCTACATGTCTTAAAAAATATTGATAAATTATATTACAATGGCGAGATGGCAGGTTCATGGGACAAACCAGCATTATTTCCCGGTGATATACATTATGATGAAAAAAATCATTCAGGATTGCAGAAAGCATTCGATTCTAAAGTAATTTACCCGAATGATTACAGATATTCCAACGACACAAATTCTCTAACATTTCTTCAAGTTTATCTAGACATTGACAGAAATGGGAATGCTAAAATATATGATTATCACATCGAGTTCTTCGATTACAAAACCAAAGAAAGCGGTTATAACAAAAAGCATTGGGAGTATTTTAAAAGAATAGCTTTTCCATTAATCGAACAAACAAAATGGATTCCAGCTAAAATTAAAAATATTAATGTAAGCTCCAAAAACGATATCACAATTTATCTTAAATAAAGCCGAACCGCCAACAGCCATGGTAACGAATTTGAGCAATTGGCTTCCCCGAAGTATCGGGAGGAAAGTTGGTATTGTATTTGGATCATTTGGCAAATTCCCCCCTGCTGGCGCGAGCGTCCCGCTCGTGAACGCAACGAGATGATACACAGTTAAACCAAAAAAAGCTCCAGATTTCTCTGAAGCTTTTGTCTTAGTAGCGGGAACAGGACTCGAACCTGTGACCTTCGGGTTATGAGCCCGACGAGTCAGCTTACTGCTCTATCCCGCGATGTTTCGGGTGCAAAGATACACACTAAATACGGTTATGCAAATAATTTTGTTACTTTATTTTTTTTGATTTCTGAAAACAGTGGCTTTTTCTAGACTTTAAAATCTAATAATTCTTCGTAAACATTTCCTGTTAAGCCTAGTAGCATGCAGAATGCGGGTTCGGTTTTTATTCCTTTTTCTTTTAATTTAATAACTTCTAATCGGAAGTTTTCGTCTTTTAAATGCAGAATTTTCTCTTCGATTACCATATGTTTATAGCCATTTTGATCTTGGGTTGGAATATTCTGCCCGAAAATTTCGATTTCAAAAACGTCAATATTGAAGTTCGCAACGACCGATTCTTGATTATTGATGACGATTTCTCGAATAACAAAGTTCTTTTCTTTCCCGAAAACTTGTTCAATCTTCTCGATGAAATAGGTTTTGTTTTTCCAATAACAAATAATATCAAGATCACTATTTTCAATGTCTATATTTATCGGAATCGTGCCGACCAATATAGGATCAAATGCAGACAGATTTTCTAAAACTTTGTGTTTCGTGAGAAGTTGAAAAACGAATTGCTGTTTTTGATTACCTGTTTTCAAATAAGAGATGTTAGTAAAATCAGTCATGTTTATTAATCCTTATAATTTTTTTCTTCCTCGATTTCTTTTGCTAACCTTGGGTTGATATTGATTTTAGCATTCAAAAAAACAAAAATAGCCGCCTTATATTCTCGGGCATATTTATTTGTAATCTGGCCTCCAATATATGCCTTTTCAAAAAACGGACTTGTCGTTTTAAATTCGTCGCTGTTTTCTTCAAAATTTTTTACGCGGATTAAATTTTTATATCGAATATCGAGATTGAACCAGTTTACGTAATCGGCGTTAAAAGAAACCGCTTTAATACCTTTTTTGGTATAATAATTAATGGCACCGGCTTGTCCGTAATTGTCACAGATTACAATGGTTTCTTTTTGGTTTGGGAGTTTGACATAAATAGAATCAACTTTGCCGGCCAATTCTTTCCACCCTAGCATATCTGCAAAATCCTGAGGTAATTGATGTTCTTTTCCGTCTTCCCAGCGAAGCATTCCCAATGCTCTGTATTGCTCTGAATTTGTCGCCATATATTCGGGACTTTTATTGGGAAAAGCAACGTTGTACATCGGAATAAAAAGAAGTAAAGGAATCAGTATAAAAACAGGTTTTAGAAATCGTTTCCATCCATCTTTTAAAATTTCTGAAAGATAAACAGATCCAAATCCAATGTAAATTGGATACAAACCTATAACATAATACGATTTGGCTTTGAAGTAGATAAATATTAAAAGTGTAAATATAAATGCGCTCAAGAACAACTGATATTTTTGAAAAGGTTTGTAACGCACGAAAGCATAAAGTGCTTGCTAAGATTACAAAAAGAGAACCAATAAAAAAAGAGAATTTGTTCTTTTAAAAATCCTGCAAGATCAACATTTACCAATTGCGTTTCTGCCAGCTCTTTCATGTGATGTACAATTGGAAATTGATTACGGTACTGCCAGACAAGATTCGGGAGAATCAAAAGGAATCCTAAAATTAAAGCAAAATAAAGCTGTTTTTGAGCAAGTATTTTTCTTTGTTTAGAAAGTAAAATGGCAGGAATTAATCCGAGTAACAAAAACAAAATATTGTATTTATTCAGAAATCCGAATGCAAATACAACCGCGCCAATGTAAAGCCATTTTGTATTTTCAGAAGTTATGTATTGAATTAAAACATAATAAAATAAAGTCCAGCACAATACATCCAGCGAGTTTGGTTGATAAAGCATATTAAGACGCAATAAACAAGAAAACAAAATACCCATTGCACCAAGAATCAAAGCGTAGAGATTTCCTTTTAAAAGTTCGATAGTTTTCCAGACCGTTAAAAGCGTCAAAGCGCCAAATAGGGCAGGGAAGAACTTGACCCAGAAAACCGAATTTCCAAGAAGGAAAATAAGATATGAAAACCAAGACGTAACAGGCGGAACAGATAAATAACCCCAAGCCAAATGGTGCCCCTGATCGAGATGCAGATATTCGTCGCGCCGCAAATCATATTCGGGACTAATTAAAACATATTGTAAAACAAATTTTAGAATAATAAACCCAATTAAAAGCGCTGTTTTTTTAGTCATGAAGGTTTTGGTTTTTGGTTGTAAATGGTTTTATGTCAGCGCATATGTTAAACGAATATAAGATTTATTTTGAATAAAAAAAGCCTCAGATTTCTCTGAAGCCATTTTATAATATTGAATTTCTTTTATTGGAATTTGGAATTTTCTTTTTGAAAATTAAAAAGAAATTATTCCTCTTCTGCTGTTTCAAATTCCATGTGATCTACGATTTCAGCTTCTGCTTTTTCAGGTTTTGAAGCTTTTAGCGCATTGAATCTTTCCAACATTTCAGATTCTCCTTCTTCACCGCTGAAATAAGGAAAAACATCCATAATAGGCGATTCTGAAATTGCTGGAATCGAATATTCTCCCATAGAGTTTTTCATTACATGAATCGTATTGTCATAAGCTTCACGAACGTCATTTGCCTGAATAAGCATATACATACTCGTTTTTCTCTCTTTACCGCTTTCTTCATCATAAGCGATCAAAGAAACCTTAGATTTAAACCATCTGTCGGTATTTTCAAACGGATGAATTTCAGCATAATTAGCAACTTTAATATTGGTGATTTTAAATTCTTCACTAATATAAGCGACCATTTCTTCATTAATTCTTTTTTCAGCTTCTGTATAAGACAATGCGTCAACCAAATATGGTTCGGTTAAAACTTTTTGTCCGCCAGTTTCATCTGTTTTTCTATATTTTACTTTGCATTCGTACCAAACTACGCTCATCTCTTTTAAATTTTAAGGATGCCAAAGATAAATTTTACAGGAAAATAAATAGTTAAATCTCAAAATAGATATTCACAATTTTGAATATTTTTTGATAATGTTTTGATGTTCTGAAAGTTGTGAATTCCTGCATCGAAAATGCTTTGTAATCGCATTCATCCTTTTAAAATTTTCATAAAATCAAATTATTTTTTGAATGTAAATTATTGTAAGCCAATAAATTATTTTTTATCAATTCAAAAAGCAATAAAAAAATGAATTCATTTCAAACCAAATGGTCAATTTGAACGTAAGTGTCAAAAGATAATGGCTAGGAATGAGGCAAATTCAAATGATATTGGTTTTTGGAGCATATTGAGTCTGACCACATTTCTAGCTGTTATTTTTTTATAATTTTAAGCAACGATAAATGACAGGAAAATTAAACGTTCAAAAGTTAAAAGAGACTTTAAAGTATATTGAAAGCAAACACAATGAAATAAAAAGACAAGGCCAAAATGATACGCGAAGCCTTGAATCGATGTTGAAATATTTGAAAAAAGACATGATCGAACAATACAATTTGTCAGATCATCATTTATCAATAAAACAAGAAGTCAAAGATACAGACGCTTTTATAGAGAACGTTAAAACCATCATAGAGCAAAACTCTTAATTTCTATTTATCGAAAAGAAAATTACTTTTATTCCAGTTTAAATTTTTCGTTTTTGCAATCGAGAATTAGTGTATGATTAAGGAAAAGTTTGTTTCCAATCATTCCCTGCATTCCAGAGCGTTTCATTAGAAAGTTTTGCAGTTTCGATGTGCCTTCGATGTAGGTAACCTCAGAAAGTTTTAAGGACAGATTTCCAAATTGTATTTTCTGATTTGCCACAGCCGAAAAAACACTTAAAATATTTCCCCACGAATTTCCTTTTTCCGTTTTTATCTCGCTGTTTTTGATTTTGTATTTTTCCCAGACTTCTTTTGTGGTAATAAATTCGTAACCGCTCGTTCCAGAATCGTATAATAGTTTTAGGTTTTCGTTTTCGACTGAGGCAGGAATTAATATTTTACGTTTTTTAAATTCAAAATCTATAAAACTGGTTTCTTGTATTTGGTGTACAAACGAGCATTTATTGTTTTTAAAATCAAAAATGGTAATTCGTTTTTCTAATAAATCGGTTCCAATTGTGCCAATTATATTTTCGGAATTTGGATCATCAAAATTAATTTTGTCGCCATAATTCAAGACTTCAAAATGAGCAGAAGCAACATTCATGTTTCCGATCTTAAAACCTGAAGAAATCTCATTTTCCTCCGCATTAATTTTAATCTGATTTTGAAATTTTTCAGAAATAGATTCTAAAGAATTTTTGTAAAATGCGGTAATTGGCGAACCTGAATCAAACTGCATATAAAACGTCTTTTCGATTCCGTTGAGTTTTACAGGCAAGAGCAATGCAGTATTTGGGTTTTCTTTATCAGAAATCCATTTTATAGGAATATTTTCTGCTGTTCCAGATAGTGTCAGATAGTTCTCTGGCGGTGTAAATTTCTTCTGGAAATAAAAATATCCTCCCAACAAAAACAAAACAATAACGACTAAAGTAATCGACGCAATTTTCTTAAATAATTTCATAGCTGATTTTTTCTGCAAGATTCGGATTTAGGTTCCAATTTTCATGCAAAAACGATATGACATTTTTACGTCATTTTTATGACTTGAATTATAAGAAGTTGTTTTTTAGTTTAATAGCAAGACTTTGGTTCTTGTTCAAACTGATTCCGTTTAGCACAACAACAACTAATTTTAAGAAGAGAATTGTAATTAATGGAATAAGAAAAAGTGGAAAATCGATAGAAAAAGCCTTTTGAATAAACGGACTTACAATTAGTAGAAAGGAAAGCATAAGACTCAAAAAAAGGTGAATCGTTATAATTTGTTTTCCAAGTTCTCTGTTTGTAAGATCTTTTGTTTTATACGTTAAGATTAAAGGAAAAATAATACTTCCAAAGGGGATTATAAGTCCAGATAAGGCAGAAAGATTAATGATTTTGGCTCTTTCAATTCCGTTATTTTCTTTTTTAATAATTAGATTTTCTGGAATTGTTCCTAAAGATTGCGCAATTGTTTTTAATGTAAATCCTTTAAGAATATTGCCGGCTTCAATTCTCTGAATTGTTCGCAGGGAAAAGCCCAGATTTTTCAGCCAATTCATTTTGAGTCATATTTTTTTCCTCTCTCAAAACTTTAACTTTATTGTTCATTTCTTTAGATTGCTTTTTAAAGTATGGAAACGAAAATAGCAAAAAAAGTCTTGATCACAACAATTTAATTATTTGTCCCGTTTCAATTAATAGCTTTTGTAGTTTAATATTTTAGGTCGGAATACCGGATAACTTCGAAAGTTTAATAAAAATTTAAGCCTTTTCTTTAACAAAATTATTAACTTGTTGTAGAATAAAGATTTTGCCCGTTTTATTTTAACCAAAAACATATTTATGAGAGTATCAGTTGTCCGAAAAAATATAAAATTTACACCAGATTCTAGAAGAGTTGTTGCCCGATATTTTATGAATGGTAACGAACGAACTCAGCAAATGGTACTTCGGATCATGATGCTGGATGAAAAACAAGTATTACAGACTTTAGAGCAGACGCTTCGTGAATTTGCGAGACGTCATCGAAATATTTCAGCAGTGTTTTTTAGACATTGCGAAAGAATAAGACCTATAATAGAAGCAATGAAGATTGATTATGAAGCAATGTCTTTGGATCGAAAAATGCTTATTGGTTCTTATTGCACCATGGAATATGCGATTGAATCTGCGGCGATTTTTAATCCTTCAATTGTAGAAGATTTTGACCAAACCGGATTAGAAGCGGGAGAAAAACGTGTCGTTATTTCTTTTCGTGCTACGGGAGAAGGTCATATTTCGTCTATTGTTTTTAGAAGAGGAATCTTAGACAGAGACAATAATCTGCATATAATGAAAATTGGAAGTCATATTGATAAAGCCGAAATTGAACATAAGACCCTATTTAATAAAGAACGATTTCTGACTAAATTGATGGAAATGCATACTACGGATAAATATATTACCCAGATTATGCAGGATCTTCCTGATGAATTTGAATTTGCGATTCTTAAAAACATACTAAACACCGCTTTGAGTGATCCTATTATTCGTGAAGAAAGAAAAACCGCATTGCAGGAAATACTTTGGCTGGCCAATTCGTTTTACGACATACAATTCAAACACGATTCTGATATTACAGAACGTGTCATTTTTCCAATTTCAGATTCTGAAAGCCGTGGGATAGAAGATGCTCGTTTTGTTCGTTTTGTCGATGATGATAATTCAGTTCGCGTAATGGCAACTTACACAGCTTATAACGGACATACGATATTACCGAAACTTATTTCTACTGAAGATTTTTATAGTTTTAGAGTAATGTCGCTTCACGGAGCTGGTGCACAAAATAAAAATTTAGCCTTGTTTCCAAGAAAAATAAAAGGGAAATATGCCATGCTTGCCCGAATTGACGGAGTGAATAATTACATTATGTATTCTGAGCGGGCTACACAATGGAATACGCCAATTTTACTGCAAGAACCTCGTTACACGTGGGAGTTGACGCAAATTGGAAATTGCGGTTCGTCGCTGTGGACAGAAGAAGGCTGGCTTGTTATTACGCACGGTGTGGGTACAATGAGACGCTATTGCATAGGGGCTTCCTTATTTGATTTAGACGATCCGTCGAAAGAAATTGGAAGACTTACAGAACCGTTGCTTTCTCCTCTTGAAGATGAGCGCGAAGGTTATGTGCCAAATGTCGTGTATTCCTGCGGGGCGATTATTCATAACGACAGCCTGATATTGCCTTACGCAGTGTCAGATTATTGTTCTACTTATGGAGTTGTAAATCTTGCAGAATTGCTGGATGCGCTAAAAAATAGTAAATAACAATTACTTTCTATTTTTGAGATCAGGAATTTTCTCTGTCAAATTTTTCCAATATCTTTTGGGTATATGCTGGAGATGAAGTTTGGTGTTTTTTCGCGATTCAATGTTGACGCTGCTAAAATAGTTGCGCCATAAATTCTGGAAAAATTCTTCATCTTCATCAGATATTTCAGCTAAAAATTTTGATGAGGAAGTTTCTGCATCAAACTTTATTTCGACCGTTGAAACATTTTCAAGGTCGTAGTAAATTCCGTATTTGCGTTTGGAATCATAAATCAGCCAGCGTTGATCGGCATAACGGTTTTTAAAATGCTTTTCTATAATCGGTAAAACATTGCAATCGGGTTCGACGATCGCATAATACAATTCGTCTTTTGTGAGTTTGAAACGCACAAACGCTTTCATTCTATGACTTTCTTTTCCCGTTAAATGTGTCGCTTTTCTAACATTTAAAACATCATTATTACTTAGATCTTGTTCGATATTAATGGAGCTTGAAAAGGCGTACGCTACAAATCGAAATAACGTTTCTTCAATTTGATTTAATTCTGATAAAAAAGCACCGTAAACAGCATAAAATCCAGCAGAAGAAAGCTTTTTTCTCAGGCGTTCCAATACGCGGTCTGCTTTAGCATTATCTGTTATTACAGTATGAATATTAGAAAAAAGTAAAGCGCCAGAAGCTTCATTTTTTGCAAAAACTATATCTTTGAGTTTGTATTCATAAATCTCAAAAACTGCTGTAAGCCAGCCTTCGTAACTTCCATCATAAATTACTTGTGTCATTTGGATTAAAATAAAGCAAGCTGGTTCGAAAAATTATTTTTGTATTTACTGTTCTGTAAATTCAGAATCTGACTTTTTATTTGAATTGAAGTCAGATCTTTCTGCAGGTGAAAAGGCGAAGCAAAAGCCAGAAAATATTTCGAACGATTGTAAGCAATTCCTAATTTTTGCAAATCCTGAGGCTCTAATTTTTTGAACTTTCGAGTCGCAACAATTTTTTTGGCACTCAAAAATCCTATTCCAGGAATACGCTTAATTAATTCAAGATCTGCGGTATTGATATCAACAGGAAATTGATCCATATTTCGCAAAGCCCATCCTAATTTTGGGTCAATATCGAGATCAAGATTAGGCTGGTCAAAACCAACAATTTCGTTTACATTAAATCCGTAAAAACGAATCAGCCAATCAGCTTGATACAAGCGATTTTCTCGAATCATCGGAACTGGAGTTCCAATTGCAGGAAGTCTGTGGTCGTAACTTATTGGCACATATCCAGAATAATAAACACGTTTCATGCTCATTTTTTCGTAGAAATAATTGGCCATTCCTAAAATTTCAAGATCATTTTCTTGTGTAGCGCCAATAACCATTTGTGTACTTTGACCGGCTGGTGCAAAAAGCGGCGCTTTATAGTTTAATTTTTTTTCCTCTTTGTGACCCGCAATTTCATTTTTAAGATATTCCATAGGCTTAATCACATCGACATGATTTTTATCTGGTGCAAGAAGTTTTAGACTTTTTTCTGTTGGCATTTCGACATTGACACTTAAACGGTCTGCATATAATCCTGCCTCTTTTAATAGTTCGTCACTGGCACCTGGAATTGCTTTGAGATGAATGTACCCATTAAAATTTTCCTCTAATCGTAATTTCTTTGCAATTCTAACAAGGCGTTCCATTGTAAAATCGGGATTGTCAAATATGCCCGAACTCAAAAACAATCCTTCGATATAATTTCTTCTGTAAAAACCAATTGTAAGATCTACCACTTCCTGAACCGTAAAAAGCGACACGTTTTATGTCGTTACTTTTTCGGCTTACACAATAGGCGCAGTCAAAAATACAATGATTGGTTAATAAAATTTTCAGCAGAGACACACAGCGTCCGTCTTCTGTATACGAATGACAAATGCCATTTGCGGATGCATCGCCCAAACCCTTATTTTTGTTCTTGCGATTGCTTTGACTCGAAGAACAAGAAACATCATATTTGGTCGCATCAGCTAAGATCGCCAATTTCTCCATCACTCTTTCATGTACCATTTTGATCTTATTTAATTGTTTTTGAAAAGAAAATTAATCTATTCAAAACTACTCATTTGGCTCAAAAAGGAACTGGAAATCACTGTTCTAAATTGTATCAATTTTTTATAACAAGAAAATAACTATATATTGAGGAATTAATTTTTACGCAGACTTAAAAACAGGTATAAATACGTGGTTGAGGTTTTTTCGATTTATCTAAATTGCGCAACTGTATGAAAAATTAATCAAACCCCCTTATTGATTGATTTATCTCTAAATGAGCGTACTAGTATTAGCGAATATTAATAATCGAATTGCTAAAACGATGAAATTTACACAAGGACAAGATGTATCCTACACTGCATTGAGTGGGAGATCTTATAAGGCGACAGTGATCGAAAGAAAAATGGATTTTAAAAAGGGGCTTATAATAAAATCTACTTCAAAAGAGAGGGATTTTCATTATTTGATTGAAATTCAAAAAAATGGTACAACAGAAAAAATTCTTTGTGCCGAAAATCATCTTCAATTATTAGAAAAGAAACAAACGGTAAAAAAAAGCGATGTGATAAAATTCGTCGTTTTGTAAATGATGCACAATTATAATTTTTGTGTAACAGTTACATTTTTTGTTTTTACAGGAATTCTAATTTTCTATTATTTTTTGAGGTTTATCATATAAGATAACCAATTAACAGAAATATATGAACAAATTTGCATTGTGATATAAAACAATGTAAGATGGAAATAGATGAATTAAAAAAATTAGAATACATTAAAAGACTATCAACGAAATATTTAAATATTCTAAAGCCAGCTGATGGTCAATTTTGTAATGCAGAAATTAGAGTTTTAAATTATTCAGAGCTCGGTTGTATTATTACAAATATGCTGAAATTATGCATCCTGGCGCTGGAGCAGGATAATGGTAGAAAATCGGCTATGCGTAGGATTGGTTTTAGAGCAGGCACTTCATTTATTTCCTTCGGATGAAATGGAGCTCTTGGATAGAATTAATGATTTGTTAGTTAAAGAAACTAATATTGGATCTAATTAAAAAAGCTCCAGATTTCTCTGAAGCTTTGTATTGTAGAAAATACTTTTTTAGAAATTAGTATTTATTTTTTTAGATCGATCTGCGATATAAGAGATAAGCCAGGTTACTTGTCCCTCTTTTACAAAGTATATTTTCTTTCTTGCTAAATTTGGAATACTTTCCAGACAAGTCACTAAAATATTATTTGCTGAAATCAGGTATTTTTGGTCATACGTGCTTAAAACTCTAGTTGCTTCTTTATTGGTTTTAGCAAGAGTAGTAAATTTGGTAAAATTGTTTTTCAAAACAGCATCGTAATCAATAACATCTTGCAGAGTTAAAGCAATATAATGCTCTTTCACGTTTTCATTATAATATAACGTTGAAAATGCCCAAACAGCCCCGCCAGATAAGTATAATTTATCCTTTTTTTCCAAAGGCGGATTTGCGTCAAACATTTCTTTTGTTTTCTTGCGTAAAACAGGGTTAAAGTCAAAAGATTTTTCCTGATAAGTAGACATATCATTAATCTGGCTCTTATTAACAACTGTTTTTTCTACAGCATCCGTTAATGTCATTGTTCCAAAATCTAATGCTAAAGGAATAAACTCTAATTTGTTGTCTTTTAATTCATCAATATAACCGCCCTTAGTGGTTTGAGCACCAATATCCAAAAGGAAAGCGTTAGCAAAATCAACTGGAGGAATAGCGCCTTTAACTAATGTTTTTGCTTCTTCGTTAACATCCAGTATTTCCAATTCTTTACTGGTAAGAGAAGAAATTTTATTTTTTAAAACGTCAATATTACGTGCAGATTCGAAAACGGGAGCCGCAACAATAAAGATGTTTTCTTCTAGAATTTTGTGCTCAGCTCTGATTTTTTTCAATTGATCAAAAACGGTATTACTTGTTTTCGTGATATCTTCTGTAGTAAGCTCGCCAGAAGCGACGATATGATCTGCAAAAGGAATTCTTTCTGTCCAGAAAGAAAGGATTTTATAATCGGCTTTCTTGATATTATTTACATCAAGAACAGAAACTTTTATTGCTCTACGGCCAATTTCAATCCCAGCATAAATACTTTTTTGAGAAAATGAATTAAGGGTAAAAAATAAATTTAAAAGAATAAAAAATAGAACTTGGGGTTTGTTTTTTTTAAGCATTGTAGTTATTTATAATTATGATATGATTTGTTTCTGAAAAAGAATTTAAGGTAATTATGTGAAAGTCATAATTCTGAATTAAAAATGATAGGTTTCAATATAGGATCGCAAATTTATAAAAACATTTATTAAGATAAACGCAGTTATTGGAAAATGTGGAATTTAAATAATAACTTAACATTGGACGGTTTGCAAAATCGAAGAACCTGTTACCAATCAAACAGTGAGGAAAAACTAATATAACAAAAAAGCTCCAGATTTCTCTGGAGCTTTTTCTTAGTAGCCCGTAGCGGAATCGAACCGCTCTTACATGGATGAAAACCATGCGTCCTAACCGATAGACGAACGGGCCTGCTTCTTTATTGCGGGTGCAAAAGTGCAACTATTTTTAAAATACTCAAAATTTTTTTGAAAAAAAATTATTTAAATTATTCTGAAATTGCCGTATTTAAAAGAATTCAGTGGTAAATTAATTGGGTTAATTTCAGCTGTATTTATT
The DNA here is from genome assembly GCF_979258715.1 of Flavobacterium sp. AC267. Taxonomy (NCBI): domain Bacteria; kingdom Pseudomonadati; phylum Bacteroidota; class Flavobacteriia; order Flavobacteriales; family Flavobacteriaceae; genus Flavobacterium; species Flavobacterium sp. AC267. The sequence continues at coordinate 2,030,543 of NZ_OZ409875.1, forward strand.
TGATTAATAATTGGTTGTTTTGTTTAGTAAAAAGGAAAAAGAAGCTTTTTTTCGGTATTAAAAAATTTCAAAAAAAAACTAGAATTACTCCTTTTTGAAAGAATATTCTTTTGGTTTTTGTTTCATTTTTATTTTATTTTGAAAAATATATACTCAGTTCAATACAAAAAAAGCCCCAGATTTCTCTGAAGCTTTGTTTTTATAACTTTTGTCTGGGATAATCTCTTTGATTTGAATTAATGAAAATATTTAAGTCCAATTATGTTCAACATATTGTTCATTATTTGTTTGGTCAATAAGTACAAAATTGCAAGACAAATAACTCGAATAATTAATTCATTTTTTTTATAATCGAAAGCAGAAAAGAATTGATAATAGAAAATTATGACATACAAAAAGGTTAATGCAGTCAGCAAATAGTTTACAAAAAGAAGAAAGTCTTTGTTGTCACTAAAGATCATACAGATTATTAGTATAAAACTAATTACTAATGTTCCGCATAACAAATACAAATTGAGAACGAGATTTTCGGTGTAATTTTGGTTGCTTTTTTTAAAGAACAAATAGCTCAGAAAAGAAATAATTGGTATATGAAGGAAAATTGCAATTTTTGAATACTCCTTTAGTACTTTTAAAACGCCTTCTACTTGTTTTTTATCTTCGTATAAAACAGACGCATCTAAATTTGTCCATTTTTTTAGAAAGTAACCAATTGCTAGTAAAAGAATTATGGTTGAAAAATAATTAAAGTGCTTTACTCTTTTTCCTTGTACATATTCTCTAATGCTATGTCCAGGTCTGGTAAATAATTTTTTTATTGTGTAGAAAAATCCTGTATCAAAATGAAATATTCCGTGAATAAAATCGTGTTGTAAAACGTGAGGTAATGAAAATCTATGTGTAGATGTTGATTGGTCGCAATTGCTTGCAAAATTTGTCTACTATTACGTTGTTACAGTTTAAACAGTTATTTGTCATTGGTCAGTTAAATATAGGATCAATTTATTCTTTTGTATTGTCTTCGGTTTTTTGGGAGTACTGTTAGCCGTGAGACGTGGCTAATTTACATAAAAAAAGCAAATTCTCACCGCTTGGGAAGAGACTTACCGAAAGCTGTGAGAAACCAAAACAAAAAAAAGCTTTCAACAAAAGCGGTTCAAGATATGGCACATCTATAAAATAATTGAAAAAAAATCGATTTATTTATAAGATGCTAAATGTGAAAAAATACTTTGAATTTACTTTCCTTTTTCGTCAAAATTGAAAAGTTAAGTGTTATGTTTGTTTACCGTTTACAGAGAAAAACAAACTTAAAATTAGCAATATAAAGTGATAGATAAATTGGAGATTAAAGCTCATGAAAAACTATACGGGCTTGATCATTTACGAGCTTTTGCTATTGTTTTAGTTTTCTTTTTTCATTATTTTATTGTGAGTGGCGGAGAACCCGAATGGCTTCCTGATGCGACATCATTTGGCTGGACCGGCGTTGATTTGTTTTTTGTGTTAAGTGGATTTTTAATTTCCTCACAGCTCTTTCTGCAAATTAAAAACGGGCAGTTAATTTCGTTTAAAGTTTTTTTTATTAAACGATTTTTTAGAATTGTTCCTGCGTATTTAGCGACAGTTGCGATTTATTTTTGCATCCCGTATTTCAGGGAAAAAGAATCTTTACCTTCAATTTGGAGGTTTCTAACTTTTACCCAAAATTTCAATCTTAATTTAAAAGACTACGGAACATTTTCGCATTGCTGGTCGCTGTGTGTAGAAGAACATTTTTATCTTTTTTTACCAATTATTTTAATAGTGTCGCAAACTTCAAAACTGTTTTCTAAATCATGTTGGCTGTTAATAGGCTTGTTTTTATTCGGTTTTGCAATTAGATTTTATAGTTTTAATTACTTGTACATGCCGAAAATTGGCGAAGAAAATAGCTTGATGTACTGGTATAAATTTATTTACTATCCAACTTACAATCGATTAGACGGACTTTTAGTTGGTGTTTCAATTGCAGGAATTTATCAATTTTTACCAAATTTATGGACCACGCTTTCAAAATATGGTAATCAATTTCTTTTATTAAGCTTATGTGTTTTGGCTGGGGCTTATTTTTTATGTGAAGACTTACTAATTTTTAACGTATCTGTTTTTGGATTTCCATTAATTGCGCTTGGTTTTGGTTTTATGGTTATTGGCTCCATTAGTCCTACAAGTTTTTTATATAAAGTGAATTCAAAAATTACAACCTTTATTGCCAATCTTTCTTTTTCAATTTATTTGACACATAAAGGAATCATTACTACAACTCATAAACTATTAAAAGATTTTGAAATAGAGAATAATGTAATGCTTTTAATTTGTATGATAACTTGTGTTTTAGGAGCATACATTCTTCACTTGACAGTAGAAAAACCATTTATGAAAATAAGGAATAAAACTGTAAAAGAAATATGAGAGTTAATTTCAAGGAATTGCTCTAATGTGGAAAATATAAAAGCTAAGTCATAGAAAAAAAAAGCTTTAGAGGAATCTTAAGCTTTTTTTTTTCGTTTAAGGGTAGCAGGACTCTAACCTGTGCCAACTGTAGCGGATATGAGCCCGATAATAATAAATAAAATAAAAAAGCTCCAGATTTCTCTGAAGCTTTTGTTTAGTAGCGGGAACAGGACTCGAACCTGTGACCTTCGGGTTATGAGCCCGACGAGTCGCCTACTGCTCTATCCCGCGATGTTTCGGGTGCAAAGATACGTCGATTTTTGAGAAATCCAACGAAAACTTTAAAAAATGTTTTATTTTCTGTATTGAGTTGATATGACTACCTTTGCAAAATAAATAATATGCAAATGTCACATAAAGCAGGTTTCGTAAACATTATCGGAAATCCAAATGTTGGAAAATCAACATTGATGAACGCCTTTGTTGGAGAAAGATTATCCATCATTACATCAAAAGCACAAACAACACGCCACCGTATTCTTGGAATCGTAAATGGTGAAGATTTTCAATTGGTACTTTCTGATACTCCCGGAATTATAAAACCGGCTTACGAAATGCAGGAGTCGATGATGAACTTCGTAAAATCGGCTTTTGAAGATGCTGATATTCTAATTTACATGGTCGAAATAGGAGAGCAGGACTTAAAAGACGAAGCTTTCTTTAATAAAATCATTCATGCTAAAATTCCAGTTTTACTTCTTTTAAATAAAATCGATAATTCGAATCAGGAACAATTGGAAGAGCAGGTTTCTTTTTGGAAAGAAAAAGTGCCAAATGCAGAAATTTTTCCAATTTCGGCTTTGCAAAATTTTAATGTTCCAGAAGTTTTTGGAAGAATTATCGAATTACTGCCAGAATCTCCGGCTTATTATCCAAAAGACCAATTAACAGATAAACCAGAACGTTTCTTTGTAAACGAAACCATTCGTGAAAAAAATCTTGTTGAATTACAGCAAAGAAATTCCGTATGCGGTTGAAATCGTTACAGAAGAATTTTTTGAGGATGAAAAAATTATTAGAATCCGTTCTGTAATTATGGTCGAACGCGAAACACAAAAAGGAATTATCATAGGACATAAAGGTGTCAGCTCTTAAGAAAGTAGGAACCGATGCTCGTGCCGATTTAGAGAAATTCTTCGGAAAACAAATTCACATCGAACTATATGTAAAAGTGAATAAAAACTGGAGAAGCAATGCTAATATGTTGAAACGATTTGGGTATAATCAGTAATTTTTGTTGAATCGGTTAATCGTTGATTTGTTTAATCGGAAAAAAACGGAAAATGTCTTGATACCTTGAAGCCCTAGCCCAGATGGAAACGGCATCCTTTTGTGGTCTCGTTTTTTTTCTAACGAGACCACAAAAGATAGAGTGGACAGCTGGATTAGCTCCTGAAAAAAGTGGTCAGTTTTCAGTTTATAGTCACAGTTTTATAAGTTTTTTTACTGAATACTTAAAACTGATAACTGCAAACTAAAAAAGACTACCTTTGCAAAAAATTAAAATAAAGCATTTTGGATTCCAAGATGTTAGGTTTTTAGGAAACTAGAAGTCTAAAATTTAAATCTAATCCCGAGACTTCGGGACTAAAATTCAAAAAAAATGAATAACATTGTTGCGATAGTAGGAAGACCTAATGTAGGGAAATCGACCCTTTTTAATAGGCTGATACAAAGAAGAGAAGCTATTGTAGATTCAGTATCTGGGGTTACCCGTGATAGAAACTATGGTAAAAGCGAGTGGAACGGAAAAGAGTTTTCTGTTATTGATACGGGTGGATACGTTCGCGGATCTGATGACGTATTTGAAGGTGAAATCCGTAAACAAGTCGAACTTGCTATCGATGAAGCCGATGTTATTATTTTTGTGGTTGATGTTGAGGAAGGTATTACACCAATGGACGAAACGGTTGCTAAGTTACTTCGTAAAGTAACAAAACCAGTTTTATTGGCTGTAAATAAGGTTGATAATGCCATGCGTGAGAAAGATGCTGTTGAGTTTTATAACCTTGGATTAGGTGAATATTTCACATTTGCAAGTATCTCAGGAAGTGGAACAGGGGATTTATTAGATGCTTTGATTGACTCTTTCCCAGAGAAACCAGAACCAGTTCAGGAAGAAGTGGTACTGCCTCGTTTTGCTGTTGTAGGACGTCCAAACGCTGGAAAATCTAGTTTTATCAATGCCTTAATTGGTAAAGATCGTTTCATGGTAACGGATATTGCTGGAACTACGCGTGATGCAATTGATACTAAATTTGACCGTTTTGGTTTCGAATTTAACTTGGTAGACACTGCTGGTATTCGTCGTAAAGCAAAGGTTAAAGAAGATTTAGAGTTTTATTCTGTAATGCGTTCGGTTCGTGCGATTGAGCATGCAGATATTTGTATATTGGTTATCGATGCAACCCGCGGATTTGAAGGTCAGGATCAGAGTATTTTCTGGCTGGCAGAGAAAAACCGTAAAGGTGTTGTAATATTAGTAAACAAATGGGATTTGGTTGAAAAAGATACTATGTCTACACGCGATTACGAAGAGAAAATTAAAAAAGAATTAATGCCTTTTACAGATGTGCCAATTTTGTTCGTTTCGGCTTTAACGAAACAACGTTTGTTGAAAGCACTTGAAGCTACGGTTCAGGTTTTTGAAAATAGAAAACAAAGAATTCCTACTTCAAAATTCAATGAATTTATGTTGAAAGTTATCGAAGCTTATCCATCGCCAGCGACAAAAGGAAAATATGTAAAGATTAAATATTGTATGCAGTTACCAACACAAACACCTCAGTTTGTATTTTTTGCCAATATGCTCGCAATACGTTAAAGAACCTTATAAACGTTATCTGGAGAATAAAATTCGTGAGAAATGGGATTTTGCTGGAGTTCCAATAGATATTTATATTAGAGAAAAATAAAAAAATGAGTCCCCGTAATAGGGACTTTTTTATGTTTTGTGTCTATAGAATTATAAGATCCATTTTTTTATTGGCATTATATTTGAATAAATGTAAAAAACACAATTAAACCTTTTGCAATTATTTAAGTCTTACTGATCTAACTAACCTAATTTTATGACCAAAATTTATTCATTTCTATTGTTTTTAGCTTTTGTTTACTCGGCAAATGCCCAAAATAATATCATTGTTAAAGGAACTGTAGTTGATATCAACACGCAGCCTTCCACTTGAGCTTGCTACCGTTTATTTTACTACCGTAAAAGATTCTACTATTATAGAATATGCTACGACTGATAAAAACGGCAATTTTATTATCAATACAAAAAAGTATGAAAGACCAGTATTTTTAAAAGTGAATTATACAGGATATCAGGCTTACTTTGAAGAGCAAAAAGGACTTACAGAAAGTAAAGACTTTGGCAAATTGTATATGATTGAAAATGCAAATGTTCTAAATGAGGTGATTGTAAAATCTGAAGCACCGCCAATTACCATCAAAAAAGACACTTTAGAATTTAATGCTCCTTCGTATAAAGTTCGTCCCGATGCAAATGTTGAGACTCTACTGAAGCAGTTACCCGGATTTGACGTTGATAACACTGGAAAAATTACGGTGAATGGGCGGGAAGTGAATCAGTTTTTAGTTAACGGGAAAACATTTTTTGATAAAGATGGCGCTATTGCGATTAAAAATCTTCCGGCAGATATTATTAAAAAAATTCAGGTTTCTGACTTTAAAACCAAGAAAGAAGAACTGGCGAAACAAGAATCGACTTCAGATTATTCGACTGTAAATATTACTATTGACGAAAAGAAAAACAAAGGATATTTTGGTAAAGTTCTTGGCGGATACGGTTCTGACGAACGCTATGAAAGCAGTTTGATGATGAACTTTTTTAAGAATAAACAAAAAATTAGTGTACTTGCGTCTTCGAACAATATCAACTCAACAGGATTTTCTATGGATGAGGTTTTTGATAATATGGGAGGCGGACGTAATGCAAGAGGAGGAAATCAGGGTGCCGGCGGAGGCGGAAAAGGAATTACGCAGTCAACTTTGGCAGGAATTAATTATTCTGATGATTGGACAAAGGATTTGGAGTTTATGAGCAGTTATAATTTCACAAACGCGGTTACTAAAAATGATAGTAAATCGAATCAGGTAAGTTTTCTTCCAACTGGAAATATTGTGACCGAGTCAGATTCTAAAACTAGAAATGAAAATACAGGGAATAATGTCAATTTTGAATTAGAATATAAAATTGATCCCACAATGCGTCTTGTTGTTGCTCCAAAATTAAATCAGTCGCAATCTAACAGCAATTCCTTTTCATCAACTTTTTCTGAAAATGAAATTGGTGATCCGCTTAACGAAAGTACTGCATCATCGCATACGGAAGGATCTAATACTAACTTTGCAAACAGTATTAATTTTAATAAAGTTTTTGAAAAGAAATCACGAAATCTTAGTGTGGTTTTTAATAACAATAACAGTAAAAATGATTCTAACGGAATCAATATTTCTGAAACTATTTTTTATCAGGATGCAAAGCCCAATGATGAAAGAAATCAGAATGCAAAAAATACCTCAAAAAGCGATTCATATGTTTTAGATGTAGAATATACGGAGCCAATTACAGATTCTCTTAGAGTGCGTTTTGGATCTGATTTTAACTGGCAGAATTCAACAAATGATCAGAAAACATTTGATTTTGATGACACTGCACAGCAATATTCAGATTTAAATTTATCGCTTACAAATTTTACATCATCAAAGCAAAACTCAATTACGCCAAAAGTCGGAATCAGCTGGCAGAAAAGTAAATATTCATTAAATATAAACTCGAGAACTTCAATTGTTGAATTTGATAATCATTCTTTTTATCTTAATCAAGCAACTGATTTAAATAAGAGATACGCACTTCCTTATGCAAATGCTCAATTTCGATACAAATTCAATCGTTCAAAGAATTTAACTTTCAAATATGATTATTCGAATGCGCTTCCATCTGCAACGCAATTAATGCCGATAGCGAATTTAAATAATCCATTAAACAGTGTAATCGGAAATCCAGATTTGAATCCTATTGAAAAAAACAGCGCTGGTATTGATTTTAAGAATTTTGATTTTAGAACACGTTCTGGTTATAGTGTTTTTATAAAAGGAGATTATTATAATAATGATATTGTTTCGACTTCAATCTATGATGAAAGTGGAAAAAGAAACACCACTTATGTGAATATTTCGGGAACGTATTCAGCTTCGGTTGGAGGAAACTGGAATCAGCAGGTTAAAAAAGATGCACATACAGTAAGATACGGATTGCGCTTAAGCGGTAATTATAATTTTGATAAAGGATTTACAAATGATGTTTTGTATAATGCAAAATCTATTGTTTTAACGCCAAGTGTTTATGCGTCTTACGATTATGGTGAGGTACTTTCGATTGCGCCATCTTATAGTTTGTCGTATAACGAAACTCGATATGAGAATTATTCAAGAGATGCTACTTCAAATGTAATTCACAGAATTAATATGCAGACAACCTCGTACTGGCCGGCAAATTTAATTTTCGGAAATGATTTTGGGTATACTTATAATTCAAACATCTCAGACGATTTCAAAAAGAATTTCTTTCTTTGGAATACAAGTTTGTCTTATGGTTTCTTAGATAAAAAATTATATGCTAAAGTAAAGGTTTATGATGTTTTAAATCAAAACCAAAGTGCCACAAGAACAATTTCGGCAACGTCGATTCGCGATGAGGAAAATACAGTTTTAAAACGTTATGTAATGTTTTCTTTAGCTTATAAAATCGGAAACTTCGCTGAAAGCAAAAAAGGAGGAAAGAGACAGAGAGGGTCTTGATTTTTTTTAAGGTTATAAGGTGCTTAGAAGCTGAGGTTCTAAGGTTTAGAGTTTCAAAGAGGCAAAGTTGTAAAGGTTCAGAGATGCAAAGGTTCAGAGGTGCAAAGGTTAAAACGCCTGATCAAATTTTAATTTGATCAGGCGTTTTTTTTATAAATGTTGTCTTTTTTAGTAATCCAATTCATTCCGTAGGAATGTTTCGTTGGTAGAACTTAATTTGGGTTGCGGTTATACGTTCCGTAGGAACGTTTGATAATTTTAAGGCGCTAAGGCGCTAAGGTGCTGAGAGGCTTAGGTTCTAAGGTTTTAGAGTTGCAAAGGGGCAAAGTTTCAAAGGTACAACGGTTAAAAATGCCTAGTCATTAAAATTTGATCAGGTGTTTTTTTATAAATGTCTTTTTTGTTTATGCAAATTCATTCCGTAGGAATGTCTCATTGGTAGAACTTAATTTTGGTTCAGGTTATTACGTTCCGTAGGAACGTCTGATAAATGAGGTCGATTTTAATTTTCATTAGCAGAGGTGTCCCTATGGGATGCAAAACAAAGCAAAACAAAAAAAAATTTTTACCGATGAAATATTCCTTGCGAACATTCAGGCCAACTTGATACTTCCTTTTTTTGTGATTTGAATAAAAACAAAAAACCGAGATACATTTTAAATATATCTCGGTTTTAATACTAAACTAATTAACTCTAACCTTACAATGAGTACTTTAATGTAATTCCGTAAGTTCTTTGATCACCTAATACTCCTGCATATTGACCTGAATTTCCACCTGCAGGCAATAATTGTTCGTAGTAATCTTTATTTAAAAGGTTTCGTCCCCAAAAGTAAACAGATAAACCTTGTGATGCACGGAAACCTAAACGAGCATTAAAAATCGCGTAACCTTGAACCACTAAATATTTTGAAGCCGAAGGGCTTGAAGAAAATTCAGAACGAGCATAAGAATCAAGCGCTACGAAAATTTTTCCTGCATTTCCAAAGAATCTTGCATTGTCTGAAAGTTCACCTCCTAAAGAACCTGCCCATCTTGAAGCGCCTGGCAAAGCAGATCCAGAAACATCTTTAAATGATACTGGAGCGCCAGTTTCTTCTAAAGGAAGCGGTGCATTTGTAAATTTTACATATTTTCCATCTGTATAAGTTGCAAGCACCATTAATAGTTAAATGTTGATTTACAACAATACTAGCGTCTAATTCTACACCTTGAACTTGTACTTTATCTGCATTTGCAAGATAACCACGGTTTACACCCAATTCAGCAAACCTGAACGTTTGTTTGGAAATCTTTAATATCTGTTTTAAAGAAAGCTAAGTTGAAAATTGAATTTTTGAATGGAGAAGTTTTCACTCCAACTTCATAATGATACACTTTTTCAGGTTTGATAACGGCAAGTTCAAGTAAAGGCTGTCCAGCAGAATTTGTTGGAAGACCTGCTACGTTTACACCAACTGGTTTGTAGCTTTTTGCAAATGTTCCGTAAGCATTAATTCTATCCGAAGCTTTAAAAGTAACTGTAATGTTTCCAGAAAAATCTGTATTGTCAATAGCTGAATCAAATGCCTGATCAGAATAAACTTGTCTTTTCAAAGCCAATAACGCTGGATCTGTAGTTTGTAAACCTCCATAAGTTGTACGGGCATAATGAGCATCTTTTTTATCAAAGTTGTAACGCAAACCTGGTAAAACATGCAGGCGATCTGTAATTGCCCAGTCAATCTGACCAAATACTGTCGCGCTCGAAGCTCTAATGTTGGCATCGGTTTTAATTCCGTATCCTTCAAAAAGACCTGGAGTTCTCCATAAAGCACTTGTTGAACTTTGTGCAAATCTCCATTGTGCGTTTCCAGATTCTTCAGTACCATCAGTCTGCGAAGTTTGATCGATAAAGAATACTCCAGCAACACCACTGATTTTAGAAGTTAACTGTCCTGCGTAACGAACTTCCTGTGTAATTTGAGTTTGTCTCGTTGGGTTTTGAGATTTAGCCAATACTTGTAATCCAGTAAAATCTCTATCATTTGATGGATCCCAGTTCCAAAAACGCCATGCAGTTGTTGAAGTAAGAGTTCCACCTCCAATTTTCGTATCAATATTTAATGAAAAACCTCCCATATCTTGATTAGAACGCCATGGTGTATCTTGGTCGATTTTACGATCAAATGCATTCTGGCTTGGAAGCTGATAATTTAAATCGGCTATAATTGCATCAAACTGGCGGTAAGCCGCTCTCTGAGTTGGAGCTACACCAGCAATTACCTGCGCGTATCCGTCAGGGCGTTGCGTTGTAATATCGGCGACAAATATAACATTAGTATTTACAGTTGGAGTCCAAAGTAATTGCCCTCTAATTCCTTGATTATTTAATGTATTAGTAGCTCTTCCTGTTGCAACATTATCCACTAAGCCGTCACGTTGTGTACCAGAAAAAGAGATTCTACCAGCAACTTTTTTACCTAAAGCACCAGTAACAGAAGCTTTAGCCTGCAAGAAAGAGTAATTTCCGTAACTAACTTCAAAATCAGCACCAGAAGTAAAACTTGGTTTGCGAGTTGTAATATTGAATGCTCCTGAAGTAGTATTTTTTCCAAACAAAGAACCTTGCGGGCCACGTAAAACTTCAATTTGTTCTACATCAATAAAGTCAAGTGTTGTAGCAACTGGACGAGCATAATAAACACCATCAACATAGAACCCAACACCTGGATCGATACCATCATTGGTTAATCCGAATGGAGAACCTAAACTTCTAATGTTAATACCAGTGTTTCTTGGGTTAGAAGAATAAAGCTGAACCGAAGGAACTAATTCTTTAATACGGTTAACATTAAAAGCTCCCGTTTGTTCTGCTTGTTTTCCTGTAATTACAGAAATTGCAATTGGCACATCCTGAACTTTTTCGATACGACGTCTAGAAGAAACCACAACTTCAACAAGTTCATTTTCTTCTTTAAGCGTAACTAAAATTGGACTTGCAGGTATTGCAGTCAATTCAAGTTCAGTCGTTTTATATCCAACATACTGAATCAATAGCGTCAATGGTAATCTTCCTTTTGAATCGATTACGAATTTACCGCTGTTATCTGTAATGGCACTATTAGTAGTTCCTTTAATAACCACGTTTACGGCTTCTAAAGGTGTATTTTCACTTGTTGTAACTACACCCTCAATATTTTGTGCGAATGAGATAGAGAAGGTTAAAAAGAATAAAATTGGAAAGATATTTTTTATTGATGTTTTCATTTTTATATTAAGTATATATGATTAGTAGAATTTAAAATAAAATTTTTTTAAATCAACACATACACATTATAAATGAAATACTTTCAGAAGCTGTAGAAAGTCTTTTTGGTTTGTTTTGCAAAAGTTTTGTTACACCTGATTGACTAGAATGTACTTTCATGAGTTAAAATTTAGTAAATGATTAGTTATTATTTTCAGCAAATATAAATATTAATTCTATCGATTTACTAGGAATTAGAAAATATTTTTTTATTTATTTACTAATGAAGCTATTGTGATGCCTTCCATTGCCTTCAAAGTTTTATCTCTAATCAGCATTAAACCGTGGCGCAGACTGCACTCAGACTCGGTTTTGCAATCAGAGCAAGGCTCGTAAAAATTTAAGGAAGCACATGGCAAAAGAGCAATTGCACCGTCAAATAAGCGGTGAATTTCTGCTAAAGTGATGTCGTTTTTTGATTTAATCAGATAGTATCCGCCAAATTTTCCCTGCTTACTGCTCACAAAACGTCCTCGTTTTAGATCTAATAAAATCTGTTCTAAAAACTTTTTAGGAATATTGGCGCCATCAGCGATTTCTATTGTTCTAGAAATGTGATTTTCGTCTTGTTCTGCTAAATAAAGTAAGGCCTTAAGGGCGTATTTTGCTTTATGTGATAACATCTATAATATATTGTAAAATGTAAAAGTATGATTTTTTAAGATTGAAACCTAAACTTGATCCTGAGACTTCGGGAGAAACAAAGAAAACTTGATCAAAATAAGTTTACCAGCTTCCGCCAGAACCTCCTCCAGAGAAACCGCCGCCACCAAATCCACCGCCGAAGCCTCCGCCTCCGCCAGATGATCCACCGCCGAAACCTCCAAATCCGCCTCCGCTGCTTCTTCCAAGATTGCTTAGAATAATAACGTCAAGCAGGCTAGGGTCGCCGCCACTGTTACCAGAATTGCCTCCACCGCCTCTTTTATTTCGAGCCAGTAAAATAAGTACAATTACTACGATAACAATAAAGGGGAAAATTGGAAAATCTTGTCCTTTACTGGTTTTACGTTCTCCTTTGTATTTTCCTTTAAAAACATCAAAAAGGGCATCAGCACCTTTATCAAGTCCATTATAATAACTTCCTTTTTTGAATTCTGGAATAATGATATTTCTTGTAATTTCTCCACCAATACCAGCTGTAAGTCGGTCTTCAAGACCATACCCAGGAGAAATCCAGATTCTTCTTTCTGCTTTAGCTAATAAAATGAAAACTCCATTATCTTCTTTTGCCTGCCCGATTCCCCATTCCTGAGCCCATTTTGGAGTTAGGATACCAATGTCTTCGCCTTTTAGGCTTTCAATGGTAATAACTACAATTTGAGTTGAAGTAGAATCTGAATAGCGAACTAATTTATCTTCTAATTGTGTTTTCTCAGCAAGACTTAAAACATTAGCATAATCGTAAACAGAAGTTTGAAAACTTGGTTTTTTGGGAATATCGAATTGAGCAAAAATAGTATTGAAGCTAAAAAACGCAATAAGCAAAAGAGTAAACTGAAAAATTCCTTTGGAATTTGGGATTTTATTTTGGGAATATTTCATTATTTATCCTTTTGAGATTTCGTTAGATAGTTCGTTTGTATCATCTGCTAATGAAGGGAAATATTTTTTGAGTTGTTCACCGGCATTCAAAATACCATCAACAATTCCCTGTTTAAAATTTCCAGATTTAAAATGATTCGTCATAATATCTTTGGTACAATCCCAAAAATCGACAGACACGAGATCATTAATACCTTTGTCTCCACAAATCACGAAATTTTTATCTTCAACTGCAAAATAGAGCAGTACTCCATTCTGTAATTTGGTTTCATCCATTCGTAAATCATGAAAAACTTCTAAAGCTCTATCAAAATGAGCTTTAGAAGATGTTTTTTCTATATGTACCCTAATTTCGCCAGAAGTATTTTTTTCAGCCACACGAATAGCTTCAACAATTTCTTGTTCTTCTTCTTTGGATAAAAAATCTTCTACTTTTGACATTTGAGTAATTTTAGAGTTTAGATTATAGATTTTAGATTATTCTCTAAAAGATTTTTAGAATTTTACTTCAACCGGTTTGTCTGCTCCAGTAGAAGCTTCAAAGTATGGTTTTTCTTTGTACTCGCTCAAGAACCAGTTGTTTGGAATTTTTAAAACATATCCGTTGTACACTTGTACAGCTTCGTTAAAACGAGTTCTAGCAGTTAAAATCTGGTTTTCAGTACTTGCCAATTCGTCTTGCAGTTTCAAGAAATTCTCGTTTGCTTTCAAAGTTGGATATTGCTCAACAGATACCAATAATCTTGATAATGATGAACTAACACCGCTTTGTGCTTGGTTAAATTCTTTTAATTGTTCAGGAGTTACATTACTTGGATCAATAGTTACAGAAGTAGCTTTTGCACGAGCTTCGATTACTGCTGTTAAAGTTCCTTTTTCAAAATCAGCGGCACCTTTTACAGTGTTTACTAAATTCCCGATAAGATCATTACGTCTTTGGTAAGCCGTTTGAACATTTCCCCATTCTTTATTTACGGCTTGACTGTGTTGTAAAGCAGTATTTTTAATACCAATCGACCAAAATGCGATAATAGCAATAAGTGCTATAATAATTCCTACAGGGATTAACCACTTTTTCATATTTGTTTTAATTTAGGTTTATTTCTATTTTTAATTACAATTCGTTTTTGATGTCGTTTAACTGTGTTTTTATGGACTCTAATTTACGTATTATTTCGAATTTATCTAATGTTTTCTTCTGGCCCTCTTTTAAGTGTATTTTGGCACCTTCAAGAGTAAAACCTCTTTCTTTGACCAAGTGATAAATTAATTGAAGATTTGTAACATCATCCGGCGTGAACATTCTGTTTCCCTTTGCGTTTTTTTTAGGTTTCAGAATATCAAATTCACTGTCCCAAAATCGTATCAAAGAAGCATTGACATTAAAAGCTTTGGCAACTTCGCCAATACTGTAATATCTTTTGTCTTTAGAAAGTTCAATATGCATGATTTGTTTTTTTCTATTTTATTTCAAAAATACTATTTTTTCGTGATATTAATCTAACGATTGATTTTCTTGGTTCGCCATATGTGAAATCGCTACATATTCTGCCGCCGAAATATTTCCGTAATAAAAGTTCAGCGGATTTACCACGTTACCATCTTTATGAACTTCATAATGGCAGTGCGGTCCTTCAGATCTTCCAGTACTTCCTACATATCCAATTACATCGCCGCGTTTGACATGTTGTCCTGGTCTGCAGTTGTATTTGCTCAAATGGGCATATAAACTCTCATATCCAAAACCGTGCCTGATCACTACATGGTTTCCAAACCCCGAAGCTGTGTTGTCAGCCCTCGCCACAACGCCGTCACCAGTGGCAAAAATTGGGGCTCCTGTGTTGGCAGTAAAATCCATTCCGTTGTGCATTTTTCTCACTTTCGTGAAAGGATCGATTCTGTATCCAAAACCAGAAGCAACACGTTTTAAATTTTCATTTTGAACAGGCTGAATTGCTGGAATCGCCAATAATAAATTTTCTTTTGCACCGGCTAATTTTAGTATTTCATCTAACGATTGAGACTGAATGGCCAATTCTTTCCAGAGTTTATCAACTCGTTTTGTGGTATTTAAAACCAGTCATGCGAATTATTATAACCTTCTAATGCTTTATATCTATCAGGATTTCTAAAACCTGCTTTTCTAATCGAATCCGGAATTTCGGCTTTATTAAAATATACTCTGTAAATATTATTGTCACGTTCCTCTAAAGCGTCTGCAAGCATCGTCAATTTCATCCAATTTTTTATTCAAAATAGAATACTGCAGTTTTAAATTTTCAATTTCACGTGCCTGCAAACGATCTTTTGGCGTTTCAAAATAAGGTGTGTTAATTAAAAGGACAAAAACTAAAAAACCAAACAATGCTGAGGCTACTAAAAAAAGTAATGCGTAACCAATTTTTATTCTTTTTCTGGTTTTTATTTTTGTATAAGCCAGATTTTCTGAGTCGTAATAATATTTTACTTTCGCCATATTTTAAAATACGCTATTTTTGCGACTTGTAAAATGAGTTAGACGAACAAAACGAACAATTGTTTCAGTTATTCAAGACTTTTTTACAAGAACAAAATAATTTATAATTTGGGGGGAATTACATAATTATATAATGCGCAAAATAGCGAATTTATTGTTGTAAAACATTAGTTTTTTATTTTTCGATTTTAAATTGACGCATTATTAATTTGAGATTTTTTCTAATTATCACATTATCACATTGACACATTTGTAAACAGATACATTTTCTAATTTAAATATGAAATCACAAGACGTACGTAAACAATTTTTAGATTTTTTTGAGAGTAAAGGACATACTATTGTCCCTTCGGCTCCTATTGTCCTTAAAGATGACCCAACCTTAATGTTCAATAACTCGGGAATGGCCCAGTTTAAAGAATTTTTCTTAGGGAACGGAACTCCAAAAAGTCCAAGAATAGCCGATACGCAAAAATGTCTTCGTGTTTCTGGAAAACATAATGATCTTGAAGAAGTAGGGATTGATACGTATCACCATACGATGTTTGAGATGTTAGGAAACTGGTCTTTTGGAGATTACTTCAAAAAAGAAGCAATCAACTGGGCTTGGGAATTATTGACGGAAGTATATAAAATCCCAAAGGAAAATCTTTACGTTTCTGTTTTTGAAGGAAGTAAAGAAGATAATGTTCCGTTTGACCAGGAAGCTTGGGATATTTGGAAGACTTTAATTGATGAAGACCGAATTGTTCTAGGAAATAAGAAAGATAATTTCTGGGAAATGGGAGATCAAGGACCATGCGGACCTTGTTCTGAAATTCACGTTGATTTACGTTCTGAAGAGGAAAAAGCGCTGAAACCAGGAAAAGGAGAAGTTAATGGTGATAACGCTCAGGTTGTTGAAATCTGGAATAACGTATTCATGGAATTTAACCGTAAAGCGGATGGATCGCTGGAAAAACTTCCTGCGCAAAGACGTTGATACCGGAATGGGATTTGAGCGTTTGTGTATGGCATTACAAGGAAAAACATCAAATTATGATACAGATGTTTTCATGCCTTTAATTAGAGAAATTGAAACTATTACCGGAGCAAAATATACACCTAATGAAGTAACAAACATTAGTGATCAACAAAATAAAATGAATATCGCTATTCGTGTTATTGCAGATCACGTTCGTGCTGTAGCTTTTGCTATTGCAGACGGTCAATTGCCATCTAACACTGGAGCTGGATATGTAATTCGTAGAATTTTGCGTCGTGCAATTCGTTACGGATTTACTTTCTTAGGTACAAAAGAACCATTTATATACAAACTGGTTGAAACTTTAAGCGAGCAGATGGGAGATTCTTTCCCAGAAATCAGAACGCAGAAAGCACTTTGTTCGAATGTGATTCGCGAAGAAGAAAACTCTTTCTTGCGTACGCTTGATCAAGGATTAATTCTTTTAGATGCTGTAATTTTAAACAATACTAGCGATACAATCGATGGTAAAAAAGCATTTGAGTTGTATGATACTTACGGTTTTCCAATCGATTTAACAGCTTTGATTCTTTCTGAAAAAGGATTAAAATTAGACGAAGCAGGATTTCAAGAACAATTACAATTACAAAAAGAAAGATCTCGTGCAGCATCAAAAGTAACTGCTGGAGACTGGAATGTCATTGTTGAAGATGATATTCAGGAATTTATTGGTTATGACAGATTATCTCACCAAGTAAAAATCACTAAATACCGTAGAGTTGACAGTGTAAAAGATGGTGAAATCTATCAATTGGTGTTCAATGCAACTCCATTTTACGGAGAAAGCGGAGGACAAACGGGTGATAAAGGATATTTAGAATCTCAAAACGGAGATATCACTTATATCATTGACACTAAAAAAGAAAATAACCAAACGATACATTTAACACAATCGTTACCAGAAAATATTACGGCAACTTTTAATGCAGTTGTTGATGCAAACCAAAGAGCTAAAACTTCGTCAAACCACTCGGCTACGCATTTATTGCACCAAGGTTTACGCAAGATTTTAGGAACACATATTGAGCAAAAAGGATCTATGGTCCGTAATGCTTCATTGCGTTTTGACTTTTCTCATTTTTCTAAAGTTACGGATGAGGAATTGTTAGAAGTGGAAAACTTTGTAAATGCAAGAATTCGTGAAAGTTTACCATTAATTGAAAAAAGAGCAATACCAAAAGAGCAGGCTATTGAAGAAGGTGCAATTGCTTTGTTTGGAGAGAAATATGGTGATTTAGTGCGTATGATTAAATTCGGTGATTCTGTTGAATTGTGCGGCATGGAACACACGTGGCAAATACATCTGATATCTGGCACTTTAAAATTGTTTCAGAAGGCGCTGTTGCATCTGGAATTAGAAGAATTGAAGCAATTACAAGTGAAGTCGCAAAAGAATATTTTGAGACGCAGGCTGTTTCTTTAAGCGAAATTAAAGAAGCACTTAAAAATGCTCAAGATCCAGTAAAATCAATCTTGGCTTTACAAGACGAAAATGCACAGCTGAAAAAACAATTGGAAGTTTTATTGAAAGATAAAGCGAAAAACATGAAAGCTGATTTAGCTAAAGAATTACAAGAAATCAACGGAGTTCAATTCTTAGCTAAACAAGTAGATTTAAATCCGGAAGGAGCAAAAGATTTAGCTTACGAATTGGGTAATGCTTATCATAATCTATTTGTAGTTTTCGCTACAGCTCATGAAGGAAAACCAATGTTAACGTGTTATATCTCTAAAGAATTGGTTGCTTCTAAAAACTTAAACGCTGGACAAGTCGTTCGCGAATTAGGTAAATATATCCAAGGTGGAGGAGGAGGTCAGCCTTTCTTCGCAACTGCAGGAGGTAAAAATGTTGATGGAATTGGAGAGGCTTTAACTAAAGCGATTGATTTCGTGAAGTAAGGTTTTTTAATCTCGCAAAGACGCGAAGTCGCAAAGTTTTTTTATAAGCTTTGCGACTTTTTTTTGTTTATATAATAAGTTAAGGTTTTTGTCAAAAGTGTATTTTAATCCCGCGAGTCGCGAAGACGTAAAGTTTTTATATAAAGATTACCGTTTTTATTTTTTAAGCTTTAATTTTGTAGGTTTTTACTTTAAATTTTAAAAAAATGACTGAGAATGAAATTTCTGCTATTGTTGTAGACGTTTGTTTCAAAATACATAAAATTAGGTCCAGGATTATTGGAATCTGTTTATGAAGCAATCTTGTATCACGAATTAACTAACGAGGATTAAATGTAGAAAGACAAAAGGCACTGCCAGTTATTTGGGATCAAATAAATCTGGATATTGGTTTTAGAGCAGATTTAATAGTTGAAAATAAAGTAATTTTAGAAATTAAATCTATTGAGAAGGTTACGGATGTACATGCAAAACAAGTTCTGACCTATCTCAAAATTACAAAAATGAAATTAGGATCGCTTATAAACTTTAATGTAGCAATAATCAAGTTTGGCATAAAAAGAGTAGTTTCGAATCTATAATGAAGAACTTAAAATAAAAACAGAGTCGCAAAGCTTATAAAAAAACTTTGCGACTCTGCGTCTTTGCGAGATTCTTTACGCGCAACTATTTTCTTTCTCCAATTTGCTGGCGCCACATAGCGTAATACAAGCCTTTTTCGACAATTAAATCTTCATGTTTTCCTTGCTCGATGATTTTTCCTTGTTCTAAAACAAAAATTCTGTCCGCGTGCATTACTGTCGAAAGTCTGTGCGCGATTAGAACAGTGATTCGGTTTTTATCTGAAATATTTCTAATTGTGGCATTAATTTCTTCTTCGGTAATAGAATCCAAAGCAGAGGTAGCTTCGTCAAAAATCAATAAATTCGGATTTCTAAGAATAGCTCTCGCGATAGATAAACGTTGTTTTTCTCCACCAGAAACTTTGATTCCGCCTTCACCGATTGTAGTATTTAATCCATCTTCTGCACGTCTTAAAAGTTTATCACAACTTGCTCTCTTTAAAGCATCATACAAATCTTCATCGGTTGCATTTGGTTTTACAAATAAAAGATTTTCGCGAATAGTTCCAGAGAATAACTGCGCGTCTTGAGTAACAAAACCTAATTGTTTTCTTAAATCAAGCAAATCAATATCTGTTGAATCAATCTCATTATACAAAACCTGACCTTCGGCTGGAGTGTATAATCCAACCAATAATTTCACCAAAGTTGTTTTTCCTGAACCAGACGGGCCGACAAATGCGACAGTTTGGCCTTGTTTAATTTCAAAATTGATATTCTCTACAGCTTTAAATTTAGCCGTTTTATGCTGAAAGCTTACATTCGAAAACAATAAAGACTGAATTGCTCCTACATGTTTTGGGTTTTTCGGACGGAATTCTTTTGGAGCGCTCAATAAAGTTTTAAAATTTTCCATTGACACTTTGGTTTCATTCAAAGCAATAATGAAATTTCCAAGTTCCTGAAGCGGACCAAAAATGAAAAAAGTAAAAAATACCATTGTAAGCAAATCACCCACAATAATTTTTCCTCCAAACAAGAAATAGTACAAAGTAAAAACAACACAAGTTCTTAAAAAGTGAACGGTTGTTCCCTGAATGAAACTCAAACTTCTTATAAAACGAACTTTTTCTAATTCTAACTGTAGAATTTTAAATGTATTTAAATTCAAACGTTTTTCTTCCTGATATGTTAAACCAAGACTTTTTACTAGTTCGATATTTCGTAAACTTTCGGTCGTTGAACCCGCCAAAGCATTGGTTTGATTTACGATTTTCTTAGAAACAACTTTAATTTTTTTACCCAGATACGAACTTACTAAAGCAATAATTGGTGCCGTAATTAAAAAGATAATCGAAATACGAAAATCGATTCGGGCAACATAAAGAATTACAAAAATGAATCCGATAATGGTTTGAAAAATCAAAGAAATAGAAAGTGTAATTAATTTTTCAGAATCAATTCTAACTTTCGTCAATTTGCTTAAAGTTTCACCGCTTCGCTGATCTTCAAATTCGGCATAAGGCAGATCTAGTGATTTTTTAATTCCATCGGTATACATTTGAGCACCAGTTCTCTGGATCACAACATTGGTGAAATAATCTTGGAAGTTTTTAGTAACTCTGGAAATCATTGCGAGCACCAAGCGAAAGACCGAGCCAGAAAGATAAAGATTTGATAAAACCGATTTCGTTTCCTTTGTATTTTGCCAATCCAACACCGCAGTCTTGCATTAATTTACCGGTAATAATAGAGTCTGATAAACTGAAACAAATGTTTATGGAAGCCATAATCAAAGCAAAAAGCAAAAGCATTTTATGCTTGATTATATAAGAGTATAATAATTTCATATAGAGTTTAAAAAAATGGAAGATGCAAAAGTAAGCAATTGTTTTAGTTTGTAAAGTTCATTTTTGTTATTTAAAATGTAAATTTTTAAATAGTTTGTTTATGATGAAAGTTTTTTTTAAGCTTTTTTAGCTTTAGTCAATTTCACGCAAAGTCGCAGAGTCGCAAAGTTTTTAGCTGTGTGGTTTTTTAATATACAAGCAAATTAAAATAAGCCCTTGTTTCAAATTTAAGTTTCATACAATACACAATGCACTTTGCGACTTCGCGTGATTTATTTCTTCTAAATTTCAAATGTTTATGTTGAGAGTTTTTTTTTAAGCTTTTTTAACTTTAGTCAATTTCACGCAAAGTCGCAGAGTCGCAAAGTTTTTTAGCTGTGTGGTTTTTTAATATGCAAGTAAATTAAAATAGGCCCCTGTTTCAAATTTAAGTTTAACACAATACACAATACACTTTGCGACTCTGCGACTTTGCGTGATTTATTTCTCCTAAATTTCAAATGTTTATGGTGAAAGCTTTTTTTAAGCTTTTTTAAGCTTTAGTCAATTTCACGCAAAGTCGCAGAGTCGCAAAGTTTTTAGCTGTGTGGTTTTTTAATATACAAGCAAATTAAAATTGGCCCTTGTTTCAAATTTAAGTTTAACACAATACACAATACACAATACACTTTGCGACTCTGCGACTTTGCGTGATTTATTTCTCCTAAATTTCAAATGCTTATGGTGAAATTTTTTTTTAAAGCTTTTTTTTAGCTTTAGTCAATTTCATGCAAAGTCGCAGAGTCGCAAAGTTTTTAGCTGTGTGGTTTTTTAATATACAAGCAAATTAAAATTGGCCCTTGTTTCAAAGTTAAGTTTAACACAATACACAATACACTTTGCGACTCTGCGACTTTGCGTGATTTATTTCTTCTAAATTTCAAATGTTTATGATGAAAGTTTTTTTTAAAGTTTTAATCAATTTCACGCAAAGTCGCAGAGTCGCAAAGTTTTAGCTGTGTGGTTTTTTAATGTATAAGCAAATTAAAATTGGCCCTTGTTTCAAAGTTAAGTTTAACACAATACACAATAGACAATACACTTCGCGACTCTGCGACTTTGCGTGATTTATTTCTCCTAAATTTCAAAAATTTACGCATAAATAAAATATTTAATATAGGGTTTTTCTGTAATTTTGAAGAAAAAAAATGACAGAAAATGAAATTTCATCAATAGTAGTTGATGTTTGTTACAGAATACATGTAAAACTTGGACCGGGATTGTTGGAATCAGTTTATGAAGCAATATTATATCACGAATTAGTAAAACGAGGATTAAATGTTGAAAGACAAAAGCCGCTACCAGTTATTTGGGATGGAATATCTTTAGATATTGGATTTCGAGCGGATTTAATAGTAGAAAATAAAGTAATATTAGAAATCAAATCAGTTGAACAAATTATTGAGGTTCATGGCAAACAAGTTCTGACTTACCTTAAAATCACAAAAATGAAATTGGGATTACTTATTAATTTTAATGTACCTATTATTAAATTAGGTATAAAAAGAGTCGTCAGTAATCTTTAACTTTGTTTAAAACAAAAATTATGCAATTCAGAACTCAAATCCCAATTTCAAAAAGTAATTTTCCAATCGAATATAATTCGAAAATACTTTCTGTGGGTTCTTGTTTTGCAGAAAACATGGTCGCCAAATTTGACTATTTTAAATTTCAAAATGAAACCAATCCATTCGGAATTATATTTAATCCTGTTTCGATAGAGAAATTATTTAAACGAGTTTGTGAGCAGGATTTTTTTCAAGAAAAAGATATTTTTTTTTATAATGAACGCTGGCATAGTTTCGAAGTGCATTCGGATTTAAGTAATTCTGACAGGCAAGAATTATTAGAAACACTAAATAAAGCAATAATTGAAACGTATAAACAAGTAAGAGAAGCAACTCACATTATAATAACTTTAGGAACTTCTTGGATTTATAGAAATATTGAAAGCGAAGAAATAGCGACCAATTGCCATAAAGTGCCTCAAAAACAATTCTCAAAAGAACTATTATCGGTTGATGTAATTCAGAAAAGCATTCAAAATACAATCCATTTAATTCAGGCTTTAAATTCCAATATCAATTTCATTTTTACCATTTCTCCAGTACGCCATATTAAAGATGGGTTTGTAGAAAACCAACTTAGCAAATCACATTTGTTTACGGCGTTGCATTTCGTTCTGAATACTGAAAAAGTAAAACGGAATACTGAATACTTTCCTTCCTACGAAATCATGATGGATGAACTTCGCGATTATCGTTTTTACAACGAAGATATGCTTCATCCCAATCTAATCGCGATCGACTATATTTGGAAGCTTTTTAGTGAAAATTATATTTCGCAAGAAAGTTTTTTAACAATACAGGAAGTTGACGAGATTCAGAAAAGTCTTCGACACAGAAGTTTTAATCCCGAATCGGAACAACACAAAAAATTTCTGGCTAAACTCGAGCTGAAAATTAATTTGTTAAGAAAAAAACTGCCTCATATTTCATTTTAATTTCAGTTGTATATTTTAATCTATTTAAGGAATTTTCCTATTTTATTTGTATTTTTGTTTTTCTTTTAAGAAAACAAGAACATTGTGAAGCGTCTAAAACTTTTGCAATAAAAACTGATTTAAAAAGTAAAAATAGTTGAAAATGAAACCGTTAAAATCAAAAATGGGATTACCCCGTATTGTTTATATTGGGAATGAGGAGCCAGAACTTAAATCTTTACAATTTGGTAATTATGAATCGAACGAATTAGATGTATTTTATTTAAGGGATGATGAAAATATAAATGAATACATTATTTCCTTTAATCCTGACTGCATTATAACTACTGGAAATTCGTCTGAAGAATATCCCAATCTAATGAATTTGTCAATAGATATAAGGAGAAGATGGCTGAACTTACCTGATTGCAACAAGGAAGAAATTGGTGAAATGGCCTATAATTGTGCGATGAATTATATTTTATCGTCTCAAACACATGATTTAATTTCATTTTTTACACCAATTTATAATACAGGAGAAACACTTCTTCGTACTTACGAATCGATAAAAAAGCAGACCTACATCAATTGGGAATGGGTGATTGTTAATGATTCTACAGATGATGGAAAAACTTTAAAAATTGCCGAAGATATAGTCGCTCAAGATTTAAGAGTAAAAGTTTATGATTTTAAGGAAAAGTCAGGAGGACTAATTGGCGAAGTAAAACATCGTGCGACGATGTATGTGCAATGGAGACTATTTAGCAGAACTGGATCATGACGATTATTTAATGCCCGATTGTGCATTAGATATAGTTGCAAGATTTAAAAATTATCCAGAAGTTGGATTCGTTTATTCAGATTGCGCAGAGATTGACGAAAACTGGAATTCCTTAACGTACCAAGATGGATTTGCTTTTGGATATGGAAAATATGAAAACCAGTTTGTAATGGGGAAATTGATGAAAGTCTATATTTCTATGAATATTAATCCAAAAACAATACGCCATATTGTTGGAGTTCCCAATCATATCAGGGTTTGGAGAAAATCTGTCTATCATGAAATTGGAGGACATAACAGAAGATTGTCGATTGCGGATGATTATGAATTATTGGTCCGAACTTTTCTGTCGACTAAACTAATGAGAATCCCCAAAATTGGTTATCTGCAATTTATTTACTCCAATCAAAATGCTCGCAAACACACATGATACAGCGCGTGCAGATATCCAACGAAGAGTTCGCTCTATAGCGGGCTTTTATAATCAAAAAATAAAAGAACGTTTTGAAGAGCTTGGTGTAACTGATTGGGCTTATGAAGAAAATCCAAACAATCCTTTGTTAACCGAAAGCAGATTTGGAAAAGAAGAAGGATATGTAAACCTGATCGATCTTTAAAAACTAGGTGTTTAAAATTACTTTATGGGATAATTTAACAGGAAAAACTTAATTTAAAATTTTGCTTTTCATTCAAACCACAATGAAATTTTAGAATAATTGCGCATAATTATGTAAATTGTTAAGGTTTAAAATTGACAATTTTGTAAACTGTATAAATACAGCCCTATAAAAACGCGACTTAATCTAATCGTGTTTTATTGACGTATGAATAAAAAACCAATTTATTTTCTTAAAAAAACACTCCGTGTCTTGCTTTGGTGCGTGGTTTCTATAGTTGCACTTTTATTACTTGTTATCGTATTAATTCAGGTTCCATCCGTTCAAAATTTCGTTAAGGATAAAGCGATCACGTATCTGCAAGATAAAATAAAAACCAAAGTTACCCTAGATAAAATTTTAATTAAATTTCCCAAAGATGTAGTTCTTGAAGGTTTCTATTTTGAAGATCAAAAAAAAGATACTTTATTGGCGGGTAAACGATTAGAAGTCGATGTAGATCTTTTTAAATTGATTAGCAGACGAACTCGAAATCAATTCGGTTTCACTTGAAAATGTAAAAGCTAATATTTCAAGAAATAAAGAAGGCGTTTTTAACTTCGACTATATCATTAAAGCATTCGAATCGAAACAACCAAAAGTAGAAGATCCTGATGCTAAGCCTTTCAAAATTTCTGTTGTAAAAGTAAACCTCGATCAGGTAAAATTTAATTTTAAAGATGATTTCTCTAAGAATGATATTCGCGTAAATCTGACTCATTTTGATACAAAGTTTAATAAATTCGATCTTGATAAAATGGATTTTGATATTCCAAATATCAATTTGAACGGATTAAAAGTAGTTTTGGATCAAGATGTGGTCGAGAAAATTGCTGAAGCTTCGGTTAAAACCGTAGATACGATTTCGAAACGACCAGATTTCAAATTGGCATTAGATAAAATCACGTTGTCTCAAATCGATATTTTATACGATAATAAAGACTCAAAATTAAATTCAGGCATTCGTTTAGGAAACTTAAACTTGGCTGTAAACGAAATCGACCTTAATAAACAGCTTTTAGATTTTGATACTTTCGAAGTGAAAAATCTAAGCGGTAATTTAAGATTAGGAGCACAAGACAAGCAAATTAAAGCCCCAGATTTAGATTCAACAGCAATAAAACAAGCAGGCTGGAAAGTAAAATTAAAAGATGCTAATCTAGAAAATATCGCTTTTAAATTTGATGATATGCAGTCCAAACCAAAAACAAAAGGTTTAGATTATAGTCATTTAGATTTGAGTAAATTCAATTTTAAAGCCGAGAAATTATATTATGCAAACGATACAATTTCTGGAGCTATAAAAACGCTTACCGTAAACGAAAAAAGCGGCTTGCAGATTCAGGCTTTAAAAACAGATTTCTTTTACGGACCAAAAGGTGCGTATTTGAATAATTTGTATCTAAAAACACCGCAAACTCTTGTACAAGATAAAATCAAAGCTGAATATAAATCGCTGGAAGCGCCTGCAAAAAGATCTTGGTAATATTTCAATTGATGCCAATTTAAAAGAGTCAAAAATCGGTTTTAAAGACATTTTATTGTTTGTGCCAGATTTGCAGAAAACAAATCCGTTTAAAAGTAATCCAAATGCAATTTTGTATGTGGATAGCCGTGTGAGCGGAAAAGTAAAAGATCTGAATATTTCAAAATTTGAAATGAGCGGCATTGGTGCTACAAAAGTTTCCCTTTCGGGGAAAATCACTGGACTTCCAGATGCGCAAAAAGCATATTACGATTTGGATATTAAAAAGATTTCGAGCACGGCAAAAGATATTAATATGTTTGTGCCTGCGGGAACAATTCCCAAGAATATTCAACTGCCTTCGCAATTAAATCTGCAGGGGAAATTTAAAGGATCAGTTCAAAATTTCAAAACCAATTTAGCTTTAAACAGCAGTTTTGGAAATGCAAAAGTTGACGCTTTATTTGATCAGCGAATCAAAAAAAGAGAAAAATACGATGCAACTGTTTATTTGCTTGATTTTGATTTAGGGCGATTGATTAAAAACGATTCAATTGGAAAAATTACGCTTAAAGCGAAAGTAAAAGGAAATGGTTTAGACCCTAAAACAGCCAATGCCGCAATTGATGGATTGGTTCAAAAAGCGGTTTTTAATCGATATACGTATAGAGATCTTGCTTTAAAAGGAAATATCGAAAACGGATCTTTTGCAGTAAAATCTGGAATGAAA
Source organism: Flavobacterium sp. AC267 (assembly GCF_979258715.1). Taxonomy (NCBI): domain Bacteria; kingdom Pseudomonadati; phylum Bacteroidota; class Flavobacteriia; order Flavobacteriales; family Flavobacteriaceae; genus Flavobacterium; species Flavobacterium sp. AC267. The sequence continues at coordinate 2,057,664 of NZ_OZ409875.1, forward strand.
GATCCAAATCTTAATTTTGATTTAGTTGCAAGCGGTGACACCAAACAAAAATATCCAACCATAAAATTGAAATTAAACCTGGATATTGCCGATTTAGAAAAACTAAATCTGCATGCTGGCCCAATGAAACTTCGCGGTAATGTAGATGCGGATATTGCGAATAGTAATCCTGATTTCTTAAACGGAAAAGTATTTTTGTCTAACATTCAAATCTTGCAGGATGCTGAACCAATAGTTTTAGATTCTATTCGTGTTTTGGCTTTTGCCGACAAAGACAGCAATTCGATCAAAATTTCATCTCAGTTCTTAAAAGCTGAGGTAGTAGGGAAGTACAAGCTGACGACTTTAGTAAATTCTATTCAAAAATCATTATCAAAATATATTGATCTTCAAAATCCGAAAGTAAATTCGGAATCGGATGAGCAGAGATTAGCATTCAAATTAAAAGTAGACAATGATCCTGTTCTTTTTAAATTATTACCAAAATTAACTGGATTAGAACCATTTACAATAAATGGAAAATACAATAACCAAACCGATTCTTTGGAAGTAAAAGGAACGATTCCGAGAATTGTGTATGCCGATAATACTATTTCTGACGGAAGAATCAATATTGAAGCCAAAGAAAATGCGTTGGAATATTTGGTTTCTGTTGCGACTATAGAAAGCGGATCGCTAAAAATTCCGTTTACAAGTTTGTCTGGAAAAGTAGAAAACAATGAGCTTACATACGCTTTGGAAGTAAAAGATGCCAAAGAGAAACAACAATATTTTATTGCCGGAAACTTGAATCATGAAAATGCTAAAAACATCTTCAAAATCGATGCAGAGAATTTCGTTTTAAATTATGAAAAATGGAATGTTGATCCAGAAAATGCTGTTGAATTTGGAGATAAAAGACTTTATATCAATAAATTTTATTTGAGCAATGCAGGAAACGAATTAAAAATTCAATCCCAGGGAACTGAAAATAACGCGCCGCTTCAGGTTGATTTTGTCAACTTCAAGATTGAAACCATTATGAATATGGTTAAAAAAGACGAGTTATTAATGCAAGGGTTGATCAACGGAAATGCTTTGGTCGAAAACGTACTGACAAGCCCAACTTTTACATCAGACTTAAAAATTGATGATTTTACTTTTAAAGGCGAAAAAGTCGGCGACTTAGAGATAAAAGTAGACAATAAAACTGCCAATACACTTGCGGCAAATGTAGCTTTAAGTGATGAAGGAAATGATCTAAAATTAACAGGAGAATATAAATTAGATGCTGGAAACTTTGATTTTGATGTTGCAATCAATAAACTGAATATTAAAAGTATCCAAGGTTTCAGCATGGGGAATATAACCGAAGGAAAAGGGTTTTTATCAGGAAACTTTAAATTAACTGGAAATACCTCGGCTCCAAAAATTAATGGGGAATTGAATTTTAACGATGCTCGCTTTTAGGGTTACGCAATTGAATTCGTACTTTAAAATTGGAAAAGAAAAAATCACTTTTAATAATGAAACCATTTCATTTGATAAATTCTCTGTTTTTGATGAAAATGATAATGAACTGTATGTAAATGGATCAATCCAGTCGGCTGATTTTATAAAGTATAATTTTAATCTTTTGGTAGAAGCAAATGATTTTAGAGCTATAAATTCTAAAGCGGCAGACAACGATTTGTTTTACGGCGACTTATTTTTGGATACCAAACTAAATATTAAAGGAAGTCTAGATAGTCCAGTTATTGATGGAACAATCAAAATAAATAAAGAAACCAAATTTACGGTTGTAATGCCGCAATCAGATCCTTCGATTGCTGATCGTGAGGGAATTGTGGAGTTTGTTGATGAAGATAATATGTATCTGAAACAAACGGTTGACATGCAGAATCAACTCGATCAATCGGAATTAAAAGGACTGGATGTAAATGTTGCTATTACAATTGATAAAGAGGCAGAACTTACTTTACTAATTGATAAAGGAAATGGTGATTATTTGAAATTGCAGGGAGAAGCAGAATTGGTTGGTGGAATTGATAAGTCGGGTAAAACAACTTTGACTGGTAAATATGAGTTTTCTGATGGTGCTTACGAAATGAATTTTAATGGAATCAGAAGAAAATTTGATATTCAAAAAGGCGACTACATTACATGGAATGGAGAGCCAACAATGGCAAATTTAAATATTACGGCAATTTACAAAGTAGATGCTTGCGCCAATTGATTTATTAGGCAATCAGTTAAAAAGCGAACCGCCGAGTGTGCAAAATACATACAAACAAAAACTTCCTTTCCAGACTTTATTGAAAATGAACGGCGAGTTGATGAAGCCTGAGATTTCTTTTGGAATTACTCTTCCAGAAGGAAATTACAATGTTGCCTCGGATGTAGTTGAACTTACGCAGACAAAACTAAAACAATTGGAACAAGATCCTGCCGAATTAAATAAACAGGTTTTTGCCCTTTTATTGTTAAACAGATTTGTTGGTGAAAATCCATTTTCAAGCGAAAGCGACGGGGCAAGTGCAGAATCTTTTGCCAGACAAAGTGTGAGTAAAATACTTTCGCAGACAATTAAACAATTTGGCAGGAGAATTGGTTTCGGGATTTGAAGTGAACTTTGACTTAGAATCAACAGAAGATTACACGACTGGAACTATGGAAAATAGAACCGATCTTAACGTTGAAGTTTCTAAAAGATTATTGGATGACCGATTGAAAGTAACAGTAGGAAGCAGTTTTGGTGTGGAAGGGCAGGAACGTGCCAATGAAGAAAGTACCAATATCGCTGGAGACGTTGCTTTAGATTATCAACTGACAAAAGACGGAAGATATATGGTTCGTGCCTACAGAAAAAACCAATATCAAGTGGCCGTAGAAGGTCAGGTTGTTGAAACAGGAGTTGCGTTTGTTATTACAATGAGTTACAATAAGTTTAGAGAACTTTTTCATCGCAGTGAGCAGGAAAAAGAAATGATTAGAGAAGAAAAACTAAGAAAAGAAAAACAAAAGCAGAAAGAAAAGGAAGAAAAAGAAAAGCCAGAATTACAAAATCAAGAGGAAAAACAAATTGAAGGAAATGAACAGAAAACATAGACATATAAGACAATTTTATATAAAGTGTATTGCACTGTTTTCCTTGATTTTTATGGCAGGATGCAGTAATACAAAATATCTTCCAGAGGGCGATTTGCTTTATGTTGGAGGTTCGGTTACCGTAAAAGATTCGCTGATGAAAAAGAAAGATCGTAAAGCGCTGGAAACGGAACTGGAAGGTTTACTAAGACCAAAACCTAACAAACAAATTTTGGGTTTACGACCTAAATTATGGATTTATAATTTGGCTGGCGAACCTAAAAAACAAAAGGGAACACGATATTGGCTCCGAAATAAAGTGGGAGAAGCGCCCGTTTTATTTAGCAAAGTTGATCTGGATTATAACGCATCGATTTTAAGAAATTTTGCAGAAAACAGAGGTTATTTTAAAACCCGTGTTAGTGCCGATTCGACTGTTCGAAATAAAAGAGTAACTGCAGAATACACCGTTACTCCGAAAAAACAATACATCATAAAAAGCGTTACTTTTCCAGATGACTCTTTAAAAATATCAAAAATATTAGCAAGAAGCAGTAGAAGAAGTCTTTTAAAAGTTGGAAAGCCGTACGATTTAGATTTGATCAAAGCCGAGCGTGAACGTCTTGATGCACGATTAAAGGAAAAGGGATATTTTTATTTTAATCCCGATTATTTTTTGGCTAAAGTCGACAGCAGCAAAGGCGACCATGAAGTAAAAATTAGAATTGTTATAAAAGATGATACGCCTTCTAAAGCATTAACATCATACAAGATTGATAAGATTTTTGTGTATCCAAATTATTCTCTAACAAACGACAGTGCAGTTTACAGAAAAAGAAATATTACACAATACAAAGATTTTACGATAATTGATACGGCAGAAACTTTTAAACCAAGAGTTTATGATCGAACGATTTACTTTAAAAAAGGAGATTTATATAATAGAAAAGATCACAATTTAACTCTAAACCGATTTGTGAATCTGGGAACATTTAGTTTTGTAAAAAATGAATTTAAGCCGTCTGATTCTATTCCAAATGCTTTAAATTCCTATTATTATTTAACCTTGCTTCCTAAAAAATTTATTCGTGTTGAGGTGATAGGTAAAACCAATTCAGCAAGTTACACTGGAACAGAATTAAACTTAAATTGGAACAACCGAAACTTTTTTAGAGGTGCAGAATTATTTACAGCTTCGGTCTTTGGCGGTGCTGATTTTCAACTTGGCGGGGTAAATAAAGGAAAAAATATTTATAAACTCGGAGGGGAAGTTAGTTTGACTTGGCCTAGATTTATTACGCCTTTTAATATAGAAGGGAATAGTGAATTTGTACCAAGAACCAAAGCAACTTTGCGTTACGAATACCAAAAAAGAACACAATTATATGCGCTGAATTCTTTTAATACTTCTTTTGGCTATTTATGGAAAGAAAATATTCGTAAAGAACACCAGTTGAATGTTATTGATGTGACCTATGTGAGTCCGAATCATGTCACGGCAGAATATTTAGCCGATATAGAACAAGATGAAGCACTAAGAAGAGTAATCGAAAAGCAGTTAATTTTTGGCCCAACTTACAATTTTACTTATACAAACACGATGCAGAAGCGTCGAAAAAATACAATCTATTTTAATGGTGAGCTGGATTTAGCGGGAAACATTACAGGATTGGTAACAGGTGCAAGCTATAAGAAAGATAATGTGAAGACAATTTTTGATGTTCCATTTAGTCAATATGTAAAAATCAAATCCGATTTCAGACATTATTTGAAGCTGGGAAAAGAGAGTGAATTGGCGAGCAGATTGATAGTTGGAGCTGGATTCGCCTATGGAAATTCAAATACTCTCCCGACATCAAAACAATTTGTTGTGGGAGGAACTAACAGTATTCGAGCCTTTAGAGCAAGAACTTTAGGTCCTGGAAGTTATGTTATTCCGCCAACAACAAATAATAATTATACGCCAGACCAATCAGCAGATTTAAAGTTGGAATTCAACACAGAATATCGAGCTAAATTGTTTAGTATTGTTCGTGGAGCGGTATTTGTAGATGCGGGAAATATTTGGCTTTTAAATGCTGATCCAGATAAACCCGGAGCCGAAATTTCAAAAGATTTTATGAAAGAACTTGCCGTTGGAGCAGGTGTCGGTTTACGTTTTGATTTGTCATTTTTAGTCTTGAGAACAGATTTAGCTATTCCGCTTCGAAATCCGGCATTACCAGATGGACAACGCTGGGTGATCGATAAGATAGATTTTGGAGACAGTTCTTGGAGAAAAGACAACCTGATTTTGAATATTGCTATCGGATATCCTTTTTTAAAATTATTCGCCACGAATTCACTAATTATCACAATTACAGGAATGCTTAACTTGAATTTATCAAATTTTAATTTGTGAAATTGTAAAGATTAATACAAAAGAGATTAGCTAAAATTCACGAATTCTTGGCGGAAAAAACTAAAAAAAGAAGTAAATTGCTCTTAAATATTTAACTAGAATGCAAAACTTACTCAAAAGAATTATAGGTGTCGGTGTCATTGTTTTACTAATTGTGCTCGCTTTTAAATATTGCGATTTCAAGAAAGAAGATGATTCTACAATCGATTATAATACCAATTTAATTCAGCAAGAAATTCTTAATGTTGGAAAATTGGTTGTCACCGAAGGTCATTTTTCAGAAGTGATCACCTATAAAAACCAACAGAAGTATTTGATGGATATGGTTTCTTTTGAGAAGAAAGCATTAGTTGTTGTAAATGCCAATGTTACGGTTGCTTACGATCTGCATCAAATGAAATACGACATCGATGAAAAAAATAAAACGATTACGATTTTAAATATTCCCAAAGAAGAAATTACCATAAATCCAGATATTCAGTTTTATGATGTCGAACAAAGCAAATTAAATCCGTTTACAGGAGATGATTACAATAAAATCAACAAATCAGTAAAAGCCAATCTGGCAAAGAAAATCGAAAAATCTTCCTTAAAAACAAATGCTCAAAATAGATTGATAAGTGAATTATCAAAGATTTTAATTTTGACGAATTCTATGGGATGGAAATTACAATACAACGGAAAAACTATCGAGTCAGAGACTGAGTTAAATCAAGATTTGAGATTGTGATTTTTTGAGGTTCAAAGGTTGAGAGTTACAAAGGTTTTATCGTAATCTTGTCATCCTGAGGAACGAAGGATCACACTAGAAACTCCGTACAGAAATTTATCAATCTTTGTCGAATTACGAGTGTGATCCTTCGTTCCTCAGGATGACAAAAGTGGTAAAAAAACTTTGCGACTTCGCGTCTCTGCGAGATTAAAAAAAATCCCCGCTTATCGGTTTATAAATCTGCGTGAAAAAATCTTCGCGCCCTAGTGCCTTTGCGACAAAGAGTTATCAAAAATCAAATCCAAACCACCAGCAATTAGATGTGCAATCTCAGGACGTCTTTCCTTCAATTTATCCAGATAAACCAATACTTCCTGTAAAAGCTGTTTCTCATCAGAATCTTTTAAAAGTTCTGCAATTTCAATACTCAAAAGCCAATCATTAGAATGGTTGTTTTTCAGTTTTTCAAAAACAGGCTGAAGTTCATTTTTAGATTCTTTGGAGTTTCTGATATTGCGAACAGATGCATATAAAATCTCCAATTCATCACGTTCATCGGTATGTTTTGCTTTAATAGTTTGAGTTGTTGGGACAATGTTTATTAAGTCAAAACTATTTACATCCGCTGGGCCAGCGAATGCCGAAATGACTTTTTTACCTATAGCCATATCATAATTTCCCCAGTCGGGTTGAAACAAAATAGTTTCTCCCTGCGTTACCGTACAATTTCTAAAACTGATTAAAATGATTTCGCCATGCAGATTTCTAGAACCAGTAATAATTTCTCCTTCTACAATAATGTTTCCTTCAAATTCCAGTTTTACGGTTTCATTTTCTACAATACTGTAAGCCTGTAAATCTTTCGGACTCATATCTTCTATCGCAAGATTAAAACCTTTCAATTTTCCAATCGGACTTCCAAATCCGTGTGGATGAGTTAAAGTTCCGTGGCCGACTAATTCTTTTTCGCGGTAAGAAAGAGCCGTTTTTCCAGTTGTTTGGATATAAACAGGTTTTCCTTCATCTTCAATTACATTGGTAAAAACTCCAGAAATTTGTAAACCAGTACTCAATTCAATTGTTCCTAAAGCATTGGAGTGAATTAATTTTTGGATTCCTGAAAGACCTCCAGTTCTTAAAGCCATTTTATTTGCAAATTCTTCTAAAATCAAACTTAAATGAGAAAAAGTTGGCGTTACATACAATTGAGGCTGTAACTGCGTAATATCAAAATTCTGATTGGCGACCGAAATATCGTAAGGGATTTTCTTCACATTTTCCGTCATGCACCAAGCACTTTCTCCAATTGAAGAAAGCAGTCCTGCACCGTAAATTTTTGGATCTTCAACACTTCCGATCAAACCATATTCTACGGTCCACCAATGCAAATTTCTAATTTGAGCCATTTCAGACAATTCGCCCATATCATTTTGTAAATCGGCAACTGCTTTTTCGGTCGCGTCAATTTTTTCCTGCGGCGTGTCTTCGGCTTCTTTTAAAATTGAAAGCAGACGAATCGCTTCATACATTTGATAATCTTTGTGAGACGAAATCGCTTTACAGCCAATTTCCCCAAACCGTCTTAGATATTCGGCATATTCAGGATTGGCAATAATAGGAGCGTGGCCGGCACCTTCATGAATGATATCTGGTGCGGGCGTATATTCAATATGTTCTAACTGTCTGATATCTGAAGCAATAACTAAAACATTATAAGCCTGAAACTCCATAAAAGCATTTGGCGGAATAAAGCCATCGACTGCAACTGCTCGCCCAGCCAATTTCGCTTAGAATTCGGTTCATGCCATACATACTCGGAATAGAGTCGATCTCAATTCCAGTTTTGCGTAAACCTTCCAAATAAGAATGGTGCGCCACTTTAGAAAGATAATCTACATTTTTACGCATCACATATCGCCAAACCGCTTGATTAATAGGTGTATAATCACTATAATCTTGAGGTTTGATAAATTGCTGTAAATGTTTAGGCAATCTTTCTAATAACGGATTGGTTTCAATATTTGGATTCATTTCGAAAACGTTGTAGATTAGAATGTAAAATTACGAATTTAGACCGCTAATTTTTGCTATTCTTCACAATATTTTTATTCGAAAGTGAATTTTATTGCGTTTTTGTAAGTTTTTAATGAAAGGAAGAATTTGGACTTTTAGCAGTCATTATTATCGAAACTCACTCTTTCCATTGTGTTTTTATAGTTTTCAATTTCTTTCTTGGTCATTGAAGTTTCTTTTAGGTCAACCTTTAACTGCTTTTTAGTGTCAGGGCTGATCCATAAACCAGAGAAAGTATTTCCTGTTTTCTTTACAATTAAGACACCGCTGAAACCATGTTCAACCATTACAAATTCATTTTCAGCTTTTTTGTTCTGCGTAGGATAGATTTGAATCCATTTGCTAGATTTATCGTAGCGATACATGGAGGCAAACATTAAATCGGCCGTACAAGGATTCTCTTCTGTTTGAATATAAAGCGTTATTGGTATTTTTCCATCAATAGTTCCTTTGTATAAATTAGAAACTGGAGCTTGAGATTGTGCGTTTAGATGAGTAAAAAAAGAGAAACAAATTAGAAAGAACAGGATAACTTTTTTTCATTTTAATGATTGATTTGTTTTTGATAGTATTTGGATCAATCAAAATTATTTAATTTAAAATAGTTTCCAACTTTAATGTCAAGTATTTTAAGATTTACCTGATGAATTTCTTAATTCATTTTCGGCATTTCTAAAGTACTCGATTTTGTGGCTGAACATAAAAGCCATATTTGTGGCACGCATTTTAGCTTCTTCCGTTATCGGTCCTGCAAATTGGGAATCGATTGTGGTATTAAAAATTGCAATCCAGCGGTCAAAATGAGTTTGATCAACAGGCAATTGTTTGTGCGGCGGAAATGGCGTTCCAGAATAAGCGCGTACATCAAACAAAATAGTCTGCCAGAAATTATACATTTTTTGTAAATGAGGCTCCCAGCGATCTTGCAGTTTATCATTAAAAATTGGACCAATAAGATCATCTTTTCTAACATTGTTATAAAAGCTGTCAACCATTTGTTTAATGTCTTCTATCGTGGAAATATCTTTTAGCGCTGCCATTTTTTTTGTATTTTAAAAGTAGAATGCAAAAATACGTTTTAACTTCTTTTTTATTTAATGATATTTATCATTCACGAAATAATTACCCAATTAACTGTGTAAACAAATCCTGATTATCATTTAAATATTGAAACTCGAAACCAAACTCCGTCATTTTCATTTTGATTGACTTAATGTCTTTTTTGTTTTTCAATTCTAAACCAACCACTACCGAGCCTACTTCTCGGCTGTTTTTCTTGGCAAACTGAAAATAAGTAATATCGTCATCCGGGCCTAAAATGTTATTTACAAATTCTTTCAAAGCACCTGGACGTCTGCGGAAACTGAATCATAAAATAATGCATCAAACCTTCATAAAGCAAAGAACGTTCTTTTATCTCCGCAGTTCTTTCTATGTCGTTATTACTGCCGCTTACGATGCACACTACATTTTTGCCTTTTATTTTTTCCTTATAAAAATCCAAAGCGGCAATGGTCAAAGCACCAGCAGGTTCAACCACCATTGCTTCTTCATTGTACAAACGTAAAATTGTCGTGCAGACTTTTCCTTCGGGAACCAAAATAATGTCTTCTAGATTATAACGGCAGATTTCAAAAGTTTTATCTCCGACTTGTTTTACTGCGGCGCCATCAACAAATTTATCGATCGTTTTTAAAGCCGTATTTTTATTTTCTTCAATTGAAGTTTTCATCGAAGGAGCACCTTTTGGCTCAACGCCGATGATCTTAGTGTGCGGACTTAAATGTCTAAAAACCTCAGATAATCCAGAAGCCAGTCCATGCCGCCAATTGGAACAAAAACATAATCGATTGGTTCTTTAAAACTTTCCAGAATTTCTAATCCAACAGTTCCTTGTCCGGCAATTACTTTTTCATCATCAAACGGATGAATAAAAGTTTTATGATTTTTGATGGCATCTGCAGTTGCCGAAGCATACGCATCATCAAAAGTATCGCCCGTTAAAACAATTTCAACAAAAGATTTTCCGAATAATTGAACTTGTTTTACTTTTTGTTTTGGAGTAGTTTTTGGCATATAAATTTTGCCTTTTATGTGCGAGCAGATTACAGGAATAGGCAACGCCCTGCGCGTGATTACCAGCACTCGCACAAACAATTCCGTTTGCTTTTTCTTTTTCGTTTAACGAAGAAATCTTATTGTATGCGCCTCTAATTTTATACGACCGGACAATTTGTAAATCTTCTCTTTTTAATAAAATAGTAGCATCAAATTCGTCTGAAAGATTTAAATTTTGGGTTAGAGGTGTAGCGGCAACCACATCTTCGAGTCGCTTTTTTGCATTAAGTACTTCGTTAAATAGATTCATGTTGTTTGTTTTTGTTGCCACGAATTACACCAATTTTTACTAATTTAAGTTTAAGTTAAAAAAATAATTCGTGCTAATTCGTGTAATTCGTGGCTATTTTTTAGTTTTTCTAAATAAAAAAACCTCCCGATGTGGGAGGTTCTTATAAATTATATTTTACTTATTTATATAACACTCCGCCATTACTGCTCAATTGCAATAATGCTAATAATAGCGATCATAATGTTATTAAAATTTTTCATTTTTCTTTGTTGAAAAACAAATGTATTAATTATTTTTTGAAGAAGTCAATAACTATTTTAACTTTTTCTAAAAAACTGAAAACGGCCACTGTATACTACTTTTTAACCGGCGGATATTGAGCTAAAATTTTATTTACAAATTCAGCTACTTTTTGATCTTTCTTGTCAATGTTTCTGGTTAGGGTTCCTTGACCTTCACCTTGCCAGATCATTTCTTTCTTTTTGGCGTCGATTAAATCAATGTAAAGCGTTCCTTCTGTAGAAGTAGAAACCATTGTTTGGTTACCGCCATACATCATCCACGGATTCCAACCCCAGCCCCAGCCGTAGCCCCAGCCAGCGCTAAATTGGTTTACATTTACCTGTTCTCTTGATTTGGTGAAAATATTTACCAATAAATCGGGATTTTCACTTTTAGTCAGACCTTTCGCCTGCATTTCTGCATCAATTGCGTGCAGGATACGTCTTTTATCCAAATCAGAAATTTCTACTTTGTCAATTCCGGGCTTAAAGAAAGCATAAGTCTTGTAAGGCGCAAAATCGACAGTTTTGTCGTAATCAGAATATACAGTAACACTGCCGCAGGATGAAAGAATCAACAGCAGTAAAATCGGAATTAACTTGAATGTTTTCATATTATTAGAAATTTAATGTTCTTGTTTGTAATTAGTTTATCCTAAAAAACAACTTAATTTTTCTGTCAGGCTGAGCGAAGTCGAAGCCCATTCTTTTTCATTAGCCTTCGACTTCGCTCAGGATGACAATTTGTTTTATTATAAAATCCTTTAACTAAAGCAGACTTTCATCTACCATATTAGGTAAAGTTACTTTTAATAATGGCTCAATTTCCATTGCTCTTTTTATGGCAAAAACAGCACCCTCATTTCGAGCCCAGCTTCGTCTTGAAATTCCGTTATTAACATCCCAGAAAAGCATTGATGCTAAACGCTTTGAAGCTTCTTTAGAACCATCAAGAACCATACCAAATCCGCCGTTAATAACCTCTCCCCAGCCAACGCAGCCGCCATTATGAATAGAAACCCAGGTTGCTCCTCTAAAACTGTCACCAATTACGTTTTGAATAGCCATATCAGCGGTAAAGCGAGATCCGTCGTAAATATTGGAAGTTTCTCGGTAAGGAGAATCTGTTCCTGAAACGTCATGATGATCACGACCTAAAACAACCGCTCCAATTTCACCTTTAGCAATGGCTTGGTTAAATGCTTCTGCAATTTTAACTCGTCCTTCAGCATCAGCATATAAAATTCGAGCTTGAGAACCAACCACCAATTTATTTTCCTGCGCACCTTTAATCCATTTAATGTTATCCTGCATTTGCTCGCTGAATTTCATTTGGAGCAGTTTTAGACATTTCTTCTAAAACCTGACTTGCAATCAAATCTGTTTTTTGTAAATCTTCTGGATTTCCAGATGTGCAAACCCATCTAAAAGGACCAAAACCGTAATCGAAACACATTGGTCCCATGATGTCCTGAACATAGCTAGGGTATTTAAAATCGATATTATTCCCCGCCATTACATCAGCTCCCGCGCGTGAAGCTTCCAATAAAAAGGCATTTCCGTAATCAAAAAAGTACGTTCCTTTTGCAGTATGTTTGTTGATTGCTTTCGCTTGTCGGCGTAAAGATTCTTGCACTTTTTCTTTAAATAATTCAGGAGTGTTGGCCATCATTTCGTTGGCTTCTTGAAACGAAATTCCAGCTGGATAATAACCGCCGGCCCACGGATTATGTAATGAAGTCTGGTCTGAACCCAAATCAATTTTGATGTTTTCTTTATCGAAACATTCCCAAACATCAACCACATTTCCTAAATAAGCAATCGAAACTACTTCTTTATTGGCTTTCGCCGAATTGACCCTCTTAACCAATTCTTCTGTCGAAGTTACGATTTCATTAATCCAACCTTGTTCATGACGAATTTTGGTAATTTTCGGATTCACTTCGGCGCAGACCGTAATACAACCTGCGATATTTCCCGCTTTTGGCTGAGCGCCAGACATGCTGCCCAGTCCTGAAGTTACAAAAAGATTTCCTTCAGGATTTAATTTTATTTTTCTGAAACCATTCAAAACCGTAATCGTAGTTCCGTGTACAATTCCCTGCGGACCAATATACATATAACTTCCCGCTGTCATTTGTCCGTATTGTGAAACGCCTAAGGCGTTCATTTTTTCCCAATCGTCAGGTTTGGAGTAATTCGGTATAACCATTCCGTTAGTTACCACAACTCTTGGTGCTTCTTTATGCGAAGGAAATAATCCCATCGGATGTCCTGAATACATCGTTAAAGTCTGCTCGTCTGTCATTTCAGACAAATACTGCATCGTCAATAAATATTGTGCCCAGTTTTGAAAAACAGCTCCGTTTCCGCCGTACGTAATCAATTCATGCGGATGCTTGCGCCACGGCATAATCCAAATTGTTCTGGATCATGTGCATAATCGCTTTTGCCTGCAATGATTTTCCTGGATATTCATCAATTGGTCGCGCGTACATTCTGTAATCAGGACGTAAACGATACATATATATGCGACCGTAATTTTCTAATTCTTCTGAAAATTCTGGAATTAACTCGGCGTGATGTTTCGGTTCAAAATAACGTAAGGCATTTTTTAAAGCCAGTTTTTTTTCTTCTGCCGAAAGAATTTCTTTTCGTTTTGGCGCATGGTTAATCGCTAAATCGTATCGTCGCCTTTGGAGGTAATATAGAGGGGATTCCCTGTTGTATTTGTTCTTTGAAAGTCATTTTTTTTATTTTAGATTTTAGATTGTTGATTTTTTCAATCCGAATAAATCAAACGTCTAAAATTATTGTATGTTTAAATTATGTCGCTCCGCTGGAGCTAAAATTCTGGATGCTAATTTTATTTCGAGACACACTTTTCTAAAGACATTTCACTCCTACGGAGTTTTTCTCAGCCTTGGAAAGGCGTCATATTTCTAGAAAGCAAAATCGTTCCGTTCAAAAGCTCCAACGGAGCGAAACATTCCGAATCCAATTGGATCTTAATTTTTAATTGGAATTTGGAATTTAAGAATTAGAATTTATCAATTATCAAATGCCACATTCTCTAATTAAAAAACTAAGGATAACGGATATCCGACCTATGATAGGATTTGTGGATCGTAATCCTAAATTTTCTCGAACGAATATCCATATATGATATTTTAGATTGGAATTTGGAATTTAAAATTTGGAATTTATTTACAAATAAACCTCTTCATTAACACAAAATGGCATTTTTCTATTTTCAGAAAGTGCTATAATATTTTGTGCGGCACAAACTGCCATTCCGTTTCTAGCTTCGTATGTTGCAGAGCCAATGTGTGGCAAAACACAGCAATTTGGCGGCGATAATAATGGGTTGTCCTGCTTCATGGGTTCCGGATTGGTAACGTCAAGCCCAGCGCCCCAGATTATATCATTAGTCAATGCATTATATAAATCATCTTCATTATGAAATTTTCCTCTTGCAGTGTTGATGAAAATAGCATTGGGTTTCATCTTAGCAAAAGTTTCTTTATTAAAGAGTTCGTTATTTTCGTCGGTATAATTAGAGTGAACGCTCAAAACATCACTTTGCGCAAGTAACGTCTCAAAATCTACATATTGAGCATCAAGTTCTTTTTCGGCATTTTCATTGTGGGAGCGGTTGTGGTAAATAATGTTCATTCCAAATGCGGCTTTACATTTTTGAGCCATTTCAAAACCAATTCTTCCCAAACCAAATATCCCTAATGTTTTGCCATAGAGTTCCTGCCCTAAATTGGCTAAAGCATTAAAAGTTCCCCATTCGCCGTTTATGATTCTTTTGTGATTATAAAATGACTTTCTGGCAACACTCTGCATCAATAAAAAAGCAGTATCTGATGTTGCTCTGTTTAAAACTTCAGGCGTATTTCCAACGGGGATTTTTCTACTATTGGCCGATGGAATATGAACAGAATCATATCCTACAGAAAATAAAGCGATCCCCTTTAAATTAGGACACTGCTCAAAAAAATCTTCATCCAAATTACTGGAACCAACATTAAGAAGCGCATCATTTTCCTGACAGATTTTGATAAATTCCTCTCTTGATAAAACATTTTCTGTTGGATTTATAGTAAGATTGAAACCTTTTTCCTGCAGTAGTAAAAGTCCCGCTTCTGGTATATTTTTAGTTATAAAAATGTTCATTTTGTATTGTTTTTGACCTATTGGATAATTTGTAAAAAAATTAACACATAGAAAAATAGATTTTTAATGCTTTAAAAGATTGCAAAAAAGAAACTAGTTTCTCTCACATACTATATTTGTTTTGACAAGTGAAACATCTTCTACATTTCTATTGTCTATATTTCTATGCCTTAAAAAAATTATGCAATATGTATGTTTACAATGGTTTATTTATTCGCCCTGTTTTTTTATCATATCCGTACGGGCAATGACGGTACACTTTTGCGAAGCAATAACCTCTTTTTAAGTGGTGTTTTTCGGTAAAGCATTTATAACCTTCGGGTGTATAATAAAAATCTTCGCCCTCGATTAATTTATTTTCATTACTTTGCTCTTTCATAAAACTGCTTTCGGTCGTATTTTATTTCTTAAAAATCAAAAATAAGTATTTGATTATGATTTTAATGAAATCTAATAATTTTATATCTACAAATTTATAAATTTTACAGCCAATGTTTCTGATTGTTGCTAAATATTTAATTCCGAAAGGATATCGTGGAATGGCTTTATTTCCTTTTGTTTTAATGAAATATGATTTTGATAAATCGAACGCAACTTTTGTAAATCACGAAAAAATTCATTTAAAGCAACAAATAGAAATGCTGATTCTGCCTTTTTTTATTTGGTATTTTTTGGAGTATTTAATTCGGTTGCTACAATATAAAGATAAAAATCTGGCGTACCGAAATATTAGTTTTGAAAGAGAAGCTTACGCTAAAGAAACCGATGTGGACTATTTAAAAAACCGATCTTTTTTTCAGTTTCTGGATTACATCAAATTAAAATAAATTCCATTTTGAACCAACAAATTCATATCAATTTTCCGAATGCTGTTTCTTTGACCATTAAACGGGAGGATCTTATTCATCCGTTTGTTTCGGGAAATAAATTCCGAAAATTAAAATACAACTTACTTCAGGCGAAAGCCGAAAACAAAGAAACCTTACTGACTTTTGGCGGAGCATTTTCCAATCATATTGCTCGCGGTGGCGTATGCGGGAAAAGAGCAGGGTTTTAAAACCATTGGAATCATTCGCGGAGATGAGCTTTTTGATAAAATAGAAGAAAACCCGACTTTGAAATTTGCGCAGGAAAACGGAATGCAATTTGAGTTTGTTTCAAGAGAAGAATATCGTTTAAAAAGCGAAACTTCATTTTTAGAAAAATTAAAAGACAAATTTGGCGATTTTTATTTAGTTCCTGAAGGCGGTACAAATGAACTCGCGGTAAAAGGCTGTGAAGAGATTTTGACAGATGAAGATGCTGGCTTTAATTACGTTTGCTGTGCAGTTGGAACGGGCGGTACAATTTCTGGATTAATTAATAGTGCATTGCCAAATCAGAAAATTTTAGGGTTTCCAGCGTTAAAAGGTGACTTTTTAACCGATGAAATTCGTATTTTTGCAAAAAAAGATAACTGGAATTTAATTTCTGACTATCATTTTGGAGGTTATGGCAAGGTAAATTTGGAATTAATCGAATTTATTAATTCTTTTTTTGAAGAAACAAAAGTGCCCCTAGATCCAATTTATACAGGAAAGATGGTTTTTGGCGTTATAGATTTAATCAGCAAAAATTATTTTCCTGCAGATTCAAAAATTTTACTCATTCACACCGGCGGATTGCAGGGAATTAGCGGGATGAATATAAAATTGAAGCAGAAAAAATTACCAATACTTAAAACGAATGATTAAAAAAATTGTATTGCTCTTCACTATATTAGTTTTGGCAAGCTGTTCGTCTAGCAAACCAGCTATTGCAACTACTAGAAAAGCGTGCGGTTCAGAAACCGCGAGTGGCGACGACTAAAAAAACTACTCCGGTTAAGCCAATTGGCAAAAATTATCCTTCTACAAACAATACAACTGAGGTTATTCAATCTACTTCAAAAACAGTTGTAACCAGCGATTTAATTAACAATTATGTTTTGCAATTTAAAGACATTGCAATGGGAAACATGAAGACATACGGAATTCCAGCGAGTATTATTTTAGCTCAGGGAATTTTGGAATCTGGTGCGGGAAGAGGAGATTTGGCTGTTGATGCTAATAATCATTTCGGAATTAAATGCCACAAAGAATGGCTGGGTGAAAGTGTTCGCCACGACGATGATTCTGCTCAGGAATGTTTTAGAAAATATCCGCAAGCTTCGGATTCTTACAGAGATCATGCGTTGTTTTTGGTTGGCAAAAAAAGATATGAGACTTTATTTACTTATGAAAAAGACGATTATAAATCTTGGGCAAAAGGATTGAGAGCGGCAGGTTATGCTACAGATCCTAAATATCCCGATAAGTTAATCAGCTATATTGAACGTTACAATCTGCATCAGTACGATTGTCTGGTTACGGGAAGAGATTATGCTCCAATCAATAAAACGGCTCCAACTAGAAGTTCTTCATCCGTTGCGAATTCAGATCCGAAAATAAATATGAATTCATACGATCCAAATTCATATGAAGTTCAAAAAGGAGATACACTATATTCCATTTCAAAAAAATTCAATTTATTGGTTGATGATTTAAAGCAAAAGAATAATTTAACCGATAATGCAATTTCAATTGGACAAAGGTTGAAAGTGAAATAAGTTTTCAGTCTCAGTGACAGTTTTCAGTTTTGAAAAAATTAATCTAAAATCCAAAATAAGTTTTCAGTTTTATAATCTAAAATCTATCCCGACGCTTCGGGACTAAAATCTAATATAAAAATGTTATATAAAAGAAGTAGTCAGCTTTTTGCTGCGACAGAAAAAGTAATTCCAGGAGGCGTAAATTCACCCGTTAGAGCATTTAAAGCGGTTGGCGGAACTCCGATTTTTGTAAAAAGTGCCAAAGGGGCTTATTTATATGATGAAGACGGAAACAAATTAATAGATTACATCAACTCTTGGGGGCCAATGGTTTTGGGTCATGCTTATCAGCCTGTTGTTGATGCGGTAGTCGAAAAAGCAAAATTGGGAACTTCATTTGGAATGCCGACCGAACTGGAGACAGAAATTGCGACTTTAGCGGTTTCTATGGTTCCAAATATTGATAAAATTAGATTTGTAAATTCAGGTACAGAAGCTTGTATGAGTGCAATTCGTCTGGCTCGCGGATTTACAAAAAGAGATAAAATAATAAAATTTGCCGGCTGTTACCACGGACATTCTGATTCATTTTTGATTCAGGCGGGAAGTGGTGCTGTTACCTTCGGATCTCCAAATAGTCCAGGTGTTACAGAAGGAACTGCAAAAGATACTTTATTGGCAAAATACAATGATTTAGAGAATGTAAAAACTTTAATAGAAGCTAATAAAGGCGAAATCGCGAGCAATTATTATCGAAGCAGTTGCTGGAAATATGGGTTGTATTCCGCCTCAAAAAGGTTTCTTAGAAGGTTTAAGGGAATTGTGTACAGCAAACGGAATTTTACTGATTTTTGATGAGGTAATGACAGGCTTCCGTTTAGCTCGCGGTGGAGTTCAGGAATTGTATAATATCAATGCTGATATTGTAACTTTCGGAAAAGTAATTGGAGGAGGACTTCCAGTTGGTGCTTTTGCGCCCGCCAAGAAATCATGAATTATTTAGCGCCACTTGGTCCGGTTTATCAAGCAGGAACATTATCTGGAAATCCGTTAGCGATGGTCGCCGGATTAGCGATGTTACAATCATTGAATAATGATCGTGAGGTTTTTACACGTTTAGAAGAAAAAACAGCATATTTAGAAGCAGGAATTGACAGGGTTTTAAAAGGAAATAATGTTGTTTTTACAATCAATAGAGTAGGTTCTATGATTTCTGTTCATTTTGATGCCAATCCAGTTGTAGATTTTCAAACGGTCGCAAAAGGAGATAACGAAACGTTTAAAAAATTCTTCCACGGATTATTGCAAGAAGGGATTTACATCGCGCCATCTGCTTATGAAACTTGGTTTATTACAGATGCTTTGACATACGAAGATTTAGATTTTACAATTAATGCTATTGATAAAGTTTCGAAAACATTCTAATCTAATAGAAAAATAAATTATAAAGGCTCACTTTTACTAAAGTTGAGCCTTTTTTATGCAAGAATTTTATTAGTTAATAAAAAGTTAATACTATTCGGTTTAGTTGTATAATTGTAAGTAAAATTTATTTTTGTTTGAGAATTAACCACTAAACCAACACTAAATGAAGAAATTTTTCATTTTATCTTTACTAGCCAGTTTTACGCTGTTTCCTTCCAAACAATTTGCCCAGAGTAAAAAGAAAAAAGATCAAAAAGAAGTTCCGGCACCTTTGCCAGAAAAGAAACCAGAAACTACTATTAAGGACTACAATAAAGTAATTACTAAAGATGCTGTTTCAGACGACGGCCTTTTTACGGTTCATAAAGTCGATAAAAAATACTATTTCGAGATTCCGAATAAATATCTAAACAAAGACATGCTTTTGGTAAGCAGGCTTGCAAAACTGCCTTCTAATTTAGGAGGAGGTTATGTAAATGCAGGTTCTGAAACTAATGAGCAATTAATTATCTGGCGGCGTTTTCAAGATAAGATTCTCATCAAATCAAAATCATATAATGCAGTTGCCAATGATACACTGCCAATTAGTATTTCGGTAAAATCAAATAATTATGAGCCAACATTATATGCTTTTGATATTGTTGCTTTTAGCAAAGACTCAGCAAATACTGTTATTGATGTTACAAAGTTTTACAGTACAGATGTAAAAGCAATAAGCGGAATTTCAGCAGAAATGCGTGAAACTTATAAAGTAAAAGGACTCGATGATTCGAGAAGTTTTATTAATTCGATGAAAAGTTTTCCGATGAATATCGAAGTGGTTCAGGACTTTACATACAATGCTTCGAAACCGTCAACGCTTGAACAATCAGAATCGATAAGTATTCAAATGAACCAATCGATGGTTTTACTGCCAGAAGTTCCAATGAAACCAAGGTTAGCAGATTCGCGTGTGGGATGGTTTACGGTGAGTCAATACGATTACGGAAGCAACGAACTTAAATCTGATCTTAAAACCTATATTCGCCGTTGGAGATTGGAACCAAAAGATCCAGAAGCGTATAACAGAGGAGAATTGGTAGAGCCAATAAAACCAATTGTATATTATTTGGATCCTGCGACACCAGAAAAACTAAAAAAATATATTAAACAAGGAATTGAAGAATGGCAAAAACCTTTTGAAACAGCTGGATTTAAGAATGCCATAATTGCAAAAGATGCACCGACAACAGAGGAAGATCCAGATTTCAGTCCAGAAGATATTCGCTATTCTGTAATTCGTTATGTAGCAAGTACGACACGAAATGCCGTTGGCCCAAGCGTTTCAGATCCTAGAACTGGAGAAATTATAGAAAGTGACGTTATTTGGTATCACAATCATTTGCGTTCTTATAGAAATAGATATTTACTAGAAACTGGTGCGACAAATCCGTCAGCACGAACTTTGCAGACAAGTGATGAAGAAATGGGAGAAATGATGCGAATGGTAATTGCTCATGAGGTTGGGCATGCATTAGGTTTTCCGCATAATATGGGAGCAAGTTGTGCATTTGATATTGAAAGCTATAGAAATGGTGATTTTACACAACAAAACGGAATTGCAGCAAGTATTATGGATTATGCGCGTTTCAATTACATTGCACAGCCTGGTGATAAAAATATTCGTTTTATCCGTAAAATGGGAGCTTACGATCATTATGCCTTAAATTGGGGATACAGAGTAATTCCAAACGTGAATTCTCCTGAAGAAGAAGTGCCAACGCTTGATAAATGGATACTAGACAAAGCGGGAAATCCAATTTATAAATTTGGAAAACAAAGCGACTCTTTTGATCCAACATCGCAGACAGAAGATATTGGGAATAATTCGATGAAAGCGAGTTCCTATGCATTTAAAAATTTAGAATTTGTTGCAGGTCATTTAAATGAATGGACAAGCGGCGCGACCAATAATTATGAAGATTTAGAAGAATTATACAAAGAATTACTGGATTGCTGGAGCCGATATGTTGGGCATGTTGTAACAAATGTTGGAGGAGTTTATGAAAATTCCAAAAAGCCAAATCAGGCAGGAAGTGTTTACGAAGTAGTTGCAAAAGCAAAACAAATAGAAGCAATGAACTGGCTTCAGAAAAATGCTTTTGAATCTCCAACTTGGATTGTAAACGTAAAAACATTACAAAACACAGAGTTTTCGGGTTATACAGAGAAGTTTAGAAATCTGCAGGTGAGACAGCTGAATAATTTAATGAGTTTAGGGAGAGTTGGAAGACTGATGGATAATGAAATCCTGAGCGGTGATAACTATAAAGCTTTAGATTTCTTTAAAGATCTTCGTAAAGGAATTTGGAAAGAATCAAGTTCAGTCGCAAATGTTACAGTATATCGCAGAAACTTACAGCGTGCCTATATCGACAGAATGGGCTATTTGATGACAGAAGAAATTAAACCAACTGATCGATCTACAGTTTATTACAATGTATCTCAATCCGATTTGAGAGCGCTGGTAAGAGGAGAATTGACAATGTTGAGAAAAACGCTCGGCTGCCGGAAAAGCTGCGGCAGTTAATACAGAAACAAAATATCATTATGAAGATTGTATCAAAAGAATTGATTTGATATTGAATCCGATTAAATAGTAAAAACAAAAAAAGAGGCTTTTAAGGCCTCTTTTTTTATGCAAGAATTAGATTTTTTCTTTTCTGTGCTCTTTCATTTTTTCTCTCGCTTTATCTTTTTTCTCTTCTTGCAAAGTTTTCCATTTTGTGTATTGGTCGGCTTTTAAGATCGATTTCATTTTAGCATCATTTGCTGCAACTTCGTCTTCCATTTGTTTTTTGAAAGCCGCTCTTTCTTCAGCAGTTGGCTTTGTATTACTGTCTTTTTTGTCTTTACGAGCTTCTCTGAATTTTTCCGCTTTAGCGCTTCTATCTGCTAATAATTGTTTTACTTGTGCTTGCTGATTAGCATCCAGACTCAATTCAGTTGTTAGTTTTGCTAACTGTTTTTCATTGCTGTCGCTCAGGAGTTAATTTTTCTCTCTTTTGACCGCCGTCTTGTGCAAAGCTTGCTACTCCAACAAATAACAAAGCCGCGATGATTAATTTTTTCATTTTTTAAGTTTTTTTAATTGTTTATAGGAATAAGACTTTTTTAAATTAATTAGGTTTAATTCGATTGTAAGAATTATAGTTTATTTAACAAATTAAAAAATATTTTAGAATTAGGAAATAGTAAAAAGTACCGCCAATTATTATAATTGTGGCTTGTAATGGTATTTTGAAATTTTGATATTGTATTATTTTTGTGAAATTAATGTGCGTGTTGATTTTTAGTATTTTATATATATGGATTATTTAAAAAAAATAATATGGATAATAAAGAAATTGAATTATATAGAGAAGAAATATTAGAATTAACAGAACTTTTAAAAACAGAGTGGTTAGATTTAAAAGAATTATTGCAACACTCAGGTCTAGATCCTGATAATTTATTTTTAATATCTTACTGTGAAGATGAAAAGCAAAATGAATTTGGAGTTCTCTTTACAAATGAAAAGAAAGTAGTTCAATTTGAAATTTATGGTGGTGAATTAATTTTGAAAGATATTACAGGTGTTGAAGGTTTTGAAAATGAATTTCCGCAAATAAAAGTGGTTAAGGATTATTTTTAAAAATCTGATATAGTATGAAAACAAAAAAAGATAAAATATTTGGTCAAATTATATACAAAGATTTATGGCTAGGTTCTACAGAGCTAGCTATTTTTGGAGAAACTAAAAAAATAGAACTTAGTATATATGGAGAAGAGGATGAAGAGTTTACATCCAATCAACAAGAGGCTTTTGTGAATTTTACTAAAAAAATGCAAGAAATTAGTAAAGAATCTGAAATGCAGATTTTTAAATATTACTTAGAAAATGTTGAGGATTATCGCCCCATGAAAATAGATCTTAATGAAGTGGATAAAGTTGCACAAAGAATACCGTCAATCGATAAATTGAAACAGCTGGTGATTCCAACAGGCTTATTATTACAATATGATTTTGGAGATGATATTAGAAGAGTTGGACTATTGTTTGATTGTAGCTGGGAACCCGAACATGGTCTAGCTGTTAAAATAGAAAATGAAAAAGTAATAGAAGTTGGTTTTCAAGATATAGTATTATAATCAAGAAGAAAGAGCTGTAAAAAGCTCTTTTTTTATTGTAAGAAATTCACTTTAAAATAAATTCCTTAAATTTAAGGAATCTATCAAAAACAACTTAATCATGAGTGCAGTTTCAATCAATAATAAAATAGCCTTCTTCTCAACCCAGCCTTACGACAAAACGTTCTTCAATAAATACAATTCTGATTTTGGTTTTGAATTGGATTTTTTTGAAACACAACTCAATCCGCAAACCGTTATTTTAATTGAAAAAGCTGAAATTGTCTGCGTCTTTGTAAATGATATTGTAAATGAAGCAGTAATCAAACAATTAGCAGAAAAAGAAGTGAAAATTATCGCACTGCGTTGCGCAGGTTTTAATAATGTCGATTTAGAAGCGACGAAAAAATATAATTTAAAAGTCTGTCGTGTTCCTGCATATTCTCCTCAGGCAGTTGCAGAACATGCGATGGCAATGATTTTAACTTTAAACCGAAAAACACATAAAGCCTACAACAGAGTCCGCGAGCAGAATTTCTCCCTAAACGGATTATTAGGTTTTGATCTATTCGGAAAAACAATTGGAATCATTGGAACAGGAAATATCGGGAAAGCTTTCGCAAAAATCGCCTTAGGTTTTGGGTGTAAAGTCTTAGCGTATGATATTGTTACAAATGAAGAAATGATAAAAGACGGCGTTTCTTTTGTGAGTTTAGAAGAGATTTTTAAATCGAGTGATATTATTTCGCTTCATTGTCCGCTAAATGCACAAACAAAACATGTCATTAACAAAGATTCCATTGCTTTAATGAAAGACCACGTTATGATTATCAATACAAGTCGCGGCGGATTAATTGAAACAGCCTGCGTAATCGAAGGTTTAAAAGAAGGCAAAATAGGATATTTAGGAATCGATGTTTACGAACAGGAAGAAAAGCTGTTCTTTAGAGATTTGTCTGCAGATATTATTCAGGATGATGCGATTCAGCGTTTAATGAGTTTTCCGAATGTCTTGGTTACAGCGCATCAGGCATTTTTCACCAATGAAGCTTTAACGCAGATTGCCTTGGTTACGTTTAATAATATAAAATCATTACTTACGCAAAATGATATTGAAAACAAAGTCGCTTTATTAGTTTAAATAGATTTGAAGTAAAAACATAATCTTAAGAATTTAAATAAAAGAAATTATGAAAAAGAAACTTTTAATAGTCTTGGGAATACTAACAATATATTCCTGTCAGAACAAAGATAAAACCGATGATAAAAGTATCATTAAAACAATCGCCGAAGATACATTGTCAAAAACCGTTGCGGGTACTGCTGACGTGAGTGACGCGCCGGCAAAAGAAGATAAAGCAGTCGACGTGATTCGAAAACAATTAAATGTTTTATTAGAGAAAGATCTTCCTGCAATGACAAAAGATGATCGGTTTTTTTATTATGAAGCTTTTGATTTGAATAATGATAAAAAAGACGAATACCTTGTCGGTTTTTCCAATCCGTATTTCTGCGGAAGCGGCGGTTGTTCGGGATATATTTTAAATAATGATGGAAGCGTAATAAATCGTTTTACCATAACCAATTTTCCTATTTATGTAACCACTTCATCAACTGAAAAGTTTTATGATCTTATTTTTGAAACTGGAGGAAAGTTTCATCTCTTAAAAATGAAAGGTGGAAAATATCCTTCAAATCCTTCTGTTCAGGAAAAATGGAATGGCGAGGTTCCGAAAGAAAGTACTAAGGTTTTAGATATTCAAGGAAAGAAATTAGAGAAGTATGCGTTTTAAAATATTCAAACCCGACCGGTTTTAAACCCGGTCGGGTTTGAATATTTGATAATACAACTATTTTTTTAAAATTTTAGAAAGTGTTTTAGGATTTTGTCTATTATCCCAAAATGCAATTATAATTAATTCTTCACTAGTTATTTTATAAAAAATATTGTAATGTCCTAAGATTGATCTTCTAATATCTGGAAAACTGGTTTTAATGTAGATTTCAGGATTACTTGCCAGAAATTGAACCCTTTCTGCTATTTCAATAATTAGTTTCTTCGAATATGTTGCAGATTTATTTCTTTTGGTCCAGTAACTTAATATTTTTCGTCTTTGTAAAACTGCAGTTGTAGTCCAAATTATTTTGACAGCCATTCTAAATCTTCTTTGTCTAAATCTTCTTGTGAAATAACTCTTCCATATTTTATATCTTCTTCACTTTCTTTAAGCATATCTATTTCGTATTCCTCAAATTGATAATCATCAGAAGCATCTGTATTTTTTAGAAGGTTTCTAATTTTTTCTAATAAAGTAACATCTTCAATATTCTTGAGCTTATCAAATATCTCTAATTTTATTTCTAAAGTGCCCATAATAATATATTTTAAAAATCAAAGTTATGCAAATTATACGAAAAAACCCGACAGGTTTTTAAAACCTGTCGGGTTTGAATATTAGAATCAATTTTGGAATTTGGAATTTCCAAAAATTGGAATTTTAAAAAATTACTCCACCAACTCCACAAATTTAAACTCACCTTCAACAGCAACCTTAGTCAAACCATGTTTAGATAAGTTTTTCATAGATGCATCCCATTTTTTACCGCTTAAATTCGCAGTAATTTTTAATTGCTTGCAGATCCATTTTATTTTCATTTCCTTTCAATAAATCTACGATAAATTTCTCTTCATCAGAAAGTTCAATCTGAGCTTGTTTTTTCTCCGGACGCATTTGTGGGAACAATAAAACTTCCTGAATCGATGCATTGTTTGTTAAATACATAATCAAACGATCCATTCCAATTCCCATTCCAGAAGTTGGAGGCATACCATATTCAAGGGCTCTTAAGAAATCCTCATCGATAATTCCGTTTGCTTCATCATCACCTTTTGCGACCAAACGCATTTGATCTTCAAAACGCTCACGCTGATCAATTGGGTCGTTTAATTCAGAATATGCATTTGCAATTTCTTTACCACAAACCATCAATTCAAAACGCTCTGTAAGATCTGGATTGTCTCTATGCTCTTTACATAAAGGAGACATTTCTTTTGGATAATCAGTAATAAAAGTTGGCTGAATATAATTTCCTTCGCATTTTGCTCCAAAAATTTCATCGATTAATTTTCCTTTACCCATTGTGTTGTCAACGTCAATTCCCATGCCTCTTGCGGCTTCGAATAATTCTTCTTCGCTTTTTCCAGAAATATCAAAACCAGTAAAATGTTTGATAGAATCTGTCATTGTAACACGTGCATAAGGCGCTTTAAAGTTGATTGTGTGCTCGCCAAAAGTAACTTCGCTGGTTCCATTTACGGCAACTGCGCAATGCTCCAGCAAACCTTCAGCAAATTCCATCATCCAGTTGTAGTCTTTATAAGCTACATATATTTCCATTGCAGTAAATTCAGGATTATGCGTTCTGTCCATTCCTTCATTACGGAAGTTTCTAGAAAACTCATAAACACCTTCAAATCCACCAACAATTAGTCTCTTTAAATATAATTCATTCGCAATACGCATGTAAAGCGGCATATCAAGCGAATTATGGTGCGTGATAAACGGACGCGTAGCAGACTCCACCAGGAATTGACTGTAAAACAGGAGTATCAACCTCAAGATATCCAGCGTCGTTAAAGTAACCACGCATTGCTGTAAATAACTTTGTACGTTTGATAAAAGTTTCTTTAACCTGCGGATTAACCGTTAAGTCTACGTAACGCATTCTGTAACGTAATTCAGCATCGTTAAACGCATCATGAACGTTTCCTTCTTCGTCTACTTTTGGTAAAGGAAGCGGACGTAAAGTTTTACTCAAAAAAGTAAATCCGTCAACACGAATACATTGTGCACCCACTTTTGTAGTAAATAATTCTCCTTCAATACCAATAAAATCACCTAAATCAGTTAATTTTTTAAAAACCGTATTGTATAAGGTTTTATCATCACCTTCACACAAAACATCGCGGTTTACGTACAATTGAATACGTCCGTCGCTATCCTGCAATTCAGCAAAACAAGCTTTTCCCTGATCTCTCACGCTCATCAAACGACCCGCAACGATAACCTTCTTACCTTCTTCAAACGACTCCTTTATTTGCTTAGAAGTATGATTTACAGGAAAAAGATTAGCTGGATAAGGATTGATTCCCAGACTGCGTAAGTTTTGAAGTTTTTCTCTTCTGATGATTTCTTGTTCTGATAATGCCATTTTGTGCTCTTTTTTTTAAGTGTGCAAAGATAAAGAAAAGAATGTAGAATTTAGAATGCAGTTTTTAGATTTTTTAAAGCGGCAATTTATTGGGTTTCAAGTACCTTTTGTCCCGCTATCCGTTTCAATCTTTTATGTCGAACCCCGACATAAAAGGATTTACACTTCTATCGGGGCTGGATTAGACCATTTTGTTTTTATCAGACTTTTATATTGTATGAAAATAACTAAAAAACTGATTATCTTAGAACTCAAAACTTACAACTTTCTCGAAAAAATGAAATACCTATCAAGTTTATTAATTCTAGTTTTATTTACAAGCTGTCAAATTACCGAAACTATTATCATCGATTCAGACGGAAGCGGCACTATAAAAGTGGAGCGACTTAGAGACGAAAACAGTTATATGCAATTGGCTGGTGAAGAATATTCTAAAGAAAATATTTTTGAAGATACCACCTATGTTTTCAGAGAATATATCGATGCATACAAAGAAAATTTTTCAAAATATACACCACAAGAGCAGGAGTTATTTCGAAGGTATGAGAATGTAAATGTACATCTTAAAAAAAGTTCCTTTGAAAAAGAATTTAAAAATGAATTATCACTTCATTTTAATAAGGTCTCAGAAATTCCAGATTTATACAAAACGGAAGATTATGCCTCGGATATTCAGCATAATTATGCTTTGACTGCAGAAAATCATTGTTACAGAATTGGATATGACTTTGATGGTGAGGTTTTTAAAAGAACGATTACGATCATAAATACAGAAGAATTAGAAAAAGCAAAGCAAGAATCTGAGAAGTTTACAAAACGTTATGGTGCCTCAAATTTGATGCAGATTTATGTTTTAAAATATCATTTTCCGAGAAATATAAAATCAGTTTCCAACCCTAAAGCGGTTATTAGTTCCGATAAAAAGTTTTTCACCTTAGAATTTCTGCTTTCAGATTTTTACGGTAATCCTGAAATAACAAATTTGGAAGTTGTTTTAGAATAGATTTAGGATTGAGTAATCTACAGAAAAAAACGATAGTTTACGTCCATATAGTTAACAGATTCAACAATTCAACGATTCAACAATTCAACAATTCAACGATTCAACGATTCAGCAATTCAACGATTCAACAATCAAACGATTAAACGGTTCAACAATTAAACGATTAAACAAATTAACAATTCAACAGTTCAACAATTCAACAGTTCAACGATTCAACAATCAAACGATTAAACGATTAAACGATTAAACGGTTCAACAATTAAACGATTCACCGCTTAAACAAATTAAACAAATCAACAATTAAAAAGTCTTCGTATCTTTGATAAAAATTAGCAACACCATGAAATTATACAAATTACTAAGTTTTTCTTTTTTAATAGCGACATTAACAAGCTGTACTTTTACTGAAAATATTTATATCAATGACAACGGAACTGGAAAATTTGCTGTCGATATGGATGCTTCTGCCTTAATGGAAATGGCTGGTGATCAAATTGCAGGTCAAATGGGAGAAGACGCCAAAAAAGATATCGACTCTACTTTTACTTTCAAACAATTGTTTGAACAGAAAAAAGATAGTATTGCTAAATTATCTCCTGAAACTCAAAAAGAGCTTAAAAAACTCGAGAACTTTGTAGTTACAACCAAAATGAGTGCAACGCAAAAACAGTTTTTAATGACATTAGGAACCGATTTTAAAAATGTAAACGAACTGCAGGATATTCTACAGACGATGAGTACATTTCAAAAATTAGAAGGAGGAGCCAGTGCGGGGTCGCTTGGAAGTGGTTTTGGAGATAATAACAGTACATTAAGTTATACATACGACGGAAAGAAATTTACAAGAAAAGCAGTAATCGATCAACAAAAACTAGCGGCAAAAGCAAAAGATTCTGCTCCCGATATGACAAAAATGATGTTTGCATCTTCAAACTATATTGTAAAATATCACTTTCCAAAAAAGATTAAGAAAGTCTCTAACCCAACTGCATTATTCAGCGACGATCGAAAATCAATTACAATTCAATACCCTTTTACGGATTATATGGAGAATCCCGACAAACTTAACTTTGACGTTGAGTTTGAAAAATAATTAAAATGAATAAAAAAATCCAACTTCAGGATCTGGGAAATAAAGATTACAAATCGACTTGGGAATATCAGGAAGAAATTTTTAAAGACATAGTCGATTTAAAAATCAAAAACAGGAGAGAAGAACTTGATCTGCCAACACCAAATTATTTATTATTTGTTGAGCATCCGCATGTGTACACTTTAGGCAAAAGCGGCGATTTAGAAAACTTATTATTAAACGAAAAACAACTCGAAGCCAAAGGAGCAACTTTCTATAAAATCAATCGAGGCGGCGATATTACGTATCACGGACCAGGACAAATTGTTGGTTATCCAATTCTTGATTTAGAAAATTTCTTTACAGACATTCATAAATACCTCCGATTTCTCGAAGAATCAATTATTATGACGTTAGCAGAATATGGCTTAGAATCGGGCAGGAGCGAAGGAGAAACGGGAGTCTGGCTGGGTGCAGGAACTCCGTTTGCGCGTAAAATATGTGCTATGGGCGTTCGCGCTTCGCGCTGGGTCACCATGCATGGATTTGCTTTAAATGTAAACGTAGATTTAGGCTATTTTGATAATATTATTCCGTGCGGTATACGCGGAAAAGGAGTTACCTCTTTAAACGTAGAACTTGGAGTAGAAAAAGTTGACGAAGACGAAGTAAAAGCAAAAATTCTAAAACATTTAAAGAATTTATTTGAAGCTGAAATAGTTTAATTGATACAAGAAAAAAGACTTATCCATTTAGATAAGTCTTTTTTTTATTCGAAGAAATTTAATTCTAATTGTTCAGGAAGAAGTCTAAAACTCATTCGGTGGTATTTTGTTGTTCCGAATTTTTTTATCGCTTCTCGATGCTCTTTAGTCGGATATCCTTTGTTTTGTTTCCAGTTGTACATCGGAAATTCTTCGTGAATCTGGTCCATATATTCGTCACGATATGTTTTAGCCAAAACAGAAGCTGCAGACAATACTCAAAAATTTCCCATCACCTTTTATAATACTTTGATTCGGAATCGATTTTAACAGCGCAATTTCATCAGTAGAAAACTGTCTTCCAAAAGTATTTTTAAGTCCAAGCTTGGCATTCAAAGCACGGTTTCCATCTACAATAATAAATTCAGGGACATGCTTTAATTTTAAAATGCATTCCTGCATTCCTTTCATTGAGGCATTCAGAATATTTATTTCGTCAATTTCATCTGGAAGTAAATGCGTTACAGCAAAACAAAGTGCTTCTTTTTCTATAATTGGTCTTAAAAGAGCTCTTGTTTTTTCAGATAATTGTTTGCTATCGTTTAATAGTATATTCTCAAAATCTGCGGGAAGAATTATAGCAGTATGCAGTAACGGGGCCGGCGAGGCATCCTCTTCCGGCTTCATCAGTTCCAGTTTCCAAAATAAATCCTGAGAAATTTTTTTCGAGCATTCTTTCTTTTTTTAAAACGCAAATATTATCATTTTTTGAAAATTGACCTAAAATGAAGTCTTAAAAAATAGCAAAAAGTTATCTATATGTTTTTGTAATATTTATGGAAATAGGTAATCAAATATCATTTTTACTAACGCTTAGATTTTTTTGTGTTTTTGACGATTTGATTGAATTTAAAACTGCTTTTAATTGTGTTTGGAGTATTTTTTTTAATGAAATCAAAAGAATAAAGACAAAAACGAAATCAAGACAAAATTAAAAGACTATTTTTAATAGGTTAAATTCTACAAAAAAATAAGATTGTTATTTGTTAAATTAACCTTGTTACAGTTGGAAAAGTTAAATTAATGTTAAAAAATTAAAGTGATAAAAAAGTCCTATTTAACCATTTTGTTAAACATAAGTAGGTGTATCGACGAATTTGTTGGATTATTTATTGCAAGTGTTAATTAAACATTAAAAAATCCTTAGAAACTATTAAAAAATGGTTTGTGATTTTAAGAAATAATTAAGATGTTTGTTTCCTACTAATTCAAAATAAATAAAAATGAAATTAAAATTACAATGGATTTTTTTCTTTGTACTAACATTATCAATGCAATTGATGATGGCGCAAGAAAGAAACATTAAGGGAATTGTAACAGATGCTAGTGGTCCTGCTCCAGGAGTAAATGTAACTGTTCAAGGTTCAAAACAGGGCGTTCAAACTGATTTTGATGGAACATATTTAATAAAGGCACAAACAGGAGACATAATTATTTTTTTCTTTTATAGGAATGGAAGAAAAAAGGGTTACTGTTGGGACTTCAAATCAGATTGATGTAGCCATGATCTCAGCTTCTAAGACTCTTGAGGAAGTTGTGATTGTAGCTTATGGTAAACAAAAAGCAAAGTCTATCGTAGGGTCAGTTGCAATATTAAGTTCTGACGTCCTTCTAAAACAACAAGCAACAAACGTTATGACTGCATTACAAGGTAGTGTTGCAGGGGTAAATATTATTGCGGCTGGTGGTATGCCAGGTGAAAATCCAACGATTCGTATTAGAGGTGTGAATTCTATTAATGCTTCGGCAGAACCATTAATTGTTTTGGATGGAGCTCCTTATAGTGGAAATATTAACTCTATTAGTGCTGATCAAATAGAATCAATGAGTGTTTTGAAAGATGCGTCTTCTACTGCATTGTATGGTTCAAGGGGAGCTAATGGTGTAATCTTAATTACTACGAAGAGAGGTAAATTTGATTCAGCTCCAAAAGTGAATTTTACAACAACTGTTGGTTTTGCTGATAATGCAGTGCCTTTGCATAAGCGTGTTAGTACTGATGATTATATGAAATTAAATTGGGAAGCAATTAGAAATTCAAACCAATATGTTAGTGGGCAAACTGCAAGCAACAGCGGGTTTAAATGCGTCTAATAGTTTAATATCTTCTATAGGTTATAATCCATATGGAGTTGCTAATCCTGTTGATGCTAACGGTAATTTAGTTACGACTAATAAATTGTGGGATACTGATTGGGAAGGTCTAATGTTAAATAATGCGGCAGTAAGATCAGAACATACTTTATCTTTTTCTGGAGGTAGTTCAAGTACAAGATATAATTTTACTTCAAACTATTTGTCTCAAGAAGGAAATGTTGTTACATCAAAATTTGAAAGAATAAACTCTAGATTAACTCTTGATACTAAGATTAATAACTGGATGAAGGCTGGTGTTACAATGTTTTATTCTACATCAAAACAAAATTTCCCTTCACAAAGTGGTTCTAGTTTTCAAAGTTCAATTCAGTGGATTTATAATGTTCCGTCTATTTATCCAGTATATAGACATGATGGAAGTGGTAACTTAGTTTATGATGGAAATGGAAACAAAATCTTCGATTATGGAGGAGGTGTAGTTGGACAAAGTGTAAACGCGACAAGACCAACTTTTAATAATGAAAATGCTTATGGTTCGCTATATATGTATAAAGTAGGATATGATAGAGATAGTTATACTGCTAATGGTTATTTAGAGTTCAATATCACAAAAGATTTAACTTTTAAGACTAACTTAGCTTATGATAAATATCTATATGATTCTTATAATTATGCAAGTAATGAAGTAGGTTATGCATCAAGTGTTGGAGGGCGTGTAACTCAGAACAGAAATATAACAACGGGAGTGAATTTTATTAATAGTTTAAACTATAAGAAAACTTTCGGGAAGCATGGTTTCAATGCAGATTTAATTCAGGAGGCATACCAGTTTAAATTAGATGCAATGGGAGCTCAAGGAGAAGGTTTTTTACCAGGTGTTTATGTTTTAGGAGGTAGTACAAATCCAACATCAGTTTCTGGATATATTTCAGAAGAGCGTATTTCTAGTTATTTAGGCCGTTTAGCATATAATTATGATGAGAAATATTTCATTGAAGGTTCTTTCAGAAGAGATGGTTCTTCTAGATTTAATAGTGATGTTAGATGGGGTAGCTTTTATGCTGTCGGAGGATCATGGTTGATTTCTGAGGAAAATTTCCTTAAAAATAGTAAAGTAATTAGTGAATTAAAATTAAGAGGATCTTATGGTGAATTAGGTAACCGTAGTACTCTTAACAGTGATGGTACAGATAATTTTTTCCCATACCAACAATTATTTGACACAGGTTGGAATGAGGGAGATAATACTGGTGTTGTATTAGGAAATGCAGTTGACCCATTCTTAACTTGGGAAAAAAACAAGACTACAGATATTGGATTAGATTTTGGTTTATTTAATAATAGAATTACAGCTACGGTAGATTATTATGATAAAAAATCAAAAGATTTGATATACAATAAGCCGTTACCAGGATCTACAGGTAATACAGGGGTAACAACAAATGTTGGAGGTCTGAGAAATTACGGATGGGAATTTGCTTTGAATACTAGAAATATCGAAACTAAAAATTTTGTTTGGAATACTAATATAAACGTATCTACAAATAAGAATGAAATAACAGAGTTGACTCAAACAAGCTTTATTAACGGAACTAAACGTTGGGAAGTTGGTAAGTCATTGTATGATTTTTATATTCAAGAGTGGGCTGGTGTAGATCCAGCAACAGGTTACGGAATGTGGTATAAAGATGTTTTAGGTACTGATGGTACACCAACAGGTGAGCGTGAAACAACAACGGTTTATGCTCAAGCAACTAGATACGATGTTGGAAAATCATCTTTACCTGATTTTGTAGGAGGTATGACGAATTATTTCAGATACAAAAATCTTGATTTGAATATTTTGTTCAATTTTAGCGTTGGTTCTTATGTATACGATAGTTCTTATGCAAGTTTGCAGGCAGGCTATAAGAGTGCAGGTAGAGCAGTTAGTGTAGATGCGCTAAATAGATGGCAAGCGCCTGGAGATGTTACAGATGTACCGTTGTTGTTAGCTTCGAATAATGATTTTAATTCACAATCAACTCGATTCTTGTTCAAAAATGATTATGTAAGATTAAAAGCATTGAATTTTGGTTATAATTTTCCAAGTAGTTTAATTGAAAAAGTTAATTTATCAAAATTACGTTTATATTTCCAAGGAGATAATTTATTGACTTTCCAATCTCATAAAGGGATTGATCCTGAGCAAAACTTTGCAGGTACTACTGATAGTAGATCATACAACTTAAGAGTTATGTCATTTGGTTTAAATGTAGAATTTTAATATAAAAAAAGATGAAGAAAAATATTATATCAAAAGTAGTTATTGCTTTTATCGCAATAATGATGTTGGTGGGATGTAGTGAGGAGTTTTTAGACGAACCAAAACCTACACAGGGTGTTCCTGAGACTGTAATTTTTGCATCACGTGACGGAGTTGAAGCCTTTATCTCTGGTATTATGAGTAGATACAGAGGACAATATACAAATACTGATGCCGCAGGTTTGAATTCAATTTTCTTTGCTAGATCAGTAAAAGGAAATGATTTAATCCAAACTGATAACTGGTTTGGTTTTGATTATGCTAATGATAATAGAGAGCCTACATACAGAAGAACAGTTTTTTCTTGGAACTATTCTTTCTACATGGTAAATCAAGCAAATGCATTAATTAACGGTGTAGAAATAAGTACAGATCTTACTGAGGCTGATAAGGTTGAATTAGTCGCCTATGGTTATGCATTAAGAGGGTTCTTTTATCATCAATTGGTTTTAGAGTTTTGTCCAACCTATGCGGCTGGTACAAGTTTTCCTGCTCCGCCTATTTATACTGAATTGTCTCAAACAGGTAATCCAATGTCAACAGTAGGGGAAGTATATGATTTTATTGTTTCTGATTTGCAAAAAGCAGTAGCTGGATTAAAAGATACAAGATTAGGAAAAACTTATATTAATAAGCCTGTTGCGAATGCTATTTTGGCTCAGGTTTATCAAGCAATGGGAAATAAATGGCCAGAGGCTGAAGCTGCAGACTAAAGCGAGCTTACGGTGGAAATCCAACAGCAGTTTTAAACGTCGCTCAATATAGTACAGGATTTGATAATGTTGACAATACAGAATGGTTATGGGGAAGTGCAAATCGTTCTGATCAAAGTAACTATTATTATAATGCTCCTGCTTCTATGATGGATCATTTGACAACTTCATACTCTGCAACATATATTAATAATGATTTTGTAAATTTATTTTCTGCTACTGATGTTAGAAGAAGATTTCAAAGAAAGAGTGCTTCAATAACGAGTACAGCTGATTTCAGATATTGGATATCTACTAAATTTAAATTTACTTTTGAGGGTGATAATCCAATCATTAGAACTCCAGAAATGATATTGATCGAAGCTGAGGCTAAATATAGACAAGGTTTAACAGCTGATGCTCACACTTTATTATACACTTTGCAAAAAAACAGAGATGTTAATGCCGTTAAGTCTACCAATACTGGAAATGATTTATTAAATGAAATTTTAGTTGAAAGAAGAAAAGAACTTTACGGAGAATGTGGTGTTGAATGGTTTGATGCTAAGCGTTTGAGAAGAGCTATTACTAGAACTGGTAATCATAGAATTGGTGCTTGCTGGAAATTTAACAGTTGATGACAAAAAATTCTTCTTAAAAATTCCTCAAGCTGAAATTGATGCCAATGAATTTATCGATGGCTCGGTAAACGACGGACGATAATTCTTTTAGTTAATTTAATAATAAAGCCGAGTTTGTTTTTCAAACTCGGCTTTATCTTTTTACATTTGCAGGATATATTTATCTAAATTATGAAGCATTTAGCAAGAAGTTTATTTTTATTCGGTTTTTGTTTATTTTCAACTTTATTATTTTCTCAAGTAAAACCAGCTTCTAAAAATAATTTAGATATGAATACGGAATATTCAAGTATTACTGATACCGTAAAAAAGAAAAAGCCAAGATCGCTACAATAGATCAATATAAAATTATTACGCTGGAGCACGATACCATTTATCAAGATACTTCACTAACGCTTAAAAGTGCTTACCGACAAAATCACCTTAGAAAAGACCTTTTTGGATATCAGGAATTTTCAAATATTGGCCAGCCTTTAAATACGTTACAATATAGTTTAACGAGTTTCTCTCCATATCCTGAAATTGGTTTTAGCGGAAAACATTTTAATTATATGCAGGCAGATCAAATTCGTTATTATTCTGCGGCGACACCTTTTACAGAATTGTTTTTTAATACAACAATTAACAAAGGGCAAAATGTAGATTCTTTTATCACATTAAACATTTCTAAAAATCTGAATTTTTCAATTGCCTATAGAGGTTTAAGATCTGAGGGAGATTATATTAATCAATTGGTCAGTGCTGGAAATTTTAGATTTACAACCAGTTATGCCACAACAAGCAGACGTTATGCCATAAATGCACATTATACTTTTCAAGACGTTTTGAATGAAGAAAACGGAGGGATAACCAATGATGCCAATTTTGAAAGCGATAATCAAGATTACAAAAACCGACAAAGACTACAGGTTTATTTGACTGATGCTGAATCTTTATTAAAAGGCCGAAGATTATTTTTTGATCATGCTTTTAGAGTAAACCCAACAAGCGGTAATAATAATTTGTACGTGACGCATCAATTTAATTATGAAAATAAAGGTTACGAATACAAACAGCCAACCGTGCTTTCTACCGTAACGGATAATGATAATAACAGCGTTCGTGTGGCACGTTTTGGCGATTCTTATGTAGCAAGCGCAATTAACGATCAAACAAAATATGAACGCCTTTATAATAAAGCAGGACTTGCTTATGAAAATTCGCTTTTAGGGAAGTTTAACTTTTTTATAGATGATTATAGATCAAATTATAAATATGAAAGATTAATTATTGATAGTGATGGAAACGCTGTTCCTGATAACTTGTTTTTACAATTCAATAATGTCGGCGGGCAATATGAATACCAAAAAAACAAATGGAATGGTAGATTTCTATATTCTAGATCGATTACCAATCAGTCTCTTTCAGATTTAGATGCTAAACTGAGATACGATTTAAACGATGAAATTAAATTTGATTTTAGATATCGCAACATCAATAAACTGCCAAATAACAATTATAATTTGTACCAAAGCGACTGGATAGAATACAACTGGTCACATGATTTTAAAAATGAAAAAATTAATTCTCTAAGCGCTGAAATCCAGACGCCTTGGCTGACAGGGCAGGTTCAATATACAGTACTGAAAGATCACTTATATTTTACAGATGATGCAACAGATGAGCAGAAAGCAGGAAATATTCAAATCGTTAAACCATTTCAATACGGAAACGTTATTAATTATTTGGAAATAAAAGCAAGCAGAGAATTTAAATTTGGTCCTTTTGCATTAGATAATACACTTTTATACCAAAAAGTAGATCAGTCAGATTTAATTTTAAATGTTCCTGATTTTGTAACCAGAAACACATTTTACTATTCAGGTTACTTTTTTAAGAAAGCGTTATATCTTCAGACTGGTCTTGTATTTAACTATCTTACAAAGTATTATGGAGATGATTACAATCCTGTTATTGCTGAATTTTTTGTGCGAGCAGGATAAAAAAATTGGAGGTTTTGCAACATTCGATTTTTTTGTGAATGCTAGAATTCGCCAGACAAGATTTTATTTAAAAGCAGAACATTTCAATGTCTGCTTTTTCACAAAGTAATTACTATGCAACGCCAAATAATCCATATCGTGATTTTGTACTGCGTTTTGGTTTAGTTTGGAATTTCTTCCAATAAAAAAAACTTACTTTCATTTAGAACCACATATTAAACTTAAATAAAATGGACTTTTCAAAAAATATTTTAGAAACAATTGGTAACACACCATTAGTAAAGCTTAACAAAATTGTTGCTGAAATTGATGCGTTAGTATTGGCAAAAGTCGAAACCTTTAATCCTGGTAATTCTGTAAAAGACAGAATGGCGGTAAAAATGATTGAAGATGCTGAGGCTGACGGCCGATTGAAACCGGGAGGAACTATTATTGAAGGAACTTCGGGAAATACAGGAATGGGACTTGCTCTTGTAGCAATTATTAAAGGATACAAATTGATCTGTGTTATCTCTGATAAACAGTCAAAAGAAAAAATGGATATTCTTCGTGCTGTTGGGGCAAAAGTTGTCGTTTGTCCAACAGATGTTGAACCTACAGACCCTCGTTCTTATTATTCAGTTTCAAAGCGTTTGGCAGAAGAAACACCAAATTCTTGGTATGTAAATCAATATGATAATTTATCAAATTCATTAGCTCATTATGAGCAGACAGGACCAGAAATCTGGAAACAAACCGATGGGAAAATTACTCATTTTGTTGTTGGAGTAGGAACGGGAGGAACAATTTCTGGAGTTGGAAAATATCTAAAAGAAAAGAATCCGAACATTAAAATTTGGGGAATTGATACGTACGGTTCTGTTTTTAAAAAATACCATGAAACAGGAATTTTTGACGAAAATGAGATCTATTCTTATATAACAGAAGGAATTGGAGAAGATATTTTACCAAAAAATGTTGACTTTTCTTTAATCGATGGTTTTACAAAAGTAACCGATAAAGATGCGGCGGTTTATACAAGAAAAATTGCGATGGAAGAAGCGATCTTTGTTGGAAACTCAGCTGGAGCTTGTATAAAAGGTTTATTGCAGTTAAAAGACCAATTTAAGCCAGATGACGTAGTAGTTGTTCTGTTTCACGATTCAGGAAGCCGTTACGTTGGTAAAATGTTCAATGACGATTGGATGCGTGAGCGTGGATTCTTGGAAGAAAACGTCACAAAAGCAGAAGACGTTATTAAAGATCATATTGACAAGGAATTAATTGTTGTTCGTACCGAAGAATTGGTTTCGCATGCAATTGAACGTATGCGTAAATATAAAATTTCGCAGATTCCAGTTGTAGATATCAATGGTTTTGTAGGTTCTGTTGATGAAACAGACTTATTTAGAAGCTACGTTGCAGATAAAAATGTTGCCGAAAAACCAATTAAAGATGTAATGGGCAAGCCTTTTCCAATTGTACAATTAGGAACTCCAATCGAAGAAGTTTCAAAACTTTTTACAAAAGAAAATGATGCAGTTCTGATAGATTTAGGAAACGGACATCATCACATTATAACGAAATATGATATCATTGGCTCAATAAAATAAGCCTTTACAATAAAACTCATCCATAAATCTAATTGCTTTTACAATTCGATTTGTGGATTTGTCATTTAAAAATAAAAAATGAATTTTACAGCTATTGATTTTGAAACTGCTACGGGACATCATCCTTGTTCAGTTGGTATTGTTACGGTTCAGAACGGGATAATTGTCGACGAATTCGTAACATTAATAAAACCGCCTAATAACGAATATAATCCATTTACAATTCGTGTTCATGGCATTTATCCAAAAGACACAGTCAACTCAAAATCTTTTTATCAAGTTTATCCTGAAATTGAAAAGAGACTGAAAAATCGCGTTGTAGTGGCACATAATGAAAGTTTTGACCGCAATGTTTTGATGAAATCAATCTTGCTTCACGGCTTAAATTATGAAGACTTGAATATTGCAACAAAGTGGGAATGCACAGTTAAAATATTTAAAGCAAAAGGTTTTAAGCCAACAAAACTTAGCGACTGCTGTCGTGAAATGAATATTAAACTCAATCACCACGAAGCTTTATCTGATGCCAGAGCATGCGCTAAATTGTATATGCTTCGATAAATAAAAATCACTATTTTGTAAGAATAGTATTAAAATTTTATTATTTTTAGATTTTATAATTATCTTTTAAAATCTAAAAATGAGAGAAGACTTCCTTCATTATCTCTGGAAATTCAAGAAGTTTGATACTTTGAATTTAAAAACCGCTCAAGGTGAATTAATTACCATCATTAAAACAGGAGATTACTTAGAACTTTCTGGGCCTGATTTCTTCAATGCACATATTAAAATTGGAAATCAAAAATGGGCAGGTAACGTAGAAATTCATTTAAAATCGTCTGATTGGTATTTGCACAATCATGAAAAAGATCCCGCGTATAAAAATGTAATTCTTCATGTCGTTTGGGAGAATGATACTCCAATTTTTAGAGAAAATAATACCGAAATTCCTGTTTTGGTTCTAAAAGAATATGTCGCAAAAGAAGTGGTTTCTAATTATCATGAATTAGTCTCTCCAAAAACATGGATTTCATGCGAGAAACAAATAAAAGAAATCGACAGTTTTGTTTTTAAAAGCTGGCAGGAAAGACTGTTTTTTGAACGTTTAGAGCGTAAATCAAAGTTTATATACGAATTATTAGAAGAAACAAATCAAGATTGGGAAGCGGTCTTATTTTGCCTTCTGGCTAAGAATTTTGGCTTAAACACAAACGGAAATTCTTTCTTACAAATTTCAAAAGCAATTCCATTTTCAATAATAAGAAAAGAAAGTTTCGAAATAGAGAATTTAGAAGCATTATTTTTTGGAACAGCAGGTTTGTTGGATTCGGAAAAAGAAGATGTTTATTTTAAAGATCTAAAATTTAGATATTTTTACTTGTTGCATAAATATCAGTTTGAGAAAACCATAATAGAGCCAATTCAATTTTTTAAGCTTCGCCCTGATAATTTCCCCACAATCAGGCTTTCGCAATTAGCAGGAGTATATCACAAACATCAGAATTTGTTTTCTAAAATTATTGAATTAAAATCTCTTAAGAGTGTTTATGAGTCTGCTAAATATTTCGGTCGCTCCATACTGGCAAAACCATTACCAGTTTGATAAAGAAAGTCCGAAGAAATCTAAAATCCTTTCAAAATCCTTTCTAGATCTAATTGTTATAAATACTATAATTCCGCTTCAGTTTTCTTATTCTATGATGATGGGAGAATCAATTGCAGAAGATTTGATTGATTTTATGAACGAAGTCGCTCCCGAAAAAAACGCAATAATTGACAAATTTGATTTGTTTGAAATAAAGGCTGAAAATGCATTTGAAAGTCAAACCCTATTAGAACTCAAAAATGAGTACTGCAATAAGAAAGCCTGTTTGCAATGCGCTCTCGGCTTAGAACTTCTTAAAAATAATTAGAATTTGAGAATTAGAAAATGAGGTAATAAGATAATTTGTACTTTTGTAATTCTAAGCGAATGCTAAGGAATCTAAAAATATTAAGGCTAAAAACTAAAATCACCAATGTCAGCAATTTTAAAACTTAAATTCTTTTTTGAAAAATATGGTTTCCATGTTTCATCAAGATTGGCAGATAAACTAGGAATGCGCGTAACAAGTGTAAGATTGTTTTTTATCTACATATCGTTCGTTACCGCAGGTTTAGGATTTGGAGTTTACCTAACGCTGGCTTTTTGGATTAGATTAAAAGATCTAATTCGTTCAAAAAGAACATCCGTATTTGATTTATAAAAAAAAAGCTCCAAATGAAAATTTGGAGCTTTTTTTTGAAATAATATTTCTATTCTTCGATTTCACTATTGTTAAGTTTCGATCTTTTCTTACTGTATCCAAAATATACTAGGATACCAATAAGAAGCCATCCTAACGACAATAATTGAGCATCTAAACTTAAATTAATGATTAAGTAAGTATTGATTGAAATTCCTAATACTGCAATAACTGGTAGAGCAGGAACTTTAAATGTTCTGTTTAATCCAGGTTGTTTTACTCTTAAGATCCAAACAGCGATACAAACCATTGTAAAGGCAAATAAGGTGCCAAAACTTGTCATATCTGCTAATTTATTGATTGGTGTAAAAGCGACAACAGTGGCAATAATACCACCTAAAATCATTAAATTGGTTTTTGGTGTTCCAGAAAGAGGATTAACTCTTGAAAATACAGCTGGAATTAAACCATCTTTAGACATTCCAAGGAAAATTCTAGACTGTCCCATGATCATTACCATTAATACAGAAACTAAACCAATAGTAGCCGCAACAGTAATAATAAAACCAGCCCAGCCTTGTCCAGCGATATCAAAAGCATAAGCAACTGGAGCTTTAATAGCTTCTGGATATTTTCCTAGCGGGTTGAAATCTTGGTAATTCATCATTCCAGTTAATACTAAAGAAACAAGAATATATAAAGTTGTACAGATTAATAAAGAGGCGATGATCGCAAACGGAACATCTTTTTTAGGATTGATAGCTTCTCCAGCTTGTGTAGAAACGGCATCAAAACCAACATACGCAAAGAAAATTGCGATGACTCCAGAAACAATTCCTCCAATTCCGTAAGCATTATGAGTAGTTTCTTTTTCAACAATTTGAGTAGCTTCAGGAATAAATGGATGCCAGTTAGCTGTATTGATGAAGAAAAGACCAGCTATAATTACAAATATTACGGCAGAAACTTTAAGAATTACAATAGCATTATTCGCTTTAGCAAGCACTTTTTGTTCCTT
The DNA here is from genome assembly GCF_979258715.1 of Flavobacterium sp. AC267. NCBI lineage: Bacteria > Pseudomonadati > Bacteroidota > Flavobacteriia > Flavobacteriales > Flavobacteriaceae > Flavobacterium > Flavobacterium sp. AC267. The sequence continues at coordinate 2,100,514 of NZ_OZ409875.1, forward strand.
TAATAAGAAGTGAAATAACTAAAATAACGATCAAAAAAGCAGGTAGGTTCATAGAGAAACCTTCTCCCGTGTAACTTGCAGGATCGGTTGTAAGCCAGTCTGGAAGCTTAATGTGGAACATTTTAAGTAATTTATTAAAGTAGCCCGACCAAGAAACGGCGACCGTCATGGATCCCATTGCGTACTCTAGAATAAGTCCCCATCCAATTATCCATGCAAAAATTTCACCAATTGTACCGTAAGCATAAGCATAAGCAGATCCTTCAACAGGCAAAATTGAGGCAAATTCAGAATAGCAAAGAGCGGCGAAAACACACGCAATACCTGCTATGATAAACGATAAAGCTAATGCTGGACCTGCATGATAATAAGCTCCAGTACCGGTAAGTACAAAAATTCCTCCACCGATAATGGCACCAACTCCAATCGCAGTAAGACTCCATTTTCCAAGAACTCTCTTTAAATTACTTTTTTTTATATCGGCCTCAAAGGCAGATATTGGTTTAACTCTCCAAATTGACATACTCTTATATTGGTTTATTTGTTATTAAGCTCCAAATGTATTGTTTTTTGTAAAAAATAAAAACATTTATCTTGTTTTAAGTTATAAATTGTTGATTTTTTTTACAAGACTCTCAAGGAAAATTCTGCAAGTATTGATATTCATTAAATTAATTGCTCTTTTGTATAAGATTTGATAATTTTTTTAAAAACTATTTTCTTACTAATTTTCTTGATAAATTTGAAAGGTTTTTCTTATTTTATTAGAAAACCAAATTTGAAACTCTTTTTCATTATGAATTTTAAACATTTAAGGCACTATTTGCATTTTACAAAATACCAAAGAACTGGTATATTAATTCTGTTTACAATTATGCTGATATTGCAGTTAATTTACCTCTTTGCAGATTTTAATATTTCGGAGAACCAAAGTTCGGCTAAGAACGAGTGGCTGGCACTCCAGTCAGAAATTGATCAGGAGAAATCCAGTAAGAAAAATAATAAACCAGTAAATTATCTATTTAACCCTAATTTTATTTCTGATTACAAAGGATATAAACTTGGAATGTCTCTCGAAGAAATAGATCGTTTGATGGTGTTTCGCAAACAAAATAAATTTGTAAACTCGGCAGAAGAGTTTCAACAAGTTACTGGGATTTCGGACTCGTTATTAAATAAAATTTCTCCTTTGTTTAAATTTCCAGATTGGGTTCAGAATAAAACAAGCTTCAAAACAGAAAAAACAGAATATACTTCGAAGAGCTTCTCAAAGAAAGCGGTGAAGTTTGAAGTGCTAGATATAAATCAGGCAACCCAAGATGATTTGATAAAAATTTATGGAATTGGAGAAGGTTTGTCATCTCGAATATTAAAACAGAAAGAAATTTTAGGATGTTTTGTTTCAATGGATCAGATGAATGACATTTGGGGACTTTCACCCGAAGTTATAAACGAATTGAATAGCCATTTTAAAGTTGTGATTCCTGCAACATTCAAGAAAATAAAGGTAAACGATGCCTCTTTAAAAGAATTATCTCAATTTTCATATTTCAAATATGCACTTGCAAAACAGATCGTGACGTATAGAAGTATGAACGGAAATTTTAATAATATTGAGGATTTGGCAAAAATTAAAGATTTTCCTGTTGAAAAAGCAAAAATAATTAGTTTATATTTGGAGTTCTAAAAGAAAACAACGGATGAATTTTGATTATAACGAAACACTGACTCATGATAGCTCAGTCTATAAAAGACTTTGCAGAAAAAAATATAAGACCCAATATAATGGAATGGGATGAAGCACAAATTTTTCCAATACCACTATTCAAACAACTGGGTGAAATGGGCTTTATGGGAGTTCTAGTACCCGAAGAATATGGAGGTTCAGGTTTAGGTTATCATGAATATATTACAGTAATTGAAGAAATTTCTAAAGTAGATCCCTCGATTGGGTTATCTGTTGCTGCGCATAATTCGCTATGTACAAATCATATTTTAACTTTCGGAAATGAAGAGCAAAAGAAAAAATGGCTTCCCAAATTAGCTACGGCTGAATATATTGGTGCATGGGGATTAACGGAACATAACACAGGTTCTGATGCAGGAGGAATGAGTACAACTGCTGTAAAAGATGGAGATCATTGGATTGTTAATGGTGCAAAAAACTTTATAACGCATGCCATTTCAGGTGACATTGCTGTTGTTATAGTGCGTACTGGAGAAAAAGGAGATTCAAAAGGAATGACTGCTTTTGTTTTTGAAAAAGGAATGGCTGGTTTTTCATCAGGGAGGAAAGAGAATAAATTAGGAATGCGAGCAAGTGAAACTGCCGAATTGGTTTTTGACAATTGCCGTATTCCAGATGAAAATAGATTAGGCGAAGTGGGGCAGGGTTTTGTTCAGGCAATGAAAATTTTGGATGGAGGCAGGATTTCCATCGGAGCCTTATCATTAGGAATAGCAAAAGGAGCTTATGAAGCGACTTTAAAATATTCGAAAGAAAGACATCAGTTTGGTCAGCCAATAAGCGGCTTTCAAGGAGTTTCGTTTAAATTAGCTGATATGGCTACAGAAATTGAAGCTTCGGAATTGTTGCTTGCATAAAGCGGCGTTTTTAAAGCAACAGCATAAACCGGTAACAACATCTGGCGCAATGGCAAAAATGTATGCTTCTGAAGCATGTGTGAAAATTGCCAATGATGCAGTTCAAATTCATGGCGGATACGGTTATACCAAAGACTTTCCAGTAGAAAAATTTTATAGAGATTCGAAATTATGTACTATCGGAGAAGGAACTACTGAAATTCAAAAATTAGTCATTTCTAGGAACTTGTTGAAAGAATAAAGAATAAAGAATAAAGAATAAAGAATAAAGAATAAAGAATAAAGAATAAAGAATAAAGAATAAAGAATAAAGAATAAAGTAGTTTTAAAGTGCACTTTGTTAGATTATTATCATTTCTCTTTTTTCTATGGTCTATTATCTTTTTGAAATAATTCAGAATTTATAACTCATAATTCATAATTAATATTTACATTTGCGACCTTAACGAGAGGAGGTGTCTATATTATGTTAATTATACCAATTAAAGACGGAGAAAATATCGATAGAGCATTAAAGCGCTATAAAAGAAAATTTGATAAAACAGGAACTGTTCGTCAATTAAGAGCACGTACTGCTTTTATTAAGCCGTCTGTTGTGAAAAGAGCTCAAATTCAAAAAGCGACTTACATTCAAGGCTTGAAAGATAGTTTAGAAAGTTAATATCTAGCTTTTCAAAAATAATTACCGTTAGTGGTCAAAATGTTTTAATTTTGATGCTAACGGTTTTTTTGTGCTCAATTTTTAGATTTTAATTTTAATGAAAACAAGTAAAGAAGCTTTTAGTGATTATCTTTTGTTAGAGAAAAAATATTCTCCACATACGGTTGGGGCGTATTTGAATGATGTAACTTCTTTTGGGTCTTTTCTTGTAGAAGCATTTGATCAGGAAAATGTGGATTTGGTTAATTATAGTCAGGTAAGAAGTTGGATTGTTTCGTTGGTTGATCAAAATATATCAAATGTTACTGTTAATAGAAAAATGGCTTCTTTGAAAGCATTTTATAGATTTCTTTTAAAGTCAAAGCAAATCGAGGTTAATCCGATGCTGAAGCATAAATCATTAAAAACGCCAAAAGTGGTTCAGGTTCCTTTTTCTGAAAAAGAATTAAAAGATTTGCTGGGTCAAATTGATACTCCGGTGGGTTTTGAGGAAGTACGGGATAAGCTTATTGTTGAGATGTTTTATGTGACAGGAATGCGTCGTGCAGAATTAATTCATTTAATGGTTAAAAATGTAGATCGTTCTGCTGGTGTTATAAAGGTTTTAGGGAAAAGAAACAAAGAACGCATTATTCCTATTTTGCCAATTATAATAAATCAAATTGACTCCTATATAAAGGAGCGGGATGCTTTAGAAGATATTGCCGATTTGGACTATTTTTTTATTTCGAAAAAAAGGGTTAAAATTGAGTGAATCTTTTGTTTATCGTTTAATAAATTCATACTTTAGTAGGGTCTCAGAAAAGGTGAAGAAAAGTCCGCATGTGCTTCGTCATACTTTTGCAACTCACCTATTAAATAATGGGGCAGATTTGAATTCAGTTAAAGAATTATTAGGGCATTCTAGTTTGGCATCTACTCAGGTTTATACTCATAATAGTTTGGCGGAGCTTAAAAAGGTATATAAAGGTGCGCATCCAAGAAATAAGTGATAATTCTAAATGTTAAATCCTAAAATTTGTATTATGAAGGTAGATGTTCATGCAGTTAACTTTACTGTTGACAGAAAGTTGGTCGATTTTATTCAGGAAAGAATGGATAAGTTAGAGAAATACTACGATCGGGTAGTTTCTTCGGATGTTTTTTTAAAAGTTGAAAGAACGAGTGATAAAGAAAACAAGGTGGTGGAGATTAAGATTAATGTTCCTGGTGATGATTTTTTGGTGAAAAAACAGTGTAAGACATTTGAGGAGGCGGTTGAGCTTTCTGCAGAATCTTTAGAACGTTTGCTTGTGAAAAGGAAAGAAAAAATAAGAGCACATATTTAATTGAAATTTTTTTAAAAAATGTTTTGATTAAAAGATAAAATAGCTACATTTGCAGTCCGTTAGAAATAGCGGACTTTTTTAATGCATTCGCCGATGTAGCTCAGCTGGCTAGAGCAACTGATTTGTAATCAGCAGGTCGTGGGTTCGAGTCCCTCTATCGGCTCAAAAAAAGTTTCAAATGCGATTTGAAACTGGTTCTTTTAAAATATTGAAAATGAAATAGTTGTGATTGTAAAGAAAAGGTTTTGGAGTTAAATCTGAAATCATTGATTTAAAATCATAAATTATCTTAAGGGGAGATACTCAAGCGACCAACGAGGGCAGACTGTAAATCTGCTGTGTGAACTTCGCAGGTTCGAATCCTGCTCTCCCCACAAAACAAAATGAAGTTAAGATTACGGATTATAGATTTAGGGTTTTTAAAATCTGAAATCTAGATTCAGATCTAAAATCAGAACTCTCTGCCGGTGTAGCTCAGGGGTAGAGTGCTTCCTTGGTAAGGAAGAGGTCTCGGGTTCAAATCCCGACATTGGCTCAAGTAAGTAGGAAATTGAAAATTAATATATAACTAAGATTAAAAATTAAGTAAAATGGCAAAGGAGAATTTTAATCGTTCCAAACCGCACTTAAACATAGGTACAATTGGACACGTGGATCACGGAAAAACTACATTAACTGCCGCAATTACAAAAGTATTGTCAGATGCTGGTTACTGTCAAGCAAAATCGTTTGATCAAATCGATAACGCTCCAGAGGAGAAAGAAAGAGGTATTACTATTAATACATCACACGTAGAGTATGAAACAGCTAACCGTCACTACGCTCACGTTGACTGTCCAGGTCACGCGGATTACGTAAAGAACATGGTTACTGGTGCTTGCTCAAATGGACGGAGCTATCTTAGTAGTTGTCGCTACAGATGGTCCAATGCCACAAACTCGTGAGCACATCCTTTTAGGTCGTCAGGTTGGTATTCCAAGAATCGTTGTTTTCATGAACAAAGTGGATATGGTTGATGATGCTGAGTTGTTAGAGCTTGTTGAAATGGAAATTAGAGATTTATTATCTTTCTACGAATATGATGGAGATAATGGTCCTGTAGTTCAAGGTTCTGCTTTAGGAGGATTGAATAATGATCCTGCTTGGGTACCAAAAATCATTGAATTAATGGAAGCTGTTGATGCTTGGATCGAAGAGCCAGTGCGTGACGTAGCTAAACCATTCTTGATGCCAGTTGAGGATGTATTTACAATTACAGGTCGTGGAACTGTTGCTACAGGTCGTATCGAAACTGGTATTGCTAATACAGGTGATGCTGTTGAAATCATTGGTATGGGAGCTGATAAATTAACTTCTACTATTACAGGAGTTGAGATGTTCCGTAAAATCCTTGATAGAGGTGAAGCTGGAGATAACGTAGGTTTATTGTTAAGAGGTATTGATAAAGAATCTATCAAAAGAGGAATGGTTATCATTAAGCCAGGATCAGTAAAACCACACGCTACTTTCAAAGCTGAGGTTTATATCTTGAAAAAAGAAGAAGGTGGACGTCATACTCCATTCCATAATAACTACCGTCCACAGTTCTACGTACGTACAACTGACGTAACAGGAGTTATTACTTTACCAGAAGGAGTAGAGATGGTAATGCCAGGAGACAACTTGACTATCAATGTATCTTTATTAAGCCCAATCGCAATGAGCGTAGGTTTACGTTTCGCTATCCGTGAAGGTGGTAGAACTGTAGGTGCAGGTCAGGTGACTGAAATCGTAGGATAATCCTATAAAAACTATAAAAAGCCAGTTGATTTTCTTAACTGAAATCACTGGCTTTTAATTACGGGCGTAGTTCAAGGGTAGAATAGCGGTCTCCAAAACCGTTGATGGGGGTTCGAATCCCTCCGCCCGTGCAATAAAAAAATATATCAAATGACAAAAGTTACTAATTATTTATCAGAGGCTTTCGAAGAGTTAAAGTCAAATGTTACTTGGCCTGCTTGGGCTGAAGTTCAAAAATTGACAATTGTTGTGGCTGTATTTTCTATCTTATTCGCTTTGGCAACATGGGGAGTAGATGAATTTTTTGCAAAAGCTTTGGCTGGATTTTTTAACTGGTTAAAAGGATAATTTTTTTGTGATGGCAGATAATAATGTGAAAAAATGGTACGTAGTTAGAGCTGTAAGCGGACAAGAGAATAAAGTCAAAGCTTACATCGAAACTGAAATTGCCAGATTAGGTATGGGTGATTATGTTTCCCAGGTTTTAGTGCCTACAGAAAAAGTAGTTACTGTAAAAGAGGGAAAGAAAATGTCTAAGGATAAGGTTTATTTTCCTGGATATGTTATGATCGAAGCTAACTTGGTTGGTGAGATACCTCATATTATTAAGTCAATTACCAGTGTTATTGGTTTTTTAGGGGAGATCAAAGGTGGAGAACCTGTTCCTTTAAGACTTTCTGAGGTAAACCGTATGTTAGGTAAGGTTGATGAATTGGCTGTAAATACCGATACAAGATCTATACCATTTAGCGTTGGTGAGACTGTAAAAGTAATTGATGGTCCTTTCAACGGATTTAATGGTTCGGTTGAAAAGATCAATGAAGAAAAGCGTAAACTTGAAGTTATGGTGAAGATTTTCGGAAGAAAAACTCCATTAGAATTGAGTTTTATGCAAGTAGAAAAAGTATAATTTTTGTTACACTATAATAAACCATTGTAATCGCTTCCATTGATTACGATGTTAAATTTTTTAAAAATGGCTAAAGAAATTAGTAAGGTAGTTAAACTACAAGTTAAGGGAGGTGCTTGCGAATCCGTCGCCACCGGTTGGACCTGCTTTAGGAGTCGCTGGGGTTAATATCATGGAGTTCTGTAAGCAATTTAATGCTAGAACTCAGGATAAACCTGGCAAAATTTGTCCAGTGCAAATCACTGTGTACAAAGACAAATCATTTGATTTTGTTGTTAAGACTCCTCCAGCGGCGGTTCAGTTAATGGAAGGCGCAAAGCTAAAATCTGGTTCTGGTGAGCCTAATCGTAAAAAAGTAGCTAGCGTTACTTGGGAACAAATTAGAACTATTGCTGAAGACAAAATGCCAGACTTAAACGCTTTCACTGTGGAAGTCGCAATGAGTATGGTTGCTGGAACAGCTAGATCTATGGGTATAACTGTATCAGGAGACGCTCCTTTTTAATTAAGAAAAAGACATGGCAAAATTAACAAAAAAAGCAAAAGAAGTCGCTTCAAAAATTGAAAAGAACAAATTATACTCTCTTAAAGATCTTCGCGGCATTATTAAAAGTAGTTGCTTCTGCAAAATTTGATGAGTCTGTTGATATCGCAGTTCGTTTGGGTGTAGATCCAAGAAAAGCGAATCAAATGGTGAGAGGTGTAGTTACTTTACCTCACGGAACAGGTAAAGACGTTAAAGTATTAGCATTAGTTACTCCAGATAAAGAAGCAGAAGCTAAAGAAGCTGGGGCAGACTATGTAGGTCTTGACGATTATTTACAAAAAATTAAAGACGGTTGGACAGATGTTGATGTGATCATTACTATGCCTGCTGTTATGGGTAAATTAGGTCCATTAGGTCGTATTTTAGGACCTAGAGGTTTAATGCCAAACCCTAAAACAGGTACAGTAACTATGGATGTTGCTAAAGCTGTTCAAGAAGTTAAAGCTGGTAAAATTGACTTTAAAGTTGATAAAACTGGTATCGTTCACGCAGGAATTGGTAAAGTTTCTTTTGGAGCTGAGCAAATTGTTGACAACGCACACGAAATTATTCAAACATTAATAAAACTTAAACCAACTGCTGCTAAAGGTACATACATTAAAGGTATTCACCTTACAAGCACTATGAGTCCAGCTATTGCTTTGGATCCTAAAGCAGTATAATTGGTAGTTAAAAATTTTTAGTATGACTAGAGAAGAAAAATCAATCGCGATTGAAAATTTAACTGCGCAGTTAGCTGGTACAAATATCATTTATGTATCTGATATTTCTGGATTAAACGCAGAAACAACTTCAAACTTACGTAGAGCTTGTTTTAAAGCTGGTATTAAATTAGAAGTTGTAAAGAACACTTTGCTTGCAAAAGCAATGGAAGCTTCTGCTAATGACTATGGTGATTTACCTTCAGTATTGAGTGGTAATAGTGCTATATTCATTTCTGATGTAGCTAATGCTCCTGGAAAAATTATCAAAGATTTCCGTAAGAAATCTGATAAACCAGTTTTAAAAGGTGCTTTCATCAATAATGAAGTTTATATTGGAGATAATCAATTAGATGCATTAGCAACTATTAAATCTAAAGAAGAACTTCTTGGAGAACTTATTGGATTATTACAATCTCCAGCTCAAAGAATTATTTCTGCTTTACAAAACAAATTCGCAGGAAGCGAAGAAGAAACTGAAGCATAATAATTATTGCAGGAGAATTTCTCTTGCGACTTAAATAGCGCACAATAAACAAAATATAATTTTACAAATCATTTTAAACGATAGAAAAAATGGCAGATTTGAAACAATTCGCAGAACAATTAGTTAACTTAACAGTTAAAGAAGTTAACGAATTAGCAACAATATTAAAAGACGAGTATGGTATCGAGCCTGCTCGCTGCAGACTGTAGTAGTTGCTGCTGGTGGTGGAGAAGGTGCGACTGAAGAAGCACAAACTGAATTTACAGTTGTATTAAAAGAAGCTGGTGCTTCTAAATTAGCAGTTGTAAAATTAGTTAAAGAACTTACAGGTTTAGGTCTTAAAGAAGCTAAAGATGTAGTTGACGGTGCTCCAAGTAACGTTAAAGAAGGTGTTTCTAAAGAAGAGGCTGAAGGTCTTAAAAAATCATTAGAAGAAGCTGGAGCTGTTGTTGAATTAAAATAACAAAACACAGTTTAGAACTAGGTTTAGACCTTGGATGGAATCATCCAAGGGTCTAAACCATTTTTCGTATAATAAAATATATCAAGTTTTATTATCAAATAGTTTAAAATACGAAAAAGTTTTTGATCAATACGAAGAAAAAAATTGAACTTACTTTACTGTTCATTTTTAAAGATGTATTGATTATAATAAGAAAGTATAGATTAAACAGTGTGTTTTTACACAAAAAATTACTTTTTTTTAATCAAAATTTTGTCCATTGATGATAACAAATCAGACTGAAAGATTGAATTTTGCCTCTACAAAAAATATTCCTGACTATCCAGATTTCTTAGATGTTCAGGTTAAATCTTTTAAAGATTTCTTTCAATTAGAAACGAAATCTGACGAAAGAGGCAACGAAGGGTTATACAACACCTTCATGGAAAACTTTCCAATCACAGATACAAGAAACAACTTTGTATTGGAATTCCTAGATTATTTTGTTGATCCACCACGTTATACAATTCAAGAATGTATAGAGAGAGGTCTTACTTATAGTGTGCCTTTAAAAGCTAGGTTAAAACTATATTGTACAGATCCAGAACACGAAGATTTTGAAACAATTGTACAAGATGTTTATCTAGGTACAATTCCTTATATGACTCCAAGTGGTACTTTTGTTATCAATGGTGCTGAGCGTGTAGTAGTATCTCAATTACACCGTTCTCCTGGGGTTTTCTTTGGACAATCATTCCACGCAAATGGAACAAAACTTTATTCTGCCAGAGTAATTCCTTTTAAAGGTTCTTGGATAGAATTTTCTACAGATATCAATAGTGTAATGTACGCTTATATCGATAGAAAGAAAAAATTACCTGTTACAACTTTATTCCGTGCAATTGGGTTTGAAAGAGATAAGGATATCCTTGAAATTTTCGACTTAGCTGAAGAAATTAAAGTTTCTAAAACAGGAATTAAAAAATATATTGGAAGAAGACTTGTTGCACGTGTATTGAATACATGGCATGAGGATTTCGTTGATGAGGATACTGGAGAAGTAGTTTCTATCGAACGTAACGAAATCATCCTTGATAGAGATACTATTATCGACAAAGATAATGTTGAAGAGATCATCGATTCTAACGTTAAATCTATTTTGTTACATAAAGAGGATAATAATCAAGCAGATTATGCTATTATCCACAACACATTACAAAAAGATCCAACAAACTCTGAAAAAGAAGCTGTAGAGCACATTTACCGTCAGTTGCGTAACGCTGAACCGCCTGATGAGGAAACTGCTCGTGGTATTATAGATAAATTGTTCTTCTCTGATCAACGTTATAACTTAGGTGAAGTTGGTCGTTACAGAATGAACAAAAAACTTGGTTTGGATATCCCAATGGAAAAGCAAGTGCTTACCAAAGAAGATATTATTACCATTGTAAAATATTTGATCGAATTGATTAACTCTAAAGCAGAGATTGATGATATTGATCACTTATCAAACCGTCGTGTTAGAACAGTTGGAGAACAATTGTCTCAACAATTCGGTGTTGGTTTAGCACGTATGGCTAGAACTATTCGTGAGAGAATGAACGTTAGAGATAACGAGGTGTTTACACCAATTGATTTGATTAATGCTAAAACATTATCATCAGTTATCAACTCTTTCTTTGGTACTAACCAGTTATCTCAATTTATGGATCAAACGAATCCATTAGCTGAGATTACGCACAAAAGAAGACTTTCTGCACTTGGACCAGGTGGACTTTCGAGAGAGAGAGCTGGATTTGAGGTTCGTGACGTTCACTATACACACTATGGTCGTTTATGTCCGATTGAAACTCCAGAGGGACCAAACATTGGTTTGATTTCATCTCTTGGTGTTTATGCAAAAGTTAACGGAATGGGATTCATTGAAACTCCATACCGTAAAGTAACTAATGGTGTAGTTGATTTAGAAAGTACTCCAATTTACTTAAGTGCTGAAGAAGAAGAAGGAAAAATGATTGCTCAGGCAAACATTGAAATGGATGAAACTGGTAAAATTACTGCAAGCAATGTAATTGCTCGTGAGGAAGGTGACTTCCCGGTTGTTGAACCATCTGTAGTTCATTATACAGACGTTGCACCAAACCAGATTGCTTCGATTTCTGCTTCATTAATTCCTTTCTTGGAACATGATGATGCGAACCGTGCGTTGATGGGATCAAACATGATGCGTCAGGCGGTTCCTTTGATCCGTCCGGAAGCACCTATCGTTGGTACAGGTTTAGAGCGTCAGGTAGCTTCAGATTCAAGAGTATTAATTAATGCTGAAGGGCATGGTACTGTTGAGTATGTTGATGCTAATATCATTACTATTAAATACGATCGTACAGAAGACGAAAGAATGGTTAGTTTTGATGCTGATGAGAAAACATACAATTTAATTAAATTTAGAAAAACCAATCAAGGTACAAGTATTAACCTGAAACCAATCGTAAGAAAAGGTGACAGAGTTATTCCTGGACAAGTATTATCAGAAGGATATGCTACTCAAAATGGTGAATTAGCTTTAGGTAGAAACTTAAAAGTTGCGTTCATGCCATGGAAAGGGTATAACTTTGAGGATGCGATTGTAATTTCTGAAAAAGTAGTTCGTGATGATATTTTTACTTCTATCCACGTTGATGATTATTCATTAGAGGTTAGAGATACTAAGTTAGGAAACGAAGAGTTAACAAACGATATTCCTAACGTTTCTGAAGAAGCTACTAAAGATTTAGATGAAAACGGTATGATCAGAATTGGAGCAGAGGTTAAACCTGGCGACATTCTAATCGGAAAAATTACACCAAAAGGAGAATCAGATCCTACTCCAGAAGAGAAATTGCTTCGTGCAATCTTCGGGGATAAAGCAGGAGATGTAAAAGATGCTTCATTAAAAGCTTCTCCATCTTTACACGGTGTAGTTCTTGATAAAAAATTATTTGCAAGAGCCGTAAAAGATAAACGTAAACGTACTCAAGATAAAGATGCTTTGGGCGCTTTAGAAATGGAATTCGAAACTAAATTTGTTGAATTAAAAGACAGATTAGTTGAAAAAATTATTCTTGATCGTAAATGGAAAAACATCTCAAGGTGTAATGAATGATTTGGGTGAAGAAGTTTTACCAAAAGGTAAAAAATATACTCAAAAAATGCTTTACGCAGTAGAAGATTTTGCTCACTTAAGCAAAGGTCAATGGGTTGCTGATGATGCTACAAATAAAATGGTTAATGATTTGATTCATAACTATAAAATTAAGCTGAACGACTTACAAGGATCTTTAAGAAGAGAAAAATTCACTATTACAGTTGGAGATGAATTACCATCTGGAATCTTGAAATTAGCTAAGATTTATATCGCTAAAAAACGTAAACTGAAAGTAGGGGATAAAATGGCAGGACGTCACGGTAACAAAGGTATTGTTGCTAGAATCGTTCGTCATGAAGATATGCCTTTCCTTGAAGACGGAACACCGGTAGATATCGTATTGAATCCACTTGGAGTACCTTCACGTATGAACATTGGTCAGATTTATGAAACTGTTCTTGGATGGGCTGGTATGAACTTGGGTAGAAAATTTGCTACTCCAATTTTTGACGGTGCTTCTTTAGACCAAATCAATGCCTTGACTGATGAAGCTGGAGTACCACGTTTCGGACATACACACCTTTATGATGGTGGTACTGGAGAGCGTTTCCATCAAGCGACTACTGTGGGTGTAATTTACATGCTTAAATTAGGACACATGGTTGATGATAAGATGCACGCACGTTCTATTGGACCATACTCGTTGATTACGCAAGCAACCACTTGGAGGTAAAGCTCAATTTGGAGGTCAGCGTTTTGGAGAGATGGAGGTTTGGGCACTTGAGGCTTATGGAGCATCAAGTACGCTACGTGAAATCTTAACAGTTAAGTCGGATGACGTTATTGGTAGAGCTAAAACTTACGAAGCTATCGTTAAGGGTGAATCTATGCCAGAACCAGGATTACCTGAATCATTCAATGTATTAATGCATGAATTGAAAGGTCTTGGACTTGACATTCGTTTAGAAGAATAAATAAAATTTTCAGTTACAGTCTCAGTATTCAGTTTAGCACTGAAAGCTGAGACTGAAGCTGTTTATTAAAATAAAAGTTTTTAGGATTTATACCCGTAACCCGTTCCGATTTTTTATATAAACCCTAAGCGTTTTATAATTAGCACTTCAAAATAAGAAGGTTTGAAGTTTAGAGAAGTAACCCGAGGTATGTTACAGTCACAAGTCCAATGTCTTAAAGTTATAAAGTCTCAAACGACTTTTGACTTTCGACTTTCAAACTTTCGACTTAAACAAAATCAATTTTTTAATTGCAAATAAATCAATAGTAAAAACTATGATGAATAATAGAAATAATAATAAAGATAAAAATCCAGTTAAAAGATTCAATAAAATCTCAATTGGATTGGCTTCACCTGAATCTATCTTGAAAGAATCAAGAGGAGAGGTTTTGAAACCAGAAACTATCAACTACAGAACGCACAAACCAGAGCGTGACGGACTTTTCTGCGAAAGAATCTTCGGACCTGTTAAGGATTTTGAGTGTGCTTGTGGTAAATATAAAAGAATTCGTTACAAAGGTATCATCTGTGACCGTTGTGGTGTTGAAGTTACTGAGAAAAAAGTACGTCGTGATAGAGTAGGACACATCAACCTTGTTGTGCCAATTGCTCATATCTGGTACTTCCGTTCTCTTCCAAACAAAATTGGTTATATCCTTGGTCTTCCATCTAAGAAATTAGATATGATCATTTACTACGAAAGATATGTAGTAATTCAAGCTGGTATTGCTAAAAATGCAGATGGAGAATCATTACAAAGATTAGATTTCTTAACTGAAGAAGAATATTTGAATATTTTAGATACTCTTCCACAAGAAAATCAATATTTAGATGATATGGATCCTAATAAATTTGTTGCCAAAATGGGAGCAGAATGTATCATGGATTTATTGGCACGTATCGACTTAGATGAGTTGTCTTACCAATTGAGACACAGTGCTAATAACGAAACATCTAAACAACGTAAAACTGAAGCTTTAAAAAGATTACAAGTTGTTGAGTCTTTCCGTGAGTCTAACTTAAACCGCGAAAACCGTCCGGAGTGGATGATTATGAAAGTGGTTCCTGTTATTCCACCAGAATTACGTCCGCTTGTGCCACTTGATGGAGGTCGTTTTGCAACTTCAGATTTAAATGACTTATACCGTCGTGTAATCATCCGTAACAACCGTTTGAAAAGATTAATGGAGATTAAAGCTCCAGAAGTTATCTTAAGAAACGAAAAACGTATGTTACAAGAATCTGTAGATTCATTATTTGATAATACTCGTAAAGCTTCTGCTGTTAAAACAGAATCTAACAGACCGTTAAAATCATTATCTGATTCCTTAAAAGGTAAGCAAGGACGTTTCCGTCAAAACTTACTTGGGAAACGTGTGGATTATTCTGCTCGTTCGGTAATTGTTGTTGGTCCTGAATTAAAATTATTCGAATGTGGATTGCCAAAAGATATGGCATCTGAGTTATACAAACCTTTCGTTATCCGTAAATTGATTGAAAGAGGTATTGTTAAAACAGTAAAATCTGCTAAGAAAATTATAGACAAAAAAGAGCCTGTAGTTTGGGATATCCTTGAAAACGTAATTAAAGGACACCCAGTATTACTTAACCGTGCTCCTACGTTACACAGACTTGGTATTCAAGCTTTCCAACCAAAATTAATTGAAGGAAAAGCGATCCAATTGCACCCATTAGTATGTACGGCTTTCAACGCCGATTTTGATGGGGATCAGATGGCAGTTCATTTGCCATTAGGACCAGAGGCTATTTTAGAGGCACAATTATTAATGTTGGCTTCTCACAATATTCTTAACCCTGCAAATGGTGCTCCAATTACTGTACCTTCTCAGGATATGGTCTTGGGTCTATATTATATGACCAAAGAACGTATCTCGACTCCAGAACATGTAATTTTAGGTCAAGATTTGACTTTCTATTCTGCTGAAGAAGTAAACATTGCATTAAACGAAGGAAGATTAGAATTGAATGCTCGTGTGAAAATTAGAGCAAAAGATTTTAATGACGCTGGAGAATTAGTGTTCAAAATTATTCAAACAACTGCAGGACGTGTATTATTTAATGAAGTAGTACCAGAAGCGACTGGATATATCAATGATGTATTGACTAAGAAAAACCTTAGAGATATTATCGGTCACATTTTAAGTGTAACTGATGTACCTACTACAGCGGCTTTCTTGGATAATATGAAAGATATGGGGTATAAATTCGCATTTAGAGGAGGTTTATCATTCTCTTTAGGTGATATTAGAATTCCAGAACAAAAAACGAAGTTAATTGCAGATGCCAGAGAGCAAGTTGAAGGTATCTCGACTAACTATAACATGGGGCTTATTACAAATAACGAGCGTTACAACCAAGTTATTGACGTATGGACTTCAGCAAATGCTCAATTAACAGAGTTAGCAATGAAAAATATTAGAGAAGACCAGCAAGGTTTCAACTCTGTATATATGATGCTTGACTCTGGGGCGAGGGGTTCTAAGGAACAGATTCGTCAGTTAACTGGTATGCGTGGTTTGATGGCTAAGCCTAAAAAATCTACTGCTGGTGGTGGTGAGATTATTGAAAACCCGATTCTTTCTAACTTTAAGGAAGGTCTTTCGATCCTTGAGTACTTTATTTCTACTCACGGTGCTCGTAAAGGTCTTGCGGATACGGCTCTTAAAACGGCCGATGCTGGTTACTTAACAAGAAGACTTCATGACGTTTCTCAAGATGTTATTGTTAACATCGAAGATTGTGGAACTTTAAGAGGTGTTGAAGTATCTGCTTTGAAGAAAAATGAGGAAATCGTTGAATCATTAGGAGAAAGAATTTTAGGACGTGTTGCATTGCAAGATGTTATAAATCCACTTACTAATGAAGTAATGGTTCAATCTGGTCAACAAATTACTGAAGCAATCATGAGAACTATCGAAGCTTCTCCAATTGAAAAAGTAGAAGTTAGATCTCCATTAACTTGTGAGGCTTTAAAAGGTATTTGTGCTAAATGTTACGGTAGAAACTTAGCTACTGGTAAGATGACACAAAGAGGTGAAGCTGTCGGAGTTATTGCGACTCAGTCTATTGGAGAGCCAGGTACACAGTTGACACTTCGTACGTTCCACGTTGGAGGGGTTGCTGGGGGTATCTCTGAAGAATCTAGTATTATTACAAGATTTAACGGTAGACTTGAAATTGAAGATTTAAAAACAGTTAAAGGAGAAGACGGAGAAGGAAACTCTGTTGATATCGTAGTTTCACGTTCAACTGAATTAAAATTAGTTGATGAGAAAACTGGAATTGTTTTAAATACACATAACATTCCTTACGGATCTAGTATTTTTGTAAATGATGGTGATACTGTCGCAAAAGGAACTGTAATCTGTAAATGGGATCCATATAACGGTGTAATCGTTTCTGAATTTACTGGTAAGATTGCTTACGAAGATTTAGAGCAAGGACAATCGTTCATGGTTGAGATCGATGAGCAGACTGGTTTCCAAGAAAAAGTAATTTCTGAGGCTAGAAACAAAAAATTAATTCCAACTTTATTGGTTTACGGTAAAGAAGGTGAATTGATTCGTTCTTACAACTTACCAGTAGGTGCACACTTAATGGTTGAAAACGGTGAGAAAATTAAAGCAGGTAAAGTATTAGTAAAAATTCCACGTCGTTCTTCTAAAGCAGGCGATATCACGGGAGGTTTACCAAGAATTACTGAGTTGCTTGAGGCTCGTAACCCTTCTAACCCAGCAGTTGTATCTGAAATTGATGGTGTTGTATCTTTTGGAAAAATCAAAAGAGGTAACCGTGAGATCGTTATCGAATCTAAATTTGGTGAAATTAAAAAGTATTTAGTTAAACTTTCTAGCCAGATCTTAGTTCAAGAAAATGACTTCGTAAGAGCGGGAGTTCCATTGTCTGACGGTGCAATTACACCAGATGACATCTTAAGAATTCAAGGTCCAGTTGCTGTTCAACAGTACTTGGTAAATGAAATTCAAGAGGTATACCGTTTACAAGGGGTAAAAATTAATGACAAGCACTTTGAGGTAGTTATTCGTCAAATGATGCGTAAAGTAAGAGTTCAGGATCCAGGTGATACTTTATTCTTAGAGGATCAATTAATTCACACTAAAGATTTCATCGTTCAAAACGATAAATTATACGGTATGAAAGTAGTTGAAGATGCTGGAGATTCTTCAGTGTTGAAACCAGGTCAGATTATCACACCTCGTGAATTACGTGATGAAAATTCATTATTGAAACGAAATGATAGAAATCTTGTTGTAGCAAGAGACGTAATTACTGCAACTGCAACGCCAGTTCTTCAAGGTATTACAAGAGCTTCGGCGCAAACTAAATCATTCATCTCTGTCGCTTCTTTCCAAGAAACAACAAAAGTACTTAACGAAGCCGCTGTAGCTGGTAAAGTAGATGATTTAGAAGGATTGAAAGAAAATGTAATTGTTGGACACAGAATTCCTGCGGGAACTGGTATGAGAGAATACGATAACACTATCGTAGGATCTAAAGACGATTACAACGAAATGATGGCTAATAAAGAAGAATATATTTATTAATTAGGAAACTATGAGTAATCCGAAACAACAACAAGAGCAAATTAATATTGAGTTAGACGAAACTATCGCAGAAGGAATTTATTCTAATCTAGCGATTATTAATCACTCATCATCAGAGTTTGTTTTAGATTTTGTGAGCATTATGCCAGGTATTCCTAAAGCCAAGGTAAAGTCAAGAATTGTTTTGACACCACAACATGCTAAAAGATTATTAAGAGCAATAGGTGAAAATATCCATCGATTTGAAGCGACTCACGGCGAAATCAAAGAGACAGAGCAAGCACCAATACCGCTTAATTTTGGTCCTGCTGGACAAGCATAATTTTTAAAGCCCCATGAAAATGGGGCTTTTTTTATGGTCTGGCTATAGTAATTGCAGTTTATCTGATTTAAACTCTTTTAATCGACTAAATTTCTTTATACTATTGTATTAAAGTAATTTGGTAACTCCTATGAAAGATTAATTTTTGAAATATAATGACTTAGTAAGGTTGATTAATTCAAATTAAAGAAAAACGCTAATTTTTGATTAGCGTTTTTTTTATGTCTGAAAAATAAATATACAATTTGAAGTTTTTTTCTTTTCCTTCCCAACCTTTCCATTGAAAACATACTCTATATAGGTAACGATCTGTAATAGATTTTAACTTAAAAGAATATTGAGTATGAAAAAGAAATTCACCTTAGAGATAGCAAATCCATGTTCTGAAAATTTTGATAATATGATTCCAAATTCAAATGGATCATTTTGTGATTCCTGCATGAAAAATGTAATTGATTTAAGTAGAAAAACAAATTCTGAGATTGCTAAGTTTATTACGGAAAGTAAAGATAAAAATATTTGTGCCCGACTAAAAGTATCACAATTGGAAGAAGAATTTCAACATAACGAAACCTCCAGAATAGCCAACCTTAAATATGCGGCGGTGGCGACTTCTGTTTTGATAACCTCAAATATCGTGAGCACAGCAAAAAGAACCAATTAAAACTGAAATCTCTTGCGCCAAACCGAATACTTATAAATTAGGTAAAGTTGTGCAAAGTCATGTAGCAGAAAAAGAAGTTTTAATAACAATTAAAGGAAAATTATTAGAGGCTAAAACAAATAAGCCATTTAATAAAGAGGAATATCCTAACTTAATTTTGTCTATTAATAGCTCGGAAAAAGCAGTGAAAATAGATTCAAAAACGGGAGAATTTTCTATATCCACGCAAGTTTTAAAAACAGCAAAACGCTCATGGTTACCGTTTCTGGAAATGATTACTATCTTTCCAAAGAAATTGCTTTTAATAGAAGTAGGGTTAAAGGGAATATATTGGAGCAAAATATAATTATTGAAGCAGATGAACTTACTAAAATTTATATTGCTGGTGGATTAGGAATTAACTATACTCAGTAATCAACAAACTTGTGAGAGTATAAAGAAAAAAGCTGTCTAAAATATATTAGACAGCCTTTTTTATGTTTTTCTTCTTAAAAAAAGAATTAATCAAACTCTGATGTAAAGTATAATTTTACACTTGGATATTTACTTTGTGTCATGTGGATCGTAAAATCAGAATCGGCTAAAAATACCAATTGACCGTACTTATCATGAGCTAAGAATTTTTGCTTGATACGTTTAAATTCTTTGAATTCCTCATTTTTAGCATCATCAGGTTTTACCCAGCAAGCTTTGTGAACAGGGAAATTCTCATAAGTACATTTTGCACCATATTCATGCTCCAAACGGTATTGAATTACCTCATATTGAAGCGCTCCAACAGTTCCAATTACTTTACGGTTATTCATTTCTAAAGTAAATAACTGCGCAACACCTTCGTCCATTAATTGGTCGACACCTTTATCCAATTGTTTTGCTTTCATCGGATCTGCATTATTGATGTATCTAAAGTGTTCTGGAGAGAAACTTGGAATTCCTTTAAAGCTCATAATTTCGCCTTCTGTTAAAGTATCTCCAATTTTAAAATTTCCTGTATCGTGCAAACCTACAATATCTCCTGGATATGAAATATCAACGATTTCTTTTTTCTCAGCGAAAAAAGCATTCGGACTAGAAAATTTTAGATTTTTTTCTGACGAACGTGGTAATAAGGTTTGTTTCTTTCAAAAGTTCCAGAAACAATTTTGATAAATGCCAAACGGTCACGGTGTTTAGGATCCATATTAGCATGGATTTTAAATACAAAACCTGACATTTTTTCTTCAGTTGGATCAACCAAACGAGTTTCTGAATCTTTTGGTCTTGGTGATGGAGCTATTGCAACGAAACAATCTAGTAATTCACGAACTCCAAAATTATTCAAAGCAGATCCAAAAAATACAGGTTGTATTTTTCCATCCAAATAATCCTGACGCTCAAATTTTGGATAAACTTCATCAATTAATTCCAATTCTTCACGAAGTCTTTCGGTCGCTTTTTGACCAACAATTTTATCTAATTCTGGATTGTTTTGAACATCAGAAAAAGCAATTGTTTCTTCAATATTTTTACGGCTGTCACCACTGAAAAGATTAATGTTTTCTTCCCATAAATTGTAAATTCCCTGAAAATCATAACCCATTCCAATCGGGAAACTTAAAGGCGTAACTTTTAGACCTAATTTTTGCTCCACCTCATCCATCAAATCGAAAGCATCTTTACCTTCACGGTCTAACTTATTAATGAAAACAATCATCGGAATGTTACGCATTCTACAAACTGCCACTAATTTTTCAGTTTGTTCCTCAACCCCTTTTGCAACGTCGATAACAACGATTACACTGTCAACAGCGGTTAAGGTTCTAAATGTATCTTCAGCAAAATCCTTGTGTCCTGGAGTATCAAGGATATTGATTTTTTTGTCTTTATAATTAAAAGCAAGTACAGAAGTCGAAACCGAAATACCTCTTTGGCGTTCGATTTCCATGAAATCACTCGTTGCTCCTTTTTTAATTTTATTGTTTTTTACAGCTCCCGCTTCCTGAATTGCCCCTCCAAATAACAATAACTTTTCTGTTAATGTTGTTTTACCAGCATCGGGATGCGATATAATTCCAAATGTTCTTCTGCGTTGTATTTCTTTTAAAAAGCTCATATTTCGTATAAATAGGTTGCAAAAATACTATTAATTACGGCTTAATAAAAATATTCACTTCTTAATTTGGAAGTCTTTCGCTTAAAGATTCTTTAAAAAAAGTAAGGCTGTTCTAAAACAGCCTTACAATAGTCATTTTAAATTACTGATTAATTGACCAAATTGAATATCCTTTGGGAGGACATTGTATTTTTACCCATTTATCGGCTTGAGTAGTTGGGAACCAAGTCGAATTTCCGGTGAAGTCTTTAATTTGAGTGCTCGCCCAATTGGTCTCAACCCATCTTTCCTGCCAAACGTCAGAATTGTTTATGTAAACAACTAGTCCGGGATTTCCATTATAACCATTTCTTCTAGCTACATATTCATCGTTGTCAGAGTAAAGAATCGAAGTGGTTCCAGTTGCTTTATTATTATGAATCCAAATTAAATTATTCAATTTATTTTTATCCAGCCATTCTTCGTAATCTCTATAAAATATTGTTGGATAACCTTCATGAGTTAATATATAGGAATACGCCAATAATTTGCTCCAAATTTCATCGGTATCATGATTGGTTACAAAGGTTACCGCTTTATACGGATTTCTTTTCCACATCATATCATCATTTAAAAGAGCCAGATTATTTCCGTCGAAAGCATCATTCATTTTATAATAACAAGCAAAATCAAATACAGAACTATTTGCATTATTAGCCCAATCATTTAATATGTTTACATTAGAATCCCATAATTCGCCTACAGAAAAACCACCTACATTTGTATTCCAGTCTTTTACGACCCAAGCGCCAAAACCTTTAACGTAGTCAAATCTCCATCCGTCAAACTTCATGGTATTTTTATAATACTTCCCAACGCCATCAGCTCTTTTCCATAACCAATCTTGTACGTAAGGATCTGCGTGGCATAAATCTGGAAATCCTCCAAAAGAACCTTCGTCATTATTGCCATAACTGTTTTTATAAAAATTAGAATAGGTACGTTTGAATTTTCCTGATGCAACTCCATTAAAATTTGTCCAAGTATTAGTTCCTGTGAATGGATTTGCTTCAGATTGTCCGCCGCTATTATGATTAATGACAATGTCTGCATAAACTTTCATGTTTTCAGTATGTGCTTTTGTAATCAAACTTACTAATTCGGTCTTTGAACCAAAGCGGGTTTCTGTAGTTCCATTTTGATTGAAATCTCCAAAATCAAAATAATCTGTAGGATCATATCCCATGGAAAATGCTCCATTTTGAGCTTTAGATGCGGGTGGAAGCCATATCGAACCAATTCCAGCATTTGACCAAGCAGTTACTTTAGAGCTTACAGTATTCCACCAGTTTCCACCAGCAGGAACGTCCCAATAAAAAGCCTGAATCATAACGCCTCCTCCGGGATTGTCAACATATTTTCCAGTTGAAGAACTGGAAGCTCCTGTGCTAAAAGGTTTTCCATCGTGATGTGTAACATCAATAACTTTGAATTGCTGACTTTCAGCTTTTGAGTCAATTTCGCTCGTTTCGTTTTCTGAGCAAGAATAGAGCATTCCTGCGAAAGCTGTAATAAGGCACAACTTTAAAAAAGGTTTTTTCATGATAGATAGGGTTTAGTTAAATAGTTATTGTAATTGTCTAATTTTAGGTTTTAAAAATAGAAATTATCATTTTAAGACGCTGTAAATTATTAATTACGCATCTAAAGTATATTTTTTTTGCATTAATTTTAATTTGTGAGGAAATAGTTAGTTACGAAAACGTTGTAGTGTTGAGAACTTTTTTAAATGACTTGTAATTAAGTGTTTATTTCTCAGAAGAAATTGAATGTTATACTAAGGAGATTAGGAATGTGTTAATCGCTGAATTTCAGGAAAGAACATCAGTTTTTTTGAAGACAATAAAGGATTGATCCTATAATTTTTTGTTAATAGTATATCGGATAGTTGTATTATGTAATTGAATTGTTATTTTTGTTCGTTATAAGTTACGAAAGAACTATACTTTAATTATTTATGTTTTGATAAAGTATTAAAAACATCCATAATTTTGGAGGATTATCTCAAACAGGCTTACATTCAAATAAAATTTAAAATAATGTTATTAAAAAAGTTACAGCTAAAAACAATTGACTACAGGTTTGCACTAACAGTTTGTTTTTTTCTTTTTTTTGCTCCAATTATTACAGCACAAGAAATAATTCCTGATGTTGTAGCTGAAAAACCTGTTGAAACTCATTCAGGCGGGAAATTAAAAATTGACGGAATTATTGCAACAGTAGGAGATTATATTGTTTTAGATTCTGATATTGATAAAGGATTTTTAGAGATTACAGCTCAAGGCGGATCTACTAAAGATATTACAAGATGTCAGATGCTAGGTAAACTTCTAGAAGACAAATTGTATGCTCACCAAGCAATTCAGGATAGTATTATTGTGAGTGATGCCGAAGTTAGAGGGATGATGGAAGAGCGTCTGAATTATATGACGCAGCAAGTAGGAGGAGATATCAGTAAAGTTGTTGAATACTACAAGAAGAGTTCTGTTGAAGAATTTAAAACTTATTTTGCCGACATCTTAAAAGAGCAAAAACTTGCTTCAGAGATGAGAGACAAGATTATTAAAGATGTTGAAATTACTCCAGAAGAAGTTCGTAATTTCTTTAAGAAAATCCCAAAAGATGAATTACCGACTTTTGGTGCTGAAATGGAAGTAGCTCAAATTGTTGTTGAGCCAAAAGTCTCTAAAGAAGATAAACAAAAAGTAATCGATAGATTAAATGGTATAAGACAAGATGTTCTTGATGGTTCAAGTTTTGCTACTAAGGCAGTTTTATATTCTCAAGATCCAGGATCTTCTCCAAATGGAGGTTATTATAAAATGAACAGAAAAACTTCTTTCGTAAAAGAGTTTAAAGACGTTGCTTTTAGTCTGCAGGCAGGTGAAATTTCGCGACCATTCGAAACAACTTTTGGATTCCATATTATTATGGTTGAAAAAATTAAAGGACAAGAAGTAGAGTTACGTCATATTTTGATTGCTCCTACAGTTTCTGAAGTAGCTTTAAAAGAAGCAAAAGAAAGAATTACTAATATTAGAAATAAGATTGTTGGTAATGAAATATCATTTGCAGATGCGACAAGAACAGAGTCTGATGAAAAAGAAACTAGAACAAATGGAGGAACTTTGGTAAACCCAACAACTCAGGATACTCGTTTCGAATTAACAAAAATGGATCCAACGTTGTATAGCCAGGTTTCTAATTTAAAAGGAAATGAAGTAACACAGCTGCTTTTAAATACAGACGATAAAGGTAAAAAGACCTATAAACTTATTACTGTAACTAATAGAATTGAAGATCATACTGCTGACTACGCTAAAGATTATACAAAAATTAAAGAATTAGCGTTGAAAGAAAAGCAGATCAATGCAATTGCAAAATGGTTTGATAATAAGATTAAAGATACTTACATTAAAATTATTGGAGAATACAAAGAATGCGACTTCGCAAACAACTGGTTGAAAAAATAATTTTTATTAAATAAATAAAAAGAGTTAGTTTTATGATTTCATAGAATTAACTCTTTTTAATTTTAAATACACTCATAAATGTCTGACGTAACAGCAATTCACAATTTAGTTCAAAAAAGAAACGAATTAAAAAAAGAAATAGCGAAAATAATTGTAGGGCAGGACGCCGTTGTAGATCAAATTTTACTTTGTATATTTTCTGGAGGACATGCACTTTTAATAGGCGTTCCCGGTTTGGCAAAAACCTTAATGATTAATACATTGTCTCAAGCTTTAGGTTTGGATTTTAAAAGAATTCAGTTTACCCCAGATTTAATGCCTTCTGATATTTTAGGAAGTGAGATTTTGGATGAAAATAGAAATTTCAAATTTATTAAAGGACCAATTTTTTCTAATATCATTTTAGCCGACGAGATTAATAGAACGCCTCCAAAAACTCAGGCGACTTTACTTGAGGCTATGCAGGAAAGATCGGTAACTATAGCGGGCCAGCATCATAAATTAGATTTGCCGTATTTCGTTTTGGCAACTCAAAATCCAATTGAGCAGGAAGGAACATATCCATTGCCTGAGGCGCAGTTAGACCGTTTTATGTTTGCGGTAAAATTAGAATATCCAACTTTTGAAGAAGAAGTTCAAGTGGTAAAACGAACCACTTCTGATGTTAAAACAGAAATTAACCCTTTATTTACAGCGCAGGAAATTATAGATTTTCAACATTTAATCCGCAGAATTCCTGTTGCAGATAATGTTATTGAATATGCTGTAACATTAGTAAGTAAAACACGTCCAGACAATCCGTTGTCTAATGATTTTGTGAAAAATTATTTGGATTGGGGAGCAGGACCAAGAGCATCTCAAAACTTGATTTTAGCGACAAAAGCACACGCGACTTTTAACGGAAAATTTTCACCAGATATTGAAGATGTGCAAGCAGTTGCAACTGGAATTTTACGCCATAGAATTATTAAAAATTATAAAGCAGATGCGGAAGGAATAACTGAAGAAGTTATTATTCAAAAGCTGATGTAAAAATACATTAAGATTAAAAGCCGGAAAGATTGTAAAATCTTTCCGGCTTTGTAGTTTTATACCTTGATGGTCTCGTTAATTAACCGCACCGATTTGTTGTAAAACAACTTTATAAATAACACATCTACCAGTGAGGTGTATTTTTTGTTATCGCATTCATACCACCAAAAAGAAAGGTATTGAATGTTATTTTTCTCCATTTTAACCTGCCAGATCTTTTCGTTATTTCTGTCTATTTGTTTTGATTCTGTTACTGTATAGCCGTCTCCAGTCCAGCAAATTAAAGGTTTGTGAATAGGTGTTTTAATATAAATAAGTTTTTCAGGAGTTGAAATTTTATAAACTTCTTTATCAACCCAGCTTCCCTTTTCAATAGCATATTTTGGATTTAGGTCTTTTAAGATATCATAGTTTTGGTCTGTTTTGATTTTCAAACTAGTCACAAATAATAATCCTAAAGCCATTAAAGCCGGAAATAGTCTGGCATAATTCTTTTTGGAAACAAGTTCTTTTTTTTCAGGTTTAAAAAAACGAATTAAAAACAGCATCGGGATAATTTGATAAAAAACGAAACAAAGGATTCCAATACTGTGATGCATTATATTTTCTTCTGTGCAATTGAATAGTATTAAAGTTATGATTCTGAAAAAATTAGAAACAATATTAAGAGCAATCATAATAAAACAAAAAACTACAATCTGTTTAATGTTAAAATAGGCTTGCTGTTTTCTTTCTTCTAAAGTCAATAAAAAAGCACCGCTGAGCAATCCTGTTTTAAACATAGATAGTCCCATACAGGCCGTGTCTACCGTAATTTTAGAATTATTGATATAGAAATTTACGCCTTCTATCTTGTCAATTGCAATAAAATTTTTTAAAGCCAAATAGCTGGTGTAACACAATGTTTGCTTTATCTCGGTTGTTAAATAATTAAAAAAAGTATTAAAAAGTGACGAGAATAGTATAACACAGAAAAAGGCAATAAATGAAAATTTTCCAGTAAAATTATAGTACAGCAAACATACAAATACAGCCAAAGCCAGAAAATGCGGCGATTTTGTATGCAGGCGAAAACTTATAAACTCTAATATAAATAGTAACCCAAAAAGGGAATAGTTTAAATTTAAATTGGTCTTTCTTCCTCCAATAATAAATAAAACTATTGAAAATACAATACCAAACATATTAGCATCCAGACCATTTAAAATAATGCTGTAATTGAGCAATAACAGTACAATTGTCATTGCTATGAATATACTTTTCGTATGCTGTACTATAAACTCTTTCATTAGTTTGACTGCTTTTTGCTTTTTCTGTAATACAAGAATAAAGTTGTGCCTGCAATAAAAATTAAGGCCCATTCATGCGGTTCAGGAACGGCGCCGTCATTATTTATAGAAGCATTTCCTAAAGTGTCTACATTTTTTTCAATTCCATTTTTTTTGTAATCCTCATCAGTTTCAAGAACTATCAAAGATGAAATTGGAGTCACAATATTGGCATCTTTTGCAAGACTTACATATTTGTTGGCAGTTAAAGTATCTCCTTGAATTTTAACTTGTTCTTCAAGGACTTTTCCAAAAGCGTACATTCTGTAAATATGGTTGGAACCAGAACTTTTAGAAATACTGTCTTTAGGGTTTTCCTGAATAGAAATTTGTGCAGATTCAATATTAACTAAATTTTCAGCTGTTTTAAAGGTTGCAAATTGATTTTCTTCTATCATTTTTAAACCATTTCTTAAAGTTGTCTGGAAATATTCGACATATTTTTGCTCTTTAGCAGTCTGCCAAAACGGATTAATTTCTCTTTGCGATATTTATGACTTTTAAATTTTGCTTCTTAGTTTCAGTTCTTATTTTCTCTAAATAATTAAATTTTTCAAGTTCTTCAAAATTAGCGGAGAAAGTACCGCATTTAGTAACGATTAAACTGTTCTTTGCAATTTTATAAAGAGGAAGTAAAGAATATTGTAAATCTGTAAATTCTGATTGAAGATTTGTGTAATTCTCTTTATTGATTTCCTTTTTTTCTTTATCAATATAAACGTAAAATCGTTTTCCTTTTAAGTTTAAAAAAGATTCAATTTCCAGAGTTGTCCATTTACTGTTTAGGTCTAAAATAATTTCAGAAGCTTTAAATGGGACAACTGTTTTTTGAATATTTTTTACCTCATATACCTTATCCTTCCACACAAAAGAATTTGGAAGGAGCGTTTTGTTTAAAGGGATAACGGCAGACCAGCTGTCAGGCCCTGTTGATTGATTAAGGTAAGTATTGTTTTTTAAATCAAAATTTTTACTGGTTTGGACTTTAGAATTGCCAATTATCTGAATTCGTGAAACTGTTGAAGCATTTGAAATATTTGGACCTTTTATAGAAAGACTTTCATATTTCATTTCATGATCTTCTACTTTTAGAGGTGTTGTAAAACCGCATTTAAAGGTACGGGGAGTTTTAGAATTGATAGGAAAAACTCTCACGACAACTTTATTGCCTTCTTTCCACTGCATTAATGACGGATCACGGCTTTCAACTCCCACAATTTGTTTGTAAGCAGTTTGAGCTTTTTCTTTTGTAGTTAAAACCCCTTTTCGTTCGATGCCATTAACCCATAAAGAGAGTGATGTGGCCACAGAACCTTCAGGTAGCTGAAAAGAATAAATAGCTTCTTTATTCTGCCAAAAATCTTTTTCGGACGCGATATTCATAGTAATTTCGGTGTATGCCAATCTCGAATCGGGATATAATTTTACGTCTTCCTTTATATTTTTGGTAAATAAATCTTCACCGCTCCACTAATTGTTCCTCGGTTTCCAGACGTTTATCAAAATTTGATTTTAAAATATTGATTCGGTCATCACCATCTAAATTAAGATCTTTGCAAAAAAGATATGCAATTGTTATAAATGGATTATGAACTTTTCTTTCATTAAATTGTTTAGTTCCAAAAGAATCTAGACCTCTAAATCTAAAAAACTCTTCTGGGCCTTTATAAACAATGTCCTTTTTTAATAGAATTTCATTAAAAAAATTAGGCTTTAAATTTTGAGAAATTTTTATATAAGTAGGTAAATCCTCATTGTGATCAAAAGAGCTGATAGTATTATTTTTGATTATTTTTTCACTTTCACTATTTAATCGGATCACAAAAGCAGTTAAACCAATAATAACGGTTAAAAATCCCAGAGCAAATGACTTGAAAAATTTTTGGTTTTCCTGAAGAGACCGGATCATCTTGCTTAAATGAATAACTGAAATAATTAGCGGTACCACCCCATAGAATCCCATTCCAAGAACTAAAATTGCAATAATTGAAAATGGAAAAATTGGTAAAAGATATAAAGTGTAATATAGTATTACGGTGTAGCAAACTCCATTTATAAAGAAAAGTGAAAGTGAAATGTAGTTCTCTTCTAATTTTTGATAGATGAAAAAATTTGTAATACAAAAAAGTAAGGTTGTGATGTAAATCCAGACTGGTAAATCTTCAAAAATAGGAATAGAAGTATTAAGGCAAAAACAACCTATTAGCCAGTTTAACAAAAGAAAAGGAAGCAGATGAATATATTTTTCTCTTTTTCTGAGGACAAGAAAAAGATAATACAACGCCAAATATAAACACAATTACTAAAGGTAGTGTTAAGAAGGGCGACATGCCGAAATTGAATTTTTCACTCGCTAATAAAACGATTAGAAAAAGCATATTAAACATCGTAACTATTGTGCTGATACCAACTCCAGTTTGTTGAAAATAATCATTCGTATTTTTTAATTTGTATTTCATAGTTTTATGTTTTTAAAAGAACTTTGAATTGCAAAGTTATAATAAAATTTGAATTACAAATTTTTTATGGCATTTTTTTAAATCTCTGTTTTGGTAAAAAAAAGAGGTGTGTGAGAAATCCAAATTTAGACCAAGAAAACTCCAACTATAACGTTATAATTGATTATTTAGAAAGATTCTTAGCGAAAATAGAGGTAAAATCTCACTTACTGCGTAACATTAAATTTCGACTTTGTTAAAGAAAAGATTTTAAAATATCAATAATTCATTTTTTTTATGCAAAATTGAGTTTTTAGCAAAAACAGACGGTCAAAATCGTTTTTTAACAATAATAATTTTTGAAAAGGCGAGTTCTATTATATTTTTTTTAATTCTCGGCTTTAATAACTAAATTTGCGAACAAAAAAATAAAAATACCTAGAAATACTTCTTACTATGAACATTTATCAGGATTATATCCAAGAAATTGAAGAAAGAAAAGGTCAAGGGCTTCACCCGAAACCAATTGATGGTGCTGAATTATTAAGCGAAATCATTGAACAAATTAAAGATTTAAATAACGAATACAGAGAAGACTCTCTTAAATTTTTTATTTATAATGTTGTGCCTGGGACCACTAGTGCTTGCTGGTCTTAAAGCTAAATTTTTAAAGGAAATCATTCTTGGTCAATCCTTAGTAAAAGAGATAACTCCTGCTTTTGCTTTTGAATTATTATCACACATGAAAGGCGGACCTTCTATTGAGGTTCTGTTGGATCTAGCATTGGGTAATGATGCTTCTATTGCAAAAGAAGCGGCAAATGTTCTTAAGACTCAAGTTTACCTTTACGAGGCAGACACTGACCGTCTTAAAGAAGCATTTAAAAATGATAATGCAATCGCAAGAGAAATTCTTGAAAGTTATGCAAAGGCAGAGTTTTTTACTTCACTGCCAGAAGTTGTTGAAGAAATTAAAGTAGTTACATATATCGCTGGTGAAGGAGACATTTCTACAGATTTGCTATCTCCAGGTAACCAAGCTCACTCACGTTCTGACCGTGAACTTCATGGTAAATGTATGATCACGCCTCAGGCACAAGACGAAATTAAAATGCTCGCAAGCGCAATATCCAGACGCAAGCGTAATGCTTATTGCTGAAAAAGGTACAATGGGTGTAGGTTCGTCAAGAATGTCTGGTGTAAACAACGTGGCGCTTTGGACTGGTAAACAAGCAAGTCCATATGTTCCATTTATTAATATTGCTCCTATTGTTGCAGGAACAAACGGTATCTCTCCAATTTTCCTAACAACTGTAGATGTTACAGGTGGTATTGGTTTAGATCTTAAAAACTGGGTTAAAAAACTTGATGCAAATGGAGATGTTATTCGTAACGAGAATAATGAACCTGTTTTGGAAGAAGCATACTCTGTTGCTACAGGAACTGTACTTACAATAAACACCAAAACTAAAAAGCTTTATAACGGCGATAAAGAATTAATTGATATTTCTAAGGCATTCACACCTCAGAAAATGGAATTTATAAAAGCCGGAGGATCATACGCAATTGTATTTGGTAAAAAATTGCAAACATTAGCGACAAAAGTTCTTGATGTTGAAGCTCCTCTTGTATTTGCTCCATCAAAAGAAATTTCTATTGAAGGTCAAGGTCTTACTGCAGTAGAAAAAATCTTCAACAAAAACGCTGTTGGTATTACTCCAGGTAAAGTGTTACATGCTGGTTCTGATGTTCGTGTAGAAGTTAATATTGTGGGTTCACAAGATACTACTGGTCTTATGACTGCTCAGGAATTGGAGTCTATGGTCGCGACAGTTATTTCGCCAATTGTTGATGGTGCTTACCAATCTGGTTGTCACACGGCTTCTGTATGGGATAAAAAAGCTCAGGCAAATATTCCAAAATTGATGAAATTTATGAACGATTTTGGTTTAATCACAGCGCGTGACCCGAAAGCCGTTTATCATTCAATGACAGACGTAATTCACAAAGTACTTAACGATATTACTATTGATGAGTGGGCTATCATTATTGGTGGTGACTCTCATACAAGAATGTCAAAAGGTGTTGCTTTTGGTGCCGATTCAGGAACAGTTGCTCTTGCACTTGCTACTGGTGAAGCTTCAATGCCAATTCCAGAATCTGTAAAGGTGACATTTGTTGGAGAAATGAAAGGTTACATGGACTTCCGTGATGTAGTTCATTCAACTCAATCTCAAATGCTTAAGAAATTTGGTGGTGAAAACGTATTCCAAGGAAGAATTATTGAAGTTCACCTAGGAACTCTTACTGCTGACCAAGCATTTACATTTACAGACTGGACTGCAGAAATGAAAGCAAAAGCTTCTATCTGTATTTCTGAAGATGATACTTTGATTGATTCATTGGAGATTGCAAAAGGGAGAATCCAGATTATGATCGACAAAGGAATGGATAATCATAAACAAGTTCTTCAAGGATTGATCAATAAAGCTGATAAGAGAATTGCAGAAATTAAGTCTGCTGAAAAACCAGCTTTAACTCCAGATGCAAACGCTAAGTATTATGCTGAAGTAGTTATTGATTTGGATCAAATTGTAGAGCCAATGATTGCAGATCCAGACGTTAACAATGTTGATGTTTCTAAAAGATATACACACGATACTATCAGACCTCTTTCTTTCTACGGAGGAGTGAAAAAAGTAGATCTTGGATTTATCGGTTCTTGTATGGTTCATAAAGGAGATATGAAAATCCTTGCTCAAATGCTTAAAAATATAGAAGATTTACATGGTAAAGTTGAGTTTAAAGCGCCGCTTGTAGTAGCGTCGCCAACTTATAACATCGTAGATGAACTTAAGGCTGAAGGAGATTGGGAAGTTTTACAGAAATACTCAGGTTTTGAATTCGACGATAATGCTCCTAAAGGTGTTGCGCGTACAGAATACGAAAACATGTTGTATTTAGAACGTCCAGGATGTAACCTATGTATGGGTAACCAGGAAAAAGCGGCAAAAGGAGATACTGTAATGGCAACTTCTACACGTTTGTTCCAAGGAAGAGTAGTAGAAGATACTGAGGGTAAAAAAGGAGAATCATTGCTTTCTTCAACACCAGTGGTTGTTTTGTCTACAATTCTTGGAAGAACTCCTACAATGGATGAATATACAGTCGCAGTAGAAGGTATTAGTTTGACTAAGTTTGCGCCTTCTAGCAAACAATTAGTGATGTAATATATTCGATTAGTTATAATCATTATATATAGAAAGCCCGAGTGATAAACTCGGGCTTTTTCTTTTCTAACTCCTCTATTTTTCGTAACTTGTGATGATCAAATAAAAAAAACAAAACAATTATAACTTATGGCTTTTGATATTGAAATGATAAAAAAAGTGTATGAGAACATGCCCGCTCGTGTTGATAAAGCACGCGAGATTGTTGGTCGTCCACTTACCTTAACAGAGAAAATTTTATACAATCACCTTTGGGATGGAAATCCTTCTAAGGCATTTGGAAGAGGAGTTGATTATGTTGATTTTGCACCAGATCGTGTAGCATGTCAGGATGCAACTGCTCAAATGGCATTATTACAATTTATGCACGCTGGTAAGAAAACAGTTGCGGTTCCAACCACGGTACACTGCGATCACTTGATTCAGGCAAAAATAGATGCTTGCAACCGATTTGGCCAGAGCAAAAACACAAAGTAATGAAGTTTTCGACTTCTTGTCGTCAGTTTCTAATAAATATGGAATTGGTTTCTGGAAACCAGGAGCTGGAATTATTCACCAGGTAGTGCTTGAAAATTACGCTTTTCCTGGCGGAATGATGATTGGTACCGATTCACATACTGTAAATGCAGGTGGTTTAGGAATGGTAGCAATTGGTGTTGGTGGTGCCGATGCCGTAGACGTTATGTCCGGAATGGCTTGGGAGCTTAAATTTCCTAAATTAATTGGAGTAAAATTAACTGGTAAATTATCAGGATGGACTGCTCCTAAAGATGTTATTCTTAAAGTTGCCGGTATTCTTACTGTAAAAGGTGGAACTGGTGCTATCGTTGAATATTTTGGAGAAGGTGCAACAGCTATGTCTTGTACAGGTAAAGGTACTATTTGTAACATGGGTGCCGAAATTGGAGCTACAACTTCAACTTTTGGTTATGATGATTCTATGAGTCGTTACTTACGTTCTACAAATAGAGCAGATGTTGCAGATGCGAGCAGATAAGGTTGCTTCTTACTTAACTGGAGATCCAGAAGTTTATGCTGACCCAGAAAAATATTTTGATCAAGTTATCGAAATTAACTTATCGCAATTAGAGTCGCACTTAAACGGTCCTTTTACGCCAGATTTAGCTACTCCAATTTCGAAAATGAAAGAAGAAGCAATAAAAAATAACTGGCCATTACAAATTCAGGTTGGTTTAATTGGTTCTTGTACCAACTCTTCTTATGAGGATATTGCTCGTGCTCGCTTCGTTAGCAGAGCAAGTTGCTCGCTAAGAATTTAAAAACAAAAGCAAAGTTTACAATTACTCCAGGTTCTGAGGTTGTTCGTTCGACAATTGAAAGAGATGGATTTATTGATACGTTTAATAAAATCAACGCGACTGTGTTTGCTAACGCCTGCGGACCATGTATTGGTATGTGGGACAGAGAAGGAGCAGAGAAAGAAGAAAGAAACACTATTGTTCACTCTTTCAACCGTAACTTCTCAAAACGTGCAGATGGTAATCCAAACACTTTAGCTTTCGTTGGTTCTCCAGAATTGGTAACGGCACTGGCAATAGCAGGTGATTTAGGATTCAATCCATTAACAGATAAATTAATTAATGAAGATGGGGAAGAAGTAATGCTTGATGCTCCAACAGGAGACGAGCTTCCTTCTAAAGGTTTCTACGCCGAAGATCCAGGATTCCAAGCTCCGGCTGAAGACGGTTCAGGAGTTCAGGTTGTGGTTAGTCCAACTTCAGAGCGTTTGCAATTATTGGCTCCATTTGATGCTTGGGATGGTAAAAATATTACTGGTGCTAAATTGTTAATCAAAGCATTTGGAAAATGTACTACAGATCACATCTCTATGGCAGGACCATGGCTTCGTTTCCGTGGTCATCTGGATAATATTTCTAATAATATGCTGATTGGTGCTGTAAATGCATTCAACCAAAAAACGAATTCAGTTAAAAATCAACTAACAGGAGAGTACGATGCTGTTCCTGCTGTTGCTCGTGCCTACAAAGCGACTGGAGTGCCATCTATCGTAATTGGAGATCACAACTACGGTGAAGGTTCTTCTCGCGAGCATGTCGCGATGGAACCTCGTTTCTTAGGAGTTAAAGCGGTATTGGTGAAATCTTTTGCACGTATCCACGAAACGAACCTCAAAAAACAAGGGCTTTTAGGATTGACGTTTGCAAATGAAGCTGATTACGATAAAATTGAAGAAAATGACACTATTAATTTCTTAGATTTAACCGAATTTGCTCCAGGTAAACCATTGACATTGGAATTTGTTCATGCAGATGGTACAAAAGATATAATCTTAGCAAATCACACCTACAACGCAGGTCAAATTGGCTGGTTTGTTGCTGGTTCTGCTTTAAACTTAATTGCAGCTGGAAAAGCATAATTTTAAGTAAATACTTTATATAAAGAAAATGCTCTGTGAAAACAGAGCATTTTTTATTTAACATCAATACTTGGAAAAAAGCTTCAAAATTTTTACTTTTTTTGGAATTGTATTTTTTAGATAAAAATCATATTTGTAAGAAAAGTAAGTTTAAATTTTAATTAACTGAAAATCAATAATAAAGCTTTTTTCTATATTAATTCAATTTTAAGTTTGGCATTTTAGCATAAATTAATTGTTAAAAATTATGGTTTTTATGCTTTTAAGAGTTAAATTCGCCTTTGAGGTAATATATTTGTAATTTTTGAGTTTAATTCTATAACTAAACTTTAAAAAAAAAGAGTACTAACTTAAATAGTGATTATGGTTTTTAGATTAATAATAGGGTTGTTTTTTTTCAGTGTTGGGGCATTTGCACAAGATAATTTTGTTAAGCACAAAATTTCACAAGGAGAAAATCTTTCCGTTATTGCTAAAAAATATGGAGTGAAAGTAAAAGATATTTCTGATGCCAATCCGAACACTTCTAAAATCTTAAAACTAAATTCGGTTCTTTTAATTCCGAATAAAAATAAAAATATTGCTAAAGTTAAAACTAAAACAGAGTCTAAATCTGAAGTAGTTCTAAATACTAGTCCAAATTCACACGAAGTGGTCGCAAAAGAAACACTTTGGGGAATTTCAAAAAAATACAATGTCTCTGTTGATGATTTAAAGAAAGCAAATCCGCTTTTAGAGTCAGAAGGACTTAAAATCGGACAGCAGATTGTTATTCCTTCAAATTCTTCTACTGTTGCTTCTTTAAATGAAAAAACAATTGAAAGTACTCCAGAAATTATTTCTACTAATGTTGAATTGTACAGAGAAGTAAAATCTAAAGAAACTAAATACGGTATTTCTAAAGAATATGGAATTACTGTTGCAGAATTAGAGCGTCAGAATCCATCAATTAAGGGAAAAGTGCCGGTAGGTTATCTACTAAAAATTAGTGTTCCAAAGGAAAAAGCCGATGCAATTCAAGTCGCGAAAAACTTGCAGGAATCTAATATAGCTTCAATTTCTTCTTCAACTCAAATAGCAGAAACTGCTCCAGAAATCAAAAGAGATTCTACTTTTGTTAGATTCTCATCTGGCAGTCATTCTGAATTAATAGACCAGATTATCGCAAATGCAACTGAAAATATTGGAGTGCGCTATCGATCGGGCGGTACAACAAAAGCAGGTTTCGATTGTTCAGGTTTAATGATTTGTACCTTTAATAATTTCGATATTAAATTACCAAGAAGTTCTATAGAGCAATCACGCTATGGTACAAAAATCACAAGTGACGAAGCTCAAAAAGGAGATTTGATTTTCTTTAGAACAAATGGAAGACGTCATATCAATCATGTGGGAATGATAGTTGAAGTAGCCGATGGAGAAATTAAATTTGTACATTCATCAACTCACGGAGGTGTAATGATTTCTTCTACAAAAGAACCATATTACACAAGAGCATTTTCTCAAGTAAATCGAGTTTTAGAATAGTACTAACGAAAAGCGCTTTTTAATAAATCCAATCGGAACGGTTTGTTCCAAAAATCAGAAACATATTTGTTTTCTTTTGCCTTTTTAATTTCCTCTGTATCCAAAGTCGAAGAAATTACAAAGATCTCAATCTTTTCTTTTACGTCTTCTCCAAGTCGTGCAAATTCATCTAAAAACTCAAATCCGTTCATTATAGGCATTTGAATATCTAAAAGTATAATAAGTGATTCATTATTATCTGAATTTTTTAATAGCCATTCTATTCCTTCCTTTCCATTATTTGCTATAAACAGCGGATTGACATCTAATCCTTTTTTGAGCAATTTTTTAGTTACAAATTGGTCAATTAAATTGTCATCTATAATTATGAATTGAGGTTTAAAATCCATGAGAATTTGGTATGGTTACTATAAATTTACTTCCGATATTGTTTTCTGAAATAACAGAAATGTCTCCTTTAATGTTTTCAACAGCTTCTTTTACAATATAAAGTCCTAATCCTGATCCTTTATTTTTGTTTGTTCCAAAGTACATTTCAAAAATATTTTCTTTGTGGTCGTCATGAATCCCGATTCCATTATCTGCCACTTCAATTTTATTTACACCGTCACTAAAATAAGTTTTAATGGTAATAAACATTTCTTGTTTACTGCAATCAGCATATTTGATGGCATTGGATAAAAGATTGTTAATAATGATTTTTAGACGAAGACCATCACTTTCGATTTGATCTACAAGAAGTTCCTGTGTGAATTTTATTCTGCTGGCGTTTTCAATATGCATCAATTGTAAAATAGCTTCGTTGAATAACTCCTTTAAACTTACAGGTTCCATGATTACTTCTTTTTCTTTTGTTTTTAGAATAATCAATAATGTCACTTATAAATTGGTCTTGTCTGGCCAAGCTTTGCTCGCATCATTTCCAGATAATTGCGCACTTGATTTACATCATCTTCTAAAGCTGTAATTTCAATAAGACCTTTTAGTGAGGTTATTGGAGATCTTAAATCGTGTGAAGCGCTGTAAACAAATCGATCTAATTCACGATTTACAATAATTAAATTTTCATTTTTTACTTCAATTTCTTTTTTTGAAATAAGAAGTCTTTTGACCATTATTGAATAGTAAAGACAAACGCCGCAGATTATTACTAAGATGAAAAAAACATTAGTAATAATTAATAAGTCTTTTATTTTTCGGGTTCCTTCTCCCAAAACATTCGAAAAATTCCGTTGATTAATAGTCAATTGATCGCTTATGGTGCTAATTTCTTCTAAGTATTGCTGTTCTTGTTCTAGCGTTAAAAGATTTCTTTCGATTTTAGCATTAATCTGCTGGCCTATAATAAATAATCTAAAAACAAGTTTGTCGGCTTTTCCCCATTCGTCAATTGCTTTTGATAAAAAAGAGACATGTTTGAAATTGTCAAATAACCAAATGAGATCATCCAAATCATCTTCATGATTTCGTCCAATTAAAAAACCATTTCGCGCGATTTTGTTGTCTCCGGCTTTTAAAAGTGTAATTCGTGCAATACCATCACCCTGCGGAACTTTTAATTCTTCTAAATATAATTTCCATTGATTTGGATTTTTAGTGTAAAGGTAAGTTAGCAGATGTCTTGATGCATCTTTCTGTCCTTTGGAGTAATGAGATTCTCCATTAACGTAAGCTCTGTTTGCAGATAAAATTTTAATGGTAAAAAAATTAATGCAGATAAGAAGTGCACAAGAGATAAAAACTATTAAAATAAGAATGAAAACATTGGGGAAGCGAAAGTTCTTTAACGCTCGTAGCTTTGACATAGTTTTATATTAGCAGGTTAATTATAAAGCGTCTTTTGGTGTTTTGCTTCTAACTTAAAATAACCTTATGGGGAAAGGTTATCTATTGTTTTGAATTAAACAATTGTTAATTTTATTTGCTATTTGAAAATAAATTTGGAATGGTTATTTCAAATGTAGTAAAATTTATCTTATAATATTTGCAAAAAAGAGGAGTGAATGAAAAAATAATTACTAATTTTTTCGGTTTTTATAGATAATTGAAATTTAATGTTTAATCGTTTTTTGATATTGTTTTTTTGCCAGGGCGTAATAAAAATGATTTTTTAAAGTCACATTTATGAATTAAAAAAGAGAAAAAAATAGCTCCATTTGAAAGAGAGGAAATTGGATTTTTGTTTAATTGAACGATGCGCAGATACTACTAAAATTTGGCATATAAGATCAATCTTCTAAAGGCATAAATAGACGGAACAACAGGAAAATAAGCATTAATTCTTTTTTTAAATTCATTTGATAATTCTTCAAATTCATTTTCTTTCAAGCGTTCTTGATAAACGGTTAATGCGGAACCCGAAATAAAATCAAAAAAGTCATTTTTACTATTTGAAATTAGAGGATAGACTTTCTCATAAATATTTAGATTTTTACCGCCGTTTTCAAAAAGGATTTTTGCGTATTCGTCCAAAGTTAGTACTGGAGAAGGGCGTGTCCAATTCTTTAAGTAAGACGAAAAAGGTTCTTCCTGCACTAAATTTAAAAGTATTTTATTGAGAATATTTTCATTTCTGTCGCGGCATTTGAACAGCCAGCTGACCACCTGGATTTATACAAGAAATTATTTTTGGAAAAAGTTCATTATGATTATCAATCCATTGTAATGCGGCATTAGAAAAAATTAAATCCCATTTCTTATCAGTATTAAGCTGGTCTAAAATTGTTCTTTCTTCGAATTTAAGATTTTCTCCCACTGGAGCTTTGGCCAGCATTTCTGCGGAGTTATCGATGCCGAGAACAGTTGGATTGTTAAGCTTTTCGGACAGTTTCTTTGTGAGTTCACCTGTACCGCACCCTAAATCAAGGACTTTTAGATTTGGCTGGTCAACAATATGACTTGTAAGATCTTCAAAAGGTTTAGAACGTTCTTCTTTAAACTCGTTGTATTTTTTGGGATCCCAAGTCATATATGTAGTTTTATTTTAAAGTTAGTAAAAAATGCTAACGTTTTAAAATTAAAGGAACAGATTGTCCCATTTGTTTATAAGTTCCAGTAATAACTTGGTTTTTATCCAGAACGCCTTCATATTCGATCGTTAAGCTTTCTACCGCAATTTTTAGAGTTGAATTTTCAAAAGTTGTTGAGGTAGCGGGAATGCCAAATGCTTGTTGATCTGGGCTGTCCATGGTAGCGCTGAAGCCATTATCGGTTTTTACAACATGTAACACAACATTAAGCTCCATATTTGGAACTTTAAGAACTCCTTTCCAGTCACCAACAATGTCTTGAGCGAATGTGCTTAGAGAAGCAAAAAAGAATAAAAGTAAAAAAGTGGTTTTTTTCATTTTTCGAAATTTAAAAAGTAAAGATTAATTTGTGTGAAAATACTGAAGTGAATTTAAGAATTTAAATTTATCAATCCTTTAAAAAATTGAATGCCACCGAATAATATTGCTCCCCAAAAAATAAAGCCAATATTGGAAAGGGTTAAAATAGTACCGCCCGCAAACCATAAAGCTCCGTAGATCATATCTTTTCTAGCTTTGCTATTATTTGCTTCTTGTATTTGATCTTCGACATTCTCCACAACAAAAGTCGCATTTTCTGGAGTAAGCCCCTGTAAGATTAAAGCATTCTTAGCTTCATAAGCAGATTTTTCCTGATTCACCATTAGGTCTGCCGCATAATTGTAAAACTGACTTGAAATTTCAAGCGAATTTGGATTGGTTGTTTCCATAGATTAGTTTCTAGTTTTGGTTTATTTTGATTAGTGAATCAAATATAAATACTTGAAACTGTTTATGTTTACGGGAAGACGTAAAGAGAGGTTTTTATTTTAAAAAAAAATGTTTTACGAAGAGAGATAAAGATAAAAGGCTGTATGATTTCGATTAAAGGCAGGATAAGAATTATAAAAGAATGGAAAAGATAAGGCCATAAATTTTTATTTACGGCCTTATTTTTTATTTCTGTAAAAGTTTTTATTTATAAAAAAAACGGATTTATTTCATTTTGTATTCTCTTATATTTCCAATCACATTGCCATCAATGTCGTACGCAGTATTAGGATATTGGCCATTAACTTCTTCTTTAATTACAATTCGATCATTTTCATAATAGGATGTGCTTAAATGAAGATCTGTAAAATAAGTCTTTAAGTTTCTGTCATACATGGTAGTACTTTCCGATCTACTATCATTTGGTATCTTCTTTTCAGTAATAAAAAAATATTCGCGAGAAGTTGTACCTTTTTTTAATGTGAAACTGTAGGAATCTACCTGAGAAGCATATTTATGTAAAAATTTATTTTGGGTAAGGTCGAAAATCCAAGATGATGTTTTACCATTAACACGAATAGAATACAGTGCCAAATTATCTGTTAACCTTCTGATATTAGTGGCTTCTTCTGGAATTTTGACAACTTCATTTTTAACGGTATTGTAAAGATATGAAATACCATCTTTCTCATATTTCCAAAAGATTTGATCGTAAGGAACAGCTTTTTCCAAAGAAATTTTATTGTCAAAAACCATTTTTTTATTTTTTACATCGTAATAATTTCTCTCGCGAGTAGTCTGAGAATTATTTTGACCATCAATATAAATAGAGTTATTGTAAATAAAAGCGGTCTGAATTTTTTCGAAAGGAAAGGGAGCAATTTCTTTCTTGGTTTTAAAATCTAGAATAGTAGCTCGGTTATTTTTAGAAACAAAATAACCTATTGTATCCTTTTCATCAATAAAAAGCTTGTCTCCAATTTTTTCATATTCAAAAGGAACAACAGTTTTATTAGTTAGAACATTTACAATTCCATAATGTTTTTCATCAATACCACAGATCACATTATCATTTATAACAGAGAATCTATATTTGTTATCGGGTAAGTATCCCCAATAAATATTCATATCACTATTTGATTTGTATTTTTCTGTAAGCAATGGCTTTCCGTTGGTGTCGATAACTTGTAAATCAGTTCCAGAAAATGCAACTGCTTGACCTTTAGAATTAAAATCATTTATATGGTCGTAAGTAGGAGGAAGAATAATCTCACCAGTAGTAGTTATTAGTCCCACTTTATTAGAAGCGTCAATAATACAGTGTGTATGAGGGAAATTTTCATTTTTATCTCCCATTGTTATTTCTAATTTATAAGAAGATAATTCTTTTTCTTTAATGATCTTTCCATTAATATCAACTACTCTGATGTTTTCATAGTTCAGAGTAACTTGATTATTAGTTTTTGGATTGATTGCCGTTAGAAAAGTTCCTTCATTAGATGGTTTGGAAACATACGCATATTTCTTTTGTAATTTGGCAATTTTATTTGCGTCAATTGGGGCATTGTTTTGCTGAGAAAAGACCGCCATTGCAGTTAAATAAAAGAAGAAAAGAAAAAAAGCTTTTTGTTTGAGGGATTTTGTTTCGACATAGTTTTTTAAAATAGGTTTACTTTAATTTGAAAAGATTTTATTTTATATGCTTGCAAATGTAAAGGGGCAGAGTGGTATAAGTTTACGGGAAGACGTAAAGGAAGGTTTTTATTTTAAAAAATCTAATAAAGGTTGTGCCAAAAATGACCGCGACCATTTTTGCACTCTGTATTTCTTCTTTCTGTATCTGTTATTTTAAAAATCCAAAGTAAGGCAGTTACCGTTTTTTCATTCTCATTTTCAGGAAGTGAAGCTAATTTATTAAATGCAATCTTCGTTGGGAAACTTTTTAAAATTACAATTGGTGTATAAGTTGGTTTTAATGGAATTGTATCAATTGCAGTCTGATAAGCTTCTGAATTATAATGGGTTTTGTTTGGAATTGAATTAAAAATATAATTCTGTAATGTCGTAAAAAGTTCTTTAAAATTATTCTTCTCTTCAAGTAATAACTGCAAACCAAGATCAAAATCTAATTTGTCTTGGGCGATTTTATTTATAATTTCTTCTTTTGATTCATGAATCAAATACAATATCTATTATAATTATTGTGCCAATAATTCTATTTAGAAGAGAAAGATCTTATGAAACCGATTCGCGTGAGGGATAGAGGCGGTATCCTTTTGTGAAGAGAAACGGAACAAAAGATATAGCCGAAAGCCCGACCCGAAGGGACACGCCCAAAATATTTTTAAATAATCTAAAATCAGTGCTCTAAAATTTAAAATTTCAGAAAAAAGTATATCTTTAACCAACCATAAACCAATAGAAATGCAAGAAAACGACCAAGAACATTTTAAAAGAGAACTCGGATTATTAGACGGAACTATGCTTGTAGTTGGTTCTATGATAGGATCTGGGATATTTATTGTTAGTGCCGATATCGCCAGACAAGTAGGATCTGCGGGATGGCTGACTTTAATTTGGCTTATCTCTGGATTAATTACCATTATTGTCTGCCGTAAGTTATGGCGAATTAAGCGCGATGTTTCCTAAAGCAGGTGGACAATATGTTTATTTGAAAGAAGCTTATAACAAATTAATCGCCTTTTTGTACGGCTGGAGTTTTTTTGCTGTAATTCAGACAGGAACAATTGTCGCGGTCGGAGT
Organism: Flavobacterium sp. AC267; assembly: GCF_979258715.1. Lineage (NCBI taxonomy): Bacteria > Pseudomonadati > Bacteroidota > Flavobacteriia > Flavobacteriales > Flavobacteriaceae > Flavobacterium > Flavobacterium sp. AC267. The sequence goes on from NZ_OZ409875.1 coordinate 2,143,783, forward strand.
GGCTTTTTCTAAATTCGCGGCTTATTTATATGAGCCTTTCAGTGACGAAAATATTCTTTATGAATTAGGGGCTTTTAAACTTAATGCTTGCACAGCTTGTTTCTATTTTTACAATTGTATTATTGACTTATATAAATAGTCGCGGCGTAAAAAACGGTAAAATTCTGCAAACCGTTCTCACCATTATCAAAATTTTATCATTGCTGGGATTAATCGTTTTTGGATTTACTCTTGGAGCCAAAGCTTCTGTTTGGGATGCAAACTGGGCAGACGGATGGAATACTCGCGTATTTGATAAAGAAAGCGGTTCATGGCTTCCAATTGGCGGAACGGCTTTGATTACGGGAATTTCAGCGGCGATGGTTGGATCTTTGTTTTCAAGTGATGCTTGGAATGGCGTTACTTTTATTGCCGGGGAAATTAAAAATCCAAAACGTAATGTTGGTTTCAGCTTGTTTCTAGGAACTTTTATTGTAACTATTATTTATGTTTTAACGAATATTATGTACTTGGCAGTAATTCCGTTAGACGAAATTGCAACAGCAAAATCTGATCGTGTAGCGGTTGTAGCATCGCAATATATTTTCGGAAATATTGGAACATTGATTATTGCAATTATGATTATGATTTCGACTTTTGCCTGCAACAACGGATTAATTATGGCGGGGGCAAGGGTTTATTATACAATGGCAAACGATGGTTTGTTCTTTAAAAAAGCGGCTGTTTTAAATAGTTCAAGCGTTCCTGCTTGGGCGCTTTGGGCACAATGTGTGTGGGCTTCTGCTTTATGTCTGACTGGAAAGTATGGCGATTTATTGGACTTTGTAATTATTATAGTTTTGATTTTCTACATTCTTACAATCTATGGGATTTTTATTTTACGTAAAAAAATGCCTGATGTAGAAAGACCTTATAAAGCTTTTGGGTATCCATTTTTACCAATGCTGTATATTATTATTGCGACGAGCAATTTGCGTTTCTTTATTACTTACAAAATTCTCAACCTGCGGATGGGGAGTTTTAATTATGCTGACAGGAATTCCAGTTTATTATTTAACCAAACCAAAAGAAGATAAAATAAGTTAGTTTCAAGATCAGAATCTTTCTTTATAGAAACCAAAGCGCCTTGTAATTTACAAGGCGCTTTTTTTGTGCAACAAATTTAAAACCAAAATTGAACAATAAAATATTTTAAGTAAACTGCTCCAATTGGCAAGCATCTCGACTAAGTGATAAATGAGACATTTTTTTTATTATTTGACAGAATAAGGAAGCGAAAGATTACCGCTAGCACCTGTATAAACTTTATAAACGCCTAACATTGGTTTTGTTCCTTCGCCTTCATGCGACCCGCCAGCTCCAGTGCTGACTTCCATATAACAGCTTACGGCATCAAACTTGAAGCTGGTTTTGTTGTTGATTCTAAAATCGGGAACAATTACTTTTATAGAATTTCCTTTAACAGCAATATTAAAACCTGGGCTGTCCATATACATTGCCATTCCGGGATTTGTTGGCGGTAAAACAACATTTGGATCTCCTTTTTTAAACTCCCTAACCGAAAGTCCGCCGGCGACGCGTTTATCTTCAACCAATAAAACCCAGTGTGCATGCCAGATCAAACCATCGTTAAGATAATTTCCATCTAGATTTTCGTCCCAAAGCGGTGTGTCTTCAAAATCAGGGTGTGAGGTTAGTGCCAGAGCGACAATTCCTTCGGCTTGACCGAAACCAATATCAGATGATTTTAAGGTGGTTGGAAAAACATACGCGAGAACAGGAGCTCCATTTAATTGACCAACTGGTTTGGGCATTGTTTTTCCAGCTGTTCCTTCTACTTTAATATCCCAAACCGTAATTCCTAAATCGGCCTTGTGGGTTATCGAGGCTGATTTTATTTTGAAATCACTATTATCGTAATTGCCGCATTTGTCGCAAGCTTTTGAAACGGCATAATTAAAAACGATAAAGCATAAAATAAAAATTGATTTTTTCATAATTCATGTGGTTTAATGTTAATAGGTTATTAGAAACCAATACACATGCCACTTGAAAAATGTACTAAAAACAAGGCATTAAGAGTGTTTTAAGTGTTATTTCGGCTGTTATATATCGTGAATGGAGCTGTATTTAGTGAAATTTCGTTATCGACTTTTTGGAGAATAGAGAATAGAGAATAGAGAATAGAGAATAGAGAATAGACTTTGCGGTTAGGTTTATAGTCCGTTTAAATCATTATTAATTCTTTCTTCTGTAGGTCTTAAGAAGATAAGATAGATGATGACTAATATTCCAAATAAGATAAAATCTGGTTTTAAAAGTAATATTAAAAACGCCGCACCTTCTAAAACAGCCCATCGCATTATAGATGCGACTTGATAAAATGGCAGTTTTTCTTCGACTTTTAATTTTGGATCGATTTGTTTTAATTGGGATCTAAATAAAAAACTACTAAAAACAAAAGCTAAAACGGGTATAAAAACATAAACTAGTGAGGCAGAATCTATATTGGGCATACTTAATTTTTCAAGAGAAAGCTCTCCTAAAAAATAATAGGCAAGAATAGTTCCGGCACAAATGGCAAGATGAATAATTTGTAAAGTTTTGATTTTTTCGTTCATAATATTGATTTTTAGGGTAATGCAAGATAGAACTTTAATAGATATACAAATATAAAGCTTTTGCGTGTTCAAGTTTTTGCCGTTTGACTAAAAAAAAAAGACACTACAATTAAGTAGTGTCTTTAAAATGTAAAAAATCGTCGAGCTCTAAAATTATGCAATAACAGGCTCTGGAGATGATTTTATAGTTGAATTAATAATAGACAAAGTTATAGGGTCACATTCTCCTGAGAAAAAGCAATCCAGAATTTCTTGAAATATTGGATTTGCATTTTCTACCAAAGAAAATAGTGTCATGCACGAACGTAATTTTCGAGCGTCTAAATCGCCAAAAATTCCATCTGCTGATTTTCTTTTGAAGGTTAGCAAAAGTTCTGAAATTTCGATTAAATGTTTTCCAAGAATTGGATGTTCCAAATAATCAGAAGCTTCTTTTAAATCATTAATGGCGTAAAGAATTGCAGTATCGCTTTTTCCTAATCCTTTTATTTGTGGAAAAATGAACCACATCCAGTGAGTTTCTTTTTTCCCTTTACTGATTTCAGAAAGAGCGGTAAGATAGAGTTTATTTTGCGCATCTAAGAAACGCGCTAAATCATTGTTTGAATATGCCATTACGGTATTGTGTTTAAAAAAAGGTTGCAAAAATAGTAAAAAAGATAGGGTCTGCCTAATAAAACATTCATACAATCAGTATTTTAACTTTTTTCGACAGAATTTTCCTCGTGGTTTTAAAGCTAAAAAACAGGCTAGTTTTTAGTTATTAATAGATTACAGATTTCGTAAGGTTTGCCTAAAAGTTAAATTGATTCTTGGTAAAACATCGCGCGCTGTTTTTGGAACTTGGTGCTCGCCAAAAACTATTTGTTGTTCCAGACATCAATAAAAAAGAACCATGATGCGGCGGAATTTCGACCTGCGGAATTTCCTTGCTGTATTTATGACGAAGCCTGAACATTCTAGTTTCTCCAAAAGTTACCGAAGCAATAACTGGGTTAGGCCCTGTATTATGTTCTTTGTCGCTGTGCCAGCCCACGCCGTCATTTCCGTTTCGATATAAATTTAAAAGAAGACTGTTAAAATCGAGCTGTGTTTCTTTTTCTACACGTCCTCTAATAGTCAGCAATTCATACGTCCAGTCAGGACCGTTTGGATCTGCACCGGGATTATCTTTGTCTTCGTACCAAGAAATCATTCGAGGAACCGTGTACGTTTTGTCATAAATTTCCATTTCATGTTCTCTCCATTTGGTTTTACGAAGAATCCTTTCATAAAAGCGATCCGATTCTTCTTTGTTAAAAAAGTTATCAATCAAAATCAATTCAGAATCAGGGATGTCAAATACTTTTTTTCCTGCCAAACCTGCTGTAAATAATTCGGTGTCGTTAAATAATGTCATTTTTCCATTCATATTTTGTCAATTTCAATCCATACAGGCGCATGATCGCTTGTTTTTTCCCAGCCTCGCACATGACGGTCAACACCGCCGGAGCGGAGTTCTTTTGCTATTTGCGGACTTAGTAAAAAATGATCAATTCTCAATCCTGCATCTCTTTCGTAAGCATTTCTAAAATAATCCCAAAAAGTGTAAATTTTTTCATCAGGATATAATTTTCTAATTGCGTCTGTCCATCCCTGCGAAACAATAGTCGCAAACGCTTTTCGAACTTCGGGCAGGAAAAGCGCATCTTTTACCCATTTTTCAGGTTTATAAACATCCAATTCTGTTGGCATTACATTAAAATCTCCCACAAGAATCACAGGTGTTTTTAAACTTAACAATGTTGCGACACGTTCGGCTAAACGATCAAACCATTTTAGTTTATATTCTAATTTTGGTCCCGGCGCAGGGTTTCCATTTGGAAGATACAAACAGGCAATCACGATTCCGTTAATCAAAGCTTCTATATAACGACTCTGGACATCTTCTTTATCACCAGGAAGAATTCGCGTAACTTCTTCAATTTCCATATTACGGGCAAGAATAGCAACACCATTCCATTGTTTTTGCCCGTGCCAAATAGCATTATAACCAGCATCATTAATTGCTTTAATTGGAAATTTATCCTGTGGTGCTTTTAATTCCTGAAGGCAGACAATATCTGGAGCGACTTCTTCAAGCCATTGCAGTAATACATTAAGACGTCCGTTGACTCCGTTTACGTTATATGTTGCTATTTTCATGGTACATTTAATTAGTTGGATATTAAATTTACTGATTATTAAGCATTTAATTAGATATGTTTTTATATTCTTATTTCAGAAACTGTTTGTTAAAGAAGACTTTACCTGGGTATTTTTCTGCGTAAGCAAAAATCAATTGCACCATATATTGATTGCTTTTGTACTGCGTGACATAGTTTTTTACTTCTGATGCGTCATGAATTGAAACATCTGTCGGGATATGTCCCATTCCATAAAAATGACCGTTTTCAATCCAAATACAGTCGCGTTCGTCTTTGGTTCTTCCTTTGTCTATAATTGCAAAAGTGGGTCGGTTGCTTAATAAAAAATCAATAGCATTGTCGACTTGTTCGTTATGAAGCGAAACTTCCGGAAGATCCTTTATGTCTTTATTCTGAAAAAGTTCTCCCTCTTCTGGTCTGGAATATTTGCAGAATCTTTGATCAATTTCAAATTGTTCAGCCAGACTTCTCAGTAAATCTATCGCGTTATACAAACTATTAAATTCATGAATGCAAGTCTGAAATTTGGTTAATTTTCCAACGGCCAAATATTTATATCCGTTTCTTGCTTCATATTGATAAATGCCGAATTTTGCTTCAAAACGTTTTAATGCTCTATTATAAGTTGGCCAAAGCTGTTTTATTTCAGTACATTCTAGTAAAAGTGCCATTAATTCGGTAGCACAAACTTCAAAGGAAATACCATAAATATCCCTTAAAAAATGCTGTCTTTGCGGATTGATTTTATGACCGCTAAAATGAGAAGCTACCCGTTTTTTTAAGTTGATTGCTTTTCCAACATAAACCACTTTTTTCTGCTGATTATAAAAATAATAAACACCTGGTTTTTCGGGTAAATTATTAAAATCTTCCGGTGGTAAATTTGGGGGTAAGCGCTGATCTTGTGAAGTCATTTTGACCATTTTCGCTATTTCGCCTTCATTGTCCCATTCGAGTAATCGGGAAAATAATATTGCGGTAGCATCTGCGTCTCCGCCAGCTCGATGTTGATTTTCTAAAGGAATGTCTAACGAATAGCAAAGTTTCCCCAAGCTGTAAGATGTCAATCCTGGTTTAATTTTTCGTCTTGCGCGAACGGTGCACAGTTTTCTTGCTGTCCACTTAAATCCTGCTTGTTCCAGCTGATGGCGCACAAAAGAATAATCAAAGTTTACATTATGAGCCACAAAAATACGATCAGTAAGCATTTCCAAAACTTTCTCTGAAATGTCATCAAAAACAGGTGCATTGGCGACCATTTCGTTATTAATACCCGTTAAGCCAAAAATAGACAAGGGTATATCTTTTTCTGGATTTACAAGCGTTTCATAACGGTCTATTACATTTTTACCATCATGAATTACAATGGCAATTTCTGTAATGCTATCGCCACTGGCATTCCCGCCTGTGGTTTCGATATCTACTATTGCATATTCCGTATTTTTCATCTCTTTATTATAACGCAAAACCTCTTTTTGTTCTTGTAAAATCATCGTGGTTATTTTTGAAATTTCATTCGGTGTCTTGGTAAATTGATTTCATGTCCCTGCGGATACGGTTCCCGATGCGTCGAACTCACATCTTCCTTAATTTGATGCTGGGTTTTAAATTGATCTTTAGCATCCATATAACGCGGATCTGGAATAAAAGGCATTTTTGCCATTTTGATAATGGTAATTGTCGGGAAATGATAATCGACTTCTACATTTCCTAAAAGCAAATAACAGCCTCCGCCCTGAAAAGGATATTCTGCCAGACAATCAGGAAAATGTGCCGTATCAAAATAAGTACCTTGGTGATCGATCCATGTGCCGAAATACATGTTCCCTTTTTTGGTCGGAACTTGTTTTCTGGAAATTAAATACGCCAGCATTTTAACCTGTTTTTTATGATACGCGACTAAATCCTTTGCCATAATATCGCCGCGGTATTTAATCTGAAGCAAATCAAAAACAGTACACGAAACAGGAAAACTCAACAATTCGATTTCGTCAAAAGCATCTTCAAAAACAGAACGGTCTAAAGTTGGGAGTTTATATTCTTTAACGGGTTCCTGCAAAAGCATTAAACTTCTGTTTTCGGGTTTGAAATTGTTTAAAAGTAAACTCGCAATAACCAAAAGCTGATTTTTGGTTTTTCCTGTAAAACGAAAAGCATCAATAAAAATTAAAATTTTAATGCTCTCAATCCCGATCGGAATTCGGTTGATAAAATCTTCCAAAGAAAGATAAGGACCGTTTTTCTCCCGATCTGATTCAATCAAATTCGCCGTTTTCGATTCTAAACCCTGCAAATGCATAAAACCTAAATAAATATCATTTCCATAAACCGTGGTTTGATATTCGCTTTTATTCACACACGGATTTAGGATTGTCCCGCCAGACATACGCGCTTCGTGTACATAAACTTCGGTTCGGTAAAATCCGCCCTGATTGTTGATGACCGCCACCATAAATTCAACAGGATAATTAATTTTGAGATACAAACTTTGGTAACTTTCTACCGCATAAGAAGCCGAGTGTGCCTTGCAGAATGAAAATCCAGCAAACGATTCAATCTGACGGTAAATTTCCTGACTTAGCGCTTCTGGATGTCCTTTTCTGGCACAAGACGCAAAGAAATTATCTTTTACTTTTTGTAAAGCTTCTAGAGAACGTCCTTTTCCAGACATGGCTCTACGCAAAATATCGCCATCAGCGACCGGAACGCCTCCGTAATGCTGGGCAATTTTAATGACATCTTCCTGATAGACCATAATTCCATAAGTTTCGCCAAGATGCTCTTTAAAAACCTCATGAAAATACTCGAATTGATCCGGATAATTATGGCGGAAAATGTATTCTTTCATCATTCCGGATTGAGCAACTCCAGGACGAATGATGGAAGACGCGACCACTAACACTTTATAATTATCACAATTCAATCGGCGTAATAAACCGCGCATGGCTGGACTTTCGATATAAAAACAGCCAATTGTTTTGCCTTGTGCCAAATGAATATTACATACAGCTTCATTTTTAGAAATAGAAGTATCACGAATATTTAATTTAATTCCACGGTTTTTTTCGATCAGTTTTACACTGTCATCAATATGTCCAATCCCACGCTGACTCAGAATATCAAATTTATCGAAACCAATTTCTTCGGCAATATGCATGTCAAAAAGTACGATTGGAAATCCTTTTGGAGGCATTTCCAAAGGCGTGTAATTCGTAATGGGATCTTCAGAAATGATAATCCCACAAGCATGCATACTGCGTTGGTTGGGGTATTTACCCATCATCATGCTATATTTCTGTACCAAGTTCACGATAGAATTGGTTTCGTGTAGTGCCATCGGATTTTTAGCCAGCATATCCAATTCTTCTTTTGGAAGGCCAAACACTTTTCCGACTTCTCTGTAAATAGATCGATGTTTGAATTCGACATTAGTGCCACAAAAAGCAACATGATCACGACCGTATTTATCGAAGATATATTCTAAAATGGTGTTGCGTTCTTTCCAGCTCCAATCGATATCAAAATCGGGTGGACTTTTTCGATTTAAATTTAAAAAACGTTCAAAATACAAATCGAGTTCGATTGGACAGATGTCGGTAATTCCGAGGCAATAGGCAATAATGCTGTTGGCACCGCTTCCGCGCCCGATGTGCATAAATCCCTGACTGTTGCTGTATCGGATAATATCCCAAGTGATTAAAAAATAGCCGCTAAATTTTAATTCGTCAATAACTTTTAATTCTTTTTCTACACGTTTTCGAGCAATTTTGTTTTCTTTTCCATAACGCCATTCAAAACCTTTTTCGGCCAATTCTGTTAGTTTTTTGAGATCACTTTCACGGCTTCCGGTAAAGAATTTTTTATTTCTTTTAATTGAAAAATCATATTGAAAATCACAGGAATCGATTATTTTCTGTGTGTTGGCAATAATTTCAGGATATTTTTCATAGAAAGGCAAAAGCGATTCTAAAGGCGACATTTTTTCAGAAGTTCTGCAATAATCAGCTTCTGTCAATTTTGATAAAATAATATTGGTATCAATCGCGCGAAGAATTTTATGCAGGTTGAATTCTTTTTTATTTCTAAAAGTTACCGGTTGAAGCACCACCATTTTAGAAATTTGATTTTTATGTTCTGATGTAAAAAGCTTTGAAACTTCATCTGTCCGAATACCGATAAATTCATTTTCACGAAGTGTTTTCGGAGCATTTTCTAAAGTATAAATCACAAAAACCGATTCGAATTCGGGAGCAATCAAAGGCAAAGCTTCGTCGCTGAAATTATAATCTGTTAAAAACCGATTCATTTCAGCTAAACCTTCCACATTTTTAGCCAGACCAATATATCGAAATTGATGATTGCATCTAAATTCCATTCCAATAAGAGGTTTGATTTCGACTTTTTTGCATTCTCTTATAAAATCATAAATTCCGGTAACGGTATTAATATCCGTCAATGCCATTGCTTTTATGTCATTCAAAACAGCATAGTCAACCAGTTCCTTAAGTGGAATTGTGCCGTAGCGTAGTGAATGGTATGAATGACAATTGAGGTACATGATTATTTTTTGCGTTTTAAAATTTCATCTTTATTATTTGGTTTAAAATGAGCTCCGGCGCAGCGCATTACGGCATCAAAACCATATCGGCTTTTCATTTTATCCATTGTCGCATAAAGCGAAAGCATTTCCTGAGTATCTTCAAAAAGATCAATTTGATACGTACCGCGCACGAGTCCGCTAAAGCGAATGCCAATCAAACGAAGACGCATACGGCGCTGATACAATTTCTCAAAAAGCTCCATTATATTTTTGGTTAAAATATGATCTGCAGAAGTGTATGCTACTCTGCATTGTTTGGTTTCAGTATCAAAATTGGCGTAACGTATTTTAACTGTAACTGTTGAGGTTAACCATTGTTCTGAGCGAAGCTGAAAAGCCAGTTTTTCGACCATTCCCAACAGTACTCTTTTGAGTTTTTCAATATCAATCGTATCCTGAGAAAAAGTATGCTCAGTAGAAATTGATTTTCTTTCGGTATACGGCTCAACAGGAGTATGATCGATTCCGTTGGCTTTTTTCCAAATGTCAATACCATTTTTACCAATCATCTGCTGTAACACTTCGGGAGGCATTTCGGCTAAAGTCTGAATTTTACGAACACCAATTCGCGATAAAAGCTGAAAAGTTACAGCACCAACCATTGGTATTTTTTGGATAGATAACGGATTTAAAAATGCTTGTACACCTTGTTCTGGAATTTCTAGATTTCCAACTGGTTTGCCTTCGCCGGTAGCAATTTTAGAAACCGTTTTATTAACAGATAATGAAAAACTAATAGGAAGTCCAGTTTCCTGAATCACTTTTTGTGCCAATTCATTTGTCCATTTATAACTGCCGTGAAATTTATCCATTCCAGTAATATCCATATAAAATTCATCAATACTGGCTTTTTCTAAAACAGGCGCTTTTTCCTGAAGAATTTCAGTAACATCATGTGATAACTGAGAATATAATTCCATGTCACCTTTCATAACTTTTGCGTCTGGGCAAAGTTTCAGTGCCATACGAATAGGCATAGCAGAACGGACTCCAAATTTACGGGCTTCATAAGAACAAGATGCGACAACACCACGATCTCCACCGCCTATAATAAGCGGAATATCATTGAGTTCAGAGTTGGTGCGTCTTTCGCAGGATACAAAAAAGGTATCCAGATCCATATGTACAATTGCCCTTGCCATTTTTCCTTTTTGTTTTTGTATAAAGCAAAATTAGTACAGACGATAACAATTTTTTGTATATTTGCTGTTCCAAATTATAACAAATTAATTATGTCCTTATTTTCAGACAACATCAGAGCATTAAGGGTTAAGCATAAAATATCGCAGGAGAAATTAGCTGGAAACCTAAAGATTACCCGAGGTAGATACGTTAAATACGAAGATGGAACCTCCGAAGCGCCGTATGACATTTTAAAGCAAATCGCCTTATATTTTCATATGAGTATCGATTTACTATTATCTGTCGATATACGTAAAATCAATATAGAAAACCTGATCAAATTAGAAGGCAACCGACTTATTTTACCCATACAAGTAGATAGTTTTGGGGAGAATTATATCGAAATTGTCTCTCAAAAAGCAAAAGCAGGATACCTCAACGGTTATGCCGATCCAGAATATATCGAAAGTTTACAGCAGGTTTCGCTTCCGTTTTTAGGACCAGGTAAACACCGTGGCTTTCCCGTAGAAGGAGATTCGATGCTGCCGCATGAAGATGGTTCTATCATTATTGGCCGTTATGTCGAAAGGCTGGGCGAGGTAATGGATGGAAAAACCTATATTCTGATTACCAAAAATGAAGGTATGGTTTACAAACGTCTCAATAAAAATAAAAAAAACACCTTAGTTTTAGAATCAGACAATAGTTTTTATCCGAATTATGAAGTGAAAGCTTCTGATATTCTTGAGATTTGGGAATACGAATGCAATATCGGCCGATCTGACAAAAAGCAACAGCTTTCTGAAACTGAAAGTATGAAAGAATTGCTTTTGGAAGTAAAAAAGAGAAGTTATGGAGATTAAGAATAATACTTCGAATACGTAAAAGTTCTCATTTATCAGTCTAAGTGAAGTCGAAGACGTTGTAACGATGAGGTCTTCGACTTCATAAGACAAACAGTATGAAATAATAATTGTAATATTATTTTACTTTTCTCTTTTTATCACTTTGACGATTGTCCCAAAAAGATATAATTTCTATTTGATTATAATTTATTTCATAAAAAATCAAATAGATTTTCATTGGAATAACTCGGGTAATTTTATTTGAAGTGAGCCTTCCTATAAATTCATTGTTTGAAAGGGTTTCCAGTAAATCTTCAACTTCTTCAAGAATTTTTAAACTATAATCTGAATTTTCATTCCGAAGAACATAAAATTCAAGAACATTAGAGAACTCAAGTTTAGCAAGTTCCGACCAGATTATTTCTTTTTTAGCCATTCTCTCATCTCTGAAATTACGTCTTCATTTTTATGAAACTTGCCATTTTTTATCTGATTTCTGCTCGTTTCAATAGAAGATTCCTGTTCAAGATTTAATTCATATAGAGATTGTTCAGAAGAATCAAAAATAGTTTGAAGAGCTTTTAAAAAATTCATGTCTTTAGAATCTCTAATTCTAGAGATTAAATTTTCCTTTATTTGCGCTGTCATGTCCATATCAAATTCTTTTAATACTCAAAATTAAAGATTTATTTTTAAAAAGATGTAAATAATTTAGACTTTCAACGAAAACCAAAACATACTTCCCAATCCTAAATTACTCTCAACCCCAACATTTCCATTCTGCGCTTCAATAAATTCTTTGCTAATTGCCAAACCCAATCCGGTTCCAGATTTCTGACTTCCCGGAACCTGAAAATATTTATCAAAAACTTTGTCTTTATATCTCGCGTCAATTCCTTTTCCAGTATCGATCACCTGAAATACAATTTGATTGTTTTCATTTTTTAGTTTGATGATAATCGTGCTTTTTTCAGAAGAATACCGAATCGCATTCGATAAATAATTAATCAAAACCCAGCCTGTTTTTTCACTGTCAGCTTTTACGTCTTGAAGGTTTTCATCGGCATTAATAACCAATTTAATTTGCTTTTGATCGGCTTGGACTTTTACGGCTTCAACAGCATAATTTACAATTTCGTGTGGATTGCTTTTTTCGATATTCAGCTGAATATTTCCAGTTTCTAATTGAGATAGATTCAATAATTCGCCTGTGATTTTTAATAACCTTTGACTATCATCTTTTATACTTTCGACCAATTGTTTCTGATCGTCGTTCATGTCGCCCGTTTTGGTATTTTCAAGTAATTGAAGACTTAGTTTAATAGACGCAATTGGAGTTTTTAATTCGTGTGAAACCGTAGCAATAAAATTGGTTTTGGCAAAATCCAGTTCTTTAAAAAGCGTAATATTTCGCAGAATAATTACATCGCCAATATTGATTTCTTTTTCTTCTCCCGTTGGAATTATCGTAATATTCAGAATCTCTTTTTCGAAATAACTTTCTTTTCCGTGTGCGTAAATTTTAAGCGGTTGTTTTTTAGGAGTTTCTGTATCTTCTTTTAAAATTAAAGAACGAATTAAATCATTCGATAAAGCCAAATTTGAAGCCGATTTGCCAACAACATCTTCTAATTTTAGACCAATAATTTTTAAGGCTTCGTCATTAGCAAACAAAACGATATTTTCATTATCCAAACCAATGATAGGATCGTGCATATTATTGATTAAAGTTTCCAAACGTTTCTTTTCGAAGAATAATTTATACAAATTACTATCATTATATTCTTGAAGTTTCTGCGCCATCGTATTAAACGATTTGGCTAAATCTCCATATTCGTTATGATTGGTAAAATGTACCCGTTCTGAATAGTTTTTATTGGCGATTTCCTTAATACTCATCGTCAATTCTTTTATCGGATTGGCAATATTATTCGGCAGATTAACCAGTAAATTAAAAGCAATCAAAAAGCATAAACTTCCCACAATCGCAATCCATAAATTAGCATTTTCGGCAGTAAGTTTTGCAATGTCACTTTTCTGTTTTATCGCATCCAGATTCAGCTTCATAATCGCAAAAATATCTTGTCTAATTTGCGCTTTTATGGTTTCATCGGAGTCGCTTTTTTCTAAAAACGAAAAATCATTTTCAAGTTTTGCGGTTGCCTCTTTTTCGCCGGGTTCGGTAACATTTAGAGTTTGCTTTTCCAGATATTCTTTAAAAGTTTGAATCTTATTATCAGGATTGGCTTTAATTTCATCCAAAGACAAAATCATATTTCGGGAATATTCCAGCGTATTATAATTCGCTTTCAGAATATTTTCGGTATCCGCTTTTATTAAAAAAACAGAATACCCACTCACTAACGAAAGTATAATGATCATCAAAAATAATAATCCAACACCCAGATTTAATTTGGTTTTAATTCTCATTTTATAAAACATTTAATTTTTTTTGAACTTTTTTGAACCATATAAGTGATGTAAGAAAATAGTAGCATTGCGTTTTTCTAACCGCAAAGAGCGCTAAGGTTTACGCAAAGTTTATTTACTAAGCTTTGCGAACCTATGTGTTATATGCAAAGCTTTGTAAATAAAAAGAACTTAGCGCTCTTTGCGGTTAAAACTTTTATCGTTCCTACATTAAAATGAACTTATATAACTTATATGGTTTGAAAATTTTCACGAAAGTATAACAAGATCAACATTTGATAACGACAGTTTGTTTAGCAAACGTCTAAAAATTGTTGTAGACAAAATTACTTTAAATAAATTCAAATGAGGTTTTCCAATGCAGACAGTTGTAATTTGTTTTTCTTCAACGGAAATTAAGATCGCATCGGCAATATTTTTGTTTTCCAATTTAATCACTTCTGCGCCTAATTGCACGGCAAGCTTGAAATTATTAATCAAATGCCGCTGTTTGTCTAAAGCAATTTTTGTACTGCTTTCCTTCGGCGTTTCTACATACAAAACATACCAGCTTCCATTATAATAACTCGCCAATCGTGCGGCTTTTCTAATTACAATTTTTGCCGTTTTATCATTACTGCTAATACACGCCAAAAGTTTCTCATGGCGTAAAGCGTGAAGTTGCGGAACTTCATTTTCAACCTTTCGAACCACCTGACTGGCGACTTCTTTCAAAGCCAATTCACGCAATTGCAGAATTTGTTCCGATTTAAAAAAGTTAGTCAAAGCCGTCTGAATTTTATCTGGAGTATAAATCTTTCCTTCTTTCAAACGCGCAATTAAATCTTCCGAAGTCAAATCGATATTGACGACTTCATCTGCCAATCGCAAAACATTATCTGGAATTCGTTCCTGAACATCAATGTTTGTAATACGTTTTACAGCCGAATTTAAACTCTCAATATGCTGAATATTAACCGCCGAAATCACATTTATTCCAGCTTCTAAAATTTCTAAAACATCCTGCCAGCGTTTTTCGTTTTTGCTTCCTTCCACATTTGTGTGTGCCAATTCATCTACAATAACTACTTCAGGACGAAGATTAATTATAGCTTGAACATCAAGCTCTTCTAATTCTTTTCCTTTATAGAAAATTGTCCGTCGCGGAATCACAGGCAAACCCGCCAATAATTCATGCGTTTCTTTTCGCATATGCGTTTCGATGTAACCAATTTTTACATCGATTCCGTTTTTCAATAACGAATGCGCTTCCTGAAGCATACGAAAAGTTTTGCCCACACCGGCGCTCATTCCAATGTAGATTTTAAACTTTCCCTTTCGTGATTTCTGAATTAAATCGAGAAAGTGCTGTGCGTTATTTTTCTGTTCCATATTTTTTGCTTTAAGCTATAAGCCGTAAGCTTTAGGCAGTATGACTTTTAAAAAGCCTATTGCCTAAAGCTTATAGCTTAAAGCTAAAAAAGAAATCGCCAGCGAAGTTGTTACAAACGTATTCGTATCCGTTGGAAGATTATCTTTTGTGAAGATTTCATCTTTGCTCGAAAGATTTCTGGCTTCAATTCTAAACATTACATTATCAGTAACTAAGTAATCAAAGTTAGCTGAAAATCCGTAAGTTTTAAAACCATTTGGCGTTTCAGTCGCGATAATAACGCCTTTTTCGTCGCTATAATATTCACCGCGCGCCGCAAGCTGAATTTTATCCGTCGGTTTGTATTGCAAGATTAAAATTGGCGAAAACCAAGTGTCGTATTTGTTGCTGTCTTTAGCCGATTGCTGTGATCCAACATCAAAACCAGCTGTAATATTTGTTTTTTCCGTTACTTTAAATTGTCCATAAAAGTTGTTGAAATAACGCCATTTTTTGTCGATATCCGGCTGTTCATTTCCAACATAAGTGCTCCAGTTCAAAACCACTTTGTCCGATGGTTTGTACGTAACTTGAGTCCCAAAAGCTGGTGTTTGATTGCCTTCGACTTTCTCAATTCGGCGCCAGCCGTTTAAATACATTCCCGCCAAATACCATTTTCCAGATTTAGAAGTGTAACCAATTTTTACTCCCGTTTCATAATAAGGAGAATTCTCAGCCAGAATACTTCTCGTTAAAGTCTGACAGTCTTTCCCAATTGCGCTTTCAAAACCAATATGCGAAGGCATAATTCCCGCATCAATCCACAAATTATGATTGGAAGAAATCTTTACACCAACATTTGCTTCGTAAACATTTTTCAATAAACCCTGTTCGGCGACCATATTATATTCAGCATAAGTTCCTGCCATCAAAGCGAAATTTCCCCGAATATTCTCTTTCGAATAATTCACTTTTGCCATACCCAAATTCAGATTTACCTCGTTGCTTTTATTGTAGCTATAAAAAAATCCCGGACGTGTATGATCTTCCGGTTTTCCGAAATCATAACTATAATAAGCGTCTACATATCCTGAAAACGTAAATGGACTTTTTGATTCTTCTTGTGCGTGTAAGTTGCTAAAACCAAAAGCGATTAAAGCAGTAAGTATTATTTTTTTCATTTTTGTGGTATTCAATTATTTATTAGTAGATTTTTTAGGAGCTAATCCCGCACCCGAGCCTGAAAGTGCGAATTGGCGAAGCAATCCGTTTCAATCTTTTGTGCCTCCCGAAGCCTCGGGACCGGCACAAAAGGATTTCCACTACTATCGGGGCTAGGGCATTTGGGCTAAAAAGGCGTTTTTGTATTATAATATTTTCATATCCTAACAGGTTTCCAAAACCTGTTAGGTATTATTGTAAGTTTAGTTTTTCGATTCCAATTCTCGCCATTTTTTGTCATCCTGAGGAACGAAGGATCACACTAGGAGCTCGACAAAGATTGGCGATCATGCAGATGGAGTTTCTCGTGTGATCCTTCGTTCCTCAGGATGACAAACTCTGTGGTTACTTCATGATTATAGTTGATGTCGATTTTCATACCTACAAAGTTTTGAAAACCTTGCAGGAGAAAAACTTAGAATCTCAGTATCTCAGTATCTCAGTATCTCAGAACCTTAGCATCTTTAGCGTAGCGCATCTAAAGCCACATTCAATTCTAAAACATTAACCGTTTCAGGACCAACAACAGCCGTATTAATTTTAGATTCCACCAAAGCTTTTACTTTAGCTTCAGCTAAATTTCTTTCTTTAGCAATTCGTTTTACCTGAATCAAAGCGCCTTGAGGAGAAATATTCGGATCCAATCCACTTCCCGAAGCCGTAACCATATCTGACGGAATCTCCCATTTTTTCAGGTACGGATGAACAAGTAAAAGCGTATCAATTCTTTTTTGAACTAGAGCCAAATAATCTGCATTACTTGGTCCTTTGTTGCTTCCGGCACTTCCTGCAAGCATTATAATCCACAGCCGAAGGTCTTCCCCAGAAATAATTCGACTTATCGAATTTCTGACCAATTTTTTGGTAACCAACCACTTTTCCGTTAACCGAAATAGTTTCTCCTTTTCCTTGATTTGGAGCAATTTGTGCAATTCCGTAGATCGCTAAAGGATAAATAACCGCAAACAGAATTAAAGTAAGTACGGTAAGTTTTAAAAGTGAAAATATTGTTTTCATTGTTTTTTGAGATTCTAAGGGACTAAGTTGCTAAGGTTCTAAGTTTTTTTTAGAAAACTAGCAATCCAAAGTCTTTGTTTTTAATTTGAGCTTTGTAAACCTGACAGGTTTAATTTTACATAAAAAGAGCTACAACCAAATCAATTAATTTAATTCCGATAAAAGGAACAATCAATCCGCCTAAACCATACATCAAAAGATTTCTTTTAAGGATTGCACTTGCTCCAATTGGTTTGTAATCAACGCCTCTCAACGCAAGCGGAATCAAAATAGGAATGATAATCGCATTGAAAATTACAGCCGATAAAATAGCACTTTCCGGACTATGCAAATGCATAATATTTAAACCTTGCAAAGCAGGAATCGCTGTAATGAAAAGCGCGGGAACAATAGCAAAATACTTCGCTACGTCATTCGCAATTGAGAACGTCGTTAAAGTTCCACGAGTCATTAAAAGTTGTTTTCCAATTTCAATAATCTCAATTAACTTCGTTGGATCATTATCAAGATCGACCATGTTTCCTGCTTCTTTTGCGGCTTGGGTTCCGCTGTTCATAGCTACACCAACATTCGCTTGCGCTAGGGCAGGAGCATCATTGGTTCCGTCGCCCATCATCGCAACAAGTTTACCTAAGTTTTGTTCGTTTTTGATGTAGTTCATTTTATCCTCAGGCTTTGCTTCGGCAATAAAATCATCAACACCTGCGGCTTCTGCGATAAATTTCGCTGTCAGTGGATTATCTCCAGTAACCATCACCGTTTTTACACCCATTTTTCTCAATCGGTCAAAACGTTCTTTCATTCCCGTTTTAATGATATCCTGCAATTCGATAACACCTTGAACTTGGTCGTTTTTAATAACCACTAATGGCGTTCCTCCGTTTGTCGAAATGTCAATTACTTTTTGAGCCGTATCTTCCGGAAATGAATTCCCAGCTTGAAGTGCAATGTTTTTTGCAAGCATCCTGAGCACCTTTTCTAATATTGGTTCCGTCTTTTAAAACGACTCCAGAAGTTCTGGTTTCTGCGGTAAATTTGATAGTATGTGAAATATTTTCTGTAAAATATGAAATGTCTTCTTGCATTTTACCATTTAAATTGATAGTATTACTCAATTCAATAATACTTTTTCCTTCTGGAGTATCATCTGCAAGCGAACTCAATACGGCAGATTTTATAAAATCATCCAAGGAAATTCCTTTGGTTGGATAAAAATTAGTTGCTTTTCTGTTTCCAATGGTGATAGTTCCAGTTTTATCCAAAAGCAATACATCAATATCTCCGGCAGTTTCAACCGCTTTTCCAGATTTTGTAATTACGTTTGCACGCAAAGCCCTGTCCATTCCCGCAATACCAATTGCTGATAATAAACCTCCAATTGTCGTTGGAATCAAACAAACGAAAAGTGCAATAAAAGCGACAATTGTAATAGGCGCATTCGCATAATCAGCAAATGGTTTTAGCGTAACACAAACAATCACGAAGATTAAAGTAAACGCGACCAACAAAATAGTCAAAGCGATTTCGTTTGGTGTTTTCTGGCGCTTGCACCTTCAACCAAAGCAATCATTTTATCTAGAAAACTTTCGCCAGGTTCTGAAGTTACAATTACTTTAATTTTATCAGACAGTACTTTTGTTCCTCCAGTTACAGACGATTTATCACCGCCGGCTTCGCGAATTACAGGAGCACTTTCTCCGGTAATGGCGCTTTCGTCGATAGTGGCTAAACCTTCAATAATTTCCCCATCGGTTGCAATTAGATCGCCAGCTTCACAAATGAAAATATCTCCTTTTTTCAATTCTGAGGAACTGATGTTTTTGATTTCTCCGTTAGGTAAAATTTGTCTGGCTGGAGTTTCTTCACGTGTTTTTCTTAAACTGTCAGCTTGTGCTTTTCCTCTTGCTTCGGCAATTGCTTCGGCAAAATTGGCAAACAAAAGCGTTGCTAGTAAAATGAAGAACACAATTAAATTATAAGTAAAACTGCCCTGATTTGTAGCTCCCATTAAAATGGAAACACAAACAGCAAACATAATGGCAGTTCCTATTTCTACGGTAAACATTACCGGATTTTTGATCATCAATTTTGGATTAAGCTTCACAAAAGACTGCGCTAAGGCTTCTTTTACCTGTTTGCTTTCAAACAATGATGCGGATTTATTAGTTGTCATTTTTAGATTATTTTGTTTAACTGATTTAAACACTTAGAGATAAAATTGTAAATACGAATGCTATGAAATATAGCCCGCGGTTTCAACCGTGGGA
Source organism: Flavobacterium sp. AC267 (assembly GCF_979258715.1). Lineage (NCBI taxonomy): Bacteria > Pseudomonadati > Bacteroidota > Flavobacteriia > Flavobacteriales > Flavobacteriaceae > Flavobacterium > Flavobacterium sp. AC267. The sequence goes on from NZ_OZ409875.1 coordinate 2,163,443, forward strand.
GCGCAATATATTAACACAATCCTTATCGTCTCCGTGTCTCCCACGGTTGAAACCGCGGGCTATATTGAAATACATTACGTTTTAGATAATTAAATTCTATGTTTCTATGTGTTTAAATTTTCAGCATTGAAAAATGAGTTATTATTTGATTGTAAAATATTCAGCTAATGGACCTAAAGCCAAAGCTGGAAAGAATGATAAAGCGACAATAATTGCAATCACAGCAAAAACCATTATACCAAAAATTGTAGTATCCGTTTTTAAAGTTCCCGCACTTTCAGGAATGTATTTTTTATTGGCCAATAAACCTGCAATCGCCAATGGCCCAATAATCGGAATGAAACGGCTTAACAATAAAACAATTCCTGTAGAGATATTCCAGAACGGATTGTTATCTCCTAAACCTTCAAATCCAGAACCGTTATTAGCGGCGCTCGAGTATATTCGTATAACATTTCAGAGAATCCGTGATTTCCAGGATTGTTTAGCCAGCCTGTTGCATTTCCGCTAAACCAATAACCCATTGCGGTATCATGTGCGACAAAATAAGATGCTAAAGCTGTTCCTGCTAATATCAATAAAGGATGAAGAATAGCAATAAAAGCGGCGATTTTAACTTCCCGAGCTTCAATTTTCTTTCCTAAAAATTCAGGAGTACGACCAACCATTAATCCGGAAATAAATACAGCCAGAATAATGAAAATATAAAAGTTGAGGTAACCCACGCCACAGCCTCCGTAAAAAGCATTGACCATCATTGCCAATAATTGCATCGCTCCAGAAACCGGCATCGCACTATCGTGCATACTATTTACAGAACCTGTAGAAATTACGGTTGTAGCAATACTCCAGAATCCTGAAATTGCGGGCCCAAACCGAACTTCTTTTCCTTCCATAGCTCCAGTTGCCTGAGCGATTCCCATTTTTTCAATGGCAGGATTTCCGTTAAGTTCGCTTGAGATTGTTGGAATTACTAATAGTAAGAATCCAACCGTCATTACACCAAAAATGATATAAGAGAATTTTCTTTTGTTAAGGAAAAATCCAAGTGCAAAAATCATCGCAAACGGAATAATCATTTGCGCCCAAAGTTCAACGGCATTTGTTACATAAGTTGGGTTTTCTAACGGATGTGCCGAATTAGCTCCAAAAAAACCACCTCCATTTGTACCAATATGTTTAATCGCAATAAAAGCGATTGCTGGTCCGCGTGAAACTTCTACGTTATCGCCTTGTAAAGTTGTAATGGCATCTTTTCCTTCAAAAGTCATTGGAGTACCACTGAAAACTAAAACAACAGCAACAATTGCAGAAAGAGGCAATAAAATACGAGTACAGCTTTTGATGAAATTGTTGTAGAAATTCCCTAATTTATCGGCACTTCTTTCTCTCATTGCAGTAAAAACTATTGCGGCAGCGACTATTCCAACTCCAGCTGAAACAAATTGCAGGAACATTAAAACCATTTGAGATAAATAAGAAACACCGCTTTCGCCAGAATAATGCTGTAAATCGCAATTGACTAAAAATGAAATGGAGGTATTAAATGCCAGATCAGGCGTCATCGATGGATTATTATCTGGGTTTAATGGTAAAGAACCTTGAAACATCAGAACAAAAAAACAAAGAAAGAACCAAACCATGTTAATGCTCAAAAGTGCTTTTAAGTGCTGTTTCCAGTTCATTTCTTCATTGGAATTAATTCCGCTGATTTTGAAAATAAATTTTTCAATTGGATTGAAAATTGGGTCAAGAAGTGTTTTTTCTCCCAAGAAAACTTTAGCAATATATTTTCCTAAAGGAATTGCCAAAACAATGGTGAGGATAAAAATACCAATGACGCCTAATAATTCTGTATTCATATATTTAATTTTAGATTGTTGATTTTAGATTTTAGATTTTTTGAGACAATCTTAAATTCTAAAAATTCATTTTTTAAAATTTTTCGGGTTTGATTAATACGTAAATCAAATACACGAAAACGGCGATTGAAATAATAAATAGTGCAGTCATGATTTAGATTTTTTCAAAAAATTCAACAGATTTAAAACAAATCGCAAACAGCAAAACAGCCAATGCGAGTAAAAGAATTGTGATCATATAATTTATTTTAGATTTTAGAGTTCAGATTTTAGATTTTAGATTTTCCGATTAAACAATTAAACAGTTAACCGATTAAACTTTTACACGCCAGACGCATTAACCTGCTTGATATATTCTGCTTTAAGCGTTTGTGGAAAAAGATGTGAAATATTGCAGTGACGCACTTCCATAAAAGAAGAAACTGAGAAAACATAGACATTAGAAATGGCATTTTTAGTTTCGATGCTTCCCGTTATAAACAAACGTTCGGCAAGAGCTAAGCATTTTTTTTGCACGAACGATGTTGCCGGAAATAATAGATTTTTTTGTTATCTCGGCAAAACGTTCCGCTTGTTTGTAGATTGAGGTGACTTGATTTTTCATTTGGATGAAATTTTAATGTTCTTCCTCCTTATGCCAAAATATGTTCCGAAAAAGTCAAGTTACAGTTAAAGTGCTGTCAATAAAAGGAATGTGTTTTTGTGCCAAAAAATACGCATAAAAAAAGCTTATCATTTTGATAAGCTTTTCTCGTTTTGATATGTTATTGTCAAGCTCCGGAGGAGCGAAATATTTATAGAAATAAAGAATCATAGTCATCAGAGCCCCAAGCGGGGTGAAATATTTTTTTGGATTGCGTAGGTGTCGCTCCTCTGGAGCTTTACATCATTGGCAATAAATAATTCTATAAATATTTCGCTTCTTTTGAAGCTTTAAAAATTGAATTTGACATTGTTATTTTACTTGAAATTTGGAATTTAAATTTTGGAATTTTCAATCCCATATTCTTCCAATTTTCTATATAAAGTCGCAATTCCAATTTCCAACAATCTGGACGTTTCCGCTTTATTGCCTTTAGTATAATTCAAAACCTTTTGTATATGAAGTTTCTCAATACTTTGCATAGAGAAAGCCGACATAGATTTGGTAGGTTTTTCTGGCTGATCTTGCATTTCATAAGGCAGAACATCTGAAGTTAAAGTATCTCCATTACTCAAAATAACCGATCTTTCGATGATATTTTTAAGTTCGCGAATATTTCCCGGCCAAGAATAATTTTCTAATTTCTCCAGAAAATCATCGGCTATATTTAAAGTTTTTTTATTTGTTTTTTCAGAAAATTGCTTGACGAAATAATTCGCCAATAGTGCAATATCTTTGATTCTTTCTTTTAGAGAAGGCAATTTTATTTCAAAGATATTCAAACGGAAATATAAATCAGAACGGAAACGATGTTCTTCACTTTCTGTTTTTAAATCTCTATTTGTGGCGGCAATTAATCTGAAATTTGATTTTCTTGGCGTGGTATCGCCAACCGGAATATATTCGGAAGTTTCTAAAACACGTAATAATTTAGCCTGAAGATCAATTGGCATTTCACCAATTTCATCCAAAAATAGAGTACCGCCATTGGCTTCTTCAATAAAACCTTTTTTATCTTTTAAAGCTCCGGTAAAAGCACCTTGTTTGTGTCCGAATAATTCACTTTCAAGAATTTCTTTACTGAAAGTACTACAGTTTAGCGCCACAAATGATTTGCCAACGCGAAGGCTGTTTTCATGAATTGCCTGTGCAAAAACTTCTTTTCCAGTTCCAGTTTCGCCGGTTAGTAAAACTGTCGAATCTGTTTTAGCGACTTTTTGTGCGAGATCAATAACCTGTTCAATTCCTTTTGATTTTCCTATAATGGTATTGAAAGAATATTTCTTGCCAATACGTTTTTCGAGCTGCGCACTTTTTTCTGCAACTGTACTTTTTCTACCGCTTTATAAAGAAGCGGAATAATTTTATCGTTATCATCGCCTTTTACAATATAATCAAAAGCACCATTTTTCATGGCCTGAACGCCGTCTGGAATATTTCCGAAAGCGGTTAGTAAAATAACTTCAATCAAAGGAAAACTGCTTTTTATGTTTTGCAGAAAATCAACGCCGTTTCCATCAGGGAGTTTTACATCACACAAAACCACATCAATATCAGTTTGTTCGAGTTTTTTAAAACCTGATTTTAAATCTTTGGCTTCAAAAACTTCAAATCCTTCCGATTTTATAATACGTGCCAGCAGACTTCTAAGTTTTTCTTCGTCGTCTATAATTAAAATTTTGTGTGTCATTTAAGGAAAAAGCTAGAAACGAAATTTATTTTCGTGATACAAATTTAGGTTTTAAATCATTTGCCTTTTTTGATTCAGAGGAAATTCTTGCGAAAATTCGATTTTCAAAACGGTTCCGTTATTATTTCCGATGCTTAATTTTCCGTCCAGATCATCGGTTAAACCTTTTATTAGCATCATTCCGAATGAGTTTGCTTTTTTATCGGCGCCGTCCAGATCAAAACCAATTCCGTTATCAGAAATTGTCAGTAGGTATTGATTTTCGGCTTTGGTTTCCAGCGTTACGTAAATCATTCCAGTTCGATCTTCGGGAAAAGCATATTTAATCGAATTTGTAATTGCTTCATTCAAAATCAATCCAAGCGGGACTGCGTGTGCCACATCCAATTCAAGCGGATCAACTTTAACATCAAAACGAATTCTCTGCCCAAGCGAAAAAGATTCTCGTAAATATTCGACCAATTCCTTAATGTAATTGGGCATATTAATTGTTGAAATATTTTCTGAGCTATATAATTTTTGATGAATTAAAGACATGGAATGAATCCTGTGCTGACTGTTTTTTATCGCCGATAAAGCCATATCATTATCCAAATAAGCCGATTGCGAATTCAAAAGACTAATGACTGTCTGCAGATTATTTTTTACCCGATGATGAATTTCCTTCAACAGCCATTCTTTTTCATCCAATAAATGTTTCAGATTAGTATTTTTCTGGTTGATTTCTTTTTCTTTGATTTCAAGTTTAGCGTGATTTCGTTGTTTTAAACGATATCTGTTAAATAATAACGCAATGATAATCAGTAATAAAACCAAACTCCAAATCGATACGCTATTTAAAAGCTTGGATTTTTGAAGTTCGCTTTTTTGCAATTTATCCTGATTGTTTAAAAGCTTAATTTTTTGTTCTTTATTGGCTGTTTCATATTGAATTTTAAGTTCATCGATTTGTTTGTTTTTGTCAACTCCATGAACAGAATCGGTTATTTTTTTATAATCCTGAAAATGCACTAAAGCATCTTTATAATTTCCTTTAATAGAATCTGTTTTATACAATAAAAGCTGAAGCGCTTCTGAATTATAAGTTGTGTCTTTAGTTCTCATAAGAGAAAAAACCTTATCAGCATAAAATTTTGCCTCTTCTGGTTTTTTGATCCTGATATAAAATAACGCTATAATCGTATATTCATGAATAACTTCTCTAAATGTTTCGGGGCTATTTAACTGACCAGCGTAATAAGCTGTTTCTTTAAAATACTTTTCGGCCCGAGCAAAATCTTTTAATACTTCATAACAATTAGCCTTAATATAAGCAACAGACATTTTATCGAAAATACTTTTAGGAGGATATTTTTCTGTCATTGAATTGATGTAGCCAATAGCTTCTTTCGTTTTTCCTTTTAGGGATAAAGCGGCTACAGCGCTGTAAAAACTTTTATACCAAGTTCCAGTGTCAATTGTCTGTCGGCCTATATCTATACTTTTTTTGTATAATTCTAATGCTTCTTCATGATGACCATAATGGTTATAAACATCTCCCAAACGCATATAAAAAACATCTCCAAAAGTGTAATCCTTTTCAACGTCCATTCTTTTTACACTTTTCAAGGCATAATATAAAGCTGTTTGTATATTGTGCTGAAATAATTCAATATAAACAATTGTTGTTTCTGCAAACTGCTGATGTGTGAAATTGATTTTTCGTAAATCGGCTAAATTTTGGTATAACCTTTTTTTGGCCTCATTTATTTTTCTTCCCCAAAAATAAATAGTCGTAATCTTCATGTAATTTTCGATTCTTTTCTCTTCCATTCCTAAAGACGCATAAAGCGAAACAGCTTCCTGCAGGATCTTTTTCTTTTTCGGGATCAAGATTAAATAAAAGAGTTCCATAAGCATCTAGCGCTTCGGCAAGACTTCGTTTATCATTTTGTTTTCGGCATTCGTCTATAACTTTCGTAAAACAATTTTTGCCTTCGATCGGATTATTGGCCTGATAATAATATTTACCTAACAATAGTAAACTTTCTTCTGCTGCCATTTTTTTATTTTAAAGTTCGCTTACTGGCGGCAACAGCTTGCTTTATATATAAGTCTGCATTTTTTAAATCCTGTGGTTTCATACCGGGTTTAAATAAATAAAAACTTCCTAACTGAAGCAATAGTTTGATTCTGTCTTCTCCTTTTGATTTAGCCAAAAGTTTTTGTACAGAATTGATATCGCCTTTCTGGATTAAATCATTTCCAATTAGTTTAGCATCATCATAAAAACCCTCATCGTAACTTAACGAAACAGGGAGTTTATATGCTTTGCAAGCGACAACTACGGCACTGTCGACATCAATTGCACCTTGATTGGCATTGTACAAATACATCGAGGAGGCTTGTATCAATAATCTTTTTTTAGGAAGATCATATTTGGCAACTGCTGGAGGTAGTTGTGCCAATGATGAAGTGGTAACGAATAAAAGCAAATAGTAAATAACGAATCGCTTCATAATTTGTTAAATATTAGGTTTTTGGATGGTTTTTGGTAAAACAAATATAGAAATAAAGAAGTTCGCTTTTTTTGAAAAATATCAAGAAAATTCACATTAAATATGGTTTTTTTGGTACAATTTTTTCAAAACACTGAAATTACTGAGGTTATTTAACTATTTTTATAGCAGTGAATTACGGGATTATAATATAAATAATACTACATTTATGGGAACCTTGTCTGATAAAAGCCCTCAATCTGACGAAAATGACTTTCAAAAACAAATTTTAATTGTAGAAGATCAATTTATTGAAGCGCATGATTTGCAATTAATTCTCGAAAAAGCAAATTATAAAGTGATCGGGATTGTGCGTTCGGTAGATCAAGCTTTGGATGTAATTCAGACCCAGAAACCAGATTTGGTATTTGTTGATATTATGCTCAAAGGAGATAAAAACGGAATCGAACTGGCGCACGTTTTAAAAGAAAAAAATATCGGCTTTATTTTTATTTCTGCCAATTCAAGCAAGAGAATTTTAGACCAAGCCAAAACTACACATCCATACGGATTTATTGTAAAACCGTTTAGAGAACAGGATATTTTGACTACTCTCGAAATTGCTTTTTACAGACAAGAATACAGTCTTGAATCGCAGTTAATGCGACAGTTAGAATTGAAAAACGAGATTACAGAAATAATCAATTCCAACCTCAAACTCGAAGAAGCTTTACTGGCTTTTGCCAAAATCATTCAGACTTTTGTTTGTTTTGATTATTTAGAGGCTGGGTTTGTAAGTGCAGATGAATATTCCAATCTCGGAATCATCAGAAAAAATATCGATCAATATCAAATTATCAACGTACAAAAGCTTTCGCAGATTGCTGATATCTCTATAAAAGAATTAAACGAAACCTATATAAAATCGCAGATTGATCTAAAACCTATTATTTACAGTGAAGAATCGCTGATTAATAATTTTCAGTCGGCACCAATAAAAGGAATTATTTCACATAATTTCGGAATCAAATCGTATTTGGTTTTTCCGCTATTGATTGCAGTTTCGGAGCGTTTTTGCTTGACTTTCTACAGCCGTAATTTCAATATTTATTCAAATGAAAATCTGAAATTATTATCTAATCTTGAAAATACATTTTCAAAATTTATTTCTCGTTTTTATTCGCCTGCCACACTAATTACAGAGACAAAAGAAATTCCTGTTAAAAGGGAAAAAGTTGAAAATGTAAAAACTGGTTTTGAGGGAATAATTGGAAATAGTTCTCAAATGGTAACGGTTTTTAATTACATCAAAAAAGTAGCACCGTCTGATACTTCGGTTTTAATTTTAGGCGAAAGCGGAACGGGAAAAGAAAAAATTGCCAAAAGCATTCATGATTTATCACCTCGAAAAGACAAACCGCTTATCATTATAAACTGTGGCGCTATTCCTGAAAACCTAGCAGAATCATTATTGTTCGGACATGAAAAAGGGGCTTTTACGGGCGCTTCGGAAAAACGAATTGGTAAATTTGAACTGGCAAACGGCGGAACTATTTTCCTTGATGAAATAGGAGAGATGCCTTTAGAACTTCAGGTAAAATTACTGCGTGTATTGCAAGAACGTGAAATAGAACGCGTTGGCGGACTTATGCCCATAAAGATTGATGTTAGAATTATCGCATGACAACCAATAAAAACCTCGAAGAAGAAGTCGTCGCTGGACGTTTTAGAATGGATTTGTATTATCGACTTCATGTTTTTCCAATTTTAGTTCCTTCGCTTAAAAAGAGAAAAGAAGATATCCCAGAATTGGCAGATCATTTTATAAAAGTATACAGCGATCGCATGAATCGAAAAATACCAATGCTTTCTGATAATGCCTTACAGCAAATTACAAGTTACGACTGGCCGGGAAACATCAGGGAATTGGAGCATCTTATACAGCGTACATTATTGTTGACGGAAGGAAATACGATTAAAACAGTTGAATTTTCATCTTCATCAAAAATGCATCCACAACAAAATATGGATTCATTTTCAATTAAAACTATTTTAGAAAATGAACGGGATTACATTTTATATATCCTTAAGAAATGTAACGGAAAAATATCAGGCGCAGGCGGAGCGACCGAAATTTTAGATATTCACCCTTCCACTTTAAATTCAAAAATTAAGAAGTTAGAAATTAAGCGGGAAATTAGTTAATCTACTGTATAAAATATAACACATAGAAACATAGTTTTTTCTTTAACTAAAAAGAAAATGAAAAGAAACTAGTTTCTAACACATAGTTAGCTTTGTTTGTTAACGCAAGTGAAACGCCTTTTAGCGGTAATACACACTAGGTTTCTATGTGTTTAATTACAATTTCAAATTACTTTTTCAATCCATTTTGCAATACTTTCCGCCACTTCCTGCCATTCGTAATGAAGAATTACAAAATGATTTTTGTTTTTAAATTCTTTATAACAAGTTATGGAATGTAAATTTCTATGTTTTCTAAAATTCCAATGAACCAATTTTGGCGGAATAATTTCATCTTTAGAAGAGGAAATAAAGAAAAGCGGAATATGTTTTTTTCTAAAATTGATTTTTGCTTGTTTTGAAAACAAATTACGCAATGCTTTTTTAGATTCGGGAATAACGAATTGAGCATATTCTGTTTTTTGTTCTTGATTTGATATGTCGTTAAAAAACAGATTCTTCCAATTTTCAAACGATAAAAGCAAAGTTTTTTTAGAAGAAAAAATCGCGCAAGAAAAGCGTAAAATAATTTTATAAAATGAAAGTTTTAAAGTCGTAAAGCCTTTTGGCGGAAAAGAATTAATGCAGATTCCCGCTTCGGCTAAATCTTTCTGAACCAGTAATTGTACCAAAAGTCCTCCGTAAGAATGTCCTACTAAAATAGGTTTCTCAGGAAGTTTTTCTATGATTTCGGTATAATAACACAAAAGATCAAATAAAGTGATAGACCCAATTTTCACACGCAGATTTTGCTCTCTTAAATTTGAAGCGCTATCATTTTTATGAAGCCACGGAGGTGCCACAACTTTATATCCTTTATTTTCAAAAAAAGTGAGCCATTTCCCCCAATACAAATGGCTCACAAAAGCTCCCGAAATAAATACTATCGTTTTGGCACTTGAAAGATACATAACAGGATTTTTAGATAAATCGTGAAATACAAATGATATGCCTCTTTGCAAAGTGTTGATTTTTATGAGTTTAAAGTAATATTGTTCCTTTTCGAATTATTATATTTCGTTAAATACTTTTTGAGGTATTGAAATATCAATTTTTATTGGGATAAAAACGGATTTTTAATTTTTGGTTTTATTAATAAAAAATCAAATCTGCGTCAATCAGCATTTTCGCAAAGCGAATCTGTTTTATCCACGCTCAATTGATCACATGAATTTATGTTTAAAGAAAATGTACCTTTAGAAAATCTAACCCTGACCTTTAAAATGAAAATACCACATAACGAGATAAAACCACTTTTATTCACTTTAGTTCTGCTGATTATTTCGGTTTCTTTTTCTTTTGCAAATGATTTTAATGCTAAAAAAGATTCCACAAAGGCTAAAACTATTTTCTTTAGAATCAAATTAAAATCGGATAGTAAAGTCAAAATAAAACCAGCGCCTTTAAAATTCAATAAACATTTCGCCTATAGTTTTACGCTTGACGATGGATACAGATCAGCTTATTTAACAGCATTTCCATTATTGTATGGCGGAAAAATAAGTAGTCCAAACCAAAACGAATGGAAAATCGATCAAGGAGGCGACGGAACAATTTCAAAAGGACTTTTCTATTCAGACGGATTAGGAAATAAAATTCCGTTTAAATTGGCTCTGGCAGTCAACGGCGGTTCAATTGGCGATTTACCAACAAACCGCGGACATCTTTCCTGGCCAGAAATAAAGGAAATGTACAATGCTGGCTGGGATATTTTGAATCACAGTTTTCATCATGCAACAAAGCACGGCACGAATTATTCGACAGAAGTAACCGAAAATACTACTTCGATAAAGCAAAATCTTGATTTTACAATGTCTCATTTTGTAGTTCCAGGCGGAGAAGGAGATCCAGATTATCATTTGGAATATGAGAAAGAAGCACTTGCTAACGGATTTCTTTCTGTTGCATCTTATAAAGGAGTTGGTCCAGTTTTTAACGTTGATTCTAAAATGAATTTAGATAAAATGATATCTGCGAGAACTTTTGTGCAGAGTTCAAAAGACACAACCAGTTTTGAAACAATGGATCGTTATTTAAAAACCTTAGATTCGATTGTTAAACAACCCAATACAGTTTGGTTTAACGAATTTACACACGGAACAGGAAATGGAAATCTGTGGAATTTAAGCATGCGTTTTCCTGATTTTAAATATTATATGACAACGCTTTCTAATAAATACGGCGTAAAAGGAAACGATTCCATCTGGATGGCGCCGTGGCAGGAAGTCTACGAATATATTTGGTTAAGAGACAGAATTAAAGTCGAATACAAGCAGACGAATAAAGAAATTGAAGTGACAATCGTGTTACCTGAAATTCCAGAAAAATTCAGAAATCGCGATATTTCATTACTAATTGATACCTCTTCAAAATTTGAAATAGAAAACAATAATTCACATTTTAAAATTAAAGACGACGGAAAAACAACTCATAAACAGATTTTAATTCAATGGAAATAATCCAATTAATCTGTGGCTAAAAAAAATAAACACATAGAAACATAGTTTTTGCAACTGGTAAAAGGCGTTTTATAGCTATGTGTTAGAAACTAGTTTCTTTTAATCTTCTTTTTAAGATAGAGAGAAAACTATGTTTCTATGTGTTTAAATAATTACAAACTAATCAATTTCCTTTTCGTTGTCTTTTATAAAAGTATCTATATTCATTAAATATGGATCAATAACAATGCGTTGAGGTTTTGTTTTAAGTTTAATTTTACCTTCGATTTTATTGTTTTTTATAAGGAAAGTATAATGGAATAACTTTCGGTTTTCATCGTAAATTCCAATATCGATTGTTGCGTCGTTTGTAATTTGTGTTCGTACTCCAGTTGCATTTTCCTGATATTTTTCAGAAACAGCTTTAAAAGAAATTTCATAAAAACCATTTTTTTTAGTGCTTGTAACCGATTCTATTTTTGAAGAATAGGTAATAATCTGCTTAAACATTTCATCTAATTTAGAATGCAGTTTTTTATCCGTTACGGCATAAATCTCTTTTAATAAATCCTCAGAATCAGGAAACGGATTTGGATATTTATACTGATGTAAAAAATTTTTCAAAGCCAGATTTACTTTTTCTTCCCCAATTAACATTCGCAATTGATGCATTATAATCATTCCTTTGTCATAAGGTAAATGCGGCGTGTCGTAGTTAGTTTTGTATAAAGGTGTTTCAGGATCGTAACTTCGGGCGCTTAGATATAAATCGAGATGAATTTTTAAAGTTTCCAGCGCTTTTTCCAAACCATGTTCTTTTTCATACAACATCAGCTCTGTATACTGCGCCAAAGTTTCGGTCAAAATCCAGCTTCCTTCCTTTTGTTCCGGACTTATCTGCGTATTTCCCCACCATTCGTGCGACATTTCATGAGCCGTTAATTGGTTAATTACATCTTCTTTGTCTTTATTGGTAAGATCGCTGTAAAAACCAAAATTCTCTTTCATAAAAACTGTCGACGGATAGGAAGTCGCGGCAAATCCATCGGCGAAAGCAGAAACTTCGGCGTAGCGAATGGATTTATACGGATATTTTCCAAAATTATTTTGACAGTAATCTAACGTATTCTTTACATCCTGAATTAACTTTTCAATGTTTCTAGAATGTCTTTTATCATAAAAAACTTCAATCGAAATACCTTTATAATTTGTTTTTTTGATTTGATATTCCGCGGAAGCGAAAGCAAATCGAAACGGAATCTTGCCATTTGATTGATAATGAAAATAATTGCGATCGCCTTTTTTCCAGTTTTCAATTAAATCTCCAACACCAATTGCAGTTTGATTTTCTGAAGTTGAAACAACAGCATCATAATCAACAAAATCGTATTTGATTTCCGATTTATCTTCCAGTTTTTTAAGAGGCGTCTGTGGTTTTAAATGTCTTTTGGCTCGTTCTTTTTTACTGCTGATTTCATTAGATTCTTGATAACCAAAAAGAGGAAAGTAACGGCTTATACGCATAAAAGAACCATTTTCGATTATTGAATTAAATGGCGTATGTCCTTTAAATGGCGACCATGATGACTCAAATGAAAAGTTTATTTTCATTTTTTGTTGAGGTTCTAAAGATTTTTCCAATCGATACCAATAATGATGAAATGTTGAAACATCTTCTAGTTTTTTAGAATTCGGAATCTCAATAGAAGTCAGTTTAGAATTTCGATCTATATATAGGAGTAAACTATCAATTGGTTTTTCAGAATTATTGATTAACTCATAACTGCCTTTAACTTCATAGCGGTTTTCTTCTGGAAATAAGTCGACTTTACTTTTTACTGAAACAATTGTAGGCTGTGCCAGATTTGTATATTTTTTCAATTGATTTTCATATTTTTCGCTCCAGTTATTCTGATCGTCTTCGGTTAAATATGGATATTCGATGTTAGTTTTATAAAAAAGGTAACTTCCAAAACCAATAAAAAGGATGATTCCAAAACCTAAAGTTGTTTTTTGAATAATATTAAATGAATTTCTTCGAAAGGTTTTTACGATTGAAGCATTTCTTTTCCATAAAATCCCTGTCAAAGTCAGCAGAATTAAAGCCAATCCGAAATTGTACAACATCGAAATATGAAATGGGAAAGTATATCTTCCGAAACCATTCAAATCCAAATATTCTGTTTTAAACGGATTTGCAAATCGTAATAATGGATGCGAAATACCCAATTGTTCTCCAACTCCAGTACAAAACAAAATGCAGACAAAAGCGACAACTGAAAGTCCTATATATTTGTTTTTAATAAAAGTCTGAATCGCAATAATCATTATTGAAATCAACAACAACGGAAATCCCAGATAATAATATAAAGAAAGATAAAGACCAATTTCGATTGGAGCATTAGAATTAGCAATCTGAAATGCGCATCCAATCAAAATACTGATACAAATAAGGATTAACGGAATTATAAAAAGTGACGTCAATTTCGCCAATAAAACTGCAAATTGAGAATAAGGCGCTGTATTCTCCAGCATTTCAAATTTCGAATTCTCACTTCGGTTTAATAATTCACTGCTATAAAAAAGAAGAATCAAGATCAGAATAAAAGGCAGACGGTCCATTATGGTTGTAAGCAACAAAGCCGTATCGGTAGTTTTTTCCGCTAATCTAATACCGCCGTCAATTTCATCTGAAATCTCAATCATTAACAATCCAGAAAATAAGAGAACAATCAACAAAAACGGAATTCCTTTTAGAATCAAAAAAATATCCATTTTAATATTGCTTTTAAAAACAGTAAAATTATGTCTGAAAGTTTTGAATTCGATGTTTTTTGGAATTTCCGAAGAAAGCACATTTACTTCTTTTGAAATAATTTTAGGCGTTTTGACTTTTTTGGTTTTCGTTTTTCGGAAAGAAAACAATCGATACGAAATAAAAAGTAAAAGCATCGAAACCAAAATCCAAAGAATCCGATTGAATAAAAAGTTCCCCGAAAGCGAAAACAGTTCTGTGTTTTTTTCAATCGCTGTCCAATATCTCGTTTGTTCTAAAAAAGCGACCAAACCAAACGGATCTATTTTTGTCGCCAGAGACATGGCTTTCGCCGAAGATGGAGAAGCATTCGCAAATAGAGGAGAATTAGAAAAAATCGAACCCGCAATATATAAGATGTAAATTAGTAAACCACCAACATAAATGAAAAGTTTACTTCTTGTAAGCCAAGCTAAAGCTGTGAGAATAGAAAGACACAAGAAAATATTGGGAATCACAATGATCAAATACGGCCAGACATAATTTATAATTTCAAAAGGTCCAAGTTCACTTTTTTCAAGCCATGACATTTGATGCCCAACGATCATTCCGATAATAAACATTCCGAAAGAAACTACAGCAATTACAAATGCGGTAATGAATTTACTCGACAAATAATGAAACTTAGAAATAGGAGAGGAGAAAATGATCGAATCGAATTTCGTTTCATATTCCTTTAAAAAACTTTGTGCTGTTTGAAGTGTAATCGAAAATATCGTCATTAATGAAATCAGACCAATCGCATAAGTAAGCACATACGGACTGTTTTTGTAAGCACCCGAAAAAGAGAAGTTCGCAAAAGCACTCACAAAAAAGCCTAATATCAGATATATAATAAATGTGGCATAAAAAGTCCAGCTTCTGGTGTTGTTATGCCATTCAAATTGAATTAATTTAGAAAGCATAACTTTAATTTTTAAGTTGATTTTGATTTAAAATACTAAAATAGACATCGCTTAAATCTGGCGAGATCAATTCGAAACCAGAATCGGGTCTTTCATTTGAGAAAACATGAATATTGATTTTACCTGAATTTAAATGTGATGAAATGATATTAAAGTTCAATTTGTGATCGTTTAATTCATGTTTTTGAATCGCCTTCATCCAGATTTTATCTTTTAGAGAATCGATTGCTTCGTTGGGTTTTCCTTCCAAAATCAATTTTCCGTTGGAGATAATTGCCATTTTTGGACATAAATCACGAACGTCTTCTACAATGTGAGTCGAAAGAACTACAATAATGCTTTCGCCAATTTCACTCAGCAGATTATTAAATCGGTTTCTTTCCTCGGGATCAAGTCCTGCTGTTGGTTCATCTACAATAATAATCTTGGGATTTCCCAGTAAAGCCTGTGCAATGCCAAACCTTTGTCGCATACCGCCAGAAAAAGAATGAACCGCCTTGTCCTTATGCTGTAATAGATTAGTCTCTTGCAACAAATACAGAATTTGATTGTGGCGTTCCTTTTTATTGATAATTCCCTTTAAAACCGCCAGATGATCCAGAAGTCGATAAGCAGAAATTTTAGGGTAAACACCAAATTCCTGTGGCAGATAACCCAGATTTTGTCTGATAAAAATTGGATTTTCCAGAATATTAATTCCATTAAACTCGATAATTCCAGAAGTCGGTTCCTGCAAAGCAGCAATAGTTCGCATTAAGCTTGACTTTCCTGCGCCGTTTGGACCTAATAAGCCAAACATTCCGTTTGTAATTTCAAGCGATAAATGGTCAATCGCTTTCGTACCGTTCTCGTACGTTTTGCTGAGATTTTTGATTGATAAACTGTTCATTTTTTGATTGATTTTGATGATTAAATTAAATTATGATGTGAAAAATTTAGGCAATAGAATACCTCTCGGCTTCAAAAACCGACTTATTATGTTTAGAAATTAAGATTTAGAAGAAAGCTATTCGGCCGTGTATTCTAAAATATCGCCAGGCTGGCAGTCTAAGATTTTACAAATAGCTTCGAGTGTGTCAAACCGGATTCCTTTTGCTTTTCCAGTTTTTAGAATCGATAAATTAGCAGGTGTAATATTTAGTTTTTCTGCCAACTCTTTACTCTGCATCTTGCGTTTGGCAAGCATTACATCAACATTTACAATTATTGGCATAGTTATATAAATAAGTCTTGTTCGTTCTGAAGGTTTAAACCTTGTTTAAAAATCAGCTGCTAAAAAATAAGCGAAAACCCCAAGCATTCCGTGCGAGCAATATAAAAATGGATACTTCATTGTCCAACGGAACAAAAAAGAAAGCCACAAAAATTACACTAATTGGAATCAATAAATTGGATAAATAGAAACGCCTTAAATGGGAAATTCCATTTGGAGTAAATAATTTAGGCTGATAAAATACCTTAAAAACATTACTGCTTAATAAAAAGAAAAGTCCATATAAACTCAACGGAGCCAAAAAATCAAAAAGAATATACGGCACGTTATAATCACCAAGCATTAAAGGATGAGAAGTAAAAGGATAACAAACCTGAAAATACCTTCCGTTGTCCTTAAATGTCAAAAATAATCCTGTTAGCAAAGTAAAAACAGAATATAAGGCCAGAAAGAAATAAACAACAGCCAAAAATCGAGTAAAGTAAAATAGTATTTTTGATACAATATGAGTTGTCTTCATAAACTGAAAAGTTAAATTGATATTGCAAATGTATAATTAATTATCGTAAAACAATAATTAATTATTGAAAATTCTGCTTCTTAGCTCTTTTAAGAATATTATAATTCTATTAACATTAGAAAACAAAACGCATCCATATAAATGAGTTAATTTTGTATACTAGCATTTTTTTATATGAAAAACCCAATTTCGGTCTCTTTATTAGACCTAGCTATCATCACTCAGGATAGCAATGCCTCAGAAACATTTCAAAAAACAAAAGACATAGCGCAATTAGCAGATAATTTAGGATACAAGCGATTTTGGCTGGCCGAACATCACAATATGGCACATGTTGCTAGTACAGCAACAGTTGTTTTGATTGGTTATGTAGCAAGTCAGACAAAAAATATCCGTGTAGGTTCTGGCGGAATCATCGTCGCCGAATCACTCTCCTTTAGTAGTTGCCGAGCAATTCGGAACCCTTGAAACGCTTTATCCAAACCGAATCGATTTAGGTTTAGGAAGAGCACCGGGAACAGATCAGCCAACTGCAGAAGCAATTCGAAAAGATTTTTTTGAACAGGCACAGCGTTTTCCGCAAAATGTAAGCAAACTTCAAGAATATTTTTCTTCAGAAAATGAAACAGGAAAAGTACGTGCATTCCCAGCCGAAGGTTTAAAAGTCCCAATCTGGATTCTAGGATCAAGTATGGACAGCGCGACGATTAGCGGCGACTTACGGATTGCCTTATGCATTCGCAGGACACTTCGCACCAAAGCTGATGATTCAGGCATTTGAATTTTACCGCGAAAATTTCCAGCCTTCAGAATATTTAGACAAACCCAAAACAATGGCCTGTCTTAATATCATTGCGGCAGATACAAACGAAGAAGCAGAGCTATTATCTACAAGTTTACATCAAATGTTTCTGAACTTAATTAGAAACGACCGCAAAGGTTTACAGTCGCCCGTTCCATCATTAGATGACATTATGAACGAACAAGAACGTTTCCATGTAAACCAAATGACAGCAGGAACCTTTACAGGAAACAAAGAACAATTAATAACCGATTTGAAAAAGTTCATAGACTACGCCAGAATCGACGAGCTTATGGTAACAAGCCCAATCTTCGACCATCAGGCAAAACTAAAAAGCATTGAGATCACAAAAGAAGTAATCGACAGTTTAAATGAAAGTATACATATATAAGTATACATATATATAAAGAGTAGATTTCATTCACACAACCCGACAGGTTTTAAAACCTGTCGGGTTTACTTTTGTATTTACCTATATATACATATATATATATATATATGTATATATATATATATACATATAGAATTAATTTTAATTAAAATCCAATTTTCCGTAGAGACGCACAGCAGTGCGTCTTATGCAATACGCAGGTATTATTTAAAATCTGATTTGTTAATCTAACTTACTAAGACAAATGTAAAGTCATGTCAGGCTGAGCGAAGCGGAAGTTTTTAGAATTCAAATACCGTTTGTCAGGCTGAGCGAAGTCGAAGCCCGCGTCCCATATCCCACAATCCAAGAAAATTGGAATTTGGATTTTAAAAAATTGGATTTTATTTTTAATTCGGGGCTAGGGCAGTAGTTTTCAAAAGAAGGAAAGAGGAGATGAATATCAAAAAAGAGCCTTCAAGAATATAAAATTGACAAAATAGGCATTGTAAAAAGCAGTAAAAATATAATAATGGCACTCTAGTGAAGAAAAAACTTACAGCATAATGAAAAAATTAGTTTTGTAAATAATCAGTTATCAGAGTGTTAAGAAAAAAGCGTTTAAAACATGGAAAAAATATAAAAAAAAGGCTTGTAAATGTAAATAAAGGTGGTACTTTTGCACCCGCAACAACGACAAACGTTCACTGAAACACTGACAGGCATTGAATTTTAAACTGAAAAGTTTTTTCAAAAAAAGATTCAAAAAAGCTTGTGGGATTTGAAAACGGATGTTACATTTGCACCCCGCAAACAGGGAAAGTTCATTGAAAGATTGGTAAGGTTTAGAAGAAAAAAAGGAAAAGAAATTTTCTAAAAAAAAACTTCAAAAAACATTTGCCGGTTTGAAATAAGTTTTCTACTTTTGCACCCGCTTTGCAACACAAGCGAAATTGAAAAGAAGAACACGTTCGTAGACATATTGAATTGACAGCCGTCTCGTCGCAGGATGAGACAAAAGAATAAGAGTAATAGAATCGAGAGATTCGATAGGAACCGATAGAGAAAACATCGCATAATAATTAGTCTTGATTTATTTAAGACACACAATATACGATGAAGAGTTTGATCCTGGCTCAGGATGAACGCTAGCGGCAGGCTTAACACATGCAAGTCGAGGGGTATATTTCTTCGGAGATAGAGACCGGCGCACGGGTGCGTAACGCGTATGCAATCTGCCTTTCACAGAGGGATAGCCCAGAGAAATTTGGATTAATACCTCATAGCATTATAGGATGGCATCATTTTATAATTAAAGTCACAACGGTGAAAGATGAGCATGCGTCCCATTAGCTTGTTGGTAAGGTAACGGCTTACCAAGGCAACGATGGGTAGGGGTCCTGAGAGGGAGATCCCCCACACTGGTACTGAGACACGGACCAGACTCCTACGGGAGGCGGCAGTGAGGAATATTGGACAATGGGCGCAAGCCTGATCCAGCCATGCTGCGTGCAGGATGACGGTCCTATGGATTGTAAACTGCTTTTGTACGAGAAGAAACACTGATTCGTGAATCAGCTTGACGGTATCGTAAGAATAAGGATCGGCTAACTCCGTGCCAGCGTACGCGGTAATACGGAGGATCCAAGCGTTATCCGGAATCATTGGGTTTAAAGGGTCCGTAGGCGGTTTAGTAAGTCAGTGGTGAAAGCCCATCGCTCAACGGTGGAACGGCCATTGATACTGCTGAACTTGAATTATTAGGAAGTAACTAGAATATGTAGTGTAGCGGTGAAATGCTTAGAGATTACATGGAATACCAATTGCGAAGGCAGGTTACTACTAATTGATTGACGCTGATGGACGAAAGCGTGGGTAGCGAACAGGATTAGATACCCTGGTAGTCCACGCCGTAAACGATGGATACTAGCTGTTGGAAGCAATTTCAGTGGCTAAGCGAAAGTGATAAGTATCCCACCTGGGGAGTACGTTCGCAAGAATGAAACTCAAAGGAATTGACGGGGGCCCGCACAAGCGGTGGAGCATGTGGTTTAATTCGATGATACGCGAGGAACCTTACCAAGGCTTAAATGTAGATTGACCGGTTTGGAAACAGACTTTTCGCAAGACAATTTACAAGGTCTTGCATGGTTGTCGTCAGCTCGTGCCGTGAGGTGTCAGGTTAAGTCCTATAACGAGCGCAACCCCTGTTGTTAGTTGCCAGCGAGTCAAGTCGGGAACTCTAACAAGACTGCCAGTGCAAACTGTGAGGAAGGTGGGGATGACGTCAAATCATCACGGCCCTTACGCCTTGGGCTACACACGTGCTACAATGGCCGGTACAGAGAAGCGACCACTGGGCGACCAGGAGCGAATCTATAAAACCGGTCACAGTTCGGATCGGAGTCTGCAACTCGACTCCGTGAAGCTGGAATCGCTAGTAATCGGATATCAGCCATGATCCGGTGAATACGTTCCCGGGCCTTGTACACACCGCCCGTCAAGCCATGGAAGCTGGGGGTGCCTGAAGTCGGTGACCGCAAGGAGCTGCCTAGGGTAAAACTGGTAACTAGGGCTAAGTCGTAACAAGGTAGCCGTACCGGAAGGTGCGGCTGGAACACCTCCTTTCTAGAGCCCCATTTGTTAGCATTATTGCACGATGGGGAAAAAAGATGTCTATCTAAAGGAACTGAATCACAAGATTCAATTACTCTTGCTGTTAATTTAAAAAAAAATGAAAATTAAGTAAAACAGAGTCTCGTAGCTCAGCTGGTTAGAGTACTACACTGATAATGTAGGGGTCGGCAGTTCGAGTCTGCCCGGGACTACTATTTAACTTAAAAAAGGAAATTCTGGAAGTTGGGATTCGCCAAAAGAAATTAGAGAAGAATTAAGAAATCTAAAATCTGAATTCTACAATCTAAGATTGAAAAATGGGGGATTAGCTCAGCTGGCTAGAGCGCCTGCCTTGCACGCAGGAGGTCAACGGTTCGACTCCGTTATTCTCCACTATTCAAGTGAATAGTAAAGAGTAAAAGTAATTAGTCAAAAGCTGATCACTAATTACTAAGGACTAATCACTAGAAAAAAGTTCATTGACATATTGAGATAAGAAAATAATAAAAAGTAGAAAGCGTTTTTTGTTATAGTAGCAATACAACTAACAAAAGACAAAAAAAAACGGTCTTGATTAATTTTAAGGCTGGTACAATAAGCAAAATAAGGGCGTATGGGGGATGCCTAGGCTCTCAGAGGCGAAGAAAGGCGTGATAAGTCGCGAAAAGTCGCGGGGACGGGCACACACCGATTGATCCGCAGATACCTGAATGGGGCAACCCACTATGTTGAAGACATAGTACACCGATAGGTGGGCAAACCCGCTGAACTGAAACATCTAAGTAGGCGGAGGAGAAGAAAACAAAAGTGATTCCGTAAGTAGTGGCGAGCGAACGCGGATTAGCCCAAACCAGTGCTGTTACGGCAGTGCTGGGGTTGTAGGACCACGACATTTTATGCATGCAGAACCGGAAGTTACTGGAAAGTGACGCCATAGAGGGTGACAGCCCCGTACGGGTAATAAATGTAATAGATAGTGGTATCCTGAGTAGGGCGGGGCACGTGAAACCCTGTCTGAATTTGGCGGGACCATCCGCTAAGGCTAAATACTCCTGAGAGACCGATAGTGAACCAGTACCGTGAGGGAAAGGTGAAAAGAACCGTGAATAACGGAGTGAAATAGATCCTGAAACCATACGCTTACAAGCGGTCGGAGCCCTTTTGTGGGGTGACGGCGTGCCTTTTGCATAATGAGCCTACGAGTTAACGTTGCTGGCAAGGTTAAGTGGTTAAGCCACGGATCCGCGGCGAAAGCGAGTCTGAATAGGGCGCTTTAGTCAGTAGTGTTAGACGCGAAACCGTGTGATCTACCCATGGGCAGGTTGAAGCTGTGGTAACACACAGTGGAGGACCGAACCGGTTGACGTTGAAAAGTCTTCGGATGACCTGTGGGTAGGGGTGAAAGGCCAATCAAACTCGGAAATAGCTCGTACTCCCCGAAATGCATTTAGGTGCGGCGTTAGTTATAAAGTTATACAGAGGTAGAGCTACTGATTGGATGCGGGGGCTTCACCGCCTACCAATTCCTGACAAACTCCGAATGCTGTATAATGTTCACTAACAGTGAGGGCTTGGGTGCTAAGGTCCAAGTCCGAGAGGGAAAGAACCCAGACCATCAGCTAAGGTCCCCAAATATATGCTAAGTTGAAAGAACGAGGTTTGTCTGCCCAGACAGCTAGGATGTTGGCTTGGAAGCGACCATTCATTTAAAGAGTGCGTAACAGCTCACTAGTCGAGCGGACGAGCATGGATAATAATCGGGCATAAGCATATTACCGAAGCTATGGATTTAGAGATTACTCTAAGTGGTAGGGGAGCATTCTAACAGGGCAGAAGGTGTATCGTAAGGTATGCTGGACCGGTTAGAAAAGAAAATGTAGGCATAAGTAACGATAATGCGGGCGAGAAACCCGCACACCGAAAAACTAAGGTTTCCACAGCTATGCTAATCAGCTGTGGGTTAGTCTGGTCCTAAGGCGAACCCGAAAGGGACAGTCGATGGCTAACGGGTTAATATTCCCGTACTACTAATTACTGTGATGGGGTGACGGAGTGATGAAAGCGTCGCGAACTGACGGAATAGTTCGTTGAAGTACCTACCTATAAGATCTGCAGGCAAATCCACAGATTTTGGGGAAATACGATAGTACTCGGAGTCTTCGGACAAAGAGATAGTGCGCCTAAGGGCTTCCAAGAAAAACCTCTAAACTTCAGGTAATTAGTACCAGTACCGTAAACCGACACAGGTAGTTGAGGAGAGAATCCTAAGGTGCTCGAGAGATTCATGGCTAAGGAATTAGGCAAAATAGACCTGTAACTTCGGGAGAAAGGTCGCCCCGAGCAATCGGGTACGCAGTGAAGAGGTCCAGGCGACTGTTTATCAAAAACACAGGGCTCTGCAAAATCGTAAGATGAAGTATAGGGCCTGACACCTGCCCGGTGCTGGAAGGTTAAGAGGAGATGTTATCTTCGGAGAAGCATTGAATTGAAGCCCCAGTAAACGGCGGCCGTAACTATAACGGTCCTAAGGTAGCGAAATTCCTTGTCGGGTAAGTTCCGACCTGCACGAATGGTGTAACGATCTGGACACTGTCTCAGCCATGAGCTCGGTGAAATTGTAGTAACGGTGAAGATGCCGTTTACCCGCAGTGGGACGAAAAGACCCTGTGCACCTTTACTATAGCTTAGTATTGACTTTGGATAAATGATGTGTAGGATAGGTTGGAGACTATGAAGCGGCGTCGCCAGGCGTTGTGGAGTCATTGTTGAAATACAACCCTTTGTTTATCTGAAGCCTAACCCCGTTTAGCGGGGGACATTGCTTGGTGGGTAGTTTGACTGGGGTGGTCGCCTCCAAAAGAGTAACGGAGGCTTCTAAAGGTTCCCTCAGTACGCTTGGTAACCGTGCGTAGAGTGCAATGGCATAAGGGAGCTTGACTGAGAGACATACAGGTCGATCAGGTACGAAAGTAGAGCATAGTGATCCGGTGGTTCCGCATGGAAGGGCCATCGCTCAAAGGATAAAAGGTACGCCGGGGATAACAGGCTGATCTCCCCCAAGAGCTCATATCGACGGGGGGTTTGGCACCTCGATGTCGGCTCGTCACATCCTGGGGCTGGAGAAGGTCCCAAGGGTTGGGCTGTTCGCCCATTAAAGTGGCACGCGAGCTGGGTTCAGAACGTCGTAAGACAGTTCGGTCTCTATCTACTGCGGGCGTTAGAAATTTGAGTGGATCTGATTCTAGTACGAGAGGACCGAATTGGACAAACCTCTAGTGTATCTGTTGTCCCGCCAGGGGCACCGCAGAGTAGCTACGTTTGGAAGGGATAAGCGCTGAAAGCATATAAGCGCGAAACCCACCACAAGATGAGATTTCTTTTAAGGATCGTGGAAGATGACCACGTTGATAGGCTATAGATGTAAAGGCAGTAATGTCATAGTCGAGTAGTACTAATAATCCGTAAGCTTATGTACACCCTTTTCCAGCCCCCTAACCCCCGAAGGGGGAACAAAGGGGGCTGGGAGAAACTTTTCTAAAACTAAAATACTTTTCTTTATCTCAGTATGTTAAGATATTTGCCTGTCGCGGGCAGTAAGCAGTGAAAAGTAACTGGTAAAGAGTCTAAGGACTAATTACTGGGCACTAAGGACTAATTACTAAAAACCTTAAGGTGGTTATTGCGGCGGGGCTCACCTCTTCCCATCCCGAACAGAGTAGTTAAGCCCGCCTGCGCAGATGGTACTGCAGTTATGTGGGAGAGTATGTCGTCGCCTTTCTTTGAAAAACCCTATCCAAACCGGATAGGGTTTTTTGCTTTTATATGGGTTTTGTGAATAAACGAAATTTGCTTAAATTATTGATAATTCCTCAATCGTTAAATGGTTGTTATTTAATGATTTATGTGCTTTTAAATGACTAAAAATTTCTTAAATTAATTTGAATATAATTTTTCTTGATGTAAATTAGTATACTATACTTAAATAAATACATCATGAAAAATAGAATATTTTTAGCCATCGTATTGTTAAGTCTAACAATCTCGGCCAGCGCACAGAAGAAAATAGAAGTTACAGAACTGCCAAAACCAGCTCAGGAATTTTTAAAGAAACACTTTGGCAACACCGCTGTTGAAAGCGCCAAAAAAGACGCAGAACACGGAGAAAAAGGTTTTGAAGTAAAATTGAAAGACGGAACGGAAGTAGAATTTTGGAAAGACGGATCATACCGTGAAGTTGATGGTGGCGATACACCAATTCCAACCGCTTTTATTCCAGATAATATTAAGGCTTATGTCGCCAAAAATCATCCAAATGAAAAAATAACGCATATAGATTATGGACACAAAGATTTGGATGTTGACTTAACAAATGATATCGATTTGGAATTTACGAAAGACGGTAAGATTCTAAAAGATAAAAAGAATGATGTGAAAAAATAAATAAAGCTATTCTACAAATTAATTTTCCCGTTTATAGACCCCATTTATCTACTGGTCTATAAACGGGAAAATAGTTTATATTTACATTTCTATTATCTATTTCATGGAAGAAAATAAACACGTTACGATATACGATATTGCCGAAAGATTAAATTTGGCCACATCTACTATTTCGAGAGCTTTAAAAGATCATCACACCATTAGTGATAAAACGATAAAAAAAGTAAAAGAAACTGCGAAAGAAATGGGCTTTGTACCCAACACTTTAGCGACAGGTTTACGCGGAAACAAAACCAAAACGATTGGAGTTTTAATTCCAACCGTTACCCAGCCGTTTTTATCATCCTTAATCAGCGGCATCGAAATTACGGCTCAAAAGTCTGATTATACTGTCATTATTATGCAGTCGCACGACTCCTACGAAGAAGAGGTAAATATGGCTAAGTCCCTTTACAGCAATCGCGTAAGCGGCGTAATTTGTTCATTGGCTATGGAAACCAGAGATACAGCGCATTTTCATCAGTTTTCAAACAATAATATTCCGTTGGTTTTTGTCGACAGGGTTCCAAAAGATTATAATACTTTTCGTGTGGTAATCGACAATTATTCAGCTGGTTATAAAGCTACAAAACATCTTATTGAGCAAGGCTGTCTTCGCATTGCGCATTTAACCGCCGGATCTGAATTAGGTAATTTATACAATGAAAGAAAAAGAGGATATATAGAAGCGTTGAAAGATCATAATATTACCGTTGAAGAAGAATTGATTATTAATTTAAATTCGGTTACTTATGATGACGGTGTAAAAGCAAGCAATGCTTTATTTGATTTAAAACCAATGCCAGACGGATTGTTTGCTCCTGGAGATATTATTGCGGTTAGTGCTGTGCAGACGGCTAAAAAACGAGGTATAAAAGTACCAGAAGAATTAAAAGTTATAGGGTTTAATAACGACCCTATTTCGCAGATTATTGATCCCAACTTATCTACTATTACGCATCCCGCCGAAAAAATGGGAAAAGCGGCGACGGAAATTATTATCAAAAACTTGAAATCGTCTAAAAATGATGATGCCAAAGAAATTACTTTTTTAAATACAGAAGTACTGGCGAGGGAATCTACGCAGAAATAAACATTGCAAAATTCAAGATCTTTAATCTTGATTCTACCATACTAAAGCAGGATAGTTTTTTAAATTATCCTGCTTTTATTTGTTATAAAAATAAAATTAATGAAAAAAAATAGGATAAAATTTTTTTCTTAAACAACAATCCTATATTTTTACGCAACCGATTGCAATTATTGTTTTATTTTTAATAATGTATTTTTTAAATTAAAATATTATCAAATATACGTATTGAGAAGAAAAAATCTGAAATCGTAAAAAATAAACATTCAGAATAAACCCAAATTAAATGACTTCATTAAAATTTGTTTTCCTGTTATTTTTAATTTCCTTTTCGGCGTTAGCGCAAAAGGATTATAAATTATGGCTTCAGTATGATAAGATAGCTAATGATATAATTTCTTCAGAATATAAAAATAATATTCAGGGAATTGTTTCTTTTGGAAATTCTGAAACATCGAAAATTACTATAAAAGAACTGGAGAACGGAATTGTAAATATGCTCGGTAGTAAACCAGAAATCAATTCAGAAATTATTGGAGAAAATAATTTAATTATAGGCTCTCAAACTTCTCTAAATTCGGAATTACGAAAAATACTAAAAACGGATTTTGATAAGATAACTAATGAAGGTTTTATAATCAAAACAATTAATTTAAAAAATAAAAAGCAGATTATCATTTCGGGGAAAAATGATATTGCAGTTTTATATGGAGTTTTCAATTTTTTAAGATTAGTACAGACCCATAAATCAATCCAAAATCTAAATATATCTGATTCACCAAAAACAAATATTAGAATCTTAAACCATTGGGACAATCTCGATCGAACTGTGGAACGTGGTTATGCTGGATTCTCATTATGGAACTGGCAAAAATTACCTGATTTTATCGATGAACGCTATATTGATTACGCCAGAGCAAATGCATCAATAGGAATTAACGGAACAGTTTTGACCAATGTAAATGCAAATGCTCTTATTCTGACACCACAATATTTAGAGAAAGTAGAAGCACTCGCAAATGTTTTTAGACCTTACGGAATAAAAGTATATTTAACGGCAAGATTTTCAGCACCAATTGAAATTGGAAATCTAAAAACTGCCGATCCAAAAGATGCACAAGTTATAAAGTGGTGGAAAGACAAAGTCTGCTGAAATTTACAAACGAATTCCTGATTTTGGAGGATTTTTGGTGAAAGCCAATTCAGAGGGTCAGCCTGGGCCTCAAAATTATGGAAGAGATCATGTTGACGGTGCGAATATGCTGGCCGATGCAGTTGCTCCTTTTGGAGGCGTAATTATTTGGAGAGCTTTTGTATATTCTGAACATGATGCAAACGATCGGGCGAAACAGGCTTACGCGGAATTTCAGCCGTATGACGGAAAATTTAAACACAATGTAATCGTTCAGGTTAAAAACGGGGCAATCGATTTTCAGCCTAGAGAACCATTTCATCCGTTATTTGGTGCGATGCCCAAAACGCCTTTAATGATGGAATTTCAAATCACACAAGAATATTTAGGATTTAGTACACATTTGGTTTTTCTGCCCAAATTATTTCAGGAAGTTTTAGAATCAGATACTTATCAAAAAGGAAAAGGTTCAACTGTTGCTAAGGCAATTGACGGTACTTTATATCAAAATAAATTAACTGGAATCGCTGGAGTTTCTAACATAGGGAATGACTTGAACTGGACGGGACATCCTTTTACGCAGGCGAATTGGTACGGTTTCGGAAGATTGGCTTGGAATCCGTATTTAGATGCTGAAACTATTGCTGATGAATGGCTGAGATGTACTTTTTCTAACGATCAAAATTTCATAAAACCAGTTAAAAATATGATGATCGAATCACGTGAAGCAGTCGTAAATTATATGACACCGCTGGGTCTGCATCATATTATGGATACGGGACATCATTACGGCCCAGGACCTTGGGTTTCTGATTTGTCAAGGCCAGAATGGAATCCGACGTATTATCATAAAGCAGATAAAAATGGAATTGGTTTCGACAGATCAAAGTCGGGAACAAATGCTGTTTCGCAATATGCGCCAGAAGCGGCGAATTTATTTGATAATTTAGAAACCTGTCCAGAGAAAGATTTATTATGGTTTCATCATGTTTCATGGGATTATAAATTAAAAAACGGACTAACTTTATGGAACAGTCTTGCATTGAAATATCAAGAAGGCGTAAATCAAGTTGCTCAAATGCAGAATGTCTGGAATAAAGCTGAAAAATATGTTGACAACGAACGTTTTTACGAAGTGAAAATGTTACTCGAAATTCAGCAGAAAGAAGCAAAATGGTGGCGTGATGCCTGTTTATTATATTTTCAGCAATTTTCAGGAAAAGAACTTCCTGCAGGAGTCGAAAAACCAACACAAACTTTAGAGTATTTTAAATCATTAAAATTCCCATTTGCCCCGGGAAATTAGAATTATACAGCAAAATTATGAGTACAAAGACAGCAATTGTTACAGGAGGAAATTCAGGATTAGGTTATGCAACAGCAAAAAAACTATGCGATAACGGAATCAAAACGTATATAATTGGCCGGTCAAAAGACAAAACTGAAGAGGCTTGTCGTGAAATTGGGGAAAATGCAATTCCGATAATTTTTGACTTGAATGATTTGGAAGGAATTCCGGCAATGATTGAAAATTTAACCAAAGATAATTCAATAGATATCTTAGTAAACAACGCAGGAATCAATCTGAAAAAAGAAATTCCAGATGTAACGGATGCCGATTTTCTTTCGGTAATTCATACCAATCTTTTGAGTGTTTTTTCGGTGAGCAGAGAAGTGATCAAAAACATGAAAGAAAATGAAGGAGGAAGCATTGTCAATATCAGTTCTATGGCATCACAATACGGAATTCCAAAAGTAATTGCATATTCGGCAAGTAAAGGCGCAATCGAATCAATGACGCGCGCGATGGCTACAGAATTGGCTCCGTTTGGCATTCGTGTAAACTGTATTGCACCAGGATTTATAAAAACCAAAATGTCTCGTTGCGAGCATTAGATAATGATCCTGAAAGAAAAAATAAAGTATTAGGAAGAACACCAATGGGCTTTTTAGGAGAGCCATCTGACATTGCAGATGCTGTTTATTATTTCGCTCTAAACGAATCAAAATATACAACGGGAACAGTTTTGCCAGTTGATGGAGGAAATAGTATAGGTTTTTAATTGTGAAAATGCCACAAAGTTGCTAAGTCACAAAGTTCTATTTTAAAAACTTTGAAAGAAAACTTTGTGACTTAGCGACTTAGTGCAGAAAAAAAAAGTATGATAAAAATGAAGCAAACCATGCGATGGTTCGGTCCAAATGATAAGGTAAGTTTGGTCGATATTAAGCAGGCTGGAGCAACGGGAATTGTAACGGCTTTGCATCAAATTCCGGTTGGTGATGTCTGGACAATCGCGACTATAAAAGAAAGACAGCAGATTATTTGGAATCATGGTTTAGAATGGACCGTTGTTGAAAGTCTGCCAGTTCATGAAGAAATCAAACGCTCTTCAGGAAATTATTTGCAATACATCGAAAATTATAAAACTAGTTTACAAAATCTGGCAGAACGCGGTATCAAAATCATCACGTATAATTTTATGCCGATTTTAGACTGGGTGCGAACTAATCATAACTTTAGTAACGAAGACGGCAGTAAAGCGTTATTGTACAATCAGGATGCTTTTACTTTTTTTGATGTTTTTCTTTTAAAAAGACCAAATGCCGAAAATGATTATTCTGAAGATGCAAAACAAAAAGCTTTAAATTTTGGAAGTAAACTTTCGGAAGAAGAAAAAGCGTTACTGTTTAAAAATGTTTTATTGGGATTGCCAGGAAGTACGATCAATTTTACGGCAGAACAAATTTTGTCTTTATTAGATAATTACGCCAATATTGACAATGAAAAACTAAGAGAAAACCTGATTTATTTTTTATCAGAAGTTGTTCCTGCTTGCAGAAAAAGTCGGCGCAAAAATGGCCATTCATCCAGACGATCCTCCTTTTTCGGTTTTAGGACTACCAAGGATTGTTTCGACCGAAAAAGATATCAAAACTATTTTTGAAGCTGTGCCTTCAATTGCAAACGGGTTGTGTTATTGTACAGGATCTTTAGGTGCGAATCCTGATAATAATTTGGAAAAAATTATAGATGATTTTGGAGATAGGATTCACTTTTTACACCTTCGAAATACATTCCGCGAAAGCGAAACTATTTTTAGGGAATCGGAACATTTAAATGGTGATACTAAAATGGAAGTTATTGTTGAGAAATTATTAGTATTGATGAACAAAACAAAAATAAGTCTGCCAATGCGCCCAGATCACGGTTTTCTGCATTCGGTAGACGAAACGAAAGAAACGTATCCTGGATATTCTTTGGTAGGAAGATTAAAAGGTCTTGCTGAACTGCGAGGTTTAGAAATGGGGATTGCTTATAAATTGAATTTGTAATTCTAAAAGTTTATACTCAAATTCAGTATTTGAATATTGGTCATTCCCAAGGAACGAGGAATCAAAGAAGAATTCAATAAAGATTCACGACATTCTGTTTGGAGATTCTTGCGGAGATTTCTCCTTAGGTCGAAATGACAAGATTGAAAGCATCTATGAGCATACAATGTTTATTTAAGCAAGTGAAATGTCTTTTTTTGTAAGCAAAGAAAAACTATGTCTCTATGTGTTGCAAAAACTATTAACTATTAAACCAAAAAATACATGAAATTTATTAATCTTTATTTGCTGGCAGTGACTACAATACTGTTTGTAAATTGTTCTTCAAAGCAAGAAGTCACGACATTAAAAGATGCTTATAAAAATGATTTTTATATAGGTACAGCTTTAAGTGCAGATCAAATTGAAGAAAAAAATATCAAAGTCGATTCGCTAATTCAAAAAGAATTTAATGCTATTACGGCAGAAAATATAATGAAATCTATGTTCACGCATCCGCAAAAAGACAAATATGATTTTGCTTTATCGGATAAATTTGTGGCTTACGGCGAAAAGAATAAAATGTTCATTCATGGACATACTTTGATATGGCACAGCCAATTAGCGCCATGGATGGAAAAAATCGCTGACAGCACAGAAATGAAAGCTTTTATGAAAGATCATATCACGACAATTGTTTCAAAATACAAAGGAAGAATTAAGTCCTGGGATGTTGTAAATGAAGCTCTAAATGAAGACGGGACTTTACGAAAATCTGTTTTTTTGAATACGCTTGGAGAGCAATATTTAGTTGATGCTTTTAAACTCGCAGAAAAGGCAGATCCAAAAGCAGAATTGTATTACAACGACTATAATATTGAAGAACCTGCAAAAAGAGCAGGAGCAATCGCTTTAATCAAAAAAATAAAAGAGGCTGGAGGGAAAGTTGATGGCGTTGGTATTCAGGGACATTGGAGATTACAAAGTCCGTCATTAGAAGAAGTTGAAAAAAGCATTTTAGAATATTCGGCATTAGGAATTAAAGTTGCCTTTACAGAATTGGATATTACCGTTTTACCAAATCCGTGGGATTTAAAGGGCGCAGATGTAAATCAGAACTTTGAAGAAAGTGCGAAAATGAATCCGTATCCTAAAAAATTACCAGATTCTGTACAGACGCAGTTGGCGACACGTTATGCTTCCATTTTTAAACTGTTTTTAAAGCACAAAGACAAAATCAAGTCGCGTTACTTTTTGGGGAGTTTATGATAAACAATCATGGCTAAATGACTGGCCTATAAATGGGAGAACGAATTACCCAGTCGCCATTTGATGTTAATTTAGAACATAAACCAGCTTATGATAGTATTTTGAAGTTGAAAAAGACTGAAAAATAGGTAGTAAAATTAACTTTAGATTGAAAAATAATTAACAAGCGGTTGTTTTTGAAAATATTTCTGAAATAAAGTAAACTAAATTTGCGTAATATGTTTTTTTAGCTAAATTTACACAACCGATTGTTTTGAGTTTTATTTGCTTACCTGCAAGGTTTCTAAAACCTTGTAGGTATGATTGAGAAGTCGCATAAAAACAATTTAAACCTACAAGGTTTTAGAAACCTTGCAGGAATAAGAACTAACTAACCACAAAACCACAAATGACTAACATATCACAAAAATTATCCATCAAGGAAAAAATTGGCTACAGTTTAGGTGACCTTGCTTGCCAATTTAGTTTTTCAAACTTTGATGACATATCTGGCTTATTTCTATACTGATATTTATGGCCTCTCGCCAACAGATTCTTCTATAATCATGTTAGTTGTTGGTTTAATTGCGGCTTTTATTTTTAATCCAATTATTGGTGTTTTAGCAGATAGAACCAGTACCAAATGGGGAAAATTCAGACCTTGGATTCTGGCAACAGCAATTCCGCTTGGTGTGGTGGCATTATTGGCATTTTCAACTCCAGATTTTGCTTATAAAGGAAAAGTAATTTATGCAGTTGTAACTTATACATTATTACTGCTTTTTTATGCAGGAAATAATCTGCCGTATTCTGCTTTAAGCGGCGTCATTACTGGCGACATGTCAGAGAGAAACAGTATGTCATCGTACCGTTTTGTGGCCGTTATGTTTGCGCAATTTTTTGTTCAGGTTTTTATGCTTGGAATTATAAAAAGTGCTGGAAACGGCGATAAAGCAATTGGGATTGAAAAAGTTATGACGGTTCTGGCAATCATTGGCACCATTATGCTGTTGATAACATTTTTAACGACAAAAGAAAGAATCATTCCAAAACCAGAACAGAAGTCGAGTATAAAAGAAGATTTAAGCGATTTGGTTAAAAATAGACCTTGGGTTATTATGCTCACGCTTACGACTTTGGTTTTTATTACTTTGGCCATGAAAGGCGGTTCGTATGTGTATTATTTTGAAAACTATGTAAATAAAGATCAACTGGCTGTTTTTATTCAACCAATATTAGATACTTTATCGAAAATTGGTTTGAATCATTTTGGAAATGATCCCGTTTCAGCTGGATTTGGATTGTTTAATGCAGGTGGAATTATTTTTATGATTGTCGGAATTACATTGTCAAAAAATCTGGCCGATAAGTACGGAAAGCGAAATGTGTTCGGATTGTTTTTATTTATTTCGACACTGTTTATTGTTGCTTTTTATTTCTTTCCGCCAACTTCAATCAGCTTAATTTTTTTCTCCCAAATCTTGCACGGATTTTTCTACGGAATTACCATCCCAATTCTTTGGGCGATGATTGCAGATGTTGCTGATTATTCAGAATGGTTGAACAATCGTCGCGCAACAGCGATTATTTTCTCAGCCATGATGGTGGGTTTAAAAGCGGGATTAAGCATTGGCGGTGCTTTAACGACATTGTTTTTAGGATATTTTCATTACGCTCCAAACTCAGCTGTGCAGACAGAAACAGCCATTAGCGGAATCAGATTACTGGTCAGCATTTTTCCTGCCATTCCATTTTTAATTGGAGCGGGATTATTGTTTTTCTATAAAATCAATAAAGAAATGGAAGTGCAGATTGAAACTGACTTAAAACAAAGAAGAACTTAATTATTTTAAAAAATAAAGATCACTATGCCTGAAGATAGTATTGAACAAATTAATTTCGAGGAAATTAATGAACTGGCGATTTCAAAGCCATTAGTTTCTCACATATATACAGCCGATCCTTCGGCGCATGTATTTAATGGAAAAATTTACATTTATCCGTCGCACGACATTGACGCAGGAATTCCGTTTAATGACAACGGAGATCATTTCGGAATGGAAGATTATCACGTGTTTTCAATGGAAGATATTACATCAAAAGCCGTAGATAATGGTGTAGCACTTCATGTAAATGATGTTGCCTGGGCCGAAAAGCAAATGTGGGCGCCAGATGCGGCACATAAAAGCGGGAAGTATTATTTGTATTTTCCTGCTAAACGTGCCAATGGAATTTTCCAGATTGGTGTTGCTGTCAGCGATTCTCCTTCGGGGCCATTTATGCCCGAACCAGATGCGATAAAAGGAAGTTACAGTATTGATCCCGCGGTTTTTGAAGACGAAGACGGAAAGCATTATATTTATTTTGGAGGAATTTGGGGCGGACAGCTTCAGAAATATAGAAATAATAGATACGATCAGGATAATGAAGAGCCAGATGGAAATGAACCTGCCTTAGGGCCAATTGTGGCGCGACTTACTGATAATATGCTGGAGTTTGCCGAGGAACCAAAAGAAATTAAGATTGTGGATGAAAACGGAGAAGTTTTGCTTGCCGGCGATAATAATCGTCGTTTTTTTGAAGCTTCCTGGGTTCATAAATACAACGGGAAATACTATTTTTCATACTCAACTGGAGATACTCATTTTATTTGTTATGCGATTGGAGACAATCCGTATGGGCCGTTTACATATCAGGGGAGAATCTTGAATCCGGTTGTGGGCTGGACTTCGCACCATTCGATTTGTGAAGTTGAGAAAGAATGGTATTTGTTTTATCACGATTCAAGTTTATCAAAAGGAGTAACGCATTTAAGAAGTATGAAAGTAACCAAAATCGATTATCTCGAAGATGGTTCAATTGTAACGATTGATCCTTATGGAATAAGAAGATCGCTGGATTAAAACTTCAATTATCAATAAAAAATGTTTAAGCTAAGTCCCAGAGGCGCGATATGTTTTTTAAATGCCAAATAGATGTCGCTTCGCTAAAGCTTTAAAATTCGTGAATGATTGGTCTATAAATATTACGCTCCGCTGGAGTTTTAAAATTGATTTTTATATCTGATATAACCATTAGAGTTTTTGAAAACGGTTTGCGTGAGGGATAGCAGTGGAAAGCCCACAGCCTGACGAAGGAAGAGCGAGGACTTGCGGCGAATAGCCCGACCCCCTTTTTCGGCGGGACACGCCCAAAATTTGAAAATAGTAATTTTTAAAAATTAACAATTTTAATGTCAAAAAGAATTTTTTGTAAAAGAAATTTATCTACTTTAGCATAACAGAACGGAACAGAACGGTATGCTAAAAGAAGAAGAAAAATTTGAGTTTATAATTAATCATGACAGTGATATTCCGAAGTACCAGCGACTGGTTGACGGAATCACAAATTCGATTGCAGAAAATATTTTGCAAAAGGGAGATTTCGTCGCCATCTGTGAATGTGATCTGCAAAACATATCAGCTTTCTAGGGATACAGTTTTTAAGGCATATTCGATTCTAAAGGAGCAGAAAACAATCGATTCTGTACCCAATAAAGGCTATTATGTGGCAGGTGAAACGAGAAAAGTACTTTTGGTTTTAGATACTTTTAAAGCTTATAAAGAGGTTTTGTATCATTCGGTTGTAAATAATCTGCCAGATAATGTGATTATTGATGTGCAGTTTCATCACTATAATATTGATGTTTTTAAAACGATTATCAATAACGGAATCGGGAAGTACTATAAATATGTGGTTATGAATTTTGATCACAAGGCGATTGCTCCGGCTTTGTCGGCAATTTCAAATGATAAACTGCTTTTGATCGATTGGAATATTCAGGCGGATAAAACGCATAATTATGTTTTTCAGGATTTTGGAAAGGCATTTTATGATTCTTTGACACAGGCGGTTGATTTGTTTAAAAAGTATAAAAAGATAGATTTTATATATCCAGATTTTACGAATCACCCGTGGGAAACGGTTGAGTTTTTTAAGAAATTCTGTGGTGATTTTAATTTTAAATATGAAATTATTACAGATCCTAAAAAGTTTAATATCGAAAAAGAAATTGCTTACATCAGTGTGAGTGACAGGATTTTGGGATACTTTTTAGAGCAATGTAAAGAGAAGGATTTTGAGCCTGGAAAAGATGTTGGTTTTTTGTCGTATAACGAAACTCCAATGAAAAAATTTATATATAAAGGAATATCGGTTGTTTCAACTGATTTTAAAGAAATAGGAACCAAAGCGGCATTTATTACGCATGATGAAGATACTCAGTGTTATGTGCCAACAAATTTAATATTAAGAGAATCATT
This sequence comes from Flavobacterium sp. AC267, assembly GCF_979258715.1. Classification (NCBI taxonomy): domain Bacteria; kingdom Pseudomonadati; phylum Bacteroidota; class Flavobacteriia; order Flavobacteriales; family Flavobacteriaceae; genus Flavobacterium; species Flavobacterium sp. AC267. The sequence continues at coordinate 2,199,603 of NZ_OZ409875.1, forward strand.
GTAAATTATGTATTATATCGGATATGATATTGGAAGTTCTTCTGTCAAGGCTGACCTTGGTAGAAGCCGAAACGGGCAAAAAAGTAATTGTTTTGAACGAGCCTCAAAACGAAATGGAAATTTTGTCTCTGCATTCAGACTGGGCAGAACAGGATCCTGAAATTTGGTGGCGGCACATTTGTACGGCTACAAAAAGAGCGATTAAAGAAGCTAATATCGATGCGTCTAAAATTCAGGGAATTGGTATTTCGTATCAAATGCACGGATTGGTGATTGTGGACAAAGCTGGAAATTCGCTTAGAAATTCGATCATTTGGTGCGACAGCCGTGCGGTTGAAATTGGAAATAAGGCTTTCTCAGAAATTGGAGAGCAAAAATGTATGGAGCATTTATTAAATTCTCCGGGAAATTTTACGGCTTCGAAATTGAAATGGGTGAAAGAAAATGAACCAGAAGTTTACAATAATATTGATAAATACATGCTTCCTGGAGATTATATCGCTTTGAAACTAACAGGCGAAGTAACAACAACCAAAAATGGTTTGTCTGAAGGAATGCTTTGGGATTATAAAGACAATAAAGTGGCCGACTGGCTTTTGGATTATTATGGAATTGACCAATCTTTGACGCCAAGAATTGTAGAAAACTTTACAAATCAAGGAATTGTTACAGAACAAGCTTCGGTCGCATCTGGACTTCCGGCAGGAATTCCAATTGTGTACAGAGCGGGAGATCAGCCTAATAATGCTTTGGCATTGAATGTGTTGAATCCGGGAGAAGTTGCGGCTACGGGCGGAACTTCGGGTGTATTTTATGCTGTAAGCGAATTGTCATCAGGAAAAAGTACGCGAGTAAACAATTTCGTTCACGTTAATTACGAATTGGAGACGCCTCGAATTGGTAAATTATTGAATATTAACGGAGCAGGAATTCAGTACAGATGGCTACGTAATAATATGGGTAACGAAAGTTATGAAGCAATGAATGAAAAAGCTTCGAATATTGAAGTGGGATCAGAAGGTGTGGTCGTAATTCCGTTTGGAAATGGAGCTGAGCGTATGTTCAACAACAAGAATATTGGAACTCATTTCTTGAACCTCAACTTAAATATTCACAACAGTGCACATTTGTTTAGAGCTTCTTTAGAAGGAATTGCTTTTTCGTTTGTGTACGGAATGGAATGTTTAAAAGATGATAATGCGACTATTAATGTTATTAGAGCAGGAAATGATAACCTTTTCCGTTCGGAGATTTTCTCTAATACCGTGGCGACTTTAATTGGTCACGAAATTGAAATTTACAATACGACGGGAGCAGTAGGCGCGGCGAGAGCAGTAGGCTTAAAAGATGGTGATTATAATAAATTTGGAGCTAATATTAGTGCCAACGATCATGTAATGACTTTTTTACCGCTGACAAACAAAGAGCCTTACGAGACGGCATATCAAAAATGGAAACAAGAGTTAGAATTAATATTAACAAATAAATAAAAGAACAAAATGATAGTTTTAGGAGATAAAGAATACTACAAAGGTATTGGTCAAATTAAATTTGAAGGAAAGGAATCTGATAATCCATTAGCATTTAAATATTACAATCCAGACCAAGTTGTAGCTGGAAAAACTATGCGTGAGCACTTTAAATTTGCTATTGCATACTGGCACACTTTCTGCGGACAAGGAAGTGATCCATTCGGACCAGGAACACAGCAATTTGCTTGGGATCAATCTACAGATGCGGTTCAAGCGACAAGAGACAAGGCTGATGCGACTTTTGAATTTATAAGCAAAATGGGATTCGATTATTTCTGTTTCCACGATTACGATTTGATCGCTGAAGGAGCAACTTTCGCAGAATCTGAAAAACGTCTGGCGACAATTACAGAATACTTAAAACAGAAAAAAGCGGAGTCTGGAATTAAATTACTTTGGGGAACTTCAAACTGTTTTTCAAATCCAAGATTTATGAACGGTGCGGCTACAAATCCTGATTTTAATGTAGTAGCAAGAGCCGGAGGACAAGTAAAATTAGCGCTTGACGCAACGATTGCATTAGGCGGAGAAAACTACGTATTCTGGGGTGGTAGAGAAGGTTATATGTCTTTACTAAACACAGATATGGGAAGAGAATTAGACCACATGGCGCAATTCTTGGCAATGTCTAGAGATTATGCAAGAGCTCAAGGTTTTAAAGGAACTTTCTTTATCGAGCCAAAACCAATGGAGCCGTCTAAACACCAATACGATTTTGACACTGCAACAGCAATTGGATTCTTAAAAGAATATGGTTTAGATAAAGATTTCAAAATCAATATCGAGGTAAACCACGCTACATTGGCACAACACACTTTCCAACACGAATTAGAAGTTGCTTGCAAAAGCAGGAATGTTAGGAAGTATCGATGCAAACAGAGGTGATTACCAAAACGGATGGGATACAGATCAGTTCCCAAATAATATCCAGGAAACTACTGAAGCTATGTTGGTTTTCTTAAAAGCTGGCGGATTACAAGGTGGCGGTGTAAACTTTGACGCAAAAATCAGAAGAAACTCTACAGATTTAGAAGATGTTTTCTTGGCGCACATTGGTGGTGCTGATACTTTTGCAAGGGCTTTATTGACTGCAGATAAAATTATTACTTCGTCTCCTTACGAAAAATTAAGAACAGAAAGATACAGCTCTTTTGATTCTGGAAAAGGTAAAGAATTCGAAAACGGAAAATTAAACCTTAAAGATTTATATGATATTGCAAACCAAAATGGAGAATTAACGCTTCAAAGTGGTAAACAAGAATTGTTTGAAAATATCATCAACCAATATATTTAATGGGTATTTTTTAGAAGATATGAGACCTAACAGGTTTTTAAAACCTGTTAGGTCTTTTTAAAAATATTTATTAAGACAGAATATCTGAAAGATTTATAATTTTTAAAATGACAGCTATAGAAAGTTAAATTGTTTTTAAAAGCTATTTTAATTTATTTCTTAAGATAAAATAAAAGAATGTGTATTTAAGATTATGAATTGTTTTTGAGATTTAAATTTGATGAAAATAGATGGAAGGTTTAGTTACTATTTTTTGATAATGAAAACCAAAATAAGTCAGTTTGATAAAATAATAAGTGAGTATTTTTTTATTGAAGGTTTTTTGAAGAGCGGAATCGATCAAAATGCACATTTTACTCACTGTACTTAGACGCACTGCAGTGCGTTTCTACAAATTGCTGGAATCTACACAGAATCTTTGTCAAAGTTAATTAAACACAATCTTGTCATTTCAAGGAACAAGAAACGACAAACTACACGATTATATTCAAAATAAACCACTATTTAATCAAACTATTTAAACCAAAAAACTATGAAATTTTTTATTGATACCGCTAATCTTCAAGATATTGAAGAAGCGCAGGCATTAGGCGTTTTAGACGGCGTAACAACCAATCCATCTTTAATGGCAAAAGAAGGAATTAGCGGAAAAGATAATATTCTAAAACATTATTTGAATATTTGTAATATCGTAGAGGGCGATGTTTCTGCCGAGGTAATTTCAACCGATTTTGACGGCATGATACGAGAAGGCGAGGAGCTTGTCGCACTTCATCCGCAGATTGTGGTGAAACTGCCTATGATTGGCGATGGCATAAAAGCTTGTAAATACTTTTCTTCTAAAGGAATTAAAACCAATGTAACTTTAGTATTTTCTGCTGGACAAGCTTTATTAGCGGCAAAAGCTGGAGCGACTTATGTTTCTCCATTTTTAGGACGTTTAGATGATGTTTCGACAGACGGAATGCATCTAATTGAAGAAATTAGAGAAATCTACGATAATTATAATTATCAAACACAAATATTATCTGCCTCAATAAGACATACTATGCATATTGTAAACTGTGCAAAAGTAGGGTCGGATGTAATGACGGGACCACTTTCGGCAATAAAAGGATTATTAAAACATCCGTTAACCGATATTGGTTTAAAACAATTTGTTGAAGATGCTAAAAAGATGAATCTTTAATAAATTCCATTTTTGTACAATTTTAAACTCCCTTTCAGTCATTTGAAACGGAGTTTTTTTAATTGAAACCGACTGATTATTTCTGGATTCATGTTTCTAAGAAAGAATAAAAAAATCTATTTCAAATTCTCCATCAGTGTTTTCAAAAAAGCAATAACAGCCTTTTTCTCATAGACTTCTTTCAAAGAAATCAGCATTGCGGTTCGTGTCATATTTTGTCCTTTTATCGGAATAGCGAATAAATCTTTTTCGTTTTCGACTGTTGTTTTGGTTAAGATCGTATGCCATTTTCCAGTTTTAATTAATTCAAGCAAAGTCGGAATATCGTTTATTTCAATTGTGACTTTTGGGTGAAGTTTGTCTTTTTCAAAAGCCTTATTAATAAACTGCGTGGTGCTAAAACCACTCGATGGCAATGCAAGCGGCAAGGAACTAACTTCTTTTAGAGAAATACTTTTTTTATGAATTAAAGGCGTTTCAGACGAAGTTACCAAAGCCATTGGAGAAGTAAATAATTCCCTGTATTTGAAATGAGCCTCGGAAGCGATTTCTTCAAAAGTCAAAATTACATCGAGTTCAAAATGATTCAGTTTTTGAATTAATTCCTGCGAAGTTCCAAATACAATTTCGAATTGAATTTTAGGATATTCTGAACTAAATACAATCAAAGCTTTTGTAACCACATGACGCAATGCATACGTAACACCAATTGCAATTTTTCCTGTTTCAAGATTATTCAGATCTTTTAAAAGTTCGAAACCGTCAGCGACTTTATTAACAGATTGCTGTGCGTAAACAGAAAATAAATCTCCCGCTTCTGTCAAACTGATTCGTTTACCAATTCTATTAAAAAGCGGTACTTGCAGTTCCTCTTCCAATTGTTTAATTTGTTGTGATAAAGTGCTTTGGCTAATATGTAATGCCGATCTTGCTTCGGTGAAATTCAATAATTCCTTTGCTTTAAGAAAATATTTGAGTTGTCTGAGTTCCATTTATAAATCGGTTTTATCGATTGATTTTATCGAAAAATAAGGTTTTACAAATATAGAAATTCTTAAGAACTTTGTGTTGTTATAAAATTAGCGCAAGAACAAAATGAAAATCATAGCTTTACAAGAAGGAAATTATATTGCAGATTCTAAAAAAGAATTCAAACTTATTACAGAAAAAACGACCGATTCTGGACTCAAAATGGCAATTCAGCCTTTTCTGGTTATTACAGATCATGATGTTATTTTACTTGATTTTGGTCTAGGATTTGTAAATGATGGAATTCCATTTATTCATCAAATCTTAAGAAAAAATAATATTGAGCCGGAACAAATTACAAAAATTTTGGTTTCGCATTTACACAAAGATCATATAGAAGGAATTGGTTACTTTGAGAATGGTAATTTGGTTCAAAATTTTCCTAATGCAACGATTTACATTCAAAAAAGAGAAATAGATTTTGCTTTAGAACAAATCAATAATCCGTCTTATGTTTTTGAAATATTAAGTGAATTGGAAAAACTTCCGAATGTTGAATTACTAGATTCTGACAGCGGAAAAATTACCGATGAAATTTTCTATGAAGTTTCGGCTGGACATACCAAATTCCATCAAGTATTTTGGATCAAAGCCAACGATGAAATTGTATTTTACGGCGCTGACGATTTACCTCAAAAAGTATATTTGTCAATGCACGTAGCCTACAAAACAGATTTTGATGGAAAGCGCGCCATGGAATCACGTAAAAAATGGGAACTGCAGGCTAAAGAAGAGAATTGGAAAGTACTTTTGTATCATGATATGAAGATGCCTGTTTTAGAGTTTTAGGGGGAGAAAGAAGAAAGAAGAAAGAGAATAGAAAATAGAAGAAAGAAGAAAGAAGAAAGAAGAAAGAAGAAAGAAGAAAGAAGCAAGAAGAAAGAAGAAGGAAGCAAGATAATAGAATAAAGATGAGAGATTTAGAATTAATTCCGGCTTTGATTATTTATGGTTCGCTGGCGCCGGGTGAATCAAATCATTCGGTTATGGATCCGATAAAGGGAGAGTGGAAAAAAGCAAGTATTAAGGGAAAGCTGGAAGAAGGTGGCTGGGGTTCTTCTTTAGGTTATAATGGTTTTATTTCTGTAAATCCTGATGAAGCAGAAACAATTAATTGTTATGTTCTTTTTTCTTATGATCTAACTCAGAATTGGGATTATCTGGACGAATTTGAAGGAGACGGTTATATTCGAATTCAAACAGAATACGAACTCGAAAATGGTCAAAAGGGAATTGGGTTTATTTATGCTTTAAAACAATAAAGTCAAAAGATTCAGATTAATTAATTTAGTCTGATTTTTTTTTCTTAGCAAATAATACAAACAAAACGCTTCTCACTTTTTCCTCTAGTGAAGAACGTAGAATAGAAAAGGCTTTAGTAATTTGAGCTTCAACGGTTTTTATAGAAACATCCAGATGCTCTGCAATTTCAATATTGGTTAAACCTTCTTTTTTTACTCAAAATAAAAACCTCTTTACATTTTGGAGGCAGATTTTGAATTTCCTTGTTTACAGCATTCAGAACTCTCTGAAAAGCTTCTGAGTCATCTTCTTGAACAATTCCGTTCAAAGCATCGTAATACGACTTTTCTAAAGAAAACAGAGATTGATTTTTTCGATATAAATCGATGAACTCATTATAAGTTAATTTGTAGAGAAAACTCTTTAAAGCGTGATCCGATTTTAATCTCGTGCGTTGTTCCCAAACCTTGATAAAAACATTTTGAACAATGTCTTCGGCACTGTAAACATTTTTTACCAAACTGTTGGCGTACACGCAAAGTTTATGATGATAAGTATCGATTAGATAGCTGTACGCCATTTCATCTCCATTTCTAAGAGACTCAATTAGTGTATCATTATCGTGGTAATCATCGGTTTTCATAGAAACAAATATATAAATTAATAGTTTTTAGGATCTAAATCGGCGTTTTTTTAATAAAAAATAAGTCCTTTTAGTATTTTCTATTTGAAAATTATTACAAATAAAACAGGTCAAAATCGCAAAGATAAAAACATTTACCCTTTAATCTCTATCAAATTAGTAGAATTTATTGAGGAAAAAAACTTGTGAAAAATAAAAAAATCATCAAAATGAAAAAAACTTTATCAAATTGTTAGGGTTTTGTTTTTTTGCTTCGTAATAATATTAAAAACAACTAAAATGACAGTGAAAAAATCAGAACGGTTAATCGTTAAATTTATCACAAATCAGGCAAGTCAGGAAGAAATTGAAACGCTGACAGAATGGTTAAAGGAGGATGAAAACCGAATTGTGTTTAAGGATTTTATAAAAACCAATTACGCAGTGGATACCGTTATGAACTCTTTTGATTCTACTGAAGTTAGAAAACAACTTTCAGAAAGAATTCAAAAAGAAAATAATGTTTTTAGAAAAAGAAGATTTTCATCGTATTTTAAATATGCGGCGATTTTAATTGTGGCTTTGGGCGACTTTTATTTTTATAAAAATTCAGATGCTCCTCAATCCAAACAAAATAGTGTCATTCCGAGAGAAGATGAAATTGTATTGCAACTTGGCGACGAATCGCAGACTCTTAATCCAAATGAAGCACGAAATGTAATCGATAAAGACGGAAATGTAATTGGAAAACAGGAAAAAAACAGATTGGTTTATTCTAAATCGTATGCAGAAGGAACTGCAGTTTACAATACAATTAGAATTCCGTACGGTAAAAAGTTTGAAGTACAATTATCAGATGGAACTTTGGTGTATTTAAACGCTGGAACATCATTTCGATATCCAGTGCAGTTTATAAAAAATCAAAACCGACAAGTTTATCTGCTTGGAGAAGCGTATTTCGAAGTTGAAAAAGACAAAATGCATCCGTTTCTCGTGAATACGCAGAATGTAAATGTTGAGGTTTTGGGAACTAAGTTTAATGTGGATACCTATACTGAAAATAGAAGCACAGATGTTGTTTTGGTGGATGGGAAAGTGTCGCTTTATAAAGATGAGAAAACGAAAGAAAATCCTGTTTATTTAAAACCTGGAGAAAAAGGTTCAAATATAAGAGGCCAATCGGTAATTAGAACGGAAGAAGTTAATACAGATTATTATACAGCTTGGGTAAAAGGAAGTCTGGTATTTAAAAATGCTTCTTTTAATGATATTATCCAAAAGCTGGAACGTCATTATAATGTAACTTTCATTAACAGAAATAAAATGCTGGGAAAAGAAATTTTTAATGCCCGCTTTGATAATGAACCAATTGAAGTAGTTCTGAAATATTTCAGCGATAGTTACGCCATAAATTATATTATTGACAGAGATAGAATTACGATTAAATAGAATTAAAAATTAAAAATTAAAGATTAAAGATTAAAGATTAAAGATTAAAGAAATCCATTATAATCTAAAATCAACAATCTAGAATCAACAATCTAAAATAAATATAAGCGCCTATGTAACACGAATCCAAAAATGAAAAGGATCGTTATTTATAAAAAAACCGGAAAATGCGCCAACATTTCCCGGTAGAGTAAATGCGGTCAGTTAATTAACCAACCAACATTAAAAAAAACATTTTAAAAGTATGAAAAAACTATTGAACAGAATCAGGTTCGACAAGCCTTTTTTGAAATTTGATTTGAAGATGAAATTGACCACATTATTTTTATTCACCGCCTTAACAATAATGCACGCCGGAACCAGTTATTCGCAAAAAGCTAAAATTTCTTTCAGCGCTAATAATATGACTGTTGCAAAAGCTATTGAAAAGCTTGAATACACGACCAACTATAGATTTGTCTACAATGTTAGATCTGTAGATTTAAACAGAATCATTACTATTAATGAGAGTAATGTTGCTATTGAAACACTATTAAATACCATTTTTGGAAATACGGGAACTGATTACAAAGTTTCTGGAAACCATATTGTTCTTATGGCGAAAAAAGCGCCAGAAGACAAGCAGACAGTAAAAGCTGAGGCAGATTTTATTGTAAAAGGTAGAGTTACAGACGAAAAAGGAATGCCTTTAGTTGGTGCCGCGATTTCTGATAACGGTTCAGGAAGAGGTGTACAAACAGATTTTAATGGAGAATATCAGATAATTACCGTAAGCAGTGAAACTACATTGGCATTTGCTTATTTAGGATATGTAAGACAAGAAATTAAAGTTGAAGGAAGAAGCGTTATCAATGTTGTTTTGAAAGAAGATGTTTTGGAATTAGAAGGACTTGTTTTAAAGACAGGTTATCAGGATATTAGTGCAGAAAAAGCAACAGGATCTTTTTCTAGTTTAAAAGCAAAAGATTTCCAAGAGCGACGTTTAAATAGTTTAGACAAAATTTTAGAAGGACGTATCGTTGGATATCAAGATGGGAAAATTCGTGGTACAACTACTATGACGGGTGTAAGTGCGCCTTTATATGTAATTGATGGATTTCCGGTAGAGAATACAAAATTAACTCCGTATGCGAGTATAGAAGAAAATTTACCTAATCTGAATTTAGAAGATATTGAAACTATTACAGTTTTAAAAGATGCTGCAGACTTCTTCGATCTATGGTGCACGTGCGACAAATGGAGTTGTGGTTATTACCACTAAAAAAGCAAAAGCAGGAAAGACAACTATTTCCTTTTCAAGTAATTTAACAGTTACGCCTTATAGAAATTACACAGGAAACTTAACAAATTCAGCAGATATTATTGGTTTAGAAAGAGGATGGGCAGATGGAAATCCTAATTTAAAAACGGCTAATGCAAGTACTTATGCACAGTCAATGCTAAATAATGCTGTATTTACAAGTTTAGGAATGCAGACTATTTTAAACGGTTATGCCGGAAATATTTCGCAGGCAGAAATGAACGGTCGCTTAGATCAACTGGGTTCTCAAGGTTACAAATACTTTGATGATATTGCACGATATGCAAAACGCGATCAGTATTTTCTACAGCACAATCTTAGTTTAGGTAAAGCAACAGAAACAAATAGCTTTAATGCTTCTTTGACATACAAAAGCAATCAGCTTGAAGATATTTATTCTGAAAACGAAACAGTTGGTCTTAACTTAAAAAACTCAACACAAATTAACAGCTGGTTGTCTTTAGATTTAGGATCTTACACCAATTTTGGTACAGGAGATACGCAGAGTTATTTTGCTTCAAATCCTAATTTTACTTCGGGACCTGGATTTAAATATCAGCCGTATAATCAATTGGTTAATAATGATGGAACTAATTTTGTTTCTACGCCAGAATCTCGCTACAATGCTTTTACGCTAAATTCTATCAAAAATTATGGTCTTTATGATATGAATATTACGCCAATGGATGAGTTTGGAAGAAATTTAGTTGAAAGTAAAAATTTCTTAAACAGAACATTTGCCAAGGTTAATATAAAATTCAGTAATGCCTTTACATACAATGCTATGTTTCAATACGAATTTGGTTCAGATCGCCAAAGTCAGTTATTTGATAAAGACTCGTATTACGTAAGAAGTAAGGTAAATGGTATGGTAACAATTGCGAATAACAGAGCAGTTTATAATTTGCCTTACGGAGACATTGTAAAAAATACAGAGCAGATTACAAATGCGTATAATTTCCGTCAGCAGTTAAATTTCAATCAGACTTTTGCTGACAAGCATGATTTTTCTGCCATTGCAGGTATGGAAATTCGTCACAGTAAGTTACAATTTAATAATAACACACGTTACGGATATGATGCTCAGACCTTAGGTTTTACGCCCATAAATCAGTCAGATCTTCTTAAAGTTTACGGAAGTGTGTTTAGTGGATATATGATACAAGACGAATTTTCATTAGAAAAAGAATTATTAAATCGTTACGTTTCTCTTTATGGAACAGGAGGTTATACATATGATAAAAAGTATTCAGTATCTGGAAGTTTAAGATGGGATCGTTCGAATCTTTGGGGAACAGACAGTGAATATCAAAATAAGCCTACATGGTCAGCTGGAGCAGGATGGAATATCGATAAAGAATCATTCTTTACAGCTTCATGGGTAGATGCGCTTAAAGTTCGTGTTTCTTATGGTATAGGAGGAAATATTGCAAAAGATTCTGCTCCCTATTTAACAGCTTATTATAATTCTAATCCAAATGTTGGAGGAAATCAGGGAACCGTTCGATCAAGACCAAATCCAGAATTATCTTGGGAAAAAACTACTACAACAAACGTCGGTTTAGATTTCTCACTCTTCAACAGCAGATTAGGAGGAACTGTAGATCTTTATAACAAAAAAGGAGAAAATTTATTAGCAAGCAGTCAAGGAATTCCAACAGAAGGATGGGGATATTCTACCTATAAAATCAACAACGGAGAAATGACTAACAAAGGTATCGAAGTTAGTTTAAGAGGAACAATTGTTAAAACACCTTCATTCTCTTGGGACGCGGCAGTTTTATATGCTTACAACAAAAACAATGTCGATTATGTAAATGTAAAAGCACCTGTTTATTACTTACAGTTGGATCAAGCACAGTCTTTTCCTAGAGTAGGTACCAACTTTAATTCTATTTATGGTTACAAATGGGCAGGATTAAGCAGTACAGGAATTCCTCAGGTTTATGATGCTTCAGGAACTGCGGTAAAATACAATCCAGGACAATTGGAAGCGATTGATGACTATGGTTCAACAGTTCCTACACACAGTGGTTCTTTCCATACTTCAGTTAATTATAAGAATTTCTCGCTTTCGGCTCTTTTCATTTATGAGTTAGGACATAAGGTAAGAAATAGTTTCCTTCCAATGTTAGCCAACAATTATAATGGTGCTTGCAGGAGGTTATGTAACAGATATTACAGTTGTAAACAATCATATTGCAGATCGTTGGATGCGACCTGGTGACGAAGCTTTTACAAATGTCCCTAGAGCAGTTTATGAATATGATCCAGAATTTAATTCAGATTCCCGTACAATTTATTCGTATGCAGATATCAATATTTTGGATGCTTCAAATCTGAGATTAAGCAACATTTCCTTAGCGTACCAAATGCCAAGTGCACTTATTAAAAAAGTAAAACTAGACGGCGTACGTTTCAACTTAAACGCAGAAAACGTTTACACTTTTGCAAAGAGCAGAGATGCTAAGTTTATTTTAGGCGGTTTCACTTCTCCAAGTTTTGTTTTAGGTGTAAATGTTAATTTCTAATTTATAAAGGACTAGACGATGAAAAATATATATAAAAAGATAGCGTGCTTATTAGCTTTAGGAGCAACATTAGTCTCTTGCGAAGATTATTTGAGCGATGTTCCAAAAGGATCAAAATCACCAACAACATTAGCAGATTATGAAGCTTTTTTACGTGACGAATATACCAATCACAGAGTTGATATTACTGGCGCTTCACAATTATTAAATGACCAATATGTAACTGTTGCTTCTCTAGCAAGTAATAGATTGTATAATGCCAATTATATGTGGGACGAAAATGCCGATCGTATTGCATTGAAGGTTTCAGATGAAACGGCGTATTATGCCAGCTATCAAGGAATTTCTACTTTTAATTTAATTATCGAAAATGCATTAAGTACAACTAAAGCAACAGAAGCAGAACAAAGAATAGTTTGGGCAGAAGCAAAAGTACTTCGTGCCATGAATTACTTTAATCTGGTTAATTTTTATGCAGATACTTATGTAGCTTCAACAGCTTCAACAAAATTATCAGTTCCCTTAATTACGAGTGCAAATATTAATGCGCCAAGCAAACAAGTCACAATTCAAGAATTGTACGATTTTATTTTGAATGATGTTAAAGAAGCGGCTGCCTTATTTGCCAAAAGTTTCTCAGACAGCTTTACATCCAAATTTAGGCACAGGTTATGCATTTTATTCAAGAGTTTATCTGCAAATGAATAATTATACAGAAGCGTTAAAATATGCAGATTTGGCATTGGCAGAAAATAATAAATTGTTTGATTGGATTGGATATTACAATACCAATAAAGCAGTTATCGATGTTCCGAATTCTTATACTGCTACAACTTCTCCTATGGGATTTAATTATGTAGAAAATTATAATTATCGTCACGGTATTACAAATAATTTATCGACAGAAAACAGTATTCCAGTAGAACGCGCGCAGCGTTTTGAAGCTGGAGATACACGTTTTATATCTCGTTGGAAAATTTACACTGTTGGTGCCGAAACGTATTACAGAAGAACTTTGTCTGGCTTTTTTAACTTCGGAGGGATCACAACTGTAGAAGTGTATTTGATTAAAGCAGAATGTCTGGCTCGCGATAATAAAATTAGCGAGGCGTTGGGAGTTTTAAATACAGTACGTAAAACGCGTATTCTGCCAGCTTCTTATCAAGATATTTCGACTACAGATCAGGCCACTGCATTGAGAGCTATTTTTAGAACAAAAAGTAATGAACTTACTAATACCTTGATTGCTTTTGCAGACGCACGCCGTTTAAATGCTGAGGGTGTTTATAAAGTAAGTTTCACCAAAACAGCAAACGGGAATACTTACACATTATCATCAGATTCTCATTTATGGACAATGCCATTTCCTCAAGGTGCTACACAAAACCCAGGAAACGGAACAATTACACAAAATGTAGCTAAATAATAAATTAAAAGCTTCCTGATTAGGAACTCCGAAAGGGAAGTTTTTTTTAAAATATCAATCAAAAAAATGAAAGTAATTAAATATAAAATAGCAGGCATTATCAATCTGTTTGTTTTTAATTTCAAACAACGGTACTGCTCAAAAGAAAAAAACGGCAGTTCCAGCGGCGACGTCTTATTCTATTGAAGGAAATATTACGGGGCTTCAAGATGGAACAACTGTACAATTAGTTCCTGGAGCAACACATTCTTCTGAATTACCAGTTGCAGAAACAACAGTTAAGGAAGGCAAATTTGCTTTCACAGGAAAATTAAATGAACCGAGATCTTTTTATTTAGTGTTTGGAAAAAACAAAGGATACATTAATTTAATAGCCGAAAATGCTAAAATAAAAGTTACAGCAGATGCATCAGTTTCAAATAAAGAAGATGAGCGAATTAGTTTTAAAAATGAAGTTATTACAGGATCTAAATCGAATGATTATTTTAAAAAGGAAACTGCTTTTAAACAAGAATTAAACAAAGATTACGAAGCTTATCATAAAGGTACCGAAGAACTGGCAAAATTATATTCTAAGGCGAGAACTACCGGCAATAAAAAAGTAATGGATTCTATTGCTAATACTCCAGAATGGAAAAAATTTGAAGCAGATGAAAAAGCATTCTTTGCTAAAGTAGAAAAAAGTACAACAGATGTTATAACAAAACACAAAGCAACTTGGTGGGGGCCGTTTTTTATGATAACTCAATTCAGTTATTTTACGCCCGACCAAAAACCTCTTTTTGAGCAATTTTCAGAAACGGCTAAAAAAAGTTATTACGGACAATTGGTTGACAAAGACTTGAATCCTACATCGCTAATTGGGACAAGTGTTGCTAATTTTAATTTGAAAGATGCGACCGGAAAAGCGTATACAACAAAAGAAATTGTAGCCGGAAAAAAATACATTTTAATTGATTTCTGGGCTTCGTGGTGCGCGCCTTGCCGCAAGGAAATTCCAAATCTTAAAACCGCTTATTCTGAATATGCTGAAAAAGGATTCGAAATTTTAAGTATTTCAATTGATAAAGATGAAAAAGCTTGGCAAAAAGCTTTAGGTCAGGAAAATATGCAGTGGCACAATCTTTTAGATGATAACAAAGTGAGTAAATCATTTAATGTAAAAACAATTCCAGCAACGTATTTAGTTGATAGTAAAGGTGTAATTATCGGCGACAATTTAAGAGGTGCAGATTTAGAAGCGAAATTAAAAGAATTATTGAAATCTTAATTTGAAATTAAAAATTGAGAATTAAAAATTAAAAAAATGAGTTGAGCAGTAGAGTTCTGTTTGTTTAATAAGTGAAACGTCTTTTTTAAAGCCAGCAGATCTATGTCTCTATGTGTTCAAATAAAAAATAACAATAAAAATAATAACATGAAAAGTACAATCTTAAAATCTGGTTTGTCTGCCTTAGCGCTGATGGCCGTGCTTTCTTCCTGTTCAAAAAAAGAAGAAGGATTTATTATTAACGGTACAATTGCCGGATTAGATAAAGGAACTGTTTATCTGGAAAATACAGATGAAAAAGGAAACAAAAAAATAGCAGATTCTGCCCAAATCAATAAAGACGGAGCTTTTACTTTTTCGGGAAAAGTTTCAGAACCATTATTATATACCATTAAATTAAAAGGAGAAGAATATGGTGCATTTTTTCTTTTAGATAATGAAGAAATAAAAGTAGAAGCCAAAAAAGATTCTATTTTCAAAGCTAAAGTCAGCGTATGCGCAAAACGATATTTACAAGTCGTACTACGATAACGAATTCAAAAAAATACAAAAGATTGCTGGGCCAATTTATAAATTATCTGATTCTTTACAACAAAATGGTAAAGTAAAATTGACTGCTGAACAGCAAACGATGATGGATAAAAAATGGAAAGATCTTCAAACTCTAGCTGATGATTTAACCGATAAATTTATCAAAAAAAACAAAGATAAAGTTGTCACTGCTTTAGTAATTAATGACCGAATTGTATCATACGGAACTCCAGAACAAGTAAAATCGTACTATGCTGTTTTATCTCCAGAAATACAAAAATCAGTTTACGGAAAACAGTTAAAAGAATCAATCGATCTTAATGAGAAAACAGCTGTTGGCGTCGTCGCTCCAGAATTTTCTCAGACTGATGTAAATGGAAAAGTGGTTAAATTGTCTGATTATAAAGGGAAATATGTTTTAGTAGATTTCTGGGCAAGCTGGTGCGGTCCATGCCGAAAAGAAAATCCGAATGTAGTTTTGGCTTACAAAACGTATCATGATAAAGGTTTTGATGTTTTGGGAGTTTCATTAGATGATAAAAAAGAAACTTTGGGAAAAAGCAATTGAAAAAGACGGATTAACTTGGACACACGTTTCTGATTTAAAAGGATGGCAAAACGAAGTCGCAATCTTATACGGTGTAAAAATGGTTCCAACGAACTATTTAATTGGACCTGACGGTAAAATCTTAGCCAAAAATCTTAGAGAAGCTGAACTTCAATCGAAACTGAAAGAAATTTTTAGTAAATCATAATTATTAGTCATAGTATTCAGTCTCAGTATTCAGTCTCAGTCTCGGTCTCAACAAAACTGTAACTGAAAACTGTGACTGAATACTGTGACTGAAAACTAAAAAAGCGACTGAAAACTAAAAAAAATCTCAATTAAAAAATGAAAAAATACATCTTTCTAGGCTATTGCTCATTAGCATTCTGTACGCTTATTTCAGCTCAGAATAAATCGGTTAACTTTAAGAAAATAAAAGAGTTAGGCGGGATAGAGGAATATTTATATCAGCCAAACGGCATGAATGTGTTGCTTTTGCAGGACAATGCTTCTCCTGTTGCCACTGTACAAATTGTATATCGTGTAGGTTCTAAACATGAAGTTTTGGGAAACACAGGATCTACGCATCTTTTAGAACATTTAATGTTTAAAGGAACTCCGACTTTCAACAAAAAAATGGAAATACAATTACAGATGTACTCCAGAATACAGGAGCACAGTTAAACGCAACCACTTGGTACGATCGTACAAATTATTTTGAAACACTTCCTAGCGATAAAATCGAATTGGCAATTCAGATTGAAGCCGACAGAATGCGTAATTCTCTTTTGACAAAAGAAGATAAAGAAGCAGAAATGACGGTTGTTCGTAACGAATTTGAAAGAGGCGAAAACAATCCGAATGCGCTATTAGATAAAGAAATCTGGGCTTCGGCTTACATCGCGCATCCGTATCATCATTCCACAATTGGGTGGAAATCTGATATTGAAAAAGCACCAATCGAAGTATTGAAAAATTTCTACAATACGTATTATTGGCCGGATAACGCTACTTTGACTATTATCGGCGATTTCAAAAAAGAAAATGTTTTTGAATTGATCGAAAAGTATTTTGGCCAAATTACAAAAGCGCCAAAAGAAATGCCTCAGCCTTATACACAAGAGCCTCAGCAATATGGTGCACGTAAAATTATAGTTAGAAAACCGGGTGAACTTGGCGTTGTAAACAAAGCGTACAAAATTCCAGGAGCTTTAAATGAAGATCTTCCGGCGCTGAACATTTTGGCTCAAATTATTGGATCAGGACCATCGGCAATTTTAAGTAAAACTTTTGTAGACACTCGTTTAGGAATTTACGCAAGCGCACGCGCAACTAATTTTAAAGAAGTTGGACTTTTTACGATAAGTGTTGGTTTTCCAACCACTTCGAAACACGAAGATATTGATGCAAAAATCAGCGAAGTTGTGGCTAAAATTCAAAAAGAAGGTGTAACACAGGATGAGGTAAATAGAGTTGTGGCAAAAATTAGTGCACAGACTATTTTAGCTAGAGATGGATCTGGGGTAATTGCATCGGCATTAAACGAAGCAATTGCTTCTGGCGACTGGACAGATTATATTACGGGTGTTGACAGACTGAAAAAAGTAACCCCTGCAGATGTGCTTCACGTTGCACAGAAATACTTGGTAGAAGATCAAAGTACAACAGGATATTTTATTCCGAAACAATCTGGTTCTCAAAATGCCACTACTGCAAATGCGACTAAATTCACCGAAGAATATGGTCCGTTTTATTACAGACATCCAGAAAATGAAAAGGGTCACGAAGAAAGTCTTGCTGGCTCATCTTTAATAAAAAATACATCAGAAGAAATAACTTCTGCAGAAAGTTTAATCGAAAAATCAGCATCAGCATTCAAAAGAGAAAAAGTATCTGGAATTGATGTTGTTTCGGTGAAAACTTCAGCAAAAGATTTCGTTACCGTTGTGACGAGTATTTCGCTTGGAAATTATGCAAGCGAAACTAAAAACGATGTTATTCCGGCTTTAACAGCGTCAATGTTATCAAAAGGAACAACGCTAAACGACAAATTTAAATTTTCAGAAAAACTGCAGAAATTAGGCGTTTCTTTAAATGTTAATGCTTCAACTTTCAAAATAAATATTGGATTCAAATGTTTGAAAAAAGATCTGGATCAGGTAATTGCTTTATTGGCAGAAGAATTGAGAAATCCGTTGTTTGATACCAAAGAATTTGAAAATTTAAAACAGCAGTTTATTGGAAACACGACGAGAGTTTAAATGATCCTGGGGAAAGGGGAGATATTGCGTTGTCTCAGGCTATTTATCCAAAAACAAATCCAAATTACAGTTTAAGTGTTGAAGATAATATTGCCAATATTAAAAATGCAGGATTGGATGAGGTTAAAGCTTTCCACAAAAAATATTTTGGAACAGCATCAATGCGTCTGGTAATCGTAGGAGATACCGATGGCGCTAACTTAAATGCTTCCTTAAAAAAATCATTTAAAAACTGGAATGGCGGTGTTACAGAAAAACTAAAATTTGAAGAAGCTTCAAAATCTGCTTGCAAAAACAGAAGTAATTACGATTCCAGAAAAACCAAGTGCAGAATTATACATCGGTCAGTTTACAGGCTTAAAAAGAGCCGACGCCGATTATATTCCGTTTTTTATTGGAAATTATACTTTGGGAGCTGGTTTCGCTGGACGTTTAATGCAGACTGTTCGTGATAATGACGGTTTAACGTATAGTATTTCATCTGGTTTAGGCGGTAATATAGAAACAGGTGGTTATTGGTTTGTAAATGCATCTTTCAATCCTGGATTATTTCAAAAAGGCCTGGACGCTACAATGGTTCAGGTTGATAAATGGGTAAAAGAAGGAATTACGGTCGCCGAATTAGAAAACAAGAAAACCAATTTAATCGGAAGTTTTAAAGTAGGAATGTCGACTACAAGCGGAATGGCGAGAACCATTTTGAGTTTTATAGAAAGAGGCTTAGAACCAAATTACATTGACCAATATCCAAAAGATATCGAAAAAGCAACTTTACAACAGGTAAATGATGCGATTAAGAAATACATTCAATTGGATAAAATGATTGTTGTAAAATCTGGCTCTCTAGATCAAAATGGAGCACCGTTGAAATAGTTTTCAGTTTTTAGTCTCAGTTTTCAGTCTAGGAAAGCCAACTTTGTCAAAGTTTTAAACTTTGACAAAGTTATACTCTGCGACTGCGACTGCGACTGCGACTGCGACTGCGACTGCGACTGCGACTGCGACTGCGACTGCGACTGCGACTGCGACTGCGACTGCGACTGCGACTGCGACTGCGACTGCGACTGCGACTGCGACTGCGACTGCGACTGCGACTGCGACTGCGACTGCGACTGCGACTGCGACTGCGACTGCGACTGCGACTGCGACTGCGACTGCGACTGCGACTGCGACTGCGACTGCGACTGCGACTGCGACTGAAAACTAAAACCAACAATTTTTAATAGTCGTCTTTCATTATTTTCATTTAAGAATCTGAATTAGTAAGCCATTTTCTATGAAAGACCAAAAGAGCTGTCTGCCAACAGCTCTTTTTTTTTAATCCGAAACCAAAAACGATGAAAAATATCCTAATTACATTACTGTTATTTCTTTCAGGAAGTATGTCTGCACAAATGTACAATCCTGTAAAGTGGTCAACATCAGTAGAAAAAATAGCAGATAGAGAATATGTTTTAAAAGCTCAGGCTGTTATACAATCCGGCTGGCATTTATACGGACAATATATAGAAGAAGGCGGGCCCTCGAGAACTGCTTTCACTTTCAAAAATGCCAATAAAAATTTTCAGCTTATCGGAAAAACAACCGAAGAAAAAGGGCATGAAGTAGTAGATAAAATCTTCGACATGAAAATTAAATATTTTGAAGATAAGGCGCTGTTTACGCAGAAGATCAAATTTACTTCAGATCAAATTTCGAACATTGCAGGCGAAGTTGAATTTATGGTTTGCGATGACAGCAATTGTTTACCGCCAACAGCAGAAGAATTATTATTTAAAATTCCGAAAGACAATAAATTAATTGTTACAGAAAGTACAGTTGTAAAAGAAGATTCAGTAATTAAAGAAGAAAAAACGATTGTTAAGGCAGAAGAAAAAGCTCCAAAAGCAGTAGTTGATTCTCAAAAGAAAAATGAATCAAGAGGTTTGTTAAATATTTTTATCATAGCTTTTTTATCTGGCTTTGCTAGCTTTATTAACACCCTGTGTTTTCCCGATGATTCCGATGACGGTAAGTTATTTTACCAAACAAAGTAAAACGAAAGCGACCGGAATTAGAAACGCCCTGATTTACGGAATTTCAATCGTAATTATTTATGTCTTATTAGGTTCAATTGTAACGGCAATTTTTGGTGCCGATTCTTTAAATGCGCTTTCAACAAATGTATGGTTCAATTTAATTTTCTTTATTTTATTGGTTGTTTTTGCCTGTTCATTTTTGGGAGCTTTCGAAATTATGCTTCCAAATGCATTAGCGAATAAAGTCGATTCGCAGGCAGATAGAGGAGGGCTGATTGGAATTTTCTTTATGGCTTTGGCTTTAGCAATTGTATCATTTTCATGCACGGGTCCGATTGTTGGAACATTATTAGTTGAAGCGACTTCAAAAGGCGGAATTGCCCCAATTGTTGGGATGTTAGGTTTTTCTTTCGCAATTGCGTTACCGTTTTCATTATTTGCGGCATTTCCAGGCTGGTTAAATGCGCTGCCAAAATCGGGCGGATGGTTGAATACAGTGAAAGTAGTTTTAGGATTTTTAGAACTGGCTCTGGCTTTTAAATTTTTATCCAATGCCGATTTAGTCGTCGCAGTTACATTGGTTAGAAAGAGAAGTTTTTCTTGCGATTTGGATTGCCGTTTTCGGAATGTTAGCTTTTTATTTATTTGGAAAAATTACTTTACCTCATGATTCATCGCTAAATCATATTTCAGTTGGAAGATTAGGTTTCGGATTAATCGTTCTGACTTTTACAATTTATCTAATTCCGGGACTTTGGGGCGCGCCACTAAAATTAATCAGCGGATTTCCACCGCCAATGCAGTACAGCGAATCTCCAAACGGACTTGGAGTTTCTGGTAATTCTGAATTGAAAATTACGGGATCACTGCCAGAAGGAGCAGAGCATGGACCGCAGAATATAATCACTTTTCATGATTATGATAAAGGAATGGAATTTGCCAAAAAAGCTGGAAAACCAGTTTTGCTAGATTTTACCGGGTATGCTTGTGTAAACTGTAGAAAAATGGAAGAATTGGTTTGGTCAGATCCGAAAGTGCTGGGAATTCTGAATAACGATGTCGTTTTGATTTCCTTGTATGTGGACGACAAAAAAGAACTGCCGGAAAATGAGCAATATGTTTCCGAAACCACAGGAAAAAAAATTAAAACAATCGGCAACAAATGGAGCGATTTACAGATTAAAACGTACAAAGCAAATGCACAGCCGTTTTATGTAATTGTAGATCATAATAGTGAAAGTTTGGCTGAGCCATCGGCTTATAATCCTGATATTGAAGAATATTACGCTTGGTTGCAAAGCGGGATTCAGAAATTTAGAAAATAATATTGTTGCTATAAAAGAAGCTCCAAAATTTGATTTTTGGAGCTTTTTTTTCAAACAAGTAATTTGTGTTTAATTAATTCTATTTTTCCATATGATATTTAGGATCAATGGCTAACAATAATTTTTTAAAGAGCTGGATCAAACGACTTCTTATAGAGTTGAGAATAAGTGTTATGGCATCAAAGTTTTCTACTTCTTTTTTTGTTTTGATTGCTATAATATTACTGATTATCGAGATTCCGTCGCTTACAATTAGTAAATTCATCACTGCTGTTACAAACCAATTAAAGTTGTAATTAAGTCCTTTGCTCATTAAGGCCAAAGCAGTTGGAATTAATAAAACAGCTAGCTTTGAAACAAAACCTACCGCTAATTTTTTGAAAGTAAAACGATTGTTTAATACTATAGTTTTGATAACCCCCAAAAAAGTATCCATTATCATTAGGTAAAATAAAACCTTGACAATTCCTGTATCCATTTCTAAATAAATAAAAATTCCGTACAGCAGTAGTTTTAATTCATTTGAGTATTCTGAAATTTTTGCATCATTGGTATTTTGTTTTAGAGTTTTTGGAGTGGTAGAGAGAAATCTTTTGGGATATTAAACCCAAAAGATTATGAATTAGAATTATTTTATGAAGATCTGCCCGTTACTGTCACAGTATTACTGTAAGGAGACGTGTAGCCATTTGAATTGATTCGAATTTGATATGAATAAGTTAAACCATTTGATAATTTATCATAATAAAAAGTATTAGTTGATGTTTGTAAAAGCATAGGTCCACCACCATTTATACTGCGATATAATTCATAAGTTAGAACCTCTGTATCAATATAGTTAGGCCATTGGAGTGTCATACTTTCACCTCCATAATAAGCATGTTGTAATGTAGGTACCGTTGGATTTACAGGAGTTATATCTAAAGTCGTCGCATTTACAGTTGCAGGATCTGATAAATTTTCTGCATTATCTTTTGCTCTGATCTGGAAGGAATAAGAAGTATTGGGAGATAATCCCGTTACATTATAAGTTAGAACGTTTTTTCCTAATTCGATTAAAGGAGTATTACTATTATCTTTATAAACCAGATAATCAGTAACACCAATATTATCATTTGACGCAGTCCAATTTAATGTTAAACTTCTAGTCCCAATATTTGAAACAGTTAAATTAGTAGGAGATGTTGGTGGTGTTGTATCACTTGACTTGCCCGTATATTCTATAAAACTAACAACTCTGTAAGGATTCATAAGAGAAAAAGCTAATCCTCCTCCAGCACTCCCCGAATTTTCTGATATGTTTGATCCTAATGGATTATCATCACTGTTTGTTTTGTAACCTCTTCCTGAAATTGCTTTTTCATAACTGTGCGTATGCGGTGGAATTTCATTAATATTTAGTTTTTTCTCTTTATTTCCTCCCAATTTTGATAATGCATTAAATGCAGAATCATTTACATCTAACCCAACAGGCATTCTACCTCTCAAAGGAACATATTCTTCCCATCCTTCTGGAAATGGCGCTGGTTTTCCCCAAATGGCAATCATTCCAATTGGAACCGTAGAAGCAGGTCTGCTTTCTAAAACTGTAATACGGTTAATTAGGGAGTCAATTAATGTGTTATTTTTATTAATCTGGTTTTGTTCATCTAAAACTAATAGAGAACCATTTGAAGTTGTTGAATTTAAATTGTCTAAATATACTTTTCCTCCAATATATGTTCTTTCCCAATCTGAATTGTAATTTAGCGTAATACTTGTTTCTGTCTGTACGCTACTGTCAACTAATGCTCTGCCTAGATAATCCCCGGGATGTTTTAATCCCCTTCTGCTTGAAGATCCAAAATTAAAATCGGTTGCTCTTACACTAGCGTCATAGTTTTCTCTAGTGTCTAATCTTGATAATTTGTAATTTCCTAAATCTAAATCTCCCTGCATTGCTTTTGAACCGTCAAGAGGAAGATAAGACTGATTAATTAAATTAATATCTGCTTCAATAGATTTAAGATCTTTTAAAATTTTAAAATTTTGTAAATTATAATAATTAACAGTTAAAGTATCATTATTTTGGAGATTTGCTGGACGATTTGAATAATCAGATTGACTGATATACGTTGCTTCATAATCAAAATAAGCAGTTTGTGAAGCTCCTGTTCCGTATACCAAACTGGTTCCTGTTCTTGTAGTTTTTAAATAACCAGTATTTGAGCCTTCAGTAATTGGATACAAAATTCCAGGAAGGGGTAAATTATTTTCGTCCCTATTAATAATTGCCCAACCTTTTGTCGCATTGTCGCGTGAGCAATAATATAGTTTTTATCTGTTTCAATGCTTAAATGCGATTTTATTGCTTCGTATAATTCAGACCTGTAAGCTGTCTGAAGTCTTTCTAAAGTTTCCTGCTCAAGAGGAAAACCTCCAGGATGACTAAAATTTACTTGTTTCATTTTTTATCTATTTTTAACGTCTCTTTTTATTTTGTGATTTTATTTTCTATTGTGTATCCATAACTTTCATAACTTTTACCTGCTAGTTTATAGAAGTTTAAAAGATTATGATATTCTGGAGAACTGATGTTAATGGCTTCAGTTTGTGAGACAGAAGAATCTTCATTTGTTTCGGCTACTATAGTTTTATTTTTAATTAAAGCTTCAGGAATGAAAACTCTGAAATTGGCATAAGAAATTTTTGTGTAATCTTCGAAATGTGCTAAATAAATAGGTTTGTAATCCTTGTCTTTATATTCATCATATTTAACATCATGTTTAAAAATCTTAAATAACGGAATTCTTAAATCTCCTTGAACCCTCGTTCCATCTTCTAAAATTTTATCTGGATTATAATACTCTTTATGGAGATACAAGTATTGCAATGAAGGTTTAATAGATTCATCGATATAAATTAATCCTTGTTGTCGTTTTTGTTCAATACTTAAATTAGGATCGTAATTTTTGGAGATATTAAAAGCTTCATTTAATACTTTTTCCAGATAAATTACCTGTCCTGTATCTTGCATTTTATAAAGAATCTTTTCATAAAGGGAATGAAGTGGAGTAAGAAGAACATCCAGCCAGTCCACATGCGTTTTTTTCCTGAGAATAGGAGGGATGAGCCATAACAACAGCTTTTCCCATTTTAAAATGGTATATTTATTCATTGTAAATGTATTAGACTATTGTTCATCTCTGTAAAATGTATAAGGAATATAGTTTATGTCTATCTGAAGTGTATCCATATCAAAATAACCCGCACTTGGAATAAAGTATTCAATATTCGTTACATCTTTTAAAATAAGATTTTGTTGATCATTAGGATTCGCTGCAGAAGCGGTTTCTACCTTATTTAAAATTGGAATTTTAATTCCTGCGGCTTTCTGAATGGCATCAACCAAAAAGTTTTTACAAAAGCGCCATTAAATTCAATGTTTTTTAAGTGATTTTTAATTGCATCTAATACAGGAAATATTGTATCGTTCAAGATTAATGACCCGTTTCTTGTATCTAATGGCTCTTTCGATAGCGCTTCTTCGTATTTTGTTAATTTGGTTTGTTCGTCCTCTTTTAATTCTCTGGTTAAACTTTTTAACTGATAATATTCAATGTCTTTTGGGTTTATAAAAATCGTTAGAGGATCGACGTAAACATTTAAACTTAATTTTAGATTATCGCCATCATCAGAAGTGATATAAATTTGATTTCCTGCGTCTTTAATTTTTGAGATGTATTCTTTAAAAGCAAAAAGTTCATTCGGGACATCAATTCTAGAGATTTTATCTCCTTTTTGTGTTGCTACCTTTATAAAAACCACACCGACTTTATTATGGAAGTAATCAGAGAATATTTCTGCTGGTTTTTTTTCAGGATCTAGAACTGTTTCCAAATCAATTTCGCTTACGGCGCAATATTTTATTATTTTAGAGTCTTCAATTTGTGCTTCAGAAAGATTAGTAGTGTCAAATTGATACGAGCCATCTTTCCAAATCAATGTCATTTCTTTACTCGAATCTGGCTCAAGAGGAGAACCATAATGAAAATTTAAAGCCTGTTCGCGATACCAGTTTAAGGTATGCGGTCTCGAAATGAGAGCATTTTTTTCTACTATTTTTTCATGGACCCAAATAGCAGTCGCCACTATATTTACCCAAAGCCCCCAGATACTGGTTTTAGATTCTGTGAGTCCGCTGAGGGAAGACTGCTTTCTTTTTTCAATCAGAATTTCATTCTGTATTTCAGCAATTGTACGTGCCATATTATTTTTTTAGATATAGTTAGCCTGTAAGACATGTGTAATATGCTTATAGATAGTTATTTATGTTATTTTTATAGATGCTCGCAGAAATGCAGTTTTTGTATTAGAAATTTCTAAAAAGGAGAAATTTTTAAGCTAACTGCTTATTAATAGATAATAAAATCATCTTCAATAATCATATAATCAATTCCGGAAAAGTTGTCCAGTAGATATTGTTCTTCTTCACTAATTGAAGTGGCAGGTTTTAAATTTCGGGTATTGTAATATTCGACAATATCTTTTTTAAAAGCCTCTCTGCCAATTTTTAAATCGTTGTAAACAGAAAGATCTTCTGTAAGGTCAAATTGGTCATTGTCTTCTAAAATGTCGAATACTTTCTCTATACTGCCGTATTCTTGCAGTGAGATATCAAAAATGTTTTGATTTTCTTGTGGTTTAATAGTTTCCATCGATTTTAATGTTTTGTAAATCGTTGACATCTAACGTTTTTACATGAAAGTTGTCATACGCTAATTGTTTGTCTATTTCGTTTTCTAGTCTCAGCCTCGAAGTTGTATCCGGGCTGTTGATGTATTTTTTAATTCCTACTCCAAGAATAGGAAACTCTTTATAGCTTCCTTTCTGGCTTAACAATAGATGCTCTATGTTTTGCTGATCAGCGTCTTTAATGGCAAAGTCACCATTTGTAATTAACAAGTCTTCATCTATGATAAAATCTTTCATATGTAGTTATTATTTATTGTTTTATTAATTGAAATCATCTTTGAATCTGCGCGCGATATTCAAGAAAATGATATTTTATTTGATACTGTAAAAATAAGCTTTGTGCATTTCTTAATCAAGATTTTAAAGCTTAGTAATCAGTAGTTTCAGTAGCTTTTAAAACTCTTTTATAACAGATTTTGTTAGTTTAAAAAGTAATTTTAAACTGCGGAAATAATCAATTTGCTTGCTAATTTGAATAATGATCTTTATAATGTTATTCTTAATGGCATTCAGTTTGATTTTTGAAATCCCTGCAGTTTGTAATGCTTGCAATGCTGTTAAGTCTAACTGACTTTTTAAAAGCCATTCCAACTCTTCTTCGGTTAAATCTCCAGTTGAAAATAGAATAATCCAGCGCTCCAGTTTTTCTTTGGATGTTTGCAAAAAAATGTTGAGATCTTTTTCCAGTTGAGGTTTAAGATCTTTATAGCTGTTTGCTAGAATAGTTTTTAATTCCCTTTTTAAGTTTTCTATTAATTTGTCTTGGTTCATTTTCTATGAATTAAGGTTTATTAAATCGATAAGTTCATCTTTTGATTGTTTGTCTTTTTTGATTTCATATTGAATGAGCAAATCAAAAGCCTCCAAAATTTGTTTTTTTGATTCTTCTAAAAATGATTTCGATACCAATCCTTTTGTTTCCCAGCGTTTGAAAAAGCCTGCCACAAGATTTTTTTCTTTATCACTAAGCAATTTCCACATTTGAAAAGTGATTTCGTTATTGGGTTTGTTTTTTTCGTATTCGATAAGTTTTTCAATGTTAAGAAACAGTTTTTCAATCTCTTGTTGATTTTCAGAATAGGGCATTGTGGACTTATTCATTAAATTGACCGTTTCTACTTTCAACTCGATTGTTTTTTCATAAGAATACTGATCGAACAAGGCAGTTCTGGTAGAGTTGCAGGATGAAATTGCCAAAGAAAGAATAATTAAAAATGCGAAATGTTTTAATTTGAAATGCTTCATTTGTTATTTGTATAAGATTACATAATTTTTTTTGTCACGCTTAAGTTTGCTAAGCACTTTCCAGTCATCGTATCCTTTTTTATCAAAGTGAGGCAGATCTTTAAAAGTTTTCCAGTCTCCGCCCCAGTTCCAGCCATGTTTTTTGAAGATGTCAACACATTCCTGCCAATCCGAAATCTTATCGTCATCCCAATCTTTTGCTGTGTCCCATGAGGCAGTTTTTCCGTCTATTATCAGGCAGATGTCTACTGCAAAGCCATAATTGTGAATAGACTGACCGCCTTTGGCATTGGTTACTTTTTTTCCTGGTTTAGTTCGGCCAAAAGCATAAAGATCTTCCTGCTCTTGAAAAGTTCTCAGACCTTGCGTAATACGAATTTTTGCTCTTCCAGTTAATGCGAGGTCACATTCTTCGATGATTTTAGTAACTTCTTCCCTCACGGAAGGATGAAGCAAATCAATGTGTTTTTTTGTTGTTTGATCCATATTGTGTTTATTAATGATTTAAGAATAAAAAGACTTTCCCGATTGTTTGAAAAACAATCACGGTGTTAAATTGGCGATAAGATTTTTTGTGTTTTTGAGTTTTTAGAATTGAAAAAAACTCATTTTTTATTCTCATTTTGAGATTAAAATGTGGTTTTATTTAGACTGTAAAAATACGCCTAAATAGACTGATTTAGAAATATTATGGTTGCGTAAAACAGTAGTTTCAGCAGAAGATTTTTATCTTTTTTTGTTTTTGTTTTGGATAAAAAGGACAAAAAAATACCCGTGTTTCTGGTTGAGAAAGACGGGTATTCAAAGTTTAAAAAAAGATGTTTTTAATAGTACCTCTTGCACATAACTTAAGCTTAATTTTAAGAAATTAATATTTGAATTCTACTTTATAATCTCCATCATACCATTCTCTTTTTAGCATTTTTATCATGATATCAACAACATGAATCATATCATCTGTATATAAAGGACCTGTCCACTCAACTATTGTATGCGGACGATCTTTAATATCTTGCATTTTATTTAGTTTTTCTGGGAGTAATTTTTCTCCTTCTTCTTGAATTAACTTTTTTGCTAATTCAAAAACTTCAATAATTTGTAATTCTCTTTTTGTATTAAAAGCCAAATAATCATCGAATAAAATAAACATTATACCATGTTGATGCCCTTTAGTGATTTCGTTAAAATCTTCAAAAGTCTCTAAATACCATTCTGGTTTATCTTCTAAACCTATTTGTTCAAATGCATTTACAATAAATGCAGTAATGATTTCAAATTTAAATTCTCGAATCCAAAATCCTTTATCTTTTTCATAACTAATATATGTTGTACTTGGCATGATGTTGTGTTTATATTTAAAAATAATTTCAAATTTATCTTTATATTCAAATAGAAATTATAATTTAATAAGAACCATCAACTTCTATATATCCTGCCTTTTTCATTATATAAAGTAACTCTAAAGTTTCTGCATCAAAATATGCAAAGCAAAACATACCTTCAAACAGTGAAATAATCTCGCCATTTTTATCGTATTCTATTTGGTCTTCAGTATGAAAAGATACTACATATACTTCTTTTTCTGTTTTGTCATCTCTTAACTCTTTTAACTCTTTTTCTCGACACCTTAAGCCAATATCTTTGTCGTATGAAAAATTATTCTTTGCAATCCATTTTTTTAAAGACTTAAGTACTTGTTCTTTTGGATTCATAATAAAAACTATATTAGTCAATACTCAAATACATTAGTTTATTCTCATCTAGACATTCTTTAGCTATTAAATAAATATCATTAAAAGCCGTCAAGCGACCATCGGTCACAGCTTGATTCCTTGTGTCAACTTTTACATCTTTATTAAAAACGACTATAGTATAACCATCTTTAGCAGGTTTTCTAATAGACAGAATGTGATTTATTTCACGTTCAAAAACATTTTTTATTCCTAAAGTTTCTTCAGTTGATAGTTCGATATCAATTATATTGTTTTTATTTGCTTTTTCTGGAATGATTTCTTTTAATAAATCTAAAATAACAGAATATTTTAAATCAACATCATGATTGTGCCAGTGATATTTATAAGGAGATTTTTCGTTTATTGGTTGAAAATCTCTGTAGTTTTTCCCTTTAAAATGGTATTGCTTAGTACTAAGAAGGCGCCATATAAATGTTCATCTAAAATTGCTAGAATTTTACTTCTTTCACTCATAATTTATTCTTTCAAAAATTTAATAAGAACCATCAACTTCAATGTATCCCGTGTTTGAATTAATATAGAGTAATTCTAATGTTTCTGCATCAAAATAGGCATAATGGTATATCCCTTCAAATAATGAAGTAATCTCACCTTTCTTATTATATTCTATATCGCTTTCTGTTTTAAAAGATACTACATAGACTTCTTTTTCTGTTTTACCATCTCTTAATTCTTTGATTTCTTTATCCCTGCATCTAAAACCAATATCTTTGTCATAAGTAAGAAAATTTGATTTTTCTATCCATTTTTTTAAAATTTCAAGGATTTGCTCTTTAATATCCATATCTATTTTATTTTTGTTATATCAATATTATGATCAATACAGTCTTGAATAACATCATTAATATATTTCTGTGCATGTCTTAATTGTGAATCGCTAAATTTAGCTTTATTTTTCATAATTTCATCAAAAACATATTTTTCTCGTTTATAAGTTCTAATTAAGTCAAGTGTAAGATCTCCACTTATGTCTTTAGCTCCTTTAAGATATTCTTCCCTTCCTAGCTTTTTAAATTCTTCAAAGTGCTTAAATTCATGAAAAATTTCATATTCTGTCATTCCTTTTTCTACATAGAGATTACCGCTATAGGCATGAAAAGCGGACTTTACGTCCTTTCAGAAATTTATCACCTTTTGGGAGTATAATTAATTTTGATTGCCCTTCGGAAAGCAAATTTATTTTTGCTTTATATTCAGCAATTTCTTTTCTATTTAGTTTCTTAGCCCCTAAATAGCCTGCCTTAGATTTTTTTGGATTTCCTTCCCATTTTGTTAAATAATCAAAAAAGTCTTCATATTCTTTCTTAGACATTTTAGAAACATCTTTCCCAGTTTGAGCTTTTACAATTTCATTAGCTTCATCAGCAACCCTTCTTATTTCTTTAGCATCTTCTGCAGTTTCTGCAAGTTCTGCTCGCAATATTTCCTTCTTTAGCGATTTTAGATAAGTTGGGCAGTCCAAAAGAAGCAAGGTCTGTTGTTACACTAAAAGCAATCCAGAGATTGGCTAGCCAGCCATAACCGTTTTCGTGCCATTTTTCCAAAGTCCCGTTACTCAGCATAGCATAATGTGCTGTATCTTTTGCTAAAACAAGACCAGCGAGAGATCTTGCAGCTATTGGTGCTCCTTTTGCTAATACAATGCGTAATGCACCGTAGGCAGATAATAAACTCAACAAATCTGTGGCGACATTAAACAAATCCCAATTAGATTGTTTGGTTGTCATATTATATATTTTCAGAGCAATAACAAAAGTATTATCGTCGCCTACTTGTTCACCTAATTCACCTAATTTGGTTCCGAAGTTTAATTTTGCAAGAGGATTAAAAGGTTTGTTAAGAATATAATATTTTGGTATGTAAACTTCAGAAACTCCAGGCGGATACATTCTGTCAAGTTCTTTTGGATTGTAGGCTTCTCTAGGTTTACCTACCAATTGAGTTGCGTCTTTATAATTATTTAATATTAATGTTCTTCCAGACCATTCCGTTTTTATATGAGTATCTCTAAATAAATAATAACTATTATCAAAATATACTGTATCTGTTGGTTTTGAATGGTCAAATTTTGAAACTAATCGAGTTAAAAAGCGTAAAAAATCTTGTACTTCTTCACCATGAAGTTTATTGTATATTCTATATAATAAATCAGTATCACGAAGAATTACATATAACCCCTCCTTGTTTTTTATTGCATAAAGAATTTGTAAAATTGCTTTGTCTTCATTTGTATCAAAATCTGTAGGTCCTATCATTCCTTCTAATAAAGACATACCTTTTAGAATGAGTTCAAGATGTTCATATAATTCAGCATCATCCCTTTTACCAAATAAAGTTTTTGGCGCCGATTCATAAATTACATCTAATTTATTTGGGTTGCCATTGGCTTCTTTAATCTTTTTACGATATAAATCAATAATTATTTGTTCGTCACTAGTAATTACAACTCCTAATGAGTCGAGTAATGCAAGAAAGTGATCAAAATCGTAAACGATAAATTTGAAAGCAATTTTTTCAAGATTATGATCAAAAATGCTTAAAGTAAATTCAGTATGATATTTGCCAATTTTTATATTAGGTTTAAAAGTTTTTGGAATTAAGTTTAGCCCTAAAAAATAGTTCCATTCTAAATGTATGGCTCCTGTTTTTTGCGTTCCTTGACTATCGTTGTAAAACATAATTCCAGTTTTTTCTGGCGTACTGTTTGGAAGTCCTATAAAATCACTAAAAAGCATTTTTGAATAAACTTGCTGAATGTTTCTTTTAATACAATCTATGACTTCTACTACAGAAATGGAATAAGCTGTATTGCTGATTTGTGAGCTTTTAAAAGAGTTTAGCATTTCTTCAGCACTCCTATCATCCTCAATCTGCTGTCGCCAAATGTTAAACATAATTTGTCTAAACCTTGCCATTTCTGAAGCGCTGGTGTCATTTAGTTCTATAGTATGGTTTTTAATAATCATGATATTGGTTTTACAGAAAAAGGAATAAAAAAGGCTTTTAGAGTATTTCTACTTTTACAGGTTTAGGCTGAATATGATCTGAAAATGCTGTAATTATATTAAGGCGCAAATCGTCTTCTTGTTCAATTTTTCCGTCGCCGCCCAGATAGCAGTTTTTAAAAAGAACTTCAAGCGCTTTGAATTCATCCATTTTTGAAGCTTGTAATACCGCCGAACGAATACTCATATCTGGTTTTTTGAAATAAGCAAAAAGGGTAGTGCCATCATCGTCTTTAATAGAAAGTTTAACTACTTTTTTATGTTTGTATTTCCATTGGTTGAATTGTGCTTGAGTGATATTTCCATCAAGGATTTCTGTGGTTTCTGTTGTTTTTGTTTTCATGTTGAAAATCGATTTTATTAAAAAAAGAGGTCGCCTGAGCTTTATTTCAGGACGAAAATGCCCAGGACAGCCTTCTGAAGTAAATAATTGTTTAAAACGGACTGCTAAAAGAGCAGATTTAAATAGATTGCTTGCAAAATTTATGTTGCTCAGAACTCCTTTTTTGCGTAACGCATGAGGTGATTTGGTTTTCTCTTTTGAGTCGGTTTTTAAACAGTTTTATGGTTTAGGAAAGTATTTTTGGCAGATTAATTCCACTCAATATGAGAACAGATTAAATCGAAAGAAACAGCAATTTTAGTGTCTCCCTGGCTGATTCCTCTGCTGTTTGAATTGAATTCGCAGTTTCTAATTGTGTGTGTAATTACTTCGTTGCTGTCATCTAAATAACTTACAATGATGCTGAAAGGGTTGATGTCCTGAAGTCTTTGTCCTTTTGGTAAAGCTGCCAGAATAGCTTCAACTTCGTAATTATATAAAGTTAAAGAAGCTTTGGCTTCATATTTCCCTCGGCCTCTGTGTACTGGCATATCACCTGCACCGTAATGATTTTCTTTAGAAACTGAGTCGCTGTAGTTTACAGCGGTAATGCCTGTAACAATATTGCCTGCAATGCTTACTTCAATTGAAGACCAGCTGTGTTGTTGTCCGTTTATTAATGGTAATTTATTCATATTTAGCTTTTGTTTATTTTAATATTTATGATAACGTTTTATGGCTATCACATTATAATATTGTATTTTGAATTGTAATTTTGGGAATTGTAATTTGTGAAAAAATTATGCCTTATCGATTCCGAAAGGGTTTTTGAATCCTAAATCAACCACAATTTTACGTGCAGTTCCAACAGGAGTGATTTCAGCTTTTACTTTTAATTCAGAAGTCGCCAAAATATTTTGTTTCGGATCAACATATACATCAAAAGCAGATACCTCTTGATTAGCTACCATTCCTTCTAAAGCATTTCTGCATAAATCTTCAAAACTTTTAGAAACCGACTGAGGTAATTTTCCATCAATGTCTACTAAAACCGGAGAAGCCAATTTTGGTAATAATGCGGTGCGTAATAAACGTGTAGCTTTGTTTACTGTACGGTTGTTTTCAATATAAG
Source organism: Flavobacterium sp. AC267 (assembly GCF_979258715.1). Taxonomy (NCBI): domain Bacteria; kingdom Pseudomonadati; phylum Bacteroidota; class Flavobacteriia; order Flavobacteriales; family Flavobacteriaceae; genus Flavobacterium; species Flavobacterium sp. AC267. The sequence continues at coordinate 2,233,361 of NZ_OZ409875.1, forward strand.
CAAAGTCTGAAGTTCCAGAAGTGCAAGTGTGGCTGTCATTGAAATAAATCCCTGCTAAACCAGTGTGAGTTTGTGTAAAAATGTATCTTTTTTCATTTAAATTTCTTAATTCTCCTAGAGACTTAATTTCTTTTCCTCCCACAAAACCTGGTTTTGCAAAACCATTGCCAGTAAGATTGAATTTTTCGATCCATGCGATGTTTTCAGAAACTTTTGCTTTAGATAATGCGCCTAATGCTAATCCAACCGCAGACAGTATTTTTGTATGAATCTTCAAAAAGTATAAATTCAAGAACATCTGAGCCATCTTTTTTTAAACCATCAAAATTTTTTATATTATAAATATTTGAAGAACTTTGAAAAGTAACTAACTCCTCATCTGGAGCCAAAGTATAAACTTTGTTAGTGTCTCTTTGAATTAATTTCTGTTCAAATGCTTTCTCAACATCCATTGCAACCACAATAGAAACATTTTCTGAGTTTAATAATGCCAAAGAAGGGGAAGTAATTTCTGAAGTCGCATCAAAACCTTTTCCTTCTAAAATGATTTCAAAAGGCATATAATCATTAAAGGCAAGATTTGCTTGTTCTTGTGCAATGGCTAATGCGGATTTTGTTTCTGCAAATGTTGTTTCGTTAGAGCAGATAATTGCCATTTGACGAATGTTTCCATTTACTTTTTCCTGCATATTCATTGCATTTTTTACAGTCTCAGGATAAGATTCTGCTTCCACAACCATAATGTACAAATCTCCGGAAGGATTCATTCTAAAAAACTGCTGAATTTGATAATAAGCAGACTGCCCATTGATGTCGTAAGTTTCTGTAATTTCCAGATTTTCTGCATCTTCTAAAGAAGCCAAACGCTTGACTTCGTTAAACTTTAAATTTAAAGTTTCTTCACCGTTAAAAAGTAATCCTGAAACCATGTCCTGCTCTGGATTTCTTCTTCCTAATCCGCCTGATAGTTTGTTGATTACTACATTGTTTAATGTACTCATAATATGATTGTTTTAATTGTTTAATATGTTTTGGTTTTGCTACAAAAAAGCAAAAGACAGCTTGATCAAGTTGTTAAACTTGTTCGTATGGTATTTATGATTTGAAAATGTGATTGTAATTTTTAATCCAAAAATGCAGAATTTTGATTTTTGAACTTTTGTAATTTGTAGTTCTTTTGCTTTGATTTTACCTTAAGCCATGAGGTAAAATTTAGACTTATTTGTGAGAACAAATTTAAAACTTAATGTTTGCTTTTTCAATTTTTTGAAGTGTCAAGTCCAGTAGTTTCAGTTTTTATGCTTTGGCTTCCGTGGCAAGTCCTTCGTTTATAATTGTGTAAATAGTACGTTCTGTAAGGAACAAAGTGTCTGAAAGTTCTGCAACTACAACCTTCATTTGTTTGGCTTGATTGGTGTTAATATAATTCATAACATAATCTCGCCTTTTGTCTAATAATGTTCTGCTTCTTTTCATGATTTTTCGGTTTAGAATGTATGTTTATTTTTTTGTTTTAAAAATGGCTTTGTAAGGTTGTGCTTGCAGTTTTCTTTCAGACTAAGAATTGATGTTTAAATCGACATTGCCTTCAACTTGATTCGGATTTATTCCAATAATCCCTGAAGTTAAATTGTATCCTAGTTCCTCTAGTTCTTCGTTCGTTAATCCGTTATTGAAGAGGATATATTTCTTTTTCAAAATGTTTTCTATCAAAGTGGTTTTATAAGTGATCTCCCAGATGAAGTAATCGTTTTTATTCCAATAATCATACTCATTACTGTGCTGTTTTTCTTTTACTTTAAAAGTAGAATTAGTATCAATGAGAACATTGTTATTATTAGCTGACAATATAGATTTATCGATGCGTTGAGCAATTTCAAAAACACCTTCGTAATTTGAAACAGTTCCAATAGGCATTACAACATAAAGACAAAATGAGACGTCTGCTTTATAATTTTTTTCAGAAGATGTTTCCCAAAATATATTATCATATTTAAACATTACTGTAGGCGCTTCTACAGGAGTTTTAAAAATAGCATCACTATATAAATGCACTGTTAACGCATCAGAATTAAATTCCGTTTCAATAGCTTTTTTCTTTTCGATGTAAAATTCTTTTAAAATCATATGTTGGATTATTTTTAAGCAAATTTAAAACATATGTTTAGATTTCGCAAACATATTACATATAAAAACGCAATAGTTTCAGTAATATGATTTAACTATTTGACTATGAATGTGTACGATAATTCATAATTTGTTAAAATTTAATATATTGAAAATCAGTTTATTGTAAAATTTTTTATTAAAAGTTATGATTATTACTCATATATTGTGTAGCTTTGCAACATATACTTGAAGTTTTGCTTTAAGTAAAACATATTACATAATAAGCCAAGCGACTTTCAAAATGGAAATACACGATAAGATAAAACGCATTATAGACGAAATGAAGTTAAATAATAACTCGTTTGCAAAACTAATTGGAGTTACAAGTACCACAATTGATAGTATTACAATTGGAAGATTACAGGCCGATGGTGAACGAAAACGAACAAAACCTGGTTTTGATTTACTGCAAAGTATTATTTCATATTGTCATATAAATCCAGAATATTTTTTTGGAGACAGCGAAGATATTTTTACTAATAAATCAAATAATGTGGTTAGTTTAAATGTGCCGAAAATTATAACCGTAAATGAAGAAGGAGATGAAAACATCAATTATGTAGGTGTAAAAGCCCGTGCAGGTTATCTAGATGGTTATGCAGATCCCGAATACATGGAAAGCCTTCCTTCTTTTAGTATGCCAATGCTTAAAAACGGTACTTACAGATGTTTTGAAATTAAAGGAAATTCGATGTCAACAACAATCCATGACGGGGATTATCTTTTTGGAAAGTATGTGGATAATTTTGATGATATACTTGACGGTAGAATTTATGTAATTGTAAGTAAAAATGATGGAGTAGTTGTAAAAAGGGTTTTAAACAGAATTAGGGAAAGTGGAAAATTAATACTTAAATCTGATAACAGAGACGGAAATTATCCGATGTATTCTATTTATGCGGAAGATATTCTGGAAGTTTGGTACGCAAGTATGTACGCATCTAGACAAATGCCAGATCCAATAAATATCTATGAAAAGCTTCATGCTCTAGAAAGTAAATATTTTGAATTGGAAGAAGCTTTTAAAAGAAAGTTGAATTAGGAATTAAAGTCAGTTTCAAAAAGCAATAAATTCATAAAGCAAAAAGAGAAAGCCTTTTATAAGTAGGCTTTCTCTTTTCTATATTAACTCTGTTTTTTTGGAAGTAAAAGAATTTTTTCAGTTCGAAATTTAATTTTTTTTTATTTCTCTTGTTTTTATCTTTTAATGATATTAGTTTGACTGGAACTCTATTTGAATATATTTTACCATCAAATAAAACATAAGCATTTTCTCTTATTTCTTTTTTTTGATTTTCTGTTATTTTTGATTTAGTAAATGTAGAATCATTCTTTAAAGAAATCGACCCTTGATTTGGTTTCAGTTTTTCTATATTCGAAAACCATTTTTGTGCGTCTCTATATGGTAGATTAATTACTGAAGTAAATATTTTGTTTCTCCAGGATGAAGAATAAAACTTTGTAATGATTCATCCGGAAAATCAATTCGTTTAAGGTATAAGTTCTCTCAAGTGTATTTTGTTTAAGAAAATTAGTGATAAGGGATTCTTCTTTTTGGATATCGAAGCCAGTCATAGTGCCACAGAAATTTTCTGCTTTTGTAGAACGACCATCTAGTACCGAATCATTTTTGTACAAACTAAAATCTAATGAATTTAATGGAGAAAAATCCTTTTTTCCTAAAGCTTCACGATAAAGATCTCGCTCCAATGTTCCAATTGAATTTTCATTAAACATTATGAAATATTTTTTATCAAAATTGTTAGTTATCTTATAATGGAGCATGTTTTTTGATAAACTGTCGTATTCTTTGTTAGTTTGATAACGAGTTTCAATAAAATCGAACCGCTTTATATTATCAACGCAAATTATCTCATTGGTTAATAATTCTATGTTTAAATCTTTTTTCTCCTTGTTACAGGAGAATAGAAAGATTAAAAAAATCAAAAGAAATAATTTCTTCAGAATGTTATTATTTGTTTACTAATATTTTCACTAGGGTCGAATCCGTCATATTGTTCTAAATTTCCAAATGCCTTTTTGTAATCATCTTTGTACATAGTTCTAGTCGCTAACCAATTGAATTTAAATTTGCTCTAAATCGAAAGAAACAAATTTCCAATTTTTATCGACCAGTGTCTGATAAGTATATGCTCTCGTTTCAGGAAACATATCCCCTGCTACCGCACGAATCCTTTCGTGTGGTACTTTCTACTTATCAAACAATCTAAAGCTTCAGTTTCATTAAATGACTTTTGTCTGAAAAATTAAAAATAGAAGTACTATAATTTTCATATCTATTAACATGACTAGTGTTTATCTTTCACTAAAGAATTTGTACAAAGCAGAAAGATATTTTATTGCTTAAAAGCATATGTTTTTGTCATTTGTTTTTAATGTTTTATTTTTTCAGAGTACTTTTTGTAAAGTAATCATCGTCAAATTCTTTTTGGTTTTGTAATGAAAAGTATTTCTAAAAGCTCCTTGTTTTAGATTTTTTACCTCATAAGAATCTATTTCTATATAAGTACCGTCATTAGGTCGATATCGATATCTTAAACACCAAGTATCTCCCTGGTAATAAACTAATGTATCTTTTTGATATAGGCGTTTTTCAAATACTGTACCTTCTTTATTATGCAAACGGAGTGTATCAGTAAAATATCCATCTTTAGTAAAAGCTTCAAAGTAAATCTTTCCGTTGCCATGAAATTCTTTCCATAATCCTGTTCCCATTTTAAATGTGGTCTCATAGACAACTTTACCATCATTATCAAATTGTCTGAAAATACTATCTCGAAGACCATGTTTGAAATATTCTTCTTTGGAGAACTGTTTGAGATTACCTAAATTATCACAGCAACAAGCTTCAGTTATAAATTTTCCTTCTTTATAACCGTTTGATATTTTGCCGTTTCTACTACATCCATCTACAAATTCAGTTCTTATATCACATCCAGAAAAATCTCTCTCTCTATTTGGAAAGTCCTTAAATAAGTAATTATTATTGTAGTTGTCAATTGTCAGACATTCTACTTCTACAAAGCCTGTTTTTACATCTTTTTTTAAAATACCGCAGGATAGAATTATAAAAAAAAGAAAATAATAATATTTATTTTTCATTTTTAAGTACATTTTTTTAGCCTTTTTCCTTACTGTAATTTTTAAAATCATTTCTCATTATCTGAATTTGATTATGATTATAAAAAAGCTTAATTTCAGAGTAATCCATAATATTATTTGTTGATTTTTGTTTGTAAAATAACATACTATTTTCTGTTTGATTTAGTTTTTCTAAGTAATAATTTTTATTTTGAATCATATTCTCAATATAATCATCTTTAAGAAAACTACATTTTAAAGTATAGAGCATATAATTATAATCTTCGATACTTTTAAGAGTAACTAATGCATCCTCACTTTCTTTTATACTTCTTTTAATGTCTATTTTTGCAGTTTCAGTGTAATTTACTACTCGTAACTTTTGTTTATAAGATGATATAAAATTGTTTATATATTTTATCAAACTGTTTTTAAACGAATAAAAAACGGTCATATCATAATACGCATAATTTTCATTTTTAATTTTTACAATTTGTTTGTTTATTCCTTGTATATACTTAGGATTATTTGTTCCGTCTTGATTTTTTTTCAGGCTCTCCATTTCCAAGAATAGATTCTCTGGCAAGTCTATAAGTTTCTTTTTCTTTTGAATTATAAAAAGAGTGAGGTAGCCCAAGCATATGCCCAATTTCATGTGAATAGTTAACTTTAGTATTTATTCCTGATGAATAAACAAATAGAGCATAATGATCTACAGGATCAATTCGGCTATATGCTTGCTATAGCACTATCAGTGCATTCAAGATCGCATAAAATTATAATCCCACCTGAGTCATATTTTTTAGACTTGGCACTTAATTTATTTTTATAGGCATCAATAGTTATATAATCAATATCGTTTTGTTGTTTTACTTTATATTTTATATTTCCTTCGTTATCAATTCCATCTTCTTCCATCAAATCTCCTAATTGTCCTTCTTGCACTTCACTCAATGTGTCCCAAACACCATCTTTATTATATCCTTCATAGTATCTGATTCTATTAGGATCTTTTGAAAATAAGTTTCTTTTAGTCCATTCTTCCTTATCAAAAGCATACAAGTAATCATCTAGATCATCCGCATCCATGGCTTCAAAGTTTTCAATCTCGACTGTGTAACCTGCTTGGTTAAGCGAATTATTATTTAAATATTCTTTTACTTTTGTATCCTTAAACTTTTTAAACAAAGCTTTTGCCTTCTCATTAGGATTTCTTTCATTTGAAACCAAAGCAATAACCCTGAATTTAAGTTTTAATACTTTATTCTCCATAAAAGTAAGTCCACCAACTTCTCTTGGGCCTCTTGCTCCAGTATGCACAAAATAATAGTTTTTGTCTAAAGATTCTTTTAAACATTTTACTTTAAGTTGATACTTTTCTCCAGGTACTATTTTTTTCCTTGTTGTCCTATCGTTTTTTTCTCCATCTATAATTTCAAAATAATAAAACTCATCACCTGTAATTGATATATAGTCATCTTGAGTGTCTCCTTCAAAAAAGACTTCAAGACTTAATCTAGCTTCCTGACCAGGTTTTAGTAAAACAAAAGGAGTATCAACATAATCACAGAAATTAATGAAATTATAATTTTCCTGAATTGCTTTTATGGCATCTGGTTTAGTATCATCACTTATAGGTAAAATGTCTCCCAAATCCTGAGGTGAATTTCCCTTTTTGTAAAAGTATTCAACATTGGAAAAAGGCACACCTTGTATTTTTTGGATTTCTGTTGTTTCTGGATTTACATCTAACCAGTCAAAGCCATATTCTCCTTTATAGTCTGGTAAAGTTCTTACTTTGACATAAACTTTTGAGATTTCTGTTGGTTCAGATGTGTAGTCGCCAAATATAACGTTTTTTGTTTCAGATTGTTTTGAATCTAAAATAGAAATTTTTCCGCCAAAGCTACATATGCACTCAGAATCTTCTAAGAGCCCTTTATGTTCAGTCTGAAGTACGTTGCTTTTTGTGTTGCTCCATGGTTCTTTAATATCTGGAGTGCAAAGGGGATTCGGAGATTGCCTTTTACAATTGATGAAATTTTTTGAAAATGTTTTTTCATTTTCGGTCGCCATTAATTTATTTTGGATAAAAATTTTATTTTGAGAGTTAACCTCCAACGTACCACCTGCAGTACCCAAAGTGCATTTGCATTGGGCGCCGTTACATATATATTTTGACATGATTTAATTGATTAAGACGTTTTCTCCTCGTATAGTAGTATTTTTAACAGCTTCTACTTGTATCTCCATTTTGGCTTTCATATTAATATTGGCATTAGCATCAATATTTATATTTTCTCCTTTTAAATTAATATTGCCAGAAGTCAATATGTTTACACCGTTTTGACCTAAAATTTCAATTAAATTATTAGCATCTTTCTTTAATTGGATTCTATTTTTTTCTAAAAGAATGGTGTCATTTGACTCGGTAAGTTTTATTTCTGCTTTTTCGTTACCGCTCATTTCAAATGATATCTTTTCCTTTTCATCGTCATTAAATAAACGAGCTGATATGTTGCTTGATTTTATTATTAAACTAGTTCGTTTTTTACCCTTATCATCATTTATTTTTAGATCAGTAACACTTTTTGTCATTGTTAACACCGAGCCTTCTGTTACAATATTATCTTTAATTGAATTAAAAGTCGTTGTAAGGCTATCTGATGTAAAATGTGTGATTGCTAATGGTTTTTCATCCTCATCAAAATAGCTTATTTTAAAGTTTTTATCTTTATTAAATTCTATTTTAGCGACATCAATAATTTTGACTTCATCGGTTTCGGCTTCGTTGTTTGCTTTAATATAACGGATATAGAGTTTGTTACCATCTGCACTGTAATCAGTGAACAATTTTGGATCGTTTACTGCTTGTATTCTACCCATTAATCTGTCAACTTCAGAGAACTGCGAAATAAACGCTCTAGTTTCTACTCCGTCAATGATTGAAGCCAAAACCCAGCTGTCTTTTTTAGGAATGGTAATAATTCCTTGTTCTAAATCCTGAATAGAGGCTTTTAGACGTACATTTTTAATAATGGCACCGTCAGCTCTCATAATGTTTACTGTATAAGCATCATCAGGATTATGAAGCGATTCTGCCTCTTTATTTATTTCGATCACTTTTGCAAAGCAAATGTTTCAATATTCTGATTGCTGTTAGCGACATTTTTTATTAAATCTTTTATGTTTCCCATTTTCTACTCTTTATACAGATTCTACTCTTCTTCCTAAATAAATTTTTTTGCCTGTAGCCGTTCTCGCCATAACTTCGTTCTACTTTTTCTACCTGAAAAGTTCCATTTTTTTCTTTGTCTTTCGCATTTTCAAGAATTACTTTATCTGTCGGGCGCACAAATGGTTCACCAAAAGTGAGAATGTACCCTTCAAGTCCGTTTGGCTTAGACTGCATTGCTCGTAAAGCCGCATATTGGTACAATTCTGAAGCTATTTCTGTTGTTGTTTTTTCAAAAGCGCGAAGCATCTTTAGGAAGATCGTCGGTATCGTTGTGTAATATGTGCGTTTTTATAAGCTGGCCGTTAGGATCTCCCAATTCAATGTAAATCGGACTATTAGAATTTTTGAAATATTTTTCAACTCGCGTTCGGGTATTTTTACTCGATTCATTGACAACAACCAGTTTATCTTCAATAATATTATAACGAAATTTAAAATTTACTCTTCCTGAAAAACCTCCAGCAATAGATTGAACAGCTTTATTAAGTTGAGAAGCAAGAAGATTAAGACCTTCATTAATCAGTTTTTTTACAAGTGCTCCTGCTAAAGGACTTTTTATAAAATTACGATCGATAAAACCCGACAATTCGTTTGCTGTATCGTCGCTGTGGATTATTGGTTATCGTAAGGACAGGACCAGTTATTTCGGTTTTAAAATAAGTATAGATTCCTTTGTCTTTGAGCATTTCAAAAACTTGAGCTAGAGTATGATTTCTACTGACAACAATATTTCCTAAGTTTTCATCAAGAGCGTTTATTTTAAAAGGGAGTTTTAATTCTCTAATTCTTTTTTTCGAAAAAAGTTTTAGGATTAAAATTGTCAACGTTTGTGACTGGATTAACAGCAACAATATTAAGATTGTCTTTTTTATCCTGTATATCATTGTCTTTTACTGCTTTTACTTTTTTAAAAGCATACATTATATCTTCGCAGGTTATTACAGCGTTTGTATCAGATTGAACACTGGTAATATAACCTCTAAAAGCGGGTTTATAATCCCCATCATATCCTAAAAATATTTCGATATAATTTTCAACTTTAAAAAAATCGTGAATTGTTTTTTCTTCTCCACTAGCATTTGTAAAGAGGCTTTGATCATATCCTTTGGTATCGGTATAAACTTTTTGAGGCATTACAATGGTAGCAGTATCTGTAAACGATTTATAAGAACTGTTTATGTTTACATTTTTTACATAGTTGAATTCATAAAACTTAGGCGAGGGGATGAGACGTACAGTCTCATAGACTTTAATTTTGGCATTGAGTTTAAGCATTGTCTCTAATTATTAGTTCGACAGTTTCATCTGATGTAGCGCTGGCAGTAAATTTTTGGATATTTTTTGTTCCAGAAATAGAAGGAATAGAATAAGAATCGATAACTAATTCATATATGCCAAATCGGTTCAAAATAGCGTGTGTTACTCGTAATGAATAAGGTGCATTAAGGAATTGTTTCAGCAGGAAAAGTTTTTCTTTTGGATATTCATCTCCCGTTTCATTGGCAATCAATCCTTCAATTGAAATACTAAAATCACCATTTGTAATATGTTCTTTGATTGTTGAATCTCTTCCTTCAACTCCCTCTTTTTTAATAGTTTTAGAGCGACTCAGATTTACCGTAACAGCGTCGACTCTTAAACTTGGCAGATTAAGATCATTTTTTACAAGGGGTTCAAAAACTAAAGGAGCAAAAACCCTCAGGTTAAATTCGTCGCCAGTTTTGTCAATAATAAAATCTTTTGATTCTGACTCGTTATAATTAATACCGTTGTATTCAATGTCTTTTGGTTCTAAAATTTCGTTTACATTAAAATTGAATTTCATAATGATTTTATTTTTTATTTTTAGTTTGAAAATGTTTTGGCAAAGGCTGTAATCATAATGTTTTCCATTCTGCTGTCATTATGTTTTTGAAGCCAGAGTGCTTCCTCAAGAAGCTTATAAAATTCATCGATAGGAAGTTTGTACGGATCTACCTGAAAAGCATATCGAATAATAGCAAGCAGATTTTTTGAATTCATCTTTTTGAGGTGTTGAATCGATCATAAATTCGCTGTCTTTTTTTATTGTTGCAACAATTGAGTTTCCTGCAGAAAGCATGAATTCTTCATCGTAATTTTCTTTTTCAAGAAGACATTCTTTAAATAAAAATAAAATTGCTTCGTGCGGATTATCTTTATATAATTTTTGATAATTCAAGTAGATCTCGAAAGTTGGTTTTTTACAATAAACTGTTATTAATTGATCATCAGAAGTAAGTTTTAGTATTCTCCCGTATTTTTCTTTAAAGTTTTGGATGGAAATTTCGTCTATCATTTTTTTTTGTTTTTTTAGCGGATTAAATACAGCTGTCTTTGCTTTCTTTCTTTATGATTTCAGCCAAACTTTCACTTTTTTCAGTTGAAGCTAAAGGAGTAATATTGAAATTTTCGATAAAAATATTTCCTGCAGATTGCGATTCCAGTGGATTTTTAAAAGCCGCTCATGTCTGGTGTTTTAGGTGTTTCACCTAAATCTTTTGGTGTATAATCCATGATTAGTAATTGTTTAACTTTTGATATAATTATTTGAATGATTTATGCAATTGGAGTAGTGACCTTCGAGTATAGTCTGAAAGTGAAAGTGTACTATTTTATGTTTGTTTTGGAATTCTAATAGAGGAATTAGAGTATGTAAAAGTAGAGGTTAGAATGCTGAAAAAAGAATAATTAAGGCTTGGTTTTCAGTAGTTTCAGTTGAAATAAATGGAGTAATATTTTTGGGTTCGTTTTTTAAAATGAAAAAAAATACCCAGAATCATTAGGGTTTGTTTTTTCTAATGATTCTGGGATATTTTTTACTGTAGAAGACTATTTTACATTTCCTCTTTAGAAAATAGCGGAATAATGCTAGAAAGTGCGACCGATAAAAATAAACCAACTAATTTAATTCTGTTGATTGCTATCAGCGACAATCCAGCATCTTGTAAAAGATCAAATTTTGTATCAATTAAGCCTGTCAAAACAATTAATAAACTAATGATTACTGTGATTTTTGATTTATTCATATAATTAATTTAAGGTGATTTTTGAAATACATTATTTAGTTTTATATTGATAATTACTAATAATTACCACGCTGATAAAGCAGACCTCACCCATGTATTTGTTGCGGTACATACATATATGTAATTTGCAGTTATTCTTATTTCTCCTAGACTGCCAGTATCTGTTGAGCTCGTTGGTGCCGTATTTAAAGCTTCAACTTTATATGATTTCGCACTTACAGAACCTTTTAGAAAAGTTTTAGTAATATTATTATTTCCTAAAGTGACAGAATTAGTCCCTGAACCCACTGCAAAATCTCCAATTACAACCTCATTAGAACCTCCATTGTCTAAAGGCATTGCACCTGATCCTAAAAATATAGAATTATTAGATGAGGTATTGTCTGTGTTTTTAGAGGTATATCTTCCAGCATATAACCCAAGTGCAACATTCCAAGAACCAGAAGTAATATTTTTTAATGTATGAAGTCCAATAGCTGTATTATACGATCCGTCAACATTAAATTGTAAAGACTCTTCACCAATGGCAAGATTATTACTTCCGTTTACTGCAAAAACCAATGTCCTGGTTCCAATAGCAATATTTGAAGAAGACTGACTACTGCTTAATGCGACATAACCAATCGCGATATTATTATTGCCAGCAGTATTTCCACTTAAAGCGCTTTTTCCAACTGCGATATTATTGTCTCCAGACTTGTTTAAAAACATTGTCGCTTGACCAATAGCCACGTTACTTTCGCCATCAATATTAGCTCCTAAAGAACTCCATCCAACAGCTGTATTGCTATAGCCTGTTGTATTATTTTGTAATGATGAATATCCAACAGCTGTATTTTGAGTACCAGATGTATTATCCATTAAAGTTCCAGATCCAAATGCTGTATTATAAACTCCTGAAGAAACAGCCGACATTGCGCTAGGACCAAAAGCCACATTATTAAGGGTATTATCTCCTGCTACGCTGGTAATAGATGTTCTGTTAATCCATAATCTTGTAGGATTTCCTAAATTATCAGTTAAATTCCTGAATGTTCCATCAAGGGCTAATCCTCCTGCAACTTTAATTGCACCATCTGGAATAGTGGTCGCTACTTCTAAATTTCCTTCACCAACTATCGATTCTCCATTAATAGTTTTAAAATCAGATGTAGTTGCTAAAACATAAGAACTATTATCCCCTGTAGGTGCAGGAAAAGATATAGTATTAATTCCCGTAGGAGGTAAAAAATTTAATGAAGTAATTTTACTTCTATCTATGGAATTAGTTTGATTTATTGTCAATAGCCCAGAATCCATCTCTATAGAAGTTTCTTTAGTTTCTGACCTGTTTATTAAATTGTGATAATTTTTACCAATTTCATGAGAAGAAAAAATATTATAATTTGCAGCGCTTCTAATTGTAGTTCTGCTGCTACAGATTCCCCTTCTCCTTTTAATATTTCGACAGAAGAATTCCCTAAATTTTTTGTTGCTGTAATATTAGCATTTACAATTCCTTGCAGAGATAGTTCATCTGTGGTAGCCAAGGTTTTTGTTTGTCCTTCTTCTGTAATTGCAGGCATTAAAACATTTGAATAGTTTGCCGTGGTATTTGGATTCATTTCTAAAACAGAATAGGTATTCAAATTTGAATTACCAAATCCCAATCCTTCAGCAAATAAAGCTGTAGTTTCTCCGGTATTTAAATTGGTAAAATCAATTAAATCACTTTTTAAAGAAACTGATTTATTTTTTTCAGAATCGTTAGCATTTGAATGTTTTATTTCAATTTGTTTTGCATTGATTTTATTTTCATAAATATCTTCATCTTCTCCCATTGTAAACAAAGCAGTTAGATTTGTTTCGTTTCCATTCTGCAAGATATCTTGTAAATTTTGAGATCCTCCTTGTTCAATATCACTTAATAAAGCAATTGTTCCTGTTTTAGACGGTATGGTTTGAATAAAATGGCCTTGCTCCGAATTATCAAACTGTAATGAACTTGAATTACCGTTAATAGTATTATGTCTAATTTCATTATTTTGTATTTGTAATGTACTTCCTCCAAAATGAGAAACTGTTATTTGACCACTATTTTCCACATAAGCAAGACCATTTGTTCCTACTGTATAGAAACCAAGACTTGATAAAGACGAATTTGTACTATTATTTCCTCTAAGAAGAACTCCCATATTATTGAATGTTGTAGTATCTCCTCCATTAGATTCAAAAATTATTTCTTTAGTCGACGTATTTCCATTAGCTAAAGTTTGATCTAAATTCTGCAATCCACTTTCTTCAATAATTATATCCCCATCACCCAGAACAGACTCTCCATTGATTGTTTTAAATTCAGGTTTGTTAAGTAATTGACTAAAGCCAGATTCACTATTCCAGTCTGTGTTTACTTGAGCAGCGTGTGCATTTTTATCATTAAGATGTTCAATTAAAGCAGTTTTGTCTGCTTTAGTATTTAATAATTCATCTAGTCCCTCAACCTCTTTGACAGGAACTTTTTCGAGTTTATGTCGAAAAGAATCCCAAGTGTCCCAAAATTGTTGCTCGCGAAGGTTTTAAAGAAGTTTTAAACCAATTTTTTATGGTATTTAATGTTTGTATTGCCATGATTTTTAAGTCTAATTATTATTGTTTTTGGAAGTTAAATTCTTTCATCTGGGTACGATGAAATTGATTTTTAAAACTATTCTTGTCGGGAATTTTAGGCATTTTTGTTTTGCCTTTTAGTAGTAGAGGATTCATAGTGGTATTTATTTAATTGATTTATATACTAGTTGAAGTATTGTCTTAAAATTAGCTTGAGAGATATCGTAAAAGACAGTAGCTATTAAAAAAATTGAGGGTGTAAAAGTAGTTTGGAAGGATACAAAAAATGAAAAAAAAGAGCATGGTTTTTCGGTAGTTTCAGTAAGAAAAAACAATCTTAATTCAGATATGATGTATTAAATAAATAGAAACCGCCAGCAACTAGAAGGTTTTGTTTTCTAGCAGACCGACGGCTCATTCTAAAAATATTTAGATTTTTTTAATAGACTATGATTTTTTTTATTCTCTACTCCTGAGAATGTTGTTTTAAGATCATTATTCTAAATACGGTGTTTGTAACATAGACCATTTATGCTGTAATAAAAATGATTCTGTGTCTGTTCCTTGAATGTGTGCAGTAGTACCGGCAACGTAAATTGTACCATAGTCATATAAATTTTCAGCCCATTGAGAGTATTGATTCCAAGAATCTCTTGTGATTAGATTATATTCTAAATTAAGTACAAGTAATTCTGAGGGAATCCAAGTTGGGTTAAATTTGGTTAATTTGTTATTACCTAAACTCAATTCTTGTAAGCTGTCATTTAAGTTTCGTGGATTAAAATTAGTAATCTTGTTATTATGAAGCAGTAATACTTTTAAATTGTCTCCTGCCAAATATTGAGGGTCAAAATCTGTTAAGTCGTTATCGTTTAATTCTAATTTTTTTAATGACCAAGGAAGAAGTTTCATAGGATTAAAGTCATCCATTTTATTGTGAGACAATTTTAGAGTTTCTATTCCATCAGGTAATTCTCCCGTTATATCAAAACCTGAAAATTCATTATGAGAGAGATCAAGTAAAACTAAATTTGTTTGCTGAATAGAATCAGATTGCCAGTCACTTAATTTGTTACCTGATAATAAAAGTATTTCTAGTGAATTAGGAATAGTCATTGTAAAGTTCCAAAAACTGTTTTTGTTAAGGTTAAGCACTTTTAGATTTGCAGGCAATTTTAAATTATCTTCAAAATTTCCGAATAAATTTTCCTCGATATTTATTTCTTCGATAGAATCAGGTAATTTATGAAAAGGCGAAAAGTATTCAATTTTATTATTATTTAAAATCAATTTTTTTGTGGTTTCAGGCAACATAATATGAAAATCATTAATTTTATTATTAGACAATATCAAATTAATTAATTTTGCTGATACAGTGGTTATGTCGAATCTGGTCAATTGATTGTTAGATAAATCAATGTCAGTTATTTCATTTAACATAATAAAGTCTATATATGATATTTTTGAATCGTCTAATTTTATGATTTTAATTAAAGACGGATCATCTGCTGTAAATTTTGCTTCATTACCATCAATTAAAATACTAGAAAAATTTGCAGAACCTTTAGAAGTAAAATAATTATTCCAATCATTGATATTATTTATATCATTAATATTTAAGTCTGAAGCATCAGAATTAATATTTGAAAAGCGCAACTTCATTACTGCAGGCATTTCTTTAACAACAACAATAAATCCGAGACCATTTGGATGATCAAAAGGAGTACTATAATAATCACCTGGTTTTAAATTTCCTGCTAAAGCTTCACTATTACTTCCAAATACTCCTTTTAATTCAATTTCAGATGTTCCTCCTAATTTACTTCTAATATTATTATGTGTTTCCCATAGTTGCCCATTTTCATCACGCTCAATAGAGCCGTTTTGCAGTTCTGTCGTTAATGTACCATTAGGTATTAGTAAAGGTGATTTTGTATCAGTACCAGTCGCTAATGTAATAGTATCAGTGAAAGACCATGGTCCTGAAATTGATTGAGATTGCTTTTTAATCCAATCAAACCAATTAAATAATTTTGATCTACTAATTACTTTATTATCTTCTTCAAATGATGCGTTTATTTGTGTTTCTGCATCTGTAGCAATTCCAGCAGATAATTTTGTTTCGTTTAACTTTTTACCCATCTCAGCAGTTAAAGCTTTTGTAATTCCTCCTGTAGTAAGATCATTTATTAAAATAGAACTTATAGAAAGTTGAATTTCTTCTATTGCGTCTGTAATTTTTTGGACTGTATTTAAATTTATATTATCCGATTTTAATAAGCCATTTAAATTGTCTATTTGTTTTTGTAAAACAACTCCTTGCTCGGTCGCTAATAGAGATGTTGAATCCTCTGATGTTAGATTATTAACTATATTAAGATAATTATGAGCAATTTTTGAAAATTCATCTAACGGAACATATCCGCTAGCGAGCACCTTTTTGTGATTTATCTTCCTTGGCGACAAATAAATTTGCATGCGCATTTTGATTATTCTCGTGTTCAGTTAATTGTGTTTTGTTGACTTTTGAATTAAGTGTAGATTCCAGTTCGTCAATATCTGTTATTGGCACTTTTTCAAATTTATGTCGAAAAGAATCCCATGTATCCCAAAACTCTTTTTGAGAAGGTTTTAAGCCGGTTTTAAACCAGTTTTTTATCGTATTTAATGTCTGAATTGCCATATTTTTTAATTATATATTATAGGTTTTGAACTCGAATCTAGCTAGATATCGAAAAAGTGGTAAAAGAAAATGGTTTTCCGAAATCACTAGGATTTATGATAAAATCTCTAATAGAAACTTTTTTGGATCGGAAAAAACAGGATCTACTCTTGTCGGGAATTTTGGGCACTTTTTTAATGCCCCTTAATAGTAAAAAATCCATAACGGCTATTTTAATTGATTAATAATAAAAGTCGTATGTGGTATTTGTGAAGGTGGGGAATAAAGGATATGATTTTATAAACAACAGTGTGTTTTAAATTCATTTTTTCGGAGAAACAAAAGTAGGAATAGTATTATTTTTAACACTAAAAAGAGTCATGCGATTTCAGTAGTTTCAGTAGAATGAAAACTAGCTGAAACTACTGAATACAAACGCTTTGAAATTTTAAAATCATAAAACAGGAGCCTATTTTTGCACCCAGAAAAACAGTCTCATTATGAATAAAAATACAATTCACAATTTCAATCTATTAATAAAAAATAGTGCTCAGACACAAAGCCCAGAAGATTTAACCAAAACTATTATAAAGGAACTGGCTCAGGTCTCAAAAGAAATCAGTCAGCAAAAAGATATCATAGAAATGTGGCAGGAGCAAAATGCTTTAAATACTGTCTTAAATGATACTGTAGACTCGGCTGGAGAAGGCGTTTTCGATACTAGTGCTCGCAATTAAAACAGATTCATCGTTTAACACTACTTCTTCGGCTTCAGAGGCTCATTCTTTAACCACACCAATTTTTAATGCTTCGATCGGAGGAGGCGCCTTTGATACTAGTGAAAGAACTAGCATAAGTTCTTTTGCATCATCTGGCAATACTCTTCCGATTTCAGAAGCAGAAAATACTGTTTTGGAGAATTCTATTAGTCAGATTTATGAAAGTATAGATACAAAACAAATGCTGGCAGTACCACAAATAATGCAGTTGAATAGTAACGAACCTTCAGTAGAGATTATTAAAGCCGAAATTAAAAAGAAATTAGAACTGGCTGTTAAAGAAAATGATATTGAAACGATTCGATATTGGACCCGTATTAGTAAAGCTTTTGATGAGGGATACACAGCAATAGATTTTAACGGAAAACCAGATGAAACATTATTTACAGAAATGTATACTGCTTTAAAACAGTCAGGTTCATCACCCGTTGAAATTCAAAATTTTAATTGGGAAAGCATTCGCAAAAAAATGATCGAAGCAATTGATGGAAATATCCTTAAAGGATTTATTTCTAAAACAAATAAAGACCGTTGGGAAACAATCAAAAAACAGTTAGCTAATGATAAAACTAACATTGCAAATCTTTTTGAACAATATGATGAACTGTTTTTATTGCTGAAAGAAGTCGAGGGACTCGATACCTTGCCTGGTACTATTACCATAACTACTAAAACAAAAATTTATCCTAACCTGAGTGCAGATAAATTATATGCTTCTATTGGAAAAGAAGAGGTTTATGTATTCCTTAAAGAAGTTAGTACAACTTATCTTGATGGAAGCGGAGTAAACAAGGGGGCAGTAAAAATTAAGGATAGTAATATTACTTCATTTATTGTTGGTGAGAGTCTGGACTTTTTTGTAGATGAAGCTTTTATAAATCAGAAGGTAAATAAAAAAGAGAATATTAATTGGGTAGTTTATAATACCAATACCAAGAAGGAAATTATTTTTAAAAATGAGGGCACATCGTTTAGTTACAATTTTGATACAGCTGGAACATATAGAATAGATGCCTACGGAAAAGATCATACTATAAAACAGAAAAAAAATGCGACTAAAGCTACTTTTGTAGAACTAAAAATAGTTGCACAAGACATTGTAATTACTCCGCCGGTAGATGCTAAAACTGAATTTATAAGACCTTTTACTGAAGAAAAAACCTTTAAGATATTTCTAAAAAATAATACAGTAAAAACATTAAATCCTTTAAAATTATATTATCAGATCGAAACGTCGATCATTGGTAAAACAACTCTAATATCAGAAGAAAAAGAATTAGAGTCAACTGGTATAATCAAACTAGCTATGCCTGATTTAGGGACTTATAAAATTAAAGTTGCAAGTAAAGATCAATATGCATTGGTTAAGGAATTTAAAACCTCTGTAATTAAAAATGAAGTTACAAGTATTGGTCTTGAAAATGGATCAAATGAAAATGTGTTTTTATCAGGGAATGCAAATAGTACTATAACTTTAGAAGCCAAAAATTTCAAAATAAATCCTCCTACAGATGAAGAAAAAGAAGATGTAAAATGGATGATTTATGATTCTAATAACAAGCCTTATATAGCTCCAGGAACTATACTGCTTACAGATAAAAAAGATCCTAAAAAAGCATATATTCACATATGGAATACTTTTATAATGCCTCTTCCGCAAAAGGCAGGGCATTATACAGTAGAAGCGTTCAGCGATCGCCAGAAAGGAGTAAAGTCAGAATGTGTTTTTAAAATGGAAGTCCAAGAACCAAAAATTGCAGAGGCTTACTGGGCATGGAGCGACGGAAGTAAAAAAACAACTTCTGGTTTTTCAGGAGAAAGCAATTACATAAACGCTTCTATACCATACTATGAAAATCAAATAGTGAGAGTATATTTTTATTTAAATAACACAAAAACCAATCACTATATTGATGTAAAAACGAATTCAAAAGGTGAAATTTTTGAAGAAGTGAAATTTGATGCTGATTTCCAGAAACTCATTGGATTTCAAAAAAATACAAATGCAAAAATCGGATTTAAACTATTAGGAATTCAGAACAGTAAGCCGTATCCATTTCAGTCACCAGCTAATTATGAATCTGATACTACATTGTCTGTGACAACAGATAAAAAAATACTTGATGTTTACTTTACTTATGGCGGTACAAGGGTAAAAGCAGAGGATGAGGTTCCATTTGGCAAAAAGGGTGCAATTATTACCATCGTAGCAAAAACCCAAAATATGGTAGGAGAGGAAATTATGCTGACGGCTCATAAAGTAGGCGAGAAGCCATCTTTTAGTAACAAAGCAAAAGTTAGTTCGCAAGGAGTTGCAATGACTAGTTTCACTTTAATGAACCTTGATAAAAAACTCAAAAACGGATCGCAAATAAAGTATTACGCAGGTGTTGAAGGTTATTCTACAAAACATTTGACGGATAAATTGTTGACGATGGTTGTGGGTGAGGGGAATATTAATAGAAAAATAGATGAAAATGATCTCCAAGTGATTTGGGGAGGAAAAGTAAGTGTGGTGTTTAGAAAAAAAGTTGTTTCAATTTGTGAAGAATTGTGGGGAGAAGAACAAAAATATAATATGGCAAATGCTTTAATGATTGCCATGTCTGTTGAAACTGCAGAAACATTTAGTAGTTCGTTAATACAATTAACTAAAAATGGATATGTAGGTGTTTCAAAAGAAGAACATAAGAATAATCCAGATTTAGTAAAAGGTAAAGCTATTGGTTTAGCCCAATTTACAAAAGATGCGGTTATATCTCTTATTTTAAAGGAAAAAGGGATTTCAGAAAATCCTACAACAGCTGGTGCTGTAACTCAAAAAGATATCAATGATTACAAGCAAAAATTAGCGTTATTATCACCAGAAGATCAATTAGATTACGTTAAAAAATACTTTATGCTTTTTAATAATCATAAAAAAGTTAAAAGACCGGAAGATGTTTATATGATAATATTTGCGCCGAGGGCTACAGGCCAGGGCGATAATGTAGATATTTATAAAAAATATTTAACAAAAGAAGATAGGGATAATGAAAAAGTAAATCCAAAGTATAAAGAAAATTCTGCAATGGATACTAAAAACGATGGATTTAATAAAGGTAATAATGATGAAATAATACAATCTGGCGAGTTGTTAGCCAGATATCGTGAAATGAAGGCAAAGGGATTACGATATGCAATAGATATTAATGAAACTAGAAAACTTAATCAGGTTTTAGCCGATAAAATATTAAAGAGTTGCAGGGTAATTTTGCAAATTCTCACGAATCTGGCATAAAGGATAGTGCTATGGCAGTTGATAACATTACTGATACGAGTCTAGGTAAAAATTCTAAAAGAAGTAATTATGAGAACGCACCAGGTGGTGAAATTTCAATTTTATCAGAAATGCTATATGTTTTATATGAATTGAGTAAAAATTATAAATTAAATATTTCAGAAATTACTGGAGCTTCACATAGTATTAATAGTTATCATTATAAAGGAGTAGCATTTGATATTAATAAAATAGATGGGGTTCATATGGGTAAGAAAGGCAAACCAGCATTTTCTTTAGAGTTTCACGAAAAAATACGTAAAATTGCTCAAGATAATGGAGCTACAAAAATTTTAGATCCATATAATAGACCAATAGATCATTATAATCATATTCATATTGAAATAACTAAGTAAAACTTATATATTTGATTAGAAAAAAATATTATGAAGAAAATACTGCTATTTGCCTTACTTATTATTTTAGTGTCTTGTTTTAGAAAGAAAACAGAAGATTATAAAATAGATCATAATGAATATATAATTAGAACAGACAGCTTAAATACATTGGTTATTAATAATGATACTTTAAAGTTTTATTACTTAAAAGATAAATTAAGATCAGTTACTATTAATGATTTTGTAACACCAAAATATGATATAGTGGATGATGATCCCTTTTATTTTAAAACGATTTACTGTATTGATGAAAATTATGAATTTAATGCTGTAATTACAGAATTGAACAGTATTAAGACAGTCGGTGATTTTAAACAAAATTCTGAATATCGGTTAATTAATAATGTTTGGAAGAAAAGGGGAAGATTGAGAATTATTTTTATGATAGTGAGCTTCTAAATCTTGATATAGCTTTAACAAAAAGTAATAATTACAATTATCCCAAATCAGTAATTAATATTCATATTGAAGACATGTTAGGTTTAGTCATTTATCAGGATAAAAAAATTGCTTTATATGATGTTAAAAGTTTAATAAAAATTAAAAATCAGTTTTATGAAAAATGGACATTTAAGTATTTGAGAGATATTAAAGTGGTGAAAAACGAAAATGAAAAATTAGTACTTGCAAAAATTCTAGAGACAGAGACTGGTGTTGAATACTATATTAACTTAAAAGATATTGAAGCGGATACTGTGTCAGCAGACTAATTATCATTTCTTTATTTAAAAAGAGAATGCAGATATGTTTTTAGAATTGCAATAAAGTGACTATGAAAAAAATATTAATAATATTGATCATTTCAGTTATAGTAAGTTGTAAAAAAAATCAGAATCAAACACGAGAAATGAGAAACGATAAATATCTCATGCAGAAGAATCAGATAAATATGATAGGTTAGAAGAAAAACAAGGGAAAGATACAATCAAAAACTTTTGGGCAATCGATCTTGATACTATAAAAAGTTCAGAAAATATCAAAATTAATGAAGAAAGCCTTAACTTAAAAATACTCAATTACAGCCTTAATGATAGCTCTATCGTAAAAAATGTTGGTAGTGATTCATATCATATTAATTTTGACGTTTATCATAATAGAATATCGGAGATTTTTCTAAATAGTGAGAATAAAATGTTCTTATTAAAAAAAATAAAAAAAAGTGATCTTAAGATTAAAACAGAGAATTTAATAAATATTCAATTATTAAGTATACAGAATTTATGTATGAAAAGAATGAGATATTATTTTTTAGAGTGACTTTAAATGTCACAGATACTGATTGGGTTGAAAAAATTAAGTTTTCAATAAAAAAGGATAATCCAGAACAAATTAAACTTCCGTAAAACAACTTATTTATTAATTAATTAATAAAAAACGCAAAGGTTTTTATGACTCTTTGCAATTTTTATTTTTAGTTCTAATTAAAATATGTTTCTAATATTTTAGCCTCAAAAATAAAGTAATATGAAAAAAGTAAGCTTTCTAATATTTGTGATAATAATCTTTTCTTGTAATTTAAAAAAAGATGATGTAAAAAAATATAAGAAAATTAAAGATATTAGTAATGTACTAAATAGTAAAGATGAATTTAATCCACAACTATTTAATATTAATCAAATTTATGAAAACAATAGTTTTAATTTTATACAATTAATTGTTGATTATAATATAGGCAAATATGTATATAATGAAGAATTTGAAAAATGTTTAGTAGATACTTTATTACTTAAAACAAAAAATCTTGAATTGTTTGAAGTTTTGCGAAATCCCAAAGACCATCCAAACGAGGTAATACTAATTGATGATTTTACGTTTGCAACTTTAAAATATGAAGGAAGGTTTTACATTGGCCTTTTTAAAATAATAGATATCAATAAATATAAATGTATCGCAGTCCTCGAACTCGAAAAATATAAAAAACAAGAGTCTTATTTTGATTTAGGAGATAATAAGGTCTTTAGCTATCAATGTGAAACAAATATTGGGCATTCATGCTATTCAGTAGTTCTAGATAAACTAAATTCAGTTGGAAAATATGATAAAATTTTAAAAGCTGTAAAATTCGATTTGGTAAATGAAAAAATTATTGAAATTGATTTAAATAAGGAAAAGATAGAATGTCTGCCAGAAATGAGTGATGAGTAAATTTAATTTTTAGAATTTATAAAAGACAAGGTGACAAATAAATATAAGAAGCGCAAAAATTTTGTTTTTGCGCTTTTTATATTTTAGGATGAGTGATTTTGTAAATTTTAAAAGTGTATTTTCGTACAAAAAAAGCAAAAACCTTGAATTAAAACTTAAGAACAATAGAATAGGATAAGATGATAAAATTATATTTAATTATTATGAATGGTATTATTTATAAAATAACAGTTATTTGTTTAGTACTCATTGTTTTTAGTTGCAAAAAAAGAATCAGTAAATAAACAACCTAAGAATGATCTTTTAAGAATCACTGATATAGGGCTGACAGAGCCACAAGATACATTAAGGCTTGATTTTAATGGAGATGATTTAGGAGACGGAATTGATGGTAATAATGATTTTCAATATAAATCATTATTATTCAATAAGATAGTTTTAGATAGTGGAGCTGTAGCAAAACTAAAAAAACTTGGCTATATTGATAAAAAGGAATTTGGATGGATAAGAATAAAAAACAGAATAAAATTGAGATCAAATTTTAATACAGTAATAATCTCAAATCTGGAGTCAGCTTACATATTATTAAATTACAATTCAAAAGATGAATTAATTGATTTTCTGGATTTATCAAAATACAATCAACAAATTTGTCAATGTACATCAAGTGTTTATATTGAGATAAATGGCATAATTCATTGTCAAATTGAATCTGGCAGACCTTTTTATCCTTATGTTGATTACAAAGTTAATGATAAAGGAAAATTTGAAATTGTTGATCAATTTATTCCACCCAATGAAGAACTAATGTCTCCTACTGAAAGATTGGACTATACTATAAAGAAAACAGCTCCAATTAGTGGTAATGTTAATCTTAAATCATATTTAGAATCGGATGAATTTACTCCTTCAAATACTACCTTTTTTGATGTGAAAGAAATAAAGAATATTTTGTTTTCCAAAAGTCATTCTGAAGAAGTATATAATTTTTTTTATGAATCAGTGGATCACTATATTAAAGAGGAAAAAGGTTTTAATGTTTTAGGAAAAGTTTCAAATAAAGATAAGTTACTTCTACTTTGTTTGAGCGAGACAGAACAATTTGCGGTGATATTCATAATGAACAAAAATAACGAAATAATAGATTCAAAATTTATTATTGTTGGTGATCCAGCAATTAATGAAAGTATATTTGATTTTGTGGAAGATTAAAATTCAAATTTGTATTAGTAAGTGAAATTATTTTAATTGTTTTAATCTTTTAAATAAGTAAAAAATTTGATTTAATAATGTATTTTCGTATAAAATATAAATGAGAAATTTAGTGTTAATACTTGCTTTTGTATTAGTCTCGTGTAATCAGAAACAACCAAAGGTTAGCAAAATTAGATCTTCAAATCAAAAAAGGATTCATAAAAATGAATCTAAAAAGTTTGTAATCAATAATGTATATGGTGAAAAGGATTATGATTTTTCTGATGTACAAGTCAATTACAATATTGGGAAATTTATTTTCAATAAAAATCATAATGAATTTATTATTGATTCAACTTTAGATGGAGATATAGCATATCAAAGATTGAAAGATTATTTGCCAGATCAATATGAAGATGATAAGGACATTATTCGTTTATCTAATTATGTTTTTTCACTTCAAAAAAACAGTGGTTACTTATGTATTGCTCTTTTTAGGAGAGTTGAAAAAGATAAATGGAAATGTAAAGATTTGAAAAGACTTGAAAAATATTCTGAATTAGGTGACTATAATTATATTTTAGGAGAAGGAAAAATTTTCAGCTACGCATGCAATACAAACGAAGGAAATTCATGTTTTGCAGTTGTTTTTGATAAAGAAAATTCAGTTGGAAAATATGATAAAAATTTAAAAAGCTGTAAAATTCGATTTGGTAAATGAAAAAATTATTGAAATTGATTTAAATAAAGAAAAGATAGAATGTCTGCCAGAAATGAGTGATGAGTAAAACTGTTCTATAAAATAGCATAATGTTTGTGAAAGAAAAACTCTTGTAATCAAATCGCTAATTTGGATACTTTAACTAAAAAAATGAGGATAGTCATATACAATCAATGAAAAAATTAATTTTATTAATAACAATTCTTTTTTTCTCCTGTCAAAAAAAAGAGTCTAAAGTAATAGAAAAAAATAACAATAAAGAATTAGAAAAGGGAGAATATTTTGAGCCTTACACAAAAAAAGAAAGCTTTGTATTAAAATATAAAACAGATACTCTGAATTTGTTTTACGATGGAAATCAGTTAAAAAGGGTAGAAAAAGTTTTTTTAGTGAAAGCTATGATGGAGACGGGACTTCAAGCTATGAAAGAATTGGTTATCATATTAACAAAGAAAATTTAATGGATGCTAATGCTTATATTACTGATACTTTAGCAGTTCATACTATTTCTGATTATCCCATTAAATATGAAGAACGTTTTGAGTTTTATAGAAAGAATTATAAGTTTAGCTATATGTCTTTTGATGGTAAAAAAATAAGTAATTACTTTAAAAGAACTGAAAATCCATCAAACGGATATATTTATGATCTTTTATCAATGGATATTTTACTAAGCAAAGTTGATTTTCCTATTGAAAAAATACCTAAGTCATTATATGATACTAAAATTGTTAATGATGAGGTTTATGCAGGTCAAGATTCCTTAAAAGTTTATGAAGTGACAAATACAAATAATTATAAGACAATTTCATCCAGTATTCCTTTTAAATATTTAAGAGATATAAAAGTTGTTAAAGTTGGTAGTGTTTTAAAATATTTTGCAAAAATTTCGCTGATTGAGGGTGAAAAATATATAAATCTCAAAGAAATTGAAAGCATACAAGTTTCTGATCCTCGTGAAGAAGGAGAGAGATTTGTTACAGCTCCAAAAGGATTAGAATTGTACAGTAATTTAGATGGTGGAGAATATTTTGGGAAGAAAGATTTTTTAATTACCGTAATTCCTAGGCGAGGGAGAATTGAATTGATATCAGATTCTTCTGGTTATATATATATAAATGGTAAAAGAGGTAGTTTGGTGAATATCAGATATTATGATAAAGAAGGTGAAAGTTTTGAGGGAATTGTCTTTAGTGGTTATTTATCAATAAACAAACCAATATAATAACTAATAAATTAATTTGTTTTTTTTTTATTAATGAAATAGTCAAAATATTTTTTTTGGTTTTTAATTTTATGAAAATACTTGAATTCATAAGTTTAACAACAATAAATGATATCAGCCACTTTTCGAAGGCGTTTTGAATACCCAATAAATGTGATAACTTCTACCGCAAGAGAAATACAAAATAAAGGCCTTTTACCATTTTGATATTCTTTAAATACTTTGTAGTTTTCAAAACTATCTTCTGGTTGATTTAAAATGCTATCTTGTTTTGTTATTTTTTCTAATCGGTTATATCCACAAATGAATTATGGGCAAGCACATCTCTCGCTTTATCTAAAATATATTTTTCAAGCTCTTCATCGCTTTTAATATCTTCCAGATCGTAGCCAATATTAATTCACTTGTTTGAAATGATTTTTCATATATCAATTCACCAGTATCGTTAAAAATTTTCAATGCAGAACAAGATAGTTTGTTTTAGTATAATAAAAACAAAAACCCCTAACAAATGTTAGGGGTTTGAAGTTTCAGCGGAGAAAAGAGGGATTCGAACTATAAATCCAAGGCCTCCCATATATACTGCATTTTTAATATTTGTAACTGGGTTCAAAATGTACTGCGCCACGAATATGCCACAAATTTTAAATGGCCGATTTTTAGCTCTTAACTTGTTTAAAATGAATGTATAATTCTCAATTATTTTGAAAGGCAAAAATACAATTTTATGTGGAATAATAGAAAAAAAATTACATCTTTAAATTGAATTGAAAGAATTAAGAAAAATGCAAATTAAATTTTTGTGGCAAGTTAGAAGGCAACTTCATAAGAGAGTAAGTCCAGATATTTTAATACTCTAGTTGTATTGATTGTTTTTTATTTGTATTTAATATTGATACTTATAATATCCGAAGTCATATTGGTAGTTCTGGTATAATGGCCGTAACGTATCTCCAGAGTATTCCAATGTTTAAGACCAAAAATTCCATTAAGTGGAGTAAATTTCATTCCCATTCCAAAGAAACTGCTGTCAAACTTAGACAAATCATAGTTGCTGGTGTAGTATTCATCAGCGGCAGTATGTTCTCCGTATGGTTTAAAATATTTCGTTCCTGTCTGTGTGTAATATCGGTAAAACGGACTAAGTGAAAATGCCTGTGTTAATTTTACCGGAATTTCAAGATCAGCGGTATGTGCTTTTAAGCTCCAATCGTCACTATAATACCTGTAATAAGCCCTGATAATTACATTGTCACCTAAGAAATAACTTGCTCTGATTCCCAGCGGTATTTTTAACCTTGTATCGGGCATTTTTTCCTGATGAACAGTACCGTCAGTAAAATAAACCCTGTGAAAAGGAAGGCTTAAATATCCGTTTTGACTGATCACATCACCCACAAGCATTACCTGAAGGTTTTTGTTTACCACCTGAGAATAACTCAAAGTCCCTGCAAAAGTATTTCGGTTCGCGCCGCCATAACCTTCGCCTCCCGAAGTGCGAAGCTCAACAGGTTCAATCAGTTTTAGCTGATCGATAAAGGTTTGGAATTTAGCGGTAAATTCTCCGTTTCTGTCTTTTGTTTTTTGTGAGAAACTTATATTACCTCCAAAAGACTGATAATCAAATTCGGTTGATGATGAAACGCCAATACCCAATGTTCTTCCTTTCTCTTCGTTTTCTCTCAGATAAGTTAGAGAAGGGTAGAAGCGATTATCTGCAGAGGATGCTGATGAATTGGCACTCAAATCAATCATATCTGATGATGCTGAGGTATAATGGTCAATACCTGCTTCGATATCAAAAGTGTGTTTGATTCCGGTTTCGCCGTACTTTACCAGTTTAACATCTATGGTATTAGCAATATCGGTAAGGTGTTCAGAACCAATCCCTCCTGTAACGGCCGAATTATTTCCGTCTTGTTTATAATAACTGGAAACAAGATTTACTTCTTCCAATTTTAATTTTTTGCTTTTATAGCTGGTAGAATCAGTAGGGACATTTTGCGCTCTTGTTTGAAATAATGCCAGTAAAGCAAATCCTGTAATGAATATTCTTTTCATTTTTTGGTAGTATGAAAATTAGTTGCAACCGCGACCACCGCCGCTTTTTCCTGAATTTGCTCCGGAAGCTCCTTCACGGTAGGATTGAAAACTGAGTTCTGTTTTTTCGATTTTTCTATTAGAAAGGACCATTTCAGAATCGTTGATTTTTCCTTTCTGGTATTCCTTTACCGAAGTGCAGGAAGTGGACAGTATGCCGATAAAAGCAATACTGCATAGGAGCACGAGATTTTTTTGCTTTGGCTTTTTCATTTCAGGTTAATGTTTTTTGATGTGTAAATTTTATTGTTGTCGTCGATGATAATACAATATAACTCCGGTATCTGATCTATTAAAAACAAGCCGGCTTTAATGCCCATTACCGCTATTGGAGTGGCCATTGCATCTGCAAATTCTGCATTTGAAGCAATGATGGTAACGCTTTTTATTCCGGTTATTGGCGACTCTGTTTTTGGGTCAATGGTATGCGAATATTTTTTGCCGTTAATGGTTACGAACTTTTCATAATTACCTGATGTTGCGACTGCTTTATTGGAGATTACCATATAAGAGAATGCCGCATTTGGCGAATCAGGATCTGCTACGCCAATGGTCCATTTTTTGCCATTAGGCTGTAATCCCCAGGCAGAAAGATCGCCGCTTGCATTAATAATACCGCTTTGTACATTATTTTTAAGCAGTACTTGTTTTGCCATTTCGGCGATATCCTTTTCCAATACCTCCAAAACCAATCCGCATTCCTTTTTCTTTTAAAAAGACGGTTGTGTTTTCCTTGTCCAGAATAATATTTCTGTAATTGATAAGATGTACCATTTTGAGTGCCGTTTCAGCATTAGGAAGACTGGTCATTGTTTTGTCAAAATTCCAAAGACTTTTATCGATACTTCCGTAAGAAATATCAAATGCACCTTGTGTAATTCTTGAAATTCCAATACATCTTTCGATAAGATTAAAAACTTCAGGATCTACTTTTACAGGTTTAATTCCTGCATTTTCATTAATCAGATTGGTTTGACTGTCGTCTTTATACGTAGTCAAAAGTCTTTCGATGCGTCTGATTTCTTCAATAGCAAGGTTAATATTCTCCTTTCCTGTTTTCTCATTTTCGGCCACAACAGTTATAGTAAAGTTGTTTCCCATGAGTTTTAGGGACTCGGAATACTTCTGTTTTTTCAGTATGTTACTTTTTGCTATCACAGATTGCTTTTATTTCGGCTGTCCACTGCTCAGGAGTAGTTTCAGGTTTTCCGTGCCAGGTTTTAAGAACTTTTCCATCCGCATCCAAAAGCAGGGTTAGGGGAAACTTCCTTCTTTATTGTAAATTTCTGCTAGATCTTCATTTCGTTTAACCTGTTCAGCAGTGCCTATATTTTTCTTTTTTCTTGGAAAATCAGCATTAACGAGTACCAGATTTTCATTGGCCATATCTGTGAAAACCTGACTTTCAAGATAGTCTCTGCGCAAGACGATGCAAGGGCCACACCAGTCTGAACCGGAGAAGTTCAGCAGGATTAATTCGTGTTTTTCCTTTGCCATTTTTTTGGCGTTATTAAAGTCAGGTTCCCAATTTATAGGAAGCACTATTAATAAAAGGAATAATGTAATTAACTTCATTCTGGAGTATGTTTTTAGATATATACGAAATAACGAATTGTCTGGTATCTTATTTTTTTTGTATGCTTAAGATTTGATTAATTTTTTAATTAGATAAACTCTATTTTTTTAATTGTTTAAAAATCAAAAAAATATTCGGTTTTAACGGCTGTCGTAATAATGTAATCAATTATGAATCAATATGTTTTAGTATATTTTATCAGCGGAATTCACAGACAATTTTCTTTGACAAAACTATAGGATATGATTTTATAATAATATGCTGTAGATCATTTTTAAGATTGATAAGAATCATTTTTATTTCGCTTTCATTATTCGAATTTTGCTAAAAATCAATGACTAAAAAGCTTAAAGCATATTAGTCTAAGTAGAATTTTAAAAATTTTTACCATGAAAAAAAGTAATGATGTTTTGCGCAAAGAAGTAATCGATGCCATCAAATGGGAACCTCTTTTAAGCTCTAATGAAATTGATGTTAATGTCAAAGATGGTATCGTTACTCTTGGAGGAACGGTGGATAATTACACTCAAAAAAAAGAGGCCGAGCATGCTGTAAAAAGTGTTGCCGGAGTAAAGGCAGTTGTAGATGATGTAAAAGTTGATTTATATTTTTCGGACATTAAAAGCGATACTGACATTGCCAGTGCTGTCATAAAAGCACTGCATGGAAACTGGGCGGTTCCTGATCATAGAATCAGAGTTACCGTAGAGAATGGCTGGGTAACTCTTAAAGGAATTCTTCATTGGAATTTTCAAAGGAAAGCGGCAGATAATGCTATTCGTTACCTGCCCGGAGTACGAGGAGTTATTGATAAGATAAAGATAGAAGCCGAGATAAAAAATGAACTGGGAAAAGAAATTGTTGAAAAAGCCCTTCGCCGCATGACTGGATTCTTGATGTAGACAATATAAAAGTCAGAGTTGATGGTAAAACAATATACCTCAGTGGTATAGTTGACTCTCTTTTTCAGAAAGATGAAGCAGAAAGAATTGCATGGAATACGCCGGGAGTATGGTACGTAGATAATGAACTGGTGGTAGAATTTAATTAATAATTAAGATTAAAAAGAGATGAAAAGTAATGAAATTTTGCAAAGAGAGGTGCAGGAAGCAATTAAATTTGAGCCTTTGTTGCATGCGGCAGAAATTGGCGTGATTGTAAAAGATGCAATAGTTATCCTTACGGGAAATGTGGATTCACTCGTAAAAAAAAACGAAGCCCTGCATGCCGCAAAAAAATTAAAGGAGTAGCGACAATTGTAGATGAAATCCAGGTAATAATTGAAAAATCATCTGCAGTTTCTGATCAGCTTATTGCAGAACAGCTTGTCAGTAATTTTAAAGAGAATCATATTGTTCCAAAAGATTCCATAACTATAACCGTAGAAAAAGGCTGGGTTACACTTGAGGGCATCTTACCTTGGAATTACCAGAGAGATATTGCACAGGAATTGGTAGAAAACCAAGTAGGAATAAGAGGGGTAATCAATAACATTAAACTCAAAAGAGAACTTTTTGATCAGGTCGAAAAAGAATTGCTCGAAAAGGCATTACAAAGACATTGGGCGTTTGATATGGATGAAATTAACATTCAGGTTGCGGGTGCAACGGTTCAGTTATCCGGAACAGTTGGTTCACTTTTTCAAAAAGAAGAAGCTGAAAGAATTGCTTATAAAACCCCCGGCGTCATAAAAGTAGTAAATCATTTAAAAGTGAATCTCGAACAGCCTTACTTATGTTAACTATTAAATAATATAAATCATGAAACATCAGAAAACTCAAAGCGATATCTCTGAAATTCAGTTTTTAGAAGGCCCGCAATCCAGGTTTACCGAGCTGAAATTCATATTGGCTACTTTATGGGAGCTCATAAGATGCTTTAGGAAACTCTATAATATTGGCCCTTGTATTACTTTTTTTGGATCGGCACGTTTTAACGAAGATCATTCTTATTATGATTTTACCAGAAAAGCCGCAGGTGAATACGCCAAGCTTGGTTTTACGATAATGACAGGCGGCACCGGGTCTTATGGAAGCGGCAAACCGCGGAGCAAAAGAAGTTGGAGGAAAATCCGTTGCATGTAATATTAAACTTCCTGTTGATCAAATGCCTAATTCCTATCTTGATAAATGGGTAGAAACAAAACATTTTTTTATCCGTAAAATACTTTTAGTAAAATATTCTTTTGCCTTTGTGGTCATGCCCGGTGGTTTTGGAACGTTAGATGAATATTTTGAAGCCCTGACACTTATCCAGACTGGCAAGATTAAAAACTTTCCTATTATAATTTTTAACACACAATATCATAAAGCACTCATTGAACATATTAATCTTATGAAACAGCGGGGAACTATAAATGATGCTGATTCTAAATTATTTATGATAACAGATGATATTGAAGAAGCAAAGCTTTTTATCATTGAACATAGTATTAAACATTATGGATTAAAACCAAAATTTCAACCAAAACCAATTAATTGGATTTGAATTTAGATCTCTTAATTTAAGTTTTTGTATCCGTTATAAAAGCCATGTTTTCTCATTCTCTTCTTTTATGAATATCCTTAATTATATTATTTTCGAGCATATCATATATAATTAATTTTCCATACTCATGTGCCATACTTGCCTTATTGAAAGGATTAAAGGATTGTGTTTCTACTGAATATATTAACTTCTGGTCTGAAATGCTAAAAAGATTACTTTCCCAAAAATAATTCGTATCGTTAACATAATATCCTTCTTCGTATATCTTGCCATAAATAGCGGTATAGTAAATCGAAAAATTACTAGTATTATATCTGTCTTCTAAGTCAAACATGCTTTTTGGTACATGGTATTTTTCTTTTTGTTTACTAAGTAATACAATTGTTAAAACTGCGAACTATGTCATTTTGTTTTAATTTCGAAAGAACCTGTTGTTCATCAAGTCCTTCAAGTGTTTTAACCCCATAAAGTTCAATAGAAGATATGGCATCATAACCAAGATTGCAAAGATCATCAGCAAGATGATTTTCCATTTGTTTATGAAGTGATTTGTCCTCTTCTTTTATTATTCCAACTACCACAATTCGGCCAGTTTCAAGATTAGCCGGGGCTGAGGTCCTCCAGGAACTGACCATGTTTGAACTTGAACATTGCGCCAATAAAATGCAAGACAGTATAGTAATCCATTTAATTTTTTTCATTGTGATGATTTTTGAATTATTCTTTTTTAATGGAATATAATTAGGGTTCAAACCCGGTTAAATATAATCAAGCAGTAAGATAGAGGGATTACAAAGTGGTACGGAAAACACGGAAGCCGCTTTATCCGAATTAGTTGAAATTAATTATTTTCTAAAAACAAGCATTGGTGTTCTTGTATTAAAACCCTTTTCAGAAGTTTTAAGGGGCTCAAAAAGTTGCTCAAACCAGCTTCGGTTTTCTTTAGCAAACATCGTTATAATCGAAGGTTTGGTTTTTATAATGTCAATTTGCAGGTGACGTAGTAAAGATACTTCCGGATTTAATTTTTTGAAATAAAAGGATACTTTCTCGGATTTGAATTTATGCTCTATTTTATTAAATTTTTTATTGATTTCTTCTTCCTCTTTAAAATAATCATAATGGTATACTGCGATTGAAGCATCAAATGAAGCAGTGAATTTTTTAATCAAAGGCAACTCATTTTGAATATTTTCTAAATCAGATGGATATAAAACGTTAGTTATTTTTTTTATTCTGTAATGTCTGGGAACAACCAGTATCGGAACGGGTGAATCATGTAACATTCTGGTAGTATGACTGCCTAACAGTTTATTTACAAGACCGCCGCCTCTTGTACTCATACAAATGTAATCGGCTTTGACTGTTTTTACACAGTCCAAAATGGCTTCATTTACATCTAGTTTATTTTCAACTCTATAATTTATTTTACCCGGTTGTATTTTGGTTTGTCTGTATAGTGTATGTATAAATTTGGTAAGGACTTGTTCCTGTTTTTTAGTATCAGGCTCAGGAAGACCGGCAAAAGTAACAGCTGACCAGGGATCAATAATAATAGATGTATTTACATATAAAAACGTAAGTTCATCCCCAGTCTGCGAGGCAAGCTGTATCGCAAAACGTACGGCTGGTTTGGAACGGTAAGATAAGTCGGTGGTAACAAGTATTTTTTTCATGTTTTCTAGTTTTGTATAATAGGCAAAAGGCGATGGCTATTTTTTAAATTGATAAGAAAGCCAGTTTAGAGCTATTTTGAAGATAACTTCATTTCATTTACATAGAGATTCATTTTTTTCCCATTGCCTGTGATTCATTGTTATAGTGTCAATATCAGTAGTCCAGTCAAATCCTGGAAATAATTTGAATCTGTTTATTACCCGTTTTTTATATCCTAATGAAAAACGGTCACCACGCATTTGAAATTCTATCGTTTTATTATTGTTGGTTAAGTTCCTGTATAAAATGTTTTGTGTTTTCCAGTCGCCGCCCCAGTTGAGAAAGGATTGTAAAAAACATAAAACCCCAACGATAATGAATGTCAGGAACTGTGATTTTATACTTTTTAATTTTCCAGTTAAATGACCAATGATAAATACAAAAGTTATAATTGCAATAAAAAAGATAACAAAATGAAGTATTGAATTATTGATATAAAAAGCAGTATAGCGATTCACTAGTGTCAGCGTCATTGTAATAGCAAACAGTACATAAAGTATTGTAGTTTTCATATTTATGTTATTTATGATAGAAATTAAAATGATACTAAAATTTATCTAAGTCATTTACTTCAGATTCATTGTCATAGAGATTTGAAGGTGTGTTTAAATCTTTTTCATATTGTTTGCGATCTTTATTATTTTGTATAAAGATGTAAATCATCACAATTAAAATGACGATACTCATAAATGTTAATATGATCCAGCTTGGTTCCATGATATTTATATTTTAGAATTAACTTTTTTTGGATTTTTTTATATTATTGATCAGGATTACGGCTGTAATTGCTGTAATTGCCATTAAGGTTATTATTGTTTTCATGACTTTTATTTTAAGATTATTTTTTTTTTGTTATACTGTAAAAGTGAATTTTTTTATGCTTTCTGAAATCCTGAATAAAAGGGAGAAAAGCATCTCCCTTTTAGTTATTCTGATATGGCATATTTATACTCGACAATAAGCTGATTATCTACTGACCAGATTCCAGGGGTTTTCCAGACTATTTTTTCAGCCAGATCTTTTTGATAAAGAGAAGAAACAGCTCCGGTTAATATCACCTTTTGCCCTTCGACCCTGACAAATATGTTTTCAGAATGCAGTGTCCAGTTGCGTGCTAAGGCTCTTTTAATATTTTTTTTTCTCAATTTCGTTTTGTATTTCAGCTTTAATCCTGATATGATTTGTAACACCTTTAATATCTTTTATATGTCTTATAGACTTCTCAGCGACTTCTTTCTGGTAGTTCCAGGTAACTTGTCCTTCAAGAGTGATCCACCCTTTTTCAACTTTCATCTGAATACTTTCATGAGGAACGGCCAAGTTATAAATTAAAGCTTTTAATGCACTATTTGCTATATCTTCATCGGAACTATCGTTCGAATATCGGATCTCAATTTCCTCGACAACAGCTTTTACGCCATCAACATTTTTGGCAAGCATTTTCGGCTTCAATTTTTTTATAGTACGCATCTACTGTCCCCATAAGTGTTACTATACCGTCTTTGGCAGTTACACCAATTTCTGCAGATGCGACTGTGGTTCCCACTTGATAGCATTCTGAACATCTCTTTGTAATTCTTCATTTGTTTTCATTTTCATCTCATTTTGATAGTTAGTAAAGGGATTAATTTTAAAATTTCTATTATAATTCGAAACTTTGACTTTCTAAAAGCATTCGACTTTCTTTCTCTGCTATTGAATTTTCTTTAGGAACATGAATTTCTAGTATGTTTCGTATCATTTCAATATTGGCATTTGTTTCCTGAGCAAATAGCACATATTTTAGGGCTTTTACTTCGGTTTTATATTTTATGTTTTTCTCTTTTGAAAATCCCATACCAATAAGTGGCAGCGTAGCTCCTAGAAGTATAGCCGCACAAGCATATATTATTGGTATTCTAAAGTAGGGAAGACTCGCGGTGAAGTTGAAAATAAAAAGAAATCCAAATAATAGTCCGCATAGTCCTATAGCAAATAATCCGGTAGTGCTCCATTTTTCCATTTTGTCGTAAATGTTAAAGTATCCAAGAACATTTTGTTCAGTATAACAGTCTTTACCAATTATTGAAAGTTTTGTAATTTCATAACCACTTTTTTTTAGTTTTTTGACTGCATCTTCAGCCTGCTCGCAGTGTTTTATAATTCGCTACAAATAATTGTTGATTTTCCATGGCTCACTATTTTTTAGTTGTTAAGATTAGGTTCAGTTTTATAAATCATTAGAAGCTGGTTCACTATCAGGTATCTAAAAATTGCTGTAAAATAGCTTTGTAAAATTGCATTAAAACACAAAGAGTAAAAATGATCTGAATCATTTCTAATAATGATTTTTAGCACTTTTATCTGCAGTTTGAATTTTTAACACCTAAAACGATATGTTTGATATCATTTGTTTTTATTAGGCAACTCACTAATTTAGTTTAGTGTTATGAGCAGTTAAATTGATTTGAAGCAGTGGAGAACTGCTTTCTATATTTCAAAAAATCATTATATGGAGACTTCAGCGGAATATCAGGTAGATTTGAAATGTAACGCGAATCAAAATGCAAGGGTAAGTACCGTTATTTTTAACGATGATATAGAGGTGTCGTCTTATTCGTGTTTAAAAAATCTAAACGACGATGCATGGTCAGCAGAACATTTATTTCTCGCCGCCGTAGAAAGTTCTTATATGACAGCATTTTTTAGTATAGCCAAACATAAAGGAATAAAATTTAAAAGTTTTAAAAGTACAGCCCGTGCAACTATACTACTATCAGATGAATTTTCAGAGATAACCGATATTGTACTCAAACCGATTGTAATTATTGAGAAAAGTAGTAAGATCAATAAAACGCTCAAAATTTTTACACTCTGCAAGGAACATTCTTTGGTTATAAAAGCTTTAAAAGTACGACTACATATATTTCCATCAGTTATTGTTGCATAATTGTAATTGTTCTATTTCAATACTTTAAATGAAGCAACCGTTAAACGAAACGCTTATTTTGTACTTTTAAATATTATGTTGTAATCTAATTTAGCTATATGACCTATGAATACAAATGAACAAGAATTACAGGGACTAAGTGTTGAGCAGGTAGCAGGTTTTAGAGCAAAATTTGGAATCAATACCTATAATTATAAAAAAGAGAACAGGTTTTTAGCTTTTTTAAAAAGCATTTTTGCAGAACCAATGATTCTTTTATTACTTGTTGCATCAGCGATTTACTTTATCAATAAACAATATAGTGATGCAATATTCCTTGCATTTTCAATTTTATTAATTGCGGCAATATCACTTTACCAGGAAAAGAGAAGTCAGAATGCATTGGCAAAATTACAGGAATTTACAGAGCCTTTATGCAAAGTTATTCGTAATGGCGAGCAAGAGAATATTAAAACACAAGATATTGTTGTAGCCGATCTGGTAATAGTTGAAGAAGGAGGATTGGTTCCCGCTGATGGCGTAATCATGCGTTCAAATGATTTTTCTGTAAATGAATCGATACTTACTGGTGAATCAATGACCGTTTTTAAAGATAAAGAAAAGGAAGATAATAAAATGTTTTCGGGAACTAATATTGTGAGCGGACTGGCTATAATTAAAGTAACAGAAATAGGCAATCAAACAAGGCTGGGTAAAATAGGAAGTAGTCTCGAAGCTATTGCCGAAGAAAAGACACCATTAGAGATTCAGATCGGGAATTTTATAAAAAAAATGGTTTTTGCCGGAGTTATAGTTTTTATTTTAGTCTGGGCTATCAATTATTCAAGAATGGGTAATGTTTTGGGGAGCCTTTTGGTAGCGCTTACTTTGGCAATGAGTATATTACCAGAAGAAATTCCTGTTGCTTTTACAACATTTATGGCACTAGGAGCGCGCCGGCTAATGAAAATGGGCATTGTAGTCAAACAAATGAAAACGGTTGAAACCCTGGGCAGTGCAACCATTATCTGTACAGATAAAACGGGAACCATAACTCAGAATAGAATGGAATTGGCAAGTCTTTATCTGCCATCTGGATTGGAAACCAACATTGATACTTTTAGAGAATTAAAAGAAACCGAGGAACTTATAACAACAGCTATGTGGGCCAGTGAGCCGATACCTTTTGATCCGATGGAAATCGCCCTTCATAATATTTATAAAAAATTTACAGCTAACGATTTGACGGTCAATTTTAAAATGATTCATGAATATCCGTTATCAGGTAAACCGCCAATGATGACACATGTTTTTGAAGATGAGGCAGAAAATCGTATTATCGCCGCAAAAGGAGCACCTGAAGCTATTTTTGAAGTTTGCCATCTTACAACTAAAGAAAGAGAAATTGTATTATTGGCTATGGATCAACTAACCGGTAAAGGATATAGGGTTCTTGGTGTTGCCAATGGTATTTTGGAAGGAAATAATTTTCCAGAAATTCAACAGGAAATTCCGTTTGTATTTAAAGGTTTGGTCGCTTTTTATGATCCTCCTAAAGATAATATTTCGCAGGTATTGAAGTCTTTTTACAAAGCCGGAATAGGCGTAAAAATTATTACCGGAGATAATGACCGCACAACAAACGCGATTGCTCAGCAGATCGGTTTTAGGGGATTTGACAAATCCATTACAGGAGATGAACTGATGAAGTTAAGTGATTCAGAATTACAAAATAAAGTAATGGATATCAATTTGTTTAGTCGAATGTTCCCCGAAGCTAAACTAAGGATTGTCAACGCTCTCAAAGCAAATGGACAAATTGTAGCCATGACAGGAGACGGCGTTAATGACGGACCTTCCCTTAAAGCGACTCACATAGGTATTGCCATGGGAAAAAAAGGGACAGCTATAGCAAAAGATGCTGCCTCATTAATTTTGGTAGAGGATGATCTTTCTAAAATGGTAGATGCCATAGCAATGGGAAGGAGAATTTATACAAATCTAAAAAAGGCAATTCAATATATTATATCAATACATATCCCCATAATTCTGATTGTTTTTATTCCACTTGTTTTAGGATGGATTTATCCGAATATATTCAGTCCGCCGCATGTAATCCTGCTCGAACTTATTATGGGGCCAACCTGTTCGATACTATATGAGAATGAACCTGCTGAAGCAGATACCATGCAGAGAGGACCAAGAGCATTAACTTCTACTTTTTTGAGACAAAAGAATTGATAACAAGTGTTTTACAAGGGATTTTTATTACTATTGGAGTACTAAGCATATACCAATGGTCAGTTTATAATCAATGGAATGAAGACAGAACAAGAAGTATGGTTTTTTTGACTTTGATTACGGCTAATGTTGTGCTCACATTGGTAAATCGATCTTTTTATTATTCATTATGGGTAACACTGCAGTATAAAAATTTTATGGTGTCTCTTTTAATAGGTATTACAATACTTTTAGTTATATTACTTTTTACAGTACCCTTTTTGCGTTCTTTATTTAATTTTGAAATGCCTGCAATTTTTCAGCTCATTTTATGTGTTTTGACAGGTTCAGTATCTGTATTATGGTTTGAAATAGTAAAATATTTCAAAAGAAAAAAAACATCTAAATTTCTATTTCACTTCCTATAAGCGGAACACTGCATTTAAAACCATATCGATCCTGAATTTTTATTCGGAGTTCATCTGCCGGAAGATTTTCTCCATGTACTAAGTAAATACATTTGGGAACATTTTTAAGGTCTGAAAGCCAATTTACAAGATCTTGCTGATCTCCATGGGCAGAGAGTCCTTCTATCTGGACTATTTTAGCCTCTACATTATAGTAGTTTCCGTATATTTTAATTTCATCGGTTCCTTCAAGAAGTCTTCTTCCACGAGTTCCTTCTGCCTGATATCCTACAATTATCACGGTAGTTTTTTCAAGGCCTATATAATGCTCAAAATAAGATAATACGCGTCCTCCGGTTACCATTCCGCTTGCAGCAATGATTACCTTAGGCTGAGGATCTTCAATAATATTTAGGGTTTGCTCAAACTCAGAAACTATGCGAAACATTTTGCACATTTCATGACAGTCACTGGCTGAGATTTTATGCCATTGCATATTCTGTAAAAAAATATCCAAAACACTAGCACCCATCGGGGTATCCAGAATATAAGGTACATTTGGAATTCTGCCTTCAGTTTTAAGCTCCCATATCAAATACATTATTGACTGTGCTCTTTCAACGGCAAATCCAGGAATAATAACAGTTCCTTTTTGTTCGATAGTAGTATTGATATAGTATTCAAGCTCTTTTTTAGCATCCAGATTAGGATGAATGCGGTTACCATATGTACTTTCTAAAAAAAGATAATCTCCAAGTATAGGTTTTGTGGGCGCAAACATGAGGACATCATCATCACGTCCTATATCACCCGAGAAAACCAAAGTTTTATTTTCAAGAGTAAGTGTAATACTGCAGGCACCAATAATATGTCCTGCACCAGTAAAAACGGCCGCAATATTATTGGCTATAACCGTTGATATATTAGGCTGTATAATTTTAAAAAATGGAAGAACAGCTTCAGCCTCTTGTAAAGTATAGAGCGGTTCTGCTTTTTCATGTTTGGAATAATGTTCTTTGTTGGCTTTATTAGCTTCTTCTTCCTGAATTTTAGCACTGTCTAAAAGAACAAGTTTTGCCACATCCTTAGTTGGAGAAGTACAGTATATTTTACCTGTGAATCCCTGTGCAACGAGTCTTGGTAGCCAGCCGCAATGATCCAGATGACCATGAGTGAGAAGTACATAATCTATTGTAGAAGGCAAAACCGGTAAGGGATCCCAGTTAAGTTGTCTAAGGGCTTTAAGTCCCTGAAAAAGCCCACAATCAATCAATATTCTAATACCATTACTTTCTATGAGT
Organism: Flavobacterium sp. AC267; assembly: GCF_979258715.1. Classification (NCBI taxonomy): domain Bacteria; kingdom Pseudomonadati; phylum Bacteroidota; class Flavobacteriia; order Flavobacteriales; family Flavobacteriaceae; genus Flavobacterium; species Flavobacterium sp. AC267. Next base: position 2,274,661 of record NZ_OZ409875.1, read on the forward strand.
GTTTTTGAACCAGTTACAGTTCCGGCACCTCCAATAAATTTTATTTTCATTTTAAATAAGTTTACAAATTTGTGAAGCTTCTTTTAATACATTTCGAATCCTGTTTTCACTAATTCCTATTTTATGTAGGCTTTTTGAATCATTAATAAGATCTTTTACAAGTAATTGATCCAGAATAAGCAATTTTTCTTTTTCAACCATTGTGAGTGTTGTGAGACAGGTAATAGGGTAGAGCCCCCCTTTATCTATTTTATTTTTGATACCGTCATTTTTAGGATAATCCCAGCTCAAAAGAGTTATTCCACTGCAGATGGCAAAATTTTCAGCATCTTTTGTAAATCGATTGTTAGTGACTATTATACAGGAATCGATGTTTTCGCTTCCGCTAAAAATAGTATGCTGTTTCAATTTGAGGTCATTAAATCGGGAAAGAATATACATGGGAACTTTTACATCTGAAGTGCCTTCTCTGTCGCTGTGAAACTTGCATTCCACCATCCAGACCCTGTTCTCTTTTTTCAAAGCTACATCTACTTCATGCGATACACATTTTCCCTGCAGGGTTAGATTTGTTCTTGTTTTGTAGCCTTCAGCAACGATAAAGTCTGGATATGAATTTTTCAAAGAAAAAACCTGCCGGACCAAGCATTTGTAATGCATACCGCAGGTTATATCGCGCGACATGTGCGTTTGACGCTTTTTTTAAGATCGCAAATGCCAGCTTGTATATTTCCTTGGTTGTTATGCCTTCATACATTTGATTTTGTATTTGTAGAAGAGATTCTTTGATAAGACCAGGATGAGCTCCGGATTTTTGAAGAGAAAGTTTTAATTTTTCTATGTCGAAAGGGACGACATGACCTGAGTGCTTAATTACTTTCATGTTATTGAATTATTTCAACAGGTTGAGATTATTTAATCAGAAAGGAAATAAGATGTGCCTGAAAAATATATTTTATTAGCACATCTTACTTTTAGGTTTATCCAATTTTAATTTGTTTTGCAGGAGTCGTAGGACTACTGTTCTTTTTTGGTAGTGTCAGTTTTAAAATTCCATTTTTATAATTAGCATCAATTTTATCGGTCGCTACATTATCTGGTAAAGCAAAAGAACGGCTGAATGAGCTATAGGAAAACTCTCTTTTTCTAAAATTTTTATCTTCTTCTTTGGTTTCTTCTTCTTTTTCTGCACTGATAGTTAAGACTCCATTTTTAACCTCTGCTTTGAAATCCTTATTTTGAAGTCCGGGAGCGACGAGTTCTATTTCAAAATTATCGGTATTTTCAATGACATTAACATTGGGCATAAAAGCTCCCTTTTGATTTGTAAAAGCAAAAAATGAAGGCATGTCAAGAAAACCATCATTAAAAAAATCATCGAAAACGTTTGGTAAAGAAACGTTTTTCTTGGTTGGCACTAGTGTTGTCATGATGTTCTAAAATTTAGATTAAACATTTCATTAAAATTGTTAATCAAAATTATAGCAGATTATCGGTAGATAAGATGACGAAAATCATGTGGAAAATTGATACTCATCACATTGAAGCATTAGTTTTTTATTTTACTGAGTTTTTCTAAGTTAAGTACATGTATGGTACTGGCTGTTTTTTCAATCAAACCTTCTTCCTTAAAATCACTTAAAGTGCGACTTACAGTTTCAGGAGAAGTTCCTGAAAAAGCCGCGAGATCATCTCTGGAGAATTTAATACTGTCGCCATCAGCACTATGCTTGCAGAAGTAAATGTACAATGCCTTGTGCAATTCTTTTTCGTACTGACATATAGGCAATCTGCGACAATCGTTCTTCCTTTTCTCTCATATCATTTGCGAGAATTTTAATGAATTTGGCTCCCACATCCGGATATAAAAAAAGAAGTTTATCAAGCTGTTCTGTTGGCAGGAAGCTCAAAAACGTATCTTCCAGTGCAATAGTGGCATCATTATAAGTATCATTTGAAAACAGTATGCTGATATCCAGATAATCATTTTCTTTATAAACACCCGTAATAAGTTCACGTCCTTCCTGAGTAAATTTTACGGTTTTCACTTTTCCGCTTATGATATAATAGATACCTGATACATGATCACCTTCGTAATGTATATATTGATTTTTTTTATATTGGCGGGTACTGCGATCAAGCATGATTTCTTTTAGTTTTACGAGCCCGTCTTCTTTAGAAATAACTGCATTTAGGTTTTCGGCACTCTGTCCATAAAAAAGCTGCTGTAGCTCTTTTTTTCAATCTGGCTTCTATTGCCCTTAATAATTCGATATCATCAAATGGCTTTGTAAGGTAATCATCAACTCCCAATTCCATGCCTTTTCGAATATCAACCCTTTCTGCTTTGGCAGTTAAAAATATAACAGGGGTTGCCTGTGTTTCAGAATGTTTATGAAGAATATGCAATACACCATATCCGTCAAGTTCAGGCATCATAATATCACATAATACAAGATCAGGTACTATTTTAAGCGCTGTTTCAACTCCTTTTTTTCCATTAGCCTCGGCAAAAACCTCGTATCCTGAAAGTTCAAGTATTTCAACAACATTTTCTCTGATATTGTCATTATCTTCAATAATAAGTATTTTAGTCATAACGTGGGAGTTCAATAGTAAATAAGGTTCCTTTATCAACGGCGCTTTTAAATGAAATAGTACCCTTCATCAATGATACATAACGTGAAACAATATGGAGTCCCAGACCGGTCCCGGGAATATTTCCTGTATTATGGGCTCTGAAAAAAGCTTCAAACAAATGTTTGTGATCTTCCTCAGGTATACCAATCCCGTTATCTTTTACGTTGATGGTTATGGCATTGTCAGTTATAGCAGTCCATAGTTCGATTTCGGTTTCTTCTCCAGAGTATTTTATAGCATTGGATACGAGGTTAATAATACAATTTTTAAGTAGGTTTTTGTCCAGTTTTACAAAAGCAACTTCGGTATTTGATACACATATTATCTTTTGTTTCTTTTTTGTGAGAAGCTTCAGTTCTCCTATAACCTCTTTAATAAAATCCTGCAGATTAAAACTGGATATCTGCAGTGTAATTTTATTCGATTCAGCCTTTTCAAGAAGCAGAAAATCATTCAGAATTGCGGTAAGGTTTGCAATGGCACTTTTTATTTTGTGTATATGTGTTTCAATTTTTGGGTTGTTTAAATCTTCCACATATCGTTGAATTAAGGCAGTAGAGAGCTGAATGGTGCTCAACGGTGTCCTGAATTCGTGAGATGCCATAGATAAGAGCCTGCTTTTAATTTTGTTGAGTTCCTTCTCTTTTTCCAGGGTGTTGCTTACTTCTTCTTGTGTGACGGTTAAGGCTTCAATTGTTTCATTTAAAGTTTGTGTACGGTCTTTTACAAGTTCTTCTAAATGCTGTGTGTATTGCATTAAACGATTTTCTGCTTCTTTTTGGTGGCTCATATCATGAATGAAACCTGCAAAAATTCGGTCACCCTCAAATTTAACTTCACTTACTCCAAGTCTAAAAGGAAATATGTTGCCGTCTTTTTTTCTTCCAAGAACATCCCTGTCATGTCCAATGATATGTGGAATCCCTGAAGATTTATAGTTTTCTATATAAGAATCGTGTTTTTCTCTATCTGGAGAAGGCATCAGCATAGAAATGTTTTTGCCGATAACTTCCTCAGGATTATACAAAAAAGCCGGCACGCAGAAGGATTGATAGATTCAACAATTCCCTTTTCGTTGATTGTAATAATTCCATCGATTGCATTTTCTATAATTGCATTTAAAAGTGCCTGGTTTCTCATTTTGCAATCGATTTGTTTTAAACAAATTTCGTTAAATGTTTTTGATAATCAATGTTTTGTGTTTTTATTTTTATCTAATAATTCCATTTTAAATTTATAACTTCAGAAGTTCTTTTTAGTGCACAGAAATATTTCTTTTTAGCCTTATTTGGGCTAAGGATGTATTGATATTTTTAATGCCATTTATCAAAGCATCGGCATTAAAAGAGATACTGTTGATTCCTGCTGTAACTAAAAATTTTGTAAATTCTGCCGAATCACTTGGCGCCTGTCCGCAAAGGCCAATTTTCTTATCCATTTTATTGGTCGCAGTTATAATTTGAAGAATAAGTTGTCTGGAAGTCGCATTCTGTTCATCAAAAAGATCCGCAATTAATTCAGAATCTCTGTCGATGCCCAATGTGAGTTGTGTAAGATCATTGGAACCGATAGAAAAACCATCAAAAATTGCGACAAATTCTTTAGCCAGTAATATGTTGGAGGGAATTTCTGCCATTACATATATTTCCAGATCATTATCGTGTTGTTTTAAACCATATTCTGCCATGATAGATAACACTTTTTTCCCTTCTTCGGGTGTTCGGCAAAAAGGGATCATTAGCTTTACATTGGTAAGTCCCATTTCGTCGCGCACCATTTTCATAGCCTCACATTCAAGTCTGAATCCTTCGCGGTATTTTTCATGGTAATAACGAGAAGCACCGCGGAATCCAAGCATTGGGTTTTCTTCTTTAGGCTCAAAAAAAGAACCTCCAAGAAGTTGAGAGTATTCATTGCTTTTAAAATCACTCATTCTTACAATGACTTCTTTGGGATAAAAAGTCTGCAGCTATTGTTGCGACACCCTGTGAGAGTTTTTCGATGAGGTAATTAGGCTTATTACTATAGTTTTGTGTGAGTTTTGTTATAGCTGAACTTTGATCAGGATCAAGTACTTTTTCCGGATGGATCAGCGCCATGGGATGTATCTTCACATCGTGGGTTATTATAAACTCAAGTCGTAGCAATCCCACGCCATCATTTGGGTAAAATGATAATTCAAATGCTTTCTCGGGTTCAGAAACGATAAGCTGTACTTTTGGTTTTTCAGGAAGCTGTATTTTGTTTAGTGGAGAGGTCGTCTGCAGGTATTTCAATTTACCTTTATAAACATAGCCTGTTTTTCCTTCTGCACAGCTCAGGGTAATAAGATCTCCGTCTTTGATAATGTCTGTTGAATTACCGGTTCCTACAATGGCGGGGGTTCCCATTTCTCTGGCGACTATAGAGGCGTGACTTGTTCTTCCTCCTTTATTGGTAATGATTCCTGCCACTTTTTTAAGAATGGGATCCCAATCAGGGCTTGTAAAATTAGTCACAAGAATTTCTCCGCTTTGCAATTTTGAAGCCTCTTTTGGCGATAATAAAATTCTCGCAGTACCTGAAATTATGTGGTTTCCTACAGCTTCGCCCTGCGATAGTGCAATTCCTTTTTTCTCCAGTTTGTAAGTAGTTATTGATATAGGTTTTACGAGGGAATGTACCGTTTCTGGTCTGGCCTGAATAATATGAAGTTCGCCATTTAAGCCATCCTTCGCCCATTCAAAATCCATGGGTTTATTATAATGTTCTTCTATAATGAGGGCCCATCTTGCAAGTTTTTCAATTTCAGAATCGTCAAGAACAAATTTATCGCACCATTTTCGGGGCGTAATTTTTAGAACCGTCGAATTAGTACCCGAAGGATTATCATTATAAATGAGCATCTTATTTTTTGCTCCAAGATTTTTTCTGTAAAATAGCTTTTTTATTGTTTTTAATGGATCTTTTAAACACAAGAAACTCGTCTGGAGTAACGATACCTTGCACGATTGTTTCGCCTAAACCCCAGGTACCGGCAATATGAATCACATCTCGAAATCCTGACTCTGGTTCCAGTGTAAATCCGATCCCGGAACAAGCTAAATCGGAGCGAACCATTTGCTGAATACCTACAGAAAGAAATACTTTGTCATGATCAAATCCTTTATCGAGTCTGTATTTAATGGCTCTGTCTGTATAAAGTGATGCAAAACAGCATTTTACGGCATAAATCAGCGGCATTGTACCTTTAATATTTAGAAATGAATCGTGTTGTCCCGCAAAACTTGCATTGGCTAGATCTTCTGCCGTAGCACTGCTTCTAACGGCAACCGCCATATCACTGTCTTCACATAATAGGGAGTATGCATCTGAAATTTCGGTTTGAAGATCCAGGGGGAACTTTGCATCAAGTAACAGCTTTCTTGCTTTTGAGCCAATTTCAGTTAGATTAGTAAAGTCATTCTTGTCTAGGAGGAACATCAGCTCATTTAGTGTAAAACTTAAATGATTATATTCTATAAAATCTTTGTAGGCAATTGTTGTTATGGCAAAACCATTGGGAACTCTAATACCATGTGGACTAAGATTATTGTACATTTCTCCCAGAGAAGCATTTTTCCCTCCAACGTTACTAATATCTCCAATACCAATATCACAAAACTTTAAAATATATTTTTCCATTTTCATTTCTTTTAAATCTCTCATTTTTATGGCTTTTAAATTTGTTTTTAAAGGTAGTTTGATACCTAAAAATTGAAAATGATTACGATCATCTTTTTATATTTTAATCTTTCTTATAAGATGATACAGATCATTTTACTACTGAGATTAATAGATGATATTTGCTGTATTCGATTATAACAACCATGTAATTGAGGATAATTTTATTTTAAGATAAGCTTAGAAAATAATCTCAGATTTTAAATAAAAAGCAAAATGGAAACAACTAAATCACAACGCAAAAGCATATCTATATTTGAGAAACTTAGAAAAATAGATAAGACTGGATATGAATACTGGAGTGCCAAGGATCTTGCAAAATTGCTAGGGTATTCTAAGTATAGTTCATTTATTGAAGTGCTCGATAAGGCAAAGGCTTCCTGCATTAATACAGGTCAGGAGACAGGATTACATTTTAAAGATTTTAGTGCCATAAGATCAGTTGGGAATGATTTAAAAAGAAATGGAGGAGATGTCAAATTATCGCGGTATGGCTGTTATCTTATAATTCAAAACGCAGACCCAGCTTTAAAACCGGTGGCGCTTGGGCAAGCGTATTTTGCTATACAAGCCCGCCTGCAGGAATTAAGTCAGCGACAGAAAAGTAATAATTTTAGAATAGTAAAAGAAAGAAGATATTTTCTTCGTAAAGAACTGGCCAAAAAAAATCTTCAATTAGCCGGAGTCGCCAGAAAAGCAGGTATTGTAAAGCCTGCAGATTATGCATTTTTCAAAACCATGGATATAGAGGACTCTATGGAGGTCTGGATGTAAAAGCAATCCGGGAAATTAGAGGACTTGATTCTGATGAAAATATTCTGGATCGTATGGACAATACTGAATTAGCGGCTAATTTATTTCGCGTTACCCAAACTACAGAGAAGCTCAATAATGATAAAGTTAATGATATTGTTGAGGCTAATAGTATTCATTTTGCGGTTGGATTAAAAACTCGTGAAGCAATTAAAGAAACAATAGGTATTTTCCCAGAAAATTTTCCCATTGCTACTACTATTAAATTAGCGAACAGTAAAGACAACAAATTGAAAACCAGAAAAAACAGTAAAAATAAAACTGTTTTATAATTGAAAATAATCACAAGAGAAATTAAATAAGAAATTATATGAAAACAAAGTTTTACATACTGGCTGTTATTGCTATAATGCTGTATTGCTCGCCAGCAAAAGGATTGGACAAGTACAGATGAAAATGGTTTGGAGACCGATTTAGATGACGTCTCTGGTATTAATGATAATCTTCTTAGAAAGTGGTTTGCATTGAACAAAGAATCAGACAGTATAATTAAATCGGCACAACTCATTATTGATCAGCAGAGAGAACAAGTAGAATCTCACCCTCAGGATGAGCGCGAGAACCTTACAACTTGTGTTGACGATGCCCAGCGGCAATTGGATTTGTTGAAGAAAAAAGTAAAATTCACAAAACGGTTTGCGGCTGATATTAAACAGTATGATCCATCTCTGCGAGCATACAATTGACTCATTAGAGGAAGACTATGTTCGGGAAAAATATAAACTTGAAGATGCATTAAAAGAGTTGAAATAATCAACAATATTTTAAATAGAACTTAATAGAAGGTAACTTACTAGTTTTAATAAATCCATTTTCCATAACACAATACTACTAATTTAATTTTTGCAAGTATAATTAGTAAAATAAAAATCAAGGCTTGTGGATTTGCTTTTAAGAAATTAGGTGTTTATTTTGGAATTCTTCCATAGTTAGATTTCCAAGAGCAGAATGTCTTCGCACGGTATTATAGAAATTTTCAATATAGTCATGAATTGATTTTCCGGCTTGTTTTCTGTTTTTGTATTTATAGCGGCATACCAATTCTGTTTTAAGTGTTTTGAAAAAACTCTCCGCAACTGCATTATCGTAGCAGTTGCCCTTCCGGCTCATGCTTTGAAGGATCTGTTTGTTTTTTGATAATAAATAGGTGAAATTTTTACAGGCATACTGGATTCCCCTGTCAGAATGAAATATTAATTTCTGGTAGGGAAGCAAAGGACGGTTTAGTAAGGCTTTTCTAAATGCGACGACGCTGGTGTCCATAGATTTCAGGGTTTTGCTTAACGACCATCCTATAACTTTTCGGTCAAATAAGTCTATAACTGTGGTTAGATATGCCCAGCCTTCTGCTGTCCTGATATAGGTAATGTCCGAGACCCATACTTGGTTCTGGCGGGTCGCCTTAAAATCCTGATTTAATAAATTTTCCATGCCGCAGGATATTTGGAGGAGGAGAGAGTGGTCCTTTTAAATTTTAATTTTGTAATCCAGCGGAGTTCTTTGCTCGGCCATTATCTTTCTGACCAGAGAAGGGCATACTGTAATACCTAGTGCGACCAATTCTTTGGATATTCTCGGGCTTCCATATCTGCCTTGGCTCCAGTGGTAAATTCTTGAAATCTCTGACGCAATAAAAATTCTGCGTTCTGATCTGCTTGTAGAAAGTCCTTTCAGCCATTTGTAATAACAACTGGGATCAATCTGGAATATTCTGCATATTTTCACAATGGGAAATCTTCCAGTATTTTCCATGATGAACCTATACATTGCCTTTCTTGGCTGGTGCAGATGTCCGGCGCCTTCTTTTAAAATATCACGTTCCAGTCTGATGTTTTTGATTTCCTTCCGAAGTCCTGCTATTTCCTTTTTGTCTGAATCCCAACCCGTTGCTTTCTGCAGGCTGAGTCTTCCGTCCCTGAAGAGATTTTTCCAATGCTTGCAGGCTGTTTTTATTGATCTGTAGCTTATCAGCTGCAAGCCGTATGCTTTTATACTCCATGCTGGTCTTGATAGCCCAGATTTTAAACTCTATGCTGTATTTTTTTCTGGCATTTTTCATCTTGTGAAAAGTTAGAGATATTATTCTGCCGTCAGACAGTTTGTAATTTAATATGATTTTTTCTAACTTTTTTCTACCCTTTTAAACAAAATTCGCCTTAGCTTTCTGTGGCAAAAAAGATATCAAGTCCAAGATTTTTGAATTTTTACAGTGCAATCAAAATTAAAAAAAATGGCCGGCTTATTTTTGTTGCAAAAAGGTATCCATTCCAAATTTTATGTGGCATGATTTTAACCACAAAACCAAATAGTATTACTTTTTTTAAATTCGTTTATTTTATATAATCATTAGCGAGCATTTTTTATCCTGCTGAATAGGAGGACAGGCAATGCTTCCATAGCCGCAGTATACACAGCAGTCGCCTTCTTTTGGTTTGAGAACTTGTTTACAGCTTTCACATTCATAAAAATATTGACAAGAATCTGTAGGCATTATTTCTTCTTTCTTATGGCCACATTTTGGACAAGTTATTATTGATTCTAATATCACTTTCATTTTTATTTTATATTGATTACAGTATATCCGGTTGTATTAATTGCTTTTTCAATTTCATTGATATTAGATAAGGTATTGTCAAACTCTACCGTAGCTTTGCCATTTTCATAACTGACCTTTGAATCAATTATTCCTCTCAATTTATTTACCTCGTGATTGACATGTTCCTCGCATGACTTGGACAAGTCATGCCTTTTATTGTAAATTCAGCTTTTTGGATATTTGAATTTTCCGCTACTATTATTTCTTTATCTGTCTTTGGATAAAAAATGGACGAATAATAGGGAAATGTAAGCATACCAGCTATAAGTACTGTTGCAATTCCAAGAAAGATTTTTGAATGAATGAATTTTTGTTTTTCTACTGTATCACAATTACACTCAATTTGTTTTTAGGCTTTAACTTTTTATACCAAGCGTATGCAAGAACTAAAACTGTCAAGCCAATGGAATATTGCCTGAATGGTTCCAGCCAGGAAAAAGTAGAAGCAAGTCCACTTGTTCCGGCAATAAGAGCTAATACTGGTGTAATACAACACAGTGAAGCGACTATAGCACTTATGAATCCCGCTCCAATTAATTTATTGTCAATTTTCATAAAATTTCTAAAATTTTATTTTCATCAAGGATTAGAAAAAAGGGTTTTAACATTTTTTCATATTCCTTTGTCAATGAATAAAAGATTGTTTGTGCTTCTCGTTCGGTTTCGATAAGTTTCCTGTCTTTTAATTTTCTTAAATGCTGGGATACAGCTGATATACTCATAGTGAGAACATCACTGATATCACAGACACAAAGCCGTTTTTCCTCATATAGCAGAAATAGAATTCTAAATCTAATATTATTTCCGGCTAATTCGAGTCCGTTTGATAAATAATCAAAGGAGCTATTTAGCTCGGATAGTCTTTCTTTACAGCGGTTTATCTGTTTAATATCCGCCTGTTGGCGTATGCAAGAATTATTGTCCATTGTGCAAATGTAGCTAATTTGCTTATTTAAGCAAATGCTTAAATAAAAAAAATGTTTTTTTAACTGTTACAGCTTTTTGAGATTAGAGGTTTTGATTGTGATTTTCGAGTTAAATACTTTTACAGATCTATTTCGGGAGGCTGATTTTAAGATAAATAGGTTTTAATATTAGAATAGTACTGATTTTTTATTGGGTATTTAATTTGTTAAGCCCTAATATGCTTTCCGAAGCATCAGTGCGTAAGCATTAGGCAGTGGACTATCCTCAATGGCTTGTGCCGTTTTTTCTATATCATAGTCAACCCGAATAAATTTTACCTGCAGGCCATCTTTTTTTGAGAAATTACTGCTGTTGTCGATGGTTATCACAGCATAGCGGCATTTGGGATTACCGTCTTTAGGCTTGCCTACCGAGCCTGCATTTATAGCATGGAAATAAGTGCCTTTTTTATTTGGGTTTTCTAAAGTCCGATGATAGGGTTTATGGGAATGACCGCAGATAATAACATCCGCATTGCAATCAAGAAAAACATCCGTGAAATCTTCTTCTTTTTTATCCTCAAGCAAATATTCAGTATTGCTATAGGGACTCCCGTGCACCATTAAAATCCTGATGAGTTTTTCAGCCGCCTGAAATTCCAGTTTAATATGGGCAGGCAGAGCAGAAAGGTATTTGATCTGCTCTTTTCCCACAATTTGATAGGCATAACTCTCTGCATCGCTGGAGCCATCACGGTGTATATCGACAGCTTTAACATCATGGTTTCCGGCCAGGGTTGGAATATGTCTTTTTCGGATTTCATTGATCACGGCATTTGGGCAAATATTATAGCCAACCAGGTCTCCCAGACAGTAAACGGCATCAATATTCTGTTTTTCTATGCTTTTTAAGGTTTGTTCCAGTGCCGGAAAATTGGCATGGATATCTGATAGTATTGCAATTCTCATATAAAAACAGTTATAATAATTATAAGCCCGTTACTGATTTCGAATAATACTTCTTTCTGAACCAGAACGCAACATTAACCAGGGCGATCAGTGCCGGCACTTCTACTAGTGGCCCAATAACTCCGGCAAATGCCTGACCGCTGTTAATGCCAAACACACCAATAGCCACTGCAATTGCAAGTTCGAAATTGTTTCCTGTGGCCGTAAAAGCTATTGCTGTTGCTTTTGAATAGTCGGCGCCAAAATATTTTCCAACAAAAAAGCTACTCAGAAACATGATAGTAAAGTATATGACCAGTGGAACTGCGATACGAACAACATCCATAGGAATCTGAACAATCAGCTCGCCTTTAAGGCTGAACATCACGATGATGGTAAAAAGCAGTGATATAAGTGTAATGGGAGAAATAAAAGGTACATATTTAGTTTCAAACCACTCTGAGCCTTTTAGTGCAATAAGGGCATAACGGCTGATGATTCCAAGAGCGAAAGGAATTCCCAAATAGATACCTACACTCTCGGCGATCTGGCCAATACTGATGTTGACTTCAAATCCGTTATAACCAAAGTAGGGAGGAAGTACCGTTATGAAAATATAGGCATATACACTGTAAAGCAATACCTGAAAAATGCTGTTAAGGGCGATAAGGCCCGCAAGCATATTCCCTGTTTCCATCTGCCAGGTCATTCCAAACCACAACCATGGCAATACATCGTGCCAAACCAATCAGAATGACACCGATCATGTACTCGGGATAGCCGCTTAAAAAAAGCAGGGCCAGTAAAAACATTAAAATTGGGCCAACAATCCAGTTCAGAAACAGCGAAGCGCCAAGAATTTTAGTGTTTCTAAAAACCTGCCCCATCTGTTCGTATTTTACTTTTGCCAGGGGCGGATACATCATCAGAATCAGCCCAATTGCCAAAGGGATATTGGTTGTTCCGCTTGAAAAAGAGTTGATAAAATTACCGCTCGATGGAATGAAATATCCTATGGCAACCCCTAGTGCCATAGCCAGGAAAATCCAAAGGGTTAAAAACCTGTCCAGGAAACCTAATTGTTTGCGCCCCTGGGCAGGCGCACAGTTATTTGCTGACATCTTTATTGTTTGATTTGAGAGAATACATAAAACATTTCAGTTCCAATCTGAAGGCTTCGCTCCAGATAAACTTCTTTTTGCGCGGGTGTGCCGTCTGAAACCTTTGGATCTTCAAAAGTAATTGGCACACGTTTTTCGGCGCCGGCTATAAAAGGACAGCCGCCGTCAGCTTGTGAGCAGGTCATGATCGCAACAAATTCGCTTTCAGGATTGAAATCATCATCATACGTTTTAGAGAAGCCGATAACCGGTAGTTCATTCGATGCAAACTTTATGGAATAAACCGGATTTTGACCTTCCGAAATAGTTTTAATTTTAAATCCGGAATGCTTTAAAGTTTCGGCCACCATTGGAAAAAGGGCAGTAGCTTCTGTTCCTCCCGAATAGCAGGAAACATTCTGTACATTTAAATTCGCGGCAGCAGTCTGCGCCCAAATCTGAGACAAATGGCTTCTTCTGGAATTATGTGTACAGATCAGGTTAAGCCGAATCGGCAGTTTGCTGTCCACTTTGTTTTGGATATAATCCACGAGTGGTCGCAGGATAGTTTTGCGCTCTTCTGAAATCTGGTTAAAATCAAATGCGCTGATGGTATTTTTTATTTCAGTAAATAACATAGTTTTTGTCTGGTATTTATAATAGATTCTTTATTGTTAATTACAGATTAGCAACAGCCTGAACCGGGAGCACATGAACTAGTACTATCAGCGCTTAGCTCAGATAATTTTACTTTCGATTTATCGGATGGGATTCCGCACTGGTCCTGGGCCAGACAGGCAGTTTGCTTATTTAACAGCACAAAGTTTTTGCCGTTAAAATCAAGGTCATACTTACCAATTGTGGTGTCCTGATATTCCACTTCAATTTCGTAATCTTCAATCCCTAATACTTTTTCTGAAAGTTCAATGATATGAACCAGTTTTTGTGGTTTTAGCCTATGCTCATAATCATTGGCATCCCAAAGCTGAAAGTTTACAACCGTTTCTTTTCTTACTGTCCCGCCACAGTCGATGAAGTTTTTAGTGATCAGGCCCACTTCTGTTACATGGAAATATTCCGGAACAAAATTTCCGTTTGGCAATTCAAAATTTACAGCCTCTACTGTTTTTAGTACCTCTTTAATTTGTGAAAGTTTCATAATGTATGTTTTTAAAATTTATAATTTTATTTGAAAGAAATAACTATGATTAAATTAATCTCTTTTGATGCACTTCTAATACTATTATTTGATCAGTGTACTTCTTCTTTCCAGAAGGACAGTGTCTCTCCATAGCCCATTTTGCTTCCCGATTTTCTCGCGAATACCTAAAATCCTGAATCCGGCTTTTTCATGGATACGCAGGCTGGCGATGTTTTCCGGAAATATACCGGCCTGAAGTGTCCATATACCTTCAGCTTCGCTCAAATGAACCAACTCTTCCAAAAGCGCAATACCAATTCCTTTGCCGGAATGCTGGGGATCAACATAAACGCTTACTTCAGCTACGCCCACATAAACGCAACGTGAGGAAACAGGTGTAAGGGCCGCCCAGCCTATGATCTGGTCATTACTTTGGGCAACAATCCTGCATGTGGTAAGATGTGATGCGTTCCAGTCTTCCCATGAAGGTGCGCTTGTCTGAAAAGTGGCATTGCCGGTATTGATGCCTTTCTCGTAGATTAATTGGACGCGGGGCCAATCGGTATCCAATAGTTTTCTGATTTCCATAGTACTTAATTTAGCGACACTCGTTTCTCTTTTTTTCTAAATGAGCACTAATGTGTTCGAAAAATCCTTTTATTTTTTCCAGTCCAGGCTCATTAATACAGTAGCAAATAGAGTTACCCTCAATGCTTCCTTTTATAAGGCCCGCATTTTTGAGTTCCTTAAGGTGTTGTGATACCGTGGGCTGTGATAGAGGTAGTTCGTTAACTATATCTCCGCAGATACAGGTATCTACTTTTAGCAGGTATTCCATAATTGCAATTCGGGCAGGATGCCCTAATGCTTTAGCCAAAATCGCAAGCTGGTTTTGATTGTCTGTAAAATGATCTGTTTTTGTAGCTCCCATTGTTTTATATTTATATTGCAATATTACGATATAAAATTTATAATTAAAATATTTTTACTATTTTTTTAGATAATTAAATAGATAAGCCTTTAAATATCAATATTTAAAGGCTTATTGAACTTTTGTGGCAGGAGCCAGGCGGAACTATTTAAATTCATAAAAGCGAGCAAACCGCTTAATATCGTCTGGCAAATAGTATTATTTCAGTTTTAATATTTTAAAAGCGCCTCTGCCAACTATCGCAAAAACACAAATGCCAATTAACAGGTCAGGTATCATGGAGTTGGTATAGTGAACCAAAATACCGGCAATTACTACCCCAATATTAATGATAACATCGTTGGAAGTAAAAATCATGC
Source organism: Flavobacterium sp. AC267 (assembly GCF_979258715.1). Lineage (NCBI taxonomy): Bacteria > Pseudomonadati > Bacteroidota > Flavobacteriia > Flavobacteriales > Flavobacteriaceae > Flavobacterium > Flavobacterium sp. AC267. The sequence goes on from NZ_OZ409875.1 coordinate 2,289,796, forward strand.
TTGCTTCCATATGGGCCTCCTTGCTTTTTGATTTTTGAAGTAAATAAAGGCAAAGTGAATTACCCAACAGTGCAAACAGGGAAACTACGATCATGGTTTGGAAATTTGGGATATTTTCTTGCTGTAGATATCTTCGTATGACCTCAATAAGACCTAAAATCGCCAAGACAATTTGGAAGTATCCACTTATCTGAGCAACGCCTACTTTCCTTGATACGGTGCTTCCAACTGCTATTAGTGCCAAACCATATACAATACTGTCAGCCAGCATATCCAGACTATCGGCTACTAATCCCATAGAATTGGAAATAAATCCGGTGATAATTTCTATAAGAAAGAATGAGAGATTTATAATCAAAACCTGCCATAACAATTTTCTTTGCCCGGACTCATCTTCTGGATTTAAAATATCCAATGTTTTTTCAGTGGTCAATAAAGTGCTGTCGAAATTAAGACTGTCAATGGCCCTTGTGATACTGCTGGGGTCATCTGAATGATAAATGCTTAATTTCCTGTTTGGAATATCAAAATCCAGACGTTCTATTTGATTTATACTGCTAAGCTTCATTCTGATAAGTCTGCTCTTCACTAGGGCAATCCATCTTTTTAATGTTATAGGTGCTTTTTTTCATAACGCTATAGCTTAATTTTTAAACCAGCATTAATTACAAATCCATCAAGAGGGGCATAAATATCCTTAAAGACAGGATTTGAAATTGGGCCAGTATAAATACTTCCAAATTTGGTTTGTCTGGTGTCGGTAAAGTTTTCAAAATTAGCAAAAACAGAAAAATTCTCCCATAATTTTTCGACCATAAAACCAAAAATCCAGTATTCTCTTCCAGTTGTCCCATCATTTAATTTTTGAGGACTGTAATAGTAAGCCTCCAAACCAGCTTTCCATTTATCTTCTACTTCATACATCAAAACATTGTTCAATCGATGTTTGGCAGTCAAAGGATTTTCAGATTTAATTCCATTATTGTCTATTGATGCATCTGTGTAGGTATAGCCCAGAAATAGCTTGAAATCTTTATAGCCTAATTTTAGATTTGTTTCAGTGCCCTTTGTATCTAAGTAACCATTGACATTTACAAACTGAAAAATATTGTCAGGAAGCGAAGTTAGGATCAAGGGATTATCTACATTGGTATAAAAGAATAACTGATTGATTGATAAAGATAGATCTTCAGCAATATTGGTTTTGTAATTTATATCAAAATTAACGCCATAGCTTTTTTCAAGTTTGTTAAAATCACTGTTGATAGGCAATACATTTTGGTACTGTATACGCTCGCTTTCCTCGGTAAATATAGTTGGTGTCTTATAACCCAATCCACCGCCAAGTCTTGAGGTAAGTTTAGGAGTGATTTTAAATAAAGCAGAAATTCTAGGCAAAAGCGAAAACCCGTAATCAATAACATAATCACCTCTAAGACCAGTTTCAATGTCCAGCCATTCTTTTGCTTTTACAGTATTTTGAACAAAAGCCCCATGTGTTATCTGACTATAATCTCTAAGGGGAAAAGCGGTAGCACTGTTTTCTGTAAATTTATCAGTATATAAATTGGCTCCCGCGACCCACTGGGACTTCTCGCCATTAAACAAATAGGTAATTTCTGAAAAAGTACTATTCTGAAGGCCATCAAAAGTATAATCAGGAATCGTGATGACACGGCTAAAATTATTAAAACTATTTTTGAATGTCAGTGATTGCTTTTCACTTAGTTTATGTGTAAGTGTAAATTGGGTGCTGATACGCTGTGTTTTATTTTTTTCAAAATAACTGTCTGGGAAATTGCTCTGGTCTTTTATGTAATCTATGTTTCCGCCAATACGGTTTTCGAAAACGGTATTTATGCCAAAATTAAGATTTGTTTTTTCATTAAAATAAAGAAATAATTTCGGGTTGAAATTAAAGCGCTCAAACTTTGGAATAGCCGTAAGCTGGATATCGGCAGGATCATAAGGAGCATTGCGATCATGTGAGGCAAAAACGGTCAATCCAATTTTATTGAATCGCTGTGAATAAAACCCATTGAAATTCAAACCAAGGGCAGAAGTTCCATTTAATAAAAATCGAAGTTCTCTTTCCTGGGTCGGTGTTTTGGAAATTAGGTTAACCAAACCTGCAATTGCGCCACCTCCATAAAGTGTAGAGGCGGATCCTTTGATTATCTCGACCTGCTTTAAGTCCAGTGGAGGTGTCTGAAGTAAGCCAAGGCCACTCGAAGCTCCGGAATAAACAGGGAAACCATCTTTTAATATTTGAGTGTACCTTCCATCTAATCCCTGAATTCTGATAGAGGAATTTCCCGAAGTTGCAGAGGTTTGCTGGGTTTGTATACCGGTACTTTCATTAAGCATCATTCTGATATCCCCTGGTTTCATATTGGCTTTTTCCTCCAGTTCCTCTCCGGCAATAAATTCAACTCGGGTTGGAATATTGCTTATAGTTCGTGTACCCCTGGTTGAAGTGACTATAATTTCATCCATCTCTTCGGCCTCGCTCTCTAATGAAATTTCTAAGAGTTCGCTTTTAAAGGGTATTGTAACCGATACAATTTGTGATTTATAACCTTCCATAGAAAAAGAAACATTATAAACTCCTTGCTGAAGATTTTCAAAAATAACCAATCCTTCCGCGTTTGAAACAGATGATAGATTAGTTTGCCCAATACTGACAGTTACTCCCGATATTGTCTCATTTGTTTCGGTATTTTTAAGGAGGAATTTAACTGTGTTTTGTGCTTGTGCTGTGCCAAAAGTTACTATTGCCACAATCAATATAATATGTCTAAACATTTATTATTTCTTAATATTAATACATAAATAGATTCATGATTCTCAAATCATGAAGGTATAACTATTGTAAATATTAAGATATTTTAGGAAGGTCGCCAAATTTTACAAGTGAAAGAGGAATTAACAAACTTATCGTAGAAGATAGGTCTTAGCATTTCATTTGTTGCAAATTCTTTTTTTTCTGAAATTACTACAGAAGTTTGTGTAATTGTAAAACCAATACAGGTTCCGCACGAATAAAAAGGAGAACATTTTCCATTACACTCACAATCATGCGAGTCGTTTTTGCAATTTTTCTCAACATTACATTCTGAATGTTTGGAAAATGCAGAACAAGGTACTGTTGAAAGAAACAGTACAACGATCGACAATAATGTTACCCAGATTTTCACGTTACAAATTTACTATAATATTGAACAATTGCATTATTTTTATTGTAAGTTTCTTTAATTAAGACTAATTTAAAGTTTTGAAGTTAAAACTTGCTAATCAGATACCCTCTAATGCCAAAATAATTATTAAAAGGGCATTTTACCTTTTATTTAATTATAAAAGGTGTTGGGAACATGAATATTAGATATAGATTCCCTAATTAAAAATTTGAAGTAAATAGCAATATGGCACATCAGCACAAATACGATGCAAACGGCAAACAGCTTTGTTGTACATTGGAAGAAAAAATTAATGCAAAAACAGATAAAAGCGACGGATCGTCGCTCTTTGGTGGATAAGAACATCCATGCTGATGATGATGGACATGACCACGACCATAATGCTGATCAAAGTACATTTAAAATGTTCCTGCCGGCCATTATTTCCTTTATATTGCTCATTATCGGGATGGGGTTTGATAATTATATACCGCAAAACTGGTTTACCAGCTATGTCCGTTTAGGATGGTATATAGCGGCTTATCTTCCTGTGGGAATTCCGGTTTTGAAAGAGGCATTTGAAAGCATCACCAAAGGAGAGGTCTTTTCTGAATTTTTACTGATGTGTATTGCCACAATCGGGGCTTTTGCCATTGGCGAGTATCCGGAAGGTGTGGCTGTTATGCTTTTTTATACCATTGGGGAGGTATTTCAGACTTTGGCTGTCAGCCGTGCGAAATCCAATATTAAAAGCCTGCTGGACCAGCGTCCCGACGAAGTAAATATCATAAAGGATAACGTTGTACAGACAGTAAAAGCGACAGATGTTGTCATAGGTGCTGTAATACAGCTCAAATCAGGCGAGAAACTCGGGCTGGATGGGGAATTGCTGTCCGATACAGCTTCCTTTAATACCGGCGCCCTTACCGGTGAAAGCAAACCCGATACCAAGGTAAAGGGCGAAACTGTTCTTGCCGGGATGATCAACGGAAACACCATCGCGCAGGTAAAAGTAACTACAGCCTATAATGACAGCAAGCTTTCCAAAATACTGGAAATGGTGCAGAATGCCACAACGCAGAAAGCCCCAACGGAACTCTTTATTAGAAAGTTCGCAAAAATCTACACCCCAATAGTTGTTTTCCTTGCCGTTGGTATTTGCTTTGTGCCTTATTTTTTTGTTGAAAATTATGATTTTAACGACTGGCTTTACAGGGCTTTGGTTTTTCTGGTAATATCATGCCCTTGCGCGCTGGTAATCAGTATACCCCTTGGTTACTTCGGCGGAATTGGAGCGGAAAGCAAAAACGGAATATTATTCAAGGGAAGTAATTTTCTGGACAGTATTGCCAATATCCAGAATGTGGTAATGGACAAAACTGGAACCATGACAGAAGGTGTCTTTAAAGTTCAGGATGTGGTGATTTCCGACCAGCTTAATAAAGACGAAATCCTTAAAATGGTCAATGCACTCGAAGGCCAGAGTACGCATCCCGTAGCAACCGCCATCCATGATCACGTGGGTGAAATTGATCCCTCGATAGTACTTGAGAAGGTGGAAGAGATTTCAGGACATGGATTAAGGGCTGAGATTAATGGAAAGGAACTTCATGTAGGTAATTTTAAGCTGATGGATAAATTCGGTATCCAATATGATATTGATCCGAACTCTATTGTCTATACGTTGATTGCCATAGCTTACGATAAAAAGTTTGCCGGTTATCTAACCATTGCTGATACCATAAAAGAAGATGCGCAGCTGACTGTTGACAGGCTAAAAGCAATGGGTGTTAAAACCACCATGCTAAGCGGGGATAAATCCAATGTTGTTCAATTTGTGGCCGATAAGCTTGGCATAGTAAATGCCTTCGGAGATTTGCTTCCTGAGGATAAAGTAAATAAGGTAAATGAAATTAAAGCCAAAAATGAGTCAGTTGCTTTTGTCGGTGATGGTGTAAACGACGCACCTGTTGTAGCCTTAAGTACTGTTGGTATTGCAATGGGCGGTTTGGGAAGCGATGCCACAATTGAAACTGCCGACGTGGTCATTCAGGATGACAGGCCAAGCAAAATCCCAATGGCTATCAATATAGGAAAACAGACCCGGAAAATTGTCTGGCAGAATATCATACTTGCATTTGCTGTCAAGGCAATTGTCCTTATTCTGGGAGCGGGTGGACTTGCCACAATGTGGGAGGCTGTCTTTGCAGATGTCGGCGTTGCCTTGCTCGCTATACTTAATGCAGTACGGATTCAGAAAATGAAATTCTAATTGCAATAAACAGAACAAATATTTGCTGAGGTAAGTCTTGGTATTCATAAACAAAAACCGCACTGCTGTGCGGTTTTTTGTTTAATTAGTTTATAGCATTAACTTGCCATTGCCTCACAAGCTTCCGCGCATTTACGGCAGGCTTCCGCGCATTCCTTGCAGTGATCCATGCCCATTGCGCCATGTTTTTCACATTCCTCGGCGCAGGCTCTGCATATTTCTGCGCATTCAGCACATAAGTGGGAGGCATGCTCGCCCCCAATACTCATAAGGTTTGCGCGGCAAAACATATCACCGAACATTGCCTGTCGAGCTGTATGCATCTTGCAAGCATTTTTATATCGTCTTCATTCAGACATTCCGTTGCGCATTTATTACATGCTATACCGCAAGCCAGACAGGCCTCAATACAATTTTTAAATTTCTGATCCATAATTTTTGTTTTATTGGGTTTATAAAAGTTATTATGTATTATTGAAGAAAATTAATTGTGTACTACCAATTGGTCATTGTTTCGACAATCTTTACAAGCACGAGTAAGTAAAACTACACGTTATAAGTTCACTTGAATAAAGGCAATGAAATGGTTTGGCAATAATAATTAATTAAATGATTTTAAGTCAATTAAAATAGTTGCAATATTTGACTTCTATTTATAAAATTTAAAAGAAGTTTTACATTATGCAGACGCATATTGAAAACGAATAGGATAGTTCGTGTAAATTATTACAGCGATTTGATTATTACAGTGTGATCACTAGACCGTCGCGATCTAAATAATATTATTTAAAAGAACACTTGGAATAGTTTAGTTTTTTTGGGTTAATTTAAATTGCAACTTTTTAATTCAATTTAGTAGGGTAATTTATATAAAGGGATTGAAAAAAATATCCATATAAATACTTGTTCTGATGCGTCATAAGTTTTTCTTTTTATATTATACTATCCATTAATGTTGTCACGTTTATAGATCTCTAAAGCGGAGTACCATGAAAACAGTCACTTTTACACGGGCGGAATTATACGATCTTGTCTGGAAAAAAAAACCTCGGACAAATTAGCCATTTGTATGGTCTTTCTAGTTATGGTATTCGACAGGCCTGTGCGACGCTTAAAGTTCCACTGCCACATGCAAGTTATTGGGTACAGTTAAAACATGGTTATAGTTGGGTTGCTAAACTTTCAGAGTCTTATGAGGGACCCGAATCGATAGAGATACTTAAAAAGAAATACGAAACTAATGTGCCCCCGCCAGTGCCCTCGCCCATAGTACTCCGTACCAGAGAAATCGAAAAAGACCCGAAGGCTCCCCTTACCGTCGGGGAGCGACTCATAAAACCTCACAGGCTCATAGAGATTACCAAAGACAGCTGGGACAAACGCGATAAAAGCAAAAGATACTGGGAGCCCGATATGCAAGGAATCTCATTGCATGTGGCTGATGAGCTTAAGCCCCGAGCACTGCGCTTTATGGATGGGTTTATCAAATTGCTGGAGTACCGCGGTCATGAATTCAGAAAGAACCAGTATGGTTATACGGTGGCACTGGTGGATGGTATTGAAATTGAGGTCTATCTTCGTGAAGCAGGCAAACGTGTACCTTCAAAGTCCGGTTACGGCACAGATCTCGTGCCAACAGGCATCTTTATTTTTCAGGTGGGAAAGTATTCCGAACAGAAAGAATGGCGTGACGGAAGTACACCAATAGAGGGACTGCTGGCAAGGATTTTGGCAAAGCTGGAGCTGATGGCAGAGCAAGAAAAGAAGTGGCAGGAAGAGAGCAGGTCGCGCCAGATCGAACGTGAAAAGCAGGAAGCTATTGCAAGAGTTACGCCGAAAGAAAACAAAAAGAAGTGCAGGATTTCAAAGCTTTGTTAGAGACTGCTGAGCGGTTTGATGAAGTTACCAGACTGCGCAACTATGTAGAGGCGGTTCAAAAACAGGCCGATCCACTGGATGAGAAGATCCGGCAATGGATAGTGTGGGCTGAGAAAAAGATCAACTGGATGGATCCTCTGGTGGGAATCCCTGACGACATCTTTACAGAGTCTGACTTAACGCAGTATAAAAAATGGTAAATAGTGCCCTTTTTTGGATATTTTCAAAGTGAATTTTATAATTAAAATTTATCGACGGAAAGCTGCAGATTCGAACCTAACTTCGGTATCCATCAATTTTATGTGATTTCTATTTTGAAATATTACATGTGCCATGATTCTGCCACAAAACTTCTAACAGGTATAATATCTTTAAAAAACTGCCTTAAATTTTTGCGACAAAAAAGTTATCCACTCCATCACATTTTTGTAATGATAAATTCACTGCGTCTGTTCATTTGATGTTGAGCATCAGTACAGGGAATACCGTTGGAGCAATTGTTAATCGAGCTGCGTTTCTCCGTAACCAATGGCGCTTTCTATTCTCTCGGGTGCGATTCCCTGCGAAATAATATAATCTCTGGTTGCTTTGGCTCTTCGGTCTGAGAGTTCAAGATTGTATTGGTCATCGGCTCTGGAATCGGTATGAGATTCGATTTTAATGACCACGTCGCTATACTGCGTCATTAATAAGACTACTTTGTTCAATTCAATTGCGGCATCGTAACGAATATCAGACTTGTCCAGATCAAAGAATATAATGCCGATTTTGATCTTTAAAATGCCATCTCTGCGCTCTACAAGAGCCGGGTCAAGCCCAATAGGAACTTCGGATATTCCGGAATTTTCGGACGTACTAATAGCTTTTGAACTTGGAGTAAAATTTTCTTTTGAAGCTTCTATAGTGTAAGGAGTGCCACAAAGAATATTTTCGGTAAATTCAAATTTCCCATCCATTTTTGAAACGGTTTCTTCTATTTTCTGATTGTTACTCTTAAGCGCGACAATAGCTCCGGGAATTTTAGCATTAGAAATGGCATCAAAAATATAACCTTCAATAGATTGTGTACAGATTCTCTCAAAAGAATAAATATCATCGTCACCTTTGCCCGTTTTTCGGTTGGAACAGACAAAGCCTTTATTGGTCTGCTCATTTACGATATAGCCAAAATCGTCCATACTGCTGTTTAAAGGAGCGCCCAGGTTATTTGGAGAATCAAAGATTCCGTCATTTAATCTGCTTTCAAAAACATCAAGTCCGCCAAGTCCCAAAATTCCGTCAGAGGCAAAATAAAGAGCTTTATCGGTTATATACGGAAACATTTCACGTCCGCTTGTATTGATTTTTTCTCCTAAATTCTTCGGATTGGAATATTGATCTTCACCTAGAATATCAACAACAAAAATATCGGTTGAGCCAATTGTCCCGGGCATGTCTGAAACAAAATAGAGTTTTTTCCCGTCTTCGCTCACAGAAGGTCGCCCAACGGAATAATTGTCACTGTTAAAAGGAAGTTCCTGAATGTTTTCCCAACGAACGGTTCCATTATTTTCTACAGCTTTTGCCGAATAAATCTTTAAATTATTAACCCCTTTGCTGTCTCTTTTAAGTTTTCCGTTATAATTATTTCGGGTAAAATAAATGGTGTTTTCATCTGGTGAAAAGGCAACGCAGGCTTCATGATACTGGGTAGTAATTTCTTTTCCAAAACGTTCTTTAAAAGTAACATTGCTTTGTGCCGGACTTATTTTTCCGCTGTTGCATGTTCAGGTACGGCTGATCGTTCCATCCGTATTTTGCTGTTTTTAAATAAGAAGAATCAATTGTTGTAGAATAGACTAAATCGCCTTTGTAAAACATTGGTCCAAAATCTGAATAAGCTGAATTGATATCGAGATTTTCAAGTAAAAATTGTGGTTTTATTTTTTTTATATCTTCAATAGTTACCGTTTTAAGCGAGAAGTTTTCAGCTCTTGAATCCGTAGATTTTTGTTTTTCTGAAAAGCTTTTCATCCATTTTTTTGCCAGTTCATAATTCTGAATTCCCTGCAGGGATTGTGCATAACGAAAATAATATTCTGCCGAAACTTCATCTGGATATTCTTCAAGTAATTTTTTGTACCATTCACTTGCTCTCTGCATCTGTGTATTAAAATAATGCGCATCTCCAAGGCGGCGCAGTGTCTCTTTAGAAGCATCTCCATTTTTTACCGACAATTCATACGATTTGGCGACCTCGATATAATACATTTTATCAAACAGGGCATCGGCGGTTTTGTTCTTAGTCTGCGAATAAACTATTTGCATCGCCAGCAGTATAAGTATTATAATTCTTCTTTTCATAAGCGATAGTATTAAAAGAATCTTGGAGATTTTAGGCCTTTTTTGCGTGATACTAATTCAAAACGGAGCATAATTTCGTGTGTCTGCTATTATAGTTTTGAAGTTCTGTTGTGGTATAATCATAAGAATACCCCACATTAAACTGAGGTGTTATTTGTATAGAGGCCAGCCCGCTTACAGAATCCGATGTACGATAAGCAACACCTAGACTGACAGCGTTATTGAACATAAAATTGGCCGATAAATCTGCAATTAAAGGCGCACCCGAAACATATTTAAGTAAAACAGCGGGTTTAAATTTTGTATGAGCCGAGAGGTCAAAAACAATTCCTCCAATAAGATAGACATGTATGCGTTCATTCATCAGATCTTCGGCAATATCATCATAATCGTACCGCTCCTTGGTCATAAAATTAGGCACGGCCAAACCAATATAATCCCTTTCGCCATGCCAGTACAAACCAGCTCCCACGACAGGAAGAAATTTATTGGTAATGTTTTCACGAAACTGAACATCAGGATCTCTGTAACTGCCTTTTGTCCAGTCGATATTGATAACTCTTCCTCCGCCTTTGATACCAAAAGACAATTTATGGGTCTGGCCTGATTGAATGGTATAAGAAAAATTAGCATCGATATACTGCTCTTCAGAAGGGCCGATTTCTTCACTTACCACAGACAAGCCCAGACCAACATTTTTACCGATGGGCGTATCAAGTGTAAAGGACTGCGTACTGGGAGCTCCTTCAAGCCCGACCCACTGTGTTCTATATATTCCTGTTATGGCCAGATGTCCCAAAGAGCCAGCATACGCAGAGTTAACACTCAGCGTATTATACATATACTGTGTGTACTGCGGATCCTGCTGTGCAAGAGCGCTGTATACAGAAAGCATGGTAATTGCGGTGAAAATCTTTTTTATATTTTGAATCATAGCCAATTATTATTTTGGTTATTCTGTTATTTTAAATAAAGCCATCCTGATGTTTTTGGAGAACCGTCTCCTAAATCAAGGATATAGAAATACGTGCCTTCGGGAAGTGTTTTGGCAGATCCGTCAGCCTTTCCATCCCATGTATTATCATACCCTTTTTTGAAATAAACTAAATTGCCCCAGCGATTGAATATTTCTAACTGATTATCCGGATACTGCGTAATACAATCGATATAGAAAGTATCGTTCTGTCCGTCGTCATTTGGTGAAAACTCGTTGTAAATTTTCAGACAGCTTGGAGCAATTGTGGCACTGTCTTCATTGTTGGATGAATTGGTGTCTAATTGGTCCATTTTTACAAGACGGGCAGTATTGATATAATCATTCACATCCAGTACTTTGGCATTGATAGTCAATGTTTGTGAACCTTTAGGCAATACACTCGGAACAGCCCAGATTCCAGTCGAACTGTTATAAGTTCCAGAAGTCACAGTGAAGCTGTTCAGAGCATATCCTTTTGGAAGAATATCGCGTATCTCCACATTTGTTGCGGTTAGATTTCCGAGATTTTCAGCTGTTATTGTAAAATTGACTTCGCTGTTCATTGGAACATCAGTTTTATCGACTTCTTTATTTATGGCAATATCGGTTGAGGGGATGTTGATGAATTCCGAATCTTCGTCATCTTCACTCTGGTCTCCATTATCATTATCAGGCTTACTGTCAGGATCAAAATGATTGGTTGCAGTTACCTGAGCGGTGTTAAGATAGTCGTAGCTGTCCAGGCCATTCGGGCTTGAAACAGTTGCTTGATAACTTAATGTAATACCGCCCACAGGAACCGTTAGATCTACCCATTTTATGGTATTGTCGCTAAATATTCCCCCATTATTAATGCTGGAAATCGAATGATATCCCAGCGGAATAATATCCTCAACGGCAACTCCACTTGCGACGGCTGGGCCTGCATTATTTAGCTGAAGGGTAAAAGTTATGACTTCATTTACATTCGCATTTTTATTGCTGGCTGTTTTTTCTAAACTTAAATCGGCAACTGCAACATTAATGAGAAGACTATCATAATCATCTTCAGTAGTGACACCATTGTTTGGTGTCGAATCAGGATCGGGAAGATTACTGGCTGTAATTTCGGTTGTGTTGGTGTATTCGCCAGTAACTCCTGAAGGAGGATTTACTCTGGTGTAAATATCCAAAGATTGTGTTGTACCATTAACAACATTTCCTGTATTCCAAATTCCTGTTATATAGTTATAAAGAGTAGCTTGTTGGACTGCTTGTTAAATAAGTAAATCCTGCCGGCAGTAAATCTTTAACAACAACACCGCTTGCATCTCCGGGCCCGGAATTAGTAACGGTAACAGTAAAAATAACAGTTGAGCCAACATCCTGAACGGCATTACCCGAGAGGACTGTTTTACTAATAGATAAATCGGCCGTAACAATTACGGGCGTTACCGATATGCTGTCGTAATCATCCTCAGTTGTGATGCCGTTACCAGGAGTACTATCGGGATCAAACTGGTCTGAAGTCATTATTTCTGCGGTATTGAGGTACTCATCTGCCTGTCCGGTCGGATTTTTCACAAAAGCATTTATCAATAAAGTATGGCTGTTTCCGGGTAAAATAACCCCCGCATTCCAAAGTCCGGTGGTACGCTCGTATGCTCCTGAAGTAGAATTATAGAATTCATAATCATATCCAGACGGCAGAATATCCTTAACAGTTATTCCGGTTGCTGTGCTGGGGCCGGAATTAGTTACGGTAATAGAAAATGAAATTTGCGATCCTGCATTTGGGGTAAGATTATTATTCAGCACTTTTTTCTCTATCGAAAGATCCGCAACAGCCGGAACAGGTGCTAAAAGTACAGAATTGATGTCATCTTCTCCGCTGGCATTGTTGTTGGGAGTACTGTCAGGATCTAATTCGTTTGAAGCATACACCTCAGCGATATTATTATAATTGCCTGTAGTGTTTATTTTTGCAAAGCAATTAATAAAGATTCTGAATCTCCATTTTGAATGGTTCCGATATTCCACATTCCCGTTGTATTGAAATATTGGCCGGCCGTTGAGCTGTAAACAATATATTCGTATCCGCTTGGAAGCAGATCCATTACACGTACTCCAGTTGCGACCTGCGGGCCATCATTTTTTACTGTAATTTCGAAAGTAACTGTTGCTCCAAATATTGGATTTAAATTACCGCCGACTATTGCTTTAGTAAGAGATAAATCAGCCATAGGAGCAGTTGGAGCAGTAGTGGTAAGCGCATAATCATCTTCAGTAATAACTCCGTTATTTGGTGTTGAATCTGGATCAGGAAGACTACTGATTATTACCTCTGCTTGCATTAGTATAATTGCCGGAAGCATTTACAACTGCTGTTACCTGCAGGGTTTGAGAATCTCCATTTACTAAAGAGCCAATATTCCATATTCCTGTTATCGGATTATAAGTTCCTTTTGTAGAACTGAAGTTATTATAAGTATATCCAGTAGGAAGTAAATCTCTTACCTGAACGCCAGAACTATTTTGCGGACCGTTATTGGTTATTACAACTTCAAAAGTGACTTGCGAACCTATTAATGGAGCCGCATTATTTACCGTTTTGGTCAAAGATAAATCAGCGACCTGATTAATTGGAGAAGTAACAACAGCCGCATAATCGTCTTCTGTCGTTACTGCGTTATTTGGAGTGGAATCCGGATCAGGAAGCCCAGCTGAGGTAATCTCGGCGATATTTAAATAATTGCCGGTAAGATTTACAAGTGCAATTATCTGCGAGCGTTTCTGATTTCCCATTCACTAAATTACCGACATTCCATATTCCCGTTACTGGATTATAAGTTCCGGTAGAAACTGTAAATGCGTTAAAAGTATATCCATTTGGAAGCAGATCCGTAATCTGAACGTTTGTATTATCCTGCGGTCCATTATTTGTCACCACAACTTCAAAAGTAACTGGCGAACCCACTAAAGGCGTTACGGCCGCTTACTGTTTTAGTTACAGATAAATCTGATGCCTGATTGGTTGGTGTTGTGGTCGCCTCGGCATAATCATCTTCTGTTGTTACTGCGTTATTTGGAGTTGAATCCGGATCAGGCAGAGTCGCTGTGCTTACCTCGGCTGTATTTATATAATCTCCCGTACTATTTACAGTGGCAGTAATCTGCAGTGTTTCCGATTTTCCATTTACTAAATTACCGATATTCCAAAGTCCGTTAGTTGAATTGTAAGTTCCAGTTGAAAGGGTAAAACTGCTAAAAGTATAACCTGATGGAAGTAAATCGGTTATCTGAACGCCAGTATTATCATTTGGTCCATTGTTGGTTACGACAACTTCAAAAGTTACTAGAGAACCAGCCAATGGAGTTGGATTGTTTACTGTTTTAGTTAATGACAAATCAGATGTTAAAGCTGTTGGGATGACTGCTTGCCTGGGCATAATCATCTTCAGCTGTAATTCCATTATTTGGAGTTGAATCTGGATCAGGAAGAGCTGCGGCGCTTACTTCGGCTCTATTTATATAATCTCGCGTACTATTTACAGTCGCAGTAATCTGCAGTGTTCCCGATTCTCCATTTACTAAATTACCTATATTCCAAAGCCCGGTAGCAGAGTTGTAAGTTCCAGCTGAAAGGGTAAAACTGCTAAAAATATATCCTGATGGAAGTAAATCAGTTACCTGAACACCAGTATTATCATTTGGTCCATTGTTGGTTACCACAACTTCAAAAGTTACCAGAGAACCAACAAGCGGTGCAGTAGTATTTACAGTTTTAGTTAATGATAAATCAGATGTTAAAGCTGTTGGGATGACAGTCTGCCTGGGCATAATCATCTTCTGTTGTAATTCCATTGTTAGGAGTCGAATCAGGATCAGGCTGGTCGCTTGCTGTAATTTCGGCAGTATTGGTGTAATTCCCAGATGCATTAACTAACGCTGTTATCTGTAAAGTATAAGAATCGGATACAGGAATGTTTCCAACTGTCCAAAGCCCTGTTAACGAATTATAACTTCCTGTTGTCGTATTATAGGATACATAAGTATATCCAGAAGGAAGTAAATCTGTAACAGTAACACCGTCTGCCTGCTGTGGTCCCGCATTACTGACTTGTATGCTGAATGTTACCTGAGAACCAACAAGCGGCTGCGCAGTACTGACTATTTTGGTAAGGGATAAATCAGCAGATGCGGCAACAGGAACTGTTGTAACTGTCTTGCATAGTCATCTTCTGCTGTTATTCCATTGTTAGGAGTGGAGTCAGGGTCAGCAGTAGTGCTTGAAGTTATTTCTGCACTGTTGGTGTAATTGCCTGCTCGCATTGACAACCGCTGTAATTTGCAGTGTTTCTGATTTTCCATTTATTAGATTACCCACATTCCATAATCCGGTTACGGGATTATAAGTACCTGCAGAAACAGCGAAATTAGAGTAGGTATAGCCATCTGGAAGTATATCTGTTACAATTACACCAGCAGTATCCTGTGGTCCATTATTGGTTACGACAACTTCAAAAGTCACCAGAGAACCCACTAGTGGAGTTGGATTATTTACTGTTTTAGTTAATGATAAATCAGATGCCAGAGCTGTTGGAATGACTGTCGCCTGGGCATAATCATCTTCTGTTGTTATTCCATTATTTGGAGCCGAATCAGGATCAGGCTGACTGCTTGCTGTAATTTCGGCAGTATTGGTGTAATTTCCAGAAGCATTAACCACAGCTGTTACCTGCAAAGTATAAGAATCGGATACAGGCATATTTCCAACTGTCCAAAGGCCTGTCAGCGTATCATAACTTCCTGTTGTAGCATTATAGGATACGTAGGTATATCCGGAAGGAAGTAAATCTGTAACAGTAACACCATCGGCCTGCTGTGGTCCCGCATTGCTGACCTGTATGCTGAATGTTACCTGCGAACCAACAAGCGGCATGCCGCAGTACTGACTGTTTTGGTAAGAGATAAATCAGCAGATGCGGCGGCTGGAACTGTTGAAACTGCTTGCATAGTCATCTTCTGTCGTAATTCCATTGTTAGGAGCTGAGTCAGGATCAGGAAGATTCCCTGCTGTAATTTCGGCAGTATTGGTGTAATCTCCTGAAGAGTTTACAGCGACAGTAATTTGTAATGTTTCGGAATCTCCATTAACTAAATTCCCCACATTCCATATTCCCGTTGTTGGATTATAAGTTCCTGTTGAAAGGGTAAATCCGTTAAAAGTATATCCTGATGGAAGTATATCGGTAACCTGAATTCCATTATTATCCTGAGGTCCATTGTTGGTTACCACAAGTTCAAAAGTTACAAGAGAACCCACCAGCGGAGCTGGATTGTTTACTGTTTTAGTTAATGATAAATCAGATAACTGGATAATTGGCGTTGTTACAGCGGAGTCATAATCGTCTTCGGTTGTTACGCTGTTATTTGGAGTTGAATCTGGGTCGGGCGTATCGGCGCTGGTAACTTCGGCTGTATTGATATAATTTCCAGTCGGATTTACAATTGCGTTTATTTGTAATGTTTCTGATTCACTGCTTTTAAGAATATCCAATGTCCATAAACCAGTTGAACTGTCGTAAGTTCCGCTTGTTGCATTAAAACTGCTGAAAGTATAGCCCGTAGGAAGTAAGTCGGTAACAGCTACTAAGGAAGCATCTTGAGGCCCGCTGTTTGTAGTGATAATGGTAAAAGTAACTACAGAACCTACCGTTGGTGCAGTCTTTGCTGACAGATTTAGTTAGTGATAAATCGGCAGAAGCAGGAATAGGAGTTGTAACAGCATTATCTTCATCATCTTCGCTTTGATCTCCATCATCATTATTAGGTGCACTATCAGGATCTGGAAGATTACTGGCCGTAACCTGCGCGAGCATTCAAATAATCTCCTGTTGGAAGTACTCTTACATCCAGAATCAGAGATTCTGATACTCCATTATCAACTGTTCCAACATTCCAAATTCCCGTAGTATTGTTGTAAAGACCAGCAGACGAACTGTAATTTAAATATTGGTAACCAGAAGGAAGTAAATCGGTAACTTGAACACCAGCGAGCATTATTTGGGTCGCTGTTGGTAATAATAAGTTCAAAAGAAATCTGGCTTCCAACAATTGGACTTGTGTTTCCTGCCACAACATTTTTCACCAATGATAAATCGGCAGATGGTCCAATAAAAATGATTTCGGCATTGTCCTGATCATCTTCTGTCTGCGCTGTTATTGTTTGGTGTACTGTCGGGATCGGGCAGATCACTTGCTGTGACCTGCGCAGTATTGAGATAATTTCCGGAAGGATTTACAATGGCGCTGAAAGTTAAATTTATATTTGAGCCGGCAGGTAAAGACAGCTCACTCCATTGCAATCGTTGCTAGCGGCTGTTTGATACACGCCGCCATTGGATACTGATCCGGGAATTAAAGTATATCCAGCAGGAATAACATCTTTTACAGCGGCTCCTGTTGCATTTCCAGGACCTAGATTCACTACGTTTATGGTGAAGTCAACTTGGCGCCTCTTCTGCCGCTGAAGTAGGTGAAACCGTTTTTGAAAGTTCTAAATCTGCCGATTGCAGTGTAACATTTGCTCTTGCAAGATCATCTTCTATTAATCCATTTCCCGGAGTACTGTCAGGATCTCGCTGATGGGCAGTTTGTATTTCTGCCGTATTGATGTAATTGGCCGGTGTGGCAACATTTACTTTAGCGGTAATTTGCAGTGTCAGGGTGTTTCCATTATTTAAATTACCCACGTTCCAGATGCCGGTTGTATTATTGTATTTTCCCGCTCCATTGTCACTTACATAAGTGTAGCCGGCAAGCGACTGATCTGAAACGGTTATACCCGAAGCATTATTAGGTCCGCTGTTGGTTACCCTGATAGTAAATATAACATTGTCATTTATACTTACTGCCGCTGGTGAGACTGTTTTTTGTAATGATAAATCGGCTGAGTCTAGTATTAAGGAAGCATCATCTTGATCATCTTCGGCGACAATGTTGTTATTTGGAGTACTGTCAGAATCAAATTGATCTGAGGCAATGATTTGAGCATTATTTACATAAGAGCCATTGGGTCTAATAACGGCTTGAAAACTTAATGTTAACCTACTTCCTACCGGAATAGTAAGATTGTTCCAAGTAATGGTATTGTCGCCCACATTATATTGCCCGGCGAAGTTTACGGAGCCCGGTACAATAGTATATCCAGAGGGAATATAATCTCGCACCGCGACACCAGTAGCAGTAACAGTGCCGCCCAGCGAATTATTATTAAAAATTTGGAGATTAAAAGTCACTGTATCCCCCGCGCTTCCAGTAACAGGAAGAACCGATTTGGTTAATTCAAGATCTGCAACAGAAATTATTGTCAGCGTCATGTCATTAGAAGAAACAGGACAAGTACCATTGCTGACAGTCCATCGTAAAACATAAGTGCCGGAAACAGTTCCGGAAACAGCAGAAGCTGGTGACGAACGATCATTAAACCCAACTGTACTTGGTCCAGAAACTTGAGTCCAAGTACCAGTGCCCACTGCAGGAACAGCGAGCGTTCATATTTACCGGCGTAAATTGAGGGACTGATTGGTCAGGTCCTGCATCTGCCGCGGAAGGACTGTCATAAATTGTAACAAGTACAGTATCCTGTGAAATACATCCATTTGAATTTAAGGTAGTAACAGTCCAAAGAAACTCATATGTTCCGGGTATAAGTCCAAGCATAAGAGAATTGCTTAGATTTGGAGACGCAATATTTGCTGTATTTGGTCCGGAAACCTGTGTCCATGTACCTACACCAGAAGTGACAGTTACCGCATCCATACTAGTAGCGGCAAGATCGCATATTTCTTGATCAGGACCTGCATTTGCTACTGATGGAGGTATATCGTTAAAAGTGATTTCAACAGTATCTGAAGAAGGCTGACAGAGAGAGGATTAATAAAAGGTCCATTATTTACCGTCCATGTTAATCTGTAAGTTCCCAAGGTGGTAATGTTAGATAAAGTTGTCACGGGACTATTTGGGCTGTCAATAATGACATCTCCGTTTGAAGGATCATCTGATGGACTCGCAAATGACCATGTTCCTATTCCTGATGCCGGAGGTACGGCGGCAGTTTGATAACTGGTCTGACAAGCGGCAGTATCATCAGGCCCGGCGGCGAACAGTACTTGGCGGAGTGTTCATCTCTATTCGCACAATGTCTGATAATGTTCTGCAGGAAGGACTTTGAAATACCCATTCTAAAATGTATAAGCCTGGTACTGTTAAATTTGAGACAGTAGTCAAAGGGTCAGAAGGATCGTCTATTACTGCTATACTTCCAGTCGGTTGAAGAACAAAACGCCATTGGGCTGTGGAAACATCGGCAGGAGCAGTATTTCCTTGTAAAGTAATAATTCCGCCGACATCATCAATACAAAGATTTTGATCTGAGCCTGCATCAGGAGCGGCACTGGCACCATTAAATATTTCAATTGAAACAGAGTCAGAAGATCCAGCGCAGGTAGAACCGTCAGGAAAAACGGCAGACGTAGTTGTATAAGTAAAAATATAGCTGTTCCCAGGAACAACAGTTGCATTGGCAAGATAGCTGTTGGGCGACGATTGTGTTAAAGTAACAGCGACTGGATTGCCTGTCGTACTTGTCAAAGTCCAAGTTCCTGTTGAATTTGCATTTCCAGTAAGCTGAACACTGGTAACATCACAATAATTTTGATCTGATCCTGCGTCTGCACCAGGTGTAACGACAACGATCATATCATCAAAAGTACTTGGGCAGATAACGATGTTTTTAGCAGTGGTAGTCCATCTAAAAGTATAAGTACCCGATACCAGTCCGTTAACTACAGTATTGGGATCAGAAGGATTAACAATATTGGGCTGATTTGGTGCGCCGGTAAGAACAGACCATTGTCCGCTTTCAAAAAAACTGTCGTAGGCACTTCCTGCCATGGTAACACTGGTACTGTTACAAACATTTTGGTCTGGTCCAGCGGTACCAGGATCTGGCGGAATACCTATAGTTAAATTTATATCATCAAATGCTTCACCGCATACTTCAGCATTCACAGTCCATCTAAAAATATAATAACCGCTGGTATTGAATGTGAAAACCGCGTTAGGATCATTTACACTGCTTATGGTGTAATTTCCTAAACCAGAAATTCTGGTCCAGGTTCCCACGCTTCCAGGGCTGGAGGTTGCGGCCATTGTTATTGTCTTCGCAGCAAATTTCCTGATCTGGTCCTGCATTGGCCAACGGTGGCGTATCTGCAATAGTAACTGTAACACTGCTCTGGTTTGGCAAACAGAGTCTCAGTCTATTTTCAATAGACCATGTGAAGGTGTAAGTTCCATTAGAAGAAACGATGACCTCTGTATTAGGATCTGCAGGATTAACTATCGTTACTCCAGTCGCGGGTACTACTGTCCATGTACCAAAATCCTGTGGTCGCGGTGTATTGCCGCTAAGATTAAATGTTGTTGTCCCATTAGGATAACAAGCATCTGGTCCAGCATCTGAATTGGTAGGTCTTTGCTCTATCATTTGTAGTAATCTGTACAGTATCAGAAATAGGAGCACTGCAGGATGGGCCTGGATGCAGATAGGAAATTGTCCACTGCAGTTCATAAGCGACTGCCGTTGCAGTAAATCCTGAGGCTGTAGCGTTGGGATCATTTACATTTGAAAAGGTTATCGTGCTTGGCCCGGAAACCTGGCTCCATGTACCTATTTCACCGCTTAGAGCAGGTGAAGCATCCAGCGGTACTTGTGAATTTGTGCAGACAATCTCATCAGCGCCTGCGCTTGTAACTCCTAGCGTGCTTTCAGATACATGTATAGTTATAGTAGAAATAGAAAAACCGCAAGCGACACCACCTCCCTTTGTTATATATTGAAAAACATATGATCCGGGAATAAGTCCTGAAACCTGTGTGTTTACAGCAAAACTATCTGCGATGACAGCGTCATTTGGGTCGCTTAGCTGACTCCAATAGTGCGTGCCTTGATCTGTTGAAACACCAGACAGCAGGGTGGCTGTATCTCCGCAGGGCAGACTTACATCAGATCCTGCATTTGAGGGAGTCGGTTCGCCTGAGACAAATATATTTATGGTATCAAAACCAAAATCACATCCAACAGGAAGCGAGCCATTTTGGCTTCTAATAAATTCCACAGTATAATCTCCTGGTGTAGTAAGGGTTAGGGTCAGTGAATTTCCAACATTCTGGAGTGCAGTAGGGAAAGGCCCTAAAGGCGAACCGCTTGGGCCCGCCGCAATTCTGTATTGATTTACTCCAGTTCCCGTTACCGTCAGTGGAATTGTAAATACCATAGCATCCGTGACTCCGGCGATATCATCACCATTATTTGCTGTTATAGTTCTGCTTGGGCCGTTATATTGAATATTATAGTCTTTCGTAAAAACACAGCCCGTATTTGTATTTGTAAGGGTATATCTAAAGGTATACGGATCACCAGAATCTGAAATATTGGTAACTAAGGTAGTTGGATTTGCTGGAGAAACAATTACGGCACCAGTATCTCCAGATATTTGTGTCCATTGTACAGTTTCGCCCGCATATAAAGGAGTTTGGGCTGTCAGGGTAACCTGGGTAATAGTATTATCACAAAAGAAAATATCTTCGTCACCACCTGGAAGAGTGGTTACATCCTGCGTTGCGGCAGGAACAGTAATTGTTACCAAATCATTACCAGACGCACAAGGTCCCGCAACAGTCCATCTAAAAGTATAAGTTCCTTGAACAAGATTAGAAATTTGTGTGTTATTAGAGCCTGGACTGGCAATTGTAGGAGTATTTGGCCCGCTTACAAATGACCATTGTCCATTTTGTCCGCTCAGACCACAGCCGCCGTAAGTGCCATTTAGGTTAGTAGTCTGCGTAGTGGTGTAACAATTACTTAAAGTTTGATCCGGTCCCGCAGAAACAGGAGTAACCCCGCCGTAATTGGTGACCGTTATCTGAGATGTTGTTCTGCGATAGCGCTTCGGGAGCGTACTCAGGCCCTTCAATAACCCATTGCAGTGTGGTTACACCACAGCTCGTTGGAGGTAAACTGATAGTTGATGCTGGTAAATTCGGAAAATTAAGTACTACGCCAGCATTATTAGTACCCACTATTTCCCAGTAACCCGTTTCTCCAGTATATTGAGGAGCATTAGCGGATATAGATAAATTCCCTGTAGTATTTGGACAGCTTGCTATATTACCGCCCGCACTTGCAATAGTGATAGGCTTTACATTTACGACCTTATCCTGAAAAGCCAAAACGCCATCACCACACGTTGCGCTGTATCTAAAAGTATAAGTATTTCCTCCAGTGTAACCCGTAACAGTAGTGCTCGGGCTATTTGGAGTATTAATAACAACAGCTGGTCCTGATATTTGTGTCCATAATACATTACCAATAATAGGGGAAGGATTATTTCCTGTTAAAACCAGCGCATCAGTTTCGCAGAGCGTAACATTAAGGACTCCAGCATTTACGGTACAGTTCTGTCCGTATGTACTGTTAGCGAAAAAAACAAATGTAAGTAATGCGAAACCAATTTTTTCTTAATCTTTTAATTAGTATAAATTGCTCCATAAGCTCTAATATTGCAAGGTTGGGACATACAATTTCTATTCTTCGACAGTAATTTGACGTTTGGAACCTGATTACATCAGACCATCATACTGCTTTCTTTGAGGTTTATTTGATTTTTTATTATCTTCATCATTCAAATGGCTTCTTTTTACCAAATGAATAGGAAACAGTTAATGAAGGACCATTATAGCCCCATTTAAAATAACCCTGCAGTCTTTCTTTTTCTACATCTACATTAAAATTCAGCCCTGTATAACCGACAGCCACATCAAAATTGGGCAGACACTTCGTACATAACCGATAAGTTGTAGCTTATAATTTTGCCGCTTATGTCATTTATTTTCAGCGAGAGGTAGCTGACATTTCCTGTGAGGGCCAGCTTGTCTGTAAAGGCATAACCTCCCCAGATCCCAACATCAGGCAAGGGGGCCGTAAAGTCAAAATCGTCCTTATATCCAAGTTCTGCCGTGGCGCCAACAAGACTGATTCCTACATTGCTTCTCAGGATATGGGCTCCGATCATCAGTCCCAGTTCATATTTAGGGTCAAGCGACAAAGCATACCCATAAGAGAATCGGTATATTGTGTTTTCAAAAAAGGAATTGACACTGGCGTCCACAGGATATACATGATTTCCAAATTCGATTTCTTTTTTCAGCTGGTAGGAAGTGGTTCTTTCGAGATGAAAAAAACTCAGATCAAATCGCGATCTGCGTGATGCCCGCCATTGTATGTCGGCAAGAAAGGTGCTTGACGATTTTCGAAAGCCCAGATCATCCTCAAAATCCACCGTGGTGCCGAACTCACCGTTTTGGCTTCCTACCTCTATTTTAGTGTTGTTAACCGGGATGAAAAGTCCTGCTGATACTTTAAGGCGTCTGGCAAACCAGGGCGGTACAGGTTTGGGGCTTTTATATAAATAATCCTCTGTATTATTTTCTACTGAAAATGGATTAGCTGAAGAAGAAATGCTCGCTGTCTGTTAAATCAGCCGTATGCTGGGAAAATGTAAGATTCTGCGTCAGTATAAGTCCAATAACCAGTACTGTGTTTGAAAATTTTTTTGGTTTCATAACGTTTGTTTAAATGTTATCAATTTCAAATTTCAATGCAGGGCGCTTTTCGATTAAGGGAAATGGAGATTTACACATTTCCATTTCCTTAGGGCTCCCCAATTATTTTAGTCCCTGTTCAAAGCTCTTGATTCAGTTTGTTTAGGAATTTTTCTATTTAAATCATGCAGATAAAAAATCTAAAGATTTCTTTTCTGATGGGATTTTAGTATTGTCATCTATCACGCACTGTGCCTGGCAAGTGTATTGATTGGCGCCTGATTCAGTTTCATTATGCCGGTTTCAGGGCGGTCTAAAGCAAGAATTAAAAACATTACCGAGGAAAAAATTATCGCTGTAAAAACAGCCAGAATGCTATTTTTTCTGCCGGAAATTCCAAACTGATACCCCAGCAGGAACATAGAAAATAACGTGATAATAAAAAGCACCCACAGGATGGCACCAGGGATTCTGTATTCGAATGTGAGGGTTATTCTCTTGTTATAATTCTCTACAAGGTTATTTACAGATGCTGTGTATAAGGAATAGGCCTCGGAACTTCTGTCCCGGGTCGCTAACACTTCTGAATAACTCCAGAGCGAATCAAGAATGGACTGTGATCTGGACTTCAAATTTTCCAGGCGACTCAGTGATGCGTCTCTGGCAAGTATTATCCGAAGATCTGTATATTCAATCAAAAGCTTTCTCGAAGCAGTACGAAAGGGTTCTGGAATTAATCCTGCCTGCAGATAAGTTGTTCTGATTGTAGTAACCTCCTCTAGGAGAAGCTCTTTCCTGCTCGCCGTAACGGCTGTCTACAATCTGAAAGGTAAAAGCAAGCATGAAGGCAAGCAGGCCGAGTGCCGCCCCTACTACAGAGCCGATTGGTGAATCATTTACTTCCTCATTTATTTTCCTGGTGCGGATTCCAAAATACTGCCCTGCAAGTATGGGAAGCATCACACTTAAAAAAGGTAGCAGAAACATCACTATGATCTGAAAAAAAACTGACACTGCCCATATATATCCTGTTTAAAACCTGGTACTATCTTAAACTGCCTCAGAAAATGAAATAATATTTTTTTTATAAGCATTAAAGCGGATTACTTCAAGAGCAGTACATTTGAAATGTAATTTCTTAGTCAAAGTACCGATAAATAAGTTAATTCTTAAATATTTCATATCTTCAAAATGGTTGCAAATTATAATATGAAACGTGTTTCATATTTCTGTTAGTTTAAAGCTTAAAAACATCTCATCTGAATTTTAATTTCAATAAATTTTAAAATGATATAACTTTATGTAACTGTTTGTTATGTAATAGGTTATATTTTCAAAGTTAATTTATCCTTAAAGACTTTTAAGCTAAGAACATTAAAAAAAGATAATAAAATATTCCTTTTTTTGGTTGCAAATTATAATTTGAAACACGTTTTTCCCTCACAAATTCCCTTCCTTTTTAATTTTGAAGTAATTTTAGTTGTATCATTTATTGCTATGTATTTAACTAAAATCTAAAATTATGAAAAGAGTATCAAAGACAACAGTAAGGTTTTTATCATTAATAAGCTTATTTGCTGTGATAAAAACATATTCGCAAAAAATACAAACAGACAAAAATCAAAAAGAGGCAACCAGCTTTACCCAGAAAGCAAACAATGATCTGTTATCCTATCTGCCTTTTGCCGACAAAACGGATTATGAGAATGCTAAAAGAGGGCTTATAGCTACGATTCCGGCAGGAAACATAAAAGATGAAAAAGGAAATGTGGTCTATGATATGAAGCAGTATGATTTTATTAAAGGTACTGCACCTGCAACTACAAATCCTAGTTTATGGCGCCAGAGTGAACTCAACAGTATCAATGGTTTGTTTGAGGTGAAAAAAGGTTCCATTTATCAAATCAGAGGTCTAGATCTTGCTAACATGACTTTAATTGTCGGTAAAACAGGCTGGATTATAATTGATCCTCTTATGTCTCCCGAAACAGCTAAGGCTGGATTAGCATTAGCAAACGAAAAGGTTGGTAAAAAGCCTGTTGCCGCAGTTATCATTACACACAGTCATATCGATCACTTTGGAGGTATAAGAGGAGTAGTGGATGAAAAAGATGTGAAAAGCGGCAAAGTTCCAATTTATGTTCCAGAAGGTTTTTTCGATCATGCTATAAGTGAAAACGTAATGGGAGGAAATACAATGGGGAGAAGAGCTTCCTATATGTATGGAAATTTACTTCCGAAAGATGCAAAAGGAACTTTAGGGACAGGTTTGGGACAAACAACTTCAACAGGTTTGTCTGGTATTATAGATGGTACATTTAAAATTAATAAACTTTCCGGTGAGGAAAAAATTGTAGACGGCTTAAAAGTAGAGTTTATTTACACGCCGGAATCTGAGGCGCCTGCAGAGATGATGTTTTATTTCCCTGAACTCAAAGCATTCTGCCAGTCAGAAGACATCACACACACACTTCATAATCTTTATACTTTAAGAGGGGCGCAGGTTCGTAACGGTCAAAAATGGAGTGCGTATATTGATCTGGCACTTGCAAAATGGGGAGACGATGTACAGTTTTCTTTTGCTTCTCATCACTGGCCGACCTGGGATAATAAAAACATTAAGCCTTACTGGGAAAAGCGCGATTTATACCGTTTTATCCATGACCAGACGCTAAGATTGGCCAATGAAGGCTATACTCCAATTGAGATTGCCGAGATGCTAAAGCTTCCCGAATCATTAGACAAGGAATTTTACAGCCGTGGGTATTACGGGACTTTAAGCCATGATGTACGTGCACAATATCAATTATATTTTGGCTGGTTTGACGGGAATCCTTCCAATTTAAATAAACTTACTCCTGTAGATGCCGGGAAAAAATATGTCGAATTTATGGGCGGGGCTGATAATCTTCTGTCGAATGCTAAAAAAGCGTATGATAAAGGAGAATACCGCTGGGTGGCCGAAGTGGTAAGCCATCTGGTTTTTGCAGACCCAAAAATCAGGATGGAAGAAATCTTTTGGCAGACGCTTACGAACAGCTTGGTTATGTGGCCGAATCTGGTCCGTGGAGAAATTTTTATCTTTCAGGAGCAACAGAATTGAGAAATGGGGTTAAGGTACTGCCTTCTCCAGATACTGCAGGTCCGGACATGGTTCGTGGTATGAGTACTGATTTGTTCTTTAATTTCCTTGCCATGAAATTTAAAGGAACAGAAGCTGATGCACTGCTATGAAATACAATTTTAACATTGTTCTGCCGGATGTAAATGAAAAAGTAGCTTTGATAATAGCAAATGGAGTTGTAAATCCGAGAATTGGCGGAAGCGTAAAAGATAATGTTACCGCAACTATTACCATTAACAGAAGTGACCTGAATAAAGTAAGTTTGAAAGAAGCTTCTTTTGCTGATTTACTCAAATCAAAAGCCATAAAAATTGACGGGGACCAAAATGCTTTTACATCATTCCTTGGAAAAATAGACAGTTTCAATTTCTGGTTTAATATTGTTGAGCCTTAATAATTATGACATTTTTAGAAGAGCTCTTTTTAATATCATTAGGCACTGAGCTTTTGTTTTGTAATTCTCAATAGGGGTTATGGTCGCAGATTATGATCTGCGACCAAACACCTTAAAGCCACAATTAGTACTAAAATTATGAGTCAGTTACCAAGCAAATTTTTTTTATGCTGTATTTTATTTTTCTCTTTTATCAGTCTTCATGCTCAGGATGATGTCTGCTGAATTAGCCAAGAAGCTTGCCAATCCCATTGCCAGCTTGATCAGCGTGCCTTTTCAGAACAACAGTGATTACGGTATTGGAGATTTAAAGGGAAGCCGCAATACGCTCAACTTTCAGCCGGTTATACCCATAAGCATAAACGAAAACTTAAATATGATCGGAAGGGTTGTACTGCCTATCGTTACCCAAAATAATATTACAGGGGTCGCCGAAAAGCAGAGCGGATTAAGCGATGCGGTACTTAGCGGCTTTTTCAGCCCTAAAAACACTAAAAACGGTTTCACATGGGGAGCAGGGCCTGCTTTTCTAATACCTACAGGAACAGATGATTTCCTTACTGGTAAAAAGTTTGGGATAGGCCCCACAGCTGTGGCCCTGAAGCAGACCAACGGATGGACCATAGGCGCACTGGTGAATCAATTGTGGAGCGTCGCGGGAAGTGATGGCCGCCCTGATGTAAGCCAAATGTTTTTACAGCCTTTTATAACCCACAACTGGAAAAGCGGAGCTGGTATCGGGCTGGTGGGTGAATGGACACAGAACTGGGAAGCCCGGACCACATCAGTATGGCTGATCCCAAATATAAGCGGAGTGACAAGCATCGGTACACAAAAAGTTTCATTGGCTATCGGACCCCGAGTACATCTTATTGCGCCTGAAAGCATGAGGGCAGATTGGGGATGGAGGGCTATGGTTATTTTTCTTTTCCCTAAGTGATTTATTTGTGAGAATAATCGATGGCATTCTGGTTTTATGCCCGCTGTAATTTAAGTAATTAGGATCTATTTTCTATCATGTCATTATGCAGAAATATATTTGCCTTTCTTGTTTTTATTTTGTGGTCGGCCGCTGTTGCCCAGACAGATGAATTGAACCAGTTCTGGAATCAGTATGATTTTACAAGAGACCTAAGTCAGAATTGGGTGCCGCAGGCAGATGCCGGATTTGTGTCCAGCAGTACCCCGGATGACCCTAATATGTTTCACGGCATAACACAGTTTTACCTTAGGGGATGGGTCCATTATTATGCTTTTGAAAAATGGAAATTTTCTGCCTTTATTTCTAATTATTCCAATAATAACGTTCCGGAATTAAATCAAAAAGAATCACGGGAATTCAGAACTGCCCTGCAGGTAACTTATAATGTCTTTAAGTCTCCGGCGGTTACAATTAACCTGCGGGCCAGATTCGAGGACAGACATATGGAAACTGATCAAAATTATATGGAAGCTGTTGAGCGCCTAAGATTTCAGGTGAAGGCCGTGTGCCCGTTATCAACTTTAGATGTAAATGTAAAAAAATGTATGTTTTTGCTTCCGATGAACTGTTTTTTAAAACCAGAAGCCAGGTAAGCGGTCCGGAGGTATTTGATCGTAATCGGGCAATGATAGGTCAGCGGGTTTGCTTTTTCAGATGATATTAAAATTGAAGTACTCTACGCCAATGAAATCATGCCCCGAAGCGGAACAGACAAATTGGTAAATGCTTTTCAGGTCAAAGGAGTTTTTAATAATATATTTTCCCATTTACTAAAACCATTTAAAAGAAAAAAAGAATCAGGTTGACCAGGGCGAAGGTGATTTATAATTAGGGCAACACTGGATTTAATATGGTAAAAATTAGCTGGAAATGATGCCTTGTTTTTCAATGCAAATCATATCGCTTGTAACATTATATAAAAATTATAGGCTATGAAGTTAACATCAAAACAAAAGAAGCTTTATTTGGCAAAAATAGAAAAGGCCCTGACCAGCAATATGCTCTTTTTGAAAAACGAGTTTTCCCTGCCCGATCTTGCGCAAGAGACAGGGATTACCCTTCATACTATCTCGTATCTAATCAATGTGGAGATTAATCATCATTTTACCGATTATATTAATTTAAAGAGAATCGATTATTTTAAAACAAAAATTAATGATGCGGACTGGAAAGATCTAAAGACCGAGGAATTAATGCTGTTTTGTGGCTTTAAATCAAGGACAACAGGTTACAGGGCATTTAAAAAACATGTAGGAATTACTCCATCGGAATATTTAAAATTGTACAGGCAAGACAGCACAGGCCTTATTGAAACTATACCACAGGTTTAGAGAATCAGAAGTAAATCACATTTTTAATTTTAAAATTTTCATATGCAAGCAGGCCAGATTCATTCAAGGATTTATTTTAATTTTTAGTTTCACTCTTCTTTTTGTCCCTGATTGTCTGGCGCAACAAACCAGGGAGCCATTTGTTGCCCATCATCAGTTATCAGTTGTCCTTAGCCATGCCCATGTCTTTGAGGGGAGGGACGATCAGGGAAATAGGGAAGTGCTCTCATTGCCCTCATGGGCAATTGATTACACCTATCATTTTACAGGCAAATGGGCCGCTGGTATCCATACCGATTTTATTATAGAAAAATATGCAGTTCAAAAAAACCTGACCAGTGACCAGGAAAAGAAACAATCCAGCGCAACTATCCCATTGCCACGGCCATCGTTGGGATTTATAAGCTAAATGAACACTGGAGTTTTTTACTTGGAATGGGAGGTGAGTTTGCCAAAGAGGAAGATTTTCTGCTCACCAGGGCTGGTGCTGAATATGGATATGAGTCGCCAAAAGGATGGGAGCTCTTTGGAAGCCTGGGTTATGATTTCAAATGGAATGCTTATGATACCTGGACTATTGGTATTGGTATTGGCAGGAGTTTTTGATGAAAAATTAATGGGTTTTCCTAAATGAGGTGCCTTTATTATTTATATTGGGTATCTAAAAGTTTCGAACCTAAACTCGCTACACCTTGATTTTTTTGGATTTCTTGTTTTCAAAAACAACATGTGCCACGATTCTGCCACAAAAGTTAGATTGGGTGAAAAATTTACAAAATTCTACTTCGTACTTCGTGGAAGAAAGGGTATCAAGTATAAAAACAATGTTCCCCGACTCTGCCACAAAAGTGAAACCAGTGAAACATCGGTAAAAATTCGCCTTAACTTTTGTGGAAGATACCGTTCAAGTCCAGAAGAACAACGCTTTGGTTCTACTAAATTACTTTTTGTCTTTTTCCGTAATTGCTTTACTAAGTGTGTCAATTGCTTTATAAATATTTTCAAATGTTTCTAGATATAAATTTTGCTCTTCCTTTTTATATTTTATTTGTAAAGAAGTAGTATTTTGCATTTTTCTCAATAAGAATAAAATCAATATCATCGAATACATTGTACAAAATACTATAAAAAGACCCGTTATCCCAAAAGTTACAAGCGAATTTTTATAAATGAAAATAAAACCTACTATTAAAAGTATTGGAAAAAAATAGACTAAAAATCTTGTACTAAATGCTATGAATTTGTAATGTTCAAAATTGACTATAAAGGCTGGCAGTTTTTTTGAAATTGTAGTTATCTTTGAAATAATTTCGACTGAGAATAAAATAAGGAAAAATACTACTACATATGGATAATTCACCTTCGTAAAATTTATAATTACCTCGTTGGTCATAGATTATTTAGATTTTGATGTTAATAATTTAGTGTGGTTAATTTCACTGTTGTTAATAACTAAGGTTACTATTTTTTTATCTTTGTTTTGACTCAAGACAAAATACTTGTCATTCATAAAATAAACAAATTTTCCAATTATAATTTTGTTTCCTTCATTCATTATAATTTCAATATCATTAGTTCTATATGATTTGATTATATTAGCATCTTTAGTTGCTTTACTAGAATAAAAATAGAAAGCAAGTGCATACATTATAATAGCGACAGCATACATATATTTTTTGCCTGTTATGGTTCCAAAGAATGTTTTTACAAATTCTAAACTAAATATTACGAATAAAAATATTATAGTTGCTAAAATGTACCATATATCTTCCGTATTGTAAACAAAATATAACAGAGCTAATGCAAGAGATATGTACAGTATTCCATCAGAAAGAGGAATTACTTGTTTATTAGCCGATATAAGGTCAAGAACGCGATGAAATACAATTATGACGACAGCAATTATCAACCAAGTAGTTGATATAATTTTTTCTATTGGAATGTCAATAAATGAACTATCGATGTTTAAACTAGTAAAAAATGTTTGCCAGTATAGCCAACCTAATTGATATAGAATAATACCACCCACAGCAATTATTTTGCTCAAATCAATTACTGACTTTTTAGAAATTTGTTCGGACATTTTGTTTGTTTATATTTTTATAAAAGTAAGAGTAATAATTACTTTGCCAAGATAAATTTATTAACATAAAAATTTTAAATTCGAGTATAAAAAAATTTCTATGAAAATAAAAGGTATTACAATAATATTTATTCTAGCATTTTTCATTACGTTTATAATAAATTTTGTAGATTTTAAATTTAATACATATATAGTTCTAGAAATGTTTGTTAATGCTAACTGGAAAATTGCACTTGTAGGAAACTGAAAGAAACAACCTTGTACTTGAGTATTCCGAATATGAGCTTAAAGAATAAATTTCAATTAAAATAAAAAAGCTTGGGAGCGATCCGAAGCTTTTTTCATTCTAGCGAGAACAAGACTCAAATATGGAAAATGATTATCCATCAATACATTATTGAGGCGTACATCCGATTTGAACCTAAATCGATAAACCTAAATATTATTTATTTATTAAATTTATTAAATGTGCGGAGCCATAATCCTGCCATGAAAATTAGAACGAATAAAAATGCATAATTTTTTGGCTTAATTTACCTTAGGTTTTTAAGGTAGAAAATCTATCAAGACTTTTTAAAGAGTTTTTTTCAATATCGAATATTTTATTACCATGTTTAACTTCAATTTTAGCTACTATAGTTTTTATCTAATATATTTACCTCTAAAATTTGAATTATAAATGGAAAACTCAAAAAATAACATTGTAATTAACATTGCATCTATTACAACAATTAGCGGTATTGTTCTGTATCAATTTGGATGGTTGTATTGGAGATTCTTCTTTAAGCGATTTAATATTGATTCATCAATGATAGATATGTCCTTTATAAAAATTATTGCTACTACATGGACTAATATATTATTAATTCTTTTTTTGTTTGTTTTGCATCATTTAAAGAAATTGTAAAAAAAGAAGTTACATTAATGAATGCTGTAATTGCACTTATAGTCTCGTCATCTTTTATGATCTATAGTCTTATAGATGATAAAACCTATAAAATGATAACGGTTGGAATTACACTGATCATTGTGTTGATTTTATCATTTACAAAACATTCTATAATTATTTCTAGAAAACTTTTTATATATATTATGATAGTGGGGAGTTACGTAATTTCATTTTTCTATTATCCTATACTTGCAATCGAAAATGCTGATATCTTGAACAATGATTATTCTGAAGATGTTACTTTCATAATTAAAGATGATAATGCAAAAGTTTTCGGAAAATTCATTTCGCATATGGAATCAAAATACTTCGTTCTTGTTGAAAATAGTGATTGCGAAAAAGTAGTTAAAATTTTAAATGATGAGGATATAATTACTGTAGAACTTGTTAAAAATGATAATGTTTTTGATGATTTGATTCGTAAAATTCCTAAGGTTGGTGCACCACTACCCGCAACAGGTCCATAATCTTTCAGAGATTATTTCGATAAAGTTTGGAGAAGCCAACCTTTATTTTTCTTCGACTCTGATCGGTTAGGAAATTATGAGTAAACGTATTTGAAATTAGCAAAAAAAGTTCCTTTGTTTAGAATCAAAAGCGGCTTTTTTGCACAGTCGGCAAATTTTCTCCAGAATTCCCCATTTTCGTCAATATTTTACATCCCGTTTCGAACCTAAACTCGGCAAACGTTACTTTTGCTGAGTTTTTGGTTTTTCTTATTCCACTGTAGCAAGTTTCTGCCACAAAAATGAAATGGTAATATTTTGATAGATTTTAGGTTAGTAATGTTTCGAACTTAAGGTTGCAAGTGTCTGTTTTATAGTGTTGTAAATTGTATTTTCTATCTAGGTGCACCGATTTTGCACCTAGATTTAAACATATCTATTGAATAATTTATTAGTCCTCAATACTATTCTTAAATATAATGGATCCTAAACACTTGAAGCTATATTTAACTTAATTTTTTTGTCAATATTCATTGTGCCATATTGTGTCACAAAAATTGAATACGGATAAACGATAAAATTTTCTCTAATTAATTATTGTTAAAATGATATCCAGAGCACTATTTCTATTAATTAAAGATCTAAATTTCTAAAAATGAGATTTAGCAAATGGTAATGAACACTTAAAAGTTTTAAAGTAAATTAAAATAATTGTATTTGTGGTTAAAATAATTATTATGACACTATTTAAGAAATCATCAAAAACGGAAGATACTGGGTTAAGGGGAACTTACGAAGGAAGATTATTTGTAGATAAAGCAGTATTTTATAAGAGACCAGAAGTACAAGCTGCTATTAAACAGTTATAAGATTCTCCTGTTGCAAAAGCACACATTAAGACTAATAAAGGATGATGCCTTATAACCTTCTACTACTTCCTGTAATGGCAGGTTATTTTACTTCAATCTTTACAATAAAAAGGATTATATAATTTTATTAGAGATTAATATGAGAATTCTTGTTTATTGAATTGCTTACGATATTGAATTTTTGTTTGACGAAATTTGTTAAATCTATGGCGAGCACAAATTAGGTATCTCTTTCAGTTGTAATTAGAATGTCCGAGAAGTGTATGGTTTAGTAAAATATTATAAAATAGTGACCCAGATCCAGATCTTTAGAATGTATTAATTACATAGTTAAACAACTTTAAAAGTGAAGGAATGCCTGATTATGTTCTTTTCCAAATTGACTTGGCAATTTCTTCAAGTTCTAAGATTTTTAAATGCTCACTTGGAATTTCAAGATTTGCATTCTTTTTTGTTTTTGCTTGGATTAATTTTTTGAGTGCTTTATATACGGTTTTTCCATGTGAGAATCTTAGCTTATTATTTGAATATAGTTGTTCAAGTGCGATATGTAAATGTGAAGATTTGTTCTTGTACCTTTCTCCAAATTCTTTATTTTTTAGTAAACCAATAGATTTTTCCTCTGCAGTTTCAAAAGCCATTTCAATTAATTGTCGTTGCCTCTTCAATTCCTATCTCTGGACAAGAATTGTTAACATGAAATTTGTTAATGTAATGACTTTCAATATCGGTTCCAAGTGTAATAAACAGATGCGTTTCAATTTCCTTAAATTGTAACTGTAATTTTTTAATTTCATCATCAGTCAAATAATCTCTATCTCGATGCACAATTATTTTGATATCTGGAAGTCTTTGTCTAACAAAGGCAGAAAATAGTTTTACAGTTCCAATTTGATCGCAACTTTCATATGATAAAATTAAAGTTTCTGAGATTTTAAAACCATTTGACGCGAGTATAATTTGAGTTAATTCGGATGATTTGCTATCTTCGGTCAATACGAAACACTTTTCGTTCCCTCTAAATTCCTTAATTTTCTGCTCTAAAATAATTTGAGAAGTTATGCGTGCTCGATCTGGATATAGGAATTCAAAAATTTCTTTTATGTCGTTTTTCGTGATTTTTAAATTTATCAACATCTTTTCTTGGACATCAATAATCTGTAATAGATTATATTTTCTTTGTGAAATAATTATTTCATGAAAAGTTTTAACATCACCTTTGTGTTTTCTTAATGCAGAAACGTTTGCAAGGAATTGGAAAAAAATGAAAGAAACCATGCTCATCGACATGTAATATTTCGTTAGTTCGATGACATCTTCCACCTTAAAATAATTCTTTTCTAAAAGATAGTCTGTTTCAAATAAGTAAAATAACCCGTTTCTGATACTGCAAAGTGTCTCTTCCGTATTTTTTTTGGATTCAGTATCAGGTAAATAATATCCACTTTCAATTTGTGGCCCAATTTGATGAAATGGAGAAGTTTCGTCAACAAACCATTTTTCTTCTATTCTTTTAATTGTTCCCAGAGCGACTATAATCATTAATCTTTCTAAAGGAGTGCCAAGTAAACGCTGGTATATTGAGATATTCCAATATCCAGTTTTCTTATCTTTATCAAAAGTTATGTCACCGCCTAAATATACCTCGTAAGTGAATTTATCGACTAGTAAGTTTTCGGCTTGTATAATTTTTTGATACTCTAAGGGATTTTATTATTTTTTCGAACTCATTTGATAGTATAATTTATTGAAAAGCAAATTTTAACTATAATGTATAGATTTCATAGTTTTAAGTTTTTAAATATTTAAATAAAAATAAGTGAATATTAAAAACCTTTTTCGCTATTTACATTAAACTTTAAATTTTCAGTAAGTTTTCTGATGTCTAATGTTTCGTCTTGATTACCTAATTTGAAGTAATAATTTATTTTTTCGCCCCAGATAATATCTGCGATTGAATTTGCTTGGATTATCAATTCATTTAAATCTTTTTCAAAATTCATGAATTGATCTAATTCTAAATCTTCAGAATAATTTAAATGAGCAATTCTTTTATTGCGATGGTCATTTTTTAGTTTCCCTAAATTACGTCTGTATAATTTCAGTAATTGATTTAATTTATCTTTTTTCTTTTGATCTTTAAACGTTTTATTAATCTGTTTAATAGCTTCTCTGAAAGAAAATTTGGAACTATCGTCATCTAGATTTGTTAAGTGAAGAATTATACCATTTTCCATATATCGCAAAGCAACTAGTTCCTCGAAAATATGGTGTCTACTAGTGTTTTGGAAAAGATATGTGAACCGGTTCATCTTCCTAATAAAAAGATGTGATAAAATATTCAAATCAATAATCTCAACTTTTAAAGATATAAAATGATCTTTTTGCTCTTGTGAAAGCATAGTATTTGGATTCTATAGATATTAGATTTACCGTCTTAGTAAATTACTTAATAAGTAAAAAGTAGAAGTAAGTATAATTTTTTTACTTTAACGAGATTTTGATTTTACGTAATTGAAGCGGAACGTGCAAAGTAATTTATTGGAAAGTGTTTGTTAAAACCCATGTATGGAGTATCATTACTTGATACGTAATCTATCATGTGGCAATAACTTTTTTTTCTGTTAGTTGTCATTGAATCATAATAATGAGGAGAAATAAAGCAATTTTCAGCACTATTCATTATATGATAACTGAGAAATTTTTCTCTCTGCAATTCAAATTTAATATCATCAAGTTCATCTAAATATTTTTTTTTCCATTTGGTTCTTCTGGAAATCGTCGCCAAAATCACTACAGATCTATCTGAAAAAGGAATTACGGTAGTGATGATATTTGAATAGATATAATTAGGGTCTGTACTTATGTTAATTGCTTTACCTGAAAATATATATGGTGGAGTTGTCACTGCCGCACAAGCTACTGGTATTTTATGCGGAAACTCATAAGCCAAATATTCTAGTCCATCGAAAATAGAATTTTCAATCCAGTAGTCTAACATTTCTTTTGGCTTTTTTAAATCTTCAAGCGCCATTGAAACATATTTTTTAAGCTGCTGAAGTTTAAAATTTCCGTGAAGTTCAAGTAATAATTTAATAGTTTCAGGGTCTTCACTTTCATATAATTTTAGTTCTTCATGTTTGCGATGGTAAGAATGTGCAAAAGATCTATAAGAATGTAAAAAACAATGTTCGTCGTTATTAATATCTGTAATCTCTGGGTTATTCTCAATTTTTGAGAATAGGTTTGTATCATGAAATTCGCAAAATCCGAAAAAAGTAGATGCAGACCTTTCTGCCGATTGGTTTTAAATCTAAAAAATCATCCTGTTTATTATGAATTCTCTCAGTATGTGCATAAAGAAATGCATTACCAGCTACTGTTTTCTCGAGTTGTATTAAAGCGCCCTGCCTTTGCAGACTATGTGCACTTTTTATAGGCGCAATGCACTCGTCTTTTATGTGATGAAAGCAATCTTTTATAGTAGCACTATTTGATAATTTTGCATTCAAGATGCTGAATTTTTTTTTGAATTTCATTGAATTCTATATTATCCATAATGTTAATTTTAAAATTGAATTCAGCAGTATTAAAATATTAATTTTCTCAATAAGCTATAAAAACGTAAATATAACTGGTGGCTTTGCCACCAGTAGAAAGCTATTTTTTCTTTTAGCTTTTATAGTAACTCCAAACATATTTATTGAAATTTTACTATATCTATTGGCGACAAGTACCAGAATAATCATAGTTACACAAAATGTAACGCACATAAATCCTTCTATCATTTTTCTTTTCTAGATTATTTTTGCTCAAAAAAAGTGGTTGCATTTTTTTGATTATGGATTATATAAAAAACTCTAAGATTAAAAATCTTTCGGCAACAGTTTTTTAAATTATTTATATTCTAAAGGGATAGAGAACTGTGTTCTTTAATTATAACTTATCAAGCAATGCTCTAATTTTACCTACTTCTTTGTTTTTTTCGAGATAATCAGAATAACTAGCCTGTGCATGACTTATTAATTGGTCATAAGTAATTACACGTGCGTTGGTGGAACTTAATTTACGATTTGTTTCGTTGATATCTTCAAGAGCATCTTTACCAACTACGCATATTGATTCTATCGCTGGATTTGATTCACCTGATGCTTGAAGACATTTACGAAGTGCTCTTTCGTATTTGTCTACTTGATCCATCAAAGTACCGGTTGTGATTTTATAACCAGCAACATATCTTTTTAACTCTATAATAATATGCTTATTAGTTGCATTTCTGTAGCGAATATCAATTCTCCCTTTCTTTTCTTCTTCAGTTAATTTAGTTGTAATTTTTCCAAATTCATCAGTCACTGATCTTTCAATATGTTCAGTGCCTTCTGTTGCTCGATCCCAAGAAGGATCAAGTAACCACAAATTATCGAAAAGATCTGCTTGCAGTATTTTTTCTTTGTCATTGTCAGACACACTTTTTATAAGCTTATTAATCACTGCAATTCTTTGGCTAGCAATGTCATAATATAATGTGGCTTCAATATCTTGCATTTCAGAAAAAATGTTGCCGAAGAGGCTTATATTGTTCCCATCTAAGTTTTCAATTTCTGATAATTTTTCTGCAACTCGTAAGCGCTCAAACGCTAAAATTCCAAACTTGTAGACCTCTTTTTTCTTAGCAATGTCTTTGTCAAAATGAAGATTTTCAATAGTTGCAAACAAAGTTTTAGCATGTTTTTGGCTGTCGCCTTTTTGTAGCTTGTACCAATCATTTAATTCTGGAATCTGTGCAATTGCCTTGCTTGTAGAATTTTCTAATCTCAAACTTGACCATTTAGCCTGAATTACTTTTAAAAGGGTGTGGATATGAGCACGTAATTTCTCAAATCTCTCATCATTTTCATTGAACTGTTGTCTATTGGAAGTTGCAATATCCTTATCATTATCGTTGTCAAGAAAATCTGCATGTAACTCACCAATTAAGTAGCTTGCATAAAGGCCTCCCTCATTATAAAAGGACAATATATCTTCTTGTGCTAATTTACCTCTTGTGAATATTGTGATTTTATTGTTATTATCAGCACCATCGCGTAAATCACTGGGTTTATCAACACTCGCAATCCAACCACTTATACTGTATTGAGTACTGTCAATAGTTCCATTTAGAGATGGCTGAAACTTAATGTTTGTATATTTACTTAAAATTGTTTTATCAAAATTCCCTACGGGCCACAGGAATTCAAGTTTTCTATAAAACTGCCTATCATCTATAGTGAGAGGGACAGAATTTATAATAATATTAAATGGATGCTTGGATTGTAATAAAACGAAACGATTTGCTAAGCGAGGTCGCAAGTATGATTCAGTACGAGCAATATCCCTTGGAAAATCTGATATTATAATTTTAGTTCCGTGTGTAGACCCAAAATTAATAAATGGTATTTCCTCAGGGTTATATTTACCTCCGTTTTGTTTTATTTGTCTTTCCAGTTCCGTCTTGTCTAATTTAAGAGCATTTCCGGTACCTCCTTCTGAAATAGAGTGAATTTCAATGGTATTAGCAATTGATAATAGGGACAATTTTCCAATCCCTTTACGACCCATTACTGGCCGTTTAAAGTTTTTTGATAATTGTTCGCCATTCTCTCTTTTTTGGTAACCAACCATCAGAAATTTAGAATTGATTTCTTCCAAAGACATTCCATTGCCATCGTCTAAAATCATTATCTTGTCGCTCTCTTGTGAGATAGTTATATTGACATTAATTGCATCTGCATCGTAACTATTTGCAATTACCTCTGATAGAACAGCAGGAGTATTACTGTATAAATTTAAACCTAAATGATTTAAAACATTTAGGTTTAATGTCATCGTGAATTTTTTTTCCATAATAACTCTGTGAAGAAGCTAATTTTTAGTTATCGTAAATTTCAAGGTGTCTTTTAATTGATTGGGCAATTACTTGACCTAATCTTGCGGGCACAGCATTACCAATATGTCTGCAGACGCTCACTGTTGACATAGGTGTTTCGGGATCGTAAAATTGGTAATCTTCTGGAAATGATTGAAGTATAGCGACTTCTCTCATTGTAATAGCTCTGTGCTGTTCTGGATGACCAAAGCGTCCATTTCCAATTCCGATACATTGCGTAGTAAGTGTTGGAGCAACATCATCCCATTTCATTCTGCCGTAGACGTCTCGAAAGGTTCTGCCACTTGCTTTTTTATGACATTCAAGTAATAGTTCTGGTTTCCAATCATGCCATCCACCGCCATGTGGAGTAGCCATAATCCTTTTTTTATTTATTGGAGACAACTTTCTAGTACGGTGTAAAATGTCACTTTTGTGAGAGACTCCATCTTTAACTGGTGGCAAATGACTTATTGCTTGTCTAACTGTAACATAATTATCTTTATGGGTAGGTTCTATTATTTGTATGTCAGCAAATTTTGATGCAAACAAGACCAAGCGATTACGTCTTTGAGGAACTCCATAATCTTGCGCAGAAACTACGCTATAAGTGACATGATAGTCTAATTTTTTTAGATTTGTTACAAAATCATTAAACACAGTTCCGTTATTATACTTTAATAAATTTGGAACGTTTTCCATTGAAATAATATCTGGTTTTACATCATTTATTATTCTACTAAAACTATAGAGAAGTTTCCATTTATCATTGGTCTCTTTGTTCTTTGAATATGTTGAGAATGCCTGGCAAGGTGCGCGACCTACCAAGATTTTGAGCGATTTGGCAGGATATAATTCTGCAATATTATCAGAATGCATTGTTATTAAATTCTCATGCAAAAAAGTAGAATCGTTATTTTTTTCAAAGGCATACTTGCATGTATTGTCAAAGTCAATTCCGGCTATAACATTAAAACCTTCAGTTTTAAATCCGTGAGTTAATCCACCCACGC
This sequence comes from Flavobacterium sp. AC267, assembly GCF_979258715.1. Classification (NCBI taxonomy): domain Bacteria; kingdom Pseudomonadati; phylum Bacteroidota; class Flavobacteriia; order Flavobacteriales; family Flavobacteriaceae; genus Flavobacterium; species Flavobacterium sp. AC267. The sequence continues at coordinate 2,330,185 of NZ_OZ409875.1, forward strand.
CGCAAAATAGGTCTACGATATTGTAAGTTTTTTCCATCTAAATTTTTAAATAATTTTTTAATCTGCTCATGGACAAAAATACGTAAGAAGTGGTCAAAAAAATAGTACATTACGAATTTATGTTTAAATTTCTTTAAATTGTTATTTTTCAGTTATTTTTTTTGCTGATTGTCAATTTTAATTGCTCGCAAAAATGTTATTAGAGTCTCGCGACTGAAGAAATTGGGCTTTCTGCATCTTAATTATTACAAGAGAATGACAATAAAAACGGAAGATGAAAAAAATTGCTTGGGTTAATATTAGTTTTTTTTGCTTTCAATTTTTCCCTGATCTGATGAAGATTTTCATAAATAAGTTTTGAAATGTATTTATGGTATTTTAAAGATTTGTTTTTTAGTCTTCTGCATGTATTAACCAACAATAAAAATGAATCTGCATTTGCAAAAAAATACTTTTTAAATCAATCTATCGCCACTTTTTTTGATTTCCCATTTAGTCTATTGTGGGATGTATGGAAAAGTCAAGTTCAATAAAGTCTTTTATAGACCATAACGTCTTATAATTCATTTCTTTCTCGCTTAGAATTCGGTAAGGGTCAAAACCTTTTTCTACTGCTGAGTCTTGAAGGCTGTTCATGAGCAAGGTGTATTTTTCTACAAAATTCTCGTGTGCAGTTCCGTTGTTAAAAATGGTTTCATATTCTTTTTTCAACCCCTGAAATCCATGTGAATCAATGTCTCGCAAAATTTTATCCTTAGTCTGATTGGCTTCTTCATATTTTTCTGAAAAATGCTGGATCTGGAATTTTAGAATCATGCTAGAAATCATATTTTCAATGTAGTCATTTGTCTTGTATAATTGGGAGAGCTGGTCGAGTGAACCGCACAGTTTTTCCAGCATCTGGACCATTAAGCCGTTAACTGGTTCATGCAAGTCGAAATTTCTTTTGTTCCAGCATCCCAAATAATGAATATGAATTGCCTTTTCATAATTCCATTCTATGGATACCAATGTTAGATATGCTCCTCCCATATGATAGCCGCATTTGTCGGCATATGCTTGCAATTGCATTAAGCCGATCCAAGAATTTCCTTTCAAGTCAGCCGCCATTCCAGATATGCCCTGCTTTTAAATGGCCTTTCTGCACGTCCTATAAAAAATGTAAAATTCATCGCAAGATCATGCAAAAGAATTGAGGACTCGGCTTCTATAATCTTATTATATGCGACAATGCGCACAAATGCGCTTTTTTCATTTTCAATAATCTTCTTCATTGTATCATAGTACTGTCCGATGGTCGCAGACTGGCTGTGCTCTGTTTAATGAGAGCGTTTCATAAGCTTTTTCAATCTGAAAAAATGATCCGGCATCCACTAGACTATTTATCTTTTCCATCTGAAAATCAAAGTCGTCTTTGGTTATCATATCTAGCAGATATCTTGCGCTTAAAATAGTATGTTCAATTATTGCCTTACCCTGAGGGTCAAATTCGGCAGAAAGCTTCTTTGCATCATTGAGCAGTTCAAGTGCTTTGAAAAGATTTCCTCTCTGATAATATGCAATTCCGCAAAAAAGATAAAACCGCGACGTTGCGCTATCCCTCGGCCAGCTTCTTTTCTCTACTTCAATTACTGTATTGAAACGGTTATTATTTACCAGATCGGCGCCGAATTGATCAATAAATTCGATGTTTTGTGCAACGCTGTAGACCTCAAGGTCTGCATCAATAATTAATCGATCTGAACCATTCCGTTTTTCAAGTGGTTTAATAAATTGATTGATGTGCTTTAGAGTATCACCATGTGCAAAGGTTTCATCATAAATATGCTGAATTGCTTGCTGGTCAAGTCTTTTGGTGAAATAAATTTTGTGCGTCTTCTGCTTATGCCATTCGGGATTCTGGTTTAGGAGCCGCAAAACGAAATTCTTTACATTATCATAGAAAAAAGCTTTTGTGGGATGGTGGTAAAAGATATAATAGGCAGGCATCGGATTATTGAGCAGGTAATTGATATTTGAAGTGGTTAGCCGCAAGCCATATCTACCATCAACTGACTGCTGAATTGTATTGGATGCCTTTAACTGGATAGCGCAATGATAGTTGGTGTATCCCGATCCTCCAGAAGCAAGCTCTTTTTTAAGCTCTATATGAAAATCAATTCCCTTGTCCCTTTCTTTTTCGGCCCTGATTTGAAATTTTTCAACAGGGAACAGCGATAGGAGATGATATTCAGAAATTGTTTCAAGGTTCTCGTTAGGGTTTACTTTGGGAAGATCTTCATCTTCAAAACTGCTGTACACCATAATAAATAGGTTTAAACAGTAAAGTTAAATAAAATGGCAGTTGGTTTTGTGAAGGTGTATGGGAAATTTCTGAGAACATCAAGTTATATTAAAATGCAATTGAAAATTTAGCTATTTTTATAAATAACTTTAAATGCACTAACATATGAATGTTGATTATCAGGATCGTAATATCTTTGAAGTGGATTACATCTACCGAATACAGACTTTTGAAAAGTATCTGGCAGAGCCGACAGCTTCGCAGGAGCATTATGCAAACTATAAAGCCGGTCTTATACCCAATATCTTTTATGGTAATAATCTGCCTGAAGTTCTAACTCTGTTCGGAAAAGAGTTTCTTGAGGTTAAATCAGGACTCGAAAGGTATGAAATGGATAACAATAATGATTTTCCCATGCTCAAATCATATGTAAATACCGAAAGAGATTTGCGTAAAATATTTGATGAGAGTCAGCTTAAGGATTATACAGCATTGCTGGAACGATCTTTTGATAATCAGAAGCTGGATGCAAAAGCTGCCGCAGTAAGCAGGTTTTTCCTTCCAACGCCTATTTTGAAAAGTTATATATTTCAGGTGGAGAAGTTATTTGGAGAGGGCATTCTGGACTGACGTTGGTAATTTCTTGATATACAAAGTTAATATGGATGGTTGAGTTTGGATAACTAAATATTTTATTCTTTATGGAACCTCATTTTGAAGATCTTGCGTTAACGATCAGGGCCGGTAATATGGATGTGCCTTTTGGTCTAAAGGATGAAATTTTGTTTTTGACGGTTCGTTCCCATTTAGTAGAATTACTTTGCGAGAAGACTGAAATTGTCTTCTTTGGGATCGCTCCTGACAACACTGCCGATGGACACGATGAGCCGCTTCAAAATGGCATTTTCTTCCGCATTATCGGTTATGAAAAGAATTTAGGAATCAATTTGGAAAATTCCGTAGAAGAAATTCTATGTGCTTTCCATTATTTGGTTGAAAATTTCGAACCGAGATGGACTACCATCTTCGTGGAAGAGGGGAGAGCCAAAAAAGAGGTAACAATTGAACTTCTGTATCAGGAGGTATTTTGAAAATCTAATTTTAGGAGTTGAAAAATTATTTAAAAATTCGACGAGAATAACAAGAACTAAAGCAGATTTTAAATTGCTTGATAAATTTGAAGTTTAGGAAATGTCGTCAATGAAATAATCAATACATGTTTCGATAGTAACAGCATTAGTTGCTAAAATATGATGTTTTCATGTGTCCAGTCTTCAATGAGCCATATCTAATTAGAATACGTAGGTTGAATAGTTAGTTAGTTAGTTTCTTTAAATCCATCATGAAGCAGGTTTTAATACAGTATTTATCTTCGAAATAATGATTTTATAAATTGGCTGATTCGGCAAAACCATCGTATGAAAAGGTATTTCTGGTCGCATTCCGGAACAGGATCGATATAAGTAACTGAAATCTTTTCAATATAGTCTTCGATTGCCGATCCGGTCATTTTGTTGATTTCTTCTCTTTTCTGCTCGCACCATTTCCTCAATCCGCTCCTCAGTTAATATTGTTCCAGCTTCAGCGGATGTACTTCGGATTAATTCTCGTATAAAATCTCTTTCTTCAGCAATACATTGTGTTATGTGGTTTCCGTATTCCTGTTCCGGATCGAAAAAATCATCAGGGTCATTATATTGTATGAATTCTGTCTTAGAATACAGCTTCTGCATAAATCTATTAAGCAGATCTTCAGTGCTCATGCCATTGAAATAATCGATATCCTGTTTCATAAAGCTGGTATTAATTTGACGGAAGTGCAATTAAGTTTCCTTCATAGGGATAGGCAAATTCTTGAATCTTTACGGATTGGTCCAGCCATGCCGTTTCATCCTGCTTTTTAAGCATTATAGGCATCCTGTGTTTATGGTTGTGCACATAATCCATTATTTTATTGGCCTTAGTGGTCACCATGGTGTAGGTGTTTTTAATCTCATCCGTTACCGGATCCGTCCATGTTGAGTACAAGCCTGCAAAGGTGAAGATTTCATCATCCTGCGAATTGATCTGGTATTTGTCCTTACTTTTTCCTTTTTCGTCATTCCAGTGCCATTCGTAATAGGCCGAAGCAATTATAAGGCGACTGGTTATGGGTTATATTATTGAATGACGCTTTCTCGTCAATGGTTTCAATGCGGGCATTGAGGGTGTTTTTTCTAAACTCAATGTCTTTTGCCCAGGAAGGCAAGACAGTCCCCAGGTATAATCCGTTGTGATAAGATGCGGAGAGGAATTGAGTATCACAGGGATATTAGGATGGGAAAACCCATTTATGAAATCCGACTGCAGATAGGTTTCCTCGTTGTCGAGTTCTGCATTAAATCGTCTTTTAAGATCTTCTATTGAAGCATTCTGCTGGGTATAATAACACATAATTTTCCGTTTTAAGGCTGTTTAAAAAATGTCTTATCCTGCTATTAATATACTCTTTTATGGGCTTTTTTCTTTTTCATACAGCTTAAGTTTGACAAAACGCATCTTATGGAACCATATTCAATAGATATTAAAGGCATTGAAAGACTTATAAAAGAAAAGGAGCAAACGAAAACAAAAGCTTAGGAAAAGAAACAGCAGAAAACTGATGTACTGAATGCTTGTTTTTCTATTTCTTTTTTTGCTTCTCTATCAAATTTAATTCATTCTTAGGACATTGCATAAATAAATTTTCAAAATTTCATTCTGTGGCGCAGCAGATTAATTTCGTGCTCCTGCGGATAAGGCTGTCTGTGGGTGCTCGCTGACATCCTGTTTGATATTGTCGTCGCGTGGTATATCTTTTTTCCGAGTCCGAATATCTGGGATCAGGGATAAAAGGCATTTTCGCCATTCTGGAAATGGTGATCGTCGGGAAATGATAGTCAATTTCAACGGTCCCTAGAAGCAGATAACATCCGCCTCCCTGAAATGGATTCTGAACCAGACTGTCCGGGAAATGCGCCGTATCAAAATAGGCTCCTTCATGATCGATCCATGTCCCAAAATACATATTGCCCCTTTTGGTCGGCACCTGTTTGGTCGAGATCAGGTAAGCCAGCATGCGGACCTGTTTTTTATGGTATTTCAGAAGATCACGCACCATTACATCTCCGCGGTGTCTGGTCTGCAAGCAGATCAAAAACGGTGCATGATACGGGGAAATTCAAAAGCTCGATTTCATCAAAAGCATCCTCAAATACCGAGCGCTCCAGAACCGGCAACTTGAATTCTTTTGCGGGTCGCTCAATGAGCATTAGCCCGCGGTTTTCCGGCTTGAAATTATTCATCAGAAGGCTTACCTGCACCAGCGACCTGATTTTTAGTTTTTCCGGTAAAGCGGAAAGCGCCGATAAAAATAAGCACCTTTATATTCTCAATGCCCATGGGAACCCTGTTTATGAAATCCTCCAGTGATTTATAAACGCCGTTTCTTTCGCGTTCAAAAGCGATGAACTGCGAGAGCTTGGAATCCAGGCCCTGCAGGTGCATAAAACCCAGATAGATATCGCCGCCGTAAAGAGCAGTCTCATACCCGCTTTTATTCACGCAGGGAGTATGGATAACAGCGCCGGCCATTCTGGCTTCGTGCACATAGATTTCAGTTCTGTAAAACCCTCCCTGATTATTGATCACAGCTACCATAAATTCAACAGGGTAGTGCACTTTCAAATAAAGGCTCTGGTAGCTTTCCACGGCGTAGGATGCAGAGTGCGCCTTGCAGAACGAATAGCCTGCAAAGGATTCGATCTGGCGGTATATTTCCTGGCTCAATGCTTCGGGATGCCCTTTTGCAGCGACTGAAACAAAGAAATCGTCCTTTACTTTCTGCAAAGCGGCTTTTGAACGTCCCTTGCCCGACATGGCACGCCTTAGGATATCTCCGTCGGCGGCAGAAAGTCCGCCGTAATGCAGTGCAATTTTGATTACGTCTTCCTGATACACCATAATCCCGTAGGTTTCTCCGAGCTCTTTTTCAAAGACCGGATGAAAATATTCAAATTTTGACGGGTTGTTATGGCGGAAGATATATTCCTTCATCATTCCCGACTGGGCCACACCCGGGCGGATGATTGAGGATGCCGCTGACAAGTGTCTTGTAATTATCACATTTCAGACGGCGCAAAAGGTCGCGCATAGCGGGGCTTTCAATATAAAAGCGACCTGATTGTCCTTCCTTCTGCCAGAAATTTGTTGGCTGACTGCTCGTTTTTTGATAATGAGGTATCCCGAATATTGATTCGAAGGCCTCTGTTTTTCTCAATTAGTTTTACCGTATCATCAATATGGCCAATCCCTCTCTGGCTGAGGATGTCAAATTTTTCAAATCCGATATCTTCAGCGGTGTGCATGTCAAAGAGCACGATAGGAAATCCTTTCGGAGGCATTTCCAGTGGCGTGTAATTGGTCAGCGGTTCTTCCGAGATCAGGATTCCGCAGGAATGCATGCCGCGCATGTTAGGATATTTCTCGAGCATCATGCCGTATTCCTGAACCAGCTTGACTATGGAGTTGGTCTGGTGGAGCTTCATTGGATTTTTTGCCAGCATGTCAAGCTCGTCTTTCGGCAGACCGAAAACCTTGCCGACTTCGCGGAAAATCGAGCGGTATTTGAATTCTACATTGGTGCCGCAGAAAGCTACATTCTCATAACCGTAGCGGTCGAATATGTATTTTAAGATTACATCACGCTCTTTCCAGCTCCAGTCGATATCAAAATCGGGAGGGCTTTTACGGTTTTCGTTTAGGAACCGCTCGAAATACAGGTCAAGCTCTAGGGGACAGATGTCTGTTATGCCCAGACAATAGGCAATAATGCTGTTGGCGCCCGATCCCCTTCCGATATGAAGAAAACCCCGGCTGTTGCTGTAGCGTATGATATCCCAGGTAATGAGAAAATAACCGCTGAATTCAAGGTCATTTATCACTTTAAGCTCTTTTTTCACACGTGCTTTTGCCTCTGCATTATGTCTTCCGTACCGCCATACCAGACCTTCTTCAGCAAGGGTGGTTAAAAGGGCAATGTCTCCTTTTTTGTTTTTGGTATAATGCTTTTTGTTTTTAGGACTCTCGAAATCATACTGGAAATTGCAGTGCTCGATGATGCATCGGGTATTCTGGATGATCTGTGGATAATCATTATACAGCCCGATAAGTTCAGCTTCGGGCATCATCATATCCGATTTTCTGCAGCAGTCGTCAGGTCCGAGTTTGGATAAAAGCTCGTTGAGGTCAACGGCGCGAAGGATCCTGTGCAGGTTGTATTCCCTTTTGGTGCGGAATACCACAGGTCGCAGGATAACCATTTTGGAAATCTTCTTTTTAAGTTCTGGCATAAAAAGCCTGCCGAGCTGGTCAGGTTCAATGCCGATAAATTCATTTTCGCCGAGCTGTGCAGGCGCATTTTCCAGCGTATAGATAAAATAAACTGATTCAAATTTCGGAGCTTTTTCCGGCAGAGGATTTCCGCTGAAATTATGATCGGTCAGAAAGCGGTTCATCTGGGCAAGCCCTGCGGCATTTTGGGCAAGTCCCATATAACGCAATTTGTGCCTGCATCGGAATTCTATACCGACAAGCGGTTTTATGCCTGAGGCTTCACAGCCTTTTATAAAATCATAAATCCCAGTTACGGTATTAATGTCGGTCAAGGTCTGCCGCCGTGACACCGCACTGCGGCTGCCTGTTTTATCAGATCATCCAGCGGAATAGTGCCGTAGCGCAAGGAATGATAGGAGTGGCAGTTAAGAAACATGATTTATTTTTTACGTTTTAAAATTTCGTCTTTATTGTTGGGTTTGAAAGATGCGCCGGCGCATCTCATCACGGCATCAAAGCCGTAACGGGTCTTCATTCTGTCCATAGCCTGATAAAGTGAAAGCATTTCCTGGGTATCATTGAAAAGGTCGATCTGGTAGGTTCCCCTGACAAGGCCGCTGAAGCGCACTCCGATCAGGCGCGACCTCATGCGGCGCTGGTAGAGCTTGGTAAAGAGATCTGTCACTGTCTGGGTCAGAAGATGATCCGCTGAGGTGTACTGGACTCTGGACTGTTTGGTTTCGGTATCAAAATTGGCATACCTGATTTTGACGGTCACCGTTGAGGTGAGCCACTGCTCAGCTCGCGACTGATAGGCCAGTTTCTCCACCATGCCCTGAAGGATCCTGTTTAATTTTAATACATCAATGGTGTCCTGGGAAAAGGTATGTTCGGTTGAAATTGATTTTCTTTCCGTATAAGGCTCTACAGGATTGTTGTCAATTCCATTGGCTTTTTTCCAGAGTTCGGTTCCGTTTTTGCCGATCATCTGCTCGCAGGGATTCGGCAGGCATTTCAGAGAGTGTGCGGATGGTGCGGATGCCGATGCGGGAAAGAAGCTCAAAGGTTTTCTGGCCGACCATCGGGATTTTACGGATGGAGAGCGGATTTAAAAATGACTGCACCAGATGCTCGGGTATTTCAAGGTTCTGTTTCTGTTTGCCTTCCCCTGTGCCGATTTTTGAAACGGTTTTGTTCACCGAAAGCGCAAAGGTGAGGGGAAGGCCTGTTTCTTTGGTAATGCGCTGGGCGAGCTCATCGGTCCATTTGTAGTCGCCATAGAATTTATCCATGCCAGTGATATCCAGATAAAATTCATCGATGCTGGCTTTTTCCACTACGGGCGCTTTTTCCTGGATGATTTCTGTAATGTCGTGAGAAAGCCTGGAATAGAGTTCCATGTCGCCTTTCATAATTTTTGCCTGAGGGCAGAGCTTCATGGCCATATGGATCGGCATGGCCGAGCGCACGCCGAATTTTCTGGCTTCATAAGAGCACGAAGCCACGACGCCTCTCTCACCGCCTCCAATGATAAGCGGTATGCCGTTAAGGTCAGAATTTGTGAGTCTTTCGCAGGATACGAAAAACGTGTTCATGTCGATGTGTACAATAGCCCGGCTCATAATCTTAATCATTTTATACAGATCAAAATTAGTACAGACAGCGACAATTTTTAAAAATAAAATGTTCTAAATAATAACAAAAATAAAAAAGCCTTATTTTTCGGGGCATAAAAAAAGCACCCAAATCGGTGCTTTTTTGCTTTATTAAGAATTTACGGAAGGATCAGAATTATTCTGAAGCAGGTTCTTCGCCGATCGGCTGGCCTGCTGTTTTCTTCATCAGAATGTAAAAATCCCTTAAATGCCACCATGCCGGGCAGCGGTCTATCGGGCCGTTAAAATTTCTGATGGTGGTATAACAGCTTTTCAGGAAAACCTGAGTGTCGGTAATCTTCGCCCATTGGGTCCACGCAACTTCCTTCGGCGACGGATTGTTCTCAAAATATCGTTTTATTTCTTCATGATTCATAGGGCAAAATTACTTAAAAAACCAGAACAGCACAAGGGCATGAAAGATGAAAACGCCCTTAAAGGGCGCCTTCATCTGCAAAAGAGTAATAGGTTTCGGGAGTTACAATCAGATGGTCAAGCAACGGAATATCCAGCAGTTTTCCTGCTTCTCGGATTTTTCGGGTCATATTTTTGTCAGCCTCGGAAGGGACTGTTTTTCCTGATGGATGGTTGTGGGTGATGATGATCCCGACGGCGCAGCTTTCAGGGTCGCCGCGAAAAGCAGGCGCATATCCACCACAGTTCCCGAGATGCCTCCTGAGGAAACCTCGTAGATTCCCAGAACCCTGTTGGACTGGCTGAGCGCAAGCACTTTGAACTGCTCAAAGAATTCTATTTTGCCGGGATCCCAGCTGTCAAGCAGTATGCGGTAAGCATCTCTGGAAGAAGTGATACACGGTCTTTCAGTGCTTTTTACTTTGGTTTTATAGATCAGTTCGATTTCTGATACTTTCTGCCAGTCTGTGTTTTGATGTTGATTTTTCATAATTGCTGTAGTTTTAAGATTAATTACAGCACCGCTGAGCGGGCAGGGACGAGCGAACGCAGAAAGCAACGCAATAAAGCAGGAGCGCGACCCTGCATTTATGGGGGAATTTTTTGCGGAGAACCGAAGGACGTGCCCGAACTTTGTGGTGAAATTGACTTAACATTCCACAATAGCCCCTAAGCCGGGACTGCCTCTTGCACCTTAAAGTGTCTGCGCGCGCAAAAAAAAATACCGCAGTGTAAAATCTGCGGTATCAATAGTAAAATGGTTTAAGCAGGTGCAGTCTGCTTTTTTCGTTTCTTCAACCGTCCGGCAATCTCAGGCAGGTTTTTATTTATAATCCTAAGAATCCTGCTGTGATATTTAGTGGCTTTATTGCGGAGTCCCCTGCACTGGATAATTTCCATTCTCGAAAGGGACACTTCAATGGTTTCTACAGGTCTGTTTTCAATCTGCGCCGAGAGTATCAGGGAATCTTTCTTTTTATAATATTCATTGGTAAATACGCAGTGGTGGAGCGTGTCGCCCTCATAGAGAAAATCCTGCACACGGTCAAGCACTTTTATGGTAAGGTCATTATCGGTAAAAGAAAGTCCGAAGAAATGTTTTTTATCATTTTCATAAATCGGCTCTGCTTTCTGTATTTCTGCACGCAACTGCGCAAGATGCTTTCTGCGTTGCAACTCCCTTTTTTGACAACAAGCCTGTCATGAGCCTGGTCTAAATTTTCGGGGCAGACAAGCGCAGGGGAGCTGAGGTCTTTTTTAAACCATCGGAGCAGGGCAATATAATCCTCCCAAATTTTTATGTCCTGAATCTGATAACGCTGTTTAAGGCAGGTTTTTACTGCCTGCCAGTTTTCATGCAGATGCTGTTCATGGGAGGTGAGATAATGATTGAGCAGAGAGGTCTGCGAACTTTTTAAAAGGGTTTCTGCAACGGGGTCTTTTAAAAGAGCGGTAAAGAGTATCTGCGGTGCAATGCCGTGCACGGAAGACTTAAAACCATTTCTTTTCAAAAGCGGAATCACTTTCATGTGCGGATAAACCTTGTAGGGATTTATGCGGTATTTTGGCGAGTTCTGAAAATCCTTTGGACGGATTTCCAAAGAGGAATAGTACTGCCATGCATCATAGGCATTGGAAAAAACATTGGTGCTTCTTGAGATGGTGCGCACTTCCCCTTTTGGATTTATCCAATGCCGCATGACTTCGGTATGGGAATAGGCAGGAAGAACATTTTTTTTCATGTTCTTGTGCGAGCAGATGATGCGCACCACCTGATACCCAGAGCAGGTATCGGTGAGGGCGAAATATTCGATTTCTTTGAAATGCACCTGATTGTGCTGATGCATTTTAAGTTTGCCCTGACAGGAGGCGCATTTGATAAACTTCTGGCAGGACTGGCTTTGGCTGTCGGGCTTCCACGAATGGGTGCATTCCAGACAATGGAATTTTCCCCTTGAGAGCACCGCCCATTTCAGGAAAATATTTTTTTCCGCCCACTTTTGCATCTGCGCTGTGATTGGGGCTAGGGTGGTGCTTAAGGCGCTGATTTCTTTTTCTATAACTGTTTTGGGTATCATAAGTCAAAGAGTGTTAGGGTTTGTACAGGCTTCACGGGTTGCACTTTTTCTATTTTTGGAACTGTGCTTTGAGATACTGCGGGAGCAGTTGAGAACAAATCAGGTTTGGCAGGGGAACTTACTGCTACTCTGCATTGAACAGGGGCAGGCGTTCCAATCGTGTCGTCTGTGTAATACCTGACAGCCATGTCAAAGATTTCCTGATTGTCAAAAGCGCATTCCCCTGTTTTTTTGACCTCGCCGAAAATGTAATGGAAACAGCTTTCAAGGCTTTTGCTTTCTTTTTTAAAGTCAGCAGAAAACAGGGCATCGTTCTGCGCTTTTTCGCTTAGGTAGCTTTCTATGGCGGTTTTAAATTTATCTGATGTTTTCATAAAGGAAGATTTAAGATTGAAAAGCGTTATTCAAAACTGTTTCTGTAGATGTCAAAACAGTATTCTTCAAAGCAGAGCCAGCATACAAAGGTGTAATGGGGCAGTCGGTGGCGGTTTTTGACAGATTCGCCAAGGGAATCTTCAATTTCGTATCGGATATTTTCCAAATCATCCAAATGCTGTATATAGAATTTCCTGCAGTCCGAGTTGTAGACAAACTCTGAAATCATCCCGCAGATGCATCCATTTTTCTGCAGGTCTTCCAAGAAAGATTTTAACTGCTCTTTTTTTGTCCCGTCATAAGATTCCATAGTGGAGAGGACTATTTTTTTGAACTGGGCAGATACGGGATATTCAATGTAAACTGATTTTTCAAAGGCTTTCATGGCGTATAAATTTTGATGTGAAACGGTATATTCCAATTAGAAAGGCAGGTCGTCAGGGGTGTCCTGATCCGTATTTTTCTTTTGAACTGCGGGAACTTCAGCAGTGTTTTCTGTTTTCGGGAAAACCAGTATTTTAATATTACTGGTGTGAAAGGTCAGCGAACCGAGCGCTTTGCCCTCGGCATTATTGTAAACATTCATACCTATACGCCCGAAGAGTTCGACCATAGTGCCTTTTTTTAGCCACTGCGCCATTTTTGAACCCATCCAATAGGAACAGTCGATGTAGGTTACAATTTTTTTAAGCTCGTCAGCCCCTTTTGGTCTGTAGCTGTCGTTTATGGCAATGGAGAAATTTACCACCTCCCTGTCATTTGAAACTTTTGCCGTTACGGCATCTTTGGTAATTCGTCCTGAGATTTCCATGATGTAAAATTTTAAGTGAATGTTTATCTGTTTTTTCTCGAGCCCGCATAAAATTTTTCAAAAGAAAAACGGGAAAAAGAAAGCATAAAATCAAGCATCCGATAAAGGATCCGGAGTGCTATAAGACCCGAAGGGCGGCAAAGCCGTTATGCGCATGCAGGAGCCTGCGGGTGCTATTTTCGCGACTCTTTTACTCCGTTTTCATTGAAAATTTCCTTATTAGTTTTACAGCAGTCAGCACCCCTATTTCAGATGCCTGTTTAGGGATCGGCATTGAAATATTTTGTAATTTCAGGTGACAAAAAAGCAATGCAATGGAAAAGCGATATGATCTAAACCGTTTTTTAGAGGCACAGCGACAAACGTATGAGAACGCACTGCGAGAGATCAGGCAGGGCGACAAACAGACCCACTGGATGTGGTTTATTTTTCCCCAGCTAAGAGGACTGGGATTCACGGATTATAATATATTTTACGGTATTGAAAATCTGCAGGAAGCCTTACTGTATCTAAATCACCCCATACTGGGAAAACGTCTGGTGGAAATTACCCATGCAATGCTTCAAATCGAGAATAAAACGGCACTGGAAATTCTGGGAAGGCCAGATGAAAGGAAACTTAAATCCTGCATGACCCTATTTGGACTTCTGCCTGAAACGCCTGAATGTTTCAGGCTGGTGCTTGAGAAATATTACAATGGAGTGCAGGATGAAAAGACACTGCGGCTTGTAAAAGAATCCGGCGACTAAAAAAACATTTCTTTTTTTCTGCCTCAAGAAAACATCTAAGGATTAAAAGTTATTTTTCCTTTTTTGAGAACCAGCGATGAAAGTGCCGGGCTTTTGATTATCCGTTCCATTTCGCTGTGGATTATTTCCTGAATTTCAATTTTGATCTGCAGATAATTTTTCTGGATGATAACATTATCAATTGTCCTTATGATCGGAATTTCTTGATAACTATCTGTTTCTTTTTTAATTTTTTCGTGGTCGTTGATGATCTCGCAGTGAAAGGTTTTAAGCTCAATTCTGCAGTCCGGGTTATCGGCAGTCATGCCAACAAATTCCCCAGAACTCAGCGAAGAAATCTTCGAAGGCGGGACTGCGGATTCCAGCTGTCGCGAACGGCTGATGGAGGTATCGGCGCTGTTTATAGAGAGGCTTTCCCTATCCTGCATTATCTTTCCGAAACGCTCTGAGAGCTGTTTTGCAGTATCCCCGCTGACCTGTCCGCAGACAATATTTCCGACTATATTAATGATCACATCAGCCTGCTCGCGACCGTAGTCTTTACGAAGCTGGCTGAAGTCCTGAATCCCCAGACAGGTGCTCACTTTGTTGCTTCTTGCTGTTGCAATCAGACTGTCGATATTATTGAGATAGATAGTGGGAAACTCGTCAAAAATAATACTGCTTTTAAGTTTTCCCTTCTGGTTTACCTGTTTGATAAGACGGCTGACAAAAAGGGAAAGCACCGCTCCGTAAGTCTGTATTTTCTGCGGATTGTTTCCCATTGAAACAATTTTCGGATCAGATGGATTATTGATATCGAGTGTAAAATCACTGCCTGACAGCACATAGTAAAGCTGTGGTGAAGAGAGTTTTGCCAGTGAGATTTTAGCAGAAGCGATCTGCCCCTCCAGCTGGTCTACAGCCTCTTGAAGGAACGCACTGACAAATGGATTGATAAGCACCTCGATCTCTTTTTCGGTTCTCAAAAGCGTGAAAAGGCTTTCATAGTCGGTCTGGATCATTTCAATGACATGTGGCAGGGTGCAGAACTCGCCATCGTTGTATTTTCGAAGGTACCAGATGACGGCTGTCAGGAAATTTATAGGGGATTCCACAAAGAAATCCCCCTGTTTTTTAATCCACTCCCGGTTGAGTCCCATAAGGATTGTGCGGGCAGATTCAGCAGACATCGGTAATGTCTGTCATTGCCGCAGGATCAAGCGGATTACAACGATGGGTTCTGGAGAGGTCATCAAAATTTATGATGTAAAATTTGGGCTCCACGGCATAAAGATGACGGAATTTCAGCCAGGCATTATAGGCGATAACGGTTAGGTCGTCGAACTTAAAATCATAGATGAACATGGAAAAGCCTTTGGCAATATGCTGGGTAATTATATGTCGGATTACAAAGTATGATTTTCCCGAACCAGGCGTACCTGGAACCAGAATGCCTCGGAAGGGATTTATAATGTTAATCCAGTCTGCTGCGCACTTTGTCTTTGAGGTGATAACGGGCGGGAAGGTTAACGGAATATTCGTTTTCAATAAGCCTTTCCTCCTGAGGGAAAGTTTCGTTTTCCTTATTAAAAATATCTGCTGAACTAAGCTTTCTGCGGATAATGCGGGAGAGCAGGGTGCCCCCGGAAAGCGTCATCAGATAGCCCAAAGAACACAGTGAGATATATAGTACGGAGCAGACCATAGCATCTGCAAATATTACAAAAGCCAGATAGGATCCAAAGTAAAGCAGAAGACCCATTGAGATATAATTAAAAGCAGTTCTAAAATGAAGCTTTTCATCTTTTCTTCCCTTGGCACCCATAAGGGAAATAACCAAGAGTCCAAGTGCAAAAAGTTTAGATTTATGAAAGCTGTCCAGAAGGCCTGTACGATAAATATTTTCCAAGATCCGCTGGGCAAAATCCGGAGCGAGATTCCAATGCCTGAAGGAATGGAAGCAGTAATAATAAAAATGGATGAGCAAGCAATGCGATGCTCATCAGTCTTGTCATATCTAAAATTTTTCTAAGCGCCTGTTCATTTTCTCCCGTCTGCATGCTGTTGATTTTTATGTGTTAATTATTATCTGACTGTCCTTTTTTCCTTCTTTTTTTCCGCTTGTTTTTAAGCTGTTTGGGAACGTAATCTGACGGCGTTCCGGCGTAAAGCACATCATCAATTATCCGCCGCACTTCCCCTGCGGAAATAAAAGAGCCGTGCTTCTGAGCGGTACCATCAGGAACTGTATACTGCTTCTCATAATGGGAGGAATGGCCCAGACGCCGCAGGAGCCCTTTGGTCGCATATTCAGGTCCGAGACTGCTTCCGTTGAAAACGCATTTGGTGTTATGATCTATGTATGTCATGCCGTATATCAGCCCCTGTTCATTTTTTTCTGACAACTGCCGTAATGCCCTGGTTCGCCAGCCACGTTTCAAGTCGTGAGAGTGTTATGGATGGGTATTTCAAAAGGAGCAGATCCACGGCGTTTCGGGTTCTTTTCATGTTTATCATGCGAGAAGTTTTGGAGGTGGCAAAATTAATTTCAAGCCGGGAAAGGGTAGGCTTGGAATAAAAACTGCTGGCTTTTATAGGAACTCCGACCGTCTTTTTGTTCCCATCCAGAATCTGGTAGATCAGCCCTTTATTCTGAAACATTTTTGAATTTTCCTTTCCTCTTTCCGCCTTGACGTTATAGAGGTTCAATACTGCGTTGAGCTCACCGAGGGTTGTGTATTTGTAGTGAGGAATAACTGCACTCAATACACTTGCGATGG
This sequence comes from Flavobacterium sp. AC267, assembly GCF_979258715.1. Taxonomy (NCBI): domain Bacteria; kingdom Pseudomonadati; phylum Bacteroidota; class Flavobacteriia; order Flavobacteriales; family Flavobacteriaceae; genus Flavobacterium; species Flavobacterium sp. AC267. The sequence continues at coordinate 2,346,665 of NZ_OZ409875.1, forward strand.
CTCTTTTGGAATCTATTGCCCCATATTTTATTTTTTTCCGCATCAATGGCATTAATAAGCGCCGGACTCTGTTTTTTCTCGAGTCCGCCCGAACCAGATTAAAAGAAATCTCCAATTCTTTACGGGCCGTTTCGGACTGGTTTCTTCCAATATTGTGCATGTTAATCCTGGATCCGTCTGCCCGCACATTTATGGATGCGATATGTAGGTGTGGATGTCCCGCATCGTGGTGTTGGTAGACCAGATAAGGCTGTGCGCCGAATCCAATTTTCTCTATATAAGAAGAGGCAATCTGCATGAGTTTTTCTTTTGATAAATCCGTGTCCAAACGATCAAAATTCAGCGAGATGTGCACTGCAGTCGCGCTTGACATTTTCATTGAGCTGGAGCTGTTTTAGAAATACGCCGAGCTTAAAAGATTCTGACATTTTTTCAATATCGATGGGATAATTTCCCTCGCCGATGCACACGGCACTTCCCTTGGAAACTTTATTCTCATTATAGATAAGGATGCCTCTAATCGAGTGTCCTGTGTTTATGACTGCAACCATTTTTGGGCGAGATTTTCAATTTGTTTTTTTATTTCTTCAACCAGCGAAAAATATTTGTTCCTGTCAGATTCAAAAGACAGAATCCAGACTCTTAAATCGGAAATTTCAAAAAGGGTATGGAGTTTTTTAACGCTCTGATTGAAATTATTTCCCATGAAATTCAGCTGTGTTTTGAGCTGGATAAGCTCCTGCGGCAGCTTATCCAGCGACTCGTTTCTATATCTCATTACAATAGGTTTTCTCAGCAGATTTCTGCGCACGAAATCACTGCGTTTGCGGCAGGCTGATGCTTTGAAATTCTTATCAATAAAATCAAATTCTTCTTTGGTCAGCCGGATGTGCGCCCATCTGTTTCTGCCGCTGTTTTTCTCTTCCATAATCTTTTCTTTTTCATTAAATCAATTTCATTCAACCTTAAAGTTTCACTGCCAGCGAGTTCCGAGCAGAGGGGCAGCAAGATTTTTGGTTGTGATACAACCAGACATCTTGCTGACTGCATAAAACCGCAGTCCGAAAGCTTCGAAAAAGCATTTTTCAGCTTTTTCTAATCAGTTGATCAATACCACACATGCCTAATAAAATTTAAAGAAAGTCCATTTCAAAACCTGTTGTGAAATTCCAAAAAAGATAATGAACAGGCACTGACGAAATAATTGAGAGCTAAATTAGAAAAGGCAGTCATGCCCTGCAATCCTCCCCAAATTTTGAGTAGGGTGAAAAGGGATGATACTTTATAATTTTACGGTGGACGAAGTATTAATTTTTAAATGATAAATTATGATTACAGCAAATGATGCGGCTAAGGTTTTTGATACGGTATTGAGTATTCCTGGCATGAATGAGACGGTGAAAATGGATCTGAAAATTTCACGAAAAAATGTGCTCGCTTTTAAGCCATTTGATACAGGACGGACTGAAGTTAATGGAAGGATCTTCGGTTCTTCTTAAGAGCATAAGCGAGCAGGGAAAAACAGAATTGGAGATTCTCTCACAAGAGTGCCTTCAGAAAGCAGGGCTTATAGAACTGCATGAAAAACTTGCAGGAATCAGCGCCTCGATAAAAGACTGATTCCAATAACAATCGTTATGATTTAATGCCTGCATGATTCTTACAAAGTGCAGGCTTTTTTTTTGGTGCCGGTTAAAATATAAATCTGCCTGATTTTCAAAGTTTTTGGCTTGATTTTTAAAGCATGTATAAGAATTATCTCATTTAAATTTGTAATAGATAATCAAGCAAGCAGTTCTAAGAAGTAAAGCTTAACACAAAATTTTTGAGATATGAATTCAGGTGGCTCCATAAAGAAAAATATTATAATTGAAATTATATGTCTGTTGCATGTGCTTGCTTTTTGTTTATGCTTGCTTATAAGTAAGCTACTGGATTTTGAAAATTTCCAGGTGCAGACTTGGACAGTCTCCTCTTTTGAGTGCTTTTGCATCTTGGGTATCTTGGATAGTTCCTCTTGTCGAGTTATTAATTGCAGGACTTTTGATTTTTCGTTCCACAAGACTGTGGGGGTTAATATCAGCTTTTAATCTCATGGTTATGTTTACAGTATATATTTTTATCATGTTGCATTACAGTTCTTTTGTCCCTTGTTCATGTGGAGGGATACTTGAAAAAATGGGCTGGAATACTCATATGTACTTTAATCTGGTTTTTGTTGTATTAGCTTTCACAGCTGTAATATTGCGGCAAAATCTGGAGAATAAAATAAGTTATATTCCCATTTTTAAGAGCATGCTGTTTACGTGCATCTTTAGCATCATTCTCGTGGTTGTTTTGTTTAAATGGTCGGAAGAAATTATGCATTACAATAATCCCTTTCAAAGAAGATATTCTAAAAATACGGCCATCGTTGCTACAGCAGACAGATTTGAAATTCAATTCATTCTATATCGCTGGATTCACAAGAGGAAGATTATATCTCGGCAATCACAGCAATCCGCAACTACTTGTGTCTTTTGACGGAAATTTGCGGGATAAAAAAATTGAAAGAATTGATTTTGATCCTAGGAATATGCCTTTTCAGAATGTTACGCTAAGTGTCAGAGGCAATTATGTTTATCTGAAAGATGGAATGGTTCCAGCAATGTTTCGAGGCAGTGTTAAGGATTGGAAGATTGCTAAAAAGCTCAGCGGAATGCCATATTTTACGCAGGCAGAGCCGGCAGACAGCGCTACAATAGTATTCCGAAACAACACAGGTCCAAGTTTATCAAATGTACTTGGTGTATTTAGAGCCGGAAGTAAAGATAAAATACAGTATAATAATTCGCTTTTGGAGAAACAGATAGACGGAATCTTTGATACAGACGGCGTGCTACTGTATAGCGAGCAGATGGAAAAGATAATCTATTTATATTATTATAGAAATGAGTTTATTGTTGCTTGCGAAAAGCGGTAATCTGGAATATAGGGGACATACTATCGATACGACTTCAAAGGCAAAGATTAAAGTTGCTTATCTAAAGAATGGTTCTGGCAGGACGATGTCTGCTCCACCATTTGTTGTTAATGCGCATGGTTCGGCATTCAAGAACCTGCTCTTTGTTAATTCAAGAATAATGGGCAGATTTGAAGATAAAAAAAGGTGGGAACATTCCTCAATAATTGATCTATACGATATTAGCGACAATGCTTATCTTTTAAGCTTTCCAATCTATAATATTGGAAAAGATAAATTAAAATCATTTATAGTTACCGATACGCATTTGTATGCACTGATAGGAAATTCTCTGGCAGTTTACCAGTTAAAGGAGAACATAAAAAAAGAATTAAAAAGACCAGTATTAAAATAAAACTGAGCTTTTACATCATACCGGCCGGTGTCAGGAAAAGAAGATCGAACACCTGTAAAAAAAAGTAGATCTATGTTTAATATAATTTTAATTATTATGAAAACACTATTAAAAAATGTACTGCCGATTGCCGTTGTTGCATTAGCAGTATCTGGTGCCTTTGTAACTACATCTATGCAAAGCGCATCGAAGCTAACGGCGCCTAAAGTTGGCTATCCGAAGGACTTTTTGGGAAACTGTATACTTGATCAGCCTCAAGACTGTAATACAACTCCTGATCAGTATGTTTGTCATGTGGGCGGTGGCACAAGCGGCACCCAAGCTTTTGGTCCGGCACAGGATTGTCAAGAGATTTTGTGGCGCCAAAATTAATTTTAAAAATACTAACTGTTTAAAGGAATGCCGTTCAATTGAACGGCATTTTTAAATTCTATCTGTTTATAATTATTCCATTGCTTTTTTTATCCATGGGAATATTTTTTTATCCTTTAGATAGTAGTCCATCCACTGCGAGCACCTTTTCAAAAACATCCTTTTGATTAACTGGGTTTATTGGCACATGATTTTCCTCTGGATATAAAAGCAAAACACTTCTTTTTCCGAGCCTTCTGAGGGCGAGATAATATTCGACGCTTTGATGCCAGTCAACCTGGGTGTCTTCTTTTCCACTCCACATGAGAAGTGGTGTTTCAAGCTTCTTAATTGATGCAAGAGGAGAATTTCTAGCAAAATCTGAAGGATTTTCGAATGGAGTTTTGCCGTTAAGTTGCCATTCTTCGGTTCCAAAACGCCACATATTAGGTTTTGAATTGTTCCAGCCTACACTAAGATAAAAGCTTCTCAAATCGGTTATAGCCCCACTTGCTACTGCGGTAGCAAACATCTGAGTATGATTAATAATAAAAACAGTTTCATAGCCTCCGAAAGAGTGCCCAATTAAAGCTATTTTCTTTGGATCTACATGCCCCATATCAATAACTTTACTAGTTCCTGCAGTAACGCAATCTAATGTCGATGGACCTACATTTTCGCTCTCATGGATGATATCAGGACGAAATAAGAAATATCCCTGTGAAGTAAAAACGGATGAATTAATGCCAGGCGTATTATAAGCTGTCGGATTTTGGTAAAAATGAAGTTCCTTAGAGTGCTCTTCATAGATATTCACAATCATGGGATATTTTTTCTGAGGATCAAATGATGCAGGATAATATAAGACACCTTTTACATCTTTTCCTTTTGAATTTTGAAAATGTATAAGTTCGCTTCTGCCCCAATAAAATTTATCATGATGAGCGTTGCTCTGGAAAAGTGGTTTAGGATAAGATGATTTTTGTATCGACATTAATCGTGGAGGCAGATCAAATTTTTGCTCAGTGAAAAAATATGTCGTTTTTTCTACGCTGTAATTTAGATCACTGATTTGAGAGTCTCTATAAACGATCGGCTGTTCACCATTTTTTTTGTCCCACTTAAAAAATCCAGATTTCGCATCATGACCTTGAGCCTGCAGGAGAAGTTCTTTTTCAAGATTGATATTGGGAATAACAAGTCCGCTGTATTTAAAAACCAATACATTTTTATTTGGAATTTTAGCAATACGGAACTTTATTTTTGATTCAGCGACCACGGGTAAGCCTTCGGGCAGATTTGCCATCGGGTGTAATTGCCCAAATATCAAATTCATCATAAAGTAGAATTTCTTTATCACCTTTGCTCCAGGCTGGATTTCCAAATGTGGTAGAAGGTTCAAATGTACGGATTTTACCCTCAAAAGAAACTCTAGTCTTTGAAGTGATATTTGTATGGGATTTGGTCTTGATATCATAAATCCACCAGTTTTTTTCCCTGTAATAAGCAATATATTGTCCAAGAGGAGAGGGAACTAAATCCCAGTATATAGAGGATTGTTTTTTAAGCAGTAGTTCTTTATTTCCGGTTTTAACATCCATAATATAAAAATCAGCCGGCCCCTGAAAATCAAACTGAGGTTCATATTGCTGTGGATTAAATAAAATAGCATGAGCACAGTCTCCTGCCAGTACAACTTTTGAAAGGGTGTCCGAAGAAATCGAAGTAATATTTCCTGAAAAAGGTCGCCAGAGCATTACTTGTGGTCGCTGGTCAAATTTTCCATAGTTTTGTTCTTCCGGGTATATCCATTTATCATTGGTATTCCATATTTCAACTTTTGAATGCTGAACTTTTCCAGATGTTGGTTTAAGCATTGTTTTAAAATATACCATCTCTAAGTTATCAGCAACAACCAATCCTTCACCAGATTTATCAGTTATAACTGCATCTTTGGGAATTGTGTTATTCAATTTTGGATTAAGCTCAAATATTTTGGCAGACTGCAAAGCGTAGAAAAATAAAGATTCAATGCTGGTTGGGCTTCTTTTTGAATAAAACGAAACTGCCTTTGAGTTTTTCGACCACGTAAAATTCTCGAAGGAATCAGTGCCTTTTGCAATTATTTTTGAGTTACTGATTTTATGAAGATCTAAAATATAAACATAATTAATTCCATCATTAGCTGTGGTATAAATCAGAGTGCCTGAGTCTGGGCTTAGTCTATATTTTCTGACCAGCGGAATTTCTCTTACTGTCTTTTCCAGCGGGATTTTAATTAACAGTTTATTAGTCTGCTTCATCCTTAAGGATTAGCAGATTATTCAATTCTGAATAGCTGTAATTCGGGGAGGCATGAAAATGCTCTTTCCTAATTTTCTCAGGATCGATAATGTGTATGGAATCTCCAGAATAATATATAAAGTAATTGTATTTTGTGAAAGTTGTCTGACTACCTGATGGAAATGCAATCATTTTATTGTTAACAGTGTTTTTGACAAACAGCGTATCACTGCCATTGTGGTAGGTCATCCTATAGCTTGCCCAGTTTTGATTTGGTGATACCTTGTCTGACTCTAAAGAACCCCAGAGGTCGTAATCGCCGGAAGAAAGCTGTTTTTTTAGTAACGCCTGCCCCCACATGGGACAGGCTACTAAAAACAAAATTAAAAACAAAACTAAAAAGGGTATTCTATTAAAGAAGTTTTTTGGTTTAGAAAGAGTAAGCATACTGTAAAATTTTAATATCCGACGTTTTGGGGTCTTAGATTTGGATTAACCTTCATTTCATTTTCAGGTATTGGAAACAGCTGGTCATTGGTATCCCAGCCGGGCTTAACTACAGACAGAACGGCATCAAGTCTTTTGAACCAGCCGCAGGTCAAAAAAACGATGACCTGATTCTGTAAAGAGTTCCCATCGTCTTTCTTGAAGAACTGCATTGAGGATTTCATCTTGTGATTCGGCTGTTGTATTGCCAAGTCCTGCACGTGTTCTGATTTTATTAAGATCTTCTTTGGCACCTATTAGGTCACCTGTTCTGGCTCTAGCCTCAGCTCGAATAAGATACTGTTCAGCGGTTCTGAAAATTACAGAATACTCTTTGGAAGCAGGAGTATAATTCTGCTCCTTGTATTTATAAGCATGAAACCAAGACTGTCCGCTGTTTTTTACTTCCTTTATCCAATTTGATTTTCGAAGATCCAGATTTGAAAAAGACCCTACCAGCTGAGCATTCAGGGCTGTAAATGATGGTGGTCCCTGCTGAAATATAAACAGCGTTCCTTCCTGCGTATTCTTACCGGTTTCGCCTGAGTGAAGTCGCCAGATTGTCTCTGTTGAGTTCAGTAAAAAAACGGTATTCAATTGAGGAAGAGAATACATTGCCGTATTATTGATTATGGCTGATGCTTCATTTGACGCGGCTTCATATGATTGGTTTTCTAAATATGCTTTGGCCAATAATGCTCTTCCGCAGAATTTGTTGGGACGTAGTCTTTGGCTGGAGGTGTAGTTCGCAGGTAGAAGTGATATCGCATTCTCCAGATCTGAGATGATATTTTTAAAAACCTCATCAATACTCATCCGACCAGAAATACTGTTTTGTCGGTAGTCTGTATTTTTTATGTAAGGAATACCGCCAAAGAGCTTAACCAGATAAAAATGGGACAATGCCCGAATAAACAGCGCCTCCCCTAAAAGCCTGTTTTTATTCTCCTCTGTTATATTCTTACTGGCCTGAAGTCCTTCAAGTACTGCATTCGCGGCATAAATTTGATTATAGGAAGTATTCCAATATTGCAAAACATTTCCTGATGAAGCCAAAAGGGTATTATTGTAGAAAGGAATACTAGGGTTGGAAGGACCTCCATAAGCTGTTAGTTCATCAGTATAATTCCCTAACTGATTCGAGATTCCTGTGTAAGAACCGTTAAGCGGCCCTGTATCCCTTATTTTTGCGTAAATATCAGCCATGGTCGCATCAGCAGTGGAATAACTGTCAAAGACTGCCGCATTTGTTAATTGCGATTTTGGAAGATCAACTTCGACAAAAGAATCGCATCCCGTAAATATTAAAAGAATGCTATAAAGTGTTATGTTTTTGATTAGTGATTTCATAATTGGTAGTTTAAAAGTTTAATTGTACTGCGACTGAAATTACTTTTAAGGGAGGGAGGAACCCATAGGATATAAATTCGGGGTCTCCATCCTTATAATTTGTAAAAGTCAAAAGGTTCTGTGCCTGCAACATGATTGTACAACTAGTCTCCTGCAGTTTTAAAGGAAGTCTATAGGAAACAGAAATGTTTTTTAGTCTTACAAACGATGCGTCGGTGAGGGTTGCATTACTGTCATAGTAATAATACTGACCTGTAACAGCCGCACTGTTTTGACCTGTAGTAAATAATTGGTATTGAGAGACATCTCCAGGATCCTGCCAGCTGTTGGCAATTCGTCGCTGTTTATTGGACATGTTACCAGCGATCCCCATTGGATATATCTGGTTCTGCTGTTTTACAAACTGGAACAGAAAGTCAAGCTTCCAGTTTTTATACTCGAATTGGTTTTGCAGGCCTCCAAAATATTTTGGGTTCAGGTCGGCGACGATACTGCTTGTCTTCAGGGTAGGTAATTTTGCCATCATTATTAAGATCTTCGTATTCATAGATACCTGTCTGCTGATTTACTCCCTTTAATTTATACATGAGATAAATATTCAATGGACTTCCTACTCTGTATCTCTGACTGTAGGAAGAACTTTCAAGACCAGGAAACTTCAGAAGTTCATTTTTGGAAGCAGTGAAATTAAAACTGGTAGACCATTTAAAGTTTTCCGTATTGAAATTTATGGTATTAAAAGTAAATTCAACTCCTTTGTTTTCAACAGTTGCGACGAGATTTGCCTGTAGTGTCGGAAAACCGGTTGTTCCGGGCAGTGGTATTCCTACAAGCTGATTGGAGGAGCGGTTTTGATAATAGGTCACCGACATCGTAATACGGTCTTTTAAGAATCCAAGTTCAAGAGCGACTTCCAGCTTTTTATTGATTTCCCACCCAAAATCAGGATTAAAAAGTCTGGAAGGCTGAATGCCAATAACACCGTTGTAATTTACTCCTGAGGTTAAATAAGTATTTAGATACTGATAATCGCCAATCTGGTCATTACCTGTAGAGCCGTAACTGCCTCTAAGTTTACCAAAACTAAGCCATGAGATGTTTTTAAGGAAAGTCTCATTAGAAAAAAGCCAGGCGGCTCCGACAGCTCCAAAAACCGCAAACTGATTACCTGGTCCAAATCGGCTTGAACCGTCTCGTCTGGCAGTTAAGTTTAGAATGTAGCGTTGATTCCAATTGTAATTTAGCCTTCCAAAAAAGGCCTGATATTTATACTGATTTTCATCATTACCAAGTATGGTGACGTTATTGGTCGCAGCAAGATTATAAATGAGACTGTTTGAACTGAATCCGCTTGCATACTGGTAAAGAGTTGTACTTAACTGTTGCTGAAATGTAGCACCTGTAAGGATATCTAAGTCCCCATTCAAAATATTTATTTTCCAATTAATCTGCGGTTCTACAATCCAAGAAGATCTTGCCGTATTGTTGGTATAAATGGACGAACGTGAACTGCTAATATTGTAAATTGGATTATACAATGTAGATGGGCTGGTTCTTGTTTCCAGTGTAGTGAGATCAGAAAAACCTAAACTGCTTTTAAGTGTCAGACTTTTTGAAATCTCATAGGAGAGCAGGGTACTTGCAATTAAATCTTTTGTTTTTGCATTATACTCTGCATAATTGTTACGAAGGGGATTCTGCCAGGTTGCGTTTTCCCAGTTTAGAGAACCATCTGGATTGTATAACGCTGGCGCATTCGGAGAAAGGAATCTGGCAAGACTTGAATAATCAGTTGAAGGAAGGTTGTTGTCCTGTATATTGTATCCCGCCGAAAATGTTATTTTGAATTTATTATCTTCGGAGCGATGGTTGATATTTAGTTGTCCGCCACCTCGGACATATTTAAAATCCCCTGGAAAAACAGTAGTCTGGCTATGGTAGTTTCCATTAAAGATAAACTGAGTAGTATCACTTCCTCCTGAAATACTACCTTGCAGATCGTTCATTTGTGCAGTTTCTCCTAATAATTCTTTCTGCCAGTCGGTATAACGGTTTTGGTCCCACGTTCCGTTTATATCGTAATCAGTTGCCCCATACGAGATCCCATCATTAATAAATGCCTGTCTTCTCATATTGAGATACTCTTGTGTATTCATTAATTTGAGAAATCGTGTTACGGTTCCAGTTCCTGTTGAACTGGTAAAGCTGAATTTTGTTTTTCCGGCTTTTCCTTTTTTGGTAGTGATAAGCACAACGCCGTTTGCTCCTCGTGAGCCATAGATAGAAGTGGCGTCTGCATCTTTTAAAACCTCAATACTTTCTATGGTATCAGGGTTGATGCTGTTAAGAGGACTGGTTGAGGATTGAAAGGCAGTAGAAGTGACAACAGAACCAATTGGATCTGAAGAGTAAGGAACTCCGTCTATAATATACAATGGCGAATTTGCATTGCCGCGCAAACTGTTCTGTCCCCTGATTTTAATATCGAAACCTCCGCCTGGAACTCCGGAAGACTGTATAATGCTGACGCCTGCCATGCGTCCCTGCATGGTTGCAAGAACATTGGTTACCGGCTGAGTTTCGATATCTTTCGAAGTAATTCGGGCAATACTCCCCGTTCGGTCACGTTCTTTTACGGAATAATAACCAGCATTTACCCGAACCTCCTGCAGGGTAGTAGTATCATATTCCAGCTTAATGTCAATTTTAGCTCTGTCATTTACTGGAATAAGTTTAGTTTTGAATCCAATGAAAGATACTATCAAAGTATCGCTAGGAGAAGCTTGTAGCGAATAGTGGCCATTGTAGTCTGTGATTGCGGCAGTATTTTTACTGCTTTTAAGGGTGATTGTCACTCCGGGCAGAGGAGAAGTTCCGTCACTTACAATACCCTGAACCTGATGGCTCTGGTAAAAAAGCATTTTGGAATTTCGAAAATTTCTGGAATAAATGGTGGAAAAAGACAACAGTATGCCAGTAAAAAATAGGCAATAAAGCACCTTTCCACCCTTGTAAAATGAAAAATAATTCATAATATTGGGATTGGTTAGTTAAATGGATATTTGATTAGCTAAGGTCCTCTGCTCTAGTTTGGTCGCTGCAGACTGAGGGCCATTTTTTATGCTTGATAGATAAGATTCATAGGCATTATTACATAGTTAGACATTGATCAAACGCGATTATTTCAAATTAAAAGAAGATGGCTAAGAATTTAAGAGAGTAAAATAAAAAAGCGTGGAACTCATCTTACTGCGTTAGAGGTACTGGTATACCGTTGCAACAATAAGTGAGCCCACGCCGAAGACGTGAGCATCTTACTTATCATCTCGTTGCAAAAATTACCAGTTTTCTAACGCGAGATTCAAAGCGAATGCTTCAAATATTTTTATGTGAAGAATCGCAAATTTATAATAATAAATACAAATATAACAAAATTTCTTTAAAAGCAATATATATGTTGCCTTTTTTATTCTGACAAAATGCGAATTTTATCAAATGGACAAGGTTAGCTTTTTAACGGAAAGAAAATTATTAGGAAAGAGAATTAGACAACTGAGAGAACTTTGTTTAAATGAAAATACTGGTAAGAAAATTTCGCAAGAAGAATTAGCTTTAAGATTAGGTTTGGCGAAAAACCACATTGGCTTAATAGAACGAGGTAAAACAAATACAACTGTCGATGTTTTATTTGGCATTTCTAGAGAATTCAAAACGGATGTAGCGGAGTTGTTTAATTTCAAAGAACTTAACTAAACGTAAGTTTTTAGAGGTTTTATATTTTTAATTATTTATAAAATGTAGATATTACAAATAAAAAACCCTCCAGAGTATCCGAAGGGCTTCAAAAATAAAAAGTAAGAATGAATTTTATTTTTTTGATTCTTCAATAGAAACTTTTCTAAACTCTTTTAAAAGTTTCTCAATTTCCAAAGATGATTTACGTGCTCTAGCTCCGGCGGCTTTAACTCCTTTTTCAGCTACAGCTTCAGATTCTGTTTTAAACGTTTCGATTTCTGCGTGGATTTTTGCAACTAGGTCTTTCATTATACAATTTTTTTAAATTAATCGGGCAAAATTAAAATTTTGCCTTAAATGAAAACGGTATTACTAACAAAATATTTTCACGAATTCTCTTTTTTCAATTCCTTAAGGAAGTAACTGAACGAAATTCCTGTTTTGGATTGGAATGCATTTGTGAATCGGGGAGTGGAAGTAAAACCGGCTTCCTCCGCCAGCGATCCTATGGAGTAATTTCTATGCATGCTTGAGTTTCGGAGCAGTTCCACCAGATAATCAATTTTTAGGTCATTGATATAATCGGCAAAACGCTTGCCGGTGCGATGGTATATCACTTTTGAGAGGTATTTGCTGTTAGTATTAAACCGCACAGTTAAAGTGGCTAGTGTTGCCTCTTTGTGCAGGAATTTTTTATCCCTTTCAAATTTTTCAAGGTGTCTTATTATCTGCTGTACAGTCTCCTGCGAAATATCGGTAATTTCGAATTTATCGGGTGACTGTTTCTGGAAGGTGCTCTTTTCATTTTTTTCCAGAAGAAGATCAAATTTGATCTTATTGCGCTTTTTGGTTTCAAAGTGGTTATAGGTCCCGTAAATTACAGCGGAGAACAGAACTACAACCACGCTGATTAAAATAACGTCATAATATTTCTCTCTTACAAGTCGCTGCTGTATTTTTTCTTTTTCACGGAGAATTTCTTTTGTGTCATATTCCTTGTGAATTTTGCCCATTAGGTACTTATTGGTATCTGTTAATATAGAATCTGCTTTCAAAAGCTGGTCTAAATAATACAACTGGGATTTCAGGTTATTTTCTTTCTTGTAATATTTAATCATTAATTCAAAAACTTCTCTTAAATCCGGACGAATGTAACCTTTCTCAATAAATACTTTTTCCACCTTGTTAAAGTAAGGAACTGCTTTTGCCGGACGCCGCAGTTTCCAATAGTTTTTTCCAATGTAAAAATTGGCGATTGATTCATTTGCAAATTCTGTTATGCTGTTTAATTGCGGCATGACTTCCTGAAGCAATTGAATCGAAGTATGATAATTATTTAAAAAGAACTGATTGATTCCTTCGGAGTGCTTAAAAAATAATTCCATTTCCGGTATATTAAGCCGTTCACATTCTTTAATTCCAAATGCATTAGTTTCGGAGCATTTATTGTAATCTCCAATCTTATTGTAACAAACACTAAGTGAATGCAGTGAATTTAAATAGGGGCGTGGCTGATTTTTTTTAAAATATGAAGTGCAGTCGTTAAAAAGAGAAATGGCTTCATCATAAAATCCAAGATAATATTTAATCTGGGCAATATGATATTTAGTTTTATAGATCAGGTAATCATTTTCGGTTTTGGAAATGCTTTCATTTGCTTTAATATAACAATCATATGCTTTTACATAGTTTTTCTGGCTGTAATAGACTATTCCTTTGGATAGCTGAGCAGATCCGATCAGTTCATTGCTTTTTGACTTTAAAGCTGTCTGTATCATACTGTCAGCGTATTTTAAACGGAGAGTCATAGGTGACTGATGCGAGCATATTTTGATATGCATTAACTAATTCTTCATGATTCTTTTCCCTGCGCGCTTTTTTTAAATAGGCATATAAATATGGAGATGCTTTCAGGCTGTCATTTTTGTATTGATAGATTTTATCATCCAGATATCCATAACTTTTAAAAATAAGGGAATCATGAATTCTGTTCGGAGTATTCTGGGCAGTTAAAGATTTAATTAGAAATAGCAGCAGACAGTACAGGTAAATTACATTTCATAATATATAGAAATTTTGAATTTATGCTCTCATAAAGCATAAATCAGATTAATAAAAAAAAATGTAGAGGTCAATAGAGAGCGACTTTCAAAAATAATGTAATTATTTGAATTTCAATAATTAATGTAAGAAAAATACATTATTGATTTCATGGAAATCGATAGTGGATTTTCCGAAAATCCACATACATGCACTTGATTTATGATTTTTTGCAATTTAGATTTGCCTTGAATTCAACAGCAAAAGATTCAGTAAAGTACTGAGCAAAAGTTCTGCTGGCCCGGGTAAAATGGACGGAGACAAGTTCTCAATTAACCAAACCATTTTGCATTATGAAAAATTTACTATTAACTGGTTTAATTATTTTTTTAGGTTCATGTTCAAATGACGATTTTGACAATTCTGATTTAAGATTGGTTTCCAGCCAAGCAATCAGCCAAGAGAAAACTGCAGATTTTAAAAATGGCTCTGCTTTAGAGGAAAATTTTAAGGAAGTTCCGGCGGGAGATTACGTACTTCTGGTTCCTGCAAAATTAAAAGAAAAGATCATTTCAGTATTAAAAGCCCAACCCGGGCGAAATGAACTAAAGACTTTTGAGAAAAGCACTTCTGATTTAGGTACAATTTCTTCTACTGAGGATCCTGTCTCAACATTACTTATAATTGTTGATGAAAGTACACTGGGATCATCACTGAAACTTGATGTTAAGGGGTATATAGTTAATCTCGGAAATCTTCGCGTACCAGCAATACCAAATTGTGGATGATTTTATAATTCAATACGAGATTTCAAAAAGACAGGATTCAACACTTCTAACAGATGAAAAGGAATCCATTTTATCTATTTCCTCAATTTCGGAAGCAGTTTTATTTAGTGAAAAGGACAGAAAGGACAGAGATTGGGAGACATCCACCACCAGTAGGAGTACCAGACATCAATGATGTAACGACGTAAATGAAGTTGAATCACTTCCTGCTTTAATATAGTTGATTAATAATTTTCTAATCTATGTGATTTATGAAAAAGAGAGCTTTGTTTTATATTTTATTGTTCCTTTTTAATCTTTGCAGCCTTTATTTTATAATGAAGCTTTTTGTCGCTGATCAGCTGGTTCAGTACGTACTTTACCAGGACAATATAATTGAGAGTCCGAGGTTAACAGCGTATATTTTATACGTCTGCTGTTTGTCTAATTTATATTTCCAGTTTTTTACATGGATGGAATATTTTTTCAAGGATGAAATTTAAAAGGAGATCTAAACTAAAAGAACAAAAATGATTAGAGAAATCTTAAATACTGAGATTAAAAGCATTGAAAATGATGGTATTGATGTAGTATACATTACAGACTATAGGGCAAAAAATATTGCACCGGTCCCATTTTCCATTTCAAATTTTTCGGTGCTTTTAATCAAAAGTGGTAAAATGAATATCAGATTTCATGACGAAACTAATATAGTTAATCGGAAAGATTTATTGGTAATCCCATTTAATTCCATATGCACCAAGCTTGAAGCCACGGATAATATCCAGCTATATCTTATAAGGACAAATTTTGATTTTGCATTTAATAATTGCTATGAAAAAGAGCTTTCGGATGCTTTTAGTTTTCTAATGTTAAAATCAGATCGAAAGATTAGTCTTCAGGAAACGGATTTTAAAGTTTTGTCGCTTATTTATAAATTAATGTATGTATTGCAGAACAGCAATGACAAACCGGACGTAATTACTAAGTCGCGCCGGATATGCTTTAATTTATTTATATATGAACTCAAGTTTATACATTCGAAATATAAACCCGACTTAAATCTTGACTTTTCAAGAAGAGAGAGCATTGTAATACAATTCCTGACTCTATTATCAATACATTTGAGAAAACAGCATCATGTTCAGTTTTATGCAGGAGCTTTATTTATCACTCCAGGACATTTGAATAAGATGGTAAAAGAAAGCACAGGTAAAACAGCTAAAGCATTTATAATTGAAGCTCTTGTCAATGTTTCAAAAAATCTTCTTACGGACTCAAGCTATTCCGTCGCTAATATTGCCGATGAATTAGAATTCAGCAGCCGCTGAAAACTTTGGAGTATTCTTTAAAAGACATACTGGTATGCTGCCAACCGAATTTCGTTCTAATAAAAAGTAAGTCGCCAACACAGCTCCTTATTCTGCCAGAGATTGTTTAATTAAAACGATAAGACGATGATTAAAATGTATCCTTTGGAATGGTTTGATTCGTTGATTATAAATTCATTTGATACTGATAATTCTTTTGTAAAAGTATCGGAATATGAATTGGAGAATTTGAGTAAAACAATAGTATCTGAATCAAAAAAAATTAAAATTCATATTAAAGATTCTTTTTTCGAGCTGAAAAGTAAAAGGCAGATTAGACTTCTCATAAGAAAATATCATTCTTCATTGGTTTTTTTAATAGACAGGGTTGTAGAAATAAGAAAAATCGAAAAATTCAATTCTCCTGATTTTTTTAGAATATTTGACCTGATTGTTAGTTCCCTGGACGATTTGCTGTCATTTGTAGAAATCAGATATTCGTCCTTTATAAGTCTGGACCAAAGGGTGTCCTTCAGCTATTTTTCAATTTGGAAGAAAGAGACACTTGAGGTTTTAACGAATCTGATTAAAAAAAAAAGAAAATACTGAGGAGAATGATCTCGAATTGGAATATGTTGTCAATCTTCTTGCCGCGCCACTTCATAACAGCAGAAATAGTAAGTATACCTATCGCCAGATTTTGTATTATAGAGAGATAATCATCGAACTTGAAAAATTAAACGATCAAGTTACGGAATCAGAAGGTTTGTCAAATCTGGATCTTGTGCTTATAAGGATGAATTTTAATTCCAGAGAATATACCGATAGACTGGTAACTAGAATAGGCAGGTATTTAGAAGGTTTTGAGAATTTATCTGAAAGACTTGAAAAGCTGCTATACTTCTGCAAGAAACTGTCTAAAATAAACGCAGATTTAAAATTAACCTTTAATCCATCTCAACAGAATCTTATTTCATTTTTGGAATACTGGTTCTCCAGTGAAATCAGATTTGCTGAAAAAAAGGTCGCAATTCTACTGCAGGAACAGATTGATGCTTCTGTCGGAAGTGAATTTGTGGAGAAGGCAGATTCTAAACTGGAGTGTATCCTCTCAGGTGATCAGATTGGACTGATTTTAAGAGCCACAGATGAAGCAAGAATTATTAAAGCTAAGTCTATGAATTACATATTTAAAAGTATAGTACCTTATCTTTCTACTCCCGTAAAGAGAAATCTTTCTTACCAGTCAGTGAGAAGCAAGTCATATAATGCAGAAGATCGTGATAAGGAAATTGCGATTGAAAGTCTTGAAAAAATAATCCGTAAGATAAAAACGTACTAGATTTTATTGTCTTGTGTAATCTGACAACCCTTAAAATTCGGGCATTTTGAAAGGGTACAAAAAGGGTACAGAAAAGTTGTACTTGTAGAAAATTTATTCTTATCGTTCCTTTGACCTGTAGAATAAATCACATCAAAACGGATGGTGATTTTCATAGAAGAGGATAAAATGTTGAATGATAAAATGAGAAGCTATGTTTACAAATATTTCATGGGGCAGTTATCTGACCGCATGCTGGTATTGCAATAATTTTCTGGTATCTAATAATCTTACTGAAATTTCACAGTCGCGATTTAAAAAAAATCTTATCAGGTGAAAAGAAACTGCAAATACCATTTCTAAAAAAAACTTCTAAAAATTTACAGGAAATAAAATCGATATCCGATTCATTTCCGAAATCTTTTGATACCCTGGAAGATGCGGAAAATCTATCGCGACGTATTAAAGAAACAGTTAAAGAAAGTGCTGAAAAACCACTAACAAAAGAGCAGTTTCAAAACTACCTGCGAATGCTTCTGGATGAATATCCTTATGTCAAAATTTCCTCCCTCAGAGAAAACATTAACCAACTAATGGTCTTTGAATCTCAAAAGTATCCCAATCTGCTCTTAACGCTCAGCGAAGCAGACAGTCTCTGGGAAGGACCGGTATTTTAAAAAATTCAGAGGAGGAATATTCCCCGTTCTCTCTTGTGCGGTATGGCTTTATGTGACAGGAAAAATAGAGCGACAACGGCGGTATTCCTCTTCTTTTTATTAAAGAATAACTTTAAAAATGATTTGTGATGAAAAAATGGAGATGGAAATTTAAAAGTCTTTTGAGACGATTTAGAGCTATGGGATCTTCGCTCCTGATGATTCTGGTTAGTAATGTTATTTACAGCCAGGATGGTGTGGCGGGAATTAATGAAGCCAACCAGAAAGTGAGAAGTTACTTTGATGCCGGCACTGAATTAATGTATGCGGTAGGAGCTATCCTCGGGCTGATAGGGGCAGTAAAAGTATACCAGAAATGGAATGCCGGAGATCCTGATACCGGAAAAGTCGCAGTACCTGGTTTGGAAGCTGTGTGTTTCTGGTGGTGGTAGCTACTGTAATTAAATCCTTTTTCGGGGTTTAAACGATAGAAAAAATGAGTAACAGCGTTTATTCGATCAATAAAGGAATCAATCAGAGTATAGAATTTAAGGGACTTAAAGCGCAGTACATCTGGTATTTGGGCGGAGGTGTTATAGGTCTTATGATTCTGTTTGTCGCCCTGTATATAATTGGAGTTCCTTCCTTGATATGCATTGGTTTTATTGGAACGACAGGAGGTTTTCTTGTTTTTAAAATATACAGAATGAGTAATACTTACGGTGAATACGGCATGATGAAGGCTCTGGCTAAAAAACAGATTCCTAAGTGGATTAAAGTTTACAGCAGAGAGGTATTTATGAAGTTATAGCCGCAGAGAGTTAATGATATAATGGAGAAAGGATGGAGAAGAGGATGGAAAATCTGTCGCCGGTTATGGCAGTGGAACATGATTGTATTTTATCAAAACAGGGCGATGTAACTATAGTTTTTAAGGCAGAACTGCCTGAAATTTTTACGCTGTCAGACCAGGAGTATGAAGCTTTCCACCAATCGTGGATAAAGGCGTTAAAGGTGCTCGCCGAAGTTTTGTGTTTTTCATAAACAGGACTGGTTCTTAGAAAGTGCTTATAGAGCTGATTTTTCAAGTGAAGACAGCAGTTTTCTGACCAGAAGCGACTGAGCGTTTCTTTAATGAGAGACCATTTCTGGATCATTCCTGCTATATCATGCTGACCAAGAAACCGGCGGGAAGAAGAAATGCAACCTCATTGTTTTCTAATCTGCTTAGAAGTACCATAGTACCCGAGGAAACCTTAAAACCGCAGCCTTCTGCAGGATTTTGCAGATACCTGCGGCCAGTTTAAGAGAATTATGGAAGACAGCGGATTTATAAAGCTGGAGCGTCTGCAAAATGAATCGCTTAGAAGCGAGAGCAGAAGAATAGGTCTGGTGGAAAAGTATTGTTTTTTGTCAGAGCGTGAAGATTCATTCGTATTTAAGGATATAAGGTTTGATGAGAGATTAGCGGTAGGGGATAAACACTGTCAGCTCTTTACTCTTGGTGATGCGACTGATCTTCCTGGATTATGCGGATCGAGAAACAATTTTGACCGCTATTCAACCGATAAGACCAAATTCAGTATTGGTTTTGCGTCAACCCTGGGCCAGCTCTTATCCTGTAATCATATTTACAATCAGTATATCTTCATTGAGGATTCACAGAAAACCATCCAAAAGCTGGAAAGCAAGCGACTCAGACTGCAGTCACTCTCTGCCTACAGCCGGGAGAATATGATTGCCAGGGATGCGACGAATGATTTCCTGAACGAGGCAGTATCACAGCAGAGGCTTCCGGTTAAAGCCCATTTTAATGTACTGGCCTGGAGCACGGATAAGGAAGACTTGAAAGAGATTAAAAACAAAGTGTCATCAGCTCTTGCGCAGATGGATGCGTACGCCAAGCAGGAAACTGTCGGAGCTCCTCAGATCTATTGGGCTGGAATGGCGGGAAATGCCGCGGACTTTCCCATGAATGACACCTTCGACACCTTTACGGAACAGGCGGTATGCTTTCTGAATATGGAAACGGGATATAAATCTTCGCTGAGTCCGTGCGGTATCAGGCTGGGAGACAGGCTGACAGGAAAACCAGTTCATGTTGATATCAGTGATGAGCCGGTTAAGATGGGAATCTGCACCAATCGCAATAAGTTTATATTGGGACCTTCGGGCGTGGCAAGTCCTTTTTTACCAATCATATGGTGAGAAGTTATTACGAGCAGGGAACGCATATTGTGCTGGTGGATGTCGGGCACAGCTATAAAGGGCTCTGCGATATGGTAAACGGGTATTATTTCACTTACGATGAAAAGAATCCTATCCGTTTTAACCCATTTTATATTTCAGAAGGAGACAGTCTGGATACGGAGAAAAAAGAGAGCATTAAAACGCTTCTGCTTGCACTCTGGAAAAAAGACGACGAAACCTTTAACCGGAGCGAGTATGTAGCACTCTCAAATGCCCTTCAGCTTTATTACGAGAAATTGGATGTTAACACAAATATATTTCCCTGTTTCAATAGCTTCTATGATTTCCTGAAGGTGGATTTTATCTCAATTTTGGAAGGAGATAAAGTAAAGGAGAAGGACTTTGACGTGAATAATTTTCTTTATGTACTCAGACCTTATTACAAGGGAGGCGAGTTTGATTATCTACTGAACGCGACAGAAAATTTGGATCTTCTAAAAGAAAGGTTTATTGTCTTCGAGCTGGATAATATCAAAGACCATCCGATTCTTTTTCCAGTAGTGACCATCATAATAATGGAAGTTTTTATAAACAAGATGAGAAAACTCAAAGGTATCCGAAAAATGATACTTATTGAGGAAGCATGGAAAGCACTGATGAAGGAAGGTTTTGCAGATTACATAAAGTATCTTTTTAAGACTGTGCGTAAATTCTTCGGGGAAGCGATAGTGGTCACGCAGGAGGTAGAGGATATTATTTCTTCGCCAGTGGTCAAGCAGGCCATTATCAACAACAGCGACTGCAAGATCCTTCTGGACCAGAGCAAATATCAGAATAAATTTGACCAGATTCAGGAGTCGCTTGGACTTACAGACAAAGAAAAGGCACTTGTACTTTCTGTAAATAAAGCCAATGATCCAGCCAGGAAATACAAAGAAGTGTTTATCTCTCTGGGAGGGATGCTTTCAAAGGTCTACAGAACCGAAGTTTCGCTGGAGGAATACTTAGCTTATACAACAGAGGAAAGCGAGAAAGTGAAAATGAATGCCTATGCCAAGAAGTTTGGCGGGGACATAAAGAAAGGAATAGCCGCAATGTCTCAGGATATGAGAAATGGAATTAAATGAAAAGGAATAATGAAAAAGAAATTAATAGTCTTGATGGTCTGCCTGTCGCTAGTCGGCACCTCGGCAAGACCTGCGGAAAAAAGTTGCGGTATTGCCGATACTGGAAATTGTAAAAGCTGTTACGAAAAAGGTGATTAAAGCCATTGACCTGAGAATCCAGCGGCTACAGAATAAAACGATCTGGCTTCAGAATGCACAGAAGCAGGTGGAAAATGTACTTTCCAAATTGAAGCTCGATGAGATCTCGGACTGGACTCAGAAACAGAAAGATCTTTACAAAGGATACTATGAAGAACTCGCAAAAGTAAAGTCAATTATTACCTACTACCAGAGGATTAAAGAGATCACCAAAAAACAGACCCAGCTAGTTCAGGAGTATGAAAGAGCCTGGAATCTTTTTAAGCAGGATACCCATTTTAAAGAAAGCGAAATCCAGTATATGGAGCGCGTTTATACAGGAATACTCGAGGAAAGTGTGAAGAATATCGACCAGATTTTTTTGATTCTGGATTCTTTTGCCACCCAGATGAGCGATCTCAAGCGACTTGAAATCATCAACAAGGTCGCTGATCAGATTGATGGGAACTACGACGACCTTAAAATGTTTAACCAGCAGAACATACTGCTGAGTCTTCAGAGGGCCAAAACAGAAGCAGATGTAAAACAAGTCAAACAATTTTACGGAATTCCATAATTCAATAAAAAAACATGAAAAAGATAGCTGTACTAATAATAACGCTCTGTGTTTTTAATCAAAGTATGAGCGGGCAGGCAAAGCAGAGGAAGGAACTTATCCTTCAAATAGCAGCGCTTCAGGTTTATTTTGACTATGCAAAGAAAGGATATTCAGCGGTATCAAAGGGACTCAATTTTATAGGTGATGCCAGAAAAGGAGAGCTAAACCTGCACGGTGATTATTTTACCTCACTTTTAAAAATCAATCCAAAGGTTAGGAATTATTATAAAACTGCTGAGATAATTTCCATGCAGTTTAAAATAATGAAACTCTGCAGAAAGACTTTGGCAGATCTTAAAACTGCTGATTTGTTTCATGGTAATGAACTGGACTATATAGAGAGGTCTTTTGAGAAACTTCTTCAGAACTGCGACCAGACTCTCGACCAGTCGCTTGTTATTACCACAGATGCAGAACTGGAACTAAAAGATGACCAGAGGCTTGAGCGCATTGATCTTCTGCACAATACTATGCTGGAGGATTATAATTTCTGTCTTTCTTTCAGCAGGGATGCCAGACTGCTGTCGGTTTCAAAATCTGCCGATAAAAAGGATTCAAAGAATGTTGATGAATTATATGGATTATAAATTAAGCTACTATGAAAAAGATTTTGATTTTGACAATATTGATCACTTTGTTAATGATTCCAGTTAAATCAATGGGGCAGTCAGCTGAAATTCAGCAACTGATTTTGAATATCGAAAAGCTATCCCAGTTCAAGAAAATTCTTAGTGATATGAAAAAGGGGTATGAGTCGCTTTCAGGTGGATACAAAACGGTGAAAGATATGACTGAAGGAAACTTCAGCCTGCATAAAACTTTTCTAGATGCACTTATGCAGGTAAGTCCAGCGGTAAAAAATTACAAAAGGGTAGCAGAGATAGTGGAATATCAGATTTCAATAGTCAAGGAAAGCCGCAACGGAATGAACCGATTTATAAAAAGCGGAAATTTCAGCGGACAGGAAATAAATTACTTTGAGAAAGTTTACGGAAACCTGCTTAATCAGAGCCTGCGAAATCTCGATGAACTTACGATAGTCATAACAGCTGATAAGCTCAGGATGTCGGACGACGAAAGACTAAAGGCAGTTGACGATATCTATGAGCAGATGCAGGATAAACTGCTTTTTCTCAGAAACTTTAATACCACGTCGAACGTGCTGGCTCTTCAGAGATCAAAAGAGAAAAATGATGTTTATATCTCAAAGAGTTTTCAGGAATTTAAAGAGTAGAGTATGAAATGTTTATTAAACAAAAAAGCAGTTTGTGTGATGCTTATCATATTACTGCTTCCCTGCAGAATAACTGCGCAGGGACTAGGTGATGATATGAGTAGTCTTCATGGGGTCTTAGACCAGCTTTATGATGAAATGATGCCATTGTGTTCTAACCTAATTGCTGTAGGGCAGGGACTAGCAGGCTTTGGAACTATATGGTACATCGCCTCACGTGTTTGGAGGCATATTGCAAGTGCAGAACCTATCGATTTTTATCCGCTCTTCCGTCCCTTTGTAATAGGATTCTGCATTATGATTTTTCCGTCGGTTCTGGCACTTATTAACGGAGTTATGAAACCAACGGTTACAGCTACTGCGACTATGGTAACAGGCTCTAACAATGCAGTTACTGTTCTGCTTAAAGAGAAAGAAAAAGCAATTAAAGAAACCGATCCATGGAAGATGTATGTAGGGGCCGCAGGTACGGGTGATCGCGACAGATGGTATAAGTATACGCATGACGGTGCTGATCCATCGGATGAGAGCATGCTCGCAGGCATAGGCAATGATGTCAAATTTGCGATGGAAAAAGCTTCTTACAGTTTTCGAAATTCGGTCAAGGAATGGCTGAGCGAGGTGCTGAGGGTTTTGTTTGAAGTACGCTTTATGCATTGACACCCTTCGGACCTTTCAGCTGGTGGTGCTTTCCATTTTAGGGCCGCTGGTATTTGGAATCGCAGTATTTGACGGTTTCCAGCACACGCTCACTGTCTGGCTTGCCCGATATATCAATATTTACCTCTGGCTTCCTGTTGCCAATATATTCGGAAGTATTATAGGAAAGATTCAGGAACTCATGCTTAAGCTGGACCTCTCGCAGGTGCAGGCAACAGGTGACACTTTTTTCAGCAGGACCGATATGTCATATTTAATTTTCATGATAATAGGTATCATAGGATATTTTACCGTGCCTTCTGTTGCCAATTATATAGTTCATGCAGGCGGAGGAGGAGCCTTGGGTCATAAGGTGACAAGCATGTTTGGAAATTCAGCTAGTTCTGTTGTGAGAACCTCTTCAAATGCGGTTGTAATGGTCGCTGATGCGATGGGAGATGCGGATCGGAGAATGACCAGCGACATGGTCGCGACAGCAGGAAGCAGTCCTTATTTTACTGATAAAGGAAACTATATGAATGACAGGCTTAAAGGAAATTCTAAACAGACTTAATAACAGGAGCATATGTTTACCAAAATGAAAAACATTGATACGGCATTTAGATATGTGAGAGGTTTCACGATGCTTGTAATTGCAGGTCGCATCATAATAAGTCGCTATGCTGTCTATAAAAGTTTCCAGACAGTGAGCCTTATGCAGGATAAAGTATATATTCTGGCAAATGGTAAAGCGCTGGAAGCTTACGCTTCGGAAAGAAAAGATAATATCGCTGTTGAAGCAAGGGACCATGTGAAAACCTTTCACAAGTTTTTCTTTACCCTTGATCCTGATGATAAGGTCATTAAAACGAATATCACAAAAGCGCTGTATCTGGCAGACGACAGTGCAAAACGGATTTATGATGACCTGAAGGAAAATAATTTTTATTCGGGTATTATATCAGGAAATATCAGCCAGACCATCCAGATTGACAGTGTGAGCATTGATATCCGTGAATATCCCTATCGTTTTAGATGTTATGCCAGACAGAACATTATCCGTACAACCAGTATTTTGAAAAGAAGCCTGCTTACCGAAGGTGCGCTTCGCAATGTATCAAGAAGCGATAATAATCCGCATGGTTTTCTTATCGAGCGGTTTAATACGATTGAAAACAAAGATCTCTCCGCAGAAACCAGAAAATAAAGATTTATGAAATCCTTTTTTACAAGACAAACTGAGCCTTTTGTGTATCACAAGTATTATCTGCTATTGCAGAAAAGATGGGCAGACAAAATGAAGAGCATCACAGATGGGCTCTCTAAAACAAAACTGATCTGGGGACTTCTGTTCTTTACGGTTTTGACATCGGGTTATTTAATTTATAACCTATATAGGACATTTTATAAACAAGCTGAGGTTTCAACAGCTTCAAAAATTAAGACAATCAATTTAAAAAACTAAAATTATGCAAGAGAAAACATTATCTCCAAAGGAAACTAAAAAGAGAAAGATGCTTTTAATGTCGCCTCTTATAACATTTCCATTTCTCACATTCTTATTTTATTCATTAGGCGGCGGAAGAATGGAATCCAAGATGGCAGGGAACAATGAAAAGAAAGGATTTAATTTTAATCTGCCATGCCTAAATTTAAAGAAGATTCTGCACTGGATAAGATGAGCTATTACGATCAGGCGAGCAGTTGATTCGATAAAACTGCGAGAGCAGATAAAAAAAGATCCTAACTATATTGATAATAAAGTCTCGGAGGATAAAGCAGATTCTTTTTCCACAAGTGATTTTGAATCCCGCATGCTTCCAAAAAACAGATCAGCTTTTAATTCTCAGTCTTTTCAGGACCGCAATGAACAGAAAGTTTATGAGAAGCTCAGGGCTCTTGAAAAAGTAATCAGCCAGCCTGCTGTCCCTGCTTACAGCCAAGAAATGAGGGAATTTGAAAACTACGGCACTTCTCATGGAGAATCGGAAGAGATTAAAAAACTTGAAGGGCTAATGTCGACGATGAGCACGCCCCAGGAACCTGATCCGGAACTTCAGCAATTAGGCGGCATGCTGGAAAATATTTTGGATATACAGCATCCGCGGCACGTGCAGGAAAGGCTTAAACAAACATCTGAGAGCAAAAAAGGCAAAATATATTCAGTGCAGAAAAAAGAAGCAGAGAATAACATAAGCTCACTTCAGCGGAATGCCGATTGGCAGACCTCTTTGAAAACAAATGAATTTTATTCTCTGGACGAAGCACAGCCTGGTGAAGAAATACAAAATTCTATTGAAGCAGTTGTGCATCAGACGCAGACTATTGTCAATGGCTCGGTGGTTAAATTAAGACTCACCAATGATATTTTTCTTCAAGGAACAATTATACCCAGAAATACTTTTCTGTATGGCATGGCGGCTTTAAAAGGAGAGAGGCTGGAGGTAAAAATCACAAACATCCAGTACAATAATTCGATATTTCCCGTCGAGCTGGCAGTCTATGATTTGGACGGGATTGACGGTATCTATATTCCCGGAGCGATTAACAGGGATGTGGCTAAAGCATCTGCCGATCGTTCTATCCAGACACTCGGTCTTACCGGGATTTCGGATTCATGGGGAGCACAGGCCGCAGGTATGGGCATCGAGGCGACCAAAAGTCTGATGAGCAAAAAGGTAAAACTCATAAAAGTGGTTGTAAAGGCAGGGTATCAGGTGCTTGCTGTATGATGAAAAACAAAAGAATTTAAAACCTTAAAAGAGAGAAAATATGAAAAAAGCGAATTATTTGTTTTTAATCAGCTTGCTCGCTGGTTGGTGTTTCAGTTAATCCACAGTCAAACGCAAAGGAAACTGTCTTTTACCAAGACCAGTATAAAAATCTACTAGTAGGTTTTTCTAAAACCACAAGTATTATTTTTCCCTATACAATCAAGAGCATAGATAAAGGAAGCGCAGAAGTGCTTGTCCAGAAAGCAAAGGGAGTTGAGAATATACTACTTGTAAAAGCTCGCTAAACAGCATTTTATCCAGACCAATCTGACAGTTGTAACATCTGACGGGAAATTGTACGTTTTTGTACTGAATTATGATGATTCGTGCCCTGACTTAAATTTTAAGGCTGAAAATGCAGTGGTCGCAAGCAGGGATGTGCTGTTTTCTTTAGAAAACGAAAATCAGAAAAGAATTGAACAGTGTGCTTTGACTGCATATTCCAAAAAGAAAAAAGTCAGTGGTCTAAAAAAATCAAAGTATCAGATCAGACTGGAGGTGAACGGCATCTTTATCCAGCAGGATGTTTTGTATCTGCGTGTTGTTTTGGAAAACAAATCAAAGATTAACTACGATATTGATCAGTTTCGTTTTTTTATCAGGGATAAGAGAAAATCAAAACGAACTGCCTCACAGGAAATTGAATTGGAGCCTTTGTATGCAACTTCATCATCTCCTGTAATTCCTTATAAATCTGAAATAATAAAAGTCTATGCGCTGGAGAAATTTACTATACCTGAGAATAAGTATCTAACGATTCAGATGATCGAAAAAAACGGAGGGAGACATTTGGAAATAGATATAAATAATAATCTGACTGATCTGGTTTTTCCAATTTCCGAATTAGGCAGTGACACTTTTTAAGCTTTAAAATAAATTATGATAATCAATTTAGCTGATACTGAAATGATGCTGTCATTTGCAGAGGAAATGGCTTGTAACGGCCATCGATTTGTCGCCTTTAATACCGATGAGGTGACTGATACCTACACAATTGAGTTTTTTAGAAACCCATTGGATGCGAAGGAGTACTGTCTGGTTATGACCAATGATGCGAATTATTTTCAGAGCCTGCCGATTGAATCAGTTATCGACGACTTGCGAGCAATTTTGAATAGCGGGGCAGATACTTCCGAAAATGAAGCAATAGAACTTACTGGATTTGCCAAAAGGGAAATAGATAGGAGAGAAATTTTAGAAAATAATTTAAATGAAAACGCAATGAATGAGAAAAATTTAGAATACCTGAAAGACCAGTTAAAATATACTGGATTTGGAGAAACGTTCGATGCTGAACTGCGAGAGAACATAATGAAGGGAGAGAAGGATTTTAAAATTATGCACACCGGCATTATGAACAATGGTCTGCCAAATAAGGATACCTTAACTGTAGAATTAAATTTCAAAAGGTCTGAGCAGACAGATATGTACTTTTTTAATTCCTATCATGTCAATCTTCAGAAAGAAGAAAACAAACCTGGTCTGGAACAGACCTTTTACATCAACAAAGACAGCGCCAGCATTACAATGAAAGAGGCTTATAATTTGATGGAAGGCAGATCTGTCAATAAAGATCTTAAAAACAAAGAAGGGGAGAGCTATAATTGCTGGCTGAAAATCGACTTTAAACAATCTGACAATGGGAATTTTAAGCTGAACCAATACCATCAGAATTATGGGTATGATTTGGAAGCAAGTCTGGCAAAACATTCAATAAAGGAACTGAATACTCCGCAGTATAAAGAAGACCTTTTAAATTCCCTTAAGAAAGGAAATCTTCAGTCAGCGACTTTCGTAGTTAGCGGTGTTGAAAGTAAAATGTTTGTGGAGGCAAATCCCCAGTTTAAGACTGTTAATGTTTATGATGAAAATTTACAAAGAATTAATCATCGAGAGAGCAAGGAAGAGAAAAAGGCTGAATCTCAAAAAGAATCAGTATCTAAAGATCAAAAAAAAATCTAGATTCTGATGAAGGTGATTCAGGGAGGAAAGATAATAAAGTAAAGAAAAGAAAAACTCCTTCACTTTAAAAGTTATGGAAAAATTAAAGCCTTTATCGGATTTTTTCACCGCAATAGAGAATGATTACCGGATTAGTCCGATGCATATTGCCATTTATGCGACTCTATTACAATTTAGATCCGTTAAGGGCTTTATTAATCCAATTTTTGTATTCAGCTCGGAAATTATTGTTATTGCCAAAGTTTCTTCAGCAAATACGTATCATAAATGTGTCCAGGAACTTCATCAGTATGGATACATAAAGTATAGACCATCTTTTAAAAAAAATCGTGGAAGTGAAGTATATTTTTTGTTTTCAGCTGATGCGGACATCTAAAGATTCTGCAATTAATAATTTATGAAATTGTACTATGAATGAAATTGTTACAAAGGAAGATCTAAGGCAGTTTGGTCTTCTATTACTGGATAAAATACAAACGATATTTAAAGAAAAGAATTCTCAGCAAAAAGAATCGTCAGATCCCGAGTGGTTAAAAAGTAAAGCTGTCAGGAAACTGCTTGATATTTCTGCAGGTTCAGTTCAAAATCTTCGAATGACACAGAAAGTCCGATTTAAAAAGGTTCTCGGATCGTACTACTACAATAAAGAAGATCTGCTTAAACTTTTCAAAGATGAGTCAAATTAACAATATAACCGAACACCAAGTCATAGATTGCTTATCCATTTATATGGATGATCCTCAGCTCAACGTTTGGCATTTGGCTATTTTAAATGCAATTCTAAGTTTGGGATATAGGCAGGGCGAGAGGAAGAGAATTAAAGTCAGCCGTCGCAAGCTCATGTTATTGTCACATATCAATACACTGCCCACTTATCATAAATATTTCAAACAGCTTCAGGATTTGGGCTATATTAAGTATATGCCTTCTTACCATCCAGGTTATAGAAGTGAAATTGAATTGTATAAAAAGAGGTTATCTCATAATTGAGATAACCTCTTTCTTTTTCTATCAAATTATTTTAGAGATTATATTCTAAGAGGATGGTATTTTATACTTCTCTTTAATTAATTCTAATTCGTTCTCCAGTCTAATCAGTGCCGTTAGATCTTCCTGTGACATTTCAGTTTTTTCAGGGTGTAGTCTTTTATTCAGCAATGTCATTTCCCGTCCTATAGTGGCTTGCTCGGTAACAGCGTAAGATTCCGTCTGTTTAACTGATGAATGTCCTAGCATTTCCTTGACCACATTGATTGGGACATTATTATTTAATGTTACCGTGCTTCCAAATGTTCTGCGTGCCATATGTGTGTTAAGGGTGAAATGAAAACCGCATAGAGATGCAATTTCTTTAAGGTATTCATTCATTTTCTGATTAGAAGAAACCGGCAATACAGTTCCGCGCTTAAGACAGAGCGGATGATCTTTGTATTTTTCAAGAATTTCGATCGCCTTTGGAAGAAGCGGGATTCTTGCCGTAGAATTTGTTTTCTGTCTCTCAGATAAAATCCATTGATTTCCGTCAACACCATCTTTTATGTCAGCTTTCCGGAGCTGAAATGCATCAATATAAGCAAGTCCTGTGTAGCACTGGAAAATAAAAATATCACGAACGGTATTAAGCCGGTCAGTCGAAAATTCGCGCCTTTCCAGTTCAGCCAATTCTTTTGCAGATATGGGCTTCTTTACAATTTTTGTTTTCTTTCCTTTAA
The DNA here is from genome assembly GCF_979258715.1 of Flavobacterium sp. AC267. NCBI lineage: Bacteria > Pseudomonadati > Bacteroidota > Flavobacteriia > Flavobacteriales > Flavobacteriaceae > Flavobacterium > Flavobacterium sp. AC267. The sequence goes on from NZ_OZ409875.1 coordinate 2,376,694, forward strand.
AATTCTTAAATGGATCTTTGATGATGATTTCTTTATCAATGGCCCGTATTACAATTTTTTTGAAGTTGGAAATGTATTTAAGTGTGGTATTATTTGCGCATTTCCTTACGGTACGAAGATAGAACTCAAAGTCTTTTATGAATTCAAAATTTAAATCAGCAAATTCAAAATCACTAGTATTGTATTTGAATTTAATGAAAGCCGTTACGTGATTTTTAGTAATATTGAATCTCTCCAGTGTCGCTTCAGTATATCCGTTGCCAATTAAGGCTTTCAATTCATCATTGTGTTTTTGAAATTCTTCCAGCACCCTTGCTCTGGGTGTCATTCTTCCCATGACATGATCCATAATCTTTTGGGAAGTTATGGGTTTTCCGGTGTACATAATTTCTGATTTGATTTCATGGATCTTCATAGCGAGTGATTCCAGAAAAAAGTTCAGGGATTTTGCGTCTTCTTTCGTGCCTGTTGCTCTCTCGGTTTTCTGGTTCCAGCGCTCGCTATCCCATTTCCGTCTTGTGGATGCTTCTTTCGGGATTCCGTCAACGGTTATCCTGAAATAAACGATTCTAATGTTACTCTCATTGCGGGATGCTTTCAAAAAGAATATCAACCCAAAGCTGTTCTCTAGCATAATTCAACTTATTAGATTAGTAAATGTAGAATTATAACCTCATTTAAACAAGATGTAAACGTGCTTAACCCCTTTGATATCGGGACTTAAGATGAAATTTTGTGGCACATTTTCGAAATTTCCAAGTGTGCCACGAATGTGCCACAAAGATTTTGTTCGATTTTATAAATATTGAAAAGCGGTATAAAAGAAAAAAACCCTGCAAATCGTTGGATTTGCAGGGTTTACCGCTCTTTTTGGCCTTTTTTGAAAACTTTGAAAATCATATTTTTACTTTGTTTTCGGGCCTTCGCGGAGAAAGAGGGATTCGAACCCCCGGACCTGTTACAGTCAACAGTTTTCAAGACTGCCGCATTCGACCGCTCTGCCATTTCTCCAGTATGTAGCAATCATACGCTGATTGCGGGTGCAAAGATAAAATGTTTTTTCGGTTGTAAAAAATTTTTTCGGAACTATTTACAAAGAAAATAATAGGATATTCTATAAAAAAAAAGAAACCCTCAACAAATGTTAAGGGTTTCAATTTTCAGCGGAGAAAGAGGGATTCGAACCCCCGGACCTGTTACAGTCAACAGTTTTCAAGACTGCCGCATTCGACCGCTCTGCCATTTCTCCAGTATGTCGCGATCATTATCTGATTGCGAGTGCAAATATAGTACGCTTTTCCGATTATAAAAACTTTTTCGCTGATTTTTTTAAGTTAATTTTCAAGTGCTTAATTATCAGTATTTCGGAAAGTGTTTTTTTAAGAATAATTATTCTAAGTCGTCTAAAATTGGCGTTGGTTTTTTGTTTTCATCAACAGCAACAAACGAAAAAGTTCCTGAAACTACCGTTTCACGAAGCTCTGAATACATCTGTTCCATAAAAATATCAACATGAATTTTACAGCTTGTTCGTCCAACGCTGTCAACTTTTGCTACCAATTCAATTAAAGTTCCAGCCGGAATTGCTTTTTTAAAGTCAATTTGACCAGTTGAAATAGTCACAACTTTCTTTCTGCTGAAACGCGTTGCACAAATAAAAGCAACTTCATCCATAAGATGAAGTGCAGTTCCACCAAATAAAGTGTCATAATGGTTTGTAGTGCTCGGAAAAACAGCTTTAAATATGCGTGTTTCAGATTTCTGAATTCTTTCTTCTATAGTGCCCATATTAGTAATTAACATATTCAGTAATTTCAAGTCCGTAACCAATCATACCAACACGTTTTGTTTGTTCTGTATTAGAAACCAGTCTAATTTTAGAAATATCAATATCATGAAGGATTTGAGCGCCAATTCCGTAATCTTTACTGTCAATAATCACTTTAGGAGCTTTCAAAGTTCCGTTAGATTGCAACGATTTTAGTTCCGAAATTCTATTTAAAAGATTTACTGCAGTCATATCTTGATTGATGAATATAACAGCACCTTTTCCATTTTCATTAATTACTTTAAACATATCGTCTAATTGCTGTTCGGCATTATTAGTCAATGTTCCAAGTAAATCATTATTAACTTGAGAAGAGTGGATTCTCGTTAAGATAGGCTCTCCAAGATTCCACGTTCCTTTTGTTAGAGCGATATGAATTTGTTTATTTGTAGTCTGCTCGTAAGCTCTCAATCTGAAAGTGCCAAAACGAGTTTCGATATCAAAATCTTCTTTTTTAACAATCAAACTATCATGTCGCATTCTATAAGCAACTAAATCTTCAATTGAAACTAATTTCAAATCGAATTTTTTTGCCACTTCTATCAATTCAGGCAAACGAGACATTGTTCCGTCTTCGTTTAGGATTTCGCAGATTACTCCAGCTGGTTTAAATCCTGCCAGACGAGCAAAGTCAATTGCGGCTTCAGTATGTCCGGTTCTTCTTAAAACACCGCCTTGTTTGGCAATTAAAGGGAAAATATGTCCAGGACGAGCTAAATCGTGAGGTTTTGTATTTGGGTCAACCAAAGCTTCTACTGTTTTAGAACGATCGGTCGCTGAAATTCCAGTTGTAACTCCGTTACCTTTTAAATCAACAGAAACAGTAAAAGCAGTTTCCATATGATCAGTATTATTGGTAACCATAGCTCGAAGATCAAGTTCTTTACAACGGCTTTCTGTTAGTGGGGTACAGATTAAACCGCGTCCGTGAGTAGCCATAAAATTGATCATTTCTGGAGTTATTTTTTCAGTCGCATGACTAAAAAATCACCCTCATTCTCGCGATCTTCATCATCGACTACAATGATTACTTTACCTTGACGAATATCTTCTATAGCTTCTTCAATGGTATTCAGTTGTATTTTTGTTGTTGACATAATTATTGTTGCTTTTGAGCCGGTGAGAACCGCTCGGAAATTTTTTGAAATAGTTGTGAAATCGGAGTTGTTATCGCATCAAAATTAATTAATCCGTTGTCGTTTGTTGCACGATAGGTTAAAAGAACTGCTAAAGGCAATAAGATAAACGACGACATCCATGATCCCATAAAGGGAGTCATACCGCCTTCTTGCGACAATCTTTTTCCGAAAGTATTAATAAAGTGAAATGTAATAAAGATCAAAACAGCAAAAACAATTGGAAGTCCAAGTCCGCCTTTTCTAATAATAGCGCCAAGCGGGGCTCCAATAAAGAACATTAAAAAGCAGGCAAAGGCAATTACGAATTTTTTCGTAAAATGCACTTAAGTGCTTGTTAATATCACGTTGTTTGTCTTTTAGATCTTTTTGGGTTGTTTCGATCGAGTAGATGTTGTTGGTAACATTACTTCCTGCCATCTTCAAAATATCTACTTTGTCTTTGTTGGAATACATTGAAATAAGATCATTAGAAAGCTGTTTCTTCTTGAGTTTTTTTTCTGGTCCAGAATAGATTTTTCTAATTCCAACGCGCTGGTTGATATTCTCTGAAAAGGAAATGATTTCGTTATCTAAATTTTTATTTAACGAATCTAAAGTATAACGTAATTCATTAACGTTCAGCATTGCGTTTGTTCCAGCAATACTTTCTTTGCTGTCGTCAACTTTATTTAATTCTGCTAAATCTATATTGATGATCTGCTTTTTAAATTTTCCTTTTATGAAAGGTAATTTAGCGCGGTCTTCATATTTTTTTGGTGTAACATCTTGATAATAATATCCGTCATTTAAGACTAACTGTAAAATGCTGGATTTTTCACTGCTTATTAATTCTCCGGTTTTAGATTTGATTACCGTTTTATTTTCGCCCATATTATTAGGCTTTTCGTGAATTGTTACTCCAGTAAGATGATTTCCATTTTCACCAGATTTTTTATTCACTTTGATATTATAAAGCCCAACATCATTAAATTGTCCTTCAGCAATTGCCATTGCAGGTTTGGCTTGAGCGATATTTTTTCTGAAGTTCACAAATTTATATTCCGCATACGGAATAACATTATTGGCAAACCAAAATGCGACAATACTTAAAACAAAAATAAAAACTATCAAGACCCGCATAGCTCTCTGAAGAGAAATCCCAGAAGATTTCATAGCGGCAAATTCGTAGTTTTCTGCCAAGTTTCCGAAAGTCATGATAGAGGCCAGTAAAACCGAAAGGGGTAACACCAGAGGTATAATTCGGGGCATAGAAAAAAGCAGGAATTTCACGACCAATAATAAGTCGAGATCTTTACCTGCTAGTTCTGATATAAATAGCCATACTGTCTGTAGTATGAATATGAAAAATAGAATTACAAATACCGTAGTAAATGTAAATAAGAATGTTTTTAATAAGTATTTGTCTAGAATTTTCAACCTTCTGATTAATCTAATTTATTAATGTAGTATTTCGGGTATTTACTCGCTACAAAGGTAAATTGATTTTTTGATAATGGCTGATTGGTTTTAAAAGAATTAACGGTTAAAGTTGTTTTTGTGCCGTTTTTTCCAGTTTCAATCAAATTATAGATGTGTTTTGTCTGAACGTCAACACCTAAAAGAATTTCTTTTCTTTGGTCTTTACCACTTGTAGGAACCAATTTGATGTATTGAATTTTTCTTCCCTTTACATTTTGTACAATATCCATATTGTATTTGTATCCAGAATTGAAGAAAGTAAGCATTTTTGAAGGCGTAATTGCATTGTCATCTTTCTCGTTTACTTTAGAAATAGTAACTTCTTCATCTTCAGGAACGATAGTGTATGTTTTCTGACCGTCAAAAATTTTTGTAACGCCCATGAAATTCAATACATATTGATTGCCTTTCATCGTTACATTGCCTTTACTGTCTTGATTAATGTTTTCTTTGGCGTTATTCAAAGAATATTTAAAGTCAATAACAATATTATTGTAACTTTTTATTTTAGAAGTTACTTCGTTCAATAAATCTTTAGCTTTTTTATCCTGAGCCTGAATAGAAGTGAAGCTCAAAAGCAATATAACTGCCATTTGAAAACACCTTTTAGTCATATTTGCGATAGAATTGTTGTTGATTTCTTGAATTTTTGTTCTCATGATTGGATTAATTTTGTTCATTGTTAAAAAATTGATCAAGAGCACTTAAGTCTAAAATATTCACACTTCTAGCTTTACTGCCTTCGAACGGACCAACAATTCCTGCCGCTTCCAGCTGATCAATTAATCGACCGGCTCTGTTGTATCCTAATTTTAATTTTCGCCGCAATAAAGAAGCAGAACCTTGCTGGGCATTGACAATAATCTCTGCCGCTTCTCTAAATAAAGTATCTCTTTCAGAAATATCTATATCAAGATTAATGCCAGTTTCTTCTCCTACAAACTCTGGAAGAAAATAAGCTGTAGCATATGCTTTTTGTCCGCCAATAAAATCTGTAATTTTTTCAACTTCTGGAGTGTCAATAAAAGCACATTGTACACGTACAACATCATTGCCATTCGTATATAATAAATCTCCACGACCAATTAATTGATCCGCTCCTTGCGTGTCAAGAATAGTTCTAGAGTCAATTTTAGATGTTACTCTAAACGCAATCCTTGCTGGGAAATTGGCTTTAATTAAACCTGTAATAACATTTACAGAAGGTCTTTGTGTGGCAATAATTAAGTGAATACCAATCGCACGTGCTAACTGCGCCAAACGGGCAATAGGTATTTCAACTTCTTTTCCTGCTGTCATAATCAAATCGGCGAACTCATCGACAACCAAAACGATATAAGGTAAAAATCGGTGGCCGGCCTCTGGATTTAATTTTCTTGCTTTGAATTTATCGTTGTATTCTTTAATGTTACGAACCATCGCATCTTTTAATAAAGAATAACGATTGTCCATTTCGGTACAAAGTGAATTTAAAGTATTAACAACTTTTGCATTATCTGTAATAATAGCATCTTCGGTATCAGGAAGTTTGGCTAAATAATGTCTTTCAATTTTATTGAAAAGCGTAAGTTCCACTTTTTTCGGATCGACCAAAACAAATTTTACTTCGGCTGGATGTTTTTTGTATAATAACGAAGTTAAAACAGCATTTAATCCAACAGACTTTCCTTGTCCAGTTGCTCCAGCCATCAATAAGTGAGGCATTTTAGCTAAATCGACAACAAAAGTTTCGTTAGAAATGGTTTTTCCTAACGCAATTGGAAGTTCCATTTCAGCTTCCTGAAATTTCGCCGCTCCAATAACACTTTTCATGGAAACCATAGTTGGGTTTTTGTTCGGAACCTCAATACCGATAGTTCCTTTTCCAGGAATTGGCGCAATAATACGAATTCCTAATGCGGATAATGACAAAGCGATGTCATCTTCTAAACTCTTAATTTTTGAAATTCTAATTCCGGCTTCAGGAACAATTTCATATAAAGTTACCGATGGTCCAACGGTAGCTTTAATCTGAGCAATTTCAATTTTATAGTTGCGAAGTGTATCTACAATTTTGTTTTTATTTTCTTCTAATTCCTCTTGATTTATGGTGATTCCTCCAGTTGAATATTCTTTTAATAAATCAATTGTTGGGAATTTGTAATTCGATAAATCTAAGGTAGGATCAAATAATCCGAAATCGGCAACTAGGCGAGAAGCTAAGTTTTCTTCGATAATATCTTCTTCTTCAGCTTTTTCAATTACAAAAGCTTCGTCGGGAGAAACTAACGGTAGTTCCTGTTTTGGGGTAATTGGCTTTAAAATCGGATTCAATTCGATTTCAGAAGAATGAGAAATAGTTGGCTTTAATGCCTCTTTATTTAGTTCGAATTGTGTATCAACTGTTTTGATATGAATGTTATCTAAATCAGGATCCTTTTCTGGTTCTTCAATAGCAAATTCTTCTAGATTATAAGCACTTTCAGGTTGTTTGACAGCTGGTTTTAAAGCTTCAAGTTCCGATTTGAGTTCTTTTTTAGTAGAATCAAAAAATGACTGTATTCTTTCTGGAGATAATTTTATTTTGAAAATCAAATAAATAATTAATCCGAAAAGCAGTGTAAGTAAAGTTCCCGTTTTTCCGATATAATCCTGCAGGAATAAATTTAATTCATAGCCAATTGTTCCTCCTAATTCTGGTGCAGAAGTAGCGAAAAAGCCAAACAGAATTGAAACAATTATAATAGCAAAAATATCCCAAAACCAAGTATTTTTTAGCTTTTGAGTCGAAAGCTCCAATGCTAAAAACATTCCCGTAAGGAAAAATAAACGTACGAAGATAAAAGAAGCAAGTCCAAAACCTCTATAAATAATTAAATCGGCTAAATAGGCTCCGAATTTTCCCAGCCAGTTTTCAACAATTTCAGTACGATCGCCGAGCTGATTTACAATACTTTGGTCATTCTGCCATTGTCCGTTAACGTAAAAAGAAATAAATGCCACTAATAGTGCAACAGAAAAAAGAACCAAAAGACAGCCCAAAACAAATTTTTGTTGTTTTGATATCTTAAAAGATCTTTTACTTCCTTCTTGTTTGTCGTTTTTTTTATCTACAGTTTCTTTTTTATTTTTTGCCATTCTTGCGTTTTCCTTTGCCTAAATAAATTTTGGAATATAAATAATCAAGCCTATTGCTATTGCAGTCATTGCGGCAAAAAATACCGCTCCGGCAACAATATCTTTAATAAATCCGATTCGTTTGCTGTAATCAGGATGGATAAAATCGGCGATTTTTTCAACCGCCGTATTTAGTCCTTCAACACTTAAAACTAAACCAATTGCCATTGTTTGACAAAGCCATTCGGTTTGTGAAATATGAAAATAGAATCCAGCAATGGTCATGATAATTCCTAATGAGAATTGAACCATAACGCTGTGTTCTGTTTTAATAAGTTTTACAGCTCCTTTAAAAGCATAAGTTACGCTCTTTAACCGACCTGTAACAAAAGTATTATCTTTTTGAAACTCCATTTAAGGGAAAATATTATAGTGTTGCTAAAGTCGCTTCGTAATTTGGTTCGTTTGCAATTTCAGCAACTTGTTCTGTATGAACGATTTTTCCATCTGCATCAACCACAATGATTGCTCTTGAATGTAAACCTGCTAAAGGTCCGTCAACGATTTCTAAACCATTTGCTTTACCGAAAGCACCTTCTTGAAAATCTGATAAGTTTACTACATTTTCTAAACCTTCAGCACCACAAAAACGTTTTTGAGCAAAAGGTAAATCTCTAGAAATACATAATACAGTTGTGTTTTCTAAACCGCTTGCACTTTGATTGAATTTTCTAACAGATGCAAGACAGGTTCCTGTGTCAACACTAGGGAAGATGTTTAAAACTAATTTTTTACCAGCAAAATTACTTAATGAAGCAACAGATAAATCGTTTTGAACTAATTTGAAGTCAGCTAATTGTGATCCAACTGCTGGTAACTCGCCTGATGTATGAACTGGATTTCCTCCTAATGTGATAGATGCCATGATTTTTGTTTAAAATTAATGAGGTTCAAAAGTAAGGATTAATATTTGAATCTAAAAGTATTTGTTGTGGGTTTAAAGAGAGATTAAGGTTGGTTTTTTGATAGCCGAGAATTCACGGATTTATCTAATTATTTTAGATTTTAATTGCGCTTGTCAGGCTGAGCGAAGTCGAAGCCGACGTAAGAAGCTCCTCAATCTGAGTCACTTTTTTTGTTGAATTACTTTGCGTAGGCTTCGACTTCGCTCAGCCTGACAATTGGTTGTAATAATCATGAACGTTAATTGAAACCGTAAAGTCGCGAGAGGGATAGGAGCTGGCTACCGAAGTAGCGCGGATAGCCCGACAGTATTTGAAAAAGCAGGCGAGTAAAGACAAAGTATGTTTGCCTGCTTTTTCAAATACTGTCTCGCCCAAATTATTATAGATTTTGGAGGGTAGATTTTAGATTTAGTAAAAATGTTTATATTCATTACGGAGCTTCTTGCTTGGGCTTCGACTTCGCTCAGCCTGACAAGACATTGTATAAACCGAGGCAGGGACTGAAAGCCGCCACTGAGACTGAAAACAAAAAAAAGCGTCCCTTATTCAGAAACGCTTCTTCAGTCATGTTTTTTTGTTTTTTTCTTGAAAAAGAGGTCGATTTATTTATCGATTGAACCTAAAACACGTTTCATGAACGCATTTAAAGCTTCTTTTTTATCTGTTCCCTGAGAAACCATTTTGTGCACTTCAAGAGCGCCATACATATTCGAAATCAATTCGCCAATTACATCCAATTCTTCATCTTTAAGAGAAGGAATTTCGGTCATAGCTTCTAGAACTTCGATCGTTTCAATGATATAATCCTGATCGTTTTCTTCGATGAACTGTGTTAATTGCTTTATTACTGGTAATTTCATGATTTTTTTGTTTAAGCGTTAAATCGTTTTTTTGTTTAATCGATTAAACGAATAAACAAATAACCAATTAAACAATAGCGTTTACTAAGTCAATTAAAACTTCTTGTTTGTTAGTCTGCGTTTCGCCAACTAATTGTCCGTTTACGAAAGTTGCAAATGTTGGCAGGTTGCTCACATTAGCTAATTTTCTAGATTCAGGAGAATTTTCTGCATCAACCAAAACAAAAGTGATAGCTTCATTTTCTGTTGCTAATTTTTTGAATTTTGGTTTCATAATACGGCAATTTCCACACCATGAAGCTGAATATTGTACTACTACTTTTTCGTTTTTAGCAACTAAATCTGCTAACGTATCTTCGTTTAAGTCGATTAACATACCTTTTGATTTAAATTCCAATTTTTTAAATTCCAAATTTCAAATTTTACTATTGAAACTTATAAATTCTAAATTTTGAAAATGTTATTTTTGAAATGAAATTGCAAGTTTGTAAGTTCCAAATTCTAAATCTTGCGATTGAACTTAGAAATTTTAAACTTAAAATGTTTTTGATTTTTGAATTGAATTTTCCAGTTTTTAAACTCCAAATCCCAATTGGAATTTGGAATTTAAAAAATTGGAATTTATTTTTTTCTTAGTTAGCACTAAGGTATTCAGCAGTACTGATTCTATCAGCAGACATAGCTTCTTTTCCAGCTTCCCAGTTTGCAGGACAAACTTCGCCTTTTTCTTGAATGTGTGTGTAAGCATCAACCATTCTTAAGTATTCGTTTACGTTACGTCCTAATGGCATATCGTTTACACTTTCGTGGAAAATTTTTCCAGTTTCGTCAATTAGGTAAGTAGCTCTGTAAGTTACATTTGAACCTTCGATGATAACTGAATCTGTTTCTTCGCTGTACTCTGTAGAATCGATATCTAAAATTCCTAAGATGTTAGATAAGTTACGGTTTGTATCCGCTAAGATTGGGTAAGTTACACCTTCGATTCCACCATTGTTTTTTGGAGTATTTAACCAAGCAAAGTGTACTTCGTTTGTGTCGCATGAAGCTCCGATTACGATAGTATTTCTTTTTTCAAATTCTGGTAATGCGACTTGAAAGGCGTGTAATTCAGTTGGACATACAAAAGTGAAATCTTTTGGGTACCAAAACAATAATACTTTTTTGTTGTTGTTTACTGCTTCTTCAAAAATGTTGATTTTTAAATTATCACCCATTTCTGAGATAGCATCTACTGCAATACTTGGGAATTTTTTTCCTACTAAAGACATATTTTTCGTTTTACGTTAAAAATTTATTTCTGATGCAAAAGTAGGGTATAAGTACAGGTACTTACAATAAGATGTGATTATTAATATTTATAAGTTGATAAGTTTTGACTATTTTGTTTTTTAACTTATTGAATTTCAATGTTTACTGGAAGAATTCCTTTTGAAGGAATTTTATTTAAAAATTGATCAGTCGCTGTTTTTTGAAATTCTTCAAAATCCTGATACGCCTGAACTAATCCTGAAGCCCTTCTAAGATTCGGAATTAGAGGTAAAACATACGGATTTCCGAAAACGTAAAGTATGCATTTTTTAGTTTGAAGTAAATTTGAAATAAGTTCTAAAACTTCATCATTAATTTCGAAATTGTTCATTGGTTTTGCTTTCGGAACAAATAAGGAAATTAGAATTGTATCGAAATTTTCTAATTCTTTTTTTATGGATGAAACATCCGAAACTTCTAAGTTTTCAAAAGCAAATTCTGGCGAAGACAGTTTTGAATTTAAAGTTTTGAAAAAAGTATTTTCGGTATTTTTATATAAACTCAGTTTAGCTAATTTATTGTTTTTCTGCGCTTCAAAAACTAATTCAAAATTGGAATTGTCAATGATAGTTGTAAGAGCATTTTGAGCAATTTCCAAATTTAATTCTGATGCTTTTTCGAAGTTTAATTCTCCCGACGCAAGCAGTATTTCCAGAAAGAATCCCAGCTTTTTCTTTCGCTTTCATAATTCGGTTAAAACTTTCTTCAATGCGTTCTGGTGAAGCATTTTTTAGAATTTCTTCAATTCCTTCGGGAACATTTTCGGCGAAGCATAAAACATCATTTCCAGCATTAAAAGCTTCCCATTCTAAATGTCCTTTTGTTTCATACAATTTAGAAACGCTGTGCATATTCAAGGCATCGGAAATTACTAAACCATCAAAGCCTAATTTGTCGCGTAAAAGATCCTGAATCACTGCTTTTGATAATGTAGCCGAAGTATCTTTTCCGTCATTTAAACTCGGAACGGCCAAATGCCCAATCATAATCGAATCGACATTATTTTTTATTCCTTTAATAAATGGATACAATTCGTTTTCTAATAGCTCGTCTAAAGTTTCTTTTAAAACCGGCAATCCTAAATGCGAATCAACATTGGTATTTCCGTGTCCAGGAAAGTGCTTCAGACAGCCTAAAACCCCAACTTCCGACATTCCGTTTAAATATTCGATCGAAAAATCAGCGACTTTTTCTTTGTTTTCACCAAAAGAACGATAGCCAATAACCGGATTATTTGGATTATTGTTGATGTCTGCCAAAGGAGATAAGTTATACTGAATTCCGGCCGCTTTTAAATCTAATCCAATTTGTTTTCCGACTTCGTAAACGAGATTTGATTTATTTGCAGGCAAAGCGCCAAGTGTAATCGCGTACGGATATTGCGGTGTTTTTTCAATTCGCATTGCCAAACCCCATTCTGCATCAATGCTGATTAAAAGGGGAGTAGAAGCAGACTTTTGATAGCGAACAATAAGAGCTTTGATTTTTTCGTAGCTGTCGTCATTAAACACTACTTTTTTCTTGCTTTCATAATTCGTTGCGGCGCTCGCACGACTGTGGAAGAAAGTTAGTCCGCCAATGTTGTGTTCTTTGATCAAACGTTCTGTTTCCTGAATATTTTCTTCGGTATCGTTGATGAAAACTGCAGGAAAAAAGAATTGTCCCACTTTTTGTCGTAATGCTTGAGCTGTCATTTTCATTATTATAAAGTCTTTTTCATACAAACGCTGTTATCCATCTTTTCGTAAGGCGGATAATTTGGAATTATGATGTAATTTAATTTTTGATATAGGTTAATCGCTTCGGGCTGGTTTTTTCCCGTTTCGAGAATCGTGTATTTGTAACCAACTTCTTTTGCCCAGATTTCTAATTCTGCTAAAACTTTTGAAGCTATTCCTTTTTTTCTGAAATCAGGATGCACATACATTCGTTTGATTTCGGTTATGTCGCTTTCTTTTTCGCGAAAAGCACCGCGACCAACAGGAATATTGTTTTCATAATAAACCAGAACATGTTTGATCTTATCCGTTTTATTATATTGATTGTAAAACGCATGATCTTCGCCGTCTCTAATCGCTAAATCCTGATCTAATAAAACAACCAGATTTATAAAATCAATATCGTCTGAATTTGTTCGTTTTAGTGTGATCATGATTCAAAAAAGATTTTGTTTTTTACCATTAAGATATTAAGTTAATTAAGCTAAACTTTATGAACTTAATAGCTGTAATGGTAAGAAGAAAATTAAGCTTAATTTAATTTTTTAACTATTTCAATTTCGCCTTCTTTTGTTTGGCTATTTGCTTCTTGGTTTCAATTGCTTTTTCTAAGCGATTTTTAAAACGGAAAAGTTTTGGAAGTCCTTCAATTCGGTCTTCAATCGTGATTTCTTCGTACACGATAATGGCTTTTTCTAATACACGAATTTCATTGTCGAGATCGTTTTGGTTTTTGTAGATCGTTGCCAATCGATCGTAAGGGTGATTTCCTTTAAAGCTTTCTGCGACATTTTCTTCATACAATTCAATTGCTTTTTCAAGATTTCCGGTTTTTTCGAACTCAGCTCCTTTCAAGTTTCGTTCGGCCTGCAAATTGTCATTGATTTCCATATGTAAGAGTTTGATTTGGGATTTAAACTGCTTCAGATTTTTTCCCAAAATCTTTCGGGAAAATTAAAAAACGTGATAAAATAAGACCTGGAATTGTGGCAATAAAAACCCAAATAAAGAAGTTTTGATAGCCTAAATATTGTTGTATAAAACCGCTCAACATTCCCGGAAGCATCATTCCTAATGCCATAAATCCAGTTGCAATTGCATAATGTGCTGTTTTTGATTCTCCTTCGGCAACGTTTATTAAAAACATCATAAAGGCTGTAAAACCAAAACCGTAACCAAATTGTTCTAAAATAACGACGGCATAAATATAATAAATTGAGCTTGGGTGAAAAAATGCTAATAAAATAAAGCCAATTATGGGTAAATGCATTGCCAAAAACATAGGAAGCATCCATTTGGTAAGACCTTGTTTCGAAATAGCGATGCCGCCAAAAATACCTCCCAAAGTCAAAGCTCCAACACCAAATGTTCCGTAAATTATTCCAACGGCTTCAGTGTCTAATCCCATACCGCCTAATTCTTTTCCATCCAATAAAAAGGGACTTAACATTTTAAGTAATTGCGATTCTCCTAACCTGAAAACTAGAATGAAAGCTAAAATTAATCCGATTTGTTTTTTCTTGAAAAAGCTGATAAAGACTGTAGCGAAGTTTTGATTTTGATGTGTTTCTTTAGTATTTGCAACAGCATTTATTTCATTTTTTGGAGTAAAAATAAAATTGTAAGCAGTTATAAAAGTCATTAGTAAACCAACTGCAATCATTGTATAGGACCAAGCTTTGGTATTGTCACCATATTTGTGTTCTAAATAACCGGCAAAAAGTACGATTAAACCATTTCCTGCAAGCATGGAAAGTCTGTAAAAAGTACTTCTAATTCCAATAAAGAAAGATTGTTTGTCTTCTGGCAAAACTAATAAATAGAAACCATCACTCGCAATATCATTGGATGCCGATGCAAAAGCAACGAACCCAGAATATGGATAAGGATAGTATAAAAAAGCCATTGTACGGAATAGTAAATCCGACCAGTAAAAAGGCAATTGAAATTAATAACTGCATCGATAAAAACCATTTTCTTTTGGTTCCAACTAACTCAATAAGCGGACTCCAAAGTGGTTTGATTACCCAGGGAAGATATAATAAACTAGTGTAGACTCCGATATCTTCATTAGAAATACCCAGATTTTTATACATAATTACCGAAACCGAAATAATTATCGCATAAGGCAGTCCAGAAGCAAAGTTAAGAAGCGGAATCCAAAACCACGGTTTATTATCTATTTTCATTTGGTTGTGCTGGTATATAGTTTTTAAATGGTTTTTTTAGATCTATTGCTGTTGGTGTGCTTTCGTTGGCATAATAATCAATAAAAGTTACTGCACAGGCTTTGAAAAGATTTAGTTTTCCTGCAAGCAATAGAGAACGTAATTTGTCCGTCAACTTCTTTTACGGTTACTTTTTCAATAATTTTTGTAGCGTCGTTAACATCGATTTTTGAAACATGATCGCCTCCGTAAACTACCATGTAACGAACTTTGGTGTTCAACGGACTTTTAAATGTAAAATTATATCGGATGCTGTCTTTATTGTACTCTATCAATTTCGGCGTATCAATAATAACGTGTCGTAAATTAGGAACAGCAAGCAGGAAGCGCTGGATATTTATATTGGTTTTCTTCTAAATGACGGACTACGTCAAAGTTTTTCCCCATGAACCATTTTGAACTGAAATAAGCACTTCCAGAAACGTTTTTAAAACTTCTTGCAAAGTCAATCTGTGTTGGAATTTCAGTCATAAAATTCCAGTTTTTATCTCCATCACCTCTAATTTTGTATGAAGCATGACCGATATAAACGGCAGTATTATTAGAGTTCTCTGCCCACCATTTTACCAATTTAGAATAGGATGCTCTAGGATTGTTCATACTCCAATACAATTGAGGCAGAATATAATCGATCCATTTTTGGTCCATCCACAACATAGGATCTGCATATAAATCGTCATAATTGGATGTCGACTGTGTTTCAGAACCTCTTGGATCTTGCGATTTGTTTCGCCAAACTCCAAACGGACTAATTCCGAATTGAACCCAAGGTTTGCTTTCTTTTATAGTTGTGGAAATGGTGTGTACAAAGTTGCTCACATTCGCACGGCGCCAATCAGCAAGACTTAAACCTGCACCGTATTTTCTGTAGGAAGCGGTATCATTAAAAACTTTTCCAGGCACCGCATACGGATAGAAATAATCATCAAAATGAATGGCATCAATATCGTATTTGTCTACAACCTCTTTCACTACTTTTGTTAAATGTGCCTGAACTTCTGGCAGAGCAGGGTCATAGTACATTTTTCCGCCATATTCAATCATCCATTCTGGATGTTTAAAAATATCGTGATTGGGACTTAAAAGGTTTTTATTTAAATCGAAAGTAGCGCGGTAAGGGTTTAGCCAAGCGTGAAACTCAAAACCTCTGGCATGTGCCTGTTCAATCATCCATGCTAATGTATCATAATAGGGGTTTGGCGCAATACCTTCTTTCCCTGTTAAAAAACGAGACCAAGGTGCAAATTCAGAAGGATAGATGGCATCACCAACACTTCTAACCTGAACAATTACGGCATTGTAATTTAGTTTTTTATAAGCCTCTAAAATTTCAAGATAATCAGCTTTTTCTTTCTCTACGTTATCTATACTTGTTTTTGGCCAGTCGATATTTACAACGGTTGCAATCCAGACACCTCTAAATTCGTTTTTAGGATGCATTGATTTTTCCTGCGCTTGAGAAATCGTTGAAAAAAGAAATATAAATAAGATTGAGAATATTAAATACTGATTTTTATGCATTTCAATGTTTTTTAACAGAAACCAAAAATAGTTTTTTTAGATGATATAAGAAATTTAAATTTTGCAATAATAATTATGGTTTTTCTTAGAAAATTAAACTTTAAAAATCAGCTTGTTTTTGTAAAAATACCACAATACAATACTCCATAATAAAATGTAAATTATAGAATAAGTTAAGGACGAAAGCAGACTGATTTTCAAACAGCGGACTAATCCAAAAATTATAAGCATAATCTCTAACGTTTATTTTGTCTGAAATATTTTCAGGGTCTTGAATTTTAATCATCGTTAAGGCACGCGGCAAAATTCCAGAAACGAAAAATACAATCATCGGATTTACACCCCAAGTCAATAGAAATGTGGTCCATTTTTTATAGCCTCGAACATCAATTATGTAATAAATTAGTGAAAGCAATAATAAGGCCAAACCTGCCGTGAATAATACATAAGAACTTGTCCAAAGTGATTTGTTGATTGGGAAAACCAATGACCATAACAAACCAATAAGAATTAGAACTAAACTAATTCCTGCCATTATTTTATTGATTTTGATTTTCGGCATTGGCTGGATTAAAAGCTGTCCGATTAATAAACCAATTAAACCATTCCCAATTACAGGTAAAGTACTCAATAATCCTTCGGGATCCCAAGTTTTGGTTTCGATATACATATGATTTTCAAGCAGAACACTGTCTAGCCAAGAAGCTAAATTTGTGCCGACTTCTAAATTTGGATATCCTACGCCAGGAACAGGAATAAGCGTCATTAATGCCCAATAACCTAATAGAATCGAAGCGCTTAGAATTGCTTGTGTTTTTATATTTGTTTTGAGATAAATCAAAGAAACAAAAAAGTAAACAATTCCAATTCGTTGTAAAACGCCAAAGATTCTAATTTTAGCAAAATTCTCATGTCCGCTGTAAGCGAGACCAATTAGAATGACAAAAATAAGTACCGCAAGAATGGTTTTTGTTTTGAGATTGAAATCGCCAATTAAGGCATAACCAACACAGAAAGTGAAAAATAAACGAATGCACAAAAGTGTAATTCCGGACTGTAACCCCATGAAATGTATCGAATAAAAATAACTTAAAAAGAGTCCTAAACAGAAAATACGTAAAGATCGCGTTATAATTTTAGTGACATTTTCAGCATTGTCTTTTTTAATCGGCATTGCCAATGGAACTGCGATTCCCACAATAAAAATGAAAAACGGAAATACTAAATCGGCCAGCGTACAGCCGTTCCATTTGGCGTGATCTAATATAGGGTAAACGTAACTCCAGCTTCCGGGATTGTTTACTAAAGTCATTAATAAAACAGTCAGTCCTCTTAAAACATCAACTGAAATAATGCGGTCTTTCATTTTTGGTGGTCTTGTGGTTAGATTGGGTTTGGGGTATTTTAATCGGGCATTGAAATTTTCCCCATAGTTACCGATGGGATTTTTACAGAATTGAATTTGAAATCTCCTCCGGCAACAGTTTCGTTCGCTAAAATGGCAAATAGAATTGCTTCTTTTGCATCACTATTAATTCCCAAATCATTGCTTTTGAAAAAGGAACACGGCAATAATTCTTTCAGCCATTGCACTAATAAAGGATTATTAGCGCCTCCGCCGGACATGTAGATTTTAAAATCTTCTATTTTGTATTCGGTTTTTTGGATGGTAGATTGAATAGCTTCTGCAATTGTTTCTGCAGTAAAGCGGGTTAAAGTAGCTAATAAATCCGGTGCTAAAATATCAGTAAGATTACTTTTGGAAAGTGCTAATTCAACATATTCCGCATTAAATAATTCCTGACCAATTGTTTTCGGAAATCCTTTTTTGAAAAAAGCATTGTCTTTCAGATTTTCTAATAAAATTTGATTTACCGTTCCTTGTTTTGCTATTTCGGCATCTTTATCGTAACTCTTATCAAAGAAATATTTTTTTACAAAAAGATCGATTAAAGTATTTCCAGTTCCTGTATCGGTTACAAAAGTATCTTCGGTTTTTATGGCGGCGGGTAAATAAGTAAAGTTGGCAATGCCGCCAATATTCAGCATAATTCTGTTTTCGCCTTCTTTTCCAAATAAAAAATAGTCGCCGTAAACCGCCAATGGCGCGCCTTCGCCTCCTGCAAGCAACGTGTTTCTGCCTAAAATCTGATAACGTAATAATTCCTGTTTTAACCGCAATATGATCGCCGTCACCTATTTGCAAAGTAGCATTTGGAAATTTCTCCTGCTGATGCAAAAATTTTGGTGCATGCAAAACAGTTTGTCCATGAGAAGCAATTAAATCAACTTCAGCGGCAGGAATATTCCATTTTTTTAAAGTGTCATTTACCATTCCAGCATGAAGTAAACCAATCCACTCGTTGAGCAAAGCTAAGTGTTGGAATTCGATGTTTTTTTGTGCAAAAACTTTACGAATCTCCGTTTTAATTTCTTCTGAATAACTAACGGTTTCAAACTGAATAAGATTTACATTCGTATTCACACCAGAACCCGAAATTTCGCATAATGCAATATCAAGTCCGTCGAGAGAAGTTCCCGACATGAGTCCGATGATGCGTTTGGTTTCTTTTTGGGCAATTTGATAAAGTGCCTTAATATTTTTGTTCATAAAAATTCATTTAAAATGCGACTAAAGTTAAACAGTTGGGAGCATTAATTTAACATATAGAAACATAGATTTAGGACGCGAAAAAAGGCGTTACACTTGTTTTAAACAAACAGAGTCGCTATGTGTTAGAAACTAGTTTCTTTTGGTACTCTCTTTAATTCAAAATATTAAAACCTATGTTTCTATGTTTTTAATAAAGTCCAACGATTCAAAATTACTTGACAATAGATTCATATATTATTTTTTGTATCTCTTCACGGATTTTTTCCTTGGCTAATTTATTGCCTTCTTCACCAATTTCTGGGTATGTTCTATTCGATAAAAAGACATAAACAGTTTCGTTTTCGGGATCAACCCAAGCCATATTTCCGGTAAAACCAGTATGTCCAAAACTTGAAGCAGAGGCACATTGACAAGTCGGACCGTCTTTTCCTAATCTTTTATCAAAACCTAAACCTCTTTCTACTCCTTGAGCACAGTAAAAACAAGTATTGAAAGTGTCAAAAGTGGCTTCAGAAAAATAGCGTTCACCTCCGTAACTTCCTTTTTGAAGAAAAAGCTGCATCATTTTAGCCACATCCATCGCATTTGAAAATATTCCCGCATGACCCGCAACACCGCCTTCCATTGCGTACCGCCATATCATGTACATAACCTTGTATGAGTTGATGTCTGAAATAATTATCGATTTCTGTCGGTGCAATTTCTTTTTTTTCAAATTTCAACAACGGATTATAGGTTGTATAATTCATTCCGATGGAGTTGAAAAAGTTCTTTTGACTCAGATCTTCTAAGTTTTGATGCGTTGCTCTTTCCAAATATTCCTTTAAAATGATAAAAGTAAAATCGCTGTATTTATATTCTTTTTTAAGAGAAACAGGAGAGTCGGCGATGAATTTCATGATCGTGTCGTGATAATCATTTCGAATAAAAAGACTGTCGGCAACTTTTGTCGTGAAATTTTTCTCTGGAATTTTTCTGTAATACTTCTCCAGCGGAAAACTTTTTGCATCAATTGTAGATTTATAAAACGGACTCCACGCAATAAGTCCGGCGTAATGATTTAATAAATCTTTAAACGAAATATCCTTTTTGTTCGATTTCGCAAACAACGGCGACATCGTTCCGAGTTTGGTTTCTAATGTAACTTTATTTTTATCGTATTGCTCGCATCACGTTTGGAAGCGTAGAAATCATTTTTGAAATCGAAGCCACATCGTACAAATCAGTATTAGAAACTTTTACGTCTTTATTATAGGTATGATATCCATAGGATTTCTGAAAAACAACATTGCCTTTTCTCGCAACCAAAACCTGCATTCCGGGAGCCATTTTTCCATCAATTGCTTTTTGGGCAACGGCATCTATTTTAGAAAGAATTGCCGAACTCATTCCCATATTTTCGGGTGTTTCAAAACCTAGACGATCAATTTTTTCAGTATCGAGTCCGTCATTTACTTTGAAATTTTCATTGATCGAAACAGGTAATTTTCCTTTAGCACTTTTTGCTCCAAATAAAATTTCGGCGACAACAATTTGAGAAATATTTGAATTTTGATACGAAATCACCAATCCTTCAATGGCATCAAAATTCTGAATAGGAAGAAGTGTGTAAGGTTTAGCAAAAATGTCTAAAATCACTTTATTATTTTCGGCTATTTTGTTTAGAAAAAACAATTCGTTTGTACTGAAATCTTGTTTCTCCCAAGCTTTATTCACTTTGTGATAACTCACAATTACGAAATCGTATTTTTTTAGTGTCTGCGTTTAAAGAATCAACATTGGTATTTGAAACTTCTGTGATTGTCGTGTACTTTTTTAAAGTACTGATGAAAGTACTATTTACATCTTCTCCCAATTTTACGTAAGCAATTTTCTGCTCCAGATCTTTTATTGGAAGAATGTCTTTTTCATTTTTTAAAACCGTAGTCTGCGTTTTCGAATAAAGTATATTGAAGCGCATCTTTATCTGGGCTGGTTAGGTCTTTTTGTAAATTCTTTAGCTCAATTGGTTTGTATTTATTTAAACCTGCTTTGAATTTATAATGAAGAATTTTTTTAACCGAATGCGACAAACGCTCTTCTGTAATTTTTCCTGCGAGCATAAAAAGTTTTTAATTTATCTAAAGCCGCTGGGACATCATCTGGGCAGAGAAAAATATCATTTCCAGCTTCTAAAACTGCTAATTCTAAATCGCCGACACCTTTAAAATTACTCGCGCCTTTCATGCCCAAACCATCCGTAAAAATTAGTCCTTCAAAACCCAATTGTTTTTGAAGAAGTTCTGTAACCACATTATAAGATGCAGAAGAAGGAATATTTTCTCTTGGTTCTAAACTCGGAATATTGAGATGCGCCACCATAACCGAAGCCAGACCTTCATCAAAAAGCTGTTTGTACGGATACAATTCTACTTCGTCCATATGTTCTTTGGTAAACGAAACGGTGGGAAGCGCTTTATGAGAATCGACTGCGGTATCGCCATGACCCGGGAAATGTTTTCCGGTACACAAAACGCCTTGACTCTGAATGCCTTTCATTAATGCCGATGCGCGATTGGCAACGTTTGTTTTGCTTTCGCCGAAAGAACGATTTCCGATAATTGGATTCAGCGGATTGGTATTAATATCTAAAACTGGCGCAAAATTGAAATGAATTCCCATTCTTTTGCATTCGCTTCCCATTTGTCTTCCGACTTTTTCGATTAAAGCTAAATCTTGAATCGCTCCCAAAGTCATGTTCCAAGGGTAGGCATAAGTCGAATCTAATCGCATGCTTAAACCCCATTCGGCATCAAGGCCAATAAAGAGCGGAATTTTAGCTTTTGCCTGATATTCATTAGTCAATTTCGCCTGACGAACGGGCCCGCCCTGAAAGAAAATCAGACCTCCAACTTTATAATTGGCCACTAATTTCTTTATTGAATTAACATGAACGGAATCCCTATTGGAATAAGCCGAAACAAAAAACAATTGCCCTAGTTTTTCGTCTAAAGTCATTTGGGCGTAAATGCTGTCTGTCCAGTGATTTTCGGCATCAGAATCTTGTAGAAAAGGTTTTTTTTCTGCTTTGTTTTTTGGGATATAAACTTCTTTATTTTCGGTAGAAACAGGCTGATTGGTAACTACCGTAGTTTTGCTTTTTTTCGAAACACCACAATTGATGATAAAAAAAAGCATAATGGTAAACAGACCTATTTTTATAATAGCATTTTTCATGAAATAGTGTTTGGGCATTTAAAAAGAGATTCTTTCTGTTGTGCGTTTGCTGGTAAAATAAATTCCGATATACGTAAACAATCCGTTGATAAGGATTAATTCATTATCAAAAGTATAACCAAATAATTGTGTCGAATTTTCGCTTAAAAAGTAAGTCAGAATCGGCGAAATAATACAGATTATCGGAATCAATTTATCGTTTACTAATCTTGATTTTTGTAACAATCCAAAAGCGTACAATCCTAATAATGGACCGTAAGTGTAAGAGGTCGCCCCTGAAAATTAAGGCTACAACGGAAGCATCGTTAAACGAATTCAGCACAATAATGACCAGGAAAAGTAATATCGAAAACCCGAAATGCACCCAATGTCTTGTATTTACATTTTTGGTATTTCCTAAATTTTCAGACTTATCCATTCCGAGAAAATCAACGCAAAAAGAAGTTGTCAGCGCCGTCAAAGCCGAATCGGTTGTAGCAAAAGTGGCGGCAATAATCCCTAAAAGAAAAACAAAAGCCGGAACAATTGACAAATGATTTAAAGCAATTTCAGGAAAAAGCAAATCGGTTCTTGGTTTTCCTGTCGCTAAATCTAACGGAATTGCAACGCCATTTCTATCTGCATAGATATACAATAAAGCTCCTAAACTCAAAAATATAATGTTGATTAAAACGAAAATTCCCGTAAAAGTGAACATATTTTTTTGCGCCTCGCCAATGTTTTTACAGCTTAGATTTTTTTGCATTAAATCCTGATCCAGTCCAACCATTGCAATAGTAACAAACATTCCTCCTAAAATTTGTTTTACAAAGTGGTACTTGCTCGTAAAGAAATCATCGAAGAAAAATATTTTTGAATAATTGCTTTTTTGAATGGTGGAAACGGATTCAAGTACAGTTAAATTTAAACTATCACAAACAAAATAAATGGTAATAAACACGGAACTAACTAAAAAAAACGTCTGTAAAGTATCGGTAATAATAATGGTTTTAAGTCCGCTTCTAAAAGTATATAAAAAGATGAGTGCCAGCGCCAAAAGCACCGTAACAGGAAACGGAATGTTGAAATCGTTAAAAACATATCGCTGTAAAACAATGACAACCAAATACAATCTAAAAGCCGAACTAATGGTTCTGCTGACTAAAAATATAGAAGCGACGGTTTTGTAACTTCGAACTCCCATTCTTTGTTCGATATAACTGTAAATTGATGTCAGATTCATTCTGTAATAGAGCGGGAGCAGGACTTTTGCAATGATTACAAATCCGATTGCGTTTCCTAAAACGAACTGAAAATATTTGAATTGTTCTCCGTTTGGCGAACCCACTTCGCCGGGTACAGAAATAAAAGTTACGCCCGAAAGCGCAGTTCCAATCATACCAAAAGCAACTAAATACCATTTAGAATTTTTATTTGCTTTGAAAAAAGAATCGTTGTCTTGTCCTTTTTTGCTAATTATGTTTGAAATAAAAAGTAAAAGACCAAAGTAAACAAAGATGAAAATGAGAATGGTAGTAGAAGACATTTTGGTTTTGGTTTAGAAATTAGGTTATTTTTTACTGTTATGATCCAGCAGAACAGCGCGTACACTTTTATGTTTAAGCAGTAATTCTTCGGCAGTATCATAATCAATTGCAAGTTCTTCCATTATCATTTTGATGCCTCTTTTTACCAATTTTTCGTTAGATAACTGCATGTCAACCATTTTGTTACCTTTTACTTTTCCGAGTTTAATCATTACCGAAGTAGAAATCATATTCAAAGTCAGTTTTTGAGCCGTTCCCGCTTTCATTCGCGTACTTCCGGTTAAGAATTCTGGCCCTACAATTAATTCAATCGGATGGTTTGCTTCCTGTGCAATAAGTCCGTTACTGATGCAGGAAATACTTCCCGTTTTAATATTATGTTCTTTTGCTTTTTTCAATGCACCCAAAACATAAGGCGTATTTCCAGAAGCGACAATCCCGATAATAAAATCCAGACTTGAAATTTCAAATTTAGCTAAATCTTTCCAAGCTTGTTCGGTATCATCTTCTGCATTTTCAACCGCTTTTCTAATAGCAGTATCGTCGCCCGCAATAATTCCGATAATCATGTCGTGCGGAACGCCAAATGTAGGCGGACATTCTGATGCATCTAAAATTCCGATTCGACCAGAAGTTCCCGCGCCGATATAAAATAATCGTCCGCCCAATTGCATTTTTTTTACAATCGCTTTAACGAGTTTTTCAATTTTAGGAATCTGCTGTTCAATAATATGCGGTACTTTTTTGTCTTCTGTATTAATGTTCGTCAAAAGCTCTTTCACGCTCATTTGATCCAAATCTTTGTACAAAGATTCTTGTTCCGTTTCAGGGTTTTTATTTTTCATTTTTTTTCTTTTTTTTTTGATTTTTGAAGCCATAGTTTTTTTTATTTCTGGCTTCGATATTATGCATTAGTAGTTTCTATTTTATTAAAAAATAGTGTGATTTGGGGAAATTTTAAAGGGGGTAAACTGGTATTTAATAAATCAGATACGCTTTTCGCATAGTTTGAAAAGCCTCTAAATCTTTTTTCCAGCTGTCCCGAATGGCTTTTTCTGAAACGCCGGATTCAATTTGTCTGCTGCAATTTTTTTGTTCCTGCCAATTTGGTGAAAAAGGGAATAAAAAATTTAGATTTATCTGTGGTATTTTGGTACGCTTTTAAAAGCCAGCGTAATTCCAATTTTGTTACTTTTGGTGCCTTAGAAAGATCTTCGCCGTAACATTCTTTTCCGTTGTAAACAGGATCTTTAGCTCCAAAATTTGGTTTTGGCGTAAAAGTAAAACTTGTTTTGGTTAAGTAAGGAGAACCATAAATTTGAAATTGTTTTTCGGTTCCGCGACCGAGGCTCACATTTGTTCCCTCAAACAAACACAAACTGGCATATAAATTAATGGCCTGATCGTTTGGAAGATTTGGCGATGGTTTTACAGGAAGACCGTATGGCATATCTCTTTTATAATTACTGCACGGAATTACAGTCAGTTTGCATTGTATTCCGTTTTTGAGCCATTTTTGACCATTAATCATTTGACCGTATTCTCCAATTGTCATTCCGTGTAAAATTGGAATAGGATGCATGCCGACAAAACTGGTAAATTCTTTTTCCAGAATTGGTCCATCGACAATAGAGCCATTTGGGTTCGGGCGATCTAAAATTAGTAAGGGAATATTGTTTTCTGCACAGGCTTCCATTACATAATGCGGCGAAGAAATATAAGTATAGAATCTTGCTCCAACATCTTGCAAATCAAAAACTAAAATATCAATTCCTTCTAACTGCTCTTTTTTAGGTTTTCTATTTTCTCCATAAAGAGAAACAATCGAAAGTCCCGTTTTGGCATCTTTTCCATCTACTACATGTTCGCCCGCATCGGCTGTTCCTCTAAAGCCGTGCTCTGGTGCAAAAATGGTCTGAATGTTTATTTTTTTCTCTAGTAAAAAATCTACCAAATGTTTTTTATTGGATAAAATTCCAGTCTGATTGGTTACAATACCAACTTTTTTATCTTTTAATAAAGGAATATATTTTTCGAAATTATCAGCTCCTGTTTTAATTTCATTACTGATACCATTGATTTTATTTGTAATGATTTCTTTGGACGAATTTGCATTCGAAGCACTTGAAACGATCAAAAATAAAATAAAAGTGATTTTTTTTAAGGATTGAAACATAATACAAAAGTTTAAATTACAATTAAAATTACGCTTAATAAAGGACAAAAAACAAAATTGGATAATTAAATCGAACCACTTTAATCAAAAAGTGGTTCGATTTTTAAGCTTATTTATTCGTGATAAAAGTAACAGACGGAGCATTTGAAGTCGCCGTTGGTAATCCGCCAATAATTCCTCTGCAATAAATCGTATAAACTCTTCCCGCTCTAGGAATAAAAGCAGTACTTGCTGGTGAATTGGCAAGATTGGCAATGGTTGTTCCTGTAGTTGTTCCCGGAACATTTGTTGGAGAACCTGCTACGCGAACCTGCAATTGATACCCTCTTGTATCTTTAGGATCTTGTGGTTCAATAGCAATATATTTTTCGTCTCCACCTTTAAAAGTCACATTTCTATACGTGTAAACTTCTTTTGTGGTTATTGGCGTTGCTCCAGCAATTGAGGTTTCTTTAAGTAATCCTAAATCATAACCTGTTGCTAGCAGAATTACTGATTACATTGATAAAACGAATATAAGCTTTCGTTGGATCTAAATCAGCAACAGCTAAATCATCATTTAACTGATAAAGAGAATAAACTGCAGGCGTAACAGACGGAGGAGTTGATAGCAGGAAACTCGTGTAATATTTTCCTGTTTCGGTAACAATATTTCCATCATAAATGGTAACTGCTGGATTTGCGGGCGTTAAAATGCTCAAAGGCTGTGTGCCCGGTTTCATTAAAACATAATTTATTGGAACTGGAAATTGAGCACCATAACTCATACCAACCTGAACTCCTGTGGTAGAACTTACAGCCGAAATTTTTTCAGTTCCTGTAAAGTAGTTAATTTGAAAATTAGTTCCGTTTGGACCAACAGCGGCATGAACAAATTTTACGTTAGAAGCATCTGCAATTCCGTCCGTAGTTTGATAAGGCGTTTGGTCGTTCTCGTCCCCGCAGGAAGTAAAAACAAGTACTCCTAAAACGGGAATGATTAACTTTTTAAAATGGTTGAATATATTTTTCATCTAATTCGTTTTTAATTATAAAAAATTACTGTTTAGAAAACCACATTTCTTCTGTGTGATAATCTACTTTATCAGCTCCAATCGCTTTTAAAGCATCAAAATTCCAAACATATTCTGAGTTAAATCTTGGGCGAACTCTATATGGTAATTTTCCATTGTTATCTACAAATAATCCTCCGTTTGGAGTAAAATTCATTGTTTTGTAAATTTCTGTATCATAATGATATTTACGCAAGTCAGTCCAAGTTTCCAGCATTCCGTAACCAAATAAAGCTACATATTTTTGAAGCATAATTTGGCTGATCGTTAAATCTGCGGCAGCAGGAACAATATTTACATTCGTTAAGAACGCCGTTTTTTCAGCAGCCGTAATTGTTGAGGTAATTGGGAAAGTGGTGCTTACAACCGTATTTGCATTTACAAAATCAATATTAGCGTCAATTGCTTTTCTGTAAGCATCTAAAGCCATTGCTTTGTCGCCTTTGATGAATGCGGCTTCTGCTTTAATAAACTGAATTTCAGAATACGTCATTAAAGGAAAATTTGCTTTATCTCTAAAAAGATATCTTCCTGGAGTTGTAATCGTTCCCGCGACATACGTTCCGTAAATATTCGGGATTCTGCTTACGTTTGTTGCCACTGTTGAAGCCGTAGTATTTAACGGATTTCCATTAAAAGTATATTTAGACGGATCTGGATTTGCTTTGCAGATGCTGGCGCTAATTCAGACTGACCTACAGATGGTGCTAAAACTCTAGAAATTCTAGGATCTTTTACGTTTCCAAAAAGAGTTCCGTCCATTGTTCTTACTGCAAAATCAGTTTGACGGTATGTATTGAAATTATTTCTTCCAGGACCGTAAAAATTGATATCTCTTTGCAACTGTTCCGTTGTATCTAATCAACGCGTTATCTGCGTTTGAAGCCAATGATTTATCGCAGTATTCGATAACTTTATCAGCATTGTAAGAAGCTTTGTTAATTTGATTGTTTAGGTTTCTAGCCAAAACTCCGTAAGCAAATTTAACCCATTTCGAGCGGTCTCCGCCGTACATTTTATCTCCCGAAGCTGTGTAGGTCTGCGAAACATTTCCATCTGTACGATCTAAATCGACTAAACCTTCGTTTAATAAACGAACAACTTCAGCATAGACTTTGTCCTGAGAAACATAATCAAAAGAAAGGCGTGAAGTGAAAACTTGGTCAAAATCGATTAATTCGGAATGATAATCTGTTGCAACCTGCCAAGACCAAGCTCTGATTACTTTTGAAATTCCAGTAATGTCATGACGTTGCTCTGCGGTTGCTTTTTCCTGTAATTTCGTTAAGTTTAAACCAATAGCAAAATATGCCATTTTCCAGATTTCACCGCCTGTGTCACTATTTGCTTGATATCCAAAACGATCCCATTCGCTTCCTACAGCGCCAACGGTAGCAATACTGAAATTCTGAATGTATCGTCCTAAACAGCGGTTGTCAAATTGCAGTCCAACAGCCATCTGCTGTTCGATTGGCGGTAATAAAGCTGGTGCAGAAACATCAACAGGAAAACTAGGATTTACGTTTATATCCTCTAAATCGTTGCAAGAAATCATTGTGGTTACAAGACCTAATCGTTGCTATATATGTTTTTATATTTTTCATGGTCAATTAATTAAAGTCCGATTTTCAATCCTAAGTTTATTCCTCGTGGCGTAGAAACTACTCCAAAGTCAAAACCTGTTCCTCCAGCACCTCCAGTTGAAGCATTCGTTCCGTTAACCGAAGGATCTGCTCCAGTATAATTGGTGATGATAAACAGATCGGTCATGGTTAAGTATAAAGAAAGATTGTTGATGAATGTTTTCTTCAAGATTTCTGAAGGCATTTGATAGCTTAAAGTAATATCTCTCATTCTTAACCAATTGATGTCTTTTTCAATAAAATCAGCATCAATAGCTCCAGTTCTGTAGTATTCGTTTTGAACACTTGGTCGTACCGGAATATTATTTTGGGTTGGCGTAGCCGAATTTTCTAAACCGTCTCTCAAAACTCCCTTTACAATTCTGGTTTGATCACGATCTAAGGTTTTGGTAGACAATCCGTTTTGGTACAAATAGAATTCGGTTGCGTTGTAAATATCACCGCCTTTTCTAATGTCTAGTAAGAAAGATAAACTTAGGTTTTTATAAACAAATGTGTTTTGTAAACCAAGCATAAAATCAGGATTTCTGTCTCCAACAATTTTAAAGTTTGGATCTTTTAAAGCAAAACCAGTATTTGGATCAATTAAAGGTTCTCCGGCATTATTTCTCAAATAATCATTTCCAGTTAAAGTCGTTAACGGATTTCCAACGGTTACTCCATGCCGCGAACATTTCCGTAAAGCCAAGTATCAGAAACATAATATTCTGAAACCACAGAAGGAAGATTTAGTAATTTAGATTGTGTTTTGCTGAAATTAGCACTTACATTCCAAGAAAAATTGTCTTTTTGAATAGGACTTCCGCTTAAAGTAATCTCTAAACCTTGGTTTTGTAAATCTCCAAAGTTAGCAGAAGTTACCACGAATCCCGTTCCGTAGCTTAAACGCATATTTTTTAGAATTGGATCGATTGTTTTAGTGCTGTAAACTGCAACGTCTAATCCAACTCGGTTTTTAAAGAATTTTAATTCTGTACCCAATTCAAATGATTTACGGAATTCTGGTTTCAAATTCGGATTTGCTCCTGTAACTCCGTAAGCATAACCTCCATCTGTAGTTAATTGCGGCGTGAAAACCGGCTCTGCAGAATAAGGAGAAGGAATATTAGCGGCTTCCGCATAAGAAGCTCTCAGTTTTCCGTAAGAAAGTATTTCTTTGTCTTTCAATCCGTTTAGGTTTGTGAAAACAAAACTCGTTGAAACAGAAGGATAGAAAAATGGATCTGGTAAAACAGAAGTCCAGTCTTCACGTCCAGTTAAGGTCAAATAAACAATTTTGTCATAATCTAAACTCATCTCAGAAAAGAAACCAATGATTCTGCTTTGGATAATTCTCTCTTGAGATCTTTGCGTTGTAGCGTCTGTATTGTTGATAGAGTAGAAGTTAGGATCAAAAAAACGGCTTCCTGTTGTAGATAAAATTCTATAATCATTATCGTTAACCGAATTACCAACCATCAATTTGGTATTGAATTTTCCGAAAGATTTTTTAGCTGTAACTAATAAAGTCGTGTTTAAATTACTGGTATTAGAATAATAAGATTCGATATAACCGCCAGAAGCAATTCCCATGCCGCAGATTCTGGATGAATAGCTCTGTAACCTTGACCAGAATTCACATCCCAGCCCACACGGCCTGTTAAGTTTAACCAAGAAGTTGGATCGTAAATTAAGCCAACATTAGTAATGAACCGATTGTTGAAATCTTCAGATAAGTTTTTATTGACATCCCAATATGGATTATCGGTTTCGTTATCCAAAGCACCGCTTGTAATTTTTCTTCTCGTTCCGTCAGGATTTAGATAAACACTTGCATCATCATTTGAAGGCCATGTTAAAAGCGAAAGCAAATATCCTGCGTTTGTTACACCGGGAATCTGTACCGCAGATCCAGCTCCTTTTGTGCTTTCTGATTATCTGATTTTGTGAAATTAAAAGTAGCTTCTGATCTTAATTTTGAAGATAATTTTGCAGAAGCATTCAAATTTGCGGTCAAACGGCTGTAACCTGTATTGGGTACAACACCTTCTTGCTCTAAATTAGCAATAGATAAACGATAAGAAGTAGTTTCTGTACCCGCTTCAAACGAAAGATTATGATTGGTTGAAACTCCGGTTCTAAAGAAGTTTTCTACATTATTATAAAATTTAGTTCCCGGTTCGTAAGCCGTTCCAAATTGTCTTCTGTAATCTGGATTGTTTACACCGTCAGAACCTCTTTGATATACTTTTTGAATTTCGGGAAAACGGTATAAATTGTCAAATCTGGTATTAGTAGAATAGGTAAGTCTTCCAACTCCTTTTTTACCTTTTTTAGTTGTAATTACGATAGCACCATTTCCAGCCTGCATTCCGTAAAGTCTTTGCGACCTCAGGTCCTTTTAGTATTACTACAGATTCAATATCGTCTGGATTGATATCTGCGCCTCTGTTGGTATAATCTTGTGTTCTGTTTGGAGCATTAGAAATCGTTAAACCTTGATCCATTGTTTCGTTGCTCACAGGTAATCCGTCAACTACGTACAAAGGAGAGTTACTGCTGCTAAGCGAATTTACCCCTCTTAACTGAATCGCGACAGAAGCACCCGGTGCACCAGAAGTACTCGTTACCGT
The DNA here is from genome assembly GCF_979258715.1 of Flavobacterium sp. AC267. Taxonomy (NCBI): domain Bacteria; kingdom Pseudomonadati; phylum Bacteroidota; class Flavobacteriia; order Flavobacteriales; family Flavobacteriaceae; genus Flavobacterium; species Flavobacterium sp. AC267. The sequence goes on from NZ_OZ409875.1 coordinate 2,407,657, forward strand.
TAAACCCGCCACACGACCTTGTAAAGCCGTTGCAAAGTTCGGACGCTGTGTCTCGGCGATTTCTTTTCCTTTTACTTCCTGAACTGCATATCCTAAAGACGATTTGTTTCTTACAATACCCATAGAACCCACAATGGTAACATTGTTCAGTGTTTGAGCACTTTCTGAAATTACGATTTTAAGATTAACGCCATTCACGATAATTTCTTTGGTGTTAAAACCAATGTACGAAACAAGAAGCACCGCTCCTTGGTTAGCTTTGATCGAAAAGGTTCCGTCAGTTCCCGTTGAGGTTTGATCTTTGGTTCCCTGTACTAAAATGTTTGCGCCTGGCAGTGTGTTCCCAGCGCCATCTGTAACGACACCTTTTACTACATTATTTTGCGAATAACTGGCTAGTATTCCAAAAATGAAAAGTAAAAGAATTAAATGCTTTTTTTTCATAAGGGTTAATTTATGGTTAGAGAAGCGAAATGTATAAAATATTTTTAAAAAACTGCAACTTTATGTCGTATTTTTATTAATTCTATTTAATAATGCATAAAAACGCATTTTTTATTTTGAATTGATTCGAATTCTGTAAATCGTAAAAAGTTTTATTTCGAAGATTTTCAAAAGTGCTTTGTTTTTCTAAATTTGTAGAAAAGAACATCTTATGCTCAAAAAAGAAAGACATCAATTCATAATGAATAAATTGCGAGCAAGTCGAAAGAATAAATACAATCGACTTAGCCTTGGAATTGAATATTTCTGAAGATACCATTCGCAGGGATTTTATCGAGCTAAATGATAAAGGCCTAATAAACAAAGTATACGGCGGGGCATTTTTAGTCAAAAACAACCATAAAAATGTGTTTGATATAACTATTGTCAATGAGGATAAGAAAATAAGTGTAGCCAAAAAAGCACTTTCCTTATTGAGTGAAGGACAGGTGATTATCATGAGCGGGGGAACTACAAATTTGACATTCTGCAAGCTTATTCCGTTAAATTTTACCGCTACAATTTATACCTACAGCCTTCCAATTGCCATGCAGTTATCGCGACATCCAAATATCGAATTGATTTTTATTGGAGGAAAATTACAAAAGCAGGCGATGGTAACAGTTGGTATCGATGTGGTACAAATACTTTCTAAAATTAAAGCAGATATTTGTTTTATGGGGGTCAGCAGTATCGATGTAAATCAAGGACTTACCGAAATGGGTTATGAAGTTTCCGTAATCAAAAAAGAGATGATTAAGGCGTCAGACAAGGTAATTGCGCTTTTAACCTCAGAAAAAATGAACAGCAAGATGCCGCATAAAGTGTGTGATCTGGATAAGCTTTACGCTGTTGTAACCGACCTAAATGTGGCGAGTCCGAAAATCAAGAATTTTGTCGATTCAGGAATTAAAGTATTGTAAAATTGTATAAAAATGCATTTTTATGCGTTTTTTTAATGATATGATATCTCTGACAAAAAACATAAAACATATTTCCTTATTCTATATATTTGTTTCCAAACCAATTAAATTTTTTAAGTCATGATTATAGTTATAATCCTTGTTGTTTTATTAGCAGTAGGCGTATTTATTTACAATTCTCTTATTGAAAGAAGAAATCAGGTTACCAATGCATTTTCGGCGATTGATGTGATGCTGAAAAAACGTTTCGATCTGATTCCGAATTTGGTTGAGGTTGTCAAACAATACACCAATTACGAACAAAGCACCTTAACTAAAATCGTTGAGCTTCGTGCTAAAGCCGGCTCAGGTTCTTTAACCGATGCCGAAAAAGCAAGTTTGGATACAGAATTAAGTACGGCTGTAAAAGGTTTATTGGTAACGGTTGAGAACTATCCGGACTTAAAAGCCAATACAAATTTCCTAAACCTTCAGACAACTTGGACAGAAAGCGAAGAACAAATCGCGACTGCTAGAAGAACTTACAATGCTTCGGTGACGAGTTATAATAATGCTATTATGATGTTTCCAGGGAATTTATTTGCGGGAATGCTAAATTATACTCCAATTGATGTTCTGGCAACTCCAGAAGAAGAACGTAAAAATATTAGTGCAAAAGAACTTTTCAATAATTAATGGATTCAGAAAATACGAATAATACTGCGTTGCAGGAGGTTTTGAATACGTTAGAAATTGACCGAAAAAAAATAGCAGAAACTTATAAAACATGCTATATATTATTTGGTCTTGCGGGGTTGATTGTAGTTGTTGGTTTGCTTATTAGGTTTCCAATGTTAGCTTTTTTTGGTGCTTTAGTTCCTGCAATTATTGGAATTGTAATGTATTTTCAAATAGAAGATGAAGCAAAAAAATATAAATTTGCTTATAAAACAAATGTAGTTGCATCGGCATTAAAACAGATTAATGAAACTTTTTCGTTAACACCGCAAAGCGGGCTTCCTGAATATGAGTTTATAAGTTCTGAACTTTTTACAACAGAACCAAATCGCTATAAAACGCAGGATTTAATAAGCGTGCGTTGACAAAACTTCTTTTTGGTTTGCCGAGGTTCATGCCGAATACAAAACAGAAACCCGTACCAAAAATGGAACGCGTACCGAATGGTACACTATTTTTAAGGGAATTATTTTTGTTGCCGATTTCAATAAAAACTTTGAAGTGTCGACAGTCGTGCGCCCAAAAGATTTTGGAGATTCTATTGGGGAGTGGTTCTCTAAAAACGTTTTCAGTTTTGGAAACAGCAATTTAGTGCTGTTAGAAAATACAATCTTCGATGATATATTTGTCACCTATTCCAGAAACCAGATTGAAGCGCGATATATTTTAACGCCCGCCATGATGGAAAGAATTTTGGAGTTAAACAAAAAATGCGGCGACACCATTTCGATCTCTTTTATACATTCTAAAATGTATATTGCTTTCCCGTTAGGCACCAATTATTTTGAACCACCCATTCATTCGTCACTATTAGTTCCAGATTTACTTGCCGATGATCTTTCGATTGTTGAGTTTATGCAGAGTATTGTTCATGAGCTGGATTTGAATACTAGAATTTGGGGGAAGAATTAAGGGATTTTGGAATATTTTTTTTAAGCCGTTTAATAGATTTTGTTTTTTTTGAGATTTAAAATCTAAGTTGCGAGATTTTCAAGCAGTTTGTCATTTCGACCGAAGGGAGAAATCGCACTTGCATTCCAGAGAGGAAATCTCCAATCTTTGGCGATCCACTAGTGAGATTTGCTTCGACAGTTCACTATCGCTCGAGTCTCCCTTCGGTTGAAATGACAAGATTGATAGACTTTGTTGTAGAAAAATTTGACAATTCTTATGAAACCGAGTGTCTAGCCCTGATGGAAGCGGCATCCTTTTGCGCCGGGGTTCGGCGTAAAAGATATAGCGGACAGCAGGAAATTGCTCCTTATTAAAATTCCAATTTCTTAAATCCCAAATTCCAAAATTCTTTGATTGTTACAATTTAAATTTAGTTTTCAAAAGCCTTCGACTACGCTCAGGGTGACAATTGGGTACTGTTTTCAAATTCCAAATTCCAAAAGAGAAGATTTACGTTTTTACTAGCCTTCGACTACGCTCAGGGTGACAATTGGGAGAAGTTTTAAATTCCAAATTCCAAGAAGAGAAGTTTACGTTTCCATAAGCCTTCGACTACGCTCAGGGTGACAATTGTGGATTGAGAAAAACCTCTGCACCTTTGAATCTCTGTACCTCTGTACCTTTGTACCTCTGAACCTTTGAACCTTTGAACCTCTGCCACTCTAAACCTCCCTCTACTTCAAAACAAACTCATTTTCTTTTAACTTTTTCAAGACTGCGGCGATGATTTTAGAACGGCATTCTGAATTTTCAGTTGTTGAGGCAGTTTTAACCCAATAACGAATATTAAGCTGAATAACTCCCGCGTGACGACGTCTGTAATTACGGTCTGCGTTTCCGTGGTCTTTTTCGGTAACATCTTCACTGCTTCCAAGAACTTCTTTGACGAGTTCGATAGCGCGGGTATAATCAGAACCGTATTCGAGTCCAACTGTGAAAGTTTGGAGTAGAAATCCTTCGCTATTGTAGTTAATGAGCGTATTTTTAATTAAAAGTGCGTTTGGAATATAAATAATTTTGGAATCGCTTTTTACTTCGGTATCGCGCAGGTTAAGGTTGATTACTTCGCCTTTTACGCCGTTGCTTTCGATAATATCGCCAATAGAAAACGGACGCTTGAAAGCCAGCAGAATTCCCGCAAGGAAATTTTCGCCAATATCTTTAAGTGCAAAACCAATTACAAAAGCGGAGATTCCAGCACCGGCAAGCATACTTTGCGCGATTCCGTCAAGACCGATAATTCGGAACATAATAAGAATCCCGATAATGATAAGAACAGATTTAATTAATCGGGCAATAAAAGTAGCCAAAAGACGATCGTGCATTCTTAATTTAAGTCGGTTGCCCGCAAAAATTCCGACACGGCTCGCAATAAACCAGGAAACGAGAATAACCAGAACTGCCAGAATAAATTTTGGTGTAAGATCGACAATGCTATAATAATATCCTTCTAAATGTTTAAAAACGTCTTGCAGAAAATTTTCCATAATAATAGGCTTAAAAAAGTAAAAATTTAAAATTAGAGATTTCAAAAGTGGAACGCTTTACAGGATTCTCTCAGAATCTTATAAAATCTAATACAGTAATCAGATAAAATCACAAATTATATCAATTTAACCTGCTATATTTTTATATTTGCTGTCTGAGTTTTTCAGAAAAATATTTTTATAAAAAGCACCATTTCATGTTGACCCAATCTCATTTAGAGCAATTAAGTCTGCGGCGCTCGAAGGCACACTTTTATACGATGATCTTCATAAAACACTTTATTCTACAGATGCATCGGTATATCGGATTCGGCCAAATGCGGTGGCTTTGCCTAAAACGGTTGAAGATATCAGCAAATTAATTCGCTTTCGTCGCAGTGCATAATATTTCGGTTACGCCAAGAACTGCGGGAACTTCTCTGGCAGGACAAGCGGTAGGAGACGGACTTGTGGTTGATGTGTCGAAACATTTTACCAAAATAGTTGCTTTTGATGCCGAAAAGAAAACCGTTACGGTACAGCCAGGTGTGATTCGCGATGAACTGAATTTATTTTTAAAACCTCATGGTGTATTTTTTGCACCTATTACATCGACTTCAAACCGTTGTATGATGGGCGGAATGGTGGGAAACAATTCTTCTGGAACCACTTCGATTCGTTATGGTGTTACGCGCGACAAAATTGTGGAGATTAAAGCCATTTTAAGTGATGGTTCTGAAGTAGCTTTCGGCGAATTGACTTCGGCGGCATTTATCGAAAAAACCAAAGGCGATTCATTAGAAAATAAAATTTACAAAAGCATTTACGAAGAGCTTTCGGTAAAAGCGATTCAGGACGAAATTGTAAAAGAGTTTCCGAAACCAGAAATTCACAGAAGAAATACAGGTTACGCGGTTGATATTCTGCTAAAATCAGAGTTATTTGGCGGAACAGAACCGACAATTAACTTAGGAAGATTGCTTTGCGGCAGTGAAGGAACTTTAGCCTTTACAACAGAAGTTACTTTAAAAGTAGACGACTTGCCACCGGCGCATAATATTATGGTTGTGGGGCATTATCATACAATTCATGAATCTTTGGAATCTGTTGTCGTGGCGATGAAACATCATTTGTATACTTGCGAAATGATCGACGACACGATTTTGGATTGTACTAAAACAAATCGCGAACACATTAAAAACCGTTTCTTTTTAGAAGGCGAACCTAAAGCGATTATGCTTTTTGAAGTAGCTTCTCATACTTTAGAAGATGCAGAACTGCAAGCCAATGCTTTAATTGCCGATTTAGAAAAACACAATTTTGGTTACGCCCGAGTAAAAATTTACGGAGCAGATATCGATAAAGCCAATGAACTTAGAAAAGCCGGATTGGGACTTTTAGGAAGTATTGTAGGCGACAACAAAGCGACCGATTCTATTGAGGATACAGCGGTTGAATTGAGTGATTTACCCGCTTATATTGCAGAGTTTTCGGCAATGATGTTAAGTCACGGACAAGAAGCGATTTACTACGCGCATGCAGGAGCAGGAGAATTACACTTGCGTCCGGTTTTGAATTTAAAGAAAACAGAAGATTTAAAATTATTTAGAACCATTGCGACAGATGTTGCGATTTTGGTTAAAAAATATAGAGGTTCATTAAGCGGCGAACACGGCGACGGAATTGTACGCGGGGAGTTTATTCCGTTTATGATTGGCGAAAAGAATTACGAACTGCTGAAAAGAATTAAACTGGCATTTGACCCTAATTCGGTTTTGAATATCGGGAAGATTGTCAATGCCTTGAAAATGGATGAAAATCATCGTGTGGTTTCGGGCAGGGTAGAACCAGATATTAAAACCTTTCAGGATTTCTCCGATAGTTTAGGAATTTTACATGGTCGCCGAAAAATGCAACGGTTCTGGCGACTGCCGAAAAATGCCATCGGCGGGAGGAGCGATGTGTCCGAGTTATCGTGCGACCAGAAATGAAAAAGAAACGACTCGTGCACGTGCAAACGCTTTACGAGAATATTTGACCTATTCTGAAAAAGAGAACAAATTTGATCAAAAAGAATTATACGAAGTTTTTGAGTTATGTGTAAGCTGTAAAGCCTGCGCCAGCGAATGTCCGAGTAATGTGGATGTGGCAACTTTAAAAGCGGAATTTTTATACCAATACCAAAAAGCAAACGGATTCTCGACCCGAAGTAAAATTTTTGCCAATAACGCAAAATTGAATAAAATGGGAAGTTTGTTTCCGTCGATTACGAATTTTATTTCGAATCAGTCGCTTGTTAAAAAATCAATGGGAATTGCACCAGAACGACAAGTGCCGCTTTTAGCGAAAAAGACTTTCAGAAAATGGTATGAAAACAATAAACCTGCATCCAAAAATTTCCCAAACGGACAATTGTATTTATTTGTAGATGAATTTACGAATTACTACGATGTCAATATCGGAATCGATGCTTTTGAATTATTAACGAAATTAGGTTACGAAGTTTTAATCGTTAATCACGAAGAAAGCGGAAGAACATATTTGTCAAAAGGATTTTTGGAAGAAGCCAAAAAGATAACCGATATCAATGTCAACATTTTTAAAGCTCTAATTTCGAGTAACACGCCTTTAATTGGAATTGAACCTTCGGCGATTTTGACTTTTAGAGATGAATACCTGCGTTTGGCATCGGACAAAGAAAATGCAGAAAGAATTTCGCAAAATGCTTTTACTATCGAAGAATTCTTCAAAAAAGAAATCATCGACGGAAAAATAACGCCCGATTCCTTTTCAGAAGAAACAAAAGAAATCAAAATTCACGGACATTGTCATCAGAAATCATTGAGTTCTGTTGAAGCGACTTTTGCGATGCTGAATCTTCCTAAAAATAATACGGTGACTATTTACAATTCGGGTTGTCGCGGAATGGCGGGATCTTTTGGATACGAAAAAGAACATTATAAAGTGAGCATGCAGATGGGAGAAGATACACTTTTCCCTAAAGTACGCAACACAGCCGAAAATGTAAAAATTGCTGCTTGCAGGAACAAGCTGTCGTCATCAAATTTATGATGGAACAAAACGTGAGGCGCAAGCATCCTGTTAGTATTTTGAGGAATTGCTTGAAATGACAAATGGCAAACGGATAACGCGTATTTGAACGGATTGACGCAGATTTTTATTTTTTTTTCACGCAGATTTAAAAAGATTTAAGCAGATATGCGCAGATTATTTAATAAAAAATCTAAAAATTAAATCTGCTAAAATTTGCTAAAATCTGCGTAAAAAAATGTCCACAGATTACAAAATACATAAAAAAATCTGCGTCAATCCGTTCAAATCCGTGTCATCTGCGTGCTAAAAATTACAACAAGACTTTTTTTCCGGTTTCTGCCGCTTTATAAATGGCATTAATAACTTTAATGTCTTTTAATCCTTCTTCTCCGGTAATATGATTTGGCAGTTTTTTATTTTCTAATAATAATTTTGCAATTTCATCCATTTGCGTTTGCTGTTGATTTATTACGGGAAATTTCAGAATACCTTTAGATGTCTTTCCTTCAAATGGTCCGTAACTCAAAGCTGGACTTAATTCAAACGAACCTTCATCTGCGGAAGCGTAAAAACGATCAATATCAAAATTAACAGACGTAACGCAATTGGATACGGCTCCGCTCGGAAATTCCATTTGCCAGGATATGCTTTCCTCTGTTTCTGAAAAAATCTGTTTGTTATAAACTTTTCCAAATTGCGCCGTAACAGCAATTGGTTCTTCTCCTAAAACATATCGGCTAGCCTGAATACAATAAACTCCTAAGTCCATTAAGGGCCCGCCTCCTGATAATTTTTTATTGAGCCTCCATTCATTTCGATCGTTAAAATTGACAGTAGCTTTTGTATCAAGAGGATCATGTATTTTATAACCCAAAGAAGCTTGGATAAAACGCACTTGTCCAAAAACTTTTTCTTGCCCCAATCGTTTTATTTCTAGATGTGTAGGTTCGTAATGCAAGCGGTAACCTATTGCTAACTGTACATTGTTATCCGTGCAGACTTTTATCATTTCCTCACAATCTTGTACAGAAATTGCCATTGGTTTTTCGGTTATAACATGCTTTCCTGCTTTTGCGAGCACGGATAGTAAATTCTTTATGAAGTCCGTTTGGCGTTACAACATACACTAAGTCAATGTTTTTGTTTTTTATAATTTCATCGAAGTTCTCGTAATTGTAAATGTTGTTCTCAGGAATATTATATTTCTTTTTCCATTTTTCAGCTTTTGAAGGTGTGCCCGTAACGATACCAGCAAGATGGCAATATTCAGAAACCTGAATTCCCTCTGCTAACATGGAGGCGTAATTTCCGAGACCGCAAAGTGCGATATTTAATTTTTTTCCAGTATAAGGCGTTTTATCCGTTTCCGGCGCAGATAAAAAAGAAGGAAGAGCAGTTACAATAACTGATGCTCCAACGCCAATCCCAAATTTGTTCACAAATGATCTTCTTGAAATTTTTTCCATATAATTTATCTTTTAAGTTAAATATCAATTTATTAGTAAGCTCTTTTTTATAAATGTTACATTTGTGTTTGATCTTATTTGATTTATAATATTTTTTTGTTTCCCGCAGATTCAGCAGATCTAGCAGATTACTTTTAATGAATAAATCTGTGATAATCTTTTAATCTGTGCAAAAAAAATCTGCTCAATCTACCAAATCTGCGAGAAAAAATTTAGTTGCAGATTAAAGGATTATTTTTTATTTCCCGCAGATTCAGCAGATCTAGCAGATTACTTTTAATGAGTAAATCTGTGTCAATCTTCTTAATCTGCAACAAGAGAAAATCTGCTCAATCTGCCAAATCTGCGAGAAAAATTTAGATTCAGATTAAAGGATTATTTTTTTGTTTCCCGCAGATTCAGCAGATCTAGCAGATTACTTTTAATGAATAAATCTGTGTTAAACTTCTTAATCTGCAACAAGAGAAAATCTCCTCAATCTGCCAAATCTGCGAGAAAAATTTAGTTTCAGAATAAAGGATTTTTTTGTTTCCCACAGATTCAGCAGATCTAGCAGATAACTTTAATGAGTAAATCTCTGTTAAACTTCTTAATCTGCAACAAGAGAAAATCTCCTCAATCTCCTCAATCTGCCAAATCTGCGAGAAAAAATTTAGTTTCAGAAGAAAGGATTTTTTTTTGTTTCCTGCAGATTCTGCAGATCTAGCAGATTACTTTTAACGAATAAATCTGTGATAATCTTTTTAATCTGTGGCAAAATAATCTGCTCAATCTGCCAAATCTGCGAGAAAAATTTAGTTTCAGATTAAAGGATTATTTTTTGTTTCCCGCAGATTCAGCAGATCTAGCAGATAACTTTTAATGAGTAAATCTGTGTCAATCTTCTTAATCTGCAACAAGAGAAAATCTCCTCAATCTGCCAAATCTGCGAGAAAATTTTGGACACATATTAAAAGATAAAAAAAAATTTGTGCCTTAGTGTCTTCGTGGCAAAAAAAAAAATCGAAAAATTCGTGGCAAAAAATAATTCACAATAAAACAAAATGGTTTTATATATTTGAAATCAGGATAATTTTTGCATTATTTGCAAAATAAAACCATAAAGTCCGAATTAAATTAATTTACAATACCAAATTATATATGGCATTTTCAAGTTTATTCCGAAAGAAAACAGTACAGGATATTCTGAAGCAGGTTGCTCAGAACGAAACAGACGGTCATAATGCTTTAGGAAAACATTTGACAACTAGAGATTTAACTGCATTCGGAATAGCGGCAATTGTTGGAGCGGGAATTTTTAGTACCATCGGAAAAGCCAGCGCAGACGGCGGACCAGCTGTTATTTTCTTATTTCTTTTTACAGCTTTAGCTTGTAGTTTTGTCGCTTTTGCTTACGCCGAATTTGCTTCGATGGTTCCAGTTTCGGGAAGTGCTTATACGTATTCTTATGTAGCTTTTGGAGAATTAATTGCTTGGATAATTGGCTGGGCATTGATTATGGAATATGCGGTTGGAAATATAACCGTTGCCATATCGTGGAGTGATTATTTTACTGGACTGCTCCAGAGTGGCGGTATTCATCTTCCACAATGGATTCAGATGGATTATTTAACCGCTTCAAACGGATTTAACGATGCCGAAGCTTTAATGCGCGGTGGAAAATCATTCGAAAATTTAAGTACAGCACTGCAATCTGCTCATACGGCTTGGACAACTGCACCAACAATAGGATCATTTCATTTTGTGACAGATTTACCAGCATTATTTATCATTATTTTAATTACCGCTTTGGTTTACAGAGGAATGAAAGAATCTCGTAATGCGAGTAACTTAATGGTTGTAGTAAAACTTTGTGTGGTTCTTTTGGTAATTGCAGTTGGTGTATTTTATGTAGATACTGCAAATTGGGATCCGTTTGCTCCAAATGGAGTTGGAGGGGTTTTAAAAGGAGTTTCTGCCGTATTCTTTGCCTATATTGGTTTTGATGCGATTTCAACAACTGCCGAAGAATGTAAAAATCCGCAGAGAGATTTACCACGAGGCATGATGTGGGCGATTATTATTTGTACCATTTTATATATTGCTATTGCCTTAGTTTTGACAGGAATGGTAAAATACAACGAATTAAATGTTGGAGATCCTCTGGCGTTCGTTTTCGATAAATTAAACCTTAAATGGATGTCAGGAATTATTGCCGTAAGTGCAGTAGTAGCTATGGCGAGCGTTTTATTGGTTTTCCAAATGGGACAGCCTAGAATCTGGATGAGCATGAGCCGTGACGGTTTATTGCCAAAGAAATTTTCTACGGTTCACCCTAAATTCAAAACGCCATCTTTTGCTACAATTGTAACTGGTTTTGTGGTAGCAGTTCCAGCTCTATTTTTAAATTTAACAATGGTTACAGATTTATGCAGTATCGGAACTTTATTTGCCTTTGTATTAGTTTGTGCAGGAGTTTTAGTATTGCAGAATAAGCCAGAAATTCCAAGAGGAAAATTCAAAACGCCTTATGTAAACTCAAAATATATTTTACCAGTTTTAATGATTGCTGGATTGTATTACGCTTTTGCATTCAATAACAAAGCGACAATGGCTTTTATTAATAATGATGCGCAGATAAACGATGCAACAACAATTATTACGTCATTAAATAAAGAAGAATCTGCAAAGGTTTTCAATTATTTAGAAAGCATAGATGTTAAAAATAAAACTGCCGAAACATCAGATTTAGAACATTTATTAGGACAATATCAAGAAGACGAAGCTAAGTATATTGAAGTTGTAAAAGGATTACCAATCAACGATTCATTAAAGTACGAATCAGGTTTCAGCTTATTCAAACACAAAATTCCAATGTGGATTTTCCTTTTCGTTTTAGTTGGATTAGCGGTTTGGGCTTTCAGAAAAAATCTATCGTTAATTCCGCTTTTAGGTTTAATCTGCTGTCTTTACATGATGGCCGAATTAAGCGTTTGGAACTGGATTTACTTTACAATTTGGTTATTAATAGGATTGTTTATTTACTTTACTTATAGTAGAAAAAATAGTAAGTTAAACTTCGTTGAGAGGGTTTAAGTTTTAAATTATAAATTATAGAAATGCCGTTCTGAAAATAGTCTTAGAACGGCTTTTCCGTTTTTTTTTTGTCATCCTTGACGGAGGAAGGATCACACTAGAAACTCGACAAAGATTGAAGATTTACTATACGAAGTTACGCGTGTGATCCTTCCTTCGTCAGGATGACAAATTGGTGCCGATTATCAATTTGCTAAAAAAAAATCGCCACGAATTCACGAATTTTTAAAAACAAATTAATTCGTGAATTGCTTCGCGTGTTCGCTTTTGCTCGGATCGTGGCAAAAAACAGTCGCGAAATAATTAGTGAAAATTAGTGAAATTCTTGTTTCAAAATTCCTAATTCCACCATACAAAGCTTTTATCATCTCATAAGTACGCTGAATATTAATATACCAACCAATAGAAAAACGAATCAAACTTTATTTTGCCACAGATCAAAACGATTAAAAAGATTTTGCCTCTCGCAGATTTGGCAGATAAAGCAGTTTTTTTTTGTTTAGGAGAAGATCAGCCAAATCTCCTAAATCTGCGAGAGAAAACAAAAAAAATCTTACCGAATCTCTGCGAAAACCTCTTTGCGAATCTCTGCGGAATTTAAAATCCCAAGCTCCACCATACAAGCTTTCATCATCTCATAAGTACGTTGAATATCATTATCCAATCCAATCGAGAAACGAATCAAACCATCTGTTAATCCCATTTCTTTTTGCTCTTCAAGTGGAATTTCACTAGAAGTCGAAGTTCCCGGCGCGCTGAATAACGTTTTATAAAACCCCAAACTTACCGCCAAATAGCCTAAGTTTTTAGCTTGCATCAACTCCATTAATTCATTGGCTTTTGCCAAAGTTCCAACATCAATTGTCAGCATGCCGCCAAAACCATATTCCGGATTAATCATCGTTTTGTATAATTCATGACTCGGGTGACTTTTCAATCCTGGATAAACCGTTTTCAAACCATCAGCTTCAAATTGATCTGCCAGAAAATGCGCATTATGACTGTGCTGTTTAATTCGGATGTGAAGAGTTCGAAGATTTTTCATTACCGAAGCCGAACGTAAACTATCCATCGTTGGTCCTAAAAGCATACTGGCTCCGGAATTTACATTTTTCAGCGAATTGATAAATTCTTTCGACGCACAAGTTACACCGCCAACCGTATCAGTCGCTTCCGTTTATGTATTTCGTTAAACTATGAATCACAATATCAGCGCCTAATTTTGCAGGAGAAACAGATAAAGGTGAAAACGTATTATCGACAACCAATTTCAAATTGTGCTTTTTAGCAATTTTAGCCAAGCCTGCAATATCAGCCACTTCTAATAACGGATTACTGACCGTTTCGCAATACAAAACTTTCGTTTTTGCTGTAATTGCGACTTCTACAACTTCTAATTTCGTAATATCAACAAACGTAGTTTCGATTCCGAATCGAGGCGTAAAATTCTTTAAAAAAGCGTAAGTTCCGCCATAAATCGTTCGACTTGAAACAATGTGATCGCCCGCACCGCAAAGCTGTAGTAGAGTAGGCGTAATCGCTCCCATTCCCGAAGCCGAAACATTTGCCGTTTCCGTGCCTTCCATCGTCGCCAAAGCTTGATCCAAATACAAATTACTCGGCGAAGAATGACGCGAATACAAATAACAGCCTTCCATATTCCCTTCAAAAGTATCAAACATAGTTTTAGCGGAAAGAAAAGTATAAGTCGAAGAATCAGAGATCGACGGATTCACACCGCCAAATTCTCCAAAGTATTGCAAATCCTGAATTTTATCTGCTGGGTTAAAGTCGTTCATTATAGTTAGTTTTTGTTTGTTTCAAATTTCAGGTTTCAAGTTGTTTGAACCTAAGTTTAATTTTTAGAAGCTATTCCTGCTATCCGTTTCAATCTTTTGTGTCTCGTTAAAGAAACGAGACACAAAAGGATTTCCACTTCTATCAGGGCTAGGGCACTCTTTTTCAAAATAAATTCTATTCAAAATAAGATCTATTTAGAAAAATAATCAATCCTAAGACTTATAATTAGATTTTAAAACTATAAAAATACATTTGTTGCGATTTTTAATCTAAATTTGATTTAGAAAATCCGATTCAATAGATTTTTTTTCATCGCAACCAAAAACAAAAAACCATAAACCATAAACCATAAACTGTTAAAATGACTTTAGACGCCACCGATAAAAAACTCTTAGTTTTACTTCAAACCGACAGTAAAAAAACAAACAAAGAATTGTCTTTAAAACTAAATCTTTCGGTAACAGCAGTTTATGAAAGAATCAAAAAACTGGAACGTGAAGGAATCATCAAAAACTATGTAGCGTTAGTAGATAAAACCAAAATCGAAAAAGGATTTGTAGTGTTCTGTCATTTAAAACTCATTCAGCACACCAAAGAATTCCTTACCAAATTTGAAAGCGAAGTCATCAAACTAAATGAAGTTTTAGAATGCCACCACGTAAGCGGTGATTATGATTATATTCTAAAAGTGCTAGTAAAAGACATGGAAGCTTACAGGGAATTTTTGGTAACTAAACTAACTTCACTTCAACACATTGGCAGTACACAAAGTATGTTTATGATTAGCGAAGTGAAAAATTCGACGGTGATTTCTTTTTGAGAGGTTCAAAGGTTCAGAGAAGCAAAGGGACAAAGGTTTTAATAAAAGAGACTAAGATTCTAAGTTACTAAGGTTCTAAGTTTTTTAATCTTGCAAAGTCGCTAAGGCGCAAAGTTTTTTATCAATGACCGTTAAGTTTATCATTTCTGTAAAAGTATGATACAACCCTTTCATTAAGACTTTGCGACTCTGCGACTTTGCGAGACTAAAAAAAAGAAAACCTTTGCGAACTTTGCGGTAAAATGCACAGTCCCCAAAAAAACTTTGCGATAAAATACCCAATCCATAAAAAAAACTTTCTGCCTTAGTGCCTTCGTGGCAGAAACCCTCCAACCCCAAAATTTCACACAAAAAACATTGGAATTTAAACTTTAAACAAAACTTTATTCCTTAATTTTGTATCGCTAAAAATAAAATAGACAAACTATGAGTTCATTTGACGTAGTCATTATAGGTTCAGGACCGGGCGGATATGTATCAGCAATTCGTTGCGCACAATTAGGTTTTAAAACAGCAATTGTAGAAAAGTATAACGCTCTTGGCGGAACTTGCCTTAACGTAGGTTGTATTCCTTCAAAAGCTTTGTTAGCTTCTTCTCATCATTATTCAGAAATTGCTCATTTTGCAGATCACGGAATTGAAGTTTCTGGCGATGTAAAAATCAATTTAGAGAAAATGATCGCGCGCAAACAAGCCGTTGTAGATCAAACCGTAGGTGGAATCAACTACTTAATGGATAAAAATAAAATCACTGTTTTCAATGGTTTAGGTTCTTTCGTAGACGCAACACACATTGCAGTTGCAAAAGCAGACGGAACATCTGAAACTATCGAAGCAAAATATACTGTAATCGCTACAGGTTCAAAACCATCTTCTTTACCATTCATCAAAATTGATAAAGAAAGAATCATTACTTCTACTGAAGCTTTGGCTTTAAAAGAAGTTCCAAAACACTTAGTAATTATCGGTGGAGGAGTTATCGGAATTGAGCTTGGACAAGTTTACCTTCGTCTAGGAGCTCAGGTTTCTGTAGTAGAATTTATGGACAGAATTATTCCAGGAATGGACAGTTCTCTTTCTAAAGAATTGACTAAAGTATTGAAAAAACAAGGAATGAAATTTTACGTTTCTCACAAAGTAAAATCGGTAGAAAGAAACGGCGATGCTGTTGTGGTTCAGGCTGAAAATGCAAAAGGAGAAACTATAACTCTAGAAGGAGATTATTCATTAGTTTCTGTTGGTCGTCGTCCATACACAGACGGATTAAACGCTGACAAAGCTGGAGTGAAAATTTCAGACAGAGGACAAGTTGAAGTAAACGATCATTTACAAACTAATGTTCCAAATATCTACGCAATTGGTGACGTTGTTCGCGGCGCGATGCTGGCACACAAAGCGGAAGAAGAAGGAACTATGGTTGCTGAAATCTTAGCAGGTCAAAAACCACACATCGATTATAACTTAATTCCTGGTGTAGTATACACTTGGCCAGAAGTTGTCGCAGTTGGAAAAACTGAAGAGCAATTAAAAGCAGAAGGAATTGCTTATAAATCTGGAAGTTTCCCTTTCAAAGCGTTAGGACGTGCAAGAGCAAGTGCTGACTTAGACGGATTCGTAAAAATCCTTGCTGACGAAAAAACGGATGAGGTTCTAGGGGTTCACATGATTGGAGCACGTACAGCAGATTTAATTGCTGAAGCGGTAACTGCAATGGAATTTAAAGCTTCTGCTGAAGATATTTCAAGAATGAGCCATGCGCACCCAACTTTCGCGGAAGCGGTAAAAGAAGCGACATTGGCGACTACCGAAAATAGAGCAATACACGTATAATTTACGTAAACTAATAATACAAAACCGCTGGAGCAATCTAGCGGTTTTTTTATGCTTTATTTAAAGCTTCGGATAATATAATAATTGAAAATAATTTTGTAAATTAGATGGGTAATTCGGGTGTTATCTTTACAAGACTAAAAGATAATATTATGAAAAATAGATATATAGTTCCGATTTTGATCGGAGCAGGAATCGGATTTGCACTTTACTCTTGTGGAGGAGGTATTCCGAAAAAAGCACAGGCTGTAACTAATTTTGACAGTGCAAAATATCTCGGGAAATGGTATGAAATCGCTAGATTAGATTACAAATGGGAAAGAGACCTTGATAATGTAACAGCCGAGTATTCTTTAAAAGATGATAAAACTATAAAAGTAGATAATAAGGGCTATAATGTCAAAAAAGACAAATGGGAACAAAGTATCGGGAAAGCTAAATTTGTCAAAAAAGACAATATTGGTATGCTGAAAGTCTCATTTTTTGGTCCTTTTTATTCTGGATACAATGTCGTAGCTGTCGATCCAGATTACAAGTATGCACTTGTGGCCGGCGAAAGCTTAAAATATATGTGGATTCTTTCGAGAGAAAAAACAATTCCAGAAAGTGTAAAAGCAGATTTTTTGATCAAAGCTCAAGATATTGGATACAAAGTAACCGATCTGGTTTGGGTGAAGCATGATAGAACGAATTAAAAAAGGACCCGACAGTTAAAAAGCTGTCGGGTTTTTTTATTTTTAGTTTGGGAAAAATTATGGTTTGAAAATACTCTTGTAATTATCCCAATATCTGTAAATCAAAAATAAGTTTGCTAGAAACAATAAAATTGCAATTGGCAGACCTTCGGGAGCAAGAAAATAATTAATAAACAAGATGTTTACCGTAATAGGCAGGATCAGAATATTAGCAAGCGTTACATATCGCCCAGTTATAAATGCAATTCCACATAACAATTCAATTGATTTAGCAAGTGGTATTAAATAAGTCGAAGCCATTAAACCTACATTAAAAGCTTTAAAATTTCCTGTAGTTTCTGGTTCAGGCATTAAATGAAAAAAATAACTGACAGAGGCAAAAAGTAACAAAAGACCAATTAAAACGCGGACAATAATTGTGGCAATTTTCATAATACTTAGGATTTTTTAAGGTTAAAAAATATAATTAAGTTATTGGAAAAGATGCAGTCTAAAGGCTCAAATTAGAATCACAAATCAATTTTTTTGTGCTTCATTTTTAAGGATTTTTCAATGAGATTAGTTGGTTTTTGGGATTAATCTAATTGTATATCAAATATAACGAATTTTTTCTTATAAAAAGTAAGTCTTTTTAACAGTTTTGCATCATTGTTCGAATCATTTGGTTATTTCTTTTGCTTTATAGTAATGACAGAATTTTGTCGTAATTTTGAGGTTTAAAATTTACTGATTTTTGAGAGTTTCCATTCATAAAAATATTGCAAATCCAGAACTGTTTAAAGAACAGCTTTTAAATTGGGCACAGCAGTTTCGCGAAGTCATTTTTTTAGACAGCAATTCCTATCCACAAAACTATTCCGATTTTGACTGCCTGCTCGCAGTTGACGCTTTTACTTCTTTAAAAACAGATTTTTACAATGCTTTTGACGATTTAAAACAATATCAGCAAAACACAAAAGACTGGCTTTTTGGTTATCTTTCTTATGATTTAAAAAATGACGTAGAAAGTCTCCGATCTAATAATTTTGACGGATTAAATTTTCCAGATTTGTCTTTCTTTCAGCCTAAAAAAATATTTATTCTGAGAGGAAATGAACTTGAAATTCAATATTTGATGCTTTGTGATGATGAAGTTGAAATTGATTTCGAAGAAATAGTTCAAAGTCCATCCCGAAGCTTCGAGACAAAAGTCCAAAGTCTAGAGACTTTAGAAATAAAACAACGCATTTCTAAAGATTCCTATGTTGAAAAAGTAAACAAAATGCTCAAACATATTCATGTTGGTGATATGTACGAAGCTAATTTTTGTATGGAATTTTATGCTGAAAATGCAAGTATAAATCCGTTAGAGAAGTTTCAGAAACTCAATGAAATTTCGAAAGCGCCATTTTCCGTTTTCTTTAAAAATTACAAGCATTATTTGCTTTCCGCTTCACCAGAGCGTTACATTAAAAAAGCAGGAGAAAAGATCATTTCACAACCCATTAAAGGAACTTCGAAACGATTTTTAGATCAGATTGAAGACGAGAAATCAAAAGCTGTTTTGGTTTCAGATGAAAAAGAAAGAGCTGAAAACATCATGATAACCGATTTAGTTCGTAACGATTTATCGCATACGGCGCAAAAAGGATCTGTTATGGTTGAAGAACTTTGCGGGATTTATTCATTTCTACAAGTGCATCAGATGATTTCTACAATTAGTTCAAAACTGGATTCTCAATATTCGGCCCTAGATGTTTTAAAGACAACTTTTCCAATGGGAAGCATGACCGGCGCACCAAAAATTTCTGTCATGGAAATTATTGAAAATCTGGAAGAAACAAAAAGAGGATTGTACAGTGGTGCAGTTGGTTATTTTACACCAGAAGGGGATTTTGATTTTAATGTCGTAATCAGAAGTATTTTATACAATCAGGAAAATCAATATGTTTCTTTTTCGGTAGGAAGTGCCATTACAGCATTATCTGATCCTGAAAAAGAATATGAGGAATGTTTGTTAAAAGCTAAGGCAATGCGGGAGGTTTTGCAATAAAATATCGCCACGGATTACACGAATTTACGCGTATTATTTTTTTACCGCAGATTAAAAGATTAACACAGATTTTTTTTAATCATTTTTAATCTTCTGATCTGTGCCTATAATTTTTTAGCTTTAGGAAAGAAAAAATTAGTGGAAATTCGAGTAATTCGTGGCAAAGAACATCACTTAACATTTCATTTAAAAATAGATCGAATTTAATTTTTTACTTTTATCAGATGTTTTCAAAATTTCAAAATCATATCGTTTCAAGATTTCCTTTCTTAGCGGGAAAAAAGCTTTTTCTTGCAGTAAGCGGTGGCTTAGACAGCATGGTTTTACTGCATTTATTCAAGCAGTTATCCTATGAAATTGCAGTTTTACATTGTAATTTCCAGCTTCGCGGATTAGAAAGTTTTGGAGATCAGGAGTTCATTCAGAATTATTGCGATCAAAATAATATTCCATTTTTTACCACTCATTTTGACACAGAAGCTTTCGCTAAAGATTATAAATTGTCCACACAAGTTGCGGCAAGAGAATTAAGATACAGCTGGTTTTATGAACTTTTAGAAGAAAAAAACTTCGATTTTATTCTAACAGCGCACCATGCCGATGATAATCTGGAAACGTTTATTATCAATTTAACACGCGGAACGGGACTAGAAGGTTTGACAGGAATTCCGGAACAAAATGATAAAATTATCCGTCCGCTTCTTCCTTTTTCTAGAGATGAAATTCTAAAATATGCCCAAGAAAATAATATAGAATGGCGTGAGGACAGCAGTAATGCTTCAAATAAATACCTGCGAAATAAAATCCGCCATGATTTAGTTCCTGTTTTAAAAGAAATCAATCCTAATTTTTTAGATGCATTTCAGAAAACACAGTCTTATCTTCAGGAAACAAAAGAAATGGTGGAAGACGCCTCTATTATGATTTATCAGCAAGTTGCAAAAGAAGCAGGAGATGATATTCACTTCGATTTAAATCAGCTTAAAAAACTTCCAAACTATAAATCATATTTGTACCAATGGCTTAACGAATTTGGTTTTTCGGCGTGGAATGATATTTATGATTTGGCTGAAGGACAATCTGGAAAGCAAATTTATGCAGAAGAATTTCGATTATTAAAAAACAGAGAAACCTTAATTTTGAGTCCGTTTTCTGAAGCGTCAGAAAAAGAAGAATTTGAAATTTATGAAAACGATACAGAAGTTAATTTTCCCTTAAAATTAAGTCTTTGTAACGTAGGTCACACAACATTCGATTCAAATAGAGTTATATTTGTCGACGCCCATAAAATCCGCTTTCCGCTGGTATTACGTAAGTGGAAAGAGGGGGATGTTTTTCAGCCTTTTGGGATGCATGGTAAGTCAAAAAAAGTCAGCAAACTTTTTAAAGATGAAAAATTATCCTTGATTGAAAAGGAAAAAACATGGCTTTTATGTTCAAATGACCAAATCGTCTGGGTTATCGGAATCAGACAAGACGAACGTTTTAAAATTGAAAATACCACAAATAAAATACTTAAAATAGAACTACAATAATGAACTTTACTCAAAATCATCAAACAAAATTTTTTAAAAGTGTTTGGACTAAAACTATTTTACTGCTGTTGTTTTTCTTTGCTTTTGCAAATGGTAACGCTCAAATATTAGAGCCGGTAAAATGGACTTCAAAAATTGAAAAAAAAGGAAATAATGCTGTGCTGATTTTCGATGCTGTTATCGAAAAGGAATGGCATATGTATTCTCAGTTTACTCCAGAAGGCGGACCGCTTGCTTTAGAAATTGCTTTTAAAAATCAGAAAGGCAATTATGAATTGATTGGAAAAGCAAAAGAAGGAAAAACAAGAACGGCATATAATGATGTTTTTGAAGTAAACGAAACGTTTTTTGAAGGTAAAGCACATATTGAACAAGAGATAAAAATCATTAACCCAAACTTAAAAACGGTTGATGTAGATTTTGATTTTCAGGTTTGTAAAGAAGTTTGTATCAATTCGAGCAAAAAGTTCTCAATTGCTGTTCCTTCCACTTTTAAAATTGATGAAGTTCCAGTTGTTGCAGAAGCAAAAAAAGATGAAACCAAAGTAGCTGGAATTGCAGTTGATACGATTGCAAAAGCAACAGCTTCCGAAATAGAGAATGTTATAAAGAAAGATCAGGAGTTGGCTAAAGGAGATGCTGATACAGAAATTCCTGCTCCAGTACCTGCTAGAAGTTTATGGTCAATCTTTTTTATTGCCTTTCTATCAGGATTTGCGACTTTGTTAACGCCTTGCGTTTTCCCAATGATTCCGATGACGGTGAGTTTCTTTACCAAACAAAGTAAAAGCAGAGCAAAAGGAATTAGAAATGCTGTTATTTACGGACTTTCTATTATTGCTATTTATGTAATTTTAGGACTTATTGTAACAAAAATATTCGGAGCAGATGCGTTAAATGCATTATCTACAGATGTTTGGTTCAACTTGATTTTCTTTGTAATCTTAGTTGTTTTTGCTACTTCATTCTTGGGTGCTTTCGAAATTATGCTTCCAAATTCATGGGCCAACAAAGCCGATCAGCAAGCCGATAAAGGCGGGATAATCGGAATATTATTTATGGCTTTAGCTTTGGCTATTGTGTCATTTTCTTGTACAGGTCCAATTGTAGGAACTTTATTAGTTGAAGCGAGCTTCAAATGGTGGAATCGCTCCAGTTGTGGGAATGTTAGGATTTTCATCTGCATTAGCACTTCCTTTTATGTTGTTTGCAATGTTCCCTGGATGGTTGAATTCTTTACCAAAATCTGGAGGATGGTTAAATACTGTAAAAGTGGTTCTTGGATTTTTAGAATTGGCTTTGGCATTCAAATTTTTATCAAACGCCGATTTAGTTTTACAATTGCATTTCTTAGAAAGAGAAGTTTTCATCGCAATCTGGATTGCCATTTTTGGAGCTTTGACTTTATATTTATTCGGAAAAATTACATTGCCTCATGATAGTCCAATGCGAGCATATTTCTGTTGGAAGACTATATTTAGGATTGCTTACTTTAGTATTTACGATGTATCTAATTCCTGGACTTTGGGGAGCGCCGTTAAAATTAATTAGTGCTTTTCCACCGCACGTCGCAATATAGCGAAAGTCCGTTTGGAGTAGGAGGATCAGGAAATGGAGGAGGTTCAGCAGAATCTATAAAAGGACTTCCTGAAGGTGCAGAATTAGGTCCGCACGGAATTATGGTATTTCACGATTATGAAGATGGTTTAGCTTACGCAAAAGAAATCAAGAAACCAATAATGCTTGATTTCACAGGTTACGCTTGTGTAAATTGCCGAAAAATGGAAAATAATGTGTGGTCGGATCCAACGGTTTTACCAATTCTAAAAAATGACGTGGTTTTAATTTCGCTGTATGTTGATGATAAACGTGAACTTCCAAAAGAGGAGCAGTTTGTAACTGCTTCAGGCGATAAAATTATCACGGTTGGAGATAAATGGACCGATTTTATGATTTCTAAATATAAAACGAATACACAGCCTTTATATGTTATTACAGATTTAGAAGGAAATAATTTAAACAATACAAAACCAACAATTAGCTACGTAAGTACAGAAGAATATCTGCACTGGTTAAAAGAAGGAATTTCTAATTTTAAATAAGAATAGGTTGATTGTTTATTGTTAATGGTTAATTGTTAATGGTTGAATGTTAATGGTTGATGTTTGTGTTGTAACAATCTGCAATCTAAAATCTAAAATCTGCAATCTACAATCTAAAATCTAAAATCTACAATCAGTACTTTATTCGGTTGAAATTAATTCAAACAAAAGCGCTCTAAGTTACTTAGAGCGCTTTTTTTATGCAATTGAGAAATAAAGATTTAAGTTTTACTAGTTCTTCTTTCGTGTGTTTTTTTATAACTTATTTTAACGGAGAAGATACTTCAAACAAAAAGCGCTCTAATTACTTAGAGCGCTTTTTTTATCAAGATTGAAAGTTGAAAATTAATATCTTATAAGAATTCTCCGTGTTGAGAGATATCTAAACCTAGTTCTTCTTTTTCTTCAGTAACTCTTAGAGGAGTAATTTTATTTACAACGAAGAATAAAATATAAGAACCTACAAAAGCAAAGATTGATACTACCACTAAAGCTGTTAATTGATTGATAAATAAAGTTGGAGTTCCGAAGATTAAACCTTGATTGTCTCCAACAGCTGGGTTAATTGCTTTTGAAGCGAAAACTCCGGTTAATAACATACCAACCATACCACCAACACCGTGACAAGCAAATACATCTAATGCATCATCAATTTTTCCTTTAGGGAATTTGCTAACTACAAGGTTACTTACGATTGCAGAGAATAAACCGATGAAAATTGCATGAGGAATACTAACAAAACCAGTCGCAGGCGTAATAGCAACAAGACCTACAACAGCTCCGATACAAGCTCCAAGAGCAGATAATTTGTGTCCTAATATTTTATCAAGGAAAACCCATGCCATTGCAGCGATTGCGAGCAGCAACAGTAGTTGTACCTAAAGCTTGTACAGCTAAACCATTTGCTCCTAATGCAGATCCAGCGTTGAAACCAAACCATCCGAACCAGAGTAAACCTGTTCCTAATAATACATAAGTAATTCTAGCAGGATTAACTTTTTGAATTTTTCTTTTTCCTAAGAAGATTGCTCCAGCCAATGCGACCCAGCCAGCACTCATGTGTACTACCGTTCCACCAGCGAAGTCAAGAACTCCCATTTTAAAGAAAACTCCATCAGGATGCCAAGTCATGTGAGCCAACGGAGCATATATTAATAATATAAATAAAACCATGAATAACAAATAAGCCCAGAAACGTACACGTTCTGCAAAAGCACCTGTAATTAACGCAGGAGTAATGATGGCGAATTTTGCCTGAAATAATGCGAATAACATAAAAGGAATCGTTGGCGCAAGGCTCCATGCTGTATTGGTTCCAACACCTTGAAAGAATAAATTACTGGTTGGATCTCCAATAATTCCTCCAATACTTGGTCCGAAAGCTAATCCGAAAGCTACAACTGTCCATAAAATTGTAACAATTACCATGGCCATAAAACTCTGCAAGCATAGTACTAATTACGTTTTTCTTACCTACCATTCCTCCGTAGAAAAATCCTAAACCAGGAGTCATTAACAATACAAAAGCAGTTGCAACGATCATCCAAGCCGTATCTCCTGTATCAAACTTAACCGCTTCTGCAGGAATTGGGTTATCTGCAATGATAAAGTTTGATATAAAGGTTAGTACCAAAATAGTGATAAGAATCACACTTAAAATAATTTTTCGCATAGTTATTTAGTTTTAAAATTTTTTATAAAAGTATAAAATGATTTCATACCCCTAAAAAAATAGGGTTCAATGTTTAATTTTTGTTAAATTTAAAATTTGAACCCTTAAATTTTGCGTGAATTTGTTAAAACAGACTTAAAATTTGTAATTCGGCAACATTTTTTTTCTCCTTACTAAGACTTTTGATAATTTTTGGGTTAATTGATTGTTACTTTTTGCGATATATTGGATATTTGTTGTTTAAAAACATCTGATAATTTTTGAGAATAAGATTTTTTTAATGTTTTTAACAATTTTAATGATTAAAACACAAGAATGGAAAATAGGAAAATTAAATGGGGAATTATTGGTCTTGGCAATATAGCCAATCAGTTTGCGAGCAGATTTATTATTAGTTGAAGATGCAGAGCTAACAGCTGTTGCATCAAGAGATATTTCGAAGGCAGAGCAGTTTGCAGAAAAATTTAATGCTTCAAGAATATATAATTCATACGATTTACTTTTTGAAGATAAAGAAGTTGAAATTATTTACATAGCGACACCGCATAATTCGCATGCGTCATTATCGATAAAAGCGCTTGAAAATGGGAAACATGTTATTTGTGAAAAACCAATGTCTTTGTCTTATAAAGATACCAAGCTTATGATTGAAGCTTCTAAAAAGTTCAACAGGTTTTTTATGGAAGCTTTCTGGACGCGCTTTATCCCTTCTGTTCAAGATGTTTTACAAAAGATAAATAGCGGAGTCATAGGAAGCATAAATTATATAAAAGCCGATTTTGCCTTTCACGGAAGTGAAATCGAAAATAAAAGACTTTTTGATAAAGATTTAGGAGGCGGAGCGCTATTTGATATTGGTGTTTATCCTTTGTTCCTGTCTTATATACTATTAGGAAAACCAAAAGAGATTATTGCAAAAGCGGTAAAGCATAAAAATAATATTGATTTGCAGACTTCTATCATACTGCAATACGAATCTGCTCAATCGGTTCTGCATGCTTCAATTGTTTCAGAGTCTGATATGAAAGCTTCAATAAGCGGTTCAAAAGGGAGAATCGAATTGAATTCGCCTTGGTATGTGGCAGATGGGTATTCTTTATTTATAAATGATGAAAAAGAAGCAGTTGTCAGTTTACCAACATTAGGAAAAGGCTATTCACATGAAATAATAGAATGTCATAATTGTATTCGAAATAACCACATAGAAAGTGAACTTTGGTCACATCAGAATAGTTTGGATTTGAGTAAGATTGTGGAGGAAATTAAGATCCAAATCAAGCTTCCATTTTAATTTTAAAAATTTTGTAATAAAATATTTACATAATAATAATTTTTCATTAGTTTTAAAAACATTTAATGAAAAGATATTTATGTTAGTAAAAGTTTATGGAAGTGCCGTTTTTGGCGTAGAGGCAACGACAATTACAGTCGAAGTTCATATGGATAAAGGGATTGGTTATCATTTAGTTGGACTTCCAGACAATGCTATAAAAGAAAGCAGTTTCCGAATCGCTGCAACGACTTAAAAATAATGGTTTCGGTATGCCTGGAAAAAGAATTACCATTAATATGGCGCCGGCAGACCTTAGAAAAGAGGGTTCGTCTTACGATTTGACCTTGGCAATGGGAATTCTAGTCGGTTCAGATCAGATAAAAGCGCCAGAAATTGAGCGATATATTATTATGGGTGAACTTTCTTTAGACGGAAGTCTGCAGCCTATTCGCGGTGCTTTACCAATTGCCATCAAAGCAAAAGAAGAAGGTTATAAAGGTTTTTTTCTTCCCATTCAAAATGTAAAGGAAGCGGCGATTGTATCCGATTTAGATGTTTATGGCGTAGAGAATCTAAAAGAAATCATTGACTTTTTTGCTGGAAAAGGTACGCTTCAGCCAACAGTAATAGATACGAGGGCAGAATTTTATAAAACGTTGGATTTTCCAGAATTTGATTTTTCAGATGTTCGCGGACAAGAAAGTATTAAACGCTGTATGGAAATTGCGGCGAGCGGGAGGTCACAACATTATTTTAATAGGCCCGCCTGGAGCTGGAAAAACGATGCTGGCAAAACGTGTTCCGAGTATTCTGCCTCCTATGACTTTGCGGGAAGCACTTGAAACTACTAAAATTCATAGTGTTGCAGGAAAATTAAAAGAAGTTGGATTAATGAATCAGCGTCCATTTAGAAGTCCGCACCATACTATTTCGAATGTAGCTTTGGTTGGTGGAGGCAGTTATCCGCGACCAGGAGAAATTTCGATGGCGCATAATGGTGTTTTGTTTTTAGACGAATTACCAGAATTTAAACGAGATGTTCTTGAAGTAATGCGCCAGCCGTTAGAAGATCGAGAAGTTACTATTTCGCGCGCTAAGTTTACGATTACCTATCCGTCTTCATTTATGCTTGTCGCCAGTATGAACCCAAGTCCGAGTGGATTTTTTAACGATCCTAGTACGCCAAATACTTCTTCACCTCACGAAATGCGGCGCTATATGAGTAAAATATCGGGTCCGTTATTAGACAGAATCGACATTCATATAGAAGTTACACCAGTTCCGTTTGAAAAATTGGCCGATGAAAGAAAAGCAGAAAGCAGTGTAGAAATTCGGAAACGTGTAACTGCAAGCACGCGAAATTCAAACCAAACGATTTGAAGCGGTAGAAAATGTTCATTACAATGCTCAAATGAGCAGTAAATTAATTAGGGAATATTGTGTTTTAGATGACGCTTCAAAAGAGCTGTTGAAAACCGCAATGGAAAGACTGAATCTTTCCGCTCGAGCGTATGACAGAATTTTGAAAGTTTCCAGAACCATTGCCGATTTAGATGATGCGCCCAGTATAGTTTCGTCGCATATTGCAGAAGCAATTCAGTATAGAAGTTTGGATCGAGAAGGATGGCTGGGATAAATTCATTTTAGTCCTGATAATAATTATCAGGGCTAATTTTTTATTTTTCAGTCTTGAATATTTCAGTTTACTATTTTGAAATATTCCAAAAACTCATTTTTCTTCTCGTAACAAAACCCAGTTTTTCGTATAATTTTACAGCTCCAATGTTACTTTCTACGACATTTAAAAAAGGAGTTTTACCTTCTTCGAAAATTTTGTTTACAACATAGGCAGTCAATTGTTTTGCATATCCTTTTCCAGTGTAATCTGGATGAGTGATGATAGCGCTGACTTCTGTAAAATGATTCATTTTCATGCGCTCACCTGCGACAGCAATTAATTTTTTATCTATAAGGATTCCGTAGTAATTTCCCAGCGCGACTGTTTTTGGTTTAAAATATCCAGGCTGTACTAAATTGACTAAATCCAATAATTCTTTAGTATGCTCATCTGTAAGTTTGATGATTTCATTTTTAGGAGTTAGTTGAATTTTTTTAGAGATAATCATTTGAAGGCAGACCAATTCTTTGATGATCTTTAAAGGACTTGAAATGTTAGGCTTTTCTCCAACAATATAAAAATTTTCACATAATGAGGCGTAGTCAGCAGTTGCTTTTTCAGTTTTTTCGAGGTTTATAAAGCCCCCAAAAGGACAATAATCGGGATTGTAAAATTTTACTCCATTATAATCAAGGCAAAATTTTTCGTGATTTTCAGATAAAGAATTCAAGACAGGATTGTCCAGTTTATTTTCGTCAATATTATTCATTTTTATTTTTTGCTTGAGGGTAGAAGATTTTAAATGAGTTCGATACTGCTGGATGAAGGATAGTTGCGTGGTTTTCATCTGGTAAATAATCAAAATAAACTTTGATGTTTTTACTTTTAGATTTTTTTATTTTTTCAGTCAATAAATTAGCATCTACTTCCATAACTCGCGGAATTGTTGTGGGAGTTAAGCCTTCTTTTCCAACTGCAATATAAATGTCGGTCTGCTGTTTAAAATCTTCTTTCAGTATTTCTGAATCTAAATCAAGTAAAGAACCATTATTCCACCACAGACTCGGACTTACAATGACGTATTTATTAAAAAGAAAAGGCTTTTTAAACAAAATTTCAGTTTCTAATAATCCGCCTAAAGATTGGCCAATAATAGTTTTCGAATCATTTGTCTTATATCTTTGCTCAATAAAAGGCTGTAGTTCCTTTTCGATAAAAGCAATAAAACGATCCGAATGACCACCGCTTGGAAAACGGCTTTTATCACTTTCAATAGTTGTTGGAAATGTAAAATCCCTTCTTCTGTCTACAGTTGCAATTCCTACTACAATTGATTTTGGAACTTGGTTGATCCACTCAAAACTATTAAATTGAACTAAACCAGTAATGTGTATAAAATCTTCATCGGCAGAGCCGTCCAATAAATATATAACAGGATATTTTATGTTTTCAGAAGGATTGTAAGCTTCAGGAAGATAAATATTTAGTATTCTTTTTTCGTTAAGTTCTTTCGATTGAATTTCGTCAATAACACCTAAAACGAATGGTTTTTGTATTTCTGCGACTTTGGTTTTGTTTTTTTGGCTGAATATTAAAGTGAAAGAAAAAAGAAAGAAAGCCAGGGTAATAAATTTGTTCATTGAAGTAAGCAGGTAAAAGAATAAAAACGAAAATACGAATTTAATACATCAAATTCCCTTTTTTACCCCAGCTTTGTTAGTAATTTAAGATTATTTATTGCTCTGCAAAAATTGCATCTAAACCTTCCATTGCAATGGTAAATCCTTCTTTAAAGCCCATTTGAATGATCGCTTCCAAATCAGATAGTTTTTCGTGCTTGATTACAATATCAACAAATGTAGAACTGCCTTGCTTCGAAAAAGTTACATCCCAATCCGAACGCGGAAATTCGGTATTCAAATTTCCCTCGCTGTCTGAAAAAGCATCCAGATATTTAAAATTGGTTTTCGGACTTATCGAAGTAAAATCGGCGATTGCCCAATGTTCTTCACCTTCTGGGCCAAGCATTGCATACAATCTGCGTCCGCCTTCTTTAAAATCCATACTTTTTGTTTTTGATTTCCATGGTGCCGGCGCCCACCATTGATCCAAAATCGTCGCTTCTGTCCAAGCAGACCAAACGTTTGCTAGAGAAGCACTAAACTCGCGTTTTACATTTACAGTATTATTTTCCTTGTTTACAGTAAAATTCATTAATAGATTCGATTTCATTTTCTTTAGATTTTAAATTTATTAATAGTTATTTCTTAGAATAATTTTATTTATTTGTTTCCAGAATTTTATCTAAACCTTCCATCGCAATTGTAAAGCCTTCTTTGAAACCCATTTCAATTATTTTTTCTAATTCTTCTAAACTGTCGCGCTTAATCGCAATAGCAACAATTGTAGAATCTCCCTCTTCAGAGAAAGTAATGTCCCAATAAGAACTGCCTAAAGCAGAATTTGGAAGCCCTTCTGAATCGCAGAAAGTAGACGAATGTTTAAAATTTGTTTTAGGAGAAATTGAATTATATTCAAATACAGCCCAGCGTTCATCTCCCTCAGGACTCACCATCGCATACAATCTTTTTCCGCCCTCTCTAAATTCCATAAACTTTGTTTTGGATTTAAACGGAGCCGGCGCCCACCACAAATCCAGAATGGAAGCTTCTGTCCAGGCAGACCAAACGTTTGACAATGACGCCTTAAATTCGCGTTTTACATTTACTGTTTTATTTTCCTTGTCTACAGAAAAATTAATTAAAAGATCAGATTTCATTTTCTTTAGATTTTAAATTCATTAATACTTGATCCAATTGATCAAAACGCTGTTCCCAAATCTTTTTAAATTGCTCCAGCCAATGATCTATTTCTTTCATTTTATCTATTTTGAGCTGATAATAAATTTCTCTGCCTAATTTTTTTTCTTCCAGCAAATCACATTCATTCAGTATTTTAATGTGTTTAGAAACGGCTTGTCTTGTAGTTTGAAACTGTTCTGCAATTGCATTTGGTGTCAACGAAGTTGAAGAAATCAAAACTAAAATTGCTCTGCGGGTAGGATCGGCAATGGCCTGAAAAATATCTCGTTTCATTTTAAAATAGAATTACGCAACTAATTAGTTGCGAATATAAGCAACTTTTTGGTTGCGTAATGTTAAAAAAGTGATTTTTTTTTAATTGAAATATCGTAAACAAAAAAAGACGCATATTTAATGCGCCCTTTTATATCGTTTTTAGGTGTTATCGTCTAAATTTATTTCTGACAATAATATCTTTAAGTTTCGCTTTTAAGTCTTCACCCGTATCAAAAACCATTTGTTCGTTATTCGGAAAAGGAACAGCACGCTTAGAAAAATAGCTTTGATAATTATCGTCGCAGGCATTTCGGTCTCCTTTATATTTCGAATAAATATTCTCAAAAACATATTCGTCGCTAATAGGAAAAGTCTGTACCAGCTGATTTGATTTCAAATCTACATAATCAACTTTAGCAGTTACCAAACAAGATTTAAATTGTCTGAATTCATAAACACTTGCGCGAAGTATTTTATAATTGTCTACTTTAATCTCTTTGCCCAAACTATCCTTTACAGGTCTTCCGCGACTGTCCAGAAGTGTTTTTACACCGTCTTTAATTTGTCTTTCCTTCACAAATTCTTTTTCTTTAATCTGTTCTGGCGAGATTGCAATTTGTCTAAAATTAATAATCAAACTATAATCGTACGTTACATTTTTTTGTCTTGCGCTATGGTAAACCGTCCATTTATCATTAAGTCCGTACGTTTTAAAATCCAGCAAATCATCCTGAAGCATTTTCGGAATCACCATATTGGTTTCATTTTTCGCATACACATCCACAAAATCAGTTCCTTTAAAAAGAGCATCATCCATTAATTTCTTGGTATTCTTATATCCTGGGTTTATACTTTCCAAATAAGCAAAATCATCATACGCCTTTCTAAAATCCATTTTGTTGTTCGATTTCAAAAGGTTAGAAGCGTTCTCGTACAAATATTTTGAAAGTGCATTTTTGCTGTTTACAATTTCATTGGAATAATTATCAAACGGAAAATTTGCATTTCTGCCTTGCTTTATTAATTTCAAAGGCAAAATCGGACTAATTTTTTCCTGACGGTTATTGAGTTGTAAATACGTATTGTAGATTCGCTCAGCATTTGCCGGATTGGTATCTTTAGAAAGCATTTCCAGATTACGCAGGTCACGGTCTTTCGCTTTGGCAAAAGCCTCTTCGAGTAAATACACATAATCTTGTTTTCCTTTTGCATCCTTATTTGTCCTCAAAGCCTCTACAGCGCGATCAATAGCACTGTCATAATTTCCGTCGCTTATTAACGCCTGAGTCGTTTTTACCCCGCACGAAGAAAGAACCAAAAAGAATATAAAAAATAGTAAAGTAGTTTTTTGCATAGTATCTCTTTTGAAGGTGTAAATATATCTTTTTTAACTTTCAACAACTATGCCTTTTTTTTGATTTATTTTAAGGAGCAGAAATCAATTTTTCATAATAACCTTTAGTCCCGCTTTCGCCTTTATCTCTCCTCCCGATAGCCATCGGGATGCGAGGATATCGGCTCTATCGGGGCTAGATTAGGTCTTTAGTTTTTCATAATAAATAAGGTATCTAGACTGGAGAAGGTGAAGTTTTTAATTGCGAGGAACGGATGCAAAGTGAAATAACAAATATTTGTGGAACCCCGTGTGCGATTTCTCCTTTCGACGAAATGACACAAACTGGCGGAAAAATAAAGATTTAAATTTTCAGCATGATTTTTTGTGCGTAATTTGCTTTAAAGAAAGAATACTTAATCTTCCCAAGTTTCAATCAAATTATCTTTCCATAATTTTTCGGCAAACTCTTTAAAGACTTTTGGACCTTTTTTAAAGTTCTCATCCAGTTTATATTCACCGCCTATAAATTGTTTTTCACCATTATCTAAAACTCCAACCTGAACTCTGCTTTCGCACGCGTATCGCATATTTCTGCTGTTCTTCGTACATAATAATTTTCATGTCACAAGGGCTCACATCACCGTGACAGGTTGTTTTATACATCAGCCAAGTTTCGGCAATTCCGTTATTATTTAAATCAGTAATTTGAAAAGAGTTTTTTACAAACGAGGCCACAATATCAACCGGACAATCGGCAATAAAATCGTAAACTTTCCAAGTTTGTTTTACCTCATTTCCAGAAACTATAAAATGATACGCAAACAATTCAGCATCTGATCCATCAGTTTCATGCTCAAACTTTTTGTTAATATGATAGCCTGTTTCAGTAGTAATAACAATATTATCACCAAGTTTATCTTTCCAGCGAACAGCATTTTTCACAAAACCTTCGTATTTAATCACGCTTGGAAATTGGGTAGAATCGATTTTTTGTACGTTTAAAACGAACTGTTCTTCTTTGTTTGATTCCGTATTTGAAATAACTTGAGTTTCTTGTTTTTTATCTTCTTTACAACTTGAAAAAAGAATTATAAATAAAAAAAAGAATAGAATATTTTTCATCATTATTTTAAATTAATCGATTTGCATACCGCTTTCCTCATCAAATTGTTTTTTCTCTTCATTGGTCATTCTGTTTCGCAAAACCTTTATCGTGTAGCCGCCAAATAATTTACCATTTTCTAGATACATCCAATCGCTTATTTTAGACGGATCAATATCTATTTTGTCACCTGCTTTGAATTCTGTAACATATTCGGGTTCGTTATTTAAAATACCAGAATATTTACCGTCTTTAAATACAATATCTCCAATCCACATATGTTCGATGCCTTTAGCATTTGAAAACTTAATCTTTAAAGCCTGACTGTCAGCATTCGGATTCGATAATCCAGCGTTAAAATCATCCAATGTCTCATTTGCTTTTAGTATTGCCGCATTCATTTCTTCATTTTCGCTTTCAACACCATAAATTGTTGGTTCGTTTTCTCTTTCAATTTTATTTGATTCTTTACAGCCTGCAAGAAAAAGTATGCTTAGTAATACTAGAAATTTTATTTTCATAATTTAAAATAGTTTAAAAGTTAGATTCCGTATAATTTTATTCCTGCTGAATCCATTCGTATTTTCCGTTTTTTATATAAATAATACCGCCATGCCATGACTTTCTTCGGCATGAATAAATATTCCGTCATTTGGAAGTTTAATTTTTTCTTCTTCGTTTACTTCTTCGTCAGCCATTATTTCGCCGTCGTCATTTACATTATTCCAGTACGTTTCACCTTTTGGAGCTTTTTCAAATATTCCTGCCCAGTCAATTTCATCAAAACCTTGTGCTAAAACAGTATTTCCCAGACCAAGAAAATCAGTTCTTCTTCCGTTTCCGAAAGTTATTTTCAAACCGCTTTTATCGCTTTTTGTACTTCTTACTATTTCTACGGTTTCGTTTTTTCCGTCTCCATCCAAATCACATAAAATTTTGTTCGTTTTATGCTTGGAAGAAAGTACGATTGTATCTGTTTTTGGAGTTTCAGATGTTGTTTTTGAAGCAATTTCTAACGTATCTTTTTCTTGTTTTTTTGGTGTTTCAATTATGGTTTGTTTTTCTTTTTTACAAGAAATCGCAATTAAAGATAAAAGTATTAGAATTCTAATTTTCATAGTTAGTATTTTGGCTTGGAAAAATTCAAGATGCTAATATAAAAAAATACGTACGAAATTCGGCTGTTTTTTATACATTCTATATAACTAGAATTACAATATTCCTTCTAGCCATTTTAGAAAAATTAAATATACTTCAGCCACCAATACTGCTTTTCAGCTTTATATTTCCCGAACCATTGACAAGGTTTATATAGCAGTGCCACAACAAAAAGCCAGATACAATAAATTGACCAAAGAGGCAGGTCGCTTTCAACGCCTTTAGGTCTGCCAAAAGTTCCTGCGACAAATTCCAATTGCCGCCAATTGAAGCCTTGTGCGAAAAGCATAAAAAGCGTTAGAATATGAATGACATAAAAGTGAACGACAAAATAAAACAAAGGCACTTTTCCGTAAACCAAGGTAACTTTTTTAACCGTATTATGAAATTGTTCCGCAAAGGCGAGCAGTAAAAACAGAATTCCTAAAGTCACTAAACAGAATAGGAGCGATGGCGGATATTTCGTTACATTCATAAAAGATAAAAACGTAAAAACCAAATCTTTTTGCGCAGTCCACAAAGCGGGATCGCCATAAATATTTATAAACCGAAATACTATAAATAAAGCCAAAGCGCTCAAACCAATTTTTAGGAATATTTTTTTCTTTGTGCTTCTACGAGTTCGAAGAATTTTCCTGTGGCAAAGCCAACGAGCATAATTCCCAGCCACGGAATAGGCGGATAACCCATAATAAATGCTTTTCCAGCAAACGGAAATACAACTGGGCCCAATAATGGCGTTAAAATCGTTTTTAAAACTGAATTTTCTGCAAACGGAATAAGCGGTAAAAGATTATGGAAAAAGATAATTACCAGTCCAATTATACCTAATATCTTGGAACGGACCTTTAGCAGTAAACTTAAAATAACAAACCCAAAACCTATCGCGGCTATTACTTCAAATAAAAGTGTGTGAAAACCAATATCGAAAAACAACCCAAAATTGACAATTGTAAATTCGAGTAAGATTAACCAAAGTCCTCTTTTTAATAAAAGCTGTCTGGTTTTGGTAAAATCGTTTTTGTTTTGAAGTGAAAGATAAATTGAAGTTCCCGCCAAGAAAACAAAAATAGGCGCACACAAATGCGTAATCCAGCGTGTAAAAAACAACAAAGGTGAAGTAGAAGCCAAATCAGTCGGACTCTGCGTAATCGAATCGACGTGCATCAAATCCCGAACATGATCGAGAGCCATAATAATCATTACAATGCCGCGAACAATATCTATTGATGGCTGTCGTTTCATGAGTTTGATTTTTAAATACTTAAGGTAAATCTAATGAATTATCTTTTAAGTATTTAATCATTTTTTGATAAAATTAATTTATTGGATTTTTTATGAAATATAAAATGATTTGCCTCCAGTTTTAACTGGAGGTATTTGTTGCTAAAGGAAAAAGGCTTTAGCCAAAAGAAATGCGCTTTTTAGCTAAAGCCTTAATATAAAAGACTTTTATTAACCTCCAGCTAAAGCTGTAGGCAATTGATATTGATTTTTATGATTTTCTGATCTTCACCTGATACACAATTTCCCAAAAAATAATGGAAAAGAAAGCATTGGCAAATATGGCAGTTTTAACCTGATACGGATCGTAATTTATAAGAAGATGTAAATTAGTAAATTGCAAAGCTAGAAATAATGACAAAGCCGCAATTGCAATAGCAAATATTATATTTAAAACTGGTTTCCATTTTAAAGCTAGGAAAGCATAAATAAGATTAAAAACAGCAAAACCGCAACCTAAAGTAATATAGGGATCTGTCTTCAATACTTGTCCTAACGAAAGAAAAAAAGATGTTGAAGTAAGATATAAAAAGAATAGGATTGAGTAGAGAAGGATTCGTATTTGCGGTTTCATTTTTTGTATTATTTATGATGAAGATTTTTCAATACGAAGATAATATTAAAAGATGAATTCTAAGTGAAGTCACAATATTTCCAATTCAGACTTTTATTTTATTCCAAAATCGCCTCAATTTTAGACTCTGATTTTTCCTTTAAAGCGCTTTCTGGACGAAAACTCCAAATGATTAGGAATTTTCCTTTTGCCAAATATTCTTCCGGATGTTCATCTGTTGGCTGGCCGTCTTTTCCCCAAAGCAAGCCTTGCAGGAATCTGTCGCCTTTAAAGGTATGTTCAAATTCAAAATACATAATAGAACCACGATCTGTTTTGCTTTTAAAACTTTGAATTGCTTTACTTTTTATAGTTCCAACAATGTTGCTGTAGGTTTCAATATCATTATAAAAACTGCAAGCCTGAGGCGTAATGCAAATATTACCGTCGCTTAAAGTATAGGTTTTTGGAATTTCTTTTGGTTTTAGTTTTAAATCAGCAATTGTTTGGCTGAAGGAATTTGTTGTGAATAGTAGGAATATTATAAATATTGGGATTGTAGGTTTCATAGGTTTTGGGATATTATATTTTACAACAAAATTTTAATGTTACTCATCATCTTTTAAATACCTACTATCAAAATAAATCTTATATTCCATAGTGTTTTTTTCCTTATAAAGTTCTCCTTTTTTTTGTCTTTCATTTCAATAAAAAAATCTTCACTTAAAAAATCAACACAGCCAAAAATATGTTTGCGATCAGATTTGTTGTTGGGTAATCTGTTCAGAACAAGTTTTGAAGTTTTTGTCTTAACTAATATTTCGCTTTTTGCATCTACTTGATCTCTGCTAGTAAAGTAAGATGGATAACCCCAATACTTGCGTAATTTTATTTCTGCGGTTTTATTTGGAAATACTTTGGCAACGAAACCGTACACCTGAAATCTACTGCCAAAACCTCCTTTGATTACTAATGTATCCTTGATATAATAATGATTACAACTGAAATCTTTCCTTGTAAAGTTATTTTTTAAATTGTCGTAATAAACGGTATCTTCTACCATGTTTTTTCCTCTATAAACCGTTTCGTAAATTGAATCAGTCATATATTTTGTTCGATCGCTGGTGGTGTTTATATTTTCCAGACTAAGCGCTTTTATTTTTGGATCTAAAATTATATTAATCCTTTTTTGAGAGTAAATAAAGGCTGATGAAAATACAAAAAAGAGTGTGAGTAGATTTAATTTCATTGGTTTAAAATTTGGGTTCGAATTTTCTTGGTTACAAAAAAAGCACAAAATAAGAAGATATTTGTGCTTTTGTAGAATTTATTTTTGAGGAAATTATTTTCCTTTCAGTAGTTTTTCTAAATATTCAACTTTGTCTTTTTCAGCCTGAACCAAACGTTCATAAAGTTCGACAACTTTATCTAGAGGATTGAAATTGCAAGAATTATTTGTTATGAAACTTCCAGTTACAGATTCATTAAAAGTATTAAAATAATTAAATACATTTTCCTCCGAAAAACTTTTGATAGCGTCCTCATTGCTAGCTCGAGCGTCTCGCTCGTGCCCGCAACGTTTTATCTTATTATTTAATCAGTTGTCTTGTTCACGAGCGAGACGCTCGCGCTAGCAGATGGGATAATATTCCGAATTAATCCGCGCTATCTGTATTTTTCTGATTTTGTAGAGGTAACGTTTTTAATTTTGATACTGTTTATTTATTTTTTCCTCTGGTTTTTCACAGAATAAATATAGGCAAAGTAAAAATAACCATTCTAAAGGTTTCATTACTAAATAAGTTAAATTAGACATTTGTCTGGTGTTAATTTTTTTAGATAAATTATAACCATATTTATCGTAATTAGTTCGTATGAAGTAATGCAATTTAGGCGAGAAATCCTGAATCATTTCTTCGAATGCATTTGCAATGAGTAATTGTCTGTTAACTATTATTGTATTTTTATTTCTTTTACCTAACCGTATAGGTTTTACAACTTTAGGATTTCCAGATGCTTGCGACGGTACATAAATAATGTCCTTTATGATCAAGATATGGTGGAGGAATTTGTTGAGAAAATCTCCAAGTTGCCGTTTCAGTAAATACCTTTATAAGTGAATTTGGCTCTTGTCCAAATAAAATAAGGAAAAATGTTATAAGCAATAATAATGGAATCACTAGAATAAAACTCCAAAGCGGCAAATTGCTTTTTTGAGCAAAGAAGAGATTTAATCTATTCAGAAATTTATTTGAGTATGTTACTTCCTTTGCTTCAATCATTTTATTTTTTACACTTTGAATTATAAGACTTATTGAAATTATTAGGCTTATAATTGATATAGGCACAAAAAGATAATAATGTTCTGATGGGTCATAACCACCTATATCGTGATTGGATATTTGTAATAAAACGATAAACCATATAATTGTGCCAATTACCAGAAAACTCAAAGACAAAACTCTCGTTAGAGGTGGTAATTTGTTTTCTTTTAACCAAATTAATAGAATTGAAACATTAAAGGCTATAAAGTAAAAGATTAAAGAGATAATATGTTTTTCGCCAAAAGGAATATAGCATTCTCCATCAATGGGATCGATAGCAGTATAATATTGATTGCTGTGAGTTTGTATTCCATAAGATAAAAAGATAAGTGAAAAAACATAAATATTGGTCGCAATTATTTCTAAAGTTGAAATATTTTTATTTATTTTTTTAAATATTGCAGTTACAATTATAATGATTGCTAAAAAAATTGATATGATATATATAAAAATCATGTTTAGGTGTGTTTAGTTTTCTACAATAAAAAAATGAAGTCTCAATTTTGAAGCGTGATTTGTGTTTATGCTATCTTTTTCATTCTATTGGCACAATAGATCTCATAAGTTCTATGTTTCTTTGTTGAGTAATTCTGCAAAAGTAAATAATTTGTAGTATAATTCTGTGTTTAATTACAAAATGTTACTCTGCATAAGGGATAGGGGTGGATATTCCATAAAATAGAAATTCCAATTTTTTAAATTCCAAATTCCAATTGTAGTCGTTTAGTAAACCGGACAGGTTTTTAAAACCTGTCCGGTTTGGCGCTTAAATAAAGCTGAATTATTCTCTATACTTTATGGTTGTTTTGCGTGGCTTCGACTTCGCTCAGCCTGACAAATGCATTAATCTACAATCTATCCAGAAGCTTCGACTTCGCTCACCCTGACAAATGTATTAATCTAAAATCTATCCTAAAGCTTCAACTTCGATCAGCCAGACAAACGCATTAATCTAAAATCTATCCCGAGGCTTCGGGACTAAAATCTAAAATAAAAAAAATCCCGCCTCAATTAAGAAACGGGATTAACTAGATATTCTCTTTTTTTTTATTTTTAAACTGTTGCAAGCAATTTCTTGTGGCAACGGAATTTGATTTTTAAGTAAATCTTCGAAAGTTTCGTGAGCGCGAATTAGAATCCCTTTTCCGTCTTTCCATAAAACTTCGGCTGGTTTGTATCTTGAATTATAGTTAGATGACATTGAGAAGCAGTATGCACCAGCATTTCTGAAAGCTAAAATATCACCTTCTGTAATTTCTGAAATTCTACGGTTGTTGGCAAAAGTATCTGTTTCGCAAATGTATCCTACAACAGAGTAAAAACGCTCTTTTCCTTTAGGGTTAGAGATGTTTTCGATATAATGTTGTGAACCGTAAAACATTGGACGAATTAAGTGGTTAAAACCACTATCCACTCCAGCGAAAACTGTTGATGTTGTTTGTTTTACTACGTTTACTTTTGCTAAGAAGAAACCTGCTTCGCTCACCAAGAATTTTCCTGGTTCGAAAATCAGCGTTAAATCTCTGCCATATTCTGTACAGAAAGCATTGAATCTTTTTGATAATTTTTTACCTAATTCTTCGATGTCTGTTTCGATATCGTCTTTTTTGTAAGGAACTTTGAATCCGCTTCCGAAATCTAAGAATTCTAAATCTTTGAAATGTTTAGCCGTATCGAATAAGATTTCGGCAGCATACAAGAATACTTCGATATCTAAAATATCAGATCCTGTGTGCATGTGGATTCCCACGATGCTCATTTTTGTATTCTCTACAATTCGCAAAATATGTGGTATTTGGTGAACAGAGATTCCGAATTTACTGTCGATATGTCCAACAGAAATATTGGCATTTCCACCCGCCATTACGTGTGGGTTGATACGAATACATACCGGAATTTGTGGATATTTTGTTCCGAATTGCTCCAGAATAGATAAGTTATCAATATTGATTTGTACACCCATTGCGACAACTTCTTCGATTTCTTCTAGAGAAACTCCGTTTGGTGTAAAGAAAATTTTGTCAGGATCATAGCCAGCATGAAGTCCCAATAAAACTTCTTGAATTGATACAGTATCTAAACCAGACCCCATGTTCTTTAATAACTGAAGAATCGCAACGTTTGACAATGCCTTCATGGCGTAATTAACTCTCAAGTTTTCTACCTTAGAGAAAGCTTTAGTTAACCTATTGTACTGAGATTGGATTTTTTCGGCATCATAAACATATAATGGACTTCCAAATTGGTCTGCTAACTGCAGTAAATCTTTTGCTTGCATTTTTAAATCATTTTGGGCAAAGTTATTACACTTTTGAGTAACGACAAATTTTTTGTAGAAAAATAACAAATTATAACAAAATGTTTAATTTTAAACAAAAATCGACTTAATTTAGATTTTTATAACCTTTTTGTTAGGTGCTGAGGTTTTAAGATGCTAAGGTACTAAGTTTTTTTGCCACGAATTCACGAATTTAACTTATTCTTAAATGCTGTTGAACTTGTTTTTTGCCAAAGATTGCACAGATTAAATGGATTTCTTTTTTTCCTAAGTTTTTAAAAGAAGCCAGATGTTTGGGTTCAGCTCCGATTGAGGCGGTATCCTCGCAGTGGAACGGAGAGATATAGCCGAAAGCGGGAACTATGTTTACTAAAATGCCTATTGCGATGCTTCAAAATATTTTTTTTTGCCACGAATTACACCAATTACACTAATTTTTAATTTGGATTATTCGCAAAATGCATAAAACCACGGGCTATGTTTGAAATAGAAAATCCATTTAATCTTGAAATCAGTGGCTAAAAAAAACAAAACCCCTGAATATCAATTCAAGGGTTTGTAGTAATTATGTTGTTTATTTGAAAAGATTAATTAAATGCTAAGAAAAAAACTTAGTCCCGAAGTCTCGGGATAGTACCTTAATATCTTAGAACCTTAAAAGATTACAAACTAGGTAAATCTCCTCTTCCTTTAGTTGGAAGATTGGTAGAACCCATTAAGAATAAATCTACTTCTCTTGCGACTTCACGGCCTTCAGAAATTGCCCAAACAATTAAAGATTGTCCTCTTCTCATATCACCAGCAGTGAAAATATGTGGAACATTTGTCTGATAATTGTGGGCTTTATAATTGCTTCTTGCGTCAGTTTCGATTCCTAATTGCTCGCTCAATGTTTTCTCTGGACCTGTAAATCCTAAAGCTAGTAAAGCTAAATCGCAAGGCCAGATTTTTTCAGAACCTTCTTTTTCGATTAATTCAGGACGCTGACCAGGAGTCATTTTCCATTGTACTTCAACTGTTTTTAATCCAGTTAATTCACCTTTATCATTAGAAATGAATTCTTTAGTGTTGATTAACCAGTTTCTGTTACAGCCTTCTTCGTGAGAAGAGGATGTTTTTAACTGCAACGGCCAGAAAGGCCAAGGAGTTGACTCGCTTCTTCCAACTGGAGGTTTTGGTAAAATTTCAAAGTTAGTTACCGACTTAGCTCCGTGTCTGTTTGATGTTCCAACACAGTCAGAACCAGTATCGCCACCACCAATAACGATTACATCTTTTCCAGTAGCTTTTACTTGATCTGGGATAGATTCTCCAAATAAAACTTTAGTCTGCTGTGTTAAGAAATCCATTGCCTGAACAACACCTTTACTTTCGATTCCTTTAGTTGGCAAGCTTCTTCTTTCCGTTGCTCCTCCGCATAAAACGATAGAATCAAATGCGTTTAATTCTTCTACGCTGAAGTTAACACCAACATTTATATTCGTTTTAAAAGTGATTCCCTCTGCTTCAAGGATAATTACGCGTCTGTCGATAATTTCTTTTTCTAATTTGAAATTAGGGATTCCGTAACGTAATAAACCTCCAATAGCATTGTCTCTTTCAAAAACAGTAACGGTGTGACCTGCTCTGTTTAATTGTTGTGCTCGCTGCTAAACCTGCAGGTCCAGAACCAATAACAGCTACTGTTTTTCCAGTTCTAGTTTTTGGAGTCTGTGGTTTAATCCATCCTTCAGCAAAACCTCTTTCAACGATATTTTTCTCGATGTTTTCGATCGCAACAGGATCTTGAATGATTCCTAATACACATGCTTTTTCGCA
Organism: Flavobacterium sp. AC267; assembly: GCF_979258715.1. Lineage (NCBI taxonomy): Bacteria > Pseudomonadati > Bacteroidota > Flavobacteriia > Flavobacteriales > Flavobacteriaceae > Flavobacterium > Flavobacterium sp. AC267. Next base: position 2,450,102 of record NZ_OZ409875.1, read on the forward strand.
TGGAGCAGGGCATAAGCGACCTGTAAATTCTGGAAAGTTATTAGTCGACTGTAAAATCTCTAATGCACTCTGCCATTCTTCCTGATGTACCATGTCGTTAAAATCTGGAATTAAATTCCCTAACGGACAACCACTGTGGCAAAAAGGAATACCACAATCCATACATCTTGAACCTTGTTCTTTTTTCTTATCTTCTGCTAACGGAATAGTAAATTCGTTATAGTTAGAAACGCGTTCTGCTACTGCTAAATTACTTTCGTCGGCTCTATTATATTCTTTAAATCCGCCTATTTTACCCATGACATTTTAAATTAAATTCCAATTTCTTTAAATTCCAAATTCCAATTTTTTATTACTATAGGCATTGATCTTGCCATTGGAATTTGGAATTTTATTTTTTGAAATTGATTTTTATCCAGCTATTAATTCTTCTATTTTTTTCTCTTCTGCAATTCGTTGTAATGCCTTTTTGTAATCAGTCGGCATTACTTTTACGAAATGTTTCTGCTCATTTTCCCAGTCTGCTAAAATTCTTTTTGCTAATGGACTGCTAGTGTACAGGGAATGATTTTTGATCAATCGTCTTAGTTTTGTAACGTCCTCTTCTTCCATTGGGTCGAATGCAACCATTTCCATGTTACATACAGTCGAATCGAATTTTTTATTTGGATCGTAAACATAAGCTACACCACCGCTCATACCAGTCGCGAAGTTTCTTCCTGTTTTTCCTAAAACTACCACTGTACCGCCGGTCATGTATTCGCATCCGTGATCTCCAATTCCTTCAACAACGGCTGTTGCTCCAGAATTTCTCACACAAAAACGCTCTCCGGCCATACCATTAATATAAGCCTCTCCGGTAATGGCTCCGTAAAGGGCAACGTTTCCAATAATGATGTTTTCTTCAGGTTTAAAGGTTGCAGTAGGAGGGACTTTGATAATCAATTTTCCTCCAGACAGTCCTTTTCCTAAATAATCATTACAGTTTCCGTGAATTTTAAACGACAATCCGTTTGTTGCAAAAGCACCAAAACTTTGTCCAGCAGAACCTTCAAAATCAACTAAAATAGTGTCATCAGGTAATCCTTGTGCGCCATATATTTTTGAGATTTCATTACTCAAAATAGCACCTACAGAACGGTCTGTATTTTTAATTTTAAACGTAACTCTTGTTTTTTCTTTTCTATAAATAGACGGAATTGCTTCTTTGATGATCGCAAAATCCAATACATTTTCAAGTTGGTGATCTTGTTCGGTCGTATTGTGATTTGGAACCGTTTTTGCTTTTTCTGGTTTGTATAGAATTGATGATAAATCTAAACCATTTGCTTTGTAATGTTTGATCGCTTTATTCACATTTAATTTTTGTGACTGACCTACCATTTCTTTTAAGGTTCTGAAACCTAATTGCGCCATGATTTCTCTTAATTCCTCAGCAATAAAATACATGAAGTTGATTACGTGCTCTGGAGTTCCTTTGAAATTTTTTCTCAATTCAGGATCCTGAGTTGCAATACCAACTGGACAAGTATTTAAGTGACAAGCTCTCATCATGATACATCCAGAAGCTACAAGTGGTGCAGTTGCAAAACCAAATTCTTCTGCTCCTAATAATGCGAGCAATTGCTACGTCACGACCTGTTTTTAACTGTCCGTCACACTCTAAAACTACACGGCTTCTTAAATCGTTTAAGATCAAAGTCTGCTGTGCTTCAGCTAAACCAAGTTCCCACGGAATACCTGTGTGTTGTAATGAAGTTAATGGAGCAAGACCCGTTCCTCCGTCATAACCTGAAATTAAGATAACATCAGCTTTTGCTTTGGCAACACCGGCGCCGATCGTTCCAACACCCACTTCAGATACTAATTTTACGTTTACACGTGCTTCACGGTTTGCATTTTTCAAGTCGTAAATCAACTGAGATAAATCCTCAATAGAATAAATATCGTGGTGAGGAGGAGGCGAAATCAAACCTACATAAGGTGTAGAGTTTCTAGTTTCAGCAATCCACGGCACTACTTTTTCTCCAGGTAATTGTCCACCTTCACCAGGTTTCGCTCCCTGAGCCATTTTAATCTGAATTTCTTTAGCGTTTGTCAAATAGTTGATCGAAACACCAAAACGTCCTGATGCAACTTGTTTGATGGCACTATTTCTAGAATCTCCGTTAATTTCTTTCTGGAAACGTTTTGGATCTTCTCCACCTTCTCCAGAATTACTTTTCCCGCCAATTCTGTTCATTGCAATCGCAAGATTCTCGTGTGCTTCTCTACTGATAGATCCGTAAGACATCGCACCCGTTTTGAATTTCTTTACAATTTCTGTCCACGGTTCTACTTCATCAATAGAAATTGGATCTAAGTTGTTGAATTCAAATAAACCTCTAATAGTCATTAAGTTTGAGCTTTGCTCATTAACGGCATTAGAGTATTCTTTATAACTTTCAGGGCTGTTTAAACGAACCGCTTGTTGTAATTTAGAAATAGTAGTTGGGTTAAACATGTGTTTTTCACCGCCACGTCTCCATCTGTAAATACCTCCAATTTCAAGAGAAAGCAAGTTTGCGATTTTTGAATTTGGGAATGCTTTTTGGAAACGTTTTTTAACCTCTTTCTCCACTTCCATTAAACCAATTCCTTCAATTCTAGAAGGTGTGTAAGGGAAATATTTAGAAGTAAATGTTTTGTTTAAGCCTAAAATCTCGAATATTTGCGCGACTCTGTACGAATGTAATGTAGAGATACCAATTTTGTTCATGATTTTAACGATTCCTTTCGCAATCGCTTTGTTGTAATTTACAATCGCATAATCAGCTTTTACACCTTTAATGAATCCTTGGTTTACCTGATCGTGAATAATTTCATTTACCATGTATGGATTGATCGCACTTGCGCCGTATCCGAACAGTAAAGCAAAATGATGCGGTTCACGAGGCTCTGCAGATTCAATAATGATTCCGAATTTAGAACGAACCTGTAAAATATTCAAAGAGTGGTGAATGTAAGAACAAGCCAATAGCATAGGGATTGGAGCAAATTCTTCGCTAACACCTCTATCTGATAAAATGATGATATTGCACCCTTCAGAAACCGCTTTGAAAGTTGCCTGAACACATTTTTCAAGCGCGCGCTCTAAGCCGTTAACTCCTTTTTCTATTTTGTATAAAGTAGAAATAGTAGCCGATTTGAAATCTGCGTGATCAATGTTTCTGATTTTATCTAAATCCTCGTTAGAAATAACTGGATTTTGGATTTTTAGTTTTTTACATTGTTTAGATTCAATTTCAAAAATATTGAAATCCCCTCCAATTGCTAAACTGATATCAGTAATGATTTCTTCACGAATACCATCCAAAGGCGGATTGGTAACCTGAGCAAATAACTGCTTGAAATAGTTGTACAACAATTGTGGCTGGTCTGACAATACTGCCAAAGGCGTATCGTTACCCATAGAACTGATTGCTTCAGCTCCTTGACCTCCCATTGGATTGATGATTGTTTTTAAATCTTCAATCGTGTAACCAAATAATTTTTGTCTCGTTAAGAAATCTAATTTCTCAACTGGAGTAGGATTATTTGTGTATGGAATATTAGCTAATGGTAATAAGTTAGCATCCAGCCATTCTTTATAAGGACGTTTTGTAACTATCGCTTTTTTAACTTCTTCATCTTCGATAATACGACCTTCGTTCATATCAACCAAGAACATTTTTCCTGGCTCTAAACGACCGTGCTGAATTACATCTTCTGGATCGATATCTAATACACCAATTTCTGACGACATGATTACGAAACCACTTTTTGTTAAGGTGTAACGAGAAGGACGCAATCCGTTTCTGTCTAGTAAAGCACCAATTACGTTTCCATCTGTAAAGGGAATCGAAGCTGGACCATCCCAAGGTTCCATAATACAAGCGTTAAACTCGTAGAATGCTTTTTCTCCGGAGACATTGTCTGGTGTTTTTCCCAAGCTTCAGGAACAACCATCATCATTGCCTCTGGAAGAGAACGTCCAGTCATTAATAAAAGTTCAACCACCATATCCATAGAAGCAGAATCTGATTTTCCTTCTAAGATAATTGGGAATAATTTTTTAATATCATCGCCAAAAACAGCACTCTGCATAAGCTCTTCACGAGCACGCATACGGCTTACGTTTCCACGAAGTGTGTTGATCTCACCATTATGACACATGTATCTAAACGGTCGCGCTAAGTCCCAAGATGGGAATGTATTTGTAGAGAAACGCTGGTGAACAAGCGCTAAACGCGTCACCAAGTCTGGATCTTTTAAATCTATATAATAACGGCTGATGTCTTCCGGCATCAATAGACCTTTATATATTATAGTAGTTGTCGATAAACTAGTAAAATAAAACATATGGCTTTCAGAAGTCTTAGAACCTCTTACGGCATGTTCTGCAATTTTTTCTAGTCGCAAAAAGTTTTGCATTAAATTCTTGTTCAGTTAAATTTTGTCCGTTTTTAGAAACGAAAACTTGTTTAACTGTTGGTTCTTTTTCTGCGGCGATTTGCCCTAAATTTTCAACGTCAACTGGTACATCTCTCCAACCTAAGACTTTTAAGTTTTGGTCTTTGATAGTTGCTTCAAATGCATTAATACAAAACGAAACCTGGTTTTTGCTTTTTGGTAAAAAAACCATTCCTACTGCATACTCACGCGTTTCTGGGATTTCAAAGTCACAAACTTTCTTAAAAAAATCATGAGGGATGTCGAATAAAATTCCGGCCCCGTCACCAGTTCGTCCATCAGAACTAACTGCACCACGATGTTCCAATTTAATTAAGATGTCTAATGCTTTGTGAATAATATCATTTGACTTAATACCATTCAAATTACAAATAAATCCTGCACCACAATTGTCGTGTTCAAATTCAGGCAGATAAAGCCCTTGTTCTTTAACTCTCATTCTTGATATTTTTTCTACAAAAATAAAGATTTCGTTAAACATAATGTATTGAAATTATGTATTCGCTTTCATTTTTGTTGTAATATTAGAAAAACGGTTCTTAAATGATAATATTATTATATAAACGATTGCGAATTATCAAAATCATAATTGAGAATAAAATATATTAAGAAAAATCGTCGCTTAGGTCTTGAATTCAGTGAAGTTTTTGTTAAATATCAAACGTTTTAGCGGTTTTGTGTTAACATTAACAAAGTCTTTCGTTAACGATTTGTTTGCTTTGCAAAAGAATCAACGTTTAATACCTATAGGTAACATTTATTTAATTGAAAAAGATTTTACTATTAAGTTGTATTTTGTTACTTTTGTCGCACTTTTATTCTGAAATAAATTCAGAACCAGACAAATTCTATATTATGAACATACACGAATATCAAGGAAAAGAAATTTTAGCGAGTTACGGAGTACGCGTACAACGCGGAATTATAGCTAACAATCCGGTTGAAGCTGTAGGCTGGCGCAAAACAATTAACTGCCGAAACTGGTACAGGATGGCACGTAATAAAAGCACAAATTCACGCAGGTGGTCGTGGAAAAGGTGGAGGAGTTAAGCTGGCAAAAAACTTACAGCAAGTTGAAGAAATTGCAGAACAAATCATCGGAATGCAATTGATCACGCCTCAGACTCCGCCTGAAGGTAAAAAAGTAAACAAAATATTAGTTGCAGAAGATGTTTACTATCCAGGTGAAAGCGAAACTTCTGAATTTTATGTTTCTGTTTTATTGAATAGAGGTACAGGACGCAACATGATTATGTATTCTACTGAAGGTGGAATGGATATTGAAGAAGTTGCTGAGCATACGCCGCACTTAATCTTTACTGAAGAAATTGATCCATCTGTTGGATTACAAGGTTTCCAAGCTAGAAGAGTTGCTTTCAACTTAGGTCTTTCTGGAAATGCTTTCAAAGAAATGGTGAAATTCATCGATGCATTATACAATGCTTACATTGGTTCTGATGCTTCTATGTTTGAAATCAACCCAGTTTTAAAAACTTCTGATAACAAAATATTAGCTGTTGATGCTAAAGTAAATATCGACGATAACGCTTTATACAGACAACCTAAATATGCTGAAATGAGAGATATCCGTGAGGAGAATCCTATCGAAGTTGAAGCTAAAGAAGTTGGTCTAAACTATGTAGATCTTGACGGTACTGTAGGATGTATGGTAAACGGAGCTGGTCTTGCAATGGCAACTATGGATTTAATTAAATATGCTGGTTTTGAGCCTGCTAACTTCCTTGACGTAGGAGGAACTGCTGACGCAAAACGTGTTGAAACAGCTTTCAGAATTATCTTGAAAGATCCAAACGTAAAAGCTATTTTGATTAACATCTTCGGAGGAATCGTTCGTTGTGACCGTGTTGCTCAAGGTGTTGTTGACGCTTACAAAAACATGGGAGATGCTATCAATGTGCCAATTATCGTTCGTTTGCAAGGAACAAATGCTGAAATTGCAAAAGAATTAATTGATAACTCTGGTATGCCAATCTTATCAGCTGTTCAATTCCAAGAAGCTGCTGACCAAGTTAAAGCTGCACTTTCTTAATCAAATAAGAAATTCAATTTATATACAAATCCATTCCGAAAGGAGTGGATTTTTTTGTTTTCATATTTTTAAAAAAGAATCCCTTTTGAGAATGTTTTTCAGTAGAGACGCACTGCAGTGCGTCTAACATCGTGTGAATCCATATTGGAGAAAAACTTTGCGTAGATGCACAGCAGTGCGTCTCTACAATAAATCCTGCGAGAAAAAAATTAAGATTATTAATAAAGACAAAGTATGTCGTAGAGACGCACAGCAGTGCGTCTAACGTCGCGTGAATCCGTATTTCGGAACGAGAAAAAAAATAAGATTATTAATAAAGACAAAGTATATCGTAGAGACGCACAGCAGTGCGTCTAACGTCGCGTGAATCCATATTGGGGAAATACTTTGCGTAAACGCACCGCTGTGCGGCTCTACAATAAATCCTGCGAGAAAAAAAATTAAGATTATTAATAAAGAACAAAGTATATCGTAGAGAGGCACAGCAGTGCGTCTAACGTCGCGTGAATCCATATTGGAGAAATACTTTGCGTAGACGCACCGCTGTGTGGCTCTACCAATAAACTTTTTCTTTGCGAATATATCCCGTGGTTTCAACCATTGAAACGTTCCGTGATATACAGATGTTGATATACGGATTTTAATATGCATTGTTTCCCCGCGGTTGAAACCGCGGGCTATATTTGAAAATTGGATTGTAACAACAATTCCTTTAAAACGCAAAGTTCGCAAAGCTTTATTAAATAAAACTTTGCGAACTTTGTGTAATTGCTTGTGTGCTTTTCGGTTAAAAATTACTTTTTATTCTTACCGTTTTTATAAACCACTTTTTCTACCACCTGAATTTTGGGTGTTGCAGGTTTTTTCTTGAAAGGTTTTTTAGCAGACTGTTCCAGATTTTGAAGGTTTTTGATCGCCTCTTGCTCTTTCAGAATCTTTTGGAGCGACTTTAAACTCAGGTCGGTCTTTAGAAGTTTCTTTGTTTGGAATTTCCGCTTTGTGTTTTGCTAAAACGTCAGTTGGATTTTTAGGGTTTTCTTTTGTTCCTCTTAAATGAATAACCAATCCGTTTAAGAAATTACGCAATACCTGATCAGCCGCATTCCATATAATTTGGATGATCTTCGGCTCTAAAAAAAGCGCCCAATTCAGATTTTGTAATTCTAAAATCTACTAGTTCTAAAATTTCAACTATTTGGTCATCACGGAGCATCAAAGCCACGCGAAGTTTTTTAAGTATATCGTTATTCGTCATTATTTAATTTTTTACAAAGGTACGTTTTAAAAGTAATTAGCCGATTTATTTTTTTTTGCCGCGAATTCAGGAATTTCCGCTTACTTGAATAAGCTAATAAATGTTTTAAGCTTTAGTAATTACACGAATTTAAAATATCTACAAGTTTATCTAAATCTTCTTTAAGATGATTGGCAGTAATTACAATACGATTGAGTGGTTCCGCATCTTTCGTATATTTAAAACTTGCAATTATGATTTTTTCAATTTTCAATTTTTCTACTAAATCTTTTGATAATAAATAAATTAAAGGATAATTTTTGTCAAATTTGATATTCCTGTTTTGGATTAAAATCGAATCGATGTAATTTAAATTTTCCAGTAACTTTTTATGCTGTTTACTGTAAATTTCTGAAGCATCTGAAAGCGTCTGCACAAATGCTGGATTCATTCCGGCAGCACTTGTAAAAACTTCTAATTCTTTTATTTGAGTAATAAATTCAGAATCGCTGGCAATAACGCCGCCCGTTAAACCAAAGGCTTTTCCCAAAGAAGAAATCATTACTTTTCTTTTAATTGGAAATTGAATTGAAGAATAAATTCCTGAACCATTTTTACCAATAATTCCAAAAGAATGCGATTCGTCTACAAGTATTGTAATTTCTTTATTACTTGGAATTTTTGCTAAAAAAGAAAAATCAACAGGATTTGTTTCGAAAGAAGGAACTCCATCCGTTAGAATTGTAATTTTTTCCGAATTGGAATCGAATAAGCGCTCGTTCAATTTTCCATTTTCAAACAAAGGAAGACTGTTTTCTATTTTGATCGCGGCGTGTATATCATTAAAATGAAAAAAGCAATCGGTCTGCTTTTTCATTAAATCTATAACCAGTTTTCCGGCCAGCATTCCCGAAGAAACCGTAACAGCGTCTTCTGAGCCAATATGAGAGGCTAAAAACTTCTCACCATAATCATACGCGCTTAACTTAACATTTGCTGTTCTCGAACTTCCGTAAGTAGTTCCCCAATTCAGAATGTTTTTAACGACTAAATCTTGAAATTCTTTGTTTGTCGGCAAACCTAAATAGGCGGTGCCGCCAAAATACAAATACTGTTCTTGGTCAATTTCAATAATTCTATCTGGAAATTTTTCGACTATCATTTTTATAAAAGTGTAACTCCAGTTCCGTTAAGATCAGAATAGCTTACAACGCCGTCTTTTATGGTAACTCCAGTAGCAATATCTTCTGCCAAAAGAAGCGCGCCATCCATATCCACATAATCCAATTGCGGCAATAAATGCGCAATAGCAGAAATTCCAACAGTAGATTCTGTCATGCGACCTACCATGGTTTTTAATCCCAATTTTTTAGCTTCTTCGATCATGCGTTTTCCAGGAGTCAGACCGCCGCATTTAACCAATTTGACATTTACGCCATGAAAATGGTTGAAACATTTTGCTACATCTTCCTCAATAATACAGCTTTCATCTGCAATTACAGGAAGAACAGAATGTTTGAAAACTTCTTTATGCGCTTCCCAATTATCTGCTTTCATGGGTTGTTCTAAGAATTCAACGCCTAGTTTTTTTAATTCGACAGCATTATTGATTGTTTCTTCAACTCCCCAGTCGCAGTTGGCGTCTATTCTAAAAATAGCATTGGTATGTTTTCTAAGTTCTTTTACAATTTCGATATCTTCTTTAGTTCCCAATTTTATTTTATAAATCGGCCAAGGAAGTTCCTGCATTTTAGAAACCATTTTATCGATAGAAGCAATTCCAATTGTATAATCGGTCATCGGATTTCTTTCGGTTGTGTAGTTCCATAATTCGTACAACTTTTTTCCTTTTTTTCGGGCATACAAATCAGTATAAGCCAAATCTAAGGCGCACAAAGCAAACATATCGTCTTTTAAATACGGATGAATTTTTGCCCAAAATACTTCAGGAATTTCGTTTTCGGTACTTTCGATAATACTTCTGATTTTTTCTAAATCCTGAATCATCATCGGAACCGTTGTATTGTAATAAGGGTTTGAAGTGGCTTCTCCAAAACCAGAAAAACCATCACTTTGTAATTCTACAATTAAAGAAGGTTGAAAATCAATAGATTCTCTGGAAATCGTGAAAGTGTGTTTTAATTTTAGGTTGTATTCTCTTAAAATCATTTTCATTTTTATAGAATTATTTTTTTAGTATTAATTTAATAACCCAGCCAGAGTAAAGCTTCAGTAAAATTATCACGCCACAATTTTTCATTGTGCTCTCCATTTTTTACAATTTTGATTTTATCCAGATGAAGGCAATAGCATCTTTTGGTATCTAGTAAACGTTTCATTTTAGTTAAATCTTTTACCATATCGTCACTTTCTTTGTCACCGCATAGAAAATAAATTTTAGTTTTGATTTTGGTTTGTTTTTCAGTGAAAGTATAAATATCATTTGAAAACCAAAAAGAAGGAGAAAAAACACCTGCTTTACCAAAAACTTCAGGATATTTTAAAGCGCCATAATAGGAAACCAAACCGCCAAGTGAACTTCCAAAAAGAATAGTGTTTTTGGCTTTTGTCTTGGTTCTGTAGTTTTGGTCGATATGAGGTTTTAACGTTTTTACAATGAATTCCAAATAATTGTCGGCATCATCGCCGCCATATTTTTCATTTTTAAACGGAGTCAGTTCATTGATGCGTTTTTCATTTCCATGCTCAATTCCAACAACAATTACGGGAGCTTTTAAGCTGTCTAATTTTTCATCGACATTCCATTCTCCGGAGAAAGAAGTTTTAGCATCAAACAAATTCTGAGCGTCGTGCATGTAAATAACGCTGTACTTTTTTTTGATGTCTTTTGAATAATTTTTTGGAAGATAAATCCAGATTTTTTTTGAAGTATTTAACTGAGGAGCTTCAATTGTAAAAGTCGAAATGTTCCTTGAAGCCGTGCTTTCCTGTGCCTTTCCAGTAATAGTTAATAAAAATAAAATAGCTAAGAAAAACCTCTTCATTATCTGTGTTTTGTATTTAAATATAAAAGCAATATTTTAGCTAAAAATAATAAATTGATGAATACAGAAGCAGAAAAAAGAAGTTTACTTTTAGAAATGATTATGTTTGCCACGGTAGACGGACATTTGCATAAACGCGAGCTGGATTTTCTTTGGATTGTAGCTCAGGAATTGAATATCAACAAACAAGAATTTCAAGATTTATTTCATCAAGAAGTAAAATCAATTCCAATAAAGTCAGAAATGCGGCGTATCAATCAATTTTACAGACTGGCTTTATTAATGCATTGCGACGGAGTTTTGCACGAAAGAGAATTTAACGCCATTCAGCAGATTGCTTTAGAAATGGGATTAAATCCATCTGCAGTAAAACGTGTTTTAGAAATGATGAAAAAAGCACCAAATACGGTAATTAATCCAAATGTAATACTGCAGGTTTTTCAAGAACAGCACAATTAAGCAAGCTGTTCCTGTAGTTTTTTAATTTCATCCCTTAGTTTAGCGACTTGTAAAAAGTCTAATTCTTTAGCGGCTTTTTCCATTGTTTTGCGTTTTTCGCGAATCATTTTTTCCAATTCTCCTTTAGATAAATAAGCAGTTTCTGGTTCTGCCGCAACTGGAATTGGATGGCCTAATTCGTATTCTACCAACGGATTTTTGGTGAAAGCGCTTTCGATTTTTTTATTTAAAGCCTGAGGCGTAATATTGTTTTGTACGTTGTAATTAATCTGTTTGGTTCTTCGATATTCCGTTTCGTCAATTGTTCTCTGCATACTCGCCGTAATTTTATCAGCATACAAAATTGCTTTTCCGTTTAAGTTTCTTGTCGCACGCCCAATAGTTTGCGTTAAAGATCTGTGATTTCTTAAGAAACCTTCTTTATCAGCATCTAAAATAGCGACAAGAGAAACTTCTGGTAAATCCAAACCTTCACGAAGTAAGTTAACACCAATCAAAACATCAAAAATACCTTTTCGTAAATCCTGCATGATTTCAATACGCTCTAAAGTGTCCACTTCAGAATGTATATAACGGCATCTAATGCTTACTTTGGTCAGGTATTTTGCTAATTCTTCTGCCATTCTTTTGGTTAAAGTTGTTACCAAAACCCTTTCGTCCAATTCACAGCGAACCTGAATTTCCTCAATCAAATCATCGATCTGATTCAAACTAGGTCGCACTTCGATAACTGGATCTAATAATCCCGTTGGACGAATAATCTGCTCGACATAAATACCATCTGATTTCTGCAATTCATAATCTGCGGGCGTTGCCGAAACGTAAATTACCTGATTTTGCAATGCCTCAAACTCTTCAAATTTTAAAGGTCGGTTGTCCATTGCGAGCAGGCAGACGAAAACCGTATTCTACTAAGTTTTCTTTACGCGAGCGGTCGCCTCCATACATGGCATGAACCTGCGAAACAGTTACGTGACTTTCATCAACAACCATTAAATAATCATTTGGAAAATAGTCTAAAAGACAGAAAGGTCTTGTTCCTGCTTGTCTTCCGTCAAGATAACGAGAATAATTTTCAATTCCAGAGCAATAGCCTAATTCCCGAATCATTTCTAAATCAAAATTGGTTCGTTCTTCTAGACGTTTGGCTTCTAAGTGTTTTCCAGTTTCTTTAAAATAATCAACTTGCTTAACCAAATCCTGCTGAATTTCCCAAATTGCACCTTGTAAAACATCTGGAGAAGTTACAAACATATTGGCAGGGTAAATAGTAAGTCGTTTGAATTTTTCGATTACCAATGAAGTTTTAGCATCAAAAGATTCTATTTCTTCAATTTCATCTCCAAAAAAATGTATTCTGTAGGCATCATCGGCATAACTAGGATATACTTCGACCGTGTCACCTTTTATTCTAAAAGTTCCGGGATTAAAATCGGCTTCTGTTCTGGCATATAAACTTTGAACAAGATTATGCAGTAATTTGGTTCTGGAAATGACCTGATCTCGGGTTATTTCAATTACGTTCTTTTTAAATTCGACAGGGTTTCCAATACCGTATAAACAAGAAACAGATGCTACAACCAAAACATCACGTCGCCCAGAAAGCAGGGAAGAAGTGGTGCTCAAACGCATCTTTTTCAAGCTCTTCGTTAATAGATAAATCTTTTTCAATAAAAACCCCCGTTACCGGCATAAAAGCTTCTGGCTGATAATAGTCGTAGTAGGAAACGAAATATTCAACCGCGTTGTTCGGGAAAAATTGCTTGAATTCAGAATACAACTGTGCCGCTAAGGTTTTGTTGTGTGCCAAAACCAAAGTAGGTCGCTGTACTTCTTCAATTACATTTGCTACAGTAAATGTTTTACCAGATCCTGTAACCCCCAATAAAGTTTGATATTTTTCTCCGTCGACTACACCTTGTGCCAGTTTTTGTATGGCTTGAGGCTGATCTCCTTTTGGACTATATTCTGAGGATACTTGAAATTTCATTTTTGTGCGCTGAAAATTTGGTTTTGTAAAGATACAAAGTTTGGATGCTATTCTAAAAAATTAATCATAGCGTCGTTGGTGATTTTAGATTGATCGATCGATAAAAAATGTCCGGCATCTTTTATGACTTTTGTTTTGCTGTTTTTTAAATATTTTTGAGCTCGTTCTAAACTGTCTTCGGAATTAATAACGTCTTTGTCACCAATTAAAACCAAAACGGGATTATCTATTGATTGCAATTCTTTGTCTGAAAACGGATGCATTTTAAGCATACTCGAATTTGATTTGGCATATTTATTAGCCAAATAAAACTGTCTTTTGTATATCTGACTAATTTTTTCTGGATGAGTCGAAAAAGTGTTTAATGTTTTGCCGAATTTCTTTTCGCTTGGAAAAAGTTTCAACATTAATGCCGAAGTTGTTTTTCCCACTTTATCGATAAATTTAAAAGTCTGAGCGGGACTCAACAAAACAATTCGGTCTATTGAATTTGTTTTTTGTGTTGCCAATAATGTTGCGATCCAGCATGCATGCGTGACGCTCCGATTATGTCAAATTTCTTCAATTTATAATGCGAGAAAATTTCGTTATACCAAATTACGATTTCTTCTGATGAAAGGGCTTTTGCGGTTAAATTTGACTTTCCCGGTTCCATCAAAAAGTCGATGGCATAAATACGGTGTTTTTTAGCTAATACCTGAATGTTGGGATACCACATGGTTGAGCTGGCATCCATTCCGTGGAGTAAAACCAAATCTTTGCCATTTCTTGGACCTGCAATAACGACATGTGCTGTTCCAAAAGTGGTTTGAATGTCTTCTTCTGTATAAGGAATGTTCCAAAGTTTTAAAGCTTTGTCATAAGAGCTTTGGTATTTCTGCTCTTCGGTTCTGGTTTTAAAAACGTAATCCTCAAATTTCACCTTCTTTGTTGAAGCACAACTTGTGATTAAAAATAGCACGACAGCCAAACGAGAATATAGTTTTAACATAGGAATAAAATTCAATTTGACCTTAAAGTTACAAGTATCGCGACCAAAAAGTGTATCAGAATTTTATTTTAAAGTATCATAATTTTACGATTGATCGTTTTTGGAAGTCAGATAATAAATTTGAACAAACGCTAAAATCGCATTCGGAATTATTACAGGCCAAAGCCATTGATTTAAATCCCTGTAATCATTTAAAAAAATGCCATAGATTACAAAGCAGATACAGCCAAACATATTAATGAAGCGAATTGTTCTCAAGTTTTTCAATAAAAATCCGCCAACAATAAAAACAGATGCGAGGTAACCAACATATTCAGCCATAAAATTGATTTTAAATTGTTTACAATAAATGTAGCAAATCAAATTGTAAAATCAATATTTTGTATTTGAAAATCAGTTGTTTAAAAGAACTGTTTTTGTTTTTCGGTATTATCTATAAAACTCCACGCTACAATTCGGCTTGTTTTTTGACCCTGCGACATTTCGATTGTTTTTACAGCAACGGCATTTACTTTTTTCAAGATTTTGTAAATAGAAGAAAGATTTTCTTTTTTAGAAACCAATGTTGTAAACCATAAAACCTGTGAAGTATATTTTGCACTTTCGTAAATCATTTGCGTTACAAATCCGATTTCGTCGCCATTACACCACAATTCTGCATTTTGACCTCCAAAGTTCAAAACTGGATTTGTATTTCTTTTTTCTTTCGGATTTAAATTGGAAACTTTTCTCGATGTGCTTTTATTCGCTTCTTCTGCCGAAGCGTGAAAAGGCGGATTACACATTGTGAACGTAAAACGATCTTCGGGCGTAATAATGTTTTTAAAAATAAAGCGAGATTCAGTTTGCTGTTGTAAACTTATGGCGTCAATTAGTTTTGGATTGGCTTCTATAATTTTACTGCAGTTTTCAATTGCTTTTTTATCTATATCTGTTGCCACAAAACTCCAATTGTAAATGGAATCCCCTAATATCGGATAGATTAAATTTGCGCCTGTTCCGATATCTAAACCTAAAACATTTGATGTGTCAGGAATTTCGTTGTTGTTGGTTTCTGCTAATAAATCGGCAATATAATGAATGTAATCTGCTCGTCCTGGAATTGGCGGGCAAAGGTAATTTTTCGGAATATCCCAGTTTTGAATATCGTAGTAAGTTTGTAGTAACGCTTTATTCAAGGTTTTTACAGAAAGAGGATTGCTAAAATCAACCGTTTCGATTCCGTGTTTGTTTATGGTTACAAAAGCTTTTAGTTCTGGACAATTCGAAATCAGTTTTTCGAAGTCGTAACGAGTTCGGTGAAGATTTCTCGGATGTAAATTATTTTTTTCAGAATTGTCGATTGCTTTCATTTTTATGGATTTCGTGCAAAGATAGGTATTCCTTTTTTAGAAAAGCCCTAATGAAAGTAGTGCATTGATCTAATAAAACATTGGAAAGACCTTAACTAAATTATGCTTTTTTCCACAGATTTGCTACTAGATAGATAGGGAACAGGTGAAACATGCGAGCGATAGCGAATAAGAGAAGTATGTCATCACAAATACAAAACTAATTTTTTAGTAAGCCAATGCCAAATCCTTTGTTGTAGCTATTACCAACTGTTTTTTATTCTATTATTGGACAATTAATTTCATAAGGTTCTTTTGGGAAACCATATAAAATTATCTTTTGTTTGTCAACATATTTTATTGGAATTAGTTTATCAAGATAATTGTCTGTATAAAATGAAAGAAATAGCGTTTCATTTAGTTTTTCAAGTATAATTCTGCTTCCTTCTTTATTCATACGCTTGTTTATTTCTTGCATAACTGGCGAGTCCAAAACTTCATTGAACCTAAGATTCTTTTTTTCTCCATTCCAATTAAACTCAAACTTTAAATCCTGAATTGCACTTTCTGTTAATTCAGTTTCAGTAGCGTTTAGTTTTTCGTAATCATTTTCGAATACGCAATCTTCAGTTATAGACTTTTCATCGATTAAAACTTTGTAGATTTTTCCTTTTCTAAAAAATCTAATTCGATTTTGATTTATGTATTTATATTCTGTCTCGCTTAGATTTTCATTTCTATTTTCGTTCTTTATTAGACAGATTTTATCAGTTTTTTCAACGACAAAATAATAAATGATATCTTCATCAATCTGAATAATCTCCGACTTTCCGTAATGATCCGGAGTTTTAATAAAAAGCCAATTTTCTCTCATATTCGATTCTCTAAAATAGCTGGTAGCGTTCTGGCGCTACAGCGGGTTTGGCACTAAATTAAGCCCATTCTTCGGATTTGCCAAATCATTCCAAATATAAAATCAACTTCAAATCAAGCCTAATGCCCAAATTGCTTTTAGCGTGTTTTAGCAGTAGTATTTTTAGTTGATTAGTTTATTCACTTCGTTTTCAATTTCGCTTTTATTAATTATTAAGTCAGAAAAGCAAGTTTCAATTTTAGTTTTTTTCCAAAAAGGAAAAATTAATAATCCTGTTTCACCAATATTTACAAGTTTTGAATTTGGAAATTCTATTTCGGTTTTTGTTTTGAAAATAGTATTCCCTTTTATGAATTTTGTCGTTTTTACTTTGTTAGTTATTAAATCAAATGCTTGAATTATTCCTTCATACAGGTTTCCATAATCTTCACTAAAATGAGTATGATTAAATCCATAACCAACTGTAAATTCTTTTTCATCAATAGACAACCAAAATTCAGTGTTTTCTATTTTTAAAAATTCGGTACCTTGTTCTTTATATATACTAACTTTTTCAACAAGTTTACTAGTTAGCAAGTCTTTAATTTCGTTAAATTTCTTTTCGTGAATTTTCATTTTCTGAGGTAATATTACTGCCAACGTTCTCGCGCTACAAGCAGTTTGGGATTAAGGAAGCCAAATCTTCGGATAAACACAAATTTATCTGATACAAAACCATCTTTAAATTTAACTAAATCCCCAAATTGTTTGTAGCGTGTGTTACCAGAAGGCGCTTTCGAAAGATTTTATTCTTCATCTTTTTCGTAGCCTTCATAATAATATGACTGATCAATTCCTTTGAAGATAATTTCCCTATTGTTAACATCGCTAGTTAGATTTTCTTGTAATAAAGTTCGTAATTCCAAATCATTAATAGGACTTCTTTCCATTGATTGTAAGTAAAGAGTTTTGTCAACGAGTTGCCAATTTACAACTTTCTGGATTCTATTTTTTAAAATCATATCTAGCCAAATTCTCATTGACCTGCCGTTACCTTCCATAAAAGGATGAGCAATATTCATCTCGACATATTTAGCAATAATTTCATGAAAATTATTTTCTGGCATTTCCTGGATCTTCACTAAAATTTCATTCAGATATAAAGCATTTGCAAATCTAAAACCGCCTTTCGAAATATTGAGTTTTCTTATTTCTCCGGCGAAATCATATAAACCATCAAACAGATAGAGGTGTATTTCTTTGAGGCCTTTTGTGGTGCCGATTTCTATTTTGTCAATGTCGTTCGATTCAAACAATCGATATGCGTTTTCTAAACTATTTTTGTCGATATTTTTCATATAGATTTAGCTCCAATTTAAGTCTATTACAAAAATACTTTAAATGGATGAAATATTATATTAATGACTATATTTTCTTAATTTATTGGGTGTTTGCGCTTTCTGGTAACTTTTTGGCAAATCCGAATAAGGGGCTTAATTAAGCCCCTTATTCGGATTTGCCAAATCATCCCAAATACAAGACCATCTTTCCATTAAGCCCAATGCCCAAATCCGTTGTAGTGGCTGTTACAGGAAGTAGCTTTTTTAGTCAGCGTGTTTTTATAGTAGTAGAATCACCGCTTCGTTCAATTCTGTCTTTTGGCATTTTTGGCGCTTCAGGTTTTGCCGTTTGCACTTTAGGTGGCTGACTTTTTGATTTATCATCATCACTTATCATAAAAACTAATTTAGCAGTTATTACTTTCTTCCCAAATCTGGAGTTTCGCCTTTTTCAATTCTGTCAGCTGGCATTCTTGGGGCTTCAGGTTTTGGACTCTCAGAAGGTTGAGTTGTCGGTTGAGTTGTTTGTCTATCGTTATCAAGCATAAATCAAATTGTTAATTGTTAGAAATATCAAATTCAAAACTACAAGGATGAATGATATAATTATATATTTTCTTGCTAATTGTAAATCTAAAGCTCTTTTGTCATTTATAATAGTGTGATTGTCAGAAAAGGAGATGATCTTTTCAACAATTTTTGTTTCAAAATCTTCTTTATCTTTTTCTTCAACTTGTTTGTTGTAAATATCTAGTTTTTTCTGAAGATCACGATATTCACTAAGAAGACCAAAATTTTTGTATTCAAAACCTTTTAGAAGATTATTATTTGATAGAAAAATGAAGTATAAAGAAAGTAAAGTAGTTAGAGAAGAAATTATTAAGATATAAATTATACAATAATCCGTCAAGTCAAAGCATTTGAAATCATTGTTTTGAATGATATATGATGTTAATCCAACAATAATTGTAATACCAAGGATAGGATTGCTAATAGCGTTGTCAAGGTCATTTCGTCTTGAAAGTTCTCGGTCTAATTTACTTTTATAAAAATTGTAATCTTCCATTAAAAACTCAGGTAATTTCTGTTAAACATTTCGTGTGCTATTTCCTGTAACGTCTTGGCACTACAGCGGGTTTGGGACTAAATTAAGCCCTATTTTCGGATTTGCCAAATCATCCCAAATACAAAACCATCTTTCCGTTAAGCCCAATGCCCAAATCCGTTGTAGTGGCTGTTAGTAGCCGTTACTTTATCATTTCGTTTATCCATTCTTCAACAGAGTCAGCTAAAAAATTATCTTCGGAAGTAAACATCTGTTTTAGCGTTAACTCTTCTTCATTCGTGCAACCACTGCAAATATTTACTTTTTCTTCGCTTGCTTTGTTAATTTTTATTTGGGCAAACTCCTTTTCGGTAAGTTTGATTGTTTTTTTGGTTTCTAATTTTTCACAAGCAACGGTAGCCAAGTACTTTTCGGCAGGACTTACGTCGTATAGTTTAACTTTAAGAGTTATATAATTTTTGCTTTTCAGAATTTCAGATATTTTTTTAACAGGTTTAGATTTGCTTCCTGCATGATAGCACGCAAATCCAACTAAAGTTTTTTCGTCAATTACTTTTGGAGGAGAGGGAAGTTTTACAATATTTACTTTCGCATTATTTTTTTCTTGTTGTTTTTGACAGCTAAATGCTATAAAAACTGTAAATAAAAATAAAATCTGTTTCATAAGTTTAAGTTCTCTTTTTCTGGTAATGGCTACTCACGTTCTCGCGCTACAAGTAGTTTGGGGCTAAATCAGCGCTATCTTTCGGATAAGCCAAATCTTCCAAATACGAACCAATTTCTACAATAAGCCTAATGCCCAAATTGCTTGTAGCGTGTGTTAGCGGTTGTATTTTTTCTTTAAGTTGTCTTCTTCGGAATCAGTTTTTATAATAATTTCGTTCTTCGTCACAGTGTCAATTACGATACAGTTTCTTAATCCACCAGTGTGAGTACATTCTAAATTACCAAAATCGGTTATTATTTTCTCTTTATTATTTTTGATGTCAAGCAAAATTAATTTTTCCTCTTTTTCGTGTTTGTTTTTGATATATAATAATACTTTTTCAACTTCATTAATGTCAACTAATATACCGTCAGTTATTACTTTTCCATTTTCCTTTTCAATAAGTTGAATTTCGTGTGGATTTCCAGAACCAAATGATTGAACAAATAGAAAAGTTTCTCCAAAATCAGCACCAATATATCCCAAGTTTTTATGCAACATTGGAAAACTTGTTTCACTGATTTGTTTTATATCTTTTTTTCCTTTTGCTAAAGTTAAACTTTGTAAAGTTTCATTTTCAACTGTGTCTTTATAAACTCGATAAGATAAATGAAAACCATTTTTTAGTATTGTATCAAAATCGTAAGGCTCAATTTCCAATTTTTTCGGTTCCTCAATGCTAGGTGTTTGTTTTAGGTTTATATTTTTAGTTATAAGACTTTTTTTATTAGAAAAATTTGTGACTTCTGATTTCTTTTTTTTACAAGAAATTAGAATTGAAAGTAGTAATAATGCAAAGGTCTTTTTCTCATTTGTTTCTCAAATATAACCGCTAACGTTCTGGCGCTTGGCGAGGTTGCGAACTTCGTAACTGGATATTTTCTGTTAAAAATAAAATTTCTTGCGAAAAGTAATCGTGAATTTACTACAAAATTCGCAATCTTGCCAAACGCCTGTTAGCCGTAGTTATTTTATTAGTTTTCCGTTTTCGTCCCATGACGTAAATGTGTTTTTTATTCCGTCTCGAATAAAATTTACTTTTCCACTTTCGTAATATGATTTATAATAAATTTCTTTTCCGTTTTCAACTTCACTTTCATATTTTAAATTTCCATTTCCATAAGAACTGTAAAATTTGCCATTTGGAATTCCATTAACAACATTTTGATAAAGTGCAATTTTTCCATTGTTAAAATAACAAATTATTGTCCCGTTATACTTTAAATTATCTTTAAAAAGAGCATATTTTTTATAATGTCCTTTAAATATTAACTTTCTATTTTCATTAAAATATTCTACGTCACATTCGTCTTTTAGTTTGTTAGTATATTTTTCCAAAAAATTGCCATTAAAATAGTGATAACTACTTGATACATTTTCAACGAATTGGTATTTTGGTTTTCCATTTTTCCAATACTCTATTGTTTCATTATTTTCGTTGTCAAATTGTTGCTTTAAATTTCCATTTTCTAAATATTCAATATTTTTTCCAATTTGATTTCCAAGATTATATTGACGTAACCATTTAAATTTTCCATTCTCATACCAATCAATATATTCTTTATGACATTGGCTGTCTTTTACACTACCAATAGATTTCTTTTTTCCAGATTCGTAAAAATTAACATCAACATATTCTGATTTTACTTTATATAAGCGTAAAGATTTTACTTTTTTACTTTTATAAAAAATTGTATCGATGTGGGTAAAATTTTTCAAGTTTATTTTAAGAGAATCTAGCTCATTTTCAATTACTGTTTTTTTCCTTGCAAGATGAGAAAAACATGCAAACCAATAATAATAAAATATATTTTTTCAATTTTCTTTTTTTGATTACGTTCATTTATAATTACGGCTAACGTCTTGGCGCTACAAGAGGTTTGGGGTTAGGATGCGAGTTTTTTCCATTATGCACAATCTTCCAAGTATAAAATCATATTTAAATTTAGCCTTTTGCCCAAATCTCTTGTAACGGCTGTTATGGATAGGCTTTATTTAAGGTTCTTGTTTAACATTTCTCTATATCCTGGAAAATCATTAGGAGTTTCATGCATTTCATCCTTGTCTCTAGCAATGTTAATTATTTTAAAATCGGGTTTAGGTCCTGTTTGTACGATATACTCTCTTAAAATTTTACCTTGTAAAGCACTATTTATCTGACCACTTAATGCGTAAGTATAAGAGGCTACTTCATATTTTTTACTTCCCATTTTTGTTTCTAATGAATCAATTTTAGAAAGAATACGTTGTTCTTCTTCAAAATCATTTTTAAACATTTTAACTAATTGTTCTTCAGATATTGTTGGGAATTCAGTTTTGGTCTTTTTTATGTTATCGAGATGATTTTTACTAAATTCCAAATCTCTTCTGAACCATTCTTTACAGAATTCAATATTGTCAGAATATAATACTGAATCTTTTAACTCAATTTTTTCAAATTCATAGTTGTTATCAAAGTTGATATCTTTATTTCTAAAATATTCTTCAAAATTTTTTCTAACAAGATTGTCTTGAATTTGTTGTTTATTAGCACAGGATGACATCCCAATTGTAGTTAATGCAAAAAGACCAATTATAAATTTTGTTTTGTACTTATTCATTTTTAATTTTATTTATTGTTGTACTGTAGGCTTACCCATAACGTTCTCGCGCTACAAGCAGTTTGGAACTAAATTAAGCCCATCATTCGGATTTGCCAAATCTTCCAAATACAAAACCAATTTCAAATTAAGCCTAATACCCAAATTGCTTGTAGCGTGTGTTGGCGGTAGGTTTTATTCAATCCATTGTCCTTCAGCAATATTTAAATCCAAATACTTTCCATTATGAGCATTATATCTTAATATTTTTTGAAGAAAAGTATTATTTGATTTATAATCTTCATTTGTGAATTTCCAAACCAATATATTTTTACTTACATCGTAATTCAATTCTATTTTTGTTTTTTCTTCAACATAGAATTTTCGGTTAATGGCTTTGTTTTTTGTTTCTTTTAAAGAAATTATATTATTTATTAAAGGGTTTTTTATTGGTAAATCAATGTCTTTAATAATTTTACCAAATTCATCTACTTCAATGGTAGAAGTATATTCGCCAATTCCTTTTTCAATATTTGAAAATGCAAAACATAAAATATAAAGGTATCGTGTTTCCATATTATGCCTTTTACAAAAAATGCTGTCAATTATTTTTCCTTCTTTGAAATAAATCTTTTTATAAAACTTTTCGCCAACTCTAGATAAAAGATAATCTTTAACTTTTTGAGATATATTTAAAGGTAAATCATCAAGTCTTGTAGCTATTTTTGGCATATACGGATAAACATCATAAAATGGGCAATTGATTACTATGACATCTTTGGGGAAGGTTTTGCGATTGTAGTTTGGATTAGGTTTTAATTTTACAATTAAAGTATCATTGTTTTTTAAATTTAACTTTTTATCAATCTTTATAAACCGAGAATCATCAAGATATAATCGATAAGTTTTTAGGCTATCTAATTTTAAGTATTTTAAATTGTAAAAACCATTACCATCTTGAGTTCCTAGACTGCTCCCCATATCCTTTTCATCTATTAAATGAGGTAAAAAATATTTGTGTTTTTCATCATCATCGTAGGTTTCAACTTTAATTATAGTTTGAGCAAACGAATTTAAAAAACAAAATATGGAAAGTATGTGAAGAAGTTTTTTCATTATTTCATCATAAGTATTTCAATTGTTAAACTTACCGCCAACGTTCTGGCACTACAGCGGGTTTGGGATTAAATTAAGCCCTATTTTCGGATTTGCCAAATATTTCAAATACAAAACCAATTTTCCATTAAGCCAAATGCCCTAATCCGTTGTAGTGGCTGTTAGCGGATCGGGCATTTATTTATCTGAAATATTCTTTTAATGGTTTTACTTTTATAGATTTTTGATTTAATTCATCAACCATTATTTTTTGTGCTTCATTTCCATATATTTTTAACATCACGCTATTTTCAGGTAATTCTTGAAAATATAAAGTTGTAGATTCCATTTGTAATTTTAATTCCTCATATCTTTCATCTTCATTTCTTATAAACCCATTTGGAACTTTATTGGCATTTACCCAAATCCAATTGTCTTTATATTTACTTCTATATTGTGGATAACCGTGAGAATCAGAATCAGGTTCTTCAAATTTTATTTTTAATGCTTTTTCAATTTCATTTACAGACTCTTCTAGTGAAAAATTTGTTTCAATAACAAATTGGTCTTCGTAATTAATTTCTAAAAGTTCAAGATATTTATTGAAATTATCAGCGATTTTTTCTTCTGCATCGAGTTCTATGTCTATATGAGTTATTTCAGGTATTGTTTTTCCATTTCTGTAATCAAAACATATAAACCAGTGACCATCTCCATCGAATGGTATTAATCCATCAAGTTCAAAACTTAAATCTTCAAAATATTCATCCCAATCTGTATCTAATATTGAAGGAAAATATGGTCCAATTCCATAAATTTGTTCATTTCGAATTTCAGATAAAGTGTAACGAATATAACCGCCGTTTTGTATTTTTAAAAGTTCTAAATATTCAATCGGCAATTTATGACCAATTTTCTTTTCGGCTTCTGAAATTATTTCTGTAGTTAATTCAGGCTGAACATATGGCAAGTATTTTGGTGTTTGCCATATTTGGTTTTTATCTTTTTCTTTCATTAGTATTGGTCTCTTCTTGTTTTTTGGTTGCCTGTCCGCTAACGTTCCCGCGCTACAAGCAGTTTGGGGTTAAATCAGCGTTATCTTTCGGATTTGCCAAATCGTACAAATACAAACTAATTTTTCCATTAAGCCAAATACCCAAATTGCTTGTAGCGTGTGTTGGCAGTAGCCTTTTTATTTTCTGAAAAATTGAATTTGTTTTAGTCTGATTTTTGCTCCTTCTAAATCATAGTCTTTTTTAGCAAGTTGTTCAGTTAATTCATATTCTCCAAATCTCAATCTTTTAATTTTAGAGCCTTTTTCGATTAAATTATATTCTCTACAAGATTTACATCTCACAATAAAAAAACCAGAATCAGGAATTTCTTCGTTTTTTTCAAGAATAAATGTTTCAAGCTTAGAATTACATTTAGTACAGTTTTGTACTAACGTTTCTACTATTTTTTCCTTGCCTTTAATTAATTCCGTTATTTTTATGAGTAAATTTAAGAGTGTCCCGTAAAGCCAATTATTGAGTTCACTTTTAAAGTCAACTTCGACAATTTTTGAAAAGTCATTATAATAATCACAAACAAATTCCTTTTCCTCAGTGTCTAAATTCGATTTGTTTAAGCTTCTCAAGTTTAAGCTCAAAGTTTTTTTCAATTCTTTTTGTGAAGCGTTATTTTCAGTCTTGTCTATTAATGAATTTAAACAACTATTTAAATTATTTTCCAAATATTCACATAATTCTGAAGCGGATGGATTTAGTCCTCTTTTTTCCCATTCAGAGTATGAAAACTTGTTTTTTTTTAATAAGTATTTTAGTTGGTCGATTTTAGACATTATTGTTTTTTTTAATTTCTGCGCTTCGGTTACTGCCAACGTTCTGGTACTACAGCGGGTTTGGTACTAAATTAAGCCCTATTTTTGGATTTGCCAAATCATCCCAAATACAAAACCATCTTTGCATTAAGCCAATTGCCCAAATCCGTTGTAGTAGCTGTTAGATGCAGACTTTATTAGTAATACTCAATTTCATATTTAGTAGTATTCTCGTCCTTTTCTTCATCTTCGTAATCATACTTTTCAATTTCTAATATTTCATTTCCAAAATCATCATAAAATCTCTCCTTTGTGAATTCCGAATTATTATGATTTTCAATATTATAAACTAATTTTAGCTGTTCGTCATACTCAAACTTTTCAATTATTTTTTTGAATCCTGTATCAGTTGTTTTTTTAATTATATCACCGTTTTCATTAAGTGAATATTCATAATGAGTTTGATATTGTTCATCCCAATCTGTATGAATTTCAAAAGAACTATTTTTCACTAACAGATTATTTTCATTATACTCATTATAGCTTGCGCTCAGCAGTGTTAAATGAGTTTTCCCAAAATCTTCGTGAAATTTAGATTCTTCACAAAGTATTTCATTTCCAAATTTATCATATTCATAAACCGTATCACATATTAGATAATGAATAGATAGTTGAATATCATTCTTTTTTCCTTCGATATCATAATTAAATACATCCATCATTTTAAAATATTCTTCAAAATTTTCAGATTGAAAACTATTTAATGGCTTAAAGTTTGGTGTTTCAAAAATGGATAACTCTTACGCACTGACTCTTTTTCGTTGTATTTTGTAATTGTAAATGCTTCAAGAATACCAGTTGAATTAAAATGTTTTTTATATACATTAGCGTTTACGTATTCATAAATCATCGTTCGAATTGTTCTTTCCTCAGAATCTAAAATGGTTAAGGATGAAAGTCTTTTATTTTCATCATACTGATAAAATGACTTCTGTAGTTCTTCTCCTAGTCCATTGTATTCTATGATTTTGTTACCAACTTCGTCGAATATTTCCTCATTTCTCCAAACTAATTTACCTTCAACATTGAATTTTTTCACAAGAATGCCATTATTCTCATAATTATAAATAGTAACAAATTTTAGCATATCATTTTCAAAATCTTCATCTTTCAATATGTCCCCACTACAATTGAAAAATTGAATTCTTTTAATTTTATGATCTGAAATGGTTTTATGAATTTTTATTTTCCCATTCATATTTATTCGATTTAGTTTGGCGCTTCTCAAAGTTTGCATCTAACGTCCTGGCACTACAGCGGGTTTGGGACTAAATTAAGCCCATTCTTCGGATTTGCCAAATTATACCAAATACAAGACCCACTTTCCATTAAGACTATTGCCCAAATCCGTTGTAGTGGCTGTTACCAGATGTAGCTAATCGGCACTTCTGATGCTCAAGTCATACTTTTTCCAAAGATATAGTTGAACCAAAAAATATGTTGTGGGATAAATGATTAAAAAATTTATATCATAAAACAATAGAATCACAATAAAGATTAGTGATAATAATACAAAACTCGCTAATCTGTACAAATAATTCTGCCGTGCAACTTCGATTACGTTTAGAAAAATACTTAATGACAGAAACGCTAGTATAGAATTATAATATAATCCTCCAATAATGGTCATTAATAAAGCAATGTATATTTCTCGTGTTGATGACATATTAGTCAAATTCCAAAAACTTATTACAATTAAACTTAATATGTATGTCGTAACAAGAATTATTAAATAGTATTTTAAGAGTACTTTGAACATCTATAATTCTTTTAGTTTTTTTGCTATATCTGGTAACGTTCTCGCGCTACCAGCAGTTTGGGGTTAAATCAGCGTTATCTTTCGGATTTGCCAAATCTTCCAAATACAAACCAATTTTTCCATTAAGCCAAATCCCCAAATTGCTTGTAGTGTGTGTTAGCGGTACTTACTTTGTTTTTATTATATCTTTTAATGCGTCAATCATATTTTTACTATTTCTCATATCCATTTTTTCTTTTTCAATTTCAATTGTTGATTCGCCTTTTTTAAGAATAAAATTTCTTTCTGTTTTAGCAAGTTCTTCAATTACTAATTGAATACTTATTTCATTTTTTGTTGAAATTGCAGACTTAATTGCAATAAGTTTTAAATCAATATTTGTCTTTTCATTATGAAAATATTTTATGTCAGACAAGTTTGTTTTGTATATTTTTAAGAAGAAAAAGGCAAATACTTCAACGAAAATAACTATAGAAATTCTCGGAATGTAATGAGATAATAATGGAATAAGTTCTGTAAATTTTACAGGATTATAAATTACTTCGTATCCTAGAAATCCAATTGCAAACAATGTTGATAGACTACCAAATACTAAATTAATATTTGCACTTTTTGAAAGTCTACTTATTTCAAAACCAATTCTTTGATTTATACTTTCAAAATCTCTACTGATCCTATTAATTTTTTGCTCTTCAATTATTTGATTCCCAAATTTTGTTTCAACAGTTTTTAAAAATTGTTCGCTTTCAAGGTTTTGATTTATTAATCGTTTAATTAGTCCGCTAATTTCTTCTTCGTCAACATTAGAATGGGCATTTTTATTTCTATACTTATAGAGTTCCAGTTTTAGTAATTCTAATTCTTCTCTGATAGATTGATTACCAATAGAAAAATCTGAAACTTGAAATTCAACTCGTTTATTATATTGCAAATAGGCATATAATAAAAATCCAATTCCATACAGCAATAATATTGAAGCTGTTATTGATATAGAAATTGGTCTTTCTAATCGAAGACCGTATGCTATATCTTCTCTAATTACAAGGAGAATTATTCCAGCTATTGCTGTTAAAACACCCATAACAATTGTTAAACTGTATTTGTTTTTCATTTTCTGTATATAAAATTCTATTATTCTTTCTTTTTTAAATTATTGCTTTTTTATTCGTTTTAAATTTCAACTTATTTTTTGGTTATTAAATTGAGTTAGATTCCTGACTCTGCGTGGTAATTACCGCTAACGTTCTGGCGCTTGGCGAGGTTGGGGAATAAAGATGCGAGATTTTTCGTTTAAAGACAAATTTTCCAAATACAAAATCATCTTTAAATTTAGCCTAAAACCCCAATTTCGCCAAACGGCTGTTACCAGTAGTTGTTATTGTGGATATTCGCCCCCATTTTTAACCCAATTTTCCATTTCTTTTTTTCTTGCCATAACTTTTTCATTTTCAACTCCATATCTAATGTCAAAATACTTGTACGATTTACGGAAATTCATTCTTCGAGCAATTATAGAATTTGGAAATCGGATTCTGTAAACATTATATTCTCTAACTGCTTGGTTATAATTGTCTAAGTTGGAATTGAGCTTGTCATTTAAATTTGACTTAAAGCTATTTGACATTGCAATTTTATTTAATTTGTATTCAATCAATTCAAGTTCTTTTAGATAATCTTTAGAATCAATAATTTTTTTTGAACTTTCTGAGTAATATTTCAAACTATCATTTTTAATTTTCTGTTGAGTAAATTCTGCATTTCTTTCTTTTAAGTTCGCAACATAATTTTCCCAATTCTTTTCTACATTCTGATTTAAACTTGATAAGTTTCCACTAACATTATTTTCCAGGAAAAGCCATCCAATTACACAAACGACAATAAATAATATTAATGTTATTAAACAGCCTTTTAGAAGTTTCATTCTCGTTTAAGATTTAGTTGTGGAACAATTACTGGTAACGTTCTGGCGCTACACGAGGTTTGGGATTAAGATGCGAGGTTTTCGGTTAAACACAAATTTCCCAAGTGCAAACCATCTTTTAAATTCAGCCCAATGCCCAAATCTCGTGTAACGGCTGTTGTAGGATGTTTTTTTATTAAGTTTCATTTTTTGTGAAATGCGCCCAAACTTTTTGGTTAAACCATCTTCTTGGATTAGTGAAAAAAGTTGGTTTCTTTGTTTTAATTATTCTTGGTTTATCCTCTAATAATTCTCCTTCAAAATTTAATAGATATTCGTTAGATTCAAAATCGAAAAGTCTAATTTTATTTTCTTCAATATTCACCTCGCTTTTACCTTCTAAATTAACCCAAATATCTCTTCCACCATATTCCCATTTTATATTTCCATTTTTATCGATGCGAAAAATCTGGTGTTCACCTCTCAATAATATATCATTTTCTAAATCATAAAATTCAAATAATTCTGCAATATCAGGTCTTAAAATCCAATCAATTTCGATTTCATTTAGGTTTAACGACAAAATTGTAAAACCTAAACTCATAATTAAATTATTTTCATTTAGTTTTATCGATTGACTCTTATCATTCTCTGTTGATTTATGAAGATAGAATCCTCCATCTAAACCATTTATTTCAATATTTTTATAAATTTCAGAATCCCTCTTTTGAATGTTGACAAATAATGAATTTGATTTATATTCATTTTGTAATTCAATTAGTTTATTAATATCGGATTTTTTGTTTTCAGAGTTTATTTTACAATATGAAACCTCTACATTCCAAATTTCATTTGAAATGTTTAAATTTTGATTTTCAAAAAACTCTAATTCCGATGATTCCATTTTGTTTCTTTTTAACTTTCTGTTATTTGAAAATATCCTACAACGTTCTCGCGCTACAAGCAGTTTGGGACTAAATTAAGCCCATTCTTCGGATTTGCCAAATCTCTTCCAAATACAAACCAATTTTTCCATCAAGCCAAATCCCCAAATTGCTTGTAGCGTGTGTTAGCAGTAGCTTTACATCCTGCTTTTCCGTTTTATTGGTCCGTAATCTTTTAAGCATTTATTTAAGTTCCGAGTCGTGTCTATTTCGAGTATTTCAGTAACAAAAATCTTTGATTTCCAAGAGCCTAAATGTCCAAATGTCTTTCCTGTAAACTGTATAGCGTTAACTTTCATATAAACTCCTTCTAAATTTTCAATTTGATTAAAATCAAACGGTTTTCCTTTATATTTCAGGTTTGGTGCAAATTCTGTCCAATTATCCGAAATCCAAACACAATTCTCAAAATCCAATTGCATAAAGTTTGAGTATTCCCATCCTTGCATATAAATTCCCTCAATATTTGTAACAGTAGTTTTTTCTTGAGAATAGGAATTCCCAAGTATAAAAAAAGTGCTATGAATATGATAGTTTTCATAAGTTACTGCTAACGTTCTCGCGCTACAAGCAGTTTGGGATTGAATTAAGCCTTATATTCGGATTTGCCAAATCTTCCAAATACAAACCAATTCTTCCATTAAGCCAAATCCCCAAATTGCTTGTAGCGTGTGTTACCTGCCGTTTTTTGTTTATTTAGATTTTTCAAATAACATTTTCAAATCTTCTTTCGCTCCTGAATATTTAAAATATTTTTCTTCATGCAAAATAGAATTGAAATAAATTTCTTGCGCTTCTTTTTTGTCCCTTAATTGTGAGGTTGCACTAAATTGTGCTATTATCACATTATAGAGATTTCCAAAATTTACTTCGCTATATGATTTAGTTTCTTCATAACCTATCCAATTAAAATCTTCAAAGTCAAGTTCTGTGTAGTAGTAATATTTTTGGTTATTAAAAGTTGGAAGTTTGTCTGAAAATTCTAAAATTTTGTCATATTTCTTTAACATTAGGAGAATTTTAAAACGTCCTCCAATTAATGCATCCATAATGCTGAAATAAAAAATTGATTTTTCAGTTTGATTTTTAAAACCAAGTTCTTCAATATTTATATTTTTTGATCTTAAATCAGCTGAGTTAAAGAGTGTAGCAATTCCTCCGTGAATTCTATAGTAATAATTGTCTAAAAGCCAACGTTCATCATTTTTTTGAGAGAGAACTTCACTTGCTACATCTAAATTTGGTCTTGATTTTTTTGTTTTGCTCACTAAGTTGTAATGAATTTCACGAATTACATACCATAAAACTAATTCTTCGTTACTGGGTCTCGAAAGGTATTTATTTGTTAATATGGTTTCTTCACCTTTTCCAACTTCAATTAAAGCATCACAAATATGATTTAATTTTGGAGTTCTTAAAGAATCAATTGATTTTGCAAATTGTTCGCCTCTTGCATTTGTGTTTTTAGAATATATTTCACTAATAGCAATCAGATTTTTTAAATCTTTCGTATCAAGCTTTACTTGTGAATAATTTATAAATGATAAAAATGTAAAAAGAGTTGTAATTAAAATTTTCATTGTTTAATCGTTTCGTTTTTTTAAAATGGCAGGTAACGTTCTGGCGCTTGGCGAGGTTGGGGATTAAAGATGCGGGGTTTTTCGGTTAAACACAAATTTTCCAAATACAAAATCATCTTTAAATTTAGCCTAAAACCCCAATTTCGCCAAACGGCTGTTAGCAGTAGTTGTTATTGTGGATATTCGCCCCCATTTTTAACCCAATTTTCCATTTCTTTTTTTCTTGCCATAACTTTTTCATTTTCAACTCCATATCTAATGTCAAAATACTTGTACGATTTACGGAAATTCATTCTTCGAGCAATTATAGAATTTGGAAATCGGATTCTGTAAACATTATATTCTCTAACTGCTTGGTTATAATTGTCTAAGTTGGAATTGAGCTTGTCATTTAAATTTGACTTAAAGCTATTTGACATTGCAATTTTATTTAATTTGTATTCAATCAATTCAAGTTCTTTTAGATAATCTTTAGAATCAATAATTTTTTTTGAACTTTCTGAGTAATATTTCAAACTATCATTTTTAATTTTCTGTTGAGTAAATTCTGCATTTCTTTCTTTTAAGTTCGCAACATAATTTTCCCAATTCTTTTCTACATTCTGATTTAAACTTGATAAGTTTCCACTAACATTATTTTCCAGGAAAAGCCATCCAATTACACAAACGACAATAAATAATATTAATGTTATTAAACAGCCTTTTAGAAGTTTCATTCTCGTTTAAGATTTAGTTGTGGAACAATTACTGGTAACGTTCTGGTACTACAGCGGGTTTGGGACTAAATTAAGCCCTATTCTCGGATTTGCCAAATCATTTCAGATACAAAACCAACTTTCCATTAAGCCAATTGCCCAAATCCGTTGTAGTAGCTGTTATCAGTAGTTTTTATTACGCATTAATTTTCATTTCTACAATTTCCTAGATAGAACATTGGGCGTGGATATTTATTTCTGTCAAATGATTTTCCAATTGGATTTAAATAACCGTTTGAAATTAGAATTTTATCGCCAAGTTGTTTAACTTCTTTTCCGTCATATTTGAGTGTCAAAACATTGCCGTTTTTATTCCATTTACCAGTCCACCACTCGTTGTAACCAAAAACACCTGTCCAATTCAATTCGAATGTTTTGTCTTTTCGGAAAAGAATATAAGCTTGGTTTTGAGTTCCTTCGTAACAAGCTCTAAATTCAGCTTCGCTTTCCAGTTTTTCAGAATCAATTCTGTAAGGACAAAATAAAGTATAAAGAAGTGTTATTGTACAAACTATTGTCGGTAAGCAAAATTTAAAATTAAAATTTCGTCTATTGCGAATAATTTCGATAATTCCTTTAATCTCAAAGACAATTATGGTTACAAATGTTATTGGAATTAGAACTGTCAGAAATATGTAAAGAATTCCTGAAAGATTTTTATCGATATGATGATAAAATATTGTCAGCAAAAGATAAATGCAACAGATGATTGTTGTTAAAATCAATGAGCGTTTTGTTTGTGCAGTTTCTTTCATAAAATTACTGGTAACGTCCCCGCGCTACAAGTAGTTTGGGACTAAATTAAGCCCATTATTCGGATTTGCCAAATCTTCCAAATACAAACCAATTTTTCTATTAAGCCAAATCCCCAAATTGCTTGTAGCGTGTGTTAGCAATCGCCGTTTTCATCGTTCATTAATTATGTCAAATGGTGTCCCAAAAGAGCCAATATTTTTTAAATATTCCTTATCTTCTTCTGTTAGTTCGTTTGTTCCTAGCCCAACGTCTTCCCAAACTTTTCCGTCTTGTCGTTTAAGAGCAAATTCAACAGCTTCAATTTTCGGTTTTTTATTTAATCCCAACATTGTCAAATCCATAAATTGTCCCTGCTTAATTTCTCCTTTTATTATTTCTCCTAAAAGGAAAAATTGTCTGCTTGTCAATTGAAACGAACTGTTAAGTTTAAACTGAGCAACTGTTATATGGTGCCATTTGTGTCCGCATTGTCTGCATTGTCTTGCATAAGGTGTTCTTGCAAGTTTATTACATTTCGGACAATTGTTAAAAAACACTTTGTCTGCGTTTTGCTCAATAATTCTATTTGCTACATTCAATTCAAAGTTGTCGTAACCATCCTTTAATAAATCAAGAACTGATTGGTCAGAAGTTAACCAACCTTTTTCTCTATAGATTTTTGTAAGGTTTGTATTGTCGGAAATTAAATTTTCAAGTTTGTATGTTGAATTCGTATGTGTAATAGCCATTCTTTCCACAATTGTTAATAAGTTGGAAAAATAGTTAATGACATATTTTGCTGTTTCGTTGTCCACGTTTTTTTCTGCGTTACGGTTGCTTGCTAACGTCCCCGCGCTACAAGTAGTTTGGGACTAAATTAAGCCCATTATTCGGATTTGCCAAATCTTCCAAATACAAACCAATTTTTCTATTAAGCCAAATCCCCAAATTGCTTGTAGCGTGTGTTAGCATATTGCCGTTTTCATCGTTCATTAATTATGTCAAATGGTGTCCCAAAAGAGCCAATATTTTTTAAATATTCCTTATCTTCTTCTGTTAGTTCGTTTGTTCCTAGCCCAACGTCTTCCCAAACTTTTCCGTCTTGTCGTTTAAGAGCAAATTCAACAGCTTCAATTTTCGGTTTTTTATTTAATCCCAACATTGTCAAATCCATAAATTGTCCCTGCTTAATTTCTCCTTTTATTATTTCTCCTAAAAGGAAAAATTGTCTGCTTGTCAATTGAAACGAACTGTTAAGTTTAAACTGAGCAACTGTTATATGGTGCCATTTGTGTCCGCATTGTCTGCATTGTCTTGCATAAGGTGTTCTTGCAAGTTTATTACATTTCGGACAATTGTTAAAAAACACTTTGTCTGCGTTTTGCTCAATAATTCTATTTGCTACATTCAATTCAAAGTTGTCGTAACCATCCTTTAATAAATCAAGAACTGATTGGTCAGAAGTTAACCAACCTTTTTCTCTATAGATTTTTGTAAGGTTTGTATTGTCGGAAATTAAATTTTCAAGTTTGTATGTTGAATTCGTATGTGTAATAGCCATTCTTTCCACAATTGTTAATAAGTTGGAAAAATAGTTAATGACATATTTTGCTGTTTCGTTGTCCACGTTTTTTCTGCGTTACGGTTACTGCTAACGTTATCGCGCTACAAGCAGTTTGGGACTAAATCCGCGTTATCTTTCGGATTTGACAAATCTTCCAAATACAAACCAATTTTTCCATTAAGCCAAATGCCCAAATTGCTTGTAGCGTGTGTTGGCAGATCGCCTTTTATTAAGCGCTATGCTTTTTCATTAAGTGATTAAAGTTTTTCCAAAATTTACGAGTTTGCTTTTTAATTGAATCTTCGTGATTGATTTCTCTCATTGTAAAATTAGCTTTATAGACATAACTCAAATAGTTTCCCCAATTATATTCTTTAGTTTTTACGTATTTTGTTTTATCGTCTTTAGATGGTCTATAAATTATTTTTCTTTTTTGAGCCTCGATACGAAAATCTTTTAAAAAGTTTAGATTTAAAAATTCTCTTATCTGGATTTTTGCTGTATTTTGAAAGTGAAGCTGATTTTTTAAATGATTTTATCATTGAGCGATAAAATTTAGAAAAACCAGAAGTTTTAATTAGCACTTTTTGCCCATCGTAAGAAAAACCTAAGTATTCAAGTGTTTTATTGAAATTTGGTATTTTAGTTATTTCATCAATTTCAAAACCTTTAAACTTATTTTCTATATTTTCAAATCGATATACACTTGTTTTTTTTGGCTGAATTTCAAGATTAGCTACATTTTTGGCCGAAATATTTTCTCTGATTGTTTTGATAATATCATCCTCATATTCTTGTTCGCAAATTATAATTAAATCATCACTATATCTTTGATAGTATCCTTTAATTAAATCAACTTTTTCATAAACGATTTTGTCAAAATCGATCATATAAACATTTGCCAATGTCGCACTTATTGGGCTTCCTTGTGGAATTCCAGTTTTATTATTTTTTGAAATAACTAAATTTAAATTATTCTTTATAAATTCATTTTTTTCACAATATGCAACTGCTTTTTTTTCTTTGAAATAGTGAGATTTACTAATTTCTTTTCTTTTGTAAATTGATTTTTTAGAGTAATTAGGTAATCCTCTTTCAACTATCATAGTTCTATTATAACTATTGAAAAGTTGTTCGCCTTCAATATATTTAATCTTAGTGAGAGCCTTGAAAACATTATAATGCTCTGGAGGTAATGTTGTTTCGCTTAATATTTTAGTCCACTGCTTTTTTAATATTTTATGGTCAAGATTGTCAAAAAAAGAAGTGACGTCAGCAACAATTACAGAAAGTTTTTTTTCATTATTTTTTTTAATAAATTCAAAAGGTTCTTTTGCAAATTCAATATTACATTTATTATTTTCTGCGCCTTTAAAAAGCGGAATTTTTCTATAAGCAACTATCGAATTGTTATACTCTTTCTTTGAAATATATGCTTCATAAGCATCAACTAATAAAGTATTATAATATGAAAAAATTAAAGAATCAATGTGTGAAGCAAAATAAATGTTTCTATCTTTTTTGTCTTTAATTCTAAATCTTTTTTTTGTTTTAGTTAAGTCGGTTCTAGTTTTATCGGGTCTAAATTTTCTCTGCGAAATACATTTATGAATAAGAGGAAGAAAGCTATGCTTTTTTATTTTTTCTTTATCCATTATATATTCTTTTGCCCAATTATAATCTTTGATTGTAATTGGTAAACCAATATGTGGATATTTTTTAAGTTTAAACCAGTTTTCTATTTCCATATTTTAAAAAAGGGGTCAGATTCTATAGTAGCAGGTTTAGAATGTACAGGCTCCGTCGAAGCTTTTGCCTTTTGCAAGGCTATTGCGACACTACTCTCTTCAGGTATCGAAATTGTTATCTTTGTAATTAAATCCATAAACACATCTAATATGTTCAGAAAATTGAAACGCAGAACCAACCTCAGGGCTTCAACAGTCATTATGCTGTTAATAACTCTTTCCTCATTAATTCTTTCATCAGAATATTTGGAAATTGGTATTTACCTTCCCAGCTAACGTATGTTTTAGACTGGTATATTATAGTTAAACGTATCATTCCGACCTTTCTGACCCCAAAAAGGTTATTTTTATTAAATCATTTTATCATTTCTAATTATACATTATCTACTTTCACGCGCGCTTCGGTGTCTGCCAACGTTCTCGCGCTACAAGCAGTTTGGGATTAAATTAAGCCTTATCTTCGGATTTGCCAAATCTTCCAAATACAAACCAATTTTTCCATTAAGCCAAATCCCCAAATTGCTTGTAGCGTGTGTTAGCAGTAGCCCTTTTTTACGCAATGTCATAAACATAAGTTGCGACTTCATTTTTCAATAGAGTTTCTTTTAAAATGGGTTCTATTTTGTCCCAAGTTCCGCCTGCAAGTCCACAACCGATTCTAGGCATATGAACGGTCGCAGTATTTTCTTTTGCAAATTCTACAACTTTATTAAGACCCACTTTTATTGCGTCATAGCGAATAGGAGCATTGCCATTTTCGTCTTTATTTATTTTATGCTGTCCAATTAGATTTGCAATCCAAATGTCATCTTCAACTTTTATAAATTGTATCTGTCCAAGTGAAAAATTTCCTTGATTTTTAAACCAATTTCTATATTCTTTTTCCGGTTCTTTCCAACGTTTAGAAATTGCCATTACAAAACCTTTTCCCCAAGCTCCAATATCATTACAAATATGTACAATGATTTTGTTGTCAGTTATTTTCGGCTGTGTGGCATCTCCAATAAGATAATTTATTTCACTGTCCATTGATATTCAAAATCTTTTTTATTTATTGCGTATTCTTCAAATTCCAAAAGGCTAATTGTTTGGTCAGCAAGAAATCCAAATTCGTCTTCAATAAATTCTTCACTGTATTTTAATCTTTTGCCATTCTCATAAATTTCAATTTGTCGAAGTATTTCTCCGTTCTGATTGGATTCAAGATAATAGTCACAAGTTCCCCAAGTTTCGAATTTTTCAATCCGAATTTCGTCAAAATGTCTTTTGTAATAGAATGTTGTCATAGGGTTACTGCTAACGTTCTGGCACTACAGCGGGTTTGGGACTAAATTAAGCCCTATTTTCGGATTAGCCAAATATTCCAAATACAAGACCATTTTTCCATTAAGCCAATTGCCCAAATCCGTTGTAGTGGCTGTTACCAGTAGTGGTTTTATACTGTTAATCTTTGTCGGTTACTATACTCAATTGACGCTTTTTATTCTGTATTGAATCAATATAAATTTTCATATTTAATTTTCCGTATTTCTTTAATTTTTCGCCATCAAAATCAATCGGAATAAAGCTAACAGTATCATTTTTAGTTACTACTTTGGCATAACAATAGGGATAAACTTGTTCGACTTTAATAGTCTGTGTGGTTTGTCCGCTTTTCAAGTTTTCAAAATCAAATCTTTTATTAAAAATCCCGATTGTCAGCTTCTTAAAATCTTCTTTGGTTTCGTTTGTGAATGTCACTTCAACTCCGGTTTTACACGAAGCTGTTATGATCAAAATTACCAATAGAAGTATAATGTTGTTTTTCATACTAAATTTTTGACCATTACTGGTAACTAGTATATATGTATGACAAAATCATACATATCTAACCAGTTTTGGATAGATAAGTATGACTGACTACATACTTTATTTAAATCAAATATATAGATAATTCCTTATAAATCATCAAAAGGACTTTTAATTTGCTGAATACTTTTAGTACTTACATGGGTGTAAATTTCAGTAGTTTTGCTACTACTATGACCTAATAGTTCTTGTATGTAACGCAAATCGGTTCCGCTCTCTAGC
Source organism: Flavobacterium sp. AC267 (assembly GCF_979258715.1). Lineage (NCBI taxonomy): Bacteria > Pseudomonadati > Bacteroidota > Flavobacteriia > Flavobacteriales > Flavobacteriaceae > Flavobacterium > Flavobacterium sp. AC267. The sequence goes on from NZ_OZ409875.1 coordinate 2,488,229, forward strand.
AAATGTGTTGCATAACTGTGACGCAACCAGTGAAGCGTTATTGGTTTTTTAGTCCCAACTTTTTGAAGAGCTTGTTTCAAAACACTTTGCAAACTTTGTTCTGAATACTTCTCTCCAGAATTTTGACCTTCAAACAACCAAATCGCAGGTTTATAAATACTGTAATATTCTCTAAGCATTTCTAATATTTTAAGGGACAAAGGTGATATTCGGTCTTTTTTACCTTTGCCTTGTTTAATAATGACAATTCCTCTTTTAGAATTAATATCAGCAGGTTTTAAATTTAAAAGCTCACTTCGGCGCAATCCGCAACTATAGATCAACGAAAGCATTGTTTTGTGTTTGATGTTGGAATGTGCATTCAAAATCAATTTTATTTCTTCTTTACTCAAAACGTTAGGTAAAATTTTTGAACGTTTGGGACGATGAATTTTGTCAATTTCAATTTTGGCACCTCTCACAGTACTAAAAAATAATTTTATAGCATTTACAATTTGATTTTGATAAGAAGATGAAAGATTGTTTTTAAGGATAAATTCATTGTTGTAAGTAATCAAATCCTCATTGGTAATGTCGGCAATAGTTTTCTCTCTATAAAATACCAAAAAAGATTTCAAAGCTTCAGAATACGTTTTGATAGTGTTGGAACTGTATCGCTTAGAAGAAAGCCATTGAATGTATTTTTTTATCTGCTCAATGCCTTCTGTTGATGGTAAAGAATGTGAAAGAGAAACCAAATGAAATCGTTTCCTGTTTTCAACTGTGTCAGGGAGATGCCAAACGCCCAAAGTTTGGCTCCAGCGTGAACCTGCCAGTTTTTTCATTCGTTGTATTAATTCGGCATTTTTTTCAAAATACACTGCAATTCTTTTTTCTTTTTTATAAGTAATAATTCTAGCTTCCCAATTCATCGTTGTAATAATTTAACAGCTAAAGTAAGAAAATAGTTATGTATTTAAAATAAGAACTACTGTGTCAGTGACTTTATGCTATTAAATTACTAAAAGTGTATGGAGGATCAGATTTCAAAAAAACTTCTGTCAAAGTAATCAGAATTCTCAGAAACAATTTAATCAATACACTCCATCAACAACAAATCACCATTTTGATGTGTGATCGTTACAAGCCCGTCTTGTGCGACAGAATTACTACTTCCGGTTCTGTACCCCATAGTAAGTGTATCATTTTGAAGTGGATAATCTAAATTGGTCGAATAAATTCCGTTTACAACACCAATAGGAATCAAAGAAATAGGCGTTTTGGCTGTGTACCATTTTTCGAATTTATTCGGAAGCAAAAATATTTTGGAGTGATCGTCAAGAATAACAATTTTAAGTAAATCGCGGTAACGAACAATATTAGTAAGATTTGTTATCGTATGATCGGCGCGTCTTCCGGTTGCCCAAACGACATTTGCGGCAGGAATTTTTCTTTCGATAAGGTAATCGAATGCTTTTTCCAGATCTGTTTTATTTTGATCTGGCGTATGGACAATTTCTATTGGAAATTGTGAAATTTTATAGATTTCAGGATCGAAACCACGGTCAAAATCACCTAAAAGAACATCAACTTTTATGCCCAATTCGATCACTCTTTCGATAGCCGAATCTAAAACAACAACCAAAGGAGACCATTCAAGCAATTGTCCTAATAATTCAGGATCGCAGGCGGCTGCCGTTGGCAATTATTAAAGCAGGTTCCTGATCGTCGCGAACTATATGGTGTGATGACATTTTAGTTTTTTTTGAATGTTGTACAAAGGTACATTTAGATTTTAGATTTTAGTCCCGAAGTTTCGGGATAGATTTTAGATTTTAGATTTTTCCAAAAAAATCGCTTCGCTCTTTTTTGGAATTTGGAATTTAAAATTTGGAATTTGTTAAATCAGTCTTCTATGATAATTTATTTGGCCTAAATGGTACGCTAAATGCGTTGAAAGATGTACTAAGAAAAATCCGGTTGTCATTTCTTTTTCGAAAACAATCTGCGGATAAATGGCGCTTAAATCTTTTTCATTTAAAACATCAAGTGCATGGTTTACCACTAGGATTGTATCTTCAATTTTCTGGATTAATTCTGATTTCGGAATATCTTTTAGTGAAAATTCCAGTGGGCGATTTCGAATATAGCCTGTTTTTCCAATTTCTGCTCCAATGTAAGTATTCAAGTTTCCAATTAAGTGAAGGCAAAGATTACCGCCAGAATTGGAAATATCGTTATTGACAGCCCAAATTTGATTTTCATATTGGTACGATTCAATTTCGAATTTGAGTTTATTCAAATCTCTATTAAAAAGTATTTTTAGAGTTTCAAGTATCATAACTAGCTTCTGTTTTTTATCGGAATCCAAATCTCTTCTTCAGAGTCTGGATCGTCTTTTTTATACTTTTCGTCCATTACTGCAAAATGCGGTCTTTCGTCTACAATGTATTCTGAATTTGGAAGCCATTCTGCAAAAATATATTGATAGGTTTTATGTGCTTCTGTCGCAGGTCCAGAATGAAGAAAAACGGCATACAAACCACTAGGCACAATTAAGTTTTTCATTTCTGTTGGAACATTCTCAAAATCGGAAACTTCTACTGCGACCCATTTTTGGAAATTATCACTAGGATCAAAGTTATCAAAATGATTTTCGGAATATACTTCCAAAGAATACAAATTAGCGTTTACTGCATTTTTTATTTCCTTTCGTTGTGGCATAAAACCACTCCATAACTGAAATGTTTTATTTTCTAGGAAAGACATTTCGATAGAATGTCCAATAAGTTTTTTTTCGGATAAAGATTTTATTAGTGGCTGCATAATTACTGAATAGTATATTTTTTTGTAACCGTTTCGCTCAAAGAGAAATAACCCAAAGGATAATTGCTTTTATCGGTCGTATTAATAATGTTTCCTTTTACTGTTGCCGGCGGTGACTGAAATGGTCCGCCAATATTACTTCCGGCAATGCTTACCAGAATATTCATGTAATTGTAATATTGTTTTGAAATTCCCAAATGTGTCACTTCAATTTCATCACCAGCTTTTAGATCTTCGTCATCGGTCGTCGCTAAAAATTTCATTTCCCTGATAGAATTTATCTTCAGAAACATAGAAGTTTGAAGTTACCTTATTAGAATAAACGTATTTGAATAAATAATAATTGTCTTCGTCGCCAGGATCTGTAAAATAAGACCTAATTTCAATATCCTGTCCTGTAAAACCGCCGTCATTTTTTTGCTCCATTCTTGTTATTGGTGCAACCGATTTTAAGATTTCTGATGCCGTATAAGTATTGTCACCGCTGATAACCGTTAAGGTGTATTGCTCATTCATTTCAGCTCTAAAATCATTACAGACATAATTCCCCGATTTATTAAATTCATTAAAATTAAATTGCTGGTTTTTGCTGTTTTTTATAAAAACAACGGCGTTGGAAACAATAGGAATCAAGTCGTCAAAATAACCTGTAGTTGTCGTAAGCCTTATTACCTGCTGTCTTCCGCTGGAGCCTTTTTCCCAGTTTATTGCCGCTTCAATTACTAATTTTGGAGGGGCAGTATCTAAGTCAACATCCACAACATCTTCACAGCTGGTAAAGAAAATTGATGTAAAAAATGCGATTAACAAAACTAATTTTTTCATAATTATATTTTAGTTTCTGAATTGATCTTTAGAATTTGAAATTATAACTTACCGCTGGAACAATCCCGAAAATGGATAACTGCACTGCTTCATTTGCGCCCGTGTCAACATTTTGACGGAAATTAATTGAGGTCGCATTCATGCGATTGTAAAGGTTATAAATGCTGAAAACCCATTCGCCTTTCCAATTTCGGCCTTTGTTTTTAGTTGGTGTCAGAGTTGCAGAAATATCTAAATGGTGATACGCAGGAAGTCGGTTTTCATTTCGTAATCCGTAACTTGGAACCGTAATTCCTAAATATTCATATTGTCCATTCGGATACGTAACGGGCTGTCCGGACTGCAAAGCAAAGTTAGCACCAAACGACCATTTTTCATTTAAATTATAAGCCGACGTTATCGCTAAATTATGCCTTTTGTCATAAGCAGAAGCATACCATTGACCATTGTTGATTCCAATTTCATCTGGCGTTCGGCCTGGAGTCTGCTGTTCTGATTTAGATAAAGTATAGGAAACCCAGCCATTAAACTGACCTTTGTTTTTCTTGAACATAATTTCCAAGCCATACGAGCGCATCTGACCGTTCAAAATTACTTGTTCGATAGCATCGTTCGCAATTAAATCGGCACCATCGATATAATCCAGTCTGTTTTGAATTTCCTTGTAATAAGTTTCAACTTCAAATGAGTAATCACCATTGCTAATATTTCTAAAATATCCTAAAGCAACCTGATCTGCAAGTCATGCGGTTTGATGTAATTATCACTCGGCATCCAAACGTCAAGCGGAGTAGGAGATGAGGTATTCGAAATTAATTGCAGATACTGTGTCATCCTGTTGTAACTCGCTTTTATGGCTTGATCGTTATTTAATTGGTAAGAAACAGAGAATCTGGGTTCGAAATTAGTATAGTCTTTAATCACTTTATTTTTGCCGAAATATTGTGTAGAAGTGGGTGTTCCTTTTTCATAAATCTGCATATCAGTATCAAAAATTACTGCTTGATTATTTTCGTAATAATTAATTGTAGAAGAACCTAATCTATAAAAAAGGCTGTAACGCAATCCGTAAGCAATGGTGATTTTAGTAGTAAGCTGACTTTCTGCATCTAAATATACAGAAGGTTCAAAAGAATATTTCTTATCCAATTGATCGGGATTAATTCCTGAATCAGTTCCGGTTGGTTTGATAGTTCCGGGATTAAATTCATAATACGTTCCGTTGATGCCATAATTTAGTTTTAATTTATCTGAAAGATAATGCTTGAAATCGTATTTTATATTATAGTTTTTAATTCCAGAGTCCCATTTGAAACCAACAAAATCAAGGTCTAATCCGTAATAATAATCGCTGTAAATCAGGGAAAGATTAGAAAATAATTTATCAGAATATAAATGATTCCATCTCAAATTTAAAATTGAATTTCCGTACGTATTGGTGAAACTTTTATTTAAGCTGAAAACATCTCGGCCAAAATATCCGGATAAATACAAGCTGTTATTGTCGTTGAGTTTATAGCTTAATTTGGTGTTTAAATCGTAGAAATAAGCAGTATTATTTTTATCATCTTCGGAGAGTTTTAAAAATAAATGGGCGTAAGAAGCTCTTCCGCCAATTAAAAACGAACCTTTGTCTTTTACAATCGGACCTTCTGCAAGCAGACGGCTTGAGATTAATCCGATACCGCCATTCATGTGAAAATCTTTACTGCTTCCGTCTTTTTGATAAATATCCAAAACAGATGAAGCTCTTCCGCCATAGCGTGCAGGAATACCGCCTTTATAGAGTTTTAAATCTTTGATGGCGTCTGGATTAAAAACAGAAAAGAATCCGAAAACATGTGATGAATTAAATATGGTAGCTTCGTCTAAAAGAATCAGGTTTTGGTCTGCACCGCCTCCGCGGACATTAAATCCAGAAGCGCCTTCTCCTGCATTAGTAACGCCTGGAAGTAATAAAATGGATTTAAGAACATCCACTTCTCCGAGAACAACGGGCATCTTTTTTATGGTGGCAATAGAAAGTTTGTTGGTACTCATTTCGGGCGATTTGATATTGATTTTACTTTTGTTATCTGTAATTATAACTTCTTGTAATTCTTCGCCGCCTTCGCTGATAGAAAAGTTGTTTTTTGTATTCTGATTTAAAAGAATGTTTTTCTGAATGGTTTGATAACCAACATAACTGATTTCAATTTCATATTCTCCTTTAGGAGCAGAAAGTGAGTAAAATCCGTATTCGTTTGTAGTTGTTCCGATTTTTAAAGCGGGAATGTAGATATTTACTCCAATTAAAGTTTCATTATTTTTGCTGTCGCTGATGGTGTACGCTTAATGTGAATTTTTCTTGTGAAAAGGCGCTGAAAATCGTTAAAATAAAAAGAAAAAATGTGCAGGTATTTTTTGTAATCATTACATTGATTTTGAATTACATAGTTAATAATTCTTGCTAGACATTACCACGAAACTTTTGTTAAACATAAGTTAATAAAAAAAAGGACAACTTTTAGAGCTGTCCTTTTTTTATTTATTAAAAATACGATTTATGTATTTTGAATTATTTGATTTTAGCAATAATAGCGTTAAATGTTGCGCTAGGACGCATTGCATTACTCACTAACTCAGGAGTTGGCTGGTAGTAACCGCCAATGCTTTGCGCTTTTCCTTGAGCACCAATTAATTCTGCATCGATTTTTGCTTCTTCAGCTTCAAATTCAGCAGCAATTGGAGCGAAGATCGCTTTCAATTCAGCATCTTTGTTTTGAGCGACCAAAGCTTGAGCCCAATAGAAAGCTAAATAGAAATGAGAACCACGATTGTCAATTTGTCCAACTTTACGAGCTGGAGATTTATCGTTTGCTAAGAATTTATCGTTTGCTTCGTCAAGAGTTTCAGCTAAAACAATTGCTTTAGAATTGTCTAAAGTTTGTCCTAAATGCTCTAATGAAGCACCAAGAGCTAAAAACTCTCCTAATGAATCCCAACGTAAATATCCTTCTTCTGTAAATTGCTCAACATGTTTAGGAGCAGAACCTCCAGCACCAGTTTCGAACAATCCACCGCCGTTCATTAAAGGAACGATAGATAACATTTTTGCAGAAGTTCCTAATTCTAAAATTGGGAATAAATCTGTAAGGTAATCACGTAAAACGTTTCCTGTTACAGAGATAGTATCTAAACCTTTGATGATTCTGTCTAAAGTAAATTCAGTAGCGACAATAGGGTTTAAAATACGGATATCTAAGTTTGTAGTATCGTAATCTTTAAGATATTTTTGAACTTTAACGATCAATTCTCTATCGTGTGCTCTGTTTTCGTCTAACCAGAAAACAGCAGGCGTATCAGATAAACGAGCTCTGTTTACAGCAAGTTTAACCCAGTCCTGAATAGGAGCGTCTTTTGCCTGACACATTCTGAAAATATCGTTTTCTTCAACGTTTTGTTCCATTAAAACAGTTCCGTTTGCATCTACAACACGAACAACACCGTCACCTTTTACTTGAAAAGTTTTGTCGTGAGATCCGTATTCTTCAGCTTTTTGAGCCATTAATCCAACGTTAGGAACACTTCCCATTGTTTTAGGATCAAAAGCACCGTGTTTTTTACAGAAATCAATTGTTGCAGTATAAATTCCAGCGTAAGAACGGTCTGGAATAACAGCAAGAGTATCTTGTTGTTTTCCTTCTTTGTTGTACATCTGACCAGAAGTACGGATCATTGCTGGCATAGAAGCATCAACAATAACATCAGAAGGAACGTGTAAGTTTGTAATTCCTTTATCAGAATTAACCATTGCCAAAGCTGGTCCGTTTTCGATTGCTTTAGTAATGTCAGCTTCAACTTCAGCCTGTTCAGGTCTTCCTGCAATTTTTGCATAGATATCACCTAAACCATTTCTGGTATCAATGTTTAATTCAGCAAATAAAGTTTCATATTTTTTGAAAAGATCTGCAAAATATACTTCAACGATAGCGCCAAAGATAATTGGATCTGAAACTTTCATCATTGTAGCTTTTAAATGCACAGAAAGTAAAACTCCTTCTTTTTTTGCTTCAGCAATTGCATCAGCGACAAAAGCTTTTAATTTGCTTACGCTTAAAACTGAACTGTCAATAATTTCTCCAGCTTTTAGCGGAGTACTTGCTTTTAAAACAGTTGTAGTTCCGTCTTTAGCCGTAAATTCGATTTTTACATCGTTAGCTTCATTTACAGTTAATGATTTTTCACTTCCGTAAAAATCACCATTTGGCATAGAAGCCACTTTAGTTTTTGAATCAGCAGACCAAGCACCCATAGAGTGTGGATTTGCTTTTGCGAAGTTTTTAACTGCTCTTGGAGCTCTACGGTCAGAGTTACCTTCACGTAAAACTGGGTTTACAGCAGAACCTAAAACTTTTGCATATTTTGCTTTAATTTCCTTTTCAGCATCATTTTGTGGATCTTCTGGGAAATTTGGAACGTTGTATCCGTGAGATTGTAATTCAGCAATTGCGGCTTTTAATTGCGGTACAGATGCTGAAATGTTTGGTAATTTAATAATGTTTGCTTCCGGCTGAGTTGCTAATTGGCCAAGTTCTGCCAATGCATCTCCAGTTTTTTGAGCATCTGTCAAAGAATCTGGGAAATTCGATAAAATTCTTCCTGCCAGCGAAATATCTCTGGTTTCGATTTCAATTCCAGCTGTCGCTGTAAAAGCTTGAACAATTGGTAACAAAGAGTAAGTTGCCAATAACGGCGCCTCATCAGTTAAGGTGTAAAAAATTTTTGATTTTGTCATTTTCTTTTTTTTTATAATCGTATCGTTGGGAGTTAACGATGTAACAGGTATATTCGGCTCAAAATGAGCGGAGCAAATATAATAAAATCACAACGAAAACGGTTGAGTTTTCCCGAGAAAAGCAGAAATTAACAGATTGTTATTTCAAGCTCGTTAAATTGCTAATTCGATGATTTTGATATTAAAAAATTACAGTTTTGTTAGTGCTGAAAATAGAAGACAAAAAAAACTCGTTTCAAATAATATGAAACGAGTTTTTTATAACAATTCGATAAATGATTATCTTCTTTTATCTTTAATCTTAGCTTTTTTACCAGTAAGTTGTCTGAAGTAGAAAATTCTAGCTCTACGTACAGCACCTTTCTTGTTGATTTCGATTTTTTGTAAAGCTGGTAAGTTTACTGGGAAGATACGCTCAACTCCAATAGCTCCAGACATTTTACGAATAGTAAAAGTTTCTGTGTTACCAGAACCTCTTCTTTGAATAACAACTCCTTTAAAAAACTGAGTTCTAGTTTTTTCACCCTCTTTAATTTCGTAGAATACTGTAATAGTATCTCCAGCTCCAAATTCAGGGAAATCTTTTCTAGCAACGAATTCGTCTTGAACGAATTTTAATAAATCTGCCATGATAATTTTATATTATTGTTTTTAATAGAGTAACATTCACGGATTTCGCCAGAGGTTAGTCTAATTCGGGTGCAAATGTAATTAAAAAAATATAAATTCCAATAAAAATAAATTCCAAATTCCAATAAAAAAAAGCAAATCTCAATAAAAGTAAATTCCAAATTCCAATTTCTTAACTAGTTGATCAATTGGGGTTTGTAGTTTCTTTTAATTTACATTAAATTTTCAAACTCTAATTCTGGTTTTCTAAATAAAAGGAGGTAAAGTCTTACTATATTTGTTTCTTCAAATTTAGATAAAATGAATAGGGATTATTTAAAAGATTATATTGAGTTTTCTAATGAATTCAGAAAGTCAAACTCTTCAAAAGAAAGTATAAGTAAACTTTATGATCTGCTTTATGAAATGAAAAATATAGAAAGGACAAAAAAAGAGGATTTAGTTCTTTCAAATTTATATAGTTTATTACAATTTCACGAATCTGCCTATGAGACCTTCAAGATAGTTGCAGATTTGAGTAATAAAAAAGATATTTCAAGATTATATGTTTTGGAACAAAAAGCGAAATCGCATAAAAATAATTTTATTATAAAAGATGTTAGAAAATATCGAGAAAAGAAAGAACAGCCTCAGATTGAATTGAATGATTTTAAACTATCAAAAAAGCATGAAAATAAATTTAAAATTACCGATAAAAAGCTTGTAGTATTTAATAAAATAATCAAAAAAGGAAAAGTTTCAATATATCTGCCTAACGATAATATTACTTTGTTTTTAGATAAAATTATTGATTATATAACTTGGCTAGGAAATTGTAAAAATGATTTAATTGATTTTTTTAATAATGAAGGAGATGAAAATGCTATAAATAAAGCAGATAACAATTGGTTTGATACATTAGAAATTTATAGAGTAGAAATAACAATAGACGACTTTGGCAGTATTTTTACTTCAATCACAGCAGGAGACGATTTTTATAGAGATCATTTGCTAGAGATCGAAATTGATAACAGATCAATAACTTCTATGGGATACAATGGATAAAAGTACTTTGTTTTAGGTTTCAGGTTTATTACGTCATGTAGAAACCTGAAACAAAAATAACCTGAAACCTGAAACTAATCTTAGTGCTCTTCAAGTAAATCCGGTCTTCTATTCTTAGTATGTTCATACGCCATATCCTCGCGCCATTTGTCGATTTTTGCAAAGTGACCGCTGGTTAATACTTCTGGGACTTTCCATCCTTTATAATCTGCTGGTCTTGTATATATAGGTCCTGATAATAAATTATCCTGAAAACTATCTGTTAAAGCTGAGGTTTCGTCGCTTAAAACTCCAGGTATTAATCGAATTAACGCATCAGATAAAACTAAAGCGCCTAATTCTCCTCCAGATAAAACGTAGTCGCCAATCGAAATTTCTTTAGTAATAAAATGATCTCTAACTCTTTGGTCAACACCTTTATAATGTCCGCACAAAATGATGATATTTTCATACATAGACATCGTATTGGCCATTTTTTGATTTAAAGTGTCACCATCCGGAGACATATAAATTATTTCGTCGTACTCGCGCTGACTTTTTAAATGGGTAATACAATCATCAATTGGCTGAATTGTCATTACCATACCAGCACCGCCTCCAAAAGGATAATCGTCTACACTTTTCTGTCTGTTAGTACTATAATCACGAAGATTGTGAAAATGTACTTCGACCAAACCTTTATCGATGGCACGTTTCATAATCGAAGCTTCAAACGGGCTTCTTAATAATTCTGGTAAAAGTGTAATAATATCAATTCGCATTTTTCTGTTGTTATTCTAAGTCGCAAAGATACAAGTTAATATTTGGCAATAAAAGGAAAATTAAAATGCTTGTAAATGCTTGAGGGTACTAGCTGTAAATTCTGTCTGGTAGAAAATATTTTTATGCAACTTATTGCTTTTTAGTTTGTTAGTAATAATTATATAACACTAAAATGTAATTGTGTAATTTTTTATTTCGTAATTTTAAGTACCATTACAATACCTAATTACATATTTAAAATTTTATAAAATTCCAAAAACACATCTATATGAAAAAAATACTATTGTTTGCCTCAATAATACTTTTACAGATTTCATGTTCAAGTTCAAAAAATGCAATGGACAATTCTGTTGGAGAAACCAAAGCAAAATTGATAAAAACTTGGGGAACTCCTGTGCGAACATTGGCTGACAATCAAGATGGGCAAATTCTTGTTTATGCGGATCAAGTTTTTATGAATGAAGATAATCCTGACGGATCAAGAATTGCTGGTCAAAATTATTGGACTTACAATTATATATATTTAAATAAAGAAGGTAAAGTTACTTCAACAAGACAAGAAAAACAGAATTATCCTCCTCAAGCCATTGACTCACAAAAAATAGAAGGGATGAAATTGTTAACTTCGAAGTAATTCTATTCTCTATTGAATTATTTTAACGGTTTAATTAAATTGTTAAAATATTTTTTATTTGATTTAAATTGTAGCTGTTTTTTGAATATATTTAGCAAAAAGTATATGAAAAAAATAGCTATTATTATTTTTGTATTATTATGTTCCTGTAATAAGGAAAAGTTAAAGAAGACTCCTAAAGAAACCCTAAAAAAGGTTCCTGAAACAGCATTATATTTTACGCAGATTAAAAGTAATGATGTCAAATTAGGAAAGCCGCTTTATGGTGATTGGCTGTTTTCTCGCAAAGAAAAAGGTCAGACTTTTGAGCAATACTTTTTTTCTAAACATATTATTCCGACCAAGGAAGAAAATATTATTTATATACGCCCAATTGGAAATTTTAATTCTTTACAAAAGAAGCAAATCGAATTATTAAATGAATATTTAGCAATTTTCTTTCGACTACAAACGAATACTCTTGAACCCATCCCTAATGATGTAGTTCCAAATTCTGCAAGAAGAATGATGTTTGGGCACGAACAGTTATTGGCAGGTTATCTTTTAGACAATGTACTAAAGAAAGAAAAACCTGTAAACAGAATTGCGTTAATGGGACTTTCAGAACTTGATCTATATCCTAAACCAGAATGGAACTATGTTTTTGGTTTGGCTTCTTATCACGACAAAGTTGGTGTGAGTTCAATTTACAGACTGCAAGATGGGGAACTGACTTCTGAAAACTTTAATCTTTGTCTGTCTCGATTACTCAAAATAAGTTCTCATGAAATAGGTCATATGTTTGGATTACATCATTGTATTAATGCCGATTGTGTAATGAATGGATCTAACAGCATGATCGAAATAGACAAGCATTCTATACGATTATGTTCTGTCTGCCAGCAAAAATTAAGCTCTTGTATAAAATACGATGACAGGAAGAGGCTGACAGATTTAGAGAATTATTTTAAACGAAATAACCTCACTCCCGAATTTCTGGCAATGAAAAAGGATACTGACGCTGTTTCAACAAAAAAGAATATCTAATTGTTCTGATTTATGATTACCAGAAGAAATTTTATAATTAATACGAGTCTTGTCGCAACAGCAGTTTTGGCTTCGCCGTCATTTGCATTTTCTATGAATAAAAAAGAAATAGGTTTACAGTTATATACACTTCGTGAAGAGATTCCGAAAGATGTAAAGGCAGACTTTAGAAAAAGTAGCGAAAGCAGGATTTACAACTGTCGAAACATATGGTTTTTCGATTAAAGATCAGTTTTGGGGATTAACGCCTAAAGAGTTGAAAAAGATTTTAGATGATAACGGACTGAAGGCAGTAAGCGGTCATTATAATTTAGGAAGCTTTTTATATGATGGAAATACCGAAGAACTAATAGCTTCAATAGAAGCGACAAAAAATCTAAAAAGTGAGTTTTTGACTGTTCCGTGGGTCGATGAACCTTTTAGAAGAAATCTTGAAGATTATAAAAAGATTGCTTCACGCTTAAATGAAGTCGCTAAAATGTGCGAAAAAGCAGGTTTGAAATTGGCTTATCATAATCATGATTTTGAATTTCAGAAATATGAGGGAATTACAGGCTACGAGATTTTACTTAATGAAACCGATAAAGAGTTAGTTTATTTTGAATTAGATTTATACTGGGTCATTCACTCTGGAAATGATCCTCTAAAATTATTTAAAGAAAATCCTGGACGTTTCAAAATGTGGCATGTAAAGGATAAAGACAAAAATAATAACGATTTAAATACCGAAGTTGGTTCGGGTTTAATAGATTTTAAACCTTTATTTACAGCGACGACACAATCTGGAATGGTTCATTTTTTTGTGGAACAAGAAAATAATTTTGCAGTAAATTCTTTTGCTTCTATTAAGAAAAGCTGTGATTTTATTTCCGAAAAATTGCTTTAAAACAACTCGTTAAAATCCTTATTTTTGTAAAAATCAATTTTAAAGTTATGCATAAGATAGGAACAAGCAAAGAGTTTATTAAAGGCGACGAAATAGAGTGGGAAGTAGTTGGCGAAGGAATCAAACGTAAAATTTTGGCTTTTGATGACAGAGTGATGCTGGTAAATGTACATTTTGAAAAAGGAGGAATCGGTGTTTTGCACGAACATTATCATACGCAGGTTACTTATGTGGCGAGCGGTAAATTTGATGTCACGATAAATGGTGTAACAGAAACTTTAAAAGAAGGCGATAGTTTTTACATTCCTCCTCACGCAATTCATGGGGTTGTTTGTTTGGAAACGGGTATGCTGACGGATGTTTTTGGTCCGGCAAGAGAAGATTTTTTGAAGTCGTAACACTTTTAGAATCAACCAAAATATAAGCTGAAAAGACTGATCTGATCTTAAATTTAAAAATTTTATAACTTTTTTAAACTTTTGATTAAGATTAGATCGGTATTTTTGCAAGCATGAATTTATCTAAAACAAATGTACTTTTTATGGCAGTTTGCACTGGTCTTATAGTTGCAAATCTTTATTACTGCCAGCCTCTGATTGTTCTAATTGCCAACGAATTTAAAATTCCCGAAGCCAGCGCAGGAACGATAACCTATTTAACTCAGGCAGGTTATGCAATTGGGTTGTTTTTTATGGTGCCTCTTGGTGACAAAATAGAACGAAAAAAACAAATTTTAATGACCACTTTTGCTTCTGTTATTGCCTTATTAATTGCGGCAACGGCAAAAAGTTTTCTTATTTTACAAATTGCTTCACTGCTTATTGGAATCACATCTATAGTGCCACAGCTTATTCTGCCTTTGGCGGCTTCTCTAAGTGCGCCTGAACAGAGGGGAAAAGTTGTCGGAACAATTATGAGCGGACTTTTGGTAGGGATTTTGCTTTCGCGGACTTTAAGCGGTTTTATTGGTCAGGTTTTAGGCTGGAGGTCTATGTTTTATATCGTCGCCGGAATTTGTCTTTTAATCTTTTTTGTCATTCAAAATAAATTTCCAGTTAATAAACCGCAGTTTCAAGGCACTTATGGCCAGTTAATTAAATCTTTATTTACGCTTATAAAAACACAGCCTGTTTTGCGTGAAGCAACGGCAATCAATGTTTTTAGTTTTGCCCAGTTTGGAGCTTTCTGGACAACAATGGTTTTACTGCTTTCTGGTGAGTCTTTTAATTTTAATAGTGCCACAATTGGTTTATTCGGAATTGTTGGTGCTTCTGGAGCTTTAGCAAGCACCTTTGGTTGGTAAACTTGGAGATAAAGGAAATTCCAGAATTGCAGTTGGTTACGGCTGTTTATTGATTTTAATTAGCTTTTTGGTTTTCTATTTTTCTGTAGAAAGTGTAATAGGAATTGCAATTGGAATTGTATTTATTGATATAGGAATTCAAGGTGTTCACATTTCAAACCAAACCCGCGTTTATTCTTTATTACCAGAAGCCAGAAATAGATTGAATACTGTATTTATGTCTTTCAGTTTCTTAGGAACTGCTTGCTGGATCTGCATACGGATTGTTATTGTGGAAACTAGGAGGATGGCATGCGGTAGCTATTGGCTGTATGGTTTTATCATTAATCTCATTGGCAATTTACGGACTGACTTATAAATCAATCTCGAAACGTAGGGACTAAAAAAGCAAAAGCACAAATTGATTAAAAAATTAATTTGTAAATTTGCGTTCAAATTAAAAATAACAACATGGAAAACGGAATATACGCTAAATTCAACACTAGCAAAGGTTCGATTTTAGTAAAACTAACACACGATTTAACACCTGGAACTGTAGGGAACTTTGTAGCTCTTGCAGAAGGTAATATGGAAAATAAAGTTAAACCTCAAGGACAAAAATTCTATGACGGATTAACATTTCACAGAGTAATTCCTGATTTTATGATTCAGGGTGGATGCCCAAAAGGAACTGGAACTGGAGATCCAGGTTACAAATTTGATGATGAATTTCACCCAAGTTTAAAACACGATCGTCCAGGAGTATTGTCTATGGCAAACTCTGGTCCTGGAAGCAATGGTTCTCAATTCTTTATTACACACGTTCCGACTCCTTGGTTAGACGGAAAACACAGTGTTTTTGGATATGTTGTTGAAGGACAAGATATCGTTGATGCTGTTGCTCAAGGTGATAATTTAGAGTCTGTAGAAATCATTAGAGTAGGAGAAGAAGCAGAAAAATTTAATGCTATCGAATCTTTCATCGGTTTAAAAGGTGCTCGTCTAAAACGTGAAGCGACTTTAAAAGCAGAAACAGAAGCAAAAATGGAACAATTAGCCGCAGGTTTTGATAAAACGGAAAGCGGTTTACGTTACAAAATGATTCAAAAAGGAGATGGTAAAAAAGCGGAAGCTGGAAAAACGGTTTCTGTTCACTACGAAGGATCATTAGAAAACGGAAAAGTTTTTGATTCCTCTTACCCACGTAAAAAACCAATCGAATTTAAATTAGGAGTTGGGCAGGTTATCGAAGGATGGGACGAAGGTATCGCTTTATTACAAGTTGGAGACAAAGCTCGTTTTGTAATTCCATCTGATTTAGGATATGGACCATCTGGTGCAGGAGGAGTGATCCCGCCAAACGCAACTTTGATTTTTGACGTTGAATTAATGGACGTAAAATAAGAATTTACAAGCAATTTAGTATTGTTTTAAATTGTAATCCCATACACCGCTGTGTATGGGATTTTTTTATATTTACTTTCAAATAAAAAAAGCAAGATGAAATTAAGAATACTAACTTTAACTGCTGTGACACTGCTTTTAGTGGCTTGCGGTACTACAAAAACGGTTGCAGAAGTCGCGCCATCACCTCCACCTCCACCAAAAGCAGGAGATGCTAAAGAATTAACTACTACATATGTAGATTTAGCAGAAGCGAAAAACTTATATGAGAACAGTTGTGCAAGATGCCACAAATTGTACGATCCAAAGAAATACACTAAAGAAGAATGGGCGCCAATTTTGGTAAGAATGGGTAAAAAAGCAAAATTAGACGAAACTCAATTAGCGTCTGTTACCAGTTATATTCATTCACAATTATAATTGATTTAATAAAGCATAAAAAAACGGTTAAAAATATAATTGAACCGTTTTTTTTATTTTCAAATAGATATAAAAAAACACCTTCACAGAATGAGGTGTTTAAAAAGTTAAGAATGATGTACAGCCGAATTATCTACCGCAATTACTTTTAAAGTTTTGATGCCAGCCGGTAATTCCCAATCTACTTCATCATTTTCTTTAAAACCAATAATAGCAACACTTAGCGGCGCTAGAATTGAGATCTTAGATTGTTTTACGTCTGCCGCAGAAGGTAAAACGATTTGAATTTTCATTTGTTTTTTGGCTTTCACATCTTCAATTGTTACAAAAGAATTGATTCGGATAACAGAACTATCAAGTTCGCTTTCTTTGCTTATTACAGCGCGGTCTAATTCTTGCGAAAGCTGATTGGCTTCTTTGGTATTTGTTGAGTTTTTACTTTTTAAAATCAATTCTCTTAAAAATTTATAATCTGATTTACAGAAAGTGGGTGTTGGTTTCATATCTATATTGAATTTATTGTTATAAAATTTAAATGATTCTTTTATGAATTTAATCGTACTGCTTCTTAGTCTTAAAATAAGACAAGGATTTAAAATGTTTTAATTTGAAAAACAAAAAAATATCTGACCAAAATTGATTTTTGTCAAATAATAAAATGCTTAAGCTTGATTGTAAATCCTCCGTCAGAAAGAAGAAACTGGAATAGACGGAGGCCTAATTAATAAAGGCCCTATTATGCGAAATAATTACAGCACTAAGCGATTTTCCCGAAAAGGAAAATGACTTTTTTATAGCTGTATGTGATATTATATTTCCCATGAGGAGAATTAAATTGATCTGCAAAGATAGGTAATCTTTTTCAATTTAGTGAGGTTTTACTTCCATTTAATGCCACAGCCCAGACTTGGTACTTGCGGTTCTTTTAAACTTCTGTTGTAAATTAAGGCATCTATAGCGCCTCTAAGGTCGCTTCCGCTAAGAGGAATTCCGTTGGCAGGCCTTGAATCATCCAGTTGCCCGCGGTAAAAAAGTTTATCTTGATTATCAAATAAATAGAAATCTGGAGTATAGGCGGCGTCATAAGCTTTTGCTGTTTCCTGACTTTCATCATACAAATAAGGAAAATCAATTTTATGATGCATAGCAAATGCCGTCATCAATTCTGGAGCATCTTCGGGGTATTTAACAATGTCGTTGCTTGAAATAGCAATTACTCCAATTCCTTGTACGCGATAATCGTTAGCAATCATTACAATTTCATTAATAACATGAAGCACAAACGGACAATGGTTGCAGATAAACATAACCAAAGTACCTTTGGACCCTTTTAAATCTTCAAAAGAAAAAGTGTCATTTGAGTTAGTGTCTTTTAGATAAAAATCAGGAGCAATTGTTCCTAAAGGAAGCATTGTTGATTTAGCTTGTGCCATTTTTACTAGAAATTAGATTTTCAAAAATAGCTTTAAAAATCTGTAAATAAAAGAGCACAAGAATAAAAAAAATATCCAAAGAAGCAGTTAGCTGAATCAGCTTGCTTCTTTGGACACTTTTTTATGTTTTTAAGAATTTAGAAATTGCAGTAAATCCTCGTTTAGTTTTTCTCTGTCTGTGTAAAATAAACCGTGTGGCGCTCCTTCATATTCAATAAAAGTATTATTTGCAATTGCTATTGCCGCTTTTCTTGAAGTAAGATCGATAGGAACAATTTTATCGTCATCACCATGAATGATCAAAGTTGGAACCTTGATAAAATCTAATTCATCTCTAAAATCAGTAAATGAGAAAGATTCAGCACATTTCAAAGTCGCTCTTGGAGAAGCTAGCGAACATAATGATCTGTAATATTCGAGAAGCGGTGTGCTAATTGGTTTATTGATAATATTGATGCCAAAAAACGTTTTTCCGAAATTGTCTACAAAAGCAATTCTGTCTTCTTTAATTGTTGCCGCAGTAGTTTCACTTTTCTCTTTCGGATGTCCGTCTGGGTTATCGTGAGTTTTTAAAAGGAATGGAATAACTGAAGAAATTAAAACTGCTTTGGTAACGCCCTTTCCGCCATGACGGCTGAAATAACGAACAACTTCTCCGCCTCCCATTGAGAAACCAACAAGTGTTACGTTTTCTAATTCCAATTGTTCTATAATTTCTTTAAGATCGTCTGTCAAAGTATCGTAGTCATAACCGTCCCAAGGTCGCGAAGATTTACCAAAACCGCGTCGGTCGTAGGCAATAACTCTGTAATTATTTTGTACTAAATGGTCGATTTGATATTCCCACATTTCGTTAGAAAGCGACCAGCCATGAATAAGAATTACTGGTTTTCCCTGTCCATAATCTTTAACATATAATCTTACGTTTTGAGCTGTTTCTATATATTTATCGGTGTGAACCTGTTTTAAATTTGATTCAAAATCTTTAATTGACATGCATGCATTTGGTTCAGTATGTTCCATGTTATATATTTTTCGTTAGTATACTATTTTCTACAGTAAAATTATAAGCTAACCGAAAGAAATAGGTTACAGAATTAGGTGCATTAATTACAAAATTTATAGGTTTGTAATTCTAATACATTAAAAAATGGATTTAACCTGGAACGAATTTGATCGCACAGATATGCGCGTAGGAACTATAATCGAAGTAAATGATTTTCCAGAAGCGAGAAAACCTGCTTATCAGCTTACTATTGATTTTGGCTCAGAGATTGGGATTCGAAAATCATCGGCACAAATAACAAAAAGATATCAAAAAGAAGATTTAGTAAACCACCAGATTGTTGCAGTGGTAAATTTTCCTAAAAAGCAGATAGGGAAGTTTATGAGCGAATGTCTGGTTCTTGGCGCTGTAGGCGAGGAGGGAGACGTAATTTTATTAGCTCCAGATTTTAAGATCCCGAATGGATTGCGTATCGGGTAGTTTGCTGTTCAATCAATTTTACCGCAAAGCACGCAAAGTTTTTTTTGCAGATAACATTTTTAGAAAAGGTTAAAGTTCGCAAAGCTTTGTGAACTTTAACAGACAAAAAACTTATCATAAAACCTTGCGATCTTTGCGTAAAATCTTTGCGTAAAATCTTTGCGGTTAAATTAGGAACCTATTTTTCCAATAAACTTTCTAAGAATCTGCTGTCCTTCTTCCCAATATTTTAAATCAGAATCAGAGTTAATGTGTCCTTGTTGACCGACATTTACAAAATCACTTCCCCATTTTTCGGCGAAATATTGTTTTCTTTCGAAAGAAGCGTAAGGATCATTTTCGCTGGCAACAACAACAGATGGAAAAGGTAATCTGTAGATTGGCATTGGCGAAAAATTTCTAATGCATTCTGGTGTGTGTTGAGGTGAATCTACATCTGCAGGAGCAACTAAAAAAGCTCCAATTATATTTTCGTTGTTGTACTTTTCTGCCCAATGCAGGACCAGCGAAACCGCTAAACTGTGTGCTACCAAAATAGTTGGTTTAGTAAGCTTTAAAATGTTCTCGTTTAATCTCGCAATCCAATCCTCGCGAACGGGTTCGTCCCAATTATCTTGTACAACTCGAATGGAGTTTTCGAATTTTTTATGCCAAAAGGTCTGCCAGTGTTTTTCGCCTGAGTCGCCCAGACCGGGTAATATCAATAAATTTGTTTCCATTGCCGTGGATTTTAAATTATATATTATTTTTTATTTTCTTTCAAAATTCGGTTTACTTCATTCACTAAAAGCGGAAAACCAGGTTCAGTCATTCCATGGTTGTAACCGTCAAGTTCGTAAAGTTTAGTTTGTTTGTGCCCTGATAATTTCATCATTCTGGCCATGTATGCGTTTTCTTCATAACGTCCGAGCATTTCTAATTCACGATCTCCGGTAATTAACAAAAGAGGCGGTGCATCGGCGCGAACGTAGTATAAAGGCGCAAAAGCATCAATTGTAGGCTGTTTTTCAGGAATTCCGTTTTCTTTTCTAATTTCAAAATGCGTGATACATTGTCCGCTGAACGGAATTAATCCAGCGATTTTATCAGCATCGATATTTTCTTTTTGAAGCCATTTTTTATCCAAACCAATCATCATTCCCAAATAACCGCCAGCAGAATGTCCAGAAACAAAAATCTGAGCTTTGTCACCTCCATAATTTGATATATTATTAAAAGTCCAAGCAACCATGCTGCCGCATCTTCAATAGCTTTTGCCGCTTTTACTTTTGGTGATAATCTGTAATTTACGCCAATAACCGCAAAACCTTTATTTTTTAAGGCTTCAGGAATTTCTTTATTCCCGCCCGTTAAGCCGCCGTGGAACCATACAATTGTAGCAAATCCCGTTTTGTTTTTTGGATAATAAATATCCAATACACATCTTTCGTTAATGTACTTGTCAGATTTGTTTGCGGCGGTATTGTAATATTGAATGTTGGTTTTTGTTTCGTATTCTAGATTCTGCGCAGAGATTGAAATTCCGTAGAGAAAGAAACTTAAAAGGATAATTAATTTTTTCATTTTAAAAATATTGAATTGTGTTTTCGAGTTTAGTTGATTGGAGAAATCTAAAATCTATCCCGAAACTTCGGGACTAAAATCTAAAATAATAAATTAATATATAAAAAAAGTCCAAAATGCAGAACAAATTGGACTCGTACTTATAAAAAGTTTATTTTGAATTAAATATCGTCAAAATCAATATCTGTAAAGCTAGATCTTTGGCTTTCAGATTTTTCAGAACTGTATTCTTTCTTAAAATCTTTTTGATGTCTTTCAGAAATTACTTCTTCGCCTTTGTGGTTCAAAACATAAGAGGTCATTTCTTCTAGTATTTCGGCAAAAGCACTAAAATCTTCTTTGTACAAGTAAATTTTGTGTTTCTTGAAATGAAATGAACCATCTTCCTCAGTAAATTTTTTGCTTTCGGTAATAGTGATATAGTAATCATCAGCTTTGGTAGCTCTCACATCAAAGAAATAAGTTCTTCTTCCTGCTCGTAATACTTTAGAAAAAATCTCTTCTTTTTCTAACATGTCATTTTCTCTCATAATACGTTCTATCATTTTTGGAATTAATAGTACTCAAAAATCATAAAAAATTATCTATTACGCAACAATTAAAGTAATTCTTTTTCCGAAAGTTGTTTTAAATATAACGATGCGTAATAGCCGTCCTGATTTATTAATTGATTATGAGAACCTTGTTGTATAATGCGGCCGTCTTCGAGTATGATAATTTTGTCTGCATTCTTTGCAGATGACACACGATGACTTACAATTATAGTTGTTTTATCTTTAGAAATTTCAAATAAATTATTCAAAATCATTTCTTCGGTTTCGGTGTCAACAGCAGATAAACAATCGTCAAAAAGTAAGATAGCAGGATTTTTAATAATAGCTCTTGCAATCGAAACACGCTGTTTTTGTCCGCCCGAAAGTGTAATTCCTCTTTCTCCTAAAACAGTGTCATACTGTTTGTTAAACGCTATAATATTATCGTGGACAACCGCATTTTTAGCGACTTCGAATACTTCTTCGTCAGTTGCATTTTGATTTCCAAATTTGATATTATTTTTAATAGTATCAGAAAATAAGAAAGCATCTTGCGGAACAATTCCAATATTATTTCGAAGATCGTTTAAGTTTAAAGTACTGATTTCGTTTGCATCAATTTTAAGCTCGCCATCGGTTACATCATATAATCTGGAGATTAACGAAAGTATAGTTGATTTTCCTGAACCTGTTTTTCCTAAGATTGCCAGCGTTTCTCCTTTTTTAACCGTAAACGAAACATTTTTTAAAGCTTCGATATTAGTATCATTATAGGTAAAAGAAACATTCTCGAAAGAAATCGTTCCTTGAATATCTGATGTGTTTTCGTTGTTGTTTTTGATTTCTGGTTCTATTTTCAAAAATTCATTTAAACGTTTTTGAGAAGCTTCTGCCTCTTGCACCATTGACGAAACCCATCCTAAAGAAGCAACCGGCCAAGTCAGCATGTTTACATATAAGATAAATTCGGCAATAGTTCCGATATTCGGAATCGTTCCATTAATATACATTACGCCTCCAAAATAAATAACTACCAAATTACTAATTCCGATAAGGGCAATCATTAACGGGCCAAATAAAGACTGCACTCTTGCCAGACTTAAACTCTTGCGTTTGCTCTCTTCTGCAAGATCAACCATATTATTTTGATGCTGTTTTTCTAAAGAGTACGCTTTAATAACCCTGATTCCTGAAAATATTTCTTGTGAGAAACTGGAAACTTTGGAAAGATATTGCTGGAAAGTAGTACTTCGTTTATTGATTTCGGAACTTAATTTAAAAATACAAAACGAAAGTATTGGTAACGGCAGTATCGTGTATAAGGTAAGCGTGACGATACATTATACATATATAATATAACAATCGCAAAACGGATAAATGTATTAATAGTATACATAACAGCCGGCCCGACATACATACGTACTTTTGAAACGTCTTCGCTGATACGGTTCATTAAATCCCCAGTTCTATTTTGCTTGTAAAAAGTCTGAGAAAGATTTTCATATTGTCTAAAAACCTCATTTTTTAAATCAAACTCAATATGACGCGACATTACAATTAAAGTCTGGCGCATTAAAAACGTTAAAAATCCAGCTACAATCGTGGTTGCTATGATTAACAGCACGTTATGAATTAAATCTTGTCGAAAAGCGGCAATAACTATTTCCGATTTTTGGTCTGCAAGCAGATAGTTTGTCAAAATTCTCAATAGCATTTAACGACTTACTAATCAATTTTGGAGTAAATAGAGAAAATATTTGTGCGATTATGGTGATTAAAATACCCAGCGAAAAACTGTATTTATACTTAATGAAATATTTGTTTAAATAGCTTAATTCTTTCATTTTTTTAAGAAATCTGATATTGAATTGATTTGATTTTGTGAATTATTAGTAATTAAAATTATAATAAATTGCAATTTAATCAAAACAATTGTATTGTAAAATTGTTATTTTAAAGATAAAAAATTAGCACATGTGTATTTTTTAATTATGTTTGAGAAGTCTTTTTGACAAATTCATAATTTTAACCTAATTAATACTAGCGCTATGGATGCAACTTTCGCAACTGGAAAGGAACTTCAAAAAATGGATCCTGTTTTTGGTCAATTATCTTTTGACGATCACGAACAAATTGTATTTTGCAATGACAAAGATACAGGTTTAAAAGCAATTATTGGTATTCATAATTCGGTTATGGGGCCAGCTTTGGGAGGTACTAGAATGTGGAATTATAACACAGAATGGGAAGCTTTAAATGATGTTTTACGTCTTTCAAGAGGTATGACGTTTAAATCTGCCATTACTGGACTTAATATTGGCGGAGGTAAAGCTGTTATTATTGGTGATGCTAAAACACAGAAAACGCCTGAATTAATGCGTAAGTTTGGTGAATTTGTACATTCATTAAGCGGAAGATATATTACTGCAGAAGATGTTGGAATGGAAACTAAAGACATGGATACAGTAAGAGACGTAACGCCTTATGTTACGGGTATTTCTGAAGAAAGAGGTGGTTCTGGCAACCCTTCTCCTGTTACTGCTTACGGTGTTTATTTAGGAATGAAAGTCTGCGACTAAAAGTCAGTTTGGTACTGATGTTTTAGATGGTAAAAAAGTTTTGGTTCAAGGAATTGGGCACGTTGGTGAAACTTTGGTAGAGTATTT
Organism: Flavobacterium sp. AC267; assembly: GCF_979258715.1. NCBI lineage: Bacteria > Pseudomonadati > Bacteroidota > Flavobacteriia > Flavobacteriales > Flavobacteriaceae > Flavobacterium > Flavobacterium sp. AC267. The sequence continues at coordinate 2,512,405 of NZ_OZ409875.1, forward strand.
AACTAAAGAAGGAGCCCAGGTAACTATTACTGATATTAATGAAGAAAAATTATATCAGGTTGCGTCAAAATACAATGCGACAATTTACACTGGTGAAGATTTATATACAGCAGATGTTGATATCTATGCGCCTTGTGCGATGGGAGCAACAATTAATGATAATACAGTAGACAAAATTAAAGCTAAAGTTATTGCTGGTGCTCGCCAACAATCAATTAGCAGATGAGAATGTTCACGGTGCAAGATTGCAGGAAAGAGGTATTTTATACGCTCCAGATTTCTTGATTAACGCTGGTGGAATTATCAATGTTTACGCTGAATTAGCAAATTACGGTAAAGCTGAAATCATGACTAAAACGGAAAATATTTATAATACTACTTTAGAAATTATAGATTTTGCCGCTAAAAATAATATTACAACTCATAAAGCGGCGCTTACAATTGCTCAAAATCGTATTGATCAAAGAAGAATAGAGAACGCTTCTAAGTAATTCTTAGGTCTCGGTTTACAGTCTCAGTCTCAGTTTACAGTTTTATCTGGAAACTGGGGCTTTTTTTAGTTTGCAGTTCCAGTCTCAATTTTTGGTTTTTTCTGAGAACTGTTTTGATTTCGCTGAATACCGTGACTAAGACTGAAAACTGACACTGCGACTGAATACTTTTTTACGAATAAATTTTATTATAAGGATTGAAATTCCTAATTTTGCAGACTAATTTTTAAATGTTCTTACACGGTGGTAAATAGAAGACACATACGCGTTAAAGTAATGCAATCCATTTATGCAATGCACCAAAGCGGTTCTGATAATCTGGAAAAAGAAGAGAAATTCCTTTTTTATAGTATTGATAATATTCAGGACTTATATCTTATAATGCTTTCTTCATTGATAGAAATTTGTAAAAAAGAGTCTGTTTTTTTACATCTGTCAAGTAAAAAACACCTTGCAACTGTCTGCAGAACGTAATCCAAACGAAAAATTTGTAAAGAATAAAATTTTTCAACTTCTTGCCGAAAGCAATTCCTTAAGCATCGCTTTAGAAAATCGTAAAATCAACAACTGGTCATTAAACGATGATTATATCATTTTGCTTTTAAATGATGTAAAAGCAAGCGATTTGTATAAAAAATACATGAGCAATAATGTGAATACATTTGAGGAAGACAGACAATTTGTAATTGATTTGTTTGCTGAAGTAATTGTTCCAAATGAAAAATTATATGAGTATTTGGAGGATGATAAATTAACTTGGGTTGATGATATTCCGGTTGTAAATACGCATATTATTAAGCGACTAAAAGCAATTAAGACAGAAGATCCAGACGATTTTAGAGTTCCTAAATTGTATAAAGATGTTGAGGATAAAGATTTTGCAAAAGATTTATTTAGAAGAACTGTTTTAAATGAAACTGTTTTTGCTAAAGAATACGATGATAAAACACCAAATTGGGACAGCGAAAGGATTGCAGAAATTGATACTATTATTTTGAAAATGGCAATCTGCGAATTTTTAAAATTCCCGTCAATTCCTGTAAAAGTAACTCTTAACGAATATTTAGAAATCGCAAAAGAGTATTCTACACCAAAAAGCAGTATTTTTATCAACGGAATTTTAGATAACCTTGTAAAAGAACTTACCGCTAATAAAAAGATGGTAAAAGTAGGAAGAGGGTTGATGTAAAAATTAAATTTTCAATTTTTTAAATACCAAATTCCAACTGCTTTGTCTCTCTGAGCGTCCCGAGGCTTCGGGAAAAGAGTTAAAAGAAAATATTAAATATAAATCAAAAATAAATTTAAATTATGGGACAATTAACTCAATTTGCGCCATTTCTATTGATGTTTGTGGTAATCTATTTCTTTATGATCAGACCACAACAAAAAAGAGCTAAAAACGAAAAAGAATTTGAAAGCGACCTAAAAGTAGGTGATAGAATAGTTACAAAAAGTGGTTTTCACGGTAAAATTGCTGAATTAGCAGAAACTACTGTTGTAATCGAAACTATGTCAGGAAAATTAAAATTAGAGCGTTCAGCGATTTCATTAGAATTGAGTGCGACTTTGAATAAAAAAGCATAATTTTTTTAAAATTACAATATTGAAAAATCCCAAATTCCAAAAGGAGTTTGGGATTTTTTTTACGCGTTATTGTCATTTCGACCAAAGGGAGAAATCACGCTCGCTGATCGCTAAAGATTGGCGACAGGACTTGTGGAGTTTCTGGTGGGATTTCTCCCTTTGGTCGAAATGACAAAAAATAGTTGTGTACTGTCGTTTTTCGGAATGACATACTATGTGGGAATGCTTTGTAGTTGTAATAGGTTATTTTCTGTGTGGTTGCTTCGTTCCTCGCAATGACATTGTTTGCGCATAAAAAAACCTTTGTCAAAGTTTTAAACTTTGACAAAGGTCTCGTATAGTTTAGTTCTTCGACTTCGCTCAGAATGACAAAGTATTGGAATTTAGATCCGAGTGATCGCGAATTGGCGAAGCATTTGGAATTTGGAATTTGGAATTTTAAAAAAAAATCACCTGTATTTATCATTCAACCCAACATTCGCCAAAATCATCGGAATCACTTTTTCGATTCTCGAAAGTTTGGTTTTTTCTTGTTTTGCGGTTTCAATATATTCTAAAAACTCATGTTTTTTATAAGGCGAGAATTTATTAAAAGCGTCATTTAAAGCTGGATTCTTTGCCATTTCTTTCTCTAAAAGTTCAGAAACAATTGCTTCTTTTTTAGAAGGTTTTATAACTTTTCCCTGCTTTTCATTTTCAATTGCTTCAGAAATATATTCTAAAACCATCGCCTCATTTACTTCGTCTTTGGATGTAAAACGCCACTGACGCAATGATTTAGTTTTGTCTTCCTGAGCATTTACGAGTTTCTTTTTGGTGTCTTTTAGAAAAACGCCATTGAAAAACCAAATGGCAAAATAGTCTTTAAATCCCCCAATTCCGATCACATTTTTCTTGTCATAAACATAAACTGGACCGCCCCATTTTGTGGTTTCGATAAGTTCTGTTTTATCGATGATTGATTTAAGAAGAAGGAGCTCTTCTTCCCATTTATCACCATATTTCCAAATGCCTCTATTTTCGGATTGTGATTCCAATTATTTCTTTGATTTAGATTTTTCGGTATCAAAAATTCCTGGAATAGCTGTTAATTCAGCAATCTTTACAATTAAATCAGTTGCTTTTTGGATGCTTTCAGCAGGAACATATTCGTATTTTCCGTGAAAGTTATGACCGCCCGCAAAAATGTTCGGACAAGGTAATCCCATAAACGATAATTGAGAACCGTCTGTTCCACCGCGAATTGGTTTAATGATCGGTTTTATGTTTAATTCTTTCATCGCTTTTTCGGCAATATCTACAATATGTTTTACAGGAAGAATTTTTTCTTTCATATTGTAATATTGATCTTTTACAACCGCAATTACGATGTCTTCACCAAATTTCTTCGCGAATTTTTTATTGAATTTTTTGGCAATTTTTTCAATAAGCTCTTTTCTTTTTTCGAATTTCTTTTTGTTGTGATCACGGATAATCAATTCTAAAACCGTTTCTTCGATGTTTCCTTTTATATGATGTACGTGAAAAAATCCCTCGTAACCTTTTGTTTCTTCTGGAGTTTCGCCTTTCGGAAGTTCATTAATAAACTCATTTGCCAAAAGCATTGAGTTAATCATTTTTCCTTTTGCATAACCAGGATGAACGCTTTTTCCTTTAAAAGTGATTTTAGCTCCAGCGGCATTAAAATTTTCATATTCTAATTCCCCAATCTGACTTCCGTCCATCGTATAAGCCCATTTAGCGCCAAATTTTTCGACATCAAAATGATGCGCGCCGCGACCGATTTCTTCGTCTGGAGTAAATCCAATTCTGATTTTTCCGTGTTTAATTTCTGGATGCTGGATAAGATATTCCATTGCTGAAACAATTTCTGTAATTCCAGCTTTGTCATCGGCACCTAACAAAGTTGTTCCGTCAGTAGTGATAATGGTTTGACCTTTATACTGCAGTAAATCTTTGAAATAATTTGGAGATAAAACAATGTTTTTTTCTGCGTTAAGAATAATATCTTTTCCATCGTAATTTTCTACGATTTGAGGTTTTACGTTGGCACCGCTAAAATCTGGAGAAGTATCAAAATGAGAAACAAAACCAATAGTTGGCACTTCATGATCAACGTTACTTGGCAGTGTTGCCATGATATACGCTTTATCATCGATAGTTACTTCATCCAAGCCTATTGCTTTTAGTTCTTCAACTAATTTATTGGCAAGATTCCATTGTTTCTCCGTACTTGGTGTTGTTTGTGAATTTGGATCCGATTCGGTATCAATTGTTACATAACTGATAAAGCGGTCTATGATATGTTGCATTTCTTTGAATTTTTAGCAAATATAGAAAATTTTTTCTGCTCAATAATTTAGCTTCCTATATCTGAATGAATAAAAAAAGGGATTCTCTGCAGAATCCCTTTCAGTCGTTTTACTATAATTATTTACTCTTTACACATCTAAAACCCACATGGTTTGCGGCAGATCTAATTTCGCCTTTTCCTCTCGTTCCTACCATATATCGTGTACAATATTGGTCGGTACATAAAAATGAACCACCGCGATGTACTCGTTTTATTTCTGTTGGATCATTAGGATCGTTATAAGCGTCAGGACCTGTCGGATTTTTTACAGTTTTACCGCTTTCTGCCAATGATTTATAATAATCTACACTGTACCAATCGCTAACCCATTCCCATACATTTCCAGCCATATCATACAAGCCGTATGAATTGGGTGCGTATTGCGCTGTTGGAGCGATTCCTTTAAAACCATCTTCTCCAGTGTCTCCATCTTTAATTGGGAAATTTCCTTGGTAGATATTCGCCTGAAATTTTCCTTTCGGTTTTAAATCATTTCCCCAAGCATATAAATTCCCTGTTTTACCGCTGCGTGCCGCAAATTCCCATTCTGCTTCTGTCGGAAGTCTTTTTCCCACCCATTTCGCATACGCAAAGAAGCATCTTCATAAACGACGTGTACTACAGGATATTTTTTCTCTCCCTTTAATAGTACTTTGCGGGCCATCTGGATGTTTCCAGTCGGCGCCTGGTTCGTAGCGCCACCATTGCATAAAATTATTCAGATTAACTGCAGATGGAGTAGGTGTAAATACAACAGATCCTGTAATTAACTGTTCGTCAGTTGCAGTCGGAAATTCTTCTTTAGTTGGTTTTTGTTCTGCAACAGTTATATAACCAGTTGCTTTCACAAATTTTTCAAATTCTTCATTGGTAACTTCAGTTTCATCCATATAGTAGCCGTCAACATAAACGCGGTGAATAGGAGCGAGCATCTTTTGTTACCCCTTTTATACTGCACAAACTTTCGTCTTCGACATTACTTCCCATAGAAAATTCACCTCCAGGAATCCAAACCATTCCAGCAGGAGCTTTTCCTGTCGGTTTAACTTTATTTTCAATTGTTGGTTTAAAAGCAGAAGATTCTGAAGTGTTTGGAATCTCATGACATTCTGCGCTGACAACTATTTCTTTTTTGGGTACAACTAATTTAGTATAACTGTAAGCAAGTGAAATAATGGAAATTGTCAGGAAAGCGATAATCCAAAATGTTTTATTTTTCATGGTAAATGATTTTGATCTGATATTGGTTGTCAAATAGATGGGGTAAAATTATAAAATAATTTCATTATAGTATAGTAATTATATAGGATTAATAAGTATTATTTATCTTCTTCAACTAAAACTACTTCATATTTGTCTTTGCCATCAACTTTAACAGGTTGGTAATAGGTTTCGCCAAACTTTACATATTTTACATCTCCAATTGTAACTTCTTCTCCGCCTTCTGGTAAATTGTCGACAATAGTTCCCGCCGTTGGAGGTACTACTTTATAAGAACTGCCATCTTTTTCATAATAGGTTCCTCCGTAGTAGTAATTATTTACTGTTCCCGTATTGACGGTCTGTGCGTCGCTTGGGATATTATTTACAGTTCCGCCAACTGGTGCTGGAACAGCCGTATAGCCTCCATTAGATGGTGCATACCAAACTCCCTGATCGTAATGATATTGCGTACTTTCGACACTTACTACTATTGCTGTAACGGCTAAAGTGGCAACAAAAAATCCCCAAGGATGCCATACTGGTCCATAATAAAACGGTCTGTACGGATGAAAATAATACGGATTGTAAGCATGATATCTATAGCCTCCGTATACATAAGGAGGGCGGGCATACACTACAGTGTTTCGTCTCACAACTGTGTTGCGATTGTTGTTTATGGTAATATCTCGACTTCTGTCAACATTTCTTGTATTGCCGCTTATATTTGTATTTCTGTTTCCAGTTCTATTTCCATTAATGTTGTTGTTATTTCTATTTGTAGAAGTTGCTGGTCTCGTAACTTTATTGTTAGAGCTTGATGGTCTAGTAATTTTATTATTATTTGATGCTTGCTGGTCTGGTTACTCTATTTGTAGAAGAGTTAGCAGGACGTTTGATACCGCCTCCGTTAGAGCCAGGTCTAGACTGTACAGCTGGTCTTGTGTGCGTTGCTCCGCCGGCTCTGTGGGCGACACCGCCTCCGCCATGGCGCTGTGCAAAACTATCTATTGAAATAAGGAAAAATGTTCCGATCAGACACGCTATTGCTGATCTTTTTACTGATTTGGATATGTTTTTCATTTTCAGTTATTTAGATGAATTAAAGTTATGAAAAAAAATGTTCGATTTTGAGAAATTTCTCAAATTTTTAAAAGTACTTATTTGAATTACAGCGAAATATCCCATTGTATTCTAAAGCGCCAGCCTTGCTCTAAAGGAAGTGTTTTGTCTTGAAAACTAAAATAACTTACCTCCGAAGTGAGTTTATTTTTATGTCCTTTAAAAAACCAGTTGAAAGCCAATGTAGATTCATCTTGTCTATTTTGTCTAATGGAATTATCGGGTCTATATGCCGCATGTCTTCCTGCCATTTCTAAGTGCTTGGGCCACCAGTCAAAAACATTATGGAAAAAATATCCCGCCTGAACATAATATCCTTTTAATGTGGTCGTGTCGTCATTATTCAATCGATCAATAATTTCCTTGGTATGCCATTCGCTCTGCCACGAAAAGCCACGGTACATAAACGCAGTTTCCAGATTCCATTGATTTACTCTGTATTGACCAGGCAGACCATCTTCATAACCATCTAATGAGCCGCCTGCCTGCGAAAAACGCGTATAAGGGCTTCGATTTGTTATGGCTGAAAAAGCAACGATCGGAGTCGGTTTTTCATGAAATTCTAAATCACAGCCTTCAAAATCAAGAAATCTTCCTAAAAAATTCCATTGTGCGCGTCCAAAATACATTAAATGATTATCGTCGTTTGAAGTGCTCCCTCTTCCTGTTCCTGTTAAAGCGACAAACCAGTAATTAAAATCGGCTATGCCACTTCCTTTTAAATGGCCATAAACTTCGGCTCCTAATTGTCTGTCCACTGTAAAAGGCCTATTAATTAATGATCTTTCAACCATCTGCTGTTCACCGTCGCTAATGAAGCGTTCGCGGGTAAATTCTGTTTTCCATTGCCCGACTTTAAAGCTCAGCCAATCCCACTTTTCGATCATAATTCTAAAGTCAAGTAAATTGGACTGACTCAATTCGTATTCCCAATAATATTTTAACCAAGGTTCAAAAGCATGACCGCCAATTTTTAATCTGGCTCGGTTTATTTTAAAAGTTGTTTTGGCATCTTGGGTGTAATCGTCATAAGTTAGAGGATCTGTATCATAAGGAGTAGAAAAACGAAATTGTAATCTGCTTTGTAATTGAAATAAAAACTTATTGTCTTTCGTCTGTAATTCAATTCCTTTATTTCCATACCGAACATTCATAAGTTTAGTGGTATCTTTTTCTTGTCTGCGAAAAGCCTTTAAAACCAACTAGCAATAGAAAAACCAAAAGAAGGTTAGAATTACGATTTGTTTTGTTTGCGATGTACATAAGCTCGATTGGTTTGTATTGATCCAATTATTTTCCTCCAAAGTTTTTTGCAATTCCTAATCCAATTCCCCAGCTGTCATACGCATTCCATTTAAAATCATAGCTGACGGTGCCAAAAACTTCCCAGCCTTTTGGGAGTTCGTATCCATATTCTGCTCCAGCCCGAGTCAGGAAAAAATCTTCTTCTTTAGCAAATTCACCACCGAAACCTAAAAGAAAACTCCAATGTTCATTTGGTTTGTAAATTCCCATAACCGCAGGAGCAATAGGATAACTTCTTTCAATAGTTTCCTTATCATCTCCGCTGGCAAGGTTTTTTTCGACTTTAAATTTTTCAATTATAAAATCGGTATGGAGACCTATTGCCCATTTTTCATGAAACTGAAAGGTATAATCAATTCCCCATGCAGGCAGACTTAGAACTTCGCGATTTCCTTCGTCGTCACGACCTTCAAAAACGTGAACATGATTAATAGATATTCCTATTTGGTGATGCGGACTAAATGATTTCTTTTCCTCTTCCTGAGCTGTAATTTTTGAATACCCTGAAAAACAAAAAAGGATTATCAGAAGAATTCTTATTCCAAATAGGTTATTGATTCCTGATGTCGTTTCATTTTGCATAGCTTCTGTTTTTTTTAATGAATGAAATTTGCAGAAGATTTTTTTCTTAAATAGCTCAAAATTAAATAATAAATAATCCAGAGTAGGTTGTTCAAATCCTTGAAGTTGTTTCATTTTATAACTTGCAACCTTAAAATTTAAATTTTTGACTTATATCTATATAAATAGGTTTTAAAGAATTGAACAAAATAGAAATTATTTGTTTTGGTAAAAAAGCACCTTTTTAAACTATAATATTTAAATTTGCACCCAAAATAAACAACAACACACTTATGTATAAATTGATAATTCGTCCGATACTTTTCTGGTTTGATCCTGAAGAAGTGCATTACTTTACTTTTTCATTCGTTAAATTCATTTCAAAAATCCCAGGAGTTTCGTCAATTATAAGATCAATTTATGAAGTAAAAGATTCTCGATTGGAAAGGGAAGTGTTCGGAATTAAATTTAAAAATCCAGTAGGACTTGTCGCAGGATTTGACAAAGATGCCAAGTTGTACAAAGAGCTTTCTGATTTTGGTTTTGGTTTTATCGAAATTGGAACTGTAACGCCGGTTGGTCAGGAAGGAAATCCTAAAAAACGTTTATTTCGTTTAAAAGAAGATCAGGCTATTATTAACCGAATGGGTTTTAATAACGGAGGAGTTTTAGAAGCGGTAGAACGTTTAAAGAAAAACTCTAGCGTTTTGATTGGAGGAAATATTGGAAAAAATAAAGTAACGCCAAATGAAAATGCTGTAGACGATTATATTATTTGTTTTGATGCTTTGTTTGACCACGTTGATTATTTTGTGGTAAATGTGAGTTCGCCAAATACACCAAATTTAAGAGCGTTGCAGGACAAGGAACCTTTAACGGCTTTATTGCAGACTTTGCAAGACAGAAATATTGAAAAGCAAAAAACAAGTACCCAGAAAGTAAAACCAATTCTTTTAAAAATTGCTCCAGACCTTACAGATGAGCAGTTATTAGATATTATTGATATTGTAAAAACAACACAGATTGCTGGCGTAATTGCGACCAATACCACAATTTCAAGAGATGGTTTGCAATCTTCAAACCAATCTGAAATGGGTGGATTGTCTGGAAAACCGTTAACAAAACGTTCTACAGAAGTTATTCGTTTTCTTTCGGAAAAAAGCAATAAAGCATTCCCAATTATCGGAGTAGGAGGAATTCATTCTGCAGATGATGCTATTGAAAAACTAAATGCAGGTGCAAGTTTGGTGCAATTGTATACTGGTTTTATTTACGAAGGTCCAGCGCTGATCAAAGCTATTAACAAAAAAGTTTTAGGGCAGTTGTAAAAGAAGTGCCTGAATAACGAGTCCGACTACTATTGCAATTCCAAAACTGATTAAAGTTCCAATCATTACATATTCGGTTAGTTTTCGGTCTTTGGCTTCTTTTAAATCTCCAAATCTAAAAATAGATTTTGCTGACCAATAAAAAGCCTATTGCTTCAAAATGTCCAGTCAAAATAAAACAAACTACAAATAAACGTTCTAATATGCCAATGTAATTTCCTGCATTGGCAAGAGAATTGTCCTGGTGGCTATTTTGACTTTCTGGACTCCAAATTGAAATTATGGTTTTAATAAAAATGGAAGAAGGTTTGGTTACCAATAAAATTCCAGTGATTAGAATCCAGAATTCATTCATAACCCAAAAATCGATAATGCCGTTATTTTGGTAAAGAAACGTAACTCCAAATAAAATCAAAAGATGCGCAATTTGATCGACTACAAACCAAGTACGTTTGTTTTTTGGCTTTTGAAAATTCAGTTTGATTAAATCGATAACACCGTGCGTAACAGCAATTAAAACTGCATACGGAATAAAACTGATTTGCCCGACTAAAACAGTTGCTAGAACTCCATGAAGTAAAACATGAATATATAAGTAAATACTTTTATGTTTTTTATGCTCTTTATCGGTAACCCAAGAATTTGGTCGCCAGATAAAATCACCCAATAAATGAGCTAGAAGCAGTTTTATAAATAAAATCATGAGGCTGTAAGTTGTTTTATTTGTTTTCTAAAATATCGATCTAAATTCATAACCAAATCAAACTGAGCGCGTTTTTGTCTTCGGCTTACAGCGACTTGGTTAATGCCTATTTTTTGTCCTAATTCTTCTTGAGATAAACTCGGATTTTCTATTGCGTGGCTACAAATTCTGCTGACTGTACCAGCCAGCTGTCCATAAATGTCAAGGCGAGCTGAACCATTAAATTTATCTTTTTCGTCAAAATTAATATCGCCTGTTCGCGACGCTAAAGTGACTTTCTGCTTTTTCAATGTTTCAAAAAGTTCTCCAGAATGGATGAAAGCAGAGCCATTACTTTCTGAAATTCTTTCGGCGTTATGCGTTTTATCTCCAAAGCCTATACTCATTCTGGCGTCAGATTTTAGGGCTCGTAAATGTGCTTTTATCAAAATTGCAGTCATCAGTGTATCTTCAGGGTTCGGAACTTCAATTTGAAATTCGTCACCGCGGTAAACTTCCCATTGACTTGGCATCTTACCAAATGGAGCTAAGATTTTTTTTAAATCCTCAACCCAATGATCTGATTTTTGCTGTCTTGAACCTATTATGTCGCCTGTAATAACACTAGTCATAACCAAATATAATTAAAAAATAATAAACTTTCTATTACAAATATAAGTAATAAATTTAATTATTACTTTTTTTGGTAATATTATGAAATATTACGTTTTTGTGTAATAATTAATCCTATTACGATATTTTGTAATAATTTCGATTCCAATAAAATTATATTTTATTTATTTAAAAAAGAAACTAACTTAGCGATTACAAATGAATAAGCTTTGAATAAAGAAATCAAAATTATTGAATGTCCTAGAGATGCCATGCAAGGCATAAAGGATTTTATTCCAACAAAAAATAAAGTTTCCTATATACAGGCATTGCTTAGAGTAGGCTTTGATACGATTGATTTTGGAAGTTTTGTTTCTCCTAAAGCTATTCCGCAGATGCAGGATACTGCGGCGGTTTTAGAACAGCTGGATTTATCTCAAACTTCGAGTAAACTGCTTTCTATTATTGCTAATACACAAGGAGCAGTTACGGTCGCAGGCTATGAGCAAATTCAATATTTAGGGTTTCCATTTTCTATTTCCGAGAATTTCCAGATGCGTAATACGCATAAAACAATTACAGAATCTTTGGTGACACTAGAAGAAATTCTAGAAGTTGCGGCTAAAAAGAATAAAGAAGTAGTCACTTATCTTTCAATGGGTTTCGGAAATCCTTATGGAGACCCGTGGAATGTTGAAATTGTAGCAGAATGGACAGAAAAACTTGCAGGAATGGGCGTAAAAATCCTGTCACTTTCAGATACAGTAGGAACATCTACACCAGAAGTTATTACGCATTTATTTTCGAATTTAATTCCGAAATACCCGCAGATAGAATTCGGAGCACACTTGCATACTACTCCAGACAGCTGGTTCGAAAAAATTGATGCAGCAGACAAAAGCAGGTTGTACACGCTTTGATGGTGCAATCCAAGGTTTTGGAGGCTGTCCTATGGCAACCGATAAATTGACGGGTAATATGCCAACCGAAAAACTGATTTCTTTTTTTACTGCTAATAAAAAAACTACAGGGCTAAACTCACTAAGTTTTGAAAGCGCTTATAATGAAGCTTCAAAATTGTTTGGAAAGTTTCATTAAAAAATAGTTATATTTTCTTACCTTACATAATGATTGTAAACATTCAGCGTTACATTTATTATCAATATAATTGTTTGATATGAAATCAAATTTTCTAGGTAAAATTTCAAGTATATTTTTAGTAGCTTTTTTATTTTTTTCCTGTTCGAGTGAATTAGATTTCGATCAGGTCAAAGATTTAAAACTCGAACCAGTGGTTGTAGCAAATCTTGCATACTTCGATATTCCGGCTAATCAGCTTATAGATGATGGCGGTACCAATATTGCATATGATACAAGAAATTTTGATGTATTTAAAGGTAGTTTTTTCACTAATCGCTTAAACAAAGCAGAATTTAATTTTGAGATTGAAAACAATATCGATCGAACTTTTGTTCTAAATATGCTGTTGATGAATGATGAAAATCAAATATTGGAAACAATATCTTATACTGTTCCTTCTTATAATGGAACTACTAATATTATAAAATACCCAACAGAAGTTTTTGAAAATGAGCGATTAGCTCTTTTAAAACAGACTACAAAAATTGGTTTTGTTGTTTTAATTGCTCGCTGAGACGCCATTAAACGATGAAAGTTTAGGAAATTTAAAATTAAGATCAAGTGCAACAGCTTATTTAGTGATTGAATGAGAAAAATATATCTGATTTTCTGTATCGTTTTTCAGCTTTCTTGTTTCTCTCAAAATAAAGAACTGCTGTATAATTTTACTTCGATTCCACAGTCTTCCCTTGTAAACCCTGGGGCTGACGTTTCTTACAAATATTATTTTGGATTTCCAGTATTGTCTGGAGTTTCTGCCAATTTGGGTTCGAGCAGTTTTTCTGCCTATGATTTATTTGCAGATAATGGTGTAGATTTTAATCAAAAAGTGCGAGATGTTATTAATAAATCGTCTGGCAATGATAAAGTAGTAACCAATCAGCAGTTAGAAATATTTTCTGGCGGATTCAGAGTTGGAGGCCGAGAAAGCCGCTCTTATGTTTCATTCGGATTGTATCAGGAATTTGATTTTTTCATGTACGTTCCAAAAGATCCAGCTTTGCTGGCATTGAACGGAAATAGAGATTACATTGGTAAATCATTTAATCTTGGAGATTTAAGCGCTAAAGCTGAGGTACTTTCGGTGCTTCATGTTGGTTTTCATAAAAAAGTAAATGATAAATTTGTTTTTGGAGGACGCGCTAAGATTTATTCCAGTGGTGCAAACGCAACTTCAACCAAGAATTCAGGATATATTTACACAGGCGAAAGTGCAGGAACACCAAATCTGTATAATCAAATTATTTCGTCAAATTTAGAATTAAAAACTTCTGGAATTGCCACTTTTACAAAAGACGAATACGAAGGAAATGTTACTCGGGATATTGCGAATAATACCTTCTTCAACGGAAGTTTAGGACTTGGAATCGATGCAGGAATTACTTATTATATAAAAGATAATTTACAGCTTACAGCGAGTATAGTCGATTTAGGTTTTATAAGACAGTCCAAAGACATTGAGACAATTACCTACAAAGGAACCTATCAATACAATGGTGTAAATCCTGATTTTATGGGTAATGATGATCCAGAAGATGTTTTCGATGAATTTGAAAAAGCCATTCCAAGAGATACACTTTACAATAAATATACTACTTGGCGTCCCACTAAATTTTATTCCTCCATTCAATACTCCTTTGGAGAAGCACGTCCTGATGACGAATGCAATTGCAGAGGTAAGGTCGAAAAATATTATAAAAACGCAGTAGGAGCACAGGTATTCGCGATGACTACGCCAAGAGATCCTTTAGTTGCTTTGACTGCTTTTTATCGAAGAAATATTTTTAGAAAATTAGATGTAAAAGCTACCTATACTTTTGATACATTTTCAAACAAAAATATAGGACTCGGGCTCGCAGGAACGATTGGTCCAGTCAATATTTATGCTTTAGTAAACAATATTCTTGAATACAAAGATTTGTCAAAAGCCAGCAGTGCAGAGCATTTCAGATAGGTATAAATTTTGTTTTTGAGGGTAAAGAAGATTAGGTAAAAACTTCAATTTTTTAAATTCCGAATTCCAATAAAATACAGGTACTGTATTGGAATTTGAAATTTTAAAAGAGTAAGATTAAGATTAGTTGGAATTTGGAATTTAAAAAATTTGGAATTTTAAATATAGGTTTTTTCCTGTAAAGTCAAATTTATGAATAAGTTAGTATTCAAGTTTCCAATTTATTCACTATATTTGCACGCAATTCAACTAGAAATTGCAACATGATAGCACACAACTCCAAGATTATCGGCGAAGGTTTAACTTACGACGATGTATTATTAGTACCTAACTACTCGAATGTGCTTCCCCGCGAAGTGAGTATCAAATCAAAATTCTCAAGAAACATCACATTAAACGTTCCAATCGTATCTGTCGCTATGGATACTGTTACCGAAAGTGCAATGGCAATCGCTATGGCGCAAGAGGGCGGAATAGGTGTTTTACATAAAAATATGACTATCGAACAACAAGCAGGAAAAGTTCGAAAAGTTAAGCGTGCTGAAGCAGGAATGATTATCGATCCTGTGACTTTACCACTTAGTTCTACTATTGCAGACGCTAAAAACGCCATGAAAGAATTCGGAATTGGCGGTATTCCTATCGTTGACGAAAACAAAATCTTAAAAGGAATTGTTACCAATCGTGACTTACGTTTCGAGAAAAATGGTGCAAGACCAATCATTGAGGTTATGACAAGCAAAGACTTGGTAACTGTTGCTGAAGGAACTTCTTTAGAACAGGCTGAAGTTGTTTTGCAAGGTCATAAAATCGAAAAATTACCAGTTGTAAACGATAAAAACGAATTAGTTGGTTTAATCACATTTAGAGATATTACAAAATTAACTCAAAAGCCAATCGCAAATAAAGATTCTTTTGGACGTTTAAGAGTTGCTTGCTGCAATTGGAGTTACTGGAGACGCAGTTCAAAGAGCTGAAGCTTTAGTTGTCTGCCGGAGTAGACGCAATTATTATCGATACAGCACACGGACATACAGAAGGTGTGGTTAATACATTAAAAGAAGTAAAATCAAAATTCCCTCAAATTGATGTAATTGTTGGAAACATTGCAACGCCGGAAGTCTGCTAAATATTTGGTAGAAAATGGTGCTGATGGTGTAAAAGTTGGAATCGGACCTGGTTCTATTTGTACTACACGTATTGTTGCAGGTGTTGGTTTTCCTCAATTTTCAGCAGTTTTAGAAGTTGCTTCTGCTATTAAAGGGACTGGTGTTCCTGTAATTGCTGATGGTGGAATTCGTTATACAGGGGATATTCCTAAAGCAATCGTCGCAGGTGCTGACTGTGTAATGTTAGGTTCATTATTAGCAGGAACAAAAGAATCTCCAGGAGAAACTATTATTTTTGAAGGAAGAAAATTCAAATCGTACCGCGGAATGGGGTCTGTTGAAGCAATGCAGACTGGTTCAAAAGATCGTTATTTCCAAGATGTTGAAGATGATGTTAAAAAATTAGTTCCAGAAGGAATTGTTGGTCGTGTTCCTTACAAAGGAGAATTAAACGAAAGTATGCTTCAATTTATTGGTGGACTTCGTGCAGGAATGGGATATTGTGGTTCAAAAGATATTCCTACTTTACAAGAATCTGGACGTTTTGTTAGAATCACTTCTAGCGGAATCACTGAAAGTCACCCTCATAATGTAACTATTACTAAAGAAGCTCCAAATTATTCTAGATAATTTTTAGTTTTCTTTGTAAGCTTCGGAGAAGCAAAATATTTATAGATAAAATTATACGTTTATAATACAGAGCTCCAGCGGAGCGACATTTTTTAATCTAATATATGTCGCTCCGCTGGAGCTTTTTCAATTTGTTTAATGAAATTCTATAAATATTTTACCCCGCTGGGGTTTTATCTAATTTCTAACTAAAATCTACTATTTAAAATATCTTCAGCAACAACATCAGAATGGAGTAAATCTTCCATTTTCTTTGTCATGCGCTGTGCTTCTAATGCGTAACCAAACATCTTTTTCTCATAATCAGCAATTGCTTCGTCTATTGTTTCAAATTTTCCGTCGGTTAGGTTTTTGGTTAAATGATAAGCGTCGAAAAGTCCCATGTTTACGCCTTCACCTGCAAAAGGGGGCATTAAATGTGCTCGCATCACCAACAAGAGTAATATTGGAATGTTCTTTCCAAGATTCTTCTAGCGAAAACAATCTTAATGGTAGACCTGAGAATTCTGTTGAGGCTTTAAAGAATTTGTGATAGTCGTCTCCCCAATTTTTAAAAGTTTCGTTTAAAAATGAAATTACGGACTGATCCTTTTCAAAGTCAATTTGGTTATTTAAAATCCAGTTTTCATCAGCTTTAAAAGAAACTCCAAAATGAACAGAACCATCGCGCATAGTATGCGTGTAAAACATTTTTTGTTCGCCCATTGCCATAACATTTCCATTTCCGTATTTGGGCTTGAATTCAGGATAATCTAGATCTGGATTCTTAATTTCTCCTTGAATGATATAAGTTCCAGAAAGTTTTGGTTCTTGATCGCTCACAAATTTTCTTGCATTAGATCTACCGCCATTTGCTACAATCACAAAATCGGCAGTATGCGGTTTTGCCGTTTTTGAATTGTAAATAGTATTGATTTCCAGTTTTCTCAATATTAATTAACTGACTGTCCCAAACAACTGTATTTTCCTCCAGATTATCCAACATGATTTTTCTTAAATCATTGCGGTCAATTTCGGGGCGGGAAAAAGCATTGCTTTCATCTGGCATTTCATCAGAAGTAATATTTTCGTCTATATCTGCCATTTTTTCGCCCGTTGGTCGCGCGTATTTTCGAAACTCCTCCATCAACCCCGCTTTTTGAATCGCATATTGACCAGAATCTGAGTGAATGTCAAGAGTTCCTCCCGAAGTTCGAGCTTGAGCATTCGTGTCTCTTTCAAAAACCGTTACATCCGCACCATTTATTTGTAAAATTCGAGCCGTTGTAAGTCCCACGGGACCACCGCCGATTATCACTATTTTTTTATTTTCTATAATTGAATTTTTCATTTTACTAAAATTAAAATTTAAAATTGATATTGATATTGAATTTTGCCATTGTCTTAAGGAGTAAGCGCCTTTAAAACCAAATTAAAAGCCTCATTTTTAAGATCATCATTAAACTTAAAAGGTTTTCCTGACATAGATTTTCCTTCTCTGTGAAGTTCTAAAAGAGAATAAAGCGAGCCATAAGCAATACTCCAAAATACTTCAAAAGTGACTGGAATCAGTTCTTTTTTCTCAATTGACGAAAGCATAAACTGTGACATCGTTTGTTTAAAATCGCCTGTAATTTCCTCTACAATTGCATCGCCGTAACTAGAATGTTTCAAGAGCTCAAAACAAGTAGCTTCCAAGGTAAAATGCGGCATGAAATAAATACGATTTTCCCATTGATTTCGTAATCCGTCTTTAAAAGACATTTCAGAAGAGAATCCCTCGAGCATTTTATCAAAAAAGTTACGACCAATTTCAATTCCAATCTTACGAATTAAATCCTCTTTGTCTGAATAGTAAATGTAAAGTGTTGCAACAGATACACCGCAATCTTTTGCCAGCCGATTCATTCCAAAGCCTTCAACGCCTTGTGAAACAATCATTTCGATTGCTTTTTGCTTTACAATTTCTTCTTTATTAGTATCTCTTGTTCTCATAATTTCTCTAATTATGGTACAAAGATATAAATAAATAATAAATGAACGATCGCTTAGTTATGTTTTTTTAGGTTCTAAGGTTCTGAGGGGCTGAGATGCTAAGATTTAATGGTTAATTGTTAATGGTTTATGGTTGATGGTTTATGGTTTTTGGTTTGTGGTTTTTGGTTGTTGGTTGTTGGCTGATGGTTTGTGGTTGGTGGTTGGTGTTTTTTACTTGTTGGTGATTGTACTTTTGCTATCTGCAATTTCAAATTTATGTATTTGAATTGCCTCCAGCTTTAGCTGGAGGTTATGGAAAAGAAGAGGAAAAGGCTTTAGCCAAATTATGCATATCTCTATTTTATATCACAAAAAAAGCTGAAACAATATTAAATTGTTTCAGCTGATTGTGTACTTATAGTATATTTTATAAAGTCTTTGTGGGCTCGGC
This sequence comes from Flavobacterium sp. AC267, assembly GCF_979258715.1. NCBI lineage: Bacteria > Pseudomonadati > Bacteroidota > Flavobacteriia > Flavobacteriales > Flavobacteriaceae > Flavobacterium > Flavobacterium sp. AC267. The sequence continues at coordinate 2,530,886 of NZ_OZ409875.1, forward strand.
TTCTCTAAGATTTTGATTTTCTAAAATCTCTTTTAGATATGGTTTTGTCTGTGTTTCAATTTCAGACTCTGATATATTTAAGGCTTCGGGATCTGATGCTAATTTCAACCAAGGTTTTGGGCCGTCAAAATCGTAACTTCCAAAAACAACTACCGGAGTTCCTTTTACTTTTACATTTTCTTTGTCTTTTAAAATCCATTCATCTGCAAACTTGTACAAATATTTAGCATCTTTTTCTAATAATCTTAAACAAGAATGAGACGCAGGATATCCTGGTAATTCATATTGATGGAAACCAACACCAAGTTTATTTTCGATATTAAAATTCCATTTCAAATCCCACTCGTCATTAAACGTGCTGGTTGTTTGTTCTGCTTTCCAATTGGTAAAAAATAATCCAGTTGGAGTACGATCTTTTTTTCTACCCATGTTTGTTGGTCCTGTATAAACTAATTCGCCATTTTCGTAAGCCGCAAAAGTTTGTGTTGGATAAGAAAAAATGATAATTTTTGAAACTTCCTGCAAAGCCGCAACATGCAGTGGAAACGGAAGATAATAAACCAAATCACCAGTAAAGTCTGCTGGAATAACAACAGAATCAAGTTTTTTGAAATTTGCTTTATCAGTTCTGTTTAAAGCATAAATAATATCCATTTTGTTTTTGCTTGCTGTCGGCTTGATTGGTTTTCAGCCATTCTTTCGTATTTTGAATTTGATAAGAAACAGCAGATTCTGGTTTCTTATATTCAATTGCTTTTTTGGTAGTTTTATTTTCGGTTAGATTGATTGTATCGCTTTTTTTGCAAGAAACTGCTAAAGTTAACATCAATATAAGTAATGCGTTTGCTGTGTAATATAACTTTCTCATAGGTCGTATTTTTATGATAGTAAAGTTATAAATGTGATAGCTAAACAGGGTTACATAATTTTTTGAATAGTTTGTCTGATTTTCATTTATAAATTGTATTTATTTGAACTAACTCGTCTAAAAATAATTGAAAAAGTTCAAGTAGTTGCTTTAGTATTTGTAAATCATTAATTTTTTCATTTGCATAGTAAGATAATTCAAATTCGTCTTCAGGCATTTTTTGTTCCCAAATTCCTTTTTGATCTGATATTTGAATATTAACGTCTTTTTGTTTTAAAAGCAAATTACGAATTGTGCTATTTCGTAGTAATGATTTTATTTTGAATTCATTATTACTTTTAATAGTAAATGATTTGTCGAATTTTGCTATACCAATTTCAATATCTTGAGCTCCAAATATTTTTTCTACTTTACGAATGAATCCTTCTGAATATATTTCAAACTTAAAATTATCTTTTAAAGTAATTGGAACAATAATTCTGGTCATTTCTGTGCTATATTTTCCAGACCAAAGTGTGAAGTTATCAAAGACTAGATTCCAGTTTTTGTGTCCAATCTTTACAGAATCTGAATACGAAGAATATCCTTTTATGAAAGTACCGTTAGTATCTTCTGCGAATTGCTTCCAAATAGATGTTTTATTTTTGAGCGTTGTGAAACATGATTTTGAGGCTTACTAAATCAAACCTTTTATTTTTGCATGTCGCAGAGAATAAAATAGTCTTAGCATCTGTAATTTCATCAGATTCAATCATATTGTAAGCTTCGTCAAAAGTATATTCTAAAACTTCAATGTTTTCTTGTTCAGCGTCCAATCCGCCGCCAGAGCTTACTTTCATGCTTTCATCATATTCTCCAATAAAGAGATATAAAATTTCAGTTACAGATCCTGGCGACATGTAAGTTTCGATTACTTTCTGAACCTTTTTTAAGCGGTATCCAGTTTCTTCTTCTGTTTCGCGAATAATAGCCTGTTCTGCATTGTCTTTATCTAGAAGTCCTGCACAAACCTCAATCATCATTCCGGTTTTATTTCCGTTAAGATAAGTTGGCAGACGAAATTGTCTGGTTAGTATAACCGTTTTTTTCGCAGTATTGTATAACAAAATTCCTGCGCCGTTGCTGCATGGTCGTATACCTCACGAATATGCGATTCTGTTTTTTCGTTTTGCTTTGTATAGTTAAAGGTAACTTTGTTTAATACGTACCAATTGTCTGATAGTAATTTGGTATCTGTAATTTCAATTTCTGGATTTTTTCTCATTTTGAAAAATTTTCATAAAAAAAACGCTCTGATTATCAGAGCGTTTAATTGTATTATTTTGTTATTGTTTGCTTTCTGTCTGGTCCAACCGATACAATTTTGATTGGCACTTCGATTTCTTTCTCAATAAATTCAATATATTCTTTAAGCTCAATCGGTAATTGATCGTAAGTTGTCAATCCGGTTAAATCTTGTTTCCATCCTTTAAATTCTTTGTAAACCGGAGTAACATTTTCTGGTTCAATGTTATAAGGGAAGTGAGAAATGTTTTGTCCTTTATAGTTGTATTCCGTACAAACTTTTAAAGTTTCAAAACCAGAAAGTACATCACCTTTCATCATCATTAACTGCGTAACTCCATTTACCTGCACAGCATATTTTAAAGCTACTAAATCTAACCATCCGCAACGTCTTTGTCTTCCTGTTACAGATCCAAATTCGTTACCAACTCTTGCCATTGTTGCGCCAACTTCGTCAAAAAGTTCAGTTGGGAAAGGTCCGCTTCCTACACGTGTAACGTAAGCTTTGAAAATTCCGTAAACCTCTTTGATTTTGTTAGGAGCAATTCCTAAACCTGTACAAGCGCCAGCCGCAGTAGTATTTGATGAAGTTACGAAAGGATAAGTTCCGAAATCAACATCTAGTAAAGATCCTTGAGCACCTTCACAAAGAATAGATTTACCTGCTTTTTGAGCTTGGTGCATGTATTCTTCACTGTCAATGAAATCTAATTTTTTCAATTCTTCAATAGCTTCGAAAAATTCTTTTTCAAGTTCAGCTAAATTATATTGAATATTAACATCGTAAAAAGCAATCATAGCTTCATGCTTGTCTGCCAATGCTCTGTATCTTTCTTTGAAATCTTCCAATTCGATATCACCAACACGTAAACCATTTCTACCAGTTTTGTCCATGTAAGTTGGTCCAATTCCTTTAAGAGTAGAACCAATTTTTGCTTTTCCTTTTGATGCTTCAGAAGCTTGCGTCAAGCAAACGGTGCGTTGGTAAAATTAAATGCGCTTTTCTAGAAATGATTAATTTACTTTTGATATCAAGGTTAAATTTCTCTAAACCTTCAATTTCTTTTTGAAAAACTACTGGGTCAATTACAACACCATTTCCGATAATATTTACTGAATTTTTATGAAAAATTCCAGAAGGAATTGTTCTAAGTACGTGTTTGATTCCGTCAAATTCTAATGTATGTCCTGCATTTGGTCCTCCTTGAAAACGTGCAATAATATCATAATTTGAGGTAAGAACGTCAACAATTTTTCCTTTACCTTCATCTCCCCATTGTAATCCTAGTAATAAATCTACGGTCATTCTGTTTTTAATTTGCGTTGGGACAATCTAAGTTGTCCTACTGATTATGTAGTTAATTTTCTTTTTTTTGTTTTTTGTTTTTTCTGAAAAGCCTTTTTTGAGACTATGAATTTTGCTTTTTGTTTCCGTAGAAATAAAGCGAATGATTTGTAATTTCAATATCGAAAATTTCTTCGATAGTCTTTTTGATGGTTTGAATTCTTGGATCACAAAATTCAATTACTTCTCCAGAATCAGTCATGATAATATGATCGTGCTGTTTATCAAAGTATGATTTTTCGTAGTAAGCTTGATTCTGTCCAAATTGATGTTTTCTAACCAAAGCGCAGTCCAACAATAACTCGATCGTGTTGTATAAAGTAGCTCTACTCACACGATAGTTTTTGTTTTTCATTTTGATATACAAATTTTCGATGTCAAAATGTTCCTCGCTGTCGTAAATTTCCTGAAGTATAGCATAACGCTCAGGAGTTTTGCGATGCCCTTTTTGTTCAAGATACATTGTAAAAACGTTTTTTACAATTTCTTGATTTCTAGTGTTGTCAGTTGAAATGAGTGTCATATCCGGCAAAGATAATTTTTTATTTTTAATCAATAAAAGTTTCGGGTTTAAAGTTTAGTTATAAAACCCTTATAGATAGGTTAAAAAGTTAGGTTCTGTATTCTCGCGTCACTTTATCGACCCCGTCAATTTTCTTAATCGCATTAATCATTTTCTTCAAAATGGTGTTATTTTTTACAATTACAGCAATTTGACCATGAAAAATTCCAGCATCTGTGCTTAACGAAATACTCTGAATATTCACACTCATATTATTCGAAATTACCCTTGTCAATTGGTTGGTAAGTCCTAAAACATCCATTCCTGTAATATTGATAATCGCTTTGAATTCTTCCTGCGAAGAGTCGATCCATTTGGCGCTCATGATTCGGTATGCATAGTTAGACTGCATTCCAATTGCATTCGGACAGTCTTTTTTATGCACTTTGATTCCCTCATTAATCGTAACAAAACCAAAAACATCATCACCTGGAATTGGGTTACAGCATTGCGAAAGTTTGTAATCCAGTTTATCATGTTCGGTTCCAAAAACCAGCATGTCATAATTGTCGCTGATAACTGGTTTATGAATATCCTCTGCGCCGGTATCTTTATTTCGTTTAATTTTATTTTTAAAGAAATTGATAAACGAATTGCTTTTCTGCGCAAAGATAATCTTTTAACTGCTGATTTTCAATTGCGCCAATTCCGACTCTATAAAATAGATCTAAACTTGTTTTTAGTTTGAAGAAGTTTACTAATTCATTAATAACCTGTTCGTTGATATTTACTTTTAAGTGTTTTAATTTTCTCGTAAGTAATTCTTTTCCTTCTTCTGCAATTTTTTTAGTATTCTCGTTAAGAACGTTTTTAATTTTATTTTTCGCACGCGATGTTGTTACATACTCTAACCAGTTTACAGTTGGTTTTTGGTTAGCAGATGTAATAATTTCAACCTGATCGCCACTTTTAAGTTCGTGATTTAACGGTACCAAACGTCCGTTTACACGAGTTCCTCTGGTTTTAATTCCGATTTCGGAGTGAATACTAAAAGCAAAATCTAATGAAGTAGCACCTTTTGGAAGCGATTTAATTTCACCTTTTGGTGTAAAAACGAAGATTTCCTTTGAATATAAATTCATTTTAAAATCTTCTACAAAATCAACTGCATTGGTTTCCTGATTTTCTAAAGCTTCGCGAAGTAAATTCAGCCAAGTGTCCAGACCGCTTTCTTCGGTTGCACCGTTTTTATATTTATAATGTGCCGCATAGCCTTTTTCGGCAATTTCGTCCATACGTTCACTTCGAACCTGAACTTCAACCCAGCGACCTTTTGGCCCCATTACTGTAATATGAAGAGCTTCATAACCAGTTGATTTTGGAGATGAAATCCAATCACGAAGACGGCTCGGACTTGGTCTGTAATGGTCAGTTACGATGGAATATATTTTCCATGCTACAAATTTTTCATCGTGAGCATCAGATTTATAGACAATTCTTAGCGCAAATTTATCGTACACTTCGTCAAAACTTACATTTTGCGCACGCATTTTTCTGCGGATAGAATAAATAGATTTTGGGCGACCTTTGATGATATAATCAATGCCTTCATTGTCTAAAGATTTTTTCAAGACATCTGAAATATCTTTGATATAAGCGTCTTGCTCTTCCTTAGTTTCTCGAATTTTGCTTACAATGTCATTATAAACCGCAGGTTCCGTATATTTTAATCCTAAATCTTCTAATTTAGTTTTAATATTATAAAGTCCGAGGCGATGGGCTAAAGGAGCATAAATGTATAAAGTTTCAGATGCAATTTTAGTCTGCTTATATTCCGCCATCGAGTCCATTGTCTGCATATTATGAAGACGATCGGCAAGTTTGATCAGAATTACACGGACATCATCATTCAATGTCAGAATCATTTTTCTGAAATTTTCAGCCTGCATTGAAGCATTTAAGTCTTTTTGAACTAGCGAAATCTTCGTAAGACCTTCTACCAACTGCGCTACTTTCGGATTAAATAATCGCTCAATATCTTCAACTGTAATTGGAGTATCTTCTACAACATCGTGTAGTAAAGTCACGGCTGATAGAGGTCGCTCCCAGACCAATTTCTGAGGCAACAATTTTTGCAACTGCAATAGGATGAAAGATATACGCTTCTCCCGACTTACGTCTCTGCTCTTTATGAGCATCAACAGCAACATCAAAAGCTTTTCGAATTAATTTTTTATCGGTTGGACTTAAAGTTTGGTAACTTATTCGAAGTAATTCCTTGTATTCCTGAGCAATAGCTTTATTTTCTTTTTCAATATCTATTTCTGTCATAACGGCATAGTTCAAGTACTAAAAATAAGCATTTGTTTGTATATACGCAAGCGTTTATGATTACTGATTTTAGTCCCGAATCTTTGGGATTGATTTTAGATTTTTTGCTCGTAGAAATGGGCTTCGACTTCGCTCAGCCTGACATTTTAAGAACTGCTTTGTAGAGAGAATTAAAAATTAAAAATTATAAATTAAAAGGCATAGACTTTTAATTTGAACCTCAGAACCTCAGAACCTCTAGAAACCTCTTTGTCTTTTTGCTTCAAAAATAAGAATTGGTACCGCGACAGAAACATTCATGCTGTCAATTTCGCCCTGCATTGGAATAATGATATTTTGAGTTGCGGCTGTCGCGCCATTCTTGTGTTAAGCCAGTCGCTTCTGTTCCCACAACCAAAGCGGTTGGAGTTGTAAAATCTTGGGTATGATAAGAAGTTGAATTTTGTAGTGTCGCGCAGTAAAAATCGATTTTATTTTCTTTCAAAAAAGTAATGATTTCGTCTGTACTTCCAGTCGCAATTTGGTTGGTAAACAAACAGCCGACACTAGAACGCACAATATTCGGATTGTATAAATCACTTTTTGGATTGGCTATTAAAACAGCATCCAAATTTGCAAGATCTGCAGTTCTTAAAATTGCACCAATATTTCCTGGTTTTTCAGGTGCTTCGGCAACTAAAATCAACGGATTGTCTGATAATTTTAAGTCGGATAGTTTTAAGGATTTGCTTTTGGCTACAGCCAAAATTCCTTCGGTTGTATCTCGATAAGCCAATTTTTGATAAACTTCTTTGTTGATTTCGATAATTTGAAATGAATTCTGAATCAATTTGGTGATTTCTGTTTCAGTAACTAATTCTGGTAAAAATAAAACAGTTTCAATTTCGTAACCGCCTTTTATCGCTAATGAAATTTCCCTTAAACCTTCGATCAAAAATGTTCCAGTTTGTTTTCTTGCTTTGGCTTTTTCTTGAAGTAAAACCAAAGATTTTATAAACGGATTTTGAATTGAAGTGATTTGTTTCATTTTTTAAAGGCTCAAAGTTGCAAAGTGGCAAAGGTACAGAGATTTTTTCTTACGGCAAGATTTTTAAAACCTATAAAAAGATTGTCGCGGATTTCAAGAATTTACACTAATTCTTCTCGTAATGAAACAAAATGAATTCGTGTAAATTCTTGAAATTCGCTACAAAAAAACTATTCCTCAGTAGAATTATGTTCCTCTAAAAGTGCCGTTTCTTCTTCAGCAGGTTTTGAAACTACTTGGTCTTTGCTCGCCAAAAAGGAATTTTTTGATTGCTACAAAAGCCGCTATAATTCCGATTACGATGATCTTTCCAAATTTTGCCAAAATAGCAAAGAAACCCACTTTTGCTAATACTTTTCCAGCCACTAATCCGCCAATTGTCCAAGCGACAACCGTGTCGGTATCGGCATCAAAATCTAAGTATTTGTTTCCGTCATTAAATTCAACACTTTTGATGATTCCAGGAATACTAGCTTTTACTTCTTCTAACTGATTTACACCAGCAACAGCAGAAATATTATACATTCCTTTTCTTCCTAAAACTCTTAAATCATAATTTAAAGTATGGTCTTTATCTGCACCAAACTGCAGTTCTTTTGCCCAGTGTAATACTTTTAACTCTTTGTCATAAAATGGTTTAGATGCCCAGCCAATTAGCTGTACTTCAGGATAGCCAGCCGTTTTACGTTCCACATTTGCGACAGTAACATCTTCTTTCATTGTTTTAAGAAGATCATCATAATCAATATCATCTGCGTCATCATCTTTCACGTAACCATCACCTTGATAACTGATTACAAACATCCAGCTGTCCATGTGCGTAACGCCTTTGCCGTCTGGAACAATTGAACCCAGAATAGATTTATCTTCTGGATTTCCCCATAGACTGGTTAAAACGTTTTGGGTTTGTTCGGCATTTAAAAATTTGAATCCTTTCGGCACATTTAAAGTTCCGTCACCTTCAGGAAGTGTAATTTTTCCTGATTCGTAATTGAACGATTTTTCAATTTTGTCGTAATACGCTTTTAACGTATCAGTGGATTGTCGCGCCGTCATTTTGGAGATTGAGATCGTCCATAACAAAACAAGTAGTAGTGTTTTTTTCATTGGGTTGATTTAAACGGTTAATTAATTATTTGGGTTTTTTTGGTTTCGTTAAAATAATTCTGAAATTTCCTTTTCGACAGGATGTGATGTTTTAAAATCATACCCCATAAATTTGGCTAAAGTTTGTGCAAATTGTTTTTGATAGAATTGTGAGTTGGTTTTAATCTCTCCTTTTGGAGCAATTTCTGGCCCCATTGTCGCAAACCAAATTTCAGATGCACCAGGAATATCAGAACCATGATCCGTCCATTGTGCTTTTACTTTGTCACCGCGTACCGTGATCAACCGTTATAAAAAGAGTAGTTTTATTTTTGTACTGCGGATCATTTTGAATAAAAGTCCAAATTTCCTGAATCCATTTATCAACTTGATTTGCGAGCATCTAAATACGAACGATATTGCCCGTGATGTGCCCATTCATCGGTTTCCCCGTAAGCGATATACAATACTTTTGGCTTTTTTGTTTTCAGTTCGTCCATTGCCTGATAATGCGTAAAAACGTCCAGACATTCGTCTTGATGAAAAGGCTTAAACGAATTATCACGCATTTCATTTAATAAATTTTGAGCAGAAGTTGGTTTGTTTCCACCCACTTTATCAAAAGCAGAAATTACGGGGAAACCACTTCTTTCTTCGTTTAGAATTCTATCGAAAGCATCCCAAGCGCCAAAAGCCACCACTTTTCCTTTTAGTTTGGACTGTTGATTTAAGAATTCTAAAACATTGACATTCGGATTAGCTTTGTAGCCGTTTGAGTTTACTTTTAAATCAACATTTCCAGTCATGATTTCGCTGTACCCCGGATAACTAAACCAATACGGGTTGGCAACATCGACTTTATTTCCTAAATCCCTATTGCCGTAAATCTGTCCTTTTGATGCAATTTCAGACCAGAAAAAGGGCATTAGTTTTTTGCGTGCTTCTTTGATGTCGGCATCGGCATATTTTTTATAAATGTAAGCGCTGTCTCCCTGATTGAATTTTTTTATCATTGGCAATTGCAAGATCCATTCCTTTAAAAACTTCCTGCCATCTAAAACCATCTGTAGTAATAATGATTATGTTTTCTGTTTTTTGTCCAAAAGATTTCCAGCTTAATAAAATGAACAGAATTAGAATCGAATTTTTCATTTTTTATTAGTTTGAAATTACATTTATTGATTTTAAATTTTTTCAAAACTACTTAATTTAATTAATCAATTCTTACGTGATAACGTAATGTAACCATAAATTAATAAAAGATAAATGAATTCACCATTTCACATTTCACAACAAGCATTTCACAACCTTTACAACCTTTACAAAATTCCTCTCGACTTAATTTCCAAATATTTATTAATAGCGTCAAGCGTAAGATTTTCAGGCTGTGTTAAAACAGAATGGATTCCATATTTCTTTAGTTCGTTGACAATTAATCGTTTTTCGAACATGAATTTTTCGGCAATCACTTTATCATAAACTTCCTGAATTGTGGTTGTTTTTTTATTGATGATGCCATTTAATTCTGTATTTTGAAAAAACACAACGACCAATAAATGACTTTTGGCAATTCCTTTTAAATAAGGTAATTGACGATTTAAACCATCCATTGTTTCAAAATTCGTGTATAGAATAATCAAACTTCTTTGATTGATGTTTTTCTTAATATCAACATACAATCTACTGTAGTCGCTTTCGAAAAAATCGGTTTTTACGTTGTATAATGTTTCGAGTATTTTCTGCATTTGAGAACCTCTTCTTTCGGCAAAAACTCTGTTTTCTACCTTTTTAGAAAAAGAAAAAAGTCCCGCTTTATCTTGTTTTTTCAGAATAACATTCGATAAAACCAAAGCCGAATTAATTGCATAATCTAATAAACTCAATCCGTCAAAAGGCATCTGCATTACACGGCCTTTGTCAATTGCCATATAAACGGTTTGCGATTTTTCATCCTGAAACTGATTGACCATTAAAGAATTTCTTTTGGCAGTAGCTTTCCAGTTTAATGTTCTTAAATCGTCGCCTTGCACATATTCTTTAATCTGCTCGAATTCCATTGTATGACCAATTCGGCGGATTTTCTTGATTCCGTATTGAAATAAATTATTAGAAAAAGCTATTAAATCGTATTTTCTTAATTGAATATAAGAGGGATATGTTGGAACCATTTGATCTTTATCAAAAGAAAATCTTCTTGAAATCAATCGTAAAGGGGAAGAAACATAAACGTTTAATGCTCCAAAGTGATATTCACCACGTTCTGTTGGGCGAAGATCGTAACCGATTTCTTTTTGTGTCGAAGCTTTTATCGTTTTTATAATTTTGAAATCGCGCACTTGAAACTGAAACGGAATTTCGTCAATTATCTTAACTGAAACAGGAAAATTATAGTGATTTTTTAAATTGATTCGTATCGGATTTAAATCTCCATTCGATAATTTTTCTGGCGTAATTCTCTCTGCTTCAATGCCAGTTCTTGCTATATATAAAATTAAAACGTCAAGGCATACAAAAGTCACCATTGCCAAAACAATAAGCCAAACCGCATTATAAAGATTCGGAAAAATAAAAGCACAGATAAACATTCCTATAATGCCTAAAAGCACATAGAAAAAGAAATTATTCAGGTATAGACTTTTTATGAATTTCATTTTTTTAGTTTTCAGTCTCGGTTTTCAGTCTCAGTTTTCAGTCTCGGTTTTCAGTCTCAGTTTTCAATCTCAGTTTTCAGTCTCGGTTTTCAGGAATCAGAATAACTGAAAACTTTGACTGCGACTGCGACTGCGACTGAAAACTATCTCGGAATCTCAACTGTTTCAATAATTTGTTTAATGATTTCTGAACTTGTAATACCTTCCATTTCACGCTCTGGCGTAACAATTACACGATGCTGTAAAACAGGAATTGCGACTTCTTTAATATCTTCCGGCGTAACAAAATCACGTCCGCGGATCGCGACAGAAACCTTTCGCAAGCATTTAATATTGCGATCGATGCACGAGGAGAAGCCCCTAAATATAAAAAGGCATTTTCACGCGTATTTACTACAATACGAGCAATATATTCCAATAAGTTTTGCTCCACTCTAATTTGTTTAACCAAACCTTGGTATTCTTTGATTTCTTCGGCAGAAAGAATGGTTTTTATAGCATCTAATTTTCCGTGATCTTGTAAAGAATGTTCTCTTTGAATGATCAAAATCTCTTCATTTAATTTTGGATAATCGATAGTGATTTTGAAAAGAAAACGGTCTAACTGCGCTTCTGGAAGACGATAAGTTCCTTCTTGCTCAATTGGATTTTGCGTTGCGATAACCAAAAACGGGGCTTCTAGTTGATAAGCAGATCCGTCAATTGTAATCTGGCGTTCTTCCATAACTTCAAAAAGTGCGGCTTGCGTTTTGGCTGGCGCACGGTTAATCTCATCAATTAAAATTAAATTAGAGAAAATAGGTCCTTTTTTAAATTCAAATTCTGAATTTTTCAAATTAAAAATAGAAGTTCCTAAAATATCCGACGGCATTAAATCTGGCGTAAACTGAATTCTGCTGAAACCAATATTCAACGTTTTGGATAATAATTTGGCTGTAATAGTTTTAGCAACCCCAGGAACGCCTTCTAAAAGAACATGTCCATTTGATAAAATAGCAACTAAAAGCTGGTCAACCATTTTGTGTCGCCCAACAATTACAGTTTCAATTTCTTTTTTAATCGTATTTACGTGCTCTAAAAGAGGACCTAAATTGATTCTGGTTTCAAAATTCACATTATCATTCGTGATTTCGTTTGATGTTGTATTGATATCGTCCATAATTGGTATTTTTTTATTTTTTGCCAGAGATTAAAAGGATTAAAATGATTGTCTTTATTAATCTTTTAAGCTGTGACACTATTTCTATTAATGTAAAATCTTTTCTATTGCTGTATTTATTCGGATCAAATCTTCTTCAAGACTTCCGTGATAACTCTTTCTATGATTATTTATTAAATCGACCAATTCTTGAATGTCTTTTTGGTCTTTACCCGTTTTGTAATGCAGTTTCTGCACAAAATCATCATCTAAATTTGTCGTATCAATCAAATAATCTGTTCTGATTTTTTCTAGAAAATAGATAATCTTTTTATCAATAATATTGGTATGATCGCCTTCTTGATAATATAAATTCCCGATTGTTTTGGTAAAATCGACTGTTAGATTCTGTAATGGTTTTACAATTGGCACAACGCGCTGTTTGCGTTTCGCATTAAAAATCATAAAAATCAAAATACCAATTAAACCTAAATACCAAGCCCATTTTAAGGCAGGTCGCGATAAAATATAACGCGCCGGAGAATTGGAAATTCTTTTATCATTGACGCTCTTATTGTACCAAAATACATTTCCTTTTGTAAAATAAGACAATACATTTTCTGCATATTGATAATGATCTTTTTTCAGCAGGTTGTAATTGGTAAAAGCTACCGGTCGCGTGTGTAAATACACATAACCATTTTTATACGGAACTTCAATAAAATTAACTTGTCTCTTATTTTTATTACTGTTTTGATAGCCTAAAACTTTTGTATTAAGAGTATCTATTTTCGAAAAGTAATCGCTTAAACCCGTATTAAAAGTGTATTTTTTTGAGCTTACTTTTTTATTCGCCATCCAGATTGAAACATTTTCCGAAGGCATAAAATCAGTCTTTAATTCGACTTTTAAAGAATCAAGCAATAATTTCGGAAATGCTTTCATACTCAAAAAAGCCTTATTTCCATGCGAAACAAAATATAAAATCTCTTTCATAGATTGGTCGTCAATATTGTTGGCTTCAGAAATAGCAATGAAAGTACCTTTAATTTTATAATTCTCTACATCATCATTATCGTCGTATTGCGAATCCAAATATTCATAAGGTGTTTCACTAGAAATTTTTTTGACTTTTTGATTCTTAAAAAAGCTATTAAATTCCTGATCGAAAATGTATAATCCGAACGGAATTTTATCATTTACAGAATAGGTGGGAGTCCAGTCAATAGGTTTTGGTTTTCCCTTGTCTGTTAAAAGTACTATACCGAAAAGTAAAACCAGTATAGCAATGTATATTTTTACATTTTTATCCATTACCAAAGGTTTTTAAAGCTTTTTTAAATCTGTTTTCCGTTTTTCTAAATATGGCATCATCAATCTCAAATTCGCCGTACCAGATATAATTGTACAAATAAGACAAATAGGTAAATTCTTCTTTATGAGAAGGTCAGCCTTAATTCGTATAAATAATCTGAATTTGTTTTTTCGATATCCCATTCAATATAATTATGCTGTGCCATAACTTTTAAAAAGCCAGAGATAATAATATCTTACAGCGATTCTTCTTTCGCCTGCTTCAATACTTTCTTTTATTAGTTTTTCGAAATCTAAAAGGTGAATATTTTTTTCGGCATCAGAATAAAAGATGGATTTTTTATTGGCATTTTTTCCAAAAATCCATTTTCCTTCTTGTTTCGTCAAAGCTCTAGCAATAAAGTAAATCAATACAATGACTACTAAAACAGCAATAACCCTAAATAAAATAGCAACAAAATTCAGTGATGTCTTGACACTTTTAAATTTGAAAAGACTTGCAAATATTCCAGCCAGCCAATGAATAAAATGATCCCACCAGCTTTTTTCAGGTTCTTTATATTCGTAGATAAATTCCGGATCGGTATATTTTTTTGAAGTTTTTCTCAAAATGCTTGGCCTCGACAGTATTCGAATCAACTTGAATATCCTTTTCGGTATATTTAATTCCAGCAATTTTTGGTGGTTCTTCAGGAATAACAATTGAATCCTGAGACTTAGAAACGCCGCAAAGAAAAAGAAAAGATAAAATAAATAATAATCTTGTCATTACTTGGTCTTAAAGATTTTTGGCGGTTAAAGAATGAATTTTTTTGTGCACAATAAAAGGATAAATCAAGTAATAAAATGATATAATCGCAAGCGTAACTAAAATAATTAAACTGCTTAACCAATTTGGCATATCGATAGAATATCTGGTAATAAAACCTTCTAAAAAACCGGCACTTATTGTGAAAGGAAAAGTACTTAAAAATATTTTAAAACTGTTTTTAAATCCGATTTTAAAAGAATTTATTCTCGAGAAAGTTTTAGGAAACAGAATAGAAGCACCTAAAATGAATCCAGCAGTAGTTTCTATTACAATAGCAAAAATTTCCATAGAACCATGAATCCAAATTCCTCGAACGCTTTTCCAGAAAACACCATGTTCGTAAAAGAAATATTGAAAGGAACCGAGCATAATACAGTTTTGAAGAAAAATGCTAAAAGTTCCTATACCGGCAAAAATTCCGTAGAAATAACATTTAGCGCCAACAAAAAGATTATTTACTGTAATACCAATAAAGCTTCCCCAATTACTGCCAGAGCCATATACAGCCATTGGATTGCCTTTTTTGATGTTTGCCAAAGTCATATTTACATATTCGTCGCCTAAAATCAAGCGAACAAAATCGGGATCGAAACGGGCAGAAAGCACTCCGATCGAAACGGTGACAAAAAACAATATAAAAGCATAATACAAATACCTTTTGTATTCGTAAACCAGCAAGCTGCACATCAATTTTAAAAAAATCTATAATTTGATTGCTGTCTGTTCGTTTGGTTTTATAAATTTTTTGATAAATCTGTGAAGCAAGATGATTTAAGTAGACAACCGTTTTACTTTTAGGGTAATACGTTTGGGCATACGCCAAATCATTCATCATTTGAATGTATAAATTAGCTAATTCATCAGGATTTTTTTAGCTTTACCGAAAATTGCCAGCTCGAATTCGAGCCATTTTTCTTTATTTTGTTTTATAAAAGCGATTTCTCTCATTGTTGGCTAAAATATAAAATATGTCAGAATTATCTATTAATACGACGCAAAATGTCAAAATAAATTTTATTGCCGCTTCTGTAGGCGAGCGATTGGGTGCTTTTTTTATCGATTTGGCTATTATATTTTGCTATTGGCTAACGGTTTCGCTAGTTATTTTTGACTGGCTTCAGGTCGAACGCATAATGGCAAACATAGACGGCTGGTCTAAAGGAGCCATTTATTTATTTATCTATTCGCCCATTATAGTGTACTCTTTAGTTCTCGAAAGTGTTTTTGAAGGACAATCGATGGGGAAAAAGTTAGTCAAAATTAAAGTGGTTAAAATTGACGGTTATCAAGCTGGTTTTGGCGATTATTTAGTGCGATGGTTTTTTAGGGTAATCGATTTTTTCAGCCTTTTTGGTCTTCCAGGAATTATAGCGGTAATTACAAGCCAGAAATCACAGCGATTGGGCGATATGGCGGCGGGAACGGCGGTTATTACTTTAAAGAACAAAATTAATATCAGCCATACTATTTTAGAAGAAATTGGCGATTCTTATGTGCCAACTTATCCTTTGGTCATTAAACTATCAGACAATGATATGCGTATCATTAAAGAAACATATCAAAAAGCCGAAGCCAAAAATGATCACGAAATCATTTATAAATTAGTAGCAAAAATTGAAAATGTAACCGGCATTAAAAATCAATCTGGAAATAACAGCGATTTTATCCGAGTAATTTTGAAAGACTACAATTTCTATACGCAAGATATGTAATTTTTTTCTTTAATATTATTGCGAATTGTTTTTCAGGTTTACGTTTTAATTTTTTATATTTAACTGATTTATTATCTCTTACATTTTTAAATTAAAACTTCCTGATATGAAAAATAAAAAAACATTCCTTATTGTATTAATGTTGTTTGCTGTCGTTTTTAGTTTCGCTCAAGGCGGAAAAAAATTAGATAAAATAATAAAAAGAGATTATCAGATTATTGAAGGAACCATTTCAAAAATATCTGATAAAACAGTAGAGTATTCACTTCCAGGAGAAACACTGCAGATTTCGCTTGACGTTTCACAAATTGCCAGAATTGATTTTGCCAGCGGAAGATCACAAACTTTTGATGTTAGTGCTGGAAACAGCGCGCCGTCATCTTCCGGTTCATCAGCAATAGTTTCTTCCGAAATGAAGCCTAATACAATTGCTGTACTTCCGGTACCGTATGTAAATTCAGATACTCAGGAAAGTTCAGAAGACATGGCAAAATTTGCTCAAAACGATCTTTACAACAAGCTTCTCGATAAATCTTCTAATATTTTTCCGTTAACTGTTCAGGATTTAAGAACAACAAACAGTTTACTGCACAAAGCGGGAATTGACCACAATAACATTGACGAAACGCCAATTGAAGATCTCGAAAAAATTCTCGGCGTTGATAATATTGTTGCAACGAAAAGTTTCATATACTATTGGTACTAGTACAACTGCAACCACTTATAACAGCGGAAGTGCAAAAGTAAGCGACAATAATAAAAAGCTAAAAACAAATGATGTTTCGACAACTACCGCAAACAATCAGGCGTATTACTATTATACAGTGTATTTTGACATGTATAAAAATAAAGACAAAATATATTCTCAAACCCGTAAACCTTTCTTGGCAGTAAAAGACAGCTGGATGGATTCTGTTACTTACCTTTTAAAAAGAAGTCCGATTTACGTTAAAAAATAACAAAATATAGTAATGCAAAAATTCAAATCTAAAATTGATTTATGGTTTACAATTCTTGTAGGCATATTATTTACGCTGATACTAATAAGATTAGCTTATGATCAAAATTGGGTTGGTTTTATTTTTATAATACTTGTAGTCAGTTATGTTGTCTACTCTTTTTTAACAACTTTTTATGTCATTGAAGGCGATAAACTGAAAATTAAATGTGGTTATTTCTTTAATTTTTTAATTGAAATTAAAGACGTACAAAAAGTGTCGGAGACTTTTAATATTATAAGTTCGCCGGCGCTTTCTTTTAACCGATTAGAAATTTTATATAATAAATTTGATACGCTGTTAATCTCACCAAAAGATAAAAATAGATTTTTAAAAGAGCTAAAGAGAGTAAATCCTGACATAAAAATAGTATTAAAAAAGTAAGGACAATTACTAAAATCTCTGCATCTTTGCATCTTTGTAACTTAAGAAGAAATGTTTCACTTACTTGATATTATTGGGACAATGGCGTTTGCTATGTCTGGCGCTTTAACAGCCATGCATAAAAAATTAGATCCGTTTGGGGTTTTTATTATTGCATTTGTTACCGCGGTAGGAGGAGGAACACTTCGTGATGTTTTAATCGGGCGTACGCCAGTAGGCTGGATGCGCGATATGCAGTACGTATACGTTATTATTTTAGGTTTTTTTCTGGCTATTATTTTTAGAAAAAAGTTTGATAAACTTCGAACATCATTATTTTTATTCGATACGATTGGTCTAGGAGTTTTTACGCTAATTGGACTAGAAAAAGGAATCATGATCGGACTTCATCCTGGAATTTGTATTGCTTTGGGAACAATGACGGCTTGTTTTGGAGGCGTAATAAGAGATATTTTGTGCAACGAAATTCCGAACGTCTTTAGAGAAGAAATATATGCAACAATCTGTATTTTGGGCGGATTCGTATTTTTTGGTTTAAGAACACTAAATTTAAACGTCGATGTTTTATATTTAGTAACTTCACTTGTAATAATTATTATTAGATTGCTGGCAGTGAAATACAAATGGCATTTAAAAGCATTTGATCATAAATAAATTAAAGTGGCAGATTATACCGTAAAAAAATACAATCACAACGATTTTGCACTTTGGAACGATTTTGTCGCTCAGGCAAAAAATGCCACATTTTTATTTCACCGCGATTTTATGGAATATCATAAGGATCGTTTTGAAGATTTCTCGCTTTTAGTTTTTGAAGAAGAGAAATTACGCGCCATTCTTCCGGCCAATAAAAACGGAAATGCTGTTTATTCTCATCAAAGACTTACATACGGCGGTTTGGTATATTTGTCTAAAATGAAAGCAGAAAAAGTAGAATCTATTTTAGATGAAATTTTGCTTTTTTTGAAAGAAAATCAAATAGAAACCTTTTATTTTAAACCACTTCCAGATTTTTATTTAACAGAAGGAAATAAAGAAATTGAGTTTTTTTTATTAAAAAGAAAAGCAGTCTTAGAACGAAAAGAAATGAATCTAGCGGTAAACTTATCTGTGCCGTTAAATATTTCGAAAAGTAAATTAAAACACTTTAGAAGAATTGAAAACTTGGATTTGGATATTGTCGAAGAACAAGAATTTAATCCGTTTTGGGAAAAAGTTTTAGAACCAAGATTACTGGAAAAATTCAATACGAAACCTGTTCATTCCAAAGAAGAAATAACACTTTTAAAATCGAAATTTCCTCAAAACATCAAACAATTTTCGGCTTATAAAGATGATGAGATTATTGCTGGAATCACGATTTTTGAGTCCAAGAATGTGGTTAAATCGCAATATGGCGCCACTTCAAAAACAGGAGAAGAATTTCGTGCACTCGATTTTTTGTTCATAAATCTGATGCATAAATATAAGCGAAAAGGAAAACATTTTTTCGATATGGGAATTGTAAATTCAGATACCGAAGATTATAACGTTGGACTTTTAAAACAAAAAGAAGAATTAGGCTGTTCTGTTTACAGTCAGGATTTTTATAAAATTGAAATAAATTGATACCATTTCTAGATCTAAAAAAAATCAACGAACCGTATGAAACTGCTTTTCAGGAAAAATTGAAAACGGTTTTAGACAACGGCTGGTATATTTTAGGAAAAGAAGTGGAAACGTTTGAAAAGGCTTTCGCCGAATATACACAGTCCAAATATTGTATTGGAGTTGGAAATGGTTTTGATGCTTTAGTTCTCATTTTTAAAGCTTATATCCAACTCGGAAAACTCAAAAAAGGCGATGAAGTAATTGTTCCAGCCAATACTTACATCGCAAGTATTTTAGCCATTTTGCAAGCCGATTTAGTGCCGGTTTTGGTTGAACCAAAATTAGAAACATACAACATAAATCAAGATTTAATTCAGGAAAAAATTACATCAAAAACCAAAGCGATTTTAGCGGTTCATTTATACGGACAATTATCTGAGATGGATAAAATAAATGAAATTGCAGAAAAACATAATCTTATTGTTGTAGAAGATGCTTGCACAATCCCACGGTGCAAAAATAAATAAATTTCAAAGTCTAAATTCCAAATTCCAATTTCAGAATGTCACTCTGAATGAAGTCGAAGAGCCGCAAACTGCATCCGCTTATAGTTTTTATCCTGGAAAAAATTTGGGTTGTTTAGGCGATGGCGGAGCGATTACAACAAACGATGCAGAATTAGCAGAAATACTTTTTTCACTTCGTAATTATGGTTCAGAGAAAAAATATCATAACGATTATGTTGGTGTAAACTCTAGATTAGACGAATTGCAAGCTGGATTTCTAAACCTGAAATTACCCAATTTAGATGCCGATAATGAAAAGAGAAGAAACATCGCAAAACGTTATTTAGCTGAAATCAAAAACGATAAAATAATACTGCCGTTTTGGGATTTCTCAAACAATCATGTTTTTCATTTATTTGTCGTTCGAAACAAAAATAGAGACGATTTACAGGATTATTTAGCCCAGAATAATATTCAGACCTTAATTCATTATCCTATTCCGCCTCACAAACAAAATGCATTTTTAGAATGGAATAAATTATCGTTTCCAGTAACGGAAAAGATTCATAATGAAGTTTTAAGCCTGCCAATGAGTCCTGTTTTAACAGATTCTGAAATTGATTTTATTATTGAAATTTTAAATCAATATTAATTTGAATTTCTACAGCAAAATAATGCAGACCAGTTTGTTTAAGATCACTTCTTTAAACAGTTTAAGCGTTGTTTTAAAAATCGGAATTGGATTAATTACCTCAAAAATAATAGCCATTTTCGTTGGTCCAAGCGGAATGGCACTGATTGGAAATCTGCGTAATTTTTTAACTTCATTAGAAAGTATTTCGACTTTAGGTTTTCAAAATGGTATTGTAAAATATGCGTGCCGAAAATGAAAAAAAGCAACCCGAACTTCAAAAAATAATCACTACTGTTTTTATAACCTTAGTATTCACAGCAATTCTTTTGGGTATTATTTTATTTTTTACCGCTTCCTATTGGAACACTAGAATTTTTGGAAGCAATACAGAATATTTAGTGGTTTTCAAAGTTTTGGCTTTGGCTTTGCCTTGTTATGCTGTTTCCATTTTTTTCGTCGCCTTGATAAATGGTTTAGGAAAATTTCAAAAAGTAATTTGGATCAATATTATCGGAAACATAATTGGTTTGCTGGTTTCACTTTTTATGATTTTGCAATACCAAACAATTGGAGCTTTATTGGCAATCGTAATTGCGCCTGCTTTATTGTTTTTTGTGACGTTTTACTTGGTTCAAAAAGAGATTCCTTTTTTTCAAATCATAAAATTAAAATGTTTTGATTTTAAAATTTTAAAAAATCTTTCGTCGTATTCTATAATGGCTTTGGTTTCTTCGGTTCTCGGGCCTTTTGTATTCCTTGCAGTTCGAAATCATATAATTCAAAATTTAGGAATTGAACAAGCAGGATATTGGGAAACTATGACACGAATTTCGTCTTACTATCTCTTGTTCATCAGTACTATTTTGACGGTTTATTTTTTGCCAAAATTGTCAAAAGCATCTACAAATAAGGAAACTAAAAGTATTTTTTGGAGGTTTTATAAGTTCATTCTGCCAGTTTTTATTTTGGGTTTAATTGTACTTTATTTTATCCGTTTTTTTGTTGTTGAACTTCTTTTTACCAAAGAATTTCTGCCTGTGACCGATTTGTTTTTCTGGCAGTTTTTAGGAGATATTTTTAAAGTTTGCGCACTGATTTTGGGTTATCAGTTTTTTGCTAAAAAAATGACACTAGCCTTTATACTTGCAGAATTGTACTCGTTATTTGTTTTCTACGCGACCAGTGTATATTATACCCAGATATTCCAAATCGAAGGCGTTGTATTGGCTTATGCTTTTCAGAATTTAACTTATTTTATTCTTCTAGCGATATATTTCAGAAAAAGTTTATTTTAGTTTTCGCTCCATTTCTGCACGTAACCCTGCGCGATTTTTACATAGTGATGCTCTTTTTCTATAAAAGCTCTGGCACGTTTTCCTATTGCGGTAATTTCTTCGGGATTTTCAATTAAAAAAGACAATTCATTTACTAAGTAATTTACATCAGGAATGGCATTTATACACACTTTTTCAGTAAGATTATAATAGTCCATAAACTCCGTTTCTGCGTTGGTAAAAACTACTTTTCCTTTTGCCATCGATTCGAGCGCATTATAACCCTGATCGTATCCGTAAATTTGATCTAATAAAATATGAGAACGATTATACAAATTAATATACTCAGAATAGGGAACACTTCGAGCCGTGATTATTTCAACTTTAGAACTGTATTTTTTTTCTATTATTTCTAAAGCTTTTTCAAAATAATCATTTCCTTTTTTTAAATAATTATCATTGTTAATTCCGTGAAAAATGACAATTTTTTCATTGATTACAAGAGGTTCAAATTTCAGCTTGTCAATATTTATAGGATTCGGAATCATTCCGAGATATTTTGGATTTCCTATCAACGGAAGATGGTAATCTAAATCGGAAGCAATTATGCCGTTACAATTTTTATAAATAAATTGATGCAGTTTGAAAAATTCTATTTTGGTGAATTTCAACACATTTGCAAAAGTCTTTTTATCAATTTTATGATTTTTATATAACGGAATTACAGATTTAAAGTCAGGGTTTTCAAAACAATATTTGACATTTAAATAATCGTAACCCGAACTTAATAAATATAATTTCTTGTTGTTTTGTAAAAGACTCGAAATGATCTTTTTTTCGAAATAATAAGTACATTGAAAGCTGTTTTCGTTAATCAATTGTACGACATCAAAACCAGAACAGTGTTTTTCAAATTTTAAAAACTGGCGATAGGTTAAATAAGAACTGATATCCAATCCAGAGAGTTTATAAACTGCAATTTTTACTTTTTCAGCAAACCA
The DNA here is from genome assembly GCF_979258715.1 of Flavobacterium sp. AC267. NCBI lineage: Bacteria > Pseudomonadati > Bacteroidota > Flavobacteriia > Flavobacteriales > Flavobacteriaceae > Flavobacterium > Flavobacterium sp. AC267. Next base: position 2,553,342 of record NZ_OZ409875.1, read on the forward strand.
GTTTCCCATTTTTTCTGAATAGGATAGTCGACAGGAAAATTTTTAAAACCGTCTTTTTGACCAATAATAAAAACATCGTGTCCTAATTGCTCGCAAACCATCTTTTAAAGAATTGTGCAAATGACTATATTCTCCTACCAGTAAAACTTTCATTTATAAGTTGTTTTAATATAAATTTCGAATCTGTTTATTTTAAATAATTTATTTTGAATCTACCAAAAATATATTAAAAATTTCAATATTTATCGAGCGTCCTTACAGGACGCGATGTGACATACCTTTTAAATTTCTACCGATCAGATGTTCCTACGGAACAATAAATGGTGACGCAAAGATTATTTTGCAAATATATTTTCGTTCGTAGGAAAGGTTCTTTTTTAGTTGGCGACCAAATATTTCTCAGGAACAATAACGGAGACGCATCATTTATTATTTGAACATTTGTTTTCGTTCCGTAGGAACGTTTCATTGTACCAAGTAAAATGTCTAAGGAGCAATAAATTTAGACGCATCATTTTTATTATTTGAACATTTGTTTTCGTTCCGTAGGAACGTTTCATTGGTAGCAAAAATTGATTGGATGCGCATTTACGTTCCGTAGGAACGTTTGATAATTTCAAAGATTCATTTAAGATTGTTTTTTATCAGATATAGCAAGTTTTTAAATCAGAATTTTTCAAGCAGGTTACTATATGTGTATATTTGACAAATATATTTACTTTTTCGGTTAAAAACATGAATAAAAAGAAAGTTGCTATTGTTTCAAATTCTTTAGGAAAAGGAGGAGCAGAACGTTTTGCGGCTTTATTGACTTTTATGTTAGAAGAATCTGGTTTCGAAGTGCATTCGATTATTGTAAATGATGTTGTCGATTATTCATACACAGGAACTTTGTTCAACTTAGAAAAAGAAAGTTCGAGTTCTTCCTCTCTTTTTAGAAAGTGGCGAAAAGGAGTTTTATTACGCCGTTATTTAATTCAAAACAAAATAGAAATTGTCATCGACAGCAGAACCAGAAATGTATTGTCATGCGAGAATTAATTACCCGATTCATTTATCGTAATTCAAAAATCTATTATATCGTTCACAGTTATAACTTTAAAAATTATTTTCCTTCATCCGTATTCTGGTCGAGAAAAATTTATAAAAATGTAGAGGCTGTAATTTGTGTGTCAAAAGCAATTGAAGAAAAAGTAAAGCAACTTTATAAATTGAATAATACAATTACGATTTATAATCCTTTTTTTATTGCTGATGAAGAGGTTGTAAAAGAAGTTGATGCGACCGAAAAGGTGATTTTGTTTTTTGGCAGATTGGATGAAAAAGTAAAAAATTTCACTTTGATGCTCGAAGCTTTGTCACTTTCTAAAGTTTTCCTAAAAGGATATCAATTGCATATTATGGGCGACGGAAATGATTTGGAATTTATTCAGCAGAAAATTAATCAGTTGAATTTGAGCGGACATGTTCAATTATTTCCTTTTAAAGAAAATCCTTTTAATGAAGTTCGCGCATCAAAATTTACCATATTGACAAGTCATTATGAAGGTTTTCCGCTTTCAATAATAGAATCATTAGCTTTGGGAAAGCCAGTTGTTTCTGTCGATTGTCATTCTGGGCCGAGAGAAATTATTCAGAATGAATTTAATGGTTTACTGGTTGAAAATAATAATTCTCAAGCTTTAGCCGAAGCGATAAATCGTTTGGCGGATGATTACGAATTGTATAATTTTTGCAAAAAAAACACTGTAGAAAGTGTTAAACATTTGTCTCTAAAAACTATTTCGGAACAATGGAAAAATCTAATTCACACCAATCAAAAATGACAAGTATTTCAGATATTCAATTAATTGAAATTCCTAAAATTCAGGATAGAAGAGGAAATCTTTCTGTGGTTGAAGGAGATACAATTCCTTTTGTTTCCAAAAGAGTGTATTATTTGTACGATGTGCCTAGCGGAAGCAAAAGAGGCGACCATGCGCATATCGAACAGCAGGAATTTTTAATTGCATTGAGCGGCAGTTTTGATGTGATTTTAAAAGATGGAAAGAATAAAGAAACCATTACACTTAATAAGCCAAATGTGGGTTTGCTCATCGTTTCTGGGGTTTGGAGAGAGTCGCAGAATTTCTCTTCTGGAAGCGTTTGTTTAGTTCTTTCTTCTGACGAATTTAATGAAGAAGATTATATTCGAGACTATAAAAAATTCAAGTTATTTAAAGACAGATGATCCCAAGCCTAAATTGGCTAATACTGTTTTTACTTGGATTAAAAATACTAAAGCAAAAGAGGGAAGATTTAATAAAATACTTTTCTTAAAACCTAAATTCTTTAAATCAATTGGCTGTGAATATTTGGCAAAAAGTATTTTTTCGCCAGCTATTTTGCTTTTTATCGCCAGTGAAAACCGATTTAAATCCAGAAATTTTTTTAAGTCCGAATTGGTTCTTTCTGCCTCTTCGAATTTAGAAAAATCCATTTTTTCATGTAACAATTTACTGTTTTTCGAAAGACTTTCAGGATCATAAACATATCTCGCTAAGATTTTCCAGGAGAATACAATTGGAAATATAAGTCCAATTCTAATCCATAAATCCGTGTCTTGACCGCTTTTTATTTTGGTATCAAAATTTCCAGCTTCGGCAAAAACAGTTTTATGAAAAACGGCGCATGAAGTACAAAGAACCGTTTCTTTTAAGCTCGCTTGAAAGTAATTTACAATTTCAAATTCGCTGTCTGATCTAGGAATCGAATATTCTACAGGAATTATTTTTTTGGAGGTATCAAATTCAATTGCGCCCGCAAAAACTTTTTGATCTGGCACTTTTGAAATTAGAGTAAACATAGTTTCTAAAAACGTCGGATACCAATAATCATCTGCATCCAGAAAAGTTATAAAATCGGCATTTGCTTTTTCAATTCCGTAATTTCTGGCACTCGAAGCACCTTCATTTTTTTTGCTGTAATAAGTAATTCGTGGATCTTTAAACTGCAGTAATTTTTCTTCGCTTTTATCTGTAGATCCGTCATTAATTACAATAATTTCATAATCCTGAAAAGTTTGATTCAAGATGCTTTGTATCGTATTTTCGATAAAATTTTCTTTGTTGTATAGCGGAATTATGATAGAAAAGAAAGCCATTTATTTTGATTTTAAAATGCTGTAATGACCTAATTTATAAATATCAAATACAAAAAGAGATGGTTTTTCTGAAACTAGATTTCGTTCAATTTTCGATTTTAATCGCTTAAAAATAAAAGAGAAAACAGAAAGCATTTTCACTGTTTTTAAAAGTTCAAATGATGCAATAATGCGGCTTTCATTAATTGAAATTTTATTAGCATTATTCAAAAACGCCAAATTTTCTAATGCTGTTCGTGTCTTGTTTAAAAATAGGGCAGAAGTCTCTAAATTTAAATGAAAAACTGGATTTTCAATATGAGTTATTGGAATATGATTTGATCTTAAAACGGAGAAAAAAAGTAAATCTTCATAGCCGTATTTTGTCAAAGTGTTATCAAAAGGAAATTGAAGTAGGATTTCTTTTTTGATTAATAAATTGGAAACCAATGCGAAATCAGATGGATTTTTGCTTCTTTCCGATAACGGTAAAGCTTCTCTTTCTCGGCCATAAATCCAACGTAAAAGCAGTTCTTTTTCAGGTTTTTTACTTTCGTATAAAATTCCTCCGAAAACCACTTTTTGGTTCCTTTTTATTTCAGAAACATAATTAGAAATAAACTGATTGTTAGTCGGAAATACATCGGCGTCCAAAAAAAGTAAATAGTCATAAACCGCTTTTTGGGCTAGTAAGTTCCGAATGGCGCTTCGTCCAATATTCTGTTCTAAAACGGTATAAGAAACGTTTTTAAATTGTTTAATTCTTTGGTTCTCAATGGTTAAATCCTGAGAAGCATCATCTAAACAAATAATTTCAAAAGGAATAGTACATTCCAATGCTTGTTTATACAGTGTTTCTACAAGAGAAAAAAATGTTGTAATTGTAAACCGGAATTACTATCGAAAGCATTACACGCTTCTTTTGCACCACTTCGAAGATTCTTTCATCTTCACATTTTAATGTTTTAGAAGGGAATTTCATCAATAATGCATAATCGTGCGTAGCCATAATAATGGTTTTTCCCGTAGCATTAATAGCTTTTAAGACTTCTAAAACTTCAGAACTAGTCTGCGGATCAAGATTTCCTGTAGGTTCATCGGCCAAAATAAATTCTGGATCATTAAGAAGTGCTCTTGCAATTGCAACACGCTGTTGTTCCCCGCCCGAAAGCTGGTGAGGCATTTTATTTACGAAATCTTTCATGCCTACTTTGTCAAGAACTTCATCAATTTTATGATACATCGCATCTTTTTCATGCCAGCCTGTTGCTCTTAAAACAAAAAGCATATTGTCTTTTATGGAACGATCTGGAAGTAATTTAAAGTCTTGAAATACAATCCCGATTTTACGTCTCAAAAACGGAATATCATTTTCTTTTATTCCTGCTAAATCAAATTCAACTATATGTCCTTCTCCCTCAACTAGTGGTAAATCAGCATATAAAGTTTTTAAAAAACTACTTTTTCCAGAACCTGTTTTCCCGATGATATAGATAAATTCACCGTGGTTAACATCTAAATTAATATGAGATATAATTTTTCTTCCTTCTTGATATATAGTGACTTCTTTAAGAGATAGTACGGTTTGTGACATAATAATGTTGATTTGAATTGTAAAAGTAATAAGATAACGCTTGTATTCAAAATAAATTTGAATCATTTCTTAAGAAAAAGTTTAAAAAAATAAACCCCACGCAATCTAAGTTCATTTTGATAAATGAGGAAGTAAAATTTCTAAGCTTAGAATAACTTAAATTACTGATCTTGTTTTTGATTAATTTGATTTTGAAAGTTTGAGAACCAATATTTTGAAGTTTAAGATCGCATAAAATCACAGCTGTTTAATAATTTGTTCATAATAAAACCGCGAAACGTTTCGTTATAAACGGTATAAAATGATACATTTGAATACTAAATATTATTAAAATGCGTAAACTTTCCTGGTTCTTTTTACTCCAAATTATCCTTATTTCGACCACAGTTTCGGCACAAAAATCAGCTATATATACTTACGACTTAAAGGATTTTGACAAAGCACTGGCTTTATATAATGACAAACAATATGCTTCGGCACAACTTATTTTTGAACATGTAAAGAACAATGCAGTAACCGAGGAAGTTCAGTCAGATTGTGCGTTTTACATTGCCAATTGTGCCATAAGAACCAATCAGGCAAATGCTGATGCTTTGGTAGAAAAGTTTGTCAGCGATTACCCAACAAGCACCAAACAAAATCAGGCTTACATTGAAGTCGCGCAGTACTTTTTTGAACAGGGAAATTACCCTAAAGCATTGATGTGGTTTGATAAAGTAGACGAAAGTTACATGAGTAAAACCGAGTCGGATAAGTTTAACTTCATGAAAGGCTACAGCTATTTTAATGCTAAAAAAGAAAAAGAAGCTACCAACTATTTTAATAAAGTGGTAAACTCTAAAGAATATGGTTCTCAAGCCAAGTATTATTTAGGATTTATGGCTTATGAAGGCGATGATTACAAGGAAGCAACCAAATACTTTGACGAAGTTTCGGGCGAAGAAAAATACAAAGAAAAGCTGTCTTATTATCAAGCTGATATGAATTTCAAATTAGGGAATTTTCAGAAAGCAATTGAATTAGGACAAACTGCAATGGCCAAATCAAATGCGCTGGAACAATCTGAATTGAATAAAATTATCGGTGAAAGTTATTTCAATTTAAAACAATACGATAAAGCAATTCCATATTTGGAAAAATACGCAGGTAAAAAAGGAAAATGGAATAATACCGATTTTTACCAATTAGGTTATGCGTATTACGAGCAGAAAAACTACGAAAAAGCGATTTCTCAATTCAATAAAATTATTGAAGGAAAAGATTTCGTAGCCCAGAATGCATATTACCATTTAGGTTTAAGTTATTTGAATATTGGCAAAAAACAAGAAGCTTTGAACGCTTTTAAAAATGCTTCTGAAATGGATTTCAATGCGCAGATTCAAGAAGATGCGGCTTTAAATTATGCCAAATTGAGTTACGAGATTGGAAATGCGTATCAAGCGGTTCCTGGGATTTTGTTAGATTTCTTAAAGAAATACCCAAATAATTCAAGCCGTTCAGAAGTAGAAAAACTTTTAGTTGATTCTTATATTTCTTCTAAAAACTACAAAGAAGCTTTGACTTTATTAGAGAAAAACAGAACGGCAGAAAATAAAGTCGCTTACCAAAAAGTATTGTTTTACCGCGGATTAGAATTGTATAATGAATCAAATTATCAAGAAGCGGGCAAGATGTTTAAAAACGCTGTAAGCGAACAAAAAACACCTGAATTTACAGCCCGAGCTACTTTCTGGAAAGCAGAAACAGAATATCTTAATGATGATATGCAAAATGCATTACTGACTTACAAACAGTTTGCAGGGATGACAGCAGCAAAATCTACAGACGAATATAAAAATATCAACTATAATATTGGTTACACGTATTTTAAATTGAAAGAATACGATCAGGCGACCAATTCTTTTCAGGCGCAGATTGATAATTCTCCATCAGATAAAGTTCGTTTAAACGATTCTTATCTGCGTTTAGGAGATTGTCGTTTTGTAACTTCAAAATACAGTGCGACAAATGAGGCCTACGCGAAAGCAATTGCGAGCAAAAGGTGTTGATGCCGATTATGCGCAGTTTCAAAAAGCACTTTCTTACGGATTCATGTCAAATAATGCCAAGAAAATTGACGAACTGAACAACTTTGTTAAGATGTACAATAAATCATCTTACCGAGATGATGCTTTGTATGAATTAGGAAATACATATGTTGCAGAAAAGAAAAACGATCAGGCTCTAAAAGCGTACGATCAATTGATTTCTGAATTTAAAAATGGTTCATTTACTTCAAAAGCCATTTTAAAACAAGGTCTGATTTACTACAATTCTGATCGTGACGAACAGGCTTTAACGAAATTCAAAAAAGTTGCCGCAGAATTCCCGAAAACTCCAGAAGCTTTGGAGGCAGTTTCTACAGCAAGATTAATTTATGTTGACTCAGGAAAAGTAGATGAATATGCAACTTGGGTTAGAACTTTAGATTTCGTAGAAGTTTCTGATGCTGAATTGGACAATGACACTTACGATGCGACTTTTAAACAATACAGTCAAAACAATACTAAAAATGCTATTACAGGCTTTACGGGTTATATGAGTAAATTTCCAAAAGGAATGCACGCGCTTGAAGCTAATTTTTATTTAGGACAGCTTTATTATGCTGAAGGTTCTGAAACTAAATCGGTTGCTAATTACCAATATGTAATCGATCAGCCAAGAAATGAATTTACAGAGCAAGCATTAAACAGATTGGCTCAAATTTATTTGAAAACTAAAGATTGCGATAAAGCGATTCCAGTATTAGTGCGTTTAGATAGTGAAGCAGATTTTCCTCAAAACAAAAACTTTGCTCAGGCAAATTTGATGAAATGTTATTATGATAAAAAGGATTATGATAACTCGGTTATTTCTGCTGATAAAGTATTAGAAAATCCAAAAGCAGATGCGGGCGTAAAAGCAGATGCACAGATTATTGTTGCCAGAGCGAAGAATTCAAACCGGAAACGAAGACAAAGCAAAAACGGCCTATGCAAAACTTTTAGCAACGTCTAAAGGAGAATTAGCAAGCAGAAGCGTTGTATTATGATGCTTATTTTAAAACGAAAGAAGGAAAATTCGATGCTTCAAACACTGCGGTTCAAAAATTAGCAAAAAGCTATTCGGCTTATAAATATTACGGAGCAAAAGGTTTGGTTTTAATGGCTAAAAACTTCTACGGACTAAAAGACAGCTATCAGGCAACTTACATTTTAGATAACGTAATTAACAATTTTACAGATTATCCAGATGTTGTTGAAGAAGCTAAAAAAGAATTAGGCGCGATAAAAGTGGAAGAGTCTAAAACAAATTCGTCGATTAATAAATAAAAGTAAAAAATAGGAGAAAGAGACAAGAAACAAGATTTTTATAAAGAAATAAAGTCTTTTCTCTTGCTTCTTGCTTCTAAAGAAAAAAGAAAAAAAACAATGAGTTTACCTTTTTATATAGTTGATGTTTTTGCTGATAAAAAATATGCTGGAAATCAGCTGGCAGTTTTTATGGATGCAGAAAATCTAAGTTCGGAAGAAATGCAGACAAATCGCTCGCGAGATTAATTTTGCAGAAAGCACATTTGTAACCAAACTGGACAGAGAAAATAATAAAGCTGAGATTAAAATTTTTACTCCAGCTTATGAAATGCAATTTGCAGGGCATCCGATAATTGGAACTTCATGGGTTTTGATGAATAAGGTGTTTGAAAATTCGCCAAATGAAATTAAATTGAAAGTTCCAATTGGAGAAATTCCAATTCACCAAACCGAAGATTTAATTTGGTTAAAAGCGACGACAGCCAAAATTTTGGGATGTTTTTTCAAAAGAAGATTTTACGCTTTTCAGCAATTTGGAAGTGAGCGATTTTGAAAATCAATTTCCAATTCAGGAAGTAACAACCGGAAGTGCTTTTGTAATGGTCCCGTTAAGCGACCAAAGAGCTTTAGAAAATTTGGTTCTGGATAAAGACAAAGCAGATAAATGGATGAAACAGCATTGTAAAACCGATCATAGAGGGCTGTATTTCTACTATTTTGAAGGTTCAAAGGTAATGAGCAGGTTATTATATATAGAACACAATCAGTTATTAGAAGATGCCGCAACGGGAAGCGCGAGTACATGTTTACAAGCTTCTTTGCTAAAATATAATACAAAAGAAATCGAATTGATCAATTATCAGGGAGATTATATTGGCAGACCTTCTCAGATTTATTTTAAAGGAAAATTAGCTGATGACCAATACGATATTAATATAGGCGGGAAAGCTCAATTTGTTGCCAAAGGAGAATGGGAAGCTTAGTTTGTAGGAAAGAAGAAAGAATCAAGAAGAAAGATTTTAGTATAAAGAAATAAGAAACAGTATAGGAGAAACTGGGAAAAGAAGAGAAGTCTATATTCTTTCTTCTTTATTCTATTCTCTAAAAAAAGAAATAAATATGAAATTAAATTGCCGAAATAAAATCATCGTTTTGCTATTGTTAGTGATTTGCCAGCTTTCGTTTGCGCAGAAGAAAAATGAAAGCATCGGAACGGAAACGGTAAACGTAGTAAAACCTTATTCGCCGACTATTTCAGATGCTTTTAAAGTGAAAGAAACTCCTTCGCTTGAGGACAGCGGCAATCAACAGAAAGAAGTTATTAAGTACAGTATTTTATCTGTGCCCGTAGCTTCAACTTTTACTCCCTCTAAAGGAAAAGCAGAAGGTGTTGAAAAAGCAAAAAAAGAAAGATTGTTTAATAATTATGCGACTTTAGGACTTGGGAATTACAGTACTTTAAATGCAGAATTATTTGTAAATCAGGATTTAGGGAATAATGATTATGTGGCTGGAATGTTCCGTCATCATTCTTCGCAAGGCGGGATTAAAGATGTAGAATTAAATGATGAGTTTTACGACACGGCAATTAATGTAGGTTACGGTCAGAATAACAGAGACAATTCGTGGAATGTTGATTTAGGTTATCAAAATCAAATTTACAATTGGTACGGACTTCCGTCAGATTTTGGCTCCACAATTCCAGATCAGCGTTATGACTTGGTAAACAGCATCAATCCGGATCACTCTTATAATACGATTTGGGTTGGCGGAAATGCCGAATTTACAGAAAGTATTTTTAGTAATCTTGCGGCAAAATTCACGCACTTTTCGGACAGTTATTCTTCATCAGAAAACAGATTTTATGTAAAGCCGACTTTCACAGTTGATGTAATGGATCAGGCAATTAAAACAAACGTAATTGTAGATCATGTAAGCGGTTCTTTTAAAAATAATTATCTGCAAGATAATGTAGAACCTGTAAAATACGGTATTACAAATGTAGGTATTGAACCAAGTTTTGTAATTAATGAAAACGACTGGACGTTAGAATTAGGTGCTGGAGTTTTCTACAGCGGTGATTCTGAAAATAGCGACAATAGATTCTTTATTTATCCAAAAGTAAATGCTTCCTATAAATTGGTTGGCGATTTAATGATTTTCTATACTGGAGTAAATGGAGGTTTAAATCAAAACTCGTATGCAGACTTTGTGACAGAAAATCCGTTTTTGTCTCCAACTTTAAATATGCGCCCTTCTAGTACTCAATACAATGTTTTTGCTGGGTTGAAAGGAAAATTGGCAAACAATGTTAATTACAACTTATCAGGTTCGTATAGGAATGAAAAAGACAAAGCGCTGTTTAACGCAAATGATTACACAGAAGTAATTACGAATGAAGATTATGCTTTTGGAAACTCGTTTGGAGTAGTGTATGAAGATATTAGAACTTTCAGTTTTTATGGAGAATTAAAAGCTGATTTTTCGCAGAACGTAACTTTCGGAATCAACGGAACTTTTAATAGTTACAATACAGACAACGCGGTTGAAGCATGGAATTTGCCGACAATGAAATTAAGTTCGACATTGGACGTCAATATTACAAAAAAAATATATGCTGGGTTGAACGTTTTTTATGTGGGTGAAAGAAAAAGATATGCAGGTGAATTCTGGAATTATGGCTAATTATGCGCCAATAACTTTAAAAAGTTATTTTGATGCAAACGCTCATGTTGGTTATAAATTCAGTGACCGTTTAACATTTTTCTTAAAACTAAATAATATTGGAAATCAAGCTTACGAAAAATGGCTGAATTATCCTGTGCAGGGATTCCAAGTTTTAGGAGGCGCAAATTATAAATTTGATTTTTAGGCGTATGCCAAAAAGACACTAAGGCACAAAGATTATATAAATATAAATGTGCCTTTTTTTTAGCCATGAGTTCGTGAATTTTTTGGAGTAAATTCGTGAATTCGTGGCTATTTTTTATAATTTTATTTTATGGAAATTAAACTGAGAGAAGAAAATAGCGCCGATTTTGAAAGTGTTTTTCAATTGATAGAAAATGCTTTTAAAAATGAAGAATACAGCGATCATAAAGAACAATTTTTAGTTCAGAAATTAAGAAAATCGGAAGCTTTTATTCCTGAATTATCTATTGTTGCTGAATTTGAAAATAAAATTGTTGGGCATATTTTATTGACAAAACTTGAGATTAAAAATGAATCTCAATCTTTTCAGTCTTTAGCGTTGGCTCCCGTTTCGGTTTTGCCAGAATTCCAAGGAAAAGGAGTGGGTTCAAAACTTATTTTGCATGCTCACAAAGTCGCTAAAAACTTAGGGTATAAATCGGTTATTTTGCTTGGGCATCAAGATTATTATCCAAGATTTGGATATGAACTCTGCGAAAAATATAACATCAAAATGCCATTTGATGTGCCTCCCGAAAATTGTATGGTTATCTCTTTAATGGAAAATGGATTATCGGGTGTCAGTGGAGAAGTGGTTTATCCTTCTGTTTTTTTTGAATAAACTCGAGAAAATTTTTCCGACCTTTGTCACCTAGCGCCTTTGTGGCAGAAAAACGTATGAATTTCAAAGAAAAAATATATTCCCATTACCTACAAATGGTTCAAGACCGAATGGATGTTTTTAGAGACATGATTTCTAACTTAACCGAAGATTCTAAAAATGATGCTAAAGGTTCTGCTGGCGATAAACACGAGACGGCACTATCAATGATGCACATAGAACAGGAAAAGCTAACGAATAAATTGAAAGAAGCTATTGCTCAAAAAGCAATTTTAGATAAAATTGATCCGCTTAAAATAACCGAAAATATTGTTTTAGGAAGTTTAGTAAAAGCAAACGGAATCTATTTATACGTGAGCGTTGCACTTCCTAAAATTGCCATTGACGGCATAAATGTGATTGCGCTTTCTCCACAATCTCCGCTAGGAGCGCATTTAATGGGAAATAAAACAGGGTTTCAGTTTGAGATTAATAAAACGCATTATACGATTGAAAGTGTTGAATAGGTAATTTAAAAACGAAAAATTATGAAAAAACTTTTTGCTTTTATGGTTTTGTTCTGCTTGAAAATGACTGCTCAAGAGACTGAATTTAAAGTGTATGATAATGGTCTGATTTACTCAGAACATTCTGTTTCTAAACTTAAACACATTGTTGATTCATTAAATCTAAAATTTAAAGTTTGTGAATTTAATAAAACCTTTAAATCTTACGGACAAGCGAAAGCAAACTTCGTCGAAGTCGAAAAATCAGATGCTTTAAAAGCGAAGAAAGATTTAGAGAAAGGTATTTCATATGCAGATTTTAAAGCTAAGTATAGTAAGGGACATTTTGATGAGAATCGCATCGTTTTAAAATCCAAGTACACGGATTATGAAGAAAACGAAAAAGTAGAGGTCTCAAGCGTGTCTTTTGGAGTAAGAGATGGGCAGAATATCATAATCGATAAAAAAGAGTCTGATTCTTATCATAATGATTTTAAAGGAAAGTGGATTTTTCACTATGAAGAAAAAACTTCTTATTCAAAAGAATCGCTAAAGGCTTTTTATTTTGTTGATGACTTTAAAACAAAACCGATTTCTGAAAAATATGCTAGATTAATTCAATATTCAGATTGTCTGGTAGATACTACGGCTCAAATTTTTTATGCTAATGCAAAAGATTCTGGCGTAAGATATATGGATACGGTTCCGACAAAAGTATCAAATTTTGAAGTATATGTTGAAAAAGTTTTAAAAAGGCCAGATTTTAGTTATCAAAAATTCTCTGCTCTTTTTGACTTTAGTGATGTAGATCCACAAGGGAAAGAGAAAAAAAGAAGAAAGAAGATGTTGTTGTAAGAGAGGCTCTTGAAAAAGAATATCAGAATTTCAGCAAAAAAATGGAAAAATGGCAATCAGAACGGCTTATTCGAATTGACTCTTTACAAAAAGCAGATAAAAATTTTGATATAATGCTTCGTGATGCATTTACGCAAGCTAAAATAACAAAAGCTTCTAGTGATACGTTTGAAGAATATGTTGCTCGATACATTGGCAAAGAAGAAGCTTTGGAATTAAAAAGAAATAGGCACGTTGTGGGTGGATGTAGCATGGATGATAGCCCGAGAGTACATGCGCTTAATATTGCAATGCTTTCTGCGGAGACAATAAAATGGGAAATTTTTCTTCGTTCCCATCTTAATATCATGAACGATCGTTTTGACAGAGCCAGTGACGGAAGTTATGCAAAGGGAGCAAGATTAACTTATATTAAAGAAATAGAAGTTTTGGATATTAATGTTTTGGATTTGATTTTAGGAATTTCCCTCCGCATAGATAATCCATCAAAAAATCATTATTATTCAAGTATCAATAGAGTTGGACGCGCCCTTTCAGAAAGTTCAAATCCAGAATTAGTTGAAACGAGTTTGTTGGATATGATAAAAGATAACGATCTAGATGATTATAACAGGATTTTAATTTATTACTTATTTGACAATTACAATTATAATCTGAAAGATGAAAAGGTAAAAGAAAGTAATGAATCGAAACTAAAGTTAGCTATTGCCAGTATGCCAGATTATATTTCGTCAAGAATTACTTTTGAAAAGTAAGTAACGCAAATTAGATTTGAATAAAAATATTAATTTTCTCCAGTTTTAGTGAAGGACTTAAAATGCTTCTTAGGAGGCTTTAGCCAAAAATTACTTAATTTGGCTAAAGCCTTTTTTATTTTAGAAAACTTTCTCAAAATATCGAACAGTAAACTAAACGGCTGTGGATTTTTTTTACTAAATATAAATTGCCGCTTAAAAAATAATTACCAAACATCTTTTGGTTATCTCTTTAGGAATTTTTCATTATTATAAAATATCTTAAAATTTAATTCAAAGAATTACATCAAACTTTCAATTTTAAAGCGTTTTTTGGTTCCAAATTAAAATTTTCAAGTTTCGAGCTTGTTTTTACTTATAAATTTTACATTTTGTATGTAAAAATAGAAATATGATTAAAATTCGTAATTGAAATTAGTGTTTGTGTTTTTCAATTGTAACTAATACTTCATCTTTGCCCTATCAAAATAAAATTATAAAAAATAAAATATAGAATTATGTGTGGAATTGTATGTGCCTTTGATCTTAAGCAAAAAGCCGAAGCGTTAAGACCTCAAGTATTAGAAATGTCTAAAATCATTCGTCACCGCGGACCAGACTGGAGCGGAATCTACAGTAATGATAAAGCAATTCTATCTCACGAGCGTTTGGCGATTGTAGATCCAGCTTCAGGAAAACAACCTTTATTTACAGAAGATAAAAAATTGGTTTTGGTCGCAAATGGTGAAATTTACAATCACAGAGAACTGCGCAAACAATTCGAAGGAAAATATAACTTTCAAACAGAAAGTGACTGCGAAGTTATTTTGGCTTTGTACAAAGAAAAAGGAGTAAGTTTTGTTGATGAATTGAACGGAATCTTCGGATTTGCAATTTATGATGTAGATAAAGATGAGTATTTTGTTGCTCGTGATCATATGGGAATTATTCCATTGTATATTGGATGGGATCAACACGGAACTTTTTATGTAGCTTCTGAATTGAAAGCATTAGAAGGATATTGCACAAAAATTGAATTGTTTCCTCCAGGACATTATTTATCAAGTAAAGACGGTGAATTTGTACAATGGTACAAAAGAGACTGGGTTGATTATGATGCAGTAAAAGACAACGAAACAAGTATTCCTGAAATCAAAAAAGCTTTAGAAGCGACTGGTTCACAGACAATTAATGAGTGATGTTCCTTATGGAGTTTTACTTTCTGGAGGTTTAGATTCATCCATTACTTCGGCTGTAGCCAAAAAATTTGCTCAAAAAAGAATTGAGTCAGATGATACTACAGATGCTTGGTATCCGCACCGCACTCTTTTTCTGTTGGTTTAGAAGGTTCGCCAGATTTAGCCATGCTAGAAAAGTAGCAGATCATATTGGAACAATTCACCACGAAATTAAATTCACCATTCAAGAAGGTTTAGATGCTGTTCGTGATGTAATCTACAACTTAGAAACTTATGATGTAACTACCGTAAGAGCTTCAACTCCAATGTGGTTAATGGCAAGAGTTATCAAGTCAATGGGAATTAAAATGGTGCTTTCTGGTGAAGGTGCAGATGAGTTATTTGGAGGATATTTATATTTCCACAAAGCGCCAAACGCTAGAGAATTTCACGAAGAAAACGTTCGTAAATTAGGAAAACTTCATATGTATGACTGCTTGCGTGCAAACAAAAGTTTGGCCGCATGGGGAATTGAAGGACGTGTTCCTTTCTTAGATAAAGAATTTATGGATGTTGCCATGCGCATCAACCCACAAGATAAAATGATCAACAAGGAACATCCGATGGAAAAATGGGTAGTTCGTAAAGCTTTCGAAGATATGCTTCCAGAAAGTGTAGCTTGGAGACAAAAAGAGCAGTTTTCTGACGGAGTTGGATACAGCTGGATTGATACTTTGAAAGAAGTAGTAGGAAGAGAAGTTTCGGATGAACAATTGGCAAACGCTAGATTTAAGTTCCCGTTACAAACTCCAACTTCTAAAGAAGAATATTACTATCGTTCAATTTTTACGGAGCATTTCCCAAGTGATGCAGCAGCGCTATGTGTGCCGCAAGAAGCAAGTGTGGCTTGTAGTACAAAAATCGCTTTGGAGTGGGATGAAGCATTCAAAAACATGAATGATCCTTCTGGTAGAGCTGTAGCGAGTGTTCACGATGATGCATACGCTAAAGCATAATGCGAGTTTAATTTTTAGAATTAGTATATATATTGCAGAAAGACGTTCTTTATCGAGAACGTCTTTCTTGTCTAAAATTGTTAAATTCTCTATTTCAGTTCTTTGTAAATGTTTTTCAGCAATTATTTAACTTAACTTTTTTATATTTGGCATTCGCCGAAATAAAGTTAAAACCCTGAAATTTTAATTTGAAAAAGTAGGAAAGCAAAAAATAATATTTAGATTTGCTTTCAACAGAAAATTTTAATGATTTTTTAATGTACACTTTACTTAAAGTACAGAAGAATAAATAAAAAAATAGAATAGTATGTCTGGATTATTGGCCGTTATTGGTAAAGGAAAAGACCCCAAGCTTGTAAAAGAACTTTCTGAACGTATGTCGCATCGCGGTCCTGATGAAAGTGATATTCATATCATGGAAAATGGCAGTGTACTTTGTCATGAAAGCCTGTCAATAATTGATTTAAATTCTGGAAAGCGACCAATTCAAGGAAATGATAAAGCTTGGATGGTTCATGATGGTGAAATTTATAATTATCAAAAACTAAAGGACACGGTTTTAAAAAATCATACCTTTAGAACAGCATCAGATTCTGAAGTTATTGTGCATCTTTACGAAGAGTTTGGTTATGATTTCTGTAATAAACTCGATGGTGATTTTGCTTTTGTAGTTATAGATGGGGATAAATATATTGCAGGTCGTGACCCAATTGGAGTTAAGCCACTGTATTATGGATTAGATGAAAGAGGGCGAATTTATTTTTCTTCAGAAATGAAATCAATTGCAGATCAATGTAAATCATTTTCAACTTTTCCTCCAGGACACTATTATACAGCAAAAACTGGTTTTGTAAAATACTACCACCCAGAATACGAAGATCATAAAAATGCAGATCAGTCTTTAGATTTAAATTCTGTGCGCCAAAGTTTAATTGATGCTACAAGCAAGCGATTATTAGCAAATGTTCCTGTCGGAGTGATACTTTCGGGAGGATTAGATTCCTCTTTAACGTCTTCAATTGCATCTAGATTATTGAAAGGAAACGGTGAAAAATTACATTCGTTTTCTATTGGATTAGATGCAGATTCACCAGATAATATCGCGGCTAGAAAAGCGGCAGAATTTTTAGGAACAGAACATCACGAAATTCATTTTTCTGTTGAAGAAGGAGTTCAGATTTTAGAAAAAGTGATTTATCATATTGAAACCTACGATATTATTTCGGTAAGATCTGGAGTTCCAATGTATTTGTTGTCTAAAGCTATCGCTGATCAAGGAATAAAAGTGATTTTGTCAGGAGAAGGTGCAGATGAAGTTTTTGGAGGACATTTGTATTTTAGAAATGCACCATCGGCAGAAGAATTTCAAGATGAAACAATAGAAAGAGTTCAGAAGTTGTTTACTGCAGATTTACTTCGTGCAGATAAAACAACAATGGCACACGGATTAGAAGTGAGATTCCCATTTTTGGATACAGAATTCCTAGATGTTAATATCCGAATTAAAACAGAAGAAAAACAGCCAAAAACTTATGATGGAGTTGAAAAATACATTTTAAGAAAAGCCTTTGATACGCCAGAAGATCCTTATTTGCCGGCAGATATTTTATGGCGTCAGAAAGAGCAGTTTTCAGATGGAGTAGGGTACAACTGGGTTGATGAATTAATTGAATATTGTGCTTCTCAAATTACAGATGAGCAATTAGCTGGGGCAAGTGCTGAATTTCCATACAATTCACCAACGACGAAAGAAGCGTACTTGTACCGTTCTATTTTTCATAAATACTATCCACAGGTAAGCGTCGCTCAAACAGTCCGTAAATGGATTCCAAAATGGCAGGAAAACCTAGATCCAAGCGGAAGAGCAAATGTCGCCCACTTGAAAGGAAGCTTCGAAAGTGCAAAATCTGGTGTAACGGTTTAGGAATTAAATTCCAATTTTTTTTAAAATTCCAATAAATAAATTCCAAATTCCAAATTCCAATTTGGACTTAAAATATAAAAGTCAAAATGCATTCAGATGTTGTTTTGGCTTTTTTTTTTTTTAGTAAAAAACGAAATTTTGGAATTTGGGATTTAACAAAATTTGGAATTTGGAATTTCAAAATTGGAATTTTAAATATTAAAGATTGGAATTTAAAACAAGCACTTTTTTTAAGTTATTCCCATTTTTGGAATTTGGAATTTCAAAGATTGGAATTTTAAATATAAAGATTGGAATTTAAAACAAGCACAATTTTTAAGTTATTCTCATTTTTGGAATTTGGAATTTCAAAATTGGAATTTTAAATATTAAAGATTGGAATTTTTAACAAGCAATATTTTTAAGTTATTCCCATTTTTGGAATTTGGAATTTCAAAATTGGAATTTTAAAATTAGCTTTTGTTTTATTTTTTGGTTTTTCAGACAATTGTGTTAATAACTTAAGTGCTTTAAGTCGTATTTTAATGGGTATATAGCCCGCGTTTTTATATATTTGCGTGTTAGACAGTAAATACATTTTTTAGAATAAATTATATGAGCGAAGAAATCAAGAAGAACAATTATTCAGCAGATAGTATTCAGGCATTAGAAGGAATGGAGCACGTAAGAATGCGTCCATCGATGTATATTGGAGATGTAGGAGTTCGAGGACTGCATCATTTAGTTTATGAGGTTGTTGATAACTCTATTGATGAAGCCATGGGCGGACATTGTGATACTATTGGTGTCGCAATTAACGAAGATGGTTCTGTTACAGTTGAAGATAACGGACGTGGTATTCCAGTTGATTTGCATAAAAAAGAAGGTGTTTCTGCACTTGAGGTTGTAATGACAAAAATTGGAGCCGGAGGTAAATTTGACAAAGATTCGTATAAAGTTTCTGGAGGTTTGCACGGTGTTGGGGTTTCGGTTGTAAACGCCCTTTCTGTTCACATGAAATCTACTGTATTTAGAGAAGGTAAAATCTATGAGCAGGAATACGAAAGAGGAAAATCTTTATATCCAGTAAAACAAATTGGAGAAACAGATAAAAGAGGTACACGTCAGACTTTTTATCCAGATGATACGATTTTTACTCAGACTACTGAGTTCTCATACGATACACTTTCAGCTCGTATGCGTGAACTTTCTTTCTTAAATAAAGGAATTACCATCACGTTTACAGATAAGAGAGAAGTTGATGAAAAAGGTGAATTTAAAAGTGAAGTTTTTCATTCTACAGAAGGTTTAAAAGAGTATATCCGTTACTTAGACGGTAATCGTGAGCCAATCGTTTCGCATGTAATCAGCATGGATCATGACAAAGGCGAAATTCCTGTAGAAGTTGCTTTGATTTATAATACAAGTTATACAGAGAATATTTTCTCATACGTAAATAATATTAACACTCACGAAGGAGGTACGCATTTACAAGGTTTTAGAAGTGGTTTGACAAGAACACTTAAAAAATATGCCGATGCTTCTGGTTTGTTAGATAAATTAAAATTCGAAATTGCTGGAGATGACTTCCGTGAAGGATTAACAGCTATTATTTCGGTAAAAGTTTCTGAGCCTCAGTTTGAGGGACAAACTAAAACTAAACTTGGAAATAGAGAAGTGGTTTCTCCAGTTTCGCAGGCAGTTGGAGAAATGTTAGAGAATTATTTGGAAGAAAATCCAAATGATGCAAAACTGATTATCCAAAAAGTAATCTTAGCGAACACAAGCACGTCACGCGACGAAAAAAGCGCGTGAAATGGTACAGCGTAAAACTGTTATGGGCGACGGTGGATTGCCAGGAAAATTATCTGACTGTTCAGAACAAGATCCTGCTAGATGTGAGGTTTACCTTGTCGAGGGAGATTCGGCTGGTGGAACAGCAAAACAAGGTCGTGACCGTAACTTTCAAGCAATTCTGCCATTACGCGGTAAGATCTTGAACGTTGAAAAAGCAATGCACCATAAAGTATTTGAAAACGAAGAGATTCGTAACATTTTTACTGCTTTAGGAGTTACAGTTGGAACCGCAGAAGACAGTAAAGCATTAAATCTTGAAAAACTAAGATATCATAAGGTAATCATCATGTGTGATGCCGATGTCGATGGTAGTCACATTTCTACCTTAATATTAACGTTCTTCTTCCGTTTTATGAAAGAATTAATCGAAGAAGGCCACGTATACATTGCGACTACGCTGTTGTATTTGGTTAAAAAAGGACAAAAGAAAGAATATGCTTGGAATGATGTACAGCGTGATCAAGCTAACGAAAGAATGGGTGGAAGTGCCGCTATTCAGCGTTATAAAGGTCTTGGAGAGATGAACGCGGAGCAATTGTGGGAAACTACAATGGACCCAAGTTTCAGAACTTTACGTCAGGTAACAATTGATAGTTTGGCAGAAGCTGATAGAGTTTTCTCGATGTTAATGGGTGATGAAGTACCGCCTCGTAGAGAATTTATCGAGAAAAATGCAGTTTACGCAAATATCGACGCATAAAATCAAAAATTAATAATTTCAATTCGTTTAATTGTTTAAATTTACTAGACAATTAAACGAATTGTCTTTTTAGGGAATAGACAAATAAATTAATAACCGATAAAGTATAAAATATGAAAGTTACCATTGTAGGAGCAGGAAATGTTGGAGCTACATGTGCAGACGTTATTTCTTATAGAGGAATTGCAAGCGAAGTAGTATTGTTGGATATTAAAGAAGGTTTTGCCGAAGGTAAAGCATTGGATATTACACAATGCGCGACAAATACTGGTTTTAATACTAAAGTGTCTGGCGTTACCAACGATTATTCTAAAACTGCTGGAAGTGATGTAGTTGTAATTACATCAGGAATTCCAAGAAAACCAGGGATGACAAGGGAAGAATTAATAGGTATAAATGCAGGAATTGTAAAAACAGTTGCCGAAAATGTGCTGAAATATTCTCCTGACACTATAATTGTTGTGGTTTCTAATCCGATGGATACTATGACGTATTTGGCTTTAAAAGCTACAGGTTTACCAAAAAATAGAATTATTGGTATGGGAGGCGCGTTAGACAGCTCTCGTTTTAGAACATATCTTTCATTAGCATTAGATAAACCTGCAAATGATATTTCTGCGATGGTAATTGGAGGTCATGGTGATACAACTATGATTCCGTTAACACGTTTAGCATCTTACAACGGAATTCCGGTGTCAGAATTTCTTTCAGAAGACGTACTGCAAAAAGTAGCGGCAGATACAATGGTTGGAGGAGCAACTCTTACAGGCTTGCTTGGAACTTCAGCTTGGTATGCGCCAGGAGCTTCTGTGGCCTATTTAGTAGATAGTATTTTGAACGATCAAAAGAAAATGATTGCATGTTCTGTTTTTGTAGAAGGAGAATATGGTCAAAACGATATCTGTATTGGAGTACCGTGTATAATTGGTAAAAATGGAGTAGAAGAGATTTTAGATATTAACTTAAATGATCAGGAAAAGGCATTATTTGCGAAAAGTGCAGATGCAGTTCGTAGTATGAATGATGCTCTAAAAACGATTTTAGTATAATAAAAACGGCAAAAAAGAGAAAAGGTCGCACTTTTGCGCCTTTTTTTTTGAGATTAATCAATAAATAAATTGGTTAATATTTTCGTTAATTATATATTTGCTCGGTTTAAAAAAAAATTGGTAATTCGTGATCTCGTATTTTTGTTTTAAAAAATCATGTCAGGGCTTATTTTATGGGACTTTAAAACAAAAACAAAAATAAAACATAATTAATTTTTAGTAATAATGCAGAATAAAGGACTTATTAAATTTTTCGCAATTCTATTTGCATTGGTGAGTATTTACCAACTATCATTCACTTTTGTGGCAAGTGGTGTCAAAAGTGAGGCTAAAGCTTTTGCAGGAGATAATCCTGATAAAGAGCTGAAATATTTAGATTCGATTGGTAAAGAGAAAGTATTAAATCTTGGTTTTACTGATTTCACTTACAACGAGGTGAAAAACAAGCAACTTAATAAAGGTCTTGACTTAGAAGGAGGAATCAACGTTATTCTTCAAATTTCTATTAAAGATGTTTTAAAAGGTTTAGCTAATAATTCTAAAAATCCAGTTTTTAATAAATCATTAGCTGATGCATCTGCAAATTTAGAAGGAAACAAAACATATTTAAATAAGTTTTTTGAAGCTTTTGAAGCAAACTCAAAAGGAAGTGTAAAATTAGCATCTCCAGATATTTTTGCAAACAGAAGTCTTCAAGGTGAAGGTGGTGTAGATTTTCAAATGTCTGACGCACAGGTTCAAAAAGTTGTAAAAAGAAAAGTTGACGAGTCTGTAGAAAGTGCTTTTAAAGTATTAAGAGAGCGTATCGACAAATTTGGTGTTACACAGCCAAATATTCAAAAATTAGGAGAAACAGGAAGAATCTTAGTAGAGCTTCCAGGTGCTAAGGATGTTGATAGAATTAAAAAATTATTAGGTGGAAAAGCTCAATTAGAGTTTTGGGAAACTTATAAAATTGAAGAAATTGGTAATTTCTTAGTTGTCGCTAACGAAGCTTTGAAGAAAACTGAAGTTAAGAAACCAGAAACTAAAACTGTTGCTAAAGATTCATTGAATGCTTTGTTGACAGATGCTAAAGATTCTACAGATACTAAAAAAGGAAACAATCCTTTATTCGATAAAATTTTAGGTCAAGGCGACGGACCAGTTTTAGGTTACTTCGCTACAAAAGATACTGCTGTAATCAACAGTTATTTTAAAAGACCAGAAATTAGAGTTTTATTGGTCGCTGACCAACATTATGCAAAATTTGTTTGGAGTAAACCAACTACTATAAAAGATCAAAAAGCAAAAGATTTAGCAAGTGCAAAAGATATTGAAGTTGTTGAATTATACGCTTTAAAAGGAAACAGAGACAATAACCCAGCAATGAGCGGTGGTGTTGTTACTGATGCAAAAGATACTTTTGACCAAATGGGTAAACCTGCAGTTTCTATGCAGATGAACAGCCAAGGTGCTAAAGTTTGGGAAGAATTAACAGGAAGAGCGTTTGCTCAAAAAAGTTATATCGCTATCGTTTTAGATGATATCGTTTATTCTGCTCCAGGTGTTACAAGTGGTCCTATCGCTGGAGGAAGATCTGAAATTACAGGTTCTTTTGATGTTGCTGAAACTAAAGATTTAGCTAACGTATTAAACGCAGGTAAATTACCAGCTTCTGCAGATATTATTCAATCAACTGTTGTTGGTCCATCTTTAGGACAAGTCGCTATTGATGCAGGTACAATTTCTTCTGTATTAGGGTTTTTATTAGTTTGCGTTTGGATGGTATTCTATTATGGTAAAGCGGGATGGTATGCAAACCTTGCTTTATTATTAAACTTACTTTTCTTATTCGGAATTATGGCAAGTTTTGGTTTTGTATTAACATTACCAGGTATTGCAGGTATCGTATTAACATTAGGTACAGCGGTAGATGCGAATATTATTATCTACGAAAGAGCAAAAGAGGAATTGCGTGAAGGAAAATCTCTTTCTGAGGCGGTTGTCGCTTCTTACGGATGGCACGGTGCAATGCGTTCTATTATTGATGCTAACGTTACTCACGTTTTAACTGGAGCTATCTTATTTATCTTTGGAACAGGTCCTATTAAAGGTTTCGCTTTAACATTATTAATTGGTATCGTAACTTCATTGTTTACATCAATCTTTATTGCTAGAATCTTTATTGATAGAAATATTATTGGAAAAGCTGATTTAACTTTCTCTACAAATATTACTAAAAACTGGTTTACTAATTTCCACTTTGATTTCATTAAAGTGAAAAAATTCACTTATATCTTCTCTTCTATTGTAACAGTAGTAAGTTTAACTTCTATTTTCTTTATTAATGGTTTAGATGAAGGTGTTGATTTTGTTGGAGGTAGAACTTTCCAAGTTAAATTTGAAAAACCCGTAGATGCAACTGCTGTTTCAGATGAATTATCTGCGACTTTTGGAACTCCTGTTGAGGCGAAAATTTTAGGTGATGATGATCAATTGAAAATCACTACTAAATATAAAATTAAAGAAGATGGTGTAGCTATTGATGAAGAAGTGAATCAAAAATTATATGCTTCTTTACAGAAATATTTCCCAAATACTTCTTACGAGAAATTCATTAACTCTTTTGACGGTAAAAAAGTTGGTGTATTACAAGCTTCTAAAGTTGGAGCTTCTATCTCTGAGGATATTAAAACTAACTCATACTGGGCAGTTCTTGGTGCGATGGCAGTTATTTTCTTATACTTAATGGTATCTTTCCGTAAATGGCAGTATTCATTAGGTGCGATTGCAGCTGTTGCGCATGACGTAATCTTTGTATTAGGAATTTACTCTTTATGCTACAAATTCATGCCATTCCACATGGAAATGGATCAGCACTTTATCGTCGCGATTTTGACTGTAATTGGTTACTCTATGAACGATACTGTAATTGTATTTGACAGGGTTAGAGAATTTATCATCGGAAACCGTAAAGGTAGTTTCGAAGATATCGTAAACGCTTCTATTAATACTACTTTATCAAGAACGCTGAATACTTCATTAATGATGATCATTGTATTATTAACAATGTTTATTTTTGGTGGAGAATCAATTAGAGGATTTATCTTTGCAATGTTAATTGGTATTATCGTAGGTACTTACTCTTCATTATTTATCGCTACGCCAGTATTGGTTGATACGATTTCAAATGATGAGAAACATACAATCGAAGACAAACACAACAAAGCATAATTAAACTTTGTTTTTAATAATAGAAAGATCCAGTGAAAGCTGGATCTTTTTTTATGTTTGTATATGAGATCCAAAAACTATTTATGAAAAAGAAAAGAATATTCTTTATCGTTTCTTTCTTTGTATTGCTTGCAACTTCATGCGCAAAAGAGAAATACAATAATTATAGGGTAGGAGTGAGTTATGGTTTTGGAAGCGAGTTCAATAATACGGATTATACTTTTACTAATAATTTCTATAAAGCCCAGTTGTATTATAAATTAAAAGAAACTCGAAATTTTAGATATGAGATTTTAATACAGCCCGAGATCAACTTTGGAAAACATCAATTGTTGAATTTGTATTTCGTAAAGCCTGAAACACTGGATTTTGACCAGAAGCGAATTGAATACATGAAATTGAAAAACGTTCATGAATATGTTCTGAATATTGGTTTTATAGTCAGGAAACCAATTGGTAATATGTTTTCCTGTTATCTCTTAGGAAGTATAGGACCAATGATTACAGATACAGAAACAGAACGTATGTCTAAAGGTTTTGCTTTCGCAGATGTTTTGGCGATAGGTTTTTCGGTCGATTACAACCAATTTCAGTTTGATGTGCGCCCAAGTGTCAGGCATGTTTCCAATGCGGGTTTAGGAAGCTCTAATGCGGGCTATAATACAAAGAATATTGAGTTTGGTGTTTCGTATCAATTATAAAGAATCTTATTTAAGGTTAATGTAATTATTGTGATTTCTTTTAATACTAATTGATTATAAAAAACTAGAAAGGGG
This sequence comes from Flavobacterium sp. AC267, assembly GCF_979258715.1. NCBI lineage: Bacteria > Pseudomonadati > Bacteroidota > Flavobacteriia > Flavobacteriales > Flavobacteriaceae > Flavobacterium > Flavobacterium sp. AC267. The sequence goes on from NZ_OZ409875.1 coordinate 2,578,690, forward strand.
ATATATCCCTTTTTTTTTGCTTGCAGAATAAAAAATGAAAGAAAAATTATACAAATAGTATTTAAAAATGAAATAAAAAAGCTACATTAGTAAAAAAATGTTTTATATAACAGTAAATAATTGATTTAAAGAACGTTTAAAATAATGTTAAAATGGTTAAAAAGTACTTGATAAATCTTATTGATGTCAACATTATTATATTCTTAATTGTGATAATTGCGCTTTGCGGGATATTTACATTACTGATTAGCGATAAAGTAAAAGATTTTGCAAAAGAGTATAAGAAGAAATTCTATGTTTATGTCTTATCATTTGCATTGATTTATGCGCTTATTGCATTTTTAAGCCATAATAAACCATTTACAAGCCTTAGTCGAGAACTTATTTTATATCAGGTAACATCTCTTCTGTTTGGGTTTCTTCATGTTTGGATTTACCGCAATTATTTTCATGAATTTAAGCTAAAAAGTTTCATCATAGAACTCCTTGTTGCAAGCAGTTGTCCCTTTGTATTCAAGCTTATTATTTGTTATTATTTATACCATTTTAAACGGCTTAAATTTTACTTTTTTAATATGTGGGCACTTTATAATATTTATCATACCTACAGCTATCGATAAAGTGTTTTGTCTAATGATGCTGATACCTCCAAAAAAAATCATTTCGTGGACGCCTGATAAATCTTATAAAACAATTGAGACCAATGAAATGAAAGGTATTTTATTGATAACGCTCTTAATAAAAAAAGAATACGGTGATGAAGAATATATTTCTATTCGAGCACAAGTACCTGTGAGAGTTAAATTTGGACGTTTGTTTTTTCTTGCTGTAAACGGATACAACAAACAAATTCCAAAAAGTCAGATTGAATTACTGATGCCGAACAGACAAAACTATAATTGGGTTTTCTATCACCAGTCTAAATGGTATGAAAAAACAAAATATGTCGATGCTTTAAAAGATATGGGATCAAATCTGATAAATGAAAACTCAGTAATAATATGTGAGCGTAAAACAGAAAAAAATGCTCCTCCGGAAAATAAGAAAAAACCTGACGCTAAAATATACAATACTGATTCGCATAACGAAGAATCTGAACAAGAAAAAATTAATGAATTAAAAGAACCTGAAGAAGAAGGACTTATAAAATAAATGGATTACATATGAAAAAAGAAGATGACAAGGAAAAGAAGAAAGAGCCTGTTTTATTTGTAAGTCAGGATAATTTCCTTCCTTTTAACCCTTTTGAACTCAATCACAACTATTCGGTTTTGTACACAATTGAAAAGGAAGGAAAAAAACAGACTCTCAAGCAAAATTTCAGTCTATTAAGATTGAAACCCGATACCAAACAAGACGATTATCATTTTATTGAGATAAGTAAAACATCGAAACTATTTATAGACGGAAAAACAATTGATACAAGAGCATATACCGTTGCAGAAAAGACTGCAGAACTTCTTTTTCCTTTACGAATAGTCGTAAATAAATACGGAAAATGGATAGACTTGAACAGTTATGATAAACTAAAAGAACGCTGGGAAAATCAAAAAGACAGCATTAAAGAATTGTTTGATGGCAAAATTTTTATGCAACTGACTAAAAATATTGAAAATGCAATTGAAGATAATAGTTTATTAGTAAAGCTACTCTCGGGAAACTGGTTTTTGAGGGCTTATTTTAACGGAATACACAGAGCCTACACTCAAACTCTTGAAACAAGTCGAAAATTATATTTTCCCGCGATCGCCGAAACCGATGATGTGGAGTTTTTAATTTCGCAAAAAGTTAATCCTTATCTCAACGATTTAAACCTAATTGAAGTAACCCAAAATGGTAAATCTGACGACGAAAATGTCGAAGAATATTACCACGCCCACTATTTTTTAAATCCAAATAATTATCTCATTGAAGAACTGCATTTAGAATGTGATTTAATTGATATGAAACGAAAAATTACAGTTGAAGTTAAAAACTTAGACGAAAGCAAAATAACAGTAGATAGCAGAATATCACTTTTAGTATAATAATAAATCTAGATTATGGAAAAATATGTTGTTGTAGATGGTGCAAGTTGCAAATGCAAGTTTAGTGAAGACCCTAATGCTGTAGATATTCTGCAGATAAAATCTCAAAAAAAACATTTTGCCAACGACAAAGGAGCTAATAAAAAATTGATAGCCACAACCAAAGATATCAATCAAACCTTAAAGAGTGGCTCTTTTGGAAAATGCACTTTACAGCCTACTTCAAGTGGCAATAAACCCTGTATGGCGACAATAACCCAATGGTATGATTCGCATGAAAAAGTAACACTCAGCAATCAAGGCAAAATTTTGATAGAAGACAGTAAAGCGGGATGCCCTGTAGGCGGACCAAAATGTATAGAAATTTTTAAACATGGACAGATAGCTGAACTAGGAGGCCAGCAAATGCAAAAAGCAGATCGTGATGTCTTGAAGCAGATTAATCCATTATTAAATCCTGATGAATTAGAAGACCAGCTTTCTGATTGTTATTAAAATTCTACAAATTATGAGCAAAGTAAAAATATATGGCAATCCCAATCCCGTAATAGGGATAAAACAATATTACTCTATACATGATTTTTTTGGCGGTGTCTGCTCCATCAAAATTCATTGAGCCAGTAGGAAATATACCTGACGAAAATATCAAATGGAGTATCTGGATATTATTGGGAAATGAATGGGTTAAAATGAGCAAAAACAATAAGACGGGTGCAACCGTAGAGTATACATTTACCCAACCTAGTCTCACTCGTAAAGGAATAAGAATGTTGGTTGATGCAAACGGCGAAAAAGCAGTTTTGGATATAAAAACCAAAGAAAATGCAGAAAGCAAGATTCTATATGTAGAAATTCTGGACAACAACGGAAAAAAGCCCACAAAACTATTTAGTTATGGCGAAACTATTACAGCTCGCGTACATTGTCTTAACATGGAAAAATTTCGCATAAACGTTACTTTATGGGAAAATGACGAAGGTAAAAAAGACCTTTCTGATATTAGCGGCGAGACGAAAGAAGCTGATGTATTAAATGGAAAAGCTGATGTCAAATTTACTTTTGATACCAGCAAAGTATGGCTTGCCAATGCAAAAACGGCTCCCAATGAGTCTAATGAAGGCGCATTTCATGAATATTATGTAACCGCTGAGTTTTACAAAAAAGTTTCGAAACCTACCCAAGATATTAATGTTATCAATCCAGATTATAAAGTAGATATACTTTCAAAAACAACTGCTTCTAAACCATCTGAAAAAGAAACTAAAAAACCATCTCCCAGAGAACAAAAAGGTCCTTCTAAAAAAGAAACCAGAGGAATAGCGAAAACTGAAAGAAAAGCTCATGATTATCACGAACAGAAAGTTGATGTAAAACCTACAGTTACTTACGATGCTCAACAAGAGTTTATTAATAGTCTGATGATGGTTAATGTTGGGGATCCTATGTGGCATCAGAAAGAAGAAAAAACAGAAGCTGGTAATTTTTCCTCTACTTGTTAAACCCGAAAATGATCTAGAAAATAAATGGGGAAAAATGAGAAATTGGGCATCTAAACAAGGTGCTAACATGACAACTTTTAATTCTAATAGAGACAATGGCAAAAGGAAACATGCTGGACGAGATTTGTATACCAATTCTTTAGAAACAGTTGTTGCTATCGCAGATGGTTTAGTACTGGATGTTAAATCATTTTATTGTGAAACTGATCAAGTTACTATTAGGCATACTTTAAAAGATGGTCGAGACTTCATTATTCGATATGGAGAATTAGATACAAAAAGTATTTTAGTAAAAATAGGTGATAAAGTGACACAAAAGCAAAAACTTGGAGAAACAGGAAAATTATTAAAGTATTTAAAAAACAAAAAGAAATTTGTTCCATTAATGGAAATCAATAATGTAACTGTTTTTATGTTACATTTTGAATATTTTAGTGGATCACTAAAATTTGACTTAAATAAAAATCCTCTTTCTGATATTTCTAAACCATTTAACCGTAGATCTGATTTAATAGATTCCTTCGCAATATTGCAAGAAGGTTATAATAATTCTTTTGGAACTAAGGCGGAAATTAGTAAAAATGAGACTAGGGAATTTACGGAACATGATGCAAGACTAGCATTAATGAAAATCTATGATTTATTTGGAAGAGATATGGCAAAAACGATAGAGAGTATTTATCGTTGGGAGGGCAAACATTTTAAATCAGATCAATATATAATATGTGGTTCTCCAGGAATGGAAGTTTCGGGCAATAGTCCTGCACCAAACTATGGCTGGGATGGTTCTTTATATAAAAAGAATCCGGAATATACCCCAGTAGGAATTTGGCAATCATTTGAAAATAAGGGAAAAAGCGGAGCTGGTGGTAATGATCAAGATACAAAAAACAAGAAAAAATATATCAAATTTCCATCAGTCGAGGCTGGTATGATGTATATAGTAGATTTTATTAATCGCCATGATGGAAATGTAGGCAGATGGCATTCGACTGATAAAAAAATCCAAGAAAATTATAAAAACGATATAAAGACTGCAATCCCAAGAATAGTAAATCAATTTTAACAATATGAAGAATAGCTTAATTTATTTAGTCATTGTTTTTATAGCTATTAGTTGTAAAAAAGAATCAAGAATCTATCAACCAAAAAACACTTTTGAACAACAAAAGCTAAATAATAAATCATTAGAAAATAAGAAAAAGATATCCTGTGACGACATCATATACAATATTATTGCATCAAGCGATCTAAAATTGTATGACTACAAAAATTATTTCGTAAGAGTTGAAGATGTTAAGAATGATTCTATAACTGTTAAAGTGTACGTTGAAAATAATCTGTCAGATGATCCCAAACAAAAGCAAATAGTTGAAAGTGTTATAGCTTGGCTTTTATTTTTGCCGAATGAAGAAAAATTATTTAATGTAACCGCTGATCCAGAAAATCCTATCAAAGTAAATTATAAAACTAAAGACATATCATCTATTTATTCCCTCTGCAATATTCCAAAAAGGAAGAAAAGTAATGAACTAGTCGAAGATGAGGATACAGAAAAAGAATGTAAAAATATAACTGTAGAAATGGGTAAGGGTGAAGAATGCATTCTGAGAAATACAAACATTCAAAATGTATATGTAGATATTATTAAAAATGAAAATGTTGACGATTCTAAATATCTTTTAAGTTCAATTCCTAAAAAAAATATATTCTTAAAAATTAACAAAAATGGTTTAATTAATATCGAATATAGGGTCGCAAAAAATCGGATTGAAATATTATTCAATTATGATGGAGGTGTTACTGAGGTAATTATTGAAAAAAAAGGAGATAATATTTTAAGACATATTGTTTATTATGCAGATTAGATATTGAAAAACTACATTCAAAAAACAAACAAAAATCTCGCAATATCTTTTTTACATAAATTTATTAAAACACATCCTAGTAGAAAAATCCCAGTAAAAAAACAACTAGCAAAATCTAGGGAGAAAAAGATTTTGGAATAGTAATTTTTGATAATGTTACAGAAGATTTTCTAAAAGGGTGTATTTGAGAGGAAAAACAGAACTTCCAAAAGTTGATGATGCTAATTTTAGTGAGACAGCAAAAATTTACGCTCTTTACTGTTATATGTTACAAAATTTACTCAAAGTATTGAATGAGGAGACGTTTATACTTTTTTTCCAAAATTAAATGAGAAGAAATACGAAGAGGAATTTAGAAAAAACAACTATTACAATATTCCAGATTTTAAAGAATTATTCGAAGAAACTAAAAATGGTGGCATTGGTTTACCTATGTAAAAGCTAAACTTATTGCGTACGCATTTGGTTGGACTTCTTCAAATTAGTCTAAAGGTGAAAGTTGCGAACCATTTGTAGGTGCGATCATTGTATTTTCTTGGTCTCATGTTGCTATTATAATTGGAGAAAATATGGACGGTACAAAATATGTATATCTTGGAGGAAATCAAACTGGTTGGGAAGGAGATAAATCAGGGACTCAGGTTATTTCTTTTTCTTCAATAATAAAAACAAGCAATCAAATTAAAGCTATCACAAAACCTAAAGATTATGAAATTTCCGAAAAAGAAAAGAAACTTCCCAAATATGATGTCGAAACAGAAAATGATTTTAAATCTACCAGATAAAAAACTATATATGAGAGTAGTGATTGTTCTACTTGTATTTTCTTTATTTCAATCGTGTAATAAAGAAAATAAGCAAGAAATTCAAAGTAAAGAAAATTATCCATTACAAGAAACAAAATTAAAAACGATGAATGACATTTTAGAAAAACAACTTAAAGAAGGTGCATCACAATATGCTTTAGATGATGATGGAAATAGTGTTAGTGAAACTTTGAAACATTCTTTTAGTATAGATGAATTAAATACATGTACAGTAGTCATATCAGAAATATTAAAATCTAATGGTTATAAAACACCAAGTGATATTGACTTTAATAATAAAATAAATAAAATTTTCAGAAGATTAATCAATCCTAATTCCTTAAAAAAGTATTTATATATTAATTATTATAATAATTGTGACAATGAATTCTGTAATCAATCCAATGACGGTGTTAATTTTAATGGGACTTATATAATAAAAAAAATTTTTATCACCGATTTTTTTTACTTACCAGAGCTAATTAATTATCAAGAAAAATTTCCAAATATTGCTCAGTTAGAAAAAAAATATCCTTCTGAATGGTATAATGATGAACTTAGGATGAAAGTAGGAATTGAAAAATGGATGGAATTTGAAGCAAGAAAAGATGAGTATAACTTATCAAGAGCCCGAGATTTTAATAAATTATTAATCATTTCACGCAACAAATATCTATTCAACGGCAACAAAGCAAGTTTAGTTTGGCTAAAATTTAACGACGAATATTTTTTAGAATCACTTGTAAAAGTTTTCGGTTACGTCCAAGACAAAGATTTACTTAAATGGGTTTTAGACAGAAATCTAAATGATGAGGAATTTGATAAAGTGCTTTTTACCAAAACCTGCGATAACAAATACATTTTTCATAAAGAGATTTTTGAAGTAATGACTAAAGCAAATGAGAGAACCAAAGAAAAATACATTATGTATTTGAGAGGAAAAACAGAACTTCCAAAAGTTGATGATGCTAATTTCAGCGAGACAGCAAAAATCTACGCGCTCTATTGTTATTATGCAACACGATTTACACAAAGTGTTGAACAAGGCGATGTTTATACCTTTTTTCCAAAATTAAATGAGAAAAAGTACGAAGACGAATTTAGAAAAAACAACTATTACAATATTCCAGATTTTAAAGAATTATTCGAAAAAACTAAAAATGGTGGTATTGGATTGCCTATGTAAAAGCTAAACTTATTGCTTTCAATTTAAAAACCACTTACGAGCGAGACGCTCGTGCCAGCTAGAGGATTTATAAACGGAAAAACCACTGTGGCTGATGTTATTTTAGAATAAAAAAAGAACATTATAATCCTGGAGCAAACTATCTATTTAATGGGGTATGTGAGAATGCGGAAGAAGAGAAAAAAGAACAAAAGAATGCATCAATAGCTCCTTGGATGAAAATTGCTTGGGAAGAATACGAAAATTATAAAGGTGTAAAAGAGGAAGATAGTCCATTGAAAGAGAAAATTAAGGAATATTTCAAAGAAACTGGATATAATAGTGACCACAAAGGTGTTTTTTTGACAGAAATTGATCGAATTGAAGATGATAATATTATTATTCATGTGTATATAGAAAATAATTTATCTGATAATCCTAAACAAAAAGCAGGTAATTCAAAGTACAATTGCATGGCTATCATTTAATCCAAATGAAAGTAATTATACAAACTACAGCAGATCCTGATAATCCAATTGAATTAAATTTTAATAAAAAAATATTACACTATTTTAATTTTTTTTGATTCTTGTAAAATCAAAAAAAGGTAGTGTAGAAAAAATAAAATATGACAAAAATAATATCATTAATTGCCTTGATAATTTTATTGCCAAGTTGTTCGAAAGAAAAAAAGGACAAGTCAAACGAGGAAAAAGAAGAAAATATTCAAAATTATAACAAAACATCTAGTGAGATCATGTTTTATAATGATAATACAAATATTAAAGTAAAATCAATTTTAATAAAGCAAGTTGATTCTGGAAATGATGAAGTGTATGGTAGTTTTCAAGATTACAATAAAAATGATCTAGATGCTTTAGTTATAGTTGCTCAATCAATTTTAAAATCAAATGGCTACAAAATAGTAGATAACAAGAATTTCAATGGCATTGTAAAAAAAGTATTTGGAAGAATAATGGATGATCATTCTATAAATGAATATTTAAAGATTGAAACATTTGCTGAGAATAAATGCGATAAAAGTTTGCAGTACTACCCTTATACTGCTGATGCACAATACTTATATGTCGTAAAAGGTAAATTCATTACTAACTTTTACGCTCTTCCGACAATAATTGATTATTTAAAACTGTTTCCTGATGTTTCAAAATTTGAAAAAGAGGACATCATTATTGAAGATAAGATAGAGAATGTAAAAACAAAAGCTTCTCAATGGAAAGATGATTTACAATATTTAGCTCAAACAAGAGAAAAAAATATCAAGATACTTATAAATCGCAACAAATACCTTTTCAACGATAACAAAGCAAGTTTGGTATGGCTAAAATTTAACGACGAATATTTTTTAGAATCACTTGTAAAAGTTTTCGGTTATGTTCAAGATAAAGATTTATTAAAGTGGGTTTTAGACAGAAATCTAAATGATGAGGAATTTGATAAATTGCTTTTTACCAAAACTTGCGGTAACAAATATATTTTTCATAAAGAGATTTTTGAAGTAATGACTAAAGCAGATGAGAGAACTAAAGAAAAATACATTATGTATTTGAGATTAAAAACAGAACTACCAAAAGTTGATGATGCTAATTTCAGCGAGACAGCAAAAATCTACGCGCTCTATTGCTATTATGCAACACGATTTACACAAAGTGTTGAACAAGGCGATGTTTATACCTTTTTTCCAAAATTAAATGAGAAGAAATACGAAGACGAATTTAGAAAAAACAACTATTACAATATTCCAGATTTTAAAGAATTATTTGAACAAACTAAAAATGGTGGCATTGGTTTGCCAATGTAAAATGAAGGGGTTTTAAAAACTAATTTAAACAAAAAAAAGATTACTTTTCCTACTTATAAAAGTTTAGTCTTTTTAATATATTTGCACTTCCTAAATTACAGAATATGATACTTAAAAAACTTCTTGCCCGTGTGGTATGGTGGCGGCATTGGAAACAACCGTAACGCTTCTGTAAGCGTAGGACACCTTAGCTACACGGGTTTTATATTTCCTAAATTACAGAGTTATGAGTACCAAAACCCTTTCAAAAGAAGCCGAAATCAGGCTGATGAATTTCTTCAACGACAGAATTGACCCACTCGATATGGCGAAAGCCATAAGATATGTAAATCTAACCCTCGCTCTAGGCGCGATGAACGAACAAGAAAATGTTCCATCTAAACTTTTCAGACTTGGAGATAGCTTTTATTGGCTGAATGAATTAGCTGAAATTTTAAATCCCTATCTGGAATTGGAGTAAGGTTTGTTCTTTTTAAAAAATTAAAACCCTCATTCTTTTTGGAGATTGAGGGCTTTGCTTTTGCAGATATTTTTGCACTTGGTTTTACTGTTGGCTATAATAAATATCAAGAATATTGAGTTCGGAGTTTCGTATCAGCTCTAAAAAAGAAAACGCCCAATATCTCAGATAATGGGCGTTTGTTATAATGTGATATAATTTTATGATGCTCGCAAGAGGATTTCTTTGTGCTCTTATGATAAAGAAAAGACCAATAATAATAAATGGAATACTTAACCATTGACCTGTAGAGAAATAACCTAAATCTTCTTCTATTCCGCCTTGGCTTTGTTTTACAAATTCCACAATAAAACGAACTACGAATAAAAGAACTAAAAACAATCCGAATAAGAAACCAGATTTAAGTCTTGTATTTGTTTTCCAGTATAAGAAATATAAAATAGCAAATACAAAAATATAAGAGAATCCCTCGTATAATTGTGCTGGATGTCTTGCAGGAACTTCGGCTAATAAATTTGCAAATTTTGGGTTTGTCGCAATTGCTTTATAAGCCTCAATTGGATCTGCAATTCCAGTTTTTTGTACTGCTTCGTTTTTGCTGAATTTATCGTGTAAAAAACGAATTCCAAATGCAGATGTGGTTTCATTACCAATGATTTCAGAATTGAAGAAATTTCCCAAGCGAACAAAAATAGCTCCACTGGCAACAGGAATTACAATTCTGTCTAAAATCCATAAAAGCGATCGTTTTAGGATTTTTTTGCTGTAAAAATACATCGCTACAATAATAGAAATTGCGACACCGTGACTTGCTAATCCTTGAAAACCTGTAAATTCAAATTTTGGGTCAAATCTAAAAGGAAGAAAAATCTCAAGTAAATGATTTCTGAAATATTCCCAATCGTAAAATAAAACATGGCCTAAACGCGCGCCAATCAAAGTTGCAAGAACTGTCCAAACAAATAAAGAATCTAATTTTTCTAGTGATTCATTTTCTCTTTCGAAGATCTTCTTCATTAGAAACCATCCCAAAAGAAAAGCAATTACAAACATTAAGCTGTAATAACGAATCATAAAAAATCCTAAATTGATTCCCTCTGAAGGATTCCAAACAAAATTTAAGGCGTGTGTCATGTAAATTGTTTTATATATTGTAAAAATAAATATTTAATGTAAAGTACCGCTTTATAAAAGGTTAATGTTTATGATCACATTTCTTTTCTGGTACAGGATCGTAACCGCTTCGTCCCCAAGGATGACAGCTTAAAATACGCTTTGTTCCTAAAAAACCGCCGTAAAATAATCCGTGAGTCTGCAATGCCTGAATCATATAACTGGAACAAGTAGGTTCAAATCTGCAAGATGCCGGAGTAAACGGAGAAATTGCCGTTTGATAAAAACGCACCAATAGTACAAACGGATATATTAGAATTTTGGATAACATATTTTTTTAGTGTTCAGTGTTCTGTTATTTAGTTTTCAGTATTCTTATCTAAACTTTGGTGTAACGAAACACTAAAAAGCGAAATACTGAACTCTTTTTTTACTGAATACTAAATGAAGTTCCTTCTTTACCGTCTTTAAGTTGTATTCCTAAAGCAATTAATTGGTCTCGAATCTGATCTGAAAGTGCAAAGTTTTTATCTGCTCTGGCTTGATTTCTCATTCCGATAAGCATATTCACAACTCCTTCTAATTTATCATCACCGTCTGCGCTTTTTTCATCAATAAGTCCTAAAACATCAAATATAAAAGCATTTACGGTCGCAGTGAAATCTGCTAAATCAGTCGCTGAAATAGTTTCTTTACCGTCTTTTAATAAATTAATATAGCGTACAGCTTCAAATAGCTGTGCAATTAAAATAGGTGTGTTAAAGTCATCATTCATTGCATCGTAGCACAGCTGTTTCCAAGATGCAAAATCTATAGAACTTGTGCTTCCAGTTGTAATATTTGGTAAAGCATCTACCGCTTCCATCAATCTTTTGTATCCCTTTTCGGCGAGAACAATTGCATCATCAGAGAAATCTAAAATACTTCTGTAATGTGCCTGCAAGCATAAAGAAGCGAGTCACCGAAGCTGAAAATGGTTTACTTAAAATAGTATTTTCTCCGCTAAGAATTTCGCCTGGTAAAATATTATTTCCAGTCGACTTAGCCATTTTCTTTCCGTTTAAAGTCAGCATATTGGCATGCATCCAGTAATTTACTGGAGATTGTCCTGTGCATGCTTCATTTTGTGCAATTTCGCATTCGTGATGCGGGAATTTTAAATCCATTCCGCCTCCGTGAATATCAAAATGATTTCCAAGATATTTTGTACTCATTGCAGTACATTCAAGATGCCATCCAGGGAAACCATCGCTCCAGGGTGAAGGCCATCTCATGATATGTTCTGGTTCTGCTTTTTTCCAAAGTGCAAAATCCTGAGGATTTCTTTTATCAGACTGACCGTCTAAATCACGGGTATTAGCCAGCATATCGTCGATATTTCGACCGCTTAAAATACCGTAATTATTAGTTTCGTTATATTTTACAACATCAAAATATACAGATCCGTTGGCAACATAACCAATTCCGGTATCAATAATTTTTTTGATAATTTCAATTTGTTCAATAATATGTCCAGTTGCCGTTGGTTCAATGCTTGGCGGTAAAAAGTTGAATGCTTTTAGAATGGTATGGAAATCAACAGTATAACGCTGTACAACTTCCATTGGCTCTAATTGTTCCAATCGAGCTTTTTTAGCAATTTTATCTTCACCTTCATCAACATCATCTACAATATGTCCTACATCGGTAATATTTCGAACATAGCGCACTTTATAATCCAAATGAAGAAAATACCTGAAAATAACATCAAAAGACATAAAAGTTCTAACATTTCCTAAGTGAACATTACTATATACGGTAGGTCCGCAAACATACATTCCAACATTTCCATCATGGATTGGTTTGAAATCTTCTTTTTCACCCGAAAGTGAATTGTATATTTTTAAGGGTTGACTGCTGTATAGTGGCATATTGTTTTTAATGTTTAATCGTTTAACTGTTGATTTGTTTAATCGCTGTAAACGTTTGATCGTTTTAATTAATTTCTATTATTCTTTAGAAAGATAGTATTTTTTTAAACTGTTTATCTGATTGCATATTTTTTCAATTTTTTCACGAGATTCTACATACTCTGTTTCAGAAACGTAATTTAAATCTTTAGAAATAATCAAATGATTCAGAGTTTCCATTGCTGATGAATACGATATCGTTAAAAAATGCGCTTTATCCTTATTCGTATTTCTCGAAGTTCCTTCGGCAATATTGGTAGCAATAGACGATGAACTTCTTTTTATTTGAGAAGTTATTCCGAACAGCTCATTTGATGGGAATTTAGTAGTTAATTTATAAATATCCAAAATAAACATTCGTGCATTTTGCCAGACTTCTAACTTTTCAAATGAAAAAACATACATTCTTTTCTGTTTTAACTGTTGATTTGTTTAATCGTTTAATCGGAAATTATACCTTTGACAAAGCGATTAAACAAATTAACGATTTACCGATTAACCTAAAACTGTGTTTCTAGTTTAATGTAATCAAGAAATTCTCTTTTCGTTTGAGGATCTTTGAATTTTCCGCCGAATTCAGAAGTTACAGTACTGCTTTCGATGTCTTTAATTCCGCGAGAATTTACACAAAGGTGTTTAGCATCGATCACGCAGGCAACATCTTCTGTTCCTAAAGCTTTTTGAAGTTCCTGAACAATCTGCATAGTTAAACGCTCTTGAACTTGAGGTCTTTTAGCATAATATTCAACAATACGGTTCATTTTTGATAAACCAATAACTCTTCCGCTTGAAATATAAGCCACATGAGCGCGCCCGATAATTGGCAGTAAATGGTGTTCGCAAGTAGAATAAACAGTAATGTTTTTTTCTACAAGCATTTCACCGTATTTGTAATTGTTGTCGAAAGTTGAAGCTTTTGGCTGTTTTGCAGGATTAAGACCACCAAAAATCTCTTTTACAAACATTTTTGCTACTCGGTTTGGAGTACCTTTTATGCTGTCATCTGTTAAATCCATTCCAAGAGTCTGCAGAATGCTTTCAACATCTTTTTTTATTTTTTCTATTTTTTCTTCATCAGTTATGTCAAAAGCGTCCGCTCTTAAAGGGTTTTGAGCATTACTGCTGAAATGACTGTCACCAATTTCGTCTAAAAAATCTTCGTTATTTATCATTAAAAACTACTATTATAATGGGTATATCTTTTTAAGGCGGTAAAGATAATTAATAAATAGGAAACCTTTTCTATCGTTTTTACGATTTAATTGTTGCTTTTTGGATATAATTTAAATTAGCGACGAAATAGTTCTAATTTAAAACACAAAAGACAATAACGAAAATGTTATTGTCTTTTGAAATTCTACTTATAATGACTTGATTATCTATTGTTATAAACCACTAAAGCCTCCTTTAAAATAGTAACAGCTGTAATTAAATCTTTCTTATTTAAAACATACGCAATACGAACCTGATTTAATCCCATACCAGGAGTAGAATAGAAACCTTTGGCAGGAGCGATCATTACAGTTTCACCATTTAGATTATAACTTTCTAAAAGCCATTGTGCAAAATCATCGGAATCTTTTATTGGAAGCTGGACAATACAATAAAAAGCACCTTTTGGTTTGGTTACAATAACACCGTCAATTTTATTTAATTCGGCAATCAGCGTGTCGCGACGCTCTTTGTATTCAGAGATTACTTCATCAAAATAACTTTGAGGCGTGTCTATTGCCGCTTCGCAGGCAATTTGTTCAATTGTTGGCGGACTCAAACGTGCTTGGGCAAATTTCATTACCGTTGCCAAAACATCTTTATTTTTAGTAACCAGACAGCCAATTCTTGCACCGCACATACTGTAGCGTTTAGAAACAGAATCGACCATTATTACATTTTGTCGCACATCTTCAAGATTCATCACAGAAAAATGTGTTTCATCTCCATCGTATAAAAATTCACGATATACTTCATCGGCAATTAGGTACAGATCATGCTTTTTGATCAAACCGGCCAATTGTTTAATTTCTTCTTCAGAATATAAATATCCAGTCGGATTTCCAGGGTTGCAAATCAGAATGGCTTTTGTTTTTGGAGTAATTAATTTTTCTACCTCTTCGATACTTGGCAGAGCAAATGCCGTTTCGATTGTCGAAACAAGAGGCACTACAGTTGCACTAGTTGATGATGCAAACGCATGATAATTAGCATAAAAAGGTTCTGGAATGATAATTTCATCTCCAGGATCTGTAATTGTGGCCAGTGCAAAAAGTAAGGCTTCAGAACCACCAGTAGTTACAATGATGTCTTCTGTGTTAACGTTTACATTTTGGCGCTGGTAAAATTGAGCTAATTTTTTTCTATAGCTTTCATATCCGGCAGACGGACTGTATTCTATAAGAGTTAAATCAATATTTTTTACCGCCTCGATGGCCACTTCGGGTGTCTTGATATCCGGTTGACCAATGTTTAAATGATACACCTTGTGTCCCTTTTGCTTTGCTAAATCTGCAAAAGGAGCCAGCTTTCGTATCGGTGATTCAGGCATGTTTCTGCCTTTGTGTGAAATTGTTGGCATGAGTATAAATTATTGAAGTGCAAATTTGCATTTTTTTTTCGAATTTAACGTAAACAATACAGGTAGTTCGAGAAATGTAACAATTATAGATATATTTACTAATTTTATAATAAAAATTGTCAATGAAAAAATATATAGTATTGTTTTTTGGGTTATTCTTACCTTTTTTACTTTTTGGACAGGGCGGTTTTTTTTTACAAAACAATTCTTCTAAGGCTGTAATACCTTTTAAACTAATTAATAATTTGGTCTTTATTCCGATAAAAGTAAACGGAATCGAACTTAACTTTCTGCTCGACTCAGGGGTTGAAGAAACTATTTTGTTTAGTATGGAAGACAAACAGGAAGTTAGTTTTAACAATATCGAAAAAATAAAACTTAGAGGACTCGGAAGCGAAGACGAGATTGAAGGACTAAAATCGACAAAAAATGTCTTAGAAACTCATGGGTTAAAGTCTAATGATCATTTGGTATTTATTATTTTAGATCAAAGTTTTAATTTGTCTTCTCATATCGGAATTCCCGTAAATGGAATTATTGGGCATAAATTCTTTAAAAATAATTTTGTTGAAATTAATTATCAAAAAAAGAAAATCATAGTTCATTCGAGATCCAATAAATTTCAGCAAAAAATGGATTCCAAATATAAAATGATCCCAATAACTATTGAAAGATCAAAACCATATTTGGTAACTACTGCGACTGTAAATAATGTTGAAATTCCAGCAAAACTACTAATAGATGTGGGAAACAGTGATGCCTTTTGGATATTCGAAAATAATAATATCAAACTTCCAACTAAAAATTTTCCTGATTTTCTTGGAAAAGGATTTAGCGGAGATATTGAAGGACATCGAGCTAAAATAGACAAGTTTGCCATTGATGAATTTGAATTTAAAAAACCTATTGTTTCTTTTCCAGATTCAATTTCTATTCGCAACGTGAAGATGGTACCAGGGCGTATTGGCTCTATTGGAGGCGAAATTCTGAAACGCTTTACGGTAGTTTTTGATTATACAGATAAAAAAATGTATTTGAAGAAAAACAGTAAATTTTCAGAACCTTTTACCTATAATAAAAGTGGTATTACTGTGCAAGCATCATGGCCTTCAATGGGTACAGGAAACAGTTCGTTTAGAAATGGTACGAGTTTCTACTACAGTTGAAGATCTGCAGGATAAGGATAAAAACAATAATAATTTTAAGTATAAATTTGCTCTAAAACCAGTTTACGAAATTGTGAATGTCCGCAAAAATTCTGCAAGCAGAAAAAAGCGGTCTAATGAAAGGCGATATCATTGTAAGTATCAATAGAACTCAACCATACAGATATACATTACAGCAGATAAATAATCTTTTAAAATCTGAAGAAGACGTTTGGATAACTCTGGATGTAGAACGTAACAGTGTTGTACTAAAATTCAGATTTAAACTTGAAGATGAGCTTTAGAATAAAATAATTGCTATTTTTTTGTTTAAATGAAAATTATCTTTTTTACTAATATATTTAAATAATTTTTATTTTTTGTGAAAAAACGTTTGTTAAAATTAGTTTTATGCTTAGATATTTTATTATGTTTAACAAAAATTTAATCTATGGCCAAAAACTACTTTAATTTCTTACAAATTATATTTGTTTTTACTTTTTTATTGGTTTTACCCACAAAAATTTCTGCTCAGTGCGCTGGATCCAATGCACAATTAGATTTATGTACCAACATTTCAGATCCAGTAAATCAGTCTATTTCTTTGTTTTCTTTGTTAGGAGGAACACCAGTGCCAGGAGGAACATGGACGGCTAACACAAATCCACGTGGATTAGACGCTGTAAATGGAATATTGAATGCACAGGTTATAAGTCGCGGAGGAACTTATGTCTACACTTATACAGCCCCAGTCGCGACAGGATGTACAAACAATACTGCAACAGTAACCGTAAGAATTGGTGCCTACGCAGGTGTACCAGCTCCTTATGCAACGGTGTGCGGCGACGAAGGAACTTTTAATCTTTTTACCGCTTTCAACGGTACCGTTATGGCGCCGCATACTAATGGAACTTGGTATGATAGTTCTGGACAGCCTTTACCAGAATCTTCTGTTCCTATATTTGAGAAAAATGGAGTTTACCAATATACTTACACGGTTCCGCCTGTACTTGCCTGTTCTGTCGCTTCGCCTTCTTCGACAGTAATTATAACTGTTGTTAGAGCGCCATGAGAAGGAAGGCCAAGTGATTTATTAATTTGTGCCGATACAGAGATTTCTTCTTATACAGATTTAGATTTAAACACCAGACTTTCCGGCCAAGATAAAGGAGGGGAGTGGAGCGGACCTGGAATCACTTCTCCAACAGATCATAATGTTAATTTGGAAGAATTATACAATGCAAGAGGTCCAGGAGAATATGAGTATGGTTATACCGTTTATGCTACTCCTAATAATAAAGTTTGTCCTGATAAAACCGCAACTGTTAAAATTACAATCGAAAGGCGACTTGATTTTACAGGCGCAAAAATAGACGTAATTAAAGATATTTGCGAACCAGAAATTCCAACAGCAGTTTATGCTCGCAACTTTAACGCAGGGAGCTCAGTCTATTCCGAACGGAGAATATCAAGTAACATTTAATGTTTCAGGACCAAATGGAGGCAATCAAACAATTACTTCTAGTTTTGTAAATGGAGTTCTTAATTTTCCGGTTTCGTCTTCTTATTTTAGACAAGTGGGAAAATTTACTTTAACCATTACAAATATTATAGCAACTTCAAGTAGAAGAGCTTGTGCAAATATTATTAATAATTTATCTGACGTTCTTGAGGTTCATGCTATTCCCGTTTTAGATGGATCTGTGTTGACATTTGATCCAACATGTCAGAATAAAGATGCTCAAGCACATTTAACAAATGCTTCTTTACTGCCAGATGGCAATTATAATATTTCTTATAATGTTACGGGAGATAATTTTGCATTGGGACAAATAGTAAATATAAATGTATTAGGAGGCGAGGCTAATTTTACAATTCCAGGAAACTTAAATAGAACTAGTGGGGCTTCAACTATAACAATTACAAACATTACAAACACCGTAACAGGTTGTACAAATACAGCCAATGTTAGAGGAAATTTAATTATAAATAGGTCGCCAGATGCTTGCAACGGTTAGTGTAGTGGTAAATGATCGTTGTTTAAATGATCCAGTTACAGCTACAATTTCGGGATTAGGAAACCTTACAGATGTTACCATTACATACATGCTTCTTGGAGATAATCTGGCCTCAGAAACAATTACCTTGACAGCAGTTAACGGAAAAGCAGAATTTCAGATTCCTGCGAATTTACTTTTAAATACAGGTTCTACCATTATTTCATTGACAAATTTACAGAACAATATTACGGGTCGCGATAGTAATTTAAGCAACGTTTTGGATAGTTTTATTACACATCCAATACCAGTTGCGCCAACTGTAAATCCGCAGTCTTTTTGTAAAGTTGATGAAGCAGCAGTTGCTAATTTAGTTCCAAATGGAAATCAATATAAATGGTATAGTTCACCAACATCAACTACACCTTTAGCAAGTACTTTAATTTTAGAATCAGGTAATTATTATGTAAAAGAAACTTCTCCTGCAGGTTGTACTTCAGAAGCAACAACGGTTGTAGTGACAATAAATGATTCACCTGCTCCGATATTAAACTCTGATGGGCAGAATTTCTGCGGACTAAATAATCCGACTATTGCAGATTTATCAAATAATACAAATATTCCTCAAACAGTAGTTTGGTATGATGCTCCTGACAATGGAAATTTATTATCTGCCACAACTCCTTTAATGGAACAAGGCAGATATTACGGGTTTAATTTTCCAAGTACAGATTGTTTCTCTACAGAATATATTGAAGTCACAGTTACACTAACAGAATGTGATAATATACCCAATAACTTTTTTGTTCCCGATGGATTTTCTCCAAATGGAGACGGTGTAAACGATTCATTTGTAATAAAAGATATTGAGTTTTTATACCCAAATTATACACTTGAAATTTATAACAGATACGGAAATGGAATGTATAAAGGAGATAAAAATAAACCAGCCTGGGACGGAATGAATTATGAAAAGAGCGACCTCGCTGGCGGAGTCGCACCCAACGGAGTTTATTTTTATGTGCTTCATTTTAATAAAGATAATAAACCGCCGCAAAGAAGGCCGTCTTTATTTAAATCGATAAATCTCTTTTTATATTTTTAATATATTTTTCAAATGAAAAAAATAATACTCCTTATAAATTTCCTCTTTTATATAGCGACTTCTGCACAGCAGGATCCAGAATATACACATTATATGTACAATATGAGTGTCGTAAATCCAGCCTATGCGACTGGCGTTCCGGCAATGATGAATTTTGGAGGCCTGTACAGAACACAATGGGTAGGAGCAGTTGGAGCTCCAAAAACATTTACCTTTTTCGGGCATACCGCTATTACAGACAAAATAGAAGCAGGACTCTCATTTATATCAGATGATATTGGAGATGGTGCCAAAAAAGAAAATAATGTTTATGCAGATTTTGCCTATGTTTTAAAATTAGGCGGACAAAATAAACTTTCATTAGGTTTAAAAGCAGGATTTTCATCCATGCAGAGCAATTTTAACGGTTTCCGTTTTACAGATCCTCAGACTGATTTTGCTTTTTCTGAAAATATAAATGCAACCAAACCCAATATTGGAGTTGGAGCTTATTACTTTAGAGATAATCTTTATGTTGGATTATCTGTTCCAAACTTGCTGAAATCGAAATACATCGAAGAAAAATCAGGTGTTAATGCTTTTGGTTCTGAGGAAATACATACTTTTTTAACCGCAGGTTATGTTTTTCAGCTCAATGATATGTTGAAATTAAAACCGGCATTTATGTCCAAATTTGTCAAAGGTGCTCCAATAACATTAGATGTTACTGCAAATGTTTTGTACAACGAAAAGTTTGAATTTGGTGCAGCATATAGAATTGATGATTCAGTAAGCGCGTTGTTTAATATCAATATTACACCGACACTAAGGGTAGGTTACTCCTATGATTACACGCTTACAAACTTTGGACAGTTTAATTCAGGAACACACGAAATTATGTTGTTGTTTGATTTAGATTTATTAGGAAAAGGATTTGATAAATCACCAAGATTCTTTTAAAATGAAAAATATGAAAAGATTACTCGTTATTATATTCGTATTTTCAATACAGTTTATAAATGCCCAAGATCAGGAATTGGCAAGAGCAAAACGATTTTTTGATAAAACGTATTACAGCGAAGCCATTGTTTTATACCAAAAATTAGCTGACGAAAAACCTTCGCAGGAAGTTATAAAAAACTTAGCCGATTCTTATTTCTATACAAACGATTTAGTTAAGGCACAACGCTATTACCGTCTTTTGGTAAAAAACTACAGCAATAATTTAGACAGAGCTTATTATTTCAGATATGCACAGACATTAAAAGCTACAAATAGTTATGACGATGCTAACGCTGTTTTAAAAGAATATTATACCAAATCAGCAAATACAGATGATGTTATTAATTTCGAAAAAGAGGTTAAAACATTAGAAAATGTAACTGCAATAGGAAAACGTTTTGAAATTAAAAATTTGGCAATAAATACGCCCAACTCCGAATTTGGAGCTGTGAAATACAAAGAAAATCTAGTTTTTGCAGGTGTTAAATTAAAGCCGGGATGGTTTGATAAAAAATACAAATGGGACAACGAAACCTATTTAAATTTAGTTACGATTCCGCTGAAAAACATTAATTCAGGAGATTCTATTGTTCATTATTTTTCCAAAGAATTAAAAACGGGAATGCACGAGTCGAATGCTGTTTTTACAAAAGATGGTAAAACAATGTATTTCACTAGAAACAATTCTAAAAAGAAAAGAAAGAAAAAAGATGATAAGAAAATCTCTAATCTTCAAATCTTTAAAGCAGAATTAGTAGAAGGAAAATGGACAAATGTTTCATCGCTTCCGTTTAATAGTCCAAACTATTCTGTTGAACATCCAGCTTTAAGTGCAGATGAAAAAGTATTGTATTTTGCGTCTGATATGCCGGGTTCGCTTGGTTCATTTGATATTTATTCAGTAAACGTTAATAAAGGAGCTTTTGATACTCCAAAAAATCTTGGTCCAGAAATCAATACAGATAAAAGAGAACAATTTCCATTTGCATCGGCAGATAATAAACTGTATTTTTCTTCTGATGGACATTTAGGTTACGGATCTTTAGATGTTTTTGTGTCTGATATTAACGGAAATGAATATTCAAAACCAGTTAATATCGGATTGCCTTTAAACTCAAATCTGGATGATTTTGCTTTTAACATTGATTCTAATACCAAAGAAGGTTTTTTTGCTTCAAATAGAGATGGAGGAAAAGGAAGTGACGATATTTATCAATTCAAAGAGATCAAAGATTTAATTGTAGAAGATTGTAAACAGTTTATTGCGGGAATAATTACAGATGTTGATACAAAACTCGCTTTGGAAAATGCAATGGTAATTTTACAGGATTCAGAAAACAAAACCTTAAATACGATTACAACCAGCCGCAGATGGAAAATTTAGTTTTACAGTTGCCTGTGAAGCTTCGTATAAAGTTTCGGCTTTCAAGGAAAAATATACAAACGAATCGAAAACGCTGACCTTGGATAAAACGAGAGATGCCGTAAACGATGCGTCTTTAGCATTAAAATCTTTAGAAGCGATCAAGCAGGAAGAAAAGCTGATTGCAGAAAATAAAAGAAAGCAGGAAATTATTATTGAAGAAGAAAATAAGAAAAAAGCTGAACTTGTCTTGCGATTGAATTAAAACAAAAAGAGAAGAAAGCCAAAGAACAAGAAATTGTTGCAACCGAAGTTAAAAAGCAGGAAAAAGTAAAAGAAATTTTAGCACAGGAAAAAGATGTTGTAAAAGATAAAGACAGGTTAATCATTAAAACCGATCCTATTTATTTTGATTACAATATGTGGTACATTCGTAAAGAATCGAAAGTTGTTTTAGGAAGAGTTGTCGATTTGATGAAGAAATATCCGGGAATGGTAATCGAAATTGGATCGCACACAGATTCTCGTGGAAATGCTAAATTCAACGAAGATTTATCTCAAAAAAGAGCTAATTCCACAAGAGAATTTATCATTCAATCTGGAATTGATGCGAAAAGAGTTCGTTGCAAAAGGTTACGGCGAATCGGTTCCAATTATAAAATGTAAAACCGACGAATCTTGTTCGGAAGAACAACACGAATTAAACAGAAGATCTGAATTTGTAATTAAGAATTTGTAGATTTTTATAAAACGCTTTCTATTGATTTCTTTTTTATTTAATTTTATAGAATAACCCTGAAATAAAAATATTGAAATATGAAAAATCTAGTTTTGCCTTGTCTTCTTGTAATCTGTCTTGGATTCCAAAGTTGTAAAAATGATGAAAAACGTAAAGAATTTGATACCGCAAAAGCTGAGGGAGAAAAGATCGTAGGTACTGAATGCTACAGAGCAATTTACGAAAAAGATACAGTCGATTTGAAATTGAATACTCTGAAAAATGGAAAAATAACTGGAAATTTGGTTATGAAAGTAGCTATGCACCTGAAAAAAGAGGTGAAATTACAGGCGAATTTCAGCGGCGATACTTTATTTGCAGACTATACTTTTATAAATCCAGGCAATACGACAAAGTTCAAAAATCCGCTGGCAATTTTAAAAAAGGGAGAAAAACTTATTCTAGGAAACGGAACCATGCAGACAACAATGGGAGTTACTTATTTGGTTAAGGATAAACCAATTGATTTTGAAAATGTAAAATATAAATTTGACAGTGCACAATGTGCTGAGAAAAAATAATCCAACAAACCCGCGAGGTTTTCAAAACCTTTCGGGTTTATTTTAGAATGATCTCATAAAAAAAGCCGTTTCTAATTAAAGAAACGGCTTTTACTATTTTTAGATTTTATTTTTTTTATAAAACTTCACCTTTAATTTTAAGGGCTACTCTTCCGTCAGGATAATTCACTGCATTTGTTTCAACAGTAATTGTTTTACGAATTGGTCCAGAAGCCATATTGTATTTTACATCGATTTTTCCTTTTTTGCCCGGCATAATTGCAGATGCAGGTTTTGTTACGACTATAGAACTAACAGTTGATTCTGCGCCTGTGATTAATAATGGAGCGTCTCCAGTGTTTGTAAATTCAAACGAGCGTAAACCATTATCACTTTTAGAAATTTTTCCATAATCAATTGTATTGTCTGGGGTTGCAAATTCAATTTTCGGGCCATTTTGTGCATAACTTACTGCGCTGAACAATAAGACTGCAATAAAAGAGGTCGCATTTTTCATATGAAATTAGTTTTTAATTGTAAGTAAATATACATTCTTTTAATTAACACACAAATTATTATTTCTCTTTTTATACTGTACTTAATTATTTACTTTTGTTGTCAGTTATAATTACAAAAATTGAACCAATTTTGGTGTTTAATTGTTTAATCGTTAATTCGTTTAATCGGATGAGGATTAAAAAATAGTCGAAAGACCAATTAACAATTAAACAGTTAACCAAATAAACGATTAAACAGTTAAACGAATAAACAACCTAATAAATGACAATTCCAGCACAATTTGACGCTAAGACGATCGAGAACAAATGGTATGAGTATTGGATGAAAAACAATTATTTTCATTCAGAACCAGATCATAGAACACCTTATACAATTGTAATTCCGCCGCCAAACGTCACTGGAGTCCTTCACATGGGACATATGTTGAATAATACTATTCAGGATGTTTTAATTCGTAGAGCGCGACTTAAAGGTTTCAATGCCTGCTGGGTTCCGGGAACGGATCACGCTTCTATTGCTACTGAAGCAAAAGTTGTAGCAAAATTAAAAGCGGAAGGAATCAATAAAAACGATTTAACACGCGAAGAATTCTTAAAGCACGCTTGGGAATGGACAGATAAATACGGAGGAACAATCCTTGAACAGCTTAAAAAATTAGGTGCTTCATGCGATTGGGAACGTACCAAATTTACAATGGATCCGGATATGTCTGCATCTGTAATTAAATCATTTGTTGATTTGTATAACAAAGGATTAATCTACAGAGGTTACCGTATGGTGAACTGGGATCCAGAAGCCAAAACAACTTTATCTGACGAAGAAGTAATTTATGAAGAACAACAAGGAAAACTATTTTTCTTAAAATATAAAATTGAAGGTTCAGAAGATTTCTTGACGATCGCTACGACACGTCCTGAGACTATCTTTGGAGATACTGCAATCTGTATCAATCCGAATGATGAACGTTTTACTCATTTAAAAGGTAAAAGTGCCATCGTTCCTATTTGTGGTCGTGTAATTCCAATTATCGAAGACGAATATGTGGATGTAGAATTCGGAACAGGATGTTTAAAAGTAACTCCTGCGCACGATATGAACGATAAAACGCTTGGAGAAAAACACAATCTTGAAATCGTTGATATTTTTAATGAAGATGCTACACTAAATAGTTTCGGATTACATTATCAGGGAAAAGATCGTTTTGTGGTTCGTACTGAAATTGCAAAAGAATTGGAAGAGATCGGCGCTTTGGCGAAGACCGAAATCCATTTGAATAAAGTTGGAACATCTGAAAGAACCAAAGCGGTAATCGAACCAAGATTATCTGACCAATGGTTTTTGAAAATGGAAGATTTAGTAAAACCGGCAATTAAATCAGTTTTAGTTGATGGAGATATTAAATTACACCCAAAACGTTTCGAAAATACTTACGCGCATTGGTTAAACAATATTCGCGATTGGAATATCTCTCGTCAATTATGGTGGGGACAACAAATTCCGGCATATTATTACGGAGACGGAAAAGAAGATTTCGTAGTGGCTGAAAACATCGAAGAGGCGCTAAAATTAGCTCAGGAAAAAACATCTAACAACTCACTTACAACATCTGACTTAAAACAAGATGTTGATGCCTTAGATACTTGGTTCTCTTCTTGGTTATGGCCAATGTCAGTTTTTGGTGGAATAATGGATCCAGAAAGTGAAGATTTTAAATATTACTATCCAACAAATGACTTGGTAACAGGTCCGGATATTTTATTTTTCTGGGTTGCGAGAATGATTATTGCAGGTTACGAATATGCAGGCGAAAAACCATTTACAAATGTGTATTTAACTGGTTTGGTTCGTGACAAACAACGTCGCAAAATGTCTAAATCATTAGGAAATTCTCCTGATCCTTTAGACTTGATCGAAAAATTCGGGGCAGACGGAGTTCGTGTAGGATTGCTTTTAAGTGCTTCTGCAGGAAACGACATTATGTTTGATGAAGAATTATGTCTTCAGGGAAAATCATTTACAAATAAGATTTGGAATGCATTTAAATTGATTAAAGGCTGGGAAGTTTCAGAAACTATTGCACAGCCAGAATCATCAAAAGTGGCAGTCGAATGGTACGAAGCTAAACTACAGCAGACTTTAGTTGACATTGAAGATAATTTTGAGAAATACAGAATTTCAGATTCATTAATGGCAATCTATAAATTGGTTTGGGATGATTTCTGTTCTTGGTTCTTAGAAATGATCAAACCAGCATACCAACAGCCAATTGACAGCGTGACTTTCGCGAAAGCGATCGAAATGTTAGAAAGCAACTTGAAGTTATTGCACCCATTTATGCCTTTCTTGACAGAAGAAATCTGGCAGTTAATTGCAGAAAGAACACCAGAAGAAGCTTTAATAGTTTCAACTTGGCCAGAATTGAAACCATTTGATGCTAAATTAATTGCTGATTTTGAAAATTCAATTGAAGTGATTTCTGGAATTAGAACAATTCGTAAAGACAAAAATATTCCGTTTAAAGACAGCATCGAATTGAAAGGTATTAACAGCGAAAATGTTTCTACTTATTTTGATTCAGTGGTAACGAAATTAGGAAACGTTTCTGCTTTTGAATATGTTTCTGAAAAAGTTGACGGCGCATTATCTTTCCGTGTAAAATCAAATGAATATTTCATTCCGATTACAGGAAATATCGACGTTGAAGCAGAAATTGCAAAACTGACAGAAGAATTAAACTATACTAAAGGATTCTTGAAATCTGTAGAAGCAAAACTTTCAAACGAGAAATTCGTAAACGGAGCTCCAGAAAAAGTCCTAAATATAGAAAAACAAAAACAAGCCGATGCTTTAGCAAAAATCGCTACAATTGAGCAGAGTTTGGCTGGTTTGAAGTAAGAAATTATCAAATTAAAATAGATTATTATCCTAACAGGTTTTAAAAACCTGTTAGGTATAAAATAGAAAGCCCGACAGATTCAAAAATCTTGTCGGGTTTGTTTTTAAATAAGTTTAATAAATACAAATTGCTGTATTTTTAATTTTCGTAGAAATTATCTTTGATATAAAAAACTGTATCTATAAATTGAAGTATACCATTTTCGGTTAATACATTTTCGTCGTGAAGATCTTCAAGAATAATTCCTAAGTCAGGATTGTAATAATCATTATTCTTAGTATAATTATCAAGGTTAATATCTAAAATCCAAAGATTATATAAATCAATAAATTGTTCTAAAGTCTCTTTTTCTTGTTTTATGAAATGCTTGAATCCTTCAACCATCGAACCATTGAACTTGAGCTTTGGCTTCTTTTAAGGTAACTGGCAGTTGCTTGGATAATTGTTCCATGCTTAACTTCGCTCTTTCCTGAAATGATAAGTTGTAATTCATATTTCATATAATAAAATGCAAAAGTATTATATGTTATTTATAATATCAAATACGGAGTTGGTTTGTAATCTTGTATTATAATTATCTCTTCCTCAAAACCCAAAACAAAGGATAAGAAATTGCTGTAATTCCTAAAATGACTAGGAAACTTTTGGGATCGCTGTAAATAAAACCCAACAACAAAGCAATAGACATTATTATAGCAATTATAGTTGTCCACGGATACCAAAATGAACGATAAGGTCTTGGTAAATCTGGCTCTGAAGTTCTTAGCTTTAAAAGTGCGAAATAGGCCAGTCCCCAAACGATAATGGAAATAAAAGCGACGAAAGTAAACAGCATTTCAAAAGAACCAATACAAATCAAAAACAAGCTGAAAAGTGAGGAAACTAAAAGGGCTATAATTGGTGTACCGCCTTTATTAATTTGAGTTCCTTTTTCGATAAAAAATCCGTCACGGCTTAGTCCATAAAGAATTCTTGGCGGAATCATCATAAAAGCGTTTAAAATACTAATTAAAGAGAAAATCGAAATTGCCGTAACGATTACAGCGCCATTTTCTCCAAAAATAATTTTAGCAACATCTGCGTGCAAGATTTGATTTGGCTAAAGTTTCGATTGGTAAAACATGAAAAAAAGCGGCGTTTACCAAAACATAAATTGCCACAACTAATACCACGCCGCTGTATAAAGATTTCGGGATATTTTTATTTGGATTTTCATTTTCCTCGGCAAAAAAGCAAACGCTGTTCCAGCCATTATAAGTTCCGATTATTAATTGTAACGACTTGAAAAATCCGAATAATAATCCAATTTGAAAAACAGAACTGTCTGTTTTTATTGCTGGAACTTCAACACCAGTATACATAAAACACGCCACAACCAAAGACACAAAACAAATCACTTTTAGGAAACTGGTAATTTGCTGAATCGCACTTCCGTTTTTAACGCCGCTTAAATGCAGTAAAACAAAGGCGACTAAAAGCGAAATCGCCATTACGGTTGAATAATTAGCCAAAGATGGAAATAAAATAATAATATATTCGCTGATTACGATGCAGTAAAATGCAGGCGGAATAGCATTTACAATATAATCAAACCAGCCAGAAAGAAAGCCGGCGTATTCGCCAAAAGCTCTTTTAATGTAATTGTAAGATCCTCCCGCTTTTGGTAACATAGTAGCCAGTTCTGCATACGAATTAGCACCCAGCAAAACATAAAAACCGCCAAAAAGCCATGAAGCAATTATGAGCCAGTAGTTATTAAGCATTTCTGCTATTGTTCCAGGTGTTCTTAAAATTCCAACTCCTATTGTTCCTCCAATTAATACGGCAATATTAAAACTTAGGCCTAAACTTTTCTTTAATTGGTTTTTGGTGGAATCTGACATTGGTGGAATTTGTTTGAATTAATTTTGGATGTAAAAGTAAGTAAAAAATAGAGCTTTCATAACACAAAAAAACCTCGCCGTTAAGCGAGGTTTTTAAATTGAAATTAAATATAAGAATGAATTTTTCTAAATTATTTTACTGCAATTTGGTAAGTAGCCATTTTCCAGATTTCGTCATATTTTTTTCCGTTATGATCTCCTGAAGCTTTTTCAGTATGAGCATATTCTACCATGTAGTTTCCAGACCAGATTGGTGTAAAAGAGAATTCTCCTTTATCGTTTGTCCATAATTCTTTTTCCCATCCGTTTGGAGCAATTACTTTGATTTTTGTTTCCTTAGCAGATGCACCGTCGTAGATAGCAAATCCAGTTATTTTTTCATTCTTTTTAGCAACATCTGCATTTTCAGAAAATAAACCAATTTGGTTTTTATTTGCTGTTGCATAGTTTCCAGAAGCTTTGTTTCCAACTACCACAGTTGCGCTTGAGTTATAGTCTAAAACCATCGTTCCGTAAACATCTTTTACTTTGTGGTGCATCACGATAGTATATACTCCGTCTTGATCTGGTGTAAAGAAAGCTTGAAATTTATTGTCTAAAGCTTTTGAAGTAAGTGTAGTCTCTTTTTTTGATGGAGAAATTACCACTAAAGTGAAATCTTTTAAATCAGAAAACCATTTGTCGGTTTTTGTAATATCGTTATCAGAAAACTCTCCAAAGTAAACCGAGATTTCCTGAGCTTTTCCTTTTGTTCCAGTTGCTTTTGTTTCGATCCAAAGTGCGTGAGCAAAAATTTGCGGTGCGACAAAAAGCATTAGGAATAAAAAAGTTATTGTTTTTAAAGTATTTGACTTCATAAGATCAAGTTTAAAATTATTAGATGATATTTTTTACAAACATAACTCTTATTTAGAATAATTAAAAATAAAATCTCAAAAAAAACCTCGATTCCATTTAATTAGTTTATGGTTATCGAGGCTTTTTTTGAGATTTAAAGGTTATCTAGAATTTGTAAGCAAAGCTTGCCACAACATTTCTAGGTTTTTGCGGGTTTACGGTTGACCATCCTCCGTTGAAATAATCTTTATTCGTAATATTATTTACGTTTAAGCTCACACGGAATTTAGCTGTGTTATAGAAAACAGAACCATTAATCACAGTATATTCAGGAAGAATAAATTTTCCGGTAACATTGCTGTCCAAGATAGCATTGTCGCTGGCATAATTTCCTCCAAAACCAAGACCGAAATTTTCTAAAGCGCCTTCTTCAAATTTATAAGTTGCCCAAAGATTTACTAAGTTTTTAGGACCAGCCCAGAAAGGTCTTTTTCCTTGATCCAGCCAAACGTTATTTTCATCTCCTTTTGTAATTTTGCTTTCATTATAACTGTATCCAGCGATAATACTTAAACCTTTTATTGGTGCAAGAGATTCAAATCAAATTCAAAACCTTTGCTGTTTGCTTCACCGCCCTGCGAGCTGTACATTGGGTTGCTTGTTACTAAATTAGCGACATTAATATCGTAATAACTCATGGTTGCCGTTAATTTATTTGAAAACAAATCTGCTTTAATTCCAGCTTCTAATTGATTAGCATGTTCTGGTTCGAAAGTTTGAGATCCAACAAAATTTCCATCGGTATCATAAATTGCTGATGGAGCAATATTTCTGAAACCGTTCATGTAATTAGCAAATACAGACAATTGATCTTTAATGGGCTGGTAAACAACTCCAAATTTTGGAGATAATGCTGTTTGTGTGTAATTATCAGTATCTGTTTTGATATTTCCTTCTGTATCAAAATAATCTACTCTTAAACTTGCCATTGCTAATAAAGTAGGAGTGATATTTAGTACATCTGATGCGTAAGCACTGTAAGTAGCATCTTTAGAATTGTAATTTGGGCCAGGTTCTCCTGCTAATAATTTATCTACTGAAGTTTGAGTTAGATTGTATGGATTTTGATCATCCAATTGTCTTACTTCGCCTTGAGCGGTAACATTGTACAATTTGCCATAACCAGAACCTCCAAACATAAGATTACGGTCAAAATAATCTACGCCGACAACGAGACGATTTCTCATATTTCCGATTTTAAAATCGCCAATAAAATTCTGCTGAATATCAGTTGTTGCGGTTTGAGAATTTTCTTTTGTGATCCATAAAGCAAAATCACGGTTTCCGTCTTCATTATCATAAATATAAGAATAGTATCCTTTTGATTTAGATGAAGTTCTAGAAAGAACCGTTTGCGATGTCCATTGCTCAGAGATTTTATAAGTCATTTGTCCTTGCAAATTGAATCTCGGATTTTTCATCGGGAGATCGTTGCTGTAAAAAGACAAATCGGTTTTGTAATTTAGATCGGCTAAATCGGTGAATTGCGGCTGGAGCATCTCTTCCTAAAAACAACATTGAAGGTGTTGTTTTTTCTTCCGACATAAATTCAGTATTAATCAAGAAAGACAATTTGTCGTTTACTTTGTAAGATAGGGAAGGAGCCACAAAAATTGAAGTGCGGAATCCCGCATCCTGAAAACTATTTTCAGTTTGATATGCTCGCATTGATTCTAAAAAGCACATCATTATTATCGTCCAATGGCGTATTGATATCTGCCGTAACTCTGTTTAAACCAAAACTTCCGGCCAGATAAGAAACCTCACCGCCAAAACCGCTGTAAGGCTTTTTAGTAACCGTATTAATAAGTCCGCCGTAGCTGACCAAACTGCTTCCAAACAAAGTTCCAGATGGGCCTTTAATAACCTCAATTCGCTCAATATTTGCAGGATCTAATGTTCCGCTTGTAACGCCGGGCAAACCGTTTACAATATTCGCCTGAACTTCAAAACCACGCAAGGAATAATAAGAACCTCCGTCGCCGCCACGACCTGTAGATTCCCATAATTTCTGAATTCCGGGAACATTTTTCAAAGCATCTTCATAATTGGTAATCGCTTGTTCTTTCATCAATTCAGCTGAAACGATATTATAAACTTGTGGATTTTCAACGTTTTTAAGAGGCATTCTCGAAACGTATGTACTTTGTTTCGGAAAAGCTTTTCCTCGGTTATTCGTTATAATAACTTCTTGCAATTGTTTATTAGAAACCGTTAATCGTAAATTAAGTGAGGCAGTTTCATTTGCCGTAACAATTACCTCTTGTTCTAATGTCTCGTACCCAGTTAAGGAAACTTGAACGATGTAGTTATTTGGTTTTACTCGATTAAATTCAAAAGCACCTTCTTCATTGCTGATTGTGCCGTATTTTGAATTTTTAAGAATGATATTTACCCCAACAGCAGACTCGCCGTCAGATGTAGTAATAAAGCCTTTAATTTTTCCTAAATTTTGCTGGGCAAAAATAGTACAGCTAAATAGGAACAGCATACAGATTGTGGTACTAATCTGCTTGATGCTGGATTTTGAATAATTCATGGTAATGTCTTTTTTTTGGATTAAATAGTTTTGTTATTTAGAATAAGTAAAAACAAGGCAAAAGTAGAAATTATTATTATTTTAACAATTTTTATTTTTTATGATTTGGGTATGAAATTGTTAAATCTGGATTTTATTTCTAATCTAGGGAAGAGTTGTGGTTAAATAAAGTTTTAAAAGGCTTAATTTTGCAGTCTGAAAAATGACTTCATGATTTTACCTTTCTTCAAAAAAATTAAAGACACACCCAGAGGATATCGTATTGCAAATACGGTGTTTTTCTTCCTTTCAGGATTTGGATATTCTTCATGGGTTTCACGAATTCCGCACATACAAGCACAATTACAATTGTCTGAAGCACAATTTGGAGCCGTTTTATTTGCATTCCCAATTGGATTAATGCTTACAATGCCGTTTACAGGAAAATTACTGAATAAATACAGCAGTCGTTACATCATGTTATTAGGTGCTATTATGTTTAATATTGTGCTTTCGCTTCCTGGTTTGGTCGCGTTCGTATGGCGACTGGTAATTGTACTTTTGATCTTTGGAGCTTCGCGTAACATTTTCAATTTATCGATTAATGCACAATCCCTTGAAGTGCAGAAATTATATCCGAAATCTATTATAACACGTTTTCATGCGGTGTGGAGTATTGCCGTTTTCGCAGGAGCTGGTTTGGGTTATGTAATGGTAACACAGAAAATTGCACCATCGCATCATTTATTAGGAGTTAGTGTTTTTATGCTGGCGCTTACGGCTTGTTTTTACCCTATGAGTATTCATAACGAACCCGTACCAGTTAAAAAGAAGTTTTTCTCAATGCCTGAAAAAAATCTGATTAAGTTTTCGTTAATCTGTTTTGTGTCAATGGCATGCGAAAATACCATGTACGATTGGAGCGGTATTTATTTTGAAAACATATTGAAGGCTTCTCCAAAATTAACCAGTGCGACATTTGTATTTTTTGCATCAGCAGTAACTTTAGGACGTTTGTTTGGAGATTACGGTGTAATGAAATTTGGAACTAAAAAAATCCTGCTTTACAGTGGTATTTTGATCACTTTAGGATTTGGTATTTGTTTTGTCCTGCCGTATGCTTATCCCACTATTTTCGGTTATGTTTTAATCGGATTTGGGGTTTCTTGCGTTGTTCCTTTGGTATTTAGTATTGCGGGAAGATCTTCAAAAATGAGCGACGGTTCTGCTTTAACTTCTATTTCTACAATTGGTTATTTGGGCTTTTTACTGGTACCGCCAATGGTTGGTTTTATTTCTGAATATCTAAGTATGAAATGGGCCTTTCTAATTATGGCGCTTTTAGGTATTCTGATGATTTTTATGGTGAATAAAATCGGGGAGAATGAGTGAGTTTTTTTTGAGGTGCTGAGATGCTGAGGTACTGAGGTTCTAAGTTTTTTTTCTTCTTTTTTGTTTCTCGTAAAGATGAAGATTTGTTGTTGTGAAGTTGTTTTGGATGAAAGACTAGTATCGTTTTTTCATGACAAATTTCTCGGTATAAGGTTTTCCTTTTTTCAAACCTGAAATTTCTGCAATCAGCGAATCTTTTTCGATTAGATTATAAATGATTTTGTTTGGAAAATCGTGTTTTGGATTCTCAAACACAATTTGATCAGCTGTTGCTGAGGTCATTTCAAAACGTACGGGTAATTCTTTATTCTGTCCCGGAACGGTTACAGTGTAAGCTAGTTTTCCATTTGCTTCTTCCAAACGGACATTTTCTGCAAAAACGGTATCTTTTTCGCCCACAACAAAATACGATTCACCTAAATAAACCGAATCATTTTCTTTTTTCCATCTTTCTGTTAATTCACCATCTGCCGATTTATTTCCCCATTCCCCAAGAAACCATTTGGCTTTTGCAAGATTAGGATAGGTTTTTATAGGAGCTTCTGTTTTGGTTTCTTTTTTACAAGAACTTAAAACTAAAACCATTACAACGGAAAATAAAAAGCTTTTTAATTTCATGATTCTTTTATTAGAAATATAGATCTATTCAAATATAAAATAATTATTTGATTAGAAGTTTGTTAGGATTTCAATTTTTAAAGCTTCTTTTATTTTTGCGACAATTTTTAAAGCTTCATTCCTATCATTTGCAAAATACAAAGTCAGGTATTTTTCGTTATAATCAAATAAATTTATTTTAACTGTTCTTTCCGTTATTGTTGTTCCATCGCATCACTTACTGGGAGTGAGTGGTATTTATTTTGAAAACATATTGAAGGCTTCTCCAAAATTAACCAGTGCGGCATTTGTGTTTTTGCATCAGCGGTAACTTTAGGACGTTTGTTTGGAGATTACGGTGTGATGAAATTTGGAACTAAAAAAATCCTGCTTTACAGTAGTATTTTGATCACTTTAGGATTTGATATTTGTTTTGTCCTGCCGTATGCTTATCCCACTATTTTAGGTTATGTTTTAATCTACTTTCGAGATTACATTAGTGATTAGGAGAAAATTTAATTTTTGAAATCAACAATTAAACAGAATCCTAACATTAAAATTCCAGATACTAGAAGAATTTTAGTGTACTTTTTGTCTGTAAGATCTCCGCATCTTTTTTCAAAATTACTTTTATATCGATACATTTTCCCTCTTCCAGTTTCATATGGAATAAATTCTCTTTTATTTTTATTCCAAAATATTAATCTGATTAAATGATATTGAAAGAAAGTTAATAATGGAAGTATGGAAATAAAAGAATTGTTGATGAAAAAGGCAATTGATAATAGCAACCATATTATTGAAAAATAAATATTTCTAAATCTTAACCCAAAAGGAGAAGAAATAGTTTGTATGCCAATAATCCAAGAAATCAAAAATGAGGCTCCAAATTTGTCTGCTGGTTTGTATTTAAGTATATATATGTAATACAATAGGGCGATTATATATAAAAATAAATATAAAATATCTGAAAGAATTAGTTTTCTAACCTCTAATTTTCCAATGATAAATTTTCTTTTCATTCTTCTATTCTACAATATACAAAATCTGATTTGAAAATTATTTAAAAAGAATATTACTTCTTCGTCATCACAAACTTCTCCGAACTCAATTTTCCATTCAATTTTCCAGAAATTTCTGCTGTCAAAGTATTATTGGCACCTTTTGTATATGTGATTTTTTGAGGATAATCGTGTTTAGCGTTTTCAAAAACCAATTGTTTGTCAGATCCTGCAGTTGAAAGAAAATCAATGGCTTTATCTTCATTTTGTCCTTTTACGGTAGCAAAATAAGTCAGGTTTTCGCCTTTTTGAGCCAAAACAATATTTTCAAAATGTAAAGTGTCTTTTCCTTTAATAAAGTAAGAAGAAGCGCTGAAAGTACTATCATTTAACTTTTGCCAGTTTTCGGTTAAAACACCTTCAGTTGAAGTATTTTCCCAGTTTCCAATAAGCCAGTCGGCGATTTTAATTTTATCTTTTTCAACGGTTTCTTTTTTCTGGCAGGAAACAAAAGCTATTATAAGTGCAATAAGAGTAATTTTCTGAAACATATTTTTTGAGTTTTTTGGTTTTGTAACGAGCTACTAAAGTAGGAAAAATTTTGTTGTCACAAATTACACTAATCTTCACGAATTATTTTTATATATATTGTCGATATTGGCCACAAATAAAGAGGATTTTTTTTTCACGCAGATTCTGCAGATTTAGGCAGATTTATTATGATTTGGATTATATAAATCTGCGTGAAAAAAAATTAGTGAAAATTAGTGTAATTCGTGGCAAAAAGCACAGTTAAAAAAAAATCTTTTTAATCTGCGGCTAAAAAAACTAAACACTTCCCTCTAAAATGGAGTAAACCAATTCCTTAGTCGGTTTTTGATCTTTTAATTTGGCTCTCACTTCATCAAAAGTAACTTTAAAATCACAGCCTGATTTATATTCAGAACAGCCATAGGCGGTTTTCCCTTTTAAGATGGTTCCTTTTTTGCATTTAGGACACAGTAAAGAATCTGATGTTTCTTTTTCTGCTGATTTTGGAACCGTTTTCTTTGGTTCTAATTTCAGTTTGTAATTTTCTTCAAATCGAATTAAACCTTCAACAGTTCCAGAATCGGTTTTAAAGCCTTTTATATTTACGGTTGAACCTTTTTGAACTAATCTTAAATATTGACTTTCAGTGATTTTTTTATCGGCAAAAACATACGGAAGCACAAAGTCACAACCCGATTTATATTCAGTCGCATCCAAAAGCCGATTTTCCTTTTATAAAATTCCCTTTTTGGCATTTCGGACACGTTTCTGCCAAAATTCCTGCGGCTTTCTTTTTCTCTGCTTTTACAACTGGTTTTTGAACCGTTGCGGCATGCGAAATATTGGCGTGTTTTGTTTCACTTCTTACTTCATAAACCAAAGCTTCGACCATTCGCTTCATATTTTTGATAAAAGCAGCGACTGTAAACGTACCTTTTTCAATATCTTTCAATTGCTTTTCCCAAGAACCGGTAAGCTCTGCTGATTTTATCAATTCGTTCTGAATCGTATCAATCAACTGAATTCCGGTTGGAGTAGGTAAAACCTGTTTTTTGTTTCGAACAATATATTGTCGCTTAAAAAGCGTTTCGATAATATTCGCACGCGTTGACGGACGCCCGATTCCGTTTTCTTTCATCAGCTCGCGTAAATCTTCGTCGTCAACCTGTTTTCCTGCGGTTTCCATGGCGCGCAGTAAAGTTGCTTCTGTAAAATAATTGGGCGGTTTGGTTTCTTTTTGAAGGAAAGATGGTTCGTGCGGGCCTTTTTCGCCCACGACAAAACTTGGCAGTAAATCGGGTTCTTTTTCTTTAGCATTCGGATCTTCAAAAACGACACGAAATCCCTTTTTTATAATTTCTTTTCCTGTGGCTTTAAAAGTCACATCGGTCGCTTTTCCTATAACTGTAGTATTGGCAACCAGACAATCGTCGTAAAAGACCGCAATAAAACGTTTTACGATAATATCATACACCTGCTGTTGGTTGTACGGCAGATTAATTTCTATTCCCGTCGGAATAATTGCGTGGTGATCGGTTACTTTTTTATCGTTAAAAACCTTTGGTGATTTTTTTATTTTTTTTCCCAAAAGCGGTTCTGCTAAATGAGCATAATGCGTTAGTTTTTGCAAGATGCCTGGGACTTTCGGATAAATATCTCCCGGCAGAAAAGTCGTATCAACTCTGGGATAAGTAATCGCTTTCTGCTCGTACAAAGTCTGTGCAATTTTAAGCGTTTCTTCTGCCGAAAATCCAAATTTCTGATTGCAGTAAACTTGTAAACCCGTTAAATCAAATAGTTTTGGTGCATATTCGTTTCCGTTTTTTTTGTCAACAGAAACAATTTCGAAATCACTTTCTTTGACTTTTTCTGCCAAAAGTTCTCCGTCTTCTTTTTTCAGGAAACGGCCTTCTTCGTAACTAAAAAGTGTTTCTCTGTACAAAGTCTGCAATTCCCAATACAGTTGCGGTTTAAAATTTTCGATTTCTTTAAAACGATCTACAACCATCGCCAATGTTGGCGTCTGCACGCTGACCGATTGACAAAACTTGTTTGTAACCGCCATGTTTTACGGTATACAAACGCGTAGCATTCATTCCGAGTAACCAGTCGCCAATTGCTCTTGAAAATCCCGCATAGAATAAATTATCGTAGTTTTCAGAGGGTTTTAGATTGTCAAAACCTTCTTTTATAGCCTCAGTTGTAAGTGATGAAATCCATAAGCGTTTTATTTCGCCTTTGTAATGCGCTTCATTCATAACCCAGCGCTGAATCAATTCTCCTTCCTGCCCGGCATCCCCGCAGTTTATAACCAATTCGGCTTTGTCAAAAAGAGTTTTAATGATTTTAAACTGTTTTTGAATTCCAGAATTCTGAACAACTTTGGTTTCGAATTTGTCAGGAAGCATGGGCAGATTGTTCAAATCCCAGCTTTTCCAGTGCGGTTTGTAATCGTTAGGTTCTTTTAAAGTACATAAATGCCCAAAAGTGTAGGTTACGGCATAACCGTTTCCTTCATAATATCCGTCGTGTTTGGTATTGGCGCCCAAAACGGATGCGATTTCGCGTGCTACACTTGGTTTCTCAGCAATACAGACCTTCATTCTTTCTTTTCTTATTGAAGAGCGAAGTTAGGATTTTTTTTTGGTTTGCCACAAAGGCGCGGGGACGCTAAGGTTTTTAAACTTAAAATGGAATTTGTAATCGAAATCAAAATCAAAATACATTTTAATTAGGAAAAGTTAAGTCAAATGTTGGTTTTTTAATGGAAAGTTCTTGGCATTTCTTTTCAAAATCAGTTTTGTCAAACGGACCAAATACAGGTTTGTCTTGAAGAAAATTTAAAGTTCTTTCGATGATGTAATAGTTGGTTACTTTTAGATTTATTTTTTCTGTGGAGTTTTCTACAAGAGGGTGCTGTTTCGAAAAAATATATTTTGAATTGTAACCAACGGCAAAAATATACGCAGGAATTAATATTTCGCCTTTTTTTTAAAGATCTGGATTCGTGTAGATCAACCCAGATAACTTCGTAACCGTCAACAATAGTATCGCTTCCGTTGTCATATAAACTGAAGCAGGAAGTAAGTGAAATTGATAGTAAAATACTGTAAATGAATTTTTTCATCCGTTTAATTACAAAGTAAAGTTTCGAATTTTATATTCTAAGATTAGGAAAGATTAAGTTAAAGAGATCGCGTATAATCGCCTGCAAACTGATTGGATTGTGCGACTAAAATAAAGTTGAAAATTAAAAGGAATGCGGTAATTAATAGTTTCATTGGTTGTGGTTTAGAAATTGTTTGAAAACGTATTAAATGCTTTTTTTCAAAAGTAACTCCTTTAAAATCAATTTCCTTACGGAAAGACGTAATCGCTAAATTTTCATTGAGATTTAAATATTATGTGCTTTCCTATTTTATTCTAAACAGAATATTTATGTAATTTTTCTCTCTTTTTTTGCTTTGTAATTTTTAACTTCGCCAGTAAATCAAAAACATGGAAAAATTAATTGGAGGTTTTGAAATTGGACTGTTCTTATGGCAGTTATTTCTTATCGTACTTTTTGTGGCAGTGATTTACTTTATATATAAAGTGTATAAAAAAATAATGTAATAATTAATCGAAAGTCTAACAGTTCCCGTTTTTACTTTTTTATAAGAAAAAATTTGTATATTGCAATCAGATTATTCTTATCATGGTAACTGCAAATTTTTATTTAGTAAACAGCTGTTTAATGTGCTTGATGTGCACATTGCTGTATTTGCATGATGATACTTTCTTAAAAAACTCAAAGGAGTTTATTACTTGTGCCCTGTCACAACTCTAGACAGGGATCCTTCCATTATTTTTTATAGTTTATTTATTTAATCTTCAATTTTTATTGCAGATATGACAGCATTGAAAGTAATACGCTATTCAGTGAAGAGTTGTATGTCGTAACCAATATAAAATGGAGGAAACAAGAAAGTTATGTCACAAAATATTATATTAACAACAGGAACATACGATTTAATTAAAGATCACGTAAGAAGAAAAAAAGTAACAATACAAGAAGAAGAATTGTTGCTGAACCAATTGAAACATGCCACTCAGGTATTGAGAAAAAATCTGCCTGAAGATATCGTTTCGATAAACCGAAAAGTAACCTACAAAGACCACATGAATAATGAAGAGAAAACAATTCTTCTAGTTGGTCCT
Organism: Flavobacterium sp. AC267; assembly: GCF_979258715.1. NCBI lineage: Bacteria > Pseudomonadati > Bacteroidota > Flavobacteriia > Flavobacteriales > Flavobacteriaceae > Flavobacterium > Flavobacterium sp. AC267. Next base: position 2,618,274 of record NZ_OZ409875.1, read on the forward strand.
GAGAAGGCAAAAGCAAGTAAAAATAAAATTTCTGTTCTTTCTGATGAAGGTATTGCGCTAGTGGGTTACAAAGTTGGCGATCTAATAGAATGGCCAGCTAAAAAAGGAAATTTAAAATTAGAAATTTTAAAAGTAGAAGAGGTGGCTTAGTATTGTTTCTTCTTTCGCTTTAAGTTAGTAAGCATCCCAAAAAGGTTTTTCTTTTTGGGATGCTTTTTTTAGAATAAAATTTAAGAATTTAGATTTTATATGAATATGAAGATCATGCAAAGCCTCCTTTACATATTTTACTCTACCATAATTTTAAAAGCTTTACTTCCTGAAGTCTTAAGCAAATAGATTCCTTTAGGTAAATTGTTTACATTGATATTTGCTTTTCCGTTTTCTATTTTTACAGATTTCACTTCCTTTCCGCCGATGTCGTATAATAATGCATTTCCGTCAATGCTGGAGCTTTCGATATAAAAAACGCCCTCTTTTACAGGATTAGGATAAGCTGTAAAATGCTGTTTATTGGGCTCAGCGATTCCCAGCGAACCAGTACGTGATTCATATGCACCTAAATCGATAATTATTTCGTTAATTCTGCTTTTGCCTGATAAGTCCAAGCTCCCCAAAAACGCAGTATCGTATAATGTATTATTACCTTTATTTACAGCACTTCCTCCTTCTAGAAGAGTATAATCTTCTGTCGAAGGACTTTTAAAAATTTGAGTATCTGTAATTCCTGTAGCATCAATATTACCATTAGAAGTATCTTTTAGACCTAAAAGAAGCGAATTTTTAAAAGTAAATGGAGTTCCAAAATACATTGGTACAAGCAATTGAGCCCAAACAATAGAATTGGTAAAGTTTACAGCTTTGTCGTCAAAAGTAAGAGCATTTACACCACTATTTACAAAAGTACTATTGATGATATTCACAGTATTATCTACAGTACTGTATATTTCATTTCCTTCGGTTTGTGCAGTATTATTTGCAAAAAGACTATTTGCAATTAAAACATTACACTTGTTATTAATTGTTAAAGCGCCGCCATAACGTGCGGCCGTATTTTTTAGAAAACTACAATTGTATATTTTAATCGTGCAATTAAGAACACTATAAATTGCGACACCTCCATTATTTCCAGTTGAGTCACGGGTCGAAATGTTTTTTAGGAAATTACAATTTGTAAAAGTTACGGTTGAAAGCTCATTATAAACTGCACCGCCATCTTGACCGCTGTTTTCAAAAAAATTAGAATTCGTAATAATAGTTGTAGAACGGCGATTGGATAGTGTACTAATAAGCGAAATATTTTTTTCAAAAGTACAATTTGTTATGGTTGGCGAACTTTCAGAGTTGCTTATAGCACCGCTTTTATTATTGTTGAAAGTACAGTTTACAATTTTTGGATAACCAGAATAATTGTAAATTCCACCCCCTCCGCCGGCTGTAGCTTCATTGGCGGTAAAAATGCAATTGGATATAGTAAGATCAGAGCCCAAGTTGTTTATTCCGCCTCCGTTCGCCGCTATTATCGCTTTTGTCAACAACGGCATATCCTTCCGTTATAGTAAAACCATCTAAAATAGATGCCGACGTTAAATAGGTAGTTTTAATAACAGAGTTTCTAAGCCCTCTTAAAATACTAATATTAGTTTTTAAATCACGCTGGCTAAGGTCATTTTCGGTTCCTGCAAATCCTCCGTAAATTTTCACATCTCTTTTTAAGATAAAAGAAGCACCAAACATTGGAGTATAACTTCCCGAAGACACCCATATTTGAACAATAGCGGGATTAGTACTTTCTATGGCAGTTATCAATTCTCCTAATGCATTATTCCAAGAAGAGCCATCGCCATTGCTTCCTTTTTTTACATACAAAATACCTTTTGCATCTGGTGTTGGACCAGCAAAAAAACGAATAGTTTTAGCATTTAAAGTATTTTGATTGACAAAAAAAAGTAAGAGAAAAAAAGTAAAAGATAGAATAGGTAGTTTTTTAATCATATTTGTTTTTTGGATTTAGAGTTCTTCAAATATATACAATTCAGAATGATAAGCATACTTTAATTTGATCCAAAATTTATGTCAAAAGAAAAATAGAAATACTGGAATTGTTTCTATAGGTTTCATTTGCAGTACTAATACAGATTTTTTGTTTGTTCTTGTGCCAGCGTACATTATCATTTCATTCCAGTTTCAAGATAATTTTCAAAACCTCCGTTATATATTTTTTCGACCCAAATTTTAAAATCTGCGGTGTTTTCAATTATATACGTTTTGGAATTTTCTTTATTCAGATTTTTTATGATTTTGATTGTTTCTCCATTTTTTATTCTGTCGTTTATTCGATGAAGATTATTTGCGCAGAATTTAAAAGGAGACAAAGTATCATATTCTGATGAGTTGTGGAGATACAGAATCTCGGTTTCTGCATTATAAAAATTATATCCCATTTTAACTGTAATAAATTAAACATTAAATATGATTAATGTCATTATAAAAGCTCCTAAAAATAAAACGCCAATCATATGATTTCGATTACTATTATCATCTCTTTTTTTATTACTTCCGCTTGGTGACCAGAAACTTGAAAATGTTCTAAAATCATTGTCGTTTAGCGGCTGTGGTTAAATTGAAATAAAGAAATCGCGCTGAAGCTCCCAAAAATTCCAGAATAATGCGGCCTGATATAATTTCAAAAGGATCCATTTTCGTTATTAAAAATTTAATTATTAATCATAGGATTCAAATTCTCATCCTTATTACGTAAATCCAAACCTCCTTCAAAAACCGATTTAAGATTCGTCAAATAAAAATGCCAGCCGTTTGCACAGCCCAGTCTAATATATTGTTTCGAATTTTCATCTGTTGGAATATTATGATGACAAAGTTCTACGATCGTATAGCCGTTGCTTTTGCTCAACTTTACATCTACCAGACAAGTTCCTTCAAATGTAAATTGCAATTGATCTTTTCCATTGGCGACAGTAATTTTTCCCAACATGGGATCAGCGTACAAATACCAAAACCATTCATATGTACTGCCTGCTCGCAACTGCCTCATCTTTGCTTATTGGTTTTTGATTAGCATCAAAAAAAGATACCTTTTCGAGAAACCATTTTTCTAATTCCTCAGCAATTGTCCAAGCATTATAAATGGCACTGATTTCAGCTTTAATGGCTATTTTTTTGGTGAAAGATGTCCAGTCGAAGTTTTCCATGGTTTTAATTTTTCACTATTTACAAATAAAGGATTAAATTCTGTCTGAAACAGAGATTGTTTTTTTATTTTCTGTTTACCAAATTTAAGTAAATTATGAAAGTATTAATTGATGATTTTCAGATTGGATTGCTTTGCTATGGCAAATATTTATTTTTATATTTTTAGTAGTTGTACTATATTTTATCTACAAACTGTTTAGAAAAGTACGTAATTGATACGTCGCTAGTGGCAACACTTCGAAAAGCGGGGTTTATAAAACTTTGAAATTGTCATTCTACTTGGATATTTTATAAAATGTCATGTCTCGCTTTATTGTCGGTGTAACAATGTTTATTTCTAAATTTGGTGTAAAATGCGTAGTAGCCCAAACAATTTTTTCATTTGTGTCTGTTATGCGATAAAAGATCCAAATCTTATTATATTGACAATTGTCATCTTTGATATTTCTTGCAATTTCTTGAAGAGCGGCAATATCAATTTTTTTATTTAAACTAACTTCAATATTATTTATGCTTAAGTTTGGATTTGGTGTCTCTTTCGTTACTTCCCAATTTATATCTTCTGGCATATTAGACTTGCAAGATATACATAGCAAAAGAAGAAAAAGAATACTATTTTTTTCATGACGTGAGAGTTTAATATGACCTGCTGTTAACTTTATTCTCAAAAGTAATTCATTGCAGGGTATTTTTCTTACGGAAAACCGTAACTCTCAAAAAAAAAAAAATCTACAGGTAAAACGCAATAGAAGCAAAGCTAAAAAAAGTTATTTGTCCTATTCCACAAACTCTACGATAGTGCTTCCTGTTATAATTTCAAAGGAATCCATTTTGAAATAGTATTTAGCTTAATTATTAATCATTGTATTCAATTCTCATTCCTATTGCCTAAAGTCGCGCTATCGGTTTTTAAACTATTTTTACGAAACGAAACTAAAGCCATAATAAACAGCTTCAAATATTGTCAATGAAATAATCCATTTTAATTCTTCTTCGTCGGTTGTGTTAAGAGATAGTATTAGAGTAGTAGGAGGTGGAACATCGCGAAAAACCATTGTAGATCTCAACTCGCCTCGCACACGACGCATTTTTTTACCCATGTTTTTTCTATCTGAGTTTTTCCGAATCACGGTCGCTTCTCCTGATCTGAATTCTACTTTAAAACTATTTTGTGCATTATTTCGATTACACCTTCCAATTTGTTTGTTTGCGCCATCTAGTATTTCAAAATGCTTCGTTATTTTTCCTAAATAGACATCATTAAAGAAGAAAAGTTTTTCTTCATTTTTAAATTCGCAATAGACTTTAAAATCTGTAGTGTTTGCCAATATTCTGCTGTTTACAAAAAGACCTCTGTCTATCCTTTGAAACGCAATAATTGGCAAACCGTCATTAGTATTAATAACGCCAGTTAATACACTTGACATGCTTTTTACGAAAGAATAATCCATGTCGTTTGTGACATTTTTTAACGAATCGTGTTTCCATTCTATAATATCTTTCTTTAAAATATTTACTTTTTCCTGCATTTGCAATTTTTCCTTTTGCAAAAATTCAGGTGATTTTTTTGTAAACTGATGTACAACAAAAAGGACTAAAACTATAAATCCGGCGAAAATCAGCATAGGCTTGTATTAGGATAAAAATTAGGAATGGTTTATTAGCAGTTGACGTTTTACGACTTGGTGCGACTTCAAAATATCTTATATATTTTAAGAAAGCTTTTCTAATCTTACAATTTGATAAATAGCATGATTTTTTAAAGATAAAGAACGCGCAATTTCTGGAATATCTTGCATGTTGGCTTCACAGATATAGCCAAATTCTAACTCTGAAACGATCTTAGAATGTTCTGAAATTATTTTGCCTAATTCTGCATCAGCTTTATAAAGTTCGATATAAACCAAATATAAACTATCCGAATACTCATTTGGAGTACCAATATTTTTAATGAGTTGTTTGTAATCCTTATTTTCCATTTGTTGAAAGTTTTAAGTTTTCAATTTGATTTTATTACAAAAGGTTATTTTTTATAAACTCCCGTAGATCGGATTCGTACACTTTGCCCGTAATATTGGTTTGTTCTTTGTTGTAAATATAAACAAAAAGCTAAAAGATTTTTCTAGCTTTTATTTTGATAATTATATTTGCGACCACTTGAGGGCACGGATTAGAAATGTGTGCTATCTGGCTTTTGAATTGGTCTTTTTATAATATGGGAAAACCCAAAAGTCATACCCATCAGGAATATATGTTCTGCGACCTTCTGTTTTACAAATAGTAAACGAACGAATCACATTTTCATAAGTAGTTTTATTGCTAAATTTTAAGTGAATTCCTTTGTTTGTATCTTCTGCCTTGATTATTTTTTGAATTTCTAGTTGAAAACGATTTAAGACACTGTCATCGTATTTTTCATTTCCATTTAATTCCACTGCAATAATAGATTTCTTTTTTACATATTCTTCTAAAGTAATTCCAAATGTTTTTTCCAGCTCTTTATCCCGATAACCAATATAGGTCGCTTTTTCATCAAATGTTTTGTTTCGTAGCATCCACAAAAAGCAGGCACAAATGAAAACGACTGGGAAAACAGTGAGAATATAAATTGATTTTAGTTTCATTGGATTATCATTAAATAGTATAATGTTTTAGTCGCACAATAAAGTATCAAATTCTATATGAAGCTGAGTTGTCTCATCGCTTACATTGACCCATTTAAAATTTCTTAAAACATACGCATTTCCTCCATCTATAGTAACCCATTCATCAATTCCTTTTGCTCCATTTCTTAGATCGTCTTTTGCTGTCAGTCCAATAGGAGCAGTATAGCTTCTGTTTTTTGTCAAGTATTTACAATTATTTATTTCAATTTCTGATTGTGAAATGTACTTTGATTTTGTTAAAGATGGAAGAGTATTATTTACTTGAAGTGGAGACATCGAAGTACAAGAAGTAAGAAATAAAAATACTCCTAGAAGTTTTATTTTGAGCAGTTTATTCATTTTTGATAGATTTAGTTTTATCAAATATAAGATATTTCGCGTTGGTTTTAATTTCGGTTGTATACAGCCGATTGTATACAATCACTAATAGCGAATCTATTATTTCTAATTTCGTTTCGGAATAAAAAACTAAAAAATCATGGAATCACAAAATAAAGAAATAGGAGAAGAATTATTAGAAATAATGAATAAGGGAAAGTATTTTACCAAGTTAAAAGCAGACCATAAAACAAACAATTCGTTTACGATACCGTTGCAAATATCTTCTTATAACGAATTAAATATGATGGTTTCAGATTTGCTAAAAGCCAGTATTATTCTACTTAATCCTGATGCAAAAGGTTTGTCGAGTTTTACAAACAACAGTGATATTAATGTAATGACGTTGCTCGAAATCGCCCTGCAATTATTACCAGAAGACGAAATGGAATTGCTGGATGATTTGTGTAAGTTGAGTTTTGAAGTTTAATTTTTAGTTGGCGCTAGCGCGAGCGTCCCGCTCGTGACTATTCCTTTTGCGTACACGAGCGGGACGCTCGCGCTAGCGGGCGAAGTCTCCTGACTTCGCACCCGCAATTATTATCCTTTAAGTAAGTTTTCTGTTAAAAATTCAAATATTATGTGTAATACATTTAATATACATTGTTGCTTATTGGAATGGGTACGAAGTCAGGAGACTTCGTACAGCGATCGCGATAGTGACAACACTTCGAAGAGCGGGGTTGCAAATCCGCGCTTGGTTAAACTTATTTATTTGTCTTATCTGCAATTTTTCTCCTAAAAGTAACTATTTCAAAAAAAGTATTGAACGTAGGAGGGTTTTCTATAATTTTTGTATATGATTTAGGGATAATTTTATGAATTATGTCATCTGAAATATTAAGCTGTTTGCAAGCATTGAAGCCAAATTGTAATTCGCTTTGACGTTTTATGAAAGTTTACTTTATTAAATGTAATTAAAAATATTGGTAGATGTAACACTAATAAAGTAAATAAAATCTCATGATTTTTTAAAATATATGTTTTGAAAAATAATATAAAAATTGCGGTAATTAATGCAGTTGTAAATGTGTATATCAACTGGATTCTTTTCGAGATACTTACTGTATCAATTAATCGTCGCTAAATATGGGAATTTTCCAAGTATTTTATTAGGATATAAAATACGGAAAAGTTCTTTTCCTACTTTTAAATGATCGTTAGTAGATATTAGGTTTAATTTTGAAATTAATATTTCTGAGGTGAATGCAATAGTTTCTGGCGAGTGTGTAAAAGATGAAAGATTTATATCTAAAGAATTTGTAATTGAATTCATAATTGCATTATATTCTCCTTTATCTTGTAAAACACTTTCAACAAAATAACTGCTAACCTGATATTCTAAAAATGACTTATGAGCAAACTTAAAGAAATCTTTTCTGGATAATTCATTAACTAAAATACCACAAGATCTTACATCTGTTAAAATTGTTTCTTCAGCATGGGTGCTGTCTTCCATACGCTTTTTTAACGATTCCCGAGGTAATTGTATTGCAGAAGTAGATGATATTAGCTCTTCAGGAAAAGTTTTGTATAATTTTAAAATAATATTTTCTAAGTCGATTTTACTTATCTGATTTGAATAATCATTTAAAAAAAGCATTCCGACGGCAATACCATACATAAAATACTCTCTTTCATTTTCTGATAGAGGGAAAAAATATTTTTACTTTCTTGTCTAGAATATGCATACTTTATAAATTCAGAAATAATAACTGCAGAATTGATTTTATCCCTTATATCCGATAAATTTCTATCTTTCCAAATTACAGCAACTAAATATAAAATGGCTGGTCTTGAAACTAAATCATAAAAATTTAAATTTGCTGAATTAGATAGTATATCTAAAACTTGTTCTCTAGTATTTTCATCAATATTCCTTAAAGCGTCAGTAATTTGGGATTTATTGAACTTTTCTAAATATATGGCTTGACAAAAATGAGAAGCTTCATACGGTTTGTCAATCCCTAAATTAATTTTAAGTTCCTTATTATCAAGAAAAAAATTAGGTCTTCCTGTGATAATGATTTTTGATTCAGGAATTGCAAATTCCCATAATCTTTGAAAATGATTTAGACGCATTTCTCGATCACCTATCATGTCCATTTCATCAAATCCTTCGAAAATTATTAAGAGTTTACCAGCCTTATGTAATTTTAATAGAGATGAAGCATCTAATCTGTAATTAGCTCCCCAAGTCGAAAACATTTCTGTTACATTTAGATTTCTCGGACTTTTTCCTCTTAATTCTAAAAGTATAGGAATTCTATCTCCAAATTTTCTATTTAAAAGCAAATCATAAGTTACTTTTAACGATAATACACTTTTGCCACATCCATATTCTCCTAAAATTGCAAGATGTTTATTTTCAGTTCTTTCATTAAGCCAATTTGATATAAAATGTTTTACATCCCCAATCAAATTACCTTCTTCAGTTTTTCCATTTAGACCAACATAAATTTGCTCAAGAGTAAGATTGCTTCCTGTTGAAATTTCTTTGCCTTTAAACTGTTCAATAATAAAATGCTTATAAGAGGAAAAATCTACTAGATTTTCCAGCATTTCTTTTTCACTTTTCTTAATAATTTCAATTCCATGAATTAAAAAAGTTTGCGAAATAACATCACTGTTTTTAATTGCAATAATATATTTTGAAAATGTAACTTGTTGATTATTAGTGAATTTTAAAAATTGGTTAATTTCATTTTCGCTTGGTTCATCAATAATGCAAAGAATTGCTATATTTTGATTGAATGTACCATATTTCGAAATAAAAACTTTTTCTTCTGAGAAATAATCTTTTTCAAGATTAATTTTATATTGAGAATCAGAAAATGTTAAAAGTTCAAAAACATTTTCGAACCACGGCATTTTTTCTTCTTCATTAATATTAAAAATGTTAAATCTACTATTTTGCTCTACACTACTATGAGGAATTATGAGTTTTTTAGATGATAAAAAATCTCTAAGTTGCAGAAGCGCTTCGTTGAACATGGAAGGATTTTCACTAAGTCGTATTTTATTGAAATGTAATTCACTGACAGGACCATTCCAGTTTTTGTGAAGTTTAGATATGAAATTGATAATTGCTATGAAACAAATTATTGTGAGTAGGTGGTCTCTGAAATCAGTCTGATAAGTAGACAATTTTGTTTTTAAAACTAAATTTGAAGTATTAATTACTGCACTAACATAACCTTCAGAAGAATAAATTTGTATTATAATTGAAGAAAATAGGCCTATTAATAGCATTACTGACATAAAAGCAAATCTTTCTCTAGTGTATTTTTTAAAAATTTTTAAATAAAAAATATAAAGTATACAAGAAATAATGATTATTAGAAGAAGCAGAATTAAGACAGTAGCTAACATAAATGAGTGCTTTTAATTGAAAAATATTTATAGAAAAATAAAAACGAATAATAAGTTTATATAGAATTGTTTCTCTTTTAGAGAAAATCAATATCTGTAAATGAAACAAACATCGTATTAAATCTAAATTTGTCACCACGTAAAAACACCTGATTTTTATGTAAATGATGTACAAAGTTATTTTGATAAAAGTAATTTCTTAAAATCCAAATACATTACGGAAAACCGTAACCGTCTAAAAAAAAGCGAAAAGCCCTAGCCCTGATAATAGCGACATCCTTTTTAGGCAAACGAAAAAGAACTTATTAAAACCGTAAACGTTCTGCCTAAAAAGATATAGCGGATAGCAGGAAACAGCTCCTAAAAACCATCTTACTTCCACTAAAAGTTCTCCTCAAAAAACACAAAAAATCAACACTAGAATAATCAATAAATATTTCGTAATTTTGCAGTCCAATAAAAGGAATTAGAAAATGTTAGATAGACTTCAATATGTAAAGCGGCTGTTTTGATGAGATTTCGGATTTGATTATTCAGCCGGATGTTATTGCTGATCAAAAACGTTATGTGCGACTCAACCAAGAATATAAAAGCATAAAAGCTTTGGTTGAAAAGAGAGAAGAATACATTCTTGTTTTAGCAAATATTGACGAAGCAAACGAAATTATTGCTGACGGAAGCGATGCAGATATGACCGAAATGGCCAAAATGCAATTGGATGAAGCAAAAGAACGCTTGCCTCAATTAGAGGAGGAAATCAAATTTATGTTGATTCCTAAAGATCCTGAAGATGCTAAAAATGTAATGGTGGAGATTCGCGCCGGAACAGGTGGGGACGAAGCGAGTATTTTTGCAGGTGATTTATTTAGAATGTATACCAAATATTGTGAAGCACAAGGATGGAGAACATCTGTTGTGGATATGAACGAGGGTACTTCTGGAGGTTTCAAAGAGGTTATTTTTGAGGTTTCGGGAGAGGATGTTTACGGTACTTTGAAGTTTGAAGCGGGTGTTCACCGTGTACAACGTGTGCCACAGACAGAAACTCAAGGTCGTGTGCATACATCGGTCGCTACTGTTATGGTTTTACCAGAAGCAGAAGAGTTTGATGTACAGATCGATATGAACGATGTTCGTGTAGATTTCTTCTGTTCGTCTGGACCTGGAGGACAATCTGTAAATACTACGAAATCGGCTGTACGTTTAACGCACGTTCCAACAGGATTGGTGGCGCAATGTCAGGATCAGAAATCACAGCATAAAAATAAAGATAAGGCGTTAACGGTTTTACGTTCTCGTTTATACGAAATGGAATTGGCTAAGAAAGAAGCTGAAGATGCTACAAAACGTACTTCTCAGGTTAGTTCTGGTGACCGTTCGGCTAAGATTCGTACCTACAACTATGCGCAAGGTCGTGTAACTGATCATAGAGTTGGTTTAACGCTTTACGATCTAGGAAATATCATGAATGGTGACATTCAGAAAATTGTTGCCGAGCTTCAATTGGTTAACAATATGGAGAAATTGAAAGAGGCTTCTGAAGTTTACTAATGTAAACTTTTTGAGGTTCAGAGGGACATAGGAGCAAAGGGTCAGAGGTTTTTTTCTTTGAACTTAAATTATATTAAAGCCGAACTTACGTTCGGCTTTTTTTTGCTTTTTTTAATTTCTATAATCAGATATAGCCCGCGGTTTCAACCGCGGGAGACGAATTAGGATTACGTATTTGATATTACCTGTTAGGAATGTATTGTAAATATATTAGATTGTATTGTGTCAAGATATTGTGTTCCCGCGGTTAAAACCGCGGGCTATGTTTTGATTTTGATAATGCTTTTTTTGAACCATTTTTTTATGGGAATTGTTTTCTATTGGCTTAAAAATCTTGTGTCAATATATTGCGCTCCCACGGTTGAAACCGCGGGCTATGTTTTGATTCTGAGAATATTTTTTTTGAACCATTGTTTATGGGAATTGTTTTCTATTGGCTTAAAAATCTTGTGTCAAGATATTGTGTTCCCGCGGTTGAAACCGCGGGCTATGTTTTGATTTTGATAATGCTTTTTTTTTGAACCATTTTTTTATGGGAATTGTTTTCTATTGGCTTAAAAATCTTGTGTCAATATATTGCGCTCCCACGGTGGAAACCGCGGGCTATGAGTTGATTCTGAGAATATTTTTTTTGAACCATTGTTTATGGGAATTGTTTTTCTATTGGCTTAAAAATCTTGTGTCAAGATATTGTGTTCCCGCGGTTGAAACCGCGGGCTATGTTTTGATTCTGAGAATGTTTTTTTTGAGCCATTTTTTATCGGAATTTTTTTCTATTAGCATAAAAATCTTAGTCCCGAAGCCTCGGGATAGCATCTTAGTCCCTCAGCACCTTAAAAAAAACTGCCCATTATTAAATGCTAAGTAAGATTTATAAGCGCTTTTAATAAATCTTTGCATCGAAGCCTCGGGAAAGCCCTTTAGTTCCTTAGTACCTCGAAAAAAACCTTTTTTTTTCGGCATTTTTATTAAATATTTGCAACTAGTAAACATGACAATACATAACCAAACCAATTAATTTATGAAGAAAACTTTACTCTTATTTTGCTTCTTTGGAAGCTTTTTTTATGCACGGTCGCAATCGTATTTCGGATTTCGAGATGATAATTATGCTGGAATTCATGGCGTATTATTTAATCCGTCTGCGGTTGTCGATTCTAAGTACAAAGCCGATGTTACTATTGGTTCGGTAAGTGCAACGGGACAAAACGATTTATACGGAATCAACGTTTTAGATGCCCTAGACGGCGATTATGATCTAGATGTTGATGCCAGCAAAAATTTTAAATCGAATAACAGAGGGAATTTGAACGTAGATATTCTCGGTCCTTCGTTTATGTTGAATATTACGCCTGTGCATAGTATTGCGCTTTTTACTCGTGTGCGCAGTGTAACGAATCTTGTGGGTATAAACGGTGAACTAGTCGATGAGGTCAATAAAGATTTGGATGTTTCGAATAGTTTTATGATTAACGGCGGAAATCCGAATGGGGTAACGAATTCATGGGCAGAGATTGGCGCGTCTTACGGAACGGTTTTATTAGACCGCGACGATCATTTTGTTAAAGGCGGAATCACATTAAAGTATTTAATGGCAGGAGCAAACAGTTACATCAACGGAAGTGATTTGAGTGTGGCTTTTAATAGAAATGTTGTAAACCCGGCATTGAGCGAATATTATTCGACTGGAACCTTAAGAACGGTCGCGAGTTACGATTATGAAAATGGAGACAAACAAAAGTTCGATCCAACTTCGGCTGGCGTCGGCGTAGATTTAGGTTTTACATATGAATACCGCACCAATTGCCATACTTGTGTTGGAAACCGTTATAAATTTAAAGCCGCAGCTTCTGTAACTGATATTGGAAGTCTAAATTACAAAAACGTTACCGAAAACACTTACAATCTAACAGGAAGGGTTACACAAGAAGATATTCAAGATGCAGAAGATATCTTTGAATTTTTTGATTCCAATTATACCAAAACCTCTTCTAGAAAAGCGGTAAAAGCAAGTCTTCCAACTACTTTGCACACCAACTTTGACTGGAATATCGACAACAAATTTTACCTGAATTTAAGCGGCGATTTCGGATTGGTTAATGCCAATAAAATCAACGGAACTGCCATTGCTAATTCGGTTACTTTTACGCCGAGATACGAAACAAGACAATTTAGTTTCTACATTCCCGTAACTTGGATGGAATATAGCGGCACTCAAATTGGAACTGGTTTTAGAGCCGGTCCAATATTTATTGGTTCGGGATCACTTGTTTCAAATTTGTTCTCCAACAATTCTAAAGCGACCAATGTTTATGTAGGTTTAAAACTGCCGATTTATCAAAATTATAATTAAAGGGTCAAAGGTTCAAAGGTTCAAAGTTACAAAGGTCCAGAGGTACGCGTTTAAAAAACTTTGCTCCTTTGTACCTCTGTCGCTATGAACCTAAAAAAAAGCAGAATATACATGTAGTATATTCTGCTTTTTTAAATATATAGTGAAGGTCTTATCTTCATTAACCGCTTCCCCAAAAGCGTATAATGAAAGTTAGATACCTAGAAATACTCTCGTATATTCAAAACATTTATATAGATTCGAGTAAACGTATACACCATTTTTTAATACTATTTCGCTTAACTTTTCCATAATATAAAATTTTATCAGTTTGACAATTACTCTCTAGATGGTTCGTATTGTGATGATTCTTCTTCCGAAGGTTCATTTGAAGTTTCGTGTGGTTTAGAAACCAGATTGGTAACAATAAGCTGTACAACTGAGCCTAAGATGCCTTTAAACATAGAGTCACCTTTTCCGACTATAAATCTTTTTGCTAAATATCCAATTCCGATGCTGATAGCAGATTGCGCGATGTGACTTTTAAAACCTACTGTTTCATTAATTTCTTCAACAGTATTTCGAATTAAATTGATTGGCTTTAAATTCTCCTTAATATCATCGACATGGTCTTTGATAGCGCACCATTCTGTATCCTGACGAACTTCTAATTCTTGAATTTTTTGATTTAATTGATCAATATTTAATATAGCCTCCATAAATTAGTCTTTTATATCTATTAATAATTAAATCTTAGTTCTTTGTTTCTTTTAAAATACTTGAAATAATAGTATTTCCAATTGGTGTTTTTATCAGTTTATGGTGTGATTTTACAATTACAACAGCTACTATCAAATAGAAAAGTGCCATGATAAAAAATCCGTAATAATATTCTCCAAGCGACTTGCCAACCCATAAGCTAATCCCTATATTAAGGAACAAGGTAAAAAATGCAACAACAATCCCGATTGCTATCTTTGATGCTAATGATGAAACACCGTCAGCAACTGAACATACTGTTTTTAGTTTTAGTAATTCTAAACTTGTTTTAGCATAGTTTTCAGCTTTTTCATAAAGATTTAAGTTCTCGTTTGTTGTTGCATTTGGTTCCATGATATAGGGTTTTATGGTTTGAAAAATTCACTTATTAATAGTTGTTTATTAATAGTTTGTTTTTACAGTTTTAGCTTCATCTTTGATTGCATTGAAATCATCTTTCACTTGGTTAAGTTTAGATTTTCCTTCTTCGATAATGTCTTTACCGTTTGAAGAAATTGTGCTTACAATACCGTCAAATTTTGTTTTAATGTTATCTCCGTAATCTTTCGATTTATCTTTGATTTTTTTTCTTGTATTTGAACCTTTGTCTGGTGCAAACAATACTCCTATAAACGCTCTCATGCTGCAGCATCTCTAAAATTCCTAAAATTGTGCTACTAGTTTTCATAATAATTGATTTAATGGATTAATATTTAAAATTTGTTGATTTAATAATTTAATTTAAATTTCTCGACCTTTAATAAGTCTAAGCAATACTGCGATAATGGCAATTACTAACAGAATGTGAATAATACTTCCGAAACTGTAAACAAAGAACCCTAAAGCCCAAAGAATTACCAGAATCACTGCGATTGTATATAATAAGTTTGACATGGTTTTTTATTTTAGTGGTTTATAATTAATTTTTTTTATTAGTTTAACTTATACGAAAGGTATAAAGTCAAATTGCTGTTTTTTGCATCTGGAATTGTGTATGTACCTCCAAAGCCGTCATTTCTTTCTTTTCCAACAGTTGTTAAACCGTAGTTGTAACGAACTCCAATACTGATCGGGTCAAAATCAACTCCAACACCTGCGCCGATACCTGCATCAAATTTTGCTAAATCGTCTCTGTCAATTTCTTGATCAAAATCAACGCTTCCTTCACCTGTTATTTTAGAACTTACTAAGTAAGAAGCGTATCCACCGGCATGAATATTAAAGTTTTTAGTAACATTTACTCTTACTAATAAAGGAACTTCGATATAGTTTAATTTGAATTTTGTACTCCCGCTTGCAAGAGCATTGTTGTATTCAAATTCAGCACCTTTTGTAGTAAACAAAATCTCTGGCTGAATGGCTACAAAATCTGAAATAGGAAGTGTAGCATAAACTCCGGCGTTAAAACCGTATAAAACATTGTTGTCATCTACATCATCTCCGTCGCCGTATAAGTTAGACATGTTGAATCCTCCTTTTACACCAAACTCGGTATTTACATTATTGTCTTGAGCGTGCAAGCATTCCAAATGAAGCTGTTAAAAAAAGTGTTAAGGCGCATAAAAAATTTGTTTGCATTTTCATAGTTAAAAATTTTAGTTAATTGATAGATAATAGGCTTTTAAACATTTTGTCTTTTTATTCTTTCTGTCTCTCTTAAGAGTTTATATTGTTCAGGCAAATACCTTAGTACTAGTTCTAGAATTGCTTTATCGTTTGTTTCTCTAGAAATAGCTTCAAATAACTCAATCTGGCTGTTTAAAGCATCTTTCATTGTGTTTAAATAAACATCATTGAATTCGGTGCCATTTGCATCAATAAGGTTGTACAGGTCTCTTTTGTGCGTGGCATTAATTTCAGTAATGACAATGAGCTTTAAAGTGGCCATTTTTGTTATTTCATCTAGAACTTGATTTTCTTGAATTTCAATTCTTTTACTCAATTCCTGAACTATGGCGTCTGAACTTTTTTGTTGTGCAATTTGACTTTTTGAAATAAATGACTTACTCGCATTTGCCGTCGAAATAAAAAAGAAGGCTTCTGTTTCTTCTCTTTCTGTTATTGCTAAAGCTTGGTTTCTTAAAGAGTTTTCAATCGGATTAATTTTTTTGCATGACGTCATACATAAAACAAATATCAAAAAGAAAAACACTTTGAAAATTGAAGCTTTTAATTGGAAAATTGCATTCATTATTACTTCCTAAAGTATTACAATACAAAGATGCTAACGAATGAAAGATTTTACTTTACAGCATAAAAATGAAACGTTATATAATTCCCATAATAGAATTATTTTGGCTGTTTACCCTTTAAAAATCAAGGTTTTAATTGATTTTTAAAAGGCGTAAAAAAAAGAGAAATCTTAGAATTTTCTAAGATTTCTCTTTTTATAGTAGTATTGCAGACTAATTTTTTTTCTTACAATTGTATAAATCGGAGGTTTAGTTTTACTATATAATTATTAGTTCATATATAGATAAGTATAAAACTATAATTTTAAACTTTTAATCGGGAAGAAAAACTGTAAACGAAGATCCTTTTCCAATCGTACTATCGGCAGTAATATGCCCTTTATGATTTTCTACGATCTTCTTACAAATCGCTAGTCCAATTCCAGTTCCTGGATAATCTGTTTTAGAATGAAGGCGCTGGAAAAGAATAAAAATAGTTTCTTTAAACTGCGGGTCAAATCCCATTCCGTTATCTGTGAAAGTTATTTTATGAAATTTCTTTACCGATTGCTCTAAAATCTCAGGATATTCAGAAGAATTTACTTTTTCGCTCGAAATAGTAATTTCAGGTTCAACATCGGGACGGCTGTATTTTAATGAGTTTCCAATTAAATTGATAAACAACTGCTCAATCTGATACGGAATTACGGCCAGTTTCGGAAGTTTTTCACTTCTAATAACGGCTTTTTTCTCTTCTATAATTTCTACAAGTTCAGATTCTGCATTGTCTAGCAGTTCATTTAAATTCATTTTAATAAACTCCTTCTTCGTTGTATTGGTTCTGGAGAATAATAGAAGGTCATCAATTAAAACGCGCATTCTTTTTGCTGAGCTTTCAATTTTATAAATATAATTTTTTGCACTTTCAGACATAACATCTTTATCGGCATCTGAAACTCTCGAAATAAAAGTCTGGATTTTTCGCGGCGGTTCCTGCAAATCGTGACTTGCAACGTGATTGAAAGAAGCCAGTTCTTTATTGCTTTTCTCTAGTTCTTTATTTCGTTCTTGAAGTTCGATATTTAATAAATGCTCATCTGTGATGTCAAAATTAATTCCAAGTAAAATTTTGCTTCCCTGCTGGTCGGTTACAATTTTTCCTGTTGTTTTAAAATAGCGAACCTCATAATCTGCTCGAACAATTTTATAATACACAAACGTAAGCTTCTTTTTGTCGACGATTCCGTCCATATATTCAGCAAATGTTTCCTTATCATCTGGATGAACAAATTTTAGAAGTGTTGCTTTGTTTGGTACAAAAGATTTTGGTTCGCGACCCAGCAGACGATATTGATTATCAGAATAATCAATTTTATCAGAATCCAAATCCCACTGCCAGGTGCTAAAATTACCAATGTTTTCAGATTCAGCGATTAATCCGTTTGAAATTAGAAGTCTTTTATTGAAAACTTTTAGACGTTGAAAATCACGGCTGATTTGTCTATACGCCAATAAAATAAAAAGTAAAGCTACTAAGAATAAAGAAATCGAAAAAAGCGGACTTAATGAGATTTCAGAATCATAAATCTTAAGTCTTTTTTTAGAAAAGTTTTTTCAATATCATTCATTTCATCGACTTTAAAACGAATGTTCTCCATTAAAATTCGACCGCCAAACATATGATTGTCTAATTTTCTTTTGTCGTACGTTTTAGGATCACTGTATTTTAGACAGTTTTCGAAAGACACAAAACGCTGGGTAATAAGTTTGAAAAGTTTTTGAAGATTGTGCTGTTGCTGCGGATTATCGGCAGTGAGCTTTTTTAAAGTAATAAAAGAAGTATTTACTTTATCTCGGGAATAAATGTAAGGCGTTAAAAAACGGGCATTGCGAGTGATAATATATCCTCGCTGGCCCGTTTCTGCATCTTTAATAGCCGACATTAATCGTTCGAGCTGGATGTTGATTTCGTATGTATGCATAACCAGTTTGCTTGATTCGTTCAAGTCCTGATTATGTTTATAAGCGATAGAAGAAAGAAATAACAGAATGAAAACTGCGATTACAAAAATAACTCTCAAAGAGTTTGAAGAATTAAAATTTGGGATCCACTTCATTGGTATGCTCTTATTTTAGTCGCGACAAGAAATTATCACGGTTTAAACCTGAAGTATGATAATGCCAGTTTACGGTCACGACTTCATTAATTATTTTTTTTAATGTGTTAAAATCACTTGGTTTCTTGATGTAAATATTAGCACCTTGAATGAAGGTATCTTCGATATCTTCCTCAGAAGAAGAAGTAGAGTAGATCGCAATGATTATATCTTTAAGATGATCCGTTTTTTTGATTTCAATTAAACATTCTTTACCTGTTTTTTTAGGCATATTTAAATCGAGAAATAAAATATCCGGTAGTTTATTATCTGTATTCATTAAATGCTCCATTAGTCGCATCCCATCATGTACGAAATTTACATTTGTTTGGATTTTTATTTCTTCAAAAGCGTCCTTGAAGAAAAGACGATCATCTTCATCATCATCAGCTAGTAAAATGTGTAATGCGTTTTTCTGCATTTGATTGCGGTATTTAGGTTTTTTTTATTTTAAATTTTCTCTTCTTTTTTTAATAATTCTCTGAAAAGCAGACGGAGTAATTCCGGTTGTGTTTTTAAACTGCGTACTCAAATGGGCTACACTGGAGTAATTTAGTAAAAAAGCTATTTCGGTCAAACTCATTTCATTGATAATAATCAATTGTTTTGCTCTTTCGATTTTCTGTAAAATAATAAAGTTTTCTATAGAAGAATAAGTTACTTCTGAGAAAACATTTGATAAATAGCCGTAACTGTGGTTTAACTTCTCAGCTAAAAACACAGAACTTTTATAATTATTACTGTCATCCATAAAAACAAGTTCGATGATGGCATCTTTTATTTTTTGGACTAATACACTTTTTTGATTTTCAACTACTTCAAAGCCGCACGGAGTTAATTTTTGTTTTAATTTTTCCAGCGCTTCAGCATCAATGTTGTCTTCAATCTCAATTTCTCCAAACCCTAATGTTGTAAAATTTATATTATTTTGTTCTAGGTTTTGTTTTAAATATAGAGAGCAGATCGTGTTAATGTCGAACTTTATAAATAGTTTCATTTTATAGAAATTTGGTTAAAGATACTTATTTTATTTGGTGTTTTTGCTTAAAAAAAGATTAGAATTACAAGATAAATGCATTTTAAAACAAAATTATCAAAAAAATACCGTCTAATATTTTTTACTAGACGGTATTTCCTGATTGAGTTGCAAGGATTTACAAATCTGACAGGATCTGATGAAATTCTTCTTTAGTTTTACCTAATTTTTGCCGCAGTTTTCCGTACATTTCGTCTTCTTTTCCTTCAGCAAACATTAAATCATCATCTGTTAATTCAGCATATTTTTGTTTTAATTTTCCTTTTAACTCATTCCAGTTTCCTTTTATCTCTGTAGTATTCATGATATTTTTTGTTTGTTGTTATTAATAATGTAAAGTTCCAAATTATCAAACAGCTTCTGTTACATTAATTTCATCTACTGTCGCATAATTTTCATTTTATTTTTTAAACTTGATATCTTCTTAAGATCCAAGCCATTTTTTCGTGCTCCTGCAGTAGTCCTGTTACGAAATCGGCAGATCCTGCATCATTTGTTTCATTTTCAAAAACAGGAATGTAATCTCTAAATTCAGTTACCAATTGCTCATGGTTTTCTAAAAGTTCCGATAACATATGTTTTTGCGAAGCATATTCTTTTGGAGATTCTTTAAGAGTTGAATTGTCTATAAACTCTTTCATTGTTCCAATTGTTTTTTCTCCAAGCTGGCTGATGCGTTCTGCAACTTCATCAATATTAGCTTCAAGAATTCTGTATTGATCTTCAAATAATTTATGTAATTCCATGAAGCTATTTCCTGAAATGTTCCAGTGAAATTTTCTCGTTTTTACATATAATGTCATTTCGTTAGATAAAATCGTGGCTAGTATAGTGGCGCTCTTCTTTAAGTTTTTTGGAGAGATTCCGATATTTGGGCTCATAATTGTCTTAATTTTAAGATTTTTACAAAGATAATCTCATTTTAGATTTTTTCATTACACAATTTTTCAGAGTTGTTACAGGAATTCAATGTTTATTTGAAATTAAGATAATTAATTCATTTTTATCATTCAGAATTCACAATCAACCATTAATAACATTTACAATTATAATTTGTAATTTTGCCGCACTAGCAAAATACAACATGACAACACAACAACTACACGAACAAATTCTTCAAAAAAAATCATTCTTATGCGTTGGTTTAGATCCTGATCTAGATAAAATGCCGCAACATTTATTAGAAACAGAAGATCCAATTTTTGAATTTAATAAAGCAATTATAGATGCAACTCACGATTTAACCGTTGGTTATAAGCCGAATACCGCTTTTTTTGAAGCATACGGAATCAAAGGATGGATGTCGCCGCAGAAAACTATTAATTACATTAACGAAAAGTATCCTGAAATATTCACCATCGCCGATGCAAAACGAGGTGATATTGGAAATACTTCAAGTATGTATGCAAAAGCTTTTTTTGAAGACTTAAATTTTGATAGTGTAACCGTTGCCCCATACATGGGAAAAGATTCTGTTGAGCCGTTTTTGGCTTTCGAAAATAAACATACTATAATGTTAGCATTAACTTCAAATGAAGGTGCTTTTGATTTTCAGACTTTAACGATTAACGGAACCCAAGGCGAAGCAAAAGAATTATACAAACAGGTTTTGGAAACTTCTAAAACATGGAAAAACAGCGAAAATTTAATGTACGTTGTAGGCGCTACAAAAGCTGAATATTTTGCTGAAATTAGAAAAATTGTTCCAGATAGTTTCTTACTAGTTCCAGGAATTGGCGCTCAAGGCGGCAGTTTGTCTGAAGTTTGTAAATATGGAATGAATGATAAAATTGGTCTTTTGGTAAATTCTGCAAGAGCAATTATCTACGCTTCAAAAGGAACCGACTTCGCTGAAAAGGCTAGGGAAGAAGCTTTATCTGTGCAAAAAGAAATGGCTTTTATTATTGCTAATAAATAAAAGTATTCAGTCTCAGTAATCAGTCTCAAATTGGGACTGAATACTGAGACTGGGACTGAATACTATGAAACAGTTAACAGATCAAATAGGAACCGTCCATTCTTTTGAAAATGCTTCAAAACGCATAATTTCTTTAGTGCCTTCGCAAACCGAGTTGTTGTATGATTTAGGTTTGGAAGAGAAAATCATCGGAATTACGAAGTTTTGTGTGCATCCGTTTCATTTTAAATCAACTAAAAAGATTGTCGGCGGAACGAAGAAAATTCATTTCGAAAAAATAAAGCTTTTACAGCCCGATATTATCATTTGTAATAAAGAGGAAAATACAGAAGAAATCGTAAAACAATTACAGGAAATTTGTCCAGTTTGGGTTACGAATATTATTTCTATTGAAGATAATTTTCAGATGATTTCAGACTTCGGTCAATTATTCAATTGCAGAACCGAAGCTCAAAAGTGGAATGACAAATTGGCTTTCGCCTTGAGCGATTTCAAAAATTACATCAAAGACATTCCGTCAAAAAAAGCAAGCATATTTTATTTGGAAAAACCCGTATATGGTCGTGGGAAATGATACTTATATAAATGAATTATTAAAGCTAAATCATTTTAAAAATATCTACGAAGATAAAGGGCGTTATCCTGAAATCGAACTAAAAAAAATGCGTTTAGAAGGCGATCCTGATATTGTTTTCCTTTCTTCGGAACCATATCCTTTTAAAGAAGAAGATGCTTTTGAGATAGGCAGATTTACGCATCACGCCAAAACTGTTTTCGTTGATGGCGAAATGTTCTCTTGGCACGGCGACCGATTATTAAAGGCTTTTCCGTACTTTAAAATATTACATGAGAGACTAAATTCCAATTTTTAAATTCCAAATTCCAAGTTGGCAAACTTTGAACATAATTTACCGCAAAGTCCGCAAAGTTTTTTTTAGTATTAAGTTTTATAAAAAAAGTAAAGTTCGCAATGCTTTGTATTGATTTAACTTTGCGAACTTTGCCTGCTTATTATATAAAATAAACTTTGCGAATCTTTGCGAAAAATCTTTGTGAACTTTGCGGTAAAATATCTCGCTTTTTTATTTAAGAATTAATGAACTTCTAAATTCTATAGGCGAAAAGACTATACAAAAGACTGAAAAACTAAATTCCAATTTTTAAACTCAAAATTCCAAGTTGCCAAACTGTGAACATAATTTTACCGCAAAGTCCGCAGAGTTTTTTTAGTATTAAGTTTTTATAAAAAAAGTAAAGTTCGCAATGCTTTGTATTGATTTAACTTTGCGAACTTTGCCTGCTTATTATATAAAATGAAACCTTTGCGAATCTTTGCGAAAAATCTTTGCAAACTTTGCGGTAAAATATCTAGCTTTTTTATTTAAGAATTAATGAACTTCTAAATTCTATAGGCGAAACGACTTTACAAAAGACTGAAAAACTAAATTCCAATTTTTAAACTCAAAATTCTAGGTTTGCCAAATTTTGAACATAATTTTACCGCAAAGTCCGCAAAGTTTTTTTTAGTATTAAGTTTTTATAAAAAAATTAAAGTTCGCAAAGCTTTGTATTGATTTGACTTTGCGAACTTTGCCTGCTTATTATATAAAATAAACCTTCGCGAATCTTTGCGGAAAATCTTTGCGAACTTTGCGGTAAAATATCTCGCTTTTTTATTTAAGAATTAATGAACTTCTAAATTCTATAGGCGAAACGACTTTACAAAAGACTGAAAAACTAAATTCCAATTTTTAAACTCAAAATTCCAAGTTGCCAAACGGTGAACATAATTTTACCGCAAAGTCCGCAAAGTTTTTTTTAGTATTAAGTTTTTATAAAAAAAGTAAAGTTCGCAAAGCTTTGTATTGATTTGACTTTGCGAACTTTGCCTGCTTATTATATAAAATAAACTTTGCGAATCTTTGCGAAAAATCTTTGCGAACTTTGCGGTAAAATATTTCGCTTTTATTTAAAAATTAATTAAAAGAACTTCTAAATTCTAAAGGAGAAACGTTGGTCTTACTCTTAAATAATTTATTAAACGACTGCGGATATTCAAAACCCAATTGATATGCCGTTTCGCTCACACTCAACGAGGTAGTTGTCAGTAATTCTTTTGCTTTTTCGATGATTTTATTATGAATGTGATGTCTTGCGTACTTTGACCCGTTAAAGAACGTAACATATCACTCAGATAATTAGGAGAAACATTCAGTTCATCTGAAATATAAGCCACCGTTGGCAATCCGAATTTTTGTACTTTATCGCCTTCAAAATAATCAGACAACAAAGTTTCCAACTTCGTTAAAAGCGTATTATTGGCACTTTTACGCGTAATAAATTGTCGGTTATAAAAACGGTTGCAATAATTCAGTAGCAATTCGATATGCGAAATCATCACATCCTGACTAAAAGCATCGATCGAAGAGCAATATTCTTGTTCGATGTTTTTCATAATTCCTGTAATCATCGCTTGTTCTTTATCAGAAAGATGCAAAGCTTCGCTCACAGCATACGAAAAATAGCCATAATCTTTTATGTTTTTGGCTAAAGCATAATTTTGCATAAAATCTGGATGAATTACTAACATAGCTCCATAAACGGCTGTGTCAACACTAACTTCTGTTGAGATTACTTGTCCCGGCGACATAAAAGTCATAACACCTTCATCAAAATCATAAGTGTTTTGTCCGTATTTCATTTTTCCAGTAAAACCTTTTTTGATGCAAACGGTGTAAAAAGAATACACAACACTTTTCAGGTTATCATCAAAATGACAGGTTATTTTACTTAAATCGACAAAACTTACCAAAGGATGTTCTGGTTTCGGAATTTTAAGCAAAGAATGTAATTCTGAAATAGATTGGATCGGATACGGAATATGAATTTCTTTTTTCATGACGAAATAATTAAAGAATATAAAAAGAGGAAAAGCTATCGTAAAGATAACTTTTCCAAAGTAATTAGTTAAGTTATTATTTATCGATTCCCGCCATATTAGCATCATCATATCGCGCACCCGTTTGAGTACCAAGCGGAATAATAGTTTCTAAATGATTCATTTCTTCTGGAGTTAAAACCATTTGTGCTCGCGAGCAATATTTTGTTCTACATATTTTACACGTTTTGTTCCCGGAATTGATAGAATGTTTTTTGATGTAATCCAAGAAAGTGCTAATTGAGAAGCAGTAATTTGTTTTTCGTTTGCCATTTTCTGAATTTCATTAACCAACTCTATATTTTTATAAAATTGCTCTCCCTGAAAACGCGGAATTGATTTTCTGAAATCAGTATCATCAAAGTCGTCTGGACTTTTTATATCACCTGAAATGAATCCTCTTCCAAGCGGTGAATAAGCAACAAAACCTATTCCTAATTCGTTTAAGGTGTCTAAGATTCCAGCTTCTTCAACAGTTCTTTCAAACAAAGAATATTCTGTTTGAACAGCAGTCAGTGCGTGAATTTTATGAGCTTTTCGAATCGTTTCAGACGAAACTTCAGATAAGCCTATATAACCCACTTTTCCTTCTTTTACCAATTCAGCCATTGCGTCAATTGTTTCTTCAATCGGAGTATTTGGATCGAGGCGATGTAAATAATAAAGATCAATATAATCTGTTCCTAAGTTTTTTAGGGAACGTTCGACAGCTTTCTTTACATACTCTTTTGTACCGTTAAAATTCCAGGTTAACTGTTCGTTATCATCAATTTCGTAGCCAAATTTCGTAGCAATATTATAAGCATTACGATTGCCTTTAATCGCTTTTGCAATTAATCGTTCGTTATGCAAAGGTCCGTACAAATCTGCGGTGTCCAAAAAGTTTCCACCCAATTCAAGCGAACGGTGAATGGTTGCAATAGCTTCTTTTTCATCGGCTTTGCCATAAATATCCATTCCGGCAATCTGCGTCATTCCCATACATCCTAAACCAATGTTAGGCACAACAAGTCCTTGATTTCCTAAATTTATTTTTTTTATACTCATAACTTTTGTCTTAAATTTTTAGTTTGAAAATTATAAAGCAAAGATCTATGAGTAATAGTTTTATAAAGTATCTAAATCTCGTGTAGTTGTATCCAAAATGAAGAAAAGGTATAATTGTTTTGAGTTTAATTTTACCACAGAGTTTTTCAATGAGATCCGCAAAGTTTGCTAGTTATTTTATTTTATAAGACAAGTTTACAAGTTTTGTGTTGATCAAGCTTTGCGAACTTTCTATTTTATATATAACCCCAAACAAAAAACTTTGTGCTCTTTGCGGTAAAAATTAAGCTCAAAGCAAATTAACCTGAAACTTTAAACCTGAAACAAGAAAAACAAAACTTGATATAAAAAAGAATGCCGGCATCTCGAAGACGCCGGCATCATTTAACTAACCAAAACCAAAATAATAAATAACCAGTTTATTACATTACAAATGTCCGACATATATCAATCTTATGCTGTTAAGGTTTTGTTATTACTTTGTTGATCATAAGTTAAGATTTATAAAATACGCGTTTTGAGCATTCTGCAGTATTAAATAATTTTTGGTTATTAAAATATAATAACAATCAATTTTGTTTATTAAATTGATTGTTTTTTGTTTGTATATTTGATAAAACATTAAAAATCAGCAATATGGAAGAAAACAAAAAATTAACAACTGCTACAGGAACTCCCGTTCCAGACAACCAAAATATACAAACTGCTGGTCCTCGCGGACCTGTTTTATTACAGGATTTTTGGTTTTTAGAAAAAATGGCTCATTTTGACCGAGAAGTAATTCCAGAGAGAAGAATGCACGCCAAAGGATCTGGAGCTTACGGAACTTTTACCGTAACTCACGATATTACAAAATATACGAGAGCCGACTTGTTTTCGGAAATTGGAAAAAAGACAGAAATGTTTGCTCGTTTCTCTACTGTTGCAGGAGAAAGAGGTGTCGCTGATGCTGAAAGAGATATTCGCGGTTTTGCCTTGAAATTTTATACTAATGAAGGTAACTGGGATTTGGTAGGAAATAATACTCCAGTATTTTTCTTTCGTGATCCAATGAAATTTCCTGACTTGAACCACGCTGTAAAACGTGATCCGAAAACCAACTTAAGAAGTGCTGATAATAATTGGGATTTTTGGACATTATTACCTGAAGCTTTACACCAAGTAACCATTGTAATGAGTGATAGAGGAATTCCGAGATCATACAGACAAATGCACGGATTTGGCAGTCATACCTTTAGTTTTTTAAACGCTCAAAATGAAAGACATTATGTGAAGTTTCATTTTGTTTCACAGCAGGGAATCGATAATCTTTCTGACGAAGAAGTCGCTGTATTGGTTGGAGGAGACAGAGAAAGCCATCAGCGTGATTTATTTGATGCTATTGAAGAAGGAAACTTTCCAAAATGGAAATTGTTTGTTCAGATCATGTCAGAAGAACAAGCGGAAAATTATCGTTTTCATCCTTTTGATTTGACCAAAGTTTGGTTAAAAGGAGATTTTCCATTGATTCCAGTTGGAGAATTCGAATTAAATAAAAACCCAGAAAATTATTTTGCAGAAGTAGAACAAGCCGCTTTCAATCCAGCGCATGTGGTTCCTGGCATTAGTTTTTCTCCAGACAAAATGCCGCAGGCACGTTTGTTTTCTTACGGAGATGCGCATAGATACCGTTTAGGCGTAAACAATTTTCAAATTCCTGTAAATTCACCCAGATGTCCCTATAATACTTTCCACAGAGATGGTGCAATGCGTGTAGACGGAAATAATGGAGGACGTAAACATTATGAACCAAATAGCTTTGGAGAATGGCAGGAACAGCCAGAATTTAAAGAACCGCCATTGAAACTTCATGGAGATGCATGGGCGCATAATTTTAGAGATGATGATAATGATTATTTCACACAGCCAGGTTTATTATTCCGCTTACTCACAGAGGAGAAAAAACAACTGTTGTTTAAAAATACCGCCGCACAAGTGGGCGGCTGCACAGAAATTCATTCAAATTCGTCACATAAGAAACTGCTTTAAAGCGGATCCGGCATACGGAGAAGGTGTTGCAAATGCCTTAGGAATGACAATGGAAGAAGTAAATGCTTGTGATGATCCGAGATTGGCGATTGTGGTTCGTTAAGGAAGGTTCAAAGGTTCAGAGGTTCAGAGGCTCAGAGGCTCAAAGGTTCAAAGTTTCAGAGGTTCAAAGTTTCAGAGGTTCAAAGGTTTTGAGTTTTCAATAGTAAACCCGACAGGTTTCCAAAACCTGTCGGGTTTTGCTTATTTAGTGCATAGGCAGAGTTGTCAGACTGAGCGAAGTCGAAGTCCTTTTAAGTAAAGCCGGTCTTCGACTACGCTCAGGATGACAGTTGTATTCAAAAATAACAAACCCGACAGTTTAAAACTTATCGGGTTTGCTTTTTATAAGATAGAAAAGCCTTTGCCTCTTTTAACCTTTGCCTCTTTGAACCTTAAAAAAAAACTACGAAAAAACCACCGTCTTATTACTATAAACCATTGTTTTTCTTTCGGCATGTAATTTTATGGCTCTTGCCAAAACGATGCGTTCCAAATCACGTCCTTTCATAATGAAATCTTCAATAGAATGAATGTGCGAAACTCGGGCAATATCCTGTTCGATAATCGGGCCCTCGTCTAGTTCTTCAGTAACATAATGACTGGTAGCTCCAATAATTTTTACACCGCGTTTAAATGCCGAATGATACGGTTTTGCTCCTGGAAAAGCAGGTAAAAACGAATGGTGGATATTGATGATTTTATTTTCATAAAGTGAAATCAATTGTGGTGTTATGATCTGCATATAACGCGCTAAAACGATAAAATTGATTTCATATCTTTTTAATAATTCAATTTGTCTTGCTTCGCCTTCTTCTTTATTGTCTTTTGTAAAAGGAACATAATGAAACGGAATATCAAATCGCTCTGCAATAGATCTTAAATCATTGTGATTACTGATAATTAACGGAATCTCCACATTCAATTCGCCGGCACTGTAACGTCCCAAAATATCAAATAGACAATGATCGTATTTAGAAACAAATAAAGCCATTTTAGGTTTTTGTTCCTGACTGTACAAATCCCAAGACATATTAAATTTGCTACAAGCGCTTTATCAAAATCTTCCTTTAAACCTTCAACCGTAATTTGCGGATTGGTAAATTCACATTCTAATCGCATAAAAAATACATTTTGCTCCACATCAACATGCTGGTCGATATAGGTAATATTTCCCTCTACCTGCGCAATAAAAGTAGTCACCGAGGCGATAATATTTTTCTGATCTTTACAGTGAATTAGAATGGTTATTTTTTGCATTATTTCTTTTGGTTTAAGCAGTTAATTTTTTTGTTGTTTAATCGGTTAATTGTTGATTTGTTTAATCGAAGTTTCGAAGTTTGTAATTAAACGATTAACCGATTACACATCTAAACGATTAAACAATAAAAATTTACTTTCCATCCTGCAGTGCAAATACACTTTTTAACAAAGGAGTTGTTCTTGCAGAGATATCATTTCGAATTTCTTTTTCTTCAACAGCAATCATTTTAAATACACCAGCCAAGGCTTGAGTAGTTGTATAATCAGTCAAATCTGGATTTACTTTTTTTACTAAAGGAATAGTATTGTATTTATTGATAATTTTCGTCCAAACTGCATCGGCGCCAACTTTTTCAAAAGAGCTTTTAATTACGGGATTAAATTTTCCGTATAAAGCTGTTGTTGTGCTTCCTTGCAGGTAAGTTGTTGCTCGCACTGTCGTTTCCTAAAAGAATATTTTTAGCATCTGAAAAAGTCATGTTTTTCACCGCAGAAACAAAAATAGGAGTTGCTTCTTTTACTGCATCTTCTGCCGCACGATTTAGCATTTTTATTCCTTCATCGGCAAGAGAACTTAAACCTACTTTTCTTAAAGTGGCATCTACTTTTTGTAATTCTTCCGGCATTAAAATTTTTACGGCTGTATTTTTATAAAAACCATCAACCGCGGTTAATTTACTTACTTGTTCAGTAATTCCTTTATTTAAAGCTTCTTTTAAACCTGAAGCAATGTCAACACCGCCAACTCCCGGAATCTGTGATGAGATTTGAGGCAATTGATTTAATGTCTGCCGCACCTGTGCACAAGACGTAAGAGAAAATGTAACGGCTAATAATAAAATCTTTTTCATTTGTTGGGGATTATTAAGTTTCAAAAATACTACTTATTCAAAAATAAAGCCATAAAAATATTCTAGGAGTTTAAACAATTTGTTTAATAAATAACACTTGTTTTGTTAATTTGTTTCATTTTAAGTTTACCAGATAAATTCTGCTCTATTCTAAATTAAGAACTCTCAAAAAAAAAAATCACCTTATAGATTATAAGATGATTTTTAAATTTCGATTTTAACGATTACTAAAAGCAATTTCGGCTAAAGCTTTAGGATTGCTGACTGCTTTAGGAACGTCCTGTTTTTTCATTTCGTCATTATCGTCTGTTCCTGTGCTTAAAGTAAGCTGTGCTGGTACAATAGGTTTTTTATCAAATATTGTTGCATAAAGTAAAACTGCCTGCATAAATCCGCCATCATTTAGAAGGTGAAGTGTATTTTCGCCAAAGCGCAGATTATCTTTATTTCCAACTAAATATTTATAATCATTTTTACCATTGTAAGCGTCATTAATAGCATTACCAACGCTTAGTAAACCTGAATTTTTTGTAGCTTCTACAACTGAAGCCGCATTCTTTTGCATTTCATCAAAATATTCTTTGTATTCAGATTCTGTAAAAGGCAATGGCGACATTCCTTCATAAATATAAATTGCTACGCCAGGGCTGTTTTTACGAATTTTGTCAACAATCATTTTTACATTAGCCTGATATTTCTCTGGTTCTGCAAGTGCAACAGGAGTCGATTCCTGAACGATTACATAATCGTAATAATTTCCATCCTTATCGGTTTTAGCGAAATTCTGCTCAGCCTCTGATTTATGATCAGCGTAAATTTTGTCAATAGAAACACCCATAGTAACCAATTGATCAATATTCATTGGTTGGTTATTTGCTTTACATATTTCACCAAATAGAGTAGGAGCACTAACAAAGAATTCAGTATGACTGTTTCCTATAAATAATATTCTAGGAGTTCCTTCTGCTTTTGGAGCTTTAGGACGCACTTTGTTATTACAAGCAGAAAAAAGAATTGCTGTAATACCCAAAAATAAAATGTGTTTTTTCATTGTGAGTTTAATTAAAAAGAGATTTAAATTTTAGCAAATCTCTTTTTAATCAATTATAATAACATCCCTAAAAAGTTTTTAAACTGCTAGTTTAGGACAATAATTAGTTTTCTATTTGCTAACGATTGTTAAAAGCAATTTCTACTAACGCTTCTGGATTACTAATTGTTTTAGTAACTTCTTGTTTTCGCATATTGTCATTATCTCCCGTTCCAGTGCTTAACAAAAGTTTTTTAGGAATGATTGGTTTTTTATCGAAAATTGAAGCATATAATAAAACTGCTTGCAAAAAGCCGCCATCGTTTAAAAAGTTTAGATTGTTTTTTCCATATCGCAGACAATCAGTATTGTTTTTTAGGTAGTTGTAGCCATTCTTTCCGTCATAGGCATCTTTTACAGCGTCGCCAACTCGCAGTACACCAGCATTTTTTATATAACCAGAGGCCATGATGGCATTTTTGCGTAAATCCTGATAATAATTATTATAATTTGAATCTGTATAAGCTACTGGAGACATTCCTTGGTAAATATAAACCGCAGAGATCAGGACTATTTTTATGTATTTTTTCAACTATAAATTTTAAATTATCTCTATACTTTTCAATTTCATTTAATGCGATTGGCGTAGATTCCTGAAGTACAACATAATCGTAATAATTCCCATCCTTGTCTCTATTAGAAAAGTTCTCGTTCGCTTCTGTTTTATTGGTAGCGTATACTTTATCAAGCGACACGCCCATTGTTACTAACTGCTGTACGTAGACTCGTTGGTTATTAGCATAGCAAAGCTCTTTGAACAATGTTGGAGCACTAACAAAGTATTCGATTTGACTGTTTCCTACGAATAATATGCGAGTAGGACCAAGTGCCTTTGGCGCTTGAGGTTTATTGATTTTTAGTGAATCAATTGAATTTTCAGATATTTTTGCTGTTTTACTGCAAGCAGAAAAGAGAATCAACGTAATACCCAAAAATAAAAGGTGCTTTTTCATTGTGAATTTAATTAAAAAGAGATTTTTAAATTTTGGCAAATTTCTTTTTAAGCGCGCACAATGTAAGCTTCAATAAGGTTTTAAAATGATAGTTTAAGACAAAAAGAGCGACTTCTAAGTGTATTTTAAATATTTTGTATCTGGATTGTAAACAGGATTATTTTTGTTCAATTCAGATAATATAGTCTGGGTATAATCTTTCCCTCCTTTAATTAAATAATAAAAAGATTTCACTACATATATTGGTCCGTAAGGAAATATGCGCCACCCAGCAGATAAGTTTCTAAAGAAATGTTTTAAAGCATATTTAAATGTTTTTTCTTCTGGGCGAATAAAATAAACATTTGAAGCTTTAAATTTTTTCATAAGTTTTGAAATGGTATTCGGAAAAATTACAAATCTTCCTCCTTGTTGTACTAATACATTTATTTCAAACATTGTAAGACCTTCGATGTTGTTCGTTTTCATAATAATTAGTTTTAAGTATTATAAAATTAGTGGTATAATTATAGGGCAAAATTAATATGCCTGACAAGGTGTTTTTGCCTGTAAAAGGTTTTAAAATAATAAGTTAAGCTTTTTTTTATTTCTGAAATTGAATAAAAAAAGAGAGAAATTACCATAGAATGATAATTTCTCTCTAAAAATTAATAAAATTATATTATTGAGCGGCTACTGAACTTTCAGGATTGAACTCTTTATCTTTTTCATATACATCTTGGAAGAAACCAATTTCTCCATTTTCATTTACCAATGATGTAAAATAGGTAATATAGATAGGAACTTTTTTAGATAATTTAAAACTGTTTTCAGCTTTACCATCCATTGCTTTGTCGATTTTAGTCGCTGTCCATTCTGGATAATCTTGTAACATTGCAACGGCCAATTCTTTAGCTAATTTTACATTAATACAACCGTGGCTGAAAGTTCTTTTTTCGAAATCGAATAAAGTTTTAGAAGGTGTATCATGCATATAAATATCGTCTGGATTTGGAAACATAAATTTTACCAAACCTAACGAATTATCTGGACCTGGTTTTTGTCGAACTTGTCCTTTTACCATTTCCATATTTTTTTCTGCAAGATAATTTGGATCTGAAGCGATTTTAGATTTAAGTTCGTTTTGTACAATACTTTGAGGAACTGTCCAATAAGGGCTGAAAACGATTCTGTCAATTTCACTGTTAAAGATCGTTGTTTTAGTCAAAGGAGCTCCAACAAAAACACTTGAAGTTAATTGTACTTTTCCGTTTTTCACATAAACCAATTCATACGAAGGAACGTTTACCAAAACATATTCATCGCTTGCGAGCAATTTGAGCGGCAATCGCACGGCATCTTTCCATATTCAGCGATAAAGTTTCCATTTTATCAGAAAGCGGAATATTCATTTCATTAATATGTTCTTCTGCAAGGATATAATTAGGTTTAAATCCGTTACGAACTTTATATTTCATAACAGCATCCATTAGTTCACGGTCATAAAAATCGCTTTTAGAATCATGTTTTAAATCACCCATTAAATACAATCTCGTTCTTACTTGCGCAATTGTGTTTGAAACTGCATCTGGACGCAATTCTTTATATGGAGTTTCCGTAACAATGGGTTTCCATTTATGCGTTTTTTCAATTCTTTTATATTTTGTTAGTACATCCTGTAGTTTATAGTACTGTTCAAATTGCACTTTTTCATCTGTTGAGGCAACCGCAGTTGCTTCTTCGATTGTGCTGTAGTTTAAGAAGTCTTTCAGCGTTTCGTTGTAAGACAATTTTTTCTTATCTGCATTACTTTTTTTAGTGTACAATACATATAGTGAACTTAAAAGCATGTCAGCGTCGGTTTTTGAAAGCTTTGTTTCTGATGAGTTATCAAATAATTGATCAATCTCTTTTTGATAGGGAATAATTAGATCGTTTGTTTTTTTTGCTTTTTCATATAAAACAGTTCCAAACTCATTGATATCATTTTCATCAAACCAAATAGATCCCAGGGTTCTGTTTTTATATAATGACATGACATCAGATTTATATTTTTTCAAATCGGAATATCTCTTAAAGAAGTCGTTTGAAATTTCGTTTACATCTGAATTGTAAACTGCCGCATTCGTTAAAGTTCTTTTATTTGTAGGAGTATTATTTTCAATTCCATTGAAAGAAAATATAAAGAAACTCAAACTTAAAATTAGAGTGAATGAATAAAATGTTTTCATTTTTTAAATTTTTACGTTAGTACTTTTTTTATGTAAGTGGTTGGGTAAAAATTGGGGCTTTTCTACAATGCTAAATTACGCTACAGTGCCTTCAAACATGTTTCCTGATTTTATTTAAATGTTGCGAAATTGCCATGTCTTTATGCTTTCATTAACTATATCAATTAGTTACGTAAAAAATTGCCCGTTGGGTTTACGAAATCGATTTATTTTTGTTAAGATAAGCTTATAGTAATGATCGAATATTAAAATATTTTGTAAATTGCCTCCATAAAATTATCATATTCATAAAATGGAACAACAAATACCATATATTCCTAAAAATAAAGTAAGAATTGTAACAGTCGCTTCACTTTTTGACGGTCACGATGCCGCGATAAACATTATGCGCCGTATTATCCAGTCAACAGGAGTTGAGGTAATTCATCTCGGTCACGACAGAAGTGTCGAAGAAGTGGTGAATACCGCTATTCAGGAAGATGCTAATGCGATTGCAATGACGTCTTACCAAGGAGGACACAATGAATACTTTAAATATATGTATGATCTGCTTCACGAAAAAGGAGCGGGACATATTAAGATATTTGGCGATGGCTGCATGGTGTAATTCTGCCAAGCGAGATTTCAGAATTGCATGAATATGGTATTACTAGAATTTATTCTCCAGACGACGGCCGTTCTTTAGGACTGCAGGGAATGATTAATGATTTGGTTGAACGTTCTGATTTTCCTATAGGAGATCAATTAAACGGAGAAATTGATTATATCGAAAATAAAATACCCACAGCAATTGCACGTCTGATTTCATCGGCAGAAAATTTCCCAGAAATTGCAAAATCTGTTTTTGATAAAATTCATGAAAGTAATGCCAATTCTAAAATTCCAGTTTTGGGAATTACAGGAACGGGTGGTGCCGGAAAATCTTCATTGGTTGACGAATTAGTCCGCCGTTTTTTAATTGATTTTCCAGAAAAAACGATAGGATTGGTTTCTGTTGATCCTTCAAAAAGAAAAACGGGAGGAGCACTTTTAGGAGACAGAATTAGGATGAATGCTATTAATAATCCAAGAGTTTATATGCGTTCGCTGGCAACACGTCAGTCGAATCTGGCTTTGTCTAAATATGTAGCCGAAGCGATTCAGGTTCTAAAAGCGACAAAATACGATTTGATTATTTTGGAAACTTCAGGAATTGGTCAGTCTGATACCGAAATCATGGATCATTCTGATGTATCCTTATATGTAATGACACCAGAATTTGGAGCGGCGACACAATTGGAAAAAATTGATATGCTTGATTTTGCCGATTTAGTAGCTTTAAATAAATTTGATAAAAGAGGCGCGCTGGATGCTTTGCGCGATGTAAAAAAACAATATCAGCGCAATCATAATTTATGGGATAAAAATCCAGATGAAATGCCGGTTTTTGGAACGATTGCTTCGCAGTTTAACGATCCCGGAATGAACACGCTTTACAAAGCGATTATGGATAAAGTGGTTGAAAAAACCGATTCTGATTTGAAATCGACTTTTGAAATCACCAAAGAAATGAGCGAGAAAATATTCGTGATTCCGCCACACAGAACACGTTATTTATCTGAAATTGCAGAGAATAACAGATCTTATGATGAAATCGCACTTTCGCAAAGAAAAGTAGCGCAGAAATTATACGGAATTTTCAAAACCATTGAATCGGTTTCTGGGAAAGTTCCGCAAATTACTAAAGCAGGAATTGATGATTCTACAGTTTTACCAAGCGCAGTCGAAGCGCACGACGAAAACAGAATCTTTTTAAATCTTTTACTCAATCAATTTGATAAAGTAAAAATGGACTTAGATCCGTACAATTGGGAAATTATCCTGAATTGGGATGAAAAGGTTGCGAAATACAAAAATCCAGTTTACTCTTTTAAAGTTCGCGATAAAGAAATCAAGATTGCAACGCACTCTGAAAGTTTATCGCATTTACAGATTCCGAAAATTGCTTTACCTAAATATGAAGGCTGGGGCGATATCTTGCGTTGGAATTTACAGGAAAATGTTCCTGGCGAATTTCCATTTGCTTCGGGATTATATCCGTTTAAACGTGAAGGTGAAGATCCGTCGCGAATGTTTGCGGGCGAGGGCGGACCAGAAAGAACCAACAAGCGTTTTCATTACGTAAGTGCGGGAATGCCTGCCAAACGACTTTCGACTGCTTTTGACAGTGTTACTTTATACGGAAACGATCCAGATTTGCGTCCGGATATTTACGGAAAAATTGGAAATGCAGGAGTTTCAATCTGCTGTTTAGACGATGCTAAAAAACTATATTCAGGTTTCGATTTGGTTCATGCCTTAACTTCGGTAAGTATGACCATTAACGGGCCTGCGCCAATGTTATTAGGTTTCTTTATGAATGCCGCAATCGATCAGCAATGTGAGATTTATATCAAAGCAAATGATTTAGAAAAAGAAGTTGAGGCAAAAATCAACAATTTATATAAAGAAAAAGGAATCGAAAAACCGAAATACCAAGGCGATTTACCAGAAGGAAACAATGGTTTAGGATTAATGCTTTTGGGCGTAACTGGAGATCAGGTTTTACCTTTGGACATTTATAACGAAATAAAAGTAAAAACGTTATCGCAGGTTCGCGGAACAGTTCAGGCCGATATTTTAAAAGAAGATCAGGCGCAGAATACTTGTATTTTCTCAACCGAATTTGCTTTGCGATTAATGGGCGACGTTCAGGAATATTTTATTACCAAAAACGTTCGTAATTTCTATTCGGTTTCTATTTCTGGATATCATATTGCTGAGGCGGGAGCAAACCCAATTACGCAATTGGCGTTTACGCTTTCGAATGGTTTCACTTACGTGGAATATTATTTGAGCCGTGGAATGAACATCAACGATTTTGGACCCAATTTATCGTTCTTCTTCTCAAATGGAGTAGATCCAGAATATTCAGTAATTGGACGTGTGGCGCGTAAAATTTGGGCAAAAGCCATGAAAAACAAATACGGAGCCAACGAAAGAGCACAAATGCTGAAATATCACATTCAGACTTCAGGACGTTCGTTACACGCGCAGGAAATTGATTTCAACGATATTAGAACGACTTTACAGGCTTTGTATGCGATTTATGATAACTGTAATTCATTGCACACCAATGCTTACGACGAAGCAATTACAACGCCAACAGAAGAATCGGTACGTCGTGCCATGGCAATTCAGTTGATTATTAATAAAGAATTAGGTTTAGCGAAAAACGAAAACCCAATTCAAGGTTCGTTTATTATAGAAGAATTAACCGATTTGGTTGAAGCGGCAGTTCTTCAGGAATTCGACAGAATCACAGAAAGAGGAGGAGTTCTTGGCGCAATGGAAACAATGTATCAAAGATCTAAAATTCAGGAAGAAAGTTTGTATTACGAAACCTTAAAACACAATGGAGATTTCCCAATTGTGGGTGTAAATACTTTCTTGAGTTCAAAAGGTTCGCCAACGGTAATTCCGGCAGAAGTCATTCGTGCCACCGAAGAAGAAAAACAATATCAAATTACGATGTTGGATAATCTGCACAATTTCCACGAAGCAAAAGTTAATGAGCATTTAAACACGTTACAGCAAGCCGCTATTAAAAACGAAAACTTATTCGATCATTTAATGGAGGCTACAAAGGTTTGTTCTTTGGGTCAGATTACTTCGGCGCTGTTTGAGGTTGGTGGGCAGTATAGAAGGAATATGTAAATTTTACTGTTTTATAATTTATGGAAAACCTCTCAGGAATGGGAGGTTTTTTTGTTTAGTAAAACAAAAGCTTACTGAAACTATTGAATACGGTAAGTTGAAATTTTTCAAAACAGAAAAAGTAAGATTAATTTTACTTTAAAAAAGATAATGCCTAAAAATGTAATTCACAATTTCGATATTGTAATAAAGAATAACGCAAGTTCACAGAGTTCAGAGTATTTAAAAGAAATCTTCCTAAAAGAACTGGCAAAAGTTTCAAAAAAAATGAGTCAGGGAAAAGATATAGAACAGCTATGGCAAGAATATCAAAATAACAGTGTTTTCACTTCTTCAAATATCTCAACAGAAAGAATTGAAAATAATACTTTAGAAGGAATTCAAAGTCCAATTATATCAACTTTAAAGAAAACAAAACAAGATTTCAATATTTCAGAAGGAACTCTTGAATTTGGTTTTTTTAAGACCCTAGATAATATTGATAAGGTAATAGAGTCTTTACAAGTAAATAATATTTATTCTCGAACACTAAAAGAGGAAAACGTTTTAGAAAACTTAAGTAACAGTCTAACCTCTCAAATATATATTACTAGTGTGTCAACAGAACAAAGTCTTTTAATTCCATCAAAAATTATAATGACTGATAATGAGACTTATTCAGGTGTAATTAAAACGGAACTCAAAAAGAAATTAAATGTAGAATTGATTGAAAAAGAAATTGACTTAAAAAATTACGAAACGACTATTCCTAAAGATATAGATAACAAAAGAGATAAAGAATATTTTGCTCAACAAGGAAATATTGATAAAGAGGATAAAAGTGAGAATCTATATAAAATTTCTGAAAGCTCTATTAATAATATGAGTTGGAAAAAAGTAAGTGACTTGATGATTTTTAAATTATTGGAGTTGTCGAAAGAAGAAAAAAATATATATTTGAAAGAAAATTACGATGTTTTAATTAAAAAGATTAGATCACCTAATTTAAATATTCAGCAATTATTTTCAGAACATGAAGAATTGTTCTTATTGCTAAAAACGGTTTTTCCAGATTTGCCAGAAAAAATAACATTTCAAACACAAAAGACTGTATATCCCGATTTAGGCCTTCAAAAAATGTATCCTGAGATTGGAGTAGAGAATATGTATTTTAAAGCTTCAGGAACTTCATCAGATAATATAAATTATCAGTTTAAACTAAAAGAAGATTATAATAAAAGAAGATTAATAGATTCGATTGAAAAAGATCCGGAAAATCCATTACATCATCAATTTTTAATTGCAACGGCCCTTCAAATCTATGATGCTCGCAAAATCAAAAGGAGCTACTGGAAAAGGAGCTTTATTAATAATGGCTCAGGCAAGTATAGAATCTGGCTATGGTAAAGATGCTATTCGTAGAGGAGACTATAATTTGTTTGGAACTTCAACTACAGGTAATGATTATAAAGTAAAAAATTCTCAAATTAAAATTAAGGACTATTCAAATGTAGGTGGTTATGATGCCTCTATTAAAGACTATTTTATCGGTAAATTTAAAAAATGGCCAGGCATCGAAAAAGTGATTAAAAATGAAAATTTCACAGATGACGATATAAATAAAGCTTTTTATACAGGAATATATATAGAAGATGAAAAAACTAGAAATAAAACTGGACACGGTGCGTATAATTTTGAGGATGTAAAAACTTCAAAACCTGATGGAAAAGGAACTATAATTTCAAATAATAATAAATATGGTGAAGTATTAGTGAAACAAATGGTTGATTTTAAGAAAAGATTAATTAACAGTATAGATTATCAAATAAAGAAAAATAGAAAAGAAATTACTAAAATAAATAAAAAGAAAGAGTCAAACAATTCTAATTTAAATAGAATAATATTAATTGAGCCTATAAAAGATTTTACTGATATAACAATCGAAATATTACAAAATGAAAATAAGAGATTAACAGAAATTAAAAAAGATATAGAAAATTAAGGATGAAAGTATATATATACAGTGTAATTATTTTACTATTGGCTTCCTGCGTTAACAAAAAGGCTGATAATGTTGATATAACAACAGCGCAGAAAAAAATTAATGATTCAATACAAAGAAAAAATTAATGATTCCATTAATACGGTAGCATTAGATACGATTTTTAGGAAAGAGAAAGATTTCTATTTGAAAATTCAGAAGTTAGAGAATGGTTTTTTAAAACTGGATTATAAATTAAAACATGACAAAAAAGAACATTCTTTCAAAATGAGATACTTTGATTATTCAGAAGTTGCGTTTCCAATAAATGGTATTGGTCATTTAGATTCAAAATATTTAAAATCAGAGAAATATTCCATTTACAAAGATAGCATATTAATATTGCCTATTGTGAGCATGCCTAATACACTTTCTTTGTATGTCATTGATTTGAAAAATGAAAAGAAACTAATGGATGATTTTAGAACATCGTTAATTTTTTTGTGGATCAGAACAAAAGATGGATTAGAGTTCATTAGGGCAGACAATCCTGTTGTGACTGATTCTACTTATAAATATACTTTAATAAAATGTAGGCTGAATTTGAACTATCTGGAAGATATTAAAGTAGACTCAATTGTTTTGAAGGAAGATATAAATACTGATTTGAAAAAACAGTATCAAATAATCAAAAATTTTTAGAAAAAATACAGCAAAATGTTTACAAACGGGGCGCCTGATCAAAATGCGATAAAAAATATTTGGCTTTATGAAAGCCCAAAAAATAAATAAGATGAAACGAAAGATTAAAAAAAGTATTTTATTAAGTCTTATTATAATAATATGTTTGATAATTTCATATTTATTTTATTGTATCAAAATTAAATCATCTAATAAATCTCAAGAAAAAGTTTGGAAAGAGCGTATTATGGAAACTAGTTAATATATCAAACCCGCTCCACAAAATATTCTCAATTGCTGTGGGAAGTCTCCTGAATTCGTACCCGTTCCAATAATCCATAAAGAATATGAAAATAATTTTGGAACGGAATATAGCGGCTGTCACCAATCTTTGCGCAATTACGGATCGAAATGACAAGTATTGAGTCTAAATGTTGCGGTTAAATAGTATCATCCATTTGGCTTACATCGCAACGCATGGTTGTGATTATTGGTTTAAAACCTGCTTTTTTATAAGCGTTGACTGTCGCCTCATTGTCATGATATACGTCTAATCTAACCTCGGTTATTCCTTGAGATAAAACCCATTTTTTAAGATGGTTAATTAAAAGATTAATAAGACCTCGTCCTCTAAACTGGGGATCTACATACATAAAGCCCAGATACCCGAAAAATTCATGTTTTTGATAGGGTTTAGCTGATCGGATTTGAGCATATCCACAACCAACAATTTGATTGTTTATGTCTATAACCAAAACTTCTGAGTTGCTGTCTAAAATAAGCTCCTGTATATCATAATAAAAAATTTCTCCTTCCTTTAAGGTAACGTCGAAGGGTCTTTCTGCACGTACTAAAAATTGTAAAAATTCGGCAAGTTTAGGTAAATCATTATTCACCGCTGGCCTGATCAATATGTCTTTATTTTCATTCATATTTCAAATATATTGAAAATAAATTTTTCCTGCTCGTGGAACGCAAAGTTTACCCTCTCCAGTTTGTCATTTCTGACCGAAGGGAGAAAGCGCAGTAGAAAGTCGACATTGTAAATCGCCAATCTTTGCGGAGCTATTTCTGGAGATTTCTCTCCCGAAGTCTCGGGATCGAAATGACAAGATTGTGGTTAATTTTTATT
This sequence comes from Flavobacterium sp. AC267, assembly GCF_979258715.1. Classification (NCBI taxonomy): domain Bacteria; kingdom Pseudomonadati; phylum Bacteroidota; class Flavobacteriia; order Flavobacteriales; family Flavobacteriaceae; genus Flavobacterium; species Flavobacterium sp. AC267. The sequence continues at coordinate 2,659,753 of NZ_OZ409875.1, forward strand.
AAAAGTTATAAATAAAAAAGCACCAGCCAAATGACTGATGCTTTCTAACTTTTTGGGCAAAAAGAGTGGGTTAACGGCGAAATCCTGGACTTACGTTCACAGATTCGTCTAATTTCACTGCTTTTACCTTTTTTGCAAGCAACTTTAATTTCGTGTTTCGCAACTTTGTCGTTTGCTTTCAATTCAAGAACATAAGTTCCCGCAGGAAAACTTTCTAAACTAATTGTTTTTGAAACCTCCAATTTGTTTGTCGCAGCTGTCTCCTGCATAAAGTAAATTGTGATTCTCGTCGTAGATAGAGAAAGATGAATTCTCAACAGTGTCTAAAGTAAAGCTAACTACTTTTCCGTTTCCTGTTTTTATATTTAAAATATAATCACCTTTTCCATCAATGGCATAGGTAAACACAGTCGCTAAAAAAAAGGCGACGAACTAAACCAGCTTTGGTAAATTTTGTCATGTTTTTTTTAATTGTTAATTACTAAATGTGGAACGCGTAAAACTACAAATACAAATTTAATTTTTAGCAAAATTTTAGCATTTTTAGATACTTAAGTTGCTGAATTGTAATCATATCAGTATTTTGTTTGAACTATGTACGTAATTACTGGGCTCGTGGTTTGTTAAGTTTTAATTATTTTTTAACGTTTAAAAATCAAAGATTTGAATTTATAAGAATATTTTTTCAGAAAGAGATTTAGTGTAAAAAACACATTTAATTTTGAGTAAAAAAAACAGCTCCGTAACCAACCGCGAGCTGTTTCTCTTCTTCAACAATAAAATATTTTAATTTTTTCTAACCTTATTTTATACCTTCTGAAAGTATAAAATTTTTAGCGTGCGACAACGTTTGAATTTTTAGCAAAACCAGCTTTGTAAACTGAAGAAAACGCAGTTCTAGATAATGAAGCATTATCATTGATTGTGATTTCATATTTTGCTTTTTTTACGTTGTCTTCAACTTCTAAAAAGTAAGTTCCTTCTGGGAATTCTTCTAAGCTGAAAGTTCTTAAAATTCCTTCTTTACCCGAAGCGCTTTCAGAATAAATAAGTGTTCCGTCCTTGTCATAAATAGCTAAATTGGCTTTCTGTACTTTATTAAGTGCGAAAGTGATCGTTTTTCCATTAGCTTTTAATACGTGAAGATTAAATTCTCCATTTCCGTCAATTGCGTAAGTGCTTATTCCAGTGAATAGCAACGCCGCTACTAAACTCAATTTTGCAATCTTTTTCATGGTACTTAGTTTTTAAATTAATAGTTCTAATTCTCTGATGCTAAATTACTTATGAATTACATGAAAAAGCGCAACTGTGTTTTCTTATTTCTATGCTATATTCTCATTTACGAAACCGTTATAGGTTAAAACGTGAATTATTTTTAACGTTTTTGTTAATTCAGTTATTATTATTCAATGTTTTGCTTGATTTTAAGTTGGCAATTGAATGAGGAATTATTTATAAAAACTAGGTGAGTTTTTAACCTCAAAGAGCACTAAGATCTACGCAAAGCACGCTAAGTTTTTTTGATTAAGTTTTAAATAAAAAAGTTCGCAAAGCTATTTGGATAAGGCCTTGTGAACTTTGAGATTGCGAAATCTTAAACAAAAAACTTTGTTGTCCTTTGCGGTAAATATCTTTGCGTCCCGAGGCTTCGGGAATTGGGTAATCTTAGGGTCTTTGCGGTAAAAAAAAAACAGTAACTATAAAGCAAAAAAAAACAGTAACTATAAAGCAAAAAAAAACAGCTCTATAACCACAAAGAGCTGTTTTTAAAACTTAAAAAGTTTTTAAACTTTACTAACTATCTAACCTCACTTTTATACTTTATGAGAGTATAAACTTTTTTAGCGTGTTGCCACACTTGTATTTTTACCAAAACCTGATTTGTAAACTGAAGAAACTGCATTTTGAGATAATACAGAAACAGTATCAGTTACTTTAATTTCATATTTTGATTTTTTCATATTGTCTTCAATTTCCAAGAAATAAGTTCCTTCTGGGAATTCTTCCAGGCTAAAAGTTCTTAAGATTCCTTCTTTGCCAGAAGCGCTTTCAGAATATATAAGAGATCCGTCTTTATCATAAATTGCTAAGTTCGCTTTCTGAGTCTGATTCAAACCGAAAGTGATCGTTTTTCCATTAGCTTTTATAACATGAAGATTAAAGTCTTCAGTTCCATCAATTGCGTAAGTGTTAATTCCAGTAAAAAACAACAGCCGCTACTAAACTCAATTTGATAATCGTTTTCATGGTACTTAGTTTTTAAATTAATAGTTCTAATTCTCTGATGCTAAATTACTTCTGTTGTAAGTGAAAAAGCACAACTATATTTTCCTATTTATATGCTGTATTCTCATTTACGAAACCGTTATAGGTTAAAATTTGAATTATTTTTATCCTTTTCGTTAATTCAGTTATTATTTTTCAACGTTTTTCTTGATTTTTAATTTACATTGATTTAATAATTTCTTTATAAATGTAGGAATTGATTAATAGGTTTAACCGCAAGGCACGCAAAGATTTTATAAAACGCAACCCCGAAGCCTCGGGACGCAAAGCTTTGTAAATAAAACTTTGCGTCCCGAGGCTTCGGGATTGCGTAAAACTTTGCGTGCTTCGCGGTTAAAACTATGCGATCCGAAAGTAAGGAGCAAAAAAAAACAGCTCAGTAACCACAAAGAGCTGTTTTTAAAACTTTTGAAAGTTTTTAACTTACTAACTATCTAACCTCACTTTTTATACTGTATTAGAGTATAAAATTTTAAGTGCTGTGAAGTAATGCACTTAACGTTAATATCTTCTTAGTATAATGAAGTGGTTCCTTTTGAAGACAAAACAGAACTATTTGCATTTACATTAATATCGTATTTTACTTTTTTGAAAGTATCAGCAACTTCTAAAATATATTTTCCTTGAGGAAATTCTTCTAAGCTGAAAGTTCTTAAAATTCCTGCTTTACCAGAAGCATTCTCAGTATAGATTAAATTACCATTTGTATCATATATACTAATAACTGCTTTCTGAAGTTGGTTAATACCAAAAGCAATTACCTTGCCATTTCCTTTTAATACATGAAGATTTAAAGCTTCATTTCCATCAATTGCATAAGTACTCATTCCAGTTAGAAGTACCGCACATACTAAACTTAATTTCATAATCTTTTTCATATTCCTAGGTGTTTAAATTTTTAGTTCAATTCTCTGATGCAAAGTTATAGCGAGCATGTGTGTTATTTTAACATCTATATTTTCCAATTTATGTGCTATATTCTCATTTGCGAAACCGTTATAGGTTAAAATTTGATTTTAATTAGGTATTTTTGTTAATTTGATTGTTATTTTTCAATGTTTTGTCAAAACCGAATACATCCTAAAATTACCGTATTTCTTACAAAATTTAACATATTTGTATAAAATCACGTTTTAAATGAGATTAATAAAAAAAATAGTGGAAAAAAAAATCAGACCCCAAAAAAAAGACGATTTTGGTATTGAATTCTCAGTTAAGAAAATGTGATTTTAATGTAAAATTCGCATTTGCGAAACCGTTATAGGTTAAAATTTAAATTATTTTAGGTATTTTTGTTAAATTTGCTATTATTTTTTAAAGAAATTATCATGAAGACAATTGCCCCAGCTCTTGAAGTGATAACTAACTCATACGGAAGTTCTTTTACCTACACTAAACACGCCGAAAAGACCAATAGCAAAGCTCATTTATGGCATTATCATCCAGAGATTGAGTTGGTTTATATAAATGGCGGGGCAGGGAAAAGACAAATAGGAAGCCACGTTTCTTATTACACGAATGGTAGTTTACTTTTAATAGGAGCCAATTTGCCCCATTGCGGTTTTACAAATGAAAATACAGGTAATACAAACGAAACTGTAATTCATATAAAACCTGAATTTTTAGGAAGCGATTTTTTTGTCGCGCCCGAAATGAAAAAAGTTCAGAATATTTTGAATCAGGCTAAAGGCGGTATCGCTTTTGGCGGTGAAACAAAAAAAGAGAATAGGAAAGAAAATTGAAATGATGGAGAATGAACCTCCGTTTCAACGTTTGATCACACTTTTAAGTGTTTTGGACGAATTGGAATCGGCTGAGGATTACACCATATTGAATGCCGACGGATTTTCGTTAGAATTACAGACTCAGGATAACGACCGTATTAATGTGGTTTTTAATTTTGTGAAAGACCATTTTCAAGAATCTATTTCAATAGATGAGGTTTCGAGTTTGGTTAGTATGACAACGCCTTCTTTCTGCCGTTATTTTAAAAAGATATCCAATAAAACATTTACGGAGTTTGTAAATGAATATCGTTTGGTCCATGCTTCTAAACTTTTGGCAGAACAGCCAATGAGTATTAATGAGGTTTGTTATGAAAGCGGTTTTAACAACTTCAGCCACTTTAGTAAATCGTTTAAACAGTATACGGGTAAAAGCGCATCGCAATACCGTCATGAGCATAAGATTATAATCAGCTAGTTTTTGATTTACCTTATAATAGCACGAATCGATAAAAATATATAAATCCGATTGATATAATTTCAATCGGATTTTTTTTGCCGCAGATTTCACAGATTAAAACGATTTTATTTTCCTAATCTGCTAAATGTGCGAGAGTAAATTTTCCCGCAGATTAAGCAGATCGAGCAGATTTAATCTAAGGCAAACAATTCGTGCTAGTTTGTGAAGTTCGTGGCAAACAAAAAAAAACACATAGTCGGATTTTTCATATATTTTATTCTGAAAAAAGGTATATTTACAAACCCTAATCAGAAAAAATATATCAAAATGAAGAAATTTAAATTGCTTTTGTCTGCAATTTTGCTTTGTCTTACCACCATGACATATGCGGCAAAAGTAGACACTTTACAAGTTGCCAGCACCGCTATGGGGAAAACCTATAAAGTCAGGGGTAGTTTTACCCAATTCTTATGCTAAAGGCAAAACGACTTATCCTGTCATGTATTTACTGCATGGAGCATATGGACATTTTAGCGACTGGCTTAAAAATACTCCAAACAAAAAATTAGTTCACAGTCTTGCCGACCAATACAATATGATTATTGTAATGCCAGAAGGGGAGACGTTTAGTTTTTATCTAGATAGTCCTGTGAATAAAGAGAGTCAGTTTGAGACTTTTATTACGCAGGAAGTTATTCAGAAAGTAGATAAAACCTACCGAACCATTAGCAATAGAAATGGACGCGTTATTACAGGTTTGTCTATGGGCGGACACGGTGCTTTGTATTTATCGGCTAAACATCCCGATTTGTTTTGTGCGGCAGGAAGTATGAGCGGCGCTGTAGATATGAGTACAATGCTAAACAGAGATTCTTCTGCTCAGGTAGTTAAATTAATGCGACCTGTTTTTGGAGATAAAAGTGGTAACACAGAATTATACGAACAAAATTCTGTTTTAAGAATGGCAGATAAATTAAAAGCTAACAAATTGCCGCTGATTATAGATTGTGGTGTTGATGATTTTTTAATTGAACCTAATAGAGAATTGCATAGAAGATTGGTTTATACAAAGGTAGATCATGATTACACAGAACGCCCAGGAGCACATACTTGGGATTATTGGGAAAACTCACTTCCGTATCATGTATTATTTTTTAATAAAATATTAGCTAGAAATCAGGTGACTGTGAAAAAATAAGGACATTTTTATGGTAAAATAAGCCAAATCACTTTTTTTGGTTTAATTTTTGGAATACCTTTATATATAATCCTTAAAAAAAATAATTATGAAAAAGATACTTACCTTATTCGCTGTTGTTGGTTTAATAGCGTTTTCGAGTTGTGAAGGGCCAGAAGGGCCAATGGGGCCTCCGGGATATGATGCGCCTGTTGCTGAAGTTTTTGAACTTCAAAACGTAAATTTTGATTTTAATAGCGATGATGGTTATAATATTTATAGAAAATTAACTCCAAATATTGTGGATTCTGATGTTGTGTTGATTTATAGATTAGCAGGAACGGTTAATCCTACAACTCCAATTTGGCGACGAAATTCCAAGAACACTTTATGTGTCTCAAGGTGAGCTTGATTATGATTTTGATTTTAGTAGAGCAGATTTTACAATCTATGCGGGAGGGACTTATGACTTGGCATTGACTCCTGATCTTATTAGAAATCAAACTTTTAGAATTGTAATTGTTCCAGGTGATTTTTCAACAACAGGAAAATCTGTTAGTAAGCCTGATTATTCTGATTACAATGAAGTAATTAAAAGATATAATATCGACGATAGTAATGTTAAGAAATTAAACTAAGATTTATATTAGCATAAAACAAAAAAAAGGAAATCGCAAGGTTTCCTTTTTTTTTGTGAATATATGTTTCAAAAGATATTATTCTTTCTCTGAATCTGTAAGTACTTTTTCTTCTCCAAATTTTAACGAAACCAGAATTCCAACTAAAAGCGATAGAGCGATAAATCCTAAAGACGCCCATTCTGGAACGTGGAAGAAATCATGAAGCGACATTTTTAATCCCACAAAAGCTAAAATTGCAACTAAGCTGTATTCTAAGTAACTGAATTTAGCCAGCATATTTGCTAAGAAGAAATACATAGAACGCAATCCAAGAATAGCAAAAATATTAGAACTGAATACTAAAAACGGATCTGATGTAATTGCTAAAATTGCTGGAACACTGTCTACGGCAAAAAGAACGTCCATAACTTCAATTACAATTAAAGCAACGAAAAGCGGGGTAGCGGCTTTTTTACCTTTTTCGGTTAAAATGAAAAATTTCTCATTCTCCATGTGCGAAGTAATCGGAATAATTTTTCCTAAAGCTTTGTATACGAATGAATCTTTTGGGTGAAAATCTTCTTCTTCTCCAGAAAATAACATTTTTAAAGCCGTAAATACCAAGAAGATTCCAAAGACATAAGTTGTCCAAGTAAATTTATTGATCAGCATTACTCCAAAGAAAATCATTAAACCGCGGAAAACAATAGCGCCTAGAATTCCCCAGAATAAAACGCGATGCTGGTATTTTTGCGGAATTTTAAAGGAAGCAAAAATAATGGCAATCACAAAGATGTTGTCTACACTTAACGAAAGTTCTATCAAATAACCCGTAATAAACTTCATGGCAGCAACCGAGGGCTTTAAACCATCTGGATTGGCAATATAATCTGTAGTGTAAAGCCAATAAATTACTCCTGAAAACAGGAAAGACAAAGTAACCCAGACAAGGGTCCATTTGCTGGCTTCTTTAGTACTAATAATATGTGGCGTTTTGTTGAAGACACCTAAGTCTAAAGCAAGAATAAAAACTACAGCAAGTAAAAAGAGAGTCCAGACTATCATGATAATTTTTTTTAATTGATCTACAAAGATAAGTTATGATGTTTAACTTAAAAATTAATTTTATAAGAAACTTAGGTTTAAATTACGTAAATTTTCTTAAATCTTAAAGGTAAAATGTGATAAGGTTCTCGACTTCGCTCGAACCGACATTTTGTGAAATTATTTTAGAGAGAACTTTGTCAAAGTTTAAACTTTGACAAAGCTGATAGCAACTAAGATCGTTAATTGTCGTTACAAGTTTGTCACATTGAGCGAAGTAGAAATGCTTGTTTTTTATAAATAAAAAAAGTGCCAACATTACGATGGCACTTTTAAAATATAATTTAAGCTTTGAATTATAGCGCTGATTTAACAGTTTTGATAATTCTTGCGAGCAATTTTGTATGGATCTCCGTTTGAAGCTGGTCTTCTGTCTTCCAACCATCCTTTCCATCCTTTTTGAACAGTCATTAAAGGAATTCTGATAGAACATCCTCTGTCTGAAACTCCATAAGAGAAATCGTGGATAGAAGCAGTTTCGTGTTTACCAGTTAAACGTTGGTCATTGTAAGCTCCGTAAACCGCGATGTGCTCAGCAGTTACAGGACGGAAAGCCTCACAAATTCTTTCGTAAGTAGCTTGGTCTCCACACGTTCTTAACACCTCGTTAGAGAAGTTAGCGTGCATTCCAGAACCATTCCAGTCTGTATCTCCTAGAGGTTTTGGGTGATATTCAATATAGTAACCATATTTCTCAGTCAAACGATCTAATAAGTAACGAGCAACCCAGATTTCGTCTCCAGCTTTTTTAGCACCTTTAGCGAATAATTGGAATTCCCATTGTCCGCATGCAACCTCTTGGTTAATACCTTCAAAGTTGATTCCAGCAACAATACATAAGTCAGCATGCTCTTCTACTAATTTTCTTCCGTGAGTGTTTTTTCCACCTACAGAACAGTAGTACATACCTTGTGGAGCAGGATAACCTCCAACAGGGAAACCTAATGGCAATAAAGTTTTAGTATCCATGATGAAATACTCTTGTTCGAAACCAAACCAAAAATCATCATTATCATCATCAATTGTAGCTCTACCGTTAGAAGGGTGTGGTGTTCCATCAGCATACATAACTTCAGACATTACTAAATATCCGTTGATACGAGTTGGATCAGGATAGATTGCAACAGGAACCAAAAGACAGTCAGAAGAACCACCTTCAGCTTGTTTTGTTGATGAACCATCAAATGACCAATTTCCAAGTTCTTCTAATGTTCCTTTGAAATTTTCATGTTCTTCAACTTTAGTTTTACTTCTAAGATTTTGAGTTGGTTCATATCCATCTAACCAAATGTACTCTAACTTAATTTTAGCCATAATAATATAAATTAATTTTTTTGTTTTTTTTCGTTGGGTCAAATATAGATTTATTTTTTTAGTCCTAAAAATTAGGGGGCTATTTTGTTTAACGAACTATAATTTTTTGGATAAGCGCAATTTTGTTGGGGGTATATTTTTAAAAAAGCAATTTTAATTACCTTAAAAAAATAAATTCGTAATAATTAAGGCCCTTTTTTGAATTTCTGAGTTAAGAAATTATGAAAAAATGTTTATTTAATCAATATTACCGCACAGTTTTGTTATATTTCTTCCGTTTCAATTAATTATTCTTTAAAATACGGTTCTTCCATTGAAAAATCATTGGCTAAAATTCTCTAATTTATGTTTAAAACAGGTCTTTTTATTGTTTATATTTGTCGATCCTTTTTTAATGAAAATTAGTACGAATTTTAAAATTTACATACATGTCAACATTACGTTTTCAAGCTTTAAAAGAAGCTTCTACAAGAAAGCCGGTACATTTTGAAGAGATTGATAGAAAATCAAATCTTTTTGGTTCAAATGTGTTTAATGAAAAAGCAATGAAGCAATATTTAACTTCTGATGCTTTAAAAGGAGTTAGAGATGCCATTCAGCATGGAACGAAGATTGACAGAAAGCTGGCCGATTATATTGCTATGGGCATGAAAGAATGGGCTCTTGCAAAAGGGGTTACGCATTATACACACTGGTTTCAGCCTTTAACGGGAACAACGGCAGAAAAACACGATGCTTTTTTTGATATATCTTATGATGGAAGCGATCCTGTAGAAAAATTTGGCGGAGCACAATTGGTTCAACAAGAACCAGATGCTTCTAGTTTTCCAAACGGCGGAATTAGAAATACTTTTGAGGCAAGAGGTTATACCGCTTGGGACCCCACTTCGCCAGCCTTTATATATGGTACAACATTATGTATTCCGACAGTTTTCATCGCGTACACGGGTGAAGCTTTAGATAATAAAATACCTTTATTAAGAGCATTATCTGCGATCGATGAAGTCGCTACAGAAGTTTGTAAATATTTTGATAAAAACGTAAAAAAAGTAACAGCAACTTTAGGCTGGGAGCAGGAATATTTCTTGATCGACAAAGCATTGGCAAATTCGCGTCCTGATTTAATGATGACAGGAAGAACCTTATTAGGACATACCTCTGCAAAAGGACAGCAGTTAGACGATCATTATTTTGGATCAATCCCAACTCGTGCTCTTACTTATATGAGAGACTTGGAGCAGGAATGTATGTTATTAGGTATACCAGTTAAAACACGTCACAACGAAGTAGCACCAAATCAGTTTGAGCTGGCACCTATTTTTGAAGAGACAAATCTTGCCGTAGATCATAACTCTTTATTAATGGATGTTATGCGGCACGTTGCAGAACGTCATGACTTTAAAGTATTATTTCACGAAAAACCATTTAAAGGAGTAAACGGTTCAGGAAAACACAACAACTGGTCATTGGCAACAGATACTGGAGTTAATTTATTAAGTCCAAGTAAAACGCCAATGAGCAATTTACAGTTTTTGACTTTCTTTATAAATACAATAAAAGCGGTAAACGATTATGAAACTTTGTTAAGAGCTTCTATTGCAACAGCAAGTAACGATCATAGATTAGGAGCTAATGAGGCACCGCCGGCAATTATTTCGGTTTTTATTGGAGCGCAATTATCAAAAGTATTGTCTGAATTAGAAAGTGTAACAACGGGAAAATTATCTCCAGAAGAAAAAACAGATTTAAAACTAAATGTTGTTGGTAAAATTCCAGACGTATTATTAGATAATACAGACAGAAACAGAACTTCTCCTTTTGCTTTTACAGGAAATAAATTTGAATTTAGAGCCGTTGGTTCAAATTCAAACTGTTCAAACGCAATGACAACTTTGAATGCAATTGTAGCAAAACAATTAAAAGACTTTAAAAATGAGGTAGAAAATTTGATCGAGTCGAAAGACATGAAAAAAGATGATGCTATTTTTAATGTACTTAGAGAATATATCAAACAATCTAAGAAGATTCTTTTTGAAGGCGACGGTTACAGCGATGCATGGGAAAAAGAAGCGACAAAAAGAGGATTGAGCAATTTTAAAACAACTCCAGAAGCAATAAAAGCGAAAATTTCTAAACAAGCTCTTGATTTATTTGATGAATTAGGAATTCTAAATCACGTTGAAGCCGAAGCTCGCTACGAAATTGAACTGGAAGAATACACTAAAAAAATCCAGATTGAGGGAAGAGTTTTGGGTGATATTGCAAGAAACCATGTAATTCCGACTGCGATTCGTTACCAAAATACATTAATTGAAAACGTAAAAGGATTAAAAGAAATCTTCGGAAAAGAGTTTGAAACCATTGCTAGCGAACAAATTGTGCTGATTAAAGAAATTTCGGGTCATATAGAAGGTATAAATTCTAAAGTACTGGCAATGACAAACGAAAGAAAAAAAGCAAATCAATTGACAGATGCTCAAAAAATGGCTGAAGCATATTGCAATAAAGTGAAACCTTATTTTGAGGATATTCGTAATCACTGCGATAAATTAGAACTATTGGTTGATGACGAAAGCTGGACGTTAACAAAATATAGAGAGTTACTGTTTACAAAATAGTTTTTTGTAAGCTTCAGAGAAGCGAGATATTTATAGTATTAATTTAAATACAAAGTAATTTCCTTTTTTTATTTTAGAAATTATGAAGTTCATCGGGTTAGTCTTACAGTTCGTCGGAAAGATTGTAAGTTGTTGTAAAATAGATGTTTGTGTATGATTGTTATTGGGATAAGTTTTCTAATTTTGGTTAGATATTAGGATGTAGATTAATTTTTGAGGACTAATTACTGAAGGGTATTAAAAGTAGAAAATAGCAAGCCAAAAGCTTCATAACCAATTTTATTTAGGAAAATCGGCAGAAGATCATCTTCAGCCGATTTTTTTATTAATCAAATATTCAAATAAACCAAAGAATTAAAAAAAGGGATTATCTTTGCACCACATCAACACAAACTAATTTTCATGAGTTCAGATTCTAGCAAAAGGTACGCACAAAGAGGTGTTTCGGCATCAAAAGAAGACGTACACAACGCCATCAAAAATATTGACAAAGGTTTATTTCCACAGGCATTTTGTAAAATTGTTCCAGATTATTTAACGCAGGACGAAGAGCATTGCCTTATCATGCATGCCGATGGAGCAGGAACAAAATCATCTTTAGCCTACATGTATTGGAAAGAAACGGGAGATCTTTCGGTATGGAAAGGAATTGCTCAGGATGCATTAATTATGAATATTGATGACTTATTATGTGTTGGCGCAACAGATAATATTTTACTTTCTTCTACTATTGGAAGAAATAAAAACCTAATTCCAGCTGAAGTTATTTCGGCAATTATCAACGGAACAGAAGAATTAATCAACGAATTAAAATCGTTTGGCGTTACTATTCATTCAACAGGCGGTGAAACTGCAGACGTTGGAGACGTAGTTCGTACTATTATTGTAGATTCTACAGTAACAGCTCGTATGAAACGCGCTGATGTTGTAGACAATGCTAATATCAAGGCAGGAGATGTAATTGTAGGTTTAGCTTCTTTCGGCCAGGCTTCTTATGAAAAAGGCTATAATGGGGGAATGGGAAGTAACGGACTTACCTCTGCGCGTCATGATGTTTTCGGAAAATACTTGGCTAAAAAATACCCAGAAAGTTTTGATGCCGCAGTTCCAGAAGAATTAATCTATTCTGGTCAAGTAAATTTAACCGACGAAGTTGAAAACAGCCCGATTAATGCAGGTCAATTAGTGCTTTCTCCAACAAGAACTTATGCGCCAATTATCAAGAAAATTTTAGATAAATATACACCAAAAGATATACACGGAATGGTGCATTGCAGTGGAGGAGCACAGACAAAAATCCTTCATTTCGTGCAGAATTTACACGTTATAAAAGATAATTTATTTCCAGTACCGCCATTATTCAAGTTAATTCAAGAACAGTCAAAAACAGATTGGAAAGAAATGTATCAGGTTTTCAACTGTGGCCACCGTATGGAAATTTATGTTCCAGAAAATATTGCACAAGATATTATTGAAATTTCAAAATCATTCAATGTAGACGCTCAAATCGTGGGTAGAGTAGAAGCTTCAGATTCTAAAAAACTTACAATCAATAGCGAATACGGCAAATTTGAATATTAATTTTTTTCTGTAGAGACGCACAGCAGTGCGTCTTTCGGCATTTTAGACGCACTGCTGTGCGTCTCTACAACTTATAAAACGAGGTATATGTACGAATTACTTTTTTGGAAATATATAGACGAAATCTACTTGAACAATCAAGAAGTTTACGAAGCGCTTATTGAGAAACAAGAAGTAGAAGGTTTAGCCGTTCTTCAAATAGAAGTAATTGTAAACAGAATTAATTCTGTTTTTTCTGACTGGGAAAGAGTCGATGAAAACAGCTGGAAAAACCCAAAAGGAAAAGGGGCATTTCAGGTTGTTACAACTCCGCAAAGCATAAAAATTGACTGCTATGGCACAGAAGGAAAAACCATGAACAAACTAGTTGATGTCATGGAAGAATTCAAATGCCCGCTTTACGACCCTCAAGTTCCCGAACGTTATGATGAAATGAGTGAGTAAAATTGAAATTAACAATTAACACTATCCATCTTTCAAAAGCAGATCCTGTTCTTTTCTAAGTTTTATCACTAATTGATCAACATAAGTTTTTATTTTCTGTGGAAGTAAATTCCAATTGGCATCTTTTTTAAAACTTCTACAATCATCCAAATCGCATTCTACAGCTCTAATCACGTACTTTTTATTATTGTAAACCGTAATAATTTTTACACGTCTTATTAAATCATATTCTGTTCTAGTTCCGTACACAATTACAGGATCAATATAACCATCGCCGTCAAGATCTTTTGTACTGCAGTATTTTGTCCAAAACCATATTGTAGTTTCTTTCGGAATATAATCTTCCAGCAAATCATTAATTCGCCATTTTTCTAAAAATCCGCCGTGATCATTCATGACGCAAATTGCCTGAATTTTGGTATTCAGCGTATCTTTTTTAGAAATTGTCTTTTGATTTTCGGTGAAAACCAAATCATAAACACCTCCTTTATCATTATATTCAATTGCTTTGTAAATTGGAAAATCTGTAATCTCATTAAGTTCTCTTTGTGCAATCTGCTCTTTCGTTAATTTATAACTTTCCGTTTTCTGAGAGAAACCAAGAGTTGAATTAATTAAAATCAGGAACAATAATATTTTTTTCATTGAGATTTACTTTAGATGTTCAAAGATATTTAAATAGATTTTAGTTTAAAATTTTTTAAAAACTCTATTTTATTGTAATTTTCTAACCAGAAGTTACATTTTTAAATTCCTAAAACTAATCCAACTATGAGGTTATTAATACTTTTCTCGTTGTTCTTTTACAATCAGTTTATTAATGCACAAAAAATAACGACAACAGAAATTCACGAGCCAGTAGATTTTGTAAATCCGTTAATAGGAAGTGATTCTAAACCAGATCTTTCAAACGGAAATACTTATCCGGCGATAGCATTACCTTGGGGAATGAACTTTTGGACTCCGCAAACGGGAAAAATGGGCGATGGCTGGATTTATACTTATTCTGCAGATAAAATCCGCGGTTTCAAACAAACGCATGCACCTTCACCTTGGATGAACGATTACGGACAGTTTTCGATAATGCCCGTTACAGGAAAACCTGTTTTTAACGAAGACGAAAGAGCAAGCTGGTTTTCGCATAAATCTGAAATTGTAAAACCATATTATTACAGCGTTTATTTGGCAGATTATGATGTAACAACAGAAATAAGTCCGACAGAAAGAGTCGCTTATTTTAAATTTACGTTTCCAGAAAATGATAAATCATATATAGTTGTTGATGCATTTAATAAAGGATCTTATATCAAGATCATTCCCAATGAAAACAAAATAATAGGATATTCGACCAAAAATAGCAGAGGAGTTCCAACTAATTTCAAAAACTATTTTGTCATTCAGTTTGATCAGCCTTTTGAAGAAATAAATACTTTTAGTGATAAAACTTTAAAAAAGGAACAAGAAGTTACTTCAGATCATACTGGTGCCGTGGTTGGTTTTAAAACTAAAAAAGGACAAATTATTACGGCAAAAGTAGCGTCTTCATTTATAAGTTTTGAGCAGGCCGAATTAAACTTAAAAGAAATTGGTTCTAATGATTTTGAGACTATAAAAGAAAAAGGAAGAGCAATTTGGAATAAGAAACTGGGGACTATTATTACCGAAGGAGGAACAAAAGAACAAAATCAGGTTTTTTATTCTTGTTTGTACCGAACAATGCTTTTTCCGAGAAAATTTTTCGAATACGATAAAAACGGAAAGATAGTTCATTATAGTCCGTACAATGGAGAAGTAGCTCCAGGATACATGTTTACCGATACTGGATTTTGGGATACTTTCAGGGCGTTGTTTCCTCTCTTGAACATTCTAGAACCAGAGTTAAACTCCAATATTCAGGAAGGACTTTTGAATGCGTATAAAGAAAGCGGTTGGCTTCCAGAATGGGGAAGTCCGGGACTGCGCAACGTTATGGTTGGAAACAATTCAGCATCGGTTGTAGCAGAAGCTTATTTGAAAAATAAAAGCGCCTATAAATATGATATAGAAACTTTGTATCAGGCTTTGATTCATGGAGCAAATAACGAAGGACCGTTAAACGCTGTTGGGAGATTTGGAGTTAATTATTATAATAAACTTGGTTATGTTCCATATGACGTTTCTATTAACGAAAGTGCGGCACGAACCTTAGAATATGCTTATGATGATTTTTCGATTTATCAGCTCGGAAAGGCATTAGGAAAACCTAAAAAAGAAATAGAATTATACAGGAAAAGAAGTTTGAATTATAAAAATCTATTCGATCCTGAAACCAAATTAATGCGTGGTAAATTAGCCGATGGAAAATTTATGAGTCCGTTTAATCCATTTAAATGGGGAGATGCCTTTACAGAAGGAAACAGCTGGCATTACACCTGGTCTGTTTTTCATGATGTCGATGGTTTGATAAACCTGATGGGCGGAAAAGCAAAATTTGCGGCAAAACTAGATGAAGTTTTTTCATTAGAACCTATTTTCGATGAAGCGTATTATAAAGAAGTAATTCACGAAATTCGCGAAATGCAGATTGCCAACATGGGACAGTATGCGCATGGAAATCAGCCAATTCAACATATGATTTATTTATACGCTTACGCAGATGAACCTTGGAAAACACAATATTGGGTTCGGGAAACCATGAATAGAATGTACAAACCAACACCAGATGGTTATTGCGGGGATGAAGATAATGGACAGACTTCTGCGTGGTATGTATTTTCTGCCTTAGGATTTTATCCTGTATGCCCAACTTGCAGTGAATATGTTATTGGTGCTCCGTTGTTTAAGAAAGTCACGATCAATCTCGAAAACGGAAAACAAATTATAATCAATGCCAAAAATAACAGCGATCAAAATAAATATATTCAAAATACATCTTTAAACGGTGCAGAATATAATAAAAGCTATTTCTCGCATCAAGATTTAATGAACGGAGCAGTAATCGATTTTGAAATGAATAATACTCAAAATAAAATTGGAAAACCAAAAACAGCTCCATTTTCACTTTCTAAAGAAAAATAAATTAAACCTAAAATATGAATAAAATTAATCTTCTAAAGTTTTTTAAAAGCGTTTTTTTATTGTTACTGGCAATAAACTGTTGTAATGAAATTCATGCTCAAAAAAAACAGGATAACTTAAAAAATCTAATTCAATACGTAGATCCAATGATTGGAACTGCAAAAATGGGTCATACTTATCCAGGTGCAACAGTTCCTTTTGGGAGCGTGCAGTTAAGCCCCGAGACAGATACGATTGCCTATAGTTTAAACGGAAAATATAATGGCGAAGTGTACAAATATTGTGCGGGATATCAATATGAAGATAAAACAATTGTAGGTTTCAGCCACACGCATTTCAGCGGTACAGGCCATTCGGATTTAGGTGATTTTTTAATCATGCCGACAACAGGAAAACTACAATTAAATCCCGGAGTTGCTTCAAAACCTTTGTCTGGATATAGATCGGCATTTTCTCATTCCACAGAAAAAGCAGAACCTGCATATTACAGCGTTTTTCTAGAAGACCATAAAATAAAAGCAGAACTCACGGCAACAACTCGCGTTGGAATGCATCAATATACTTTCCCAAAGTCAGATGACGCGCATATTATTCTGGATTTAACTTCAGGGATTTACAATTATGATAAAAAGAATGTTTGGACGTTTGTCAGAGTAGAAAACGATACTTTAATCACCGGTTACCGCCAGACAAACGGCTGGGCAAGAACGAGAACCGTATATTTTGCAATGTCGTTTAGCAAGCCAATTAAAAGCTACGGACAAGCGGCGCAGGAAAAAAGTGTTTATAGAGGTTTTTGGGGAAGATTCGATCAAACCAAAAATTTTCCAGAAATGGCAGGTCAAAACTTAAAACTGTTTTTTGATTTTGATACGAATGAAGGAGAGAAAATCAAAATTAAAATGGCTTTATCTCCCGTTAGTTCTGCCGGAGCATTAGAAAATATGAAAAAAGAAGCTCCAGACTGGGATTTCGAAAAAGTAAAAAAACAAAGTCAGGAAGTTTGGAACAAAGAATTGAATAAAATTCAGGTTGAAACAATTCAGAAAGAAGATTTAGTTAACTTTTATACGGCAATGTACCATGCTTTTCTTGGTCCAACAGAATACATGGATTTAGACCGAAATTACAAAGGTTTGGATATGAATGTTCATAAAGCCGAAAATTTCACGAATTATACCAGTTATTCCCTTTGGGATACTTATCGAGCTTTGCATCCGTTATTCAATATTGTACAGCCAAAACGAAATGCTGATATGGTGAGTTCAATGCTGGCACATTCGGATCAAAGCGTTCATAAAATGCTTCCAATCTGGTCGCATTATGCCAATGAAAACTGGTGTATGATTGGTTATCATTCCGTATCTGTTGTTGCTGATGCGATTGTAAAAGGGAATATTACTTTTGATGCAGAAAAAGCACTTCAGGCATGCGTGAATACAGCAAAAGTTCCGTATTACGACGGACTGGATTATTACATGAAAAAAGGTTACGTTCCAGAAGATAAAAATGGTGCATCGGTTTCTAAAACTTTAGAATATGCTTATGATGACTGGGCAATTGCTCAGGCGACAAAGAAATTAGGAAAAACGGAAATCTATAATGAGTTTATCGAAAGGTCTAAAAACTATAAAAACGTTTATGACGAGAAAACAGGTTTTATGCGCCCTAAACTGAATGACGGAACTTTTAAAAAAGAATTTGATCCGCTAGATACGCACGGTCAGGGTTTTATAGAAGGAAATTCATGGAATTATAGTTTATACGTACCTCAAGATCCAGCAGATATGATTAAAATGATGGGAGGAAATGACAAATTTAAAGTTCGTTTAGATTCTCTATTTAATATGCATTTGCCAGACAAGTATTTTGAAAATACAGAAGATATTACCAGAGATGGAATCATTGGAAATTACGTCCACGGAAACGAACCTTCGCACCATGTAGTGTATTTGTACAACTGGACAGATTCTCCTTGGAAAGCCCAAGATAAAATCAGAATGATCTTGAAAAAAATGTACCGAAATGGAGCTGATGGCTTGGGCGGTAATGACGATTTCGGACAAATGAGTGCCTGGTACATTTTCAGCAGTTTAGGATTTTATCCTGTCGCTCCAGGTTCTGACGAATATGCTTTAGGAAGTCCGCTGGTTAAAAAAGCAGTTTTTAATTTAGAAAACGGAAAAAACTTTGAAGTGGAAACAGTAAACCAATCGGATAAAAATGTTTTTGTAAGCAAAGTGCTGTTGAATGGAAAACAATTAGATAAGCCATTTTTAAAACATAATGATATCTTAAATGGCGGTAAGATTACGTTTTACATGAGTAGTAAACCGAAGAAAAAATTAGATAAGGTGCTGAGGTTCTAAGATTCTGAGGTACTAAGTATTTAAGGTTTTAGTATTTAATTGAGATATAGACCTAACAGGTTTTAAAAACCTGTTAGGTTTTGATTCCAAGCTCCTGCAAGGTTTACAAAACCTCTTAGGTGTATTTTCGTGATGCATATAAATACCTGCAAGGTTTTGTAAACCTTGCAGGATAAACTAAAGATTGCAAGGCTGTATAGTCAATTAATAAGATTATTAAAATTCGATAAAATTTGTGTAATTCGTGGCAGAAGAACAAAAAACTTCACGAAATTTGCATTTCAAATAAAGAAAACAAAAGATGAAAATAAACTTAAAATCAGGAATTGATAAATTGCTTTTCGGGATGAAGCAGAATGATGTAACAGCTGTTTTAGGAAAACCTGATAAAAACTATAAAGACGAAGATGATAATGTGATTTTTGTTTACAATGCACAAAAAATCAGATTGACATTTTATGAGGAAGAAGATTTAAAATTAGGTTACCTAGTTGCTTCAAGCGCTGATTTAGAAGTTTTCGGATTCAAAATAATCGGAAGAAAAATTGAAGAGGTAAAGAAAGATTTTGTCTGCAAAAGGAATTACAAAATACAATCAGGAAACTTTTGATACTTTCGAAAATTACTTTAATGAAGACAATTGGTTTATTCTTCAGACAGAATATGATGAGGTTGTAAAATTCGAAATTGGAGCGATCATTAATAGTAAAGACGAATTTGACTGGAAGTTTCCGGTGAAGAAATAAAAATAATTTTGTCATTCTTTGTTAGGATGACAAAACAAAAAACCTTTGGCAAAGGTTAAAACTTTGACAAAGGTATACTTATGCAGACAATCTTGTCAATCCTGAGGAACGAAGGATCACACTCGAAACTCGACAAAGATTGGCAGAATGACAGTGAGGAAATACCAGTGTGATCCTTGGTGCCCTCATTCTGAAAAACGTAATAACAGCCTAACAACCAAATAACAGTTTAACCGTTAGTAAACAAAAAAATAACCGACAATCACTTGTCGGTTATTTTTTTGTTTTAAAAGAAATTATCCTTTTAACCATGCATTTTTAAGTTTGTCTTTTGAAGCATCAGTTGCTTTAAAAGTTTCAGACTCTTCGTATGGTAACTTTACAGTTCCTTTAATTGTTTCTTCTTTTGTACCTTTTTTTACTTTTAAAGTAATTGGATCATTTTCTTTCCAGTTTTCACTTTCAGTAATCAAATCATAGATGTTATCTAGAGAATATGGTTTGTTGTTAACAGCTAAGATTTTATCGCCGCCTTTTAAATTCAGGTTTTTGAAGAAAGCGTTTGGCTCGATATCACCACGAACAGCAATTTCTTTTGTTGCTTTGTCAATAGTAATATATGGACTTTGTCCTTTGATGAAAACATTTCCAGGTTTTTTCTCAGATGCTTTTGTTACCCCCACTTTAGCTAAGTAAAAATCGTAAGGAATTGGAGTAGTTCCTGCTACATATTTTTTAAGGAATTCCCCCACTTCAGGATACGTCAATGAAGTTATTTTTGCAAAAAGCTCATCATCATTAAATGGTTTTTCAACACCGTACTCGTTAGATAATTTATGCATTAAATCAAGAATACCTCTTTCTCCGTTGCTTTTCTCTCTAATGATAATGTCAATACACATTCCGATTAAAGCTCCTTTTTGATATACATTTAAGTATTGATCTTTATAAGGTTGTTCAAGTACGTTTTTACTCATTACAGTAAACGACATTGTATCGTTTAAACCTTTCGCTTGTTCTATTTTATCAGCGATACGAGAATAAAATTCAGCTTCGTCAATCAAACTTTGGTTGATCTGGAAAAGATTTGCAAAATATTCTGTTACACCTTCATACATCCATAAATGCTCAGACATTTTTGGGTCGTTATAATCAAAATACTGAATTTCTTTTGAGTGAACAGTTAATGGCGTTACAATATGGAAAAACTCATGAGAAACAACGTCTTTCATAGATTCTACCAATTTTTCTTTTGGCATTGATTCTGGTAAAACTACTGTTGTTGCTGTTGGGTGTTCTAATGCTCCAAAACCATGTGCATCGTCTTTTGCCATGCTGGATAAATACAATAAAACAGTATATTTTTTAGTAGCATTTACTTTTCCTAAAAAGTTTTTCTGAGCAGTCATCATCGTTTTCATTTCTGGCGTAATGCTTTCTGCAGTAAATTTTCCAGTAGGAGAGTACACAGCGATTAAAATATCCATTCCGTTTACATTAAATGTAGTGTAATCTGGTTTAGCATACATAATCGGATTTTCTACTAAAACAGCATAACGAGGAGTTGTAAATACATCAGCTGTATTGCTTGCATCTTCATCTGTCATAGAAGTTGCACCCCAAAGTGTTTCTGGGTGTGTAACAGTAACTTTGTACGGAACATCTAATTTGTCTTTAAAGTACCCTACAAAACCATGTGTATTCAACATGAAGTTTTTCCCTGCGTCAATGTTGGTTCCTGCTGGAGAGAAAACATCATCGTTACCAAATCCAGTACCTTTTTCAGTATCAAAAGTATCGTTTACGAGGTAAGTGATTGCTTTTAATGTTTTCGCATTAGAAATAGACCAAGAATTGTCATCTATTCTTTTTACAGTTAATGCAGTTCCTTTAGCATCAAATGCTTTGAAATCTTCCGCATATTTTCCGTAATTATCTGTAGAATAAGTTCCAGGCACGGTTTTAGGAATACTATAAACAATTTCGTCTGTTTTTATAGCTGGCGGCGTAACAGTTACCAAAACTTTGTCGTCTTTTACGTCAGTCAAATTGATGTTAACCTCTACTGTATTGCTTTTCAGCGGCTCCAGTACTACCTGTTTTACAGCTCCAAAATGTTACCGCTAGAGCTAAGGTGTAAAGTATTTTTTTCATTTGTATATGTTTAGTTATTTGTATTTGTCACAAAAAACATAGAAAAGTTACTAAAAAATTACATTAAAATAAAAAATAAAAAAAAACTCCTGAAAAACAGGAGCTTCAAATTTAGTCTAGTTTATTTTTTATATAATATTTTCCATCCAAATCTTCATCAAAATCATCTATTTTTACTGGTTTTGGTTTTGGTTTGTTTGCAATTGCCTTCTTTTTCCACATCTCAAATTTTTCAAGAGGCATCTTCTTTTTCATGATATCCAAGACTTCTTTTTCTGCGAATCCAAATTCTTTTTTTATAATTTCAAATGGATTCCTTTCTTCTAAAGCTAACGAAACAAGTTTTTCAGTTTGTTCCCAAGTCAATTCTTTACGGTTACTCTTTTTCATCTCGTGAAAATTAATTCAAAATAGGGTGTTAATGATTAATAGATTGATTTTCAATTTCTGTATCAATATTAAAAAAAAAATAATAAGTTGTTTCAGTAAAGTATACTTTTTTTAGTGATTTTAATTGTTTTTGAAAGATCGTGATTTTTGAAATGGTATTTTTAGCAGATTCTTCAATTCATTGTTTTCTTCAGGCCTCATATGCGTGTCTACACCATAAACCAGCTGATCTTTTGGTAAATAGGTAAAAGTTCCAAAAATCCTATCCCAGATAGAAAAAATATTTCCATAATTACTATCAGTGTAAGGCAATACATAATGATGATGTACTTTGTGCATATTGGGAGAAACTATAAAGTAACTCAGGAATAGATCTAATTTTTTAGGAAGCGAAATATTGGCATGATTAAACTGAGAAGCGATAACGGATAAGGACTGATAAAGAAAAACCATCCACATTGGAGTTCCAACAATCAAAACTCCCAAAGTGGTAAATATAAAACGAATAACACTTTCGCCGGGATGATGCCTGTTAGCAGTGGTGGTGTCGATCCAAGTGTCTGTATGATGCACCAAGTGAAACTGCCAAAGAAATTTTACTTTATGCTCTACTAAATGAGCTAAATAAGCTCCAATTAAATCCAGAAGTAATAATCCAATTATGGTGTAAAGCCAAAGAGGAATTTGTGGAAGCAATTGTAGAAGACCAAAATGATTTTCTACAGTCCAGGCGACGGTTCTAATTAGAATGAATGCCAAAATAAAATTGACAACAATAGTAGTAAATGTGAAAAAGAAATTGATTCCTGCATGCGACCATTTTTTATACTGCATTCGGAACAATGGAAAAGAATTTTCGATCAGCCAGAATAATGTAATACCGCCAACCAGAATCAAGCTTCTATGCGAAGATGGAATTGTACTGAAGTAAGAAATAATTTCGTTCATAATACATCAATATTTGAGTTGAGACAGTTTTCTTTTCGGTTTTATCCAACTAAAAAGAGAAAACCAAATAGAAATGTATCTGATTTTCTCTTTAAAAATACTAATTATAGGCTAATTTATAATTATTTATGAAGTAATTTTTATAGAACTATTTTTTCTGGTTCACCCTCTTGCTGTAATAGATTTTTATAGATGAATCCTGCTTGCAATTGCACCCAAAATTGAGCCGCCCAAAAAAAGCCAGACTTGAGATAATGGTCCGCCTCCCGCAAAAACTGCCTGAGAAAGTGATCTTGCAGGATTTACAGAGGTATTTGTAATTGGAATACTAACTAAATGGATTACAGTAAGTGTTAAACCAATTGCAATACCGCAAAAATTACTGTTAGCAAATTTGTCTGTTGCGCCAAGAATGATTAAAATAAAGAACAAGGTGAGAACAAATTCTGCAATGAAAGCGACCTGTAAAGAATAGCCGTCAGGAGAAAACGCTCCAAAACCATTTGAGGCAAATGCTCCAGCTTTAGTGTTATCAATTACGAAACCAGCTTTTCCAGATGCAATAGTATACAATGTACCAGTTGCTGACTATAGCTCCAATACATTGCGCTATTATATACGGAATAAGATCTTTAATCGGAAATTTTCCTCCTGCCCATAATCCAAAAGAAACTGCTGGATTAAAATGTCCTCCAGAAATGTGTCCAACAGCATAAGCCATTGCCACTACTGTCAGACCAAAGGAAAGTGCAACACCTGCAAATCCAATGCCTAATTCAGGATATGCGGCGACAAAAATGGCACTTCCGCGACCTCCAAAAACAAGCCAGTAAGTTCCGAAGAACTCAGCAAATAATTTTTTCATAATAAAATAATTTAATGGTTAATGTTAGAATGTATATTGGTATGCCCAATAAATCAAAATGATTTGTAAGGGCAAACGTACAAATAAAATCCATCTTGGTAAACCAAAACCTGCTTTTTTATTTTGAAACATGTAGAAATTTGCAGGAAAAACAGCAATTAATAAAGCTATAATTCCCCAGGCGGCGAAGTGTGTAGTAAAAGGCAGGGTTAGGAGAAGGCCTAAAATAATTTCAGCAGCACCACTTAAAATATTTAGTAATTTGGGGTTTTTAAATACTGGCGGAATGATTCTTATGTACATTCCGGGTTTTCTAAAATGATTAATTCCAGCACCTATATATAATAAAGCCATCAAATATAAATGCCAAGGTAATGTCATGATAAATAATTATTTATCACGAATTTATAAAAAAATTAACAATTATTACATTACAAGAAATGTTTTTTTTATAATACTTAAATTGATTTATTTTTTGTCTTAAAATTTACATTCATAATAATTATCGCAAGTATAATTAAAACAATTCCAACCCATTGAGAGAAGATTACTGCTTCGTTTAATAAAACATACGCCATCATAACAGAAACAGGTAACTCAAGAGCAGAAACAATACTTCCAAGTCCAATTCCTGTTAAAGGAAAACCAATATTCATAAGCATTGGTGGAATTATAGTCCCAAATAAAGACAATACAATTCCCCATTTCAAGAAAATTTCAAGATTAAAAGGAGTAACCTGAGTAGCAAACGCAAATGAAAAAACAATTATTGAACCACCCAAAAGCATATAAAGACTTCTTTGTGCCGATGAAATTTCGGTTGCTACACGATTTGCTGTAAACATAGTGGTAGTAAAAGAAGCTGCGACTAAAATTCCCCAAAGCAAACCACGCCAATCTAATGAAATGTCGTTATGAATGATATTTGTGGCTAAAACGGTTCCAAAAAGCACGATAAGTACCGCAATGACTTTTTGTTTAGAAGGCAGTTTTTTTTCTAAAATCATTTCAAGTAAAACACCCATCCAAACAGTCTGCATTAATAAAACGATTCCAATAGAAACAGGAATATATTTTACAGCCAAATAGTAAAACAAACTTGTCATTCCTAATGAAGTTCCGGCAAGCATTAAACTGAATATATTTTTTGGAGTTGCTTTTACAGCTGTGTTTTTATTTTTTATTCTTTGAAAAAGGTTAATTAGTAAAATACCTGTAATTCCGTAAATAAATTGTGAGGTCGTAACTTCTGCAGTCGTGTATCCTTCAGTATAAGCCATTTTTACAAAAGTAGCGAGCATTCCGTATGTAGTTGCTCCTAAAGCTACCAGAAAAACACCTTTTAATACATTGTTTTGAGACGTCATAATTTACTTGTTTTAAAAAATTAAAGCCGGCAAAGGTAAGTTATTTTGTTTAGGATTCAGCAGAAAGAATAGTTAAATACTGAGTTTACTATTGGTCAATATTGATTTTGAATGCTTAAATTATTAATATGTTAATGATTAGAATAATTGTAAAACAAAAAAAACATCAAAAATATATTTTGATGTTTTTTGTATCTAATAGAAAATAGAATTCTCTTTTAATTATTTTGCTGGCTGATTTTGATACGTTTCAATTTCAAAAACCAAAGTAGAGTTTGGTGGAATCACGCTTCCAGCTCCTTTTTCACCATAAGCTAAATTAGAAGGAAGAAAGAAAATTGCTTTATCTCCGTCTGTCATCATATCAAGAGCTTCTATAAAACCAGGGATCATGCCTTCTTTTTTACCAACAGTAAAAGGAAAAGCTTTGTAACCTCCTTGAGCATCTCTGTTTGCATCATATGTTCCGTACGCTTTTGCTACTGCGGGAATACTGCTGTCAAACAATTTACCATCTTCAAAATATCCAGCGTAATGGAAATAGATTGTTGAACCTTCAGCACCTTTTACACCAGTTCCTTTTTTAGTAATAACATATTTTAAACCAGAGGCAGTGGCAGTTGCTTTTGCTTTTGTTGCGACAAAATAAGCGACTTTGTCTTTAATCACTTTTTCAGCTTCTAATTTTTTTGCTTCTTCTTTTTTTGCTTCATCAGTTAACACTTTTACAGCATCAAATTTTTTAGTCTGCGCACCTTTTCGTGTAATAGTGATTTTTGTCATAATATCGTCCTGAACAATTTTATTTACATTGTCCATTCCAGAAACAACATGTCCAAAAATGGTATGTTTTCCATTTAACCAAGGAGTATCTTTGTGTGTAATAAAAAATTGACTTCCGTTTGTTGCTGGACCAGAGTTTGCCATTGCCAGAATTCCGCCTTTGTCAAATTTTAGTTCTTCTCTAAATTCATCTTTAAATGAATATCCAGGGCCTCCAGAACCATTTCCGTCGGGATCTCCACCTTGAATCATAAAATCATTAATAACTCTATGGAATTTCAAGCCGTCGTAAAATGGTTTTCCTTTTAATTTTTCGACTTTTACATTCGGATTTTTTCCTTCTGCCAAAGAAATGAAATTAGCTACAGTTACTGGAGCTTTTACATATTCTAAAGTAACAACAATATCACCCTTAGTAGTTGAAATTGTTGCAAAAATTCCTTCGTTAGGATTTGTATTTGGTTTAGCGGCAGGTTTCGCGACTGTAGTTGTTTTTGCCTTCGCGACAGGTTTAGTCGCAGGTTTTTTAGTTTGAGCCTGAATATTTACTATTGCTAAGCAAAATAAAAATAAAAATTTAAACTTCATTACTTTAAATTTATGGTTATAAAAGTTTTACGGTTATTCTGTGATTTGAATTTCAAATATAATATTTGCATTTGGCGGAATGACAGCACCAGCACCAGTTTCTCCATACGCTAAGTGAGACGGAATAAAAAGAACTGCTTTATCTCCAATAGAAAGCTGTTCAACTCCTTCAATAAAACCTGGAATTAAACCACCTTTACTGCCCGCTTTAAAATCAATTGGATTATATGCTTTTGTCTGCGACTCTCGCAGGATCAAATTTTCCAAATTGTGTTGCAACGTCTTCTAAGCTTGTGTCAAACAGAGTTCCATCTTCAAGAAAACCTGCATATTGAATGTGTATTTGAGTTCCTGCTCGCAGGTTTTTTACCACTTCCTTTTTCAGTAATTACAAATTCTAGTCCGCTTGTTGTTTTAGTTGCTTTTGGTTTAATAGAAGCGTAATAAGCCACTTTTTCTTTTTGAACTGCTTGCATATTTGCTTTGTTCTTTTGCGATTTCAGAAAAATAATCATGAAATACTTTTACAGCATCAAACTTTTTAGTCGCTTCACCATTTCTGATAATTTTTACAGAAACGATATTATCGCCTTGAATTACTTTATTTACCACTTCCTGATCTTTTACATCAACTACATGACCAAAAATCGTGTGTTTGTTGTCTAACCAAGGAGTTTCAACATGTGTAATAAAAAATTGGTCGCTGTTTGTTCCAGGTCCATTGTTGGCCATTGCTAAAACACCAGCTTTATCAAATTTTAAATCTGAAAACTCATCTTTAAATTTATATCCAGTATCTCCAGAACCAGTTCCTAAAGGATCACCAGTTTGGATCATGAAGCTTTCAATAACTCTATGGAATTTCAAACCATCAAAAAATGGTTTGTTTTTTAAGTTTTCATGTGTAACAAATTCGTTTTTACCTTCAGCCAAAGTCACAAAGTTAGCAACAGTTATTGGTGCTTTTTTGTAATCAAGCTCAACAATAATATGACCTTTGTTTGTCTCGATATTGGCATATAAACCATCAGGCAGATTACTGTGGTCGTCTTTACAAGAATAAAATGAGCTAACGGCTATTAATAATAACAAAATAATCTTTTTCATCTTAAGAGATTGTTTTTTATGGAGTTAATGTATCTTTTTTTACTGGTGTTGCAGGTTTTGGCGCCGCAGGCTTTGGAGTTGCTGTCTTTGGAGTTGCTGTTTTTGGAGCTTGGACTGCAGAAGCGGCAGTTTGAGCAGTTGGATCTGCAACAAAATTTCTAAGTGTAACGGTAACGATTAAAGATTCGTTTGGACCAATTTTTTTGTTATCTCCATGATAGCCATAAGCCATATGCGATGGAAATAAAAAAGTTACAGTTTCATTTTTATGCATTCTCTTGATTCCGTCGCGCAATCCCATCATGATATCCTGTTTGTCCACATAATAGGTCTGCGGGCCAAGATCAGATTCTGAATAAATTACACTGCCTTTTATATCTTTTACTTCCAAATTGAAATAAGCAATATCGCCTTTTCTTGGTGATGCTGTTTCTCGTTGCGTTTTTTCTTCATAATTAAACCAATAGCCTTTTGGAGTGGCATAGTATTTAACCTTCGGATTGCTTTTGATGATCTTTTTAATGACATCCTCTTCGTTTGCTACTAATTTTTTGTTACGATCGGCAGATTTTTTCATGAATGTTCCCGAAGCGCTGGAAATAGGTCTTCTGGCTTCTTCATGATGCTTACAGCTGATTAACAAAACAGCAAAAAGCAAGCTATAAATGCTAAGTTTTAGGTTGTTCATGATTCGGTTATAATGTTAGTTTTTGTACTAAATCTTCAAATTTCTTTACCGTTTCTTCCATCGAAACTTCAGATCTTCCACCGGTTGCATTACTGTGTCCGCCGCCATTAAAATGGTCTCTTGCAAACTGGTTTACATCAAAACCTCCTTGCGAACGAAATGAAATTTTGATAATGCCTTCGTCTTTATTTTCGATAAAAATAGCAGTAAAAACAATATCTTTTATGCTTAAACCATAATTAACAATTCCCTCAGTATCGCCTTTCACATAATTAAAAGAATCCAATTCTTCTTGTGTAAGGGTCATATAAGAAGTTTTGTGCGCTTCGAAAATTTTCATGTTCTGCAAAGCACGTCCTAATAATTGCAGTCTGCTGAAAGAACTATTATCAAATAATAAGACTGGAATTTGTGTGTTTTCAACTCCCAAATCAATTAATTCGGCTATAATTCTATGCGTATTTCCTGTAGTTCCTGGAAAACGAAACGAACCTGAATCGGTTAAAATTCCCGTATAAATACAAGTTGCAATGTTTTTATCAATATCTTCTTTTTTGTTTAAGAATGTGATAAAGTTATAAACCATTTCACAAGTTGATCCAAATGCTGTGTCAGAATAGGTATAAGCGGCATAATCATCAGGTTTTTGATGATGATCGATCATAATGAAAATAGCTTTTAGCTTAGCCAAAGTATGTTCCATTTCGCCTGTACGATGAAAAGCATTAAAGTCGAGTGTAAATATGATTTCAGCTTCTTCTAAAATCTTGGTGCAGTTTTCCGTATCCTTTTCGAATATTTTTACAGTTTCTGATCCTGGAAGCCAAGCTAAAAAATTAGGGAAATCATTGGGCGCAATTACTGTTGCTTGATGATTATTTTTAATTAAAAAATGATATAATGCTAATGTAGAGCCCATTGCATCGCCATCTGGTCCTCTATGCGGAATGATGACAATTTTCTTTGGGGCGACGAGTAATAATTGAATCGCTTGAATGTCTTGTATTTTCATAGTGTGCGAATTTACATTTTTTTAATGTAATGCTGAAAATATTTAGTCGCAGTTTTCAGTTTCAGTTTTCAGTTATTTTTAGAATCTATTTTAAGTGTTTGAAATTGGTAGACACATTCAAAGAGTTTGCACACAAAAACGCATTTTTAAGCAGATTTATTTTGAAGTAAATCTGAAAGTTTCTAATAAGAGTTGGAATTTGGAATTTAAAATTTAGAACTTAAAACTTAAAAATTGGAATTTATTCTTTTGTATAATTTAGATTTCGCTCCTTTGACAATCTGCGATTTATAAATTCCAACAGTACCCGAAGAAAAATAGGCAATTGTGCAGGCAATAGCAATAAATATTCCTGGCGCAATTCCGAATAATTCCATTCCCATAATAGTGCAGGCGATAGGCGTGTGAGTAGCGCCAGAGAAAACGGCAACAAATCCAATTCCAGCTAAAAGAGCAATCGGCATTGGAATAACTGCTGATAATGCACTTCCTAAAGTGGCACCAACGAAGAATAATGGAGTTACTTCTCCGCCTTTAAAACCAGCTCCAAGTGTAAATCCTGTAAAGAGAATTTTAAGTAAAAAATCATACCACTGATTTGGATTTGAAAAAGAATCGACAATTACAGGAACTCCCAATCCAGAGAATTTTGTAAAACTAAAACCTGCAAATGCAATGGCTAAAACTACCCCGCCAATTACGGGGCGAAGTGGCGGATATTTAATGTTTTTTGAAAAAAGCGAACCCCAGAAATGCGTACTTCTTGAAAATAATAAAGCGGCGAATCCAGATAGAATTCCAACAATTAGTGTAAAAATAATATTGTTTATGCTAAGATCTGGAATAACAGGAATGCTGTAATGAGTATGTTTTACCTGCCAAAATTCTACAGTAAAATAAGTCGCATAAGCGACTAAAAATGATAGAATGATACTTTTGAAATTTATTTTACTGAAATATAAAACTTCCAAAGCAAAAATAGCTCCCGCCAGCGGTGTTCCAAAAACAGAAGCAAAACCAGCGCTGATTCCGAGAATAATTAAAATTTTACGTTCAGAATTATCGAGATTAAAGATTTTAGTAAATTGATCAGCAATGGCGCCTCCCATTTGTACTGCCGTTCCTTCGCGTCCTGCAGATCCGCCAAATAAATGTGTAATCAGTGTTCCTAAAAGTACTAAAGGAGCCATTTTAAACGGAATCACTTTTTTTGGATTTTCATATTCTTCCAGCAGTAAATTATTTCCTTTTACTACAGATTCTCCCCAGTAATAATAACTCAATCCAACAAGAAATCCGCCGAAAGGCAAAAGCCAGATAATCCATTCGTGTCGCATTCTATATTTTGTAACCCATTCTAAAGAAACTAAGAAAAAAGCAGATGCAGATCCTGAAAGTATACCTATTAAAGCACAGATTAAAATCCATTTTGGAATAGATAACAGTGTTTCTTTTAGGTTTAGAGTCATGAATGATTTTGTGAAATATATTTTAGCCACGAATTTCACGAATTTTCACGAATTAATCAGTTTTTAATTGAGGAAAATAAAGATGAATCTCTAAATTCTCTAATCTGTGGCAAAAATAATTAGTGTAAATTAGTGAAATTCGCGGCAAATAAATATTATTGCACTACAGCAGTAAATTCTATTTCTACCAAATATTCCGGAGCAACTAGTTTACTGATTTCATAAAATCCTGTAGTTGGTTTTATATCTTTAAAAAAAGAAGAATGAGCTCTTGCAACTTCTTCAAAAGTAGAAACATCAGTAGTAAAAATTCGTGTTCTAATTACATCTTTCATCCCTACATTTAAATCTTCTAACACTTTTTCAACTCGCTCTAAAATATTATACGTCTGAGCATAAGCATCATCTGCTTTTACTTTTTCACCGTCAACAATAGCGACAGTTCCAGAAACTTCAACAATATTACCAATTCTAACTGCGCTGACAATATCCCATTTTGTCTTCCCACGGAGATCCAGTTAAGATGTTTTCTCTTTTCATTTTTTATATTTTGCGAATTTGTTTACAGGGTTTTTAAAAAGCAAATTCAGGTTAATTAAGATGCTGCAATTTAAGAATTATGCTTTTGGCATTCATTAAAAAAAGCTTGAAATCAAATCGGAAATCAAGCTTTTTTGTGATATTAAATTGTTATTCGATATGTTTTTCTTCGTAAAGTCGAAGCTTATTATGTGCTGTATTTAAATTTTGCTCGCAAGGTTTCAATCTTATTCAACAAATGTGCAATCGCATCAATTCCTTCCAGATTAATCTTCAGATCGTAATGCATTCGAATCATTTTTTCTACCGTTGGAAGTTGTTCCGGCTCCAGAAATTCATCGTTTTCTTCTATAATAATATGAATTAAACCATAATTGTAAAGTTCGGTTATAAACGTATTTTCAATTTCGTGGTACAAACAAAACTGTTTTATCTGGATTAAATTTTTACTTTTCATGATTTCTTAGTTTTGCTAATTCTTCGAATAATTCTTTTTCTTTATCTGACAATTTTGTTGGAACTTGTATCGTATAAGTAATATATAAATCTCCAAACTGATTTTCCTTTTTGTAAACAGGAAAACCTTTGCCTTTCAGTTTCACTTTGGTTCCAGGCTGTGTTTCTGCCGGTACTTTAATTTTTACTTTTCCATCAAAAGTATCCACATAGGTTTCTCCTCCTAAAATTGCTGTGTATAAATCAAGCGGCGCATCGGCATACAAATTATTGCCTTCACGTTTAAATTCTGAATTATTAGCAATAGAAAAAGTAATAAATAAATCACCGTTTGGACCGCCATTTACACCTGGTCCGCCATGATTTGGAATTTTAATAATCTGCCCGTTTTCAACTCCAGCCGGAATTGTAATTCGGATATTTTTTCCGTTTACCGTTAGATTTTGTTTGTGCGTAGTATAAGCAGAAGCTAATTCAAGTTGCAATTCAGCATTAAAATCCTGTCCGCGGTATTTTGCCTGACCTCTTGAACTTCTTCCTGAAGAACCGTACATAGAATTGAAAAAATCTGAAAAATCGCTTCCAGAAAAATCACCGCCTCCAAAACCAGAGAAATCGCCTCCAGAATATTGAGAACCGCTTTGTTGTCTGCTTTGTCGCTGATTCGGATCGTAACCCGCTTTTTCAAATTCGTCAGCATGTTTCCAGTCTTTACCGTATTTGTCGTATTTTTTTCGGTTCTCAGGATTGCTTAAAACTTCATTCGCTTCGTTAATTTCTTTGAATTTTTTTTCAGCTTCTTTATCATTCGGATTCAAATCGGGATGGTACTTTCTCGCCAGTTTTCGATAGGCCTTTTTGATCTCTGCTTCGGTCGCGACTTTTGTAACATCTAATACTTTGTAATAATCGATATAATCCATTTTGTTGAGATTTTTAAATCGTAAAATAAAGTCTTGAAGTTAAGAATAAGTTGTTAATTATCAAAATGATATATTGGGTTTGTATTTGATTTTATTCTATAAAAAGGTAGGATTGGAATTTTGAATTTTTAAATTTAGAATTTAAATTAAGTTTAAACAAAAGAAATTCTGGCAGGTTTTTTGATTCCAAAAATTAGCTTAATATATTGTTATAAAAGTCCTAAAGTTGCAGTGCCTAATTAAATTATGCTATTTTTGTGATGCTGGACAATTTTTAAGATTAATTATAAAAGCCGATTAGATAATACTTTTTCAATGAAGCACATTTTAATTTTTATATTATTTTTTACCGCTGTAAGTGTTTCAGCGCAAACGGAATTTGGTACAAAATTCAAGCCTATTCCTGCACCAAAGTTTAGCGCAAAACCAAAAAAGATTCCAGCTCCTGAGACAAAAGATCCACAGGCAGAATTAAATGATATTCCAAATATAAAAACACCAAATGTTTTTGAAAACACTACAATAACTCAAAAATCTAAATTTCAGATTGGAGAGGAAAAAAGCAAATTCACCATGTCTACCGAAACTGATTTTGCTAATCCAGGCGATCGTTATGTAGCAAAAATGGAAAAGGATTTAGATAAAGCTTTAAAAGATGCCGGGTTAAAAGAAGGACGCGGTGTTTTGGTAAAGAAAAATATTTCGCTTGGAGATTTTAAAACCAAATCAGAATATTTTATTGTTAAGTTTCGTGATTTTGGTGCAATTGATGGCGATTTAGTAAGAGTATCTTCCAATGAAGTTGTGGTTCGTGACCGACTTTTATTAGATTCGAATTTCCAACAAGTAAAAATTAATCTTAACCCAGGTTTTAATAAATTAGATTTCGAAGCTTTAAATATTGGAACTCTTGGTGGAAACACAGCTGAAATCCAAGTTTATGATGATAAAGGTGTAATGGTAACCAGCGATTACTGGGATAATCTTGCGAAGCAGGTTTTAAAGCTTCAATTGTTGTGACAAAAGAATAAGATAAGACCACTATTTCGTGATCCTATCTTAATCCATGTTTTTTATATACTAATTCTTTCAGGCTCTAATTTTTTTCCTTCGCCTGTTTCTTTCAGCAGAAAACTTACTAAAATAGCTATCACAATTCCGATAATCCAAAATAGGCCTGCTTGTTGAAAATGATTTGTTTTATCAAGTGTATCTTCGAGAGTCTGTCCAAATAAACGACTGAATAAAGGGCTTAAAAGTGTTGTTACTCCAAAAGTGATAAAATTAATTGCTCCTGTGGCACTTCCTTTTACATTATCTGGATTGGCTTCTTTAATGATAGAATAAGGAATCATAGCGGCGCCTGAAGCTACTCCTAATGCAAACATACTGTATTTCGTTGGAAATAAATCTGGAAAATACAACAGCTGAATTAAAGCTAAAATCATAAAGACGGCACCAAATATTAAAACAGGTTTGCGCTTATTTATTTTATCTGTAATATATCCTAAAAGCGGACAGCCGAATACCCAGCCAAAAGCGACCATTGCGCTTGATATTGTTGCCGTATGAAAGTCGAAAGCACGGTCTTTTTGAAAAAAGGCAACTGCCCAAGTCATCGCAAATATAGTTGTAGGTGCAAACAATAATCCTGAAATGATCCCGCAGTACCATGATTGCGGATTACTAAAAACGATCTTGTAAGGATTTAGCAGACTTTGTTTCTTTTCTGTGATTTCGGCATTTTTGTCTGCAACATTTGCTGGAGTTACAAACCATAGTCCGAAGGCAACAATAATAGTGAAAATTCCAATTAAGAGCCAAAAAGTATTGATATTCATTCCTTCTTCAATCCAAGGACCAACAACAAATTGTCCTGCAGAACCACCAAGCATTCCGAGACATTGGGTAAAGCCAATTGCCGTTGCAAGAGATTTTGCCGAGAATCCTTTACTTGCCAAATATACACAGCCAGGAAAAGCAAAAGCGCATCCAGCACCTTGAAATAATCTACCGACAACGTCGCTAAACTGACTTGAAATCATAAACAATAAACAGCCAATTCCTAAAATAAGCGCTCCAGCAAAAAGTGAATATTTGGCTCCAAATCTATCCAGCGCTATTCCCGCAATTAAACTGCAGGTAGAATAGGTGTAATAATAGGTTCCAATAATTGTTACTAATCCAATCTCATTTACCGAAAAATTGTGTGAAAGTTCTGGAAGCATTACCGCAGGAGCAGAGCGTATTACGTAATCTAAGAAATAAAAAACTAGACCAAATACCCACGCAATGATGTAATATTTGGTATACGATTTTGTACTGTTTATATTCATAAAGTTATTCTTTTAAATTGGGCATGTATTTTTTACAAGCCTTCTTTTAAGTGTTTGTAATTGGATTTAATGGTGTCAAAAACTTCATCCATTTTACCTCCAAGCATTAATTTAGTCATTGATTTTGCCATACCTACAACTTGTTCCCATTCTACTTTAGGAGGCATTGCCAAAGCATTTGGGTTTGTAAAGATATTCAATAAAACGGGACCATTATGTCGAAATGCATTTTCTATTGCTCCTTCAACTTCTTCCGGTTTGTGAACATTGATGCCTTGAAACCCCATTGCCTGTGCAATTAATCCAAAGTCTGGGTTCACCATGTCAGTTTCGTTATCGGGTAAACCGCCAACTTCCATTTCTAGTTTTACCATTCCCAAAGCACGATTGTTGAATACAATAATTTTAACGGGGATATTATATTGATGGATGGTTGCCAAATCACCTAATAACATAGATAAACCGCCGTCGTCGCACATGGCGATAACTTGTTTTTCTGGATGTGCCAAAGCGGCGCCAATTGCCATTGGCATTGCATTTGCCATAGATCCGTGGTTAAAAGAACCCAGCATTTTTCGTTCGCCCGTTCCTTTAATAAAACGTGCTCCCCAAACGCAAGTCATTCCTGTATCTACAGTAAAAATGGCGTTATTAGCGACTAACTTATCAATAATATGTGCAACATATTCAGGTTGAATAGTGTCTTCTCCGCCGTTATCATTAATATAGGTATTCATATTTTCTTTAACGCTTTTGTAGAATTTCAGCTGTGCTTCTAAAAAACTATCGTC
Source organism: Flavobacterium sp. AC267 (assembly GCF_979258715.1). Lineage (NCBI taxonomy): Bacteria > Pseudomonadati > Bacteroidota > Flavobacteriia > Flavobacteriales > Flavobacteriaceae > Flavobacterium > Flavobacterium sp. AC267. Next base: position 2,695,673 of record NZ_OZ409875.1, read on the forward strand.
GGTTTTGTTTTCCAGAAGCGGGAGCAGTGCTTCTATAGTATCGGCAACATCACCACACAATCCCATATAAAGATTGGCTCTTCTTCCTAAACGTTCGGTACTGGTATCGATTTGAATAATTTTATTATCAGCGGGCATGAATTTATCATAAGGAAAATCAGTTCCTAATAATAAAACCAAATGCGATTCGTGCATACTATGATAGGCAGAAGGCTGTCCCAATAATCCTGTCATTCCTATTTCGTTTGGATTATTAGGCTGAATGCTCATTTTTCCTCTAAAAGAATATCCAACAGGAGCTTTAATATGATGCGATAATTTTACCACCTGATCGTGTGCTTTTTCAGCTCCAATACCGCAGAATAAAGTTATTTTGGTACTTTCATTAATGACTTTTGCTAATTGCTCGCAATTCAGTATCAGAAGGTCTGATGACAGGATTGCAATGAAAATACTGAGTCGATATATTACTTTCAACCGCTTTTAATTCAGATACATCTCCAGGTAAACCAATAACGGCGACACCTTTTTTACCTAAAGCATGCTGTATTGCGGTTTGAATAATACGAGGCGCCTGCTCGGCTGTCATAATCATTTGATTATAGCGATCGCAATCGTCAAAGAGTTTTATGGTATTCGTTTCCTGAAAATAATCCATTCCCATTTCGGGAGTGTTTATTGTAGAGGCGATTGCTAATAAAGGAACGTGTGAGCGATGCGCATCATACAATCCGTTAATTAAGTGAACGTGTCCAGGCCCGCGACTTCCCGCACAAACAGCAAAACCATCCAGTTCTGCTTCAGCTCGCTGCCGCATAAGCGCCGACTTCTTCATGTCGTACATGAATCCATTTTATTTTTCCGTTTCTGCGTATCGCATCATTAAAATGATTTAAACTATCTCCTGTAACGGCATAAACGCGTTTTACTCCGGCTTCAACCAACATGTCGACTAATTGTTCAGCAACTATTTTACTCATGTGTTATGTTTTTAAAATTAATATTTAAGCAGTACAACATTGGTTATGGTTTACTTCTTACTCAATTGTATTTTAATATCACTGGGTAGATATAGGGCTTCTATAAAATTAAGGAAAAGAATTGGTTTTTTGGGAGGTGCAAAGGGACAAAGGTTTAAAGTTGCAGAGTTTTTTTGGTTCAAAGGCTCAAAGAGACAAAGCAACAAAGGTTTTTGCTTTTTAGATAAAATTAAAAAAGGCTCAGAGGTAACGAAGTACTTACACTTCTTTACCTCTGAGCCTTTGCCACTTTGTACCTCAGAACCTTAAAATGGATCCGCAGTAACTCTAAACTTCATATCTGCTTTTACAGTCACATCTTTTGTCAGTGTTTCTTTTAAGGTTACCTGCGTTCTTATTTTGTAGCTGTCTGCTTTTATGTATTGATCTAGTTTTTTATCGGTACAAATTAAATCAATTGTATTTGTCATCGCATTAATATTATCCTGATAGGCTAATTCAATTTCATCAGAATTTGTCGTTGAAATATATAAATGAACCGATTTCAAAAAAGTAAATGTTTTATCGGAAGGAGCGACAATTGATAATTTAAGCGATCTGATTTTGATATCTTTCACCAAACTCGCTTTCGTTTTATTGTTTTCAAATTCGGCAGAAGAATTGGTGGTAACATCCGGCATTATAATTACTGTAGGCAGATTAATGGGCGAAGTGCTTTTAATTTTAATGGAAGTTTCATTCGAAATATTGAAACTTAATAAGTCATCAACCGCATCACAAGACGTTACTGATAGCGAAAGTAAAAAGGCAATGGCAATAAATTTTGATTTCATGGTTAGGTTTAAATGGGTTTTTTGTTAGATACGAAATAAGTGGGGTTTTAGTTTTTTGAAGATACTAAGGCGCTAAGGTTCTAAGATGCTAAGTTTTTCGCCTTTGAAAAAACCTCAGAACCTTAGAATCTTAGCTCCTTAGAAACTACGATGAAAAAAAAAATAGTTTTGAGGTTCAAAGATGCAAAGGAGCAAAGGTTCAAAGTAAAAAAAGGAGCCTCTGAGCCTTTGTAGCTCTGAACCTTTGCACCTAAAAAACGGAACGTTGAAAAAATAGTTTTGAGGTTCACAGAAGCAAAGGAGCAAAGATTCAAAGTAAAAAAAGAAGCCTCTGAGCCTTTGTAACTCTGAACCTTTGAACCTAAAAATCCGCAGGTTGAAAAAATATTTATTTTTTCAACCTGCGGATTTTTCAATTTCGAATATAAAAAGTATTTTTGCGCATGCAACACAACGTACTTATTTTAGATTTCGGATCGCAATATACTCAGCTTATTGCGCGTAGAGTTCGCGAATTAAATATATTCTGCGAAATTTTTCCTTACAATCACATTCCAAGTGATTTATCAAGTTATAAAGCCGTAATTTTAGGAGGAAGCCCTTTTTCTGTTCGAGGAGAAGATGCGCCTCATCCTGATTTATCGCAAATTAGAGGTAAAATGCCAATGCTGGCCGTTTGTTATGGAGCGCAGTACTTAGCTCATTTTAGCGGCGGAGAAGTAGCGACTTCAAATACCAGAGAATACGGTAGAGCAAATTTATCTTATATTAAGGATAATGAAACTTTCTTTGAAGGAGTTTCAGAAAACAGCCAGGTTTGGATGAGCCACAGCGATAGTATCAAAGCGCTTCCAACGAATGCTGTAAAATTAGCAAGCACGCATGATGTAGAATATGCGACCTATAAAATTGAAGGCGAAACTACTTATGCAATTCAATATCATCCAGAAGTTTTCCATTCTACAGATGGATCAAAAATGCTGGAGAACTTTTTAGTAAAAATTGCCGAAGTTCCTCAAAACTTTACACCAAATGCTTTCGTAGAAGAAATGGTGGCAGAATTAAAAGAGAAACTTGGAAATGATAAAGTTGTTTTAGGATTATCAGGTGGTGTAGATTCAACTGTTGTCGCGGTTTTATTGAATCAGGCAATTGGTAAAAACCTTTACTGTATTTTCGTAAATAACGGTTTACTTCGTAAAAATGAATTCCAAAATGTATTAGACCAATACAAAGGAATGGGATTAAACGTAAAAGGTGTAGATTCTGGAGATCGTTTTCTTTCTGAATTAGCAGGAATCAGCGATCCTGAAACCAAACGTAAAACAATTGGACGTGTATTTATCGAAGTTTTTGATGATGAATCACATTTAATCGAAGACGTAAAATGGTTAGCGCAGGGAACTATTTACCCAGACGTTATCGAATCGGTTTCTGTAAAAGGACCATCGGCAACTATTAAATCACACCATAATGTTGGTGGATTGCCAGATTATATGAAATTAAAAATTGTAGAACCACTTAGAATGCTTTTCAAAGATGAAGTGCGACGAGTTGGAGCTACTTTAGGAATAGATCCTGAATTATTAGGAAGACACCCTTTCCCAGGTCCAGGATTATCCATTAGAATTTTAGGAGATATTACTCCAGAAAAAGTACAAATTTTACAAGATGTTGACGCTGTCTTTATCGACGGGTTAAAATCTTGGGGATTATACGATAAAGTTTGGCAGGCTGGAGCAATTTTACTTCCAGTAAACAGTGTTGGAGTTATGGGCGATGAGCGTACGTACGAAAAAGTAGTAGCGCTTAGAGCAGTAGAATCAACAGATGGTATGACTGCTGACTGGGTTCACTTACCTTATGATTTCTTGATGAAAATATCAAACGATATTATTAACAAGGTAAAGGGCGTGAATCGTGTAGTTTACGATATTAGTTCAAAACCACCAGCAACAATTGAGTGGGAATAGTACCAGTTTTTAAAATTAAGGCCTTACATTTGTAAGGCCTTAATTTTTAATAACCTACTATTTATGAGAGAACTTTTAACGATTTCTCTTGTGTTTGTTTTGTCTTTTAACAGAATAGTTGCACAAGAGTCAATTATTGAGCACAAGATTCAAAAAGGAGAAACTGCTTATTTTATTGCCCAAAAGTATAAGGTTTCGATAGATGAGATTTACAAACTCAACCCCGAATCGCAAAACGGAATCAAGGATAATCAGATTATAAAGATTCCAGTTCACAACTCCCAAAAAAATAAAGCGCAGCAACAAACTCATATTGTTGCACCCAAAGAAACGCTCTTCGGCTTATCCAAACAATATCATGTTTCTTTAGAAGCTATTCAGAATGCCAATCAAGAAATTCTTGCCAGCGGACTTCAAATCGGTCAAGAATTAATAATTCCTCAAAATTCGGATCAATCAGTTAAACAAGAAAATGCTGTTTCTTCTAAAGTAGTACATCAAGTTTTGGCTAAAGAATCTTTATTCAGTATTGCCAGAGAATACAATGTTTCGGTTCAGGATTTAGAAAATTTAAACAAAGACATTCTTCAAAACGGATTACAGATTGGTCAGACGATTATTATTCCAAATAAAAGAAAAACCTTAGACGGAAGAGTTCGTGTTATCAATCAGGAAACTGTTTTTCATGTGGTTGAACCAAAAGAAACAAAATTTTCTATTGCAAAGAAATACGGAATTTCGATTGACCAATTAGAATCTCAAAATCCTGAAATTGTAAACGGATTAATTGTTGGCAACAAACTAGCGATCAATACCAAAGAAATAAAACCTGCAAACGAAAGCGAAGAATTGATGCTGGCTTTGGCTGAAAAACAAGTGGTTGTTGAAAAAACAAAAGCCAAAACGGTTGAAATTGATGATTTGAAAGACCGTCTTGTTGTTCAAAAAGAAATGAATCAGAAAATTATAAAGATTAATGATTTGAAAGTGAATCTGAATGATATGAATGGTTCCAAAGAAAATTCAGTTGAAAAACTGCGTTTGGTTTTAGAGGCCAATAAAAATGTTCAGGATATTTTAATGACCAAATTAGATTCGCTGGTAAACTCGATGAATAGTGATTTGAAAGAATTAAAAAAAATGGATATTTTAAATGTCGATGAATCGAAAAGACTGGAAAAACAGTCATTTGACGGAATTAACAAAACCAACGAATTATCGTCTCAATTAAAGAAAGAACTGGCAGAAAACAGAAAAGCGTATGCGGGTTTAATGAATAAAGTAGAGCGAATTGCAGTTGAGGAAAATCAGGAGTATAAGAAGAAAATCCGCGAAAGCGAAAAGAATAATAACTCGACATCTTTGCGAGCAACGTTTGTCATTAGAAGAAATCAAACGTTACAAAATAGAGCAGGAGCAGGGCGATGCGCAAAATCAACTTTTGATTGCAAAAATCGATTCATTAGATACTCAAAAGAAAATCGAAGTAAAAAGACATATCAGCAAAGCTTCTTATTATAGTATGGAAGCTAGAAAATTTGATGATAAACTGGCTTTGGTAAAATTGAAAAAGTATCAGGATGAAGCCGTTAAAAAACAGCAAAAAAATAATACAGCCGAAAGTTCCAAAACTATTTCATTGGAAGAAATGAAACAAGAGTTGAAAGACAATCCATTAAGACCTGATAAAACAGTAAAAGTGGAAGTTTATGATAATCTTAGAGAAGTTTCCAATGGGTATTACTTAGTTTTGGGTATATTTACAGACGCAGTTGAGCGCGATAAGTTTATTATGAAACTCATTGATTCTGGCGATTTTAATGCTAGTTTCTTCTTTAATATTAACAGCCTTTCGTACTATGTTTACGGCGATAAATTCGAAAACATGGAAGAAGTGCTTTATCAATGCAAGAAAAAAGAAGAAGATGAGTTATATAAAGAAATCATTATTGCCAAAGTAGAAATCGATCTGAGGTAATTTTTGACAAAATGAAGAAACGGCGCGAATTTTGCTTTCAGGAAAATTTGTAACTTGCTTTTAGAATTAGAAATTAAATTGTTTTTAAGCCTTATTATGAAATATTATTTAACATTATTGTCCTTCGTATTTTTTATCTCTACAAGTGCTTTTTCTCAGGAAAAGGTGGTTAAGTATAAGGTATCCAGCGGAGAAACTATTAATCAGATTGCACAAAAATTTAAGGTAACACCTTTCGATATTTACCAGCTGAATCCAGATGCGAGAACAGGTTTGGTTCCGAATTCTGTATTATTGATTCCAACTAAAAACGGTGATGCTAAAAAAGAAGTTTCTGAAACTAAAACTGCGGCCGTTTCTGGAAAAGAAATAATTCATGAAGTGCGACCAAAAGAAACCTTTTACAGTATTGAGAAGAAATACGGAATTTCAGACGAAGCATTAAAAGTCGCAAATCCGTTTTTGGAAAAAAATGGAGTTCAGATTGGACAAAAATTGGTGATTCCAGCAAAAGGAACTGTTCCAAAAGCCGCAACGAAACCTGCAAAAGAAAAAGGTTCTGAAAAATATGTGTATCATGATGTTCAAGCAAAAGAAACTAAGTATTCGATTGCTAAACAATACAATACAACAGTTGAAGATTTAGAGAAAAGAAATCCTGAAATCGTTTCGAGTTTACCAGTTGGATACAGAGTAACGATAAAAGGAACGGCTCCAAAAACTGAAACTTCAGCTTCTGCAGTTCCAGCAAAAACGGAAGAACCTAAAAAAGTCGCTGAATCTAAAAAAGCAGTTTCTTACATGGAATATCAAGTAAAACCAAAAGAAACTTTTTATAGTTTAGGAAGAGTTTTTCATTTATCGCAAGAAGAATTAGTAGCGTTAAATCCGTCACTTTCTGAAGGAGTAAAAGAAGGAATGGTTTTAAAAGTTCCTGCAGGATATATTGCTCCAGCTCCAATTGTAGCGGCGCAGGTGCCGACTGAAAAAACGGCTGAGTCTTCAGTTAACAGTAATGGAGGCGGTATTAAGATTATTGATAAAGTAAAATCAACTGAAAATGATAATGTAGAAGTTGTTGAATTAACTAAAAAAAGAGGTACGAATGAGCGTAAAAAAGTAGTTTTATTACTGCCTTTTAATTTGGCTAAAGTTCAAAGTGATACTTCTGGAACAGCTAACAGAATTAAAAGTGATAAGTTCTTAAACATGACTTTAGATTTTTATTCTGGTGCAATGATGGCAATTGACTCTGCAAAAACATTAAAACTGCCAATTGATGTTGCCATTTACGATTCGCAAGAAACTAAAACGACTTCAAATGTATCTAATTTAACGAATAAACTTCAGGATGCTGATGCTGTTATTGGACCGTTTTACCAAAATAATGCCGAATCAACAGCTAATACACTTCGTTTATATAATGTGCCGGTTATTTCGCCATTGTCAAAAGACAGCGCAAATCCGATTGAGAATTTGTATCAATCAATACCTGCTGGTGATGTAATTAAAAATTCAATTTTTGATTATATGCGTTCTAAAAATGGAAATATTGTGGCAGTAGTTGACAAGAAAAAAGAGTCAATTATCAATTATATCAAACAAAATCAGAGAGGTGTTGCGTTTGCTTCTTTGACAGAAACTGGAGGTATAGACGTTGCTAATTTAAAAAGTCTGCTAATGCCAAACCGTATGAATTATGTGGTTATGGAAACGGCTAATACTGCAATGATTAAAACGACTATTAAAGCCTTAATTGATTCTCAAAAAACATGTCAGGTTCAGTTAGTAATTTTAGAACCAAACAGTACATTGGACACCGATGAAATTAGTTTCGATAATTTAGTAAAACTAAAATTAATGTATCCGTCTGTTACCCGCGAAAGTGACGAACAGAACGTTTTAATTTTTGAAAAACAATACCGTCTGAAAAACAAAGTGAATCCAAATACATATGCAACCAGAGGATTTGACGTTACGTTTGATACGATGATGCGTTTGGTGCAGGGAAAAACATTTCAGGAAACAGCAGATTTAATGACTACGCAGCAAGTAGACAATAAATTTCAATATTATAGAAAAGAAGATGGCGGACACGCTAATAAAGGTGTTTACATCTTGTATTACGATAGTGACTTAACTTTAAAAGTAGCAAATTAATGACATCAAAAGTAACCTATTTAGGCGATTTAAGAACAAAATCAATTCATGTGCAGTCGGGAAGCGAAATTATTTCTGATGCACCATTAGATAATAACGGAAAAGGAGAGGCGTTCTCTCCTACAGATACAGTTGCAAATGCTTTGGCAAGTCGCATGATGACAATTATGGGAATTAAAGCCCGTGATTTAGAAGTTGATTTTGTTGGCTCTACAGCCGAAGTAACAAAAATCATGAATGCAGAGCCACGAAGAATCGGTACAATTGAAATTGTATTCGAAATGCAAGGCGTAGCAGACGAAAAAAACAAAACGATCTTAGAACGCGCGACAATGACTTGTCCGGTATTTCTAAGTTTAAGCAGTGAAATTGAAAAGAAAATTACTTTTAACTGGAAGTAGTTTTTGAATTAATATTTAAAAGGAGCTTTCTGAAAAGAATAGCTCCTTTTTTTGTAAGCTTCAGAGAAGCGAAATATTTATAGCAAAGAATAGATGCATACAATTTAAAGCTCCAGCGGAGCGACATATTTTTTAATCTAAAATTTATGTCGCTCCGCTGGAGCTTTTTCTCATTTATCTTATTTAAATTCTATAAATATTTCGCTCCTACGGAGCTTTGTAAAAAAAAAACATATTTTCAAATAATATGCCTTTTATGTTGGTCTTTTGATTTTACAAATGTTATAAAACAAACAAGAGAGCAATTTTTTACGCTGCCCTCTTGTCTTCTTTAACTAACCAATATTTATTCTGAAAATTCTAATTTTTTCAATTTATTCCATCCGCCTCGAGTGAAATCGGGTATTTCAACAGGAGCAGAATTATTATCCAATGAAATTTCAGTTAATGGTCCAAGACAAGACCATTCTGCTAAATCGTATACATCCATATCTAACGGAAGTCCTTTTTGTAAACAGTAAATTAATCTGTAGTCCATAATGAAATCCATTCCGCCGTGACCTCCAACTTTTTTAGCCTGTTCTTCAATGCCTTTAGCAATTGGATGTTTGTATTTTTCCATCAGAGCTTTTTTAACATCAGCAGGAACAAAGGAGTGTGCGCTTAATTTTTCATGATTTGGCTTAACGTCATCGCCTAATTCTTTTCCGTCTAAAGCATAACCTTCTAACGGATATTTATTGGCAAAACCTTTTGTCCCGCTTAATTGATACATTCTGCTGTACGGACGAGGAGAAGTTACATCATGCTGAATCTGAATTGTTTTTCCATTTTCCGTACGAATCATCGTCATGGTGTGATCTCCGTTTCTAAAATCTTTAATTTCTTTTCCAGATTTTTCTTTGATATAAGCAGGATTTCCAACTGCTTTTGTATCCATAGAAACCAAGAAATTCATTTTATCTCCACGGTGAATATTTAAAGCCTGACAAGCTGGCCCCATTCCGTGAGTGGCATAAACATCACCACGATGTTTGATGTTATAGTCCATTCTCCAGTTGTTCCAATATTCTCCCCAGAATGGCTGTAAACCATGAATATAAGAACCTTCAGCATGAAGAATTTCTCCAAATAAACCTTGCTGTGCCATGTTTAAAGTTGTCAATTCGAAGAAATCGTACACGCAATTTTCTAACTGCATACAGTGTTTACGAGTTTTTTCTGAAGTATCAATAAGCTCCCAAATTTCTTTCATAGTCAAAGCGCCTGGAACTTCAATCGCAACGTGTTTTCCGTCTTTCATTGCTTGAACCCCAATAACAGCGTGATGAAGCCAGTCTGTTGCTACGTAAACCAAATCTACATTTGGCAGTGCCGTAACTTTTCTCCAGACATTTTCGTCTCCATAAAATTCCTGTGCTTTTGGAAAGCCGGCTTTCGTTAAAATTTCATTAGCTTTCGTTGTATTTTCTTGAGTCATATCGCATAATGCTACGATTTCTACACCCGGAATATGCGTCATGCGTTCTACAGCTCCAGGACCACGCATTCCAAGGCCTATAAAAGCCACACGAACAGTTGGAATTGACGGCGCGACTAAACGTAAAACATCTGTTTGACCTTTTGCGCGCGATGGAGTTTTTGTTTTTATCATTTGAGCCGTTGCAAATGTTCCCCACAACATAATGCAAACGGCCAAAATGAATTTTAAATTACTGGTTTTCATAATTAATTTGTTTTAAATGTTTTGATAATTTTTGATTATCGGAAATATTGAGATTTTTTTATTTTTAGAAATTGCTTACGGTAAAGAATTAAAATTTATTTCAGGTTTTTTATTGGTCATCGGTCTTGTAAAGTTAGTTTTTGGTGTTGTATAATTATTAAAAAAGCCTCCATTTTTTAAATAGAAAGAATCGTTTTCTGTGCCTCCGGAAAAATCCATACGATACTCTTTTGCACCAGTATTGTCATTGGTAAATCGGGCAGTATTAATTTCTGTCCAATTCCCTTTTTCATCGCAAATCCATTGATTATTGAATAAAACTTTACGGGAATAATCGCCTTGCTCTGGAATAAAATTTTCTAAAAAAGAGTGAAATCTTTTTAAATAAGTATTGGTTTCTGGACGGTTAAAACTTGCAATGAGCATCCATTTATTTGTTTCAGTGGCATAAAAATAAGCGGTATACGTTGTGGTATTGTCTTTGTTTGGAGATCCTTTGAGCAAGAATTTGTATGTTATACCTGCTTTCCAATTATACTTCAGATAACTTTGTCCGCCAGAACCTTCATTTCCAAATTCACCTGTATGAACATTTTCTCCTTTTTTAAGCATTTTGATCTTGTGTGATTCTGGAATACTCTTAGGATCATCTGTATTAAAAGGACTCCAAACTGAGAATAAAATTCTTCTTTCGGTCGCCGCGTTTACCTGAATTCCGAAATATCCTTCACCAAAACCATTTGCCATAAAATAAGAACCTATTTTATCTTCATTTTCAGGAACGGTAATTTCGTTATAAAACCATTCGGCATTTATGTTTTCTGGAACACTATAATTTAAGTGAACAGATGGACCGCGACGTCCCCAATGATAAAAATTTCCTTCATTATTTGGGACAAAAGAGATTTTTCCGTCGTAATCAACGCTGGAAATTTTTAATCTATTGATGGATGGAAAACGATCGCCACTTTTACTAATTCCTTTTATTTTCATTGCCACATAACCTTCCTGATTGATTTTCCAGTTTCCGACTAAAATCTCTTTTTTTGAAGTATTAAAAGTTACTTTTTTTACTTCATTATAAATTGAAAATTCAAGCTCCGATTTCCCATAAACTTCAACAGATTCCTCAATAGAAATCTGGAAAGTTCCCGGTTTAAAAATTCTGAAATAAACCGTAAATGTTTCATCAGCATTTTTCCAATTCTCGATGCCATTATCAGTAATGGTATTGTTTTCTTCTAAATGCTTAGAACTGTATGCATTTCCAGCCAATGGTAGAGAAATCTCCGTTTTTGGGTTTTCTAGAACATTATTTTCTGTATTAATTTCATTGTGATCTGCACAGGAAAAAGATACAAGTGAAAAAGCTAAAATCAGGTTTAATAAATTTCTCATTAGTAAGTATTGAATGATTAACTTTTTTAAAGCCTCTCTAATTTTTACAACTAAAGAGGCTGTTAAAAACAATAAACAACTCTAAAACGATTATGGGTTTTGGGTTAAAGTTCCCGGATATGCATTAATTTCTGATTGTGGAATGTATTGTACCACACGTAAACTCGTTGCAGGAACATCATTCATTGGCAGATGCGGACCTGGATAACGGCGGGTCATTGTCTGTCCGTTTCTGTAAACATCATAACCACGATGCGCTTCAAAAGCAAGCTCTAGCTGACGTTCTTCGTCTATTCGCTGTACTGCATTTGAGTCGCTAAGCGAGGTATAACCGTCGCCAATAATGGCTCTTTCTCTCACGATATTCAAGTTGGTCAAGGCATTAGTATAATCTCCTTTTTTTGCATACGCTTCAGCAAGATTCAAATACATTTCTGCCAATCTCGAAATGATAGGAGAGTGCAAGTGAGAATCATTGTCTTGAAGTGAGCATTTTGTGATATAATACATTGGATAAACACGATTGAGAAGCATCATATAATCTTTTTCGCCGGTATATGTTTTTCCTTCATATACAATAGAATATTGATTTTCTGCCGCATTTATGGTTGTCAGATTGTAATTTGTACTTCCGATAGTAATATAAAATGAACCATCAGGATTGCGTTTTAAAGGTCTGCGCATGTAGTTGTATCCTGTTTGAGTTCCTCCAGCATTAAAAACATCGTAGATAAAACGAAATGCTTCTGTTTTATTACCTGCGGCGTCAGTTACATATTGCGGATCAATAAAGGCCCAGCGCGCATCATTTTTTCCTCCAGCTTTATGAAGTAAATCTAAATATTTGGCACTGGCATACATTTCTCCCCAGCCTTGACCTTGAATGTTGGCATACATACCTCCAATTCCGTAATAGTGATCGTAACCAGAAAACTCAGAAGCAACTTGTTTTACGGCAAAAATAGTTTCCGTTTGTTCTGGAGCGTCAGGTGCATAAGTATTATATTTCATGAAGCTTGAACGGCTTAATAAATTGTAACGGTCGCTCGCAATTACTTTATTTGAATATTCTATAGACTGCGTTGCATACTCTTGATTTGGTGTTTCATAAGTACCGCTCATGTACAAATAAATTCTAGAAAGCATCGCCTGAGCCGCTTCTTTCGTTGCATAAGCGACAGTTTTATCTGCATTCATTAAAGATTCAGCTTTTTTCAAATCATTTATTGCCTGCGCGTAAGTGTCTTGAACAGTTGAACGATCCGGTAAAGTCAAATTGTTTAAATCATCTGGCAGACCATTTACAATTGGAACACCCAAATTGCTTTCAGGAGATTGTGCATAAGGTCTTCCGTAAGTTTTGCATAAGTAGAAGTAAATCATGCCTCTTAAATAATAAGCTTCTCCTAACTGCTGGTCTACAGCTTGACTTTCTCCTTCTTTAATAATTTTAATTAAATCACTAGACTGCGAAATAATCTTATAACTATTGTTCCAAAAAACAGATAAACGATCATTATTAGTAACATGCTGATACGAGATAAAAGAATAAAAAGAATCAGTAGATGTTCCTCTAATCATAATGTTATCACCAGGATATTCGCCAACTCTGTGCATAACGTCTGACCAGCCTTTTAGTCGCGCATAACATCCGTTTAATAAAACTTCAATAGAAGCTTCTTTATCTTCCTGAATTTTGTCTTGTGTGTAGGAATCAAATGGTTCTCTGTCTAACTCACATGAAGACAGGAAACTAATTGCTGTAAATAATAGAAATATCTTTTTCATGATTTTGTTTTTAAAGAGTTAAGTTAAGTCCTAATACCACTTTTCTTGTCGAAGGATAAACCTGTGTCGCAACACCAGAAATTGCACCATTAATTGGCGGGATTTCAGGATCAACTCCAGAATAATGTGTGATAGTAAATAAATTCTCTCCAGCGATGTACAATCTTAAATTTGAAATGTACAGGCTTTCAATCGGCATATTATAACCCAAAGTCACACTTCTCATTTTAAGGTACGTTCCAGTTTCTAAGAAACGAGAAGAAGCTTTGTTGGAGTTACTTGGATTGTTGTAAATAGCCTGCGGATGCGTTGCAATATCTCCAGGTTTTTCCCAACGGCTCCAGCCGCTGTGCAAATTCATTTGATTACGATCTGTATAAGCGCCGTCTGAATCAAACTCTGCTCTTGCATAATTGTAAATTTCTCCGCCTACAGAATAACTGAAGATAGTCGCGAAATCGAAATTTTTATAGTTTAAATTAGTTGAAAAACCTCCAAAAAAGTCAGGCGTATAGGCTCCAATTACTTTTTGGTTTTTAGATGCATCTCCATAGTCGTACGTTTTAACACGAGCTCCATTTGCATCTGTTGTCATCCATTGCGGTTTTCCGTTTTCGGGATCAACACCAGCCCATTCTGTTAAATACCAGCTGTCTACATCTCTTCCCGGACTAAGAAGTTTAGAAGCAGAACCTGCAATACCGCTTCCGTCTCCAACAATAATCTGAGTTTTACCACCGTAAAGGCTTGTAACTTTATTTTTGTTTGTACCGATGTTGGCATCAACAGACCATTTTAAATTATCATTTTTAATAATGTCTACATTAATCGATGCTTCAAAACCTCTGTTGTTTACCGCGCCAACGTTTCTCCAGATGCTGGTTACTCCAATTACACCTGGAAGAGGCACTCTGTATAAAAGATCAGAAGTATTTTTATTGTAATAATCCAAAGTAATGTTTACACGATTAAACAATCCGATATCCAAACCGATATCTCCGGTATATGTTTTTTCCCAGCTTAAATCTGGATTTGCCAATTGTGAAATTAAAGCCCCTGGGTTTTCATTATAACTTTGTGAAAAAGAATATAATGGAAGGTGAGGATATAAGCTGTTCGGTCTGTTTCCGACAGAACCATAACTGGCTTTCAATTTTAGATTATTAATAAAATCGGCATGGAAAAAGCTTTCTTTATGAATATTCCATCCACCGCTCACAGAAAAGAAATTTCCGTATTGTGCATTTTTTCCAAAATTTGAAGCTCCATCTCGGCGGAAAGAAACTTGCCCCAAGTAACGATCGTCATAAGAATAATTCAAGTTTGACAGCAAAGATTGTACAGCCCATTGCGATCTTCCTCCCGCTACTTTTTCTGGAACCGCAAGAAGCATCGGCAACAACAATTCCCGGTGGAATTCCAGTTGCTATTCCGTTGCTGTATTTAGAATTGTATTCGTTCCATTCATAACCCGCAACAGCGTTGAAACTATGTTTGTCAAAAGTTTTATTAAATCGTAAAAGCTGATTGCTGTAAACCCTATTGTAGGTGCTAAAATAATCTTCTATTCTACCTTTAACCGCTTCTCCTGATGAAGATCTAGGATCTGAGTAATACGATGAATTATAGTTTCCTAAAATATAATTGTTTACAGAAGCATAAGTAAGCCAGCTTGTAAATTTGATATCAAAATCGAGGTTGGCACGAACGGTATAGCTCTCAGATTCACCATAATTCCATTGTAAATCATATAAATAATTAGAGCCGGTTGTGTTTACCCAAGTTGGATTTGGCGCATTTCCAACCAAAGTTCCATCTTCTAAATACGGACTATCCCAAGGCATATTTCCGTATAGAGCACCTACAGAATGCTGTTGGTCGAAAGTAGTTTCTTTGGTTAAGTTTATTTGAGGACGTAATGTAAACCACGTATTTGGTTTGTACTCAAATTTCATTAAACCATTGTATTTTTTATATTCATAGCCTTTTACAGCGCCAGTTTCATCATAATATCCAAGCGAAACATAACTTTTAAAGTTGTCGCCGCCACCGCTGATAGATAAGTTGTAATCGTTTGCTATTCCTGTTTGAGAACCATTTTTCCACCAATCGTAATTTTGGTTTCTTAATTCAGGAGTCCACCACCAAACATTTTCAAAATCTTCTTTATTTGCAAAAGAATCATATAAATCATATAATTCTGCACCGTTCATAATGTCAAAATTTCCATTATTGATTGTAGTCATTGCCGTTCTAGCAGAAAAATTGATAGATGGTTTTCCTTTCTTACCGCTTTTAGTGGTTACTACAATAACTCCATTGGCACCTTGAGAACCGTAAACTGCAGTCGAAGCGGCATCTTTAAGCACAGTAAGTGTTTCAATATCTGCCGGATTCATATTTCCAGAACTGCTTCCAACAATTACCCCATCAATCACCCATAACGGATCTGTGCTTCCGTTTACGGTGGTTCTACCACGTATAATAATTTTCCCAACAGAGCCTGGCTGGCCTCCGCCTGTATTTACAAAAACACCAGTAGCTTTTCCTGCCAGCATATTTTCGACAGCAGGAGTAGTAATGTCAACAATTTTCTTATTATCCAAAGTTTGCGGCGATCCAGTTAAACTCTCTTTTTTTACTTTACTGTATCCTACCACAACAACTTCATCCATTTGCTGGCCCAATTCTTTCATTGTAATTTTTAAAGAAGAATTTCCAGCGGGAGCTTCTTGTTCCTGCATTCCAAGAAATGAAAATACTAATACGGTTGAGGCGCTTGGAACTTCGATAGCAAAACTTCCGTCCATATCGGTTTGAACACCGGTTTTACTTCCTTTAATCACAACATTAACTCCAGGAATTGGAGATCCTTTTTCGTCGACTACTTTCCCTTTTACAATTTTTTGAAATGCCAATAAACTGGTTTTGTTTGAAGCAATTTCACTAATTGGTCTTGCAGGCGTCGCTTGAATACTTAAAGACAACAATGAAAACAAAGCAGTTTTTAAGCTTTTTTCAAGTACAGAATGCATTCTAAAAGTGCTGGACTTTTTAGCGAATACTTTTTTCATACTCTGGTTAGGTTTTGGTTAATAATTGAGTTTTTTGTTTAGTTGATTTTTTCTTTTCTACGATTAAAATTTTGCTTTTGTTGACGTTTTTGAATTCGTTTTTTTAACTAAAAAAGGTTAAAAATGAATACGAATTTTAAGCTCTAAATTCTAATTGTTCGACGAAACTATAGATTAAAAAATTATAAAACAAGAAAAAACACAAAAAATGTGCTCGAACACACAAAATTTATGTTCTCGAGCACATAAAATTGTGTTAGTGATTTTTTTTAAGATAAAAAGCTGTTGATATTCTAAAATAAATTGTACAAACGACAGTTGTCAGATTTAATCGGATTCTTAGCGGGTAGTTTTGTTTTTTAAAGAATATAAAGCGCATCAGTTTTTTACTAAGAATTTCGCAATTGTTATTTTCTAATGCTAAGAATTAATTAAGTATTTTTAGAATTTGGATATGTGAGTTTTTTCTTTCTGTAAAAATTTTTATTGCAGAAGTAAAAAAAAGGCGATTAGATTTTCTGAAAAAGTTTGCCTTATATTAGCATTTTTAAAAGAAATAGAAATGGTGTTTTTTTGAAAGTTAAAAACACAATCTTAAAATGTCATTTCTTATTTTGAAAAATTAAAATAAAACCGAAAAAATGAATTCAGATTTAAAAGCCTACAAAGTCAATCTCGTTAAACAAAATGAAAAGATAAACATTGAAAATTTAGATCCTGATTTTTGGGAAAAAGCAAATTGTCTAACAGATTTTTGTTCGCCTTGGAAAACAGATTCATTTTCTAAAATTGAATTTAGAGCGAGATGGAATTTAGATTATCTGTATTTTAATTTTCAGGTTTTTGATTCGGAAGTTTATACAGATAGAACAGATAATTCTACAGACAGTATTTGCAATTCAGATAGAGTGGAGCTTTTTTTTTAGAAAAGATGAAAAACTAAGTCCGTATTATTGTCTGGAGATGGATGTAGATACTCGCGTTTTAGACTTTGAAGCTTATCCGGAGTGGAATTTTGATTATAACTGGAAATGGCCAACAGGACATTTAGAAATATATTCGTTTCAAGACCAAAAATCATTTACTGTACAGGGAAAAATAAGCATGACATCATTAAAAGAATTAGATTTAATTCAAGATAATGTTATACAAACAGGAATTTATCGCGCGAAATTTTTGCAGAATGAAAATCTAGAATATGAACCCACATGGATTTCCTGGGTTAATCCTAAAACGGAAAAACCTAATTTCCATACCGCTTCTTCATTTGGGAAATTTATTCTCGAAGAGTAAAATTAATAGATATAAAAATCGGCATTTTCAACATTAATAATATCAATAGGCAGTAAAATTGTTTCAGGTATTTCTTTACTGTACAAGAAATGTTCTGCCAATGTGCTAACGCCTAAATAAGCTTGTCTTTTTTGATTTTGATGAATTAAGAAATGGAGTAATCCTTGATTTAAATAATCCAAATTTTTAGCTATTAAATCATACCCAATCAAAGCTATTTTTTTGTTTTTTTGAGCAGACAATAGTTGTGGCAATCTGATACGCTTTGGATGTAGTAACAAAAACGCCGCTTAAATCTGGATTTTCTTCTAAAAAATTTAAAAATTTACTTTCGACATTTGGGTGTTTGAGTTTAAGAGTGGTCAGTGAAAAAGAATCCAGTTTTTTTTCTTCAAAATAACTTCTAAAACCTTTTTCCTTTTCCTGCATGTGAACAGCGTTCTTCAGGCTTTCGTCAATATGTACAATTGCAATTTGTCCTTTAGATAAAATTAAGTTCATTAAACTGGCGGCAACCCGGCCGCTTTTGTAAAGATCCTGACCCACAAAGCATTTTACAGAACTTGACTGTACTTGATTGTTGAAAGTGTTTACAATAACATTTGCCTCTTCATAAACTTTTACTACTTCCAGAGTTTCTTTATGAAATACTGGTGCAATTAATACCGCGTCAGGTTCAAGATTTAAAACCGTATTATTGGTGCTTACAAACGACTTTTTATTTTCTGGATTAAAATAGTGAATACTAATATTGACACTGTAAGGCTTGAATTCCTTTACGGCATCTTGGATTCCATTAACACAAGGAAGCCAATAAGAATCTATTTCCGGATCTGGAAGAAGAACACAGATTTTATAAATCTTGGTATTCTTTAGATTTCGGGCAATTAAATTCGGTTCATAATCAATAACATTTAAGACCTCATTAATTTTTTCCAGCGCAAAGAGGAGAAACCTTTCCTCTATTATGCAAAACCCGGTCGACAGTTCCTTTAGAAACTCCGGCCATTTGCGCAATGTCTTTAATAGTATATTTTTTATCCATAGAAGCAAATATATAAATTACATTTAATTTTTCGGAATATAGTTTTTCTGAATTTTTAAAATGTGCTCGAGAACATTTAAAAGTGTGTTCGAGCACATTTTTTCTGAATTTATTTGTTTTATCAAAATATAATCTATAGTTTCGTACAATCAAAACCCAAAATCAAAGTAAATTTACTAATCAAAATATACTTTAAAACATTGTTTTTTAGTATTTTAATAGCTTCTTTTTAAATGAGGAAAATTACAGCTTCAGCGCCGGGTAGAACCTGTCTTTTTGGAGACCATCAAGATTATTTAGGACTTCCTGTTATAGCCTGCGCCATAGATAGAAATATAAAATTAATTGCTGAGGAAAATAAGACCGAATCGTTTGTTCTAAATATGATCGATATTGACGAAATTCGAGTTATAGATATTCATGCATCTTTTGAAAAATTAGAACCACGAGATTATTTTGCATCTTCCCTTCGCGTTTTACGAAGATACGGCTGTAAACCTACCACAGGCTATACGATTACCATTACTGGAGACATTCCAATTAATTCTGGAACATCGAGTTCGTCGGCTTTATTAATGGCTTGGATCCGATTTCTGATTGAAGCTTTTGGAATCGATCATGAAGTTACACCCGAATTCCTTTCGAAATTAGGATACGAATCAGAAGTTTTGGAACATGGAGAACCAGGCGGCATGATGGATCATTTTAGTATTGGAGTAGGGAATATCGTTTATATTAATACCAAAAAACCTTTCTCTTTTGATGTGATCGGAACAGAGCTAAAAGGTTTAATAACTGGAGTTTCGGGAGTTCCCAAAGAGACAATTGGATTAATTGGCGAGTTAAAAGGAAATGCGTTAATGGCAATTGATGTTGTAAAACAAAATTACCCCCATTTTGATCTAAATGCTTCAGAAATTGAAGATTTAGATCAATATCGAAATTGTCTTCCAGATCGTTTGATTCCCTATTTTGAAGCGGCGATTAAAAACTATCATTATACGAAAGAAGCTTTAAAAGAATTTGAAAAACCAGTTTTAGACCTTAAAAAAATTGGTGCTTTAATGAATGGTCATCATGAAGTATTGCGTGATCTTCTCAAAATAACTGTTCCTAGAATTGATGCCATGATTAATGCGACTTTGAAATCGGGAGCATACGGAGCAAAAATTGTGGGTTCTGGCGGAGGAGGAAGTATTGTTGTAATTGCCGATCCTAAAAATGAAGATGCAGTAATAAAAGCAATTTTAAATGCGGGAGCAGAAGAGGCCTATGTGGTGAATGTGGATCCCGGAGTACGAATTATTGATAATATTGAAATTTTAAAATAAGATGCACGACAATTTAGTGATTTTAGCAGGCGACGCTTCTTCGCGTATGAAAAAAGAAGCAGTTTTAGATAATTTATCTCCAGAAGAAATAGCGCAGGCCAACGAAAGAAGCAAAGGTTTAATTGGTGTCGGCGCAAGCGGAAGACCTCTTTTAGATTATCTTTTATGGAATGCAAAAAAAGCAGGTTACATAAATATCTACATTATTATAGGTGAACAAGGAGAATTGTTTAAAGAGTTTTACGGAACCAAAATGAAAAATAATGATTTTCACGGTCTCAATATTTCTTTTGCAGTTCAATATATTCTTGAGGGAAGAGTGAAGCCTTTTGGAACTGCAGATGCTTTGTTTCAGGCTGTAGAACAATATCCAGAATTGAATTCTCAATTTTATTCGGTTTGCAACAGCGATAATTTGTATTCTGCAGAAGCACTGCGCGCATTAAGAGAAACAGAAAGTCCGAACGCTTTTATTAGTTATGACCGCGATGCAATGGAATTTCCGCAAGAACGTATTTCGCGTTTTGCAATTGCAAAATTAGATCAGCATAAGCAACTGCTGGATATTCTGGAAAAACCTTCGGAAGAGGTTTTGGAGCACTATAAAGACAGCGAAGGAAAAATAAGAGTTAGTATGAATGCTTTTAAGTTTAACGGCGACGACATTATATACACATCTTAAAAATTGTCCGGTTCATCCGGAGCGTGATGAGAAAGAATTACCAACCGTTCTTTTAAACTCCGTAAAGGAAAATCCGAATACTACAGTTGGAATTCCGTTCTCAGAGCATGTTCCCGACTTAACTGCCAAAGAAGATATTGCCGATGTAAAAGCATATTTGGCAAAATATTACCCTTATTTAAATTGGGACAATAAAAATTAACAAAATATTCATATCTAAATTAGAGATTAAGGAAAATTAATGTACTACTTTTGTTTTGCAAAAAAAATGCAGATATTTGCATAAATTACGCATCAGGTAATTAAAGCGTTGATTCTAATTTAGATTTTGAAAAAATTAAATCTACTAACCAATCAACCCAAAAATTATGACAAACATTCAGAGTGCAATACAGTTAGAGAAAAAGAATACCATTGTTCCAATGGTTATTTTAACCTTGTCGTTTTTTATCTTAGGATTTGTAACCTGGCTTAACGGACCACTGATTCCGTTTTTTGAATTGGCTTGCGAATTGTCTTCTTCTCAAGCTTACTTTGTAACTTTTGCCTTTTATATAGCTTATTTTGTAATGGCAATTCCGTCTTCCTATATTATTGAAAAAGTGGGATATAAAAACGGAATTTCTCTAGGACTTTTAGTAATAGTCGCTGGAGCTTTTATGTTTTATCCTGCAGTACAAGCCGAACATTTATCTTATTTTTACTGGCTTTGTTTGTAATGGGGACAGGCTTGGCGGTTTTACAGACAGCATCCAATCCGTATGTTGTAGTAATTGGTCCAAGAGAAAGTCTTTGCGGCAAGAATCAGCGTTTTGGGTATTGCAAATAAACTAGCAGGATTTGTAGCGCCAATTGTGCTTACGGTTTTGGTATTGTCAAATATGCAGGATTTTACAGCAGACAAAATAGCCTTGATGGATGAAGTCTGCAAAAACAAACGCACTAAATTCGCTTGCATTGCAATTACAAAGACCGTATCTTTATATGGGTTTGATAATTACTGTTTTAGCATTATTGGTAAAATTTTCTCCTTTACCGGAAATTGATTTGGATGAAGAAGGGAATGTTACTCATTTAAGTGTTTTTAAACAAATCAAAAATGCATTCAGGCATCCGCGACTGGTTTTAGGAGTTATTACATTAATGTTGTATTTGTCTGCCGAAGTTTTAGCAGGAGATTCTATCGGAGGTTTCGGTAAACAATTGGGAGTGTATGGTAATGATGGGAATTTCTATCTAAAATTAACTTCGTTTACCATGTCTGCAATGGTTGTTGGGTATATATTGGGAATAGTCTTAATACCTAAATATGTTTCGCAAGTCTCCGCTTTAAAAATCTCAGGTATATTAGGTATACTGTTGGTTTTAGCAATTGTTTTGGTTTCGCCAAAAATTATGATCGCACTGCCGGGAATTCCAAATATACCGTTGGTAATTTTTTTAGTAGCACTTTTAGGATTAGCAAATGCGTTATGCTGGCCTGCAATATGGCCAATGGCTTTGCAGGATTTAGGCGGTTATACAAAAATAGGAAGCGCGATTTTGATAATGGGAATTATTGGCGGTGCAGTTTTTCCATTGTTTTACGGAATGATTACGGAAAGTATAAATGCTTCAATTGTTGCAAAAAATATGCAAAATGTTTCTAGAAGCGGTAATCAGGTAGCGTATTTAATGTTGTCGCCGTCGTATGCAATGATTTTGTTTTATGCTGTAAAAGGGCATAAATACAGGAAATGGAGTAGTTGAATAAGAAAATAAAAATAATATATCATGTTAAAAAGTAAAATTGACAAAGCAACAGGTTTCGAAAAAAGATTCGAAAACATTAATACAGTTGTTTTTGAGAACTCAACAGAAGCTTCAAAAGAAGTAGCGCAGGAAATTGCAGCTTTAATCAAAGAAAAACAGAAAGAAGGCAAACCTTGTATTTTAGGATTGGCTACAGGTTCTTCTCCAAAAGGATTATATGCAGAATTGGTTCGTCTTCATAAAGAAGAAGGCTTGAGTTTTAAAAACGTAATTAGTTTTAATTTGGATGAATACTATCCAATGGAGCCAAATTCTATCAATAGTTATGTTCGTTTTATGAAAGAGCTGTTGTTTGATCATGTCGATATTTTACCTGAAAACGCTCACGTTCCAGACGGACTTTTAACAAAAGAACAAATTGCAGATTATTGTCATGAATATGAAGCTAAAATCGAAGCTTTAGGCGGAATCGATTTGCAGATTCTTGGAATTGGAGGAAACGGACATATCGGTTTTAACGAGTCTGGTTCACTTCAGAACTCTAAAACTCGTTTGGTTGCGTTAGATCATATTACAAGAGTTGCGGCAAGTAAAGATTTCTTCGGTTTAAATAATACGCCAAGAACTGCGATTACACTTGGAGTGAAAAAAATCATGGAAGCTAAAAGAGTAATCTTATTGGCTTGGGGTGAAGGAAAAGCAAATGTTGTCAAAAAATCTGTTGAAGACGAAGTTACAAACAGAGTTCCTGCGTCATTTTTGCAAGAGCATAATAATGCAGTTTTTATTTTAGATAAAGAAGCTTCTTCAAAATTAACGAGAGTTAATAAACCTTGGCTGGTAGAAAAAATCGTTTGGACAGATAAATTAACTCGTAAAGCAGTTTTAGGATTGGCATTAGATCTTAAAAAACCAATTTTAATGCTTACAGATGCTGATTATATCGAAAATGGTATGAGCGATTTATTAGCAGATTCTGGTCCAGCTTACGATATCAATATTAATATTTTCAATAAATTACAGAACACCATTACAGGATGGCCAGGTGGAAAACCAGATGCAGACGATTCTAACCGTCCAGAAAGAGCTGAGCCTGCTAAAAAACGTGTATTAATTTTCAGTCCGCATCCAGATGATGATATTATCAGTATGGGAGGAACTTTTATGCGTTTGCAAAATCAAGGACATGAAGTGCATGTGGCGTACCAAACTTCTGGAAATATTGCCGTTGCAGATGATGAAGCATTACGTTTTGCAAGATTCGTAATTGATTACAACGAAAAATTCGGAATCAAAAGTGAAGAAGCAGATAACATTTACAAAAAAGCACATTCATTTTTAGAGAATAAAAACAACAGCGAAATTGATATTCCTGAAGTTCGTTACATTAAAGGTTTGATTAGAAAAGGAGAGGCGAGAGCGACGAGTCATTTTGTGGGTCTTCCTGACAGTCAGATTCATTTTATGGAATTGCCTTTCTATGAAACTGGAACAATCGAGAAAAAACCAATTGGTGCAGAAGATATTCAGCTGACAGTTGATTTAATTGAAAAAATTAAACCGCACCAAATTTATGCCGCTGGAGATTTAGCAGATCCACACGGAACACATAAAGTTTGTTTGGATGCTATTTTTGAAGCTGTAAAAATTTTAAAACCAAAATCATTTATGGATGACTGCTGGTTATGGTTATACAGAGGTGCTTGGCAAGAATGGGGAATTGACGAAGTTGAAATGGCAGTTCCGATGAGTCCAGACCAAGTTTTAGAAAAACGTCACGGAATCTTCAAACACCAATCACAAAAAGACGGAGTTGTTTTTCAAGGAACAGATGCAAGAGAGTTCTGGCAGAGAGCAGAAGACAGAAACCGCGAAACAGCGACTTTATATCACCAATTAGGTTTAGCGACTTATGCGGCGATGGAAGCTTTCGTGAGATGGCATTATTAAAAGTCTCATTTAACAGTCTCAGTTAACAGTGTCAGTTGACAGTCTCGGTTAACAGTCTCAGTTAACAGTGTCAGTTATCAGTCGGTGTGATCTGTAGCTGAAAACTGCGACTGAAAACTGCGACTGAAAACTGCGACTGAAATCTGCGACTGAAAACTTTGTTTACATAATAATTTGAAGCAGGAAGAGAGAATCGAAAAAGGTTCTTTTTTCTTGCTTCTTTTTTTTAAGATGCTATCCCGATACTTCGGGACTAAGATTATGAGGTTCTAAGTTTTTAATTTCTGTCTTCGATTTTGTTTTAACTGTAAACTGCGACTGAAAACTATTTTTTTAATCTGTGGCAAAAGAAAAAATAAGTGATAGTTTTGCAGTAATTGAAGCCTGAAATAAGAAAGCATAAGTCTTTCCTCTTGCTTCTTTCTTCTTAAAAACTATGGAACCAGACAAAAAACTTCTCATCAAACTAGCACATACCAAAATGCCTTTCGGTAAATACGAAGGTAAATTTTTAATTGATCTTCCGGAATATTATGTGGTTTGGTATCATAACAAAGGATTTCCAAAAGGAGAACTAGGACAGCAGTTGCAATTGATTTATGAATTAAAACTGAATGGATTGGAGGAATTGATTCGAAATATTAAGAAGCAGTATCCGAAACCATTGTAGTAGACTTTTGAAGATTGATATATTTTCAAATAAATGGATAGAAAGGTGTTTATATTGTTTGAAAAAATCATAAAAGTTAGATAAAGAATAATATATTGAAAGGTTTTCTTTTGATTTGAAAAAGCTGAAAATGTCGCAATCTAAAATTCTAAAAATCTAAGAAGTCGAATGTTCAAATTGTCTAATTAAATTTGTACTTTTGCCAAGTTTTTTACACAACTACTTACAAACAACAACAGAATGAATCAAACAAAATATATTTTTGTTACAGGAGGTGTGACCTCTTCGTTAGGAAAAGGGATTATCGCGGCATCTTTGGCAAAATTGTTACAAGGAAGAGGATACCGTACAACTATTCAAAAATTTGATCCATACATTAATGTTGATCCAGGAACACTAAATCCTTATGAGCACGGAGAATGTTATGTGACAGATGATGGGGCAGAAACGGACTTAGACTTAGGACACTACGAGCGTTTTTTAAACGTTCCTACTTCTCAGGCTAATAACGTTACTACAGGAAGAGTTTATCTTTCGGTTATCGAAAAAGAAAGAAGAGGAGAGTTTTTAGGAAAAACAGTTCAAGTTGTACCTCACATCACAAACGAAATCAAAGACAGAATGCAATTGCTGGGTAAATCTGGCGATTATGATATTGTAATTACTGAAATTGGCGGAACTGTCGGAGATATTGAATCTTTACCTTATATAGAATCTGTTCGTCAATTGGTTTGGGAATTAGGTGAAAATAACGGAATTGTTATTCACTTAACTTTAGTTCCTTATTTGGTCGCAGACAGGTGAGTTAAAAACAAAACCTACACAGCACTCTGTTAAAACTTTAATGGAAAGTGGTATAAAAGCAGATATTTTGGTTTGTAGAACGGAGCACGAATTGTCTCAGGAATTACGCCAGAAATTAGCTTTGTTCTGTAATGTGAAAAAAGAAGCAGTTATTCAGTCAATTGATGCTTCTACTATATATGAAGTTCCAAATTTAATGCTTGAAGAAGGATTAGATGTTGTTGCTTTAAAGAAATTAGATTTACCTAAAAAAGCATCTCCAGACCTTAAAAACTGGAATACTTTCTTAAAAAGATTAAAAAATCCAAAGCAAACTGTAAATATTGGTTTGATTGGTAAATACGTAGAAATGCAGGATTGTTACAAATCTATTTTAGAGGCGTTCATTCACGCAGGTCTCTGCAAACGAAACTAAAGTAAATGTAATTTCGATTCACTCAGAACACATTAATATTGATAATGTTGAGGAGAAATTAGGACCGCTTGACGGGGTTTTAGTAGCTCCAGGATTTGGAGAAAGAGGTATAGAAGGAAAAATTGAAGCTGTTCGTTTTGCACGTGAAAATAATATTCCTTTCTTCGGAATTTGTTTAGGAATGCAGATGTCTGTTATCGAATATTCTAGAAATATTTTAGGTTATGCTGATGCGAATTCTACAGAGATGAATGATAAAACGCCTCATCCTGTTGTGAATTTAATGGAAGAGCAAAAAACGATTACCGATAAAGGAGGAACAATGCGTTTAGGTGCTTGGAAATGTGATATTAAACCAAATACTTTAGCACACAGAATTTACGGAGAAAAAACTATTTCGGAGCGTCACCGCCACCGTTATGAGTACAATAATAAATATGCAGATGAATTGCAAAAAGCGGGCTTAAAAGCTTCTGGAGTAAATCCTGATACAGGTTTAGTTGAGATCGTTGAGCTTGAAAACCACCCATTTTTTATTGGTGTACAATACCACCCAGAATACAAAAGTACAGTTGCAAATCCGCACCCAATATTTGTAAACTTTGTGGCAATTGCGGTAAATGCGCATAAAAAATAATAATTAATATTCCAGAAGATGTAACTTTTGAGTTAAACTCATTACTAATAACTTCAAAGAATAACTTTTTTAAATATAATGGAAGAAAAAAAATTTGACCTCAATTCGATCATTGGTTTTGTATTGATATTCGGAATTTTGATTTGGATTATGTACCAAAATCAGCCTTCTGATAAAGAAATTGTCGCTGAAAAAGCCAAGAAAGAATTAGTTGCTAAACAAGAAGCACAAGCAAAAGCTGATAAAGCTAAAACAGCATCACTACCAGTGCCGCAGTAACTCCTGGCGATACATTACAATTGGCGCAATTGCAAAAAACTTTGGGAGGATTTGCTTATTCAGCAACACTTCCTTCTGCAAAAGAAGCTTTTACTACAATTGAAAATGAGAAGATTAAACTTAAAATCGCTAATAAAGGTGGTTACATTGTTGAAGCGACTTTAAAAGAATTCGAAAAATTTAAAAAAGGTTCAGGACAGTTAGTTGAGTTAATCAAAAACAACAATTCAAACTTAAATTTACAGCTTCTTACTACAGATAATAGAACTTTAAATTCTAAAGATTTATTTTTTGAACCAACATTAGAAAAAATTGGTGCAGACCAAGTTTTATCTATGCGTTTGAAAGCAGGTGCAAATGAATTTTTAGAATATAAATATATTTTGAAACCAAACGATTACTTAGTTGGTTTTGATATTCGTTCTCAAGGATTAAATAGAGTTTTAAATTCTGCTAAACCAGTTGATTTACACTGGGATTTAAAAACGTATAGAAACGAAAAAAGTATTTCTTACGAAAATCGTTTTGCTCAAATTGATTACAAATACAACGAATCAAAATACAGTAACGTTAGTGCACACGGGCAAGGAAAAGAAGAAACTCCTGAAAAAGTTAGTTATGTTGCTTTTAAACAGCATTTCTTTGCAACGATATTAGCTACAGAAAAACCATTTGAAACTTCAAAATTACAATCTGACGATTTAGTTAAAGACGAAAAAATTGATACTGTTTTTACAAAACAGTTTAAAGCAGATTTGCCTTTAGCATTCTCAAATGGTGAGATTGATTATAAAATGAGTTTATATTTTGGTCCTGCAGATTACAAAACATTAAAAGCATACGATAAAAATTTCGAAAAAATCATTCCATTAGGATGGGGAATTTTTGGATGGATTAACAAATTTATCTTTATTCCGTTATTCGGATTTTTAAGTTCAACAATCGGATTGTCATTAGGAATTGCAATTATCATTTTTACAATTTTGATCAAATTGGCAATGTCGCCAATTACGTATAAGTCATTCTTGTCTCAGGCTAAAAT
The DNA here is from genome assembly GCF_979258715.1 of Flavobacterium sp. AC267. Classification (NCBI taxonomy): domain Bacteria; kingdom Pseudomonadati; phylum Bacteroidota; class Flavobacteriia; order Flavobacteriales; family Flavobacteriaceae; genus Flavobacterium; species Flavobacterium sp. AC267. Next base: position 2,723,884 of record NZ_OZ409875.1, read on the forward strand.
GAAAGTTTTAAGACCTGATATTGCAGAGTTGGGAGAAAAATTCAAGAAAGACCCAATGAAGAAACAACAGGAAACAATGAAACTGTACAATAAAGCAGGAGTAAACCCAATGGCAGGATGTATCCCGGCATTGATTCAGCTTCCTTTTATGTATGCATCGTTCCAGTTTTTCCCTGCGGCTGTTTGAATTAAGACAAAAAAGTTTTCTTTGGGCAGACGATTTATCTTCTTTTGACTCGGTAGTTAAATTACCATTCACAATTCCAATGTATGGAGATCATATCAGTTTGTTCCCAATTTTGGCGAGCAATTGCAATTTTCTTCTACATGAAAATGACATCAGGAGATCAGCAAATGGCAGCGCCTCAGCAAGAAGGTATGCCGGATATGGCTAAAATGATGAAAATCATGATTTATGTTTCGCCATTAATGATGTTGATTTTCTTCAATAGTTATGGTGCAGGATTGAGTTTGTATAACTTTATTTCAAACTTAATTACAATTGGAATTATGTTCGTAATTAAAAATTACATTGTTGATAGTAATAAAATTCACGCTCAGATTCAAGAAAACAAACAAAGAGAGCCTAAAAAGCCAAGTAAGTTTCAACAGCGTCTTCAAGATGTAATGGAACAACAAGAAGCGACAAAAGCTCAGAATAAAAAGAAATAAGAATACATAGAATATTTAAAAACCGTCTCGTTAAAAAACGAGACGGTTTTTTTGTTTAAAATTTCGGCGTGAAGCACCTTATCAATTACGTGGATTATACCATTAGAACATTGTACATCTGTTGCTGTTATATTGCTGACTCTGTTACTTGCGTCAGTAATTTTTGCACCGCCAGTAAGACCAATTGTGAAATTTTGATTTGCAAAGGTGCTAACTACCTGTCCGTTTGTCAAAGCAGTTGACTGTACATTTGCGCCGGCAACAACATGATATTTCAAAGTAGTTTCTAGAACATTTGCGGGGATTGCCGGCAGACCTGAGAATCCAGCTTCCGTTAAGAAACTTGTAAAAGCTGTATTTGTTGGTGCAAAAACTGTGAAAGGTGAATTTGCAGTTCCAGATAATATTCCAGCAAAACCAGATGAAGGATTATAGGTCAAAGCGACAACAAGAGTGGAGAAATTTTTATTTGCCACAGCATGGTTAACAATAGTTGGAAGTCCGATCACGCCATCAACCAAATGAATTATACCATTTGAGGCTTCAATATCTGCAGTTGTTACTGTTGCACCGCCATTTGTTTTTCCTCCGTTAATATCAACTCCAGTGCTTTTTTCAAGATACATACTAATCGTATTCGAAGTTGAGGCACTTCCTTTAGCTAAAGTTTTTACATATCCAGTGGTAATTTCGCTAGATTTTACCTTTGTGCTTAAAACGTGGTTGAGTAGTATTTCCTTTAAGGCAGGTACGGGAACTTCATTAAGATTAGCATAGCCGTTTGTTGCGAGGAAAGCACTAAAAGCGGTATTGCTGGGTGCGAATACGGTATAAGAACCAGAAGCGTTCAATGTAGCGGCTAAATCTGCTTTCTCGAGGGCGGCAACCAGCGAGCTAAGATTTGGATTTGCTTTTGCAATAGACGTGATGGTTTGTTCTTGTTGCGTATCATCATCATCGTCATTGTTGCATGAAATTCCGACGAAAGCAATTAATGCTAATAAAGCAATTAATTTAAATTTGATTGTTTTCATGATATAAAGTTTTTTTTGTTTGTTACCTACTAAGTTAGTTAATTTTGTTTAAGAAAATTCCTAAAACAATAAACAATTATTAAAAAGAGCAAAGATTTAACTTTTGTTTTAGTTGTTTTATCTTGCTGATTATTAATTAATTGAGTCTATCGTAAGGCGAAAGATCGAATTGCTTTCTTTTTGTTTATTGCTAAAGCTTAAACAACATATAAAATATATTTTTTGTCTAAAAAGAATCTGTTTATGTCAAAATGGTTTTACTTTTGCAATACTAAAACTCAATTTTAGTTGTTATATAGAAAAATTACTTATGAAAAATTTTTGGATTTTATTTTTGGTTAGTATTGTTGCTTATTCTCAAGATTTTAATAAGCTAGATGCTAATGGAAAAAAAGACGGATTATGGAAAGGTACTTACGCCGAATCTAAGCGACCTCGTTACGAAGGAACTTTTGATCACGGAAAAGAAACTGGTATTTTTAAATTTTTTGATGATACTAAAAAAGGAGATGTAGTGGCTACGAGAGATTTTAGTGCCAATGACGGAAGTTCGTACACTATTTTTTATGATCAGAGTAAAAACAAAGTCAGCGAAGGAAAAGAAGTTGGAAAGTCTCGTGAAGGCGAATGGAAATACTACCACAAAGCTTCTAAAGTTTTGATGACTGTAGAAAATTATAAAAACGGAAAACAGGAAGGTTTAAGAACTATTTATTATGCTAATGAAAAAGTGGCAGAAGAGATGATGTATAAAAATGGTTTAAAAGAAGGGCCGTATAAAAAAATAGGTGTAGACGGAACGCTGCTGGAAGAATCTAATTTTAAAAATAACGAATATAACGGTGATGCGGTTTTTTACGATTCAGATAAATCTGTTGCTTCTAAAGGCAAATTTGTAAATGGAAAAAAAGCGGGAATGTGGCAGTTTTATCAAAAAGGAAAATTGGTAAAAGAAATAAACATGAGCGATCCAAAAAATACCAATAAAGCTTCTGAAAAAGGTCCAGCGCCTAAAAAATAAGCATATAAGGAATTCGTATATACTTCATTGAAAATAAAATAGACAAAGAATAAATTGTTTACTTTTGAGTAACCAATTTATTCTGACCAATGGATTTAAATGAACTTTTAGGAAGATTTCTGCTGTTGTTTTTCTCAATTTTGGTTTTGTATTTTTTCTCCAACAGAAAAGATAATGCAACCATAAATCCATTAATGGTAATTGTCGGACTTTGTACTTTTTCGCTCTGTTACCTTTTTACTAAAATTGAAATTGGCGTTGGAATCGGATTTGGTTTATTTGCCATTTTTTCCATACTTCGATTTAGAACACAATCCTTTACGGTAAATGCTATAATCTTTCTTTTTGCGACGATTACGCTGTCAATTTTAGATATTATGTATCCGTTTGAAAAGATCGAACTTTTACTGTTTTTTCAAATAATCATCATCGGATTTTATATTATAGCTTCGATTATTGTCAATAAAAAAGCTTCAAAATATCTAAATACAGTTGATGTCAAAATTCCGCTTGACGAGAAGTTTTCTTTGAATCAGGAATTTATTAGAAAATCCATTCAGGAAAAAATTAGAATTGAAGAATTTGATTTTAGAATTGTTTTAATTAATACCGCTTGCAAACGAAATAGATGTTTTAGTTTTCTATTAATCATTAAACGGACGAACCTGCTTTATATATAATTCTCTTTTTTCGCCGACAATTTTAAACTCAATATCAACTGGATGAAATTGGTTTTTTCGCCAATAACGATACATTTTAGTTTCGATTTTTTTACTGACAGTATATAGAATGCTCATTTCTTTTCGATTCAATAAAGGCTCATTATTATTAAGGTTGGAGTTGGAAGTATAGTCGATATCAAAATCGGTTTCGTCTTTTCCGTCATTAAAATGATACGCAACAAATTGTTCACAGATTTCTCCTTTTTCTGGTTTCACCACAGAGTTTTCGCCTTTTTGAATGTTAACCGTAATTCCAGGGAAATTTTTTCTGAAAATATTTTTAGTAATAATGACGCCATTTGCCAATTCGTCGGGAAAAGAACGATGCACTAAAACGCCCATAGCAATATTCTGCTGATCGATTCCAAAAAGTTCTCTTTCGTTGTAGGAAGCTTCATTCCAAACACTTGCCCAAACTTGTTGAATAGCTTTTTCGAATGTTTTGATACTGTCACCTAAAATTCCGGTTTTAGAATCGTATAATCCAGCGCCGTTAAAATCATCCAAATCTTCTGCATTTGTAGAAGATCTAAATCTGAAATTTTTGAAATGCGCATTTTTAAAAGTCTGCATTTAGTTTTGAAAGTAATTCAGGATCTACAGGCTCTTTTTTAATGGCATCTCTAATTTTTTTCAATTGCGTATTAATCCAAACAGTCGAATCTTTATGCGGATACGCTAAAAGCTCTGTAATTAAAGGAGAAATTGAAGCTTTCTGAATGTGTTTGGTATAAAAGTAAAACGGAATCGCATGTGCATTTTCTGGAGTTTTAAACGGAATCTCTTTCGAAATCGCAATTAAATATGCCATATTTTGTGCTTTTGAACCGATGAAGTTTACACCCTTTTTAGGAATTTCAGATAAATTAACCAATTCAGTGACGCTATTATCAATGACTAGTTTTTTCTTTTTTCAGTTGATTTTGCGGTAATTTTTTTAGTTGTTTCTTTGATGTAAAAAGTGTCTATTTCTATTTTAAATTCTACTTTTTTAGAAAGTAGTCTTTTAATATTGGCATCCTTTTCAATATCGGTATACGCCATAATCGGAATCTTTCTGTTTTTTCCCAAAAGAACCAAATGACTTAAAGGAGTCTGTAGTTCATTTACAATAATTCCTCGAACGTTAGGAAGTATATCTGGCGTTCCGTCCAAAATAATAATCTCATCAGCATTTGGTTTTACGGTTTCTAATTCTTTGATTTTGTATTTTTTTAAAATCCCGATAGTACTGCCGTGAACAACTTCCTGATATTTTATTTCATTAAAAATATAATCTGATTTTACACAAGGAATTGAAAATTTCTGCTGTTGAAATCCTTCCATCATTTCTGGATTATTCAGGTAAAATTTTAAATTCTGTCCAATAAAAGTGGAGTTTTTGACTAAATTAAAAAAGCGTTCAATTAATACAATCGGCATGTGGTCTGAAGCGGCGAGTTCAAAAATCCATTTCTCCGTTCCTTTAATATGATTTAAATTTCCTAGAAGAAAATCCCTGTTCTTGTCGGTATCGCTGTAGTTTTCATTATTAAAAACATCAAGATCTTTGCTATAGCCCAAATAACCCGTTACAAAATCATAATGCGGCGGAATCAAAGTGCTGTTGAAATAATACATTTTTTGTTTTCTCAGGTCATAAATCACTTTAACTGACTCGATATTCGAAAATTTATCAGACAAAGGTTTTCCTCGAAATGCTTTGTAAGCTTCATAGTTAGGAAGAGACGAAACAAATCGCCGCGCACTTAAAGTGGTTATGGCGAACAAGAAAAATAAGCTGTAAATGTATTTTTTCATGCTATTCAATTAGATATTAAAAGTACTTAAAAAAGTAATAAGTTTTATCTACTGCGGGATTGCTTAAAGTAATGAAAACCTTTGTGTGATTTTCTATTATTTGGCGTACCTTTGCAACCTTAAAAAATTAAACATTTCAAAATGAAACGAGTAGTTGTTGGACTTTCAGGTGGAGTAGATTCTAGTGTTGCGGCTTATTTACTGCGACAGCAGAAGGATACGAAGTTATTGGTCTTTTTATGAAAAACTGGCACGATGATTCGGTAACTATTTCTAATGAATGCCCATGGCTGGAGGACAGTAACGATGCTTTGCTTGTCGCTGAAAAACTCGGAATACCGTTTCAAACTGTCGATTTAAGCGAAGAATACAAAGAAAAAATCGTTGACTACATGTTTAACGAGTACGAAAAAGGAAGAACTCCAAATCCTGACGTGCTTTGCAACCGCGAAATCAAATTTGATGTTTTTATGAAAATCGCCTTAAGTCTTGGTGCCGATTATGTAGCAACGGGACATTACTGCCAAAAAAGCGAAATCGAAGTCGACGGTAAACCAGTTTATCAATTAATTGCTGGAGCCGATACTAATAAAGATCAATCTTATTTTTTTATGCCAACTGTCTCAAGAACAGTTGTCAAAAGCTTTATTTCCTATTGGAGCGTTAACCAAACCAGAAGTTCGCGAAATAGTCGCTGAAATGGAACTGGTTACGGCAGAAAAGAAAGATTCTCAAGGTTTATGTTTTATAGGTAAAGTTCGTCTTCCAGAATTTTTACAGCAAAAATTACAGCCAAAAGAGGGTAAAATTGTTCAGATCGATAAAAATGATCCGATTTATGTTACTGAAAAACCAGCTGGAATTTCTTTAGAAGAAGAATTGAAGTTAGAATCTCAAAAGTTAGATTATCTTCCAACAATGGGAAAAGTAGTTGGAAAACATCAAGGGGCGCATTATTTTACAGTTGGGCAAAGAAAAGGTCTGAATGTAGGAGGAACGACTGATCCTTTGTTTGTAATCGCTACAGATGTTGAAACGAACACAATTTATACAGGTTTATCAAGTCTGCATCCAGGTTTGTTTAAAAAAGCTCTTTTCGTTGAAAAATCCGAAGTACACTGGATTAGAGAGGATATGACATTAAAAGTTGGCGAAAAAATGGAAGTGATGGCCAGAATTCGTTACCGCCAGCCTTTGCAAAAAGCAGTTTTGCATCAATTTGAAGACGGAATGTATGTGGAATTTGAAGAATCGCAGTCTGCTATTACAGAAGGACAGTTTGTCGCTTGGTATTTAGAAAATGAATTAGTTGGTTCGGGAGTAATTTCTTAGCTTTATACCTTATTTGGGAGAAATTCCTCAAAAGGTATACTAATGAAATATAACTTTACTTTTCTTTTATTACTTTTTTCGTTTGCAGTTTTTGCACAAGAGGATGCTTGGGTTTATTTTAATGGAAAACCAAATGCGCAGACTTTTTTAGATAATCCGTTGATGGAACTTTCTCAGAAAGCTTTAGATCGAAGAACCAATCAAAATATCGCTTTAGATATAACTGATGCTCCTTTAGAAACTTCGTATGTAAACCAAATTAAAGCTAGTACCGGAATAGCAGTGATGGCTCAGTCCAAATGGCTCAATGCACTTCATATTCAAGGGAGTCAAGCAAATATTACTGCATTAAAAGCATTGGCTTTTGTACAAAAAATAGAATTCGCAGATATAACTTTAAATACTGCGGCAAAAAAAGTTTCCGAAGCTAAAACCAGCAAAACTGCTGATAAGTTAAAAACTACGATTGACTATTCTTATGGGAATTCGGCCAATCAGATTCAGATGCTGAATGGGCAGGTTTTGCATCATCAGAATTTTACTGGAGAAGGAAAAATTATAGCCGTTTTAGATGCAGGATTTCCAGGTGTAAACACAGCACAGCCTTTTGAAAATCTTAGAAATAACAACCGAATTCTAGGAGGTTACGATTATACTACTCGAAATGCTAATTTTTATACAGGAGATGATCACGGAACTTTAGTGCTCTCAACAATGGGCGGTTACAAAGAAAATTCTTTGGTTGGAACAGCTCCAAATGCTTCTTATTATCTTTTTATTACAGAAATTGATGCTTTCGAAAATCCCCTAGAAGAATCACTTTGGGTAGAAGTCGCGGAGAAAGCAGATGCTTTAGGAGTAGATATTATTACGACTTCTTTAGGATATTTTGGTGAGCGTACTGAATCTAGGTATAATCATACTTACAGCGATATGAATGGAGTTACCAATTTTATATCACGTGGAGCCGAAATAGCTTTTGGTAAAGGAATTTTAGTTTTGGCTTCCGGAGGAAATGAAGGAACTAGGGTTGAAAAACATATTGGTTCTCCAGCAGATGCGGTTTCTGTTTTAGCAATTGGCTCGGTTACAGTCGCTAAATCAAGATCTAGTTTTAGTTCAATTGGACCAAGTTTCGATGGCAGAATAAAACCAGATATTATGGCACAAGGAACGGCTTCTGTGGTTTCTGATGCAAACGGAAATATCGGAACCGCAAATGGAACTTCTTTTTCTTGTCCCATAATGGCTGGAATGGCAACATCTTTATGGCAGGCTTTTCCATCTAAAACCAACAAAGAAATCAGGCAGATGATTTTGGCTTCTGCTGACAGATTTACCAATCCAGATAATAATTACGGTTATGGAGTTCCCAATTTCGGAGCGACTTTAAGCGTAGATAATTTTATTGCAGAAGCTTCTTTTGCAGTTTATCCAAATCCTGTGAAAAACGAAGTTGTTTTCTCATTTTTAAATGAAAGCAATACCGCTTTAGTAACCATTTATTCTGTTTTGGGTCAGAAATTAATAGAGAAAAAAATCAATAATTCAAACCCCGTTCTTTCTTTGCAGTCTTTACAAAGCGGACTCTATTTTTATAGTTTTGATGTTGCTAATCTGCATAAAACAGGAAAGCTAATCAAGCAATAATTTTTCTTAATGAATAAAATCACACAACTTTTTAATATAAAATATCCAATTGTTCAAGGCGGAATGATTTGGAACAGCGGTTATAAACTAGCATCTGCGGTAAGTAATGCTGGAGGTTTAGGACTTATTGGCGCCGGCTCGATGTATCCGGAAGTTTTAAGAGAACATATTCAGAAATGTAAAAAAGCTACAGATAAACCTTTTGGTGTCAATATTCCGATGTTATATCCTAACATTGAAGAAATCATGAATATTGTTGTAGAAGAAGGCGTGAAAATCGTTTTTACTTCTGCGGGAAATCCTAAAACCTGGACTTCGTTTTTAAAAGAAAAGGGAATAACGGTTGTACATGTTGTGAGCAGACAGTGTTTTTGCCTTAAAAGCACAAGAAGCAGGTGTAGATGCCATTGTAGCTGAAGGTTTTGAAGCTGGAGGACACAACGGGAGGGAAGAAACCACTACGTTGACTTTGGTTCCGATGGTGAAAGAAAAAATCAAAATTCCATTAATTGTCGCCGGCGGTATTGCAACAGGAAGAGGAATGCTTGCAGTGATAATTTTAGGGGCTGATGGTGTTCAGGTTGGAAGCCGTTTCTGTCGCTTCTGTAGAATCTTCTGCACACAATAATTTTAAACAAACGATAGTTAATACTAAAGAAGGTGATACACAATTGACTTTGAGAGAATTAGCTCCAGTTCGATTGGTGAAAAATAAATTTTATCAAGACATTCAGGAACTTTATCAAAAAGGTCCTTCTAAAGAAGAATTAGTTCAGCTTTTAGGGCGCGCAAGAGCGAAAAAAGGCATGTTTGAAGGAGATTTAGAAGAAGGGGAATTAGAGATTGGACAAGTTGCAGGACTTATACATGAAATTCTGCCAGTTCAAGAAATTATTCAACAAATGATTTCAGAATTTGAAATCGCCTGCAAAGAAAAGACTACATTTGAGTTTTAATTATCCGCAAGAAATATTTATGAATTCGTTACGCACCTTTATATTTTTCCTTTTTTTAGCTTTTGGTTTTCAACAGGCACAAAGTCAGTCTTATCAATTTAAGACGTCTGGTTTTAGTGTTTTACAAAAAAACGAAAGAGGGAAATGGGGACAGTGGTCTAACTTGGATTTAGTAAATCTTTCGGTGGTTTTAGATACTAATAAACATAGAATTGTTGTGTATTCGCAGGAAATTCAGCTTTTTAGTATTTTAGATTATATCGAACGCGAAGAAAATGATACTGATATTGTGTATTCTTTTCTTTGTAAAGACAATGATGGTCGCGAATGTAAACTCTCGATTATAACACGCAAAAAACAAGATTTTCGTAAACAGCTTTATATCAATTATGACGATCATATTATCGTTTATAATATTTTTACGGTGTAATCTGAGATGAAAAAACTGGAAAAAGATGTAATAAGTAAATTATTGGAAGCAATGGATACTTATAAAAGCATTGCCGAAAAATTAATTGCTAAGTTAATAACTGAAACTGATCAGCCTGAGAAAGAAAAAATAGCAGAGGGAAATTACTATGAAATTGAAAATGCAGATTTATTAAACGGAAACCAATATCTTACTGATAATTGGTTTTTTGATGTACATGGCGAGCATTGTATGTTTGAAAATAGGACAACAGGACAAATTTTAGAGGTTAGTTTAGGTGATATAGAAAGTGTTGGAAATATTGATCCTTACTTTTTTTATAAGTTTCTTGAAACAACAAAAAACCTTTGCTATTTAACTGAATATTTTGAAAAACCATTTGACGATACTTTGTTATTTCTTAGAGAATTAGAAAAACAAAAAAAAGTCGTTCATGTTTATAGAGTTGAATTTAGGAAAATATAAAATGACTTTTTAATCGTTAGAAGAATCTAAGAATCTTAGCTCCTCAGAACATTTTCTACAAAACATCTATATCCTTAATAAACTCATCATATTCTAAATAAAACATTTCCAGAGCATGCATTTTTTCATTAAAGAAATCAAAAATAACATCCCAGTTATTTCGGTTGCTAAAACCCACTCCTAATTTTTCAACCCAGATTCTGCTGATGGTTTTACCGCTTTCTAGAGTATAATCTTTTTCAAAAACCAAATCTTTAATAAATTCTTCTTCCAGAATATTTTTTAAAGCTTCAATTTTTTCAAAATAAGCAGTACGTTTTTCATCGCTTCTGTGTTCAATGTCAATTAAAACCTGAGCTTTTTTATTGTCAACAAAAAATTTAAAAGAAAAATCTTTGATCTTCGTGTCATAAAGTACCCATTTACGCGGATATTTTTCGGCAAAAGCTACCCAAAATTCTCTTTTAATTCGTTGTGATTCTTCTCTGCTGTACATTTTTTAGGCTTTAATTTTAGAAAACTTGTAACACTGCGTTTTCTAGAGTATATTTATGTTTTATTTAAAAGTACAAAAATAAGCTTTGATTATGAATTTTCAAGACTTTTTGAAATATGTTCCCAATATTATTCCAGTTAAACTGCCAGCAGTAGAATCACATTTAAAAATGGCGCCGAAAGAACGCATAGAGGGATTAAAGAATCTTGATATTGAAGTTTTAAATGCTAGAATGGCAGGAGTTATGATGCTTTTTTATCCAAAAGACGAAAAAACACATTTAGTTTTAATTGTACGAAATGCTTACGAAGGCGTTCATTCTGCTCAGATTGCATTTCCAGGAGGAAAATACGAAAAGGAGGATTTGGATTTCGAAACCACTGCACTTCGAGAAACACAGGAAGAAGTTGGAGTAACCAGCGAAAAGATTGAAGTAATTAAGCATTTTACTCCAATGTATATTCCGCCAAGTAATTTTTTGGTCCATCCTTTTTTAGGAATCGCAAAAGAAGAGCTTTCATTTTATCCAGATATAAGAGAAGTTGCCAGTATTATTGAGTCGCCTTTGTCTGTTTTTTTAAATGACGAAATAATTATCGAAGCCAGATTGTCAACTTCTTACGGTTCCAATATTTTAGTACCCGCCTTTAATATTCAAAATCATGTAGTTTGGGGCGCAACCGCGATGATTTTGAGTGAATTGAGAGACGTTTTGAAAATAAGTTTTGAACAGGAAATTTAAAAATATTTATTTAACAATTTGATATTCATTTTAATAGATGTAAATTGTAGAAATTGTTTTAAAGTATTGCTAAAAGAATAATTTTTGTATGTTTGCGACCGAACAAAAAATAATACAAATTAGTTATGGGATTGTTTAAACGAAATCCTTTTGGACATATATTATTCATCAAGAAATGGTTAATCCGAATTTTGGGAGCCATGACGCATAGAAGATATAGAGGTTTTAACGATTTGCAGATTGAAGGATCTGAAATTATTAAAACACTCCCAGATTCTAATGTTTTATTTATATCCAATCATCAAACGTATTTTGCAGACGTTGTAGCAATGTTTCATGTGTTTAACGCAAGTTTAAGCGGACGTCAAGATACTATTAAGAATATTGGATATTTGTGGCGACCTAAAATGAATTTGTATTATGTGGTCGCAAAGGAGACAATGCAGGCTGGTTTACTGCCAAGAATTTTGGCTTACGTTGGAGCAATTACCGTAGAAAGAACTTGGCGTGCAAAAGGCGTTGATGTTGCAGAAAAACGTGATGTTAACCCGAATGACACCGAAAATATTAGAATAGCCCTTGAAGATGGCTGGGTAATTACTTTTCCACAAGGAACTACAAAATCTTTCAAACCCGTTCGTAAAGGTACTGCACATATCATTAAACAGCATAAACCAATCGTAATTCCAATTGTTATTGATGGTTTCCGCCGATCGTTTGATAAAAAAGGACTTCGAATGAAGAAAAAAGGAATTCTGCAGTCTTTTATTATCAAAGAACCTCTTGATATTGATTATGAAAATGATACCATCGAACAAATCGTAGAAAAAGTAGAATACGCAATCGAACAGCATCCATCATTCTTAAAAGTTATTCCTGCTGAAGAAATCAAAGCGCAGGAAGAACTTAATAAATTAAGACAATGGGAGTATTAGTTTTAGATTTCTGATTTCTGATTTTAGATTTTAGATTTGTGATTTTGTTTCAGGTTTCAGGTTGAACAAAGAAACCTTAGAAACTTAGTATCTTAGAACCTTAAAAATCAATCTTCTTCAATTCCTTATAATTCGCATATAATCTTCTTAGAAGAGTTCCGTAGATGATTCTGTAGAAGCACCAAAATAAACCGAAGAAGCCAAGAATTACCAGAAACAAAATACCGATTGTAACAAACATCGCTTTTCCGTTTAAGGCTAATTTATCTCTAAGGAATTCCATGTCTGGATTGTAGACAAAAGCAATAAAGAAGCTTAAAATAGCCGTTATTACAATCATTCCCAAATTATACCACACATAATACTGAACTGTTTTTCTTGTCTTTAAAATAGCGCTCATTAATGATTTTGTGGCTACAGTTGTCGAAATTGTTTTGTAATTTTTATAGAAAATGTACACAAAAATTAGAACTACAACATAATTAAAGTACGTTAAAAACTCTAAAGCCATAACAATTTCAGGATGATTAATTTTTCTTAAAACTTCATCCGTATTAATAAATAAGTTTGAAAAAGTCCAAAACGAAATTTCCAAAATACTGATAATCAAAATCCATTTTACAATTGAAGACGATTTTTTGTGAATCATCTTATAGATTTCCGTTTCAGAAATTTGTTGAAAAGAACCTGAGTTCTTCTGCCAGTCTTTTTTTAATAAATCCAGTTCTTTCATAATAATTTTTAAGGATTTAGTATTTTTTTAAGTTTCCCTTTAATCCTGTTCATTTTCACGCGCGCATTCACTTCGCTGATCCCTAAGGTTTCAGCTATTTCTTGATAATCTTTGTCTTCTAAATACATAAAAACTAATGCTTTTTCGATGTCATTAAGCTGATAAACCGCTTTGTACATCAATTTTATTTGTTCTTCTTCTTCGTAATTGTAGTCAACATCTTTTACAAAATGCTGATGGTTTTCATAATCTACGGTAGAAATAGTTCTTTTGGTTTTGCGGTATAAGGTAATTGCCGTGTTTAAAGCCACACGATACGTCCAAGTTGAGAATTTACTGTCGCCTCTAAATTTTGGATAAGCCTTCCAAAGCTGAATGGTAATTTCCTGAAACAAATCTTTATGAGCGTCTTCGCCGGCAGTATATAATCTACAAATCTTGTGGATTATATTCTGATTTGCCTGCAATTGCGCAACAAATGATTGTTCTAGGTTTTCGGTCATAATTGATTAGTAGTATTGAAAGCAATTTTGTTACAGTTGAATCAAAGTTTTCTGGTTTTATAATAATTAATCGCCAAGTCAATAAATTTACTGTAACTATCCATACCGTCTTTTTGGTTGTTTGATTTTAAGAAATTATCATACAGAAAATAAAATCCTTCATCCAGAAAAGTATCATATTTTTTGTGGAAATCCTGAGTTTCCTTATAGTTTTTTAAGATGCCGACATTAACCGATTTCTTTAATTGATTAAAAACTTTTTCATCTTTAAACTTCCAAATTGACAGGCAATAATGCAATGCGAAACTATATCCTGCATATTGATAGTAAAGATTGTCATTTTTAACAGAAGCTAGAAAACCAATAAAATTACATTCATTTTCACTGGCATAACCAATTTGATGAGCCATTTCGTGAGCCGTAGTCTGCGGAAAAGTATACATTGGCAGTAAATAGTTTATCTGAGCCTCGTTAGTAAACGGATTTAAATAGCCGCCGAAACCCATATAAGTCAAAGGCGTGCTGAATAATGATTTCTTAACGCTTAGAATTTCATATTTAAAATAAGGATGTTCTTTTGCTAAATTATCATAACCATTTAAAATCATCTTGAAAGATTCTTTTTTGAGAGTAGGGGAAAACAATTTTCGCTGTGTCACTTTTAGTAATCGCAAACTGAATTTCGTTAGTTTTTGTTACTAATTTTTTTGTAAAAGCTAAAAACTCTGCATCGCTATATTCCCGTTCAATATTCATTTTCTGAAATAAAGGTTCACGATAATAATTGAATGCCCACAACAGGTGAAAGAAAAAGTAAAAAACAGAGATTTTGCCTAAAATCGTTAAAAGGTGATCTTTCCAATCTGTTCTCCATGTTTTTCTAATTTTCCAAAACCAGATTATTGCGGACAAAATTAAAACGGCATAAATACAATCTCCAACTGAAAATGGAATTTTACCTAAAAGTGTTCTTGAAAAGTGTGAAATTCTAACAAATAAATTGTTGCTGTAAAAGCCTTCTACAAAGTCTGGATAGAATGGCAGAATCCTTAAAAAGATAATTTGAATTAAAAGAAATAGAGGTAAAATATATTTTCGTTTCACAGTTTTACGTTTTGTATAAAAATAATAATTAAAAGATTGTTTGTGTTATTTTTTGTAAATTTGTTATTCAATAATAAGGAAAAAATGACACAAATTACTTTAAATATTCCAGATAACGAATTGTCATTCTTTATGCAATTAATTGAAAAATTCAATTACGAAACTGTAATAAATGAATTTTCTGTAACTGAGGAGATGAAAAATTTGTTGGATGAAAGAAGATCAACTTCAAAAGTAGACGATTTTCTTCCTTGGAATGAAGCAAAAAAAAATTACGATTTAAATCTGGAAAATGATTTTTAAGGTTGTAATTGAGCCAAGAGCAATTCTTGATATACAAGAGGCGATTGATTACTATGAATCTAAGCAAACTGGCTTAGGCGAATATTTCTACGAAGTAATCGATGAACATTTGGAAGTATTATCTGTAAATCCCTTTTTTCAAATCAGATACAAAGATTATCACGGTCTTCCAACTAAAAAATTTCCGTTTATTATCTTTTATTTCATTGATGAAAATTTGAAAACAGTATATATAATGTCTGTTTTTAATACCTCATTAAATCCTTCAAAATATCCACTATAAAAAAAAAGCTGATTTTTTTTTAAGATTTACATCTTAATTTATTCTATGCAATTTAACGTAGAATCATTTATACTAATTCGTAAAAATTGTAACGAAAAAAGCATTTAAACTTTGTAACTTTGAAGCTCTTAATTGTTAAACATCAAACAAAATATAATGAGTCAAGAAGTAAGAAATCTGGAGCCAAAAGCACTTTGGAATAAATTCGCAGATTTAAATGCTGTTCCTCGCCCTTCAAAAAAAGAAGAGCGTGTAATTGAGTTTATGAAAAACTTTGGAAACAGCTTAGGTCTAGAAACTTTTGAAGATGAAATTCGAAATGTAATTATCAGAAAACCAGCTACTCCAGGAATGGAAAATCGTAAAGCTATTGTAATGCAGGGGCATTTGGATATGGTGCACCAAAAAAATGCAGATACAGTCTTTGATTTCGATACACAGGGAATTGACATGTATATTGATGGTGACTGGGTTCGCGCCCGTGGTACAACTCTTGGTGCTGACAACGGATTAGGAGTAGCAACTATTATGGCGATTTTAGAAAGCAAAGATATTCCGCATCCAGCAATCGAAGCTTTGTTTACAATTGATGAAGAAACAGGAATGACAGGTGCTTTAAACCTAAAAGGAGGCATTTTACAAGGTCAGATTTTGTTGAATTTGGATACTGAGGAAGATGATGAAATTGATATTGGATGTGCGGGCGGAATTGACGTTACAGCTACAAGAACCTATCATGAAGAAGAAGTTCCAGAAAGTTCAGTAGGTTACACCATTACGGTAAAAGGCTTAAATGGAGGGCATTCAGGAATGGATATTCATAAAGGTTTAGGAAACGCCAATAAAATAATGAACCGTTTATTGTTTGACGCATTTGAAAACTTTGGTTTACAAATCGTGGAAGTAAATGGAGGAAGTCTTCAAATGCAATTCCGAGAGAAAGCGTTGCTAAAGTAATAATTTCTCAAATGTTTGATGAAGCGTATGTGTATGATATGCAGGAAATTATTGCTGATATCAAGGCAGAATATAAAACAACTGAACCAAACTTAACTATTGAAATCGTAAAAGGCGATTTACCTGAAAAAGTAATGGATTTAGGTGTTCAGGAAGGAATTATCAGAGCAATTTACGCGACGCAAAATGGTGTTTACAGAATGAGTGCTGATATGGCTGATTTGGTTGAAACTTCGAATAATATCGCAAGAGTAATCATTAAAGATGGTGAAATTTTGGTTGGATGTTTGACACGTTCTTCTGTAGAATCTTCAAAATTTGATTTGGCTAATTCGTCGCGTTCTGCATTTGAATTGGTTGGATGTGAAGTTGAGCTTTCTGGTTCTTATCCAGGATGGACGCCAAATGTAAACTCTGAAATATTAGAAGTTTTAAAAGAAATCTACGAAAAACAGAATGGAGAAAAGCCAAAAGTAGTGGCTTGTCACGCTGGTTTAGAATGTGGAATTTTAGGAACAAATTACCCAGAAATGGATATGATTTCTTTCGGTCCAACTATTCACGGCGCGCATTCGCCAGATGAAAGAGCAAGTATTTCTTCAGCTCAGAAATATTGGAAATTTGTATTAGAAATTCTTTCGAATATTCCAGTTAAATAGTTTTAGTTTTCAGTCGCAGTCTCAGTATTCAGTTTCAAAGAACTGTAAACTGAGACTGTAAACTGAGACTGAAATTAATCTCTCTTAGGAGTATTTTTCTTCTCTCTTTTTTCTTCTTTCTTTTCCTTAGCCGTTTTTAACGGTTCTTTTTTTGCTGTTTTTTTAGCATCTTGACCCTTTGCCATAATTTATTGATTTTGATGATGTTTTAGTAAATGTAAAGCTTTTAAAAATTTAAACGTCAAAAAAAATCCCCAATTTTAAAATTGAGGATTTAAATATTTTCCTTATGAAGGACATTTTTAGTTACGTTTTAATACTTTATACTGTTCGTAACAAGCGCTGATGGCATCCATAATCTGAAGATCGTTTGCTGATTGAATAAAGGAATCAGAATAGTTGCATCGATGCATAATTTCAGGAATTTCATCTTTACTTATGCCTAATAGCACAGCAACTGTTTCACGGTCGTATTTGGATTCTAAAAGAGTTCTAACTGTGTCATCTTTCTTCATTTCTTTTAGTTTCTTGAGTTCTTTACCATTTTTTCCGAAGAAATTATAAAGCATATCCGCGGGGTTAAAAATCGACCCTAAAACTTTACCAAATGCATTTGGAGCGTATTCTCCAGCCTCATAACCTTGTGTAAGGCCAGAAATACTGTAACGATAGTTTTCTTTTGTAGGAATCAATTTAGAATCAATTTCAAGATATCCTGTTAAAGTAAAAGGAGCAATAATAACTTCTTCCAAAGCAATTGCCTTTTCAGTAAGCTGAATGCGGGTTACTTTGTTTTTTATCCAGTCGTTTGTTACCCTGATTCTTAGGGATTGAAAACCTAGAATAGAAAAATGAAGCGTATCATTGACTTGAACATCAATTTCAAAATACCCTTTTTCGTCAGATTTTGCACCACGCACTTTATTAGTGTTGATAACGTTTACGCCGGCAAGCGGTTGTTTACTGTTGTCGTTAATAATGTAACCTGAAACTCTTTGAGGAACACTCGGTCGCGTTTCTTGCGCGAAACCAATGTTAGCTAGAAGAATAAAAAAGAAAACTGCGAAATATTTCATATCCTGATTTAAAGTTCTAAAAGTAGTAAATCGGGATTAAATATTTCGCAGTCTTGGAATTTAATTATAAGAAAATTAACAAAGGAAGCTGTCTCGCTTTAGTAATTACAAAACTCATTGTTAGAGCGTAAGATTCTTTATATAAAAAAATCCCAAATTCCAATTATGTCTGGAATTTGGGATTTTGTATTTTAAGATCTTAAATTATTAATCTCTTCTAGTTCTTCTTGGTCTTGGGCTGTCGCCAAAGTTTTCTGAACGTCTTGGAGCTCTGTCAGAACCACCTTCGCTTCTTGGAGCAGAACTTCTAAAACCACCTTCTCTTTTTGGAGCAGATGAATTTCTGTCGCTTCTGAATCCTCCTTCGCGTGAACCTCCGTCTCTTGAAGAGTTTCTATCACTTCTAAATCCGCCTCCAGAACCTTCACGTCTTGGAGCAAAGCTTCCTTCTCTTCTTGGTCCAGAGTCGCGTCCGTCGCCACCTCCACGATTGTTGTGGTCACGTCTTCCGCCTCCATCATTTTTAGAGATCTCAACATTAATACGACGACCTTCTAATTGAACGTTGTTTAAAACATCCATTACTTTGTCTGTAAATTGAGGATCAGTGTTAAAGAAAGAGAATCCTTCTTTTACATCAACTTTAAAGATATCATCGCGACCTAAGTCTAATGTTTCTTTTAAGTAATCTTTTAATGACATCCAGTCGAAATTATCTCTAGAACCGATGTTTACAAAATAACGAACTGCTCCGTTATTATTGAATTCTCTTGGTTCAGAATCGCTTCTTTCACGTCTTTCTCCAGATTGAGCAGAGATGTCTCTGTTCTTTTTGTAGTACGTAATAAAACGGTTAAATTCTACTGAAACCATTTTCTTGATCAATTCTTCTTTAGTTAAATCTTCAAGAACATTGTTAATAGCTGGTAAATAGTTGTCAATTTCGTGATCAACTTCAGTATCTTTAATTTTATTTGCTAAGTGCAATAATTGAATTTCGCAGATTTCAATTCCAGATGGAATAGTTTTTTCTTCAAACTTTTGTTTGATGATTCTTTCGATAGAAGAAATTTTACGTAACTCACTTTTTGTAACAATTACAATAGAAGTTCCTAATTTTCCAGCTCTACCAGTACGTCCAGAACGGTGGTTGTAAGTTTCAATTTCATCAGGTAATTGATAGTTAACAACGTGAGTAATGTTATCAACGTCAATACCACGCGCGACAACGTCAGTAGCAACAAGCATCTGAATTTGTCTTCCGCGGAAAGATTTCATTACCCCGTCACGCTGTGCCTGAGATAAATCTCCGTGTAATGCAGCGACACTGTATCCGTCTTCGATTAATTTTTCAGCAATAGCTTGTGTGTCTCTTTTTGTACGACAGAAAACTACAGAGAAAATATCTGGGTTAGCATCTGCTAAACGTTTTAGTGCTTCATAACGATCACGAGCATTTACTAAGTAAAATTCGTGAGAAACTGTTGCAGAACCTGAGTTCTTAGCTCCAACAGTAATTTCAACTGGTTCGCTCATGAATTGCTTTGCAATTCTGGCAACCTCTTGCGGCATTGTTGCAGAGAACAACCATGTGTTTTTTTCGTCTGGAGTGTCAGATAATATAGATACGATATCTTCATAAAATCCCATGTTCAACATTTCGTCAGCCTCATCAAGAATACAGTAATCTATATTTTTAATGTTAACCAAACCTCTGTTGATCATGTCTTGCATTCTCCCTGGAGTAGCCACAATAATTTGTGCTCCTCTTTTAATGTCTCTAGCTTGCTCTGTAATACTAGCCCCGCCGTAAACTGCTACCACATTAATACCTTTCTCGTATTTTGAGTAGTTTTTAAGTTCGTTGGTAATCTGTAAACAAAGTTCTCGTGTTGGCGATAAAACTAATGCTTGTGTATTTCTGTTGTCAGCATCAATTTTTTGAATTAGCGGAAAACCGAAAGTCGCCGTTTTCCCTGTCCCTGTCTGAGCCAACGCAACCATATCCGTGTCTTTTTCCAATAATAGGGGAATCGCCTTTTCCTGTACCTCTGACGGATTTTCAAATCCTAGATCTAAAATCGCCTTCAGTAACGATTCATTTAATCCTAATTGTTCAAATTTATTCATATGTGTTTTTAAAATAGGGTGCAAAATTACTGTTAATTATTCAGATAAACTAATGGTATTTCAAGAATTATGTATTTGTTATGATTTGATTATCAAAAAGTTACAGTTTTATTAAAAACGTTCCTTTTTAAAATTGGCTGAAATCGCTAAAAAACACGTCTTAAAATGTAAAATTTAACTATTAAAATGTTGTATTTGAAACAATTATTTTGCGGCACTCAGGAAATCAATTAGTTGCTGAACTGCTTTTCCGCGGTGGCCTATTTTATTTTTTACTTCTAATGGCAATTGGGCAAAGGTCTCGTCGAAATTTTCTGGTTTAAAAATCGGATCATATCCAAAACCATTCGTTCCCACTTTTTCATCAGTGATATTTCCTTTTGCAATTCCGGTAAATAAATATTGTTTTCCTTCAAGATTTAAAGTAATAACGGTCTTGAACTGGGCGTCGCGATTTTCTTTGTCTTTTAATGCTCCTAAAAGCTTATTCATGTTATCATCTGCATTTTTTTGCTCGCCTGCGTATCGTGCAGAATAAACACCTGGTTCACCATTTAAGGCATTTACTTCTAGTCCTGTATCATCTGCAAAACAATCATAACCATATTTTTGAGTGACATAATCGGCTTTTAAAATCGCATTTCCTTCAATAGTGTCAGCTGTTTCGGGAATTTCTTCGAAGCAGTTAATATCTTCTAAACTTAAAATTTTAATGCTTTCTGGAAGCATACTTTGTATTTCTGCAATTTTATTTTTGTTGTTTGAGGCGAAAACGAGTTTCATAGAATTATCTGTTTAAATGATTTCAACACAAATTTAGAATTCTTATATTTGATATGTTACCTAAAAATAAAATAAATGCAGTTATCAGTTCTTTATAAAAAAATAATGCCTTTTGTAAAGCCGTACAAAAAAATGGTAATTGCTACTTTACTGCTCACATTTGTAGGTTCATTTGCTAGCGCAGGTAAATGCTTTGATCTTAAAATATACTGTTGATACCATAAATAATTTGATGGTCGCGCACGAGCCGTTATCTAAAGGTTTTCATTTACTAGGAATTATAAGTATTGTGCTTTTAACGAAGGAATTGGTTAATTCTGTTGTGCAGTTTGGACAAAAATTCTACGGAGAAAAACTGCGTATCTTTATAACTCGAGATATTTCTCAAACTATAGTCGAAAAAATCCTGAGTTATAGAATGGAATTTTATACTTCTGATGAAAATGAAAGCGGTAAACTGCAAACCAGAATTGATCTCGGAATTAGCAGTTTAACTAGATTAGTACAAAATTTTTTCATTGATATTCTGCCTTTATTTGCCAATGCTTTTGTGGCTTTAGTGATTATGTTTTATGCCAATGTATATGTGGGTTTGGTAAGTTTATGCATTATTCCCATTTACTTTTATATCAGTCAATTGCAGGCGGCTAAACTAAGCGGCTTTAGAAGAAGAATGCGTAATTACCGTGAAACTAAAAACAACGGAATTATCAGTTTGATTGAATCGATAACGGTCATTAAATCCTTCGTACGGGAATCAACAGAAGCAGACCGCCACGAGAAAATTCAGTTTGAAATGACAGAAAATCAGCTGGCAACCAGAAAGACCAGTTTTATTTTTGAAAGTATTAAAAGTTTTGTCGAACAGATAGGGGTGGTGATCATTATTATTCTAACCGCTTATTTTGTGCTGAATAATCAAATGACAATTGGGGCAATCATGTTTCATATTATGTTGTTTAATAATGTTTCGTCGCCAATTAGGCAATTGCACCGTATTTATGATGAAGTAAATGATGCCTTAATTTATTCGGAAGGCTTTTTTGATATTTTAGAATCAGAACAGGAAAAAGAAACAACAGGAGATTTTATACCAGAAAAGATTATTGGTTTAATAGAAGTTAAAAATGTAGATTTTGTGTATCCAAACGGAACACAAGCGCTTTATGATATCAATTTTACGGTAAAACCAAATGAAACCTCTGCTTTGGTCGGACTCAGCGGTGCTGGGAAAAGTACTGTGATTAATTTATTGGATAAATTTTATAAGCCTTCAGCTGGTCATATTTTTTTGGATGGAGTTGATTTGGCAGACTATAATACAGACTTTCTGCGAAAAAATATAGGATTGGTACTTCAGAAAAACCATATTTTTAAAGGTACAATTGCAGAAAATATTTTATACGGAAATCCAGAAGCATCCCATTCAGAAGTTATTGAAGCGACAAAACAAGCTTACATTCACGAACAGGTTATTAATCTTCCAAAAGGTTACGATTCAGATGCTCATTTGCTTTCTGGCGGACAGCGTGACGAATTGCTATCGCGAGACTTTTTCTAAAAAATCCACCCATAATTTTTCTAGACGAGCCAACAGCCAGTTTAGATGCGATAGCTACGGAGCAAATTAAAAAATCCCTAGACGCCATCAAAAAAGACAGAACAGTAATTATAATTTCGCACAGTATTTCTCAAATTATTGATGCCTCCAATATTATTGTGTTGGAAAAAGGAAGATGTGTTGAAAAAGGAACACACGACGAATTGTACGATAATAAAGGAACGTATTACCAAATATTTATGGCAATGGCGAACAGTTTAAATATTGATAAAATCACGCAGACGTTTGATTAAACCATGATTTTATTTCGTTTCGTCTTTGTCAAAGTTCAAAACTTTGACAAATATTTGTTAAAAATATTCTCAAGAAAAAATGCTGTACAAACTCCCAAAGTATAAGCGACAATATCCGACCATAAAAATCCCTGTCCTAATACGTATCTTCCAAACAGCGTTTTTCTAAGTTCTACAATCCAATCTGCTTGGTACAATTGCAAAAACTCAATACAATAACAAATTGCAAGAGAAAGAAAAGCTATTAAAAGGGCTTTTTTATATGGAAGAAAAACTCGAACCAAAAAATAAATCATAACGGCATACAGAAAATCACCGATCCATAATGGAACAAATGGGATTTTTCTGGAAAGGATTCCCAGTAAAATTGTGGTGATCAAAATTATGAAGTAATAGATTCTGGATTTCAAGTTTAAATCATTTTAGACAATGGCAAATTTATATTATTTTTTCTTGACCATACTGATAACTTCTCTTTGTCAAAGTTTAAAACTTTGACAAAGATTCTTTATTTCTTAAATATTTATTTTTAAGAAAAATCTTATTTTATTTATATTTTTGCTCTTAAAAATAACAAGATAATAGGTGAATATTAGAAATCAAAATTTAGAGCCAGACTGTTTTTATCACATCTATAATCGCGGAATTAATGGTGATAAAGTTTTTGAAAGCGATGATAACTACATGTTTTTTATGGCACAATTTCTAAAATATCTAGTTGATGTGTGCGATTTATATGCTTATTGTTTAATGCCAAATCATTTTCATTTTGTAATCAAAATTAAATCGCAAAAAGAGTTGTCTGATTTTTTTGAAGAGAAAAACAAAAGATCAAATAATAAAGGATTGCATTCAATAGAAAGTCTTGCGAGTAAGCAATTAAGTAAATTTATAAGTTCGTACACTCAAGCATACAATAAAGTTTTTGATAGACACGGGCCTTTATTTGAATCTCCTTTTAAAAGGAAGAAAATTGATTCTGAAAAATATTTAAAGAATGTAATTATATACGTTCATCAAAACCCGATAGATATTAAGAAAGATTTTAAAACTTATAAATTTTCTTCATATAAAACGGTTTTGTCATCTTTGGAAACGAATTTGAGAAGGAGTGAAGTAATTGAGTGTTTTGATGATATTGAGAATTTTAAATTTTGTCATAGTAATATAATCGATTTTAAGTTTTAAGGTGTTACTTTTTTTTTGGGTTCTAAGAAATCTTTGTCAAAGTTTTGAACTTTGACAAAGACAAAGAGAGTAGAGAGAAGATGGTAACTTACAGTACATTTTCAGGTAATCAAAAATATAAAACCCGAATTGATTTACTTTATTTCATAAATTTATCAGTTCATAAACTATCTACCAAAAACAACCACATGACTTCAAAATTTTATATAGTAATTATTGCTTTGTTTCTTTTGGGAAGTCAAGGTTATTCTCAAAAAGAAAATTCGTTTAATATCAAGAAACAGCTGGATTATTGCGCTGATCAAGCTTCAAAAACCTTAAAAGTGATTCCGAATGACGGGACTTCTCCAAGAACAGTTTCGAACGGAAGTAAAGATTGGAAATTTGTAGATTATAAAGACTGGACCAGCGACTTCTGGCCTGGAGAATTGTGGTTTTTATATGAAGCTACAAAAGATAAAAAATGGGAAAAAGAGGCAGATAAATTTACGCGTTTTTTAACGCCTTTGTCTGTTAGTAAAGCGGCAGACCATGATTTAGGTTTTCAGGTTTTTAATAGTTTTGGAAACGGATATCGTTTAACCAAAAACAAAAAATACAAAGAAATTGTCTTAAAAACTGCCGATACGTTGGCCACACTTTTTAATCCGAAAGTGGGAACAATTCAATCTTGGCCTCACAATAAAATGGGCGGGCACAATACGATTATTGACAATATGATGAATCTAGAACTGCTGTTTTGGGCTTCTAAAAATGGCGGAAACAAAAAACTATATGATATTGCAGTAAAGCACGCCGAAACGACAATGGCAAATCATTTTAGGCCGGATAATACTTCCTACCATGTTATAATTTACGATTACGAAACAGGAAAAAAGATAAAAGGAAGAACGGCTCAGGGGTATAGCGATGACAGTATGTGGGCGCGCGGTCAGGCGTGGGCAATTTATGGTTTTACGATGACGTATAGAGAAACCAAAGATTCTAAATTTTTAGATTTTGCACATAAACTGGCAAGGGTTTATCTGGATAAATTAACAACAGAAGATTTAGTTCCGTATTGGGATTTTAATGCGCCAAATATTCCTAATGAGCCGAGAGATGCATCGGCAACTGCAATTGTTTCGTCGGCACTTTTGGAATTGAGTTCTTATACAAAAGATAAAAATTTGAAAACAGAATATTTAGCAAAAGCTAAAAAGATGATCGTTTCGCTTTCAGATCATTATCAAAGCCACGATGTTAATTCGGCATTTTTACTGCATTCTACCGGACATAAACCTGCAGGAAGTGAAATAGATTGTTCTATAAATTACGCAGATTATTACTATCTTGAGGCATTATTAAGACTTCAAAAACTAAAATAAAATTATCATGAAGAAAATAAGCCAAATTGTATTTGCAATAATGATGGTATTCATGCTTGCGAGCTGTAAAAATACCAAACAAAAACTTCAGGAATATGTTACGGAATATAATAAGACTGCTCCAAGTTTTAGAGCCGACCATGTAACATTAACAACGGCCAGAGGTTACATAAACGATAATAAAATTGAATTGCGTTTTGAAACCGATTTAGAACAAAATGAAGCAAACAAATTAGCTACAGGAATCGCTTTTGCAAAACTAATAAAGAAACTTATTGCCAATGATCAGATTCCGAGACAATTGATTGAAGAAGGAGTTCAGTTTGATGTGTATTTTTTAGCTAATGATAACACCGTTCTCGGAAAAGAAATCTTAACTGGAGAATCTCTTAAATATTTTTTAAAGTAAAAAGCAGTATTTTAAGAAGTTTAAATTCCTACATATGAAAGTCTCTTTAATTTATTATTTAAAGAGACTTTTTTATGATTATAGTTCAAATAAAGCAGAAGATAGCTTTTTGATTTCTTACATTTTTTTCTGTTTTTAATGAGTAACCAATTTGTATTCAGTCGATTGTCTGTTGTGTTTTATCGACAAAACATTGTTTTTATGTTATAAATTAATTATGTTTGAGTTAAAAAATAACTATAAAACCAATAATTTATGAAAAAAATTACCCTAATCGCATTGGTATTTGCTTTTGCATTATTTTTATTAAGCTGTAAAAACACCAAACAGAAAATCCAGGAACATGTAAGTACTTATAACAACTCTTCGAGTATAAAAGGGAGTGGAATTACGAGTACAAGTGCAAAAGCTTTTCTAAAAGACAATAAAATCGAGATTAGAATCGAAACGAATTTAGAAGAAACCGATGCAAACAGAATTGCCTACAAAGAATCATTTCCTGATTTATTGAAAGAAATGATTAAAAATGATCAAATTTCTGCAGAATTAGTTAACGAAGGAGTTTCTTTTGATGTTTACTTTCTAGCCTACAATAATGCTATTTTAGCGCAAGCAAGTGGTAAATAAAGAAGGATTAGCCGTTTTAGAAGGAGTCGCAGAACCAAATAAAGAAACTGCAAAATTGTAATTGAATAAAATAGATTAAAAAAAACAGCCTCTTTACTATTTTAAAGAGGCTGTTTTTTTATGAGAACTGCGTTACGTTTTTCAAGTTATCTGGAAAATACATATCCGATAAATTGGCAAATTCATCACCGCGCATAAATATATTAATGTCTACATCGGCAAAACTGTTTTTTCCAGCAGTGACCAAAAGTTCATTTGCAGCGTGAAGTGTATTTTTATGAAAATGATATACCCTTTCAGACTTATCAGTTACAACCAAACCTTTCATTAACATTTTGTCTTGTGTGGCAACTCCAGTTGGGCATTCATTATTATGACAGCGCAAAGCTTGAATGCGACCTAGAGAAAACATAAATCCTCTTGCACTGTTACACATATCAGCACCAAGTGCTACGGCATGTAAAATAGAATAGCCCGAAATTATTTTTCCGCTTCCAATAATGCGCATTTTTTCACGAATTCCTAAACGAACTAGCGTTTTATTTACGAAAATCAATGCGGGTTCAAACGGCATTCCAACACCATCAGCAAATTCAAGCGGTGCGGCTCCAGTTCCGCCTTCGGCGCCGTCAACTGTTATGAAATCTGGATATGTATCTTCAGCGATCATTTCTTGGCAGATTGCCTCAAATTCGGCTGTGTTTCCAATACACAATTTAAATCCGATTGGTTTTCCGTTAGATAAATCACGAAGCTTTTTGATAAAATGAATTAATCCTTTTGCATCAGAAAAAGCATGATGACCAGGAGGAGAAAGAATCATAGTATGCGGTTCAACACCTCTGATCTTTGCAATCTGTTCCGTATTTTTCGCGACTGGAAGTACACCGCCATGACCCGGTTTTGCACCTTGCGAAAGTTTTATTTCGATCATTTTTACATTTGGAAGATTCGCTTTTTCTGAGAATTTTTCAGGACTAAAATTTCCTTCAGCATCGCAGTGACCAAAATATCCTGTTCCAATCTGCCATGTAATATCGCCTCCGCCGGCAAGATGAAATTCGGTTAATCCGCCCTCACCAGTATTTTGATAAAATTTTCCCTTTTTCGCTCCAATATTTATGGCACGAACGGCATGTTCGCTTAACGAACCAAAACTCATCGCAGAAACATTAAATAACGAAGCAGAATAAGGCTGTTTGCAATCTTTTCCGCCAACTAATACGCGAGGTAATTCCTCGTTTACTTTTGCGGGAAAAATAGAATGTTTAATTCCTTCGTAATTATCCGTATTTAAGTTTAATTGTGTACCGAAAGGAGTACTCGAATCAATATTTTTGGCTCTTTGGTAGACCAATGAACGCTGGTTTCTAGAGAAAGGTTTTCCGTCTGTAGATTTTTCAATAAAATACTGTTGAATTTCTGGCGCAATCATTTCAAATAAATATCTGAAATAGCCCAGAACAGGGAAGTTTCTTAAAATAGCGTGTTTTTTTTGTAAAGTATTATAAAGTCCGACAACTAATAAAATTGGAAGAATTATAACAAGTAAAAAACCGCGTTCAGTGTAATAATAAATTGTAACAACAATTAGAAACAATAAGAATCCGTAAATAAAGAATTTCTTTCTCATGTTTTTAAAAAATTAAATAGGTAATAAATAATGGTAATTAGTTGAATCTTAAACGCACATAAACGTGTTTGATTCCTTTTTTGTCTGACTCTCTTTCATCAATCTCCAGAATATCAGTTAATGATTTCAACATTGGCGTTAATTTCGAATAACCATAATTTCGGGGGTCAAATTCTGGTTTTTTCTTTACAACCAAATTGCCGACATCGCCCAAGAACGCCCATCCATCATCATCTTCAAGATCTTCTATTGTAGCTTCTATAAGTTCAATAGTTTGTTTGTCTACTTTATGAAGTGCTTTTTCAGCTGGTTTTTCCACAGGTTTTTTGGTATCTGCGGCAGTTGCTTTTGGTTTTTTCTTCTGTATGGCGCCGTCAAGAACTTCGATGTAAATAAATCTATCACAGGCTACAATGAAAGAACTTGGAGTTTTCTTTTCTCCAATGCCAATTACTTTCATTCCAGATTCTCTTAAACGAATTGCCAGACGCGTAAAATCGCTGTCACTCGAAACGATGCAGAAACCATCTAATTTTCCAGAATATAAAAGATCCATGGCATCAATAATCAAAGCCGAATCTGAAGAGTTTTTTCCAACCGTATAACTGTATTGCTGAATAGGGGTAATGGCGTGTTCTAGTAAAACGCCTTTCCATCCGTTTGCATTAGGTTTTGTCCAATCGGCATAAATCCTTTTAGTAGTTGGAGTTCCCAGTTTTGCGATTTCTTCCATCATGCCTTTTACATTGCTGTAAGGCACATTGTCTGCATCAATAAGAACAGCTAGTTTTAAATCTTTTGAGTTGCTTAAAGGCATTATTTCAATATTAGAAAATTAAGTGTCTCAAAGTTAAAATTAAAATTGGTTTTTATAAGAATTCAATGATGAATAAGTGTTTTTAACAGCACTAATTATTTTCATTATAAATAATACTTTGTTAATTTAAAATTAATTAAAGATAAGTTTGTCTTTTATTTTCAATCTTTTTATATTTGTATGGAATTAATTAAGAAATCTATGTTTTCAAAAGCCTGTGAATACGGAATTAGAGCGTCAATATTTATTGCGACCAAATCTTCAAAAGGGATTAGAGTTGGAATAAAAGATGTTGCCAAAGAAATTGATTCTCCAGAACCCTTTACGGCCAAGATTATGCAGATTCTTACCAAGAACGGAATTATTCATTCGGCAAAAGGAGTAGGAGGCGGTTTTGAGGTTTCTAATGAAGCAGTAAAAACTATAAAACTAATTCAAATTGTTGACGCAATTGACGGAAATAAGATTTACAGCAATCGCGGGATTGGACTTAAAGAATGTTCTGAAGAATATCCCTGCCCTGTACACAATGAATTTAAAAAAATTAGAGGACTGCTTTTAGAAATGCTTACCAAAACGACTTTAGAGCAATTGGCTTCAGATGTAAAATCGGGTGATTTCTTCCTAAAAACATTAAATATAAACGATTAATATTTTATAAATAATTTTAAAAATGAATACAAAAACTAAAATTTCAATAATGATCCTCATGGGATTTTTAGCAGTGACTTCTTGCGGTAAAAAAGAAACGGCTCCAGCTGAATCTACAGAAGTAAATGAAACATCTACTGAGGGAGAAGCGGCGCCAGTAACGTCTACTGCTGAAAATGTATTAGTTATTGAAGGAAATGATCAAATGCAGTTTAATACAAATGAATTGCACGCTGTTGCTGGAAAACCAATTACATTGACTTTGAAACATGTTGGTCAAATTCCTAAAGAAGCGATGGGACACAATTTAGTTATTTTAAAAGAAGGAACAGATGAAGTTGCTTTTGCGCTTAAAGCGAATGAAGCAAAAGCTACGGATTATATTCCAGAATCTGAGAAGTCGTCTATTATTGCTCATACCAAATTATTAGGCGACGGAGAAGAAGATACAATCGAATTTACAGTTGATAAAAAAGGAACATACAAATTTATTTGCTCTTTCCCTGGCCATGTCGCTATGATGAAAGGTGTATTAATTGTACAGTAAATAGCAAAGACTTCAAATCTTTATTGGGTTTGGAGTTTTTTTAAACGCTAATAAAAGATAAAATTATCTTTTATTGATTATTAGAATTGACATTAAAAAAAAATAACTAATTAAAATTGATTATCATGGAGAATTTAAAAAACAAAACAATAGGATCATTTGTAGCTCAAGATTTTAGAACAGTCGCGGTTTTTTCTAAATATAGAATTGATTTTTGCTGTAAAGGAAATAGAACTGTAACCGAGGTCTGCGAAAAACAAAATATTGATGCAGATGCTTTATTGGATAATATTGTGCAGGTTTTGCAATCAGAAAATCAGGGAAATGTAGATTTTAATGCCTGGCCATTAGATTTATTGGCCGAGTATATTGAAAAAACACATCACCGTTATGTAGAAGAAAAAACAAATGTACTGCTTCCTTTTTTAGATAAATTGTGTAAAGTTCATGGTGCAAGTCATCCTGAATTATTTAAAATTAATGAATTGTTTACTGGTCGCGCAGGAGAACTATCACAGCACATGAAAAAAGAAGAATTGGTTTTGTTTCCATTTGTAAAAAGAATGGTGAAAACTAAGGAATCTGACGGTATTTTGCACCAGCCTTCTTTCGGAACCGTTTCCAATCCAATTGCTATGATGATGCACGAACATGATAATGAAGGCGAGCGTTTTAGAGAAATTGCCGAATTGACAAATAATTATACACCGCCAGCAGATGCATGTACAACTTACAGAGTAACGTTTTCTATGCTGAAAGAATTTGAAGCAGATTTACACAAACACATTCATTTGGAGAATAATATCTTATTTCCAAAAGCGGTTGTTTTAGAAAAAGACTTTGTTGAAGTAGAGTAAGGTTAATTTATTATAGTTTGAAAAGCACCGATAAATGTCTTTAAAGATAATTATCGGTGTTTTTTTTTGATTAATTTAATGAAAACTAAACATAAGTTTCAAAGTTTTAAAATAGAAAAAAGGCAGGTAAGTTACAGAGTAACAATATATTTATAAAATAGCATCGTTGCAGATAGAAGCCCTGTGAGGGCGCCACATTTTGGAATTAGGCAAAAATGGGGATTTCGCTCCGCTGGAGCTTCAAACAAAACCTTTTTAATTTGCTATAAATATACCGTTCCTCTGGAGCTTTGAGTCAATAATCCACAAGATTTCTATAAATATTTCGTTTTTCCGATGCTTGTAATTCATTTCAATTATATGAAAAAAACAAGAGCCGATTTTCTGCTGAGAATCGTACTCTTGTTTCTTACTAATCAACTTATTTAAATTTTTATATTTTTGAAGCTTCTCTATTTATTGTCTCGATCGTTTTCTCATTATTTACGCCTAAACCTTCCTGCTGAAAAACTAATTCTCCTTCGGAATTAAAAACGCTTATAATGTTAGAATGTGAAAAATCCATTGGCGATATTTTTTTATAATTGACTGCTAAAACTGCGGCAAATTCGCGCGTATTTTCTTCAGAGGAGCGAAGGAAAATCCAAGGATCTTGATTCATTTTATTGGCAATCGCAAATGATTTTAATTTTTCCGGAGTATCCGTTTTTGGATCAATACTGACTAAAATAAGTTTTACATTTTGTTTCGTCTTTTTTTCTAGTTTCGATTCAATATCACGCATATCTGCTACCAGTCTTGGACACGCCGCTTTACAGGTTGTATAAATCATTACCATGACCAAAACATTTCCCCTAAGCGATTTTAACTCGATATCTTTTCCGTTTTGCGTTGTCCATTTAGAAGGCAGATTGTAAATAGATAAATCGCTGATTTCTTTTTTTGTTTCTGCTTTGCTTCCCGATTTTATTTCAATCTTTTTACAACTGTAAAAGGACAATGTAAGAGCGAGGAAAGCGATTGTTATTTTTTTCATCTTAACTACTTTAATTATATTTTTGGCTTTATTGTACTGGCACATCTAAAACCAAGATTTCGGGTTGAATATTGAGCTTTAAGACTTCCTCTAAATGCGTAGCGCATAAAAGCTGCATAATCCATCAGATCAGTTGCGTTTACTGATGCAGCTCGCCAGAATAAATTTTGATCACTGCTTTTATCTTTTCTGGATTCTCCCGATAAAAAAATGCTGTTAAAGTCAGAAGTCCATTCCCAAACCAATCCATGCATGTCGTAAACTCCCCAGTAATTTTTGAATGTTTTTCCAATTTCATTCTCATACGTTCTTGATTTTTCATACCACGATAAAATGTATTCGTTGAATTCTTTTTTGGTTCTGGCATCGATTTTTTTGGTGTCGGCCATTGCGGTATATTCCCATTCGTCCATTGTGGCCAAGCGTTTTCCCTGACACTCACAATATTTTTTTGCGACAAACCATGAAACACTGGTAACAGGCGATTTAGGATTTGCTGTTCCAAAATCAAGATCATTTTTCCAGTAAGAGAGATAGCTTTTGTCTGCAAAAACTCCTTTTATTATTGATTTTTGATAAGATGGATTTTTTTGACAAATTCTAAAAACGCATTGTTTGTTACAGGATAAATATCCAAATAGAATGATTTTACTACAACAGGATTTTTGGAAACGGCTCCATAAAGAGGGACAAAAGATCCCTCTTTTATGAGAACCATTCCTTTTTCCTGCGCTTTCATGACACTAAGTACAGAGAAAAAGATAGTTAGTATGAAAATGTATTTTTTCATTCAGACTGTTTGCTATTATCGTAATGCCTTTACCATTTCTGGCGTAACTTCGGTTTTATTATTTCCCCAGTCGCTATAAATGTAGGTTAGTACATTTGCGATTTCATCATCAGATAGATTCTGAGCTGGCATTACATTGTTGTATTTCTTTCCGTTTACATTTATTTCTCCAGTTAAACCATGCAGAATGGTCTTAATTGCACGTTTAGAATCGGCATTTAAGTAATCTGATTTTGCCAAAGGAGGGAAGGTGCTCGGAATTCCCTGTCCTTCAGATTGATGACAGGCGAAACAAGTTGTGCTGAAAATTTCTTTACCAATTTTGACTTTTTCTTCAGCAGTACGTTTTGGAGCCGCAGTTTTAGTCGCTGTACTTTCAGGCATTTTCTGAATTGTTCCGCCTTCAGGCAGATAAATACCTTCTTGAATTGTTCCCGAATAAATGTTCTTATTATCTTTTCCTTCGACTTTCAACATTCCCAGAGCACCTTTATTAAATGCCCTGAAAATAGAATGGTCAACTAAAATAAAAGTTCCTGGAGTTTCTACTTTAAAATCTACAATTGCAGCATGCCGCAGGCAGGAATAAGAGTAGTCTGTACATTTTTATTAATTACAGTTCCGCCTTCAACATGAACATTATCAAATATTTCACCAATAACGTGGAAGGAAGAAACTAAGTTTGGCCCGCCGTTTCCAACAAATAAACGAACCGTTTCGCCTACTTTAGCAGTCAATTCATTTCCGTTCGTTAAAGATCCCACTTTCCCATTAAATACAACATAATCAGGAGTTTCTTTAACCGCTTTATTCATGTCAAAGGGCTGTAGCCCTTTTACTCCATATTCACCTTGAGTGTAAAAATCACCCTGCATTACATAATATTCTTTGTCAACAGGAGGAAGTCCGCCTTCTGGCTCAACCAAAATTAATCCGTACATACCATTTGCAATGTGCATTCCAACAGGAGCCGTTGCACAGTGATACACATACAATCCCGGATTTATGACTTTAAAACTAAAAACTTTTTCGTGTCCCGGCGCTACAAGAGAAGAAGTTGCACCACCACCAGGTCCTGTTACAGCGTGTAAGTCAATATTGTGGGGTAACTTGTTATCAGGATGGTTTTTTAAGTGAAATTCTACTTCATCACCAACACGTGTTCTAATGAAACTTCCAGGAACAGAACCTCCAAAAGTCCAGTAGGTATATTTTACACCGTCTGTCATTGTTCCTTCTTGCTCCTTAATTTCCATGTTTAATTTAAGTTTCATGGCTGTTCTGTTTCCGACTGGTTTCGGAACCATTGGCGGTGCTGTAAGTTCAGCCTCCATTTCACCTTCAGTCATAATATCGGTATAATTATGAGCTTCCTCTTTTTTGCGACTTCCTAATAAAAGCGACGTAAAAAACGAACAAAAAACAATGTTCATTTTAATCCAACTTTTGTGATTCCTTTTCATACTACTTTGGTTTTGTTTTTCGTTTAAATATGAATCAAAAATAAAAGACTGCTTTGTCTTTTATTATGATAAAAATCATGTTTACAGAGAATAGGAAGACTGATTTTATAAAGTTTACTAAAAGTATATTGAAGATATATTAAAGGTAAATCTTGTTAAAAAAAATGTATGGAATATTTTTCAATAAAAATAAATGACACTCTGAATTTTAGAATAATAATGATTATTTTTGCTAGCTGATTAAGTTAAAAAAATATTACTACATATATTATGGTAAAAGATTTATTCGAAAGAATTCAGAACAACAAAGGGCCATTAGGTAAATGGGCTTCGCAAGCAGAAGGTTATTTTGTATTTCCTAAACTAGAAGGTGAATTGGGCCCAAGAATGCAGTTTGGCGGAAAAAATATTTTAAACTGGAGTTTGAATGATTATTTAGGATTAGCAAATCATCCAGAGGTTCGTCAAGCAGATATTGATGCTCGCAACTCAATTTGGAGTCGCTTACCCAATGGGAGCACGTATGATGTCTGGACATACTAAATATCACGAACAATTAGAAAATGAATTGGCTGAATTTGTAATGAAGCCTGCAACGATATTTATTGAATTTTGGTTATCAAGGTATGGTATCTACAATTGATGCCTTAGTAACTAAAAATGATATTATCGTTTATGATGTAGATTCACATGCTTGTATTATTGATGGTGTTCGTTTGCATATGGGTAAACGTTTTACATACAAACACAATGATCTTGAAAGTATGGAAAAAAACCTGCGACGTGCTACAAAAATGGCTCAGGAAACTGGAGGAGGTATTTTATTTATTACCGAAGGTGTTTTTGGAATGCGTGGTCAGCAAGGAAAATTGAAAGAAATTGTTGCATTAAAAGAAAAATATAATTTCCGTTTATTAGTAGATGATGCACACGGTTTTGGAACTCTTGGTAAAACAGGGGCTGGAGCAGGTGAAGAGCAGGGAGTTCAGGATGGTATTGATGTTTACTTTTCTACTTTTGCAAAATCAATGGCAAATATTGGAGCTTTTGTAGTCGCAGATAAAGATATTATTGATTACTTAAAATACAATTTACGTTCACAGATGTTTGCAAAAGCATTGCCAATGATTCAGACAATTGGTTCTTTGAAACGTTTAGAATTATTACGTAATCATCCAGAATTAAAAGATAAACTTTGGGAAAACGTAAATGCATTACAAAACGGTTTACGTTCAAGAAACTTTAATATTGGAGATACAAATACTTGTGTAACACCAGTATATTTAGAAGGAAGTGTACCTGAAGCAATGGTAATGGTAAATGATTTAAGAGAAAATTACGGTATTTTCCTTTCAATCGTAATTTATCCAGTAATTCCTAAAGGTATTATTTTGTTAAGAATGATTCCAACAACCTCACATACATTAGCTGATATCGATGAAACGTTAGTTGCATTTGAAGCTATCCGTGAAAAGTTAGAAAACGGAACTTACAAAGAAATTGCAAGTAGAACTAAAGTTGATTTAGACGCTTAATTTCTAGAGAATATCAATTTCCTTAGGTGGGAATTATGTAAAAAATCCATTCGTTATGCGAATGGATTTTTTTTATTTAAGGTAACTTTATATCATAATCACAAAATAAAAATAACAATTATGAGAAGAGTATTAACACTAACGACCCTTATTTTAACGGTTCTTGTGTCTTGTAAAAAAGAAACAACTACAACAGAGCCGGTACAAATAACACCAAGTCCGCCAAAAGAAGCAGAAATTGTAGAACCAGCTGGAGATCAATGTTATTCTTGGAAAGCAGGCGGCAGTATTATTGAAATGAGTTTCAACGTAAATTCACATCAAGAAGTAAACGGAAAACTAAGCTACAATTTAGTAGGAAAAGATAAAAACGAAGGAACCTTGATTGGTAACATGAAGGGAGATACTTTAATTGCCGATTATACCTTTAATTCTGAAGGAGTTTCTTCTATTAGAGAAGTTGCTTTTTTACAAAAAGACGGAACTTTTATTGAAGGATATGGCGATGTCGTAACAGCAAATGATAAAGTTTCTTTTAAAGATAAAACAAAACTAAAATTTGACGCAAAAAATACATTGACAAAAGTAGATTGCAAAGTAGAATAAATAAAAATGTTTAAAATGTGAAAAATCCATTCGTTTTGGGGGCGAATGGATTTTTTTTATTTCTTATATATGGATAGGGGAATAATCGCTAAAAACTAAGCACTAATAACTAAGAATTAAGAACTAAGCACTAAAAACTAAGCACTAATTACTAAGAACTAATTACTAAGCACTAATTATTAAGGACTAATCACTAAGGACTAATCACTAAGAACTATGAACTAATCACTCCTAAAGATTCTTCAAATAAGTCTTTCTCTGGCAGTGAATAGTGGGATTAAAGTTTTTCCAAAGCAAGTGAATCGCATTATTTTCCAATAATTCTGGAGTTCTAATGCAATTTATAATTCCTTTTTCTGAGAAAGTTTTGTAATATTCATCAAAAATAATAGCCGTTACACCTTTGTTTTGGTAATCAGGATGAACTCCGATTAGGTAAAAAACAACATCTTTACTGTGTTTTCTTGCTTTTAATAATTGCAGAAATCCAAATGGAAATAATTTACCTCTTATTTTTTGCGGCGCTTCTGTAAAACTTGGCATTACAATACTAAAAGCTACTAAATTATCATCTTTATCAACCACAAACTTGATGTATTCAGGATTAATAAAGCTGATGTATTTCTTTTTAAAATATTCTTTTTGAACATCAGAAATGGCTACAAACGAAGCCA
Source organism: Flavobacterium sp. AC267 (assembly GCF_979258715.1). Taxonomy (NCBI): domain Bacteria; kingdom Pseudomonadati; phylum Bacteroidota; class Flavobacteriia; order Flavobacteriales; family Flavobacteriaceae; genus Flavobacterium; species Flavobacterium sp. AC267. The sequence continues at coordinate 2,760,724 of NZ_OZ409875.1, forward strand.
GTTTAGCATAACTTTCGTTAAACAAATCAAACATTTTGTCCACGTGCGGCATAATGTCTTTTGTTTTAGTGAAATTTAATGCTCTAAGTTCGTAGCGTTTTTTAATTAAAGCCTGCGCTTTTAAGAAAAATTCAGGTTTTACGTTAGAAAAAGGAAATATACTTTCAATATATTGCTTTTCAACCTGAAACCCTAATTGCTCTAAATGTGTGACATAATACGGATGATTGTACCAAGTAATCATTGTTCCGACTTGATCGTAACCTTCTGTCAAAAGTCCCACTTTATCTAAATTTGAAAATCCCATTGGGCCTTCAGCATGCTCAAGATTATGTTTTCGGCCTAATTCAAATACTTTATCCAGTAAAGCTTTCGTTACTTCGACATCGTCAATAACATCAAACCATCCAAAACGCACTTTTCTTTTGTGCTGATTATTTACTTCAGACCAATTAATAATAGCAGTAATACGACCAACAATTTTATTGTCTTTGTAGGCTAAATAAAAGTAAGCTTCAGCATTGTCAAAAGCTGGATTTTTGGTTTTGTCAAAAGATTCCAATTCGTCCGATATAATCGGCGGTACCCAATACGGACTGTCCTTGTATATTGAAAAAGGAAATTTGATATATTCGGTTAATTCTTTTTTGCTTTTGGCTTCTTTAATTGTAATCATTAAGATGGTATTTTGCAGAGCGTTTGTTTATTAATTTATTCGTATTTGGCCTTACGTTTTCTTTCTTTTTCTTGATAGTCAACGTTTTTCTCGTTTTCTGGATTCTTTTTTAGCTTTTTCCTGAGCTTTATTGTTGGCCTGTTTTTCTTTATACCAGCCGTCATAACGCCATGATACTCCAACTCCTCCGTATAAAACAGATGGTGTGTTTTTAAAGTTTGTACTTATAGATGCGTCAACCTGCATATTTGGAGAAAGAAGATAAGCGACTCCTCCACGCACGATCGCGTCGCTGTAAAAATCACTTTTATAGCCTTGATTTTCTACAAATCCAGACCATCTGTCGTTAAATCCATGCGTTAAAGTTAATACATAACCATAACTCGGATAATCTGTTCCTATATAATCGGCGATAATATTGGTTACAAAAACCCATTTTCCGCCTCCAAATGAATTCTGCGTAATCAAAGATACTTTTGGAGAAATTGCTCCGTCTGGAGAAAAATAATACGGATTATCAGCTCCAACAAAATTTGCTCCTGCAAATATAGAAACTGCTGGAATTAATTCACTCCATTTAAAGCTGTGATTTGCTTTATAGCTGTAGATGTTTACGTCTTTTTTGTTTTTGTAAGGATCATAAATCAAATATTTAGCTCCTAAAACAGTTTGTCTGAAGTTATTTTTTTTGTAGCTGGTGTACGGAGTGTCAAAATTTTCCATTTGATACTGAACATCAAGCACAAACTCTAACTGTTCAAAGAAAGCACCGTATCGCGCGTAAAGTCGGTGCCGAAACCACTGGCATCATAATTTAATAAGTCGTGTTTTTCTTTGATGCCGTAAACTCCTAATTCGGCTTGAATTACCGATTTTCCAACTCCATAGGCCGACATAGTTTCGCCTGGACGATTTGAATTTATGACATCAGTATATTGTGCAAAAAACAGTTGTGGAATAAAAAAAAGTACCGGGGCAAGTAAGTTTTTAATTTTGAACATATAATTTTTTTTGGATTAAAATATAATAACGCGTATCAAATGTACATATTTTATTATTTATTTAAGATTCATATTTTATTTTTAAACGACGGATTTATTAATTTTGGAAAAAATTTTACAGTTATGCAAGAAGCATCATTTTCAGGTTTAAGATTAATTATTGGGATTATTGCCTTTTATTATATTTTTAAATTTCTAGCTCGAATCTTTTTACCAGTATTGGTAAAAAAGGCTGTTGAAAACGCAGGTCAAAATTTTCAGAGACAACAGCAATATCAAAGTAATACTTGGCAGAATAATAATACCAATACTAAAGATGAAATAATTATTAATACTGCAAACGCTAAAAACCCGCGCGAAACCAAAAAAGTGGGAGAGTATGTTGATTACGAAGAAATAGATTAGATTTGTGTCCTGAAAAATCAGGATTCATTTTAACCCAAACCAGCCAAAATTGAAAATAATAAATAAGTTCTATCCGCACGCCCTTGTTGTACTGGGCTTTATCCTTGTTTCATTAATTTATTTTTATCCAGTTCTACAAGGAAAACAAATTTTCCAGTCTGATATTGCGCAATACACCGGAATGGCAAAAGAGCAAAATGATTTCAGAGCCATGGAAAAAGCTGAACCTTATTGGACAAATTCAGCTTTTGGAGGTATGCCAACCTATCAGCTTGGAGCTAATTATCCAAATGATTTTGTGGGTAAAATAGATGATGTACTGCGTTTTCTGCCTCGTCCTGCAGATTATTTATTTTTATATTTTCTTGGTTTTTACGGTTTGTTATTGGTTCTAAAAACTGATCCGTTAAAGGCCTTTATTGGTGCTATTGCGTTTGGTTTTTCAACTTATTTAATTATCATTTTAGGGGTTGGTCACAATGCTAAGGCGCATGCAATTGCCTATATGCCTCTGGTAATAGCCGGATTTATACTCGTTTTTCAGAAAAAATATATTTGGGGAGGCTTGCTCACCATGCTTGCAGTCGCCTTAGAGATCAATGCGAACCACTTTCAAATGACCTATTATTTATTGATTTTCTTATTGATACTTTCAGGTTATTTTGCTTTCGATTTTATTAAAAATAAAGAATATAAACCGCTTTTAATTTCAATTGGCACTTTGGTTGTTGCAGGAATTTTTGCGATTGGAGCCAATGCAGGAAATTTATTAGCGACAAGCGAATATGCTAAATACAGTATTAGAGATAAAAGTGAGCTGACTTTTAATCCAGACGGATCTAAAAACGAGACCACTGCATCTATGACAACAGATTATATCACAGAATATAGTTATGGTATTGCAGAAAGTTTAAATTTAATTGCTCCAAGAATTTTTGGAGGTTCAAGTCATGAAAATGTAGGGAAGGACAGCCGTATGTACGAGTTCATGCTCGAAAAAGGAGTTCCAGATAGTCAAGCGCAAGATTTTGTTTCTGGAATGCCAACTTATTGGGGCGATCAGCCAATCGTTTCTGCACCAGCATATATTGGGGCAGTAGTTTTCTTTTTGGCCGTTTTAGCTTTGTTTATAGACGAAAGAAAAATTAAATACGTATTTCTAACAGGAGCTTTATTTACACTGGTACTTTCTTGGGGAAAAAATTTCTCTTTACTGACAGACTTTTTCATCGAATATGTGCCAATGTACGATAAGTTTAGAGCTGTCTCGTCTATTCAGGTTATTCTAGAACTGTGTTTTCCTGTTTTAGCCGTTATGGGATTACAATCTTTCTTTAAAGCGAAAGACGAACCGAAATTACAGCAGAAAGCATTAGTTCAAACTGGGGTTTTTGGTTTAGGTATAATTGCTATTTTAGTAATAGCAAAAGGCTTTTTCCATTTTACAGGAACAAGCGATCAATATTTCATGGAAAGCTACGGACCGGAATTTGTTGATGCATTAAAAGAAGATAGAATGACAATGTATTATGCAGATCTGTTACGATCTGGATTTTTAATTGTTCTTACTTTCGGGATTCTTTGGATGTTTATCAAAAATAAATTTTCTCAGACAACAACTTTAATTGTAGTCGGAATTATAATGATTTTTGATTTGTTTTTTGTGGACAAAAAATACGTTTCTGCTAAAGATTTTGTAAGCCCAGTTCAGATTGCGGCACCTTTTCAAGAAACACCTGCCGATTCTCAGATTTTAAAAGATACATCAGTTTACCGTGTTTTTGATCTTCAAGGTCAAGTTGCAGGGAAGATCTTCTTATTTCCATAAAACAATTGGAGGATACAGTGCTGTAAGACCTAGAAGAATGCGACGAGTTATACGATTATCAAATTGCTAAAAACAATTTGGAAATTCTTAATATGCTTAATGTTAAGTACGTCATCCAAGTAGATAAAGAAGGAAATCAGATTCCGACTCAAAATCCAGATGCTAACGGAAATGCTTGGTTTGTAAGCTCTGCAAAATTGGTAAACAAGGCAGATGATGTTATGAAAGCCTTGAATACTATAGATACTAAAAAAGTAGCGGTGTTTAATGTTCACGAACATGAAGGTAAATTCCCGAATGCTCGTTTAAAGAAACCTTGGGATACAAATGGAACAATCAAAGTTGTTACGTACAAACCAAATTACATTAAATACAAATCTGAAAACGAGAAAGATGGTTTAGCGGTTTTCTCTGAAATGTATTATAAAAATGGATGGAACGCTTACATAGACGGTAAATTAACAGATCATTTCCCAGTTGACTATGTTCTAAGAGCAATGGAAATTCCTGGCGGAAAACATACAATCGAGTTTAAATTTGAGCCTCAGGTTATAAAAACAGGAGGAACCATTACTTTGATTAGTTCAATTGGAATGTTGTTACTTTTGGCTGGAGGAATTTATTTTGAAAAATTTCGCAAAGACTCGCAAAGAAATAACGGAGATACTCAAAAATAATTTAAAATCTTTGTGACACTTAGCGAATACTTTGTGGATCTCTGTGGAACTGAATAAATTCTAATGGAACAAAAAAAGCTCTTAATAATTACGTATTACTTTCCGCCTGCTGGTGGTCCGGGTGTGCAACGCTGGTTGAAATTTGTAAAATACCTGCCAGAATTTGATGTACAGCCAATTGTATATGTTCCAGAAAATCCAACTTATCCAATTGTAGATGAAGGTCTAGTGAGCCAGATATCAGACAAAGTCATTGTTCTAAAAAATAAAATTTGGGAGCCTTATCAGCTGGCTTCTGTTTTTTCGAAAAATAAAACCAAAAAAATCAGTTCAGGCATTTTTCCTCAAAAGAAAAAGCAGACATTTTTAGATAAAACTTTTCTTTGGGTTCGCGGCAATCTTTTTATTCCAGACGCTCGCGTTTTTTGGGTAAAGCCATCTGTTTCGTATCTTGAAAAATACATTCGAGAAAATAATATAGATACTATCGTAACTTCTGGACCACCGCATAGTCTGCATTTAATTGGTTTGGAACTACAACAAAAATTAAAAGTAAAATGGTTTGCCGATTTCCGTGATCCGTGGACAACGATTGGCTATCATAAAGCACTTCGTTTATCATCTTACGCTGAAAAAAAACATAAAAGTTTAGAACACAAAGTTCTTAATACTGCCGATGAAATTATCGTAACCAGTAAAACCACAAAAACCGAATTTGAGGCAATTACAAACAAGCCTATTACGGTTATTACAAATGGTTATGATGTTGAGACTGTAGAAAAACAGACATTAGACAGTAAATTTACTTTAGCCCATATCGGCTCTTTTTTATCAGACAGAAACCCGCCATTTTTATGGGAAGTTTTAGTTGAACTGTTAAAAGAAATTCCTGAATTTAAATCTCACTTAGAAATCAAACTTATTGGTGCTGTGAGTCAGGAAGTTTTAGATGCAATACAAGAACATCAATTAAACGATTATTTGAATTTGCTAGGGTACGTTTCGCATCAAGAAGCAGTTGCGCACCAAAGGAAATCACAAGTATTACTTTTAATAGAGATTAATTCTGAAGACACTAAAAGTATTATTCCTGGTAAATTGTTCGAATACATGGTCTCAAACCGTCCGATAATCGCAATTGGACCACAAGGTTCTGATTTTGCAGATATTGTAACACAAACTAATACAGGAGTATTTTTTGACTATTCTGAAAAAGCGAAGTTAAAAAGTGTAATTTTGGACTTTTTTAATCAGTTTTTGGAAGGAAAATTACAAGCACACGGAATTGGTTTGCGACAATATTCCAGAAAAATTTAACCAAACAGCTAGCACAGCTGATTAGTAAATCATAGATTATAAAAATCTAAAACCTAAAATCTAAATTCAGAAATCCAAACATGGGTATTGTCTTAAATCAGTCTTTTAAAAATACTATAATTACCTATATTGGTTTTGGTATCGGAGCTATAAATACGTTGTATCTATATCCCATTTATTTGGGAGCAACCTATTATGGCTTGACTAATTATGTTACCTCATGTGCTAATGTGATTATGCTGCTGTTTGCTATTGGAATGCAAAATACGTTGGTTAAATTTTATTCACAATATCAAACTGAAGAAGAAAAATCCCGTTTTTTATCTTTTACAGTTTTATTCCCGTTCCTATTAATAATCCCGCTTTTATTGATTGGGCTTGTTTTTTATGACGAGATTTTATTCTTTTTGTCAAAGAAAAATGCTATTGTCAAAAGTTATATCTGGTTGATACCATTTATAGGATTGTGTATGGCATACTTTGAAATTTTTTATGCCTGGTCGCGGGTAAATATGCATTCCGTTTTTGGCAACTTTATTAAAGAAGTAGCTTTACGATTATTCTCATTATTCCTCTTAATAGGTGTTTACTACGATTGGCTTAGTGTAGAAGGTTTTGTTTACGCAACAGCTGGTTTATATTTTTTAGCATTCCTAGTAACGATGTTATATGCATTTAGTATTCAGAAACCAACTTTTCAAATTACAATACCTAAAAATACCAAAGATATATTAGTGTATACTTTTTATATTATTTTATCTGGAAGTGTTGCTAATTTACTTCTGGATGGCGATAAAATGATATTAAATCAATATATGGTTATTGAAAATATTGCCTTTTATTCTGTAGCAACATATATTGCCTTGGTAATTTCCGTTCCAAGCCGTGCAATGCATCAAATTGTATATCCAATTACAGCTAAATTGATGCATGAAAACAAACATGATGAACTGAATCAATTGTACAAAAAAACATCTATCAACCTGCAGATGGTGGGAGGATTTGTAATGCTTTGTATTTTTGTGAACATCAATCAGTTATATGAATTAGTTCCAAAGGAATACAGCGACGGAATTTCTGTTGTATTTATGATCGGGATTTCTAAATACTTCGACTTAATTTTAGGAAATAACAATGCCATTATTTTCAATACAAAATATTATAGAATGGTATTGTATTTAGGATTAATGTTAGTCGTTTTGACTGTAGTTTTAAATATGATCTTTATTCCGATTTTTGGAATTTTCGGCTCTGCCTTTGCGACGCTTTTATCTATTACTTTATATAGTTTGGCAAAATTGCTTTTTGTAGTTAAGAAACTTCATTTATATCCATTTACCAAAGAAACGATCTATTCGATTGTACTCACATTTGCATTGTTTTTATTGTTTTATTTCTGGGAATTTCCATTTTTCCAATTAATCAGTATTGCTTTAAAATCGATTTTAGTGACGATTTTATATGTGTATTTGAATTATAAATTTAAAATCTCTTCGGATATTAATAATGTTATTGATTCCATTTTTAAGAGAATTGGTTTTAAGATATAATAGGAAGTTGTAGGAAAAATAAAAGTAATTTAAAATCGTAACTTTTTTGTTTTTATATTTGTTAGAAAGGATAACTAATTTATTTCTAGCTGAATATGAAAAAAGAATTACTTAGGTTTTTAGCTTTCTTTCTACTTTTGATTTCTTTTTCGGTGTTTGGCCAAGTTGCAAATAAGCAGACTTCAGAAAAAGCGATAGTACCAGAAAAATTAGTCGGTTATCCTGTAACGCCTTTTAAAGACACGCTTTTTTATGTCTATACAAATGTTGGATCTTTTTCGGCAAAAGAAAGAGCAGGGTATATTTCAAATAAAATTAAGAAACTTTATAACGAATCTTTTTTTGAGAAAGATTCCCTTAAAATTACTCCTTCAGATGTTTCGTTTGATATTATTTACAAAGATGATTTAGTAATAATGTCTATTCTCAATGCTGATGCAAAAGCAGAAAACCAAACCGTATCTAATATTGCCAATCGTAATTTGAAAGCAATTAAAAGTGCAATAATTTATCAGAGCGAAAATTATTCACAGCTTCCAAAAAGACTTGGATATACTTTCTTGTTGATTTTTATAATAGGATTGGTTTTGTATTTAGTGGGCAAAATTTTTAATTGGATTAAATATTATATTTTAAAGAATAGCGACAAATATTTTAAAGGTTTCAATTACAACAATATTAAAATATTGTCACCACAAAAGCGACAGTTTCTATTAATGCGGTTGTTTGGTTTTATAAAAATCGTTACTCTTATTTTGATCGTTTATTTATCGCTTCCCGTATTGTTTAGTATTTTTCCTGCAACAAAAGAATACACGACAACACTTCTTCGATGGATTTTGACACCTGCAAAATCTGCCTTAATGGGATTTCTAAGTTTCCTGCCAAGTCTGTTTACCATACTCGTAATTATTATCATTTTCAAATATTCATTGAAAGTAATTAAATTTTTCTTTTATGAAATTAAATCAGAAAACATACAAATTGATGGATTCTACAGCGATTGGGCAATTCCAACATTTAATGTAATCCGCTTATTGATGTATGCTTTTATGCTGGTGATTATTTTTCCGTATCTGCCCGGTTCAGATTCTCCTATTTTTAAAGGAGTTTCGGTATTTATTGGGGTTTTATTTTCGCTAGGTTCTTCAAATGCAATTGCCAATATGGTTGCAGGATTAGTAATTACCTATATGCGTCCGTTTAAAATTGGTGATTATATAAAAATTGGAGACGTAAGCGACGAGGTAATCGAAAAAACAGCTTTGGTAACCCGAATAAGAACTCCGAAATTTGAAGATATTACGATTCCTAATGCGACAGTTTTGTCGAGTACATCTACAAACTATTCGGCAAATACAAAACAGTCTACCAATGGACTATTAATTCATACAACAGTTACAATTGGGTATGATGTACCTTGGTCTGCAATTCACGAGGCTTTGATCGATGCAACATTGAAAACCGAAATGACAGAAAAAGAACCTAAGCCATTTGTAGTCGCAGACAAGTCTGGATGATTTTTATGTTTCCTATCAGATTAACGTTTATACAAAAGAACCCACTAAGCGACCTAGGATTTATTCTTCGCTTCATCAAAACATTCAAGACTCATTTAATCAGGCTGGAATTGAGATTATGTCTCCACATTATGCTCGCGCTGAGAGATGGTAATACAACCACAATTCCTCCTAATTATTTAAAAGAAGATTACGAAGCACCAGCTTTTAATTTGAAAAATAAAGGTTAAGAAATTGAAAACTGCGAATTAAATTACAAATTTTAACACCTATTTATTTTGTAATTACTTTTATAAAAATTAACTTTATACTGAAAATTTAGCACTACTTTGGATAAAATACATAATTATTTGTAACAAAATCACCAATTGTAGGTATTGTTTTATACTTTTTATTTGAATACTTTTGCAATAAAATGTGCAAGAAAAAGTTTATGATTAATGTAGATTAGAATAATTATGAAAGACAACAATCATCTCAGCCAGGAACAAAGCATGCAGGTATTTTCTAATATGATATCAAATAAAGTTCATAATGGATTTACTTTGGAAGAACGAAACGATGAATTTCTATTTGCGGTATTGTCAAAAGGAGGGAAAGTCGTGAATCACAGTTTAAATTTCATGATTTTTTGTTTAACTCTGGGTTTATGGTCATTTGCTTGGCTGTATTTAACTTTTGAGGCATCAAAACAAAAAAAGGTTTTGGTCGCTATCGACGAAGATGGATTTCCTTTTGAGGAAAGATGTTTGGTAGCTTAACGATTTAAGAAGAGAAAAACTAAAAGCCCTAAATACATTCCTTATCAAAATGTATTTAGGGCTTATTTTTTATAAAATGTTTTACAATTTATCTTTCAAATAAACACCAGTCACTGATTCTTTTACTTTTACAATGTCTTCTGGAGTTCCTGAAGCCAATAAATGTCCTCCGTTTTCTCCACCTTCTGGACCTAAATCTAGAATCCAATCGGCACATTTTATTAAATCCAGATTATGTTCAATTACAATAATAGAATGACCTTTTTCTATTAATGCATCAAATGAAGCTAAAAGTTTCTTGATGTCATGAAAATGAAGACCCGTTGTAGGTTCGTCAAATACAAATAAAGCTTTATCTTTTGTAGCGCCTTTTACTAAAAAAGAAGCTAATTTGATACGCTGTGCCTCACCACCGGAAAGAGTAGAAGAGGATTGACCTAATTGTACATATCCCAATCCAACATCTTGTAAAGGCTGTAATTTTTGCGTGATTTTCGATTGTTTGTTCTTTTCAAAAAAAGCAATGGCATCATCAATGGTCATAGTTAGAATATCATTAATATTCTGGTTATCGAAAGTAACTTCTAAAATTTCTTTTTTGAATCTCTTTCCTCCACAAGTTTCACATGGTAACGAAACATCGGCCATAAATACCATCTCGACGTTTATAGAGCCTTCTCCTTTACAAGTTTCGCACGTACCACCATCAACATTAAAAGAAAAGTGTTTAGCCTGATAGCCTCTTATTTTAGATAATTTTTCTTTGGCATACAAATCACGAATATCATCGTAAGCTTTGATATACGTTACAGGGTTGGATCGCGAGCTTCGTCCAATTGGATTCTGGTCTACATATTCGATATGTTTAATCTGAGAAAAAGAACCTTTCAGCTCACTAAATTGACCGGCCTTTTCAGCGGCGCTTTCTAGTTTTTTCTGCATTGCCGGAAACAAAATCTTTTTAATCAAAGTACTTTTTCCACTTCCAGAAACTCCTGTTACAACGGTCAAAACATCCAAAGGAAAAGTAACGTTGATATTTTTTAAATTGTTTTCGCGTGCGCCTACAATATCAATATGATTTTTAAATTTTCTTCTTTTCTTTGGAACAGAGATTTCTAAATCCCCATTTAGATATTGAGCAGTTAGAGAATCAGATTTCAGGATTTCATCATAAGTTCCCTGCGCAACAAGGTTTCCTCCAAAAGTTCCAGCTTCAGGGCCAATATCAATAATCATATCAGTGGCTTTCATGATGTCTTCGTCGTGTTCTACCACAATTACAGTATTTCCTAAATCGCGAAGCGAAAGCAAAACTTTTATAAGTCGTTCAGAATCTTTTGGATGCAGACCAATACTTGGTTCATCTAAAATATACATCGAACCTACTAAACTGCTTCCAAGAGAAGTCGCAAGGTTAATTCGTTGTGATTCACCTCCGGAAAGTGTTGCCGAATTTCTGTTTAAAGTAAGATAATCTAATCCTACTTCGGTTAAAAAAGATAAACGATTATTGATTTCGAGCATTAAACGTTTTGCAATCTGCTGTTCGTAAACGTTTAATTCGATGTTTTTAAAGAAAGTAACCAAATGCTTTATTGGTAAATCAACCAAATCAGAAACTGTTTTACCGTTGATTTTTACGTAAGATGCTTCTTCGCGTAAGCGCTTGCCTTTACACACATGACATTTGGTTTTGCCACGATAACGAGACAACATTACACGGTTCTGGATCTTATAATTTTTTTCTTCTAATTCTCTAAAGAAATCATTAAGTCCTTGAAAATATTGATTTCCAGTCCAGATTAAATCTTTCTGTTGATCACTAAGTTGGAAATAAGGTTTGTGAATAGGGAAATCAAATTTATAAGCATGCTTAACCAATTCATCTTTGTACCAGCTCATGCTGTCGCCGCCAAGGATAAATGGCACTTTCAAAAATCGACAAAGAAGTATTCGGAACGACTAAATCAGCATCAATACCAATAATATTTCCATATCCTTCACAAACTGGACAAGCTCCATAAGGATTGTTAAAACTGAATAAATGAACATTTGGTTCTAAAAAAGTAATGCCGTCCAGTTCAAATTTATTCGAATAAGAAAATCTTTTAGCAACGATTTAATTCCTGGAGATAGCAAATTCCTTTTCCTTCAAAAAAAGCAGTTTGTACAGCATCCGCAAGTCGGTTATAAAATTCCTCTTCTTCTTTAACAACGATACGGTCAATAATAAGTAGTATATCTTTATTATCAAATTTATGAAGATCTGAAGGAGTAAACTCATCCAAACGAACCATTTCGTTGTCTACCAAAATACGTGCGAAACCTTGCCGCAGTAATACTTTTAGTTTGTCTTCCAGCTGTCTTCCTTCTTCAAGATGAATAGGAGAGAGCAAAAGCCATTTACTGTCAATAGGAAGGGTTTTAACGTCTGTAATAACATCCGTAACCGTATTTTTTTTAACCTCTTTTCCAGAAACAGGAGAATATGTACGCCCAATTCTGGCAAACAAAAGTTTAACGTAGTCATAAATTTCTGTTGATGTTCCAACAGTCGAACGAGCGTTTGTCGTATTTACCTTCTGTTCAATAGCAATTGCAGGTGCAATTCCTTTAATATATTCAACTTTTGGTTTGTCTAAACGTCCTAAAAACTGACGTGCGTAGGAGGATAAACTTTCTACATAACGTCTTTGTCCTTCGGCATATAAAGTATCAAAAGCTAAGCTCGATTTTCCTGATCCAGAAAGTCCTGTAATAACAACAAGCTTATTTCGCGGAATGACCACATCTACATTTTTTAGATTATGTACTTGTGCTCCTTTTATTATAATATTAGATTTTGGGTCTATTTTAGAAAGATCAATTTGCATAAAAAAGTCAATTTTTACAAAAGTAATCAATTTTGAATTGGATTTTGTTAAGGATATAGTTCCAAATTTTAACTATTTTACCATAATTTAAATGTACTGTTAATGAACTTCTAAGAAGAAATATTTAGAGTAAACGTGCTGTGTTTTTAGAAGATTAGAAATAAAAATAAAGGCGTATCAAAAAATATTTATATATTGGGATCGATTTAATCAGGAAAAAATTGTAATTTAAGTCCAGATTTGATAAATTATATAATTTCACATCGCTTATTGTAAGGTATTTACGGCTGTTTTTAAAACATGGTAAAATGTTTTGTTTTACAGATATATCATGCTTACAATGTGAACTTTAAGTTTATTTTACTTTAATAATTTTTTTACTAATAATTATTAATCGTTTTATTTGCTTTTTAAAAGAATAATTTGTTAAATTTGGCCACAATATTAACACAACTCAAAAAAAAGATTCGCCTATATTACAAAACTACTTTTTAGAAAAAATTACTCCAAATTTTAAAACAAGAACTAAAAAAGTAGTATTATGGCTGATCTGCATATTCCAGACGCTCTATTAGTTAAAAACTATGTTGAAGGCAGTGAAGTCGCTCTGGCAACATTGATAAAAAGGCATGAATCTAAGATATATGGTTTTATATATTCTAAGATCGCTGATAGAGATATTTCAAATGATATTTTTCAAGATACATTTATTAAAGTAATTAAAACTTTAAAAAGTAATTCTTATAACGAAGAGGGGAAATTCCTGCCTTGGGTAATGCGTATTTCTCACAACTTAATTGTGGATCATTTTCGTAAAACCAAAAAAATGCCAATGTATAGAGAGACAGAAGAGTTTTCTATTTTCTCTATCATGTCAGACGATGCTCTGACCATTGAAGGTAAAATGATTGTGGATCAAGTTGAAATTGATTTAAAAAAGCTTATCGAAGAACTTCCTGAAGATCAAAAAGAAGTATTGGTAATGCGTATGTATCAAGATATGAGTTTCAAAGAAATATCTGAAATTACTGGTGTGAGCATCAATACAGCGCTAGGCAGAATGCGTTATGCATTAATGAATTTGAGAAAAATAATTGAAAAACATCAAATTATTTTAACCAACTAATACTATTTTGATAATTAGCTCGTTATATTGTTATAATCATTTTTACAATATGGCGAAAATTTACTCAAAAAAAGCATTAGCTTCTAAAAATCTAAAACCAAATAAAGAAATTGTTTCTTTCTTATTAAATTATTCTCAAGCCTTAACTGTGGTTAAGATTGAAGAAAAAAGTTTTGAGATTATAGCTAACTAAACACCCCGTCGCTCCTGTCGGATGTTTATGAAAATAAAAACCAAATGGTCGTTTTGGTTTAAATGCTCACTATTTGTATGTACTTACAGATAGTGAGTTTTTTTATGCCAAAAAATATCCGTTTGTCTTTTAATGTTTGATATTTTTTAGCGCTTAATTTTTTATAAGTTTTTTATATCATTTTCTCGTAAGTTTTGTTAAAATTTAATATTTTGATTGGATTTTGTGTGTTTATTTAGTTTTTAATTTTATTTTAGTTAAAAAGTAATTTTTTATTCATTAAAAATGCTTTTAGGACGAATTTTTCTTAGAGAGATATTTGTTTGAAATTGTAATCGAAAATAATAATGAATTAATAATTAAATACTTAACCCAAAACTAAATTGTTTATGAAGAAAAACTACCCTGCTTTATTTTGTTAAGTTAATGCTCATTTGATTTTAGTGCAGAAAAATATTTGGACCAGAAAATATTTTTAACTGCTAAAGTAGTCAATGGAGATAATTTAAATCAGTTTAATTATCTACGGAACTACGCCTCATAATAAACAAGAAAATCATTTAACCAACCAAAACTTAACCGCAAAATGAAAGAGAAAATAACAATGTTATCATGTCTGTTTATGGTAACGATTGGTGCATTTGCCCAAAAAGATAAAATTAAGGAAGCGCAGTCTTTGTACGATAAAGGAAGAAGCGAAGAATCTTTAGCAATTTTATCCAAAACAGAATACCTTATTCTGAATGCTCCAGATGAAGACAAATCTGATTTTTACTTCTTAAAAGGAAATGTTTTAAAAGATTTAGCTGTAAAAAATATTGATGCGGCTAATAATTTTACATTAGCATCACAGGCCTATCAAGATGTGTTTTTATACGAGAACGAATCAGGTAAATTCAAATCTACCGTTAAGGCAAATATGGCTTTAAAAGATATGAAAGCCAGTCTTGTAAACGGCGCGTACGCCGATTTCAAAGCTGAAAAATTCAAAGAAAGCTCAGAAAAAAGTTATAAAGTGTATTTGTTCGATAAGAAGGATACGCTTAACTTATTTAACGCCGCTTCCTCAGCATTAAATGCAAAAGATTATAATGCTCGCAGTTACTTATTACGAACTCCTAAAAAAGATTAATTTTTCTGGAAAAGGAGTTATGTATTATGCAACGAATAAGAAAACAAAAGAAGAGGATGCTTTTATTTCTCCAAAAGCTAGAGAATCAGCTATTCAGCAGGGATTGTATGAGAAACCAAGAACAGAATCGATTCCTTCTAAACAAATAGAAGTCAATACTAATTTAGCGTATTCTTATCTGGAGAAAAAGGATTATCCAAAATCGGAAACAACATATAATTATGTTTTAGAATTAGATCCTAATAATACTGAGGCTTATATCAATCTGGCTTACTTGAAGTTACAGATGAAAAAAGATTTGGCAGATGAAATTTCATCATTAGGAACCAGCGCCGCAGAAATGCAGAAATACGATAAATTAAATGCTAGAAAAGACGATTTAACAAGAAGTGCTATTCCGTATTTACAAAAGGCGCTTACACTTGAACCTAAAAATCAAGATGCTCGCAAAAATATTATTAGGTGTTTATCGCTCTCTGGATATGACAGCAGAATATAATGCCTTAAAAGCAAAAATGTAATATTATAAAATTAGACGAACTAGAAAAATATGCGCAGGCACAAAGGTTTAAATCTTTGTGCCTTGTTTTTTTAATGACACCGGCGTTTTTTCCATTTCTTCAATAATAGATTTCTTTCCAACCGTTTTTGTAATAATATCCTTTTCTAAACTCCAGCCTCTTGCAGGCGAATATTCACGTCCGTACCAAATAATTTGAAGATGTAAATCATTCCACAATTCTCTCGGAAATAATCTTTTAGCATCTTTTTCAGTCTGAGCAACATTTTTTCCATTTGATAAATTCCATCGGTACATTAATCTGTGAATGTGTGTGTCAACTGGAAAAGCGGGAACTCCAAACGCCTGAGACATTACCACACTTGCTGTTTTATGACCAACAGCCGGCAAAGCTTCAAGTGCTTCAAAACTCTGCGGTACTTCTCCGTTATATTTTTCAATCAAAATTTCCGATAAACCATGAATTCCTTTCGACTTCATTGGCGATAAACCACACGGACGAATAATTTCCTTAATTTCTTCCACAGACATTTTAACCATATCATACGGATTATCAGCTTTTGCAAATAATAACGGAGTGATCTGATTTACACGTACATCTGTGCATTGAGCAGACAGTAAAACCGCTATCAAAAGTGTGTAAGGGTCTTTGTGATCAAGCGGAATAGGTATAGTAGGGTAGAGTTCTTTTAACGTATTTATAACAAATTGTACGCGAGCTTTTTTATTCATTTCCGTAATTTTAATCCCGTAAAAATAGTATAATTTTAATGATGTGCCTAATCCAGCTTTCCGTTTCAACTCCTCGCTGTGTTAGTAACATTTTTTAGGATTAACAAGAGCTTCCTTTGGTCGCTTTCTTAATCCTAAAAATGTAAACTACCACAACTGCGGGGTTTTCACTTCAATCTGGGGCATGAGAAAAAGAGTAAAGAGTGAAGAGTAAAGAGTGAAGAGTAAAGAGTGAAGAGTAAAGAGTGAAGAGTAAAGCTATAATCTTGCTTCTAATATCTTGCATCTTATATCTAAAACTCTAAAATCAACAATCTAAAATCAAAAATAAAATATATGACAACATTAAAAGCAGGCGATAAAGCGCCAAACTTTTCAGGGGTAGATCAAGATGGAAAAGCACATAAACTAGCAGATTATGCTGGAAAAAAATTAGTAGTTTTCTTTTATCCAAAAGCAAGTACACCAGGCTGTACAGCAGAGGCTTGCGATTTAAGAGATAATTTTGAACGCTTTAAAGCCAATAATTATGAGCTTTTAGGTGTAAGTGCCGACAGTCAAAAAGCGCAATTGAAATTTAAAGATAAATACGAATTTCCTTTTCCATTAATTGCCGATGAAGATAAATCGGTTATCAATGCATTTGGAGTTTGGGGACCAAAGAAATTTATGGGTAAAGAATACGACGGAATCCATAGAACAACTTTTGTAATCGATGAAAAAGGAATTATCGAGGAAGTAATCGAAAAAGTAAAAACAAAAGAACACGCTTCGCAGATTTTGAAGTAAATTTTTTGTTTCAGGTTTCAAGGTTTCATGTTGTAAACTTGACTTAGAATTTTACCGCAAAGCACGCTAAGTTTTTATATATACTTGGTGTAATATTGAGCAAAGTTCGCAAAGTTTAATCAAACATAGTCTGTGGTTTCAACCACAGGGTCTTTATCAAAAATAGCCTTTGTTTTCAACAGGGGCGCAATATATATTAAAACATAGTCTGTGGTTGAAACCACAGGCTATGTTTTAATATGATGAATGAAAAATATAGATTTCTTCGTAGTGAGACTGCCTAATTTTTACATAGTGACTGATATTTGCATCTGATACGCTTTAAAGTCTTTGCGAACTTTGTGTTTTTATAAAACCTCGTTTAGCAAAAAACCTTAGTGTGCTTTGCGGTAAAATTTTACTCAATCCAAAACTAGAAAGAAGAGCGTAAATCTGCAATGTGGTTTCGACTCCGCTCAATCTGACAAAGTTGGAACTGAGACTCAAAACTGAGACTGACAAATAATAAAAAGTCCCGAAAAAATCGGGACTTTTTGATTATGTATTTTGTTCTAATTCTTTCTGTGGATGGTATCCAAAAAGATGATGTTCCTTAATGATTTCTGGAATTCCAGGAGGAAGCATTGGTTCCCAGCCAGGTTTACCTTGATTAATCATTTTTAATACTTCACGAGAGAAAACTTCCAAGTTATTCGGATCGTAATCTGCAATATCAACTACTTTTCCGTTGAATTTAAAGAATTTGTACAATTCCTTCATTCTTGGGTGAACTTTTAAGTTGTTAGAATCCATTAAAGTACCATCTTCATCAAGCATTGGATATAAGAAAACCTTCATATCGCGGTAGAATAA
Source organism: Flavobacterium sp. AC267 (assembly GCF_979258715.1). Lineage (NCBI taxonomy): Bacteria > Pseudomonadati > Bacteroidota > Flavobacteriia > Flavobacteriales > Flavobacteriaceae > Flavobacterium > Flavobacterium sp. AC267. The sequence continues at coordinate 2,778,679 of NZ_OZ409875.1, forward strand.
TTTTCCAAATGCTTCAAGAATCCCACCACTTAAATGACGGTAGTATTTCTCATCAAAAATATCAACAAGGTTATTTACGCCCATTGCCAATCCCATACGGGCTTTGGTATAATTTGCAAAATATTCAACCACTTTATAATATTCCTGGAAATTTGAAATCATAACAGTTTGACCTAGCGAACAAAGTAATTCGGCTCTGTCCATAAAGTCGCGTTCGTCAATTTCACCATCCGAACGTAAATTCGAAAGTGTAATTTCAAAAACAACAAGCGTATTATTTTTTTCAACTTTATTTTCCTCGAGAAACATTTTTAATGATTTCTCATACATATCCATATTTACTTTCGTAACCGGACGGAAACTTCCCCTTAAGGCTAAAAGGTTCTTTTTGTATAAAATCGCGACTGGCAAAATGTTTTTTCCTTCTGGATTAAACATTACGGCATCTGTCATTCCGTTTTTAACCAATTGCAAACTCATCAAACGATTATCAACATCGGCAAAACGAGGTCCAGAAAAGTTGATTGTATCAATCTCTAATTGGTCTTTATCTAAGTGATCGTATAAATAACGAAGTAATCTTTTTGGGTCATTGTATTTGTAAAAAGCACCGTAAATTAAGTTTACACCTAAAATTCCAAGTGTTTCCTGTTGTAGTCTGGCGTCAGTTTCTTTAAAACGAATGTGCAGGATAATTTCGTTATAAGCTTCGTCTGGTTCAATTTGGTATCGAATTCCAACCCAGCCGTGACCTTTAAATTGTTTGGCAAAATCTATTGTGGCTACAGTGTTAGCATAACTAAAGAAAAGTTTTGTTGGATGTTTCTCTCTGCTTAAACGCTCTTCGATGATCTGACCTTCGTGAGTCAGCATTTTTTTTAAACGCTCTTCGGTAACATATCTTCCATCGCTTTCCACTCCATAAACCGCATCACTAAAATCTTTATCATAGGCAGACATTGCTTTTGCAATTGTTCCCGATGAACCTCCAGATCTAAAAAAGTGCCTAACAGTCTCTTGTCCAGCGCCAATTTCAGCAAACGTTCCGTAAATATTCTCGTTTAAATTAATGCGTAAAGCTTTGTCTTTTATAGAAGGAATCTGTTCGATGACCTTGTCACCCTTGAGTTTTATTTCTGTACCCATTTTATTTTAAATAGATTTGTTACAAAGTTAGCAAATTAGGCTTCTAATGAAAGAGAAATAATCCTATTTTTGTAAAAAAATTAAGTTCAATTGAAGGTTTATTTTTTAGGTACAGGTACTTCTCAAGGTATTCCGATTATCGGGATCGATCATCCAGTTTGTAAAAGCACTGATGCTAAGGACAAAAGGCTTCGTGTATCCATTTGGATTACATGGGACGAACATTCTTATGTTATCGATTGCTACCCCGATTTTAGACAGCAGATGCTTTCTTGCGGATGCACAAAACTAGATGCCATTTTATTTACGCACGAACATGCAGATCACACTGCAGGTTTAGATGATATTCGTCCTTTTAATTTTAGGCAGGGAGAAATTCCTATTTATGGACATCAGCGTGTTTTGGACAATCTAAGACGTCGTTTCGATTATGTTTTCGAAACCGTAAACAAATATCCAGGAGCTCCAAGTGTAAAAACTATCGAGGTAAAAAATAATGCTCCATTTGCGGTTGGAGATAAAACGGCAATTCCAATTAGCGCTATGCACGGCGATTTACAGGTTTTTGGGTATAGAGTAGACGATTTTGCCTATTTAACAGATGTAAAAACTATCGAACAAGCCGAAATTGATAAACTGAAAGGTTTAAAAGTTTTGGTTGTAAATGCCTTACGAGTTGAGCCTCACAACACTCATTTTAATCTTCAGGAAGCGCTTGATTTTATTAATCTCGTTAAGCCGGAAAAGGCTTATTTAACGCATATCAGCCACGTTTTAGGTTTTCATGAAGAAGTACAGAAAATGCTTCCGGAAAATGTTTTTCTGGCTTACGACAATTTAGAAATTACAATTTAATTATACCACAAAATGAAAAAATCCTTACTGCTTTATCTTTTTATTCTTGCTATTTTAATGAATATTTTTACTTATGCGTTCTACAACAGTGAAGTAAAATTTGCAGAGAATAGATATGATAAAACAACTAAGAAATTAAGAGATAGTATTAATCTAGTGAAAACTCAATTAGCCGATGCTGATTACTTTTCGTTAGAACACAACGAAAATGCTCAAAATTACTTTGATAACAGTGCTTCTGGCGGAAAAGTCATTTTGTACGAAAAACTGATTCCAGTTGTAACTGAAAAATTATTAGACTATAACGCAAACCCAAAAGGGAATCCGTATACGGGTCAGGATCAGATTGGTCCGAATAAATTTATTATCAATAAAGTAAAAATTTTAAACCACAGATGGATCATTGCTGATTATAGCAATGGAGAATTATGGGGAGAAGTCTTGTTAAAATATTTTGTTGATAACGATGATAGTATTACTTTTGAAGTAAATCAAACTTGGTTATATCAAAAATAGGATTTTATAATCCTATTTTTTTTGACCTTAAATAAGATAGGATTATGAAAAAGATGTTTTTGTTTTTAGTTATTGCAGGTACTTTTTCTTGCGCCAAAAAGGTTTCTCAAGAAAATGTAAATACTGCTCCAAAAGAGCCTCAAAAAGAAACTGTAGTAGGAGCAGACGCTGATGCACACGGATGTAAAGCTTCTGCGGGTTATACTTGGTCAACCCTCAAAAAAGAATGTATTAGAACTTTTGAAGGAACCAGATTATCTCATTATGATGATGGAAAAACATATACCACTGCAACTTACGTAATTTTTGACGGCAATAAAGCAGAGCTTTTTCTTGACACCCAAAAAGAATCGATTATTCTAGAAAGAAAATCTGAAGGGGATTCGTGGGTTAAAGGCGATTTGCAGTTAATTCCTTGGAAAGGTTATGTTTTGAAAAAAGACGGGAAGATTATTTATACTGGAGAATAAAGCTAATAGTCGCAGTTTTCAGTCTCAATTAGCAGATTGAAAACTGCGATTAAGTATTTAAACAATCTTTTTAATATAATCTGAAGTTACAACTTTGGCAAATTCTTCATTGAGACTTGCTAAGGCTGTTTGATGTATGATTTCTGCGGTAAATTCTTCACCGTTTACGCCTTTTTTATTAAATGTTGCCGTTGCATCTGAAATCAAATAGGTCGTATAACCAAAATTCCCAGCCATTCTTGTGGTCGTAGAAACACAATGATCTGTGGTTAAGCCCACAATCACAAGATTATTTATTTTTGCATCATCAAGAAGCTCTTTTAAATTTGTTCCGATAAAAGCACTATTAACATTCTTCTTTATAATAGTTTCGCTCTCAAGTGGTTTTACAATATCTTGAAATTCATTTCCAGGATTTGACTCGTTCAAAATTGAACTTGGATTTGAAGAAAAATGCTGAATGTGAAAAATGGGTAAATTTTTTGTTCTCCAAATTTCAAGAAGTTCCCCAGCCTTTTGCTCTGCATCCAAATTATTTCGATTTCCCCAGTAAGATGTGTCGTGAAATCCTTTTTGAATATCAATTAAAATTAATGCTGGATTGTCAAGTTTTGTGTTCATTTTGTAAAGATTTTGACGGACTGAAAACTGCGACTGATTACTGTAAAACTATGAATTCAGCCAATTCTTAAAATCGAAGAAATTCTGCGGTGCCACGCCGTGACCAACAGGATATTCTTTATAAGTAACCGGAATATTTAATTTTTCTAAAATTGCAGGTGTCTTTCTAGCCCAGTCAATAGGAATAACTTGGTCTACAGTTCCATGTGAAGCAAATATTTTTAGGTTTTTAAAATCATTTTTCTCAAAACCTTCTTTGATTATTTCTTCATTAAAATAGCCAGCTCATTGCCACAACTCTTTGAATTTTTTCTGGATAAGAAAGAGCCGTTGCATAACTTAAAATAGATCCTTGGCTAAATCCAATTAAAGTAACGTTATTGGCATCAATTGGATAATTAGAAACTAATTCGTCAATAAAAGAAGCAATTGCATCGCGTGACGTTTTAGCTTGTTCATTATCTGAAAATTTATTCTGATCGGCATCAAAATTAATGGCGTACCAAGCGTAGCTTCCGTATTGTAAATCGTAAGGCGCTCTGGCTGAAATGACATAATAATTATCTGGAAGTTCAGACGCAAACGAAAACAAATCGGCTTCATTGCTTCCGTATCCGTGTAATAAAAGCAATAACGGATTTTTGTCTAAAATTACTTTTGGTTCTCTTATTTGATATTCTAAAGATAGATTCATTTTTTTAGTGTTCAGTGTTCAGATTTTTAGTGTTCAGCTTGATCTTTGTCAAAGTTTCAAACTTTGACAAAGATTTTTAAGGTTCCAAATTTCAGATTCCAGTTTTGGAATTTGGATTTTTAAAACTTGGGATTTTAAAAATTAACCAATTTTTTTAAACCATTTTTGAAACAATTCCCCAACTAGCGGAATAGGTCTCGTTTGTCCTTGAATGGCAGTAAAAATTCCGAAAGTCCACAGAATTGAAATACAGATCCACATTGGAAAAGTGATGAAAAAACTGTCGAAATTACTAATAATAGCACCGAAAGAAATAAAGGTTAAAGACAATCCTAATGCCTGACGTATATGAAAAGAAGCAAAACTATTTTTGTTTTCAGAATTCATGCTCATGGCGATTAAAACACCAATGATTAGAATGTAACTGGTAATAGCGATTGGTTTTCCTTCTTCGACTGAATTATTCATTATATTATTTTGTAACAAGTTGATTTTGATTTAAAATTCCATACACAGAACCTTTGATTTCAGTTCCTAAAAATGCAGAATTTTTTGATTTTGAAAGAATGTTTTCTTTCGTAAAAGCAGAATGACCTTCTGGAGTAAACAAGGTGAAATTTGCTTTTGCGCCTTCTTCAATCGTATTGTTTTCAAGACCAAAGACGTTTCTTCCTGAAGTTAGTTTTGCAACTACAGTTTCCAACGGTAAAACAGTTAATAATGCGCCAAAAGCACTTTCTAAACCAATAGTTCCATTTTTAGCGGTATCAAATTCCATTTTTTTGAATTCAACATCAATCGGGTTATGATCTGATGTAATCATATCGATCGTTCCGTCTGCAATGGCGTTTAATAAAGCTTGTCTGTCTACTTCAGTTCGCAATGGCGGTGTAACTTTAAAACGAGTATCAAATCCGTCTAATTTTTCATCCGTTAAAACCAAATGATGTACAGAAGCGCTCGCCGTCACATGTAAACCTTTAGCTTTTGCCTCTCTAATTAATTCAACCGATTTTGCAGTAGAAACAGTCGGGATATGAAGTTTTCCGCCAGTATATTCTAATAGAAATAAGTTTCTCGAAATCTGCAGTTCTTCGGCTAAATTCGGAATTCCTTTTAAACCTAAACGCGTAGAAACAATTCCCTCATTGGCAACTCCATTTCCTTTGATATTTGGATCTTGTGAATAAGCAATCACTAAGCCGTCAAAATCCTGCACATATTGCAAAGCAATTTTTAGCAGATTGGCATTATCGATACTTTTATTATAATCGCCAAAAGCAACAGCGCCGGCTTTTTTCATATCGTAAAGTTCTGCCATATCTTTTCCTTCGCTCGCTTTTGTTAAAGCTCCAATTGGAAAAATTTCTGTTGCAAAACCATTCGCTTTATTTTTTACAAAATTTACTTGAGACTGATTGTCAATAATAGGGAAGGAGTTAGGTTGTAAAGCAATTGCTGTAAAACCGCTTTTTGCCGCAACATTCAATCCGTTTGCGATGGTTTCTCTGTCTTCGTAACCTGGTTCACCTAACGAAACACTGCTGTCAAACCATCCTTGAGAAACGTGAAGATCTTCGAATCTTACAATTTCTGCATCATCGTTTGGAAGTGAAGGCCCTATTTTTTCTATTAAACCATCTGCAATTAAAAGATCAACGGTCATATTGTGAAACGGACTTTTTGAATCAATAATTTTGGCGCTTTTGATGATTATTTTCATATGTAGATATTTTTTGTCGTAAAATGATTTTTGTAAAAAGTAATTGGTTTAAAAAATAAACGTAAAAGCTACTTCACAAATTTTATAATTGCCATTTCTAATGCTAAAAATAACAGTGCAAAGATAACAAACCATTTCCAAATTTGGCTGTCGGTTCGCTCAGTTTGTAAGGTATTAAAAATGGTTGAAATCGTATCGGCAGTTTTAAAATCAGAAACTACATTTGTATTTACCTGACTCAAATCGCTTTCGGTTCTTTTGTAATTAAAACTGATATTTTCAACCCATTCTTTTTTGTCAAAAACACTGTAATTGCCAGCAGTTTCTGGAAAATCATTAAAGGTTAATTTTACTTTATTATTTAAAATCTGTTGAATGGGAATAAAAGAATCTTCATTTCCTTTCACTTCTAAGATAGCATCTTTCGTCAATAAAACATCCACAAAATAAGGCTGATTGTTTCCTATTGTCAGTGCATTTACTCCTGTTTTCTGATTGTTCTGGGCTATTTTATAAAATAAAGGCACAATTAAAGGCGACTGCTGAAAATTAGAATTGGAACTATTAATCGGCGCTGTAAAAACCGCTATTCCTGAAACCTGATTTTGAACGGCAGTTACAAAAGGCGTTTGATCTTCGAATGAAAGAACGGAAGGATAGGAACTTGAAACACCAAAGGAACTGTTGACTTTTGGATATTGAAAATTAGATATTTTGTTTTCAAAAACGCCAGAAAATAGCGGATGATCAAAGTTGATTTTTGTGATTAATTTGCTGTTGTTTTCTAAAGTATTGAATTGAACTTTTCCAAAATTACTAAGAAGTGTATTCAAATTAGAAACTGAACTTTTCTCAGCAGGAATTACAACCAAATTACCGCCCTTAGAAACAAAAGCTTTTAAAGTGGTCTGCAAAGCCTGCGGAATTTCAATTAATTCATTTAAAATAATCGTATTCTGTTTTTCTAAACTATTGTAATCTAAAGAACTGATAGAATAATTATGATAATTAAATTCTGCCGGCGTATAAATGCGAGACAAGAAATTACTTTTCTCTGGTTCACCAATACTTATTACGTTTGTTTTTTTGTTTTTAGAAATACTAAAAAACAGTTTGTTATCATACGTCAAACCATTGTCTTCAATTGTTACATAGCCGTGAAAAGCTTCTTTTGGAATCGTAAAATTGATTTTCTTTTTCTTTGTATCAAAATTAATAATCGTCTTAGCGATCAGTTTGTTTTGATTGTATAATGCAGTAGAAACGGGTTTAAAATCTTCGCCGTAAGCCGATAAATTAATTCCGATTTCATAAAAGTTTTCTAAGGTTTGATTGATGTAAACGCTGTCAATTGAAACGTTATTTTTTTGTTCTGCTTCTGGAACAATGAAATAGGGTTTTTCGTCGAAATCTATAGTTGCAATATCTTTTTGTTTCAAACCTACAGCATCGGTAATAATTACAATGTCTTTTTTATGAGCCGATTTGTGGGCTTTTATTTTTGCTGTAATTGCCGAAAGATCAAAAGATGCCGCACTATATTTTAGGTTTTGTAAAGCACTTTTAGAAGATTTAATATCGGTGTTCCAAAAATTTTCGGTGTTTGTTAATAGCGAAAATTGAGTGTTTTCTGGCGTGTTTTCTAGTAATTCCTGAACAGCTCTTTTTAGCAGTTCGCCCTTTTTGCCTTTTGCCTGCATACTAAATGAATTATCCAAAACGATATACATTTCGTTTGAAGCATTTTTGCTGTCTTTGGCTTCAAAAAAAGGCTGTGCAAAAGCTAAAATAATGCAGGTAAGCAATAATAAACGCGTCGCTAATAAAAGGCGTTTTTTTATTTTTGAACTTTTACGGGTCTGAATGGCAAGTTCTTTTAAGAATCGAACATTCGTGAAATAGGAGGTTTTAAAACGTCTTAATTGAAATAAGTGAACCAAAATTGGAACGATCAATAAAAACAGAAAGTATAGAATTTCGGGATGTTTAAAATGCATTCTGGCTTCGATTTACTTCACTACGTTTTGTTTTTCGCGAAGATGCTGGTCAAAAATACGAATTAAAAATTATTTAAACCATATAAGTTTATTTTAGAAATTATAAGTAATGTTTCACAATTAAGATTTACTGATGGAAAGTGTAAAATGAACTTATGCGACGGAAAGCATGTTGACAAAATGTAACTTTTGGAATTTCATTTGTAATAAAGAAAGTATTTCAAAACGATATTATTCCTTATTTTAGCTGATTCAAAAAAACAAACTATGAAAAGAATATATTTATTTTTATTTTCAGCTTTATCACTGACCACGGTAAAAGCTCAAAGTAAATTCAACTTATTGGTTGGAACTTATACAAATACCTGCCAAAGCAACGGAATTTATGTTTATGAATTTGATGCGACTAAAGGCGATTTTAAATTGAAGAATTCTTCAGAAAATGTTATCAGTCCGAGTTATCTTTCGGTTTCGAACGATAATAAATTTGTTTATGCTGTAAACGAAAACGGAACACAAAGTGCTGTAAGTGCTTTTGGATATGATTCGGCTTCAGGAAAATTAAAGTTTTTAAATACAAATCCTTCTCTGGGTGCAGATCCATGTCATTTAATTAATGACTATAAAAATGTAATTGTCGCCAATTATTCTGGCGGAAGTATTGTGGTTTACACGAAGAAACCAGACGGAAGTATTACTGCGGTACAGCAGATAATTCAGCATGAAGGAAAAGGACCAAATGTCGCGCGTCAGGAGAAAGCGCACGTACACATGGTTGCCTTTTCTCCAGACAGGAAATTTGTTTTGTCGAACGATTTAGGTTTGGATAAGATATTTATCTATAAGTACAATCCAGCTTCTAAAAATGAAATGCTGACTTTAAAAGGAAGTGTTGATGTAAAAGCAGGAAGCGACCCTAGACATTTGACTTTTAGTAAAGATGGTAAATTTGTTTACCTAGTGCAGGAATTGGACGGAACTTTAACCACTTTAAGCTACGATAAAACTGGAAATTTAAAAGTAGTTGCTGAAACCAGTATTCTGCCAAAAGGATTTACAGGCGGAACAGGAGCAAGCAGCAATCAAAACTTCGCCAGACGGGAACTTCTTGTATGTGTCTGATCGTGTAGATGCGAACTCCATTTCGGTTTATAAAATTCTTAAAACGGGTGCTTTACAATTAGTAGAACAGCAAAGTACTTTAGGAAAAGGTCCAAGAGATTTCGCCATCGATCCAACAGGAAATTACCTTTTAGTAGGACACCAATATACAAATGATATAGTTATTTTTAAAAGAGATAAAACAACAGGAAAAATCACAGATACAGGAAAAAGAATCGAATTGTGTTCGCCGGTAGGATTGGTTTTTACGAAGATATAGTTTTGTAAAGGTTCAGAGCAACAAAGGCTCAAAGGTACAGAGGTTTTATAATCTGTACTTTTGAGCCTTTTTTATACTCTGTCGCTTTGTTCCTTTGAACCTTTGCGCCTAATAGAGACCTATTTATCCTTATCTTTTCTCTTCTTATCCCTAGTTTTCAGCATATTTCTATTAACAGAACCATGCGTTTTCTTTTTGGTTTTTGAAGGACCTCCAAGGTTGACTTTTTTATTCTTTTTAGTTTTTTCATGAAAAGCACCGTCGCCATCTAGTTTCTGTTTTTTCATTAAGAATTTTATCGGCTGTCTGTCTTTTTCAGGTTCGATTAATTTAGATGAAATTTCAACTTCTTCAGGAAAATCAGCAATTTTAAGTTCCTGATTCATTAAAACCTCAGCTTCAATTTTAAATTCTACTTCACGAGGCGTTACAAAACTAATAGCAGTTCCCGTTGCATCGGCACGACCGGTACGCCCAATTCTGTGCATATAAAGTTCTGGTAATTCTGGAAGTTCGAAATTAATAACATGTGAAATATTAGAAATATCCAAACCTCTCGCCATAATATCAGTCGTGATAAGACCGCGCAGATTTCCTTCTTGAAATTCTGCCATCGTGCTTAGACGATAATTTTGTGATTTATTAGAGTGAATAACTCCAAATTGACCTTCAAACATTTCTTCAATTCTTGTATGAAGCATGTCTGAAATCTTTTTATTATTAACGAAAATAAGAATGCGTTCCATGCTTTCGTCTGTTTCCAGTAAATGCTTAAGAAGATTTACTTTCGTGTTGAAGTTAGGAACATTATAAGTAAGCTGTGTAATTTTTTCTAACGGAGTTCCAGAAGCAGACAAAGTAACTTCTTCAGGAAAATCAAAATAATCATTTAAAATTGCATCAACTTCGTCAGTCATTGTTGCAGAAAACAAAATGTTTTGACGTTTCGTTTTCATCATAGCCAAAAGCGCTGTCAACTGTGTACGGAAACCTAAATTCAACATTTCGTCAAATTCATCAATAACCAGTTTTTGAGTTTCGTCAAAACGAACTACAGCATCTAAAGCTAAATCCATTGTTCGTCCAGGAGTACCAACTAAAATATCAACACCCTCATAGACAGCTTTTTTTTGTGTATTAATGTTTACACCACCGTAAATTCCTAATGTTTTAACCGACATGTATTTAGTCAGTTTTTCAACTTCATCAACAACCTGAACAACTAATTCACGTGTTGGAACTAGAACTACAATTTTTGGTGTATTGGTATTTGTAAATTTATATAATTTTAAAAGAGGCAGTAAATAAGCAAATGTTTTACCAGTTCCGGTTTGCGCAATTCCCATCATATCTCGCCCAGAAGTAATCACTGAAAAAGATTTTTCCTGAATAGGAGTTGGCGTAACAAACCCTAAATCGTCGATTGCTTTTTGTACTGATTTTGGAAGATTAAATTTTTCGAACGTGCTCATTTGCTTTAAATTTTGTGCAAATGTACGTTAAATTGATGGTTTTTTGTTGAATTTGTAATTTTAGATGCAGGATTGTTGTACTGATTGCCACTATTACCGAAGTTGAAGTGCATTTCGAGGCCTCTCCCGAAGTCACTAGACGCTCGGCCAGACAATACAAAAATGAACACTAGTTTTAACTATGATATTTTATTTTTAATGCTAAAAACCTTCAAAAACTCCTAAACCAAATAAAGCAAAATCATATTTTACAGGATCCTGCGGGTCCATTTCTCTTAGTTTTGTGTCTAATTCTAATAAAGCTTTGGCGTCGTTTTGCTTTCGCGAAAGAATTTCAAGTTTGCGGGCAACGTTTCCCGAATGAACGTCGAGCGGACAAGATAATGCTGATGGAGAAATGCTTTTCCAGATTCCTAAATCGACACCTTTGCTATCTTGACGCACCATCCAGCGCAGGTACATGTTGATTCTTTTTGTCGCCGAATTGTTTAAAGGATCTGAAATGTGTTTTTGAGTTCTTGCCAAATGATCTGTTTCAAAAAATATTTTTTTAAACTCGTGAATGCTTTTTTGAAGACTATTTTCCTGCTGATTTTTGGCAAATACAGCTTCTAGTCCATTGTGGTTTTTGTAAATGTGCTGTAATCCTTTTATGAAACCTGCAAAATCATTTCCGTTGAATGTTCTGTGAACAAAGGTTTCAAGCCGAGCCAAATCTTCGTCAGAATGTGACATGACGAAATCATAAGGCGTATTGCCCATTAATTCCATCATTTTGTGTGAATTTTTAATAATCATTTTTCGGTTTCCCCATGCAATGGATGCGCTTAAAAAACCAGCAATTTCGATATCTTCTTTTTGAGTGAAAAGATGTGGAATCTGCACAGGATCACTTTCTATAAAATCCTGATTATTATATTGAATGACTTTTTCGTCTAGAAATTCTTTAAGTTCTTTTTTATTCATTTTGAAATAAAATGTTCTTGTTTATTGAAGTGTCACAACGCTTGGGGAAGTGTCGCCTCCAGATTTAGAAAAACGAGGTTTATTAACCGTAGTTTTGTTTATCGGGAGTATAGCGGACAGCAGGAAACATCTTCTAATTACTAATCTGGCCATCAACCATAACTAATTTTCTATCAGCCATATTCGCTAATTCTTCGTTGTGGGTTACGATAACAAAAGTCTGTCCGAATTCGTCTCGAAGCTGGAAAAATAATTGGTGCAGATTTTCGGCAGAATGTGTGTCTAGATTTCCAGAAGGCTCATCGGCAAAAATAACATCAGGTTTATTGATTAACGCTCTTGCAACGGCCACGCGCTGTTGTTCTCCGCCCGAAAGTTCGCTGGGTTTGTGATTAATTCTGTGTGAAAGCCCTAAATAAGTCAGAAGTTTTTTTGCTTCTTCTTCTGTTTTTGATGTTTTTTTACCAGCTATATGTGCAGGAATACAAACATTTTCAAGAGCTGTAAACTCCGGTAAAAGCTGATGAAATTGAAATATAAAACCTAAATTTAAATTTCTGAAATCAGATAGTATTTTATCTTGCTTACTTTTCTTTTTGAAATATCTCTGATAATAAACTAACATTGAAACTATTGGTAAAAATAAAATACCAACAACTACTACTCTGAGGGTGTCGTCAAATACTGCTTTTCTAAAAAATAATAAATAAACAGCCAGAATTATTATATAAAGAGATCCCGCCCAAGTAACGATTTTAAATGTCTTTTCTTGTTTTGAATTGTTGTTTTTGAGATCTTGTAATTCCAGAACATTTTTGCCATTAATGGTTAAGGAAGAATCGGGGTAATGATCTGGTTTGTCTAAGGTTCCTAAAATCTGCGACAAAGTTGTTTTACCAGCTCCTGAAGCGCCAACGATCGAAACAATTTCGCCTTTTTTAATATGTAAATCAACTCCTTTTAAAACTTCAAGTTTATCGTAGAATTTATGTAGGTTTTTTGCGTGTATCATTTAGAAAACTCTTTTTACAAAGAAACGAAGATTATGTGTAGAAACAAATTACAATATTTAAAATTCCAAATTCCAAAAAAAGAGCGTAGTGATTTTTTTAGAAAATCTAAAATCTAATCCCGAGGCTTCGGGACTAAAATCTAAAATCTAAAATCTAAAATGGAATGTTTATTGATATGGGAATTTTGGAAATAAAACATGAAAAAGAAATAATAGAAATTAATAGTTTATTTCTAATTTCGAATGAACTTCAAAAATCGATAAAAATGCAAGATTTAAATGTTGTTGAAGATAATAGAATGTCAAAATTAATAATTGGTTTAATTTTGGACGGAATTGGTATGATCTCATTTTCGATTCCGCTTCTAGGTGAGTTTTCAGATGTGATTTGGGCGCCTATTGCGGGTGTTATTATGACTCGAATGTATAGAGGAAGAGTAGGGAAAGTGGCTGGTGTTTTAACGTTTTTAGAGGAATTACTTCCTTTTACAGATGTTATTCCGTCTTTTACGCTGACTTGGATTTATACTTACTTTTTTCAAAAAGATAAAGACGGCTTATAAAAACCGTCTTTAAATATTTTCTGTTTATTGAACAATTATCTTTTTGATGTATTGCGTTTTCTTTGTCTGCGGATTAACAACTTTAATTAGAAAAACTCCTTTCGAATTTAAATGAATTGTTTCTGCAGTGTTTCCTCTAATTTTTTGCTGTAGTAATTCTTTTCCAGATATATCATAGATTTTAAGATCAGAAATCTCTGTTTCTTCATTGTGAATAAAGACTGAAAAAGAACCGTTAGTTGGAATTGGCCATACGCTAAAAGAATTGTTTTTAGTTTCTTTAATCACTTCGTCTGTTCCTAAAGTCAGGCTTTGTCCGCTTATAATATTTACTTTTCGTTTCATGGTACCACCTTCAGTATCGGTTACGGTAAACTCAAAAGAGCATAATCCGTTTGCTGTGGGTGTAAATGCTACGCTGTCATTATTGAGAACCTCATTTCCGTTTACAACATTTGAAATTGCGTACGAAACACCGCTTGTAAATCCTCTTGATAATTTTTGAATGTTGATATCGATTTTAGTTCCATCTGGAGATTCATAATGAGGAAGCGACATCCATTGTAAATACTTGTCTAAATTGGTGTATCCGCCTAAATCAGTATCAGCATTTGAATCAGAAAAATCACCAAGTGCCGAGTTTACATTTGTACCAATTATATTTTCCCACCAGTTTGGAAGTCCGTCTTGGTCGGTATCCCAATTAGCATCTCTATTTACAATTGGATAAATTTCGAAACCTCCCACATCAGACTCGTTATCAGGGAATCCAGGTTTTCCAGTTACGCTTCCAACGGCAGAATAAGTTCCGTTTAAAGTTTCTGAAATAATGCGTTGATCGTGATCGTCGAATTCAGGCTGTGTACACCCAACATCTGAAAGTACCATTTTATAGGCGTTTTTTGCAGATTGCGTAGTGACGTACGAAGGGAAAAATGGTGTGTTTACAAAGTTTTCATAAGGAACAGTGTTTCCGGAAACTTTTCTTCCTGCAGTTTGATTGCTTTCGTCAAAATAACCAGGCATGACATTTCCATTAAAATAACATTGCTCGCATACCTGTTCCAACACCTTCATTTTGCTGATTAAAAGCAACGAATATCTTTGTCCCGGCACCAGGTTTATAATAATTGTTTACAAAATTGACTTCTTTAGTACCGCCGTCGGTTGTTCTTCCTCCCCAGTTATAAACGACATTGTTGGTAATGTCCATTCGTCCTGCGTAAGCACCGCTTCCGTCTAATCCGCCGCCAAGACTCCAGTTACGTCCGTAGCAGTGTGCTAGCAAATTATGATGAAAACTGCCTATGTCTCCGCCAATTGTTGCGGCATACCCATGTTCAGTTCCAACTGGATAATTTTGGTGATTTGCCGCATTTAAAGCTTCAGAAATAAGTGTTCTTTGTAATGTTATATTTTTTCCAGATCTGGAGCTGAAAGATTCGTCGATTGTCCAGCTGATAGAGCAATGATCGATAATGCTATTGTCTGCGCCGGTTAATCCCATTCCGTCAAAAGTTGGTCCTGCTCCAAGTCTAACTCTTAAATTTTGAACGACAGCATCGTTTCCAGTAACTCCAAAAGGGGCTGATCGAATACAGATTCCTTTTCCAGGTGCAGTTTGTCCGGCAACAGTTACGTATGGCTGGCTTAAAACAAGCCGAGATTGTAATTGGATAATTCCAGAAGTATTAAAAATAATAGTTCTTGGCCCGATATCATTTGTAACGGCATCGCGGAAACTTCCGGGTCCGCTGTCATTTAGATTTGTTACAGCTACTACTTTGCCGCCACGACCGCCTCTCGCAAAACGTCCATATCCTTCTGCATCAGGAAAGGCAAGTTGTGCTGGACGAAATCTCCAAACATTTCCTTTTTCAATGCCATTTGCTAGAACTTCATCGATTCTCCAGAAATATGTAGCTCCAGTGTATAAGCCGCTTACTTGGTAAGATGTGCTGGCTAATGCTTGATTTCCTTTATATTCTGGTGAAGATGTAGTAGCGTTATTCACTGAAGCTTGATCTGTTCCAAAATAAATATTGTGCGAAACTGCATTTGTCGCCGCTGTCCATTGCAGTAATTTGCCTCCTGAACTTAGCTCAACGTGTTCGTTATTTTGTTTTGGATTTGGATTTGTTGCCTGATAAAAAATATTTGGCGTATTAATTTCAAAACCGTTGAACATTATATTTTTAATATTTTCTGTTCCCGAAGTTTCTGCGCCGATTAAAATAACAACATCGGTTCCTGTAGTAGCTTGAAATTTTAGATATATTGATTTGGCGTCTGCAGTTTTAGCAACTCTAACGGATGGAATTAAATTGTCTACAACTAAGTTCCCATCAATCGAAATATCAATTGGACTAAAATTATTTCCTGACGGACTGTCGACAGCATTAAAAAAGGCTAGAAACGAATGTTCCCCTGTAATTAGTCCGCTTATTTTAAGTTCGATTTGGGCACCTAAATTTGCGGTTGTTCCCTTTACGGTAAGTCCGTCGCTAACTAATCTGGCGTAGTATGGGGCTTGTATTCCTGCTTTGTACCAATTGGTTCCTAAAGCATCTCCATTATTGCCAACTCTTGTTACAGTAAATGTAACTCCATTTTCTGTATAAGTGCTTGTGTTTCCAGAAGCTATTACCCAAGCGGTGTAATCAGGGTCGTTTACTTCTGCTTTGGGTCTTCCTGACTGATCGAAGTCAATTTTTACAATTGGATTTTGGGCAAAAATCATTGTTGTCGGCACAATGAGACAAACAATCGTCATCATTACCGAGCGTTGCAAGTAATTTTTCAGCATGTCAATAGTGTGGTTTGGTTAGTAAGTAATAATAGTTAGTTTGAAAATTTAACTTTAAACTACTGAATATCAGTTTTAAAATTTATTTATAACTATTGTAAAGATTATTAATACTTAAAATAAAACTATCCTGCACCATCCTGTTCTGTGTGCTGTTTTCTTAAAAAATTAGTATAAAAAAAATGTAATATGTTTTTTAAATCATAAACTTTTGAGATGTTTTTATTTAATAAGCAAAGGGATTATTCAAATAGTCTCGAAAAAATTAATTAAAAAAAGTTTTGTTAAAAAAATGAAGTGATTAAAATAAAAAGACTGAACCAGAACAGATTGGACTGTGGTTCATTTAAATGAGAAATGATAAAAAGGAACTATTCTTTAAATAAAAATCCAAGTCCCATTCTTTTAAGCATTTTCTTTTCGAAATTCCAAAAGAAGCGGAATTGCCCAAAAATGGTTCCAATAGCAACTAATAAAACTTGATAAACAGGAAGAATAATTAAAAGACGGATTAAAGTAAACCAAACAACTCCTAAGTCTTCTTTGTGTATTCCTACCCAATCGCAAAAAGGTCTAGAAATCCATGCAGATGCCGATCCAGTGATAGCAAAAACAATAAATATGATGATGGCTTGTAGGTTGGATGTAATTCCCCAGCGTTTTTTAAGTTTGTCCATTATTTATTTATAACCATTACAAATATACTAACATTATCTTTGCAGACATATCCCGCGAGCTTTTGTTTGTAAGTATTTTGAAAATAAATCATATAGTTGTAAATCAAATAATTTACTTCATATCCATAATGAATCTGCGACTGGTAATCTATTGTCATTTCGTATAAATTCGGATCATAACGATTGGGTTGTGTGGCTCGAATGTTCCATTCCAAAACATACTGATAGTTTTTATTTTCGAGATAACTCAAGGTGTAATGATTTCTAGGAAGTGCACGAGAGTTTAACCAAGTATTGAAACCATTGTCAATAATTATGACTTCGTATTCTAAAGAATCATTCGCAATTCTAACAGTGTCTTTTTCTTTTTTGTTTGATGCATTATCATTGCTGGCAATATTTTGCGATGTTGTAGAACAAGCAATTATTGTAAATAAAACAATTAATATAGAAATGCATTTTTTCATGAATTAAATTTACAAATAAATCACGAGAGGCAGGAGGGTTTTAACAGAATTTAGGTTTTTTTAGAGGTGCAAAGGTGCAGAGGTTCAAAGGCTCAAAGGTGCAGAGGTTCAAAGGTTCAAAGGTTCAAAGGTGCAGAGGTGCAGAGGTGCAGAGGTGCAGAGGCTCAAATGTGCAAAGATGCAGAGTTTCAAAGCTGTACAAAAAAAATGTTTACATTACGATGTAAACATTTTTAAGTGCTTTTTTAAACCTTTGTTCCTTTGTTCCTTTGAACCTTTGTTCCTTTGTTCCTTTGAACCTTTGCCTCTTTGAACCTTTCTTTACTTACTTCCAAACAATTTTCCAATAAATCCAGCTATACCGCCTTTTGTTTTGGTAACTACTAAAACATCGGCAACATCAACTTTTCCGTCGTTGTTTTGGTCTAGGCCAAACTGCATTCCGTATTTAGAGATGGTATCCATTATTCCAGAAGCTTGTCCGCTGTTTCCTGATATGGAATTGATGATATCTGAGATTTGAAAACTATTATCGTTAGGATCTTTTGCTTTATTAACCAAAGAACCCAAAATCTGTGGAATTAAATTGGATGCAACTCCACTTGAATCTGCACTGCTAAGTCCAAATTTCTGACCAAGATTTCCGCTTAACTGCTGTTGAATTTGCTGTACTACAGGATTGGAACTGTCGATAGTTGAATTTCCGTTAAATAATCCCGCAATTTGATCGGTTCCGCCTTCAGAAACAATTTTTTTTAAGCTTTCAAAAATAGAGTCGCTAGTTTCGCTAATTACAGCTTCATTGTGCTCGTTTGGGACAGCGGTATTGTTGACAACAGCGTCGCCTCCATATTGTTGTACTAATTGGGTTAATTGTTCAAACATGATATATATGAGTTTAAATTATACGCCAAAAATAATAAAAAAAAAGAAAGATATTTACTACAATTCTATAATAAATACCTTTAAAGATAATCTATTTTTTTATTACTAGCTTAACAAAGTAATAATTTGTGAGGCTACTTTTTTGAGTTTTTTGCTTTGCACCAGGTAGTTACGTCCTCAGGATTAAACCCTGGACAAGTGTGGATGTCCTTTTTCGGAAAAAGGAGCACATCATTATTAAAGGAACTCAAGTTGAAATAATAATTCGTGAAATCTTCGCCATATCTCCAAACATCACTAGAGCCGTTATTATGTACAGTCTCGGTAAATGTAAAAATAGAAGACTGTTTTGGAATAAAATATGCTTTTTCGATAACAAGTGAAAATATATTTCCAAAAACAGAGGTACAAAATAAGACGATTAGAAATGTAAGCAAGATTAAACGAAATATCCACCTGCGTATTATTTTTTTCTTATTAATCTTCATATCGTTTAATTTACGTGCAAACTACTAAAAAAAAACAAAGGGATTTACTACTTAACATAGTAAATCCCTTTAAAGTAATTTTTATTTTCTGTTTAGCTCAACAAAGAAATAATTTGTGAAGCTAATTCAGTACCAATTCTATCTTGTGCCTCTCCAGTTGCGACTCCAATGTGTGGAGTCAATGAAATTTTAGTGTGCATTAAAATTGCCATTTCTGGTTTTGGTTCACTTTCGAAAACGTCTAATCCGGCAAAAGCAACTTTTCCTGAATCTAAAGCTTTAACTAAAGCAACTTCGTCAATAACACCTCCACGAGCACAGTTTACAATTCCAACTCCGTCTTTCATGATTTCAAATTCTTTCTCCCCAACGATATAACCATTTTGAGCAGGAACGTGTAATGTAATGAAATCAGCTTCTTTAAATAAAGACTCTAAAGATTGAGAAACAACTGTAGTTGTAATTGATTGTCCGTCGAAAAATTCAACTTTTATATCAACCTGAGGAATGAAGCTGTCTGCGCCGATAACTTTCATTCCTAAACCAAGAGCCATTTTTGCAGTAGCTTGACCAATACGGCCAATACCAACAATACCTAGAGTTTTACCTCTTAATTCAGTTCCGTTAGCATATGCTTTTTTCAAACCGTCAAAATTAGTATCTCCTTCAAGAGGCATATTTCTGTTAGAATCGTGTAAAAAACGCACACCATTAAATAAGTGTCCAAATACCAATTCAGCAACAGATTCTGAAGATGAAGCAGGAGTATTGATTACATGAATTCCTTTGCTTTTAGCATAGTCAACATCAATGTTATCCATACCAACACCACCACGTCCGATGATTTTGATACCAGGACAAGCGTCGATAATATCTTTACGAACTTTAGTTGCACTACGAACTAAAATTACGTCTATGTTGTTTTCATTTATATAGTTAGCTACTTGTTCTTGAGCTACTTTTGTAGTTATAACTTCAAATCCACCTTTTTCTAAGGCTAGAATTCCACTTTTAGAAATTCCATCATTTGCTAATACTTTCATTGTATTTATTGTTTATTTGGTTGATCGTTTATTTGTGTAATCGTTTATTTGTGTAATCGTTTATTTGTGTAATCGATGAACCAAGTATTGTGATTTTTTTCTTTTGATATTTTGAAGGAAATTTTACGATCAACCAAATTAACGATTAACCGAAAAAAACTAAACTTTAGATTCCAATGCTTTCATTACATCAACTAAAACCTGAACACTTTCGATAGGCATAGCGTTGTAAATAGAAGCTCTGTAACCTCCAACAGAACGGTGTCCTGGTAATCCAGAAATGTTTGCCGCTTTCCATAAAGCATCAAAAGTTTCTGTGTGATCTGGATTGTTTAGTAAGAAAGTAACGTTCATGTTAGAACGATCTTCTATTGCGCAAAGCACCTTTGAATAGAGGGTTTCTGTCAATTTCATTATAAAGTAAGTCAGCTTTTGCATTGTTTAATTTTTCAACAGCAAGAATACCGCCTTTTTCTTTAATCCATTGTAAAGTTAAAAGAGAAACATAAACAGAAAAAACAGGAGGCGTATTGTACATACTTTCTGCTTTGATGTGTTTAGCGTAATCTAACATACTAGGAATTGTTCTTCCGTTTTTGCCTAAGATTTCTTCTTTAACTACAACAAGAGTAGTTCCTGCAGGCCCCATATTTTTTTGAGCTCCAGCATAGATCAAATCAAATTTAGAGAAATCTAATTCGCGTGAAAAAATATCAGAACTCATATCACATACAACAGGAATATTTGTTGCTGGGAAATCTTTCATTTGAGTTCCAAAAATGGTATTGTTACTTGTACAGTGAAAATAATCTGCATCAGCCGGTATTTCGTAACCTTTTGGGATATGTGTATAATTGTCGTCTTTTGAAGAGCCTACGATAACCGTTTCTCCAAAAAGTTTAGCTTCTTTGATTGCCGCAGTAGCCCAAGTTCCTGAGTCTAAATAAGCAGACTTTTCCATTTTCTTTTAATAAATTATATGGAGCCATTAAGAATGCTGTACTTGCACCACCTTGTAAAAATAAAGCTTGATAACCTTTTCCTTGAAGTCCTAATAATTCTAAAGCAAGGGAGCGAGCTTCTTCCATTACTGCAACAAAATCTTTGCTTCGGTGCGAAATTTCAAGAATAGATAATCCTGAATCATTAAAATTTAAAATTGCTTTTGATGCTTTCTCAAAAACTTCCTGAGGTAAAATACTTGGTCCTGCGCTGTAGTTGTGTTTTTTCATGGTTGTTGTTAATAGTCGAAAATTTTAAAGACGCAAATTTCGGTAATAAGAGACGAAAAAGCGTTAAAATATTCGAAATAATTAAACATTTTATTACTTTGTTGTTAACAAAAACGTTATAGTATCGACATTATCTGCGTAATCCCACAATTGCGGTTTTTGCGTTTCTCCGAATGTTATACTTTCTGGACTTAAATTGTCGCTGACAATGCATTGAATTTGCTCTGAATCGGTTGTAAGACGTTTTTGAAGATCCTCAAGGCTTTCATAATATTCATAGAAAACGCTCGAAATAGGAGAGGCATAGCTTGAATCTTCTTTCAGTGTTAAAAATCCGTTGTCTAATAATTTGAAATTACTCATTAAAAAAACGGCTTTGTTGTAATCGTAATTATTAGCATATTTTTCATAGTGAATAACATCCTGATATTTAAAAATAGCTTGAAAAAAAGCATCAAATGAATAACCTTTTGGAACAAAAAGCTTAGAAACATTTCGGCATCCTAAACCAAAATATCTAAAAATGTCTTCGCCTAATTCTTCCAATTCTTCATGGGTTTCGTTTCCAGTTAAAATGGTCGCAGAATTTCGGTTTTTACGAATGATTGAAGGTTTGTCTTTAAAATAATATTCAAAGTAACGAGCCGTATTATTGCTTCCTGTGGCAATTACTGTATCGAAATTTTCCAGTTTTCCTTCCACGAAAGTGATTTTATCTTTTAAATTTTCATCAACAGCAATTAAATATTTGGCTAAAAATGGCAATAAATGCTGATCATTGGATGATGTTTTAATTAAAGCTTTGTTGCCAGTAATTAAAACAGACAAAAAATCATGGAAACCTACCATCGGAATATTTCCAGCTAATATTAAAGCAACAGTTTTTTCTTTTTTCTCGCTTTGACCAAATGCCGCTTCGTATTGAGAAAGCCATTTTTCAAGGTTTTCTTCTGTTAAAGCTTCTGCCCAGGATTGAATAGCAAAATAAACCTGTTCAGGTGTATACCATCCATTATGCGATTGTGATAAATGTATAAGTTTTTCAAAATCATCAAAAAAGATGTCATTATATAAAACGTCAGATTTTTTCATGGAGTGACCTTCAGAAAACTGACTTAAAAATTTTCCTAATTCAACAAAAACACTTTTTTTTGTTTCTAATGTCATAATGTTTGTTTATGAATTGTTTTGATTGTAATTTTGCACAAAAATAAGCATAATTAAGTCGAAAGTCATCAAGTCAAAGGAAAATGTCTTTTTGTTTGTTTGACTTTATAACTTTAAGACTTTTAACTTTAAGACTAAAACAAATGGCAATAATTATAACTGACGAATGTATTAATTGCGGGGCTTGTGAACCTGAGTGCCCAAATACAGCAATATATGAAGGAGCAGATGACTGGAGATATAAAGATGGAACAAGCCTTAAGGGAAAAATAGTTTTACCTGATGGAACTGAAGTTGATGCAGAAGATGCACAAACTCCAATCTCTGACGAGGTTTATTATATCGTGCCAGGAAAATGTACAGAATGTAAAGGTTTCCACGATGAGCCTCAATGTGTCGCTGTTTGCCCAGTTGACTGTTGTGTGCCAGATGACGATCACGTAGAAGACGAAGAAACTTTATTAGAAAGACAAGCGTTTTTACACGGAGAATAAGTATTCAAAAAAATAAACAAATAGTAATCCTGAGTCCATAAAACTCAGGATTTTTTTTTACCCTGATATCAGGTATTTTTAAAAGTTAGTGTATTGATAACTAATGTTTTATTTTTCATGTGTTGCGTAATTGTTAAAAAATTAATACTTTAGTTGAAAAATTAATAACGCCTATGAATAGATTGCTACTTTTATTTGTCGTTTTACTCAGTACTGTAAGCGTTTTTGCACAAAGCGAAGAGTATTCCATAATTGTTAGAGATATCGAAACATTGGAGCCTATCGAAAATGCAACTGTCGTTATCTTAAAAACAAAGCAAGTTTTAATGACTAACGAAGATGGTAAGGTTACTTTTGTTTTGAGCGCATGGTTCGAATGTTCAGGTTTCAGAAATGAATTATGAAGATCTGACAATACGCTGGGCTTCATTAAAAGAAAATGAGTTTGTAGTTTATCTAAAAAACAAAAAAGAAAACTTAGACGAAGTTGTCGTTTCAAATGAAAATCTTCAAAAAACACTTCAGAAAATAGTTGCAAATTCGAAACAAAAAATAAGCGTCTCCCACCGTTTAAAAGTATATGTTAGAGAGTTTTTTATGCTCGATAACCAGTATTCGTATTATAATGACGGATTGGTTAATTTTCAATTCAATAAAAATAATTCAACTACTTTGCTGGTAGAGCAAAACCGTTCGTACGGATTATTGGATACTACAGATGTCAGCACTGATTTGATGGGATATAATTTGAATAATATCATGGAAAATTATTCAAGTTTTAAATATTTTGATCCGCTGTTGGATTCTAAGTCAAAGAAAGAATATGATTTTACGGTTAAAGGACATTCTAAGAATAAAGAGTATTATGTGATGTCGGTTAGTCCGTTGGATAAAGCTAAGGAAGCGATAGATAATTTTGAAATAATTTATGATCCGATAAAGAAAATAATTTTAGAATTTACGATTTCAGTTACTCCGGCGAGTCTCGATAAAATTGAAGATAAAACAGGTACAGGCGATAAAAATATCACTAAATCATTTGTAAAAGTAAATTATCGCTGTGACGGAACCGATTATTATCTGCTAAGTTCTAACGAAGAAATAGGTTATAGGGTTGTTTTAAAAGATAAACCTAAAAATATTCAAGTCCGAAATAGTTTTGTCACTACGGAATTCAATAAACAAAATTTCACTTATAGCGAAAGTGATGTTTTTAAAGAAAAATCGCTTTTTAATAAGAGAAATAAAATCCTGACGAATTATTGGGATATTTCTGGTTTTACCGCTACCGATGAAGAAAAAGCGATTATTGCCTCGTTAGAATTTAAATTGTAATTATATAAGCAGAAAAAAAATCCTGAACTTAATTGTTCAGGATTTTTCGTTTATAAACTGTTGATAATGCATTGTCAGGCTGAGCGGATTTGAAGCTTTTGTATATTAAAAATTAAACCCAAGTCTTGCGTAGTAATAAGCACCGCTGAAACCCATTTGTACAGCATCCCAATAACCTCCTGCTTCAGTATTTCCTTGCTCGTCTTGTTTCGTTGGGTAAACATTAAATAAATTGTTGCTTCCTACAGTCAATTTTAAACTTTTAGTAAATTGATATCCAATTGTTAAGTCGGTAATCAATCTCGGATTGTAAACATCGTCTTCGTCTGCGTAGTCAACTAAAACCACTTTGCTAAAACGTGTAAAAGCCAATCCAGCATCAAATTTATTTTTATTGTAAGTTAGGTTTAAACCAAATTTATTATCTGGAGCAGAAGCCAATAAGAAAGCTTTCTCGCGTTTTCCAAAGAAAGTGGCTTCATCCAGAGAACCATTTTTAACCTTGTCAATTTTCATGTCGTTAATGTTTCCAACCAAAGTAGCGCCAAATTGACCAAAATCAAATTTTTTCTTCCAAGAGAAAACAATATCTAAACCGTGCGTGCTGGTGTCAACACCATTGGCAAAAAATTGAGCTTCAGAAACACCAAGATTTAATGCGCTCGCATCAAAATATCCCGTAAGAACGATACGATCTTTTACCTGAATATAATATCCGTCAATTGTTGCAGTGAAATCACCAAACGATGCTGTGAAACCTAAAGAAGCGTTTACAGCTTTTTCCTCATTCAATTTATCAATTCCAAAAGCTCTTGTAACAGGACTGTCATTTGGAGCCAATAAAACTTCTGTTGCACCGCTTGCATTGAAATTGGTAAAACGTAAATTATAATAAACCTGAGCTAAAGAGGGAGCACGGAAACCTGTACTAACAGATCCTCTTGCATTAATATGATCTGTAATTTTAAGTCTTGAAGCTAATTTTCCGTTTACAGTACTTCCAAAGTCACTATAATTTTCAAAACGAACTGCACCGCTGAACATTAAAGCGTCTGTAACATCTAATTCGGCATCAGCATAAAGAGAGAAGTTGGTACGATCTTTATTAACTTCATTTAGCGGACTGTATCCTGGGAAACCTTGAGAACTTCCAGGTCTTGGTTCTCCAGAAATAGGATCAATTGGAGCGCTTTGTGTAGTAGGATCAGTTATTGGCTGTCCATTAGTATCATAAGTAGTATATGAACCTTCTTCACCAGCAAAAATTTCGAATTTTTCTACTCTAAATTCCGTTCCAAAAGCAATGTTTAAACCGCTTAAAACATCTCCATAGTTTTTTGAAATGTCAAAATTAGTTGTGTTTTGAAGTAAGCTGTGCCCTCCTGCATCAAACTCAAGTGGAGAATTTTCTTCAAGAGAAGCATTTATAGTTCCTTTAATATCGTATTGAAATTTATTTTTACCAAAAGTATTACTCAAGTCAAATTTCCATCCGCCAGAAGTTTCTGTTCTAATTCCCGCAACAACTGAATTATCATTAATTTTAGAAGTAATTCTTGGCGTATAACCGCCTGGGTAAACAGATTCTACAACTCTTTCGCCATCATTTCGGGTAAAAGCATAAGCATCTGTATCTCTAAAATTACTTCCTCCAAAAGCATAAAATTCTGTTTTGTCTGAAATTGGAATCGCAAGATTTGCAAATAAATTTACGCCTTGCATTTCAGCATCGCCAAAACCTTTTCTAAAATCATATGAAGGTCTTAGCGTTTTGTTTTTGTTTAAAAATTCTCCTGTAACATTTACGTAACCACCTTTGCTTCCAATTTTAGTTCCGTAGTTTGCAAGCAACTCTTACAGAACCTCCGTCAAAATCCTGATCTTTTCCGTATGAATTTCCATTTCCATTTTTATCCAATCGATAGCCTTTTGTATTTGGAGTTCCTTCAAGAAAATCACCTTTTGCGTGTGTGTTAAATACACCATACGTTATAGATCCTGTTAATTCGTCTACATTGTCATTGGTTACAATATTAATAACTCCCGCAATGGCATCAGATCCATATTGTGCAGAAGCTCCGTCACGAAGAATTTCAATTCTTTTAATAGAAGCGGCAGGAATTGCATTCAAATCGGTTCCAGTATTACCGCGTACCACGTGTTCCAAATAAATTGATTAACGAAGATTGATGTCTTCTTTTTCCGTTAATCAAAACCAAAGTCTGATCTGGTCCCATACCTCTTAAAGAAGCAGGATCAACGTGATCGGCACCATCAGAACCAGATTGTTTATTGGCATTAAACGAAGGCGCTACATATTGCAGTAACTGATTAATTTCAATTTTTCCACTTTGCGTCGTCACATCTTTTACGTTAATTACATCAATAGGAACAGCCGAATTTACAACCGTTCTTTTTGCATTTCTAGATCCCACGACTACAACATCATTTAAAACCTGACCGTCGCTTTCTCCTAAAACCACTTCTATTTTGCCGTTAGAAGTTGTTTTTTCAACCGTTGAGAATCCAACATAACTAAAAATTAATGTTGCTCCTTCTTTTACATTTATTTTAAAACTACCTTCAAAATCAGTAGAAACTCCATTCGATGTTCCTTTTTCAACAATATTTACACCAGGAAGCGGTGCGCCAGATTTGTCTTTTACAACACCCGAGACCTCTTTTTGCGCAAAGAGGAATGCTGAATTCAGCAGAAATAAAAATAATGCAATCTTTTTCATGGTAATTGGTTTATTGATTTGTTTTTATTGATTAGTTTTATAAAAGTAATGCATTTTAACAAAATCTTAATAAAATGTTTAAAAATTTTCAAGAATAGCTTTAAAATTATATTAATGGACAATTTTAGTTCGCGCAAGAGCTATTAAATCTTATATTTGCAAAATTTTAAAGCCAAAAAATATCATTTTGGCAGAAACAGTAAATCATAATACATTAAATTACAAGGTTTAGTGTATAGTAATATAGAAACAAACAGATGAAAGCAGGAATTGTAGGATTACCAAATGTTGGAAAATCAACATTATTTAATTGTTTATCTAATGCAAAAGCGCAAAGTGCCAACTTTCCATTTTGTACAATCGAACCTAATATTGGTGTTGTAAACGTTCCAGATCCAAGAATCAACAAATTGGAAGAATTGGTAAAACCAGAACGCGTTCAAATGGCTACTGTAGATATTGTAGATATTGCAGGTTTAGTAAAAGGAGCAAGTAAAGGAGAAGGTCTTGGAAACCAGTTTTTAGGAAACATTAGAGAGTGTAATGCTATTATTCACGTTTTACGTTGTTTTGACAATGACAATATTGTTCACGTTGACGGAAATGTAAACCCAATTCGTGACAAAGAAACGATTGATATCGAGTTACAGCTAAAAGATTTAGAAACTGTTGAAAAACGTTTGGAAAAAGTAAATCGTGCTCGCTAAAACGGGGAATAAAGAAGCGCAGACTGAAAAAGCGCTTTTAGACAGAATTAGAGAAGCATTATTGCAGGCGAAATCGGCTCGTACGATTACTCCTCAAGGTAATGATGAAGAAGTTTTAATGGAATCTTTTCAATTAATTACGGCAAAACCAGTTTTATATGTTTGTAATGTTGATGAAAATTCTGCAGTAAACGGAAATAAATATGTTGATCAAGTTCGTGAATTAGTAAAAGATGAAGATGCTGAAGTAATTATACTTTCAGTAGGAGCAGAGGCAGATATTACAGAATTAGAAAGCTACGAAGAGCGTCAGGTTTTCCTTGAAGATATGGGATTAACTGAGCCGGGAGCATCTGTTTTAATTCGTGCTCGCTTATAAATTATTAAAACAACAAACGTATTTTACCGCAGGTGTAAAAGAAGTTCGTGCGTGGACGATCAATATTGGAGCAACTGCGTGCCGCAAGCTGCTGGAGTTATTCATACAGATTTCGAAAAAGGATTTATCCGTGCAGAAGTTATTTCATACGAAGATTACGTTCAATACGGTTCTGAGGCGAAAGCAAAAGAAGCAGGAAAATTTAAAGTAGAAGGAAAAGAATATGTGGTAAAAGATGGTGATGTAATGCATTTCCGTTTTAATGTATAATTTTTTCTAGAGAATAGAGTATAGAATAAAGAGAATAGATTTAAACTGCTGGAGAAATTCAGCAGTTTTTTTTATGCTAAAAAGGGGATTTCTTTAAATTTTCCAAGTATAGTTTGTGATTTCTCCTTTCAGTCGAAATGACAAAAAAACCATGTGGTATTTTTAATAAGAAAAAAGTTTGGCTCAAAAATTGGTTACAGAAAAATAACCAATTACTAATCTAAAATCAACCAATTAAAATGCTGAAAAAAACTTTCAAATTTCTAGGCTGGACATTTTTCGGAATCTTCGGTTTTCTTGCTCTTTATGTAGTATCTGTTTTTTTGATTTCAAAAATCACTGTTAATTCAAACATCGATTTTGCAAAAGAGCAAAAGCCGATTCCAATCTATATTCTTTCGAACGGCGTTCACACCGATATAGTCGTTCCTGTTAAAAATGAGATTAAAGACTGGCGAAATGAAATCCAATTCAGTCAAACCCAATCCAAAGATTCGCTAATGAATTTTATAGCTTTCGGCTGGGGCGACAAAGGTTTTTATCTTGATACGCCAGAATGGTCAGATTTAAAAGCAAGCACAGCTTTAAAAGCCGCATTTGGAGTAAGTTCATCAGCGATGCATACTACATTTTTTAAACAATTAAAAGAAGGTGAGGATTGTAAGCTTATATGGATTTCAAAAGAAAACTATCAAAAATTAGTCAATTATATTTCAGAAAGTTTCAGCGATCCCATTCACCCACAATGGATTGAAGGTCACAGCTACGGAAAAAAAGATGCTTTTTATGAAGCTAAAGGTAGTTACAGTCTTTTTTATACCTGCAATACTTGGGCTAACAGCGCCTTAAAAGCGGCAAACCAAAAAGCAAGTTTATGGACCGTTTATGATAAAGGGATTTTTTGTCATTATAAATAATCTTGTTATGAAAAAGACAATTTTAATTATAGCGATAATTGTATTCAGTATTTCTTGCAAAAAAAGCAGAGGCGACCGTAGAATGTGTACAAGGATGCGCAAGTTTTTATTTTGAAAATCCACAGCCTGAAAATGATTCTGAATTAGATCGTTTTCCAAATAAATTCAGAGGATTTTATGTAAGTAATGATTCGACTTATATTAGAATTGAAGAAGATAGAATTTTACGAGAATCCTTTTTTAAATTCACAATTCATAAGCTCACATTAGATTCATTAAAAGTCGCATGTGATATTGTTGACGGAAAATTAATATTAAAAGACACGAAGGATAAATATGATATGCTGTATAAAGGAGATTCAGTACAGTTAATTCAAAAACACATTGATACTTTATTTAGGTTTTCATTTTATGAAAAAGCAAAACGTATCGACGGACAATTGATTTTGAGTAGAAAAGATTCTATATTTTGGAATATTCAATTTGTTTCCATTAATAAAAATGTGTTGAAGTTTAAAGATCTGTATGATATCAAAGATTTAAAAAAGCTTGATTCTGTAACCAAAATAAAAGCAAAAAGTCTCGATTCTGTTTCTTATCTGATAAAACCAGCAAGAAACGAGTTCAAAAAGATATTTAAAATTAAAGATTTAGGATACGATCGGGAATATAAAAAGGTTACAAAATAAAACATGGAAAAAATATAAAATTCGGTTAAAAAACAAGAATTTAAGATTTTGATTTATGCGTAAATTTGAGACTATCTCAAAAAATCAGCAAATGAAAATCAAAAATATCTTCTCAAAAACATGGTTTCTATTAAAGAATACTTTCTTAGAATTCAACGAGGACAATGCTATTAAACTTAGTGCAGGCATTATCTTACTATACCATATTCGCATTGCCTCCTTTGTTAATTATAATCATTACTATTTGCGGATTCTTTTTTGGAGAAGATGCGGTAACAGGTCAATTGTACGGACAAATAAATGGAATGGTTGGTAATAGTCGTCGCGGGTCAAATTCAGGAAGCGATAAAAAATGTGCAATTGTCTGGCGATAATATGTTTGCAACCGTATTTGGAATCGTAATGCTTTTAATAGGAGCCTCTGGAGTTTTTGCCGAAATACAAAGTTCAATTAATTTTATTTGGGGATTACGCGCCAAACCAGATAAAGGCGTCAAGAAATTTATTCAGAATCGTTTAATGTCTTTTTCAATGATTGCTTCTGTAGGTTTTTTAATGCTGGTGAGTCTTTTGGTTAATACTACTTTAGATTTAGTTAGCTCGCGCTTAAAAATATATTTTCCAGAGAGTACCGTTTATTTATTTTACATCGTAAATGTTGTAATTGTGCTGGCTAGTATTACCCTCCTTTTTGCTATAATTTTTAGAACGCTTCCAGACGGAAAAATTAGATGGAAAGATGCTTTTATAGGATCTGGCGTTACAGCCGTGCTTTTTATGATTGGTAAATTTGCAATTGGTTTTTATCTTGGAAGTTCTACTGTGGCCTCAGTTTACGGTCTTGCGGGATCTGTGATAATTATTTTGGTTTGGGTGTATTATTCGGCAATTATTCTGTATTTTGGAGCAGAATTTACTAAAGTATATGCAAAATCTTACGGAGGCAAAATTTATCCTAATGAATACTCAGTTGAGATTCAAAAGGAGATTTACGAAATCGATAATGATGAGCATAAACCATAGGAATAATATAAGATAATTTAATCTTATCAGAACGGAACGAATTTTGATAACGTAGTTTAATGTTCTTTTATAACTTAAATGGTTAAAAACAATAAAATACCACAATATGAAAATAGTAGCCTTTGGAGGAAGTAACAGCCAGCATTCGATCAATAAACGTTTAGCGACTTACGCGTCAAGCTTATTCGAAAATACAGATGTTGAGGTTTTAGACTTAAATGATTTTGAAATGCCTTTATTTAGTGTTGATACTGAGAAAGAAATAGGTCAGCACGAACTAGCAAAAGCGTTTCTTGATAAATTAGGCAGTGCAGATGTATTGGTAGTTTCTTTGGCCGAAAACAATAACAATTATTCAACAGCTTTCAAAAATATATTCGACTGGAGTTCTAGAATTAATAAAGAAGTTTTTCAGAAAAAGCCAATGCTGTTAATGGCGACTTCGCCGGGAACAAGAGGAGGAGCGTCTGTTTTAGAGATTGCGCGCAATGCTTTACCAAGATATGGAGCCGAAATTAAAGCTTCGTTTTCGTCGCCGGCTTTTAATGCAAATTTTGATTTAGAGAAAAATCAAATTTCAAATGCCGAATTAGACAAAGAACTAAAAGATATTATTAAAGATTGTTTCTAAAATGAGAATACCCCAAACTGCTTTTATATTTCTTTTCCTGCATCTCTTTTTTATGAATTTTACTTTTGCTCAAAAGTTTAGCGAAGTAGATCAAATTGTTGCAAAATATCCTAAAAACTTCAGTACGACTGAAAAATTAGCGAATAAAATCGAGAAAGATTTTGACTCTGATTCCGAACGCGCACGCGCTGTCTTCAGCTGGATTGCACTCAATATAAAATACGATTACAATGCATTTTTAAATCCGCCTAAAATGCGAGGTTTCAGTTATTCTTCTGAAGCCGAAAAACAGCGAAAAATAAAACAGCTAAATGATGATTTAATTCAGAAAGCTTTTAATTCTAAAAAAGCAGTTTGTGAAGGTTTTACAGCTTTGTATCAGCATCTTGCTGGATTGGTAGGATTAAAATCAGAAATAGTTAGAGGGGATTCTAAAACTTCCTTACGAGATATCGGACGTAAAAACACTTCCTCTAACCATGCATGGAATATGGTTTTAATTGATAAAAAATGGCGTTTGATAGATGTTACTTGGGGTCAGGGGTATTATGACAGCAGTAAAGGCAGAATGGTTAATGATTTTGCGCCTATTTATTTCGATACAGATCCTGATTATTTTTTTGCGAAACACTTTCCAGAGTCAGGTTCCTTTTTGGGAAATAAATTAAGCAAAGAAGATTTCTTAAACGGACCATTAATTTACAATACAACAATCGAGAAAGATTATAAAATCAAAAGTCCAGATTCTGGAATCATTGAAATAAAAAGAGGCGATAAAATTGATTTTGAAATCAAAAATGTTTCAAAATCCAATCAGGTTTTTTATCTCAATAAAAAGAATCAGCCCGTTAAAGTTCAAAATCCAAAAGAGAAACGAGGCGGTTTAGAATTTCAAATTCTGGCAGATAATAATGTAGGAGAGTACATAACTATTTTTGTGGATACAAATAGTATTGTCTCATTCAAAATAATTTAAAAATAGATTTAATTGCCGTATCTTAGCACGTAATGATCGAATTATAATGCTATGGAGACAACCTTTTTGAAATCTATTTTAGACAATGATTTCTACAAATTTACAATGCAAGCATGCCGTAATAAAGCTTTTTCCAAAGGCGAAAGTTCGTTACGGATTTATAAACCGCGACAAACATATCTTTCCAGCCGGTTTTGCGAGCATTACTTAGAAATTCTGTAGACGCTTTGGCTGATCTTCGTTTAACAAAAGAAGAGAAAAATTATCTAGCACACTATTGTCCTTATCTTGATCCGACTTATTTAGATTTTCTGCAAGGGTATAGTTTTGATCCGTCCGAAGTTCAAATTAGTCAGGAAGGTTCAGAAATTAAAGTTACAGTAGAAGGATTTTGGTACAGAACTATTTTATGGGAAGTGCCTTTAATGGCTCTGATTTCGGAACTTTTTTATAAATCAAATCATTTAATTCGTTTAAATGATGAAGATGTAAAAAATCTGACCAAAGATAAAATTGACAATTACAATAAATTAGGAGTTTCTGTTTTAGAATTCGGTACAAGACGCCGTCATTCTTATGAGGTACACGAATTGGTAAATGAAACTTTGAAAACCTATGGCGGGGAAAGTTTTATAGGAACTAGTAATGTGCATTTTGCAATGGTTAATAACAGAAGACCTTTGGGGACGCATGCACATGAATGGTTTATGTTTCATGCGGCGCAGTACGGTTTTAAAATGGCCAATTCCATAAGTTTAGAACACTGGACCCAAGTGTATGGCGGAGATCTCGGAATTGCCTTAACCGATACTTACACTACAGAGATCTTTTTCAATCAATTTGATAAAAAATATTCAAAACTTTTTGATGGCGTTCGACATGACAGCGGTGACCCAATTGAGTTTGCGAAAAAGGTAATTTCGCACTACGTAAAAATGGGAATCGATCCAAAATCAAAAGCCATTGTTTTTTCCGATTCGCTCAATTATGATAAAGTAAAAACGATAGTTGATTTTTGTCAGGATAAAATAAAAATGTCTTTCGGAATTGGAACAAATTTCACAAACGATGTGGGGCTTCCAGCAATGAATATGGTTATTAAATTAACCGATACAAAACCAGATAATCTGCATTGGCAGGGTGTTGTAAAACTTTCTGACGAAAAAAATAAAAATACAGGAACTCCAGAAATGATTGCTTTGGCAAAACAAGTACTCGCAATCAAATAGTATTTTTTGATGAAAAAGCAGTTTTTTTATAATTTTAGCGCTCGTTTTATTTTAAAATCAATTTAAATAGAATTTAAACTGTTATTATTCATAACAAAAAAAATACGCTTTCATTTTTTACCGATAAATGGTACATTAGCCAAAAATCCAATTCACCTTATGCTAGAGCAAAATCAATATACCGAAGATAATATTCGATCACTCGATTGGAAAGAGCATATCCGTATGCGTCCAGGAATGTACATCGGAAAATTAGGAGACGGTTCTTCTCCTGATGATGGTATTTACATTCTATTAAAAGAGGTTTTAGACAACTGTATCGATGAGTTCGTAATGGGCTCTGGAAAAACTATTGAAGTAACTATTAAAGATAAAACGGTTTCGGTTCGTGATTACGGACGTGGAATTCCGTTAGGGAAAGTAGTCGATGTAGTTTCGAAAATGAATACGGAGTGGAAAATACGATTCTAAAGCTTTCCAGAAGTCAGTTGGTTTGAATGGTGTCGGAACAAAAGCGGTAAATGCGCTTTCGAATTATTTCAGAGTAGAATCTGTTCGTGATGATAAACAAAAAGCGACAGAGTTTTCTGCGGGAAATTTAGTTTCAGAAGAAGATGTAATTGATACTACAAAACGTAAAGGAACAAAAGTAACTTTTACGCCAGATGAAACAATTTTCAAAAATTATAAATTCCGTTTAGAATATGTGATCAAAATGGTCAAAAACTATTGTTACCTAAACAATGGTTTGACTATTCTTTTCAACGGAGAAAAATACCTTTCAGAAAACGGACTTCGTGATTTATTAGAAGAAACAATCAGTGAAGAAGATTTAGAATATCCAATTATCCACTTAAAAGAACATGATATCGAGGTTGCGTTAACGCATAGTAAAACGCAGTACAGCGAAGAATATCACTCTTTTGTCAACGGTCAAAATACAACGCAGGGAGGAACGCACTTAGCGACCTATCGTGAAGCTGTTGTAAAAACGATTCGTGAGTTTTACAATAAGAATTTCGAAGCATCAGACGTTCGTAAATCGATTGTGAGTGCGATAAGTATTAAAGTTATGGAACCAGTTTTTGAGTCTCAGACCAAAACCAAATTAGGTTCTACAGATATGGGTTCTGATGACGGAACGCCAGCGGTTTCTGTTCGTACTTTTGTAAACGATTTTATCAAAACCAAGTTAGATAATTACCTGCACAAAAATCCAACAACCGCTGAGGCTTTATTGCGTAAAATTTTGCAGGCAGAACGCGAGCGTAAAGAACTATCGGGAATTAGAAAACTGGCGACAGATCGTGCTAAAAAAGCCAATCTTCACAATAAAAAATTAAGAGACTGCAGAGCGCATCTTCCAGATACAAAAAACCCAAGAAACTTAGAAAGTACGCTTTTTATTACCGAGGGAGATTCGGCTTCCGGATCAATTACTAAGTCGCGTGACGTAAATACTCAGGCTGTTTTCAGTTTGCGTGGTAAGCCTTTGAATTCATACGGAATGACTAAAAAAATCGTGTATGAAAATGAGGAATTTAATTTACTGCAAGCCGCATTAGATATTGAAGACGGATTGGAAAAACTGCGTTACAACAATATCGTAATCGCAACCGATGCCGATGTCGACGGAATGCACATTCGTTTGCTTTTAATTACTTTCTTTTTGCAGTTTTTCCCAGAATTAATTAAAGAAGGCCATTTATATATTTTACAAACGCCACTTTTCAGGGTTAGAAACAAAAAAGAAACGATTTATTGTTATTCTGAAGAAGAAAGAAAAGACGCGATCGAAAAACTAAAGCCAAAACCAGAAATCACTCGATTTAAAGGTTTGGGAGAGATTTCGCCAGATGAGTTCAAGAACTTTATTGGAGAAACTATTCGTCTTGATCCGGTTATGATGGATAAAAGCACTTCTATTGAGCAATTATTATCTTTCTACATGGGGAAAAACACACCGGATAGACAAGAGTTTATTATCAAGAATTTGAAAGTGGAGATTGATGAATTGGAGGAGGTTTAAGAATTTTTAGAACAATAAATAGTGTCAGACGGTCTTCAAAATAAAGTTATTTTCCAACAAGTTGCCGAGCTATTGCAAAATGCCCGACAACAGGTTTTACGTACCGTAAATTCAACCATGACAATTACTTATTTTGAAATAGGAAGAATAATTGTTGAAGAAGAACAAAATGGAAAAGATAGAGCTGAATATGGAAAACAGCTTTTACAAAGTCTTTCTCAGCAGTTGACAAAAGAGTTTGGTAAAGGATTTTCAGTTGATAATTTAAGTAATATGAGAAAGTTTTATTTGACTTTCTCAATTTCCGAGTCACTGACTCGGATTTTACAAATTCAAAAAGCGCAGACAGGGTCAGCGGAATTCAAATCTCAAAAAAAACAGTCAGTGACTGCGGAATTTAATAAAGTAGATTATCAAACTTTGTCTTCCTTTTTTAAATTGACATTTACTCATTATGTCTTTTTAATGCGAATTGAAGATGAAAAAGAAAGACGTTTCTATAAAATTGAATCTGAAAAACATAATTGGAGTGTTCGGGAATTAAAACGTCAATATGATACGGCACTTTATATACGATTGGCTTTAAGCAGAGATAAAGAAGGAATCTTAAAGCTTTCAGAGAAAGGCCAGATTATCGAGAAACCGAAAGACATTACTAAAGATCCTTATATTCTTGAATTTTTAGGATTACCAGAATTGCATCAATATTCAGAATCTCAGTTAGAAGAAGAAATCATTAGTAAACTAGAACATTTCTTATTAGAATTAGGTCATGGTTTTACTTTTGTAGCAAGACAGGAAAGAATTACTTTTGATGATAAACACTTTAGAATTGACTTAGTTTTTTACAATAGAATCTTACGATGTTTTGTTCTTATTGATTTGAAAATTGGCGAATTAAAACATCAGGATTTAGGTCAAATGCAAATGTATGTGAATTATTATGACAGAGAAATGCGTTTGGAAGATGAAAATAAAACTATCGGAATTGTACTTTGCCAAACTAAAAGCGAAGCCGTAGTAAAATATACTTTACCAGAAAACAACGAGCAAATATTTGCCAGTAAATATAAAACCGTTTTACCAAGCGTTGAAGCTTTAAAAGAACTGCTCGAAAACAAATAAAATTATAATTAGAGATAATTAAATGAAAGACGAAGAAGACGATAACATAATTCCAAACGACGACGAGAATAATTCAGATGAAAATCAATTTGATGAAAATCAAGATGATTCAGATGAAATTATAAATGTAGATGCAAAGAATTTCGAAGGACAGCATTTTTACGAAAATCAGGAAGAAGAAGGCGAGGACGTTATTACAAAAGTAACCGGAATGTACAAAGACTGGTTTTTGGATTATGCTTCGTATGTAATTCTGGAACGTGCAGTTCCTGCTATCGAGGACGGATTTAAACCGGTTCAGCGTCGTATTATGCACTCTTTAAAAGAGCTGGATGATGGTCGTTATAATAAAGTTGCCAATGTTGTTGGTCACACCATGCAGTATCACCCTCACGGAGATGCGAGTATTGGAGATGCTATGGTGCAGATTGGCCAGAAAGATTTATTAATTGACTGTCAGGGAAACTGGGGAAATATCTTAACAGGTGATGGAGCAGCTGACTTCGCGTTATATTGAGGCGCGTTTATCTAAATTTGCTTTAGAGGTTTTGTATTCTCCAAAAATTACAGATTGGGGTGTTTCGTATGACGGTCGTCGTGCAGAACCGAACAATCTCCCGGTAAAATTTCCATTACTTTTGGCGCAAGGAGCAGAAGGTATTGCAGTTGGACTTTCAACTAAAGTACTTCCTCATAACTTTAATGAGCTAATAGATGCTTCTATCAAGATTTTAAAAGGAAAACCTTTTACATTATACCCTGATTTCATGACACAAGGTATCGCCGATGTGTCGAATTATCATGACGGACTTCGCGGCGGACGTGTGCGTGTGCGTGCTAAAATTTCGCAATTAGATAAAAACACATTGGTGATTACGCAGATTCCGTTTTCTACCAATACGTCGAGTTTAATTGACAGTATTTTGAAAGCCAATGATAAAGGTAAAATCAAAATCAAGAAAATTGAAGATAATACTGCGGCCGATGTTGAGATTTTAATTCATCTTTTCCCAGGTGTTTCTCCAGACAAAACAATTGATGCCTTGTTTGCTTTTACGGCTTGCGAAACTTCTGTTGCACCTTTAGGATGTGTTATTGAAGATAATAAACCGTTGTTTATTGGAGTTTCTGAAATGTTGAAAATTTCGACTCACAGAACAGTTGATTTACTTCGTCAGGAATTAGAAATTCAATTAGAAGAATTAAAAAATAAGTGGCATTTCTCTACTTTAGAAAAAATATTCATTCGTGAAGAAATGTATATTGATTTCAAATTGTATGGAGACAGAGAATCACTTTACAAATATTTATACGACCGTTTTGAGCCTTTCAAAAAATCATTCGTTAGAGAAATCAATGACGACGATTTACAGCGTTTGACTCAAATCCCGATGATTCGTATTACGCGTTTCGATTCTGATAAAGCCGATGATTTGATTGCAAGATTAGAAGACGAAATGAAAGAAGTAGAGCATAATCTGGAGCACTTAACCGATTTTGCAATTGCTTATTTTACCAAATTAAAAGAGAAATACGGAAAAGGACGCGAACGTCAGACAGAGCTTCGTGTTTTTGATAACGTTGAAGCTACAAAAGTAGTTTTACGTAACACAAAACTTTTTGTAAACCGTGAAGAAGGATTCGTAGGAACAAGTTTGAAGAAAGACGAATACGTAGCTGATTGTTCTGACATTGACGATGTAATTGTGTTTTTGCGAGATGGAACGATGATGATTACAAAAGTCGATGCCAAAACATTTATTGGAAAAGATATTATACATGTCGCCGTTTTTGATAAGAGCGATAAACGTACGATTTACAATATGATGTATCGTGATGGTAAATCAGGCCCTTCTTATATCAAACGTTTTAATGTTTCGGGCGTAACGCGTGATAAGGCTTACGATTTGACAAACGGAACAAATGGCTCGCAAGTGGTTTATTTTTCGCATAACCCCAATGGAGAAGCTGAGGTTGTTACGATTTTATTACGTCAAATAGGAACAATCAAAAAACTAAAATTCGATATTGATTTTGCGAAACTGGCAATTAAAGGCCGTGCTTCTAAAGGTAATTTGGTAACCAAATATCCAATTAAGAAAATAGAATTAAAAGAAAAAGGAATTTCAACTTTGCCGCCAAGAAAAGTTTGGTTTGATGATACCGTAAAACGTTTGAATGTTGACGGGCGAGGAGAATTGCTGGGAGAGTTTAAACCAAGTGATAAAATCTTAGTGATAAGTCAGACAGGTAAATTGAAAGTAATTATTCCAGAATTGTCGACTCATTTTGAGGAAGATATGATTATTTTGGAGAAATGGAAACCTAAAAAACCAATTTCTGCGATTTATTTTGATGGAGAAAAAGAGCGTTATTTCTTAAAACGTTTCCTTGTTGAAAATGAAGGTAAAGAAGAAAGTTTTATAACAGACCATCCAAATTCGCAATTAGAAATTGTATCGACAGATTATCGTCCGGTTGCACAATTGGTATTTGCGAAAGTAAAAGGCGTTCAAAAAGAAGATTTACATATTGATGTAGAGGACTTCATAGCCGTAAAAGGTTTTAAAGCTTTAGGAAATCAATTAACTACAGATAAATTAAAACAAGTTAATTTATTAGATCCATTGCCTTATGAAGAACCCGTTGAAGAAATTCCTGAGAAACCAGAATTATCAGATGATGATCCCGTAGAAACAGAATTAGATGACGATGGCCAAATAGGACTCGTTTTAGATTAATAATAAGTAAAAAACGCTAAGAAATCTTCTTAGCGTTTTTTTTATGTCAATACTTTTTTGTTAGCTAATGTGTCCTATTATGATACTTTAAAAACTTATAGAGTAGAGGTAATTATTGATTTATGATATTCTTTGCAGGAATAATTTGAAAAATAAAAACCATGAAAAAATTACTTTATTTATTTGTTGCTAGTTTACTAGTATTTACTTCTTGTTCAAAAGATGATGATTCATCCAATTCAACTTCTTCAGTTTTACCGAAAACAGTAACAACTGTATATAGTGATGGGGACTCAGATATTCAAAATATTGTATACAATGGAAATAAAATAGTTAGTATTACAGAAAAAGATGGCTCTGTAAAAAGGTACACTTACACAGGGAATCTAATAACAAAAATGGAAGAGTTTGAAAATGATGGGAATATTTATTATATAATTAATTATGAGTATTCTGGTGATAAGTTGATAAGCCTAACTAGAAGAAATTTTTATACATTTTATACTTATAAAACAAAGTTTGTTTATAATTCAGATGATACAGTTTCTTACACTGAATTTAGAACTGATATTTCAACAGGAATTGAGCAATTATATGGAGAGGTGGGGAAATTTACATTTAAAGATGGGAATTTAGTAAAAAAAGAAAGGTCATATAATGACTCAAATTATTTGACTATATATGAATATGATAATAATCATAATCCATTTAAAAATATTACAGGTTTTAAATCATTATTAAATGAAGCAACTTTAAATAATGTAATGAAAGAAACCTACACTTCAGGAACTGGAGCAGATATTTATACAAATACAACAACTTATAGTTATAAGTATGATGCAAACAATTACCCAACAGAACAGGTAAGAAGCTATGAAATTGGAAGATCAATTTCTACGGAGACTAGCCAGTTTGCTTATTAGTACAACTTAAATGTAAAAAAACCGAACTCTTCGTCATTAAAATTCGAAGTGTTTGGTTTTTTATATAAAAATAAATCTCACCTACTTATTCTTCTGTTTTTGAATACAAATAAATCACATTAATTAATGCTGAAAAAAATACTTGTTTTTTTGTTTACATTTTTTAGTTTTTGAGATTGTTCAATTAGTTTTTGAGTAAGTAAAAGGCATTCAAAAAGAAGATTTACATATTGATGTAGAAGACTTCATAGCCGTAAAAGGTTTTAAAGCTTTAGGAAATCAATTAACTACAGATAAATTAAAACAAGTTAATTTATTAGATCCATTGCCTTATGAAGAACCAGTCGAAGAAGTTCCAGAGAAACCAGAATTATCAGATGATGATCCCGTAGAAACAGAATTGGATGATGATGGCCAAATAGGACTCGTTTTAGATTAATAATAAGTAAAAAGCGCTAAAAAAATAATAATTCTTAGCGCTTTTTATTTTTTGACTTAATGTAGTTTAATTTAAAACTTCTTTTTTAGTCCATTTTACTTCATTATTTTCAATACTAACCGAAATAGTATCGCCATCTTTGACTTCACCTGAAATTATTTTTTTAGCTAATGGTCTTCTTAAATGGCTTCTAATAATACTTTTTATTGGTCTTGCCCCGTATTTAGCATTGTATCCATTTTCTGCAAGATAAACTTTAGATTCCATCGGAATATCGACTATAATATTGATATTTTTCAATAAATCAGTAAACTCTTTTTTAAGGTGAATCTCGAATATTTTTAGAGCATTTTCTTTACTGATAGGCGCAAAAGGTACAATTTCTGTCAAACGTCCTAAAAACTCAGGTCTAAAATAATTTGCCATAATCTCCATTAAGGAAGTTGAAGTTGGAATTTCTCCATTAGTGAAAGTGCTGACAATATGATCTGCTCCAATATTCGAGGTAAAAAGAATTATGGCATTTGAGAAGTCACCTTCTTTACCTAATCGGTCATGCAGTTTTCCTTCATCCATAATCTGCAGGAAAACATCAAAAACAGATGGATGTGCTTTTTCAATTTCATCAAATAAAACTATTGAATATGGTTTTTGGCGAATTTTATTTACTAGTAAGTCAGCCAGACTCATACCCAACATACCCTGGGGGAGCTCCACGATTTAGAGTCCGTTATTGATCCTTTGAACAATCACTATGAGATAAAAGAATTTAAAGACGGCGTGCTCGAAGAAGGAAGCGCGGTTTTACGAACAGGAGGAGTTTCACGGTTTGATTCAAGAAGCGCATCAGAATTATTACAAAATGTTTTAGATGTTTTAAAAGATGAAAGCTCTTCTTTCTCCGGATTAGGAAAAGATTTTATGAATAGTTCATTGGTTGAGATCAATCAGTCGCTGGCGTCTGTAGAACAACAGGCAAAAGAAAGCCGTTTTTCGCAAAACAATGATCCTTACTTAATGATTAAACCTAAAAGTGATGAGAGTGTTGGGAAAGAATTTTCAATTAATTATTGGTCAACATGTGCAGAAGAAGGCAATGATATAAAAGCTGGAACTGTTTTAGAATGCAAAGATTTATCTTTTATAAGTAAAGAAGCAACTCTTATGACCAATACAGTAGGAGGTTTAAACAAACAAAACAATAAAGACAGAATTCTGGCCTATAGAAATGCCTTGCTGACTCGTGGCAGAATTGTAACTTTTGCAGACATTAAAGCTTTTGGATTTAATCATTTTAAAAGTTCAATAGCCGATATTACAATTGAAAAGGGAACGCGAAAAGAAATTTCGGTAAAAGCTGGTTTTAGCCGTACTGTAGATATTTTCATAAAAACAAATCAGGAAGAAAAACAAAATTTGTCAAATTCAGAATGGGAATATTTGTGTGACAGCTTTATGAAGCATCTTAAAAATAGATCATCAAACGTGTTTCCGTATCGATTGATTATAGACTAAGAAATAACAAACGCCAGAAAAATAATTTCTGGCGTTTTTGCAATTGGAAGTTATTACTGGTTTTTATTGGTATTTTTTATCCGTAAGTGTTTTCATAAAAACAACAAGATCTTGTTCTTCTTTCACTGTTAAGTTCAGTTTGTCAAAAGGTAAAGTTTGATTTTCTACTTCATATCCTAAACCTTGACCACCGCCTTTGTTATAGAAAGAAACCACTTCTTCTAGAGTTTTAAAAACCCCGTTGTGCATATAGGGCGCAGTAACTGCAAGCATTTCTAACAGTGGGTGTTTTAAAAGCACCTACTAACTGCGGCATTTTATTGTATAAATAACGACCTTGATCTGGACTCAATGATTTTCCAGAAGCTTCATTTGGAGTTCCAATAACTTCATGTTCCGTTTTAGAATAACTTGGCGGAACCGTTCCGTTAAATAAAGGTGTAAAATGACAAGTAGTACATTTTGCTTTTCCCATAAAAAGATTCATTCCTTCAATTTCCTGATTGTTTAAGGCATTTTTATTTCCACGCATATAGTCATCAAATCTGGAATCAAAAGAATTTAAAGAGCGTACATAACTGGCAATAGCATTTTGAATCTGCCATGCTTCAGCTTTAGAGGTTTTAGGATAAGCCTTTTTAAATAGTTTTATATAATCCTGATCTAATAAAATTTTAGCATGAATATTTTCCATAGAACCATGCATTTCATCTTTATTCTGGATCACATCGACACTTTGTTTTTCTAAATCTAATTGACGCATATCCCAAAATTGCGCATTTTGCAGTGAAGCGTAAGTTAGAGTAGGAGTGTTTCGGGCTAAGTTAGAACCAGTTAGCGAAAGGTTTGTTTTCAAACCGTCTGTAAAAGCTTTTTCTGGATTATGACAAGTCGCACAGCTTCGGTCATTGTTTTTAGAAAGGCTTTTGTCGTAAAACAATTTTTCTCCCAAAAGGGCTTTTTCTTTTGTATAATTATACTCTTCTGAAAGTACAAAAGCGTTTACATCAAAAGCATCTTGGTCGAATAAAGTTTCAATAGTTGGTTTTAGCGGACTGCTTTTTTTTACATTCTTAATATGATCTTCTTTTTGAAAAGCTTTTAAGTTTTTCGAAATCGGATTCAGATATTCGGTAATAAAAACAGCACGGTTAAAAGCGTTGAAATTGCTATTTTCTTGACAATATTTTTGCGCTTTAGAAGTTAATTTTTTTAATACTTGTAATGATTTATTACTGGCATTAATTTTTTCAAGTGATGTTGGAATCACAACCAAACTTTGTCCAGCTTCTGGAATTGAAGATTGCAAAATAGGGCTGTCAAAGCCTGTAATTCCTAAAGCTATAACTCTAAATACATTTTGCTGAATTGCATCTAAAACATAATCATCGCTGATGGTAATAACGTCAAAAGTCCTTTTCAGCTGTTCAATATTCGACTTAAAAATATTTATTTCTCTTATTAAATCTTCTTTGCTTTCTGGATTATATTCTGGATAAATCATTTCTTCCATCACCTGAAAACCGTGTGGTTCAAAAGATCTGTTTTCTTCTAATTCCATTTCATCCAAAGCAGGACCATTCATAAATCGGGCTGTTTCTGGAATAAAATATTCAATTGCCCATTCGACTTTTTTATAAACCAAACGTGATTTTTTGAATTGTTCGACTATTTCTTTTTGGGAAGAATTACTCGTTACTAGTTTTTGAAAATCAACAATTTCGTTATTTAATTTCGTTAAATCAATCAGTAAATCTTGTTTGATTGTTGCTTTTGAAGTTTCACTTTCTTTGCATGAAAAAAACAAACAAATTGTTAAAAATAGAAATGTAAGGTATTTAAATTTCATAATAGTACTGTAATAGAAACAACCCTTATCGAAAAATAAGGGTTGCTTTATAGTTGGAACAAATTATTATCGTTGTACGTTTCTGATAATTACAGTTTGTCCGCCTTCTTTGTTAGTTTGAGTTCCAGAACCGTCAGCATTTTTAAATGCATCGCTCTGCCAAGTGTGAGGGTGAATATTTACGGTAAAAGTATCTGGAACACCAATGATATCAGATATATCTTCCATTGCACCAAATTCCCAGCTTCCAAATCTCATTTCACCAGATTGGTTGTATAAAGTATTCCAAGCAACGTCAGTTCTTTTGTGGTTCATGTTTAACCACGCTTTATTTTGTTTTGAAGCAATATTGTACTGCCAGATGTAAGAGTCATGTTTAGCATCAGCATAATAACTATCACCATCTTCCTGAATGTATACAAAGTTTTCTGTTACACATAAGTTATCAGGATTAATGATTCCAGTTCCAGGAGTACTGTCGCCTTCAACAGCTAATTCTAAAGTTCCCTTAAGCGGATCTGCAGCATCCATTTTCAATTTATAAACTCTTCCCCACATCGTGTATCCATCAACTGGAGCATTATTAGTTGCCTGACCTGTTGCAGTAAAATAAACTTCTCTATTGTTGCTTGCGCTTCCTTTTCTGTAATCTACATCTTCAACTCTCGAAAAACGAATTGCTTTTAAATCATTTACAGTTGTATTGATTACCGCTCCAGTTAAGTTTTTAGCATTCGGAATTTCAACAAATTGAACAGGATATGAATTGTTTAATGTCATAGTTGTTTCAACCTGATTTCCGTC
The DNA here is from genome assembly GCF_979258715.1 of Flavobacterium sp. AC267. Lineage (NCBI taxonomy): Bacteria > Pseudomonadati > Bacteroidota > Flavobacteriia > Flavobacteriales > Flavobacteriaceae > Flavobacterium > Flavobacterium sp. AC267. Next base: position 2,823,676 of record NZ_OZ409875.1, read on the forward strand.
TGTTCTTTTTAAAGCATATAATTTTCCGTTTGATAAATCGCCAACCGTACTCATGTACATAATTAATTGTCCAGCACTTACGTGAGAAGTTGCATACGATTGATCTTCTCCAATAAGGATAACCGTTTTTCCTGGATAAGCTTCTTTTGGAAGCGGCACAGCGTTTTCCATGCTTGCTTTTCCTAAAGCGGGTAAAACTCTGTCAGTTCTGCCTTTATCTGAAGATAATCCTAATGGATTGATTCCGTGAACCATACTTTCCTGACCGCTTTCTCCTGCAGTTAAAAAGATTGGACCAAATCCGTGAATTTCTGGTGTAGCCAACGTTGCTGAACACAAACGAGTTAAACCTCCAACACCATCAACTAAGTAATCTCCTTTTACAGGTTTGAAAGTTTTGTCTAAATAAACTCTAGAAACCGATTGAAGAATTTCGTGATTCGTAATCATGATATATCCGTCTCCATTTGGGTCTTTCATTAATCCGGCACCATCTGGCTGTGCACCATAAACGAATGTAGGAGATTCTGGAAGTACGTCTGAACTTGCAATTAAAGTACTGATTTTTAGGTTTTCGAATCCAGTCATTGGATAAACAAAAGCAGGTACTTTTGAATGTGAAGTAAAATCGATGCTGGTATTTACATCGTTAGAAGATTTTTTGTCATCATCCTGACAACTGATTGCAGAAAAACCTGCAAGTCCAAGCAAGGTAATAGATTTTAAAAAGTTAGCTTTCATAATTGTTTTTTTGTTTTTTTTGATCAGAACAAAGCTATCTCACAAAAACAAAATACAGGTTAAGGCTATTTTTTCTTATTGCTAATTTTTATAAGTCTTATATTATTAAATGGTAAAAAATAGTATTTGAATGTAAATTTAAGACTCCTAAAAAAAACTTAAAATCATTTAAAAAGCTGATTTAAGTTAACCGCTTTTTTTTCTCTTAGTTTTTTTACAATTTTAAGAAAAGCAATGGCAGTTATATAGGCGTCACCCAAAGCAGTGTGACGGTCTTTTTTAGAAATATCAAATTTATCGGCAAGATCGTCTAGAGTATAATGATCTTTACGTTCGAATAAATGCGATTGAATTAAAGTCTTTTTATACAAGTATGCGGTATCTAACGTTTTATTAGTCAAATGCGGAAGCCCATTTCTTTCCAAGGCTTTGTTAATCATCGTAACATCAAAAATGGTGTGATGTGCAATGATAATTGAATCTCCCAAAAAATCTAAAAACTGCTGTAAAGCTTCTAATTCAGTTGGACGTCTAACTAATAAATCTCTTAAAATACCATGAATCTGAGCGGTCGATTTATCATAATGATCCTGTTCAAGATAAATCTCAAAACTGTCTTGAACAGAAATAATTCCATTTTGAAGCACCAACGCACCAATGCATAACATTCGGTCATTTTCGTAGTCAAAACCAGTTGTTTCAGTATCTAAAACAACAAAACGAGTTTCTTCAATGGTGATATTTTCATCAAAGAGATTGTCTTCTTCTTTCTTCCAAAAATTAAATAAACTCATTGCTATACCAGATTTGAAATATTAAAACGTACCGAAATAAGTTCCTGAAGTTCTTTTATGGTTTTAAAAGTACGTTTCAGTTTAATTTTTTCCATTTTAGTTAAAGATTCCAATTCGATAAACTGACCAGAATCATGATGCAATAACCCTTGTTTAGTTCTAAATTTCAACAAAGCTTTAAACGAATACGAACATGACAAATACAATTCGCTATTATTTGGTTCTAATTCAGCCAATTTTTCAAAACGTTCGGCCGTATTGCTGATTGATTTTACAGAATGAGATAAAATTAAAACACGTGCAAGATCTGTCAATGGCATTAAAGCTCTTCTTTTAATATCAAAATTATCTTTGTTTGCACCATCTTGTTCAACCAAAAATTGTCTAAAGAAACCAGTAGGCGAAGGGCTTTGCAAAGCACCGCTTACCAAATGCATATAAAAAATAGGATTGGCTTTTACGTTTTCAAAAATAGAATCAGACAATTGATTTACAATTTCGGCATCTCCATACGTCATACTGTAATCAAAGAAAATAAACGATAACAAAACTTCATTTTTACCAGGATTGGTGATCCAATGGTGGACTTGACTTTTCCATTCATCCAGACTCATACACCATTTCGGGTTTGACGCCATCATTTCTGCAGGGCAGTAATCGTAGCCAATTTCAAAAAGACCTTTATTAACAAGACTGGCAAATTTTTGAAAATAGATTTTAGTTTCATCCCTAAAAACGTCATTTACATTTTCGTACACAATGGCATTGTCCTGATCGGTATGCGACATTTGTTCGCCGCGACCCTGACTTCCTAGTGCCAGCCAGGCAAATTTTACCGGCGACGGACTGCTCATTTTTTCGATACAAATTTCGATTACACGAGTGGTACAAGCCTCATTAAGTTCGGTTATGATTTTGGTTATCAAAGTCATTGGAATATTTTGATCCAGATAACCTTGAAGCAATTGCATTATTTGGTTGCGGATAGGTTTTATTTCCTTAATTTTTTTGGTACGTTTCAACGCTTTGATCAAAACCGCTGGATTATTTCCAAGCACCACCATAACGTCATGTTTCGATAAAATACCGACCGCTTTGGTATTGACTGTACCATCTTTCGTTAAACACAAATGACTGATATTGCTCTTCATCATTGCCATCTGCGCCTCTGTAACCGTCATTTTTTTGGAATACGTAATAACTGGTTTTGTCATTATCGTTTCGGCAGTCGTTGTTATCGGAAAATCTCCCGTAACAATTTTATTTCGAAGATCCTTATCTGTCAAAATACCAATTGGAAGCATTTCGTCCACAATCAAAATTGCACCAACTTTCTTTTTCCCCATGATTTTAGCAATATCCTTTACCGTAGTTGACGGACTGCAGGTTACAATTTTTTTGGAATATTTAATTGGCGCTAAATCAAAAGAATGATTGCTTGAATTTAGATTTTCATTGAGCAGATCATCACCATATAATTTGTCTTTATGAATATCAGAGTACGGATTCCGTGTGTTGGAAGCGTAACTTTCAATCAAAAAATTACCGACATTTCTATTCTCAAGCGCGTAAGGTTTAAAAACCGCAATTGGAATGGCGTATAAAATACTTTCTTCATGAGCCACAGCTTCCATAATATAATTTTCCTGTGCCAAAAGCGGGCGAAGGCCAAAAATATCACCTTCATCACACATATCTAAAACTGTATTTTTAGTACTTTTTTTCAAAGCAACTGCACCTTTATGAACCACATAAAAAGAATCATGTGTTTTGTCATTTTCAGCAAAAATTACAGCATCTTTATCTTTATAAATAATAGAAATCTGTTCAGAGAGTTTTTCTAAGTCTTTCTGGTGTAAAAAATTGAAAGGCGGATAACTTTTTAAAAAGTCGGCAACTCTTTGCGAAATGGTATTTTTCATTGGGTTAGATTAGAGTTCTAAAATACTATTTTAAATAGAAATGTAAAAGAAACACGTTTTATTTTTTTATTAAGGAGCAAAGGTACAAAGACGCAGAGGGACAGAGGTTTTGCATTTTGCGCCCATAAAAAAAGTCCCGAAATGGAACTTTAATATATTAGTCAACTTTGTAAACCTTGCCTCGTTGTTTTTCTTCAGAACCAACCATTCCGAATTCAAAAGTATACGAATCTTTAGAAGTGTTTAAAATCTTCATACTGATCGCTTTTTCCTCTGCCATATTTTTCGGATGTTTTTTTTGCAGTACATATTCACAGTCACTTACCCAGCGTATTGTCGCAGTATCAGTTTTCCCGTCAAAAGTTTCGATTTCGATATCGTCTTTACGCTCAAAATAAGTTGTTTTTTTTACGCCGTTAACTTCAAACTCAAATTTGAATTTTCCAGTTTTGAAATCTTTACAATTGTGTTCTGTATTATAGCACGAAACCAAAGCCAGAAAAGGAAATAAGAATATAAATTTTTTCATTTAAATAAGTTGTTTTGTTAGAAGCTAATCCTGCTGTCCGCTATATCTTTTGTGCTGAACCCCAGCACAAAAGGATGCTGCTTCCATCAGGGCTAGTGATATACTTTGTGTCATCTTGAGCGCAGTCAATAAGTTATTTCAATCTTTTTTAATTCATCATCGGTAAAGTTCTTAATTTCTTTTTCTTTGGCAAACTTTTCAGCATTGTAATTTCCCGATTTATTTTTCGGAATCGATAAACTTTCCCATTCACTGTTTTTCAATTGTTTGGCATAAAAAACAATTTGCCCCACATGATACGGATAATGCGCCAATTGACGGTTTATTGCCTCTATAACAGTATGGCCTTCATTTCGAATATAAATAATTTCTGAAAGCTGTTCTGGCTGTAAGCCTTCCAAAGCATTTTCGAGACAAGTCCAGCCTTTGTTCCACACTTCCAGAACTTCTTCTTTTGACTGTAAATCATTCTCAAATTCAGCATCGCGGTTTCGCCAGTCTTTTTCTCCATCAGAAGTTAAAAAGTCAGTCCAGCGCGAAAGCATATTGCCAGAAATGTGTTTTACAATTGTGGCAATGCTGTTTGTATCTTCATTTACCGCCGCAAAAAGTTGTTCTGGCTGTAATTGATCGATAGCTTTTTGTCCAAGCATTTTATAATATAAAAATTGCTTTTTGACACTTTCTAAATAATGCTGATCAGATTTCATGATTATAAAGTTATGTTGCTATACCGCTCCGAAGGAGCTCTTACTAAACAAAAATCAATTTTCTATAAATATAGCGCTCTTATAGAGCTTGAATTTTTTTAAATCTAATCTAAACTCCGTTAGGAGTAACATCTTTATAGAAAAAAACAAAATTGAATTAGTTTTTTAAGCCTCATGGAGGCGATATCATTAGAAGTATAATTATCATACAATCTTAATATCATATTTATCCAATAATCCTATAATTCCATCATTAGAAAATTGCGCTTTTCGCATCGGATTAAATTCAGGATCAATTTTATAATTATAGGCTGTTCTAAAATCGACTGAAGCCAGTCTGCGTTTCGTTAAAAATGGCGCCATCAAGATTACAATTATCAAAAACCGAACTCGTTAAATTGGTTCCGATAAAAGTTACTTCACGCACAGAAGAATTGATGAACTTTGTTTTTGGCATTTTTTTATTCGAAAATAAAGCATAATCCAAAGTACAATCTTCAAAATAAACTTGGAACAAAAAGTCATCACATTCGTTAAAAGCGATTCCGAGAAGTTTACAATCTTTAAAAGTGACATTTTTTAAACTCGTTCCGGCTAAACTTGTCATAGAAAGATTGCAGTCAATAAATTCGCAGTCCAAAAAGGTATTATACGCAAAGTTGCTGTTTGAAAAATCACAATTTTTTAAAAACACAATCTTCAAACTCTCGATTGTTTATTTTTTTGTCGATGTAAACAACTTTTTCGAATGTTTTCTGAATGTGAATTAAACTTTCCATTTTGCTTCCTAAAGATTAAAAGTGTAGAGATGATTAAACCTGTCAGGTTTATTTGAAGACTATTTAGTCATTAAATAAACCTTTCATAATGATTTTCAATCCTAAAAAGATCAAAAACATAGAGCACAAACAAGCCACAATTCCGATTCCCAGAACAAGATAGTGCCAATCGGTATGCTGATTCATAAAAGCATTATAAATCAACGATGGCCCCAAAAACATCAAAGGCAGAGCGCCTGTTAGATATTTTACTCCTTTTCTCAGTAATTCTTTATTTGTAGACATTATTTTTATAATTTTTTGTTTCAGGTTGTTGGACTTACATTTAACCGCAAATTGAGCTAAGATTTACGCAATCCCGAAGCCTCGGGACGCAAAGTTTTTTTGATAAAGCTTAGCGGACTTTGTGTTTTATACAAAGCATTACAAACAAAAAACTTTGCGTGCTTTGCGGTTAAATTAAAGAAAACCTTTTACCTATTATAATTATCAACAGCATTTCTCACGCGCCATATTTTTTTAGTAATTCTGAACCTTCTTCGTATGAAACTGGAATTTCGTCCATAATCATTTTAACGCCGCGATCAACCAGTTTTATATTACTTAACTGCATATCTACCATTTTGTTGCCTCTAACTTTTCCAAGCTGAATCATCGTCGCGGTAGAAATCATATTCAAAACCAATTTTTGTGCAGTTCCGGCTTTCATTCTCGAACTTCCGGTAATAAATTCTGGTCCAACAACTACTTCAATCGGAAATTGAGCCGTCAATGCCAGCGGACTTCCTTCATTACAAGTAATACAGCCCGTAATAATATTATTTTGATTACAAGCTTCTAAACCGCTTATAACATAAGGAGTTGTACCAGAAGCGACAATTCCAATCACGACATCATTAGAATCGATATTATGATTTTGAAGATCAATCCAAGCGTTTGTAGTGCTGTCTTCAGCGTTTTCTACAGCACGTCTTATGGCTGTATCACCGCCGGCAATTATGCCATTTACCAAATCAAAAGGAACGCCAAATGTTGGCGGACACTCAGAAGCATCAACAACACCAAGTCGACCAGAAGTTCCTGCTCCGATATAAAATAATCTGCCTCCTAATTTTAATTTAGCGACGATTTGCGGAATCAAAGTTTCTATTTGCGTAGCCGCTTTTTCGACTGCATAAGGAACAGTTTTGTCTTCTTGATTAATATTGGATAACAATTCATGAACAGACATTTTTTCTAAATGTTCATACTTTGATGCTTGCTCAGTAGTTTTCGTAAATGTCATTTTATCGTTATTTAGACTGGTCAAAATTAATCTTTTTTCTATCAATCGCGAAATTATGTGAGCAAAGTCACAAAGAATTAAAGATCTTTTTATGTTTTATTTATGATGTTGCGAATGCTTTCTTACATCTTCATTAAATGAACTAAAATATTATATTTGTTTAATATTAAAAGATAAATGGACAAATTAGATTTATTACAAGGAATAGCTCGAATATCAGTTTTCGTTTCTTTATTATTAGCATTTTTTTTGTTAACCGTAAAAACGGAAAATAAATTAGCTAACCGATTATTTGCTTGGTTTTTTATTTTCTCTGCTATTGATCTCAGCGGTTTTTTTATTGACACGAGTACGCGGATGGAATTAAATCTAGAGATTTTTAGAGCTACAGCTTGTTTGTTTGGTATGCCCTTGTTTTATCTTTTTGTTTTAGCCGTTTGTTATTCTGATTTTAGATTAAAATGGAAACATTTAGTGCATGCAATTCCTTTTGTCGTGGTCAATTTATCTTTTCTTCCAAGAATTTACTTAAACGATACAGATTTAGAGACTTTTTTACCATCGCTTAATCAAATGGCGGAAATTTATTTTATTCAGATTTTGATCGAATTTCAATACGCATTTTATATCGTGAGTGTTTTCTTGATTTTGAAGAAATATCGAGAAATCTATATGGAAAATTATGCCAATGCAAGCACTTCTACCTATAAATGGCTTTTTCAGATTACTTGTGTATTTCTTGCGGCACATTTTATAGTAGCGTTAAAAAACATAATCCGTTACAGCGGTTTTCGAGAAGTTTTTTTATGGTCAAATGTACTCGTTGGCAGTATAGCTTTGTTTATAACGTGTTGGTTTATAATGAAAGCGTTAAAACATCCAGAACTTTTTAGAGGTGTTAATTCCAAATTGAAATTAACCAAAGATATTCTGCCGAAAAAGAATGAAAATACAATTGAAGTAAAAGAACATCAAGATGAAGTTGTCGACGCTCAAATTTCGACATTGAAACAATATATGGCAGAGAAAGAACCTTTTCTAGATCCATCACTTACGATTCAAGAACTGGCCAACCAAATTGATATTCCGGTTCGGGATTTATCTGTTTTGATTAATCATAAAATGGATCAGCATTTTTTTGATTTTGTGAATGAATACCGCATTCAAAAAGCAATGAATATTTTAAAAGATGAGTCCAAAAGCCAGCTTACTGTTCTGGAAATTTTATATGAAGTTGGTTTTAACTCCAAATCGTCCTTTAATACTTCTTTCAAAAAATATACGAATTTAACGCCGACCGCCTACCGAAACGCTTCATAATAAAAGGTTTGTAAAAAGTCGTACTTCATACCCTATAAAGTCGAACTGATTTCTACTGCAGAAATTGGTTCGACTTTTTTTTGTCGGTCGATATCTGAAAATTTCTAAGGCAACTTTGCTTCAAATTAATCGAACAAGTTTTAAAATTAGAAATCATGAAAAAATTAAACCTTCTTATCTTTTTAGTACTGCCTTTATTTTGTTTAGCACAATCATTTCAATTAAAAGGGAAAATTGCCAGCGAAAGAACTCCATTAGAATGGGCAGATATCTCGATATCAAATTCTGAAGGAAAAATCATTAACGGAACCACAACAAAACAAAATGGCAATTTTGAAATTAACCTCAAAAAAGGCTCTTATAAGATTGGAATAAGCCTGTTAGGATTTGAAGATTATGACAAAGAAATTACAATTGAAAAGGATACAGATTTAGGAATAATTATTTTGAAAGAAAGCACAACCAATTTAGTAGAAGTTGTTATTCAATCTAAAAAGAAAACAGTCGAACAGAAACCAGATCGTTTGGTTTACAATTTAGAAAACAATTTGACTACAGTTGGCGGAGATGCTTTAAGTGCTATTAATACAGCGCCTGGTGTCGTGGTAAAAAATGATATGATCACAATATTAGGAAAAGGGACTTCCCGCGTGATGATTGATGGAAGAATAATTGAGTTGGCAGGGGAGGAATTGAACAACTTTTTGAAATCTATTTCGGCGACTCGATATTAAGAATATTGAAATCATTAGTAATCCGCCGGCAAAATATGATGCAGAAGGAACTGGCGGATTGATAAATATTATTATGAAAAAAGGGGTACGTGATTCTTGGAAAAATGCAACGACAGTTTCTTACGATCAAAATAAATTCGGAATTTACACTTTAAGGGATAACTTTTTTTACAACAAGAATAAATTTAGATTTTCTGCCAGCGTAAATGCAAAAACAGGTTATTTGAATGCTACTGATGATTTGAAAATGTATTTTCCTGACGGACTTTCGCATATGAAAAGCGTAACGAAAGTAAAAACGGAAAACCTTTCTGGAAAACTGGCTTTAGATTATGATCTTTCTGAACGTACTTCAATTGGTTTTCAATATTTAAATGACAGAAATAACCCTGATTTTAAATCGGATATTCGAATTGATAATTATACGATTCAAAACAAATTGGATAATGTTACGCTGAATAATAGTTTTACGGATAAAGGATCTAAAAATCAAACCTACAATGCACATTTGGTAACCAAATTGGATTCTTTAAAAAGAAAATTATCTTTTGATGTGGATTATTTTGATTACAACTCGAAATTCGATAGAAATTTTATTGCCAATAATTATACGCCAGAAATGGTATTTGTAGATGTAAATCAGTCGGGGAGGAATATTTCAAATCAAGATATTGACAACTGGAGTTTTAAGGCCGATATGGAACATCCATTTCAAGCTTTAAATTTATCGTATGGCGCAAAAATGAGTTTTACAAATAGTATAAGCGATGTACTGTATTACAATACTATTACAGGAACTCCAGAATTAGATTCTGCGCAGTCAAACCGATTCAAATACACCGAAAATAATCAGGCGGTTTATATTAATGGAGATAAAAAATTCGGTTCAAAATGGAATTTCCAAATGGGATTAAGATTGGAAAACACACAGACAAACGGATTTTCTGAAACTATGAATCAGGAAACAGAAAATAATTATTTGAAATTATTTCCAACGTTTTATGCTTCGTACAAGAAAAATGAAAATAACACTTTTAGTTTGAATTATGGAAAAAGAATTAACAGACCTCGTTTTGATTTATTAAATCCGTTTAGAATTTACATTAACAGCAATAGTTATTCAGAAGGAAATCCGTTTTTAAGGCCTTCATTTAGTGATAATTTTGAGTTTGCGCATTCTTATAAAGAAATATTGAGAACAAGTGTTTTTGTAAATGTGGTTACCAACGGTTATGGCGTTTTGTTTACTGCAAACCCAGAAACGAATACTCAGATTGTAACGCGCGAAAACTATTTTAAAAACGTAAATTATGGAATTGGTGAAAGTTATTCGGCAAGTTTTGCAGAATGGTGGTCAAGTGAAAATTCGTTGTACTTTTTGGGAGCAAAAACAGAGTTTATAAAAGATATAAATGCATCGCCGTCAAATAGTTTACAAATTGATTTTTCTACAAACAATACTTTTGTAGTAGGAAAAACAACAAAACTGCAAATTGATTTTAGTTATAGTTCGCCTTTTAAAAGTGGTTTGTATGAAGTAGGTTATACCTCTAGTTTTGATATTGGTTTTAAACAGGATTTGTTTAATAAAACGATGCAGGTTGCGTTTTTAGCAAATGATATTTTTAATACATCTTATTTAAAAGATTTTACTTCGGTTGTAAATGGTGTAAAACAGGTGTATGATCAAAAAGAGAGCAACAGGTTTGTACGTTTATCTGTAGTGTATAATTTCGGAAACAAAAAGATAAATGTAAAAGAGCGTGCTTTTGGAAATCAGGAAGAGAAAAAGAGAGCAGGTAATTAAATTAGATAATTGAAATTTAATGTACTATCCTAACAGGTTTTTTCAACCTGTTAGGTATTTTAATACAACAGATTATATCTAAGAATTATAAAATTTATACTTAACAGGTTTTTTTCAATACAACAGATTATAAGACTTTATAAATTTATACCTAACAGGTTTTTAAAACCTGTTAGGAAATCTATAGAAAGAATGCCAATAAAATTCCGAGAACAATCATGGAAACTTTGGCAATATTAAATTTATGTCCTTCAGCCGCTTTCAAATATAATAGTTGACGAAATATGGAATAAAATACCAATTACAATTGCTGTTATTTCGGTGTAATAATCGTTTAGAAATGGTAAATATTCAGATGCGACAGTTCCTAGCGGTGTCATAATGGCAAAAGTCAGCATAAAAGCAAAAATGGCTTTTTTGTTTAAATCGGCATTGATGAAAAATGTCGTTAAAATTACCGCAATCGGCAAATGATGAATGGCAATTCCAAGAGCTAAATCGTGATGATGACTTACTGGAAAACCTTCTAAAAAGGCATGAATACAAAGACTTATAAATAATAACCACGGAATTTGAGACATTTTTGCGTGTCCGTGAACGTGGCCGTGTTCTGCTCCTTTGGAGAAAAATTCCAAAACAATCTGGAATAAAATCCCGACCATTATAAATATACCAATATTATGATTGTGAGATTTGTAAACCTCCGGCGACGAAATGCATTACCGTTAATGACAACAAAAATGAACCGCTGAAAGCAAGCAAGAAGTTTTAAATTGCTTTTGTTATTTGGTTTAATAAACAAAGCCACGCTATATCCTAAAAGTACAGAAAATAAGGGTAGTAGATAATTCATTTTATGTTTAATCGGTTTTTTGTTTAATCGTTTAATCGGTTTTTTTGTCAATTTGATTAAGTGATTAAACAAATTAACAGTTAAAACGAATAAACTTACTTAAAAATCATGATTAATCTTTCGCTTTCGGTTTTGTGGAATTTTTTGAGTTTATAATCTCCAAAAATATCTAAAAGGTAAATACCAGCTTCGTCCATTAAATCCTGAAAATCTTTTAAACTTAGTGCTTTTACTTTTTCGGTAAAATGATATTTTCGTCCTTGGTCTTCAAAATCAATTTCTTTAAAAATATGTCCATCTTCAATATATCTTTTAATATGAAAATCAATTTCGTCTACCGTTTTAGTTTCTTCAGGAACTAAAGTTTCAATTACCTGAGTTACGTTCATAAAGTCGATTACGGCAAAACCATATTCAGATAAACTTTCTTTAACTGCTTTCAGCGTAGTGAGATTGTCATCGTCATTTTCAAAATAACCAAAGCTTGTAAACAAATTAAAAATAGCATCGAACTTTTCTTCAAAGGGTTCGCGCATGTCATGCACTTTAAAATGAAGTGTTTCATTGCTGTTTTTGCTGGCTTCTGCAATGCTGTTTTCAGATAAATCTGCACCAAGAACATCGTACCCCAGCTGATTTAAATAAATAGAATGACGGCCTTTTCCGCATGCCAAATCAAGCACTTTTGCTTTTTCCGGCAAATTAAGGTAGTGCGTTAAGTTGTCCATGAAAACCTGAGCTTCACGATAATTGCGGTCCTTATAAAGTATGTGATAATAAGGAGTGTCAAACCACGAAGTATACCAATTTTGGTTGTCATCTTCTTGATTTGGGTTTGATGCGTTATGCTTTTCAGACATTTATTCTATTTCAATTAATTCAAAGTCCGGCAAATTTAGTGTATTTTTGCCGAAAAATAACTATTTAGCAACGATACATTGTTGCATTATCTAGAGATGCGCTGTAATGCATCTTTTTTAAATTTTAGTTTTTTTTAAATCAATAGATAAGATGGAAGAAAATTTTAAAATGATCGCCAAGTGTTTTTTTGGCTTTGAAGAAATATTAGAACAAGAATTACGCGCACTTGGAGCTCAGGATGTTGAAAAGGGAGTGAGAATGGTAAGTTTTAAGGGAGATAAAGGTTTTATGTATAAAGCCAATTTGTCTTTGCGTACGGCTCTTAAAGTCTTAAAACCAATTTACTCTTTTAGAGCTAATAATGAGCAGGCATTGTATAAAGGAATTTCGGGTGTAAACTGGTCGAAATTTTTAAATGCAAATCAGACTTTTGTAATTGATGCCACAGTGCATTCTACGTATTTCAATCATTCTGAGTTTGTTTCTCAAAAATGTAAAGATGCCATTGTAGATCAGTTTAGAGAGAGAACAGGACAACGCCCAAGTATTGATAAACAATATCCAGATTTACGTATTAACGTTCATATTGATAAAGATCAGGTTTCGGTTGCTTTAGATACTTCTGGAAACTCACTGCATCAGCGTGGTTACAGAACCGCTACGAATATTGCACCTATTAATGAGGTTTTGGCGACGGGAATTTTATTGTTGTCAGGCTGGGAAGGTCAAAGTCACTTTTTGGACCCGATGTGTGGTTCTGGAACTTTTTTGGCAGAAGCGGCAATGATTGCCTGCAATATTCCAGCAAATATCAACAGAAAAGAATTTGCTTTTGAAAAATGGAAAGATTGGGACAATGATTTGTTCGATGAAATTATAAATAGTTTGATGAAAAAAACAAAAGAGTTTCATTATACTATTAAAGGTTACGATAAAGCGCCAAGTGCAGTAAGCAAAGCAAAAGACAATATTAGAAATGCAAATCTGGAGGATTATGTAACAATCCGTGAGGATAACTTTTTTGATACGGAAAAAGAAACAGAAGGAAAACTTCATATTGTGTTCAACCCGCCGTATGATGAGCGTTTGGATATTCAGATGGAGAAATTCTACACCAGTATTGGAGATACACTAAAGAAAAACTATCCAGGAACAAATGCTTGGTTTATTACAGCAAACCTAGAAGCTTTAAAATTCGTTGGACTAAAACCTTCAAGAAAAATTAAACTTTTCAACGCTAGTTTAGAAGCGCGTTTGGTGAAATACGAAATGTACGAAGGAAGTAAGAGAACGAAATTTCAGGTCTCTGAATAGGTGCAAAGGATCAGAGGTGCAAAGAGGCAAAGGGAATTACTTTGCATCTTTCCACCTTAAAACTTTCACTCGATAAGAATATTAAAAATTTGGAACAAATACAACAAAATTAAAGAGGCGAACAACCTTTGCACCTTTGAGCCTTTGTAACTTTGTACCTCAAAAAAGAAAAAAATGTCAAAACTACAAGTAAGAGCTTTTTTATATCAATTAGGAACTTTCGCAATTCTATTTATTTTAGTACGATTTATAGTTGCCGCATATACAGGATTAACTGGATTTTGGATTCCGCTGACTGCTTTTGTGGTGGCTACGATTATTGGTCCAAAATTTCAGGCGGTAAAAACCAAAGAGGGAGAAAAACTTTTTATGAAATGGATTTTCGTAAAAGGAATTAAAGAAATAGGGTAGGTTAAGGAACTAAGGTTCTAAGATACTGAGGTACTGAGGTTCTAAGGTTCTGATACTTTGAGATTTTAAGTTTTTGACTGAAATAAAAAGCCGCCAATTCTTAAATTGGCTGCTTTTTCAATCTCAGCACCTCAGCACCTTAGTGCCTCAGTACCTTAAACTCTAAGTACCTTATTTTTTCTCAATCTCTTGGATTTGTGGTATTTTTATTTTTTTCTTGTAAATTGGAATGAAATAAGAAACAGTATAATTAAAACCAACACCAAAACTTCCGTCATATGTTCTATTGAAACCTGGAATATAAAGATTGTCAAAACCGCTAGGTTTTTTATTAGTTGCCAGAAGTTTTAGCTGTACGCCAAAACCAACAAAAATATTGTCAAAAACCTCCGCTTTTAATCCCAAAGCAACCTCAAGCCAGCTAGCAGAAAGTCCGCTGTATTTTTGATTTACATCTACAGCAGGCAATTCTCCCCAATACGGATTAGGATTATAAATTTTATAGCTGTTTAGATCTTGGCTGAAAGAACTAAAACCACCACGAAGACCAATTGTGATTAAGTTTTCCATGTCGAGCCAGTTTTCATAAAAATTATAATCAAAACCTGCTTTAATATATGTTCCAGAAGCCGACGAATTTAATCGGTCGTCATCTGTTGTTTTATTTTCATAACCCAATTCTGCCGCCAGATAATATTTTTTTGTTAATCTCCAGTCTCCGACAAATTCCACACCTTTATAATCTTTATCATAAAGACCGCGAGTAAGTTTGTATAAATCAACACCAACACGAAGACCGTAACGATCTGTTTTTATAACGCTGTCTTTTTTAACTTCCTGAATTTGTGGTTTGGCGACTTCCGTTTTAGGTTTTGCCGTTGTGGTTTCCTTTTTTACTGTAGTCTCAGGAATTTCTTGAGCCTGTCCTAAAAGCACTGAAAACAATAAACAAAAACTAGAAATAAACTTCAATGTGTGTTTCATCTTCAGATTCAATATTAGGGTTTTTTAATTGTACATCAGTCATCCAAACACTGTCTCCATCTGGATCTGTGCGTAGAAATTCGCTTCCGGGCTTTAAATCAAAAATAGTTTTAAAACCACAAGCTCTAGATACATATACATTTTGGCCAGTGTAGTTAATAGTTAGCACATCCGTATTTAGATTTGTGCTGGTTGCGTTATAAATAAATTTATAAGTAACTGTACTGTCATTAACTTTTAGAGGAATTGATACTGTTGAACCGCTGGTCAAATATCTTGTTTCATCATCTTCTGCAAGCATTTTCGTTGAAAACAATTCCCTCGTCCATGCCTTCACCAATTACTTTTAAATTGCTGACATTTTTAGTTCTTGTAGGGTTGGCGCTATCGTAAAATGTAATTACCAATCTTGGTGTAGTTGGAGTACTTCCATCGCAGATATCATCTTTCTCACAGCTTGATAAGCCAAAAGTAAAGAGAAGCAAAATAGAGATTATTTTTTTCATGTATATTTTCTATCGAAGTTCTAAAAGTACAACATTTTCAACATGATGCGTCTGCGGAAACATATCTACAGGTCTAACACGTGTAACTTTGTATTTTTCATCCATTAAAGCTAAATCACGAGCCTGAGTTGCAGAATTACAGCTTACATAAACGACTCTTTTAGGAGCGATTTTCAAGATTTGTTCTACTACATCTTTATGCATTCCGTCGCGAGGCGGATCTGTGATAATTACATCAGGTTTGCCATGTCTGCGCTATAAAAGCTTCATTAAATACAACTTTCATGTCTCCAACAAAAAACTCGCAATTGGTAATATTATTGCGTTCTGCATTTGCTTTTGCATCAATAATTGCTTCTGGAACACTTTCTACTCCAATTACTTTTTTTGCTTTTTTAGAAACGAATTGAGCAATTGTACCTGTTCCTGTATATAAATCATATACGACTTCGTTTCCAGTTAGATCTGCAAAATCGCGGGTGATTTTATACAATTCGTAAGCCTGGTCTGAATTGGTTTGATAGAAAGATTTTGCATTAATGCTAAATTTCAAACCTTCCATTTCTTCCAAAATATAATTTCTTCCTTTATAAAGAACAACATCTTGGTCGTAAATGGTATCATTTGCTTTTCCGTTTACAACGTATTGCAATGAAGTAATTTGAGGAAATTTCTCGTATAAGTGATCTAAGATTAATTCTCTGTTTATTTTGTCTTCTTCAAAAAACTGAATTAAAACCATAATTTCTCCAGTCGAAACAGTACGAATCATTACAGTTCTCAATAATCCAGAATGTTCTCTCGGATTAAAAAAAGCTAAATTATGTTCGTTTGCAAAGGCACGGATTTCGTTACGAATTGCATTCGAAGGATCTTCTTGTAAGTGACATTTATTGATGTCCAGAATTTTGTCCCACATTTTAGGAATATGAAATCCCAAAGCATTTCTATTTCCTAAATCTTCTGTGCTTTCAATTTCTTTTTCTGTAAGCCATCTGCTGTTAGAAAAAGAAAATTCCATTTTATTTCTATAGAAAAACTGTTTTTCAGAACCTAAAATGGTTTCAAATTCCGGAAGTTCAATTTTTCCTATTCTTTGTAAGTGATTTTTAACTTCATTTTGTTTGAATGCAAGTCGCTGGCTGTATTTCATATTCTGCCATTTGCAACCTCCGCAAACTCCAAAATGTTCGCATACCGGCTCTACTCTGTAATCAGATAATTCATGAAATTTTACAGCTTTACCTTCGTAATAAGCTTTTCTTTTTTTAAATGTCTGCACGTCAACCACATCTCCAGGTACCACATTCGGAATAAAGATTACTTTTCCGTCCGGTGCTTTGGCAACTGAAACTCCTTTTGCACCAGCATCAAGAACTTGAATTTGATGAAAGACAACTTTGTCTGTATTTTTTCTTCCCATAGCGCAAAAATAAGCCTTTGAAAACTTTTACAAATTTTATTTTAAAAATATTTTAGAAATTCTTCAAAAAATTAGTTTGCTAAGCTTTAAAAGTTAATTTTGTTTACCCAAATTTGCCCATTAAAACTAGAATTAACCTACAATATTGTTGCTTTTTATGAAGTTGTACCACAAGCTCTCCCAAATCAGCTTTCTGAAAAAAAGTTATGCATTTAAATTTTTATTTGTTGCTTTTATTGGGATTCACATTCCTTTAATCGGAATATTGTTTTTTGTTTTATACTTTGAATACAGTATTTCGCC
This sequence comes from Flavobacterium sp. AC267, assembly GCF_979258715.1. Taxonomy (NCBI): domain Bacteria; kingdom Pseudomonadati; phylum Bacteroidota; class Flavobacteriia; order Flavobacteriales; family Flavobacteriaceae; genus Flavobacterium; species Flavobacterium sp. AC267. The sequence goes on from NZ_OZ409875.1 coordinate 2,840,952, forward strand.
AACCTCAATACTGGTTTTTTCGTTAATAATGACTTTGCTTGCCACGGCGATAACACTTTTAGTTTTAAATAAGCTTATAAAACCTATTGCAACTGCTTCAAAAGCTTTAGATGATTATCGCAGTACCAGAAAATTATCTGTTTTACCAACAGAATATTCAGACGAAGCAGGATTACTTATGTGTAATATACAAGAGTCTATTTATGAAGCAGAAAATTTTATTAATGAGAAACAGGATTTAGTATATATGCTTTCGCATGATTTGAAAAATTTTGCTGGAAATCCGCAGGGTCTGGCCAAATTAATTATAAGCGAAAATCCTTCAGACTCCGTAAAAAATCTGGCAGAATTAATCTGTGAATCAACTGATCTACAGTTTCGATATATAGAAAATTTTATTAAACTGTTAAAAGAGCAGGATGAAGTCGTAAAAGTTAATCCAGAGATAAAAACAGTTTTATTTCCTAATATTTTTCCTTTTATAAATCAGCAGGTAGAACAGCGTTTATTCGATAAAAATATAAAATTGAATTTGGTTTTAGAATGTGTTGAAGCAAAACTAAAAATTGACGAAGGTCTTCTGATTCAGGTTTTGGTTAATTTGATCAGTAATGCGGTTAAGTTTTCTTACTTTGACAGTGAAATCAAGGTCAGAATTTTTTCTGAAGATTCAAAATTGATTTTAACTGTTCAAGATTCTGGAATAGGCTTCGATAAAAATCAGATTGAAGAATTATTTAAAAAGTTTACCAAAATGAGTAGACTTGGAACTGCCAGCGAAGGTTCTACAGGAATAGGGTTGTATTTATGCAAAAAAATCATAGAACGAAACAAAGGCCGATTGAGTGCTACAAGCGAAGGTAAAAATAAAGGAGCCGAATTTAGAATTGAGTTTGATATATAAAAAAGGTTATTAAGAATGTAAATCTTAATAACCTTTTTTTGAGTAAAATATTACCAAAGCTGGTGAACAGACGGTTTAATGTATTCATTATATATTTTATTCATTTCTGAAATTTGTTCCGAAGTTAATTTAGGAGTATCATAAACCGATAAATTCGATACAACATGATCGACTTTTGATGCACCAGGAATAATACAGCTGATTTCATTAAAACTTAAAATCCACTGCAAAGCAATAGGAGCAAGGTTTGGTGTTTCTGGAAATAAGGCTTTTAATGCTTCAACCACTTGTAAGCCCAATTCATAATCAATTCCAGAGAATGTTTCTCCTTTATCAAATGCTTCTCCGTTACGATTAAAGTTACGATGATCCTGAGGATCAAAAGTTGTTTTTTCGCTAAATGTACCCGTTAAAAGTCCGCTTGCCAATGGAACTCTTGCTATAATTCCAATATCTTTCTTTTTAGCTTCAGAGAAAAATAATTCAGATGGACGCTGGCGAAACAAATTGAAAATAATCTGAACAGTCGTTACATTAGAATATTCTATTGCTTTTAAGGCTTCTTCGACTTTTTCCACACTTACGCCCAGATTAAGTATTTTTCCTTGTTCTTTTAATCGGTCAAAAAGTTCAAAGATTTCAGGACGATAATATACTTCTGTCGGCGGGCAGTGCGGCTGAATAAGGTCGAATGTTTCTAGTCCGGTTCTTTTTAAACTGTCTTCCACAAATTTCTGAAGCGCTTTTGGGGTATACCCTTCATTTACATGCGGGTTTACCTGACGGCCGCATTTTGTTGCAACATAAATTCGTTCCGATCGAGATCGAACCACTCTGCCGACAGCAGTTTCGCTTAAACCATTTTCATAAACATCGGCAGTATCAATAAAATTAACGCCATTGTCAATAGCGGTATTCAAAAGTTCATCTGCAGTTTTATCATCAAAACCCGATCCCCATTTCCCTCCAACCTGCCAAGTGCCAAGTGAGATTTCAGAGATAGTAAAGTTTGTTTTTCCTAGTTTTCTGTAGTTCATTTTTTTTTTTAAAGGTTCAAAGGCTCAGAGGTGCAAAGTGGCAAAGGTTTTTTTCGAGGCTCAAAGCTTCAAAGGCACAAAGTTTTTGGACTTCTGTAAAACCTTTGCACCTTTGAAGCTTTGCAACTTTGAACCTTTTTCTAATCAAATAAATCCGAAGACAAATAACGATCGCCTCTATCGCAGATAATGGCAACCACAACTCCAGATTCTAATTGTTCGGCAATTTTGAGGGCAACCGCAACAGAGTCAGCCATGCTCATTCCAGCGAATACGCCTTCTTCAAGAGCTAGTCTTTTTGTCATTTCGCGTGCTTCTTCTTCACTTACGTCAACAACGGTGTCCACTTTCGAAGCATCAAAAATTTTAGGAAGATATTCTTCCGGCCATTTACGAATTCCAGGAATTTGAGAACCGTCGCTTGGTCGCGCACCGATAATCTGAACGTTTGGATTTTTTTCTTTTAAATAAGTCGAAGTACCAATAATAGTTCCCGTAGTTCCCATTGCCGAAACAAAATGGGTTACAGTTCCTTCTGTGTCATTCCATATTTCAGGGCCGGTTGTTTTATAGTGTGCTTTCCAGTTGTCGTCATTCGCAAACTGATTTAACATCAAATAACCGCCTTGTTCTACTTTTTTATCAGCATAATCACGAGAGCCAATAATTCCTTCGCTGGCAGGCGTTAAAATAACTGTGGCGCCATAAGCACGCATCGTTTGTGTACGTTCTTTTGTAGAATCTTCTGGTAAAACCAATTCTATTTCTATACCAAATAACTGCGCAATCATTGCAAGGGCAATTCCAGTATTACCGCTGGTTGCTTCAATTAATTTGTCTCCTTTTTTGATCTCGCCTCTCTCTAAAGCGTTACCGCGATCATATTATATGTCGCTCTGTCTTTTACGCTTCCGCCGGGATTGTTTCCTTCCAGTTTCAGTAAAAGCTTTACATTTTTATTTTGAACCAAATTGACGGTTTCCATCAAAGGAGTATTCCCAATTAGGTTTAATAATTTCTGTGGACCCATTATCTTTTTTCTTTTATTTTAACTTCTGTTGTAGTGGTGTTTAATACTATCGAATCTTCAGGGATTGATTTTGTTACCCATGAATTTCCTCCAATAACACTGTTTTTGCCTATTATTGTGCCTCCGCCCAAAATTGTGGCATTGGCATAAATACAGACATTTGCTTCAACGGTAGGATGTCTCTTAGCGTTTTTCATTTCTTTGCTTACGCTAAGTGCGCCCAGCGTAACACCTTGATAAATTTTGACGTGTTTTTTAATTACCGTTGTTTCTCCAATTACAATTCCAGTTGCATGGTCGATAAAAAATGGCGAAGCAATATCTGCTCCGGCATGAATATCTGTTCCTGTAATTCTATGCGCATATTCGCTCATTAAACGAGAAAACAATAATAAATCTAACAAATACAGTTCGTGGCTTAACCTGTAGATGGCAATGGCATAAAAACCGGGATAGGCCAAATAAACTTCGTCAATGCTGTTTGAAGCGGGATCGTTTTCTAAAATATACGCGGCATCTTGATTTAGTTTTTCTAAAACACTCGGCAGTTTTTCTAGAAACTTATCCCAAATCGATTCGCATAAATTTTCTGGTTTTTTGCAGGCTAAAACAGCGATTTCTTTAAAACATTTTTCGAGTTCATCAATGCTTTCATCTAATGCCGCATTAGAATCAAAAAGGGTGTAAAAAAGCTTTTCTGTAAAGTCTTCTGTTTTGGTTTTAATGCCGTAGTTTATGTGCGAATGGCTCTTTAGAGCCTTTATGTTTTGTATGATAGTGTCTTTTGTCACAATGGTAAAAATGAATGAATAATTTTGGAACGTTAAAAGTAAGGCGTTTTTTGGAAATAAAGTCACGATTTAACTAAAGAAATTTTCTGTAGAATGCTCTATTTGTGATAAAAAACCAAAGCCAGAACGTTCTTATTTATGTAATTCTTAAGAAGTTTATTGCGTAAATTAGCCTTCAAAACATAAAAAAATGAAAAATAATCAAACATTTAAGAGTGCAATTTCGGGACTTTCTTTTTTCTGAAAATGAGAAAATAAGCGGAAAATCAATTCATGATCCTATTTTGGGTTTAATCAAACAAGAGTTTCCTAACTTTAATGATGAAGACTGTATTGCTGTAAATGAATTAAATGTGTACCGCCAGAAGTATATTTCAAATTATCTCTCTACAGAAATTGGAGCGCTTTCGGCAATGGAGAAGAATGTAATTTCGTCATTGAAACAAGATAAATCGATTGTCAGCATTGTGGAAGATGAAGAAGAAAATAGAAATTTTGGACAGAGAATTGCCGATAAAGTAGCCGATTTTGGTGGAAGCTGGACTTTTATTATTTCATTTGTTGTTTTTATTACTATCTGGATTGCTTCAAATGTTTTTCTTTTTTTGAATAAAGGTTTTGATCCGTATCCGTTTATTCTTTTAAATTTAATTCTTTCCTGCGTTGCGGCCTTGCAGGCGCCGGTAATTATGATGAGCCAAAATCGCCAGGAAGAAAAAGACAGAAATCGTGCTAAAAAAGATTATATGATTAATCTAAAATCGGAATTGGAAATTAGAATGATTCACGATAAAATTGATCACTTGATTATGCATCAGCGACAAGAATTAATCGAAATTCAGAAAGTGCAAATCGAGATGATGAATGATATTTTGGATCAGATTAAGAAGTGAAAGTTAGTTAAAATTCCAATTCCGAAGTCTCGGGATAAATTCCAAATTCCAAAAAAGAGCGGAGCGATTTTTAGAAAATCTAAAATCTAAAATCTAAAATCTAAAATCTAAAATCTAAAATCTATCCCGAGGCTTCGGGACTAAAATCTATCCCGAGGCTTCGGGACTAAAATCTATCCCGAGGCTTCGGGACTAAAATCTATCCCGAGGCTTCGGGGCTAAAATCTAAAAATAAAAGTGTTTGAAGTAATAACCTCCCAGCATAAAAATGAGATTTACAACAGCCATTTTCCAAACTAATTTTTTGTAATTTTTAGATTTGTCTAAAAAATGAAATGTTATAAAAACGAAAAGTAAAAGGCAGGTAAATATCGCTGGATACATTTTAAAAGCGACTAAAAACTCGCCCTGAAAAAGTAAGAATAAAGAGCGCTGAAATCCACAGCCCAGACACTCAAATCCGAAGATGGTTTTGAACAGGCAGGGGATCATATATTTTTCTAAACTCACAGCAGATCTTTTTGCAATTTTACTAAAAAAATATGACAAACGTTTGGAGTAGAATAGAAGTACTACTTGAAAGTTTTATACTTTTGAAATCTTAAACTTTGATTTGATGAAAGCTTTTAAAATTATAATAATGATTCTTGCGATTTCGGTTGCGTTCTATGAGCAGGTTTCAAAAGAAAAAAATATCTATATCATGATAATTGCCATTGTAGTTTTCATGTTTGGAATGATGCGACTGAGCGCAAAAACACCAAGTAAAAATAACGATAAAGAAGAGTAGGATGCTGGTAAAAGGAGATAAGGTTTCTGTACTTGACGAAGCCATAAACGGAACAGTAGTTTCGGTTAAAAACAATGAAGTTTTAATTGAAACTGAGGATGGATTTATGATGACATTTTTTGTCAATGAGTTGCTTAAAATTCAGGATTCCAGTAATTTAATGAATTCTATTAAAAGAATAGATTTAGAACAAGTTTCAAAAGAAAAAACAGAGCCAAAACCAAGAAGTTTTGTCAAAGAAAAGAAAGAAAAACGCGATGTCGGCGTTCCAGAATTTGATTTACACATCGAAAAATTGGTTCCAAATAAACGAGGTATGTCGAATTATGATATTTTGACACTGCAGACCGAAACGGCAAAAAGACATATCGAATTTGCGATTCGAAACCGCATTCCGAAAATCGTTTTTATTCATGGTGTTGGTGAAGGGATTTTAAAAGCAGAATTGGATTTTTTATTAGGCCGTTACGACGGAATTGATTTTCAAGATGCCAATTATCAAAAATATGGCCTTGGTGCAACTGAAGTTTATTTTAGACAAAATAATAAATAAGATTGGTTTTAAACGCTTAGAATATCTTATTTTAAGGCATAAAAAAACGTCTGTTTTTCTATCTGATTTAGTTTAAAATCAGTTTCGAAAAACAGACGTTTTTTGTAAGAATTATTTTTTAAGATTATACTGAATAATCTATAGTTTTAATTAGCGGTATTAACTTCAATTTTTCCAAGAAGAAAACTGCTTCCTAGTTGAAAACTGCTGTTGCCTCTTTCTAAAGCTACACTTTTAAGAACAATAGTATGGGTGTAAGTAGTTCCAACTAATGTTGTTGTTACCTCAATAATTCCTTTATCTCCTGCACCAATTTGCCCAGTCCAAGTTTGCTCTACAACTGGAGATGATGATGTTGGAGTACAGATATTATCTTCTGTAAATATCCCTGTTTCTGCTTTTGCTGTTTTATAAAAAACCTTGTTCATTGTAGTGGTTATTGCACTTCTTCTTGGCTCGTTAGCAGGTGTAACTGTATTTACAAGTAAGGCCGGATCAATATCTTCAATTGACAAATAAAACGAAGTATTGTAATTAAATATCCTTTTTACGTTGGAACAAGAATAAGCCAAACCGCTTGTATTGGTTCTAAAAGTCAGAGTAGCTGGAGTTACAGTTGTGTTGTAAGTTCCGAAAACATATTTAGCCTGAGTTTGATCTCCAGATGGTTTTGCAAATGTCACATTATTAATTATAATACTATGCTCATAACCTGTAATTCTTGTACCGTCATCGTTGGCATTTTTTTTGTCAATTTGGGTACTTTGAATTGTGATTATTCCGTCAGTAGCAATCCATTCTTCCATTACCTTTGGAGTACTTGGCGGAATTGCCCCGCAAATATTGGTCGCGGTAACTGTTCCATCATAGGCTCTGTAAACTACACGATATAGTCCGTTACCTTTTGCATCAATTGGATATTCGTAATATCCATTATCATTAATTATTTTATCTTGTGGCAATTGCAGTAAAAGGGCTTCTTGCGCTTTTAATTTGTAAATTAATGTATTCGTTAATGGATCACAGGCTTGAGAATCAGTAACGCTTTCAAAATCTATTGTTTCTACTATTAAATCTCCATCATCGCATCCATTCAATAAAAAGGCGAATAATAAAAGAGTCGCATATTTTTTCATCGTAAAATTTATTTGGGTCAAAAATAGTGAAAAAAATGGCAAATGATATTTAAGATTTGACAATTGATATTTCTTAACTTTGTGCCGATGAAAAAAGTATATCTAGATAATGCCTCAACAACAGCAATACGTCCCGAAGTAATTCAGGAAATGACAAAAATAATGGCCGAGGATTTTGGCAATCCGTCGTCTACTCATAGTTTTGGACGAAATGGCAAGACAATTTTGGAACTTTCCAGAAAAAGTATTGCTAAACATTTAAATTGTACTGCCCAAGAAATAATTTTTACTTCTGGAGGCACCGAAGCTGATAACTGGATTCTGCGTTCTGCTGTTGAAGATTTAAAGATCGAGCGAATTATTACTTCTAAAATAGAACATCATGCTGTTTTGTATCCCGTTTTGGCACTTCAGGAAGAATACAATATTCAGGTTGATTATGTAAATATAAATTCTGATGGAAGTATAGATTTAACGCATTTATCAAATTTATTGTCTGATGAAAAAAAGACATTGGTGAGTTTGATGCACGTTAATAACGAAACTGGAACCATTTTAGATTTAGACAGAGTAAGTGTTATTTGTAAGCAGTATAATACCTTATTTCATTCTGATACGGTTCAGTCTATTGGAAAAACAGAAATCGACCTGCAAAAGACTTCAGTTGACTTTATTTTGGCTAGTGCACATAAATTTCACGGACCAAAAGGAATTGGTTTTGCTTTTATTCGAAAAAATTCGGGATTACAGCCATTGCTTTTTGGAGGCGAACAGGAAAAAGGGCTTCGCGCAGGAACAGAAGCTGTACATCAAATCGCCGGAATGGCAAAAGCTTTGTCAATTTCGTATGAAAAATTGGAGGAAGAAAGAGCTTACATTTCAGACCTGAAAAAATATCTTATTTCGCAGACTTGAAATTCATTTCCCAGATTTTAGAATTAACGGCAAAAAAGAGGGTTTTTATAATATCATCAATATCATTCTGCCTTTTTCATCAGATAAAACTTCGATCGTTGCTTTTTAGTTTAGACATGAAAGGAATTGCGGTTTCAAGAGGAAGCGCCTGCCAATCTGGAAGTATAAAACCTTCACACGTTTTAAAAGAAATGCTTTCAGAAGATGATTTGAAATTACCAAATCTCCGAATTTCCTTTAGTCATTACAACACAAAAGAAGATATCGACTGGCTGATTGAGAGTTTAGAGACAATCTAAGATGCTAAGGTTCTAAGAGGCTGAGATTCTAAGTTTTTTATGAAAATATTCTTCGACTTCGCTCAGAATGACATTAAGGAATTGTCAGGCTGAGCGAAGTCGAAGCCATTTATTTACGGATTACTTTTACCTGAGAATCGTTCGTTAACTTGATTATTGTAGACGATTTTCCGTTGATTTTATCTTGGTTTAATTTTACAACATAATCCACTCCATTTATAATTTCTGGGCTTATATCTTTAAAAGCAATAGGTGTTGGTTGTCCCGAGATATTTGCCGAAGTTGAAACTAAAGGTTTTTTCATTCTTTCCATCAATTTGAAACAGAAAGGTTCTTTTACCAATCGAACACCCAGCGATTTGTCGGCGGCAATAATATTTGGGGCAACATTTCTCGCATCATCAAGGATTAAAGTTGTTGGCTTGTCTGATAAATCCCAGATCTGCCAGGCAACTTCTGGAATGTTTTTAAAAACATTGTACATCATTTTTTCACTATTCATCAAAACAATCATGCTTTGAGTCTCTGCACGTTTTTTGAGTTTGTAGATTTTAGCAACCGCTTCAGGATTAGTTGCGTCACAGCCAATTCCCCAAACAGTATCTGTTGGATAAAGAATGATGCCGCCTTCTTTAATAACTTCGTAAGCGTTGATTATTTCTTCGTTCATTGTAAAAAGTAATAAGTAATTGAGGCACAAAAATAATCTTTCTAATTGGTAAAAAGTTTAAATTTAATTTACAATAATTAGTTTTTGTAATTTATAAGATTATTTTTGTCCTGAAGTTCAGATTTTCGCAGGAAATTTTCGCTTAAATCTTAAAAACAAGATTAATCTTAAAATACCACATGTCTAAAAATACAGTAAAAATTGTTATTCCAGTTTATAAGGAATATTTTGGAGAACTTGAAGAAAAATCATTTGTGCAATGCTCTGCAAAGTCCTAAAAGATTATGAAATTGTAATTGTACATCCAGAAGGGTTAAATCATTCTTATCTTTCAGAGATCTCCAGCGATTTAACTTTTAAAAGTTTTCCAAAATCGTATTTTGGTACTATAGACGGTTATAATGAATTGTTATTATCTTCTGTGTTTTATGAAAGTTTTTTAGATTCAGAATATATTTTGATCTATCAATTAGATGCTTTTGTTTTTAAAGATGATTTAATGAAATGGTGTAATAAAGGTTACGATTACATTGGAGCACCATGGATAGCAACTTCGCCAGATTCTTTGGGTAATAAAATTTCAAGTTTATTTTGGTCCAAAAAGAAAAGAGAGCGCCAGCAGATTTTCTTTAAAGTGGGTAACGGAGGTTTATCACTTCGTAAAGTGGCTTCGCATTATGCAATTTCAAAAGAGCAAAAACAATTTATTTCTGATTTCTTAACTGAAAAAGAAAAGAAAATTTATGCTACAGAAGATGTTTTTTGGTCTTTGAAAGCAATAGAATTTGATCCTAATTTTAAGATTCCAGATTATAAAGAAGCGGTTTATTTTGCTATTGACAGAAAGCCGGAACTGGCTATGAAATTAACAAATAACGAACTTCCTTTTGGCTGTCACGCAATAAATAAACCAAAGGTAATTGAGTTTTGGAAACCAATACTTGATCAGTACTAAATGTTGTTTTTGTAAAAGTCATAATAGTTTTTTTGCATCACATGTAAATCATGATTTTTCTTTACTAATTCAAAAGACTTTGTTTTTATCGATTCATTCAAAATAGGATTGCACAGCATTTCGATTACATTTTGAGATAATGTTTCGGTGTCTTTTATTGAAGCCAGTAATCCAGTTTCTCCATGAATTATTACCTCAGGAATGCCGCCGGCTTTCGTTGAGATAACTGGGATTTTACACGCAAACGCTTCGTAAACAGCAAGAGGAAGACCTTCTGTAATTGAAGTCAGTAAAAGAATATCTAATTCTGGAAGTAAATCGATTACATTTCTAAATCCAGTAAAAAATAAATCGTTTTCTAAATCATTCTCTTTTGTATATTGGATTAGATCCGCTTTTAAATGACCGTCTCCAATTACAAAAAACTTTACAGGACAATTAATTTTACCGCTAACTTTAATTTTTTTTGCTGTATCTATAAAAGTGTAAATGTCTTTTTGATCAGTAAGAGCCGCAATATTCCCAATAATTTTGGTATCTGGTAATAATCCAAATTCTTTATGGAGCAGGTTTTGATTGGTTTTTTGAGCAAATTTTTCGACATCAATAGCGTCGTAAATTGTAAGTAAACGCTCTTTGTCTTTAATAATGTTGTCAAAAATTTCTTCAACAGCTTTAGAAACACAAATTATTTTTTTTATGCTCGGATGCGAGTATTTGTATTTATTCAGAAACTTATCTTTGATTTTATTGTTTCTTTTTCTGCTTAAAATTAAAGAAGTGTTTTTTAGGAATTTCATCGCGATAAGTCCTGCGTTAAGCGCTGTAGAATCGTGAATATGTACAATGTCGATAGACTCTTTTTTTGCAGATTTTAATTATCGAACGGACAAGATTTATAAGTTTAAATGAGTTTTTATGATAAGTAAAATAAGCGACTTTATCATTTTTACAAATAGACGCAAGCGTTGCATCATGTGGACATAAAATGAATTGTTTTAGGTCTTCTTTTTCCTTTAAAAGTTTATAAATGGTGTACATCTGGGCATCACCGTCGCGTAATCCAGTTATTGATGTTACATTTAATATCTTCATTTCTTTAGTTCTGTTTTTTAGCAACGTAAAAGTAAAGAACGACGGATTTTCAGTTGCTTCATGAAGATTTAAAAGTAATAGAATAAGCCAATTTAAATGAGGATAAATAAAGTGACTCGATAATAAAAGATTGTCTTTTATTAGTAGTTTGAATGCATTTAGTTATTTTTGAACTTTAAAAAATAAACACTCAATATGTCTTTGAAAATTAATGCAGAGCATTTAAGTCCAAAGAGAATGATATAAAGCATATTATTGATAATTTCCAAACTGAAGGCGAACTTTTTGGAAATGGAGATCGTAATAAAATAAAACTGTTTGATTTGAACGGTAAAACGATCAATATAAAATCATTTAAAATTCCGAACTTAATTAATAAAGTTGCTTATAGATATTTTAGAAAATCAAAAGCAAGACGTTCATTTGAATACGCAACTATATTGTTAGAAAAAGGAATTGGAACACCAGAACCAATCGCATTTCTCGAAAATTTTAATATCATTGGATTAAAAGACAGTTATTATGTCAGCGAACACTTAAATGCTGATTTGACTTACAGAGAACTTGTAGAAATTCCAGATTATCCAGATCGTGAAAATATTTTAAGACAATTTACCAAATTCAGTTTTGAACTCCACGAAAAAGGAATTGAATTTATAGATCATTCGCCTGGAAATACTTTAATTAAAAAGAATAGCGAAGGAACTTATGATTTTTTTCTCGTTGATTTAAACAGAATGGAATTTCATTCGCAATTGACTTTTGAACAGCGTATGCATAATCTCCGCCGTTTGACTCCGTTAAAAGAAATGGTAGCAGTAATGAGTAATGAATATGCTAAATTTTATGAAGAATCGGAGCAAAAGATTTTTGATACTTTATGGAAATACACAGCCGATTTTCAAGAGCAGTTTTACAGAAAAAAACGCTTAAAAAAGAAACTTAAATTTTGGAAGAAGTAATTCTTTTGAGCTCTTTGTAACGTATATAAATACTATAAGCATTTAAATAGCATATCGTAATGCCTTTGATGCCATCTAAAAATCCAAGTCTGATTAAGTACTGATATAAAAAAGTATAAATAGGATGGAAAACCATTAAAAAAATAGATGGTTTCTGTCCTTTTTTTATTTTTTCGCTGGCTTTTAGAATGCCATACTTTTTCATCTTTAGTTTATAATCTTCATAAGATGTATAAGAAAAGTGAACTAGTTTATTTTTTAAAACACCAATTTCTCCGTTCACGATTAGTTTTTCATGAACCATTCTGTCTTCAGTGTAGCGAGCAATCGGCTTTTTTAAAAAGCCTGAATATTTTATCAGTCTGCCAGCCGCTAAAATGTAATTTGCTGTTTTTGAACATAAAAGTTCTATACATCAAATAAGCACTTACAGAGTTTTTATTGTTTATAGTCGAGATTATTTCCTCTTTAAGTTGAGGAGTCAACTTTTCATCAGCATCAATAAATAATATCCATTCGTTTTTTGCCTGATCTAAAGCAAAATTTCTTTGCGAAGTGTAATCTATAAATCGGTTTTCAATGAATAGGACATTTGTAAAGGACTTTACTATTTCGGCTGTAGCATCTGAACTAAAAGAATCAACTACAATTATTTCATCAGCAAAGTCAACATCTTCAAGTAAAGATTTTATATAACGTTCCTCGTTAAGAGTAATAATTAAAACCGATAACTTTTGTTTTTCAAAACTATTCATCTGATGCTTTTACTTTTTCAATTTTTGTATTCTTGAAAATAAGCTTCTAATTTTTCCAGCATTAAGGGTAAAGGATACTCAGCGTAGAATTCAAAAGTATGTTCTTTAATATATTGTTCTGTATGCTGTTCGTAGATCTCAGGTTTTAAATCTTTTAGATGAATGGAAGCATTTTTAGCTTCGTTTTCAAACAATTGCCAAGTTTCTTTTCTAACAGAAGGAGTAAAAATAGAGAAAGTCGGAATTTCAAGTGCTTTTGCCATATTTACAGCGCCACCTTCATTTCCAATCAGCATTTCACATTGCGAAAGCACAGCCAGAAACGGACGTAGTTCGGTACAATATAAATCGAAAACAATATTCTTTTTTGAATCTTCAGTGCAATAATTATAAACTTCCAGAGCCAAATCTTTTTGAAACGGAACGTAGTTAAAAATTATGGTTGCATTAGTTTTAGCTACTGTAAAATCAATAATTTTTGCCATTCCTTCCAAAGGATAAGTTTTGTAAACTTCGCTTCCTAAAATTCCGAACATAATTAACGGCTTTTCGCTGTCTACGTTATGGCTTTTCAGAAGTTTTTTGGCTTCTTCAATTTCAGATTCTTTTAAAAATATCTTTTGGTTTTACATCTGTTATTTTTTCAGAAATAAAAGGTTTAAGCAATAATAATCTATTTTCAATAGCTAATCCATGTTCCGATTCTACGGCATCAAAACGTTCGTAAGTATAATTGTAAAATATTTTGGTATACCATTTACGATAAGAAACTTTGTATTTTGCCCCAGAAAAAAAGTAATTAAATTAGTTCCGAGCTTACTGTAAACATCTACTACAGCATCATATTTTTTGTCGCGAATCTCAAAAATAAATTTAAATAATGCAGGAATAGATTTTCTGACCTTACTGGTCATTGGAATAATATTGTCAATATTTGGATTTTCTTTTAGTACATCTACCGAATTAGGATAGCACATATAATCGATCACCGAATCAGGGAACTTAGTTTTTAAGTTGTTGCAGATTATTGTACTGGTTAAAACGTCTCCAATTCTTTTTTGCTGAATGACTAATATTCTCATCTATTTAAAATTCAATTTATGGGCTAAATTACAAACTATTTTATGAAGTGTGCAACCGTATCGGAAGATTAAGAATAAACTAAAATAAAAATGTTATATTTTTGTGGCTCATAAATTAAATTTTGTAATGGAAATTAGTGGTCTGGTTATTACTTTCAATGAAGAAAAAAACATAGGAAAATGTATCGATGCTTTGTTAAAAGTATGTGACGAAGTAATTATAGTAGACTCTTTCAGCAAGGATCGTACAGTTGAAATTGCCAAAGAAAAAGGCGCAATAGTTATTCAGCAAAGCTTTTTAGGAGACGGACCGCGCTGTACGCATGGTCTTCCGTATTGTAAAAACAACTGGATTTTAAATTTAGACGCAGATGAATTTCTGGATAAAGATGCCGAAGAATTTATACTAAAAGGAAAATATCTGGAAGGAAATTATGATGCCTTTAGTTTTAGGGTTAAAAACTTTTTGGCAGACAAATTAATCGACTTTTCAGGATGGTATCCAGATCATAAAGTTCGTTTCTTTAATAAACAAACTGCACATCCTTCAGATTCTAAAGTCCATCAAAAAATTATTACACAAAACGAGAAAAAGGTTGCTGTGCATATTCTGCATTATGGCTGGGATTCTTTAGACCAGATTATAGCTAAGAAAAACCAGTATTCTGGCTGGCACGCACAACAATTATTTGATCAGGGAAAAAGAATAAATGCTTTTAAACCAGTTTTAAATGGAACCGTAGCCTTTATTCGCTGTTATTTTTTTAAGAAAGGTATTTTTAACGGAATCGACGGATTATCAATAGCAATGATTCAGGCATTTTTCTCTTATATGAAATATGCAAAGCTTTTAAAACTTCAACAGAAAAATTCCAAATAAAAAATAAAATCCAAATTCCAATTGATAAGATTGGAATTTGGATTTTTATATATTGGATTTTTTAAAATCTATACCGCGTCATCATATTTATATTCTTGCAAAAGATAAATTTATTAGATTAATTAAATGTCATTATTTATATGATAAAATTTTTCTTCATTCAAGGCAAGTCTAAGCCTGCTAATAAAAATTAAGGGCACTCGCCGCATTTTTTGTTTTATGTTTTCAATAAAATAAGAAGTGCCTTTCTTTTTGTTTTTCCACGAATCTTCCCACCAATGAATGCAGATAGTATTTTCGGTGATACAATCTGGAGTAAAATTTTTGAACCAGGGAAACGGATAAAAATATTCAGTAGGAAGTAAAAGGACACTCTTAAGGTATTGTTTTTTATAGCTATTCAAACCATAATCATACAAAACAGTAGTAACAACCGAAGGACCACCCATTGCATTAAAGAACAATCTTTGTTTGCGTTCAGTAGCTTTAAGACAGTCTAATATGAATGAACTGTTTTTTACAGCTCCAAGTACTGCGGAATTCAAAGGATACTTATTATCTAAAGTTGTTTGAAAACCGAGAAAAGATTCCTCAGTAAGTAAAGCGTCAAAATTTTGCAAGCATTTCTATATCAGTATCTAAATAAATACCGCCCTCTGTGTAAATAGAATATAATCTCATGTAATCAGATATAAACGACCACTTTTTTTGTCTATATAATAATCTTAAAAAAGGTAGTTTGTCAAAAGGAGTATTGGACTCATCCCATTTTTTTATTTCATAATCTGGAAGAATATTTCTCCAAGTATCAATGCATTTTTTCATTGCATAATTATATTCACCTCTTCCGTACCAACAAAAATGTATTTTTTTTGGAATCATTATTTGTATTTAAATATAAAAATAAAGTAATATTTTTATTACAAATGTATGATGAGTTTTTATTGTTTACAATAATTAGAAGGTAAAAATTCTTACAAATTTTAAATGTCATAAAAAGAGGGTTTTAGCTCTTTTGCAAAAGAGATAATTGTAATTTTTAACAGAAGAAGAAAATTTTTGAAAACAGAACCGCGAAATTTAGAGTGCTTTTTAAAACTGCAACAGAAAAATTCCAAATAAAAAAAATCCAAACTCCAATTGATAAGATTGGAATTTGGATTTTTATATATTGGATTTTTTAAAATCTATACCGCTACATCATATTCACGTAACGCATTGTTTAAAGATGTTTTTAAATCTGTAGATGGCTTACGAGTACCAATAATTAAAGCGCATGGAACTTGAAATTCTCCGGCGCCGAATTTTTTAGTGTAACTTCCAGGAATAACTACAGAACGTGCAGGAACAAAACCTTTCATTTCTACTGGTTCAGCACCTGTAACATCAATAATTTTTGTAGATGCAGTCAAACATACGTTAGCGCCAAGAACTGCTTCTTTACCAACGTGAACACCCTCAACAACAATACAACGAGAACCGATAAAAGCACCGTCTTCGATAATTACTGGAGCAACCTTGTAATGGTTCAAGAACACCACCAATACCAACACCACCGCTTAAGTGAACGTTTTTACCAATTTGTGCACAGCTTCCAACAGTTGCCCAAGTATCAACCATAGTTCCTTCGTCAACATAAGCACCAATGTTTACATAACTAGGCATTAAGATAACGCCGCTTGAAATGTAAGCTCCATAACGAGCAACAGCATTTGGTACGACACGAATTCCTTTTGCAAAGATAATCTCTTTTTAGTAACATTTTATCGTGATATTCAAAAATACCAGATTCCCATGTTTCCATTTTCTGAATTGGGAAATACATAACAACAGCTTTCTTAACCCATTCGTTTACCTGCCATTTGTCTCCAACTGGTTCTGCAACACGCAATTTTCCAGCGTCAACCAATTCGATAACTTCTCTAATAGCATCAGTTGTTGTAGTTTCTTGTAGTAAAGCTCTGTTTTCCCAAGCTTGTTCAATTATAGTCTGTAAAGAATTCATACGTTTAAATTTTTGGCAAAGATAACGTATTTGTATAAATGCAAAAAAGCAAAACGACTTGAAAATGTTACAGGTTTAACTTTTTGTTTCTTATTTGTAAAGTCTTTTGGAATTTTGAATTTGCTATTTATAATTTATTTTCTAACTACCTCTAGAAGTTTTTTTTATGTCATAATATGACAAAAGTCAGATTTTCTATTTTTTCTTCTCTCTAATTTCGCACCATTGAAAAACATTCCATTCAATAAAATTAATCATATAAGCA
Source organism: Flavobacterium sp. AC267 (assembly GCF_979258715.1). Classification (NCBI taxonomy): domain Bacteria; kingdom Pseudomonadati; phylum Bacteroidota; class Flavobacteriia; order Flavobacteriales; family Flavobacteriaceae; genus Flavobacterium; species Flavobacterium sp. AC267. The sequence continues at coordinate 2,857,969 of NZ_OZ409875.1, forward strand.
GTAAAATATGAATCAAGAAAATCAACTTCAGAACAGAGTAATTATTGACAAAGAGGTAACTTGGGATAAAACGCAAGTTATTATGAGCAAAACAAATGCTTTTGGTATTATCGAATATGCCAATGAAGTATTTGTAGATGTTTGTGGTTACGAAGATTACGAATTAATGGGACAGCCCCATAATATTATACGTCACCCAGATATGCCAAAAGTTATTTTTAAAGTGCTTTGGGAGAATCTTAAAAATGGTAAAAACTTTCATGCGATTGTAAAAAATCTGGCTAAATCGGGAAGATACTATTGGGTGATTACCGATTTTGAAATTGCCCGTGACGAAAATGACGTAATTGTAAATTATTTTGGACGAAGACAATCAGTACCGCAGGAAGTAATTGCTATGCATATTGAGCCATTGTATAAAAAACTATTACAAATCGAAGCAACGAGCGGAGTTGAATTCAGCGAAAAATACCTGATCGGATTTTTGGAAGAAAAGAAGAGAAGTTATGTTGAATATATTAAGGAGTTGATTTACGAACATGAGAAAGCACAATCAAAATTTGCTAATTATGTTGAAGAAGAGGATGGAGAAGAGGAAGAACAGAGAGGTTTTTTTGGTCGATTGTTCGGTAGATAATTGGAGTTATTTTTTAGGTTTGAATATTTGGATAGGATCCGTCTTGAATTTTCGAGGCGGATTTTTTTTTAAATTTAATTTAAAAAACATGAATTTAAAATGGTTTATATTTGTATTGTAAAATGAAAGTATTATGGAGGCGATTAGATTAGAATTTCAGCCAGAAATTAAAGAGAAAATCTTAAATTTTTTGAATTCATTTTCATCAGATGAACTAAAAATAACTCTGGAAGATCCCTATTTTGATGAAAACAGAAAAAAAATGTTGGAGCGTGCAGAAAAAATAAATGATGGAACTGCTCACTATAGTACTTTTGAAGAATTAGATAGTTTACTCGAAGATACAATTAAAAAGTATGAAGATTAAACCAACTATTGAATTTAATTTTGATTTAAAGGATATAGTGGATTTTATTTCGAAAGACAAACCTAAAGCAAAGAAGGAAATTTAAGAATGAATTGTTGAAAAAAAATAAAACATGCCAAGAATCCTCTCGATAGATTACGGACAAAAACGCACAGGAATCGCTGTCACAGACGAAATGCGACTTATTGCTTCTGGGTTAACAACAATTCCGACTCATACTTTGGTCGATTTTTTGAAAGATTATTTCGCAAAAGAAAAAGTAGAAGCGGTTTTGATTGGAGAACCAAAGCAAATGAACGGTCAGCCCTCAGAAAGTGCTTCTGTGATTAATGGTTTTGCAACGCATTTTTCGAACGTATTTCCTGATATAAAAGTAATTCGGGTAGATGAACGTTTTACTTCAAAAATGGCATTTCAAACCATGATCGACAGTGGTTTGAGTAAAAAGCGCTGTCAGAATAAAGGTTTGATAGACGAAATTTCTGCTACAATTCTGCTTCAAGATTATCTTTCCTCAAAAAAATAACGTTGTTCGTCGTAATTTTTGTTTATAATTTAATGGTTTTTAGAAAATCCTAACTTTTATCATGTAAAAATTAGTTTTTTTTTGCAATTAAAAAAGTACCTTTGCACTTTAAATAAAAATACTGTTATGCCTGACGAAACCATACGTTCAAATAGTGATGTAGTACTCATTGGCGCTGGAATAATGAGTGCCACTCTTGGAGTAATTTTGAAAGAATTACAACCGGATATAAAAATTGAAATTTACGAAAGATTAGATGTTGTCAGCAAAGAGAAAGCTCTGATGCTTGGAATAATGCAGGAACTGGACATTCTGCTTTTTGTGAACTAAATTATACTCCAGAAAAGGCAGATGGCAGTATCGATCCTAAAAAAGCAATAAGTATTGCAGAATCATTTGAGATTTCGCGCCAGTTTTGGTCTTACTTAGTGCAGGAAAACAAAGTGCCTTCTCCTGATAATTTTATTAAAAGCGTGCCTCATATGAGTTTTGTGTGGGGTGATAAAAACGTAAATTATTTAAAAAAGAGATTTGAAGCTCTTCAAAGTAATCCCATTTTTTCTGAAATGACTTTCAGTACCGATTTTGAGCGACTTCAGAAATGGATGCCGCTGGTAATGGAAGGACGTAATGCTGATGAAAAATTAGCAACAACACATATGGAAATTGGTACCGATGTAAATTTTGGTGCTCTAACTAGAAGTATGTTCAATTATTTAGAAAAACTAGATGGTGTTTCTTTATTTTTCAATCACGAGGTTAAAAAACTTAGACAGCGTGAAGATAAATCTTGGAGAATAAAAATTAAAGATTTGTCTACGGGAAAAATACGTAAAGCGTATACTAAATTCGTATTTATTGGAGCTGGTGGAGGTTCTTTACCTTTATTAGAAAAAGCAAACGTACCAGAAGGAAATGGATACGGCGGTTTTCCGGTAAGCGGACAATGGCTGAAATGTACTAATCCGGATGTAATTGCAAAACATCAAGCAAAAGTTTACGGAAAAGCAAGTGTTGGAGCTCCTCCAATGTCTGTTCCGCATATTGATACTCGTGTAATTGATGGCGAAAAAGCGCTTCTTTTTGGACCATTTGCTGGGTTTTCGACTCGTTTCTTGAAAAATGGTTCTTATTTAGACCTTCCTTTATCTATTAAGGGTAACAACTTAATTCCGATGCTGGCAAGAGGATATCATAATATACCGCTTACAAAATATTTAATTGAGCAGGTTCGTCAGTCTCCAAAAGACAGAATGCAAGCTTTACGTGAATATTTACCAACGGCACGTTCTAAAGATTGGAAATTAGAAAAAGCTGGGCAACGTGTTCAGGTTATTAAAAAAGATGAAAAAGAAGGTGGCGTTTTAGAATTTGGAACTGAGGTAATTAATACACACGATGGAACTTTAGCAGTTTTATTAGGTGCTTCTCCAGGTGCTTCTACAGCCGTAGCGATTATGATTGATTTAATTGGCAGATGTTTTGGAAATCAAATTAAAACACCAGAATGGGAAGCTAAAATGAAAACGATGATTCCTTCTTACGGACAGACTTTAAATGATAAGCCGGAGCTTTTAGCGGAGCTTAGAAAACATACAGCAGAAGTTTTAAAAAATAAAATAAACTTCTTTACTTATAATAGAATAAAAAAACAAATCCAGATGAATTAATCTGGATTTGTTGCTTTTTAGGTCGGTTGTGTTTTTAAGAATTTTTTCAGCCAGATTACTCATCCAAATTAATTGTTCAATTACCATCGAGGCTTCCTGCATTTTCGCTTGACGCGTCTCTTTGTCAAGATCATCATCTTCGGCTAATCGTGTAAAATTTCTTCGCTTTAATTCTTCAAATTGTAAAGTCACATCTTCTTTTTCAAAAAAAGTATCTTTTAGAATAACTTCATTTCTTAAAATAGAAATAGAATGATCAAGATTGGCCAAAATAGTTTTAATGATATAATTGAAAGACTCAGAAGCAGAAGTCGTTTGATGAGACTGAATGTAAGTTGATAACGATGCCAATGCAGACAACAAAGAGTGATTTAAAACCACCAATTTGTTTACCAAAGGCATTGTTTTCTGTTTTGATTTTGGTTCCTGCATCATTCTTTGGAAAGAGGTCATTAAGTTCCCTATCTCAACAAAAGCATTTTTTCGGGCTAATCTATAGGAAGTTGGAACTTCTCCCTTTTTATTATAAAAATCAGCAATCTCTTTAAGATAATTTCGGTTGGCGCGAATGGCGTTTTCAATATGAATAGGTGTATTAATAAATTCCCATGCCGGCCATAAAAATTGGTTGGCAATAAAAGCTAAAACTGCCCCTGCAAGTGAATCTAAAATTCGGTATTGAATAACTTCGTTTATGTCTGGAGTTAAAATTCCGTAGATAAAAACCACATACATGGTCACAAATGTTGCGCTTATTTTGTAATTGATTTGAGTAAATGATATTCCCAAAAGCATGCAAATTATAGAGAAAATACTCAGTGCAACGTGATTTTGAATAATAGATACAATTCCGAAAGCTAAAATACCTCCCAAAACGGTTCCGAACATTCTGTTGTAAGAACGTTCTTTGGTTAAACCATAACCAGGTCGCATGATTACGACGATAGTAAGCAGAATCCAGTAAACATTTTGAAAAGGAAGAATTTGTCCCAGGAAAAAACCAATCAAAATCGTAATTGTCAGCCTTAGCGAATGCCTGAAAATAGAAGAAGAATAACTTAAATTTTCAATTAAAGTTCGCAATGGATAATATTGTGGTGTTAAGAACTTTTCAAGTTCTTTATCCTTGTCTTTTAATTTATAAGACTGCATTGCCAGCGAAAAGGCACGTTGAATAATTTTGATTTTTCCAACCTGATTTTTAGCATATTTCAGCATATTGGTCAGCATCAAAACACCTTCTGCGCCTTCTTCTTTTCCTAATGTTTTTTCGTAGTCAAAAATGGCAAATTCAAGTGCGTCAAGTTCGTTTTTCAAATCATGTTTGTCCACATAAGTACTAATGTGATTCACATTTTTTGAAAGCTTTTTTAAAGTCGAAGCCAGTTTGTAGGCCACATTTTGATACGTTCTTAAAACATCTGGATGTCTAGCAAATTTTATGTGAAGTTTGCTGTGGTCAAAAGAAGTATAAAGTGCTAATTCTTGAATTTCAACCAAAGTAATAAAAACCAAAAGCATTTTACGGTTCTGACTCGTAATTCCTGACGCATTCTGATTTCCAATCAGCATTTTCCTTAAATCTTCATGAATAAGATTCAGCTCAACCTGAACGGCCAGTTGTTTTTCGATAATTGCTCTTCTATTTGCTTCCGGACTCCATAAATCGCCTCTTAATTTTAAATATTTTGCAGTAAGTTTTATGCCTTCGGCAATCTGCAGTTCTACATATTTATAAGGCTGTACAAAATGAAAAACTAGAGAAACAATTAAATAAAGAATTCCACCAATAAAAATAAAACCAGAATATTCAAATGCCGCCCAGCCCTCGTGCAGATGTCCAAACGAAAGTGAAATGGATAATAATGCGGAGAAAGAAATTAAAGTCGCACGCTGTCCGTAGACCGAAATCATAGAACAAAGAAACAATAGAAAACCTAAAAAGATATAAAACAGAAACGGATAAGGATAAACGAGATTAACCAAAAGATTAACACCTGAAACGATAAAAGATGCAAGAATAAGTCCTTTAATTTTATGGCTCAGTGAACTTGGAATATCGCTGGGATAAGTATAAAAAGCTCCCAATGCAATTGTAAAACCAATTTCAAAATGACCTAAAAAATTTAAAACTAAAACAGGGACAACAGAAGCAATAGTTACTTTGGAAGCATTGAAAAAAGAAGTACTGTTAGTAAATTTCGAAATTTTATCAAACATAAAGAGAGGTTTACTAGCAAAGGTAAGAATTGTACGAATGAATTTGGCACAATTATAGCTGAGATTTTTAACGATTTGGAAAAAATATGATATAAAATAGTATTCGAATTATTCATTGACTATTTTTTACTATTTTTGCCAGCTGAAATATTAGAATTTTAGTTCTGTTTTACAGCACATAAAAAACATAAATAAAAACAAATGATTTTACCAATTGTAGGATACGGTGATCCTGTTTTGAGAAAAGTAGGGCAGGACGTTACACCAGAATATCCAAATCTAAAAGAAACGATCGCAAATATGTACGAGACTATGTATAATGCGTATGGAGTTGGACTTGCCGCACCGCAGGTTGGATTACCAATTCGTTTGTTTGTTATTGATACAACGCCTTTTAGTGATGATGAGGATCTTCCTTCAGCTGAACAAAAAGATTTGAAAGGTTTTAAAAAGACTTTTATCAATGCTAAAATCGTTAAGGAAGAAGGTGAAGAATGGGGTTTTAATGAAGGCTGTTTAAGTATTCCAGATGTGCGCGAAGACGTATACAGAAAACCAACAGTGACAATAGAATATTGCGAAGAAGATTTTGTAATGAAAACAGAAGTATTCGATGGTTTAATTGCAAGAGTTATTCAACACGAATATGATCATATTGAAGGAATTTTGTTTACGGATAAAATTTCATCTCTTAAAAAACGTTTAATTCAAAAGAAACTTAAAAATATTACTGAGGGAAAAACGTTTCAGGAATATAGAATGAAGTTTTTTGCGACCAAAAAAGGGAGATAAGTTTTCTATACTTAGAAACAAAAAATAAATCAAATTCTTAATACTAATTTTAATAAAAATGAATTTAACGAAAATTTTAGCCATTTCAGGTAAACCAGGTCTATACGAATTGAAAGTACAAACTCGTACAGGTTTTGTGGCGGAATCATTAATTGATGGGAAGAAGATTACTGTAAATCTAAAAAGCAATGTAAGTTTATTGTCTGAAATTTCGATTTATACTTATGAAGGTGAAAAACCATTAACTGAAGTAATGCAACAAATTGCCGTTAAAGAAAATAAAGGACAAGCTATTTCTCACAAAGAGGATAATGCTACTTTAGCCGCATATTTTAAACAAATTCTTCCAGATTACGACGAAGAAAGAGTTTACCCTTCAGATATCAAAAAAGTATTAAACTGGTACAATACACTTCAATCAAAAGGATTAGTTACAGATTTAGCTCCTGCAGTTGAAGAAACTAAAGAAGAAGCTCCAGTTGCCGCAGAAAAGCCTAAAAAAGCTCCAGCGAACCTAAAAAAGCTAAAGCTAAAAAAGAAGAAGAATAATAAATATTCTTTTTTAAATATATAATATCCTGTTAAGATAGTTTTCTTGACAGGATTTTTTAATTTTACAAGACCGAGTTAATTTAAAAGAACTTCAAAATGAATAGAGAAAACCAGTTAAAAGCGTTTGAAAGATTATTAAATATCATGGATGAACTTCGTGAGCAATGCCCGTGGGATAAAAAACAAACCCTGCAGACATTGAGACATTTAACAATTGAAGAAACCTACGAACTTGGTGATGCTATTCTCGATAACGATTTAAATGAAGTTAAAAAAGAACTTGGAGACTTGCTTTTACATATTGTTTTTTATGCTAAAATCGGAAGCGAAACAAACGATTTTGATATTGCAGATGTCTGCAATGAAATCTGCGAAAAGCTAATTCACCGTCATCCTCATATCTACGGAGATGTAAAAGTGGAAAATGAAGAAGAAGTAAAACAAAATTGGGAAAAATTAAAACTCAAAGAAGGTAAAAAATCGGTTTTAGAAGGCGTTCCAAGAAGTCTTCCTGCTTTGGTTAAGGCCAGCAGAATTCAAGATAAAGTGAAAGGCGTAGGATTTGATTGGGAAGAACCGCATCAAGTCTGGGATAAAGTACAAGAGGAATTACAAGAACTGCAAGACGAAGTACAAGCTGGAAATCAGGACAAAATCGAAGACGAATTTGGAGATGTTTTATTCTCTATGATTAATTACGCTCGATTTTTAAATGTAAATCCAGAAGATGCCTTAGAAAGAACTAATAAAAAGTTTATCAAACGCTTCCAATATCTGGAAAGCAAAGCAGGTGAACTAGGAAAACCTTTAATGGATATGACGCTTACAGAAATGGATGTTTTTTGGAATGAAGCTAAAAAGCTCTAATTATCAGCTAATTTTTTTAAAGCTCGTACATCTTTAAGCATAATCTTTTTTCCAACTAATCCGATCAATTCTAATTTATTAAAATCAGATAATAAACGAATACAGCTTTCTGTTGCTGTACCAATAATTCCTGCCAGTTCTTCTCTAGTTAGTTGGACTTTAAGGGTTTTATCAGTGTCTTCACCAAAAGCATCATGAAGATGAAGTAAAGTTTCAGCTAATCGTCGCTTAACGGTTTTTTGAACCAAAGCAATTTTTTCATTTTCAGATTCTTTTAAATCCTCGCAGACAGACTGCATCATATTTAAAGAAAACTGATTGTTGCTATTAAAGAAATTGATTATTTCAGCTTTAGGAATAAAACAAACCTCCATGTCAGCGATGGCTTTGGCAGTTAAATTTGCCGGCTCATTACTAATCATAGAACGCCGCCCAAGAAGTTCGCCGGATTTTACCAGTTTTACGATTTGGTCTTTTCCGTTTGCACTTAATTTGGAGAGTTTACCAACGCCATCTTTTACACAAAACACACCATTAGTTACTTCGCCTTCTTCAAAAAGAGCTTCACCTTTTTTAATTTTGTAAGTGGTTTTGCTGTTTGCTAATTTTATAACTTCCTCTTTATTAAGAGCTTTTAATGAGCTTAGCTGACGTACAATGCATTGATCACATTTGTTCATGACAATATTTGTTTGCTTGCAAAATTAAGGATATTTAAGGTTTTAAGGTATCAATATAGGGTAAAATATTCAGAAAAAATAGTAGAGGGTAATTTGGCTCTTTTATTTTATTAAATTAGAACTCAATTTCAAAATACATGATATTTGTCATCTAAATAATTGATAGTTAATCTGAAATTTGCGACATAAAAACAAATTTATGAAGGAGCAAAGTTGTTTTCATTGTGGTTTATCCATTGAAAAAAATGAAGAAATCGATTTTGATGATAAGAAGTTTTGTTGCACGGGCTGTAAAACCGTTTACGAAATTTTCAGCACTAATGACTTAACCTCTTATTACGACTTCGAAAAATCGCCTGGTGCCACTCCACAAGACATTGCAGGCAAATATGATTTTTTAGAAAATGAATCAATACTTTCAAAAATTTTAGAATTTCAAGAAGGAAATACCGCTATTGTTTCTTTGAATATTCCTCATATTCACTGCAGTTCATGTATTTGGATTTTAGAAAACCTAAACCGACTTCAGTCAGGAATAAGTACTTCACAAGTTAATTTTCATGAAAAGAAAGTCCGAATTACATTTAATCCAGAAACTGTTTCATTAAAAGAAATAGTTAATCTTTTATGCTCAATTGGTTACGAGCCTTATATAAGTCTAGAAAATTACGAAACAACAAAAAACAAGATAGACAGAAGTTTAACGTATAAACTTGGTGTAGCATTTTTTTGTTTTGGAAATATTATGTCGCTTTCATTTCCAGAATATTTCGAAATGAAAGAATTTTGGTTAGATAGTTATAAACCGTTTTTCAGACTGCTGATTTTTATTTTAGCTCTTCCAAGTTTTTTATATTCTGCGAGTGGTTATTATGTTTCGGCATATCACAGTATTAGAACCAGAATGCTCAATATCGACATTCCAATTGCTTTGGGAATTATTGTAATGTTTATTCGCAGTTCTTATGATATGCTGATGGATCACGGACCTGGATTTTTTGATAGTTTAGCAAGTTTAGTATTTTTTATGCTTCTTGGTAAAATGTTTCAAATTAAAACCTATAGTTTTTTAAGTTTCGAAAGAGATTTTAAATCCTATTTTCCAATTGCGGTTACCAAAATCAATAAAGATGCCTCAGAAGAAAATGTTGCCATTTATGATGTTTTAAAAGGCGATAGATTATTAATTAGAAATCAAGAACTTATTCCCGTTGATGGAATTTTAATCAGCGAAAGCGCCGAAATAGATTATAGTTTCGTAACAGGCGAAGCAGTGCCGATTACTAAAAAATCTGGCGATAAAGTGTTTGCAGGAGGTAAGCAAATTGGTAAAGTGATTGAAATGGAAGTATTGCATTCTGTTTCTCAAAGTTACTTGACGCAATTGTGGAGTAACGAAATTTTTCAGAAAAAAGTAGATCAAAAACACAAAACCATAACAGATGCAATAAGCCGGTATTTCACCCCAATTTTACTGCTGATTGCATTTGCTGGTTTTGGTTATTGGATATTTATAGATGCAAATACTGCTTTTAATGTTTTTACAGCAGTTTTAATTGTGGCTTGCCCTTGTGCATTGGCGCTTACGGCTCCATTTACGTTTGGAAATATTTTGAGAATTTTAGGTAAAAAAGAAATTCTATCTCAAAAATGCCGTAGTAATAGAACAGCTTGCCAAAGTTGATACAATTGTTTTTGATAAAACGGGAACGATTACAACCAATAAAAAATCGAATATAGTATATGAAGGAAGTAGTATTTCTGATTCAGATATTATACTAATTAAGAATGTACTTCGTGCTTCAAATCATCCTCTGAGCCGTATGCTTTACGATTTTCTGCCAGAAACAAAACGAATTAATATTGATCACTTTCAAGAGATTACCGGAAAAGGAATTTTGGCAAATGCCGCTGGCAAAGAAATTAAAATAGGTTCGGGACAATTTATAAGTGATATAGTTATAGGTAGTTCAGAAATTGAAAAAACGGCTTTGCATATTAAAATTGATGGGATTTATTTCGGAAAATTTGTGTTCCAAAATCAATATCGAGAAGGTTTAGAGAAGCTTTTTTCTACTTTAAGTAAAGAATATCAAATCAAGGTGCTTTCGGGAGATAATGATGGTGAAAGAGCAAATTTAGAAGTTATTCTGCCAAAAAATACTGAACTAATATTCAATCAAAAGCCAGAACAAAAGCTTGAATTCATTAAGAAACTTCAGGAAAGAGGACATAACGTGATGATGGTTGGGGATGGTCTAAACGATGCCGGAGCATTAGCGCAAAGTAATGTTGGAATTTCCATTTCAGAGAATGTGAATGTTTTTTCACCTGCCTGCGATGCAATTTTAGATGCTTCTGAGTTTTCTCGTTTGAATTACTTTTTAAAACTCTCTCATAAAGCAATTTTGGTAATCAAGATGAGCTTTGCTTTGTCATTGCTCTACAACGTGGTTGGACTTGCATTTGCGGTTACTGGTAATCTTCTTCCAATTGTTGTTGCGATCATTATGCCGTTGAGTACAATTACTATCGTCAGTTTTGTTACTTTAATGTCTAACTACTTAAGCAAGAGAAATTTATATTGATTTTAAATAATTAAAAAGATTTTTTTTTATTTTTAACATTCTTCTTTGACTATGATAATTATCATATTTTAAACGCCGCTGACCTTGTAATTTTGTTAACATAAATTTACGGTATGAGTGTTATTTATCTATTAATTTCAGTAAGTATTTTCGTGGCAGTTTGCTTCTTTATTGCTTTCATTATTGCTGTCAAGTCTGGGCAGTACGACGACGATTATACACCCTCAGTCAGAATTCTTTTTGACGATGAGACCAAAATTATTTCCCCAAATAATAATTCACCAATCGAAGAAAAACAAGTATAATTATGGAAATGGAACAGTTTTATTACGACAACAAAATTGTAAAAAAATTCATTTACGCCACAATCCTCTTTGGAGTTGTGGGTATGTTAGTGGGACTTACCTTGGCGGTAATGTACCTTTTTCCCAACATGACAGATGGGATTTCATGGCTTAGTTACGGCCGATTAAGACCATTACACACCAATGCAGTAATTTTTGCCTTTGTAGGTAACGCCTTTTTTGCAGGACTTTATTATTCACTGCAAAGATTACTAAAAGCCAGAATGTTTAGTGATTTTTTAAGTAATCTTCATTTCTGGGGCTGGCAGTTAATTATTGTCGCGCGTACCATTACACTTCCGTTAGGTTACACTTCTTCTAAAGAATATGCAGAGTTAGAATGGCCTATCGATATTGCAATTGCATTAATATGGGTTGTAATGGGAATAAATATGATTGGTACAATGTCGCGTCGTAGAGAGCGTCACTTGTATGTTGCAATCTGGTTTTACCTTGCTACATTTGTAACGGTTGCAGTGCTTCATATTTTTAATAATATTGAAATTCCAGTTTCTGCTTTTAAAAGTTATTCTGTTTATGCCGGAGTTCAGGATGCACTTGTACAATGGTGGTATGGACATAATGCGGTAGCATTTTTCCTTACAACTCCATTCTTAGGTTTAATGTATTACTTCATTCCTAAAGTGGCAAACAGACCAGTTTATTCATATAGACTTTCTATTATACATTTTTGGTCTTTGATCTTTATTTACATCTGGGCAGGACCACACCACTTATTATATTCTGCATTGCCAAACTGGGCACAGAATTTAGGAGTTGCATTTTCGGTAATGTTAATTGCTCCATCTTGGGGAGGTATGATTAATGGTCTTTTAACTTTAAGAGGCGCATGGGATAAAGTTCGTGAAGAACCAGTTTTAAAATTCTTCGTAGTAGCGATTACAGGTTACGGAATGGCAACTTTTGAAGGTCCGATGCTTTCTTTGAAAAACGTAAATGCTATCGCGCACTATACAGACTGGATCGTTGCTCACGTACACGTTGGTGCTTTAGCTTGGAATGGATTCATGTCGTTTGGTATCATTTATTGGTTAATTCCTCGAATGACAAAATCGAATTTATTCTCTAAGAAATTGGCAAACTTCCATTTCTGGATTGGTACTTTAGGTATTATCGTTTATACAATTCCTTTATATGTTGCTGGTTTTCAACAAGCATCTATGTGGAAACAATTTAATCCAGACGGGACTTTAACGTATGGTAACTTCCTTGAAACAGTAACAGCTATTATGCCAATGTACTGGATGAGAGCTATCGGTGGTACTTTGTACCTAATAGGTATGCTGACATTGGTTTATAATATTATAATGACAGTAAGAGCAGGATCTCCTGTAGAAGATGAATTGGCTCAAGCACCTGCTTTACAAAGGATCAGCGAGCAGTCGAGTAAGAGGCGAAAAAATTCCACTCTTGGTTAGAAAGAAAACCTATTCAATTAACCATTTTGGCTACAGTCGCTATTTTAATTGGAGGTATTATACAAATTGTACCAACTATTATGGTAAAATCTAATATTCCAACAATTTCAAGTGTAAAACCTTATACACCGCTAGAACTTGAAGGACGTGATTTATATATTAGAGAAGGATGTGTAGGTTGTCACTCACAATCAGTTCGTCCATTTAGAAGTGAGGTTGAGCGTTATGGCGTACAATCTAAAGCTGGAGAATTTGTGTACGATCATCCATTCTTATGGGGATCAAAACGTACAGGTCCAGATTTATTAAGAGTAGGTGGTAAGTACAATGATAACTGGCACTTTAACCACTTCTGGAATCCGCAGAGTATCTCTGCAGGATCTATTATGCCGGGATACAAATGGTTGTTTGATAATAAACCAATGGATATTTCATTAACACAAAAGAAAATGCAGGCAATGATTTCATTAGGTGTGCCATATACTCCTGAAGAAGTTACAAATGCACAAAAGACTTTAAGAGAGCAGGCTGTAAAAATAGAAAAAAGCTTAGAAAACGATCCTGACTTTGTAAAAAGTTATGAAGAAAGCAAGAAAAAAGCTCTTGCAAAAGGAGAAAAATTCATTCCTATGAATGAAAGAGAAATCGTTGCTTTGATCGCTTACATACAAAGACTTGGTACTGATATTAAAGTAAAAGAAACTTCTAAATAACAGCATTATGTTTGAACAAATAAAACACAATATGGAAACAATATCGGGTATAGAAATTTACCCGATTCTTTCTCTCTTGATTTTCTTCTTCTTTTTCGTAGGATTAGGCTTTTGGGTGTTCTCTTACAGAAAAGATAAAATTCAGGAAATGAGTAGTATACCTTTAGATGAAGGACTAGTTGTAATTACAAAAGACAGATAAAAATGAAAAAGTTTTTCCCAGTATATGTTAGAGTACCGTTGATTTTCTTCATCGTATTTGCCTTAATGGAATATTTTATAGATTCGGGCGATAGACCTGCTTTTATAAAATACCCAATGGTTTCACTCTTTTTGTGTGTCTTCTTATTTATTTTGATTGCAATTGAAATTACCTTGAGTGCCGTAAATAAAGTAATGTACCAATTATTGTCACCAGAAGAAAAGGCAAAATTAGAACATGAAGAAAGTTTAAGTTTCAAAGAAAGTACATGGTTTAAAAACCTAATGCAAAAATTGACGAAAACTTCACCAATTGAAAAAGAAGGCGATTTATTAATGGATCATGATTATGACGGCATTAAAGAGCTTGATAATAATTTACCGCCGTGGTGGGTATATTTATTCTACATCTGTATCATTTTTGGTGTAATCTATGTGGTTCGTTATGAAGTCTTAGGGGCTGATAACCAAGAGATGGAGTTGAAAAAAGAAATGGCTCAGGCAAAAATTGATGTTGAAGAATATTTAAAAACAGCTCCAGATTTAATGGACGAAAAAACAGTTGTTTTACTTACTGATGAACCAAGTTTAGTCGCAGGAAAAGAAATTTTCACAACCAATTGCGCGACCTGTCACAGAGCCGATGCTGGAGGACAGATTGGTCCAAACTTGACAGATAATCATTGGATTTTAGGAGGTGGAATTAAAAACCTATTCCACACCATTACAAATGGAGGTCGTGATGGAAAAGGAATGATTTCCTGGAAAGGAACCTTAAAACCAAAAGAGATTCAGAAAGTAGCAAGTTACATTTTATCGCCGCAAGGATCGAATCCAAAAGACCCGAAAGAAGCAGAAGGAGAAGTTTGGGTAGATGAAAGCGCCGCTGAAAACAGATGCTTCAAATACACAAAAAGATACCACAGAAGTTAAAAAATAAAATAAAATACCATGTCAAATTTACCAGACGGAGCTTTTAGAGATACTATCGGAACTATAGATGAAGGTGGTAAACGGAAATTTGTTTTTCCGAAGAAACCGTCTGGTAAATTTTACAATTACAGAAAAATTGTCAGCTATATTCTGCTGGCAATTTTAATCATAAATCCGTTTATCAAAATAAATGGGAACCAGTTTATGATGTTCAACATTCTCGAACGTCGTTTTAATATTTTTGGATTCCCTTTTTGGCCTCAGGATTTTTATCTCTTCGTTATTTCAATGCTAATCGGCGTTGTATTCATACTCTTATTTACAGTTGTTTTTGGACGAATATTTTGCGGCTGGATCTGCCCGCAGACTATTTTCCTTGAAATGGTTTTCCGTCGTATTGAATATTGGATAGATGGAGACCGTGGTTCGCAATCACGTTTGGCAAGACAGGAATGGAATGGGGAAAAAATTAGAAAAAGACTAATAAAGTGGACTGTTTTCTTTTTAATCTCTTTCCTTATAGCTAATGTTTTTCTTGCTTATTTAGTGGGAAGTGATACTTTGTTTTTGATGATTGAGCAGGGGCCAATTCAGCAGGCAAGTAATTTTATTGCACTTCTAATTTTTACTGGAGTTTTTTATTTTGTTTTTGTCTGGTTTCGAGAGCAGGTTTGTATAATTGCCTGTCCGTACGGGAGATTGCAGGGCGTTCTTTTGGATGATAAATCGATAAATGTTGCATACGATTTTGTTCGTGGAGAAAAAGAAAAAGGACGTGCAAAGTTTAGTAAAAAAGAAGACAGGGCTTTAACAGGAAAAGGAGATTGTATTGATTGTCTTCAATGCGTTCATGTCTGCCCAATGGGAATTGACATTAGAAATGGAACACAGTTAGAATGCACAAACTGCACTGCTTGTATTGATGAATGTGATCATATAATGGAATCAGTAGGATTGCCAAAAGGTCTTATTCGATATGCTTCTGAAGATGAAATTGCTAAAAAAGAACCTTTTAAATTTACGGCAAGAATGAAAGGTTACACTGCAGTTCTGTTTATTTTATTGAGTGTTTTTGTTGGAATGTTATTTTTAAGAACTAATGTTCAAGCTGTTATTCTGCGTTTGCCGGGACAGCTTTTTCAACATGACGGTGATAAAATTAGTAATGTTTACACTTATAAAATTGTAAACAAAACCATGAAAGATTACAGCAACATTCATTTCGAATTAATAGATCAGAAGGGAGAAATTAAAAATGTTGGAAAACAGCATTTTAAAATTGCAAAAGAAGCGATTTCTCAAGGAACATTATTTATAGAAATAAAAGAAGTTTTATTAGAAAGTGATAAAACAAAAGTAAAAATTGGAGTTTATAACGGTTCTGAACTCCTGGAAACAACAACTACAAATTTCTTAGGACCACGCAGTTTTAATTAAAATATTTATACCATGAAAATTAATTGGGGTACCGGAATTGTCATAGCATTTGGATTGTTCATGACGTTTATTTTATATTTTGTTTTTGAAGTACAATCAAATTCTAAATACGATAATGATTTGGTTGTAGAAGAATATTACAAACACGACACGCATTTTCAAGAAGAAATGGCTCGAATTCAAAATGCACATGATTTGCGAAGCATAAACCTTCAATCAAATACACCGATAATGGTGTGGCTGTAACTTTTCCTGCTGGATTTGAAAGTGATAAAGTAAAAGGAAATATACTGTTGTACAGACCTTCAAATAAAAAATTTGATTTTAATACGCAAATTGCTTTAACCAATTCAGTATTAATGATTCCGCAGAAAAAATTGATAAAAGGCCGTTGGGATGTCAATATGGAATGGCAGTACGAAGGCAAAAAATATCTAACTAAAGAAGTTATCTACGTGAATTAATTTAATCTCAAAAAAATGTTATTCTCAGCTTTCTTTCTCGGCCTAATAAGTAGTCTGCATTGTGTTGGAATGTGCGGACCAATTGCTATGATGTTACCGGTAGATAGACAAAATGAAGCGAAAAAGGTAACGCAGATTATGACTTATCATTTTGGAAGGTTGACATCTTATGCTTCAATTGGACTGATTTTTGGATTATTGGGCAGAGGTTTTTTTCTAGCTGGATTGCGGCAAAAAATGTCCATAATAATCGGTGTAATTATGATTATTGTGGTCTTGATTCCAGAGAAAAAATTTGCAGAATATAACTTTTCAAAACCCGTTTATAAAATCATTTCAAAAATCAAAACTAATCTTGGCGCTCAATTTAGAAATAAGAGTTACAAATCTCTTTTTACAATTGGTCTTCTAAATGGATTTTTACCATGCGGAATGGTTTACGTGGCGCTGTTTGGTGCAATTGCTATGCAGAGTGCTTCTTATGGAGTTCTCTATATGCTCTTATTCGGAATTGGAACTATACCTTTGATGACGATTGTGGTATATGTCAACACCTTATTAAAATTACCTTTTAGAAATAAGATTCAAAAAGCAATTCCATATGTAGCAATTGTAATTGGAGTTTTATTTATCCTTAGAGGTTTAGGTTTGGGAATCCCTTATATTTCACCTTCAAGTATGAGTTTGTTTGTACAGCAGACTCCAAACTGCCACTAACAAATAGAATGTAAAAAGCTATACAGTCATCGAAAACAAATTGGTTTCTGGTGACTTTCTTTTTAGATGCAAGTCAAAAGCCATGCAAATATTACGTACAAAAGGTCTTCCTTCTTTAGTAATTTTAAGTTTTCCTTCTTCAATAACGATTAATTGATCTTTCTTTATTTCTTCTAAATCCTCTAATACACTCGGAAGTTCTTTAAAATAAAGAGAATCATTTGTCCAGGAAGTTTCTAATTCACAAGTTAAATTTAGAATGTGTTTTCTAATAATTAGATCCTCCTCATTTAGAATATGACCTTTTACAACAGGTAATTTATCCCATTCTAATAATTGATAATAGTCTTCCAGATTTTTAGTGTTTTGAGCAAAACTGTACCAGCTGTCACTAATTGAGGAAACTCCTAGGCCAATCATCGCCTGTGTTTTAGAAGCGCCGTAACCCATAAAGTTTCGGTGTAAATTTCCATTATGAGTTGCTTTATACAAAGTATCGCTTTCTAATGCAAAATGATCCATACCAATTTCCTGGTAACCGTTTTTAGTCAGCGACTTTTTTGCCAGTTTCGTACAGTTCTCTTTTTTCGGCATCTTTAGGAAGATTTTCATCATTAAAGCCACGTTGTCCATTTCCTTTTATCCAAGGTACGTGAGCGTAACTATAAAATGCTAAACGGTCTGGTTTTAAAGAATTTGTCTTTTCAACTGTATCAATTACATCTTCAACAGTTTGAAAGGGAAGACCAAAGATAATATCATGGCCAATAGAAGTATATCCAATTTCTTTTGCCCAAAATGTTACTTTGGCAACATTATGAAAGGGCTGAATTCTATTGATGGCTTTTTGAACTTTAGCAAGATAATCCTGAACGCCAAAACTCACTCGGCGAAAGCCTAAATCATACAGTTTTTTAAGCTGTTCATAAGTGGTGTTATTAGGATGTCCTTCAAAACTAAATTCATGATTTTCTGCTTTTACTGCATAACTAAAAATTCCGTTGATAAGACTTTCGATATTTTCTTTGGAAAAGAATGTCGGCGTTCCTCCGCCTAAATGTATTTCTTTTATAATTGGTTTTTCTGGAAGTACCCTGCAATATAAACTCCATTCTTTTAAAAGTGCTTTAATGTAGGTTTCTTCAACAGAATGATTTTTTGTTATACGTTTATTGCATCCGCAAAAAGTACACATGCTTTCGCAGAAGGGGAGGTGGATGTATAAACTAATTCCGTTTTTTGAATTACTTTCTGAAAATGATTTTTGTAAAGAAGTTATCCATCTTTCTGCTGTAAAATCAGCTTCATTCCAGTAAGGAACTGTTGGATAGCTAGTATATCTTGGACCTGGGACATTGTATTTTTGAGTCAAAGAGATTTTCATAATGACGGATTTAGTT
This sequence comes from Flavobacterium sp. AC267, assembly GCF_979258715.1. Taxonomy (NCBI): domain Bacteria; kingdom Pseudomonadati; phylum Bacteroidota; class Flavobacteriia; order Flavobacteriales; family Flavobacteriaceae; genus Flavobacterium; species Flavobacterium sp. AC267. The sequence continues at coordinate 2,876,516 of NZ_OZ409875.1, forward strand.
TACATCAAAATTAAAACATCATTGAGAGACAGAAAATGACAAATATCATATAACCAACAAAAAAAAGAGGCTCAATTTTGAGCCTCTTTAGTGAATTAAATAACTAACGTGAAATAGAATCTTGGATGATTTTATGCCATTTTTTTGCAAACTGATGATCTTGGTAGACGCTTATCTGTTTGATGCGGTCATCGTCAAAATCATAGAATGGGATTATTATTTTTTTAGATGTTTCTTTATCTTGAAATTCAAAATCAATTTTAATGATGGTATCAGAATGCGCATCTGTTGTCGGAATCAATTTGCAGGAAGTAACTGTATTCAAATCGACAAAAGTAGATTCTTGTTGGTTTGGATTGAAATTCATTAGAATGAATTTGTTGTTTTTCTGATCCAGCGTTAATGTTTTATTATTGATTGATTCAGTTAAATCAAAGCTTTCTGGATTTGTCGGATTGAATCTCTTTTTAATGTTCAAAATTCTTGATTTGCTTGTCGCGCTTGAGCGAGCAGAAAAGTATACTGGAATTGCGACAATTATTAAAATCACAATACCCATTATTGTTGTAGTGGTTTCCATACTATTTTTTAATGAAATAAATAAATGATATACAAAACAGTTCTCAGTTAGAAAACGGTTTAGAGGTAATTGAAGAATGAATCTTCAAGTGAAAATCAAATATTTATTTACCAGAAAAAATGGAAAGCATAGAGTATGACTAAGACTTTTTTACTTTGAGTTGTAAATAGTTTAGTATAAACGGTAGTATTTGTAACAGTTTGATGCTGAGGGATAAGAGGTAAGAGAGAATCAAAACATTTAATAATTCCAGAAGGATTTGTTTTGATGTTCGCCGCAAACTGATAACTTCCCTGAGGCTGAATAAATGCGGACGAATCTGCTATGTCTTTGCAGAAATTTGAATCTGATTTTTCCGTTTCAGTTATATGCACAGAAGTCGCGTCTGCTTGATAAGCAAACAAACCTGCAATCAAAAGTGCAATAAAAATAACAGTTTTACGAATCCAATTCATGTCGGCGAATTTAAGTCATAAAACACAATTAAAGAAATTTTATAGAATTAATTAACACTCAAAAACTATCCTCAGCCCATTTTTATAAAAAGCTGAGGATTTATGAAGTTATTGCTCGCATCTTAAAATAGTAATCTGCAGAATGTTTGCCACTTCCATAAAACAAGAAAAAGATGCAGATTAGTAAAACTACAAGAGCTAGAATTAAACTTTCGGAATGCATTTTCCCCATGAAATTTATGAGAACAGCGCCAAACAATATAGGTAATTGAGCCGCAATTGCCCAACGGGTTAGTAGTCCGAAAATAATCATTATGCCGCCAATCATGTGAGCTGGAGCAATGTAATGCAAGCATAAACATACCTCCGCCAAATCTATCTATTGGAGAAATTAACTCATGCAGGTATTGAATATTGGTGACAAATGAGACACCTTTCATAAATAAGAATCCACCCAAAACAATACGTACTAAATCAACCGGTAAATAAGTGTGCGAATTGGCCCACTTATTCAAACTTTTTACATTTTCCATGATGCTGTGTGATTAAAAATTATATACTAAGTTACTAAATTTTAGTAATATATTTAATTTTAACAGTCTGAAATTGAGTTTTTTACCATTTTGAACTGCGTGTTTTGAGAATACTTAAATGTTATACCTGAATTACGCCTAAATTAAATGGCTTTTGGATAGGAGAATGGTTTGTCGCTTCTATTCCTAATGAAATCCAATTACGAGTTTCTAAAGGATCAATTATAGCATCTGTCCAAAGTCTGGAAGCGGCGTAGTAAGGAGAAGTCTGCTCGTCGTAGCGTGCTTTTATTTTATTAAATAATTGGGCTTCTTTTTCTTCGTCTACTATTTCTCCTTTCGCTTTAAGCGAAGAAGCTTCAATTTGTGCTAATACTTTTGCGACCTGTGTGCCGCCCATAACGGCAAGTTCTGCACTTGGCCAGGCAAATATTAATCGAGGATCATAAGCTTTTCCGCACATTGCATAATTTCCTGCTCCGTATGAATTTCCAACAATAACAGTGAATTTAGGTACAACAGAATTACTTACCGCATTTACCATTTTCGCACCGTCTTTAATAATTCCTCCGTGTTCTGATTTGGAACCAACCATAAAACCTGTAACGTCTTGCAGAAAAACTAACGGAATTTTCTTTTGATTGCAATTGGCAATAAAACGCGTTGCTTTATCAGCACTGTCAGAATAAATAACACCACCAAACTGCATTTCGCCTTTTTTGGTTTTCACTACCTTTCGCTGATTCGCCACAATTCCTACAGCCCAGCCGTCGATTCTGGCGTAACCAGTAAGAAGAGATTGTCCGTAACCATCTTTATAAGCTTCAAATTCTGAATTATCAACCAAGCGTTTGATAATTTCCATCATATCATATTGTTCCGATCTGGCTTTTGGAAGGATTCCGTAAATATCGTTTGGATCTAAAGCAGGTTTTTCTGCTTTTATTCGGCTGAAGCCAGCTTTGTCATAATCACCAATTTTATCTACTATATTTTTAATTTTATCTAAAGCATCTTTGTCATCTTTAGCTTTATAATCGGTTACACCAGAAATTTCACAATGCGTTGTAGCACCGCCTAAGGTTTCATTATCAATAGTTTCGCCAATTGCGGCTTTTACAAGATAACTTCCGGCAAGAAAAATACTTCCGGTTTTATCTACAATCAAAGCTTCATCGCTCATAATTGGAAGATAAGCACCGCCGGCAACACAGCTTCCCATAACGGCGACAATCTGGGTAATTCCCATACTGCTCATTTGAGCATTGTTTCTAAATATTCTTCCGAAATGTTCTTTATCTGGAAAAATTTCGTCCTGCATTGGAAGATAAACGCCGGCGCTGTCTACAAGATAAATAATTGGAAGTCTGTTTTCCATTGCAATTTCCTGCGCTCGAAGATTCTTTTTTCCTGTTATCGGAAACCAGGCACCAGCTTTAACCGTGGCATCATTAGCAACTACAATACATTGTTTTCCTTTAATGTAGCCAATTTTAACGACAACACCTCCAGAAGGGCATCCGCCGTGTTCAGGATACATTCCTTCGCCGGCAAAACCACCAATTTCAATACTTTTAGCATTATCATCCAATAAGTAAGCAATTCGCTCACGAGCTGTCATTTTACCTTCAGAATGTAATTTTTCAATTCTTTTTTCGCCTCCGCCCAATTTTACTTTGGCAAATTTTTGTTTTAATTCAGAAAGGAGCAGTTTATTGTGATCTTCGTTTTTATTGAAGTTTAAATCCATGATATCGTATTGATTTTGTAATATAGTGTTGGCTAATTTACAAAATCAATTGAAATAAACCAGTTGCTTTGTGAATTAAGAAGTCGCTTCTAAACTTCATTCTTATCTATTCTGTTAATAAAGAGATTTACTTTAATGTAAAGTATATAAAATGAAAAACATCCGTTATCAGCGGATGTTTTTTTATATCAATTAGATTTGAATTATTTTTTAACAGCGCAAGCCATTCTTTTTAGTGTTGCCCATTGTTTTAAAGCATCACGAGCTTCAACAGCAGGATAACCCAGCATTGTTTTGCCTGCTGGCACATCGCCAATAACACCAGATCCAGCACCAACTATAGCTCCGTCGCCAATCGTCGTATGGTCTTTTATAGAAGCACTTCCGCCAATAATAACGCCATTTCCTAAAGTTACAGAACCTGCCAAACCACTGTTTCCAGCCATAATACAGAACTTTCCAAGTTTACTGTTATGACCAATTTGTACTAAATTATCAATTTTACAGCCATCTCCTAAAACTGTTGAACTGAATTTTCCGCGGTCAACGCAAGAATTGGCTCCAATTTCAACTCCGTTTCCAATAATTACATTTCCAATTTGTGGAATTTTTACTAAACCTTTTTCAGAACAAGGGCGAAATCCAAAACCATCGGCACCAATAGTTGCATTTGGATGAATGATACAATCGCTTCCAATATGGCAACGCTCACGAACAACGGTCCCAGACCAAATAATAGTGTTTTTGCCAATAGTGCATTCGTCCAGAATAGTCACATTTGGATAAATCGTTGCATTGGCACCAATTTCAACTTTTGGTCCAATATAGCGACCAGCGCCAATTTTTGCACCTTCGCCAATTATAGCCGTTTCGTCTATAGTAGCCGTTTTGTGAATATTGGTATGAAAAATTGGAGTAGGAGGGGCAAAAAGAGCAAGAATTTGCGACATAGCCAAATCGGCATTTTTTACCTTAATAAAAGCACGGTTTTCGCCTGGCTCAATCGAAATGTCTTCATTTACTACAGCAATTGAAGCATTAGATGTTGACCAGTACTTTTCGTATTTTTTATTTCCTATAAAAGAAATTTCTGAAGTTGTAGCTTTTTCTAATTGCTCTGTTGCGGTAATGCTCTGTGAAGTAGTGCCGTAAATTACGCCATTAATTACTTCATTGATTTCTTGAATTGAATAGGATCTCATTGACAAATTTTAATCGACTTAGGGTTAATTTTTGCCAAATAAAATGAATTAGATTTTAATTACCTAATTAATTTTTCGCGTTCCTTAATAAAAATTTAAAATATAAGGCTTAAAATTTAAAAATTAACACTTTAAATATTAATTTACTGACAGTTTTTTAATGTTTGAAAGTGTTACAGCTCAATTTCGCCTCTTAATTTATTAAAAAAAGAGCTGAAAAATAATTAATTTAATTGTTAAGTGATGACTTACATTTGTTTTGTTAATGGATTCATTTCGTGATTATTAAAAAAAAAAGCGATTCGCTTTTTGTAAAGGAATCGCTTTGATAATTTATTCTTTAATTTTTTGATAATGAAACAGCATTAATGCAGTATCGTAATCCGCTTGGCGACGGACCGTCGGGGAAAATATGTCCTAAATGCGCGTCGCATACATTGCAGGTAACCTCAACGCGAATCATTCCGTGTGATTTATCGGCATGGTAACCAACAGCATTTTCTTTTACAGGCTGTGTAAAAGAAGGCCATCCCGTACCTGATTCGAATTTTTCACTCGCATCAAAAAGAACAGTTCCACAGCATTTACATTCGTAAATTCCAGGATCAAACAAACTGCATAATTCAGAACTAAAAGATCTTTCGGTTCCTTTTAAACGCGTTACCTGAAATTCTTCCGGAGTCAGGATTTGTTTCCATTCTTCCTCCGTTTTCTCCACTCTTTTATCAGGAGTCGGATTTCCTTTATTTGTAAAATGAATTACATCTGCCCATTTTATCATAACTTTATTTTTTAGTTTTCAGTCTCGGTTTTCAGTCTCAGTCCCAGTTTAGTGAAAACTGAGACTGCGACTGAAAACTTTATTCTTCCTCCTTCTGTCCCATCATCATCAGATAGGCTTTAAGAAACGCATCTATATTTCCGTTCATTACGCCGTCAACGTCACTGGTTTCGTAACCTGTACGAACGTCTTTTACTAATTTATAAGGTCGCATTACGTAATTACGGATTTGCGAACCCCATTCAATTTTCATTTTTCCAGCTTCAATATCGGCACGTTGTGCTTGTTGTTTCTTTAGCTCGATTTCGTACAATTGAGAACGAAGCATCTGCATCGCACGCTGTCTGTTGTCTTGCTGTGATCTCGTTTCAGAACATTGAATCTGGATTCCCGTTGGCTTATGCACTAACTGAACTTTAGTTTCAACCTTATTTACGTTTTGTCCACCGGCACCACTCGAACGAGACGTTGTAATTTCAATATCGGCAGGATTAATGTCAATTTCGATACTATCATCTACAAGCGGATAAACATAAACAGAAACAAACGAGGTGTGACGTTTGGCGTTACTGTCAAAAGGTGAAATACGAACCAAACGGTGTACACCATTTTCCCCTTTTAAATAACCAAAAGAATAATCGCCTTCAAATTCTAAAGTTACGGTTTTAATACCCGCAACATCGCCTTCTTGAAAGTTCAGTTCTTTTATTTTATAGCCATAACTTTCTCCCCACATCATGTACATACGCATCAGCATTCCTGCCCAGTCACAACTTTCCGTTCCGCCGGCTCCTGCAGTAATTTGAACCACAGCGCTTAAACTGTCACCTTCATCAGAAAGCATGTTTTTAAATTCGATGTTTTCAATATGCGTTTGAGTATTGCTGTATTGTTCATCCAATTCTTCTACAGAAAGTTCTCCTTCTTTGTAAAAATCGTACGCAAGTTGTAATTCGTCTGTAAGTTCGATAGCTTTGTTGTAATCTTCAATCCATTTTTTCTTGTTTCGAAGATTTTTTACAATAATTTCTGCTTCTTTGGCATTGTTCCAGAAATCTGGTGCAAACGTTTTTTCTTCTTCGTTTGCAATTTCGATTAGCTTGGCATCAACGTCAAAGATACCTCCTCAACGCACCAAGGCGCTCCACAATACCTTTTACTTGTTCGGCTGTTGTCATAAATTAATTAATAGGTTTTTATATGTTTTTTAGAATTATTACGTTAATTTGGTCTATAGAAACTAGCAAGTTAAAATTTACTAAAACTTGCTCAGAATAACTATTTGTAATACGTAATTTTGCATACAAAAATAAGATATAGTTTTTAGAATATGGAAATAAATTTAATCAGCGATACCATAACAAAGCCTACTTATGAAATGCTCGCAGTATATGTTTAACGCTCATGTTGGCGATGATGTATACAAACAGGACCCTACGGTGATTGAATTGGAAAATAGAACAGCAGAGTTTTTTGGTATGGAAGCTGGACTTTTTTTTTCCGTCTGGAACTATGGCAAATCAAACCGCAATTAAACTGCATACACAGCCGGGTGAGCAGTTAATAGCCGATAAATATGCTCACGTTTATCATTATGAAGGAGGAGGAGTTTCGTTTAACAGCGGTGTTTCCTGCTGTTTATTAGATGGTAATCGCGGTATGATTACAGCTTCACAAGTTGTTGCGGCGATAAACGATCCTGAGTTTTATCATAGTCCGTTAACAAGTTTGGTTTGTGTTGAAAATACAACCAACAAAGGCGGTGGTGCTTGTTATGAATTAGAAGATTTAAGAGAAATAAAAAAAGTCTGCGACGCCAATAATTTGAAATTTCATATGGATGGCGCCAGAATCTGGAATGCATTAGTAGCCAAAAGACAAAATCCGAAGGAATTTGGAGCTATTTTCGATACTATTTCAGTTTGTTTATCTAAAGGTTTGGGCGCTCCGATCGGTTCGGTGTTATTAGGAAGTAAGGCTGATATTCACAGGGCGTTGAGAATCAGAAAGATACTTGGTGGCGGAATGCGACAAGTGGGTTATTTAGCGTACTGCAGGATTGTACGCTTTAGCGCATAATATTGAAAGATTGGCAGAAGACCACCGCCGAGCAAAAGAAATTGCAAAAATTTTGAGTACCAAACCTTGGGTTTCGGCAATAGAACCTGTAGAAACTAATATTTTAATCTTTTCGCTTGCCGAAGGTTACAGCGATCAGTTGTTAATTGAGAAATTAAAACAAAAAAATATCTCCATAAGTTCTATGGGGCACAACAAACTCCGAATCGTAACGCATCTAGATTACAGAGAAGTAATGCATACGTATGTGTTGGAAACGCTTTCGAAGTTTTAGGGAGGAGGTGCAAAGTAGCAAAGGTACAGAGGAACAAAGGTTTAAAAAAAAGACGCATTAATGCGTCTTTTTTTATTACATGGAAGGACAAAGTATAAAAAACTTTGAGCCTATGCAACTCTGAACCTTTGTACCTCTATTTAAACAAATTATCCATTCCAGGAATAGACGGCATATCCATTCTGGCAACAGCATCTAATTCTCTTTCGTTAACATTTGTAGCGTTTTCGATAGCTTTGTTTAGTGTAACGATCAAATAATCTTCCAGTTGTTCTTTATCTTCTAGTAAAGAATCATCAATAGAGATTGATTTGATCTTTCTGCTAGCTGTAATTGTAATTTTTAATAATCCGTCAGCACTTTGTTCATCAATCAAAACAGTATCTAGACGCTTTTTTGTATCTTCAATTTTTTGCTGGGTTTCTTTAAGTTTGCCCATCATTCCCATTAAGTCCATTTTTGTTGATTTTTTAAATTATTTCAGACAAAATTAGTATATTGCTGTGTTAAATCAATAGAATATTTTATGAAAATATTAATTCTGTTCTGTTGTGTTTGTACTATTTTTGCGTCTTCATATTTAAAAATTAATGCTCAGTCAATGCAAAATGATATATCGGCTCCAAAGGCCAACATAATTCCAAAAACATTAAAAAAACATAAAGAGTCTAGGATTGACAACTACTTCTGGCTTAACGACCGCGAAAATCAGGAGGTAATTGATTACTTAAATCAAGAGAATTCTTATTATGAGAGTATGACCTCTCACACTCAAACTTTAAAAGATAATCTCTTTGAAGAAATGAAAGCAAGAATTAAGGAAGATGATTCTTCTGTTCCTTATTTCTACAATGGTTACTATTATATTACCCGTTTTGAAACAGGGCAGGATTATCCAATTTTTGCTAGAAAGAAAGGAAGCCTGTCTGCACAGGAAGAAATTTTGTTCAATTGTAACGAAATGGCAAAAGGACACGCTTATTTCAAATTGGGCGGATTAAGTATTAGTCCAGATAATAAATTTGCCAGTTTTGGAGTGGATATTGTCGGAAGAAGAATTTACACCATTCAAGTTAAAAACTTAGAAACAGAAGAAATTCTAGCTGATAAAATAGAAAGTGTTACAGGAGCTTCGGTTTGGGCTAATGATAATAATACTATTTTTTATGTGAGACAAGATCAGGTAACGCTGAGAGCAGATAAAGTTTTTAAACATAAATTAAATACAGATTCTGAAAAAGATGTTTTGGTTTTTGATGAAGTCGATGATACTTTTAATGTTTCTATCAGTAAAGAAAAGTCAAGAAAATATATTGTTATCGGCTCTGGAAGTACTTTAACGACAGAATATAGAATTCTTAACTCTAATACTCCAGATGGAGAATTCACTGTTTTTCAGCCACGCGTGCGCGGTTTAGAATATAGTATTTCACATTACGAGGATTCGTTTTATATTTTGACAAATAAAGATAAGGCGACCAATTTTAAGTTGATGAAAACGCCTGAAGACAAAACAGGAAAGAAAAACTGGGTAGATTTAATTCCGCACAGAGAAGATGTTTTGTTAGAAGATATTGAAATCTTTAAAAATTATTTAGTTGTAGAAGAGCGTTCTAACGGATTAAGTCATATCCGAATCATGCCTTGGAATGGAGAACCAGATTATTATCTTCCTTTCGGCAGTGAAACATATAATGCGTACACAACAACCAATGTTGATTTTGATACCGATATATTACGTTACAGTTATCAATCACTGGCAACGCCGTCTTCTATAATTGATTTTAATATGAAGACTAAAACCAAAGAGATTTTAAAAGAGCAAGAGGTTTTAGGCGGAAAGTTTGATAAAAATAATTATGTAGAAGAAAGAGTATGGGCAACGGCCAGAGATGGTGTAAAAGTGCCTATTTCGATGGTTTACAAAAAGGGACTAGAGAAAAATGGTCAAAATCCATTGTTGCTTTATGCTTATGGTTCTTACGGAATTACGATGGATACTTATTTTTCGTCAACAAGATTGTCGCTCTTAGACCGCGGATTTGTTTATGCAATTGCGCATATTAGAGGAGGTGAGGACTTAGGAAGACAATGGTATGAGGATGGAAAACTGTTAAAAAAGAAAAATACCTTTACAGATTTCATCGATTGCTCTAAATTTGTAATAGACCAAAAGTATACTTCTCCTGAACATTTATATGCAGAAGGAGGATCTGCCGGCGGACTTTTAATGGGAGTAATTGTAAATGAAGCTCCAGAATTATATAATGGCGTCATCGCTCAGGTGCCTTTTGTAGACGTAATTACCACGATGCTGGATGACAGTATACCGCTTACAACTGGAGAGTATGATGAATGGGGGAACCCAAATAACAAAAAATATTACGATTATATGTTGTCGTATTCGCCTTACGATAATGTAAAAGCGCAAGAATATCCTAATATGTATGTTTCGACCGGCTTGCATGATTCGCAGGTACAGTATTGGGAGCCAGCTAAATGGGTTGCGAAATTGAGAGATTTGAAAACAAATAATAAACTTTTGTTCTTAGATACCAACATGGATGCAGGGCATGGCGGAGCTTCGGGACGTTTTGAAGCTTTAAAAGACTTAGCAAAAGAATTTAGTTTTTTACTAGATTTAGAAAAAATTAAAAGCTAATTAGAAATTTTTTGTTAAATTTGCAACCTATCAAGGTTAATTTGAAAAATGCCTTTGATTAACTATTTTTTTATGAAAGAAGAAATAACCGCTTATAATAATGTTTTAGAGTTAATAGGTAATACCCCCCTTATTAAGCTAAATAAAATCACCGAAGAGTTAGAAGGGAATTTCTACGCAAAGGTAGAAGCTTTCAACCCAGGTCATTCCTCAAAAGATAGAATAGCATTATATATTATTGAAGAAGCCGAGAAGAAAGGAATTCTTTCTCCGGGAGATACCATTATCGAAACAACTTCTGGTAACACAGGATTTAGTTTAGCCATGGTGAGCATTATTAAAGGTTACAATTGTATATTAGCCGTAAGCTCAAAATCATCCAAAGATAAAATTGACATGTCGCGAAGTTTAGGCGCCAAAGTGTATGTCTGTCCAGCTCACGTTTCTGCAGATGATGAAAGATCATATTATAATGTAGCAAAACGTCTGCACGAAGAAACAAAAGGGTCAGTCTATATTAATCAATATTTTAATCAGTTAAATATTGATGCCCACTACAACACTACAGGTCCAGAAATCTGGGAACAAACCAAAGGGCAGATCACGCACTTAGTTGCTTGCGGCGGAACAGGGGGAACTATCTCAGGAACTGCAAAATTCTTAAAAGAAAAAAATCCAAATATTAGAATACTGGGAGTTGATGCTTTTGGTTCGGTATTAAAAAAATACCACGAAACAAAAGAATTTGACACAAAAGAAATTTATCCTTACCGTATTGAAGGTTTGGGTAAAAACTTGATTCCGTCAGCAACAGACTTTGATATTATTGATAAATTCATGAAAGTAACCGACGAAGAAAGTGCTCACTCTGCTAGAGAGATCACTCGTAAAGAAGGTTTATTTGTTGGGTATACTTCTGGAGCAGTAATGCAGGCTATTAAACAATATGCAGAAGAAGGTGAGTTTACAAAAGAAAGCAATATTATTGCGATTTTCCCTGATCACGGTTCACGATACATGAGTAAAGTGTTTAGCGATGACTGGATGAACGAACAAGGCTTCTTTGACAGTGTTAATGAAGAAGAAGTTCAAAAAATTGAATTCGTAAAGTAAATAAAAATTACTTTTATAAATATCAAACTCCATTCGTTTTACGAATGGAGTTTTTTTATGCCATTTCATTTTAGGTTTCAAATTTGAATATTTAGTAAAACAGCGTATTTATACGTAAGAAATTATTAAGTTGATTGAATTTAGAATGGTATTTTAAGAATATCATTAAAAGTTTAAAAATGTTGTTTAACGACAAAAATGATCATAATTTGTTATTTTAACGAGTATTTATGTAAGTTGTCGGAAATATTTTTGCTCCAATTTGTAATAATCTAGTTTAGCAGGGTTAAAATGACACAAGTTATTTAATCCCTAAAATCTATTATTATGAAAAAATTACTACTCACATTAATGTTTGTAAGTTATTTGAATGTTAATGCGCAAACGCCAATTCAGGAATTTAACTTTAACAGTACTTTAAATAACACCTCCAACACAACTTCATTTATGGGAATTGATAATTTCGTTGCTGATAGAGCAGGAGATTTGAAAGGAGCCCAACGATTAAATAATAAAGCTTTAGAGGCTGTAATAGACAATCTGCCGCAAGGTAAGAGTGCCAGAACAGTGAGTTTATGGGTTAAATTCAACGATATCTCAAATGCTAATTATATCTGGGGCTATGGAAACGCTTATAATGCGCAATACTGTGGTTTATTACACCAAGGAACGTCTTCTTCTAACGCTGACTTAAGTTTAGTCGCCTGGGGAGTTTCTAATGATGTTATAGTGTCGATTCCACTTGAAAAATATGTTTGGTACAATTATACAATTACATATGAAGGTGCAACTTCCAGAATATATCGTGACGGTAAGTTACTGAAATTTTTAGAAGGAATGACACGATCTACAAATGGCAATATTTTTAGATTGGGAGAAATTAACACCACAATCGGAATTAACGCTGATATAGACGATTTAAAGATCTATGATGTTGCATTGACTCCAGAGCAGGTTAATGATCTTTACGAAAGCGGAAAACCAGTTATTTCTCTTGCCACAGCTCCGACAATTGAAATGAAAACTTCTAAAACCGCAGCGACTAAAGGAAAAACTGTTTCAAAACCCAATAATGCAACGATTATAACATCAAGTGACGTTAACGGAACTGCCAAAAATATAGAGATTTACTCCCAAGGTCAAAAAATAGTTGGAACCAATGCAATGGATATCAGTAATCTGCCAGAAGGAACTTATTTACTGAAAGTTACAAGTGCTCCAGCCAAAAAGATAACCTCCAAATAATAGATTTTTTATTTAGTTTTTTGATGTAGTTAGTTTTATGTTGCGCGAGCAATAGAGTTTTTTTGAAATAGTAAAAAAGAAGCCTTTTAATTAAAAAGGCTTTTGTTTTTATCTCTTTTTCTGCTGGCCAGGAGCATACGGTTTTGCACTTTTGCTTCCCGAAATTTTCTTTGCTTGCCCAGGTGGTACTTTTTTACCAGATACTGCTCCAGAAGAGTGTGTATGTGTACTACAGCTGGTGATATTTAAAGCTAAAAATAAAAGTATCAATATCGTTAGGGTTTTGTTATTAGTGTGCATGTTTTGTAATTAAAGTTATTTCTAATATATACAAATATAATTTTTAATGTAAAATCTTTAAAATATTAAACAGTAAAATCTATGTTTTTAATTTTGTGAGAATTCTATATTTATGTGTAGGAATTGTTTGGTGATGCTGAATTAAAATCATAGTTTTAACAAAATTTATAAAAAAATATTCGAAAACCTGAATTGTAAAGGAAGCTTATTCTAAGCTGTTTCAATTAAGATTTTCCCCAAAACCAAAAACATTCTGATAAATTTATACCTATGAAAAAAATATTACTCACACTACTGTTGGTAAGTTTTTTAAATACTAATGCACAAAATCCGGTTCAGGAATTTAATTTCAACGGAAATTTAAATAGTGCAGATAATACAATTTCCTTTCTGGGAGCTCCTGTTTTTGTAAATGACAGAATGGGAACCCCTAAAAAGGCTTTAAGGCTTACTAATAAAGCTTATCAAGCCGTAGTAGGAGATCTTCCGCAAGATAATAAACCAAAAACAATATCTATTTGGGTGAAATTTAATGCTGTAAACGCCGCCAATTATATTTTAGGTTACGGTACTGCTGTAAATGGACAATATTTTGGTTTAATTCAACAGCCAGCAGTTTCTGGCAGTTCGGACTTAAGTTTGGTAGGCTGGGGAGATACCAATAATGTTGTGGTTTCTGTACCATTGGTAAAGGAAACCTGGTATTTTTATAGCATTACTTATGACGGAAATATATCCAAAATATATCGTAATGGCGAATTATTAAAATCCGTAGAAGGAATTCAGCGTTCGGCAAAAGGTTATATTTTGAATATCGGAAAACTAAATACTTCTACAAGTATCAATGCTGATATTGATGATCTTAGATTATATACCGTTGCTATGACAGATGAACAGGTTAGGGAAGCTTATAACAGTTCTAAAGCGGCTCCTGCTGTTGATGCTCCGACAGAATCTGCACCTGTTTCTAATGCAGTTAAGAAAACAGTACCTGCAACGGTAAAAGCAGTGGTTCCTCCAATTATTGTTGCTTCTTCCAATGACATAAATAAAGGCGGAAAAAACATTGAGGTTTTCTCGCAAGGCAAAAAAATAATGGACTCGAATGGATCTAATATTAGCGATTTACCAGAAGGAACGTATTTGATTAAAGTTACTCATGGAACTCCTAAAAAATAATTGATTTAATTTTATATAATCAGAAAGCCTTCTAAATTTAGAAGGCTTTCTGTTTTTTAGCTGATTACGCTGATTACTATAAAAAGAACTACTAGTAATATTACAGCAAATCTTGTGATTTTTGAGGCCTGCATAACTTTATATTTAAATTAATTTATTTCTGAGATTAGCAAATATAAATTTTTATTTGAATCTAGGATGCTAAAATTTATTAAATAAAAAAAGCTCTAGAAAAATCTAGAGCTTTAGTATAATTTATAAAAAGAAAAAATTATGCTTCTTCCTGCATTGTATGATAAACGTTCATAACGTCATCATCTTCTTCGATTTTCTCGATTAATTTTTCAACATCAGCGATTTGCGCTTCCGTAAGTTCTTTTGTGATTTGCGGAATACGCTCAAAACCAGAAGATAAAATCTCCAAACCTCTGTTTTCTAATTCTTTTTGCAAAGCACCAAAGCTTCCAAAAGGAGCATAGATTAAAATTCCGTCTTCGTCTTCAAAAACTTCTTCGGCACCAAAATCAATAAGTTCCAATTCTAATTCTTCTGGATCAAGATCGCCTTTTGCAATTCTGAAATTACAAGTATGATCAAACATAAACTCAACAGAACCTTGAGTTCCCATAGTTCCGTTGCATTTATTAAAATAACTTCTAATGTTTGCTACAGTTCTATTATTGTTATCAGATGCAGTTTCAATTAAGATTGCAATTCCGTGAGGAGCATATCCTTCAAACAAAATTTCTTTATAGTTGGCAGTATCTTTATTACTTGCATTTTTAATCGCGCGCTCCACATTGTCTTTCGGCATGTTGGCGACCTTCGCGTTTTGTATAACAGCTCTTAATCTAGAATTGGCGTCTGGGTTAGGACCGCCTTCTTTAACAGCCATTACAATATCTTTACCAATTCTGGTAAAAGTTTTGGCCATTGCAGACCAGCGTTTCATTTTTTCTTCCTTTTCTAAATTCGAATGCTCTTCCCATTTCTAATTTTAAGTTTTGTAATGCAAAAATACGGTTATTCCTTATTTTTCCAAAATCAAAACAACTCTTTTTTATGGAATGTTTTGGTGTTGAGGTTTTAGGTCCTGTGTCTTGTATCTTATTTTGAATTTAACCGCAAAGTCCGCAAAGATTTTTTTGTATAAAGTTGTGTTTATAAAAGAAAATTTCGCAAAGCTTTATCTACATAGCTTTGTGAACTCTTTTATTCTATAAACTTAACTCAAAAAATCTTTGTGTACTTTGCGTAAATCTTTGCGACTTTGCGTTTAAAATAAATATTCTTTCAAGTCCCATATCTTGTGTTGAATTTAACCGCAAAGTCCGCAAAGATTTTTTTGTATAAAGTTGTTTTTATAAATGCTAAGTTCGCAAAGCTTTATCCTCATAGCTTTGCGAACTCTTTTATTTTATAAAATGAACCCAAAAAATCTTTGTGTACTTTGCGTAAATCTTTGCGGACTTCGCGGTTAAAAAAATCTTTCAAGTCCTGTTTCTTGTGTTGGATTTAACCACAAAGTCCGCAAAGATTTTTTGTATAAAGTTGTATTTATAAAAGAAAATTTCGCAAAGCTTTATCTACATAGCTTTGCGAACTCTTTTTATTTTATAAAATTAACTAAAAAATATCTTTGTGTACTTTGCGTAAATCTTTGCGACTTTGCGTTTAAAATAAATATTCTTTCAAGTCCCATATCTTGTGTTGAATTTAACCGCAAAGTCCGCAAAGATTTTTTGTATAAAGTTGTGTTTATAAAAGAAAAAGTTCGCAAAGCTTTATCTGCATAACTTTGCGAACTCTTTTTATTTTATAAAATTAACTCAAAAAATCTTTGTGTACTTTGCGTAAATCTTTGCGGACTTTGCGGTAAAAAAAGCGTCTACCACGGTTAAACCTGAAACAAAAAACTACTTACTCCCACCATTAAATTCATTAATGATATTCACCGCTTCATTTAGGTACGGATTTGTTTTAAGATTATCCATTTGAGACTGATTGATCGTTTTATCTGTTGGATAAGCCCCCAATAAAAGCTGATTAATGCTTGAATTATAAACATCAAGCGGGTTATTTTCATCATTAAAAGTATTAATCTCTGTCCAAAGCGCTTCTAAGGAGTTTTTTTGTTTAAAAACAGCATCTAAAGTCATCGGAATTTCAGCTTTTGGTGTATTTACGAGCTGATCAATTTTGAGGTTAATCTTTTTTATGTTGCTAAAGAAATAATTATCAGCAAGTCTTGCAGAACTATTTTTAGCAATTTTATCGATTAAATTTCGTTTTACATACGTTTTGTACTTCAAAAACGGGGCAATACTGTCATTTTTCATAGCAGTCGGAAAATCACTTTCTTTCTGGTAAATATCCTCATAGAATTCAGGCAGTACAACATCTGGCTTTACGCCAATATATTGATGACTTTTACCTGTAATTCTGTAAAATTTATTAATCGTGATTTTTAAGAAATCGGTATTTTTTTCTTCGTCAAGCGAAAGAATGGTTTGCATAGTAGCTTTCCCCAGCGTACTGCTTCCTAATAATAAAGCTCGATTGTAATCCTGCATAATGGAGGCAAAAAATTCACTTGCAGAAGCCGTATTGCTGTTTACTAAAACCACAATCGGACCTCTATAAATAACACCTTTAAAAGGATCATTAATCACCGATTTTTCTTTTCGATTATCAACCACAATTGAGATCGGCCCATAATCTACAAACATTCCAGCCAGTTTTATAGCTTCTTCCATAGAACCGCCGCCGTTGTCAATTAAGTCAATTACAAGTCCTTTTATATTATCTCTTTCTAGTTTGACGACTTCTCGCGCCACATCATCAGCACAGCCTTTTCTACTGTTTCCATCCAAATCAGCGTAAAAACTCGGAATTTTTATATAGCCGATTTTACTGTCTTTACCAATAATAAAACTGAAAACCGAATTGTCCTCGTCTTTCATCACTTGCTTTTCGATATAAACATCAAAAGTTTTCCCAGAATTGCGCTTTAAAGTTAGCGTAATTTGTCTATTTGTCTCCGATAAAATCATAGTCGAAATAGATTCTAAAGAAGCACAAGAAACCTGCAAAGTATCTTTTTGATTGGAAATAGAAATAATCTGATCGCCCTTTTTTATTTGTCCAGTTTGATACGCAGGCCCATTCGGATCGACCTCATCAATTATAATTTCATTCTTTTCATTTAAGTTAACAGTCATTCCAAGAGATAAATGTTCTTTAGACAAAGAAGCCATAAAACTCGTTTTCGAATCATCACTAAAATAAGCAGTATGCGGATCAAAATAAGTACAGAAATAATTATACAATTTTTCTTCCTGTTTTGTATTCGTGTCTAATAAAGTAGTAAAACGGCAGATCTCATTAGTAAGAATCTTATTTTTTGAGACCAGTTCAATCGATTTAAAATTAGCTTTAATAGAATCTAAGTTAGTGCTTGTTTCAGCAATATCGTCCAGTATTTGATAGCGAAGTTTTTTAATCCAGACTCTTTCTAAATCCTCGTTTTTTAAGTAAAAATCAAAAGATTTTTTATAGAAACGAATCGTATCTTTTTTAGCATAATCTATCGCTGTAGTTTGTATCTTTTCTAATGTTTTTTTAGTGCGCACAAGACCATTTACATATTTCGCTTTAATTTCAGTAAGGAAACTGCAGTCATTTTTGAGAATCAGATCATCTAAATTATAACGGTATTTAGAAGCCAGTTCTTCATATTCACTCTTAAAAAAGATATTTCGGGAAGGATCAAGTTCGTTAATGAGATTATCAAAAACAAACACAGACAAACTGTCGTCAACAGGTTTAGGGCGAAGATGTTCGGCTTGAATAAGCGCATTTATTTTGTTTAATATTTCACAAGTTTCTGCGCTGTTCTGACCAAAAAAGACTGTTGAAGTCAGTAAAAGTAGGAGTAGTGAAATCTTTTTCATAAATGGAAATTCATCGTTCAGATTAAAGTTACACTAATTTTTTTACAAATAGTAGTCTTTTTACTAAAATATCGACAACCAAAAGTTTTTAGTCGCGAAATGCATAAAACGATAATTTTTACCAATAAATTTTTAGTTTTAAAGCAAAAAAAAAGAGTGCAATACTTTACAAGCATTGCACTCTTAAATTATATATGTCTAGAAAAATTATTTCTTGTAAAACGGAAGTTTAATCACTTTAGCCGGAACATCATTTTTTCTAATTCTAATAAAAATATCACTGTCAACAGCACTGTTTGAAACAGTAACATATCCTAAACCAATTCCTTTATTCATAGAAGGAGACATAGTTCCAGAAGTTACAATTCCTATTACAGCTCCAGAACCGTCAACGATTTCATAATCATGTCTTGGCACTGCACGTTCCTGCATTTCAAAAGCAACCAATTTTTTAGTAACACCCGCTTCTTTTTGTTTTTTCAAGCTCTCAGAATTAGTAAAATCCTTTGTGAATTTAGTAATCCATCCTAAACCAGCTTCAAGTGGAGAAGTTGTATCGTTAATATCGTTTCCATACAAACAGAATCCCATTTCAAGACGCAAAGTATCACGCGCAACAAGACCAATTGGCTTGATTCCGAAAGCGACACCAGCTTCAAAAACTTTGTTCCAAACCTGTTCTACTTCATTGTTTTTGCAGTAAATTTCAAATCCTCCAGAACCAGTATATCCTGTAGCAGAAATAATTACATGTTCAATTCCAGCAAAATCACCAACTTCAAAATGATAATAAGGAATCGATGCTAAATTTACAGAAGTCAAAGCCTGCATAGCCTCAACCGCTTTTGGACCCTGAATAGCCAACAATGAATAATCATCAGAAAGATTTTTCATTTCGGCACCCAAATCATTGTGAGACGAAATCCAGTTCCAGTCTTTTTCAATATTCGAAGCATTTACAACTAGTAAATATTGCTCCTCTTTCATTTTATAAACAATCAAATCGTCTACAATTCCGCCTTCATTATTAGGAAGACAAGAATATTGCGCTCTGCCAATTGTTAAAGTAGACGCATCATTCGAAGTCACTTTCTGAATCAAAGCCAAAGCATTTGGACCTGTTAACAAAAATTCACCCATATGCGAAACGTCAAAAACGCCCACACTGTTACGAACCGTTTCGTGTTCAGCATTAACCCCTTCATAAGTAATAGGCATGTTATAGCCCGCAAAAGGAAGCATTTTTGCTCCTAAACCTTCATGTATGTGCGTAAGCGCAGTATTTTTCATTGTGTTGTTTTATAAAATTGAGTCGCAAATTTATTCAAAAAATATCGAAAAATGACACTCTAAATTATAAATTTCGCAATGATTAGGAGCTATTTCCCGTGATCCGCTATATCTTTTTGTTTTTAAAGAAAAAACAAAAAGGATGCTGCTTCTCCCGGGGCTAGGGCTGACCGTTCAAAAGAAAGATTTCGTGCTTTCAATTTTTTTGTAACTTTAATATATAAAAGAAGCCGAATGAAGTCTCCGTTTTTAATTAACAAAGAAGAAATTTTAAAGATTTACAAACCCGCAAATCCGCACACGCACAAAGGAATTCAGGGACACGCTGTAATTATTGCAGGAAGTTACGGGAAAATTGGCGCGCCGGTTCTGGCTTCCAAGGCCTGCTTAAAATCAGGATGCGGACTTGTTACGACTTTTGTACCCAAATGCGGTTATCAAATCCTTCAAATTCCCATTCCAGAAGTAATGACAGTTACCGATGAAAACACCAATTTCATTACTAATATTCACCTGCCATTAGTTCCTCAAGCCATTGGAATCGGACCAGGAATCGGAAAAGAACTGGCAACCCAAAAAGCTTTATTTGAATTTTTAAGATCCAACAAAGTTCCCTTAGTTCTCGATGCCGATGCTTTAAATATTATCTCAGAAAATTTATCTTGGCTGGAGTTAGTTCCCGAAGATACAATTCTAACACCTCATCCAAAAGAACTCGAACGTTTGATCGGCAAATGGAACTCAGAATCTGAAAAGTTTCAAAAAACGATTGCTTTTTCAGAAAAATACAAAATCATTGTGGTCATGAAAGGCGCACCAACATTTATCATCAACAGAAATTCGGTTTACGAAAACACAACAGGAAATGCAAGACTTGCAACTGCAGGAAGCGGCGACACCTTAACCGGAATCCTGACAAGTCTGCTCGCGCAAGGCTACGAACCCAAATACGCCTCAAAATTTGGCGTTTATCTTCATGGCTTAACAGCAGATATTGCTGTACCCCAAACGGGTTATGAATCTTTTATAGCCTCAGATATTATAGAGAATCTCGGGAAAGCATTTTTAGAATTAGGTAATGTGCCAATTTGATAATTAGATAATTGCATTTAGTTTGTCGTCCTTGTAAAGGCACGAAGGATCACACACGTAACTCTACAAAGATTGGCGAATTTCTTTACGGAGCTTCTAGTGTGATCCTTCGTGCCTCAGGATGACAAAAAATATCGATGAATCTTTGGGAACTAAAAGGAATACTTAAAAAACAGCGCGTCCCGAGGCTTCGGGATTGCATAAACCTTTGCGAACTTTGCGGTAAAAAATACAATCTAAAATCAAAAATCGTAAGTTTGTAATGTCAAAGATTAGAAACTTAGCAACTCAGTTCCTTAGCATCTTTGAATCTTTAAAAATGATAAACAACTTCGATCTTAGAACGGTAAATGTTACTCGTTACATCACGCCATTGCGCGAAGGCGGTTCTTTACCCGCTTTGGCAGAAGCCGATGACGATTTTAAATACGTATTAAAATTTAGAGGTGCCGGACACGGCGTAAAAGCCCTTATAGCCGAACTAGTAGGCGGACAAATTGCAAAAGCTTTAAAATTACAGCTTCCCGAATTGGTTTTTGCTAATCTCGACGAAGCATTTGGAAGAACCGAAGCCGATGAAGAAATTCAGGACTTACTGCAGGGAAGTCAGGGATTGAATCTCGCGCTTCATTTTTTATCTGGCGCTATTACTTTTGATCCCGTTGTAACTACTGTCGACGCCAAACTAGCTTCGCAGATTGTTTGGCTGGATGCTTATATTACCAACGTCGACAGAACTTTCAAAAATACCAATATGCTAATCTGGCATAAAGAATTATGGCTGATTGATCACGGAGCGTGTTTGTATTTTCACCATTCCTGGAACAATTGGGAACAACATGCCAGAAGTCCGTTTGCATTGATAAAAGACCACGTTTTACTGCCTCAAGCTTCACTTTTAAAAGAAGTTGATGCCGAATTTAAAGCGCTTTTAAAACCAGAAATTTTAGAAGAAATTGTAAATACAATTCCAGTAGACTGGCTTGAATGGGAAGATACCGACGAAACGCCTGAAGGTTTGCGAAATGTATACTTACAGTTTTTAAAAACAAGATTAGAGAATTCAGAAATTTTTGTAAATCAGGCTCAAAATGCAAGATAACCACTTATACGAATATGCTGTGATTCGTGTTGTGCCAAGGGTAGAGCGCGAAGAATTCCTGAATATCGGAATTATTTTATTTTGCAAAAAAGCTAAATTTATAAAAGTCCTGTTTCATTTAAATAAAGAAAAAATCCAATCACTCTCTGCCGATTTTGATGTAGAACAATTCGAGTGCAATTTAACTTCACTAGAAAAAATAACAAACGGAGCCAAAGACGGCGGTCCAATTGTCGCATTTGATATTCCAGAACGTTTTAGATGGTTAACTGCAATTCGGAGTTCGGCAATTCAAACTTCAAGACCTCATCCAGGTTTAAGTCAGGATTTGGAGAAAACGATTCAACGTTTGTTTGAAGAATTGGTACTTTAAGGAAAAAGGTTCAAAGGTTCAAAGGAACAAAGGGACAAAGGGACAAAGGGACAAAGGTTTTCTGTAGAGACGCACTGCAGTGCGTCTACGCTCCAATTGTCCATACTGTGTGTTAGACGCACTGCGGTGCGTCTCTACAGATAAACTTTGCGGTAAAAAATAAAAAACCACACATTATATAAAATAATGTATGGTTTTAGAAACTAAACTAACTCATTTTTTGCTATCCAGAGTCAATTAAAATGAACCGCAGACGTTACCGCCTAAAGTTGCTCCCGCGTTAGCCGAAATATCAGCTTTAACCGCAGTTTTATTCAATTTTACAATAGAATATGGTGGCGTAAACGCTGTTCCGCTTCCTGCTTGATTTCCAGTTGTATTCGTGAAAACATTGTCAGTTGCAGTAACAGCTGTAAATCCTGTCATTAAATCGATTGGTGTTTTTACACCTTCAAAAACGTTGCTTTCTACACGAATGCTAGCTTCAAAACCTGCCGCAACACATTTGTTGCTTACGGTGCTGTTAAAGAAGTTGTTTACTAAATGTACTTTTCCAAAACGAACTCTTGGCATTCTTTCTTTACATCCAGGCGCCCACCAGCATCTTGCAAATGTGATTCTAAGTTTTCCACGGTCACCAGTTGCACCGTCGCTAGAACCAATTAAATTAGAATATCTGTGATCATCAGATCCTCCAGAACCTCCCGCTTTTGGTGGTTTTAGGTAATGGAATTTAGAATACGTAACCGAAATATAATCTGATTTGTTTTTGATGTCGAAGTTTCCGTCTACACCATCTCTAAATTCGCAGTGGTCAACCCATACATTTGTACATTCGTCCAAAATTGCATTGTCCCAGCCGTCAGTATCATAAGCACCAGGGCCTTCAAAAATTAAATTTCTGATAATGATGTTTTTACATCTTTTAATGTTGATAATTCCAGACGCATCTTTAGTCTGATTAGTCGAAACTAATTTAGCGCCATTTGCTCCGTAAATCGTTTTTCCAGTTTGGTCTTGGAAAGACAATCTTGTTGTAACTGTAATAGTTCCAGAAACTTTGATCACTTTTACTGATGTGTTTTCAATAGCCGATTTCAACTGTGCGTAGGTAGTAACAGTTGTTTCTGCCGATGAACCACCGCCGGTTGTGCCTCCGTTTTGTGAAGCCCATCCTGGAACTTCAGCGCAGTTTCCAATTTTAGCTGTAACGTTCGAAGCGCGTCAATTACAGTTTCAGCTTGCTGTTTCAGTGCTTGCTTCTGTGTTTGAAGCGATTTCTTCAGAATTACATGCTGTAAATCCGAAAGTCAATGTCAGTAGAAACATTGAGAGTGTCGATTTTAATTTCATAATAAGAGTTTGGGTTATTTATAAAAATTTTAACAACGCAAAACTGACTATAATTTGTAGGAAAAAAATTGAACAAGTTCAAACTTTTGTAAAAAATTCTAATAAATATGTTTTTTTAACAGTTGTTAATTTACAAAAAGACATAAATACCGTACTTTTACGTAATCGATTACATTTTTTAAGCCCCTAATAAATAATGAATTGAAAACAAATTTATTCCCCCACAAAAACCACAAAGATGTACAACCTACTAAGAAAAAACATTGAGCGAAAGATTCCGCTCACAGATGAAGAATGGAACTTAATAGTTTCAAAAGCCGAACTCATCAAACTTAAAAAAAATCAATTTCTACAAACCCAGGACTCCAACAACAGTTACGAAGGATTTATTTTAAAAGGCTCTTTTAAAACGTATGTTCTTAACGAAAACGGAACAGAAACGGTGATTTTCTTTTCCTTTGAAAATGAATGGATGTGTGACCTCGAAAGTTTTTACCATCAAAAACCAACAACGTATAATATTAAAGCGATTGAAGACAGCGAGATTTTGGTAATTAGTAAAGTCAAAAAAGCACAATTGTTTGAAGAAGTTCCCAAAATAATGCAGTTTCATGTTCTCATGATAGAACGTGCGAATGTCGCGATCCAGCGACGACTTTTAGATGTTTTAAATAAAACCTCAAAACAGCGTTATTTAGATTTTAAAGATCGTTATCCGCAAAAAGTCCAGACCATAAACAATAAGAATCTTTCGTCTTATTTGGGAGTCTCACATGAGTTCTTGTCAAAAATTAAACGAAGAGTTTCTTAGTTTTTTGAGGTTCAAAGGAACATAGGGGCAGAGGGACAAAGGTTTCTCTGTAGAGACGCAGTTCGGTGCGTCTAACGTTATATGAAATTTCGCAATCCTGATAGTTTTATTATCCATTTTTTTGTCATTTCGAGTAAGGAGAAATCACAAGCGTGATTCCGCAACGTTTGTCGCCAATCTTTGTAGAATTACTAGTGTGATTTCTCCTTCGTCGAAATGACAAACTGCTAAGAAACCGTATAAAAAACTTAGCAACTTTGCTCCCGATAGCTATCAGGATTACGAGATTTAAAAAAAACTTCGTGCCTTCGTGTCTTCACGGCAAAAAACTTAGAGCCTTTTCTCCAAGAAAATAAATTCCAAAGGCACATCAGAAATCGTAATATGAATTTCGCTTTCAGGAAAAGCCTCTCTTTCGCCCGTATCAACATATCCATGACGTTTGTACCAAGCAATAAGCTCTTCACGAACCGAAATAACCGTCATAATAATACTTGACAAACCAAGTGTTTTAGCATAATTTTCGGCTTCAGCCAATAATTTCTTTCCGATTCCGCTGTTTTGCAATTCAGGAGAAACCGTCAGCATTCCCAAATACAATTGTTTTTCTTTTTGAATCAATAAAACCGAACCAATAATTGTATCATTTTCAGTGAATTTCAGAATCGTGTTTTTAGGATCCAGAAATATTTCGGTCATTTCCTGTTCGTTGGTTCTTTTTCCTTCCAATAAATGCGCTTCGGTTGTCCAGCCTTTTTTAGAAGTTTCGCCTCTGTATGCGGAGTTTATTAAAGTTGTTAATGCGGGAATGTCTTCGATTGTCGCTTTTGTAATCATGTTAATCTAATTGTATTGTAAAAAGAAAAATTAGCTAATTTTAATTGAATAAAAATATGAATTGCCTCCAGCTTTAGCTGGAGAAACAAAATTACATTAGAAAATTGGCTTTAGCCTAATCTTTTTGATAGAACACGAATTAAACAGATTTGCTTTCGCAAAAACGCGGATTTACACGGCTCATATATTTAAAATCCGTATTAATTTGCGTTTTCGTAATAACGTATCTGTTAAATCTGCGTTCAAATATAAAATTGAAAATAGTATCTTACAAAAACAGTTTTGTTTTTTACCGAAACTGATTTTCGTTTAAGAATTTTAAATATCTTTGAATTATGAGTACAGCAATAAAACCAAAACATATCGGCAGAAATATAAGCCGTATCAGAGAGCTTAAAGATATGAAACAGGAAGCACTGGCGCAGGCTATAGGAACAAATCAGCAGACGATTTCGGCTATTGAAAACAGCGAAACTGTAGACGAACAAAAACTAATTGAGATCGCAAAAGCTCTTGGAGTTTCTGTTGAAGCAATTAAGAATTTTTCAGAAGAAGCGGTTTTTAATATTATTGGAAATACTATTCAAGATAACGGAACGCTTTCAACTACGACAGGTAATTTTAATTGCACTTTTAATCCTTTAGATAAAGTAGTTGAACTTTACGAACGTTTGGTGCAAGCTGAAAAAGATAAAGTTGAGTATTTAGAGAAATTATTGAACGGGAAATAAACGTTTTTAAATATATATTTAAAGAAAAAAGAGATCTTATTTAGATCTCTTTTTTTATTCTTGTTTCTTATGCTGTGCGAAGTCTCCCGACTTCGTACCCGCTCCTATATTCCGTTCCAATATCTTGTAATTTGCTTTGCCCCGCTCGTGAGCGTTCCAATTGATTTTTAAATTTCTTTGTGTTCACGAGCGAGAATTTATGTAGTAATCGATAGATCTTTTTCTGTTAATTCTTCTGGAGGATGTACATATAATTTAAACTCAGGTTTTGTTCTAAGAAAAATTAATTGCTTAAATCTCCTTTGTTCGATGTCTTGAAAATATATATAAATTGACGGAGATATTGGCAGAAATCCATTTCCTATTTTTTCTTGTTCAGAAAAAGTAAAAGACACATTCCACAAAGCACCTGCTTCCATCCAACGATTTCCTGCGAATGGTCGATACAAATTTTGAGGAGTGACTATATGACTTACTTCAACCTCAATTTTTTCCATCAAGGCTCTGTGATTCTCAACTTTAATTTCCAAATTTACTTTAATCATATTTTCTTTAGATAATTGGACTAAAGGCTCGAATAAGTTTATCTTTGCGGAAAAGGAAGGACGAATAGACATTGAAAATCTATACCTCTCCATTTTTAATGCGGTATTTTGTTGTCTAAAAGTTTTTACAAGATATAGCGCAGTAAAAGCAGTAACAAAGATCATGATCCAATCTGATACTGTTCCCCATATTTCAGCATCAAATGGAAAATAGGGCAGTGCTTCTAGTTTATTAGTCATAAAAAAATAAAAAAGTTATATTAGTAAATTGCTCAGCTAGCGCGAGCATCTCGTTTGTGCCCATCCCAATTGGCTTTTTTGAATTTCTTTATTTTCACGAGCGAAAAGCTCGTTCCAAAGAGATTAATAATATTTTTGTGCTATTTTTTTTCTTTTTGGTTAATCCATCTCCATTTTCAAATGTTTCAAATTCTACATTTGGATAGTATTTATTAACGAAAATTTCGCTACTTATGATTTTCATTGGAATATTTTTAATTAAATTATATTTTGTTATCAACTGCTTATTTTCTTCAATTGACTCTTGTTTTTTAGTTTCAAATTCCCAAGTTCTTCCTACTTCAGAAATACTACTGAGAAAGAAAATGATTTGTTCATAATTAGATAATTGACTTCTTAATATTTTTATATACTTATATTTCTCATCAAAAGTGAGGTAGATTTCTTTATCAATAAAATTAACGGTTTGAAAAAAATGTCTAAAATAGTGACCTAGCCTAAATTGATGTCCTCCATAATATTTATTATAATTATCTGGATAGTAATGATCATAATCAAATTTGATTTGTTCAGTTGAAAAGGTTCCTTTAGGAAACAGTATAGATTGAGATTTATGATCGTTTCGTTGTTTATTTATTTTGTTAAATATGCTTATTTTATTTTTACTATTATTTATCAATTGCCATTTCCTCCAAAAATCTGATTCTTTTTTAGGTTTTAGTATTGAATAATCAATTATCGTTTTAATAAAATTCTCATTATATTTTTCCTTAAAAATATTAAATATGGTTTCACGATCTTCTTCACTTAAACCAAAAAATATAATTGTGTAAATGATATCGATTTGTGCGTATTGTTTCAAATCAATTTTTCTCTCATTTAAGGTAGAATTATTTTCTAATTTCGAAAGGTAATCTATTTTATAAATTAGGTTGATTTGATTTTGGTCGAAAAAATGAGATAATTCCTCCCAAGCTTCTTTGAATTGAGTAAAAATAATTTTAAATACTTTTCTTCTTTCAGCTGTTGAGAAATTATGGTCTGTATGATTTTCTTTGTAAGTATATGTAAGTTCGTTAACATTGTCACGGTGGAAAGAAATCATTTCAAAATAATTATTTTCTAATCTTTCCCTATGGAAACTTTCCCTTTGATCTTTAAAAGTTAAATAAAGAAGAAAAAAGCCTGCGAGTGAAAATAAAGTTCCAATAAAGCCACCAACAAAATCGCCAAATTTAGCATAATTATCTAATTCATATGTATGCTTACCCAACGGAAAAGGATGGCTTTTTTGGAGATTTATTATGAAAATTATTAAGATTGTGACTCCTAATACTGTAGATATTATTGCACCAGAAGTCATAATCAGCTTAAGAGTTTTTCTTGTTTCAATTGGTCTTATATCATCAGTAAAATTTTCCACAATAATTCTTTTTTTCTTTATTTCAAACATACTAATTTCTTACCAAATAATTAAGTGCATAAATTTTAAAGCCAAGTATTCACATTTAAAATACTTGGCTTTAAAAATTGTATAAAAAAGGCTCTTTACCCCAAGAAAGTCTTCAATTCCTCATAACTAGAAATCTTAACACTAACTTTCTCCTCATTAATAACACTCTCAATTTGAGTAGGAATAGGAAGTGTAATTCCCAATGCAGGTTCAACAACATCTAAGAATTTAATAGGATGCGCCGTTTCTAAGAAAATACCAATTGCATTAGGGTGTTTTTGTAATTCTTTTTTCAAACCTAAATAACCAACAGCGCCATGTGGTTCTGCAATGTAACCGTCTGTGTTATAAATTTGTTTTAAAGCAACAAGTGTTTCTTCATCGGTATAACTGTAAGAAGAAAAATCTTTTTCGAAAGCTTTTAAATCGTTATTGTATAATTCCTGAATTCTAATAAAGTTACTTGGGTTTCCAACATCCATAGCGTTAGAGATTGTTGCTTTAGAAGGTTTCGGGTCGTATTTTCCGTTTTCTAAGAATCTTGGCACCGTGTCGTTTACGTTTGTAGACGCAACGAAATGTTCAATTGGCAAACCTAATTTCTTAGCCATAATTCCGGCGCAGATATTTCCGAAGTTTCCGCTTGGGCAAGAGAAAACTAAAGGTTTGTTTTGGTTTTTCAACGCTTTGTAAGCAAAGAAGAAATAAAACATTTGCGGTAACCAGCGCGCAATATTGATAGAATTCGCCGAAGTCAGGTTTTTATGCGCTAAAGTTTCATCTAAAAACGCTTTTTTCACCATATCCTGACAATCGTCAAAAACACCGTCAACTTCAAGCGCTTTAATGTTTTGCCCTAAAGTAGTCAATTGCTTTTCCTGAATATCGCTCACTTTTCCTGACGGATATAAAATGACAACATCAACGCCGTCAACGCCAAGGAATCCGCTTGCAACAGCTCCGCCTGTATCGCCGGAAGTTGCCACTAAAACAGTGTTTTTAGCATCTTTTTTATCTTTATTGAAATAACCAAGACAACGCGACATAAAACGCGCGCCAACATCCTTAAAAGCCATTGTTGGACCGTGGAATAATTCTAGTGAATAAATTCCGTCTTCGACTTTTACAACTGGAAAATCAAAAACTAAAGTATCGGCAATAATTTCTTTTAATTTTTCTTCTGGAATTTCGTCGCCCACAAATTGTTTAATCGCTTCAAAAGCAATTTCTTCGTGACTCAAAGTTTCAATTTTATCAAAAAATGACGGATCTAATGGCGTAATATTCTCTGGGAAATATAATCCTTTATCACTCGCTAATCCTTGAATTACAGCTTCCTGAAACGAAACTTTTGGGGCATTATGGTTTAAACTATAGTATTTCATTTCTAATTTTAGATTTTAGATTTTAGATTTTAGAAAAAGGATAAATCAAATTCCAATTTTTTATCCCGAGGCTTCGGGACCAAATTCCAATGATTGTTTTTTAACCGCAAAGAACGCAAGGAATAGGTTTCTTTTGAAAACGCGACGATCGCAAAGCTTTGTGGTGATATTTTTTGTTCTTCAATAATTTATTATTCGCTTTTTTTGTCATTTCGACTGAAAGGAGAAATCACACTCGGAACTCCGTATAGTAATTCGCCAATCTTTGTCGACAAACTAGTGTGATTTCTCGTTCCTCGAAATTGACAAACTATATTTGTTATACTTTGTGTGCTATACTTTGCGGGACTTCTCCCGAAGCTCGGGACGCTCAGTCTGACAAGCATGATTTTTAATTCTAAATTTTTGATTTTTAATTCTTTCAAAGGATGCGAACACCGTCGGGATTAATTTTCGAAACGTGTATTTCATACGGCAGACTCATGTTTTCATAAACCTCGCTCATCGCTTTAGCGATTTGGTTGGCGGTTTCTTTTCCTCGGCTTAAAGCAAAAATCGATGGACCAGAACCTGAAATTCCAGAACCTAAGGCGCCGTTTTCTAATGCCGTTTGTTTGATTAAATCGAAACCTGGAATTAAAACGCTCCTTAAAGGTTCTACGATTTCGTCATGAAGTGATCTTCCAATCAATTCGTAATCTTTTGTATATAAACCTGCTATAAGTCCGCCTACATTTCCCCATTGCATAATAGCGCTTTTCAGCGAAACGTTTTGTTTTAAAACCGAACGAGCATCAGACGTTTTCAATTCAATCTGCGGATGAACAACCGTCGCATATAATTCTTCTGGACTGTCAATTCGGATAATATCAAGCGGAGCATAACTTCTTACCAAAGTAAAACCGCCTAAAAGAGCAGGAGCAACGTTGTCTGCATGTGCGTTGCCGCTGGCTAATTTCTCGCCCTGCATGGCGAACTGAACCAAATCTTTACGAGAATACGGTCTTCCTAATAATTCATTAATTCCGAAAACCGCTCCGGCAGAACTTGCGACACTGCTTCCAATTCCGCTTCCGGCTTTTATATTTTTATAAATTTCGATTTCAAATCCAAAATCCAGTTCGTCTAAAGTTTCAAGCATCGCCAAAGCTGCAACTCCAGAAACATTTTTTTCGGTTTCCAAAGGCAGGTCAGCACCTATAATTTTAGTGATTCGAACTCCTTTTTGATCGACTTTACGAACAATCATTTCATCGCCCGCATTGTCTAAGCAAAGTCCAAGTACGTCAAATCCGCATGAGAGGTTGGCGATAGTTGCTGGGCAAAATAGTTTTATTTCCATTTTTTTAAAGGTTCAGAGTGGCAAAGGTTCAAAGGAACAAAGGCTTTGCTACAGAATATTTTTTATTTTAGGTTCAGAGTGGCAAAGGTTTATAGGTTCAAAGGTTTTAACTTTGTTGCTTTGCACCTTTGAGCCTTTGTACCTTCTTTAGTTATTCCCTATTCGAATTACGTCAGCAAAAATTCCGGATGCTGTAACCGCGACTCCTGCACCGGCGCCTTTGATCAATAAAGGCTGGTCTACGTAGCGATCTGTGTAGAACAATACGATATTATCTTTTCCTTCTAAATTGTAAAAAGGATGATCTTTTGGAATGAATTGCAGGCCAACACTTGCTTTTCCGTTTTCGAATTGTGCTACATATTTCAAACGAGAATCTCTGGCTAAAGCTTCTTTATAGATATTTTCAAAATGCGGCGCGTGTTTGATTAACGATGCAAAAAAGTCTTCGTTGTTTGTTGTTGCCAAACATTCTGCAGGTAAAAACGATTCGTTTGCGATGGCGTCAATATCCATTTCATAACCGCTTTCGCGAATAAGGATCAGGATTTTACGCGCTACGTCGATACCGCTCAAGTCAATTTTTGGATCTGGTTCTGTAAAACCTTGAACTCCTGCTTCTTTAACCACATCGTGGAAAGAATTATTCTCATCAAAATTGTTGAAAATAAAGTTCAGACTTCCAGATAAAACCGCCTGAATTTTATGCACTTTATCGCCAGAAGCAATTAAGTTTTTTACAGTATCGATAATCGGCAATCCCGCACCAACATTCGTTTCAAACAAAAACGGAGCGTTGTATTGGCGTGATAAGCTTTTTAATTTTTTATAATTATCGTAAGCAGAGGAACAAGCAATTTTGTTACAAGTTACAACCGCCATACTTTGTTTTAAAAACTGCTCATAGGTTTCAGAAACACTTGCATTTGCTGTGATGTCCACAAAAATACTGTTACGTAAATTCAGTTCTTTCGCACGGGCGATAAAATCTTCTTTGTTTGCAGTTTCACCATTATCCAAAGCCGACTGCCACTCTTTTAATGAAATTCCGTCTTCATCAAAAAGCATTTTTCTAGAGTTGGATAAAGCGATTACGCGAACATTAATTTTCAAATTCTCTTTTAAGAATTTCTTCTGGCTGTGAATCTGTTCGATGAATTTTTCACCCACATTTCCAACTCCCATTACGAATAAATTCAGCTGTTTTGTATTTTCTTCGAAGAAATTCTCATGTAAAGTATTCAACGCTTTTTTAACGTCTCTTTCGTTAATTACAGTCGAAATATTACGTTCAGAAGCTCCCTGCGCAATTGCACGAATGTTTACGTTGTTTTTTCCAAGAGTGCTAAACATTCTTCCGCTTAAACCTTGGTGATTTTTCATGTTTTCACCCACCAAAGCAATGATACACAAGTCTTTTTCTACATAACAAGGATCGATTTTGTTTTGCGAAATCTCGATTTCAAAAGCTCTGTTGATCAGCTGCTTCGGCATTATCTGCATCCGAATTTAAAATTCCGATACAAATGGAATGTTCGGAAGAAGCCTGAGTAATAAAAATGACGTTGATTTTTTTCCTGAGACAATACTTCAAACAAACGTCTTGAAGAACCTGCAACTCCAATCATTCCAGGACCTTCAAGTGTAAGAAGTGAAATATGATCGATATGACTGATTCCTTTTACAACCGAATCTTTAGAAGAAATAGTATCAGAAATCAAAGTTCCTACAGCTTCCGGCTCAAAAGTATTTTTGATTAAAATAGGAATATTTTTTCTTAAAACCGGCTGAATTGTTGGTGGATATAAAACTTTGGCACCAAAATGCGACAATTCCATCGCTTCCTGATACGAGATATTTGCAATAGGTCGCGCTTGTTTTACGATTTTCGGGTTAGCAGTAAACATTCCGTTTACGTCAGTCCAAATTTCTAATTGTTCTGCATCAAGGGCACCCGCAATAATAGCAACAGTATAATCTGATCCATCGCGTCCTAAAGTAGAAGTAATTCCGTCTACAGTCTGCGCGATAAAACCCGGCAGTATATTAATTTTTGATTCATTTGAAGCGAAATACTCCTGAATCAATTTATTTGAAACTTCAAAATTGACAACAGCCTTTCCGAAATCAGCATTTGTTTTAATCAATTCACGGCTGTCTTTGTATCTTGCACTTTTATCAACTTGCTGATAAGCCTGCGCGATAATATAAGATGAAAGCAATTCTCCAAAACTCAAAATAGTATCGGCAGTTCTTGGAGATAATTCGCCCAATAAAAAACAACCGTCTAATAAAGTTTCAAGATGATTGATGATTCTTTTTACATGGCTTAACAAACTGCTTTGCTCGCTTACCGGAATAAGTTCTTTAAGCGTATCAAGGTGTTTTTTCTCGATTTCGGCAACAACTTCTCTAAAACTTTCGTCGTTTCTGTCACGCTTTTGCACGCCAATTGCAATAAATCGGTTACTTTGCTAAGTGCAGAAACTACAACAACTAGTTTGTCCTTTTGAGCTTTTTGATTGATAATGTCGAGAACGAGTTTTATATTTTGAGCATTGGCAACCGAAGTTCCGCCAAATTTTAATACTTTCATTTTATGATATTTTTTTAATAAGGTGCAAAGGTTTTAAGTAACAAAGGTTCAAAGGTTATGAACTGTGAACTGAAACTGAAAACTGCGGCTATTTTTTTCTTTTGTAACTGTTTTTCATGTATCCAATACCTTTCTTCTTTTAAAAAAAGTATAGACAACCAAGGATTATATGTAAAAATGTATACCCCTAAGGGGTAGTAGTTGTTGTAGTAGAAATAATTGTAGCGACAATTGCAACTCGAGTTGGAGTTGTCGTTGTAGATTGATATTTTGTGCTGTTACTTTTCATTTTGATTTTTCAAAAGTACAGTTTTTTAAAAGCATTAAAAATTTTTAAAGGCTTTTTGCGAATATTTTAATAATTCAAATATCAATAATTTAATATTGAGCATTTGTTAAAATTAAAGATGCTAAACTGAGGTTTTGATATATTTAAGACTTCATTTTCTTTTGTTTATGGCTTATAATGATTTGATTTTTAATGAAAAAATGACTGAAATACGTTAATCAGCTTGATTTTTAATATTGATGAAAAGTTAAAAGCTTAGAATAGCCAATGCCGAAATTTTAATTATTGTGATAAAATGTTGCTTTTTAATATTGATTTGTTGAATTTTGACATCTTAAATTGAAAAACGTCATGAGAGAAATCCATTATATAAGTACTGAAACTATAACTTTAGAAACTTTACAAGAAATATTATCTAATAATAAATCGCTTGAATTATCTGAAGAAGCAAAAGTAAATGTTCAAAAGTGCCGTGATTACTTAGATAAAAAAATGGCATCACATTCTGAACCAATTTACGGTATCAATACAGGTTTTGGATCACTTTGTAATGTGAAGATTTCGAATGAAAATTTATCTAAACTTCAAGAAAACTTAGTAAAATCTCATGCTTGCGGAACGGGAGAAGAAGTTCCGTCGGAAATTATAAAAATGATGCTTTTGCTTAAAATTCAATCTTTAAGCTACGGACATTCTGGAGTGCAGTTGAAAACGTTAGAGCGTTTAGTTGATTTTTATAATAATGATATTTTACCTGTAATTTATACGCAGGGTTCACTTGGAGCTTCAGGAGATTTAGCACCTTTAGCACATTTGTCATTACCTTTAATAGGAGAAGGCATTGTGTTTTTTGAAGGAAAGAAAACAGCATCAGCTGAAGTTTTGCAAGCATTTTAACTGGGAACCAATTGTTTTACAGTCAAAAGAAGGTTTGGCTTTGTTGAACGGAACGCAGTTTATGAGCGCTTATGGAGCTCATATATTAATTAAAGCATACAAATATTCGTACTTGGCAGATTTAATTGGAACGATTTCTTTAGAAGGTTTTGATGGAAGAATTGAACCATTTAATGAATTGATACATTATATACGTCCGCATAAAGGGCAGATTATAACTGCACAGCGCGTTACAGAATTTTTGGAGGGAAGCGAAATTATCGCTCAGGAAAAGAAACATGTTCAAGATCCGTATTCTTTCCGTTGTATGCCGCAGGTTCACGGTGCTTCAAAAGATGCCATTGATTATGTTCGAAAAGTGTTTAAAACAGAAATTAATTCGGTTACAGATAATCCTAATATATTTATTGAAGCTGATCAGATTATTTCTGGCGGAAATTTCCATGGACAGCCTTTAGCTTTAGCTTTAGATTTTATGGCAATTGCTTTGGCAGAATTAGGAAGTATTTCTGAAAGAAGAACCTATCAATTGATTTCAGGACTGCGCAATCTTCCCGCATTTTTAGTAGATAATCCAGGATTAAATTCAGGATTAATGATTCCGCAATATACTGCAGCAAGTATTGCAAGCCAGAACAAGCAATTGGCAACGCCGTCAAGTGTTGACAGCATTGTTTCGAGCAACGGACAGGAAGATCACGTGAGTATGGGAGCAAACGGAGCTACAAAAGCCTTACGAGTTTTAGATAATTTAGAGCGTATCTTGGCAATCGAATTGTTGAATGCTTCTCAGGCAATTGCCTACAGAGAGCCTCTAAAATCAAGTGATTTCATCGAAATGTTCCTAAATAGCTACAGAGAAGTTGTGCCTTTGGTAAAAGAAGACAGAATCTTACATAACGATATAGAAAACACCGTTTTATTCTTGGAGAGTTTCCAAATAGAAAACGATTTGTTAACAATGGCTTAACATTGCAAAATATTATTGAAGTAATTTTGCACTATCAAAAATAAAACAATGTCAATAAACAGTATTTTCCAATTTTTAGTGCCGAAGGACAAAAAATTCTTTCCACTTTTTGAAGAGGCTTCAAGCAATTTAATTGAATTAGCTTCTAACTTACACGAAGCTGTAAATTTACCATTAAAAGAAAGAGAAGTTCTTTTTCAAAAGATTGACGAATTAGAGCAAAAAGGTGAGGACATTACACGTCAGACCAATTTGGAATTAAGCAGAAACTTTATTACTCCATTTGATAGAGAAGATATTCATACGCTGATTACTTCTATTGACAACGTTGCAGATTACCTTCACGGTGCTCGCAAGCCGTATGAGATTGTATCAAGTTGATAAGATTACAAAATCTATCAGAAAGATGACAGAAATCAACCTTGAGGCTTGTCAAAACATTGACAGTGCGGTTAAAGAATTGAGAAATTTAAAGAATTTCAAGGTTATTAAAGATGCTTGTTCTAGAATTAATAAACTGGAAAACAAATCTGATAACGTTTATAACAAAGCAGTTTTTGAAATTTTTGAAAACGAAACAGACGCTAAAAATATTATTAAATATAAAGAAGTGTTATCTGTTTTAGAATCAGCAACAGACAAATGTAAGAGTGTTGCAAACATACTAGAATCTATTTCTGTAAAACATTCTTAATTCAATTTTTCATTCTGAAGTTATAATTTATGACGCTACTTATATTAATTATAGTATTAGCCTTAATTTTTGATTACATCAATGGTTTTCATGATGCGGCAAATGCTATAGCGACTGTTGTTGCTACAAAGGTTTTAACGCCTTTTCAGGCCGTTCTTTGGGCGCATTTTTTAACTTTTTAGCTTATTGGGTTTTCGGATTTGGTGTTGCAGATACTGTTGCAAAAACAGCAGATACAATGCAAATTGACCTAGTGGTAATTTTAGCGGGTGTAATTGCTTGCAATCTGCTGGAATTTATTAACATGGTGGTTAGGAATCCCTTCAAGTTCATCTCATACTCTTATTGGTGGTTTTGCTGGAGTTGCGGTGGCGCATGCCATTGCAATTCATGGTTTTTCAGGTTATGTGGGACCAGATGGTACAACACATCATTGGTATGATATAGTGAGTTGGTATAAGGCTGGAAAAGATGGTGGTATGCCTTCGGGAGTACTTATCATTATTGCTTTTATTGTTTTAGCACCATTATTAGGAGCTTTGGCCTCTTATTTAATTTCGATCTGGCTTTTAAATGCTTCTCGTAAAAATATAGGACCAAAAATATTTACTGTTGCTTTAATGATTGCCACTATTTGGTTTGTTTACGTACAAATGATTCCATATGACGAAATTGTAAAAGATGGACATCAACCTCGTTTTGCAACTTCTGTTTTTTGGAGTGTAGCATTTGAGCCACATAATATTAAGTGGTTTTTGGTTGCGTTTATTGTATTGACGGTGAGTGGTTTTTGTTTGATATTTAGTAGTTTGAATCTTCATCAGGCTGATGCGGCTTTGAAAAAAATGCAGTTATTATCTTCTGCGGCCTTTAGTTTAGGTCACGGAGGAAATGATTCACAAAAAGTAATGGGTATCATAGCAGTACGCTGTTGTGGTTTATGTTAATACAAATCCTGGTGTTCATATGGATTCTTGGTTAGATGTGGCTCTTCCTTCTGAAGATGGTGCTTTTAAAATGCCGCCATGGATTCCTTTAGCGTGTTATTCTGCAATTCTTGCTGGAACTTTGAGTGGTGGATGGAAAATTGTAAAAACAATGGGTTCTAAAATCACAAAAGTAAGTTCATTTGAAGGTGTTGTTGCTGAAACTGCTGGAGCCTTAACGCTTTACTTTACAGAACATTTAAAAATTCCAGTAAGTACAACACATACTATTACAGGATCTATTATTGGAGTTGGATTAACAAAACGTGTATCTGCAGTTCGCTGGGGAGTTACCGTAAGCTTAATCTGGGCTTGGATTTTAACTATTCCAATTTCGGCTTTATTAGCAGGATTAGTTTATTTTATACTGAGCGTATTTATTTAATAAATGATTATTGTGAAATGTGAGGGATAAAATCACATTTATCAAAATATTTTAAAGCCGATTTCAATTTTGAAATCGGTTTTTTTTTTTGTTTCTAAAACATCTTTTTCAATACTTATAAAGTAATATATTTGATGTCAATTTAAAAGCCATTTATGATCGATCAAAAAACTTTAAGCCAAATAGAAAGAATAAAAAAGAAGCTGATTTTAGCAAAAGATACTGATAGTGATTTTGAAGTTTTTGTCGCGGACAGTCATAATTATGTTGTTGGAGAAACGTTGCGTAATGAGGATATTTTGCAATTTGAAAGCGATTATAATGTTTCTCTTCCTGAATGTTACAAAGCGTTTTTAATGCATATTGGCAATGGAGGAATGTCTTATGAAAAATCTCGTTGCAGGCCCTGGGTACGGAATATTTCCTTTTTGGTAAAAATATTGCAGAATTTGTTTATAGTAATCCTGAAAATTCCTTAAAACAAGATTGCAAAATTCATCCTGAAATGAGTGATGATTTTTGGAAAGAACTAAATAAGAAAATTGATGGAGATAATTCTGATGAGGATTTTGAAGACGAATTAGGTAAAATTTTCGCAGGGATCTTGCCTATTGGAACAGAAGGCTGTACTTACTATTATGGTCTTATTTTAAATGGGGAATTTAAGGGAAGGGTTGTTAATATTGATGTCGATCGACGTAAACCATACTTTGCTTTTGAATCTGATTTTTTAGATTGGTATGAACGCTGGCTTGATGAAATCACAGCAGAAAATGCAAATGATGATAATGATCTATTTAATCATACATTGGGTGGCGGAGTAACTCATATTTTAGAGGTGTACAAATCTGCGGATGATGAGGAAATTAAATTAGAATGTTTGTTTGCAATTTTAAAAAAGAAAAAGATAGCTTCGCAAACATTAGATATTTTAGAAAAAGAGTATAATACAAGTGAAGATAAAATCCAGAAAAAACTGCTTCAAATACTTACAAAATTTGATTATAGCAGGGCATATCCTTATTTGATGGAATTTGCTAAAGAGGATATTCTATCTGCGTTTCAATTTGTGTTTTGGTATGCAAAAGATAGAAGTGCTGACTGGCTTGAATTTATACAAGAAAATATTGAAAGAATAAATGATGAAGAAACATTTCAATTCTGTACTTATCTGCTAAAAGAAATGAAGTTGGATTATGGAGTCATGATTGTTCCATTTGCATTCAATGAAAATGAAGAAATTAGAAGACAGCTTTATTATTCGCTTGGACAATTAGAAAATAAAAAAGATTACCTTGATACGTTTATAATAGGGTTAAAAGACAAATCTAATTGGGTTGTGCATGCTTCAATACAGGCTTTAAATGGAATTAAAGATGAAAAACTGTTGCAATATTATAAAGTGATTGCGGAGCGATATCCAAAAGAAGAGGATTACATCTTATCAAATTTAAACCGTAATCTTGAAGTTTTCGGATTGTCTTCTACAGAAATTAAAACTATTGATATAAATAAATTGAAAACGACTGCATCTAGTAGAAGAAAATGGTTTCAATTTTGGAAATAACAAAAAAGCCGATTTTAAATTTGAAATCGGCTTTTTTATTGGATAAAACTGGAGTTGAATCATTGTCTTAATATACAAGTTTAAAAACTTTTCGGGACCATTTTTGTTGTTAGTGATAATGATCTTTATGAGATTTTAATACAGCATTTATAATTACTGCTATTAAACAATCATAAACGAAGCACAAATGAAAAAAATAATCTTATTCTTTATTCTGGTAACTAATGTTTTCTATGGTCAGGAAGGCACTTATAAATACGGTTTTATTGATATAAAAACAGGTAAAGAAATTACTCCTTTAAAATACGACAAAATACGTAGTTTTAAAAAAGGGCTGGCCGTAGTTGAGCTTGATAGAAAATTTGAAATCATTAATAGGGTAGGAAAAGAAATTATCCCAGTTGCATTTGACTACATTTTTAGGTACAAATACATGATCGTTGTAGAAAATAAGCGTAAATATGGAGCTTTTGATTTAGAGGGATTTGAACTTAATGCTCCTATTTATGATCAGATTCGTTCGATTAGTTATATAGATGATACTTTACCCTTGTACGTTGTAGAAATTAATGGCAAACATGGCTTTTTTAATCAGCAAGGTGAGGAAACAACAGAGATAAAATATGACCAAATTGGATACGTGGTTAATATTGGGAAAGTTTCACTTACTCCTGCCAGAATAGACAATAAATGGAGTTTTTTTAATGATGAGGGTAAAGAAGCTTTTCCAGTTAAATACGATGCATATGAAAGTTTAGGATTTTCTTCTAATTTATACGAAATGATGAAGATAAGCAATAATGGTAAATGGGGGTGTATTAATGAAAATCTAATAGAAGTAGTTCCGCCGAAATACGATGAAATTTATTTTAAGCAATTAGGAGAAAATCTAAATGTTATTAATGTAAAATTAGATAATAAATGGGGAGTTTTTGATATGTTGGGGAATCAACTTGTAGGAGTTGAATGTGATGAAATAGATGTACAATATTCTGGTTTTATTTTTTTAAAATGAATGGGAAATGGGGAGTTAAGGATCGAAGTGGCCGAGAAATTTTGACCGCCCAGTATCAGGAGATAGAATTTCATTATCATAATGATTTATTTGCTGTCAAAATAAATGATAAATGGGGGGTTGTTAGTGGGGCAGATCAAATAGTTATTCCAGCCAAGTATGACGAATCATTTTTGTTTTCACCTGTAGATTCAAAAATTACAGGAACCCTAAAAAATAAGACAATAGTTTTTGATGAAAAAGGCAACATCATTTCTAAAAAGAAAAAACTTGTATATAAAGGTAGTTACTATAACGATTATTGCGGCACTAGAAGCGGAAATTCTAATCGTGATGATAGATTGGAGCAAGAAAAAAATGAACAACGAACTTCTGATTTGATTAAAGTTAAAATAAATGACAAGTGGATGTTGATTGATAATGAAGGTAATAAAGTGACTTTACCAATTGAAAGTGATAGTAGAGCACATTTTTATAGAGAGGGTATTGCTACTGTAAAAGTGAGAATTGATTAAACGTTATTTGAAGTGAATTTATAGAAATAATGGCTTTTGTGAATAAAAATGGAGGTTAAAAAATGTCTTAAAATGACGATTTAAAAACTTTTAGGGATTATTTATTGAATTCTATATAAAGATTTTTGCAAAATTATTTTAAAAGAAATTTATAAATTAATTTAAAAGCAAATGGCAATGATTTTTGATAAACCAATAATTCTTGAAGGTGACGAAGGAAGTGTAGTATTAATCTATGGAGAACATATAATTGGAAATATTACAAAAGAAAATGCAAATCTAAGTATTGAGAGAATAGATAAAAGCGTTTTTAATTCTGCTGAATTTGAAACAATAATAAATATTAGCGAAATCTTTGAATATGAATTCGAACCTGCAAATGATTCACATATTATGTTCGAAGTTAGAAATAGTGATTCTATAACTTATAAAACTATTGATTTTAAAGATTCTGAAACTACAAGACAAGCAGAGAAATTAATAAGTGAAAAATTTAAGCAATTAGGGTTTAAGCGAGAGGAAAAACAAATAACGCCTCTTAGTCTTGCTGTTATTCCTGGATCTGTTGCGGCTTTTGTTGCCGTGATGGGAGGAATTTTACTTGGTATGCAAAGTATCTTGAAACTCGAGTTATAACTCGTACACGAATCATAAAATGGTATGTTTATATTTTTGAAAAAGTAGCGGAAGTAGTAGGGTTTTATCCATTCTTAATTATTACGGTAGTTCTGACAGTTGGCTGTTTGATATGGATGATTAAAAGAATGTCAAATCCTCCAATTAAGATTAGTGCTGTAAAATAATTTACGAAAGCCGATTTCAAAACTGAAATCGGCTTTTTTATTGGGTAAAATTTTAATATTGAAATTATGTCTTAAAGTGTTAGTCATAAAATTTTTAAGGGCTATTATTGAAGCTTATTAGAAGGACTTTTGCAAATTAAAGAGATAACAATTTTAAAATTCGCAAAATGACATCAATTTTTGAAAAGCCATTGCTTATTAATGGACAAGGTGGTAGTGTAGTATTATTTTACGGAAACTATATTATTGGAAATATTGCCAAAGAAGAGACAGATTTAATTATTGAAAGAGTTAATAAAGAGGTATTTAATGCTTCTGAATTTGAATCAATTGTAGATGTAAGAGATGTTACAGAATATGAATTTGAACTTGGATGTGATTCGAATATTACGTTTACGATAGAAAAAAATGGAGAAAAATCTAGTCAGGAAATGTATTTTCAGAATGTTGAAGTTTCCAAAGATGCCGAAATAACTTTTAAAGAGCATTTTAAACAACTAGGTTTTAAAAGAGCAGAAATACAGCTAACACCATTGAAAGCGACTGTTACTCCAGGACTATCTGCTTTATTTGTAGCTGGTGGCGGTGCGTTACTTACTTGGTTTGCTTATGCTGTTCAGGATTATGAAACGCGACGCAGAAGAATAAAGTGGTATGTTTATTTATTTGACAAATTAGCGAAAGCTGTCGGATATGTTCCATTTTTGGTTCTGACAATTATCTTAACGCTGTTGTGTTTGTTATGGTTAGTTAGAAGAATAGCAAATCCTCCTTATCAAATCAAAGCAGTAAAATAATTAAAAATAGATTAAAAATAGATTAACTCAAATTAGTAATTGTAATTATTGATTTGAGTTTTTTATTAGATAAAAGATTATATAAAGAAATGAAAAAAATAACATTCATTCTTTTTTTAGTAATTACAGGTTTTTGCCATTCACAAAAAAATAAATTTGATAGTTACAAATACGGCTATATAAATAAAGAGGGTAAAGAAATTACCGATCTGAAATACGATAATGCTGACAGCTTTTTTGAAGGTATAGCAAAAGTAAGTTTAAAAGGAAAATGGGGATTTATTAATAAAGATGGAAAAGAAATAACCCCTATAAAATACGATAAAGCATATACTTTCAAAAGTGGTGTTGCAAAAATTAAACTCAATGGAAAATATGGTTTAATTGATGTAACAGGAAAAGAAATTACTGAGCTAAAATATGACAATATTGGACGTTTTGATCATGATGTTGCCTGTGTAAAAATAAATGGTAAGTGGGGAATTATTGATAATAAAGGAAACGAAATTACTCCTTTGAAATATGATTATATGCAAAAGACTGATTCATACGGTATTTTATGTTTAAAAGGAAAAGATAAAAAGATGTTGATAGATGAAAGTTCCTTGCTAATAGAAGCAAATCCATTAGGATATTTTAATGATACTACATCTTATTTTGATGATTCAGGAATTGCAAAAGTTTGCGCAGACGGTAAATGGGGATTTATAGACAAAACTGGTAAAGAAATTTC
Organism: Flavobacterium sp. AC267; assembly: GCF_979258715.1. Lineage (NCBI taxonomy): Bacteria > Pseudomonadati > Bacteroidota > Flavobacteriia > Flavobacteriales > Flavobacteriaceae > Flavobacterium > Flavobacterium sp. AC267. The sequence continues at coordinate 2,919,423 of NZ_OZ409875.1, forward strand.
AGCAATAAAATACGATTACGTTTTCTTTTTTAGTGAAGGAATGGCAAGGGTCTTATTGAATAATAAATGGGGATTTATTAATGAATTAGGTACTGAAGTTATTCCTTGGTTTACGACTTTTTAGATGAATCAATGCCTTTTGATTTTAAATCAGATCGTGAAATTGGACATATCTTTGAATCGCTTATCAGTAATTATGTTCGACCTATTTACTTATATAAAGACGGAAAACATATTGATTATTATGACTCAGAATATCTTGACGAAGAGCATACTTATTTTAATCACGGATTAGTTTGTGTGCGTGCTAAAAATATATATAAAGACTATAATTGGAGTGCTAAATATCCAAAATATATTTTTTTAGATAAAAAAGGTAAAGAAGTAAAATCAACAATATATGATTCTGTGGCTAATTTATATTATATCTCTGGAAGAACAAAAATGCAGTTTTTTTATGATGATTTAAGATTATTGAAAAAAATATGAGAATGGATGGAAGTATGGATTTGCTGATACATTAGGAAAAATGGTTATTCCGTTCAAATATGAACACGCGCGTGATTTTAAAGATGGAGTGGCTGAAATAAGTCTAAATGGAAAATCTGGTTTGATAAATACAAAAGGAGAAGAAATTACACCGCTTAAATATAGTAGTGTAGACTTTTTTTTCGATGGAATTGCTCGCTTCTATATTCAGGATAGCAACGGTAGAAAGTGGGGTATCATTAACAATAAAGGCGAAGAACTAACACCAATTAAATATGATTTTATAAAGGATTTTAAGGAGGGATTTGCTATGGTAGAACTAAGAAAAAAAATAGGTTTTATTGATTTAAATGGTAATGAAATAATAAAGCCGATCTATAGTAATGGAGACTCCTTTAATGAAGGTTTTGCAGATGTTGTCTACGCTGGAAAAGTTGGATTTATTGATAAAACTGGTAGAGAAATAACTCCTTTTAAGTATGATGAAACACATTCGTTTAAAAATGGTTTTGCGAGAGTTAGAATAAATAATAAATGGGGTCGCATCAATTCAAGCGGTGAAGAAATCACGTCATTGAAATATGATGAGATAGAAGATTTTAAAGAAGATTTTGCTGTTGTAAAAATGATAAACGAGTGAGATTTGACAAATGAAGAAGATAATATACATATTTACAATTCTTATATTTTTAAGCAGTCTTTTTTTATCGTTAGATTTTATAAAACTAATGCCCCTAATCAAGGAAAAATAAAAACAGAAAAAATAGAAACAAGAAAATATGGTTACTCCAGATACGGAGTCATAAATGCAGATGGAAAGGAAATAATTCCTCCTATTTATTATTATATCTGTGATTTTTATAATGGATATATAATCGTAAATAAAAAAACTAGATACGGTATTATTGATTCTACAGGAAAAATAATAGCTCCGGTAAAGTATTATGATGTATGGAGGTTTGAGGGGGATTTAGCACCTGTTCAAATTAAAAATAAATGGGCATTTATAAATAAAATAGGGAAGGAAGTTACAAGTTTTAAATATGATTATTTTGATTATGTAGGAGAAGGTGTTTATGCAGTAAAATTAAATGATAAATGGGGTTTTGTTAATTGTCAAGGTAAAGAAATAACCTCTATTAAATATGATAGTTACGGATTTTTTCATGAAGGGATTTTATCTGTTAAATTAAACAATAAATGGGGTTACATGAATTTAAAGGGAAAAGAAATAATCAAAATAAAGTATGAAGATGCAGGTGATTTTGAAGACGGAAGAGCTCAAGTAACTGTCGATTATAAGGAAAGGTTAATTGATAAGTACGGAAAAGAAATTATACCGCCCATTTATGATGAGATAGAACGATTAGATGATGGATTTGCATATGTTGGAATAAACACCTCTTCTTTTTTTTACATGTGGGGTGTCGTAAATGAGAAAACAGGTAAATTAATTGCTCCGTTAAAATATCAGCGAACACAGATGGCAAATCGTTTTTTTTATAATACAAAAAAAATAGCCAGAATAACAACTTCAGCTAATAAAGTTGGAATAATAAACGAAAACGGCAAGATTATAATTCCTCCCATTTATGACGCAATCGACGCGTCAGGAGAAATCTGTGCAGTTTATACAAATAAAAAGTACGGATACATTAATAGCAACGGAAAAGTCATTGTTCCTGTTGTAAATGACTACATTAACGATCATGATTTTTTTAGTAAAGTTTGTGGTAATATTACTGAGGTAAGTTCCTTGTTGTTATTATACCAGAATAATAAATATGGTTTTACTAATAAAAAAGGAGAAATTGTAACCCCAGTAAAATATGATTCAATCGAACGTCGCTATTTAGGAGGAGCATTTGTCGCAGTTAATAAAAAATGTGGCTATGTAAATGAAAACGGTAGGGAAACAATACCTGCAAAATTTAATATTCCGCTTTCAAAAATGTATAATTATTTTGGCGAAGGAATCTTGATTTACAAAGAAAATAATAAATGGGGAGCAATTGACAGTATTGGTGTTAACATCGTTCAGCCAAAATATAATAGTATGACAGATTTTGCATGGGGATTTTCTATTGGAACGATTAATAATAATTCGTACATAATCGATATGAAAGGAAAGGTCGCGCAAACCTTAAAATATGATAAAATAGAGAAGTGTTATGCAAAAGTTGCATTAGTTTCTATTAACGGGAAATGGGGTGTTCTCGGTAAGAATAATAAACTTACAACTCCAATTAAATATGATGTAATAGAAGAATTTAATAATGGTTTGGCAATAGCAGAAATGAAATTTACTAAATATGGTTTTCCTGTCTACTCCATTATCAATTTTTGGGATCTAATATGATACAATAAAATCAACATGAAAAAAGTATATTTATCAATATTAGTTATTGTTTTAGGAGGTTTTGTATTACATGTATTAAAGTATAATGAAGCAAAGTGTTCAAATAAACATAGTAAGGTTTATGGTCTAACTAAAGCGTCTAATCAAATTATTAGGCATAACTCAATTACTGCTTTTAAATATGATTCTATTGGGAATTTTGACGATGGTTTTGCAATTATTAAAAAAAATAAGAAATATGGAATACTGAATATAACTGGGCAAGAAATAGTGCCTTATATTTATGATTATATCTATCCATTTTATAATGATATTGCTTTTGTTGAGTTAGCAGGAAAAACAGGTTTTATCAATAAAGCAGGAAAAGAAATAATAGGTTGTAAATATGATTTAATAAATGAATTTAATAAAGAAGTAACATCTGCATTTTTAAATGATAAGTGGTTTATAATAGATAAAAAAGGAAAAGAAATCCCAATTTCTTTGAAATATTCGGATATACATGACTTTCACGAAGGAATGGCACAGGTAATTGTCAACTGTAACTCAAATGGCAAAGGCTCTTCTAATAGTAGTAATATTGCAAAATGCGGTTATATTGATAAAACTGGTAAAGAAATTATTCCAACAATTTATGATTATGATTGTTGTGAGAGGTTTTGTGAAGCTGTGGATCAGCCTTTTATTGATGGCTTGGTGGCGATTAGTTTGAATGGAAAGAATGGTTTTCTGAACAAAAAAGGAAAGCCAGTAGTAAATCTAAAATTTGAAGATACAGGATTATTTGCTGAAGGGTTGGCGTTTGTAAAACTAAATGGGAAGTATGGTTTTGTAAATCGAAAAGGTGAAGTTGTTATAGAGACAAAATATGATGAAGTAGTTTCATTTGAAGATGGGGTTGCGGAGGTAATTTTGAATGGGAAATATGGATTGATAAATAAAAAAGGAGAACTTATCGCTCCAATTAAGTATGATTATCTACTTACAATAAAAGAAGATGAATTAGTGCTAGTTGAGTTGGATAACAAATACGGCTTTATAAATAAAAAAGGAAGGCAGATTATAGAAATGAAATATGATCGAGCAGAATTATTTAAAAATGAATTAGCGCTAGTGAAATTAAATAGGAAATATGGCTTTATTAATAAAAAAGGAGAGTTAGTTATAGAAATAAAATATGATGATGCAAAATCATTTGAAGATGGAGTAGCTTTAGTTAGTTTAAATGGAAAATGGGGAGCTATTGATGTTAATAGTCAGGTATTAATACCAATAGAATACTTTAAAGAAGATATAGAATATTCAAATCGTCTTAAAATGTGCAGATCAAATATTATAGAAAAAACTAAAGTCAATTAAAACTTCTGCAAATTCTTATGATTATGTTTTCTCTTATAATGCGTCTGTTTCAAATGCTTTTTATCTTCTGAAATAATGCTGATTGTTCCGTCAATCTCTAACATAGCGAGTTTTACATTTTTAAAAAATTCGATTCCGTGTTCTCTCATGGCTTCCTTTAATTCTTCGTCGGAAATATCTAGGCGTCTTTAAAGCTTTAAAATCAAGTTTTCCGTCATGAATTAAAACTTCTGGTTTGTCAAGTAATAAGTTTCCAAAAAATTTATATCTGCGTGTCAGTTTTTTTATGACAAAATTAATCACAAATAAAACCAAAGCAAGAACCAAACCTCCGACAAGACTGGTGTCTGGACCAACCATGGCGTTTTGAACAGAATTACTAATTAATAAAATCAGAATAATATCGGCAGTATTTAATTGCGAAAGTTCTTTTTTGCCGAAAATACGTAAAGCGATTGTCATAAAAAAATAAACGGCAACACTGCGTATAATAATATCTATATAAGGAAAATGCATATTTTTTATCTTAAAGTTAAATAAAAAAAGCTTTGCCAAAGTTCTAAACTTTGACAAAGTCGCTAAATTATTTAAGAGTAATTAAGTTTAAATGAACTTAACTATAATTTGAAATTCTTTTTCAATTGCTTTAATCATTTCACCTGCAACATCTTTGTTTGTGGCACCTTCAATTCCCTCAAGACCTGGAGAAGAATTTACTTCAAGCAATAAAGGACCTTTAGAAGAACGAATAATATCTACACCAGCAACTTTTAAGTCCATTGCTTTTGCGGCTTTAATAGCGATCTTTTTTTCTTCGGCAGTTACTTTTATGACAGATGCTGTTCCTCCAAGGTGGATATTAGCTCTGAATTCGCCTGGCATAGCTTCACGCTGAATCGCCGCAACCACTTTTCCGTCAATTACAAAACAACGGATATCTTTTCCGTTTGCTTCTTTAATAAATTCTTGAACTAATATATTGGCATTTAAACTTTTAAAAGCATTAATTACACTTTCTGCCGCTTTTTTGGTTTCAGCTAAAACAACGCCTTTTCCCTGCGTTCCTTCTAATAATTTCACAATTAAAGGTGAACCGCCAACCATCTTTATTAAATTGTCTGTATCAAGCGGAGAATTAGCAAATCCAGTTGTTGGAATGTCGATACCACTGTTTAAAAGCAATTGTAAAGAATATAATTTATCTCTAGATTGTGTTATTGCCGTAGCCGAGTTTAAAACAAAAACTTTCAACGCTTCAAACTGACGCGTTAAAGCACAGCCATAAAAAGTAATGCTTGGTCTGATTCTCGGAATGATGGCGTCAAATTGATTTAATATTTTTCCGCCTCTATAATGAATCTCAGGAGTTTTTGCGTCCAGTTTCATGTAACATTCTTTGATATTCAAAAAATGCATTTCGTGACCGCGCATTTCGCCGGCTTCCATGATTCTTTTATTGCTGTACAATTCAGGATTACTGGCTAAAAGTCCAATTCGTAAACCAGAGCTTGCTTTTTCTGAGTTTTGGTATAATTCCTTAAGAGATTCTGGAGTAGGCTGTCCTAAAAGATATTTTTCTTCAGGATCTACTAATACGCGTCCGCTCATGGCTTCGCGGCCCAAGAGCATACGAAAACCCATTGAATCACGATTCGTCAAAGTCATCTCGATCGGCCATTTTGAATCGCCAATTTTAATACTCGTCTGAATTACATAACGGTGTTCTCTAAAACCACTAGAACTTTTTACAATTCGTTTATCTACCAAAGGTGCTTCACAATGGATAATGGTTTTAATATTATTCTGAATTGGATTAATATCAAATTTTACCCAATTGGCATCATTTTTTATGAAAGGAGCTATGTTTAAAGCGTGCATTGCAGAAGTTTTAGCACCAGAATCAACGCGAGCCTTGATTGTCGGGATTCCAAGTTCTGGAAATGAGCACCATTCTTCGTCGCCTAAAATGACTTTGTTTTGAAGCATATATTGTTTTTTTATTATAGAATTTAAAATCAAAAATAGCTAATTGCTTTTACTAAAGATAGTAATTTCCGCAAAAAAAATACCCGTTATGTTATGAAAACGTAACGGGTAAATTATTTTTGTTATAAAATTAAACTAATTTATTGATTAGTCGGCTCTTCTGCTTTATGAATCTCCACTGAAAGTTCTTGTGAATCATCTTTTAGATCCATCATGATCTCATCACCTGAATGTATTTTCGAAGTAATGATTTCTTCTGCCAATAAATCTTCAACATATTTCTGAATTGCTCTTTTTAATGGTCTAGCTCCAAACTGCTTGTCAAAACCTTTCTCAGCAATAAATGCTTTTGCTCTGTCTGTTAAGCTTAATTTGTAACCTAGTTCAGCAATACGAGAATACAGTTTTTTCAATTCGATTTCGATAATCAAATCAATGTCAGATTTTTCTAAACTATTGAATACAATTACGTCGTCAATTCTGTTTAGGAATTCAGGAGCAAAAGTTTTTTTCAATGCATTTTCGATAATGCTTTTTGAGTTTTCATCAGCTTGAGCCACTTTCGCAAGCAGTTCCAAATCCAACACCTTGTCCGAAGTCTTTCAATTGTCGAGCACCCACATTAGATGTCATGATAATGATAGTGTTTTTAAAGTCAATTTTACGACCTAAACTATCTGTCAAATATCCGTCATCTAAAACCTGAAGCATCATATTGAATACATCTGGATGCGCTTTTTCGATCTCATCTAAAAGTACAACACAATATGGTTTTCTACGAACTTTTTCAGTCAATTGACCACCTTCTTCGTAACCAACATATCCCGGAGGCGCTCCAACTAAACGAGAGATCGCAAATTTCTCCATGTATTCACTCATGTCGATACGAACCAAAGCATCTTCAGAATCAAATAATTCTTTTGCTAATACTTTAGCTAACTGTGTTTTACCAACTCCAGTTTGTCCTAAGAAAATGAATGAACCAATAGGTTTATTAGGGTCTTTAAGTCCGGCTCTGTTACGTTGAATAGAACGTGCAATTTTAAGAACAGCTTCATTTTGACCAATTACTTTGTTCTGAATTAATTCAGGCAATTGAGCTAATTTGTTACTCTCCGTTTGCGCAATTCTGTTTACAGGAATTCCAGTCATCATAGAAACAACATCGGCTACATTATCTTCTGTAACTTCAATTCTGTTATTTTTAGAATCTTCTTCCCATTGTTCTTGTGCAATAGCTAGATCTTTTTCGATACGTTTTTCATCATCGCGAAGTTTGGTCGCTTCTTCATATTTTTGTTTTTTAACAACCATATTTTTGTTTTCACGCACTTCTTCTAACTGACGTTCTAAATCCAAAATTTGTTTTGGAACATCAATATTCGTAATGTGTACACGAGAACCAGCTTCGTCAAGAGCATCAATAGCTTTGTCTGGTAAGAAACGCTCAGACATATATCTGTTCGTTAATTTAACACAAGCTTCAATTGCTTCCTGAGTATAAGTTACGTTGTGGTGATCTTCGTATTTGTCTTTTACGTTATTCAAAATTGCAATAGTTTCTTCAACAGAAGTTGGTTCAACAATTACTTTTTGGAAACGTCTTTCTAAAGCGCCATCTTTTTCAATATATTGTCTGTACTCGTCAAGAGTAGTAGCACCAATACATTGTATTTCTCCTCTTGCTAAAGCAGGTTTGAACATGTTTGAAGCATCAAGCGAACCTGTTGCTCCTCCAGCACCTACAATAGTATGGATCTCATCAATAAAAAGAATGATATCATCGTTTTTTTCCAGCTCGTTCATTACGGCTTTCATTCTTTCTTCAAACTGTCCTCTGTATTTTGTTCCAGCAACTAAACTTGCTAAATCAAGAGTTACAACACGTTTGTTGAAAAGGATACGTGATACTTTCTTTTGTATAATGCGTAAAGCAAGTCCTTCTGCGATAGCAGATTTACCAACCCCAGGTTCTCCAATAAGAAGCGGATTATTCTTTTTTCTACGGCTTAGAATTTGTGAAACACGCTCAATTTCTTTTTCGCGTCCTACAACTGGATCTAATTTTCCTTCTTCAGCCATTTCTGTTAAATCTCTCCCAAAATTATCTAAAACCGGTGTCTTAGATTTTTTGTTTGACTTATTGGCGGGATTATTAAAACTACTTTCTTTAAGACTGTCATCTTGTCCTGAATCGTCATTATACGATTCGTTTCTTGGTAAGTTTTCTAAGAATTCTTCTTCGTTTGGAGTCATATTTAAATACTGTTCTTTAGCTACGTCATAATCTATTTTTAGTTTATTCAATAGCTTGGTTGTTGGATCGTTTTCGTTGCGTAAGATACATAACAGCAGGTGGGCCGTGCTAATTGATGAACTTTGAAATACTTTTGCTTCTAGAAAAGTGGTCTTCAGCGCCCTTTCGGCCTGTCGGGTCAGATGAAGGTTTTTCTTTTCTGCATTTACTTCAACGCTCAGGTTGGCAGGACTTAGTATTTCTACTTTTCTGCGTAAATGATCTAGATCGACTGCCAGGTTATTAAGTATATGAATAGCTTTTCCGTTACCATCTCTTAAAATGCCCAGCATTAGATGCTCTGTACCAATAAAGTCGTGGCCTAAACGTAAAGCCTCTTCTTTGCTGTATGTAATAACATCTTTTACTCTTGGTGAAAAATTATCATCCATAATATATAATTGGTATTGTAAATTTAGTGAATTACAGTTTTAAAAACAAAAACCGTACCCTTCAAGAACTCCTGACAGCTAATAGACGAAAAAAAAGACAATAAAAGCGTTAAAAAACGCTTAATTTATTAACTAAATAGCAAAATAAAGTTGTTAATAAATCATTGAAATAAGTGTAAGGAAATAGCTGAAAAAATTTCAAAAAAACGTATCTTGGCACGCTTTGAAACTAATATAATTATTTAATATAACAACTTATGTCTGAAGGAGAAAAGTTAATTCCTATTAACATAGAAGATGAAATGAAATCAGCTTACATCGATTATTCGATGTCAGTAATCGTATCGAGAGCGCTTCCTGATGTTAGAGATGGCTTGAAACCAGTGCATCGAAGAGTTCTTTATGGAATGTATGATTTAGGTGTAACTTCAAGATCTGCCCATAAAAAATCTGCAAGAATCGTAGGGGAGGTTCTGGGTAAGTATCACCCGCACGGAGATACTTCTGTTTATGATGCGATGGTGCGTATGGCCCAAGAATGGAGTATGCGATATTTATTAGTGGACGGTCAGGGTAACTTTGGTTCTGTCGATGGTGACAGTCCGGCGACAATGCGTTATACTGAGGCTAGAATGCGTAAAATCTCAGAAGATATTATGGCAGATATCGAAAAAGAAACAGTTGATTTTCAACTAAACTTTGACGATACTTTATATGAACCAAAAGTGATGCCTACTAGAGTTCCTACTTTATTAGTAAATGGAGCAACTGGTATTGCAGTTGGTATGGCAACCAATATGCCGCCACACAATTTAACTGAAGTTATCAATGGTACTTTAGCATACCTTGATAATAATGATATTGAAGTTGATGAATTAATGACGCATATTAAAGCTCCAGATTTTCCAACTGGAGGTGTAATATATGGTTATGAAGGTGTTCGTGAAGCTTTTAAAACCGGCAGAGGACGTATTGTAATGCGTGCGAAAGTTGGTTTTGAAGAAGTTGACGGAAGAGAATGTATCATCGTAACAGAGATTCCATATCAGGTGAATAAAGCCGAAATGATCAAACGTACGGCTGATTTAGTTAACGATAAAAAAATCGAAGGTATTGCCAATATTCGTGACGAGTCTGACAGAAACGGTATGCGTATCGTTTATATCCTGAAACGTGATGCTACGCCAAACGTAGTTTTGAATACCTTATATAAGTTCACATCATTACAATCATCTTTTAGTGTAAATAATATTGCATTGGTAAAAGGTCGCCCACAAATGTTGAATCTAAAAGATATGATTCACTATTTTATTGAGCACCGTCATGATGTAGTAGTGAGAAGAACGCAGTTTGAATTGCGTAAAGCCGAAGAAAGAGCACATATTTTAGAAGGTTTAATTATTGCTTCTGATAATATTGACGAAGTAATCGCTATAATTAGAGGTTCTAAAAACACAGAGGAAGCTCGTGAAAAATTAATCGAAAGATTTAAATTATCAGATATTCAAGCTCGTGCTATTGTTGAGATGCGTTTACGTCAGTTAACAGGACTAGAGCAAGATAAATTAAGAGCTGAGTTTGAGGAATTAATGAAATTAATCGAGCACTTAAAAGCTTTATTAGCAGATGTAAATTTAAGAACTAACTTAATTAAGGAAGAACTTGAAGAAATTCGTGAGAAATACGGAGATGAGCGTCGTTCTAAAATCGAATATTCTGGTGGGGATGTAAGTATCGAAGATTTAATTGCTGATGAAAATGTAGTAATTACAATTTCGCACGCAGGTTATATTAAACGTACAAACTTAACAGAATACAAAACGCAGAATAGAGGAGGAGTTGGACAAAAAAGTGCAGGAACAAGAGATCAGGATTTCCTTGAGCATATGTTCGTCGCAACCAACCACCAATATATGATGTTCTTTACCCAGAAAGGAAAATGTTTCTGGATGCGTGTTTACGAAATTCCTGAAGGAAGTAAAACCGCAAAAGGTAGAGCAATCCAAAACTTGGTAAACATTGAAAGTGATGATAAAGTAAAAGCTTTCATTTGTACACAAGACTTAAAAGATAAAGATTATATCAATAGTCATAACCTTGTAATGGTTACCAAACAAGGACAGGTTAAGAAAACGTCTTTAGAGAAATATTCTAAACCAAGGGTAAATGGTGTTGTCGCTATTACTATTAAGGAAGGTGACGAATTAATGGGAGCGCAATTAACAGATGGTGAAAGCCAGATTATTTTGGCTGTTAAGTCTGGTAAACTAGTTCGTTTTGAAGAAACTAAAACACGTCCGATGGGAAGAACAGCTTCTGGAGTTCGTGGAATTACGTTAAAAGACGATACCGATGAAGTAATTGGTATGGTTACTGTTGGAAAAAATGATGTTAACGATTCGCAAATTTTGGTTGTAACTGAAAACGGATACGGAAAACGTACCAAATTGGTCGACGAAGATGGAGAAGATGTTTACAGAATTACGAACCGTGGAGGTAAGGGTGTGAAAACTCTAAATATTACGGAGAAAACAGGTAAATTGATTTCTATTAATGCCGTTACAGATGCAGATGATTTAATGATTATTAATAAATCTGGATTAACAATTAGAATGGCAATTGAGGATTTACGTGTAATGGGACGTGCAACTCAAGGGGTTAGATTGATTAACCTTAAAGGAAAAGATTCTATCGCTGCTGTAACAAAGGTTATGAAAGACGATGTGGAAGAAGTTGTTGTTGATGAAGACGGTAATGTAATCGAATCTGTAATTGAAAGAGTTAAGCCTGATTTGGAAGTTTTAGAAGATGAAGGACCTGTTGAAGACGATGACGATTCTGACGACGAAGTAATTGATGATGAAGGTGAAGATGCTGACGAAGAAGAATCAGAAGAATAATTAAATTAGATTAAAACAAAATTAAATACAAATAAATATCACTATGAAAAGTAAATATGTAATACTTGCTTCAGCGTTATTGATCTCTGTAGCTTCTTTTGCGCAAAAGGATCAAATTAAAAGTGCTGAAAAAGCTTTGAAAAGCGACGATGCTCAAGGAGCAGTTTCAATTTTAAATGACGCTGAAAATATGGTTGCTAATGCTAAAGATACAGAGCAGGCTCAATTTTATTATGTAAAAGGAAATGCTTATTTGAATCTTGCTGATAAAAATATTGAAACAAGCAAAAATTTATCTCTTTCTGCTGAAAGCTACAAAAAGTTAATCGAAGTTGAAAAAGCTTCGGGAAAACAGAAATATTCTACAGAAGCTGCAACTTCAATTGGGCAGATTAAAGGAAAATTAATCAATGTCGCTATCGCTGATACGCAGGCTAATAAAAATGCAGAAGGAGCGAAAAAATTATATGATGCATACGCATTGGATAAAAAAGATACAATTAACTTGTACTATGCTCGCATCAACTGCTGTAAATGCACAAGATTTTGACCTTGCTTTACCAATGTACGAAGAGTTAAAACAATTGAACTTTTCTGGAAAAGGAACTTTATACTTAGCTACAAATAAAGTTAACAGTAATGAAGATAACTTCGCAAGTGCTAAAGATAGAGACATGGCTGTTAAATTGGGAACACATGAAAAACCAAGAACAGAAGCAGTTCCGTCTAAAAGAGGTGAAATCTACAAAAACTTGGCTTTAATCCTTGTTCAAAAAGGACGTACAGAAGATGCTAAAAAAGCAATTGCTGAAGCTAGAAAAGCGAATCCAGAAGATAGTTCATTGCTACTAACTGAAGCTAATTTGTACCTAGAGACTAAAGACTTTGATATGTACAAAAAATTGGTTGGTGAAGCTTTAGAGAAAGATCCAAAAAATGCTGATTTAGTATTCAACTTAGGAGTTATTAGTGCAGGTGCAAAAAACAATGCAGATGCTGAGAAATATTACTTAAAAGCAATTGAAATCAACCCTGAGTATACTAATGCTTATTTAAACCTTGTCGCTTTAAAATTAGAAGCTGAGAAACCAATCATTGATGAAATGAATAAATTGGGTACAACTGCAAAAGATATGAAGCGTTATGATGTTTTAAAAGCACAGAGAGAAAATGTTTTCAAAGGTGTAATTCCTTACCTTAAAAAAGCAAACGAATTAGATCCTAAAAATCAAGACGTTGCTAAAACTTTATTAGGGGTTTACAGTGCTCTTGAAATGACTGCTGAAGCTAAAGCGTTAAAAGCTAAAATGTAATAAATAAACTCATTTGAGTGTATAAAAAAAACCATTCGTCACGGCGAATGGTTTTTTTTATGTGTTCTATTTTTTCTAACTGATTAATTCTGCAGAAAGTGTAATAGTTGTGTTTAATAATTTAGAAATTGGACAAATTTCTTTTGCTTTAGCAACTGTCGAAGCAAATTCTTCTGCAGAGATAGAAGGTACTTTTCCTTTTAAATCCAAATGAATTAATGTTATTGTACCATCTTCAAAAGTTACTGTAGCTTCTGTGGTTAAATCATCTGCTGTAAACCCAGCTTCATTCAATAAAAAACTTAACTGCATCGTAAAACATCCAGAATGCGTCGCGAGCAACTAATTCTTCAGGGTTTGTTCCAACGCCGTCTGCGAATCTGGTTTTAAATGACAATTGTGCATTATCTAAGGTTGTGCTTTGTGTACTGATTTTTCCAGTTCCTTCCATACCAGTTCCTTGCCAGTTGGCGTGTGCTTTTCTTGTAAATTTCATATTCTTCTTATTTAAAAAATTAGTATTAAATGTTATTTGTTTGATTACCAAATAATAGTGGTAACTCAAATATAATCAATATTTAGCAGAATTGTTTTATAGAATTTAACGAGAATGTTAAGTTTTGGGTTTTGGAATGAGAATTTAACCGCAAAGCACACAAAGATTTACGCAAAGCACGCAAAGTTTTTTGTTGAAAGTTGGATTGGGATTTTAACGCAGAGAACGCTAAGGATTTGCGCAAAGTTTGCAAAGTTTTTTGTTTTTATACTAGTATAGAAAGTTCGCAAAGTTTTGTTTTGACAACAGCTTTGCGAACTTATGTTTTTAAACATTCCTTAGTAAAAAATCTTTGCGGTCTTTGCGTTAAAAAATGAACACAAAAAAAGTGCAATGAATCTCATTACACCTTTTATATTTAAATAGTTTAGCCTTTGCTCAGCCAAATAATTATTCTTGACCTAGGTTTCTTAATTGCTTCAATTTGTCTTTCCAAACCTCAAGGCTTTCTTTGTGAATGGCGATGTTTTTTCGAACTTCAAGAACAATTGAATTTTCTTTTTTAGCATTTTTTGTGTTGGCAAAAAACTGAATGTTGTTTTCTAATTGGAAAATCTCATTTTGTACTTCTTCAATTTTACGCATTAAGAAGATCTTTTCATTGTCTAATTTACGAGTGTCGTTGCTGTCAGACAGAGAATCGATTCTGTTAGAAAAACGCATCATTTCAGTTTCTTTTTTACTCAAACTTAATTTTTCAAAAAGGGCATCTAAAATTTTATTGAATTTCCCTTCGATATGACGTCTTGAAAAAGGAACTTTTCCAAATCCTTTCCAAGTCTCAATATGAGCTTTTATAGCGTCTAAATCTGTTTTATGATCTCCTGTTAGCTGAAAAGCTCTTAGTGTTTCTAGGTATGCTTTTTTGTTGTCAAAAGCGACAACTTCTTCACCGTTTTCTTCCGATTTGTGTTCTTTTAACTTGTCGAAATAGTGATTGCAGGCATCTTTAAATTCCTTCCAGATTTTGTCTGAATACTTTTTAGGAACGTGGCCAATCTGTTTCCATTCTTCCTGAATTTGTTTCATTACAGGAGTTGTAGCTTGAAAATCGGTACTTTCTTGGAGTTCTTTGGCTTTAGCAACAAGAGCTAATTTTTTATTAAGATTGTCGTTTTGGTCTTTTTTGATATCCTTGTAGAAAGAATTTTTGAATGCATTGAAATTCCTAACGGCTGTTTTAAAAGCGACCCAAGTTTCTTCATTTACTTCTGAAGGCACTTTTCCTGCTTGCAAAAAACTCGTTTCTAAGATCTTCTACTTTTTGAATTTGTACCAGCCATTGCGAGTGAGAATTCACTTTTTTCTGTTCCTAGTACTTCAATTTTAGCGATAATCTCTTTTTTAACTTCGAGGTTTTGCTGTTCGTTGGCTCTTTGGTTTTCAAATAAAATTTCTCTCTTATCGTGGATTTTTTTAGTTAATTCACTGAATCTATTCCAAATAGCATCACGGTGTTCTTTAGAAACAGGTCCGATTTCTTCTTTCCAGATTCTGTGTAAATCCTGTAATTCGCGGAAAGATTTACTTACATCAGTGTCTTCTACTAATTCTTCAACGCGGGCAATTATTTTTTGTTTTAATTCTAAGTTGTGTTTGAAATCTAAATCTCTGGCCTCACGGTCTAAATGAAGATAATCATAGAAATTCTCCACATGGAAATGATAATTGTTCCAAACGTGGTTGTATTTGTCTTTTGGAATAGAACCTGCATTTTTCCATCTTTCTCTTAATTCATTAAAATGTTTAAGAGTGTCTTTAATGTTTTCTTGAGGGTTAATTAACTCTTTCAATTCTTCAACAATTGCCAGACGATTTTCTAAATTGCTTTTTAAATTAGTCTGTAAATGTTTAAAGTGAGCATTTCTTTGGTCTCTAAAAACGTTATAATATTCGTCAAATTTTGACTTAAGCGGCAGATGATATTCAAATTCTTCGTTTGGATCTGGATTAGAAGCATTAAATTCTTCTCTTTTTTCCTCTAGAAGATGGTGGTATTGTAGTAAGAAAGCTTTTTTAATTTCTTCAATATGTTCTTTTACAGACATTACTTTGTCTGTACTAACTAATTTTTTAAGTTCGTCAACAAGAGCATCTAGAGAAAATGTGTTATAATCCTGCATAGGAATGTCATGACGGTCTTTTAATGTTTCGTCTTCACTTTCTGCTTGCGTTTGAATTAGTAATTACATCCAGCGCTTCTTGATGATCATTTTCATTTGTATCTAATGTGCTTTCAGTCTCTGGAGCCGCATCTTCAGCTAGAGTTTCTGAATTAGATATTTCAGTCGCATCATCTGTTATAGAATCGTTTATTTCGATTCCTGTTTTTCCGTCTGCTTCATGCAGGTTATCATTCTTTTCTTCTAACATCTTTAAAATGTGTAAGGTTTTGGTTTTTAACAGTGCGAAAGATAGTAAAGGTGTTTCTAAATACAAAATAAATCGCTTGTTTATGCTGTATTTTACGATGAAATTCTTATTCTTTGGACTTATTCGCTATTATGTTGAATATATTTTTATTGAATTATTACAGTATCTATAAATTCAAATTATATATTCTTTTTACAATATTCTTCTATATCTGTAAATTTATAAAAGTATTTTCTAATTTTTAATATTTAAAAAAGGAGCGACACTCCCATTTCAATACCAAAATTATAGGTTCGATTAACACCAAATCCTGCGCTCGGATGTATGTAAACTAAATTGGTCGGCGTAATTTTACGACCGAATTCAAGAAAAGCATTGTTTTGAAATCCGTCTAAAATAGCGTTATATCTAAATGCTACATCTCCGGCAATCCAGTTTTTGCCAAAAAAATGAAGTATAACATTTTCAAAAACGGTGACGCTAATGTCATTTCGGTCTTCAGCGCCCGCAAAGTCAGCCTTGATATTCTAAAGTTGAAAGCCAGAGAAATTTTTTCTCATAGAGGTATTTTCCATAAACAACTGCCGGCATAACGACCCATTTTCCAGTTCCAAAATTTGGATCTGCTTGCAGTATTAGCATACACTCTCGTTCGTAAAGCTATACCGTTACTATTTTGCATAAAAGGTATATAGGTGACACCCATACCAACATCGCCAATTGCTGTTTTATTAATGGAATTGGTATTTGCGGAAATCAGCGGAAGATCAAAACGTAAATTCCAGGCTTTGTTTCCTATTGGCAGTAAGACACGTACTTGAGTGGTATTAAAAGATCCGTTATCAGTGTCTAGATATTCATCAAATAAAATGATTGTCTTGAGAAAATAATGATAGCGAGGCTCGGAAAAAGGACCTTGTAAAGTATCATTTTCTTGAGCCGAAAGTAGATTGTTACATAAAAAAAATAAAATGCTAAGTACTTGTATTTTTCTCATAACCACCTGTTAGTAAGTGGTTTAAAAATACAAAAAATACATTAACATTTTATTTTATTTCTTATTTATTTGTTCCAGATTTTCCAGGCTTTCTCTGCTTGAAAAATCAACATGTCATGACCATTCTTGATTACGGCTCCTTTTTCTTTAGCTTTTTTCAAAAAAGTCGTTTCTGCCGGATTGTAAATTAAGTCGTATGCGATGTGCTTTTCTGTAAAAAACTCATAAGGCAGATTTGGACATGCTTCAATATTTGGACTTGTTCCAACTGGCGTACAATTAATTATAATTTGAAAATTGTCGAAAGTTGTGGCATTAATCAAATCGTAATCAATTATGTTTTCTTTGGCTTGTCTTGAAACAAAAGTGTAAGGGATATTAAGTTCATCCAGAGCAAAAGCCACGCCTTTAGAAGCTCCGCCGGTACCTAAAATAAGTGCCTTTTTATGATGCGGTTCCAATAAAGGTTTTAGCGATTTCTTGAATCCGTAATAGTCCGTATTGTATCCTTTTAACTTACCGTTTCTGGTAAATTTAATAGTATTGACAGCGCCAATTAAGGCCGCTTTTTTTGATAGTTTATCTAAGAAAGGAATAACTTGTTCTTTGTACGGAATTGTAACGTTTAAACCTTTTAAATCTGGATTGTTTTTAATCAATTCAGTAAAGTAATTTATTTCTGAAATGTCAAAATTTTCATAGCTGTTGCCTTCAAAAACTTCATTATTAAATTTCTCTGTAAAATAACCTTTTGAAAAAGAGTAACTAATATTACGACCCAATAATCCAAAACGTCTTCTTAGTAAAATATCAACCATTATTATTTACGATGTTTTTCTATATAATTTTTTACTGTTTTCTTTGCCCATACAACTGGAAATAAATCTTCAATTAAGATATAGTTGTCAAAATTCAGACGTAAACCATTACTTAAGTGAAATTTAGCTTTCGTGCTGTCTTGAATCATAAAGTATAATCCAGCCAAACGATATTCAATTTCATTTTCTTCCGGAAAATATTCTGAAGCTTGTAATAAAGTTTGAACAGCCGTTTCAAATTCTCCTAAAAACTGAAGAATGTCAACCCAATACAACCAAGTATCTAACGCATAATCACCAAATTCAACTGCTTTTCTAAAACCAAATTCGGCTTCTTCAAAGAAATTCATGTGTTTGTTGATTGTTGCGTATCTTTTCCAATACAAACGATTTTGATTGTCAATTGCCAATGCTTTGTTTACAAAAAACAATGCTTTTTGATAGTTTTTCTGGCGAAGATGAAAATCAGTAATCGCAATCCAGCCTTTGTCCAAAAGCGGATCTTCATGAACCGTTTGGTTATAGTATTGAATCGCTTTCGCTAAATTTCCAAGTTTCTCATAACATTTACCAATTCGAAGCAGGGCATAAGATGTTGCATCGTCCAGTTCGATCGTTCTGTTGTAACTTTCAATGGCATCATTGTATTTTTTCAGACGCTCATAAGCTTTTGCTTTTTCCATAAAAGCGCCTAAAAACTCATCGTCAATAAGCGTTGCATAGTCAAACGCACGAATAGCATTTTCATACTCTTTTACTCCGTAATGAAGTCGCCCAAGCTGATGCCACGCAATTTCGCTGTATGGATTCTTATTGATGTAATCGTTTAAATATACAATAGCTTCCTGATTTTGATCTAAAAATTCAAAACAGTATACCACGTTGTAAAGAGCAGATTGATCTTCTAAATCTTCTTCAAGACATTTGATAAAACTCTCTTTTGCCAGTTCCAGATTATCCATAAAAAGATATTCCATTCCAATCAAATTATACACGTCAGCATAATCATCAGTGTATTGCGACACGATTTTTAACAGTTCAACTGCTTTTTCGTGCTGATCTCTTTTGGAACAAATATTAGCTTTCTGGATATAAATTTCCTCGTTGTTGGGTTCAATTGCGTATAACTCGTTCAACAGCTTTTCAGCCAGCTCGAGTTTATCATCATAAACCAGCATTTCTACTTGTACTAATTTTAAGCCTGTAGATTTTGGATGTTGGTCTAATGCAAGTTTCAAGGCCTTTTTTGCTAAATTAGCCTTGCCTATATCTAAATAGTGAAGAATGATTTCTTCAAATTCTTCAGAATCAAAAAAGAGTACTTTGTTAGTTTTTAACATCGACTCAAATTTGGATAGGGATAGGTTATAATCTTCTTCTTCGTTGCTTAATTGCATACTTCGTATTTTTGAAATTAGCCTGTTATAAATTTAGGCAACCATATAGTTGTTGTAAGGAAAGAGAATTAATTGTTTTGAACAATTTAATTAACAATATATAGCGTTTTTTATTCTGTTTTGGGAAGAAATCTCCTTTATTCTTAAGGGATTAACTTCCGTTCTATTATTTTTTTATTAATGCTGGATAGTTTTGTCGCAATTTAAATTCAATTAAAACTAACTCAATGTTCTTCAAGGTATTAAAATGGAATCCGTAATTTTATTTAGTATTTCTTTCCATTATTTCATTCATAACATCTAAAATGATGGCGCATCCTTCCTTGATTTCGTCTTCTGAAATAGTTAAAGGAGGTGTAATTCGTATAGCACATCCTTCAAATAAAAGCCAGAATAAAATAAGTCCTTTGTCTTGACAGTTTAAAATTACTTCGTTGGTAATTTCTGCCGATTCTGTCATTGCGACCAGCATTAATCCTTTTCCCCTTACTTCTGTT
This sequence comes from Flavobacterium sp. AC267, assembly GCF_979258715.1. NCBI lineage: Bacteria > Pseudomonadati > Bacteroidota > Flavobacteriia > Flavobacteriales > Flavobacteriaceae > Flavobacterium > Flavobacterium sp. AC267. The sequence goes on from NZ_OZ409875.1 coordinate 2,939,155, forward strand.
ATCAAAGGATGTACCAAAAGCGATCTGAAGAGCTTTTCCTTCTCCAGTGTTTCTGCCATTAAATTTGTTTCAGTTAATTCCTGCAAAGTAGCCAGACAAGCTGACGCAATGACAGGATGCCCTCCAAAAGTGGTTATATGACCCAATTTAGGATTTTCTGTTAAAAGATCCATTTTTTCAGCAGAAGCAGTAAAAGCACCTACAGGCATTCCGCCACCCATACCTTTTCCCATTACAACAATATCAGGAACAACGTCATAATTTTGAAAACCAAATAGTTTACCTGTTCTTCCAAATCCAGGCTGGATTTCATCAACAATCATCAATGCTCCAACTTCATCGCATCGATTGCGGACTTTTTGCAGAAAATCATTTTCCGGCTGAATGAATCCAGCACCACCTTGAATTGTTTCAAGAAGAATTGCGCCGTGCGGGTTGTTATTTTTTGTAAATCTGCTTCGTTATTAAAAGTGATAAAATCAACATCTGGAAGTAAAGGTCTAAAAGCTTGTTTGCGCTCTTCGAATCCCATAACACTCATTGAACCCATTGTGTTACCATGATAGGCATTATGACAAGAAATAAGTTGACTGCGTCCTGTTGTTCTCTTGGCAAGTTTTAAAGCGCCTTCAATAGCCTCTGTGCCCGAATTTACCAAATAGGTTTTGTTTAAAGATTCTGGAAGGAGGGAAGCCATTAATTTGCAATATTCAACAGCTGGACTTTGCGAATATTCGCCGTAAACCATCACGTGTGAATATTTATCCAATTGATCTTTTATAGCCTGATTTACTCTAGGATGCTGATGTCCAAGTGTACAAGCCGAAACTCCAGCTACAAAATCTAAGTATTTTTTATCGTTTGTGTCGTATATGTAAGATCCAATGGCGTGCGAAACCTCCATTCCTAAAGGATAAGGAGAAGTCTGAGCCTGGTATTTTATAAAGTCTGGATTCATTTTTTTTAAGGTTCAAAGTTGCAAAGGTACTGAGGTTCTAAGGTTTTCTAACTTTACGCCTAGGTTAACTTTTGTAAGTTCATAATTCGCAAAAGACTGTAAGTCACGACTGCGACTGAAAACTTTTTTAAGGTTCAAAGTTGCAAAGGTACTTAGGTTCTAAGTTTTTTTAAGTTTACGCTTAGGCTAATTTTTATGAATTAATAATTTGCAAAAGACTGTAAACTGCTACTGCGACTGAAACTATTTAATTTTAGGTTTAGTTTCTGTCTTATCAGCTGGCTTCTTTTTGTCGTAATTCAAAGTTTCCTTCCTGACTTTCATCGGGATATTTTTTCCTTTCTCTTCCTCGTCTTTACCTTGCTTAATCAGTTTGTCATTAAGTTCATTTTCTTCTGCGGTAAAAATATCATCTTTAGATTTTATCCTTTCGTCGCCCCGCCAAACCATTCCTCGCAGTTTTCGGGCGTTTTCAGGAAGTTCATCTTCTGGGAAAATATCTCCATCGACTTTATTGAAAAACGTAATGGTTTCAACAGCATTATTCTCTAAAATCAAATTAATTTTACTGCTGACATTTTTATTAATTCCGATAAGCTCATTGGCGTCGTTCCGCATAAAATAGACGACTTCGGTATTTTTGACGACATCAACATCATGCAGTTTTCCATCCCGAAATTTTCCAAACAAATTGAGGCCTTTTACTTGATTATAACCAGTTCCGAGTGTATCCTTGGATATGAGGAAAGTATTATTGATCACTTTCAAAGAATCTATTTTTCTCGTTTTATTATCACCAATCAAATGCATTAAATCTCCAGTAATCTGACTTTCTCCATTCCATAAAATCGGATTTCCAATTAATTTGGTCAAAGCGCTTTTAGAATCTGAATGAATCGAGTCACATTTTCCACTCATATCTATTTTAAAGAAACGAACATTTTTAAAAGCCCTTAAAATTCTTTCTCCTTCTTTTCCTGTAACCAATAGTTTTTGTCCGTGAATGTAAACCGAATCATTTTCAACCAAATTGATCGCAACCGCTCTTTTGGTGACAAACATGGAATCTTTTAGTTTGTAAAGTTCCGCATAATGGCCTTTTACAATTCCTTTATTGATAGAATCTGTGATCTTTACATTTCGGGTTGCAGAAGCAAATTCGGTATTTCGATTGTAAAACAAACTATCGCCTTCTATACGCCTGTCATCGTATTTGATATAAGATTTCCTCAAAAAATGGGCAAGGTTTTTCTTTGTGTCGTAAAATCCTTTTTCAGTATAAATGTAATTCGCCTGACTTGTAATTGTTGAAGGGCCAAGAAGATACGTATGTCCAGAATTACTGTAATAATCCAAATGATTTGATTTGATTACATATTTAGGATTCGTAATCGTAACTTCAGTTAAAAACTGAAATTTCTTTTGTTCTACATAATATCTACCAGATTTACTGACCAAAGTATTGTCTTTATTAACAATCGTACCTTTAGTGTTATAAAAAACTTCCTGAATATTTCTGTCAAAATTAATAGTATCCGTTTGTAATGTAGCGTCTGGTGAAGTCAAAACAGCATTCCCTGTTGCAAAAGCTTTTTTTCATTACCGCTGTATTCCGCATATTTACTATTTAGGAACAAAGTATCGCCCTGTACTAATTGTACATTTCCAAAAGCTTTTAAATAATTCTCTTTTTGAAAGAAATACGCTTTATTACAGGTAAGCACAACACCATCGTGGTTAATTTTCACATTACCAGACAATAATAAACCATCAGGTACTAGATCCTGATTAACATCTGCATTATCAGAGTTTTCGATAATAATCTGTTTTGGAGCCTGTGCAGGTTTCTTTTTTGCTTGCGCGGAAATGAATTGACTGCTTAAAAAAGACAGACAAATAAATATGTAAAAGAGTGATTTCTTCAACTGATTAAATTTTTGTCAAATTTATAAAAAAGGTTACAACCTATGGTCGCTATTAGGATTAATTTATAATAAGTCATCAACACTTTGAATGATAAATTAGACTTCATTTATTTTTTCAACAAAACATAGAACTCTCACGTTGTAGTTGCACTATTTCAACTCTTAAATGATGCAAATTAAAAAGAGCGTGTTCTGAATTTTAAAAAATGAGTTACATTTAGAAAATTGTTTTAATATCGCTGTTAAGACAATTAAAATTATAAAGACTAAATTTAGATTAGTTCAACAATTATATGATAAGTAAAAGATTAATTGCAGCTGGAATTACGTTAACTGTACTATTTTCGGCCTGTAAAACACAAGGATTAAAAATGAGTACAGCAAAAGAAGAAACTGCGACAGAAAAGAAAGTGGTAGTTTATCAAGTTTTTACGCGCCTATTTGGAAATAAAAATAAAACGAATAAACCTTGGGGAACCATTGAAGAGAATGGAGTTGGAAAATTTAATGATTTTACAGATAAAGCGCTTCATGAAATAAAAGATTTAGGAGTTACTTACATTTGGTACACTGGCGTGCCGCATCATGCGTTGGTACGTGATTATACCGCTTACGGAATCTCAAATGATGATCCAGAAGTAGTAAAAGGAAGGGCAGGATCGCCTTATGCTGTTAAAGATTATTACAATGTAAATCCAGATTTGGCCGAAAACCCAGCGAAACGTTTAGAAGAATTCGAAGCTTTGGTTAAGCGTACACACAATGCCGGACTAAAATTGATCATCGATATTGTTCCAAATCATATTGCACGTAAATATGAAGGAAAAACGAATCCTGAAGGTGTAAAAGATTTTGGTGCTAATGATGATGTTACTGTTGAATATAAAAGAGATAATAATTTCTATTATATTCCAAAAGAGCATTTTGAAATTCCAAATGGAGATATTCCATTAAATGGAGAGCCAAACGCATTGATTGATGGGAAATTTGACGAAAATCCAGCAAAATGGACAGGAAACGGATCGCGTAAAGCGAAGCCAGATCAAAATGACTGGTACGAAACCGTAAAAGTAAATTACGGAATACGCCCAGATGGGAGTAAAGATTTTCCTGAACTTCCCGCAGGTTTTGACCAAAAATCGTATCAAGAGCATTTTGCTTTTTGGCAGGATAAAGATGTACCGGATTCTTGGAAAAAATTTAGAGATATTGCTTTGTATTGGACAGCAAAAGGAGTAGACGGATTTCGTTATGATATGGCAGAAATGGTTCCATATGAGTTTTGGAGTTATATGAATTCTTCCATTAAAATGAAAAATCCGAATGCATTTTTACTGGCAGAAGTTTACAATCCTAATGAATATCGCAACTATATCCGTTTAGGAAAAATGGATTATTTGTACGACAAAGTAGAAACTTATGATAAGTTGAAGGATGTTATTCGCGGAAAATCTTCCCCAGATGAATTGACAAGTATTCAAAATGGAATGTCGGATATAGAGCATCACATGCTTCACTTTTTAGATAATCATGACGAACAGCGTTTAGCAAGTCCAGAATTTGCGGGAACTCCAGAAAGAGGAAAACCATTAATGGTGGTTTCAGCAACGATAAGCACTTCGCCGACAATGATTTATTTCGGACAAGAAGTAGGAGAGGCAGGAAATGAAGATGCTGGTTTTGGAAAACGTTCCAGAACGTCAATTTTTGATTATATCGGAGTACCAAATCATCAGCGTTGGATGAACGAGGGAAAATTTGATGGAGGTCAGCTTTCTACTTCTGAAAAAGAACTTCGTGATTTTTACAAACGTTTATTAAATTTCACGATTAACAGCAGTGCCTTGATGGGAAGTTTTGAAGAAATTCAATCTGCAAATCTTCAAAACAATGAGGGTTATGATGCATTATTGTATTCGTACGCACGTTGGTCAGGAAATCAAAAACTCATTGTAGTTGCTAATTTCTCTTCTGAAAAAGCCAGTGAATTCAATCTAAAAATCCCATCATCTCTGATTTCAAAATGGAATTTAAAAGATGGTTCTTATGTGCTTATAGATAAATTGTATTCAGAGAACAAAACTTATCTTACAGTCAAAAATGGTGAAGGTTCGGCTCGAGTTAAAATAAAGCCGTCTGAATCATTTATTTATGAAGTTAACTAAGAGATAGAATTAAAATAAAGAGTTTAAAATAAAACCTGCTTAGATCTAGTAGATTCTAAGCAGGTTTGTTTTTTTAAAATTATTTTAGAAGTGAAAGTATTTCTTGGATTGAAAATTTTGCACCACAGACAAATTCGTCTGAAGCGCCATAATATACCGTAAGGGTATCGCCGTCTGGTTCTACAATATGTCCGTTTGTAAAAACTACATTCCCAAAAAAGCCGCTCAATTCATAATCAGTTTGTGGAAACATAATGGGAGTTTCCGTTCTGGAAATTACTTTTGATGGATCTTCAAGATCTAATAAAAAAGCACCCAGACAATATTGATGATGTTCGTTGGCTCCATGATAAATTTCCAGCCAGCCTTTTTCTGTTTTTATTGGAGTCGCTCCCGCACCAACCCTTACGCTGTCCCAGTTTCCTTTTCTGGTTTTAATAATACATTTGTGATTTCCCCAGTGAATGCCATCTGGAGAAGAAGCAATCCAAATGTAATTACCACCGAGAGAAACACTGCTCGGACGATGCAATGCGTAAAATAAGCCGTTTATTCTTTCCTCAAAGATTGCACAATCTTTATTATGAGGCGGTAATATCAATCCATGTTTTTGAAAATTCTTCCAATCCGTTGTAGTACGCAAGCCTACACCAACGCCATCTCCAGATACCGAAGTAAATGTCAGGTAATATTTTCCTTCAACCAATGCAACACGACAGTCTTCAATTCCAAAAGTTTCCAATATTCCTTCACCGACTAAATGAGGATAATCTTCAGGCTCATAAAAATGTTTTCCATCATCACTGCATAATAATCGGATATGCGATAAAGTCGTTAAATAATCAATTCCTTGATAGTTTATGACACGTGCGTCTGTTGCAATAAGTTCAGGATGATCTTTTAGGATTTCAATAATTTGAATTACCCCTGTTTCTGTAAGTACAGGAAAAGAAATGATGTTTTCCAGCTGTTTTGGTCTTTCGGCAACCCTGACAGCCAGCCAGGTTTTATTTTGAAATTGAAATACTCCAGGATTAAGAAGGCAGGTAATTTCCAATCCTTCTCTGCTTGGTGGTAAATCTGCTGGTGAAAGCGGCGGATTTTCTGCAAAACGATGGGCAATGTCTTTCATATTGTTCAGTTATAGAATATAAAAGGTATAAAAAAAGCTGATACTTAATTTGTATCAGCTTTTTTTTACACTTTTTTGACCTTTTTCAGTGCCTCAATATAATATTCGTTTACTTTTTCCCAATTAATATGCTGGTAAAAAGCATCAATATAACTTCCTTTTCTATTTTGATAGTCTAAGTAATAAGCATGTTCCCAAAGATCAATTCCTAAAATAGGAGTTCCTGGAATCAAAGCATTTCTCATTAATGGATTATCTTGATCCTGAGTTGTCGTAATTTGAAGTTTTCCATATCGGTCGACTACTAACCAAACCCATCCAGAACCAAATTGCTTTTCAGACTGTGCTTTAAATTGATTCGTTAAATTAGTAAAAGAACCAAATTCTTTATTAATAGAGCCTGCAAGCGTATCTTTTGGAGTCAGCTCTTTTGGTGTTAAAACATTAAAATAAAGTGTATGATTGTAATAACCTCCTGCATTCTGACGAAGTTTGGCATTATTTAAATCCATCTTTTTCAAAATATCCTCGATAGGCATATTTTCATACTCAGTCGAAACAATTTCTTTATTAAAATTGTTTGTATACGATAAATAATGTTTAGAATAATGTGTTTCTAAAGTCAAAGTTCGGATATCAGGCGCAAGACCATCATAATTAAAAGACAGTTTTGTCATTTCAAAAGAACCGGGATCAGCTTTAACATCGTTTGGCGAACCAATTGTTATTTTTTCTTCTTTGGTAGGAAGCGGGACTTCAACAACTTCTGTCAGCTTATCTTCTTTACAAGAAAACAATAGTAAAAATGAAGCTAAAATGCTATAAAGAACAACGTTTTTCTTCATAATGATATTTATTTTGATGTTAATGAATTAATGATCTCGATGTAATGTTCTTTGGCCTCATCGGTAGACATATGGCTGATCTGCATCCAGGCATTAGTTTTAAAAGCATTTCGTAAATCAAAATTTTCAGATTGATTGTAAATTGCTGTACCAAAAGTAGCCTGTTTGTAAAAAGCGTAAAGTCTTAACTGCACATCTTGCGGCAGTGAAGCCTGAGTCATTGTCAATGCAATTTCTACAGCTTCCGCAAAGCGAATATCTAAATCTTTTTCAGCCATTTATGCTTTCGTAGCAATAATTGTTTTTCCACCAATCGCTTTCTGATTTAACGAAACATTGATTGGTGTACCTAAAGGTAAAAATAAATCTACTCTCGATCCAAATTTAATAAAACCTGCATCTGTTCCTTGAACAACCTGCATGCCTTCTTGAGCATAATTTACAATTCTACGAGCCAATGCTCCAGCAATTTGTCGGTATAAAATAGCGCCAAAAGTTTCATTTTCGATCACAACTGTCGTTCTTTCGTTTTCTTCACTTGCTTTTGGATGCCATGCAACAAGAAATTTCCCAGAGTGGTATTTGCTAAATTTAATAATACCATCCATCGCGTAACGTGTTACGTGAACATTGATTGGCGACATAAAAATAGAAACCTGTAAACGTTTATCTTTAAAATATTCTCCTTCATAAACTTCTTCGATAACCACAACTTTTCCATCAACAGGAGCAAGGATGTGATCGCTGTTTCTAACTGCAATTCTTCTAGGATTTCTAAAGAATTGTAAAATAATGATCAAAATTACCAGTGCTTGCAATTTGAACAAGTGTTCTTAGCCAAGTGATGTCAATAAATTTATCAGCTAATAAAACCACAACAACCGTAAAAACTACTCCTAATAAAATGGATGGGCCTCCTTCTTTATGAAACATAATATAAAATTTGATAAAATAAAAATATAATTGGTGCTACAAATATAACACTATCTAATCGATCTAGGATACCTCCGTGGCCTGGCATTATCGAACCGCTGTCTTTTACGCCTGCAATTCTTTTAAATTTGGATTCAATCAAATCGCCGATAGTTCCAAAAATGCTCACAATTAAAGCAATTATTGTCCAGATTAAAATCGATTTTGAGCTGAACTCAGGATTTGGCTGAATGTAAAATTTGGAAATCAAAAAGCCTGCAAATGTCTGCGAAAACAACACCGCCCAGAAATCCTTCAATAGTTTTTTTAGGAGAAACACGCTCAAATAATTTATGTTTTCCAATGGATTTTCCAACCAAATAGGCAAAAGTATCATTCGTCCAAATCAAAACGAATAAACCTAAAATAATTTTCGGATTATAATCGTTAGTTCCAAATGAAATTTTAACTATAAAAATAAAAGGAAGTGTGATGTATCCAAGCAGATACAAATATTTTGATGAAGTACTTATTTTTTGAACAGAGTCATAAAACAAGAAGATGATACATTTTATAGAAACAACAAGCGTAACGGCTAAAAGAACTAAATCCAGCTGTTTGATATTGGTTTCTAAAGTGATGTTAGAATTGAAAGTCTCGTTTAAAAATTTACTGGTTTGTTTATTGTAATGGCTTATGAGAATTGTTGTCGCATAAATTAACATTCCAAAAACGATCGAAAATACTTTATTTAAGTTTACTAAATTAGAAAATTCATAAACTGTGATAATTAAGAAAACACCAAAAAGAGTAATGAAGCTTTCGGTAGAAAACAATATCGAAGTTAATAATAGAGCGATATAAACAGCACCAGAAATGGTTCTCTTCAGCGTTTCATTCATCTTAAAGATCTTCTAAAAGCAATAAATAAAGATTCTTGGCAACACTTCCGTATTGAGTAAAGTCTTCTTCTTTCGCTTTTTCGAAATATTTTATTGTAGTGATATTAGTAGGATAGTCTCGTTCGTATTTTCGTTTTATAGCGCTTAATCCGTCGCTTTTCATTGGCAGGATTTGGCTTGTGGTTGCTATAATAACAATATTTGCAGGTAGTTCGTTTGGTTTGTTTTGTCTGATTTGTTTGGATGAAAATAAAATTGAACCTTCATCAGCAATAAGATTTTCGCTGACTTGCTAATAAGAATTTAGGTTTTGAAGGAGCGATATAGAATAATTTATTTTCGTCTAATAAATTAAAAAAAGCTTGTTCGTAACATAAAACTTCACTTTCAAACCAGTCATTTTCTTCTAGTATGTTTTCAAACTGTTCAGCAACTTCTTGAGAGTTTTCACAGTACAAGAATTTACCTCCATTTTTCTTAAAATTGAAAATAAATTGTTCGTCTAAAGATAAATGACTGTTCTGCGCAGATGTACCTGCATATTCGCTTTCGTTCTCTTCGTCAGAAGCGGCTTCACTTGAGCCAAATATTTTTTTGAAAAAATTCATTTTTTATATGAAATACTTTACATGTTAATTGAAAACGTTCAAAGATAAAAAAATCTTAATTCAAAAGGGTGTTTTGAATTAAGATTTTGAAAAATTATTACGTATTTCGTAATTATTTATGAAACTACTTCTTCTAGATTTTTGTCAAAAGTTCGTTTCCCAAAGATATTTTCTAGATCATCTTTAAAGATAACTTCTTTTTCAATCAGAATATCAGCTAGTTGATTTAATTTATCTTTATTTTCTTCTAGTATCTGGATTGCTCTTTGGTACTGACCTTCGATTAACTCTGAAATTTCAGCATCAATGATTTTTGCTGTTTCATCAGAATATGGTTTCGAAAAGTTATACTCGCTTTGTCCAGTTGAATCATAATAAGTAACGTTTCCGATTTTATCGTTCAATCCGTAGATCGTTACCATAGCACGAGCCTGACGGGTTACTTTTTCTAAATCGCTTAAAGCACCAGTAGAAATTCTGTCGAAAGTTACCTTTTCAGCAGCTCTTCCTCCCATAGTAGCACACATTTCGTCTAACATTTGATCTGTTCTTACGATTTGTCTCTCTTCTGGCAAATACCAAGCGACACCTAAGCTTTGTCCACGAGGCACAATAGTTACTTTAATAAGTGGCGCAGCATGCTCTAACATCCAGCTTACCGTTGCGTGACCCGCTTCGTGAATAGCAATTGCTCTTTTCTCTTCTGGAGTAATGATTTTATTTTTCTTTTCAAGACCACCTATAATTCTATCAACAGCATCAAGAAAATCTTGTCTGTCTACAGTCGCTTTGTTATTACGTGCGGCGATTAAGGCGACTTCGTTACAAACATTGGCAATATCAGCACCAGAAAAACCTGGAGTTTGTTTCGCTAAGAAATCTAAATCAAGACCTTCAACCTTTTTAATAGGAGCTAAGTGCACTTTGAAGATTTCAGCTCTTTCGCGAATGTCTGGTAAGTCAACAAAAATTTGTCTGTCAAAACGTCCTGCACGCATTAAAGCCTTGTCTAAAACATCAGCTCTGTTTGTTGCTTGCTAGGACAATTACGTTAGAGTTTGTACCAAAACCGTCCATTTCTGTTAGTAATTGGTTCAAAGTATTTTCTCTTTCGTCATTTCCGCCTGACATATTGCTTTTTCCTCTTGCTCTACCAACAGCATCAATCTCGTCGATGAAAATGATAGCAGGAGATTTTTCTTTTGCTTGTTTGAATAAATCACGTACACGTGACGCACCAACACCTACGAACATCTCTACGAAATCAGAACCTGATAAAGAGAAGAAAGGTACCTGAGCTTCACCGGCAACAGCTTTTGCTAGTAAAGTTTTACCAGTTCCTGGAGGTCCTACGAGTAAAGCTCCTTTAGGGATTTTACCTCCTAAGTTGGTATATTTTTCAGGGTTTTTAAGGAATTCAACAATTTCTTGAATTTCTTCTTTCGCACCTTCTAGACCTGCAACATCTTTAAAAGTTGTTTTGATATCTGTTTTTTCATCAAAAAGTTTGGCTTTAGATTTTCCAATATTGAAAATTTGTCCGCCTCCGCCAGCGCCTCCGCCAGACATTTTACGCATAATGAAAATCCATACACCCACAATGATGATGATAGGAAGTAAGCTGATTAAAATATCGCTCCAATTGTTTTTTTGAAGGAAATTAAAATCTTTCAGTTTGCCTTCGCTAACCGCTTTTTCAAGTTTAGTCTGAAAAATTTGATCATTACCAATTTCCAAAGTGTAGTGTGGACCTTTGTTTGGCTGTTTGAAAATATCTTCAGCTACTTTTTTATTTGCCGGATCTTTAAGAGCGGCAGTATTTAAATATACTTCAGCTTCTGCCTTATTGTAAACAATAACTTTATCAATCTGGCCTTTTTCTAAAAGAACGTTGAATTTAGAAGAAGTTAATTGAGCAGGTTCGCTTAAGCTTGATCCTCCTGTGGCAAAACTTATGAATAAAAAAACTAAAAGTATTGCGGTATATATTAACCAAGGACTTATTTTAAATTTATTCGGATTTGGATTATTATCTTTAGCCATTTAATGAAAGTTTCTTTAGTATTTGTTCTCGATTGTAGTTATTTTGGCATCGCCCCAAAGGCTCTCGATATTGTAATATTCGCGAATATGCTTTTGGAAAACGTGTACCACAATGTGTACATAATCCATTAAAACCCATTCTGCATTATCGGTTCCTTCTACGTGCCAAGGCTTATCTTTTAAGTCTTTTGATACTGTTTTTTGAATTGAGTTTACGATGGCGTTAACTTGGGTATTCGAGCTACCGTTGCAGATCACAAAATAATCGCATACAGCTGTATCTATTTCTCTTAAGTCAAGAATGTCGATATCATTTCCTTTTACTTCCTCTATCCCTTTTATTATGTTCGCCAGTAGAACATCATTATTAATCGTCTTTTTCGCCATGAATTATTTTATATGTGAATTTGTAAAGTTACCAAATTTTGTGATTATTTTTGAACCTTAACAAAATATTAAATTAAGTTATTTAAATTATTTAATGAAACTAATCAAACTCGATGCCATAGATTCAACAAATGATTTCCTGAAAGCATTGTCAAGTCAGGATCAGCAGGAGAATTTTACTGTGGTAACAGCTGAAAATCAGACAAAAGGCAAAGGGCAAATGGGCGGAAAGTGGGAGTCTGAAGTTGGTAAAAACTTAATTATGAGTGTATTGGTAAAAGATTTTCTTTTTAATAACGAGCAGGTTTTTGATTTAAGCATCGTAGTTTCGTTAGCCGTTACAGCTGTTTTAAAATCGTTAAATATTCCTGATATATCTATAAAATGGCCAAACGACATTCTGTCATACAATAAGAAACTGGCTGGCATACTAATCGAAAACACTATAAAAAGCGATGGCAGGATCGTGTCAGTTGTCGGAATCGGAATCAATGTAAATCAAACCGATTACAGCGATTTGCCAAATGCTTCTTCTCTTGCTGTCATTTCAGGCAGATTTTTCGACAAAGAAACACTCGCAATCTTAATTGTAGAAAAAATAAAAGAGAACATCCAATTATGGCAGACGTCATCAAAGGATTTATGGAAAGATTATTTTGATTCTTTATTCAAAAAAGGAGTTCCAATGCCTTTTAAAAACCTAAACGATCAAAATTTCATGGGAATAATCCAAGGCGTTTCTCCAATTGGAAAACTACAGGTTTTATTAGAAGACGATTCTGTTGTAGAATTTGAAATAAAAGAGGTTAAAATGCTTTATTGAGAGGTGCAAAGGTGAAAAGGTGCATAGGTGCATAGGTGCATAGGTTCATAGCGACAAAGGTGCAAAGGTTCATAGAAAGAAAGATTTTTCTGTAGAGACACACTGCAGTGTGTCTAACGCAAAGTTACCACACAGTATTTTCATTAATAAACGCAGAAAAAAAACCTCATAAAAAAAGCCCAATCATTTAGATCGGGCTTCCATTTATAATTCACAATTAATAATTAACCATTAACCATTTAATTAAAGTTTATTCATATTGTTTGCTAAAGTTTCTATAAACTTACTAATTGGTCCTTTAACCATCATCGCCATCATAGCATTGAACTCGCCCTCAAAAAATAACTGAACAGCACTTTCCGAATCAGAAATACTATCAATATTAGAAGTCAAAGTAAACGGAAGTTTATCACTTGCGACACCCAAAACAATTTTGTTTGGAGCCACTTTGTCTTTCATTTTTAATTTGATTTCAGGCATCCCTTTCAATCCAAAAATAAAAGCGTCTTCACCAGTCACTTCAAATTTAGCGATATTATCCGGCATTAATTTTTCAAAATTCTTAACATCAGTCAATTGATCAAATAAATCTTGAGCTGATTTCTGAACAGTAACTTTTGGACTTTCTAAGTTCATATTGTTTTTTATTTTTGTTTTGTTTTTTTACCGCAAATGTTTTTTTACCGCAAAGGACGCAAGGTTTTTTTTTACGTTACTTTGACTTTATTTAAGTTCGCAAAGCTTAAACTTTAAATAAATTCAAAAGGAGCAAAGCGACTTTTAGAAAATCTAAAATCTAAAATCTAAAATCTAAAATCTAAAATCTATCCCGACGGCTTCGGGACTAAAATCTACTCTTCCTGTCCCCAAGTAGACGGACTTTCGTTCCATTCCAGCAGAGTCGATTGTTGCTCTTCGGTGATATATTGTTTTTGAACCGCCAAATCTAATAAGTTTTCGTAGTTGCTCAAAGTGAATAAATCAATATTAGCTTCCTTGAAATTTTCTTCAGCAACACCAAAACCGTATGTAAAAATTGCGACCATACCTTTAATGTTTGCACCTTCGCTTCTTAAAGCTTCAACAGCCATCAAACTGCTTTTTCCAGTACTAATTAAATCTTCGACAACTACAACATTTTGGCCTTTTTGCAAAAAACCTTCAACTTGGTTTTGTCTTCCGTGTTTTTTAGGTTCTGGGCGCACGTAAACGAATGGAAGTCCCAAGCTTTCGGCAACCAAAATCCCAACTCCAATGGCTCCAGTGGCAACACCAGCAATTACATCAGGTTTTCCAAATTGTTTTTCTATATTCTTTGCAAATTCATCACGAACATAATTTCTGATGCTCGGAAATGAAAGAATTAACCTATTATCGCAATAAATAGGAGATTTCCAACCAGAAGCCCATGTAAAAGGATTTTCGGGATTCAATTTAATTGCATTTATTTGCAAAAGCAATTCGGCTGTTTTTTCGGCAGTATCTTTATTAAAAATCATAGTACAAATGTATAAAGTTTTTGTAAACGACAAACCACTTTTTTTGACAAATGAAATCTCCAAAGAAACAGATTTCCAATTGTTCTTGTTGGAGAGTATTGATATAGAACATCTTATCATAAAAATTTTTCAAAATAAAATTCAAAAAGCTATTTTATATCATCCCGATGAAAGTGAAATAATGAAAACCCTAAAAGCCAAAATCCCAGTAAACAAAGCCGGCGGCGGTTTTGTGTACAACAAGAAAGGCGAGGTTTTGTTCATTTTTAGAAACGGAAAATGGGATTTACCAAAGGGCGGTATCGAAAAAGGTGAGGATATCGAAGACACCGCAATGCGCGAAGTCGAAGAAGAAACGGGTGTAGGTAAACTCAGAATCATCAATAAACTTCAAAAAACCTATCATATTTTCAAACGCAACGGAAAATACAAACTCAAAATCACACATTGGTTCGAAATGCAGTCAGATTTTGAAGGAACTCCAAAAGGCCAGATCGAAGAAGGCATCGAAAAAGTAGCCTGGTTAAACCCAGAGCAAATCAAAGAAGCGCTAAAAAACTCTTACGAAAATATCAAATTATTGTTCGAAGAAGAAGAAATTCCAACAGAAAAAACTGTACCGCCAGTTCCATATCGATCAAGTCCAAGTTCTAATAATTAAATAGCAGGGCGTGCCACCAATACAAAAAATACCCAATCAACTTTGCGTTCATTGGGTATTTTTTTTATTGCTGTCGGGCTTTCAGTCGCTACTTCGGTAGCTTAGCTCTATCCCTCACGCGAAGCCGCATTTTGAGATTAAAAATGTTTCAAGTTTCAAGTTTCAGGTTTCAGGTTTCAGGTTTCAGGTTTCAGGTTTTTTCGCCGGTGAGTTGGCCAGTGAGGCTTCATTCCGTTAGGAATGTCTCGTTGGTAGCCAAAAAAAAGATTTGTGTTTATACGTTCCGTAGGAACGTTTGAATAATGTAACAGATATATTATCCGCAAAACAAGTGTCCCTACAGGACACAATACAAAACGATACAATTATTTCTACCGACGAGATATTCCTAACGGAATATTTTCTCTGCTAGCGCAAGTTCCGTTCTCATGACTTTTTTTATTTAGATTGTGTTCATTGTCTTTTCCTAAAATAAGTTTACAAATCTATTTGATAAATTCTGGATTCTTCTTCCCAAGGATGATACCCTTGCCCGATGTATTTAAAACCAATTTTTTCGTAGAATCCAATATGATCCGTGCATAGATATAGGTTTTTAAATCCAGCCTTTTTAGAATCTTCTTTAGCTTTTTCAATTAGTAATTTACTGTAATTGTTTCCTCTGTGTTTTTCATTTATAAAAATTGCGCAAACCCAAGGATATAAGTCCATTCTGCTGATAAAGTCATTTGTAATAAGTCCCGCACAGCCAATAACCTCATCATTATTTTCTAATAAATACCATTGAGGCAAAGCGTCTTTAGCTTCTATGCTATGTTTAATACAATCTTCATAAATAATTGGTGATACCTCAGACCAGCTGTTTTGAAAATACTGAATCATTTTGTCTTTATATTCAGGGTTCTCCCTTACTGAAATTATTTTCATTTTTTTTAAATTATCGTGTAAAAGTTTTAATAGTCACACTTTTTATTCGCTATCTTCATTTTTTATGCCCTTAAGCAGTGCATAAATCGCCATTGAATGTCCCTGACCTAAGTCAAAATCATTTTTAAGCCAATTTACAATATCTCCGGCTTTTACATCGGTTTTTAGCTTTCCGTCTGCTGTAAAACCTTTTTGTTCTGCTAAAGTTCTAAACTCAGCGGGACCGTTTCCTGTTTTTTCTCTAATTGTTTTTAAGTATCCTTGAAATGACATAAAAAAGAAGTTAATAGTTAAGTAAGACGAAAATACAAATTAAAACAGAATTGGTTTTCAGATTTTTTATTAACGAGATATTCCTACGGAATATTCAATATTGTTATGGATGTATACTAATCAAATTAAAAGAATTCATTCCGTCGGAATGTCTGGTCGGAAGAAAAAATAATTGAATTATGCGGTTATACGTTCTGTAGGAACGTTTGATTAATGGCACATATATGTTATTTCCGTAAAAAAAGTGTCCCTACAGGACACAATGCCAAAACGATATTTTTTTTCTACCGATGAAATGTTCCTAACGGAACAACTTTGTCAAAGTTTCGAAACTTTGACAAAGTTCTACGCACAAAGCTTTGCGTTCTTATCACAAGCCAAACCCAATCAAAATCAAAAAATCTTAGCGCACTTTGCGTTAAAAAAAAGGCAATAATAAATCTACAAAACGCGATAAACAGGATATTGCATATGCGCCTTTTCATAATAAACAGAATGCTTATAAATCCAGTTTAACTGCGCTTCTGCATTTTTTGCAAATTCACGGTCGTTTTGTTTTTTGGTTTCGAATTCGGCTTTTAAAGATGGGTTTTCTTTTAAAAGCTGTCCAGCTGTATCTTCAAAAATATATTCAGAATAATGTTCTTTTTGTTGTAAAATTGCATCGAAAAAATTCCAGTTAAAAAACGAATCAACACCTTCTGGCTCAAAAGCTTCTACGAGATATTTTACCCCTTTTTGGTTCGTTGGAACGATGTAATCTCCTTTGGCGAAAGCCATTTTAACCACTTTAGAAGTTACCGTTGTATTTCGGTGCAAATAATGGCCTTCATAAGCAGACGGAACGGTTTTAAAATCGGCAATTCTATAACTTTCCACTTCTATAATTGTATCGTTTTTAATTTGTTTAAACGAGATATTGTTATTTTTTAAAAGGTCAATAATATTCCAATAACCACGCGGAATGATATAAGCAGACGGAATAACAACATCTTTCAGCGATTTGAATTCTTTAATATACGGAACGTCTTTTTTATACGGTTTACTTCGGTCGTAATACAAACGATTTCCTGTTGTGGCGTCACTTTTCTTGTAACCCGCTTCATAACCTAAAAACGAAAAAGTAGTCGCTTTTGTGCTGTCCAATTCCCATTTTAAAGTATACGGTTTCTTTGGCTGATATTGCTCTAGATTTTTCACTCTAAGTTCTTTGATTTTTAGATAATTGGCATCCGTATAATCCAAAGTCGTTTTCATGTATTCGTACGTCATTTTTACACGTTCGGCATATTTTTTCAGCATATGCGTTTCCACCACAAAACCAATCGTATTAAATAGGGAAGTATATCCCGTTGTATAACGCGGACTATCAACAAATTGTCCAAAACCTTTGTCTGGCGTATCCTTAAAAGAATCGACATAAGGCGTGGTTTCAATTTTCTTTTTCTGAAGATCTTTTACCAGCGCCGGCATCATTTCATTATTCAAAAAGTCTCCCAAAACAGTTCCCAATTTATTGTGCTGTGTCATAATGTACGTCAGTTTGTATTGATAATCAGAACCGTTACTTACGTGATTGTCAATAAAAACATCAGCATTTATCTTTTGGAAAATTTCAACAAAACTCTTTGTATTTCTCGTATCCGATTTCATTAAATCACGATTCAAGTCATAATTTCGGGCATTTCCTCTAAAACCATAAACTTCTGGTCCGTCCTGATTGGCGCGCGTAGTTGAATTCCTGTTTAAAGCACCGCCAATATTATAAACGGGAATACAAACTAAAACGGTGTTTTTTGGCGCTTTCAGTTTTCCAATTGCCAAATCTCTGTAGAACTGCATGCTTGCATCGATTCCGTCAGGCTCGCCCGCGTGGATTCCGTTATTGACAAAAAGAACCGCTTTGGTTTTCTGAATTTTCTCAAAATCAAAATCTTTGTCTGGATTATACGTCACCATGTGTAAAGGTTCCCCAGAATCTGTCAATCCCATTTCTTTAACCTGAATCGTTGGAAAATCATTGGACAAAAGCTTAAAATAAGCAATAGTTTCCTGGTAAGTTGCCGACTGATTTCCGTTTCCTTTCTCAAAAAATGTTTCGTATTTTTTATTGTTTTGAGCGAAAAGTGTGATGGTGAAAAGTGAAAAGAAAAGAGTAAAAAGTTTCATGGTTTTGTTTTTATTATGAATCAAATATAAGTTTTTTGTTTTAGGTTTTAAGTTCAAATACTGTGTGTTTTTTTCTCTCGCAGATTTTGCAGTTTGAGCGGATTTTTTATTTGTTAAAAATTAATCTGAGAGATCTGAGAGATCTGCGGGAAACATTTTTTTCGATTTGTATGTAAACTTGACTCGAGACTGAAAACTGCAACTGAAAACTGAATACTAAAAACTGTACACTGCCAACTATTTTCTCTACTTTTGCAAAATGAATAAAAAACACCATTCCAACAATATACTTTCCAATTTAGGGATTGAGAGCTTGAACGAAATGCAGGAAATGGCACAAGATGCTATTTTAAACGAGAACAATGTTTTATTGCTTTCTCCAACTGGATCTGGAAAAACACTGGCTTTTTTGTCGCCAATTTTAGAATTATTACAGCCTGAAATTCTTTCTGTTCAATGTTTAATTTTAGTTCCGTCTCGCGAACTTGGACTTCAGATTGAGCAGGTTTGGAAGAAAATGGGAACGCAGTACAAAGTAAATATCTGCTACGGCGGACATTCAATTGATACAGAAATTAAGAATTTAAGCAATCCGCCTGCGGTTTTAATTGGAACGCCGGGAAGAATTGCAGATCATATTGACAGAGATACTTTTAGAACAGATAAAATTCAGACTTTGGTTTTAGACGAGTTTGATAAATCGCTTCAATTAGGCTTTCACGAACAAATGTCTTTTATTATTGGAAGATTACCAAAAATAAATAAAAGAGTTTTGGTTTCAGCAACGTCAGATATTGAAATCCCGAAATATACAAGAGTTGTAAATCCGACTGTTTTAGATTTTATTCCTGAAGAAGAGGAAAAAGCAAATCTTTCGATGAAAATGGTTGTTTCGTCTTCTAAAGACAAACTGACAAGTTTATTCAATTTGATTTGTTCGTTGAAATCAGAGTCGGCGATTATATTCTGTAATCATAGAGATCGTTGCAGAACGCATCAGCGATACTTTAAACGAAAAAGGAATTTATTCGGTTTACTATCACGGCGGTATGGATCAGGAGGAGCGTGAGCGCGCTTTAATTCAGTTTAGAAATGGAAGTGTGAGCTATTTGGTAACAACAGATTTAGCGACCAGAGGATTGGATATTCCTGAAATGAAACACGTTATTCATTACCATCTTCCTTTAAAAGAAGACGAATTTACACATAGAAACGGGCGTACAGCGCGTATGCAGGCAACGGGAACGGCTTATATTATCATTCACGAAAGCGAAAAAAAGCTCGATTATATTGATTACGAAATGAATGTTCTGGATGTTGAAGGGAAAGTTTCGCTTCCAAATCCGCCTCAATTTCAAACCATTTATATCAGCGACGGTAAGAAAACCAAACTGAATAAATTTGATATCGTAGGCTTCTTTTCTCAAAAAGGAAAATTAGAAAAAGAAGATTTAGGTTTAATTGAAGTTAAAGATTTCGTTTCGTTTGCGACCGTAAAATACAATAAAGTAAAAGATCTTCTGAAAAACATCAAAGACGAAAAAATGAAAGGCAAGAAATTTAAAATTGAAGTTGCCCGCAATGTCATAAAGAAAGAAGAAGAGGAGAAAAAAGGGAAATATTAGTTTTTAAAGGAACGAATTATCTCCTAAAAGAGATTTTTTGAATTGCAATTTGAAATTGGATTATTTGAATTTATCTATTTGTATTTCAGTTGTTTAGAATTCTTTAACTAAGTTTTATAATTTTATGTTAAAAAAATAATGATTTGATAGCTGTTTTTTCAATATTTCTATGTTTTTTTGCTACAGTAAAATTGTAAACCCCAAATTCACTATGAAAAACATTATTACCATTGTCGCTTTGTTCTTTAGCTTTGTTTCGTTTGCACAAATTAAAGTTCTTGAAACTGTTCCTGTTGAGAAATTAGGGAAAGTAAACAACAATTACATTCAAAAAATTGGAGATGAATATACTGTGTATTACACTACTATTCTAACTGATGATGATGCTTCTTCTAACCTAAGAAAATTTTCATTCAGAAATCTAAACAATGATTACACTAATCTTTATAACATTATTGTAGGCGGTTTTACTGCTACTCCGTTATATGATATTAAGTTAGAATTACCTAACAATTACATCTGGTTACACTACACAAGTAATGTTGTTCCAGATAAAGCTACAGTTCAATTTATGGTTTCCAGCAAAGAGAGAGACGTCGCTACAAACAATGTTTCTGAGCCTTTAGTAAAAGATCAAATCAGTAAATTATTCCAGAAATAATTTGTTGTAAAAAATAAGATATTGAAAAGGCCGTTCATTTTTTGAACGGCCTTTTTTTGTTTCAAGTTTACTTTGTTTCAAGTTTCAAGTTTACTTTGTTTCAAGTTTCAAGTTTACTTTGTTTCAAGTTTCAAGTTATTTTCGTGTTGTCTTGATTTTACCGCAAAGCACGCTAAGTTTTAATTTAAGGCTTTGTAAAAGAATAAAGTTCGCAAAGCTTTGTCGATAAAACTTTGCGAACTTTACATAAATATTTGTGCGCTGTGCAGTTAAAAAAAATATTACTATTCAAGCTAAAAAAACTTAGAACCTCAGCATCTTAGAACCTCAGCACCTTAAAAAAAAACTATATCTTCTTCACATACTGCGTTATAATCACAATCTGCTGTCCATCGACTTTTCCCTCAATATATTCAGCGTTTTCGTGGTCTAAGCGAATGTTTCTTACGGCAGTTCCTTGTTTGGCAACCATACTGGATCCTTTTACTTTAAGATCTTTAATTAAAACAACAGAATCTCCGTGTTGTAGTACTACGCCGTTGCTGTCACGGTGAACTAGTTTATTTTCGTCTTCTTCGCCTTCGCCCGTTGCTTTTGCCCATTCTAGAGTATCTTCGTCTAAGTACATCATATCGAGTAATTCCTGAGGCCATCCTGCGGCGCGTAAGCGGCTTAACATTCTCCAGGCAACAACTTGTACGGCAACGTTTTCATTCCACATGCTGTCGTTAAGGCATCTCCAGTGATTTAAATCTACATTATCTGGATTTTCAATTTGGTCAATACAGGTATTACAGGCTAATACAGCTTCATCAATTCCGCCTTTTTTAGTTGGAAGAACTTGATAAACTTTAAGGTTTTCTTCGTTTCCGCAAAGTTCACATTTAGATCCGCTTCGTTTGCTTAATTCTCTTTCGATGCTCATTATTTATTGTTTGTTTTAAAAATGCGAAATTACTTTTAAATCTAAACTTCACAAATTATATTTTTAATATTAGTAACGTAAAACTTCATAAATTTGACCTTCTTCAAAAAGTTTTTCTATTTCTTTTTTAGACAATTTATCTGTAGAGTTGTAATTTTTGTGAAGATTAATTTTATCAATTTGTGATTTTTTATCAATCTCCATGTCATTAAAATAGACTATTAATGTATCTTTTAAAATTTCATGAACTTTCATTGTTGTGTAAAATCCGTTTGCTTCTTTAACAAAATAAACATCTCCAATTTTGGGATTCTGAATAAAAATTTTACTGTCTGAATCAGTTTTTATAGAATTAATAAAAAGTGCTATAACAATAATACTTATTATAAATATTCCAGAAAACATCCAAAAAGGTGTTGGTGTTTTTCCATTTGAGCGTTCAAACTTTTGCTTATTAATTGTGCTCAGATCACTTAAAGAGAATGTTGCTTTACAAGAGTTACATTCTAGAATAGTTATTTTTTGAACTGGAAACAATGGTATCCAATATATATGAATATATCTCTGAAAGATACTGTAATTCATAGACGCATTATTGCCACAACTTTGACACTCAATATTAGAAATCCGTTCGTTTTTAATATTTGCAGACTTTGATCCGTAAAAAATCATTATTAATTATAATTAAATTAGTCCACAAAAATAAGGATTTATCTTACATAATTAATGATTTCAATTAAATTATTTCTTTACCCTAACCGCGTCAGGAACCAGCATTTCGTACTCGCCTCCATGACGCAATACATCACGAACAATACTCGAACTAATAAATGAGGTACTTGCGAGCAGTTAATAAAAATACCGTTTCTATTTTCGACAGTTTTCTATTGGTGTGTGCAATTGCTTTTTCGAATTCGAAATCGGCTGGGTTGCGTAAACCTCTTAGAATGAAATTTGCTTTTAATTTTTTAGCTAAATCAATTGTTAATCCTTCATAAGTGATAACGGAAACTTTAGGTTCGTCTTTGAAAGTTTCTTCGATAAAGCGTTTTCTTTCTTCTAATGAAAACATGTATTTTTTTTCGGCATTGACACCAATGGCAATTACAATTTCATCAAATAAAGGAATCCCTCTTTTGATAATATCTTCGTGTCCTAGTGTTATCGGGTCAAATGATCCGGGAAATATGGCTTTTCGCATTTTTTTAAGGTTCAGAGGTTCAAAGTTGCAAAGGTTCAAAGTTTAATTAAAGGACTTGAAACTTCGGTTTTGGAATTTGGAATTTATAAAATTTGGAATTTATATTTATGTGATTCTTTTAGTATTAATTGCCGCTACCCATTCTTCTTTTTGGCAGACTTTGCATTTCGATGTTCCCACTTTTTTTTCTTCGGTGTGACCGCAGAAGGTGCAGGAATAAATTCCGTCCGTTAAAATTTCTTTGCTTTTTTGATGAAATAGCAAAGGTAAAATGGGAAGTCCGTGTTTTACTTCTTCGTCTTCATAGAAAAAAACACTTATTTCACCGCTTGTTTCTATAAATGCGTGTTTAACCTGTCCTAAATGTTCGATTGATTTTATGCGAAGTTCTGAGAAAAATTCGTCCTGTGCCAAAGTTTCTTTTTTAAAGCTTGATACAGAGAATTTCCCATCGTTGATCAGGCATTCGGTTTTACCTTCTATAAATTCTTCGAATTTTTTACTTTTTCCGGTAAGCCAGGTTACACCGCGGTACAAAGTGATAATTACTAAGAAAACAATCGTCGCTGGCACGATTCCGACATCTTCATAAAACATAGGGTCGCCGGCAGATCCAAGGGCAATAACGATTACGGTTTCGAAAATTGATAATTGTTTAACGCCCCTTTTACCAGCTAATTTTAAAGTTAGCAGTAAAATAATAAACATTACCGTTGAACGAAATATTACTTCCAGCAGAAAAATTTCTGGGAGTTCGTTAAAGAAAAGTCTATTCCATTCAAAGATTTGTTTCATTTTTTTTTAAGGTGCTAAGGTTCTGAGATTCTAAGGTACTAAGATTTGTGTGTAGAAAGTGAAATTTAAAAAAGAAAAGTGCTAAGATATTAGAACCTTAGCACCTTAGTATCTTAGCATCTTTAAATAAGCGCTAACTCAATTGCATTTGTAAATAAATCTTCCAGAGAAATTCCAGTCGCTTTGGCTTGTCTTGCGGAATCAAACTTTCTGTAGTTAAACCTGGAATGGTATTCATTTCAAGCATGTATGGCTCGTTGTCTACGATGATGAATTCGCTTCTTGAGAAACCTTTCATTTTTAAAACTTCGTAAGCACGTTTTGCTGTTTCTCCCACTTTTTGAGTTAATTCGTCAGAGATTCTCGCTGGTGTGATTTCTTGTGATTTTCCTTCGTATTTGGCTTCGTAATCGAAGAAATCATTATCTGAGACGATTTCTGTTATTGGTAATACTTTAATTTCACCTTTGTAGTTAATTACGCCCACAGAAACTTCAGTTCCGTCAAGGAAACTTTCTATGATAATTTCGTTGTCTTCTTTATAAGCCACTTCAATTGCGATTGGCAATTCGGCGCCGGTTTTTACTTTTGAAATTCCGAAGCTTGATCCTGCTTTGTTTGGTTTTACAAAACATGGTAAACCTACTTTTTTAACAATTTCATCTGTATTGATTTCGTCTCCTTTGTTCAAATAGTAAGAGATTGCCGTTTTGATTCCGTATGGTTTTAAAACCGATAATAAATCTCTTTTATTGAAAGTAAGCGCAGATTGGTAATAATCGCAGGAAGATTGCGGTAATCCGATTAATTCGAAATAAGCCTGCATTAATCCATCTTCTCCCGGAGTTCCGTGAATGGCGTTGAAAACACAGTCAAATGTAATTTTTTCTCCATTTACAGTAACTGAAAAATCATTTCTATCGATTGGGAATTCGGCATCGTTTTGGTCTACATAAACCCATTTTTCTTTAAAAATATGAATTCGGAATCCGTTGTATTTTGTTTTGTCAAGATATTGGTAGACAACGTTTCCGCTGATAAGCGAAATTTTGTATTCGCTTGAATATCCGCCCATGATGATGGCAATGTTTTTCATTTTTTTATGTTTAATCGTTTATTTGTTTAACCGTTTATTTGTTTAAACTGTTTAATCGTTTTTATTATTGTTTAACCTTTTAATTGTTTAACTGTTTTGTTGTTTAAACTGTTTAATTGTTTAACTGTTTAATCGTTTGGACGTGTAATTGTTTTATTTTTTATTGAACTGATTTTTAATGTTTTTTGTTTTTGTTTGTTACGTTTGTCAGACTGAGCGAAGTCGAAGTCCCGTTTGCTGAATCACTTTGCGGGGACTTCGACTTCGCTCAGTCTGACAATTGAATTTCGTTCAATTGGACAATTTGAACTCGCTCAATTGGACAATTTGAACCCGCTCAATTGGACAATTGAATTTCGCTTATTTTACAAATAGAACCGAAAATGCATTTATAAAACCGAGTGCCCTAGCCCTGATGGAAGCGAGCATCCTTTTTCTGGCTCCTTTAGCCGGGAAAAGATACAGCGGACAGCAGGAAACAGCTCCGTGAAATTGAAATTCTAATTTTTTAAAACTTCAAATTCCAAACTTCCTTTGTTTTCGATTATAATGACAATCTTGCTACTTTCTTGTTTTAAACAAAATTATCATTTTTTTTGAAACGAAATAGGTTTATCTTTGCGACTAATAAAAATAAATTTATGAGTTTACGTCAGTATTTAACAAGCCGAGTTTTTTTCTTGCAATTGCTTGCTGCCGCAGACTATTATAGCGGTTATAGGTTATTTATTTATGCATTGGTTGACTTTTACAACTGATCACGGACATGAAATTGCTGTTCCGAATTTGTCTAAATTGACTGAAGAGCAGGTTGAAGCAAAATTGGATGAACTGGATTTGGATTATGTTCTTTTGGATAGTGTTGATTACAGAAGTGAATTCCCAAAATATAGCGTTGTTGAGCAGGATCCGCTGCCGGGAACGAAGGTAAAAGTAGGTCGTAAGATTTATATTAAGATTAATGCTTCTGGTTTCTCATCTGTTAAAATTCCTGATTTGATTGAAAAAACATATCGTGAGGCTGTGCCGACTTTGAAGGCTTTAGGTCTTGAACTTGGAACGATTACGTATATTCCGAATCTTGGAAAAGATATGGTTTTGGAAATGCGTTTGAAAGGAAGAAATTTAAAAGTAGGAGACCGCGTTTTGAAAGCGTCTAAAATCGATTTGGTTTTAGGTGATGGAAAAGCAAGTTATGTAGATGAAAGCCAGTCAGACAGTACTGCGGCGCCTGTAGAAACCCCAAATGATGAACAATAATATTGAAAATTTAGATCTGGAAGACGAATTATTCGAACATTTTAGATTTGAAGTCCCTAAAGGTCAGGCGCTTTTGCGTATTGACAAATATTTAATGAATTTGATTCAGAATGCTACGCGAAATAAAATTCAGAACGCAAGCAACTGAAGGAAACATTTTTGTAAATGATATTCCTGTAAAATCAAATTACAAGGTTAAACCTTTTGATGTGGTGACGGTTATGTTATCGCATCCGCCGTTTGAAAATCATATTCTTCCAGAGGATCTTCCGCTGAATATTGTGTATGAAGATGATGCTCTTTTATTGATTAATAAAGAGCCTGGAATGGTGGTGCACCCAGGTCACGGAAATTATACCGGCACTTTGGTAAATGCTCTGGCGCATCATTTTGATAATCTGCCAATGAACAGCAGTGAGCGCCCAGGTTTGGTACATCGAATTGATAAGGATACGTCTGGACTTTTGGTTGTGGCTAAAACGGAAGCGGCTATGACGCATTTGGCAAAGCAGTTTGAAGCTAAAACTTCTGAACGTGAGTATATTGCTCTTGTGTGGGGAAATGTTGTCGCTGAGAGTGGTACAATTGAGGGAAACCTTGCCAGACATTTGAAAGACCGAATGCAAATGGCTGTTTTTGATGATCCAGAAATTGGAAAACCTGCTATTACGCATTATAAAGTTTTGGAGCGTTTTGGTTATGTGACTTTGATTTCGTGTAAACTAGAAACAGGAAGAACTCACCAGATTCGTGCGCACATGAAGCATATTGGTCATCCGTTATTTAATGATGAACGTTACGGCGGTCATTTGATTTTGAAAGGAACGACTTTTACAAAATACAAGCAGTTTATAGAGAACTGTTTTAAAGCCTTGCCACGTCAGGCACTACATGCGAAGACACTTGGTTTTGTTCACCCAAATACGGGAGAATTAATGCGTTTTGATACAGAACTGCCTCAAGATTTTCAGGATTGTATCGAGAAATGGCGTAACTATGTGAAGTCGCATAATACGGACGAAGAGGAGAATTAATTAGATAATTTGCCAATTAGAAAATTAGATAATTTTACTTGAAATATAAAAACAAAAAAAAGCTCCTTTTTGGAGCTTTTTTTGTTTTTAACTATTAAAATATTGAGTTAATTAAGAAAATAATCGCAAGCACTTAATTAACTTAATATCTTAATGGTAAATATATTTTTTACAATGTTTTAATTTTGAAATCAGTTATTTTGACTTCGCCGTTTGTGATAAATCCTATTTTTCCATTTTGGCTTAAATTGCTTTTTTCAAGTGAACATTCTACTGATGTTTTGTTGTCGACGGAAAAGTATAATTGATTGTTTACGACTTTAATTTTAACCGAATACCATTTGTTGTTTTCTAACTTCATTGGTTTTTTGAATAAAGTGGGGTACGCGTTTTTCATATTCGTCGCTGTTTTTGTGGTAAACGCCTTTTCCTATTACAATGTTTTGGTCAATTTGATAGAGATAGGTTCTGATGTAATTTTCTTTGTCTAAATTGAGCATTACTTCAAAAAGTGATTCTTTTGTCATATTGACTTTGAAATCTATTTCATAGTTTTTTGGAAGTTGTTTTTTAGATTCTAAAACTCCCCATTTCGACAATGAACCTGTTCCTGTAATGGTATCGTTTTTTGAAATCCATTGCTGGGACATTATTTTCCAGCTTGATTTTAGTTGAGATGATGTATTAAAAGTATATTCTTTTTTTGCTGTTGAAATTGTACTCGAACAAGAAAACAATAAGAATTGCAAAACTAGAATTAAGGATATTTTGATTTTGATTTTAATTTAATTCTGAGTGGTATTTTATTTTTCCGATTGATCCTGTTTCTGCTGGTACAAGTTCGAAAACTGAAGTAGGGGCAAGCCCTGATTCAATACGGTGTGAAACGTAAATAATGCTCACGTTTGTTTCTTGTTTAATGGTATTAATTAGTTGAATTACCAGATCTACATTTTCGTCGTCTAAACCTTCGACAGGTTCATCTAAAATTAGTAAAGGCGGATGCTTTAAAACGGCGCGAACAATCAATGCCACTCTTTGCTGTCCGATGGAAAGATCTATAAAACGTTTTTTACGCAAATGGGACATTTCTATTACTTCAAGCCATTGCGTTACAATTTGCTTTTGATGTGTTGTAGGTTCCGTGTAAAGTCCGATTTGGTCAAAGAATCCGGATAAGATCATTTGTTCTAAAGTATGGCTTTTTTGAAATAAATCGGTCATAGAAGTTGCGAAGATTCCAATTTTCTTTTTGATTTCCCATACACTTTCTCCCGTTCCTTTTTTTCTTCCAAATAAAAATAAATTCTGTCCAAAACCTTTCGGATTATCGCCTGTAATCAATGATAAAATGGTGCTTTTTCCAGAACCGTTCGGACCAATTAACTGCCAGAATTCGCCTTGTTTTACTGTCCAAGAAATGTTGTTGAGGATTTTTCGTTCTTCGTAACTTACAGAAACATCGTCTAGTTTTATTAATTCACTTTCGTGAAAGTCATGTGGTTCAAGAGCTTTTGGAATTGCGGCTGTATTAAGAGTTTTAAAGTGATTTTCGATTTTTACAAATGGATGTAATTCGAAAGTATTGTCTTTAATTAAAGCTTTATTTGGAACAAACTCTAAGACATCTACAGTACGGTTTAAAAGCTGAATAATAGCGATCTCGTTCGTAAGGTCTTTTAAAGAATCGGCAAGAATTACTCTTGAAGGCTGATCTAAATGATCGAATGGATTATCAAAAATGATAAAATCTGGTTTTTGGTTAATGCAGTAGCGTAAAAACTCTTTTTTGCGTTCTCCAGAAGAAAAAGTTCTCAATTGCCTGTGTGAGCTTGGAGAAGTCTCAACGCTGTCGTATTGAAATTCTTTTTCGATAAATTTCTCAATAGAAATATCAGAAAACAAGATTCCTTTTTGGTTATTAAAAACTTCTAATTCGCCTTTTGCTTCTCCGTTTAATATGTTGTCTATAAAAGCTTTTTTATTTACCTGATTTGATAAAAGTATATCCCAATGCTTGCATTGTGTTTTTTGATTTGTTGTGTTATTTAAGTATTTTTTGCCACTCCCGACCGCAATCGGAATCACAGATTAGAAATAATTACTCTTTTAAAGTACTTTAATCTGAGGCAAAAAACATATTTTATTCTGGTTTTTTCGTTGTCATTTCGCGGTTATTTCTAGACCATTCGCTCCAAGATCCTACATATAATTTCGGAATAGGGAGTCCAGCATAATCCATTGCTAATAAAGTATGGCAGGCTGTAACACCAGAACCGCAATGTACGATTGTGTTTTCAGTTTCGTTATCTCCAATTATGGATTTGTATTTTTGCGTTAATTCTTCAGGAGATTTGAAAAATCCATTTTCATCTAGATTTTCAGTCAGCGGAACATTTACTGCGCCTGGAATATGGCCTGCAATTAAATCCAGCGGTTCTGTGAGTCCTTCAAATCTATTTTTGTCCCGAACATCAATTACAATATTTTGATCGCTTTTTCGAGCTTTTTCAACTTCCTCCATGTTTGCTAATGGCAGTTTCCATTCTTGAACAGAATATGTAGTTTTTTGAAAGGTCTCGATTCCGGTACTTGTTGGAAAATTAATTTTCATAGCGACTTGAAAACCGCCATTTAAAACCTGAATTTCTTCATGTCCAATCGCACGCATCATCCACCAGAAACGAGCGGCAAAATTAGAACCGTTTTTGTCATCGTACACTACAACATGACTCGAAGAATTAATTCCAAGAGCAGAAAGTGTTTTAGAAAATTGTGCAGGAGTTGGTAAAGGATGTCTTCCTCCGTTTGCCGGATCATCTGGAATTTCGGCCAAGTCATGATTTAAATCTACAAACCGAGCGCCTTTTAAATGCTCTTTTTGATAGTTTTCAAAAGCATTGGCACCAGCTCGAGCATCAATTAAAATAATATCAGAAAGATCTAATTTAAGAAGTTCTTCTGCTGTAATTAAAGGAGAAATTTTACTGGACATTTTTTATTGTTGATAAAGCAAAATAAAAATTAAAATGGTTTATTTGAATACGCTCAAATAGATATGATGAATAACCTTTAAATTAACTTGGAATTTTTTCGATCAAAATTTCATTTTCAGCTTTATCAAAATAAGTGCAGGTCATTTCGACAATATCAACACGCCATTTTGCAATACCGCATTGTGCGCAATTTTTACAGAAAGTCATATAATCGGTTTCTCCGTGCTGGTGTTTTACTAAGAACTCTATAAAAAGTTCTTTGTTAGGAAAATCAGCAACTTTTATTTCAGGGTATTTTTCTTCTCGTTGTAGCTGTGTAATTATTCAATCCGAAATAAACTACGCTTCCGTCGTTTACAAAAGTGTCGTATCCTTTTACGCCTAAAATGATTAAATCTTGTATATAATTTGGAAAATCTGCTCCCGTTTTTACTTTTGAATGAGCTTCTTTTATTTGGTCAATTGTAAACATAATTTGTATAGTTTTTAAGTTAGTTTTTTGCTGTTTAATTCGTGGCAGACAAAAAATATTTTATTTCAAAAATACGATTAATGGTTTTATAAATGAATCAAAAGATTCGATATGCGGTAAATGTCCTGTATTGGGAACTTCGACCAATTTTGCGTTCGGAATTGCCTTTTGAGTTTTCTTGCCCAGTTCCATATAATTTCCCATTGTTTTTTGAACTTCTTGAGAAACCAATGGTTTTCCTAAAGCCGTCTTGTCTCTCGTTCCGATGATTAAAAGTGTTGGACTCTTGATGTTTTTAAATTCGTATAAAACTGGCTGTGTAAAAATCATATCATATAAAAGGGCCGAATTCCAGGCTACGCGGTCGTAATTTGGAGCCGTTGTCCATCCCGCGCCAAGTTCGGCCCATTTTTGATAATCGGCATTCCATTTTCCGTCATAATAATTGGCCATTTGGTATTTTTTGATGCCTTCGTAATTTTGTTTTAATTCCGATTCGTACCACCAATCTACAGGTTTATAAGGAACAACTAGTTTCCAGTCTTCTAAACCTATCGGATTTTCGAGAACTAGTTTTTCTGTAGTTTCAGGATATAGTAAAGCAAAACGTGCGGCAAGCATTCCGCCCATAGAATGACCTAAAATGGTTGTTTTTTCAATTCCTAAATGATCTAAAAGTTTTTTGGTGTTTTCGGCTAACTGCTGAAAAGTGTATTGAAAATTATCAGGTTTTGTCGATTTTCCAAAACCAATCTGATCAGGAACAATAACACGGAAACCTTCCTTTGTAAGTGCTTTTATAGTTGTTTCCCAATAAGCGCCATTGAAATTTTTTCCGTGAAGCAGTACAATGTTTTTATTATTGTAATTATCAGGTTTAATATCCATATAAGCCATTTGAAGCGCTTGACGCTGATTGCTCAGCTCTAGAAAGCTTACAGGAAAAGGATATTCGTAATTCGTTAAATTAATATCTAATTGCTTGATTTTCTGTTCTTGTGCTAAACAAAAAACGGGCAATAAAAGTATAAGGAGTTTTAAGGTTTTCATTTAAAAGCGATTTTTTTATTAAGGATTATAAAATTACCGCTATGCATTTTTAAAACCAAAAAATCCTCTCTTAAAGTTATTACAAAAAAGCGATTGAGTTAAAAATTAAGCCATTACAGCAATAATTTTGAGCGCAATGCTTTGAAGATATTTCTGCCAATTACAAAATAGGAAATAGGTGTAAAATTTGAATCGGAATTATTTGGGAAGGTTTCATCTCAATTTACTTTTGATCGGGAATTTTTAAATCATTTTTTAAAGTGATAACACGCTGTGGATAAGGAATTTCAATATTATTTTGGTCAAATCTTTTCTTAATGCTTTGCAGTAAATCACAATACATTACAAATCCGTCATTAGAATTTTTTGCCCAAGCCCAAGCTTTTAAATTTACGCTGGAATCTGCCAATGCAACAACGCGTGCCACAACTATTGGGGTTTTTAATTTCTTGGCTTCTGCTGTGCGTGTATCAATAAAAAGCGGATGTTTGGCAATTTCGTCTTTCATGATTTCTAATGCATTTTCAATATCCGAATCGTAACCAATTCCAATTTCGATTATTTTGCGACATTTAGTATCATGCATATTGGTGTTGACAATAATTTGATTGCTGATAACGGAATTTGGAATAATAATGCGGTTATTTTCTGCATCTTTTAGAACGACTTGTCTCAGATTGATATCTTCAACAGTACCCACAAAATTATTGATCGTGATTTTGTCATTGATTTTAAAGGGTTTAAAAATGACTAAGAAAATACCGCTTACAATATTGCTCAAAGCTTGCTTGCGAAGCTAAACCGGCAACAAGGGAAATAACTCCCGCGCCTGCTAAAAACGAATGCCCGATAATCTTGAATTCGGGAATTTGAATTAATGCAAAAGCAAATCCGAGAATGTAAATTATCGTTATAATTAAATGTTTTAAGAATTTAAATCCCGTTGCATCATATTCTTTATTGCTTTCTTTTTTATAGAGAAAATAACGAAGCACTCTATCTGTGATTGCGCCAAGAACGATTGTTACAATTGCAATTACGGCAATGAAAAAGCCTATTCTAAAATCCTTTAAGTAATCAATCATAAATTCTGATTTTGAGAAAAAAAATCCAAAAAACAATATCTCTATAGCTGTTTTTTGGATTTTATAAAGTTGATATAAATTAGCTTTATTTTAGAGTCCGATAAAATCCTCGCTTTTTGGAAAAATACTCAAAGCTTGAATCGCAATTTCTGGAGTCGGCGAAGCTAATTTACGCAGTTTCGTGTCCATCCAGGCGCCGTCAACCGTAATTGTTGCGCAGAGTGTATCGTCTTCTCTTCTAAATTCGTGAATGATCGACCAGCGCGAAGCATCGGCTTTCATTTTTGATGTTTTGGTATGAATGAATATTTTGTCTGAAAGTTTTAATTCTTTTTCTAAAAACACATTCTTCTCTAAACAAAACAGGTCCAAAGCCTTGTGTCTGCATCACTTTTAAAGTTAAACCCAATTCTTCAAGGATTTCAATACGATGCTGTGCGCCAAAATCGTAATAAGCACTATGACGAACGTGAAAGTTTGGGTCAAGATCTGACCAGCGAAAAGAAATTTCTTTAGTAAATGAAGCCATTTTAGTATTTGTATTTTAATGATAAATCGAAATTACAAATAAAAAACAAATCAGCTGTAAGTATAAAATCTTATTTGAATAATTCTCTATATTCATTTACATGCTGAGGAAATTCTTCTTCATAAAGTGGATATGGAATTCCAATGATATTAATTTCGAATTCTTCTGAATCTATGCCTTCAATATAGCATCCAATTCCTTTAATTTCGACTTCTTTTGAATTGTAAACTTTTAAGGCTGGAATAATTTGGGTTGAAATGAATTTATCTTCCTTTGATTCGTCTGTTTTTATTGAATTCTTTTTGCAGTAATTACTAAAATAATTATAGTCTAAATCTACTTCAGTAAAATTAATTTTTCCACTTACAACTCCCATTGGAGCATCTGCTTTCTCAAGATGTGAGGTACCAATTTTCTTGTTATCTAAAAAGATATTATAGCTCATTTAAAGATCGATTTATTACAATTTCATCTCAGATAATTCTACCTCCAGCTTATCAAAATTTTCTTCATTCTTATCCACAACGTAAGGTTTTAGTTTTTGACATTCCTCTTCAGTTTCAAAAAGCATTTTAAAAACAACTTTCGTCTGATTCTCAGTAACGGTTTCAAATGTGGTAAGAATTTGGAATAATGGTTTCGAATGACGTTTCCACGCAATGAGATTCGGTTTGTCTATTTTTATAAATTCGCATTCGTTGGCATAATTTCCAACTTCGGGACCGTGCATGATAAAGCTCCATTTACCGCCTTCACAAAAATTAAATTCGGTAAAAGTATTGCTGAAACCTTTTGGACCCCACCAATTTTGTAAATGTTCGGGATCGCTCCAAGCTTTAAAAACAAGTTCTTGCGGGAAATTTAAAATTCGGGTAGTAACAATTTCAGAATTTGGCGTTGTGGAAAGAATAGCTGAAGTCATTTCTGATGTTTTTTAATTAAATAAAAAGGCAGAAGTATAAAGTTAGGATAAATTTTTATAATTGGCTGTTTATCTGTTTTATATCTTAAATGCTTTCGAGATTATCCCATTCGTACTCAATTTTGTTTACTTTCATATAATACGGAATGAGTAATAAAATTTCTAATCTTAAAGAGATATGACCATCTCCAATTGTAAAGGGAATAATGAACATTGAGGCAATACAAATTGCAATTCCAACAATGGCATCAATTTTTGCAATCATAATTGCATTTGGTTTTTCAAACCAAAGAGAATAAGCGACAACTCCTTTTAAGAGCATAGTAGCAATTATAAAAAGGCCTGTTCCAGAATAAGCAATGTCGCTAGAAAATCCGTAAAGTGACAGATGTACGCTTGGTTCAAAAAGATTTGTAATAAGCGAACCAATGGCGACTACAGCTAAAACCATAAAAATCCAGCAGAAAGTTTTAATCCACCACGGTAATAATTTGCGTCTAATTATTGGAGGTTTGTCAAATTCGTCAAATTGGCTTTGTAATTCTGGATTCATTGTTTTTGGTTTTAATGTTGATTTTTATGTTTAGATTACCTGTAAAAGAAGCGGCGTCATAATGGTTAGTTGGATTCCTAAAATGATCCAAAAAAAGTTTCGGTTAGGCTGTGAGACGTTTTTTAAACCCGTTATAATTTTATCTTTTATAATTGCTGAAAAGCTTACATTTTCATCTGTAAAATCAATTTCGTCAAGATTTACTTTTTTAAAACCGTATAGGATTATTTTTTTGAGCCATTTGTTTTCTTTAGAATCCCTGATTTCCTGCGAGCAATTTCAGTTTTAATTTAGTTTTATCTGTTCCTTGTTTTAGCAGATCGGGCTGGTTTAATTTGATTTTTTCTAGAACTTTATCGATGATTGGAAAAAGTAATGTCTCACCTTTGTCTGCTAATAATTTATGAATCGTTTTTGATATAATATATTTATTTCCAAGAGAAAACAATAAAAAGGGAACTGCAAATAAAGAAATTACGGTCAAGGTATAACCAATTGGTCGTAAAGCAAATAATATAATTAGAACTGCAGATCCGTTTACGTGACCCATTCTGGGTGATGATTGGTAAATAATTGTAAAAAAAGAAATGACTAATATAATGGCAGATAATAATTGCCCTAGAATATTGATTTTGAAAAAACTAAATGTTGCGTCGCTAAACAGTTTGGTAACGTATTTTAAATTATCAGTCATTTAAATTGTATTTTGGTTTTAGTTAAATTATTTATTTAGGAAAACAATCAGGATTGAAGTTCTTCTGTTTTTTTAGCATTTAGTCTTTTGACAATCAATGGTAAAGTGAGTCCTTGTCCAATAAGGGTAAAGAGTACAACGGCAACAGAAATAAAGATTATGGCATTTCTTTCTGGAAACGGACTGCCGTCTTCCAGAAACCTAGGAAGTCCAATAGCAATGGCAAGAGAAACAATACCGCGCATTCCCGACCAGCCTAAAATGATACTATTATCAAAATCTAAAAGCGCATCTTTGGTGATTTTTCTTTTTCCGCCGCGATTTTTTTGAAAGGCTTTTTGGAGATTAATTTTTTGAAGAAATATTCTAACAAATCGGATTAATAATGCCACGATCGTGATAATAAAAGCATAACCAATGTACGGCAGTATCATATCGTCATCAATATCTTTTAGGACATATCTAAAGTTAAGTCCAATAAGGATAAAGATTAATCCATTTAATAAGAAGATAATAATATCCCAAAGGCTTCGCGAACTGTTTTTTTAAGCTTTCGGGAAATATCTTTTTACTAAAACGGGCAATGGCTAATCCTGAAATTACAACAGCAATTACTCCAGAAACGTGCAAATGTTCGGCTATTAAATACGTTACAAATGGCATTAAAAGCATAAAACTGATTGTGACATTTGCATTCTTTTTGACTTTACTTAAGATAAACGAAAGAATTTTTGCCATTACAAAACCAACCAGAAAACCGCCTCCCAATAATAAAATAAATTGTAATGTCGCCTGCCAGATTATAAAAGCCGAACCCATTACGGCGGCAACTGCGAATCGGTAGGCTACTAATGCGGACGCATCGTTTATCAGACTTTCGCCTTCTAAGATGGTAATGGTTTTATGAGAAATTCCGAGACCTTTTGTAATGTTTACGGCGACAACGGCATCGGTTGCAGAAAGAATAGCTCCGAGTACAAATGCGAGCGGCCACGTTATATCTGGAATCATATAATGAGCCACTACGGCAATCCAAAATGTAGTAAGGAAAACCAAAGTAATGGCCAGCGTTCCTATCGTATTAATATTAGTTTTAAAATCTTTTGGAGAAATATTAAAAGAGGCATCATACAATAAAGGCGGCAGAAATAATAGAAATATAATTTCGGGATTTATTTCGATTTCTGTCATTGTTGGGATAAAGCCAATTGCTATGCCGACAATAACAAGTAGAATAGGGTATGGGAGTTTTGCTTTTTCAGCGAAGGCGGATAATCCGATAACAATGGCGAGTATAAATATGATAATGCTGTAATTTTCCATTATTGGGCGTATAATTTTTTAAGATTTATCATCTTCGTTAAAGAAGTCAGTAATTGAAATACTTTCAAAAGGATGTGATTTTGTTTTTACCTTGGTAGTTTCAGATGTTGTAGGTTCATCTTCTTTCATTGTGTT
This sequence comes from Flavobacterium sp. AC267, assembly GCF_979258715.1. Classification (NCBI taxonomy): domain Bacteria; kingdom Pseudomonadati; phylum Bacteroidota; class Flavobacteriia; order Flavobacteriales; family Flavobacteriaceae; genus Flavobacterium; species Flavobacterium sp. AC267. The sequence continues at coordinate 2,975,740 of NZ_OZ409875.1, forward strand.
GGTTTCGGTTGTTGTAATTTCTCCTTTTTCATAATCGTAAAAAAGTCCAGAACGACCTCCAGCACCGCTGTAATGAGTCTCCATCGCAGTAAGTATAAAATCGTCGCCTACGAATTTGAATGTACTTAAATGAGTACCGCTTGGACCATCGCCGTAAAGGTTTATTTGTAATTCTCCCTTTTCTATACTAATATCTTCAGTATCATAAAGTTTGTAATCGAAATCATTATATTCAATTGGCATTGCGGTATTTGAAACTTTGCCTAGACGATACGATTTATCTTCGTTTTGCAAAAGAACTAATGTTGGTCTTTTTAAAAGATTACTTTGTTTATGTTTCAGTACAACAGCAATATCTGCTAAACCATCATTGTTCAAGTCTCCTTCGGCTTCATACTGAACGTCATAAATATCAAGTTTGGGTAGGAAATCGGCAATTTTATTTCCTGTTTTAGGATAGGTAACATTGGGTTCTTCAGGAATGTTTTCTTCTGACTCTTCACTTGTTTCTTCTATGTCTTTAGAGGGAAGACTGTCTACAACTTCGGTATTTGCTGTACTATTGCTTTTATCTTTCTTGAGGCAAGATTGAATTGTACATGCGAATAGAATTGATATGGCAAGGAGAATTCGTTTTTTCATTTTAATGATTTAGAAAAATGCTAATGTAAGTAATTCATTATTTAATTAAAAATATATTATGATTTGATAGTAACGAAAAGTGCTGATGAAAATGAGTGCCCTAGCCCCCGATTACTTCACTATGCTTTTATTTTAATCTGAGTTCAGTGAACTTCTTTCAAAGCGCAAGACATTTTATGTCCGTCGCGACGGAAATAAGATATAGTGTATAGCGGGAAACGGCTCGTTAATACCTTAATAATGACATGAAAAAATAAATTATGCCATGATTGTCAGGTTAAAAAAATGTCATGTTGTCAGAAGATTATTGTCGTGCCAATAGTATAACTGACAAATTACTTTGGTTTTTTATATTGGCACAAAGATTGACTTATGCCACCTGAGTTAATAAAATTAAATCAAAAATTAAATATATAAAAAATGGGTAAAATAATCGGAATTGACTTAGGTACGACGAACTCTTGTGTTTCTGTAATGGAAGGTAACGAAGCAGTTGTTATCCCTAACGCAGAAGGAAAAAGAACTACTCCTTCTATCATCGCTTTTGTTGAAGGTGGAGAGATTAAAGTAGGTGATCCTGCAAAAAGACAAGCAGTAACGAATCCTACAAAAACGATTGCTTCTATTAAACGTTTTATGGGACACACTTTTGCTGAAACTCAAGAAGAGGCAAAAGAGTTCCTTACAGTGTTGTAAAAGGTGACAACAATACTCCACGTGTGGATATTGACGGTCGTTTATACACTGCTCAAGAATTGTCTGCAATGACACTTCAAAAAATGAAAAAAACTGCTGAAGACTATTTAGGTCAAACTGTAACTGAAGCGGTTATTACTGTTCCTGCTTACTTTAACGATGCGCAACGTCAAGCTACTAAAGAAGCTGGTGAAATCGCTGGTCTTAAAGTTATGCGTATCATCAACGAGCCAACTGCTTCCGCACTTGCTTACGGATTAGATAAAAAAGGAACTGATCAAAAAATTGCTGTTTACGATTTAGGTGGAGGTACTTTTGATATCTCTGTTCTTGAATTAGGAGACGGTGTATTTGAAGTATTATCTACAAATGGTGATACTCACTTAGGTGGTGATGATTTTGACCAAGTTATTATTGACTGGTTAGCTGACGAATTCAAAACTGAAGAAGGTATTGATTTACGTTTAGACCCAATGTCATTACAACGTTTGAAAGAAGTCGCTGAGAAAGCTAAGATTGAATTATCATCTTCTGCTGAAACAGAAATCAACTTACCTTACGTAACGGCTACTGCTTCTGGACCAAAACACTTAGTGAAAAAATTATCTAGAGCTAAATTTGAGCAGTTATCTGATACTTTAGTAAAACGTTCTATGGAGCCAGTTGCTAAAGCATTAAAAGATGCAGGTTTATCTACATCTGATATCGACGAAGTAATCCTTGTTGGAGGATCTACTCGTATGCCAAGAATCGCTGACGAAGTGGAGAAATTCTTCGGTAAAAAAGCATCTAAAGGTGTTAACCCTGATGAGGTTGTTGCTATTGGAGTCGCTATTCAAGGTGGAGTTTTATCTGGAGATGTAAAAGATGTATTGTTACTTGACGTAACACCTCTTTCTTTAGGTATCGAAACTATGGGTGGTGTATTGACTAAATTAATCGAGTCTAACACAACTATCCCAACTAAAAAATCTCAAGTATTCTCTACTGTCGCTGATTCTCAACCATCTGTTGAAATCCACGTATTACAAGGAGAAAGAGCAATGGTCGCTGATAACAAAACTATCGGTCGTTTCCACTTAGATGGTATTCCACCAGCACCAAGAGGAGTTCCTCAAATTGAAGTAACTTTTGATATTGATGCTAATGGTATCATCAAAGTTTCTGCAACTGATAAAGGAACAGGAAAATCTCATGATATCCGTATCGAAGCTTCTTCTGGATTAACAGCTGAAGAAATCGAAAAAATGAAAAAAGATGCTGAAGCTAACGCTGATGCTGACAGAATTGCAAAAGAAAGAGCTGAGAAATTGAACGAAGCTGATAGTACTATTTTCCAAACTGAAAGTCAATTGAAAGAATTGGGAGATAAACTTACAGATGAGCACAAAACAGCTATCGAATATGCTTTAACTGAATTGAGAATGGCTCACCAATCTCAAGATCTTGATGCAATCCAAAAAGGATTAGACAATGTAAATGCGACTTGGAAAACAGCTACAGAAGCAATGTACGCTCAAGGTGGTGAAGGACAACAAGTCGCTCCACAACAAGAGCAGTCTTCTGGAGACAATGTTGAAGACGTTGAATTCGAAGAGGTCAAATAGATTTGATTAACATCGATTAACATCGGTTAATAATAAGTGCTAAACCGCTGTAAACTTAATGTTTACAGCGGTTTTTCTTTTTTCTTTTTTATTGTTTCTGCTCTTTTTTAATCGTTTTTCATCATATATTTGTACCACATTTGCACCGGCACTTAAGTGGAGACAAAGTGTCTCTTATGTATACTTATGGCACTTAAATGAGAGATACAATATATTAAAAAAATCACAAAATATTTTGAATCAAGTTTCGTCATGGTTGAAAACAGAAATCAAAATCCTGAACAAAGATTAAAGATATAATAGATTCCCAATTAATTTATTCTAGATGAATGATTCAGGGCAAAAAAAATGAATTTTCACAACCTAACGTAGTAAAAAAAAACATAATATATGGTGTTACAAATTTTCTAAAATCATATTTTAAAAAAACAACTAAGTTAAACTTAAATGAAGCTTATTTTTGTACTCCTATTCAAATTTCAACTTTATCAAATGTTTCTGTCACATTATTGACTTATTGACGTACTATTTTCGTATGTTGATAGGTTCCATTACTTTTTATTTTTGCGATGTATATCCCTGTTGCTAAAGAAGCAATATTTAAAGTAATTTCCTGTGTTTTATTTTTAGGACTAACTGTCATCAATACTCTCCCATTTAAGTCAAGAACTGTTATTTCATCTATAGGTTCGGTGTGACTGAAATGGATAAAACCATCAGATGGGATAGGGAATACCTTTATGCCAGATTTTTGTTTAAAATCCTCAGTACCCAAAGTCTGACCACTAAACTGTACATTGCTTACCATTGTAAGATCCATTGGCGCATTATTATAGTAATTATTCATATACCTGCCACAATGTTCTAAAGTAACATCTAAAGTTGTACCAGCATATGCTGTTAAATCATAGTTTAATGTTGCATAAGCATCATTATAAGAAGTAGTTGGGTTTCGGCTGTAGCCTTGTTGGACTCCGTTTACCAATACTCTGAACCAAGAAGTATTTTTGCTATAGTAATATTTTTGCTTCATTGTAATTGCCAATTTCAAACTACTTACGTTTGTCGCATCAACTTTAAAAGAAATTCCTGATGTGAAAGCCTTGTTGTCATTCCATGCCTGCTGTTCTGTAGTAGTTGATCCACCAACCCAAGCTGAGCCATTTCCTTGTAGTTTTTGATAGAAGTTTAATGCATTCGAATACAAGAATTGTCTCGAAAAATCTTGTAATTCTGGAGCATAATTAGTTGTAGCGGTTGTGAAAAGCTGTTGATATGGTACTTTTACTGTAGTAGGATTAGTCGATTCTATTATTTTCTTCCATTCACAATAACTGTTTTTATACTTGTTTCTAATATATATATCATAGGATTTGGCAACTGTCAGTCCTGTAATGGTAAAAAACTTGTCTTTTGTGACCGTACCAGAGTTTGGAGCAGTCATATCGTGATCGACCCATGCCACTTCCCATTCGTCGGCAGAGAGAAGTCCAATTGAGTGTTATGCTATTTTCTGTCCTTGCGACTATGATCTTTTGCGGAGGATTACAAACCGGCATTTCAATTAGTTTTACATTATCTACAAAGGCAGTATTATACGGAGAAGCTTCGGTGGTATATCTACCAAGATGTTCCATAATTAAATCAAATTTGGTTCCATTTGATTTAGATAAATCAATCGTTATGGTTTTAAATTCGTCGGAATTGTCGGTAGTTGATGTATAAACTCCAGGAATTAGTGCGTAATCTGAGTTCGTTATTGTCGCGATTCTGAATTTGGAATCTTTTGTCTGCCTCAGATCAAATTGAAGTATCGGATTTCCAGTATAATTGGTTAAATCAATGGTAAAATAAGCTCTTGAAATGAACGACGGATTGTCATTCCAAGAATCGTTGGTAGTTGTTTTCCATTCCCCGGACTTTATCAAATCATCTGTTCCTCTGAAAAGTATGCCGTTTTCAGAATTTGAAGCCGCAATTGGTGAAATGTAAACTCCGACATTTTTACTTGCCATCAGAAAATAGTCGAATGTATTATTGCCATCAAAGGTAATGGTTGTAGGAACCTTAAGATTATATGGGCCAGTAGTAAACTGCTGAGAGTAATAATTAGTAGGTGTAATGTCACAATCCGTTTTGCGGTAGAAAGCATAGCTAGTAGCGGGTTGCAGATTTTCCAACAGCACATTTTTTCCATTAACAACTTTATAGGTAGTTGGCATAGGATCTCCCAACTTTTGAATCATATAGCGGAAGGCAGGCGATATAACATTACTGGGCCAATTTGCCAATACAGATGTAGCAGTGACGATACTAAACGTACCATTATAGAATGGTTCGCATCGTTCCAAAGATCCTCCAAATTCGGTACACGCATAAGCGTTTTCATATATAGCTGTTCCACCAGACATTGTCATTCGGGTTCTTGTAGGTGGTTTGTTGTAGTTTTTAACCCCTTTGAAAGTTGTCAATTGACTGGCAGTTTTTCCAGGTTCTATTTCCTGTACATCGATCACTAGATTTTGTTGACCATCATAGTAAAAAGGTTTATCGAATGTTAAAATGACAGTATTTCCAGACCCGCTGATTCTACCATTAAAAACTTCGGTAAGTTCACTATCTGGGATATTGGGATCACCTTGAGCAAATTCTGTTTTATTGGTATAACCTATTGCTACACGCCATATAGTGGAGTTTTCAAAAGCAGAAGATGAAAATTCTAGAAAATATTTAAGTGAAGTGATAGTACCTCTAAAACGCATCTCATCAGGGTAATATATTGTTTGTGATCTTGAATATTCGGCCTGCACTGTGATAGGCTCGTAAACCATGTCAAACTTAGTTCCTACAGTTACATTCGACAGTTGTTCTGCTTGAGAAAAAGTATTTGTTGAAATCAATAAGCTTATTAGAAGATAAAATTTAGTTTTCATTGTCTTAATTTTAAAGATGCACGAATTTACAAAATAAAGTAACTGCGAGGTAGTTTTCATTAAAGTGAGTAATATTTTAAAATAAACATTGAATTTATGTGCTGATAAATATAACAAATGATTTTATGTAAGATATGGTAATGAATATGTATCAAATAGAAATAAACCAACAATTAGCCTTAGGAGAACAGCAAGTTAATAAGTAGTTATATAGGAAAAAAAAGATCTATTCTTGAAATAATTTACACATTTTCAAATTTTAAATAGGGACGCTCTGCCATTCGAACCTTTATTTAGCAACATTATATATTGATGAAGTACTGCTTTCTAAATTGTAATGTGCCATGATTCTGCCACAAATTTCTAATGACAAATTATTTTTAAATTCATCTTAGTTTTTTGTGACATTTTTGGAGGGAACTCCAGTTTCAGATTTTCAACAATCTGCTATTTAAAATATTGAATCTTTCGCTCCATTGTAGCCGTTACTTCATTTTTATTCCCTTCTAAATACATCTTACACTTAATCCAGTTTTTATGATTATCGTATTCATATTCATAATATCTGTTTGTTGGCTGATTTATTTCATCTTCACTAATAAAATTGACTTCCACTAAATCGTTATTTTCATTATAGTTGAAAACCAGATCGTCACTTGGGTAGGGATAAGTTTGTTGACCTGTAATATGTATTTTTTGAACATAAGTATTGTTAGAGTCATAAGTATAAATTGCAATAAGGGATGTTCCTAAATAGTTACTCCAAGTTATCTTGGTGATTTTGCTTTTGTCATTGTAATAACATTTAAATTTAGTGTCACAAGCATAATGAAATTTATTGTCTGAATTAGTGTCGCGATACGGGCTTGTGTTCTTTGAATCAAAATTACATTCTGTTAGGTTTCCTTTCGAATCGTATTTAAATGTTTTTACTAACAGTAGTTCGTTTTCAGAAGGTGATTTAAATACTTTTTGTTCAGGTTTAGGTTTATAATAAATCTTTTCTTCAATAATTTTATTTCCTTCAGTTTTATATTGATATTGAAACTGCCTTAGATCTCTATATCGATCTTGATATTGATTTAGTACTATATTTGCGCTGTCTAGTTTGGCTATTTTATAATCTTTGTCATTTTTAAATCTATTTTCAATAGCAAAATTTGTCTGGATTTGTAAATCCAAATCAATAGATAATAGTTTTGAAATGCTTAAGTAAGGCAACAAATCTTTCTTTAAAATATAATCTTTGTCATCATATTGATATTTATATAATTTCCCCACCGGACGATCTTCATAACCTTTGGTTCTAAGAGTAATTGCTTTTTGTATAGGAAGTCCCTCTTTATTAAATTCGTAAGAATCATCATTAGCAATATCATTTTCAAATAAAACACGGTATTTTACTAGTGGTGTAATGTTTTGTTTGTAAAAGGAATAAAATGTATTTACGGTCTTCACAGGGCCGTTTAAATTTAACGATCTGTTTACTTTTAATTTGTTTTCCTGAGCAGTGCAAAGGCTACTGTATATCAATGCAAAGCCTACAATAACTTTTTTAACACCTAATTTAATTTCCATAATATGAAATTTTTCTTTTTATACTTTTAATCACCTCGTCCTGCATGGAATTACATCTAAGTTTACATTTTATCCAATTGTTATGACTATCATACTCATATTCGTAAAAGACTTTTTCTTGTTTTTGTAAAATATCATTTATGTATTCACATGCTATGATATCTGCATTTTTGTTATAATAAAATTTGGCTGTTTTATATTTTAATTTAAAACCATCGTCGTTAAATATTTCTACCTCAGTAACGTAATTTTCGGTAGGATGATATTTGTATTTCAGTTCTATACGTGGCTCTTGAACTTCCTGAGATTCTACAGCATACATTTCAGTTACTTTAATTAAGCGATTTTTAACATCATATTCATACATCCATTTTTCATACGCCCCATCTTTCCCCGTATTATAATGATCTTTTTTGTATTCTCCCTCATAAAATAAGCGTTGCTGTACCAAATTACCTTTTAGATCGTATATATATTTTTTGGTTTGGTATAGTTCAGTTTCAATTATATTATTAGAATTATCTTTGTCTACAAAGTATTCTTTTTCAGCAGTTATTTTACCGTTTTTATCGAAATTATATTTATACGCAAAATCCGAGTCTGAATATTTAAAACAGTTAGACCTCTTAAATGTAATTTTATTCACATTTTGCATATTTAAATTAACCATTCCCGTCCAATCGGGTACTCGATACACCTTTTTACCCAATTCATATTTGAAATTATTTTGAAGATCTTTTGGGGCATATACTATCGAATCGTAAAAATGTTTTGATATCAAACCATATTTATTAAATTCATATGATTCGTATGAGTTTTGGCGTAATATTACTACATCTGTGATATCATCTATTTCATATGCTGTGAGATCTTCTTTGTAAAAGGTACGACCATAAACGACTGATTTGACCGAATCATTTAAATTTAAACGATACAAATCTTTATTAATTCCATTTTGATTATTGGTTTTAAGCTGTGAAAAGCAGTTTAGCGAAAGGGAAAGAAATAGTAGTAGGATTTTTATTTTATGCATTTTAAGTAATATTTATATTCGACCTGGCTGGTTAATTTATGATGTATTCGGACTTCAAAATAATATTAGACATTTATATGGACCGCTATACAAATCAACCTTTTTGGGTAGCTGATGCCTTAGATAATTGTGCCAAATATTCTTGAATTTTAGAGACTACAGTATTACAATTTTTAATAGCCGATAAATAATATAGGATTCCAACCATACTGCTTGTGGCATCAACGGTAGTTTCTACTTTTTTTAGGGTATCTGTTTCGTTGCTAACAGTCGTCATTTTTGTATAGGTTTCAACTATAGACGGTTGTGTTCTTCTCAATTCAAGTATTGCGCTATCAAGCTTAGTACCCATAACATGAAATGCCAATCCCATTTTAGTGTAAGCCTTTTTAACTTCTTCAATATTATTTGCTTTAGCGGCAGCGTCAAATTCGGTTGCTTTCTTTTGCAACGATTGTGAAAGTAATTCAGATTTTTTGACAAAAGCAGTTCCATGAGCTATCAAAGCTTCATATTTTTCCTTTGGATACACTTCGTTAAATGACGGTTCACTATTTACTTTAGTTTCCGATCCCAGATTTTCGGTAGTACTATTTTTGTTTTTTTGAAGTTCAACCGAAATATCATTGAATACTTCAAGCAAATTTTTATCTGTGGAAGTCTTGCTAATATTACTTTCAGTTAAAGTAATACTATTTGGATTAACGTAATAATCGTCTATTATGGTTTGACAGACTTTTTCAATTGATGCTAATGTCTCTAGTTTGGATTTAGTGCTCGGTGTGGTTTTATTTTTTTTAAATGTTCCATTTTGGGCATAATTCACAGTAATACAAAGGAATAGTATGTAGGTAAGTTCTTTTTTACCAACCAGTTTTAATCTCATAAGTATTTTAGTTATCGATAGATTTTTTGGGTTTTCAATTCTATAAATATATACATTATTACACTAGTGTCGACTAGAAAAGAAAATAAGTTCTTTTAAATTATTGGGAATCTGTATCTTAATAGTCATTTTTGAGCATGACGATTTGAAATGATTATTATGTTCGTAAATCAATATTATGAATATACATCAGGGTAAATATGTTTTTCTCAATTGGTTGAATTTCTTCCTCAATGTGTTTAAAGGAGGAACATGTTTTGAACCGCATATGTAAATCGGCTGGCTCCGCATTTAATTTCTTGTATTAGTAATGTTTAAAAGGTTTTATAAAATTATTTATTATTAAGGAGTTAATAAAAAAGTATAGTTCAAATTTTTATGCATTTAAAATTTGAGCGGTTTTGGATATAGTCAAATTAAGCTTTAAATTATTAGGTGTGTTGAAAAACGGGAATATAATAGAATCATATTTGCGAAAATCCTTGTATTTACTGAGATTTAGCTCTTATATGTGATTTTTAGCAAATTATCTTTTGGATGCGTTTTGATTAATTACGTCTTTTTTTAGATTCGGAAACTTTTGAGATCCAATGAGTGGACAAAACTTTAATTTAGTAGTATTTTTGCTCATTATTTTGCAGATTTATTTGTACCTTATTTGTACCATTGCTTTGTAATGTGCCGTTATATATAGGTTTGTTACTTTTGAAGAGGTAAAATAATTCTTTAGTACTAAGTAATTAGTACAAAGTATTAAGATAGGAACCGAGTCAGAAATGACTCGGTTTTTTTTATGGTTGCTTATATTAAACCCGACAGGTTTTAAAAACCTGTCGGTTTTTTTTTGCGGTTACGATTTGGATATTGTTTTATGCTGTGTATTTGGGTAACGTTAAACCCGACAGGTTTTTGAAACCTGTCGGGTTTCTTTTGCGGTTACGATTTGGATATTGTTTTGTGCGGTGTATTTGCATGACGTTAAACCCGACAGGTTTTCAAAACCTGTCGGGTTTCCTTGCGGTTACGATTTGGATATTGTTTTATGCCGTGTATTTGCGCAACGTTAAACCCGACAGGTTTTCAAAACCTGTCGGGTTTTCTTTGCGATTAATATTTAGATATTGTTTTTGTGCAGTGTATTTTGCGTAACGTTAAACCCGACAGGTTTTTTAAACCTGTCGGGTTTTCTTTGCGGTTACGATTTGGATATTGTTTTTTGTGATGTATTGCGTGACGTTAAACCTGTCGGGTTTGTTATAGATTACGTCACAGATTTAAAAACTCTTCTAGGGGAGTGAAATTTTCTTTTTGATTATGTGAAGTTTTTAAACCTTCGACATTTTTAAACAACGAAACTACTTTTTCACGTTTTAATTTAGTTGGTTTTTCGGAAATGCAAGTAAGATAAGAACTCCATGGGTATTCTATTGGGTGTTCACAGAATCCATGATTTACAGGGTTATAATGGATATATTTTATAACAGAGCGTAAATAAGTTTCATTATCTATTAGTTTTCTTTTAAAAGGTCTTTCAAATAAAGTTCCGTGTCTATTATAACCTTTATTAATTGCCTTTGTGTAAGCATTGAATAAATTGCCAAAAGATTGATGTAGGAGAATATTTTTTTTGATTTCATTTTCCTTTTGTATCTGTAAAATTTCTTCCAAGGTTTTAATTCTTACCAATAAGTGAAAATGATTTTTTAATAAACACCAAGCATATGTTTCAGCAATAGGGTCGATATGTTTGCTGTAAAGCATTAAAAAATATTCATGATTTCTATTTTCCTTGAATAAATTTTCGCTGTTAATTCCTCTATTAAAAATATGGTAATATTTTCCATATTCAAGATTTTCAATTTTATGCATTAAAGATTCTCTATGGAAACCAGACAGGTTTTAAAAACCTGTCTGGTTTGATTAAAAAAGTAGTAAAAGTACTATATTTTAAGTTGATTTAGTTTTTCACAAACTGACAATTGTCATTTCCCATTCGAATTCTTTTTCGTAATATTACTATTGTAAATTTTTTTGAATGAGAAAGATCAAATATAAGAAAGGCCGAAAGCTGCAACACATTACATTAGAGTATACGGGATCTCATAAGGAGCATGAAAGCGAAATGCGACTTTTTTGTGTATGATGATGCTGATGTAATAGAATATGATAAGTTTACGGTTCTTGCCCTTAATTCTTGTTTTGATTACACGAAAAACAATTGGCTGAACATTCATGGTCTAAATGATATTAATCTCATTAAAACAATCGGAACGCATTTTAAATTGGATGATTTTCTGCTCGCCGATATTTTAAACACGACCAAAAGAACAAAATTAGAAGAACAGCAAAATGTATTGTTCTTTAATATAAAATCATTGTCGCCTTCTGAATATTCGGATAATCTAAGTGTCGAGCAGATTAGTTTTATTTTAAAAGACGGAATGCTGATTTCTTTTCAGGAAAAGCGAAGTGATTTCTTTACACATATCCGCGAACGACTTCGAACGCATGTGGGAATTGTTAGAACTAAAAAAAGTAGATTATCTTTTATACTTGCTTTTAGATGCCGTAATGGAGAATTTTTACATTACAATTGAAGATGAAGAAGATAAGATAGAAGAATTAATCAACTTGACTAAAAAAGGGGCAGATCCAGTTATTTTAGAAAAAATAGAGAATCATCGAGATAATTTTAATTTTTTAAAGCGTTCGATTGTACCGCTTCGGGATTCATTGTATTATCTCAAAACAATAAAGGATGATGACGAAAATAACGGGCTTATTCAGAAAGAAACTTTTAATTTCTTTGTCAGACTGCATCAAAAGAGTTTAGAGCTTTTAGAGCAGATAGAATCTGATATGAGTGCTTTAGAAAGTGCATCCAATTTTTATTTTTCGGAACAAAGCCGAAAAATGAACGAGATTATGAAAACCCTTACTATAATTTCAGCCGTTTTTATTCCGCTGACCTTTATCGTTGGAGTATACGGAATGAACTTTGAAAACATGCCGGAACTCAAAACCCAAAACGGTTATTTTGTGGTTATGGGTATTATGTTTTTATTGGTTGTAGCTTTAATCATTTATTTTAAGAAAAGAAGATGGTTTTAACGTTTGTTACCGTATTAAAAGAATTGAATTGTATAAATTTGTTATTTAGAATAAATATAAATAAATCATGAGTAAAGCAATATATATAGCCACTAGTGATCACAATAGTGGTAAGTCGATTATCACGCTCGGTTTGATGAGTATCTTAATTGGTAAAACAGCCAAAGTGGGGTATTTTAGGCCTATAATTGAAGATTTTGTTGATGGTGAGGTGGACAATCATATTGAAACGGTTTTGTCTTATTTTAACCTTGATATTCAGTTTGAAGAAGCCTATGCGATTACCAAAAGCAGATTAATCAAAAAAAAGAACAAAGGTAAAATTGGAGAAGTTCTCGATTTGATTATCGAAAAATATAAGAAACTTGAAGAACGCTTTGATTTTGTTTTGGTTGAAGGAACAAGCTTTACTGGTGAAGGAACTTCTATCGAACTAGATTTGAATGTTTTAATTGCTAAGAACCTTGGAATTCCAACCATTATTATAGGTTCGGGAGTTGGTAAAACTTTAGAAGAATTAGTAGACAGTTTGTATTTGGTTTATGATTCTTTCAAAGTAAAAGAGGTGGAAGTTTTATCGGTTTTTGCCAATAAAGTGCGACCTGAGAACATAGAATTGGTTACGAAAAGTTTACAGAAAAGTTTACCGTCCAATGTTCTAATTAATACAATTCCGTTGATCTCAAGTTTAAACAATCCGACCATGCAGGAGATTGTACATGAATTGGGTGCTAAAGTACTCTTTGGAGAAAATTACCTTAATAACGAAATCGGTCATTTTAGCGTGGGCGCAATGCGACTTCATAATTATTTAGTTCATTTGAATAATAATGCGTTAGTAATCACGCCTGGAGATCGTTCGGATATCATTTTAGGCGCTTTGCAGGCAAATGAATCGGCCAATTATCCCACTATTTCGGGAATTATTCTAACAGGAAATATTGTTCCAGAAGAAAGTATTTTAAAGCTTATAGAAGGACTTTCGGCAATTGTTCCAATTATTGCTGTTGATGGCGGAACTTATCATATTACAAACAAAATAGGATCTATTAAATCTGAAATTTATGCCAACAACACACATAAAATTGAAACTTCAATAACTACTTTCGAGAAATATGTTGATAATGATGCCCTGTCAGAAAGATTAATCACTTTTGAAGCAGAAGGTATGACGCCTAAAATGTTTCAATACAACATGGTTAAAAGAGCCAAACAGCACCGAAAACATATTGTACTTCCAGAAGGAAATGATGATCGAATTATTACTGCGAGCATCAAGATTATTAGATATGGATGTGGTTGATATTTCAATTATTGGGGATAAAAAACAAATTGAAAGTAAGGTAACAGAACTTGGGATTACATTTGATTTTTCTAAAGTAAATATTATAAATCCGATAGAATCTGAGTTTTATGAGGATTATGCCAATACCTATTATGAGTCGCGAAAAGCTAAAAATGTAAGTATTACAATGGCAAGGGATTTAATGGAAGATGTTTCGTATTTCGGAACTATGATGGTGTATAAAGGTCATGCAGACGGAATGGTTTCTGGTGCGGCACATACAACGCGACATACTATTTTGCCAGCGCTCCAATTCATTAAAACCAAACCCAATTCATCTGTAGTTTCTTCTGTGTTTTTTATGTGTTTAGAAGACAGGGTTTCTGTTTTTGGAGACTGTGCCATAAATCCGAACCCAACTGCAGAACAATTGGCAGAAATCGCTATTTCATCGGCAGAATCAAGTGCAGCTTTCGGAATTGAACCAAAAATTGCCATGCTTTCTTATTCTTCAGGTTCATCAGGGAAAGGAGATGAAGTAGAAAAAGTAAGAGCCGCAACTGAAATTGTAAAACAAAAACGTCCGGACTTAAAAATTGAAGGTCCAATTCAGTACGATGCGACGGTCGATTTGAGTGTAGGAAAAAGCAAAATGCCAGACTCAGAAGTAGCAGGGCAGGCGAGTGTACTTATTTTTCCTGATTTAAATACAGGAAATAATACCTACAAAGCCGTTCAAAGAGAAACTGGAGCTTTGGCAATCGGTCCAATGTCGCAAGGTTTAAATAAGCCTGTAAACGATTTGAGCCGTGGCTGTACTGTTGATGACATCATTAATACAGTTGTTATTACAGCGATTCAGGCGCAGGGAATGTAAATCAATTAAAATTTAAATAATAAACTAAAAACCTTAGAATCCTAGCTTCTGAGAATCTTAGCAACTTAAAAAGAATGAAAATACTAATTATAAATTCAGGAAGTTCTTCAATAAAATATCAATTAATGGTTATGCCGACAAATGAAGTAATTTGCGGCGGTATGATTGATAGAATTGGTTTAGAAACTTCAAATATTACCTTTAAAACGGCTGTGAATTCTTTTGAAGAAATACTGCCAGTTCCAACTCATAAAGTAGGTTTACAAAAAGTAGCCGATATGCTTTTAGATCCTGAAACCGGAGTAATCAAAACTACTTCAGAAATTACAGCTGTTGGACATAGAGTGGTTCATGGAGGAAGTTATTTCTCTGAAACAGCTATTATTACAGAAGAAGTTAAAGAGAAAATAAAAGAACTTTCAGAATTAGCGCCTCTTCATAATCCTGCACACTTAGTGGGAATCAATGTTGCGGAAGAAATTTTTTCAGATGCAAAACAAGTTGCCGTTTTTGATACGGCTTTTCATCAGACAATTCCAGTTGAAGCGCACAAATATGCTATTCCGAATTTCTTACTGACAGAACATAAAGTTCGTGTGTATGGCTTTCATGGAACAAGTCATAAATATGTTTCAGAAAAAGCGATTAGTTATTTAGAAAAGAATTCTAAAATTATTACCATTCACTTAGGAAATGGTCGCAGTATGACTGCGATTAAAGACGGAAAAAGTATCGATACCACGATGGGTTTTTCACCTTCAAATGGTTTAATTATGGGAACTCGCGCAGGTGATATTGATCAATCTGTTATTTTTTATATGGTAAAAAACCTAGGTTATACACCAGATGAGGTAAATTCTATTTTACTAAAACAAAGCGGAATGCTTGGTTTAACAGGTTACAGCGATCTTCGTGATATCGAATCAAAAGCGGAGGAAGGAAATAAAGACTGTGAACTTGCTTTATTGATGAATGCTTACAGAATTAGAAAAACTATTGGTGCTTACGCAAGCGACTTTAAACGGATTAGATGCTATTGTTTTTACAGCTGGAATTGGTGAAAATTCTTCATTTATGCGCAATTTAATCTGCACAGATATGGATTATTTCGGAATTCAAATTGATACAGCTAAGAATCAAATCCGCTCTAAAGAATTGAGAGAAATAAATACTGCAGATTCGACTGTAAAGATTTTAGTTGTACCAACAGATGAAGAGTATGAAATCGCAAATCAGGTTTATCAGTTATTAGAGAATTAAAACTCGAAATAAATACTAAAAAAGCTTCTCAAGTGAGAAGCTTTTTTTACGCCTAAAAATTAATTTTTTGTCAGTATCTTTGAAATAAAATCAGAATATCTTGAAATCGATACTTTTAAAATCAGTTTTCTTCTTTTTCATCGCTTTACAACTTCAAGCACAAGAATTACTTCCTTTCGTAGAAAATTACAGCAAGTCAGATTATCAGGGTGATAATCAAATCTGGAATGTAGCGCAAGGTAAAGATGATGCGATGTATTTTGCTAATAATCACTATTTGCTTCGTTACGATGGAGTAAAATGGGAAAAATATACGCTTCCAAACAAAACCATTATTCGATCTATTTTAATTGAAGGAGATAAAATCTATTCGGGTTCTTATAAAGAGTTTGGTTATTGGTATCGAAAAGATGGAACAATGCATTATGTTTCGATTACTAAAAACCTGAAATTATTTGATGAAAAAGATAACGAAGAGATTTGGAAAATTTTTAGGTTTAACGGCTCGCTTTACTTTCAGTCATTCAATGACGTTTTTATTTATAACGGAAAAACGATCAAGAAAATTAAATTTCCTTTTCTTATTTCGTATTGTTTTGCTGTGGATAATAATTTATATGTCGCATCTGTTAAGGACGGAATTTTTAAAATGAATGGTAAATATATTTCTAATCCAAAAGGATGGAACATTTTAAAAAAGACAGTTGTTCATGCCATAGAAAAGTATCACAATAAAACCTACATATTTACACAGAAAAAAGGTGTTTTTGTTGCTGATGATGATGGTTTAAAAACGTGGGAAAATCCAATCAACGAAACTTTAAAATCGGCTACAATTAACGTGGCAAAATTTATAAAAGGAGAAAAATTAGTTGTTGGAACTGGAAATAGAGGAATTTTTATTTTAGATTTAAAAAACAATTCCTATAAAAACATTGAACGCGACAATGTTCTAATGAATAATTCGATTTTAAGTTTAGGATTCGATAAAGAAAATGATCTGTGGCTCGGTTTGGATAATGGAATTGCTCATGTTGAAGTAAATTCTCCAATATCGTTCTTTTACGATAATTCTGGAATCTTAGGATCGGTGTATGCGGTTGCGACAATCAATAAAGGCTATTTAATTGCTTCCAATCACGGTATTTTCGAATATAGTTCAGGAAAATTCAATATGATTCCCAACACACAAGGACAGGCATGGAATATTTCTTTAATAGACGGAAAATATATTATTGGACATAATGATGGAACTTTCTCCTATGAAAGTAACGCTTTAACAAAAATAAATGGAGTAAGCGGCGGTTGGAATATGTCTAAAAGCAGTATAAATGACACTTATTTTCAGTCAACATACAGCGGTATTTTGGTTTATGATGATCCGTCCAATCTTTCTAAGTATAAAATCATTAAAGATCTTGCGAAGCCTATTAAATATGTTGCGCAAAATAAAAAGAATGAAATTTGGGCAACTGATAACTATCGTGGTTTATACCGAGTTTTATTAGACGACAATTACAATACTCTAAAGGTCGAAAATGTCACCCAGCAGAGCAAAATACAAAATGATTTCGGAATCAAAATTTTTGAATTTAGAAAAGAAATACTCTTTCTCATCAATAACACTTGGTATACTTATAATTCTATTTCCAATAAATTGGAAGAAAACCAACTGTTTAATGCTAGTTTTAAAAATGTAACCGATGTTGTTTCTATAGATGAAGATCATTTTATGGTTTTGCAAAATGGAATTTTATATCATATTTATGCCGAAGGAAATAAATTTATCTGGAATATCATTCAGGAAAAATATTATAAAGGAAAGCTGATAAATGAAAACCTAAGAATCTTTAAAAAAGATAATTATTACTTATTTAACCTGGATGACGGATTTATTTCGCTTAATCTCCAATATGAAAACAAACAAAATTCGAAAGTTGAAATTGAAGCTTTCAGTAATGATCTTTTAATTCCCAATCAATCCAAAATTAAATTCAATACCGAATTAAAAATAAATGTCATTTCGGGAATTTACGGAGGAAGTAAACCCAATTTATTTTATAAGCTGGATAACGAAAAAGATTTTATTCCAATTTCGGACGGATTAATTATTTTAAATAATTTAAGCGGCTGGTTACCATTCTGTAGAAATATTTAAACACGACGGAGCAACTTATGATAAAGTTTCTTTTTACAAATTTAAAGTGGCGGAACCGTGGTATTTCTCTTTTTGGATGATCCTCTTGTATCTGCTTGTGGTTGGGGCGGTTTTATTTTTCTATTATAAATGGAATAAACTGCGTTACATGCAAAAACTAAAATTGCAGGCCGAAGAACTAAAGCATCAAAGGGAGATTCTTGAGATGGAGCTGAAAAAAGAAAATGAGCTTAATCTTCAAGAATATGAAAAACATATTTTAGAACTCGAGCTTCAGACAAAATCTTCTGAGGTTGCTGGAAAATCATTATCAATTGCCAAGCAAACAGAGATGATTGATAAAATTCAGGATATTTTAGATAAAGAAAAAGATTTCAGCAAGCTGAAGAGCGAAATCAAAAAAGCAATTAAAATTAATGAGGTTAATAAACACGAATGGGAAACATTTGAAACCAATTTGAATCAAATCCATAATGAGTTTATTATAAACCTTTCTAAGAAATATCCACACCTTACCCCAAAAGATATAAAACTGTGCGTTTATCTTAAAATGAACCTTTCTTCAAAGGAAATTGCACCTATGATGAACATCTCTTTTCGAGGTGTTGAATTGCACAGATACCGCCTTAGAAAGAAATTAAACCTTACTCAGGATGAAAACCTCTCAAAGTTTTTATTAAGTCTGTAAGATTTGATTTTGTTTTTTACGGAATTTATATTTTTACATACCTATTTTTACAGAATTCCAATACATCATTACTACATCATAACGTAATGTTAACGAAATTAATTTAACATTTATTATACTGATTATCATTAGTATATACTGAAAATTTAACATAATGATGTAGCTGTGTTGTAGTGTCATTTGATGTACTACAACGTTGTAATTGTTTAATTTGGCTCTACTAACTTAAACGATTACGTACTGTATGAAAAATTTTATTTTTAGCTTTTTAGCACTCTTGTTGTCGCCATCATATATGATGGGACAGGCACAAGCAATTAAAGGGAAGGTAGTAGACAGTAGTGGAATGGGAGTTCCGGGTGCAATTATTAGTGCTCCAGAATCCAAAGCCTCTGCTGATGCTGATTTCGACGGTAATTTTACCATTAATGCTAAAGTTGGAGAAACTATAAAAATCTCTATGCTTGGTTTTGATGCAGTTTCTGTGCCGGCAACTGCGGGAATGATGTCTATAACTTTAAAAGAGTCAGGTGATACTGCACTTAAAGAAGTAGTTGTTATTGGTTATGGTACCAGAAAGAAAATTGATAATACTTCTGCTGTAAGCTCATTAAAGTCAGAAGAAATTACCAAAATGAAGGTGTCAAATGCAACTCAAGCTATTCAAGGTAAGGCGACTGGGGTTCAGGTAACTGCTTCAAACACTCCTGGAGGAACACCTTCTGTTGTTATTAGAGGGGTTGGAACCGCATTAGGAGGAAGAAATCCTTTATATGTTGTTGATGGTATGCCAACGGATAATATCAATAATATTAATACAAATGACATTACTTCTTATGAAGTTTTGAAAGATGCTTCTGCACTTGCTATTTATGGTACAAGGGGTGCAAATGGAGTTATCATGATTACCACAAAAGCAGGAAAAGGAAAACTTACTGTAGATATTGATAGTTACAGTGGTTTTAAAACTGCTTTGAAAAAAGTAAAAATGGCAAACAGCGAGGAATTTGCTCGTTATAGTAATGCTTGCTTTTAACGATCCAAATAAATTCTCTTTAAATCAGCCAGTTAATACAAATTGGTATGATGCAATTACAAGAACAGGTACATTTTCAGAAAATAACATTGCTATCTCTGGATCATCAGAAAGTGTTAAGTATTTTTTAAGTGTCGCAAATTACGAAGAGAAAGGAATTTTGAATGGAACGGATTATTCTCGTACTTCTATTAGAAATAATAATGAGTATAAAATTTCAGACAAACTTAAATTAAGTCAAAATTTCAGTGTTACTTCTATTAAAAACACACCGAAACCATTATCTGCATTTACTACAGCTTACAGACAATCGCCAATAATTCCTGTTCGTTTTGCTGACGGAAAATATGGTGTTCCATTTGTTAATAATGGAGTAGCAACTGAAACAGGTTCACAATTTAATTCAGTTGGAAATCCTGTAAGTGCTGTAGATTATAATGACGAAAAACAGCAGACGGTTATTCTTCAAGGAGGTTTAAAATTAGATTATGATATTACAAAATCATTAAAATTTACATCACAATTTAACGGAGAATTTTATACTTACAAGCAATACAATTACGTAGATAATCTGGCTCTATGGTTAGTCGCAGACCCAAACAGAGTTGCATCAGCTTATGATACAAGCAGTTTAAATACAAATACTTTAACTAGAAATAGAGATCAATACTTCAACTGGAATTTATCTAACTATTTCACTTATAATAAAGTATTTGCAGAAATTCACGATGTAGAAGTTACAGCAGGTATAGAAACGAATGTAATTGGTACAAGAGAAAAATTAACAGTTACCAGAAAAAATGTAGAAGCTAATTCTAATTATTGGGCATTAGACAATGTTCAATATGCGCCAAGTGTTGTAGGATATAATGATGTAGCATTAAGCCAAAGAAAATTATCATCTTATTTTGCTCGTTTCCAATATAAATTAATGGATAAATATTTATTGACAGGAACTGTGAGACGTGATGGATCATCTCAATTTTCTGACGGAAATCGTTGGGGAACATTCCCATCATTAGGAGCTGGATGGATCGTATCTAAAGAAGACTTTTTGAAAGATTCAAAAACAATTAATTTATTAAAAATTAGAGGTTCTTGGGGAAAATTAGGAAATCAAAATGTTCCATTAAATAATCAAACATTTACATCAGGCTTAAATTATGGACCAGATTCAGGTCAGGGAATCAGTGTAGATTCATCTATTGACCCTAATTTATCTTGGGAAGTTGTAGAGGAACTTTCTGCAGGTTTTGATGTGGAATTATTTAATAACAGATTAAAAGGATCATTTGATGTTTATGATAAAAACACTGATAATGCAATTTTATATGTAATTCCGCTTTCAACTTCAGGATTAACACAAAGAACTGCTACGCATGTTGGTGAAGTTTCTAACAAAGGTTACGAGATTTCTTTGCGTTGGGATGATAAAATTAATGATGATTTAAGCTATTGGGTAGGTGGTAACTTTTCTCATAATCAAAATAAATTATCAAGTTTAAATAATCCATCAATTGCACAGATTGTTGGAGGTAATTTAGGAAATGGACAAAACACCAAATTATTATATGATACATCAGTAGGACAGCCATTAGGTAGTTTCTTCATGTATGAATATGCGGGAGTAGATCCTGTAAATGGTCAAATGTTGTACTATAATGCTAGTGGAGACAAAGTTGCTCAAGGAGCATTAAATGAGGTTAATGATAAAAAATATGTTGGATCGGTTCTTCCAACTTTAAATTACGGTGTTACTTTAGGTTTGAACTATAAAAACATTGATTTCTCTGTTGACGGTTATGGAACAGGAGGAGCAAAAGTTTATAATGGTAAAAAAGCACAGCGTTTTTCAGGTGAAAATATAGAAGCTTCTTTAACTAGAGATTTCTGGACTCCAACTAATACCACAGCTTCAAATCCAGCACCATTTAATTACGTTCCAGTTGCTTCAACTTATTACTTAGAATCAGCAGATTTCTTTAGAATTAACAACATTACTGTAGGATACAAACTTCCTTTAAAAGAAGATGGTTTTATCAGTTTCTGTAGACTTTATGTAAATGCGGTTAATCCGTTTATTACTCAGAAATTCTCAGGATTTTCACCAGAAGCTCTAGGAGACGGTGAATTAGTAACAGGTACTCAAGGTGTTGAGCTTGATGCTTACCCTTCATTGAGATCATTTGTTATTGGAGCTAATTTAAAATTTTAATATTATGAAAAGACTTTATATATCACTTTTACTTACTGGACTTTTCTTTTCAGGATGTTCAGATGATTTTTTAGATGTGGATCAAACGGATAAAATCCCCGTTGATGTCGAATATCTTAATACAGATACTAAAGCCACTGAATTGGTTACATCTATCTACAACCAATTTTTATCTTGGGACATGTCATCTTTTGGATGGAATGCTGTTACAAGTATAATCTCAGATGATGCTGATAAAGGTTCTGACCCTGGAGATACAGGAACAGATAAAGACGTTATTGATGCTTTGACTTACAATGCTTCAACTCCATCATTTGAAAGTGTTTGGAAAGCAAATTATGCAGGAATAAACAGATGTAATCAAGCATTAACATACCTTCCTCAACTCGATAAAGTTACGCCAGCATTAAAAAATAGATTAATTGGTGAAGCTAAATTTATGAGAGCTTTCATGTATTTTACTTTAGTAAAAGGTTATGGAGGTGTTCCAATTGTTGACCGTTTAGCAAATACACCATTATCTGAAGAAGATAAAGTAATGCAGTTAACGCGTAAAACAGCCGCAGAGGTATATACTTTTATTGAAAAAGATTTAGCTGAGGCAACTGAATTATTGCCTGAGAAATCGACTTATTCTGGTAACGATAAAGAAAGAGTTTCTAAAGGTTCAGCTTATGCATTACTTGCAAAAGTTAGTTTATACCAAAAGAAATGGCAGGAAGTAATTGATAACTGTGATAAAGTAACAGGTTATTCTTTAGTTTCAGATTATTCTTTACAGTTTAAAAAAGACGGAGAGTTTGGTTCTGAATCTATTTTTGAAATTAATGGTGTTGGTTCACCAACTTCAGATTTAAAATTAGGAATTGGTAATTATACTGTTTCTCAAGCGCCTAGAGGTGCTGGAGGATGGGGATGGGGTTTCAATACACCATCACAAGGTTTAGCTGATGCTTATGAAGCAGGTGACGTTAGAAGAGCGACTACAATTATTTTTAGAGGATCAGTTTTATATGACGGACGTGTAGTTGCATCAACGGTAA
Organism: Flavobacterium sp. AC267; assembly: GCF_979258715.1. NCBI lineage: Bacteria > Pseudomonadati > Bacteroidota > Flavobacteriia > Flavobacteriales > Flavobacteriaceae > Flavobacterium > Flavobacterium sp. AC267. Next base: position 2,998,788 of record NZ_OZ409875.1, read on the forward strand.
CCAATCCAATGTATAATTACAAAGCATACTCATCTGATTTTTACAATGTAGAATTTACAGATACTAACCTTAGATATTTAAGATATGCTGAAGTTTTATTAATGAAAGCAGAAGCTTTAAATGAGTTAGGACAAACTGGCGCGACTACTCCATTATTAAATCAAGTAAGACACAGAGCTAACTTAGGAGATACTCCTGCTGTTTCTCAAGCGACTGTTAGAACTGCTATCTGGAAAGAAAGAAGAGTAGAATTAGCTTTTGAACATGACAGATGGTTTGATATTGTTAGAACTGGTCAGGCTCCTGCTGCAATGGTCGCTGATGGAAAAACATTTGTAGTTGGTAAACATGAATTATTTCCAATACCTACATTTTTTATCAGAGAATCAGTTGGATACTCAACTCAAAACCCTGGTGGTTATTAATTAATATTTTAAAATCACTTCCTTCAAACTCTGAAGGAAGTGATTATTATTAAATTTTAAATTTTTATAATGATTAGAATTTCAGTTTTATTATTAGTTTTTAGCTTTTTTGGTTGCGGATCTAATTCCGAAAAATCAAAAGAAAATGAAGGAGAAAATACTGCAACTGTAAAATTAACAGATGAACAGCTTTTGGATGCTGTTCAAAAACAAACTTTTAAATACTTCTGGGATTACGCAGAGCCCAATTCTGGATTAGCCAGAGAACGTTACCATCCAGATGGAAATTATCCTGAAAATGATTCGAATATTGTTACAACAGGCGGTTCTGGTTTTGGTTTAATGGCATTGGTTTCTGGAATGTCTCAAGGTTACATTACCAAAGAACAAGGTGTAGAAAGACTAAACAAAATTGCAGACTTTTTAGGCAAGGCAGAGCGTTTTCATGGAGCATGGTCGCACTGGATCGACGGAAATACAGGAAAAGTAAAACCTTTTGGAACCAAGGATAATGGCGGCGATTTAGTCGAAACTTCATTTTTGGTTGCGGGAATGATTACAGTTCGTGAATATCTTAAAGATGGTTCTGAAAATGAAAAAGCTGTCGCTCAAAAATTCGATGCACTTTGGAAAGGCGTGGAGTGGAATTGGTACACTAATAATAAAAACGTTTTATACTGGCATTGGTCGCCTAACTACGCATGGCAAATGAATTTCCCATTACAAGGATATAACGAATGTTTAATCACTTACGTAATGGCAAGCATCTTCGCCAACACATACAATAGATGCAAAAGCCTATCATGAAGGCTGGGCAAGAAGCGACGACATCGTTTCTGCTAAAACAAAATATAACATTCCTCTAATTTTAAAACATAACGGTGCAGAAGAATTTGGCGGGCCTTTATTCTGGGCGCATTATTCGTATGTTGGTTTAGATCCAAATCAGTTAACAGATAAATATGCTAATTACTGGGATTTAAACGTAAATCAGACAAAAATAAATTATCAATATTGTGTTGAGAATCCAAACAAGGTTGAGGGATATGGTGCTGATTATTGGGGACTAACAGCATCATATTCCAGAAACCCTGATGGCTCTGTGGGATATAATGCACATATGCCAAGCAATGATCAAGGTGTTATTTCGCCAACTGCGGCAATAAGTTCAATTGTATATACTCCAAAAGAATCTATGGCTGTAATTCGTAATCTATACGACAATCACAAAGAAGAAACTTGGGGAAATGCAGGATTTTATGATGCCCTTAGTTTACAAAATAAATGGGTGGCAAAACGCTATTTAGCAATAGATCAGGGACCAGAAGTAGTAATGATTGAAAACTACAGAACGGGTTTATTGTGGAAATTATTTATGAATGCACCTGAAGTAAAACAAGGTTTAACCAAACTTGGATTTAAGTCTGGGAAATACGGGATATAAAACAGCATGAATTATAAATTAGTTTTTTTATCCCTGCTGTTTTCAGCATTTGGTTATAGCCAAAGTGAAACTACTGGAAAGATTAATACAGTCATAATGGCAAAGTATGAATTGGGTTATGTTTTACATCGTCCGGCTAATACAAAAGAAAAAAAGCCTTTAATAGTTTTTATCTCTGGAGATGGTGAAAAAGGAACAGATCTCGAAAAGGTTAAAATTAACGGGCCATTAAAATATTTGAAAACACATCAATTAGATGCTTACGTTCTGGCTCCGCAATGTAAAGAAGATGAAAACTGGGATATAGAATCCATTTATCAGCTGATTGTAAAAATCCAGAAAGAAAATAAAATTGATTCAGAAAGAATATATGTTACTGGTTTGAGCTCAGGAGGCTGGGCTTCGTGGAATTTGGCTTTTGCACATCCGGATCTATTTGCAAGCAAACGTACCTGTCGCTGGCTTTGTAGATTTAATTCAGTTAGAGCACGCTTGTGAAATAGCCAATATTCCAACCAGAATTTACCACGGATTATTAGATGATGTTGTAAATGTTAATTATGCGATAACGATTTACAAAGAATTAAAAAAATGCAATGCCAAAGATGTGAAGCTGACCATTTTTGATGACGCAAATCACGACAGCTGGACAAGAGTTTATGATAATGCTCGCAATTTATGAGTGGATGTTGCAAGCAGAAAAAAACAAATACAAACAAATAAATTAAATAGAATGAAAAACAAATTAGTCTTACTTTTTTTAGGATGTGCTGTTTTGGGTTACGCTCAAAAAAAGAACACTAAAAATACAGTGAAAATTAAACCAAAGTCTGAATTTGTGGCGGAGTTAATGTCAAAAATGACTTTAGACGAGAAATTGGGTCAGTTAAACTTGCCTACATCTGGTGATATCACTACAGGGCAGGCAAACAGCTCAAATGTGGCAAAAAACATTGCAGAGGGTAAAGTGGGCGGTTTGTTTAATATAAAATCAGTTCAAAAAATTAAAGAAGTACAAAAAATTGCTGTTGAAAAAAGCCGTTTGAAAATTCCATTACTTTTTGGTATGGACGTTATACACGGTTACGAAACAACATTTCCAATTCCGTTAGGATTGTCTTGTACTTGGGATATGGCATTAATTGAAAGAAGTGCACAAATAGCGAGCAAAAGAGGCAAGTGCAGACGGAATTAACTGGACATTCTCTCCAATGGTTGACGTTTCGCGCGACCCTCGCTGGGGAAGAGTTTCTGAAGGTTCAGGAGAAGACCCATATTTAGGAAGCCAAATTGCAAAAGCAATGGTAAATGGATACCAACAACACGATCTTTCTAAAAACAATTCAATTTTAGCTTGTGTAAAACACTTTGCATTATACGGTGCACCAGAAGGTGGACGTGATTACAATACGGTAGACATGAGCCATATCAGAATGTTTAACGACTATTTCCCGCCTTATAAAGCGACTGTTGATGCTGGAGTAGGTTCGGTTATGGCATCTTTCAATGAAATTGACGGAATTCCAGCAACTGGAAACAAATGGCTAATGACAGATGTTTTAAGAAAACAATGGGGTTTCAAAGGTTTTGTGGTAACCGATTTTACGGGAATTCCTGAAATGATCGAACACGGAATGGGAGATTTACAGCAAGTTTCGGCTTTGTCTTTAAATGCTGGTGTTGAAATGGATATGGTTGGAGAAGGTTTCTTAGGAACGCTGAAAAAATCTTTAGATGAAGGAAAAGTAAAAATCGAAACAATCGATAATGCTGTAAAACTTATTTTAGAAGCAAAATATGATTTAGGATTGTTCCAAGATCCATATAAATATTGTGATGAAAAAAGAGCTAAAACTGAAATCTTCACAACAGACAGCAGAAAAGAAGCACGTCAAATTGCCTCTCAATCATTGGTTTTATTAAAAAACCAAAACCAATTATTACCGCTTAAAAAGTCAGGAACTATTGGTTTAATCGGACCATTAGCAGATGCTAAAGAAAATATGCCAGGAACTTGGAGTGTGGCTACTAAAATGGAAAATGCTGTTTCATTATTAGCAGGAATCAAAGAAGTTGCAGGATCAGGAACTAAAGTTTTATATGCTAAAGGAAGTAACTTAGATTACGATGAAACTTTTGAAACTAACGCAACAATGTTTGGAAAAACATTACACCGCGATGCGCGTTCAAAAGAAGAATTATTGGCAGAAGCTTTAAAAGTGGCTCAGCAATCTGATGTAATTGTAGCGGCACTTGGAGAATCTGCAGAAATGAGCGGAGAATCTAGCGACCGTACGAACTTGGAAATTCCACAAGCACAAAAAGATTTATTAAACGCTTTATTAAAAACAGGAAAACCAGTTGTTTTAGTTTTATTTGACGGTCGTCCATTAGTGATTACAGATGAAGAAAAAACAGTTCCAGCAATTTTAAATGCTTGGTTTGCGGGTACAGAAGCAGGTTATGCAATTGCTGATGTTTTATTTGGAGATGTAAACCCTTCAGGAAAATTAACTTCAACTTTCCCAAGAAGCGTTGGACAGTTACCAATTTATTACGCACACAAAAATACAGGAAGACCGCTTTCTAATTCTGAAGGGAAATTCGAAAAATTCAGATCAAACTATATTGACGAAAGAAACGAACCTTTATTCCCATTCGGATTTGGTTTAAGTTACACGACTTTTGATTATTCAAACTTGAAAATTTCTTCTGATAAAATGAACTATAGCGGTAAATTAAAAGTAACGGTTGATGTAACAAATACTGGAAATTTTGACGGAAAAGAAACAGTTCAATTATACATTAGAGATTTAGTTGGTTCAGTAACAAGACCAGTTAGAGAATTGAAAGGTTTCCAAAAAATAGCACTTAAAAAAGGTGAAAAACAAACAGTAAGTTTTGATATTACTGTTGAAGATTTAAAATTTTATAACTCTGATTTACAATTCACAGCAGAGCCTGGGCAGTTTGATATCTTCATTGGAGGTAATTCAAATGCCGATAAGAAAGTTAGTTTTGAGTTAACTAAATAGTTGGTTTATTGATTAGTAATTAGCCCTTCGCGTTTGGTTAGCGAAGGGCTTTTTTTTAAAATCAAAAATACTTTTTGTAATTATTTAACTACGTTATTATGAATATTTTTAAAATATCGAGTTTAGTATTTCTTATTGCTTTCTCATCTTGCAATGCACAAAAAAATGCAATTGTAGCACATCGCGGTGCATGGAAAAAAAATAATCTGCCAGAAAACTCAATTGCAGCTTTAAGGCATGCAATTGATCTAAAACTGCCTGGTTCAGAATTTGATGTGTGGAGAACCGCAGATGATTCGCTGGTAATCAATCATGATGCACATTACAACAAACTGCTTATTGAAGAGACAAATTATGCCGATCTAATCAAGTTTAAGCTTTCGAATGGCGAAAAACTTCCAACAGCGCGGGAATATATTTCAGAAGGAAAAAGAAACAACAAACACACTCTTTTGGTTTGCGAGATAAAGCCATCAGAAATAAGTAAAGAGAGAGGTCAAAAAACAGCATTAATGTCGATTGAAGTTATTAAAAAGCTGAAAGCAGATAAAAACACCTGTTACATAAGTTTTGATTACGAGATTCTAAAACAAATTAGAATGGTCGACGCGAAAACTTCTTTACAATATTTAGAAGGAAATAAATCACCTAAAGAAGTAAAAGCGGATAAAATTAATGGAGTCGATTATCATTATTCAGTTTTTAAAAAGCATCCGGAATGGATACAAGAAGCGAAAGATAACAAGATTATTTTGAACGCATGGACAGTAAATGAAGCGGCAGATATGGATTGGATTATTGATCATAAATTCAATTACATCACTACAAATGAGCCAGAACTTTTAGAGCAAAGAATAAATCTTAAGAAATAATCTTGGACTTAACAAAACAATCAAACAATGAAAAATATACATAAACTCTTGACGGTGCCGATTTTATTTGTGATACTTTTCAGTCACAATCTTTTGGCACAAAATCTCGGAAAAACAGAGTGGTTTGATCCTAACAGACCAGCAACTACATTTTGTAATCCAATTAATATTGGTTACAATTATACAACTCACAATCACAATAGAATTCCAGAATCACGACGTTCTAGTGCAGATCCTGTAATTATAACTTACAAAGGCGAATATTACTTGTTTGCAACTAATCAGGCAGGTTTCTTTTGGAGTAAAGATATGTCAGATTGGAATTTTGTTTACGGAAGTTTTCAAAGAGAGCCAGGCGACGATGACCAATGTGCACCTGCGACGATGGGTGGTAAACGATACCTTATTTTACGTTGGTTCAACTTGGAAAAGGGATCACCCAATCTGGAAAACAGCCGACCCAAAATCAGGAAGATGGACGCGTCACGTAGACAAAGCAATGCTTCCAACTTGGGATCCTGCTATTTTTCAGGATGATGATAAAAAAGTATATATGTACTACGGTTCAAGTGGAAAATTGCCGCTTGTAGGCGTTGAAGTAGATTATAATACGTGGCTTCCAAAAGGAAATCAAGCAGATTATGCGCAATTATACAAAGCAACAGAAGTAGAGGATATTCAGCGTCCTTATGGTCAAATTAAAGAAGTTGTAGGTTTAGATCCTACAGCTCATGGCTGGGAACGTTTTGGACCAAATAATGATATGGAACCAGCACCTTGGGGGAATTTTATTGAAGGAGCTTGGATGACCAAACACAATGGTAAGTATTATATGCAATACGGTGCGCCGGCAACCGAATTTAAAGGATACGCAAATGGCGTTCACGTGGGCGATAATCCTTTAGGGCCTTTTACGTACCAAAAACACAATCCAATGTCATATAAACCAGGCGGATTTGTTATTGGAGCTGGACACGGAAATACGTTTGCAGATAATTACGGAAATTATTGGAATACAGGAACGTGCAAAATCTCCATTAAAGACCGCTTTGAGCGTCGCATCGATATGTTTCCTGCCGGATTTGATAAAGATGACGTAATGTATTCTATTACTTCTTACGGCGACTTTCCAATTGTGCTTCCAACGAGTGAGCGTGACCAGACAAAAGGCGCTTCATCTGGCTGGATCGTTGCTTTCATACAAAAAGCCAGTAACTGTTTCTTCTTCAGAAGAATGCATGGAAGTAGAAACACATAGAATGGATAACGGAGGGAAAAAAGTCTATGAGAAATTCTGTTACGGGCCTGAGAATCTTACAGATGAAAATATTCAAACCTATTGGTCTGCTAAAACAAGTAATCCAGGAGAATGGCTTCAAATGGATTTAGGCAGACAAATGGAGATAAATGCAATCCAGATTAATTACGCAGATCATAAAGCAACGCAATACAATAAAGCAATGGATATTTATTACCAATATAAAATATTCATGTCTGATGATGCTGTAAATTGGACTCTGGTTGTAGATAAATCTAAAAACGATAAAGATGTACCACATGATTATGTAGAGCTTACAAAAGCAATTAAAGCGCGTTATATTAAAATGGAAAATATACACAATGCGTCTGGATTGTTTGCTATTTCTGATTTCAGGGTTTTTGGAAACGGATTAGCGGCAAAACCAAAAGCTGTTGCTTCTTTTAAAGTGGATAGAAATAAAGCAGATTCAAGAAATGCGATGATTTCTTGGAAAAAACAAAATGATGCGATTGGTTATAATATTTATTACGGAATTACTCCAGATAAATTATATAACAGTATTATGGTTTACGGCGACAATTCGTATGATTTTAGAGGTTTGGATAAAGGCACAAAATATTATTTCACTATTGAACCTTTTAATGAAAACGGAATTGGTGCAAAAAATAAGATTATAGAAGTAAAATAGTCTTTATTTATTGAATTTTTAAAAGCTCTAATTGCAAATTGAAGAATTTGTAATTAGAGCTTTTTTTATGAAAAGGATATTGAAAAACCCTGACACTTCTATAGAATTTTTGTTTCTTTGTGAGATAAGCCAAAAACGGAACATAACCCCAAAAATGTTATAGAAATTATGAAAAAAACGATTCTTTTAATTGCTTTAGTTTTAAACGGATTGACTTCATCTTTTGCACAGACAAACGATGAAAAAAATATTAAATTATTTTACAAAAAAGCCTTAACCGAGGCAAAATGCTACACTTGGTTAGAATATTTATCTAATGATATTGGAGCTCGTTTATCTGGTTCTAAAGGAGCTGAACTAGCGGTAGATTATACAAAAAGACAATTAGAAGCGCTGGGATTAGATAAAGTCTATCTTCAGGAAGTTATGGTTCCTCATTGGGTTCGTGGTGAAAAAGAAACAGCTTATATTGTAGACGGAAAAACAAAAACGGTAGTGCCAATTTGTGCTTTAGGTGGTTCTGTTGCAACTCCTAAAACAGGTATTACGGCAGAAATTATTGAAGTACAAGGAATTAAAGAATTGGCAGAATTAGGAGCTGATAAAGTAAAAGGAAAAATTGTTTTTTATAACAGACCAATGAATCCCGAAAATATCGAAACTTTTACTTCTTATGGAGCTTGTGTAGATCAGAGATATGCTGGAGCAAAAGAAGCGGCGAAATTAGGCGCTGTTGGAACAATCGTTCGTTCTATGAATTTAAGATTAGACGATTTTCCTCATACAGGTGCACAAAGTTATGGTGATCTTCCTAAAGAACAGTATATTCCAACAGCGAGCAATTAGTACAAATGGAGCTGAATTGTTGAGCAAATCTTTAAAAGTAAATCCTGCTTTAAAATTCTATTTCAAACAATCTTGCGAGACTTTGCCAGATGCATTATCGTATAATGTAATTGGAGAATTGACAGGAACAGTAAGTCCAGAAAATATCATGGTAGTTGGAGGTCACTTAGATTCTTGGGATTTAGCCGATGGTTCTCACGATGATGGAGCAGGAGTAGTACAAAGTATGGAAGTTATCCGTATTTTGAAAAACTTAAATTACAAGCCTAAAAATACTATTCGTGTTGTATTGTTTATGAACGAAGAGAATGGTGGAAAAGGCGGTGCGAAATATGAAGAAGTATCAAAACAAAAGAAAGAGAATCATATTTTTGCTTTAGAAAGTGATTCAGGCGGATTTACACCACGTGGATTCTCAATTGAGGCTGACGATGCTAATTTGAAAAAAATTCAAGGATACAAAGACTTATTCGAGCCGTATTTAGTACACAGTTTTACAATTGGCCATGCAGGTTCAGATATTAGTCATTTAACTTCTCAGGCAATTGTTAAAGCAGGTTTAAAACCAGATTCACAGCGTTATTTCGATTATCATCATGCAGCAAATGATACATTTGATGCAATTAATAAAAGAGAGTTAGAGCTTGGAGTCGCAACTATGACGACTTTAATGTATTTGTTAGATCAAAACGGAATCGACATCAAAAAAGCAAATTAAGATTAAATTATAGTATTTGAAAAGTCGCAAGTGTAAACTTGCGACTTTTTTTATAAATGAAACCTTCAAAATCAAGATTTCATCACTATCAAATAGTACAAAAATGTGATCGGAATATTTGAAAGCGACATCAAAATTTTAAAACCAATTTCTCTTCAGTTGCTGTGGTAAATAAAAAAATCTTTCTGTTAAATGAGCCAGCATTATTATATTTACGATTACGGTTGCTAAAGCAAACGGCCACGCTACAACTAAAACAGTCGAATTTTCATTTGAAATAATATACAATGCAAACAAGATTGTAATGATTACAAATGAACCAATTGTTAATTCAATCGATTGTTTTTCTTTTAAAGGCTGACGATTAATTGCTTTCATGTAATTAGATATTAAATGTTTGTTGAATAGAGTAGACAGGCATAAAAAGCATTTTGGAGAAATCCAGATAATGAAACGGCAACGCTTTTTTTCCCCTTTTATATTGTCGCAAGAAGTAATGGATACGTGTGGGATAAAAAATAGTTCCGGATAAAATAACCATATACAAATACAAACTTTTTTTTCCATTTCCGAAAAGGTAATACTGCATTCCGATTTCCTCATATACTGAAACTCCAGTATTAGTCAAAACATGAATAATATCATGATCTTCCAGTTTCTCCTGAATATCAAAATGATTTTTATGGAGAAAATTTCCCAAACCAAATCCTAAACTTTCTTCCGGATATTGCATCAAGTTGTCCTTATCAATTTTCCAAGGCTCATTTTTCTTGAAATATTTTTGATAGGGCTTTTTGGAACATTCGTATAATCTTTCAATTAGAAAATCTCTCATAAAATATTTTTTAAAAGTTCTTTGAATTTCAAAGTTAAATGGTAAATAAAAAAGCTAGAAACAATAATCACTAGCTTTTTTGTTTTTTAGTAGGTGTTTATTACTGTTTTTAGTAAATTAGAATCTGTAAGGTCAGAAGGAGCGACCACTTTTTCTTCTAACGGAATATCATTTCCATAACGCTCTTTCAATATTTTTTGAACTCTTATATCTGTCAGATTAAAATCTTTCAATTCCCTAAGTGTAGACAATTCAATTCCGGCGACATTCTTATATATTTTCCAAACCAATTCCGAACAATAAATTCTACTATCTGTCCATTCAAAATAGGCATCATATTCTTTTCCGTCAAACTGCTGACTGTACTCTTTCATTTTTTGTAAAACTTCTGGTGTCAAAACAGCATCATTTTTTAATCTTTTGACCACATATTTACTGTCTTGTCCATGTTTGATCCAATCCTCAAGCGGTGTCAATTTTACAGGCTGAACTGCTTCAAAAACAAACCATTTTCCGTTAATGTCATAAATAATACCGCAATGCGAAAACTTCGATTTAGTTGCTATACGAACCGCTTCACATTGTTTAGATTCCGAAGTCTGAAAAATAATATCACCATCTTTATACTTACTCGCTGTAGTTTTTTCGGGTGCAGTTCCCGTAAAAGGATTGTTCGGAAAAACCTTTAACGAAACAAACAGCGCACATCCAAAACTTATAACGAAAGTGATTAGTGGAAATAAATATTTTTTGCTTTTCATAAAGTATAAATTAAAGTACTTTGAAGTACAAAGTAAATAATAAAAAAAATAGTCGCCAAATAAAATGACAGCTATTTTATAAATATATTTTACGAAATATTAGATTCTAAATATACCTCCAACAGCAATAATACGCTGAAAATAGGTAAAATGCTGAGAAGCTTTATCTTCACTACTTGTAGTAGTTCTAATATCCTGCATATTGATGTAACCTCCTTTTAACTCTCCTTGAATGTAGAAATGTTTGAAAAAAGTAATATTCAGACCCGCTTTTGCAGAAACACCATAACCAGATATGTGAAAATCATCATGACGTTCTTTTCCTAAAAGTGTTGTGTTGGTTTTAGGATATAAAACACCTGCGCCCAAACCTTCAGTTAAGTTTATCTGAACTTTATCAATATTTGGTAAGCCAAACCATTTAGAAACATCATCAAATCTAGCCACTTCAGTATTAATATAATTCAAACCATCAGTATGCTCGTAAATTAAAAATGGAGTAGTAGTGCTACCTTCTGGCATACCGCCTTCCATAGCGCCACCTTGAGACATGTCTACAGGTCTGTTAATGTATTCTCCATTGTAGATATAACCAGGGTCATTTTCGGGCAAATTGATGTTTCCATTTACATTTGCAATTTGGTTTTGTGACATTACGTATTTCATGTGGTCAACACCAACTGTAACGCTATAATGATCGCTAAAAAAATAACCTAATCTCAAATTAGTTTGAGGAATAGTCATATTAACAGGATTAATATAGTCAACATGCCAGCCTTTAGGTTTATCATGAGCTCTCATGTCTTCTACTGTAAAGTTGTAATCTTTACCTCTGAAATTTACATCAGATTTAGAGTAACTTTCTCTATTTCCACCCCACATTACAAAGAATTTTCCTTTATTATGCGCGACATATTTTTGTACTGGTATTTCTTCCTGAGCAAAAGTGTTTAACGAAACACAAGTCAGAAGGAAAAATAAAATTTTTGTTTTCAAAGAACTTAGTATTATAAAATTAAAATGCGTTAACCGTTTTTCTAATAGCTACCAATTTGTTCATCAAACCTTCAAAATAGTCTAAATGAAGCATATTAGCACCATCGCTTTTTGCATTAGCAGGTTCAAAATGTGTTTCGATAAAAATTCCATCAACACCAACTGCAATACCAGCTTTAGCTACGGTTTCGATCATGTCTGGTCTTCCGCCTGTAACACCGGCAGTTTGATTTGGCTGTTGCAAAGAGTGCGTTACATCCAAAACTGTAGAAGCATATTGCCGCATAGTAGGAATACCTCTAAAATCAACAATCATATCTTGATAACCAAACATAGTACCACGATCTGTAACCATAACATTCTCATTATTACAGTCTAATACTTTTTGCACCGCATGTTTCATGCTCTCTGGACTCATAAATTGTCCTTTCTTCAAGTTTACCACTTTTCCCGTATTTGCCGCAGCAACAACAAGATCAGTCTGACGAACTAAAAACGCTGGAATTTGCAATACATCTACATATTGCGCGACCATATCAGCATCTTCGTTAGTATGGATATCTGTAACAGTTGGAATATGAAAAGTTTCTGAAACTTTTCTTAAGATTTTTAAAGCTTTTTCGTCACCAATTCCAGAAAAGCTGTCAATTCTAGAACGGTTTGCTTTTTTAAAAGATCCCTTGAAAACGTAAGGAATCTGAAGATTGTCGGTAATACCAACTAATTTTTCAGCAATTCTAAGAGCCATTTCTTCACCTTCGATGGCACAAGGCCCCGCCAATAAAAAGAAATTTCCGCTGTCAGTATGCTTAATTTGTGGAATATGTTGTAAATTCATAATATGATTTTTTGACAGTGCAAAGGTAGTCATGATTTATGAATACCAGATGAAGATTTAAGATTATTTTATGAAGCCAATCCTGCTATCCGCTTCCATAGAGTTTAGCCAAATTTGGAAAAATTAAGTTAATTTATAAAACTTTGAATTATCTAATATGTTCCAGTTAAATTTTTAAAAATTGCCTTTTCGATTTAAAATAAAACCTCCAAAAAATAATTTGTCCCGTAAAAAATAAAACATTTAAGCAAGTATTTATAAGCACTATTATCAAAATTCTATTTGTTAAATCTTCTGGATTAAAAGCGCTAGAGAAAATAATTTCATAAAGATTTATCTTTCCAATTAATACCGCTGGAATAGTAAGTGAAAAATGAATTAGAAAATTCTTAAGTAATATTTGATTAAAAATTTTAGAAAGTTTCCAATAACAAATTACAGTTACAGCCAGACTGAAAAACCTAATGGAATTAGAAATAATCTGGCCTGGAATAATAGTTGTATTCCAGCCAGGAACAATAGATGATAATAAGTCAGAATTGTTGATAAGAATAGTAATTTGGTACGGAAAAATCACTATACCCAAAATTAAGAAGATTATAAAAGCAGATTTTGTTTTCATCATAACAAAATCCTTATTTCAGTCTCAATCCCATAGGAACCATTAAAATTCCTTTCTCGTAAATATTCAAATAAAGTTTAACCGGCTTTTTTTGTCCTTCCCATTTCAGCTCATACACATTTAAAAATCCAGCGCCCATATTGCTCCTTTTAGATGGAAACGGACAACAGGTTTCTAATTTTGTGTACGTGATTTTTTCACCGCTCGGCCCTGCTAGAGCATTCAGAAAACGGGATTCATTTAAAGTTTCATTATTGGTGTTTTGAAAGAAAAGATTAATGGGATAATCAGGGTCGTAACCGTATTTTTTGTCTTTTGCAAATTCTGTAATTACAAACGTGTTATTCTTGTTCAAAACCAAATCGGGAGCGTAATCATCTACGTTTTTTAAAGTCGATTTTGTACTTACGCAAGAAGAAGCAGTTAGTAATAGAATAATAAAAAGAGCTAATTTTTTCATGAGTTATAATATTGTGGTAAAGTTAGTTTAAGTCTGGTGATTCTGTTTATTATTGTACTTTTTTAGGATTTAGTTTTAAAATACCAGTTACAATCAGATATTGTGCCAGAAGATAAGTCAGCATAATAAAAAATGAGCTTTTCGGAATTGGACTGTAAAATTTGTTAATTGCCAAAATACTATCCGATACAACAAAGAAAAATGCACCTAAAAAAACGAGCAAATTGCCTGGTTTATCCCACACCAATAATCCGTTAAAAGCAAATAAAAGCATAATAGAAATTATAGAAGCATAAATAGTAACCGGAATCTCAAGATCTCCTAAATACGGCATTAAAAAAGAAACCATTCCGATTAAATACAATGCGATTAAAATACTTCCAAATACAAAAATGGACTTATTTTGTTTTTTTCTTATTTTATCCTGTTTATTAAACAAGATACAATAGATAATGTGAGCTATTAAAAAAGCGACTAAACCCAGAATAAAATAGATTTCACCAAGATCTGTAAAAAGCAAAATGACATCTCCAATCCACGAAAATAGAAGTGCGGTTAACAACGTATTTTTAGTTGGAAATTTTCTAAAAAAATAAGCTCCAAACCCAATAATTGGTATTAAAATGGGTTTTAAAAAAAGATCAAAACGCTCATAACCTAATAACAATATTATCAGGTATACTATGCTGAACAGCCGCATAAATTTTAAAAAAATAAGTGTTTCTCATAATAGGGGTTATGAATTGATATATTGGTTTTGGTTGGTTTTGAATTCAAAATTCACAAAATATACTGATAGTACAAAAGATAGAATTAAATACGTAAAAATAATATAATTACTAATTGGAATTACACGATTTAAGCCAAACCAATCGCCCAAATATCCAATAATACAGATTACCATTCCTAATCGAATACCTTCCCATAGAAAAGCAAATCTGCTTTTGTCCATTAATTCGGAATAACTGTATATCGTCACAAAAATAAAAAAGCCATAAACAAACATATTTGGAAGACCAATTTTGGCAATATTTTCAAACAAAAAGCTCACAAATAACAACGTTATTAAGACTTGAATAACAGACCAGTAAATTAATCTTTTCGAATTATGTGTACCGTATTTTTCAAAATCAAAAACATTTTCAATTTTGTTTACAGGATATTTTTCTTCAAAGTTTTCAGGACGCCAGCCAGTTGGTTTAAACCAGATTGTTAATTTGTCTTTCCATTTAGGAGAGCGCCAGGCATCTTTAATTAATAAACTTAAATGCTGAAAATTTATCTTTACCGGATTCCAAGTATTTGCCGGTCTGGTGATTCCGAAAACTGGTGGAACATCATCTAATTCTTCCTGAAAAGTTCCAAAAAGTTTATCCCAAAAAATAAAAATCTGCGAATGATTTTTATCTAAATACTCTGGATTAATCGCATGATGGACGCGATGATGTGAAGGAGTGACCAAAATATGCTCCACAAAACCCATTTTTTTGATGTGCTTGGTATGATACCAAAACTGTAAAAATAAATGAATAGGAAGCGTGATTGCAATTACAGAAGCAGGAACGCCCAATAAAGCTGCAGGAATTAGTAAAAAGGTAAATAGATTGACCAAACTCGCAACAGGTCGCCGAAGCGCGCAGGCGAGATTGAATTCTTCACTGCTGTGATGAATAGCATGTTTGTTCCATAAAAAGTTTATTTGATGTGCCAGTCGATGGCTCCAGTAACCATAAAAATCAATTACAAAAAAAGCGATGAAGTAGGAGAGTACATTAACTTCTAAATGCTGTAATGCAATTTTAGAAACCAGCCATTCGTAAGAGAGAAAAGTAATGCTGAGGCCCAAAACATCTTTTACAGAATTGGTTATTCCAGAACTAATGCTCGATACACTGTCTATGAGAGGAACTGTATCGTTTTTTGTATAAATGCCGTATATTTTTTCGATGATAATTAAGGTCAAAAAAATAGGCATCGCAATAATCAATATTTTTCCATATTCCTCCATAAAAAAAACATTCTATTTCATTCAAATATAGAATAAAATAGAATGTTTTTTAAAATATTTTCAACTAAACGATTTCGGCACTAAGTCCAGCTTCCAAAAGTTGTGTACATTGAGGTTTCAATTTGTCCATCGGGCCTGTTTTTACAGTGCATTTTCCGTTGTAATGTACAATCAAAGAGCATTGCTCTGCTTGTTCAGCCGTATGGTCGCATACACGCATAAGAGTATCAATTACGTGATCAAAAGTGTTTACGTCATCATTGTAAACGATAATTTCGTTATTGAAACCCGTTGCTTCTTTTTTCGCGAGTTCTTTCTCTAACTTTTTCTTTAGTACTCATTTTTTTTAAGTTTTTGTACTGATGTAATTATTAATAACTAATTTACGTATTTTAGTGACACCCAGTTGTTTCTCTGAAACTTTTTAACATAGGTCAATCCTTTTTCAACGCAAGATGCATCAATAAATGGAATGTCTTCTTCATAGAAACCGCTAAAAAGTATAATCCCTTTTGGATTTAAACAATCAACATAGGCCTGCATGTCATTCAATAAAATGTTTCTATTGATGTTTGCAATAATTAAATCATATTTTTTGCCTGCTAATAATGCGAGCATCGCCCTCATAAACGCTGATGTGCTTGCAATTATTGCGTTCGGCATTTTCGATAGAATTTAAATAACACCAATTATCAATATCAATAGCATCAATTGGTTCTGCACCTTTCATTTCAGCTAAAATTGCTAAAATTGCAGTCCCGCATCCCATGTCTAAGGTTTTAAGACCTTTAACATCCATTTCTAGTAAGTGCTGAATCATCATGTGAGTTGTTTCGTGATGTCCAGTTCCAAAACTCATTTTTGGTTCAATTACAATATCAAACTCTGCATTAGTTTTTGGGTGAAATGGAGCACGAACGTGGCATTTTCCATCAACATCAATAGGTTCAAAATTCTTTTCCCACTCCTCATTCCAGTTTACCTGATCAATCTCTTCAATAGTATATTCAATTTTAAACTCTTCCGATTGTAAAATATAAATATCATCCAGAATATTCTCATCCCATAAATCTTTCTTCACAAAAGCCGAAATTCCGTTTTCTGTTTCTGTAAAAGTTTCAAACGCTTTTTCGCCTAATTCAGCAATTAAAATTTCTGAACCAGGTTCTTTTGGCTCAACCGTAAAATGATATCCTAAATATATATTCGACATAAATAATTTTTTTGCAAAGGTAAGAATACAAAGCAAAAGTTGCGTTAAAAATAAAATAAGAATGATTTACATAAAATTAATGATTTCTTCATATTTTTGTAGGAAAATATTTTATTTTATTTAGTTTGATCAAATGAAAAAAATCGGTTTTATCTTGATGTTTAGTTTTCTATTACTGCTTTCATGTGGTAAGAAGAATGAAGTAATCCGATCTTTTTGTTATTGGAAAACGGATTTAAATTTTGATAAGAAAGATGATTCTTTAATCGAAAAAATAAATGTGCGGCATATGTACATTCGTTTTTTCGATGTCGATTGGAACTCATATGAAAATGAGTCCCTTCCAGTTGCAAATATTCGAAATATTAATCTCAATAAAAGTCATCTCGAAGTTACGCCAAGTGTTTTTATTACGAATGAAGTTTTCTTAAAAACAAACAAAGGTCAATTAGACACTTTAGCGGCTCGTATTATAAGACGCATAAAAGAAATAGCAGAAAACAGAATTAATGAGGGCATTAAAAAAGCAGATTATTCTAAAGTTAATTTTAAAGAGATTTTAATCGATTGTGATTGGTCTCCAAAATCAAAAGACAATTATTTTTACTTATTACAACAAATCAAAAAAAGGCTACCGAATAAAAAAATCTCTGCAACTATAAGACTTTGGCAATATAAATATGCTACAAAAGCAGGAACTCCCCCAGTTGATAAAGGATTATTAATGTGTTACAATATCACTAAGCCAAATGATATTAAAACTGAAAATTCTATAGGAACCAGTAGTGAATTAGCTCAATATATAACGCACAATAAATATAAACTCAAACTAGATATTGCGTACGCCAATTTATAGTTGGGCTGTTGTTTTTAGAGGAAATCAATATAAAGGAATTATATCTGATTACGGCAAATTAATAAATGATAGTATAAAGCATAAGAAGTTATCAGCGAATAAATATGTTTTAAAAGAAGATGTTGTGGCCGGTAAAACATATTTAAGAAATGGAGATGCCATTAGAATCGAAAAAATTTCAGACGAAGAATTAGAAAAAATGATTTCAATAGTAAAAAATAAAATTGAAGTTGATAATCAAACCAAAATCACATTTTTCTCATTTGATAAAAAATTTATAAACGATTACGGAATTCAAAATGTATCAAAATATTATGCGCGTTTTTAGTAGTTTAATTTTAATGTTGACTTTTCAGTTTTCATTTGCCTGCATTGGCTACAATGTAACTGAAAATGTAAGAATAGCACTTTTTGAGGCAAAACGTGCTGGGTTTTCAGGTCTTTCGCCTTTTTATTATTCAGCAGACCTCTATTATTATACTTCGGGATCTGGTTTTCCAGATTCAGATTTTTTTACTGACGATTCTTTCAGCGAACTTCGGCATTTAAATTGTCAGGAATGGAGAAAAAAATTAGGTAATCAAATTAAGGAAAATGATATTTATATTATTTTATATAAAACAGATTCAAATGAATTTATAAAAGCTTATGAAACAAAAACATTAGGTAAAAAATTTAAAAGAAATACTTTTATAAATAATTTGCTATTACACGAAAATAGAGAATTTTTAGAATGTGTTCTATTTGCAAAAAAAATAGAATATAGTAATAACCGTTGGGGTTTTGAAACGTATTCCATTGATATTGCAAAAAGTAAACAAATGCTTTTGAATACTAAAGATACATTTTTAAGGCATCGATATGCTTTCTTACTTTTAAAGTATTATTTCTATAAGGAAAATTCAAAGGAAGTATCACGATTATACAATACTTATTTTGGAAAAAATCTAAATACAGTTTTAGAGTTTTGGGCCTTGGATTATAGTCCTCAAACATTAAACGAAACAAGTTCTAGCTATTATTCGTTATATGATTTTTTAATTTCTTACCGCTATAAACCCTCCATGATTATACATAATAAGGATGTAAAAGCAACTCTTCATGAGGTTTCGTTAGCCGAAAATAATAGTGTGGAAAGTGTTGATATAGCAATTGATAATTTTCGTAATCCTGGGCAGTGTTTAAACGAAATAAAAAAAATAGCGAGATTAAGTCCAAATAACTTTCTTTTAGCATTTTTAATTGGAAGAGAAGTAAATAAAATTGAAGATTGGATTTTTACACCTAAATATACAAATTATATTTCCAGTGTTGTTTATGCTTATGGAGATTACGAAAAAGCAAAAAAAGAGAATTACGTAAAAGATATTTTATATTTAAGAAAGCTCAGAAGCTTTTTAATTGATCTGCGTAACCGAACTTCTGGTGAACAAAAAGATTTTATAGCAGCGACAATTGCACAGCTTTATTTTATTGATAATGAAATTGATAAAGGCAAGGCATTTACTAGTATGATTACAGAGAATGCAAATGCATCTATTCAAATGCAAAAAAGTATTCAGTTAGCTCTTATCTCTTTAAAGCAAAATGATTTGAGTGATAAAAAGGTTCAAAATCAACTTGCTGTATATTTTAGCTCAGTCGAAAATTTGGTAAAAAAAGATGTAAAACTTTCTAAATGTCTTTATAGTTTATATTCATTCGCAAGTGAAGAATTTTCAAAACAAGGCGAAGAAGCCATTGCAGGATTACTTTTTATCAAAGCAAAATTAGCGAATGATGATTCTGATTATTTTGATTTTGATTTCGATTATATTGGTTATTTTGAGCGCCATGCCGATATAAAAAACGTGAATTACTTAATTGCATTACATCAAAAAAACAAAAAATCATCTTTTGAAAAACTCATTACTTCACAAACAATGAAAAAAGATGTGAATCTATATAAGGATTTATTAGGAACAATTGCTTTTAGAAATAATGATTTAGAATTTGTCTGCGAAAGTATTTAAATCTATGCCACGACATTTTTGGAGTAAAAATGAAATATTTAAAGAACTTTTGAATGAAAACCCATTCCACCCTAAAGTTCTAGTAAAACCAAAAGAGAGGATATACAATTACAATTTTAACAAAGCAGATTTTGTATCTAAAATTATCCAATTAAAAAAGCAGAATACTGTCGCGAGTAACATGCAATTGGCAAATGCCTATTATAATACTTCTTATTTTGGAAATTCTTGGGCAATGATTGCTTATGATAAGTTCAGTGTTTATAATCACAGATATGAATATCGTGATAATAATCAAGAATTGAAAGCTAAATATCAAAACGGAAATTATTACAATTTAACAACGGCCAGAATGTATTATCAAAAAGCTTTAAAAATGGCAAAAACTAATGAAGAAAAAGCACTGGCAAGTTTAATGATTTTCGAATGCAATTACTACAGATATAACTTTTCAGGTTTCAATTCTTATGAGATGAATTATTTCCCTGTTTACAATTTTATTCAAACTCATTATCCTTTTTATTATGAATTTTATTATAGAGATCATTTTGATACTGAGAAAAATGAAAAATTTAAAGGCATTGAGGAATTAAGTAATTTTTATTCCATCTATAAATCAACTGAAACTTTTAAAAAATATGATTGTCCATTGTTAAGGGAGTTTTTAAATTAAACTAAAAAAGCGTTCGCACAGCGAACGCTTTTTTATATAAGCAAGATTTCAAATCTAAGATCTAAAATCTAAAATCTAAAATCTAAAATCTAATCCCGAGGCTTCGGGACTAAAATCTAAAATTAGATAGCAGTTACAATTGCTAAGAAATCATCTGCTTTTAAAGCGACACCTCCAATTAAACCACCATCTACGTCTGGTTTACCAAAGATTTCTTTAGCATTTTCTGGTTTTACAGAACCACCGTATAAAATAGAAACTTCGTCTGCGATTTCAGCTCCAAAAGCTTTACGGATAGTTTCTCTAATGAATTCGTGCATTTCTTGTGCTTGTTCTGGTGAAGCAGTTTCTCCAGTTCCAATTGCCCAAACTGGCTCATAAGCTAAAACAACTTTTGACCAAGATTCTTTTGCGATTTGGAAGATTCCATCACGTAATTGATTCTCAACAATATTGAAATGATTATCAGATTGACGATCTTTTAATTCTTCTCCAAAACAGAAAATTACAGTCATATCATGTTTCAATGCAGTATCCACTTTATTTGCGATTAAAGCGTCAGTTTCATTAAAAATAGCTCTACGCTCAGAGTGACCTAAAATTACTGTATTAACACCAATGCTTGTTAACATATCTGCAGAAATTTCTCCTGTAAAAGCACCGCCTTCAGCTTGGTGAACGTTTTGTGCAGAAACACCGATAGTTGTATTTTTTAATTTTGCAGTATGCGACTTGTAAGTTTACAAATGTTGGAGCTACAATTACTTGTGCATTCGTTTTTGCTGGAATTTTAGCAATTAATTCGTTCAATAATTCTTCAGTTTGAGCGACATTTTTATGCATTTTCCAGTTTCCTGCAACAATCGATTTTCTCATTTTGGTAGTTTTTATTATTTTTTTAATTTTTGTTTTTTGAATATAGCATGGACATTTAATTTTGAAGTTGTCATTGCTATTGTTGTTTTATTTTAAACCTTTTAAAGTTTCCTCTATTTTAGCAAAATCAGTTTCTATGGCGCGGTAAAGCACAATTTTTCCAGTTTTGTCCACAACGATATATCTCGGAATCCAGTCTAAATCTATGGCTTTTCCAAAAAGACCTTTCATTCCATCATTCATCATATAATGATCTCCTTTTAGTTCATGTTTTTCGATTCCTGCTTTCCATTTATCAGCAGTTTTATCAGCAGAAATGAATAAGTAAGAAACACCAGGATTATTGGCTTGTAATTCTTTTAATTTCGGCATTGCTTTTACACAGTCGCCGCACCAAGAAGCCCAAACTTCAATTACTAATGTTTTTCCTTTGTATTTTTTTAAGATGTTTTTAAAAGTGGTCTGACTATCGTCTGTTCCTAATAGTTTTTCAGATAAAGCTTCTTTAGAAAAGTTTGTTTTCTGAGCTTGTGAACATGAGAAAGTGATAAATGCAATTACAGCAAGAGCAATTTGTTTCATATGTAAATTAAATTAATTTTTTATTAAGTACTGAATTCACAAAGTTAAACAAACAAATTGAAAGCCAAATGGAGATTAACAAAATTTGAAGAGTCACTCATTTTGTAACAAAACAAAGATTTTCGGTTAGAAAATAACGAATGAAATCGTAATAGTTGGCTCTACAATAGGGTCTTTTTTTGAATGCATTTTTTTAGTGTCAAAAAAAGAATTGATTTTTTGGATGAAAGACTAATTTTAAAGGCAAAAAAAAGTCAGATTTAAATAAAAAAGCCTTCAATAAATTTTATATTATCGAAGGTCTTAATGCCTTTTATTTTAAAATTTTAAAACGCAATAAAAGAGTAGTAGAAAGTAAATTAAAATTTTCGATTGTTTCGTAAGGGAATAATTTCTTTTCGTAAAAAAAGCCGCAATTATATTACAGCTTTTTATATATTTTATAAAGACTTTAATCTATGTATTACAATTTCAAATCATCCACATCGTTATAATGAACTTTTTGAATAATTGTTCCGTCATGCACTACAACAATACTTGGATTTGCTCTTTCAACCGTTTTTAAAGCTGTTCCGTCACAGAAATAGAAGTCTGTATCTAGATTATATTGTTTTTTAGCTTTTGCAATTTCATCAGCTCCAGACGCTGTCATCGCGATTACTTTATACCCTTTTGCTTTTGCATCTGCGCTTACTTTTGCTAACTTTTTCATTCCCTCAGGATTTGACAAAGTTAAATCGTAAGTAACAAAAATCAACAATTTAGGTTCTTTTAATAATTCTTCTTTATAATCAGAATCATCTTTTGTCATTGTAAAATCATGAATTGGTGGTACGTAACCTTCTATAATTACTTTGTCTTTACGGTCAACGAAAGTTGCGCCTTCTGGAATATTCATTAAATCCTTCTCTGTAAATTCTTTATCAACGCCATTTACTTTGTAGATAAAAATCATTTCCACAACAGACTTTGGAGCGCCTTCTGGAATTTCCATTCCTTTTTCAATGTTTGTTCCCACCTTATACGGACGGAAATCTTTGATCGGATTGTGATTTAAAACCCAAACTGCCATAAACACACATAAAACGATACTGATCAAAGTGATGATATTGGTACCTAATTTTGAAAATAAAGGTTTTACTAATTTTTGATTAATGAATAAAATCAAGATAAAGAAAAGTAAAACAACATCTTTTGTAAATGACTGCCAAGGTGTTAAATGTAAAGCATCACCAAAACAACCACAGTCTTTTACTACATCAAAATAAGCGGAGTAGAAGGTAAGGAAGGTAAAGAAAACAATTAAAAGCAATAGTGCCCAGATTGTCAATTTTGATTTGTATCCAACCAATAACATTACACCTAAAACTACTTCTAAAATAACCAAGAAAATTGCTAAACCTAAAGCCAATGGCTCTAAAAATGGCATATTGAAAACTGGTTCGCTAAAATATTCTGCTAATTTATAAGAGAAACCAACGGGATCGTTTAGTTTAATTAATCCAGAAATGATAAATAATACACCGACAAATAAGCGGGAGAATTGAGTAATGATGTTTTTCATGGGGAAAGTATTAAAATTTTAATTTCCAATTTTTTTAATTTCCAAATTCCAAAATCTCGTGGGAGAATTGGAATTTGGAATTGGAATTTGGAATTTCTATTTGTTTATAGGATTTAGGATTAGAGCAAATACAGAATAATTAATCATATCCTGATAATTAGCGTCAATGCCTTCAGAAACTAAAGTCAGGCCTTTATTATCTTCAATTTGTTTTACGCGAAGTAGTTTCTGCAGAATCAAATCGGTTAATGAACTTACGCGCATATCGCGCCATGCTTCACCGTAATCATGATTTTTAGCTTCCATTAAGTCTTTGGTTAACTTTACTTTAGCATCATATAATTCGGTTGCTTTTTCAACATCTAAATCTGGCTGGTCAACAACGCCCAATTCCAATTGAATTAAAGCCATGATAGAATAATTGATAATTCCGATAAATTCTCCTTTTTCATCTTCATCAACTTTACGAACATCGTTTTCCTGTAAGCTTCTGATTCTTTGTGCTTTTATGAAAATTTGATCAGTCAATGACGGAAGCCTTAAAATTCTCCATGCACTGCCGTAATCTTTCATTTTATTGATAAATAAGGTTCTGCAAACCGTGATTACATTATCAAATTCAAGGGAAGTATTCTTCATTTATTGCTGTATATTTGCTAAAATTTCTTCAAAAATAAGGATTAAATTAAAGAGTTTCAAGTTTCGGGTTTTCTTTGTTTCAAGTTTTTTCTAAACAAAGTGTTAATGCAGATAACTTGAAACTGAAAATTATGTTTCAAGTTTCAGGTTTCAGGTTGCAAGTGGGAGAACTTACGCAATCTAAATCAACTTGAAACTTGAAACAAATAAAACTTGAAACAAAATGTTTATTAACTGCAAAGGCGAACTTATAGATTTATCGATTCCTAAAGTAATGGGAATTTTAAATGTTACGCCAAATTCCTTCTTTGACGGAGGAAAATATAAAAACGAAAACGAAATTATTTCTCAGGTTGATAAAATGCTTTCTGAAGGCGCGGCATTTATAGATATAGGTGCCTATTCAAGCAAACCAAGCGCAGAATTTGTTTCGGAACAAGAAGAAATTGACCGAATTGTTCCTGCCATTGAATTGATTTTAAAGCATTTTCCCAAAGCTTTATTGTCGATTGATACCTTTAGAGCCGAAGTTGCAAAAGCAAGCATAGAAAGCGTGCGGCGATTATAAACGATATTGCGGCGGGAGAACTTGACGATAAAATGTTTGAGGTAATTGCAAAATATAATGTCCCATATATAATGATGCACATGCGTGGCAATCCGCAGACGATGCAGAGTTTGACGCATTATGATGATATTATAAAAGAGATGCTTTTTTATTTTTCTGAAAAAGTTAAAAAAGCAAGAGCTTTAGGGATTAATGATTTAATATTAGATCCTGGTTTCGGTTTTGCCAAAACAACGGATCAGAATTATGAAGTAATGCAAAAAATGGAACTTTTTAATATTTTAGAATTACCTGTTTTAGCTGGAATTTCAAGAAAATCGATGATTTATAAAACTTTTAATACTACGGCACAAGAAGCTTTAAATGGCACAACTTTTCTAAATACAATTGCTTTGACAAAAGGAGCGAAAATATTACGTGTTCACGATGTGAAAGAGGCTGTGGAATGTGTGACTTTGTTTGATAAACTATATTTATAATAATAAATAATCGCTTGGTTTGTCATTTCGACTAATCACACTCGAAACTCTGCAAAGATTGCCGATTTTCTTAAGGAATACTAGTGTGATTTCTCCTTCGTCGAAATGACAAACTTCATTCAAAAAATAAATAAATATGAAATACATAAGCTTAATTATAATCTGTCTTTTATTCTCCTGCGGTAAAAAAGAAGACGTTTTACTTCCAAAATCAAACGTAACAATTGTAAAAGATGTACAGGATCTTTCGCCTATTTACATCTTTTTTAAAACTGAGGGAAAAGATACAATTGCTGATGTAAATCGAAAAAGCAGTATCATTTCAACCAATTGGATTTTGAATATTGACAAACGTCTGCCATTAAAACTGGTAATTCCGGAGGTAATGAAACTGCAGGAAAAAAAGAGAGCCGACAGCGCCCACAAAAACGAAAATGCCGAAAATTATTATTCCTATGCAGATTCCATCGGGAAGAATTTGGCGTTTTTACCTTTCACGAAAGTGTATTATAAAATGGAAAATGTCAGTAAAAATCTCAGTCAATTGTATTTTAGAAGAAACGGAATGATAGAATATAGAGGCAGAAAAACCTATGATTTTCCTAAAAATAATTTGAAACCTTTTTTAGATAGTCTAGTAATAAATCCAAAAGCTGAAATTATATTTTCTTATGATAAAAAGATGCTTTACGGAGATTATATTCAATGTAAAATCTTGGTCAAAACGATAGTTGATCAAAAGATTCCATTCGTTTTTATAAATGAAGGAAAAGAGTATATCTACTAACAGTTTTACAATTAACCAATAACCAATAACCAATTAACCAATAACCAATTAACGAAATCGACGATTTAACGATTAACCAATTAAACGTTACTGATGATGATAAGGTTCATTGCGTAAAATCGTAAACCCGCGATACAATTGTTCGATAAAAAATAAACGCACCATTTGATGTGAAAATGTCATCAGCGAAAGCGAAATTTTTCCCTGCGCTTTGCTGTAAACCGTATCAGAGAATCCGTAAGGTCCGCCAATTACAAAAACAAGCGTTTTGATTCCCGAATTCATTTTCTTTTGTAGTTCTTCTGAAAAACCTACGCTGGAGAAGTTTTTTCCGTTTTCATCCAACAAAATCAATTGATCGGTTGGAGAAAGTTTAGACAGAATCAATTCGCCTTCTTTTTCTTTTTGCTGACTTTCAGATAAGTTTTTTACGTTTTTGATATCGGGAATAATCTCCAAATCAAATTTGATGTAAAATGATAAACGTTTGGTATAATCGTCTATCAAAGTCTGAAGCGATTTATTATCTGTTTTGCCTATGGCGATAAGTTTGATATTCATTGATTATATTTTTTTGCCACGAATCACACGAATTTGCACGAATTTAAGTTTATTTTTTTTTGCCACAGATTATAGGATTTAAAATGATTTTTTAATCTGTAAAATCTGTGGCGACTAAAACACTATTTTTTATTCTCAAAAACAGTTTCAAAATGTTCTACAATAGGAAATGGTTCGTAATAATGATGTAAAATCTTTTTCCATTCCAAGTACGCTTCAGAATTTCTAAAACCTACGGTATGATCTTCAAGTTTGTTCCAGTCGACCAATAAAAGATATTTGTTTTCGACTTCCAAACATTTTTCTAAACGATGGCCTAAATAACCATCAATTGATGAAATGTATTGACTTGCTTTTGCAAAATCATTTTCAAATTGATTTGCTAATTCTGATTTTATAAATAGGAATGCGGCTTCTAGAATCATAATGTGATTTTTTTATCTGCTTGATCTGCTTAATCTGCGGGAAAAGAATTATCTCTCGCAGATTTAACAGATTTTTTTATTTTTTTTTAAAATCCGTGAAGTGTATTTTTTACGCAGATTTTGCAGATATTATTTTTGACATTTTACCATAAAAATCTGCGTTAATCTGCTTAAATCTGTTTAAAATCTGCGTGTAATTTCGCAAAGATAAGACACTTAGTTTTTAGAAAATTTAGATTCAAAAGTTTTAAACCTCGCATCCAAATCTTTCAATAATTGCTTTTTAACCGCTTCATCCTGAATAAAACTGTAATTAATACTGTTGTAAACATATTGCTTTATGGTTGCATACGAAACATCCTGATATCTTTTAGCCAGTAAAACATATTGTTCCGTCATGTTGCTTCTTAAAATTCCCGCATCGTCTGTACTGATTACAATTGGCACATTAAATTCTTTGTAAAGTGTAAACGGATGTCTGTTTTCTTTTACTTTCAAAATGAATTCGTTACTCACTAAATTGATTTCAATAGGAATATTGTTTTTTGACATGTATTTCAATAAATCATATGAATTGGCTTCATATGCAATATCAACCCCGTGTCCGATTCGGTTAGCCCCTGCAATATAAATGGCGTCGTTAATATGCCACGTTAAATCTTCGGTCGCACCAAACCTAATGCCAATTCGCCTGCGTGAAGCGTATATTTTACCTCTGGAAATTTAAAGTGACAGTATTTGAACATCACCATGTGAAGCCAATAATCTTTCATTGAAGTTGATCCGTGTTCTGGAGAAACAATATTAACGCCGGCAGTAAGTTTACTTTCGTTAGAAGAAATAAAAGCAATCACTAAGTTTTTGAATAGATCAACCGGTTCCATAAAACGAAGAACAAAGTTTTGATAACGCATCGTAAAGCGTTCATCATCAATTTTTAAATCTTTATGAAGTTTTGCTAAGAAATTGGTATTGAAATCATCAGCATATTTTTTAGCATCTTTTTTCTGAAGTGCTTTATATAAATCGTCTAAAAGTTTCAAAACCGCTTTTTCGTCTTTTTGAGCAGATGCCTGACGCAATTTTGCATTAAAATCAGTCAAATCAGAAACATTCATGTCGCAAGGAATCGTAGATAATTGCGTTTCGATATAAGTAACATTTTCTGCAATGGCACGTTTTTTTAATTCGAGCATTCCTTCGGCAAAATGACCTGCAATAGTAGGTTCGAATTTCATAAAAGAATCAAAAAACTGATCATCAGACGGAACAGAACCGTTATAATCTTTAACTGACCAAGTCTGCATAATCTGTTGTTCGTAATAATCTAATTTTCCGTTGTTTTTAAGAGAAGAGAAGGTTTGCCAATTTCCGTTTTCAGGTTTGGTTTTAGAAACAGCCATGGTTTCTAAATTCAAATAAAAGTCTTCTGCAATGGCTCTTTCTAAAAGAGGTTCTGCATAAACTGATCCTGAAAAATGATGGTGTAAATCGCCTCCTTTTGGCATTTGTTGAAAAAAAGCTGTTAAGAGAGCTTCATTATTTCTGATTTTTTCTAAATAACTTTCAGCCGATTGAGAAAAGCCGATTTGTGCTATAAAAATACAGAAAAGCGTAATTATCCTTGTCATACTCTAAGTTTAAATTACATGCAAATATACGAGTTTTCGAGGAGATTTGAAAATCGAATTTCTTTGTGTTGTTTTTTAACGCAAAGAACGCAAGGTTTTATCCCAGACATAGATTAATACAAATGCAAAAGTTCGCAAAGCTTTGCCTAAAAAACTTTGCGAACTTTGCGTAATTCTTTGTGTGCTTTGCGGTAAAAAAAAAACTTAGCACCTAGCATCTCAGTACCTTAGAACCTTTAGGAAAACAAAACATCCCTAATATCTTCATTCTTATCAAAAACACTTTTTGCAAAAGGACAAAGCGGAATAATTTTTAGATTGTTATTTCGCGCATAATCTACTGTTGCCATAAGTAGTTTTTTTCCAACTCCTTTTCCGCTGAATTCTTCGTTAACTTCTGTGTGGTCAATTATGAATTTTGAGTCTCCAGCCCAAGTGTAGGTCATTTTTCCAGCTTCTTTCCCATCTTCTGTGGCTTCAAAATAGCCTCTTTTTATGTCGTTTATTTGATTTATTTCCATGATAATTTATACTAATGAAGTTTCTATTTTAATTGTATTTACAAGTGTTTTATGAACAGGGCGACTGTTTGCAATTTTTAAAATTCGTTGTTTTTGAGCATCGTCTACGTTTCCATTAATTAAAATTTTCGTTGAAAACAATGAAACGGTATGTTCTTCATTTTTGTCAAAATCTACCCAGATACTAAGTTCTGAAACATCCCAGCCTTTGCGGTCAATATACATTCGCAATGTGATTAAAGTGCAGGAAGCCAGAGATGAAGCGAGAAGTTCAAACGGACTAAAACCTAAATTTTTTCCGCCCATTTCCTGCGGTTCATCTGAGATAAGAATATTTCCCGTTTTAGATGTTATTTCAGTACGATATTTTCTTGTATCGATTGTTGCTTTAATGGTATCCATAAATTATTTGATTCTTGGTTCTGGTAATGGAACAAATTCAGTTTCGCCGGGAACTTTTGGAAAAGTCTGCGCTGTCCAGTCTGTTTTGGCTTTTTCGATTAGGTTTTTATCCGAAGAAACGAAATTCCAAAAGATAAAATGCTCTTCAGGAAATGGCTGTCCTCCGAAGATATAAACCGTAGAATTTGCGACAATTTCAAACTCACAAAGCGTACTGTCGTTTGTAATCAAAATTTGTTTCGGATCGTAAACGTGTTCACCGCTTTTGATACTTCCTTCTAAAATATACAAACCGCTTTCGCCAAATAAATGATGTCCGATGTTGATTTTTTTAGCCTCAGTGCTTTTAATTTCAATAAAATACAACGGACTGTAAACCGGAACTGGAGATTTTTTGCCAAAAGCTTCTCCTGCAATTAATTTGTATGAAACGCCGTCTTCTTCCCAAGCCGGAATATCATCTGCCTCAACGTGCGTAAAATTCGGATCCATTTGCTCTAACTCTTTCGGAAGCGCCACCCAAATCTGCAATCCGTGAAGCATTTTGTCTGAATGTCGTAAATATTCTGGAGTTCTTTCAGAATGTACAATTCCTTTTCCGGCCGTCATCCAGTTTACGGCACCTGGTTTTATTTCTAATTCTGTTCCTAAACTATCGCGGTGCATAATGCTTCCTTCAAACAAAAAAGTAAGTGTTGAAAGTCCGATATGCGGATGCGGAGGAACATCCATATTTTCATGATCACTTAAATGCGCTGGCCCCATATGGTCGATAAATACAAATGGTCCAACGGCTCTTTTTTCACGGAAAGGCAATAAACGCCCCACCATAAAGTTGCCAATATTGGCGAGCACGTTCTTCGATTATTAAACTGATATTTGACATGGTTATATTTGATTTGAAAACAAAATTACAGCAGGCGTGCGTGTCTGTAACTTAATTTAGATTAAGAAACTTGTTTTTGGATTTTTCTGAATTATAAAAGTAAGGAAAATAACGAATAATTCATTTCATTTTCGTTATTGTAAAATGAGTGTAATTTTTGTCAGACTGAGCGAAGTCGAAGTCCCGCAAAGTGATTCTGCATGAGTGACTTCAACTTCGCTCAGTCTGACAATTGATGAATATTATTTATCCTTTGAAATTGCAGTATTACTCAATCAATTCAAAATCCAAAACTTCACTCTCAGATCCATTAATAATAATCGACAATTGATGCGCTCCCGTATGAAAAACTCTCGTTGTAATCAATTTAAAAGATTGATTTCTCTCAATTTTAGTTAATTGATTTGGCTGATAGATTTTCTCACTAATTTTAAAGACTTTTTTAGCCAAATGTCCTTTTGCCTTTTTATAATGAACGGCATATTCTAAACGAATGGTTTTTGCTTCTTCATTTTTATTATTTAAGTGAAAATGAAACTGCAGATAATCACCAATCTTTACAACAGGCGTTTTAATTTCAAAATTAGAAAGTTCAATATTGTTACTTTCTAAACCATAATGACTTAAAATTTCAGGATGACCTTGTTTTAGTAAAGTTCGGGATCCGTGTTTAATAATTCCGTCAGTTTCTTTGCTTTGCCCTTTCCATTTATTGGCGATTTCTAAAACAATCTGCGGATTATCTTTTGCAATATCATTGAGATTATTGGCAACACTTCGACGAACATATTCTGAAGGATCGTTTTTTAGATTTTCTAAAATAGGAAGAATAGAAGCGGGATCTTTTTTGAGAAATGGAATTGCCATTGCCCACGGTAATCTCGGGCGCGAACCTTCGCTCGCTAAACGGCGCACGTGATGATTTTCGTGTAAAGACCATTTTACCATTTCGGCAATCATTTGTTCTTTATATTTTAGAATAAAAGGACGGACGGCAAATTCACAGCTTATAAATTGGGTTATAGAAACAAAGGCTTTCGCCGAAGTTTTAAAATCGTCTAAACCATATATTTCGATATAATCAGCAAAGAATATGAAAGCCAGATTTCCTTCTGTAAATTTATTTTTCTTTAAATTTTCAATGATTTTATCAATTAAAGCAACGGCTTCGGGAAAACTTTGAGGCATAAATTGGTGAAACACTATGGTTGTATGTTTCATTCTTTCTTTCCATTCTTTTTGTGCAAAATCACCTTCGTAAATCGTCTCAATAAATTTTTGTTTGTCGAATGCCGGATGCACTTCGGCGACAGCTTGACTAAATTTTTCGTAAAAAGAAACCGAATAAATGTCTTTAATTAATCCCATAAATTTTGCTTGATTGAATTTCAAAGATATTTAATGTTTACAATTAAAATTATAGTTTTTGTGTGAAGTTTTAAACACATAGAAACATAGGTTTTAAAATTATAGTAATGAAGGTGATTTTAAAAATATAGCTTTTAACACATAGCTAATCCTGTTCAACTTAGTGCATTGATACAAGTAAACGCCTCTTAGAAGTTTACAAAATCTATGCTTCTATGTGTTTTAAAAAAAATACGCGTTTTACCTATAAATTTAAGTTAATAAGAAACTTTTTGCAGAAAGTAAACTTTCAAATCCATAAAATATATCCTAATTTAGCATATTATAAAAATAGAAAAATGATTAGTGAAGCCCAATTTCAAGCAGAATTACAACTTTTGATAAGCAATGCCATTAGAGAAGATGTTGGTACAGGCGATTACAGTTCGCTGGCCTGTATTCCAGAAACTGCTCATGGTCAGGCAAAATTATTGGTAAAAGATCAAGGGATTATTGCTGGTGTTGAAGTTGCCAAAATGATATTTGAATACGTAGATCCGAAATTGAAAGTAAAAACTTTTATCGAAGACGGAACGCATGTAGAATTCGGAGAAGTTGTCTTTGAAGTTTCAGGAAGTTCTCAATCTATTTTAAAGGCAGAAAGAGTGGTTTTAAATACGATGCGGCGTATGTCTGCCATTGCAACAAAGACCAATCAGTACGTACAGCTTTTAGAAGGAACTGGCGCTAAAATATTAGATACTCGTAAAACAACTCCAAATTTTAGAGCGGCAGAAAAATGGGCTGTAAAAATAGGAGGAGGCGAAAACCATCGTTTTGCACTTTATGATATGGTGATGTTAAAAGACAATCATATCGATTTTGCCGGCGGCATCACGCGTGCTATTTCGAAAACAAAAGAATATCTGAAAGAAAATAATCTTGATTTAAAAATCATTGTTGAAGCTCGTAATTTAGATGAAATAAGAGAGATTTTATTGAGCGACGGCGTTCATAGAATCCTGATTGACAACTTTAATTATGAAGATACCAAAACGGCAGTAAAACTAATTGGTTCAAAATGCCAGACAGAATCTTCAGGAAATATCAATGAAAAAACCATTCGCGAATATGCTTTGTGCGGTGTAAATTATATTTCGTCTGGAGCGTTAACACATTCTGTCTACAACATGGATTTGAGTCTTAAAGCGTTTTAAAATGAGTAATTGTGAGTTGTAAGTTTTGAGTTTAAAAATTCTATTTCAAAGCTCTTAAAAGCTATAATCTAAACTCTCAATCCCGAGGATTCGGGACTAAAATCAAAAAAATATGTCGAAAGAGATAGAAGCTCGGATTGAAAAACTGCCTGTAATACGCAACCTGGCTCGCTTTTTAAAGAGAATAAAACTCCCTTGGTTAGAGGGATTTTCTTTGTATGATTTGCTTGAAATGTATACTTTAGGGATTCTTGAAGGGGCATTTTCGTATCATGCCAGTGCGGTTTCTTTCAGTTTTTTTATGGCTTTGTTTCCTTTTGCCTTATTTATTTTAAACTTAATTCCGTTTATTCCGATAGATAATTTTCAAGAAGATTTTCTACAGTTTGTACAGCAGGGAGTACCTCCAAATACATATGATGCAATTAGTAAAATTATCAGTGATATCTTGAATAATAGTCACTCCGGGTTATTATCATCTGGATTTTTACTTTCCATTTTTTTAATGGCAAATGGTATTAATGGAATTTTGAGTGGTTTTGAATCGTCTAAGCATGTTTTTGATAAACGTGGTTTTTTTAGTCAATATCTTGTGGCGCTTGCCATTTCGCTTGTTATGACTATTATTTTGTTTGTCACAGTAGCTACAATTGTGGTCTTTGAGGTATTTATTCAAAAAACAATTATTCAGGATGTGTTGAGCGACAGGATTCCGTTGATTATTTTGGGTCGATATTTGTTTGTTATCTTGATGATATTGATAACGTCTTCAATATTATTACGTTATGGTACAAAACAGTATAATAAAGTTCCTTTTATAAGTATTGGATCTGTTTTTACGACGATCTTAATTGTTATATCTTCGTTCTTTTTTGGGATTTGGGTTATAAAATTTTCGAAATATAACGAACTTTATGGTTCTATTGGAACATTATTAATTCTAATGTTTTATATTTGGATAAACTGTATGATTCTGCTTTTAGGGTTCGAATTGAATGCTTCTATCAGAAAATTAAAACAAAAAAAGAAAAATAATATGAAAAATTTGATGCTAACTATCGGAGTGTTCTTCTTTGCCTTGACCATGCAAAGTCAAAGTGTAATTGGAAAATGGAAAACAATTGACGATGAAACAGGTGAAGCAAAATCTATTGTAGAGATTTACGAAAAGTCTGGAAAAATATATGGTAAGGTCATAGAAATTCTTCGCGAAAACCACAAAAAAGATGCATGTGTAAAATGTGAAGGGGCAAATAAAAATAAGCCGATTTTAGGAATGGTAATTATCAACGATCTTAAAAAAGACGGTTCAGAATATAACGGCGGAACAATTTTAGACCCAACAAGCGGGAAAAAATACAAATGTTATATCGCATTAGAATCTGCAGACAAATTAAAACTTCGCGGTTATGTGGGAGTTTCTATAATGGGAAGAACACAATACTGGACTCGAGTAAAAAATTAATTGAAATAATACATGCGAAAATTAGCTTCGATAATTTTATTTTTAGTCCTAGTTTCAAATAGTTTTGGACAATCTAAGAATTCGCCATTACAAATAAGTCATCTTACGGGTGACTTTTATGTTTATAGAACTTTTAGCGATTACAAAGGCACTAAAATTTCTGCCAATGCCATGTATCTGGTTACAGATAAAGGTGTTGTTTTGTTTGATGCACCTTGGGACAAAACACAGTTTCAGCCATTGTTAGACAGTATAAAAGCGAAACATAATAAAGAAGTTGTGATGCTTTTTGCCACGCATTCGCATGATGATCGTGCCGGCGGATTTGATTTTTACAGAAAGAAAGGTGTGAAAACCTATTCGATTAAGTTGACAGATGATATTCTTAAAAAAGAAAAGAAACCGAGAGCCGAATTTATAATTCCGAATGACACAACTTTTACAGTTGGACAACATACTTTTGAAGTGTATTATCCAGGAAAAGGACATGCATCAGATAATATTGTGGCTTGGTTTGATAAAGAAAAAGTGCTTTATGGAGGTTGTTTTATAAAAAGTGCCGAAGCAAAAGATTTAGGGTATTTGGGTGATTCTAATGTGAAAGAATGGAAACAATCGATTGGTAAAGTGAAATCAAAATTTAAAAATCCAATTTATATTATTGCAGGTCATGATGATTGGAAAAATACGAATTCTTTAAATCATACTTTGGAATTAGTTAATTCGTATTTGGCTCAAAAATCTTCAGAAAAAAAGTAACTTTTTAATGTTAACTATTCATGTTTTAAAGTCTAAAAATAGTTTAATTTTGTAATTCAAAATAATAAAGAGAAATAGAATGACTGTAACAGATAAAAATATCCTGGAGGCTTACTCAAGCTTATTTGAGGGGCTTAGTTTTTCTAATAAGATTGAGCTTATAGAAAGACTGACAAAATCTATTAAAGGTAATAAATCGAAAGAGAATAATTTTTATAAATCTTTTGGAGCTTTTGCATCCGAAAAATCTGCAGAAGAAATTGTTTCTGAAATAAAAGCTAATAGAAACTTTAAGAATAAGGAAATTAAGTTTTAATGGGATATTTACTAGATACAAGTATTTGTGTTTTCTTTCTTAGAGGAAAACTTAATCTTGATAAAATGCTAAAGGAGATTGGTTTGGAGAATTGTTATATTTCTGAAATAACAGTTGCTGAACTACGCTTTGGAGCAGAAAATAGTGATGATCCCGTAAAATCTAATAAAGCTGTTGATGTTTTCTTAAAAGGATTAATTATACTGCCAATTTTTGGTTCAATTAAAAGATATGCTGTTGAGAAAGTAAGACTTAGAAAGTTAGGAAAGCCCA
This sequence comes from Flavobacterium sp. AC267, assembly GCF_979258715.1. Lineage (NCBI taxonomy): Bacteria > Pseudomonadati > Bacteroidota > Flavobacteriia > Flavobacteriales > Flavobacteriaceae > Flavobacterium > Flavobacterium sp. AC267. The sequence continues at coordinate 3,034,649 of NZ_OZ409875.1, forward strand.
TCAATGATGAATTCGATCTTTTAATTGGAGTAACTGCGATTGAAAATCAATTAATTTTAGTTACCGATAATACTAAAGATTTTAAGCTTTTGGACGGAATTCAAATGGAGAACTGGTTTGAAAGGTAAATATTTTTGATTTTTCAAATTCATTTCTTCAATCTTTATAAATATCAACATGTTTTTTATCGAAGTTATTTTACCGCTTTCTTTAGCAAAAACCTTTACATATCGCGTTTCTGAGGCCGAATTCCATTATATTAAAAAAGGGATGAGGGTTGCGGTGCCTTTTGGTAAAAACAAAATTTATACGGCTCTTGTGTTGAATATACATGAGAACGCACCAACATTATATGAAGCAAAAGAAATTCATCAAATCTTAGATGAAAATCCAATAGCAACCGAAATTCAGATTAAACACTGGCTTTGGGTTGCCAATTATTATATGTGCGGTATTGGCGATGTTTATCGCGGTGCTTTTCCAACAGGATTATTATTGGAAAGTGAAACAATTGTTTCGCATAAATCAGAAGTTCTCGTTAATGATTCTGAACTTTCTGATGACGAGTTTTTGATTTATGAAGCACTACAGCATCAAAGTTCGCTTAAGGTTCAGGAAATTGCTTCCATTTTAAATAGAAAAAACATTCTGCCTATTCTTCAAAAATTAATAGCGAAAGATATTATTGTTTTAGAAGAAGAAATAAAAGAAGTTTATAAGCCGAAATTGGTTCGATATGTAAAATTACATTCGCAATACGAAACAGATCAAGGCTTGCAAGAATTGCTGGAAGTACTAAAAAAAGATAAGCAAAAGGAAATTGTCTTGAATTACTTTCAACTCAGTGCTTCCGAAAAGAAACCTATCACTGATAAAAAATTGGCAGAAGTTTCAGGATGTACTTCGGCTGTCATCAAAACTTTGGTTAAGAATGAAATCTTCGAAGAATATTATTTACAGCAAGACCGAATTACATTTAACGGAGAGAAAACAGAAAAAGAACTTCGGTTAAGTGAAGCTCAGGAAAATGCTTTTGTCGCCATAAAAGAGAGTTTTTTAGAGAAAGAAGTTTCTTTGCTTCATGGCGTAACTTCAAGCGGAAAGACTGAAATTTATATCAAATTAATTGAAGAATATCTGCAGACAGGAAGACAAGTTTTGTATCTGCTTCCTGAAATTGCACTTACAACGCAATTGGTTTCTCGTTTACGACTTCATTTTGGAGATAAAGTGGCTGTTTTTCATTCTAAATACAGTAATAATGAACGTGTTGAGGTTTGGAGGCAAACGCTCGAAAATTCAGAAAAAGCACAAATTGTAATAGGAGCAAGGTCTGCTTTGTTTTTGCCTTTTAATGATTTGGGTTTATTGATTGTTGATGAAGAGCACGAACAGACTTTTAAGCAGACAGATCCTGCGCCGAGATACCACGCCAGAGATGCGGCAATTGTTTTGGCTAATTTTCATAATGCTAAAGTTTTATTAGGTTCTGCAACTCCAAGTATTGAGACATATTTTAATGCTCAAAATGAAAAATATGGGCTAATTACACTTTCAGAACGTTATAAAAATGTTCGCATGCCCGAGGTTCTTTTGGTTGATTTGAAAGACAAGCATTTCAGGAAAAGGATGACAGGGCATTTTAGTGACCTCTTGATTGAAGAAATTGCAGAAGCTTTGTCTTTGGGCGAGCAGGTAATTTTATTTCAAAACAGAAGAGGATATTCGCCTATAATAGAATGTTTGACTTGCGGACACGTGCCGCATTGCCAGCAGTGCGATGTGAGTTTAACGTATCATAAACACAAAAATCAGCTTCGTTGTCATTACTGCGGTTATTCTATTGCAAAGCCTACCAACTGTCACAGCTGTTCGAGTATAGATTTGACTACAAAAGGTTTTGGAACGGAACAAATCGAGCAGGAGTTGTTATCTCTTTTTCCAAAGGCAAAAACGGCGCGAATGGATCAGGATACAACCCGGGGAAAATATGGTTTTGAAAAGATTATAGATACATTTAAAAATAGAGAAATCGATATTTTGGTCGGAACACAAATGCTGGCCAAAGGTTTGGATTTTGATAATGTTAGTCTGGTTGGAATTATGAATGCAGATAATATGCCGCATCATCCCGATTTTAGGGCTTTTGAACGCAGTTTTCAAATGATGACACAAGTTGCAGGAAGAGCTGGAAGATCTGAAAAGCAAGGAAAAGTTGTTATTCAAACCTATAATCCAGATCATAATACAATTCAGCAAGTTACAAACCATAATTATATAGGTATGTATAAGGAGCAGTTGTACGATCGACAAATCTATAAATATCCGCCTTATTTCAGAATTATAAAACTGACTTTAAAACACAAAGAATTTGAGAAGCTCAAAGAAGGATCGATGTGGCTGTATCAAGTTTTGAGTCAAAACCTTGGAATGCCTGTATTAGGACCTGAAGAACCTGCAATAAGCAGAATCAGGAATGAATATATAAGAACTATCCTGGTTAAGATTCCGAATAACCTGCATTTAGGAAACACAAAAAAAACTATTCAGAAAATATTGAATAGTTTTGAAGCTGTTGCTCAATACAGAGCTATAAAAGTTGTGATTAACGTAGATTTCTATTAATTGTAAAATTAAGAAGACGTAGAAAGTGCTCTTACTAAATCTTCTTTTTTGTTTCGGCTTAACGGTATTTTAGTAATACCGATTTCAGCAAATTTGCTATTGAAACGCTCTACTTTATCTATATTAATAATATATGATTTGTGTACACGAATAAACTTATCTTTTGATAAGTCATTTTCAAAAGATTTCATTGTAGAAAGAACAAGGTTGCTGTCATCTTCTGTAACGACTCTTACGTAATCTCCAAAAGCTTCAATCCATTTTATTTTTGAAGTGAAAATTTTAAGTTTTTTAAGATTGCTTTTGATGAAAATATGTTCGCCTTCTTCTTCTTTGACATCTTTTTTAAGAAGATGCATATCGATAGCCCTTTTAACAGAAGCATTAAAGCGGTCAACCGCAATTGGTTTCTGCAGATAATCTGTAGCGTCGTAGTCGAAAGCTTTCAAGGCATATTCAGCTTTAGAAGTAATAAATATAATCTGCGGTTTTGTTTTTAGTCCGTCAAGGAAGTCAAAACCGTTAATAACAGGCATTTCTATATCAAGGAATATAAGATCAATATTATTTAATGAGATACAGCTTTTTGCTTCAATAGCATTAGAGAAGTCACCGATTAAATGCAAGCCTGGGTGATTATTAACCAGTTTGGCAATAATTGTCCTTTGTATAGAACTATCATCTACAACAACACAGTTTAGTTTCATAACTTTTTAAATTTAGAATAAATTCAGGATAGCAGTAGTAAATGTATTATTTTTTTGGAAAAAAAAACTAAAATGAACGCACATTTTTTGTATTATGACGAATAAAAGTAAAAAAGTGTTGTGTATTTAAATATAATGATTACTTTTGCACCCAATTTTAACAAATAAATATCGTATTTATGAATCATTATGAAACTGTTTTCATTTTAAATCCCGTTTTATCTGAGGTTCAGGTGAAGGAAACAGTAACGAAATTTGAAGAATTTCTTACTAGTAGAGGAGCTGAAATGGTGTCGAAAGAGGATTGGGGTCTGAAAAAAATGGCTTACGAAATCCAAAACAAAAAAAGTGGTTTTTATCACTTATTCGAATTCAAAGTAGCTGGAGAAGTTCTAATTGCTTTTGAAACTGAATTTAGACGTGACGAAAGAGTTATGCGTTTCTTAACTGTAAGTTTAGACAAGCATGCTATTTCATGGGCGGAAAGAAGAAGAGCAAAATTAAAATCTACTAAAGCTTAATTATTATGTCTACAATAGAGCAATCTGCAAAAGGAAAAAAAGACGGAGATATCAGATATTTAACGCCTTTAAACATTGAAACTAACAAAACTAAAAAGTATTGCCGTTTCAAAAAATCAGGAATCAAATATATCGATTATAAAGATGCTGATTTCTTATTGAAATTCGTTAATGAGCAAGGAAAAATTCTTCCTCGTCGTTTAACTGGAACTTCATTAAAATACCAAAGAAAAGTTTCTGTAGCTGTAAAAAGAGCTCGTCACTTAGCTTTAATGCCATACGTGGCCGATTTATTAAAATAATTAAAAACTCTAGTCGCTGGTTTCTGTTATGCAGAACCTAACTTCTAAAATATAAGGACAACAACATGGAACTTATTTTAAAACAAGACGTACAAAACTTAGGATTTAAAGATGATGTAGTATCAGTTAAAGCTGGTTACGGTCGTAACTTTTTAATTCCTCAAGGATTCGCGCATTTAGCTACACCTTCTGCAAAGAAAGTTTTGGCTGAAAACCTAAAACAAAGAGCACACAAAGAAGCTAAAGTTGTTGCTGATGCAAAAGCATTAGCTGAAACTTTAAAAGCTCTTGAAATTAAACTTACTGCAAAAGCTGGTGGAGAGAAACTTTTTGGTTCTATCACTAATATCGATATTGCTGAAGCTTTAGAGAAATCTGGAAATGCTATCGATAGAAAATTCATCACTAGTGGTATTGTTAAACGTACAGGAAAATACAGCGCTAGCATCCGTTTACACAGAGATGTAATTGTTGAATTACCATACGAAATTGTTGCTGAAAAGTAATAGTTTTAAAATCTATACTTAAATCCCGATGCAAATCGGGATTTTTTTTACAATAAATAATTTAGACTTTAAGTTATTAAGCCATATACTGCTTATAGCTTACAGCGTAAAGCTTGAAAAGAAATGAAATACGCAAGATTAACAAAAGAACAGTTTGATGAATTGCATGCTGAATTTGCAAGTTTTTTGGCGACGCAGGCAATTGATAGAAAAGAATGGGAAGAGCTTAAAGTGAATAAGCCAGAGGTTGCTGAGCAGGAGTTAGATGTTTTTTCAGATTTAATTTGGGAAGGCGTGTTAAACAGGGCAGAATATCTGGAGCATTTTTCTAAAAATCATATCTTTTTGTTTCATTGTTTTGATACCTATATCCAATCAATTGTTTTGAAATCGCTTTCTCCTGAGACTGATTTTTTAACAAAAGAAGGACTCCAATGGTTAAGCGATAATATGTTTACAGATACTATCGAAATGAAAGTTGGAAAGAAAGTATTTACAGAAGAGAGAAATAGTTCCATTTTTGAATTGATTAAACAGGGAGCATTTTTAAGCGACGGACAGTTATTTAATCAGATCAATACAATTATCGAGTCATAATTTATTAAAAACTCACTTTTTTACTTTTAAAAAGGCAAACAATTGATTGTTAATTGTTTGCCTTTTTTTTATTTTTTTAACTTTTGTTTAAAGTTTAATTAAAGTTTTACCCCGTATTTATACTTGTTTTTTTTGAATCTTTCAATGTTTTTAAAAATAAATATCAAAATTTACAATTATGATGTATTTGGTCTGGATTACGGATAATTTGGTCGATAAAATTTGTTGTAATGTAGGATTATACTTTATTTTGTTCTATTTAACACTTTTTGTTGAACTTTTATTTAAGAAATTATTTACGTCTTAATTTTGTTAAAACTGTAGGTTTTTCTGATATTTTCAGAGGTTACAAAGATGTATGTTTTTATTTAAGAAATAAATTATAGGAATTTTATTCTTGTTTTGTGTTTGTGTTTTTTCTAATTTTAAAATACGAAAGTTAAACAAAGTTTTGCTTAGTATTTTTCAAAAACATAATGGCTTAAAATAGTTTTTATAAACTCATATTTCAAAGTATGTTTATTGAGATTGAAATTTTTAAACTATAAAATAATTTAATAAATCTGCGTATGGAATTGACAATTACTTTCTTCATCAAATTTACTTTAGTTGTTCATTTTATTTTAGCTTTATTATTTATTCTATTAAGCTTACTTCGTCTCAATAATGAGCCTTCTGGTTATGTGATAACTAAATCTAATTTTTTATCTGATATTTTCATTTTTATTTTACCGTTCTTTTTCAGCCCGTTTCGGAAGTTGATAAAGAACCGTAATCTTTTATATTGACAATAAGTATTGTTCAAGTCTTAAGTATCTTATTACAAAAGGTTGTAAAGAATGATTAATCACCTTTCTTTAGAATATTGAACTTAAATATATAAAAAGAGAATTCCCCCAATTCTACGTCAACTAAAAATTTTCATTATGAAAATTAGACCTGCATCAAATCACTCCTCTTGGAAAAATGACTACAATCATTTTTCCTCACAAAAACTGGAACTTTTTTTATCTCTAGATAGGATTTGTTCTCTGGCATATTTCGATATGCCGAATTCAACATAAATTTTTTTAATAAACGTAGTTTAAAGACTGATTTCTTAGTTTTTAAATTTTGATTTAACTATTTGATTTTTAACTGATTGTTTAATTGCGTAGGTGCTTGCACTTACTGCGAGAGGTGTTTTATTGTCCATTTTCTAATCTTCCAAATTATGAAAAAAAATTTTACTTTTTGTAATCTCAAACATCGAATGAGATTATTAGGACTTTTAACTTTATTCTTTTTATGCACTAATGCATTTTCTCAAACTATTTGTAGACCTGTGTCTCAGACAAATAGTGCGGGAGGAGGACTTTTGTGTATAGGAGTAGATGTTAATAATCCGGCCAATGCTTTTGACAGTGCTGGCTTATCTACTTTTGCAACCTTAACAAATGGTATTGGGTTGCTAGGATGTGTTGCTGAAGAAACAGTAACCTTGAATCAGACGGCGAGGGCCGGTGATCAAATTGCTATTTACTTTGGTACAGGTAATAGCCTGCTGGATGTTAGCTTGTTATCGAACGCAACTGTTCAAGCAAAAAATTCGGGTGCCGATGTAGGTTCCAGAGTATCGTTAAACAGTCCGCTTCTGAACTTAAATTTATTAAGTGGTAATACAGTTGCAGTGGCGAGATACACTTTGAGTGGAGATGCAAATCAAATTCAAGTTCAAGTCGGTGGACTAGTAAGTCTGCTGGTGAACTTAAGGATTTATGATATCCGTTTAGAATTTGCACAGCCAACAGTAGCTGGAGGTTTAACACAAACAGTTTGTGCTGGTATTCCAACTACTCTTACTGCGGCTCCAGCAGCAGGAACTACACTTGCTTGGTATAGTTCAGAATTTTCTACAACCGCATTAGCAACAGGAAATACTTTTACTACTCCTGCATTGACTGCTAATACAACTTACTACATTGGAATCTCAAGAACAGCTGGATGCGAAGGAAATGTTCGTGTACCAGTTGTTTTAAATGTGTCTAATCCCGTTGCTCCAGCAATTAATAACACGGGTCAAAATGTTTGTTCTACGGGAGCTACGCGGCAAACGAATCTATCAGTTTTAAATCCTGTTCCAGGAACTACTTATTCTTGGTATTCTGCTTGCAACGGGTGGAACTGCATTAGCAACTGGTACGACTTATTCACCAACGGTGCCTTTAGGAACTACTCCATTTTTTGTAGAAGCATCGATTGGAAGCTGTACAAGTACACGTACAGGAATAAGTGTTGTTTCGACAGCGGTTCCGGAAACGCCTACAGTTCTAACTCAAAGTGTCACAATTCAATCAGGTCAAAATGCGACTTTAAATGCAACAACTTCTGAAGTAGGAGCGCAATTAAATTGGTATGAAACTACTGTAGGAGGTGCACCAGTGGCAACAAATACAGCAACTTTTACAACTCCCGTTTTAACGGCTACAAAAACATATTATGTTGAAGCACAAAGTCCAAATGGAAGGTGTGTGAGCGCGACTAGAGTACCAGTGATAGTAAATGTTCAGCCAGCATCTCTTGTTGGATGTCTTGAGGCTGGTAGTGAGCAGACTCTTGTAAATGGTTTATGTCTAGCTTGCGACTTTGAAAATCCAAATAATGCTGTTGATGGAAATCCTGCGACGGGAAGTGGACTTAGTGTTCCTATTGGTTTGCTTACAGGATCTGTTCAGCAGACCTTACAATTTGCAAATCCTGGAAGAGCCGGTGATATTGTAGATGTTGAACTAGAATTTCCAGGCGGACTAGCAGATGTCTCTTTAATTGGATATGTTAGTTTAGCAACGTATAATGGAGCGACTTTTAATAATGATAGAACACCAGTAAATAATAGTTTAATTAATCTACAATTATTAAGCGGAATCCGCTACAGAGCTAGTGTAGTTGCTGGAGCTAATTTTGATCGTGTAGAAGTTCGATTAGGCGGCTTAGCAACGTTATTGACAAGGGTTACTATCTATCAAGCTTCATACAGATATAAAGCCCCAGCTATTTCGGGTAATACAACTATTTGCAGTGGACAAACTGCGGCAATAACTGTCGCTCTTGCTCGCAGGAGAAACAGTAAATTGGTATAGTGCTTGCAACGGGAGGACCTTCGTTAGCGACTACCGCAACATTTACTACTCCTGTTCTAACAGCAGATACAACTTATTATACTGAAATAACAAGAAATGGATGCGTTAACGGCGAGAGAAATCCAGTTCAGGTATTAGTTACTGATCCTGTAGCGCCTTCTGTTACCGCTCTTCCATTAAATCTTTGCAGTGGAAAAACTTCTACTTTAACTGTTCAGTCTCCAGTTGCTGGTACTACCTATAATTGGTATGATGCTTGCAACAGGTGGAAATTTAATATTTACAGGTACTTCATTTACTACGCCACCATTAGCAACAACTACGGATTATTATGTGGAAGCTGTTATTGGAAATTGTTCCAGTACACGTTTTCAAGCTTCAGTAAATGTTAATCCAGTACCTTCAGTTCCTACGGTAGCTTCTTCTGTAGTTGTTATTCCTTCTGGACAAATCGTGACTTTACAAGTTACGAATCCTGTTGCTGGAGTAGTTTATGATTGGTATGATGCTTGCAACAGACGGAACATTCTTATTTACTGGAACAAGTTATACTACACCTGCTTTAACAACTGATACGACATATTATATTTCTGCTAGAAATAACTCAGATTGTGTAAGTACTGTAAGGACAGCAATTACTGTTGTTATTACACCAGCAGTTACAATTACGTCATGTTTAAGACCTTTTACTCAAACGATCTCAAATAGTGGAGGTTTGTGTGCATTATGTGGAGCAGTTTCAGGTACTGAGGGACTTTCTGTTGATGCGGATTATAATACAGCAACCAGACTTCAAAACACTATTGGGCTAGGAGCTTATGTACAACAAAAACTTGATTTTTCTAATCTAGGATTTGCAGGAGATGTAATTGAAGTTGAACTTGGATTACCAGGTGCTTTGGATATCAGTGCTCTTTCTTATATTTCTTTAGAGAGTTATAATGGAGCGAGCAAGTAATGGCGATGGTGGGGCGATAAATAATATTTTGAATGTACAGCTATTAGGCGGTAATCGATTTAGAGCTAGTTTTATAGCTGGAGCCAATTTTTCAGGAGTTCAAATACGCTTGGGAGGAGTTGTTTCACTTTTAACAGAGTTAGATATTTATGGAGCTTCATTTAAATTTAAAGAAGCGACTATTACAGGTGCTGCTACGCCAATTTGCTCTGGACAGTCAACAGCATTAGTCGCAAGCAACGACGGCTGGAGGTACTCTTAGCTGGTATAGTGTCCCAAGTGGAGGAACAGCTTTAGTCGCCAATACAAATACTTATGATACAGGTAATTTAACAGCTACAACAACTTACTATATAGAAGAAGTAAGAGGTCTGTGTACTAATAGTGTTCGTCAACCTGTTACAGTTACAGTATTGCAAGTTCCAACAGATGCAGATATTAATATTGCAAATTCAGTAACGGCTACTTGTGTTGGCGGGGCGGTTTTAGCACCTACGTCGAATATTGCGGGAGCTCAATTTAAATATTATACAGATCAGGTAAAAACAACAGAAATTGTAGATGGAACTATAATTGGGACAGCATCATTTGCAAAAGATGCAATAACAGGTGCACTTACTATTTCTGGTTTAGCAACTTCAGGTGCACCATATAATTATTATATAGCGACTTTAAATGGAGGGACTTGCGAAAATATAAACGGAACATTAAAACAAGTTACTGTTACTTTCCCTTCTACTACTCCTGCGCCAGCTGTAAATGCGACATTAGTGGGTTGTGGAAGTGCTAATTTAGCAGATGCTATTACAAGTTTTGATACATCAGGAAATACAACATATAAGTTTTATAATGCGACAGATGTAGAAATATCTGCAATGCAGCAGACAAATATTACTGTTGCTGGTGATTACTTTATAACATCGCAAGTAAATGGGGATACTTGTACTTCGGAGAAAGCTGTTGTCAATGTTACAATTAATGCTTTGCCAAGCGTGATTGTAACAGATCCTTCAGAATCAGTTGCTATTGGAACAACCGTTACTTTAGTTGCAACGCCAACGCCAACAGGAGCGACGATTGCATGGTTTGACCCTCAAGGAAATGCTTTAGCAGGACCAGTATTTTCAACAGGACAATTAAACACTCCTGGAGTTTATACTTATACTGTGGTTGTAAGCGGCTGGTTCTTGTAGTGCAACTGCAACAAAAATTATAAATGTGATTGATTTGAGCAATTGCCAATCTTTGAACGAAAGAGTATATGCAAATGGTCAGTCAGCTGGAAATATACTTACAGGGGGAGTTTCTAATCCTGGAAATGCTATTGACGGAAATCCTCAAACATTTTCAACAATTACAACAGGTTTAGGATTATTAGGTGTTGGTACAACTTGGCAGAATTTAACTTGGCCAGCTAATATCGTAAAAGGAACTCCAGTAACGGTAAAATTAGGATCAGAATACAGTTTGTTAGCTGTTGGTCAAAATTTATCAGTTATTGGAACTAAAGCAGGAGTTGATATTGGAACCATGCAATCTGTATCGGGTTCATTATTAAACCTAATCTCTGGAGATAATACGTATGAGTTTACTTTTGTTCCATCAGATGCATCAGGACCTCAAGATTATGACGGAATTAGAATTCAGTCTGCCTCCGTTTTAAGTCTAGCTCAAAATACAAAAGTGTTTGATGCTTATTATAACAGATCTGTTACAAGTGTAACTTGTACTCCAGGAGATATTCAAGATGTATTTTATGGAGCTACAGATATTGGAATAGGAGCGGCTACTGCTTTGGTTGGTGTTAGTGATGCTTTTAATGTGGCAGATAATGATATTTCTACTTTCGCTACAATGTATAGTGGAGCAGGAGTTTTAGCAATTGCAGATTTAACAGTCCAGTTTAAAACACCATCAGTAATAAGTGATTCTTTAAGAATAGTAATTTCTAAACCAGGAGCACTTTTAGATGTTAATTTACTTACTGGTTTTACTATTCAGCGTTACTTAGGAAATATAGCTGTAGGAGATCCAATTCAAAATACAAGTCAATTGTTAAGCTTAAGATTATTGCCGGGAAATTCTTTGGCGGTGGTTTTAGTTTCTTCACCAACAGAAATTTACGATAGAGTTAGAATTCGATTTGGAGGAGTTGCGAGTGTATTGGATTTCTTAAGAGTTCATACTGTAGAAAGAACTGCAAATACAACTGTTACTGGAGCAGATCCTCAAAATAAAATTATAGTTTGTCCAGGAACCGATATTACTCTTCAAATTCCTGAAGATGGATGTTCAACTTATATATGGTATGATGCTGAAACAGGAGGAAACTCAGTTGCTACTGGTCCTACTTTTACAGTTCCGGCAAATTTAGCAACAGGAATTTATAAATATTACGTACAACCGGTACGTTACGGTTGTGCAACATTTGCAAGAGGAGAAGTAACTGTTGAAGTTAAAGCTTCTGCTCCAATAAATGCTTTAACAGATATTACTTTAAATGGAGGAACAGCAACTTCAGTTTGTTCTGTTTCTGGAAATGTAACATTAGCAACAAGTTTAAGCGGAACACCAGTTGTAACAAATCCAGTTTATTCTTGGTATAGTTTTAATGGAACTACAAGTCAGTTAATTCCAGGTGAAACAACTGCACAGTTAGTAGTAAACGGATTAGCTCCAGGAACTTATACATACTATGTTGGAGTGAGTTCAGATCAATTTTGTGAAACTGCAGTAGCAGATAGAAAACAAATTACTTTCACAATTTTGCCTCCTTCAACTGTAAATGATATTTTAGTAGATGACGTAACAGTGTGTCATAGTTTGCCAGTATCATTAACACCAAGCGCACCAGCTTTATCTAGTCCAGTATTTACTTGGTATTTAGATGCGGCTAAAACACAGCCAATTACAAGTGGAGCAACTATAAACTCTGTTACTTATACGATAGATGCTTGCAGGTGTATTGACTGCTGTAGGCTTAACAAAAGCAATGAGTCCGATTACTTATTATGTGGCTGTTTCAAGCACAAACACTTGTGAAAATCTTGCAGGTACATTACAAGATGCAGTAATAATGATTAGTGATCCAAATACACCAACAACTGGTGATGATACTCAAGATTTCTGTCAGGCAGATGCACCAACAGTTGCTAGTATTCAAGTAAACGAGAGTAATGTTGTTTGGTACGATGCACCAACAGCAGGAAATGTAGTTGCTTCAACTGTCGCTTTAGTGAACGGTATTTATTATGCGATGCAACAGATGCTGTAACAGGTTGCGAAAGTAGTGTAAGATTAGCGGTAACAGTTACCGTTAATAATCTTGCAACACCAACACTGGTAACAGCAGGAACACAAAATTTCTGTCTGGTAAACGCGCCGACATTTGCGAGTATTCAGACTAATGAAACTAATATTGTTTGGTATACAGCTTTAACAGGCGGAACAGTTATTCCATCAACAACAGCTTTAACAACAGGACAATATTTTGCGACGATTTCAGATCCAATTTCTGGATGCGAAAGTGCAGTAAGATTAACAGTTGATGTAATTGTAAATGATCCAGTTGCACCAACATTGGTAACAGCAGGAACACAGAACTTCTGTCAGGAAGATGCACCGACATTTGCAAGTATTCAGACTAATGAAACTAATATTGTTTGGTATACAGCTTTAACTGGCGGAACTTTAATTCCATCAACAACAGCCTTGACAACAGGACAATATTTTGCAAGCAATTTCTGATTCTGCTACTGGTTGTGAAAGTGCTTCAAGATTAACCGTTGATGTAATTGTAAACGATCCGGGAACTCCGACATTGGTAACAGCAGGAACACAAAATTTCTGTCAGGAAGATGCACCAACATTTGCAAGTATTCAGACAAATCAAAGTAATATTGTTTGGTACACAGCTTTAACAGGCGGAACAGTTATTCCATCAACAACAGCCTTGACAACAGGGCAATATTTTGCGAGCAATTTCAGACACCGCTACTGGTTGTGAAAGTGCAGTAAGATTAACAGTTGACGTGATTGTGAATAATCCTGCAACACCAACATTGGTGACAGCAGGAACACAAAACTTTTGTCTGGTAAACGCGCCGACATTTGCGAGTATTCAGACTAATGAAAGTAATATTGTTTGGTATACAGCTTTAACAGGCGGAACAGTTATTCCATCAACGACAGCTTTAACTACAGGACAATATTTTGCGGCAATTTCTGATCCAGCTACTGGATGTGAAAGTGCAGTAAGATTAACAGTTGATGTTATTGTAAATAACCCTGCGACACCTACACTGGTAACAGCGGGAACACAGAACTTCTGTCAGGAAGATGCACCGACATTTGCAAGTATTCAGACTAATGAAACTAATATTGTTTGGTATACAGCTTTAACAGGCGGAACAGTTATTCCATCAACAACAGCCTTGACAACAGGACAATATTTTGCGGCAATTTCTGATTCTGCTACTGGTTGCGAAAGCGCTTCAAGATTAACCGTTGATGTAATTGTAAACGATCCGGGAACTCCGACATTGGTAACAGCAGGAACACAAAATTTCTGTCAGGACGATGCACCGACGTTTGCGAGTATTCAGACAACTCAAAGTAATATTGTTTGGTACACAGCTTTAACAGGCGGAACAGTCATTCCGTCAACAACTGCCTTGACCACAGGACAGTATTTTGCGAGCAATTTCAGACACCGCTACTGGTTGTGAAAGTGCAGTAAGATTAACAGTTGACGTGATTGTGAATAATCCTGCAACACCGACATTGGTAACAGCAGGAACACAAAACTTCTGTCAGGTAAACGCGCCAACATTTGCGAGTATTCAGACTAATGAAACTAATATTGTTTGGTATACAGCTTTAACAGGCGGAACAGTTATTCCATCAACAACGGCTTTAACTACAGGACAATATTTTGCGGCGATTTCTGATCCAGCTACTGGATGTGAAAGTGCAACAAGATTAACAGTTGATGTAATTGTTACCAATCCAGCAACACCAACAACTACTTCGTTAGCACAAACTTTCTGTTCAGGAACAAATCCGACAGTTGCTAATATTCAAGTGAATGAAAGTAATGTGGTTTGGTACACAACGCAAACTGGTGGAACAGTTTTAGCTTCAACAGCAGTTTTAACAACAGCAACTTACTTTGGAGCAATAAAAGATCCAGCAACAGGCTGTGAAAGCAGTGTAAGATTACAGGTAGCGGTTACAGTTGGAAACACAATAAATCCAACAACGAACAATGCTTGCTCAAAGTTTCTGTTCGGCAAATGCACCAACAATTGCTAATATTCAAGTTAATGAGAGCAATGTAACATGGTTTGCATCTGCCGCAGGCGGAACAGCAATTCCGGCAACTACAGCTCTTACTTCTGGAATTTACTACGGAAATATTGTAGATCCTGTAACAGGCTGTGAAAGCACAACACGTTTACAGGTAACAGTTACAGTAGGTGATCCAAGTCCGACACCAACTACGACTAGTACAACTCAAAATTTCTGTACTTTAAATTCACCAACAGTTGCAAATATTCAAGTAAATGAAGCAAATGTGGTTTGGTACAGTACAGCGACAGGCGGAACAGCAATTCCAGCGATAACTGCTCTCGCAAATGGTACTTATTATGGTGCAGTTTCTAGTGCAATTGCCTGTGAAAATCCAGTTAGATTAGCAGTTACGGTAAATGTAAATACACCAAGTGTAGTTACAACTCCAAGAACTACGCAATCATTTTGCTTATCTGCAGCTCCAACATTAGCTAATATTTTAGTAAATGAAGCAAATGTAGTTTTCTATAACAGTGCAACTGGCGGAACACCATTAGTCGCGAACACGTCGCTTACTGCAACAACTTACTATGCAAGTTCATTAACTAATACATTTAATGGATGTGATAACGGACCAAGATTGGGAATAATAGTTACATTCGAAAATGATGCTTGCTGTTCAAATTGCAACTACAGATGATACTCCATGTGTATTTAAAGGAGTGACCTATTCAATTGCAAATGGAAAATCGAATTATGTTTGGACAGTTAATGGAGGAACAATCGTTACAGGAGGAGGTACAGCCGATGGATCTGTTACAGTTTCTTGGTCTGATATTGGTCCTGGAACAGTTACTGTTGCTTATGTGAACAATTGTGACGAAAGAACAGTTAAAACATTAAATGTTAGTGTAACAAGCTGTTCAGATTTAACTATCACTAATACAGTAGATAACCCGACTCCAAATTTTGGTGATCAAGTAACATTTACTATAACGGTTAACAATGTTGGCGAAGGAGATTTCATAAATACAAATGTTAGTAATTTAATTCCAAGTGGTTTAGAATTAGTAAGTTCATCTACATCTGCAGGAGTATACGATCCAATAGCACAAATTTGGACAATACCGACATTAGTTGCTGGTCAAAGTGTAACATTGACGATTGTTGCAGAAGTGTTACCAAGCGGCGACTATACAAGTGTGGCCACTGTCGAAATTTCAACGCCTTTAGATGTTGATGCATCAAACAATTCAGCTTCAGTAACTTTAGTGCCAATTTGTTTGACTGTTTACAATGAGTTTACGCCAAATAATGACGGGAAAAATGATCTGTTCAGAATTGATTGTATCGAATCTTATCCAAACAACGAGTTGAAAGTATTCAACAGATGGGGAGCATTAGTGTACAGCAAAGTACATTATGAAAATGATTGGAACGGAACTGCAAATGTATCTGGAGTTGTTAATAGAGGAGATATCTTGCCAACAGGTACTTATTTTTATGTGATAACCATTGGAGATGGAACGGTTAAAAAAGGCTGGTTGTCTATTATGAGATAATCCACTTCTATTAATCATCTAATTAATTAAACTAAATAAGTATCGTTATGAAACTATATATAAAATCATTAGAAACATATTTCATTTTAATATGTTCTTTTATCACGGTTTGTGCCACAGCACAACAAGATCCTCAATATACCCAGTATATGTACAATACTATGGCGGTAAATCCAGCTTATGCTGGGTCTACCGGCACCATAGAAGCGACACTTTTATATCGCTCACAATGGATTGGAATTGATGGTGCACCAGAAACGCAGTCATTTTCCATTCATTCTCCTCTTCGAAATGAAAAAAATCGGTTTAGGATTGAGCGTTGTAAATGATAAAATTGGTCCTTCAGATGAATTATACCTTGATGGAAACTTCTCTTATTCTATACCATTGGGATATGAGCAAAGACTTGCTTTCGGTTTAAAAGCAGGAATGAGAATGTTAAACATTGATTGGTCTAAAGGAAGATATTATGACAATGATGATGTTTTGTTAAATCAGAACATTAACAACCAAATGAAATTAGCAGTAGGAGCCGGAGTTTATTATTATACAGATAAATGGTATGTAGGGCTTTCTGTTCCAAGTTTTATTAGAAGTGATTACTATGACGATGTTCAGGAATCTATTGATTATGATCGTCTGCATTACTTTTTAATGGGAGGTTACGTTTTCGATTTGAATCCAAATTTGAAATTTAAACCAGCATTTTTAGTAAAAGCAGTAAGCGGGGCACCACTTACCGCAGACATATCGGCAAATTTTATGATTCAGGAAAAATTTGTTATAGGAGGAGCGTATCGAACAGATGATTCTGTAAGTATACTGGCAGGTTTTCAAATTTCACCAAGTTTTTATCTCGGATATTCTTTTGATTACACTGTAAGCCAATTGAATAAATACAATGATGGTTCTCACGAAATCATCTTGCGTTATCAATTTGTCAAAAACCAAAGCAAAATTAAATCTCCTCGATTCTTCTAAAAATAAAACCTATGAAAAAACTATATATCCTATGTTTGATTTTGAGCGTTACGTTTAGTTTCGCTCAAAAAACAAACTTGAAGAAAGCGGATGCTTTGTTTCGAAACTTTTCTTATCTAGATGCTTCTAAAGCCTATGAAGAATGTTTGCAAAACATAAAAGACCCTTCAGCTCAGACTCTTAAAAACGCGGCAGACTCGTACTATTTTATTTCTGATTCCAGAAATGCACTTAAATGGTATAAAAAACTGTATGAAGTTCAAGGTAACAATTTGACTGATATTTACTATCTGCGTTACATCCAATCCATGAAAGCAGTTATGGATTATGACGAAGCAGATAAAACCACAAGAGAGTATTTGGATAAAAAAGGAGATAAAGCGGAGATTAATAGATATGTTGCCCAAAAGAAATATATGGACAGCGTAGCGAAAGCAAAACCGCTTTATACCATTAAAAATCTAGATATTAATACCAGTAAATCAGATTTTGGCGCAACTTTCTTCAAAGACAATGTTGTATTTACTTCGGCTCGTGATACTACAAAGTTCATCGATAAACTGTACACTTGGAACAATCAGCCTTTTTTGAACTTGTATTTAGCAGAAAGAAATCCAGCCGATGGAAGTTTATTTAATGAAAGTGTATTTCTTCCAAATGTAATGACCAAATATCATGAAGCAACTGCAAGTTTTGATGTTCAGGGAAAAACCATTTATTATTCAACAAATATTGTAAAGAAAAATAAATTGGTTGTGGATGATGCTAAAGTCAATAATTTCCAGATTATCAAGGGATCAATTGTTGATAATAAATTAGAAAATCCGCAGAAAGTATTTTTTGACAGCGATGATTATTCCGTAGGACATCCATCATTAAGCGAAGACGGGCAATGGCTTTTCTTTGCATCAGATATGCCGGGCGGATATGGTGAAACAGATTTGTATGTAGTAAAAATTGTCGCTGATGGAACGATGAGTTCGCCTCAAAATTTAGGACCAAAAATTAATACTATTGGTAACGAAGTGTTTCCATTTTATCAAAATGGGACTTTGTATTTTTCTTCTGATGGACATTATGGCTGGGGAGATTTAGATGTTTACGAAAGTACCTTTCTGGCAGATGGAAGTTTTTCATCACCAAAAAATCTTGGAGCTCCTATAAATAGTAACAAGGATGATTTTTCTTTTATAATTGACAGAACAAATGGTTACGGCTATTTTTCTTCTAATAGAGCAGGAGGAAAAGGCGATGATGATATTTATTCTTTCGTAAAAGGAAAACCAGTTTGTAATCAGAGTATTTCTGGAATGGCTATAGACCACAAAAGTAAAAAGCCTTTAACAGACGTTACGATAATGGCATACAATTCTTTCAGCGAAATTTTGGGTGAAACCAAAACAAACTTTGATGGTAAATATGCTATAGAGGTTCCCTGTAATAAAGTAGTAAAAATGATTGCGGCAAAACCAAATTACAGCAGCGATGATAAAACGGTTGAAACAACTAATGACAATGGCGGTGAAATCAAAGATGTGAATTTTGAATTGAGTAACTACGATGACCTGGTTGTTAAGAAACAAGGTGTTGAAAAAGTAGATGTAAATCCAATTTATTTCGATTATGACAAATTCGATATTACACCAAAAGCAGTTGAAGAATTGTCTAAAGTAGTTTTTATTATGCGAAAATTTCCAAACATCAGAATCAAGATCGAATCACATACAGATTCTCGCGGAAAAGATGCTTATAATTTAAAACTTTCAGACAATAGAGCGAAATCAACTAGAGATTATATTGTTTCTCAAGACATTGATCCTTCTCGAATTGAAAGTGCTATTGGTTATGGAGAAAGCCGATTAATTAATAAATGTAAAAATGGTGTAAAATGTACAGAAGAAGAACATGTACTAAATAGACGCTCAGATTTTATCATTATTCAAAAATAGTTTTATATTTGTGCTGTAATTTATTGATTATCAGTTTAAAATATATAACGTCGAAACCATTTGGAAGTTGGTTTTTATTAATTCTTTTTTAAGAATAATGGACAAGGAGAAAATCAGACTGCATGAATTTGCAGTCTGATTTTTGATTTTTTAAAACTTTTACATTTTATGCTTTTGAACAAAAATAAATTCTAATTTTGATACTCAGTTTATCATTATTATAATTTGCATTTTTTTATGAGCATTCAAGATACCATTCAAACATTACGAAATGAACTTAATCAACACAATTACAACTACTATGTGTTGGATAATGCCACAATCTCAGATTATGATTTTGATAGTAAACTAAAAGAACTTCAGGATTTAGAAAATAAACATCCAGAATTTTTTGATGAAAACTCCCCAACGCAGCTGAGTAGGCGACGCGATTACCAAAAATTTTAAAACAATAGCGCATCAGTATAGAATGTATTCTTTGGATAATTCCTATTCTAAAGAAGATCTGCTAGATTGGGAAAATCGTATTCAAAGAGTTCTAGGAAACGTTAATCTGCAATATACCTGCGAATTAAAATATGATGGTGCCTCTATTAGTATTACTTATGAAAACGGAAAATTAGTTCAGGCGTTAACACGCGGAGACGGTTTTCAAGGTGATGAGGTAACCAATAATATCAAAACTATAAAATCGGTCCCGCTTCATTTAAAAGGAAATTATCCGGATAAATTTGATATTCGCGGAGAAATAATTCTGCCATTTAAAGGTTTCGAAAAAATGAATCAGGAATTAATCGAAATCGGAGAAACACCATATTCAAACCCAAGAAATACAGCTTCAGGAAGTTTAAAATTACAAGACAGCGCTGAGGTTGCCAAACGTCCGCTGGAATGTTTGTTGTATTTTGTGACAGGAAATAATTTACCTTTTTCATCACAATTTGAAGGATTAGAATCGGCTAGAAACTGGGGATTCAAAGTGCCAAAAGAAGCAAAATTAGTCAACAACATGCAAGAAGTTTTTGATTTTATTGATTATTGGGATGTTCATCGTCATAATCTGCCTTATGAAACAGACGGTGTTGTTATAAAAGTAAACAGTATTCAGCATCAGGAAGAATTAGGATATACAGCCAAATCACCGCGCTGGGCAATTGCTTACAAATTCAAATCAGAACAAGTTTCTACCAAATTAAAATCAATTTCATATCAAGTTGGAAGAACTGGCGCTATAACTCCTGTTGCCAATTTAGAGCCCGTACAGCTTGCAGGAACTATTGTAAAAAGAGCTTCTCTTCACAATGCCGATCAAATCGAAAAATTAGATATTAGAATAAATGATACTGTTTTTGTTGAAAAAGGAGGAGAGATTATTCCAAAAATTATTGCTGTAGATTTAGATAAGCGCCCTGAAAATTCAGAAAAAACGCACTATATCGCTTATTGTCCAGAATGTCACACTGAACTGGTTAGAAATGTAGGCGAAGCCAATCATTATTGCCCAAATTTTTACGGCTGTCCGCCACAGATTATAGGCAGAGTGCAACATTATATTTCTCGAAAAGCCATGGATATAGAAGGACTTGGCGGAGAAACCGTTGCATTACTTTTTAAAAATGATTTAGTACATAATTACGCTGATTTGTACGAATTGAAAGTAGAAGATATTCTGCATTTAGAAAGAATGGCAAAGAAATCTGCTGAGAATCTGGTAAATGGAGTCCAGAAATCTAAAGAAATCCCGTTTGAAAGTGTGTTATTTGCATTAGGAATTCGCTTTGTTGGAGAAACTGTAGCCAAAAAATTAGCAAAGCATTATAAAAATATTGATGCATTAAGCCAAGCTTCTTTAATGGATTTAATTTTGGTTGATGAAATTGGTGAAAGAATAGCCAAAAGTGTTATTGAATTTTTTGAAAATGAAGAAAATCAAAAGATTATCGAACGCTTAAAAAATTATGGCGTTCAATTTCAAATCGAAGAACGAATCAATCCAAATGCGACAGATAAATTTAACGGCAAAACATTTGTAGTTTCTGGAGTATTCAGCCAATTTTCAAGAGACGAATTAAAGAAAGCCATTGAAGACAATGGAGGAAAAGTTGGAAGCTCAATTTCTGCAAAAACAGATTTTGTTGTTGCAGGAGATAATATGGGACCAGCGAAATTAGAAAAAGCAACCAAATTAAATATTACTATATTATCAGAAGAAGATTTTATCAACAAATTAAATGACACCGAATAAGCCATCATTAATTTTGTTTTTTCTAGCCTTGTTATGTACAATCATTTTCGATTATACAGAGCAGGAATTCTTTGCGACTTATGCTAAAGCAATTGTTCTTCCCGCTATTTTTATTTATTTTTTAATCAGCAGTGAATTCAAAATTGGAAAATCAGAAGGTGTGATTTTCTTTTTTTGTTTTGTGGGACAAGTGTTTGACTTAATGAATGTCGAAAGCTCTGAGATTGGAGGTGCAGTAAGTTTCTTAATTGTCTATCTGCTGATAGTAAGAATTTTTATTCGAGAGCATGAACGTATAAAATTGACCAAAAGAGATATTCTGCCTATTTCTATTGTAGTTATTTTTATTGTATATCTTCTTGTTTCTGTTTTGAGTTTACAGCTCGACAGCATGAAAAGATATAATTTTTTATACACTTTTTATGGAATCGTTTTAAGTACATTAGGCTCTTATTGTTTTGTAAGTTACATCACAAAAGGAACGCATATTACATTACTAATGTCATTAATGGCAGTAAGCTACATCTTCTCTGATATTTTCTATATTTTTAATGAATACTTTTCGTATTCAATTGTTTTGGTTTTAATCCGAGATACAACTCAAATTCTAGCTTATTTCTTTATGGTAGAATACTTTTTAGAAAAAGCTAGAATTCAAAATAAACCTATACAACAATAGTTGTTCCTTGGTTTGTATGAGCTTTGTCTTTATCAAAGTAAAAATCAATACGGCCTAAATTAATTCCGTAACAACCTACTTGATTTACCAATACTTCTTTACCAGCTTTGTTTTTTACAATAGTTGGCTTGTCTAAGAAAGTGTGTGTATGCCCGCCAATAATTAAATCAATATCCTGAGTTAATTCCGCCAGTTTAAGATCGCAGATCTTCGATGCATCATCTCTATATTTATAACCAATATGCGAAAGACAAATGACCAAATCACATTTCTGCTCTTTCTTTAAAAGCTGTGTCATATCCTGTGCGATTTCAACAGGATTATTATAAACCGTTTCCTTGTATAATTGCTTGTCCACTAAACCTTCCAGCTCAATTCCAAGTCCAAAAACACCAACTTTAATTCCGTTTTTATTGAAAATTTTGTACGGTTTCACATGTCCGTCCATAACGGTGTTTTTAAAATCATAGTTAGAACAAATGAAGTCAAAACTTGCATGTGGAAGTTGTGCATATAAACCGTCAAGACCATTGTCAAAATCGTGATTTCCAATAGTCGAAGCATCATACTTCATCATGCTCATCAACTTAAACTCCAATTCACCTCCATAATAATTAAAGTAAGGAGTTCCTTGAAAAATATCCCCGGCATCAAGCAAAAGTACATTCGGGTTTTCTTTGCGAATAGTTTCTATTAATGCTCGCACGGCGAGATACACCTCCTTTATTAGGATTACGCGGATCATCAGCAGGAAAAGGATCGATGTGACTGTGCACATCATTAGTATGTAGAATAGTTAAATGCTTAATATCGTTAGTATCAAAACTGCTCAAAGACAAACCTAAACTTAATAGTGCGGTACTTGCTGCCGTTTTTTCGATAAACTCTCTTCTTTTCATTTTATATTTTTTTTCAGGAATGCTATATTGTTTTCGAAATTTTATTCTTCAGTAATTCTAACGTTTTTCGGCGCAAGAACTGTATCAACCTCTGTGAAGTAATCAATAAGCACATTTCTAAGCTTATAATTTAAATCAAATTTCTGAGTGCTTTTGGAGAAGAAAGTCATGCTGTCACCGCCATTTGCCAAATAATCGTTTGTGGCAACATAATAAGTTTTATTTAAATCAAGTGGTTTTCCTTGAATCTGAATATTTTTAGCAGTGTTTTCTTTTGTAATTGTAAAAGTCATTCCAGACAAAGGCTGTGGTTTTTTCTCCTTTATTATATAGGCGACGATATCTTGAATTTGTTCTCCTTTTAAAGCCAAAACAACCAGATTATTTTCAAAAGGCATAATTTCAAAAGCTGTTCTTGCAGTAACATTTCCTTTAGGCAAAATGGCACGAATACCACCATGATTTAAAAGACACATATCAATATCTTTATTTTCACGAGCTTTAAAAACCTTGTCTGCCTCTCTGCAGACATACATCAGCTAATAAACTGCCAATTCTAGTCTGCCATTTCCCTGTGCTTTTATCCAGCGTTTCAGGACAATAAGCCAGCACATTATCCAAATCTTGATTGATGTGATCGCGATATGGTTTAATAAAGCTTTCAATTGCTGGAGTTTCAGCATCTTTTTCAGTAATAGGAAGTTGTTTTCCTTCTATTTTTGTTAAATTGTAGTTTTTCTGACTACAGGAAGATATAAAAAAAAGTGTTAAGAATATAACAAAAAGTTTCAAAAATCCGTTATACTTTTTTAGTTTTACCATTTTAAATGCAACTTAAATAATTAATTTTGTAATCTAGTAAAAGTAGTATGTTTTTGAATTATACAAAGGAATTTTTTGTAAAAAAATCATTAAAAAATAACTTACGTAATGCAAAAAACGAAGTCTTTTCTAAGAACGTTCAAACAGTTGGTTTATTGATAGATGAAAGTAATTTTACACATTCGGAAGCGCTGATAAAGGAATTAAACCTTCAGGGAATTGCTTCAGAAAACATAAAAATTGTCGCATACAAAGGAAAATTTGACAAAAAAGAAACGTATTTAAGACCTACTTTTGGTAAAAAAGATATCAATTGGAGAGGAGAAATTACAGCAGATTTCTTAAACGATTTTATAAATACAGAATTTGATATTTTGTTAAGTTATTATGATGTCGAAAATATCATTTTAATGATGATCACAAGTAAATCAAAAGCTAAATTTAAAGTCGGTTTTTCTAGTGTGGATGCTAATTTAAATCGTTGGATGATTAATACAGAATTGAACAACTATAAACTATTCGTTTCGGAATTGTTTAGGTATTTAAAAAAATTAAAATAAATTATAATTAAAATATGCAATCATTGATAGGAACTGGTGTTGCACTTGTAACGCCATTTAAAAAAGATTTTTCAGTTGACATCGAAGCTTTACAACGAATCGTGAACTTCTCTATAGATGGAGGAGTGGAGTATCTTGTGGTTATGGGAACAACAGCAGAAAATGCTACCCTTACAACAGAAGAGAAAGAGTTGGTTGTAAAGACAGTAATCGATGTAAATAAAGGAAGACTGCCTCTAGTTTTAGGAGTTGGAGGAAATAATACTATGCAGATTGTTGAGGAATTAAAAACAAGAGATTTTACTGCTTTTGAAGCAATCTTATCTGTTTCACCTTATTATAATAAACCAACGCAGGAAGGAATTTATCAGCATTTTAAAGCAATTGCCGAGGCTTCTCCAGTTCCTGTAATCCTATATAATGTTCCAGGAAGGACAGCAAGTAATATGCTTCCTTCAACAGTAATTCGTCTTGCGAATGATTTTGAGAATGTTGTAGCAATTAAAGAAGTCGCAGGAGATATGGCGCAGGCGATGCAGATTATTAAAAATGCACCCAAAGATTTTCTTGTAATTTCTGGAGACGATATGCTGGCACTGCCAATTGTTTTGGCGGGAGGCGCCGGCGTAATTTCTGTAATTGGACAAGGTTTTCCTAAAGAATTTTCAGAAATGATTCGATTAGGATTAAATAAAAAAGTCGCCGATGCATTCAAAACGCATTATTTCTTGTCGGACAGTATTGATATGATTTTTGAACAGGGAAATCCTGCTGGAATTAAACAAATCTTCCAAGCGCTTGGAATTGCTGACAATACCGTTCGTTTACCTTTAGTAACTGTAGACGATTCGCTGGCAGAAAGATTAAATGAATTTGTTAAAAACAGTATTAAATAAACGTAAGTTTTACGCGATTTTATTATACTAAAAAATATTTTGTAGTAGCTAAATTAATAACTAAATTTGCCACCGAAACTTCGGTGTGATTTTGCTTTGGCATAATTGTCTGAGAGATCATAATAAAAGTAAGAAAATGAAAAGAATAGTATCGCTGTTAATTGTTGTAGCCCTTTTTTGTTCTTGTGGAGAGTATCAAAAAGCATTAAAAAATGAAGATGTTGCGACTAAATTTGACATGGCAACAAAAATGTATGATGCCGGAAAATATTCAAAAGCGATTCGTCTTTTCGAACAATTAGCGACATCTTATAGAGGAAAACCTCAGGCAGAAAAGTTGTTTTATATGTTTTCACAGTCTTATTATAAAACGAAACAATACTATTTAGCTGGTTATCAGTTTGAATCTTTTGTTTCTGGTTACCCACGAAGTGAAAAAGTACAGGAAGCGACATTTTTAGGTGCTTACAGTTATTCAAAATTAGCTCCTGTTTACAGTCTGGATCAAACAGATACTTTAAAAGCATTAGAAAAATTACAAGCTTTTATTGATAATTATCCAAATTCCGAATATGTTGCTCAGGCAAATGAAACGGTGCAACTGTTAAATGGTAAATTAGAGAAAAAAGCATACGAAAATGCTAAAGGTTACAATACAATTTCAGATTATAAATCAGCTTTAGTAGCTTTTGATAATTTTATCGCTGATTATCCTGGAACACCTTTTAAAGAAGATGCGTTGTTTTATAAATATGATTCAGCATATCAACTGGCAATCAATAGCGTGCCTTCAAAAATGGAAGAGCGTCTAAATGTTGCTAAAGCGACTTACGGAAACTTAATCAAGTTTAAAAGCGATACAAAATACAAAGTTAAGGCAGAAGAAATGAATGCCAGAGTTGAAACAGATTTACAAAAATTTACTAAATAAAATAAAGTCATGGATTTAAAAAAGACGAATGCTCCTGTTAACACAGTAACTTATAATAAAACAGTTATTGAAGAGCCAACAGGAAATGTGTATGAGGCAATTACCATTATGGCTAAAAGAGCAAATCAAATTAATTCTGAGATTAAAAAAGAATTGACTGAAAAATTAGAAGAGTTTGCTACTTATAATGATAGTCTAGAAGAAGTTTTTGAAAATAAAGAACAAATCGAAGTTTCTAAATTTTACGAAAAATTACCAAAACCACACGCTTTAGCTGTTCAAGAATGGTTAGACGGTAAAACTTACCACAGAAGTTCAAACAAATAATAGTACCATGTCAGTTTTAAACGGGAAAAATATTTTACTGGGTGTTTCCGGTGGAATAGCAGCGTATAAAACAGCCACATTAGTACGACTTTTTATAAAAGCAGGTGCACATGTCCAAGTGATAATGACACCTGCTTCTAAGGATTTTGTAACCCCTCTTACATTATCTACTTTATCAAAAAATCCTGTACATTCAAGTTTCTTTAATCAAGATGATGAAGAAGCAGTTTGGAATAATCACGTAGAATTGGCCTTATGGGCTGATATTATGCTGATTGCGCCAGCGACTGCAAACACATTATCTAAAATGACCACAGGAAACTGCGATAATCTTTTAATTGCGGCATATTTATCAGCTAAATGTCCGGTCTATTTTGCACCTGCAATGGACTTGGATATGTACAAACATCCTTCAACTTTATCCAGTTTTGCTTCTTTAAAACAGTTTGGAAACATTATGATTCCAGCTGAAAATGGAGAATTGGCAAGTGGTTTGTCTGGTGAAGGCCGAATGGCAGAACCTGAAAATATAATTGCTTTCTTAGAAGCTGATTTAGAGAGTAAGTCGCCTTTAAAAGGAAAAAAATACTAGTTACTGCGGGGCCAACATACGAAGCAATAGATCCCGTGCGTTTTATAGGAAATCATTCTTCAGGAAAAATGGGGTTTGATATTGCTAATGAAGCGACGAGTTTAGGTGCAGAAGTGTTTTTAGTTGCTGGTCCAACGCATTACAAGGCTAAAAATGCTTTGGTGAAAGTTATAGATGTTGTTTCTGCTCAGGAAATGTACGATGCTTGTCATTTGTATTTTAATGATGTTGATGCTTCGCTATTGCAGCGACAGCTGTTGCAGATTACAGACCAAAATTTGTTGCAGATCAAAAAATTAAAAAAACTGCGACTGAGTTTTCTATAGAACTTGAAAAGACAAAAGATATATTGTCTTCTTTAGGAGCTATTAAAAAAGAACAGTTTTTAATTGGATTTGCATTAGAAACTGAAAATGAAATTGAGAATGCTAAGTTGAAAATTCAGAAAAAAAACTTAGATTTGATTGTTTTAAATTCCTTACAAGATAAAGGTGCTGGTTTTAAAAAAGAAACCAATAAAGTAACATTTATTGATAAAAATTTTAAAATTGAACCTATGGAATTAAAATCAAAAGAATCTGTTGCGACTGATATTTTGAATAAAGTGATTCTGCATTTTTCAAAATAGTAGATTAAAAATATACGCCGAAACATAGATTGGAAAACAATCTGTGTTATAAAATTTAAATGTTTAGAGATTATGAACAAGATAGTTACGTTATTGGTGTTTTTAAGCTTTGGTTTTGTACAAGCACAACAGCTAAACTGTACAGTGACTATTAATACAGAACGACTTACGAACCCAAATAATCAGGTTTTTAAGACGCTTCAGACTTCTTTGTCCGAGTTTGTAAATAAAACAGATTGGACGGGATCAATTTTAAAACAAAACGAAAGAATTAACTGTTCGATGTATATTACTTTATCGTCTAACAGTTCAGATCAATTTACGGGAACTATTCAGGTTCAGTCTTCAAGATTGATTTTTAATTCTACTTATTCTTCACCAGTTTTAAATTATAACGACAAAGATTTTAATTTCAGATATACAGAATACGAACCATTATTGTTTAACCCAACAACTTACGATTCGAATTTAGTTTCTGTGGTATCTTTTTACTGCTATTTGATTTTAGGTATGGATGCAGATACTTTTCAAATGGGAGCCGGTAATCAATATCTACAAACAGCGCAAAATATTGCCAATGTAGCACAGCAAGGCGGATTTAAAGGCTGGAGCCAGGCAGATGGAATTCAGAATCGTTACTACTTAATTAACGATATGATTGCGCCTACTTACAGCGATTTACGCCAGACTATGTACGCTTATCATACAGGATTAGACGGTATGAGCTCGGATTTAAAAACTTCAAAGGAAAAAATAAAATCTTCATTATTGCTTATCGGTAAATTAAATTCGGTTAAACCAAATGCGTTTATAACCCGGGTTTTCTTTGATGCAAAATCAGATGAAATTGTTTCTATTTTCTCTGGCGGACCAAGTATTACTATTACAGATTTAACAGATGTCTTGAATAAAGTTTCTCCGTTAAATTCTACTAAATGGTCACAGATTAAATATTAATCTGTAATCAATTAAAAAAACTTACTTTAATCTTTATTTTTACAAAATTGCCCTATGATTACGTCACTGTCAATTAAAAATTATGCTCTTATTGAAAAATTAGCAATAGATTTTTCTAAAGGTTTTTCTATAATTACAGGTGAGACAGGTGCGGGTAAATCAATTATTTTAGGTGCAATTGGTCTTGTTTTAGGTAAGAGAGCAGACCTTACTTCTTTGAAAAATAAAGAAGAAAAATGTGTAATTGAAGCACATTTTGAAATTTCCAAATACAATTTAAAAGATTTTTTCGAAGCTAATGATCTCGATTATGAAGACGAAACAATCATTAGACGTGAAATTTTGCCTTCTGGAAAATCTCGTGCTTTTATAAATGATAGTCCCGTAAATCTTCAAGAACTGCAAGATTTGAGTTTGTATTTAATTGATATTCATTCGCGACGACAAACACAAGAATTATCAGATGAAAATGTGCAATTTAAGATTATTGATGCCATTGCAAATAACGTAGACGTTATTGCAGATTATCAAAAACTGCTTAAATCGTATAAATCAGATAAATCAAAATGGAACGCTTTACTTAAAAAGCAAAGTGATTCTGGAAAAGAACAAGAATACCATACGTTTTTGTTGAATGAATTGGTTGCAAGCACAATTAAAATCTGGGGAACAGGAAGAGTTAGAAAGTGATTATGAAAAACTAAACAACGTTGAAATAATCAAAGAATCTCTTGATAAGTCATTAGTACTTGCGAATGAAGAGCAATTTGGTGTTTTTCATAATTTGAATGAAATTAAAACCGCATTGCAAAAAGTGGCTCCGTTTTCAGCTGAATATCAAAATTTATTTGAAAGAATCACAAGTCTGTCAATTGAATTTGATGATATTTCAAAAGAAATAGAAAATTCTTCAGAGAAACTATTAAATGATCCGGCACAGTTAGAATTGGTAAATCAAAAATTACAATTGATTTACAATCTGCAGAAAAAACATCAGGTAGATTCTGTTGATGGTCTGCTTCAAATTCAGGCCGATTTAGGAAATAGTCTATTAGAACTCGATAATATGGATGAAGAAATAGCTTCTTTGTTTAAAATTATAGAGGAAAAAACTATTGAACTTGATAAATATGCTGTTCAGATTCATGAAAATAGAGTAAATGCTATTCCGAAATTGTCGGAACAACTAATTTCGATTTTAGAGACTTTAGGAATGCCAAATGTTCGTTTTAAAATGGAATTACTGCCATCAGCAACTTATTTTCAAAATGGTAAAGACGAATTGCAATTTTTGTTTTCTGCCAACAAAGGAACCGATTTTGGTTTGTTGAAAAAAGTGGCTTCGGGTGGAGAAATGTCTCGTATTATGCTTGCTGTAAAAGCAATTTTGGCTAAATATTCAAAATTACCAACCCTTATTTTTGACGAAATTGACACTGGAGTTTCTGGAGAAATTGCAATTAGAATGGGAGAAATTATGAAAGAAATGAGTGTTGCTATGCAGATATTTGCCATTACGCACTTACCGCAGATTGCGGCAAAAGGAGATTCTCATTTTAAAGTTTCAAAATCTACGGTTGGAGACGATACGCAGTCTGAGTTAAAACTTTTGTCACAGGAAGATCGTATTTTAGAAATTGCCCAAATGTTATCTGGAGCAAATATTTCTGATTCGGCTCTGAATCACGCAAAACAATTACTGAATTAAAACAGAGAAATGGAAAGTTTAAGTTTTTACGAAAATCAATTTATAAAAGCAGATGCATTAATTTCTGAAGGAAATTCAGCAGATGGAAAAGAGCTGTTAGAAGAAATTTTATCTCAATATCCTGATTTTGGAAAAGCCCACAATCATTTAGGATGGATATATTATAATAAATTGAGTGATTATGATCATTACAAATTGGCAATGAAGTTTGATCCTAAATATGCGACGCCATATTTAAATTATACTTATTTATTGATTGATATTGGCCGATACAACGAAGCAAAAGAACATATTAATTTTACTTTGGCTAATTTAGAAAATGCCGATAATTCTACTTATAACAGTGAATTAGGAAGAATGGCTGAATATGAAAGTGAATATATTACAGCTTATCATTATTATAAAGCGGCGACTAAAAATGCTTTGAACCCAAATTTTATTGACAATATGAATGCCAATATGAAAAGGGTTAAGGATAAAATGTCTATTTTTGAAAAATTAAAATTGAAATTGAAATAATACAAAAAAAATAATTGCAAGATGATTATAGAACCTAGAATGAGAGGATTTATTTGTTTGACTGCCCACCCAAAGGGAGCTGAGCAAAATGTTAAAAATCAAATCGAATATGTAAAATCTAAAGGAGAAATTGCTGGACCTAAAAAAGTCTTAGTAATTGGTGCTTCAACAGGTTTCGGATTAGCTTCAAGAATTACTAGTGCTTTTGGTTCTGGTGCGGCAACAATTGGAGTGTTCTTTGAAAAACCACCGGTTGAAGGAAAAACAGCTTCTCCAGGATGGTATAATTCTGCAAGCATTTGAAAAAGAAGCTCATAAAGTAGGTTTGTATGCAAAAAGTATTAATGGAGATGCGTTTTCTAACGAAATAAAAAGAGAAACTCTTGATCTAATCAAAGCTGATTTAGGGCAAGTTGATCTTATTATTTATAGTTTAGCTTCACCAGTACGTACAAATCCAAATACAGGTGTTACGCATCGTTCAGTTTTAAAGCCAATTGGACAAACTTTTACAAACAAAACAGTTGATTTTCATACAGGAAAAGTTTCTGAAGTTTCTATTGCTCCAGCTAACGAAGAAGATATTGAGAATACAGTTGCTGTTATGGGTGGTGAAGACTGGACAATGTGGATTGATGCTTTAAAAAATGAAAATTTATTAGCAGAAGGAGCTACAACTGTTGCTTATTCTTACATCGGGCCATCTTTAACAGAGGCAGTTTACCGTAAAGGAACTATTGGTCAGCGCAAAAGATCATTTAGAAGCTACAGCGTTTACTATAGCAGATTCTTTAAAATCTATTGGAGGAAAAGCTTATGTTTCTGTAAATAAAGCTTTAGTAACGCAAGCTAGTTCTGCAATTCCAGTAATTCCATTATATATTTCTCTTTTATATAAAATTATGAAAGAAGAAGGAATCCACGAAGGTTGTATCGAGCAGATTCAACGTTTATTCCAAGACAGATTATACAATGGTTCTGAAGTTCCAGTAGACGAAAAAGGAAGAATTAGAATTGACGACTGGGAAATGCGTGATGATGTTCAGGCTAAAGTAGCAAAACTTTGGTTAGAAGCAACTACAGAGACATTACCAGAACTTGGTGATCTTGCAGGTTATAGAAATGATTTCTTAAATTTATTCGGATTCGAATTTGCAGGTGTTGATTATACTGCAGAAGCAAACGAAGTTGTTGAAATCGAAAGTATCAAATAACAATATTTACTTACTAGTAAACAAAAAACCATCAATCGAAAGTTGATGGTTTTTTTGTTAATATACCATATCTTTGTTAAAATTTTGAACTTAAAAAATATACCCTTTAATAACGCGCATTCTGCTATGATTTTTTCCTTAATTATACCCGTGTATAATCGTCCAGACGAAGTTGATGAACTTTTAGAAAGTCTCTCAAAATCTGATTATAATGAAGCTTTTGAAATTGTTCTTGTCGAAGATGGATCTTCAATTCCTTGCCGAGATGTTGTGATGAATTATCAGGGGAAATTAAATATATCCTATTATTTTAAAGAAAATTCGGGACCTGGAGATTCCAGAAATTTTGGAATGCAAAAGGCGAGAGGGGATTATTTTATCATTTTTGATTCAGATTGTATTATCCCTTCTAATTATTTGACAGAAGTTCGTAAAGAATTGAACAGAGAATATGTAGATTGTTTTGGAGGTCCAGATAAAGCTTTAGATAGTTTCTCTGATATTCAGAAAGCAATTAATTTTGCAATGACTTCGTTTCTTACAACAGGAGGAATTCGTGGTGGTTCTGAAAAGATAAATAAATTCCAGCCAAGAAGTTTCAATATGGGAATTTCGAAGAAAGCTTTTGAAGCTTCAAAAGGTTTTGGAAACATTCATCCGGGCGAAGATCCCGATTTATCTATCCGTTTATGGAATTTAGGATTCCAAACCAGACTGTTTTCTGAGGCTTATGTGTATCATAAACGTCGAATTGACTGGGAAAAATTCTCTATTCAAGTGAAAAAATTTGGTATCGCAAGACCAATTTTAAATAGCTGGTATCCAGAACATAATAAGCTTACTTTCTTCTTTCCAACGGTCTTTATACTGGGTTTATTATTAGCTTTTTTATTGTTAATTTTTAATATTGATATTTTATTACAATTATATTTCGTATATTTCGTTATAATTTTTCTTACAGCAAGTATTCAAAATAAAAGTATTAAAATTGGATATCTTTCTGTAATTGCAGTCTGGAAACAATTCTTTGGTTACGGAACAGGATTTTTAAAATCTTTTATAAAAGTAATTTTATTAAAAAAGAAACCTCAAGAAGCTTTTCCTCGTATGTTTTTTAAAGTATAAGAATGACAAAAGTTATTGGTCTTACAGGCGGAATTGGGAGTGGTAAAACAACTATCGCAAACTATTTTGCAGAATTGGGAATTCCTGTTTATATAGCAGATGATGGAGCCAAGAGAGTAATGCAGTCAGCTTTTATAATTAATGAAATAAAAACTGCATTTGGCCAAGACATTTTCGATGGAGAAATTTTAAATCGGGCAAAATTAGCTGAGATAGTTTTTAATGATAAAGAACGATTAGCAAAGTTAAATGCAATTGTGCATCCAGCGGTAAAACATGATTTTGAATTGTGGATTCAGGAGTATAAAAAATTTGATTATGTTATCTATGAAGTCGCTATTTTATTTGAAAGCGAGCGTTATAAAGAATGTGACATAATTATAACAATTACGGCTCCGGAAGAAATAAGAATTAAGCGAGTTATTGAGAGAGATAAGACGACAAGAGAGCAAGTTTTAAGCAGGATGAAAATGCAGTGGGATGACGAAAAACGAATTTCTATGAGTAATTTCGTGATTAATAACGATAATCTTAAAGTTGCTAAAGAAGAAGTTGTTAAAATTCTTAAAATTTTGAATATAAAACAAAATCAGTCTTAAATGTTAATATTTGGTTAATGTATTATTTAGTATATTGTTAAAATATTAATTTTGTTTCGATGAATAAATTATTTTTTAGAATACTTGTTTTATTGATGAGTTTGTCCTTAATCGGGATAATTCTGGTACAGGTATTTTGGTTCAATTCTTCGTTCAAGAATAATGAAGAACAATTTAAATACCACGTTACTCAAGTTATTGGAAATGTTGCAGACAAACTGGAACAACAAGAAGAGTACAGTTTCTACGACAAATACAACCGTATAAAAGATAGTACGGGTAAAATTCCAAAAAAAGAAGATTTACTGGAAGTACTTTATGTACAAAGAAACACTAAAACGAATAAAACAATCGTTTATTCTAGTACATTGACATCGGAAGATTATGATATCAGCGACTCTATTTTTAATAAAAAATTCAGTAATGAGCGTTTTAAAAATTTCAGTTCAAAAAGAGTAACAGAGGTTTACAATAACGACAACGGTATTGATAATAATAATTTAGGTCAAAGTATAATTCCTGATCAGAGATTTGAAAAATCGGGAAGTTTAGATATTTTAAATAAAGTTCAACAGCAGATCCAATATAAAGATATTGCCTCCTTAACTCCAATTGAAGGAAGAATAACAAGAGACAAGCTTTATAAGTTATTAAAAAAAGAGCTGGGAGAATACGAGGTTAAAACTAAGTTTGAATTCGCTATATACAGTAACGGAATTCCAACGAAGATTAAATCTGATGGATTTCATTCTTTAGATAAAGAGGCAACTTACAGTATTCCAGTTTTTACAGATAATGAAGGAAATAGTAAATATGAATTATCAGTTACTTTTCCTCATAAAAAAGAAATTCCTTTTATCTGAATTATTAAGTATTACTATTTTATCGATAGTTTTTACATTAATTATTATCGTTGCTTATACGAGTGCATTAAATCAGTTACTGCGTCAAAAACATATTTCTGAGATCAAGACAGATTTTATTAATAATATGACACACGAGTTTAAAACTCCAATTGCAACCATAAATTTAGCATTAGATGCTATCAAGAATCCGAGAATTATTGAAGATAAAGAAAAAGTGTTTCGTTACCTTCAAATGATTCGGGATGAGAATAAAAGAATGCATGCACAGGTTGAAAACGTTCTTCGTATTTCTAAATTAGAAAAAAGAGAACTCGACATCACCAAAGAACCAACTGCAATTCATGATATTATTGATGATGCAATTGAACATGTAAATCTAATTTTAGAAGATAGAAAAGGTACTGTTGTAAAGCACTTTAATGCTTCGCAAGAACAACGAGTTTAATAAACGAAGTGCACTTTACCAATGTTTTGGTTAATATTTTGGAAAATGCCATTAAATATTCACCAGATGTTCCAGAAATCGAAATCTTTACAGAAAATGTAAAAGATATGATTTTGATAAAAATAAGAGATCACGGTCTAGGAATGAGTAAGATAGCTCAAAAGCGAGTTTTTGAGAAATTCTATAGAGAGCATACAGGAGATCTGCACAATGTAAAAGGCCACGGTTTAGGTTTGGCTTATGTAAAAAGAATTGTAGAAGACCATAACGGTCAAGTATATGTTGAAAGCGAAAAAGGAAAAGGTAGCACCTTTATAATAAAAATACCATTAATAAATTAAAATATGGAAAATAATAACAAAAGAATACTTTTAGTAGAAGATGACCTAAATTTTGGGGCAGTTCTTAAAGATTATCTAATGTTAAATGACTTTGAAGTTACTTTAGCTAAAAACGGTATGGAAGGTTTCGAGAAATTCAAGAAAGATGTATATGATTTATGTATTCTTGACGTAATGATGCCATATAAAGATGGTTATACCTTAGCAAAAGAAATTAGAGAAAAGAACAGTGAAGTGCCAATTATATTTTTAACAGCAAAATCTATGAAAGAAGATGTGCTGAAAGGTTATAAAGCTGGTGCTGATGATTATCTAAATAAACCTTTTGATTCAGAGGTTCTTTTAATGAAAATTAAAGCAATCATTCAAAGAAAATCTGCTGATACAAAAGCGGAACAAGTACAATTTGAATTTAATATTGGTAAATTCCATTTAAATTCAAAACTTAGATTCTTGACTTTCCAAGATGAAGAGCCGATAAAATTATCTCCAAAAGAAAATGAATTGCTTAAAATGCTTATTCTTCATGAAAATGACTTAATGCCAAGAGAATTAGCCTTAACAAAAATCTGGAGAGATGACAACTATTTTACTTCAAGAAGTATGGACGTTTACATCGCAAAACTTAGAAAATATCTAAAAGCAGATGAAGATGTTGAAATCTTAAACATCCACGGAGAAGGATTCCGTTTGGTTGTGAAAAGTAAAGTAACTGAATAACAAATTCACACTAAAAAAATATAAGCCCTGAGAAATCAGGGCTTTTTTTATGTTTCTGTTTTAACTTATGAGACCTTTTTTATCTTTGTCAAAGTTTTGAACTTTGACAAAGATTCCGCATAAATAGCTTCTTATTTTTTTACTTATAATTACGGTAAAATTGGAGTTTGGATTTTTAAATTTTGAATTTAATCTTAATTTAGAGCTATTTCCTGCTATCCGCTTGTATCTTTTTCTTGCTAAAGAAGCAAGAAAAAGGATACCGCTTCTATCAGGGCTAAGGTTTTGGTATTTAATAAGATAACATGATTTTTAGAAGCTCTAAATAATCTTAATTATTTTTTTAGATGAATTTTCTTTAAAATAAATTTGGAAAATCAAAAAACAATTCTGAATATTTGCACTCGAAAAAAATAATAACCCTTTAAAAACGAAGAGAATGTTTGTACTTACATCGACATCACAAAGCTTCACACCAAACGGATTTGGTGCGGCGCTTCTTCGTGGCTTATTTCAATCCTAGAAATACATTTTTAGATATATAAAAAAGCCCGAAGACATTTAGTTTCGGGCTTTTTTTATTCTAGACACTTCAAATTTTCCCGAAAGAACATTTAACATTATCCGAAAGGATAAAAATTTTGCATGCTTAATTCATTTTGAACTTTTGTTTCAATTTGATTGGAGCTTGCACAACCAACAATTAAACGATTTATGGGAAATAAATTATCTGGAAAAGACCTGATTAAATTAGGCTTTCCAAAAAATAATTCAATAAACATCGCCTTAGGGCAGATAAACAGATATAGAAAAAGAGAAAAAAAGGAATCTATTCTAACAGAGGCAAAAGATGTTCTCTTAAATCCTGAAAAGTATGAAGGAAATGGTACTTGGGGAAAAGTTGCTGAAGGCTTGATAAAACCTGTTCAGGTAAGAATGCATCAGTTGAAAACAACGAGAGCTCCTTTTACAATTTTTGGAGAAAATGAAATTGATCAGCAGGCAAAATTTCAATTGTATGATTCGTTGAAACTGCCAATTTCGGTAGCTGGAGCTTTAATGCCAGATGCGCATTCAGGTTATGGATTGCCAATTGGGGGCGTATTAGCGACTGATAATGCTGTAATTCCATATGGAGTTGGTGTTGATATTGGATGCCGAATGAGTCTTTCAATTTTTGATTTACCAGCGGCGCATTTCAAAGGAAAAGAACATCAATTGCAAGCAATTTTAAAAGACAATACCAAATTTGGAATGAATGAAGTTCATGCTTCACGAGTAGATCATGAAGTGTTTTATAAAAGTGAATTTCAAGATATTCCATTGTTGAAGAATCTTTTACCAAAAGCCTATAAACAATTGGGAAGTTCAGGCGGAGGAAACCATTTCGTAGAATTTGGAATCGCTAAAATTGATAATCCAGAGAATGAATGGAAGTTAGGAGCAGGAGAATATTTTGCTGTGCTTTCGCATAGCGGTTCGCGCGGTTTAGGTGCTAATATTGCGAAACATTACACGTATTTGGCGACAAAACAATGTCCGTTACCAAAAAATGTGCGGCATTTGGCTTGGTTGGATTTAAATACGCATGACGGGCAGGAATACTGGCTTGCTATGAATTTAGCTGGTGAATATGCAAAAGCATGTCATGATGATATTCACAGACGTATTGCTAAAGCGATTGGAAAAAGGGTAGTGGTAACCATTGAAAACCATCACAATTTTGCTTGGAAAGAAACGGTAAACGGTCAGGAATGCATTGTGCATAGAAAAGGAGCAACTCCTGTTGCTGAAGGGCAGTTTGGAATTATTCCAGGATCGATGACGGCGCCTGGTTACATTGTGAAAGGAAAAGGAAATACTGAAAGTTTAAATTCTGCTTCGCATGGTGCGGGACGTTTATTTTCGAGAGCAAAGTGTAAAAGTACTTTCACACAAAGCGAAATCAAAAAAGTTTTGAAAGCGAATGATGTAACCTTAATTGGCGGAAATATTGATGAAGCGCCAATGGCATACAAAGACATTACAAAAGTGATGTCAAACCAAACTGATTTGGTCGAAGTTCTAGGAACTTTTACACCAAAGATTGTTAGAATGGACCGTTAAAAATTAAGATGATGAAAAGATTTCAAGATGAAAATAAATGGTTGGGAAGTTTTTCAAATGAGATTTTCGTTAGATGTCCTAAATGTGATTCTAAGGCAAGTGTAAAAAGTAGTAAAATAGATAGAGATTGTAAATGTGGCAGGTGTTACGACTATTCAAATATTTTTGAATGTAAACATTGTTACTATAAACTAGAACAGCCTATTTATCAATACATAGCTTATGGGAATACGTATTGCAATAATTGTTATGAAAAATATGAATTTGAATCACAATCATTAAAGGAAAAACCAGGAAAGCATAAGACGAGATGTCCACATTGTAATTTTCAGGAAGATTGGAAACCAAAAATTAAAGAGATTTTAAAAAGTTCTAAAATTGGCGATGGTTTAGTACGAGAACAACATTATAATTTACCTCTTTGGTTTCAAAAAGAAATAGATAGAAAGGTCTTTTGGGCTTATAATCAGGAGCATATTATTTATATGGAAAGATATATTGGAGCAAGTTTGCGAGAAAGAAACTCTAAAATAAACTATTCAGCAAGTTTAGCGACTCGTTTGCCAAAATTTGTCAAAGAAGCAAAGAACAGGGAAAAGCTTCTTAAAATATTAGAAAAATGGAAAAAATAATTCAAATAACAGCGGGTCGCGGACCTGCAGAATGCACTTGGGTAGTTGCCCAAGTGCTTAAAAAAGTTTTAGAAGAGGCGCAGGAACAGCAATTAGAAACTGTTTTATTGCAGCGCGAAGCGGGTCAGGAAAACGGAACTGTTGAAACGGCATCGATTGCTGTAAAAGGTAAAAATGCAGATCAGTTTGTGAATTCATGGATTGGAACCGTTCAATGGATTGGACAAAGTCAGTTTAGGAAAATGCATAAGCGTAAGAATTGGTTCATTGGAATTTTTGAGATCGAACCGCAGAAAAATACATCAGTTTCAGAAAATGATATTCAGTATCAGGCGATGCGAAGTTCTGGCGCTGGTGGTCAGCACGTAAATAAAGTAAGTTCAGCTATTCGGGCTACGCATATTCCAACTGGAATTGCAGTCGTTTCTATGGACAGCCGTTCGCGACATCAAAATAAAAAACTGGCAACAGAAAGATTATTAAAAAAATTAGAAGACGAAACTTTGCGGCAACTTAAGAATCACGTTGGGAAACAATGGGAAAATCAGCTAAATATTCAGCGTGGAAATCCTATTAGAGTTTTTACTGGAAGTGATTTCAAAAAAGATAAAGTAACGAAAAGTTATAAAGGAACTCGTCAAAAATTAAAACAAGATTTACGAAATGAAAACAATTGATAAATACGTTTTTCAGGCATTGGATAATTATCCGTATTGGCTTGAAGGAACAATAGAATCTTTAGATTATGCTTTATCGTATGATCCAAAAAATACAATGGTTTTGTGCTTGTATGGAAGAATTCAGACAGAACAATTAATGAATTATGAAGAAGCAAAATTATACTTTCAAGAAGCTTTATCGATTAATATTTATGCGTTTGAAGTATATCCTTATTATTTGCAAACTTTAATTTTGAATGAAGATTATGAGGAAGCACAAAAATTAATCGATTTTGCTCTAAAAATAAAGGGAATAAACAAATCCGATATTTATGTCAAGAAAGCGATTCTGTTAGAAGCACGTCAAGAATTTAAAAAAGCATTGACAGAAATTAAAAATGCTAAACTCACAAGTTTGCAATTTGCTTTTGATTCTGATATTACGGAAGTAGAAAAAAGAATTCAAAGTAAAATTGATTTGCTAAAGAAAAAGAAGAAAAAGAAAACTAAGAAAGATTCTAAGAAGAAATCAAAATGATTTTTAATAAAAAACGATGCAATTTGCATCGTTTTTTATTTTAGTATGAGTTCTTGCAAGGTTTTCAAAACCTTGTAGGTGTTACACTTCCATACTTTTTATTTAAATTATAATCTAGTACGATAATAACATACCTACAAGGTTTTGAAAACCTTGCAGGAACCAAAGTAGTTTATTTCCAGTGCGGCTCCAAAGCAAAGCAGGTTTTTTCGCCTTTTGTTATGCTGAATGTTGCTGTTGTGTGATCGTCGTCTTCACTTTCGTGAATAACAACATTATCTTTTAGCGAAAGTTCTTTCATGAAATTCATTTCGAAGCTTTTCACTTCTTGTTTCATAATTCTTTTTGGGTCAACGTGATCAAGGCACCATTCTAGATATTTTACGTTATTTACGTGATTTACAATGTCTAAATCTGATAAATAAACTGTTTTTTCAAATACGGCTTCTTTTTCGTGGTTGATATTTATTTTTTGAGAAACCTTCTGCGGTTGCTCTATTTTCTGGGAATAATTCAAAATGTTCGTATGGCAAAGCTAATGGTTCTGGACGACGTGCCTGCGTATTGAAAACAGCCCAATAGGTTTCGCGACCTACTATTTTCTTGCCGTTTACATACATTTCAAGAGCACGAACTGAACGTGAATTTTCTAAACTGTTGATCCATGTTTTTACGGTTACAACATCCTGCCATTTTGGTAAAGCATGAACTTCAACCCGCATTCGGCTTAAAACCCAAGCTTGGTGAAATTCCTGCATATCATAAAAGCTAATTCCTCCAACTTCAGAATGTGCGGCGGCGGTCAATTGTAAAATGTTACATAAATCGGTATATTTTAAGAAACCCGCTGGCGTGCATTGTGTGAAATTGATTTCCCAGTCTTTGCTTAAAACTGATGTGAAATTTGGAGATATTGGCATTTTATTATTTTAGATTTTAGATTGTTGATTTTAGATTTTTCTTTTAGAGAATAGAAAAAAAGGAAAGAAAAAAGACTTTTACTTTAGAAGATTTTCTATGTAATTTATAATTTCTTTTCTATCTGTAGCATAATCAAACCATTTGGTGTTTTCGTTTCTTTTGAACCACGTTAATTGTCTTTTGGAGAATCTTCGGGTATTTTTTTGATTTCTTCAATTGCAAAAGGCAAGGTGAAATCTTCGTCAAAATAACTAAATAATTCTCTATAACCGACGGTTTGAAGCGCATTTAACGCTTTATTAGGATAAAGGGCTTTTGCTTCTTCGAGTAAACCTTCGTTCATCATTATGTCAACTCGCTGATTGATTCGGTTGTAAATAATTTCTCTTTCGGCATCTAAACCAATTAAAATTGGATTAAAATTTCGGTTGTTTTTTTTCTGATTTAGAAAGGAGGAATAAGGTTTTTGTGTTCCGATACAGACTTCTACAAAACGCATCATTCTTTGCGGGTTCTGTAATGTCTGTGGATTTTCTAGAGTTATTTTTTGATAATATTCTGGATCTAGAGTTTTTAATTGTTCTTGAAGATATTCAATTCCAAGTTTTTCGTAATTTGAATTTACTTCTGAACGAACTTGCGGATCAATTTCTGG
Source organism: Flavobacterium sp. AC267 (assembly GCF_979258715.1). Classification (NCBI taxonomy): domain Bacteria; kingdom Pseudomonadati; phylum Bacteroidota; class Flavobacteriia; order Flavobacteriales; family Flavobacteriaceae; genus Flavobacterium; species Flavobacterium sp. AC267. The sequence goes on from NZ_OZ409875.1 coordinate 3,076,352, forward strand.
AAACTCATCAAAACCTTTTAAAATGGCGTCAACATATAAGCCTGAACCGCCTATTAAAATTACAAAATCATTGATTTGAAATAGTTCTTCAATTTTGGATAAAGCTTCTTTTTCGTAATCGCCAACGGTATAATTTTCAAAGATTGATTTATTTTGAATGAAATGATGTTTGGCAGAACTTAATTCTTCTTGATTAGGAACTGCGGTTCCAATTGTCATTTCTTTGAAAAACTGACGGCTGTCGCAAGAAACGATTTCGCATTTAAAATGTTGTGCCAAAGCAATACTCAAGGCTGTTTTGCCTATGGCTGTTGGTCCGACAATGGTTATTAGGTATTTCATATTTTTTAGCCCAGATGGAAATGGAAACCCCGGACTTATATTTGTTCGTTTTTTTGGTGTAAAAGAGCGACCAGCGGAAGCTCCTTTTATGCCTTAAAAAAACAACAAAGATAAGGAGGAGTTGCAATGTACAGCTGGATTAGCTTCTAAAATTAATTATTTGGTAATTCTGTTCCACATTCATAGCAATATTTGGCGCTGTCAAAATGGACTTGCGAATTGCAATTTTTACATGTTTTTTTGGTGCTTACTGCGCTGTTTCTCAAACTGCTTTTGGCGAATTCTGCGGTTACAATTCCCGTTGGAACAGCTATAATTCCGTAACCCAGAATCATTACTAATGCCGCAATAAATTGTCCTAAAGGGGTTTGCGGTGAAATATCTCCGTAACCAACTGTTGTAAGTGTTACGATCGTCCAATAGATTGCCATCGGGATGCTTGTAAAACCAGATTCCTTGCCTTCAACCAAGTACATTATGGATCCGATGATTATGGTGCTGATTAGAACGAAATAGATGAAAACCAGAATTTTTTCTTTGCTGGCTTCGATGGCTTCTTTTAGCTGTACGGATTGATGTGAGATCTGCGGGATGTGCAATATTTTGAATAATCTAAAGAAACGTAAGGCTCTGACAATTGATAAAATACTTGCGCCTGGAAAAAACAGGGATAAATACATGGGTAATACGGCGAGAAGATCGATGATTCCGTAAAAACTGAAGACGTATTTAACTGGTTTTTGAATGGATATGATTCGTAAAATATATTCGATTGTAAAGAATACTGTTATAACCCATTCGCAAATAAGCAGTTGTTCGTGGTATTTTGAGCTTATGCCTTTAACAGTATCGAGCATTATTAATAGAACGCTCAATAAAATCAAACCTAAAAGAACTAAATCGAACATTCGTCCTAAAATGGTGTTGGTGCCATAAAGGATGATCTTGATTTTTTCTCTAAAGATTTCGTACTGTGATTTTCTCTTTTTCATATCTACGAAGATAATGAAAGTTTTGTTTTGTTAAAAATGAAGAATTTTAAGAGATTTGCTCTTGCGGATGTAGTTTTGAATAATGTTTTTTACATCGCGGTTGTGCTTCGCATTGGAATTAGAATGTTATTTAAAATTTCAATGTTAGTAATCTGATAATTAAGATCGTAATAGGCGTAACCTTTGTAATTTCCATTTTCGATTAAGATGGCGCTTCGCTCGTTTACATTTCGGCCTCTGTCAATCAAAATCATGTTTTTGTTTTCGAAACTATTTTCAGAAATAAATTGCTGTACTCTTAAATTATAAACTTCAGGAGTAATTTCGCCAACGCACGCGCCGTCGCATTCTTTAATTTTATATTGAAAACACTCTTTTTTGGTTTGATATAATCCTGTCAGTTTTTGACATAAATGATATTTTGCCGTGAATTTAAAAAGTGCATTTTTACCTTCCTGTAAAGAAACAAATGAGGTGATTTCTTTTTTGCGTCCGTCTGCTTTTTCTAGTTTTAGATTGATATAGCCGTTTGCGTCTTTTTCGGCGTACAATGCAAAAGGGAAAAAAGATTTTTTCTGCGAACGATTGTGAATAGGACGATTTACTTTTACTTCCTGGCTTTCTTTTAAAAGCGCAATTAATTCACTTCCAGTTTCGTCGTATGTTATAGTAAAAACTTCAGCTTGAATTCTTTTACTTTTAGTTGTAATTCCAGTAAAATGCTGGTTGATTCTCTTTTTTATATTTTGGCTCTTGCCAATGTATATTAATTTACCGCTTTCGTTATAAATATAATAAACGCCTGTTTTAGCTGGCATTAAGTTTAAAAGGTCTAGCAATTTTGGTGCGATTCCTTTTTCTACTTCCAATTTTATAAAATCTTTTACTATTGTTTTTTCGACATCTTTTTCCAAAAGCATTTTAAACAGCTTTGTGGTTGCCATTGCGTCTCCGCTGGCGCGATGTCTGTCGGCCATCGGAATTCCGAGTGCACGTACTAATTTACCTAAACTGTATGAGGGTTGTTCTGGAATTAGTTTTTTAGCTAATTCTACGGTACAAAGTGTTCTGGCTTCAAAATCATAGCCTAAACGTCTGAACTCTGTTCGTAAAATTCGGTAATCGAATGAAGCGTTATGAGCTACAATAACGCAGTCTGATGTTATTTCAATAATGCGTTTTGCCACTTCGTAAAACTTGGGAGCAGAGCGTAACATAGCATTATTGATTCCAGTCAGCTTTACAACGAAAGGCTGAATCGGAATTTCAGGATTAACAAGGCTTATGAATTGGTCGACTACTTCGTGTCCATCAAATTTATAGATGGCGATTTCGGTAATTCCTTCTTCATTAAACTGGCCTCCAGTAGTTTCTATGTCTAGTATTGCGTACAAATTAAGTGTTCAGTCTCAGTTTTTAGTATTCAGTTTTTTCGTAGAGACGCATTGTTGTGCGTCTTTACAGCGGTATTAACGTCCGCCAAAAATGTCGCTTCCAATGCGTATCATTGTGCTTCCGCATTCTATAGCTAATTGGTAATCTCCGGACATTCCCATTGATATGGTGCTCAGGTTGCAGTTTTCAGTTTTCAATTCTTTTATCGAATCAAAAATGGATTTTAAACGGGTAAATTCTTTTTTAATTTGGTTTTGATTTTCTGTGAAAGTTGCCATTCCCATTAAACCTAAGATACGAATATTTTTTAACTCTTTAAACTGCACAGAAGTTAAAAGTTCGTTTAATTCGTTCTCATCTAAACCAAATTTAGATTCTTCTTCGGCAATGTATATTTGAAGAAGACAATCTATTGTTCTATTGTGTTTTAAAGCTTGTTTATTGATTTCCTGTAATAATTTCAAACTATCAACGCCATGAATTAAACTCACATAAGGCGCCATAAATTTGACTTTATTCGACTGAACATGACCAATCATATGCCATTGAATATCTTTTGGCATTTCTTCCCATTTCTCTGTCATTTCTTGGATTTTGTTTTCTCCAAAAATGCGCTGGCCAGCTTCGTAGGCTTGCAATAAGTCTGAAACAGGTTTAGTTTTTGACACGGCAACTAATGTTACGTGTTCAGGTAAACTTTCTTTAATTGTATTTAAATTCGATTGAATCGACATGATATTTCTTTTTTATAAAAACTGCTTAGAGATTTTCTCTGCTTTTTTACTTTCGCTGTAATCGTAAAAACCTTCACCAGATTTCACGCCTAATTTTCCAGCTCTTACCATATTAACTAAAAGTGGGCAAGGAGCATATTTTGGATTTTTGAAACCTTCGTACATTACATTTAAAATAGCAAGACAAACGTCAAGACCAATAAAATCAGCTAATTGAAGAGGTCCCATTGGGTGTCCCATTCCTAATTTCATTACCGTATCGATTTCATAAACTCCTGCAACTTTATTGTATAACGTTTCGATTGCCTCGTTTAGCATTGGCATTAAAATTCTGTTAGCTACGAAACCTGGATAATCGTTTACTTCAACAGGAACTTTTCCTAATTTTTGAGATAAATCCATGATGATTTTCGTCACTTCATCGCTGGTATTGTAACCGCGAATGATTTCAACTAATTTCATAATCGGCACTGGATTCATAAAGTGCATTCCGATAACACGTTCTGGATGCGCAACAACAGAACCAATTTGTGTAATCGAAATTGAAGAAGTATTGGTTGCCAAAATGGTATTATGAGAACAAGCTTCGTTTAACTGTTTGAAAATGTTTAGTTTAAGCTCTATGTTTTCTGTAGCAGCTTCTACAACTAAATCAACACCAACAACACCATCTTTAATATCAGTATAGGTAATAATATTGGTAATAGTTTTGGCAACATCTTCCTGTGTAATAGTACCTTTTGCAAGCATACGGTCCAAATTGGTCGCAATAGTTGCCATTCCTTTATCTAATGATTTTTCTGAAACGTCGATTAGTTTTACGGTAAATCCGCTTTGTGCAAATGTATGAGCAATTCCGTTACCCATTGTTCCTGCACCAATCACAGCTATAGTTTTCATTTTATATATTGGTATTATATTTATGATTTAGCCACGAATTCACCAATTATTTCGTGAATTCGTGGCTAATTTATTTTTAAATTACGTCTTTTATTTATCGAAACAATCAATAATTTGATAAGCAACACGTAAGGCATCTGTGGCTTGTTCAAGTGTTACAACAGGAGTTGTATCGGTATTAATTGCGTTTGCAAACGATTCTAATTCGTCCAAAATAGCATTATTTTGCTCTACATCTGGATTCGTGAAATAGATTTGTTTTTTTATACCTTCGGCATTTTGGAGAATCATATCAAAATCTCCAGGAACTTCTGGCGCATCTTTCATACGAACTACTTCGCATTTCTTTTCTAAAAAGTCAACTGAAATGTAGGCATCTTTTTGAAAAAAACGAGATTTACGCATGTTTTTCATTGAGATTCTACTTGCCGTTAAGTTTGCTACCGCGACCATTTTCGAATTCAATTCGAGCATTGGCAATATCTGGAGTGTCGCTAATTACAGAAACGCCGCTGGCATGAATATCTTTTACTTTTGAATTGACAACACTCAAAATCGCATCAATATCATGAATCATTAAATCTAGAACCACAGGAACATCTGTCCCACGCGGATTAAATTCGGCCAAACGATGTGTTTCTATAAACATCGGGTTTTCGATCATGTTTTTTGTTGCAATAAAAGCAGGATTAAAACGCTCGACATGTCCAACCTGACCTTTTACATTGTATTCTTTTGCTAAAGCGATAATTTCTTCCGCCTCATCAACAGTGTTAGCAATTGGTTTTTCTATAAAGATATGTTTTCCTGATTTGATTGCTACTTTTGCACATTTGTAGTGCGAAAGTGTTGGAGTTACAATGTCAATCACGTCGACAGCGTGAATGAGTTTTGCAATTGTGCTGAAGTTTTTATAGCCAAATTCTTTTGAGATTCTTTCGGCATTTTCTTGATTTTCATCATAAAATCCAACTAATTCGTATTTGTCAGATTGTTGTAATAAGCGTAAATGTATTTTACCAAGATGACCAGCACCTAAAACTCCTACTTTTAACATGAGAATGTATTTTAAACAAAAATAGAATTTATTTGTTGAATGTAAAAATGAATTTAACTAATTGTGAGTTGTGAATTATGAATTGCAAATTATCAGCTAGAGCTTTTGACTTTCTGCTTTTGACTTCGATGTTATTAATTTATTATTTAAAAATCAATATTTGATTTCCTTTTTAGATTCTTTACTTTTGCGAAAATAAAACCTACCCATTTTGAAAGACACTGCCAAACATCAAGGACTTCGTAATCAATTAGTAAGCACTTTAGAACAAAAAGGAATTACTGATAGAGCGGTTTTAGAGGCGATAAAAAAAATCCCAAGACACCTTTTTTGAATTCAAGTTTTGAAGATTATGCTTATCAAGATAAGGCATTTCCTATAGGTGCGGGACAAACTATTTCGCGACCTTACACTGTTGCTTTTCAATCTCAGTTATTAGAAGTAAAAAAAGAGCACAAAATTCTGGAAATAGGAACGGGTTCAGGTTATCAAACTGCTGTTTTGTTTAACCTTGGTGCCAAAGTTTACACTGTTGAAAGACAAAAAGAATTATTTAAGCAGACTTCTATTTTGTTTCCAAAACTAAATATTCGTCCAAAGCATGTTTCTTTTGGAGACGGTTACAAAGGGTTACCAAATTATGCTCCGTTTGACAGTATTATTGTAACGGCTGGCGCGCCTTTTATTCCACAGCCATTAATGGCGCAATTGAAAATAGGAGGAAGGCTTGTGATTCCGCTCGGTGAAGACGTTCAGATAATGACTTTATTAATCCGAAAAAATGAAACTCAATTTGAAAAACATGAGTTTGGGGAATTTAGATTTGTTCCTTTGTTAGAAGATAAAAATTAATATAAAGCCCAATTTATTGGGCTTTTTTATTTAACTGTTAAACTTATAGCTCGCTGTAGATTTTGTTTTTCAATTCTAAGAATGTAATTAATAAAAATAGATTTATCATTCTTACTTTGACTTTCTTTCAAAATAGAAAAATATTCATTGATACTATTTTGATTTCCCTCAATTGAAGCATACAGATAATTGTTTTGAAGTAGAATCCAGTTTAAGATTAAATTCGCCATTTGAAGATTTCCATGATCAAAAGGATTAATTTCAAGTATTTTTAGATGTGCTTCAGTTGCCAGAATTATGGGATGAAGATTATTTTTATGTGTGTCATACCAATTAAAGAATAAATTCATTTCACGTATAACAAATGAATCATTTTTATATTTTCCTGAATTTTCAGATTCAATTCCCCTAAAAATTAGATTGTGAATTGTGAGAAATTCTTTTTCATTTAGATATACTTTCTTCTGACTTAAATCTTTGATGTAAGTTGTCGTTTCTTGAAAATTAATAGCTTCAAGATGATTTTGCATGCTTTTGCCTGTAATGGTTAATCCATCATTTATAACAGATTTAGTTTCTTCCAATGTCAAAGAATTTCCGTTTAGGCTGATACTTTTAAAAATAAATTCTAACTCTAATGTTTTTGAAATTTGACGTAATTCAAAATGATTAAAAGACTGAATTTTATTTTTTAAGATTTCAATTTCATCTAAAATAGTTTGAACAGAAGATATTATGATGGAGTTAATTTCTTTTTTATTGTTTTGAATTTCCTGTTCAGCCAGAAGCAGTGCTTTCAAAGCAAATTCTTCATCACCAATTTCATAAAGAATTTTTTCTTTAAGCCAGGCAATTATTAAGGTTTCATAATCAATTTCTAAAAGTTGAGCGAGTTTTGAAATTTGATCTTTGGTTGGTTTTCTTGTTCCAGATTCAAATTTACTAATCAATGCCTGATCAATAGAAGCTAGTTGCGCTAATTCGCGGGTCTTTAAGCCTTTTTGTTCTCTGGCATTTTTTAAAAGCGATTTCATTTATGAAGAATTTAGTCTTGACAAATTTAGTCAATTTTGTAATTACAAAAAAAGCAACATTTTGTTTGTTGCTTTTCTATTTGTTTATTTTGGTAAAGATCCGTCTTTTCTCATTTCCTTCACTACTGCCTGCATGATTGCATCAACTGTTTGGCCTAAATCTGTCACATACTGTGATTCTGTAGTTCCTGTCCAGATTAATTTATTTTCTTTTAATGAAAAAATATTGGTCTCAACCATATACGAAGTTGTTTCTTGATAATATCCTGGATCATAAAAGTTTGGAGAATACATTCCGTACCAATTTCCGAAACCGTATCCGTACATTCCTGTGTACATTCCGTCAAAACCTCCGTAATACATTCCAGTGTAAGTTCCAGGAACATAAGTTGTTTCCTTTTCCTTGCTTACTAATCGCATTGTAATTACGCCGTCAAAATTTTCATCTTGAAGAATTTTCAGCTTCTGCTCCTTTGTAAGGTCTTTGGTGCTTTCGTTTAAGTATTGATAGGAAGTTTTGAAAATTTCGTTACCAGCAAGCAATTCTATTTTCTGCAACTCTTCTTGAAGCTTCGTCTTTAACTAAAACGACAACTAAAACTTTTTTGAAATTTTCTTGAGAAACAGTGATTTTTGGATCTCTCCAGCTGTTTACAATAGAAGTGTTACTTGCACAGCTAGAAAATATAACTACAGCGGAAAACAACAATAAGTACTTTTTCATATTTTACAGTTAAATGTTTACAAGTAAAAATAACTATAAAATATTAATAAATAGGTGTTTAAGTAAAATTAAAAAAGCTTTTTAATTAAAAGCTTTTTTAATTCGATCTAGATCACGTTTCGTGTCTTGCTCTTTTAGCGATTCACGTTTGTCGTAGTTTTTCTTTCCTTTACAAAGACCAATCTGTAATTTTGCTAAACCTTTTTCATTCGTAAATAATTTCAGAGGAACAATAGTAAGTCCCTTTGCCTGAACATTTTTATGGAGTGTTTTTAATTCTTTTTTATTCAAAAGCAATTTTCGCTCGCTTCTTGATTTATGATTGAATTGATTTCCAAATGAATACTCTTCGATATAAGTATTGATAGCAAAAAGCTCCAGACCGCTAAATTCGCAAAAGCTTTCTGTGATATTCGCTTTTCCTAAACGTATCGATTTGATTTCTGTACCTGATAAAACAACTCCAGCAGTGTAGGTATCGATTATTTCGTAATCAAATCGGGCTCTTTTATTTAATATATTGACTGATTTTAACATAAGTGCAAATGTAAGACAAAATTGAAAAACTTTATGAAGGCTAAGATAATTAAAGTTTTTTTTTAATTTATGATTTTAATCATTCTAGACCAAAAAGCTTATTTCTAAGTTTGTTTCATAATTTAAATTCTTAGTCTAATTTATTCTTTATTTGATTGCTGTAAAATTCTATTTAGTAATTTTGCAAAAAAGAAAGACCATACTTTTTTAGAGTATGGTCTTTTATATAATTTAAAAAATTAAAATGCAAAATCAGTCCAAAGATCCTTTACACGGAATTACACTTCAAAAAATTCTAGAAACTCTAGTAGCTCATTATGGTTTTGAGACTTTGGGAGAGTTAATTCCAGTTAAGTGTTTTCAATCCAATCCGAGTGTAAAATCTAGTCTTACTTTTTTAAGAAAAACAGATTGGGCTCGAAAAAAAAGTAGAAGATTTATACGTAAAATCACTGCCAAAATTCTAGCTCTTATAATTTATACGAAATCATAACTCCTCCACGATAAGGAAGCCATTCACCACTTTTATTATAGTTAGGGGCTTTGTCATATCTTCCAGGAGTTCCGTCGTTATAATAGCCATGATAGAACCCTTGGTGCCAGCACGCCAACAAAAAAGTCAAGTAAAAATTTATCACTTAATTTTAGGTTGTAACCTACAGTTGCTCCCAATCTATATCCAAAACCATCTTCGTATTTATTAGTATCCCAATAATTCCATTTTTGTAACTCGTATTTATCTGCACCTATGTGACCTCCAATATAGAAACCATTGTATTTCTCTTTAAAATGGTAACGAACTTCTGGAGTTACAGTAACAAATTTCATTGGATTGTTTCCATCAAATGATTCCCAAAAAGAAGCCATAACGTCAACGCTAAAGGTCATTTTTTCTCCAATGCTAGTTTCAATTCCTATATTAGGGACTGCAACTAAAGCGGTTGCACCATTAAATTTTACAAAAGTCTGACTTTGTAATTGCAGACAAAACAAAAGAACAATTAGGGCGGGTATTTTTTTCATAAAAATGTTTTCGATTCAAAAACAGCTGTTTTTTAGCCAATTTCGAGCGCAAATATAACGTATAATGGCAAGGAACTATTGTGTAATAGGTTATTTTAACAAGAACAAATTTCTACTTTTCTAATAATGAATATATTACCTTGTCTAAAAATCTCCCTTCATAAAACTCAGATTCTTTAAAATGAGCTTCTTTTACGAATCCGCACTTTTGTAATACTTTTTCAGATGCATAATTTTCAGGATCAATTACAGCTTCAATCGAGTGTAATTTTAAATTTTCAAATCCATATTTTATCAACACGTTTACAGCTTCGGGAATAATCCCTTTTCCATGAAATTCAGGTAATAACATATAGCCAATTTCGGCACGATAATTTTCAGGTCGCATTCTGTAATAGCCAATTATACCTAAAAGTTTAGGATTGTCTCGTAATGTAATTCCCCAGTTGATTCCAATATTTGTTTCTATTTTTTCTTCGATCATTGCAATGTGTGCCAGCGCATCTTCATTGTTTTTAACCAATGGTCTTGGGATATATTTCATAGTTTCTGGATTCGAACGTAATTCGAAAACTTCATTAACGTCATCGTTTGTAATTCTTCTTAAAACTAAACGTTCTGTTTCTATTACTGGAAAGGGATGGAAGTTAAATTCTAACATTTGTTATACTATTTTAATACTAAATTTTGAATGAAAGCTTTGAGTTGCTTCTAAAACTAAAATACCTTCTTTTTGAAATAAATCGCCTGAATTATCTGCAGTATCAGAATAGCCAAACCAAGGTTCAATGCAAATAAAAGGTGCATTTTCTTTTGTCCAAATTCCTAAACTTGGAAAATCTTCAAAGTCAACCTGTACATAAGGTTTTGAGTCTTTAATAATGGTAAGTGAATTTGATTCTAATGTTTTAAAAACCAAAGCATCGTTTTCAAAAATTTTATAGTTTAACGGAACTAAATTTTCTGTCGTTTTTAATATTTCAGTTTTATCCGAAATTAAATCATTTTCAAGAAGATTATATTTTAAAGGTTCGTCTTTTTCGAATTTTAAAGCATAGTTTTCAAAATTACCAGGCAATGCAATTGCAGGATGAGCTCCAATAGAAAAAGGCATTTTTTCTTCTCCTTTATTATTAACTTTATATTCTATAGTTAAAGAATTTTCGTTTAAAGTATAAATAAGCTGTAACTCAAATTCAAAAGGATACTTTTTTAAAGTTTCTTCGTTTGATTGTAAAGAAAATACAGCTTGGTTTTCGCTTTTATCGATCAGTTCAAATTCCATATCACGAGCAAAACCATGACGGGATAAATTGTATTCGGTATCGTTTATTTTATAGGTGTTATTTTTTAAAGTACCAACAATTGGAAAAAGAACAGGCGAGTGCTTTCCCCAAAAATCACGGTTTCCTTCCCAGATGTATTCATTGTTTTGATTGTCTTTTATAGAAAATAACTCAGCTCCAGAATGTTTTATAGAAGCGCTTAGTGTTGAATTTGAAATAGTTGTAGTCAAAATAGCAAGTGTAAAATGAATATTTTTTATGTTGATGTAAATATATTTTATAAAATTTAGTTTTCTAATAAAATGACAGAAATTATTTTATTGATAAAATTTTGCTAAAATTGAATTTATGTTTGGAATTTTCTCTGTAAATAGCTTTTTTTTTCATTAATTTGCTACATAAACAGCTAAAAAATATGAAAAAGCAATGTGCAAAAGCCATTTTAACCGCGGCTTTATTTTTTGGGATTTCTTCAATCTGGGCGCAACAAACCCCGTCAGCGACAGCAACAAATCCGGTAAATAATTATAATTATCATGATGCATTTGGTCCGCATTTTTATACAAAAAATGCAACTACTACGCGTGCCGCAAGCGGTCAGCCCGGGCCAGAATACTGGCAGAATAGAGCCGATTATCAAATCACAGCAAAATTAAATGCAACTACAAATGAAATTGTAGGTACAGATGAGATTACTTATACAAATAATAGTCCAGATAAATTATCATTTGTATGGTTGAATTTAGATCAGAATTTATTTAAAGAAGATTCTAGAGGAAATGCTGTTGTGCCTTTAACAGGAAGCCGTAACGGTGCTCAAGGGCAGGTATTTGATGGTGGAAACAAAATTAAATCGGTAAAAGTAACGGCTGTTGGAAAAAAGAAAACAGAAGTTGAAGCAAAATATATTGTTACAGACACAAGAATGCAGATTTTTCTTCCAGAAGAATTGGCGACAAAAGGAGCGACTGTAAAAATTAAAATCGAATTCTCATTCACTGCGCCATTCGAAGGTTCTGATAGAATGGGTGTTTTAGAAACTAAAAACGGAAAAATCTTCACTATTGCACAATGGTACCCTCGTATGTGTGTTTACGATGACGTAAGAGGCTGGAACACTGCGCCGTATTTAGGAGCTTCTGAGTTCTATTTGGAGTATGGTGATTTTGATGTGAAATTAACTGTTCCTTCAAATCATTACGTAGTGGCTTCTGGAGAATTATTGAATGGTCAGGAAGTATTTTCTGGCGATCAGTTCAAAAAATATAAAGAAGCGTCTGACAGCGATAAAACTGTAGTTATTCGTTCGGCAGAAGATGTAGCAACAACAGCAAATACAAACGCTGGAACAGAAAAAACTTGGCATTATAAAATAAAAAATGCACGTGATTTTTCTTGGGCATCTTCTCCAGCCTTCATTTTAGATGGAGCAAAAATTAACCTTCCAAGCGGTAAAAAATCTTTAGCCTTATCAGCTTATCCTGTTGAAAGTGCAGGTCAGGCGAAGATACGGACGTTCTACAGAATATGTAAAAGCATCGATCGAGCATTATTCTAAACAATGGTTTGAATATCCTTATCCAGTCGCGACAAACGTTGCAGGAAATGAGGGCGGAATGGAATATCCTGGAATTGTATTCTGTGGATGGAAATCTAAAGGACAAGATTTATGGGGAGTTACAGATCACGAATTTGGTCATATTTGGTTCCCAATGATTGTTGGTTCAAACGAAAGATTATTCGGATGGATGGATGAAGGATTTAATACTTTTATCAATTCATTGAGCACAGTCGCATTTAATAATGGAGAATACAAAGAACCTGCATCAGATTTACATCAAGAAGCAGAATCTTTCACTCGTCCTGATTTAGAAACTATTATGAGTTCTCCTGATAATATGAAAGAAAAAAACATCGGTATGTTGTGTTATTTTAAACCAAGTGCTGGTCTTATTCTTTTGAGAGAACAAGTTTTAGGAAAAGAGCGTTTTGATACTGCGTTTAGAACTTATATTGAGCGTTGGGCTTACAAACATCCACAGCCAGATGACTTTTTCAGATCTATGGAAAATGTTGCAGGTGAAGATTTAAGCTGGTTCTGGAGAAGCTGGTACGTAAATAACTGGAGATTTGATCAAGGAATCAACTCAATTAAATATGTAAAAAATGATCCTTCAAAAGGTGTTGTAATCACGGTTGAAAATTTTGATAAAATGCCAATGCCAATCGTTTTAGATGTTAAAACAAAAAGCGGAAAAGTTTCGAGAGTAAATCTACCGGTAGAAATTTGGCGGCGCAATAACAGCTGGTCTTTCAAACATAATTCAACAGAAGAAATTGAAAGTATAACTCTTGATCCTGATCACGTTTTCCCAGACAACAACGAGTCAAATAATGTTTGGACTGCTGGAAAAGGAAAAGTAGAGAAAGCTATTATAATTGATGGATTTGTAGGTAGTTATGTTACAGCTAAATCGCCTTTGACTATCAATTTGGTAGATAGAAATAGTGTTTTAACTGCTGAACTTCCAAACTATCCTAATTTTTCTTTGGATCCTGTTCCAAATGAAAAAGATACTTTTGAATCGCCTAGAGCTGGATTAAGATTTAAATTTAACGAAGCTAAAACTGGTTTCGATATGACAATTTTAGGAAATGGGCAAGTAATGCAATTTACTAAGAAATAATATTTAAACTTTTAAAATATTCAAAACCCGATAATTAGAAATAATTATCGGGTTTTGTTTTTGTGTATATTAACAAAACCAAAAAAAAATGTTAGAATTTTAATTTTTTGTTTTGTAAATAAAAAAATAGTGTACTTTTGCACCGATGAATAAAATAAGTTTACATATAACTTCTTTGTCACGGACAAACTCACCGATTACTTCTCCCGAAGTACGGACACTATCTCTATAGTATCCACTGAGTTTTATAGCCGTATATTTATTCATATCCATTTTTCATTTTGAAATCACATAATTTGTCCATTGGACAAACATATCCTAAAAGTATATTTTATTTTGTAAACTTTCTGAATCAACTTTTTGATTTTGAAGGTGTTACTTTTATTTTGCTTAATTTTATTGGATTCAATTCTGGATTTCAAATTAAACAACATGCTTTAATTTTTAACTCTAACTTCAATTATTGAAATGAAGATCTCTATTGTTGTTACCCAGGAAGAACACTTCAAATTCGCACAAGAAATCTGCGATACGATAGAATCATCTGCCTTGCTGAGAGGTACAGGGATTGCTAAAAGAACTCCTGAGTACATTCAGAAAAAAATGTCGAATGGTGATGCAATGATTGCTCTGGCAGACGGGAAATTTGCTGGTTTTTGTTATATCGAAAGCTGGCAAGCACGGAAAATTCGTGGCACATTCGGGATTAATTGTACATCCTGACTATAGAAGTTTAGGTTTGGCGAAAAAGATAAAATCAAAAGTTTTTGATTATTCTTTGAAGAGATATCCAGATGCTAAAATATTTGGAATTACAACGGGTCTTGCTGTAATGAAAATTAATTCAGAATTGGGTTATAAACCAGTTCCGTTCTCAGAACTTACAACTGATCCAAGCTTTTGGGCAGGCTGTAAAACCTGTACCAATTTTCCTATTCTGCAAAGCAAAGAAAACAAAATGTGCCTTTGTACCGGAATGTTATACGACCCAAAAGAAAAACAAAAAACACCGCCAAGACATCCTTTTAACGAGGCTGTTTTAAGCAGACTTAAAAAAATTAAGCAGGCTTTATTCTTAAACAAAATATTGTCGTTTATTTTTTTATTTAAAATTTAATCAAAAAGAAATCTCAAACTGCTACATACGAAAGTATTAGCCTAAATTATAAAAAATGAAAAAAGTAGTATTAGCTTATAGCGGAGGATTGGATACCTCGTATTGTTTGAAATATTTAAAAAATGAAAAAGGATACGAAGTTCATACTGTACTTGTTGATACAGGAGGATTTGACGCAGAAGAATTATCAGCTATTGAAAAAAGAGCTTACGAATTAGGAAGCGCACAGCACGCAAACCTTACAATCGTAGATAAATATTATGATAAAGCTATAAAATATTTGATTTTTGGAAACGTATTAAAAAACAATACTTATCCATTATCAGTAAGTGCAGAGCGTGTTTTTCAAGCAATTGAAGCTATAAAATATGCTAAAAAAGTAGGAGCAAGCGCGATTGCACACGGAAGTACGGGTGCAGGAAACGATCAAATTCGTTTTGATTTAATTTTCCAAACTATTGCTCCGGAAATTGAAATCATTACGCCAATTAGAGATTTAAAATTATCAAGACAAGAAGAGGTAGATTATCTGGCTCAAAACGGAGTTCACTATTCTTGGGAAAAAGCACAATATTCGATCAATAAAGGACTTTGGGGAACAAGTGTTGGAGGAAAAGAAACTTTAACTTCAAGTCAGCCTTTGCCAAGTGATGCTTATCCTTCGCAATTACAAAAAGAAGGAGAAGAGAAAGTAAGATTGCATTTTGAACAGGGAGAATTAGTTGGATTAAACGGTATAATGGATAAACCTTCTAATAATATTGTGGCTCTTGAAAAACTGGCAAATGCATTTGCAATTGGTAGAGATATTCACGTAGGTGACACTATTATCGGAATTAAAGGAAGAGTTGGTTTTGAAGCGAGACTCCGTTAATCATCATTAAAGCGCACCATTTATTAGAGAAACATACGCTGGGTAAATGGCGACAATACTGGAAAGAACAACTAGGAAACTGGTACGGAATGTTATTTCACGAAGGTCAGTTTTTAGATCCTGTAATGCGTAACATTGAAACGTTTTTGCAAGACACACAAAAAACAGTAAATGGTGTTGTAACCGTTTCATTAAAACCATACCATTTTTCGCTTGACGGAATCGAATCTGATAATGATTTGATGAACACAGGTTTTGGTCAATACGGAGAAATGAACAATGCATGGACATCTGATGATGCAAAAGGATTTATTAAGATTTTAGGAAATGCTCAAAACATATTTTCATCAGTAAATCATTTAGATCATGATTAATGTCGGAATAATTGGTGGTTCAGGCTACACGGCCGGAGAACTCATCAGAATTTTAATGTATCACCCAAAAGTAAACATCGATTTTGTTTACAGTACTACAAATGCTGGAAAACCACTTTCTGTGGCGCACCACGATTTGATGGGCGATATCGAAATGAATTTTACTGATGTCATAAATCCAGAAGTAAATGTGGTATTTTTATGTTTGGGACACGGAAAATCAATTTCTTTTTTACAAGAAAATAAATTCGCGAGCCACACTAAAATTATCGATTTAGGAAACGATTTCAGATTGAATAAAGATGCTCATTTTGAAGGAAAAGATTTTGTTTACGGATTGCCTGAATTGAATAAAGCAGAAATTAAAAAAGCAAATTATATTGCAAATCCAGGTTGTTTTGCAACAGCTATTCAATTGGCTTTGTTTCCTTTAGCAAAACATAATTTATTGAACAATGATGTGCATATTAATGCTACTACAGGTAGTACGGGCGCAGGTGTAAGTTTATCTGAAACTTCACATTTTAGCTGGAGAAATAACAACATGTCACATTACAAAGCTTTTGAACACCAGCATTTAGGAGAAATTGGAGAAAGTTTAGTGCAATTGCAGGATGATTTTGAAAGCGAATTGCTTTTTATTCCAAATAGAGGAGATTTTCCAAGAGGAATTTTTGCAACATTATATACTCTTTCAGATGATAGTTTGGAACAATTGGTTGCTAAATACGAAGATTTCTATAAAAACGAACCTTTCGTGACAGTTACCACAACAAACATCAACATGAAACAAGTGGTGCAGACGAATAAATGTATCATCAGTTTATTGAAAAAAGGAAACCGGGTTTTAATAACATCAATCATAGATAACTTAACCAAAGGTGCTTCAGGACAGGCAATTCAAAACATGAATCTAATGTTCGGATTAGAAGAAACGACCGGTTTACATTTGAAACCAAGCGGATTTTAAATTGTTGGTTAAGCGGTTAATCGTTTATTCGGTTAATCGATTAAACAAATCAACGATTAAACAATTAAACAAAAACAAAAATGAACTTATTCAACGTTTACCCATTATATGACATAACTCCAGTAAAAGCTGTCGATTGTACAATTTACGATGACAAAGGAGTAGAATATTTAGATTTATACAGCGGACATGGTGTGATTTCAATTGGACACACACAGCCAGATTATGTAGCAAAATTAAAAAATCAATTAGACCATTTAGGATTTTATTCGAATGCAATTCAGAATCCTTTGCAGGTAGAATTGGCTCAGAAATTAGGAAAGCTTTCAGGTTTAGAAGATTACGAATTGTTTTTATGCAGTTCTGGTGCTGAAGCCAATGAAAATGCTTTGAAATTAGCTTCTTTCCACAACGGAAAATCAAGAGTTGTAGCTTTTGATAATTCTTTCCACGGAAGAACTTCTGCAAGCAGTTGCCGTTACAGATAATAAAAAAATTGTGGCACCAATCAATGCACAGCAAGTCGTTACTTTTTTACCTTTAAACCAAATTGAATTAGTTGAAGCTGAATTGGCTAAAGGAGATGTTACAGCAGTAATTATCGAAGGAATTCAGGGAGTTGGAGGTTTAGATCAAGGAACAACCGAATTTTTCCAAGCTTTAGAAAAAGCGTGTAAAAAACACGATGTTGTTTTGATTTTAGATGAAGTACAATCAGGATACGGAAGAAGCGGGAAATTTTTTGCTTTCCAGCATCACGGAATCAATGCTGATATTATTTCGGTTGCAAAAGGAATGGGGAATGGATTTCCAGTTGGGGCGATTTTAATTTCTCCAAAATTTGAAGCAAGTTTCGGATTATTAGGAACAACTTTCGGCGGAAGCCATTTGTCTTGTGCTTGCAGGAATTGCAGTTTTAGATGTAATGGAAAAGCTTGATTTACAAAAAAATGTAAATGAAGTTTATGAATATTTCTTAGAAAAAATCAAAGAAGTCGACGGAATCAAACAAGTAAAAGGAAAAGGCTTAATGCTTGGAGTTGAATTCGATTTTGATGTAGCGACTTTGAGAAAGAAATTAATTATCGAAAAACACATTTTTACAGGAAGCGCCAACAATAAAAATCTATTAAGAATTTTACCGCCATTAACAGTAAAAAAATCTGATATCGATACGTTTGTAAAAGCTTTAAAAGAAAGTTTAGAAGAATTAAAAAACTAATTCTCGTTACGTAAACCTGACGGGTTTTTAAAACCCGTCAGGTTTAGAAACACAAAGTATAATATCCTAACAGGTTTCCAAAACCTGTTAGGTATCAATAAGTTTCGATAAAAAGAAACAACCAAAAAACAACCAACCAACTAGAAATTATGAATCCATTATCAATTGAAAAACGCAATCTGGTTTTGCGCTCTATGGCAAAGCTGGTAGAGCAGGAACGGAGTCAAATAATTCTCACCAATCAAGAAGATTTATTGACTTACGTCGGCTCAGATTTAGCAATGGAAGAACGTTTAAAAGTAGATGATAAAAAAGTCGATGAGATGATTTTATCATTGAATCAATTGGCTTCTCAGGAAGATCCGGTTGGCGTTGAGCGTTTTCATTTTACACACGATAATGGAATAAAAGTTATAAATAAAACTGCCGCTTTCGGAACGATCTTAATTATTTACGAATCTCGCCCAGACGTTACAATTGAAGCGGGCGGAATTGCTTTTAAATCTGGAAATAAGATTTTATTAAAAGGTGGAAAAGAATCTTTACAATCAAATTTAAAGATTGTGAGTCTTTGGCATAAAGCTTTAGAAGAAAATGGAGTTTCAAAAGACTGGGTTGAATATCTGAATTATAACAGAACTGAAACTCAGGCTTTCTTAGAAAAACCAAATCAAAAAGTAGATTTAATTGTTCCAAGAGGAGGAGAAAAACTAATTGAGTTTGTAAAAGCACACGCCACTTGTCCCGTAATTGTTAGCGGACGAGGCAATAATTTTGTATACGTTCATAAAGATGCCGATACAGATTTGGCTTTAAAAATAATTTTGAATGCCAAAACATCTAAAATCTCGGCTTGTAATGCAGTTGATAAAGTTTTAATCGATTCTAAACTGCCAAATTTTGAAGGATTTACGGCTATTTTAATTGAAGAATTAAAAGAACATAAAGTTGAAGTAATCGTAGATAAATCGCTGGAGAATTTTGAAGATACAGAAACACTTCAAAATGAAAATATTTGGTATGAAGAGTTTTTAGATTATAAAATCGTAATCGGAACAATTGATTCTGAGGAAAATGCAATTGAAAAAATTAATAAATATTGCGGTGGACATTCTGCAGTAATTATTACAAAAGATGATAAAGTCGCACAAGAATTTATGGATGCCGTAGATACAGCGGCAGTTTACCAAAATGCTTCAACCCGTTTTACAGACGGTGGACAATTTGGTTTAGGAGGTGAATTAGCGATAAGTACAGATAAATTGCATCAGCGAGGTCCAATAGGTTTACAGCATTTGGTTACAAACAAATGGTATGTATACGGAGAAGGGCAGATAAGATAATTTAGATTTTAGAGTGTAGATTTTAGATTGATTATTAACGATTTTTGATTTCAGATTATTGGAATTTGGTCTCGAGACTTCGGGATAAAATTTGGAATTTATTTAAAGACAAAGCTTTGCGAACTTATCATTTGTAAACACAGACAATAAAAAAACCTTGCGCCCTTTGCGTTAAAAATAACTTAGTGCCTTAGCACCTTCGTGGCAAAAATAAAAGACATGGCAAAAAAACGGATTTTATTAAAAATAGGAAGTAATACTTTAACCAAAGAAACCAATCATATTTCGCGGGGAAAGATTGAAGACCTCGGAATGCAGATTGCGGCTTTAAACAAAGATTACGAATTTGTAATTGTAAGTTCTGGAGCTATCGCGATACGCAAAACAGTTTGTAAAGCTGGAAAGCAAAGGAAAAGAAATTGCATTGAAACAAGCCTTAGCTTCAATTGGCCAGCCACATTTAATGCGGATTTTTCATGAAAATTTCAGCGATTTAGGATTATTGACATCACAGTGTTTATTGTCTTATTCAGATTTTGAAAAACAACAGTCTAAAGTAAATATTGTTAATACGATAAACGTTTTGGTCGAGAACAATTACATTCCGATTATCAATGAAAATGATACCGTTGCCACAGATGAAATTCGGTTTGGAGATAATGATAAATTAGCCGCTTTAACAGCCGTTCTTTTAAATGTTGATATTCTGATAATTGCCACTAATACAAACGGAATTTACACGAAAGATTCAATTCACGATGAAATTCCAGAAACGATCAAATTGGTAAATGATTTAAAAACTTTGGAAAAAGAAATTGGCGAATCAAAATCCTCACACGGAACAGGAGGAATGCAATCCAAAATCGAAGCGACTGGAATAGCAAAAGCGACGAATATTGAAACTTGGATCGTAAATGGACTAAATGATAATTTTATTTTAAAAGCATTAAAAGACGAAATACCTTTTACAAAAATTGTGTAGAATGTTTATTTGTTTAATCGTTAATTCGGTTAATCGATTGATCAAATAAACAGTTAAACAAATAAACGATTAAACAAAAAAAAATGAACTATATTTCAATAAAAGACATTAACTCATTATCAAAATGGGTAAAAGGCGCATTAAAAATCAAAAAAAATCCGCTTAAAAATCAAAGTTTAGGAAAGAATAAGACTCTTGGAATGTTATTCTTCAATCCGAGTTTAAGAACGCGTTTGAGTACTCAAAAAGCGACTTTAAATTTAGGAATGAACGTTATGGTAATGAATTTTACCAACGAAGGCTGGACTTTGGAGTTCGAAGACGGAGCGGTTATGAATTCTGGCGCTTCAGAACATATCAAAGAAGCCGCAGAAGTGGTCTCTCAATATTGTGATATTATCGCAATTCGTGCTTTTGCAGGTTTAGTAGATAAGGAAAAAGATTATGCTGAAACCGTTATTTCAGGATTTCTGAAATATGCTACAGTTCCAATTGTAAATATGGAAAGTGCTGTTCGTCACCCGTTACAGTCTTTAGCAGATGCTATTACGATGGAAGAATTCAAAACCAAGCATAAACCAAAAGTAGTGCTTTCTTGGGCGCCTCATCCAAAAGCTTTGCCTCAGGCCGTAGCCAATTCATTTGTAGAAATGATGCTATTGCAAAAAAATATGGATTTTGTAATCACGCATCCAGAAGGTTACGAACTAAGTCCAGAAATAACAAAAGACTGCACAATTGAATACAATCAAGATAAAGCTTTCGAAAATGCCGATTTCGTTTACGTAAAAAACTGGAGTAACTTCAACGATTACGGAAAAGTAACCAACAGCGATTCAAATTGGACCGTTACTGCCGAAAAAATGGCTTTAACCAACAACGGAAAATTCATGCACTGTCTTCCAGTTCGTCGTAATGTAATTGTAAGCGACGAAGTTTTAGATGGCGAAAATTCAATCGTAATAGAACAAGCGAATAACAGAACGTATTCTGCACAATTAGTTTTACAAAAAATTCTGAAGAAATTGTAAATTTAGGTGCAAAGGCTCAAAGCGGCAAAGGTTCAAAGGTTTTACAGCCTTGAGAAAAACCTTTGTTCCTCTGAACCTTTGTCCCTTTGAACCTTGAAAGAAATGAACGTATCAGTAATAAAAATAGGTGGAAACATCATCGATAATCCAGCAGAATTAGAACAATTCTTAACCGATTTTTCTAAAATCAGCGGCTATAAAGTTTTAGTTCACGGCGGTGGAAAATCGGCGACTAAAATGGCGCAAAGTATTGGTTTGACACCTCAAATGATTGACGGACGCCGAATCACAGACGCTCCAATGCTTGATGTCGTCGTGATGATTTATGCAGGAGAAATTAATAAAAATGTTGTGGCGCATACGCAGGCGAAAGACAATAATGCAATGGGATTTTCCGGAGCTGATGGCAATTTGATTCAATCAGTAAAAAGAAATCATCCTACAATCGATTACGGATTTGTGGGCGATGTTAAGCAAGTCAATACTAAATTATTAGCCACTTTGTTAGAAACTGGAATCGTTCCCGTTTTCTGTGCCATTACACACGACAAAAATGGTCAATTGTTAAACACAAATGCTGATACGATTGCAAGCGAATTGTCAATTGCATTGTCTGAAGTTTTTGATGTTACATTAACTTACTGTTTTGAAAAACAAGGTGTTTTACAAGATTCTGAAGATGATTCATCTGTAATTACAGAAATTAACGAAGCATTATATAATAAATTAAAAGAGGAAAAAGTAATCCATTCCGGAATGATTCCAAAATTAGATAATTGCTTCAATAGCTTGTCAAGAGGTGTTCAGAAAATCAAGATTGGGCATCACAAGATGTTGCAAAATCCAGATGTTCTGCATACAACGATTACATTATAAAAAGGTTGCCAGAAATTACACGAATTTTTACGAATTAAATTTGAATAAAGAAATTAGTGCAAATTCGTGTAATTCGTGGCAAAAAAATAGAAATGCGCTAGTCATTTTAAATATTAATTTAAGAAATTTGCGCAAATTAAAATTGTCACAGATTAGTTAAAAACTTTGTGACTTCGTGCCTTCGCGACAAAGAAACCATAACTATGAAAAATATTGCAACGCTTACCCAGGAAGCAATTAGTTTATTAAAAAGCTTGATTGAAACCCCTTCATTTTCAAGTGAAGAAGACCAAACAGCACTTTTAATAGAAAACTGGTTCAATCAAAACGAGATTCCTTTCAAAAGAGAAAACAATAATGTGTGGGCTTTCAATAAGTATTTCGACGAGAATAAACCAACACTTTTACTAAACTCACATCACGACACTGTAAAACCGAATCAGGCTTACACTAACGATCCGTTCAAAGCGATCGAAAAAGACGGTAAATTATTTGGTTTAGGAAGCAATGATGCGGGCGGCTGTCTGGTTTCACTTTTAGCAACGTTTGTACATTTTTACGAAAATCAAAATTTATCTCATAATATTGTAATTGTGGCTTCCGCCGAAGAAGAAAGCAGTGGAAAAAACGGTTTAAACAGCGTTTTAAAACATTTACCAGAATTAGATTGTGCTATTGTTGGAGAACCAACTTTAATGCAACTGGCAGTCGCTGAGAAAGGTTTATTAGTTTTGGATGTAAAAGTAAAAGGAACTGCAAGTCATGCAAGCACATCAAAACGATGATAATTCATTATACAAATCAATTCCCGTAATGGAATGGTTTAAAAACTATAAATTCGACAAAATCTCAGATGTTTTAGGTCCCGTAAAAATGACCGTAACGCAGATCAGCGCTGGAAAACAGCATAATGTAGTGCCGTCAGAATGCGATTTGGTTGTTGATATTCGTGTAACAGATCGCTACACCAATGCCGAAATTCTGGAAGTAGTAAAAGAAAACGTAAATGCCGAAGTAACGCCAAGATCAATGCATTTAAATGCATCGTCTATTCCAGTCGCGCATGGTTTGGTTCAAGCCGGACTCGCTTTAGGAAGGACAACTTATGGCTCACCAACGCTTTCAGATCAATCGGTTTTAAGCTGTCAGTCTTTAAAATTAGGACCAGGAGAAACGTTGCGTTCACATTCAGCAGACGAATTTATTTTTGTAAATGAAATAGAAGAGGGAGTCGATTTGTATATCAAAATACTAACAGATTTCTTTAAATTATAATCAAACCTAACAGGTTTTAAAAACCTGTTAGGTTTTTTCAAAACATATAAAATCTAAGTTATGAAACTTTGGGAAAAAGGAATACCAACAGACAAACAAATCGAACAGTTCACAGTAGGAAACGATCGTGAACTGGATTTAGTTCTGGCAAAATACGATGCTTTAGGTTCTATTGCACACGCCAAAATGTTAGGTCAGATTGGTTTATTAACTGAGGAAGAAACAACTTCTTTAGTTGATGCGTTAAACGATATTATCGCTGATATTGTAGTTGGAAATTTCGAAATCGAAGACAGTTTCGAAGACGTACATTCTAAAATTGAATATCTTCTAACAGTAAAACTAGGTGATGCAGGAAAGAAAATCCACACTGCGCGTTCACGTAATGATCAGGTTTTAGTTGACGTTCATTTGTATTTAAAAGACGAATTAAAAGCTATAAAAGAGCAAGTGAAAACATTGTTTGATTTGTTAATGGAATCAGCAGAGAAACACCAAAATGTTTTATTGCCGGGTTATACACATTTGCAAATCGCAATGCCATCGTCATTCGGAATGTGGTTTTTCTGCTTACGCTGAAAGTTTAATCGATGATGTTACAATGTTAAACGCAGCTTCAAAAATTGTAGATCAGAATCCGTTGGGCTCTGCCGCAGGTTACGGAAGTTCGTTTCCAATCAATAGAACATTTACAACAAAAGAATTAGGATTTGAAACGTTGAAATACAATGCTGTTGCGGCACAAATGAGCCGTGGAAAAGCGGAGAAAACCGTTGCTTTTGCGATGACAAGTGTTGCAGGAACTTTATCAAAATTTGCGATGGACGTTTGTTTGTATATGAGCCAAAACTTTGATTTTATTGGGCTTCCGGCGCATCTTACAACAGGTTCAAGTATTATGCCTCATAAAAAGAATCCAGATGTATTCGAATTAATCAGAGGGAAATGCAATAAAATTCAGGCGCTTCCTTACGAAATTACTTTAATTACCAATAATTTACCAAGCGGTTACCACAGAGATTTGCAACTTTTAAAAGAAGGTTTGTTTCCTGCAATTCAAAACCTTAAAGCTTGTTTGGATATTGCAATATTTTCTATCAAAGATATTACGGTTAAAGATCATATTTTAGAAGATAAAAAATACGATTATTTGTTCACGGTAGATACTTTAAACGAAATGGTAGTAGAAGGAATGCCTTTTAGAGATGCTTACAAAGCCGTTGCTGAACAGTTGGAGGCAGGAACATATAAATCTCCAAAAGAAACAAAACACACACATGAAGGAAGTATCAATAATTTATGTTTAGATGCAATTAAAGATAAAATGAAAGCGACTTTTTAATATTGTAAATTGTGAAAAGTAAGATGTAAAATGCAAAAAGGTCATTGATTTGTTTCAATGACCTTTTTTTATGGGATAATTTAGTTCTTTACAAGCTTAAAAGTTTTGCTTCTGTTTTCTAGTTGCACTTTACACACATAAAAACCTTTAGCGAGATTTCCAACATTCAATTCTAATTTTTCATCAGGAGAAATACTTTCAGAATGTGTATATACTTTTGTACCATTAGAAGAAAATAAATTAACCTGAGCCAGTCCATTATCAGTACTTGAAAAATCTATATTTAAAAGACGATTTATAACCGATGGATAATATTTAAGTTCGAGATTGTTTGTGTTTTCATTCAATCCTAAATTGTTACAGCTCGTTGACAAAGCGCCTTGAGCAGTAACCTGAAGCGTTGCTCCAGCTCCGCAAGAAGAATTAGACACGAATCCCGCAACATTTGCAATAGGTAAAACACTATACGTATAAGACGGTTTAGTAACAGCAGTTCCAGAATTTGCAGGAGCATTTAGACAATCTGTAAAAGCGACTCCAATTGTTCCGCCATCTGTACTAACGTAATTTTTAAAAGCAGTTCCAATTTTAGCAAAGTCAGTTCCTTCAACATAACAAGTTGTGTTATTATTTCCGCCTCCCAATCCAATTGCCAGCGAACCTGAAACGGAAGTATTATAATAGCAGTTTAAAATATGAAGTTCTGCATTTCTTGCTCTCGGCATTCTTTCACGACAGCCTTCTGCCCAATAACAATTTTTAAAAGTAATGCTGTAATGACCATCAGCAGGAGCATCTGTTTTAGAAGAACCCACTAGATTTGTAAATCGATGATCGTCTGCACCGCCGGATCCGCCAGATTTTGGAGCTTTCAAATAAATAAATTTACACCAAGAAATAGTTACATTATCTGCCGTGCCTTTATTATCAAAGTTACCATCCATTCCATCTTGAAATTCGCAGTGATCAACCCAGATATTTGTGGCTTCAGAGGTTAAATTATCATGTCCGTCAACATCGTACGCGCCCGGTCCTTCAAAAATTAAATTCCTAATGATAATATTACTGGAACCAGGTTTCAAATTTAAAATCCCAGAGCCTGCAAGCAGTCTGATCCAGATTTACTAGTCGAGCGCCAGGAAGTCCGATAAGGGTTTTATTATTTACCAATAAACTCGTGTATGAACAAGTAATAGTTCCCGAAACCAAAATGACTTGCGGAGTAGTTAATTTTAATTTTGCTGTTAAATCAGCGTAAGTAGACACTGTTACTGGAGATGTACTTCCTCCGCCAGTTGCTGAAGCTCCAAATCCTTCAGGCAAACTCATAAAATAATTTTGAGCAAAAAGAAAGGAGCAAGGCAGACAAAAGTGCCAATACTATAAGTTTTGTTTTCATTTAAGTGTGGTTTTTTGTGGTTTAAATAGTAAATGTAATCGATTGCACAAATGTAAAAGAATAAAAATAATTTCAAATTAATTTATCAAATATTTATACTATAAAGTTTTGATTACAAGAATTATAAGTGTTTATTTCACACTAATGGTTTATATTAAATTACTACTAATGAGGGCAAAACTGTATTATGATGGATAAAAGGTTTGACTATAAGGAGAAAATTCATGCTAAATACATATATTTGATAATCACTTTAAATAGTATCAATGAAAAAATTTAAAGAGCAGTCGACTCTAAATCTTTTTGAGAAAGGTTTGATTACCGAAAATCAATTTGAAGAAGTCAAGGCTTATCGAAATTTGAATATCTTTTCTTTAAACGCCGAGCTAAAGCTATTTCTTTATTTATCTGTTTTATTATTTACCTCAGGAATCGGAATCCTGATTTACGAAAACATAGATACCATTGGTCATATTGCTATTCTTTCGCTTCTTTTGGTTGTAATAGCGGTCTGTTTTTTCTACTGTTTTAAAAATTCCAAAGGTTTTCAAAAAACAGAAACCACTTTCGAACATCCCGTTTTAGAATATTTAGTACTATTAGCTAATATTTTAACTTGTATTTTTATTGGTTACCTCCAATTTCAATATAAACCTTTTGGAGAACATTACGGTTTAGCGACTTTAGTACCAACCATAGTCAGTTTCTTTTGTGCTTATTATTTCGACAATAAAAGTGTTTTGACTATCGCTGTAACTGGTTTGGCGGCTTACATCGGACTTTCGGTAACACCTCAAGATTTATTAAACGACAATGATTTTTATTCCAATGAAAGTTTAAGTTATTCTGCTGTTATGTTGGGAGTTTTACTGATATTGTGGACGATTTATAGTAATCGAATTTCATTAAAAACGCATTTTAGTTTGATCTTCCTCACTTTCGCATTACATATTATCAGTATTGCTTCTTTGGCCAATTTACTGCATCATTATAGTTTAATCTGGATGATTTTTGCGGTTATTTTAGCTGGTTCTACATTTTATTTTTACAAAATCAGCTACCAATTAAAGGCTATGTCTCTTTATGTTTTTATGATTGTGTATGGGTATATAGGTGCAAATATACTTTTGTTTAGGATTTTTGAAAATGTTGATTTTTCTAATATTTGGGAATTATTTCTTTTTCTATTGCCCTTATATTTCATCGCTTCAATTGTTATGTTCATCAAATTAATTAAAAACTTTCACAAAGAAATTGCGAGCATGATAGTACACAATAAACAGTTATTAAATAATGAAGCTTTGGTTGATGAGGTCGCAACTTTATACAAAGGTAGTTTTATAAGTAAGGAACAAAAAAATTTATAGAGAAAGAACTACCCGTTTTTAAAAGTCAGGATAATATTTTAGTGCGAATAGGTTTCTTTTTGCTGGGCTCTTTATTATACAGCTCAATATGCGGAGCACTTTCTATTTTTGGAATAAGTTCTGAACGTATATATTTTGAAATATGCTTTTATCTTTTTACGATAATTGGTTTTGTGGGATGCGAAATGCTGGCAAAACAAAATTTTCGTAATCATGGTTTAGACGATGCGTTTATTTTAGGCACAATTATGAATTTAGGCGTAGCTATTGCCATTACAACAGAAGGATATGAAATGGTGATCGCTTTTTTTGTCGCCGTTGGAGCAATTTATATGTTTTTGAGATACATTCATTTGCTGTCAATGTTGGTTTTCTGTTGCGCCGTAACAGCTTTTTTATTTTTCGGAATGTTTGAATTTGGCGCTATAGGAAAAACGATTCTGCCTTTTGCAACCATGATTTTTGTTGCTGGTTTTTATTTTCTAACAAAGAAATTAATCCATAATCTAAATGAAAGTTATTATTACAACGGACTTCTACTAGCCAATAGTTTTTGTCTGGTGCTGTTTTATCTTTCTTGTAATTATTTGGTAGTTAGAGAGCTTTCTGAAGAACTTTTAGGAACCGAAGTTAAACCTGGAACAGATATTCCGTTTGCATTTTTCTTTTACGGATTTACTTTTATTGTTCCAATAGTTTATTTGGTCCACGCCTTAAAAACAAAAGATAGAATAATGCTTTGGATCAGCTTTTTGGCAATTGTATTTTCAATTTATACGATTAGATTCTACTATGCCGTTTTGCCTGCAGAAGTAGCGCTGACTCTCGGCGGTTTGGTTTTATTTGTGATTGCGTACTTTTCTATTAAAAAATTAAAAGAAAAAGAAAGCGGATTAACCTTTAAACCAGATCGAATCAATCATTCAGATACTCTTTTAAATGCTGAAGCTTTAGTTGTGGCTTCTTCATTTGGAATGAAACCAGAAGTAAAACCACAAGCTTCTCCAATGGAATTTGGAGACGGAGGCTTTAGTGGAGGCGGTTCTGGAGGAAGTTATTAAGTAATGGTTAATTGTTAATTGTTAATTATTAATTGTTAATTGTGAAAAGTAAAATGTAAAAGTAAAATGTGGGACATAAACTTTGTTTAGTTTACATCTCACATTTTACAAATATCATTTTAGATTTCACACTAAATTATATTTTGCTTTTCAATGCCTGCGCATCAATATCGCTGTGCGAAACATTGTAAACGGCTTTTCCGTTTTTGATTAAAATTAATTGCGGAGATTCATGATACACGCCGAATCTACTTGCAATTTCATTTGAAATATCACGGTGCGCGATCAAATCTAAGAAATAAGCATCAACAACTCCTTCAAGATCATAATCTCTTTCAAATTGTTTTAATGCCATTCGGCTGATACTGCATCTTGTGCTGTGTTTAAAGATTACAACAGGTTTTTCGATAGAAATTTCCTGAACTTCCATTAATTGAATTATATCTGTTAATTCTGTCCAGTTTACTTTACTTTTTGGAGCTTCTGAGTTCTCTGAACTTCCGAAGATTGAATTGAAAAAACTCATATTTGGCTTGTTTTATGACTTTTTGGCATTTAAAAATGAGATAATTATCGGTTTTAGTGCCTTTTTGTCTGTTTTTTTGATATGGAATATAATTTGACTATTCCAGTACAAAGTTAGAATATTTGGGTTAAAAATGTATCTCAATAAATTGTAACTTTAATCTTATTGAATATCAAACAAATAAATCAATCAAATCTAAAAAATATGAATATTAACAAGTTTACTATTAAATCGCAGGAAGCCATTCAGTTGTCGCGACAATTAGCACAACGAAACGGCCAGCGACAAATTGAAAATGAACACATTTTCAAAGCCATTTTTGAAGTTGATGAAAACGTGGCGCCGTTTATTTTGAAAAAGTTAAACGTAAACGTGCCTTTGTTTTTACAAATTTTAGACAGTACAATTCAGAGTTTTCCAAAAGTTTCAGGAGGTGATATTTTACTTTCCAGAGATGCCAATAAAGCTTTGAATGAAGCTGAAATTATCGCACAAAAAATGAACGACGAATACGTTTCGATCGAACATTTAATTTTAGCCATTTTTGACTCAAAAAGTAAAGTTTCTCAGATTTTAAAAGATCAGGGAGTTACAGGAAAAGGTCTTAAAGCGACAATCGAGGAATTACGTAAAGGCGAAAGAGTAACTTCCGCATCAGCAGAAGAAACATACAATTCGTTGAATAAATATGCTAAAAACTTAAACGAATTAGCGCGTACAGGAAAACTAGATCCAGTTATTGGACGTGACGAAGAAATCCGCCGTGTATTGCAGATTTTGACTCGTAGAACAAAAAACAACCCAATGCTTATTGGTGAACCTGGAGTTGGTAAAACCGCCATTGCAGAAGGTTTAGCGCACAGAATTGTTGATGGAGACGTTCCAGAAAACTTAAAAGATAAAATCGTTTTCTCATTAGATATGGGAGCTTTGATTGCCGGAGCGAAATTTAAAGGAGAATTTGAAGAACGTTTAAAATCTGTTGTAAAAGAAGTAACTTCTGCCGAAGGTGATATCGTTTTATTTATCGATGAAATTCATACGCTTGTGGGAGCAGGTGGGGGAGAAGGCGCAATGGATGCCGCTAATATCCTGAAACCAGCTTTGGCCCGTGGTGAATTAAGAGCGATTGGTGCAACGACTTTAGATGAATATCAAAAATATTTTGAAAAAGATAAAGCACTTGAAAGACGTTTTCAGAAGGTTTTAATTGACGAACCAGATACAGAAAGTGCGATTTCAATTTTACGCGGCATCAAAGAAAAATACGAAACGCACCATAAAGTACAGATTAAAGACGAAGCAATTATTGCGGCGGTTGAACTTTCGCGACGATATATTACCAATCGTTTTTTACCAGATAAAGCAATTGACTTAATGGATGAAGCGGCTTCTAAACTTCGTATGGAAATCAATTCAAAACCAGAAGAACTGGATGTTTTGGATCGTAAAATCATGCAGTTGGAAATCGAGATCGAAGCCATTAAGCGTGAGAAAGAAGAAAGTAAGCTGAAGATCTTGGGAATGGATTTAGCGAATTTGAAAGAAGAACGCAACGAAATCTACGCTAGATGGAAATCTGAAAAAGATATTGTTGACGGAATTCAGGCTGTAAAACTGGAAATTGAAGACTTTAAATATGAAGCAGAACGTGCAGAACGTGAAGGTGATTACGGAAAAGTAGCTGAAATTCGCTATGGAAAAATAAAAGAAGCGCAGGAACGTCAAGAAGCTTTGCAAAAACAATTATTAGAGTTTCAATCTGGAACTTCTTTAATCAAAGAAGAAGTAACCAGAGAAGATATTGCAGAAGTTGTAGCAAAATGGACTGGAATTCCAGTTATGAAAATGCTTCAGACAGAAAGAGAAAAATTATTGCATTTAGAAGACGAATTGCACAAACGTGTAGTGGGGCAGGAAGAAGCAATTGAAGCCGTGAGTGATGCCGTTCGTAGAAGCGCGCCGGTTTGCAGGATATGAAAAAACCAGTTGGAACATTCTTATTCTTAGGGACAACCGGAGTTGGTAAAACGGAACTAGCAAAAGCATTGGCAGAATATCTTTTTGATGATGAAAATGCCATGACGCGTATCGATATGAGTGAGTATCAAGAACGCCACAGTGTGAGCCGTTTGGTTGGTGCGCCTCCAGGATATGTAGGTTATGATGAAGGTGGTCAATTGACAGAAGCGGTTCGTAGAAAACCTTATTCAGTAATTTTGTTAGACGAGATCGAAAAAGCGCATCCAGATACATTCAATATCTTATTGCAGGTTCTAGATGAAGGACGTTTGACCGATAACAAAGGTCGTCTAGCCGATTTCAAAAACACGATTATTATCATGACTTCTAACATGGGAAGCCAGATTATACAAGAGAAGTTTGAAAATCTAAAAGGCGGTGTTGAAGCGGCTACAGAAGCGACTAAAAACGAAGTTTTAGGATTATTAAAACAAACTGTTCGTCCGGAATTTATAAACCGTATTGATGAAATCGTAATGTTTACGCCGCTTACAGTTGAGAATATTTCAAAAATTGTAGGCTTACAGCTTAAGAGCGTTACCAAAATGCTGGCATTACAGGGAATTACAATGGATGCAACTCCAGAAGCAATTGCTTACTTGTCAGACAAAGGATATGATCCTCAATTTGGTGCAAGACCCGTAAAACGTGTGGTTCAAAGAGAGGTTTTAAATCAACTGTCAAAAGAAATTCTGGCAGGAAACATAACAACAGAAAGCATTATTTTATTAGATGCTTTTGATGGCAAATTGGTTTTTAGAAACCAGACAGCTAATTAATTTTTTCATTGTTACTCTTAAGAAAGCATCAGTAATTGTACTGGTGCTTTTTTTTATCCGTGAATTCTGAAACTTTTCTTCTTATTCGTGTAACAATTTTTCAATCAAAATAAATGAATTTTATAACTTCAAACAAATCAAGCAAAATTCAATTATTAATTAAAAAAAAGAAGCTATGAATAATATATTTAGAGGTTTAATCGCAGGATACGGTGCAAAAAAGTTAGGTGGAGGATGTTTCGGAACTATTTTAGTTTTTATAATTATCTGGGTAATTTTAGGACAGTGCAGTTAATTTTTCTGCAAAATTACAAACAGAAAATCACGAATAAAAAGCAAATTTTTGATGTCAAATTGTTGGGAAGATTACATCAAAATGTCTAGATTCGCATCACTAAAATAAATTTAAAAAATGGCTTCAGGTTTTTTCGTTCTATTAGATGATATCGCAAGCAATTATGGATGATGTTGCAGTAATGAGTAAAGTCGCCGCAAAGAAAACAGCTGGAATTCTAGGTGATGATTTAGCAGTAAATGCTGAAAAAGCATCAGGATTTGCTTCATCAAGAGAACTTCCGGTTTTATGGGCAATCAGCAAAGGCTCACTGCTTAATAAAATCATTATTCTTCCAATTGCGTTTTTGTTGAGTGCTTTTTTACCAGTTGCTATTATTGTCATTCTAGTTTTAGGAGGATTATTTTTAGCTTATGAAGGAGCCGAAAAAATATATGAATTTATATTTCCACACAAACACGAAGAATCGGAAGGAATTACCGACGAAGTTTTAACAGAAGAACAAATATTAGTCGCAGAAAAAGAAAAAATAAAATCTGCAATTGTAACCGATTTTATTCTTTCTGTAGAAATTGTAATCATTGCTCTAGGAACTGTAATCGGACAGCCGCTTACACAGCAAATAATTGTAACTTCTATAATTGCCTTAATCGCAACAGTTGGTGTTTATGGTATTGTAGCTCTAATTGTTCGCATGGACGAAGCTGGTTATAAGCTTATTAAATTTAGTAAAAACGAAAAAAGTATCTCAAAATTTATTGGTAACATTTTAGTAAAAGCTTTACCGCTGGTTATTAAAGGTTTAACCGTTATAGGTACAATTGCTTTAATACTAGTTGCAGGAGGAATATTTGTAC
This sequence comes from Flavobacterium sp. AC267, assembly GCF_979258715.1. Classification (NCBI taxonomy): domain Bacteria; kingdom Pseudomonadati; phylum Bacteroidota; class Flavobacteriia; order Flavobacteriales; family Flavobacteriaceae; genus Flavobacterium; species Flavobacterium sp. AC267. The sequence goes on from NZ_OZ409875.1 coordinate 3,109,627, forward strand.
ATTACATTCCCTACTTTCACCATTTATCAGAAGAAATAAAAATCCCGTCAATCGTTAAAGAATTTACCGTTGGACTGGTTCTTGGCTTTGTAGTGTCGCTTTTTGTAAATCTTTTTAAAAAGAAAACCGCTTAGTATAAAAAATCAAAATATATAAAAAGAAACATCAGTTAACGCTGGTGTTTTTTTGTTTTAGGAGCACATTCATTCATTTCCAAAAGCACTTTTTGTCCCGCTATCCGCTATATCTTTTCCCTGCTAAAGGAGCAGGAAAAAGGATACTGTCGCTATCGGGGCTATGCAATATCTTTTCATTTTTATAAGATATAGATTCATTTTGAAACTTTTTTAATCAATAAGGTTTTGATTTATAAGTGTTTAATCTGTAAATGATCTTTTTTAACATTTTTACCAAAGCAACCATTGCAACTTTGCCGCATCTTCATAGTAATTAACAATTAATTATTATTTTATATGAAAAGTTTTAGATTAAAATCAGTTTTAGTAGTATTATTTTTATCAATTGTATTCATTTCATGCAAGCAGTGATGACGATGACAAAACACCAGCTCCAACTACAAAAGCCGCATTAGTAACAGAAATTACAGGACCAGCAACAGGAAAAGTAAATGAAGAGCTTTCGTACGATGTTACTTTTGTAGCAGATAATGCGTGTGGAGAATTTGACAGAATTAGCGAAGTCTTAATTGATAAAGTTAAAGGACTACAGGTTGAAGTAAAATACGCATCAGAAGTTTGTACGCAACAAGTTCCATCACCAAAAAAGACTGTTTATAAATTCAAATCGTCTGTAAAAGGAACCTTCGAAATTAAATTCAAAAAAACAGAAACAGAATTTTTGATTCATAAAGTTGTCATAGAGTAAAACAACTTGCTTAGTTGATTTTTTTAGGTTGTAAAACCATTTTGCAGAAGTTTAATTAAAACTGATGTGAAATGGTTTTTTTATTTGTAGTCTTTATCTTATTCTTAATTTTTAATAACCAATATATATCCTTAATGGAAAAAACAATAATTACAGAACCAAACGCAAAAACAATTTCTGTCTCTAAGAAGGTTGTACAGTTACAAGAAGAAAATCGTGAACAAATTAGGGAATTTTATAAGAAAGAAATTGTTGCTTTTTCAATTTTGGGTATTCCTATTAATAAAGTAGATTATAAGGAAGAGTTGAAAAATGCAAAATTGGAAATAATTAATGGAAACATAGTTAGTCAAGAAGAATTAGAATGCGAATCTAGGGGTTGGTAGTTTGTATAATGAAATGTTTTTCAATCTTAAAGATACTTTGCCATTCCTTTAAAAAGTATTATTTTTGCACTCTAAATTTTATGTCATGCCGAAAAGAAAATATAAAATATCAGTAATTCAGTTAAATCTGAATGACGTTGCCGAAAATAATCTAAAAAAATGTATCAGCTGGGTAAGAGACGTCGCAAGTCAAGGAGCAGAAGTTATTTTACTTCCTGAATTATATAGCAGTCATTATTTCTGCCAAAGCGAAGATGTAGATAATTTTGCATTAGCAGAACCACTTTACAGCACTTCATTTATTGCTTTCAGCGAATTGGCAAAAGAGTTAGGAGTAGTAATTATTGTTCCTTTCTTCGAAAAAAGAATGGCTGGAATTTACCATAACAGCGCTTATATTATCGATACAGATGGTACAGAAGCAGGTTTATACCGTAAAATGCACATTCCAGACGATCCGCATTTCTATGAAAAATTCTATTTCACTCCAGGTGATTTAGGTTTTCAAGCAATCGAAACTAAAAAAGGAACAGTTGGAACTTTAATCTGCTGGGATCAATGGTATCCAGAAGCAGCGCGTATTACAGCTTTAAAAGGAGCAGAGGTTTTATTTTATCCAACAGCAATTGGATGGCATCCAAAAGAAAAAGAACAATACGGAGAAAACCAATATGGAGCTTGGATGAACGTAATGAAGGGCCACGCCGTTGCAAATGGTGTTTTCGTTGTATCGCAAACCGAATTGGTCTTGAAAAATATATTGAAGGAACAGAAGGAATTCAGTTTTGGGGAGCTTCTTTTATTGCTGGACCTCAAGGTGAAATTTTAGCGCAGGCTTCTCATGATAAAGAAGAAATCTTAATTGCAGAAGTTGATTTAGATTTACAAGAAAATGTTCGTCAAAACTGGCCGTTCTTCAGAGACAGAAGAATTGATGCTTTTGGTGATATTACAAAAAGAGCAATCGATAAATAATTTAATTTATTTAAAATATAAAAAGGGCAAAATATCATTTTGCCCTTTTTTTTGTTAGCTTCGGAGAAGTAAATTTATAGCAAAGAATAAATGTTTAAAAGATAAATCTCCAACGGAGTGACATGTTTTTACAATCAATTGCAGTCCGCTCCGCTGGAGCTTTTTTTTATTGTGTTGTAGAATTGCTATAAATATTTTGCTCCGCTGGAACTTTAAATAAGTATTAAAAATCTAGTCTTTTTTTAACTCTTACACTAATTTCTTTGTATAACAAAAAGGCGGTTTCAAAATTTTGAAACCGCCTTTTCTATATATAATATTTAGAATTATTTCACTTGGAAAGTAACTCTTCTCACGATTTGACGTGCCTCTTTAGAGTTTTTGTTAACAGAAGTATCTTCTCCGTTAGCAATCACGTTTAATCTAGAAGCATCGATTCCAGCGTTTTCAGCTACTTTTTTCACCGCTTCAGCTCTTTTTCTAGATAATTCTGTGTTGTAGTTTGTGTTTCCAATTTCATCAGCATAACCAATAATGTCAGCAGATTTCCCTGGATTGTTTTTCAAGTATTTCACTAAGAAATCAACACCAGATAAAGAAGCATTTGTTGGTTTAGATGAGTTGAAATCGAAGTAAACATTTACATAACCACCGTTAATTAATTCTTCAACAGTATTGTTTGTAGCACTTCCACTTCCTTTCTTTTCGTAAGTTTTATCTAAATAGCTTTCTAACTCATCCGGCACACCATTTTGATTAGTATCAATAGATTGTCCTTTTGTGTTAACAGCTACACCTGCGATTGAATTTGGTTCTAAATCGTATAAATCAGCAACACCATCTTTGTCTGAATCTATAAGACCAGTTTCGATTAAGTCCACTCTTTTTTCCAATTCACCAATTCTATCTTCTTCACCAACCCAGTCAGCATGTTTTTCGTTCTTACCTAGGTAGAAAGTTAAACCAACAGAAGCATTTAATAGAACACCGTCAAAAGATCCAGTTGTTGTGTTACCCATTCCGTCAAAATTCCAGTTTTGTCTTCCATTAACAATTCCTGTAAGATCTCCAGTTAAAGCCACTCTGTTGCTTAATTTGATTTGTCCAGTTAAACCAGCGATTCCGTGAGCCATGTAATCTTGACCACCAAAACCTGTTTCAGTACTAATTTGTGCAACTCCAAAACCACCATGCGCCAAAAGACCAATTGTGTTTGTCCAAGTTTCAAAATTTAAAGCACGTCCAACATTTACAACTCCTTGTAAACTCGCTCTAACATAACGGCTTTCAAAATCAGGAGTATCTTTTTTCTCTTTAAATTGATCGTATCCAACATCTAATTTCAAACCAAATTTTGGATTAAACATATATCTTACACCTAAATCTCCGTGAAAGAAGTTTGCAGATTCTGTAGTATAACCTGGAGTCATTGTTCTCGTAGGTTTGTTAACACCACCGTTAAGTTCGATAGACCATTTGTTGTATTCTTGATCTACACTTGGTGTGGTAGAAGTCGGAGCCATATTTTGTGCGCCTGCCGCAAAGGATAGTAATAATAAGGATACTGATACTAATTTCTTTTTCATGATATCAAAAATTAAATTGTTTTTATTTTAAACTCATGAGCAAAATTAAAGGTCGAATTTCAGAATCTGTTCTATATGGTCTTACATAATTCCCATCTTTTTGCTTTTAATTATGTAAATACGTTAATATTAGCTTAATAGAAACCAAAAAAAAGAACAAAATTCACATTTTGTTCTTTTAAGTATTTGTTAAATCGTGAATTATTTCAAATCTGGCTGAAAAATCTTTACAGTTCCATCGCCCTCGCCGCTAACAACTAACAAGCTTCTTTTTGTTGGACTTTTAGATGCTGGAATAAATAAAATCCCCTCTGGAGCATCTCCAGTTTTTACAGTTTGTAAATATTGAGGTGAATTTGGATTCGTAACATCATAAGTCATAAAAGCATCAGATCTTTCAAGTCCAACGAACAAAATATTTTGAGTTCCCATTTTAACAGCCAGTACAGCTTCTGGTTCAGAACCTTTATCGTCGCTTCGTTTGTCATCGTAAGTTCCTAATTCGTTCGTTTTTTTATCTATATCATTTTTACTGTCATAAACGATTTTTCCAGTATTTCCGTTCCAGATAGAAAAAGAACGAGCGCCAAAACTAAACATTTCGTCCAAATCACCATCGCCGTCCGTGTCTCCCATATCAGCAACAAGATTCAATCTTCCTAAATTAGCGTCAAGTTTTAAAGTAGCAAGCATCAGGAAAAACTGTTGCATCGAGTTTTAAGCTTTTCATACGCTTAATATCTGTATTAGCAGTATATTCTCTAGCATCACCTTCATTTGCAGTAACAAAATAAGGAACATTATTTGCAGAAAAGTGGCTGATAGCATCCGGCATATACATTCCTTTTACTTTCCATGGGTTAAAAGCAATTTTGTCATCACTGTCGCTTACATCAATAGCATTTTCAGCAGTATTAAAATCTTTTAAACCTAAAGGATAAATAGCCGTTATGGTTTTTGAAGTTAAATCAACTTTTGCAACCCCATTATTTTCTTGCGACGTAACCCAAGCCGTTTTAGAATCATCAGAAATAGTAATGTATTCTGGTTCGATGTCTTGAGCAAAGCTTTTAGCGACCTTTGAAATTCTAAATCCCTCTTTTGCTAATGCAACTGCCTGACCGCTGAAAGAAGCGAAATCAAGAGTAGTTACGCTATAAGTACTTGTTTCGATAATAGAAATAGTTCCGTTTGGATCTTGCGAGTAATCTGTATTTGGTTCCCCTTCATTAGCAGTCATAATATATTTTCCGTCAGGAGAAAATGTAATCATATCTGGCAACGCTCCAACCGTAACTTGTTTAATTAAACTATAATCTGAAGTATTGAAAACAACTACTTTTCCGTTAGCCTGCTTATTTGCAGTAGATTCTAAAGCAACGGCAAGTTTTCCATCAAAAACAGAAACACTATTGGCGCCGCCTTCATAAGCGCCTAAATCAATTTTTCCAATTTTTGTTGGTTTTGTTGGATCAGTAATATCAATAACATCAATTTGGTTTACACCGCTGTTATTTACAGTGAATAATCTTTTTGTTTTTTCGCAGTATGCAGAGATTTCAGCAATGACTTCTCCACCAATAGTAATAGAACCAATTTCTTTAAAAGTCGCTGGATTCTCGTTTACAACAACTTCAGGTTCCGTGTTTGTGTTTTCGTCATTATTACAGCTTGCCATAATAAAAAGAGCGACTAATAAGGAAATAGATAATTTTTTCATGTGTTAGTTTTTAGTTTCGGCAAAAGTAATTACAGCTCCTTTGTCAAATATTAAGGATGTATTATTTAATCTTTAACTTAATTTTTGCAGGATATTTTTTGTGAAATTAAATATGATTTTTATTCAATAGTTTTATAATCCTAACGAATGCTTATCTTTGTACACTTTCAAAATTAGAACCTCTTTATGTCAACAAATAATAGAAGATTTCCAGCAGAGTGGGAAAAACAACAAGGAATTGTACTTTGTTTTCCGCATAATGGCAATGACTGGCCGGGAAAATACGAAGCTGTTCAATGGGCTTTTGTAGAATTTATAAAAAAAGTAGCCACTTTTGAAACAGTTTTTTTGGTCGTAGCCGATGAAAAACTAAAAGAAAAAGTAGCCGAAATGCTTGAAAGAGCCCGCGTAAATCTTAAAAACGTTTCTTTTATCATTCATAAAACCAACAGAAGCTGGATGCGTGATTCTGGACCTATTATCGTAAAAAATGGTTCAAAAAGAGAAGCTTTGAATTTTAATTTTAACGGTTGGGCAAAATATAAAAACTATCAATTAGATAAATTTGTTCCGGGTAAAGTTGCTGATTTTATTGACGTGCCATTAACTCAGGTTACCTATAAAGGAAAACCTGTAATCGTTGAAGGCGGTGCAATTGATGTTAACGGAAGAGGAACTTTATTGACCTCTGAAGAATGTTTAATGCATCCAACAATTCAGGTTAGAAATCCAGGCTTTACAAAAGAGGATTACGAAGCTGTTTTTAAAGAATATCTTGGTGTGACAAATGTAATCTGGCTTGGAGATGGAATTGAGGGCGATGATACACACGGACACATCGACGATTTATGCCGATTTGTAAATGAAGATACAATCGTTACAATTGTAGAAACGGATAAAAACGATTCTAACTACAAACCTTTGCAGGATAATTTAAAACGTTTGCAAAATGCTAAATTAGAAGATGGAAAATCGCCTATAATTGTAGCGCTTCCAATGCCAAAACGTGTTGATTTCGAAGATTTAAGATTACCAGCAAGTTATGCTAATTTCTTAATTCTGAATAATTGCGTTTTAGTTCCAACATTCAATGACAGCAACGATAGAGTAGCTCTAAATATATTGGCAGAATGTTTTCCAGACAGAGAAGTAATCGGAATCAGTTGTATTGATTTCATCTGGGGATTTGGAACTTTGCATTGTTTGAGCCAGCAGATTCCTTTATAGGAACAATTTTCTCAAAGGCACTCAGACGCAAAGTTGATTAGTTTTTGTCAGGCTGAGCGAAGTCGAAGCCCACGCAAAGTTTGTACTCAAAATTTGAATAATCTAAACCCGACAGGTTTTTAAAACCTGTCGGGTTTCTGTATGTTTAATATCAAATGAAACATGAATAAATTATCGCGATATTCAAATAAAAAAGCTTGTTAGAGTAAACTAACAAGCTTTTTTAATATTATAGATAGATACCATCAACCATCAACCATCAAAAATTAACCATTAACAATCAATGAGTTTTCTCTTCATGGTCTAATAAATGGAGGTAAAAGCTGACTTGCAACTTCTCCAAAACCAATTCTTACTTCGGCATTTTCGCAGAAACCTCTAATAATTACCGTGTCATTATCTTCAATAAACTTACGTTCACTTCCGTCATTTAATTTCAGCGGATTTTTCCCGCCCCACGTTAATTCTAACATAGAACCAAAACTGTCAGGAGTTGGACCAGAAATAGTTCCTGAACCCATCATATCACCAGAATTTACGCGGCATCCGTTTGAAGTATGATGCGCCAATTGCTGACTCATTGACCAGTATAAATATTTAAAATTAGATTTAGAAATTACAGTTTCTTCTGCATCTTCAGGTTTTAAAGAAACCTCTAAATGAATATCGAAAGCTTTCTTTCCTTTTGTCTGTAAATAAGGAAGCGGCGACGGATCTTGTTTTGGACCTTTAGTTCTAAAAGGCTCCAAAGCATCCATAGTTACAATCCAAGGTGAAATTGAAGTTGCAAAGTTTTTCGCTAAAAATGGTCCTAGAGGCACATATTCCCATTTTTGGATATCGCGCGCGCTCCAGTCATTTAATAAAACCATTCCGAAAATATAATCTTCAGCTTCATATGTAGGGATATTTTCTCCCATAATATTCACATCGGTTGTAATAAAAGCCGTTTCCAATTCAAAATCTACTAAACGAGACGGACCAAAAACAGGATATTTTTCCCCTGCCGGCAAAGTTTGTCCCATTGGTCTGTGAACCGGAATTCCAGACGGAACAATCGTAGAACTTCTTCCGTGGTAACCAACTGGAATATGTAACCAGTTTGGAAGAAGTGCATTTTCTGGGTCTCGGAACATTTTCCCTACGTTGGTAGCGTGTTCTTTACTAGAATAAAAATCTGTGTAATCACCAATTAAAACAGGTAATTGCATCTCTATATCGTCGATATTAAATATAACAATATCTCGGTCTTTTGTTGAATCTCTTAGCTGTGGATTGTTTTCGTCAAAGATCTCAGCGATACGATTTCGAACCAAACGCCATGTTTTTTTTCCGTCAGAAATAAAATCATTCAGCGTATCCTGCATAAACATATCATCTGTTAAATCTATTCCTTCAAAATAGTTTAATTGTTGTAAAGCCCCTAAATCTATAGCGTAATCGCCAATTCTTGTACCTACAGTAACGACATTTTCTTTGGTAAGAAACACACCGAAAGGGATATTCTGAATAGGGAAGTCGCTAGTCTCTGGCACTTCTAACCATGATTTTCTACTGGTATCGTTGGCGGTTATAGGCATGTTTAATGTTAATTATTTGTTGAAAAATTGTATGTCAAATATATCATAATCTAGCAGTTTGACAAACGTTTTTTTGTATTTTTGCGTGAAATTAACGAAAAACATAGAAATGCAACGCGACGAACAAATTTTTGATCTTATCCAAGAGGAAAAAGAAAGACAAATTCACGGACTAGAGCTTATCGCTTCAGAGAATTTTGTAAGTGATGAAGTAATGGAAGCAACTGGTTCTGTTTTAACTAACAAATATGCTGAGGGTTATCCTGGCAAAAGATACTACGGCGGTTGCGAAGTCGTTGACGTTATCGAGCAGATTGCTATTGACAGAGCTAAAGAATTATTTGGTGCTGAATACGCAAACGTACAGCCTCACTCAGGTTCTCAGGCAAACACTGCTGTTTACCATGCGTGTTTAAATCCTGGTGATACTATTTTAGGTTTCGATTTATCTCACGGTGGTCACTTAACTCACGGTTCTCCTGTAAACTTCTCTGGTCGTTTATACCGTCCTGTTTTTTACGGAGTAGATGCAGAGACTGGTCGTTTAGATTATGATAAAATTCAAGAAATAGCAACTAAAGAACAGCCAAAATTAATTATCGCTGGAGCTTCGGCTTACTCTCGTGATATGGATTTTGCTCGTTTCAGACAAATTGCTGACAGCGTAGGAGCAATCTTATTTGCTGATATTTCTCACCCTGCAGGTCTTATTGCAAAAGGATTATTAAATGATCCAATTCCTCATTGTCATATTGTTTCTACAACAACTCACAAAACATTGAGAGGACCACGTGGAGGTTTGATTTTAATGGGGAAAGATTTTGAAAACCCACAAGGTTTAAAAACTCCAAAAGGAGAAATCAGAATGATGTCTTCTTTGTTAGATTTAGCTGTTTTCCCAGGAAATCAAGGTGGACCTTTAATGCACATTATCGCCGCTAAAGCGGTTGCTTTTGGTGAAGCGCTTAAAGATGAGTTCTTTACTTATGCAATGCAATTACAAAAAAATGCGAACGCAATGGCTGATGCTTTCGTAAAAAGAGGTTATAACATTATCTCTGGCGGAACTGATAACCACATGATGCTTATTGACTTACGAAATAAAAATATTTCTGGTAAAGAAGCTGAAAACGCATTAGTAAAAGCTGAAATTACAGTAAATAAAAATATGGTTCCTTTTGATGACAAATCACCATTTGTAACATCTGGAATTCGTGTTGGAACAGTCGCAATCACAACTCGTGGTTTAGTTGAAAAAGATATGGAAACTATCGTAGCTTTAATCGATAAAGTTCTTACAGATCATACAAATGAAGATCTTATCGAGGAAGTTGCTGAAGAAGTAAACGAATTAATGAGCGAAAGACCAATTTTTGCATATTAAGAAAAAGTTTAAAGTTTAAAGTTTCAAGTTTAAAGTTTTGTAATGTGAAAATAAGCACATTATGAAACTTTAAACTTTTTTCGTTTAGGATAGAAAACTTGAAACCTGAAACAAAATAAGACAAAATAAACAAAAAATTATGGGCGTACTAAGATTACAACTGCCAACCGACCCAAGATGGGTAAATATTGTTGAGAAAAACATAGAAGAAATTTTGACGGATCACGCTTGGTGCGAGCAAAAAGCGACTACCAACGCGATTACAATTATTACCAATAACTCTGAACATCAAGATTTGGTAAAAGATTTATTGGCTTTAGCCAAAGAAGAAATCGATCATTTTGAGCAGGTGCATAACATCATCATCAAGAGAGGACTAAAATTAGGACGTGAGCGTAAAGATGACTATGTAAACGAATTATACCAATATATGAGAAGAAGCGGTGACGGAAGCCGTGTTTCTGGTTTGGTTGAAAGATTATTATTCTCAGCAATGATCGAAGCTAGAAGCTGTGAACGTTTTAAAGTCCTTTCTGAAAACATTCAAGACGAAGAATTAGCTGTTTTCTATAGAGAATTAATGGAAAGTGAAGCGGGACATTATACCACATTCATTACATACGCACGCAAATACGGTACAGGAATCGATGTTGAAAAACGCTGGAGAGAATGGCTTGCATTTGAGGAATCTATTATTACCAACTACGGAAAAGGAGAAACGATTCACGGGTAGTTTTTAGTATTTAGTTTTTAGTGTTCAGTTTCAGTCTCAGTTTTACAGTTGTCAGGCTGAGTGATAGCGAGGGTTCGGGAGAAATTCACGAAAATTAAAGAAATAAAAATCCGTTTAAATCGGCGTTTTCGCGAAAGCGAATCAGTTTAATCGGTGTTCATTTTTTAAGTTTTTATAATCTTCAATCTAAATTCTAAAATTCTTATATTTGAGAGTAACCAAAATCTTGAACCATGAGAATAGAAACCGACCTAAAATTAGGATTTAAAGACGTAATGTTTAGACCCAAAAGATCAACGCTCAAAAGCAGGTCGGAAGTTTCATTAGAACAAAACTTTAAATTTTTGCACAGCACAACATCTTGGACAGGAATTCCGATCATGGGCGCTAATATGGATACCGTTGGTACTTTTGAAATGGCTCAGGTTTTGGCAGGAGAAAAGCTTTTTACAGCAATTCATAAACATTATTCATTAGAAGAATGGAATAATTTTCTGCAAAAAGTAACTCCAGATTTTTACAATTATATTGCTGTAAGCACAGGAACAGGAAAAGAAGATTTTGAAAAAAATCGGAAAAATAATTACAGTAAATCCGTCGCTGAAATTCATCTGCATTGATGTAGCAAACGGCTATTCAGAACATTTTGTGCAATTTTTAAAAAAGACACGAAAACAATATCCAGATAAAATAATTATTGCTGGCAATGTAGTTACGGGAGAAATGACTGAAGAACTATTATTAGCGGGAGCCGATATAGTAAAAGTGGGAATTGGACCCGGTTCTGTGTGTACAACCCGTATAAAAACAGGAGTAGGTTATCCGCAACTGTCTGCTATTATTGAATGTGCCGATGCCGCGCATGGTTTAGGCGGACATATTATAAGTGACGGAGGCCGCACAACTCCGGGTGATGTAGCCAAAGCTTTTGGCGCTGGAGCCGATTTTGTAATGTTAGGCGGCATGCTCGCTGGACATACCGAAAGCGGAGGAGAACTCATCGAAGTAAAGGGAGAAAAATTCAAACAGTTTTATGGGATGAGCTCCAAAACGGCAATGGATAAACATTCTGGCGGAGTTGCTGAATATAGAGCAAGCGAAGGAAAAACAGTTCAAGTGCCTTTTAAAGGAGATGTAATTCACACTGTTTTAGATATTTTAGGAGGAATAAGAAGCACTTGCACTTACGTAGGAGCATCAAGATTAAAAGAATTAACAAAACGCACGACTTTCATCCGCGTAAGCGAACAGGAAAATCAAGTTTTTACAAAATAATATGATTAAAATTACTGAAGCATCAATTGAAGATATTGCTAAGATTCAAGAGATTGCAAACATAACTTGGCCCATTACGTATGGCGAAATTTTAACTGCAAGCACAATTAGATTATATGTTAGATCTAATTTATTCTACAGAAGCGCTATCTAAGCAAATTTTGAATAATGAGCAACTATTTTACATGGTTTCAGATTCAGAATCAACAATTGGTTTTATTGGAATTGAGCACAATTATAAAAACGAAGCCATTACAAAAATCCATAAAATATACCTTCTGCCCGAAACGCAGGGAAAAGGTTACGGAAAAATTGTTTTTGATTCGATTGAGAAATTGGCTTCAGAAAAAAAATCAAAAGAACTTTTATTAAACGTAAACCGTTTTAATACCGCTTTAAATTTTTATAAAAAACTAGGTTTCGAAATTAAAGAAACAGTCGATATAGAAATTGGAAATGGTTATTTAATGGAAGATTATGTGATGGGTAAAGAAATCCTGAAGTAGTTTTTCGACAAACTGTTGTGCTAACTCACAACCACATCATGCTTAAACAATAAACCTTTTACCTCTTTCAAAGAAAAAATAGCTTTTTTAAGTTTAGTCTTCGATGGATCAATAGTATAATTATAACTCGTTTTAAAATCGGCTTTATTGGCGATGGCTTTATTAAACTCGGAACGATACAAATCGCAATTATCAAATACAACTCCTGTAAGATCTGCGACCATAAAATCGACGGCAATTAAACTGCAATTGGTAAAAGGGGTTCCTTTTAATTTTAAAGTATAAAACTTTGAAAAATCCAAAATACAGTCATTAAAACGAACTTCAAAAATCAGTTTATCGCACATAGCGAAATTTACTTCTTTAATTTCGCGACGATTGAAAGTAACGGTTCTAAAAGCTACATAATTGATTTTAGACTCATTAAAAATGCAGTCATTAAAAACACAATCGATAAAAGTAACGGCTAAAAAAGTGCAGGCAGAAAAGTTACAATCATTAAAAACGCAAGCATTCAAAATCCTTAAAATTAAGATCTTCTTTGGCGTAAGTAATCGTATTGTATTCTTTATCAAGAAAATATTCGCTTTCTTTTTTCAACTCTGCTTTGATAATTATTTGAGGGTGAAAAGGTAATAATTTAGAACAAAATATTCTTTCTAAATCGGAAATGATTTTGATTTCATCCGCATTTTTTATCCATAATTTGATGTAGCTTTACGCTTATTTTTTAAGTTAAAACGTATCAATTTTATTATATGGAACCAACAAGAAAGGAACATGATTTTTTAGGAGAACTAGAAATCCCTAATCATTTATACTACGGAATCCAGACTTTTAGAGCGGTAGAAAATTTTAATATCACCGGAATTCCAATTTCAAAAGAACCTTTGTTTATCAAAGCTTTAGGATATGTAAAAAAGGTCACCGCATTGGCTAATAAAGATTGTAATGCAATAGATGCTAAAATTGCAGAAGCCATTTGTTACGGAAGCGATCAGGTTATTTCGGGTAAATTTGATAAAGAATTTGTAAGCGATTTAATTCAGGGCGGGGCAGGAACTTCAGTAAACATGAATGCCAATGAAGTAATTGCAAATATTGGTCTGGAATATTTAGGTCATAAAAAAGGAGAATATAATTTTCTGCATCCCAACAATCATGTCAATTGTTCGCAGTCAACAAATGATGCTTATCCGTCTGCATTTAGAATTGCGTTGTATTTGAAAATGGAAAATTTCATTAAAACTTTAGCAGGATTAGAAGTTGCTTTCGCTAAAAAAGGCGAAGAATTTAAAGAAGTCTTAAAAATGGGAAGAACGCAATTGCAAGATGCTGTTCCTATGACTTTAGGGCAAGAATTTAAAGCGTATGCAACCACAATTGGTGAAGATATCCAGCGTTTGAAAAATGCCCAAGAATTATTATTAGAGATCAATATGGGCGCAACAGCTATTGGAACAAAGGTAAATGCACCAGAAGGTTATCCTGAAATTTGTGTAAAATATTTAGCAGAAGAAGTTGGAATTCCTTTGACGCTTTCGCCAGATTTAATTGAAGCAACGGTTGATACAGGCGCTTACGTTCAGATTATGGGAACATTAAAACGTTCTGCAGTTAAAATTTCTAAAATCTGCAACGATTTAAGATTGTTAAGTTCAGGGCCGAGAACGGGTTTAAATGAAATTAATCTGCCTGCTCGTCAACCAGGTTCGTCTATTATGCCAGGTAAAGTAAATCCGGTTATTCCAGAAGTGGTAAACCAGACATGTTTTTATGTTATTGGTCAGGATTTAACGGTAACTATGGCGGCAGAAGCAGGACAATTACAGCTCAATGTAATGGAACCAGTAATTGCTTTTGCTATGTTTACTTCGTTAGATTATCTTTCAAATGCTATTCAAACTTTAATCGATAAATGTATTAACGGAATCACAGCAAACGTGGACCATTGCTATAATATGGTAATGAACAGCATTGGAATCGTTACACAGTTGAACCCCATCATTGGCTATGAAGAAAGTGCCAGTATTGCCGGCGAAGCTTTAAAAACAAACAAAAGTGTACATCAAATTGCTGTTTTAGAACGAAAGCTGATTACTCAGGAAAAATGGGATGAAATTTATTCGTTAGAAAATTTAATACATTCAAAGTTTATTACAAAATAAGATATTTTTTAAAATCATATTTATAAGCCGTTAATTTCGTTAGCGGCTTTTTTCTTTCTAAAAAATCTGGTTTTAATTAAATTTAAGTTGTAAGGTTTTGAAAATTAGAAGTATATTTACGTTAGGTTGATGATTATTGCTAAAAATAAACTTTTTTAAATGGTGAAATTTTTTAAAAATAATGCCTTTCTATACAAAAAGTATAAAATCTTCGGGTTATTGTTTTTCATTTCATATAGCCTGTTTTCTCAAGAAGAAATTTCAAATCTAGAAATTTGTCCTCCCAAAACCATTTTCGATATTTTTAAAAAGCATGACGACGCTTTGGTTGTTAAACCCACAAAAAACAATTTCTTTTTGGTAATTCCAGCAATTGGTTCTCAGCCAGCGACGGGATTTTTTTTTGGTGCAGTTGCGCAGTATACTTTCAAAGGAAAAGAGGAAAAAGATAAATATTCGATTGCGAATGTTGGAATTACTTATACTGTCAAGAACCAATGGCTGGTGAATATTAAAAATAATATTCTGCTTAAGAATAATAAAATCTTTTTAAGCGGCGATTATCGTTTGTATCTATTCTCGTGACCCAATTATGGTTTAGGAACCGATATTATACCGCATCGCAGTAAAAAAGAAAACTTCAGTATCGATTCTATCGCTCAAGATATGGATTACAATTATTTAAAATTTCATCAAACCGTTTCTTTTGAAGTTAGGGAGAATTACTATGTCGGAGGCGGTATAAACATCGATTGGTATTCGAATATTAATGACAAGGAATTAGATGTTGCAAATGGAAATTTGACTTATCATTATAACTACAGCCAAAAATACGGCTTTGATAATTTAGAATATTTTCTCAACGGAGTAAGTCTAAATCTGGTTCATGATTCACGAGATAATCAGGTAAATGCTTCGAGAGGCTGGTTTGCTAACATCAATTATCGCTTTAATCCTGTATTGTTTAAAAATCAGGATTATAGCGGCGTTTTGTTTGCAGAATACAAACATTTTATTCCAGTTTCGCATAAAAATCCGCATTATATTTTAGCCATTTGGACGTATGGACAATTTGTGACCCGAGGAAAAGTTCCGTATTTAAATTTACCGGCAATTGGCTGGGATCAAAGGAGCAGGAGCGGCGAAGGTTATACTCAGGGATTATTTAGAGGAAATGGACTAGTTTATTTATCTACAGAATTCAGGTTTCCTATTACTTGCAATCAATTATTGAGCGGTACTGTTTTTACCAATTTTGTTACTGCGAGTAATTCAGATACTAATCTTTCGCTTTTTAAATCTATTCAGCCTGCGGCCGGTGTTGGTTTAAGACTTTTAATTGATAAGGCGACCAAGACAAATTTGATTTTAGATTATGCGTGGGGAAATAATTCAAAAGCCTTTTACTTAAATGCCGGAGAAACCTTCTGAATTGCTATAATATTTTAACGGTCAATTATTTAAGTTTTATTAATTGGCTTTTTTCTTTCAAAAAATTTATATATTTTGAAAGAAAAAAGCTAAATTTGATTTATCCATTTAACAAATCAAAATCAAAATTATGAAACAGTACAGTTTATTATTAGTTGCGTTTCTGTCGGTGATAGGAATGCAGGCTCAGGATGCAAGGTCTTTTTCGCTTAATTTGTATGGCGGTTATAATTTTTCAGACAAGCTGGATTACGATGGTTATTCTGCCACAATTGAAGACGGTTTTCAATATGGAGCAGGACTGGAGTATTTCTTTATACCAAACAACTCTATTGAATTAAAGTATTTAAGATCAGATGTTAAAATACCATTTTATGGTCCTGCTGGAAATCAATTAAACACGAATGATAAGGGAGCATTTAATTTTATTCTAGCAGGTTATACGTATTATTTTGATACAGGATCAAATCTGCTTCCTTATTTGGGTGCAGGTGCAGGTGTTGGAATTGTGGAATCGCCTCAGGGCGGAAGTGGCACATACTTTGCCTGGGATGTAAAGGGCGGGGTAAAAATTAAAACTGCTTCATCGGTCTCTGTAAATATTAATGCGTATTTGCAATCGATGTCTGCGAGCAGTTGGTGAAAGTTATTATTGGTCTTATTGGGTTGGGCCAGTTGCAGTTGAAGATTATATTTCGACTTTTCAATTTGGCCTTGGAGCAGTCGTGAGTTTTAATTTCAAAAATTAAAAATTACAAGTTTTAATCTAAAATATATAACAATAAGCAGGCTGTTTGGTCTGCTTTTTTTATGTATTGGCGTAATTGTTCATAATTAAATCATAATTTCTATCCGTAATAAGTACTATTTTTGAACTCAATTCTTATTTTTGTTGTATATACAACCTTCTCAACATGAAATTACTAATAGTCGAAGACGAACCAAATCTATTATCTATTCTGCGTAAAGGATTTGCCGAAAATAATAATGAAGTAAGTGTGGCTCTTGACGGTAAAACCGCTCTGGAGATGATTCATAATTATACCTTTGACGTTGTAATTTTAGATGTAATGCTTCCGGATATCAACGGAATTGAAATTTGCAGAAGACTGCGTGCGAGCAAGAATTTTGTGCCAATTTTACTTCTTACAGCTTTAGGAACTTCAGAAAATATAGTAACGGGTCTTAATGCCGGTGCCGATGATTATTTGGTAAAGCCTTTTAAATTTGGGGAATTAGATGCCAGAGTTAATGCACTTTACAGAAGATCGCATCAGGAAACAGAAAAAATTGATACCATTACAATTGGTGATCTTGAAATAAACGGACGTGCAAAATCCGTAAAAAAGAGGCGACGAAAACATTGTTTTAACAGCAAAAGAATTTAAACTGTTGTATTATCTGGCAAAAAATACAGGTCGGATTGTTTCAAGAGATCAGATTTTAGATAATGTCTGGGATATTAATTTTGATATGAATACCAATGTTGTCGACGTATATATTACTTATTTAAGAAGAAAAATCGATAAGCCTTTTGATAGCAAACTTATTCATACCATGAAAGGATTGGGCTATGTTATAAAACCATAAAATGGACATTAGAAAAAAAATTACTTTTAACTACGTTGCCCTTTCTACCTTTAGTACATCAGTCGCTGTGTATTATTGTATTTTTCTTATTTAGAGAAAACAATCGTTATCACTTTTTAAAGCGTTTGGATGACAGGTCAAAAATTGTAGCTTCAATTCATTTTCAAAAAGATCCAGAGAAGATTAAATATTATAAAAATCTTCAGAAAAATGGTTTAGAGGAATTAATTGAAGAAGAAGAATACGTATTAAAAATAAACAGTCATAATAGTTTTGATTATAATACCAATCTTAACCTTCCCAATGCCTTTTACACTAATATTTTAAGCACAGGAAAAGATTCTTATGAGAAAGATAATAAATATTATTTAGGTCAGATTTTTGAAGAAAGCGGCCAAAAATATATTGTAATTGTTGGCGCGAGAGATCGTAAAGGAAAAGACACAACAGTTTATATTGTCAAAATCATGCTTTTTGGAGGGATCGGTTTTGTAATTCTGGCTTTCCTTTTAGGACGATTTTTAGCAAAACGAGTAATTAATCCTGTGGCAAGAATTACAAAAGAAGTAAAAGAATTAGTGCTTCTAATCTTCATAATCGTCTTCCAGAAGTTAAAAATTCTGATGAAATCTCCGATTTGACTAATACTTTTAATAATATGCTGGACAGACTGGAAACGTCTTTTGAAATTCAGGCAAATTTTATTAATAATGCTTCTCATGAACTAAAAACGCCAATAACCACTATTATTGCTGAGGCAGAAATTATGCTGTTGAAAGAGCGTCAAGTGGAGGAATATGTAGAATCTTTAGAAAATATCTACAGTCAGGCATCAAGATTAGGAAACTTAACCGAAAGTCTGCTGAAACTAACTCAGACTGGTTACGATGGTCAAAAACAAGTTTCTGATATTGCTCGAATTGACGAATTATTAATGGATGTAAAATCGGATCTGGATAAAATATTTCCGGGCAACCGAGTGAGCATCATCCTTAATTTTGCACCAAAAGATTCTAATTTTCTATTGCTTCCTTGTAACAGACCGTTGCTGGAATTGGCAATCAATAATATTATTACCAACGGTGTAAAATACTCTGATAATAATGAAGTCTTCGTTAACCTTTCGGCAAATGAAGAAATGATTAAAATCACGATAAATGATATCGGAATCGGAATTCCGCCAGAAGATATTCCACATTTATACGAACCTTTCTTTAGAGGTAAAATTGCGGCTAAATATATAGGCTATGGTTTAGGACTGCCTCTGGCTTCCAAAATCATCAGAATGCACGATGGAGAACTACAAGTCCAGTCAGAGCAAGATAAAGGCACAATTGTTACGATTATCTTTAAAAAACTGAAGATTAAAAAATCTAATGTTTAATCTTAGAAAATTCTAATTTTAGATTAAGAAAGGTCTAATTAACGGATAGTTATTTTGTATGTATAAACTAAACGATTATACTTATGAAAAACTTTCTTATACCTACGACTTTAAAAGATGATACAATCTCGGCTGTTAAATCTGCGGTGAATCAGTCAAAAGATACTGAATCAGAAATTATTTTAGTATTAGTTTCAGAAGCACCAGATACCTTTTCATCTTCAAGTTTTTTAAGAGAAATGAGATCCGGACTAACTAAAAGTCAGGAAGAGGTTCTGGAAACCTGCCGTTATATTATCGATCATACGCCAAATGTAAAATTGAAAGTTCACAATCAATACGGACTTTCGGCACCAATTTTTAAGCGACTTATTGAAGCTTTCTCTGTAAAATTGGTCATTCTAACCTATTCTTATAAACAAGAAACAAAGAGGATACACCAATATTTAGTTCAATTGGCAGGAAATCAAAAATGTCCGATTCTTCATTTAAGTACAGAAATCAACAAAGAAGTTTTCAGTAAAGCACTTTACGTAGAAAACTCCAGTAAAAGTATTCACGTTAAAGATGTACAGCAGTATTTAAGTGAAAATTTCTCATTCGAAATTGTTAGTCAGACGGCCAATTTTGAAGATAATTACGAAAATGTAGCGCCATTTTTATCAGAAGCAATTTCGAAGCATAATATCGATATGCTGGTAGAAACCCGAAAAGGCGAAAAAATCAAATTTAAAAAAGTCAAAAAAGAAAATGTCAATGAGAAATTGGGACTTCCAGTTCTTTCATTGTACGAAGAGGTTGTTTAGTTTTTTGGATTAGTGATTAGTGATTAGTTCTTAGTTCTTAGTGATTAGTGATTAGTGGTTAGTACCTAGTTATTAGTTTTTAGTTGTTAGTCTTGAGGGAATATTTATAATTCCTGAATTTAAAATCTAGAACAGATAAAAAATAGTGTGAACTATTAATGAAATAAAGAAAATTACGAAAGTATAATCACTAACAAATTTACCAATCACAAATTACTAATTACTAATTACCAAGGACTAGGTACTAATCACTAAAAAATCCAAGGACTAGGAACTATCCACTAAAGACTAGGAACTAATTACTAAGGACTAAGGACTAAGGACTAATTACTAATCACTAAGTACTAATTACTAATCACTAAGAACTAAGAACTAATCACTAAGCACTAAAAAAGAACTAAAAAAAGCACTAATATTTAATTTAAAACCGAAAATATGTTATTAAAGAAAAGAATACCAATGAAGTACGTTCTCGGGAAAATTAAAGTAGAAATTGTTCTGGTATTGGCATATACCGTACTATTTGAAATTTTTCATCATTATTTTATAAATCTTCCCGTAGATATTCCAATTGCGATTCCAACCATGATTGGAACCATTATTTCCTTATTACTAGCGTTTAAGTCCAATCAGGCTTACGACAGATGGTGGGAAGCTAGAATCGTTTGGGGAGCCGTTGTAAACGATTCCAGAACATTAATCCGTCAGGTTTTGACGTTTTATAAAGATCCTGATTTTTCTGTAGAAGCAAGCGAATTCAAAGAAAACTTTGCCAAAAGACAGATTGCCTGGTGTTATAGTTTGGGGCAGTCGCTTCGAAACAAAGATGCTGTAAAACCACTTGAAGGATTGATGAGTGAAGAAGAAATAAAATACATCAAAAATCATCAAAACGTTCCAAATGCGATTTTAATGCTTGCATGCCAGAGATTTACGAAACGCTAAAAATGATAAGAAAATCAATACTTACCAGCAGGTAGAAATAGACAATACGTTGTCTAGACTTTGTGATGAAATGGGAAAATGTGAAAGAATTAAAAACACCATTTTTCCAACAACATACAGTATGTACATCCGATTAACATTGTGTTTGTTTATTTTGTTACTTCCTTTCGGATTAACAAGTGTTTTGAGCTGGTTTGCAATTCCGTTGATTACAGCAATTGGAGGAGCTTTCTTTTTGATCGAAAGAATGGCGATTCACTTGCAGGATCCATTTGAAAACAGACCAACAGATACGCCAGTTACGACTATTGCAAATACGATAGAAAAAAATATCAAACAAATGCTGAATGAATACCAAAGCGAATTTGATATTCTAAACGAATTTGAATTGAACGACGAACCTAAGAAAGTGGAAAAAGGCGCTTATTTCGTCTTATAAAAATTTAATTTTGGTCTTCTTTTAATTGTTGGCTGGACAGTGTGTAGTTGCGCTGTCCAGTTTTTTATTTATAAAAAACTCAAAGTTCTGTTATTTCGAGTGAAAGGAGAAATTAAAAAATATATTACCAACGCAAACATCTTAAACATTGCCCGCGGTTTTAACCGCGGGGACGCATAGAAGAATTTGATTGTGCTCCCGCGGTTTTAACCGCGGGCTATATTAATTAGATGATGTTAATCTTTGGATTTTTTTACAATTGACTTTTCGCAAGTTTTCCTAGCGTTTGTATTGCCATTCTCACTTCGTTTGACCAAGGAAGCCCAAAACTCAAGCGCATACAATTTGAAAATTGATTTTGAAATGAAAAAATTCTTCCTGGTGCAATGCTGATATTGTGTTTTAAAGCCAAATGATAAAAAGCGACCGTATCTATTTTTTTATCTAATTCGACCCACAGAAAAAAACCGCCTTGAGGCTGGCTGACCTTTGTTCCTGCAGGAAAAGATTCTAAAATAGTATTGATATAATTGGTACAGTTGCGATTTAAAATCTGACGTATTTTTCGAAGATGATTTTCATAACGGCCATTTTTCAAAAAATCACCAACAACTTCGTGCGTAATAGTAGGGTTAGAGATGGTGTGATACAATTTGGTTCTTAAAATTTCTTTTTTGAATTTTCCGGGAGCAACCCATCCCACGCGATAACCCGGCGCCAAAGTTTTAGAAACCGAACTGCACGAAAGTACAATACCGCTATCATCATACGTTTTACAGCTCGATGGACGGCTGGTGCCAAAGTACAAATCACTGTGAATATCATCTTCAATCAAAGGAACATTATAAAAATCCATTAAACGTACAATTTCCTTTTTTATGCTCGTTGGGCATCATCGTCGCCCGACGGATTACTAAAATTACTCATCAAAACGCAGGCTTTAACCTTGTTAGAAGCAAGTGTATTTTTTACCGCCTCTAGTTCGATTCCGGTTGTCATATTAGTAGGAAGTTCCATGACATACAAACCTAAAGACCTTGCCAGCTGAAGAATACCAAAATAAACAGGACTTTCTGTAATAATTGTATCTCCCGGTTTTGTCAACGTTAATAAACAATCTGAAATAGCAGAAATACAGCCTGGAGTTGTGATAATATCATCTTCCGTCAAAGAACCGCCCCAAGTAAAAGACCAGCGTGCAATTTCCTTTCGTAAATTACTATTTCCCTGAATTTCCTCATAACTCGTACCGCTGTTTGGGAGCTGACGCATTGCCTGAACCATTCCTTTATTCAGTTTTGCAATTGGAAGTAATTCATTTGATGGAAAACCAAGCGAAAGCATCGTAAGATCTTTTTTACGCATATCACCATAAACCAGATCAACTAAATCTTCACGCTCTATATTTTCGACGCTTAAAATTGGTGAACTGGAAGAAGGCTCTGCAATAACCCTTGCCGAAATGTTACTTACATAATAACCCGACTGTGGTCTTGATTCGATCAAAGAACGGCTTTCAACTTCGTAATAGGCTTTACTTACGGTACTCATGCTGTAACCCGTTTCTGCACAGACTTCTCGAATGGAAGGAAGTTTGTCTCCCACATTCAAAAGACCTGATTTGATCTGTTTTTCGATACGATCCGCAAATTGAAGATATAAATAGCTTGGGTTTTTCATATGAAGTTAATATTTGCTTTTTAATCGAATATGGTATCGCCATTTTTAATTTTGATTTATTATTTGGAATCATGGCGATTTCATAAAAAAAATAAAACTGTTATGGTGCAATTTACAAAAACTGTATCTGTATTGCTGTCTTATTTTTTAGAAATTTGCTTCATCAAAAGAAAACAATTCAAAAAGAAAGTTTGTGAAAACAACAAAGTATTACATAGCGACAATTTCAGCCTTTATAGTTTGGGGACTTTTTAGTTTGGTTTTAAGACCTATTCACGATTATCCTTCATTGGATATTCTGTTCTTTCGTGTTTTCAGTCGCGCGATTTTAATGCTTTTGATTGCTTTCCTATTTAAAAGAAAACAACTAAAAGAAACGATTGAAATCTTTAGAGGCTTGTCAAAATCAGAAAAAAGAAAATCGATTTTACTTAATATTGGTGGAAGTGCCTTTTTGATGGCGAACTGGTTTACATTCATTTATGTTGTAAATCATGTCAGCCTAAAAGCGGCTTCTCTGGCTTATCTTGTTTGTCCAATACTAACAACTTTACTGGCTTATTTTATACTGCATGAAAAACTGCTAAAAACACAATGGCTTTCTGTCGGATTAAGTATTTCGGGATGCTTGATTCTTTCCTATAGTGATATAATGGATATGCTTTTCAGCATCATTATTGGGTTAACGTATGCCGCGTATTTGGTGAGCCAGCGTGCTAATAAAGGTTTTGATAAATTTGTTGTTTTAACGTTTCATATCACATTGGTCGCCTTATTTTTAGTACCATTTTATCCAAGTTATGGAGGACCGGTTCCAACAGAATTTAAGTTTTATTTCTGTATTGAAACAATCGCAGTCTTATTTACAATTGTACCTCTTTTCCTGAATTTGTACGCGCTTTCTGGAATCAATTCTTCAACAGTTGGAATGTTATTAAACATCAATCCGATGATTGCATTCGGATTGGCGACCTTTGTTTTTAAAGAAAGTATCAGCCCATTACAAATTACAGCATACGGAATCATTTTTACTGCAGTGTTGGTTTTTAATTCACATCATATTTTTGCAATAAAGCAAAAATGGACCGCAATATCCAAAGGCTCTTAATAATTAGTTTTCATATTTTTTATTGGTTTAAAATCGAAAATTACCAGAATCTTAACAGGATGTTTAAACAGGAATGATTATTTTTCATTCCTGTTTTTTTATGCAGTAAAGCGTAAAAAAAGGGTTGTCACGAATTACAAAAAATTTCACGAATTATATTTAGTTTTTAATTCCAATATTAAAATAAAAATTAGTGGAGAATTTGTGTGATTCGGGGCAAAGATAAAAAACAAACCGAATCCTAATATTGATATGAAAAATACCAAACTTCAAGCCTTTACTCCATTGTTTTATTTAGTGTGGTCAGATGATTTATTGACACAGAAAGAATTTGCTACACTGCATGAATTTATCAATTCGCTTACTGTTTTATCAGACGAAGAAAAACAATATTTGCTTTCTAAAGCAGATATTTCGAATCCGCCTTCGCGAAATGAACTCAAAGAATGGAAATTGGATATTGAAAAAAGCATTCAGGACAAATCTTCTATAAAATCGATTTTCGATATCGCAGATGCATTATCTGGAACAGAATTAGACTTATCGCCAATAGAATCTGATTTTATAAAATTAGAAAATGATTTAGGAATTTTAGGCGAAGAAGCACTTCAAAACTTCAAAACGAAAGCTGGTTCTTTTACTGCAGATTCTCATACCAACGCCTCTTTTGATATTCAGAAAATTACCAAAATTCTGGATGGAAAAGAAGTCGCAATTATTGAAAAAGTAAAATCGGTTATTTCGAGACCTGAATTTGCTTATGAAACTTCTACGGATATCAATGTATTTAGAGAGACGGTTTACAAATGGTGTAAAATTTTAGCCGATGAAAATCTCGGAAATATGGCTTATCCAAAACGATATGGCGACGGAGAAAATATAGCCGATTATTTTGCGATTATGGAAACGCTGAGTTACCACGATTTAAGTTTGGTAATAAAATTTGGAGTTCAGTTTGGACTTTGGGGAATGAGTGTTCAGTCTTTAGGAACAGAAAAACATTATGCTAAATATTTACAAGATATTGGTTCGCTAAAACTTCCAGGATGTTTTGCCATGACCGAAACACATCACGGATCAAACGTAAAAGGATTAGAAACTACAGCAACATACAATCATAGCGAGCAGACTTTTACCATTCATACACCAAATAAAAATGCCCAAAAGGAATATATCGGTAACGCAAGCAGTTCATGGGCAAATGGCAACTGTTTTTGCAAAACTGATTATTAATGATCATGATTATGGTGTAAATGCATTTGTAGTACCATTGCGCGACCCGAATGGAAACGTGATAAATGGTGTAACAATTGGTGACTGCGGTCATAAGATGGGATTAAACGGTGTAGATAACGGTACTATTAGTTTTGATAATGTTGTGATTCCGAAAGAAAATATGCTGGATCGTTTTGCATCGGTAAATGAAAATGGAGAATTCGAAAGTCCAATTCCAAGTGATAATAGAAGGTTTTTTACGATGTTAGGAACTTTAGTTGGAGGAAGAATCGGGATTCCGCGTTCGGCTTTGGCAGCTGCTAAATCTGGATTGACAATTGCCATTCGCTACAGCGATCAAAGAAGACAATTTGGACCAGAAGGCGGATCTGAGGTTCCGATTTTAAATTACAGAATGCACCAGCGCAGATTGCTCGCGCCTTTGGCTAAAACATATGCCGTTCACTTTGCACTTCAGTACCTAACAAACAGATTCTTAAATAAAACGGAGGCTGAAATGCAGGAAATTGAAGCTCTTGCCGCTGGAATGAAATCGTATTCAACATGGAGCACGAGAGATATTCTGCAAGAATGCCGTGAAGCCTGCGGTGGAAAAGGCTATTTATCTGAAAACAGAATTGATGCTTTAAAAAATGACACCGAAATTTACACCACTTTTGAAGGTGATAATACCGTTTTGATGCGACTGGTGGCTAAAAATCGTTTGTCAGAATTTAGAAAAACATTTGGTGAATTAGGCTCTTTGGGAATCATAAATTATGTTTATGAAAATGCTAAAACGGCATTTACAGAAAAAAATCCTATTGCAACCCGCAGAACAGATGATGAACATTTGCTTGACAGCGAATTTCATTTACAGGCTTTTGTACACAGAGAAAAAACTATTCTAGCGTCTGCGAGCAAGACGTATTAAAAAATTAGTCGACGGAGGTTTAGAAGCTTACGATGCATTTAATGTCGTACAGCATCAAATGATAGACGTTGCGCAGGCTTATTTGGAACGCGTTGTTTTAGAGCAGTTTCAACTTGCGATAAAAGAAATTGAAGATCCAGAATCTAAGGCTATTTTAACGAAGCTAAATCAATTATATGCGCTTTCGCAAATTGAAAAAAATAAAGCTTGGTATTTGGAAGACGGATACATGGAAGCGGTAAAAACGAAAGCCGTTCGTAAAATAGTCAATCAGCTTTGCTGGGATATACGTCCAGATGCAGTGGCTTTGGTCAATGCATTTGACATTCCAGAGAGTTGTCTGGTCGCACCAATTGCAATTTAATATTTAAAAAAATAAGTCTGGCTTTGTCAAAGTTTTAAACCTTGGCAAAGCTTTTATTTTTGCACAAATAAGGAAGATGGAATAAAATTATTTATGCATAATTGATATATGCGATTTTTTATTTTATATCAATTGTAAAAATACACCCTCTTTTCAGTACATTTTCTACCTAGCTAAATAAATGACTTTTTCTATTTTCACTTTGTTATATTTGTAATTCCCTTTATACTGACTCGACTTGAAAAGATATTTTTTATTTTTCTTAATTGCTATAATTAATCTTCCAGTTTTTGCATTGGATAAAACTGATGCTATTTTAAAAGAACTAAATGATGCTATTAAAAATAAACAGCATTATGTAAAAATAAAAGAGGAGAGAATCCTGAACTTCAAGAAAATAAAATCAGATAATCTGACACCCGAACAAGAATATAATTACAATAAAG
Organism: Flavobacterium sp. AC267; assembly: GCF_979258715.1. Lineage (NCBI taxonomy): Bacteria > Pseudomonadati > Bacteroidota > Flavobacteriia > Flavobacteriales > Flavobacteriaceae > Flavobacterium > Flavobacterium sp. AC267. The sequence continues at coordinate 3,136,394 of NZ_OZ409875.1, forward strand.
CATTATATCTGGAATATCAGAAATTAAACTCAGATTCAGCGATTCAATATGTAAAAAAGAATTTAAAAATAGCTGAACAGCTTGAAAGCAAAGAGCTTTTTAATTTAGCACAGTCGCAATTGGTAACGCTTTATTCTTCTTCCGGCAAATACCGCGAATCTGAAGCTATTTTAAAAAGTATAAATAAGAACAAATTGGCAGTTTCTTTACTTCCCAATTACTACATTGCCTATCGTGAATTTTTCGAACATTATGTCGCCAATAGTTATAGTCCAGAATATCGAAAGCAGATTGGAAAATATCGAGATTCGCTCTTAAGTGTTCTAAACCCGAATACATTAGAATATCAAATTAATAGAATTCAGCAGGAAATTTTCATTCACAAAAAATATGAAAAATCCCAAAAGGAATTACTGACTTTATTGAACAAAATAAAAGAAGAGAATCCGCAATATGCAATGGTTACTTATTTGCTGGGGAAAATTTCAGAAGCCACGCATCAATTAGAATCAAGAAAAAAATACTACGCACTTTCTGCAACTTCCGACATTAAAAATGCCAATAAAGACAATGCCTCACTGCAAGAATTAGCATTGGTTTTTTATGAAATCGGCGATGTCGATATGGCGTACAAATTGACACAATCGGCAATTGAAGATGCACTTTATTGTAATGTTCAGTTTAGGACATTATTAATGTCAGAAGTTTATTCTATTATCAATACGGTCTATCTTGAACGCGAAGCACAGCGAAAAAGTGACTTACAAATCTATTTACTTTGTATAAGTCTGCTTTCTTTATTTTTATTGGTCGCCATTGTTTACGTTTATAAACAAATGAAAAAGGTTTCCAGAATTCGAACAGAACTATATGAAACCAGTCAAAAATTAGCCGAATTAAACAAAGATATCACCGAAAAAAACAGTCAGTTGCAAGAAAGTAACCTGCAATTGTCTGAATCTAATTTAGTTAAAGAAGAATATATTGCTCATTTTTTCAATCTTTGTTCTACTTATATCAACAAATTAGAAAATTACCGTATTATTCTAAACAAAAAAGTCAGCTGCAAAACAGTTTGATGAAATTTACAAAATCTTAAAATCAACCACTTTAGTTGACAACGAGTTAGAAGAATTATACAAGAATTTTGATATTATCTTTCTTAACCTATATCCAACATTCGTAAAAGATTTCAATGCGCTTTTAATTCCAGAAGAGCAGATTGTCCTTAAACAAAACGAACTATTGAATACCGAACTTCGAATTTTTGCATTGATCAGACTCGGAATTACAGATAGTGTCAAAATCGCAGCATTTCTTCGTTACTCCTTAAGTACTATTTATAACTACAGAACCCGAGCTCGTAATAAAGCTCGCAGTTTCGCGAAATGATTTCGAAGAAATGGTTATGAAAATCGGTTCAATATCATTGAAAGTGTAGATATTTATTTTAAAACTACTACTTTTTTTAGTGTATATTTTTTATTATATTATTGTAAATCAATTATTTAAATTTTTAATTCACTACTTTTTTGTGTCTAAAAATGTAACATGTACTATAACGTTTTAGTTTTACAATATAATAGAAAAGTATTTTTTACGAAAACGTACTTTTATATTATAAACCTAATGCTTTAATAAATACTGTTATGTTTAAAAACGTTAAAACAATTGTTGTTTTACTTTTACTAAGTACTTTGGGTGCGAATGCCCAAAACAAAGTGCCCGTTTATCTTGATGATAAAAAGCCAATTAATGAGCGTGTAGAAGATGCACTTAAAAGAATGACAACTGAAGAGAAAATTGCCATGATTCATGCGCAGTCTAAATTTAGTTCTCCAGGTGTACAACGTCTTGGAATTCCAGAAAACTGGATGACAGATGGACCACACGGGATTCGTACAGAAGTAAAATGGGACGAATGGGATCAGGCAGGATGGACAAACGATTCTTGTATTGCTTTCCCGGCCCTTACGGCACTTTCGTCAACATGGAACAAAGAATTGGCCTCTTTATATGGTAAATCAATTGGAGAAGAAGCACGTTTCCGTAACAAAAACGTATTATTAGGTCCAGGTGTAAACATCTACAGAAGTCCATTAAACGGTCGTAACTTCGAATATATGGGCGAAGACCCGTTTTTAGCTTCTAAAATGGTTGTTCCTTATATTAAAGGAGTGCAATCGAATGGTGTTGTCGCCTGCGTAAAACATTTCGCTTTAAACAATCAAGAAACCAATCGTAATTCGGTTAACGTAATTGTTGACGACCGTGCATTATACGAAATTTATCTTCCAGCTTTTAAAGTCGCGGTTCAAGAAGGAGACGTTTGGTCCATTATGGGATCTTACAACAAATACAAAGGACAGCAATGCTCGCCATAATGAATATTTATTGAATGATATTCTTCGTGGAGAATGGGGTTTCAAAGGAGTTGTAGTTTCAGATTGGGGTGGAGTTAACGATACCAAACAAGCAATCCACAATGGTTTGGATATGGAATTTGGTTCTTGGACAAACGGACTTTCTTGGGGAACAAGCAATGCTTATGATAACTATTATTTAGCAAAACCATATTCTGAAATGATCAGAAAAGGTGAAATTGGAACAAAAGAATTAGACGAAAAAGTACGTCGTATTCTTCGTTTGTCTTTCTTAACTACAATGGATAGAAATCGTCCTTTTGGATCTTTTGGAACAGAAGAACATGCTTTAGCTGGTCGTAAAATCGCTGAAGAAGGAATTGTATTATTACAAAACACAAATAATATTCTGCCAATCAATCTTTCTAAAACAAAAAAGATTGCTGTAATTGGAGAAAATGCGATCAAAATGATGACTGTGGGGGGAGGAAGTTCTTCACTTAAAGCAAGATACGAAATTACACCGCTTGAAGGTTTAAAGAAAAGAATTGGAAACCAAGCTGAAATTGTTTATGCTAGAGGTTATGTTGGAGATCCGACAAGCAATTATAATGGAGTTATAGCTAAAGTTAGTTTAGAAGAAAAGCGCCCGCAGGCAGAGTTAACTGGTGAGGCTTTAAAAATTGCTAAAGATGCTGATATTGTTCTTTTTATCGGAGGTTTAAATAAAAGTGAAAACCAAGATGACGAAGGACACGATCGTAAACAATTAGGATTACCTTATGGTCAAGATAAATTAATCAGCGAATTAGCGAAAGTAAATAAAAACATTGTTTTCGTCAATATCTCTGGAAACGCTGTGGCAATGCCTTGGATTAAAGAAGTTCCTGGAGTTGTACAGGGATGGTTTTTAGGAACTGAGGCTGGAAATGCTTTGGCAAATGTTTTAGTTGGAGATGTGAATCCGTCTGGAAAATTATCGTTTACTTTCCCGGTAAAATTAGCAGATAATGGAGCTCACGCTTTAGGAGAATTTCCTGGCGGAGATGAAGTAAAATACAACGAAGGAATTTTTGTTGGATACCGTTGGGCTGACAAACAGAAAGTTAAACCATTATTCTCTTTTGGACATGGATTAAGCTACACAACTTTTGCTTACGGAAAAGTAACATCAGATAAAAAACAAATTAATGCTGGAGATCAAATTACATTCTCGGTTACTGTAAAAAATACGGGAAGCAGAGAAGGAGCAGAAGTGGTGCAATTGTACATTACAGATGTTAAATCTTCTTTAGTGCGTCCGATTAAAGAGTTAAAAGGTTTTGAAAAAGTTTCGCTTAAAGCGGGAGAAGAAAAAACAATAACTTTTACAATTGATAAAACAGCTTTAAGTTTCTTCGATGATAAAAAACATGACTGGGTTGCTGAACCTGGTGATTTTGAAGCAATTATTGGAGCATCTTCAACTGACATAAAATCTAAAGTGAATTTCTCACTTAAATAAGTTTTTTTATTTCTAAAAATTGGTTGGTTTGTAAAGTCGCAAGTGTAAAAATTTGCGGCTTTGCTTTTGTGGCATATTAGTTATATGATCTCTATAAGTAAAAAAATTGATGGCAAAATCGAAAACTTCTCCATCAAATACTTGCCAGATCAACCAAAAGCAGAATGACTTAAAAACCACTTATAAATGATTGATATTTCTTAATTATCAATTATAAAGTTAACCATTAACAATTAATAATTAACCATTATTATGAATGATATTAAACCAAAAAAACATTACGAAATTCTAGACGGTCTGCGTGGTGTTGTTGCTATACTAGTAGTAGCTTTTCATATTTTCGAAGCTTTTGCTGGAGGAAACTGTTTTGTACAAATTATCAATCACGGCTATTTAGCAGTTGATTTCTTTTTCCTCTTATCTGGATTTGTTGTAGCGTATGCTTATGACGACCGCTGGGGAAAAATGACACAATGGGAATTTTACAAACGCAGATTAATTCGGTCATGCACCAATGGTAATTATTGGAATGGTCATTGGCGCCATTTTCTATTATTTCCAAGCATCTGACATATTGTTTCCAATGATTGGAGATATGGCCGTTTGGAAAGTTATTTTAACCATGATAATAGGTTTTACATTATTACCGATTCCGCCTTCTCTAGAAATTAGAGGATGGGGAGAAATGCACCCTTTAAATGGTCCGGCTTGGTCACTTTTTTTCGAATATATTGCCAATATCCTGTACGCCCTAATCTTTCGTAAATTTTCGAATAAAGTCCTGTCAGTTTTTGTATTGATATTTGCCGGACTGTTAATTAATTATACTGTTTTTGGACCAAAAGGAGATGTAATCGGCGGATGGTCGTTGAATTGGGAACAAATGAATGTTGGGTTTACTCGATTGTTATTCCCGTTTTTTGCTGGTGTTTTATTGAGTCGTTTAGGAAAGCTGATACATGTAAAAAATGCTTTTTGGATTTGCAGTATCTTAATCACAATTGTATTGGCGTTACCGAGATTTGGAGATGAAAACAGTCTTTGGATCAATGGTTTGTATGAATCTTTCTGTATTATTTTAGTTTTTCCAATTATCGTCGTTATTGGCGCAGGCGGAGAAATTAAAAATGAATTTTCACTTAAAATATGTAAACTTTTGGGAGATATTTCATATCCAATATACATTACACATTATCCGTTAATTTATTGGTTTACAGCTTGGGTAGTCGATAATAAAGTTTCGATGAAAGACGGATATATCGAAGGAATCGGCGTTTTAATCGCCAGCATTATTATGGCATTCGTATGTTTAAAATTATATGACGAACCAGTTCGAAATTGGTCGCAGAATAAATTTCAAAAAAGAAAAGTTTCTCTTTAGAGGTTCAAAGGTTCAGAGAAACAAAGGTTCAAAGGTAAAATCTTTGTTTCTCTGAATCTTTGCCTCTTTGAACCTCAAATAAAAATATTGAATCTCTTAATTTTGTTAGTTATGATATTAAATAAAGGGATGAAACGTTATTGTTTCATCCCTTTATTTTTATAATTTGATATTGAAATTAAAATTTAGAAATATAGACATTCATAATCGTAGAGATGCACTGCAGTGTATCTACGCACAGTATGTCCGTCTAGAATTTATATCATCATTATAATAAAATGAATTTTTATGATGAAACATTCTAAAAATTATAGTTGTCCATTTTAAATTCCACTATTATTCTTTGTGGATATTCTTTGCGTAGACGCACTGCTGTGCGTCTCTACGATATACGATGGGGTTATTTATATGTTTTTAAAATTATTCTCCAAAAAATTAAACACACAGTAATATTTCACACGTTGATAATCGTAGAGATGCACTGCAGTGCATCTAACACACAGTATGTCAGGCTAGAATTTACATCATCATTATAATAAAATGGATTTTTATGATAAAACATTATCACAATGTTTCATCCTTTTTTTAATTCTAATTTATTCTTTGTCGATATACTTTGTGTAGACGCACTGCTGTGCGTCTCTACTATATACGATGGGGTTATTTATATGTTTTTAAAATTATTCTCCAAAAAAATAAACACACAATAATATTTCACACGTTGATAATCGTAGAGATGCACTGCAGTGTATCTAACACACAGTATGTCCGTCTAGAATTTAAGCCATTTGATGTAAATATTTTTTTGAATCTGATGTTGATGATTAAAAAAGGGATGAAAACAATGTGATAATGTTTCATCCCTTTTAAAATTCTAAATTATACTTTATGTAGGCGCACTGCTGTGCGTCTCTACGATATATCAGTATAGTTTTTTTTATTATTCCAAAACCAATTCTCCCAAAGCTTCTTTACTAAAACCTTTCAATTGATCTGTTTTTCCAGCTTTAATTTTAGCAACCCAATTTGGATCAGATAAAAGAGGTCTTCCAACAGCAACCAAATCAAAATCGCCTCTGTCGAAACGTCTGTTTAATTCTTCTAGAGAAGTTGGCTGTGAACTTTCTCCGGCAAAAGCACCAAAGAAATCTCCAGAAAGTCCAACAGAACCAACCGTAATTGTTGGCGCTCCAGTTACTTTTTTAGCCCATCCTGCAAAGTTTAAATCAGATTCTTCAAATTCTGGTTCCCAAAATCTGCAGTCGCGAAGCGTGTATCATATCAACACCAGCATCTACAAGAGGCGTTAGCCAAGCTTCTAATTCCTGCGGATTTTTAGCTAGTTTATAATTGTAATCAGAAGGTTTAAATTGAGAAAAACGCATAATAACAGCGAAATCATTTCCCACTTGTTTTCTAATTTCTTTTACTACTTCGATAGCAAAACGGTTACGTTCCGGTAATGTTTTTCCCCCATAAATATCTTCACGTAAATTCGTTTCAGCTCTAAAGAACTGGTCTATCAAATAACCGTGTGCACCGTGAATTTCGATAGTATCAAAACCTAATCTTTTAGCATCAGCAGTAGACTTTACCAAAAGCCAGAATAGTATCTTCAATATCTTTTTCAGACATAGCAACTCCATTTCTGAAATCAGGACGGTTTAAACCAGACGGACCTTCAAAAGGAACAGGCGGTACCCATCCAGAATGGTGATTATCCATGATTCCCATGTGCCATATCTGCGGTCCCATTTGTCCGCCCGCGCCGTGAACTTCATCTATAACTTTTTTCCATCCGTTTAAAGCTAGATCTCCGTGAAAATGCGGTACGTTAGCATCATTTGATGATGAAGGTCTGTCAATAACAGTTCCTTCAGATAATATTAAACCAACTTCGCCTTCAGCTCTTTTTTGGTAGTAAGCGACTACTTCATCAGTTGGAACTCCGTTTGGAGAAAAAGAGCGCGTCATTGGCGCCATTACGATTCGGTTTTTCAGATTTAACGTTTTTAAGTTAAATGGTGAAAACAGGTTGTTTGTACTCATAGTAATTTACAAATTAGATTGAATTAATTTACTGAGTGCTTCAAAGGCACCTTCGTTGCGTTTATAGTAAGTCCATTGTCCAACGCGTTTCGATTCTATAAAACCGGCACGTTGTAAAATAGACAGATATTCTGAAACTGTAGATTGCGTTAAACCAGCCTTAGCTTGAATCTGCCCAACGCAGACTCCGTGCTCAAATCCAGCATGCTCGCAATTGATCAGGAAAGTTGATTTCTGGTTCTTTCAGCCATTCAAGCATTTGCAATCTGGACTTATTAGATAATGCTTTAAAGATTTCTATATTTTCCATGGTGCAAATATATCGACTTTTCCCGATATACCAATTAAGTAAAAAATATTTAGGATAATTTTATGATGAGAGGAGCTAAGTTTGAAGATTTAAGAAAGAAAAATTATATTTGCTTTTATGTGAATTCTAATAGACAATCTTATTATCCTTAGAAACGAAATATTACGTAAGGAAATCGTCAAATATTTAAGAATTACTTTGTGGAATTTCTAGTGTGATTCTTTGTCCCTCAGAATGACAAAACAAATTGATAAAATGCCCCAACAAACAAATAAAACTTAATCAAACTATGAAAAAAACTTTACTCATTTTAGGATTTTTGTGTTGTATATTAACCAATTCAAACGCCCAGGTTGTAGGAACTGATATTGGTGATATTGCTCCAGAAATTGATCTTCCGGATACAAAAGGAAATAATGTCGTACTTTCTTCTTTTAGAGGAGAATTGGTATTAGTAGATTTTTGGGCTTCATGGTGCGGACCTTGTATTAAAGAACAGCCTGCATTATTAAAATTACATAATGCTTACACTGGCAAATTCTCAATCTACAGTGTTTCTATGGACACCAAAAAACCGCTTTGGCTGGCGACAATTGCAAAAGGGAAACTACCTTGGACGCAAGTAAGCGACCTTAAATATTGGACATCTCCAGTTGTTGGTGATTATATGTTACAGTCTGTTCCTTTGAATTTTTTAGTAGATAAAAACGGAATTATCGTAGCCAAAAATATCCACGGAAAAGCATTAGAAGATATGGTAAAAAGTATTGTGGAATAAATTGAGTTGTTTCAGGTTTCAAGTTCTCTATGCAAATAGTTTAAACGCAATCATGAAACCTGAAACATGAAACAAGAAAAAACCTGAAACCTGAAACAAGAAAAAACCTGAAACCTGAAACAAAAAAATATGATTCAAAAAGCACTTTTATTATCGTTTATTTTGATTTCGATGAAATCTAATTCACAGACACTAGAAACAGTTTCAAAATTAAAATTGGACTATCAAAAATGTTTAGATAAAGGGAACGCTATGAGTAATTGTTCTCATGCATATTACAACCAATCGGATAGTTTGCTAAATGTCGTTTATAAGAATTTAAAAACTAAAATAAGTCCAAAAGAGCAGGCTAAATTGAAAAAAGAGCAGTTGGAGTGGCTTAAAAAGCGCGACCAATATTTTCAGCAAATATATGCTGATACCAAAAAACAGGGCATTTTTACCGAAGGAAGCAGAGATTTTGATATGGTTATTTATGACGAAGAAGCCAATTATGTTTTTGCTCGAGTAAAAGAACTTATTCGGAAAATCTAAAAGAATATTTTAAGCTACAAACATAAAGGTTTGCAAATCAAATTTCAAATTCGGAATTAATGGAATCAAAATTAAGCATCGATGAATTCCGATTCAGATTAAAAAACAGTACAGAACTTGGTTCTCCAAAAGTACTTGTAGGACAGTCAAGAATATTTCCTTTATCAGGACCAATAAAGCCCTTTTATGGATTTTTTGATGATAAAAGTTTCAGTTTAACTATAAATTCGGCAAAGTCCACGGCAGTTTTTCTTGTAAGGGGGAACTACGAGGATGTTAATAATAGACTTAAAGTAAATTATAGTGTAGAACCAATTAGCAAATTCCAAGCCGCTTGGGTGAAATTTGCTCCAATAGTTCTGATACTGGCCATTAATATCTTTTTTCTTTTTTTTTGCAAAAGGACTCAGACGCGCGTCTACAATCGTTAATTTATTTTTACTTTTTATGGCCTTCTATTCCAGATGGAAAGAAGAAAGGAAAAGGAAAAAATTGGAAGGAAATTTATCAGTATTTTTGAAATTAAACCTTAAAATCAATTCAGTCTGTCTTCAAGATTTCTGACCCCTCCAAAATTACTTTTTAATAATTCCCTAATCTGAAATTGTGTTTTGTTACGGCTAAAATTCTGCCATTCCTTAAAATCAAAAATATGAATTTCTTTCGCATTCGGATTCGTAACAAACGAAAGTCTTGCAATAGAATACTTATAATATTTTAATTGATGCGATATATGGCGGTCAGGTACAACGACAAGAATCGTTTCCCATTCTAGAAAATTTTTCGGCACATCAGCTCTTTCGGTTAAACCTAAAGCTTCCATAAAGGCAATGATCTTTTGATCATTAAGCTTGTCAATTTTTTGATCAACGCGTTTAATGGTGCTAATAAGTTTATTTTCATCTTTTATAACACTCATAGTATTCTCTGTTTTTTTTAAATTTCTACATAAAATTACATCAAATCAAAATCATTTCGAAAAGTATAGCCAATAGAATGATTCTAAATTTTTAAACACTATTTTTAGAAGCTTATTGTGTATGTTTTGATAAAATACTATTAATGTGTTTTCTCTAAAAGCACTATTTTTATCATTATTGAACTTTACTAACGACCACATTTATGAAAACTACCTCTCCGCAAAAAATTATTTTGTACATTTTTCTATTATTTTCAATTAATGCCCTGGCACAAAATAAAACAGCCAGAGAATTAATTTTAATTGATAAGGACTGGAGGTTTTCATTTGGTCATTTGTATGATACCAAAAAAGATTTCGGACATGCAGAAGGTTATTTTTCCTATTTAACTAAAACGGGATTTGGAGATGGACCCGCCGCAAAAGACTTCGATGATCGCGCTTGGAGAAAATTAGATTTGCCACACGACTGGGCAGTAGAACAATCCTTTAGCGAAAGCGCCAGTTTCAGTCACGGATTTAAAGCAACTGGTAAAAACTTCCCTGAAAAAAGCATTGGCTGGTATAGAAAAAAAATAAATATTCCCGAAAGCGATCTTGGAAGAACCATTTCATTAAAATTCGACGGCGTTTTTAGAAATTCAAAAGTGTTTTTTAACGGATTTTATTTAGGAACTGAGCAAAGCGGTTATAATGGTTTTGAATATGATGTAACGGCTTATGTCAATTATGGAGGCGAAAATACAATTGTTGTCCGCGCCGATGCTTCAATGGAAGAAGGATGGTTTTATGAAGGAGCCGGCATTTACAGACATGTTTATCTGCAGAAAACAAATCCGATTCATATTGCTCGCAAATGGAACTTACGTGACTACAGAACTTAAAAACAATGATGCATCAGTTACTGCCGATGTTACTATCGAAAATAAGGGAAATTACAAAGGTTCTATCGAAATTATCCAGACCATTTTTGATGCTAAAAATAAACAGATTGCAAATAGTACTGAAAATACACTGGCTCCAGAATTTTATAAAAAAACAGCTTACAGCTCCAAATTATATGTCAAAGAACCGCTTTTATGGAGTGTTGATGCACCAAACTTATATCGTTTAGTAACTGAAATTAAGCAGAACGGAAATACTATTGATCGTTATGAAATGCCATTCGGAATTAGGACTATTGAGTTTAATGCGGAGAATGGTTTTTTCTTAAATGGGAAGCCTTTGAAATTAAAAGGAACAAATAATCACCAAGATCATGCAGGAATTGGAACGGCACTTCCAGATGAAATTCAGTACTATAGAATTAAAAAACTGAAAGAAATGGGTTCGAATGCATATCGCTGTTCGCACCATCCGCCGACACCAGAATTGCTGAAAGCTTGTGATGAATTAGGAATGCTGGTAATTGATGAAACGCGTTTAATGGGAATTAACGATTATCATTTGAATGATTTAAAACGAATGATCGAGCGTGACCGCAACCATCCGAGCATTATCTGCTGGTCGGTTGGAAATGAAGAATGGAATATCGAAGGCGGAATTGCTGGCGAACGTATAACAAATGTAATGCAGGATTTTGCCAAAAGCATTGATGATACAAGACCTGTAACAGTAGGAATCAGCAGTGGTTTTAAAAGCGGTATATCTTCTGTAGTTGAAATTATGGGCTACAATTATCTCGGAAACGGCGATATTGATGCGCATAGAAATCAGTTTAAGCAACAGCCGGGAATGGGAACAGAGGAAGGTTCGACTTTTGCAACCCGCGGTATTTATTTTACAGATGACGCCAAACATTACCAAAGTGCTTACGACAAAAAGCCGCGCCCCACTTTTTATACAATTGAAGAAGGGTGGAAATTTTATGCCGAAAGACCTTATTTAGCTGGAGTATTTTTTTGGACAGGTTTTGATTATCGCGGAGAACCAACACCTTATGGATGGCCATCGGTAACATCGTATTTTGGAATGATGGATGTTTGCGGTTTCCCGAAAGACAATGTTTTTTACCTGAAATCATGGTGGGGAAAAGAGCCTGTTTTACATTTATTACCACATTGGAATTGGAGCGGAATGGAAGGCAAGGAAATTGACGTTTGGGCGTATTCGAATTGTGATGAAGTGGAGCTTTTTCTAAACAAAAAAAGTCTTGGCAAAAAGAAAATGGAACAAAACGGACATTTAGAATGGAAGGTAAATTATGCGCCGGGAACTTTAGAGGCCATTGGTTATAAAAATGGAAAAAAAGTTTTAACCGAAGTTCAGAAAACCAATGGAAAAGCAGTAAATGTAAAATTATCATTAGATAAAGAAAATGTTTTGAAAGGGGATGTTTCGGTGGTAACCGTTGAGATTACTGATAAAAACGGTTTACATGTTCCAACTGCAAACGACGAAATTGCTTTTTCAGTTAAAGGCGGAAAAATTTTAGGCGTAGGAAATGGCGATCCGACTTCGTTAGAAAACGATCAGTTTATTGATAACATCTCGCTAACTGCTATCAGTAATTTTATGGAACAAAAAGAAACAACTGCATCTTTACCAGAGAAACTACCAATCTATACTGAAAGTAAATGGGCAGAAGCCTTTAAAGATCGCGATTATAAAAAACAAGCTCCTTCGTATATTTATAAAGGAGAATTTGAATTGAAAAATAACGCTTCTACAAATGTGGTGAGTTTCTTTTATAAGAAGATAGGAGTAGAAACAGTAGTTTTTATTAATGGAAATAAAGTAGAACCAAGTTCACAAGATCCTCAAAAATATATTTTGAATACAGCTATTTTGAAAGAAGGAAAAAACACCATTCATATTGCGGCAACTCCATTACAAAAAATAAAAGATTGGGATGTTATGAATACAGATCCAGGAATTATTCAAGTAATAATTCCCGCAGAACCTTATAAAAGAAAACTTTTTAACGGCTATGCCCAAATCATTATCCAAAAAGAGGAAAATGCCAAAGAAGTTATTTTATCCGCTTCCGCGAAAGATTTACGAGCAGTAAGTTTGAGTGTAAAATAATTCTCTCGCAGATTTTGCAGATTGAGCTGATTCTTAAAAATTTATAGAAATCTCCTGAATCTGCAAAATCTGCGAGCAAAGAAAATAAAAACTTTGCGTCTTAGCGACTTTGCGCGATTATTTCAGCGAGCTTTAAAAAAACTTAGCGAACTTAGCGTAAACCTTAGTGCCTTTGCGGTTAAACCTCAAACCTGAAACCTAAAACAAAAAACAAAATAATATTGTTTGATTTTCATAACTTTGCAAAATGAATAATCAGACAGAAACCCAGAATTGCGATTTTACTTCAGATTTAAAGCTGAAAGGTTTTAAGGTATATCAGATAAATGGAGATCAAAGTAAAATTCCCGTTTACAGTCGCAGAGATTTTTATAAAATCTGCATTAATACCAGCAAAAGCGTTATACAGTATGCCGACCGCGGAATAGAAACCGACGGAACAATTCTGTTTTTTGGTAATCCGATTATTCCGTATTCTTGGGAAACTGTTTCAGAGAGTTACGAAGGATATGCCTGTGTTTTTACAGAAGAATTTCTAAGAGCAAAAGACCGTTCAGAAACCTTACATGAATCGCCTTTGTTTAAAATTGGAGGAACACCTATTTTTTCTTTAAATGCTGAACAAAAGGTTTTTATAGATTCCTTGTTTCAAAAAATGATCAAAGAATACGAAACCGATTATGTTTTTAAAGACGACTTAATGCGCAGTTACGTCAATTTGATTATTCACGAATCGATGAAAATGCGACCTTCTGAGAATTTCTTCAAACATAAAAATGCATCTTCGAGAATTACGTCTTTATTCTTAGAATTATTAGAAAGACAATTTCCAATAGAAACCAAAAACGAACCCTTAGCATTAAAAACGCCGCAGGATTATGCGCAAAGTCTTGCCGTGCATGTTAATCATTTAAATCGTTCGGTAAAAGAAGTGACAGGAAAACCAACAACCGCACATATTACAGAGCGAATTATTGGCGAAGCCAAAGCTTTATTGCAAAGCATACGGACTGGAGTATTTCAGACATTGGTTATTCGCTTGGATTTGAATATCCGAGTTATTTTAATAACTATTTTAAGAGACTTACAGGAACAGTTCCAAAATCACTTCGAATGTAAATTGTTTCAATTTCATAATTTTTTGTTTGAATATTGTTATTTTTAAGAAACATAGTTAGCCTAATTTTGCCCTTGAAATTACAGTATTAATCTTTTATCAGTTTTTAACAGACTAAATAATACTTCATAAAGCGACTTCTAGCTTTCTCCAATTTAGTTTTCTGATCCTGATAATTCCAAAACGAAAAATTTATGAAAACATCAGACAATGAATATAATAATGCCATTTTTCCAAACGGAGATTTAGCGCCATCAGAATACTTTACAGGAAAAGCCTGGGTTAAAATGCTTGTTCCAAATGATCCCGTTTTAAACACTGCTGTCGGAAATGTTGTTTTTGAAGCCGGCGCCAGAAACAATTGGCACACACATCCCGGCGGACAAATTCTAATTGTAACCCACGGAACGGGATATTATCAGGAAATAGGAAAACCAATTCAGTTACTGCAGGTTGGAGATGTGGTCAACATTCAACCTGAAATCAAACACTGGCACGGCGCTTCGCCTGAAAGTGAATTTAAACATATCGCCATCAGTACCAATACAGAAAAAGGAATTGTAGACTGGCTGGAACCAGTAACTGATGAAGAATACCACAGTTTTAATTAAATCGAACTCAAAAAATAAGTAAATTTATGTCAACAAATTATTCAGCCGTTATCGAAGAAGGAAAAGTCCCTAGCACATATATGACGGGTGACGTTTCCTATAAAAAACAGAGCAGTGATATTCATCCTGAAAACACTGTAATTAAGGAAGTTACTTTTGAAGCCTGCGCAAGAAGTAATTGGCATAGTAACGCAGGTCTGCATATGCTGATTGCAAAAGAAGGAGTAGGATATTACCAAGAAAGAGGAAGCGCAGTTCGAATGCTTCATAAAGATGAAGTAGTTACCATTTTACCGGGAGTAGAACATTGGTACGGAGCAACTCCATTTGAAAAATTCTCTTACGTTGCCATTATCACAGAAATAGATAAAGGCCACGGAACCTGGCTGGAACCAGTAACCGATGGAGAGTATTTTCTTTTAAGCTACTAAGATTCTAAGGTTCTAAGATGCTATCCCGAAGCTTCGGGAGTAAGTTTTTGAACCTGAAACTTGAAACCTGAAACAAAAAAAACAAAAATCTAAAATATGGAAACAAAAAGTATAAAAGCCTTTGGTACCGAAGTCGCCGAAGCACCATTGCAAACCTTAGATATTAAGCGTAGAGCGGTACAAGCACATGATGTAGAAATTGAGATTTTATATTGCGGTATCTGTCATTCAGATTTGCATTCTGCTAGAAACGAATGGCACGGAACGATTTATCCAATTGTTCCTGGGCATGAAATCGTTGGAAGAGTTGTAAAAGTGGGTGATCACGTAAAAAACTTTAAAATAGGACAATTGGCAGGAGTAGGCTGTATGGTTGATTCTTGCAGAGAATGTGAGCATTGTAAAGAAGGTTTAGAGCAATTTTGCGAGCCAGGAAATACATTGACGTTCAATTCACCTGACGTTTATTTGGGCGGACAAACTTTTGGAGGTTACTCTCAAAGTATTGTTGTAGATGAAAATTATGTATTGCATATTTCAGATAAATTGGATCTTGCTGGAGTTGCACCTTTACTGTGTGCAGGAATCACGACTTATTCTCCGTTAAAGCACTGGAAAGTTGGTCCTGGTCAAAAAGTTGGAGTTGTGGGAATTGGCGGTTTAGGTCACATGGGAATCAAATTAGCAAAAGCTATGGGCGCTCATGTTGTAGTTTTTACCACTTCATTATCTAAAACAGAAGATGCAAAACGTTTAGGAGCAGACGAAGTAGTTTTATCTACAGATCCAGAACAAATGGCTAAATATGCCAAAAGCTTGAACTTTATTTTAGACTGTGTATCGGCAGAACATGATATCGATGCCTATTTAAATTTACTTAAAGTAGATGGAACCCTTACACTAGTTGGTGCTCCAATGGAACCGCTTCCTGTAACTTCATTTAGTCTTTTAATGGGAAGAAGAAGTTTCTCAGGTTCAAATATTGGAGGAATCGCAGAAACTCAGGAAATGTTAGATTTCTGTGCAGAACATAATATCACAGCAGACATCGAAATTATCGGTGTAGATGAGGTAAATAATGCTTACGAAAGATTACTAAAAGGAGATATCAAATATCGTTTTGTGATTGATATGGGTTCTTTGAAGTAGGGGTAAAGGTACAAAGGTACAGAGGTACAAAGGCTCAAAGTTGAAAAGGTTTAAAGAGACAAGTTTAAAATTTTGCGAAATTCGAAACTTAAAAAAAGGGACAAAGATTATCAAAATCTTTGTCCCTTTGTTCCTCTGAACCTTTGCAACTCAAAAGAAAAAAATAAAACCCCTCAAGCAATTCAACTCTTGAGGGGTTTCTTAAAAATAAATAATAACCAATTAAATTTATTTTACTTTTTGTCTAGGTTTTGTTTTAGCAATTTAGCATGTTCTAAATGTGCTGTTAAACCCGCAATACTGTTTGATGCCCAGGTTTTTACATCTTCATCATGTGCATCTTTAGAAGCATCTTGAAGTTTTTTAATCGCTTTTTCGTGACCATCGATCATCATATCAGCGAATTTTTTATCAAAATCAACTCCAGTTTTTTCGTTTAATTTGTTGTACTCTTCTTTTCCGTCTTCAGTTAAAGAAGTTGGTAAAGTAAAGTTTTTAGCTTTTGCTAAAGCGCTTACTTCAGAAGCTGATTTAGTGTGCTCATCAACTAGCATTTTACCAAATTTTTTCACTTCTGGGTTAGTACTTTTAGTTTGTGCTAGTTTCCCTATTTCGATTTCTGCTAGATTAATTTCTGCTTGATCTACTAAAAACTCAGAATCATCTTCTTTACTGTCAATAGAATCAAATTTAGCCTCGTTTGCATCTTCTGCTACTTCTTTTGGATCTTCTTGTTTTGTTTCGTTTTTACAAGATTGAAGGAATAAAATAAGTAATCCTGCTCCTAAAATTGTTTTTCCGGCTAATAGTAACTTTTTCATGATTTTAATAGTTTAAATGTTATGATGTAAAATTATTCAGAACATGTAAGAAAATTTTACAGAATTTTTAAGGATTGTTATATGATTTAAATTAAAGTATAGCGTATACGGTTTCCCGTAAAGAAAAATCATAATAAATGTTAATATTTGTTTTGCAAAAAAGGTTGAACAAATTGAAAACAAGCTTAAATAATCCAAATCATATATATGGAAAATAAAAAGGACAATCCGATTACACAGCTTTTATTGGGATTTTTTATCACTGGATTAGCAGTATTTTCATATAGATTATTTGGCCGATTAGCTACTGGTGATAATAATGCCATGTCTGTAGCCTGCGAATTATTTGGTAAATATCTGGTGTCTGCTTATTTGTTTATAATCGGAATTAAGACGGTTTTTGCGGGTATAAAAAGTACTATAAATCAAGAAGAAGATGAGGAGATTGAATTAGAATTGGATGATGATGAAACTGCAGATGAAGAAGTATCAAATTCCAAACAGCAAATTAATAATGAGCCTCAAAACATTACTGTAGATCTTAAAAACGAAGAATTTGGCGTAATTAAGACCGTTAACTATAAGACAGATATTATAGGTAATAAAATTAGAACGGAAATCCACACTCATATTGATTATACAAATTATGTTTCTGATGTAAAAAACAAACAATTGTATTTCGAAACTATAATATATCTCATGATATTCATACAAGAGAAAGATAAAAGTGTGGATATTGAGGCCAATAAATTTTATAGGCTGGCACTAGAAAATGTAGATGAAATTGAAACTTTAGATATAATAGAATTGGAAAAAAAGATTCTTGAGAATGTGCAAAAGTGTAGAATACAATTTAATGACGTTGAGGTGAATTCATTACTTAAAAACAGTGTAAATATTTTAAAAGGTAAATTTGCTATTAGTCCCAGTATAACCGACTTATATTTTAATTTATTTGAATTGATGAAAATTCGAGTAGTAAGTAAAGAAGAATATTTCTATAGTTTATTGAACTAACATAAATGTAAAAATTTTTAAAATCCCAATTTCACAAGAATTGGGATTTTTTTTGCATCTAATATTTTAATATTTCAGTAAAACAGATTTTACATTTCCACTTTCACAATTCACATCCCACAAATATGAAATTTCAAACCATAATTCTATAACAGAATCGTCTTACTTTTTGAAGAACTTTGACATATCAGATTTTAAGAAATGTCTAACCTTAAAAATTAGAGCCATGCCAGATCCAAAAATTAAGAATGAAGAACAATATGAGGCGCTTATAAAAAAAGGTTACAGTAAAGAAAAATCGGCACGAATTGCAAACACGCCTGATTCAGGAAAAAAAGGTGGAAATGCAAAACCTTATGAAGAATGGACAAAAGAAGAACTTCAAAAACAAGCCGCTATAGTAGGCATAAAAGGAAGATCTTATATGAACAAAAAAAGTCTGATTGACTCATTAAGAAATAACTAGAAATTGAACAAAACGATCTCAGTGATAAATAATTAAATACCATGAATGCGGCGAACAGAAAAGAAGTATTAATGAATCAGCTGATTAAGGCACCACATTTAGTAATCGAAAAACTAGACTTGGAATACATCAATGATAATCAGCTCACAATTGTTCGTTGTCGTGAAGGAGAAAATTTCGTCTATAAAAAAAATGGACGAAGTGTAAAAAGCAAAAATGAAATTAAACGCATAAATAGTCTGGTACTACCGCCCGCATGGGAAAATGTCCGAATTACCGATATTACAAACGGACACTTACAGGCAGTTGGAACAGATCTTAAAAATAGAAAGCAATATCGTTATCATCCAAAATGGAATCTGCTTCGAAACCAAACTAAATTTTACAAAATTGCAGAGTTTGGAGCTAAGCTTCCTGCGATTAGAAAACAAGTTGACAGCGATTTGGAACAAAAAGAATGGTCTAAGGACAAAGTTACGGCTTTGGTAATTCGATTAATGGAAGAGACACATATTAGAATTGGAAACGAAAAATATGCCAAAGACAATAAATCGTACGGACTTTCGACTTTAAGAAAACGCCACATAAACATCAATAGAAATTCACTTCGATTTGAATTTATTGGTAAAAAAGGAAAACAGCACACCATTACAACCCGAAATAAGCAATTGGTAAAACTGGTAAAGTCGCTGTGAAGAAATTCCAGGCTGGGAAGTTTTTAAATATTACGATAAAAATGGTGAAAGAAAAGTGCTCGACAGTCATATGGTAAATGAATATCTTCACAATATTTCGGGAGAATATTTTAGTGCAAAGGATTTTAGAACTTGGGCGCATCCATTATTTTCTTTGAAAGTTTAATGGAAATGGGAGTGACTGATGATGAAAAGGAAGCTAAAAAAAATGTCGTAGCAGAGATTTGATTTAACAGCAGAAGCATTAGGAAATACCCGAAAAGTCTGTAAAGATTATTACGTTCATCCACTTTTGATTTCGACTTATGAAGATGGCTCTATTCAAAAATATTTTGATAAAGTTAAAAAAAGCCGAAGTACCAAAAAGTATTTTACAAAATCAGAAATCGCGTTTTCTGAACTGATCCAAAATTATGAGATCAATTTAGAATCTTCGTGTTAAAATAAAAAAAATAGAGTTACAGTATCTTTTAAAAAACTGAAAAGTTTGAAAAACAAACAAAATCATTATTAACTAAAAAACTATTATTATGTTACGTTGGACAGTCACATTCATTATTCTAGCCATAGTGGCGGGAATATTTGGTTTTGGTGGAATCAGCTGCTGGAGCCGCAGGTATAGCTAAAATTTTATTCTTTATATTTTTAGTCTTATTCGTTATTTCATTAATCAGCGGAAGAACGAGAGTTTAATAAAAATATCAATAAATAAAAGAACAAAAAAACGACACATTTATTTTGATAATGTGTCGTTTTTTGCAGTTTCAATAATAAAAAAACAGTCATGGGAACAAAGAGCGGCGCTTATCAGGATGTCTATATTAAAAGAGAAGACACGATGGTAAGTTTGAAAAATGATGTTACAGATTTTTGTGAAAAATATATAAAACCAGTTCACCCAGAAAACTGGGATTGGTCGGTTCGAGATTTTGATGATCCGGCAAACGATCCAACAGTTGCTGAGGCAAGAGTGATAGGAAATGTTGTTTTTAAAGACTTAAATGACAAAAAAGAAACAGATGTTGATCTTTCGACAATGAATAATGTGCATGCGATAAAAGCTTATTTGGATCCAAATAGTAAACACGAAGCTTTTAATATGGAAGAATTTGCTTTTGCACTAAAAGTGGAATTGGAACATGGAAAAATAAAAGATGTAAATGTTACCAATAACCATCCATTTTTGACGGCTATGATTGCACTGGCACACATGACCGAAAGTTTAACGTATTACAAAAGATTAAAAGTGATGGAAGCAGAGGGAGAAATCTATGAAATTCTTCGAAAACTGGAAAGTTCATCAGATAAAGAGAAATGGCATAAAGAATTGAGTAAAGCAGAACAAGAACTTAGTGAAGCGAAGGCCGGACTTGCAGAACGTCTGGCTAAAATGGACGATATTCCAGTATTGGAAATTATTGGAGATTAGTTGAATTTTAAACTCGAGAAAAAGAGGCTGTTTACATAGTAGACAGGCTCTTTTTTGATTTTAGGTAATTACTATAACTGGGTTCCCAGCGGAGAGATGCCTTGAAACTTTTGCATTAACTCGCATTATCGTATTTTAACTATGAATAATTCATCTATTAAAACCTTTGTCAAAATTTCAAATTTTGATAAAGGTTATTTTTATATAAAATACTCATTTCGCAGGTCAAACATAGCCCGTGGTTTCAACCACGGGGACACAATATATAAATTGCCTTTCATGTGAACGCAATATAAATTCTCACTGTGGTTGAAACGACGTGAAAACACAATATAAATTCTCCATTGGTTCAAACCACGTGAAGGAAATATTATTAACTACATTTTACATGGTAGAAAAGGACGCGACCTAAATATTATAAAAACATAGCCCGTGGTTGAAGCGACGTGAACGAATATATTAATTACGTCTCCCGTGGTTGAAACGACGCGAACGAATATATTAACTACGTCTCCGTGGTTGAAACGACGTTAACGAATATATTAACTACCTCTCCCGTGGTTGAAACCACGGGCTATGTTTTATAATATTATGAATAAAAAATATAGATCTATTCTTTTCTAATCTTTTGCCTAATCTCCAGCTTTTATTAAATTCTTGTTTGAATTAAAATCAACAAAAAAGAGACTGTCTATAAATAAACAGTCTCTTATTTGCTTTCTAAAGCTTTTGAAAAATTATAATCTACGCGGGTCAGTATCAGGATAATCTTCTTTATCATCATTTTCCTGAACATCGTCTTCGATATAATCATTTTCAATTTCATCTTCTTCCTCATCATCTATATCTTCCAAAACATCTTCAGTTTCATTAAAGTCGTTTTCAAAAGTATCTGCAGGATTATCAAATTCGTCATTTTCAACTTCTTCGTCAAGATCCTCTTCGATGTATTCATCTTCGTCTTCATCGTCTAGATCATTTTCATCTTCCAATTCCACCTCATAGATAACATCTTCGTCATTGTCTTCAAGGTCTCTGTCAGTATGAAAATCATCGTTTAGATCGTCTAAATCATCGTCATATCCTTGATCTGGATTATGACTATCTCGAACGGTATAACCGCGTTCTGCATCTTCTGCTCTGCTTTTTTGAGTTTCACTTGTGTTTAAATCGTAAAGTTCCTCATTCATCACATTATTTCTGTCTGAATTATTCGGATTTCCAGGATCCCTAGGAAAAGTTCCGTTTCTTTTATCTGTAGTATTCATGATATTGAATTTTTAGTAATTTATATATACAAAACTAACTCCTAACAGCGTCGAATATCTTATAGGATTTTTTAAGGTAATTGTATAATTAACAGATGTTTAGAATGCAATTTAAACGCAAAATAGTATAACCAGTCTGATTTTGGACGTGCTACTTTTACCATGTTATTAATTATAAAAAATCACACCATGAAAACTACAGAAAGTAAAAAGACCACGTCTTCAAAAGAGACTATTAAAAAAGGGGTTACAAAGCCTAAATCAAATGCGACTTCTGGATTAACAGAATTGTTCGAAGATGGATTAAAAGATATTTACTGGGCTGAGAAAGCG
Source organism: Flavobacterium sp. AC267 (assembly GCF_979258715.1). Taxonomy (NCBI): domain Bacteria; kingdom Pseudomonadati; phylum Bacteroidota; class Flavobacteriia; order Flavobacteriales; family Flavobacteriaceae; genus Flavobacterium; species Flavobacterium sp. AC267. The sequence goes on from NZ_OZ409875.1 coordinate 3,158,596, forward strand.
CTTACCAAAGCTCTTCCAACAATGGTAAACAATGCTTCTTCCGTAGAATTAAAAGATGCAATTGACAATCATTTAACCGAAACAGAAGAACAAATTAAACGTTTAGAGGAAGTTTTTAAAATCATTGGAAAAAAAGCTACAGCCAAAAAATGCGATGCAATGGAAGGCTTAATCGAAGAAGCAAAAGGAATGCTGGAAGAAACCGAAGTTGGAGTAGTGAGAGATGCTCGCAATTATTGCCGCAAGTCAGAAAATTGAACATTATGAAATCGCAACGTATGGTACTTTAAGACAATTTGCCGAAACTCTTGGACTGCCGGAAGCGGCTACATTGTTGGAACAAACGCTTGATGAAGAAAAGGGAGCAGATAAAGTACTGACAGAAGTTGCTGTAAATGCTGTAAATCTCGAAGCGACAGAAATTGAATAAAGAATTTAGAATGTACTAAAAGTGCAGTTTTCGGACTGCACTTTTTAATTTAAATATATATTTTATGCCCGAAGGTCCATCCATAGTAATATTAAAAGAAGAAGTACAACAATTTACAGGACAAAAAGTGATTTCTGTTTCTGGAACTGCCAGTATTGATATTTCTCGCCTAAAGGATAAAACAATCATCGCCTTTAAAACTTGGGGAAAGCATTTTCTAATCGGTTTTGACGATTTTACAGTTAAAATTCATTTGCTAATGTTTGGAACGTACAGAGTTAATGAACGTAAGGAAACCAAACCGAGATTAAGTTTAGTTTTTGAAACGGGTGAATTAAATTTTTATACCTGTTCTGTCAAAATATTAGAAGGTGACATCAATTCGCATTACGATTGGAGTGTTGATGTGATGAACGACGACTGGAATCCGAAAAAAGCGCAAATAAGTTTAGAAGAAATGTCAGATAAAATGATTTGTGATGTTATTCTGGATCAAAATGTTTTTGCGGGAGTAGGGAATATCATTAAAAATGAAGTTTTGTACCGTTGTTATATTCATCCAGAATCACTTGTGGGAGAAATTCCTCGAGATGATATCAGCCAGATTATTGCAGAATGTTCTACCTACAGTTTTGAATTTTTATACTGGAAAAAGAAATTTGAACTCAAACAGCATTGGGAGGCTTATACCAAACCACTTTGTCTGCGATGCAATCTTCCGTTTTTGAAAAAGCAGACCGGCGAACGAAAACGGAGAAGCTTTTTCTGTACTAACTGTCAAAAATTATATAAATGAAAAATCAAGTATTAATAGGGTGCTCCAGTTTTTATAATAGTTTTTGGAAAAATATTTTTTATCCGCAAAATCTGCCTTCCAAGAATTGGTTTGACTTTTACTGCCAGCATTTTAACACGTACGAGTTTAATGGCAGTTTTTATAAGTTTCCAACGATAAAAATTTTTGAAAATTGGTATAATAAAACACCCGAATCGTTTTTGTTTTCGATTAAAGTGCCCAAAGAAATTACCCATATAAAAAAACTGAAGGATTGCGAAAGTCTGTTAAACGACTTTTATAATGTCTGTTCTGCCGGCATGAAAGAGAAATTGGCGACGGTTTTATTCCAATTTCCTCCAAGCTACGTTTTTAGCACAGAAAAATTAGGAGATATTATATCAAGCTTAGATTACAATTTCCAAAATGTAATCGAATTTCGGCATGAAAGCTGGTGGAATGAGGAAGTTTGGAATTCTTTCAAAGAAAATAATATTACATTTTGCGGCGTAAGCCATCCTGATTTACCGCAAACTATTTTCAAAGATTTTCCATTGCTTTATCTTCGATTTCACGGTATTCCGAAGATGTTCCATTCTAGTTATTCTACAGAAGAATTATTGGATGTGAACCATAAAATTAATTCGAAAAAAGGATTTGCTTATTTTAATAATACTGCCAGTGAAGCTGGAATATTAAATGCCTTGGAATTAAAAAGAATGAATGTTTAGATTTTGTTTTTAACCGAAAAGTCCGCAAAGATTTACGCAGAGTTCGCTAAGATTATTTTCTTTGCGAGCCTTTTGTAAATCTTTGCGGACTTTTCGGTTAAATGCTTAAATTAAAGGTTACAATTTCAATGTACCTTCAATTCCGTCATCCATTGTTTTACCAGTAACATATGCGGCCGTCATTTTGGCAATTGCTACCATTTTTCCGTTTTTGTTATTCCAGTAATATCCGTCTTCCGGAACTACTTTAATGACACTTAAATTTGGATCATCTTCGCCGCCCGGCATCCAGACTTTTACAATTGGATCGTATAATTCTTTAATCGTTTCTCTATCATACTCAATAGTTGCTGTTCCGTGAAGCGTTAAAAACTTATCATGAGGTTCAGCAAAAAATAATTCTACTGTCGGATTTAAAGAAATCTCAGCATTGTGACTGCTGTTTCTGTCTGATAAAAACCAAAGCTGTCCTAAATCATCAATTTTCTGAACCGACATTGGTCGTGACTGCAGTCTGTATTCATTGTACGTACAAAACATGCAAGTTTTAATATTCTCTGCAAGATCTTTTATTTTATCTACTGCAAATTCATCTGTAAGGTCTTTATGATCGCCCATAACGTTATATTTTTAAATTAGTATTGTCTTTTATTCTATAAGTAAAATTGGTTATTTTAAATCTTTTCAGCTTATATAATTCAACTTATAAATTATGAGATTTCAATTTGTATTTTTTGTAAGAATTTAGACTGATATTGACTGGGTTAGATAAAAATATTTTATATTTGGCTATTAAAATGACACTCGAAAACACATGAAGAACTATACTATATTTTATACTGATGACGACGAAGATGATTTAAGCATTTTTGCGGACGCAGTAGAATCAATACCACAAAAAATAACGCTTCAGACTTATTCTGGAGGAGAGAAATTACTAGACGCAATTTTTAATCCGCCTCCAACACCTTATGTTGTTTTTTTGGATTTAAATATGCCTGGAAAAAACGGTTTTGATGTGTTGGAAGAAATTAAAAAATCTGGGGATAAAAAAGATATTCCCGTAGTAATTTATTCAACTTCCAGCGAACCTGGAATTATTGAAAAATGCAGAAACCTAGGCGCTAATCGTTTCATTACAAAGCCTGTTCTAATGAAAGATATTATAAAATCAATAGAACACGCCTTGCAGATTGACTGGCATCAATTTGTACCAAATAAATCTAATTTTGTTTATAAATATTAATTTATTCCGATAAGTCAGGAATATAAATATTGAATTCAGAACCTTTATTTTGCTCGCTGGAAACCGTAATAATTCCTTTATGGTTTTCAACGATCTTTTTTACTATTGCCAGTCCAATTCCGGTTCCTCTATATTCGCTTTCGGTATTTAAACGCTGGAAAACTTCAAAAATTTTGTCTTTGTACGCAAGATCAAAACCAATTCCGTTATCCGAAACTTTGATATGATGGTACATTCTATCTTTAAATTCAGCATCTGGCAGTGAACTTCCTTTTACTAATTCTGATGTAATTTCTACTATTGGCGGCACATCTTTTCGTGAAAATTTTAAGCCATTTTCGATCAAATTATGCAGTAATTGTCTAAATTGAAACTGAATAAGGGTTGCTTCTCCCAAATTATGATATTCAATTACAGCCTGTTTTTCCTCAATTCGATCCGAAAAATCGCTTATTACTTCCTCTGTAATTTCGTCAATATTCACTACTGTAAAAACGCGGTCAGCAGAATTGGCTCTGGAATACGCTAATAAATCTTGAATTAAATTTTGCATTCTTTTCGCAGAAATTTCAATTCTGGTTAAATAGGTGCGGGCGCTTTCAGAAATATTCTGCTCATCCAAGTCAGAAAGTCTGCTGGCAAAAGTCTGTATTTTTCGCGGCCGGTTCCTGAAGGTCATGGCTCGAAATATAAGCAAATGACTGGAGTTCAATATTCATATTTACCAAATCTCTGTTGGTCAATTCCAGCTGTGTTGTACGATCGATAATCTGCTCTTCTAATTGATTGGTAAAGTTTTTTTGATCTTCAATATCAGTACTGCTTCCAACCCACATTTGGATATTATTTTTTTCGTCTAATTGCGCAATCGCCCGACTTAGTCGCCATCTGTATTCGCCGTCATAACGTTTAAAACGGTGAACAAATAAAAAGTCGTTTCCTGTTTTTACAGAATGCATCCAGAGTTTTACATTTTCCTCGCGATCATCAGGATGAACAATTTGCGACCAGCCATTTTTTTCAATTTCCTCTTTAGACAAGCCAGAGAATTTAAAAACAGTTTCATTAAAATAATTTAAATTCCCCAGCGTATCGCTAGTCCAGATAAGCTGAGGCATAGAGTCGGCAAGAAGCCTGAATTTGGCTTCATTCTTCATCAATATCTGCTGAATATTTTTTTCATCTGTAATGTCCATTATAGTTCCTATCATTTTTACAGGATCCTTATTTTCATCAAAAAATATTCTGCCGTGTACTTTTATCCAGCTTATAGTATTGTCTAGTTTTTGAATACGCGCCTCGTATTTGTAAATGCTTGTCTCTAATGCTTTTTCAAAAGCCTCTACCAGAATAGGCTCATCTTCAGGAAGAACTCTTCCTCTAAGATCTTGATGAGAAATTTTTTGATCTTTTTCAAAACCAAAAAGATCCAGAATATTATCGCTGTAAATTATTTTTTTATTTTGAAGATTCAAGTCCCAAGTCGCAATTTCTCCAATCTCTGCGGCTAATCGTGCTCTTTCTTCGGCAGTTTCTACTTTTTTTCGGGCTTTAACTTTAGAAGTTACATCATTAACGGTAACCATAACGCCAGAAGCCTGCCCATTTTTTTCATAGAGCGCCGTATATTCATAATCAAGATAGAATTTTTTCAGTTTTCCTTTAATGTCGACGTAAGCAATTGCTTCATTTTCCTGTATGGTCTTTCCGTTCGAAACCACTTCATTCAATAATTCGGGATATTTTTGATTTTCTAATTCAGGAAAAACTTCCAATAAAGGTTTTCCAATGGTATCTTTCTCTTCTTTCTGCCAGATTGTTTTGGTCATAGTGGTATTAGCCATTTCGATAATATGGTTTTTGCCTCTAAAAATTGCCATTGCAATCGGAGATTCCATTACGATATTTCGAAATGCTTTTTCACTTTCAGTCAGTAAGTACCTTGCTTTTACTTCTTCTGTAACTTCATAAGCCACAATGATGACACCAGTAATAACATTACTTTCTTCTTTTAAAGGATAAAAAACAAGATTAAAATAGCCTAATTCCTCTTTATTGTAACGATTTAATTTGACAGGAAGTTCATCTGTATAATAAGGAACGCCTGTTTCAAAAACGTTTTTCAATAAAGGCAATATGGTTTCTTTTGCTTCAGGAACCGATTCAAAAATGGGTTTCTCTAAAACATCTTCTTCATTTTTATCAATGATATGCAGATAGGTGCTGTTGGCCATTTCGACAATCAAATCTGGACCTTTTAAAATACCAATTCCGAGCAGAAGTTGTTTTACGATGTTTCTAAATCGCTTTTCACTTTCTTCAACGGCAGTGCGCGAAAGTACCTGAAGCGTCACATCATTGGCGACAGCCAGAATACCAGAGATTGTTCCGTCAGATTCTTTTAAAGCTTCGTAAGTAACATTTATGAAATTGGTTACAGGTTTGCCTTTTCGGTTTAATTTTACAGGAAGTTCATTTGCGGTAAATGTCTCGCCAGTGGTGTAAACATTTTTTACAATTTCCTCTAAACCTTGATTGGCTACTTCTGGCAGTGCGGCGAAAACAGGTTTATGCAAAATTTGTTCTTCTGTTCGTTCCCAAATTTCGAGCATGAATTTATTGGCAATTTCTATAATATATTCTGGACCTCTAAAAATACACATCGCATTTGGAGCCTGAAGAATATTATTAAGATACCGTTTATTGCTTTCTTCCAGCTTTTTATGAATATTTATTTTATCCGTAGTTTCGTTGCAAATTACCAGAACTCCCGCTATTTTTCCATCATCGCCGCTTACGGGACTGTAACTAAATGTCCAGTAAACATCTTCCATTTGACCATTTCTGTAAATAGGCGACAACTGGTCTTCGTGCCAGGTAGCTTCTCCAGTTGTAAGTACTTGATCGATTAAAGGTTTGATGAAATCCCAAATCTCCGGCCAGAATTCAGCACCTTTTTCGCCAAGAATTGCAGGATGTTTGCCATCGTTGCCAAGACTTGGACGATAAGCGTCATTATAAAAACAAATATGATCAGGTCCCCAAAACAAAAACATTGGGAATTTTGAGTTTAGTAAAATGCCTAAAGTCGTACGAAGACTTTGAGACCAAGATTCTACTGGGCCAACTGCAGTTTTACTCCAATCCTTGGCACGGGTAAGTTCTCCCATTTTGCCTCCATTGCCCAAAAAATCATAATTAGTAGTAATCATTAATGTGTTATTTATTATCTGATAATAAACGATTGTTTATTAATTATTTAAATGTAGTGATTCTAGCTTTAATCTAAGCTTTGCTAAAATTAATAAAAAATAAAATTTCATTGAAAGTGTATTTTTGAATGAGGTAAGATAAAAATCATTTGAGTTAATTTTATCTCTTATCAATACGGAAATTTGATAAACAGATTAAAACAAAAAGACATGAAACGAGAAGATTCAAAACACGAAATCGACTATATAAAAAGATATCAGGAAGATGGCTACACGACGAATTATTTATTCGAAAACGACAGTCTTATAAATTCTGAAACAAAAACAGTCTACAAACCAGAAGATATTTTTATTGTGGCGCATCATCGTTATGAAGGGATGAGCGATCCAGATGATATGTCGATCTTATATGTAATAGAAACAAAAGATAATGGGAAAGGAACTCATTTATTAGGATACGGACCAACAGCAGATCTAGAAGAAGCGGAATTTTTTAAAGATATTCCAAAAGCTAACTATTCTAAAAACTCTGATGTTAATGAACTGAATTAAGAATAAAAATAGATTGGTATTTTTATTTTGCTGATGAGCAGTTGTTTCAAATTTATTTGGAGCAATGCTTTTTTTTTTTTTTTGAGGTTCAGAGGTTCAAAGGTTCAGAGAGGCAAAGATGCAGAGGTTCAGAGGTTCAAAGGCACAAAGGCACAGAGGCACAGAGGCACAGAGGCACAGAGGTTCATAGGTTCATAGGTTCATAGGTTTAGAGAGGCAAAGGGGCAAAGGTTCAAGGTGTAAGGAGTAGAGCAACTCAAACGTTTACAGCGTAAAAAACCTTTGCCCCTTTGTACCTCTGAACCTTTGCCCCTAATGTACAGAGGTGCCGAGCTAGAAAGGTTCAAAGAGTCAAAGGACTAAAGATAGCTCAAACGTTTAAGCGTAAAAAACCTTTGCACCTATGTACCTCTGAACCTTTGCCCCTCAATAAAATAATAATTATGAAATATCTCACGAAAATTGTATAAAGGTTTGACTGACAATATAAACGAAATTTGAATTAAGAAATTAAGTTTAAAACCAAAGTTAGTTTGTAACGACTAACACCTTTAATAAACCAAACCATACAATGAAAAAACTTTACATAAATACTGGAGGCTTTGATGCTGTTTTTAATAACCTTAAAGATAGTTTTGGCGGTGACTTATTAGTTACAGCTAATGAATACAAATTAACATTCAAATCAAGATGGGCAACTGGAAGCATTTCAGGAGTTCGTTTTGAAAAAGAAATGACCTATTTAAATTTTGATTTAACATTTAATCAAGACGTTAATTTAAGTATAGAATCAAATCCATTTTCGCCGGTATTTTTTGTGTATTGTGAAAAAGGAAACGTTGTACATAGTTTTGGTGCAAATGGAGAAATCAAATCTTTAAAAAAAGCGACAGTCTGGTATTATGAGTAATTCCTCATCTATCAACAGTGTTTTATACTTTCAAAGTCATCAGCATATTCAATTTTCATTAATTGGAATGCCTACGATTGTAGAGAGCAAAGAGGCAGGGTTGGATTATGCATCTCAAGTGAGAAAAATATTTACCCATGATTCTGGGAATTACATTTATATAGGTGCCGAAAATCAAAAAATAGGAGAGAAGTTTCAAGAACTTAAAACAATTCCGCAAAGAGGGAACAGTTCGTTATTTGTTGATGAAAAGTATTTTACGTGAAGTTTTAGAACTGGAGATAGCGCAAGATAGTTATAATTATTTAAGCACATTTGATCCTATTGTAAATTTTGCATCTAAGCAAATTGGCGAGATCAAAAAACTTTCACATGTAAAATTAACTACCATTATGGCTCCGGCATTATTTTTTAAACGAATGGTACAATCAAAAGCCTTAAAAGAAAAATACCATATAGAATTAGAACCATTCAATCAAAAATTAGCTAGCTAGTAAGCATACCATATTCTTCATTTTCAAAAAAACAGCTTTATCGAGCTGTTTTTTTATTTCTAAGATTTATCTTTTTCGTAATAAATAATAAAATAAACCATGATAAGGTTTAAGATAAATGAAACACTATTCGTGATAATAATGGGTAAATCGTTTTTCAAAATGCCGTAAACAATCCACACCGCAATTCCGAAAGTAAGTATAGCAAACATTTTAAGCGAAATTTCTTTTACTTTTTTAGTTTTCCAAACTTTCAAAATCTGCGGAATAGTGGAAATTGTTATGCATCCTCCTGCAAAAAGTCCTATGATGTCTATGTAGTTCATTTTTTTTAAGGTTCTAAGGTTCTGAGATGCTGAGGTTCTGAGGTTTTTTTGTTGAGTTGTCGCAAAGTCGCAAAGTTTTTATTGCCACAGATTGTAATGATTAAATTGATTTTTTTTTATTTTTTGTCATCCTGAGGAACGAAGGATCACACAAGAAACTCTACAAAGATTGGCGATTTTCTTTGAAGAATATTGAATGTGATCCTTCGTTCCTCAGGATGACAAACATTGCGCTTCATTAATACTTTTAAAAAAAACTTTGCTCCCGAAGCCTCGGGACTGCGACTTTGCCGAGATTAATTTTATTTTGTGACATAGTTTGACTTTTTGCCTAAATGCGCAAAGTTTTTTGTTTTTTTAAGGCACAAAGTATATGGACTAAAATGATTTTCCCTTATTTTGTCATCCTGAGGAACGAAGGATCACACAAGAAACTCTACAAAGATTGGCGATTCTCTTTGAAGAATATTGAATGTGATCCTTCGTTCCTAAGGATGACAAACATTGCGCTTAATTAATGCTTTTAATAAAAATTTTGCTCCCGAAGCCTCGGGACTGCGACTTTGCGAGATTAAAACAATTCAGTAAAAAAAAAAATATCCAAAATCTCCAAAATCTGCGAGAAACAAAAAACCTTTGCAACTCTGGGAGATTAAAAAAAATCAATATTATGCCCCAACCAATTCTCCACCATTAATATGGATAAACTGGCCAGTAATATAACTGCTGTCTTCGGATGCCAGAAAAACATAAGCAGGCGCAACTTCAGAGGGCTGTCCGGCTCTCTCCATCGGATTATCTTTTCCAAAATCAGATAATTTATCAAAACTTGCTACAATAAGCGGTGTCCAAATCGGACCAGGCGCTACACCATTCACGCGTATTTTCCTCTGCGCCAGCATACCCGACAGCGATCTTGTAAAACTCACAATTGCGCCTTTTGTACTGGCATAATCGGCCAAATGCTCGCTGCACGAAAAGCAGTTACAGAAGTTGTATTAATGATTGTATCACCTTCTTTTAAATAATCAAGTGCTGCTTTGGTAATATAAAAATAAGGGTAAATATTGGTTTCAAAAGTTTTGTGAAGCTGAGCAGACAGTAATTTTTTCCAGTTCTTTTTGAGGAAACTGTACCGCAAAGATTGTTTACTATAATATTAATATCCTTAAATGTAGTATAGCATTTTTTGATTGGTACCTTGCAAAACTTTTCATCTTTCAAGTCACCACTTATTAAAAGGCATTCTCGTCCTTCTTTTTCTACCATTTCTTTCGTTTCACGCGCATCCTTATCTTCTTTTAAATATACAATGGCAATATTAGCGCCTTCTCGAGCAAAATGCACCGCAACACTTCTTCCAATACCGCTGTCGCCGCCAGTGATAAAAGCAGTTTTGCCTAATAATTTACCGCTTCCTACATAATTATCTCTAATAATTTCCGGCTCAGGTTTCATCATGTGTTCATTACCAGGAAGATTTTGTTTTTGCTCAGGGAATGTTTTTGTTTTTTTCATGATTATTTTCTGTTTAGTACGTTTTATGGATTTTAAAGTTACCCTATAACCCTAAGAACAGTTGCTTTAAAAGGTATTTTAATTGCCTCAATAAAACTAAAACCAATGTTATTGTATGAAAATACGGTAAATTGTTAATGAAATTCAAATAACAAGAAAATTCTAATGACTTAATAATCATAGTAAAACTCACAAAATATAACCAAAGGTGGGAATTTTGTAACGAATTTCGATTTAGATAAAAAAGCTTCTCCTAATTTTTTTTATACATTTGAGAATTTACATATTGTTTTTAATAGATACTTATGTAAATCAGCAAAAAAATAAGAAAATTTTTAAATTCATTTTAAATTCAGGAATTTTGATTCACAACCAATTTAGCTTCAACACGGCATGGTATTAATTGTAGACGATATAAGGGCCAATATCATTGCCTTGAAAAAAACATTAGAGCCGCATAACATCGAAGTCGATAGTGCCGAATCTGGAGAAGAAGCGTTAAAGAAAATTCTAAAAACAGATTATTGTCTGATTATTATGGATGTTCAAATGCCGGGACTTGACGGCTTTGAAGTAGTTAAAATCCTTTCTGGAAACAAACGTACAAAAGACATTCCCGTTATATTTCTTTCGGCACTTAATACCGAAAAAAAGTATATTTTTAAAGGCTATGAAACTGGTGCAGTGGAGTATATCACCAAACCAGTCGATTCTGATTTGCTGATTTTAAAAGTAAAAACCTTCATAAAAATATACGAGCAACAACACGAACTTAAAGCGATTAAAGATCTGCTTTCTAAAGAAATCAAAATCAGGAAAGAAGCACAGGATAATCTTGAAATTAAAATTGCGGAAAGAACGAAAGAACTGGTTCAGAAAAATGAAGAACTCGAACTTCGAAATCACGAATTACAGCAGTTTTCCTGGGTAGTTTCGCATGATTTGAATGAGCCAATACGGAAGATTCAGATTTTTATTAAAATTATAAAAGACCTTTACTTAAAAACCGATGACAAAGCAATCGACTATGTCAATCGAACGATAAAATCGGCAGAAAGAATGCAGACCTTGATTACCGATCTTTTAGCGTATTCAAGACTTTCGGCACAAGTAAAACCAGAAAAAACAGATTTGAATGAGGTGCTTCAGGAAGTACTTTCGGATTTTGATTATCTGATAGAAAATAAAAATGCTGAAATCAAAACCAATGAACTTCCAACAGTAGACAGTATTCCAAGTCAGATGCGTCAGGTTTTTCAAAATCTAATTGGAAACGCATTGAAATTTTCAGGAAGCGAACAAAAACCGCTGATCGAAATTACTTCTGAAATTATCGCAGATAAATCATTTGAAAGTCCAACTTCGCCGGAAGGCAGTTTTTGCAGAATTACGGTAAAAGACAACGGAATTGGCTTTGATGAAATCTATTTAGATAGAATTTTTATTATCTTTCAAAGCTTAAACGACCGTATGACCTACGAAGGAACTGGAATCGGATTGGCAATTGCCAAAAAGATTATTGAAAAACATAACGGCTTAATTACCGCTAAAAGTAAACAAGGCGAAGGTGCAAGTTTTATAATTGTACTTCCGTTAACCCATAAATAACCAATAAACAAAATAGTACAGAATTTATATGGACAGTAATTTTAAAAGAAATTTACTAATCAGTTCGTCAATTTCCCTGCTGATTTTAATGATTAGTTCGACTGCATCTTTTTTAAGTATAAAAAGTCTTCTCGACAGCAATGCCTGGGTCAATCATACGCAGGATGTTATTTATAATTTAAATACTGCTTCATCTATTATCACAGATGCTCAAACGAGTATGCGGGGGTATTTAATTAGTGGTAATAAAGAGTATTTAGAAGAACATTACAACGCAGAAAAAGAAGTTAATACTTATTTTGAAAAACTGGATGAATTAACTGTTGATAATCCTGCACAGCAAAAAAGACTAAATGAGTTAAAACCGCTTCGTGCTAATTTTTTCAAATATCTTCATAATCAAGTTGTGAAAAAACAGCTTGGAGGCGCGAATGTTACCTTTGATCTTCAAGAAGGTAAGAAGATGATGGACGAACTTCGAAGCAAATTTAAAAGTATCGAAAAAAGCGAACAAGTTCTATTAAAAGAGCGTGTCGCAAATTCGGAACGATATGGGAACTACAGTTTTGTCTTAATTATTGTTGCTTTTGTAATTGCAATGATTATTACAGTTATATTTTTTGCAAGAATTCTAAAAGATCATAATGAAAGAGCGCTTTTACAAAAAGAATTAGAGCGCAAAGATGTTGAAACTGCCGAGAGATTAGAAGTAATCAGCGGAATTGCAACACAAATTTCTGCTGGAAATTATGATGTTCAGATTGATGATAAAAAATCGGATACTTTAGGCGCATTGGGTGCTTCTATTCATAATATGAAAGATTCGTTAAAAGATTCTTTCGAGTTATTATCACAAAAAGAATGGCTCCAAACCGGTATTGCTTCTTTAAATGATAAAATGCTGGGTGAAAAAACGATTCAGAAATTATCAAAAGATGTAATAGAATTTTTATGCCAATATACCAATAGCGACGCTGGGGTATTATATGTTATTGATGGAGAAGAATTGACTGTTTCTGGTGGTTACAGCTATATTCCAAGTAAAAATAGAGAAAGAATCAAAAAAGGCGAAGGCTTGATTGGTCAGGCCATAACTTCTGGGAAAATGTTGGAATTAAAAACATTATCTCCAGATGATATTCAGATAAATTATGCTTTAGGGCAAATTAAACCAACGCATATTGTTGCGGTTCCATTACTTGATTTTAAAGTAGAAGGAGCTGTAGAATTAGCCAGCATTTACGGATTTTCTCTACTACAGCTGGAATTTTTGAACATGGTTTCCAATAATATCGGAATTGCCTTAAAAGCAACTCAGAACCGTAAAAGAGTGATGGAACTCTTGGAAGAAACCAAATCACAGTCTGAAGAACTTCAAATTCAACATAGCGAACTAGAAGCTATAAACGCAGAATTAGAAGCACAAACTGAAAAATTACAAGCTTCGGAAGAAGAACTTCGCGTACAGCAGGAAGAATTGGAACAAACCAATGAAGAGCTGTCCGAAAGAAGTGTTTTATTGGAAGAAAAAAATACAGAAATTCAGAAAAAATCAGAAGCTTTAGAATTAACTACACGTTATAAATCGGAGTTTTTGGCTAATATGTCACACGAATTAAGAACGCCTTTAAATTCGATTTTACTATTGAGCCGTTTGTTGTCTGAAAATAACAACAAAACAATGATCAATGAAGAAATTGAATTTGCGAAAGTAATCCAAAGTTCTGGAAACAGCTTATTAGGATTAATCGACGAAATTCTTGATTTATCTAAGATTGAAGCTGGTAAAATGGATTTAGAATTCTTGGATGTTTCGACTAAAGAAATTACAGACAACCTTCATAATTTATTTTATCTTGTTGCTAAAGAAAAAGGAATCAATTTCGAAATTATAACTAAAGACGCACCAATTGTCATTAAAACAGACAAAATGCGTTTAGAGCAGATTCTGAAAAATTTAATTTCAAATGCGATTAAATTTACTGAAAAAGGAACCGTTAGTATTGAAATTAAAGTGAATACAGATGACGATAAAGTTATTTGTTTCATTGTAAAAGATACCGGAATCGGAATTCCGTTAGACAAACAGCCGTTGATTTTTGAAGCTTTCCAGCAAGCCGATGGTTCAACTAAACGTAAGTACGGCGGAACAGGTTTAGGATTGTCAATCAGTCGAGAATTAGCTAAATTATTGCGAGGAGAAATTACGCCGCATAGTAAAGTAAACGAAGGAAGTACTTTTACGTTATGTCTTCCAGTATTAGGTTTTGCGATCAATAAAATTTCTGTAAATAAAATTTCAGAAGCAGAAATAGTTGAAGAAGAAGCAGAAGAAAAAGAGGTAAAACCAAAATATATCAGCGAAGTTATTCCTGCAGAAATCGAAGACGACCGTGATTCAATTGTCGAAGGAGATAAAGTAATACTGATTGTAGAAGACGATATTAATTTTGCAAAATCATTATTGGCTTTTACGCAGAAAAAAGGATACAAAGGAGTTGTTGCGGTAAGAGGAGATTACGCTTTAAATTTTGCTTTAATCTACAGACCAGTCGGAATTTTACTTGACATCGAGTTGCCAATTAAGAGCGGTTGGGAAGTATTAGAAGAATTGAAAAACCATTCTCATACCAAACATATTTCCGTTCATATTATGTCTTCGCATAAATTGAAACAAGAAAGTTTGTTAAAAGGGGCGGTAGATTTCTTAGACAAACCCGTTGCTTTTGATAGAATTCCAGAGGTTTTTATGCGTATTGAACATATCATCAATAAAGAATCTCAAAAGGTTTTAATTATAGAGGATAATGCGCAGCACGCAAAAGCATTGGCTTATTTCTTAGAAACTTACAATATCAATTCGGAAATAAAAAGCGATGTATCTGAAGGATTAACGGTTTTAAATGATAAAGATGTAGACTGTGTAATTCTAGATATGGGAATTCCAGATAAACAGGCTTACCAAATTCTAGACGGCGTTAAGAAAAGCCCGGGATTAGAGAACCTGCCTGTAATTGTATTTACAGGAAAAAGCTTGTCGATAAAAGAAGAATTAAAAATTAGAAAATATGCCGATTCCATTATCGTAAAAACGGCACATTCTTACCAAAGAATGCTGGATGAAGTTTCACTTTTTCTTCACTTAGTAGAAGAAAAGAAACAAGGAGACAGCAAAAAAGAAAGCCACAAAAAACTGAATTCATTAAACAATATTCTATTCGAGAAAAAAGTATTAATTGTTGATGACGATGTTCGTAATATTTATTCGCTTTCTAAAGCTTTAGAAGCATTTAAAATGACGGTTATTACGGCTTTTGACGGAAAAGAAGCGATCAAGATTTTAGATGAAAACCCAGATACAGATGTTGTATTGTTAGATATGATGATGCCAAATATGGATGGTTACGAAACAGCAGAAAAAGATCAGAAGTAATCCTAAATTTCTTAACTTAGCAGTAATTGCTGTAACAGCCAAAGCAATGACGGGTGACAGAGAAAAATGTATCAAGGCAGGAGCTTCGGATTACATTACAAAACCTGTCGATGTAGATCAGTTGTTATCGTTATTGCGAGTTTGGTTATATGATAAAATCTAATCTTTAAAAATACTGTAAATGGAGAAGAAAAAAGTATTGATTGTAGATGACGATTCTAGAAATATTTTTGCTTTAGTAAATACTTTAAAAGCAAAATCCTTTGAGTGTTTATCTTGTTTAAGTGCTGAAGAAGCTTTAAAAATTTTAGCAAATGACAGTTCAATAGACGCTGTTTTAATGGATATGATGATGCCCGAAATGGACGGTTATGAGGCAATTCCGCTTATAAAAGCAATTCCGTCACAAGAAGCTACTTTTGTAGTTGCCGTAACCGCGCAGGCGATGGCAGGAGATAGAGAAAAATGTATAGAGGCTGGGGCAGATGCCTATATCTCAAAACCCGTAGATGTTGATAAATTATTACAGATCTTGGGTGAAATTTAAATGAATTATGATTGAAGATATTGAATTAGAAACTCTTATAAATGAAGTTTACGAATATTACGGTTTTGATTTTGGAAGCTATTCCAGAGCCTCACTTAAAAGACGTGTAAATAGAGTTTTTTATTTAGATGGATTTAAGCATTTTCACGAGTTTTTATCAAAAGTCAGAAGAGATCCCGAATACTGTAAAAGAATGATCGATGAAATAACGGTCAATGTTACAGAAATGTTTCGCGATCCGTCATTTTATTTGACACTTCGAAAAGAAATTCTGCCTTTATTAGGAACAAAACCATTTATCCGAATTTGGCATGCAGGATGTTCTACAGGCGAAGAAGTCTATTCGATGGCTATAATGCTGCAAGAAGCAGGTTTATTGCATAAATCGATATTGTATGCAACAGATATTAATACAACGGTTTTAGAAACGGCAAAAAGCGGTATTTTTCCACTTAGAATGATAAAAGATTATGCAGATAATTATAGAGATTCTGGCGGACAAGAAGACTTTTCAGATTATTACATAGCCAATTACGGTTTTGCAAAGTTTAATGAAAGCCTTTCTGAAAAAGATGGTTTTTTCGCGAAGACAATTTGGTTTCAGACACTTCTTTTAATGAGTTTGACCTTATTTTGTGCCGTAATGTTTTGATTTATTTTGATAATAATCTGCAAAAAAGAGTTATAAATCTTTTTGATGACAGTCTCGCAACCTTAGGTTTTCTGGCGCTTGGAACAAAAGAAACAATCAAATATTCTATCTCTCCATCGAAATACAAACAGTTTGAAAAAGAGAAAATATGGAGAAAAATAAAATAATAGAAAATTGTAAAGTACTCATAATTGGAGGTTCAGCTGGAAGTTTGCAGGTATTATTACATATTTTGCCTTTCGTAGAAAATTCAATTTCTTTTGCTATTGTCATTATCGTTCACAGAAAAAATTCGGACGGACAAACGCTGGAAGATTTAATTAATTTAAGATCAGGAGTAAAAGTTAAAATAGTTGAAGATAAGATAAAACTGCAAAAGGGTTTCATTTATATAGCACCTTCGAATTACCATTTACTATTTGAAAAAGACGAAACACTTTCCTTAGATACTTCAGAAAAAATAAATTACAGCAGACCAAGTATTGATGTTTCTTTCGAATCTGCGACCGAAATATACGGCCCGCATCTAATCGGAATATTACTTTCTGGTTCTAATTCTGATGGAACTGTTGGGCTAAAAGCGATTCAGGTCGCGGGTGGAAAAACGGTGGTTCAAAATCCGCTTTCAGCAGAAATGTCTTTCATGCCAAATAATGCGATTTTACACACCAATCCCGATTTTGTTTTGAATACGGAAGAAATACTTGAATTTATAACTAAGATAAATAAAGAAGTCTGCTGAGTAATTTCATTCACGGCGATTTTTAAAAATCCTCAAAAGATTTTAAAAATAAACGATATGTCGTCCCTCCGGGACTTTATTTATAATTAGATAAATTATGCTATAAATATTTCGCTTCTCTGAAGCTTTTCGGTTAATAGCGATCTAGAATTATTCTCAAAGAACAAAATAAGAAATAATTAGATGAATTATATATAATATACCTTCTCTAAAGCTTTTCGATTTTGAAATAGTAATCTATAATTATTCTCAAAGAACCAAATATTTGTAGAGATAATTAGATGAATTATATATAATATACCTTCTCTAAAGCTTTTCGGTTTTGAAATAGCGATCTATAATTATTCTCAAAGAACCAAATATTTGTAGAGATAATTAGATAAATTATATATAATATAATTTATCTAAAACTTTTTATTTATATGGATTAGAACGTTATTCCGAAAAGGAAGAAGTATTTGTATTAATAATTACTAAAATCATCCAATTAAGGTTAGTCCCTTAGGGACGAAATATTTATAGAAATATTTTGTAAAATCAGCAATAGCTCCAGCGGAGCGAAATTTGATATTTAATTCGAAATGCCTTTCTTTAACTATTCCGAAAATAAAATAATTTATTTTTTTTCATCTTCTGGCAATATAACTTTATTCATTTCGGCATCTTTTTCAGCTCTTCTTTGTGCGACTTTTCCTTTTCCAATTGGAATTCCTGCTGTTAAGTATAAAGAACGGTTGTAGACATTGGGACCATCACCTTTCATAACAGGAACCAATCCGTAATAGTATTGAACGGTAACATTTAATCCGTTGCCAACATTCATATGATAGCCCGTTCCTAAAGCGATTCCTGCATCTATAACCCGAATCTGATCTCTGATTTTTTTCTTATATGTAACATCGTTATCATTAATCTTGTTTGTAAATTCATCAAAAGCAGAAGCCAGTAATCCTAATTGAGGTCCAGCTTTGACATATATTCTATTTTTAAATTGGTGTTTAATTAAAATAGGAACATTAAAGTAACGGATTTCCCGATTTACACTTCCGCCTTCAAAAGTATTATCCAAGTTTACATCCTCTAAAGAATAAACAGGAATATGCCGTGCGCCCATTGGCGATTTAACGATTACTCCCGTATTAATCATCCACGCGGGATTTTGTCTGGATCTAATATCAAAATAAAACCCAAGATTAAACCCAGGATTAGTTCCTGAACTATTAAGATCAGATATATCCGAAAGATTAATACCGCCTTCGAGACCAAATTCTAAAAAAGGAGAATTAAGTTTGTCTCCAAAAATTAAGGAGATTAAAACCTGAGAACGTACAGAAGCCATGCTCAATAGCATAATAAGTAATAATAAACCCTTTTTCATAGTACCAGATTAAAGTCCAAAACGATATTGAAGACCACCCAAAAATTGTGTACGGCTTCCTAAAAAACCAGCTTCAAACCTAAACATTATATGTTTATTGTATTGATATTGAGTTCCCATAATAAAGTTCCACATATCTTTTGGAGCTTTCTGAAGAGAGTATTGCACTGATGAAGATTCCGCTGTACTCAAAGCTCCGTCTAAAGTTGTTAGGAAAGTTCCAGCTCGTTCCAGCGCACGGTTTGCAGTATCATGTTTGGCCGTATTTACGGGATTTGCCTGTTGTGCAGGAGTTAACCCATTCCACCAATTATCGACACTTGTTTGGTTTTCAGAAACTTTTGTCAGTCCATCATCCACTTTTGTCTGTGCATTAGTTAGATCAAATATATCTGATAAAGGAATATTTCCATTGGTATCTCCTGAAATATGAACTCTGAAACCTCCAACCCAAAAAGCAATGTTTTCATCTTTTTTATGAAATTTAAACGTTTTTCCCAAACGAGGGCCAAAGACATACGAAAAGGCAGGTTTGTCCAGCGAACTAATATCGGTCCAGGCCATATTCATATCTAATGCCAGCCAGCCCCCGCCAATTCCAATTGTGGGAGTCATTCCAAATCCAAAAGTAGTGGCATTAAAATTCGCTTTGGTGCTGAATGAAGCTACCTGAGACCAATTATTGTCAGCATCTGGAACCCAAATACCCGCATTAATTTTCGTTGCAGTATTTGCTTTACCAAAAATACCATAGATATTTAAAAATGGAAGCGACCAAATATCTGGTCTGATAGTTAAGGCACCAGCTTCTACAGAAGATTTATCAAAACGAACAATTTCATCTAAATTATAAAGCGGACCATTATTAAATCCCACTTCCAAGTCATTTATATTTATTTGAGAATCCTGCCAAAAATAATTTATAGACAATCCGGCAGAATAGGGAAGATTATAGCCTTTTTGGGCAACTTTTTCTCCCCAGATGGGCAGGGCATAAGGATAATCTTCGATTTTTAAACTGTCTTTAAGTACTTGATTTTTTTCTCCTACGATTTTGTCGCTGTAAACCTGAGCGAAAAAAGGAACACTAAATAATAAGAAAAAGGCTGATATTAGTTTTTTACATTTCATTGATTAGAGTGTTGAATTGATTAAATAAAACTGCTTGAAATAATGATGTACTAATGTATTCTGAGGGAATTTCGGCTTATCTTTTGACTTACTGGAGTATAGAATATATGTTTATTAGTGTTAAAGTTAACTAAAAATTCTTTTGATGAGAATTATTTTTAAATAAAAGTAATTTATAATCAGTGATTTATAATATTTTTTCTAACGAAAGGAATAATGTACTATTTTTGCAGTCATGAAATGGATAGCAATACTAATGTCAATTTACTTGATGGCACTTTCAAATATGCCCTGCGCAGATATGGAAGTGAATAGTGCTATGCATAAAACAGCTCAATTTTCATCAGAAGAAAACCATTCTCATGATAAAGACAACGATTTATGTTCTCCATTTTGTGCCTGCAATTGCTTGCGGAGCACAGGTTTTAAGTTACCAATCTGCTGTAAGTTTTGATTTTCCTGTAGCTTACAATCTCATTTTAAAATCTTTACCAAGTTATAATTCTGTTTTTACTTCGAATTTCTACGGAAGTATTTGGCGACCCCTCAAATAGCATAATGATGCTCGGTTAATTCCGAGTTAGAGAGTTGTGGACTTTCCACAAATTTATCAGACAAATTCTTGTCTCATTTTTCATGGATCAATTCGAAAACGAAGAGAAAAATTACCACGGAGCACGCAAAGTTTTGTACTATTTTAATTGAAGTAAAAAACAAAGTTCACAAAGTTTTGCGGACTTAAATTTTGCAAACTCTACTCAAATCGTAGTGAACTCTGCGGTAAAAAATAGTTAGGACATACTATTTTATTTCTCCACAACATTTAGAGACGATCCTTTTTCACGTCATTATAGTATTCAAATGTTAGATAAAATCATTCAGTTTAGTATACGAAACAAATTCGTTATACTATTATTTACCCTCGTTTTAATAGCGTGGGGAAGTTATTCGCTTAAAAATCTGTCGCTTGATGCCTTGCCCGACGTAACTAATAATCAGGTACAGATTATTACTACGGCGCCTACTTTGGCAAGTCAGGAAGTTGAGCAATTAATTACCTATCCGCTGGAAAGAGCTGTAAAAACAGTTCCAGAAATTATAGAACTGCGCAGTATTTCCCGTTTCGGATTGTCTGTTGTAACCGTTGTTTTTGAAGACGATGTAGATATTTACTGGGCTCGCGAACAGATTTTCCAGCGTTTAAAACAAGCCGAAGAAAACATTCCTGATTATGTAGATTCACCAGAATTAGCGCCCATTACAACAGGTTTGGGAGAAATCTACCAATATGATGTTTACGCTAAAAAAGGTTACGAAAATAAATACAGCGCAGTCGAATTAAGGACCATTCAGGACTGGATTATTATTCCGCGACTACAGGGAATTAGAGGCGTTGCAGACGTAAGTACCTGGGGCGGAAAACTAAAACAATATGAAATTGCTGTAAACCCCAATATGCTTAATAGTCTGGGTGTTACAATAACTGAAATTTTTGATGCTTTAGAAAAAAACAATCAAAATACAGGCGGCGCTTATATAGAGAAAGATCAATATACCTATTTTATCCGCGGAGTCGGAATGGCAAAAGGCGTAAAAGATCTTGAAAATGTAGTTGTTAAAAATCGTAACGGTTCACCGGTCTTAGTGCGCAATGTGGCTCAGGTTCGCGAAGGTGTTGCTTTACGTTATGGCGCTTCGACAAAAGACGGAAAAGGCGAAATCGTTTCTGGTTTGGTATTGATGCTAAAAGGTGAAAATTCCAGTGCAGTTGTAAACAGGATTCACGAGAAAATGGCTCAGATTAACAAAAGTCTGCCCGAAGGAGTTCTTGCAGAAGCCTTTATTGACAGAGGAAAACTAGTTGATAATTCCATAAAAACAGTCGCGAAAAATTTATTAGAAGGCGCTTTAATCGTAATTTTTGTATTGATTTTGTTTCTAGGAAATCTTCGTGCGGGATTAATTGTGGCTTCGGTTATTCCATTAGCGATGTTATTTGCTGTTATTTTAATGAATGCCTTTGGCGTAAGCGGGAATTTAATGAGCTTAGGCGCCATAGATTTCGGAATTATAGTGGACGGCGCGGTAATTATTGTAGAAGCCACGATGCATCATCTTCAGAAATTCAAAAATAAAAAAGAACTGACTCAGGATGAAATGGATGAAGAGGTTTACAATTCAGCTTCTAAAATACGAAATAGCGCCGCCTTTGGAGAAATCATCATTTTAATTGTCTATCTGCCAATTCTTGCTTTGATAGGGACAGAAGGCAAAATGTTTAAACCAATGGCGATGACGGTTAGTTTTGCGATTATTGGGGCTTTTATTCTTTCTCTAACCTATATTCCGATGATGAGTGCTTTATTTCTTTCTAAAAAGACAGAACATGCACCCAATTTTAGTGACCGAATGATTGCCTGGCTGGAGAATCGTTATATGCCATTTTTAAATAAAGCACTAAAATTTAAAAAGGTTGTCCTTTCGACCGCCATCGGATTATTTGTTTTTGCTTTTGTGATTTTCCAAAATATGGGAGGCGAATTTATTCCCACAATCGAAGAAGGAGATTTAGCCATTAATGCCACCATTATGACTGGAAGTTCGCTGACGCAAATGGTAGAAACGACTACGAAATACGAACAGCTTCTAAAAGCTAAATTCCCTGAAATCAAAACCATTGTTACCAAAATTGGAAGCGGTGAAATTCCAACCGATCCAATGCCCATTGAAAGCGGGGATTTGATTATTGTTTTAAAAGACAAAAAGGATTGGAAAGGAAAATACCATAATTGGGAAGAATTGGCCAATGCGATGAAAGAGGAAATGGAAATAATTCCCGGCGCAAATATCGAAATTTCACAGCCTATTCAGATGCGTTTTAACGAATTAATGACAGGAAGCCGATCTGATATTGCGATTAAAATTTTTGGAGACGATTTGGAGATTCTAGACGCTAAAGCGACAGAATTAATTTCGAAGATAAAAGGCGTCGAGGGAATTGGAGATCTAAAAGCAGATAAAGTAACGGGTCTTCCTCAAATTACCGTAAAGTACGATTACGATAAAATTGCATTGTACGGACTCAATATTTCGGATATAAACCAGATCATCCGTTCTTCATTTGCGGGAGAAAGTGCTGGAAAAATATATGATGAAAGCAAAAGGTTTGATGTCGTGGTACGAATGGACGAGAACAATCGTGCCGATATTACAGATGTCAGCAATTTGTTTATTCCGCTTCCAAACGGACAGCAGGTACCGCTTTCTCAGGTCGCTTCGGTAGAATACGAGCAAGGTCCAGTGCAGGTCATCCGCGAAGACGGAAAAAGAAGAATTACTGTCGGATTAAATGTTCGCGGGAGAGACATCAAAAGTGTTGTTGAAGAAATTCAGGCAAAACTCGATAAAAGCTTTAAACTTCCTGCAGGCTATTATGTCACATACGGAGGACAATTTGAGAATTTAATTGAGGCATCTAAAAGACTTTCGGTTGCATTACCAATTGCTTTGGGGCTCATTTTAGTGCTTTTGTATTTTACTTTTAAAAGCGTCAAACAAGCTTTATTGATTTTTACGGCAATTCCGTTATCTGCAATTGGAGGCGTTTTTGCGCTTTCGCTGAGAGGAATGCCGTTTAGTATTTCTGCCGGAATTGGTTTTATAGCCTTGTTCGGAATTGCAGTTTTAAACGGAATTGTATTGATTTCCTATTTCAATCAATTGAAAACAGAAGGGGTTTTAGATCCGCCGCAAAGAATTCTTATCGGAACCAAAACCAGATTACGCCCAGTTTTAATGACAGCGACCGTAGCTTCTTTAGGATTTTTACCAATGGCATTATCTACAAGCGGTGGGGCAGAAGTACAAAAACCTTTGGCAACTGTCGTAATTGGCGGTCTTTTCTCAGCAACTTTATTGACCTTAATTGTTTTACCGATTTTGTACTTAATGCTGGAGAGATTTAACCGCAAAGATTTTAACCGCAAAGAACGCTAAGTTTTACGCAAAGAACACAAAGAAAAATTTAATAAAAGTTACAATGAATTCAATATATAAAATCAGTGCAATTCCCTTTGCGAACTTTGCGATAAGTCTTTCGCGAACTTTGCGTTTAATTGTGTTTCTATTAGCAAGTACAGTAGCATTTTCACAGAAATCGATCAGTCTTGAAAAAGCAATCGAACTCGCCAAATCAAACAACATCGATTTGAAAATTGCCGATAAGGAAATCGAAAAACAAACCATTTTAAAGAAAACAGCTTTCCAGCCCGATCCGCTGCAAGTGCAGTATCAAGGAGGGCAGTTCAACAGCGCCGATTTCGATCACAATGTTTCGTTACAGCAGTTTTTCCCGTTAGGAAATGTTACAAAAGCCAATAGACAATTACAGGAAGAATTGGCGAAATTGGCCGAAAAACGAAAGGCATTGTCTTCTTATGAAATAGAAAAAGCTGTGACTTTGGCCTACTATCAATATTTGTACGGAATTTCGATTCAGAAGTTAAACTCAGAATTAAATGAAATTTATACCAAATTTTTGAAAAACGCCGAACTCCGTTTTAAAACTGGGGAAAGCGGGAAAATAGAAGTGATAAGCGCTAAAGCGAAAGTGAAAGAAATTGAAACCCAAAAGGCGCAATTAGAATACGATTTAGCGATTTATCAGAAACAGCTGCAGTTTTTTGTTCAGACTACTCAAAAAATTATTCCAGATGAAAGCACAACGCTTCAATATGCTTTTGTAGAAAGTAAAGATAATTCGAAAGCCGCACTTTTAATAACCGATTTTTATGAGCTGAGCAGATTTCAGTTTATCAAAAGGAAGCAGGGACTTTTAAAGCTCTGAGAACTCCAAAAGTTGGTCTAGGTTATTTTGCTCAGACTATAAACACAGAATCTTTATTTCAGGGTTTTACCGCCGGACTGCAGATTCCGCTGTTTGGAGGCGTGAATACTACGAAAGCGAAAGCATCTGAAATTAGCATCTCGCAGTCGCAAATGGCTTTAGATAAAAGCAAAATGATCTTAAACCTGCGGCAAGAAGAATTGCATCATAACTTCTTGAAACAGCAGAAAAACCTAGCGTATTACCAAAATGAAGGATTGCAGTATGCCAATCAGATTATCGAAACGGCACAGAAAAGTTATGCCAATGGCGATATGAGTTATTGGTCGTATATCAGTTTTTTAAATCAGGCAATTGATATAAAAAAACAATATGCAGAAGCAACCCACAGCTACAACCAAAGTGCTATCGAACTTCAATTTCCAACCATCAAAAACAATTAAAAATGAAAATAGATTTAAGAGCAGATTTAACCGCAAAGTTCGCAAAGATATTTACGCAAAGTTCGCAAAGTTTAATTTCCTTGCGTGCCTTGCGCTTTGTCCTTGCGTGCCTTGCGGTTACCTTAATCGCATGCAATAAGAAGAAAACCGAGGAAATTACTAAAGAAGAAAAATCGCAGACCGAAGTTTCTTTAACCGAATCCCAATATAAAACGGTCGGAATTGAAACTGGATTTGTAGAAGACCGAAACCTCAATAAAATCATAAAAGCCAATGGTTATACTACAGTTCCACCGCAGAATTCCGCAGAGGTTTCGACTTTAATTGGCGGAACAGTAAAGGATATTTATGTTTTAGAAGGAACATTTGTAAATAAAGGAAAAGTTTTGGCAACGATTCAAAATCTGGAAGTTATTGAAATGCAGGAAGATTACCACTCTGCCATTGCCAATGTTGAATACTTACAGTTAGAATACAACCGCCAGAAAACGTTAAGTGACGAAAATGTAAATCCGAGAAAAATATTTCAGGAAGTAAAAGCCAAATTGGCGACCGAAAAAGCCCGCGCGCAGGCGACAAAAAACAAGCTGGATGCATTGCATGTCTCTACGAAAGGAAGTACTTCTATAGTCCCAATTGTTGCACCAATAAACGGCTATGTGGGGAAAATCAATATTGCCAAAGGCGCTTTTGCCAATACAGGAGTTTCGCTTTTTGAAGTGGTCGACAACAGTCAGATGCATTTGGATTTGAATGTTTATGAGAAAGATCTGGGATCAATTTCGGTAGGTCAAGTAATTGATTTTGTATTGACCAACCAGTCAAACAAATCAATTAAAGGAAAGATTTTCGGAATCAATAAATCATTTTCTAACGAAAGTAAAACTGTTGCTGTACACGCTAAAATTGATCCCGCCGATGCAAAAGGTCTTATTCCAGGAATGTATGTTTCTGCCAATATCAATATTACAAACGCAACTGTCCCAGCTCTGCCCAAAGATGCCGTTGTTAGAAATGCAGATAAGTATTTTGTTTTTGTACAAGAAGAAAAACATGCCGAAGAAAAACACGAACATACAGCGACTGAAAAAGAAGAAAGCCATGAAAATGAAATTCATTTTAAAGCTTTAGAAGTAATTCCCGGAACAACAGATTTAGGTTTTACAGAAATTAAGTTTGTTGATAAAATGCCACCCAATGCTAAAATTGTTACGAAAGGCGCTTTTTATCTGCTTTCAGCAATGAAAGGCGGAGGAGAGCATGAACATTGATTTTTTTAAGGTTCTGAGGGGCTAAGGTTCTAAGATTCTGAGGTCTTTTTATGGTGAAATTTTGCTCGCAGAGTCGCAAAGGTTTTTTAAAGAATTAAATTGAATTACCTACAGCTTTAGCTGGAGGTGTAAATATGAATAAGAAAGAGAGGCTTTAGCCAAAATGTGAAAGTTTGGCTAAAGCCATTACACTTAAAATTTAAGTAACCTCCAGCTAAAGCAGGAGGTAATTCAAATAGAAGTGACTCAATTGATGTCTTACGTAGAAATCACACAAAACGAGAAAAATCATTTTTATCCTTTTAATCTGTGGCAAAATAAAAAACTTTGCGCCTTAGCGTCTTTGCGAGATTATAACATTTTCACTTAATGCTAATTGCCACAAATTGCTTAAATTTAGAACATTATTAAACAAAGTTTCAACTTGAAACTTGAAGCTTGAAACAAAAAAACTGAAACTTTAAAATGATACATCAAGATAAAGAAGTAAAAAATATAAAAAGCAAACCCAAACCATCCTGCTTGCTGTTCTCATGATGAACCTGTACATATTGAGAATGACGGACACGGCCATGACGGACACAATCACGAGCATAATGTAGAAGGTAGTTTATTTAAGTTGTTTCTTCCCGCCATAATTTCCTTTGCTTTATTAATGATTGGAATTGCTTTTGACAACTATTTTCCTCAAACTTGGTTTACAGGATATGTAAGAACGATTTGGTACGGTATTGCTTATCTTCCAGTTGGGCTTCCGGTTTTGCGAGAAGCATATGAGAGCATTATAAAAGGAGACGTTTTCTCCGAATTTTTCCTTATGTGTATTGCGACGATTGGTGCATTTGCAATTGGCGAATATCCAGAAGGAGTGGCCGTAATGTTGTTTTATACAATTGGAGAAACATTTCAGGGAATGGCGGTTACTAGAGCAAAATCCAGTATTAAAAGTTTACTAGACCAGCGTCCAGATGAGGTGCATATTTTAGAAAACAATACTGCGGTAAAAGTAAAAGCAAAAGAGGTGCAGATTGGAGCTGTTATCCAGCTGAAAGCAGGAGAAAAACTAGGTTTAGACGGTGAATTATTATCAGATTCTGCTTCGTTTAATACCGCGGCTTTAACTGGTGAAAGCAAGCCCAATACGAAAAAGAAAGGGGAAACCGTTCTAGCTGGAATGATAAACGGGAATACAATTGCTGAAGTCAAAGTAACAACCGCATATAGCGATAGTAAATTATCTAAAATATTAGAATTGGTTCAAAATGCTACAACCAAGAAAGCGCCTGCAGAACTTTTTATTAGAAAATTTGCCAAAATATATACACCAATTGTCGTGTATCTGGCAATTGCAATTTGTTTAGTGCCAATGCTTTTTGTAGATAATTATGTTTTTAGCGACTGGTTGTACAGAGCTTTGGTTTTCTTGGTAATTTCTTGTCCTTGTGCTTTGGTTATCAGTATTCCGTTAGGGTATTTTGGCGGAATCGGCGCGACGAGTAAAAACGGAATTCTCTTTAAAGGCAGTAATTTCTTAGATAGTATTTCGACGATTCAGAATGTTGTGGTTGATAAAACGGGAACAATGACCGAAGGTGTTTTTAAAGTTCAGGAAGTTAGTATAAAATCCGATTTTGATAAAGAAGAAATTCTGAAACTGGTAAATGCTCTAGAAAGCAGAAGTACTCATCCCGTCGCAACAGCAATTCACAATCATGTGGGACCAATCGATGCTTGCAATTGAATTGAAAGATATTGAAGAAATTTCCGGACACGGATTAAAAGCTTTTCATAATGGAAAAGCATTGTATGTTGGCAATTTCAAACTTCTGGATAAATTTAATATTAGTTATGATATTGATCCATCTTCAGTAGTATACACCACAATTGCGATTGCTTACGACGGAAAATTTGCAGGTTATCTGACAATTGCAGATGAAATTAAAGAAGATGCTCACGAAACCGTTTCAAAACTAAAATCATTAGGAGTGAAGCTAACCATGCTGAGCGGTGATAAAACGAACGTTGTTCAATTTGTTGCTGATAAATTAAGAATTTCAAATGCTTTTGGTGATTTACTTCCTGAAGACAAAGTCAATAAAGTAAACGAAATTAAAGCCAAAAACGAAACTGTAGCTTTTGTGGGCGACGGCGTAAACGATGCGCCTGTAATTGCTTTAAGTACCGTTGGAATCGCGATGGGAGGTCTAGGAAGCGATGCTTGCAATCGAAACCGCAGATATTGTTATTCAGGATGATAAACCAAGCAAAATTGCCATGGCAATTAATATTGGGAAACAAACCAAAAAGATAGTCTGGCAGAATATTACACTGGCTTTTGTCGTAAAAGCTTTTGTACTAATTCTTGGCGCAGGCGGGCTTGCAACAATGTGGGAAGCTGTTTTTGCCGATGTTGGTGTTGCTTTACTAGCGATTTTAAATGCGGTTAGAATTCAGAAGATGAGGTTTTAAATGATAAATTTAAAATATTAAGCCCAATTCATTCTATTTGAATTGGGCTTTTACTTTTAATGAATTTACTTTCTCAAATGTTTCTGTTCCTGAATTTCGCCATTTCCAAAAGACCAATTTTCAAGCCCATTATTTTCAAAAAGAATGATAATTACATTATTAATTAGAATCGAGGTTGTTGAAGAAATTCTCGTTCCAATTTGATAATAGAGCTTCTTTTTTTGTTCCAGTGTTCTACCTTGTCCTGCTGTTATTTGCACATATATTATTTCATCAGAATGTGAGATTCCGAGATAACTTTCTGGATATTTTATTTGATGAGTTTCTAATTCTTCAATTACGTGGAAATAATCAGCTTCAGGAATATGAAATTCTTCTATTAAAGATTGATGGACTGATTGTGAAATAGTATTTTTTGTTTCCAGCGAAAGTTTCTTCGGTAAACTGATTCGGACAAATGGCATTTTTAGGAGTTTTAATTTTGATAAAATAAGGAATATTAAAGTTTTAAATCTATAGTTGTTCCCTTGTTTTCTAATTTAATTGCAATTTCGTTACTTTCAGAAGGAGTTTGAGTTGGATACCAGTTTCGGTTTGGTTTTACCAGAATAAGCAGACCTTCGTCATCTCCAATAGCGGAAAAAACTTCGCTGTTATCATTTTTAGAAAAGAAGTCTAATCCGTATTTTTCAATTAACTGATTTCCCAATGCAAGCGGATTTTCATTCACGATTCCGATCTCGCTGATATTTAAAATGGATTTAGAACTGAATTCTTCTGTCTGCGAATTATTGAGATCGTGTCTCGCGATAAACTCTAATAAATTTCCATTATTGTCGTAGAAATACACGGCATTGGCATTCCAATTTTCAAAATTGGCAATTACATTCTGATCTTCAATGACAATTAACTCTATTTTGCTTTTACACCATTTTATAGCTTCGTCAAGGTTATTTTCGGGAATATTAAAAGCAAAGTGATAAATAGAATTAAATTGAGGATTTTCAACGAATTGTAAAATAGAATTTCCGACTTTAATACGTACTGAATTTGAACTTTTTTTCGAGGATTGGCAATTCTAAAACATTTTTATAAAATGCAGTAGTTTTTAGAATATTGTTGGTCTGAATTTGGATTTGTTCTAATTTCATAATGGTATTTTTTATTGAAGAAAAAAAGCTTCTTTCGTTTATAACAAATTTAAAGAATGCTTAACGAGTTTTGATTAATGTGGTATTTTATGCATTGATGAAAGGATAGTAAATTATTATTAAAATTCACCTTATTATAATAGATATTGAACTTTTAATGCCAGTAAAATATTTTGAATTATTATAATTTTGTATTTAACTTATCAAAAAAGATTATAGATATAAAATTAATAAGAAGTGAAATTAAGAAAGCAAATAGAGCCTCAATTTAATATTGCTGAAAAACTTTATCCAGAAGTATTAAAACTAATTTTGGATTATACCTCTTTTTGTGATGAAAACGGAGATGCAGAATTTATCGAGTACAAGAATCTTGAAGAAAAACTACATATTTTAACTGGAAAAGATATAACTCAATTCAATCTTGCGGAATGGTGGGAAGAAGATGGTGCCGAAAATCTTGCATTTAATATTTCTCTGCCAGAACCTATAAAAGTGGATAATCTGACTAAAGAAGAATTATACCAAATCGTTGATCTTATAAAAAATTTTGACGGGTCTAATGAAAATGATGGTGATTTTATTTCAACCTTTTATATAAATACAATTTATGGGAATGGTTATTATAAAAAATTCTTAGAAAAAAACTTCAAACATTACAATCATAAATTGTTTCAAAGAAACAAAGATAAAGAAGGTAATTATTTTGAATATTCGATTGAGGAAGTTGTAGAGATTCTTTGGAATAATGATAATTTTTAATTAAATAAAAATGCAAATTTATTTTATAAAAAGTGGATATAATTCGTACGGAGGCACATTTAATGAGCCCTTTAGATATTTTGGAAGATTAATTTCAGATAGATTTAAAGCAGAAGAAATAGAATTTCCTTTTAAAGAAATTGAGGTGCGACTAGCTCTTTTTTCAAATAAACCAAAAGGAAATGATAAGGAAGTTTATGATGATTGGTTCAATAAATTACCAAGTTATTATCGAGGTAAAAATATGGTTAGGATAACCTTACCTGTATTTGAAAACGAAAAAAACTTAGAAGATATTTTTCAATTAGTTTGTAAAGCATTTGAAATTCTTTTTGCAAAGAAAAAGAAAGATGATATCTATGATAACGAAAAGATAAAGCAAATACTAGCTCTTCTAGAAGTAGAATTACAAAAAACTGATTTGCGGGAATTAAATAAACAGTATGACTTGCTTTTATTTGAAGAAGCATTAGCAAGAAGAATCGAAGAAAGAACAGAAAGAAAAAATCGTAATATTGAAAATAAAAAATCTATTCGTGATATTCGATTTTATTACCATTTCAAAAATGTGGGTTATCGTTATTTTGATCCATACGATAATGATTTCTGTGATAAGATTTTGGACAAACTCCGTGAAAAGAAATTCAAACTACCAGATTATACTCATATGTATGTTCAGGTTTCGGAGACTTTTGAAAATACTTTGTATCAAACAGTAAGAGGCGAAAATTGGTATGTTTGTGGTATTGCAGTTTTAAAAGATTACAAGGATTTTCCAAAGAAAAACGAAGTAGAAAAGAAAAGGATTGTTTTTGGTTTGATAAAGGACGGATTGCTTGATATTGCTAAAATTGATAAATTAGATATAGAAACTTTAAATAATGTTTTGAATGAAGTTGAAATTTAATTATCAAATAAAAAGCCCACTCTCATAAAGAAAATGGGCAAATATAGATTTGCAAATAGTTGGGGCAAAATACAAATCATTAACTAAATTATTTCGGCATTTCTGGAACCATAATTCTTCTGGTCGGAGTACTTAACGTTTCAATAAAAGCCAATAGATCGCTTATTTCTTCTTTACTTAAATTCAACTTTCTAAGTGCAGGATCTACTTTCGGAATTAGAGAATCTCTTGGAGTTCCCAGATATTTTTTCTGAACCGGCGATGGATTTCCTAAATTATACAATTCGACAACATCCAGCAAAGTTGGAAAATGACCGTGATGCATCCACGGTTTTGTATTTGCGACTTCTCGAAGCGTCGGCGTTCTGAATTTTCCAATATCTTTCACATCTTTTGTCACATTATAACGACCGAAATCTTCATTTTTTGTTCCAAATAAAGTCTGTCCGTCGTTATGAAATTGATTGTCGCTGAAATAAGGCGTATTATGACAATTGATACATTGCGCTTTGGTTCTAAACAAATGCATTCCTTTAACCTGCTGATCTGTATAAATTTCAGATTTCCCGCTCACAAACTGGTCAAACTTACTTTTCGGACTATTGATTGATCTTTCAAACGTAGCGATCGCATATTGAATTCGCTCTAAAGTCACTTTTTTATTTCCAAAAGTCGCCGTAAATAAAGAATTATAGCCTTTAATTTTAGCGATTTTATCAACGGCAATTGTGAGTTTTTCATTCATTTCCAACGGATCCGAAACAGGAAACTGCGCCTGATCTTCTAAACTCGAAGCACGTCCATCCCAAAACAAAGAAGTGGCGTACGCCGAATTCAAAATTGTCATAGAATTGCGTTTTCCAGTCTGGCGGTCATGTCCAAACGAGCGCGTCAAATTATCAGTCCATCCCAATTCTGGATTATGGCAGGAAGCACACGCAATTTGTCCGCTTCGCGATAACCTCGGATCAAAAAACAAAATCTTCCCCAAACTTTCTTTTTCCTTAGAATACGGATTGTAAGCAGGATAAGGAACAGCAGGAAGCACTCCAATATCCTGAAATTTAGATTTATCAATACTTTCATGTAATTCCGCAAGCAGGCCATTTTGAAGCGTCGCCACCAGAATAAATTTTTCGTAATTCCTGAATATCAATATAATCTGGTTCTTCAATGCTTTTATAGGCCGTCAAACTCAGCAGGAATAGGAGAGGGATAATTAGCTTTTTCAATTCTTTTTTTTGTTTTTTGTTTTTTTTGTTTCAAGTTTCAGGTTTCAAGTTGTTGCAACGTGAAACTTGAAACCTGAAACATGAAACATGAAACTTTTTTTAGACACCAAAAACTTTGTCAAAGTTTTAAACTTTGACAAAGCTTACTCATCGCGGCTAAAAACTGCGACTGAATACAAAACTAAAGCGTAACTTCCTTAGGACATTCGATAGTTAAAGGAGTTGGCTTGGTGTAAACTCGGTTATTATACATTCTGTATTGCGTCGAAACTGTTCCTCCAAACAGTTTGTCGTTTGTTAATTTTAGTTCAAATGAAATTTCATATAAACCATTACTGATTTCTCTATAGGTTCCATCACCAGAAATCGCGATTTGATAGGTATTTGTCGCGCTGGATCCAATTGTAATGTCCTGCGGAATTACCAGAACTGTTCCTTGAGTTTTACTATTTCCGTTTGCCGGAAAAAACTCTAGGGCTGAGGTAATATTAAATCCCGGAGAAACTGCGGCAGAATTACTTTCGTTAGAAAACCATCTTTTTAGACCGAAAGAATTTATTGTATTAGTTCCGCTCGCCACATTAAATCCAATTTTGAAAGCATCATGATATACATCATCATTAGGGTTTGCGGTTCCTTTATCGCTGTAAAGAATCGCATTTTCGTTGTCTTTGGAAACAATAATAGGGAAAGTTAATGCATTAAAAGTCTGCCAAGTACAATTTCCGTTGTTGTTGAACCAATGTTCTCCGTAGGTTAAATAAAACGCATTGGTTGGATCAGTAAATTTAGATGCAGGATATGCCTGAACATCTCTTGGGGATTTAATTGGTTTTACAATGTTCAAACTAATATTTCCAGTTGCTACATAATTAGGAGTGTTTACTAAAGTGATTTTGGTTTCATAACGGGCATCATCATTTTGAATATCCTCCAAAAGAGTGAAATGATACGTTATTGAACTTCTATTATCACCGTAATCATCATGAGTTAAAGAATATTCAAAACCGTTTTGGAATTTAAAAATAGGATTGTTTTCAATTTCTGACGGAATAAATCCGTTAGGGAAATTGACTTTAAAATCAATTTTTTCTCCAACTTCACCTTTTAATACAAACTGATTTACTGGAAAAGTATAAGTGGTACTAATTTCACCTAAAGTAATTGTAAAAGTATCATTTAATGCATAAGA
Source organism: Flavobacterium sp. AC267 (assembly GCF_979258715.1). NCBI lineage: Bacteria > Pseudomonadati > Bacteroidota > Flavobacteriia > Flavobacteriales > Flavobacteriaceae > Flavobacterium > Flavobacterium sp. AC267. The sequence continues at coordinate 3,192,554 of NZ_OZ409875.1, forward strand.
ATTTAAGTTTCCAATGTGAATTGACGGATCTGATGCATTTTCCAGTTTTAATGAAATGGTTTGTTGGCCTGCCCATCTTTTTTCAAAAGAAACAAAAATGGTATCCGTTAATTTATTTCCTTCAAATAATAACTCTGTTGCAGGATTCAGACTAAAACTGTTTACATCTCCAGATGTTGCTTGCACTAAAATTGACTTTAACAGGAGATTTTACAGTTGTCGAAGTCAAAGTTACCGGTACTTTTAAAGTTTTGATGGACTTGTTTTCGTAAGTGCTTATGGGCAGTGCAGAGGTGTTTTTTGAAGGATATTCTAAAGGTATGTTACTTGTGCTTACCAAAAAGTTAAATCTCACAAAAGGATCAGTATTTGTAGTATCTAATCTGTAATCGTCTTTTGAGCAAGAAACTAATATTGCGACAATAATGCTGATTGCGGCTATAAATTTAATACGATTCATTTTGTTTTAAATTATGGTTAAGGTTAAGGTTACTTTTTGGAATTGGCAGAATATATTTTGGTGAAGGATAATTGATACTGCAAACTGATGATAGACAGCCGTCATTTCTAGAAACATCTTTATGATTTCTGGCGATATCAAAAAAAGAATGACCTTCAAAGCAAAGTTCTTTTCTTCGTTCCAAAAATACAGCATCTTCCAGATTCTCAGAATCTTTTACCGCACTGGCATTTGCTCTGGCTCTAATAGTATTGATGTCTTTTTTGGCCTGATCTGTATTGTTAAGCTTTAAGGCGACTTCTGCTCGAATTAAATATTGCTCACTTAGTCTAAAAGCGACATATCCCGGATTTCCTTGGAATTTTTTTGTGAAATAATAATTTAATTCTACTGGTCGCAGATTAACCAAGGTTGTTAATGGCTGTATTAGAAATAATTGTTTACGGATATCTGAAGTTTCATATAGATCTATTAAATCTTGTGAAGCTACATACTTTGAAAAAGTTGTACTATTGGTATAACCAAAATAGGATGCTGGTGAAATGCTTGCTGTGGATTCTTCATTTCGTGATAATGTAAATTCCATTAAAATTTCAGAAATCGGAAGATCCGGCTGATCCCATTGAGCAATATAATTCGCTGATTCAACTAGACTTACACCAGAATTTGAGATGACATCATTTGCTGTTTCATAAGCTTTCTGCCAGTCATTTTTAGACAAATATACTCTTGATAATAAAGCTTTTGCGTTATTTTTATTGAAATAACTATAAGAAGGTCCGTTTAAAAGAACATTGTCAGAATATAGGTTTACGGCACTTTCAATATCTTCAACAATATGGGAGTAGGTACTTGCGGCAGTTTCTCTAGTAGCATATTGAAGTCCATTAGTGATAGATTTCGTATTGTAAACAATTCCTAAATGAGAAGCATCTGCAGTATAACTGTAATTTTGACTGTAAAATTCGCTTAATAAAAAATGCATATAGGCTCTTGCTGTCAAAGCTTCAGCTTTTATCTGATTTTTTTCGGCTTGTGTTGCATCTTTTAAGGCATCTACAAATTCTATGATTAAATTTGCTTCATTGATAACCTCGTAACCACCGCTGTAAAAACTAGCTAGATTAGAAGCCAAAGCCTGATCATTAAAGGAATAAAAACCTTCTATAGCAGTAGGGACAGTAATTATTCCATTTCTACTTTTGTCAGTAGAATAGGTGGGTGAAAATTTAATGTTACCGCCTTGCAGATCTGAATATACTACAAAAGTTGGGCTCGTATGAATTTCCCTAATATCTAAATAGAGTCCGTTTAGCGCTACCAAAACTCCTTTTTTACTTCCTAACTGTTCATTAATAGAAGTTTGTGTACCAGGTTCTTGTTCTAAAAAGTCACTGCGACTTTGAAGTGCACAAAGCGGCATTAAAATAGCAGGAAATTTTAATATTGTAATATTTTTAAAGTATTTCATCATTTTAAAATTTGGTGTTAATGCCACATGAAATAGTTCTGGCTTGTGGATAGGTATAACTAAATTCTCTGATGCCATTCAATCCAGAAGGGCTTTTCTCTTTGTACCAATACAGTAAATTCGAAACATCTGCAAATACAGTTAAGTTGTCAAGAAAAGTATTTTTTACAGGAACATTATAACTTAGATTGATATTGCTGATTTTAATATAAGTAGCATCAAAAATATATTTACTCATATTAGGGATCAAAGTATTATTGCCCGGAGAAGGTCGCGTAACATTATCTCCTGGATTTCTCCAATAATCATAGGCGTTTACAGACATATTTCTATTGGATGTAATTCTGTATTTACCAATAATATCATCAGTAACTAATTTGTCTCCACCCCATTGAAAAGCTCCAGTTATAGATAAAGTGATACTATTATTTAATGAAAATCTATTGCTAAAACCTCCAAATGCTTTAGGCTGTGTATTTCCAATTGGTTCCCAGTCTGCATTTGTAAATAATTGATTATACGTTGCAGAATCGTAAACCTGACCATTTTTTCTAATAAGGTCTCTACCTGTGGCAGGATCAACACCAATCCAGTTAACTCCCCAAATTGTACTTGTGCTGTATCCGATTTTTTGTGCCAAAGCAATATTCGCCTGAGAATAATCGCTTCCTAAACCTAATAAATCGGTGACTTTATTTTCTACTGTTGATATATTGAAAGAAGTTGACCATTTAAACTTTCCTTCTTGTAACCATTTTATTCTAGTAGTAAATTCAAAACCTTTATTATACATGCTGGCGGCATTTAATTCTAAAGTATTATAACCATTTTCTACCGGAATATCCCTTGCAACAATCAAATCAGATAAATCATCGTAATAATATTCTAATGATAATTCGATTCTATTAAATATGTTAAAGTCAACTCCTGCGTTGAATTTCGTGTTTTTCTCCCAGCTTAAGTTTCCATTTGGTGCGTCACTTACAGTTGCGTAGTCTTCGCCATTATATCCATTTTGAGAAAAATTATACAAACCTTTTGAACGGTAAGAACCAATTCTTGAATTACCAGTTGATCCGTAGCTTAGTTTTAACTTTAAAAAATTAACCCAAGAGTTCGATTTTAAAAAGTCTTCATTGCTGATTATCCACGCTAAACCGGCACCACTGTTTAAAGCTACATTTGTGTCGTCTCCAAAAACAGAACTTTCGTCGCGTCTAATATTTCCTAAGAAAAAGTATCGTTTTTTATAGTTGTAGTTAAGCTGAGAAAACAAAGAAACTCTTGATCCGTTGCTGATCTCATATCGATAAGACTGTTTAGCGTAGGTTTCGTCTGCGACCGTTAAAAGATTATCATCTTGTATCGCATCTGAAATTGCATTAACCACATTCGGATTAACAAAACCGGTAGCTGCAGAGATAGTTAAATCTTCCTTTTTCTTCTGCTAGTTCAAATCCTAAGACACCATCTACGGCATGATTTTCGGTTATTTTTTTGTCAAATAATACTTGACCCTGCCAGTTCCATTTGGTAGACTTACGTTCATTTGTGGCTCTTCTGCCCCAATTCGGATAAGTCTGTCCATCTAAAAAGGAAAGTACCGCTGTTTCTGCCGCTTTCATTTTCTCCAGAAAAATAACGATCCTGTTCTTTGTCTTTGTAATCAATTCCAAATAAGGTCTGGAATTTTACAGCTTTATTTAATTCATAACCTAAATTAAGACTTCCTAATACACCGTAAGTATTGGTTTGATTTGTATTTTGAGCAATTGCTTGCCAACGGATTTCCTCCGGTTGCTCCTGTTACTCCAGATAATGAGTAAGATCCATCTGCGTTATAAGGCGACGTTGTTGGAATGTAGGCATACGAATAATAGGTGTTAGGAGCATCTTTTTTGATGTAACTTGGATTTAAGGATACATTTACATCCCATTTATCTTGTCTATAACCTAAATTGATTCCTGCATTTAATTGTTTCGTTGTATTGCCTAATTGCGGCTCATCAATATCTAAGTAACTAATATTGGTTCTATACGAGAATTTAGAATTGGCTCCGGAAACATTAAAATTATATTTATTATAAATTCCCGAGTTATTTAATAAATCAAACCAATCTGTATTTACTCCGTTATAGGTAAGAAGCGCACTGCCAGGAGAAGTGTTTCTTAAATATTCGTTTCTCATTTCAGTGTATTGCTCGCCATTTAAATATTTTATCTGATTTATAGCAGACGAAACTCCCAGCTGATTTGAAAAACCAAATTTAGTTTTACCAATTTTCCCTTTTTTAGTAGTAATTAAGATTACTCCATTGGCTCCGTCTGCACCGTACAGACCAACTGCAGCAAGCATCTTTAAGAACCGTAAAAGTTTCAATGTTTTCTGGTGCTATTTGCGCTAGAGGGTTAGATAAATCTTCAGAAAATGCCGACTGTCCATTAAAAAAAGAACTGTCAATATAACTTTCTTCAGACATAATAACTCCGTCAATAATTATTAAAGGTTGTGTAGAAGTACCAAAAATTGTTGTTCCGAGAGGTTTTAAGCTTCCCTGACCACGAATGTTGATTTTTACAGGTCCGCCAACTCCAGACGTATTTTCTATTAAAACACCTGCAATTTGTCCTTCAAGCATTTTATCCACACTCTCTGATGCTTGTTGCACCGGAATATCTTTGGCTTGTAAAGTAGAAATACTCCCAACAATTTCTTCTTTTAATTTAGTAGTTCCATAAGATGAAGTAATCACAACCGGATTTAATTCATCAGTCGCTTCCTGAAGATAAAAAGTAAACTGTTTTTTGTCTTCGACTTTTTGTGACTGAGGTTCCATTCCTAAAAAGCCAACTTCAAGGATTAGATTCGGAATATCATTTCCTTTTAACTCATAAACAAATTTTCCGTTGAAATCCGTAATAGCGCCCATTCCAGTACCTTTAATACGGATTGTTGCTCCTGGAAGCGGTAATTTGTCTTTTGCATTATAAACCGTTCCGCTTATAAACCTTTGTTTTTCCTGCGCCGAACCTGAATCATTATTAGAGCTTGAATTCGTCAATAGAACCTGTTTCTTCTGAATGTAAAAAGAGATATTCTTTCCTTCAAATAACTTCGTTAAAGTCGTTTCCAAAGATGCATTATCGACATTAATATCGGCCAATTGTTCGGCATCAATTTTTCGGGCATTATAAATAATTCGAAAATCGGTCTGCTGTTCAATCGATTTGATAATAAGGCTTATAGGTTTGTTTTTTACATGTAATGTAATGGTTTTATTTTGGGAAAAAGCTGAAAAACAGGATAAAAGAAAGCCTAAGAAAAATAGAATTTTTCTTGAATTGGGATGTATCGTTAATGTCATGTTTTATTTAGTTATGGAAAATTGGTGTAATAGTAATGGTGTTTTCTTTAATAGAATAATTAAAAGGCGTGTCACGTTTTAGAAGATCTAAAATATTGGCGACACTAGATTCACTAATTTTTATTGAACCTGTAAAACTCTGTTTGGCCAAAACAGCATTTTCATTGATAATTTCAACGTCGTAGGTGCGTTCAATAATTTTTGCAATGGCAGAAAATGGGGTGTCCTTGAATGCAAGTTCGCCTTGAGTCCAGGCTTCGTAAAAAGAAGCATCAACAGTTTTTGTGACGATTTTCTTAGACTCGTTCTGCCACACAGCCATTTGGGACGGCTTTAGCAAAACAGCGTTTATAGAATTGCTTTCTTCACACATCTGAATACTTCCTTCAACCAAAACACTGCTCACAGTTTTGTCTTCTGGGTAAGCACTCACATTAAATCTTGTCCCGAGAACCTCAATAGCCGCTTGATCAGAATGTACAATAAACGGATGCTTTTTATCTTTGGCAACCTCAAAAAAGGCTTCACCGGTTAAATAAACATTTCTTTTGCCGTTAATTCCAAATTGTTCCGGATAGCGAAAAGTAGTTCCAGAATTTAAACTTACAAGGGTACCATCTGAAAGTTTAAGTTTGAATCTTTTACCGTAAGGAACTTTAAGCGTGTGATATAAAACCTCCTTATCGAGAACTTTTCCGAAGTATACAATTCGATCAGAAAATTTTCGGGCGATCAATTCGCCTTTGTCGTTTACTAAAGCGTTCTCGTCTTTATGCGTAAAATATTCTAATCGTCCATCGCCTAATTCCAGAACAACTTCTTTAGAATCTGCTGTTCTTTCATTAAAATAAAAAGCAAGCCTTCCTAAACCAAATAAAACCACAAGAATGGTCGCGTATTTAAAATACTTTCTGGTATTGTTTTTTGGTTTAAATGAAATTACCGGAGTGGTATCACGTGAAATAGTTCCAGTAAGTGCTGTTAAGGCCCAAGTCTTTTTTAAAGTTATAAATTGCTTTTTGTTTTCTTCTGAGGCGTCAATCCATTCAAAAAGTTGATGAACTTCTTGTTCTGAAGCTTCATTAGATAAGTATTTATAAATTAGTTCCGATGTCATAAATGCGTTTTTAAACTTCTCGCTATAGTAAGTACACTTCAGAATTAAAATACCCTACCTTTTATTCTTAATTATTATAAATAAGGATAAAGATTAGAAACAAATAGTCCGATAATTTGGTCTTTAAAATCTTCAAAGCCTTTGTCATGTGGGCTTCGACAGCTTTTAAGCTAACTTCCATTTCTTGGGCTATCTCTGCATTTTTTTTATTCTCAAAGCGTTTTTTTATAAAAACTTCGCGAGTTTTGGGCGGTAATTCGTTTATGGATTCCTGAATAATGCGCTCCAATTCTGTTAATTCTAATGTGTCGAACTGAAGCGAATTTAAAACTTCTATATCCAATTCTCTTTCTTTGTGGTTAAGCAGGTCATTCTTAAATTTATCCTTCACTTTATTGTGGCGAATTAAATTCAAGCATTTTGATTTGGCATAGGTAAATAAGAAAGCTTGGATTCCGTTAATAGATTCTACGCTTTCTCTGTTCTGCCATAAGTGTAGTAAGGCTTCTTGAGCAAGATTTTCAGCTTCGTCCTGATCATAAATAAACTGAACGCTGAAAGATTGGATTCTCCTAAAATATTTATCGTAAAAAAACTTAAATGCAGTTTCGTCTCCTTCTTTAAAGGATTTGAAAAGATCTAATTCGAAACTGGCATTGTAGTTCATTAAACGAAATTTACTTTGGAAAAGCAATATTAAGTAAATTTTAAAATCTACTAAGATTTCTTTGAAAGCGGCAAATATAAAAGTTTATTTATATTAATTCTAAATAAAATATAATTATTAAATGTTTGAAGAAATTTTATTCAGAATAGGTTTATTTTACTGCAAAGCACGCAGAGATTTTTTGATATGCTGGGGTATTTTAACGCAAAGCACGCAAAGGTTTTTTTTGATATGCTGGGGGATTTTAATGCAAAGGGAGCAAAGGTTTTTAGATATGGAGGGTTTTATAAAAACACAATCCCAAAGCCTCGGGACGCAAAGCTTTGAGTAAAAACTTTGAGAACCATTTGAAAACATAGCCCGAGGTTTCAACCTCGGGAGATATGTTGGTGGTGAATTGATGACGTTCAATTGGTTGTGTATAATAAACCCTTTCAAAACATAGCCCGAGGTTTCAACCTCGGGAGATATGTTGTTGGTGAATTGATGACGTTCAATTTGTTGTGTATAATAAACCTTTTCAAAACATAGCCCGAGGTTTCAACCTCGGGAGACATGTGTGGATAAATTTCAATGCGCTCCAATGGTTGAAACCATTGGCTATGTTTACCATTTTTGGGAATCTTTGCGAACTTTCACCGCAAAGTAAATTATCCTTAAAGCTTTGAGTAAAATTTTTGCGAACTTTGCGTAATTCTTTGCGAACTCTGCGGTTAAAAAAACGTTCCTAAATTAGTCGCAAAGAAAAAAATCAATTAACGATCAGTTCTATATTTTTAGATAATCTTTCTGCTAATTCAGGTTTGTCACTGTTACTTATTATCCACGGAACGAGTTTTCCTTTGGTTATAATTTTTTCCTTAGAATAAACTAAACTGAAATATTCTCGTGGATCTGTAGAAGATTTTAGGTCTTCATAATAATATCTGGATTTTTGCAAAGAAGGATATTTATCTAATAAATAATCGTTTATGGTAAAAGAAGAACTTCCTTTATACAAATCTTCAGGTAAAATGGGTGTAATTGTAACTTTCTGAATACTTTCTTTTAAATCTTTATAGGCCTCTTTTTTAGTCGAAAAACCAGATCGTATTTTATCTTTTTCAGATAACTGACGAATCACAGAAAGTCTCACATAATCGCCGTTTATTTCAATTACTTTAAAAATAAAATAATTGGTCTGCATGCTTTGGCTTCCGTTTGAACCTCTTTGTTTGCTGAAAATAAAACTGCCAAGCTGTAATTTATGTTCGGGGGTGTTAATCGCTTTTTTCCATTTGTACGGATTGTAAACCAATTGTTTAAAGGCATATAAAATGATAATAATAAGAAGACCTGCAAAAAGTACTTTTTTCATAGAATGGAAATTTCATTAAAAATACTAAAATTTTACCGCAAAGAGCGCAAAGGTTTTTTTGATATGGAGGGTTTTATAAAAACAAAAAGTTCGCAAAGCTTTATGTAAAAAACTTGCGAACCTTTTGAAAAACATAGCCCGAGGTTTTAACCTCGGGAGAAATGTTGGAGGTGAATTGCTGACGTTCAATGATTGAAACCATTGGTTGTATACGATAAACCTTTTGAAAAACACAGCCCGAGGTTTCAACCTCGGGAGACATGTTGGTGGTGAATTGCTGACGTTCAATCATTGAATCCATTGGTTGTGTACGATAAACCTTTTGAAAAACATAGCCCGAGGTTTCAACCTCGGGAGGCATGCATAAATTCATTGCGCTCCAATGGTTGAAACCATTGGCTATGTCTGCCATCTTTGCGAACTTTCACCGTAAAGAAAATTATCCTAAAGCTTGTCAAAAAAACTTTGCGAACTTTGCGTAAACCTTCGTGTTCTCTGCGGTTAAATAACGCCTCTATTTAACCAAAAAGCTTAAATAAAACTTTGCGAACTCTGCGTAAACCTTTGCGTTCTCTGCGGTTAAATAACGCCTCTATTTAACCAAAAAGCTTAAATAAAACTTTGCGAACTTAGCGTAAGCCTTTGTGTGCTTTGCGGTTAAAAAACGCGAGCATTATCGGTCAAAAATTAAACAGCGTTTCTATTTAAATTCCTCCATCCCAAAACAATCAATAGTAAATTGAAAATTAGTAATGGCAAAAATGCCTTAGCAAAACTTATTTGAGTTGGATCATTAAACGTTTCAACTTTAAAATCATCCCATTTTTGTGCATTTACAGGAGCATCTGAGAAGATTTTTGGATAAAAATGCAATCTCATTTTTTCATGGAAATGCTGTGTTTCTTTTAAAAATAAAAGCTGATTTCCTAAATCGGCGTGGGCAATTTCATTTAGTTGTAACTGCGTATGAAGCGTTGGGATAAATTGTGCAATTCTCTGGCTGGCAAGGTTTCGCTGTTGCAATTTGGTTTCCAATTCGTGAGATTCTACAGCCGATTCGTCGTCGCCCATTTGCTGCATCGCGTAATACCAAAGCCAGCTGAATTCTTTGTCTGCCGGAATCTTATATTCTCTAAACTGAGGATAATGTTTGTAAAATTTATCAACAGTTTCTTGTTTATTCATATCCCATTTTTCATGATACGCATTTCGCTGTTTCAAAGTCAGTTCTAAAGCTTCTGGAACTTTATACTGATTTACAATATAAGCGTTAATTCCTGCAGGAACAATGATAATTAAGAATAACCAGATCGTTAGTAATAAAACAGCATTAAAATTGGAATGTTTTTGCGGCGAAACAATAAAGAAACATACTGAAAACCAAAATAAGATATATAATATTCCCAATCCGTAGAAGATGAAAAAAGTTTGATCCAACGGAATATTTAAAAATAAAACGGCGACCAAAAGTAAAATAGCAAACAATCCGATTAAACTTAAAATCCTGACGTAGAATAACTTTAGAATATAAAGAAAAGTGTTTTGACTTTGCGTTGCTACAATTTTCCAAGTTCCGCTTTCTTTTTCTTCAGAGATAAGATTATACGAAAACGAAATTATTAAAAGCGGAAAAAGATAAATCAGTACAAAACTAAAATCGATATTTCCTGACAGAAGGTTGTTCGGATTATTGAGTTCTGCATCGTATTTCTGACCTTCTAGACCACGAATCGTAACGCTTTGAATAGAAGGATTAACATCGCGCTGTCCGATTGCTAAACTGTTTATAGGCAATGTTTTATTGACTAATGAAAACTTGATGTAATACAATAGAAGTCCGATTTCGTCTTTATGAAAAGAGGCATTTCGGGCAATGTGTTCTTTCTGATAAAGGGAAGCTTCGCGAATATTATTCTCTTGCTTATCCTGAAACTGTTTTCCAATTAAAAGACTTATAAAACCAATGCACAACAAGAAAAGCGACCCAATTTTGGTTCCTTTAGATCGAATGAAATTTTTAAAGAGTAATGCTAACATATTAAATGGCTTTAAGTTTTTTGGATGCGATTCTGATTAAAATGAAAAGCAGTGAAATCCAGAGAATAATTGAAATAATCGAGATAATTTCGTTTTTAAGAACCGTTCCGACTTTTTTAGGCTCATAATGAAATTCTTCTACATCGGCCCAATGTTCTTTACCAATCGTAAGCGGTTTATCATTTGGTCCGGGCTTTTTATTGCTGATGTATTTAATCTGCAGTCCATTCATTTTCTGTGCCATGGCATAACGATAATCTTCGGCTTGTTTCTGAAAATCGATATACGATTCGTAATCCGTGTTAGATAATCCCATCGATAAATTTTTCATTGCGATGTAGGGATTCAAGAAGGAAACTGTTTTCGAAAAACTATTCTGTTTTTTATAAATTTTTAGAAGTTCAGCCAAATGTTCGTTGTAAATTTTGGAGCTGATTCTTTCCCCTTCGGTCATGATATAACCCGAATAATTGAAAGGAAGTTTTTGTACCGAATCGACTTTGTAAGCGCGAAGAAGCGAATCTTTTATCGCTTTATAATGCGGATCATTCGGATTGTGACTGTCCCCTTGTTTCAAAATATCTTTTTCGATATCACTGTTAAACTGAATCTTAGATGGTGCTTCGTAAATGTAAGCCCCAATTGCCTGTGTGGTTCTTGGCAGAATAATGGTAAAAAGAAGCCAAATTCCAATAAGCGTGATCAAAGCTTTCTTAGACGTTTTGCTTACTGCCGAAATTAAAACTGCAATAACACAGAAGAATAGGAGATAAGCCAAATGAAAAATTATAAACAATAGCATTTTTGCGGTTTCGTCTGCTGTAATGCTAAAATCTTGAAGGAACAGCCACACTAAAACCAAAACAATAATTGTTGGAATAAAAAGCATCATGATTACACTTGCAATTCCCAACGTTTTTCCAATTAAAAGCTGTTTCCAATTGATGCCCTGCGTTAAAAGGATTTTTAAAGTTCCATTTTCACGTTCATACGCGACAGCATTAAATCCGAGGAAAAAAATGAGAAGCGGTAACAAAATCTGCAAAACCATGGCAATACTGATTTCGCCAAAACGAAGCATACTGTTAGAAAAACCAGCTTCAGAAAAATTGGCTGTATTTTGTTTGTGAGCTTCAAGGAAAATAGCATTTCCAAAAAATGGTTCCATTCCGAATTCGAAAACGCTTAATGGGGTACTTTTTCTAAAAGCAAAATTTCCGTAATGTGCCATTCTATGCGGATTTTTATCTGGATTTTTCAACCAGTCCTCTCTAGATTCGTGCTGGTATTTTTCGCTCGTTTCGTTTTGACTTATGTAATTGTCCCAGCCCGTAAATGCCGCATATAATAGTAAAACACCAATGAAAATGGTAATAATATAAACAGCCGAATTTTTAAAAATAGAATTCTTAAAATGTTTGGCTATTAGGATTTCTGTTTGAAATAATTTCATATAAATTAAAATTTATAAGTTACGGTAAGGCTTACGTTTCTTGGACTTCCAGGAAACAAACGCAGATAATTCTGCGCGCCTAACCAATAGGTTTTATTAAGAAGATTGCCTGCGTTTACAGCAATCTGCATATTGCTTTTATTAGGTTTGTAATAAAGAGCGGCATCAAAAATGGTAAAATCAGGCAGTGTAAAATCTCTTGTAAACCAAGGCACTTTACTGCTTTGATACTGCATTCCCAAACCAATTCCGAAATCATCTAAAGCAGAATCAGAAGCGAAGTTGTAACGTGTCCACAGATTCGCACTGTTTTTTGGCGTATTCTGCTTTCTTTGACCAATTAATGAAATGTTGGCATCATTGGTAATTTCCGCATCGATGTAACTGTAAGAAGCGTTAATCTGCCAGTCTGGAGTAATATATCCAGCCAGATCACATTCAAAACCACGGCTTCTTTCAGAACCTCTGGTTATTAATAAATCTGGATTTGCAGGATCATTAGCGTTCATTAAAATATTTCGTCGCTTGATTTCGTAAACCGCGACATTAAAACTTACCGTATTATTAAAGAAAACGGCTTTCATACCAAACTCTTTCAAATCACTTTCCAGCGGTTTAAAGAGGCTTCCCGCCGGTAAACTTCCTGTTTGAGGCATCAGAGTCGTCGTATTGGACTGTGGCTGATACCCTTCGAGGTAAGTGGTATAGACATTAATTTCATTATTGATGGCGTATGTCACACCAATTCGAGGCAGTAAAGCCGATTTTTTAACTGTAATTTCATTATTGGTTTTATAATTCGTAATGTCTTCAAACCATTCGTTTCGAAGTCCCAATAAAAAAGTGAATTTTTCCCACTGGATTTGATCCTGAATGTAAACTGCATTTGTCGTTGTAAGTGCAGACGGAAGCGCTGTACGAACATTCATAACATAATCCTGCGTGTTTCTTAATGCGTAAGACGGATTGTTTAAATCAAAGAAATTGACATTTGGTTTTGGCAGTACAACGCCGTCTACCGTTACCGTTTGATAATTAGAAGCATTTGCAGGAACAAAAGAACTAGCAACAGTTCCGTCATTTAATAAATAACCTCTTGCTGCATTTTGCCCGCCGCCAATGTTTTTATTCCAACTGCTTAAATCATAACCCGTTAATAGTTTATGATTGAGTTTTCCTGTTTTAAAATCAAAATTAAAGTAAGCACTCAAATTGTCAACATCCCAATATTGCTGGCGTTGTACAAACTGCATCATGGCCAGACTTGTAACCGGCTGGTTGTTCATATCTACAGCAAAACCATTTGTTGTACGGTGCTCCTGCAGGTTTTCTGTCCAGGTTTGTTTCATGTAAGAAGCATTAAAACCAATTTTAGATGAGAATTTATGAGCTAAATTAGTCATCAAAATCATTTCTTTCGATTTAAAGTAATCTCCAGAAGCTCCCAAATTCAGGCTGATTGGGGTTTTATTTAAATCAGTTTTACCTGCAACAGCGCCAAAAATAGGCTGACCGCGGTCTAAAACTCCAGTCATGTCACTTAAAATCAATTCAGTATTTATCGCCGTTTTTTCATTCGGAATATAACTGAAAGAAGGAGAAATCAAAAATGACTTATTATTAACCAAATCACGAAATGATTTCGCTTCCTGATACGCTCCATTTACACGATATAAAAGTGTTTTTGATTCGTTTAAAGGGCCTGTAAAATCTAATGTGCTGCGTAATGTACTAAAACTTCCAACCGTTAGACTAACTTCTTTTCGGTCTACTGCCAAAGGTTTTTTGGTCACCATATTAATGCTTCCGCCTGGGTCAACAGAAGAAAAGGTAGCGCTCGATGGTCCTTTTATAACTTCAACGCGCTCGATATTACTCGTTAAAGGCTGTAAAAAGTAATACTGACGCGTTCGCATTCCGTTGATAATCTGTCCTTCTTCATTTTGACTTATCCCGCGAATCGTATATTGATTGTAATAACTCGCAGGAATTACACCGCTGGCCATTTTTACGACATCGGCGAGATAAATAGCGCCTTTATCGGCAATTAATTCTTTGGTTATAGTCGAAATAGACTGCGGAATATCTTTATTTAACGGCGCCGTTTTCGTTGCAGAAAAAGAGTAATCACTGTTGTATTTTCGCGTCGAACGTCCAATAATTTCAACCGTTTGCAATTCATTTCGCTTGGCTTCCAGTTCCAAAGAATCTTTAATAATGCTGTCTCTGACTTTTCCGTTATTTTGCGCATTTAGAATCGAGAAAATACTTACTATAAATAGCAAAGAAAATATATGTTTCATTTTATAAATAGAAATCAACGTTTCCTTTTAAACCGTTTGTAAATACAAATCTTCCAGTTCGTTTGCAGAGATTTTAGAGGCCTCAATTACGGTAACCAAGTTTCCCTGCTTCATAATTCCGATGTGAGAAGCCACTTCACGCGCTCTGAAAATATCGTGGGTTGCCATTAAAATTGCAGTTCCATCTGCCGAAAGTTCCTTTAAGATTTGAGAAAATTCATTAGAAGCTTTCGGGTCTAAACCACTTGTTGGTTCGTCCAATAAAAGCACTTTAGCTTTTTTAGCGATTGCAATGGCAATTCCAACCTTTTGGCGCATCCCTTTAGAATAACCGCCAAGATTTTGATCGTGTGCTTTGGTTTGCAAACCGGCCTTGTTTAAGAAATATTCCAATTCACCTTTTGAATATTTAAATCCTGCCAGCGAAGAGAAAAATTTAAGATTTTCCAGACCCGTTAAATTCGGATAAAGCATTACTGTTTCTGGAATATAAGCGACAAATTCTTTAGTCGTTTTTGCATTTAATGTAACGGGAATATTGTTGATGGTTAAAGAACCTTCTGAAGGTTCAATAAAACCTAGAAATAAATTGATAGTAGTGGTTTTTCCAGCACCGTTCTGTCCTAAAAGAGCAAATATTTCACCTTCTTTAATAGTTAGATTTAAAGCGTTCAAAGCAGTGTAATCACCATATTTTTTGGTTAGATTTTCAGCTGTAAGCATAATTATATTGATTTGGATTTTTGTGAATGAAAACAGATTTCTCAGCCTATAAAAAGCTGGAATTCTTTAAAAATATTAATGGAAGTTTACAAAGCTGTATTCGCGAAAGCGCAAGTATCAAATGAATATGAAATTCTATATTTTTTTTTGAATTAAAAACCAGAAGAAAATATTTTCCTTTTAATTTTAAAAAGCAAAAAAATTGACGCGCTAAAATAAACTTGTAGACTAAAGTAGAGCAGGAGGTGCCCTTAAAGCAAATAAACTGCCTTTGAAGAATGGGGAAACCGATTTGGTATAAGTAAATTCAGGTTTCGTTTCGATTTTTATCTTTTGAAAAAGCACAGCTTCAGCGACATTTGGAATAAATGTACTAAATGCAAAATGACACACATGACATTGGTTGTCAGTAGTATGACTATGCGTTATTTCTTTCTGATTAGCACTGGTATGATGCTGGCAGGGTTTTTCTGAAAGCTGTTTGAAAAAATGCTCGTAAGAGTGTACAGTCTGAAACAGCATTGCGCACAATACTGCAAAAGATGCTAAGAAATTTACAATTACGATTCTCTTTTTCATTCAGTGGTATTTCTGTGCCAAAATTTAAGTATCTAATACAGAAATATTTAATCGCAACAGTGTTGCAAATATAGCTATCTTATTTTTAAATGCTATAAAATGCCATATTTTTTTATAATAAATTTTAATATAAAGCCTTTAAAGACAACCAATTCACAGGTTATTGTATAAAAGTCGCAGGGTATGGAAATCAGATGATCCGTCAAAATATTTATGCAGGACTTCTTGAAAAATGGGCTCTGAGTTCTGAACGCTTGCAAATAACGTCATGCAGGACTGCAGTTTTTCAACATCTGTATTTCCGAATATATCGGTTACGGTGTCTTCTTCTTTTTTGATTAATTCGGCTGTGATTTCTACAAGATGTTTTCCTAAAATTGGGTGTTCTAGAAAAGCAATTGCTTCATCTGCATTTTTGATTTCGTAGAATTTCGAAGTATCACTCGAACCCATTCCTTTAATTTGTGGAAAGACAAACCACATCCATGGAGATTCTTTTTTACCATTTTTAATTTCGTCCAAAGCTGTCAAATACAATTTGTTCTGAGCATCTAAAAAACGAAGCAATTCATTGTTGTTGTAGGCCATTACTTACTGCTGTTTATTTGGGGGTTCTGGCGATAAATCTACTGAAAATAAGTTTACTTATATATTACCAAATTCTTTTTTTTGTGGTATTTTTTTATGTCAAAAAGCGACTGTAAAACGATTTTAAAAGGTGAATAATTGGAGTCGAAATATTTCAATAGAAATTTTAATTAATAAATAAAAACGTATTAATGATGCCGTTTTTTGTTATAAAAATCATTTTTTACTAGAATTTCTGTTGTGATTTTCCTATTTTTACTAAAATAGCAGTTATAAAACTGTTTTTATAAATTAAAATTTGAATTGATATTTACCACTTTACAATATCAATTTTTCTAACGGGCACTTCGCTCATTTAAAAAACAAATGCTTATGAAAATAGGATTAATCGGATTCGGAAAAACTGGAAAATCAGTTGCTTCAATATTATTAGAAAATAAAAAATTCTGCCTAGAATGGGTTTTAAGACAAAGTACAGTATTGGAACACAGATCGGTACCAGAGTTTTTTGGAGTGCAGTCAGACGAACCCGGCCTAATCTATTCTAGTTCCAAAACTTCAATCGATGAATTATTAGAAAAACATCCGGTTGATGTAATTATCGACTTTTCTTCTCATCAGGGAATTTATACGTATGGCGAAGCGTGACGAAAAATAATGTGAAAATCATTTCGGCAATTTCACATTATAAAGAAAAAGAACTTCAGTTTCTAAAAAAACTGGGACAGAAAACAACTGTTTTTTGGTCTCCAAATATCACTTTGGGCGTTAATTACTTATTATTTGTCTGCCAAATTTTTAAAGAAAATTGCTCCGTGGGTTGATATTGAAGTAAATGAAGAGCACTTTAAAGCCAAAGAAGGAACTTCTGGAACAGCTATAAAAATTGCTGAAGCTCTGGATGTTGACAAAGAAAATATCAATTCCGTTAGAGCGGGAGGAATTGTTGGAAAACACGAAGTTATATTTGGCTTTCCTTTTCAAACAGTTCGGATTATACATGAATCAATTTCCAGAGAAGCTTTTGGAAACGGTGTCATCTTTGTTGCCGAAAACATAAAAGAAAAAGAAAACGGCTTGTATAATTTTGAAGATATTCTGACGCCTTACTTTACGGTTTGATAAAATTAAAAATTAAAAAATCTCTTTAATCTCCAAAATCTGCGGGAGAATCAAATAAGTAATCAGTATTTAAAATAGTAAAGCTTTAGTTTTTAAAAGTAAACTAAAGCTTTACTATTTTATAAATTAATCTTTGCTATAAAAATTACAATAAAAATTACTGCTTGTTTATAGATTTCCAAAACCTTGTCTGATTTTACTTCCAGTATTAGAATGTTAAGTCCATTTCAGCTTCTTTGATAAATAAAGTATTTCTTCTAATATTTTGTTTCTATATGGTTAAAATTATTTTAAACCTCGATTGTCTCTATACTCACTAAGTCTTTTTTTACCTCTTTAAATTAATTTTGAAATTTACTTGATATATCAAATAAATAATTATATTTGATATATCAAATAATTTGTAAAAAAGCATGAAGCAGAAAACTCCAACCGGCACAGTCCTCTATACTATTGAGCAGACGATAAAAGAATACAGGAAAATTTGCCAGAAAAACATTCAAAAGATTGTGAGTGATATTACGGTAGATCAATGTCTGGTGTTAATTATTTTAAATGATAATTCGAACATTTCTCAAATAGAGATGGCAAGATTAATTTTTAAAGATAATGCTTCGGTTACTAGAATTATTGAATTAATGGTCAAAAAAGATTATCTCACAAGAGAAGTAAATGAATTAGATAAAAGGAAATCAAAGCTTGTTATTACAGAGAAAGGCTTACAAACTATTACTTCATTAGCTCCCATTTTCAATTTAAATCGTAAAACGGCACTAGATGGTTTATCGGCAGAAGAAATCGAATTGCTTGACACTATTCTTCATAAAATAATTTCAAATTGTAAAATTTCGTAAAATGAAAAAATGTATTACGTTACTATTTCTTGTGTTTTCTATTGGTATTTATTCGCAAAAGGAAACTGCTCCAGAGAAAAGCAATTTTTCTGAAAGCAATAAAAAGCAAATTATCGATTCGCTTTATAAAAAACTGGAGGAATTTTACATACGGCCAAAAGTGATTGGAGATATAAGTAAAAAAATAAATGAAAATTTAAAAAAAGGAACTTATAAAAATATTGTAGTTCGTAATGAATTTGCGTCAAAATTAAGTGCAGATTTAATAGACGCCAGTAAAGATTTACATTTTAGAGTAATGTATGATCCAGAGTGGGCAGAAAGCCAAAAGCATATTAAGGAAAAAGTTACGCGCAAAAAATTAAGGCAGAAGAATTAATCGAAGCCAAAAAGAAAAATTTTGGATTTGTACAGACTAAAATTTTAGAAGGAAATATTGGTTATTTAGAGTTCGATTATTTTGAAGATCCTGCAATTGGCTCCGAAACAGCCGCCTCGACAATGCAGTTTTTATCTAATACAGATGCATTAATCATTGATTTACGCAAAAACAACGGCGGGGTGATGGAAATGGGACAGTTTATCAGCAGTTATTTTTTCTCCAATAAAGAACTGCCAGCTTTACAAATACTATTATTACGAAGAAAAAAGGAAAAAAATTGAACGTGAAATGTGGCTTTTGCCATCTGTTCCTGGAAAACGTTTAGATGAAGCTCCTATTTATATTCTAACAAGCGGAGGCACTTTTTCTGTCGCGGAATGGATGAGCTATTCCCTTCAAAATTTAAAGCGAGTAACTATAGTGGGAGAAAAAACAGCAGGAGGTGCGCATCCTATAACCAGAACGGTATTGGCTGACGGTTTTTCTGTAAATATTCCGTGTGGAGAAGTTAAAGATCCGATTACAAATATGGATTTTGAAGGAAAAGGCGTTATACCAGATGTATCATGCAAAAGTGAAGAAGCGGTAAATATTTCTCATCTGCTGGCATTGCGACAATTATCAAAGGAAAATAAAGATTCAAGTAATAATTTGGACTGGTTTATTCCAGTTGTTAAAAACAGACAACAGCCCCTTGTTGTAGATAATGAGCTTTTAAAATCTTATCAAGGTAAATTTGGAAAAAATGAATTGGTATTAGACTCTAACAAATTATATTTTAGATGGAATAATATAATTACGCTTTTGCTGACACCACTGGAATCCGATTTATTTATGGTCGATGGAACAGATGATTATCGCATCAAAATTGTTTCTGAAAATAATGCTGTGACTGCAATTAAAAGGATTTATCGCGATGGGCAGGAAAGATTATATAAGAAAGATTAAGAATTTATATATTTAAGAACCATAAAAAAGTCCAAGTTTTATATAGCTTGGACTTTTTTATTTCATATAATTTGCCACAATTTAATTACTGTATCTGTCTTCAAAATGATGTTCTATATTAAACTCATTATTTGCAATTTGTTCTACGATTTCAAGAAATGTAATTTTCATTTTAGAAATGGCAGGTTTAGCATCATGAATTAAAGAATAGACATTTTGTTTTTTATCAACAGCTATATAATTTCTATCTTCTAAATCGTAAATGACATAAAAAGTTTTTCCATTATAATCGATATCAAATAACTCATTATAATTTAGTTTATCTCTGATATTTTTATCGAGATTATCATAAAACAAATCAATTTCGTTTGGAGGAAAATCAAAACTTGTCATTGAAAAATTTGTAGTATCAATAGATGATATAATAAATTCATCTAATTGATAATTTGAATTAGTAATCTTCAAACCAACTAACAAATTATCCTGAATTAAGATTTCTATTTTTTCTAAAGTATTATTGCTTTTTGAAAAAATTCTAAGTCCCGAAATCTTAAAATTATTTCCTCTTTTTTTATATTCAAAAATGGTATCTCCACCATACCACATGACAACGTATTTAAAATCAGGTTGTAATTCCCAGTATGTTAAGTCATAAAATGTACCGTTTTTAGTTTGTTTTTTTACTTTAGATAATTTTTCTTCGGGTAATGCCTCAATTATAGCATTAAAAAGAGCTCTTTGTTCTTTTCTAATTACACTGTATTTGTACGGAGGAAAAATCGCTCCTAAAGTTTTTTGTAAAATATTCATTTATTTTTCGATTATCATTGTAACTCCTTGTCCGCCTGCCAGCGCAAATAGAGACAAAACCCCTGCCAGAACCTTTTTCGTTAAGCAATTTTGCCATTACGCCAATAATTCTGCCGCCCGTTGCGAGCAAAAGGATGCGCTGCTGCCATGGTCGCTTCCTTTACATTTAGCTTTTCCCTGTCGATAGCTCCTAAAGTTTTCTTCAAACCAATCGATTGACTGAGTTCTGGACTTTCCCAAATTTTTAAAGTGGCTAAAACCTGTGCGGCAAAAGCTTCGTGAATTTCATAATAATCAAAATCCTGAAGATTTAATCCCGCTTTTTCGAGCATTCTCGAGGTCGCAAATAAAGGTGCTAATAAAAGATTCTGCTGATTTTTGACATATTCGATCGCTGCAATTTCTGCAAATGAAATATAAGCTAATATAGGAAGTCCCTGTTCTTTTGCCCATTCTTCGCTTGCAAGTAAAATACAAGAAGCTCCATCTGTTAAAGGGGTAGAATTTCCAGCTGTCAAAGTTCCGTTTGCTTTATCGAAAGCTGGATTTAATTTGGCTAGTTTTTCAAGCGTACTGTCTTTTCTAAGATTATTATCTTTTTCTAATCCGTTGAAAGGCGTAATCATATCATCAAAAAATCCTTCGTCGTATGCTTTTGCCATATTCAAATGACTTTTTAAAGCAAATTGATCTTGTTCTTCTCGCGATATTTTATAATGTTTTGCTGTAATTTCAGTATGCCCGCCCATAGAAAGTCCAGTTTGTGATTCTTCGTTTTTTGGAACTAACGGACTAAAATCTTTCGGCCTAAGTTTTAAAAACAATTTGATTTTTTCGCCTAAAGATTTTGCTTTTCTAGCATCTAATAATACTTTTCTAAGTTTTTCGCTGACAGCAATTGGCATATCACTAATAGAATCAACACCGCCAGCAATTCCAGATTCAATTTGTCCCAGAGCAATTTTGTTGGCAATATAAATGGCACTTTCGATTCCGGTATCACAAGCCTGCTGTAAATCGCATGCTGGAGTAGCGCGGTCTAGACTAGTTTGCATGACACATTCACGAATCAAATTGTTATCATAAGTATGTTTTATAACTGCACCGCCGGCAACTTCGCCTAATAACTTTCCATTTAAATTGTATTTATCGATAAGACCGTTGAGAGACGCCGTCATCATTTCTTTGTTTCCAACAGAAGAATAAGCTGTATTGGCTCTTGCAAAAGGAATTCTATTATAGCCTACAATGGCTACTTTTCGTATTGTATCTGGTTTCATATCAGTGCTTTTAGTGAATTTGTTGTTGAGTTTTTGGAATTATAAAGATAAAAATAGAATTCGGTTTAATACTTAATCTACATTACTATTATCAGGAAATAACTTAAAATTTGAGCAGTTTCAATTTAATTTTCTTGCTAATTTATTACAAAATGTTATATTTATTTAGAATGAATAAAAATAATTTGGAAAAGTTAAGATTAGAACATACTTTTGATCCGAAATTTTAAATAAACCAAAATGAAAATAGTTTTTAATCCAAGAATTTACATTTTTATGTTGTTTTTCAGCTCATTAAGTATGATGGCGCAACAGCTTGGAAATATAAATGGAAAAGTTTCTTTAAGCGGCAATAAACCAGCAGAAAATATTTCTGTAAGCCTAAAAGGAACTAAGTATTCAGATGTGACCAGCGAATCAGGATATTTTGAAATCAAAAATGTGAAACCAGGACCTTACACTATCGTTATAAAAGGTGTCGGTATACAAAGTATAGAAGACAATATTGTAGTGAGTTCAAAACAAACTACAACAAAGAATTTTTCACTTTCAGAAAGTCAGCAGGATCTTGATGAAGTAGTCATTACTAAAAATAAATACAAGCAAGACAAACCTTCAATGTCTTTGCGTCTTCAAACTCCAGTGTTAGAAATTCCGCAAAACATACAAATTGTAAGTGCTCAAACATTAAAAGATCAACAGATTACGAGTATGAGCGACGGAGTAATTCGCAACGTGAGTGGTGCCGTTCGCTTGGAACATTGGGGCGATTTGTATACCAATATCACAATGAGGGGTTCTCAAATTCAGGCTTTTAGAAACGGTTTTAATGTGGTTTCTTCTTTCTGGGGACCTTTAACAGAAGACATGAGTTTTGTTGATCATATCGAATTTGTAAAAGGACCAGCGGGATTTATGCTTTCCAGCGGAGATCCAAGCGGTTTGTATAATGTAGTAACAAAAAAACCTACTGGAGTTACAAAAGGAGAGGTTAGTGCTTTAGTAGGAAGTTTTGATTTCTATAGAGTAAGTATAGACCTTGATGGTAAACTCGATAAAAAAGGAAAATTATTATACAGATTTAATGGTGCGGCTCAAAAAAAGGGATCTCATCGTCCGTTTGAGCACAATGACCGTTATGTTATTGCACCAGTTATTTCATATCAATTTGATGATAGAACAAAATTAACTTTTGAATACAATTTTCAATATGCAAATATGACAGAAGTTGGTTCTTACTATGTTTTTGGACCAAAGGCAGGCGGTTATGCTACTATGTCCCGTGATTTTACCATGACGGCGCCAGGTTTACCAGATACCAATATTCAAGATCACAGTGGTTATTTACAATTCGAACATAAGTTTGATGATAACTGGAAATTGACAGCTCAGACTTCTTATTTCAAATATATGCGGCAAGGATACAGTTCTTGGCCATCTGCAGTAGGACCAGCAACAACTCCAAATGGAGATATTAGTAATGGTGAGATTATTAGAAACGTTGGTATCTGGGATGCAGATAGTAATATGTTTCTAGGCCAGATTTTTGTGAATGGAAAATTCAATACTGGTGGTGTTTCTCATAAAGTTTTGGGAGGTGTAGATTTAGGAGACAAAGATTATATGGCAGATTGGGGACAAGCTCATGACCTTGATACCGCTGATAATCCTTTTAATATTTTTAACCCAAATTACGGAACTCCTTCAAATGGTTTGCCGCAATTTGATCACGATACACCCCTAAGTCAAAGGGCAGGTGGACTTTATGGTTCAAAATATGCGACTGGATATATTCAGGACGAACTTGGTTTTTTTCAAAATAGATTAAGAGTAACACTTGCGAAGAAGATATACCTGGATTAAACAGACTAACAGCTATGACGACCCACAGGAAGATAGTCATATAACGCCGCGTTTTGGAGTAAGTTATTCTGTTACGAAAGACTTGGCAGTTTATGGATTATATGATCAAGCTTTTACACCGCAATCTGGAGTTGTTAGAGATGGAGAGTTGAAGCCTTTAACAGGTAATAACGTAGAATTTGGTCTTAAAAAAGATTGGTTTGATGGTTCTTGGAATACTACTTTGTCTGTTTATAACATTCTGAAGAAAAATGAATTAACAGCTGATCCTTTAAGTACGCCGTCTAATCCAACAAAAATTGTATTAGGTGAAAAAAGAGCGCAAGGGTTTGAGTTTGATTTAAGAGGGAAATTATTTGATGGTCTTAACCTGATAGCAAATTATGCATTTACAGAATCTACTGTTACAGAATCTAATGTAGAAGGTATTAATGTAGGCGATGTTGTTCCTGGATATTCAAAACATACTGCAAATGCTTGGTTAAATTATACCATTCAATCTGGTAAAATGAAAGGATTTGGCGCTTCTATTGGTGGGACTTTCCTTGACGGTCGTCAAACTGATACATGGGGTGAAGGTCTTGAAAAATTACCGTCATATTTTAAATTGGACGGAGGCTTGTCTTACGAAATAGGAAAAGTTAAAGTTACAGCAAACGTATTTAATATTCTCGATAAATATCTATACAGCGGTTCTTACTATGAGTGGTTACAAGCTTACTACTGGCAGTCTGAGCCCGGAAGAAATGTTAGAGTTGGTGTAACTTATAAATTTTAAGGTACTGAGGTTCTGAGATGCTAAGACTATAAGTTTAATAGGCTTTTGAATTGCCTCCAGTTTTAACTGGAGGTGTAAGTTTTGATTATAAAAAAGGCTTTAGCCAAACTACTGAGGTTTGGTTAAAGCCTTTTACTTTTCTTAATATTCTCATCCAGCTAAAGCTGATACATCCAATTATTTCGAAATTGTGATTTAAATTTCATAAATAATAATCTGCTAAATCATTTTACTCTGTGAAATCTGCGACAAAAAAAAACTATCCCTTCTTAATCAAAGGAATCAGTTTTGTTCCAATTAATTCAATAGCGCTCATTAATTGTTTGTGGGTTAATCCAGCGTTGTCCATTTGAAATGTAAATCGATCAACACCTCCAAGTGCTTCACTATGACGTAGAATTTTCTCTGCGACCCTTTCTGGACTTCCCACAATTAAAACCCCCAGATCATCAATTAATCCGTCAAATTTGTCTTTTGTTACTGGAGGCCAGCCGCGTTCTCTTCCTAATTTGGTCCATAATTCGGCATAACCTGGGTAATAATCTGCAATCGCATTTTCTGTTGTTGTACCGATATATCCTGGCGAATGCACTCCTACTTTTAATTCTTCTGGTTTATAACCTGCGGCTTGTCCAGCCTGACGGTATAAATCGATTAAAGGTTTAAAACGATGGGTTTGTCCGCCAATGATGGCAACCATTAATGGAAGTCCCAAAGAACCCGCTCTAACAAAAGATTCGGGTGTTCCGCCGACTCCAAGCCAAATCGGTAATTTTTCTTGTGTAGCTCTCGGATAAACAGGAAGATTATGGATAGCGGGACGAAATTTACCTTCCCATGTCACAAATTCATTGTCACGAATCTGTAAAAGTAAATCTAGTTTTTCGCTGAAAAGTGCATCATAATCATTTAAATTATAACCGAAAAGGGGATATGCTTCAATAGAAGAACCACGCCCGACTACAATTTCTGCTCTTCCTTTGGAAACCAAATCCAAAGTAGCAAAACTTTGATACACCCTTACTGGATCTGCGGCGCTTAAAACGGAAACCGCACTTGCTAATCTTATATTTTTGGTTCTTGCATGCCGCACTTAAAATAACAGCTGTGGCAGAATCTAAAAACTCTTTTTTATGATGTTCTCCAATCCCGAACACATCAAGTCCGACTTGATCTGCAAATTCAATTCTCTGCAGTAACTGTTCCATTGCGTCAACACTGCTTAAAGTATTGTTGTCGCCATACATTGCCGAAGCAAAACTGTCTATTCCTATTTCCATATATGTTTTTTTTTTGAAGGCTTTAAGCTGTAGGCTTTAGGCTGTAAGCTATAAGCTGTAAGCATTGGAAAGCCTAAAGCCTACAGCGTCAATCAATGTGAGAAGCCGAATGAAATACTGATAATAATGATTACAATAACGATTAAAGTAATCCCTACATATAAATAATCTTTTTCCAATAAAAAGGAAAATAACGACAGTAAAACCCTTAAAACGGGTGTTAAAAAGAGTAAAATAATCCCCGTAAAGATTAATGATGCACCATCTCCCTGAATTGCTCCTTGATAAATATCGGCAATTACTTCAAATATATTGCGGTCGTTTTCCTTAAAAACAGAATAATCTTCTATCTGAGTGCCATTGTGCATTAAATACACGATACCGCCCATAAAAGCTACTGCTAATGAAATCCAAACCCCATAACGAAGCAAGTTTCCTATGATCGTCTGGAAATCTTTTTCTCCAAATTTTTCTTCTTGTACCATGTTAGATTTTTCCATTAAGTCCGCTATAAATCATGTTTACTGCCAAAACAAAAATCAGGCAGGCAAAAAAGATTCTCAATTTTTTTCGGATTTGTTCGTACTAATATTTTCGCTCCAGCCATTGCCCCAAACAAAACACCAATTACAACAG
The DNA here is from genome assembly GCF_979258715.1 of Flavobacterium sp. AC267. Lineage (NCBI taxonomy): Bacteria > Pseudomonadati > Bacteroidota > Flavobacteriia > Flavobacteriales > Flavobacteriaceae > Flavobacterium > Flavobacterium sp. AC267. The sequence goes on from NZ_OZ409875.1 coordinate 3,218,627, forward strand.
GCATACAAATTCCAGGTTCAATATATCCTTTTTGAATATAAATTACAGAACTCGCCATTGCTGTAACCCCCATCATAAAGTTACTCGTTGTGGTCGAAACCTTAAACGGAACTCTCATAATGTTGTCCATTGCAATTACTTTAAAAGCACCAGAACCAATTCCTAGTAAACCAGACATCATTCCGGCAATTCCCATCATACTGAAACCGCCCAAAACATTTTTGGTTCCGTAACTAATGATTTCGCCGTCATGCGCAGGATAAGTTCCTTCTAATTTTAATTTTTTAGCCAGCGGACTAGATTCTAATACAATATGTTCTTCTTTTTTTCGAAGCGAATTAATAGCCGAGAAAATCAGTGTTAAACCAAACAAAACCGCTATGAAAGAAGTAGGAGCGATAGTCGAAAGCGGCGCACCGCAGACAGCACCAATTGTCGTAGCGATTTCGAGAAAAATCCCCATACGCATGTTGGTAATTCCTTCTTTTACATAAGCCGCGAAGAGAACCTGAAGAAGTTGCAATAACAGAAACCAAAGTAGCTCCAATTGCATAATGAATGTCGACTCCGAGAATAATTGTAAGAAGCGGAATGATTATAATCCCGCCTCCCAAGCCTGATAATGAACCGATAAAGCCCGCTAGAAAAGCGCCAAGAACCATTATAAGCGTAAAGGTAAGTATTGTCATTAAGATATGTTTTTGTATCTGCTAATTTACGAATACAAATTTGTTCAAAGCAGGATAATGGCCTTAAATATACCTTAAAAATTAATTGTTAATTGCTGGTTGTTAATTGTTGATGGTTTGTCGTTGATTGTTAATTGTTAATTGTTAATTGTTTGCAATTCGTGTGTCAACTTTGTCAAAGTTTAAAACTTTGACAAAGTTTGCGTAAAGTCAGTCATCAGTCATCAGTCATCAGTCATCAGTCATCAGTCATCAGTCATCAGTCATCAGTCATCAGCCATCAACAATTAACAATTAACAATTAACAATTAACAATTATCTAAATCCTATTATCAACAGCATACGCTGTTTTACCAATATTAGCAAGCAGAAGAGTCAGCCGCACTGGTCCAAACAGAATAATCAAAAGGAGCTTTGAATGAAACCGAAACTGCCATGGCAAAACCAAAAAGAAACATTAAAAAAGTTGTTCCTAAAGCGACAAGTCGGGTTTTAAAACCGAATAATAATAAAAGGCTCAGTAAAACTTCAAAGAAAGTGGCGATACCGCCAAGAACTTCTGCAGTAGATTTGCTTGCAAAAGAATTAAGGGTTTGGGTGTAAATTACAAAGTTTTCCCAGTTTCCCCAGACAACTCCGTTTGAGCCTGGTGCGCCCCAAATTCCAAATCGATCAGCAACCGCTGAAAGCATTGTGATTCCTAAAACTATTCTTAAAATTAAACCTGCTTCTAATATGGTTATGTTTTTCATTCTAACGTATTAATTTGTATTCAATCATTAAACGAATTCTCCTTTCAAAATACAGAAAAGTCGTCTGGTTATTTTTTAATAACGACAGAATCAACGCCAAATTGTTCAAAATAGCCGATAAAATGCATAATCGACAGCAGAACCAAGTTTTAATTCTAACTTATTTGAAGATGCTCAAGCTTCTTTCCAACTAAAGTTTTTTGTCCCACAACTTTAAATCCGAGTTTTAAATAAAGTTTTTTTGCCAGCGGATTTTGTTCCTCCACCAATAATCCCAAAGTCTGCTTATTTTTGTGTACATATTCGGCAATTAGAAACTGAAGTATTTGAGAGCCAATTCCTTTTCCCTGATGATTGGGATTTATGCCCAAAGAATCGATGTAGAATTCGCCCGCTTCGGTTTCAGATTCAGGATTAAATTCAGGATTATAATGTTCTCGAACGTATTCAATTATTGGTTTTCGCAATTTTTCGATGTCTTCACCTTTATATATATCTACTGCACCAATGACTTCATTATTTTCTTCTGCGACATAACAGTTCTCATACGAGTATTGATTGTTTTCTCTTTCAACGAAGTATTGCAGAAAGTCTTTCGCGCTAGCCGTACTCTTCTTTTTTGATAAACTTATAAATGATATCTTCCATTGCCAATAATAATATAGGGGCAAGGTACGTGGAGTCGGATTTTTTGGCTTTTCTGATATGCATTTTTAAGATGTTTAATAAAACAAATTTAAAGCTTATTTAAATGTGTAGCGCTTTGTCAAAGTTTAAAACTTTGACAAAGTCGCCAGTCTTCAAAATAGATAACGCTATGTGTAAAATTTAAAAGCTAATTCTGCGTGACAAAAAAGTCAAATTTTTACCAATATAGTATAGAAATATACCACAATTAAGAGTTAAACAGCTCGTATCTTTGTTATGATATTAAAATTAAAAAACTCATAAACATATGAAAGCTATAGGATTCAAAACATCACTACCCATAGAAAACTCAGAAAGTTTTATTGAATTTGAAACTGCAAAACCCATACCTGGCGCTCGCGATTTATTAGTAAAAATTGATGCTATTTCAGTAAATCCAGTCGATTTTAAAGTTCGTCAGAGCAGTGCAAAAGATACAGTTTTAGAAACACCAAAAATTATTGGCTGGGACGCTGTTGGGATTGTTCAGGCAGTTGGAGAAAAAGTGACCTTATTTGAAGTTGGAGATTTGGTGTATTATGCTGGAGATATTACTAAACAAGGAAGTAATGCCGAATACCAAATTATAGATGAACGAATTGTAGGCAGAAAACCAACATCATTGAGTATTCAGGAAGCGGCAGTTATTCCGTTAACAGCTTTGACAGCTTGGGAAATTTTGTTTGACAGAATTAGAATCAGCGCTGAAAAAGACAAAGGAAAATCAATTTTAATTATTGGCGGCGCAGGCGGAGTGGGTTCCATTGCTATTCAATTGGCAAAGAAAATCGCTGGGTTAACTGTTATTGCAACAGCGTCGCGTCCAGAAACAATTGATTGGTGCAAAAAGCAGGGAGCCGACTTTGTAGTCGATCATAAAGATTTGATTTCTTCTGTTCGCAAAGCTGGTTTTGAGCATGTTGATTTTATTTTAGATTTTGTAGACACCAATGCCTATTGGGATATAATGGTTGAATTAATTAAACCTCAAGGCCATATCGCATCCATTACAGGAAGCAGTGAACCAATTATTTTAAATAAATTGAAAAGTAAAAGCGTTTCTTTTTCTTGGGAATTGATGTACACCCGTTCCATGTATCAAACAGAAGACATGATTGAACAGCATCACATTTTGAATAAAGTTGCCGATTTATTAGATGAAGGGATTTTGAAAACAACTCTAAATGTAACCCTAAAAGGATTTACAGCTGAAAATGTAAAGAAAGCACACGAGCTTTTGGAATCGGGCAAAACGATTGGAAAAATTGCCATTAAGTTTTAAGTCTTTTTTGAAAAAGCGCGTAGAAGTGCTTAAAATATTTATTTAGAATTATTTTAAATAATACGTTTTACAACATAACAAATTTTTGTATTTTCGTTGCCTTACAAGTCAAAATGTAAGTAAATTTTAAACCCAAAACTTAAATTGTTATGATTTCAAAAAACACAGACTTAGGATTATTAGTATTGCGCATAAGCGTTGGTGGATTGATGCTTTTTCATGGTATTGCCAAGCTTATTCATGGTATTTCATTTCTGGTTGAAAATATGGGCGCATTTGGATATGCTGTCTACATTGGTGAAGTTTTAGCACCAATCGCTATTTTATTAGGATTCAGAACGAGAATTGTCGCTGTTCTTTTGGCAATAACTTGTGTAGTGGCAATTGCAACAGCTCACGCTCAGGACATTTTCTCAATCAGCGAACACGGAGGTTATGCAAACGAATTACTGATGCTGTATCTTTTAGGTGCTGCAGACCTTGTTTTTTACTGGTTCTGGTAAATATGCAGTTTCCCACACTACTAAATGGGACTAAATTATTTTAATTAAAATATACAATTTGTATAAAGCCCTGAACCAAAAGTTTAGGGCTTTTTTGATCTTCAAAAATTAAAAATTAAATTGTTTAAATCTAGAAGCCGTTCGAAGCCTGAACGGAAATGTAGTCGAATTAATCGACGGAAAAATAATTTCTGCCGCACTCAATAAAAAGGAAGAGCTATACCAATTACTAGGAATTAGGTAGTTCTTATCGCGAAATAGTATTTACAATTTAAAAGCAGAATTTTTTATCATAACTAGGCTTTAGATAATGATGAAAAATGGTTTTATAGATACAGTAATAATTAAAGTTATTAATTGTAATCTAATGCTTTATATGATTCGATTTAATATATTGGAATAGATGTTTATATGTTTTTAATATATGCTATTTAAAATAATTTAATTGACAGAATATTTAACTGAGAAAATAACTAATCATACGAAAAGGAATTGCTTTTCGTATGCTTCTAATTACTCAAAGTAGCTTCAAAATAGGAAGGGAGTTGTGTTGTAGTTTTTTTGGGTTACTTTCCTGCTTCCAAAGTAATGTTAAGTGTGTTTTTTAAGGAGTTTAAAGTGAGATCTAAAATTGATTTTCTTTCGCTTTAATCAAGCGTAAGATTAGATGTGTTTTCGATGTTTTTTTGTTAATTTTTAGCTATAAATTTTATCTATAGTGTTTGTTTAAATAATTGATTTTTAGATATTAATGTTTATTTGTTTTAATTAAAAGTTTAAGTATAAAAATTGAACATAAATTTGATAGCATGAAACTGTTTTACGTTTTAATCTGCTGTTTTTAAGAGAAAAAATGGCTAAAATGAAGTCTAAAAATACTTTTGGTAAGTGCACAGTTTTTCTGTAATAATCGAATTTATTTTGCCCTAAATACAAATCGCAAAAAAATATTGATTTGAGAAGTTTTCATGATTGAAAGTCGGTGGATTTAAAAGAGTAGAATGCTTCAATTGAAGTTTAAATGTTAAGTTTAAAAATGAAGATGCTTTGTGTAAAAGTTAGGGGGACTTTAATTTTAGATTATCTGAATTGTTTTAAGTCATTTTAAGCCTTTAATATTTAATTACAAGGCCGAAGTCGGTTTTATTGTTTTCGTTGATTAAAGTAATTAAAATACAGCCAGTAGTTTGTTGATACCATTTTTCTGTAACAGAATTAAATTGACAGTCTATCTATTTTTATTATTAACGATATTTCGCCAAAGAAAAAGCAGGAATTATCAATAAAATTTCAAAGACAATAAAATCGAAGCTGACGTGGTAAGTTTTGTTCGCTTAAAATAATGATTCTGATGATTTTAGAGTTAATAACGAGAAAAGCGATGTGTAAAATATCTCTTTTATTTGGGATTTACTGCCCGTTTTTAATTTGTATTTAGTCGAGATATGCCTTAAAATATTGTCTATTTCGGTTCAGATTCGTAAATTGTTGAAAATTACAAAACATGAATCCAAAAATAGAAGATTTAATTCCGCACAGAGCCCCATTTTTATTTGTTGATGAAATTATATCTTATACCACCGAAACAATTATCGGTTTAAATACTTTTACGCAGGAAGACAGCTGGCTTCAAGGAAGTTCTCCAGATTTTAATTACGTTCCAGGAACTATTCTGATAGAGGCAATGGCGCAATGCGGAGGCGCCGGTGTAAAGTTACTAGGTATTGCAGATGGTGTTTTTGGCTTGGTGAGTATGGATAAAATTGAATTCTTTGCGGGTGTTGAATTTGATAAACTGGTTAAATTTGTAGTAAAGAATATCCGCTTAAGTGAAAAAATTATAAAGCAATCTGGAGAAGCTTTTTCTGGAGATCAATTGATTATGAAAGGTGAATGGATGTGTGTTAAACTTCAATGATTTAAAAGAAAAAGATTAGAAAGCTTCGCCAATTCTAAAATAAACGCCCCAGTCTCCTTTACCCACTGCACCATCTAAACCTACATTAAATTTTGATTTTTTAAACGGATTGTAGCGGTATCCAACTCCAGCGCCTGGGTAAAGTTTCCAATCAAAGCTTGGAGTGTCAGATCCGTAAATAGTGGCAAGACCTGCAAAACCAACCAGTCCCATTTTTTCTCCAAAATTGTAACGATATTCTCCTTGGATGTCTATTAAACCAGAACCACGGTATTTGCCTTCAGAATAGCCTCGAATATCAGTACCACCAATAGTGCTTTGCTGTTCAAAAGCCACATCTCCGAGTCCGAATTTGCCGTATAAACGAACAGCAATCACGTCTTTATCGTTTCGGCTGGGAAAGTATTTATTGGCCTGCAGCTGAAACACGATTGGAGGCCAGCTCATTATCTAGGAATTTCGGATATGTGGACCAGTCCAATCTAATTTTATAGCCTTTAGTAGGATAATAAACAGCATCTCTCGTATCGTATAATAAATTTACAACCAAAGCATTACTGTGCGAAATGGAAGATGGCGAAATATCATCTTCATAAACCGTATTGTAATGTGCGTAAGTGTAGGAGAGGCCCGCGTAAAACTGTCCGAAAACCTTGCGTTGTCCGCCAACACTTAGAATCGTGGTTTTGGTTCCGTAATCGTAAAAATCGGGCTGATCAATATCATCTACAAAAAATTGCGAATTCTGATTTCCTGTAAAAAAGAACAATTTCAAACGCCATTTATCTTCATTCAAATACCATTTATTAAAGAAAGCCAAGAAATAAGATTTGTTTGTCGTGTAAATGGCAGACATTCCGGATAATGATTTTGGCGCAATGGTATCCGTATGATTTACTCTGTACATCGCCATAGGAATGGCACCAAACATAAAATCGAGATTCCTATTGTAACTTAAATAAGGCATTACTCTTAATTCTATTTTCTTTTCTTTCGCTTTTTTGGGAACAGAATAATTTGTGTTTTGTCCAAAAGAAAATGTAATGAAAACTGCAAAAAAGACTAGGGAAAGAAAATGCCTCATAGTTATAAATTTTGTAGTGAAACTTATATTCTGGCTGTAAAAATTTTTAAATCTTACTATTTGTGGTACTTGTAAATTTAATTAAAATAAATGTAATTGATTGAAATAAAATAGATTATGTTTAATTTGTTCTTTTGAATATGGAAACTAGCTGGGCTAAAGCATTTTTAGAATGGATACGTTCACCATTCTCCAGAGTATCTTTTGTAGCGATTGCGACTCGATCGAGCATTCGTTTTTCAAAATGGGAAAGAGCAGTTTTTATGTCATTAAATTGATCACTAGTTAGAAAATCAGCCAATTCAGTCGCATCAAGCAGGGCAAGATTAGCTCCTTTACCAGCAAATGGAGGCATGCGATGCGCGACGTCTCCAATCATCGTAATATTATGTTGGGTTTTCCAAGTTTGATTTACAGGAAAATAATACTGCGGACGCGGGATAAAATGCAATTCACTGCTCTTAAAAAGTTCATGCCATTTCGGACTCCATTCAGAATAGATCTCTTTAAACCATTCAAAAATCTTTTGATTGTCTTTAAAATCTAAATCATTTTCTGCCAGCCATTTCTCTGGTATTTTACTGCTTAGCAGAAACATGAGTGATCCATCACCTTTTGTGCCGTACATGATAGTTTGTTCGTTGCTGATGGCCAGTACTTTTCCGTCTTTTGAAAACTCAAAAAGATCTGGAGCATTTTGTTGGGCGTTATATATCGTGCCTTCAATCATCGTAATTCCAGAATAAATTGGTTTTTCTGTACTTAGATAAGCACGAACTTTAGAATTTGCGCCATCTGCGAGAATTACTAAATCGGCAAAAACAGTATTTCCATTTTTAAATGTAATTTCCAGCCCGTATTTTCTTTTTCCATAGAAAGAAACTGGCTGTCCCAAACCATAGTTTCAGGCAGAAGCGAATTCAATAAAATGTTTCGAAGCACGGCACGATCTATTTCTGGACGCGGTTTTGAAATGTTTTCCAGCGAATCTTTATTGGTTTCTGAAATGGATTTCAGAGCCGCTTTTTCGATATTGTGTTCGTCAAAATGCAGTTGAAAATCTTTATCCAAAATACGCGCTTTACTAGCATTGGGGCGAATATCAGCGTAAAATTCATGTAACAGATTGGCCTGTTTCATGGCTTTTAAACCCGAATCTTCATGCAAATCTAATGGAGAACCTTGTACGCGAACTTCCGGATTGAGGTCTCTTTCGTAAACTTTCACATTAATGTTTTTCATTTGTAAAAGTCGGGCAAGGAGTAAACCGCCCATTCCGCCGCCAACAATGGCAACTTGTTTATTTTGTAAAAGCATAGTTTAATTTTTAAAATCTATGCAGCAAAATTATTGTGACGAAAGGGCTGATAATAGTATAAATCGGTCATTTTTGTTTTGAAACAATTCTTTCGGAAGCGAGCCTGAAATTTTTTTGATCTCTTTTATAAAATGCGTTTGGTCTGAAAAGTTTTCTTCTGGAAAAAGTTTTCCTTTTGCAATATGTTCCAATGAAGCTCTAAAACGCAGAATGGAGCAATACTCTTTTAGTGAAATTCCGAAATACTGCTGAAAATAACGGTTAATCTGACGACTGCTCCAATTGGATTGTTCGGACAAATCTTTTACACTCATCGCTCCTTTGGTTTTATAGATGAGGCTGAATAGCTTCTGTTTTCGACTGTCTAGCTCTTTTACTAATAAGGATTCAAGTTTGAGTGACGCCTTTTGGCAGAACAATTCAAAATTTTCTAAATCATTTTTATTGAAGTTCCAAAAATCAGTTTCCAGTGCTTTCGCAGAATTTACAAGAGTCGCGATAGATTCATGAAGAATATATTCAGCCGCAGGAAGTTTAAAACTAATTACAAATGAAAGGCTGTTGGCAGGAATTCTCCCTTTTTCATACTGTTTTGTTCCTAAGCCTAAAAGCGTAATTCTAAAAGCTTCGTCCGATGATTCAAATAAGGATAAATCAATGCGACCGTCAGGAAGACCAATAGTTTCTAAAGTTTGATCAGAAATATTTCGTACAAACCAAAAGCTGTCCACAAAATCGGAAAGATTTGGACTGGGCTGAATTGATTGGTATTCTAAACTGTCGTGCATTTTAATAAAAACATAGATTGGAGCTAACTTTTTAAGAAAGCAAGACGAAATTATGCAAAATACTGTTGATTTCTTTACAATCAACCGACTTTTTAAAGGCTCGTAAAAGCTTGTTTGTCTTTTAAAAATTTAGGAGTAAAAAACTTAACATTGGGTAACTTGTTGTTTTTTAGTTGTTTGAGTTTGATTTTTAGTGGGAATTAAAAACTTAACATTGGCGAATGTGTATTTACGTCTATCTTTGGTTATTATTTTTTAATGTTAATTTAACAATTTGGTAATATTAAAAATTAGCATAATTCAAATTTGATTAAAATAAATTCTAAAAATTAAGATAATAATGACGAAAAACGTACTTACGAATGAGCTCGATCAAGAGGTAGATGCTAATCCAGTTATTTCTAGAGATGAAAACGAGCAAAATCCAGCTCTAAATTCGGAAAACGACTCAGTTGCAACTGAAGAAATTCCAGAACCAAAGGCAAAAACAAAAAGAGCTCCTAAAAAAGCAAAAGAAACTGCTGAAACTGTGACTACTGAAGAAACAAATACAGACGAGAACGCGGTATTGCTAGAAACTGAGGAGCCGGCAGAACAAAGTGAAAATAAATCTAAAACTAAAAAGAAGAATAAAAAGATGAAAGAAAAAGAGAAAAAACAGGTAGCTGAGAAAAAAGATAAACTAAAAAAGAAAAAAGCGACCGTAGCGAAGAGAAAAGAAAAAGCGAAAGACAAAAAGAAAGAAAAAGCAAAAAAAGCTAAACTTAAAGCAAAAGCTAAAAAGAAAGACAAAGCCAAAAAAGCAAAAGATAAAGCAAAAGCAAAAAAGATTGCTAAGAAAAAAGCAAAAAGATCTAAAGCAAAAAAGAACAAGAAAAAATAATGGTTGATTGTTAAAGGTTAATTATGAATGATGATTTTAATTTTTAATCTTTAATTTTTGATTATTAAAAGACAAAAAGTGCCTCTAATCAGAGGCACTTTTTATCTTTTTCTTTATCATGAGAGTATCAATTTTTTGAAGGAATTCGGGATCAAATTCAGAATAAGCTCTTAGTCTGTATTTTTCATCTCTAATTTTCATAACCAAACGTATTTTTTGTACCATTAGCCAGATGGGCTCGTAACGTTTGTGTCCTAAGAGATATTGAATTTTTAGAATAGACATTTTTCTATGGGTTAATGTCATTAATTCGATGCAGATCATCCAGTAACGAATAGGCAAGTTGGAGTTTTCCATGACCGTTCCGGAACGAAGGCTGATTCTGCTGCCGCATTTTTTGCATTGAAATTTTAAATCATTTCTTCTAAAAGAATGCGCGTCATGACTGCATTTTCTGCACGTGATACCATTTTCTAAACGTTTATTTTTAAGCTCTTCAATACAAGTAGCTTCATCTGGATATTTTTCAAAGTAGGTTCTCAGCTCCATTTACAGCTTCTTTTTTTTCCTAAATATATAACTTTTATAGAAGTGTGAAACTGTTGTATAAAAAAAGGAACATTCAAATTGAATATTCCTTTTTTGGGGTAAAAAATTACAGGTACTACAGTTTCGTTGCTATTTCTTTTTTGTATTTATTTAAAATAGATTTCGTCATTCCTAAATTGGCTTTAGTAGAGTCTACTGCTAAATAAATAAAATACTGCTGATTGTCTGATACATCAATGATGTGCATTTGAGTACTAAGGGTAATCATAATGTTGTCAACTACTTGACCTTGTAGATTTAAAGCCTTAATTGCATTCATTTTAGCTTTCACTACTTCAAGATTGTAAGCCGATGCTAATTCAGGATCAAAATCTGCAAGAACAGAATGAGAATAATATGACATACCACTTGCGATTTCAGCTACAGAAACGGCGATAAAACCAGGGACGTTTTTCTTTAGGTCTTCACCAAATTGGGTTAAAAAATCTGACATAATGTAGAATTTTATTGTGTTGTAAATAAGATTGAATTGTTTTGGATGAGCAAAATTAATTATAACATATTATTTAATTATCCGCTTTGTGTACCTATTTTTATTTGATGCGTAAAAAAGCGACTGTTGAAAAATTACACTTTTTAAAGATTTATCGAATTGAAATTTATTTCGTCTGGAAATGAAATGTTTAAAATAAAAAATTGCTTCAGAAAAAGCATTATCTGCAATTTCAGAAGCAATTTTAACAAAGAAAAAATATTCTTTTTATTTGATTTCTGTAATAAATTCGTCTTGTGGTGTTCTCACTTTTTTCAAGTTTACCAGCCAGTCGTTAGCTTCGTCTCTATAACCAAGAGGTAAAACTAAAACACTTTTAAGACCAAGTTCGCTTAAACCTAAAAGTTTATCCACTTCAGCAGGAATAAAACCTTCCATTGGTGTAGTGTCAACTTGTTGTTCTGCCGCAGCAGCCTACAGCAACACCAAATGAGATATAAGCTTGTTTCGTCGCGTGATTAGCATGCCATTCTTGACCAAGAGGTTCGTACATTCCCCAAAGTCTTGCTTTGTATTCGTCCATCGCATCTGCAGGAATTCCTCTTTCAGCAATAGTTCTATCAAATACAGCAGATATTTTTTCTAAACTGTAACCGTCCCAAGCGACCCAGATTAATACGTGAGAAGCATCTGTAACTTGACTTTGGTCAAAACTTACCGCTCTTAGTTTTTCTTTTAATTCTTGGTTCGTGATTACAAAAACTTTGTACGGTTGTAATCCAGAAGAGGAAGGAGCCAATTGTGTCGCTTCAAGAATGTAATCTACTTTTTCTTGCGGAACAGCTTGTCCGTTCATTTTTTTTGTAGCGTAACGCCACTTTAGTGCATCTATTAAGGCCATTTTTTTCAATTGATTAAAATTCTATCCAAATGTAAAAACTTTAAGTGTATTTTTGTCATCTTATTACCAAAAGTAACTGTAACATCGAGGTAACTCACTAACATTTTATGATAAAAGAACCAGAACACGATCAAAAAAAATGCACACAGCATATTATGTCAGTGCATGATGCCATGTATATTTTGAACGGAAGATGGAAAATTTCCATTATAGCCTCCTTATGTTTTAATACTTTACGATTTACCGATTTACTGCGCGAAGTCGAAGGGATTTCGGGTAAAATGCTGAGCAGGGAATTAAAAAACCTCGAAGAAAATCAATTGGTTACACGAACAGTTTTAAAAACACAGCCCATAACAGTCGAATATGAATTGACGGAATACGGGCATACTTTAAAAGAAGTAATAGAATCTTTGGCGAAATGGGGATATAACCACCGAAAAAGAATTACTGGTAAACAATAATATCAGCTTTTGAGTTCAGATATTCTCTGGAAAAATCCTTGATTGGCTAGCTTTTGTTCTGCTTCTTCAATGGCTTTCAGGAGATTGTTTTGATTATCGCTGATTTCGTTTAAGGTATTCTTCATAACGCTCCAAACCGGTCGCATTTTTACCACCAATTCTTTTCCTTTTGGAGTAAGAACAATTAATCTTTTTCGTTCGTCGAGTTTGTCTTTTTTCGAACTGATGATTTTTTCTTTTTCCAATTCCTTTAGCAGACTTATGGTTGAAGGATGGCTGTAACCAATTTCTCCCGCTATTTCTACAACGCTGAGCATTTCTTTGATATGAAGCGTATAAATAACAGGAAACCATTTAGGTTCAAAATCAATATCATAAGATTTGTAAACAAGTGCTCCGTCCTTTCGCAATTGCTCGCTCAGGCGTTGTAATCGGGTCGAGAGGGCTAATATGCCTATTTCATCAATTATATTCATTACTTCGAATTTAGTCGCAATTGGCAGAATACATTATCTGGTTTCATGATTGGAAAATCTACAGGCAGGGCTTCTTTCGGAATTGTTACAAAATTGTTCTTTTCGTAAAAACGCAAAGCCGCCTGCAATATCGTAACAGTTCCTAAATATAAGTTTTTAATCCCATTTTCTTTGCTGTAAGCAATTAATTGCTCCAATAAATGCTGGGCAATAGCAAATTCTTTTCCTCGGTATTCCTTCTTTACAAACATTTTTCTAATAGCTCCGGCTTCAGGACTGAATTTTACCAAAGCAATGGTTCCCACTAGTTTTTCATCAATAAAAGCACCTAAAAAAGTTCCTCCAGGTTTAAAATAAAAATTCTCAATCTCCAGTAAATCTGGCTGATCTTCGATAGTAATAGGAACATTAAACTCTTTTTGCTGAATATTTAAAATCAGGTCTACGATTTCTTTTTCGTATTCATTTTGTATGGGCTGAATCTGCATTTTTGTTTGAAATTTTATATAGGTACAAAACTACGTAGTTAACTACATATAAACAAATAAAAAACTGCTGAAGTCAGCAGTTTTAAGTATTTTTTATGACAATTTATTCAAAAGGCATTACAAATATTATGTTTGTTAATGCAAGTGAAACGCCTTTTACGAGGATTAAATATATAATTCTATGTGTTTAAAAAATAAATAAATTATTCTTTAACTAAAACAATGACAGCTTTATAACCTGTACCAACATTCCATTCGCTGGCAGAAATAACAGCGCCTTTGTCATCGATAACTTTAAATTCGGCTGTATTTGGCGAAGCAAAACCTTCGTTTAAGGCTTCAATGTCAATTTTGTTTATTCCTTTAACCAAATTTATTTTCACGCTTTTAAATTCACCATCCAAAGAAACTTCAGGTTCAATAACTTTATCATTCAAATATACTTTTACTTTATCGCCATCAACAAAAGCAAGATCTCGATACATAACAGTAGAAGTAACAGCATTAGTATTGACATTTCCTAAAAACTGATTTCTTCTATAAAAGATCCCTTCAACATTTGATTCCTGTTTGTACAGGTTTGTATCTTTAAAAAGTTCATCTGGATTAACCTGTAGTGGCGCAGGTTTCTCTACAATTGCCGGCGGATTTTCTTTTGGAGAAACCTCTTTCGGCGGGATCACTTCTTTAACGGCAGGATCTTTTGCCGGAATTGCCTTGAATTTATTATTTAATTCTTGAGCGTAAATCTGCACTGAAAAAGAAGCAAGAGCAGTTATCAAAAATATTTTTTTCATACTTTGTAAATATTAATCTTGGGGTATAATTATTAAAAATTAGACGAATTATGTCTTTCTATATAAACATTTTATGATGGTAAATATTGTATTATTTAGGAATAATTGTAGAAAAATTAACTTCTATTAGTCTCAAATTTATCTTTTTCTATAAAAAACTGACTTACCTTTATATTGTTATGTAGTATTGAAGTACGGGACTGTCAGCAGATTCGCTTTCGCATTAAAAATCAAAAGTTATGGAATGGAAAAATAATCTAACCGATCTATTCAAAATTAATTATCCAATTATACAAGCGCCTATGCTGGGCGTTACAACTCCAGAAATGGCAACATCGGCTTCAAATGCAGGTGTTCTGGGATCGCTGGCACTTGGAGATCTTCCGGCAGAAAAGTGCATCGAATTAATAAGAGCGACAAAAATGTTAACAGGTAAGCCTTTTGCGGTAAATATTTTTGTGAATAAAATTGATGCCATCACACCAAAATTGGAAGCAGACTTATGAAGAAACCAAGGCATTTTTAAAAGACTTTACAGCAAAATCTGGATTATTGGCAGATTTTCCGCTTTTAAGCGAAATTAAATTAACAGATTATCACGATCAGATTGAAGTAATTATTCAAGAAAACTGTCGCATTGTAAGTTTTACTTTTGGGAATTTAGATAACTCAAGTATTTCAAAATTAAAAGAAAATAATGTGCTTTTAATTGGAACATGTACATCTGTTCAGGAAGCTATAATGCTCGAAAACAGCGGTATTGATATTATTTGCGTTCAGGGAATTGAAGCGGGCGGGCATAGAGGAAGTTTTCTCGAAGAAACTATTCCGCAAATAGGAGGGCTGTCACTGCTTTCGCAAGTAACTGAAAATGTAAAAACGCCTATAATTTATGCGGGCGGGATTTATAATGCCAAAACGTTATTGGCGGCTAAAATGCTTGGCGCAGATGGTTTTCAAATTGGAAGTCTGTTTTTAGGTTCAAACGAAAGTGCTTTACAAGATTTTGAAAAACAGCGTCTTAGAAATTTAAAAGAAAATGAAATTGTGCTGACTAAAAGCTTTTCTGGCAGATACGCGCGAGGAATTAAAAATGCTTTTATCGAAAAAGTAGAAGATACAACTAATATTCTTCCTTATCCATATCAAAATAAATTGACGGCAGAATTGAGAAAAGCGGCTAAATTGGCTAAAAATCCAGATTTTGTAGGTATTTGGGCAGGACAATCTATTAATGGTTACAGCGAAATTTCAACTGGAACTCTTATTAAAAACTTGATTGAAGAAACGGAGCGGTTTAGTCTAAAGTCTAAAGTCTAAAGTCTAAAGTCAAAAGTTTAAAGTCAAAAGTCAAAAGTCAAAAGTCAAAAGTCAAAAGTCAAAAGTCTAACGTCTACTACCTAAAATCTAAAGTCTAAAATCTACAATCTAAAATCTAAAGTCTACAATCTAAAATCTACAATCTACAATCTACAATCTAAAGTCTACAATCTAAAGTCTACAATCTAAATTCTACAATCTAAAATCTAAATATTTTTATATTGCTGATTGTTAATGTTTTATATTTGTGTTTTGAATTAAATACAAATCGATATGATCAAATTTAGTTTTACCTTTTTTCTTTTTGCACTCGGTGTTTTTGCACAAGAAAATAAAATAAATGCCACTATTCAGAAGCAGATTGAATTGTATAATTCGTCTTTTGCAACCGCTTTAGTTGGAGGCAATGCCGATGCTTTGGCAAAAGCATATACAGACCAAACTATTTTTATGCCAGAACACAGCAGGCAGAGAACAGGAAACAAAAGTATTTCTGATTTCTACAAACAATGGCTAAAGCAGGCTAAAGTTACTTCGTACCAAAGAACCATTTTAGAATTGCAGGATTTCGGAGATTATGTTTTGGAAATCGGAAATTTTACTGAAAATTTGGAACGCGAAAACTTAAAACCATACACGTATGCAGGAAAATATATGGTTTTGTGGAAAAAAGTTTCCAAAAATAAGCCCATGACAATTGCTTTGCAGAAATATGGGGCTCAGACAGTTATTTTGATGACAGATTTATTCCCGAAATAGATGATTCGGTAGTTTCTGTTACAAAAGAATTTGTTTCATCTGATAAATTAACTTTGGAAGTAATAGAAAGAAACGCTTCAATAAAACAGTTGGTAAAGAATAGGTTAGGTGGTGAACATGCCAAAATGTTTATGCCAGATGCGATGTATTTAACCTATTATACTCCAATTTTATCGGGCGAAAAAGATATTACAGCCTATTTTACAGAACACGAGAAACCAGGTACAGTAAGCATCGATCAAATTTCAATTAAGACTTCTGGAGTTATTGTGACTAAAAAAGCAATAGTCGAATTTGGTTATTACAGCGTCGATTGGAGTGATGGAGATAAAAGCAGCAATGTAAAAGGAAAAAGTATAAATGTTTGGAAAAGAAATAGTAACGGACAATTAATGCTTTATAGACAAATGGTAAATCATGATTAATTGAAATATTTTTTAACCAAAAGCCCCAGCGGGGTAAAATATTTATAGAACTTAAATTCGACAAAAGAAAAAAAGCTCCAGCGGAGCGACACATTTTTTTTAATTTATATGTCGCTCCGCTTGAGCTTGAGATTGTAGGTATTTATTCTATAAATATTTCGCTTCTTCGAAGCTTGTAAAAATAGAAATTATAGCTCTTTTCAGTTTAAATTATTATTAGCAAAAGCCTCGCAATAGTCTTTTATTAATTGTCGAACGCTTCTAAATTGTTCCATTATTTCTAAATCTGTTCCTGTTGCTTTCGCAGGATCTGGGAAATTGTAATGAAATTTATGCGCCTTCGTTGGAAAAAACGGACAGCGTTCTTTAGCATTATCGCAAACCGTAATTACAAAATCAAAGTCGATCGTCTTGTATTCAACAATATTATTAGAAGTGTGATTCGAAATGTCAATTCCGTCTTCCAGCATTGCCGCAACAGCTTTCGGATTTACGCCGTGAGTTTCAACGCCAGCGCTGTATACAACTGCTTTATCTCCGGCAAAATGCCTCATATAACCTTCTGCAATCTGGCTTCTACAGCTATTTCCCGTACAAAGTATTAGTATGTTCTTTTCCATATTTAAACGAATAACCAAATGATGTTGATGATACAAAATTTGGGTTCAAACCCAAAAAAAGTTGTAGCACAATAACAGAAGTGGTAATGATAATTGGTTTTTTATATTTAATGATCAGCTCTTTCATTGCTTAACAGCATCCAGAATTTGGTGTACAGCAAGAAGCATTATCGGTTGCTTCTCTTAGAATTATTTTTTGCTTTTCTGTTGGAATACCGCATGCATCTTGTGCCAAACAAGCCGTTGTTTTGTTTTTAAGGACAAAGTTTTTGCCATTAAAATCCAGATCATACTTGCCAATAGTTACGTTTTGATATTCTACTTCTATTTCAAGATCTTGAATATGAAGCTTATCTTCGGAAAGTGTAATAATATGCAATAATTTATTTGGTTTCAGGCGATGCTCAAAATCGTCTGCATTCCAAAGCTGAAAGTTTACCACTTCTTCATTTCTGATCACACCTCCACAGTCTATAAAGTTCTTTTTAATAATTCCAACTTCTGTTACGTGGAAATGTTCAGGAACAAAAGTGCCGTCTTCTAATTGAAATTCAACATTTTCTAATGTTGGTAAAATTTGTTTTACTTCTGATAATTTCATGTTGTTTTTATTTAATCGTTTTAATGCAATATTGCGATATATCTAGTCAAAAAAATGCTTAACAGCATTTTGATTTTGAAATAGTCTGAGTGATATTTAAAAAATAAGTATTTAAAATTTCGATTGTTTTTTCATCAATACAATAGCAGATAGAATTTCCAGAAATATTTCCTTTAATGATACCTGCATTTTTTAGTTCTTTCAAATGCTGGGAAACCGTAGGCTGTGCAAGGGGCAGTTCGTTTACAATATCGCCGCAGATACATTCATTCACTTTTAATAAATATTCTAGTATGGCGATTCTGGCAGGATGTCCCAATGCCTTAGCAATTACAGCAATTTGATTTTGTGCATCTGTAAAGTGTTCTGTTTTAGTCGCTCCCATAATTTATTATTTAATATTGCAATATTACGATAATAAAATTAAAAGTGAAGCATAATTATTTAGAAATAAAAAAAATCTGATCATAGAGATTACTATACTATTATATTTGTATAGTAATTCTATCGGGTCAATATTTAAATGAAATTCAACGACTTATTTAAAACTTTTTTCGTCTTATTCTTCTGTTTAGCCATTACAGGTAAAGTAAAGGCGCAGGAAAAAAGCAGTTTATTGCAAAGAAGTTTCAAATGAATATTGAAATACGTCCACGAGCAGAATACACTTCAAATTATATTCTTCCGCCAAATGACTCAATCGATCCCTACTTTTATATTACACAGCGAAATAGAATTTCAATGCAATTTACTAGTGAAAAATGGTTTGTAAAATCTGACTTACAGGAAATTCACGTTTGGGACAAAGAAAATTCTAATTCAAAAGTCGGCAGTATAAATTTTTATCAATTGTTTTTTGAAACTAAATTTAGAAACATAAATTTTCGTTTAGGAAGACAAAGTATTTTATTAGATAATGGAAGGTTATTTTCTGATGCTCCTTGGGCACAGCAGGGAAGATCGCATGAAGGAATTCGAATTATGAAATATTCTCAACATTTTGCTAATGATTTTTTCTTCTTATTTACACGAAACTATAATACAAGTTTTGAAACTGCTTATTCGCCCGTAACATCTAATAGATACAAATATATGCTGGTGTATAATTTTAGTTACAATTGGAATAAAAGCTTCACTTTTAATTCACTAAATACAGTTGATTTTTTAGAAAAGACTAATTCAGAAACTTTGTACGCCCGTGCAACTGCAGGCGGAAGAATTGAGTTTAAAAAGAAGAACTGGTATTACACTTTAAACACTTATCTGCAGTTTGGACAAAATCAAAAAGGACAGGATTTGCTGGCGTATTATCTGCGACCCGAAATTAAGTTGTCTCTTCCAAAAGCGACATGGCGCTTAGGGGCGGAAATCATTAGTGGCGGCAGTTCTCAAACTACTATTGAAGATTCTAGAGATTTTGACGTTCTGTATGGCGTTACTTGGAAATTCAACGGCAACATGAATATTTTTACTCGTTTCCCTGCGGATGTTGGAGGCAGAGGTCTTGTAAATCCGTATTTGTTTGCATTGTTCCCGTTAAGTTCAAAATTATCGATTCGGTCAGATTTTCACCTTTTTTACACCCAATATCCTTTGTTAGATAGTAACAATCAGGAAGTTTCTAAATTTCTCGGATTTGAGAATGATTTTTCACTAAAATATATTCCTATAAAACAATTAGAAATCAACGGTGCTTTTTCTTTTTATAAATCTACAGATACGATGCAATATCTTCCAAAAGTGCAGGAAAATACTAAATTAGCGCTTTGGAGTTATGTAATGGTTTCGTATTCTTTTAATGCCGTTAATTCGAAAAAATCCAGAAAATAAACTTTTAAGAGCCTGCTTTTTAAAGGCTTTTGGCTTTTTCAAAATCGGCTTCAACCACACTTAGAAAAAATTAAAAATCATTTTTATAAAGATAGTTATATCTTTGCGCCTGATTTTGGTCTGTTTTTTCATCAGAAAAAATAGTTAAAAGGGAATCAGGTGCAAATCCTGAACAGACCCGCTACTGTAAGTTCTACACAAAGTCTTTAAACATTTACTAATGCCATTGCCCCGCTTTGCGGGATGAGAAGGCCGTTTAAAGATAGAACAAGTCAGGAGACCTGCCACGATCACATAGTTTAAAACTTTCGTGGTATGAAGTTGATAACAAAGATAATAGCCAGCTGTTTTGCACGAGGCTAATTCTACGTTTATGTAATTACTGCATCACTAAAGTTTATTTAATTAAATAGTGATGTATAATTTAAAGAAAACTTTTTTCGCAGACTTTTATTTTATTTTTTCCCTTTTGGCTTCATTCGCAGGTTGTGACTGATAGTTCACGGGTTTTAAAAGAAGTAATTTTAAAAGGAAAACCGTATCAGGAAGTTATTCCGGTACAAAGTCTTTCGGGCGTTCTGCTCGAGAATCTGGCAGGTCATACTGTGGCTGATGCGCTTCGCTATTTTGCTGGAACTCAAATCAAAGATTATGGTGGTGTGGGCGGTCTAAAAACCGTTGATGTGCGTAATATGGGAACGCATCATGTTGGTGTTTTCTATGACGGAATTCAACTTGGAAATGCTCAAAACGGCGTGACAGATCTTGGAAAATATTCGCTTGACGATATGGAATCGCTCACCATGTATAATGGACAAAAGAGCGAAATTTTTCAATCGGCAAAGGATTTTGCTTCGGCTTCTGCCATTTATATGAAAACAAAACGTCCTGTTTTTGCTGGTTCTAAAAAAGACAAATTTGCTGGTTCGCTACAAAACAATGTCAATCAATTATCATGATCCTTCTTTTAGATGGGAACAAAAACTGAGCGACAAAGTAAGTATGAGTGTCAGTTCAGAATATATAAAGTCCAATGGACAGTATAAATTTCGATACAAAAGAAAAAATCAGGACGGCACTACAGCTTACGATACAACAGCCATAAGATGGAACAGTGATATTGAAGCGCTCCGATTTGAATCTGGTGTTTATGGAAAAATAAATAAAGGATCTTGGGACGCCAAAGTATATTATTACGATTCTGAAAGAGGTGCTCCAGGTGCAATCGTAGAAAATAAATTTTCAGATGGTTTCAGGCAGTTCGACAAGAATTTTTTTGGGCAGGCTTTTCTAACTAAAGATGTTTCTGAAAAATATAAATTTCAAGTAAAAGGAAAATTTGCGTACGATTACACGCATTACATTGCCAGAGATACGACAAACGTTTTAGGTGAAACCGTAACCGAAGGCGCACAGTCTGATGACAGCTATTTCCAACAGGAAACTTATTTCTCTGCGGTTAATATGTACAGCATTTTACCCACTTGGGATGTTTCGCTGTCAACCGATTTTCAATACAATAAATTAAATGCAACACGAAGAGGAATTCAGACGCAATTTTCTTTTCCACAGCGTTATACAGCGCTTGTTTCTTTGGCAAGTTCGTACCGATATGAAGGTTTTAAAGTTTTAGGAAATGTCCTTGCCACCCGCGTTATCGAAGAGGTAAAGTTCAACGCCAAAGCGCCAAATAAAACCGAAATGACACCTGCTTTGTTTCTCGGTTATACTCCTTTTAAGAAATACGATTTCAATTTGCGCGCATTTGCCAAACGAATTTTCAGAATGCCCACTTTTAATGATTTGTATTATACAATGGTTGGATCGAGTACGTTACGCCCAGAATATATGAACCAATATGATATTGGTTTTACATATAATTTCCCCGTAAGGGAAAGCTTTTTCGATAAATTTTCTATTCAGGCAGATGGATATTACACCAATACAAAAGACAAAATTGTAGCCGCGCCGACAGGAAATCTATTCCGCTGGATGATGACCAACATTGGACAGGTAAAAGGAAAAGGAATTGAAACGGTTGTAAACATGGTCGCGCATATTGATCTAGTAAATCTAAATGCAAACTTGACTTATACCTATTCTCAAAGTCAGGATTTTACCAAATTTTCAGGTTTAGAAATGTCTTCTTACGGCGATCAGATTCCGTATACGCCGTGGCACAGCGACTCTGGAATTTTAAACGCCGGCTATAAATCGTGGAATTTCAATTACAGTTTTATATATGTTGGAAAACGCTATAACGGAAATGTCAATAATATTAAAGTCAATGAAGTACAGCCTTGGTACACACACGATTTGGCAGTTCAAAAGTCTTTTACTTTCAATACATACAAATTTAATGGAACTGTAGAAATGAACAATGCTTTTAATCAGCAGTATGAAGTGATTTACAATTATCCAATGCCAGGCCGAACATTCAAATTTATAATCAGTTTTGAGTTATGAAAAAGAGAATTATAAAAATAGTTTTTAGTTTTTTAATAGCCTTTTCGCTTTACTCGTGCAGGGAAGACGAAACGATATTTCTTTCCTCAGATGTAAGTGTTGCACCTCCGAGAAGTGACGGCAAGATTGAAGGTTTTTATCTTCTTAACGAAGGAAATATGGGAATGAACAGGGCGAGTATTGACGTGTTCAATTACCGAACAGGAAACTATACGACAGATGTTTATTCTGAACGAAACCCAGCAGTTGTAAAAGAACTTGGCGATGTTGGAAACGATATTCAAATCTACGGCAACAAGGTTTATGCGGTTATAAATGTTTCAAACAAAGTTGAAGTTTTAGAAAAATGGACAGCCAAACGCATCAAGAAAATTGATATTCCAAATTGCCGTTATGTGACTTTTTACAAAGACAAGGCGTATGTGAGTTCGTATTCTGGACCTGTAGCGATAAATCCAAATGCAGAAATTGGTTTTGTTGCAGAAATCGACACGACTTCATTAGAAATAAAAGAAAAGTTACGGTTGGTTATCAGCCCGAGCAAATGGTGGTCCATAACGGTAAATTATACGTAGCCAATTCTGGCGGTTACAGAGTTCCAAATTACGATAGAACAATCTCTGTTATTGATCTTGAAACTTTTACAGAAATTAAAAAAATAGATGTCGGCATCAATTTATACAGTATGGAAATTGACAGCCGAGGTGATATTTATGTGAGTTCGAGAGGCGATTATTACAACACACCCTCTAATCTTTTTGTAATTGACACGCAGACAGACGAGAAGAAAATGCGACTCGATATTCCTGTTTTAGGAATGTGTCTGGTCGATGATCTGCTTTATTATTATAGTGTTTCGTGGAGTTATCTCACTAACAGTAATAAGATTACGTACGGTATTCTCGACACTAAAACCAAAAAAATAATAAGCGATAAAATTATTACTGACGGTACAGACAAAAAAATCATGATTCCGTACGGACTTCAGGTAAATCCAGAAACCAAAGAAATATACATTACAGATGCGCAAAACTATGTTGTAACGGGATATATCTACTGTTTTACGCCCGATGGAAAATTAAAATGGAAAACTACGGCAGGAAATATTCCCGGGCACATTGCCTTTATAACTAAAAAATAAAAATATGGATAAAAGACTTTTAAAATGTTTTAGAACACTGGTATTTGCTTTTGCATCAATTGCGCTCACAAACTGCTCTGGCGGTGATAACGGAAGTGAAACAGGTGTAGAAGAACCGCAGACAAACGAATATAAAGCACAGCGTTTTACAATAACGGCGATCAGTCCCAAAACAAGTGCAAGTGCAGATGCCGTTTACAATTGGGAGATTGAAAGTGTTTCTTCTGAAAATTATTCGCTGGTAAATACAACATCAAAAGAAGCCTTATTTGCAAGCAACAGCAGAAGGAACTTATGAATTTAAAGTCGTTATAACGGACAAAGGAATTACTCAGACCCAAAAAGTTACCATTGCTGTAACTGCCGAGACGAAAGAATTAAAAAGTTATATCGCTAAAGTATTTGAATTTAAACCCGCTCCGGGACAATTTGTAAATGATCTTCCGG
The DNA here is from genome assembly GCF_979258715.1 of Flavobacterium sp. AC267. Lineage (NCBI taxonomy): Bacteria > Pseudomonadati > Bacteroidota > Flavobacteriia > Flavobacteriales > Flavobacteriaceae > Flavobacterium > Flavobacterium sp. AC267. The sequence continues at coordinate 3,242,308 of NZ_OZ409875.1, forward strand.
TAGCTAATGATGGCGACACAGCCGAAAGAATTTTGACAAGAGCCAATTCCTACTTGGCGAAGAAAAACGGAGATCTTATTTCGCTAGGCGCTTTTGGCGGCTATGTGGTTTTTGGTTTCGATCACAGCATTGTAAACTTAAAAGGCAAGCGTGATTTTAGGGTTTTAGGAAATGCTTTTTGGGCAGAAGCCAATCCGAATCCGAATTCGGAATTAAGAGGCGGAAGCAGTGAAGCAGGCGTAATCATGGTTTCATACGATAAAAATAAAAACGGACTTCCAGATGATGAATGGTTTGAAATTGAAGGCGGTGGTCATAAAATGGAAAAGACGATTCGCAATTATGAGATTACGTATCATAGACCAGATCCCAATAAAATACCTGTTCCAGGCATGGAACCGGAACTGTTCTTTTTACAGATATGGAATATATCTATTGGAAAGACAATCAGGGAAAAGAGGGATTTCTGGCGCAAAACAATGCCTACAATCATTCCTTAGAATATTGGCCAAAATGGCTGAAAGATCAGGCCGCAATTACTTTTAAAGGGACAAGATTACCAGATAATGCAGTAGACGAAAGTGGTAACGGAAGTTATTTTGTCCAATATGCTTTTCTATACGGTTATGCCGATAATGCCCCTAACAATGACGACGATTCTGCCATAGATATCGACTGGGCAATGGATCAAAACGGAAAAAAAGTACAGCTTCCGGCAATCGATTTTGTAAAAGTCTACAACGGATTGAATCAGCAGGCGGGCTGGCTTGGAGAAACTTCGACAGAAATTATGGGCGCTTCAGACTTACATCTCTTAGGAGAAAATATTCCTACGAGATAATTTAACTAGTATCAAATCAAATTATTATATCCAAATTATGAAAAAAATGTTACCCGATTTTTAGTACTCGCATTTGCTTTCGCCTTTATTGGCCGCAAAGAGTGATGACAAAGCAGATGAAAATGCGAATACCATTGAAATTACACTTCAGGAGAAGTTTGAAACACCAACTTTTACGGTTTTAGATATAACAGCTTCTGATGCTGGTGCGGTCGCTAACTACGAATGGATTATGACTAAAAATCCAGTAAACCAAGTCACCGATTCTATTGTAGGAAACACTAAAGACTTACGATTTACAGCTATTTACGCAGGTTCTTATGAATTTACCTTAAATGTAACGGCGACTAATAAAAAAGGAACTAAGAATACAATAGTCAATGTAACAAACGAAACCGCGAATTTTAATCCGTATATCACCCGCATTTTCGATTTTGACCCAGCGCCGGGAATGTTTGCCAATGATATTTACAAAGAAGGCAATTCTAAGGAAGATGTAATGAAAACAGCTTTAGGAAGAATCAGCGAAACCAATGTAGGCTATTTATTAGACTTAGGAGGTTTTGGAGGCTCTATTGTTGTGGGATTCGATCACACTGTAGTGAATGTTCCTGGAACAAGCGATTTTAGAGTGTATGGAGGAGATGTTACCAATTCTGCAGTTGCCAAAGCAAATCCGCCAGCACCTGGATTGATTTATGTCGCTTACGATAAAAATAAAAACGGAAAGCCAGATGCAGACGAATGGTATGAAATTGTTGGAAGTCAGCATGCGAAATCAAATACCGTTAAGAATTTTAAAGTTACATATCATAAAAAAGCGACAGGAGAACCTTTAGTTACCTCCAGTGCACTTTTCTTAGATTATGAACACGTATTCTGCGAAAATAATCAAGGTGAAACTTTCTATTTGGCAAGACCAAGAAGTAGAAAAGAATTTTATCCATTGTGGGCTTCTCAGACTTCAGTTAGTTATGAAGGTTTGAAACTCGATGTTGATTTTACGCCTTTACGTCCAAACCAAACTACATTATGGTATTCTACACCTCCAGAATGGGGATATGTAAATGCCGTAAACCCAGATATCGATATTGACTGGGCAGTTGATAAAAACGGAAACAAAGCAAATCTTCCTGGTATCGATTTTATAAAAGTAGTGAACTGTGTGAGCGAACCAATGGGACTCTGCCAGCAAGCAATCTTCAATGGCGACTGTGTTTGCAGGAGCGGGTGACCTTCATATATTAAAAAAATACAATTTAAAACAAGTAAATAAATAAGACCATGAAAAAGTATTTAAAGTATAGTTTATTGCTAATTGCTCTTGTTTCTTTTTATTCCTGCAGTAACGACGATTCAAAACCAGAAGTAATTATAGAAGAACCGGCTAAAGATCCAACGATTGCCATAAAACTAGCTTCAGAGTTTGCAGTGCAGCAATATAATGCTCTGCAGCAATAACTCCAGAAGTTACAATCGAAAATGGAGAAGGAAAAACTACAGCATACCAATGGTCTATTAAAGTGATTGATAAAGACGGAGCAGTCAAAGATTCGATTATTGGCGACAGTAAAACGTTATTATTTATTACTCCAAAAGTCGCTGATTATGTAGTAGATTTTAAAGTTACAGTTGATAAAATTGTAAAACAGGTTGTCGCTAAAGTTACCGTTTCAGAAACTGGAAAAACATATACGGCAAAAGCATTAACGCTTATCGACTTTTTGCCTGCACCAGTTTATAATGTAGGTGCTTACACTACAAAAGAAGAATCTTTTACGCAAACTCAAGCGACTTTAAAAGAAGGTGGTTCTGTTAATTTGGGGACATTTGGGGGATATATTGTAACCGCTTTTGACCATACGGTTATCAATGCTTTTGGAAAACGTGATTTTATTGTTCAGATGGCAACAGGAACTACCGCCACTAAATATTCTCCAGTAAGTATCGCAGTAGCTTATGATGCGAATAAAAATGGTGTTGCAGATGAAAATGAATGGTATGAAATCGCAGGAAGTGAATACCATAAATCGACAACAGTTAAGAATTATGAAGTTACTTATAAGAAACCTAACGCGATACGCAAGTCCAGTAGCGGGCGCAAAAGCAACTTGGCAGTACGATACGGCTTATCTTCCGTGGACGGATAATAAAAATGTTTCGGGTACAATTACAAGAACATACAACCGCAGACGAAATAATTATTTCCCAGCGTGGGTAGGAGATAGCTATACTTTAAAAGGAACAAAAGTATTTATACCAACAAAAGATGTAAGCGACGGTGCTGGAACAACCTACAATGTTGGAACTTTTGACTGGGGTTACGGCGGTATTAAAGATCCTTCTATAGATATTTCTTGGGCTGTGGACAAAGACGGAAAGAAAGTGCATTTGCCAGGAGTAGATTTCGTAAAAGTCTATGTGCCAACGTTTACGACATTGGGCGCTAACGATTTATTGACGAGCATTTTTGAAGAGGTTTCAGATTTAAATTTTCCGAAACAATAAGTAGTGATTAGTGATTAGTGGAAAGTGAATAGTGAATGGTGAATAGTGAATAGTGATTAGTGAATAGTGATTAGTGGAAAGTGAATAGTGAATAGTGATTAGTGATTAGTGAATGTGACCAGTAACAATAAACAATAAACCTGACTATTAACCCTAAATTTTATAAATCATGAAAAAAGTAGTTTATTTTTTGACCTTAGGTCTTATGCTGGGATTTTCATCCTGCAGAGCAGTGATGACGATGTTTTAAATAGTTCAAGTGCTGATGCAGTACTAAAAACTACATCAACGACAGCAAAAACAGCCGTTACAGATCCATCAATAGGAACCACGACGACCCTTAATCTTACAAGTGCTTTATTAAGCAGTGGTATTACAACAACAGGAGGGAAGTACTGGCAGAATACGTATGTTTCAAACACTAATTTAAATGTAGATATTTTTACATTTTCGCACACAGCAACATCTGCTGGTTATAATTATTGGGACGGATTTATTGTTTCAAACGTAAATGATATTACAGATTATGGCTCTGGTGCGGCGCCGGGCGGATCAGATGGATGGGTAGCTCATCAATGGGGAACTATGGCAGGAAGCGGTTTTGGAACTTCTTCTACAACTACGCCGGGGAAACCTGGAACTTCGGGAGATCCTTACATTGTGGCATATTGGTCTAGTTATTTAGATCCTGTATCTCCAGAAGGAACTACTTTTTCAGAATCAGATTTTTCTAACTGGATTAAAATTGGAAACACGGGATTATATGAAGTTCTGGGACTAAAAATCAATATTCATCCTTGGCCTTATTATGGGTGTTTGTATGGAGACGGATTTGCACAGGCTTTTGGAACTGGAGATCATTTTGAATTATTAATTTACGGTGTGAAAGCAAATGGACAAATTACAAATCCAATCACACATTCTTTAGCAGACTATACTGGCTCATCGCTGGTAATGCCAACAGGCTGGGTAAATGTTGATGCTTCTGATCTTGAAGAGTTAGGAGAAGTTCAGTATTTGGTTTTCCAAATGGCTTCATCAGATTCAGATCCAATTTATGGTATGAATACGGCGACTTATTTTTGTTTAGATAAACTTTCTGTAAAAAGAGTTGACTAAATTTAGACCATCATAAATTTATTAAACAAACCCCTTTACTTATTTGGTAAAGGGGTTTTTCGATTAAAGAGTATTATATTTACTTGTAAAACGATTTAATTATGAAAGCATTAATAATTGGAGCAACAGGCGCAACGGGAAAAGAATTGGTCGAACAGCTTTTAGAAGATAGTAGTTATACTTCGGTTTCTATTTTCGTAAGGCGTTCCTTTGGGAAATCAAATCCAAAACTTACGGAACATATTGTTGATTTTTCAGATGTGAATTCCTTTCAGGATTTAATTACTGGAGATGTTCTTTTTTCTTGTCTCGGAACAACCTTAAAAGATGCAGGTTCAAAAGACAATCAGTGGAAAATTGATTTTGAAATTCCAGCGACGATTTGCGACTTCCGCTAAAAAAAATCAAGTAAATTCTTTTGTATTAGTTTCAACTTACGGAGCTTCATCAAAAAGCAGTGTTTTTTATTCTAAAATGAAAGGAAAGCTAGAAGAACATATACGTGACCTTCAATTCCCTCAATATATAATTTTCAGGCCAGGACCATTAATCCGTCAAAACACAGATCGTTTTGGCGAAAAAATTTCAGTAAAAATTCTGAAAGCACTAAACGCAATTGGTCTTTTTAAAAATCTGAAACCAATTTCAACAGCATTTTTAGCACAGAAATTAGCCAAAGCTCCAAAAGTACTTCCTAAAGATACTGTAACACTGGAACTGGATCAAATTATCGAATTGTAATTTTTTTATAGGAATTAGAAAACATTCCTGTAAAAATTTCGTATATATAGCAATATATACCTGTACAAAATTAGATTAGAGCTTGTAAATCAATAAAAAGGAGATTTGAACCCCAAAAAAAGGAGACAAATCTCTTATTTTAAATTTATCTTTGTACGCATTACCTACATAATACCATGAATAACAATTTCCCCATCCCAGAAAACGAACTACAACGTTTAGCCGCTTTAAAACGTTACAATATATTAGATACACTTCCTGATCATGCTTTTGATGATGCCACAAAACTTGTGTCGTACATCTGCGGTGTCCCTATTGCTCATATTTCCTTTATAGACGAGAGCAGACAATGGTTTAAATCTGAAATAGGCGTTGGTGTTTCAGAAGTACCTCGTGAAATTTCTTTTTGCCGTTATACCATTTTAGATACCAAAATGGTAGAAATAAAGGATACTCATTTAAACGATCAGTTTAAGGAAGATCCTAATGTTACAGGCGGATTCAATGTGAGATTCTATGCTGGAGTTCCAATTACAACACCTGATGGATATAATATTGGAACGCTGTGCGCTGTAGATCATATTGCAAAAGAACTAAATGAAAATCAGCGAAATGCACTTTCAATTGTTGCCAAACACGTGATGGCTCAATTAGAATTAGGGACAAAAAATATTCAATTAGACGCTCAAAAGAAAATTGCAGAAAAAGCAGTACTCGCAAGAGACAGTTTTGTAGCCAATATGAGCCACGAAATTAGAACGCCTTTAAATGCCGTAATTGGTTTTACCGATCTTTTAGCGCAGACAGAACTGGACGAAGTACAGCGTGATTATATCGAAAGTGTACAAATTGCAGGAGAAAATCTGCTTTTGATTGTAAACGATATTCTGGATCTTTCTAAAATTGAATCCGGAAATTTAGCAATCGATTCAGAGCCTTTTAATTTAAAAAAGACACTTAAACACGCTTATAATTTATTAAAAGTAAAAGTTCAGAAAGAAGTAGATTTTAATCTCTTTTTAGATGCAGAAATGCCCGATGTTGTAGTTGGTGACCAAGGAAGACTGAACCAGATTTTGGTTAATCTTATAGGAAACTCACTTAAATTTACAAATGAAGGCGAAGTGACCGTTTCTGTAAAAAAAATGGAGGAAACAGAAGATAACTACACACTGAAGTTTTCTGTAAAAGATACCGGAATTGGGATACAAAAAAATAAACTTACGACTATTTTTGAACGTTTTACACAAGGTGAAGATAGTACCACACGTACTTACGGAGGTACGGGACTTGGTCTTAATATTGTAAAGCAGTTGATAGAATTGCAAAATGGCGAAATCTATGTTAAAAGTGAACTAAACCGCGGTTCTGAATTTTCATTTATACTTACTTATAAAAAGGCTCAGGATAGAGAAACAGCACCTAAACTAATTTCTAAAAATGATCTTGGTCATTTGAAAATACTGCTTTGCGAAGACAATGTTTTGAATCAGAAACTGGCAAAAAGTGTAATCAATAATTTTGGTTTTGATCTGGATATTGCACATAATGGCGAGGAAGGAATTGAACTTTTGTCTCAAAATAAATATGATTTGGTTCTAATGGACCTTCAAATGCCTCTTAAAGATGGGTATCAGACAACAGAATACATTCGTAATGAAATGAATTCTTCTATTCCTATTATTGCCATGACCGCGCACTCTTTGGTTGGAGAACAGGAACGATGCTATAAAGTAGGAATGAATGCTTATGTACCGAAACCTTTTAAACAGGCGGTTCTTTTAAAAGCGATAAAAACGGTAATGAATCCAGATAAAGAAGTTCATAACAAAAGGACTGTAGATCTTTCTTTTCTAGACGAAATGGCTTGCGACGATACCGATTTCAGAAAAGATATGATTGATCTTTTTATAGAGAAAATTCCAAATCAAACAGCGCAGCTCGAAGAAGCATTTCACAATTCCGATCACGATACTGTGAAAAAATTGGCGCATAATATGAAATCCAGCTTAGATATTTTTATGCTTACAGACCTTAGCAATTGTGCGACTATAATTGAAGAAGAAGCTTCTGCAGGTCAATTTACCAGTGAAACTTTGGATAAAGTCAATATTTTACATTGCGGTATTATCGAAGTCGTAAAAATTCTGAAAGAGCTATGATAAAACAGAAATAAGCTCTAGCTTTACAATAATGATGTTATAATAAAAGTTTGCCCCAAGAAAAAATATAAAAAAATGAGAATTATTTTAGCAGAAGATAATGACATCCTACGCAAATCATTATCTTTTTTCTTAGAATCTAAAGGATTTAGTGTTGACCAGTTTTCTGATGGAGAAGAAGCATTACAAGCTATACAAAACAATCCATACGATCTAATCCTGACAGATATTAATATGCCCGGTAAAAGCGGCATGGAAATTACGCAATACGTTAGAGAGCATATTAGCGCAGATACTCCCATAATTATACTGACATCTTCTGGTGTAGAACAAACCGAACTAGATTCTTTTGATATTGGTGCAAACGAATTTATTGCTAAACCTGTGAGTCCGGCCGTGCTTTTGGTGAGAATTAATAAATTACTAAATAAACGTTTCTAATGAAGTTTATATATTATTCAATTTTAATGCTTTTTATTTCGTCTATTGCAATTGGACAAGAATTGTCTATTGATGAAACGCTGGCGAATGTAAAACGGGAGGTTGAAAAAGAAAACTACGATAAAGCATTAGCATTAATTGAGCCTTTACGTGCCAAATTTCCTGAAAATGAAGATATCCAAGTTTATACTGGACGTATTTACAGCTGGAAAAAAGACTATAAAACGGCAGTAAAGATTTTGTCTCCAATGGCAGACCGAGCAAATCCGAATGCAGAAGCTTTACAGGCACTTGTTACTATTTATTTTTGGTCGGAAGATTATGAAAAGTGTATTGCATACTGCGATAAATATCTAGCAATTGATCCAAAATCGATTGATGTTTTAAAGATAAAAGCAACTTGTCTCGAAAAACTGAACCGCGACCAAGAAGCATTAGATTTAATCGAAAAATTCTCATCTATAGATAATAGCACACAGGTTTTTAGAGGAATTCGAACATTGATCGGACGTAAAGCAAAAAATGCTGTATCTGCTTCCTATTTAAATATTTCGACATCAGAACCAGGACTTTCTCCATTTCATTACGGATATGTAGAATATTCACATAAATTCAGCAAATCGGCAATTGTCGGCCGTGCCAATGTAGGAAATATTGGTGATGATACCCAAATGTTATTTGAAGCCGATTATTATCAAACCTTTTCCAATAAAAGCTATTTATATGCAAATGGAGGCGTTTCTACAGGCGAAACGATATTTCCTGTCGCAAAAGCGGGTTTAGAATATTACTTTGCACCACACAAAAAGTTTGATTACTCTTTGGGAGCAAGATTTATGCATTTTGAAACAGATGATATTACTTTGCTTACAGGTCAATTGGCTTATACTGCAGGAGTTTACACTGTCGCTTATAGACCGTATTATGATACAACAAACGAATTGTTTTCTCACGTTTTAAGTTTACAAAAAGTAAATGAAGAAAAAGAACGTTTGATTAGATTCGAACTGCAATACGGAAATGTGCCGTATTTGTATCTTTATAATAGCTTTACACAGCCGTTAAAAGCATATAGAGCAGGAATTCAGTACCAGCATCGTTTTGGAGAATCCTTTTTTGTTCGCCCAATTTTCCTGTATGAGCGCGAAGAATATGTTCCGGGAGAATATAGAAACAGGTTTAATGTACAGTTAATTGTAACCAAACGTTTTTAATATGACAGAAATCTGGGAATCATATAAAAATGGGAATTGGGAGGTGCCTTTTCTAACTTTCGCCATATACATATTTGTATGTGCATCATTTATTTTGTATTTGTTTATTGTGGCAAGCCGAAATACAAAAATAAAACAAGAAAGACTTCGCACCGAATATGACAAAGAGATTAATCAGCTGATGACTTCGGTGATTTTTGAGGATGCTTCCTTTGCGGCTATTAAAGAAAATAAAAACTTTTTAGTGCTTTTGGACACTTCCTTTTTTAGAGAAGTACTGACGGAGTCAATTATCAACCTGCACAAAAATTACGAAGGCGTTTATGCACAGAAATTGGAACAGTTTTACAAAGATTCTAACCTCATAAAAGGGTCATTTAAAAAGCTTAAAAGCCTGAAATGGGAAGTAAAATGCAAAGGAATTACAGAATTGGCAGAATTCAATATAAATGATGCTTTCGATAAGATTATAATCCATTCTAAAGCGAGAAATAAAACCTTAAAAATTACTGCTATAAATGCTTGTATTAAACTTGCAGGAACAAACAGCATTATATATCTCGTAGAACATCCAGACCCAATCGATGAGTGGACCCAGCTGAATATTATCGACGCTTTTAAAAGACACGATGTTGGCGACACCGAAGGAATTGAGCATTTATTGGAATCACAAAATACAACTGTAATAGCGCTTGGATTAAAGCTGATAAAAGAATTAAAGCTCACACAGAAAATTCCTTTTGTAGCACAACTGGCTGAAAAAGCGCCAAATACAATGATAAAATACGAAGCCCAAAGTATTCTGCAGACATTAACAGTATAAATTTATAAAAACAAATGACTTTTTTTAATACTGAAATAACATGGTTCTTAGATGTGTATATCCTGCTGATTTTGGGATATGCGATATTGATCATGTCTTCGTATCTAATTTTAGCCTATCTCTCTACAAAAGAGCTTAGAAGTTACCTCAAAAAAAATAGCTTTGTAGATTATAACGTACTTCTTACCAGCGAATTTGCACCAAAATTGTCACTTATTGCGCCTGCATACAATGAGGGTTTAACTATTCAAGAAAATGTAAAATCACTATTGTCTCTTAATTACAATAATTATGAGGCCATTTTAGTGAATGACGGGAGCAAGGATAATTCGATGGAAATCCTGATTAAAACCTACGATTTGGTTTTGACGGAACTGGATATTCATCCTAAAATAGAAACAAAAAAGATTAAAGGAATCTATAAATCCAGAAATGCGACTTACAAAAAATTGATTGTAGTTGACAAAGAAAATGGGGGTAAAGCCGACGCGTTGAATGTTGGACTTAATATTGCCGAAAATCCTTATGTTGTTTGTATTGATGTCGATTGTATCCTCGATAAAGATTCACTTTTAAAACTCGCAAAACCATTTTTAGAATCTCAGGGAAAACGCATTATTGCCACTGGCGGAGTTGTTCGAATAGCCAATCAATGCGTGATTAAAAACGGACGATTGGTTGAGGTTAATATTCCAGATCGAATGTTGCCTAGAATTCAGGTTTTAGAATATCTAAGGGCTTTTCTTTTAGGAAGAATGGCATGGGGAAGATTGGATGGTTTATTGCTGATAAGCGGTGCATTTGGAGCATTTGACAAAGAAGTAGCAATATTAGCCGGAGGTTACAGTACAAAAACCGTTGGCGAAGACATGGAATTGATCGTAAGAATGCGCCGTTATATGCTGGAAAACAAACTTCCGTATGCCGTTAGTTACATTCCCGATCCGCTTTGTTGGACAGAAGCTCCAGAAGATTTTACGATTTTTAAAAAACAACGCGTACTGCTGGATGCGAGGAACAATAGAAACACTTGGTATTCACAAAAAAATGTTCCTGAATCCGAAATATAAACTGTTAGGAATGTTGAGCGTACCATATTGGACCTTGTTTGAATTTTTAGCTCCTGCAATCGAATTTATTGGTCTTCTAATAACTATTTTGTTTATTATTTTCGGTCTGTTAAACTGGCATTTTTTCTTTTTGCTATTACTATTTGTATATTCTTTTGCTGTTTTCTTTTCGGTTATCGCTTTATTCAGTGAAGAACGAACCTATCATAAATATCCAAAACAAATTGATTTCTTTAAGCTTCTTATGGTCGCTTTCATAGAACCATTGTATTTTCATCCGCTTACTGTTTATGTCGCATTAGTTGGTTATAAAGAAAAAATTATGGGAACCAAAGGCTGGGGAGAAATGACGAGAAAAGGATTCACGAAGAAGGAGTGAGTTTAATTGTTAATTGTTAATTGTGAGTTGTTAACTAGATTTTTTGGTATTGATATTGACATTGAAATTGATTTTTAAAACTATATAAAAAAAGCGTTCGCCTTGGCGAACGCTTTTTGGTTTACTATACAGAAATCTTTATTCGTATTTTAAGTATTTTAAAACATCAACTTTTGTGGCTAGGTAGGCTTTTGTTAAAACAATGCATAGCGTTAGAAATAGTAAAATAACAAAAGAAAATAAAAACGGCAGACACTGGAATTTCAATTCTAAAAGCGAAATTATTGAGCCATTTTTGCAATAAAAAATAAGCTGGAAAAATGGCGATTAGAAATCCAATTGCACAATACAAAACATATTGTTTTGATAATTCTTTCAATAAAATATTGGTTTCTGCTCCTAAAGTTTTTCGAATTGCAATTTCTTTCATTCTTCTCTGAATAGAATAAGAAGCTAATGCAAATAATCCAAACAAAGCAATAAGAATGACTACAACATTCAATAAAGAAAATAAATTCTTTTGCTTGACGTACGATTCGTAAGTTCTGGCATATTCCTTATTTACGAAATCATACTTAAAGGGATATTCGGGAGCTACTTTTGACCATAATTTTTCTATACTTTCAATTGTCTTTCCTGAAGCATCAAGTTTTAATTTTATAAAAACTTTGTTGATGTCATGTGACACTCCCAAGGTCTTTAGGTGATAGAATGAAATTGGAGGCACTTTCATTTCTGGGCTTAATAAATTAAAATCCTTAACAATACCAATGATTTTTAATTTTTGATTTCGTATCAATAATTCTTCTCCAATCGGATTCTTAATATTCATCAACTTTAAAGCACTTTCGTTTATAATCACCGAATTAATAGTGTCTGAAGCTAGTTTTCTGTCAAAATTTCTTCCTTTGATAATTTTGATATTCAACATTTCAAACATGCCAAAATCTAAGGCTATTGTTCTCTCCTTAAAAAGTTCATCTTTATATAGCACAGGATTAATAAAATTGTCAGAACCATCAAAAGAAATAAGACCGGTTGAGATTTCTTCGACACCTTTTATTTTGCTTAATTGATCCTTTATAAGACTGTATTTACTGTAGATATTTTTTTCTGCATTTTCTCCCTCATAATCGGAAGAAGGAAAGTTTAATGTTACAGAAATTACCTGATTTCCTTTAAACCCAAGATCTTTATTTTGTAAATATTGAATTTGTTCATAAACAATATAAGATCCAATTATAAAAAAGGCGACAATTGCAAATTGAAAAATGAGCATTCCGTTACGCGACCAAATTCCGTTTTTACTTCTTCCAAAATTTCCTTTCAAAACTTTTAAAGTTTCAAAATTTGCAACATAAACAGCAGGAAATAGTCCTGCAGTAAATACGGTAATTATAAAAATTAAAAGCACTGCCAGTAAAATTGATTCCCAAGAAGTATAAGGTCTTTATTTAAGAAATTATTGTAATAAGGCAAGGTTATTTCTACAATCACTAATGCCAGTAAAATTGAAAAAGAAGTTGTTATAATAGTTTCAAAAATAAATTGACAGATAATATTTCTCTTAGAAGCGCCGGTAATTTTACGCACCCCAACTTCCTTCGCTCGTTTTACTGCATTTACGGTGGCGAGATTGATGTAATTAATTATTGATAAAATGAGAATCAAAATTGATAAACCCATCATAATTATTAAAAATTGATAATTGCCTCTGCCTTCAGGATAACCATCTGTTATAGAATGTAATCTGGCTTGCGAAAGCGGTTCTAGTACAACATTAAAATAACCTACTTTCTTTCCCATGTCCTCAAACGTAAAACCTTCTTGTTTTGCTAAACGTTTAATGAAATCATAGTTATAGATCCGTTCCAGTTTTTTTCTTGTATTTTCAACTTTTGATGGATCTTTAACTTTTAGCAATAATTTAAAAACAAACGGATTTATTATCGAGGAGTTTACGAGCTTATCCATTTTATTAATGATGACATTTGGCGCAATGGATGAGTTTCCCGGAACTCGATAAACTGCCCGAACAGAAAATAGTTGATCAAAACATTTAATTTGTTTTCCAATTGGATTTTCGTTACCAAAGATTCTTTTTGCAATATTATCTGAAATTGCAATACTAGATTCGTCTTTAATGGACGATATCGCATCTCCCTTTAAAATTTCAAAAGGGAAAAAGGAAAAAAAGTTATGTTGTACATTAATGATTTTATCTACAAATTCCTTTTTCCCTTTGTAAATAATTTTATTTTTTTGGTACCAATCATCCCCATACATTATGGCTTCAATATTTGGATCTGCATCCAGGGCAGGTTTTAAAAATAAGGCACAATCAGACCAAGAAGTCATATCTTTCAATTGCACCAAAACCTGATAAACATTGTCTTTCTCTGGATTCCAAGAATTGTAATTTTTTTCGTCGTTCCAGTAAAGAAGTGCGAAAATCAAACCTGCAATTCCTATGGATAATCCGAGAATATTGAGAGCAGTAAAAAGTTTACTGTTCTTTATTTGATAAATAAATATATTTGTCCAGTTTCTTAGCATCTTACTCGTATTTTAAATATTTTAAAACATCAACTTTTGTTACTTGGTATGCTTTGGCGAGAACTATTGTCAGTGTTAGAAACAACAGCGAAACAAAGGCAAGAATAAACGGCAGTACGGGAATATCAATACGGAAAGCAAAATTTTCGAGCCATTTTTGCAATAATAAGTACGCTGGAATAATTCCGATGATAAAACCGATTATACAGAAGATTACATACTGTTTAGATAATTCTTTCAGTAAAGTATTGGTTTCAGCACCAAGCGTTTTTCTGATTGCAATTTCGCGTAATCTTCTTTCCATAGAAAAAGAGGCAAGTGCAAACAATCCGAAAACAGCAATTAGAATTACGACAACATTTAGCAAGGCTAATAGATTTCTTTGATCTTCATACTTTCTGTAGGTTTTGGCGAAGTTTTTATCTACAAAATTATATTCGAAAGGATATTCAGAATCCACTTCTTTAGACCAAAAAGTCTTTAGAGACGAAATGGTAGTTGAAATATCTTTTGTAGCAAGCTTTACAGAAATGTATTCTATATTACCCTGAGTCCATTTCTGAGTATTTATATGGAACAAAATCATAGGATTAATTTCATTGTCTAAGCCAGAATAATGAAAGTTTTTGACGATTCCCACAACGGTATATTTGTGGCCGTTCCATTCGATTACCTTATTCACAAGATCTTTTTCCTGCAAAGCTTTGGCGACCACTTCATTCAGCAAAACGTTAGAAATAGTATCCGAGGCAAGCTTTTCTGTAAGCGCTCTTCCTTTTATAACTTTTATTCCCAACATTTCAAGCATTCCAAAATCAAAGCCGATTTGCTGAACGACAGTAACTTTATTGTTGTTATATAAGCCTCCTTTTGAAACTTCATTTTCTCCAATAGAAAATGCTCCGGCAGAAACAGCTTCGACACCGGTGATTTTTTGTATTTCCTGTTGTATGCTTTTGTATTCTGCAAATTTACCTTTACCTCTTTGTTCTCTAAAAGCGATATTCATTACCTGGGATCCAGTAAAACCCAAATCTTTTTCTACCATAAAATTAACCTGCTGGTAAACTATCACTGAGCCGATGATGAAAAAGGCCGCAATGGAAAATTGTATAACCAGCATACTGTTTCGCGACCATATTCCGCTTTTACTGCGAGAATAATTACCTTTTAAAACGTTTAAAACTTCAAAATTTGAAATGTAAACTGCTGGAAAAACGCCGCATACAAAAATCACGATGGCAAAGATTATAGCAAGTCGCAGGTAAAATTGTGATCCAGCCAGAACTAATTCTTTGTTTAAAAAGTGATTGTAAAATGGCAAAGTAATTTCAACAAGTACGAGCGCCAATAATATTGCAAATAAGGTAATTAAAGCGGTTTCAAATACAAACTGAAAAACGATTTGCAATTTTGCGGCGCCAGCAATTTTTCTAACGCCAACTTCTTTTGCCCGTTTTATGGCATTTGCCGTGGCTAAGTTGATATAATTTACGATTGATAGCAATAAGATTAATAGCGATAACCCCATTAATATTTGTAAAAACTGGAGATTTCCTGTTCCTTCCGGAAATGGATAATTTCCCTTATAAAGTCTTGAGTTTTCAAATGGGATTAATTTAACTTTGAAGGGTTCTCCGAACTTTTTTATAAATGCTTCAAGTGACAGGCCTTCTTTTCTCGCTTGCCTCTTGTAGTTTTTTTCGAGGAACAATTGTTCCAGACTTTTAACGACTAGCGGAGCATTACTTTTCTTTTTTAATTTTAGAACTAAACCAAAATTAAAACCCCAATGGTCTTTTAAATGTTCCAGATTTTCTTCGATGAGGTTCGTTACTGCATTCGGCATTACAACTGATTTTCCGGGTATTCGATAAACACCGCGTACAACAAATATTTTATCAGCGTATTTTACTTGTCTGCCAACAGGGTTTTCATTTTTAAATAAACGAAAAGCAGTTTCTTCAGAAAAAACAATGCTTTGCGGATCGTGCGGCGCATTTTTTGCATCGCCATATTTGAATTCAAATGGAAAAAAGGAAAAGAAACTATTTTGGGCAGAAAATATTTTGTCTACTAATTCTACTTTGCCATTATGTTGTATTGTTTCCTTCGTGTATTCGGTATCAAAATAGCAGTAATTTTCTAAATACGAAGTAGTTGCTTTTAATGCCGGCGCGATAATAGCAGAGTTTGCAGGAAAGACATTTCCATCTCCAAGATCATTCATAACGATAAATGTTTTATCATTAGAAGAATTCCAATCATCATAAGAATGTTCGTCGTTCCAATAAAGAATAGCAAAAATCAAACCTGCAATTCCTATGGATAATCCTAAAACATTTAGAATCGAAAACATTTTATTGTTTTTGATATGGTATATAAATATTCGTATATAATTTTGGATCATTTTATTAGTATTTAAGATATTGTAAAACATCAACCTTTGCGACTTGATACATACGTGAAAGCACCACGGCCAGCGTTAAAAATAATAGGGCAATGAAACCAATAAGAAACGGATAAACAGAAATCTCTATTCTAAAAACAAAATCCTCAAGCCATTTGTTCAGCAGGTAATATACTGGAAACAAAGCCAGTAAATAACCAATAAGACAAAAGATTATGTATTGTTTAGAAAGTTCTTTTAGTAAAGCAGCGGTTTCGGCACCCAGCGTTTTTCTAATAGCGATTTCCTTCATTCGGTTTTGTATGGAATAAGAAGCCAAAGCAAAAAGTCCGAACAGGGCAATTAGAATTACAATTACGTTTAAGAGCGAAAAAAGACGACTCTGTTTGATGTATTCTTTATAATTTCTCGCATAAGCTTTATCGACAAAATCGTAATGAAATGGGGTGTCGGCATCTATGTTTTTCTGCCAAAACTTCTCCATATCGCCAATCGTATTTGTAATATCACTTTGGTTGATCTTTACGAATATTTGATTGACATTCAGGTTCGTCCAGTCTATTGTTCTGAGATGAAAAAATACCATTGGCGGAATTTCGGCTTTTGGTCCCCAAAGATTAAAATCTTTTACAATACCAATTATTTTGACTTTTTTATTATTCCAATTTACGATTTTGCCAATCGGATTTTTTTCATCCATTAACTTTAAGGCTTTTTCATTGACAAGCATCGCATCAATGCTATCAGATGCAATTGCAGGGTCTAAATAACGGCCTTGACTCAATTTAATTTTCATCATTTCGAGCATTCCATAATCGACAGCTATATTCTGACCCAGAATGGTTTTATCCTTATAATTAAAAGTCGATGATATACTGTCGCCGGTCGCAAATGAAATTACACCCGTACTAACCTGCGAAACGCCTTTAATTTTAGAAATTTCCTGCTTAATGGTTTGGTATCTTCTAAAGAGTTTTTCATCTGCTTTAGCATCATTCGGTTCAAAAAAAGGTTTTTTATATTTAATTTCTAAAACCTGATCTCCTTTAAAACCCAAATCCCGTTTATTCAGATAATTAACCTGCTGGTAAACAATGTAAGATCCTATCATGAAGAAAGAAGCAATGGAGAATTGTAAAATCAGCATTCCATTTCGGAGCCAGACGCCGCTTTTGCTTCTGCTGAAATCTCCTTTCAGAACTTTCAACGTTTCAAAATTCGAAATGTAAATTGCAGGTAATATTCCAGCCGCAATGATTGTAACAACAAAAATAATCACAAGCTCAAGGGCAAACAGATATCCAGAAATGGTTAAATTCTTTTCTAAAAAATTATTATAAAAAGGCAGTGACAATTCTACCAAGACTAAAGCGAGCAAAATTGCGAAAGACGTTGTAATCACCGTTTCAAAAACAAATTGCAGGACAATATTACTTTTAGAGGCGCCTACAATTTTTCTAACACCAACTTCTTTGGCTCTTTTTAAGGCATTTGCGGTTGCTAAATTGATGTAATTGAACAAAGACAAAATCAATATTAAAAAAGACAATGACATCATAATCATCAAAAATTGATAATTGCCCTGACCTTCTGCATAACCGTCAATTTCCGAATGTAATCTGGCATCTTTTAGCGGTTCCAGCTGAACTTTAATATCATCTTTGCCATTTTTCTTAATCCAATCGGCAATTGAAATTCCTTCTTCTTTTGCCCATTTTAGAGAACGGTTTTTAAAGAACAAATTGTTCATTTTGGCAGTCACTTTATCCTTGTCATCAGGATTTTTTAATTTTAGTAACAATCCCATATCAAAAGTTCCCCAATTGTCTTTATGTTCCCGAATTCTCTGTGCTGTAAAATTGGTAATTGCATCTGGTGCCAGAGAAGATTTACCAGGAACGGTATAAATTCCTGTTACGATAAGTTTTTTATCATAAAAAGTCACCGTTTTGCCGAGTGCATTGACAGTTCCAAATAGATTTAGCGCTGTTTTTTTAGAAATGGCAATACAAGTTTCATCTTTTAAAGCCGTCTGACTATTTCCTTTAATAAAATCAAAAGGAAACATCTCAAAGAAAGTTTTTTGTGCATTTATAGTATTAAAAACGCCTTTTTTGTTTTGGTACTGAATTGTTTTTTCGGCATACCAAGTATCTAAATAACAATAACTTTCAATCTCCTTAAAATCGGTTTTAAAATAACTTTCAAATGTCAAAACATTAGTTCCCCATGTATTGGTCGGACTTACTTTACTTAAAGATTGAAAAACGACATCTTTATTAGGATTCCAGTCATTGTAGCTTTGTTCGTCATTCCAATATAAAATCGAAAAGATCAAACCAGCAATTCCAATACTCAAACCCAAAATGTTTAAAGCAGTAAAGAATTTGTTGTTTTTGAGATGAAAAATAAAAGTATTAATCCAGTTTTTCAGCATCATTCTAGTTTTTAGCAGTTACTAAAACATCTACATTTCGATGATTTAATTTTTCGGAAAGAATCATTCCGTCTTTCATTAAAATCGTTTTCTGCGAGAAAGAAGCATCATAGTCAGAGTGCGTTACCATGAGGATTGTAGCGCCGTTGGCATGAAGATCTGTTAATAATTCCATTACTTCATTTCCGTTTTTACTGTCAAGGTTTCCTGTTGGCTCATCGGCCAAAATAATTTTCGGATTATTTATTAAAGCTCTTGCCACGGCAACACGTTGTCGCTGACCGCCAGAAAGTTCGTCGCGGAAAGTGTTTTAAACGATGTGAAATTCCTAATTTGTCTGCAATCGCATTTACTTTTTTCTTTCTCTCAGCAGAAGGAATGTTATTGTAAATCAGCGGTAATTCGATATTATCATAAACCGATAATTCGTCAATTAAATTGAAGTTTTGGAAGATGAATCCGATGTTTTCTTTTCTGGCTTTTGATTTTGCTTTTTCTTTTAAACCAACCATTTCCTGATCCAATAGTTTATAACTTCCGTCGGAAGCGCTGTCCAAAAGTCCAACAATATTGAGTAAAGTCGATTTTCCGCTTCCAGATGGCCCCATAATCGAAACAAAATCACCTTGATTGATGGTTAATGAAATTTCGCTTAATGCTTTGGTTTCTAATTCTTCTGTTCTAAATACTTTTGAAAGCTTTGTAATAGTAATCATAATTGATGTTTTTGGTTTTTGATTGATTTTCTTTTTAAAATTTAATGCTTTCAAAAGTGAAAGAAACAAGTTTGAAAATTAAGACAATTTACATTGTAATTTGTACCTAATTATTTTGTTATTTTAACTTCCGAAAGGCTTTAATAATTAACGATTTACCAGTTCTAATGTGATTTTCATGCCAATAATTTAAACCTTGTAACTGCTTTGTTTTTAATGTTTTATTTATTGAAAAAAATCTGAACTGTCCACAAATGGACACCTTTCGTCCAAAACCGAACAATAATGAAAAAGACAAACGCTTCAATTTTAATCATCGATGATCAGGAAGACATACTTTTTGCGTCAAAAGTCTATCTGAAAAAGTATTTTGAAACCATTTATACACTCAATAATCCAAAAAATATCGTCGAATTATTGGCAAAAAATAGTATCGATGTTGTTTTATTAGACATGAATTATAGAATTGGTTTTGAAGATGGGAGAGAAGGTTTGTACCTGCTGAAAGAAATCAAAACGCTTTCGCCAAAAACTGTTGTCATTTTAATGACCGCCTTTGGAAAAGTAGAAACCGCTGTTGAAGGTTTGAAATCGGGTGCTTTTGATTATATTTTGAAACCTTGGGAAAATAAAAAACTATTAGAATCTGTAAAACAAGCCGTAGATAAAGCTCGTAAAGAACAGCGAAAAGTAAAAGAAGTCGAAATTAAAAATGACTTTTTTGAGGGCAATTCTGAGATTATCAAAAAAGCGTATTCTTTGGCAGATAAAGTTGCAAGAACAGATGCCAATGTTTTGATTTTGGGCGAAAACGGAACAGGTAAATTCGTTTTGGCGCATCATATTTATTCGCAGTCAGAAAGAAAAAACCAGCCTTTTGTTGCCGTTGATTTAGGTTCTTTAAATTCTAATATTTTCGAAAGCGAATTATTCGGTTATGCTAAAGGCGCTTTTACCGATGCGAAAACAGATACGCCCGGACGTTTTGAAATGGCGCAGAACGGAACTATTTTTTTGGACGAAATAGGAAATGTACCGCTTCATTTACAATCGAAACTTCTGCAGGTTATTCAAACCAAAACGGTGACGAGATTGGGCGAAACAAAACCAAGACCTTTAAACGTTCGAATTATTACGGCAACCAATTTAAACCTGAAATTGGAAGTGGCTGATAAAAACTTCCGTGAAGACTTGTATTATCGTATAAATACGATGGAAATTATCTTGCCTCCGCTCCGCGAAAGAAACGAAGATAAAATTCCGCTTGCCGAATATCTTTTAGATAAAATGATTGAAAAGTACGGAAGAGACAAAATTTCTTTTGATAAAAAAGTGCTGGAACAAATTGAAAAACATGCTTGGAACGGAAATATCCGCGAAATGGAAAATAAGATCGAGCGCGCAGTGATTCTCTGCGAAAATAATACCATTACGGTTTCCGATTTAGATTTAGAAATCATAACGCCTTATGACGAAAATCCAGATGATATTCAGCTTTCATCTGTTGAAAAAGCGACGGTAGAAAAAGCACTTCTTAAAAATAATAATAATATTAGTAAAACGGCAGAAGAATTGGGACTTTCAAGAGGTTCTTTGTACCGTCGTTTAGAGAAATATAATATCAATATTAACTAATATGTTTAAGACTTTACAAACCTATAAACTCCTTTTTCTACGATTAGTTTTGATTGTGGCTGGAATTGAATTTTCGATTTATTTTTTTAAAATTAAACTGCTTTTTACAGGAGTATTCGGCCTCTGCATGGTTTTTTTAATGGTTCGTGAAATGTATTTTTACGTTCGAAATTTTGTAACGATTTATGATAAAACAATCGCTTCGATGCTTTGCAGAACGATTTTACATCAGATTTTTCCAAACATAAATTTAATAAAAGCTACAATGATTTATTCAGCCTTTATGAAACGCTGAAAAACAAGCAGAACGAGCAGATTTCAAAAGATATTATTTACCGTTCGATTTTAAATAATATCGAAACAGGCGTTATCATTCTGCAAAAACAAGAACAGGATTGGAACATTTTTTTAATGAACGATTATTTTTCGAGTCATTTTAATGTTCCAAAAGTCTCCAAATGGAAATATCTGAAAAACCAGTTACCAGCTTTATGTGAAATCATTGAAGAGGATGATTTCCACGAAATTAAAACAGCGATAGAAATCAGTATAAACGAACAGCACAAACAGACATTTGTTTTACAGGCATCGCGCACAGAGATTTTTGAACAGGATTATTTTATTGTTTTAATAGATTCGATTCAGAATGTGGTCGAAAAAAAAGAAAAAGATGCGTGGATCAATTTGATGAAAGTGATTTCGCATGAACTTCTTAATTCGATAACGCCAATTCGTTCCATCTGCCAGAATCTGCAGGATTTAGTGGAGCAGGATTCGCTTTCTACAGAAGATTTAGACGACATCAAAACCAGTGTTGAAACAATGCTTGCGACGAAGCGATCATTTGCAGAAGTTTGTTGAAGGTTATCGAAAACTGGCCATGTCGCCTTCTCCAAAAAAGGAAAAAATAGAACTTCAGGATTTGATTGAAAATTGTCTTCAAATCATGAATCCGTTATTTAAAAAAGCGAATATTGAGGTTGAAAATTCAATTGCTCTTAAATACCAAATAAACGTCGATCAGCAACAAACCGAACAAGTACTGATTAACTTATTGACGAACTCGATAAATGCTTTAGAAAATAATATTCAAAAGCAAATTATAATTTCGGCAGAAGCCAAAGAGAATCGGGTTTTTATCAAAATTGCCGACAACGGAAAAGGAATTGAAAAAGAGATCGAAGACAAAATATTCCTTCCTTTTTTTACCACTCGAAACGAAGGGGCGGGGATAGGGTTGACATTATCAAAAAACATTATAGAAGCACACGGAGGATATATTCTCTACAAAAATGAGAAGGAAAAAACTGTTTTTGAAATTTGTCTTATCGAAGAATAATTACAAATAATACTTTGATCTGACAAAGCTGTATTTTTAAAATCATTACTAATGTTTTTTTTCTAAATTTGTAGAAAGAGTTGCCATAGACTCCCTCCAAATAAGTAATAGCAAAATAATGAATACAAATTCGACAACAGTAGCTTCAGGTTTTCTTAATGATTTGAAAACGAAGACTGTCGCCTCACATAAAAAATTAGAAGAACTTCCTGTTTCCATGTCAATTATGTCGCCAGATATGAAAATTGAGGAATACGCCAAATATTTAAATCTAATGCATGATGTTCATGCTGATACTGAAGAAAATGTTTTCCCATTATTTTCTGGACTATTAGAAGATTTGGAACAAAGAAGAAAAAAACAGCTTATTGAGGCTGATCTTTCTTTCTTAAATTATGAGGTGACAAATTCTGAAAAAGTTTTTAAAACTGAAAATATTTCTATTCCTTTTGCGCTTGGAATTTTATATGTTGTTGAAGGTTCTACACTTGGCGGCAGATTTATTTTAAAGAATGTTTCAAGAGTGCCGCAACTTTCTACAGATAAAGGCGTTTCTTATTTTAATGGTTACGGAGATAGAACTGGAAGTTTTTGGAAATCTTTCCTGAATTTTCTAGCGAGATACGAACAACAACATAATTGTGGAGATACTATTATAGAAGGAGCTGTATTTGCTTTTGATAGTATTTATAATCACTTTGAGAGCAGATAAAAAGAATGAAGATTAAAGATATAGTTAATCGGGACATTGTTAATTTGACCAATTGCGAGCACGAGCCTATACATATACCGGGGCAAATTCAGCCTCATGGTTTTTTAATTGGTATTAATTTACAGGGGAAAATTGATTTTTGTTCAGAAAACATCTCTTCTTATTTTGAACTGCTTCATAGTCAGGTTTTAGGTAAAGATTTTAAAGAGATTTTTGGCTCTATTGCTGAAGAAGAAATTTCAGCATATATTAAAGGAGATGAAGTTCAGGACGCTTTTCCGTTAGAAATAAAACTACTTGGAAGGTTATTTCAAATAAATATTCATAAAAGCAGTGATATTTATGTGCTGGAAGCGGAGTTGTTATTTACTGACAAAGAGGGGCTTGCTGATGTTTACAAACAAACGATTCAGTTTGTCAGTCAAATGAATAAAACACAATCTCTTAAAGATTTGTGCGCACTTGTAGCTCATGGAACCCGCGAAATTACAGGTTATGATCGTGTAATGATTTACCGTTTTGATGAACAGTATAATGGGGAAGTGTATGCCGAAGACTGTCGTGAAGATTTAGAACCATTTCTGGGACTGCATTATCCGCATACCGATATTCCGGCACAGGCAAGAGAATTATACATTAAAAATCAGCTCAGATTAATTGTTGATATTAATTATAAACCTGTTCCAATTTTTACTGTTGACGATAAAGAAAACAAAAATCTGGATTTAAGCCTTTCGATATTGCGAAGCACATCGCCAATTCACGTGGAATATCTAAAGAATATTGGTGTTGGCGCTACGCTTACAATCTCTCTTATTCATCACGGAAGATTGTGGGGATTAATTGCTTGCCATCACTATTCAGAAAAAAATATTTCTCCAGAAATTAGACTTGCAACAAAATTGCAGGGCCAATTTATTACTTCTCAGATAGATATTAGACAATCTAATGATGAGAACGTGAATGCTCAAAAAACAATTGAAGCAGTAGAGCAATTGACAGGCCTTGAACTGCCAATTCTACAGCATTCATTAGATATGATAATTAATACTCCTCAACTTTTAAACGTTTGCAACGCATCAGGAGTTTCTCTTTTATATCGTGGAAAAATCTATAAAAATGGAGTAACACCGTCTGATGAAGAAATTATATCATTAACGGAAATTATTCAGAATAAAATAGAGAGCGATATTTTTGTAACCAATAAAATTAGTGATGATTTTCCAGAAGCGACAGAAAATTCTAATGTCGCTGGTATTATTTATCATTCTCTTGGAATTAATTCTAATATAATTTGGTACAGACCAGAAACTATTTTAGAGGTTAATTGGGGAGGAGATCCAGAGAAGAGTATTATCCATGACAGTAATGGACTTCATCCTAGAAATTCATTTGAAATTTGGAAACAAATTATTAAAAACCAAAGTATTAAATGGGCAAAGTATGAGATTAACAGCGTCGCCCAATATGCACATAGTTTACATAATCAGCTAATTTTGATTATGTTGAGTGAAGAAGAGGAAAAGTACCGTAATCAAAGCGAAATCTTAAGAGAAACCAATTCGGAACTTGAAAATATCAACTGGATTAGTACGCATGATTTACAGGAACCATTGCGTAAAATTCAGCTTATTACTTCTAAAATGCTCTCAGAACTGGATGTTATTTCAACAGAATCAATTTCAAATTCTTTACAGCGCGTTTCGAAATCTGCCAATAGAATGAGCGACTTATTAGAAGATATTCTAAAGTACACGCGAATAAAAAATACGAGAGATAAATTGCAGGAAGTAGATTTAAATAAGGCTTTAAAATCTACAATTAAGGAAATGCATGAAAGTATTGCAGAAAGTAAAGCTGTAATTGAATACGAAAACCTGCCGGAAGTGCATGCCATTGGTTTTTTAATGCGCCAGTTATTTATTAATCTGCTTCAGAATTCATTAAAATATCTTGCCGCAGATAGAATACCAAAGATTGTAATAACTGCTTCTCAAGAGGCTGTTTTAATACATGACAGGTTTAAAGTATACTGCCATTGGGTTCGTTTTTCGGATAACGGAATTGGTTTTGAACAAAAGTACGCCGAATCTATTTTTAAAGTTTTTACAAGACTTCACAATCAAGAGCAGTATACCGGTTCTGGTGTTGGTCTGGCGTTGTGTAAAAAAATTATGCAGACCGTTGGAGGCGACATTCGAGCAGAAGGAAGACCAGGCGAAGGTACAGATATAGTACTTTATTTTCCTTGTGATCCTGAAGACACGCTTTTGCCTATATAGATAGGTTTTAGAGATCGTTAATATTTTTTTCACGCAGATTTAAACAGATTTAAGCAGATTTCAAATTAGAATAATCTGTGTTTATCTGCTTAAATCTGCTAAATCTGCGTGAAACTTTGATTTTAGGACTTTTAAAATTTACTTCGGAAATAATTTTTACAGCAAAAATCAAACTTCCACCCAAAGCAGAGCCAATAAAGGTTTTCTCTCGCAGATTTAGCAGATTTAGCAGATCAAATAAAAAAAAAAACTCCCTTATCTGCTAAATCTGCGAGAAAGTTTTTTATGAATAATATTATTAGTTTTTCTTAGCCAAAACTTTGAATTTCGGACTTTTAAAATTTACTTCAGAAATAATTGTTACAGCAAAAATCAAACTTCCTCCCAAAGCAGACGACATGAAAGGTTCTCTCTCGCAGATTTAGCAGATTAAGCAGATCAAATGAGAAAAAAATCTCCCAAATCTGCTAAATCTGCGAGAAATACTTTTACGTGAAGAGTTTAATTTTTCTTAGCCAAAACTTTGAATTTCGGATTTTAAAAATTTACTTCGGAAATAATTGTTGCCGCAAAAATCAAACTTCCACCCAAAGTAGACGACACGAAAGGTTTTCTCTCGCAGATTTAGCAGATTACGCAGATCAAATGAGAAAAAAATCTCCCTTATCTGCTAAATCTGCGAGAAACACTTTTACGTGTAGAGTTTAATTTTTCTTAGCCAAAACTTTGAATTTAGGACTTTTAAAATTTACCTAGGAAATAATTGTTGCGACAAAAATCAAACTTCCACCCAAAGTAGACGAAACGAAAGGTTTTCTCTCGCAGATTTAGCAGATTTAGCAGATCAAATAAAAAAAAAAATCTCCCTTATCTGCTAAATCTGCGAGAAAACTTTTTATGAATAATATTATTAATTTTTCTTAGCCAAAACTTTGAATTTCGGACTTTTAAAATTTACTTCGGAAATAATTGTTGCGACAAAAATCAAACTTCCACCCAAAAGCAGACGCCAAGAAAGATTTTCTCCCAAAATAAAAAAAGCACCGATTGCACCAAAAACAGGTTCAAATAAATAAATTACTGCCACGCGTTCTGCAGATAAATAACGCTGTGAAATATTCGAAACGGTGTACATATAGGCAGTAGAGAAAAGCGCACAATAAACTACACCCATCCAAAATGTATCGTTTTTAGGAAACCAAACCGCTTGAGAATCTGTAATCGCTAGACAAAAAGTGAAAAGTGCACAAAAAGCAAACATAGGAACAATGGAATATAAAAGATTTTTTGAAGCCGAATGTTTTTCAACAGCAATCAGATAAACGGCAAAAGCAAATGCGCCCGCAATAGTAAACAGATCACCAATGTTGATTGTAAACTTATCTTGTATCGCTATAATAAATAAACCCGTTAGAGCTGTCAAGGTACGCAATCCAGATTTTTAAAGAAGCATTGGTGCGGTAAACCGTCAACTTCATCAACGGAATAATAATAACGGTTAATCCCGCAATAAAAGAACATTGTGAAGCATCTGTATATTTCAATCCAACAGTCTGCGACTGAATGCCTAAAAACATTGGAAAAGCTAGAATAGCTCCCGTTTTAATGGCTTCTAAATTGGTATCCCTTACGTACTTCCAAAAAATAATGGTTAAAACAATTACAGCCAATAGAAAACGATAAAACAAAAAAGTGTTTGGTGAATACGCTCCAATAGCCATTTTTGTAATAGAATAGGAGACACCCCAAAATGCAGTTCCTATGATTAGTAAAATTAGTAAAAGTTGTTTTCTTTCCATTTTGTTGAAGCAATTATTGCTATGTTTATTTTAAAAGTGAAACCTTTAGCGACAGCAAAATCTTTGCTCGCTAATGTGTCAACTAAAAATTATAAAACTTTCTTCATCAGTAGATCGGTTTGTTCGTCGTTACCCAATTTGAAAATATGAGTATTAAACTGAACAAAACCATTTTTAGTATAAAAATTTACCGCTCTAAAATTCTTTTCCCAAACGCCAAGCCATATAAAGGATGCATTAACTTCTGAAGCAGTTTGCATTGCCTGCGCATAAAGTGCCTGAGCGATCTTTTTGCCATGAAATTCTTTTGCGACATAAATACGCTCAATTTCGAGTGCACTATTTTCTTGTTTTTCGGTTTGTGCGTCGCCTGTATTTAATTTTAAATAACCAATCACTTTCTCATCAAGCTCTGCCAGATAAAAATGAGAATTTGAATTGCTAAGTTCTGATGATAGTTTTTCTGAAGCGAAACTTTCATTCAAATATTTAATCATATTTTCTTCCGAATTTACGTCTGCAAATGTTTCTGAAAAAGTTTGCCTTCCAATAGCTTGAAGTACTGTTATATCATTAATTGACGCTTTTTTTATTTTTAAAGTATTCATCTTCTTTGTTTTTTTAATGCATTAAAACCTCTTTTTTATTCTTGATAAATGCGTAAATTGCATCAATGGATTTACAGCAAATTAAATATTTTCTAGCGTTGTCACGCGAACTTCATTTCTGGAATACCGCTGGGAAAATGAATATTACCCAGTCTGCATTGAGCCGTCAAATCCAGTCTCTTGAAAATCAGCTTGGTGTTCAGTTGTTTGAACGCAACAAGCGCAATGTTAAACTCACGGTCGCCGGACAGTTTCTA
Organism: Flavobacterium sp. AC267; assembly: GCF_979258715.1. Taxonomy (NCBI): domain Bacteria; kingdom Pseudomonadati; phylum Bacteroidota; class Flavobacteriia; order Flavobacteriales; family Flavobacteriaceae; genus Flavobacterium; species Flavobacterium sp. AC267. The sequence continues at coordinate 3,270,357 of NZ_OZ409875.1, forward strand.
AAAGAGAAATGGGAAGTCGAAATGAGTAAACTGGAATTTATTCATCAATCGGCTCGCCAGATTCAGCTGGGTGAAAGCGGTACCATTACGATTTCACATCCCGATTCTATTTCAGCTTCGCTTATGCCCGATATTTTATCTCGTATTTCCAATGCTTTTCCAAAACTTAAAATCAAATTGGTTCAGGTTCTGTATGAAAATCAGCAGGAATATCTTCAAAATTATAAAATCGACTTAGCAATTACCAGAGATATAAATAACTCCCGCGATATCCGATCAGAAAAAATACATACCGATAATTTAGCGATTGTGGTTCCTGAAAATCATCCGTACCGAACTCCTGAAGATCTTACGAAAGAAACGCTTGCTTCTCAAAAGTTCATATTGCCAACTAACGATGAAGGCAGTAGTTACAGTGATTTGATACAACGTTTATTCAATTCTTTTGAAGATGCACCAGAAGTATACCTTCATTCCGAATTTGGATCAGCGATTATTGCGTTGGTTCGAAAAGGACTCGGAATTGCCATTCTGCCAGATTCTTATCTTTTCCATGAAATCTCAGGAATCCGATTTATAAAACTTCCCTTAGAAACCGATTTGTATATCAATTGGAGAACCGAAGATCATAATCCAGTTTTAGCCAATGTTTTGAAACTGATTATTCCCTAAATATTAAACTCGCAAGCATTTCGATATGCGGAATTCCGTCTTCGTCATAAACTTCGCCTTGTTCTATAAATCCAACAGATTGATAAAATTTAGACAAATGGTACTGCGCACTGATTCGGATCGGGCCTTCGCCAAATTTTTCTTCGCATCCAGCAATAGTTGCTTCCATAATTTTCACACCTAAACCTAATCCGCGGTGTGTTTTCGCAATTACTACTCTTCCAATCGCAGTTTCTTTGTAAGATAGACCAGCAGGAAGTAAACGTGTACAGCCCGCTAATTCATTATCTACATAGTACAAAAGGTGGAAACTTTTTTGGTCTTTATTGTCTAAATCCAAATACGGACAATTCTGTTCTACTACAAAAACTTCACTTCGTAAACGTAATAATTCGTAAAGTTCTTGATTGGTTAATTCCTCAAATGATTTTATGGTATGGCTAAATTTCATAGGTATTATAATGCTTATTTTTTGACAAAGATAAAATCTAGAATAATGATATAAAATGCTATTTTTTTATCATGTGATGCTGAAAACGCATTATTGTAATCGAGTCATAAAAAAAACGAAATTCAATATTTCGCTTATTTCGTTATGTAGAAAACTTTGTCAAAGTTTCAAACTTTGACAAAGTTGTTGCGTAAATTATTTAGATTAATGAGAAACCGCTTTTAAACCAACAATAGATCCCACTAAAGTTGCCAAAAAGAACAATCTCCAGAAAGCCGCAGGTTCTTTAAAAATAAAAATACCAACTAATACAGTTCCGACAGCGCCAATTCCTGTCCATACGGCATAAGAGGTTCCAAGCGGAAGAGTTTCGGTTGCTTTCATTAGCAAAAGCATACTTAGCGTTAAAGAAATAAAAAATCCAATATACCAATAATACATTTCTGTTCCTGTAGTTTCTTTTGCCTTTCCTAGACAGGCGACAAAAGCAACTTCAAATAAGCCCGCAATGATTAAAATAATCCAGTTCATATCGTTAAAATTTTGAGGTGCAAAGTTCCTTTATGAAGTTCGGAAAAAATTTAACAAATGATAAAAAATAAATTTATTTTAATTCCGCTCTTATTCGGCTTAAACTCACTTGTGTAATGCCCAGATAAGAAGCGATATGTCCCAATTGTACTCTTTGAAGCAGTTCAGGATGATCTTTCATTAATTCAAGATAACGTTCCGAAGCGTTTTTGAATTGTCTAGAAATCAAGCGTTCTTCTGTTTTGATCAATTCTTTTTCGGCAAATTTTCGTCCCCAATTGGCAATGTGAACGTCTTCGCTGAAGAGCTTTCTTAAGTTTTCTGTTTTTAATTGGTACAATTCACAGTCTTCCAAAAGTTCAATCGTTTCATATCCAGGCTCTTCTTCGATATAACTTTTCATAGAAATTACGGTTTCGCCTTCTTTTCCAAACCAAAAAGTAACTTCATTATCCCTTTCGATAAATGCTCTGACCAATCCTTTTTTGATAAAATAAATATTCGGTTCCATTTTATTCGCTTTAAGCAAAATATGACCTTTTGGAAAAGTTTTTTTCATAGCATTTTTTTGCAAAGCCAGTTTAGACTGCTCTGGAAGTTGGTAAATATGGTCAAGAATAGCAGTAATATCCATCTATATGTTTTAGGAATTGGGAATAAAGATAGTAGTTGTAACGACCAACAGAAAATTTCAAACAAAAAAAATCCCATCTGCCGAAACAAATGGGATATAAAACTGCAATCTTGATGAGCTAAAAAAAGAGCAATTTTTGACCAATATATAAACTAATTAATTCCTCCGCCTAAAGCTTTGTACAATAGCACTTGAGAGTTGGCATTTCGTAACTGAATATCAACAAAATCTAGTTCTGCCTGCAATTTGTTTTTTTGTGCATTGATAATTTCAAGATAGTTGGCGTATCCGCTCAAATACAAATCGTTGGAAACATTAACTGCGATTTCGAGATGATCGATTTCTTTTAATTTGTATTTCAAAACATCTTCAAAAGCTTCATTTCGATGCAGTAAAGCGCTTAATTCGTTAAAAGCCGTTGTTACCGCATTTTGATATTGAAGAAAAGAGATTTCCTGTCTTCTGTTAGAAACATAAAATTCCTGTTTGATCTGTCCTTTATTGAAAACAGGCGCTGTAATTCCGCCTAATAATTGCCAGGCGAAAGATCCCGCATCAAAGAAAGTGCTGAAAGAAAACGAATTAAAACCTGCATAGCCGCCCAAATTAACGGTTGGAAAAAAGGCGCGCGTGCCGATTTCGCGTCAGCGTTGCTTGCCAGTAATTCGAAATACGCTTGAGCAACATCAGGTCTTTTATGGATAATCGAATCTACACTTATTTGTTGATTTAGAACCTCTAAATGTCCTGATAAAAAATCGGTGCTTCGGTCTATTTTTCCGCCGTATTCACCCAAAAGAGTCAATAAAGCTTTTTCTGTCTGATCAATGCTTAAATTCAATTCAGAAGCTTGTGCATGAATGTTATTATTTTGTGCATTAAACTGTTGTACCGCCAATTCTGTAGCTTTTCCAACCGATCTTTGGGCAGAAACAATATCAAGGGCTCTTTCCTGTGTTTTTAAATTGTCATTATAAATCGCGACTTGTTTGTCTAATGCAATAAGTTTGAAATACAAATCGGTCTGCGTCGCTTAAAAGTCGGGTCTGTAGCAAACGCATTCCTTGTCGCGAAGCAAAAAAGCGTTGTTTCGCGGCTTTTTTACGATTGCTTAATTTCCCCCAGATGTCCGCTTCCCAAGAAACTTTTCCGCCTAAAAATAGGCTGGGAGTAACATCTTCATTGATTCGCTGTTTATCGGTAATATTCTGCGAAAAATTAGTATCAAAATTACCAACTCCGTCCATTGTATATTTTCCGTAACGCGTTCCAGAAGCATCTGCCACTAGATCTAAAGAAGGAAGCAAGGCGAGTTTCGCTACTTTTAAATGCGAATTGGCAATCAGGATTCTTTCCTGCATAATTAGATAATCCGGATTTTGAGCAACGGCTTTTTTTAGCAATTGCTCTAATTTCGGATCTTTAAAAAAGTTTTCTGTTTTTAATGGAATAAACGGTGCGACATTATTTGCACTGTCTTTTCTCTTCGCATCAAAATTCTCAGGAAGTTTTGCCGCAGTCAATTTATCGCTGACTTTTGGCGCTGAACAAGCCGTCAGAAGTAATACGGAGATTACTACTAAAGCATTTGTCTTGTTGTTTTTTACTATTTTATATGGATTTAATATCTCTTTCATTGTTTAATTTATTTTGTTCAATCCCGTTTTGTATTTTTTAAAATTTAACACATAGAAACATAGATTTTCTTTTCTGGAAAGGGAATTGAAAGAAACTAGTTTCTAACACATAGCTAAATAACTTTTAGAAAAGGGAAACGTCTTTTTACGTTTGTGATTCCGACAGCTATAAGGAATAGGTGTTAAAAAAAATACGCATTAAGATTTATTCATTGCTTTTTCAAGTTTGGCAAACAAAATGTAAAGTCCTGGAATAATCACCAGACCAAACACAGTTCCAATCAACATACCGCCCGCTACTGCTGTACCAATTGAGCGGTTACCCACGGCACCCGCGCCAGAAGCGATACAAAGTGGAATCAACCCTGAAATAAAAGCAAAAGAAGTCATCAAAATAGGCCTGAAACGTAGTCTTGCTCCTTCAATCGCGAGCTTCGGTAATGTCTCGTCCAATTTTGTTTTGTGCCATCGCAAATTCTACAATCAAAATGGCATTTTTGGCGAGCAGACCAATCAGCATGACGAGTGCCACCTGCGCGTAAATGTTATTGTCTAATCCGACCATTAAAAGCGCAAGATAAGAACCAAAAACACCAACAGGAAGACTTAATAATACTGGGAACGGGAGCAGTAAACTTTCGTATTGCGCCGCCAATAATAAGTATACAAATAGTATACACAAAGCAAAAATGTAGATCGTTTGGTTTCCAGAAAGAATTTCTTCACGCGTCATACCAGACCATTCTAGTTCAAAGCGGCTTGGGAGTTTTTCTGCGACGATTTTTTCTACGGTCGCAATCGCTTCTCCAGAACTATAACCTTCTGCAGGTTCTCCGTTAATCATCGCCGACATATACATATTGTATCGCGTAAGTACTTCTGGACCGTAAACTCTTTCTAATTTGATGAAAGTAGAGAATGGAACCATTTCGCCTGCATCATTTTTCAGATACATATCCAATATACTTTCCGGATTTTTACGGAACTGCGGACTTGCCTGAACCATTACTTTATACATTTGAGAAAAACGGATAAAATTGGTCGCATAAAAAGAACCCAGCATCGTCTGCAAAGTCGCCATCGCATTGTCTACAGAAATTCCTTTTTTCATGCGCAAGATCATAATCAATATGAATTAAATATTGCGGGAAAGTGGCATCAAAACTGGTAAAAGAGTTTTGTATTTCTGGCGAAGCATTAAGTTCTTTAATGAAGTTTTTGGTCACTTCATCTGTATTTGCAATGCTTCCTCCGGATTTATCTAATAATCGAAGTTCGAAACCACTTGTATTACCAAAACCAGGAACGGTCGGCGGTGCAAAGATTTCAATTTGTGCATCAGAAATACCTTTTGTTTTTTCGCTTAAAAGCGCAATAAATTCGGTTACAGAAATATCACGATCGCTCCAGTCTTTTAGGTTAATCATTCCCATTCCGTATGAAGCACCAGCGATTTCAGTAACAATACTGTATCCGGCAAGAGTGGTTACATTGTCGACACCTCTAATTCCTTTGGCAACACGGGTAACTTCGTCCAATACTTTTTCAGTACGCTCTACAGTTGCTCCCTGAGGTGTTGTAACGCTCACATAAACCATTCCCTGATCTTCTGACGGAATAAATCCTGATGGTAAAAACTTGCTTGTTCCCCAAGTTAAAAGGCAGAAAAGAACTAGTAAACCAACGGTAATCGAAGTTCGATCTGCAAATTTCACCAATACTTTAATGTATTTTGAAGTTATATTGTCAAACCAATTGTTGAATTTGTGGAAGAAACGATCCATTAACGATTTCTTTTCTTTGTTCGGATCGTGCGGTTTCAGCATAATAGCACAAAGGGCAGGAGTAAGGGTAAGGGCGTTGATTCCCGAAATAACAATACTAATTGCCATTGTCAGGGAGAACTGCCTGTAGAAAACCCCGACAGGACCACTCAAAAACGCAACTGGAATAAATACGGCGACCATAACAATTGTAATCGCAATTACGGCACCTGTAATTTCTTTCATAGCGCTTATAGTTGCTTCGAGAGGCGCCATATGTTCTTCGGAGATTTTAACGTGAACGGCTTCGACGACAACAATGGCGTTATCCACGACAATTCCGATGGAAAGAACCAATGCAAAAAGTGTCAATAAGTTGATCGAGAATCCCATCATCGACATAAAAGTAAACGAACCAATAAGCGCGACAGGTACTGCCAATACTGGAATTAAAGTTGATCTCCAATCTTGCAGGAAAATAAAAACTACAAATGCTACTAAAAGAAAGGCTTCGATTAATGTTCTCAAAACTTCATGAATAGAAGCATCAAGAAAACGAGAAACGTCATACGCAATATTAAATTCCATTCCCGGAGGAAAAGAAGATCTTTTAATTCTGCCATTTTTTCTTTTACGCTCGCAATAACTTCAGAAGCGTTAGAACCCGGACGTTGTTTCAACATGATTGATGCTGAAGGCTTTCCGTCGGTTTTTGAAACCATTCCGTAACTCATCGAACCAAATTCGATTACAGAAATATCTTTTAATCTTAAAATCGTTCCGTCAGAGTTGGCTCTTAAAGGGATTTCTTCATATTGTTTCGGTTCGAAGAATTTTCCTCCGTACTTAATTACATATTGTAACTGATTATCAAGCTGTCCTGATCCTTCACCCACTTTACCTGGTGCGACAGAAATGTTTTGTTTTTGAAGGGAATTGATCACTTCATTTGCCGAAATATTATAGGAAAGCATCTTTTGCGGATCCAGCCAGACACGCATCGAATATTCTCTCTGTCCCATAATTTCGGCTCGACCGACACCATCAATACGTTTTAATTCCTGAAGGATATTAATATCTGTAAAGTTGAAGATAAACTGTTCATCCTGAGTTTTGTCTGTACTCGTAATGTTTAAGTACATCAACATACTGTTTACCTCTTTTTCGGTGGTAACTCCGGCTCGAATTACCTCTTCTGGAAGTTCATCCAATATTGTGGTTACACGGTTCTGCACGTTTACAGTCGCCAAATCGGGATCGGTTCCCACTTCGAAGAAAACCTGAATTAACGTTAAACCATCATTAGAAGTTACGGTCGACATATACGTCATTCCCGGAACACCATTTATGGCCCTTTCTAACGGAAGCGCGACGGCATTGGCAGAAACCTCTGCGTTGGCTCCTGTATATTTGGCCGTTACGGTTACCGACGGCGGTACAATATCTGGAAATTGGGTAATGGGAAGCTGGAACAAAGCCAATAATCCCAAAAGAACTATCATAACCGAGATGATTAATGACAATATTTTTCTTTTGATAAATAACTCTATCATTATATTTTTTTTAGATCAATAATTAAATAACTGTTTTACAACTCGATAAACTACATTTGTTTGATGTTGATTTTATCGCCGTCTCTCAATGACTGCGTACCTTCCTGAACAATTAGGTCATCGCTTTTTAGACCGTCGTTTAGGATATACACATCATCAAGAGTACTTCCAATTGTAACATTTGTCATTTTAACTACTCCATCTTTTTTTACCAGAAATACATATTGTTTGTCCTGGATAGAAAAAACAGCTTTCTGCGGAATTAATATTGCATTGGTTTTAGGTTCTGAAATAATCAATTTTCCAGAAGTTCCGTGTTTAATAAACCCCTGCGGATTATGAAATTTTGCTTTGTATTGAATAGAACCGGTTTGTTTATCGATATCTCCATCTGCAGTTCTTAGTTCGCCTTTTTGATCGTAAACCAATCCGTTTGGCAGTACCAGTTTGATATCGCCTTGTGTGTTAAGGGTTTTGTCTTCCATCATTTGGAAATACGTATTCTCCGGAATAGAGAAATAAGCGTAAACGTCATCCAATTGAGAAACGGTTGTCAATAAAGAACCATTTTCGACCAAACTTCCTTCTTTAAACGGAATTCTATCTACCGTTCCGTCATATGGCGCGCGAATTGTGGTAAAACTAATTTGCTGGTTGATTGCTTTTTTTTCTGCGCAGCTGCGTGAGCCAATTTCGCAGAAGCGAGCATCATTTTTTGCTTTAGATAATTCTAATTCTTTGTCGGCAATTACTTTTTTATTGAAAAGGGTTTGCGCTTGTTCTAATTCTACCGTTGCAATTCTTAAGTCGGCTTTTGCGCTTTTGTAAACGGCTTCGGCTTTTAGAAGCTGTATTTGAAGTTCGACATCACTTATTTTAAATAAGATTTGTCCTTTTTTTACTTTTTGTCCTTCGCTCACATATACTTTTTCCAATAAACCTGGAATTCGTACATGAATTTCTACGTTGTTTTTGGCATGAACATCGGCAACAAATTTGCTCGAAATAATGGTATCTTTTAAGGTGACTTTATAAACAGGAAGTGTTTTTATGTTGTTGGAATTCTTTTTTGACTTATCATGCCGCACGAGACTAAAACAAGCAAAGATAACGTGAATAAAAGGAATGGATTTTTATAAATAGTCATAATTAGGTTTTAAAAAATTATATAAAAATATAGGCTCCCTAATGCGAGAAAAGGGAGTTGAATTTGATTTTAAATATTGAATTTAAGAGTGTTTTCGGTTGACTTCCTTTTTGGATAGAAGCGCCGTTTTACGAAATGTTTTTATGCCAATAACAGTTCATACGCAGTTTATGCACACGAAAAATTGTTTCAGATTACTCTGAAAAGATAAAAACAAACAAATTTGAAGGCCTAGAACAATTGGTACAAATGAAGGTAAGTATGCCGTTGAATCTGGTATATTGAAGCTATACCATAAATTAAACTCTTTTTATAAAGTTTAAAGTTTATTAAATTACTAAAATAAGGAGCTTTGATCGTACTTTGTTCTAAAGTAGTTGCTCTTGATTTTATTTTCTTTTTGAGTTTGTAATGAACTTCTAGGTTTTTTGTAGAAGAGAAATCGGAAGAATTAACTAATAAATCGTCTGCTGTAACACTGTCATGTGTAATACAAGAACTTAAATGTACCGGCTGTTGATACGTTTCGGTGCCTCTAAAGAAAGAAAGCGACGAAAGTAAAACAATATATATGAACTTAATAGGTTTCATTTACAGCACAGCAGGATTATAGTGTTATCTCAAAAAGAAGGCTTATAGTTGTTGATGGTGCGCCAAATATAGCAATTTGAAAAGTAAGGATTCTTAAAATTTTTTCTAAAAAGGATTAAAATTAAAAATATGATAATTTTAAAAGTTGATTTTTAGAGTTTTAATTTTTATTCCGATTTCTTTTTAGGAAGTTATTTCTATCTTAGTTCAATCAATTAAAAAATTAGAATCATGTCCAATCAATTTCAAGATGTAATTAGAAAAGCTTACAATGCGTTTAACGAAAGAAATATTGATAAATGCTTATCCACGATGCAGGAAGATGTTCAATGGTCAAAAGCATGGGAGGGTGGCTATATAAGCGGTCACGACGAAATCAGGCACTATTGGACGAGACAATGGTCAGAAATAAATCCGAAAGTAGACCCCGCTGGTTTTGTGGAAAGAGAAAATGGAAGCTTGGAAGTTTTAGTAAAGCAAAATGTGAAAGACCTTCAAGGCACTCTGATTTTTGACGGATTGGTAAAGCATGTTTATACTTTTCAGGATGGGTTGATAAAGACGATGGATATTGAGTTGGTGGAGAATTAACTTCACAAAAAACAATGATACAATTAGTTGTAATATTTTGCTATTCATAAAATATAAAGATAATGGAATGCCAATAGTTGGGATAAAAAGAGATTGTAATTCCTATTATTTCAAAGATTATCTTAACTTGAAGTTATATTGGACTTCTATATTTTTTATTTGGTATAATTGCTTTAATTACAATTTTAATATTAGAAATAGTTTTTATCTAGTGCCTTATCTTTATGTTTTTTGATAAAAGAATAAAAGCTTCAATTACTTGAAGAATAAAAAACAGTTTATACTTGCGAAATCGAAATTATAAACCCGATAGAGCGGATATGAAATGTATCGAGGTGACATTTCTCCTGGAAGATTTATTTTTAGGACAGTAGGAACTGTGTTAGGTGCAGGGGCTGGTTTAGCATGGCCTCCGGGGTTTGTATTAGGAGTAGGTATTGATAAATCTTTTCAAGGTGTGGAACAATCTTATGACATTATTGCCCCGCAAGTTGAGAGTAGTTTTAATCATTTTATAAATAACATAAATGCAAGCATGTGCAAATGCGGCAATTTTAAACACTAGATAACAAATTAAAAAATGAAGCTAAAAATGACTTTTTGGAATCAAATTCAAGCACTATTTGATTTAATATTGATATCATGTTTATATTTTGGATTTTGGATTTTTAACATAGAAATTTTAAATCTTAAATTTGTGATTTATATAGCACTACCTTTTATTGTAATTTTTGTTGTACCTGTACTTTTTATTCACCTAAATTATTATTTATTAAGTGCGCACATAGTTTATGAAATTAATCAGGAAGATCTTATAATAATTGAAAAAAATAAGAATATAAAATATAATATTAAAGATGTCACTAGAGTTACCATTTACATGACTCCAAACAAATTAAAAGATAGTGCTGTGAGAAGTTTTCCTTTTGAAAGTTATTACTATGTTGAATTACAGTTAATAAATAGTAAGAAACTTATAATAACTTGCTTGCATTCCCGCAAAATTGATAAGATTATAGAAAATTATTTTAAAAAAATTGAAATTGTAAAAATTAAAAGCATTTTTCCACTTATCAAAAAAGATGATTAAAAACCCATCACTCAGAAATACTCAATATTAGTAAAGAATTTTTTTCCCTCCCAACAAAGGGAATCTATAAATTATATAAAAGTAAAACCTCGCAAAACGCGAGGTTTTTTATTACACCAAACTTATTTTTTTTCTAGTTTATTCTTGATCTCTTTGAGGACTATTTGAGTTGTTAAGAAGGCACCAGAATTCAACTGTGATGAGTAAGATGCCTATATGCAAAATCTGCGTAAAAAAAGCATCAAAAAAATAAGGTTTACACTTTTCAGTATAAACCTTATAAATATATCGTAGAAATGATTTCTTAATTCGTTCCAGCAACAACTTTATCTACCAAAAACAATAAATCTCCTGAAACAGGTGTGATCAATTGCATTGGATATAGTGTTGGATTGAATTCACCACTAGTAACTTCTTTTAAAGCATGCGTTTTTTTCTCTCCAAAAGCCACTACAATGATTTTTGCGACTTTGTTGATTAATGGAGCAGTAAGTGTGATACGGTGCATTTTTTGAGGTGCTAAATAATAAGCGTCAACCCATTTGGTTTGTTCCTGTAAAACAGCTTCACCTGGGAAAAGAGAGGCAGTGTGTCCGTCGTCTCCCATACCCAATAAGATCAGGTCAAATTTTCCTTCTTCGCCTAAAACCTTTCTGATAGTCTGTTCGTAAGTAGCGAGCATATTCTTCTGGTGTCACACCGTCTTTGTACATTTCAAAGATGTTTTCCTGCGGAATAGGAACGTGGCTTAATAATGTTGAATAAGACATTTTAGCATTGCTCAAATCATTATTAAGAGGCACCCAGCGCTCGTCGCCCCAAAAAACATAAACTTTAGTCCAGTCTATTTTGTCTTTGTACATATCTGAAGCTAAAAGTTTGTAAATTCCTGCAGGAGAAGAACCTCCTGTAAGAACAACAGTAAATTTACCTTTTCCTGCAATTTCTTTCTGTGCATATTCTACAAAAAGATCTGCCGCAGTAGTGTTTATTTCTTCTGTATTATTGTATATCTGTACCATCTAAAACTTCTTCTTTTTTAACATTTTGTGTATTCGGAATCCAAGCGTGTCCTTGGCGAGCCAACAGTTCGTCGGCTTCTTCTGGTCCCCAGCTTCCTGCTTTGTAATTCGGGAAATTGGTTGGTGCCGTAGTCTTCCATACCTGCTGAATCGTGTCAATTGCGTCCCAAGCTTCTTCTACTTGATCCCAACGCATAAATAGGGTAGGATCTCCCGCCAAAGCGTCTGCTAACAAGGTTTCATAAGCTTCTGGTGACATTGTAGAGCAGGCGAAATAATCAAATACCATTTCTGCTGGTCTTAGAGCCAGTGATAAACCTGGTTTTTTGGTCATAAACTGCAATTTGATATCCATTGCCGGCTGAATATTGATAATCAATCGGTTTGGTGTCATGCCTTCTTTTCCGTAAGAAAATGCAGAATGAGGCACTGGTTTGAACTGGATAATAATTGAAGATTGTTTTTCTTCCATTCTTTTTCCAGAACGCAGGTAAAACGGAATTCCCTGCCATCTCCAGTTGTCCAGATATATTTTCATTGCCACATAAGTTTCTGTATTAGAATCTGGTGCAATTCCTTTATCCTGACGGTATCCCGGAACTGGTTTTCCATTGATCGTTCCAGCATCGTATTGACCTCTTACAATGTAATGATCTACTTCTTCTGGTTTAATACGACGAATCGATTTTAAAACGTCTGCTTTACGGTTACGGATATCATCTGCTTCTAATGATGCAGGCGCTTCCATAGCCGTCATACATAAAATTTGAAGCAAATGGTTCTGAATCATATCTTTTAAAGCTCCAACACCTTCATAAAATCCGCCTCGTTCTTCAACGCCGACTTCTTCTGCTACGGTAATTTGGACAAAATCAATAAAATTACGGCTCCATAAAGGTTCAAACATCGAATTTCCAAAACGGAAAGCCAAGATATTCTGAACGGTTTCTTTACCCAAATAATGATCAATTCTGTAAATCTGTTCTTCTTTGAAAGTCTGCGAAAGCATTTCATTCAGTTCAATCGCAGAAGCTTTATCGTAACCAAATGGTTTTTCAATAATAATACGATCCTGCTTTGCGTTCGTCGCAAGGCCAATTTTCTTGATATTACTAGAAATTGTTGAGATGAAAGAAGGTGTAATCGACAGGTAAAAAAGGCGATTGGCACGTTCGCCAAAAGCCAGATCAAAACCGTTGATTTTTTCGTTTAATCCGATATACGATTCTTCTTTGTCAATATCAAGGCTGTGATAAGTGATATGAGAAAGAAACTTTTCTGTTTCTGGATCAGAAAGACCTTTTTTTCTTGAAAATTCATTTAGGTTTTCCAAGACATAACTGCGAAAATCTTCATTGGTTTTTTCTGCTCTTCCAAGAGCAATAATCTGAAACTTTTCAGACATACGTCCGTCAAGGTACAGATTTTGAAAAGCGGGAAAGAGCTTTCTTTTCGCTAAGTCTCCGGTTCCTCCAAAAATAACAATGATTGTTGGATTTTTAAGTTTATTTTTAGTCATTGTGTGTAGTTGTGTTGCTTTAATTTCTTATTCAGCCCATTGTGTATGGAAAACGCCTTCTTTGTCGGTACGTTCGTACGTATGAGCTCCGAAGAAATCACGCTGTGCCTGAATTAGGTTTGTTGGAAGATTTGCTGATCTGTAGGCATCAAAATAAGCAAGTGAATTCATTAATCCTGCCACAGGTAATCCTTTTTGAACCGCAAACTGAATAACAGCTCTCATTCCAGCTTGGTTTTCATTTAGTTTTGAAGCAATTCCGGCATCTAAAAGTAAATTTGGCAAAGCCGCTTTTGTACCGTAAGCTTTTCTGAAATCTTCTAAAATGTTGGCACGAATAATACAGCCTCCACGCCAAATTTTGGCAACAGTTTCTAAATTTAATCCGTACTTATATTCTTTAGAAGCAGTATGAAGCTGCGCTAAACCTTGTGCATAAGTTACCACGATAGACAAATACAAAGCCGATTTTAAAGCGGCGATTGCTTCGCTCGTGTTTACATCAGTTGCTTCGCTATTCCAAACTAATTTTTTCAGAAGCTTCGATTCTTTCTGGTTTGGTTTTAGACATATCGCGCATAAAAACTGCGGCATCGATAGTAGGAACTGGAACTTGCAAGTCCATTGCGTTTTGCGAAGTCCATTTTCCTGTTCCTTTAGACTTAGCCCAATCCGAAATTTTATTGATTAAAAGACCTCCGCCTGTATCTTCTTGTTTCAGGATTTTTCCCGTAATTTCGATCAAATACGATTTAAGATCGTGAGTTTGATTCCATTCGTCAAAAGTTTTTTGAATTGTGGTATCATCCAGATTATAACCTCTTTTCATCAGGTCATAAATTTCAGAAATCAACTGCATGATTCCGTACTCAATTCCGTTGTGAACCATTTTTACGTAGTTTCCAGCAGAACCATTTCCAAGATATTCTACACAAGGTTCTCCGTCAACTTTTGCGGCAATTGCTTCAAAAATAGGACGAAGTCTTTCATAAGCTTTTTGATCTCCTCCAGGCATCATAGCAGGACCGAAACGAGCGCCTTTTTCACCGCCAGAAATTCCCATTCCGAAGAAGTGGATTCCTTTCTCAGATAATTCTATAAATCTTCTGTCTGTATCAGTAAAATATGTGTTTCCGCCGTCGATTATAATATCTCCTTTGTCCAAGTGAGGCAATAAACTTGCAATTGCGCTGTCTACTGGTTTTCCAGCTGGAACCAATAACATAATTGCTCTTGGTCGCTGGATAAGTTCAACAAAATGTTTTACATCTGTTGTCGCTTCAATAGTATGGTCGGCATCAGCTTCTTGTTGAAGAGAATTGACTTTTTCGGTATCTAAGTCTAAACCTGCTTTGCGGCAAATTTATTGCTGGCAATATTTAAAAGTAGGTTACGGCCCATTACACCAAGTCCTACAATTCCAAAATCAAATTTGTTCATAGTTTTCAATTAACTAAATTATTAGAAAGATGTTTTTCGCAGAAAAAAGTAAGAGAAAGCATGGTAATTCTTTTTCATTCAATGTTTTGCAGAAAAACAAAGTGTATTTTAATCTTACATTTCAAAATGTAGAGCGCTAAGTTAGAGAAAAATGATGAAAAAGTATGCGATAAATAGTCGTCTTTAAGGCTTTATTGTGATACTTTTTATGTGTATAATTTACGTTTATTTTTGATTTGAGTGGTTGATTAAAGTATATTTTAAATATATTTTGAAATTGTTTAAACACATAGTGACAGAGTTTTTGGGGTTTTGAAAAGGCGTTTCACTTGTTTTAATAAACATAGCGATGTGTTTTTTTTTTAAGCTTTGTCAAAGTTTTGAACTTTGACAAAGATGGCGTTCACATTCTAGTTGCTTGCCAATCTTTGCGGAGTTTCTAGTGTGATCCTTCGTCCCTGAGGATGACAAACTGAAAGTGAAAAAAATCCCAAATCCCAATTATGGTAAGGGAAATTCCAATCCCGAAGCCTCGGGATAAAATCCAAATTCCAATTTGAATTCAGGACGGAAAAAGTCAAAGAAATACCGCAATCTTGTCATCCTGGCGGAGGAAGACACGAGCGATAGCGAACTGGCGAAGCAATCACACTAGAAGCTAGACAAAGATTGAAGAATTACTTTGCGGAGCAACGCGTGTGATCCTTCGTTCCTCGAAATGAACTAAAAACATTCTTAACTTAACTTTGAAAATTTTTTAAACCTGCTTACGCAAAGCTATGTGCGGGAAACTAGTTTCTTTAATGTACTTTTTCAAAAATCTAAAAAAAATTATGTTTTTTATGTGCTTAATTAAACTTGAGAAAGCTACATAGCAATTCCAAATAACATTAAACTAAATTTTTAAGGATAAATCATTAAAAACATAAAGGCAAAAAGATTGACTAAAAGTACAACTCCGTAAACGATATTTGATTTTCCTTTGCTTAAAGAAAGCATTACGGTGAAAACAGATAAGGCTAAAAGTACAATAGATTTAATATCTAAACCCAAGACAATCGGCATGTCCATTGCAATACAAACTGCCGCAACACTCGGAATCGTTAATCCGATACTGGCTAGGGCAGAACCTAAAGCCAAATTTAAACTCGTTTGAAGTCTGTTTTTTCTGGTCGCGATTATAGTCGCAATTGCTTCTGGTAATAAAATAATTATAGCGATGACAACTCCAACTAAAGATTTTGGAAGATTGTAACCCACAATAATCGTTTCGATAGTAGGTGAGAGGGTTTTGGCCAATAAAACCACAATTCCTAAACTTACTAATAGAAAAACTAAACTGGTATAAAACGTTTTATTATTGATTTCAATGGGGTGCGTTTTAGCTTCGCCATCGCCTCCATTTGTTAGAAAATACTGTCGGTAGCCTTTTGTTTGTGCGAATAAAAAAGAGCCGTAAATAACAAGGCAGGCAATAGAAGCAAAGATAAGCTGTGGCGTGGAATAATAAGAACCGTGAACGCTCTCGGTAAAAGTGGGAAATACCAAAGTAAATACAATAATAGAAATCAGTGAGACCAAGCCAATTGTTACAGAAGAAGTAGAGAAATTCTGTTCGTAATGTTTGATGCTTCCAATAAGCAGACAGAGTCCGATAATTCCATTTAGAATAAGCATTGTTGCGGCGTAAACAGTATCTCTAGCAAGCGAAGCGACTTCTGAACCTTCAGAAAGCATTAATGAGATGATGATTGAAACTTCAATAACGGTAATCGATATTGCCAAAATAATGGTTCCGTAGGGTTCTCCAACACGTTCTGCAATAATTTCCGAATGATGGACGGCAGACATGACACTGAGAATAAGCAGGATACTTGCGATAATTTGAAAAATACTGCTGTTATCGACAAGTCCGCTAAAAAATAGAACCCAGGAAAGTACAGGAATAATGATTGTCCATTGAAGTAATTGTTTCATTGTTGTTTTTTTAGAAATATTTTATAGCACTATCAGCCACTAGAAAGTATCAGAAATGGCTTTTTAGTTTTTTGTAATATAAGGCTTTTATTGCTAAAAATAAAGACAACAAGGTATTAAAAGTATAATTCTAATGTAATTTTAATCCTGTGGAAATAAAAAAAACTGCACTATCAAGTTTTAAATTGATGATGCAGTTTTGTTTTTATTGTTGAAATTTAATTCTCCATTACACTCAGAATTTTTTTTCGGAATTTCGGCGAAAGCCTCAAAAGTATATGGTTTAATAAGATATGCTTTTACGCCCAGATCGTCACATTTTTCTTTGTAAGACGGATTGATACTCGTCGAATAAACAAAGCACGGAATATTTTTTAAATCAGAGTTGTTTAAAATTTCCTGTAAAGCTTCGATTCCGTCAACAAGCGGCATATTGATATCGGTCAGAATAACATCGGGATTTTCGTTTGAAGAATCTTTTAGATAATTCAGCAGTTCCTCTCCGTTGGCAACGAGACTTACTTTGCTGAAACTTGGGTTTTTAGAAAAAGTTTCCGTAATAACATCTGCGTCGTCGATGTCGTCTTCGGCGATTATGATATGTAAATTATACTTTTGTGGCATTTTAGAGAATTGGGAAATAAAGATTAAATATTGTGCCTTCGTTCAATGTGCTTTCAACTGTAATATTACCAGAATGATTTTCCATGATTTTTTTACAAATTGCAAGACCAATACCGTTTCCTGAATATTCATTTCGGGCATGAAGGCGTTGAAAAATAGTAAAGATTTTAAGAAGATGGCTGGTTTCCATACCAATACCATTATCTTTTATCAGAATGTGGACAAATTTACTATTTTGATCTGGTATTTCCCCATTTAAATTTTCCTGCTGGTAAATTTCTATTACTGGATGCGTGTCTGCTTTGCTGTATTTAATCGCGTTGGCGATCAAATTAGAAAAAAGCTGACGCATCTGCACCCTTGAAGCTTTTATTGTCGGCAGACTTCCCCGTTTTGATGCTCGCACGTTTATCAGAGATTATAATTTCAAAATCCTCAATGACTTCAGAAATCACAGTTTCTAGATTTATTTCTGTTCGTTCTTCCTGCGCGGTATGCGATGAATATTGAACTAGATCATCAACCAGTGAATTTAATCGCGGCGCCGAAAGTTTCATGACATTGATCGCTTTAGTATCTGCATCAGTAAAATAACTTCCGTCGATACGACTGGTATTCATAACGATTTTTCGCGGCTCTTTAAGATCGTGTGAGATTACGTGAATAAACTCTTCTAGATTGCGATTTGTTTTATTTAATTCGTTTATTTTTCCTTCTAAATCTCTATGATGGCGTATTAGGGTTTCTTCATGTTTCTTTTTCTCGGTTAAATCTGTAACGACTATTCCAATCGCTTCAACAGAAGGTTCGAGATCTGTTAAGGCAATATAAGCAGGAAAGACAATTTCTGTGCTGTCATATTTAAAAACGATTTCATGTGTGGTAATACCATATCGAAGCGCCTCAATTAAGGCAGTAAATTGTTTCGGATTTTCAAAATATTCGTAAAGATACGTCCCAATTATTTTTTCTGATGAAATACCCACCAGTTTAGCAAAATGTTCGTTACAGTACAGTATTAATCCGTTTCGTGAAATACTCAATGCGCCCTGCCCAAATTTTTCAATAAGAAGACGATAGGTGTAATCTGCAGTTTCTAGAGAATAAAGTTCAGGAACTCCGTTACTCGTTACTACAAGCGCATCTACATCACCTTGTTTTATGGCATTAACAATGCTGTTTGATTCATAAAGTTCTTCCTTCAATGATTCAATTTCTGCCAATAATGCTCGCTATATTTTTTTTGTTTCCCTCCAAATTATTCTCTTATATTAAGTATGTATAATACTTTTTCTTTGTCTGATAAATCACCTAAAATGATTCTTTTAGGTTCAGGATGTGTTTTGATCAGCGTAGGAATTGCTACGATCTGATGAAACACAGCCTGCTCTTTATCACGGCTGATATCTATTATTTCTAATTCATAATTATTGGCGAGATACGTGTCGCAGATACTGCGCAAATTCTCGATCGCATGCCCTGATTTAACAGACATACCGGAAACAAAAAGTAAAAATTTATGTTTGGTTGTACTTGTGCCATCAGATGAATCTTCCATGATTAGGCTTTTATAGGTTTGATATTCAGTCCTACAAGCACTCTTTCTTCATTAGAAAGGTCACCTATTATTTTACGAATAGGCTCAGGGAATTTTCTCACCAATGTAGGTACAGCCAAGATTTGATCGCCTTCTGCCAATTGCGGATTTTTCAGCAAATCGATAATTTCAATACTGTATTTTCCTTTTAGATATTCTTCGGCATACTTTTTTATGTTCTCGAGCGCCTTGATCGATTTTGGCGTTTGCCCTGCTATATACAGCAGTAATTGCCATTCGGCTACTTCTTTTTTCATTTTATTTATTTTTTTCTTAGAAGACAATTTAGCCTGTAATTCTTCTGTTGCTTTCAGGATACTTAATTCTTCTTCTGCCGATTCAAATTCTGTTCTTAATGACTCAATATTCGCTTCAAGAACTTTGCGTTTACGCTCAATTTCACGGTCTTTTCTGTTAATTTCGTTTTGAAGCTTAATATCAGAAATGGTTTTCTTGAACTGATGCGATTGTCTCAGCTTGCGCCCGTTAGGATTCCCTGCGGACCTAATTCTACATCCAATAATTTTATTCCGTGACCAGTGATAACAAATTCTCTGACTTGGTTAGAGTGACCCATTCCTCTAGATTTGATAATAAAGATACCGCGGTTTCTTTCGCCAACGCCTTCCATATCGCGCACCGTAATCCAAGTGTCAACCAAAGACGAAACCGATTCTTCTGCCAAATCAGGTCTAAAACTGTCTGTCTGTTTGTTTAAAGACGTAAACATGGCCGTAATATTGTTGGCTTTCAGCATATCAATTAAACGTACCAGCATCGAACGCACTTCGTGTTCGCTACCTACCGAAATCAGGTTACTAATTGGATCAATAATGATTGTAGTAGGCTGAAATTCTTTAATTAATTTTCGAAGCGTAAGCAAATGCAGTTCAAGTCCATTTAACGACGGACGTGAAGAATGAATTTGCAAAATACCTTTTTTGATGTGTTTTTCCAGATTTACACCAATCGATTTCATGTTACGCACCAATTCGTCTGCGGCGATTCTTCGAAAGCAAAATAAATTGTTTTTTCGTTTTTTTCGCATTGTTCATTGGCAAAGTAACACGCAACCGTTGTTTTGGCTGTTCCTGCTGTTCCAGAAACTAAGATATTGTCGCCGCGATAAAAACCACCGCCATGAAACATATCGTTTAAGCCCGGAACGCCTGTCGGAATTACATCTGATGAAACTTCATTGTCCAGTTTTAAAGAGGTTATAGGAAGTACAGAAATTCCGTCTTCGTCAATTAAAAAAGGATATTCGTTTGTTCCGTGTGTTGAACCTCTGTATTTTACAATACGAAGTCTTCTGGTCGAAACCTGTTCAATTACACGATGATCCAGCACAATAACACAGTCTGAAACGTATTCTTCCAATCCTTGACGTGTCAAAGTTGCTTCTCCGCGTTCTCCCGTAATAATTGCAGTAACGCCTTTAGTTTTGAGCCAATGGAATAATCTTCGCAACTCGGCTCTTAAAATGGCCTGATTGTCAAGACCAGCAAATAAAGATTCGATTGTATCCAGAACAACACGAGTTGCTTTTATAGAATCGATGGCGTGACCTAATCGAATAAATAAGCCGTCGAGATCGTATTCTCCCGCTTCTTCAATTTCCGATCTTTCGACACGAACATGATCTACTACAAGCTTTTTATCTTTTTTAAGTTGTTCCAAGTCAAAGCCAAGCGACTTTACGTTTAGGGTAAGGTCGTCTGAGGGTTCTTCAAAAGACATGAAAACCCCGGGTTCGTTATAATCTGTAATTCCTTTAATAAGGAACTGCATGGACAACAATGTTTTTCCACAGCCGGCACCACCGCAGATTAAAGTAGGACGCCCTTGCGGAAATCCTCCATCAGTAATCTCGTCTAGTCCGTCAACTCCAGTAGGAGTTTTTGGAAATATAAAACTATGTGATTTTGTTTTTTCTTGCACGATAATAAAATTCAGTATTAACTCAAATATACGTTTTCCTGCAAGATTTACAATGAATTCCTACTAAGATTTAACAGCTGTTTAATGAAGTTTTAAAGGTAAATTAAGAAAAATTGACTCGAAATAGGAATAAATGAAGAAAATTTTACCAAATAACTATAATATTAACGTTGATATTTAACAGTAATTTTTGGGTTTTGATGGGAAATGGGTTTTTTGGGTGGAGGGAATGTTAATTTTATGGGTTTTAGGCTTTATAATGAAGTTTAGCTGATAAAAGAATTTGGGTGATCATTGAATTTAAATAAAATAAAACCGTCAAGTTGATTTTTGGGAACAACTATATTGAAAAAAGAATAAACCTAATTCAAATCGAAGTAATATTTTGTAATTTTCGTATGAAACTGAGTGTCCTAGCCCTGATGGCAGAGGCATCCTTTTTTGCCGGTCCCGAGGCTTCGGGAGGCACAAAAGATATAGCGGACAGCAGGAATCAGCTCCCTAAAACTAGGATACTATTTAATCGCTATTTTACGATCAAACCAGATGATTTAAAAGATTAACAACAGATAATTTTTTATGAATTTGATATGGAAAATGGGTTTGAAGACGTAAAAAACTTGTAACAGCGGCTAAAGCCAAATGCGAATAGCGATGAAATTAAGAAAGAAAATGCGAATTATGAAACAGAAATCTTAATTGTCATGTTACTAAGGTATGGTTTTTGCTGTTCTTGGCGCATAAAAGTAAAACTGGGATAATACCATAAGGATTAGAGATGACTTTGTAATCGTTTCCGAATTTTTAGTGTTATTTTTGTACCGTTAAAATTCCAAAAAATGAATGCAGTTATAACAGCTATAGGTGGCTTTGTGCCATCATCAATCCTAACAAACAAAAAAATTTCAGAAACTGTTGATACATCTGACGAATGGATCGTAAAAAGAACTGGAATTAAGGAACGTAGAATTGCAGACGATAACACGGCAACATCTGATCTTGCCAGCTGGCGCAGTTGAAAATCTTCTTGAAAATTATAAAGTAGACCGCGAAGAAATAGAAGCTTTGCTGGTTGCTACAGCTACTCCAGACCATATTTTAGCACCAACAGCAAGTATTGTCTGCGAGAAAAGCGGGCTTGTAAATGCTTTCGGAATTGATATGAATGCGGCTTGCAGTGGTTTTTTGTATGCACTGGAAATGGGCGCAAATATGATCGAAAGCGGTCGTTACAGTAAACTGATAATTGTT
Organism: Flavobacterium sp. AC267; assembly: GCF_979258715.1. Taxonomy (NCBI): domain Bacteria; kingdom Pseudomonadati; phylum Bacteroidota; class Flavobacteriia; order Flavobacteriales; family Flavobacteriaceae; genus Flavobacterium; species Flavobacterium sp. AC267. The sequence continues at coordinate 3,292,388 of NZ_OZ409875.1, forward strand.
GGGGCAGATAAAATGAGCTCGATCGTAGATTATGAAGACCGTAATACGTGTATTCTTTTTGGAGATGGAGCGGGAGCGGTTTTGTTGGAAAAAACAGAATCTGGAAACGGTTTAATGAAAACGATTTTGAAAACAGACGGAAGCGGTGTTTCTTCTCTTGCAGTGCCTGCGGGAGGTTCTAGAACTCCAATTTCGATGCAGAGTCTTTTGCACAGAACACATTATTTAAAACAAGATGGTGCTTTTGTATTTAAAAAAGCGGTGTCTTCTATGAGTCAGGTTTCGCAGGATGCTTTGGCTAAAAATGAATTAAAGGCAGACGAAATTGACTGGGTAATTCCGCATCAGGCTAATTTAAGAATCATTAATGCGGTGGGCGAAAGTTTGAATATCGACGCTGAAAAAGTAAAAGTAAATATCGAAAGATACGGAAATACAACATCTGCAACGGTTCCGTTATGTTTATGGGACTTCAAAAATGATTTTAAAGAAGGTCAGAATTTATTGATTACGACTTTTGGAGCAGGATTTTCATGGGGCGCAACCTGCTTGAAATGGGGAGTTATGCGTGACGAAAAAACTGCCAAAATAAGTAAAAATACCACAGAAAAAAGTGTCGTAATGGCACATTAATATAAGTGTATTGATTTTTCGATACAATTTTTGTCATAGCGACAAAGAAAGGATCACACAAGTAACGTCGCAATTGTCGAGTTTCTAGTGTGATCCTTTCTTTTTTAGAAGGATAATCTATTGCTTAAAAAACTTTGCGACTCTGCGCCTTTGCGAGACTATTTCTTTACAATCTTAAAAATCTAACTATCTATTTATTACCACTAATTTCTTTTCTCAAATAGATTTGCTTTTGATTCCTTTCCTCTGAATTATTCTCTTCAAAATCAAAATTCGTATAACCAATCGAAGCTAAAGCTTCTTGTAAAATAAAATCAAATTCAAAGAGTTTTACCCAGATTAGATCATGTTTTCTTTGCATGGCAATTACTTCGGCGCGATTGATTAACAGCAGGATTTCTTCGGCATCAGTGTAAACGATATGTTCTACGCAAATAGGTTTTTCGGCATCGATATTTTCATTAAAAATTCGGGAAGAATTTAATTGTATAAAAGACGATGGCGTTTCCTCTTCATAAACCATTAAAACTTCAATAGAAAAATCATTTTGTATTTTGAAAAGTTGTGGAATCGAAAGTTTTTCGGCAACGTATTTTTCGCCATCGGCAGAAGAGGGAAATAAATTAGAATAGAATTTTTTGGCTTCACTTTCCATCCAAGAAGCGGTTTCCATTATAATAACTACAAATTGTGCTTTTTTTGACATGATTTTTTATTTATAGAATATCTAGCAAAAATCTGCTAATTTGTTTTACAAATAAAGGTTCAAAAGTCTGATATGTTCGTCAGAAAGTCGGTTTTGTTTATTTATTGTTTCGATATTCTAATGGTGAAATTCCAGTTTGAGTTTTAAAAAATTTACCAAAAACAGATTGATTAGAAAAATTCAAACTATCGCTGATCTGATTGATAGTCAATGATTTGTTGTGTAGTAAAACTTTGGCTTCGAGAATCACCATATCGTCAATCCATTCGCGGGTGGTTCTGCTTGCTGTTGTTTTTAATAACTTCCGAGAGGTATTTTCGACTCACGTTTAAACAATCGGCGTAATAAGAAGGCGATCGGTGTTTGATAAAATCTTTTTCCAGAATTTCTTTAAATTTTTCGAATAAAGGATTTAGGATTTCAGTTTTCGAACTGGCATTTTTTATAGTATCCAATTCAAATGTCAAAATGTACAAATAACTTCGTAGAATAGAAGCTTGATGAAAATGTTCCGTTAAGAGTGTTTCTCCAATTAAATTAAAAAGCTGTTCAAATTTGGGTTTCGTATTTTCCGTTAAAGGAAAAATATGCTTATCGCTGTTTTCGAAAAAATCATACTGAGAAAGAAAAAAAATATTGGCTTGATTTTCAAGAAAAAACTCAGGCTTAAAAAAGATAATATTCATTACAATTTCTTCGCTGTTTTTGGCAAAACTCCGAATCACGTTTGGACCAATCGCAAGTATTGCAGGTGCTTCAACCACTATTTTATGGAGTCGGGTCTGCATGACAATGCTTCCTTTTTTGAGAAATTCTATAGCATAACTTTCTGCACGATACGGAATATCTATATACGGATGATCCTGAATCTGAACATAGAAATAGTCTTTGTTATTGATTTCATCTGTAAACAAACTTTTATGATGTTCGAGTGAGTAAGTGCTGATTTTGCTCATTTCTAGGAAACTTTTCTCAAGGTGGTTTTATTCAAATATAAGTAATTGAAGCTGTTTTATAAGCTTTAAAGAATGTTTTTTGAGTCGCTAGAATAATAAAGGCTGTCTTGTGGATAATTGTAAAATTAACTAAGATTTAAAAAAAGATAATGCCAAAAATCTTTAAATAATACAGTGCTATTTTTATTTGATAAAATGTGTAGTATAAAACGGTGGTTTTTATTATATTTGATTAAGGAACTTTAACAGGAAGAACTAAGTAATTCACTTATAGTTAATTGTACTAATATTCCTTAATTTATTCCCTGCCAAATAATGCAAATAACCAATTAACACCAATACAGATAAAATTGACAATTAAAAAAGTTACAAACCAAAAGTCTAGGCGTTACGCATTACAATGGAGTTAATAAATAATTCAGATCTCTTTCAAGCCGTTTTTAACTCTGTACCCAATGGTATTGTAGTTATAAAGTCTTTATACAATGATAAAGGAAAAGTAGAAGATTTTTCGATTCTGCTTCTCAATAATTATATGCTTAAATGGGTCGATAATGTAAACTATGAAGGCAGACGGTATAGTGATATATTCCCGAATGTCAATGAAACTAATGTTTTTGAAGAGTTAGTTAGAACTGCAGAAACAGGAGAAACTTCCAATTTTGAGCAATGGTATGAAGGAATCGGATTTAAACATTGGTTTCGATTTACCGCTGTAAAGCAGGGTGATCTCCTCATTATTTCAACAAAAAACATCACAGAAAAAAAGCAGGCAGAAACAGCATTAAAAAACGCACTTATTGTTGCAGAAAAGCAAAAACGACTTTACGATTCTGTTATAAACAATACACCCGATTTGGTTTATGTATTTGACCTAAATTATAAATTTACGTACGCTAATAAAGCCTTACTTACTATGTGGGGCAAGTCGGCTGAGGATTCTATTGGGCTTGGTTTACGCGAGAATGGCTATGAAGAATGGCATGCATTAATGCACGAAAGAGAAATTGATTATGTAGCGACCGAAAGAAAATCAATTCGAGGAACAGTATCTTTTCCGCATGCAGAATTAGGAAAACGTGTTTATGACTACATTTTTGCCCCCGTTTTTAATGAAAAAGGAGAAGTTGAAGCCATTGCTGGAACAACCCGCGATATTACAGAGATAAAACTGGCAGAAGAAAAACTGCAAGAAAAGCGAAACTCGTTTTCGCAGTATGATTGAGCAGTCGCCAATCGCCATGTCGCTTTCAAGAGGTGAGGAGGTTATTATTGAAACCATCAATAAGCCAATGCTTAAATTCATGAATAAAAGTAGTACTGATGAAGTTTTAGGAAAAACAATGCTTGATGCTTTACCAGAACTAAAAGGACAGACAGCACTGCAAATTGTAATTGATGTACAAAGAACCGGAATTCCATTTCGAGGAGAAGAACAGCCTGTCGATTTAGTAATAAATGGTAATGTAGAGCGTCGTTATTTTAATTTTTCATACGATTGTATTAAAGATATAGAAGAAAATCTCACAGTTTTACACGTAGCTATTGACGTTACAGATCGAGTACTGGCTAGAAAAAGACTGGAAGACAGCGAAAGCAGGTTAAAATCTGTGATTGACCAGACTCCAGCGGCGACATTAATTCTAAAAGGAGATAATCTTGTCATAGAACAGATTAATAAGCAAATGCTTCGCTGACTTATTGGCAGAGGAGAAGAAATTGTTGGTATGCCATTAATTGACGTTCTTCCAGAATTAGAAGGACAATATGTTTGGGAGCAGGTGCAGAATGTTTATTATAAAGGAATTGCCTTTAACCAAAGTGAAGTTCTTGTTCCGCATAATCGTACAGGTCAGTTAGAAAACTATTTTTATAACCTGGCATATCGTCCTTTGATCGAAGAAGGCAAGATAACAGGAATGATTCAAGTGGCGGTCGATGTGACCCAGCAGGTGGTGGCCCGACAAAAAATGCAAGAAAGTGAGAACCGTTTTCGAGCTTTGGTTAATGCCTCTTCAGATGTAGTTTACCGCGTAGATGCTAATTGGAATATGATGCGAAGCATGCATGGAGTAGGCTCAGTTTCAGATTCTGAAGAACCTGTTTCCAAATGGTTAGAAAGATTTTTTCATCATAGTGACCGCGAAAAAGTAACTAGTTTGATTGCTAAATCTATTGCAGATAAAAGCATTTTTCAGCTAGAGCATAAAACGACTCACAAAGATGGCGCTGTTGGCTGGACATTTTCTAGATTGGTTCCTATCTTAGATGAGCAAAACAATATAATGGAATGGTTTGGTGCGGCTGAGTGATATTACTTCGCAAAAACAGTCATGAAGCAAATTATTAAAGATAGTGAGGAGAAATTTAGACAACTCGCAGATCTGGTTCCTCAAATTATTTGGACAGGTAATCCAGATGGTTTTGTAGATTATTACAACAGACGCTGGTACGAATACACTGGATTTGATGAAAACGGATACGGTGATTCAAGCTGGGTGCCAAAAATGCATCCAGACGATGCTGATTTTGTTCAAAAGGAATGGTACGAAAGTGTTAATACCGGCATTTCGTATCAGTTGGAATTCCGTTTGAAGAATGGAGCTACGGGCGAGTACCGCTGGTTTTTAAGTAAAGCACTGCCGATAAAAGATAAAAAAGGTGTTATTACAAAATGGTTTGGCACCTGCACAGATATTCACGAACAAAAGACTATTACAGAAAAATTAGAAAGTCTGGTTGTAGAGAGAACCAAAGAATTACAGCGTTCTAATGACGACTTACAGCAGTTTGCGCATGTTGCATCTCACGATTTAAAAGAGCCGGTTAGAAAAATAAAAACATTTGTAGGTCGTCTTGAAGAGCATTTAAACGGAAAGTTAGACGAATCTACTTCGAGATATATTGATAGAATTCATGTTGCATCTGACCGTATGTTTAATATGATTGACGGTGTTTTGTCTTATTCTAAAATCAACGCAGACTCGCAAAAAACGACTTTAGTAGATTTAAATGAAATTATAAAAAATATAGAAATTGATCTGGAAGTATCTTTACAGAAAACCGGCGGAAAAATTTACAGCCAAAATCTTCCCGTGTTAGAAGGAGCATCTGTGTTGCTTTATCAGTTATTTTATAATCTGATCAATAATTCTATTAAATTTGCAAAGAATGGTGTGCATCCTAAAATAAAAATTACAGCAGAAAAAATCATTCAAAAGGGAAAAAACACAGCTGTAATAACTTTAGAGGATAACGGAATAGGTTTTGATAACGATCAGGCCGCACAGATTTTTGAAACGTTTACACGTTTGAATTCTAAAGATCGTTATGAAGGAACAGGATTAGGATTGTCACTTTGTAAAAAAAATTGCAGAGCGCCACGGCGGTAGTATTACTGCTTCTGGAGTGCGCGACAAAGGAGCTGTATTTGTGATAACACTGCCGATAGAGCAGATCGAAAATGATATTTAAATTATGGAAAAAATGACAATATTGCTAGCCGATGATGATATGGACGACACAGAAATGTTTTGCGAAGCATTAGCTGATGTAGATGAAAGCATAATGTGCCATTGTGCCATAAATGGAAGTGAAGCTATAAAAATGCTTAACGAGTTAAAAGAACTTCCAGATATTATTTTTCTGGATCTAAATATGCCCATTATGAATGGCTGGGACTGTCTGAAATATTTAAAATCAGACGATCGCTATAAAAATATACCGGTGATAATGATTTCAACATCATCACACAAAAATGATTTGGACACAGCAACCAGCTTAGGAGCTATTTGTTATTTCGTTAAACCAAATAATTTTAACGATTTAAAGCACGCTCTTAGATCTATTACTACAAATATTCAAAAGGGACTAAAAGAAGTAATCGCAAGTCTTCATACCGAAGGTTTTCGACATCTTTTCAGTTGTGAAGAAAGTAATTTATAAAATACAACAACAAAAAATGTGATTACATAATTTGATGTGTATTTTCATTTGGATCTGAATCAGGAACTGGTGGCGTTTCAATTTTATCGTCCCAATGTCCCCAATCTCCTTTATAAGATCTTAAGAATATTAATTCATCATTTTCTCCAACAAATAAAATTGTGTCGCAAGGAGATTTCTCTTCTTTTCTAGTATTCATTTTTGTAGTTTCCATGGCTGTGAGGGTATCAAGTTAAGTAATGTCAAAAGTAAATAGACTCGGAATCAATTTGTTATATAATAACTCAAAATAGTTGTCAAATTTTCATTTTAACATATTAAACAGGAAGTTGACAATTAGTTTTTTCTAAAAATAAAAAAGCACAATTAGTTAAAATAAATACAAAATTGTACGTACTTTTGCTCAAAAAGCGACAAACAGTTGAAAAGGTTAATCATCATAGCACTTTCTATTTTAATTTTATCGCCATCATTTGGCAGACCTGTTTGTATATGCTTCATTCAAAATCAATCAGAAAGAAATAGCCCAAACCATTTGCGTACAGCGTAAATTGGCATTTAACAGCTGTAACGGGCGATGTGAACTTCAAAAAAGCATCAAAAAATATTCTGATAACGAAAGAAAAATGCAGGACAGCGTAAAAGAAAAATCTGAGCTTGTTTATGTTCAAAATTCCATTGAAGTTGATTTTAATATCATTCTTTCAATTGAATCACAAGATAATACCACTACTTTATTTGAAAAGAAACCAATTGGAGCTTCTAATCTTACTTTTCATCCTCCGGTCTAATTTTTAAAAGATCAATATTTCAGTTTAATTTAGTTAAAAATTTGACGTCGTTGTTTATATAATGATGCAAATGGATGTAATGTATTTTCATATTAGTATAGATATGAATTTACCGCAAAACTTGAGTTTCTAATTAAGAATGCTGTTTGATTTACATTTTTTTTACTTCAAATATTGATCACCTCCTCCTAATTAAAAATATACTTTGAATGTATTTTTAATAAAATAATTCTATTAAAATTTTCACGGCACTTCTGCTTGTTTTAGATTTCAGAATCTGATGGCATTGTGCTCGCATTTAAAACAGTTTTTTTAACATTCATCACAAATGAAATCTTTTAAATTTCTAGTTATTGCACTTTTTTGTGTGATTTCTTCCTGTACAATCGACAAAACAGATTACGAAGCCGAAATTGGCTCTGAAGTTCCAGAATATAACGAGTTTAAAGAAGCTGTTTCAGTTACCAGCGGTACTTACAAAATAAGCATTGAAGCGCTAAACGGTACTTTTTATAAAGGTTATAATGAACTTCATCTGAAAATCAGCAATACACAAAACAATCAAAATGTAAGTTCATCAGCAGTTACTTTTTTACCTATTATGAGCGTCGCTGACGGAAGTAAAACTTCATCTCCGCACGAATACAATCTGGAATACGATACCGTAAATAAATATTTCGTTGGATATTCTGTATTTACTAGTGAAAGTGTTACAGCAGACAGCTGGAAATTATATCTAAGTTTTACCGCTGATAATCAGAAATATGAGATTAATAAAGAAGTAACTGTGGCAAAACAGAGCAATAAAAATCTCAATATGATAACTTTTACTGGAAAAGATAACGAACAATATAGTATTGCGTTAATTGCCCCTCAAAAACCAACCGTTTCAGAAAATAAATTGACGGCAGGAATTTATAAATACAACAAACCGACCACTGCGGCGGGAACTTTTCCAGATCCTTCACAATTTTCTTATTCAGAAGTAAGCGGTTACACTTTAAAATTAGATCCAAGAATGCCCGAACCGTCAATGGGAAATCATTCTTCGCCAAACAATCAGGACCTGACGCGACAAAATGATGGTTTGTACCACGGAGTTGTCAATTATACGATGACAGGAAACTGGACATTGAATTTAATTATGATGAATCAAAATGGACTGATTATCAAAGGAACAGTAGTTCCAACAGATTTTACTCCCGGAGTTGAAGGTGTAAAAAGTGAACTTTATATTGATACATTATTCTAAAAACATGAAATATATAATAATGTTACTTTTTTTGGGATTGTCTGTAACAGCTCAAAATACACATGCACATCACGACAGCATTAAAAATTTAGAAGAAGTACAAGTAAAAAGCGCGACTAAAAAGAAAATAGAAACCGAAATGAAAATGGCCGTTTCGGTTGATGAATTTTTGTCATCATCAGATAATATCAGTTTTATCAAACGAGGCGCGTACGCTTGGGAACCACTGCTAAATAATATGAGCAGTGAACGCTCTACGGTTACGATTGACGGAATGCACGTTTTTGGTGCCTGTACCGATAAAATGGATCCGATAACGTCTTACGTAGAAAGTAATAATCTTTCGACAATTGATATAAAATCGGGGCAGGAAGGAAGTCTTCACGGCGCAACTGTAGCAGGAAGTATCGATTTAAAAGAAAAAGCACGCCGTTTGGTCTCGCTAAAAAATGGAACGGCGCCTACCAAACTGGATTTGAGTTTAATAATAAACAGTTTTTCAATCTTGGAAACGTCTCTTTTTCAGGCGAAAAATTTGTAGCCGATGGAAGTATTTCCTATAGAAAAGCAGACGATTATTATGATGGAAATAATGACGAAGTAAAGCATTCACAATATAAAAAGTTCAACACCTCATTGGGTTTCGCCTATAAAACAGGTGATTTATCGGCGGTAAGACTGGATGCGATTTTTGATATGGCAAAAGATGTGGGCTATCCTGCCTTACCAATGGATTTATCGCTTTCGCGCGCGCTGATCACATCGGCTTCTTATAAACAATTATTTGAAGAAGGATTAATAAAAGTTGTCGATACAAAAATATATTTTAATGCAATTGAGCATTATATGGATGATACCACTCGTCCAGAAAACCTAGTTCATATGGATATGCCGGGCTGGAGTACAACTTACGGATTGGTTTCTAAAGCAAATGCAAAAAGAAATAGTTACTCGTCTGAAATACAGTTGAATGCTTACGATAATTTGTCCATTGCAGAAATGAGAATGTATCCGCAGGATCGAAGCAATAGAACCATGTTTGCTTACAGCTGGCCGTGGGTTACGACTCGTTATGCAGGATTATCTATGAATAATTCCTGGGATCTTTCAGAGAAAAGTCAGGTGAATTTAGGAGGTTCTTTGGGGGTAAATTACAATTACTCCAAATATGTAGAATTCAACTGGATATTTCATCCCGGCGCACCGCAGGAAAAAACAAGATTTTTACCGAGTCTTCACGCAGGTTATAATCTTGATATTGATCATTTTAATTTTTCCGTTGGAACGGGTTACGGACACAGAGCGCCTTCGGTTTCTGAAGGTTACGGATATTATATCTACAATAGTTTTGATCGTTACGATTATATCGGAAATCCGAATTTGAAAAATGAAATTTCTTATGAAGGAAATGCAAGCGCAGGTTTTAAAAACGAGAGATTAAGTATTCAGGGAAAAATTAATTACTTCTACATTGAGAATTATATCATTGGAAGGATTTTGAGCATGGGAAGTCCGATGAACTATCAATCGGTTGGTGTAAAAGGGTATACTTCATTAGATTATGCAACACTTTTAAATATGTCGATGAATGCGAGTTATGATATTTTACCGCATTTACATTGGAAAGGAACGCTTACATACGCACGCGGAATGGATGATAAAGGAGGAAATCTGCCTTTTATTCGTCCGTTGAGTTATCAGACTTCGCTTCATTTTATGCATAAAAATTTCGGAATCCAGACTTCTGTAAATGGTGATTTTGAGCAGATTAATTACAGTCCAGAATATGGAGAAGATCTAACTTCAGCCTATACAATTTGGAATATTTCTGCCAATTATAGTTTCAAAATCAATAAAGTAAAAACCGTTGTGCAAGTTGGAGCAGAGAATTTATTAAACGAATATTACAGCACTTATGCCGACTGGGGAAATATTCCAAGAATGGGACGTAATATTTTCACATCTTTAAAATTCAACTTCTAATAAAAATGAAAAAAGTTTTTAGTTTCACAATGACAATGCTGTTTCTGCTGGTTTCTTTCCAGCAGGGATTGATTATTGTGCACTTTAAACTCAATCAGAAAAATATTGAACAGGAATTTTGTGTTAACAAAGCAAAGCCAGAAATGCAGTGTCATGGTAAATGCCATTTAAAGAAAGAATTAGAAAAATCTGATCCTTCCGATTTGGAACTTACCAGCATTGGCAAAAAGATTGACATCGCATTGCTTTCAAATTTTGATTTTACAATTCCTGTTGTAAAATTTATAAATTCTAATAAAGTATTAATTTATAGGGAACTGGAACTATTAGAACCTTGCCTCGAGATTTTTGTACCGTCGCCTATTTTGTTATTGGTTACCTCGTTCAATTAATAAAATAGAAATACAAAAATTAAATTAAAGAAATGAAAAATTTTAAAAAATACCTTTTGTCAGCAAGCAATTGCAATAGCTTTCGTATCCTGTTCAAGTAATGATGACAATTCAGTTGCAAACAATGTAACATTGGAATTTGATAATACTTTTAAAAATACAACTATTGTTTTGGGCAATGCGGCGTCTACTTCTGCTACAGTAAATACTTCTGCAACGAGGACAAGTTCATCATTTTTCGGAGTTGAAATATGTAATCAGCAACATTCGTCTTGTAAAAGATAATGGAGATGAAGTTCCGTACAACGTAAATGATTTAGATAAAGGAGCGACTGTAATTGATCAATCAAAAACGGCAACGTTAAGTTATGTTTTGAGTAATGTACCAGTCGCAACGTACAAGCAGATTAAATTTGGTTTAGGGATTAAACCAGAGCAAAATACTTTAGATCAGGTTAGATTTCCTAATTTTTATGCCTGCAGCGAGGAGCAAATGATACTGCAATGATGTGGGAATGGGGAAGCGGTTACCGTTTTACAAAGGTAGAAGGTTTTTATGATACTGATAATAAAGCGATGTCTATTCATACTGGAAGCACTGTCGCAGGTAAAAACGGAACTCCATCAAGTTACACGCAAGGTGTTAATGCTTACAGAGATATTACGTTGAACTTGACAACAAATGCAGTGGTAGGAAGTGTAGCTCCAAAAATCAAAATTAAGGCAGATTTTGATAAAATGTTAAGCGGAAAAGTGAATACAATTACTTTATCTACAGGAACTGGCGATAATGACAATGCGACGCCAAACGTTCATACAGCGGCTCAAATGGTAAAATTTGTGGATAATTTGGGTGGGAACGGATCAAGCGATATTACAGGAATGTTTTCTGTTACAAGCGTACAAAACTAAAATTATATTTTCAGAACCGTCTGATATTTAAATAGGCGGTTCTGTTTTAAATTCATTTATAATGAAAAAAATAGCTGGCTTTGTATTGCTTTTATTGTTGTTTACGTCTTGTAACAACGATGATTCTGATATGATTTCTATTAATAATCCCGAAGTTTCACTGAATATTCCGTCTGGATTTCCAGAGCTTAATGCTTTTGTAAGTCAAAACAAACCGACGAAATACGGCGTAGAATTGGGTGAAATGCTTTTTTCTGAAAAGCGATTTAGTGCAGATAATACCATTTCCTGCTCCAGCTGTCATATTCAGGAAAATGCTTTTGCAGATCAACATGCACAAGCGGTCGGAATTGAAGGCAGAATCGGACTTCGTAATACGCCATCCATTCAAAATTTGGCTTTTATGAAGTTTTACAATTGGGATGGAAGTAAGCTCCAATTGGAGAATCAGCCCCTCGTTCCTATTATAACACATGAAGAAATGGATTCGTCTATTTTGGAAGTTATTGGTAAAATCAAAGATGATGCGGTTTACAAAGATTTGTTCAAAAAAGCATTTGGAGATGAAAATATTACGCCAGACAGAATCTTTAAAAGTATTGCCCAGTTTGAATACACTTTAATTTCTGCCAATAGCAAATATGATAAAGTAAAACGAAATGAAGCCTCTTTTACCGAAAGCGAATTGCAGGGATATCAAACCTTTCAACAGAAATGCGCAAGTTGCCACGGCACAGAATTGTTTACAGATCAAACTTTTAGAAATATTGGATTTCCCATAAATACGGATACCAATGAAGCTGGACGCAGCAGGGTTACAGGCATTCCTTCTGACTTTATGAGTTTTCGTGTTCCTACTTTAAGAAACATAGAATACACGGCTCCTTATGGGAGTTTTGGACAATTTGCTACTTTAAAATCTGTTTTGGATTATTTTGATAATGGTGTTTTGGATGCAGAAAATTTAGATCCGATTTTCAAGAATAATGGCAAAAGAATTCCACTTACAGATCAAGAAAAAACGAATCTTATTGCATTTATGAAAACTCTTAGCGATACAGAATTTGTAAAAAAATAAATCACTATTAGGATTTCTGAAAAAGGAAAAATAGAAAAAGCTAAACTTATGAGGTTTAGCTTTTTTTTGTTCATATAACTGAAAATTAATGATTTGTGTTTGTTTTTTGAATTAACAGAGAAACTTTTTTCTCAGTGTTTTCGGGTATTTACTAATGTATTAGTTAAAAAACTAACAAATTAGTTTGTCTACTAATTAATTAGTAGTATCTTGCATCAAAATATTTAACCATGATAAAATTAGCGAAACGAGAAGAACAAATCATGCAGGTGTTTTGGGATTTGGAAAAAGCCTTTATAAGAGATATAATTCCATTACTGCCAGATCCGAAACCACATTACAATAGCGTAGCAACAATTGTAAAGATCCTTGCCGAAAAAGGGTTTTTGAATTATGAAACTGCTGGAAATATGCATTGCTTTTTTCCCATTATCAGTAAGGAAGAATACCAGCAATTTGCTTTGAAGGATATTGTAAGTCAATATTTTGATAACTCGTATCCTAGAATGCTTGCTTTTTTTGCAAAAGAACAAAAACTTTCAGAAAAGGAATTAGACGAAATAGTCAGCATCATTAAAAAAGAAAAGATATGATACCTTATATTTTATACACAGCACTAATTCTGTCAGCCTGCTTTATATTTTATAAACTGCTGCTTGCAAAAAAGAAACTTTCTTTCATTTGAATAGATATATATTGCTAGCCTGTATGGTACTGGCTTTTATTCTGCCTTTGGTTCCTGTGCCACAGCAATTGTCTTTGAGAAAAACTACTGCTGAAAAAGAGATAACACTGAATAAAACTCCAGCTGAAAATTTAGTAAATACATCTGCAAGCAATCGAAAAAACACCAGCACAGCCAACAATTGTTGAAGAAACAAAACAAGTAATCAATGTTGAGTTCCTTTTACAATGTCTGGTCTATTTATACTGGTTTGGAGTTGTAATTTTTGGTCTGAATTTTTTAATGCAGGCAGTTATATTGCTTTTTAGAGCCAATTCTAAATCGGTAATTCAAGATGGTAAATTTCGTATTGTAGAAATAACGGGTGACAAAGCCCCTTGTTCTTTTGCTAATAATATTTTTATCAATCCCGAAAAATACGAGTGGGAAACGTATAATCAAATTTTAGATCACGAAAAAATTCATATTGAGCAGAAACATACTATTGACCTTCTGCTGGCAGAGATTGTTCTTGTTTTTCAGTGGTTTAATCCTTTTGCGTGGCAGTGGCGAAAAGCATTGGATACCAATCTTGAATTTTTAACAGATGATCAAATGCTTGCGACAAGATAAAGTTGAAAAAGAAAGTTATCAATTCAGTTTACTAAAAGTTGCGGCTACGCAATTTCCTTTGAGTCTTACAACTAATTATAATCAATCATTATTAAAAAAACGAATCATCATGATGAACTCAAAAAAATCAAATGTGCACACCACTTGGAAATATTTTTTCCTAGTGCCGCTAATGGTGCTTTTTGCCTGCCTTTTTAATCAACCGGTCGCGCAGAGTCAAACCCTAAATTCTGGCGGGGAATCTAAACAGGATACAGCCATTGAAAACGGAATGAAAACAGATGGAAACTGGTTTGCTGTTATCAAAGGCAATACCATCGAAATTACTTTTAAAAGCGATGAAAATGACAATTCTTCGAGTACTTTTCAATTGAGTGAGATTAATAATCTTCCAAGAGATAAGCAAGGTGAATTTACTTTAAAACGTGAAGCTGGAACAATGCATTTTACAGGGAAATTTGAAGGAGACCGCGACACGGGAACCTATAAATTTACAGCAGACAAAGATTACCGAACAACAATGAGCAAAGAAGGCGTTGATTTGAAAAATGACGAAGATTTTCTTGTTTTCTTTATGATTAATGTCAAAGTATCTTATGTACAAATGCTTAAGAAAAACGGATACAACGATTTAGACAAAGATCAAATTATTCCTCTTGTCGCTTTAGATGTGAACGAAGCTTATATTGCCTCTATTAAAAAAGCAATTCCAGATATTGATTTGGATAATCTTGTTCCTTTTAAATCATTAGGAATAGACAAAACTTTTATTGAAGAAATAAAAAACTCGGGTTATAAAGATGTTTCTGCAAGTAATATTATTGCATTAAAATCGCAGGGAATTGATGCTAAATATATTAATGATTTCCACTCGGCTAAAAAAGAAAGCAAAAACGAAAATAATGGAGAAAACACAGTTAGCGACAGTGAAGATGATGATGATGACAATATTATTGCCTTTAAAGCTTTAAATATCGATAAGGCTTTTGTTGATTCCTTTAAAAAGATAGGTTATACGAATATTTCAAACAGCGATCTTATAGCGATGAAATCGCTAAATGTAACGCCAGAATATGTAAAAAGTTTTCAAAATGCAGGCTACAAGAATATTGAAGCTGAAAATCTAATTGCATTAAAATCACAAAATATAACTCCAGAATTAATCAAAGAATACAAAAGTCTTGGTTTTGACAATTTAGATTTAGAAGAAGTGGTGGGAGCAAAAGCTACAGGAACTACGCCATCTTTTATTAAATCGATGCGATCAAAAGGACATGACTTTAAAAGCCTGGAGAAATACATAGCCTTAAAAGCTCTTGCTAATAATTAAAAATTAGTACAAAAAAATCAATCAAGTTGTAAGATACAAAAGCCCAAACCGTAATAGGAATGGGCTTTTGTCTTTTTTATAAACATTATTTTTTAAGTATCTTTTTTCTTTAAACAACGTCCTCTTGGTTCATCGCCTTCATGAAGTACAATCTCAGAGTGCAGGAATTGAGCTGGCATCTGCAGAATCTTTTACTTTTACCGCACTGCGTTCCAGCATTTCAGCTTCGAATTCCTTTAAAACACTTTCTCTAATTCCAGCTTTTCGCCATTGAGATAATGGTTTGCATTTTTTTGAAATGCCTCGTGCCAGTGTAAGTGCATCCAGTAAAGCTTGATTGGCACCTTGTCCCTTGAACGGACTCATTGGATGCGCCGCATCTCCAATTAAAGTTACTGGACCCGCATTATTCAGAAATGTTGCTTTAAGTAAGTCTCGATCATAAACAGGATATCCAGAAATTTTATCTGCGACGGTAGCCTTCAAAATCTGCGGAATAGGATCGTGCCACTGCGTTCTTCTGCAGGCTTCTTCTTTTAATGCCTGCGGTCCTTGAGCACTTAATTCTTTCGCTTCTTTTTCGGACATCGGAAAACTGAGTCGCCACATTATGGAGTCAGAAGTATAAGGCATCATATAGATTCGTTCGTTGCCATTTGCAGTTTGAAATACGGTAGCAGAATCTAATAGAGAACTCGTTAAACCTTCTAAATTCTTTAGAGGACAAATTCCAAGTATCACAATGCAATCCAGATAACGCAGCCGGACTAACTGCATCGCCAATCACGAGTTTGCGAACAGAACTGCGGATACCATCGGCTCCAACAACAAGATCTGCTTTAAAACTCTTAATTTCTCCATTTACATCAAAATTAAGATTTACGCTTTGATTTTCGCCTGGTTTAAAATCAATTAATTGATGTCCCCATTTTACAGTATCATGACCGCCAAGCTGTTCCAACATGGCTAATCGCGCCGATTGTCGTGCAATATGCATATTCGTGCGTTTGGCAGTGGTCTTTGCTGTAGCTTCCAGCCACTTTCTAATTCCCCATTCTCCAATTACTTTTCCGTCTGTGGTGTGAACTAAATGTCTTGTCGAAATTACTTTATCTTCTAAAGAAAAAACACCCAGTCCTTCAATTGCTTTGCTTGCCTGCTGTAAAGTAAGTCCGTAGCCTTGAGATCGAGCAGACAAAATTAAGATCACGCTCGTAAAGTGTAAATGGAATGTCGCGATGCAGACAGGCCAGTGCCAAGGCCACACCTCCAATTCCAGCGCCAATAATAGCGACTTGCGGATAATTTTCTGTATCAGCGATAGGATGACTTTCAGTAGCGGTTAATCCAGATCCGTTACAGTTTAAACAGGTATAAAGATGTGCTTTAGGACGAATAGGAGTTGTTCCTTCGCCATTTGATTTTTCAAACTTATCAAGTGCTGTCTGATATTCAAGTCGGGTTTTCTTGCTCAGTCTGCGGCTTTTTTTACCTCTTCCTTGACATTCTTCGCAAATAGTCCAGCTGGTTTTTTCTATTTCATTTTTTTTCACTTTCACTTTTTTAGCACTGATCTTTAATACATGCAAATTTAAAGTAAAAGATTCCTGATGCAAATGATATGGTGGTATTTTATAACTTTTAAAAATGATTATATAAGTGTTAAGTGCTGGCAGTGAAGTAATTTAGTAAAAATTAAAACTTAGAAATTATGAAAGCAAATAATCAAAATCAGAATATCACTAAAAATAGTAATTCTGATAATCGAAGCGATCGAAGTGATATGAGAAAACATCAATATAAAGATCATGATGAAGTTTTAACAAATGATAAAAATTATGATGTTGATACTAAGAAGTTTAAAGGTGAAGAACCTGACTTTGACGATAAGTTAAATAACGAAGAAAAAAAATAAATTGTAAAAAGTCCCAAATTCTATTTGGGACTTTTTAATTTGCCATATTTCAATTATTTGGATTTTCTTTTACATTTTGTGGATAAAAATTGAGAAGTTCAAAACAACTATGCGACGATTTTTATAGATTTGTAATGTTTATTTTCCAAAAACATCCTTTGGGAAACAATTATAAAATTTAAAAACAATGAAATCTGTCACTTCGATATTTTTATTTTTAATCTTTGCCTATTCCAATTCTTATTCCCAATTAAGTTCAGATAAAATATTCGAAAGCTTTAAACAAGGCGAACGCACCAATTGTTCATCCATTGCTTTCATTAAGGCTTCATTAAACGTTTACGGATTGGATAATCTCTTTACAACCGAAAAAATAAACGATAGTTCACTAAAAATTACCTTAAAGAATAATGCATCATTTAATTTAAATAATGATGAAATTAACACCGCAAAAATTTCTGCAGGATTCGTATATATTAAAGACAATTGCGACACAGAAAAAATAACCGATTACGCTATTTTGACCTACGCCGTTATGGCAAAATACAAACAGATTGTTGACAAAGAAGCAACTTTTGAAAAAGCTTTAGAAGATTTAGAAGACGGTACGGTGTACACTCCGACGATTTATAAATATTTAGGTTTTTCTGTAGGCAAACAAATTCAAAAATTAAAAGAGAGTCTGGAAGCGAATATTGCGGTGTTGTCGCATGGTCAAAAGCACATGCAGTGTTTGTGTGTGAGGAGTTTATGGATTATTACGGCAACAAAAAAAGTATCTATATCAAATATCCGGGACGTTTTAGAATAATAAGGCCTGCAGAAGAAATGGCAAATATTCCTAAAATTGTTCAGTCGTATTAAGAATCTCAATTACAGACTACTACAGTGCTTATTGTTAAAGTTTTCAAAAAAAAGAAAACAATAAACTTGTAATTTAACTTAATTTATATATTTTTGTTTTAATCAACAACCCAATTTACATAAAAATGAAAAGCAACATTACTTTATTATTAAGTTTACTTTTCTTCTTGACAACTGGTGCTATATCAGCACAAGCAAAAAATGCCCCAAGAAGTATTATCAGTACAACAGCTATTATCCGTAAATACCACGATCAAAAAGAATTAAGCGGTATGCAAAAAGGAGAACTTTTAGAATTGTACATTGAACGTATTAAAGTTTTAGTAAAAACTTTACCTTACATCGCTTTGGTTACTAAACCAGGTGTTACAATGTCAGACTTAGGTATTCCAGATGATAGTGACCATAAAAAGATTTTAGATAACCAAGCAGTTGGTACTACAACTTTCTTAGATACTA
The DNA here is from genome assembly GCF_979258715.1 of Flavobacterium sp. AC267. NCBI lineage: Bacteria > Pseudomonadati > Bacteroidota > Flavobacteriia > Flavobacteriales > Flavobacteriaceae > Flavobacterium > Flavobacterium sp. AC267. The sequence goes on from NZ_OZ409875.1 coordinate 3,310,901, forward strand.
CAGTAGATTTTCAAAGAAAGATGATGCCGTATTCTGATAAAGGTAATCTTATTGCTTGCAATCTTATTTTATGAAGGTACATTAAAATCTTTACACGAATTCAACGATTTGTAATATTTGAAATATTGCAGACTAAAATTTATAAACCTCTAAGATTATCTGATTTTAGAGGTTTTTTTCGTTTAATGCTTTTATGAAGTTTGCAGTTTTAATCCTTAAAATAATTCAAGCTGATTGTTATTTGGATTTATAGGTTTCTTTTTAGGAGGTTTAGCATCTCCAAAAATGGTTTTTCCTCCATACAAGTGCGATTCATTTCTTTCTTTTTGAATCAGTGCATCAAAATTAGAATTGGGTGTAAAATTCTGTTCTGCTTTTCTTGAGATTTCAGACAATTTTTGAATAGCATCCATTTTATCAGAATTACCAATTTTAGCGCGATTTATAGCTCTCTGTAAAGTATCAATCGTTTCATCGTATATTTTTACAGGCACAGGAAATGGATGTCCGTCTTTTCCTCCGTGAGCGAATGAAAAACGGGCAGGATCTTCAAATCGGGTAGGAGTGCCGTATATTACTTCGCTTACCAATGCTAACGACTGCAAAGCTCTTGGCCCCATTCCTTTTAAAAGTAATAATTCTTCAAAATCTTCTGGTTTATTCTCATGCGTTGCCCAAAGCATTGCGCCAAGTCTTTTCATATTTACATCTTCCATTCTAACATCATGATGCGCCGGCATTGCGAGATACTGCATTTCTTTCATGATCTTTGTTGGAGATTCTTTACATAATTCTAAAATACCATCTCTTGATTTTGATGCTGCCTGAGCAGTAAGATTTAAGATACTGCCTTGATTTTCGCCATAAATAAAAGTATGAGGTTCTTCTATAAAAGATTTTAAATCCTGTGAGTGCCAATGATATCTTCTGGCTGTTTGAGAATTAGGGTTCATTCCCTGCTGAATAACAGCCCATTGTCCTTTATTATCTACAATAAAACTGTGCTGATACAATTGAAAACCATCCTGAATTGCTGTATTGTCTACTTTCGCAGTAAGTCTGTCGCAGTTAGCCAAATTAGTACCATCAAGTCCTGTTTTTTCGCCTACAAATAAAAGTTCCTGTGGTGTTAACATGGAATGTTTTCCCTTACCGCCGCAAATATAGATTCCTAGTTCTTTTGAATGCGGATTTACAGATTTTTTTAACGCTCCAAGTACAGAAGTTGTAATTCCAGACGAGTGCCAGTCCATTCCCATTACCGCACCAAAACTTTGAAACCAAAAAGGATTACTCAGCTTGCTTATAACTTCAGCAGTAGAAAATTCCATTGCAATAGTTTCGACAATTGCAAGGCCGAGTTTAGCCATTCGTTCGGAAAGCCATAATGGAACTTGTCCATAATGTAGTGGAAGATCAGCTGTGCCAGAACGCTTCATTTGATAGTATTTGTACAAAAATAAACAAAAAAATGCTTTTGATGGTTTAATAGGTTTTTAATCTTAAAGAACTTGTTTCTAATTTTTATTCATTCAATTAAAAAAAATCTTACAGAATGCTGGGATTTTCTAAATGTATTAACTGACTTGTTTCTAATTGATTAAAATTACTAAAACGTTTTTGTTAACATTTTTTTTTCAAAAAATTAAATTAAAATTTGGGAACTTCAATTTTTAATTTACTTTTGTTCTATCGAATTAGTAGAGTTTAAAAATGTATTGTAAATATTGAGATTAGAATAATTTACTCTTTCTAAATGATTGAAAAAAAAATCTAAAAGCCCTGAAGAATTGAAGTATTGTATAGGCCAAAAATAATAGTAATCAAAAAAAAAAAAGAAATGAAAAAACGAATGTGTCTGCAGATAAAACATTTCTGTTACGGCAGAAATTGCAAAGCTTAAAGAAATTGTACATCTCTATAAGGAAATCGAAAGTAGAATAAGTTCATTTTGGAATCTCCTTATTTTTTAAACTAAAATAAAATAATGAAAAAAAAATTAAATAGATATATCTGGTTATGTGTTTTTTTGATTTCCGTAGGAGTTAAAGCTCAAGAAACCAAACCCTTAATTCAGTCCAAACTTGAAGGAACAGTAGTTGATGCTGTTACTAAGGAGCCTGTTATTGGCGCTTCTATTAATATAAAAGGAACTACGCACGGAGTTCAAACAGATTTTGATGGTAAATTTTATTTTCAAACGGGTCAAAAATTTCCTTATACTTTAATAGTTAGTTATTTAGGTTATAAAAAAGCAGAAGTTGTAGTCGATAAAAATGCTGTGGTTATTGAACTTACTGAAGAACAAAATCAATTATCAGAAGTTGTAGTGACTGCGCTTGGTATCTCAAAAGAAAAGAAATCTTTAGGATATACAACTCAAGCACTTAAAAATAAAGATATTGCAGAGACAAAAGAAACTAACTTTTTAAACAGTCTTAGCGGAAAATTAGCGGGAGTTCGTATTACCAATTCTCAAGGAGATATGGGATCTTCACGTATTATTATTCGTGGAGAAACTTCTATTGCAGGAAATAACCAGCCGTTATTTGTAGTAGATGGAGTTCCTGTAGATAATTCGCAGTTAGGAAGTGTTGGTGGAGCCACTCGTGACTTTAAAAATGCAATTGCCGATTTAAATCCGAATGATATTGAAACTTTAACAGTATTAAAAGGACCGAATGCGGCTCTTTACGGATCACGTGCAGCGCATGGTGTTGTTTTGATAACTACTAAATCTGGAAAAAGTCAAAAAGGATTGGGAATTACTTTTAATTCTGGAATAACAATTTCTCAAGTTGCTACATTACCAAGTTTTCAAAATACATTTGGACAAGGATCTAACGGAAGATTTAGCTTTGTAGATGGTAAAGGAGGCGGTGTAAATGACGGTGTTGATGAAAGCTGGGGCCCAAGAATGGACGGACGTCTTATTCCGCAGTTTTTCTCAAATGGCGAGGCGGTACCTTTTGTTGCGCATCCTAATAATGTAAAAGACTTCTTTAATACTGGTGTTACTTATGATAATAGTATTTCTGTTGCCAGATCTGACGAAAAATCAGATTTCCGTTTAGGGGTAAATAACCAAAAACAATTAGGAACGGTACCTAATAGTGAAGTCAATAAAACAAACTTTACAATCAACACGAATTACCAAATCTCAAAAAATGTAAAAGTTGGGGTAACTGGTAACTATATTACAACTAATGCTCCAGCTTTACCTGGTGGTCCGTCTGGAAACCGTGCTTGCTGGTGTAATGCCGCAGTTCCTTTGGTTTGGGCGTCAGGTCGATATCAATCAGTCGCAAAGCAATAGAGATGTGAACTGGAACAACAGCTACTACAGTAATCCGTATTGGAATGCTTATTATAATACTACCAGCCAGCAACGTAACCGTATAATTGGTGACATTCATTTGGATGCAAAATTGGCTGAAGGACTTAATTTTAAATTCCGTACAGGAGTTGATTATTATAATGATCGTAGAAAGTACACCATTAAATATGGTACAAATGGAACACCTTTCGGATCTTATGCCGAAGATGCTTACACTGTAAACGAGCAAAATACAGAAGGTATTTTTACTTATACTAAAAATCTAAATGATGATTTTAGTTTAGATGCTCTTGCTGGATTCAATATCCGTAACCATAGTGACGCAAACAACTATCAAAAAGCACCGCGTCTGGCTGTTCCAGATTTGTATACACTAACGAATTCTAGAGATCCATTGACTTCTTCAAATTATTTGTCAAGATTGAGAGTTTACAGTGCTTATGCTTCTGCACAATTAGGATATAAAAATTATGCATATTTAAACCTTACAGCTCGTAATGACTGGTCATCTACATTGCCAAGCAGTAACCGTTCTTATTTCTATCCTTCTGTTAATGGAAGTTTCATTTTATCTGAAGCATTTAAGCTTAAAAGCAATACGCTTGATTTCTTAAAATTACGCGGAGGATGGTCTGAAGTTGGTAATGATGCAGATCCTTATCAATTGGCAACGGTTTATAATTTCCAAACAGCATTTGATGGAAATCCAATTCAAACCTCATCACAAAAGAAATTAAATGAGAACTTGAAACCTGAAACAACACGCTCAACCGAAGTAGGTTTGGAAGCTTCGTTCTGGAAAAACAGACTGCATTTTGATGTTGCTTATTATAATACAAATAGTTTCGATCAGATTTTAGAGATTAAAACAACGGCATCAAGTGGTTATAACTCGCAATTAATCAATGCAGGTAAAATAAACAATAATGGTATAGAAATTCAATTGGATGGAAGCCCTATTCAAACTGAAAACTTCAAATGGAATATAGGTGCCAATTATTCTAGAAATAGAAGCAAAGTGGAAATTTTGGATTATGCAAAACAGATTCAAAACTATACAATAGGTTCTTCAGGTGGTGTTGATGTATTAGCTTCTGTAGGACAAGCTTACGGAGCACTTTATGGAACTGCTTATCTGCGTGACGCCAGCGGAAATATCGTAGTAGGAGCAAATGGTTTACCAAAAGCCGATCCGACAAAGAAAGTTTTAGGACATTATACACCAGACTATTTAGCAGGTGTAACGAATACATTGACTTATAAAAACCTTGAATTATCACTTCTTGTTGATGCAAGTGTAGGAGGTGAAATTTTCTCTGGAACAAATAGAACAGGTACTTATACAGGGGTATTGGCTAGTACGCTTCCAGGACGTGGTGCTGAAAATGGCGGATTAAACTACTATTTGAATGGCACTACAAAAACTCTGGTAACAGGAACTCCTCCAGCAGGAACGACGGTTTATGATGACGGAATGATTTTTAACGGGGTATATGATAATGGAAATCCAAACACTCAAGTTATTAGTGCTCAGGAATATTACAAAGCTTCATACAACATTAGTGAAGCTTATATCTACAGCTCAACTTTTGTAAAAATGAGAGAAATAAAACTAGCTTATAATTTCAATAAGTCATTTGCTAAAAAACTGGGATTAGAGGGAGCAAGTATTACAGCTGTTGGTCGTAACCTATTCTTTATTTACAAAGATGCACCAAATATTGATCCTGAAACAGCTTTCAATACTGGAAATGCTCAAGGTTTGGAGAGTTTATCTCTGCCAACTACCAGAAATTTCAGCCTTAATGTTAATTTAAGATTTTAAAAACACAAAATCATGCTAAAAAAACTATTATATACAACACTATTTGCATTGACATTGACCTCGTGCAGTGATACTCTGGATGATATTAATAAAAATCCAAATGCAACTGAGACACCGTTGGCACCTTATCTCTTAACAGGAACATTAAAACAGGGCGCTGATTTATATTGGGGTTCCACAAACAACTTTGACTCGTCTTTATTATTTGTACAGCATTGGGCAAAAATCCAATATACTGAACCAGATAGATACGATGTTTCGAATACTTCTTTCACTTCTTTGTGGAATACGGGATATGCAACCTTGATTACAGATTTGAACACAATTATAAATTTCCCAGATGCGCAGGCAAATTCAAATTATAAAGGAATTGCATTAACGCTTCGTTCATGGACATTTTTATTACTGACAGATGCTTACGGAAGTATTCCTTATAAAGAAGCAGGTCAAAAAGTAAATCCGGCGTATAATACTCAAAAGGAAGTTTATACAGGATTGTTAGAAGATTTAAAACAAGCTCAGACTTTATTAAATGCATCAAACGGTACTGTTACAGGTGACTTGGTTTATAAAGGAGATATTTCTAAATGGAAAAAACTGGTGAATTCACTTCGTCTGCGTATAGCGCTTAGAATTTCGGATAGAGAACCAGATTTAGCTAAACAGACGGCTATTGAAGCTACAGCTGATGCGGCAGGAGTATTAAGCAGTAATAATGATACTTTTAAGTTTACATATATCAGTTCACCACAGCAAAATCCAGCTTCTGCTTGGTTTGAAACCCGTGACGATTATCGTATCTCGAAAACAATGGTTGATAAATTAAAGGAGTTTTCTGATCCTCGTTTACCTGTATATGCGCAGCTTCCGTCTGATGCAAGCGTAGGTACATATGTTGGAGGAGCTAACGGATTATCAAACAGTGATGCCAATAGTCAAGGTTTTGCTAAAACTTCAAAACCAGGAACTTATTTCTTGAATTCAACATCGCCGGCGGTTATTGCTTCTTATTCTGAAACATTATTTAATCTTGCCGAAGTCATCGCCCGCGGTTATATTGCAGGAGATGCAGAACAGTTATATAAAAATGCAATTACGGCATCTTTCAATCAATTTGGGATTACAGATGCGGCGGTTATTTCTAATTATCTTAATCAGGCTTCAGTGAAATACGATCCGTCAAATTATGCTAAATCAATTGGTACACAAAAATGGATTGCCTTTTTCGGACAAGGTCTTGATGCTTTTACAGAGTGGAGAAGATTGGACTATCCAGTTTTGACTGCTGGTCCTGCTACAGTTTTAGATGGACAGATTCCTTCGCGTTTCTTCTATCCTGGAACAGAGCAGTCATTGAATGGAACCAGCTACCAAGCGGCAATAGCTGTTCAAGGAAAAGACTTGCTTACTACCAAACTTTGGTTTGATGTCAAATAGACATACTAGAATAATACTTTTAAGTTGTCTCATGAAAACTAACTGAAAAAGTAATAGAATTAAAAAAAAACGGAACAAAAGTAATTTTGTTCCGTTTTTTTGTTTTTAGAAGCCTTAAATTTGGAAGATTATAAGTTTTTATCTTTCAGAATATGAGGATAATTAGTACTTGTATGCACAATCATTTCACCAAATAATGTATTGGCCCACGCAAACCATTTTCGAGTAAATTTGGTTACATCATCTTTATGAAATGATTCATGGATGAATCCGGTATCGGCATTGGTTTTAATCAAAGTGCTGATACATTTCTTGATTTCATTTTCATCTATACTGGTAATCGCTCTCAATACAATACTCATGGGCCAGATAGTGTCTACACCTGTATGTGGTCCTCCAACGCCTTCTCCGGTTGCGCCTTTATAGAAAAACGGATTATTCTCTGACAATACCAGTTTTCTTGTATTAAGATATAAAGGATCGTTAGGAGCAATCGCACCCAAGTAAGGCAGAGACAATAAAGAAGGAACATTAGCATCGTCCATCATATGAAAACTTCCGTATCCATTAACTTCAAAAGCTATAATTTTTCCAAATTTAGGATGATCAATAATTGCATGTTCTTTCAATCCATTTTGAACCTGTTCTTTAAGTTCTGTGGCTTGACGAACCAAATCGTTATCTTTTAAAGCTGGGAGAGAAAATATTTCAATCAAATAACCTAATATTTCGATGGCAAACATATTGCTCGGAATCAAATAACCAAATAAAGTAGAATCGTCACTTGGTCTGAAAGTAGAAACAATTAAGCCGCATGGTTTTACAGGATATCCATAGCCAGCTAACGGAACTCCGTCGGTAGCCCATGCAGTCTGACGCTGAAAGCTGTATGGTCCGCCTTTTCCATCCATTCTTTGTTGCTCTTTAAACGTTTTTAGAATCAGCTTCATGGCGTTTTTCCATTGTTCATCAAACATAGAAATATCTCCTGTTTCTTTCCAGTAGCCATGAGCTAATCGCACCGGATAACATAAACTGTCGATTTCCCATTTTCGTTCATGAATTCCAGGTTTCATTTCCGTTATATCATTTTTCCATTCACTTTCTTTATTGAAGTCCTTATAAAATGCATTTGCGTACGGATCCAGTAATATACATTTTGTCTGACGGTTTATTACGCCTTTTATCAATTCCGCAAGTTTAGAATCTTCTTTCACAAAAGGAATGTAAGGCCAGATCTGCGCTGTACTGTCTCGAAGCCACATCGCATCTATATCTCCAGTAATAACGTAGGTATCAGGTTTGCCGTTTATGATCTCAAATTCTACTGTCGTATCTAATGTATTGGGGAAACAGTTTTCAAACAGCCATGCCAATTCTGGATTTGCGATTTGTTTTTTGATTTTTACAATTGCGACTTCAACAGCTTTACTGGTAAACTTTCGCTGTTCAAGCGGAGGCCTTTTGGTTATAAAATCTTTTAAAGGAAATTCAAAAAGATTGGAATCAAATCCAAACGCATCGGTTTGAATGGCAAATAATCCTGCTGAAAATAGCCCGGCATTTTTTATAAATTTTCTACGAGACTGCATATGTTATAATTTTTGAAAAGAATTAAGACTAACCTAAAGATACTGTAAACTTTACGGCATTATAAATTAAGCAAAATTTTTTACTGCGTGATTTAAAATTTAGACCAATGGCAATATGCAGAACCTTAAAGGGAATGCTTTAATTTTAAAATAAAGAGTTTCTGCGATAATTTGCAAGGAGTTTCGAGTTTTAATAAAAATGGATCAATTTATAGCGTACATTCATAAAAATGAAATAAAAAATGACAGTTTTAAATTACATATTGATTGATTTGTTAAATTTGTATAAAGCACCAAAAACTTTCTCATCATGCCAGTAATTGAACAATCAGAATATAACTTCCCTTCGATTATGCATAGGAACAGGCATATTTCTACTATTTATGTCGCTTTATTTAAAAAGTTCGAAGTTCCCGGCTATACAAGAGAAAAACTGGAACTGAATGACGGAGATTTTATCAATATCGATTTTATTATAAATGATCCTAAAAAAGCAGTGATTTTATGTCATGGTTTAGAAGGTGATTCCCGCAGAACTTATAACAATAGCTGTGCAAGCATATTTTCAGCAAGCAGGATTTTTCAGTTTTCGCATGGAATAATCGCACCTGTGGAGGAGAAATGAACCGACTTCCGAGATTGTATCATCACGGTGCAGTTGATGATCTGGACGAAGTGGTTCAGTTTGTTTTAAAAAAAGGATTTGAAGAAGTTTATTTAATTGGATATTCAATGGGCGACGTGCGGCTCTTGAATTATTTTGGATGGACAAAACTTGATGAACGTATTAAAGCCGGTGTATCTATTTCGGTGCCCACTCATATTGCAACAAGTGCGACCGTACTAAAACAAGGTTTTAACAGAGTCTATTTAAAGAATTTTACAATTGATATTAAACGAAAACTGAAATACAAAGCGGCGCAGTTTCCTGATTTTATTAACAGTGATCAAATAGACGGCATTACTTCTTTTGACGAAGTAGATCATTATTTTACAGCACCGCTTCATGGCTTTGCGAGTCGCGACGATTACTACCAGCAGGTTTCTCCAGAATTTTCCCTTAAAAATATTACAACTCCAGTTTTAATTATTAATTCTCTGGATGATCCTTTTTTAGGAGAAAGATGTTATCCTAGAGCTATAGCCCAAGATAGTGCATACGTATATCTTGAAACTCCCAAGTATGGAGGACACTGTGCTTTTCCGCTTCGAAATTCAACTTATTCCTATGCAGAGACAAGAGCTTATGAGTTTTTTCAATCCTATAAGTAGTCTGGAGATATTGCTGAGTTGAGATAACAAATGCTCTGTAGGACATTTTATTTTCTAAATTTATTTTTTGAAACAAGTATTTTTTTATTTGGTAATCCAAAATTAAATCTATTTTAAAAGTATTCCTGCATTTTAAAAGTTAGTTATTTTAAAATCAAATATTCAAACTAAGTATAAACTTATGCTATTTATTATCATAAAATAACCATGAAATCAGGTATTGTTTTTCGTATCTGCCCTTATTAATTTTGTTATCAATCAAAAAAAGAGATAATGAGAGATAACAGTATAAAAGCTTTTTTAGTAAAAAAAGCATCATTTTTAAAAAATAAAACAGCAGTTTTTGTAAAGCCTATTTTGTATGTATCAGTTTTAGCGGTACTATTTTCTGCTTGTTCAAGTGATGAAGGCGGATCGGATAAAGCAGAATCTGACTATTATTTTAAAGCCACTCTTGATGGTCGAAAAATAGACTTTTATACCGTAAACTTTCAAGGCGTGCAACGATAATCGTTTTGAACAAATTGTAATTGGAGGATATGAAGCTCCTTTCTCTAAAGCTGGTGAGCTGGCACCGCCATCATTAGATTTTGAAATATGGAAACAGGGAGGTGATATTACTGCGGGTACTTATTCGACACCTACAGATCAAGAAATGGTTGCACGATATGCTGTTCAAACAAAAGACGGAACTATTCTTTACAGCACACGAACAGCAGATGATATTTTTACAGTAAAAATTGAATCTATAAGTAAAAGCGGTATCAAAGGTACATTTTCTGGAAAAGTTCGAAATTTAGATTCAGGCGTAGCAATAGAAATTACAGAAGGTACTTTTAATCTTCCTTATTTAGATATAGTTAATCCATAAATAAGAGTTCTCTAAATTGAAGTCTGGAAAACCTATTTTTCCCAAAGAAAATAAAAACTTTTATATTAAATTTGGTTACTAAATTGAACAAACAAAACCAATTTATTCTCCATAAACTATAGTTTACTTCTATGAAATTATATGCACTTATTTTAACATTCAGTCTCCTTTCACTTACTGCATTTTCTCAAAAGATGGTTGAGCCCGGCAGTAAGTCTGTCAACACCAAATACATAAAGCCTCAAAAATCCCTTTTTACCGTATATTATGTTAAAGACACAAGCTGGGTAAAGCAGGGATTAGTAACTTATGATATTGTTTTAACGAACAATCAATTGAGTTTAACCAATTCGTACACTCCAAAAGACAATTCATTTAGTACAGTCCGCACCAGTGTAGCAGATGCTCAAACTCTTAAACCGATCACTTACATTAGTGATGCTAAGGAAACAAAAGTAGATCTCAACTTTGGTGAGAGTATTACAGGAAATTATTATTCTAAGAAAACCAAAAAGAATAAAAAACTAAATCTGCATCCTAAAGAAGTGTTTTTTGACTGGGTTTGGACTGATCATCTAATTGGAACACTGCCATTAGATGTAGGCTATAAAGCCCGTTTCCCTCAGTTTTACTATAACGATGATTCTGGTGTATTTGTAGAATACTACACAATTAAGGAAGTCAAAAGTTTTGTTTACAACTCTCCGAGAACTGGTAAGCACGATGCGTGGCTGGTTACGGTTTTGGAAGAAACTTCAAATGCCATTTATAATTATATTATAGACAAAAAAGACCATCGTCTTTGGCGACAGCGAAATGTCTATGGGTAAAGGAATGTGGGAAATTACAACCAACGAGGAACTAGATTATCAGCCTATTAAAAACAAATTCGACAAAGATCAAGTGGCCAAACAGATTTCTAAAGGAAACAGTGTGATTATCGGGACAGCTTATGCAAAATCAAATTCGGGTAAAAAATTAGGTGGATTGGTTAATACAGCTAAAAAACAATTCGCTCCAAAGGGTACAGAGATTACACTTTTCCCTAGTTCAGCTTATTATGACGAATGGGTCGAAGTCAACAAGAAAATCCGTAAACAGAATAAAATGCCAGAGGTGCCTTTGGATCGTGATTTCGGATATTCCATTAAAAAAGCGAAAGTCTATGATGATGAAGGACATTTTGAGTTCGCAGATCTAATGCCAGGTACCTATGTGGTAATGGCCAGTTTTGATTTTTCTAACTCTTATAATTATTCTTATGTATCTGGCTATACAAATTATTATAACTATTGGGGTTATACCGGTTCTACCACAAATTACGGCACAGCAAGGCAGTCTTATGTCGATAAGGCTAATATTGAAAAGCGCATAACGATAGATAAGGATGGCGAGAAAAAAGAAGTCAATTTAAAAGAATAGTTTTTGTTTCTTTTGAGTAAATAAAAAAAATGCTAAATCAATTGATTTAGCATTTTTTACTTTTAATAGAATCTACTTTTGAAAATTTGGATGCTAGATGGCAATCAATTTATTTTAAAGCATAATTTATATACCCTCCATCTGCCAACAGCTCTGTTCCGGTAATAAAACTTGCATTGTCTGAAGCAAGAAATAAAACTGTTTTCGCGATTTCTGCTGGGTCGCCTAATCGCCGCATTGCAGTAGCACCTGCTAGGAATTCTTTAGCATCTTCTGGCACAACTTTATGAAGTCCCGGTGTAGAAACTGGGCCAGGACTCACGATGTTGACACGAATTTTTCTTCCCGCTAATTCATTCGCGCCGATTTGCGCGATTTTATTTAAGGCTCCTTTTGTAGCAGAATAGATACTGCTTCCTAAATTTCGTCGCCGTTGCAACTGTTGATGAAGTAAATATTACAGATGAACCTGTCTGCTAAATGAGGAAGTAGTTTTTGAAGCGTAAAGAAATGACCTTTAACATTAGTATTAAACTGCGCATCAAAATCGGCTTCAGTTACTTCTTCGATTGAAGTAAATTTTGCTATTCCTGCATTTAGAAAAAGTGTGTCCAATTTATTTCCGCTTTCTGCAAAAGTCTTTTCCAACAAAGAAAGATCAGCTAAGTTTGCGGTATCACAAACTATCGTTTTTAAGTTTGGACTGTTAATTTCGGTTGCCGCATTATTAAGGTTTTCACTATTTCTTCCTGTGATCCAAACGTTTGCGCCTGATTTTATAAATTCTTTTGCTGTTGCTAATCCAATTCCTGTAGTTCCTCCTGTAATGAGAACATTTTTGTTTGTGAAATTCATTTTACTGTATTTTAAAATTATAGGACAAAGTTAGTTCAGACAAGTTTATTATTGTTACTTTGTAACCAAAAGTAACAGTAACGTTTGAGTAACAAGGTAACGTATGAGTAACGAATGTCAGATTGAACACAAAAAAGAGATAATGGCAGTCCATGATACAATGGATATATTGAATGGAAAATGGAAAATTTCTATAATTTCATCGATCTGTTATCACAATAAAAGAAGATTTACAGATATATTAAATGATGTAAATGGGATTTCGAATAAAATGTTAAGCAAGGAATTAAAGGATCTAGAGATCAATAAACTGATTAAACGCACAGTTCTGGACACGCGACCCGTTACAATTCATTATCAGCTGACGGAGTATGGGTTAACATTAAAAACGATCATAAATGATCTTGCCGAATGGGGATTAAAACACCGAAAAGTAATTATAGAAGGTTAAAAAGATTACTTTTTAAGATGGAAAACTAGAAAGGAATCTGTTATAAGAGGCAGATCTTTTAATTCAGGCGGAAAAAATTACGAGACTGACGAAGCTATGTTGTTAAAAAACTAAAAGTCCAGTCGCAACTGCTCCAAATGAAAGGAGTAAAAAATAAATAAATAAGCCGTATATGCGTAGAAAAGTATTCATATCTAATTGATTTACAAGCAAATTTCGGAAAAAAGTATTGTGTCTGTTTTATATAATTTTATGATTTTTTTATAATATTTTTTTTTGAGTCTTTAACATAATTCAAAATATAAAAGATAAATGTAGAACAGATTTGATATAGTGTGTTTTAATTGTAAGTATTTTAAATTATTCTGTAAAATTAACTCTTTAATTAATAGTTACTTAGCGATCTATTAATTCTAAAAAGAGTATTATGAAAGCAAGCAGTTATTCACGGACCAGGTTCCGTTAAATACGATACAGTAGAGGATCCAAAAATCAATGCACAGGATGATATTATTTTAAAAGTTACTTCCACGGCAATCTGCGGATCAGATCTGCATATTTATTCGGGAGCTATGCCGACTTCTCCCATGGTGCTTGGGCACGAATTTATGGGAATAGTGGAGGAGACGGGATCGGCGGTTACTCATCTTAAAAGAGGAGATCGAGTAGTAGTTCCTTTTCCAGTGGCCTGCGGGAATTGTTTTTTCTGCGATCACGATGTGCCGGGAAACTGCGAACACAGTAATCCAGAACATTACGGACCTGAGGGAGGAATCCTGACAGAAAAAGGTGGAGCGCTTTTTGGTTATACCGATCTTTATGGCGGTTATGACGGAGGTCAGGCACAATATGTCCGAGTACCGTATGCCAATTACGGACCACGCGTAGTTCCAGACAATCTTACCGACGAGCAGGTACTTTTCTTGACAGATATTTTTCCCACAGGATATACCGGTGTCGATTGGGGAGAAGTTAAAGGAGGGGAGACTGTTGCTATTTTTGGTTCTGGGCCAGTTGGGATTATGGCGACCAAAAGCGCCTGGCTAAGAGGAGCAAGACAAGTGATTATTGTGGATACTCTGCAATATCGTTTGGATAAAGCCAGAGTTTCTACCGGAGCGACCACTATTTTATGGGAAGATCCAAAAGATGTAGTAGAGCATATTAGATCTCTGACCAATGGACGTGGTGCGGATGTGTGTATCGATGCTGTCGGATTTGAACCCGAAAGAAGCCTTACAGATAAAATTAAAGCAACTATTAATTTTGAAAAAGGTTCAATTAAGGTGTTGGAAGCGTGTATGAGCGCTGTTAGAAGAAGCGGTATTGTTTCGGTTCTTGGAGTTTATCCTGTTAACTATGATAATTTTCCGCTCGGACAATTTTTTGATAAGGGAATAATTCTAAAAGGGGGACAGGCTCCGGCACACAAACATATCGACAAACTTTTGGAATATGTGGTACAAGGCAAAGTACAGCTTGATGATATTATTACGCACAGGCTTCCTTTATCTGAGATTTCACATGCATATAATATCTTTAATAAAAAAGAAGACGGCTGTGTAAAAGTAGTCCTTGATCCTTGGAAATAATAAAATCTAATTTCCAGCTAAAAAAAAGACATCTGTATTTTATGCAGATGTTTTTTTTAGCCAAGGTGTCTTTTTAGAAATTGATTTTTCAGCTTTGTCGCTGCTTGCAAAATATCCTGTACAATACGGAGCGATGCTCGCTTCGCAAAAGTCCAGACCTGAATAATCGGGGTTAAGGCCTCCCATATAAGGCACTGCCATCAAATAGATATTTTTATTGTAAGCGCCATACTGGTCAATGATCTGAAAATTATCATTAATCGCTATTCCCGAAACCTGCATGAAATAATCTCCTTGAGCATCTTTATCAACAGGCAGAACTCCTTTACTGAAAGCATTTTGTCCTTCTTCTGCCGATTTAAATTTCAAACGGGCGGGACTAACTGCATTTTGGGAAAGCAGACTTTTAAAAGGAAAATCGCTGTAGGACAAATGCGGTTGTCCAACACAATCGATAAATGTTTTATAATAAATAGACTGTGGCGTATCATTGTCATCTGTAAAGTTATAAAGAATTCCGCCGCCACTTTGTGGTTCAACGGTACTTTCAGAACCTACAGGAACAAGATCTAATACGCCAGCCTGATGAAGTGCCAGAAGTTCGGAGCACGATTTCTGCGGAACAAATGCAATTATAATTGAAATAAGCGGCATGAGCACTTTCTGAAGGCGCCGCATATCTTCGGCAGATAAATATTTGGCAGGATGATTCACTGCAAAACTAAGCACGGCAAGCATTTCTTTCCAGTAAACCGACTCCTGTCTTTTTATGGATTTTTCTGCCTGCGTATATTCTGCCCTCAAAAGCTGAAACGGTTCAAGACGTTCGCGAAGTTCCATCATTTCATCTACAAAACCTTCGATCGAAAGACCTTTAATACGTTGATAAAATTCAGGATCTTTCTCTCGAAAAATTTCTTTAAAATCACGTTCAAAAAGAAAATCTAATGATAAAAATCCATCGTTTTCTTTTCTGTGTGCATCAATTTCATCCGCTGTCAGGAGTGAGTCATTAGAAAGATGGGAATCTTCTAAGTGAAAACGCACCGCAGGAAGCATACCGCTTCTAGAATGCATCATTATTTTAAAAGCTTCATTGTTGGGTAAAGGTTCAAAATAAAGAGTACCGTCAGCAGATTCTTCAAATGCTCCATTATGTCGTGCAAGTGTTCTTATGGCATCAATTGCCGTAAGAGAAGAGCCTTTTACTGCAATAGGATGGTTGAGACGCATTGCCAGTTTTTGAGGAGGATAAGGCGCATCATAATACCCTGGTATAGTGCCCTCATAACGTATAGGCCAGTTATGACCTGTACAAATCACTGCAAAATCAAATTCTTTATTTTCCTGCTGTACCGTTTCTATAGTTACAGTTTCATTTACAGCATTATAGCTTATATCTGTAACTGTACTTTTAAAATGTATTCTTGTGGTAATTCCTGCTTCAGAAGCTGCTTTTTGAAGAAGTTCAAACTGACCTGAAAGATAGTGCCCAAAAAGAAGGCGAGGTACGACTTTATATTCATTAAACCTTTCAGGATCAATTTTAAACCTTTCCAATAGAGTCTGCTGGAGCAGTTTTGATCCATTCTGCCATGTGGTTTACGATGGTAGGGATTTCATTATCCGATACATTCGTCACATGCTCATCGCTGGCGCCTTCAATGCTGTACGGCATTCCTGATCCAAGTTCGGCTTTTCTCTCAAAAATATCAATCACAAAATTATTTTCTCCAGATTCTATAAGTCTTTTGTAGACAAAAAGTAGCTCGGACCTCCGCCCAAAATGGCAATGCGTTTTTTTATTTCTTTAGTCTCCATTGAATTTTGTAAGTATTGAATAGAATTATCGGATAGATTTCATATCGTATTAAAATCCGATAATAAGTTGATTTTTTGTTTGAGTATTATATATTCTGTGACAAACTTAATTTCTATTGATCTTCTGCAGGAACCAAAACCGAATCCATAAATTTTCCAGTTATGATAGTTCCTTCTTCATCTTCCCATTGGGTGATGACGTTTTCAATTAGTTCCGGCTCAAAGTCGATTACTTTCATTACAGGCCCGCCAAATTCCTGACGCACTTCCTGTCCTTTTTTAAAATTGATATCCATGATGTTTTATTGTTTTAATTTGCTGTATTAACACTTGCAATGAGATGCAAATTTGTACTTACCGCATTATTTAGTTTTTCATTTGAAAAGTGCCTGGGTGTTCTTCATTTTTATCGTATTCTCCCTGCAAACTTATCGTCTAGATTTTCGTCGTCCCAATCAAATTCTGAATCAAAATTATCCTCAATTTTATCATCAAGCTCTCCAAGTTCCAGATTATAGTGACTGCTTGATAACGAAGCGGTGTAATCAGCCTCTCTGTAATCTTCATAATTTAAAAGCAGTTGTTCTTCGTAAGAGGTCATGTCATCTGAAAATTCTCCAGAGTCATAAAAGTAGTTTTGGAATGTCATATAATTCAATTTAAGTTATAAATAATCAAGCGCCATATTTTCAATTTGGACAAACTAAAAATACAATAACAACCACAGCTGATTTTATATAATTCATAGAGGAGTTTGTTAAATTCTCATTTACTAATCAAAAAAAAAGGCCGGCGAACTCTTGATGATATCCGCACGGCCTAAATTTATTTTTGCAATTTTTTAAACTAGAAAAGCACCTTCTTAGTTATTATACTTCCATTGTCTAAAGTTGTTCTTACCAATAAAATTTGAGCTCCTGACTGGATGCTTGAAATCTCCAGTTCAGATGTTCCTATTTTTTGACTGCTGAAAAGTAATTTTCCTGAAATATCGAAAACAGAAACCTCTTTTAAAGATGCTTGGTTAGATTTCAATCTGATATTTTGATCCTTTGAAGAAACGATGAGTTCTGGTTGAATAGTATTAAAATCATCTACACCTAATTTTTTATCATTTGTACTGTAACTAACTGTAAAGCGATCTGCAAAAACACCTGTAAGAGTTGAGAATGTATAGCCGCCATCTTTTAAATTGTGCTTAACACCTGTTTGTTTATCGTGTAAAAAAATATTTTGGTTGATTAAATCGCCATCTACGCGATCAATCGCAATTGTCATATCTCCTTCAGAGCTGGTTCTGTAACCTAAAGGAACAGTGTCAGCTGGGTCAAATGGCAGAGCACGTCCTTGAATTACCAGTTTTTTATTTTCATTAATACTGTAAAAATCGGCAGGTTTGTAAGCATCCATCGAAACAGCATCATAGTTTTGATCCCATCCGTTGGTTGCTCCCGTTACATAGGCGATCAAAATCTGTTTAAAAACACCATTAGTATTGGTTAAATTAAGCCACACCCTGTGCCTCTGTATTTCAAAAGTACTAGTGGGTTTTGCTAAGGAGTCAACCTCAATGTTTCGAAAGGCAATGGCTCTCGTATTATCAGCGCAATAAGTAGAAATAGTGTTTGCTTGAACAACTGCATGAATTGGAAAAAGCAATAAAGATGAAAGTAGAATTTTTTTCATAATATGATAATTTAAATATTAATAGAGAGGTACGCTGATACCCTGTTACTCAATTTTTTTTAAATATCATCAAGCGAAAAGACGGACACAGATTAGTATCCTGAAACTAAAAATACCGATAAAGTAAAGAGTAGTTTTTTTTCCTTAATGATGAATTTTAAGTTTATAATTTATTATTAGTTGATTTTGATCAGAAAAAAATGATGTTTTAGTATATTTTAAATTTTAGTTTTACATCGATTTTTTTTGCTTTTAGCCGATCAATTATTTTGATTTTATAAGAATATGATTATTATTTTTATAATTGAAAACATATAAAATGTAATTTTATCCGGAGGTATATAAGTAGTTTTTTAATGTCATATAATTCGCTTTAATTTTGTAAAATTGTGTACCGCCTTATTTTTCGGGGGAACAAGTTAAAAGTACAATAACCACCACCGTCGCTTTTATATAATTTATCGCCGACTTTACTAAATTCTCATATTTTAATAAATTTAGAATTTGCTTTAAATGTAAAGGCACAACATAAATAATATATCAGTTATATATTAAGTTTTTGGCTTTACATCGGTTTTTTATGTCTTTAATCGATTAATTATAAAATTAAATTAAGAATTTATTTATAATCCAAAAAGTTAAAAATTTTATTAAATGTAATTTTAACACTTTTTAATTATTGTTTTTATTTGGTCTAAGCAGGAAAGGATACCGCTGGAGATCACAAAACTTAAACTTGATGATCTCAAATTGTTGAAAATGATACAATTAAATAAATTATACGTATCTAGTTATTTAAATTAAGCTCGTTTTGATCAAATTTTTTTATTGAGTAGATATTGAAACTTAATTTTAGAAAATTTGACCAAAAATTTAATATGTAATAATCAGCTTACACTTTTGTTTTGGTAAATTTTGTTAGAGAGCGATATTAAAGGGATGGCAGGGTGTGAGCGAAGAGAATGTCAAATGGTGAAAATATACTTTACGTATTTTTTTACTTTAAATGAAACTTATTAATACTGCAATTTGAGATTTCACACTACTGATGGGAAGAGATAGAGAATGAAGATTTTTATAAAATTTCTTCAAATAAATTACTTAGTACTGAAAATTAAAAAGGGACAAAAGTTTACAGAACAGCAATTTTTCCTGTCTGTATTTCGCCAGAGCTCGTTACTATTTTATAGATATAAATTCCCGATGCCGTATTTTTTACATTAATGGTATTTGCTTTATAAAGCAATGGGGAAGTAAAAGTATTTTGCCCGCCAATTGTATACAAATAGAAAACAGCATTTCCTTCTTTTTTTGATTCAATATTTAATTCATCATTTCTGGTTAACAGCGTCGGATGGACAAAAAATAATTCATCTCCTAAATAATGAGTATCGAGAATTAGAGAACTTATAACGGTGTCGTTTTCCAAAATTATATTTATTTTATATTTATTACTGCCTTTTGTCGGGGCATCATCTAAAAAAGAAAATGTTTTTGAATCAATGTCATTAATTGTACTAATAATACTTTCGCTATCATTACTTATTTTAACCAGCTCTATTCTTTTGATATTGTACACGCTGAAAAGACTCGCATCAATCTTTACTTTGTCTTCCTCAAAAACTTCTGCCAAAGCCAGCTCGAAATAACAATTGGAGTTTTCGGCATGCTGTAATGCGACTTCACTTTTTATTCCCTCGCTATTGTCAAATACAGGAATAACAGTGTGAATTTTTCCATCCGTATAGGTGTAAGTAGTATTTGTTGTCTGTTCTTTAAATTCTAGATGATCTCCCGTCAGCTGATAAATATTAAAGGAGGCAACATTGGCGGGTTTGTCCCAATTTATTTCGGTTGTACCGTCACAAACTAAGCTGGTTGTAATATTTAAATCATAAGAAATGATAAAGCTGTCAGATATATAATCGCTGTTACCAACGGTCATTTTTAATTTTGCTTTAGAAAATTTTAGTTCCGAAGGAGTATAAGTAAATTGTTCATTATCGAGATCTATACCATTTGCGATAATTTCCCAAGTCTGTCCATCATTATAACTAATAGACAATTGCCCAAGAATACCAAAAAAAGAAGAATTCCATTTGAAAGGCGAAATAGTCTTGCCGTCATAAGGAAAATTATCATTAAGAACAGGATAATTCCACTCAAATTGATTTTCTAGTTCATATTCATAAGCGATGCTGTATTCCTGAGACGCGTTGGAGACGTATGAACCCATAACATTAATTGTATAAGATCCTTGTACGGGCTTGTCAATAGTCACTTGTTCTATAGTATTGATTTTATCTTTTCCTCTTACAGCTTGTTGTTCGGGAATATCAGGACTAAGAATCCAAGGTAGATAAGTGGTATTGTCGGGCGAAATAACTTCCATATCTAAATCATTCACCAAACTTATATTAGTGTTAATTGCGGCAGGAAGATCATTCCAAACTAATGTCGTTTTTAAGTTTTTTGCATTTGCAGGAACGCTAATAGTATGAGAATTTATCTGGCCAGATGCCAAATTACCAGATATGAATCTATTCTCGCTAATCGTTTTTAAACATTTAGCAACATTGATATTGCCATAACCATAAGTAAAATCCGGACCTGTATTGCCCAAGTCTTTGGCTGTATTAATTAAAATTGCTTTGGTCATTGCATTAGTCAAAGCGCTGTTGTTTATCGTTTTATAATGCTGTTTCATCAGCGTAATTATTCCTGTTGCCAATGCTGTAGAATTTGAAGTTCCTTGCGTGCTAAAGGCTACTAATTCGGGTTTTATCCGCCCGTCATAAGCTGGCCCTTTTGAAGAAAACGGCATAATAACCTCGTTTTGATCAATACAGCCCAAGACGATGCTGTTTTTGGACTGCTTGAAATTACCCGTAATCGATTTGTAGCCTTCAAGACCGCTATTACCTGAAGAAAAGCAGTGCGTCAAGTCAGGATTGGAATACAGTTGAGAATCATAAGCATTGGCGAGTGAACCATAAAAATTCTCAATTACTGTACCGTACGAATGGTTTTGAGTGACAGCTCCTTGTAAAGTTGCTATTTCATCGGGATAAATGTTCAAAAAATTAGACGATTGTATTTTAGCTTTTGGAGCGACTCCTTTACCTAATGCAGAGCTATTTCCTAATCCAGAAATTATAGTCGCCATAGCTGTTGCATGCGTCGATACGGCGACCGATTCTGTCTGCGAAGGAATATGTTTATGTAATAAATCAACATCATTTACATCAAAAAAATCATCTTTTACAGCCACAATCTGATTTTCGCCTGTTATAAGAGGAAAGTTATTACCGGCTTTATTAATATAATTAATTGTAAAATTCTGGTCTATAATTTTAGATTCTCTTTTTGGTCGCTGACGATTCTTGTGAAACAGAAGACACGCTGTTTAAATTTATAATCTCATCAATAATTTTATTAGAATCACATTTTATCATTACAAGATGGTGATCCAGTATTTTAATATCAGAAATTTGGATTGCTTTCAAATCAGAAATTAAAACTTCTAGAGTATCAGTCTGCGATTATGTACTCCTTATCTTGGGTATGATTTGAAAAATTGGCGGGTAATTTCCATAGATTATTAACAGGCAGATTTTTATCTACAGACTTCTTATATGGTGCATTTTGTGTTTCAACGATACAAAAAGTGTTGTCTAGTTTTTTTACAATCTTATAATTATTGAGATGGGCATTTTCTAAAGATGTAAAATAGTATTTCTCAAATTTTCTTTCGTTTTCATTTTTTATGTACAGCTTCCACTTTTCAGCACTCTGTGAGAAACTCACTATAGTTATCATAAAAAACAGAAAAGTAATTTGTTTCTTCATTTACTGTAGATGTTAGGGCGTTATAAACATTCTTTTCAGTGGTACAAAAATGGACTATTGCTACTATTTATTGAAATAAAGCAAAGCTGACTTTTGCGCTTAATAAATTCTATTTTAAAAATTTATGAATTGTAGGTAAATCAAAGTTATCAAATTATTTGTAAAAAAAATAGGAGTTTTTATTTCCTTCAGTTTCAGTAAAATCTGAAAAGTAATTTTATTCGAATATAAAACTGTTTCTAATTCAATTTTGTTACAAATTTTAAATCTCTTTTAGGTTGATAGAAGACGAAATGAAATTTAGAATAGTAATAGAACTCGTAATAACCTGATATGTATTCACTTATTGGTTTTAGTGGTCTCGCGACAATAATCAGATAATTATTATAAAAATTAAGTATAAAATTATTTAACAAAAAGTGTTAAATTTGTTAAAATGTTATTTTATAAGTATTTTAAGATTAAAAATTGTATAAATTTGATTATAAATATTACAATATTTTGTAAAGCTCCCTATTTACCAACTTTTTTTAACAACCAAACAAAACCTATTATTATGAAAAAAATTAAATCAATTTTGGCCTTATCATTTATGGCCCTAATACTGTTTTCTTGTAACAAAGATGAAGAAACAGTTCAATCAAATGATGGATCTCTTAAAGTAACGCCAGAGGTGTTAAATAAAATAAGATCACTTTCACTAAATGCGACAGATGTCCAAGTGATTCAAAATACCAAATTAGACGGTACTACAGAAGATGCTTTCCTTATAGAAGGTGATATTGTTATTACTAAAGATCAATTAAACGCAATGGATCTTCACGGCGGTATTACAACAGAACAATACCGGACTACAAATTTAGTATCTGCTCCAAAAACTATTAAAGTTGTTGGATTGTCAGGAACTGGTACAACAGCTCTGACTACCAATATGCGTAATGGACTGCAGGCGACAATTAATAGATATAATAATTTAGGACTGTCTATTAACTTTACACTAACTTTTAGTTCCAGCACTTCTGGTGCAAACATCGTTGTCCGCAGACAAACTGGATCTGCTGGTGGAGTAGCAGGTTTCCCTTCTGGAGGAAATCCTTATAATTCAGTTACTTTATATTCTGGATTAGATACTTATTCAACAAATGTAAACGCACACGTAGCAGCGCACGAAATTGGGCACTGTATCGGTTTACGTCATACAGACTGGTTCAGCCGTCAAAGTTGTGGACAAAATTCAAACGAAGGAACAGCTGGCGTTGGAGCAATTCAAATTCCGGGAACACCTTCAGGATATGATTCTACTTCTTATATGTTAGCCTGTTTCAGTTCAAGCGTAACAGGAGCTTTTAATGCTAACGATGTTACAGCTCTTAATTATTTATACTAGAAGTTGAATTAGCGTTGTCTTTACAAAATAGCAGAGGCTGTTTCATAAAATATGAAACAGCCTTTTTTTTGAAATTTTTAAATTAAAATATCCTTGCAAAAAATTAAAGTGATAAAACATGAAACTGACTACTATTATATATTTTTGCAATGCATGAAGTAAATAGCTTCATATATTATACTATGAGCAATACATTTTCTGACAACAGCCAAATTGGAATCGTATCTACTTTCTCTGAGCTTGTGCAGACCAGTTTTAAAGGGGAAATGAATGCGCTTTGCTGGCACAGAAATTTGGATGGCGATTTTAACGAGATTGTAACCCAGCTTCGTTTAAAAGAAAATATAACCGAAGTTTATCGAGAAGATCTGCTCGCCCTGCAACTATCTGAAAAGGGGAGTACGGCAAGGGAAATAATTTTAAATGATTTACAATTATTAACCAATTTTGGCGCTTCGCCCTCGCTTAATTTACTGAAATGTTATGATCGTGATGATGAATTTGATTTCATATCGACAGATGTGTATTCGTTTCATGTAGATCGTTCGCCCATTGCAACAGATACTTTTTTATGCACCTATCACGGCGCGGCAAGCGATATTGTTTCTAATTCGCAGGCAGAACAAAAAATCTTAATTCCAGAAATTCGAGCAAAGCTAAAAGAACTGCATGACGGACCAGCTGATGAATTCGAAGATTTTTTAAAGGAAAATTATTTTGATCTGCATTATCAATTACTTGCAGATGCTGAACCAATTAATTTAGGATTAGGACATCTGTGGCGACTGGGCGTAGATCATCCAAAACAACAAGTACAGCCTTGTATTCATAGGGCGCCAATAGAAAAGGAAGGGGAGTATCGGTTGTTGTTGATTTGTTGAAGGGGAAATTGTTGGGATGATGGAGTTGAGACAAATTAATGTTTAATGATTGTTAATTATACATAAAAGGCATAAAAATCCCATTTCGTAAGAAATGAGATTTTTTGTGACCCTTACAGAACGATAACTCATAAAATTTTTTCTAAATGTTTGGGATAATTTTCTATATCTTTTGCAATATCCCCGTCTTTAAAAATATCAAAACAATTATAACCTTGTAAAATTTCTACACCGCAAAAACGATAATTACTTGTAATATTTAAAAATAAATCATCAGTTCCTTTTCCTTGCATTAACGACTGCATTGGATTGTCAAAACTTTCAGCGGGTGCATTAAAAGTAGCACAAATCATAAACTTTTTGCCTTGCATTTTCCCACCCGTTCCGTATTGTTTGGTTAAATCGTCTCTTGTTCTTCCGTCGCCTGAAAGAAATTTTTGACTATGCAATCCGCTGTTAAAAACTTCATCTACATATTTTTTATAAATCCAAGGTGCACCAAACCAATTGACCGGTGTTTGCAGAATGATTATATCAGCTTGAAGATGTTTTTCTACTTCTTCGTCGGCGTTATAGCCGTCCTCTACTTTTGTTTCTAAAATTTGAAAATCTTTTGATTCAAAAAAATCTTTAGCTTTTTGGTTGAAAGCATCGTTTAATAGTCCTTCCGACCAATTAGGATACGTTAAATGTGTATTTATTAATAATACCTTTTTCATCTTTATTATAATTTCTTTATTTTTTAATTAAATAGTGTAGTCAATTGAACTCATATGTGCTTCGCCCATACGATCGCCGTAAACAGGGAATTTTGTAAAACAGATTTCTATACTTTGAATATCTTCCTTTGTCAAATGAATTTTTGATGCGCCAAGGTTTTCCAATAAATGTTCCTCAGTGCGAGTGCCAGGAATTGGAACTATATTCGGACTTTTAGCTAGTAACCAAGCCAGAGCAATTTGAGCAGGTGTTGCGTTCTTTTTTATAGCATAATCCTTTAGCCACTCTATCATAGGCATGTTCAATGGCAAATATTCTTTTGAAAAACGAGGAAAGCCCGTGCGAAAATCAAATTCTTTATCAAATTTAGTAGTTGTATCGTATTTGCCAGTCAAAAATCCGGCACCTACAGGTGACCAAGGCACGAATCCGATTCCTAAATCTTCACAGGTTTTAAGCACTCCATTTAACTCGACATTACGTGTCCATAATGAATATTCTGATTGAACAGCGCTTACTGTTTGGACGGCATGTGCGCGCTGAATTGTTTTTGCACTTGCTTCGGAAAGTCCAAAATGTAAAACTTTACCTTGTTGAATAAGCTCCTTGATACTTCCTGCAACTTCTTCGATTGGTACATTTGGATCAACTCGGTGTTGATAATATAGATCAATATGATCGGTTCTCAGGCGCGTAAGTGATTCTTCAACAACTTTCTTGATTCGCTCTGGTCTGCTGTCTAATCCAACAGTACCATCGATTGCAAACCCAAATTTTGTAGCAATTTTGACTTCATTACGAAAAGGCGCCAGCGCTTCGCCAACAAGTTTTTCATCGTTATAAGGTCCATATACTTCTGCTGTATCAAAGAATCTTACTCCATTTTCAAATGCGGTCCGTATTGTCTTAATAGATTGTTGATGATTTGCAGGCGGGTTGTAGTTTCCTACCATATTCATGCATCCAAGACCGATTTCAGAAACTTCCAGAGTCCCAAGTTTTCTTGTTTTCATATTGTTTATTTTATTATCGTTAATTTGTCTTGGATGTAATGAATTATTTGTCGCAGACAATAAATTTGGTGTAAGCAACAGACCAGCACCAGCAAGCGCCGTTTGTTGAATAAATTTCCTTCTTGAATTTCCTTCGTCTTTCATCTTTTAATTTTTATGATACAAATTTAGATGTAGCACAGTGAAGCAAAGGAAACGGATCACTAATAAAAAGGAAACAAATTACTGATAACAAAAAACGCCTTCTTAAGAAGGCGTTTTATTATTGATTTGCACAAGTTGCAATCGGTATTCTTTCGGTGTGAGATTGACTTGCTTTTTGAAGAATTTTGAAAAATAATTGGGATATTCAAAGCCTAATTCATAAGCTACTTCTGCGGTTTTCATTTTAGGATTTTGTTCTAAAAGATCTTTTGCTTTCTTAATAACAAATTCATGAATAGTTTCAAGTGTAGATTTTTGAGTAAAATGTTTTACAATATCGCCTAGATAATTAGCGGTTAATCCTAATTTATCGGCAAAATATTGAACATTCGGAATTTGAGAAACAGGTTGGTTGTAATAATCAATTAGACTTTGTTGAAATTCGGATATGATGTGATTATATTGTTTCGGATCGGTTGCAAACTGTCTTTTATAATATGCTTCAACTAAAGAAACCAATACATTTACATAAGAAAGTAAAACGGCAAAATGTTTTTTATCGCTTTCATAATATTTTATCATTAATTGAAAAACCAGACTAATTTCTTGTATTTCTTCTTCTGTTAAATATAATGCCTCGTGTTGTCCATAGTCTAAATAGGTCTTAAATAAAAAACGGTTTTCCTCAATTATTTTTTTGGAAAGCTGTAAATACATTCCAGTATAGGTTGGTTCAACATCCCAGCCTGTTTCCAAAACTAACTCGGGACTATTGAAAAATACAGCATTAATAGGTTTCTCTGTAGGTGTAATTTTACTTTTGAAATTTATTTTAATTGAAATTCTGTAAAAATCAACCATTACAGCTTCTGATTTCAATAGCATGTTTGGCGGGTCGTAATATCCAACGTCAATGTCGTTGTCCAAAGGTTTGTCTAAACCAATGTAATCATTGTATGATTTGAAATCTGTAAAAAGTCTCATTTGAGTTTTTTTTTGATTCTGATGAAAACTTCAGATCAGTTGTTTATAAACATTAAATTTTTATGCTGAAAAAATTATGTCTTGTGCCAAAAATTAGTTTCTTATGAGACGAATATAAGAAATATCTTTGCGATAACTAACTTCGTGGTAAAAGGGAAGGTAAAATTATTTTAGCGAAATTTCTTTAAATTTTGTCAAAAAAAAATTTAGTAAAAGGGTTATAAAATTCAGAAATTTCCAAAGGTATTTAATATTTGGAGAATTTTTAAATAATTATTTTGAATTTAGTTTTTGTAAATATGGACGAGAAATATTTATATATTTTCAAGCCTCACTCATTCCATCTTTCTCCTTCAATATAGGTTTCTGCAAAGAAATTTTCTCTTTGTGCATCTTTAGCACTTGCTCTAGGATTAAAAGTAGGATTATCATATTTCTGATACCCAATGCTGTTATCAACAAATGCATTAGCAGTCACATTTACAGCCTTTGCTAACTTTTATTGAATAATAAAACTAGTAATACAAATAAGACATTGCCGTTAGTTTTTTCACGGATGAAAGCATAAGATCTTTTCATCTGAGTTTTTACCGTATTGATAGATATATTATAGGTTTCGGCTATTTCAGAATAACTGAGATCATTAACGACATGGGAAATAAAAATATTTCTTCGGGCTTCTGGAAGTAAGTCTAGTAATTTAAGTACTGCAACGAATTTTGGTATCGTCTTTTTTTTCAAAATTGACGATATCTTCATATTCAGCAATAGGTAAGTCGTTTTTTTCTACATCAATTTTTTTTATTTTTTCAACGTATTGAAGGCTTAAATTTTTTACGGCCTTAGCTCCATAAGCCCTAAATGATGTATTGATGGTTGTGGTCTGCTGTTTGTTCCAAAAGTAAATAAAAAATCCTGAACAATATCCTTCGCGCCTTCTCTATCCTTTGTTATTTGGAAAGAAACCAAGCATAAAAAAGCAAAATTTTCTTTGTATAAATTCTCTATATCTTTCAATTGTCCCACAGATAACAATTCTTATATTGTTATTAAACCTACTATAATATTGCATAGTTAGTAAAAAATGCATTAAAAAAAATACTTTTAGAAAAAAATATTTTAAAATACTGTCACCCTAATTTATTTTTTTGATAACATACCTATAACCACTGAGTAATTATCAAAAAAATATAAAATAATATGGGGATTTCACCAAACGTAATTACAGTTCTTCGAAAAATAAGTTCTAAAGGAAATGTAGATGTTGAAAAATTCAAGGAATTAAGTCTTGAAGAACAAGATCTCGTCAACAAATTATTTGAAGATGGATTGATTGATGAAGCATTGAGTTTTGTCGATTCAATAGACGTAGATAAAAATTGGGAAGAATTACAAGCTATACTTAGACAGCAAGACGCTAAACCGGTTATACCATTATGGAAAAAGACATTAAAGTACGCGGCTGTTTTAATTGTTCTAATTGGAATCTTTTTTATAGTGCGGCGCCGTAATGTCAGTAACCCTGAAATAAAATTATCAGACGACCGTATACAATTAGTTTTAGAAAACGGAGACGTCCAAATTCTTAAGGAAGACGGATCGGGTGAAATTGTATCGAAAAGCGGTCAGGTTGTAGGTTCTCAAAAAGGAACTGAATTAAAATATAATGCGGCTTAACGGAATTCAAAAGACAGTATACAATGAGATAAAAATTCCATACGGAAAGACATTTAATTTAACCTTGTCAGACGGGACGCACGTTTATCTTAATTCAGGAAGTGCATTGAGATTCCCTGTAAATTTTATTAAAGGGATGAAAAGGGAAGTATACCTCGAAGGAGAAGCTTTTTTTGATGTAAGCAAAGACAAATTGCATCCTTTTATTGTAAATGCTAATGCAATTAATGTCAAAGTTTTAGGAACAAAGTTTAATGTTTCTTCTTATCCAGAAGACAAAGAAGTAAGTACTGTATTGGTAGAAGGTTCAGTAAGCCTGCATAACGATGCGAAGCCAGACGAAAAAACAATGCTAACTCCAGGATACAAAGGTGCTTGGAGTAAAGCGAGTGACAAGATTTTATTAGAAAAAGTAGATACAGGTCTTTATACCAATTGGATGAAAGGTGAATTAGTATTTAAAAATGCAAACTTTCTCATCAATCATAAAAAAATTAGAGCGAACCTATAATGTGAAGATTGTAAATCAGTATGATGAATTAAACAATATCGAAATTAATGCCTCTTTTAACAAAAATGTAGAAAACATAAACTCGGTAATGAACGCAATCAGCACCGTTCGATCATTTAACTACAAAATAAAGGAGGACAAATCAATAATAATAACTAAAGGCGTACCTATGATATAAAAGTGAAATAAACTGACGAAACTTTTTAAAAAACCGGAAAATAGGATCAGTATTTCCCGATTTATAAGTGAATCAAACGACGCATAGAAATTAATCATTCAAAAACAACTCAAAGCAAAATTATGAAAAAAATAATTCTGAAGAACTTTGCATGCCCATATTTTCCTAAAATTAGTTTAAAAATGAAGCTCTCGACCATCTTAATATTGGTTTCCTTATTAAAAATTCAAGCCAGCACTTACTCTCAAAATACCGAGATTACATTACATATGAAAAATGTCGCTATCGGACAGATTTTTAATAAAATAGAAACTACTTCTGAATTTAGATTTTTATATGAAAGTGATAAAATAGATTTAAATAGAAAAATTGCTTTAGATGTAACTAAAAAAAACATTTCTGAGGTTTTACAAATACTCTTCAAGGGAACAGATGTATTGTATAAAATAAACGATCGTCAGATATTATTAACGGTAAAACCAAGAGCTCCTGCTGTAAATAAAGAATCGAAAGCTTTAATTATAAAAACAGACCCGATTTTTGAGATCAGCGGAATTGTTTCAGACCAAAACAAGATACCGCTTCCAGGAGTAAATGTCCTTGTGAAAGGCACAACCATTGGCACTCAAACAGATTTAGACGGAAAGTTTACTATTAAAGTATCGGAAGGAAATGGCATTTTGGTATTTTCTTATTTAGGATTTATTACTCAGGAAGTAGCGATAAAAAATAATGCCACAATCAATGTAACTTTATTGGAAGATATTGCTCAGTTAAATGAAGTAGTTTTGGTAGGATATGGTGCTGTTAAAAAGAAAGATGTTACTGGTGCTGTATCTACTATAGGCAATAAAGAATTGAATAGAGTTGGAGCCACAAGCCCGATGCAGGCATTACAGGCAAACGCAAAGAGGAGTAAATGTATCGCAAAAATCAGGTTCTGTAGGAAGTGATTTTAACATTCAAATTCGTGGCGCCAATTCACTTACTGGAGGAACGCCACTTTATGTTGTTGATGGTATTATGACAGATAATATCAATTTTTTAAATCCAAACGATATTCAGCGAATAGATATTCTTAAAGATGCTTCGTCAACAGCTATTTATGGTTCCCGAGGTTCTAATGGAGTTGTAATAGTGACCACACATTCTGGAGAGGGTATGAAAAATAAAAAATCTAGTATAACCTATGCTGGTTATGTTGGGGTTCGTGATATTACTAACATGCCGGACTTTCTTAATAGTTATGATGAAAGTATAGCTTGGACAAGAGACAGACAAGTAGCAAGGGATTTGGTTCAAGCAAATACTATTGTAAACTCGCCTACATACGGATTCCCAAACGTAATAGGCACTGACGGTGAGAATTACTGGCAAGAGGCTTTAGCTAATAGAAGAGGAACAAACTGGCTGGATGAATTTCTTAAATCAAGTATACAGCAAAATCATTTTATTTCGGCTAATGGCAGTAGTGAAAGCACAAGTTATGTAATTGGATTTGGATATCAAGGTGACAACGGAAATGCTAAAGGACAGTCGTATGAAAAATATAATTTTAAAGCGAGTATAGATGCTAGTCCCAATGAAAAATTTTCCATTGGAGCCAACATAAATTTAGCATATACTGACCGCGAACTGGTTTCAAGACAAGGATATACACAGCAATTATTTAGAATGCCAACTTATGCGCCTGCAAAAGATGCTGCAGGAAATACGATTCAATCTCCTATGATTGGAATTTCAAATAATGTCAATCCATATGCCTTTTTAGAATCGAATTCTCAATATAATGTAGAGCAGTTTAATATTTTATCTAATTTTTATTTAGGATATAAGCCTGCAAAATGGATTAGTTTAAAATCAACTTTTTCTCCAAGTGCTGTTTTTCAAAGAACAGGAGAATATTTAGACAGATTTGCATCACGCTCTATATCGGTGGCAAGGATGTGGAACGATAACAGATTGTCTTATATATGGGACAATCAGTTGAATATTAATAAAGAAATTGGCAGGCACTCTATTTCATACGATTTCATCCAATCATCTCAATTTGACCGTTTGGTTTCTTCATATGTATTTGGCAGGGATGTGCCTTTTGAGTCTCTTTGGTATAATGTCCAGAGCGCACCGCAAAGAGACGCTACTTCAGGATTTAGCAAAAGCACATTACTTTCATTTACCAATAGATTTAATTATTCATTCAATGACAAATATCTATTAACTGCTACCATTAGATGGGATGGATCTTCTAAACTTTCTCCAGGAAATAAATGGGCTTCATTTCCGTCAGCAATACGCAGGATGGAAAATCAAAGAGGAATCATTCTTAAAAGATGTTTCTCAAATAGATAATTTGAAATTACGTTTAAGTTTTGGATATACAGGAAACAATAATATTGCGCCATACTCTTCGCAATCTGCTTTAAATTCGCAAACTTATTACGATTGGGACGGCACACCAGCAAATGGTTTTCTGCCAAGTGCACTTTCTAATTCGAAATTAACATGGGAGCGCACAAGAGAATGGAATTTTGGGGTTGACTTTGGTTTTTTTGGAAATAGAATTACCGGCGAGATTAACTATTATGACCGACTTTCTAAAGATTTATTAATGAACCGTAAGTTAGCAACACCTACAGGATGGGCGAATATGATTGACAATGTTGGTTCAGTAAGCAACAAAGGTGTTGAAATTCAAATCAAAACGGTAAATATTGAAAGTACTGATTTTAAATGGGAAACCAATTTTATATTTTCTACCAACAAAAACGAAATTGTTGAACTTTATGGTGCAAAAAAGGACGATGTTGCCAACAGATGGTTTATTGGGCGACCTGTAAATGTTGTTTATGCAATGGTTTTTGACGGTATCTGGCAGAAAGATGAGCTAGCACCAGCTGATCAACGGGCTTTGGAAGGAACAGCTAAAGTAAAAGATTTAAATAATGATGGTAAAATTGATATTGATAATGACATGAAGGTTTTAGGTTCTCCTTCACCAGATTGGATCGGAACATTTACCACAACATTTACCTACAAAAACTGGGATCTTACTGGTTCGGTATTTACCAAACAGGGTTCCTACGTTTTTAGCCCATTTCATAAAGAATTTACAGATTTTAATAGTAAAGTGATTTTGGACGTGCCTTATTATGTAAGAGAAAATCCAATAACACCAGCCAGAAATTCAAATACTTATCCTCAGGCTACTTTTACAGGTCAATATTGGGGAGAAAGTGCCGAGGCATATGGGTATCCAGGATTTAATAAAGATGCCTCATTTGTTCGAATTCAGAATATAACATTAGGATATAACTTTACTTCTAATGCCTTGTCTAAAATGGGATTATCGTCCATGCGTTTATATGCCAATGTATTAAATCCGTTCACGTTTACTAAATATGATGGATTTGATCCTGAATGGGCTGGTGCAGAGATGTCTGGTGTAGATGCCACAAATACAGCTTATATAGTCTATCAGCTTGGTGTTAACGTTAAATTTTAAAAAGATGAAAAAGATAAAAAAGATAAAAAAGATAAAAAATATAAAAACAGCTATTGTTCTTTTAGCAATTATATTCTCAGGGTGCTCAGGATATTTAGAGGAAGAAAATCTTGGTAATACAACTGCAGAAAAATATTATACTACAGAAGACGGATATGAAGAATTGGTAAACGCATCATATGCATCTTTACGTAATGTTTATCAGCCCACGCCATATATGTTTTGCGCAGGTACCGATCTGTTTTTTAACTCACATGAAGAGGTTCCCGCAGGACTTGCTTCTTATCAGAATCTTACTCCTGGAACTGCAGAAGTGGATGTGTTTTTTAGCACTTTGTACCAAAGTATTCAGAAAACTAACCTAGGATTGGCATACGCCGCAATAACAGAAGATTTCTCTGCGCTAAAGACTAGAATTGCTGAGCTTAAAACAATCAGAGCATATTATTATTTTCTTTTAGTGCAGAATTTCGGCGATGTAACTTTGGTTAAGGATATGATAAATCAACCTATAACACATTTTGAGCGTACTCCTGCCAAAGATGTGTATCAGTTTATTATTGATGAACTAAATCAGGCTATCGTCGATTTACCTCCGGCTCAAGGTGATTTTGGACGAGTAACTCAACGTGCGACCCAGCATATACTTGCTAAGGTATATTTAACGCGCGACTATGAATCATTTGCGGCTCCTACAGATTTTAGTGATGCTGCAGCTCTTGCAGATGCTCGCTATAGCTGGTCAATCTCTTAATTTAACCTTTGATAAATTATTCGAATACAACAAAGATAAAAACGAAGAGATTTTATGGTCAATTCAGTATGCACCAGGATCTACTCAAAGCGACGGATTGTCTCATAATTGGGACTATCCATGGGGACCATTAGTTCAGGGAGCTAATGATGGAGTGGTCAAGAAAAGTACACTGCATCCAACCAAATATTTACTGACATTGTTTGAAGATACTGATACCAGATTTGAAGGAACGTTTTTAAACATCAAAACTAACCCTTATTCTGGCTGGAGATTAAATCCAGCAAATAGCCCTATAAGTTATTATTATCCAAGGACCGCAGAACAAATTGCGGGTGTGGAAGCTTGGAGAGCCGCAGATCCTGTTAACCGCACAAAAACTATTATTTCTCCACTTTCTGACCATTGGTGGGATCGTTTAAATACTACGGATTATCCTGCACTGAAAAAATACGATCGCGTACAAACATCAACTCCATCCATTCAGTATACTCATGATTTGTATCTGGCAAGATTGGGAGAAACCTATTTGATTGTCGCTGAGGCTTATTTTAAAGCAGGAAATTTAGGAAATGCTGTGGCACGTATTAACACTGTAAGACTTAGAGCTGGTGCTTCTATAATAGCAAGTGTGGATTTAGATTTTATTTTAGAGGAAAGAGCCAGAGAATTGGCAGGTGAAGGTTTTAGATGGCTTGATTTGAAACGTACCGGAAAACTTATGGAATATACTAAGGTGAGAAATCCAGATATTAAAGCACTTTATGATACAGGAATTGATCCATTTTTAGGAAAAGGTGGGAATTTTAAAATACTGCGTCCAATTCCATTATCTGCAATAGCACTGGATTCTGGAGAATATGCTCAAAATCCAGCATATTAAAATAGTTAGGTTGTTAAGTTAGTTTTTGTTGCATAATGCCCATATACTCATAATTGAGTATGTGGGTTTATGTATGCTTTTTCTTTTGCAAAATTTTGAGCAAGCAGAGCGATTCTAAAAATAGTATACTTTAATTCAACAACTTCCTTATCTCTGCAAAATCCAAACAATCTTACTTAAACAAACATTTGCCGAAAGGTATAAATGTATTGAAGAATACGAGAAAACACTAAATAGAAAACAAATAGATATTGCCTTAATTGGGTAATAAATACACTATTAAAAAATAACATACATGCAAAATATTTTGAACAATATCATTTTTAAGCGAACCATCACAGCTGTCTGCTTTTGTTTCGTTGTTTCATCAGCATACGCACAATATCCTGAAATTCCTAAACCGCTTCAAGATAAAACAGATGCTGTTTTAGCGGGCGAAGAAAAAAGATTAAATGAAATATGGAATGCTAATTACCACATTATAAAAGAAGAAGCAAAACAGGGCAGGCCTTATATTCCGTGGGCAGCTTATCCAAAAGATTTGGTACAGGCGACTATTCCAGCTTTTCCGGGAGCAGAAGGCGACGGTGCTTTTACACAAGGAGGCCGAGGCGGTAAAATATTTGTCGTGACCAGTTTGGAAGATAGCGGTAAAGGAACTTTTAGAGAAGCTTGTGAAGCAGTAGGAGCGAGAACCATCGTATTTAATGTGTCGGGAATAATTAAGTTAAAAAAAGCCTCTCAGTATGCGTGCGCCTTATGTTACCATTGCCGGGCAGACAGCTCCTGGCGACGGAATATGCATAGCGGGAGAAACTTTAGAAATAAATACTCATGATGTTATCATCAGGCACATGCGTTTTAGACGTGGAGCAACAGATGTTACTCGAAGAGATGATGCTCTTGGAGGAAATGCCATAGGAAATATTATCATAGACCACTGCTCGGTAAGCTGGGGGCTGGATGAAAATATTTCGCTTTACAGACACCTTTTTCAGGTCAATGATAAAACAGCAGTAGAAAAATTACCAACCTGTAATGTTACTATTCAAAATACAATTTCGGCTGAAGGCTTAGATGTTTACAATCATGCTTTTGGAAGTACAATTGGAGGATTAAACAGTACCTTTCTAAGAAATTTATGGGCAGATAATATTTCTAGAAATGCTTCAATCGGGATGTATGGCGACTTTAATTTTGTAAATAATGTGGTATTCAATTGGTGGAATCGATCGCTGGATGGCGGAGACCACCGCTCTTTATTCAATATTATTAATAATTATTTTAAACCAGGTCCGATAACTCCAACAGACCAGCCTATTCGTTATAGAATCTTAAAACCAGAATCGCGTAACATGGAACCGAAAATTTTTGGCAAAGCGTATGTTAATGGGAATTATATAGTAGGGTCTCCAGAAGTAACTGCTGATAATTGGAATGGCGGAATTCAATTGGAAGATTTTTCATTTGAAGATTCTAAAGATTACCTAGATTATATTAAACAGACAAAACCATTTTCAATGCCTCATATTACAATTATGAAGGCAGAAGAAGCATATGAGTTTGTATTAAACAATGTGGGAGCAACCCTTCCCAAAAGGGATGCTGTAGACGATCGTGTAATCAAACAAGTCCGCACTGGAAAAATTGAGGCGAAGGATGGTTTAGAAAATACAATCGGTTCAGAATTCATAAAAAGAAGATTACCTGCTGACTCGTATAAAAAAGGAATTATAACCAATCCAAATCAAGTGGGAGGTTACCCTGATTATAAAGGGACTGCCTACAAAGATTCAGATAATGATGGTATTTCTGATGTTTGGGAGAAAAAATACGGTTTAAATCCAAAAGACGCTTCTGATGCGAATAAAGATTTAAATGGTGATGGTTATACAAATATTGAAAAATACTTTAATGGTATCGATCCAACACAAAAAACAGATTGGACTAAAACTAATAATAATCTGGATACCTTGGCTCAGTCAAAAGGTTTATTGCAATAATTCTTCCGAAAAAAAGGAGGAAAATGGGGTAAAGACTATATTTATAATATCATAACACTTAAGAGAAAACAGGATTTATTATTATTTCCTGTTTTGTTTTTTTTAGTCTCAAAATAAAATTTAACTATAGTATTTTTATTATAAATTTACATTTGAATTTAACTCTTAAATGTGATTAAAATGAGACAAAAGATAGTAATCATTTTATTTCTTACAATAATATCCTGCAGAACGGATCAGGCTTTAACACCAGAACAAAATAATGCCAGTGGAGAAGTATCCATTAAAAAAGAAGATATTTTGGTATCTGAGCCATTTAATGCAGAGCAAGACAGTCTAATCTTAAACCAGTAGCGGTAATTGAACGTTTGAAAAGTGGAAATAAGGATTTTGTCGAAGATAATTTAACGATAAGAAATACAACCCAGCGTGTCAGAAATGCATCATTAGGACAATATCCTAAAGCAGTAGTTCTATCCTGCTTGGATTCACGCGTTCCTGTTGAGGACATTTTCCATAGTGGTTTAGGAAATCTTTTTGTGGCAAGAGTAGCAGGAAATATAGTGAACGATGATATTTTAGGGAGTTTGGAGTATTCTTGTAAAGTCTCTGGTGCCAAAGTTGTTTTGGTTTTAGGTCATGAATACTGCGGTGCCATTAAATCGGCAATTAAAGATGTAAAACTGGGAAATATTACAGTATTATTAGATAAAATTCAGCCAGCTGTAAGAATTGCTCAAAATAACTATAAAGGAGCCGCAACTGTTGAAAACGAAGAATTTGTTGAAGTTGTTTGTGATGAAAACGTTTATAATTCCATAAAACATATTCGAGAGAAAAGCCCAATTTTAAAAGAAATGGAACAAAAAGGAGAAATAATAATCTGTGGAGGCGTTTACAATATGAAAACAGGTAAAGTCGAATTTTTGACCAATCGCGGATAGTTAATTTTAATATAAACCTATATTTTAAATCTTATTAGAGAAAAATAAATGAAACAAATTTTTAAACTTGCATTTCTTACAATCATCATTGTATTTACAAGTCATGGACGTATGGGCACAGCAAAAAGATAATTACACAGCAAAAATTGACAGCTTACTAAAAGCCAAAAATCCAAGAGATTTTAACGGAGTAGTTTACATTCAGCAAAACGGAAAATTGAAATATGCAAAAGCATATGGATTTAATGATTTCAATAAAAAAACGCCATGCAAATCGACGATAAATTCTCTACCATGTCGATCGCAAAACAATTTACGTCTGTACTTATTTTGCGAGCAAGTAGAAAAAGGAACGATAGATTTACAAGCACCTATTCGTAAATATTTACCCGATTTTAAATATTCGTGGGCAGACACGGTAACGGTTCACCAACTGCTTAACAATACCTCTGGATTAACCAGTGAGGATGTAGACAAACCTTTAAAATTGGCTCCGGGAACAGCTTTCAGTTATTCCAATATGGGTTACTATGTAGCAGGACAGGTTCTGGAAAAGCAAAGCGGTAAAAGTTTTGAAGAATTAGTAACTGCCTTATTCAAAAAATGTAAAATGAATAACAGTTATTATCCGAGCGAAACAAGCAGACAAATTTTTGACGAAGGGACACTTAGTAAAAAAAGATGGAACGATAAAGCAGTTTGAAAAAATCAGCTTTACACCTGATCATTATTGGGGAAGTCATTTAATTGTTACCGCACCCGATTTGGCAAAATGGAATGAATGTTTACACAACGGTAAACTGCTAAAACCAGCCGCTTATAAAATGATGACAAGCTATACGATCACCAATGCGCATATACTTTTTAGTGAAAAACCAATTGGTTATGGATACGGATTGCGAATAAATGATAAAGACAGCGTATTAGAAATTGGACACACGGGTTTTCATCCAAATGAAGGATTTACTGCCGTCAATTTATATTATCCTAAATCAAATACGAGCGTTATTGTTATGGAGAATCAGGCGAATGAAAATTTTGATATTGCTTATTATTTTGAACAGCAAATTAGAAAAATTATTAGAAACAGTCAGCTTTTAAAACAAAATTAGACATGAAAAAAAATCTATTTCTGTTATGCATTTATCTTTTTTCGCTTCAAGCGTTCTCTCAAACTTCAGGAGATCTTAGAAAAAAAATAGAGCAGATAATTGCTTCAAAAAATGCAACTGTGGGAGTTTCCATGAAAGGAATTGAAGATAAAGACACATTGAGTATCAATGGCAGTTTAAATGCACCGATGATGAGTGTTTTTAAATTTCACATTGCATTGACGGTTTTAAATCAGGTCGATAACGGAATTTTGAAATTAGACCAGAAATTTTTCATTAAAAAAGAAGAGTTGCTTCCAGAT
Organism: Flavobacterium sp. AC267; assembly: GCF_979258715.1. Taxonomy (NCBI): domain Bacteria; kingdom Pseudomonadati; phylum Bacteroidota; class Flavobacteriia; order Flavobacteriales; family Flavobacteriaceae; genus Flavobacterium; species Flavobacterium sp. AC267. The sequence continues at coordinate 3,349,909 of NZ_OZ409875.1, forward strand.
ACCTGGAGTCCAATGAGGGAGGAATTTCCAGATGGGAATAGAGACTTTACTTTAGATCAGTTATTAAGATATACTGTTTCACATAGTGATAATAACGGCTGTGATATTCTTTTAAGAATTATTGGAGGAACCCAAACTGTTCAGAAATTTATAAACAAACAAGGCATTACAGACTTTGTGATAAAAGTTAATGAACAAGAAATGTCAATTTGGGAAAATCTTTATTTAAATACGACCACACCGCTGGCAACAACAGAACTGCTTGAGAAATTCTACAAAGGACAAATTCTGAAAAAAGCGACCACAAAATACCTGTATCAATTAATGGTAGAAACATCAAGAGGAAAGACGTGGATGAAAGCGGGACTTCCTCCAAATACCGAATTGGCGCACAGAACAGGAGTTTCTGGAACCAATGATGAAGATCTGCGAGTTGCAATGAATGATATAGGAATTGCAAAACTTCCAAATGGGAAACATTTTATACTTTCTATTTATCTAAAAAATATCACGGAAGAAATGGAAGACACTGAAAAAATAATTGCGACTATTACAAAAGCAGTTTGGGATTATAATGTGAAAAAATTATAACTGTTACAACACTATTCAACTATATAACTTCAGACGAATGGATTGCTCCTTCTAAAATAGGGGCTAATGGAAATTATAAATAGATAATGATCAACAAAATGAAAAAACTCCAAAATCACTTAATTTTGGAGTTTTTTGTTGAATGCAATTACTGCTTACTAAATTTTCAAAACAAACGAGAAGAGGAGAAAAACTATTGAATATAAATATAGTTTTCAGTAGTAATTATCGTCAATTTTTAATATTTTAGCGCGACATTGTGATTCTTGCCCTGAATAACGAATCCCGAGAAAAAAATATATATGCCACACAAGAATATACTACTTATTGATGATGACAGCGATGATACTCTTTTTTTTCATTGAGGCTGTCGATGCCTTAAAGAAAGATGTCAAATGCCAAACCATGCTTAATCCAGCTAAAGCGTGGAATGAGTTACAGGCTTTAGAGGAACTGCCAGATATTATATTTTTAGATTATAATATGCCTATGGTAACCGGACTGGAATTTATAAAGCGCATGCAGACAATAGAGCGCTTAAAGCATATTGAGGTTATTGTACTTTCTACTCCTCCTGAAGAAGTAATGGTGCCTTGGCTGGACAGAAACAATACACCAGTAAAATATATAAGTAAACCAACCAGTATCGAAGAACTTACAGAGATACTGAATGAATTGTTATAATATAGTATTATAATAATCTGTGAACTTTGTAAATATTGATGCTCTAATCTTAAAGGATAAAACGGATCTGCAGTAAAGTACTAATACTGTTAGATTCATTTTTTGATAAGGTTTGGGTATCTGTAATGAGGCGATAACAACATTAATTTCTTTTTACACTAATTTTTTTGATTTGGCAGGCAATTCTGGAAATCTAACTTTACACAGCGATAAAGAGATAAATGCCAAAATACGGTACCTTTGTTTGCGACTTTTAAAAAGAAATACTGGATATGTACGATATATTTTTCAAACATCTTGAAAAAAAGATTCCGTTACAGGAATCTGAAAAGGAACTAATAAAGACTTTCTTTCTGCCTAAAAAGCTAAAGAAAAGACAATTCTTAGTTTTCGAAGGTCATCATTGTACTTATATGACATTCGTGTCAAAAGGTCTTTTAAAAGCCTATAATGTTGATGAAAAAGGGAATGAGCATATCAACCAGTTTGCGCCTGAAGGCTGGTGGACTTCAGATATGAATAGTTTTTTTAGCGGAGAAGTTTCTTTTTACAGTATTGATGCCATGGAAGATTCGGATCTTCTTGTGATCAGCAGTAAAGATTTTGAAAACTTAACTTTACAGATTCCCATTATGGACCGCTATTTTAGACTGCTTTTTCAGAATAGTTTAATTACAAAAGAACGAAGATTAATAAGTTCCAATACTCATAATGCCGAAGAGAAGTACCAGCACATTTTAAAAAACAACCCCGATTTAATAAAACGTGTTCCCCAGAATTTACTGGCATCTTACCTTGGTCTTTCTGCAGAAACCCTCAGTCGTCTTAAAAAGAATGTGAATCTTGGTGAGAAATAATTGATTTAGATCAAGTCATTTTCTTGTTTTATGTCATCTTTATGAATGCGGGTTTAGATTTAATTTTGTAGAAAATAATAGTAAAATATGGATTCTCAACAATTAAAATCTAATACAACTGGCAATATCGCTTTAGTTGTAGGAGCAACAGGAATTACAGGAAGCAATCTGGCTTTAAAACTTATAGAAAAAACAATGGACTGTTTTTGGACTTTCACGCAATCAAAAAAATGATATTGAAGGATTACTTCCAATTGTTGCGGATCTGCTCGATGAAAAGTCTTTGGAAACTGCACTAAAGGATGTTTCGCCAACGCATGTTTTTTTTACTACCTGGATGCGAAATGACACCGAAGAAGAAAACATCAGGATTAACAGTGCTATGATCCGAAATCTGCTTGCAGGTTTTATCTTTTAAAAAAACCGTTCAGCATGTTTCTTTAGTGACAGGTTTAAAGCATTATCTAGGTCCGTTTGATGCCTATGCAAAAGCAGGAACACTGCCAGAAACACCACTAAGAGAAGAAATGCCGAGATTGGATCTGCCTAATTTTTACTACGCCCAAGAGGATGAAGTTTATAAGGTCGCGTTACGAGATGGATTTACATGGAACGTACACAGACCACATACCGTAATTGGTAAAACTATTGGCAACGCCATGAATATGGGGACAACATTGGCAGTTTATGCCAGTATCTGTAAAAAAGAAGGTCTTCCTTTGATCTGGCCAGGATCTGAAGCACAATGGAACGGACTATCGGATGTTACGGATGCTAAAATTTTGGCAGAACAAATCATTTGGGCGACAACAACAAATGAAGCTCATAATGAAGCTTTCAATATTACTAATGGAGATGTTTTTCGCTGGAAATGGTTATGGCCCAAAATTGCTGAATGGTTTGAGATAGATTTTGAAGGTTACAGTGATACAATTAGACCGCTTGAAACATTATTAAGTAAAAAGCGACCAATTTGGACTGAAATTGTAAACCAGCATAATTTGGGAGAAAACGATTTAAATAAGCTAGCATCGGCATGGCATACAGATCTTGATCTTGGACGCCCTTTAGAGGTTATGACCGACATGTCCAAAAGCCGGGAACTTGGATTTTCGGTATATAAAAGCACAAAAGATTCCTTTTTTGATTTGTTTTCTTTGTTAAGAAACGAGCAAATTATTCCATAAATAAGATAGATAATTATAGAGACTTCGTGACAACATCTTTTTTATGTTATGTTGCGGAGTTATTTATAGAATAGTTGGCATACATTTAAACATGAAAACGAAAACAATAATAATCACAATTTTATTACTTTTATAACGGTAATGTTGGCTGGTGGCGGACACGGGACATACTTGCCTGCAAGAATATTTTATCCTTACACAATGATAATTTCCGAACTGCAAGATATTATTGGAATTCTGGCACTAATATTAGCAATAATTGAAATTCCGATTTATGTCTGTATTTGGATAAAAAGACCGAATTGGAAATATTATGTGATTGGAATGCATGTTGTTCGAATTCTTATCGCTTTCACTATAAAATAAAATTCTTTCTAAATGACAAAAATTATTTTTCTTTTTTTTATTATAACTTTTATAGGAGTCTATTTCTATTTTGGATTTTACCAAGATTATAAAAGAAATCCAAAAGAATATATTAGAACAATAATAGGAATGCCTCTGGGGATTTTTGCAAATACATTTGGTTGGAAAAATCTTGACGCTAAATTGAAAAAATGGGCGAATTTAGAACAAGAACAAAAAACGAAATTCAAAATCAATAAAGAAAAATAAACGCCTGCCAACACACGCTACAAGCAATTTGGTCATTTAGCTTAATGGAAAAATTGGTTTGTATTTGGAAGATTTGGCGAATCCGAAAGATAACGTTGATTTAGTCCCAAACTGCTTGTAGCGCGAGAACGATAACTACTAATTTCATTACTAAGTTTTTAGCATATTTAAATACAGCTGTTTTTTGCGATAGTTAATTTTTTGTTAAAGTAATAATTTAATTATGTACTGAACGGTACAAAATTATATCTTTGCTCTATAAATAATTTAAAATGGCTGGAAGACCAAAAATATTCGACGAACAGGAAGTAATTTCCAAAGCCTCTCAAATCTTTTGGGAAAAGGGTTACGAAGTCGCATCTGCCGAAGAACTTTTAAAAGCTATGGGAATTGGAAAAGGAAGTTTCTACCTTTTTTTTAAAGGAGGTAAAAAAGAACTTTATGAAAAATCACTGCATCAGTTTGCGGGTAATTTGCTTTCAACATTACGAAAAGAAATTGCCGAAAGTGAAAATCCATTTGAATATTTAAAATCTACTTTTCTGAAACTCTCAGACAGTAATAATAAAGACAAAGCGAAAGGCTGTTTCATGGGAAATGCTTTGGTAGAAATGGTACACGAAAGATCAATATGCCCAAGAGGTAATTACCAGACAGCTCTTTGAACTTGAAAGTATATTTACTGATGTTATTCAAACCAGTAAAAATAAAGGTATTATCAAAACAGATAAAAGTGCTGAACTTATAGGAAGCCATCTGCTTAATTTATGGAATGGAATAAATGTTACCAAACGAATGAACATGGATGATGCTTCATTGGCGGCTCTTATAAAATTTAATTTTGAAATAATCGAATAAACTTTTTTTAATCAATTTTGTACTAATTGGTACAAAATAAATTTAAACTTTTGCATTATGAAATACAAAATTTTTGGACAGAAAACCGGACTTAGAGTTTCGGAACTGGCATTAGGAACTGGAAACTTTGGAACACGCTGGGGACATGGTTCTGACGAGGAAACCTCTAAAAATATTTTTAATACATACGTTGAAGCGGGAGGTAATTTTATTGATACGGCAGATGGTTATCAGCTAGGGCAGTCAGAAGAAATTCTGGGAAATTTAATTAAAGACAAACGCCATGATTTAATACTTTCTTCTAAATTCTCAACTGGAGGTTCGACACTGCTGACTACTGGAAACAGTAGAAAGAATATTATTCATTCTGTAGAACAAAGCTTAAAACGACTAGATACCGATTATTTGGATATTTATTGGGCTCATATTGCAGATGGACAAACTCCAATTGAGGAGATCATGAGAGCCATGGATGATTTAGTACGTCAGGGTAAAATTTTGTATACCGGATTTTCAAATTTCCCAGCGTGGAAGATTGCCAATGCAAGCACTTTTGGCTGACCTTAGAGGCTGGGCTCCAGTAGCTGGAATACAAATAGAATATAACCTTATAGAAAGAGGAGCTGACCGTGAATTACTTCCTATGGCAGAATCATTGGGTCTCGGAGCGACTTTCTGGTCACCTCTTGCAGGTGGAACCCTTACTGGGAAGTACCGTTCCAACGTTCAAAATGAACCATCAAGACAACAGGCGTGGGGCGGTGCATTATTAAAAGGCGAAACAGGAAACAGGGAAACAGAAATTTTAAACGCACTGGAAAGCATGGCAAATGAAAAACAAGCTAAAATATTAGACATTGCGTTAGCATGGCTTAGACAAAAACATGATAATACTGGACTTTCTACAGTTACAATTTTAGGGCACGCGTAATGAACAACAGCTTGCAGATAATTTAAATTCATTAGCCGTAACACTTTCTCAATCAGAAATTGAACTTCTCAATACACTCAGCGATTTTGATCTAGGCTATCCTCACAACATGATTTCAGAAAATCAAGCGAATATATTTGGGGCAAGCACTGGAATTGTCGAAACAAAACGAAAAATTTAATTCTTTTGGTTCTAAATTTAAAACAGTACTAAAAATTGATTTTTTAGTACTGTTTTAAAAAAAAATCAAACCATTTTTTTAGTTTATTACTTCTTTTTCATTGGGATTTCCTTTTATTTTTAAGATTCTTAATGGTTTGAACTTACTGTTATTCAAGACTATCAACTTTTCGTTATTTACAATGTAATATTTTTGCGTAAAAAACTGCTAAAGTATCTATTAAAAATGGAAACAAAATGAGGAAAGACGTAAAGGAACAAAAATATTTCAATGCTTTTTTTTGTTATATCGTATTCTATTTTAATTTTACTGAGGCGGCAAAATGTTTTATGTGTTATTTGAGAATTGAATCTCTTACCGATAATGCCGAATTTGAATTAATAAGCACTTAATGATTTATAACAAAGAAAATTTCCCTAAAATAGCTTCTCAACGTAATTTGGCGACTACCGTATTGGTGTATGTGCTGTTTGGACTTTTGTGCATCGCAATGCTTGCTTTATTAATTGGAATTCCGTTAAGTATGCAGTTGGAACACAATAGTCAATTATCTACCAATGAGATCATCTTTAACCTAATTTATTTTCCTATTGTGCTTTGGGGGATTTGGGCTTTCTACAAAAATTATAGGCGTCAAAAACTTAAAAAAGTTATCCTTATATCTGTAGATAGAAATGGCTTACATCATCACCAATACGATGGCATTGTTCAGAGTATTTTGTATAAGGATCTAGAACACAGTTCTGAAACTTATGTTAGTGATATCGATAGAAGCATTGGAACAAAATATTCTCCAGGATATATTTTCGGTTTTAAAGAAGGCAAACAAATTCCCATTCATTTTTCTAAACCTGAAAATGGACTCACTTATATCCCAAAAAACAAATATTATCTAATTGGTCATTTTCTACAAGGCGTTACTTTATTTTCACCCCATTTAAAAATTTCTCAGGCTGTCTATGCTGATTATTTTATAAATCCCGCCACTTTTGAAGTCAATAAAAAAGCCCAAGTAATTACGTATTTATTAGTTTTTGTTTTATTTCTGATTATTCTGATTGCAATCGATTTATTTACAAAATACACTAGCGGCTTTTCAATATTGTTTTAAAAAGAATAATAAATAAAACAAAGGTAGTAAAGTGGGAGTGGGTAGATTGCTAATGTCCCTATTATTACTTATTTTTATAAAAGACTGAAGCGTATGGAGAGATTTACAGGAAAGCGAGAAATTAGTATAAGGATTTTTCGCTTAAAATTTATTTGCTTGTTCCAACGTAAGTTTTGTTTTTCTTAAGCTAACTTCAATAGAGTATCGTTAAATATTTCTGATCGAGCCATTCTAATTTTTTATGTAAAATACTTTTCTCAAAAGGAACTTAAAAAAATAAGCGACTTTTAATTTTTACAACCTCTCCATATTTATATCATATTAAAATAAGGAAGCTTTTCTTAGCGTTATATTTGTCAACAGTCGCTATAACGTAGAGAAAAATAAGGTCGAGAAAATGAACAATAATTTTGAAAGCATACGTAAACTGATACTGCATTATACTGAGATAGATGATCTGGAATGGAAGATGTGCAGTGCTATGTTTACTGTCAAGCAGATCAAGAAAAAGGAAATAATTTTGTTCCGAGGAGAAATCTGTCGCAATATATATTTTGTCGAAAAGGGCCTGCTTCGCATTTATTTTATGGACCACAATGATGATGAAAAAACATTTCATTTTGCATTAGAAAATACTTTCGCCACAGATTACCAAAGTTTTTTAAAAGAGACTTCAGCAGATTTTTACATTCAGGCTCTTGAAAATACCACAGTCATTGTCATTACATTTGAAATGCTTGCTAATGCTTTATAAAAATCTTCGCAATGGAGAAAAATTAGGAAGACTCATCGCAGAGGATTATTTTTTCTTAATGAACAGTAAAATCAAAGCCCTTTATACGGAGACACCTCTTCAGCGATATAACAGTATGAACGCTAATTTTCCAAAAATACTCCTGCGCGTTCCTCAGCATTACATTGCATCTTATCTTAACATAAGTCCCGTTCATTTAAGCCGTCTTAAGTATGATGCTGATTAAAGTAGGGACAAATGTTAACATATGTTATTGCACTTTTTTTCTTGAAACTTAATTTTGCAGGTATATAAATTAATTGAAAATGCAACAGTTTTCTTTTGGATTTTTTAAGTATCAGCCCGTATCAATCATTAAAAAAAACATGGAATGTCAATAGGTAATAAGATAAAAAGTATCAGGGAATTAAAAAACTATACTCAGGAATATATGGCAGATCAATTAGGAATAACACAAGCTGGTTACAGTAAAATTGAGAAAGGTAAGACAAGTGTAAGTTTTGAGAAACTTCAAAAACTGTCTTTAATTCTAGATTTGCCACTGGAATATATTATTAATTTTGAAAGCCAGAACTATTTTAATCCAAACAGCAAAAGTGAAAAAGAGCAGAGCCTTAAAACCGACAGTCGATTAGAGTTGGTTAAAAGACTTTATGAGGATAAAATCATACTTTTAGAGAAGCTTCTCGGTAATACGGACCGAGAACTTCAGATCTACAAACAAAAGTTTGGATTACTTTAAAAAAGTAAAGTATCGATCTATAAATTAATTTATTAGAAAAACTGAATAATGAATCATCTTAGATCTTTAGCGCTTGTTTTTAGAAGTGTTTAAGTAAGAATAAAAAAAACCTGTAATAATAAGCTATTACAGGTTTTTTTCAATTTTGAAATTAAAATTTTAAGATTTTGTTATAAAGAGGATCTAAATAGATTCTATATAAGCCTTAAAATTATTAATATCGTCCTTTACGAGTTTTTCAAAATACGGATTTAAAAGCTTTGCAGTGCTCTCCCCAATAGTTCCCAGCGGTGCGTGATAGGATATAGTAACATCAATTTCCGTTGCATTTCCTTTTGGTTGGAAAGTAACTTTTCCTGCATTCTTAATAGAGGAATCTGCCTCAGACTGCCAGCTGATCAGTCGGTCTTGTTCATCTTTCACAATCGAAGCGTTCCATGAGATACTTCCTATTCCCGCCGGACCTTTTGCAGTCCATTTGGATGTGCTTGGACTTATTGTTTCCACAGATTCAAGATGGTTCATGAATTTTGGCAGGTTTTGCAGATCACGCCAGAAGTTATATACCTCGCTGACGGGTTTATTAATTACGCTGTTGATCCTGATATTCACATTGGAAGCCTTATCATTTTTGAGATGATCCACTGCGTCGTAAACAGGACAATAGCCCGAAATCCCTCGCAGAAGCATAGCGCCTCCGGTTCCTGCCTTTGTAATACTTCTGTCTTGCTGTGACAATCCTTTATATAAAAGATAAGCCCCACTGGTAACCATTAATATTCTCTCCAATGCTGAAACATTGGTTTTAAGTTTCGGTAATGATGCTGTTGTTTCCATAATTTTAAATTTTTAAAATAATTTGTAATAAGTTTTATCAATAACTGATGCGGTACCTTTTTAGACTGTTTTCCTACTTTATCCATCATCATAACTTTACTTTAAAAAGTCTTTAATTAGTTTTAAAAGTGTTCTGCAGTTAATTAATTTTCAAATCTAGTAAGTCATTCATCTATAAGGTTATAACTTGAAGTCCGAATTTTATAAGATTGCCAGTATAAGTTTGTTTATGGACTCATACATTCAGTGTAAACTGCTTATAATAATGTAATTAATAGCACGCAAAGTATAAGTTTACTGTTTGATCCAATTTTAAATTTGTATAATAATTTTAAAAAAATATTACCATGTATATTATATATCACAATACAAATGTCGCTGACAGCGCTAGAACATCTACCAAGAAAAAAATATTCAAAATAACTTCATCAAGAACAAATGAAAAAACATCTAATGAGGTTAGGAAGCCAGTATTGAGGATAGTTTAAATTTCACTCTGTTGAAAAATGAACTAAACTTTTTAAAGCAGTGTTGCGTTCTTGAAAAACTCCAGTGCTGGCACTTTATCCTATAAGAATAGCGTCTTAGTTTCAACAGTATATTAGCACCAACAAAAAGGATTTGTGTAAACTGGTATTTTTAGTAGTTTTTTGATTAAACTCTTGAAATCCCAAACCTAAACAATTTTAAATTCGTAACTTAGTGCATATGTCTGTATAAAGGCATTATTTAAAATTATGTTATGGCTTATAAAAATATTTTATTGATCGATGATGATCGGGAAGATGCAGAGCTGTTCATGGAAGTCGCTGATACATTGAACAAAGGAGTCTGCCTGCGATGGGCTTTTAACCCTGCGGCAGAATTTGAACATCTGCTTGTGACAGAGAATCTTCCGGATCTTATTTTTTTGGATTACAATATGCCCCGTATGAATGGTCTTGAGTCGCTCGAAAAGCTTAAAGCAGAAAAGCGCCTTGCCAATATTCCTGTAATTTTGATTTCAACTCCTTCTGAAAATTTTGCAGATGAACTGGTGCGCAGTGAAAAAATTATAAAATACATCAGTAAGCCCACCAGTTACAAAGAACTTATTGTTATACTGGATTCTTTATTGTAGGGTTGTAATGCAATATGAGATCTAATATTAAAAATAAAATTGATGCTGTTGTATTTTTTATACCGAATTTCTCAGCTATATTCTAACTAAAAACACCTGCGTAGATGCAGGTGTTTGTGTATATTTGGCTGACTTTATTATATAAAATTAGATAAGCCGCAGATGCGGACGTATCTGCATGGTGACAATATCGCATCTTTTTGGCTGGGACAAACAGAACAGTGTGCTCATTGCAATATCGTAAGCTTCGAGCATTTCCAATTTTTCTACCTTTTGCTTTTGTACTTTTTTTGGATCGGTCTGCATATCGCTGGTTACTGCTCCAGGCTCAATAAGTGAAACTTTAATTCCAAGCGGATTTAACTCCTTGCGAAGCGAGGTGCTGAAACCTCGAATAGCAGATTTTGTAGCCACATAAATGGTGCTTTGGCCAGTTCGGCTTTCGGCGCTCATTGAGCCAATATTGATAATATGTCCTGATTTCTGTTTTTTCATTCTTGATGCGACTTCCTGGGCGAAGGCTAGATAGCCAGTAATGTTAGTATCTACAACATATTTATAGTCCTCATAAGTTTCACCAGCAATTCCGGGTGCTCCCAATGCGGCATTGTTGATTAAAATGTCAATACCTCCGAGTTCAGTATCTGCTATTTTTAAGATTTTGTCAATGTCTTTTTTCTTAGTGACATCCGCCGGAGTTCCATAAACCTCACTGTCTGGAAATTGTTTTTTTATATCCGCCACGGCATTTTTGAAATCTTTAGGATCTCTTCCAAAAATAAGAACACGTCCGCCAAGGGACACGAGCACATCGGCAATTGCTTTTCCTATTCCGGTTGTTCCACCAGTCACTACAATTCTTTTGTCTTTGATATTTTGTCCAAAGTAATTTGTCAATTTTTCCATTATTCGTTTTTTATGTATTAGTAAATAAAGTTGACTAAATACGCTCCTATAATATTGATTCAGAGTAAATTTCCGCAATATCTCTTTTTGTTTCTTTATATAATTTTTTGATTTTTTTATAATATTTTTCCAACCTTCGAAGATTACTAATTAGTATACCTTAATTAAAGTCTTTTACGTAATACAAATATTGATGAACTTGAGGCAGGATTTGTTTTTATGGTAGTAAGGTGTTTTTAGAAAATAAAAAAAAACTTAAGATTTAAATACATTAAAGTATTGGTATTCAATATTTAAATGCTGTAAGTTTTAAATGTAAAACTGTAAAAAAGCAGTATATGTGATTTGTAAATTTGGCTTATTAACTATAAAACATCATATTATGAAAACTGCCATAAAAAAAACAGCTACCGTTAAAAGCAAAACCAGCACTGCAGGAAAATCTGCAAGCATCAAAAGCATCAGTAAAAGCGAAACCTTCTGCGACTGATGGATTAAGAGAATTATTTGTGGATTCGCTTAAAGATATTTACTGGGCTGAAAAAGCACTGGTAAAAGCGCTTCCAAAAATGGCCAAAAATGCCACATCTGAAAATCTAATTACTGCCATCAACGAGCACCTTGCCGTAACGCAAGAGCAGGTAGCCAGACTGGAAGAGGTTTTTAAATCAGTAGGAGAGAAAGCGACAGCTAAAAAATGTGATGCCATGGAAGGTCTTATCAAAGAAGGCGAAAGTATTATGGAGGAAACACAGCCAGGACCTGTAAGAGACGCAGGAATTATTGCGACCTCACAAAAAATTGAGCATTACGAAATTGCCACTTATGGAACACTTGTCGCCTTTGCAACGACTTTGGGAGAGGATGATGCTGTACTTCTTTTGGAAAAAACGCTTTCTGAAGAAAAGCAGGCCGATGTGACACTAACTGAAGCCGCTTATAATACAATTAACTTCGACGCAGACAACGAAGATCAGAAATAGGAACTACTCAGTAGTAATCTTGATTGTCGGAAAACCTGTACCTTCTTTATGATGGTGCAGGTTTTCTATTTTTCTTCAAAATTATCTTATAGCAAATCTTGCACTTTGAAAAGATTTATAATTTCTAAATAGTTCATTGTAAGGACGTTTGCATATTATTCTCCCGTTTCGCTATTTGGAGCATCAACTGGTTTGGATTGCGGAGAACCAATCTGGCGCAGGTAAATTGACAACATTACGATGGCAAATACCGAAAGGAATTCGCTCTGCCAGTTCTGAAAAGATTCAAACCAAAATCGCGAATCACCGATATATGCTCGCAAGACTTTCCAACGGGAGCCCTTTAAGGGAAAGCTGTTGGTTTTCATCTTTAAGACTTCCGTAGAAATGAATTCCGAATGAAATGAAGAAAAGTAGTAAAAGAGAAATGGTAAGTGAGTGTTTATAGACAGCCAACAGCCATCCACCTTTTTTGACTGGCCAAGGCGCACCCTTCCTACGAGAAGAAGGTTCCCTGTCGACTTCTTCCTGCTTGTCAAAATCCTTCGATTCCGATGAGCCTTTCTGCCGCAAAAAAATGGTAAGGATCACAAAAAGCGCCATTTGCAGAAATTCACTTTCCCAATTCTCAAAAGTTGATTCTAGAAAATGTCCCGTGCTGAAATAGCCTGCAAGTGTGACAGCGCCACCGCCTTGTTCAAGAAGCTCCTTATTATGTTCTTTGAAGCCAAATATAATCTGGCCTATAAGCGTAAAGATAAATAGAAGAAAAAATACGATTGAGAGTCCGTTATTACGAAGGAATGTTTTCATGGCTTTTGATATTTAACTAAGCAAATTTCAGAAACACTTACACCGTTTTGTTATATCTTTCAGGGTATAAATTGTAAAATTTAATTCCGCTGAGTGGAACTGACTGTTTTATAATTTACTGCTTCCTAAATCACATCTGATGTGCCTCGAGTACACTTATCTGTAAAGAGATTTAGAAACCAGATACTGATGAATATTGTAAAAACTGGACCATTCAAAAGCTATGGTTGCCGACTAACTTTGTACTGCAATTTTAATCAATTTGAGCGATGTCAAAATTTCATCTTCACACGCAAGCAGTTAGTTCAGGGCGAATTCACAGCCCGTAAGGTAAATGTAGCCTTTGTATTTCAAGTAAATTGTCCGGGCTGTTTTATATATGGCATTCCTATTATGAATCAGCTTTACGAATCCTTCAAAGACAGAGTGGGCTTTATTGGTGTAGCTACTGCTTTTGAAGACTTTGAATATAATAATGAAGCAAACTTAAAATTATTATTAGAAAGCGGTGAACTGGTTGGAGAAACCAAAAAGTATTACCAAACAAATTACCAGCGTTCTTCCTATTTGGATATTCCGAAATTTCCTGTCGCTTTTGATCGTATGACAACTGCCGAATCATTTATTAATTCAGGTACGATACAATTACTATTGAACACTGTTCCTAACATTTCCAGTTTTTCTGAAAGGGAAAAAGAGCTTTTAATAATGAAAATTAAATCCTACTATTTGCAGATACCCTTGTTGGCAGAAACATTCACGCTAAATCAGTCGCAGGGCACTCCTTCATTTATTATTTTTGATGATAAATATGAAATCCTTGCGCAGTATTTTGGTCATCAAAGTGAGGATGTTTTAAAAATGAAACTAGAAGAAATGCTGGACTGATTTTTTTTTATTACATACAAGTTTGGGATTAATACATTTTAAAGGCTGTAGTTTTTTTGTTTATATTTGATAGTGTTATTTGTCAACTAATTAAATACTAGTTTGTTATAAATAAAAACACAACACTATCAAATAAATATAAATCTTTAAACGTCTTCAGCAATGATTTATGAAATAATTCAAATAATTACAGAGCAGGTAAATAATTATTTCGATCAAAACGGACTTGAAAAGAGCGTAGTAGCTGGAAATATTGCATGGGCAGAAGTCCAAAAAAATACCTCAGCCGCTTTAGAAGACAAAACATTATTGACCCTGATTCGAATAGAGGAAGATAAGGCGCTCAAAAACATACCTAATTATGTAGCTGAAAGTTCAAAAACATTGTACAAAAGCAATGATCAAAGCATTATTCTCTATCTGCTTTTCAGTGCCAATAGAAACGCTTATGTTAATTCACTAAATGAAATTTCAAAAATTAATACCTTTTTCCAAGAAAAAAGTCTTTTCACGCAAGCAAATACGCTTTACAGCAATGCAAATGATGTAATGAAAAACATTAAAAGTTTTAGATTTACTGTGACACTTTATACACCTGAATTTGAAGAATTGAATCATATATGGGGAACATTAGGAGGCAGGCAACTGCCTTCACTGCTCTATAAGGTGAGCCATATAGAAATGGAATTCAACAGCACTCAGGTTTGATACATGATATTCGTCAAGTCGAGTAAAATTAGGTATATGCTTTTCGGATTTAGATTAACAATAGCACTCTGGCGTATTTTTCACATTACAGCTAATAGGCTTTCGTGATTTGCAGTAGTATTTTTAGTTTTGTTTCGTATAAAAATAAGAGAAATTAAAGCTATTAAAACTGGTAAAATAATTACAGAAGGAATTGTCGCTGAAAGTCTAAATAAATCTGCCTGAGCTATAGGCGAGGTTTTCATTTCTTTCAAAACTGCTGTTATTTTATTTTGCGGCGTATGAACAGCCATTAAATCTGCTTCTTTTAAATTAACCACGGCATTATACCAGTCTGGATTAATGTGATGATGATAAATATACAAGAAAGGATCGTAAATTAAATAAGAAACAAAACCGACCAAAACAGCAAGTGCAATTCTTTGAAAAATAGTTATCCTATAGTAATCAGTATGTTTTTTTATTATCCAAAAAATCATAAATACAGGTAGTAGGATTATAGCGATGTCAAAATACTGCCCAATATTTAAATACGTCGTATCTAATTTTGTGAGCCACATTAAAGAAGTGTAGAGACAGAAGCAGAGTCCCATTATAATTCCTTGTTTAATTCCCGATTTAAAAAACATTGTCTTTGTCATTAGTATTGATTTTTAGATTAAAAATTTGAATTGGAACTCCATGACTGGCGTTAGCTTCTATCTTCAGAGAATACGAAAAGATTTTTAAAACGGATTTTACGTAATCTACATTAGGTCTGACACCAAATAAGATGAAGTAATCGAATAGGATTAACATTCTATTTGACGCTTTATTTTCAAAATGTTTCAGTTAATAATTTATTTTTAGAAAAAAAATAAATATTGTGTAGTTAAATTAAATCTCAAAGCGACAAATCAATTTGAAGTCGCTGAAACAGGACTGTAATCTGTAATGGAAATTGAGATATTGAATTTCAGTCAAGATGATAATGCAGAGGGTTTTTTAGCCATGAATATATCTGACAGTATTCAGTCAGTGGAAGAACAGAAAAGAAGATTTTTATGATAGTACTATAATGAACTATAAAAACTCATTATCCTAAAATATTAGGAGAAAAAAATGCTGGGAGTAGTTAACGATGACAAATATTTTGACAAGCAGACAATACTGCACGGAAATAATTCAAACAATAATTTTTCAAATTTTAGTAAGCTTTGGTTCTTACGCTTCGGTAAATTATTTAAGGTTTAAATCTATCTTTCTGGTTGCCGTGAAAGGACAACCTCAAACAAGTCCCTTGAGAACTATTGTTTAATAATAAGTTGATTCTAAGTACGGGTCATAGATAGCCACATCCCACTGATTATCATTAAATTGATCTGTAAGGTCATCTTCAGATTCTGGATCAATTGTACTTTCGTTTTCGCTTTGGTCATTGGAAGCCCACAAAAACTCACAGTCAAAGTCTGGCTCATCATCATATTTTTGATATAAGTCTGTTAAAAGATTCTCGAACTGTGTTTCAGGTCCGCAATGAGAAATTCGTCTCTGATTGAACTTCAATTTTTTTAACTGATTGGATAACTGAACTGTTAGTTGCTGATAATTTCATAATTTAATTAAATGGTGATTGTTATAAATTTATTTTTTTTCAAAATTAGCAGATGACTCAGCTTTTTAATTTATACAATTTTGCTGTGGCGTTATATAATTAATTATGCAATTACTTTTTGAGTCTTAGTCAGTTATAATTACAAGTAAGTAATGGAAGTTAATCTTAATAAATGCCTGTTTATGTTTTATGTAATTTTTCTCTATTGTTATATAATTCCCATAAAGCAAATAAAAAAGGTTTTTAAATCTTTGGTTTACAATTAAATATCCTACATTTATTTTCGAAACAGTAATTATTAATAAGATGCAAGAAGGTACAGTAAAATTCTTTAATGAAGAAAAAGGTTTTGGATTTATAACACCAAAAAATGGCGGGAGTGAAATCTTTGTTCACGCTACAGGTTTGTCGGAGACTATCCGCGAAAACGATGAAGTTCGCTATGATATTGCGGATGGTAAAAAAGGACCTAATGCAATAAACGTTGTGGTAGCGTAATTTTCAATTGTAAAAAATTAAAAAGCACCTCTCTTGTGACAGGTGCTTTTTTTGTTTTTAGATCTTTTGTAATTCTTTGCAGATTTAATCAGGCAATTTCCTCTTTGGATTGCTGTAAGCTTTCCATCTGGGATTTTAAAACATCTTTGTACTTTGCAAGCCCTATACCCACAATAGGCACAGCCAGCGATCCAATCATTGACGCTGCCTTAGTATTGCCATTTTTATTGAGGTAAGATGATAGAAGCAAACTTCCTACTGCCCCAAGAAGAATTAATTCTCCGGGAACATCAGCAATTTTATTTTCTATAAATGTTCTGATTTCCTCCAGATTTTCCTGATTTATTAAGTTTTCCATAAATAGCTAGTATTAATAATTGTACGTTTTCTTTTTATTTAAAATTACAGGTATAGCGGTATTTTTGATTTACAGAATTGAAAAGACAGATTATATAATTAACAGCAAGCATAGTGGTTCACTAAATATATTCAGGAAATACATAAATAGTATATTTTACAGTAAATAACCATGAAATTACGTATTGTATTTTGTTATCGTAAAAATTTTGGAAACAAAATTCCAGTTCTTTTTTTACAAGCAGTAAGATTATCGAACGGTATAAATCTGGTAAAGTTTAAATGAATTGCAGAAATAAAAATATGATGAGATGCAAGATTAGTACTAGGTAAAAAATTAAAAAAACTTTATCTTTCCACTTTAAACAAAAAAAATTTCGAAGTGGGGCTAAATAAAAGAGAATCTGAATTTCTATTTTTAAAGAATGGAGGAGAAGCGGGAGCCCTTGTGAGGGAAATGGAATGGAAGGAATCTTCTTTAGGAAATATAGACCTCTGGCCTGAAAGCCTCCGTACATCACTCGGAATTATGTCGCGTTCCAGTATCCCTATGTTTTTGGTGTGGGGAAGTGAAAAAACTTTTTTTTATAATGATTCATTCCGCCCTTTTCTGGGCACTAAACAGCATAATGTATTAGGTAAGGTTTTAACGGAAGTCTTAACTCCTGAGTGGAAGATAGCTGTTGGCGCAGTGAAAGCTGTACTAGATCAGGATGAGGTTATACCAGAATCCAATATTACTGTGAATGTGAACAGGAATAATGTGTTGCAAAGAGGTGTATCTTACAGCCTCTTACAGTGCTGTTTTTAGTCAAAATCACACTGCCGAAGGAGTTTTAGTGACTTGTATCGAGAATTCAGCAGTTATCCCTAATATAGTAGCGTCAGGATCAGTACGCTCACAGCTCAATAGTATACTGATGCAGTCCAATGCTGGAATTGCTCAGGCCGATAGTACTGGACGTGTTATAGAAGTGAATGATCATTACTGTGAAATGCTGGGATACAGTCGCGAAGAAATACTGCAGATGAACATAGGACAGCTTACGCACCCTTATGATTATCAGCGTAATCAAATACTTTTGCAGGATTGTATTTCAAATGGAAAAGATTTTACAATTACCAAGCGTTATGTCTGCCGTGATGGTTCGCAACTCTGGGTGAGTAATAGTATTTCGGTAGTATCAGATTCTGAAGGCAAAAAATATATAACAGCCATTGCTATTGATATTACTGCTGAAAAAGAAAAAGAAGAGCAACTGACAGCTAGTGAACAGCGTTTTAAAACCCTTATTAATAAAGCGCCGGTAGGTACAGCGTTATTAAAAGGAAGTGAATTTTGTATTGATCTGGCTAATGATGTTATGCTGGATTACTGGGGTAAAGACAAACAGATCATCGGTGAGAAATTAACAGCTGTATTTGAGAAGCCTTCCAATGAGGAATTTTATAAAATAATTAGTGAAGTCTATAATACAGGAAAAGAATATAAAATTAGCGGCTACGAAATCCAGACAGGATTGGGTAGTGAACAGTATTTAGATTACTCCCTTACACCATTAGTGAACCAAACGGGTTCTGTTTATGCCGTTTTAGTGATGTCCTTTGATGTTACTGCTTCCATAAAGGCACAGCAGGATATCACCGCGAAGCAGAACGAACTTGCGGCTATATTTGAACAGTCACCTGTAGGTATTGCCACAATCAGCATAGACAAGGATTTGGTATTTCAAAGTGCCAACACTTTTTATGGCGAATTGGTAGGACGTGAAGCAGATTCGCTAATTGGAAAACCGTTGCTCGAGGCGCTTCCTGAACTAAAGGGACAAGGTTTTGATGAGTTGCTCCGCGAGGTCATACGCTCAGGTAATGCATACACGGCCAAAGAAGTTGAAGTAGAACTGAAGCGCGAAGGACAGCTTGCAAACATCTATGTGGATCTTACGTATCAAATTCACCGAAATGCATCGGGAGAAGCCAATAGTGTTTTAGTGGTAGCGGTTGATGTTACCCAGCAGGTGCTGAACCGTCGTGAGGTCGAGGAAAGTGAAACCAGATTACAGAATTTGATTGCGTACGCTTCCTGCGGGAATCGGTTTGTTTGTCGGCCGTGATCTTATTATAGAATATCCCAACCAGACTTTTATAGATATTGTAGGGAAGGGCCCTGGAATTAACGGACTGCCTTTAAGGGAAGCCATGCCGGAACTCATTACCGAAGGGCAGGCTTACCTTAAGATACTAGATGATATTTTTACAACAGGAGTTCCTTTTATCTCGCCTGCCTCATTGGTTAAAATAGTGCAGAACGGGGTGTTGAATAATAACTATTATAATATTTCTTATACACCTATTCGTAACAAATCAGGAGAAATTTATGCCATTTTAGACATTGCTATTGACGTGACCCCACAGGTTTTGGCACAAAAGGCAATGGAAGAGAGTGAAGCCCATTTACAATTATTGAAAGACACCGTTCCTGCTATGATTTTTTATCTGGATCAGCGAGAAAGGTATCAAAGCTATAACAGTGTTTTTATGGACTGGTTCTCCGTCGGGGAAAACGAAGCCATTGGTAAGACAGTTAAAGAATTCCTTGGGGATGCGACCTATGAAAAAACACGTACTCATCTCGATATAGCTTATAGCGGGAAGCAGGAGAAATATGAGATGTTTGCGCCCTCCAGAATGGGTGAAAGAAGATGGCTGAGCATTGTGTATACACCACATAAAAATAATGAGGGAACCGTAATTGGAATGATTGTACATGCGATGGATGTAACACAGAGCAAGTTAACGGAAATTGCACTTCGGGAAAGCGAATCTAAACTTCGCTCGGTATTGGAAGCGGCTCCAGTTTCTATTAGTTTATTTGTAGGGGATGATCTTATTATTGAGAATGCAAATGAACCTTTTATAAAAAATGTAAGTAAGGGTCTTGCCATAGATGGAAAGTCTCTTATGGATGTTTTATTACAGGAAAGTTCGCAACAATATATAAAAGCCGTTCAGAATGTTTACCAGTCGGGAGTTAGTTTCAGTGCTAGTGGGACAGCAGGTATACATACCACGGAAACAGAGCCTCATTATCACAACATCAGTCTCACACCTTTATTGGACAGTGACGGAAAAGTGTATGCAGTGCTTCATGTAAGCTCGGATGTGACAGCCGAAATAAATGCAATGAAAAAAATAGAACAGGCCGAAGTCGCACTTCGATCTGCTGTTGAAGTGGCGCGACTCGGAACTTGGTCAATGGATGTAGCTACGCAAATTACTACGGTTTCACATCGTCATGCGGCTATGTTTGGACTCACAGCTACAACACTGCCATCACAAAAGGTACGAGATTTGATAAAGTCTTCTGATCACAACAGGGTAATGGAAGCTTTTTTTGCGGCCCAAAAGACGGGTTCCAATGGAAAATATGAAGCAGAATACAGAATAATTCATGGAATTACGGGACAGGAAAAGGTTATTCATGCCGTTGGGCAGACCTATTTTGATCTGGAGGGAAAACCTGTAATGATCAGCGGAACGGCTCAGGATATTACAATTCACAGGGAATTACAGCTCGAACTGGAGAGTGAGGTTCAGCTAAGAACAAAAGAGCTCGCTATGGTACTGCAGGATCTGCAGGCATCCAATACAGATCTTGAACAATCTAATTATGCTTTAAAACATTCTAATGAGGAACTAGCACAGTTTGCCTATGTAGCGAGTCATGATCTTCAGGAACCGTCGCGTAAAATTCAAATTTTTGCCGGATTATTGCAGGAAGGAAAATCCAGCAGAGATCCCAAAATAATGGTGGAAAAAATTGCTTTATCTGCGGCACGTATGAGCCAGCTGATTTCCGATCTGCTTAGTTTCTCACGTCTTATCGAGCCTGAGAAAAGGTTACATTCGGTTGATTTGACCGCTGTGCTTAAAAGTGTTCGTGATGATTTTGAACTGGTGACTGCTGAGAAAAATGCTGAGATAGTAGTTGAAAATCTTCCTGTAGTCCAAGCAGTCGGCCTGCAGATGAATCAGCTTTTTTATAATCTGATGAGTAATGCTTTAAAATTTACCGATCCGAATAAATCGCCTCGTATACAAATAAGTTCGGTTTTGGTATCCCATGACTATGCTCGCGCAGTTCACCGATTCTCCTTTAATACCAGGGAATTACCATCATATCTCGTTTACTGATAACGGAATTGGATTTCAGAATGATCATCGTAACAAGATTTTCGAAATTTTTAAAAGACTTCATGGGCAGACTATTTTTCCAGGAAGCGGTATTGGTCTGGCATTGTGCAGAAGAATTGTTCTAAACCACCACGGTGTATTGTATGCAGAATCTGAAGAGGGTAAAGGCAGTACTTTTCATATCTTTCTTCCCGATCTTGAAGAAGAAAAAAGCAGTATTTAAACCTGACTTAGTAAGTGAACTGTTATCTTTTTAATAGTGACACGTGAAATAATGTGGGCATTTGAAGATTAATGAATAACGTATTTATTAATTTTCATATTAGAATAACTATTTCGCTTTTTGACTCATTTTAAAGTTTAAAAATATTTTAACACTTCTTTTTTATAAAAGGAGTATGATGTTTTAATTATGATAAATTGGATTTCGATCATGTAAAAGTTTTTCGATAAGCTGTTTTAATTTTGCGGCAGTAAGTAATGCAAAATTAATAATAGAATGAAAACGTTTAAAAGAAAAGAGCAAAATAGATCAGGCACAGCAATCGTTTAAAATAAAAAACAGAATTATCAATACGATGGTTTTCTCTATTGTGTCATTTATTGCAATTCTGCTGATTTGTAAAATTACATAACCACTTCCTTTGTAGGTTATGTAACTCATCTTGATTTGTATGTGATAAACAGAACTTCATTTATCGCTTATATTTAATAATAAGTCACAACCAACGGTTTAGAATTAATCTTTATATTTGATTATTAAAATACTATAATGAGCGAAAAAACTAAACCGTATGCCTTAATTACTGGCGCCAGCAAAGGCATTGGAAAAGCTATTGCTTACGAATTGGCTAAACAGGGTTATCCATTATTGCTTGTTGCAAGAAGTGAAGAGGAGCTAAAAGTACTATCTGATGATCTTCAAGCTAAATATGGCATCAACGCGTTTGTTTTATCAGTTGATCTTTCGATAAATGGTGCATCGCTAAAAGTAACCGATTGGATAAAAATGAATAATTATCCATTAGGTATCTTAGTTAACAATGCGGGTTATGGTGTGTGGGGCGATTTCAGCCAGTCTGCTCTAACCGATCAGCTTGGCATGATGCGACTTAACATGAATGTAGTAGTAGAACTTTCACATTTATTAGTGCCTATACTTTTACAAGAAAAACAAGCTTACATTTTAAATATATCAAGTACTGTCGCGTATCAAGCTGTGCCTACGCTGGCTGTTTATTCGGCTACTAAAGCTTTTGTCTTATCGTTTACACGTGCCTTACGTTTCGAACTTGCCAAAACTTCCATTTCAGTAACTTGTTTTAGTCCAGGTCCAGTTGATACTGGTTTTGCTTCGAGAGCTGGTTTAGATGCTTTTAGCAAAATGGCTGAAAAGTTCAATATGCGACCTGATGAAGTTGCAAAAATGGCTGTAAAAGCCATGTTTAATAAAAAATCAGAAGTTATTCCGGGTTTTACCAATATCATTTCGGTTTATGCCAACCGTATACTACCAAAGGCATTTATAGAAAAAACTGCAGACTGGAATTTATAAAATTTAATTTTTTCAAAAAAAATAAAAAAAAATCTTTGCAAATGAGAAATTATATTACATTTGCATAAATGTCTACTAATTCCATAGAGTATGTCTAATAAAAGAAATATGTTTAATTTATCTGGAAACCGAATGCACGCAAACATGCGAATGTGTTGCTGTTGTTGCTGTTGCAAATCTCTTAGATAAAATTTCAAACATTATTATTTCATTTATTAAATATATAGTATCATGGTGTCTTCTTATAAAACTTTTACCCTTACTGAGTAATTAACTGCTGAGCAAATCAACTTTTTTAACGAATATGGTTTTATCCATTTCAAAAAATTTATAAATCCAGAAACGGTTTCATCTATCATTGATGCCTCGAAACAAGTAGAGCAAAAATGGATTGACAATGACCTTCAAAAAGTTAATGGTGTTCCAATCAAATACGGAAAAGATTTAGATGGTTCTCCTATTGTGCGACGTTTTGCTTTTATCAATCAACATCATCAAGCCTTGAGCGGTCTTTTACTTGATCCAAGATTCAATAGTTTATTACCATTGGCAGGTGAGGGAGCAAGATTAGGTACTGAGGAAAAAGACGGAATGGTTTTCAATCATTACATCAATGGGCCAGAAAGTAAGTTTACAAAAATGGGCTGGCACACAGATGGTTTGCGAGATATTTTTTATGGTGGGAAATTAAATCCGATGTTAAATGTGGGTATTCACTTGAGCACTTTACAACCCGAAAACGGCGGCCTTAAAATCATTCCGGGTACTCACAAACAAAGTATTTATCAAATGCTTTTTCGTAAAAAGTACTTTTTAGATAATAAACCTGATCCACAGGAAGTATCTATCAATCCAGAAGCTGGAGATTTAACCATTCACGATGGCCGTTTGTGGCATAGAGTGGCAGAATCAACTATCCGTGGCGAAGAGAGCAGAAGGAGAGTTATTTATGTTCCAATAATAGCAGGAAAATACGCTCCTAAAGATGAGAACAGTCCAACAGTTTTCTATCAACGTTTTGCAGGAATTGTTAAATAATATGCTGATTGTCCTCGCATTTAGTTATCTGGTTAGATCAGGTAAGCTAAAAAGAACCACCGATTTCTTTAAAAACACGCAAAGAAAAATAAAATTAAAAATTACCAAACTGGAATTGGATATACTATAAGTTTATAAATATTGGGTTATTAATGGGAAAAGAAACACATATTGAAGCTTATAGTGAAATTGCCCAAAGAACATTTGCAGACCGTAAGCGAACTAATATTTTAAAAAGGGCAGAACAGTTAACGATTGTATTTTTGCTTCCAAAGGTGCCTCAATTCATTTCGCCAAATTTACTTACCTTAATTGGTACACTTGGTTCGGGATTGGTTTTTTTAGCTTTTGTTTTAGGTACTTATTTTACAAATTGGTACTTGCTTTTGGGTATTATTGGTTTGGGTATAAATTGGTTAGGCGATTCTTTAGACGGAAGATTGGCTTATTACAGAAATATTCCACGCCGTTGGTATGGTTTTGCACTCGATATTATTGCCGATTGGATCGGTATTGTACTTATAGGCTTTGGCTATTATATTTATGCTGAAGACGGCACACAAATAGTAGCCTTTGCTTTTGTTGCACTGTATGGCTGGTCGATCATTATCAGTCAGTTGCGCTACAAAATTACAAATGAATACAGTATAGATTCTGGCTTTGTCGGTCCAACAGAACTTCGGTTTATTATTGTTTTCATTTTAATTATCGAAGTTTTATTTCCCGGATCAATTACCTATTTGGCTGGCTTAATCACTATTATGTTACTTATAATTAATGTTATAGACAGCTTAAAACTTTTGAAGTTGGGCGATTTAAAAGATAAAAACCAAGACTGATATGTTCAGTAAAAAATCCATTTTCACCTTTCTACAAGCACAAGTTGCGGCATTTTTAGGTGGCATTACTGATTATGGATTAATGATTTTATTGACAGAGTTGTTTCAATTGCATTTTACTTTTTCTATTCTAATATCTGGAACCGTTGGTTCCATTGTCAATTTCAGCATCAATAGATTTTGGGTGTTTAAAAATCAATCTGGTTATAACAGCCCTATCAACAGTCAGCTTTTTAAATTTGCGTTGGTGGTGTTGGGAAGTATTTCCTTAAAATCATTTGGTACGTTTTTTTTGCAAAAAGTATTTCAAATCGATTATAGAATCGGAAGATTGATTACGGATAGTTTTGTTTCTTATGGATTTAATTATCCACTGATTAAATATTGGGTTTT
This sequence comes from Flavobacterium sp. AC267, assembly GCF_979258715.1. Classification (NCBI taxonomy): domain Bacteria; kingdom Pseudomonadati; phylum Bacteroidota; class Flavobacteriia; order Flavobacteriales; family Flavobacteriaceae; genus Flavobacterium; species Flavobacterium sp. AC267. The sequence continues at coordinate 3,375,143 of NZ_OZ409875.1, forward strand.
TAGGGTAAACGAAAAAGAGAATTTAATTAAATAAATCAATATGCAATTGGTGGTTTTTCTATTCAACACATAATCCAGAAGCCGAATATTATTAAGGTGAGCTTTTTAGAAAATAAAATTAATCACGCAAAGTCGCTAAGACGCAAAGTTTAAACACAAATCTTTGCGATTGTGCCAGAGATTTATTCGGCATAACATTATCGGTTTTTCTTAACTTAAATGATATTGAGCTTTGGGACTATGTGTTAAAATAATTTCACGCTAGGTTACTATAAAAATTTCGTTTATGGATAAATTGCCATTTAATTTTACAAAATCACTAATCGTTATCACGATCTTAGTAAATATAATTTCCGGAAATGTATTAGCGCAATCCAAAAATCCATCACTATTACATTTCCCAACGCCTAAAAATATAGATAATATGCTGTTTTATATTCAGCGAGACCCAAATATAAACACTGCTATTTATGCCATAAACTATCAGGAAAATGGAAAAATAGACAAAAGCAATCCTATAAAAGCCTATTGGATTCGATATGCGGAGAAAGGAGAAAAAAAGATTTTACTTATATGCGGCGCAAATTTGCTTACGGAATAGATAGTAAAATCTTAAATAATGAGGAGTTTGAACTACAATTTGTATCGTATAAAAAGTTACCCTTAACCTTGAAAAAGATAGATTCAGATCAGAAATATCATGTTTTTGTAAGTGTAAATCAGAAAAAAATACAAGTAGAAAAAATATTTGTGCGCATTGAAGGAGGTTCTTTTTGGTTACCAAATGTAAAGTATGCCGAAGTTACCGGAATTGATGTTTCCTCAAATAAAATAATTACGGAAAGAATGTTGTTGAAATGAGATAGCTATTTTGTATTGCTCCTGCTGTGCGAGTGTCTCCCGACTTCGTAATCGTTCCAACATTCTATAAAGTTGCAATCACTTTTACAAACTTCTCTTTGTTTTCTCTATATTGGTGCGAAGTCAGGAGACATTCGCAAAGCTTTTCATAAGAACTCTTCGGGGAGCGGGATATTATAAACAATTTTACAAACAATGAGAAAATTTTTAATCTTTATACCTTTTATCGTTTTAGGTTGCGTAAATAAATTACAAGTAGATCGCCTGTATTTGAAAGAAATAAAAACAAAAAATAAGGTTATAGAATGGTTCTATTATTCAGATGTTAGTTCAACTAGTACTGATTATGTTTTACTCTATGATGCGATAAATGGTAAAAGTGACACAATTGTTAATTCAACAAATATAAAAGATGTTCGTTTTTCAAATGATACAATTGCTTTATTTTTTTATGGTAAGCCAAAAAAATATGAAGATTATTTAAAAATTAAAAAAACAATCGAATATTTTAAAATTAAAATTGATACGAATTCAGTATCTAAAGGGCCAATGCCAAGCAGGGAGTCTTATTTAAAAAAATAATTTTTTTGTAGTGGCTAAAAGCTAATATTGGCAGTGTATCAATCGTGTAGTTTTTATTCTTTACAATTAAAAGGTTTTTATAATCAGTATTTATTGAATAAATTTCGCTTAAAAATGATGAGTATTTATCCTGATGTGAAGTCTCCCGACTTTCCCCGCTCTACAAAGTGTTCTAATAAAAAGCTGTGCAAATGTCTCTGACTTTGCGCTTTTTTTTTGTCTCTTATAAATACTAAACCTGACAAAAGTCTCCCGACTTTTTACGATTACTTTTTAGGCGATGGCTTCTTTTTTTCCAGCCCGGCTCCCTGTGGCGAATGCATTCTAAAGGATGTCATAAGCTTACCACTATTTTTTATTGTATATAAATTATTGTACTTTTAATTAGTAACTTACAGTATAAGTAAAACAGCAGGACTTAAATTATAAGGCGATACGTTTTTTAAAATTCATGAAAAAACTGCTGAAATCTGCTGGGTTAGCTTATTATGAAATGCAGGCAGACATATTGTAAGACGGTAATAAAGAACTAAGAAGTATGAAAGAATTTGATTATATCATTATCGGAAGCGACCAAGCTGGGATTCCATTAGCATTTAGTTTATCCAAACATGGAAAGGTGGCTATTGTTGAAAAAAGCTTTGTGGGAGGAACATGCGTTAATAACGGCTGTATTCCGACCAAAGCGTATGTGGCCAGTGCGCGAAGAGCTTGGGACGCTTTTCATGGTGATGATCTGGGTATTGAAATTCCTGAGGGTACAAAAGCTAATCTCAAAAAAATTAAGGCGCGTAAAGATGAGCTGGTTGCCGAATCGCGTTCCAATATAGAAGAAGCAATTAAGAGAGATAAAAACATTACTTTATTTAAAGGGGAAGCTCATTTTTTAAGCAATTTCGAAGTTAAGGCAGGAGAAATAATTCTTACAGCAAAAAAGATATTTATAAATGCAGGGGCAAGGGCAGTTGTTCCAAAAGAATATCATCACATTACCTTTTACACCAATGAAAATATTATGGAAATCACCGATCTGCCAAAGCATTTAATAATCATTGGGGGAAGTTATATTGGTTTAGAATTTGCCCAGATTTTTAGAAGGTTTGGCTGTGAGGTTACCATTGTGGAGCGCAACGGACAATTCATAAGCAGGGAAGATGAAACGGTAAGTGATGCAGTGGTCGCAATTATGAAATCGGAGGGCATCAATCTTGTTTTTAATGCTAAGGAGATTACAGCTGAAGAAGACACTAAAGGAGTTGTAACAATAACAATTGGCAGTAAGAAAATAAGTGGATCACATTTACTGCTTGCCATTGGACGCACTCCAAATTCCGATACCTTAAAATTGGAGAATACAGCGGTCAAATTGGATAAGAATAATTATATAAAAGTCAATAACTACTGCCAGACCAGTGTTGATGGAATTTTTGCCATCGGCGACTGTAACGGGAAAGGGGCTTTTACCCATTCTTCGTATAATGATTTTCAAATCGTAGAGAGTTTTCTTTTCAAGGACAAAAAGAGAAAAATCAGCGATAGAATTACAACCTATGGATTGTTTATAGATCCGCCGCTAGGCAGAATAGGCATGACCAAGAAAGAAGCTCTGGAAAAAGGATACGAAATTCTGGTGGGATACCGCCCCATGACAAAAGTAAATCGCGCTAAAGAAAAAGCGGAAACGGCAGGTTTTATGGAAGCGGTAATTGATGCCAAAACCAATAAATTTTTAGGAGCCTGTGTTTTAGGAACCGGCGGAGATGAAATTATCAATGGCATTACCAACTTAATGTATGCTAAAAAGCCGTATACCGTTCTGCGGGATTCAGTACATATTCATCCTACGGTGAGTGAACTTATCCCCACGATGTTACAGGATTTAAAACCCATTGCTAAATAAGAAGTATTTTGATTTCAAAATTATCCAGCCATTTTCGGGCAAATAATATACTCTTTTACGGGTCGCTTTTTGGAGCAGTCTTCTTTATCAGCGGTATGCTGGCACCAGATTCTTTACTGGCTGTTTTAAATGAAATAAACAAGCAACTGCTTTCGGTTTTTAGTACCTATTATTTAGTGCTTGGACTTTTTATAGTGCTTGCCTGCGTAGTGATTTTATTTTCTCCTATTGGCGGTAAAAAATTAGGAGCAGGGAAGCCTTCTTATTCCTATTTCAGCTGGATTGCCTTATTGTATAGTACGGGAATGGGTTCGGGTTTATTACTTCGAGCGGTGCAGGAACCTGTTTATTACTTTAACAATAGTCCTGTCAGCACCGCAAATGCGAGCACAAACGGCGCTTCAATATACCTTTTTTCACTGGGGCTTTACCCCTTGGGCTATGTACAGTTTGTTTGGCTTGCTGGTGGCTCATAATCTGTATATAAAAAAAGCACCTAATTTACTGCACGCCATAGTTCCTAGTCTGAATAATCGTCTCCTGCAATTCGGCGCTGTACTTTTTATTGTACTGATTACTATTACAGGGGTAATTGCTTCATTAGGATTGGGAACAGCACAGCTTATCGGCGGACTTAATTATACTTTTGATACTGGACTTGATACTTGGTTTTTATTATGCGACGTATTGGTAATGGGATCTTTTGCAACTTATTCAGCATCGACGGGAATCACCAGAATGATTAAATTTTTAGCTGATTTTGATTTTGTTTTTTCCATTATTTTAATGCTTTTCGTGGCGTTTTTTGTTAAATTCAACGTTTTGATCACCCAGAGCTTCTCTGCCTTTTATCAGTATGTAATCCATTTTTTTGAAATGAGCCTTGCCGCAGGATCATACACTGCCAAAGGAAACTTTACGCAGGACTGGACGGTTTTTTACTGGGCTTTCTGGTTGGCCTGGGTTCCTTTTACCGGAATTTTCATTGCCCGAATTTCCAAAGGCAGAACCATTAAGGAATTTTTGATTGCTACAATCCTAGTACCGGCCTTAGCAACAATGATATGGTTTTCGGTATTTGCCTCTTCGGCTTTTGAAATTATACATGGAGGAAGCAGTACAGAATTTGACAACGTATTTACCTCTTTATTTGTTTTCTTGGAACATCTGCCGCTTCATCAAGTTACATTTTTTCTTGCAGGACTTTTGGTAGCGATTTCTATTATTAATTCAGTTGATTCTGCCATTTTTGTTTTGGGAATGATTAGTGATGAGGGTAAGGAGGATCCTTCTAAAAGCCACAAAATTATCTGGGGCATTATAATTACAGCTACAGCTCTGGGACTTACAAGTCTGGGTACCAATGAGCTCCTCAATGGAATCAGTAGTCTGTTAATCATTATGGTGCTTCCTTTTAGTTTTTTGTATCTGTATTGTATTATACTGTTTTTTAAAAAGAATGTTTTTGTAAAACACGGTAAAACAGGATCAGAGAAGAAAGAAGTAAATTAAATTCCTTCATAAGGGATAACCAATTTCCCAGATATGACCAAAAGGATCTTTTAGCTTTCCTATTCTCCAGTCTTCTTCTGTTGTTATGGGACAAATTACTGCAGAACCGTATTTTACTGCTTTTTCAAATATTTTATCTGCATTTTCACTCTCTAAAACTATTCTAATCGGCGAATTGAATGGTTGGCTGATAGTTTGACTACCATCACAGGGTTCTTCGTCGCTTAGATAAAATGCGAGCACCTTCAATTGTAATTACTGATGATATTTTATTATTTTCAAGCGTATATCTGTTTGATTCAACAGCCCCAAAAGCATTAGTATAAAATTCAACTGCTTTAACAGCATTATTTACTATAAGAAAAGGTTTGATATTAGTTTTGATTCCTGTCATCTGAAATGAGAATTAAATAAGTTAATGATTCCATTATCTATAGACTATAAAAATAATAAATAGTACCCAATGCTTGACATTAATGGAAATAAAGTAAGCTGAACACATCACAATTCACTCCAAATAAAAGGTTTAAATACACCGAATTTTGTAAACTTTAAAATAAAAGTCATTAATTCGGTTGGTTGTCATTTTAAAGCATTACATTTGAGGAATTAAATATATTAAAATGCAAGAAGGTACAGTAAAATTTTTCAATGAAGAAAAAGGATTCGGATTCATAACTCCAAGTAACGGAGGAAGCGAAATTTTTGTTCATGTTTCAGGTCTATCAGAAAATATCAGTCAAAATGATGAAGTAAGATATGATGTTGAAGAAGGCCGTAAAGGTCCAAACGCAGTAAACGTAGTGTTAGCATAATTATACTATAAAATTTATTAAAAAAGCGTCTGCTCCGTGCAGACGCTTTTTTTTTTAAACCAAAATCCTCAGAATCCATTAAAAGAGATTTCGTATTTTGAGTTAAACGCGCATCAATAAAAAAAGCTTGAGAGAAATCTCAAGCTTTTTTATTATTTTTAATCGAAAGAAAATTGAAATTATTTGGTTTTTGTGGGACGGACTTCTATTTTGCTTGGCAGTACATTTGGATTCATTTTCAGTAGGTCTACGATCATCTGCCCGATATCCGAGGGCTGAATTTTCCACTTATCATCTTCGCTTGGAGTATGGCCGTTAAAGTTGGAAGCAACCGATCCTGGCATAATAGTGGTGCACTTGACATCATAATCACGCAGATCCAGCATGGCCGCCTGGGTAAAACCAACCAGTCCGAATTTTGACGCATTGTACGCGGCGCCTTTAGCAAAGAAATTGGCTCCAGCCAGCGAAGCTATGGATATGTAATACCCTTTGTTCTCTTTGAGTTGTGCTTGCGGTCGCTTTCAGGGTATGGAAAGCCCCTGTCAGATTGGTGTCAATCATCGTGTTCCAGTCCTCCAGTGACATTTCGTCTATGGGTGCAAATTTCCCCACTCCTGCATTAGCAATCACAATATCGAGTTTTCCAAATTTAGATACAATCTGCTGGACGGCTTTTACTTCGTTATCAAAATTTCTGACATCAGACTCAAGCACCAGAACATTCTGTTCTCCTAGTACCTGTCTGCGCCTTTTCAAGCGCCTGCTTATCTCTACCTGAAATGGTCGCTTTTACTCCGTTTTTCACCAGTGCTTCTGCAATACCGAAACCGATGCCTTTTGCGGCGCCGGTTATATAAGCTATTTTGTTTTCTATGTTCTGCATTTTTATAAGATTTGTTTAAGTTTTTTTATTGTCTGTAGGCTTGAAGTTGATCTATGCTTTGTTTTTAAAGAAGGCGTTTTATAAAAATACGATAACAAGATTATATTTTGTATTATTCTCTTGAAAAGTTAAAGTTTAATGAGTCAGGATTCGTTGTTAAGAACCAAATATTTCACTAACTTTAAATCAAATTAACATTTAAAGGGATTATTTTCAAATTATCTAAATAATTTAAATTATGAAAACGCACTTAAATTCAAAAGTTATAGTACTGCTGTTGTTTACTCAATTTCTATTTTCATGTAAAAATAATATAAGTGCGGGAGTTGGCAGTGACGGAAAAAGTCTTGACTCCACGGCAACAAACTTAGACACGACTACTGTACCTAAAAAGAATTCAAAAGCAATAGAAGAATAATGCAGTGTACGCCGATTATTTTATCGCAAAATTTAATACGATTAGAATTGGGATAATATCTATTTAGCAAGATAGTTTTTCTATAGACCAAAGTAAAAACAAGCGTATCTGTGCCTTCAACTATTCCAAAAAAACAATTTACTTATTCAAAAAGCCTGCAGTATTTTTATGCTCGCAGGCTTTATATTTTACTATTTAGGTGTATCAGCTTGACTTCTTTAAAGTATACAGTCCGCCTGCCAAAAGAGTCGCTGCTACTCCGAGATAAAGAAAACCCTGCATTTGACCCGATTCGTTTGATGCGTCAATTTTAAGGCCTAAAAAATTAATTTCTTTAGTGCTGTCTGCCACTCGGTTTAATCCCACATAGCCTGCGACTAGACTGATCGCTATAAGTACAATACCCACTATTTTTGCTGTATTCATCATTTTTAAATTTAATGTTTCTTAAATATAAGAAAAATAATCTAGGTCTGGAAATGGAGCAGGTAAATGCTGTTGCAATGCAGGGGTCTGCCTGATGTGTTTTAGGATGATTTTATCAAGGGAGGCCAGATCGACCGATTAGTTTAGTAAATAGAAGATTGATTAACTTAGTTAGTTTATTAATTTGCTTTTTGTCGGGAAACTTATAAAGAATTGCGACACAAAAAAAACGGGACAAAAGATGATATTTTTCTTTTGTCCCGAGTAATGAAAGGAACAGGGTAAATTTCTATAAAATTTTTAGACGATTTGAAGAGATTGACATACTACATTTAGCTTCTGTCTTTCATTGTCTTTATGAATTTGTTTTAGTCCTGTTGGGATTTATTGAAAATTGCATCTTATTTTTAAATGTATCTATTTCAGTTTCAAATTCGACCAATGAAATGGAAAAACATTATCCATACTGAATTGAGCAAAGCTAAACATAGATTGCTTCCTGAATTTACTGAACTGGTTCTTTTTTATCAATTTCGATACTTGGAGGCATTAGCTTGTACATTACAGGGGTTACAATTCTCGATAGAATAGTGGAGCTTACCAGTCCGCCTATAAGAACAATAGCCAATGGTGCAATTAAAGGATTCGAATTCAAAGCTAGGGGAATAAGACCGCATATTGCTGTTATAGAGGTAAGCACTACTGGTAAAAACCGTGTTTCTCCAGCAATAGCAATTGCCTCATCTATGGAGTGTCCTTCTTGTCTGAGCTGATTGGTAAAATCTACAAGCGACAGTGAATTTTTAACTTGAATACCCGATAGACCAATAAAGCCGATAATGGCCACCAGCGACATTGGACTTCCATTAATAAGTAATAACACAACCCCTCCTAAAATTCCCAATGGAATGATAGAAAGTACAATGATGATTCCTTTGAATGTTTTGAACTGCAATAACAGTACGCCAATGAAAAGGAATGTGCTTAAAATAATTACCGAAAGGAAATTTCCTCCTAGTGTATCACCTTCAGACTCTTTTTCTCCTGATAATTTATAGTAATAACCTTTTGGCAGTTTAAGTTTATCCAGTTTTGGAATAATCTCTGTTAATAAATCATTAGCATAATAACCTTTGTCTGATAATGCTGTAACCTTTGCAAAACGAGATTTATTGAAATGATTTATCGCTGTTGGAGAAGTTTCAAAAGAGATCTCTGCAATTTGGTTCAATGCAATTGGCATTCCCTGTATGTTATTTACATATAGATTTTTCAAAGCATCCAGATTAGAAAATTTATTTCTGGGCAGTGTAAGGGTAACATTTCTGGCATCACCTCTATCATCGATGTAATCTCCAACAGTTAATCCGGCTACAGCAAGACGTATTACTTTATCTGCTTCACTTGTCATCACACCAAGTGTTCGTGCTTTTTCTTTATTAATTTTTACTTTGACATCTGTTTTGTAAGTGTTTAGTTCATTGTTGATATAAACTGTTCCTTTCTGATTTCGCAATATAGTTTCAACTTGAGAAGAAAGCTTACGGAGAACAGCCGGATCTTCTCCAAAGAGCCTCACTACAATATTGGCCTCCAGAGGCGTTCCCTGCTCAAAATCTTTAACTTCAATTTTAGCATAAGGCATTGTTTTGAATTTTTCACGAAGCCTTTCAATCAAAGCTGTTTTTTCGGTAGGTTTTGCTTCATCCTCCAGTCGCACAAAAATCTGTGCAAAATCTGGTTTTCTGTCCTGCGGGTGCACATTGTAATAGATTTGCGGGTTTCCCTTTCCGACATTGGCTGTATAAAATACAATTTCTTTATGGTTTTTTAATTCAGCTTCGACCAGTTTTGTTACCCTGTCACTTTCTGTCAGATTGGCTTGAAGCGGCATTTTGATATTAATAAGAAACATTGGTTTCTCAGAGGTTGGGAATAACTTAAATCCGGTAGCCTTAAAAAGTCCAAATGCAGTTATGCTCAATGCTATGGATATAGCAATTGTTGTTTTGGGAAATTGCAGTGCCTTAGGCATAATTCTGCTGTAAGATCGTGTCAGGAATTTTTGCAGGTATTGAAGAAAAACATTTCCTTCACCATGTTCATGCGTTTTTAAAAATCGGCTTCCCAGAAATGGAACCAATGTCATGGCCACAATCATTGACGCCAGAACACTTGTAATAATTGCCATAGGAAGACTTCTTATAAACTCACCAGACACATCAGGAAGAAATGCCAGCGGTAAAAAAGCAATAACAAGAGTGGCTGTACAGCCTACAACAGCAAGACCTATTTGTTTGGTGCCTTTTAAAACGGCATCCATTTTAGAATGGCCTTCACGAAGCCAGCGCTCGATGTTTTCGACCACCACAATACTGTCATCTACCAAAAGTCCTAAAGCCACCACTAAACCTACAATACTTAATTGATTTAAGGAATAGCCAAATGCATTCATTACAATTAGCCCTAAAGCCAATGAAAGAGGTATGGATATCATAACAATTAAGGAAGCTCTTGATCCTAATGGTAAAAGTGTTATAATAACCAAAACGATTGCAAGGGTAAAATCAAAACCCAAATGGCCAAGACGCTGCGATACCATGTTGGCCTGATCAAAGTTTTTAACCAGCTTTATATTTTGAGGCAGGTCTTTAGAGAATTCCTCTATTATTGGTAAAAATTCTTTTTGAACATCGGTTATGTTTACGTTATCTTTCATACCAACGGTAACTAAAACACAGCGATGTCCGTTTATGCGGGTAATATGATCTACTGTTTCGGATTTGTAACCTACTTCGGCGACATCCTTCATATAAATTATTTTACCATTTGCATTGTATATAACAGTATTAGCCACATCATCGGCATTTTTAAATTTACCGCTTGTTTTTACATTAAAGACTTTACTGTCAAGATTGATGCTTCCTCCGGGAATATCGGCGCCTTCACTCTGAAGACTTCCCATGACTACATTTAAGGGGATTTTTAACTGTGCGAGTTTATCCAGTCGCAGGTCAATTCTAATTTCCTGTTCTGGGATTCCTGCATATTTTACGTCTTTCAGATTGGTAATTTTTTCCAGTCTTGTCTTGAGTTCATCTGCGGCATCTCGCAGTTTTTTATCCGATGCATTTTCTGAAATTAAGGCCACCTGAAGAATCTTAACATCTGAAGAAGCTATTTTCTCAGTTTTGATGAGGTAAATATCCTTGGGAAGTTCACTGTTTTGAAGTGCATTCATTTCCGTAGAAATTTCTTGGTACTTATTATCTACATCAACACCATATTTAAATTTTACCTGAAAGGCGACCACGCCATCTTCGACAGTAGTAAGGATTTTATCGATATTCTCCAGTCCGTAAATTTTATTTTCGATCGGTTTTACTACCTGTTCCTCCATATCCTTTGGACTGGTTCCGGGATAAATTACCGTAATAAGATATTGAGGCGGGTGAGTAGATGGATCTTCTGATCGCGGCATTGAAAACAGGGTCAGATACCCAACAACAGACACGAGAAGAAATATAATCAGCGTGAACTGATAGTTTTTAACGGCAAAGTTTGTAATCTTCATAGTGTTTATTATTTAATGATCTTAATCTTTGATTCTTCGTTTAGATAAGCGCTGTTCGAAATCACTATCTGATCTGTTTTTTTAAGGCCGTCTTTGATGTACACGATTTTGTTTTCAAATTTGTAAATAGTCACAGGCTGTCTTCTCACTTTGTTATTTTCTACTAAAAAAACAAAAGCCTTATTTCCGTCTGCTTCAATAAGTGCGTCGTAAGGGATTGTGATTAAATTCTGTGCATTATCAGCATGTATTTCGGCTTTCCCAAACATACCCACGGCAGGTTTACTGTTTTTCATGTCCAGTTTTAATTCTACCTGAAAAGATCCCAAAGCGACATCTGCAGACTGTGATTTTCTAAAAACCATGGCATCAAAATTTTGATCAGGATAACCATCAAGGGTAACCGATGCTTTTTGGCCGATTTTAACCGATGCCCATTCTTTATCTGTCAGTCCAATTTTTAACAGGTAATTATTGTTGTGTGATGTTTCATTAATGGCTATAACAGGAGAACCAGGTCCTACAACTTCGCCCTCGCTGGCTATTTTTTGAGATACAAAACCATCTGCTTCGCGGCATATATTTTGGCATAACGCGCATTAAAAGCAACGGCGTCTTTTTGTTTTCTGGCGATGTCAAGACCTGTTTTTGTGTTTTGAAGTCGCTCTAAAGTATATACGCTGTCTTGGTAGAGATTTTTGGCACGGGTATAATCCCTCTCATATTTTTTTACATTTAAATCGGTTTGGTTCAAACCCGCACTGATTTCGGTTTCATCCAATGCGGCTAAAAGCTGTCCTTTTTTAAAAAAATGACCTTCTTCTACGTAAATGTGTCGTACTATACCGCCGATTTTAAAACTGTAATGTGCAGCATTTTCTGTTGTAACCAAACCAGAAGCACTGATATTGCTTGTAAGAGATAAAGATCCGGCTGGTGCTGTTTTAATAGATACAACATCTGCATTTTCAAATTGATTAGGCTCTTTTTTTCTTCTTTACAGGCATAAAAAAGGGGAAAGGCAAGAAGACATAGAACTATTGATTTTTTACTCAAAAGTGTAAAAATATTTTTTAGGTATTCGTGACCCGAGCCCGAGAGGCGGACGGATGAAGTAAACTTTGATTTCATAAGTAATGTTTTTGATTAATTTAAAGTAAAAGTGGCATTGGCTCTTTCTAATTCTGTATAGGCAATCCAGGAATTATAAAGAGATATGTTAGTATTAAGCTGTGCATTTACCCACTGATTCTGCGCATCCAGAAGTTCAATGTAAATGGCCTGACCTTCCTTATATAATTTGGTAATGTCCTCATTGTATTTTTTGGTCAGCGCTTTTTGATTTTTGTCAGCATTGAATTGTTCTAAAGCAGATGTCAGATTATTTCGAGTTACCTGAAATTGAAGCAGCAATTGCTGTTTTACATTGTCTGTCTGAGAGCTTATTTTCTTACTGTCTTCCTCAACCTGTTTAAGCTTGTATTTGTTTTTATTGCCTGAGAAAATAGTCCATTCTAAAGAAGCACCGGCAAAATAGTATCGTGATTGTTTATTTACTTCGAAATCAAAGTCCTGAAATCCGAAATCTGCAAAACCACTCAATTTTGGGTACCAATACGATTGGGTAAGCTTACTTACATTTTCATTTATATCTTTTGCCATGGTAAGCTTAGAGAGTTCTTCCCTGCTTGAGGTGTTTTCTTGTACTAGTGCGCTTGGAAGGCTTTCTTTATCTAGATCAATCTCAATTTCGCTGTCCAGTTTTTGATTAATTAGAAAATTAAAATATGTTTTAGCATTGTTGCTGACTTGTTTTGCTGTTTCCAAATTTGCCTCAATACGAATTACTTCGTTATCGCTTCTAAGAACTGCTGTACGGTTTATCTTGTCATTTTTAAATAAGGATTGATTAACCCTTTGATTTTCTTTTACCAATGCTAAAGCGTCCTGATAAATATTAATTCCTTCAATTGACTGGAGATATTTGTAGTATGCTGTTTTTATTTCTTTAACCAGTTCCCTTTGATAGATTTCCAGTTCTATTTTTTGTAAAGAAGTCTGCTGGTTTTTGATTCTTTTGTTATAAATGATTTCATAGTTCAGTAATGGCATTGTCGTGTGAATTTTAGCATCATAAAAATTATCGGGATTAATTAAAACCGACTGGTTCTGCAGAGAAGGGAAAGCATTCGAATTGGTTATTTGATTGAGTGTGCTGTATACAGGATTCAGCATATCACCAATTGGAATATCAATTGTTCTTCCGCCGTCGGCCTTAGTATAATTGGCATTAAAAGAAACAGTGGGGTAGAACAGGGAACGGGCTTCCTGCAGGGCATACATACTTTTATTAATGTCGAAGTTGTGCTGTTTGATTACCTCGTTGCTTTTTAATCCAATCTGGATGTAATTATCAAGTTTGCTTTGGGAATATCCTATAATTCCAAAACAAATGATGGTTAATGTAATTGCTTTTTTCATTTTATTGTACATTGTTTTTAAATTGAACATTGTTCATTTTTTTGATCAAAAAAAAGTTTAAAGTTTCTTTATCATTTTTAAATATTCATTGTATCCTTCAGAGAGGATCGTATCAGGACTAGAAAATTTTACACCTTTTGTTCTCTGGCGTATTTCCAGACAGCACATTCCGTGTACTAAACTCCAAATCATAAAAGATAATGCTTCTAGTGAATGTCCTTCAAAATGCCCTTCTTTCATACATTCTTCCACGGTTTTCTTTAAAGCACCAAAAGTTTCAGCTCCTTCATTCCATGCTTCTTTTTCAGTACTTTCAATAAATTCCATCGGCGCTTTTACGATGAACATCAGATCGTACATTTCTGAATTTTCCATGGCAAATTTCAAATACGTAAATCCCATTTTTCGAAGACGTTCCATTGGATCTTTAATAGCGAACAATTCGGTAAAATATCCGCCTAGTTCCTGAAAACCAATAGAGTGGAGGTCGTGAAGAATAGCATTCTTATCCTTAAAGTAAACATACACAGTTCCTACGCTGTAATCAATTTCATCAGCGATATTTCGAATCGTAGTCTGTTCAATACCTCTCTCTAAGAAGAGCTTTTTGGCTCCTTTTAGAATCAGCATTTTTAAGGCTTCTTTTTCACGTGCTTTTCTTTCTGATGTGCTCATGGTGCAAATGTATGTATATTTTTTGAACAGCGTTCATTTTTTAAGGAATATTTGTAAAATATTTGGCAATGTATTAGATGTGTTGGTGATATTCGAATGATTCCGGATCTCTTATAAGCTCCTGAATACTGTTCAATAAATTCATATGGATTATTTTTTCTGCTTGTTGTAAACGTAATTAATTGGCTGGTTTCGTTCTTCTGTAAGGGTGCCGTAAAATATTATTTTGAAACTGCACAGAATAATCGTAACTTGATTTTCAATTCGTTACAATACAGCTATTCTAGTAACAGCAGTACTTGTTTAAAAATAAGGATATGAAAAAATACAAAATAGGCATAATAGGTTACGGTGGATTTGGAAAATTTCTTTACCACTGGTGGAATAAAATGGATCAGGCGCAGGTGGTCGCTGTGGCGGATTCAGGAGGTCATTTCCAGCAGACCCGAGATTGCGACTGGTATGAGAACTGGCAGGAGCTTCTTGAGGACCCTGAAATAGAAATCGTCAGTATTGTAACCCCGCCGGGTCTTCATGCCGAAATGGCCTGCGCGACCATGCGGGCTGGAAAACATGTTCTTTTGGAAAAACCTGCCGCAGTTACTGTGCAGGATGCTGAGAGAATACTTCTGGTACAGAAAGAAACCGGAAAAATCATTACGGTAAATCATATGATCCGCTACAATCCCATCATACAGGCTTTGATGAGACTGGGGGAAAGTGGTGCTTTGGGCACTATCCGGCATGCAGTAGTCAATAATTATGCCCAGGACCAGACCCTGCCTGCAGACCACTGGTTCTGGGATGAAGCACTTTCAGGCGGAATTATGGTAGAACACGGTGTGCATTTTTTTGATATCATCAATGCCCTTAGCAAACAGCATTATACTAAGGTCTATGGTTGCTGGGACAATCGAAATGAGCAAGGCAGCGCGACCGCGTATCGGCAATGGTGCTGTACGATCAAGGACTTATTGCGAGTTACTATCACGCCTTTTCGGGGCCAGGTTTTTTTGAACAGACCACCATCAATCTGGCTTATGATCTGGCACAGGTTCAAATTGAAGGCTGGATTCCCATGAAAGGAACACTCAAGATTCTCGTGAATGCCCAGAGCAGGGAGCGACTGAACGTGTTACCGGGCTGGTCAGAGACTGCCGCAGAGATTTTTGGAGATGTAACAGACCTTTCAAGACCTGAGGGCTGGGGAAGCACTGATGAAGCCGGTGCTGATAAAGAATTGGTTTATACAGCAGGCAGGGCTTATAAAGCAGATACGATGGTTTCCGGTACATTTGAAATTCCCAGTACAAAAGGAGAAGTGTACGGAAAAAGCGTACAGTCGCTAGTTTTGGATCTTATTCAAAAGATAGAAAATCCTGAGCATCAGCTTGCCGTGACCCTTGAAGATGCTGTTGAAGCATTGAAAACTGCGGTACTGGCTTCTAAGCAGTAATGTAAAGGGGAGATAGGGAAGGATCGCAAAAGTAATAAGGCTTTCAGTTGATCAGGCATCTTGAAAAAAATATATGCCATACAAGAATATATTTTTTCCATAATGTTTAAATGAACCGCAGTTTTTCTTCTTCAATATCCAGATAATGCATTTGCCTTCTTATGACAGCTTCATCTAAAGTCTGATCTTCTTTATTTTTATTTATTAACCATTTTCTCTGCTGGTTTAATAAATCAAGATAGATATCTTTAAGCTCCGTTCCAATGGATTCATCATCAATTCCATTACTATGCTTGCTCCCATTTTTGAATTAACTGTTGTAATGAGGGATTGTTTTGAATCTGATCACTGTAATTAACCCTTAAATAATCGGAAGCGTGTTCTGCCAATTCTTTTCGCAATAGATTAGAAGCAAGATCACGGGGTAAATCATCATCAATTGTAAATTTAATTTTTTTGATGAAATAAGGAAGTGTCAACCCCTGAATTAATAAAGTCAAAAGAATAACAATAAATGTGATAAATAGTATAAGGTTACGCTGTGGAAATCCATTACCATTATTTAAATAAACTGGTATAGATAATGCCGCTGACCAATGAAACAACACCTCTCATTCCAGTCCATCCCAATATAAAAGGTGCTTTAAAACCAGGATTTCTACTATCGGCAACAGTAATAAAATTACGGGCAATTAGAGTAACAATTACGGCGCCATATGAAGATAATATACGGCTAATTATCAAAACAAATGTAATTAAAATACCATACCCAATTGCTGTTGCAATAGTAACTTCCTCAAGCCCCCTTGTAATTTGGGGCAGATCTAGTCCGATTAGCATAAAAACTAATCCGTTCAATATAAAGCATAAACTTTCCCATACATTTATTCCCTGCAGACGAGATTTACTGCTAAGAAAACGATGCCTGTTATTAGACAACAGTAAACCACCGCTTACTACAGCTAAAACACCTGAACTATGTACCTCTTCGGCGACGAGGTATATGATATAGGGGGTAAGCGACGATAAAACGATGTCTGCATTAGCATCAGTAGGTAAATACTTATGGGCTTTCATAAAGAGCCATCCTATCAATAAGCCAATTGTGACACCACCAAAAATCATCCAGCTGAAACTTAGTGCGGCTTTGTAAAAAACAAACTGCTGGGTGGCAACGGCAATCATTGCAAACCTGAAAATAATTAAAGAAGAGGCGTCATTCAATAAACTCTCTCCTTCTAATATAGATGAAATTGTTCTAGGTACTTTAACAAACTTCAAAATAGCGCCAGCACTTACAGCATCTGGCGGCGACACAATGCCGCCTAATAAAAAACCTAATGCCAGTGAAAAACCAGGGATAATATAATTAGCCACTAATGCTACTGAAAGTGCGGAGAGAAAAACAACTACAAAAGCAAAGCTGGTAATAATAGCCGCCAGCGCCACATTTCTTTCCATGATATTTTCCAAGCCGCTTCATACAATAATGGAGGCAGGAAAATAAAAAATATAAGTTCAGGTTCAATGTTTACAACAGGTACTCCAGGAATAAAACTTATAGCCAATCCTGCTAAAACTAGCAGTACGGGATATGCAACTTTTATTCTATTAGCAACCATAATGAGCAATAAAATAACGATTAATATGCCTAGATAAAAAGGAAAATTCTCAAGCATTCTTTTTTTGTTTTATAATGTAAAACTTAGTTTAAGTTTCTATATTCAATAGGTGTAAAACCTGTATTCTTTTTAAACATTGAAATGTCGCGGGTATTTAAAACCTAGTTCAAATGCTATCTGACTGACAGATTTAGCGGTATCGAAAATGCGTTCTTTGGCTAAGTTAATTAATTTCAACTGAATATCTTTGATCATCGCGATCCCGAAATTGTAAAATGGATAGGCAGTCGATAAATGGTTCTTTTACCAAAATTGCACACGTTTTGTATTTAAATATACTTTTTTTAATTATCGCAGAATGAACCAATTTGTTTTAAATGCCTTTCGGTTTGGTATTTATTAAAGTTGTCCCATTTTGGAGCGGTACTTGTTTTTTGTCCATACATAGCATCCAGGCAAATGTTGTTGTCCTTATATTTGTCATGTAAAACAGCCAAAATTTTAAAGAAAAATTCATCCAGCATGATGATGGCTTCAAATTCTGATTTTAGTGTGCTGTAATTAGAATCTGAAGGATTTAATAGCTGCAGTAAATTTAAAAGCTCTTTCTTTTCTTCTTCATTGATTTCAGTGGCATAACCCGTTTTTAAGGTTTTAAATACCAGGTTATTCCAGGATTTGCTGTCATGTCCCCATTGCACATCAGGCAGGTTTAGGGAATGTTCGCAAATTAGAATAATAGAAAAAAGAACATCATTTAAATACTCCGCCGGGAATTCGTCAAAACTTCTGAATTCGAAACCGCTCTGGTACATTTTTTCCTGATTAAAATCAAGCCCCACTTCCGAAAGCATTTCATATTCCATGTCGGCTTCAATCTGATCGCGCCACCAGATGTTTTCCTCTTTTGTAAACTTCAGCAGTTTTCTAAAATTGTCAACCTTATAGGTTAGAATTTTACCTTTTGGCATTGCTTTGTTATAGGTCCCAACACCAATGTAACGGGACATGGCATTTCGCATTGAACCCAAAGTGAATTTTTTGTCTAAGCTGTATTTATCACTGATCACGCCCATAATATCAGGACTTCCGAGTGTGGATATGAAAAAAGGCTCAAACCACTGTAATAGATAAATGGCGTTAGCATGTGTTTTTTCAAAATCATTGTAATCCACAATTCTGCTGTCTTCTGTTAATGACGGTAAGGTGATATGAAAATGGTAGGTTCCGTTATTGAACAAAACCAGGTTTTCCTGATTGGTCATAAACATATTAAGGCCGTTGTTGTAATCCGGAAAATTTAATTTTCCGTTTAATACAGAAGATTCGTTGATTTTATCCAAAAATAGTTTTTTGGTCGCTTTCAATTCTTTGCAAGAATCAGTAATTGTTCTGTTTTCAAAATATTTGGTTACAAATTCAATAGAATCACCATCAAAATGTACAGATCCCATCGTTTTGTTTCTTTGGGTAATCATACTCTGAATATTGTATGGCTGATCTTCAAGGAAAAGTTCCATGATTGATTTGCCCAGATATTCCGGATTTTGAATCGGTTCTGCGATCGTCTCACCTACTTCCGTATCGATTACTGCTTTTACTGGCGATAATGTCTTGTGCTGATAATTGATATCGAGCTTTTCCAGCGAATGACTGTTCATCATTCGGCTTACTTTATAGCTATCAGTCAGGTTAAAAGCTTTTTTCAGCATAGGAGCCAGGCTTTCGGGTTTATAGCATTTTCTGTAATCAATACTATATTTTTCAAAGCCGATTTTTTCTTGTATAAATTCACCAGAAACTATTAGGGGTTCTTCAAACTGCATGTAGGTTTCGTTTTCCAATCCTATTCCCCAATAATATTTTTTTGTCTGATTGTCTTTCATTTATACTTACTTTCTTTTTTAAGGTTATTTTAATTTATAAAGTCATTTTTATTCAGGAATACAAATTCAATCTGTTAAAACCAGAGACAAGAAACCTATAACGGATTAAGCACATTGTTGCCTCCATTATAAAAGTTTTCGTTTACTTTTAAAAATATAGGAATTTATATTTTAGATTTTTTGCAATTTATCGACTGAAACATCAATTTAGAAGTAAAATTTTATAGTAGGGTTATAAAATTACTTTCGTTATTAATCACTTTTGTATCAATAATTTAGGCAAGAGAATAGCTAAATCACAATTTTTGCTGTTCTTGTTTTTTCTAAGTTGCAAAAGTAGTTTTTTATTATCGTATTTCCAAGTAGTTAACTTGTTGGTAATCAATATTTCTTTTCAATGTCTAACGGTATAGCGAATTGCGTTTTTATTCGTGATAATAAAACACATAGGAGGAATACAAATCGTCATTCCACCAGTCTTTTCTAACCTCCGAAAAGTAATTGTAATTCACTTTTCCTGCCTGTGACTGCGACGGATACAGGATAACACCATTTTCGCGGTAGGCTTTATGGAGCTCTGTTTCAGGAACCACGGGAACAATGTGTCCAGAGAGACCTTTTTCTTTTCTTTTGGCACAGATTATTCCAATGCCTCCGTTGATATTTACCTTCTGCTGGATTTCTTCCGCTGTGAACATTTTTTCCCATCCAAAATTTGGCCCCCATTCTAAAAACCAGTCGTGTATGGCACTGGAATAGATACGTTCTACAGTTTTTCCAAAAACAGCTTCTACATCTTGTCCCTGTATAATTTTGTCAAGGGATTCGGGAGTCCACCAAACGGTTGGAAGATATACTTTGGCGAAATAGCAGTAATCATAAGAGTATACATTGCAATACGTGTCTTCTACAGTTCTTTGATATCTAAGACTCGTTTCCACGTCCAGTTTATCAATTATTCTGGCAATACTCTCTTTTTTACTTGCTGTATCTGTAAGGTCCCTGTAAGGAATGGAAGAATCCATTATCGGTTTTTCTTTCATTTCCATAGAATCCAGCCGCGATTGCAGATCTGGTAACAAATTGGCTTCCTTTATTTGAATATTAGATAGTGTATGATCATTTACAGGTAACGATGCTCGCTGTTACAGTATGTTTTTCCATCTTGACTGCTTAAAATTAATTGACCTGACGATGCTAAATTGATTAACAATACAGCGAAATTTGGTTAGCCAGCGGGTAAATATAAGGATTTTATGTTGCTAAAGAGTTTTAGAAAAAGACAAATTACAGAAATTGCCTGCTTCTGCCAAAAAACTTAATTCGCAAGTTTTAAATATAGTTAAAAGTACTAGACGTAGTATTATCTGCGGGAAGCATTCAATTATTTTATCAAATTATTTTAGAATAGTAGAATATTTTATAATGTGCATCTTAAAAAATCCTTATGGTGATTTATAATTGAAAAAGTATATATTTGAAAAATAAATAAAGTGTAATACTTATCACACATATCTACCCAAATTTGGGTCGCTTTCTGTTGGTTTTTATCATACATATTAAATAGATTTTGCCTTATTACTATATAACTTCTATAAATACAAAATGAAAAAAATAACCTTATTACTTCTTACATTATTCATTACAAATTTTAACAATGCTCAAAACAAAGTTCTTGACAGTTTAGTTCAAAAGAATGGTTTTCCTTTCCAAGTTGATAAAAATATTTCCTTTCAGGGAAAAGGATGGGATGTTTTGCTAAACGAAATAAAGCAATCTAATTCTGTTTTGTTGGGAGAAATTCATTTTACAAACGAAATTCCTTATTTCACAAATGCAATTATCAATGAGGTTAAGTTTGACAACTATTTTCTTGAGGTTGATCCTTATTCTGTAGATTTAATCGAAACAAAAATTAAATCGCTGTCTACTGAACAGCTTAATTCTTTTGTTAAAGAATATTATACAAACTTCTCTTTTTTGGAGTATGAACCCGAATTTGCGTTGTTTAAGAATTTAGTTAAACGAGGCACCAAAATATATGGTGTAGAACAAATGAGCGTTTCTGCAGATCAAATGATAATTTCAAATTTAAAAGAAACTTCGAAAAATAAAAAAGCGATTGCGATATATGACCAAATGCTTCATAATTCGAAACTAGCCGCATCTAAAGAAGGTTTGGAAAAATACTATATGCTTTCTGAGGATTGTCTTCAAAAATTAGATCTGCTCCTGCAGTTAAAACTTTCTGACAAAGAGCGAAAACAAATTGAAGCATTTAAGTTAAGCAGAGAGATTTATACTAAAAGAAGTCATCCCTTAAGGATTCAATTGATGAAAAACATCCTGCTGACCCAAATGCCTGATTGGAATAACAAAAAAAATCTTTTCAAATTTGGTGCGAACCATATGCCAAAAGGGGAAACCATATTAACAAAAACTGATATATATGATATAGGCGACTTAATTTCTAATATTGAAGAGGCAAATTTTAGGAAATCGTTACATATAATGGTTGTAGGAAAAGGAGAAGACGAAAATGACAACAGTAGTTTTAAATCTTTTCTAAATTTAGTAAAAGATGAACAATGGTACTGTTTTGACTTAAGACCTTTAAAGAAATCTATTTTACAAAATAAGCTAAAATTAGATGATATATACTTATCGAGAGTTATAAAGGGTTATGATTATCTTATTTATATTCCTAAAGTAACTGAAAGTAAAAATATCTCGATAGAGTAACAACGTAACCGCCGTTTGCCCCTTGCTGACACAAGCTTCTCGCTCGTGAATGCGACAAGACGTTAACGAATTCAACTAAAACAAAA
Source organism: Flavobacterium sp. AC267 (assembly GCF_979258715.1). NCBI lineage: Bacteria > Pseudomonadati > Bacteroidota > Flavobacteriia > Flavobacteriales > Flavobacteriaceae > Flavobacterium > Flavobacterium sp. AC267. The sequence goes on from NZ_OZ409875.1 coordinate 3,397,065, forward strand.
AAAAGCTTCAGACAAATCTGAAGCTTTTATCGTTTTAGCGGGAAAGGGATTCGAACATTCGAAAAAATAACTAAATTAAAATGTGGTCCAAAAGTTTCGAACTAAACTAGTCAGTAGTTGATTTTACAGAAGTTCAAGTTTTGAGAACGGTAAATACGTAAAGAACGGATTATAATCTACTGGAAATTAGTATTGTATATGTGCGCATCTCTTATGTCTTTTAAAAATTGTTTTTCTATATTTGAATAGCAAAAACGAAATGGAAGTTTTTGCATTGGCTGATAGTAACCTCTAATTTTGGCAGTATTATGAAATTTAACCTTTTTTCTGCTATTGTGATTTTGTGGACAGTGGCTTGTCAGCGGACAGAAGATTTCTTCAAATAAAGTATTTAAAGAAATAGCTCTGGTAAACAAGATCGAATTTATAAACCCGAAATATGACCAGCCAAAATTTAGTCATGCGACTTTCTCATAAAATATAATAATGAAACATTTGCTGTAACAGCAAAACATATACTTAAAATTATTAAGCCCGAAAGTATGACAACCCTGTCATTGGAAAGCCATATTAAAAATTGGGTATTATACCCATTAAACAATACGTCCGAAATTGTAGTTTGTGATAAATTATTAAATGAAGACAAGTCTGAGTTATTGGAAGCCAAGTCAACTTATGACAATGACTGGCTGGTATTTTCGATAAAACAAAATTCTTCCAGTATTACACCTTTGGAAATAAGAAGCACTCCTTTAATTCAGGGAGAAAAATTATATGTTGCAGGCTGGACAAGAACGATGGAAAGTGGCCCTCAAAGGGTATATGAATTTGAATATTATAAAACAATTTCAAATCGCATTTTAGTAAAAGATATTCTTGTGCCGGAGAAATTCGGAGGACTCAGCGGGGCTCCATTAGTAGATGAAAGTGGTTTACTTGTTGGGATTGTCTCAAATGGGACAGTTGATCCAGATTCAAATAAAAAGTTTTTCTCTCCATGCTCCGTAACGAATTTAGTAACTTTTATGGAAAATAGAAAACATGATAAAAAATAAGCCTGTCCTGTAAAAGCGCTTAGAGCGACCCTGCTGTTTTTTGGTAAATTGCACCTTGAAAATACAAGGATAAGTTGGGGGTAGACAGTTTATATATTAGGCATTTTTATTTCATTTAATATCCAAATTTGTGTCTTTTTTAGATGGAAACGCCGTAGACCTAATTGTCATCAATCATATCAATAGTTTTTGGATGCAGGCTTACCAGTTGTAAAACGATTGCAGTCAAAACTACGAATAAGAGCAATACAAAAACGTGTCTCATACCTCCATTGTCAGCGGCTTTTCCTAAAAACTCCGTGATAACAGCTCCGGCCGAAATACCTGCAAAATTCATAATTCCATATCCCGTAGCCCTGTAGCGCGGAGCAACAAACTGGCAGAGAATAGGCATATTGTTGGTGTCGTATATTCCAAATCCAAGTCCAAAAAGGACAGCACCAAAAACAATAGCGGCTGTATTACAGCAATAGCCAAATAAAAACAATGCCGGGATGGTAAGAGACAATCCAATTGCACTGGTGTAAATCCTTCCTTTAAGATGTTTCATTACCCATCTGTCTGAAACGGCGCCTCCAATCAATACGCCAAAAAAGGAAGACATCGAAATGGTTACCGTTGCAATGGGGCCGGCAAGGGACATATCTAAATGTAAAGTTTCAGTAAATAAGGTGGGTAACCAGTTTTTGGCCGCCCAGCCCGGTAAACTTGGTGCAGAGAAATAAAAGAGCAAAACCCAAAAGGAGATATTGCCCAGTAACATTCCTAATCCTTTGTACAGCTGTTTGAATTCATTGGCGAGAGAGGACTTTTTGGCGGTATCAAAGAAGTACGTTTTCTTTTCTTGTATAAAAAACAGTAGTATTAAACTATAAAAAACACCCAGTAAACCAACGGAGTGAAAGCTAAAATGCCAAGAAAAATGCTTAGAAATAGTGGCTCCAAAACCACCGAGTGCCTGTCCTAAATAAATTCCAGTGGTGTGAATCGCAATGGCAAATGAGCGTGTTTTTTCCTGATGGTAATCTGCAATTAAGGATAAGGCGACCGGAATATAAAAGGCTTCACTGAAACCCATGATGCCCCGCAGGATATAAATCTGATTGAAAGTTGCGGCGATAACCCATCGCCATAGTCACCCCTGACCAGATAAAAAGACTTCCTATGATGATTCTTTTGCGATTAAACCGATCGGCTATAATTCCGGAAATGGGGCTCATAAGGGCATAAATCCAAAGGAAAACAGCCATTAAAAGTCCGAAATTTTCAGCTTTAGCCAATTCAGGAATGTCAACCATCATCGCGGCTTTCATAGTAGAGAGCAACTGCCTATCTAAATAATTCAATAAAGCAACAAACCACAGCAGGCCGACAACAATCCATGGATAGGATTTTTTTTCATTCAATTTTGCAATCATTCTCTTTTTTCAAAATAAAGGCCGAATATACGAATTCAAACCCAGCGACAGAAAGAATTGTTTTTTACCTGTTACTGGTTTGTTTAATCTAGCAGTACCGATGCGTTTTTATATCCAATTTTCAGAAAGAGAAGAAAAAAATATCGTTAAAATTATTGAAAAAATTGATGCTGAATACCAATTCATCGATAAACACACAAGATATTATTCTTTCTCAAATCGATTTGTTATTAAATTACAGCAATCGTTTTTATGAGAGACAGTTCATTACAAGAAAAGCTGAATTTGTCATCCTATTATTTAAGTGATATGTTACACTCACTTACAGGCCAGATTGCACAGCAGTATATTCAGGATAAACTGATTGAAAAGGCAAAAGAATATCTTTCGCTGACAAATTTATCGGTTGCCGAAATTGCTTATCGGTTAGGTTTTGAATACCCGCAGTCTTTTAATAAATTATTTAAAAAAAGATTAAAGATCTCTCCGCTGGAGTTCAGGCAGAGTTTCCATTCCAGAATAAAACAGTAATTTCAGGTTATTCGTTAAGGCAAGATCAACCAATTCGTTTTAAAATCCATGATACGTGTTTACTTTACTTTGAGCGATTCGATTAGAAATTGATGGGTTGTAAAAATTGCTATAATTTATTGAGTTTATTTACCAGATAACTTATCATTTGTGCAATACTTTCAGCAGGAATAGAGAAATCATTTTCGATCCAATTTTTGATGACAGCAATACTTCCTTTTTCGCCAAATTGGTATGCCATTTCAGCAAAAGGCTTTACTTCGTCAGTAAGTTCTATTTGATTTTCAACTGGAAAATTATTTCGAACACTTCTCAGGATTCGCGACAGAATTCCGCTTCCATCCGCTTTGGTAAACACAATTTTACTCATCTGCTTATCGCTTTCAAGTAACTGGCGACTGAGCAGTATCACATCATCCATATTGGTGCTTTTACGCAAAACCGTTGAGAGTTTTTCAAAAACATCATCTTCTATTTCAAGCAGTATATCCAGCGGAATATTATAATGCCGATAAAATGTATTGCGGTTAACATCGGCTGTTTTACACAGTTCGGTTATGGTAATTTCGCTTAATTCTCTATCTTCCAGTAAACTAAATAATGCCTCACGCAATATTTTTTTAGTATACTGAACCCTTCTGTCTTTTCTTAAATCCATCACAAATTATTTTACATACGCTACAAAAACATTAGTCTTTGTTCGCTAATGTACAGTAGTATCCTTTTTTGAAACAGCAAATACTTTCTTCTTTAATAGTTTTACGTAGTAATCAAAAAGAACATAAAGTTCAATATTGAACATATTGTATAACAAATATAGCTTTTTAATCAAAATTTAATCGGATTGAAAAGGACTAATGTTAAATTAAAAAAAATGGAAAATAAGATATCACGAAAAAAAATACTTCTGACCGGTGCATCTGGAACTGTAGGATTTGAAACTTTACAGCATCTGGTTCAGCATACGGATTATGAAATAACGGTTTTTGACTTAAAAACCCAAAATTCGGTAAAAAAACTGGCTCCCTTTCGATCTCGTGTAGAGATTATATATGGCGACATCAGTAATAGGGAAGAGGTGTTAAAAGTTACCCAAAATAAAGATGCGACGATCCATTTGGCAGACAGTTATTCCACCTCTTGCAGATATAGATCCAGAGATGGCTTACAGTGTCAATGTGAGAGGGACAGAAAATCTTATTTACGCATTAGAGAAGAATTCACCGGATTGTTATTTGATTTTTAGTTCCAGTATTTCAGTTTATGGCGATCGGATGAAGAATCCCCAGATAAGTATCACTGATATTTTGCGACCCAGTCCCGGTGATCAATATGGAGAAACAAAGGTATTGTGTGAGTCTTTAATTGCGAAATCCAAATTATCATGGAGTATTTTTCGTCTGGTTGCAATTATGGGAAACCATAAGATATCCAAATTGATGTTTCATATGCCGCTGGATACACCAATGGAAATCTGCACGCCAAAAGATACAGGTAGAGCTTTTGCTAAAGCAATTGAAAACCAAAAAAAACTAGAGAAGCAAATATTCAATTTGGGAGGGGGAGAGGATTGTGTTATTACTTATGGATCTTTTCTAGACAAAATGTTTGCTGAATTTGGCTTAGGCGAAGCTGATTTTCCACAAAAGGCTTTTGCAGAAAAAAATTTTCACTGCGGGATTTTAAAAGATGGTAAAGATTTAGATAATATTCTAGGTTTTAGACAGCAAAATTTGAACGATTATTTCGGGATGGTCCGCCAGAAAATTCATCCTCTCCAAAAAAAGATCACCTTCATTTTTAAAAGTATGATAAAAAAATGGCTGATCTCACAATCAGAACCCTATCAGGCCTTTAAAAAAGGGAATGTAAAAAAAATGAATCACTTTTTTAACCAATTAGAGATAAGTTAGAAAAGGTTCTATTATAAATCCTAAAAATATTACTTATGAAAATTAAAATGATAAGCTTGATAGTACTTGTAGCTGTTAATTCAGCACTGTTTGCACAACATAATTTCAGCGTTGAAGTATCTGGCGTAGAACCTGGCAAAGGATCTGTTTTTTTTGGATTGTACGATAAAGAGAAAGGCTTTCTTGATAGTGAGTCACAGATTGCCACCGCAAAAGTAAAAGTCGCAGAAAATAAAGTGGTCTACACGTTCAAAAACCTGCCGAATGGCGATTATGCTGTTGCTGTTTATCAAGACTTGAATAATAACGGAAAATGTGATAGAAATATGATTGGTTATCCAACAGAAGGATTTGGATTTTCTAAAAATTATAAACCCAAACTCTCAGCACCTAATTTTGATGAGGTGAAAATTGCAATTAACCAGTATGCTAAAACCAGTATCGCATTGATTGTTAGATAGAATAGCCTTGCTAAGTTATGGGAAGTACTTATTGCTATACTGTGTACAAAATTTGAAGAGATTGGCTTACTACATTTAGGCTCTGTCTTTTATTGGCATCAACATTTTGGTTTGGATGTCCTGTCGTGGATCGGAGGAAAATTGAGCAAGAAACGGATTTTTAATAAAAGGAACAGAATATAAATTTGTTTTGATTTAAAATATAGAAAATATGAAAAAATTCAAAATTGTTCCTTTGTCTAAAGATTTTGTAAGCCAAATTCGGAAAACAAATATTGATAATTTTGGTAATGAAGTTTACGAGCAATTAGCAACAGGAAAAGGGCCATGTCGAATTTCGTTGAAACCATTTAATGTTGGTCAGGATATTCGTTTGGTTTTTGCTTATAGTCCGTTTTCAGAAAACAATGCTTTTAATCAATCCGGGCCAATATTTATTCACAAAAATGAAGTGGAGCAATATTCGAATATTTACAATTTCCCCACAGAATTAAAAGCAGATAAAGAAAATTTCCCTTTATCGCTAATCGGCTATAGCAAAGAACAAAAAATGATTTTTACTAAATTAGTTGGCGATGATGATATCGATTTACTAATTGCTGAAATCTTTGAAACAAAAAGCGATGTTGAATATCTTCACGCAAGAAATTCAGAAGCCTGTTGTTTTATTTGTAAAATTGAAAGGGTATAGTAAGGTACTATTTAAAAATTGAAATTACTGATAATTTAAAAGAAGTAATTTTTTCAATTAAAACTTTACTTTTACTTTCCAATAAAATTTATTGGGAAGTTTCTGGGATCTTTTAAGAATTTTATAAAATTACAAGGTATCAACACTGAATGTTGTGGAGAAACATTGAAAATTTTATATTCCCTAATTATTTTTAACGCAGAGAACGCAATCCCGATAGCTATCGGGATTCGCAAAGTTCACTAGATTTATGTAGTGTTTACACCATCAAAGTCCACAAAGCTTTGTGTCCCGAGGCTTCGGGATGCGTTTTTTTCTAAACTTGGTATATTTAAAAAACTTTGCGTTCTCCGTGGTAATTTTTTCTATATCCACAGATTTTAGGATTGATCCATTACAAACAGGTCAAATAGCAAGAAAAAGCGTAAAAAAATCCCATTTCGTTAGAAATGGGATTTTAATTTTGTGACCGTAACTGAACAATTTACGAATCATTTATAAATGATTTAAAGAAATTAGCGTACTTTCAAGTTGATTTGCAGGATAATTATACTAAATTTTTATTAGTAAACGGTTTGTATGTCCTATCAAGGTTAAATGTTCAAAAATATTAAGATATATGCATTCTTATAAAATTAATAAACTTTCGTTATCATTTCATCTATAGGCAAACGAACTTTTTTCGCAATTGCCATATAATCTTTTTCGGAATCCCGATATCCTAAAGCGAGGATAACTGTAGAATGCGACCCTTTTTCTTTCAAACCCAAAACCTCATCGATAGTGGCGGCGTTAAATCCTTCGATAGGAGTGGCATCCACTTTCAATTCTGCCAGCGCAATAAGTGCAGTACCTAGTGCAATATAAGCCTGTTTGGTTGCCCAAACGGCTTTTTGTTCTGCGTTAATAGTGTTGAAATAGGAATGCAGTCCATTTCTAAATCCTGATAAGGCACCGGCATCAAGACCTCTTTGTTTTTCTGTCATTGCCATGTAATCGTCAATGTAAGTCGAAGACATGTCAGTGAGTGCCGCAAAAACCAGCAAATGAGAGCAAGAGCTAATTTGTCCATTATACGAATCAGCACCTAATTTTTTTGAATTTCCGGATTGCTTACAACAAAAACACGGTAAGATTGCAGACCGCAAGAAGATGCTGAAAGATTTATAGCCTCTAAGATCTGATCGATCTTATCTTCTGTTACTTTAATGTTACTGTAAGCTTTTGTGGCGTAGCGCCATTTTAAATTTTCTATCAAATTCATTGCTATGTCTATCTTAAATTTTGACAAATATAAATGATATTGTTTTCTTTTTCGAGTTTTTGAAGTGCTCTGAGAAACTCCCAGCCAATAATCTTAGGCCACTAAAGAATATTTATCTGTTTTCGTTCATTACTATATTCGTTTAAAGATTAATAATCTTTAAAATTATCTATAAAAAGAATATTTATCTGATTTTAAGTATTAATAAAAATATTAAATCTTTTATTTTCAAATTTGCAGGGTAAAAAAACTAAATAGTATCATCAGATGAAAGCGAAAATACAAGAAGATAGGGGGAAAAACGAAAAGCAGAATATTGAAAATACCCAGAATACAATCCAGAATGATTTTGCATTCACACTAAAGAGCACTTGTTTAGATGAAAACTATCACCCCTCAAGTGAAACGCGTTTAACAACCAATTTTGCAAACCTAGCCAGAGGAGGTAATCGCCAGCAAAACTTACGTAATGCATTAAATATGATTAACAATCGATTCAATGCATTGGCTCATTTGGATAATCCAAAAGCGGATCGTTACCTTGTAGAACTTGAAATCATCACAGTAACGATGAGTATTGATGATAAGAATGGTATTAACAATCTGCCTTTAATTGAAGTTTTAAAAACGAATATTTTTGACCGCAAGACTAGTCAGCGTATCGAAGGTATCGCTGGAAATAATTTTTCTTCTTATGTTCGTGATTATGATTTCAGTATTTTATTGATCGAGCACAATAAAAATAAATCTAATTTTTGTATTCCTGAAAATTTTGGTGATTTGCACGGAAAACTTTATAAATGCTTTGTGAGTTCAGCCACTTATAAAGAGCACTTTAAGATGTCGCCGATCATTTGTCTAAGTGTATCGGGCAACAGAATTTATACTCGCACTGAATATCAGCATCCGGTTCTTGGTTTTGAGTATCTGCAGGATCAGTATTCTATCACTGATGAATATTTCTCTAAAATGGGCTTAAAAGTTCGTTTTTTCATGCCTGCGAATAGTGTGGCACCGATGGCTTTTTATCATTCCGGAGATCTGCTTACTGATTATACTGATCTTGGATTAATCAGCTCAATCAGCACAATGGAGACTTTCCAGAAGATTTATCGTCCAGAAATTTACAATGCAAATTCAGTGGCTGGGAAAATCTATCAACCTAATCTTAAACACGAAGATTATTCACTGACTCGTGTGGATTATGACCGCGAAGAGCGCGACCGATTGGCTGTTGAACAGGGTAAATATGCAGAAGAGCATTTCATTAAGCCTTACAAAAGTCTCCTGGAACAATGGTCTGGTAATTTTACCCTTTAATTGATTACAACGCATTAAAATTATATTACTATGAAGAAATTATTATTACCCACCTCTATTGTTGGCAGTTTACCTAAACCTGCCTGGCTTGCACCACCCGAAAAACTTTGGTCACCATGGAAATTAGAAGGCGATCAGTTGCTTGAAGGGAAACAAGATGCTTTACGCATTTCTCTGCAAGAACAACAATTGGCAGATCTGGATATCATTTGCGACGGTGAGCAGACACGCCAGCATTTTGTAACGACTTTTATCGAGCATTTAAGCGGTGTAGATTTTGAAAATCGTAAAACAGTAAAAATCCGTAACCGTTATGACGCGAGTGTTCCAGTGGTTGTAGGTGCGGTTGCACGTCAAAAAGCAGTTTTTGTTGAAGATGCTAAATTTTTACGTAAACAGACTAACAAGCCTATAAAATGGGCACTGCCAGGCCCGCTGACAATGGTAGATACCTTGTACGACGACCATTATAAAAGCCGCGAAAAATTGGCGTGGGAATTTGCGAAAGCACTCAATGAAGAAGCAAGAGAACTTCAAGACGCAGGGGTAGATATTATCCAGTTTGATGAACCTGCATTTAATGTGTTCTTTGATGAAGTAAACGATTGGGGAATGGCGGCATTAGAAAGAGCCATTGAAGGTTTACATTGTCAAACTGCGGTTCATATTTGTTATGGTTATGGAATACAGGCAAATACTGATTGGAAAAAGACATTAGGTTCAGAGTGGCGACAATATGAAGAAATTTTTCCGAAAATTCAAAAATCTAAAATTGATGTGGTGTCTTTAGAATGTCACAACTCTAATGTGCCTTTAAATTTAATGGAACTTGTTCGCGGTAAAAAAGTAATGGTCGGTGCGATTGATGTGGCAACCAACACTATCGAAACACCAGAAGAAGTAGTCGCTACTCTGCGTAAAGCTCTTGAGTTTGTAGATGCCGAAAATCTTTACCCTTCTACAAATTGCGGTATGGCACCGTTATCTAGAGATGTAGCCAGAGGCAAGTTAAGTGCTTTAAGCGCAGGAGCAGAAATTATACGCAAAGAACTTGGGATTTAGTCTCAATATATTGATAATGAAATCCGTGCCTCCACGGAGGAATAATATTTAAAACACATTGAAGAAATTATTAGAAGTATTAAAAAAAGCAGGTTTCGACGGTTTCCTGTTAATGATAGCCACCATGATTCTGATGGCTTATTTTTTGCCAAAGCCAGGCATGGTCAAAGAACCTGTTTCGCTGGAGGAGATTGCCAATGCTGGCGTTTCCTTGATTTTCTTGTTTTATGGCATGCGACTGAGTGTTGAGAAACTAAAAGCCGGACTTTCCAACTGGAAAATGCACATTGTGGTCCAGTTGACCACCTTTTTATTTTTTCCGCTCATTGTTTTGGCATTTCGCCCGTTGTTTGTCAATAACGGCTACGAGTCGCTTTGGCTGGGTGTATTTTTTCTGGCGGCTTTACCTTCTACAGTATCCTCTTCCGTGGTCATGGTTTCCATCGCCAAGGGAAACATTCCCGCGACCATTTTCAATGCGAGTATTTCCAGTTTGATCGGAGTAGTCGTTACGCCTCTCTGGGTTGGGCTGTTTATAGCTTCTGCAACAGGCGATTTTGATGTCACTCAAATCGTCATAAAGTTGATTCTTCAAGTCTTGTCGCCTGTCATCATTGGCATAAGCCTCAATTCGCGTTTAGGGGCCATTGCCGAAAAATATAAGAAACAGCTCAAATATTTCGATCAGACAGTTATTCTAACGATTATTTACACGTCGTTTTGCAAGTCATTTTCCGAACATCTTTTTGAAGGCTTCACCGCCCTTGAACTTGCTGGACTCGTCGCAGGGATGATGGCGTTGTTTTTCGCCGTATTCTTTTGTGTCGGACTATTCAGTCGCCTGCTTGGTTTTTCAGATGAAGACCGTATTACTGTCTTGTTCTGCGGGTCTAAAAAGTCATTGGTACACGGCACCGTTATGTCAAAAGTACTTTTTCAGCACAGTACCATCAGCGGTATCGTATTGCTCGCTGCTCATGCTTTATCATGCCTTGCAATTGATTGCCGCTAGTATCATCGCTCAGGGTATGGCTCGACGAAAAGAAATATAATTTTATTTATGACGTGGCCCTTTATCTTTTTTCGATAAAGGGCACCAAGGATAACGCTCCCTGCTATAAAATAATGCCTTTTAGATTTTTATACTGTGAAGATAAACATTGCAGTATGTTATGTTTTTAACTTGTGAAAAATAAGATTTTTGTGTTGTTTTTGGTTATATTTGAAGAATTTTATTCTGTTTTAAAAAAAATAAATTAAACCTGTTTAAAGTAAACATTCTATGGAACAAATAGACGATATTGATCTTCAGTTATTAAATATACTTCACGATAATTCTAAATATACTGTAAAAGAGCTTGCTAAAAAGGTAAATCTTTCGGCATCGCCTGTTTTTGAGCGGATTAAAAGATTGGAAAACAGCGGTTACATTAAGAAGTATATAGCCCTGCTGGATGCAGAAAAACTAAACAGGGGTTTCATTGTTTTTTGTAATATCAAACTTAAACAGCACGATCGCAACATCGGGAATCAATTTGTTAGTGATATTATGAAAATAGAAGAAGTTGTGGAATGTTATAATATTTCAGGTGATTACGATTTTTTAATGAAAGTTTCTGCCAAAGACATGAAGCATTATCAGGATTTTGTGTTTAATAAATTGGGATCAGTTGAAAGTATAGGGAGTACCCAAAGTACCTTTGTTATGTCGGAGATAAAAAATATGTATGGATAGTTCCGCGATGGCTTATTTATTTGAAATTCGCGTTAGCTTTTGTGGACTTCGAAACATCGTTTAGCTCCGATTAAATCTCAAATAAAGCCACTTTTAGATTGTTTACTTCAAACAGTCAAAGTTGTCTGACAGAAGAGCAAAATCTTCTAAAGATTGGATTGTAAGTCAAGGAATTGATCCTTCTAGAATCAAAGCACAAGGTTTTGGTGAAACAGAATTAGTAAATAAATGTTCAAACGGCGTTAATTGTTCTGAGACAGATCATCAGCTAAATAGAAGGACTGAATTTATAATTGTGGAATTCCAAGGTAATCAAGTAAATTTTATAGAACCAAGACAAAAAGCCTGAAAAATCTAGATTTTTCAGGCTTTTTGCTGGAAAGGAATTTATTATTTTAAGATTTAATAAATTCTAGAATGTAGTTACTTATTGTTTGTACTTCTGTAGTAGGCATTCCATGAGGAAATCCCGGATACGATATTAGTTTTCCGTTTTTCAAAAGTTTCTGTCGCCCTTGGTGCCTGGTCAAAAGGAACAATTTGATCGTCTTCTCCATGGAGAACCAAAACCGTAATATCTAAACTCTTAAGATCTTCTCTAAAATCTGATTCAGAGAACGCTTTGATTCTTTCTTAATGCGCTAAAACAGAATCCATCATTGCCTGACGCCACCAATTGTGCTTGATTCTTTCCTGAACGGTTTTCCCTCCGCGGTTCTGTGTCAGTTTTATGCTGTTTATAGACAATGGAAAAAGCAAAATCAATCGAAAATAGAAGTGCTGGAGCAGAGACTTCTCAAAAAACTTTTGCAGAATGATGGAGCTGTCTTGTGGAGTTAGGAAAATATATTACAGGGTCAGAGAAAAAAAGTTTTTGATTTTTATATTGTCAAAAGAATAAAAAGTCTCCATTAATGTATATACACAGTATTACGATTTATTAATCAAAAGGACAAAATCCACATAAGATTTGTGTTAGATCACCTCGTTTAGGTTACAAAATCCCCCATTATGGCTAAAATTTTCCAGCCGGGATTTGGCAATTTTGTCCTAGTTAATTTTTAAAAAAATATTATGGAAAACGTAAAGATAAACGGGCCAAAAATATGGTTTGTAACGGGCGACTCAAGAGGGTTTGGAAGAGTTTGGACTGAAGCGGCACTCCAGCGGGGAGATAAGGTAGCGGCTACTGCAAGGAATATTGACAGCATTGCAGATTTCAAGGATAAATACGGCGACAATGTTTTGATTCTGCCCCTTGATGTTACCAATGGAGAGCAGGTGCAAAAAGCAGTAAAAGCGGCACATGAGTATTTTGGAAGATTGGACGTTGTAATTAACAATGCTGGCTATTCATTAGTAGGTACAGTGGAAGAAGCCAAAGCAGATGATATTCTAGCTATGTATAAGACCAATGTGCTGGGGCCGGTTTCTGTTATTCAGGCAGTTTTACCTATTATGCGCGCGCAGGGTTTTGGGCATATTTTAGGAACTTCAAGCAGTTTGGGGCATTATACAGTGCCTTTAATAGGTTATTACTGCTCTTCGAAATGGGCATTTGAAGCTATATACGAAAGTTTGGCTGTGGAGGTTAAATCTTTTGGAATCCATGTTTCCATTATTGAACCTGGAGCTTACGCAACAGAATTTGGAAGCGAAAATTCACTCCAATTTTCAGAAAATCTTCCTGAATATGAAGCAGTCCGAAATATGGTTTTTGAGAATATGGGCAAAATGCGGCGGGGCAACCCGGACGCTACTGCGAAAGCGGTCTTGCAGTTGGTGGATACCAAGAACCCGCCACTGAGGATGTTTTTAGGCAGTCACAACCTGGAAGAAATTCGTCAGGTTTATTCCGATCGCATTAAAGTCTGGGAAGCATGGCAGGACGTAGCCGTTGTCGCGCAGGGTTAATCAGTTAAATTTAAGCGACAGACGGGTTCTGTTGCTTTTTTATTTTCTTAATTTGCAGTATCAAAAAAATATCATGGCAAAAAAAAATACCACTCCACGTAAATTTGCATCTCTGGCTGAAGGGCTAAAAGCTTTCGGCGGACCGCCCCCGCAAGCATCCTTTAATTACGGTGCTCAATGGGATAGATTCCAGCGTAGAGTTTAATCCCCCGGAAGAAAGCCATGTCTTAAGTTATTATAAGATAGCTTTTCGTCCCAATATTGGAGGTTTGTTGCGTTATGGACAGACCCATTTTGATTATAATGAAGGCGGTCTTTTTTTTGCATCTCCCAATCAGATCCTGGCCCCGGACGAAAATCAGTCAAAAGAGCCGGGATGCGCGGCAGGGAAGCGGTGATTTTGATGCATCCTGATTTTTTAATGCATTCTCCTTTGGCTGCAAAAATCAAAAGATATCAATTCTTCTCGTATGCTGTCAATGAAGCTTTGCATTTATCTGATAAGGAAAAACAAATTATTTTAGGTCTTATCAGAAATATTGAAGAGGAATTAGAAAACAGAATCGACGAGCTGAGCCAGGATGTAGTTTTGGCCCAGATTGAGTTGTCGCTCAATTATGCGCAACGATTCTATAAGCGTCAGTTTATTACGCGTAAAACAATAAACAATACACTGCTTGAGAAGTTTGAACAGTTATTGGAAGATCATTTTGGGGATGAAAGGCAGTGTGATAAAGGCATTCCCACAGTGCAGTATCTGGCTGACAGCCTAGCGATATCTCCGGGTTATCTCAGTGATATGTCGCGAACTTTGACTGGACAAAATGCACAGCAAGATATTCACGACAAACTGATTGAAAAAGCCAAAGAAAAGCTTTCCAATACTGATTTATCAGTTTCCCAGATTGCTTATGAACTGGGCTTTGAGCATCTTCAGAGTTTTAGTAAGTTATTTAAAAGCAAGACCAGCCAGACGCCTTTAAAGTTCAGGGCGGGGTTTAACTGATATACGTTCAAAATATTTTGAAAATGATTTTAATTATTTATCAAATCTCCTTGCGTTAAAATTTTCGCTGAGAAGGTTTAGTATTGCGCGGTGCACTATGATCTGTCTCATCCCTGATGAGTTCATCATTTTTAAGCTCCTCATTGCCAAGTTCCCCTATTTCGAATTCCTTGTTCACAGGATTATCCTGATCTGGTTCAATGGTTTTAAAGGGTTCACTTTCAGGCTTATCACTCTCAGTCGTATCAATTTCGGTTTCAAAACCTTCAGATGGATCATTATTTATAAGATCCTTTTCAATGTCCTGTTCCGTTATATCTTTCGATTCACTTTCCGATTCATTGTCAAGATTCTCGGAATCATAAGGATTGTTGTCTGGATTGTTTCTTTGTGGGTCAGTGTCTGCGTTTTGAAAATTCTTGTCATTCTGAGCGTAATTTTCTGGTGTATCTGAATTCATCATTTTATTTTTTTATTAAATTTTTACTATCATCTTTTTTTAAGGAGTCTGTGACAACTTTGCCGGTATTGCCGTGCCTGTCTGCGTTTGTCCTTTGTCAAATATAAAAAGGATAGTAGTACTTTTTTTTACAGAATAATGATTTCCATTTATAAAGTAGCTATCAGATAATCAGTCTGCCGGCATAATTTAGAAAATAAAACGAAAGAAACTTTGAACAAAATAATGGTAAAATATCTTTAAAACTGTATTGACTTTTTGTCTGCAAAAATGTATCCACTTCAAAATTTCTAGTGTTACGATCTGCCATGAACTAAAAATGGTGTCAATTTATGGTAGAAACAAATTAGGCCTAAATGTATTTCTTTATCCTAAAAGTGTAACGTTTTGATCTTCTTCTAGTCCTTACTGATAAACCCAGAAAATATATGAAAAAAGTATTCTTCCTTCTAGCTTTTCTTGCATATACGTTAATCTGCTCTGCTCAGATAAATAAAATAAATATACCCACAGATAACAAATTGAAAACTAAATTAGATTCAATAGTTCATCAGTCTGTTTTCACATTTATGAATAATAGTTCCAGAGTAGGCATATCGATAGGTATTATAAAAAACGGAAAGCAATTTATCTATAATTATGGCTCAACTCAAAGAGAAAAACCGGAATTACCAACTGGCAGTACAGTTTATGAGCTTGCCTCTATTTCAAAAACATTTGCTTCAACTCTGCTTGCGAGAGCTGTTCTGGAAAATAAGGTAAATTTAAATGATGATATACGCAGGTATCTTAAAGAAAAATATCCAAATTTGGAGAGTAATGGAACCCCCATCACCTTACTAAATCTGGCTAATCTCACATCTGGACTACCTAATTGGATGCCAGATAAAGATCTCTTTGGGAAAGCAGATCCTGATGACATTGCTCATATTTTAGATTCCGTTCATAGAAAATACAGCAGACAAGATTTTTACCGGGATCTTCATAATGTAAAACTACAGACAGTACCAGGAACCGTTTCCCGCCATTGTAATACCGTCGCTCAATTGCTTGGATATATAATGGAAGGGGTTTACAATGATTCCTATGAAAACCTTTTGAAAATGTATTTCGCAGAACCTCTCAAAATGAAAAATACATTCTTGCTGAAACCAGGAAAGACACCTGTAAAAATGGCAAAAGGCTATGATGGTAAGGGGCGTATTATGCCGATTATTAATTGGGAAGATTTACAAGTAGCGGCAAGTATAGTATCATCGAGTTCCGATATGTTAAAGTACATGGCATTTCAACTGAATGAAAAAGATGTTGTTGTAAAGCTGAGTCACGAGCTGACTTTTGGAAAGATTGAAGATAATGGAATTGCCCTTAACTGGAAATTGAAAAAAATAAATAATATCAGAGGTATCTCACATACAGGCGGTGACTTGGGATTTAGCAGTTATATGATATTTTATCCTGATTTAAATTCGGGTATTGTCTTACTCTCAAATGAAGCAGATCAAGGCACGCAAAATGAACTAATTGCACTGTCTGATGTAATTTTAAAACCTTAAAAAAACGATTAATCTATTTAACCCCAAACAACTAAAATTTGTTTATAAAATAAACGTCCTGAAATAATGCAGTTAAGAAATGGCTCTAAAAGTTTTGAACCCTAAATTCGCTTGACTTTCGTTTTGCTGGATTTCTAATTTACAAGATACCCATGAGAGAATGCAGATTTACAAAGTTTCGAGTCTAAACTTGTCAGGTCTTGGTTTTGCCTCAAAACGTACTATTTTCTACTAAGCTTTTTAACCTGCTTTAAAAAGAATTTTTTATTTGCGGTTAATTTAACACAAAGTTAAATTAACTTCTTAGGTATTTTTTGTCTGTTGTTTTTCATTTGTCTTTTTAATCTATCATGGAAAGAGATCTTTTGAAAATGCCGGACGAAGAACTTCAGAAATTAATTTTTGAAGGAAATGATGTCGCGTTTTCAATTATTTTTAATCGGTATTGGAAAAGGTTGTATGCTTATGCTTTCAAAATATATAAAGATGAAGCAGTCTGCGAAGATATAGTGCAGGAAATCTTTATAAGCTTTTGGAAAAATGCCTCAAGCACCGTGATCTTAAATCTTGAAGCTTATCTATTTAGAGCTGTAAAATATAAAATTGCCAATCAAATTAGAAACTTAAAATTTGATCAGCAAGCATATCGAAGTTTTGGATACTATTCCAGATCCAAATCTGACTATACATGATTTGGAATATATTGATTTTGAAAAAAATATAAGTGATCAGATCAATAAATTAACCCCAAAATGCAGAGAGGTCTTTCTATTGAGCCGTATAGATCATTTTACAAATGCTGAAATTGCGGCAAAACTTAATCTTTCGATTCATACCGTAGAAAAACATATCAGCAATGCTCTTAAACAGCTTCGTTTAAATAACGCTTCTTATAATTATCTTCTTTTTTACTGGGCGACTTTCTTTTGTGTTAACTAAAAAGCACTGGTTTTAAGAAAACGTTAAGCCTGTATTTTTAACTACTTGTTCGATTCAAAAAATGTGACTTGCTTATAAAAGCACATATTTTGAAAAAAGAAATCTTTTTGCAATTAGCAAAAAAATACGAACAAGGTACCTGCACACCTGATGAAAAAACAGCCGTTGAAGCTTTTTTTGATAAGATGCAAGATCAGTCATCAGATTTAGAAAAAGAACTATCTGATAAGAAAGGTGATGTAATTCTAAATAAGATTTTGTTGGAATTACAGGTTAAACCAAAAAGATATACAATCCGAAAAGTGCTTAAAGCCGCATGGTTTTAGTTATCGGACTTACAATTGCATTTTCAGCGACCGAGTTTGTTTTCAAGCCAGCAAGAATTACCCAAGTCACTGCCAAAGGAGAAAAGAAAGAGATTTTTCTTGAAGACGGCAGTGTTGTGGTATTAAACTCTAACAGCAGTATTACGTATCCTGAAGAATTTGAAACCACAAGAAATATTAAACTTGAAGGACAGGCTTATTTTAAAGTTTTTAGGGACGTAAAACGGCCTTTTATTGTGCAGACTCATGATGTAAAGGTGAGGGTGCTCGGAACTTCATTTGATATCGATTCTTATAATCATCATGATACTAAAGTAAGTGTTATTACCGGGAAAGTTGAAGTCACCTCCCCAACGGGCAAAAAGGTGCAGATTACTAAAGATCAGCAGGCGGACTTGATAAAAAATTCTGATTTACATATTTCAACAGAAAAAAGTGAGGATAAAATTGCCTGGATCAGCAATACCATTATTCTTAAAAACACTAAGCTTTCTGAAACAGTTAAAATTATAGAAAACTGGTACAATGTGAATATTGTAATTGAAGATCAGGAACTTAATGATTTTACAATCTCAGGAAAGTTTAAAGATGAAAAACTGGAGAATGTACTGGAAAGTATTGCCTATTTGAAACAGTCGCAAATAAATTATACAACTAAAAACCAAATCACTATAAGAAAAAAGACCCTATAAAAACAGAAAAAGAAACCCGCCTCCGGTGCAACGGAAACGGGCATTTTAAAACAGACTAAAAATAAAATTTATAGCCTAATAGTAATGAACACGAAACTACAATTTTTTTTCAATAAGTATATAAAGATGAAAAATCTTTACTTAATGATTTTATTAATTTTTTCCTTTAATGGGTTTGCCTCTGGGCAGTCTGCTAAAGATGTACAAATAAGCCTTAATCTAAAAGATGCCGCAATTACGGAATTTTTCAAGGCAGTGGAGCAGAAAACCACTTTTACATTTGTATTTGATGAAAAGATAACTGGAACATCGCGCCGCATTTCAATCTATGCGGAAAAAGAAAGCCTTGATGCAGTGCTGACTAAAATAGCGGCAAAAAACAGGATTATCTTTTAGAAAACTTAATAATACGATTACTGTAACGCGCAGTCTTCGAGCGCAGATGAATGTTCGCGGAAAAGTGTTAGACCAGAGCGGCATGCCGATTCCTGGAGTGACCATCCTAGAAAAAGGAACTAGAACCAGTACAATGACAGACATGGAAGGAAATTTCAGCTTTGCAGTTAATTCGTCAGCGGTACTTGTCATTTCTTATATGGGGTATATTTCGCAGGAGGTCTCTGCAAGCAAGCAACCCAATTACCGTTGTACTGAAATTAAGCACAAGTGAGCTTAATGAAGTTGTAGTGACTGCCCTTGGAATCAAAAGAGAAGAAAAGCGTTTAGGATTTTCACAGCAGACCATAAAATCTGAAAACCTTTCGCAGGGAAGGCCTAATAACTGGTCGTCTGGACTGAAAGGTAAAGTAGCAGGATTAAGCATCACATCCACTGGTTCAGGACCATTAAATTCGCAAGCAGATTACACTTAGAGGGAATAGGTCACTAAGCCCAAAAGGGAATTATGCGCTTATTGTTGTAGACGGTGTTCCTGTAAATGCGGAGATGACAACATCGGGTTCAACGAGCGCTTACATGGGAGAAGATTCTCCAATTGATTATGGTAATGGAATTTCAGATCTTAATCTAGATGATATTGATGCAGTAACGGTGCTTAAAGGTGCAGGTGCAACTGCTCTTTACGGAAGTCGTGCGTACCAACGGAGCATTAATTATTACCACAAAATCAGGAAAGAAAAATAAAGGGTTGGGAATTTCCTTCAATACAGGAGCGACATTTGATGTAATCCAGAGATGGCCTGATTATCAGTACAGCTATGGGCAGGGAACTGGGAATTCGCCAGATGCATCAGGAAACCAATATTATTCCTATGGAAATTCTGCAGACGGAACTTCTACCAGCGGTACCAGCAGCAGCGTGGGGACCGGCTTTTACCGGACAAAATTTCTACCAGTATGATCCTATTTTACAAGGACAGTCGGCAGAAAGACTTCCTTGGCAGTCTTACAGGGATAATCGTAAAGATTTCTGGAGAACAGGTGCTACTTTAAATAATAATGTTTCTATTCAGGGAGGCGACAGTAAGGGATCGATGCGTCTTTCTGTGGGAAATCAAAAGAACGAATGGATTATGCCCAATACTGGTTTTGACAGGGTTACCGCCGCGGTTAATGCCAACTATCAGGTATCGGACAGAATTAAATTGGGTACTGCAATAAATTACAATACCAGAAACAGTGATAATCTGCCTTCTACAGGGTACAATAATGGATCAATTGCTTATTTTATGATTTTTCAGCGACCTAATATTGATTTGGACTGGTACCGCCCAATTTGGGAAAAAGGCAAAGAGCAGACTCAGCAGTTACATCCTTTCAGTTCTTTTATAGACAATCCATATTTAATTGCTTATGAGGCAACTAATACATTGGACAGTGATCAAATTGTGGGTAATATTTTTGCCAACATAACTTTATCGTCAAATCTGGACTTGATGCTTCGTTCTTCAATGAATACGTACAATCAGACCAGAGAACAGAAAAGACCGTACAGCATCAATAGATATGCTAAAGGATTTTATGAAAGACAGGATGTTTTTAAACAGGAAATCAATTCCGACTTTCTGCTTTCTTATAAAAAAGACTTTGGAAGTAAATTTTCCCTTGCGACTTCGGCAGGAGGAAACGCCATGAGTTACAAATACAGAAGAACAGAAGCCGAGGTAACTGGTCTTGTTGTTCCGGGAGTTTACAAACTTTCAAATGGTTCAAGCGCACCAATTCTGACTTTGGGTGATGCTTATAAAAAAATGAGCAGTTTATATGGTTTGGTTTCTATGTCTTACGGAGAAATGCTATTTGTTGATATTACGGGAAGAAACGATTGGACCAGCACACTTCCTGTGGAAAACAATTCATTTTTTTATCCGTCAATAAATACAAGTGCCATTATTTCTGAAATGGTTACTCTTCCAAAAGCAATTGATTTTCTAAAATACCGACTTTCTTTTGCTCAGGTAGGAAATGATACAGAACCGTATAAAACACAGAAATATTATGGACAGAGTGCTTTTCCAAGTTCTGCCCAGACTTTAACGGTTTTATATAATGATCATTTTAAGCCTGAAATCACAACTAGTTTTGAGACAGGTTTCGAAATTAGAATGCTTAAAAACCGACTTACAGCAGATGCTACAGTTTATGAAAGTGTGACTAAAAATCAAATTATTGATATTCCGATGGATTTCTCAACGGGTTACAGTGCGACGGTTTTAAATGGTGGAAAAGTAAGAAACCGCGGTATTGAGCTTACACTTGGAGGGAAGATTATTGATGGTGAGAAGTTTAAATGGAATTCAACGCTGAACTGGTCGCGCAATTGGAATAAAGTAATGGAACTGCCCGATGGAATCGACGGACAGCAGATTATCGGCACCGGCGGAACGGCATCTATTATTGCAAAAGTCGGCGGGACAACAAGTGCTATTTATGGATTCGGATTTGTGAGATCTCCAGACGGACAAATTGTTTACGATAATGCAGGACTTCCTGCATATCCTGAAGAAATTCAATATATAGGTGATGCAAGTCCGGATTGGAAAGCAGGTCTAACCAATAGTTTTTCAATAGGTAATTTTACCATGAATGTAACTATTGACGGTCAATACGGTGGAATTATTTATTCTCAGACACACCATAAACTTGCAGAGCAGGGGAAATTAAATTCTAATGAAATGGGAAGAAAAGACGGCTTTATCATTGGAGATGGTGTCGTACAGAATGCAGACGGGTCTTTTTCTCCAAATACGAAACAAGTGGCAACTGCAGACTGGTATGTTCGTTATTACCGAAGAGCGAATATCGAATCCAATTCTTTTGATGCGTCTTTTGCAAAACTCCGCGAAGTCAGCCTTCAATATAACCTGCCTAAAAGATGGCTGAAAAATACAGGACTTCAGTCCCTGCAGTTTTCAATTTTTGGAAGAGATTTGGCTACTATTTCAGATTTTCCAATATACGATCCTGAAACGGCGACCCTGAACGGAGATACAATTCTGCCTGGTATAGAAATGGGGCAGATGCCATCACCAGCTACTTATGGTTTTAATTTAAGTTTGACTTTATAATAAGACAATGAAAAAGATAAAAATTACAGCAGTAATCCTATTGCTAACAGCATTTTCTATTTCCTGCACAGGAAGTTACGAGGAGCTTAACGAGAATCCTAACCTTATTACAGAGATAAGCCCAGGCACCTTAATTAACCCCATTATTTATGGAATTGCTTCGCAGAATGCTTCGCAGAGTGTAGATGTTACTTTTAATTTGATGCAGGTTTCACTTCCTTTTCCAAGTATTACCGGAGGTCTGCATCGTTATGATGTGAGCAACAATATTGGTAACTCGGCATGGAATAATTATTACAAATGGCTCAACAATATCAGAGAAATGCGCATGGCGGCAGTAAAAGCAGGTGATGGCAATTATGAAGCAGCGACCTTGACTCTGAATGCGTTGGTTTATGCCAATTTAACGGATCTTTTTGGCCCTGTTCCAATGACAGAAGCAAGACGCGGGGAAGATGGGATTCTGTATCCAAAATACGATAAACAGGAGTTTATTTACCAGACACTTTTAGCTGATTTGGAAAGGGCCAATACCCTGTATGATGTTAGTAAACCGATGATTTATACTGAAGATATATTGTTTCAAAACAATGTTCTGAAATGGAAGAAGTTTACCAATTCTTTATTAATGAGACTGCTTTTAAGGGTTTCTAACAGAACAGAAACCGGCGCTTTTGCAAAACTAGCCTATATGGCAGACCATCCTGAAGTTTATCCTGTTTTTACTAATACTGCCGAAGGTGCTATTTTAAAAATTACAGGAGTTGCCCCTAATGTTTCTCCATGGGGAAGACCGCAGGATTTTAATCTGAATATTAAAATGGCTTCTTTCTTTATAGATAATTTAAATACGCTTGAAGATCCCCGAAGAGCTGTAATTGCAACAGGAGCTACAGCTTTGGTTACCAATGCGCCAATTGGATTTAAAGGAATTACAAGTGCTTATGCCGGTTCGGATTCGCAGTTCAAATACAATGCTTCGACACTTTTGAATGTGCAGGCACAAAACCCAATGCAGATCTTTCTTTTAACCTATGCCGAAGTTGAGTTTATCAAGGCAGAATTAGCGCAGAAAGGTCTGATTGCAGATGCACAAGGACACTACGAAAAAGGGGTAAGAGCAAGCAATAGAACAAGTAAAAGCAACGGTTCCCAGCATCTATTTTAATAAACCAGAAGCGCAGTACGACGGCACTTTAGAAAGAATCATGCCGCAGAAATATTATGCTTTATATTTTACAGATTATCAGCAGTGGTTTGAATACCGCAGGACAGGATTTCCAGTACTGCCGACAACCGCAAGCAATGCTGAATGGTGCAGTAGTGCCCTCAAGATTTACCTATCCGGACAATCAGCAGATTAAAAACAATCAAAATTATTTAGAAGCAGTTCAGATGGTTGGAGGTGATAATATCAATACCAAAGTATGGTGGGATAAATAAATATAAAAGATGAAAAAGATATATATAGTAAGCTCATTATTGTTCTGCGGTTTTTTATCCGCACAGACAACAGTTAAAGGAATCGTATTTGAAGATTTAAATCAGAACGGAAAAAAGGAGAAAAAAGAAAAAGGCATTGCAAATGTCGCGGTAACTAACGGCCGGGACGTAGTCTTGACAGATAAAAAAGGAAACTACGAGTTCAGCCGCAGAGTGATGCTATTATCGCTGTAATCAAACCCTCTGGTTATAAGATTCAGGTTAATAAAGACAATCTGCCTCAGTTTTTCTATAATCATAAACCAGCTGGTTCTCCTAAAGGTAAGTTTGAAGGAGTTGCTCCGAGTGGAAAACTTCCTGAATCAGTTGATTTTGGATTGATTCCCCAAAAAGAAGGAGCAGATTTTACTGCGCTTATTTTTGGAGATCCGCGACCTTATAATTTGGAAGAAGTTGATTTTTTTGCAAGAGGAATTGTTGCTGAGGTCGAAGGCATCAAAAATATTCCCTTTGGATTAAGTATGGGAGATTTGGTTGGAAATGACCTAAGTTTATTTAATCCCTATATTCAGGCAGTAAAAAAAATCGGGATTCCATGGTACAATCTTTTAGGAAACCACGATCTAAATTTTGATGCCAAAGCAGATAATCTTGCCGATGAAACCTATGAAGCTCATTTCGGACCTGCTAATTATGCTTTTAATTATGGTAAAGTGCATTTTATTGTACTTGATGATGTTTTATATCCAGACCCAAGAGATAATGAAGGGTATTGGGGCGGTTTTACAGAAGAGCAATGCAGTTTATAGAAAATGATCTAAAAATAGTTCCCAAAGATAATTTAATCGTACTGGCTTTTCACATTCCGATCAGTGAGCCGGACCCTAAAGATGATTCTTTCAGGGATGAAGACCGCCTGAAGTTATTTGAACTTTTAAAGGATTTTCCCCATACACTTTCACTTTCTGCGCATACTCATATGCGGCTGTCAGGACTTTTTGGAAAAGAAAGACGGATGGCTTCAGGAAAAACCGCATCACCACTATAATATCGGGACCACTTCAGGAGATTGGTATTCTGGGAAATTGGATGAGAAAGGAATTCCAATATCGGTTATGAGAGACGGCACCCCAAAAGGATATGCTTTTATTCATTTCAATGGAAATAAATATACTGTAGATTATAAAACAGCAGGTAAGCCAGATAATTATCAAATGAAAGTTTTTGCTCCAAAAGTGGTAGCCAAAGGAAAACGCACAAAATCGGGTGTATTTGCTAATTTTTTCATGGGAAGCAAAAAAGACAAAGTGCTTTATCGTGTAGATCAAGGCGAATGGAAAGAAATGGAGTATGTAGAAGTACAGGATCCGTCTTATGTTGAACTGGTTTATGAATGGGAACTTTCTGAAGTTCTTATGCCCGGAAAACGTTCCTCAGATCCTGAAAAAAGCACCCATGTCTGGAGAGGAAATATTCCATCTGATCTTGCCGTTGGAGAACATGCAATTGAAATCAAAGCTACAGATATGTTTGGTAAAACACATACAGCAAACAGCGACTACAGAATAGATAAAATAAAATAATTTAAAAATAAGATGCTGAAATTCAAAAAGATAATCTGCGTTTTAACAGTGGTATCAGCCATATATCCCTGCGGCGACCAAAAGGCAATAACATCAAAAAGAATTATCGAAGTGCAGGGACATAGAGGCGATCGCGGCAATTTTCCTGAGAATTCCATTCCAGCATTTATAAGCGCTGTAAAAAAAGGAGTCGCCGTGGTAGAATTGGATGTTGTGATTTCCAAAGACCAGAAAGTAGTTGTTTCTCATGAACCTTTTATGTCTTCGCAATATATGCTCGATACAGAAGGAAAGCCAATTACAAAGGACAAAGAAAAGAGCTATAATCTTTATGAAATGACTTATGACAGTATCCGAAAGTTTGATGGCGGTTCAAAAGGAAATACAGCTTTCCCGATGCAGCAGAAACAAAAAACATATAAACCCCTGCTTTCAGAAATGATTGACAGTGTGGAGCAGTATATTGCCAAAAACAATTTAAAACCCGTTCGCTACAATATCGAAATCAAATCTGAAAAATCGGATTATGGTAAAAGACAGCCAGAACCGGAAGTTTTTGCTGATTTGGTGATGAAAATTATTAAAGAAAAAGGTATTGAAAAAAAGATCAATATTCAGTCTTTTGACCCGACAGTTTTAAATGTTATGCATAAAAGATATTCAAAAACAAAAATTGCATATTTGGTTGGAGAAGGTGGCATAGCCAAAAATCTCTCTTTACTTAATTTTAAACCAGAAATTTACAGTCCGCATTATAAATTATTAAACAAAACAGAAGTGGATTCACTTCGATTAATGAAGATTAAAATTATACCGTGGACTGTTAATGAGGATCAAGCAATTGATAATATGATCCAGCTTGAGGTAGACGGCATTATTGCAGACTATCCTGAAAAAGTACTGCAAAAATTAGCTTTATAAAAAACGTTTTTTGATAATTAATTTAATAAGAAGATTTAATAATGAATGGAATAAATTCCAGAGAGCACCGGATTATTGCTTCGGCCTTTGATAAATTTGAAGCGATGTCTTCGGTATTTTCTTATGTATTAGAGGAATCGCAAGATACTGCTATTCGGGAAGGCATGGAATCACTTGAAAAGCTGTACGAGAAATACAACAGGCTGTACGGCGAACTCGAAAAATGTATTAAAGAATATGAAGGAAAGAAAATAAGAGTGCGGACAGCTGTAAACAAAGGAAACCGGAAACTGCTTTCTGAACTTCAAAAAAAACCACCTTTATTAAATTTTTAACCTGATTAATTAAATAAATTAAAATCATGAAACCTTCAAGTGTTTAAGCTTGGAGGTTTTTGTATGAGTTAACGGATCTGCAGTTACTTCAGTTGGCTAGTTAGAGAATGTTTTCCAAACGACTAAAAAGGGCAGTCAAGATAGCGCCATTGCGTCTGCTTGCGTGCGCATAACGGACTTCATTTCCTTTGTCCGCCCTTCGGGATTTATAGCACTGCGCATCGCTCTGACACTTGTTCTGTGCTTTCTTTTTTTTCGTTTTTTCTGGATGGGAGAAGTTTTGTTAATTTAAGAGGTAGGATTATTTAATCGTCATTTGGTTTTCTAATGGAATTGAGGAGTTGTACAATGCAGGTTAGAGTCATCACTCAAATTAAAAGACATTTTGAAAATTTGCAGTGAAAAAAAAGATATATTTGAAAATAAATAATGTGTGAAATTTATCACACATAGGCGCTCAAATTTGGACGGCTTTGTGTGGTTTTGTAACACATATCAATAGGTTACCAGCAATGAGCCAAAAAAAACTCAAAAAAAATGAACTGTTTTAGATAGTCGAATGGAAAAAATTAAGAGCATTGAGCAAGGCGATTTATTAGCTTTTAAAAATGTTGATGGAAATTATAAAGTCATAATTTGTACAGAAACTAATAAAAAAGTCCTCGAAATTTTACGTTTATAGCTTTAACTTATGATGATTCAAAATGCCCAAATGAAACGGAGATAAGAAAAGAATCTTTTTGGGGTTGTGGAACTTCAAAAGCTGATTATTTTAATTATTCATTAGAAGAGCAAGAAAAAATGTGGGCTTTCCATCCTGAAATAAAACCTTTTTTTAATCGGTAGTTATAATCTTATTATTTGGAGAAAAGACTTTTTGAAATTTCGTGACAATGTCTTAAAAATCGGAAATTTAAACATTGTGAATAATATTGATAAAAATGGAAATTATGGGATAAATGTTAGTAGCTGGCAATCCTTAAATAATTTCTTCACTGTTCAAATAGAAACAATTTTTAATAATATTGGACAAAAGACTTTAAGATAGAATCAATTATTAAAAACTAAAAAAGAACACTGCTGGTGACAGATGAATTTGGGCAATTGGCTTAATTGAAAGTTGTTTATGTCTTTGGGATGATTTGCTTCGCTTGTTGGCTCCCGCTCGGGTAGTAAATCCGAAGATGGTTTTTAATTTAACCCCAAACCCGCTGTAGTACCAGAACGTTGCAGGTTATATAAGAGTAGCTGTAGACCTCTTGAAAAAAATACATGAAAAATTAATTTTATAAGAAACACCTTTATATTTACTATGAAAAATTTAATACTAACTTTAACAATAATTGTAACTATGCTTAGTCGCAAAGAAAGCACGGCACAGAACAAAAAAGTCTTCAATGAACTTTATCCGATTACTGTTAATGATATATTCGGTTACATTGACAAAAAAGGAAAAATTGTAATAAAGCCCCAATTTTATGTAGCCACCTATTTTAACGAAGAATTTGCAGTGATTAAAAGTACTAACGGTAAATTTGGTTATATAGATCTTTCAGGCAAAACAGCCATTATACCTCAATTTGATTATGCAGATAGGTTTAGCGAAGGACTTGGATTAATAAGTATCAAAGAAAAATTTGGCTTCGTTAACAAAGCAGGAAAAATAGTCATCACACCACAATTTAGCTGGGCTAATGATTTTCAGGAAGGACTTGCATGTATTAAATATGACGACAAATATGGCTATGTCGATAAAACAGGACAAATAGTGATCAAAGCTCAATTTGATTATGCAGATAAGTTTAGTGACGGAATGGCCCTGGTGATCCTTAACGGTAAATCTGGTTATATCAATAAAACGGGAGAAGTAGTAATCAGCCCCCAGTTTGGGATAGCACATGAATTTAAAGAAGGAATAGCTCCTGTTAGTATTAATGGTAAATATGGTTACATTAACAAGACCGGGGAAATAGTTATTAACCCCTCATTTGATTTTGCTTATTCATTCAATGATGGAATGGCTAGAATTATAATGAATAATAAACACGGCTACATTGATAAGACAGGAAAAATAATTGTCGATCCTCAATATGAAAATGCGCGCGATTTTTGTGCCGGTTTTGCACGTATTAAGTATGGTGATAAATACGGTTATATTGATAAAACAGGCCAAATAGTGATCAAGGCTCATTTTGATTATGCAGATGATTTCAGGGACGGAATAGCAAACGTCAAATATGATGGCAAATATTGCTACATTGATCAAACAGGGAATTTTATTTATACTCCAAAAATTATAAAATAAAAATTAAAAATACTGCCTGCAGCGACCACTTCTTTGGATTTGGGCAATTGGTGTAATGGAAAAATGGTTTTGCATTTAGATTCTCTGCTTCCCCTGTTCGCCATTACTCGGGCGGCAAATCCGAAGAATGGCTTCATCTAGCACCAAACCCACTAAAGGTAGTCCCAAAACGTTGGTGAGAAGTTTCGCAGAAATTACGCAGTAAGAAATCTAACAAAAATGCAGAAAGGTTATAAGATTAGTTTTGTAATATACAGCGGAATAGTGCTATTCTCTATCTTTTTTATGTATATCCTTAGTAAAGCAAGTGATGGACATAAAGCGGCTTTTAAATACTACCATTATTTAATAGTTCTATCTGCTGTAATTAGTATTGTTCTATTAGTACTATTTCCTCGAATTTCTGTCCAAAAGTATAAGCTGAAATTTACCACTGGACTTTTTACAGCGAGCATTTTTAACAGCTGGTTTATATTACTCCTTAAAAAACCTCTTTTTATTTTTAAGTGAAAGTACATTTAGTGGGTCTAGTACCGCGACAGTATTATTTATTGGAATTTTTACAGCGACGATTATTTATCTAATAAAACAAATAGTATTAGAATTAAGAGCCTGTAAAAAGAATTGAAAAATATCAGCCAATAATTCGAAATAAAAAAAACAGTCGCTAACTGCTGCAACGAATTTGGGCAATAGATAAGATCGTCTCGGCAGTCATCATCCTTTTTTCATTGGGTTGTTTTACCCATTCATTTTGTAAATTGGTTTTCACTCCCGGGGGTATCATTTCAAATATTTTTATATTAGTATTTTCTAATTGCAAACGCAATGCCTGTGTATAGGCTCTAACGCCAGCTTTTGCAAAGCACTGTAAATGGGCGCAACAGAGTAACACATAAATGCAATACCAGATGAAACATTTACAATCGCGACCGATTTTTTTAGTTGCCAAATGTGGTAAAAATTGATGCACCATTTGAATAGTTCCTGAAAGATTGGTGGCAATTTCACGGTTGATATTTTCTAAATCCAAAGAAGTGTCCTGCAAATCAATCAGTCGCATCAATCCTGCATTGTTTATGATGATATTCAAGTCTGGAAACTTTTGTGTTACCTCTTTGAATAACATTTCAATGTCTTTTGGATTGCTCACATCACTTTGAAAAGTGTGTACGTTTGCAAACGCATTTTTTGTTTTGTTCAATGAGTAAAGCTTTCGTCCTGTAACGATAATATTTGCTCCTAGTTCGGTCAGTTGTTTTACGAAATCTAAACCAATTCCGCTTGTTCCTCCTGTAATGAGGATTGTGCTATCTTTTAAATTCATTTTTCTGATAATTAAATATCAATTAATACTGCAAAGGTCAGCGGTAATCAGAAATTGAATGTAGTCAAAAGTCGTAACCTTGTAGTCAAAAGTAGGTTTCTTTGGGAATAAGAGTTTCGGTAGCCTTGCATACTTTCAGTTTATTATATCATTTTAATTACTAAAAATATATTTATACATAAATAATCAATTTTAAAAATTATAAATTTGTCTTTCAAGATTATTCAAAAAAATTAAGACTTAGAATAAAAATGTTTTTATTTTATAATTTTCAATTTCTTGTTGTCTAAATTTTCAATTTTACCTATATGAAAACATTCACGGATTTTAAATCATATAATCAGTTTATGGGTATGGAAATACCTCTGGATAACGATATTGACGTAGGTTATTATGATCCTTTAAAAATAATTCTGAATTCTGAGCCTGTTGTTGTAGATTTTTATAGAATTTCAATCAAAATAAAATATAAAAGAAAATCTACTCCGGATGTTGCGCCTGTTTCTGCGGTGTTTTTTAATACACCAGATTTAATTATTGAGCCAGGCTGGGATGCCGAACCTACTTATACCGGAATGTATCTCCAGCTTTCAAAAAAAATCATCGAAGAAAACAGGTTTTTATTCAAAACTTACTTAGATTACGGACAGCACGAAGCCTTATATTTAACCGATGATGAGGTTGAAGAAGTGTCAGCAGTCTTTAAATTAATGATTAAATACTATGAAAGTGAAATAAAACATTTTGGAGTTTTACTTTCTTATGTAAATGTACTTGTATCTTTGGTAGAAGCATTTTACAAAAGGCAATTTTCTACTGACCCTAAACAGTACAACCGTGTTGTAACAGATTTTCAACAAAGTTTGATCGACTATTATAACGAGCCTGTAAAGCGACTTCCAAACGTCCAGTATTTTGCAGATCAATTAGGATTGACAGCGAATTACCTGGGCGATATCATTAAACACTTTACCCAAAAATCGGCTTTGGAGAATATCCACGATTTTATTATTAAAAGAGCAAAAAGAATTGTTGGTTCAAAATCAAAAATTAAATACGGCTGAAGTTGCCTACGAACTAGGTTTTGAATATCCCAATTACTTTTCAAAATTCTTCAAAAAGCAGGTTCATCTCACTCCAAAAGAATACCGGTCGCAAGCCATCAGTAGAAATTAAAAAAATCAAAACGCCTCCCAAGAGGCGTTTTTTTCATTTTCAGTAATTTGTATCTTTTTTATAGGTAATCTGTTTCTGTCGATTGTTTTTTTCAATGGTAAATTTGCTAAGCAATTTAAAATATCTTAAAATGAAACACGATAATACCAGTAACAAGGACGAAAATTCGAGACGAAAATTCTTTCAGCAAACAGCAATAGCCGGAGCAGGCTTAATGCTTACACCAAGCTTGATCACAGCTTCATCCAGCAATATTGAAATTAATGAACAAAGCAAGGATAAAGAAAATAAAATGACTACAAGAAATCTTGGAAAGTTAAAAGTTTCTGCTTTGGGAGCAGGCTGTATGAGCATTAGTGCCAATTATGGTGCGCCTGCAAAGATTGAAGAGGGCATTAAAACCATCCGCAAAGCGTATGAAAGCGGCGTTACCTTTTTTGATACTGCTGAAGTTTACGGCCCTTATACAAACGAGAAATTAGTGGGAGAAGCATTAGCTCCATTTAGAAATAAAGTGGCTATTGCTACTAAATTTGGTTTTGAAATCGGTGCGCCAAATATCACTTTAAACAGCAGACCGGAACATATTAAGAAAGTGGTTGAAGAATCATTAACTAGACTCAAAACAGATAGAATCGACCTTTTATATCAACACCGTGTTGATCCTAATGTACCAATTGAAGATGTTGCAGGCGCGGTAAAAGACTTGATTGCGGCAGGTAAAGTATTGCATTTTGGTTTATCGGAAGCTAATACTGCAACTATTCGCAAAGCACATTCTGTACAGCCTGTTTCTGCTATCCAGACAGAATATTCATTTATGGAACGAAGCGTAGAGAAAAATGGCGTTTTAGATTTACGTGAAGAATTGGGAATAGGTTTTGTGCCCTCAGAAGACCCAAATTTGATATCCCAGTCTGTACGGTTAACAGTGAACTTAGCTTCTATAGATGCAGTTCCTTCTGCTACTGTAACTTTTGCCGGGAAAGTAACATTCAAAGCTTTTCCCTTAAGGGTTAAATTACCGCTTACTGTTTTATTAGCGCCTTCAACAGCATCTTTTGCAGGAGCAGGTAAGTCAGTCACACTTGTAATTTTAAAGCCAGCCGTTGGATTTTTTTCAACATCAAAAAAGTCAGCACTTTTTAGGTGGCCTTCTAATTCTGAATATTTTTTGTCTTTTTCAGTTACGGAAGCTGGATCTACTTTAAGAGACTGCATGTCAATTACGAAATCACCTGCAGTTAATTCATCAGCTTCAACTGAAACCTCACCTGACTTAATAGCAAGAGTTCCCCAGCGTGGTGCAAAACCTCCTTTATGAAAAGCTTTCCAGTCTACTTTAGAGATATCAAGGTTTACCGCTAATACTTCTCCCTTTTTTTCGGCGACCTGCTTTTCTTCGCTTGTTGTTGTTTCACTTGATGCTTTTTTACCACATGCTGTTAAGAATAATGTAACAGCGGCTAATGTTAATACACTAATTTTTTTCATTTGTTTACGTTTAAAAAGATTTTTAATTACTATGTCTTATGTAATGCAAAGTTCATTTAATAAAAAAAGACAGAGTTATACTAATCGGAAATTGAGTTACATTTTAAGGAAGAAATAAAAAAACGTATCTAAAATTCGGGAAGATAATACTATAATCATTTAGTATTAACCTTAAAACCCTACGAATGAATGCCTGTATCAAACAGTATGAACAAATTACTTTTAAGGAGATACTTTTTCTTTTTTTTTCTTTTTTTTTGATTTGATAATCAATTCATTGTGTTCTGTTTGTTTTAATTTTGTAGGTGTTTTGCTTAAACTACTTTAAGAGTATTTCTTAAAATAGTTTAAGGGTATAGGTTATTATTTATTCTGAAATTTGATAGAAGGGTTACAGATGTATTTATCATCTATATCTTTTAATCTAATTATAGTCGCACTGTTATTATAAATAATAATTCGGATCTTCTTTTATTATCAAGCGACGCTCTACCTAATTAATTACAATTTACTGGTATCAAATAAAAGTACCAGATTTAAGAACTTTAAAATTTAAATTTATGGAAATTACAGCGACAGTCGTTGGTGCAAAAGGCAGTGATTTTGAGCTTAGCAAAGTTCTTCTTGATGAGCCTGGCTCTGAAGAAGTTTTAGTGAAAATAGTGGCAACCGGCATCTGTCATACAGATATGGTAGCACGTGATTTTATTATGGGGTCTCCAAATTTTCCGGTTATACTGGGACATGAAGGTGCAGGAATTATAGAAAAGATTGGCCACGATGTACATCACCTAAAAGTAGGGGATCATGTTGTACTTACGTATGGCTATTGCGGAGAATGCGAGATCTGCCGAAGCGGGACACCGGCCTATTGTTATGAATTTTTTCAAAGGAATTTTTCAGGTGCGCGAGTTGACGGCACACACAGCCATCACGACCATAACCATAAGCCAATTAATGATAATTTCTTTTCGCAGTCGTCTTTTGCCACTTATTCTATTGCTCATAAAAATAATGTAATTGCAGTACCCAAAGATGCACCTTTAGAAATTTTAGGACCATTGGGATGCGGGATACAAACAGGTTCAGGAGCAATAATCAATACCCTTAAAGTTAAGGTAGGAAGTTCAGTTGTTATTTCCGGTACAGGTGCAGTGGGGCTTTCTGCGGTTATGGTCGCAAAAGCTTCTTCTGCAACAACTATTATTGCTGTGGATATTAATGATGAGAGACTAGAATTCTCTAAAGAACTTGGTGCTACCCATACCATAAACAGCCTTAACGAAAATGTTCAGGAACGTATTAAGGAAATACTGCCTAATGGCGTGCAGTATGCAGTAGATACTACTGGACGAAATGAAGTTATTAATAATTCTCTGGCTGTATTAGCTCCTGTGGGCGAAATTGCTGTAATTGGTGTAGCTACAAAACCACTACAGCTTGAAACCAATATATTTTTAACAAAAGGTTACAAAATTAAATTTGTAAATCAGGGTGACAGTGTACCTCAGGAATTTATTCCCAAACTGATAAAAATGTATCAGCACGGCCAGTTTCCTTTTGATAAGCTTATTAAAACATATGCGTTTGAAGATATCAACCAGGCGGTTGAAGATTCAGAAAAAGGAAAAACTATTAAATCGGTTCTTTTAATAGGGGATTATAAAGGTTAATAAGCGAAAAAAGCCGCCGGGTGACCGGCATTTTTTTTGTAAATTAGATAGTAAATCAGTCTGCTGTAGAGCAGAGTTACTACAAAATAATAATAAAAATATAAAATCATGAGTAAAGTAATTGGTATAATCGCAGGAAGTCTGCGTAAAGAATCGTTTTCAAAAAAAACAGCAAAAGCGGTGCAAGCTATGGCACCTGCAGGTTTTGATTTTAAAATAATCAGACTGGATGATCTGCCCGTATATAATCAGGATTTTGACGATGACAATGAAGTGCCGCCAGCTTATACAGCTTTTAGAGATGAAGTAAAGCAGACTTGACGGTTTTATTTTTATTACACCAGAATACAACAGATCCGTACCGGCTGTACTTAAAAATGCGCTTGATGTAGGCTCACGTCCTTATGGTAAAAGTGTTTGGGATGGAAAGCCGGGTGCCGTTTTTAGTAATTCTCCTGGAGCTGTAGGAGGTTTTGGTGCGAACCATCACTTAAGACAAAGTCTTGTATTTTTGAATATTCCCGTAATGCACTGACCAGAAGTCTATCTTGCTAAAATAAATGAGGCTTTTGATGAAAGCGGTGTCATTAAAGCAGGTTCAGCTAAAGACTTTATTCAAAAAGCTGTTGACTCCTTTATAGTTTGGTTTGAACAAAATAAGAAATAGTATTTATACTTAGAGCCTGCCGCTATCAGTAAGTAATGCGGGACATTTACTGTTTTGACAGAAAATGTCCCGCTTATTTTTAACTTTTTCTGTAGTTAGTAGGCGTTATTCCAGCATATTGTTTAAAGAAACGGCTGAAATGAAATTGATTCTCAAAATGAAGTTTTCCGGCAATCTCTTTTACGGAGAGTAAATTCTCACTAAGCAGTACTTTTGCCTCCAGGATTACAATTTCAGTAATAAACTGCCTGGCTGTTTTACCAGATTTGCGTTTTAGCATCTGGGTTAAATATTTTTCATTCACATGCAGTTTTTCAGCATAAAAACCTACTTCACGCTGTGAGAGGTAATGTTGGGAAAGCAATTTTATAAATCTATAGATGAGATCCGATGACAACTGGTTTTCCGCTGGAATTTCATCATAATATTGATTAATTTTTAAAAGTACTGCCCTGAAAAGATTTCGTATTACTTCATCATCTTTACCAGTGTACAAGTCATTGTTTAAAAGAGCGGCTATTATTCTTGTCAGTTCTGTCAGCACCACGTAATCAGTTTGGCTTACTTTATTTAATGAAGCCTGACCTTCTTTGAGGAAGCCCGCTACATTAAAATATTTCCCCAATATTCTTGATTGTTCCAGAAATTCTGTTGTGAAGAGAAGCGAAATGAAATGTACACCTTGATCTTCCATTATCATTTCACGAATTGCATAGGGGGAATAATTAATACTTCTTTAGCTGACATCTCATATTCAAATAAATTTACTTTTATTTTCATACTGCCTTTAACAATAAGTATTATGGAGAAATGGCCTGACCGAAATGGTTTTTCCTGTATGAAATCATTACGATGATGTTTTGAGTCATAAATCAAGAAATCAGGTCACGAGTTATCCAAACCAATATCTTGTCTGATAGAGGAAATATCTCTATTTATGTATGCTTTTTTTGTATTCTGGTCCATAAATTAGGTATGGCTGTTTGTTGTAAAACCTTTACGTACTATTTTTATAATTTTTTTAGGGTTTCTAATTAATAGTTTAATCTCAGATTCCCAAGGTAGAAAAGCAAAGTTAATTATATTTAGCGAAATTACTTTTAGATATATTTGGTTCTTCTGTAATAATTTTTTAAAGCATAGCGGGGTAAAATTGATTCGTATATTGTAATAAATGTATATGTGGCAGAAAAATATCTTGCCAGACGTTTTTTTATGGACAGCACTTTTAGATATGTTATTGCTTCTTTTAGATATTGCGAGCAACCAATCCAATGAACCAAATTTGTATTTTTAAATTTAAAAATACATGTCAGTAACCACAGAATATAAAAGTAAAAAGGTTACCGTTGAGGTAATACGAAAAATGAAGGCGGCAGGAGAGAAAATCAGTATGCTGACTGCTTATGATTTTACTATGGCGGCCCTTTTAGATAAGGGAGGTGTAGATGCTGTTCTGGTTGGGGATTCTGCGGGCAATGTTATGGCTGGTTACAATACAACACTGCCCGTTACAATGGAACAGATTATTTATCACGCGACAAGTGTGCGACGTGGAGTAAAACGTGCGCTTCTTGTAGTTGATATGCCTTTTGGAAGCCAGCGCGGTAATCCTATGGACTCCCTGAAAAATGCAGTTTCGATAATGAAAGCTACAGGAGCAGAAGCACTAAAAATAGAAGGCGGTGAAGAGTTACTGCCTGATATAAAAAAGATCATAGATGCTGGAATTCCAGTGATGGGGCATTTGGGGCTCATGCCGCAGTCGGTACACCAGTATGGCGGTTTTGGATTGCGCGCCCAGTCAGAAACCGAGGCAGAAAAGATTAAGCGTGATGCTTTACTGCCGCAAAGACGCAGGGTGTTTTGCCATAACTTTGGAGAAATTACCAGCGACCCTTGCGCGAGAGATAGCATTGTCACTTTCTATACCAATTATTGGTATTGGAGCGGGCGACGGCGTGGATGGCCAGGTTCTGGTTGTTCATGATATGCTGGGGATGAATCAGGATTTTTGTCCGAAATTTGTACGGAAATATGCAGATTTGCATACTATTATAACAGAGGCAGTTGCAGGATATGTTACCGATGTGAAGAGTATAGAATTTCCGTCAGCGACCGAATCCTATTAACCTTTTTAATACGGATGACATTTCTTATATTTACTTCTTAATTGATACCATGGATACCAGTACAGCATTATCGGAAAAAGAAACTCCCGTTGAGCAGTTAATTCGTTTTTTTAATGGGTACTTCGCCCTTGATCAAAAGGAATGTGACGAAATAGTTAGATTATTTTCTCAGAGAAATATCAGGAGAAAGGGATACCTTCTGCAGGAAGGCGATGTGTGCCGTCATTATTTTTTTATCATTTCCGGCTGTTTTAAAATGTTTGCAAGCAGACCCATCTGGTAAAGAGCATAATATTCAGTTTGCGACTGAAAATGAATGGATAAGTGACCTGCACAGCTTTTATTCCCAAGAGCCAAGCCGTATGTACATAGAGGCATTGGAGCCTTCTGTAGTCTCGCATATTGACCATGATGACCTCTTGTACTTATTTATAAATTATCACAAATTTGACCGTAACTTCAGGATTATTACAGAACGTAAGTATATTAATTTTCAAAACCGGATCCTGCAGAATATCAGTTCTACGGCAGAAGAGCGTTATCGCAGTTTCACACAGCAGTACCCGGCACTGCTCAACAGGATACCCAATACGCAGATAGCATCTTATTTAGGGATAACGCCTGAGTTTCTTAGTAAAATCAGAAAAAAAATGTGACGCAGACATTATTTTTTTCTGATTGACCCGCATTACTCTTTTCGAATAATAAGATCTTTAAAGAAACCCTCGGTTCCGATATCTACAAAGAGGCCGAGTGCACCATTGGCGACTTTACCCAGTTTAAGATCATTTACAATCAAAGAAGGCGCTCTGCGTCCATCCAAATATAGTTTTGCCTGCTCGCTCTTTTATCACAATTTTAACGGATATCCATTTGTTAAGTTCCATATCCTCATATGATTCATAAACTCCCGGGGCAGTTTTTCTGCTTTCATTAAATTTAAAATCAGGATAAGCAAAATATTGTGTTGATCTGTTTCTTCGGAGCTGATCATCTGCCATGGCATTTGCAGGTCTTATGTATATTGCTTCAAATCTAGAATTATCATCGTTGATGTGAAAAGCTAAACCAATGAAGTCGCGTGCATGTGAAGGCGCATTTTTCAGAATTTTGCTCAAGACCTTAACTTCAATAACTCCCTGCGAAAAATTCACATTGTTAATTCTGGCATACGTAGCTTCATCATCTAAAATTATAGTGGAATCTTTAACGACCCTTAGGGCTTTACTGCCCATTGCCTTACTCTGGGAAACGTAACTTCCCACTGCCGTGAGATTATCTTGGGTAAGATTGATCTTCTGCCCAAAAATAATGCAGGGGGTGAATAGCAACAGAAGAATGATAAATTGAGAAAAATGTTTCATCTTGATCATGTTAGAGTATTTGATTTAATGTTGTAAAAAATAGTGTACCGCAGGCCATGCAACACTCCATTTTTTCGAGAAAGGCTCCATGACCAGCACCCGGAATAACACTCAGTCGCCCCTTTAGAATAAAATTTGAAGCATGACTGGCATGTTCGACAGAAATAAAATTATCATGATCCCCAACCATCACCAGTACAGGACACTTAATGGTGCTGAATAGTTTTTGATCGGCTGTAAGTTTGGTGTTGAATTCTTCCTGCACACGAGAAAAGAGTTCAGGAAGTCTTTTAGGATCTGGCATTAAGGAAAGCTGCTTGCTCCCAAAACGGCCTATCCAGTTCAAGTGCCTGCTTGACAGTAACAGCATTGGGCTGGTCTCCAGGATGCCTTTCACCAGCTCCAATTACCACTAATTTTTTAACTTTAGCAGGATAAAGGCTCGCAAGCATAAAACCTGTATAGCCTCCATCGCTAAAACCGATAACAGTCGCACTGTCTTTTGTTACTGCATTTAATACAGTGGTCGCATCTTTGGCTTTCAGCTGGTAAGTATGAGGCTGATTTCCGAGTTCTGATTTTCCATGACCTCTTGTAGAGACAGCTATCACCTGATGATTTACCTTTAAGCTGTCAATGAAATGGTACATCTCAAAAGTAGAACCGAAGATACCTCCATGCAGTACCAAAACCGGGGCTCCCTTACCATATACTTCATAATAAATCTTTGCATCGTCCGATGTTACGTAATGACCAGTCTGCCACATTATTGCCGTATGGAACAGTGCTTTGAGGGGCAGTAATTGACTGAAGCGCATAACGCATTGGTTTTGGTTGCTGGGCGTATAAAGACGCAGAAATAAGTATAACTGCGGATAGGAATAAATTTTTCATAAATTGATTTAATAAATATTATGCAAATTTCGTACTCAAAAGACTATGTGAACAATAACATACTTTAATAAAAAACCTTAAACTAGTTTAAGAGTGTGGAGTGTTCTTTTTTCTTGAGAGATACTGAAAAAAAAACTATAATTCCATAATCTTTCCATACAAGTTTAAGAGTCTTTTTTTTCCGGTTTAATAATCATTCGCAGATATTGATCCTTAGAACTGTATGCAGAAATCCAGCTTAAACAGGTCTTTATTTTATTTTTGAAATGTATCAGGGAAAGCAGGTGAACTAAAAGCCACATCATCCATGCTATAAAG
Organism: Flavobacterium sp. AC267; assembly: GCF_979258715.1. Classification (NCBI taxonomy): domain Bacteria; kingdom Pseudomonadati; phylum Bacteroidota; class Flavobacteriia; order Flavobacteriales; family Flavobacteriaceae; genus Flavobacterium; species Flavobacterium sp. AC267. The sequence goes on from NZ_OZ409875.1 coordinate 3,436,567, forward strand.
CCGCTGAAATGTAGTTTTGGTCTGGCGAGTTCTGCTACCGCCTTATTACGGCCTATTATAGCCATAGAGCCTTTATCATTGTAAGCAAAGCGTTTCCTTTTTTTCTGAAGTCTTTCGGCCTGTATATTTTCGGCCAGAAGTGTACCCTGCTGAATGGCAACTTGTGCCAAGCTTGCGGGTGTCCTATTGGAAAGGCTTGATCTGCAGTTTGAATACAGGTATCTCCAATGGCATAGATGTTTGTCGTTCCTATAACCTTATTGTAGCCATCTACTATGAGTCTCTTTCCTTTTCCATAATATTCTTGTGGCAATCCATTGAAAATTTGTGCTGTAACGCCAGCTGTCCATAGTAGGTTTTTGGTTTGAATTGTCGTGCCGTCACCAAGTAAAACGGTATCATTGGTAAAATCTTTAACCAGCTGGTTAAGTTTAATTATCACCCCCATCTCCTGCAAAGACTTAAAAGTATAGTCTTGCGAAGCCTTAGACATAGGGGCAAGGAGGGTTGGAAGCCCGTCAAGGACATAAATAGCAAAGGGAAGGTCTTTTAAACTTGGATAATCTTTTGCAATTACATTTTTTCTAAGACCAGCCAGCATTCCTGCGATTTCTACACCTGTAGGGCCTCCGCCGGCAATTACAATTGTAGTTAACTTTTTGATTTCATTATGATCGGTAATTCTTGAAGCGATCTCGAAACGTTCCAGCAGTGTGTTTTTCAGAAGGAGTGCGTCAGCTATTGTTTTCATAGGAAGAGCATTGCGACGTATATTCTCATTTCCAAAAAAGTTACTCGTAGTACCAGTGGCGATAATCAAACGGTCGTACTGCGACTGACCCGTTGAAAGTAACACCGTATTATCCTGGGGTTGAATCTCCAGAAGTTCTCCCATGAAAAACCTAAAATTTGGATATCCTCTAAAATATTTTCGATAAGGATAACTGATGTTAGAAACATCCAAAAAGCCTGTTGCCACTTGATAAAGAAGAGGTGGAAAAAAGTTATAATTGTTCCTGTCTACTAAAGTGACAGTGCTGTTTGTATTGATCTGAAGTAATTTTTTAGCCGCATTTACACCCGCAAAACCTCCTCCAATAATCACAATATTTTCTTTAGGGTTCATTTTAATTTACTTATAAGGTTTATTATAGTCTAAATATGCTTTTTAGATCTTGATGTTAAGTAAGGCGGATTTTATCCTTCTGTCACAAATTTAAAAGGCAAAATTAGATATTACTTTTTTAATGCTTCAAAAGTAAGCAATGGAAAATAATTGGGACTTAAACTATTTTAAGATTATGACTTAAACTAGGTTAAGCTGATCTGTTTGTAAAAAAAGATAAATTTGCAGTAGCACGAATAATCATCATATGGAAATACACAAAATTACTGGTATAAAAAAAACACTGCTCAAAACTGCAGAGTCTTTGTTTTCAGCTCGGGGATATAGTGATACATCTATGAGGCATATTGCAACAGCAAGAAGCAGTTAATCTCGCCCTTATAAATTACCATTTTGGCTCGAAGGAAAATTTATATCTTACCATTTTTAAAAGAAGGTTTTCAGCCTACCAGTTAGCGCTCTCTAAAATGGACAGTAAACAGGGGCGGCTAAAAAGTTAGATTCCTTTCTTATGATTTACGGTGATTTTATTGACAGCCACCGTGATTTTCACCGCTTACTGAGTAGGGAAATAACACTTTTACATCACGCTGTAATTAAGGAAGTAATCACAGATGCAACCCGTAAGAATTATGAACTGATCAAAAACATTATTCTTGAAGGTATTGCAGAGGGTACGTTTAAAAACGTAAATGTAGATCTTGTTACACTCAATATTATTGCCTTTGTACCCCGCATTTTTTCAGGTAGTCCTTTTATTACCGATCTTCTTGATTGGCGACAGTCAGGACTCAGGGATAAAGAAGTAGTATATACAGAGTTGAAACAATATTTTCACAATATACTGGGTAACTTTTAATTTTGGATTAATTCGTAATGATCTCTTTTTTGTTTGAAATACTTTTTGCTATTTCTTTTACTTTGTTATAGGTGTTTGATATCCATTGATGGCCCTGACGGGCAAGTAAGGCATCTGCTTGCCTCAGGTCCCCAGGTTCCGGCCTGATATTTATGCAGGTTTAAAAATTTATCATTTTCCCAGGCTTCCTGAATGGTGGTTACAACATCCCATGCTTCTTCAACCTGATCCGAACGCATAAATAGTGTAGGATCTCCAAGCAGGGCATCCAGTATGAGCGTTTCGTAGGCTTCAGGTGATTTGGTAGAGCATGAGAAATAATCGAAAACCATTTCAGCTGGTTTCAGCGATAAGGAAAGTCCGGGTTTTTTGGTCATAAACTGCAGTCTTATATCCATCGCAGGCTGAATGTTTATAATTAAGCGGTTGGGCATCATTCCTTCCTTTCCAAAAGAAAATGTAGAATGCGGGACCGGCCTGAACTGGATTACTATAGAGGATTGCTTTTCCTGCATTCTTTTGCCGGTTCGGACATAGAACGGCACGCCCTGCCATCTCCAGTTATCCAGATAAAATTTCATGGCAACAAATGTTTCAGTAGTAGAATTACTAGCGACTCCATTCTCACCAAGGTATCCCTTTACGTTTTTTCCTTTTAGGGAACCTTTATCATACTGGCCTCTTACGGTGTAATGTTCTACTTCCTGAGGAGTTATACGGCGTATGGATTTTAAAACATCTGCCTTGCGGTTTCTTATTTCATCTGCCTGCAGTGATGTAGGGGCTTCCATGGCCACCATGGTCAAAATCTGCATCAGGTGGTTTTGTATCATATCTTTTAATGCACCGGCATCCTCGTAAAATCCAGCCGCGATCTTCAACCCCAACTTCTTCTGCAACGGTAATTTGTACCGAATCAATAAAGTTACGGTTCCAAAGCGGTTCAAACATTGAATTTCCGAAGCGGAAGGCTAGGATATTCTGTACCGTTTCCTTACCCAGATAGTGGTCAATACGGTATATCTGTTCTTCCTTGAAGGTCTGTGATAGTAGTTTGTTCAGCGTTACAGCTGAACTTTTATTGTAACCGAATGGTTTTTCAATAATAATCCGGTCCTGATCGGGATTTGCTCGCAAGGTCTAACCTGTTGATATTGCCAGAGATTGTAGCAATGAAAGATGGTGCAATGGAGAGGTAAAAAAGTCTGTTGGCACGTTCTCCAAAAGAGAGATCGGCGGCATCTAAATCACGTTTCAACGCATCATAGGATTCTTCCTGGTCGATATCATTCTGCAGATAACTAATATGCGAAGCAAACTGGTGGTAGGTTTCTGCAGAATCTATTTTATTTCTGGAAAAGGAGCTAAGGTTTTCACTCACATAGGTGCGAAATTGCTCGTTGTCGCTTTTGGCCCTGCCCAATGCCATGATCTGAAACTTTTCAGGCATACGGCCATCAAGGTAAAGATTGTAAAAGGCCGGGAATAGCTTTCTTTTTGCCAGATCACCCGTCGCCCCAAAAACAATAATAATTGCTGGCTTTACAGTATTGACGTTATTCATTTTGTTCCATTTAAATTTTAGTCATTCCACTCTGTGTGGAATAAGCCCTGAGCATCAGTACGTTCGTAAGTATGTGCCCCAAAGTAATCACGCTGTGCCTGTATGAGGCTGGTAGGCAGATGTTCAGATCTGTATGAGTCAAAATAAGCCAGGGAGTTCATAAGTCCGGCCACAGGAATACCTTGTTGAACCGCGACCTGTATGGTGTTTCGTATATTCTTTTGATTATCATTTAGCGCTTTTGCAATCCTGTCATCAAGGAGAATATTTTGCAGGTTCGGGTTTCCTGAATATGCGATCCTGAAGTCTTCCAATACTGCGGCACGAATTATACAGCCTCCACGCCAGATTTTTGTCACTGTTTCAAGGTTTAGCCCGTAATTGTACTCTTCCGAAGCCTTGGTTAGCAAGGCCAGTCCTTGTGCATAGGTAACTAATATGGAAAACTGTAAAGCTCCCTTAAGTTCCTCAATCGCCAAAGGCGACTCACTACTGCTTTGGGATGTATTCCAAACCAATTTTTTGGAAGCGGTAATTCTTTCAGGTTTGTTTTTGGACATATCACGCATAGCAACTGCAAGCATCTATGGTTGGCGGCGGTACCTGTAAATCCATGGCATTCTGTGAGGTCCATTTTCCGGTTCCTTTCGATTTTGCCCAGTCGGATATAACATTGATAAGCTTCTTTCCGTCAGTATCTTTTTTTTAAGAATTTGCCCTGTTATCTCAATAAGATAGGATTGAAGTTCTGTTTCATTCCAGTTTTCAAATGTTCTTTGTATGGTGTCATCGTCCATGTTGTAGGCACGTTTCATCAGATTATAAACCTCTGAGATAAGTCGCATAATTCCGTATTCTATGCCGTTGTGGGCCATTTTTACGTAGTTTCCTGCCGATCCATTGCCTAGATAAGCAACACAAGGCTCTTCGTCCACTTTTGCTCGCTATGGCTTCAAATATCGGACGAAGCCTTTCATAAGCCTGTTTGTCATGCCGCCTGGCATAAGGCTAGGAGCAAATCGTGCTCCTTTTTCGCCTCCGGAAATACCCATCCCAAAAAAATGAATGCCTTTGGCTGATAATTCGGCGAATCTGCGATCGGTATCGGTGAAGTAGGTATTTCCGCCGTCGATCAGAATATCGCCTTTATCCAGAAAAGGTAACAGGTTTTTGATTGCGTTATCCACTGGTTTTCCTGCCGGTACCAGCATCATGATCGCCCTTGGTCGCTTGATAAGTGCTACAAATTCCTTTACTTCTTTTGTTGCCTTAATGATTTGCTGTTCAGTAGCCTGGTCGATAAGTGACGAAACTTTTTGCTCCTCTAAGTCAAGGCCTGCGACAGCAAATTTTTGATCGGCCATATTTAATAGCAGGTTACGTCCCATTACCCCAAGGCCAACAATACCAAAATCGAATGTATTTTTCATAATGGTGATAGTTTCTAAATTTATTATTGCAAAAAAAAAATCAAGACTGGAACCTGCTAATAAAGTCCAGCCTTGATGAATAATTTACTATACAGTAGCACTGATGATAGCATCTCTTAACGCTTTGGCGCAGCTGACTGGATCTTTAGCACCATAGATGGCTCCACCCGCTACGGCAACATCTGCACCTGCGGCTACAACATCCTTTATTGTATCAATGTTTACTCCACCTGCCACAGAAAAAGGTACTTTAGCTTCTCTTCCTTCACTGATAAGTGTTTGAACTGAGTAACCAGGCAATGCCTGCTCGTCAAGACCAGCGTGTAATTCAACAAAAGCAACTCCAAAAGCAGTTACCTCTTTTGCTCTCTGTACTCTATCCTTTACTCCAATAGTATCTACTACTACTTTTCTTCCATATTTTTTTGCGGCTTCTACAGCGCCTTTTATGGTAGCATCATCTACAGCACCCATAACCGTTACCAGATCAGCACCTGCTTTAAATGCCATCTCTGCTTCCAAAGCTCCGGTATCAGCCGTTTTCATGTCAGCAAAAACTAATTTGTCGGGGAAAGCTGCTTTCATAGCCGTTACTACACTAAGGCCTTCTGCTTTAATAAGGGGCGTACCCAATTCTATAATATCTACGTAAGGTGCTACTTTTGCTCGCAAGTTCTAATGCTCGCTTCTGTAGTAAGTAAATCAATTGCGACTTGTAATTTTGTCATGTCTAAAATGTTTAAAAAAATTAATTGTAAAATAAAATGTTATTCCAGGTTAGCGTGTTTGGGCCACAGGTTTTCTTTCGTTAAACCTGATTCCTGCCATAGGGTCATAAAAACGCTTTCGAGTATTAATAATGTAAATTGTTCAAAAAGGCTTCCTGCATATTGTTCAGAAACTGTTACTCCGAAGTCTGTTTTTGTTGCGGCATTGATCAGTACTGTATTCTCTGCCAATTCTGCCAGCCTGCTTTTCGAATCAGCTGTAATGGCCGCAACTTTGGCATTTTGTTTTTTTGCTTTTTCAACGGCAGATAAAACCGTAGTCGTAGTACCTGATCCTGATGCCACAAGGAGAAGATCTCCTTCGAGGATGGCAGGAGTAACAGTTTCTCCAACCACATATACCGTATAGCCCAAATGCATAAAGCGCATTGCGACCATTTTTAATGCAAGTCCGCTTCTGCCGGCGACCATTACAAAAATTCGCTTGGCTGTTTTAATTTCGTGAATCAATGTCTCAACTTCTTTTGGATTGATCTGATCTGCCAACTTTAGGTTTTCCTCTAAAATGGTATGCAGGTTTTTAGTTATTAAATTATTGATATTCATAGTTTTATTTTTTAAATAAGCGGATAAGTCTGTAATACATTCCTATTGCACCATTTAGAAATGACGAATAAGAATGATATTTAATTTTATTATGTGCTGATGGATACTGCCCGATTAAATGGACGGGTGGATTATAATTTTAATTCCTGATCAATAGAATTAAAACTGAAATTGACCCGCAGTTTGTTTAGAGCAATAATAATTGGTACATCGTTGAATAGTACTATTTACTGATGCAAAGATAAACCAGGGGAGAGGGGAGGATGTTATACAAACAAGACTACGCGGTATAAATTTGCGCCAATTCGTTTTGAAGGTCCGTTGGTGTTTCTTTTAGTTTTGCCTTTACGAATTTGTTTAGCGCAGAGGGAGAACTGAATCCTAGGTCAAATGCGATTTCTTTGTGCGAGAGATGCGAAAACAATAACTGTCTTTTAATTTCGGTCAAGATTCTGTTATGAATGGCATTAATGGCAGTTTCACCACAATGTTTTTTGGTGATCTCATTGAGCTTTTTAGCACTTGTAGCCAGCTGGTGGGCGTAATACTGTACAGTACGTTCACTTTTATAATGCTGATTTAATAATTTTTTGAATGAGATGTAAACCTGTTGATTTGCTCTTGGATTTTCGTGGTAGATAACAGGATGCTGGCCGTGTATGGATTCTATGAGCCCAAGCAGAAAAACTTTGATATAAAAACGTGCCTGTTCTTTTTTAACAAGGCTGGGGGCGTTGTAAATATCCTGAATGTTTTTGATAATTGGAAGCGCCTCGTCAAATTCAGGTTTTGAAAGTGCTGTGCAGTTAAGGTTTGTTGCAAGGTTTACATTATAGGCGCTGAGTTCATTTTTTAATATGTCGGAGCAGAACAGTACTTCTTCAAACAAAATAATTTTACCAGAGAGATCGTTACCGGGACTTGATAGAAAGTGAATTTGCTCTGGGAAAACAATAGCTATTTTTCTCGAATTTAATGCATATATTTTGTCCTCTATATGCATGTTGATATTTCCAGATTCCACTAAAATAATACAGAAATGATCCTTTTTATGCGGCTGTAAATAATGTTCAATATTTGCTTGCAGTTAAGTCAAAAACACGAAATGATAAATTGGTATCTTCTGTTTTTTGTATATTTTTCTTGATCTCTAACCGTACTAAATCCATATTAAATTTTTGTTATTAAGTTCCAAAATCAATCAACAGCTCACAATATATAATGATAAGGTATGCTGAACTGATATTTACAGATATTGGTTTTGAAGAAATAAATACTTCAAAACCTAATTACAGAAAGGAAGGGACAAAAGTACACTTTTTTACTTTTTACCGGAATGACCTAGTTTAAGAATTAATCTTAAACTACATTAAGTATGATTAAAATATTCGGTTAGACAGCTCATGCTTTAAAGTCGCAAGATCCTTACTAACGAAAAAATGTATCGGTCGTAATTATTTTTAATTTCAATCTTTTAGATATATTATTCTGCGATTTGGACATTGCCTTTGATCTTTTATCATTATAAATTTGCTGGAATTCAGTATTTGCGTTATTGGTTAGGATTGCCTGCGACAAATTTGCGATCCGGCTTTTCAGTTTCAATTGCAATTTTATAACTGCTTTATTGGTAGAAACTTTCCAAAACAGTTTTAAAGAATTATTGCATTCTTGTAAAGCCGCATATCAAGTAACTGCCTCATGTATTGACGTTGTGTTTTTCTGTCTTAAACCAAAGAAAAACAGCGTTCATCTTATAGAGATTTAAATAACTATAACAGATGAGATCCTGTTACCTGATTTGACACCTTGTGCAGGTTTTACTGTTTTAAAAATAAATGATATGAAAAAAATAAAATTTGTTTTATTACTTCTGATGGTCCAAAATTTATTAGCGACTCAGGAAAATATTATTTTACCGATCAACGGAAAAATAAATAAAGATACAGGTAAGGAGGAAAAAGTCTTAAAAATGGATCCAAAATCAGAGAGCCGTATTGTTTATAATGTAACAGTGCCAAGTCTTGCCGTTTATAAACCTGAAGGTCGCGTCTAATGGGATAGGAATATTGATAATTCCCGGGGGTGCATTTCACATTCTTGCATATGATGACGAAGGCGTGAAGATAGCAAAATCTCTAACAGCAAAGGGATACACGGCGACAGTATTGAAATACAGACTGGTAAAATTAGAAGGTCTGGATCCTTTTGGGAAATTAATGCAGAATGCCAATAACTTCGCCGTTTTAGAATCGCTAATGGCTCCTGTAGTACCTTTAGCTATTGCAGATGGTAAAGAAGCGATGAAATACCTGAAAACAAATGCGGCGACTTTAGGTTTTAATAAAGACAAAATAGGTGTGATTGGTTTTTCTGCTGGAGGAACGATTGCGTACGCAATAGCTTTGGATAAGGAAGTTCGTCCTTTATTCAGTGCACCCATATATCCTTATTTAGGACCTGTAATGAAAACTACGGTTCCAGCTGATCCATCACCTTTATTTATTTCCGTCGCACAGGATGATGATTTCGGCTTTGACAGCAATTCAGCTAAATTCTACGAAAAGTGGAAAGCGACAAAAGGTCCTGCAGAACTTCACATCTACACTAAAGGGCGTCACGGATTCGCAAGTAAAACCCAGGGTCTTCCTGTTGATCACTGGGAAGACCGATGGATGGAGTGGTTGTCGTCGATGAAATTTTAGTAGAAAGAAAATTTTTTTACTCATTTAGCCTTTACTGCTGTTAATACTTTTTTATTTCTTCCCAGATAAGCTTTCGTAACTAAAAGACCTGTCTTTTTATTATTCTTTTATCTCAAAGCGTCTGGCTTTTTTTTGGCTTTTAATTAGTGCCTGTATATGTTAAAAATTAAATTTTATTTATGAATACTAAAAACACCTCCACTCAACCACGTCCCAATTATACAGTTCCGTTAATTACTATTACACTATTGTTTTTCATGTGGGGATTTATTACCTGTATGAATGATATTTTGATTCCTTATTTAAAGAAATTATTTAATCTTAGTTTTGTAGAATCGATGCTGGTTCAGTTTTGTTTTTTTGGTGCTTACTTTCTGGGTTCACTGACTTACTTTGTGTTTTCTCATTACAAAGGTGATCCAATTAATAAAGTAGGTTATAAAAAAGGAATTCTTTCGGGAATTCTTCTTTCGGTCGCAGGATGTGTTCTATTTTATCCTGCGACCACTTGCTCGGTATATGGCTTGTTTCTGGGAGCCTTATTTGTACTTGGATTAGGTTTTACAATTCTGCAGATTACGGCAAATGCGTATGTTGCACTTTTAGGTCCGGAGGAAAGCGCTTCGGGAAGATTGAATATGACACAGGCTTTTAATGCTTTCGGAACTACAATTGCCCCTATACTTGGCGGTTACCTGGTATTTGGGCATGGGGGCGATCATAATATTACAGCTGAGGCAACCCGAATACCTTACCTTGTATTTGCGGGAATTTTAATTTTAGCGACCCTTTTAATATACAACGTAAAACTGCCTTCCTTTCAAACTGGAGAAACGGAGCACAGAGGGCTGGGAGCTTTGAATTTTCTGCATCTGCGTTTGGGAATTTTTGGTATTTTCTGTTATGTAGGGGCAGAGGTAGCAGTTGGAAGTTTTATCATTAGTTTTCTGGAACTAGATAGTGTGGGTGGTTTAAGCGAAACTGTCAGCAAAAATTATCTTGCGATGTATTGGGGCGGTGCAATGATTGGAAGGTTTCTTGGAGCTATTTCTTTAAATCAGAGTATAAATGCGGCAAAGAAGAGTATATTTATGCTAGTAACTGCAGGGTCTGTTTTTCTGCTTATTTATTTTATAGTAAATCTTACTTTTAACCAGATGAGTTTCTTTCTTGTGTTTCTGGTTTTAAACTTTTTTGCGTTTATGATTGGAAAATCTGCACCGGCAAGAACATTGACAATATTTGCAGGTATTAATGTGGTTCTACTGCTTGTAAGTATTTTGACTGCTGGAAAAATTGCGATGTACAGTATATTGGGAATCGGGATTTTTAACTCCATTATGTTTTCCAACATTTATACTTTGAGTATTGCGGGGCTGGGGAAATACACCAGTCAGGGTTCGTCTCTTCTAGTTATGGCGATTTTAGGAGGAGCTTTGGTTCCGCTGATTCAAGGTGTTCTTGCCGATTCTGACTTTGGTGTGCAGAAATCATTTATTATCCCTGTTTTTTGTTATTTATATATTTTATTATTTGGGTTCTACTGCTCCAAGAAGCTTAAATTTGCGGTCCATGCTAAAAATATATCAGGACATTGATTTTGGTTACGATTCTTCAATATAAAACAGCTGGAGTCCAAGCGACCAGGTGAAAAGACGCATGAAAAAGAAAGGTAATTATCAAGATTTACAGACCTATTTAATGGTTAGTTTTTTGAACTATTTATATTCAAAACCTCTAGTTTTTTAACAAAAGAGATAATGCGGGCTAAGGTCTAAATTGCTACATTTGATTATCTATTAATCAATCTACAACCTGCAGATCTTTCAGAATGGAAAAAGCTATACAATTAAAAGTGAGAAAAGATTTGGATGCACACCAGCGACTCACTGTAATTAAATTAAAAGGCGACCTTATATCAAAAGGATATACCGATATTATCCATATTCTGGATCAGGATGAAGACTTTCATCTTAATACTTTTGAAACAGCATTGGAGAAGCGTAATGAAGTCCAGCAGTACATTACAGCTTTTATTGATCAGGAAAACCTTTTTGACACCATTACTATCAAGTAAATATAATTTGAAAATGCATATTTACAAAAATTGCGCTTTCGGCGGGATTAATTAGTTTAACAATCTGCCTGGGGAGAATTAAGTATTGTAATTCCTTTAGTTTATTCTTTGAAAAGTTTAAAAATATTAAAACCCGAGAATAAAATATCTCGGGTTTTAAATTCTCTAATAAAATTAGGATTGCGATGCCATTGAAATGCTTCCAAATTTAAATAATCATTCCTGCCTGAAATTCCTGGTCAAGTTTTTTATAAAGAGCTGTTGGCTGTGCGACAACAATTACCTCAAAAGTCGGGCCTATGTTGATAGAAAGTACATGTCCACCTTTTACTGATCCACCTCGTAATGCAGCTGTCGCGTGCGCGTGTACAACTGGTGTGGTATCCATCCAGGTGATATTACCAGTAAATGAAGTTACTTCAGCTATCCCAATTGGAATCACTTGATATTTTAGGCGGTCAAAATCAAACCAGCCCAGTTCAAGTCCGAATGCACTTCCAATTCCATTAAAATAGGCACTTTTGATATCATAAGTTAAGGCGAAATCTGTTAATCCGGATATAACCTCATCTTCTTTTGAAAAAATAACCATATAGGTTTTTACACCACCCACATTGCTTAATAATTTCACCTTCATAGCTGGTGCTTTGCCCAGTATTACAGGTTCAGATGTACTTCTAAATCTAAATTGTTCTTCTTGCATGCTATTATTCTTTAATGTCTGGGTCAATTAGCCCTGCTTGAAATTCTTCATTTAATTTTTTAAACAGCTGGGTAGGTTCCACTGTTACGATAATCTCAAGAGTTGGTCCTACAATTAATTGTAATAAGTGTCCGCCTTTTACAGAACCATCTTTAACTGATGCGGTTACATGGGTGTGGGCAACCGGTTTATTATGATACCATGCTATGTCTCCAGTAAATGATGTAACCTCGGCTTCTTTAATAGGTAATACTAGAAACTGCTTACGCTCATAATCGAACCAGCCTACCTCTAGGCTCAATGCATCTCCTATTGCTTGATAGTGTGCACTTTTTACATTATATTTTTGTGCAAATTCTGTAAGGCCAGATACGGCCTCATCCCCTTTGGCTAAAATAATAATGTATGTTTTCACATCTCCCACTGTACTTAATAACCTGACTTTCATTCCTGGAGCTTTTCCAGGTTCACCATATTTAGTTGCGGATCTGTATTCTTGTGCCTGAGCACTGATCTGAAATGCAATGGTAACTAGTAATGCTAATACTAAATTTCTGTAATTCATTTTCATGTTGTTGAGTAATTAATGCCTACTAAGTAGGCTGTTGTTAAATCTTTTAATATTGTTCCCGCCATTACTAAATGGTAATAGTAATGCGTGGTGAATAATTATTTCTGGGAGTTGTGCGCTTACAATTTTTTTTATTAGCTTATAAGGGTTAAAGCAATTACGTACTTATCATGCGCGCCAGACTTATTTCAAATTTATTATCTTGATAAGCAATGAACTGTAAATAATTTGTTAACATGTTTAATAATTCGAAAATGGCGAACAAATGAGTAAATCCTTTAAAAGATGAGATTTTTTAACGACAAACATTTCCACTATAAACTAGTAAATCGATACATTAAGCAAAAATATTTTAAAACCGCCTATTGAAAATCATAGAAAGAGTATGTTTGGAAAGTTACTGCTTGCTAATTCAACTAAAAAATTAAATTTTAAACAGTAATTAATTCGGGTTTTAATACTATTAGTTAAAGTACAAGGATATCATTTGTTAAATTATACCTTAAAATTCCTCAACAGCGCCTATTTCCACATTCCAAAATTTGGCTGTATGGGTATTTTCAGTAATGGCTTTGTAAATTCCATTTACAGATGTATCAAGAGTTACAGGAGCCGTGTCACTGCCCATTCTGGTTTGTACCCATCCTGGATGCAATGGCGTAACATTTATATTCTTTTCTGCAAGCCTTTGGCTTAACATAACTGCGTAAATGTTTATAGCGACTTTTGACATTCGGTATGCAGGAGCATTTGGAGCAATGTTGCGAATTAAAGCCATTGCTGTTGATAAAAACACAATCTGACCGCCGTCTTTAACATATTCTAAAAACGCTTCTGTAAATAATACAGTTCCGGTTGTATTGGTTGCGAATGTTGCATTCATAAGTGTCGCCGTAGGAATTTCATCTCCTAAATCCAAACCAACTCCTGCATTGTTAACTATGCAGTCTAATTTGATTTCAAGTTTTTTAAACTTTTCAACAGCATTTCTAATACTATCTTCATTGCTTATATCGCCTTGGATAATAGTCAGATTGGGGTGTGAAAAATCTTCAATTTCTCCTGATCGTGTTATGGCAATTACTGCCGAACCTTCTTGTAATAATTTTTTGGTCAGGCCAAGTCCTATGCCATTGCTTGCACCGGTAACCAGTACATTTGTAATTGAATTTTTCATATAATCTGTTTGTGATTCCCTAATTTTCAGAACCCAGTTAGTTGTAATCTAAAAAAGTTGTCGCTTTATTAGATACCAAATGTATATATTTGTCGAACTTATTATCACTTTAGAAGATTAAAATGTAAATTTGTTCATTATACACGAACTTATGAACCAATCTGTAAAAAAAACATTTCAAATACTGGAGTATATCGCATCCAATGGGAATTTTGTCAGGCTTAACGATGTGGCTCGTGCATTGGAACTAAAAAAGAATACTGCTCATGGTTTTTTAGATACACTAAAGCAATTAGGATATTTAGAACAAGATGATATTAGCCCCAGATATAAAATAAGCCCAAAGATCGAAAGTTTGTATGTACCGTCATTTTCACTAAATGAACTTAAACAGGAACTTCGCCCTATGCTGGAAAAAAATATCCAATATTACAAAGGAGTCTTCTTATTTAGCCGTTCAAATGGGATCGTACTACAGGCATGAACTGAAATGTGAACCTAACAGAGCTGTAAAAATCTCCCTTAATATGGGCAAAGATTACGAAATGACGACTACTGCAATTGGGAAATGTTTCCTTGCCCACTCAGAGCATTTATTGGGAAGCCTTGGTAAACAATATGAAAAAGAAGATTTTGCAATGATGGAAAAGGAAGTTGTTACGATTCGCAATACGGGTTATGCATTGGATGTAGAAGCTTATGACCCGGATCTTAATTGTGTTGCCATTCCTATTTTCTATAAAAACAGACCCATTGCAGTGCTGTGTGTTTCAGGGCCATCTTTTAGATTTAAAGAACCCCAGTTTCTTGAAAGTCTACGAATTATGGATATGGTATTAAGAGAACATGGGAAATATGAGCATAGACTGGATCTTGCTTTACTGTAGATAACAAATTTTTATAATATTAAAGATTTACGGGTAATTATTTGAAGTAGGCTATCGTCCTGTCATTTATGTAATATATTTATTGTTGTTCACAATCATCTAGAAAAAAGGAGTAAATGATAGTGGTATTCCAATACTATCCATCAGTTGCAGATTCGAACTTAAGCTAGGCAGACATTGATTTTGCTGAGATTTTCGTTCTTCAAAGTGCCTTGTGCCACGATTCTGCCACACAACTTAGATTGGTAAATATCTTTAAAAAACACCTCAAGTTTTTGTGGCAAAAAAGGTATACACTCCAAATACAAAGTGCCACGATTCTACCACAAGACTTATAAAGGCGAAATATTTCTAAAAAACCGCACTAAGTTTTGTGGCAAAAAAGTTTTATTCACTCCAGTTATGCCATTTTTTATTAATGTAACAATTTAGTTGTTCCGTGTAAAGTAATTACTTTATTGTCGTCGCAGTTTTGGAAACAACATTCCAGTTCTTTTTTTATAGGCAGTAAAAGCGACATGCCTGGACATGGAACGGTCTTTACTGCGCATATTGCGAAAGAAGTAAGCAGTCCAGCGACCTAATATTACAAAAGGAAGCCAGTGCCAGGATAAAAGGGCATAGGAGGCATAAATTAAGATCTCACCCAGATAATTAGGATTGCGGGTGCGTGCAAATAAGCCGTCATCTATTATACCTTTTTGAAGACGAAGTGTATAATGCTTTTGGGCATCACTGACATAATGCATAAAAATCCCTAAAGTATATACAGCCGGCGCTACTGCGAAAATCCAAGCGGGCAGTATAACATTTCTGGAGATTAAAAGAAAAGGCGCCGTGTAATAAGCGGCAAGTGGTAAAAATGGAGTAAGAAGTCCAATCCACAATGGAATTTTTTGTTCAAATCTTTTATCGGGGTATAATTCCTGTTTCAGAAGCCACAATAAGCAGTAGGTGCCGTGCAGGCCTAAATAAAGGAATGCACCGGCACTCCAGTTATCATAATACCACATTAAGAAAAGTACAAAAGGAATTACCAATATTTTATGGGTATTGATAATAAAATTAACCGTTAGTTTCATAAGTGCTGTCTTTTTATATTTGAAGCAAAATTGCAAAAGACAGCACAGCTGCACTAATGAACCCAGGTTAAGTAATTCGCTTTCTGATCCTGCTTAGTGCCTGCGGTGTAATGCCAATGTAGGAAGCAATATACTTTAAGGGAATAAATTTTATTAATTCAGGTTCATCGCGTAAACAGTTGTAAATAACGCTGTTCTGCCGAATCTTTTAAAAATGAAATTTCTCTTCGGGACTTTTGTAAAAAAAGAGATTCCCCGGCAAGTCTTCCCATAAAATTCCCTTCTCTGGATATTTCGTAAATACGCTGCAGGTTATCATAAGAGATCTGCCATACCTTTGTATTGACCAAAGCTTCGATGGAGTAAGTGCAGGGTGTCTGGGTGAGGAAAGAATCATAAGCACTAATAAAATGACCTTCAAAGGCAAAACCAAAAGTAAGATCATCTGTTTCTCCCGGGATATAAAGCCGAACAATTCCTTTATCAATAAAGGAAAGATATTTCTCTGTAGTGCCGGCAGTTGTGAGCAGTGATTTTTTAGGATATTTTTTTCTTCCAGGCTGTCTGAAAAAAGCTCCCAGTACTCCGCTGTTAATTGCAGTCTGGTTTGAAAATAGGCCTTTATCTTTTCCATATGATATAAAGTTGTTTGGTAAGAAGCTCATTTATTACCCGGGGTATAAATCTAATAAAGTTTAAGTGATAATAGAAATAAAAACAGAGTGATTCTGAAGTACACTGAAGAGCTTCAGAAATTGCTAATCCTTTCTAGATGGATTATTTCGTTGATTTCTGGTCTGCCAGGGTATTTTTTTTAATAGAAACATATAAACCTAATTCTCTCATATGTTTTAGTACTGTCGTGTGACAGACAAAATAACCCGATTTTTGAAGTTCTGTCATGATACGATAACATCCATAAGTCTCTTTGGAAATAGAAAAAATGGAACTGATTTCTTTTTTTTTAGGTTTATACGCCATTTTTGTGTTTCTGTAAGCGACCCCCGTTTCCATGTTCGATACGTTCCTCTGTTTACATTCAATGCCCTGCACAATAACCTTATGGAATACTTTTTTTCATTTTCTGCCATAAATTGAAAAATAAAAGGCATTCCCAGGCAGATATATTTTCTGGCCTGCTTGCATGATTTCAAACTTTAAATCGGTGTCTTTAATTTTTTTTTCGAGATGGTAAATCTTTTTTTCCTCAGAAGTTAAAATTAAGTCGCCATAGCCTGGAAAACATCCAGTTCCGTATTTTTTAAACTCTTTTCTCCAAAGAAAAAGAAGGTTTTTATCTATTTGTAAATCTCTGGCTGTTTGAGCAAGACTGCCCATTTCATAACTTAACAGGACAGCTTTTAATTTGAAATCACGATCATATGTTTTTCTGCTGTTTTTCATAAAGCTCCACTGTTGAACTCATCGATTGTCTGGTAATTAAGACTGGAATGTATTCTTTTTTTATTATACCAGTTTTCTATATATTCAAATAGTTCTTTTTTCATTTCATCTGCTGTCAGCAATCTAGTCTGTCTGTAAATCAATTCTCTTTTTAGTGTATTAAAAAAACTTTCTACAGCTAAGCATTATCATATTTGTCCCCTTTGCGGCTCATACTGCGCGTGCAGTTTAATTGGTCCAATTTACTGGTAAATATTTTGTTAGCATATTGTATGCCTCGATCAGAATGAAATATCAGCCCGTCTGAAACAGGACGATTAATTACGGCTTTTTCAAAGGCAGGCAGGGTAGTAACTTTTGTCGAAAGTCCGCGACTCAAATGCCAGCCTATTATTTTTCTGTCATATAAGTCCATAACGACAGTTAAATATGAAAACCTTTTATCAATATGGATATAGGTAATGTCTGAAACCCATACCTTAGCTGGTTTATCGATTTTAAATTGTCGGTTTAATACATTTGGAGCAGTGCATAGATTATGTTTTGAATCTGTTGTGGCTGTAAATTTCTTTTTTACGATACGGTGCAGACCAAGCTGTTTCATATAAAATGAAACCTGAGTATCGGAAATTTGAAAGCCCCGGCTGTGAAGTTCTCTTGTAATTAATATAGTGCCCTTATGCTGTTTGAATTCAAAAAAAATAGATTTTATTTCTTTTTTAAGCAAATAGACACGAGTTTCTCTTTTTGAAAAAGGCCGCTTTGTCCACAAATCGTAGGTAGAGTGAGAAGCTCCTAAGACCTCAAACATTTTGTATAAAGGATATTTATCTCTGTTATGGTGTATAAAATTACAAAGGACGTGTTTGCCTTGATGCATGTATTTAATTCCTTTCTCCAGTATTTCAAGCCGGAGCCGGGATGCTTGCCAGCTTCTTTTCTAATTCGTAGATTTTCTTATTCTCATAATAGACTCTTTTACGGCCCTCACCAGGAAAACTTCCCTTCCCATATTTTTCATAAACTTTACGCCATTTACAAAGTCTGCTTGGGATCAATATCGAGTTCCGTCGCAGTTTCTGCAAGTGTATTTCTTCTATAGGTTAGAAGAACAGCGTTCTCTTTGAAAAGAGGCGGGTAATGTTTAATATTTTCTGTCATATGTAAGACAATTAATATTATTCAATAAGATACGCTAAGTTACGAAAATTTCAGAAGAATTTCTGTTTCAATTCTTTCTCATTTTCTTGAGAACACTTTAAAAGAGCCTAAAAGGTATTTCATTATGTTAAAAGTTTAGGATAGAAAATAACGAAGAAAAAATCGGGCAGTACGATAAATGAGAGTACGTGATTTTTACCTATTTGAAAGTCTGCAGTAGTATTTATTTTAGTTTTGCAATGATTTGATCAATAGCTATAGCAAATACTGCCTCTTTAATTTCTTGATCAGCGGGAAGTCCAAATGACATCATGCCGATAACTTTATCATTACAAATTAAAGGACCGCCGGACATTCCAATATTTCCTTTAAATGAAGGCTTAATTACTTTTATATCAGTTAATTTAATGTCATTGGCATTAACGGACATGTTTTGTATTTCAACAATATGACCAGAGGCATCGGATTTACTGGTCTCTAGATTGTAATCATCAATGATCAGACTATTAGTATCCCAATGGGCAGTCGTTATCGGCATAGTAAGTAAATGCCCATAATTTTTGACACTATCATTTTGTTTTGCATTTGTTTCAGACAGCAGTACATTACTTTTTACAGTAACAGGTAGTTTAATGACCACAGCTTCTATTTCCGGAATGGATTCTAAGTAGTCTACTGAAAGCGGTATAATCATTTTTGTGCCCCTCTTTAGCGACCAGAACTGTACAAACCTGTAGCCGGGGTTTGGTTTGAAATTATTTGTATTAAGCACGTGATGAGCAATAAGAACGGTGGAGTCTTTTATTAAAAAACCAGTACCGCATATGCCGCCTATGACAGGGGTTTCTCCTGGAATATTATATGAAATCTTAACAACTGCAAAGACTGAATTTTCTATTTGTGCCTTGGCATATGGCATAAAAAAATAAAATAAAATTATGGTCGCTAAATGCTTTTTCATTTCTTTAAAATTAGTACTGTTGTCTTTTTACTTGCAGTGGAGCCCCAGCTCTCTCATATATTTTCCAACTGTTTTAACAGCTAAGTGATAGCCGGAATTTTGAAGTGCAATTTTAATTCTCTGCTTTCCATACCTTTGTTTGGCTTCAAAGAATATTGCAGTTATTTCTTTTTGTACTGCCTCTTTTCTTTTTTGTTCTGTATCATAATTATTCTTCCATCTTCTGTAGGTGTTTCTGTTAATGCCCAAAACTTTACACATATTTCTTATGGAATATCTTTTTTCATTATCCTTCATAAATTGAAAAATTCTTGGTTTTCCATCTTTGAGATGTTCTCCCGCTTCTTGTAAAAGTTCAAAATCTAATTCTGACTTTTTTATCTTTTTTTCAAACTGAGATTCTTTATGATTTTCCTTATTCTTCTTTAAAGAATTATTTTTGGAAAAGCCCTCTGGACCGTATTTTTTATATACTTTGCGCCAGCTGGTCATTGCACCCTCATATAGTCCGAGCTCCTGTTCGAGTTTCGTTAAATTATTTCTTTTGTAACTCACCAGGACAGCATTTACCTTAAAATAGGGATCGTATACGTTATTTACTCTTTTCATATTAATCATGATGAGATATTTGAACCCTGCTTTCACCAGCATTGAACTGCTCGATAGTTTTATAATTCAATGTTGAATGAATCCTTTTTTTATTGTACCAGTTTTCTATATAGTCAGCTATTTCCTCTTTTAATTCTGGTTCATTCAGCAGGTCGGTCTTTTGATAGATTAGTTCCCTTTTAAATGAACTGAAAAAACTTTCAGCAACTGCATTGTCCAAGTGACTGCCTTTTCGGCTCATGCTTCTTACACATTGATAAGAATTAAGCCGTGCTCGCAAAAGCCCTATTGGCATACTGCACACCTCTGTCAGAATGAAATATCAGTCCATCCAAGACTTTACGTCTAGCCACAGCCATTTCCCAAGCCGGCAAAATGGTAGTTTTAGTGTGAAGACTGCCGCTCAGACTCCAGCCGACTATTTTCCGGTCATAAAGATCCATAATGATTGTCAGGTACAGAAATCTTGACTTAGTCTGAATATAAGTGATATCGGAAACCCATGCCTGAGAGGGGAAATCTGGTTTAAACTGCTGGTTTAAAATATTTGGGGCTGTATAATAATTATGCTTGGAATCTGTAGTGGCTTTAAATTTTCTTTTTGATCTGTCGCGTAGTCCCAGCAAGCTGCATGTAATTAGATACCATTCTTGGAGCTATCTTAAATCCCCGCCTGTTAAGTTCTTTAGCTATCTTGTCCCTGCCATACTCTTTTTTGGAACTTAAAAAGATAGCGGTTATTTCTTCCTTTAGCAGTGCCACGTGAAGATGTTTTTTTGGTATTCCAGTTTTTTTCCATTTGAAATATATGCGTTTGCATATTCCAAGGATCTCACACATTAGATTAATTGTGTACTTATCTTCGTTATCTTTTATGAATGCATAGAGCGCCGGTTTCCCTTGAAAAAGGTACGGTGTTCCTTTTTTTAAGATTTCCAGCCTAAGATCTGATTTTTTACTTCTTTTTTCAAGCTCGAAGAGCTTTTTATTGTCTGGATGCACTCTCGGGTAACCAATGCCTGGAAAGCTTCCTGTACCAAATTTTTTGTACTCCCTGCGCCATCTTGAGAGTACAGTTTGGTCTATATCAAGTTCCGCGACAAAGTCTTTCAAACATTTTTTTTCATAACTTAACCTTACAACATTCACTTTAAAAGCAAGATCAAATTTTCGGTATTCTTTAGGCATAAGTTATTTTAAATTAAATAAAATAGAGATGTAAAAAGTACTAAATTATTTCTAAGAATTTTCTCTTTTGAATATAAACTTCCTAAGCGACATTTTTCTCTCTTCACTTTGCGTTTTATTTTAATTAGCTCAAAAGATTTATATTAAATTTTAAACATATATTTTTTTATATATGGTGCAACTAGCAGGAAATGTTCTCTTGAAAAGTTGATTATCTGGCCAAATTATTGGACAGATTACGAATGTTTTATTTTGTAAGATTTTGTTTGGTAAAATTTAAGCCTTATTTGTACCTCGAGATTGCTTAATCCTTATGAAATAAGGAAAGTTAATTTCTGCATCGGTAATTTGAGTCGTTCCTATCAGTCGGAATAAATAATTTTCAACATAGCTAATCATTGAGGAGACATTAATGATTTTGCAACCCCTAAAAATCTATTGAAGTCTTTGATGTTTTTTGATAGATAGAACTTCATTTATAGCTTAATGTAAGTAGATTATGATCTTAGAAGTATTTTTTTCCGTAAAAAATTCTACTAATAGTGCATGCATTCAGGGGTACAATAAAAATTGTACTTTTTACAAATCTGAAATAATTGTTTATTTGTTAATAGTAAAAGGGCCAGTGAATTGATGCTAAAGAAGGTCCATTAAAAGTATAAGAAAGCCCGTAAGGGCTTTTATTTTTTAATATATATTGACGATGAAAGAGATGGAAAATGTTGAAAGAAAAATTACTCCGGAGAAGGCTATGCGTATGTTAAACTCTGAAGGTATGAATATCACTCTTGAACAAGCAGAGGAAATCTTGTATTTCTTAAGAATAATTGCTAATATCGCTGTTTTGAAACATTTAAATAAAACAAAATGAGCAATATAGCAGACTTATATATCCGAGTAAGCACCGATGAGCAGGCGGAGAAAGGCTTCTCCCAACGTAATCAGGAGGAAATGCTAAGAAAATATTGCGGCATAAACCAAATACAGATACGCAATGTAATTTATGAGGATCATTCAGCTAAGACTTTTAACAGGCCGCAATGGAAAAAATTTCTAGTTGATGTAAAGAAACATAAAAATAAAATTAATCTTGTTCTTTTTATGAAGTGGGACAGGTTCAGCCGTAATGCAGGTGATGCTTACCAAATGATCAATGTATTAAGGAAGCTTGGTGTAGAGCCACAGGCTATAGAACAGCCGCTTGATCTGAGTGTCCCGGAAAATAAAATGATGCTTGCATTTTACCTGGTCGCTCCCGAGGTTGAAAACGACCGAAGAGCACTAAATACCTTTCAGGGACTTAGACGAGGTAAGAAAGAGGGCAGGCATATGGGAATGGCTCCTTATGGTTATGCCAATAAAGTTACAGAAGATGGAAAAAAATATATTGCCATTGTACCAGAGAAAGCCGTAAAACTTATTTGGATATTCGAACAGGTTGCAAGAAATGTTTTTAGTACCGAATCTATTTATCAAATGGCTAAAGATAAAGGGCTTGTTTTATCTAAGAGCAACGTGTGGGTAATTCTTAGAAATCCACTTTACTGCGGAAAAATAGTTGTTCCTAAGTATAGAGATGAAGAGGAGAGGTGGGTCAATGGTCAGCATGAACCAATCATCAGTGAGGGATTATTTTATCGGGTACAGGATGTTCTTGATAGTAAAGCGCGAACTTACCGACCAAAAATTAAGACTATTGAGAATTTTCCTTTGCGTGGTTTTCTTCTTTGTCCAAAGTGCACGCAGAAGCTAACAGGCAACGAAATGTAAAGGACGCAATAAATATTACTACTATTATCATTGTCATAAAGATTGCAAGTGGAGAGTAAACTCTGAGATAGCTAATAAGATCTTTCAAGACCATTTAAATAAATTCAAGCCGATACCGGAGGTTAAGAAATTATATGCGACAGTTCTGCTTGAAGGGTATCGGGAACATACTGCGGTAGTCGCTAATGAAAAAAAGAAAGCACTTGAACAAATTGCAGCTTACGAAAAGAAATTATCCGTTGCCAGAAATCTATTAGTGAGCGAGAAAATTGATGCTGAGGATTATAATCTCATGAAAACTGAATACAATGAAATTATCAGTAATCTTGAAAAAGAGATGGGAAATGTAGAGGACGACAAAGGGAATATAGAGTACTTAACGAACTCAGGATTGGAAAACCTTTTAAAACTCGGGGATGCCTTTGATAATGCGAGTTTAGCAGATTCGAGGGAGATAATTGGTTTAATTTTTCCTGAAAATTTTACATTTCGAGAAAATAAAATCCAAACCGCTAGGATCAATGAGATGGTCAACTGTATCTATTTGGTAAACAATAGATTACGGGCAAAAAAAAACGGGACAAAAGATGATATTTTTCTTTTGTCCCGAGTAGTGACCTCGACTGGATTCAAACCAGTAACCTTCTGAGCCGTAATCAGATGCGCTATTCAGTTGCGCCACGAGGCCTTTTTTGTTTTCAATTCAGCTATTTTTCGTAACTTTGTTGATTGCTTATTGCGGGTGCAAAGATAGGCATAAATGTGAGATAAACAAGCAAAAAATAACAGAAAAATAAAAAAAAATGAAGATTGAAAATTATATACGTGATATTCAGGGGTTTCCTAAAGAAGGAATTTTATTTAAAGACATCACTCCATTACTAATTAACCCTGAAGCACGCACAAATTGCCTTAAAATTCTGCTGGATTCTCTAAACGGACAAAAAATTGATAAGGTTGTAGGTGCAGAATCTCGTGGTTTTTTCTTCGGAATGTTATTGGCGCAAGAATTAAATGCTGGATTTATCCCTGTCAGAAAACCTAAAAAACTTCCATACGAAACAATTTCAGCTTCTTACGAATTAGAATATGGTTCTGATAGTTTAGAAATGCATACCGATGCTATTCAAAAAGGTGATCGTGTTTTAATTCACGATGATGTTTTGGCAACCGGCGGAACAGCAAAGGCCGTTTGTGAATTGGTTGAAAAATTAGGAGGCGAAATTGTACAATGTAATTTTTTAATGGAGTTGACTTTCCTTAATGGAAGAGAAAAAATTAATGATTATCCTATATTCGCCGCATTAACCTATTAAATACCTACATGAAATTATTATATTCTATTGCGATCGTCGCTTTATTATCTTCTTGTACAGAAAAAAATAAAACGGATAACGATAAGACTGATGTTATTTCTCAAACAGAAAAAGAAGTTTCAGATACGATTCTTAAATCTGCTGATGATTACAAAAGCGATTTACGGCCTAATGAAAAATTAAAACTCGAGCAGGTATATTCGGATCGTGCTGAATTTGTAGAATTTAATGACGGCGGAGATTATTCGTATGTTGTTATTAAAAAAGATCATAAAACAATTGCCTTAACTACAAATGAACGAGAGGGCTCTTCTTACACCAGAGGAGATATTTTTGATGTAAAGTGGAAAATAGACAGTGTTTATATCGCTGGTGAAGGTGAAAAACTTGAATTTACGGAATGGTTTGTAAGTGCTGAAAAAGTAAAAGAGGGATCGGTAAGTTTATTTAGAAAAAAATACAAAAAGCCTATTAAATATTATTGGAGCGGAGAAGAGCAATACACGGTTGATTACAAGGACTATTTGTATACTTTAGTAGAATACTATCTGGCAAATTCAAAAAAAGAATTGGTAAAATCTACTATTGAAAGCCCTGATACAAGTTTAACTTATTCAATAGAAGATGGAGAAAAAAACGGACGTTCTTATACCATCTTAGGTATTTCTAATGAGTTTGAAAATAGAACTAGTATTATTCAATGGCTGTATTTAGACAATGAAAATAGAAAATTGTATGAGTACGATTTAGGAAATGATAAATTAATAGAATTTAATTAATGGCGACTTAAACTAAAACAATTTTGTGCTTAATAGCATAAAGTACAAGTCCGATTCGGGTTTTTATTTCAAGTTTGTCAAAGAGTATTTCGCGATAACCATCTATAGTTTTTGGACTTAAACACATTTGTGATGCGATTTCCTTATAGGTCATTTCCGTGCAGGCGTGTTTGATAAAAACAATTTCTTTTTCTTTTAAATTGATTTTTTTATTGTCGCTATTCACTTTGTTTATAAGCATTCCTGAGACTAATTCTGTGAAATAAAAACCTTTTTCGATTACACATTCTATAGCCTCTTTAAATATTTCAGGAGACGTGTCTTTTAGTAAATAACCTTTGGCGCCGTTGGTAATCATTTTAATGATAATTTCGTCGTCGTCGTTGACAGACAAAGCAATTACCTTTAGATCTGGCCTGTTGTCTTTTAGCCATTTCATCGTACTTAATCCGTCCAAAACCGGCATATTTACATCAAGTAAAACAAGATCAATTTGAGGCGGCGTATTTTCTTCTATGTAATCAATAAAGACTTTTCCGTTTTCAAAACGTTCTATGACTTCGTATTCACCAAAACTTTTAAGCGAGCAGTTCAAGAGACTGGGAAAAAAGTAAATGATCATCTACAATTATGACTTTATTTTTTGAATTAGTTTTCATGGTCTTGTGTTAAAGGATATTCGATTGTTACGCTCGTTCCTGTTTCGTCAGAATTCATAATTAAGTTAGCTCCAATTAATTTGGCTCTTAATTTCATGTTATTCAATCCTAATCCCGAATTTGATTTTTTGAGATCATATCCAATTCCAAAATCTTTTAATTTTAGCCTGAAAATGGAATCAGTTGTTTCAATATGAACATCAAATAAATCACTTCTGGAATGTTTTAAACTGTTATGAAGTGCTTCTTGAAAAATCCTGTAAATAATTAATTCGTGTTCTTTATTTATTTCTGGAACTGTTCCGATTAAATTGAAATTGCATTTGATCTTTTTTAGCTTTTTAATTCTTTCCAAATCTTGCTGAATAGCTTCTAAAAAGTTGTTTTGAAGTAAGTTATCTTTGTTTATAATGCGGGAGAGAATCCTTAATTCGTCTAAAGACTTAGCCAAAACAGCTTTCATGTCTTTGAGTTCACTAATCTGAACATTTTTATTGCTGATTGAAATATTCAGCCGCATAATGGCGACGGAAATAATCTGGCCGATATTATCATGCAATTCTTTACTAATTTCAGATAATGTCTGGTCTTTTATTTCAATTCTGGTTTTCACCAATTCCGATTGGAAATACAAGTCAGCTTCCATTTTCTCTACCACAAAGTTGTTTTTTTTCTTCAAAAAATAAAAGAAAATAATAACTATAACGACAAGCAGGGTAAAGAAAACAATACCCAGAGAAATCACTAATAATTGTATTTCTTTTCGCTCCATATAAATCCGATTATAAAACAGCTGTGTGCCAGAAAATTTAATATAAACAATACTAGACTAAATATCGATTCGTCTTGTTTAATTAAGAACCAATTGATAGCCAGCATAAAAGGAGTAAAAGGAACATGGAAAACCAATATTCCTAAAATATACCAGAAAAAGACCGATTTTTTAAAGTTTAATATCTTTTCTGAATTAAAAATCTCTATCAAATACAAGCAGGATAATATCAGTACTAATAAAACGCCAATGGCAAAACTATAGGTAAATGAACGGTTCATGTCTTCTTTGAAAAATAAATAATTCAAGAAAAAAGAAACGATAAACAAGACAAGAAAAATAGTCGCCGAAACGCGATGATTAATTTTGGTCAATAAGGCTCTTAAAAGTAAAATATAGGCAGAAAAACTGGCGAACATATAAAAATTGTAAACGTAAAAGTTCAGCAAACCCGTCCACTGGGTAAAATAATAGCCTACAATTTCGGTAATGATTGAAAACCAGATTAAAAGTACTAAAAATTTAGCTTTATTGCCAGGAAGTTTTGGTAACGAAAATAAGCCAACAATTCCTGATAATAAAGCCAGATAAATGATATAAGATCTTAAAAATTCAAACATAGTTTTTAATATAATAAGCTTGGAGGTCTTCCGATGTTTCCGTAATTCATTGGATCTAAACTCTGTATGTCTGAAGAAACTGCTTCTTGTACTAAAGCGAAACTTTGAATTTTTGCCGTATTATTTTCTATTTTTTTTCCTGTCGGAACTAAAAATAAAGTCGTTAATCCAGCTTTTTCTCCATGTTTTTCATCGTCGGGATAAACTCCAAAATAAAAACGTATTCCGTCTACGTTATAACCATCTTTTGCTCCATTAGTTTTGATATAATGAATATAGTTTTCTAATTCTTCCAAAGAATACCAAATGGCATTAGCATCTTCTTTTTGTGATTTTCTTGCTGTAAGTGAAGCTTTTTTGTTGTTGTTGTAGTTCACATTTAATTGTCTAGCAAATTCTTTTGTAATTAACTGACTCGGTTTTGCAGGAGGATTTTTCATGATTATTATTGATTTATTGGTTAAGGGTTTAGTTAACAGTATTTTGAATTCTGTTGAAGACAAAATTATCTCAAACCTCAAGTTTGAACAAGGGGAAATTCACCCTTTTTTGATTAGGTAAATTTATTTAAAAAAATGGGTTAAAGTGCTGTTACATAATAATTTATAAAAATTGAATTTTACATCGTCAGTTTTCATGTCAAAACGGGCGTTCAAAAATGTAAACCTCATTAAGTAATTAACTAAAATTTTTAAATTATGTCACAACCAACACCCCTAGGTTATCCTCATGCAGGAGCCGGAACAGTAGAAATTCTTTTAGAAAAAGAAGATGGAGCAGATTTCGCAGTTCTTTTTTCACCAGATCCTAACAATA
Source organism: Flavobacterium sp. AC267 (assembly GCF_979258715.1). Taxonomy (NCBI): domain Bacteria; kingdom Pseudomonadati; phylum Bacteroidota; class Flavobacteriia; order Flavobacteriales; family Flavobacteriaceae; genus Flavobacterium; species Flavobacterium sp. AC267. The sequence continues at coordinate 3,464,137 of NZ_OZ409875.1, forward strand.
TTTTATTAAGAGATGGTGGGTCGCCAATGCAGTTTTATTATTATCCAAAGTACCCAAGACTTTCAAAACACCCTGATGGAAGATTTAAATTTGCCATGCAGGTTTTTAAATCAGAAGGAGATTCTTCAACCGTAATTGGTGCCGAAGGTCTGGAAGAAGAAGCAGGAGCGTATACGACTTTAACTAGTACCATAGATCTGCCTGAAGCTTTATTGAAAAAAGCTATTGATAAGTTAAAGGTAAGACTCAACAGTGATTACAAAAACCACAGAAAATCAACACTTTTTGGTTTGTTTTCTTTCTTAATTGGTGTTGATAAAGATTTTAATTCGACTAATGTTCGACCAATTCAATTAACACAGAATAATATTGCCATGCACGTTGTGGGCGAAAAATCACCAAATAATCCTTTTGGCGGCGCAAATCCTTGGACGTTTAATATTCAGGGCGAAGGAGCGGGAACAACTTTCGGATTAGGAGATAATGCGCTTTCTGTATTAATGGGAAGAAACAGCGCTTCACTGGTAAAAAATGCACTAGAAATTGGAAGCAACAATCTTGTTGTAGAAAACAATATTAAGTACAAAGCTTATATGCCAAGTACCATTATTAAAACAACAATTGACGTTAAAAAAGTACATACTTACTTTTCTGCTAAAACAAGCGTAAGCTGGTCATTTGTGGATTTAAACTGGGAACACGAATACGAAAAAATACTTACGGAAGGTGGGATTACCAGTGAAGTAATTACAGATGAACAATTCTCAAACGAAGAAAAGAAAAAGGTTGAAGATTCGGCTAGCGCAAAAACAGAGAGAATTTGCTTTTGAAATGGTTAAAAAACAAATATTTGATGCGCCTGAAAAACAATTTACGCCAGTATCGTCTCCTGAAAAACCAAATGGATTTTTTAGATTGTTTATGGGACTTGGAAGCGTAGGAATGAATCTGAAGTCTGGAAGTCAGATTCGTGCGGTCAAATTTACTGATGAAATTAAATTCTCAGCCATTCAGGTTTTAGATTCAAAAATCAGCGGGAATCTTACGCCTTTGACTTTAAAGTCTGGTGCAGAAGCAAAAGCCGATTTGAAAAATTATATTACTGAAATTCAGTTGGATGAAGATTTTTCTAAAGTTCAGGTGGTCGCATCTTTAAATGGTGGTTTGATTAAACTGGATAAAGACAGCGATATTGTCAATGACAGTCCGGTAAGTCAGGTTTCTATAGAAGTTGGATATCCAGATTCTAAAGGCAAGTTAATCTGGAAAAGTTCTGGTAGAATGATTGCTCCAGAAGGAACTCCTTATGTAAAAAACACCAGCAGATCGGGTAAAAGAAATCGATGCGATTTTTCCTGCAACCTGGAATGATAAATCAAAAGAAAAGAATGCTTTTGTATTTGATTTTGTCAAAAATAATGGTTCAACCAAAATTAAAGTTCGTCAGGAAGTAATGTACGAGAAAGATAAGAGAATCAAGCTAAAAGATACCACAAGAGAGTTTGAATTTGAAGGAACAAAAATATTCGTGCCGCTTCCTATTCAAAATATGATCAATTACACTTTGTCTACAGAAGAACTTTACGATTGCGACACACTTGAAGTAACGTTAAAAGTCGATAAAATGCCTTCTAAAAAATTCAAGTTTACCGTTGATAATTTCGAAGATGCCATTCCGTACAGAGCGTGGTATGAGTTGGATTACACCATTAAACCTACCGAGTATAAAGTGAAATATACTTGCGGCAAAATTGGCAAGAAATCTAAAAAGGTTTCTATTTCAACAGATTATATCAAAATTGATTATCAAGAAGGAGATGTTTTATTTGAAATTCCGACAGGAACAGACGCTCAAAATGCGGATATCGAGAAAATCAGAGCTCCATTTATGGAATAATTTTTTTGAGACATTTTACAAAAGGGACGTAGTGTCCCTTTTGTTTCATAAGTCAGTAATCATTAAACCAAAACACCATGCCAGATTTAAATACATTTAAACTCGAAGGAACCAAATTAGTTCCTATAAACCGATTTAATCTCGAGCCCGCCAAACCAAGTACGGTTTTTACCGCAGACAACAGTTAAAAGGGAAAATGAATTTAGGGTAATTGAGCATCCCATAATTCATTCTATTGATATAAAACCAATCTTAGTAACTTTTCCGTTAGAGAATTATTTTCCTCTAATAGAAGGGAATAATGCTGTCACGGAGAATGATTCCTTTAAGGATTATTTTAAAAATGAAATCACTTTATTTTTTCCAGACGTGGAACTGGAACCGAATAATGGAACTGTTTTTTATTATGAAAATGTTCCAGATAGGTCAGGAAATAAAGGAGGACTTCTTGGAAAAGTAACTTTGAGATACAGTCTCAAAAACAAGCTTTTACAGTCCAATCAAAAAAGTATTACTTTAAATCTCAGGGAAGCAGTTTTAAATCTAAAAGTAAATCGGGATTTTGTCAAAGTAAACGGAATCGTAAACACAGCGAGACAAGAAATTCAGTTTGATTTGATTGACGAAGCTGTAAAAATTGCATTCTTAAATTTAGTTTCAAACCTAAATGATTTGAAATGCAATATTGACCTTTTTTTGATTTTAAGGGATATTCTAAAATCAAGAAGAATTTTCTTTTTGCCAGAGATATTTCAATTTTAAGAAGCCAGGATATTATCAAAAAGGATCTGACTTCGCCCAAAACCATTTTACAGCCCAAAACAAAGCTTATAAACAGTCCATTAATGGTAAGAGCTGGTTTAGGTTTAAAAGTACCGACTAAAACCGTTATATCGGGAATTCAGCTGGAAAATAGCATTAAAACTGATGTTCAGGAAGAATATGTAAAAAGTACTTTTCTGCTCAAAATCAATAAAACACTAAGTTATCCAATTGGTACCGATCCAACAATTAGTTTGTACAAAACTATTGGAGGCGGATTTGTAAATATTCCTTTCAATCTAAATGAAGATTTTTCTCAGTTCAAACAGATTTTTGTTACGGGCTTTAATTTTAATAAACTTTCGATTTATAAATCGATGGTACAGCCAAATACTTTTCTGCTTATTGCAAAAGTTTACAGTTTGTCTAAAGATTTGAATACGATGAAGCCTTGTATTTCGACCATTTTTCATGCGTATGAAGAAGGCGCGGGAACTGCCGAAGAAATCTCAAAAATTAGTTTTCAGTTTGCGATTGGTCCAAACCTTTCCGATTTTGATTTGGCCAAATTGAAAATCGCTTTACTGCAAAATAATTTTATTGATGGAGAGGCAGAAGATTATTTTGATAAAGTGCAGTTTTTGTTCCCAAATGATATTTCAGCCGAATATGAAGTAAGCGGGAATTATTTTCTACAGCAATCGGATATTACGACGGACGGAAAGCACTTTTTATTCAATCTTTCAACCGAAAATTTGTCTGAAGCCAGTATTATGATTAATGCTTTAAATAATACGATTACCCAATTTGCCAATATCAATTTTAAACACAAGGAAATAAAAGATTCGAGTATTATAGAACTGAATATCGAGCAGACTATCGGTGAAATTCTCGAAACGTTAATTGATAATAGTACAAACAAAATACAAATCAATAACCAATCGATTTCAAATTGTAAACTCAATTCTATTTTGCTGGTTTACAGTAAAAATGCAGTATATTTGAATAGTATTTTCTTTAAAAATTATCCGTGACTTATTAGTAATGATACTAAACTTTTAGATTTTTCGGCAGTTAACCCAAATACTCCCGGCGAGTTAAAGACTGTTTTTTTTGATTTTGAAAACATAGAAAACATTAGTTCCGAGTTTAGTCAGGTCGTTTCACAGTCCACAGCCTACAACAGATACATACAAGTTCAGATAAAAGGCCAAACAGCTTCTACAAGCAGAATTACAATTGAATTAACGGTTCAGGATACGGGAAGCAAATTTGCTGTTGAACGTTTAAAATCTGAATTTTCGACTCCTATATTGTTCAATTTTATTATAAAAAACACATCGAACAATACTACTTTGATCTCTTATAAAGTAAATTATTTTGATAAAAATGATAATCTAATTGGAAGTAAAAATGAAGTTTTTGATTTCTCAAAAGCATCCATAATCACCATAAATAAAAAATCATGAGAACAATAAAAGCAGGCGTAAAATCTCCAGAAGTTTATTATTTAAATGAGCTTTTGGCAAAATTAAAATACAGTGTAATTGTTTCCGATTATTTCGGAACAGCAACAGATAAAGCAATTAAGGATTTTCAATCTAAGAATAATCTCGTTGTCGATGGTGTAGTGGGATTAAAAACCTGGTCGTCACTTTTGGAGAAAAGTAAAAATGGTTTTTCATCTAATACTAAATTACTTTCAGAACAAGATTTGATTGATTTTTCTAATCAATTTAATCTAGAATTGGCGGTTGTAAAAGCGGTAAACGAAGTAGAAAGCAACGGAAAAGGTTTTCTAATTGATGGACGCCCGAAGATTTTGTTTGAAGGACATATTTTTTGGCGTGAACTGGAGAAAAGAGGCTTCAATCCAAGATCATTTATGAATTCAAATAATCAGGATATTTTATTCGAAAACTATACTAAAAAGCATTACGTCGGCGGAACAGCAGAATATACTCGTTTGGAAAAAGCGAGAAATCTGGGTCAGGATAAAAAAATAAAAGATGCGGCAAATAGTTCTGCTTCGTGGGGATTGTTTCAAATTATGGGGTTTAATGCGCTTTCTATTGGTTATAAAAGTATCGACGAATTTGTAGAAAAAATGAATCAGAACGAAGGTGAACATCTTAAAGCTTTCGGTTTATTCCTTGAAAAAAACAATCTGATATCGCTTCTTAGAAATAAAAACTGGGCTTCTTTTGCTTTAAAATATAATGGCCCAGCCTACAAAACCAATAAATATGATGAAAAGCTAATGAAAGCGTATCAGAAATATTCGAGATAATTATAGGTTATGATTTATGTGTTATGAAACTTTTTTTTAACGCAAAGTACGCAAGTTTTTTTTAAATTAAGATTGTATATAAGCGCAAAGTCCGCAAAGCTTTGTAAAAAAACTTTGCGAACTTTGCGTAAACCTTCGTGTTCTTTGCGGTTAAAAAAAATATTATCTCAAAGTAGCTCCAAGCTCAGTTTCAAAAGTCTGTTGTAATTTAGACATGATTTTATCAATTTGAGAATCGGTCAGCGTTTTACTGTTATCTTGAATGGTAAAACTTAAAGCGTATGATTTTTTACCTTCTGGTAATTTATCACCTTGGTAAACATCAAATAAATTAATGTCTTTTAAAAGTGCTTTTTCTGTTTGTTTTGCCAAATTAAAAATACTTTCGTAGGTAGTTTTTTCGTCAATTAATAAAGCTAAATCCCTGCGAACTTCTGGGTATTTAGGAATTTCGGTATACTTGATTTTTCCAGTAATGATTTTTAAAACCAAATCCCAGTTAAAATCAGCGTAGTAAACATCTTGTTTGATGCCGAAATGCTTCAAAATAGGTTTTTTAACAACACCCATTTCAACCAAAATATCATTGTTATACGTAATCGCTGTTCCTTCAGAGAAAATATCAGACTGAACTGGCGCATTCGAAATCTTTTCAATTCCTAAACGAGATAAAATTGCCTTTACATATCCTTTCAATAAGAAGAAATCTGTTGTTTTTTGCGGACTTGCCCAGCTTTCTTTATTTCTGTTTCCAGAAATCAATAATGAAAGGTGTTTGTGTTCTTCAAATCCGTTTAAGTATTTATGATAGGTTTTTCCAAATTCGAACAATTTCAAATCTGAATTTCTTCTATTAATGTTATAAGAAACGGCTTCTAACCCAGAAAACAATAAAGACTGGCGAAGTGTTGCTAAATCACTGCTCAACGGATTCAACATCGAAACATTATGTTCTTCTTTTAATGAAGTCGATAATTTCGCGTAAGCGACCGTTGTCAATGAATTCGCCATCATTTCGTGGAAACCTTGAGAATTCAATTGAGAAGCAATTGTATTTTGTACTTTATAATCTTCAGTTCTTGGAGAATTAGCTACAGTTGCATTGAATTTCTTTTGAGAAATTAATGTTGTTGTAGCCATAAACTCTTAAGATTTCTTCGATTACATCAATTTCACGCTGTACATCAACGCGGTAAGCTGGAATCGTTAAACCTAAACCAGAATCAGAAACGCTGTTTACTTTAATGTCTAAAGAAACTAAAATCTTTTTAATAGTATCTTTCGAAATTTCCTGCCCGATAATTTTAGATACATGGCTGAAATTCAATAAAACAGAAAAATCTTCAACTTTTTTAGGATAAACTTCCACAACATCAGAAGTAATTTTTCCGCCCGCCACTTCTTGAATCAAAAGAGCGGCACGTTTTAAAGCATATTCTGTAATCGTTGGGTCAATTCCTCTTTCAAATCTAAAAGATGCATCTGTACTTAATTGATGTCTTTTTGCTGTTTTACGAATACTTACGGGATCAAAATAAGCACTTTCTAAGAAAATAGTTGTAGTGCCTTCAGAAACTCCAGATTTTTTACCTCCAAAAACGCCCGCAATACAAAGCGGTCCTTTTTCGTCGCAAATCATTAAGTCTTCTTTGTGTAATGTTCTTTCGACATCATCAAGAGTAACAAATTTAGTTCCTTCTTCAACTGTTTTTACAATGATTTTTCCGTTGATTTTTGCAGACGTCGAAAGCATGTAGAGGCTGTCCTAATTCATGTAGAACATAATTCGTAACGTCAACAATATTGTTTTTTGGAGTTAATCCAATAGCTTTTAAACGATCTTGCGACCAGCTTGGAGATTCATGAACAGAAATTCCAGAAATAGTTACACCGCAGTATCTTGGTGCTAAATGAGTATCTTCAACATTTACATCAATTTTAAGCGTTCGCATATCTACTCTAAAATTGCTTACAGAAGGCGTAATCAATTCTATGTTTACACCACGTCTGCGAGCATTCCAGCTCTTAAATCACGAGCAGTTCCATAATGACTCATCGCATCGGCACGGTTTGGTGTCAATCCGATTTCAAAAACTTCGTCATTTGCAATTTGAAATACTTCAGAAGCAGGAGTTCCGGGAACAAGATCATCAGCAAGAACCATAATTCCGTCATGACCATTTCCTAATCCTAGTTCATCTTCAGCACAGATCATTCCGTGGCTTTCCTGTCCGCGGATTTTTCCTTTTTTAATGGTAAATTCTGCACCCTCTTTATCGTACAAAATAGTTCCTATTGTAGCAACTGGTACTTTTTGTCCTGCAGCTACGTTTGCGTATGCCGCATACAATTTGTACAGGAGCTTCTAAACCAATATTAACTGTAGTAACATTCAATCTATCGGCATCAGGATGTTTTTCGCAAGTAAGAACGTGTCCAACAACAACTCCTTCTAATCCTCCTTTTATAGATTGGTATTTTTCGACAACTTCAACTTCCAAACCAAGATCTGTAAGTAATTCTGAAGTCTGCTCAGATGTCCAATCTGTTTTAATAAATTGTTTTAACCAGTTGTAAGATATTTTCATTGTAACTTTTTTATTCTTAAGTAAGGTTACAAATATAAGGATTGCGCTTTGGAGTAAGAAAAAAATGTTTGGTTTTTTCTTGCTGTTTTTTATCTGTGAAAAAACGTTCTATACTGAGTTTTTGATAATTTATGTATTAAAATTTTATTAATAAATTATTATAAAAGACTAAAAAAATCGAATGTGTAATTTTTGTGCTACAAGATGAACGAAAAGTGCTATTCTGTTTCTTTTTATGAAGGTAAATTTGGAGTAAATCAAAAAAAGAATATTATGAGCACCGCAAAGCAAAAAGACCTGAATTTAAGGCAAAATACGATAATTATATTGGTGGAAAATTTACAGCACCAATTAAAGGAGAATATTTTGACGTTGTTTCTCCAATAGATGGAAAATTATTTACAAAAGCAAGACATTCTAGTAAAGAAGATTTAGAATTGGCTGTAGATAAAGCTTATGAAGCATTTCAAACGTGGGGAAAAACTTCTGTTACAGAAAGAAGTATTATACTAAATAAGATTGCACAAAAAATTGAAGACAATTTAGAGTATATCGCAACAGTTGAAACTATTGATAACGGAAAACCAATTCGCGAAACACTTGCGACTGATATTCCGCTTGCGATAGATCATTTTAGATATTTTGCCGGCGTAATCCGCGCCGAAGAAAGTTCGATTGCCGAGCTGGATTCTCAAACCGTTTCCATCGCATTAAGCGAACCTCTAGGTGTTGTTGCGCAGATTATTCCGTGGAATTTCCCAATTTTAATGGCGGTTTGGAAAATCGCTCCAGCGCTTGCAAGCAGGAAATACAATCGTTTTGAAACCGGCAGAAAGCACACCAGTTTCTATTATCATTTTAATGGAATTAATTGGAGATCTTCTTCCACCGGGAGTGCTGAATATTGTAAATGGTTTCGGGGCAGAATTGGGACGTCCGTTAGTAACCAACAAAAAAGTGGCTAAAGCAGCATTTACAGGTTCAACAACTACAGGACGTTTGGTAATGCAGTACGCAACCGAAAATATTATTCCGGTTACTTTGGAATTAGGAGGGAAATCTCCAAATATTTTCTTCCCGTCTGTTGCAGATCATGATGATGATTTCTTTGATAAAGCAGTTGAAGGTGCGGTATTGTTTGCTTTAAATCAAGGTGAAATTTGTACATGTCCATCCAGATTATTAATTCATGAAGATATTTACGACAAGTTTATTAAAAAAGTTATCGAAAGAACCGAAGCAATCGTAGCTGGAAATCCTTTAGATAAATCGACTATGATTGGTGCGCAGACTTCAATTGTGCAGAAAGAAAAAATCATGTCGTACATTAAATTGGGTAAAGAAGAAGGTGCAGAACTTTTAACTGGAGGTGACGAAAATAAATTGGGAGGCGAATTAGAAGGCGGTTATTACATTAAACCAACGTTGTTTAAAGGACATAATAAAATGCGAATTTTTCAGGAAGAAATTTTCGGACCCGTTTTGGCTGTTACGACATTTAAAACTACAGAAGAAGCAATTGAAATTGCAAACGATACTATGTACGGCTTAGGTGCGGGAGTTTGGACGAGAGATGCACACGAAATCTATCAGGTTCCAAGAGCGATTCAGTCAGGTCGTGTTTGGATTAACCAATACCATTCTTATCCTGCGGGCGCGCCATTTGGAGGTTACAAACAATCTGGAATTGGTCGTGAAAACCACAAAATGATGTTGAGTCAATACCGTCAGACTAAAAATATGCTGATTTCTTACGATAAAAAGAAACTAGGATTCTTCTAAAATAAAATATCAAAATCCTGGAGGATTCTTAGGAAATGAAATGTAATGTATGGGGCGTTAAGCTGTAAATCTTAATGGCATTGCATGAACTTACTCCAGGCAATTTTGATTTAACTCCAATCGAATTAGTGTTTGATTGAAATGAGAACTTAAATAGTTGGTTATGTTAAAACAGTAAGCTCCTAAAAAAAGCTTGCTGTTTTTTAAATTTTAAAGTTATGATTAAACGAATTGATGCCACAGAAAAAGCCGTTGATCTGATAAATATTCTAAAGGAAAAACATGGCGATTTGATGTTCTATCAAGCAGGAGGATGTTGTGAAGGCACACAACCGCAATGTTTTGAAAAAGGAGGTTATTATCAGCGAATGGGAGACGTTTGTATTGGTGTGATTGAAGATACCGAATTTTGGGTAGACAAGGATTTATTTGAATATTGGAAACATGCCCATTTTACATTAACGGTAATCGATGCTTTTGGTGTTGGAGGTTTTTCGCTGGAAACGCCTTTAAAGAAAACATTTCAAATAGAATATAGAATTTTTACTCCAGAAGAAGAAAAAGATTTAGAACCGGTAACGAGGATTGAGTGAGTTGTGGTTTGGAGTTTCGAGTTTCAAGTTTCAAGTTTCAAGTTGAAAACCTTAGACGCTCAGCATCTCAGAACCTCAGTACCTTTATTAATTAATAAATAGTAACTGATACTGTTTCGGTGTAATTCCTTCGTATTTTTTAAATAATCTGATAAAATAATTCGCATCTTCAAAACCCGCTAAATAACAGACTTCGTTGATTTGAAGTGTCGGATTCTTCAATAGATTTTTGGCACATTTTATCTTTTCATTCAGAATATATTCAATCGGACTCATTCCGAGTTCGCGTTTAAAGAAACGGTAGAAAGAAGTTGTGCTCATACAGGCTTTTTCGCTGAGCGTTTTCAAATTCATATTTTCCTTCAAATTCTGCTTGATATATTCCGTCACTTCTGTAATTGGATTATTAGATTCAATAAATGTTCCTTCGTCTAAGGATTTTACGGTCTGCGTTTGAATAATTCGAATCAACAATTCTTTTAGGGTCAAATCGGCTAAAATATCTTTGGTGATCGAGGTACTCATACATTCCTTAATCAGTTTATTGATGGTTGTCGCCATTTCGACATTATTGTAAAAGAAATAATTCTGATAGTTTAACTGCCAAAACATATTATTTCCCTCTTTTGGATACTGCTCGTTTAAGAAGTTTAAAATCTCAGAAATTTTTTCCTGATCAATTGCTAAGGCCAGACATTGTGTAGGATTGTTTTTGGATGCTTCTGGGAAATCAATTTTCATTTCTACGTTTGAAGGAACAATAACAGTTTCACCCGGCAGATACTCAAATTCCGGGTCATCAAAAAGATGCATTACTTTTTTGCCTCGAAGCATACTGGTAACCACCAAATCATTGAATTTTAACGGAACCATTTTAGTCGATTCATACGTTTCAAATAAATTTAACTCACAATGGTTAAGATTGTAAATAGTTCTATTTTCAACAAGAGTCTTCAACGATTTTTCTTGTGATAACTGAAGCGGGTTGACTAAAAATCGTTGATTGTTCATTAAACTTAATTTTTTGGTGAAAGACCTAAATTTAAGCAAAATAAGAATATAAATAACAGCTTTAACGTTTTATTAAATCAGCTCTTCAACGTGTTTTTTGATATTTTCTGAAATCTTTTTTGTTGGAAGATCATTCTCGTCGTCTCCAAACGGATCTTCGATTTCCTCTGCAATAAGTTCTAAACTGGCTAAAACATAAAAGATAAAAACCACAACCGGAGCCACAAAATAACCCAAACTTACCGAATACCCAAATGGCAGTGTCATGGTATAAAAGAAAATGAATTTTTTTATAAAAGCACTGTAAGAGTAGGGAATAGGGGTGTTTTTGATGCGCTCACAAGCACCGCAAATATCGGTAAAAGCAGTTAATTCGTCATCTAAAGTAATCAGCTGATCGCCTGTAATCTTTTTTGCATCATACAAATCATTAATTTTATGATACATTATTCTTTTCAATTGATTGGGTTTGTGTTTGTGATGATCAATATCCAAATCGACATCTTCAAAAAGCTGTTTGCTGGTTTCATCATCTTTCAGGTGTTTATGCAAAACATCGGCATACATTGGAATGTATTTTCGAAAAAACTTCCTGTCGTTTTCATCTTTTAAAATTGCCGAAAGTTTTATGGCAAAATTACGGCTGTTATTTACAAGCTGTCCCCAAAGTTTACGTCCTTCCCACCAGCGGTCATAGGCTGTATTGGTTCTAAAAACAAGCAAAAGCGAGATTACAAAACCCAGCATTCCGTGCATAATAGGAATATTGTGAATGTAATCGTTTTTCGTTACTTTAAAATATTCGACTTCAAGATAACCAACAACTGCCGCATATATTCCGATGGCAATAATAATCGGAAACAGTTTACGAACGGTATCAGACTTATGAAAATGAAAAATAAAAGTAAACCAGTCTTTGGTATTATACGAAATCATTTAAGTTTGTTTTGAAACAAATTTAAATTAAAAATTAACTATTTGGTTAAAATAGAAAAAATATTCTTAACACATAGAATCATAGTTTTTCGTTGCGTATAAAAAAGGCGTTTCACTAATTTAAACACACATAGCGATATGTATTCAAATTAGTGAAACGCCTTTTATAAAGCTTTCGTTTATTTTTTTATACTTTGAAATTAATAAAGAAAACAAGTTAAAAAGTAATGTTTCCTGCTAATTCTTTTAGGGCAATTTCAGATAATTTAGCTTCATATTGTGCATTGCTGTAGCGCACTTTTGCATTGACATAATTCAGCTGAGCGGTTCTGAAATCTAAAGTTGTAATAGTTCCAATTTTAAATTTATCAAGCGTAATGTCTAGATTTTGTTTTGCAATAGCTTCGTTATTTTCTTCTAGTTCAATTAACTCAAGATTGGTCATATAAGTTTGAAAAGCGGTGCTTAATTGTGTATTTAAAATCAGGCCTTGCTGTTCGATCGCAATCTGCGTATTTTCAATCTGCATTTTGGCAACTTTCTCATTTCGATGCTGATTAAACCCATCAAAAATATTCATAGTCGCATTAAAACCGTAGTTTAAACCTTTTGAAGTGTTTTCGCTGGTAAAACCTAAACTGGATTCGCTTTCAGAAAAATTATAACCTGTAGTTAGTCGCAAAATGGGGTAGCGGTCTGCCTTTATTTGTTTGAGCTCGCAATTCAGCAATACGTTTATTTATTATTTGCGATTCAAGCGCTGGATTTTGTTTTTGGGCTAGTTCCATCAAATCAACCAAAACCAATTTATTATCAACTACAACCTCATTAGTAACTCTAAAATTAATCTGAGGATCTCTGGCTAAATATTGATTCAATAATATTTTTGCATTTGCGTACGATTCTTTTTGTCTCAATAAAGCAACTTGATCTGAATTTAAATCCACTTGCGCGTTTAAAACTTCAAGTTTAGAAGCTTTTCCAATGCTGAATCTGTTTTGGGCTAAAGTCAATCTTTGTTTAGAAATTACAATTGTAGTATCCAAAGCCGATAATTGATGCTTGCTGTTGTACCAAATCATAATAAGCAGAGTTTACCTGACCTATTTTAACTAAGATAGTTCTCTTCAGTTCGGCATCGCCAAGTTTCTGAAGTTCTTGTAATTGGTCAAATCTGGCGAACATTTTCATTCCGTCAAAAACGGTCCAGCCTAAGCTTACGCCGTAATTTAAACTATTGTTTTTAGCATTGTTTAATGTGGTCGATGTACCATCCTGACGAACTTGTGTTGAATTCGTAAGATTGTTATTATCAACAACAGAAGCCGTGGCAGTTGGCGACATTCCGGCATTTCCTATCGTAACATTTGTCTCGCTTATTTTGGAATTATTTTTGGCTATTTTAATTTCAAAATTATTTTCCAAAGCTATAGTCATAGCCTGTTCAATAGTCAGAACTTCCTGCGCATTCGCCTCAATAATGCAGGCGAACAGAATTAGTAAAGTGCAGTATATATTTTTGATATTCATTTTTATTTTCTTTTACCAGCTCATCACGATTTTGCAGTATAAAATTCGTGATTTTTTGGTTTCTATTTTATACTTTCTTTTTCGTATTCGTCAATATGATCAAATTCTGGATAATGTTTTCTAGCTCTAGACCACATTAAATAAATAGCTGGAATTACAAAAAGCGTTAAAGCCAATGAAAAAATAGTTCCTCCGACAATTACAACTCCCATACCAATTCTACTAGTTGACGCGACTCCAAGTGACATTGCAATTGGAAGCGCTCCCAAAGCAATTGCCAAACTGGTCATTAAAATTGGACGTAAACGCGCTTCTGAAGCTTCTAAAATAGCTTCTAATTTTGGTTTCCCTTGTTCGCGTAACTGGTTCGCAAATTCAACTATCAAAATACCATTTTTGGTTACCAGACCAATTAACATTACGGTACCGATCTGGCTGAAGATATTCCAACTCTGATTGAATAACCAAAGGGAAAATAAAGCTCCTGCAACCGCCATTGGAACAGTTAGAATGATAATAAACGGATCAATAAAACTTTCAAATTGTGCGACAAGAATTAAGAAAATAAGCAATAAAGCCAATCCGAAAGCAAAAGAAGTATTCGAAGTCGCTTTCTACGAAATCTCGAGATTCTCCACTTAAATCGGTTGTAAAAGTTTCGTCTAAAACTTTAGCTTTAATTCGGTCCATTTCTTTAATTCCATCTCCCATACTTTTTCCTGGAGCCAAACCTGCAGCAACAGTTGCCGACATATAACGATTGTTGTGGTACAATTGCGGTGGATTACTCTGCTCGTAAACTTTTACAACGTTATCCATTTGAATTAATTCTCCGTTTTTGTTTTTCACAAACATCGAAGTTAAATCCAAAGGTTTTGATCTGTCTTTTTGATCAAACTGACCAATTACTTGATATTGTTTTCCATTTTTAATGAAATATCCAAAACGCTGACCGCTTAACGAAAGCTGTAAAGTCTGTGCAATATCAATAATCGAGATCCCTAAACTTTCTGCTTTTGCACGATCGATTGAAACATTGATTTCGGGTTTGTTAAATTTTAAATTCACATCAGTAGTAGAAAAAACATCACTTTTTCCCACTTCGTTCATAAAAAGGGGAATTTTCTCTCTTAATTTATCAAAAGTTGGAGCTTGGATAATATATTGAATAGGAAGACCTCCACGTCTGTTTACAGCAATTGTAGGCTGTTGAATTACTGATGTTTTGGCATCAGGATATCTTTTAGTCCATTTTGATAATTGATCAGCAATTTCTTTTTGAGATCGTTCTCTTTCTTCTGGATTCTTTAATGAAAGTCTGATAAAACCAGAATTCGCCGCAGAACCTCCCGATCCAGGAGCTGTTATAACAAGACTTACTTTCTTTTCTGGAATAGAATCGTCAACCAGCTGTGATATTTCCTGCATAAAACGATTGGTATAATCATAAGAAGAACCTTCAGGAGTAGTCATACGCATGGTTACAGAACTACGATCATCATACGGAGCAGTTTCTTTTGGAAGAATGGTGAAAAATAAATAGATAATTCCAAAACAAACAATTAGAATGGGAAAACTGATCCATTTCTTTTCCATAAATTTAGAAAGAGCTTCGGCATAACCGCTGTTCATTTTTTCAAAAAATGGTTCTGTTTTAATGTAGAATTTTGATTTTTTCTGTTCGCCGCCTTTCATTAAATAAGCATTCAGCATTGGCGTTAATGTCAAGGATACAAAGGCAGAAATCAATACGGCCGCACCAATTACAACTCCAAATTCCCTAAAGAGTCGGCCAACAAAACCTTCTAAGAAAATTACAGGTAAAAATACTGACGCAAGTGTAACCGAAATGGAAATTACAGCATAGAAAATTTCATTAGAACCTTTAATAGCAGCTTCAATAGGAGACATTCCTTCTTCGACTTTTTTGAAGATATTTTCGGTAACTACAATTCCGTCATCGACCACCAAACCTGTAGCCAAAACAATAGCTAAAAGTGTTAATACATTTATGGAGAATCCTAAAAGCCACATAACAAAGAATGTAGCAATTAACGATACAGGAATATCAATTAAAGGTCTGAACGCAATTGCCCAGTCTCTAAAGAATAAGTAAATAATTATAATTACCAGAAGTATCGAAATTCCTAATGTTTCGACAACCTCTAGTACAGATTTTTTAACGAATTGTGTATTGTCAAGCGCAATATTAAGTTTGATATCTTTAGGTAAATCATTTTTTAGAGCTTCATATTTTTTATAAAACTCAGACGAAATATCCAAATAATTGGCTCCTGGCATTGGTACAATTGCTAATCCAATCATTGGCATTCCAGAAGAGGTTAATCCAGTTTCGATATTTTCTGGTCCTAATTCTGCACCGCCGACATCACTTAAACGAACAATTTTATCACCGTCTGTACGAATGATAATATTATTGAATTCTTCTGGTTTGGATAAGTTTCCAATTGTTTTTACCGTTAATTCAGTATTGTTTCCAGTTAATTTTCCAGATGGTAATTCTACATTTTGAGCGTTAAGTGCGGCACGAACTTCAGCAACGGTACAACCGTAAGCGAGCAAGTTTTGATGGATCGATCCATAAACGCATTGCGTACCTTTTTTGCCCCCAAATTTGTACGGCACTTACTCCTGGAATAGTCTCTAAACGCTGTGAAATAACGTTTTCTGCATAATCACTTAATTCTAATGAGCTTCTGGTATCACTTTGAACCGTCATTGAGATGATAGATTCACTATCAGCATCTGCTTTAGAAACAACCGGCGGTGCATCAATATCCTGTGGCAAATTCCTGATTGCCTGCGAAACTTTATCACGAACGTCGTTTGCGCCTTCTTCTAGATCCTTGTCAAGATTAAACTCTATAGTGATATTGCTTGCTTCCTTGATTACTAGAAGAAGTGATGTTTCGAATTCCGTCAATTGCATTTACCGCTTTTTCAAGAGGTTCTGTAATTTGCGATTCAATAATATCAGAATTCGCACCAGTATAATTGGTACGAATAGAAACCTGCGCAGGGTCAATAGAAGGAAATTCTCTGACACCTAAAAAGGTATAACCAATAAAACCGAATAATATGATTAATAGATTCAGTACTATGGTTAAAACAGGTCTTTTTATGCTTGTAGTTGATAAACTCATTTATGGTTTTAGATTTTAGTCCCGAAGCCTCGGGATTGATTTTAGATTTCAGATTTATTGCTAAATCTTACCAGTATCTTTAATCTATGTTCAAGTCTTTTGAATTACGACTTTTAGCTTTAACTATTTTACTTTAACTTTAATCGGTGCTTCGTCTTTTAATGACATTACGCCGCTTGTAATTAAAGTATCACCTGCTTTTAATCCTGACAAAATCAAAATGGAAGAATCAGTTCTTGTGGTAGCATCAACCATAACTTCTTTGGCTTTTCCCATATTGGCTACAAATACTTTTTTACCATCCTGAATTGGTACTATTGCCTGCGAAGGAACTACAATTGCATCTTTAATTGTATTTAAAGGCAGTTTTACTTCAGCAAAAGTTCCTGGGAAAAGTTTTCCGTCGGTATTGTCTGCAATTGCACGAATTTGAAGTGTACGTGTCGCAACGGCAACTTCAGGTTCGATAGCATAAATTTTGGCATTATATATTTTAGTAGATCCCGAAACAGTAAAATCGATTGTTGTTCCAGATTTTACCTGCGCCGCGTATTTCTCTGGTATAGAAAATGTGATTTTTAATTTTCCAGTATTAACCAACTTTGCAACCAAAACAGTTGGAGTAATGTACGTTCCAGGTGAAATATTTCTTAAACCAATTTTTCCTGAAAAAGGCGCTCTTACAGATGTCTTAGATATTTGCGCACGGATTAACTGGCTTTGCGCTTGTGCAGAAGCAAGATCTGCTTTTGCAATGTCTGCCTCTTCTTGGCTTATAGCTTCTTTTTGAAGTAAAAGTTTTGCTCTTCTTTCATTTTCTGCAGTCAAACCTTCTCTGGTTACAGCTTGTCGTAACTGCGCTCTTAATTCTATATCATTTACTTTTAGTAAAACTTGTCCTTTGGTTACGTTGGTGCCTTCACTAAAAAATATTCCTTCTACAATTCCTGAAACCTCACTGTGAATTTCTACCTGTTCATTTGCTTCAATAGATCCTGAAAGTGATAAATTATTATCAAAAGTATCCGTTTTTATTACGATTCCGTTAACAGTTGTTGGAGTGTTTTTATCGCCAGATTTTTTATTATCGTCGTTTTTACTCTTGTTAGATACCACTCTATAAGCAATAAAGCCTCCTATGGCTACTATTAAAAGGGTGTAAATGAGGTGTTTTACTTTCATAAAAATTGAAGTGAATATGGTTTTAGGTCTGCGTTTTTAGTAAGTAGCAAATTTAACTTTTTGTTGTGAAATCGAAAGATGTTAGCTTTTATTTAACACTTGTATCTACAAAGGTTTGCATTTAGACTACAAACGAAGTAAAAGGTTTAATAAAAGATTATATTTTTTTAATTAAAAGCTAGAATCCACAGGATAATTTAGTTTTGAAGAGAATCATAAGTTAAAATTGTGTGAGGTCAGACTTTTTCTACGCTAAGATAAAATTTAAGTATTTTGTCTGATTTTTTTTGCACTTTAACGATTTTATTTGTAACATTGATATGTTAAACAAAATAATCAATTTGTACGGTAATATTGATCGTTATAAAAATTTTTTTGTTAAAATATGTTTTTAGGAGTTGTTTATTGAGTTTTTTACAGAATATAGTTAATATTTATATTAACAACTGTTTATTTTTTTTGGGTTAAATAATACGAAAAAATGATTTATGAAGAAAAAAATTACTTCTATGTTTATGGTTTACATTTTTACTTCTTTCCATTGGTTATTTGTTTTGGCAGAATGAGTTCAAATACAGTCTTCCTACGCCACTACCGCAAAATTATCACCCTATTGCAATGGGGTCTAAAGTTGTATTAGGACCTTGTCGCGCATTTGACACTAAGCCTGTTTTTATACATTTCTTTAATCCAGACTGCCCGTGTTCGCGCTTTAATGTGCCACATGTTAGTGAGTTAATTAAAAAATACGGCAGTCAGATTAATTTTAAAATTGTAGTGTTAAACAAAAAGAAACATTTTACAATTGATGAAATTCAAAAAAAGTTTGATGCTCAAATTCCTGTTTATTTTGATGAAGCAATTGCAAAGAAATGCGGTGTTTTTTCGACTCCACAAGCGGTTTTACTAGATTCTTCGCATACTTTATATTATAGAGGTAATTACAACAAAACGAGATATTGCACTGATGCTAAAAGTAATTATGCACAAATGGCAATTGATTCTCTGTTACATAAAAATTACAAACCTTCGTTTAATGCTTTTGCCCTGAGGGCATACGGATGTTCGTTACCAAATTGTACTAAATAAATCTCACCTAAATCAAAAAACTGAAACCTATGAAAACAAAAGCTAGTTTAAATGAACAAGATTATCTGCACAGTTTTATGTCAACAATGACGCAGAAATCGGATACAATTATTAATTATGTGCTTGCCGTTTATTTTCTTCTCGGAATAGGATTATCTTTTAAATATGACACTTTCGAAATTGGAGTAGGAGTGGGAACGCTAAATCTTTTGGCTTATTACTCGGCTAAATTTTTTATGAAGAATTCTAAGTTTTACCAATATGTTTTATCGGTTGTTC
This sequence comes from Flavobacterium sp. AC267, assembly GCF_979258715.1. Lineage (NCBI taxonomy): Bacteria > Pseudomonadati > Bacteroidota > Flavobacteriia > Flavobacteriales > Flavobacteriaceae > Flavobacterium > Flavobacterium sp. AC267. The sequence continues at coordinate 3,483,240 of NZ_OZ409875.1, forward strand.
TAGCGATTTTTATGGCTCAGTATATTTATCAGATGCATGGAATGTTTGAAATGCATTTTACGGTATTTATAGCCAGTACAATTTTAATTATTTATCAAAACTGGAAACTTCAAATACCGCTGACTCTTCTGGTTGTGATGCATCACGCAGGATTGGCATATTTGCAAAACTTCGTTTACAATGACGCAAACGGTCTCCAAGTTTATTTTTCACAAGTAAATTTTGATATAGAAACACTTCTTATTCATACCATTTTGGTCGCTGTTGTGTTTTTTATGAATGGATATTGGGCCTATTATTTTAAGGAACACAGTGAGAATCATATTTCTAAAATTTCAGACGAATATGAATTGGAAAACATGAAACTGGCTTCTGCTAAATACAGTTCTATGTCGGCTACAAAAGATTATAATGATTTTATTCATAGAACAACATTGGATTTGAAACTGCCTGTAAACTCAGTTTTAAAACTAATTGATGTTTCAAAAGGACATACCGATAATGATAAATTGCTTACTTACCTTGAAATGATGAGAGAAAGCGCCAAGAAAATTGATGATTTAGTGAATGATATTCATGTGAAATCAACAAACAGCAGGAGTTAGATTTTTAAAAACCAACTTCCAACTACATATTAATTTTTTAAACCTGCCTTGCAATGTTTAAGCATGATTTTCCAACTGCAGTTCCAACAGCCGCATAATTTGAAAAAAACTATTGATCATTTTTTAAGTGATAGTATAACACTAAATTCCATCGATAAGATTGGCGCTGCATCTGAATTTGAAGCAGAAGTTAAGGAGATTTTAAAAGGATATAGAGATAATTCTCAAGTTTATAATCTTGATTTTCAATATAGAAAACTAATTCAGATTATTACAGATATTCACAATCTAAATCTGGCGGTGAATAATGAGATTCCAGAATGGCTTGAAAGCGAATTAGAAATGGTTTTTTATAAAATCAGAAATATTCTGCTTGTTTTAGAAATCGAATTAAATTAAAAATTTTAAAGATTCATTTAATAACTATTGAATTGTAAATTAATTTAAATGTAAAATTTATGGATACCAGATTTAATCGTCCAGCACCTTCAGATCGAGAAGTAGATTGGAACAAGAATAAAGTACTGCTGAGTAAGACCGACAAAAAAGGGACAATTTTATATGCCAATGAAGACTTTATAGATGTTTCTGGTTATGATGAATTTGAGCTTGTTGGTCAGCCTCACAATATAATTCGCCATCCTGATATGCCAAAAGTGATTTTTAAATTCTTATGGGACAGCATTAAATCGAGCGAAAATATTCATGTTATTATAAAAAACATGGCTAAAACCGGTCGTTTTTATTGGGTTGTAACCAATTTTAAAATTATCTCAGATACTGACGGAGAAATTGTAGGTTTCTTTGGAACAAGAAAAATCTGTTCCAAATGAAATTATCGTCAAATTTATCGAACCTTTATATAAAAAACTTTTACAGATTGAAGAAACCAGTGGTTTACAAGCTTCTGAAGAATATTTGGTTGGTTTTCTCGAAGAACGAAAGAAAACCTACATGGAGTATATCGATCATTTGATTGCTACTGGAAAAGATGATAAAAATAAGATAAGCAAAGGTTTATTGAGCGGATTGTTTGCTAAAAGTCCGCCCAAAAAATAATTTAAAAACATAAATATGCTTCATTGTATCAATTCGGATATTCAATAAAAATTTGCACCCCAACAAATCTAAATCACCTGAATATTTAAAACTTATGGATTTAAGGCAGATACAGTGAAGTATGTTTTTTTTTAAGGTTCTATCCCGAAGCTTCGGGACTGAGTTGCTAAGGGGCTAAGTTTTTTTGTTTTCATTAGTCTTCGACTTCGCTCAGAATGACAATCAAGTAATAAGTTATATTATAATACCTCAGAACTTCAGAATTTCAGAATCTTAGTACCTCAGTAACTTAGCATCTCAGAACCTTAGTTCACTCCCTAAGAAATATAATTCCAAATATTTTTCTTTTTGGTCAATTCGATGAAAATAGCTTTAAGTACAGCGTGCTCTGGTTTTTGTAATGCCGAATCTTCTTTTAAGATTTTCATTGCATAATTTCGAGCCACAGATAAAATGTCTCTGTCTCTTACAATATCTGCAATTTGAAGATTCAATACACCACTTTGCTGTGTACCCATTAAGTCACCGGGACCGCGAAGTTTTAGATCTACTTCTGCGATTTCGAAACCGTCATTAGTCTGAACCATAGTTTCCATTCGGGTTTTACTGTCAGAACTTAATTTATGACTAGTCATTAAGATGCAATAACTTTGTTCAGCGCCACGACCAACGCGTCCACGAAGCTGATGCAATTGCGAGAGTCCGAATCTTTCGGCACTTTCTATAATCATAACGCTGGCATTCGGCACATTTACACCAACTTCAATTACCGTTGTGGCAACCATAATATTGGTTTTTCCTTCCGAGAAACGTTTCATTTCGGCATCTTTATCGGCAGGTTTCATTTTTCCGTGCAGAATTGAAATAGCATATTGCGGCAACGGAAAATCACGCGAAATACTTTCGTAACCGTCCATTAAATCCTTATAATCCATTTTTTCAGATTCTTGAATAAGCGGATATACAATATAAATTTGTCTTCCTTTTGCGATTTCATCTCGAAGAAATTTCCACACCTTCAAACGATTCGAATCAAAACGATGTACGGTTTGAATTGGTTTTCTTCCTGGCGGTAATTCATCAATTACAGAAATATCTAAATCACCATATAAACTCATTGCCAAAGTTCTCGGAATTGGCGTTGCAGTCATTACTAAAACATGAGGTGGAATTTCATTTTTTTTCCACAATTTAGAGCGCTGTTCTACACCAAAACGATGCTGTTCATCAATTACGGCTAAACCTAAGTTTTGGAATTTTACTTTATCTTCTAATAAAGCGTGTGTTCCAATTAAAATTTTCAATGTACCGTTTTCAAGTTCTTCATGAATAATTCTTCTTTCAGAAGTTTTAGTAGAACCCGTTAATATTCTGATGTTGATATTTAAAGTATTTGCAAATTCAGACAAACCAAGAAAATGCTGATTGGCCAGAATCTCAGTCGGAGCCATTAGACAAGCTTGAAAACCGTTATCCATCGCAAGAAGCATGCTCATAAAAGCAACAATTGTTTTTCCCGAACCAACATCACCCTGAAGCAGGCGATTCATTTGGGCATTGCTTCCCATGTCTGTTCGGATTTCCTTAATTACTCTCTTTTGAGCATTAGTCAAATCAAAAGGAAGATGATTTTTATAAAAGTCATTAAATAATTCTCCAACTTTGTCAAAAGGATGACCTTTAATTTTATGTTTCCGAATAAGATTTTTGGTAATTAATTGAAGCTGAATAAAAAATAATTCCTCAAATTTTAATCTGAATTGCGCTTTCGCTAAAATATCGACGCTCTTTGGAAAATGAATATTAAATAAAGCTGCTCTTTTCGGAATCAATTGTAATTCTTCAATCAAATAAGGCGGAAAAGTTTCGGTAAATAAAGCCTGGGTTTCCAAAAAAAGCTGTTCCATCAGTTTGTTAATGGTACGATTTGAAATTCCTTTATTCGTCAAGGCTTCTGTTGAAGGATAAACAGGTCGCATTGCAGAACGCAGACTTCTTTCATGTTCTGCCAGCAATTCAATTTCAGGATGCGCCATACTAAATTGGCTTCCATATAAAGAGCATTTTCCAAAAATAACCAGCGGTTCATTAAGCTTTAAGCTTTCGCGAATCCATTTATGACCTTGAAACCAGTTTAAGTCAATCTGCCCTGTGTCATCCACGAAAGTGGCAACAAGACGTTTTTTGTTTTTGGCAAATTCGACCGTTTTAATATTAATTATTTTTCCAATAATCTGAACTTCAGAACCTGTATTCTGCAATTCGTTAATCTTATAATATCGCGTACGATCGATATAGCGATTCGGAAAAAAATTGACTAAATCTCCATATTTATGAATGCCCAATTCCTTACGCAGTAATTGACCACGGCTTGGGCCAACACCTTTTAAGTATTCAATTGGAGTTTCAAGAAGATTATTAGACATTAAAATATTTTAGATGGTTGATTTTAGATTTTAGATTGGGAAAAAATTGGTATTTGGAATTTTTAGATTGGAATTTAATTTGAAAGCGAAGATAAATCTTAATTAGGAAATTTGAAAATGAATTATAATTTCAAGTCCAATATTAACTTATCATTAAATTGCTTAAAGCAGACGCAACCATAGTTATCAAGTAATATCTTAATAATAGTTAAACCTTAAAAACTATAAAAATGAAAAAAATTGGACTTTTAATTTTAGCGCTTATTTCTGTGGTTGCTTGCTCAAGTGACGATCGTTCTGATGAAAATACGAGATATACAGGAACTGATTACTATGGAAAATGGGTAAGTATTGATGATACTGCAGAAGGCTGGAGCGACCATTATGTCTTTAATAAAAACAATACTTTTACGAGAGTAAAAACAGTTAATGGAGTAACTACAAATCTATCAGGAACTTTTGAAATGTTTAACCGTGAAGACAAACCTAATTTTCAATTAACGTATTCGGAATCTTCAAATTTGATCTACAGTTGTTCTAGTGGTTTTGGAGGTAAAAGTGAACTTTTATATATTTTAGATGGCCATTTAGAAAATTCGGCGAAAATGTGCGATTACCAATTAACATATAAAAAAGAAAAATAAAAAACGTAAGTTTGTTTTTGGTATTTAAAAGTATTCGATTTTAAAATTGAATACTTTTTTCTTTTAAAAAAATGATAATGACAACACATTTAGCACTTTTACGCGGAATCAACGTTTCGGGGCACAACATGATGAAAATGGAAGCTTTGAAAACAATGCTGGAAAATATTGGTTTTCAAAATGTCCGAACGTATTTACAATCTGGAAATGTGTTTATTGACAGCGAAGAAGATGCTTCGAAAGTAGGTTTTATGATTAAACAGGAAATATTTAAAGTTTTTGGACATGAAGTTCCTGTGGTTGTAATTACAAAAGCTGATTTGGAATCTTGTTTTGCTAATAATCCGTTTTTGAAAGAGAAAGATATAGATACTAAAAAACTATATGTTGCTTTTGTTTCGACAGCTTTAAAGAAAGAAAATATAAACGATCTAAAAATCAGTCAGTTTAAACCTGACGAAGCTAGTATTGATGAAAATAAAATTTTTATAAAATACGCTGTTGGCGCAGGAAAAACCCGTTTTGATCAAAAATATATCGAGAAAAAATTAAATGTAACAGCCACAATTAGAAACTGGAACACAGTTACTAATCTTTTAAATATGTATTCAGAATAATGAAAAAACTACTAATTATTTTTTGCGTGTTTCTTTTAAATAATTCAGTAACAGCTCAAAATAAAGCTGTTATTAAAGAAGAGGTTTTTAGTTCTTTTTTAAAGAAATTTAAAGAAAGTAAAGATTTTCAATTGAGCAGAATTAATTTTCCTCTAACTGTAAAAATGAATAATGACGATTTTGAACTGGTTGATTATATAATTGCTAAAAATGATTATAAAATGATCAAACTTGATGATAAGGGAAGCGACTATGAACAAAAAAATGTTCCGAAAAATAGTACCGTTATTATAAAGCAACGAGGCAAGGATAACGGAATTTTCGTAGAATATATTTTTATTCAAAAGAAAGGTTTGTGGTATTTAAAAACCTGGGTTGATATGTCGACTTAATATCTTATTTCTTTATCAAATCACAATACCAAAATCCAAAATCGAAAGCGTCGCTAGTACTGGTATCACAGGCAGTATTTGAAGAATCTTCGGTTTTAGGTCTTTCGTATTTTCTATACACAATTTCACCAATTTCAAAATCAATTGGTTCTGAAAAAATAGGTCCGTCAAATGTAAAGGTGTGAAATTCGCCGTTTTTCATGCCGCAGACATCAACATTTTCTGGTAAATCATTGATGAAATCCTGATCGATAATGCGGCCGACGAAACTTTTATCTAAATAGCGTTCATTCACACAAACTACAATTGTTTTAAAACCTAAAGCAATAAATTCCTGAATTAAATCTTTTGTTTCAATTTTCCAAAGTGGAAAAACGCCTTTAAAACCTGCTTTAGTCAATTGATCCTCGCGATATTTACGCAGATCTTCCAAGAAAATATCACCAAAAATAGAATGTGTAATGCCTTGATTTTTTAGATCTGTCAGGGTTTCAAGCATGATAGTATCATAAACTTCCATCGTTGGCATCTCAGGAATCTGAATTATTTTTAAAGGTAAACCAATGCTTTTGGCTTGTGCTTCTAATAATTCAACCCGAACGCCATGCATGGAAATACGCTGGTATTGCTGGTTTAGGCTCGTTAATAGATATTCAATTTTAAAATCAGGATTTTGAAGTATTTTGTATAAGGCAAGAGCAGAATCTTTTCCGTTGCTCCAATTAAATATGGCTTTTTGAGGTACAGACACGATTTGGTATTTTATACTGTAAACATACAAATTTCATTCTATTTGTTTGTGAAAGGTTTGTAACTTTGGGAATTTACATGCCGCAATAATGACATTATATAAAGAAAAGTTTAAAACCGATTCTAATAGACTGAATAACTGGGATTATTCTAGTGAAGCAGTTTATTTTATTACGATAGTTACAAAAAATAGAGAATGTCTTTTTGGAACTATTGAAGAAGGAAAAATGATTTTAAACGAAAATGGAAAGATTATTGAGACTGAACTTTTAAAATCTATAAAGATTCGTAAAAATTGGTTTTTCCATAATTGTATTATTATGCCAAATCATATTCATTTATTAGTTGAAATACAATCAACGAGCGTTTCTACTGTAGAGACGCACAGCAGTGCGTCTACGTCCAGTATATCGACAACGAAATATGATAAATCGGAATCAGAAACAAATTCCGTATTTTTAACAAAACCGTATATCGTAGAGACGCACAGCAGTGCGTCTACGTCCAGCACATCCACAAAGGAATGTGACAAATCTTTGTCGACAAACGTTGCGGAGAGGCACTGCAGTGCCTCTCTACAGAACCAATCTGGCGGTAAATCAGAATCAGAAACAGATTTTGAATCCTCACCCGAACCGTATATCGTAGAGACGCACAGCAGTGCGTCTACGTCCAGCATATCCACAACAGAATGTGATAAATCGGAATCTGAAACAGATTTTGAATCCTCACCCGGACCGTATATCGTAGAGACGCACAGCAGTGCGTCTACGTCCAGCACATCCACAAAGGAATTTGACAAATCTTTGTCGACAAACGTTGCGGAGAGGCACTGCAGTGCCTCTCTACAGAACCAATCTGAATCAAAATTTTTCCGAAAATCCAATTCAATTTCATCATTTGTTGCAATTTTCAAATCGGTTACAACAAAAGAAATAAACGGTTCAGAATCAATATGGCAAGCAAATTTTAATGATCATATTGTTAGAAAAGATCTTGGGAAACAGATTCTTTAAAATAAAATTTTCAATGAAATACATCTTTCTATTATTTACCGGATTTATTTTTGCACAGCAAACTCAAAATGTTGATTTTAAATCTGTTTCTGCACAATTGTTACTAAATTCAAAAGAAAAAACAGTCTCTGGTTCGGTTGATTTCCAATTCGATGTTTTAAAGGATTGTGATACAATTTCGCTTGACGCCAAAAACATGGAATTTTCGAATGTCAAAATCAATGATAAAGAGGTTAAATTTATAAATACAACGAAACAGTTAAAATTGATTTTTCCTTTTACTAAAAGTCAGAATCATTTGACTTTTAGTTACATAGTAAAGCCAAAGCAAGCCTTATATTTTGTTGATATAGAAAATGAAGAAGTGCAAATTTGGACGCAAGGGCAGGGAAGATATACCAGTAATTGGTTTCCGAGTTTTGATGATGTGAACGAAAAGTTGATTTTTAATTTAGGAATTACTTATGACGCGGCATATCAAGTCGTTTCGAATGGTGTTTTAAAAGAAAAAACAGCAAATGGAAATCAAAATCATTGGCAGTTCCAAATGCAAAAACCAATGAGCTCGTATTTGTTAATGCTGGCGATTGGAAAATTTGACAAAAAAGAATTCAAATCTAAGAGTAAAATACCGTTGGAATATTATTATGAGCCAAAAGATTCAGATCGTTTTGAACCAACATATCGTTATTCCAAACGAATTTTTGATTTCCTTGAAAAAGAAATTGGTGTAAAATATCCATGGCAGATTAACAGACAGATTCCTGTTCGAGATTTCTTGTATGCAGGAATGGAAAATACTACGGCGACACTATTTGCAACCCGATATGTGGTAGATTCGATAGGATTTTGTGATCGAAATTATACCAACGTCGATGCACACGAATTGGCGCATCATTGGTTTGGAGATTTAATTACTGCCGAAAGTAGTACGCATCATTGGCTTCAAGAAGGATTTGCGACTTATTTTGCGTTGCTCGCAGAAAAAGAAATTTACGGAGATGATTATTTTTATTCAAAATTGTACGATACTGGTCAACAAATAAAATTTGCTTCTCGAACCGACACAATTCCAGTTTTAAATGCTAAAGCTAGTTCGTTGACATTTTACGAAAAGGGAGCTTGGACATTGTTTGTGCTTCATGAATCCATTGGCGACAAAGCATTTAAAAAAGCTGTTAAAAGTTACCTGAATAAATATGCGTATCAAACTGTAAATACTCAAAATTTCTTTGACGAAATTAAAAAAGTATCTGATTTTGACGTGGATAAATTTCAGAAAACCTGGCTGGAATCGACTGCTTTTGATACGCCTGCAAGCAAATGCTTTGTTGAGTAAAAATAAAACCATTCAGATACGATTGGAAATTGATAAGTTGAAAAACACACCTTTGGCAGAGAAAATAGATATTTTAACTAAAACATTAGAATCTGATGTTTATCCATCTGTAAAAGAAGCGGTTGTTGGTCAATTGGAAAATGAAAAGTATGAGTCAAAGAAAGCATTGCTTGCTTTTAGCGATGCAAACAAATAATATTCAGGTTCGTCAAAATGTAGCTCAAACGTTAACGAAAATTCCAGAAGATTTTAGGTTGAATTACGAAACACTTTTAGATGATAAATCCTATCAGACGCAGGAAATAGCTCTGTATTGGCTCTGGAGAAATTTCCCAGACCATAGAACAGAGTATTTGGATAAATCTAAAAACTGGATTGGCTTTAACGATTATAACCTCCGTACCTTATGGCTTTCACTGGTTTTATCAACGCCAAATTACAGTAGTGAACAAGAATCTTTAATTACTGAATTGGTTTCGTTTTCATCAACTAAATATGAAGCTACAACCAGGCAAAATGCTTTAGAAAAGTTAATTGCTTTTAAAATAATCAACGATCAGGTTTTGAGTAATTTAGTTGGTGCAACTACGCATCATATGTGGCAGTTTTCTAAGTTTGGAAGAGATACAATTCGTGTTCTTTTAAAAAATCCCGAAATGCGTGCTTCATTTAATAGAATTTTGCCTAATTTGACCCCCGATGAACAGTTCCAATTGAATCGTTTGTTGAAAGAGTAATTTGGAGAATTAGAGGAAAGAAGCAAGAGAAAAGATTGAAGGGAATAGAATATAGATAATAGAATATAGAATATAGAATACAGAATATAGAAAATAGTCCAAAGGAGCGAGTAAAGATTAAACCAATAGAAAGTCTTTGCTCTTTATTCTTTTTTCTATTCTCTAAATAAAAAACCTACATTACAATTTATGAGAGCATTGGTTATTTCTGGTGGTGGCAGTAAAGGCGCGTTTGCCGGCGGTGTTGCACAGTATTTAATAGAAGAAAAAAGACACGAATACGATTTGTTTTTAGGAACTTCAACAGGAAGTTTGTTAATCCCGCATTTAGCTCTCGGTCATATTAAAAAAATTCACTCTGTGTATACTAATGTTACTATGGCAAGTATTTTTAATATTTGTCCGTTTGTGGTAAAAAATAAAGATGGAGTAGATATTGTGACCATTAATCACTTCAATGTTATACGCCAGTTTTTTAAAGGCAAACGAACTTTTGGAGAAAGTAAAGGTTTGAAAAAATATATTAAGAATAACTTTTCTTTATCAGATTTTAATAATCTGAAAAAACTTAAGACAGATGTTATTGTTACGGTTACCAATTTTACTACAAATGAATCAGAATATAAATCTGTTAAAGATTGTACGTATGAAGAATTTTGCGAATGGTCTTGGATTTCGAGTAATTATGTTCCTTTTATGAGTTTGGTAGAGAAGAATAATTTCGAATATGGCGACGGAGGATTTTCAAGTTTAGTTCCGATACGTGAAGCGATTAACCGAGGCGCAACAGAAATAGATGTAATTGTATTAGAAACAGAAGTCAATACAACCAAAACTGTTATTGGTAAAAATCCATTTTCATTGATGATTGATTTGTTCCGAATCGCTTTAGACCAAGTCGAAAAACATGATATTGCTATAGGAAAACTTATGGCAAACAATAAGGATGTAAAGCTTAACTTATATTACACACCTATAAAATTGACAGATAACGCTTTAATTTTTAATAAAGATGTTATGAAAGAATGGTGGGAGCAAGGTTATGAGTATGCTCAGAATAAGTCGGAAGTTATGAGTGATAATAAGTGATTTTAGATTGTCGATTTTAGATTTTAGCTTGATTTCTCATAATCTAAAATCTAAAATCTGAATTCTAAAATATTTTTTCTACCACATTTCTGCAACTTCACTTTTTATATATCCTAAAGCGACATTGCTTGGAGATTGTTTTTCTAGTAAATCATTCAAAATTACTTCACGCAATTTATCTGCATTGTCCACTTTATCGCTCATTGTCGCTTTACGAATCATTTGAATGGTTGCGTTTTTTGCTGTTGCAATAATCGTCCAGCATTCGTCTGACATATATATCTGTTGTGTCAGATTATGTTCAAATTCTTGCTCGATTTGTTCGATCACAAAATTTTCGTAATCATGTTTATTTTGAGAAATTGGAGAAATGCGGATTAATAATTTTGTCAAATTAATACGTTCTAAAAATAAAGTCATACGCTCGTATGCTTGTAAACGTATCGGAAGCGATTCTTTATGAGCTTGTTTGTTTAGCAAAAAAGCACGTTTTCTGTCATTGTTTTTAATGTGCAGTTCGAAAAAACGATATGCTACAACTCCAGTAACTAAGGCTGGTAAAGTATAACTCGCAAGTTCTATTATTTTGTTGAAATCCATTTGAATAATTTTTAAGCAAAAATATACTTTTTGACGAAAAATCCACTTTAAATTTGTGGTAATAAACAAAAAGGAAACTGTATTTTTGCGGCTTGCTTTTTAATACAACTGAAATACGGTTTTGATGGATTCCTATATCATATTTTTTCTTTGTTTAGCGGCTTTTACTGCAGGTTTTATTGACGCGATTGTTGGTGGCGGCGGACTAATCCAGACTCCAATGGGATTAATTTTATTACCCAATCTTCCCGTTTCGACAGTTGTAGGAACATTGAAGATTCCAGCTTTCAGTGGAACGGCTTTTGCGACTTTTCAATATTTGAAGAAAGTGGTTATTCAATGGAAATTGTTGATCATAATGATGTGTCTGGCAGTTCCCTCGGCATTTTTAGGTTCTACGATATTAACAATGGTAAGTAACGATTTTATGAAACCGCTTTTGCTTGTGGTTTTGTCGGCGCTTTTTATATATACCTACGCAAAGAAAAACTTCGGACAGCATGTTGCAAAAGATCATTCTGCGACGACACAAATAATTTATGCGGTTGTTATTAGTATTATCGTTGGTTTTTACGACGGATTTATTGGACCAGGAACTGGAAGTTTTTTTGTAGTTGCATTTATTGCGCTTTTGGGTTTTGATTTTCTTCACGCTTCTGCTAATGCGAAAATGGTCAACTTGGCAACAAATTTTGGTTCCATTTGTTTGTTTATGATTAAAGGAAAAATCATTTGGTCAATCGCAATTCCGATGGCAGTAAGCAACGGACTTGGAGGCTGGCTGGGCGCAAAATTAGCGATTAATAAAGGAAATGGTTTTATTCGAATTTTCTTCTTGGTTGTGGTCGTAGGAACTTTGATACGCTTTGCTTACGATGTGTTTTTTAGGTAAGGAGCTATGGTTCTATCCTGAAGCTTCGGGACTAAGATGCTAAGATTTTTTGAGTTGCCGTTGCGTTTGACAAACGTATCTTTGAAAATTAAATAGGCAAGGCTTCAACTAACTTCATCATTTTGGATGAAGCCTTGAATGCATTACCCAGCCAACCGTTGGTTAAAACCAACAGCTATTCATTTTAAGAGTTTTGTGTAATTTTTTTTTAACGGAGAATTGAACTTTTAAAATTATGGAAAGTATAAATAGTATAAAAATGAATGAAATTATAGAGAACTTTGAAGATCTTTATAAAAGTTTTTCTGATGAAACTCTAAACGAAGAACTTCAAAAGAGTCTTGAGGATATTAAAACTGGCAGAGTTATTTCTTTTTCAGAGTTTAAAGAGAAATTGAAAAAAAGGTATAATGTTTAATTTTTTTTGAATATTTAAAAGAAGCCAATTGTTTGAGTCTAGCCCCGATTGAGGCGTTATCCTTGTAGTGAAACGAAGAGATAAAGCCGAAAGCGGGAAACCATGTTAGATAAAATGCCGATTGTTAGGCTTCAAAAATTAAAAAACTTAGCATCTCAGAACCTCAGAATCTTAGTAGCTATTTAAAGTATTAATTCTTAATTTTGCCTAAAAGGAGAAAATTACATGCAGAAATATATTGACCAGCTCAACGAAGCGCAGAGGGCGCCTGTTTTAAAAAAAGACGGGCCAATGATTATTATTGCTGGTGCAGGTTCGGGAAAGACCCGTGTTTTGACAATTAGAATTGCTTATTTGATGGCTCAGGGTGTTGATGCTTTCAATATTTTGTCGCTGACTTTTACCAATAAAGCGACCCGCGAGATGAAACACAGGATTTCGGATATTGTGGGTGCGAGTGAGGCAAAAAATCTTTGGATGGGAACTTTTCACTCTATTTTTGCGCGTATCCTGCGTGCAGAATCGGATCATTTGGGTTATCCTTCCAATTTTACTATTTATGATTCTCAGGATTCGGCTAGATTGATTTCTTCGATTATTAAGGAAATGCGACTGGATCGTGATATTTATAAACCAAAACAAATTTTAGGACGTATATCGAGTTATAAAAACAGCTTGATTACGGTTAAAGCGTATTTTAATAATCCAGAATTGGTTGAAGCCGACGCAATGGCGAAAAGACCAAGGTTGGGAGAAATATATCAGCAATATGTTGACCGCTGTTTTAAGGCGGGTGCAATGGATTTTGATGATTTGTTGTTGAAAACAAATGAATTGCTGACTCGTTTTCCGGAGGTTTTGGCGAAGTATCAGAATCGCTTTAGATATATTTTGGTGGATGAGTACCAAGATACAAATCACTCTCAGTATTTGATTGTTAGGGCTTTATCTGACAGGTTTCAGAATATTTGTGTGGTTGGAGATGATGCGCAGAGTATTTATGCGTTCCGTGGTGCGAATATTAATAATATTTTGAATTTCCAAAAGGATTATGAGGGCGTAATAATGTTTCGTTTGGAACAGAATTATCGTTCGACGCGAAATATTGTGGAAGCGGCAAATACGGTTATGGAGCATAATAAAACCAAACTGGATAAAGTGGTTTGGACTGCGAACGAATTTGGACCAAAAATTAAAGTTCACAGGAGTTTGACAGATGCTGAAGAAGGTCGTTTTGTAGCGAGTACGATTTTTGAGCAGAAAATGCAAAATCAGCTTCATAATGGATCTTTTGCGATTTTATATCGTACGAATGCGCAGTCGCGCGCAATGGAGGATGCATTAAGAAAGCGTGATATTCCGTATAGAATTTACGGTGGATTATCGTTTTACCAGCGTAAAGAAATTAAGGATGTTTTGTGTTACTTACGTTTGGTTTTAAATCCAAAAGATGAAGAGGCATTGATTCGTGTTATTAATTATCCAGCTCGTGGAATTGGCGACACAACGGTAGAGAAATTGACGATTGCGGCAAATCATTACAAGCGTTCGATTTGGGAAGTAATGGTGAATATCGATAAAATTGATTTGAAACTAAATACCGGAACAAAAAATAAACTGAAAGATTTTGTAACGATGATTCAGAGTTTTCAGGTTATTGATCAGAATCAGGATGCTTTTTACATTACAGATCACGTTGCAAAGAAAACTGGTTTGGTTCAGGAATTAAAGAAAGATGCTACGCCGGAAGGAATGGCAAAAATTCAGAATATCGAAGAACTTTTAAACGGTATTAAAGATTTTACTGAAGGACAAAGAGAAATTGACGGAGCAAGAGGCGCGCTTTCTGAATTTATGGAAGATGTGGCCTTGGCAACAGACTTAGATAAAGATACGAATGATGATGATCGTGTCGCTTTAATGACGATTCACTTAGCAAAAGGACTGGAATTCCCGCACGTTTTTGTGGTGGGCATGGAAGAAGATTTGTTTCCGAGTGCGATGAGTATGAGTACGAGAAGTGAATTGGAAGAGGAACGTCGTTTGTTCTATGTAGCGCTAACGCGTGCTGAACATCAGGCGTATTTGACTTACGCTCAGTCTCGTTATCGCTGGGGAAAATTGACAGACAGTGAGCCATCTCGTTTTATTGAAGAAATTGACGGACAGTTTCTAGAATATCTAACTCCGGCAGAAACTAATTACCGTTATAAATCGCCAATCGATGGTGATATTTTTGGTGATGTTGACAAATCTAAACTGCGATTAGCAAAACCAGTTGGAGGAACGCCTCCAAAACATGTTACAGATAATAATCCGAAGCCGGATCTAAATATCAGAAAGTTAAAACCTGTAGGAACGAATCAGAATGCGAGTGCGCCAAATTTGTTTGACAGTAAATTGACTGTTGGAAATATCGTAATGCACGAGCGTTTTGGAAAAGGAGAAGTTGTTAATCTAGAAGGTGTTGGCGCTGATAAAAAAGCAGAAATCAAATTTGAAGTAGGTGGAATTAAGAAATTACTTTTGAGATTTGCTAAACTTGATGTGGTAGGGTAGGAAATTAAAAATTAAAAATGATTGATAAGACGCTCTTAAAGAAACTTAATTTTATTGAAATTTATCAGTTTTTTGGAGGCATTGTAGGGATACTGTTTATGACATATTTAATTTTTACTACTAATGTTATTGAATATAGAGGACCTTTTTATATTCAGCTTATTATACCATTTTTATTTTTTGCTTTTTGTATTTATTCCGCATGGGTATTAAATAAGAAAAAATACTTGAGAGGATTAAATTTAGTTATCATTTCTTTAATTTTACAAATAATTGCTTTTGAAATTTATGGTATCTATTATACATCAGTAAATGGAATTGCAGTAAATTTTACTTTAGATTTAACTAATGATATATTCGCTGGTTTTGATTTTCAATTCTCTCAATTTTTATTAGCATTTCGAGAAAGTGAAAGTATTTTTCATTTAAAGTTAAATTTACTAGCTATTGCAATGTTGTTATTTGTTTGCAAAATTTTAAAGGAATTTAAGAGAAATCTTTATTCTATTATCTAACATCTTTATTCTAAATAAAAAAATGGCTGAATTTATAAAAATATATCCTGATAAACCTAGTGAAGCGGCAATCGCAAAAGTTGTAAAAGTGCTTCAGAATGGGGGATTGGTAATTTATCCAACGGATACTGTTTACGGTTTGGGTTGTGATATTACCAATTCGAGAGCGTTGGAAAAAATTGCAAAAATAAAAGGAGTTAAACTAGAGAAAGCTAATTTCTCGTTTATCTGTCACGATTTGAGTAATCTGTCAGATTATGTACGTCAGATTGATACTTCGACTTTTAAAATATTAAAAAGAGCTTTACCTGGGCCTTATACTTTTATTTTGCCTGGAAATAATAATCTTCCAAAAGAGTTTAAAAAGAAAACTACGGTTGGTATTCGTGTTCCAGATAATAATATAATCTTAGAAATTGTACGCCAGTTAGGAAATCCAGTTGTTTCTACATCTATACGTGATGAAGATGATGTGATTGAATATACTACAGATCCAGAATTGATTTTTGAGAAATGGCAGAATCTTGTAGATCTAGTAATCGATGGCGGCTACGGAGATAATATTGCTTCTACAATTATTGATCTTTCTGAGCATGAGCCGGTTATTGTAAGAGAAGGAAAAGGCGATATTGATATTTTGTAAATAAATACTTTAATTGTATAAAAGTTTAAAAATAATACCTAACTTTATTAAAGTTAAAATTTAGTTAGTTATTTAAAATAATGTTATTCTTTATTTACAGAAATTAAGAATACAAAAAAGCAGGTCAATTGACCTGCTTTTTCTGTTTTTATAGAATTTAAAACAAGGATTATTTTGCTTGTTTTTTCATTTCTTTTTCAATCATATCATAGAATTGATCGATTTTTGGCATAACTACGATACGAGTTCTTCTGTTACGTGCTTTGTTTTCAGCAGTATCATTAGCAACTAATGGTACGTAAGAACTTCTACCTGCAAGCAATTAATTTAGCTGGGTTAACACCAAGATCGTTTGTTAATACACGAACGATAGAAGTAGAACGTTTCACACTTAAATCCCAGTTGTCTAAGATAATTCCGTTGCTTTTGTAAGGAACATTATCAGTGTGTCCTTCAACCATACATTCGAAATCTGGTTTGTCGTTAACTACTTTTGCAACTTTTGCTAATACACCTTTTGCTGCATCAGTTACGTCGTAGCTTCCGCTTTTAAATAATAATTTATCAGCGATAGAGATAAATACAACTCCTTTTTCAACATTGATTTCGATGTCTGGATCGTTGATTCCAACTGCTCCTTTTAAGCTTGTAACTAATGCTAAAGTAACACTGTCTTTTTTAGTTAAAGCATCTTGAAGTCTAGAGATTTTTAAATCTTTTTCTTTTAAACTTTCAAGAGATTTTTCAAGATTCTCAGCACCTTTCGTTGTTAAGATAGTTAAATCTTTAGAGTCGCTGATTAAATCTTTGTTATGTTGTTTGTAGCTGTCCGCTGTAGCGACCAATCCAGCTTTTTCTTCTAAGCACGTGTTTAATTTTACAGTACAAGAGTTTAACAAATCTTGAGTCTCCTTGTTCTTAGCTTCTAACTCAGCATATTTCTTTTTAGAAACACATGATGTTAGTGCCATTAATACTGATAGTGCGATAACTATTTTTCTCATAAATTTAATTTTAATTAGACTTGATTACAAATTTAGTTTTTAATATTTTGAATACTGTTAAAGATTTCTTTAAATAAAGTCAGTTTCCTTATATAATAAAGGAAAACGATGCTTTTTACCATATAGTATTGCTGTATCTGAAAATCTTTTCTTTTTCCGATATATTTTAAAGATAAACAATAAAATGAAAAATGTGCCTTTAAAACGGCAAAAGTATGTCCAAATTTTCCTTGTGTAAGAAAACGCATACCTGCAATACCATCCAAAATCATACGAAAGAAAATCACAAAAAATAATCTTCTTCTCGGCAGATTTTTGACCATCATTAATAATGAATTTCGAAAATTCAGATAGGTCTTTTTGGGATTTCCCTGTTGTAATGTTGCTCCTCCAACATGGTAAACCACTGAGTGATAATTGTATTTAATAATATGCCCTTCGTTAGAAGCACGCCAGCATAAGTCTATTTCTTCCTGATGCGCAAAAAAGCTTTCGTCGAAACCTCCAAGTTCATGAAAAACATTTTTTCTGATGAAAAAGCAAGCACCCGAAGCCCAGAACAATTCGCAATTATTATCGTATTGTCCATTATCTTTTTCGATTGTTTCGAAGATTCTGCCTCGACAGAAAGGATAACCAAATTTATCTATAAAACCGCCTGCTCGCACCAGCATATTCGAAATATTCTTTGTTTTTAAAATCAAGGATTTTAGGCTGAATAATTGCGGTTTGTTTTTCATTATCAAAAGTCTCAAGAATTGGTTTCAGCCAGTTTTCTGTTACCTCAATATCCGAATTGACCAATGCATAAATTTCTGCATCAATATGTTTTAAGGCATCATTATAACCTTTTGCAAAGCCATGATTTCCTGTGTTTTTTACAATCTTAACGGTAGGGAAATTTTCTGTAACAAATTCAACAGAATTATCTGTAGAATCGTTATCAGCAACATATATAGATGCTCCTTCTGAAAACTGAATAACAGACGGTAAAAACTGCTCCAGCAATTTTACCCCGTTCCAATTTAAAATGACAACTGCTATTTTATCCAAAAGTATATTAATTATTTATTTTTAATGGTTTTCTTTATAGTCAGGCAGGTTTCTTAAAAACTCATATTTTTCGTTTTCAAAATCCATTTGACAATAAAAATGGTTTAGTCCGTTTGTGACATTCAAAAACCGTGCCTGCATTGTCATATTATAACGGGCAATTTGATC
The DNA here is from genome assembly GCF_979258715.1 of Flavobacterium sp. AC267. Lineage (NCBI taxonomy): Bacteria > Pseudomonadati > Bacteroidota > Flavobacteriia > Flavobacteriales > Flavobacteriaceae > Flavobacterium > Flavobacterium sp. AC267. The sequence goes on from NZ_OZ409875.1 coordinate 3,501,766, forward strand.
AAAAGTTGCCTGAGATATTTTAACTTCTGGCGCTTTACACTCTACTAATATATGTATAGTGCCGTCTGAATTGAATACTACAACATCGTAACGTTTTCGTAATCCGTTGACGGTTAAAACTTTCTCTACGTTTATAAGTGACTTTGGGTATTTTTTTTCATGCATTAAATAATGAACAACGTGCTGGCGAACCCATTCTTCAGGCGTAAGAATTATAAATTTTTTCCTGATTTCATCAAAAATAGACACTTTATTTTCGCTATTTTTGAATCGGAAAGTATAAGCAGGGAAATTAAGTTTTAACATAAAGCAAAAATATAAAATAGTTTCAGGTTTCTCCCGAAGTCTCGGGATAAAGTTTCAAGTTATTGAAATTCGAACCTAAAACCTGAAATTGAAACAAAAGTAGATGGACGAAGTAGTAAAAATTGTTAACGATATAAAAGCCGGAAATATTAAACCAATTTATTTTTTAATGGGTGAAGAACCTTATTATATAGATAAGTTATCCGAATATATTGAGCAGAATGTTTTAGCTGAAGAAGAAAAAGGATTTAATCAGACAGTTTTGTACGGAAGAGATGTTTCTATTGATGATATTGTTTCAACGGCCAAGCGCTATCCTATGATGGCTGATCGTCAGGTTGTTATTGTTAAAGAAGCTCAAGATTTATCTCGTACAATTGATAAGATAGAATCGTATGTAGACAATCCGATGGAAACTACGGTTTTGGTTTTTTGTTACAAATACAAAACACTAGATAAACGTAAAAAAGTTACTAAACTATTAGCGCAGAAAGGTGTTGTTTACGAAAGTAAAAAGTTATATGAAAATCAAGTAGGAGACTGGATAAAACGTGTTTTAGCAGGAAAAAAATATACAATTGATCCCAAAGCGAATGCTATGCTGGTGGAATTTTTAGGAACAGATTTAAGTAAAATTAATAATGAACTTGAAAAACTACAGATTATTTTACCAAAAGGGACTATGATTATGCCTGAGCATATAGAGGAAAATATTGGTTTTAGTAAAGATTATAATGTTTTTGAACTTCGAAAAGCAATAGGCGAACGCAATCAGCTAAAAGCCTATAAGATTGCTGAAAATTTTGCTCATAACCCGAAAGAATATCCATTGGTGATGACAACAGGACTAGTGTTTGGATTTTTTATACAACTTTTAAAATATCATGGTTTAAAAGATAAAAATCCAAAGAATGTTGTGACGGCAATTGGTGTAAATCCGTATTTCTTGAAAGAATATGATTTGGCCGTAAAAAATTATCCAATGAGAAAGGTTAGTCAGATTGTTGGAGCTTTGCGTGACATTGATGTTAAAAGTAAAGGTGTAGGAGCCAATGCTTTACCACAATCAGATTTGTTAAAAGAAATGCTGTATAAAATATTTAATTAAGCCGTTAAAATTCACGATATTTGCCTTTCTAAAAATTTTATTACTTAAAAATAATTACACAATTATGGGAATGAATAAAAATACCGTTTTAGGATGGGCTACTTTTATAATGGTACTTATGGGATTGTTACTTATAGGTCTTGGTATTTTTAGATACAGTGATGTTTCAGGCTGGGGATTTGTTGCTGTTGGAGTTGGTTTTTTTGCCAATGCTTGGGTTTTCAATGCTTTGAAAGGAAGGGTTTAGAAAAATCAACTACAATTACAATAGCAAATTTCAATAATAATTAAGAATAATAATTAAGAATAATAAATAAAAATATAAAAATGTCAGACGATAAGAAAGTAATTTTCTCAATGCAGAAATTGAGTAAAACCTATCAAGGAGCAGACAAACCTGTTCTTAAAAATATTTACTTGAGTTTCTTTTACGGAGCAAAAATTGGTATTTTGGGACTTAATGGTTCTGGAAAATCTTCACTTTTAAAGATTATTGCTGGAGTAGATAAGAACTATCAAGGGGATGTTGTTTTCCAGCCAGGTTACACTGTTGGATATTTAGAGCAAGAGCCAATTCTTGATGATTCTAAAACGGTTATCGAAATTGTTCGAGAAGGAGCAACTGAGACTATGGCAGTTTTAGAAGAATACAATCAGATTAATGATTTATTTGGTCTTGAAGAAAATTACTCAGATCCAGATAAAATGGATAAGTTGATGGATCGCCAGGCGACATTACAAGATAAAATTGATGCTCTTGGTGCTTGGGAAATCGATACAAAATTAGAAATTGCAATGGATGCTTTGCGTACTCCAGAAGGAGATACGCCTATTAAAAACCTTTCAGGAGGTGAGCGTCGTCGTGTAGCTTTATGTCGTTTGTTATTGCAAGCAACCAGATGTATTGTTACTTGATGAGCCTACTAACCACCTTGATGCTGAGTCAGTTCTTTGGTTAGAGCGAAGCACTTAGCGCAATATGCAGGAACTGTAATTGCTGTAACGCACGACCGTTATTTCTTAGATAACGTTGCCGGTTGGATTTTGGAGTTAGATAGAGGTGAAGGTATTCCGTGGAAAGGGAACTATTCTTCATGGTTAGATCAAAAGTCAAGCCGTATGGCTCAAGAAGAAAAAGTAGCTTCTAAACGTAGAAAAACTTTAGAGCGTGAGTTGGAATGGGTTCGCCAAGGTGCAAAAGGTCGTCAGACAAAACAAAAAGCGCGTTTACAGAACTACGACAAATTGTTGAATGAAGATCAAAAACAATTAGATGAAAATCTAGAAATCTATATCCCGAACGGACCTCGTTTAGGAACAAATGTTATTGAAGCTAAAAATGTTGCCAAAGCTTTTGGAGAGAAATTATTATATGATAATTTAAATTTTACTTTGCCACAAGCTGGTATTGTTGGAATTATTGGACCAAATGGTGCTGGTAAATCTACTATTTTCAAAATGATTATGGGAGAACAAGCTACTGACAGCGGAGAATTTTCAGTTGGTGAAACAGTGAAAATTGCTTACGTAGATCAGTCGCACTCTAATATTGATCCAAATAAATCTATCTGGGAAAATTTTGCAGATGGCCAAGAATTGGTTATGATGGGAGGAAAGCAAGTGAACTCAAGAGCTTATTTATCTCGTTTCAACTTTGGAGGCGGTGAGCAAAACAAAAAAGTTTCTATGTTATCTGGTGGAGAGCGTAACCGTTTACACTTAGCAATGACATTAAAAGAAGAAGGTAACGTACTTTTACTGGATGAGCCTACGAATGATCTTGATGTGAACACACTTCGTGCATTGGAAGAAGGTTTGGAAAATTTTGCAGGTTGTGCTGTAATTATTTCTCACGACAGATGGTTCTTAGATAGAATTTGTACACACATCTTAGCTTTCGAAGGAGATTCTGAAGTATATTTCTTCGAAGGAAGTTTCTCTGATTATGAAGAAAATAAAAAGAAACGTCTTGGTGGTGATTTAACTCCGAAACGTTTGAAATACAGAAAGTTAATTAGATAACTTTTAGTTAATTTTCAATTTTTAAAATCCCAAATTCCAAATTATTGGAGTTTGGGATTTTTTATTTTTTTGTCATTCTTGAGGAACGAAGAATCATAATAGAAAGTCCATAGAGAAATTCTTTAAGCTTTGTCGAGTTTCTCGTGGAGATTTCTCCTTCGTCGAAATGACAATAATGCGGGAATATGAGTTTTGTTGTTGGAATTTTTTAAAGAAACTTACTTTTCAACTCTGGTGTCGGAATCATACAGCTTTCTTTTTTTCCATACCAGTTGTACCTGTTTTTGGCAATATAATCGTAAATAAAGTCACTGATAAAAATTGGCACAATTCTAAAAATTGGAATTAATTTCCAAAAGCCTCCAAAGTTTTTTGCTATTTCAATGGTCGCCGAAGATTTATAAAAATAAGCTGTGCCAGGATCGTACAAAATTATACTGTCCATTTTTGAAAAGCTAATTCCTAAATGTTTACAAATCGAAATTCCTAATTCTGACTGCAATGCCACAAATCTGAATATATCTTTTTTGTCTTTTTTGATAATAAATTGTACGGCAGAGTTGCAGAGATTACAAACTCCGTCGAATAGAATTATTTTTTTATTTGTTGGAAGGTTTTCCATTATGGAATGTAAAGTTTTGTACTATACTCTCAAACGTAGAAAATTAACGATATTGTGTTTTTCTTGTTTTTTACAGTACTATTTGATAATTCTATTGAATTGTCTTTTTTAATAAATTTAATAGATTAAAATTGGCTTTAATAAAATATTTATAATTGATTTTTAAAAAATATCGACCTCTTTTGTTGTAATATTTAAAAACGCTTCTTAAATGGCTTTATTTCAATTTTATTCAAAAATTAACACTTTTAAGATCTGAAAAACGTGACTGTGACTGAAAACTTTATTTTTTCGCCGCTTCAACCAATTCCAATTCATCCAAACTTACTTTAGATGTAAAAATGCCATAATTTACAGTTGCCTTATTTTTTTCGATCGAATCAATACTTCCAACAGATCTTCCGTCGAGCATTCTTACTCGGTCACCAATTTTCAAAATTGGTCTTGGTTTTTCTATTACCGGTTTAAGTTTCTTCTCTTTTTTCTCTTTTCGTATTTCTTCAACCTTTACAGAAACTTCAGCAATAATTTCTTTTTGCTTTTCAACTTTTGCTTTAACTTCTTTCGGAGTTGCTTTTTTTCGTTTTGAATTTTCGATTTCAACAATTTTCAATAATTCGCCAATAAGTTCCTTTTTGTTTTTATTATTGAAATATTTTTCAGCGATATCATCAACTTTTTGTCCTATATATATAATCTTCTGATTGCTGTCGTACAATTCTTGATAGCTTTCTAATTTTTGCTGGATTCTCGTATTGATGTTTTCCATCTTTTTACTTTCTTCACGAGCACGAGTTTCTTCTTCTTTTAAATTCAAAGAAGTTTTTTCAAGTTTTGATCTTTCTTTCTGAAGTGTTGCAATAGTTTTATCGAAACGAACTTTTCCAACTTCAATTTTCTTTTTTGCACGATTGATCAATCCAAACGGAATTCCATTTTTCTGAGCAACCTCAAATGTAAATGAACTTCCAGCCTGACCCAAAGCTAATTTGTACATGGGTTCTAATGATTTTTCGTCAAACATCATATTCGCATTTGTTGCGTATGGCAATTCGTTAGCCAAAATTTTTAAATTGGAATAATGCGTTGTAATAATTCCGAATGCTTCACGATGGTAAAATTCTTCCAAGAAAATTTCTGCTAAAGCGCCACCCAATTCAGGATCAGAACCAGTACCAAATTCGTCAATTAAAAACATGGTTTTCTTGTTGCATTTCTTTAAGAAATAATTCATGTTTTTTAGTCTATAACTATACGTGCTTAAGTGGTTTTCAATAGATTGATTATCACCAATATCTGTTAAGATTCTATCGAACAAGAAAGTTTCACTCCTTTCGTGAACCGGAATTAAAATTCCAGATTGCAAGCATCAATTGTAATAAACCAACCGTTTTTAAGGAAATGGTTTTTCCTCCGGCATTTGGCCCAGAAATTACAATAATTCTATTTTCTTGTTTTAGTTCAATTGTCTGCGGATGTGTAATTTCTTTTTTTTGTTTGTTATTCAAATACAAAATAGGATGATACGCTTCTCTAAAAAATAATCTTCTGTCTTCTGTAATTGTTGGTAAAATTCCGTTAATGCGATTAGCATATTTTGCTTTCCCGGCAACAACATCAATATCACTCAAAAAGTCTTGATATTCAATTAGTAAAGGAAGATATGGACGAATTACATTCGATAAATTCTTTAGAATTCTAGTAATTTCTTCTTTCTCCTCATATTCAAGATTGGCTAACTCACGAGAATATTTTAAAGTAGCTTCAGGTTCGATATATGCAATACTTCCAGTTTTAGAACTTCCTAAAATTGAGCCTTTTACCTTACGACGATACATGGCAAGAACTGCTAAAACACGACGGTTTTGAACAAAACTTTCTTTAATGTCATCCAGATATCCTAAGCCATTATACTGAGTTAAGGCAACACCAAAACTTTGGTTTACTTTTCCGCGGATCAAGTTCATATTTTGGCGAATACTTAATAAAGCGGGTGAAGCGTTATCTTTTATTTCGCCATATTTATCGACGATTGCGTCAATAGCCGAAATTATATCTTTGGTCAATTCGACACGCGAAGCTCTTGCATTAAGATTTGGATAATAATCATCGAATTTTTTTAAGAAACTCAATAATACATTTGCGGTTGCAGAAAGATTAGCAATTTTTCTAAAACTTCCTACTTCCAGGAAACTATCTTCAATTGCTAAAAACTTAATTTCGTGCGTGATGGCGTCAAATCCGTGATTCGGAATGGCGTTATTATTTTGAAAAGAAGAAACATATTCTGATGTCTGCATTAAAGACTGCATCAATTCTTCTTTATCTCTAAATGGTTTTATCTGTAAAGCCTTTTCTTTTCCAATGTCGGTGTTGCATCCATCTGAAATGGTTTCTAGAACTGTTGGAAATTGTAAGTCTTGTAATGTTTTATCGGTAATACTGATCATTTAATTTCTTTATGAAAGTAACAGCAAAAGTACGAAAACATTATGATTGAAATCTACTAGTTGACAGCTAAATTTATGATCTTGTAAATATGATTTTAAGTAATAATTTCTGAAATTAGCATAAAAAAATTATGGACGTAAAAATGCATTCTTCTTGGAAACCAGTTTTGAATGAAGAATTCGAAAAACCATATTTCAATACATTAATTGATTTTGTAAAATCTGAATATGCTTGCTAAAGTTTGTTATCCTAAAGGGAATCAGATTTTTTCAGCTTTTGATCACTGTCATTTTGATGAAGTAAAAGTGGTGATCATAGGTCAAGATCCTTATCACGGACCTAATCAGGCCAATGGTTTGTGTTTTTCTGTAAACGATGGAATCCCGTTTCCACCATCACTTCAAAATATATTCAAAGAAATTCAAACGGATTTTAATATACCGTTGCCGAATACTGGAAATTTAGAACGCTGGGCAGATCAAGGTGTTTTTTTATTAAATGCTACTTTGACAGTTCGACAATCGGAAGCAGGAAGTCACCAAGGAAAAGGCTGGGAAAAATTCACGGATGCTGTTATCAAACAAATTTCTGCTGAAAGAGAAAATGTTGTCTTTTTACTTTGGGGTGGTTTCGCTCAAAAGAAAGCGACTTTGATTGATGCCTCAAAACATCACATTTTAAAATCGGGACATCCTTCGCCATTAAGCGCTAATAGAGGATTTTGGTTTGGAAATAAACATTTTAGCCAGACAAATGAATTCTTAAAATCAAAAGGATTGAAGGAAATTGAATGGTAATTTGTTAAAAGAGACAAAGTTTCAAAGTGACAAAGGTGCAAAGGGAAAACTTTGAATTTTTGTGGCTTTTAGGAATATTTTAGTGAAATAGGATTAAATTTAATCTTGTTGCTATTTATAGGAACGAGAAATCACACTAGAATTCCCGCAAAGTAAAATTCATTCTTTGTAGAGCTTCTAGTGTGATTTCTCCTTTTAGTCGAAATGACAAATCTTGCTGTTATTTTTTGATGATTTCTTCTAAAACAGCTTTATTTTCATAATTCACCACTTTTAGAATAATTTCTTGATTTTTTACGGTTTTACCTTCTATGATATAAAGTTTTCCTTTATTCATTGGTACATTACTTTGATCAAAGTCAACATCTCCGTAAGTCAAAGTATTTTTGATATCGGCTGTATCAACCCATTTTTCGTTTAAAGTCTGAATTGCTTTTTCTGAATATTGAAAAGGTTTTGTTCGAAGATTATTTAGAACTCGGGCATTTGGGAAATAATTACAACGGGTATCTTTTCCACTAAAAACAAGAGCTACAAAAAAACAGCCCATAATAAGGCCAATTAGGTAATATGCAAAACGGTGTACGAACTTCATGAAATAAAATTTTTGCAAAGGTACATTAAAGTTCCTTTAGAATACAAGTAAATTAATATCGTTATCTGGTAAATCAAACCATTCGCCAATGGCTTTGTTTGTTAGGATTCCGTGATAAAGATAAATACCGTTTTTAAGACCTTTATTGCATCGAATTGCACTTTCTAAACCACCATCTTCGGCTATCTGATGCAGATAAGGTGTTAAGATGTTACTAATTGATAATGAAGCAGTTTTAGAATATCTTGAAGGTATATTTGGCACACAATAGTGTAAAACATTGCTTTTTATAAATGTCGGTTTTTCGTGAGTTGTAACTTCTGAAGTTTCAAAACAACCACCTGTATCAATGCTTACATCAACAATAACGGCACCTTTTTTCATGTGCTCTACCATAGTTTCTGTAACAACAATCGGGCGACGTTCTTTTCCGCGCATGGCGCCAATAGCCACATCACAACGTCTTAAAGCTTTTAATAAGGCTTTTTGCTGAATGGTTGAAGTGAAAATTCTTTGGCTTAAATTATTTTGTAAACGACGTAATTTTGTGATTGAATTATCAAAAACTTTGACATTTGCGCCCAAACCAATTGCGGTTTTTGCAACAAATTCTCCAACTGTTCCAGCGCCTAAAATAACAACTTCAGTAGGAGGGACGCCGGTAATATTGCCGAATAAAAGTCCTTTTCCAAATTCATTTGTAATCATTAGTTCAGCCGCGATAAGGATAGAAGCTGTTCCAGCGATTTCGCTCAATGATTTTACAGCTGGATAAGAACCGTCTTCGTCTTTAATATATTCAAAAGCTAATGCTGTGATTTTCTTTTGCGCTAAAGCTTCAAAGTAAGCTTTCTTTTTAGTTTTGAGCTGAATAGCTGAAATAATAACCGTCTCAGGATTAATCATTTCAATTTCGGCTAAAGTCGGCGGTTCTACTTTTAATAGAAACGGACAGCCAAAAACTCTTTTTGTGTCTTTTGTAATTTCTGCACCCGCATCAGAATATTCTTTGTCGGTATAGCTAGAACTTTCTCCAGCTCCAGACTCAATCATAACACGATGACCTGCATAAGTCAGAGAGTTTACAGCATCGGGAGTTAGACAGATCCGACGTTCCTGATAGCTTGTCTCTTTAGGGATTCCAATAAAAAGTTCTCTTTTAAAACGACCAACCTCAAGTTTTTCTTCTTGCGGTATTAATTGTTGTTTTGTAAATGGAGTTAACGTGATTGACATGGGTGGCACAAAAAATTAAGAGTACAAATTACGTAAAAAGATTTAAATTTAATGCAAAAATTCTGCTAATACTATAAGATGAGAATGTTAAGAAATCTTTACAAGGTTTTAAACTAAATTTAAATTTCTTTGACCGTCTTCTAGCAATTCAATTGTAATCGTCGAAGTTTCTTCGGGAAGCAGATTTTTAATTTTCTCAGACCATTCGATAAAACACCAATTTCCAGAATATAAATAATCGTCAACACCCATATCGAGTGCTTCGGTTTCTTTATTTAATCTGTAAAAATCAAAATGATAAACGATCTGATTGTCAGTAGTATAATATTCGTTAACCAAAGAAAAAGTTGGACTGCTTGTTGCATCCTGAACTCCTAAACTTTTACATAACTGCTTAATTAAAGTAGTTTTTCCCACGCCCATTTCTCCATTAAAAAGAATGATTTTTTTAGGTTTTGAATCTAAAATCTGCTGGGCAGTTTGTTGAATTTGATCTAAAGAAAAAACGATGTTCATTATTATTTTTATTTTATTTAAGTCTCAGTCGCAGTTTACAATCTCAGTTAAACACTGAAAACGGATACTGCGACTGAGACTGAAAACTTTTTTATTTAGGGTTAAAAACCAAGAACGGAATAATCATTTCTTCTAATGAAATTCCGCCGTGCTGATACGTGTTTTTGTAATAACTCACATAATGATTGTAGTTGTTTACATAAGCCAGAAAAAAATCATTTTTGGCAAAAATAAACGAACTACTCATGTTTATTGCAGGTAAACCAATTGTTTTTGGCTCTTTTACGACATAAACATCTTTTTGTTCATACGTTAAACTACGTCCAGTTTTGTAACGCAAATTTAGACTTGTATTTTTATCTCCCACAACTTTCGACGGATTTTTTACATTAATTGTTCCGTGATCTGTTGTTAGGATTAATTTGAATCCTAAAACTTGCGCCTGCTGAATTATTTCTAATAAAGGTGAATTTTTAAACCAGCTTAAGGTTAAAGAACGATATGCCTTGTCGTCAGAAGCTAATTCCTTTACGACTTCCATTTCGGTTTTGGCATGCGAAAGCATATCTACAAAATTGTAAACCACAGTTACTAAGTCGTTTCCTTTTAAAGCTTTGAAGTTTTCTGCAAGCTTTTTACCAGCAAGCATAATTGGTGATTTTAAAATAATCTTCTTTAAGATTCAATCCTAAACGTTTTAATTGAGCTGATAAAAACTCTGCTTCATAGAGATTTTTTCCGCCGTCTTCCACATCATTTTTCCAATATTCAGGGAATTTTTTTTCCATTTCTAAAGGCATCAAACCTGAGAAAATAGCATTTCTAGCATACTGAGTCGCAGTTGGAAGAATAGAATAATAAGGAACTTCTTTTTCCAGTTTGTAATAATTCGAAATTACTGTTTCAAAAGATTTCCATTGGTCGTAACGAAGATTATCAATTACAACAAATAAAACAGGTTTGTCTTTCTTTTTTAATTCTGGAACAACTAATTCCTTAAATAAAGTATGAGATTGAATTGGTTTATCTGCTTTTGGTTCGAACCAATCTTCGTAGTTTCTCTCGATATATTTTCCGAATTGCGAGTTTGCTTCTACTTTTTGAGATTCCAGAATTTCGATCATCGCCTGATCATTAATATTTTCAAGCTCTAACTCCCAAAAAAGTAATTTTTTATACAATTCAACCCAGTCTTCATAAGAATTAACCATTGCTAATTCCATTGCGATTTTTCGGAATTCCTTCTGATAATCCAAAGTTGTTTTTTCAGAAATCAGTCGAGAATGATCTAAATTTTTCTTCAAACTCAATAAAATCTGATTTGGATTTACTGGTTTAATCAAATAATCAGCGATTTTAGAACCAATGGCTTCTTCCATTATATATTCCTCTTCACTTTTGGTAATCATAATCATAGGAATAGCTGATTTTTTCTCTTTCATTTCAGAAAGTGTTTCCAGTCCGCTCATTCCGGGCATGTTTTCATCCAAAAAAACAATATCGAAATTATCTTCTTCAAATAATGTAATAGCGTCAAGTCCGTTATTGCACGTTGTAACTTCGTAATTCTTTTTTTCTAGAAATAATATATGGGGCTTTAAAAGATCGATTTCATCATCGACCCAAAGTATTTTTATCTTATCCATAAACAAATTTTATTTTTAATGCAATTTAAAGTTATAGAACTTAAAAAGTATTAAAAATAGTATAAAGTTCTGAAAGTTCAACTATGATTTTATGGTGATTTTTTACATTTTTAAATCTAGTATATTGACAGTCATTATAATCATGCTATTGATTTTTAAATAAAAAACTCCAAACTCTTTATTCTTATTTACTTATATTTGTTGACCAAAAAAATAACCCGATAGTGACTCAGATCAACAAATTAAAAATATTCAACGATCCTATATATGGCTTTATCACGATTCCGAACGAGCTGATTTACGATTTAATCCAACATCCATACTTTCAGCGTCTTCGCCGTATCTCTCAAATGGGATTGTCGTATTTGGTCTATCCAGGCGCGAATCACACACGTTTTCATCATGCATTAGGTTGTATGCATTTAATGCAGAAAGCAATTGATACGCTTCGTTTTAAAGATGTTGTGATTTCTCCAGAAGAAGAAAATGCTTTATTAATAGCCATTTTACTTCATGACATTGGACATGGGCCATTTTCTCACGCAATGGAAAGAAGTATTGTGGAAGATGTTCATCATGAAGCCATATCATTATTATTTATGAATCAGCTGAATGAAGAGTTTGGAGGTCGATTGAGTTTGGCAATTCAGGTTTTTAAAGGAGAATATCACAGAAAATTCATGCCGCAATTGATTTCAAGTCAGTTGGATATGGATCGAATGGATTATCTGAAACGTGACAGTTTTTATACTGGAGTTGCAGAAGGAAATGTGAATTCTGAACGATTGATTCAGATGATGAATGTTGAAAATGATGTTTTGGTTATTGAAGAGAAAGGAATTTATTCTGTAGAAAAATTTCTGCTTTCACGTCGATTAATGTATTGGCAGGCTTACTTGCATAAAACAAGTTTGGTTGCCGAATTAATTTTAATGAAAACATTAAAGAGAGCTAAAGAATTGACTTTGAAGGGAATTAACTTACCTTGCAGTGAACCGCTTTCGTATTTTATGCATAATAAGGTCACTTTGGATGATTTTGATGCTCGCAAAACTTGATTTGTTTTCGCAACTTGATGATTTTGATATTATTAGTGCTTTGAAAGCTTGGCAGAAACAAGACGATTTTGTTTTAAGTACATTGAGCAAAATGATCATTAACAGAGATTTATTGAAAATAAAGTTAAGTGCAGAGAAAATTTCAATGGAGGAATCCCAATCGTTGAAAGAACAGTTTGCCAACTTGCACCATATTACACAATTAGAAGCCGGTTATTTTATTTTTAGAGGAAAAATTAAAAACCAAGCCTATAGTAAAGAAGCAGAACCCATTCGAATTTTGAAAAAAGATAAAACAATTGAGGATGTTGTTGAAGCTTCTGATCAGCTGAATTTGAAATCGTTATCTAAATTGGTAACAAAATATTATATCTGTTTCCCAAAACAACTTATCTAAAATTAACATTTAAAATCTATTTTTTATATTTTTGTCGCGATGAAATTTACAGCAGAACAAATAGCAGGAATTTTAGAAGGAGAAGTTGTTGGGAATCCCAATGCAGAAGTTTCTAAGCTTTCTAAGATAGAAGAGGGCGAGGAAGGATCGCTTACTTTTTTGGCTAATCCAAAGTATATCAACTATATATATACAACAAAAGCGACAGTTACAATCGTTAACGACAGCTTTGTTCCTGAACAGGAAATTACTACTACTCTAATAAAAGTAGAAGATGCTTACGCGACGTTTTCTAAGCTTTTGCATTTTTATAATCAGGTTAAATTAAACAAAACAGGCATCGAACCGCAGTCTTTTATGTCTGAAGGGACTAAACATGGAGAAAATCTGTATTTAGGAAGTTTCAGTTATGTAGGGCAGAATGTTGTTTTGGGAGATAATGTAAAAATTTATCCAAACAGCTTTATTGGCGATAACGTTGTTATTGGCGATAATGTCTTCATTTTTGCTGGTGCCAAAATTTATTCAGAAACCGTAATTGGTAATAATTGTACCATTCATTCTGGAACTATAATAGGTGCAGATGGTTTTGGTTTTGTACCAAATGAAGAAGGTGTTTATAGTAAAGTACCACAAATTGGAAATGTTATTATTGAAGATAACGTTGATATTGGTGCAAATACTACAATAGACAGAGCTACTCTTGGTTCTACAATAATTAGACAAGGAGTAAAATTAGACAATCAGATTCAAATTGCTCACAATGTAGAAATAGGAAGAAATACTGTAATTGCGGCGACAGAGCGACGTTGCGGGTTCTACTAAAATTGGAGAAGGATGTATGATTGGCGGGCAGGTAGGTATTGCAGGACATTTAATTATAGGTAATAATGTGAGACTTCAGGCACAGTCTGGAGTTGCAAGGAATATTAAAGATGATGAAATTCTGCAAGGAACTCCATCTCTTGGATATACAGATTTTAATAAGTCGTATGTTCACTTTAAAAATCTGCCTAAAATTGTGTCTGAAGTTGAAGAATTAAAAAAACAAATAATAAACCCAAAAAATGGAAATAATGGTTAAACAGAAGACCATCAAGAATGAAATTTCACTAACAGGAGTTGGATTACATACTGGAAAAGAAGTTACAATGACTTTTAAACCTGCTCCCGTTAATAATGGTTTCACTTTTGTAAGAGTAGATTTGCAAGGCCAGCCAGTAATTGAGGCTGATGCTAATTATGTTGTTAATACTCAAAGAGGTACAAATCTTGAAAAATTAGGAGTGAAAATTCAAACACCAGAGCACGTTTTAGTCGCTGTAGTTGGATGCGATTTGGATAATATCATTATTGAATTGAATGCCTCTGAACTTCCTATTATGGATGGTTCATCAAAATATTTTGTTGAAGCAATTGAAAAAGCTGGAATTGAAGAACAAGATGCAAGCCGTAATGTTTATGTTGTAAAAGAGGTTATCTCATTTACAGACGAAGCAACCGGAAGCGAAATTCTTGTTATGCCAAGCGACGAATATCAAGTTACTACAATGGTAGATTTTGGCACAAAAGTTTTAGGTACTCAAAATGCTACGCTTAAAAGTCTTTCAGATTTTAAACAAGAAATCGCTAGTTCAAGAACTTTTAGTTTTTTACATGAATTAGAGTCATTGTTAGAAAACGGACTTATTAAAGGTGGTGATTTAAATAATGCAATTGTTTATGTAGATAAAGAGATTTCTGAGTCTACAATGGAGAACTTAAAGAAAGCATTTGGTAAAGAGGAAATTTCTGTAAAACCAAATGGAGTTTTAGATAACTTGACATTACATTACCCAAATGAGGCGAACAAGACATAAATTACTTGATGTCATTGGAGATTTGTCTCTTATTGGAGTTCGTATTCAAGGGAAAATTATTGCAAATAAACCAGGTCACTTTGTAAACACTCAGTTTGCTAAAAAATTGGCTAAAATTATTAAAATAGAGCAGAGAAATCATGTTCCTACTTATGATTTAAATCAAGAACCCTTGATGGATATTCATAAAATCATGGCAATGCTTCCTCACAGACCACCATTTTTGTTGATTGACAGAATTATTGAAATGTCTGATCGTCATGTTGTTGGTTTGAAAAATGTAACTATGAATGAAAATTTCTTCGTAGGGCATTTCCCTGAAGCACCAGTAATGCCAGGTGTTTTAATTGTTGAAGCAATGGCACAAACAGGAGGTATTTTGGTTTTAAGTACAGTTCCAGATCCGGAAAATTACTTAACTTATTTTATGAAAATTGACAATGTAAAGTTCAAACATAAAGTATTGCCAGGAGACACTTTAATATTTAAATGTGAGTTGATTTCTCCAATCAGAAGAGGAATTTGTCATATGCAGGCAAACGCTTATGCAAATGGTAAATTAGTAACTGAGGCAGAATTAATGGCACAAATAGCAAGAAAACAATAATAAATTATCAAATTTATTGTTTAGGTTTGTTGCCTGAAATTAGAATATTTTAATTAAAAATATAAAACATACAGATGAATCAACCATTAGCATATGTTCATCCTGGCGCGAAAATCGCTAAAAACGTTGTAATAGAGCCATTTACAACAATTCACAATAATGTTGTTATTGGTGATGGTACTTGGATTGGTTCAAATGTGACCATTATGGAAGGCGCTCGAATTGGTAAAAATTGTAATATTTTTCCAGGAGCTGTTATTTCTGCAGTGCCGCAAGATTTAAAATTTGGAGGTGAAGATTCTCTTGCTATTATCGGTGATAATTGTACTATTAGAGAATGTGTAACTATAAATAGAGGAACAATCGCATCTGGTCAAACGGTGATTGGAAACAATTGTTTAGTAATGGCTTATGCGCATATTGCTCACGACTGTGAGATCGGAAACAATGCAATCATTGTTAATGGTGTTGCTTTAGCAGGTCACGTAGTTGTTGGTAATCATGCTGTTATTGGAGGTTTAGTCGCTATTCATCAATTTATTCATATTGGAGATCACGCCATGATTTCTGGTGGATCTTTGGTTAGAAAAGACGTTCCGCCGTTTACAAAAGCGGCAAAAGAGCCATTATCTTATGTTGGGATAAACTCAGTTGGTTTAAGAAGAAGAGGTTTCAGTACTGAAAAAATTAGAGAAATTCAGGAAATCTATAGAATTTTATACCAAAAAAACTACAATACAACACAGGCTTTAAGTATTATTGAAGCCGAAATGGAAGCTACTCCTGAGAGAGATGAAATTTTGGATTTTATCAGAAATTCATCACGAGGAATTATGAAAGGTTATTCAGGGAATTATTAATTTTTAGAGTTTAGATTTCTGATTTTAGATTTCTAACCTAAACATTAAAAAATAAAATTATCAAAAAAATGAAATGATAGATTGATTCTCTATTTAGAATCTAAAATCTACATTCTAAAATCTAAAATAAAAAACAAATGGCATCTACATCAGATATTAGAAACGGATTGTGTATTAAATTCAATCACGATATTTATAAAATCGTTGAATTTCTTCACGTAAAACCTGGAAAAGGTCCTGCTTTCGTAAGAACAAAATTGAGAAGTTTAACTACAGGAAGAGTATTGGATAATACGTTTTCTGCAGGTCACAAAATAGACGATGTGCGTGTAGAAACGCATAATTATCAATTTTTATATGCTGAAGGAGATGAATTTCATTTTATGAATACTGAATCTTTTGAGCAAATTTCTTTAAATAAAAATATTCTGGATGCTCCAGGATTATTGAAAGAAGGAACAAGTGTAATGGTTCAGGTAAATACTGAAACTGATTTGCCTTTATCTGTAGATATGCCATCTTCTGTAATTCTTGAAGTTACATACGCTGAGCCGGGAGTAAAAGGAAATACAGCTACAAATGCTACAAAATCTGCTACGGTAGAAACTGGTGCATCTGTAAACGTTCCGTTGTTCATCAACGAAGGTGATAAAATTAAAATCGATACAGCTTCAGGGAATTACATGGAGCGTGTAAAAGAGTAGTTTCTTAATTAAGATAATTTGACAATGAGTCAATTAGATAATTTGTGAATGGACATAATTTTTGTATATTCATATTCTAATTGACTCATTTTCTAATTGACAAATTTTCTAATTATAATATATGAAATTTCCAAAGAGTCATTCTTTACAAGAAATTGCAAATTTGCTTAACTGCAAATTCATTGGTGATAAAGACTTTCAAGTTTTAGGCATGAACGAGATTCATGTTGTAGAACCTGGTGATATAGTTTTTGTTGACCATCCAAAATATTACGATAAAGCTTTACAATCGGCAGCTACAATTGTTTTGATAAACAAAGAAGTGGAATGTCCAGAAGGTAAGGCACTTTTAATTTCTGATGATCCATTTAGAGATTTTAATATTCTAACCAAACATTTTAAACCTTTCCAGTTTGCGAATGTGGCGATTGCACCATCAGCAGAAATAGGAGAAGGCACTATAATTCAGCCCAATAGTTTTGTGGGTAACCATGTTAAAATTGGAAAAAACTGCTTAATTCATTCTAATGTATCTATTTACGATCATACTATAATTGGTGATAACGTAATTATTCATGCTGGAACTATTTTAGGCGCAGATGCTTTTTATTACAAAAAGCGTCCCGATGGTTTTGATCAATTAGTTTCTGGCGGAAGAGTAGTTATAGAAGATAATGTTGGTATTGGCGCACTTTGTACAATTGACAAAGGGGTTACGGGTGATACTACAATTGGTGCAGGAACAAAATTAGATAATCAAGTGCATGTTGGACATGATACGGTTATTGGAAAAAAATGTTTGATTGCATCACAAACTGGTATTGCCGGCTGTGTGATTATTGAAGATGAAGTGACAATGTGGGGTCAGGTAGGAACAACGAGCGGTATTACAATTGGTACAAAAGCTGTTGTTATGGGACAAACCGGTGTTACAAAATCAGTTGAAGGAGGAAAATCGTATTTTGGTACTCCAATTGAAGAATCTAGAGAAAAATTGAAACAACTTGCCAATATTAAGAAGATTCCTGAAATTTTAAGTAAATTGAAGTAATATGTCTATTAAAGAATTTGTTCAGAAATTTTACAAGTCCGATGCCTTAATTGATAGCGAAATTTTAAAAACATATCTGCATCCTGATGTTGTACTTGAATGGAACAGCAGTAAAGGTTTTATTCAAATGGATTATGATTCGATACTGGAAATGGCCAATGAACTTAGCCGTGCTTATGTGCGTTCTAAAGTAAGGATTAGTCATATTATTAGTGAAGATGACTTAGTATCAGTACGTTATTCTCATTTTGTAAAAACGATAGAAAATCCAAGAGAAGAAATGCTTTTAGCACATTTTTCTACGATTTGGCAGATCAAAGATGATAAACTTTACAGAGGTTATCAAATGAGTCAATTTTCTTAATATTTTTTTGACAATAAAAGAGGCAAAATACATTACAAAACCTTATTTTTGCAACACAAATTTAAAAACTACATAAAATATATATCATGAGTGTTTTAGTTAATAAAGATTCCAAAATAATTGTTCAGGGATTTACAGGAAGCGAAGGAACTTTCCATGCTTCTCAAATGATTGAGTATGGTACTAATGTTGTTGGAGGTGTAACTCCAGGTAAAGGTGGAACCAGCCATTTAGAACGTCCGGTTTTTAATACAGTAAAAGATGCTGTTGATCAAGCTGGAGCTGATACTTCTATCATTTTTGTTCCGCCAGCTTTTGTCGCTGATGCAATTATGGAAGTCTGCTGATGCTGGAATTAAAGTAATTATTGCTATTACAGAAGGAATTCCTGTAGCAGATATGATTAAAGCAAATAATTATGTTAAAGAAAGAAATTCAAGATTAATTGGTCCAAACTGTCCAGGAGTTATTACTCCAGGTGAAGCTAAAGTTGGTATTATGCCAGGTTTCGTTTTCAAAAAAGGAACTGTTGGTATCGTTTCTAAATCTGGAACTTTAACTTACGAAGTCGCTGACCAAGTTGTAAAACAAGGTCTAGGAATCACTACAGCAATTGGTATTGGTGGAGATCCAATTATTGGAACTACTACAAAAGAAGCTGTAGAATTATTAATGAATGATCCAGAAACTGAAGTGATCATTATGATTGGTGAAATTGGAGGTCAATTAGAAGCTGATGTCGCTAGATGGGTAAAAGCTGATGGTAACCGTAAACCAGTTATTGGTTTTATCGCTGGAGAAACTGCTCCTGCTGGTAGAACAATGGGTCACGCAGGTGCTATCGTTGGAGGTTCTGATGATACTGCTGCGACTAAAAAACAAATTATGAGAGACAACGGAATTCACGTTGTTGATTCACCAGCTGAAATTGGTAAAAAAGTAAAAGAAGTAATTGGATAATATCCAATCCCGATCCCGGAACTTCGGGACGTGACAAAAAAAATAAATTCCAAAAAAAGTCTCAATATTTTGTTGAGACTTTTTTACATTTTTAAAATGATTGGAATATAATTTAAAAACTTAGCGACTTAGTCCCGATAGCTATCGGGATAAAACATTAAGAAGCTTAAAAATAGAAAGATGAGTAAAGGATTAGAAAAATTTAAAGTAAGTAATAGTTTTACTTTTACTGTAAATGATAGTTTAGAAGAAGTTTGCAATGCTCCAGAGGGGAGTGCAGGAATTTTTATCGTTTATGCTGTTGCGAGCAGACGAAAAAGAATTAATTATGGTTGGTTCTACTGGAACTGTACAAAATGACGGAACTTTAAAAAGCAAGAATGGCGGACTTTATGATAAAATCGTAAACGGTCACCAATTTGCAAAAACAGGAAGAAAATATTCTTGGCCGGCGCAAATGAAATTAGAAAATATAGAATCTCTTGAAGTAGTTTGGTATGAGACTTTTAACGCAGATGTAAAAGCAATTCCAACAGCTGTTGAAGGAGAAGTTTTGCAGAACTTTTTAGATCAAAGCACTAAATTGCCTAGATGGAATGTAGCATTCTAGTATTTTTTCGATAGAATAAAATTTTAAGTCTTACTAAATTTAGTAGGGCTTTTTTTTATGCAATATTTTAAACTTTATAGTCTTAAGTAATTTATTTGGTATTGTTTTTTGATTTATAAATCAGTAAATTCCATATCAATTTTTATAGCACAAATTTTATTAAACGCCCAAATACTCTATATTTGTATTTCAAAAAATAAAAACGAATACCTTAATATGAAATTACTAGAAGGAAAAGTTGCAATTATTACTGGTGCAAGCCGTGGAATCGGAAAAGGAATTGCTGAAGTTTTTGCTAAACATGGAGCAAACGTTGCTTTTACATACAGCTCATCTGCAAGCATCTGCAGAAGCTTTAGAAGCTGAATTAAACGCTTTAGGAGTAAAAGCAAAAGGTTACCAATCAAATGCTCGCAGATTTTAACGAAGCACAAACTTTTGTTGATGCTGTTTTAGCAGATTTTGGAACTGTAGATATCTTAATCAACAATGCCGGAATCACAAAAGACAACTTGTTAATGCGTATGTCTGAGGCAGATTTTGACCAAGTAATTGATGTAAACTTGAAATCGGTTTTTAATATGACAAAAGCGATTCAGAAAACTTTCTTAAAACAAAGAGCAGGTTCAATTATCAACATTAGTTCTGTTGTTGGAGTTTCTGGAAATGCAGGTCAAACAAATTATGCGGCTTCTAAAGCGGGTGCAATTGGTTTTACTAAATCTGTAGCTTTAGAATTAGGTTCTCGTAATATTCGGCGCAACGCAATCGCTCCAGGTTTTATCGAAACTGAAATGACTGCAAAACTATCTGAAGATGTAGTTAAAGGATGGAGAGAAGGTATTCCGTTGAAACGCGGCGGAACTACAGAAGATGTAGCAAATGCTTGTCTTTTTTTAGCTTCAGACATGAGCGCTTACATTACAGGACAAGTTCTTAATGTTTGCGGAGGAATGCTAACCTAAGCTACTGAGATTCTAAGTTGTAAAGGTTCAAAGGTTTTTTAGTATTCAGTTTATTCTGATTCTAGGATAAAGCTGAACACTTTAAGTCAATATTGACTTCTTAAATCTGATCACTAAAAAACTGCTTACTGAATACTAAATAAATTATGACGACAAACACGATTCTTTTATTATTGCTTTCTTTAGTAATCGCTGGTGGTTTATCGTACTTTCAATATTTTTTAAAGCCAAAAGTAAATCCAATGTGATGATACTTTTGGCTTTTTTACGTTTTCTGGCCATCTTCGGATTATTGGTTTTATTGATAAATCCCATCATTTCTAAGAGTTCACTAGAAATTACAAAAACACCTTTGGCAATTGTTGTCGATAATTCAAGTTCTATTCGTCGCTTTAAAATCAGATAAAAAAGCAGTGGAATTGTACCAAAAACTAATTTCGAATCCTGCATTAAAGGAAAAATTCGATATTCAGTCCTATCAATTTGATAACGATTTTAAAACTTCAGATAAATTTGATTTTAGAGGCAATCAAACCAATCTCGATGAAGCGACCAAAAACTTAAAAAGTATCAATAAAAACCTGATTTTCCCAACAGTTATCATTACTGACGGAAATCAAACTACAGGAAACGACTATGTATATCGTTTTGATCCTGTCAATAAAGTTTATCCTTTGGTTGTGGGAGATACAACCACTTTTTTTGATTTAAAAATCAATCAGCTTAACGTAAATAAATACACCTTTCATAAAAATAAATTTCCTGTTGAAGTTTTTCTGCAATATGCCGGTACTAAAACAGCTAATGCCGAATTTACCATTTCGCAGGGAAATACAATTGTAGCAAAAGAAAAGATCTCATTTTCAGCTTCAAAAAAAACAGCTTCATTAAACTTGCTTTTACCGGCAGATAAAGTGGGTTTACAAATTTATAAAGCGAGCATTCAATCTTCATCAAAAGAAAAAAACAGCTACAACAATATCAAAAACTTTGCTGTTGAAATAATCGATCAAAAGTCAACTATTGCGATTGTATCCGCTATCAATCATCCTGATATTGCGGCTTTAAAACGTTCTATAGAAGTTAATGCACAACGTAAAGTAATATTAGTTAAACCAAATCAAATTAATGATTTACAAGATGTTTCTGTTTTAGTTCTATATCAGCCAACAACAGCTTTTAAAGCTATTTTTGATAACAATAAATTAGCAGGGACAAATACCTTTATCATAACAGGAAATAACACTGATTTCAATTTCTTAAACCAGCGACAAAATAATTTGATATTTAAAATGAGCAATCAGCGAGAAGATTTTCTTTCTGAATTCCATTCTGATTTTAATCAATTTGCAATTGAAAATATTGGTTTTGAAAATTTCCCTCCTTTACAGAATTTGTTCGGAAGTATCAGCACAAACGGAAATGTATCGGTTTTACTTTCTTCAAAAATTAGAAACGTGGCGACAAATGCTCCATTATTGGCTTTCGCCGAAAATCAAGGAAAAAGAACCGCTTTTCTTTTAGGAGAAAACAGCTGGAAATGGCGTTTGCAAAGTCATATAGATAATCAATCTTTTGAAAAGTATGATATTTTTATTGATAAGATTATTCAATATTTAGCATCAACCACTTCTAAAAAATCTTTAGTAGTAACGCATGAAAGCTTCTATAATTCTGGAGAAGAAATTATTATCAACGCGCAATATTTCAATAAAAATTACGAGTTTGATGAAAAAGCCCGACTTACCATAAGCGTTGTAAATGCTTGCGACCAAACAAACCAAAAATTATGATTTATTAAAAGGAAGTAATTCTTTTTCAGCTAATTTAGAAGGACTTCCAGCAGGAAAATATAATTTTACAGTAAAAGAGTTAAATTCAAATACTACTTATGCCAGTCATTTTGAAATTCTGGATTTTGATATCGAAAAACAATTCGTAAATCCAGATGTTCTAAAATTACAGCAATTAGCACAACAAACTGGTGGAAAAGCCTTTTTTGAAGATCAAACAGATAATTTGATCAACACACTTTTAGAAAATAAAGAATACAGATCGATCGAGAAAAATATAACGGCTAAAACTCCAATCATTGACTGGGTTTGGTTATTGATTTTGATCGCTGTTTTATTGACTACAGAATGGTTTGTAAGAAAGTATAATGGGTTGCTTTAAATAGTTGCAAAGGTTCACAGTTGCAAAGGTTCAAAGGCTTGCTTGAACTTGAAACTTAAAACCTGAAACAAAAACAAAAAGAACAAAAAAATGGACTTCAGGCTAAAAGTTTTCTACACTGTTGCGCTCCGCCTTAATTTTACTAAAGCGGCAACAGAATTGTATATTACGCGACCCGCGGTTTCCAAGCATATTCAGGAACTCGAAGAAACCTATAAAACCAAGCTTTTTGAACGAAATGGTTCTAAAATTGCGTTGACACCAGCGGGTAAAATTCTACTAAAATATACTAAATGTATTTTTGATATTTATCGCGAAATAGATTTTGAAATGAGTTCGTTTAATAAAGAACGCCAAGGTTTATTGAGACTTGGGGCAAGTACAACAATTTCGCAATATATTATTTCTCCAGTTTTAGCTCATTTTCATCAAAAACAAAAAGACATAAAAGTCAATTTGCTGAATGGAAATACAGAACAAATCGAAAATGCGTTAATTAATAAAGAAATCGAGATTGGAATTGTTGAAGGGCAATCTAAAAATCAATCCATTAAGTATATTCCGTTTTTAAAAGACGAATTGGTTTTAGTCTGCAGTAACAAAAATCCGTTTGTAAAACAAAATGAAATTTCATTAAACGATTTAAAATCAATGAAATTCATTACCCGAGAACGCGGATCAGGAACACTTGAAGTTATAGAATTTGCTTTGAAAAAAGCAGGTTTAAAATTTTCAGAGTCGCAGATCGAAATGCAGTTGGGAAGTACCGAAAGTATAAAGTCCTACTTGCTTAATTCAGATTGTTTTGCTTTTATGTCCATACATGCTGTGAATAAAGAATTGAAAAACAAAGAATTGATCGTTTTAGATGTGGAGAAATTAGCAATAGAAAGATCGTTTTATATTATTACGCTGGTAGGAAAATCAGATTCATTATCAGAATTGTTTATTCAGAATTTAGCATCTCATTATAACCTGAAGTTATAGTCTATCGCGAATTACAATTGGTAATTGTTGTTTAAACTGCGGAACTTTGCAGAGTAAATATCAATTACCTTTATTTTGAATACTAAACAACATTCCGCTTCACAATTATTTGAAATCAATCATTTATTGCAACAGGCAATTTTTGCTTCGGTAATTTTATTGTGCTTGTTTTCGATTATTTCTCCTCCAATTGCACTTTTACTTGGAGTTGTATTAGTGAATGTTTTCGGAAATCCATTTGTCGCATTCAATCACAAAGCCATTACGTTTTTACTGCAGTTTTCAGTGATTGGTTTAGGATTTGGGATGAATGCTCATAGTGCAGTTTCAGCTGGAAAAGAAGGTTTTATATTAACCGTTTTTTCAATTTTTAGCACTTTAATCTTTGGTTTATTACTTGGAAAATGGTCGCAGACAGATAAAAAAACATCGCATTTAATTTCTTGCGGAACAGCAATTTGTGGCGGAAGTGCCATCGCGGCTATCGCCCCAGTCATCAAATCAGATGAAAATCAGACTTCAATTGCTTTGGGGGTGATTTTTATTCTAAACTCTATTGCATTGTTTGTGTTTCCGTTTATCGGTCATCAATTGGATTTATCTCAAAAAGACTTTGGTTTGTGGTGCGCCATTGCAATTCATGACACCAGTTCGGTTGTTGGAGCGGCTAATAAATATGGAGCAGAGGCTTTGCAGGTAGCGACAACAGTAAAATTAGCGAGAGCTTTATGGATAATTCCAATATCACTTTTAACGGCTTTTCTTTTTAATAATACATCCCGAAGTGTCGGGGCAAGAATTAAGATTCCTTATTTTATAGGTTTATTTATTGTGGCAATGTTAGTAAATACCTACATACCCGCAATTGGTGCTTTTACAACACCTATTGTAAATATTGCCAAAATTGGTTTAACGATTACTTTGTTTTTAATTGGTGCAACTTTAAACTTTACCACTTTAAAAGCGGTAGGAGTAAGGCCGTTGCTTCAGGGAGTTTTGCTTTGGATATTTATTGCTGTTTTAGCTTTATTATCAATTATTTATATGAGTTAATACTTTATTTTACATTTGAAAATTTCACAGTTGGTTTACCGATCATTTTATAAAATTTTCCTTTAAAGGAGAAACGTCTTTCGATCGCAAAATCAAATTGAGTTTTAGTTTTTGCCATTTCCGTTATTTCTTCTGGCAGTGTCGCTTCAAATTCATCTTCAGCTTTTGCATTTTTATTAAAAGAGCCAGTAGTTGTAATGATAAAATCTCTAAAATGTTTTTTAGCGGCATCATCGACAACAGTATAAGATCCCGACCATGTTATACTCGCAACATTGGCCAAATGGTAATTAGGAACTTCCATAATAGGCTGGTATTTACCATCTAAACCAGCTACTAGATAGAGATAACCCTCATAAGGACCGCCCGCACCGCCGTTAATATGTGATAAAGTAAAAGCAAATTGGTCTTCTCCAATTTGTACAAGTTTAGGAGTCGGACATTGTGCAAAAGCGCCGAAAGCGGCAACTGCCGGCTGAAAAAATTTCATTTCCCAAACTTTACCCTTTTTGGCAAACTTGGCTAAGCCTAATAGTCCGCCAGAGAAACGACCAGTTTGTAAACCGTCTTCATCATGTGTTGAATGATTGAAAGCCATTATTTTAAACTCATTGCCCTTTGAATCTGAGAAATCAATATTAGCAAGAATTCGTGTGGCAACGCCATTTTCATACGGAAACATTTGATCTCCTTCTACGCCGTTTACATCTACGAAAGGAGCAGGCTTACAAGTTTTACAGCTCCAGCTAACAAAAGTATTTTTGTTAGCGAGATGGTATAATTTTCCAGGAAACAATTTTTGCATTACTCTTTCTGGGTTAAAAGGTTCCGAAAATCGGATCGTTCTGGTAGAATTTAAAATACTATCGCTGACATTTTTTGGTTGTACATCAATTTCTTGGGCGAAACAAATAGAGGACAGAAAAAAGAGGATATGTAAAAATGGAAGACGCATATTTCTAGGATTTAATACATTAACAAACATACGAAAGAAAATGATTAGAATAAACGAATAACAGTTTTATAGCTTAAATACCTTTAAAAATTAAATTAAAATAATCTTAGAGCGTTGTCTTTTAAATTATCTGTAAATAAGGTAAATTTGCACCTCAATTAAAAAAACAAAAATGAAAAAATTCAAAATGAGACCAAAACTAATCGGCTTTCTTGTATTAGGTATTGGTTTTTTAACTCTTTCATGGGGAATTGTAGGTCATGAAAGAATCAACAAGGCGACTGTAATGGCATTACCACATCCACTTCAGACTTTCTTTTACAATCACATTGATTTTATTACACAGGAAGCTTCTGTTCCAGACATTCGTAAATATGCCTTAAGTTATAAAGAGGAAGGTCCAAGACATTATTTCGATATGGAAAACTTTGGTTCTGCTGATACTTATCCAAAAACGTTAGAAGAAGCAAAGAAAAAATATGATGCTAAATTTTTAAGCGATAACGGAATTTTACCTTGGTATATTGAAGATATGATGGCAAAATTGACTAAAGCTTTTAAAGATAAAAATAGAGCAGAGATCTTATTTTTGGCGGCAGATTTAGGGCATTACATTGGTGATGCACACATGCCATTGCATACATCTGCAAATCACGACGGGCAATTAAGCGATCAAAAAGGAATTCATTCTCTTTGGGAGAGCAGACTTCCGGAGTTATTTGCTAAAAATTACAAATTAAATGTTCCTTATGCTCATCATTATGATGATGTTCACAAAGCAATTTGGGATATGATAAATGATACACACAGTTTAGCACAGCCTTTATTGGATATCGATAAAAAACTAAGAACGGCTACGCCAGAAAACCAAGTTTTTAAAATGGATGCTGACGGAAAAGTGATGAAAAGTAAATATAATACAGCTCTTTTTTCTGATGAGTATGCTAAAAAACTACATGAGCGACTAAATGGAATGGTTGAAAGCCAGATGAAAAAAGCAATCACAGCAACGGCAAGTTTCTGGTATACTGCTTGGGTCGATGCTGGAAAACCTGATTTAAGTGATTTAGATTCTCCAGAAGTAACAAAAAGAAATAGTAAAGCGCTGAAAGAAGACTGGGATCTTTTTCAAAAAGGAGATTTATTCGGATTGAGAAATCAGAATGATTAGATTTTTTTTCAAGTTTTAGGTGAACTTTGAAACTTAAAAAAGCCTCAAGTATATAAACTTGAGGCTTTTTTTATTACTCTTAGCGAACCTTTGCGTATAACTTTCTGTTCTTTATGGTTTGGCCTAAATCTTTTATTTGATATTCTTTCTCTTTTAATACATAAGAGGCAGATTGATAATAGGAAATAGTTTCGTCTATCAAATTTTTATTAGCGACCTTTAGAGGAATTTCATCATAATATATCTGAAATTCAGATTTAATTCCCGCTTTATTATTGGTTTTTAATTGAAATTGTTTAATCTGTTGTTTTGGAGATAAAATAGTCAAAACGTTATCCTTTATTAAACCTAAATCTTGGTAAGTTGCTATAAATGCTCTAGGCTGATAATCGGAGTTTAAAACATCCTGTCCAAAAAACTTGCTTTTATAGTCAAAGTTAAGTAATCCAAATAATGTTGGCATAATATCAATTTGCGACATCAATTTAGTATATTTTTCAGGTTTTAAATCTGGAGAATAAATCAAAGCAGGAATTCTATATTTATCCAAAGGAAGTTGTGTTTTTCCTGCAGATGAAGCGCAATGATCGGCAACAATTACAAAGACAGTATTTTTAAACCAAGGCTGTTTCTCCGCTTTATTAAAAAACTGACGAAGTGCATAATCGGTATATTTTACACCGCCGTCACGAGATTTACTATTTCCGGGAATATCAATTTTATTGTTAGGATATGTAAATGGTCTATGATTACTTACCGTCATGATATGATTAAAAAACGGTTTGTTTTGCTGTGCTTCAGTATTCATCACCTTTATTGCTTTATTATACATATCTTCATCACAAACTCCCCAGACATTCGAAAATGTAATTTCGTTTGCGGCGAAACTTGATTTGTCAATAATCTCATAACCGTTTCCAGAATAGAAATCCTGCATATTATCAAAAAAGGCATCTCCGCCGTACATGAATTTTACAGTATAACCTTTTTCAAGAAAAACAGAACCAGTAGAAAATTTGTTTTTATTGTCTTCTCTTTTAACCACACTTTCTCCAGCGGTAGGAGGCAGGCATAAAGTTACCGCTTCAAGACCGCGTACAGTTCTGTTTCCTGCCGCATAAATATTGGTAAATAACAAGCTTTTTTCAGCCAGACTATCTAAAAAAGGTGTAATATTCTGCTTATTTCCGTACATTTTCATGAAATCTGCACTTAAACTTTCAACTGTAATTAAAACTACATTTTTATGTTTTTCAAGTGAATCATTATTTATTTCTCTCGAAGTGTTTTGACCTGATATTGCTGGAAATTGTTGTTTTAAAAGTGCAAATGCTTTTCGGTTTGGAATCGTTTTATAGAATTTAAAATAATCTAATTTATTATTCTGGAAAGCCAGATAGAACTTATAAATCCCATTGGACTGTAATTCATTTACAAATATGTTTTTTGAATTTTCTGTTTTGGCCAAACTCGGAATTGCTAGTAAAGAAGCTGTAAATAATAATCCGTAAACGGCAGTAATTTTAAGTTTTTCGTTGAAATTAGGAATCTCCTCTATATAATTTCTAGAGTTTTTTATAATAAAGAAAGTGATAATTCCCGTAACTATAAAAAGAGCTGAAAATATAGGAACAACAGGATAAGACTGCATAATATTGCCAATTACTTCATTGGTATAAATTAAATAATTAACAGCTATGAAATTGTATTTTACACCAAATTCGTTCCAAAAGAAAAACTCACTTATTGCATTTTGAAGAATCGATAAAACATAAAGAAAAATAACAAAAGTAAAAAGCCAGAATCTGATTTTGGTGCGATATTTTGGTAAAAAAAGAAAGAGTCCAAAGAAGAGCGTTTTTATTGAAACAAAAATCAAAACGATTTTTGGTAAAGCGCCTCCGTACTCATCAAAAATGCTTTTACCAGAAGCGATATAAATTAAAAGAGCAATAAACACAGCAAGTATAAGATATCCAGATGGTTTATTATATTTTGAATTTGAAATAAAAATAAGATAAAGCCAAAGGAAAATTGAAGCTGTAACAAATACAAAAAAGTCTGAAATCAAACCTAATGCAAAGATTTTCAAGCTTTCAGCAATTGTAAAAGAACTTTGTGTAATTGGATGAAACAAAAGAACAATTCTAAGTATGAAACTTACAATAAAGTACAATAAGGCTAGATTGTAAAAAGGCGAAAATTTTTTAGAAAAAGTCATCTCATTATTTTTTTACAAAATTAATTTCGAATCATTAATGGTAGATTAAGTTAGACTTTTACCTTGCTTAGTGTTATCTTAAAGTTTGCTTAAGATGCTGATTTTCTTTCTGTACTTAAGTTCTGAATCATTTTCCGATTTCAAAATATCCTATCTTTGGAGTACAAAAAAGAAATGCGAATCTTAATCAAATACGATAAATGCATATTTTAATAGTTGAAGACGAATTAGGTATTGTTCAGTTTTTAAAACAAGGTCTGCAAGAAGAAGGTTACCAAGTAACTACTGCAAATGATGGATCTAAAGGTTTTGAACTGCTTCAGAATCAAAAATTTGATTTGATTCTTTTAGATTGGATGTCGCCAAAAATTAACGGACTTGATCTTTGTAAAGCGATTAGGGTGAAAGACCAAACTACTCCGATCATCTTTTTAACTGCAAAAGACACCGTTCAGGAAACAATCGAAGGGTTAAAAGCGGGGGCAAACGATTACATTAAAAAGCCATTTAGTTTTGAGGAATTAGTAGAACGTATTAAAATTCATTTTAGAAATAAAAAACAAGACGAAAGATTGACTCTCGGAGCCATAACTATTGATTTATCAAAGCATATTGTTTTAAATGGAGAAGAAGAGATTTCTTTAACCCAAAGAGAGTTCGAATTACTAAAGTACTTAATTGAGCATAAAGGAAAAGTCTGTACAAGAAACGATATTTTAAAAGATGTTTGGGATATCAATTTTGAATATGATACCGGTGTAATTGATGTTTTTATGAATGCCATTCGCAAAAAACTGAATCTTAAAATTGAAGAAGATTATATAAAAACTATTCGCGGCATTGGGTATATCGCCAATGATTAACAAATGACTTCATTATCCTTTAAAAATAGAATTGCATTAAATTACATTTTGACAACAGGACTTTTGGTTCTCGTTGCTTTTTCGGCTATTTATTTTATTGTAAAACTTACCGTTTACAATCATATTGATGAAAATTTAAACATTGAAATTCAAGATCATTTAAGAGAAATCAAAATTGAAAACAAAAAAGTAATTTTGATGGATACTGAAGAATGGGAAGAACGGGAGCATAACTCAGTAGATGTAAACCCTGTATTTGTCCAGTTTTTAGATCTGAATAAAAAAATTATCGAAAAGTCGCCTAATTTAAAAAATGAAAAACTAATTTTTCATGAAAACAAAGCGCATTTTCAGCTTTTTGATACTCATTTATTAGGAAATAAAATTCGCCAGATTCAGGTTCCGCTTCAAATAAAAACAAAGAAAATTGGTTATTTGATTATTGCGATGTCACTTTCAGATTCTTCAAAAGTCTTAAAGAACTTGCTGGATACTTTGATGATTACATTTCCTATAATTCTTTTATTGCTATTCTTTCTTGCTCGATTTTTTGCTGGACGAAGTATCAAACCAATAAACGATATTATTGATACTTCTAGAATTATTACAAAAGACAATTTAAAAACAAGAATGCCGCTTCCTAAAACACGAGACGAATTGTTTACATTGTCCAAAACCATCAACAATTTATTAAATCGTATTGAAGATGCAATCGAGCGTGAAAAACAATTTACATCTGATGCTTCACATGAGCTGAGAACTCCTTTAACAGTTATTAAAGGAACACTTGAAGTTTTAATACGTAAACCTAGAGAAAGCAAGGAATACGAAGAAAAAATTAACTATTGCATTAATGAAGTAGATCATCTAAATTCATTGGTTGATCAACTGCTTTTAATGGCTCGTTTTGAAAATCAGAAACAGAATATTAATAAAGAAAACATCTATTTAAATGCAGTAATTTTAGATGTTCTCACTTTAAATGCAGAGAAAATTAAATCTGGAAATATCAATATAATATTAGATGCTCCAGAAGAATTTTATGTTTATTCTGATAATTATTTAGTGGTTACGATTCTTCGGAATATAATTTCGAATGCGGTAAAATATTCCAATTCTAACAGCGAAATCAAGATTTCGTTATCAAGAGAAAAAAACAAAATTAATTGCATTATATCAGATCAAGGAATCGGAATTGCAAAAGAGGATTTAGATTCTATTTTGAATCCATTTTTTAGATCAGATTCTTTAAACCATGCGGAAATTAAAGGAACAGGCTTAGGTTTGTTTATTGTAAAAAGAATGACAGATCTACTGCAAATTAAATTTAAAATAGAAAGTGAAATTGGTAAAGGAACAAGAGTTTTATTGGTTTTTGATGAATATAAGAATTCTTTAAAGTAATTTTAAAATTATTGTATATAAAGTCGTCTCAAACGTTTTTTAACAATAAACTATCGTTAAGTTAAAATAAAAATTGCTTTTTAATTAATTTATCTATTATATTTGCAACCGAATCAAAGAAGTAAAACACAAAACAAATCATGATTTCAATTCAATTACATCATCATCATTTACATTATTGCTCTCAAGCGATGTGTTAATGGTATGCATGTAAATCATCATATTTTAAAACCCGTTTGAGTACATCAAACGGGTTTTTTATTTCTAACTCTTTGTACTCAAGCTATAACCAACAAACAACTAAAAAAAATGAGTACTTTAAAAATTGCAATTCAAAAATCGGGACGTTTAAACGAAGACAGCATTCAAATCTTAAAAGACTGCGGTATTTCGATCAACAACGGAATCGACCAGCTAAAAGCCGAAGCTTCTAATTTTCCTCTTGAAGTTTTATATCTAAGAAATTCAGATATTCCACAGTATTTAATGGATGGAGTAGTAGATCTGGCAATTGTTGGCGACAACCTTTTGGTAGAAAAGGGAAAAGGAATTGAGGTAGTTCAAAAATTAGGTTTTTCAAAATGCAAAGTTTCTGTTGCAGTTCCTAAAACCTTAGAATACAATTCAATTCAGGATTTAGCAGGTTTAAGAATCGCAACTTCGTATCCAAATACAGTAAACGAATATTTCAATTCTTTTGGTTTAAGTGTAGATATTCACCAAATTTCTGGTTCTGTAGAAATCGCGCCAAACATTGGTCTTGCCGATGCTATTGTAGATATTGTTTCTAGCGTGCAGCACTTTATTCAAAAACAACCTAAAAGAAGTAGAAGTGATTCTGAAAAGTGAAGCGGTTTTAGCCGTTTCTCCAAAAGTTTCACCAGAAATTCAAAAACACATTGACACTTTAAAATTCAGAATTCAAGCTGTTTTAAGAGCTAGAAATTCAAAATACATTTTAATGAACGTTCCAAATGACAAAATTGATGCTGTTGGGAAAATTCTTCCCGTATTAAGAAGTTTAACCGTTCTGCCATTAGCTCAAGAAGGCTGGAGCAGTGTACACTCGGTAATTGATAAAGATACTTTTTGGGACGTAATCGATCAATTAAAAGAGGTTGGGGCAGAAGGAATTTTGGTTTGTCCAATTGAGAAAATGGTTCTTTAGGGCTTTGCCCGCTTTAGGCTGTAAGCTTTAAGCCAAAATAGACAAAGTTAAGAAAGCTTAAAGCTTACAGCTTAAAGCATAAAGCAAGAAAAAAAAATGAATAAAATAAACAATCCAAAACCAGAGAGCTGGTCAGATATATTAAAGAGACCAACTCAAACTATTGATGATATTGAGGTTACGGTAAAAGAAATTTTTAAAGAAGTACAGAAAAAAGGCGATGAAGCTGTTGCAAAATACACTTCAATTTTTGACGGCATTTCTCTGGATAATTATGAAGTTTCGAAAGAAGAAATTAATGAAGCAGTTAATTTGATTCCCAGTGAGTTAAAAGAAGCTATAGAATTAGCAAAAAATAACATTTATAAATTTCACAAAGCGCAGAAAACAACTCGTGTTGAGCTTGAAACAATCGAAGGTGTAAGTCGCTGGCAGGAAAAAAAGACCGATTCAAAAAATTGGTTTGTATATTCCAGGCGGAACAGCGCCTCTGTTTTCAACGGTTTTAATGCTGGCTGTTCCTGCTGAAATTGCTGGGTGTAAAGAAATCGTATTGTGTTCGCCTCCAGATAAAACAGGAAAAATAAATCCAGCGATTCTATATGCGGCAAATTTATGCGGAGTAACAAAAATTTTAAAAGTTGGCGGTATTCAAGCAATTGCAGGAATGACATTCGGAACACAATCTATTCCAAAAGTGTATAAGATTTTTGGACCAGGAAATCAGTTTGTGACGGTAGCAAAACAATTGGCAACACAATTTGGAGTTGCGATTGATATGCCTGCTGGTCCATCAGAATTACTAATTGTTGCCGATGATACTGCAGTTCCTGCTTTTGTAGCATCAGATTTATTGTCGCAGGCAGAACACGGAACGGATAGTCAGGTTATTTTAGTTTCGACTTCAAAAAAACTTATTGATGAAGTAGAAAAGGAAATTCAGTCTCAAATAGAAGTTCTTCCAAGAAAAGCAATTGCAGAAAAAGCAATTGAAAATTCAAAATTAATTTATGTTGAAAATGATCAAATCGCTTTAGATTTAATCAATGAATATGGGCCGGAACACTTTATAATCTGTTCTGAATATGACGATTTTTATTGTAACGGAATCGTAAACGCAGGCTCTGTTTTTATTGGAAATTATACGCCGGAAAGTGCTGGAGATTATGCTTCTGGAACAAATCATACACTTCCAACAAACGGATACGCAAAGAATTACAGCGGTGTAAATCTAGATAGTTTTATGAAATCTATGACGTTTCAAAAAATAACTGAAAGCGGTATCCAAAACATTGGTAAAGCGATTGAGCTTATGGCAGACGCGGAAGGTTTACAGGCGCATAAAAATGCTGTTACGTTAAGATTGAAGAGTTTAGAATAAAGAGAATAGAAGTAAGATTCAAGAAGTAAAACAATATAAGAATGAGCAGATTTAAGATTTTTATAAAGTCTTTTATCTTGATTCTTGCCTCTTAAAAAAAAATAAAAAAATGAGCACTTTTGATATAAATACAATAACACGTGAAAACGTAAAATCTTTAAAACCATATTCTTCTGCAAGAGATGAATTTGAAGATTTTGATACTGCTGAAATGATTTTTTTGGATGCTAATGAAAATCCGTACCAAAATGGTGTTAATCGTTATCCAGATCCGCGACAGAATTCGGTTAAAGCAATTTTAGCCAAAAATAACAATACAAAGCAGAGTCAGATTTTGTTAGGAAACGGAAGCGACGAAGTTTTAGATTTGATCTTCAGGGCTTTCTGCGAACCAAAAACAGATAATGTTATCACATTGCCGCCAACATACGGAATGTACAGTGTTTTGGCAAATATCAATGCGGTAGAAAATAGAGAAATCCTGCTTACAAATGACTTTCAGCCTCAAGTAGAAAAGATTTTGGAAGCTGTGGATGAAAATACGAAGATCATCTTTTTGTGTTCGCCAAACAACCCGACTGGGAATTCTTTTCAGACGAAAGCATTGTGAAATTACTTCAAAACTTTAAAGGTTTAATTGTAATTGATGAAGCGTACATTGACTTTTCAGAAAAAGAAAGCTGGCTTACAGAAATCGATGAATATCCGAATTTGGTTATTACTCAGACACTTTCAAAAGCTTACGGTTTAGCAGGAATTCGTTTGGGAATTTGTTATGCATCGGAAGTTGTCATTTCGGTTCTAAACAAGATAAAACCTCCTTACAATGTAAACGAATTGACACAACAAAGAGCAATTGAACGTTTAAAGGATTCTGATAAAATAAAACAAGAAATAACTTCTATAATAAAGCAAAGGGAAGAATTACTTAAAGTTTTGCTTGAAGTTAATTTTGTGGAAAAAATTTATCCAACAGAAGCTAATTTTGTCTTGGTAAAAGTAGATGATGCTAATAAAAGATACGATCAATTAATCGAGAAAGGAATTGTAATTCGTAACCGAACTACACAGCCTTTATGCGAAAACTGTCTTCGTTTTACAATTGGAACCGAAGAAGAAAACGCTGT
Source organism: Flavobacterium sp. AC267 (assembly GCF_979258715.1). Lineage (NCBI taxonomy): Bacteria > Pseudomonadati > Bacteroidota > Flavobacteriia > Flavobacteriales > Flavobacteriaceae > Flavobacterium > Flavobacterium sp. AC267. Next base: position 3,537,005 of record NZ_OZ409875.1, read on the forward strand.
TTTGATTAAAGAATTGAAATTGTTGAGATAGAAAAAATAGAGTAAAGAATATAGAGTAAAGAATATAGAGTAAAGAATATAGAGTAAAGAATATAGAGTAAAGAATATAGAGTAAAGAATATAGAGTAAAGAATATAGAGTAAAGAATATAGAGTAAAGAATATAGAGTAAAGAATATAGAGTAAAGAATATAGAGTAAAGAATATAGAGTAAAGAATATAGAGTAAAGAATATAGAGTAAGAAAAAAAAGGTAAGAACTTTAAAATAGAATGAAAAATCTATTCTCTTTACTCTATCTTCTATATTCTCAAAAAATAAAACATGAAAAAAGTACTTTTTATCGATCGTGACGGAACGATTGTTTTAGAACCAGAAAATTTACAATTAGACAGCTTAGATAAATTAGAATTTTATCCAAAAGCCTTTCAATATTTGGCTAAAATTGCCAGTGAATTAGATTACGAATTGGCAATGGTAACCAATCAGGACGGATTAGGGACTGATAGTTTTCCTGAAGATACGTTTTGGCCAACGCAGAATTTCATTTTAAGAGCTTTTGAAAATGAAGGGGTTTTGTTTGATGAGATTTTTGTAGACCGATCTTTTCCAGAAGATAATGCGCCGACACGCAAGCCTAGAACGGGAATGCTGACTAAATATTTAAACAATCCTGAATATGATTTAGAAAATTCGTTTGTTTTGGGCGATCGTTTAACAGATGTTGAATTGGCTAAAAATCTTGGCGCAAAAGCCATTTTTATGAATGATAAAGATGGGGCAGGAAGTAATGAGATTTCATCAAAACGTGAGGAATTGGACGAAACTATTGTTTTGCAATCGATGGATTGGAAGACGATTTATGAATTTTTAAAATTAGAGGCGCGTTCAGCATCAATTACCCGTAAAACAAACGAAACGGATATTTATATCAATCTAAATCTGGATGGAACTGGAAAGAGTAAAATCGATACTGGAATTGCGTTTTTCGACCATATGTTAGACCAAATTTCACGTCACGGTCAAATGGATTTGGAGATTTTGGTAAAAGGTGATTTAGAAGTAGACGAGCACCACACCATCGAAGATACTGCAATTGCATTAGGCGAAGTATTCGCAAAAGCATTGGGGAATAAACTAGGAATTGAGCGTTACGGATTCTGTCTTCCAATGGATGATTGCCTAGCGCAGGTCGCAATTGATTTTGGAGGAAGAAACTGGCTGATTTGGGAAACTGAGTTTAAACGTGAAATGGTAGGTAAAATGCCGACTGAAATGTTTTATCACTTCTTTAAATCGTTTACAGACGGTGCAAAAGCGAACTTAAACATTAAAGCAGAAGGAATTAACGAACACCACAAAATCGAAGCAATTTTTAAAGCTTTCGCGAAAGCAATAAAAGTAGCTGTGAAAAGAGATACAGAAAAAATGATTTTGCCTTCGACGAAAGGAATGCTTTAATTAAGTCAAAAGTGGAAAGTCTTAAAGTCAAAAGATTCCAAAATTATGGATATCAAAAAGCAACTTTAAGACTTTAGACTTTGGACTTTTAGACTTAAATAAATGAAAATAGTAATCATAAATTACGGAGCAGGAAATATTCAGAGCATTATGTTTGCTATTGAAAGATTGGGATTTAAAGCCGTTTTGAGTAATAATCCTGAGGAAATTCAGTCGGCAGATAAAGTGATTTTTCCTGGCGTGGGCGAGGCGAGTTCGGCAATGGCTAAACTTCGTGAAAGTGGTTTGGATAGTTTGATTCCGAATTTGAAACAGCCCGTTTTAGGAATTTGTCTCGGAATGCAGTTAATGTGTAATTCGTCTGAGGAAGGAAATACCAAGGGTTTAGGTATTTTTGATGTAGATGTTGTCAAATTTTCAAATCAGGTAAAAGTGCTCGCAAATGGGATGGAATCAGATTTATGATTTGAAATCAGATTTATTTAAAGACATTCCAGAAAATGAATTTATGTATTTGGTACACAGTTTTTACGCGCTAAATTGCGATGAAGCCATTGCCACAACGAATTATGAACTGGAATATGCATCGGCTTTGCAAAAAGATAATTTTTATGGAACTCAGTTTCATCCAGAGAAAAGCGGCGCTGTTGGAGAGAAAATACTTGGAAATTTCCTTAAATTAAATTCCAAAGTTTAAAATTCCAAATTCCAATCGAAAAAAAACAATATCAAAAATCAATTTCAATTTTTAGAATCTAAACTCTAAATCAGAAATCTAAAATATCAAAAAATGAGAATAATACCAGCCATAGATATCATTGACGGAAAATGTGTTCGTTTGTCAAAAGGCGATTATGATACCAAAATAATTTACAATGAAAATCCGCTTGAAGTGGCGAAATCATTTGAAGCACACGGAATCGAATATCTGCATTTAGTAGATCTTGACGGTGCAAAATCGAGTAAAATTGTTAATTATAAGATTTTGGAACAAATTGCCACGCAAACTGGTTTAAAGATCGATTTTGGCGGCGGATTAAAATCTGATGATGATTTGAGAATCGCTTTTGAAAGCGGTGCAAATCAAATAACTGGAGGTAGTATTGCGGTTAAAAACAGAGCAATTTTCGAAAAATGGATTTCAGAATACGGTTCTGATAAAATCATTTTAGGTGCCGATGCAAAAGACGAGAAAATAGCAGTTTCAGGATGGTTGGAAGATTCGAATGAAGATTTAGTACCGTTTATTCAGGATTATCAATCAAAAGGAATTCAGTACGTTATCTGTACTGATATTGCAAAAGACGGAATGCTTGAAGGACCAAGTTTTGATTTGTATGGAAAAATTTTAGAAGAAGCAAAAGGAGTGAAATTAATCGCTTCGGGTGGAATTTCTACTTTCGACGAACTTCCAAAATTAGCTGAATTGGGTTGTGAAGGAACCATCATTGGAAAAGCAATTTACGAGGGAAGAATTTCGCTTAAACAATTAGAGAATTATATTATTGGTAAAATGTAAAAAGTGAATTGTAGAATGAATGTTATACGCTGTGGAGAACAACATTTTACACCTTACATCTAACAATTAACAAAAAGAAAAATGTTAGCAAAAAGAATAATACCTTGCTTAGATATAAAAAACGGAAGAACTGTAAAAGGCGTTAATTTCGTTGACTTGCGTGATGCGGGAGATCCTGTCGAGCTGGCGGAGATTTACTCTGCTGAAGGTGCAGATGAATTGGTTTTTCTGGATATTTCGGCTACAGAAGAACGTCGGAAGACTTTGGTAAATATGGTACGAAGTGTAGCGGAGAAAATTAATATTCCGTTTACGGTTGGCGACGGTATTTCTTCTGTAGAAGATGTTGAAATTCTGCTGAATAACGGTGCAGATAAAGTTTCAATCAATTCATCGGCAGTAAAAAATCCGCAATTGATTAACGATTTAGCTCAGAAATTTGGAAGCCAATGCGTTGTCGTTGCCATCGACGCCAAACAAATTGACGGACAATGGATCGTACATTTAGTTGGCGGAAAAGTACCAACCGAATTAAATTTGTTCGACTGGGCGGTAGAAGTTGCAGAACGCGGCGCCGGAGAAATTCTCTTCACATCAATGGACAATGATGGAACGAAAAATGGTTTTGCAAATGAGGCTCTGGCAAAATTGTCAACTTTAATTAATATTCCGATTATTGCATCTGGCGGTGCTGGAAATATACAGCATTTTGTAGATTCGTTTAAAGAGGGAAAAGCAGATGCTCGCTTTGGTCACGAGCGTTTTTCATTTTAAAGAAATCGAAATTAAAGCTTTGAAAGAGGAGCTTAGGAAGAATGATATTGAAGTAAGGATTTAGAAATTACAAATTTTTTTAAATTCCAAATTCCAATTGCAATATCAATTTTTAAATTACAAAAATTAAAATAATCATAGAGCCAAGAAATCTAAAATCTTCCCGATAGCTATCGGGACTAAAATCTAAAAATACAATGAACGTAGATATAAAAAGCGCACACGGATTGATTCCAGCAATAATTCAGGATTCAGAGACAAAAAATGTTCTGATGCTGGGGTATATGAATGAAGAATCATTGCAGAAAACAATAGAAACGAAGAAAGTAACATTTTTCAGCCGATCCAAACAAAGACTTTGGACAAAAGGCGAGGAGAGTGGAAATTTTTTAGAGCTTGTAGATATTAAAAATGACTGTGACGGCGATACACTTTTAATTCAGGCAAAACCTGTCGGTCCAACTTGTCACACAGGCGCAGATACTTGCTGGCAGGAACCGAATACTGCGAACTACGGTTTTATTTCTCAATTAGAAAACACAATCAAAACACGCAGGGAAAATGCTGATTCTGATAAGAGTTATGTTGCCTCTTTATTCGAAAAGGGAATCAATAAAATTGCTCAAAAAGTTGGTGAAGAAGCTGTAGAAGTGGTTATTGAAGCAAAAGATGATAATGATGATTTGTTTCTTAGCGAAAGCGCTGATTTACTTTTTCACTATTTAATTTTATTGCAAGCAAAAGGATTTCAGTTGAATGATGTGGTGGAAGTTTTGAAGAAACGTCAGAAGTAAAGTTTTGTTTCAGGTGTCAGGCTTCAGGTTTCGAGTTACGCGCGATAACCTAAAACCTGAAACCTGAAACAAATAAATCAAATCACTCCACAAACTCAAAAACAGCAAATTCCTGTGGCTGATGAAAGCCAAATTTTAAACTCTTATACGGTTGTAATGCAAGGTATTCAATCGTGTTACCGTAATCAATTCTAAAAGTATTTGCTTTCCATTTTGTACCTTTTATTGGTTTTGAAAAATTACCGTTTTTAATTTTTTCAAGACTAGAAAACGGAATTTTAATTTCTATAGTATAGCCTTCTGGATTAATTTTGCTGACAGATTCCATTCCTTTAATATCAAATTGCATTGAGGTCTTCCATCCATGCGCATTCAGGAGAAATACATTTTAAAAGTAGGTCATAGTTAGTTGAAAATGCATTGACTCCAATCTCAATATAATTTTGACCGTCTCCATCAGGATCAATAAAAATTTCTACCAAATCATCGGTATAAAAAATCTGGGAATCTTTCTTTTGCGCTTTTCCAATAATTTTAGAATCGGTGCATTTGTAAGCGATATATAAGTTTTCATCATTCCACGAAAGTGAAACAAAAGTATTTTGAGTCGCTTTTTCACCAGAATTATGAATTACAAACGGACCTAGAAAAGTATTTTTCCAGTCTGACAAATCACCGTCTACAGTTATTTCTTCATTAACCTTATAGACTGGAATAGTCTGCGAATAAATTCGGTTAACAGAGACCACGATGATTGAAAAAAGGAATAAATAAAATTTCATAAGAGTGACGGTAATTTTATTATGCTAAAATAGAGAAGAATAATGATTTTTGATGTAGCATCACTCGAATAGAAATCATAAAATTTTAAAAAACTTAATTCGAATGTTTACATTTGCTGTAGATTAATTCCCGAAGTTTCGGGATATATACTTATTTATTTTATATTTCTAACTAATGAAAAAATACTTTGGAAGCATTTTAACTGCTTTTTTAATTGGTTTCAGCGCTAATGCTCAAGGACTTTTAAATAAGTCAGAAACGGTTTTTACACATCAAGATACTTTACGCTGCAGCATTACAAAGGAAAGAGCTTGGTGGGATTTAAAATACTATCATTTGAATGTAAAGGTAAATCCTTCTGAAAAATCAATTTCAGGTTCTAACACTGTTCGTTACACAGTTTTAACCGAAAACAACAGGATGCAGATTGATCTGCAGGAACCAATGAATATTACAAAGGTGACTCAGAATGGAAAAGATTTAAAGTTTGAAAGAGACGGGAATGCTTTCTTCATTACTTTAACGGAGAAACAGAAAGTTGGAGATACAAAAGAAATTGTAATCTCCTATAGTGGAAAACCAAAAGAAGCGGTTAGAGCACCATGGGATGGAGGATTTTCTTGGAAAAAAGATAAAAATGGAAAAGATTTTATCGCTACATCTTGTCAGGGTTTAGGTGCAAGTGTTTGGTGGCCATGTAAAGACCATATGTATGATGAAGTTGAAAACATGTTAATTAGTGTAAATGTACCTGGAGATTTAACGGAAGTTTCTAATGGAAGACTGCAAAGTGTTAAAAAAGAAAAAGACGGAACAAAAACATTTAACTGGTACGTTTCAAACCCGATAAACAATTACGGAGTAAATATTAATATTGGTGATTACGTAAATTTTTCTGAAGTATTCAAGGGAGAAAAAGGTGATTTAGACTGTAATTATTATGTTTTAAAAGATAATTTGGCTTTAGCAAAAGAACATTTTAAAGATGCTCCAAAGATGCTTAAAGCTTTTGAAAGCTGGTTTGGACCTTATCCGTTTTATGAAGATAGTTATAAATTGGTAGAAGTTCCTTATTTAGGAATGGAACACCAAAGTTCTGTAACTTATGGAAATCAATACAAACAAGGTTACTTAGGGCGCGATTTAAGCGGAACGGGCTGGGGATTAAAATTCGACTTTATTATTATTCATGAATCGGGTCACGAATGGTTTGCTAATAATATTACCTACAAAGATATCGCTGACATGTGGATCCATGAAAGTTTTACTAATTATTCAGAAAGTCTTTTTGTTGAGTATTACTATGGAAAAGAAGCTGGGGCTGAATATGTAATTGGTCGCAGAAAAAACATTCAGAATGATACGCCTATTATTGGTCATTATGATGTAAATAATGAAGGTTCTGGTGATATGTATCCGAAAGGGGCGAACATGCCGCATACCATCCGCCAGATTATTAATGATGATGCTAAATGGAAATCGATTTTAAGAGGTTTAAATAAAACTTTTTACCACCAAACGGTGACTTCAAAACAAATTGAAGATTATATAAATGACCAGTCTGGAATTAATTTCAACAGAGTTTATGCGCAATATTTAACTACGACTCAAATTCCAGTTTTTGAATATCTGTTTAAAAATGGAACGCTGGGTTACCACTGGACAAATTGTGTTTCCAAGTTTGATATGCCTGTTAAGGTTAAAATTAACGGAGTAGAAACTTTGCTAAAACCAACAACAGAATGGCAGTCGGTAAAAACAACAAACGAAGATAGAAAGCTTGAAGTAGATAAAAATTTCTATGTAACGACTTCTAATATTGTGGAATAAATTTTAAAAATTCCAATACAAAAATCCCAAATTCCAAAATTGGAATTTATTAATACTAAACCCGACAGGTTTTTAAAACCTGTCGGGTTTGTTTTTGCGTAAAATTTGCCATCCTGAGGAACGAAGGATCACACTAGAAACTATCGAATAGTAATTTTCCAATCTTTGTTGATTTACGAGTGTGATCCTTCGTTCCTCAGGATGACAAAAAAAGCGCTAAAAAAGTAAGTTTTTTTAGCGCTTTTGTTATTGGAATTTAGAATTTAGAGAATTGGAATTTAAAAAACTTATCGATTATTCAACTTCGCTTTTTCCCTAATAATAGCGAGCAATTTTTCGGTTTTCAATTTTACTTTCCAGCCAGGAAATAATATCTAGATACAAGAACGCTCTTTTTTCGTAAGTGTTCTTTTCCAACTCTACAAAACGAGCGTGCATTTTTTTGAATTCTTTCTTAATATCAGCAGGGTAAAAGTTGTTTAAATTTCTAAGGAATTTGATGATTTCTTTTTGAACTTCATGTAAATCATTCATTTTCAATAAAAACTTATAAGTGCTTTTAAGATGATTTTCTAAATAATAATCTTTCCCAAGTTCATAATGTGCAATTAGAGATAAAAGTCTCGCAAAGCACATCAAATCTTCGCGCATCGTTAAGTTCTTGTTATTTATGATTTTATCTAAATAATTAATGCATTCGTTGTATTTTTCAACTCCAAAGTAAATAGAAGCAATCTTATAGAAAAACAACATTTCGTGGTGTTCATCAAGATGCTCACTGTGGACTTTAAGTTTAGTGAGAATCTCTGGAATTAGATATTCACTTTCGGCAAAAGTTCCTTCTAAAATATGCAGATTTAATTTATTATTATATACATATAAAAATGAAAGTGAGGCAATATTATCATTTGCGGGGAATTTTGGATCTGTGATAGTTTCTTCCAAAAGATTCAAGTATTTCTTGAAATTAGATTTATACTTTAACATATAAAGCGATTCTAAGAAATAATGATTTCCTTTTAAGAAAAACACCGGATTCAAATAAATCATACTAGGATTATCGTAGAAAAGCTGTACCCATTTATAGGCATATTTATAACTAGCCAAGAAATCCTGAACTAGAAAACTTCTCCATAAATTAGCATTGTAAAACCAATATTTCTCACGGAATCCGAATTTACTTTCATCCAACTTTGCAATATGTCTATGAAAATAATCGTCAATATATTTGTATTCCGTATCACTTTTTACGTAACCCGTTTTAAGCATTATTCCGTATAACTGCGGCGATAAATTGGATAATTTACTCGAAATAGTATTACGATAATTCAATTCTTTAGCCTGAACAACCAGTTCGTCAGCGCGACCTTGAATACTTCGGGTAATGTATTGTGATTCGATTAGTTTTTCAAACTCAACAATTTCATAGGCCATATATTTTTCATCATTCTCAAGTGCCTGCTGTTTTGTTTTATCTAAAATTTTCAAACTCTGTTTATACAATCCTTTATTATAAAGAATAACAGCAAAATCCATTTGTTCACGAAGCTGATAACGAATATTCTGGCTCGGAATATTCAATCGGATACTTACTAGGATTTGTTTGTACAAGTATGATTTTAAATTAGATAGCTGTACCTTCTGAATAATACCGCTTTTCAGAATCAGCTTTTCATCGTAAACCTCAGATTTATCAAGAATGTTGAATAACTCGATAAATTTTGTGTTTGAACTCGTCTCTAATCGGCTTGCAAAAATTTTAAACTGCCTTTTTTCTGATTTCGAAAGTGATTTGATTAAAACAAATAAGAAATCTTTTTGATGGTTAGCCATTGTAAAAAATAATAATGTAACTTATTGATATTAAAGTAATTAATAAGGTATAAATCGTTTTATGAACAGTATAATTTCATTAAAATGAATTTGGTACTGCGGTAGTACAATATATATTTGTTATCAAGATGTGAAATTACATTAAATAAATGAATATGAATAGAGAGAAAGTTCAAATTTTTGACACCACTTTGCGAGATGGTGAACAAGTTCCAGGATGTAAGTTAGATACTAAGCAAAAATTAGTTATCGCAGAACGACTTGACAAAATGGGAGTTGACATTATCGAAGCAGGCTTTCCTGTATCAAGTCCAGGCGATTTTTTATCCGTCTCTGAGATTTGTAAAATTGTAGAAAATGCAACGGTCTGCGGACTAACAAGAGCCGTAAAAAATGACATTGATGTTGCTCGCAATTGCTTTAAAGCACGCTAAGAGACCTAGAATCCATACTGGAATCGGAACTTCAGAATCTCATATCCTCCACAAATTAAATACTACTCCAGAAGATATTATTGCAAGAGCAAAATACGCTGTGGCACATGCAAAGTCTTATGTAGAAGATGTTGAATTCTACGCAGAAGATGCAGGTAGAACAGATAATGCTTTCTTGGCAAAGGTTTGTGAAGAAGTGATTAAATCTGGAGCAACAGTATTGAATATTCCTGATACTACTGGATATTGTCTTCCAGAAGAATACGGAGCAAAAATTAAGTATTTAAAAGAAAACGTAAAAGGAATCGAAAACGTAATCCTTTCATGTCACTGTCATAATGATTTAGGAATGGCAACTGCAAATTCAATTTCAGGTGCTATAAATGGAGCAAGACAAATAGAATGTACAATTAATGGTATTGGAGAAAGAGCTGGAAATACAGCACTTGAAGAAGTGGTAATGATTTTTAAACAACATCCTTACCTAAATTTAGATACAAACATTAATACAAGAGAATTGAACGAAATGAGTCGTTTGGTCTCTGAAAGTATGGGAATGATTGTACAGCCAAATAAAGCGATTGTGGGAGCAAATGCTTTTGCCCATAGTTCTGGTATTCACCAAGATGGTGTTATCAAAAACAGAGCAACTTATGAGATCATGGATCCGCTTGAAGTTGGTGTAAACGAATCTTCAATTATTTTGACAGCAAGAAGCGGAAGGGCGACTTTGGCTTATAGAGCTAAAAAAGTGGGTTACGAGCTTACAAAAATACAGTTGGATATTGTATACATTGAGTTTTTGAAATTTGCTGATATCAAAAAAGAAGTAGTAGATGCTGATATTCATCAGATTATCGAAGCTTCTAAAATTGAAGGTGAATTAATTAGAAGCTAGTTAAGAAGAGAATAGAAAATAGAGCGAAGAAGAAAGAGAAAAAATAATATAAGGATTTAAATACATAAAGAACGAGACGTTATGAATTTGAAAATTGCAGTTTTGCCAGGAGATGGAATTGGACCTGAGGTTATTTTACAAGCAAAAAAAGCGTTGTACGCTATTGCTGAAGTTTACAATCATGAATTTGTTTTTGAAGATGCGCTCATGGGAGCAGTTGCAATTGATAAAACAGGAAATCCTTTGCCGGAACAAACGCTTAATTTGTGTTTAAATACAGATGCAGTTTTGCTTGGGGCTATTGGTGATCCAAAATATGATAACAACCCAAATGCAAAAGTTCGTCCAGAACAAGGATTGTTAAAGCTTCGTAAAGAATTGGGCTTGTTTGCAAATATCCGTCCAATAAAACCTTATAAAGCGTTAATTGATGCTTCTCCTTTAAAAAGAGAAATTATTGAAGGAGCAGATTTTACAATTTTCAGAGAATTAACAGGAGGTGCTTATTTTGGAGCTAAAACATTAAACGAAGAAGGAACGCACGCTTCTGATTTATGTGAATATACAGAAGAAGAAATCACTAGAATTGCACATTTAGCTTTTAAATCGGCACAAAAACGTCGTAAGAAGTTAACAATGGTAGACAAAGCTAATGTTTTGGAAACTTCAAGATTGTGGAGAAAAGTAGTTCAGAAAGTGAGCTCAGATTATCCAGACGTCGCTTTAGATTTCTTATTTGTTGACAATGCGGCAATGCAGTTAATCTTAAATCCAAAACAATTTGATGTGATTTTAACCGAGAACTTGTTTGGAGATATTTTATCTGATGAAGCTAGTGTAATTACAGGATCAATTGGTTTATTGCCATCAGTATCTTTAGGCGAAAAAAATGCTTTGTTTGAGCCAATTCACGGATCATATCCGCAGGCAAAAGGAAAAAATATTGCTAATCCGATTGCTTCGATTTTAGCAATTGCACTTTTGCTAGAGCATTTTGGATTAACTAAAGAAGCTAATGTAATCTATAAAGCCGTTGAAAAAGCAATTGAGTACAAAGTTGTAACAGTTGACTTAAAACCAGATTCAAAATTTGGAACAAATGAAGTAGGAGAGTTCGTTTCTAATTTTATTTTCAGTAAAGATGATTTACTGTATTTTAATAATGATAATGTAAGTATTGGGCAATCTACAATTGTTTAATATTTTTTGTTAAAAAGTGAAGATAATCACAAGAAGTATTTGAAATGTTGAGATTTTATTTTTTTAGTTCCATAAGTTTAGCTACTTTTGTGACACTAAAAAGTAAATGATGCAAATCTCAATTATTATTATTTCTGTCGTTGTTGTCAATGTGATTCACACATCTGCATCGGGAATGTTATAAATATAATTGAAAAACTATATTACAAACCTTCCAAATACTGGAAGGTTTTTTTTTGGAATAAAAATTAAAATAAAATAAAACAATAATGGAATTAAATAAGTACAGCAAGACCATCACTCAAGATCAAACACAGCCTGCGGCGCAAGCAATGTTGTACGGAATTGGTTTAACTGAAGAAGATTTAAAAAAAGCACAAGTTGGTATTGTGAGCATGGGTTACGATGGTAACACTTGTAATATGCACTTAAATGATTTAGCAAAAGATGTTAAAAAAGGTGTTTGGGATGTAGATCTTGTCGGACTTATTTTTAATACCATTGGTGTCAGTGACGGAATTTCTAATGGAACGGAAGGAATGCGTTTTTCATTGGTTTCTCGTGATGTAATTGCAGATTCTATTGAAACAGTTGTAGGTGGACAATGGTATGATGGTGTAATTGCAATTCCTGGCTGTGATAAAAATATGCCTGGAGCATTAATCGCAATGGGAAGATTAAACCGTCCATCGATGATGGTTTACGGAGGATCAATCCACTCTGGAAAATGGAAAGGAGAATCACTTAATATTGTTTCTGCTTTTGAAGCTTTAGGTAAAAAAGTAAAAAATGAAATTACACCAGAAGACTTTAAAGGTGTTATTCAAAATGCCTGTCCTGGTGCTGGTGCGTGTGGTGGTATGTATACTGCAAATACAATGTCTTCTGCAATTGAGGCATTAGGAATGAGTTTGCCATACAGTTCTTCAAACCCTGCTTTAAGTCAGGAAAAAAGAGATGAATGTCTTGCTGCAGGTGTTGCTATTAAAGTTTTATTAGAAAAAGATATTAAGCCAAGAGATATTATGACTCGCAAAGCTTTCGAAAATGCTATTACAATTGTAGCAGTTTTAGGAGGTTCTACAAATGCAGTTATGCACTTAATTGCAATGGCTCACGCTGTTGATATCAAAATTACTTTGGATGATTTCCAAGCAATTAATGACAAAACACCAGTTTTGGCTGACATGAAGCCAAGTGGTAAATATATGATGGAAGATATTCATGAAGTTGGAGGTATTCCTTCAGTAATGAAATATTTACTGAAAGAAGGATTAATTCATGGAGATTGTTTAACTGTAACTGGAAAAACGGTTGCAGAAAACTTAGCAAGTATTCCAGATTTACAAGACGGACAGCAAGTAATCCATGAAATTCAAAAAGCATTAAAACCTACAGGAAATATTCAGGTTTTATACGGAAATCTTGCTTCTGAAGGTGCTGTTGCAAAAATCAGTGGTAAAGAAGGAGAATATTTTGAAGGACCAGCTGTAGTTTTTGAAGGAGAATTTGAAGTAATCCCAGGTCTTCAGGCCGGAAAAATAAAACCAGGTAATGTAGTCGTCATCAGGTATTGCGGGCCAAAAGGTGGTCCAGGGATGCCTGAAATGCTGAAACCTACATCTGCGATTATTGGTGCTGGATTAGGAAGCGGCTGTGCTCTTATTACAGATGGAAGGTTCTCTGGAGGTTCGCATGGATTCGTGGTAGGACACGTAACACCAGAAGCTTATGATGGTGGTGGTATTGCTCTAGTAAAAGATGGCGATTTAATTGCGATCGATGCTGTAAAAAATACTATTGACCTGAAGATTTCCGACGAAGAATTTGCGGCTAGAAAAGCGGCTTGGGTACAACCGCCGTTAAAAGTGACAAAAGGAGTTTTACTTAAATATGCAAGATCGGTGTCAAGCGCTTCAACAAGTCGCGTTACCGATAACTAATTAAATAACAATATCAAAAATCAATAGCAATGACAATAACAACATCAAAAATCAAATAGCAAAAAAAAAATCAATTTAGAATTTTTCATTAAAATTGATTTTGACATTGCCATTGAATTTTTTGATATTGATTTTTGAAATTGACATTGATAAAACAAAATATACTATGAAAATATCAGGGGCAGAAGCCGTTATAAGATGTTTATTAGCAGAGGGAGTAGACTTGGTTTATGGTTATCCAGGAGGAGCAATCATGCCGGTTTATGACGAATTATATAAATTTCAAGATCAATTACACCACGTTTTAGTACGTCACGAACAAGGTGCAACGCATGCGGCTCAAGGATATGCAAGAGCTACAGGAAAAGTAGGAGTGGCAATTGCTACTTCTGGGCCGGGAGCAACTAATCTTGTAACTGGAATTGCAGATGCTCAAATCGATTCAACACCAATGGTTTGTATCACGGGACAAGTTGGAAAACATTTATTGGGTTCTGATGCTTTTCAGGAAACAGATATTATCGGAATTTCTACTCCGGTTACAAAATGGAATTATCAGGTAACGGAGGCTTCTGAAATTCCTGAAATTATAGCAAGAGCTTTTTATATCGCTCGTTCTGGACGTCCAGGACCTGTATTAATTGATATTACTAAAAATGCTCAGTTTGATGAGTTTGATTTTAGTTATGAAAAATGTACTGGAATTAGAAGTTATGTTCCGGTTCCAAAATTAAAATTAGATAAAGTTGCCGAAGTCTGCGACCTTAATTAATAGTGCCAAAAAGCCTTTTATTGTTTTTGGACAAGGTATTATTCTCGGTCAAGCCGAAGAGCAGTTAAAAGCTTTAATTGAAAAATCGGGAATTCCAGCTGGTTGGACTATTTTAGGTCTTTCGGCTCTTCCAACAGATCATCCTTTAAATGTTGGAATGCTGGGAATGCATGGAAATTATGGACCAAATATGCTTACTAATCAATGTGATGTGCTTATTGCATTAGGAATGCGTTTTGATGACCGTGTTACGGGAAGTTTAAAAACGTATGCAAAACAGGCAAAAGTGATTCACTTTGAAATTGATCCTGCAGAAATCGATAAAAACGTAAAAACAGAAGTTGCTGTTTTAGGAGATGTCAGAGAAGCTTTAAATGCTTTACTGCCTTTAATCGAAAACAATTCTCATGAATCTTGGCACAATGAATTCAAAGAATTACAAAAGATAGAGGTTGAAACGGTTATTAATGAAGAATTAAATCCAACGAACAATAAAGGAATTTCAATGGGAGAAACTATTGAAATGATTAACAAACACTCAAAAGGTGATGCTATTATCGTTTCAGATGTTGGTCAGCACCAAATGTTTGCTTGTCGTTATGCTAAATTTAATTCAACAAAAAGTAATATTACTTCAGGCGGATTAGGAACAATGGGATTTGCTTTGCCAGTCGCAATTGGAGCTAAAATGGGAAGACCAGATCGTGAAGTAGTTGCTATTATTGGTGATGGAGGTTTCCAGATGACAATTCAGGAATTGGGAACTATTTTTCAGACTAAGGTTCCTGTAAAAATTGTCATTTTAAATAATGAATTTTTAGGAATGGTGCGTCAATGGCAGGAATTGTTCTTTGATAACCGATATGCATCAACAAAAATGATTAATCCAAATTTTGTTGCAATTGCTGAAGGATACCATATTAAATCTAAAAAAGTATCACAAAGAGAAGATTTAGATGAAGCAGTAGCAGAAATGCTGGCTTCAAAAGAATCTTATTTCTTAGAGGTCATGGTGGAAAAAGAAAACAACGTTTTCCCAATGATTCCAACAGGAGCATGTGTTTCAGAAATTAGATTAAGCTAGGAAAAGTTTCAGGTTTCAAGTTTCAGGTTTCAGGTTCTGTTGAGAACGTGAAACCTGAAACTTGAAACAAAATAAACTAAAAAACAAAATGGAAGATAAAACATTTACCATATCGGTATACTCAGAAAATAACGTGGGTTTATTAAATAGAATATCAGGTATATTCTTAAAGCGTCACATTAATATATTAAGTCTAAATGTTTCTGAATCAGAAATAGAGAATGTTTCTAGATTTATCATTGTTGTAGAAACAACAGAAAAATGGGTTCAGAATATTGTTGGTCAGATTGAAAAACAAATTGAAGTTATAAAAGCATTTTATCACACAGATGAAGAAACTATATATTTAGAAAATGCATTATTTAAAATCGCTTCAAATTTATTGTTTGATGAAAAACAAATTCAGAATATTATCAAAGACAGCCAGTCTACGATTGTTACGGTTTCAAGGGATTTCTTTGTGATTTCAAAATCGGGGAGACGCTCTGAAATTGAAGAATTATACAAAAAATTCAAACCATACGGCATAATGCAGTTTGTACGTTCTGGAAGAATTTCAGTTTCTAAAGAAAAAATGGAAATTTCATCATTATTAGAATCTTACAAATAAAAATTTTAGTTACCCAAATTATAAAATTATTAAATATCATTTCATTAAATATTAAAACAAAAATGGCAAATTATTTCAATACATTACCACTTAGATTACAATTAGAACAATTAGGAGTTTGCGAATTTATGGAGCAGTCTGAATTTGCAGACGGTATTGCTTGCATTGGCAGGAAAAAAAGTTGTAATTGTAGGCTGTGGAGCACAAGGTTTGAATCAAGGATTAAATATGAGAGATTCTGGTTTAGATATTTCTTATGCATTACGTGCAGATGCAATAGCTGAAAAAAGAGCTTCTTATAAAAATGCTACTGAAAATGGTTTCACTGTAGGAACTTATGAAGAATTGATTCCAACAGCAGATTTAGTTTGTAATCTTACACCAGACAAGCGACATACAGCTGTGGTAACTGCTATTATGCCATTAATGAAAAAAGATTCTACTTTGGCTTATTCTCACGGATTCAACATCGTAGAAGAAGGAATGCAGATTCGTAAAGATATTACAGTAATTATGTGCGCACCTAAATGTCCAGGTTCTGAGGTTCGTGAAGAATACAAAAGAGGTTTTGGAGTTCCAACACTTATTGCAGTTCACCCAGAGAATGATCCAAACGGTTTAGGCTTAGATCAGGCAAAAGCTTATGCAGTAGGAACTGGAGGACATAGAGCAGGGGTTTTAAGATCATCTTTCGTAGCTGAAGTAAAATCAGATTTAATGGGTGAGCAGACTATCCTTTGTGGTTTATTGCAAACTGGATCTATTTTATGTTTTGATAAAATGGTTGAAAAAGGAATCGATCTTGCTTATGCTTCAAAATTAATTCAATACGGATGGGAAACTATTACTGAGGCTTTGAAACACGGAGGTATCACAAACATGATGGACCGTCTATCAAACCCTGCAAAAATAGAAGCGTATGAATTAGCTGAAGAATTAAAAGACATCATGCGTCCGTTATTCCAAAAACACCAAGATGATATTATTTCTGGAGAATTTTCAAGAACTATGATGGCTGACTGGGCTAATGATGATGTTAATTTATTAAAATGGAGAGTCGCAACAGGAGAAACTAACTTCGAAAAAACTGCACCGCAGGAAGCTCCAATTTCTGAGCAGGAATATTTTGATAATGGAGTATTAATGATTGCAATGGTTAAAGCGGGTGTTGAATTAGCTTTGAAACAATGACAGAAGCTGGTATCATCGAAGAATCTGCTTACTATGAGTCATTACACGAATTGCCATTAATTGCAAACACAATCGCAAGAAAAGAAATTATTCGAAATGAACCGTGTAATTTCTGACACTGCAGAATATGGTTGTTATTTGTTTGATCATGCATGTAAGCCTTTATTGACTGAATTCATGAAAAATGTAGAAACTAATATTATTGGTAAACCATTTTCTACTTCAAATGCAGTAGACAACGCGGTATTAATTGCTGTAAATAAAGAAATTCGCCAGCACCCTATCGAAGAAGTAGGAGCATGGTTGAGAGAGTCTATGACAGCTATGAAAAAAATTGGATAATTAAAATGGGAATTCCCGCAAAATTGGATTTTGCGGGATTTGCACTGTATCAATGATTTGTAATATTTTGAATTAGTAAGCACTTATTAAGAAAATAGATATAGATGCATATTGCATTCACTTAACTTCTGCAAGGTTAAGTTAAGTGAAGCTAATCCCTTATAATGGGGTATATTTGATAAAATATACTTGTTGAAATTTCTGTTTTAATTAATAAAGATCTTGCTATTTTCAAAATAGAGAAAAGTATGTTAAAAGCAGTTTTAAAAAATTAATTGTTATTGAAATTTGTTAAATTAAAAAAGGCATAATATCTATTTATTATGCCTTTTTTGCCCTTTCTAATTTGGTTTAAAAAGTAAAAAAATATACCAAATGCAAATAATAATCATGTTTTATTAAATAAATGTTTTTTTTTAATAAAATTTATGAATTAAATTATTTCTAGAATACATTCAGATTTAATACATTTATAAAAAAATTCAACAAACGATGAGCTATTACAAAATTGAAAATTTAGAACAATATTTTAAACATTATAATAAATCAATAAGAGAGCCAAGAAAGTTTTGGGGAAAGATAGCTGAGGAAAATTTCACATGGTACCAACAATGGGAAAAAGTAGTTGATTTTAATATGGCTGAAGCTGAAGTAAAATGGTTTACAGAAGCTAAAGTTAACATTACCAAAAATTGTATTGATAGACATTTAAGCAAAAGAGGCGATAAAACGGCAATTATTTTTGAACCGAACGATCCTTCTGAAGAAGCTTTACATATAACGTATAACGAATTATACGAAAGAGTTTCAAAAATGGCAAACGTTCTTCGCGAGCAAGGTGTTCGCAAAGGAGATAGGGTTTGTATTTATCTGCCAATGATTCCTGAGTTAGCCGTTGCTGTTTTGGCTTGTGCTAGAATTGGAGCAATACATTCTGTTATTTTTGCTGGATTTTCTGCATCAGCAGTTTCAGCAAGAATTAATGACTGCGAATGTAAAATGGTTATCACATCTGATGGAGGTTATAGAGGAAACAAAACAATTGACTTAAAAGGAATTGTTGATGAAGCTTTAGAAACTTGCCCATCTGTTACAAAAGTTTTAGTAGCGAAAAGAACTAAGACTGAAGTGAAAATGAAAGAAGGTCGTGACGAATGGTTACAGCCTTTATTAGATGCGGCTTTAGACAATAGTGTTGCTGAAATTATGGACGCAGAAGATCCGTTGTTTATTTTATATACTTCAGGATCAACAGGAAAACCAAAAGGAATGGTGCATACTACTGCTGGTTATATGGTTTATACGGCATACACATTTAAAAATGTTTTTAGCCACGAAGAAAATGATATTTTCTGGTGTACTGCAGATATTGGATGGATTACTGGACACTCGTACATTTTATACGGACCATTATTAAATGGAGGTACAACTGTTATTTTTGAAGGTGTTCCTTCTTACCCAGATTTCAGCCGTTTTTGGGAAATTATCGAAAAACATAAAATTACACAATTCTATACAGCACCAACTGCAATTCGTTCGTTAGCAAAAGAAAGTTTAGATTATATTCAAAAATATCCCCTAAAATCTCTTAAAGTTATTGGATCTGTTGGAGAGCCAATTAACGAAGAAGCTTGGCACTGGTTCAATGACCACGTAGGAGATAAGAGATGTCCGGTTGTAGATACATGGTGGCAGACAGAAACAGGTGGAATTATGATTTCGCCAATTGCTTTTGTAACCCCAACAAAACCAACTTATGCAACTTTACCATTGCCTGGAATTCAGCCCGTTTTGATGGATGAAAAACGCAACGAAATTGAAGGAAACCAAGTTGTTGGAAGTTTATGTATTAAATTTCCATGGCCGGGAATTGCCAGAACAATCTGGGGAAATCACGATCGTTACAAAGAAACTTATTTCTCTGCTTTCCCAGGAAAATATTTTACAGGAGACGGAGCATTAAGAGATGAAGTTGGATACTACAGAATTACGGGTAGAGTAGATGACGTTGTAATTGTTTCAGGTCATAATTTAGGAACAGCGCCAATTGAAGATGCGATCAATGAGCATCCTGCAGTTGCAGAATCTGCTATTGTTGGAGTTCCTCATGATATTAAAGGAAACGCTTTATATGGTTATGTTATTCTAAAAGAAACTGGAGAAGTTAGAAATAAAGAGAATTTGTCAAAAGAGATCAATCAATATATTGCAGATCACATTGGACCAATTGCTAAATTGGATAAAATTCAGTTTGTTTCTGGACTTCCAAAAACTCGCTCTGGAAAAATTATGCGTAGAATTTTACGTAAAATAGCCGAAGGAGATTTTTCTAATTTTGGAGATACGTCAACATTATTAAATCCAGAAGTTGTAGAACAAATTATGAATGAAAGAATTTCGTAATTAAAACATAGATCAATAAAAAATGCCTCTTAAATTTAAGAGGCATTTTTGTTTACTAAAATATTTTTGGAATTTGGAATTTCAATTTTGGAATTTAAAATTATTATTTTATCCCCAATCGAGATTTTAATTTAAGAAATAAAAGTCCGATTCTGTACGCATCTTCGGAAGAAGAATTTCTATCACTTTTTGGAATTTTATAAATTTCGCATAAATCGTCTAAAGAAAACTGTTTGTCATTTATATCAGTTAGTTTTCTGTACATCACATCGACATCAAGTGCCTCATTTTTTAATCGGTACTGCAGTCTAGACGTTCCAGCGGCTGCATTCAGCATTTCGACATCAAAATTAATATGATGACCAACTAAAACTGAATTTCCGATAAAATTAACCAAAGCCTCAAGCGCATCTGGTTCCGGCATTTTCATCATTTTGCTTTCAATGATAAATTCATTTGAAAGTCCGTTGTCTTGCAGATACTTGTATTGCAGTAAAACAGTTTCAAAACTTTCTTTTATAACAATGCTGTCATCGATAACCGAAAATGCACCAAGAGACAATATAACATCCTTATCCGGATTCAATCCTGATGTTTCAGTTGATAAAACAACGAACTTATTAGGTTTGGTTTCGAATTTAGTTAAATAATCTTTCCAGAATTCTGGATAGTCTTTATTAATATTTTTTAGCCAGTCTAGCATATTATGAGAATTGTGTCAATTGAAATTTACTCTTAATCAGTTCCTCCAGGTCTTTCATAGGGGCTAAAGCATTTTTTAATTTCTCTTTGTCAGTTTTTGACATTTCTCTTAAATTAATAAATTGGCCAGAGTCGTCATTTTTTAGTCCTTCAACAGTTCTAAATTTTGAAAGTGCCAAAAATGCTTCAGCACAACTTAAATAAATTTCAGCATTTTTAGAATCTGTAATTGCTAATTGTTTGAATCTTAAATAAGTATTTTGAATTCCTTTTATGTTGGCATTTAATATCAATAAACGTGCACCATCAATTAATGGCATTAATGCACGGGTTTTTATATCAAATTTACCTTTATGCGGGCCTTCTTCTTCAATGATGAATTTTTTAAAGAAACTTAAAGGAGAATTTCTTTTTAAAGCATCATTTCCTAAAAAGTCAAAAAACAAAGTATTGTTAACTGCATTTTTGAAAATGACATTTTCAATAGCTTCTTCGATTTTTGGTTCACCAAAAACAATTTCATAATCAAAGAAAATACTGCTCAAATCATTACTGTTTTCACCTGGAGTATTCATCCAGCTGTTGTATTGTTTTGTCCAGTCACTCAATGATTTACACCACAGCATATTGCTTCCCATATGCCCATTTGGACAATATTCGTAACCAACTTTTTCTAGTACAGAAGTAGTTCTTTTTGCTAATCTTAAAAAATAATCTTTTACTTCTCTATATTTTTCTGGTGTAACATCTTCAAAAATTAAAATACTATCCTGATCTGTAAGTAAAAGTTGTTCTTTACGTCCTTGACTTCCAATACTTAACCAAGCAAAACGTGCAGGAGGGGAGCCTAAATCTAAAATTGACAGCTCGACAGCGCGTTTAATGATTGCAAGATTAATTTCGCTCGCAATATTACTAACATGCGAAATTGGAATATTCTTTTGAATTGAATTCTGAATCAAATCTGACAGACGATCACGAATCTGTTTTAGATCTTTTGGCAGCTGAGAACGTTTAATTTCTTTAATTAAAACACCAGGGTTGCTGGCTTGAGCGACAATAAGATCATGTTCAGAAATAATTCCTTTTACAACAGATTTACTTGTTCCGTCTTTTGTAACGCATAAATGGGTTACGTTATGTTTTAACATCAACAATTGAGCTTCGGCTAAAGAAACATTTTCTAAAACAGTTACCACCGGCGATGACATAATTTTGTCAATAGTTTCAGTAATAGGATAGCGTCCTGTTGCAATCTTAGAAGATAAATCGGCATTAGTTACAATACCAATAGGGTGATTTTTTTCGCAGATTATAATATTATCCACCATAGAATCTGTCATTAAAATCGCAACATCTTTAATAATGTGATTAGATTGCGTAGTTAATGGCGAATTATTATAGTTAAGTGATTGAATATATTGCATTTCCGTCTGCTGATCTAGGAAATCAGTATCAGAAATCAGTTTGCCATTAGAGCTGACACTATCTTTTGTATGTCTTGAATTTACAGCAAAACTCTCCAATAAAAAGTTTAAAACATCAGAATTATTAGCAACAAAAGGTCTAAATACAGCGATTGGAATAGCATAAATAATGCTTTCTTCACGAGCTTTAGCGGTCATCATGTAATTATTTTTGGCAAAAAACGGACGCAAGCCAAAAATATCTCCTTCGTGGCATTTATTTATAATGGTTTCTTCAGCGTCTGCAATAGTTGTAAGGTTGATTACACCAGAAGCAACGACATAAAAACTATCATGAAGTGCGTCGTTATTTTGAAATAATACCGCATGTTTTTCTAAATTTATGACACGAATATTCGTAGCAATATCTGATAATTCCTGAAAAGTTAAATTATCAAATGGTTTGTATTCTTTCAAAAAATCTGCAATATGCTCAGCAACTGTATTCATATGTTTGATAATTTATTTTTAAAGTATCGAATGTAAAAATAATAAAATAAAGTCTTACAATGAAAGCATCTTGGCGAGAATATAAATAATATTAAGGAAATGTTAAACATTACTGATTTAAGGACTTAAAAATGTTTTTTTAGTTCGAAATTTTAATCTTTTGATTTAAAAATGAAATTTAAATCGGTAGTATATCTGTTTAATTTTTTTAGAATTGAATATTCAAAAGAGAAGAGTTTCGATTTGTTGAGATAAGAAAAATAGAATGATTCAAAAACAATACTAGATGGGTTTCTTAAATATTCTATTTTACATAATATAAATTATAGTTCATTTGTGGTATAACTTATTAACTATACCAAATGGCTTTAAAACGATCTTCATTAGAGAATTACACTCTATTGCTTGTAGAATTAAACAAGATGCGTCACACAAATTTCAATGCAAAAACATTTTTAAAAAAAATGCGCCCATTTTGCAAAACCTCTCATTTAAAGTTTAAAACATTATTTCTAAGAATCCGTGGTTCAAATATAGGAATTACAATTAAAGTTTGTACGGATTGCTTTATAGTAACACAATCTTTTTGTGTTCATGAATTTATTTTTTACTGCAATTCTCAGAAAACGCTTATTACAAAACTTCTTAAACATAATCTTTTAACACCTTAATATATGTCAACAATTATACTTTTAATTCAAAAACGAGAAGATTTACTCTTGGAATTAGCTGGTTTAAATCATGATTTAAACGAGTATTCAAAATATCCTGTAGAAACTGTCGACTTACTTGGTCTTAAACATCAGCATGATTTTACGATTAGAGAAATTAAAAAAATTGGTCAGCAGATAAATGTTTTTTTTAATTCTGAGATTTCAAACTATAAAAACAAATTTTGTGAAGTTGAAAAGAAAATAACCGAAGCTATATCAAAGAAAGAATTTACAATAAACGATTTACCTAAAAATCATTATTCACTTTGGCAGGATTCGGAAAATTAATTTTTTGCTACTCCCTTTCGATTTTTCAATTGTTGCCGTAGGGTATAACGGCAACTAACTCACTCAAACCTACTAAAAAACAATGATTTCATATAAAGAAAGGCATCAAGCCCAAACTAAATTCAAAAACAATAATTTAAAACCTACTCTTATAAATATAGACTACCTAATTATCAATCTAGAGGGTCAGCCGTTTGGAGAATTTCCCGAGCATTCAAAGTTTCGCCTAAAACCTTATGAATACGGAACTAAGATTTTTGAGCTTAGAGCAGATTTATATTATGAAGATTTAAAAATTGGAATTTATACAGCAATACCACGCTCGGCAATTATGAGCGAACAATTTGCACAACTACAATTCGAAAACAATCTATTTTACACATTGTCTAACGATGCCTTAAGAGGTGTCATAAATGCTTTTTGCGATGAAACAAACTACATATTTAAGTCTGTTAATAGACTGGATATCTGCCTTGATAAGTCTGATATCAACAATTCTTACCGTAATTTATATAGTAATGTTGTTGCAGGTAACTACCTTATTTCGGGGCGTCCTAAAAATTTACAAAGCTATTTTGAAACCTATAAAGGAAAATCAATACTTAACAGTTTCCAAATTGGAAAAAGAACATCTGACAAAATAATACGATGCTATAACAAAACGCTGTCGTTGCAACTGACTGAGAAACCATATATAAACGAATATTACGCAAATAATGGTTTGAAAAATGACAATGTTTGGCGTTTTGAATATCAGTTAAATTCAGCGTTTTTTAGAGGTTTAAATGAATATTCAAAATTAGATTTAAATATCAGTCAGACAATGACTTGGGGTATTTTTGATAAAGCAAACCTTTATGAATTATTAAAGATTGCAAATAAAGGCTTTTTTGAACTTCGTGAGAATACTGGTAAAAGTCAAATCAATAAGGAAAAGCTTATTGTTTTGTTTGATTTTGATTTTTTACAATCCCAAATAACAAAATTTAATCCTATAATCAAACGTTTAAAAAAGGTTGTTCTTTCTTCGACAACAATTAAAAAACGTCTTGCAAAATCTCTATTTAGAGAATATTACGCAAACAATCAGGATATATCTTATATCGTTGCTCTAAATCTTTTACTTGAAGATTTAGATATGATTACAGAAAAACCACTTATGAATTGGTTTCAAAACAAATTACATTTCTATCTACACGAATTTAGAACAAAGGAGAAATTGGTAAACGATTTTGATTCTGAATTATTCCACGAACACCAACTTTTATTTTTATAAGCCATGAAAACAAGAAATTTAAGCCAAAAAGTCAATAAAGTTCAACTTCAATTTATTTTAGAAGTTAGCTATAAAACAGCTCGAAAAGAATATCAAATAATTTTAGATAGTCTTGCTTTAACTAGGAAATATTTAACTATTAAAGATTTAATAGACTATGGAATTTTAACTTAAGATTCGGTAATGATTATTCTTTCTAAATCTGTTATAAATAATTGTGTTTTATGCATTTCAGATTTAATCCTTTTGTCATAATTCAATAAGGAATGATTAGAAACAATATCCTTTTTCAATTCTGAAATTTGATATTCAATGCTAGTAACTTCATCAGGCTTAGCTATTTTCAATTCAGCTACTTTCAAACGTAGCTGAGCTAAGTCCTCTTTTAATTGTTTAATGTTTAGCATTTTTTTGTTTTTAATAAGAATTATTAGGGTAAAAGTAGGTAAAAATAGGCAGAAATCGGCAAAAATAGGTAACCTAATGTTAAA
The DNA here is from genome assembly GCF_979258715.1 of Flavobacterium sp. AC267. Taxonomy (NCBI): domain Bacteria; kingdom Pseudomonadati; phylum Bacteroidota; class Flavobacteriia; order Flavobacteriales; family Flavobacteriaceae; genus Flavobacterium; species Flavobacterium sp. AC267. The sequence goes on from NZ_OZ409875.1 coordinate 3,562,260, forward strand.
CATGCAATAACCTTTGTGAAAGAAATTAAACAAATAAAATTTATAACAAATGAAAATTGCAACTATTACAGGCGTTACAAAATCGCCAGAATTACAAGTAACAAAAGCAATCGGTGCTTTAATTCTTTCAAGTGATTTGGCTTTATCAGCCTTAACAACTGAAAAAATTAGTATTTACATTGAGCGTGGAAACGGTTCGAATGTCATTTTAGCAAACAAAGTGTTGCTTAAAGATTTCATTTTAGCAAGTACCTACGGAACTGAAAACACTCAATCCGATGCTGATAATGCCCTGATTGCATTATGTGAATTGGCAGACGAAGGTTCAATTTATCTTGCAGATAAAGAGAGTATTAAAATTACCCTTGAAGATTTAATTGCAGATAAACGTTACGATTTACACGGTATTGAAGAGCCACAACAAACCAACAATTTATTTTTCTTCGAACAAAAATCTGTTGCATCAGAGGAGTTCAACAAAAAAATTGATGTTCAGGGATTTGATTTGGCTGTTATGACTGTTGACGATTCAGTTAGTGATTTGTCTTATCAGTACTCAAATGGTCAGGTTGTAAAATATCTACCATTCGAATTGCAAACCTTAAGCCGTGATATTGACCCAATCCAAGCTGTTTTATCAGATGGAAAAGTTTTACAAGGCTTAACTGATAGATTAACGTTGCCTTTAGTGGCTGTGGTTGGTATTGAAATCAATAAGTCACAAGGCTCAATTATTAATTTCGTCGTAAGATGTTTAAAAACTGTGTAAGCTATGGGATTTTTCAAAAAAATTGGAACAGCGATTAAGAAAAATGTTTCGTTCAAAAATTTGGTAAAGGTCGCTACTCCTATTATGGGCGCAATACCTTTCGTTGGTGGAGCGGTTCAAAACATCTCGCAGAATTTGCAAGATGCTCACGAAGCAAAGAAAGCAAACAATGCGGCGCAAGCTGAATATAATAATCAGCAAGCTTTAGCTGTAGCAAGTCAAACGGCTGGTGCTGTAGCAAATGCAGGTTCTCAGATTTTCGCAAAAGCCGTAACAACTGGGATTAATGACGGTTTAAGTACTGGATTTGTTCAGGGAAGCGGTCAGGTTGGTGCTACTGTAGTAAGTTCAACTATTAAGGTTTGGTTTCAAAGAAACTGGAAAATTGTTTTAGGTGCTGTCGCTGGTCTTATTGCATTGATTTGGTTTTTAAGACGTGACCGCAATAATTCAGGCAGAAGAGTTGCTCGAAAAAGATAACAAACCGAAAAATTACTATCGAATCTATCTTATTGTATTTCTGATAGATTCGGCGGTAATCATAGTCAAAAAACTGGCTGAAATCATATTATTAATTAAACACATTATAAAGTAATGGCACAAAATAAAAAGAATTATAATTCTAATAATCAGAATTATAATAACAATAATAACCAACAAAAAGTAAAACATTCAGGTGCTAAGTCCACTACTTATATGCCTGTTTCGGGACCAAATAAAGGTGTTGAACAGCATTTAACAACTGGTTGGAGATTGTCTAAAGGAGAATTGATTGCAATCAAATGTGTAACAACTACTAAATCAAATCTTTCAGAAAAAGGTTGGTTTGGTTCTGTAGCATGCACTTTTACTAATACTAAGACAGGTGTTCAATCTTTCCATTGGGGTACAATGCAGAAAAATGGCGGTAAAGTGGTAATTGACAGCATGGCGTTTGTCATCAACCCACGTGCAAAAAACGGAGGTTATGCAGGTACATTTATTCGCTCGAACTAATGTTTAAGGTCATATTAAAATTCCTCCCTCTTATACTCCATGAGGGGGTGGATTTACTCAAAGAGTATTTAGAAAAAAGAAAACAATTAAAACAAAATAAGTAATGAAAAATTTGAAAGGAATTGTTTCGATAATTGGTATTATCGTTAAATATGGTGCTGTTGTAACAGCTATTTTAAAAGGTATTCAGGTAGTTTCTGACGAATTGGGCAAACTTGATTTCGGAAAAGATGAACCGCAAACACCTGCTAAACCTTTAATTACAGAAGAAAATGAGTAATTATTTAGGCAGAAAAGAATTAACTCGAGGTATTCGAAATAATAATCCGGGTAACTTGGTTTTGACCAATATTGCTTGGCAGGGTAAAATTCCAAATGCTCAAAATACCGATAAACATTTTGAACAGTTTACAGAAGTGAAATTTGGTATTCGTGCCATGTTACGAGATTTGACAAATGACATTGATAAAGGAAAGAATACAGTAAGAAAGCTTATAACTGAATATGCACCTCCATTTGAAAATGATACGCAAAAGTACATTGAGGTTATTTCAAAAGCTGTAGGCTTAGACCCTGACCAAACAATCAAAATTGTAGATGCAAAGTTTTACTTAGTCATTGCAAGGGCAATTATTAAACATGAATGCTCGCCTGATCATAATTTGATTTACGATTCGGACATTCAAGATGCTATTGACATTATGGGAGATTACAATCTTGCAACCGTTACGGTAACGGCTAAAAAAGAAATTCAAATTCAATTATTTGATTATTCCTGTACTGCTTTTTTTATACTGTTTACAGCGTTACAGTCTAAACAAACGCCCAAAAAGATAAAAATTATTAATTCAAAATTTAAACAAGATGTTAGATAAAATCAAACTTTTTTATGCAAATAATAAAACTATTGCAAATGTTGTATTAGTTGCTGTAGCAGGACTTTTAGCTTATAAATTATTTAAGAAAAAATAATTATGGCTCAAAGAGAGATAGTTAATAGAACAAAGAGCCAAGCCAATACTGTTTGGCTCTTTGATTTTCTGCAAAAATACTGGCTTTTATGCGTTGGTATAATTGTTTGTTATCCATTATTAAAAAAATGGTATGCTAAATTCACACAAGATGCTGAGGAAAAAGCTTTGGAAGATGCAGAAAAAGATTTAAAAATTGCGGTTTCTAATCCAATGACAAAAGAAATTGAATTGAACAAAATTACACCTCGTAAAGAAGTTCATGACATAGCAGAATCTTTGGCAGTATGGTTGGGAACAAATAAGCAAACGAAAGATTCACCTTGGTACACTTGGATAACTGAGCCGTTTTCTAATTTCGAAAATGAAAAGGAAACAATTAACGAGTTATTGAAAGTAAAACAAGTTACAACTGTTCCTTTAGTAATCGGCTGTTATTATGTTATTACAAGACGTGATTTAAAGGCTGATTTAAAAAAATATTTATCAACCTCGGAATTAAAAAAAGTTCCGTTATTTAATTAATCAGATATGAACTTTATTCAATATATAGATGATACTTATGCAGTTAAAGTCAAAGAACTTGAAGCATTTGAGGGATATTCTGTAAGAGGCATACAAACGCCATTTTTTATATTATCAGTATTTATTGATAATAAACGTGTTCAGGGTGTTGATTTTATAAATTACGATAGTTTGCCTATGCTTTCGGTGATTAATGATTTAGGGAATGTCGATTTAAATGTAATTCCAGAAAATTATTTTGCTACTGCATTTACGGAAATTTATTTAAGCGTTCCTTATTCAAATGGTTCAAGTAGTGTCGAAATTTCAAACTTTAGTGATTTTCAAAAAAAGCCATTAAGATACGTTAAAGAATATAAATTACCTCAATTTCGTTTGGATGGTCGTTTTACTGCGGGTTCAGGTTATCAGGTAGATACAAGGGTTTACTCATTTATGAGATTGGGAACAATTCAGGGAGATAATAAATTTTACACTCTAGGAATTGACACTTATAGAAACTCGACTCATTTGGATAGCGTGGACTTTCAGGGAGAAAGTCCAAATTATATTAGAAATGGCTATGATTTAGTTAGTTCTTTTCCTGTTCAGAATAATGGTGGTATTGTTCAGTTTGGCGATTATTACATAAAAATGACTACTACAAAAACCTCATATCCTTATGGCTTGGCAGTTTGGATTTTTACAGATATTCGAACTAATGAATTTTGGGTATTAGTCAATTATATAGAAGTTGGCACAAGTATCATAAAAAAGGGTGAATTTGATATGTCAACCTTTGTTTGTGTGAACGGTGGTTTTAAGATTAAAAACCTGCTCCATGAAGTAGAGATTCAAATTAGTAATATTTATGGCTAATACTACTCCAACGCCTTACAGCTGTACAATCTTTAATAAAGATAAATCTATAAGACCGATAAAAATCGAGTTTTGTAAATCAATCTTTTATCTGCATAATTGGTGTAAAAATGTTGGATTTGATTATCACTACATTAATATTTACAACCGAAAAACTGGTAATTATATTTCTCGGCAGTACTGTAATGATTATATAATAGATAAGCCTTTGTATTAATTTACAAAGGCTTTAATCTTAACATAATGCTATTACTGAAACTATGAGTGATATAACTGATATAATAAATGAAGCAATGACAATACGTCTATCGATTAAATTTCTTGTATGCTTTTTTTGAAAGCCATTATATTCACATTCTATTTTTCCTTTCGTTGTTAAAGAAATTGAGTTGTATTCTTGAGATTTAGTTTGTACATAATCAATTAAATCATCTTGTTTTAGATGTTTGAGAGCTTCGTAAAACTCATCTTCATTGATATTAGAAAACTTTCCTCTTACGTCGTTAATTATAATCTTTTTGTCTTGATTATCATAAACATACTTTAATATTCCGTCTAATAGTGTAAATGTTTTTTCTTTCATTGGGTTATAGTTGATTGGTTAATAGGCTGTTGTGAAACAAACTTAAGGAGTTAAAATGAATTAGCAAGTACTTTTGTTACTCGTAAAAATTCTTAAAATACCCAGTGTTTTTAAAAGGTATAATTATTTATTCTTTTATAGCAATTGACAAAGTGAAATTAAATTATTGGCACTATATTTGGAAATCTTTAGTAAATATAAACTCACAAACAAAAGTACATGAAAAAAAATACTTTATTACTTATATTATTGTTTTGTTTTTCTGCCTATTCACAGGAGAAAAAAACATTCATTTCTAAATCGGAATCTTTAAACTCGGAGCAATCTGCGTTAATTGTTTTAGTAAATCGCTATTATCCTGAATTTACATTACCTACAAAGATTCTTAATATTTATGATTCAGATAAACAAATTGCAGAAAGTTATATTGAGTATCCGAAACCACCTAATAATTGTGATGAATATTTAATTACAGTACAGTCTGATAATACACGTTTAGATTATGAGTTTAAATACTCTATTGGAAATGGCAGTGCAAGTGCAAAGGGTTCGATTTATATTGTTGGTTCAGATGTATATAAGGTAGATACAGTTCTTAAAGGAAAAAGTAAATACTTTTTTCAATTATATAAGAACGGTAAAGAAGTATATAGTGATAATCCCTATCAAGGATTAAATTAAAAAACAATAAATAAGCCCCAATAAAACGGGGTTTTTTTTATGTCCATATTTTTTTATATCTTTAGATTACCTTAAAAATAGGGGTTATAAATACTGTTAATAAAGTTGTTAACATCTTCTTGGACATACTGCAAACCATACTATAAATTATAGTTCAAAAGTATTTATAGAAAATAGAGGCAATATTCATTTGTAAACGTTTAACCAGATTCTTATCCTGTACTGTGTGCTTAATGTTTTGCATATTTGAAAAAATAATTTTACTATGTTCAAATAATAGATGTTCACCCATCTGTATTGAGAATGATTTCAAAAATTATATTCATATTCTAAGTCTGATATTTTCCGTATTTCAGAAATAAAATTTATTTTTTCCAAATATCGGATTTTCGATCCTTGATCCAGGATTCGTATATTAAACCAAAAATGATTCCGATATCAGATATTATTAAAACTAATGTAAATATTCAAAGCTTCATAATTCTCGTATTTCAAAAAATAATTTTATTTTTTTTAAATATCGAATTTTTTCTTAATTAGGCGCTTTATTAAATTACAACACAGTCTAACATAGGTCAAATTATATCTGCTCTAAATAGAGTTATTCATACAACTTATTCAAAATAACTTCTTTAGGAACCAAATCACCACCGCCGCGTTTGTTAAATTGTAAAACGCCTTCGTTTGTAATTAAAACGGCACTTGAAGAAATTCCGTCTTTATCTTTTAATTTGATTTGAGCTCTGTCGCCAAGCGGATAAACATATCCGGAAACTTCTAGAATTCCAGAATTTAATTCTTTGTGTTCACTTGTAACTTCTGCGGTTCCAAAAATCGCATAATTTGACTGTGCGATTGTAATGGTGAAAATATATTCCTTTTTGCAGTTCTTGCAGTTTTCGTTGCTCCAAGTTCCAGAAAATCTATTGGACTGTGAATAGGATTTTAAAGAGATTAAAATTGCCAGCAATAGAAATTTTTTCATTATAAATTGTTTTATTTAAATTTGAGCCAAATATAAAGCAAAAAAGCATCATAAATTATGATGCTTTTTCTAAGTTTGATAAAAATTATAATTTTTTCAAATAAACTGATTTTCCGTTTAATGAAACTTCAATTTGATTTGTTTTTTCATTAAAAGTTGTTCTCAGAGCATTTCCGTTAAATATTGTAACGTCGCCGTATACGTGGCCAGCTTCTGTTGAAACGTAATCAAATACTACTTTTTTGTTACCAGGTTCGATTCCTAGTTTGTAACTCGAAAATTTTGTTCCTCTTAAATCAAAATCTTGCTGTGAGTCAATAACGTTGCCGTCTGCATAGAAGTTGGTTACAGACTTACTCAAAGTAATATCAGGATAATACTGATTTACTTTTTTTAAGAGCTCGTATTGTCCAGTACTAGCCTCTTCTTGTTTTGAGGTGATAGTTTGAGCAAAAGAAAGAGATGTAAATAAAACTGCTAATAGTAAAAGATACTTTTTCATATTTTTTTAAATTAAAGATTAATAAATAGTTACGCCAAATTGTTTTGGCAATAACTTTAATTTATTGTTATAAACTCCTTGAAGTTATACAACAAGGTATGAAATCTTTACCTTTGCACGAAATTAAAAGCCTTTTTTTAAGATAATGACAACAAAAAAATATATTCAGCTTATCCTTATTTTAGGATCCTTAACCGCTCTAGGTCCTTTTTCTATTGACATGTATCTGCCTGGTTTCTCTGGAATTGCTAAAGATTTAAATACAACTGTGGCAAAAGTTTCTATGAGTTTATCCAGCTATTTTATCGGAATTTCAGCTGGACAGTTACTTTACGGACCTTTATTAGATCGTTTCGGACGTAAAAAACCTCTCTTTATTGGTTTATTAGTCTACATATTAGCTTCTTTAGGCTGTATTTATGTGGGTGATATTGATTCCTTTATTTTGCTTCGCTTTGTTCAGGCTGTTGGAAGCTGTCTCGCAACTGTAGCTTCTGTAGCAATGGTTCGTGATTTATTTCCTGTAAAAGATATTCCAAAAGTATTTTCACTTTTAATGCTTGTTGTCGGACTTTCGCCAATGCTGGCGCCAACAATTGGCGGTTATGTTACTGAAGATTTGGGCTGGCACGCCGTATTCTTTATATTAATGTGTATGGGAGTTGTAATTTTAATTGCTTCACAAATTGGACTTCCAAATACGTATAAACCAGATACTTCAATTTCGTTAAAACCCAAACCAATTATTACTAATTTCTTAGCGGTTTTAAAAGAACCTCAATTCTATACCTACGCGTTTACAGGTGCAATAGCCTTTTCGGGATTATTTTCGTACGTTGCGGCTTCGCCAATCGTATTTATGGATATTTACAAAGTTGACGCCAAAACCTACGGATGGATTTTTGCTTTAATGTCAGTAAGTTTCATTGGTTCTAGTCAGTTGAATTCGATGTTATTAAAAAGATTTTCCAGCGAACAAATGATTTTTGGTGCTTTAATTTCACAATCTTTTATCAGTATAATATTTTTGATATTAGCTTTAAATGATCTTTTAGGATTATATGAAACGATTGGAATGTTATTTTTATTCCTAGCCTGTTTAGGAATCTCAAATCCAAATACAGCAGGACTAACGCTTGCTCCTTTCGCTAAAAACACAGGAAGCGCATCTGCTTTAATGGGAGCAATTCAATTAGGATTAGGGGCTTTGGCTTCTTTTGCAATTGGTGTTTTCGTAAAAGATTCTGTTGCTCCAATGGTGGCAATTATGACAACTACGACAATTACAGCTTTTATTATCTTAAATATCGGGAAACGCTTTATAAAAAACAAAGTAGAGCTTTCTGATAGCGATGATGTTATGATTGGTCACTAGGTGATTGAAATTCCAATTTTTAAAATTCCAAATTCCAATAAAAAAAGCCAAAATCTTTAGATTTTGGCTTTTTTTATAGTATACATCCAGCATCCGTTGGAATTTGGAATTTAAAAAATTTGGAATTTAACTTTTTAACTTTGTCGCCTTTTCTCAGGTCGAATAATCATTCTGAGAGATTGATCTTTTGCGAAATACGCAACCATCCAGTTCCAAAATGTATTTAATCTGTTTCTGTATGTTATAAGCGAAATTAAGTGAATAAACAACCAAATGACCCAGGCAAAAAATCCTTTAAAATGCCATTTTGGACTTGGTAAATCAACTACAGCTTTATTTTTTCCAATAATTGCGATAGAACCTTTGTCATTGTACGTAAAAGGTTTTAAAGGTTTGTTCTGAGTCAGAGCTTTAAAGTTTTTAGCTAAGTTTAATCCTTGCTGAATAGCAACTTGTGCTACTTGCGGATGTCCGTCAGGGAAATTTTTATCGCCTGCTAAAATGGCTGTGTCACCAATAGCATAAATATTTTCTAATCCGTTTACTTTATTATATTGGTCCGTTGCCATACGTCGGTACGCGACCGTAACTTTCTTTCGGAATTCCTTCAAAAATCTTTGCAGATACTCCGGCGACCCAGATTAAATTTTTAGTTTTAATAGTTTCGCCACTTTCAAAAAACACCGTATCATCTACATAATCTACAACTTTAGTGTTTAATTTTACGACAACACCCAATTTGGTCAATGCTTCTAAAGTATCTTTTTGAGAATCTTTACTCATTGGAGCAAGTAAAGCATCTCCTCCATCGACTAAATAAACATTACTAGCAGATGTATCTAATTCTGGATATTCTTTTAAAAGAATGTTTTTTCGCATTTCTGCAAACATTCCAGAAACTTCAACTCCTGTTGGTCCTCCTCCAGCAACTACGATTGTTAATAATTTACGTCTTTTACGCATATCTTTACAAATCGTCGCTTTTTCAAGATTTTTAAGCAATGTATTACGCATTTCGATGGCATCATTTAAGGTTTTCATCGGAATGGCGTTTTTCATTACGTTTTCCATACCAAAATAGCTGGTTTCAGCTCCGGTTGCAAAAACTAAATGATCGTAAGTCAATTCGCCGTTGTTTAAAACAATTTTATTTTCAGAAGGAACAACAGATAGTAATTCGCCTAAACGAAACTGCAGATTTTTTTTTACCTGCAAAAAACTTTCTAAACGGATAACTAATGCTCGAAGGCTCTAAAAAAGCCGTAGCAACTTGATATATAAGTGGTGGAAAAAAGTTATAATTATTCTTGTCTACAAGTGTTACTTGTAATTGAGGATGGTTTACAAGCTCTTTTGCCAGATTGATTCCTGCAAATCCACCTCCTATAATGACGATCTTCATATATGTTGTTAATTAAGTAGGATTATAAAATAATTCCTTATAAATGTACAACTTTAATATACAATGACAAAAGTCATATTTATTACTTTTTGAATTTTTTAACAGGTTTTTCAACTATATCGATTTTGTTCTGCAAAATATAATTGGCCATTAATTTCTCGATTAGTTCTTCTTTTGTTAAGTGATGAAAAACTGTCTTTACTTTTGTTTTTAATTCGGAAGTAATTTCATGATTTGGTTTCGTTTTGAAGATTTGTTTGGCCCACAAAAGCATATTATTTTCTTCAAGACTTGCTTGCAGAAGGTTTTTTAAACTCTAAAAATTTAATTCCTAATTCTTTTTCGAAATCAGCAATTTCAGCGGCTTCTTCTTGTTGTAATACGGTTAAAGAAAGTCCCTTTGCTCCTGCCCTTGCGGTTCTTCCGCTTCGGTGAACGTAATTTTCATAAGTATCAGGAAGGTGATAATTAACGACATACGATATTTCTTTTACGTCTATTCCTCTCGTGACCAAATCGGTAGCAACCAGAATATTGATGTGTCCTTCGCGGAATTGCTCCATAATTCTATCACGAATTCCTTGTGATAAACTTCCATGAAGTGCTCCAGAAGAAAACTTATTTATAGCTAAATTTTTAGCCAGTTTATTAACTGCGGCTTTTGTTTTACAGAAAATAATACCGCGTTCTCCATCTCTTGAATTTAAGAAATGCATCAAAACTTCTAATTTCTCAATCGGATCAACAACAATAAATTCGTGATCAATTCCTTCGTTACCAACAGTTTCCATATTGGCACTTACCTGAACTACATTTTTTTTCAAATAATTCTGAATCAGTTGTTTGACGGTTCCTGGCAGTGTTGCAGAAAATAATAAAGTGCGATGCTTTTTCGGTAATTCAGCAACAATTTCGTCTAAACTTTCTTTAAGAATGGCAACCATTTCATCGGCTTCATCCAAAACTAAATATTCAGTCTGTTTTAGATCAACGGCTTTACGGCGCATCAAATCGATTAAACGTCCTGGAGTTGCCACGACAATTTGAGCACCTTCTTTAAGTCTTTCAATTTGAGGTTTTATTGGAGTTCCACCGCAAACTGACGCAATAGATATACTAGGAATATATTTTGAGAAATCTTCTAAATTTCTAAAAATCTGCTGTCCAAGTTCTCTTGTCGGAACTAAAATTACAGCCTGAACTGCAGTTGATTCTGGATTGACCAATTGTAATAATGGTAATCCAAAAGCGACAGTTTTTCCTGTTCCTGTTTTTGCTAAACCCACCACATCGTGGCTTTCAGACAATAAAAGCGGAATTGTTTTTTGTTGAATTTCAGTTGGTTCAACAATATTTAATTCGCCTAAAGCTTTTAAAATTGGCGCTGAAAGTCCTAATGTTGAGAATTGTTTAGACATAAGTTATTTTAGATTTTAGAGTTCTGATTTTAAATTTCTTTGCAGACTCAGATTTAAATGATTTTTTTGAAACCTTCTTTTATTTCTATTTAGTAGTTTTATTTGTCAGTCCTCGAGAAGACAAATTGAAACTAAAAATCTTTGTCAAAGTATAAAACTTTGACAAAGATTGTTTTTTTATTTCTATTCCTGCAAGGTTTTCAAAACCTTGTAGGTCTATTTTTGAGTATTTATATTTAAATTCATACCTACAAGATTTTGAAAACCTTGCTGGAATCTCAGAATCAATCCGGTTCATTCATGATTTTCTCACGATATTTTTTACCGATTAATAACGTTAATCTTAATTTATAATCGTCTACAAGCCATTCGCGGTAATTTTTACTACATTGGCTCAAACATTTAGAATAACGTTTAATACGATCTTCAATATCATCATCAAGTTCTTTTGCCAGTGATTTTGCTTCTTGCGGCGTTTCTGTGTTATCTACACACATGCTCGAATGTCTTGCTCAAGCGATTTGTCTAAAACTACTTTTGAACGAAGATTTTGTTTGATGATTAATTTGTGTTCTTCATCAACATCAAAACTAACATCGGCAGTTTTGCTGAATTTCGCACGCAATTCTGGAGGCATACTGTATTTGAAATACAACTCGATTTCGTGATCATCACGCAGGTTTTCAAGATAAAATTCTGGAGATTTAAAAATATCGTCGCCAATTTACAGGATCGCTCCATAGACCAAAACGTGCGGCATTATTTCCTAAATCAATAACCGTAAAATCATCTTTTCCAGGAAGTTTACGAGAACCGCGTCCGATCATTTGGAAATAAAGCGTCAAAGATTTCGTTGCTCTGTTCAAAATAATCGTTTCTACAGTAGGCTCATCAAAACCAGTTGTCAAAATTCCGACAGAAGTCAAAATAGCATCTGGAGTCTTTTTAAACCATTGTAAAATGTCTTTACGTTCTTCAGAACTGCTGGTGTTATCAAGGTGTCTAATATCGTAACCTGCTTCTCTAAACGTTTCATAAACATATAAAGAAGTATGAATACCATTATTGAAAATCAACGTTTTCTTTCCTAAAGAACGCTCTGTATACGCATGAAGCAGTTTTTCCTGCATCAAAGTATTCGTATACAAATCATCTGATGATTTTACTGTATAATCACCATTAATACCTACTTTTAATGAAGTTAAACCAACATCATAACTATAAGTAGTTGCTCTTGCCAAAAATCCTTTGTCAATTAAAGATCCAATTGTATCACCAACAATAAGTTCGTTATAACTTTGGTGCATTGGTAATTTTATATTAGAACTCAAAGGCGTTGCTGTTACTCCAAGAATAAAAGCATTTTTAAATGAGTTTAATAATTTACGAAATGAATTGTAATGCGCCTCATCAATAATTACCAAACCAATATTATCCAGATGAAGTTTTTCATCATTAATACGGTTTTTTAAAGTTTCAACCATTGCCACGAAACAAGAAAACTCATTCTGATCTGGCAGTTCTTTTACTTTACTATTGATAATTTTGTTTGTAACACCAAAACCTGTCAACATCTTTGAAGTTTGTTTACAAAGTTCGATACGGTGCGTTAAAACAACCACTTTTTTATCATTATGAGATAAATAGCGGCGAACGATTTCAGAAAATATTACTGTCTTTCCTCCTCCTGTTGGAAGTTGATACAATAAGTGGTGTTTTGAAGGAGCATTATCTAAGCGTTCAAAAATGGCATCTATATCACCTTTCTGATATGCATACAGTTCTTTTTTCTCTTCTCTTTCTATTTCTAAAGTGTTTTGAGACATTGTTTATTTTTGGATTTTTGCAAAAATACACCGAAAAAACAGTTATTCATCTTAATTTAACCTAAAATAAATGTTTTTTTTAAACTAAGATTTTTTATGAGAGAGGGTTTTAATAGTCGATTTTCTCCAAAATGGCGACAAAATCGTACTTATTTTTCCATTTTTGGTCAACAGTTTCTTGCTGAACAGCATTAATTCGCAATTTAAATTCGTTAAAAATACCATTCGAAACTATAAAATTCACTGCCTGCTCGAACGAATTAAAGACACTTTTGTAAAACAATTCTGTCTTAATGAAATTTTGTGAAGAATAGGTCTGTGCAATTTCAATATTATACAACATAATATCGGCCACAATAAACGAATCTACCCCAAGCATAATAAAATGTTTGATTAGTTTTTGAGCAACAGATCTTCGCATTTTGGCTTTTGGACGCCATTTTGCCCCAGGTTTCTTAATTGGGAAATATTCATGCGAAATTTTAACTTTTGCATCCTGAAGCAATTTGTCTTCTTTGGGATTAAAAACAAAGTCATAATAGACTTTTACGGGACTAAATTTTTCATAGAGTTCAATAAGCTGTTCCTCTAACTGCTCTTTTGTTAAACCTCCTAAATATTTTTTTAAATCTCTTTTACTCATTATCAAAACTTATGATTACAAAAATAAATTACTTTCTTTATAAATACTTCAAAAACCAACGATATTACTTAATTTTGCGGGTTTAAAAACTTAAAAATTTCATACATGCTCAAGATTTTCAAAGTTACTGCAATTTTAGAAGGAATCTCTTATTTAGTTTTATTTGCTAATATGTTGATTATCAAAAACAATAATCCTGAACTTTACCACACTTTACTGCGTCCGTTAGGAATGACACATGGTGTTTTGTTTATTGGATATATTATTTTGGCTTTTTTATTGAAAAAATCTCAAAACTGGGATTTAAAAACTTTCGGAATCATCCTGATTGCTTCCCTTATTCCGTTTGGAACTTTTTACATTGAAAAGAAATACTTAGCAAATGCATAAGCTTTTGGATAAAATTTTCAATTTTTTATATCCCGTTTTTAGAGATTGGGGAATGAGCCGCAATTTTGCGTCTTATATTAGCCTAATCTTTAATATCGTTATTTTAATAGCACTGGCATACATAATTTATTATGCGACCAAATTTTTACTGGTAACGCTGACGGCAGTTTTTGCACAGCGGACCAAAACCAAGTTTGACGATTATTTAATCCAAAACAAAACCACTAGATATACCGCTTATTTAATTCCGTTTTTCTTTATTTATAAAGCCGTTCCAATTATTTTGGATAAATACGAATATTGGGAATTAATGTTCGGAAAAATAGTCGGCGTTTATATTGTATTGCTTGGATTATGGATCGTTCGAACGGTATTTAATTCATTACGCGATTATTTAAAACAAAAACCAGAATACAGCGATAAACCAATTGATAGTTTCGTTCAGGTCATTATGATTGTGCTTTGGATTTTTGGAGTTGCGCTTATTATTTCGACTTTATTCGGAGTCAAAAAGGGAGAACTTTTAACGATTCTTGGAACACTTTCGGCTATTATCATTTTGATTTTCAGAGATACTATTCTTGGATTCGTTTCCAGCGTTCAAGTTGCGATAAACGACATGGTGCGTATTGGAGACTGGATTACAATGGATAAATTTGGTGCTGATGGAGATGTGATCGAAATCAACTTAACTACTGTAAAAGTCCGAAATTTTGATAATACCATTACCACCATTCCTACGTATGCCTTGAGTTCAGATTCTTTTCAGAACTGGCGCGGTATGCAGAAATCAGACGGAAGACGTATTAAAAGACATGTTTTAATAAAAAGCAGTACGATTCGTTTTCTAAATGATGATGATTTGCGGCAATTGCGAAAAGTACAGCTTATCACTGCCTATATTGACAGCAGGCAAGCAGAAATTGAAAAATACAACGATCTAAGAGGTGTTGATAAAACACTTTCGCTAAATGGCCGTAATATGACCAATTTAGGTTTGTTTCGAAAATATATCATGCAGTATTTGACGGATCATCCGGGATTGAACAAAAACATGCATATTATGTGCCGACAATTACAATCTACAGCGCATGGAGTTCCGTTAGAAATTTATGTTTTCTCGAGTGATAAACGCTGGGCAAACTACGAATATATAATGGCCGATATTTTTGATCACGTTATGGCTTCTGTAGCTTATTTTGGTTTAGAAATATTTGAACTTCCGTCTACAATTGGGAAATTGGAATAAAATAATTTTTGGTTTAAACCTTAACTTCACCGTAAAGTTCGCAAAGCTTTTTTATGATTTAGAGAATTCTAAATTTAGAAAAGCTTTGCGAACTTTTTTTGAATCTGCTTTTAAAGGAAACCTTGCGTGCTGTGTCCACGGTCTACGGTTTTTTTAGAAATTCATAATTTGTTTCTGATTCCGATGTGTCGCCAGATTGGCTCTGTAGAGAGGCACTGCAGTGCCTCTCCGCAACGTTTTTCGACAAAGATTTGTCACATTTTGTTGTCGATATACTGAATGTAGACGCACTGCTGTGCGTCTCTACGATATACTGTTTTGTTAAAAATTCGAAATTTGTTTCTGATTCCAATTTATCACATTCTGTTGTCGATATGCTGGACGCAGACGCACAGCAGTGCGTCTCTACGATATACGGTTTTGTTAAAAATACGGAATTTGTTTCTGATTCTAATTTGTCACATTTCGTTGTCGATATACTGCATGTAGATGCACTGCTGTGCGCCTCTACGATATACGATTTTGTTAAAATACGGAAATTGTTTATGATTTCAATTTATAACATTTTGTTGTTGATATGCTGGATGTAGACGCACTGCGGTAAAAAATAAACGCACTTTAAGTCAAACCTGAAACCTGAAACCTGAAACCTGAAACCTGAAACAAAACAAAATTTTAAACCTCCTCCTACTCCTCTATTTTCTCAAAAACAAATTCTGAATTAGTATATTCAATTGGTACGCCAGGAACAAAACACGGAAGATTGAAATACGTTCCAATAACTCCTTTCCCAAGAAAAAAGTTTATTGTCTTTCTTTAAGAGCGCTATCGGTACTCTCTTCCAGCTTCCGCCAAAAGAAATATAGTGATAATCGCCTCGAAGCGTGTCGCCTCTTAAATCACCTCTTACGTCTCCAGAATCTTTTCCGTAGCCATAACGTGAGATTTCGTAACGGCCATAAAAACGTTTGTAGTTCATATGAATATCGAAAACGGCAGTATCTTTATTATTTACAGCTCGATAGAAAGCATGATTGTATTTGTCTTTATCTACTTTTGAATTACAAGAAACTATGAGCAGGCAGAGAAATAGAAATAATCGCATATTTTTATTTTATAAAAAACAAAAATAGGTTTTTACTGTGGGATTATTTATTTAACTTTAAAGAAAAAACATGGCAGATAGAGACACTTTTTTAAAAGAATTCAGAGGCGAAACTTTAGGAACTGTAAGTGCTCAATCTTCTCTAGATGAGATCTTTCAAAATCAAACCATTCGACCTATTTTAAAACTGCAAAATGACTTATTTGTAGCGGTTTTCATTAATTATGTCAATAAAAACAAACCTGACTTTTATTCGTATTCTGTCGACAAGAAACTGCAGACAATCGAAAATTCCATTCAAAAAGATATTAAGTTCAGAAATTCCCTTAAAGGAATTGTAATGGCACTTTTCACCATTCAAGAATACGATACTTATATTCAGAATTCTTCCAGCTTAAACAAACGAATGATGAATTTGTTGATTGACCGCTTGAAAAATCAGGTGCAGTTGTTTGAAGTGGAATCTGATTCTAAGTAATTTTTGAAGTGGAAATAGAAATTGTTGAAAATAAGAAGCAAAGTTTATATGTTTATAAATCAGATGAATTATTGTTTTATTCTACTATAAAATTTAATTGGCTGAAAAAGAATTTGATTAAAATTTTTGATTCTAACAATGAGCTTATTTTAGAACTTCAAAGTCATGTAACTCCCTTTAGATCTACGGAATATAAAATTTTATTTCAAAATATAAAGATTGAAAATATTACAAATGACTTTCTTAGTTTTGATGAAGATAAAATCTTGAAGAACATAAAAAGTGATTTTTTGACTTTTAATAGAAATTCAGTCTATTTGTATAATGGAACTAAAGTTGCTGAAATAAAGCAAAAGTTATGGGAATCACAACAAAAGATAATTTTGAATATAGATGAAAATTTTTTAAGCTTTTTAAATTTCATTATTATTCATATTTTATCAACAAAAACTGGATATAATTCTAGTTCAGATTAATAATTTATTTTAAATGTTCAACAAATTCCGAAATAAATTCCCCTTGACCGACGAAAAGTGGAACGAATACATCTGCTATTTCAATAGAATCGAAGTTCCTGCAAAAACGACTCTTCTAGAAGAAGGTGAAATTTCGAAAAAGCTTTTTATAATCGAAAAAGGCTGTATTCGGGTTTGGTCCAATCACAATGGAAAAGATTTGACTTCTCAATTCTTTTTCGAAAATCAAAGTGTGGCTTCTATCGAAAGTTTCATGAAAAAATTCCCAAGTCCGGTTTTTGTTGAAACGATTGAACCTTCAGTTTTATGGTGGATCTCTAAAAATGATCTAGATAAAATCATCGAAGAAATTAAGGAAATTCCAGAATTAAGGGACCGATTAATTGACATGCTTTTTCAAAGGACATTTGATTATATGAAACACTTTTTTTCTTTCATAAAAGACTCCCCTGCTCAGCGTTATCTCAATTTAATTGAAGAAAAGCCTCAAATTGTTCAAAGAGTACCGCAACATTATATTGCATCTTATTTGGGTGTGAGTACGGTTCACTTAAGCCGTATTAAAAGTAAATTGGTTCAAAACAAATAGTGTATTTTATTTGATAACAAATGTTATCGTCTTCCTGCAAACAGCTGTCTAATTTTGCTTTATAAAATTTAATAATTATGAAAGCAAGCAGTAGTTTATAAAAAAGGCGAATTGCCACAATATGCAGAATTTCCAGAATCAATTGCGTCAAATGAGAACGAAGTTTTACTCTCTGTTAAAGCCGTTTCGATTACAAATTTCGATAAAGGAATTGCGAGCGGACAACATTATTCTTCGGAAAATGAACATCAAAATGGATTTATTGTCGGCAGTGATTGCGTTGGAATTTTAGAAAACGGAACAAGCGTTTATGCCCGCGGGATTTCTGGAACAATGGCTGAAAAAGCTTTGGTAGAGAAAAACAGAATGGTTGTTTTGCCTGTCGGAATTGATGACGCAACGGCAGCAGAGCAATGCCAAATGCAGTTGCAGGTTCGGCAATGGCGCTTCGATTTAGAGCTGGAATAAAACTTGGAGAAACCGTTTTAATAAATGGAGCAACAGGATTTACGGGGCAAATGGCGATTCAGATTGCCAGACATTATGGAGCAAAGAAAATAATCGTTACGGGAAGAAATGAAAAAGTACTTCAAAGTCTTGTAGAATTGGGTGCTGATGAAATAGTTCCCCTAAAGCAAAGCGAAGAATTAATTATTTCTCAGCTCAAACAAATTCATCAAAATACTCCAATTGATATTGTAATTGATTATTTGTGGGGACGTTCTGCAGAACTTATTCTTTCTGTTTTAAAAGGAAATGGAAATTTTACTCCCAAAACAAGATATGTCTCAATTGGTTCTATGTCTGGAGATACAATTCAATTATCAGCCCAGATTTTAAGAAGCGTCGATTTACAATTGTCTGGATCAGGTTTAGGAAGCTGGACAAAAGAAGAAGTAAAATTGCTATTTTTAGAAATACTTCCTGAAATGTTTCTTTTGGCTTCTAAAAATATACTAAAAGTAAATATTGAAAAAGTGAATCTCTCTGATATCGAAAAAAATTGGAATGCCGAAGTTAGTGATGGAAAAAGATTAGTTGTTTTGATTTAATTTTTTAAACACATAGTTGCATAGGTTTTAGAATCAAAAAAAGTTTTACTCATTTAAACACATTTGCTATGTGTGAGGAACTAGTTTCTTTTTATTATCTCTTCTCAGAATAAAAATCTATGTAACTATGTGTTTAGTATAAAGTCCAAAAGTTTAATATTTCAATAATTCTTTCAAAACCTCTTCAAATCTATTTCTTGGTAAAAACTGATCTTCAAGCGCTTTTGTAAACGGAATTGGCGAATCTAAACTTGCCACTCTTTTTACTGGAGCATCCAAATATTCAAAACAATTCTCCATAATTAAAGCCGAAATGTCGCTGGCAATCCCGCCAAACATAGTGTCTTCTTGATAAATTATCGCTTTTCCTGTTTTTTTAACCGAAGCAAAAATCGTTTCAGTATCTAAAGGTTGCGGCTGTTCTTAAGTCAATTAAATCGGCTTCGATTTCTGGGTTTTGTGCCAAAGTTTCTAAAGCCCAATGTACTGGCGCACCAAAAGTGATAATTGTAACCGCATTTCCTTCTTTTAATAAAGCCGCTTTTCCTAACGGAATCGTGTAATAATCTTTAGGAACTTCTTGATAAATACTGCGGTATAATAATTTATGCTCAAAAAACAAAACCGGATTCGGATCATTTATAGCGGTATTTAAAAGTCCTTTTGCGTCATACGGAAATGCTGGATAAACGACCTTTAAACCTGGAGTTTTGGTAAACCAAGCTTCGTTTGTCTGCGAGTGAAATGGTCCCGCCTGAGTACCGCCGCCACAAGGCATACGTATAACAACATCGGCTTTTTCACCCCAGCGGTAATGTGATTTTGCCAATAAATTCACAATCGGATTAAATCCAGTTGAAACGAAATCGGCGAACTGCATTTCTACAATTGCTTTGTAATTATTGATTGATAATCCCATTGCGGCAGAAACAACAGCACTTTCGCAGATTGGAGTATTGCGAACGCGGTCTTTTCCAAAAAACTCTACAAAGCCGTCTGTAATTTTAAAAGCTCCGCCATATTCGGCAATATCCTGACCCATTATAACAAGGTTTCTATGGCGTTGCATCGATTCGTTTAAACCATTTCGAATTGCATCAATAAAACGAATATTTTCAGTTTCTGCTTCTGTGTTAACTTCTTCAAATAGATATGGTTTGTAAACATCATCTAATTCTCCGCTGTAAGTTGCTTCTATTTCAGGTTCGGCATTTGCCATCGCCCAATTTTCGTCAATTTCTTGTTTTATTTCGGCGTGAAATTGTTCGTCTATTTCAGCAGTAAGAATGCCTATTTCAGTCAGGTAATTTCTGTAATTTGCGACGGGATCTCTTTGCTCCCATTCTTTCATTAATTCCTGCGGCACATATTTAGTACCGCTCGCCTCTTCATGTCCGCGCATCCTGAACGTTTTAAATTCTAATAAAACGGGATGCGGATTCTCCTGCATTTCTTTCTTTAACTGAGATAATTTGTTGTAAACTTCAACAATATTATTTCCGTCAATAATCCAACTTTCAATTCCGTAGCCAATTCCTTTATCAGCAAGGTTTTCGCAGGCATATTGTTCGTTTGTCGGCGTTGAAAGTCCGTAACCATTATTTTCAATAATAAACATAACCGGCAGATTCCAAACCGCGGCAATATTCAAAGCTTCGTGAAAATCTCCTTCACTTGTTGCGCCTTCACCAGTAAAAACGGCAGTTATTTTTTTATTATTTTGAAGTTTATCGGCTAAAGCGATTCCGTCAGCGATTCCTAATTGCGGGCCAAGATGCGAAATCATTCCGATAATATTGTATTCCTGAGTTCCAAAGTGAAAACTTCTGTCGCGACCTTTTGTAAAACCATTAGCTTTTCCCTGCCATTGCGAAAATAAGCGGTGAAGCGGAATTTCTCTCGTAGTAAAAACACCAAGATTTCGGTGCATTGGAAGAATATATTCCGATTGATCTAAAACAGCGGTAACACCAACAGCAATAGCTTCTTGCCCGATTCCAGAAAACCATTTAGAAACCTTTCCTTGTCGAATCAAGATGAGCATCTTTTCTTCGATTAATCTTGGTTTTAATATCTTTTTATATAAATCTAATAATTGAGCGTCGGTTAAGTTTTGTCGGTAAAAAATCATTTATTTTTTGTTTTTTAGTGTTTCAAATATAACAATTTGCGCCAATTTTATAAGATTCTGAAATATTTTTTTAATCAGAAATCAGCTTTTAATGTCTGAGCTTAAGATTATTTTCTAAAATATTCTATACCTTTGTTAACGAAAGGTGCTTATGACACCTTTTGTTCTTAAATATAAAATGTAAAGTATGCAAAACATTCCTAGTGTAGACTTACGTGATTTCCTTTCGGACGACCCGAAACGTAAACAAAAATTTGTAAATGAAATCGGCAGTGCATTTGAAAACATTGGCTTCGTAGCCTTAAAAGGTCATTTTCTTGATGATCAATTGGTCAACGAACTTTATGGTGAAATTAGAAACTTTTTCGCCTTGCCAATAGAAACTAAGCATAATTATGAAATTCCTGGAATCGGCGGACAAAGAGGTTATGTTTCTTTTGGAAAAGAACATGCTAAAGGACGCAAAGAAGGAGATTTAAAAGAATTTTGGCATTTTGGTCAATACGTTGACGAAAATTCAAGATGGGCTTCAGAATATCCAGATAATGTGGAAGTTACTGAGTTACCTCGTTTTAATGTGGTTGGTAAAGAAGCATATCAAAAATTAGAAAAAACCGGCGTTTATGTTTTAAGGGCTTTGGCTTTACATTTAGGTCTTGACGAGTTTTATTTTGATGAATATGCAAAAGAAGGAAACTCAATTTTAAGACCAATCCACTATCCTCCAATTACTTCTGAACCAGAAAATGCCATTCGTGCTGCAACTCACGGTGATATCAATTTGATCACTTTGTTAATGGGAGCTCAAGGTAAAGGATTGCAAGTTCAAAATCATAATGGTGAATGGATTGATGCCATTGCACAAGATGATGAATTGGTAATTAATGTTGGAGATATGTTGTCAAGACACACCAATAACAAATTAAAATCTACGATTCACCAAGTGGTAAATCCGCCGAGAGAATTGTGGGGAACTTCACGTTATTCAATTCCGTTTTTTATGCATCCGGTAAGCGATATGCGTTTGGATTGTCTTGAAAATTGTATTGATGAAGAAAATCCAAAGAAATTCGAAGATATTTCTGCGGGTGAGTTCTTGCACGAACGTTTAGTAGAATTAGGTTTAATTAAAAAATAAAACTTAAATAAATTTCTCCCGAGGCTTCGGGATAAAAATTCCAAATTCCAATCTTCATTGGAGTTTGGAATTTGATTTTTATAAACTATATTTATTGTAATTATTTAGAGAATAAAAATTATGGATTTTAAAGATCAATTAAAGAATTTATTTCCAGATCATGTTGAATCAAATGAACCAGAACAAGTTGAAGAACAAGAACATGTCCTGTATGTTCAAAAAGAACCAATGATCTGTAAATTTGAAAAAAGAAAAGGAAAAGCAACCACAATTATTGAAGGTTATGAAGGCTCCGACGAAGATTTTAAAATCTTAGCCAAAGAAATCAAAAATAAATTAAGCGTTGGAGGCACTTTTAAAGATGATTCCATTATTATTCAAGGGGATTACCGTGATAAAATTATGGCAATTTTAAAAGAAAAAGGATTTAAAACCAAACGTGTAGGTGGATAGAATAAATTAAATTCCAATTTTTAAATTCCAAATTCCAAGTAAAAAAACTTAGAATCTTAGTACCTCAGAACCTTAGCAACTTAAAAAAAAATGATCCAATCATCAGAATTAATACTAAATCCAGACGGAAGTGTTTATCATTTAAACCTGCGTCCTGAACATATTGCACACGACATTATTTTTGTTGGTGACCAAAATAGAGTGGAGAAAATTACCCAATTTTTTGATTCAATTGAATATTCCACTCAAAAAAGAGAATTTAAAACCCAGACCGGAATTTACAAAGGCAAGAGAATTTCTGTAATTTCTACAGGAATTGGCCCAGATAATATTGATATCGTTTTAAATGAATTAGACGCCTTAGTTAATATCGACTTAAAGACTCGTGAACCAAAAGAAACGCTAACTTCACTAAATATTATCCGAATTGGAACTTCTGGTTCTTTGCAAGAAGATATTCCAGTAGACAGTTTCGTAATGTCAAAATTTGGTTTAGGATTAGACAATATGCTCCGCTCCTATTTAATTGATGATGTTTCGATTACTGAAATGGAAGACGCTTTTGTAAAACATACTAATTGGGATCCTAAAAAAGGAAAACCATACGTAACACAATGTTCTGAGGAATTAGAAAAACTAATTGAATCCAATAGAATATTTAAAGGAATTACAGCAACTGCGGGTGGATTTTACGGTCCGCAGGGAAGAGTTTTACGTTTAAATATTCAAGATGAAGAATTGAATAATAAAATGGATAATTTCATTTTTAATGAAACTAAAATCACTAATTTAGAGATGGAAACGGCAAGAATCTACGGACTTTCTGCTCTTTTGGGACATAATGCGTTGTCGCTTAATGCCATTATTGCTAATCGCGCTTCTGGAACATTTAGCGAAGATCCATACAAAGCTGTAGACGAATTGATCACTTACACTTTGGGTAAATTAGCGGGGAAATAATGAGATAATTAGAAATGTGATAATTTGATAATTATAAAAATAGCATTATGTTTTTGAGAGTTGCGCGACATACTAACAATTTAGAGAAAATTGAAAATTTTTATATCAATATTCTTGGTTTTGAAAGATTAGGCGGATTCCAGCATCATAATAATTATGACGGAGTTTTTATAGGAAAACCAGGTTTAGACTGGCATTTTGAATTTACAATGTCTGAAATTGAAGCCAAACATACTTTTGATGAAGATGATATTATCGTGCTTTATCCAAAAACAATGTCAAATTACAACGACTTAATACATACGATTACACAAAATAATATTGAAATGATACAAGCGGTTAATCCGTATTGGAATGAAAACGGAAAAATGATTCAGGATCCGGACGGTTACCGCATAGTTGTGTCATCATTAAAAGCCATAATAAACGAAATAGAATAATGTCGGAAACTCATAAAAAAATATTATTTAAATATTACAGCGATTATTTGGATGAAGTAGTTTCTGAAACCATGTGGGCAGAAATTATAGATTTGGAAAAAGGTCTTTTTAAATTGGATAATATTCCATTTTTTGGCCCATTAATTGCAACAGATGACATTTTTTATGCAGAATTTGATGAGACAGAACAACGTTTCATGCATAGAAAAACAATACAAAATTCAGGAAACTCAATTATACAAATAGCTGTTTTAGAAAAAGATTTTGACAAAGAAATCATCCGCGAACAATTAAAGGCAATAAATTGCTTGTCGGAAGGATTAAACGAAACTTTTTTTGCAAAGAGAAATTGCGAAAGATGTAGATTACACATTGGTAAGAAGCCTTTTGACTGATTATGAGTCAAAGGAAATTATCGAATTTGCAGAACCTTGTCTTTCAGAGAAACACAGAGCCGATTTATTAAAAAACTAAAAAAAAGAAAAACTAGATTACGCATACCAAGCAACTTAACTTAACTTAAACTTAAAAGAAATGAAAACTGTCAAAATTGCGGGTGTTCCGGAACACTTCAATTTGCCATGGCATCTATGTATAGAAAATGGCGAATTTGAAGCTGAGAACATCGACTTACAATGGAGAAATATTCCCGAAGGAACCGGAAAAATGTGTCAAATGCTCCGTGATGGAGAAACAGATCTAGCTGTTATTTTAACTGAAGGAATTCTAAAAGACATTGCGAACTGGAAATCCCAGTAAAATTATTCAGATTTATGTGCAGTCGCCTTTAATTTGGGGAATTCACGTTGATGCAAAATCTGATTTTCAAACCCTTAAAGATCTTAAAAACAAGAAAGCCGCCATTTCGAGAGTTGGTTCTGGATCGCAGTTAATGGCCTATGTAAATGCAAATGAGCAAGGCTGGCAGATGGACGATCTGGAGTTTGAAATTGTAAATACAATTGATGGCGCAGTTGATGCTTTGACCAATAAAAAAGCAGACTATTTTATGTGGGAACGTTTTATGACAAAACCTCTTGTAGACCAAGGAATATTTAGACGTATTGACGACTGCCCTACTCCTTGGCCTTCTTTTATAATTGCGGTACGCGAAGAATTCTTGAAAAAGAATCCAAAAGTTGTTGAAAAAATCCTTGAAATTATCAATAAAACAACGGTTGATTTCAAAGAAATTCCCGAAATTGACAAAAAATTATCTAAACTTTTTAATCAAAAAGCAGAAGATATTAAAGAGTGGCTGAAATTAACACAATGGTCACAGAAAAACCTAACAGAGAAAGCTTTTAATAAAATTCAAAATCAGTTATTTGATCTGGGAATTATTGATAAAAAAAGTATTTTTGTAGAAACCGTAAAAGCACTATAATACTGCTTTTTTGATTCGTATGATGAAATTCCCTAAAATTGACTTTCCGCAATTAAAATCCAAACTACAGGTGAAATCACCGTGGGACAGGATTATTATTATGCTTTTAAGTCTTTTTATTACCATTCCGATTTTCATCATACTGCATCAAAATCTTATCGATTTGGAGTGGGCATTCAATCTAGATCGTGTTTTTATCTTTATTTTTGTCTTTGCGAGCAATATTTTTCCTTCTAATGTATCTCAGAACAATAATTATATTGTGCATTGCCGTTTATTTATTGGTGTTGTTTTACGGAACAGTTATAGGAAATTATGGTTTCAGCGAAATCTCAGAAGATTATAATTCGATGATTTATACGATGTCTGATAATCCGTATCCGCAAGATATAATTGTGGCAAAACTGCTTCCATTTCCAAATAAATCAAAAATTATTAATGCAATAGAATATCAGAATCCGAGAGTGCGAAATTTTGCTATTATGGCAACAACCAAGCACTTTAAAGGTATTAGAGGTTATTCAGATTATAGAACAATTATTCAATGTTTTGCCGTTTTTAAGGAAATAAACGGCCGATGGAATTATGTGAATGATCCCAAAGAAGGTGATTATATTGCAACCGCGAGCGAATCTTTAGATTATTTCTCTGGCGATTGCGATGATCACTCTATTTTGATGGCGGCTAACGATTAGATCTATTGGCGGTACTCCCCGACTTATTCACACCAAAGGACATATTTATCCAGAAATTTTAATTGGTTCTACGATTGATTTGGAGAAAGTCAATTACTTAATAAAGAACGTTCTTTTTACTAAAGAAAGCTACGGTAAAAAATTGCATTACCATATTGACGAGCGCGGTCAAGTATGGATGAACCTTGATTATACGGCAACTTATCCAGGCGGTCCGTTCATGTACGAAGAAATATTAGGAGCCTTAACTCTTAATTAAAATCCCCTTTTCTTTTAGTCTTTCTTGATTAGATAAAAAATCAGTGTTTTTTATGAAGAAAAAAAACTTTATAAATATTTGATTATGAATAATATAATGTTGTTTTTTTTGTAACTTTTTCCTGTTTAACTTTTAACCCAATAATCATGAGAAACTCTAAATTATTTACCCTCGTAATTGCAATTGCTGTATTATTAATGGTATCATGCCATAGTAAAAGAGACAAACTTGTAAATTCATGGAAAGTTAGTGCTGTAGAACCAAAAATAGAAATGAATGATTCTACAAAAAATGCTATTTTAACAAATGGTACGCTCACTTTTACAGAAGATGGACACGTGACAGGATATTTGCTTCGAGAAATAACAGACGGGACTTACGCTTTAACTAAGAAAGGAACTAGTCTTGTTATTAAAGATGAAGTTGGAACACCTTATCCTTGTGTAAGCACAATTACAGAGGATAAACTAATTTTAGATGCTAAAGAAGCTAAAATAACATTAGATAAAATTTAAATTAAGCAGTAGCTTAAACTTTATACAAAAACCATTCTCTACGATTGTAAAGAATGGTTTTTTGATTTTTACAACTAAAATAAATATCTTTGTACTCTTCAAATTAAGCATTGACGTATGTGAAAAATAATTTCTTTCGAAAATTTTAGTAAGCAACCGTAATTTTACGGTCGCTTAATTATTTATCTTAAAAGAAAGGAACTATGCTTATTCTTCAAAATATCTCGTATCAGCACGAGAATAAAAATCTGCTGTTTCAAAACATTAGTTTTACTATAAACAATCACGATAAAGCCGCATTGGTTGGAAATAACGGTGTTGGAAAATCTACGGTATTGAAAATTATTGCTGGTGAACTACTGCCTTTTTCTAGGCGACTAAATCTAAATGCTAAACCTTATTTTGTACCGCAATTGTTTGGTCAGTTTAATGATCTGACAATAGCTGAAGCTTTACATATAGAGAACAAACTAAAATCACTTAAAGCAATACTTGAAGGTGATGTAAGTGAAGAAAATCTAGAATTATTAAATGATGACTGGACAATTGAAGAGCGATGTCAAGAAGCTTTATCGTATTGGAAACTTCAAAATTTGGATCTGAACCTGAAAATGGAAACGCTGAGCGACGGACAGAAAACGAAAGTTTTCCTGGCTGGAATTATGATCCATGAACCCGAGTTGGTTTTGTTGGATGAACCGAGCAATCATTTGGATTTTGAAGGAAGAACGTTATTATATGATTTTATTAAATTTACTTCAAGTTCGTTATTAATTGTAAGTCACGACAGAACATTGCTTAATATTCTTAATAAGACTTTAGAAATGAGTAAAAATGGGATTTCTGTTTATGGCGGCAATTATGATTTTTACAGCGAACAGAAAAAGATTGAAAATAATGCCTTAGAACAAGATGTACAGAGTAAAGAAAAAGCCTTGCGAAAAGCAAAAGAAAAGGAACGTGAAACGATTGAACGTCAAAACAAATTAGATTCAAGAGGGAAAAAGAAACAGGAAAAATCGGGTGTTGCACGCATTATGATGAATACGCTCCGAAATAAAGCAGAAAACAGCAGTTCGAAAATAAAAGATGTTCACGCAGAAAAAATCGGCAGTATTTCTGATGATCTGCGACAGTTGCGATCGTCGCTTCCAGCGATTGATCAGATGAAATTTGGTTTTAATGCTACTGCATTTCATAAAGGCAAAATACTTTTTAAAGCAGATGAAATCAATTACAGCTATGAAAATCAATTGCTTTGGAAAGAAAACCTGAGTTTTGAAATTCTTTCAGGAGACCGTTTGGTTTTAAAAGGTTCAAACGGCTCTGGAAAAACTACTTTAATAAAAATAATTTTGGGAGAATTAAATCCAAAGCTTGGAAATATTCAATCCTTAAATAAAAAGGCAATTTATATCGATCAGGATTATTCCCTGCTCGACAACAACTTAAATGTGTATCAGCAAGCTCAAGTTTTTAACGATTCAGGTTTAGAAGAACATGAAATAAAAATGAGGCTCAATCGCTTTTTATTTTCACAAAATGATTGGGACAAACCCTGCGGTGCTTTGAGCGACGGAGAAAGAATGCGCCTGATGCTTTGCTGTTTGACAATAAGTAATGAGTCGCCCGATATTATTATTTTGGATGAACCGACTAATAATCTGGATATTCAAAATATCGAAATTCTAACGGCGACGATTAATGAATATCAGGGAACTTTGATAGTTGTTTCGCACGATCAGTTTTTTTTGGAACAAATCAATATTGAAAAACAAATTCTGCTTTAAATAAAATAATTAGCGCCGAAAACTAATTTGGCGCTAATTTATAGATTTCACTACAAATTAAATCAGGTTGCTGAAGCGTTATATAATGACCGCTTTTCTGCGCAAAAATCTGTTTGCTGTGAGATGACAAATTCAGAAGATCAACTTGTAAAGCATTGTGAACCGATAAATATTCTTTTTCTAAGTTTTTATCTTTCGCGCCTTCTACTCCATCTGGATATTTAGCTGTAATTATGGTTAACGGAACAGCGCCAAAATTAGTAATTCGCGACGCTTCATTCATTAATTTTTCATCATTTTCCAGTTCAGCCATCATTCCGTCAAAAATGCGGTAAAAATAGGTTTTCACATTCTGATTGAACCAATGTTTCTCTGGAACTGCGGTTGTAAAAGAAACGTTGCTGTACAAAATCCTGATCACACCAATTTCGTTTAAGAAACTTAAAAACTTTTTGGAGGCGACTGTACGGAATTTTTTTAAAGCTTCAGAAGATTTTTCTAATTGCTTTGGATGGGAAACATCAACAAATACAATTCCTGCCAGATCTTTTGTGTTTTCTTTAATAAATAATCTTGGCGTAATACCTCCAAAAGAATGTCCGACCAAAATATAAGGTTTTGGGCATTTTGTTTTCTCTAAAAGCTGTTTTAAATCATCGGCATATCTTCTTAATGATATATTTTTTGCTGGCTCACTCCATAAAATTCCTGCTTTATCATACGAAATGGTGGTATATTTTTGAGAAAGTTTCTTCTGAATTTCCTGCCAATGCAGATAATCTCCGCCCAAACCAGATTCAAAAATGATGGTGCAGGAACCTTTTCCTTCTTTCTTGTAATGAATTTTTCGGCCCTCAACTTCAACAAATTCCGAATCCTGCGGTCGTTTGCTGTTGTAATAGACTCTTGAAATATGTTCAAACAAAAATCCGATTGCAATTAACGCCAGCAGAATTAATATCACTATTTTGAAACCTTTGAAAATCTTTTTTATCATTTTAAAGTTGTTTTGGCGTGTAAATATCGTTTGTTCCAAAAATACTTTAATTCTATTCAAACCACAATATTATTTATAATTATTCCAGATAATATTGATTAAAAACCGAAGTATCTTAAAAAAAGATTTTCTATAACTATTGAATTGAAATTCAAATCAATACAAAAAAGACGTAAATTGCATAGAGAGGTTTTATTTACAAATTAGTTGTCTGCAAAGTATACGCTTAATCAAAATTAAAAACTATGAAATCACGAAACAGATTTTTTGCACTTTTACTTGCCTTTACTCTTATTTCTGAAATTGCGTTTCCCTGCACAAGAGTTGTCTACGAAGGCTTAAATGGCACGATAATAACGGCAAGGTCAATGGACTGGAAAGGAGAAATTCCAGCTAATTTATGGATTTTTCCACGGGGAATTGAACGTTTTGGAGAAGCAGGAACGAGTTCTATTAAATGGAAATCTAAATATGGAAGCGTAATTACGAGTTCTTGGGATATTGCGTCTTCTGATGGTATGAACGAAAAAGGACTTGTCGGTAATCTGTTATGGCTGGTAGAATCTCAATATCCGAAATTTGAGAAAAACGGAAAAGTAAAAGGTCTGGCCGTTTCGCTTTGGTCGCAATATGTTCTGGATAATTTTTCGACTGTTTCTGAAGCTGTAAATGCGTTAGAAAAAAAAGATTTTGTTATTGCATCTTCCCATATTCCCGGAACCGATATTTTTGCAACAGTACATCTAGCAATTTCTGACGCCAGCGGTGATAATGCTATTTTCGAATATGTCAATGGAAAACTGGTCATTCATCACGATAGAAAATATGTTACCATGACGAACTCGCCTATTTTTGATGAACAATTGGCGATCAATACCTATTGGAAAAGTATTCCTGGCACCGTTATGCTTCCCGGAACTAATAGAGTCGCAGATCGTTTTGTGAGAGCTTCATATTATATTGATGCTATTCCGAAAACAGATGATACGAGAAAAGCTTTGGCAAGTGTATTTGGCGTTATAAGAAATTGTTCTGTTCCCTTGGGAATTGCATCAGAAACAGAACCTAACATCTCCTCTACCCGCTGGAGAACTGTTGCCGACCAAAAAAATCTAGTTTATTATTTTGATAATGTTTTAAATCCGAATGTGATTTGGGTCGAATTCAGTAAAATTGATTTTAGTGAAAAAGGAAAAATTAAAAAATTGAGTCTGGCTAATAACGAAAATTATTCTGGTGAATCGTTGTTGAATTTTAAGGAATTTAAACCTTTTCAGTTTGCTGGATTGGATTAAAATAGATGGAAAATGATATGTAAAACCTTCAAATTTAAAAGTTTGAAGGTTTTTTATTAAAAATAATCATCAGATTATATTGCGCAGTCAAATGACTTCATTATATTTGCAGTCAAATAACTGCATAATGGAAATTAGAAGAGATGTTTTTCAAGCTATAGCCGATCCTACGCGAAGAGCTATTTTAAGTTTAGTCGCTATACAAGCAATGACACCTGGGGCAATTGCAGATAATTTTGATTCGTCGAGACAGACCATTTCGAAACACATTAAAATATTAAATGAATGTGAATTACTGCACCAAATACAAAATGGCAGGGAAATTTATTATCATTTAAATCCTCAAAAAATGAAAGAAATCGACAGCTTTATTGAACCCTTTAGAAAAATGTGGGACGATCGTTTTAATAAGTTGGAAGCAATCATGAAAAATTATAAAAAATAAAAACATGGAAAGAAAAACGAAAATTGAAGCAGAAAACGGCAGACAAGATCTTGTAATCACAAGAGAATTTGATATTCCAGTTGAATTATTATTTAAAGCTTATATCGAACCTGAAATTGTAGAACAATGGATGGGAACAAAAGTTTTGAAATTGGAAAATAAAAAACATGGCGGCTGGCATTTTGAAACAAGCGATCCCAACGGAAACGTGGTATTTAGTGCTAATGGCGCTATTCATGATTTTGTGCCCAATGAAAAAATAACGAGAACTTTTGAAATGGATAATGCAAATTTCGCCCCTCAATTGGAGTTTTTAGAATTTGAAAAGCTGACCGACAAAACCAGTATATTAACGATGCAGATTATTTATAAATCAATTGAACATAGAGAACAGCAGTTAAAATTGCCCTTTGCGCAAGGTTTAAATATGGCGCATAACAGATTGGAAGAAATTGTAACGAACCTAAAATAAAATAGTATGTCTAAACGAAATAAATTTATTTACTGGATTGCCACGATTTGGCTGGCTTTAGGAATGACTTCTACGGGAATTGTACAGCTCATTAAGATGAAAGAAGAAACCGAAATGATGACCCATTTAGGATATCCGCTTTATTTTTTAACGCTTTTAGGTGTTTGGAAATTATTAGGTGTAATTGCAATACTTATTCCTAAATTTGGTTTACTGAAAGAATGGGCTTACGCAGGTTTTTTCTTTGCTATGTCTGGTGCGGTAATTTCTCATTTAGCATGCGGAGATGGTGCCAAAGAACTTTTTGGCCCGCTATTATTAATTGTTTTGACTATTTTCTCTTGGTATTACAGGCCTGCAGAGAGAAAGTGTTTTGTAAATTAAAAAAAGAATCAGATGAAAAAAGTATTAACTACAAACGAGCAGGATGAGATTTTAAGTACGCTTGAAAAACGTTTTGAGAAGAATTTAAATCGGCATAAAGATTTAGATTGGACAAAAATTGAAGCAAAATTAAAATCCAATCCTGAAAAGTTATGGTCGCTTGAAGAAATGGAAAGAACTGAAGGAGAACCAGATGTTATTGGTTACGATAAAAAAACAGATGAATATCTTTTTGCCGATTGCTCTGCTGAAAGTCCAAAGGGACGCAGAAGTATTTGTTACGATCATGAAGCACTCGAAAAAAGAAAAGAAAACAAACCTAATAACAGCGCTGTAAATATGGTCGCTGAAATGGGAATTGAAATTTTAAACGAAGAACAATACAAAGAATTACAGAAGTTAGAGAAGTTTGATACTAAAACATCGAGCTGGATTTTGACAGTCGCCGGAAATACGAAAATTAGGCGGTGCAATTTTCTCTGACTTTAGATACAATACCGTTTTTGTATATCATAATGGCGCAGAATCGTATTATGCCGCAAGAGGTTTTCGCGGTTTACTGCGAGTTTAAAAATAGCAAAAGCCTCCGAAAGATTTCATTTTGGAGGTTCTCTATTTACTCTCTTAAAATCTTTTCCATCTTTTTCCTTTTGCCAATTCGTCTACCAATTTATCCAAATAACGAATTTTCTGCATCAGCGGATCTTCGATTTCTTCTACACGATAACCACAGATAACGCCTGTAATTTTAGATACATTCGGATTCAATTTTGGTGCTTCAGCAAAGAAGGTTTCAATGTCGGCCTTTTTCTCAATTTGAGCTTTAAGTTCTTCGTCGCTGTATCCTGTTAACCATTTGGTTACGATATCTACTTCTTCTTTGGTTCTGCCTTTCTTTTCTGCTTTTTGAATGTATAAAGGATAGACGCTTGAAAATAGTATTTTATATACTCTATCGTTTTTCATTTTACTCTTTTTTTAGATCAATTATGCTGTAGTGTAAATATAATTCAAAACTTAAAAAACGGCAACGGAATAAATTATTTTATACCTTAGATTTAGTTTTAACAGTTCAATCAGTAATCTAAAAACTATTTTTATGGAAAACGAGAATAATTCAAACGACAACACACCAAAAGTTACAGGAATAGGCGGTATTTTCTTTTTTCTTGATAATCCAAAAGAGACTAAAGATTGGTATGCCAAAAATTTAGGATTAGAAATTAATGATTGGGGTTCTGCGAGTTTTGAATCGCGAAATCTTGAGAAACCAGATCAAATAGAATCGACTCAATGGTGTCCATTTAAAACGGGTGATGAATATTTTTCTCCATCCAAAAAGGATTTTATGGTGAATTACCGTGTTCAAAATATTGAAGGTCTATTAGAAAAACTCAAACAAAACGGAGTAACTATTCTGGATGATATTGAAACGTACGATTATGGGAAATTTGTCCACATTATGGATACCGAAGGCAATAAAATAGAACTTTGGGAACCAATTTAAATTAATTATTAATTATTAATTATTAATTATTAATTATTAATTGTTAATGGTTGATAGTTAATAGTTAATAGTTAATAGTTGTTTTAGATTGATTGAAAAAAAACATATAAAAAAAGCTCCATTATTTTCTAATGGAGCTTTCGTTTTTTTATCTAATTTTAATTCCAGATTTCATTCATTTCTGTCAAAATAATTGGTTTGCCTTCTGTCACAACAATCGTATGTTCGTCTTGCGCCATAAAGCCGCCTTTGTTACCAACCATTGTCCATCCATCCTGCAAAGTTTCAGCATAAGTAGAAGTTGTGGAAATAAACGTTTCTATCGCAACTACAGAATTCTTTTTGAATCTTGTCAAATTGAATCGGTCTCTATAATTGGCTATTTCGTGCGGTGCTTCGTGAAGGTTTCTCCCTACTCCATGTCCCGTTAAGTTTTTAATGACTTTATAACCTCTTTTTTTAGCTTCTGTTTCAATTAAAAAACCAATATCAGAAATACGAA
The DNA here is from genome assembly GCF_979258715.1 of Flavobacterium sp. AC267. Lineage (NCBI taxonomy): Bacteria > Pseudomonadati > Bacteroidota > Flavobacteriia > Flavobacteriales > Flavobacteriaceae > Flavobacterium > Flavobacterium sp. AC267. The sequence continues at coordinate 3,596,503 of NZ_OZ409875.1, forward strand.
CGCCTCCTTTTATATTGTGAATCGCTTTATGCAAAATCTGTTTGGAAGCTTCAACCAGTTTTTGATGTTCGTTTACATCGGAACCAATTACAAACGAGCCTCCGTTATCTGACCAAAAACCATCTAACTCGGCAGAAACATCTATATTGATTAAATCGCCTTCTTGAAGAATTCTATTTTCTGAAGGGATTCCGTGACAGAATTCATTTCCAACGCTGATACAAGTCCATCCAGGAAAACCATAAGTCAAATATGGTGCAGATTTAGCGCCGAGATCGTTTAGTATTTGTCCGCCATAATCATCCAATTCTTTGGTCGACATGCCGGCTTTTGCAAACTTTCTCATTTCTTTTAAGGTGAATGCAACTGCTTCACTTGCTTTTTTCATTCCTGCTAATTCTGCTTCTGTTGTAATTGACATAGTTCTTTCTTTAAAGTTATTCAATTGAATATTTCACAAAACTACCATTTTTTTATTTTACCAAGGACTTTCTTCGCTTTCGTCTTCAATATCATTGCTGAAGAATTTTCCAGTTGGCCCGTTTTCATTAGTCAGCGTGTGTTTTATAATGAAAGTTGTCAGCGCTTTCTACACTTCCCGGCCCGCTGAAATGATTAAAATCTGTAGCGGTATAACCTGGGTCGATTGAATTTACTTTGAAACCTAAATCTTTTAATTCGTAAGCCAAAGTAACAGTAAAAGCGTTTAAAGTTGCTTTGGATGAAACATAAGAAACGGCTTTAATAGCGTAATATTTCCAAGAAGGATCGCTATGCAACGTAAGTGAACCAAGACCCGAAGTGATATTGCTAATTATCGGATTCTTAGACTTTTTAAGCAATTCAATAAACGCTTGTGTAACTCTAATTACGCCAAAAAAGTTAGTATCAAAAGTACTCTGGATCTTTTCTACAGCAGTTGTCGAAGGATCTTGCGGTGTATCTCCTAAAACTCCAGCATTATTGATTAGAATATCTAATTTTCCCTGCTCCTTTTCTACAATTTCTTGTGCTTTTAAAACACTTTCGTCGTTTGTAACATCAATTTGAATCGCTTTAATGTTTCTAAAACCTTGCTGTGTTAGTTCTTTTACCACTTCCTCGCCTTTTGCAAGATCACGGCTTCCTAAATAAACAAATAATCCTTTTTCTGAAAGCTGTTTAGCGGTTTCTAAACCAATGCTTCTGTTTGCGCCTGTAATTAATACTGAATCCATTTTTTTATCTTTTTAAATTATTGAGTACAAAGTCTGCGTCGATAAAAAACAAAAACATTTGCCATATGGCAAAAAGCGATTTTAGCGAATATTTTTTCGTATTCTGCTTAAAGAAGATTGTGTAATTCCGAGATAAGAAGCCAAATACGAAAGCGGTACGCGATTAATAACTTTTGGAAACATTTCCATAAAAGATAAATAACGAGTTGTAGCATCTTCTGAAACCAACGGACTTCTTCGGGCTACTTTCTGAATTAAAGCTTTTGAGATAATTTTGTGTACAATAGTATCCCAGCCAATAATGGTGATCAGCAGTTCTTCCCAATCTTTTTTAGAAAAAACAATCATCTTGCAATCTGTAACGGCTTGTACGTAAGCTGAGGAACAAATACTATTTTGAAAACTTTCGAGGTCGACAACAAGATTATTTTCGTCTATAAAGTATTTCGTTATTTCTTCGCCTTTGTTATTATAGTAACAAACCCTCATTATTCCGTCTACAATAAAACCAACTTCTACAGCGATTTTACCAGCTTCTGAAAAATAAGCATCTTTAGGAATGGCTCGTTCTTTAGCTTTGGTCAAAATTAAATCAATTTGCCGCTGATTTAAATTACCAAACTGTAATAAGTATTCTACTAATTCTTTCATGCACGAAAGTTAAGTATAAGTTTTTAATGGAAATTTGTCATATGGCAAAAAAATAGTATTCTGAAAAGCTGAATTTTCAATAAATTTTAGTCCGTCTTCGGCATTATTCTTACTTTGCATTGGTTTATTTACGGTAACAATCTTTATAAGAGAAATGAAAATTATAAAAAGCAGTTTTTTCAAGCCTAGGAAATGTGAGTACGGCAATTTTGAAATAATACCCGATGAGGGCTGGGAATTTTCGCAGACATTCATTGATTATGAATCTAAACTTTTAATAGTATCTCTAAGTATTGTAGATAAAACCAAATGGGAAAATCTGGGTTATAATGGCACCGTGATTCCAACCAAACAATATAAAATTGATTTGAATACGCTTCGTATTTTAGAATTTGAAGAGTGGAAAGAGTATTTCAATTACAATAAAATTGAAATAATTAGTGACGATAAAAAGTACAAATTGATCACTCAAAGGGTTTTTAAACCAGAAAACAATAATGATTCAATCATTGAAGAATTATTTGATAATGTTTCTGGCGATCTTATAAGTTCAAGCCGTTCCATTGCTTTTCGTGAAGATAAATATGAAAATTTATTAGAAAATAAATATCGTTCGGAAAGGGAATTAGAAGAGCGAATAAGAATATATAATGCCAAACCGAATTTAGTCGCATTCTATACGATTCAGATTAATCAGTTAAAAGATCAAGATGTTATAATTTATTATTATGATGCTCTTGATACATTTAAACTTACTTTCTTAAATGATGAATTTGTTTTATCTAAAGGAGATATATTTCCTTCAAAACAAGAAGATTGGCAATCATTACACTATGATGAAATCGCTGTTTACTCTACTATAGATGAATTTTGGAAAGAATTTAGTAAAGATGAAAAATGGTATTTAAAGTATAGCGTACATTACGGATTTGATCATAAACCATTGGTCTTGGCAAAACAAGTAACGGAATATTTGAATGAATTGCGTGAGGAACAAAAACCTTCATTTAAAGAATATGAAAAAATTAATGAATGGCAGGGAATAGTTTGGAGTGACGAGTATAAAAAGAAAGAAATAAAACAGTGGTGTTCTAATTGTTTTAAACCAGTGAATTATAATGGACGCTATCCAAAGTATATTTGTCAAGAATGTGCTTCTAAAGACGCATACGATGCAGATGGAAATGTACTTGAGTTTTCAAACCTCGGAATGTCAGGCGGTTTCAAGGCAATTACAAAAAATAAGGAAGGAGAAATTATCAAAGAAAATGATACCGACCAATTTTGTGATTGTATAATTGATGGTAAATTGTTTTTTGCACAAGAGGCAAGATTTGGCGGCATAGTAATTCAACTTAAAGATTCACAATAAATTGAGATTGAATCACATTCCCGGCCAATACAGAAAATTAAATTTATGCCCGTCCGGATCCGAAAAACCGAAAGTATAACCTTGTTCAAAATTTTCTGGTTCTGAAAATATAGTTCCGCCAATTTTTTTTGACTTTTTCGTGCCAAAGCTCTACTTCTTCCCTACTTACGACCGATAAAGAAAATATGATTTCATTTTCAGATTTAGTATTCGTTATATTGCCTTTTAGAGCATTTTTAAATCTCTTGGAAGTGAAAAAGTTAATTATAAAATTGCTGTCTCCAAAAGAGAAACTCACCAATTCTTCTGTTTCTTTTCCGTTTTGTACGAAACCTAGATTTGTGTAAAACTGAATTGTTTTTTGCAAATCAGATGAAACCAAATTTCCCCATATCATTTTCGTTTTCATAAACTTTGATTTTATTAAATTGATTTACACTAAGTTAATTAAATTATGCTAGATTTAAGAAAACAATTCTAATTTATAGACTGCCTCTGTAAGTTTTTTTCTATCTTAGCTTAATAGACAAAGAACTATGAAATTTATAAAACCTTTTTCCTCCTTATTACTTTTGATACTTACTGGATGTATTGGAAACTTGAGTCCAAATGGCGGTAATTCTTCTGTAGATTATCCTTATTTTATTACTACCGAACCAATAATAGTGAAGAAAATTTTAGTGCCTAAAGGAACAAGATTAACATACGATGAACACTTTTTTGTAAAAGGAAAACAAGACCATACTATGAGCGAAAAGCGCTTAACGAGTATAAAATTACCCGAAGGACAAACCCTAAATTGGGGCGGTATTCCTATTTATTGGATTGAAAAATTTTTCAATTCTGAAATGCGCGGTTATACTGTTTATGCTGATTTCAGCAAATTGAGTGAAGATAAAAAAACGAAATTTGCTAAAATATGGCAAGGCTGTACCGACGGTTTAAGCATCACTGTCAAAGAAATCGACGATTGGTCTTTTAATAAAGTAAATATTGCTGATATTGAAAGCTGCAAGCGTACAGTATCAACGTTATTTTAAAGATGACAAAGAGCGAAGCAGGCTTTTTTAGATGATATGCTCAATGAGCTTAGAAAAGTGGATTCGAAATAAAAATCAACTCAAAATACTTCCTTTAAAATACAACAAATCAAAAAATAACTAAACACCAAACCTTTAACCAATGAAAATATTTTCAAGAATCTTAATCTTATTAATAATATGTCAAGTCGCTTATGGACAAACTGCCGCAAAGAAAATTGATTCGATTTGCCAGTCAATTTCAAAGAAAAATCCAGAAGTTGGAATCAGTGTTGGATTTCTTGATAATGGTAAAGAATACTTTTTTAATTATGGAAAAATAAGCAAAGAAAGTAAGCAGGCAGTAAATGAAAAAACAATTTATGAAATTGGTTCTATCACTAAACTTTTTACGGGAAATTTAATAGCACAAGCCAGCAATGAAGGTAAATTAAAAGTTGATGATTTTATAGATGGATATCTGCCAGATTATAAGTTATCAAAAGAACTTCAAAACAAAATAAAAATTTCAGATTTAGCTTCTCATCAATCTGGTCTGCCCGATTTAGATTTCAAAAAATTGACAGAACTAAATCCGAAACAGCCTTTAGATATAAGTAAAGAATTGGTTCATTCTATTATCAATGAGAAAACAGAATTAATTGATTATGGCAATTATCGCTACTCTAATATGAGTTTTATCTTGCTTGGCGCCATACTAGAAAAGGTATATGGAAAAGATTATGAGACTTTAATAAAAGAAAAGATTCTCACTCCAACAAAAATGGAAAACACGTTCACTTCTTCTTATACTGTTGAAAATATGGTAACAGGCTACGATTATAAAGGCGTTCAGCAAGATTTTTTCAATTGGAATACAGTAGTTGCGCCGGCAGGTCTGCTTAAATCTAATACATCAGATTTAACGAAATTGGTTAAGAGTATTTTATCTAATAAAACTGAAATTTCAAAAGCGCCGACAATAAGCGAAAATACCTTTTATAAAAATACACTGAGAGAAATTGGCTTAGGACTTCAAATGGAGCGAACAAATGATGATGTTTATTTATATAAAACAGGAAATACAATGGCTTGTTCTTCGATTCTGGCTTATAATAAAAAGGCAGATTGGGGTTTGGTGATTTTGTTAAATCATAACAATTCTGGAATTGTAGCAGATTTAATTAATACAAATTATGATCAAGTGTCGCAGAAAAAAATCATTTCAACTTCTAAAAATAAAAAATAGTTTTCAAATTAATGAAAAATGAATTGCTGAAAACTCCTTTAATATATTTAAGGAGTTTTTTTTTATATCGCTGAAAATTAAGGTATTGAAATTAGTGTTTTCTATTTTTGTAAAAAGTCGTACTATTATTTTTTAAAGAAAAGCGTTCGACTTTTTTTAGTCGGTCGCGTAAGACTAGTTTCTTTTCACATTTGTATCGAAATAAATTTCTAACACAAAAAACGATACTATGAAAACTTCAGTAAAAATTTTAGCAGGGCTTTTAATAATGAGTAACATTTCTTTTGGACAAGATATTACCAAAAAAATTGATTCTATAATAAAGGATAATTATCAAAAAAATCCCAACGTGGGAATCAGTGTTGGTTTAGTTCAAAATAATAAAGAGTACTATACTTCCTACGGTAATTTGAACGCAGAAACTCAAACTAAAATTGATAAAAACTCAATCTTCGAAATTGCGTCTATTACTAAAATTTTAACTTCTAATTTAATTGCACAGGCAGTAAATGAGAATAAAATTAAAACAGATGATTATATAGATAATTTTATTCCCAAAGAGTATGTACTGCATCCAAACCTTAAAAACAAAATAAAAATTTCAGACTTGGCATCTCATCAATCCGGCTTACCTGATATAGATTTTGCAAAGCTGATAGAATTGAATCCACAGCGACCTGTAAGCATTGTTACCCAAGAAACGCTGACTGCTCTAGTTAATAATTGTACAGAACTAAAAGATTATGGTAAATATCGCTATTCAACTATTGGTTATACTTTACTTGGTCAAATACTTGAAAAAGTGTATCATAAAAGTTACGATGAAATTATAAGAGAGAAAATAATTATTCCCTTAAAGTTGAAAAATACTTTTACTACAGATTTTAATGTAAAGAATATCACAACAAGTCATAATCCTGAAGGAGGTATTCAAGAATTCTTTAATTGGAATATTACAGCGCCCGCAGGATTAGTAAAATCAAATACATCTGATATGGTTACTTATTTAAAGGCTGTTTTAAATAAAGATAATGCGGTTGGTAAAGCGACTTTAATTACAGAAAAAAATCTTTTACAAAGACGAAAAAAGGGAAATGGGATTAGGCTTAGGTATCATGACAGATGATAAGAATACCATCTATTCTAAATCAGGCGACTCTATGGGACAGTCCTCTATTATCTGTTATAACAGAGCTCAAAATTGGGGAATTATTATACTGCTGGATCAAAGAAATTCAAAAATGAGACAAGAACTAGTGAATCAGATTTATGATACCGTATTGAAATAGTTTATAAAAAACAACCTCCAAAATGAAGCCATTTGGAGGTTATTTTTTTAGTTAGAAGAACTTAAAAAACGATAATACTCTTTAATTTTATTTTTTAATCTTTCTGCCAAATATTTGTTGCCGTCTTGCAAACTCATGTAATATAATTTCGGCTTCTTCGATGTATTTCAGTTTTTTTTCGTCATTCCAATAATATGGAGGTTCATACAAATTTGATATTCTATCGGCCATTTTTACAGCCCAGACTTCTATCGGCTGTTGTTTTATTCTGCTCAAACTATCACGCATTTTTTCAAACGAATCCGCAATGTTTTCATTTTTGGTTAATGCCAAAACTCCCGACGCAACCTGACCTCCAAATAAATCATTTACTTTTTCATAGTCAAATGCTGTATCTTCTATGGTATCATGGAGCATCGCACATTTAACAGCTAAATCAGAATTCATATTTTCTGTTAAACGAACGGCATTTAGAACTTCAAAAACAACGCTTCCGATATGATTGATGTATTCTACCCTTTCTCCTTCATTAACACCACCATATTTTTGCCCTTCATGCAATTTTGAAACCAATTGCCAAACATTCTGAATTTCATCTATTGACCAGTCTTTTTGTTGTTCTATATTTTGCATATTGATTTTTTAGATTTAATGTAATTTATTGCTTTTTTTGGAGATCTGCAATAATTCAGTTGAAGGTTTTACTTTTTTTTACTAAAATCAATAACACAGAAATATTTTGAATTAACGCGATATGTTTATATTAGCCGAACAAATAGTAATGTATGCCCAAAACTTTAAAAATTACAGTTCTCAATAATGAGGATATAAAATTCCTGAAAACAAAACTCAAGAAGAGCTACTTAGGCTGGTTGATTTTCTCTCTATTTTCGGTTGTTTTTCCTGCTTTTTGTATTTATGCCATCATCACTAATGATGAGTTAGAGGATAAAGGATTTCTAATTTTAATAGTTCTAATTATTTTCGGACTTTGGATTTACCTTACGATTAGGGGAATATTAGACACAATAAAAGAACAGCAGAATTTACTATCGCAGACTAAAATTGAGGGCGATACAATAGTTTTAGAAAAAGAAATTGTTACGATTGAAGGACACGAGTCTGATAGTACTTCGCACCAAATAAAAATTTATTCAGCAGTTGAAGAAAAACATAAAAGCATTTGGATAAATCAAAAATATTATGAAAAAATCCAGATCGGAGATTCGATATGGATTGAATATTTTTTGGATTGTAATTACATCAAAACATTACGATTTGATGGACAAAATATTAAGTCTAAAACTTTTATGTAGAATTAAAAACAATTGCAAATATGACTGGTTCTGGATATGAGTATTTTGATGAAGATGCTTTTTAACAAGTACAAAAAAACTCCTTAAAAAATTAAGGAGTTTTTTTATATCAAAGTCGGTTTTACGATGCTTTTGGCCATTATAACATATACACTTCTTCTATTCGGTCTTATTAATAGCAATAAGTTTTACCATGTTAGAATTGAAAGATGGAAGATTTTCATTTAAAATAGAAAAGAATTCAATGTCAGCATTTTCAACTTCAATAATTGCTTTTTGCAAAACGCTTTCTCCAGTATTTGTGAGCCGAATTGTTTTTGCCCTTGTATCCGTTTGATGTTCATGTCGCGTTATGAAAGCTTTTTCTTCCAGCGTTCGCAATACTTTAGATACCATCATTCTGTCGGCATTACTTTGGTTGGCAATGTCAATTTGTGTTACAGAATCACTTTTTTTTGAAAGCCAGCCTAATGCGACCAACAATACAAATTGCGTCTGGGTTAAATCTAACGGATCTAATACTTTTTTTAGTTTACGCTCGCCAAAGCATTGTCAGTTGTCCCAGCAAATAACCTGGACTATCTTTTGGACTTTTAAAATGAAAATTAATTTCTTTAGACATAAAATGATATTGAAACAGTTGTTTTTCTTCCAGAATTTCTTTCTAAAATTAGTAAATAATTACATTTATTTTGTTTCTAGAAAAGTAAGTTTATAACCGTCAAGATCTTTAACATGAAATGCTCTTCCAAAAGGAGTTTCAATAATTGGGCCAGCAGTAGTTACTTCATTTGCGATGAATTTTTCTTTCAAATCATCTACATTTTCGTTTACTGCAAACCAAAGCGCTACTCCTGTTCCTAATTCTTTTCCTTCTATAGGTTCGAGCGGTGTACGAATAGCAAAACTTGCCTGCCCTTCATTATACTTAAAAATACAGGCTTGAGGATTAGTATTTCCAATCTCGAATCCTAATTTTTTCTCATAGAAGTTTTTTGATGCTTCTAGATTTTTTACTTGCACTGATGCAAAAGTTAATTCTCTCATTTTTACTATATTTAAATTGTTGTCGCAAATATAGTATCCGCGACAACAATAAACAAGTGATTTTGAATTTTTCTTTTTTGATTAGTAAAATGTTGCTTAGCTTTCAAAAATACTATTCATTCAATTTTCTAAACAACAATTTCATTGATTCAGAATCAATTGTATTCATATCGACCAATTTGAGTGCTTTAACCATTTTGATCGTTGTTGTTTTATATTTTAGAAAATGAGGCGTTCTTAAATGGGATTGATAAGAATCTTGATCCTTATACATTTCTAAAATTCTTATTTGCGTTGAATCATTTTTTTGATACATAGGAAAAATTGCTAAAACTCCAGGTTCTAATTTTACTGATGCAACAGATTCTTCTTTAAGTATAGTCTTGTATTCTGATAAAAATTCCGGAAAAATTTCAATTTCCGAAATACGAACCATCATCTCTTTTTTTTGAGCAGACATAGAACTGGAAGTAAAAATTATGGTTAAAAGTATTAAATGCAACAATGGTTTTTTTGAAAAAATGTTTCGGAAATTGAGGATAAGATTTGCCATATGTAAATTCATGTAATTATTTGGTATTTATTATTTTGAATAAATTTATAAATCGTATTTAAGTATCTCTATTATCGCATCAGAATATGAAATAAAAAGTCTTTAAAAAGCTTTTACCATATTATTATTATCTTAAAACCTATAACCTAACTGAACACCAAATCTTACAACTTGAGTATGATCCGTTTTATCGGCATTAAACAATAACTTTCCCCAGCCAGCATTAATTTCAAATATAATTCCACTTTTAGTAACCCATTTACTTCCCAAGCCTAAACCTAGCGAAAAATCGATTACATCAGAGCCTTCAGTAAATATTGAACTATCATTTACATCATATATTTTTTTCCCATCAATTGAGCTTAACATTCCAAATCCTTCCGCAAAAAATCCAGAGGCATATTTCTTTCCAAAGTATCTTCTATAATACGGAGAAATAGAATAATTTAAATCATCTTCTGATTTTTCGTTATTGAATACGGTAAAAAGAGAAACACCTATTGATGATTTTTTGTTTAAATTTCTCTCATAAGTTCCTTCAAAGACACCTAATAAAGGCAAAAAAACATTTACTTTGACTTCATTTTTTTTCTCATGGACTGAGTTGTCATTTTGGGCATTAACTGCAAAAATCGAAAATAACATTACAATAATTAAGTACTTTTTCTTCATAAATTTTAGTTTGATTGTTCACGTCAAACATATAATAATCTGTTTCATTAGATGTTAATAATATCTGTGTGCGAAGTTAAATTAAATATAAATTTCCTACTTTCGAAATCGCTTAAAATTTAGCCTAAACGGGATCAAATTTAAAGTTGATGAGAAATAGTATACATTTGCCCTCTTCAGAATTAAAATAAAAACAAAAAATGGCACAAGAATTTTCAGTTACACATAGTATTCTTTCGGCAGATAAAATCAGAGAATTCATTATAGCTAAATATGGTCTAAGTGAAACTGCAGAATGTAAACTTTTTAGAGCCGCAATGAACCATTTGTATATTGTGTTGGATGGTGATGAAAAGTTTGTTTTTAGAGTCTACACCTTCAATTGGAGAACTCGAGTAGAAATAGACGAAGAATTAAAACTTTTATTGCATCTGAAAAATAGCAATACATCCGTGTCCTATCCAATAGAGGACATATCGAATGAGCTGGTTCAGGAATTTAATGCTCCTGAAGGGAAAAGGTATGGCGTGCTTTTTTCGTACGCAAAGGGTTCAAAAACAGCAAAATTTTCAGCTGATGCGAGTTTTTTCATAGGTAAAGGACTAGCCGAAGTTCATAAAGCCGCAGAAATGTTCAGTTTGGAAAGGATAACCTACAATACGCAGACTTTACTTGATGAATCACTTACAAGAACAAAGCTTTTTTTCAACAAATCATCAGATGAAATTTTATTTTTAGACGCTTTATCGAGCTTTCTAAAAATTAAGTTTGATAATGTTGATGAAAAACAAATAAGATCTGGAGCAGTTCATCTTGATGTTTGGTTTGATAATATGCATATCGATGAAGAAAATAAAGTAACTTTTTTTGATTTTGATTTTTGCGGTAATGGCTGGTTATGTCTTGATATTTCTTATTTCTTGTTTCAGCTTTTTTCGACCAACCTCAATGAGAATGACTATTTAATTAAAGCCGAGAGCTTTTTAAAAGGATATGAAAATGTGACTGAAATATCTGAAGAAGAAAAAGAATACTTCCATACCTCTGCCTGGCCATTATGAATTATTACATCAGTATTCAATGTGATAGATTTGAATATTGGACAAATATATTTCTAAACGAGGATCATCTAAAACGATTTGTAGGTAACTTAAAACGCTGGGCCGCCTATAATAATATTGAAATTGAACAAAATATAATTTAAAAGCGACTGAGATTGATTAATTGTAAAATACTGGTAAAGAATTGGTATAAAAAAGTACATTAAAAAAGTGAAAAAAATATATTAATATTGATTTTGATGGCTCTACTTTTTTCCTGTAAAGAAGGGAATGAATCCATGAAAGATAAAGCTGAGGCTGAAACGTTTCATTTGGTAAAAAATGGCCTTGCTGAAAAAGATTTGAATATTATTAATAACAAAGACATTTATACTAAATATGAGTATAATGATTCTAAAAGCGCAAGTCTAATAATACAAAACAGCTTCCCGAGAGGCGGAATGAAATATACTGCTCCTAATGGCGAAGTTTATCGTTATGCCGTTTTTTGGACTAGAATAATAAACGAAACGGATAATATTCTGGAATTGAAAATTGAGTTTCCTATAAATTCATATGAAGTACCCTCTTTACCTGGCAAATACTTTAAAATAGTGATACCTCCTGATACGATGGTTCCTGAGAAAATGTCCTTGTTTAATTATGGCTTAACAGATTTAGAATCTTTTTTAGATACTGATATTTATAAAGCAGCTTCATTAGAAAGAATCATTAATTCGAAAGAATCAACTGGCTTTTATGTTGTAATGCTCTGCGTGGTTGAAGGTGCTAAAGGAACTTTACGAACAGGACTTAGTCTAAACAAGGGAAATCTAACTTATACAATTAATGGTAAAGAAATACATTGTGGAAGTATAGCCATAAAAAAAACTCCTTAAGTAATTAAGGAGTTTTAGTGTATGTGATACTAATTATTTGGTTCAATTGTAGAAAGAATAAAATCAACTCTTTCTCTTATTTTTAGTTTTGGAACTTCTATAAGTCGATACCCATAATCATAATAAGTTCTTTTTAATGTGTCATAAACTTCAATTGCTTCTGTAAAAGTTTGCTTACGCTCAGAATCTGTTTGATAAATTTCTTCCCAAGGCGGTAATATAAATACAATATGATTATACCTGTATTTTCGAACAGTTTCAGCTAATTCATTGGATATTTCCAATTTAATTAGATTTGCATATGCTATAGTGTCAGGAATACCCCTATCGAAAAAGGTAATTGAAGAATCGTCCTTGTTTTTCAGAAAATCATCTATAGACCTTTCAAGCATTAAATAAGTATATCTTTCCTGATTTGCCCACGGAAGTGCATCTCCATTATTTATTACTTGTTCTTTGATAATTTGACGTGTCGCTTCATCGATACAATTATATCCTCTTCGTTCTAATTCTTGAATAATAGTTGTTTTTCCAACTCCAGGACCACCTGTAATTATGAATGTGTTGATTAATTTGATCATTTTTTAATTAATTATTTTGTTAATTAAAATACAGGGGAAATTGTTCTAAGGCAGGCAAAAAGTGTCTTTGCAGTCGACTATTTAAAACGAAGATTTTTATAAATATTTTCAGCGTATTTATAAAAAGGTGTAGTAATTTTTGAATTATTTCTTAACGAAAAAAAAAGTGTACTTAAATAAAAAACTCCTTAATTTCTTAAGGAGTTTTTCTGTGGGCGATGAGGGGTTCGAACCCCCGACCCCCTCGGTGTAAACGAGGTGCTCTGAACCAGCTGAGCTAATCGCCCTATTTTACTAGGGTCGCTATCATTTCGTGATTGCGAGTGCAAATATACAGCTAGATTTTGTATTTGCAAGCATAAATAGAAAAAAAATGAAATTATTTTTGATGTTTTTATTTAGCTCTCTATTTTTCAGTCTGTTAAAAAATGAACAAAAAATTGTGTTTTCTTATATTTTCGTTAAAAAAGCAGAATATGGAACTCTAATTCGTAATATTACTTTGTATTCATTTCCTATAGTCATACATTTGTATACCTAAAAATAGTAAATTCTAATGGCAAGATTTAAAGAAAATGATTTACCAAAATCTAAAATAACTGCTACTTCACTTACCAAAGCAAAAACAATATTTACATACGCAGGAAATCACAAATGGAAATTCTTCATCGGATTAATTTTTCTGCTTTTAACGGGAGCTACTGCCCTAGCCTTTCCAAAATTAATGGGAATGCTTGTTGACTGTGTAAAAAATAAAGACAACGACCAAGCTAATACAATCGCTTTAGGATTAATTGCTATCTTGTTTTTACAATCATTTTTCTCCTTTTTCAGATTGTCTTTATTTGTAAACTTTACCGAAAATACATTGGCAAATCTCCGTTTGGCTTTGTATACCAATTTAGTAAAACTGCCAATGACTTTCTTCTCTCAAAAAAGAGTTGGAGAATTAAACAGTCGTATCAGTGCGGATATTACACAAATCCAAGATACTTTAACTACTACAATTGCTGAGTTTTTACGTCAGTTTATATTAATTATTGGAGGTGTTATTTTATTAGCGACTGAAAGCTTGAAATTAACTTTATTAATGCTTTCAGTAGTACCGTTAGTGGCAATTGCAGCAGTTGTTTTTGGAAGGTTTATTAGAAAATATTCTAAAAAAAGTTCAAGATCAGGTTGCAGAAAGTCAGGTTATAGTTGAAGAAACGATGCAGGGAATCAGCATTGTTAAAGCTTTTGCTAACGAATGGTACGAAATTGCACGTTATAAAGGTAAAATCAGCGATGTTGTAAAACTGGCTATTAAAGGTGGTAAATATCGAGGTTATTTTGCTTCATTTATTATCTTCTGTTTATTTGGCGCCATTGTAGCGGTAGTTTGGTTTGGTGTACGGTTGAGTATTGCGGGCGAAATGAGCGTGGGACAATTAATCTCTTTTGTTTTGTATTCTACTTTCGTCGGAGCTTCATTTGGTGGAATCGCCGAATTATATGCACAGATCCAAAAAGCAATTGGAGCAACCGAAAGGGTTTTCGAATTATTAGACGAAAATCCGGAGAAAATCAATTCTGATGTTAATAGAAAAAAAGAAAAAATTAAAGGAAATGTAACCTTCAATAATGTTGCTTTTAGTTACCCGACACGTCAGGAAATACAGGTTTTAAAAAACGTAAATTTCAAAGCCGAGTTTGGACAAAAAATAGCAATTGTTGGACCTAGCGGTGCTGGGAAATCGACTATTTCTTCTCTTTTATTGAGATTCTACGATATTACTTCTGGAGAAATAACCATAGATGGAAAAAATATTTACGATTATGATTTAGAAGATCTTCGCGACAACATGAGTATTGTGCCGCAAGATGTTATTTTATTTGGAGGAACAATCAGAGAAAATATTGCCTACGGAAAACCAGACGCTTCTGACGAAGAAATTGTACTGGCAAGCAAAACAGGCTAATGCTTTTAATTTTATAGAAGGTTTCCCAGAAAAATTTGAAACGTTAGTTGGAGAACGCGGGGTTAAGTTATCAGGCGGACAACGCCAGCGTATTGCAATTGCAAGAGCGGCGCTTAAAAACCCGAGTATTTTAATATTAGATGAAGCAACTTCATCTTTAGACAGTGAAAGCGAAAAACTAGTTCAGGAAGCTTTAGAAGTCCTAATGGAAGGAAGAACAAGCATCATTATCGCTCACAGACTTTCGACTATTAGAAATGCAGATAAAATCCTAGTTCTAGATAACGGAAAAATCTCAGAAGAAGGAACACACCAGGAATTAATTAATTTAGAAAACGGAATCTATAAGAACTTAAGTAATCTTCAGTTTAGTAACTATTAGATAAAATTCCAATTTTTAAAATTCCAAATTCCAATACAAAAAAAATCCATTTGCTTTGCAAATGGATTTTTTTTGTAAAATCTAAAATCTAATCCCGAGGCTTCGGGACTAAAATCTAAAATCGCACGTACGTCTACAACAAACGAAAAAGGTTCCAACAAAAATTGGAACCTTTTTAATATGTAAACTGTAAACCGAGACTGAAAACTGAAAATTATTTCCCTTTTCTACGTTTGCGTTCAGCTTTAATCATAGATAATTCGCGGCTTGTTTGTCCGGCAACAGAAGTGTTTTCTTCGGCACGACGAATCAAGTACGGCATAACATCTCTAACTGGGCCAAAAGGGAGATATTTAGCTACATTATAACCATTTTCAGCCAAGTTATAACTAATATTATCGCTCATTCCGTATAATTGTCCAAACCAGATTCTATTATCGTTTTTAGCAATTCCTTTTTGAGCCATCATTTCCATCAATTTGTATGAACTCAATTCATTATGTGTTCCTGCAAAAATCGCCATTGTTTCTAAATGGTCCAGCATATAGTTTACAGCGGCATCATAATTATCATCTGTTGCTTGTTTAGAAACACAAATTGGAGAAACATATCCTTTTTCTTCCGCACGTTTGTTTTCTTTTTCCATGTACGCGTCGCGAACTAATTTCATTCCGATGTAGAAACCTTCCGCTTTTGCAATATCATGCAATTTTTTCAAATAATCCAAACGATCCCAACGGTACATTTGTAAAGTATTAAATACAATGGCTTTTTCCTTATTGTATTTGCGCATCATATCGGTAACAAGATCATCAGCAAGCATCTTGCATCCAGCTTTCTTCACCATCAATTAATAAAGCAACATCTTTTTTATGTGCTTCACTGCAAACTTGATCAAAACGAGCTACTACTCTATTCCATTCCTCCTGTTCAGCTGGAGATAAGGTTTGCTTTTCTCCTAATTTTTCATACAATTCAAAACGGCCTAAACCAGTTGGTTTAAATACTGCAAACGGAATCGCTAAACGCTCCTTTGCAAATTCAATAGTTTTTAAGGTCATTTCCAAAGCGAGATCAAATTGTGCTTCTTCTTCTTTTCCTTCAACTGAATAATCTAATACAGATGAAACACCTTTAGTAAACATTTTATCAACTACAGTTAAACAGTCATTTTCGTTAACCCCGCCACAAAAATGATCAAAAACAGTTGCGCGTATTAATCCTTCAACTGGAAGATGTGCTTTGATAGCAAAATTAGTTACTGCTGTCCCAATACGCACTAATGGTTCGCTGTCAATCATTTTAAAAAGAAAATAAGCTCTATCAAGTTCTGTATCACTTTTTAACGAAAATGCAACCTGTGTGTTGTCGAATATTTTTTCCATTAAGTTTAGTTTTTGTGCAAAGATATAGAGTGTTTTGAATATTATTTACTAAATGAGGTCAAATTTTTCAATTTTCTCAATTGAAGTAGTGTACAACTTTCTAAATAATCCAAACTGAAATAGAATTCAATTGCAAAAAGTAGGAAATTACATAATTATTTGTATTTTTGCAAAAAATCATATTATGAATGCGAATAGTATTGATACGATCATCAACGAAACTAAAAGAAAAAAAATAGTATCGAATTTTGTTGTGCTTGCAGTTATTAGTTCACTGCTTATAATTGATTTTTTCCCTTACTTCAAAACTTATGAAATTATTAATCCACAGTTTCTTTATTTATCTATTGTCAATGTAATTCTGGGATTGTATTTTTATTTTAATTCAGATATCACTTCAGCAGCTGTTTTTCCATTATTAAAACGTAGCATTATTTTTAACCTTTATTGTGCTTTTATACTACTTTGCTGTGTATCTGTTTTTGCGACCAAAAATCCTCCTTTAGTATATACCAAAGTCACAGAAATTGTAATTGTATTTTGTTTATTTATAAACCTTACAATAGTATTGAAAGACAAATTATATATACTCTATAAAATTATTTTGGTAGTTGGTATAAGTGCATTCATTCAGGCGTGGCAAGCAATTATACAATTTTATTATTATTCCTAAAAATGCTTCCATAATTGATCTTTTGAATACAATGAAAGGAAATACGGGAAATATAAATATACTTGCAAGCAAGTCTTACCATTAAAGTTCCTTTTTTACTACTTGGAATTACATATTTTTCAGGTTATAAAAAGTTTTTTCTTTTAGCTGTTCTATTTTCAGTAACTACAGTTATTTTCTTAACAGGAGCAAGAACGCCATTGATTAATCTCTTTTTATTATATCTTATATATAGTATATATCTTTTAAAAAATTCCTTTACTAAATCTAGTTTTATAAAAATTCTCTATTTAATAATTCCTGTTTTTATATCTATATTATTTGCAAATTCAATTTTTGAAAAATCTAAAGATAAAGGCCGGTATCAATCATTAGAAAATAGAGTCAGTCAGATTAATACCAACGATGGTTCATCACAGTCGAGGTTATTTTACTGGAAAAATGCAATCGAAATGACTAAAAAAAATCCAATTTCAGGAATTGGTTTTGGTAATTATCAAGTAGAATCTATTCCTTATGAAAGAACTGTTGAAAATGATTCTACTGTTTCACTACATGTGCACAATGATTTTCTTGAAATATTTGCTGAGACAGGAGTTATAAATGGTTTAATATATTTTGCACTTTTTGTTTTCCTGTTTATTGTTAATTTAAAAAATGCAGTCAAATCAGAAGATTCCAATGCAAGGACAGTTGCACTTTTAACTCTATTAGTAGTTATTGTTTACGGTGTCGATTCATTTTTTAATTTTCCGATGTACAGACCAACAATGTCTATATTTTTTAGTTTGATGCTTGCACTTACGGTAGTAAATAAATTCAATCATAAGAATTTAGCAAGCAGTACTAAAATCGTTAAAACTATTTCTGCCGTTTTAATTGTAGTATCTATAGCAACAAGTTATTCTGCATATATAATATTTAAAGCTTCAAATCTTGAATATTTGATTGCCTCTGATAATATTAATATGAATGATAAAGGACAACTTACAGGTGATGAAGTAGTAAAAAGAATGCCTAAATATCCCAATACATTTAATAGCTCTGAGTCATTTTATGAATATGCGACAATCTATTACATACGTGAGAAAAATTATGAAAAGGCCTTAAAGTGCTTTTCTAAAGCAAGCAAAATTAACCCCTATTCTGGAAGAATTGATTTTTATAAACAAATAATTTGTGCTCAAAAAGGAAATGTTGACAGCGCTTATATTTATGCAAAAAAAGCCTTCTATCTGCGTCCTAGAAATATAACTTTATTTCAAGCCGCAATGAGTTATGCAACAAGAAACAGAGATTCTGTCGAAGTGTTAAAAATACATAAACTATACACTAAATTTAGAAACGAACCTTTGGCATGGAATCTTGCAGGCCTTGGTTTACAGAGTTCTGGGGCAGATTATAAGCGATTATCAAATTTCATCGATGAAGGATTAAAGACTTTACCAAATGACAGCACACTTATAAAACAAAAAAGCAGTTTTTTACTAACACGTTATCTTGTTGAAGGTCAGGAATATGGAGGTCAAGGAAATAGAGCTAAAGAAATGGAAAGTTACCAAAAAGCTTTAAAAATTGATCCAGAAAATATATATGCACTTCAAAATGTAGGTTTTTGTTATTACAATACAGGAAAAAATGATCTAGCAATTAAGTTCTTCAAAAAAACACTAGAATATCCTGGATCAGATAACGGAAGAATAGAATATTATATTGGAATTTGTTATTTAAACCTAAATGATAATATAAATGCTAATAAGTATTTTGAATTATCAAAAAACAAAAATTACCTTCCAGCCAAAGAATCTAACTCTAATATTGCAAATGGAACTGAAGAAGCAGACATTAAAAAAACGAAAAAACGATCTAATGATTGCAAGTTATATTACAGAAGGTCAAGAATTTGAAGAACAGAGAAAAATGGATCAAGCTCTTTTATCTTACGAAAAGGCTCTAAAAATTGACTCAAAAAGTATATATGCTGCCCAGAATATTGGTTTTTATTATCTTAAGACTGGAGAGTATAAAAAAGGAATAAGCTTTTTATTGAATGCATTGAAATATCCAGGCTTAAACGATGGAAAGACAGAATATTTCTTAGCAATTTGTTATTTAAATGAAAACGATAAATCTAACGCATGTAAATATTTTAATATAGCTAAAAATAAAAACTATGCCAGGGCTCAACAAGCGATTAATGAAAACTGTATGAAATAAAATCTAATTGCTCTTGATTTTAATTGACTCTTTAATTTAGAATGATTCGTTTTTAAACAAATTAGAACCAAATTTTGAATATTATTTCCTTAAAATTGCCTTATTTTGCGGTTCAAATTAACTAAAGAATCATGCAGTCAATTCAAGCCAATAATTATTTCGTACATTTTAACCACAATGCATACGAAGCTTTAAATAAACATTTAAGAGAAACTAAATACTCTAACATATTTATAATTGTTGATGATCAAACCAATGAGTTTTGTTTGCCAAAATTTATACCGCTTTTAGAAACAGATCTGACAATTGAAATTATTGAATTTGAAGCTGGAGAAGCTAATAAGAATATCGAAACCTGCATTGAAATCTGGAATATCTTAACAGAACTTGGAGGCGATAGAAAATCACTTGTAATTAATCTGGGCGTGCGGTGTCGTTACAGATTTAGGAGGTTTTGTTGCTTCTACCTTTAAAAGAGGAGTTGATTTTATCAATATTCCTACAACATTATTATCTATGGTAGATGCTTCTGTTGGCGGAAAAACCGGTGTCGATTTAGGAAATCTTAAAAATCAGATCGGAGTTATTAATGTACCGCAGATGGTTTTAATAGATACACAATATCTTGAAACTTTATCGCAAAGTGAAATGCGTTCTGGTTTAGCCGAAATGCTAAAACATGGTTTAATTTATGATGCACCATACTGGAGACAGTTCTCTGATCTAAAATCGATTATTTTCGACGATTTAGATCAATTAATTTATCGTTCTGTTGAAATCAAAAATGAAATAGTTATTCAGGATCCAACAGAAAAAAACATTCGTAAAGCCTTGAATTTTGGGCATACTTTGGGTCACGCTATTGAAAGTTATTTTTTAGAAAGTGAAACCAAAACTACTTTACTTCACGGAGAAGCAATTGCTGTTGGAATGATTCTGGAAAGTTATATCTCTCTTCACAAGAATCTAATTTCAGATGAAGACTACAGAGAAATCAAAACTGTCATAAAAGGCATTTACGACGATGTAATTTTTGAAGAAAATGACATCGATCCAATCTTAGAATTGCTTATTCACGACAAAAAAAATGAATACGGCTTAATTCAATTCGCATTAATTGAAGGAATAGGAAAGATAAAAATTAACCAATCCGTTGAAAATAAATTGATTCTAGACGCGTTTCAAGATTATAAATCTTAAACTTTTTTTAATCAAAAGCATTGCGTTAGGTATATATTATTTTTTACATTTGCCACCATGAAAACAAACAGGAAACAAAGACACTTTAGTTCTTATAGAAACCGTCTCAGCAGTTCTTTATTAAGAATGTTAGATCGGTTTTATAATAGCAAGAGTCCGTTTTGCCCAGATGTTTTCCAATGTTCAAAAGCGGAGCACGAAAAACTGCCTATTATATTTGCCAATATTAGAGTTTGAATTTAAGATTTAGTTCCAAAAAAAACCTAAATTTAAATAAAATTACAATCTCTAAACATTGACACATAAATGAATACAAAATATTCTGATCTAATAAATCAAACATACTATTTTCCACAAACAGAATTTAAATTAAATAAAGACAACCTATTGTTTCACAATATCGATTTGATGAAATTGGTTGAACAATATGGTACGCCATTAAAATTTACTTATCTGCCTCAGATTTCTGAAAACATCAATAAGGCAAAAGCCTGGTTCAGAAAATCAATGGAAAAAAATAAATACGAAGCAAAATACTATTATTGTTATTGTACAAAAAGTTCTCATTTTGAATACATTATGAATGAAGCTTTCAAGAATAACATTCATATTGAAACATCATCCGCATTTGATGTTAATATTGTGGAGAATTTATTAGAAAACGGAAAAATCAATAAGAGTACTTATGTAATTTGTAACGGTTTTAAAAGAGACGAATACATTAGTAATATTGCAAGATTGATTAATAACGGACATAAGAATACTATTCCGATTATTGACAATTATGAAGAATTAGATTTACTTCAAGCAGAAATTAAAGGAAAATTCAAAATTGGAATCCGTATTGTCGCTGAGGAAGAACCTAAATTCGAATTTTATACATCAAGATTAGGAATTGGTTATAAAAACATAGTTTCTTTTTATAAAAAACAAATTCAGGAAAATGATAGATTAGAGCTTAAAATGCTTCACTTTTTTATCAATACCGGAATAAACGATACATCATATTATTGGAATGAGCTTGTAAAATGTATTAAAGTATACATTGCTCTTAAAAAAGAATGCCCTACCCTAGATGGCTTGAACATTGGAGGTGGTTTTCCAATTAAGAATTCATTAGCTTTTGACTATGATTATCAATATATGATTGATGAAATTATCAATCAAATTAAAATTGCTTGTGATGAAGCTGAAGTTGATGTTCCAAATATTTTTACGGAATTTGGATCGTTTACTGTAGGCGAAAGCGGTGGTGCAATCTATCAGATTTTGTATCAAAAACAACAAAATGATAGAGAAAAATGGAATATGATTGATTCCTCTTTTATTACCACTTTACCAGATACTTGGGCTATAAACAAACGTTTTATCATGCTGGCGGTAAACCGTTGGAATGATACTTACGAGCGGGTCTTGTTGGGAGGTCTGACTTGCGATAGTGACGACTATTACAATTCTGAGCAAAACATGAACGCAATTTATCTGCCAAAGTACAATAAAGAAAAGCCATTATATATTGGTTTCTTTAATACTGGCGCATATCAAGAAACAATTGGAGGATATGGCGGTCTTCACCACTGTTTGATTCCGCGACCTAAACACATTTTGATAGATCGTGACGAAAATGGTATTCTGGCGACAGAAGTTTTTTCAGAACAGCAAACTTCAGATGATGTATTGAAGATTTTAGGCTACAAAAAAAGTTGTAAAAAAACGGCAGATTAAGTAAGATAAATATTTAGAAAATTCTTAATTTGCATTAACATCCAAAAAGGTTAAACTTTTTAATTCAAAAAAAAAACAAAAAAAATGAAAGGACCAATCAGTCAGTTTATTGAAAAACATTATTTGCATTTTAATTCTGCTTCATTAGTAGATGCTTGCAAAAGCATATGAACAGCAGTTAGCAGATGGTGCAAAAATGCTTGTAAGTATGGCTGGCGCAATGAGTACAGCAGAAATTGGTAAAATTTTTGCAGAAGTAATCAGACAAGACAAAGTACATATTATTTCATGTACAGGTGCAAATCTTGAAGAAGATATCATGAATTTAGTAGCTCATTCTCATTATGAAAGAGTACCAAATTACCGTGATTTAACACCAGAAGATGAGTGGGCATTGCTAGAAAGAGGATTAAACCGTGTTACAGACACATGTATTCCTGAGCATGAAGCTTTCCGTCGTTTACAAAAACATATTTACAAAATTTGGAAGGATGCAGATGATAAAGGAGAACGTTATTTTCCGCATGAATTTATGTATAAAATGTTGTTGTCGGGCGTTTTAGAAGAATATTACGAAATTGATTTAAAAGATAGCTGGATGTATGCGACTGCAGAGAAAAACCTGCCTATTATTGTACCAGGATGGGAAGATAGTACAATGGGAAATATCTTTGCATCATACGTAATTAAAGGAGAGCTGAAAGCATCTACTATGAAATCTGGAATTGAATACATGACATTCCTAGCAGACTGGTATTCAAAAAACAGCTCTAAAGGAATTGGATTCTTCCAAATCGGTGGTGGTATCGCTGGTGATTTTCCTATCTGTGTTGTACCAATGTTGTACCAAGATATGGAAATGCATGATGTTCCATTTTGGAGCTATTTCTGCCAAATTTCAGATTCAACAACTAGTTACGGTTCTTATTCTGGAGCAGTTCCAAATGAAAAAATCACTTGGGGTAAATTAGATATCAAAACCCCTAAATTTATTATTGAGTCGGATGCTACAATTGTTGCTCCGTTAATTTTTGCATATTTATTAGATTTATAAAATAATTTATGAAAAGAGTTATAGTAGACTACGCTAAACTTACCAATGAAATTTTAAACCTTTTGGTTGAAAAATTTCCTGATGGTTATGATGATTCGGATGTAATCCGTTTTAGAAATGCTAAAAACGAATTAGTTGAAGCTGTGGAAGTTCGCACAGAAGACACTATCTATTTAGTAAAAATTAGTACTAAACTTGCTGATAGAATTGAAAACTACGATGAAGATGATGATATTGATGTTGATGTAGATACAATCGTTCCAGTTAAAGGAATGGATCTTGATGATGATATCGACGACGATGATGAAGATGATAATCAAGACAAACCTGATGTTGAAGGCGGCGACGAAGATGATGAAGATGACGACGACAAAGCAGATACTGATTATGACGAGGATGAAGAAGAAGATGAAGATTAATTCATTTCTTTGAAATAAAATAAGAGGAACTCTATTCGAGTTCCTTTTTTTATACCATAATAATTAAACAAATTTTATATTTTTGTAAGATTATTTTTAATTTTAATCTTTTATTAAAGATTATACGCCCTATGACTTCAGAAATATTACATGCGGCATTAAAAGAAAATTTTGGTTTTGAAAAATTCAGACCAAATCAAGAAACAATTATAAATACTATATTAGCGGGGCAAGATGCTCTAGCTATTATGCCTACCGGAGGCGGAAAATCAATATGTTTCCAACTTCCTGCTTTAATTTTACCCGGAATTACAATAGTGATTTCTCCACTGATCGCCTTAATGAAAGATCAGGTTGACAGCTTAAAAACAAACGGAATATCTGCCTGCTATATAAACAGCTCACAGTCTGCACAAGAACAGCAGTATTATATAGAAAACTTAAAATCTAATACTTTTAAGCTGGTATATATTGCTCCAGAAAGTCTTTCTTATCTAGATGTTGCTTTTAATGAACTAACTATTAGTCTAATAGCAATTGACGAAGCGCATTGTATTTCGTCTTGGGGTCATGATTTCAGACCTGCTTATACTAATTTGGGATATTTAAAAAGCCGCTTCCCTTCTACTCCAGTTTTAGCGCTGACCGCTACAGCTGATAAAGCAACGCGAACAGATATTACAAAACAGCTTAATTTAATAAAGCCAAAAACTTTTATTGCCTCTTTTGATCGTGCAAATTTAAGTTTAGAAGTACGTCCAGCATTGGATCGTGTAAAACAGATCATTGATTTTGTTGAAAATAAACCCAATGAATCAGGAATTATTTATTGCTTAAGCCGTAAAACCACAGAGGAATTAGCCGAAAAATTAAAGAAAAACGGAATTACAGCAAAAGCGTATCATGCTGGTTTAGATAACGATACGCGTGCGAAAACTCAGGATCAATTTATAAACGACGATTGTCAGGTAGTTTGCGCAACGATTGCTTTCGGAATGGGGATTGACAAATCGAATGTTCGCTGGGTAATTCATTATAATCTTCCAAAAAACATAGAAGGTTATTATCAAGAAATTGGACGTGCGGGACGTGACGGTTTACCAGCCGAAACAGTTTTGTTCGAAAGTTACGCAGATGTGATTCAGCTTCAGAAATTTGCTTCGGACGGATTAAATGCAGACATTCAGCTTGCGAAATTAGATCGTATGAAACAATACGCTGATGCCGTTAGTGCGCCGTAGAAAAAATTCTGCTTTCTTATTTTGGTGAATTGGTTACAGAAAATTGCGGTAATTGTGATATCTGCAAAAATCCGCCAACTTTTTTCGACGGAACAGTTTTAGCGCAAAAAGCATTATCTGCAATTACACGTTTGAAAGAATCTGAGCCACTGGCAGTAATTGTAGATTTTTTAAGAGGCTCGAGAAACGCGTATATCTACGAAAAAAATTATCAAACGCTAAAAACCTACGGAATTGGCGATGATATTTCTTGGTACGACTGGAATCAATACCTTATTCAGCTTATAAATTTGGGATATTGTGAAATTGCCTTTCATCAACATAACAAAATTCTCCTTACCCCTTTTGCAAAGAAAGTTTTATTTGAAGGTGAAAAAGTAAAATTGACAACAGTTGTTAAGAAAGTAATCGATAAATCTGAAATTAAAGAAGCGAAAACTAAAACAGCTAAAAATTCTCTTTTTGAAACACTTCGAAAATTACGCTACGAAATTGCTCAAGAAGAAGAAGTTCCTGCGTATGTAATTTTCAGTGATGCCTCTTTAAGGCAAATGGAAATTTTAAGACCAATGACAGATGAAGATTTTCTTGCTGTTGAAGGAGTTGGAAAAGCTAAACTTGAAAAATATGGTTCCGAGTTTATCAATGCTATAATTGAATTTTACAAAAACAAATCGGTTGTTAAGAAAGATAAAAAAGAAAACACCTATAAAAAAACTTTAGAATTATATGAAAGCGGTATTTCTGTAGATGAAATTGCCGAAAGAAGAAGTTTAGGCAGAACAACAATTGTTTCGCATTTGGCTAAATTATATGTTGACGGTCACGATCTCGATTTGAATCCATTTATTTCTGATACAGAAATTGCTGAAATCGAAAAAGCAAAAACAGTTTTAGAAAATCCAAACGCTTTGAGACCTTATTTTGATTATTTTGAAGAGAAAATGTCTTATGATAAAATTAGATTTGGTTTGGCGTTTTTAGAAAGAAAAAATCAAACTATTCAATAAATACTCATTTTTGTCATTTCAACGAAGGGGAAATCTAATGCGAGAATCTGCAAAGAATTTATTCAATTTTTAGTGTGATTTCTCCTTTGTCGAAATGGCAGGCTGTGAAAATATTATTTAAATAAAAAAATCCTGCGAATTGCTTCACAGGATTTTTTTATAAAGAAGTTTACCTTTCTACAAATACCTTTCTTCAAAAACTTTTTGATGGTGTTTTTGATGTCCGATTATGACAAAGCCTAAAGCACGAACAGAAATTTGATTACCAGAAGCTGTTCCAATTCTTTTAAGTTGTTCTTCAGATAAGCTTTTGTAAAACAATAAAGTTGAATGCCTTAGCGCTGACAGTTCAGTTAGCAAATCTTGAATACTTCTTCCATTTGAATTGGTGCTATTCGCATAATCATCCTCTTCAAAGCTTGGCAAAGGCGTTTGATCATTTCTTGAAAAACGTAGAGCACGATAAGCAAAAATACGTTCTGTATCCATAACATGTTGGATAATATCTTTGATCGTCCATTTACCTTCTGCATAACGGTAATCAAATTTATCCATAGGAATATTTTGAACAAATCGTATAAATTCATGAAGAGAAATTTCTAATTCCTCAATCAATAATCCATCTCCGGCTTGTTTTAAATATGTACCAAAATGGCCGGAAAATTCATTCTCTGCTATATCGCTTACTTTCATTTTATATAAATTATAGTGTAAGATTCAGTTTTAAGCTGAATTTCTACTTGCATTAGTATTTCCAAAGAGAGATCTCGTTACTACTTTTTCATAAACTTTAATCAATTCTTCATTTGGAGACTCTTCTTTGTTCAACTCATTGATTCTCAATAAAGCATATTGCTGAATTGTCAATAATGGTAAAACAATACGCTCTCTTATTTGGATTGAAGCAATACCATCGGGATAATTTTCCATTAAGGTTTTATGATCAGCAATTTTTAATAAAAGTCTCTTTGTTTCTGAGAATTCATCGTAAATAATCTGCCAGAATTCACCGAATTCAGGATCTTTTCTCATATATGCTGTTAATGGTAAAAATGATTTTGCCAATGACATCATACTATTTTCTAGTAAAGTTTTGAAAAATAATGAGTTATGATATAAATCGCTTACTTTATCCCATTGCCCGCTTTCTTCAAAATGTTTTAAAGCTGAACCAACTCCAAAGAATCCAGGTACATTTTGTTTTAACTGACTCCAAGATCCCACAAATGGAATTGCTCTTAAATCAGCAAAATCTAAAGATTCAGATTTACTTCTTTTAGAAGGACGGTCGCCGATATTAGTTTTAGAATAATATTTCAGCGTACTCATTTTTTCCAGATAAGGAATAAATTTTGGGTGATTCTTAAAACTCAAATATTTATCATATCCTAAATTAGCCAATTGCGTCAAGATTTCAGTCTCATCCGCAGTAAGTTCATTTTTTCCTTTACTAAAAACTTGATTCGTTACTCCAGCACTTAATAAGTTCTCAATATTGTAACGACAAGAATCTAAAGTTCCAAAATTAGAGCTTATAGTCTGACCTTGAACCGTAATTTGAATTTCGTTATTTTCGATTTTTGGTCCTAAAGAAGCATAGAATTTGTGTGTTTTTCCGCCGCCACGAGCTGGAGGCCCACCGCGTCCGTCAAAGAAAATTACTTTAATACCATATTTTCTAGAAATCTCGGTCAATGAAATTTTTGCCTGATAAATACTCCAGTTTGCCATTAAATAACCACCATCTTTAGTTCCGTCAGAGAAACCAAGCATAATTGTTTGTTTATTTCCTCTTTCTTTTAAATGTTTAGAATATTCTGGATTGGTGTACAATTGCTCCATTATAGAATGTGCATTTTGTAAATCATCTACAGATTCAAAAAGCGGAATAATATCAACCGTAGGATTTTCCCAATTATTCAAACGAATCATAGCGAAAGTTTCCATTACATTCAGCGCACTTTCGTTATTACTAATAATATAACGATTGGCTCCTTCTTCACCATTATTTGCTTGAATGGTTTTAATCGCCTGAACAGATTCTAATGTGTATCTCGTAATTTCATCTTCAAAATCAGCAGGATTTAAATTTCCTTTAATTTTTGATAAAACATTGATTTTTTGCTCTTCTGTTAATTCAAAATAGTTCTTCGGAAAAATATCAGATCCAGAATTCAAATAATAGTTCACAACATCTTTAAATACAACATTATGAATTTTACTATTTTGACGAATATCTAAAGTTGCAAAATGAAATCCAAATAAATTGATTTTTACTAAAAACGCTTCTAGTTCATCTAAGTATAAAGATTGATGTTTTTCAATAATTATAGCTCTAATTTTATTTAACTGCGTCAATAATTCTTCTAAAGTGATAAAAATTTCACCTTTAGAATAGAAAACAGAACGATAAAGCTTATGTTCAAGTTCAGATACCAAAGTGTCTACACCAGAGAAAGTTAACTTACGTTTTAGATTTCTCATTTCGACATAGTAACACTTTAAAATTGAGGTACGTAAACGATCTGCAACTTTAAGTGTAATTTCTGTTGTAACAAAAGGATTTCCGTCACGATCACCTCCCGGCCAGAAACCAAGTTTGATTAATTGATTGTGAATTGGTTCTCCCTCTTTTATGTTTTTTTGAAGGTAATGTACAATTTCACCAGCAGTTGCGTAAAACACATTTTCCAAATACCAAATCAAGCTGACTGCTTCATCATACGGATTTGGTTTTTCATTTTGAATGAAAGGTGTTTTTCCTAACTGCGCCAGTAATTGTTTGATCTGTAATAAATCATTTTGACGAATTGCTTCAGTCAAATCATTTATAATTCCTAAAACTGGCCCAGGATAAAATTGAGTTGGATGCGCAGTTAGAACAGTACGAACATTAAAGTTTTCTAAAAACTCAATTAGTTCACCGTCTTTTTCTTTCGCATCTGATTTTTCTTTGATATCACGCAAAGAACCGCGTCCTTCCATGTTGTTCACTTCTGGAAAAGCGAGCATCTTCAATAGCATCAAACAATACAATTTGGCGTTCTATATATTGAATAAATCGAAACATTAAATCGATTTTTTCAGTTTCTGAAGCATTGTTAAGAAATCTGTCAGAAAAGAAATTAAAAATTTCCTTTGGGGTTTCTTGTTTTTTAAAGCCCGTTTCGCAAGTCTCTGTAAATAAAGGAAGTAAAACTCCAGTATTATCTATAGAATCAAATGGTAATGTTATAAAAACACTATTATAGATGTGGTATTTTGAGAGAACGTCTTGATTAAAACGTTCAATTTTTGGCAACGTATACATAATCGTGTTATAGTTGGTTGGTTAATTAGTCATAAAAAAACCCCAAGAATAAACTTGAGGTTATATTTTAATATAGCATTCAAGAAAAGTTCTTACATATTTTTGAAAATAGTATGCATCAAACGCTTCTTATCGTTTATACTTTCTTCTAATGAAATCATTGTTTCAGTTCTGTAAACACCCTCGATATCGTCAATCATAAAGATAACTTCTTTCGCGTGCTTAGTATCTTTTGCTCTAATTTTGCAAAAAATATTGAATTTTCCTGTAGTTACAGAAGCTACGGTAACGAATGGAATTTGGTTAATTCGCTCTAATACAAATTTTGTTTGAGACGTATTATTCAGAAATACACCTACATAAGCAATAAATGAATACCCTAATTTATCGTAATCTAAGGCTAAAGAAGAACCCATTATTATACCTGCGTCTTCCATCTTTTTTACTCTAACATGTACTGTTCCAGCAGATATCAATAATTTTTTTGCAATGTCAGTAAACGGAACTCTCGTATTGTCTATTAACATATCTAAAATCTGGTGATCTACTTCATCTAAACGAAATTTACTCATAATTGTTTAATTAATATTACTAATTGCTATTACAAAGTATAAAATTATATATAAAAAACAACAAATTCACAAAAAAATTAACTTTTTATTAATCCGTTAACAAATTTAACATTTTTATTTAAATAAAAATTTGCTTTCTGACCCAATTTGGGAAAATTTGTGAAATCATCCGAATATTCCTGCTCTTTTGCATCGTATTCGTAGTGACCAAAATAATTTTCCAATTCGCCTACTTCAACTATGTAAGCATTAAATTGAATCTTATTTTCGATTAATTCCTCTTTGTATTGTGCGACAAAATTCGTAATAATTTCGATACCATCATAATTTATTTTGACATTTTTATACATAAAATCATAAAAAACCACGTTATTTTGTGAAATATTCAAATATTCGCCAAATCGATTATCAACTAAAACGTTTTCGGAAATCAATTTAAAGCTCAAAATTAACGAGAAAAATATGTATTTACGTGTGATTTCCCTTTCATAGTCGCCTGGGTAATGCCCTGCTTCAAATAATATAGTAGGAACACCTAGAAATTGAAAAGTATCTCCTATACAATTAATATTAAAAGAATCATCGAAACGGCCGACTTGTCCTGATATATATTTCTGAAGTTCATGATTGATTCCTGCAATAATATTTATGGCTTTTAATCGATTCTCATTCACTTCTCTCTCTTCATTATAAGAGGGTGCCAAAAAAGACACCGTTGCGGGCTTCCCAGTAGTTCCTGCGCCAAAAATAGTACGCTGATCATGTAGATTAAAACAATAATGCGGTTTGAAACTTTCAAATGCTTCTCTTAGAACCCTGCTTTCTGGTTGTGTCAAGTCTTGAGAGTCGCGATTTAAATCTACATCAACAGCATTTGCACGTGTGTACAATCTTGCGCCATCTGGATTTAATATAGGAATACTATAAAAGGTAAAAGTATTGAGCATTCTCTTTGCAAAATCTGTTTCACCATTTAGCAGATTAATAAAATCGAATAGCGCTTTTGTGGTTGTGCTTTCGTTTCCGTGCATTTGCGACCATAAATAAACACGTGTTTGTCCTGTCCCAAATTGGTAACTATATATAGGTTCACCTAAAACTGATGTTCCAATAATCTGTACTTGATTATTTGTATTTAATTTATCTAAAAGTGGTTTAATATGATCTAAAGTCAAATATCTTCCAGATATGCTTTCTTCTTTGTATTCTGTAAAAAGTACTTCTAAATTCATTGTGTTTTGATTAGTTTACAAAAGTAAACATCTTTATTTTTACAATTGTAAACTATTTAAAATGTTAATAATTTAGAAATGTAAACAGTTAATTACCCCAATACCCTATTGGTTCAGCGATATGAATTAACAAATGTTATAAATCATAAAATTAAAGCTCATTACTTTGTTTTTCAATTACTTATGTGATTTTATTAAAGTATATATTTAAGTTATTATTCATTATATAGAAGATTTACAACTGTAATATTGTTATAGTTATTCTTTTTGTTTACATTTGTAAATATGCATTTCTAAAACTAAAATTTACAATGGTAAACATAGATGATTTTGTAAAAAGACTTGAGATTGTATTAGACTATTATGGACTAAATGCCTCTGCATTTGCTGATAAAATTGGTGTGCGACGTTCGAGTATGTCTCACCTATTATCTGGCAGAAACAAACCAAGTTTAGATTTTGTCATGAAAATTTTGGAAGTTTTTCCAGATGTAGATCTTTATTGGATTTTAATTGGAAGAGGAAATTTCCCGAAAAATGACGAGGAAAAAATTTCACCTCCCTTACCTATTTCAATTCAAAATTCTGGCGAAGATTTATTTTCTACAATTGAAGTAAATGAAAATAAAAAAACGGAAACAAAATTTCCGTCAGAATTAAAAAGTCCAAATTTAAACTCGGAAGAAAGCGAAATTGAAAAAATTGTATTCTTTTACAAAAATGGAACTTTTAAAACGTATTCTTCCTAATTTAAAATAATCGCATATTTGGGCACAGGTAAATATTTTTTTTATTTACGCGATTCTCACGCATTTGAAAAAATCTTTAAAAATTATAGTGGAAATCCATTTTCTGGAATTTTTCCTGAAACGCCTTGATAGTGCTTTTTCAAAATTTCAAAATCAGCCTCATAATTTCCAGTTGGATAAAATGCTTCACCAAAACTAACTTCTTTTTTGCCCCAATTAAAAGCTACAGCAACAATTGGCACATTCGCTTTAAGCGCGATATAGTAAAATCCTGTTTTAATTTCTTTTACCTCTTTTCGAGTTCCTTCTGGAGCAACAGCCAATCGGAAGATTTCTTTTCGATCAAAAATGGCGGCAATTGAATCTACCTTATTTAAGCCGCCGGATCGGTCCAAAGGTTCTCCTCCAACATTTCTGAAATAATAGCCGAAAGGAAACTTAAACAATTCCTTCTTTCCTACCCAATTCATCTGTAATCCTGATATACCACGCGTGAAAAGTCCTATATAAAAATCGTGATTACTCGTATGAGGCATTACCATTAGTATACATTTTTTGATTTCGGCATTTTTTATTCCTACTATTTTCCAGCCCATTAGCTTAAAAAATAGGAATTTGTACAATAGTTTTTTCATTAAAGACATATTATTTGGTGCAAAATAAAAGATTTAATACTAAATTTGAGTAAAAGCATTCAAAAATGATTCGAAAATTTTTCAGTTATATAATTCCTATTAAAATCTTTAAAAAGAAATCTGCCAGAAGTAAAATTATTGAAGTGACTTGGGCAAATGGTGAATTAGTATTAGATTCTGAAAACACAAATTATTCTTACGGAAGCCTGCAGCGTATTTTGCGTTACGGTCTTCGAAATATTGGCTATGAAACCATTTTAAAAATGGATCATATTTTATTATTAGGAGTGGCCGGCGACAGTGTTGTTAAAACATTGGTAGATGAAATTGATTATAAGCATAAAATAACTGGCGTTGAAATTGATCCAGATATGATTCAGATTGCCAACGAATATTTTAATCTTAATCAAATCAAACAACTAGAAGTGGTAATTGATGATGCTTTTGAATTTGTTTTAAAAACCAAAGACAGGTACAATCTTATTATAATTGACATTTTTGAAGATACTAATATGCCGAACTTTTTATTTGAAAAATTTTTTGTAGACAGAATTTGTACTCTTTTAAAAGACAATGGTTATGTTTTATTTAATACGATGATTCTCGATGAAGCCCACAATGTTAGAAATAGAAAATATATTTCTGAAGTAAATCCAAAATTGTTTACAACAAAAATGCGCCCCGAATAGAAGTACACAATGAATTAATAATTATAAAAAAAGTTGCTTAAATTTATGAAACCCCTTGCCTCTATTTTAAACGCCTTACCACCTACTAAAGTTATTGATGAATCAATTAAAATTTCAGAATATACGCCGTTAAATTTATCGGTTTCGAATAAAGATTTAATGGAAGAGAAGTTAGATACGTCTGAGGATTTTGAAAAATACATTTTAAGTTATCTAAAAGAAAATAATGCTAAAGTTGCTTTTGGCGGTTATATCGAAGGTCGCTTTTTGTACCAGCGCGACTCTATATTTTTAAACGAATCTAAGCCTGAGCGAAATATTCATATTGGTTTAGATTTATGGGCAGAGGCTGGAACTGCTGTTCTTGTCGCATTAGACGGTAAAGTCCATAGTTTTAAAAATAATATTGGTTTAGGCGATTACGGCCCTACCATAATATTAGAACATCAAATAGAAAATGAAAAATTTTATACTTTATACGGTCATTTGTCGTTAGAAAGTATAGAAAAATTAAATATCGGAGAACAATTTAAGAAGGGCGAAAAAATTGCCACTTTAGGAAATGCCTCAGTAAATGGTGATTATGCCCCGCATGTCCATTTTCAAATCATTCATAAAATTGAAGATTACTGGGGAGATTATCCAGGTGTCTGCAACACAAAAGACCTGAACTTTTATATAGAAAATTGTCCCGACCCTAACTTATTATTAAAAATTACTTAAATAGTTATGAAGAAAGCAGGATTGATTATATGTTTGTTATTATTAATTGGATGTAAATCGAAAACAGTAAGCAGAGATACAGAAGATTTAAAAATTAAAAAAGTTTCTGGAGCCGACATAAGTGCAAATCAGCGACAAAAAGCGTATGATTTAGGAAAAAGAGTTTTAGAAACTTGTAATACCTCAAAATTTAAACCTTTTAATGAAACGGAAGTAACTAAATCGGTTTTGGAAAACACGACAGAAGAACGTTTGACCAAAACCTGCCAAAGATTTAGACAATATTACGGAAGTTTTATTGATTTAAAATTAGATGGAGTTTACAAAACCAAAAATGAAGTCATTTACCGCTACCATGCGCTATACTCAAAGAAAGTAGCAAATAAAGAGTCGCGAGTGTTTGTAAATGATGAAAACCTTATTTCAGCCATAAAATCAATGGATTGGGATGAAAAATTTGACGCCAAATTAGCCGATCAATAAAACATATAAATTATGAATTTTAAATTACCGTTTTTTCTATTACTATTTGTTTCAACTTTTGCCATCGCACAGCAAACTATAAGTGTAAAGGGCTCTGCTCCTTTTCCTGCAACACAGGATTACACTTTTATCTGCGAAAAAATACGCTTATACTGGCGAAGTTAATATTCAAATAGCAAAAACGGATAAAGGTGGTATTTTAAAAATTACAGTCGCAACGGCAAACGACAAGGCAAGAATTGCTGGAGGTCTATATGTAGATCTTTCAAATGCCGATGTTATTGCCTGCACGGACAAAAATGTAAAAGAATCTACAGACGGTAAAACAACTTCTTATTATTATTTTACTCCTGCAGAATGGCTGAAACTTAAAAAGAATGATATTTATGCTGTTAGGTTTATAATTGCCGGCGGTCCAACAACTTTTGGTAATCAAACCGGATATTTTACAGCTTACAATAAAATGAACTATTTTTCGACTGCATTCGACAAATCAAAAAAAACATACGATACTGCGAAAGAAATTAGTGTTTTATAATGATTTTTTAATCTAATAAATCTTATATTTAACATTAAAAATTTCAGTATGAATGCAAATGAAACCTTAATTACAAAATTCTATACCGCTTTTGCAAATGCAGATGCCAAAACAATGAGTGAATGCTACCATCCAAAGGTACACTTTATTGATCCGGCCTTTGGTTTACTAAAAGAAGATCAGGTTTCTAAAATGTGGGAGATCTTGCTTTTAAAAAGTAAAGGGAATTTAAAAATTGAGTTTTCTAATGTAAAAGCTGACGACTCTACAGGTTCTGCCAATTGGGTCGCTACATACAATTTTAGCAAAACAAACAGAAAAGTTAATAATAAAATTTACGCCGAATTTGTTTTTAAAGACGGCTTAATTATTAAACATACCGATAGTTTTGATGTCTGGAAATGGTCAAAACAAGCTTTCGGCACTACAGGTTATTTATTAGGATGGACTGGTTTTTTTCAGAAAAAAGTACAAAAGCAGGCTTTATTATCATTACAAAAATTTCAAGAGGTAAAATAATTTTTTGAATTCAAAACTCAAACTGCCTTTGCCCCCGATTATAATTTATTTGTTACTTATTGTTTTTTACTAAAAGTGTTAATCCTAAATACTGATGAAAGAAATCGTACACAAAAAATTAAATCAATTACAGGCAACTGCAATTTGTGGGAATGATATTAGTTCTTCCTGCCTTTATGTTTCCGCATTAACCATTTTATATGCTGGGCAATATGCTTGGATTTCTCTTTTAATTGTTGCTGTTGTATTATTTCTATTCCGAAAAATTTACGGAGAAGTGGTTGGGGCAATTCCACTAAACGGAGGAGCTTACAATGTTTTACTAAACACTTCAACCAAACGATTGGCTTCTTTAGTCGCTACTTTAACCGTTTTATCCTACATGGCAACCGCAGTAATTTCGGCGTCTGAAGGCATGCACTATTTGCACGGAATTTTTGAAGGGCTAAATGTTACAATTGCAACCGTCGTAGTTCTAGTTTTATTTACAGGACTAGCCATTTTAGGAATTGGAGAATCTGCATTTGCGGCTGTTATCATTTTTCTGACCCACATTGCAACTTTAACTTTGCTGGTTTTAGCTTCCATGTGGTTTGTAATGACCAACGGATTAGAAACCTTTCATGTCAATTGGGCGACTCCTATTGCTTACGATAATATTAAAACAGCGCTTTTTCTTGGTTTTTCGGCGGCAATGCTCGGAATTTCTGGTTTCGAAAGTTCTGCTAATTTTGTGGAAGAACAAGAGCACGGAGTTTTTCCAAAAACACTTCGCAATATGTGGGCGATTGTAAGTTTCTTTAATCCGGTGATTGCTATATTATTAGTTAGTGTAATTCCGTTAACTGAAGTTGGAGAAAATAAAGAATCCCTTTTGGCGCATTTAGGACAGACAACCGGCGGTTCGTGGCTGGCCTGGCTAATTTCCATCGATGCTGTTATGGTGCTCTGCGGAGCGGTTTTAACCTCTTTTGTTGGAGTTTCCGG
The DNA here is from genome assembly GCF_979258715.1 of Flavobacterium sp. AC267. Classification (NCBI taxonomy): domain Bacteria; kingdom Pseudomonadati; phylum Bacteroidota; class Flavobacteriia; order Flavobacteriales; family Flavobacteriaceae; genus Flavobacterium; species Flavobacterium sp. AC267. The sequence goes on from NZ_OZ409875.1 coordinate 3,633,112, forward strand.
CCTTTTAAACAGAATGACATTAGACAGAATTCTGCCAAATTATTTCCTGAAACAAAACAACAGAGGTTCGCATTACAGAATTGTCATCAGCTTTTTAATCCTTTGCATTTCAGTACTTTTTGCTACAAGCGGGCATTTAGAATCACTGGCTGGGGTTTATACTTTTTCATTTTTAGCCGTAATGGCATTATTCGGAATTGGTAATTTACTTTTAAAATACAAACGAAAAAAGCTTCCAAGACCGGAACGCGCGCGCGGTATTGCCGTTGTAGCCGCGGTAACTTTTATTATTGTCGCTTTTATTGGTAATATGCGTCTGAATATCAACTCGTTTTATACCTTTTTGCAATACATGATCCCATCCCTGATTTTTATCGGAATCATGCTAAACCGCGTCAATTTAATTCGTCTGCTTATTGAAGCCTTAGAATATTTCTATCAGCCGCTTCGAAAAATGGTGGTTGTGAGCAATCGGTATCTTCAAAATTTAAGTGTAAAAATCAATTCACAGGAATTTGTATTTTTTACGAAAGGTGACGATATTACAATTCTCAACAAAGTCTTGCAATATGTGGAAGATAATGAGACCACCAAAAAACTAAAAATCGTCCATGTTAAAAGTGAGGCCGTAGATAACGAATCTCTAAAAAAAGACCTTGAAGTTTTGGACCGCGCCTACGACGGACTTGATATCGAATATATTGAAATAGATGGCGTTTTTGGACCAGAAATAATTGACGAACTTTCCCAAAAATGGAAAATTCCCAAAAACTTTATGTTCATCGGATCTCCAGGAAATAAATTCTCTTACCGCGTTTCAGATCTAGGCGGCGTACGTTTGATAATGTAATGTTTAAGAAGCAGAAATATACGTTTTTTGAAGAACTAAAGTCCCGCTATCCGTTACAATCTTTTGTTCTTCCCGAAGCTTCGGGATCAGCACAAAAGGATTTTCACTTCTATCGGGGCTATTAAATAAACACTTATTCATGAAATCTCAAAATCCAACTAAAAAAATGTAAATCTTATTGTTTTTCAGAGCTTTTTTGTCATCCTTGAGGAACGAAGGATCACACTATAAACTCCGCACAGAAGTTTATTAATCGTTGTAGAATTCCGTGTGTGAACCTTCGTTCCTCAGGATGACACGTTTGAGTTTTCTATTAACAAACCCGTCATATCATAAAAAAACCGACAGGTTTTAAAAAACTGTCGGCTTTAATATTTTTTAATCCTTGCGTTCTCTACGTTAAAAAAACTAAGATTTAAACCAGCTCGCTACCAATTCATCTTCAAAAGAAGTTGCATTTTTATGGATAAACTCGTTTCTATCTCTATCGTAAGAATAATCTAAAGCCCAAGTTTTATGATTTGCGACCATTTCTTTTATACTTTCACATACAAAAGCAATCTCTTTATCTGTTGTTGTTGGGTGAATAGACATTCTAATCCATCCCGGTTTTTTGATCAGATCACCAATCGTGATTTCATTAACCAGCTTATTAGAAGTTTCCTGATCAACATGCAGTAAATAATGTCCGTACGTTCCCGCACAGTCGCATCCACCTCTCGTCTGAATTCCAAAACGATCATTTAGAAGTTTTACACCTAAATTAAAATGAAGATCATCTATAAAAAACGAAATTACACCAAGACGCTCTTTATGTTGTCCTGCTAAAATTTTGATATTCGAAATAGGATCCAATTCACTAAAAACGTAATCTACAATTTCATGCTCACGCCGCATAATGTTTTCGATTCCCATTTCTTCTTTCAGCTCGATTGCAAGTGCTGTTTTTATAACTTGAAGAAAACCAGGCGTTCCGCCATCTTCACGATCTTCTATATTATCAATATATTTATGTTCTCCCCAAGGATTTGTCCAGCTTACCGTTCCGCCGCCAGGACAATCAGGAATCATATTTTTGTATAATTTTTTATTGAAAATTAAAACACCCGAAGTTCCAGGTCCACCCAAAAATTTATGAGGTGACATAAATACAGCATCCAAATAAGATTCTGGATCTGCAGGATGCATATCCACTTCTACATAAGGACCAGAGCAGGCAAAATCCACAAAACAAACACCATTATGCTGGTGCATCAATTTTGTCGCTTCATGAAAAGGAGTTCTCAAACCTGTAACATTTGAACAAGCAGTAATAGAAGCAATTTTTATTGTTCTGTCACTGTATTTTTGTAGTAAAGATTCAAGATTTTCTAAATTAAAAAGTCCTTTCTCGCAAGACGGAATAATCTCAACATCTGCAATAGTTTCCAGCCAAGAAGTTTGATTGGAATGATGCTCCATGTGCGAAATAAAAACAATTGGTTTCTTTTCTGCCGGAATATTCGTGAAGCTTTTCAAATTCTCTGGAATTTTCAATCCTAAAATACGCTGGAATTTATTGATAACTCCCGTCATTCCAGTTCCATCTGTAATTAAAACGTCATCATTACTGGCATTTGCATGACGTTTAATAATATGTCTTGCATGATGATACGCTTTTGTCATAGCGGTACCAGATACCGTAGTTTCAGTATGTGTATTGGCAACAAAAGGTCCAAATTCATTTAATAATTTTTCCTCAATCGGGCGGTATAACCTTCCACTGGCAGTCCAATCAGTATAAATAATTGATTTTCTGCCATAAGGTGACGTAAATTCTTGGTTTATACCGACAATATTTTGTCTAAATTCCTGAAAATAAGTTTCTAGAGTGATGGTACTATTTTTGCTATCCATTAGTTGTGCCTTGTGTTTGACTGCAAATATATCGCTTTTTTATAAAATTGCGAATTTATCAATGGTAAACTTCAAACATTACATTCCTGTTGGATATCTTTAGTCAAAAGATCTTTTTTTTAATAAATTATCACAATATCCTATCGAATTAATAGGCATTCAACTAAAAGAAAGCATTATTTATGGAAAATTCAGCAATAGCTACATTTGGAGGCGGTTGTTTTTGGTGTATTGAAGCTCTGATTCAGCGTTTAAGAGGTGTAAAATCAATACAATCGGGTTTCTCCGGCGGGTTTATAAAAAATCCACCTTACCGCGAAGTTTGTACAGGACGAACGGGACACGCAGAAGTGATTCAAGTCGCCTTCAATCCTGACATAATTTCATATCGTGACCTTATTTCTATATTTATGACAAGTCATGATCCAACAACTTTAAATCGTCAAGGCGGTGACAACGGAACGCAGTATCGCTCTATTGTTTTGTATCATGATGAAAAACAAAAGGAAACAGCGGAAAAAGTTTTTCAGGAAGTACAACCCGCATATTCTGACCCGATTGTTACGGAATTAAAACCTTTTGAAGTTTTTTACCAAGCTGAAGATGATCATCAAAATTATTATAATGAAAATCGAGATGCGAGATATTGTCAGGTCGTAATTGATCCAAAAATTCAGAAACTAAATAAAATGTACGCCGATAAATTAATTGGTTAAATTTAAAGTTTTGTCAAAGATTAGAGGCAAATAAAATCCTTCTAATCTGCGTAATCTGTGACAAAATAAAAAAGAAAGAAACAAAATGAAAAATCTAAAAATAAACAATCGATTTACAGCCGAATTACCAGCGGATCCAGAATTGAGCAATGAAATTCGCCAGGTAAAAAATACGTTATTTTCTTATGTAAATCCAACAAAACCAGCTAATCCGAAATTGATTCACGCCTCTGAAGAAGTTGCCGATTTAGTCGGAATTTCAAAAGAAGAGATTCAATCTGAAGAGTTTTTAAATGCTTTTTCTGGAAAAGACATTCTTCCTGATACACAGCCATATGCTATGTGTTACGCCGGACATCAATTTGGAAATTGGGCAGGACAATTGGGCGATGGACGTGCTATTAATTTAACGGAAGTTGAACACAATAATCAATTTTATACGCCGCAGTTAAAAGGTGCCGGAAAAACACCATACTCGAGAACCGCAGATGGTTTGGCCGTTTTACGTTCTTCGATCAGAGAATATCTATGTGCAGAAGCGATGTATTATTTGGGAGTTCCCACTACTCGATCCCTTTCGTTGATTCTCTCTGGTGATCAGGTTTTAAGAGACATTTTATACAATGGAAACCCTGCTTACGAAAAAGGCGCAGTGGTCTGCCGTGTTGCACCATCATTTATTCGTTTTGGAAGTTTTGAAATGCTAACAGCGAGAAATGAACTTAAAAATCTGAAAGAGTTTGTAGAATTTACAATCAAGCATTATTTCCCGGAAATTACTGGTGAACCGAAAGAGCAGTATCTACAATTCTTTAAAAAAGTTGCAAATACAACACGCGAAATGATTCTACATTGGCAGCGTGTCGGATTTGTTCATGGTGTAATGAATACCGATAATATGTCTATACACGGAATCACAATTGATTACGGCCCTTACGGATGGCTGGAAAACTATGATCCAAACTGGACTCCAAATACTACTGACAGTCAAAATAGAAGATACCGTTTCGGAAATCAGCCTCAAATTGCACAATGGAATTTATATCAACTCGCCAATGCGCTGTATCCATTAATTAATGAAGCTGAACCATTAGAAAAAATACTAGAGTCTTTTATAGTTGAATTTGAAGAAGATTATAAAAATATGTTTTTAAGCAAATTAGGTATTTTCACTTCAAGTAATACTGATGATAAAATAATTCAGGGAATTGAAGAAATTCTCCAATTATCTGAGACCGATATGACTATCTTTTTTAGAAATTTAAGTCAAATCAAAAAAGAGGATTCTGTAGAACAGGCATTCGAAAAAATCGAATATGCATTTTATTTGCCAGAAGAAATAAAAGGCGAAATTCTAGATTCTTGGCAAAAATGGTTGTCGGTTTATCTTAAACGTTTAAGTAGTGAAGAGCTGTCAGATGAGGAACGCGCTGTGAAAATGAATTTGATAAATCCGAAATATGTACTGAGAAATTATATGGCACAATTAGCTATAGATGAAGCGGACAAAGGAAATTATGATTTAGTTGACGAGTTATTTCAGCTGTTGAAAAATCCATACGACGAACAGTTAGAAGCTGAAAAATGGTTTGCGAAACGACCAGATTGGGCAAGATCTAAAGTGGGCTGTTCAATGCTTTCTTGTAGTTCTTAATTTTTTTTTGCTACTAATTTCACGAATTTTTGCTATTTTTTTATATAAATATTTATTAGAATATAAATCTTAAATAATTTGCGCACGTCCCGACTTTGCTCGATGTGACAATTTAAATTCAATAAAAAAATCCGCGAAAATTCGTGAAATTCGGGGCAAACCTATGTCGAAGTAATATAATTCACAATCATACTGGCGTGAACGCGCGAGTTTTCAATAAACCATTTATGTGTCTGCATACCGCCGCAGACAACGCCTGCAAGAAATAATCCTTCTACATTTGTTTCCATTGTTTCAGGATTATAAATCGGAATTTTTAATTCGTCGTCAGAAAGCTGAATTCCCATTTTTTCTAGGAAATTCAAATCTGGTTTATAACCGGTTAAGGCCAAAACAAAATCATTTTCAATTATAACCTTTCCATTCGGAGTTTCAATTTCAACTTCATTTTCTCGGATTTCAGCAATATTCGATTCAAAATACGCTTTAATACTTCCCTCTTCAATCCGATTTTCAATATCAGGTTTTACCCAATATTTTACTCTGTTGTTAATTTCATTTTTACGAATCACCATAGTTACATCGGCGCCTTTTTCTCCAGCATTCCAAAGTCGCGTCTACAGAAGAATTATTGGCACCCACTACTAGAACTTTTCTAAATGCATATTCGTGTGCTTCTTTATAATAGTGGCGCACTTTTGGGAGATTTTCTCCAGAAATATTCATTTCTATCGGAATATCATAAAAACCTGTAGCAATTATAACATTACTCGATTCGTAATTTTGTTTGTCGGTGGTTATTTTGAAAATCTTGTTATTTTCTTTTTGAACGCTGATTACTTTTTCAAATAAATTAATATTGAATTTAAAATAACGATGAATGTTTCTGTAGTATTCTAAAGCTTCTTGACGCCCAGGTTTTGGCGCTAAGCAATTGAACGGAATATCACCAATTTCCAATCTCTCTGCAGTAGAGAAAAAGGTCATATAAAGCGGATAATTGAAAATACTATTTACAATTGCTCCTTTTTCAATTATTAAATATTTTAATTTTTTCTTTTGGGCTTCGATTGCGCAGGCAAGACCAATTGGGCCTCCTCCTACTATAATAAGGTCGTATCGTTGCTTCTGTCATTTTATTTCTGCCATTCTTTAAATGGATTTTTACTCAAATAGGCGTTATAATATCTTTCGTCGTTCGTAACTTCTTCTCCAAGCCAATCTGGTTTTTCAAAAGCTTCTGTTTCAGAGTTTAATTCAATTTCTGCCATAACTAAACCTTCGTTTTCTCCATAAAACTCATCAACTTCATAAACATGAATTCCGGATTTTATTTCAAAACGGGTCTTTTCTATTTTGCCTTTTTCGCATAATTTCAAAAGTTCAGTCGCTTCGTCGAGCGGAATTTCATTTTCCCATTCAAAACGTGACATACCACCGCTGTGGCTTATTCCTTTTATAGTTATAAACCCTTTATTTCCCTTAATTCTAACCCTGACAGTTCGTTCTGGAACAGAACTAAGGTAACCCTGAGCAATTTTATTTTGAGCAAAAGCTTGTTTCTTGAAGTCTTCAGATTTCACAAGAAATTTTCTTTCTATTTCGACCATTTTAAATGTGCGTTATTTTTTTATGCAAGTTACTCATTTTAATCAAGCTGTTGAAAATATAGAAAAGCAAAAAAATGTTAATTCAATTTTAAAGACGTAAATCAAGAACATTAAAATAACTGATTATTAATACATTACGTGTTATTTTTTTAGTTAAATTTGATAGAATCTAAACTTTATCATCTATGTCTAAAAAAGCACTTTATGTATTAGGCATTGCAATAACCATTATTTTGGGTACTTATCTGTATCTGAAATTTTGTCGCAACTGCAATGAGAAAACACCAACGGATGATACTCCCAAAACAGCTTCAACTGCTGTTCAAGAGCCTAATTTTGTTCCGTTTGAATTGAATGGTTCGGGAATTGAATATCGTACAAATGATAATTTCAAGTTCCTTAAAAACAGCGCTATTTTAATAATGCCTGTAAGTGATTCTATTATAACTGGAATTCAGAAATTAAAGACATTCTTGGCTTCAAATCCAAAGCGACAAGTAACAATAACTGGTTACGCTTTGTCAGATGAAAAAAATACTACATCTTTTGAGAGCCTGGGTCTGGCAAGGGCAAATGATGTTAAGAACTACTTTGTATCAGAAGGATTAACTGAAAAACAGTTTATTACCAAAGGTGAAATAATAGACAATTGGAAAACGAGTGCAGATACTCTTTTAGGACCTGCAGATTATACCTTTGGAACTATTGATTCTACTGCCGTTACAAACGACGAATGGAGCGCTTTAAAAGACAAGATAAACGCAGATCCGTCGCTTCTTCACTTTAACACAAATCAGTCCAGCCAAACTTTAAGCAGTGTAGAAAAACAAAAAGTGGCCGATATTATTAAGTATACAGAACATGTAAAAGATGCTGTTGTTTTAGCTGTTGGACATTCTGATAATGTTGGAAACCGTGATTCAAATATTGTTTTAGGACAAAAAAGAGCTGAATTTTCTAAAAGTTATCTTTCTAAAAACGGAATAGAACAAACTAGGATCGAAACCCAGTCTAAAGGCCCAGATGAACCCATTGGTGATAATAACACTTCAGAAGGAAAAGCGTCAAACAGAAGAACAGTAATTACAATTAAATAACTAATCAAAACATACGATCATGAATATACCTTGTATCTTAATACCTGTGCTAGTGGGATTAATCTGTGGGATTTTAGGTTACCTGCTTGGAAAAATGAACTCGAAAAATGATGATTCGCTTGCATTATCCCTTCAAGCTGATTTGGATGCCTGTAAAGCGAATACTAGAAATTTAAATGCCCGAATAGCGACATTAGAAGCAGATTTAGTCGCGAAACCTAAAATAGCACCTCAGTCATTTACCGCCACGGCACCAACATTAGTTCCTTTTGACAGCGCATTAGCGAGCAACAGTTCTAGGCAAAAAAATAAAAGATAATGATTTGAAAATTGTAGAAGGAATTGGTCCGAAAATAGAAGCATTATTAAATAATGCGGGCATTACAACATGGTATGATCTTTCTCAAGCATCAACTGAAAAACTACAATCTATACTTGATGCAGGCGGCGAAAATTACTCCATACATAATCCAAGTACCTGGGCTAAACAAGCTTTATTTGCCTATCAAGGAAAATGGCAGGAATTAAAAGATTGGCGACAAAATCTTTTAGGCGGGAAAGAGTAAGGAAATAGGTTCAGAGGTTCAAAGGGACAAAGGTTTAAACAAAGGTTCAGAGTGGCAAAGGAACAAAGGCGCAAAGTTTTCGCTCTGTATCTTTGCTCCTTTGAACCTTTGTCCCTCTGTACCTTTTTCCCTTTGTAACTCTGAACCTACAATCCCCAACCTTTTGAGGTATTGTACCAAAGCTTACCATTTTTAACTTCTAAAGGACAATCTATATTATTAGTATATAATGCTCCGGTTCCTAAACCTTGGGGCATTTTTGAATTTTGAAGGAATGTCCATTGAGCAATGGCGTTAAGACCAATATTACTTTCTAAAGCCGATGTAATCCACCAGCCGATATTATATTTGTCTGCCAACGAAATCCACTCTTGGGTGCCTCTGAAACCGCCAATAAAACTTGGCTTCAAAATAATATACTGTGGTTTTATTTCCTGAAGTAACTTTTCTTTTTCTTCTAATGAAAAGACACCAATAAGTTCTTCGTCTAAAGCTATAGGAAATGGCGTTTCTTTACAAAGCTGTGCCATTTCTTTTACATTACCTTTTTTTATAGGCTGTTCTATGCTATGAAGTTCAAATTGTTTTAATTGATGAAGTTTATCTAAAGCTTCTGCAGAAGCAAAAGCGCCATTTGCATCTACTCGAATTTCGATTTCTTCTGGTGAAAAATGACTTCTAATAAATTGAAGTAATTCTAATTCTTTTTCAAAATCTATTGCACCAATTTTAAGTTTGATACAGTTAAATCCATCGGCTAGTTTTTCTTCTATTTGCTGTTTCATGAAAGAAGATTCTCCCATCCAAACTAAGCCGTTTATTGCAATAGAACTTTTGTTTGTAGTAAAATCTGACGGAAATAAAATATATGAATTTTCGCTTTTTAAGGATTGAAAAGCCATTTCTATTCCGAATTGTATTGATGGAAATTCTAGTAAGGCCTCCCACAGTGCTTTTTCGCCTAAATGAATATTATTACAAGCCCATTGCAGTTTTTCTTCATAATCGTCACGATCGTCTGCGCTTAAGCCGCGTAATATCCCGCACTCGCCTATTCCTTTTTTTTCATTTTCTTCCAAAGTGATAAACCAGGTTTCTTTTTCGGTCATTATACCTCTCGAAGTTCCTGAAGGGCGTTTAAATTTTAATAAATATTTTTGGTAAGAAGCTTTCAATGAATGTTTATTTTAATTATAAAGTTTAAGCACTTTTTCAAAATCCTTAGATGGAAGTCCGGCTTTTTCAAAAGTCGCAAAATCCAATTTTGTTTTGGCAACCCAGCTCAAACTATCAGTTACATTTTGAGTTTGATATTTTTTATAAATTGCTTTTGCTTCGCTGTAATCGTTAGTAATTAAATAAGTGTGAGCTAAATTTAACTTCACCATTAATTCTGTATCATCCAGCTTTTCGCCTTCTTGAAGTGCTTTTAATGCTTTTGCATATTGCTTGGTTAAAATGTAGCAATATCCTAATGAACTATAATCTAAAGCCGTTGCTTTACCTTCACTTATTATAGTGTTCAGCTTTTGGAATGGCTTCATTGTATTTTTGCAGTTTTATTAATGAAGATGCCTGCGTTCGTAAGTCGTTGAATACATTTTTAGAAATGTCGGCATCTTTGTAACAGGCGTTTCCAAAATCTTTATACACTTTTGTTTTTTCGACGGCTAATAATTTTTGGAATTCATCATAACGATATTGTTTCATGATTTTATTCAAAATGCAGACACAAAAATCATCTGAATTTGCCATTTTTTGTGCCATTGTAGAAGTTTTACACAAACTTATGATTTCGTTTTTATTGTCTTGGTTCCAGTCGCGGTTTAATTTAGAATCGACCCAAGGCACAACTTCTAAAACTACTTTCTGACTTAGAATCCAATTTTTACTTTCAAAACCAAACCAAATTGTTCCGGTATTTTGTTTTAAGCAGGAAGATTTATCAAGCGATAAACGTTTTGCGTCTTTGCTTACAGGTTCGGCCTGAGAAAAACAAGCTTTATCAATTTTACCGTCTGCAACATATTTTTTTGCATTTTCATTTGATGTAAAAATCGAATAGGTGCATTCGTCATCTCCAGAAATTTTAGACATCAAAAAAACAGCTCCTGCGGATCCCTGACTAACGCCTGTTGGATCTGGAATAGCTTTTAGTAAAGAAACCAAACTATTGGTCAGTTCCTGATTTTTGTCTAAAAGTGTAATGCGATAAACGATTTCTGTGGTTCCAACTGGAAGATCTTCTGTCGCAATATAAATTCTATCGCGTGCGGGAACCATAATTTCTTTTGTAGTTGCTCGCTCTTTGTCCCAATAACCGTCTTTCTGTGCGAAAGCAGTAAAGGAAACTGTAATAAACAGCGATAGGATTATTTTTTTGAAAGTTGTATTTCGTGATGATGCTTTAATTGCCACAGATTTCACAGATTAAAATGATTTTTACTTAAAAAAACTTCATTATATAATAACATAGATTATGCCAAATAACTTTCTTATGGAAACGATTGCCTAGCCCCGATTACTTCACCAAATTTTATTTTAATTGGAGTTTAGTGAACTTCGTTTGAGGCAATTTTTCTTTGCCTTAAAAGATATAGCCGAAAGCAGGATTAGCTCCTTCTTTCGACTATCCTCAGGATGCCAATTATAATTCTATAGATTCTCCGATTTGTAAAAGCATTAAATCTTTTCCTTTATCGAAAAATTTACGGATTGATTCTTCGTGATTGATTTCGATATAACCAAAAGTGTCAAAGTGGTAACCTAAAATTTTATCACATTCTACAAAATCTGAAGCGATGATAGCATCTTCTACATCCATTGTAAAATTATTTCCGATTGGAAGAATTGCTAAATCCAATTTTGTACGAAGCGGAATTAATTTCATATCGTACGTTAATGCAGTATCTCCGGCGATATAAATATTTTTATGTTCGCCTTCGATCACAAATCCACCAGGATTTCCGCCGTAAGTACCATCAGGAAAACTGCTGGAGTGAATAGCATTTACATATTTCACTTTTCCGAAATCAAAATTCCAGCTTCCGCCGTGATTCATTGGGTGTGAATTGAATCCTTTGTTGGCATAATAACTTGTAATTTCAGCATTTGAAACAATAACCGCATTGGTGTTTTTTGCAATAGCTTCAACATCCAAAACGTGATCACTATGTGCATGTGTCAACAAGATATAATCTGCTTTTAGTGTATTAATATCAATTGCTGCAGACTTGCGGATTTCCCGTAATAAAAGGATCCACAATAATATTTTTCCCTCCCACTTCAATCGCTAAAGAAGCGTGTCCGTAAAATGTAATTTTCATTTTGTTAAGTTTAAAGTTTAACGTTTGTTTTTATCTTCCTCCTAAAAATAAGTTTACAATAATGTCTGAAATCAATGAAATCATACAAATTGTAAGGAGTATCGAAAGAAGAAATGTGCTTAATGCCAGTTTTTTTAATTCTGGATCTAATAATTTAGGGTTTTGATTCTTGTAAACAGTTATTAAATGTTTAGTCAAAGGAATAAAAGCCAGTAAGAAAAGATATTGATCGAAATTATAATCGCTTAAAATGGCAAAAACAACTACCAAAAGCATTGCAGTACCAATTAGAAAATAATGGTAAAACTTTGCTTTTGTCTGCGCCAATCTGCACTACAATTGTGTTTTTACCAGCTTTTTTATCTGATTCCTGATCACGCATATTGTTCAAATTTAAAACTCCAACGCTCAATAATCCTATTGAAACTGCTGGAAGAATTAAAAGCGGATCAATTTCTTTTGCATATAAAAAGTTTACACCTAATGTACTTACAAGTCCGAAGAAAACAAAAACGAAGATATCTCCAAATCCTCTGTAGCCATAAGCAGAATTACCTACTGTATATCGAATCGCAGACGCGATTGCAAGCAATTCCTAGTAGTAGAAAAAAGATAGAATATCCGAAATTGTCTTTTCCAAAAGCGAAATAAATTAATATCATAGCTGACAAAAGAGTCAGTATTGAGGTAATTATGATCGCTTTTTTCATTGCCTGAGGCGTAATAACACCGCTCTGAATAGCGCGCATTGGCCCTACCCGATCTGCATTATCGGTACCTTTTACACCATCGCCGTAATCATTTGCAAAATTTGATAAAACCTGCAATCCTAATGTTGTTAAAAGTGCAAAACCAAATACTTTCCAGCTGAATACTTCTGTTGGCGTATTAATAGTTTCTGTTGGATTTGATAATGCATAAATACTTCCAACTATAATTCCGGAAACTGATAAAGGTAAGGTGCGCAGTCTTGCGGCTTCAATCCAATGTTTCATTATTTGTTATTTTAGATTTTAGAGTGTAGATTTTAGATTATTATGCGCTGACTAAGAATTATAGATTAAAAAAATCTATCCCGACGCTTCGGGACTAAAATCAGAAATCTACAATTATTTACGGTAACCACTTATTTTCACCGAAATTTGGTTTTCTTTTTTCTAAGAAAGCATTTCTACCTTCTTTGGCTTCTTCTGTCATGTAAGCCAGACGAGTTGCTTCTCCAGCAAAAACTTGCCGCCCAACCATTCCGTCGTCAGTTAAGTTCATTGCAAATTTCAGCATTTTTATAGAAGTTGGTGATTTTTGAAGGATTTCCTGAGCCCATTCGTAAGCTGTATCTTCAAGTTCGTCATGAGGAATTACGGCATTTACCATTCCCATTTCAAAAGCGTCCTGAGCAGAATAGTTTCTACCTAAAAAGAAAATTTCACGAGCTTTTTTCTGTCCCACCATTTTAGCCAAATAAGCTGATCCGTAACCGCCGTCAAAGCTTGTTACATCTGCATCTGTCTGTTTAAAAATAGCATGTTCTTTACTCGCAAGAGTCATATCGCATACTACGTGTAAACTATGTCCGTCGCCTACAGCCCAACCTGGAACAACAGCAATTACTACTTTTGGCATAAAACGAATTAAACGCTGTACTTCAAGAATATTTAAACGATGCTTGCCCATCTTCTCCAACATATCCTTGATGTCCGCGCGCATTTTGATCGCCTCCGCCGCAAAAAGAATAAACGCCGTCTTTTGTCGAAGGTCCTTCTGCAGAAAGTAAAACTACTCCAATTGAAGTATCTTCCTGCGCATCATAAAAGGCCTGGTATAATTCTGAAGTCGTTTTAGGACGGAATGCATTTCTAACATTTGGTCTGTTAAAAGCGATTCTTGCTACTCCATTACATTTTTTATAGGTTATATCTTCAAACTCTCTGGCTGTAATCCAATCCATTTTGATTTATTTTATTTAAACAATTATAGGGTAAAAATAAGGCATTTTTATAATTTTACCTACTCAATTCGGGTTAAGTCTTAACGAAAATTACGCTGAATGTTAACAATTGGGTCATGCGTCCAAAAAATAACATTTTTTAACATTAGTTTAGAAAAATAATAATTAATTTTACACTCTAGAAATCAATGAGATACATTTTATTTCTATGATTTCAGAATGATTTTCTTTCACTGATTTATTAACCTAAAAAATGATTTTTTTGAGAAAATTTAAAAAATTTGTCGCTCATTTTTTTACGGTTTTTAGTAACAGACCAATTAATGAGCAAATGATTTATGTGTTTGTCGAAACTTCGAAAAGAAAAAAGTAACACCTAAGGTTAAATGTTAGAATTGTATCTATAATTAGTATATGAATGATAACGAAAAAGACGAAAAAGTACTAATTCACACTTTCTAAAAGTTATTTATAAACCAATGGATTAAGCCGTGAAATTCTCTTTTTGCTTTTAAGATATTTACATCAATTGTTTAAAAGACATACCATCAATGGAGTAATTTCTAAAATTTTTAAAGCCATTATTCTGAGATGGATTCGAATTATTTTATTTCTGTTTTTTTTTAATTACAATTTTTTTTAAAACTAGAATAAAAAGCGAAAGGTCGCTCTAATTGAGCGACCTTTTGTGTTATATTTATTTTTAAAATTCCAATTTTTATTAAATTCCAAATTTCAACTTTAAATTCCAATATTTTTTAAATTCCAAATTCCAATATTTTAGAATTGTACTTAAAATCTAAATTATAAAATCCCACATTGGATTTTGGAATTTTAAAATTGGAATTTTAAAAACTCTTTAGTTTACAAGATAAATTCCATCTTCCTTAATTTCAATTAGTTTCTCTTTGTATAAAGAACCAATTGCTTTTTTAAACGATTTTTTACTCATCTTTAAAACCGTTTTAATGTCTTCTGGATGCGAATCGTCGTTTAAACGAAGAAAACCTCTGCTGGCTCTTAATTCACTTAAAACCTTTTCTGCATTTGGTTCAATACTTTCAGCGCCTTGTACTTGTAAGGCAACATCAATTTTATTGTCAGGTCGGATATTTTTAATGTAACCGCGCATTCTGTCGCCAGTTCTAATAGAATCATCATAAACTTCGTCTTTGTATAAAAGACCTTTATCTTGCTCATTTATAATTACATTAATTCCCATATCTGTAATATGAGAAACAATTAAATCTACTTCTTCTCCTTTTTCAACCGTTAACTGGTCATTATTCAAGAATTGGTTTGTTTTACTAGATGCTACCAAACGATTGGTTTGCTTATCCATATATAAATAAACCAAATAACGCTTTCCTTTTTCCATCGGACGCGCTTGTTCTTTAAATGGAACAAGAATATCTTTTTCCATTCCCCAATCCATAAAAGCGCCCACATTATTGATATAGTTTACTCTCAAAAGAGCAAATTCGTTCAATAAAATATAGGGAACTAAAGTCGTAGATACAGGTCGTTGTTCATGATCCAGATAAACGAAAACGATTAATTCTTCTCCAATTTCGAATTCTTTTGGAACATATTTATTTGGCAGTAAAACATCGTGAATTCCTTCTGGATCATTTTCAGGATCTCCTAAAAATAAACCAACTTTGGTATCACGTAATATAGTAAGTGTATTGTATTTTCCTATTTCAAGCATTTTTCTAACGTTCTAAGTTGATAAGCAACTAAGTTTATGAGTTGCAAAGGTACGAAGTTTGAAAATGGAAATAGAAAATGTTTGAGATAAAATACTAAAAACAAAAAGCGCCCTTAATAAGGCGCTTTCATTTTGACTTTAAATGACTATTTATAAACACTTTCTTTTTTAAAGTGTACAGTCAATAAATAATACACAACTGCTCTGTATTTGTGTTTGTTCGATTTTCCGTATTTTTCTAATACAGAATGAATAGCTTCCAACAACGCTGGACTGTCTGCTAATCCTAATTTTTTAATTAAAAAATTATTTTTAACTGTATCTAATTCAGACTGCTGGTCACCTGCAACTGTCGAAGCATCATCATTGTAAATGGATGGTCCACAGCCAATTGTTACTTTAGTCAATAAATCCATATTTGGAGTTACTCCGCATTTTTCTTTTAAATCTGAAGCATACTTCAAAGTTAATTCTTCTCTTTTGCTCATAATGTTATGTATTGGTTATTATTTATAAAACCAAAACTAAAAACTATTATGAAATAAAACTAATTTTTAACAAAAATTAACTTACAATAATTAAATCAATTTTTTGAAGTATTGCTTTAAAATAACATCATTTTCTGCTGTCGGCGTAAAGATTTCCAATATCGCAGGCGCATCGTTTGTATCGTAAAGTAATTCTAAACTGTTATTTAATGATTCCAAATCATTGGCGGTAAAGTAATTGCAATGATACATTTTAGCTAAATGTTCAGCAGTTAAATGGTGAGACGTTTCGAAATACGTATTGAAAACAGGCTTTTCTTCATGTCCTGGCAGAATCCTGAAAATTCCTCCTCCTCCATTATTAACCAATATTATTTTAAAATTTTTGGGTATATAAGAATTCCATAAGGCATTGCTGTCATATAAAAAACTAATGTCTCCCGTAATAAATACAGTCTGTTTACCATTTCCAACCGTCGCTCCAACTGCTGTTGACGTACTTCCGTCGATACCGCTTGTACCGCGGTTGCAGAAAACTTCGATTGATTTGTCAATATCAATTAATTGAGCATAACGAATGGCAGAACTATTACTAATCTGCAGAATGCTGTTTTTTGGAAGCGATCCAATTACTTTCTCAAAAACTTTAAAGTCTGAAAAATTAATTTGTTCTAAATATTCTTGTCTTTTTACTAATCTAATTTTATAAATAGCATCTATATCTCTAAAATAGTCACTTACTGCAAAAGATGTTTTGGAGAGCAAATCTTTGAAAAAATCATTTGGTTGCATTTCAAAATGTTTTGTCAATGCGCCAAAGGTGTCATAAGCACGTAAAGTGTCAATATGCCAATGATCTTGCGGTTTATACTTTCGTAAAAATCCTTTGATTCTTTTTGAAACCACCATGCCGCCAAAAGTCACTAAAACTTCAGGGTTAAATTCTTTAAAATCAGAATCGTCAAATGGTGTAATTAAAGTATCAATACTATTAATAAAACTTGGATGATGCAGGTTCGAAGTAGTTTCTGTAAGCACTACAACTGACGGATCTGAAGCTAAATTTTCTATTATTGCTTGATCCAAAACGTTTGCTTCATTTACACCAACTAAGATTAATTTTCGCTTTGCATTGTTCCAAACGGATGCAAATTCGGCACTATTTTCAATCGTACTTACGTTATTTTCTGGCTTCGAATTTGTAATTTTTGGATGCACAGAAAGTACTTCTGTAGTTTCATATAAAGGCTCTTCAAAAGGTGCATTAATATGAACTGGTCCTTTTTCTGTATCGCAGTTTCTATCGCGAGATTGATTTTCAAATCATTTTTTTCTGAAGCTTCTTCTGTTAGATTTGCATTAAAAACAGAATGATTAAGAAAAACATTTTCCTGACGAATTGTTTGTCCGTCACCAATATCAATTTTACTCTGCGGACGATCTGCAGAGATTACAATTAAAGGAATCTGGCTGTAAAATGCTTCCGCAAAAGCGGGATAGTAGTTTAATAAAGCAGATCCAGAAGTACAAACAACCGCTGTTGGCTGTTTGGTTTGCTGTGCTATTCCTAAAGCAAAAAAAGCGGCTGCGGCGTTCGTCTGCAATACTGTAACATTTGAAATTAGGATTTTGAGCAAAACCAATCGTTAATGGTGCGTTTCTTGATCCGGGAGAAATTATAATATTAATAATGCCTTTGGCAGATAAAATTTCGATAATGCTTTGTGCAAGCGCAATTTTGGGGTAAATCATTCTGATCGCGTATTACTTTTTTTTAAAGAAAATCCTCAATTTGATTTTTCTTTATCTTGCTTACAAAGTTACAAACTTCGCAGTTGATTTAAATTATAATTAGGAATATATTAAGTCTCTTTCTCAAAAAAGGAAATATATTTGTAAAATCGAATAATTAATAAAAGCCAGACATACTATGCGTTTCTTACTTATACTTTTTTTTACTGTTACTTTTCAAGCTGTAAATTCTCAAAATCAATTTGTTCCCGTTGATGTTCCATATAAAACAGCTTTGGAAAATGCTAAAAAAGAAGGAAAACCTCTTTTTATAATGCTCTATGCCGATTGGTGTCCACATTGTAATTTAATGAAAACAGAAGTTTTAAGTGATCCTGCAGTTATTGATTTTCTGAACAAAAATTATGTCTGCACCTATAAAAACATTGAAAAAGAAGAAGGAATTGCTTTAAAGAATAAATTCAAAACCAAATCGCTTCCTACTTTTTTATTTTTAGATGCTAATGAAACTCTGATTTATGCTTTAAAGGGCGAAATGAAAAAGGCAGAATTTCTAAATGAGCTTCGTTATGCTTTGAATCCAAAAATGCAATTGCCTTATTTAGAAAAGGAATTTATGGCAGATCCGAGTAATTCTGATAAGTTCTTTACCTACTTAAATATCTTAAAAAAAGGAAAAGATAGAACCGAATTGTCTCCAGCAACTCATGCGTATCTTAATACACAATCTGATGCGCAATTGGTGAGCGAGTTAAATTGGCGTGTTATTGCAAATGGTGTTACAGATATTAAATCGAGAGAATTTCAGTATGTTTTAAATCATCAAAAAGAATTTGCAACTGTAGCTTCTCAAAATCGTGTGGATCGTAAAATTGAAAGTATTGTAAATGAACTACTTCGTCCGTTGGTTGATAATTTAGACACTATAAACTATTACAAACAAAGAGAAGTTGCCAAATCGATTCGATTGCAAAAAACTGATTCGCTGGTTTTTAAATATGATTTAACTTTGGCGGAAAGAACAGAGAAATGGGATTTTTATAAAAAAGTTACACTTGAGGACACTCAAAAATTAGTTTGGAATGATGCCAGTTTTCTAAAAGAAATTGGAAATACATATTTAAAACATATTAACGATACTGAAAGTTTGAAGAAGGCGATTTTCTGGGTTAATCATTCTTTAGAATTAAATGATTCTTATGATGGTAATTTACTTCAAGCGAAACTTTATCATAAAATAAAAGATAAAAAGAAAGCTTTAGAATTTGCCAAAGAAGCCAAAGCTGTTGCAAAAGAAATGGGCTGGGATTCTAAAGACGCAGACGCTCTTCTAGTAGAACTAAACAAAAAATAAGCAAAAAAATATATGAACATCGTTTTAAGGCCAGCAGTCGCAGATGATTTGCAAAAAATATTAGAAATCGTCAACCATTCTATTTTACACACAACGGCGAATTACAGCTATGAAATTCAGACATTAGAAGTTCAGAAAAAATGGTTTGAAGATAAAACAGCTAAAAACCTTCCGATTGTAGTAGCCGATCTAGATGGTGAGGTGGTTGGTTTTGGCAGTTATGGACAGTTCCGAGAAAAAATAGGCTATCAATTTACGGTAGAACATTCGGTTTATGTGGTAGATCATGTTATCGGAAAAGGAATTGGTTCTAAACTTTTGACAGAATTAATTCGATTGGCCAAAGAGCAAGGGTATCATGTTATGATTGGTGCAATTGATCTTGCTAATGCAGGAAGTATCGCTTTTCACGAAAGATTTGGTTTTGTAGCAACAGGAACAATTCGGGAAGTTGGCTACAAGTTTGACCACTGGCTGGATTTGGTTTTTATGCAGTTAATTTTGAAGTAAGTTTTAACCGCAAGGGCACTAAGATTTACGCAAAGTCCGCAAAGTTTAATCAATCTCTGTTCCTTTAAACCTCTGTTTCTTTGAACCTTTGAACCTAAAAAAAAATCCTCAAGCTTAAAATTAAGTTTGAGGATTTTTTGGTTTAGATAGTTACGCTGTTAACTTTTAATCCAATTGATAACTTCTGGATCTGTTGGTAAAGTTTTTGGTTTGATTACTTTTACCAATTCTCCTTTTTCATTAATTAAGTATTTTTGAAAATTCCATTCTACTTCAGAATCTTGTAAACCATTTTTAGATTTCTGAGTCAGGAATTTATAAACCTCAGACATATCTTTTCCTTTAACCGAAACTTTGTTCATCATTGGGAAAGTTACACCATAATTCTGCTGGCAGAAAGACTCAATTTCTTTGGCTGTTCCAGGTTCCTGAGAAGCAAAATTGTTTGCTGGAAAACCTACAATTACAAAACCTTTATCTTTATATTCTTTGTAAATAGCCTCTAAATCTTTGTACTGAGGTGTCAAACCGCATTTTGAAGCTGTATTGACAATCATAATTTTTTTGCCTTTTAAAGTTGAAAAATCAAAAGTATCTCCTGATAAATCTTCAACTTTAAATTGATAAATGTTTTCTTTTGTCATAACTTCTGTTTTAGGTTTATGGCTTGTTTGAGCCTGAATTTGCGAGGCTATCATAAATAATGCACTGCAAACTAAAATTGCTATATTTTTCATCGTATAATTTTTTATAAAATTAGCTAAAATACGCTTATCAAAAACTGTTTTGCTTCGTTAAATTATATTAATCAAAAGTTAAATAAAAAAATGAAGCCTAACGTTAATCAGACGTTAGGCTTCCCCCATACAAACAAATCAAACCATGAATTAATTATTATGCAATCTTTTTATATAAAATATATTTTTATTTAAATTATAGTTGATGACTCGGTTATAGTGAAAACTTTCTTAACCCCCACGGTCAAAACGAACTTTCAAAATGTTGTCAAATGGCTTGTATGTTGTAAAATTTTTAACTTCTTATATAATTCGAAATGACCATTAAAAAAATCTTCGATTGGAAGTCCGAGTGCATCAACTATACTATATGTTAGCTTTTTTTATTTTTAAATTTTAAAGAACTTCATTTGTTTGTTATTGTTTATAAAGCTTTATAAACACACAGACAAAAACCAGCGACACAACTATTTTTATAAAATTCATAATGTTAGCTTTTTAATTTATAATAATGAACAGCTTCTTTTCTAAAATCATCTTTATTCAAAACACTTAATGCAAGAACAGTTGTTAATCCGATAATTAATATTTTAATTACATCTCCGATATTCATAATACTGTTTTTGAATCGTCATTAATTTATTATGATCTTTCTCTTACTTCTAAATACATTTACGTAACGGGATTGTTTTTGGTTTTTAAAAAAAGTAAAAAAAATCACATTTTTTTCAAAACCCTTTATTTTCCTAGGCTTTGGACTACAAAAAAAATTAAAAAAAATCCAAAAAAAATAAATTATCTTTATAACTGGTAACCAACTTGCATCTAACTTTATATATTTAAACTTAAATCCAAATCTATGAGTCAAGAAGAATTATTAGTTTTAATTTACAAAAAAGATGAAAAAGCTTTTACGCATTTGTACGACATGTACTCAAAAAGCTTATTTTCTGTCATTCATGTTTTAATCAAAAATCGAGAAGAAGCAGAAGATGTTCTTCAGGACGTTTTTGTCAAAATCTGGAAAAACATCGATTCTTATAATGAAAGTAAAGGCCGATTTTATACTTGGATCCTTAATATTGCACGCAATACTTCGATCGACAAGCTTCGTTCTAAAAACTTTAATAACAGCCAAAAAAACCTTTCCTCAGATAATTTCGTAAATCTGTTAGATGACAGTAATAAATTAGCTAATAAACTTGATGCCATTGGGATTCAGGAGTTCGTAAAGAAACTAAAACCAAAATGTATCGAAATCATCAATTTGTTATTCTTTAAAGGATATACCCAGCAAGAAGCTTCAGAAGAATTGGCGATTCCGCTGGGAACTATCAAGACCCAAAACAGAAACTGTATTAACGATTTACGTAATTATTTAAAAATATAATGGAAGCACAAGAATATATAGAATCAGGAATTCTAGAGTTGTACGTTTATGGCTTATTGAGCGAAAAAGAAAACCTAGAAATAGCTGAACTGGCAAAAAATAATCCTAATGTTGATCAGGAGATTATTTCGATCGAAAAGGCCATTATTGCTTTATCATCGAGCTTCTCTCCTTTCCATTCTGTGGAGAATTTTGAGAAAATAAAAGCTCGTTTAGAACTTAAACACGGTAAAGTAGTCGACATGAAACCCGCTTCAAACTGGTCTCAATATGTGGGCTGGGCAGTGACTGTATTGTTATTGCTAGGTTTAGGTTACCAAACCTTAGAATTAAACAAAACTCAAGACGCAATCTCTACTGTTGGAAATGAAAAAAATAAAATTCAAAGAGAATTTGCGTACTTAGATCAGCAGAATAAACAAACTGAGAAAAACCTAAGTATCGTAAGAGATATTAAAAATACTGGTGTAACTCTGGGCGGTCAGGCTGTTTCTCCTTCCTCTTTTGCAAAAGTATATTGGAACAAAGAAACAAAAACGACTTATATTGATGCGGCCGGTCTGCCGGCGCCTCCAAAAGGAATGGTTTACCAAGTTTGGTCTTTAAAATTGAGTCCTGTTCTTACACCAACGAGTATTGGTTTACTGGATAATTTTGAAGGAAATACACAAAAAATATTTGCTGTAAGTCAAACCGATTCTGCAGAAGCTTTCGGAATTACACTGGAACCTGCTGGAGGAAGTTTAACTCCTACAATGGAACAACTTTATACTTTAGGAAAAGTTTAAACCTAATCTTTTATAAAAACGAAAAACGCATATTAAATTTAATATGCGTTTTTTTTTTACTATTTTTAATAACATGTAAGTCAGTAATTTATAACTATAAATCTAATTGTAATGGAAATTGTATGTAAAAATTGCCATCAGGTTTTTAATGGTCATTACTGTAATAACTGCGGTCAGCCCGCAGATACCCATAAAATAAATTCTCATTTTTTATGGCATGATATACAGCATGGTTTACTGCATTTTGATAAAGGGATCCTATATTCTTTAGGGCAATTATTTACAAGACCTGGAAATTCTATACGCGAATTTATTGAAGGCAAAAGAGTCAGGCATTTCAAACCGCTGTCTTTAGTTGTTCTTTTGGGTACACTTTATGGTTTTCTGTATCACTATTTTCATATCAATTATTTTATAAATGAACCACAAGATGATACGCTGGATTACAAAACTATAAATGAATGGACGGCAACACATTTTTCTTGGGTAACTATTGCTACAATACCTTTATATACTATCGGAACATTTATTGTTTTCCGAAATCAGGGATATAATTTTGTTGAGCTTTTTGTATTGAATACTTTTAAAGCATCACAAAGACTTTTTGTTCAAATAATAACTTTTCCTATATTATTTTATCTCAACAATACCAATCACTTACAGCAGTTCTCGTTTCTAACTTATTTGATTGGTATGATATTAATATTTTGGACAAACATTCAGTTTTTCAACAAACTATCCAAAACAAAAGCTTTCTTTTTATCTATATTAAGCCATATTATTTTTTTGATTTGTATTTTTTTCATTACAGGTATAATCTTGCTTCTTACGGGTAAATTTTCAGATTAAGTTGATATAGAAATTAAACAAAAAAAGGTTCAACGTTATGTCGAACCTTCTTCATCTGAATCAATAATTAATTTAATTATCTATTTTTTTACTTTTTTAGTTTTATAGTATTTTCTATATTTTGGATAAGTAACTGCTCCAATTACAGAAATTGAGATCAAACAATAATAAACCCAGCTTAATGAATGCGCCTCTCCGCTTGCGTAAGAGTGTAAACCAACTAAGTGGAAATTTACTCCATAATAAGTAAATAGAATTGAAACAAATGCAAACATCGTCATTAAGTTAAAAAACCATTTTCCTCTTAAAGCAGGAACAAAACGAGCGTGAATTACAAAAGCATAAATCATAATCGAGATTAGAGCCCAAGTTTCTTTTGGATCCCAGCCCCAGTAACGTCCCCAGCTTTCGTTTGCCCATTGTCCTCCTAAGAAGTTTCCAATAGTCAGCATGATCAAACCAATAGTTACAGCCATTTCGTTGATATAGGTAATCTCTTTTAAATTAAGTTCCATTTTGGCTTTATTTTTCTCAGTTGTAAAGAAAATCAATAGTAATGCAACAAAACCTAAAATAAACCCTAATGCAGTTGGACCATAACTACCTACAATAACTGCAACGTGAATCATTAACCAATACGAATTAAGAACTGGCTGTAAGTTTGCAATTTCAGGATCAATCCAGTTCATGTAAGCGGCCATTAAAATCATAGCAGTAACAAAAGCAGATGATGCCACTGTTAATTTTGATTTTCTGTCAAAAGCCAATCCGAAGAACATTGTTGACCAAGCTACATAAACGATTGCTTCATAAGCATTACTCCAAGGCGCGTGGCCAGAAATATACCAGCGTGCAATTAATCCTACGGTATGAACCGCAAATAGCAATCCAACCATAATATGGAATGCATTTATCGTAATACGAAGCCACTTTTTTCTCAAAGAAGATGTTTACAATAATAAAAATGAACATAAAGCTTGCTACCGTAATATACCAATACGGTAATTTTTGAAAAACGTCGTATTTGTTATAGGCAATCTCTGCATCAATTTTTTGTTCGCTTGGCCTTACTTTTCCTCCGAATTTCTTTTGAAAGCCATTGATACTTTCTACTAAATTATCGGCTGTGTCAAAGTTTTTGGCAATTGAACCATTGTTTAACGCACTAAAATATAAAGGCAGAATTTGATTTACATAAGTAGAATCCATTCCTTTAAAACCATTATTATTGCGCTCTAAATAAGAAACCCATTTGTGATTTGGATCATTTGGAACTGGAAATATTCTTAAAATACTACCACTTAAAGCAGACTCCATCAAGTTTACTTTTTTATCTGTTTCGATATAATCTTTCTCAAACTGATTTGGATTTGCGGCTTTATATGCGGCATCTAAATAAGGTGATAACTTGTAATTTCCCTGCTCATCAAAGAATTTTACAAATGGAGCATATTTATCTTTTGAATCAATACCGATTATTTTACGAATACTATCATTTCCAGATTTAATATAAATCAAAGGAATTTGAATCCAAACCTGAGCGTATTGTGTCATAGACAAGAATACCTGATCAGAATTCATTCCGTTGTATTTGTCGTCGTGGCTTACTTTACGAAGTAATTCAGAAGAAAATGTATTAATAGGTTTCATTCTTCCGCCCGCATCCTGAATAATCAAACGTCCAAATTTTCTTGCATGAGCTTCTGGCGCTTTATAGATATTTAGTAAAGAATCTAATTGTTTCTTGCTTGGCGGTGCAGTAACGTGATTAGCGTGATCATTTGGATCAGCGACATGATCGTGATCATGGTCATGAGAATGAACATGTGGTGATTGCTGTGCAAAACCACTCAAACTCAACATTAAAACTAAAATTGTAATTAGTTTTTCTTTCTTCTTTTTAACGCCGTCAAGTTTCTTTTTCAAGTCACCAAAACGAGAATGTTTGGTAAACATAATTGCCATTAAACCTATATAAAGCATAAAGTATCCAAAATAAGTTAAAGAAGTTCCCCAGAAATCATGGTTTACAGATAATACAGTTCCTTTTTCATCTGGATCAAATGAAGATTGAAAGAAACGGTATCCTTTATGATCTAAAACGTGATTCATAAAAATATCTGCATCAAAAGTTTCAGTAGAATCCTGAACTGTTACTTTACTTTTATACGAAGAATAACTTTTTTCTGTTCCAGGATATTTTTCAGCTATAAAATCGTTCAATTTTACTTTAAATGGTAAAATATAAGCTTTACTTCCGTAGAACAACGAATATTCAATATTGCCAATTTTTACAGTTTTAGCTTCTCCAACCTGACCTTTAGAACCCATCAACATCACTTCTTTTTCTTGTCCTTCTGCTTTAACTTTCACTACCAAAGCATCTGTATGAGATTTAGACTTATAATCATTATTTGATTCGTATTCTACTTTTCCTTTCATTGCAGGATCAGGGAATACGATACGGATATCACCGATACTATATAAAGAACGCATCATTAAAGGCTGTACATTATCTTTCGATACTTTTCCTTTAAATTGATCTGCCATTCGCATAAATTCACCTTCAAAAGGAGTTTGGATCGTATATTTTTCTCCAGTTGTATTGATGTTAATTGCTCCGTCAGTTGGTTTATTCAAAGCAAATAAAACATTATGAATGTTCTGAACTTCACCTTCTTTTAAGTAATGTTCTTCACGTCCGCCTGAACCAGCTTCAACTAATTTAAGATATAAAGTTCCGTTTGGATCTGGTTTAACCACTTCCTTCGCTCCCATTATATAATTAGAGTACGTTACTTCGAATGGAGTTTCGTCAAACTTTCCAGAAATATTGAAATCATTATTAGTAACAGGAGAAAATAAAAGACTTTTTTCAAAAACCCTTCTCTTCATTTCCCCTTTATATTCACCATCAACAAAAATGGTTAAAAAAGTTTTATCTGAATAAACCTGATTTTCTGCCGCGCCTTCGCGAATAGGCATCATTCCTTCATAACTAATATATCGTGTAATAAAAGCTCCTAAAAGAATAAAAATAAAAGACAAATGGAGTAATAAGGTCGCCCATTTTTCTTTTTTTAGCAATTGATAACGTTTAATGTTTCCGAAGAAATTGATCATAAAAACGAACATTATCGCCTCAAACCACCAAGTATTGTAAATAAGTATTCTGGCTGTATCGGTATTGTATTTACTTTCGATAAAAGTTCCAACACCCATTGCAATTGCGAATGTTAAAAAAAGAACGGCCATTAATCGTGTAGAAAACAAAAAAGAGAATATTTTTTTATCCATTTTTAAGGAATTACATTGTATAAAAGTGGCACAAAAGTACTTAAAAATGTTGATTTGAAGCAGGTGTATTTTGTTAATAAAAACCAAATATATAATACAAAAATTGATGAAATTCTCAAAAATATAGTTTTATACTTACAAAAATACCAATCAATAGTTTCTCTGGTTTTTTTATTTGCTATTTACTAAAAATACCAAAATAAGATTATTGTACTTTAGCTTTGATAATTACAAAACAGAACTTCAAATAAAAATTATTTGAAACGTTATAATCTGCGACAAAACTTTTCGTTACAAATTATCTTTATAAAAAATAATACTAATTTTGCTCTTATGATTCAGATAACAATAATCGGTTCCGGAAATGTTGCACAACATTTGATAAAAGCTTTTGGAGCAAGTAAAACTGTAGAAATTAAACAGGTTTTTTCGAGAAATAAAGAAGCTTTGCTTCACCTAGTTGATTACGAAAAGATTGTTACTGACTTGAATGAATTACAACCCGCTGACCTGCATATAATTGCAGTTTCAGATAATGCAATTTCTGAAGTTTCAAAACAGCTTCCCTTCAACAATCAATTTGTGGTACATACTTCTGGAACATCTTCAATCGATGTTTTAGATGAAAAAAATCGACGTGGTGTTTTCTATCCGCTTCAGACTTTTTCTAAGAATAAAAACGTTGATTATTCGATTATTCCATTTTGTCTGGAAGCAGAAAACACAGCCGACTTTAATCTTTTGGATACGGCGACTAAAAGTATCTCTACCGCTGTTTATTTGATAAACTCAGAACAGCGAAAAGCACTTCATGTTGCGGCTGTTTTTGTGAATAATTTCACCAATCATTTATACCAGATTGGAGAAGAAATCTGTGAAGAAAATCAAGTTCCTTTTGCTATTTTAAAACCTTTAATTCAGGAAACAGCAGATAAAATCAATACGCTTAATCCAGCTGATGCGCAGACAGGACCTGCTAAACGCAATGATACGGTTACAATCGATTCGCATTTGGCTTTTTTACAAAATGAAAACAAAAAAAATATCTATAAAATTCTAACACAATCTATACAGCATAATGGCAAAAAGTTATAAAGAAATAATGAATGACATCACAACCTTTGTTTTTGATGTAGACGGCGTACTTACAGACAGTTCTGTTTTTGTAACCAACGAAGGTGAAATGTTAAGAACAATGAATATTCGTGATGGTTTTGCAATGAAAGCGACAATTGAAAGCGGTTACCATGTATGCGTTATTTCTGGCGGCGAATGAAGGCGTTCGCATTCGACTTCAAAACTTAGGCATCAAAGACATTCATTTAGCAACTCCTGATAAAGTTAAAACTTTTGCGTCATATACTGATCTTTATGATATTAAACCTGAAAATGTGTTGTATATGGGAGATGATATTCCCGATTTTCATGTTATGAAATTAGTTGGACTTCCAACCTGCCCGCAAGATGCGAGTCCAGAAATTAAAAATATCTCCCGTTATATTTCGCATGTAAAGGGCGGACGCGACGCGGTAAGAGATGTAATAGAACAAGTTATGAAAGTACAAGGAAAATGGATGGAGTATTTTAATGGGAAACACGATTAAAGTTTTCAGTCGCAGTTTTCAGTAAATAAAAACCTCAGAACCTTAGAACCTTAGCCCCTCAGAACCTAAAAAAAATGAAATTTCTAAAACTTATTCGTTATAAAAACCTGTTGATGCTTGCTTTTATGCAGTTTC
This sequence comes from Flavobacterium sp. AC267, assembly GCF_979258715.1. Classification (NCBI taxonomy): domain Bacteria; kingdom Pseudomonadati; phylum Bacteroidota; class Flavobacteriia; order Flavobacteriales; family Flavobacteriaceae; genus Flavobacterium; species Flavobacterium sp. AC267. Next base: position 3,661,390 of record NZ_OZ409875.1, read on the forward strand.
TCTTTCGTTATGCTTTTTAAAACAGCAGGACATTCCTTTGGCTTTGTCTGACTGGCAGTACGGATTATTAGTTTTAAGCACCGTTTTACTAGCAGCGGCGGGGTATGTTATTAATAATATTTATGATATTGCAACCGACAGCATCAATAAACCAAATGATGTTGTGGTTGGCAAAGGAATAAGCGAAACAGCGACCTACAACATTTATATTGGTTTAAATATTTCTGGTGTTGCTATTGGTTTTATTTTATCGAATATTATTTTGAGGCCTACATTTGCTTCACTTTTTATTCTTATTGCCTCGCTTTTATATTTTTACGCGACAACTTTAAAGCAAATCATGATTCTGGGCAATTTTGTAGTCGCTCTGCTTCTTGCTGTTAGTGTTTTAATTATTGGTGTTTTTGATCTTTTTCCCGCAACGAACGGTCAAAATCAAGCACAAATGGCTAGTTTATTTTCCATATTGACAGATTATGCTTTGTTTGCTTTCATGATTAATTTTATCCGTGAAATTGTTAAAGATATTGAAGATGTAAATGGAGATTATAATCAAGGAATGAATACTTTACCGATTGCTATTGGAATTAATAGAGTCGCAAAAATCGCTTTAGGATTTGCTGTTATTGCCTTTATATTATCTGCACTTTACTGCAATATTTATTTCATGGAAAATAAGCTTTATATAGCTGTTTTTTATTCTTTTGTTACGGTTTTAGCACCTCTATTATATTTTATCGTAAAAATATTCACTGCAAAATCTCAAAAAGATTTTCATCATTTGAGTACGATCTTAAAACTTATTTTGTTCTTCGGAATTTTATCAATCCTGGTTATTGCCTTAAATATCAAATACAATGCTTAAAGAAAAACTAAAAAAATACAAAATCATTTTAGCTTCTGGTTCTCCAAGAAGACAGCAGTTTTTAAGGATTTAGATCTTGATTTTGAAATTCGCTTAAAAGATGTCGAAGAAATTTATCCGCCAGAATTAAAAGTCTGCTGCAATCACCGATTATTTGGCAGAACTAAAAGCCAAAGCCTTTGATGGTGAACTAATCGAAAATGAGATTTTAGTGACCAGCGATACGATTGTATGGCATCAAAATAAAGCGCTGGGAAAACCGAAAAACGCCGAAGAAGCTTTTGAAATGATTAAATCGATGTCTAACACGACTCATGAAGTAATTACATCTGTGTGCTTTAAAACTAATGAAGGTTCTACCCTCGTTGCACGACATCACGAAAGTTACATTTAATGATTTATCAGACGAAGCTATTTTATACTACATCGAAAATTACAAACCTTATGATAAAGCTGGAGCATATGGTATTCAGGAATGGTTTGGTTTTATGGCAGTTGCAAAAGTAGAAGGTTCTTATACGAATGTTATGGGACTTCCGACAGCCAAAGTTTACGATTTTTTGAGTACTTTAGTGTAAAAAATAATTTATGTTTTCCGTTAAAGAGTACAGTACGCGAAATATTAGCCACCATAATTCTTATTCTTGTTCTTGTTGTTCTTAGAATGATTATTGCCAAATTAATCAAGCAATTTGCTTCTACAAGTCACTTGTTTGAACATCGAACCAATTTGGTAATCAAGTATATTAATATTCTAATGAATATATTGGTTACAACAAGTTTAATCGTCGTTTGGGGAGTTGAAACGCAGGATATATTTATTACTATTTCTTCTATTGCGACCGTAATTGGAGTTGCGATGTTTGCGCAATGGTCTATTTTAAGCAACATTACTTCGGGAATGATTTTATTCTTTTCCTTTCCGTTTAGAATTGGAGACACCATAAAAATACACGATAAAGATTTCCCGATTGAAGCGGAAATAGAAGATATAAACACCTTTCATGTAAGTTTAAAAACCAAAGAAGGCGAGAAAATTATTTTTCCAAACAATTTATTATTGCAAAAAGGAATTTCTATAATTCCGGCCAGATATGAGGAAAGAGAATTTTTTGATTAAAAAAATAATGGGAATTGTATAACGCCGAAAAGAAAAGCTGGAACAAAAAATAGCAGATAAAGTGTAATATTTGTTTTATAAATTCAGCTAAATCTTTACAAAATGACTCGGTCTATTACTTTACCTTTTTATGCAAAACTGTGCTTTATTCTTGTTACTTTAATTTGTTTTGCATTTATTTTTTGTACCGGAAAAGATATTTTTACACCAGTTTTACTGGCCTTTTTATTTGCCGTTTTATTACTGCCAATATTTACTTTTCTAAACACAAAATTTAAATTTCCCAGACACCTTGCGAGCAATAGTCTGCCTACTGATTTTCTTATCTTTTATTGTCGGAATTCTGGTTTTCATTTCCTATCAGGTTACCTATATGGCCAATGATTTTGATACGATAAAGAAAAACGCTAATTCTTTTATTATAGAAATACATAAATTTATTAGGGAAAACTTTCAGGTAAGTATCGGAGAACAAAAGAAATATATAGATACGGTTACTAAAGATTCCGTTAAAAATGGTCAGGCCACAATTGTTTCTTCCCTAATATCAATTAGCGATGTTCTTTTGGATAGTACGATTATCATTATTTATACGTTTCTATTTTTGATTTATAAAGAACATTTTAAACTGTTTTTAGCAAAGCTGATAAGCCCAAAAAATCATCCAGTTTTAAAAGATATCCTTTCGCAGATAAAAGTTTCTGTAAATAAATATATCGTAAGTTTAATTATTGAAATGATTGTCGTTTCCGTGCTAACCAGTATAGGTTTATGGATTATCGGCATTAAATATTTTATTTTATTGGGATTGATTACTGGTATTTTAAATCTGATTCCATATATCGGAATTTTAATCGCTGGAATTATTACCGTTTTGGCATCTTTAACCGGATCTGCAGATACATCGGTAATTTTAGGAATTCTGATTGTAAATATAATTGTTCAGTTTATTGATAATAATCTGCTTGTGCCTTTAATTATTAATTCTAAAGTAGAAATCAATGCATTTGTTTCCATCATGGGAATCATTGTCGGAGGCGCCATGCTGGAATTGCCGGAATGTTTTTAGCCATTCCCCTTCTAGCTATTCTAAAAATAATATTTGATAGAATTGAATCACTTGCTCCTTGGGGTTATTTAATGGGGAATCATGTGCTGCGGAAATTTAGATGGAGAACAAGAAAAACTGCCGTTGATAATTAAAAACATACTTTATCCAATATATTCTTAAACACTAAAAACTATTAGAAGAAAAATTACCGAATGTCTTTATACAAAAAAATATTAATTTTTATTTTTTTATGCTTTTGTTTACAAGGCGTAAATGCTCAGGTAGATAAAGCTCAAAAAGAGCCTAAACCTAAGAAAGACAGCACGGAGATTTATACTAAGATTCGAAATTATTCTAAGAAAAATAAGTTTACGCAGACGATGCATAAAATATTTTTCAGATCTAAAAAATCAAAGAAAAAAGAAGAACTTCTTGTAAAAATAGATTCCACAAATTACGAGGGAAAAATTATTCGTAAAATAAATATAATCACATTAGATCCTTTTGGATATTCTGTTGCCGACACTGCTCAAGCGCCAAAAAACTGGGGTGAAAGAACGGGAAACAAACTCCATTTAAAGACTAAAAAAATAGCGATTTATAATTTATTGCTTTTTAAAAGAAATTCTCCTTATAACACGTATAAAGTTTTAGAATCGGAGCGTTTGATACGTGCACAGCGTTATGTAACGGCTGTTCGTATTTCCAATCAGACAGTTGGACAGGCGTCGGATTCTGTTGATGTTACGATCCGTGTTTTGGATTCCTGGAGCACCATTCCGAGATTTTCTATTTCAAGTAATCAAGTGGCTGTTGGTTTTAAGGAAAAAGATTTTTTTGGTTCTGGACAGCAATTAGAATACCGTTTTACCAATCGTTTTGATGACGGCCGAAATGGTAACGAAGCCACTTACACGGTTCCAAATATTAAAAATACATACATCAGCACCATTCTTCATTATAAAATGGATTTGGATCGAAACTACATCAAAAGTATTGATGTAGAACGTGATTTCTATTCTCCTTTAACTAAATGGGCCGGCGGTGTTTATGTGGATGAATTTTATAGGAGAGACACATTACAAGCACCGGATCTCTCCTATGCCTATCAGCCAATAAAATATAAGTCGCAGGATCTATGGGTTGGACGCGCTTTTAATCTTTTTAAAGACAATCATGATGCCATAACCAACCTTATTACGACTGCAAGATTTTTAAACGTTAACTACACCGAATCGCCGACAGAACTTTATGATCCTGATAATTTTTATTCTAGTGAGAAATTTATTCTGAGCGGTATCGGATTAAATACACGAAAATTTATTCAAGACCGGTATATTTTTAGGAACGGGCAAACAGAAGACGTTGCGACGGGAAGAATTTATGGTTTAACTTTTGGCTATCAATACAAAAATACCTTTTGGAGGCCTTATGTTGGTGCGCAGTTTTCGTTTGGAAACTACTATCGGTTAGGTTTTTTGAGTATGAATTTTGAAGCGGGAACCTTCTTTCATCAATCTAAAACTTATCGAACGGCTTTTTTATTTGAATCGAATTATTTTACAAAGTTGTACAGTATTGGAAATTGGAAACTTAGACAATTCGTAAATCCGAAATTGGTAATTGGAATCAATCGTGATGATGTTATTGGCGATCAGCTTGATATAAATGAGCAAAATGGAATTGCAGGATATAGAACAGCATTGTTTGGAACAAGTAAAGCTGTTTTATCACTTCAAACTCAAACCTATTCACCGCATGCATTATGGGGTTTCCGTTTAAATCCTTTCTTCAATTATTCGATTGCGGTTTTAGGAAGTCCAGAAGCGACCATGACTAAAAGTAAGCCTTATTCTAAACTTACTATAGGTTTGTTGATTAGTAATGATTACTTGGTTTTCAGCTCCTTCCAGCTTTCACTTTCCTACTATCCAAGTATTCCGATGCAGGGAGATAATGTATTTAAAACAAATACTTTTGAAACTACTGACTACAAAATGCAAAGTTTCGAACTGGCAAAACCAAGAGTGGTCGATTATAAATAAATTTTATTTTTTTTTCTACAATCAAAAAACTCACAAAATATTTAATTACCAATATATTAGAAATAATACCCATTTAAATCTTCTCGTTGAAATGCTTTTTTATCCGACAAATTACATCTGATTTATTTTTTTGGCACAGTATGTGAATATCACAAAACAAGAGTAACAATTAAAAAATAAAATAAGATGAAAACGATAAAATTAGCAATCGCCGGATTATTTCTACTGGTTGCAAACGCCACGCAAGCCCAAGTATCGATTAACGTTAATATAGGAAATCCACCAGCATGGGGACCTGCAGGATACAGCGAAATGGAATACTATTATCTTCCAGATATTGAAGCCTATTATGACGTACGTGCCGCACAATTTATCTATTTCGGAAGAGGTAAATGGGTTAGAACAACTTACTTACCAAGACAATATAGAAATTATGATTTATATGGAGGTTACAAAGTAGTTCTAACAGATTATCATGGTAGAACACCTTATACTTACTTTGACCGTCATAAAGTAAAATATTATAGAGGATATCATGGAGCGTCGCAAAGACCATACAAACCAAGACCTGTTTATGGTTACAATGACCGCCGTAATGATCACAAACATTATGACAAACACGATAAACATCACAACAAACATGACAGACATGATAGACACGATGATCGTCATGACGACCGTGGACGTGGACCTGGAAGAAGATAATGCTAAATATCTAGCATTCAACACAAGAGAGTATCAAATAAAACGATACTCTCTTTTTTTTGATCATTTAACTTTGAAGTTTTGTTAATTTATTGTAATTTGAATATAAATCACTGAAAAACAAAGAGTTTTAAAAAATTAACCTTTGTTTAATGAGATTCTATTCTATATTTGCGGCGAATTTTAAAATCCAAAAAAGAATTTATGAAAAAGAATGTTTATTTACTTTCATTTTTAGCAATGTCACTATTAATAGGATGTGACAATAATGATGATAACAAAAACGACAACCAATCGTTGAATAACATTACCATTACTTCAGATCAGAATGCTTTGAGCCAAAGGCTTGATTATACCAATTCTGGAGTAATCTCTGTTGAAAACACTTCATTGACAGGGAAATCTGCTGAAAGTACGATTACAACTTTCCCTTTAGTTCAGATTGCTGAAGTAAAACCACCAGTTGACGCCAACGGAAAAACATTACAAGCAAGTCATGTTACTGTAAACGGGAACTATGCTTATGTTTCTTATATCACTAGAGGTGATGTATATTCTGGAGCAATCGACGTGATTGATGTTTCAGATCCATATAAACCAAAATTGGTTACATCTGCTTTAATTCCAAATACAGATATTACCTCTCTTACTTACGCTAACGGAAATTTAATTATTGGAGCGACAAAAGATATCGATAAAGATCCTTTGCTTGCTAATAATCCTGCGGTTCTTTTTAATATGCCTTTAAGTTCAGGACTTCTTACAGATAAAGTAACTACTAATTATTTAGAAAGCAGAGTAACAACAGACGTTGCCGCTAATTCTACAAATTATTTTGCTGTAACAGGAGACAACGGAAGTTTGTTTAAAATGAGTACTTCTACAAAAGCAATTACAGGCAAAGCTGCAATGGCAGATTTACGTTCGATTGCCTTAACTTCTGATAAAGTAGTAACTCTAAGCGGAACTAAAGGTGTTAATATTTACAATCAATCGACACTTGCTCTGCAAAAAAGCTTTACAACATCTACAGATATAAGCGGTGCAAAAAGAACAATGGATATCGACGGAACAAAACTTTTAGTTTCTGAAGGTCCAAACGGTCTTGGTGTTTACGATATCAACAGCGGTTCTAAATTACAAACTATTGGCATTACTGTCGCTGGCGAAGATAATGTTACTAATGCTGTTTCTGTAAACGATGGTTATGCATTTTTAGCAAATGGTGCGTTAGGTCTTAATGTTTACCAATCTGGAACACAACTTAGTTTGTTAGGTTCTGTGGGAATTGCGGGTTCTTCAAACTATGTAAAATCTAGCGGTAATTATATTTATGTTGCCAGCGGAACAGGCGGTTTGAAAATCATTAAAATGGAAAAACCAAATACTACATTTGCAAGTTGTTTATCTTATGGCTTATACAACCAAGGAAGAGATTTAATTTTAAATTCAAACGAAATTAAATCATACCAAGGAGCAACAGCAATTAATTCAGCTATTGTAAATTCTGGTGCTGTATTAACACATTGTGGTGCAATATCTGTTTTAAGTAATTTAACTTTAAACAGCGGTGGTACTTTTAATATGAGAGGAAGTTTGTCTCAAGGTAAATTTCTACAATCAACAGAACTTATCATAAACAACAATGCAGTATTGCAGGTTGAAGGTTCAGTTGTAATCTGGGGAGATTTAAGATTAAACAGTGGTGCTAAAATTAATTTCATTGGAAACGATTCTTCTATTACAATCTACGGAAAAGTTACAAAAGGAAGCAACGTTACTATTACAGGTACTTACAAAGACACAGAAAACAAATTGAAATAAACAATAGTTAAATTTCAAAACATATATTTTAAAAGCTGTCAGAACTAATCTGGCGGCTTTTTTTATTTTCGCTCCCCTTAATTAAGGTACAATTATTGTGCGTTAACATTTCATTTAAATAATCTTCCATAAAATAATTAGTATTTTTGGGACAATTTCAAAAACATCTCACTCTTACCATGCGAAAAATACAGATCCAGATCATTCTTCTATTTTTTATAGGTTTTCAAACTTCATTTGCACAACAGTCGCAAAAACTAAATTCGGTTGAAATTTATAATCAAATCAAAAAATTAAATTTTTTAGGTTCTGTTTTATATGTTGCGACGCATCCTGATGACGAAAATACCCGAATGATTTCGTATTTGGCAAATGATATGAATGCCAGAACTGGTTATTTATCATTAACACGTGGTGATGGAGGTCAAAACTTAATTGGACCTCAATTGCGCGAATTACTGGGAGTTATAAGAACGCAAGAATTAATTGAAGCTAGAAAAATTGACGGTGGTGAACAGTTTTTCTCCCGTGCAAATGATTTTGGTTTTTCCAAAAATCCAGATGAAACTTTAGATATTTGGGATAAAAACAAAGTACTAGCTGATGTAGTTTGGACAATCAGAAAATTTCAGCCGGATATTATCATCAATAGATTTGATCATCGTTCGCCAGGAACAACACACGGTCACCATACTTCTTCTGCAATGTTGAGCGTTGACAGTTTTAAATTGACAAACGATCCTAAAGTTTATCCAGAGCAATTGCAATATGTAAAACCTTGGCAGGTAAAAAGACAATTTTTTAATCCGTCTTGGTGGTTTTACGGAAGCCAGGAAAAATTTGACGCGACCAATAAGTCTAAATTCAGCAAGTTAGAAACTGGTGTTTATTACACTGGAATTGGAAAATCGAATCAGGAAATTGTCGCTTTAAGCAGAAGCCGTCATCAATCGCAAGGTTTTGGAAGTACGGGTGTTCGTGGAGAAGAAACCGAATATTTAGAACTGATAAATGGGGAAACTCCAAAAGAAAGAGATAATTTATTTGATGGAATTGACACAAGCTGGAACCGTGTAAAAAACGGAAAACCAGTTGGAGATTTAATTACATCAATTATTTCGAAATACGATTTCAGTAATCCATCTGCAAGTATTCCAGATTTAGTGAAAGCCTATTCAATGATTGAAGCTTTAGAGGATACGCATTGGAAAACCATTAAAGCTGCGGCTACAAAAAACATCATTGCCTCTTGTTCAGGCTTATATCTTGAAGCTGTTGCAAATGAACAAGAAGCAACTCCAGGGAGCACAATTAGACTTAGCCTTGAAGCTATCAACAGATGTTCTGTCGATATGCAATTGGCAAGTATAACCACATTGCCAGATAATAAAACTACAGTTCAAAACAGCGTTTTAAAAAATAATAACGATCAAAGAATCAATCTTTCGTTACAGCTTCCAAGCAATATCGAATATACACAGCCGTATTGGTTAAAGGAAAAAGCAACAGTTGGAATGTACACAGTTTCTAATCAAGAGAATATTGGGATTCCAGATATTATTAGAAATGTAAAAGTCGTTTTTAATGTAAAAATAAATGGTGTAGAAATTCCGTTTGAACGAACTGTTGTTTATAAATACAACGACGGTGTAAAAGGAGAAATGTATAATTTCCTTGATATCGTACCAGAAGTTACTACTTCAATTTTAGAAAAAGTATTGATTTTTAGAGATACTAAAACTAAAATGATTCCTGTAAAAGTACGTGCAGGAAAAGACGATGTAAAAGGAAATTTACAATTGGATTTACCAAAAAGCTGGAATGTTTCTCCAAAAGAGATTCCGTTTGCCTTAGACAAAAAAGGAAGCGAACAACTATTTTATTTTGAAGTTACGCCGCCAGTTAATCCAGAAGAAGTTACCGCAAAAAGTATTGCTGTTGTAGACAACAAGCGTTTTGATAAAGATCAGACCATTATAGATTTTAGTCATATTACAAAACAAATGGTTTTAAAACCAGCTGAATCAAAATGTATTAGAATCGATTTAAAAACTTCTGGAGACGCAATTGCTTACATTATGGGCGCTGGCGACGAAGTACCTGAAAGTTTAGCACAAATGGGTTACAAAGTTTCTATTCTAAAACCAGAAGAAATTACACCCGAAAAATTAGATTCTTTCAGCACAGTTATTACTGGAATTCGTGCGTACAATACCGTAAATGCTTTAGCAAACAAGCAAAGTATTCTTTTCAATTTCGTAAAAAGCGGTAAGAATATGATTGTACAATACAATACAAACGGAAAACTAGTAACCGATAAAATTGCGCCATATCCGTTAAAATTATCAAATGATCGTGTGACTGAAGAGAATGCAAAAATCACTTTTCTTGCACCGAATCACCCTGTTTTAAATACACCAAATAAAATAACAGCAAAAGATTTTGAAGGCTGGACACAAGAGCAAGGTTTGTATTATCCAAATGAATATGATCCTGCCTTTACTCCTATTATTTCGTCACATGACAAAGGTGAGTCTGCTAAAAATGGTGCTTTATTAGTGGCTCCATACGGAAAAGGATACTATATTTACACAGGTTTGAGTTTCTTCAGAGAATTACCTGAAGGTGTTTCTGGCGCTTATCGATTATTATCGAATATTATTTCGCTGAAACAACCAATTGAAGCTCCTAAAAAAGACATAAAGCAATAATTATGGAAGCGAAAAAAACAAAAAAATGGAAAAAAAGCTACACCTATGTTTTGGTCGCTAATGCAATTTACATTGCTATCTTTTTCTTAATCATGCAATTATACTCATAACCTATGCGGCTATTTGACTGGATCGTACTTATTGTAACATTATTATTTATTGTTGGATATGGCTCATGGAAAACCAAAGGCAGTAAAAATGTTGAAGATTTCATTTTAGGAAACAACGAAACACCTTGGTATACTGTTGGACTTTCTGTTATGGCAACACAAGCCAGCGCTATTACTTTCTTGTCTACTCCAGGACAAGCCTATCATGACGGAATGGGTTTTGTGCAGTTTTATTTTGGTCTGCCAATTGCCATGATTGTTATTTGTGTGACTTTTATTCCGCTTTACCATAAAAGCAAAGTTTTTACTGCTTACGAATTTTTAGAAAAAAGATTTGACGTTAAAACCCGTTCGCTTCGTTGCTATTTTATTTTTAGTACAAAGAGGTTTAGGAACTGGATTAACAATCTATGCACCCGCAATTATTTTGTCGGCGCTTTTAGGCTGGAACCTAACCTTGATGAATATCATGATTGGAGTTTTGGTAATTATTTATACTTTTTCCGGCGGAACAAAAGCGGTAAACGTTACTCAGAAACAGCAGATGTTTGTGATTATGTCTGGAATGTTTATTACTTTTTTCCTGATTCTGCATTATCTGCCAAATGATATGACTTTTACCAGTGCGCTTCATATTGCTGGAGCAAATGATAAAATGAATATTGTCGATTTCTCTTTTAATCCCGAAGAAAAATACACTTTTTGGAGCGGTATTACGGGAGGTTTCTTTCTGGCACTCGCCTATTTTGGTACAGACCAATCTCAGGTTGGGCGTTACTTATCAGGAAAATCAGTTCGTGAAAGTCAGATGGGATTAATTATGAACGGACTTTTAAAAGTTCCGATGCAGTTCTTTATTCTTTTGACAGGAGTTATGGTTTTTGTATTTTTTCAATTCAATCCTGTTCCATTAAACTTTAACCCAAATAATAAAATTGCTATTGAAAAATCGCCGTTTAAGGCAGAATACAGCGTTTTAGAAAAAAAATTAGAGAAACTTTCTGAAGACAAAAAAGTAATCAATTTGTTGTATATCGATCAGTTAAATCAAGATTATGACAATCCGATTTTGCGTAAAGAACTAGTTGCATTATCTAATAAAGAAAAAGATTTAAGAGATAAAGCGAAAGAAATTATTTCGAGAGCAGATAGTAATACTGAAACAAATGATAAAGATTACGTCTTTTTTCACTTCATTTTGCATTATCTACCAAAAGGTTTAATCGGATTGTTATTGGCCGTTATTCTTTCGGTTGCAATGTCGTCGACGGCTTCTGGACTTACCGCGCTCGCTTCGACAACGGCAATCGATATTTATAAACGAAATCTCAAAAGCGAAAAATCAGAAAAGCATTATTTGAATGCGACAAAATTCTTTACTCTTTTCTGGGGTGTTGTAGCCATACTTTTTGCCTGCGTTGGTACTTTGTTTGAAAACTTAATTCAGCTCGTAAATATTATTGGATCTATTTTCTACGGAACGGTTTTAGGAATATTTTTGGTTGGTTTTTACTTAAAAAGAGTTCAGGCAAAACCAATGTTTATAAGTGCCATTATAAGTCAATTGACGATTTTTGTAATCTATTATTTTATGATTTACACCCAGGAAAAACTAGGCTATTTATGGCTTAATTTTATTGGTGCAATTTTGACAATTGTATTAGCCTTATTACTGCAGTTTTTGTTTTTTAAAGGGAAAAACGATGAAGAAATGATTTTGGAATAATTTAAAAAAATCAACAATGACAAAGCAAGAATTCTTATTTCATTTAAATGGTGCTAGTTTTGTTGCCCTAAAATTTGCGGAGCGATTCGTTAAAGATAAGTTAGTAAATGATTTTAAATACAATGTAATTCTTACTGTAGGAAGTAATATTATTGGATCAAATAAATTTGAAATATATCCCGAAGATAATGATGTTATAAAACTTGACCTTACAGATATTGAGGTTGTTGAGTTATTATATAGAAATAACAAAATTCCAGTTTGGATTGATATAAATGTTTTAAAATCAAGTAGAAAAAGCACTACTTTTAATCTGTTGTGCTCAGGAAAATATACAGATGATAAAAATGAATATTATTACAATAAAAACGGTTCTGGTCCATTTGGAGTTAAAGGTCCAAATTTTCCAATAAATTATAAAGAAGGTAGAAAATTTCGATTGTAGGCCAATTTTATCAAATAAAAAAAACTTTTTCTTTTCTCCTACTGCCCTAGCCCTGATGGAAGCGTCATCCTTTTGTGCCGGTCCCGAAGCTTCGGGAGGCACAAAAGATACAGCGGACAGCAGGAAACAGCTCCTAAAAAGTATACTTCGCCATTACATAAGTTAGAATAAAATAATTCTTCTAAATTGTAAGTAAAAAGTACTATTTTAGTTCTTCTAAATTAATCCTCAAAGGATTAACCAAAAACAATCTTAATCCTAAGCCAAAATTGTAAATGAAAATTTCAGACGATTTAGAAAAATTGCTTCCTTTCGGTTATCTTTTCCTGATTTTGATGGGAATATTGAAGGACAGTATTTATTATTATCAATTTGGAATAAATATTTTAAGATACTCCACGATAATGGATGTTTTAATTAGTCCGATTGCAGAGTTTACTTCTAATCCCATAATTTTAATTGCCATAATTTTACTGTTTGTATTACACTTTCATCTGCCTTCATTTTTAGATAAAAAGAAAGATATACGTTTTGTACAAAAGGCTTTTGAATTAAAACCCACAGATCAATTATCAGCCGAAGAAACAAAAAGCTATTACAACGGCATTGCGATAAAATCTCTAATACTTTTCTTATTATCGTTTTTTCTTGGCTACGGATTTGCGGGCGGTTATTTCAACAAGAAAAAATTACATAATAATACATTAGAATATGATTATAAAATCGATTTTAATGAAGGCGAATCTAAAGACGTTTTTATTTTAGGAAATAACAGCCTTTATTACTTTTATTTAGTAAAAGGAGATAAAACGGTAAAAATTACTCCGTTGGCCTCTATAAAAAATATAGACTTGACTAAAAATAAAATGATTCCCTAAGTAATTTTAATTTTCAACAACCATCATTATGAAAGATTTAAAAAAATACAGCAATAAAACCAAAGTCGCTTTTATTCTATTACTAGTGATCTTGCTAATTTTATTAGGCAATTTTAATACACTGCGAAATTCTAAAAACGTAAATGATAATATCAATGCGATTTATAAAGACCGACTCGTGGTTGCACATTATATTTTTCAGTATTCGAAACAGCTTCATTTTATAAAAGCCGAAGCCGAAAAACTAAATCTAAGTGATAATATCAAAAAAAACGAAATTATTCATACGCTGGATATCATTCACGGAATTGACGATTTGTATGCTAAAACCGTTTTGACAAATAAAGAAAAACAGCATTTTGACGTTTTTTTAAGTTCCTGCAAAGAAATTAATAAACAGGTCGAAAATAAAAATTGGGGGAAAATTGCTAGTTCCAGCACACAAGCTTTAAAAACATTAGAATCTCTGTCGCAAATTCAAATTGAAGAAGGAAAATCTAAACTTGTCGCTGCTAATGCGATGTACAACAAAAACAACAGTCTGGGGCAATTGCAAATTGCTCTTCTCATAATATTAGGTGGTATAACTTTTTATCTTTTGATTAAGAAAATAAAGAAAACGATTAAAATTCCGGAACCGCCAAGTTTGAATTAACTTTTTCTAAATTCCAACAAAGAACTTGCTTCCTAATTTAATCAGGAGATTTAACCGCAAAGACCGCAAGGTTTTTTTAAAGGCGACGTTTACTAATAATGCAAAGTTCGCAAAGTTTTGGGAATAAACTTTTCGAACTTTGCGTAAATCTTTACGCTCTTTACGGTTAAAAACAAAGCAAAAAAAATTCCAAAACCCGAAAGTTTTGGAATTTGGAATTTTATAATTGAAATTTATAATTTGTAAAAATTATTATCTGCTCCACTCTGCGATACTGTCTTTATTTAATTTTACGTAATCTGCGTTGTTTGCGGCTTCAGCAGATGCTAAAGAAGCTTTTGCTGTTTCGATTGCTCCCTTTTTATCACCTTGTTTTGCTTGAATCTGTGATTTCAATCTTGATACGTAATACGGTTTATCTGTACTCATATCAAGCGCTTTGTCTACATACGTTCTTGCTGTTTCGATATTTCCGTTTGATTGAAATAAATATTGGGCGGCACCGTAGTAATCATTCCAAGTTGGACCAGCCAAAGTTTTTTCGATGCTTGCTACAGCCGTTTTCGCCGTTGGAACTTCAAATTTTAAAGCTACATGAGAATTTTCCCAAGCCATTTCTAAATAGCCGAAATTTGGATCTAAACCGTTAATTCCGATTGTAAATGTCTCAACAGGAGTTGGTAAAGCATCTTCTTTTACAGTAGTTTTTAAAGCTACATAAGCATCACTCCAATTTTCTGGCAATCCCCAATTGTCTGTAGAAAGATAAAAAATTACGTCCCAGCTTTCAATTCTTGGAACTGTATAAATTGCATATTTCCCTTTTTTCAACGTTTTTCCGTCAATAATTACATCGTCGCTGAAGTTGATAATAGTATTTTCATTAGCACCAGTTCTCCATAATTTTCCAAATGGAACTAAGTTTCCGAAAACAGCTCTACCTCTTGCACCTGGTCTTGAGTACGTAACTTCAACATCTGTTAAACCTACAGTTTGTTTTATATATCCTTTTGGACTTGATTGCGGCGTTTTTACTTGCGCTTCTGATGCTAATGGCGCTAAGATCAGGGCTAATGCAATAAGTAGTTTTTTCATTCTTGTGAGTTTTTTTGTTTGTTCAAATTTACAAATTCAATTACCGAACAAATGTTAAATTTTATATAATTCAAGCTTTTAGCTGTGATATTTTTTTCGGCATTTAATTCATTGAAATGATCAATAATCAAATCTGCTTGATCTAAATCCTGCGGCTTTGAATGTTCACTTTTGTATCCTATACAGTATATTCCGGCGAGCTTTAGCGGCTTTTATACCGTTAGTGCTGTCTTCAATAATGATACATTCTTCTTTTGGCGCAATAGATAATGACGCGACATGAATAAAAATCGCCGGATTTGGTTTTGACTGTGGAAAATCTTCTCCACTAACAATATCAGTAAAATACTGATGCAGATTGAATCTTGTAAAAACACGATCAATAGTTACTTTTGAAGCTGATGAAGCAAGGATTAATTGTATTCCGCTGTTGTATAAGTCTTTAATTAAATCTTCAACGCCATCCAAAAGATATAAATCTTCTTTTGTATCAAATGCATCATTAAAAATACTGCGTTTTCTCTGAATCAAATCTTCAACTTCCTGTTCTACAGAAGGAAAATAGCTTTTTAAAGTTTGAAATGTATTTCGAGTAGAAAATCCCGTAAACGAAGTATACATTTCTTCAGGAACTTCAATATTCAACTCCGAAAATTGTAGATAATAAGCATAACGGTGAACAGGTTCTGTATCTACAATTACACCGTCCATGTCAAAAATTACTGTTTTAATCATTTTTTTTAAGGTTCTAAGGAACAAAGGTTCAAAGGTTTTTACTTTTACACTGAAAACTGTAAACGTGACTGCTTATTTCGTAAGCAAATGTCTAATCACTGTTTCAGCGACATGCAGACCAAATAACCCTGGCATATAGCTGTTTGTTCCGTAAAAAGACTTTTTAAAGTTTTTTCCGTCGGTTAATTTTAAGCTTTTTTCGTCTTGAATTTCAGAAGAAAAAACCACTTTTAATTTATTGATTTTTACTTCTCTCAAACGCTTACGGATTGTTTTAGAAAAATAACAGTTTACCGTTTTAGAAATATCTGTAACTTTTACTTTAGAAGCCAGCATTTTTCCGCCTGCGCCCATACTGCTGATGATTTTTACTCTTTTTCTTTTTGCGACTATAATCAAATTTAGTTTTGGAGTAATACTGTCGATACAGTCTAAAACATAATCAAATTCTGGAGAAACAATTTCGAAAGCACGCTCTGGAGAAAGAAATTCCTGTACGCGAGTAAGGTTTAATTCTGGATTAATATCCATCAAACGATCGCCCACAATTGTAATCTTTGGTCGCCCTACTGTTGAATGCAATGCTGGTAACTGGCGGTTGATATTGGTTATATCTACAACATCGCCATCTACAATTGTCATGTTTCCTACTCCTGCTCTTGCTAAAAATTCAGTCGCAAAAGATCCAACTCCTCCTAATCCAACGACTAAAACATTAGATTTTTGTAAATTTTCTAATCCCTCTTTCGTAAATAAAAGCTCAGCTCTTTCTGTCCACTCTGCCATATATTATATTTTGTTTTTTTAGTTTTATTTGTTTCAGGTTTCAGGTTTTGCATTTGTCAGGCTGGGCGAAGTCGAAGCCCTCGTGCTTTTTTGTAATTCCCTTCGACTTCGCTCAGGGTGAAATCCTAAAACTTATATTTTATCTACTTGCTAAATACACTTTTATAATTACTCGAAATAATAGTCTTTAATTCTTTTATATTTACATCTTTATATTGAGAAGCTAATTCATAAACCTGCTCAATTGATTCTTCCATTGTATCTGTTTCCAGAAAAAAACGATCGTTTGGTACATACTCAAAAACCGTTTTTAAATCGGGATTTTTCAATAAATATTTTCCAAATGAAAGATAAAATTCTGCTGTAATTAATTGTTCTGCAACTTGTTTGTTTTTCGAAAAACCATGAATAATCATCGGAACCGTGATTTTCAATCTTTTCTTAATTTCAATTACTTCCTGAAAAGCGGCAACACAATGTATCACGACTGGTTTTTTGAATTTTTGTGCCAAAGCTAATTGCTTTTCAAAAACTGAAATCTGTAAATCAAAAGGAACTTCAATTCTTTTATCCAAGTCGCACTCTCCTATTGCCAGGCAATTTTCAGTCTGCAATTTTTCTTCTATAATTTTTAAATCGGCATCTATCGTATTTTCATCAATATACCACGGATGAATGCCAATAGAATAAAATGCAATCGAGGCATCAAATTCTTTTGGATATTGATTAACCAATTCTAAAACATCAGATTGATTGGTAAATTGATGGGTATGAAAATTAAAATATTCCATTAATGAAAGGTCTTGACTCCTGCTTTAATTTCAATTTTTAAATCATTTTCCAACGGTACCAGCGGACAAGAATATTTGTAATTATATGCGCAATACGGATTATAAGCTTGATTAAAATCGATTGCTATTGTATTTCCTTTTGGAATTTCTAAATCGATATAACGCCCTCCAATATAACTTTGTTTGCCGCTAGTTAAATCTGAAAAAGGTAAAAACAAATGATTTTTATATTTTTCCTGTACTATAAGATCTAAACTTTGATAAACGGCCAGTTTAAAAGCTTTTCCGTTTATTTTAAAGTTTAAAGTGCCATATTTAATATACTTTGGAGTATAATTTCCTGAAGTTTTCATTTCAAAAACCTTTCCTCCTTTTGCTTTTACCAAAGTAGCATTCACAAAATAGGTCGCGGAAATAGGATAAAAATCTAAGCTTTTAAATGTTTTTAAATCTTCTGCCATTAACGGACTTGTCTTAGGATCAGCATATTCCGAATTAAGTTTCTTTTGAAATTTTTCGGCATCGCTTTTACTAAATTTTTTTTGACCGAAGCCAAAATTAAAAACCAACAATAAAACTAGGGCGTTTATAGTTTTCATCTTAGAAATTTTATGCAAAAATAGTTCAAAAGTAACAAAACAACAACCACTTAACGAGACAAAGTTTCCTAACTTTGTAACGATAATATATCATGCAAAATGCTTAAAACCGCTTTTACCCATTACATTAACAATTTTAGAGGATTTACAAGAGAAATTTGGATTCTGGCCGTTGTCACATTTATCAATCGTGCTGGAACAATGGTACTTCCTTTTTTATCTAAATATTTAAAAGAAGATCTTCATTTTACCTACAATCAAGTTGGATGGATTATGGTGGCGTTTGGTTTTGGTTCTATGCTGGGATCTTGGCTTGGAGGTAAACTTTCAGATAAAATAGGGTTTTATAAAATCATGATTTTTAGTTTATTTACCAGTGGCGTTTCGCTTTTCTTTGTTCAATATATTACTACTTTTTGGGCGCTTTGCGTTGCGATGTTTTTATTAATGACCATTGCAGATATGTTTAGGCCGGCGATGTTTGTTTCTTTAGGAGCTTACGCAAAACCAGAAAATAGAACGCGCGCCTTAACCCTGGTTCGTCTTGCTGTAAATTTAGGTTTTGCCGCCGGACCTGCTCTTGGTGGTTTAATTATTATGGGAATGGGTTATTCTGGTCTTTTCTGGGTTGATGGAGCTTCTTGTATCATTTCGATCTCTATTTTTGCTTTATTGGTAAAAGAAAAGAAAAAAGCTATTCATGATGATAAAACCGAAAGCGCTTCTGACGTAAAATCTGTTTTTCATGATAAAATTTTCTGGGTTTTCTTATTTGTGAGTTTTATTACTGCAATGATCTTCTTTCAGCTTTTTACCACTTTACCTTTATATCATAATGAGAAATTTGGATTGAGCGAATTACAAACAGGATTATTAATGACACTCAACGGACTTTTGATTTTTTCTTTAGAAATGCCTACTGTTGGTTTTCTAGAAAGAAAAGCATTTCCTAAAATCAGAATTATTATTGTTGGTTCATTTGTTATGGCCTTAAGTTTCTTTATCCTTCTCATTAATATGTGGGCAGGAATATTAGTAGTCAGCATGGTTTGTATTTCTATTGGAGAAGTTTTGACTTTTCCATTTTCCAATGCTTTTGCTTTGAGCCGAGCACCACGCGGACAAGAAGGCCGTTATATGGCACTTTATACCATGAGTTTTAGCCTTGCTCATATTATTAGTTCTAAAGTGGGCTTTGAAATTATTACCCGATTGGGCTACCAAATTAACTGGTTGTTTATGGCTTGCATAGGTGTAATTGCAACTGGATGTTGTATTTGGATTAAAAATGCCTTGGTCGCAGAGAAAATTTCTTAAACAAATTTAAATTACATAAATAACTGAAATTCAAATTAATACCATTAAATTTGAATCATATTTCTGCGCTCAAAAGTCAATTCAAACTTGATTTTTAGTTAAATAACTATATTTATAGTTGCGTAACTAAAAAAATAGTTGTAGGTTTGAATTAAAATTAGAGAAGATGCAGAAGTTAACAAACAAAGAAGAAGAAATTATGATGATTTTATGGAAGCTAAAGAAAGCTTTTGTAAAAGAAATCCAAGCAGAAATTACTGAAGACCAGCCACATTATAACACGCTGTCAACCATTGTTCGTAATTTGGAAGAAAAAGGATATGTTGGCCATAATGCGTTTGGTAACACGCATCAATACTTTCCTATTGTTGCCATTGAAGATTACAGAAAAGGATTTATGAAAACGGCGATTGACAATTATTTCAACAGCTCGTATAAAAGTATGGTTTCCTTTTTTGCTAAAGAAGAAAAAATTTCTGCAGATGAACTGCGCGAAATTTTATCAATGATCGAAAATAAAAACGAAAAAAATAGGCGACTTATGGAAGCACTTTTTATATATATCGCCAAATCATGCAGTTTAATGTTGTTTTTCTATTGTGTTTATTATTTTTTATTACGCAAAGAAACATTCTTTAACAGCAACAGATGGTTTTTAATATCTGGTTTAATTGTCGCGACTTTTTTACCACTATTAAGTTATACAAAGATTATTTGGATAGATGCTGACCCATATGTAGATACTGCTATTCAATCAACTTTTGGTGATCACTCTGAAAAAGAATCTGTTGATTTTAGCTGGAGTACTATTCTACTAACAATTTATGGACTTGGATTTTTAGTTTTTATATTAAAACTAGCCATTGACTTTTACAGTCTGAATGCTATTATCAAAGGAAAAAAATTCAGCGACAAGCCGATTTTAAATTCATTGATATTAACGAAAACATTGCTCCTTTCTCCTATTTCGAATATATCATTTACAACTCATCATTGTACACTCCAAGCGAATTAGAGAATATTCTTGAACATGAAAAAGTACACAGCGATCAAAATCATACTGTAGATGTATTGATTTCTAGAATCTTCTGTATTTTATTTTGGTTCAATCCTATTATTTGGCTTTACAAAAAGGCTATTATGCAAAATCTTGAATTTATTGCCGACAGCGAAGCGACAAAAAAAATACAAGATAAAAAATCATATCAATACACACTTTTAAAAATAACAACACAAGAAAATTGTGTTGCAATCACCAATCATTTTTATCAATCATTAATCAAAAAACGAATCGTCATGTTAAACAAAAATCAATCAAAAAAGAAGAATTCTTGGAAGTACTACACTGTAATTCCTGCACTTGCGGCTTTTGTTTTATTATTTCAAGTTGAAGTAATTGCAAAGGAAAAACCGCAAATTATACAGGAAAATGAATCAAACATCAAATCTGTAGATGTTTATAAAATCCGAAAAAACTCTACAGATGCAGAATTGAATGAAATCAAAAGTAATTTGCTGAAAGATCACAATGTAAAATTTGAGATTTCTGAAATTAAGAGAAATGATTCTAATCAATTAACATCTATTGTAGTTGATATCAAAAAAGGAAAGCAACGTGCTAAATCCATTCAAAACTCTAGCAATCAAGCTATAAATGAATTTGGAGTAGTTATTATAACTTATAATAATGGTGACAAAAAAGATCGGAATTCAAACTATAAACGATTCAAATAAAGAATCAAAAACTGCACTAAGTAAAGGCGGCGCAACTGTGAATGTAAATAAAGATAATGATGATAATTCAACATCTCCACATTCAAATATTATTATTACTCAAAACCAAAACTCTAAAAACCAAACCAATGTCAACGTTAATTCTAATACTAGTACAAAAACTAACAGCAATACTAATTCAAATAGCAACACTATTGTAACCACAGATAATGATGACAACAATGTAGTTACTAAAATTACTACTTCTAATGGAAAAACAAATGTTGCGGTAACGAGCGGTTCTTCAAAATCTAAAGTACAAGGTGTACCTCTTATAATTGTTGATGGAACAGAAATGCCACACGGTTTTGATCTTGACGAAATCAAACCTGAAGATATTAAAAGTATGTCCGTTTTTAAAGGAACTAACGCACTTTCAAAATATGGCGAAAAAGGATCAGATGGCGTAATTGAAATCGAAACCCGCAAATAAACTAAAATGCAAAAGCTAACCAATAAGGAAGAAGAAATCATGCATATTTTATGGAAGCTCAAAAAAGCTTTTGTGAAAGAAATTCAAGCAGAGATTTTAGAAGATCAATGCGCATTACAACACTTTATCGACTATTGTTCGTAATCTGGAAGAGAAAGGATATGTTGCGCATAATGCTTTTGGAAACACACATCAATATTACCCAATTGTAAGTATCGAAGATTACCGACAAGGTTTTATGAGTACAGCAATTGACAACTATTTCAACAGTTCATATAAAAGTATGGTTTCTTTTTTTGCTAAAGAAGAAAAAATTTCTGCGACCGAATTAAGAGAAATATTAGATATGATCGAAAATCCAAAAGAAGGTAAATAATCAAACACTATGGAAGCACTTTTCATTTTTATCCTAAAATCAAGCGGGTTACTAGCAATGTTTTATTTTGCTTATATTTTGTTACTTCGCAAAGAAACTTTTTTTAACAGCAGTACTTTTTTTTAATTGCGGGATTGATAACTTCTGTAATACTGCCTTTTGTAGTTTACACTAAAGTGATCTGGGTTGAAAAACCAGCGGCTCCAATAACTGTAGATAGAGCGATTGAAAACTTTTCTACTGCTACTGTTTCTAACAATAGTACTGTTGCTTATAAACCGCAGTACAATCCAGAAGCGACAGTTGAAGAAGAATCAATTGAAATCAATTGGGATTTAATTTTAATTGCGGTTTATGGTTTAGGATTTACAGCTTTCATGGTCAAATTTGGACTTGATTTTTATAGCCTGAACACAGTTTTAAAAGGAAAAGAAATACAACAGCAGGAAGATTTCAAATTTATTGATATAAATGAAAACATTGCTCCCTTCTCTTATTTCGATTATATTGTATATAACTCATCACTATATACTCCGGCGGAATTAGAAAGTATTTTGGAACACGAAAAAGTACACAGTGATCAAAATCATACTGTAGATGTTTTGATTTCGAGAATCTTCTGTATTCTATTTTGGTTCAATCCAATTGTGTGGCTGTACAAAAAAGCTATTCTGCAAAATCTTGAGTTTATTGCTGACAGTGAGGCTTCTAAAAAAATCAGCGACAAAAAAGCGTATCAATACACACTTTTAAAAATCACAACACATGAAAACTGTGTTGCAATCACCAATCATTTTTATCAATCATTAATCAAAAAACGAATCGTCATGTTAAACAAAAATCAATCAAACAAGACAAACTATTGGAAGTATTATGCCGTAATTCCTGCACTTGGGGCTTTTGTTCTTTTATTTCAAATAGAAACAATTGCACAGGAAAAGAAACAAAACGAACTACTTGCAATTTCAAAAGATACAATCAAAACCACTGAGGAAACATTCAAAATCACTAAAAATACGAGCGATCAGGAATTAAAAGAAATGCCAGGAAAATTAAAAGCAAGTCATAATCTTGAAATCGAAATTTCGGACGTAAAAAGAAATTCTAAAAAAAGAATTAACAGCAATTCAAATCAAAGTAAAATCAGAATCTGGTAAAAAGCAATCTATTGTAATAGACGGAGATGAAGCTATAAAAGACTGCGAATTTGCAATTGGAACTGACGAAGACGGACAAAAATCTATCAATATTATTACAGATGGAAATTTTTCGGTTCCTGTAATGGTTAAAAACGACAAAGTTATTGTTCGCCACTACGGAGATTCTGATGTGTTACCTCCTACACCACCTTCACCACCAGCTTTTCCATCAGGACCAATGCCTGCTTGCTCCGGCATTTGATATGTCAAAAATGCCAAAACCGCCTGTAGCTCCAAAAAACATGAATGATAAAGTCGCAGTGAGTAAGTTCGAAAAAGAAATGGAAGCTTTTGAAAAGCAAATGGAAATTATTGAACCTCAATTAGAAGCTTACCAAAGACAAATTGAAATCGTAATGTCTCAAAGAGAAGCTGTTTATGAAAAAGAAATGGCTAAGTATGAATTAGCAATGGAGAAATTCAATGTTAATATGGACAAATTCAATTATGACTTTAAGTTTAAATTTGGAAATGATGCAGAATATGGAAATACGAAGCAATATGAGCAGGATATGAAACAGTTGGAGCTTGATATGAAGCGGCATGAAAAAGACATGAAACAACATGCAAAAGATATGAAGCAACATGATAAAGATATGAAGCGACACGTAAGAGACATGAAAGCTTGGGAAAAAGAAAACAAAAAAGCTTAATTTGCTTTATTCATTAATAGAAAAACCAGTGCTTAAAACACTGGTTTTTCTATTTACATAATTTACACCTTAAAAGACTTTGCTTCAATCACAAAGTCTTTTTTTATATCTTTGAAAAAACAAATCTACTATGTATAAATTCTTAGCCAAATTAAATAAAATATTATTGCCAAGTTTTACCAAACAAGGCTTAGATATTGCAAAAGCAAAAAAATGGCAAATGGCTATTATTGGTTATCGCGCTTATGTTACAAAACGTGCATTAGAATAGTCTAAAAAAATCGTTTTTATTATAAACTTATTTGTATAGCGGCTTTATTTAAAAAGAGAAGTGGTTTCGGCAAAACTTATTTCGTAGTTTTGCAGTCCATTACCATTTTTTAATGAAAAATAAAGAAATCAACCTTCCTCCTGTTCCCGCTGTATTATTGGCAATTATTAGTGTTCAGTGTGGTGCGACAATCGCCAAAACACTTTTCCCTACAATTGGAGTCGCAGGAACCGCATCGTTGCGTATTGGTATCTCTGCTTTAATTCTGTTATTAGCTTACCGACCAAATCTAAAAGCAATTACCTCAGACCAATGGAAAATCGTTATTCCATACGGATTGTCTTTGGGCGCCATGAATTTAATTTTCTATTTTGCTATAGAACGAATTCCAATTGGTTTAGCCGTTACCTTAGAATTTGTTGGGCCTTTATTATTGGCTATTTTAGGTTCCAAACGCTTAATTGATTATTGCTGGGTTTTGCTGGCGGCAATAGGGATTTTATTAATTGCACCGTGGACAAATGATCGTCTCGATCCGCTAGGTATTTTATTTGCACTTTTGGCTGGAGCATTTTGGACTGCTTATATAGTTTTAGGAGGAAAAATTTCTAAAATAATGAACGGCGACCAAGCCGTTTCAACGGGAATGTTATTTGCTAGCAATTTTAATTTTACCCTTCGGATTTTTAGAAAACGGATTAGCTAATCTAACTCCAAAACTCTTTGGAATGGGTGTTGCACTTGCGCTTTTATCCAGCGCAATTCCATTTACTTTAGAAATGAAAGCCTTAGGTCAGCTTCCTCCTCGTACCTTTAGTATTTTAATGAGTTTAGAACCTGCAATTGCATCTATTTGTGCATTTATTTTTCTACAGGAAAACTTAAGTTTTTATGAGATTTTGGCGGTGGTTTGTGTCGTTGCGGCGTCTGCTGGAAGTACTTTGACTGCGAAAAAATAGTTTTAAAAATCTTAAAATAAAAATTCCAAATTCCAATTTTAAGCTTGGAATTTGGAATTTTTATTTTGGAATTTTCTAATCTATTACTTTTTTGGCGACAACACGGCATCAACTACATGAATTACACCATTTGATTGGTTAACATCTGCAATTGTAACTTTAGATTTGTTACCATTTTCATCTGTAATGTAAAGATCTTTACCTTTCATCCATGCCGTAATAGTTCCACCGCTTACAGTTTTAATAACCGCTTTCCCTTTTCCATCTTTTATTGCTTTTGCAATATCAGCCGAATTCCATTTTCCAGAAACAACATGATAGGTCAAGATCGTTTGAAGCATTTTTTTGTTTTCAGGTTTTAATAATGATTCAACAGTTCCTTTCGGTAATTTGTCAAAAGTTCGCATTTGTTGGAGCAAAAACGGTAAATGGTCCTGCACCTTTTAAAGTCTCAACTAAATCAGTCGCTTTTACTGCCGCAACCAATGTGGTGTGATCTTTTGAGTTAACGGCATTTTCGATAATGTTTTTATTAGGATACATTGCTGCGCATGCCAACCATTACTGATTTTTGAGCGAAAGATGTAAATCCGAATGCTAATGCTAAAATTGCTGTGGCTAAAAATTTTCTAGTTTTCATAATTAATATTTTAAGTTATAAGCTCATTTACGCCGTAATATTTGTTTTGGTTTTATGAAAACTAAAAATAATTTTAAAAAACTTTGAATTATTCTCAAAACACACTGTAAAACAAGATGTTGTACGTAAAAATTATTTTTTTATATTTTTCTCCAACTAAATGATTTTCGTTTTAGTTTTATTCTTAAATTAGTTTTAAAACTTATTCATTATGCAAAATCTACCTAAAAAAGTAAGAAGTAAAAAGTTAAGTTCTAGAGTCGATTTAACTGCAATGGTCAGCGTTTCTTTTTTGCTGATTATATTTTTTATGGTAGCAACCGAGTTAAGAAAACCAAAAGCTGTTGATTTGAGTTTGCCAGAAAGGTACTCCGATGAAATGGATTGCGTTATCAGTTGTGGCACTGATGTGCGTCGTATTATAACTATTTTATTAGATGATAATGATAAAATAATTTCATATTCAGGTCTTTTATTTGCTCCCCTTGAAAATCCAAAAAATCTAAATTATGGTAAGAATGGAATCCGTCAAGAACTTTTCAATAGAAAAAAAACGATCTTAGAACGTGGAGCGACTATTGGAAAACCAAAATACGACCCGATAGTTATAATAAAACCAAGTAAAAAGTCAAATTTTAAAAACTTGGTTGACATATTAGATGAAATGGCAATTGTTGGAATTGATACTTATGCAATTGTGAATGAATATACTCCTGAAGAGTCAAAATTATTAGCTTCAAAATAGTTTTTACTTAAATAAAATTCACTAAAAAATATATTTAAAACACATTTTATTGTAATACTTTTACTATTTAAAAATTAATCTCTTTGAAATGAGAAAAAGTATAAATAAAAAAGGTATTACTATCAAATCCGAATCATTAGCAATAATTAATGTAACATACTTAATGCTAATATTTTTTGTATTTATTACTGAATTACTAAAACCAAATAGTATTGCATATTATTTTTCAAATTGCGCTGATAGAATTTACTCAACCAATTGTATTGTGACGCAGAAAAACGGAATTTTTACTGATGAAAATGGTATACTTTTTCCTGAACAAAATGTCATCTACATTTCACTTCATAAAGATAAATTACTCATATACAGACCTTTTTTTTCATCTTCACAAAATGTTATAAAAACTAATTATGGAAAAAATGGAATTAGAAAAGAGTTACAGAAAATTAATACCGAAATATTACAAAAATCAGCCAAATTAGGACAGTCTGGCAGAGGAGCTGTCGTAGTTATTAAACCAAGTGAACAGAGTAATTTACAAAACCTTATTGATATTTTAGACGAAATGACTATTGCTAAAATTGGAACTTACACTATTTCTAACAATTTTACTTCCGAGGAATCCAAATTAATAGCTTCAAAATGATTATAAAAAAAGAGGAAGTTAAACTTCCTCTTTCTTGTTTTAAATTTTATGCATTTTAGAACCATTCAAAATTTATTGATCTTAATTATTTATCCAATAATGTTTCTAGTCGTTTTAATCTAGCCTCTAAATCATTATTTTTTTTATATAAATCTTCGATTATATTTTGTTGCTCTTGAACTGCTTTTACTAAAGGTACTACAAAAGTTGCATAATTTAGGCTATAAAAAACTTCTGTATTAGTAGGTTCAGAAACACCGCTAAATTCATAATTTAAACTATTTGCCACAGCTTTTACTTCCTGAGCAATAAAACCAGACTTCAAATTATTAGTTTCATTTTTCATAAAATAGGTTACTGGACGCAATTTGGTTATAAAATTTAAACCATAAGAACTATCAGTTATGTTTGTCTGTAAACGTTTGTCTGAGCCACTGAAAAATTGAGTAGCAGTCATAGAACCACTTGTATATACACCAGTTACCTGAGTGTTTCCTAGTTGAATCGTATTACTACCTTTACCCACTGCATTATTCCCTATCACAATTTGATTAGTATCTCCAAGTCTTGCTACTCTTGTATCTACACCAATAAAAATAGAATTATCTACCAAAGTTGCAAGAGTACCACCAGTTGCACCAACATGTGTTCCGCTGTACTTTCCAATTGCAATGTTGTCGTTTCCAACATCAGAATATCTTAAAGCATTAGTTCCAAATGCTATGTTGCCACTCCCGCTTTTGTTCAAATTTGTTGCATAATTTCCAACACCAATATTATCATTTCCGGAAACATTACCATTCATTGTATTTATACCAATACCAATGTTAAATGAACCTGAACTATTATTAAACAGAACTTTTGTTCCAATAGCTGTATTTTGCTCCCCAACGTTATTAAAACATAATACGCCATAGCCAATTGCAGTATTCCATTGCCCTGTTGTATTATTTCTTAGTGCATCTGCTCCAAAGGCAGTGTTTAGTGTTCCGCTAGTGTTAGCTTTCAATGCATTCGAACCAAATGCCGCATTATTAACACCTGTAGATGCTGGGTTAAGAGCATAAACGCCAAATGAAGTATTTTGCGCATTCAATAAACCACTTCGCACATTATTACGTTTAAAAACCAAGTCATTGTCATCTTTGGTTCCGATAAAATCTGTTGTCGCGCTTGTTCCTAAATTACCTCTTGTCAACCATGGATTATTATTCCATTTTAGCACTCCTTTTTCATCAGTGGCTAAATATGTATTAATTGGACCTTTAACTAAATTAATTTTAGCATCAACCAGAGTAGCTCCTGCACCTTGAACAATCTTAAGAATATCACTCGTATTATCTGTTGATAACTCCTTAGTAATTGCTGATACGACATAAGGTTTTTCCGTAGTTCCTATACCATCAACTTTTATAGTATTACTCCCCTGAGTCTCACCACCTTTTCCATCTAAACCTTTATCACCATTACTTCCCGCATCTCCTTTTACTTTACCAGCATTATTAGTAGTTCCATCAGTGTATTTTAAAACTAAATCTCCATTTTCATCAATTAACGCAGAATTGATACTTTTTCCATCACTTCCATCTTTTCCATTCTTTCCATTTATTTTAATCCAAGTACCATCAGGTTGTTGAATATAAACAGTTACTGTTTCTGTATCGGTGTAAATCATTACATCAGAACCGGGATAACCTGGTTGCCCTTTATCACCTGGTACTCCCTTATCAGCCGTTGTATTAACAGGTATGTCATCTGAAGTACTAATTTTATTCCATTTGTCGATATACCAATAGTAATATCCGGGTTTTAAGTCTGTCGCAGTTGTTGTATTAAAAACAAAAAGACTGTTTACATTTCCTTCTGCAATCGTATTTGTATCAGTTAAACTTGTTAATGCGACTCTGGGAAATAAAACTCCTTTATCTTCTGCGAAGACCTCTAATTGACTTGAAAGATTTGGTTCTTTTTTTCCTATAATTACTTGCGAATAAGCTGAATAAAAACTTAATACAAAAACTATTGGAAGTAATTTATTTTTCATTAGAATTTAATTTAATTGGCATTTATAAAAATTACATATACATTACAAATTATTGATTATCAATAGATTATTTCCTTTTAATTATTTTGATAAACTATAGATTTGTGAATACAAATTTCCTATTAATTGCATTTTATTGTCCCTCTAAAAGTTTTTATTTTAATACTTTAAGACATTTTATAGTAGTAATTATTTCCTCAAAAAAATATTTTAACAAATGAATTTTAATATCAGTAAAAAATAAAAACGGTATATATAAAGGGCGTATAAATTTTAATAAAGTGTAGTAGAGAAAAATATATAATAAGTTTTGTTTCTCCTAAGCACATATAACTTCTAAAATTATAATTTTAAGAAGCAATGAATTAGGTAAGATGAAGGGAGCTAAATATATGTAGAAACAAAAAAAAAGTCCCACATTGCTGTGGGACTTTCTATTTAGAGGAAACTAAGAATTATTTTTTCTCAGTTTTTTCCATTTTAGCTTTTAATGCGGCTAACACATCATTGTTATCTCCTAAAGTTGCGGCTGGTGCATTAGTAGAAGAGTTAGATGAAGTATTTTCAGTTGCGGCTTTCACGTTTTTCTCTTCTTCTTCACGGAAGATAGCAGTGTGAGAAGCAACTACTCTTTTGAATTCTTTGTTGAATTCGATTACTTTGAAATCAGCAGTATCACCTTTTTTCAATTTCTTTCCGTCTTCTTTTTCAAGGTGACGAGTAGGAATGAAAGCAACGATATCATCTCCGAATTCTACAGTAGCTCCTTTGTCAACGATTTCAGAAATCTCACCATTGTGGATAGTTCCTACAGCGAAAGAATCTTCGTATTGATCCCAAGGATTAGCAGTAGTTTGTTTGTGACCTAAAGATAATTTACGTCCTTCAACATCTAATTCTAATACAACTACATCAAGTTTTTCACCAACATTTACAAATTCAGATGGGTGTTTGATTTTCTTAGTCCAAGATAAGTCAGAGATGTAAATTAATCCATCAATTCCTTCTTCTAATTCTACGAAAATACCAAAGTTTGTAAAGTTTCTAACGATACCTGTATGTTTAGAACCTACTGGGTATTTAGAAGTAATGTCAGTCCATGGATCTTGAGACAATTGTTTGATACCTAATGACATTTTACGGTCATCTCTATCTAAAGTTAAGATAACAGCTTCAACAACATCTCCAACTTTTACGAAATCTTGAGCAGAACGTAAATGAGTTGACCATGACATTTCAGAAACGTGGATTAAACCTTCAACACCTTCAGCAACTTCGATGAAAGCACCGTAATCAGCGATTACAACTACTTTACCTTTAACTTTATCACCAACAGTTAAGTTAGCATCTAAAGCATCCCATGGGTGAGCGTTTAATTGTTTCAATCCTAATTGAATTCTTGTTTTCTCATCATCGAAATCAAGGATTACAACGTTTAATTTTTGGTCTAATTCAAGAACTTCACTTGGGTGGTTGATTCTGCTCCAAGAAAGGTCAGTAATGTGAATTAATCCGTCAACACCACC
This sequence comes from Flavobacterium sp. AC267, assembly GCF_979258715.1. Lineage (NCBI taxonomy): Bacteria > Pseudomonadati > Bacteroidota > Flavobacteriia > Flavobacteriales > Flavobacteriaceae > Flavobacterium > Flavobacterium sp. AC267. Next base: position 3,692,113 of record NZ_OZ409875.1, read on the forward strand.
TAAGTCAATGAACACACCATAAGAAGTAATGTTTTTAACAACACCTTCTAATACTTGTCCTTTTTGTAATTGACCGATGATTTCTTTTTTCTGTACTTCAATATCAGCCTCGATAAGTGCTTTATGAGATACAACAACGTTTTTGAATTCGTGGTTAATTTTTACCACTTTGAATTCCATCATTTTGTTTACATATACATCGTAGTCTCTAATTGGCTTAACGTCAATTTGAGATCCTGGTAAGAACGCCTCGATTCCGAATACGTCAACGATCATACCTCCTTTAGTTCTACATTTAACAAAACCGTTAACGATTTCTCCAGTTTCATTAGTCAGCAATAACTCTATCCCAAGATTTGATAGTACGTGCTTTTCTGTGAGATAATACTAATTGACCTGTTTTGTCCTCACGGATGTCAATTAATACTTCTACTTTGTCACCTACTTTTAAGTTTGGGTTGTAACGGAATTCGTTTAAAGAAATAACACCTTCAGATTTAGCATTGATATCAACGATAACGTCTCTATCTGTAATTCTAACAACAACTCCTTCAACTACTTCTTCTTGATCTGTAGCGATGAAAGTTTTTGATACTAGTTCTTCAAACTCTTGTAAGTTTTTCTCATCTACTGCATCAATTCCTTCTTGGAAGTTATGCCAGTTAAAATTTGCTAAAAACTCTTCTTGTGATTTTAATTGTTCAGACATGCTGATAAAAAATTTGTATTCTGTTTTTCTCGAGTTTCTCCATGCGATAGAAAATACAGAAGTTGTTTTACATAAATGGTTGATACCTAATGGAAACTCTTCTCTGCCAAAAGGTTTGCAAAATTACTACAAATAATTGGAATAGCAAAACAATTTCAAGTTGATTATGAGTGAAGTATTGAGGAGCAGTACTTTTTAGGTTTTTCAACACCTTAAGTCCCGCTATTCGCTCCAATCTTTTGTGTCTCGTTCAAAAACGAGACACAAAAGGATTTCCACTTCTATCGGGGCTAGATTAGAAATTTTGAGTTCTTAAGAAATCTCATAATTCTCCTGCAAGGTTTCCAAAACCTTATAGGTATCTAATTAATCTCGCAAAAACTTTAATGGTTTTCCGATTTGTTCTATACAACAAACCCGACAGGTTTTAAAAACCTGTCGAGTTTATAATATGATTAAAAAAATCTAAATCGTCATTTCTCTATTCAAACCTACAAGGTTTTGGAAACCTTGCAGGAAGCTTAACTTTAAATAAATACTTTCATCTAATTTGAAATCCGTCGAACTCCTGCAAGGTTTCCAAAACCTTGTAGGTATCTAGTTAATCTTCCAAAAACTCTAATGGTTTTCTGATTTGTTCTATACAACAAAACCCGACAGGTTTTTAAAACCTGTCGGGTTTACTATGTGTAATGATCTTTGTCAAAGTTCGAAACTTTGATAAAAATTTATAATCTTAATGACTCAAACTCTCTATCTCCTTCGGATCATGCTTATGCTTAAACAAAACAGCAAATGCAATTGCAATAACCAAAGCATAAATAGCAAATGACAACCAGATAGTATGCCAGTCTTTCATCAAAACTGGATTTGCAAAAATACCATCAGCAGAAATTGAATTTCCTTGTTTTGTAACAAATTCTGTCATTTGTACATTTGACGCATCTGTCTGTAAAAATTCAGCTAATTCTGTTGTAGTACTAAATGACTTAGTAAAGAAACGATCAATAGCCCAGCCAGAAGTCAAACTTCCTAAAACTGCTCCTACTCCGTTGGTCATCATCATAAACAATCCCTGTGCTGAAGAACGAATTTTAGAATCGGTATTACTTTCTACGAATAACGAACCAGAAATATTAAAGAAATCAAATGCCATTCCGTATACAATACAAGAAAGAATAATCATCCATAAACCTTCTACCGGATCTCCAAAAGCAAATAATCCGAAACGCAATACCCAAGCCAGCATACTAATCAGCATTACTTGCTTGATTCCAAAACGTCTCAAGAAAAACGGAATTGCCAAAATAAATAAAGTCTCAGAAACCTGAGAAATCGACATAATAATCGTCGAATATTTAATTACAAAAGAATCTGCATATTTTGGAAAATGTTTAAATTCATCCAAAAATACATCTCCATAAGCATTTGTTAACTGAAGCGCTCCTCCTAAAAACATAGAAAAAACAAAAAACAAAGCCATCTTATAATTTCCGAATAATTTAAAAGACTCTAAGCCAAGAGTTTCTATCCAGGTTGCATTTTCTTTAATCAAACGTTGCGGCTCACATTTTGGTAATGTAAAAGCATAGATTCCAAGAATTAAGGCACCAACCCCAGCAATATAAAACTGATATTCCGTTGCTTTACTACCGCTTAAATTGGTAATCCACATGGCTACAATAAAACCAATTGTCCCCCAAACACGAATAGGCGGAAAATCTTTTACTATATTTTTATTGTTAAGTTTTAATGAGGTATAAGAAATAGAATTACTTAAAGCAATTGTTGGCATATAAAAGCACATTGCGACAAGCATAACTGCAATAAATGTATCTGGCGTAGTTACCTGAGCTATTACAAATAAAACAACTGCATAAAGAATATGGAGACCACCATATAATTTTTCGGCATTTACCCATCTGTCAGCAATGATACCGGTAAGAGTAGGCATAAAAAGAGACGCAATTCCCATGGTTCCAAAAACTAGCCCAAACTGAGTTCCCTCCCAGTTTTTTGTGCCAAACCAATAATTTCCAATTGTAATAAGCCACGCTCCCCAAACAAAAAACTGAAGAAAGCTCATTACGATTAACCTGTTTTTAATTCCCATATACGAAATTGTCTTTAGTAAAAATGAAGCGGTAAAACTACCATTAAAAATAATATCTACAAAAAATTATATCGTTTTAACAACATCATTTACTAATTCTAAAACTGCTGCAAACTGTTCTTCTTTATTTAAGTAAGAATTATCAATTTCTATTGCATCATCTGCAATCACTAAAGGAGAATCTTCACGGTGCGTATCAATATAATCTCTTTCAACTACATTTTTCAAAACATCTTCATACGATACATTGTCTCCTTTTTGCTGTAATTCGTCAAAGCGTCTTTGTGCGCGGGTTTCTGCACTTGAAGTCATAAATATTTTAAGTTCAGCATTTGGAAAAACTACAGTTCCTATATCTCTGCCATCCATCACTATAGCTTTGTTGGTTCCCATTTCCTGTTGTTGTTCTACCAATTTAGAACGAACTTCAGAAACTTCAGCTACTTTGCTTACAAAATTAGACACTTCAATAGTTCTAATTGGTTTTTCAACATTTTCACCATTCAAATACATTTCCGCAAAACCCATATCCGAATTAAATCTAAATTCTAACTGAATAGTTGGTAAAGCATCAATCAAAGCTTTTTTATCAAAAAAATCAGCGCCAATAATATTGTCTTGCATTGCAAAATAAGCAACAGCGCGATACATTGCTCCAGTATCTACATACACATATTCAAGTTCTTTTGCCAATTGTTTTGCTAAGGTGCTTTTACCTGTAGATGAAAATCCATCGATAGCGATAGTAATTTTTTTCAATTTCTTATTTTTTAATTTTATTCTTTTAATAACTGCCGAATCTCAATAGTAAATACTCATTAAAATATCCGACTCAGAACGGTCAATTATTTTGGCGATTCTTTCAAAATATTTTTTATTTACCATTGGACAGCCATAACTGTTGCAAATGTAACCATCTTTCTCTTTATATGGAACATCATAGTAATAATGAAAAACAATATCTCGTTTAAAGGCATTATTATTAGTAGAATCCAATCCATATAATTTATAAGCTTTTCCAAACTTTCCTCTGTAATGATTTCCAATTGAATATCTTCCTAATGAAGTACTTAACGAATTTGGGACATTGCTAAATTGAAGCTTTCCTTTTACTCCACTTTCAGAACCAGAGCCATGAGCGACCAATCCTTTATCTATAATTTTATCCGTTTTTAAATCGTAAACAAAAAAGCGATTTTTACCCGACGGGATTTTCATATCAATAAAAAAGGCAATTTTATCATTGTATCTGGAACTTTTAGCCAGTATCTTTTTAATTTCTAATACTTGATTTTCAATCCTTTTATTATCGGCTGACAGATAAATCATCATTCCTTTGATCCGAAATAATTATGAAGGCTATATAAGCCACAATAATAAAAAGGCAAATAAATAGTATTTTCTTCATAATAAAACTGTCGCAAAAAAAACTTTTCACTATCGAAAATCGAATCGATTTTCAACAATAAAAAGTTTTCTCTTAATTTATTTATTCAAATAAAAATTCTAATTAATAATAAATATCCATCAAGATATTTGACTTAGAACCATCGATTATTTTTTCTATTCTTTTAAAGAATTGCTCATTAACCATTGGGCATCCGTGGCTATTGCTAATGTAATAATCCTGTTCTTCTAAAGGAACTGCAGAATAATGATGAAGTACAATCGCTCTTTTTAAAGCATTGCTGTTACTTTCTTCCAAGCCGGCCAATCGATAAGCCTTTCCAAAAATACCTTTATAGGTTTTACCAATTGCATATCTTCCTAATGCGGTGCAATTTGAATTTGGCATATTACTAAATTTAAGCATTCCTTTTATTCCAGTTTCAGAACCAGAACCGTGAGCAACAAGACCTTGATCTATAACTTGGTCTTTTTCTAAATCGTAAACAAAAAAGCGATTTTTTCCAGATGGAACTTTCATATCAACCAAAAAAGCAATTTTTTGATTGTATTTATGCTCAATGTTAATCATGTTTTTTAGATTAACAATTCTGCTGTTAATTCTTTCCATTTCGATAGTAGAAATGGCATTTTCTTCTTTAAAAGAAAGTTTTGAACCCGTAAAAAAACTTAGAGTTACAAATAAAAACAAATAGAATAGCTTCATTTATCTATTGAAAATTAAGAATTAGACCAAAAAGACTTGTATTAGTCGCCAATGTATATCTAGAATACGAATAATTAAATTTTAACTTATTCATCTTTAAACCAAAACCTAAGGAAACACCTGAAAAATTGCGCTGTTCATCTACTCTTAATTCTTCTCCTCTTCTAAAATTATATCCAACACGAAGATTGAATGCTCTTTTTGGAAAAAGCTCTACACCAAAAGTGACGTGTCTCAGTGCATTATTTACAAAAGAAACTTTCTCTGGATTCGTTGATCCGTCAATATTAGTTTCGCCTCTGTTAGGATTTGAAAAAGAAATATTCCACTGCTGTAAATTTTCTAAAGTAAGATGCCAGCGAATGGGTACGTGTTCTAATTCCTGGGAAACTCCTGCGACGATTTCAAAAGGTAAATTTTCTTTTATTCCTGAATATGTTGTAAACTGTGTTCCTAGATTGCGAAATACTAAGGCAAAATTTAGATCATTTTTTTCATCTAAATATAAAAGTCCTAAATCAAGCGCACCACCTATAGAATTATAACTTTCAAGAGAAGAAGTTATTAGCTTAGCATTTGCTCCAATATATAAATCAGTAAAGGGTACGTTGTACGAATATCCTACTGTAAGTGCTCCTTCACTTCCTGTAAAACTTGATGTTGCCTGTCCGTTTTCATCATAACCTTCAAATGATCCGTAGTTTACGTAACTCACGCCAGCATAAAAAGTCTGCAAATGCCTGTCGTAAGTATATGCATAGGAAGCCGTGCCGTAAGACGCTTCTCCATAATAACTCCCGTAGTTCATTGCCAGATGATTGTCCATGTCGGGGTTTATAAGTGCAGGATTAGACATGGCTTGATTAACATCTTCATCATATATCGTAATAATATCTCCTCCTAACAGCTGCCTGCCTTGGCGAAGTTGTTAAATTTAAAAATTGATAGGTGTAACGCCCTCCAACCTGCCCGAAAGAAGCCGAGCAAATCAGTATCATTAAAAATAAAACGATATGTTTTAACATGTTTTTGGAACGTTCCTATATGGGAATAACGTAAAGGCAAAGATAAAATTATATAACAGCAAAAATAAGATTAAACCGTAAATATATTTTAATAAAAAGAAATTCCAATCTTTTAAATTCCAAATTCCAACAAATAGGAAAATTCCAATCTTTAGAAATTCCAAATTCCAACAAATAGGGAAATTTGAAAATTAAATTCCAAATCCCAACAAATGGGGAAATTTGAAAAATTAAATTCCAAATTCCAATTGATCGAGAAATTCCAATCTTTTAAATTCCAAATTCCAACAAATAGGGAAATTTGAAAATTAAATTCCAAATCCCAACAAATGGGGAAATTTGAAAAATTAAATTCCAAATTCCAATTGATCGAGAAATTCCAATCTTTTAAATTCCAAAAATTAAATTTCAAATTCCAATGAAAAAGAAGTTTTGACTGAATTGAGGTCAAAAAAAATCCAAATTCCAATCTTGAAGTAAAGTTTGGAATTTGGAATTTATCCGAGGCTTCGGGATTGGAATTTAAATAAATATCTTATTTGAATGTTTTAGCGTTTTTTACATTTTGATCTGTCAAAGCTAAAGCTAAAACTTCACTCATTTCTTTTACATAATGAAAAGTAAGTCCTTCTAAATATTCTGCTTTAATTTCATCGATGTCACTTTTATTTTCATGACAAAGAATAATTTCTTTAATTCCTGCTCTTTTTGCGACTAGGATTTTTTCTTTAATCCCGCCAACAGGTAAAACTTTTCCACGCAAAGTGATTTCTCCTGTCATAGCAAGACTTTTCTTTACTTTCTTTTGCGTTAATAACGACACTAAAGATGTAAGCATTGCTATACCTGCACTTGGTCCGTCTTTTGGAGTCGCTCCTTCTGGAACGTGCAAGTGGATATTATATTTTTGAAACAACTCGATTCCTAAACCTAACTTTTTAGCATTTGCCTTAATATACTCCAATGCAATAGTAGCAGATTCTTTCATTACAGTTCCAAGATTTCCTGTAATTGTCAGAGCGCCTTTTCCTTCAGAAATCAATGATTCAATAAATAAAATATCACCGCCAACGCTTGTCCAAGCTAACCCTGTAACCACTCCAGCAACATCATTGTTTTCGTATTTATCGCGCTCTAATCTCGGAACTCCCAAAATAGCAACGATATCTTCGTCAGTAACTTTTTTATTGTATTCCTCTTCCATCGCCACAGATTTTGCGGCGTTTCTGATAACTTGAGCAATTTTAGTTTCTAAATTACGAACACCAGATTCTCTAGTATATCCTTCAACAATCTTTTCTAATTGTTTTTTACCGATAGTTAAATCTTTTGACGTTAAACCGTGCGCTTCTAATTGTTTTGGAAAAAGGTGTCTTTTGGCAATTTCAACTTTTTCTTCAATAGTATAACCAGACATTTTGATTACTTCCATTCTATCACGCAATGCTGGCTGAATCGGCGCCATATTGTTTGATGTCGCGATAAACATCACTTTAGATAAATCATATCCCATTTCTAGGAAATTATCATAAAAAGAACTGTTTTGCTCTGGATCTAAAACTTCTAGTAAAGCAGAAGAAGGATCAGCCGCTGTTTCCGCTCGATAATTTATCAATTTCATCTAAAATGAAAACCGGATTAGATGTTCCAGCTTTCTTCAAACTTTGAATGATTCTTCCGGGCATTGCACCAATGTAAGTTTTTCTGTGTCCGCGAATTTCCGCTTCATCACGTAAACCACCTAATGAAATACGTACATATTCACGGCCTAAAGCTTCTGCAACGGAACGACCAATTGAAGTTTTACCAACTCCTGGAGGCCCTGTTAAACATATAATTGGTGATTTCATATCATTTCGCAGTTTTAAAACTGCCAAATGCTCAATCATTCTTTTCTTAACTTCTTCAAGTCCAAAATGATCTTTATCTAAAACTTTCTGTGCAAATTTCAAATCGAATTTATCTTTCGAATATTCGCCCCAAGGCAGTTCTAAAAACAACTCTAAATAATTTCTTTGAATTCCAAAATCTGGTGACTGCGGATTCATGCGACGCATTTTAGACAATTCTTTTTCGAAATGTTTCTGCGTTTTTTTCATCCCATTTTTTGGTTTTAGCTTTCAGTCCCATTTCGTCCATTTCCTCTTCTTGCGAAACGCCTCCCAATTCTTCTTGAATGGTTTTCATTTGCTGATGAAGGAAATATTCTCTTTCTTGCTGGTCTAAATCGAAACGAACTTTTGACTGAATATCGTTCTTCAATTCTAATTTTTGAAGTTCAACATTCATATAACGTAAAGTCTCTAGAGCGCGTTCCTTCAATCCATTTATAGATAAAAGACCTTGTTTTTCTTTTACAGATAAATTCATGTTAGAAGAAACAAAATTGATTAAAAACGACTGGCTTTCAATGTTTTTAATTGCAAATGTAGCTTCAGAAGGAATGTTTGGACTTTCTTTTATAATTTGAATAGCTAATTCTTTTACAGAATCTAAAATTGCTGTAAACTCAGAATCATTTTCTTCAGGACGCTCTTCTACAACTTCTTTGATAGTAGCCGTCATGTAAGGTTCTTCTAAAACAACTTCTTCAATTTCAAAGCGTTTTTTTCCTTGCAGAATAACTGTAACGTTTCCGTCAGGCATTTTTAGAACACGTAAAATACGAGCTACAGTTCCTATTTTATGAATATCCTCTTTTGACGGATCTTCGTCTTCTTCATTAATTTGAGATACAACTCCAATAATTTTTCCGCCGGCATTCGCATCATTAATCAATTTAATAGATTTATCTCTTCCTGCAGAAATTGGAATTACAACTCCAGGGAAAAGAACAGTATTGCGTAAAGGTAAAATTGGCGGCCGAAACAGGAAGTTCTTCATTATTCATTTCCTCTTCGTCTTCCGGCGTCAATAATGGAATTAATTCTGCCTCTGAGTCAAATTCCTGAAGTGACAGATTGTCAATAGTAAGTATTTTATGGTTTGACATAATAATATATAAGTCGTTTTGTCATTAAATTTTTTAGGCTATCTGTAAAAAGAATACTGCTTAAAGAAGTTTTACCGAAAACGTGTTTCGTTTTTCAATTATAAGATAGGGCATAAAAATAGACAATCATTATGCCAAATGCAAAAGAAGTCAGTTCTAAAATAAGTTTTTGACTTTCATTCAGAAAAACAGAACATAAAAAAAGCCGAAACTAATTTCGGCTTTTAGAATTTTATTTAGTAAATATTTTAATTCAATTTATAAGATACTAATTCAGAAGATATATCGTCCATAACAAATTTAATAACACCTACACCCTTAGCAATCCAGTACTCCACTTCAGTGCGACCCGCAGATTCTCCTTCCATAGAAGTCTCTAATTTTAATTTAAACCTGATAACATCTGTATAAGTATTACCTTTTACAGTTACGGTTGCTCCTTTTTCTACAATAGTTCCTGTATATTTTGTTGTCATTTTAATAGTTCCTATTCCTGTATAAGTAGTTTCTTGGAGATAAGTTCCTGTCCACGTTTTATTTGCCTCTAAGTAATCTTTAAAGAAAATAAATTCATATCCGCTCATTGTTCCAGAAAAACCATTAGCAATAATTTTAAATTCATCAAGTTTTACATAGTAGTCTCCATTTACCTTTTTTAAATAAGCTGACGCAGTACCCGAAACTGGACTTGACGACGTTACAAAAAGCTTATCAAATTTATAATAAGTATCTTCCTTTACTTTCTCTGAACTGATGATTTTCATACTTGTTTCAGAACCATTTTGATTTAAAACCCATTGATTTCCAACTGCTGTCGGCCAATAGTCTTCCTTTGAAGATTCTGTATCTTCACTTCCAGAATCGCTTGAACATGATGTAAATGATAATGCTGACACGAATAGCGTCATAAGCGCAAGGCTCTTTAGATTTTTCATAGTTTAATATTTGTTTTGGTTGATCAAAAGTAAAAAAATGATTGAAATATTTTACATATTTTTAACAAAATAATTCTTAATTTATTTAAAATATAAGTAATTAAAAATCAGTATTTTAATCACTATATTTTAAGTTTTTTATTATATTTTTAAATTATTACAGAAAAAAAATAAAAATTAATTTCGCCAAAACTGTAACAAACCAAAAAAAGCAAAGTCCTTATTAAAAACCAAAAGCCACTACTTGAGTCAGAATAACCAAAATATCGAAGAATTAATTGCGCTTTGCAAAAACAACAATCAAAAAGCGCAGTTTGAAATTTACAATCGCTATTGCAAGGCGATGTATAATGTTGCATATCGCATTGTAAAAGACGAACATTTTGCACAAGACGTCATGCAGGAAGGTTTTTTAAAGGCTTTTACAAAAATTAACGACTATAAACAGGAAGTGGCTTTCGGTGCATGGTTAAAAAGAATAATCATCAATTATAGTATCGATTTTTATAAAAAGAATAATGCTTTTCAAGTAGAAGATATAAGTAAACAACTTTATAAAGTCGAAGAAAATGATGGAATAATTTCTGAAAACATTGACTTAAACAATCTAAAGCTAAAACAGGTTCTCGACACGATACTGCGACTTAAAGACAATTACAGAATGGTATTGACTCTGTTTTACATTGAAGGTTATGATCAAGAAGAAATCTGCGAAATTTTAAATATTACAAATGCAAACTGCAGAACAACCTTGAGCAGAGCTAAAGATAGTTTGAGAAAAAAAATTAGAAGAAATATAAAATGAATTGGAATATGAAAAATGAAAAAGACAGTTTAGACAAATTATTCAGCAGATTAGAAAACCAATGGGATGTTCAGGAATTAAACTCTGATCATCAAATGGAATTTATGCAAAAATTAAATAAAAAAGAGCCTAAGAAAAAATACTGGTTTGTAACAGCTATTGCAGCTTCGATTGTATTGATGCTTGGAGTCTCTATTTTCTATAAAAATGAAAAGCCAAAAGAATTCAAATTTGCTTCTAAAGAAACTAAACGAACCGATTCGATTTTTAATATCCTTATAGATAATGAACTGGTTAAATTAAAAGAGAAAAGCTCGCCGGAAAATGAACAGATTATCAATGATGCATTAAAACAAATGAAAACTTTTGATGCCGATTATCAAAAAATCATTCACGAACTGCAAAAGAACGGTGAAAACAAGCAGATTATTTACGCTATGATCAGCAACCTGCAAACGCGTATTTCTTTTTTACAAACGGTTTTACAACGAATTGAAGACAACGAAAAATTAAAAAACACATCAAATGAAGAAACATTATAACTTCCTAATCTTATTGCTTTTGATTCCTTTTTTAGGATTCTCAAATGATGACACTTTTATTACTAAACAAAAAACAATTAAAAAAACATATATCGTAAACTCCAATGCAGGAATTGATATCGACAATAAATACGGAAATATCACTGTCTCTACTTGGGATGAAGACAAAATAGATCTTGATATTACTATTAAGGTAAATGGCCCTAATGAAAACTGGGTAAACGAACGTTTAAACAGCATTGATGTTGATATTACAGCTCTTAAAGGAATGGTTTCTGCCGTGACTACATTAGGAAGTTCTAACCTTAAGAGCAAAGGAAGCAATAATAGTTTTGAGATAAATTATGTTATTAAAATTCCAAAAAATGGTTCTATCAAACTGGTTAACAAATATGGAAATATTTTAGTTTCAAACGCAGAATCATCTACTGATATAAACTGTAAATATGGAAAAGTGACTTTAGGAAAACTGAATGGAACGAATAACCAAATCGAAATCGCTTATTGTCAAAATTCAAGTATTGATTATGTGAAATCAGGAAACATCAATGCAAGATATTCTGGTCTGAAAATAAATAATTCTGGAAATATAAATCTTGAAGCCAATTATACAGATGTAAATCTTAATGAAGCTCAAAATATTAAATACAGCTGTAATTACGGTACTTTCAAATTCCAAAAAATAAATTCTCTAAGCGGATCCGGAAATTATCTAACGATTAGTATTGGTGAAATTTCAAGTAACTTTAGCTTTGATACTAATTACAGCAAAATTAATATTGACACTATGAATGAAAAAGCAGGAAACGTAACGATTAATTCAGGTTACACTGATATTTCTCTTGGTTACGCACCAAATTATGCTTTTGATTTTGATATCTCTGCGAGATATTCTAGTATTAAGCATGACAATACACTAGATATTTCTGTTTCTGAAACCAAAAGCAACAGTAAAAGAATTGCTGGTTTCTACAAGAAAAAAGGTCAAAACAAGGTCAATATCAGTTCGAATTATGGAAATATTTCATTAATAAAAAATTAATTATCTAAAAATCAAAACAATGAAAAAATCAATTTTACTTTTAGTTTTAGCAGTGTTCTTAATAAACAACAATGCTAAAGCACAATGGTCATCAAACAACAAAATAAGCGGCAATGGTAAAGTCATTACTCAGACAAGAACGACTGGAGATTATGACGGAATCAAAATAGCGGGATCTTTTGACGTTAATTTAGTTGCTGGTAAAGAAGGAAAAATAACAATGAAGGGTGAAGAAAATTTGTTGGCGACGATAAAAGTTGAAGTTGAAGGAAACGAGTTAAAAATATATGTTGAAAAAGGAACTCAAATCCGTTCAAGCATAGGAAAGAAAATTGAAGTTATTGTTCCGTTTGAAAAAATTTCGGCTCTTACTCTATCAGGATCGGGAGATATTAGAACAAAAAATCCAATTAAGAGCGATAACTTATCTGCTAAACTATCAGGATCAGGAAACTTTGATTTAGATATCGATTCAAAAAATCTTGATTTAGCTTTAAGCGGTTCTGGTGATGTTAAATTAAAAGGAAAAGCTGATTCTTTTACAAGTAAAATATCAGGTTCTGGAAATGTAAATGCTTCTAATCTAAAATCTAAAAACGTAGAAGCAAATGTTTCTGGATCTGGAAATAGCATTGTAAACTGCGAAACAAGCCTAACAGGAAGAGTTTCCGGCTCAGGAAACATTAAATATTTGGGAAATCCTGAAAAAAGAGATGTAAAAGTTTCTGGTTCAGGCAGTATCTCTAAGGGTTAATTATTCAAAAAATATCACGAATTACAAAACTATCATCAATCAATAATTATCGCAATTCGTGATATGGTACTATTAAAGACGTTTCATTAATTTGAAACGTCTTTTTTATGTACTCTTCTTAAAAGAAATATTGCTGTAACAAAAAATACTCCTAAAATAACAATCGCCGCACGCGGACTACCTGTAATTTGATCTATAATTCCGTAAACGCACATTCCAATTACAATTCCGATTTTTTCTGCAACATCATAAAAACTAAAAAATGAAGCAGTATCTTCTGTTTCTGGTAATAATTTTGAATACGTAGATCTAGACAATGCCTGAATTCCTCCCATTACAAATCCTGCAACGGTTGCCATAACATAAAAATGCATTGGTAATGTGATAAAAAAGGCAAGTGCGCAGAATATGGCCCAAATAATATTAATTACAATTAATGTTGGAATATTTCCCCATTTTGCAGAAGCTTTAGAGGTTAAAACCGCACCAACAACTGCTACCAATTGGATTATTAAAATACAAACGATTAAACCAATTGTACTTTCTTCTTTTGATGACCATTGAATTTCTTGTGCTCCAAAATAAGTCGCTACAAGCATTACCGTTTGTACAGCCATACTCGAAACGAAGAAACCTCCTAAATAGCGTTTCAGCGGAATATTTTCCTGCAGTAAAGCCCAAACTTTCTTTAATTCTTTAAATCCATTAAACACAACAGATTTCGTCAGTTTTTGACCTGTTTCTTTGCTTCCTTTTGGTAAATAATAATAAGTGTATTGGCTAAATAAAACCCACCAAACTCCAACCATTATAAAAGAATAACGCATTGCTTTCATTGCGGCTTCGCCATCTGTACCTGAAATCCCAAAAAGCTTTGGTTTCATTATCATCGCTAAATTGACAATCAGCAAAATCACACTTCCAATATATCCTAACGAATATCCTTTAGCGCTAATTCTGTCTTGCTTGCTCTTCAAAAGCGATATCTGGAAGATAGGAATTATAGAAGACCAAACTTCCCCAGTATCCTAATAATCCTAGGAAATAAAATGCTAATCCGATATAAATATTTTCGAGGTCAAACCAATACAATCCCATACAAGATAATGCTCCTAAATAACAGAAAAATTTCATGAAGGATTTTTTATTTCCCACATAATCCGCAATTCCGGAAAGTAATGGAGAAATAAAAGAAACTACCAAAAATGCAAAAGCCGTAATAAAACTGATTAATGCTGAATTTTTTAAATGAAGTCCGAAAACATCTATATAGTGATCTCTGTCACTAAATAAAGCTTCGTAAAAAATTGGAAATACTGCAGATGCAATCGTCAATGTATAGACCGAATTTGCCCAATCATAAAACGCCCAGGCATTCAACAGCTTCTTATCTCCTTTTTGTAGGTTTTTCATAGAAATGATTTTGTTAATACACTACGAATTTATCCAATTTTTATTATAATCAAATAGAATTTTTTCAATTCATGCATTATTAAATTATCAACTTTACTAAAAAGAAAAAAGCTACTCAAAAATGAATAGCTTTTAGAAATTATATGATAAATAATTTTATCTTATTTTATAGTTCCAACTTTAAGTGCCGTTGCTCTTGCTTCGGGAATTAAAGATTTAATATTAGCAATCCTTGTAGCATCAGAAGGGTGTGTACTCATGAATTCTGGTGTTCCAGCTCCTCCCGATTTTGAAGACATTCTAGTCCAGAATGCAATAGCATCATCTGGATTGTAACCCGCAATTGCCATTAATGTCAAACCAATTTTATCGGCTTCACTTTCATTGCTTCGGCTAAATGGAAGCATAACTCCCACTTCTGAACCAAGTCCATACGCCTGTGAAAATATTTGTCTGGTAGATTCAGATTTACCACTAGTAGTCGCATCTAATGCAACACCACCTATTTGCTGTAACTGAGTCGCAGACATTCTTTGTGCACCGTGGTTTGCAAGCGCGTGCGAAACTTCGTGGCCCATTACAGTTGCTAAACCAGCTTCGTTTTGTGTAATTGGTAAAATTCCAGAATACACTACAATTTTTCCGCCAGGCATACACCAAGCATTAACCTCTTTATTATCAACAAGTTTATATTCCCATCGATAGTCTTTTAAATATTGCGATTGTCCTAAATAAGTTAAATATTTTTCGGTCGCTAATTTAATTTTATATCCAACTGTTTCTACCAATTTTGCATCTGAAGTTCCTGTAACAACTTTGTTCTCAGATAAAAACTGACTGTATTGTTGGAAAGAAGATGGAAATAATTCACTATTAGAAACAAAATTTAGATTTTGTTTTCCTGTTATTGGATTTGTCGCGCAAGCCATTACCATTGCACCAAAAATTCCTAAAAACAATATTTTTTTCATAATTCGAGCTTTTTATATTCAAAAATACTATTATTATGAATTAATACTTTATACAATTAACTAAAAAAATATCAGAATTATAATTACTCTCCAATGATATGAAGTTCATTAAACTCTTTATCAATTAGTAAGAAATTATTTTGCTCAAAATTTATTTTATCAAACTCAATTTTTTCATTGTCAATTTCAATTTCAGAAACTTTAAATGGAAGACCAATTAAATTGATTTTGTATTTACTGTATGGTGTATCATACTTTCCATCTTTATGAAGCTGAATTATAAGTTCTTTTTCTTTACCAATACTTCTGAAAGACAAAAAGCTGTAACGCCCTTTTTTATAATCATAACCGTCTTGCGCATCTTCATACACAACAGAATTTTCTTTTCCGTTTTTAAAGTAAATATCGAGCGTCAATTCGTCAAATTCAAGTTCTCCAACATATTGCTTGCACCGGATATTTTGGAATAATAGCTCCTGCTTTTACAAAAACTGGGATCTCATCAAATTTGGTATCAATCCAGATTTCTTTTCCTCCAGTAAAAAGCTCATTGGTCCAATAGTTATACCACTCACCTCTTGGAATATACATACGGCGACCTACAGCATTAGGCTCAAGAATTGGACACACTAAAATTTGATTTCCAAAGATAAATTCGTCATTGCGATAATGTGTCTGAGTATCGTCTTGATCGTAATAAACTAATGGTTTCAACATTGGAAGCCCCTCTTCAATATACTGCCAAAACATGGTATATAAATAAGGTAATAATTGATAACGAAGACTGACAAATTTTCGGGTAATATTGATAACTTCTTCATCAAAAGCCCAAGGTTCCTGATTTCCATGATCTCCAGAAGAATGCGTTCTACAAAACGGATGAAAAACTCCAAGCTGAATCCAGCGTGCGTATAACTCGCCCGTTGGCTGTTCTGCAAACCCTCCAATGTCAGAACCTGTAAATCCCATTCCTGAAATTGACATTCTTTGAACCTGAATATTCGCAAGCCATAAATGTTCCCAAGTCGCAACGTTATCTCCCGTCCAAGAAGAGGTATAACGCTGTGCTCCAGAATATGCCGATCTGGTAATTACAAATGGTCGTTTTGGATAAACAAATCGTTTTACTCCGTGATAAGTTGCCCTAGCCATTTGCGTTCCGTAAATATTATGGGCTTTTCTATGACTGCATGGATTTCCATCATAAAAATGACGTACATCCATTGGGAAAGTTTTATTTGGAACCTCCATAACGGCAGGTTCATTCATATCATTCCAAACACCTTTTACTCCAATATCTGCAATTAATTCTTTAAATAATCCCGCCCACCATTCTCTAACTGCGGGATTTGTATAATCTGGAAAATTACATTCTCCTGGCCAGACTTTCCCTTTCATATAAGGTCCATCAGCTCTTTTACAGAAATAATCTTTTTCTAAAGCTTCTTTATAAACCCAATAATCTTTATCTATTTTAATTCCCGGATCTATAATAACAACGGTTTTAAAACCGTCTTCGGCTAATTCAGCGACCATTTTTTTAGGATCAGGGAAATAATTTTTATTCCATGTAAAACATCGAAATCCCTCCATATAATCAATATCCAGATAAATGGCGTCACACGGAATTTTAAGTTCTCGGAATTTTGAAGTAATTTCTTTTACTTTACTTTCTGGATAATAACTCCATTTACATTGGTGATATCCTAAAACCCAAAGCGATGGTAATTCTGGTTTTCCAGTCAAATCGGTATAAGTCGTAACTACGTCCTGCATTTGCGGACCGTAAATGAAATAATAATTCATTTCGCCGCCTTCTGCCCAAAAACTGGTTACATTTCTTCTTTCCTGACAAAAATCAAAGAAAGTTCTAAATGTATTATCAAAGAAAATACCGTATGATTGTTTATTGTGTAAACCAATATAAAACGGAACAACTTTATACAGCGGATCTTGATCTTTTTGATAAGCATATTGATCTGTCGCAAAATTTTCAACTCTTTTACCTTTCAGGTTCATTTGAGTTGCTTTATCTCCAAGACCATAATAACATTCCCCATCTTTAGAAAACTTACTCATTTTTACGATATTTCCACCGTATTCGTAGCTTTCCTCCCAATGAAAACCAAGTTCATCTTCAAGAATTAAAAAATTATTTAAATCGTAGACAGAAAGGCGAAGATCTGCTTTTTGTATTTTACATACTACTTTGCTGGTTCTGATCTCGAAGTGCGTTTCTTCTTCTGTAAGTTCAAGAAAATTGTAACCATGGAGTTGTGTTTTATCTATCGCGTAGGAAAAGTCATTACTGAAATAACCTTTTGTAGTAAAGCGAAATCGAATCAAACTATCTCTAAGAATAGTTACTTTTAAGATTACTTTATTATCCGTATTAAAAAAAATCGAATCTCCTTCTTGCTCGTACGAAACAATTTTTGACGGATATAAATCTCCCTTGTATTCTAATGATGTGTTTGTAATCATATCGCAAATGAATTAATTATAAAACGCTAATCTCTATTCCAAACATACAAAAAAAGTTAGTAAAGGGCTATGAATAAAAGGTTTATTCACGAAAACGTTTTTTCTGATTGAGAATTGAATTAAAGCCCAAAAAATCGAAAAATCGATAATTTAAGCACGATAAAATAATAAAATTGTACTTCGGAAAATGAATGTAAGATTTTTTAAACGAAAGAATATACGGTCACACTTAAAGGCGGTAAAATTAATTCAACAGAAAAATTCCTGCCATCATATGGAATGGATTCTATTTTTAGCGATTTTCCATTCCCTATTCCGCTTCCTTGATAGATCAAAGCATCGCTATTAAATATCTCTTCTAACTTTCCTTTCTTAGGAATTCCAATTCTATAATTTTCCCTAACTACTTGGGTGAAATTGCAAACTACAATTAGATTTTCGTCTGAATTATTTCCTTTTCGGATATAAGATAAAACCGCATTTTGATGATCTGAATAATTAATCCATTCGAAACCTTCGCCTGTAAATTGTTTTTCGTAAAGTGCGGGACGTGTTTTATATAACTGATTTAAATCTGTTATTAATTGTTTTATTCCCGAATGAAAATCGTACTGCAATAAGTGCCAGTCTAAACTTTGTTCAAAATTCCATTCGCCTGTTTGGCCAAATTCGGAACCCATAAATAATAATTTGGTTCCAGGATGCGTAAACATATATCCGTATAATAATCTCAAATTCGCAAATCGCCGCCATTCGTCGCCGGGCATTTTATAGATAAGAGATTTTTTACCATAAACAACTTCATCATGAGAAAACGGAAGCATGAAATTTTCGGTAAAAGCATAAGTCATCGAAAACGTCAAATCGTTTTGATGGTATTTGCGATAAACTGTTTCTTTTTGGAAGTATTTTAAAGTATCGTGCATCCAGCCCATCATCCATTTCATTCCAAAACCTAAACCACCCGTAAACGTTGGTCTCGAAACCATCGGAAAAGAAGTGCTTTCTTCGGCAATAGTTTGAACGCCATCAAAATTAGCATAGATTACTTCATTAAATTCTTTAAGAAAACTAATGCTGTCCAAATTTTCTCTTCCACCAAAAATATTAGCTTCCCACTCGCCTTCTTCTCTTGAATAATCTAAATATAACATAGAAGCAACAGCATCAACTCTTAATCCATCGACGTGATAATTCTGAAGCCAAAATACAGCATTGCTGATTAAAAAAGCACGAACTTCATTTCTACCATAATTAAAAATCAAACTCTTCCAATCAGGATGATATCCTTTCCTGCGATCCGGATGTTCGTACAAATGTGAACCGTCAAAATAACCTAAACCATGTGCATCGTCAGGGAAATGTGATGGAACCCAGTCTAGAATTACGCCAATTCCTTCCTGATGCAATCGATCAACCAAAACCATAAAATCCTGTGGTTTTCCAAAACGCGAAGTGGGCGCAAAATATCCTGTCAACTGATATCCCCAAGAAGGATCATAAGGATATTCCATAATTGGCATGAACTCTACATGCGTAAAACCAGTTTCTTTTACATATTGAACCAAATCATCTGCCAGTTCTAAATAACTTAAAAATCTGTTATGTTCCGCTCTTTTCCAAGATCCTAAATGAACTTCGTAAACAGAATAAGGTTTATCTAAAGCATTATTCTCTTGCCGATTCTTCATCCAGCTTTCGTCTTTCCATTTATAATCTAAATCCCAAACTACCGAAGCAGTGTGAGGTGGTATTTCACAGTATAAAGCAAAGGGATCTGCTTTTTCAGTTACGACTCCGTCTATGTGAGATTGAATTTTATATTTATAAAGTGCTCCCTTCGAAACATCTGGAATAAATCCTTCCCAAATTCCCGAAGAATCCCAACGGACATTTAAAAGATGTTCGCTTCCTGACCAATAATTAAAATCGCCTACAACAGAAACTGAATGTGCTGTCGGTGCCCAAACGGCAAAGTAAACACCTTTAACTCCATTAACTTCAATTAAATGTGCTCCTAATTTTTCATATAATTTGAAGTGTTTTCCAGCTTTGAATAAATCAATATCAAAATCAGTAAATAGAGAATATGTGATTACTTTAGTCATATTTGGTTTTTAAGGCAATAATTTATTTTTTTGGGAATTTGGAATTTTTCTATTGTTTTTTCTTTTATTCTATTCTAAAGTTATCTGATAAAGTAACTCCTTTTTTTATCACAACAATTCCATCCTTAATACTGTACAATTCATTGGTAAAATTATCCAGATGCTTTCCGCCGTTAATGTGAACATTATTTCCAATTCGTACATTCTTGTCTATCAATGCATTGTTGATAAAGCAATTTTCACCAATACCAACATGAATTTTATTAATTCCGCTTTCATAATTTAATTCATCAAGATCCTGATAGAAATCATTCCCCATTACATAGCAATTTTCAAGTACCGTCCCTACACCAATTCTGGAACGAATACCAATTACAGAGCTTTTTATTTCTTTGGCATTAATAATACATCCTTCAGAAATTAAGGATTGATTGATAATTGAATTTCTAAATTTAGAAGGCGGCAATAATCTTGGTCTGGTAAAAATTTTATTCTCATTATCAAATAAATTAAACTCGGGAATATCAGCTGTTAAACCAATATTAGCTTCAAAAAACGATTCAATATTTCCAATATCCGTCCAATAACCCTCATATTGATAACTTAATATTTTATGTTTTCCAACGGCCTGTGGAATAATTTCTTTACCGAAATCTTTTGTATCCTGATCTCCCATCAACTCGACTAACAATGGTTTATTAAAAATATAAATCCCCATTGAAGCAAGATATTTTTTACCTTTTTCCTGCATATGTTCGCTCACTTCAGATTCCCATTCTGGCAGTAACGATGCATGTGGCTTTTCAATAAAAGCATGAATATTATTTTCGTGGTCGGTTTTAAGAATTCCGAATTCTGGTGCATCTTTAGCATTTACAGGTAAAGTTGCAATAGAAATTTCTGCATCGGTCGCTATGTGCGCTTCAAGCATTTCATTAAAATCCATTTGGTACAACTGATCTCCCGATAAAATTAAAGCATGATCAAAATCGTGTTTTAAGAAATGTGACATACATTGTCTAACAGCATCTGCCGTTCCTTGAAACCAAGTCGGATTATCTGGAGTTTGTTCTGCGACTAAAATATCAACAAAGGATTGGCTGAAAATACTAAAATTAAAAGTGTTTTTAATATGCGCATTTAAAGATGCAGAGTTAAATTGTGTCAAAACAAATATTTTAAAAATATCCGAATTGATACAATTAGAAATTGGAATATCTACTAAACGGTATTTTCCTCCAATTGGAACAGCTGGTTTTGATCTCGTTTCTGTTAATGGAAACAAACGTGATCCCTGTCCTCCTCCTAAAATAATAGCAACTACATTTTTCTTTTTAAATTTCATTTTTCTCAATTATTAGGTTGTATATCTCTATATATTCTTGGCAAACACTTTCCCAGGAATGATCAGCAGTCATTCCTCTTTTTAAAACTTTATTGAAATTTATTTTGTCATCGTGTAATTTGACAGCACGATTTATGGAATAACAAATATCTCCAACCGAAGCCTGATCATGGCAGACTCCATTTCCTTCATCTCCAAAATCGGTAACAGTATCTCTAAGACCTCCAGTTCTCCTAACAATCGGAATAGTTCCATACCGCATGGCATACATCTGATTTAATCCGCAGGGTTCTACTCTGGAAGGCATTAAAATATAATCTGAACCTGCATAAATCAAATGCGCTAATTCTTCATTATAACCAATAAAAACATTGTAATTTCCTTTGTAATCATTACGCAATTGAGTTAATTGCGACTCAATTTCCGAATTTCCGGAACCCAGAATTAAAATATTTATCTTCTCAAAATTTTCAGATAATGCTAAAGCAGAAGCCTGAGGCAATAAATCCCCGCCTTTTTCTTCAAACAACCTCCCTATAAAACTAAACAAAGGCTTTGAAGGATCTAAATCAAACTGCTCGCATAATTTCGCCTTATTTCTTTGTTTTCCAATTTCGAAATTCTCTATCGAATAATTTTCAGCGATCATTGGATCGTTTAACGGATTCCAAACTTCAATATCAATTCCGTTTAAAATTCCTTTTGATTTGTTTCGGACAGAATTAAACAAAGATTCCAGTCCATTTGCGTAATAATTAATTTCATCTAAATAACTTGGAGAAACCGTTGTAACTGCTTGAGCGCATTTTACGGCAACAGCCAAAGAATTAATAGAATTATTCCATTCTAAGAAACCAACGTGTTTTAAATCAAATTCTGGGAGATAATGTAATTTATCAAAACCAAACCAGCCTTGATACAAACCATTGTGAATTGTTATAACCGACTTTACATCTTTTAGAGTATCATATTTATAAGCAAACTGTGTCAAAAACGGAATTAATCCAGTATGATGATCGTGGCAATTAATAATATCTGGGACATTATTACGAGCTATAATCCAATCTAAAGTCGCAATTTGAAAAGATAAAAATCGCTCGATATCATCTTCATAACCATAAACATTTGGACGGTTAAATAATTCATTGATTTCTATTAAATACAATTCGTATCCTAGTTTGTCTGTTGTTTCTTTTAAAACACTAAATGGAAAATCAAAATTTCCTAATTTAACCGTTCCCCAATGAACACAATCAAAAATGTTTTCCTTTTTAAATTTTGTATCATAAGCTGGAACGACAACCCTAACCTCATGTCCAGCATTGTTTTGATATTTTGGTAAAGCGCCAACTACATCCGCCAAGCCGCCAACCTTTGCCATTGGATAACATTCTGCACTAATATGAAATATTTCCATTAAGAAATTAATTTGCGATTATTTTTTACGAGAGATTTTTTTAAATGCTATTTTTATGTTTTCTAAATTTAGCAAAAAAATAAGCAAAGTTCTGCTCTCAAATAAGTTTTATTGAAATGGCAAAAAAGGCAATCAATCCCACTAAATCATTAAAAATTCCTCAGATAATTATACTATCTGCCAAATTTTGCGCTTTAATATCTAAAAAATTGGTTACCCAATTTGTCGCGAGGATATTTACTACGCCAATAAAGCACAAAATTCCAAAACGCGAATTTGAAATGGATCAGAAAAGTATGCAGAAAAAAATATACGTTCCGGCAATTGATAAAACTATCGTTACATACGAATTTGGCAGTAGTACTCGTAAAATATTATTGGTTCATGGCTGGTCAGGACGTGGCACACAATTATTTAAAATAGCTGATGAGCTTTTAGTAAACGGATATTCAACTATAAGTTTTGATGCCCCAGCACATGGAAAATCTGAAGGAAAAACAACTATAATGTCTGAATTTATAGCTTCAATACTTGAAATTGAAAAACAACTTGGTCCTTTTGAAATAGCAATTGGGCATTCTTTAGGAGGAATGTCTGTTTTAAATGCAATTAAAGATGGCCTAAATGTCGATAAAGCTGTTATAATTGGAAGCGGTGATATTGTACAGGATATCTTAGATGAATTTATTATTAAATTAGGTTTAGATAAAGAAATGAGTTCTCATTTAAGAGAGCTTTTTGAAGAAAAATATCAATTAAAAATGGATGATTTTTCAGCATATAGAAGCAAGACAAAAAATTAAAATACCAATTTTAGTCATACATGATAATGACGATCCAGAAGTTCCTGTAAAAGCTGGAATTCATATTCATCAAAATCTAGAAAATGGAATCTTATTTATAACCGATGGCTTAGGTCATCGTAAAATACTTGGAAATCAAAATGTTATCAAAAGGATATTAGAATTCATTAAAATCAATTAACTTTATATAAGTAACTACATATCAACACAAAAGGAAATAATAATGAATTTATTTGGCGAAACAGAAAATTGGGAAACTAAACTAAAACCCATTTTAAAAAAGTACAAAGGAAAAAAGCATCCTTTGGATTATCATAATATATATCAATTATTGGTAATGGTAGTTCTCTCCGCTCAAGATTCTGATGCCAATATTAATACTATTTCACTAGCTTTATTTGACAAATATCCCACGTTAAATAGTCTGTCAAAAACTGACCTAGATACTTTTTTACCATATATTAGCAAAGTACGAAATCATGGTACTAAAGCAAATTGGCTTTTGGAAATTGCTAAAACAATTAAAAATGACAAAGATATTCCATTAACAATGGAAGGATTAACTGCTTTAAAAGGTGTTGGAAGAAAATCAGCCAATGTAATTCTAAGAGAAAGTCATAAACCCGCAGAAGGAATTATTGCAGATTTACATGTAATTAGAGTTGCTCCCCGGATTGGAATAGTAAAAGAAAACAAAGACGGAAACAAAATTGAAAAAGATTTAATGCAGGTTTTACCAAAAAATATCTGGTCAGAAATAGGAATGGCAATATCTTTTTTAGGCCGAGAAATATGCAGACCAAAACCTAAATGTGAAGAGTGTCTTTTAACTGATATCTGCCTGTATTACAACACAGTAATTCTCAAAAACTAAACTATTTTCTTCGAGTATCAATCAGATAAATAATTTCACAGGAATTATTTTCTTTGAATAACGTTAAAGCGTTTACTCCAACATGGCTTAATTTATCATTGATATAAAATCAATACGGAGCCAAACATGAGCTATTGTCTCGGATCAATACATATTGTTGTGGGGAAATATTAAAATCTAGATATTTGCATTTCCAAATTATTCCCTAATGCAAGATTCTTTTACCGAGATCCTAAAGTTATTACTTCCTGAGATAATAGTAGATTATTTTGAACTTACCACTTATAAAAAGGAAGATGAAACACTTCATCTTTATCTAAAAGAAATTAATTCGATACCAAAAGAACACAGATCCCGAAGCTTCGGGATAAATTAAGTTCAAAAGGATTCTTTGAAGAGATAACCGTTCAGGATTTTCCTATTCGTGGACATCAGGTATATCTTCACATCACTCGCAGAAGATGGCTAAATGAAGATACGGGAAAAATAGTTTTTAGAGATTGGAATTTAGTAGCAGACGGAACTCGTGTAACTCAGGAGTTTGCGTCTTTTTTAAAAGAGATCAATAGATTCCAGTCCAAGTGATTGTTCTACCATTGCTTCTTTTTACGGAGTTTCCGGCAGGAATCTGCAATGCCAATACAAAGATTTCTTAAGTGATTTTAAAGTTTGGGATCAAATCTCACATGCGAAAAAATGGCTTCTTTTTCCAAAAAATATTGGAAAACGCTTATCAATAGACGAAACTTCTCTTTCTAATGGTGAGCTCTATACTATTCTAACCAACAAATCTGGAAAAGGCAGAAAAGGAACTATAGTAGCAATGGTTGCAGGAACTAAAGCAGAAGATGTTATTTCGGTTATTGAAAAAATCCCGCTTAAAGAACGAAATCTAGTTAAAGAAATTACTTTGGATATGGCCGGTAACATGGGATTAATTGCAAAGAAATGTTTTACTAATGCAACCCGCGTTACAGATCGCTTTCATGTTCAAAAGTTAGCGACAGAAGCACTACAGGAAATCAGAATCAAATACCGATGGCAAGCTATAGATCTGGAAAATGAGGCAATGGAAAAAGCCAAAAAGTCAAATGTGAATTTTAAACCTAAAATACTCTCTAACGGAGACACCCTTAAACAGTTACTAGCAAGAAGTCGATACTTCTTATATAAAACCAAGTCAAAATGGACTAAAAACCAATTAGAACGTGCTATATTATTATTTGAATTGTATCCTGATATTCAAAAAGGATACAATCTAACTCAACAGCTTCGCGCAATCTTCGAGAATACAAAAGATAAAATCATAGGCTTTGCCAAACTAGCCAAATGGCACGAAAAAGTAAATCAATCTGGGTTTAAGTCTTTCGGTACAATCTCTCGTACAATTATAGATCACTATCAAACGATATTGAATTATTTTGACAACAGAAGTACCAATGCGGGATCAATACATATTGTTGTGGGGAAATATTAAAATCTAGATATTTGCATTTCCAAATTATTCCCTAATGCAAGATTCTTTTATCGAGATCCTAAAGTTATTACTTCCTGAGATAATAGTAGATTATTTTGAACTTACCACTTATAAAAAGGAAGATGAAACACTTCATCTTTATCTAAAAGAAATTAATTCGATACCAAAAGAACACAGATCCCGAAGCTTCGGGATAAATTAAGTTCAAAAGGATTCTTTGAAGAGATAACCGTTCAGGATTTTCCTATTCGTGGACATCAGGTATATCTTCACATCACTCGCAGAAGATGGCTAAATGAAGATACGGGAAAAATAGTTTTTAGAGATTGGAATTTAGTAGCAGACGGAACTCGTGTAACTCAGGAGTTTGCGTCTTTTTTAAAAGAGATCAATAGATTCCAGTCCAAGTGATTGTTCTACCATTGCTTCTTTTTACGGAGTCTCCGGCAGGAATCTGCAATGCCAATACAAAGATTTCTTAAGTGATTTTAAAGTTTGGGATCAAATCTCACATGCGAAAAAATGGCTTCTTTTTCCAAAAAATATTGGAAAACGCTTATCAATAGACGAAACTTCTCTTTCTAATGGTGAGCTCTATACTATTTTAACCAACAAATCTGGAAAAGGCAGAAAAGGAACTATAGTAGCAATGGCCGCAGGAACTAAAGCAGAAGATGTTATTTCGGTTATTGAAAAAATCCCGCTTAAAGAACGAAATCTAGTTAAAGAAATTACTTTGGATATGGCCGGTAATATGGGATTAATTGCAAAGAAATGTTTTACTAATGCAACCCGCGTTACAGATCGCTTTCATGTTCAAAAGTTAGCGACAGAAGCACTACAGGAAATCAGAATCAAATACCGATGGCAAGCTATAGATCTGGAAAATGAGGCAATGGAAAAAGCCAAAAAGTCAAATGTGAATTTTAAACCTAAAATACTCTCTAACGGAGACACCCTTAAACAGTTACTAGCAAGAAGCCGTTACTTCTTATATAAAACCAAGTCAAAATGGACTAAAAACCAATTAGAACGTGCTATATTATTATTTGAATTGTATCCTGATATTCAAAAAGGATACAATCTAACTCAAGAGCTTCGCGCAATCTTCGAGAATACAAAAGATAAAATCATAGGCTTTGCCAAACTAGCCAAATGGCACGAAAAAGTAAATCAATCTGGGTTTAAGTCTTTCGGTACAATCTCTCGTACAATTATAAATCACTATCAAACGATATTGAATTATTTTGACAACAGAAGCACCAATGCGTCTGCAGAATCTTTCAATGCTAAAATAAAAGCTTTTAGATCCAAATTCAGAGGTGTTAGAAATGTAGAATTCTTCCTCTTTAGACTAACCAATATTTATGCTTAATTTTTGCCGCTCCACAGATTTTCGTGTTGATCCGAACAATCTTTGCATTTATTCAAAAAAAAAACTTCAATTAGCAAAGCCAATTGAAGTTTTTAGTACTCAGAGCGGGACTTGAACCCGCACGAACATTGCTGTTCACTGGATTTTAAGTCCAGCGTGTCTACCAATTTCACCATCCGAGCATTATGTGGTACCTCCAGGGATCGAACCAGGGACACATGGATTTTCAGTCCATTGCTCTACCATCTGAGCTAAGGTACCTTATATTTACATAAATTATGCAAATAAAGAATAAAAAATCCTACTTCTTACAAAGTAGGATTTTTCAAAGAAAGGCGACGACATACTCTCCCACATAACTGCAGTACCATCTGCGCAGGCGGGCTTAACTACTCTGTTCGGGATGGGAAGAGGTGAGCCCCGCCGCAATAACCACCTTAAGGTTTTTAGTCTAAAGCCACAAGTCTTAAAGTTGTAAAGTCTTTCGACTTTTGACTTTAATCTTTCGACTTAAAGACTGCCCGCGACAGGCAAATATCTTAACATACTGAGATAAAGAAAAGTATTTTAGTTTTAGAAAGTTTCTCCCCCCGATTTGCATCGGGGGAAAAGGGTGTACATAAGCTTACGGATTATTAGTACTACTCGACTATGACATTACTGCCTTTACATCTATAGCCTATCAACGTGGTCATCTTCCACGATCCTTAAAAGAAATCTCATCTTGTGGTGGGTTTCGCGCTTATATGCTTTCAGCGCTTATCCCTTCCAAACGTAGCTACTCTGCGGTGCCCCTGGCGGGACAACAGATACACTAGAGGTTTGTCCAATTCGGTCCTCTCGTACTAGAATCAGATCCACTCAAATTTCTAACGCCCGCAGTAGATAGAGACCGAACTGTCTCACGACGTTCTGAACCCAGCTCGCGTGCCACTTTAATGGGCGAACAGCCCAACCCTTGGGACCTTCTCCAGCCCCAGGATGTGACGAGCCGACATCGAGGTGCCAAACCCCCCCGTCGATATGAGCTCTTGGGGGAGATCAGCCTGTTATCCCCGGCGTACCTTTTATCCTTTGAGCGATGGCCCTTCCATGCGGAACCACCGGATCACTATGCTCTACTTTCGTACCTGATCGACCTGTATGTCTCTCAGTCAAGCTCCCTTATGCCATTGCACTCTACGCACGGTTACCAAGCGTACTGAGGGAACCTTTAGAAGCCTCCGTTACTCTTTTGGAGGCGACCACCCCAGTCAAACTACCCACCAAGCAATGTCCCCCGCTAAACGGGGTTAGGCTTCAGATAAACAAAGGGTTGTATTTCAACAATGACTCCACAACGCCTGGCGACGCCGCTTCATAGTCTCCAACCTATCCTACACATCATTTATCCAAAGTCAATACTAAGCTATAGTAAAGGTGCACAGGGTCTTTTCGTCCCACTGCGGGTAAACGGCATCTTCACCGTTACTACAATTTCACCGAGCTCATGGCTGAGACAGTGTCCAGATCGTTACACCATTCGTGCAGGTCGGAACTTACCCGACAAGGAATTTCGCTACCTTAGGACCGTTATAGTTACGGCCGCCGTTTACTGGGGCTTCAATTCAATGCTTCTCCGAAGATAACATCTCCTCTTAACCTTCCAGCACCGGGCAGGTGTCAGGCCCTATACTTCATCTTACGATTTTGCAGAGCCCTGTGTTTTTGATAAACAGTCGCCTGGACCTCTTCACTGCGGCCCCGATTGCTCGGGGCGACCTTTCTCCCGAAGTTACAGGTCTATTTTGCCTAATTCCTTAGCCATGAATCTCTCGAGCACCTTAGGATTCTCTCCTCAACTACCTGTGTCGGTTTACGGTACTGGTACTAATTACCTGAAGTTTAGAGGTTTTTCTTGGAAGCCCTTAGGCGCACTATCTCTTTGTCCGAAGACTCCGAGTACTATCGTATTTCCCCAAAATCTGTGGATTTGCCTGCAGATCTTATAGGTAGGTACTTCAACGAACTATTCCGTCAGTTCAGCGGCGCTTTCATCACTCCGTCACCCCATCACAGTAATTAGTAGTACGGGAATATTAACCCGTTAGCCATCGACTGTCCCTTTCGGGTTCGCCTTAGGACCAGACTAACCCACAGCTGATTAGCATAGCTGTGGAAACCTTAGTTTTTCGGTGTGCGGGTTTCTCGCCCGCATTATCGTTACTTATGCCTACATTTTCTTTTCTAACCGGTCCAGCATACCTTACGATACACCTTCTGCCCTGTTAGAATGCTCCCCTACCACTTAGAGTAATCTCTAAATCCATAGCTTCGGTAATATGCTTATGCCCGATTATTATCCATGCTCGTCCGCTCGACTAGTGAGCTGTTACGCACTCTTTAAATGAATGGTCGCTTCCAAGCCAACATCCTAGCTGTCTGGGCAGACAAACCTCGTTCTTTCAACTTAGCATATATTTGGGGACCTTAGCTGATGGTCTGGGTTCTTTCCCTCTCGGACTTGGACCTTAGCACCCAAGCCCTCACTGTTAGTGAACATTATACAGCATTCGGAGTTTGTCAGGAATTGGTAGGCGGTGAAGCCCCCGCATCCAATCAGTAGCTCTACCTCTGTATAACTTTATAACTAACGCCGCACCTAAATGCATTTCGGGGAGTACGAGCTATTTCCGAGTTTGATTGGCCTTTCACCCCTACCCACAGGTCATCCGAAGACTTTTCAACGTCAACCGGTTCGGTCCTCCACTGTGTGTTACCACAGCTTCAACCTGCCCATGGGTAGATCACACGGTTTCGCGTCTAACACTACTGACTAAAGCGCCCTATTCAGACTCGCTTTCGCCGCGGATCCGTGGCTTAACCACTTAACCTTGCCAGCAACGTTAACTCGTAGGCTCATTATGCAAAAGGCACGCCGTCACCCCACAAAAGGGCTCCGACCGCTTGTAAGCGTATGGTTTCAGGATCTATTTCACTCCGTTATTCACGGTTCTTTTCACCTTTCCCTCACGGTACTGGTTCACTATCGGTCTCTCAGGAGTATTTAGCCTTAGCGGATGGTCCCGCCAAATTCAGACAGGGTTTCACGTGCCCCGCCCTACTCAGGATACCACTATCTATTACATTTATTACCCGTACGGGGCTGTCACCCTCTATGGCGTCACTTTCCAGTAACTTCCGGTTCTGCATGCATAAAATGTCGTGGTCCTACAACCCCAGCACTGCCGTAACAGCACTGGTTTGGGCTAATCCGCGTTCGCTCGCCACTACTTACGGAATCACTTTTGTTTTCTTCTCCTCCGCCTACTTAGATGTTTCAGTTCAGCGGGTTTGCCCACCTATCGGTGTACTATGTCTTCAACATAGTGGGTTGCCCCATTCAGGTATCTGCGGATCAATCGGTGTGTGCCCGTCCCCGCGACTTTTCGCGACTTATCACGCCTTTCTTCGCCTCTGAGAGCCTAGGCATCCCCCATACGCCCTTATTTTGCTTATTGTACCAGCCTTAAAATTAATCAAGACCGTTTTTTTTTGTCTTTTGTTAGTTGTATTGCTACTATAACAAAAAACGCTTTCTACTTTTTATTATTTTCTTATCTCAATATGTCAATGAACTTTTTTCTAGTGATTAGTCCTTAGTAATTAGTGATCAGCTTTTGACTAATTACTTTTACTCTTTACTATTCACTTGAATAGTGGAGAATAACGGAGTCGAACCGTTGACCTCCTGCGTGCAAGGCAGGCGCTCTAGCCAGCTGAGCTAATCCCCCATTTTTCAATCTTAGATTGTAGAATTCAGATTTTAGATTTCTTAATTCTTCTCTAATTTCTTTTGGCGAATCCCAACTTCCAGAATTTCCTTTTTTAAGTTAAATAGTAGTCCCGGGCAGACTCGAACTGCCGACCCCTACATTATCAGTGTAGTACTCTAACCAGCTGAGCTACGAGACTCTGTTTTACTTAATTTTCATTTTTTTTTAAATTAACAGCAAGAGTAATTGAATCTTGTGATTCAGTTCCTTTAGATAGACATCTTTTTTTCCCCATCGTGCAATAATGCTAACAAATGGGGCTCTAGAAAGGAGGTGTTCCAGCCGCACCTTCCGGTACGGCTACCTTGTTACGACTTAGCCCTAGTTACCAGTTTTACCCTAGGCGACTCCTTGCGGTCACCGACTTCAGGCACCCCCAGCTTCCATGGCTTGACGGGCGGTGTGTACAAGGCCCGGGAACGTATTCACCGGATCATGGCTGATATCCGATTACTAGCGATTCCAGCTTCACGGAGTCGAGTTGCAGACTCCGATCCGAACTGTGACCGGTTTTATAGATTCGCTCCTGGTCGCCCAGTGGTCGCTCTCTGTACCGGCCATTGTAGCACGTGTGTAGCCCAAGGCGTAAGGGCCGTGATGATTTGACGTCATCCCCACCTTCCTCACAGTTTGCACTGGCAGTCTTGTTAGAGTTCCCGACTTGACTCGCTGGCAACTAACAACAGGGGTTGCGCTCGTTATAGGACTTAACCTGACACCTCACGGCACGAGCTGACGACAACCATGCGAGACCTTGTAAATTGTCTTGCGAAAAGTCTGTTTCCAAACCGGTCAATCTACATTTAAGCCTTGGTAAGGTTCCTCGCGTATCATCGAATTAAACCACATGCTCCACCGCTTGTGCGGGCCCCCGTCAATTCCTTTGAGTTTCATTCTTGCGAACGTACTCCCCAGGTGGGATACTTATCACTTTCGCTTAGCCACTGAAATTGCTTCCAACAGCTAGTATCCATCGTTTACGGCGTGGACTACCAGGGTATCTAATCCTGTTCGCTACCCACGCTTTCGTCCATCAGCGTCAATCAATTAGTAGTAACCTGCCTTCGCAATTGGTATTCCATGTAATCTCTAAGCATTTCACCGCTACACTACATATTCTAGTTACTTCCTAATAATTCAAGTTCAGCAGTATCAATGGCCGTTCCACCGTTGAGCGATGGGCTTTCACCACTGACTTACTAAACCGCCTACGGACCCTTTAAACCCAATGATTCCGGATAACGCTTGGATCCTCCGTATTACCGCGTACTGCTGGCACGGAGTTAGCCGATCCTTATTCTTACGATACCGTCAAGCTGATTCACGAATCAGTGTTTCTTCTCGTACAAAAGCAGTTTACAATCCATAGGACCGTCATCCTGCACGCGGCATGGCTGGATCAGGCTTGCGCCCATTGTCCAATATTCCTCACTCGTCGCCTCCCGTAGGAGTCTGGTCCGTGTCTCAGTACCAGTGTGGGGGATCTCCCTCTCAGGACCCCTACCCATCGTTGCCTTGGTAAGCCGTTACCTTACCAACAAGCTAATGGGACGCATGCTCATCTTTCACCGTTGTGACTTTAATTATAAAATGATGCCATCCTATAATGCTATGAGGTATTAATCCAAATTTCTCTGGGCTATCCCTCTGTGAAAGGCAGATTGCATACGCGTTACGCACCCGTGCGCCGGTCTCTATCTCCGAAGAAATATACCCCTCGACTTGCATGTGTTAAGCCTGCCGCTAGCGTTCATCCTGAGCCAGGATCAAACTCTTCATCGTATATTGTGTGTCTTAAATAAATCAAGACTAATTATTATGCGATGTTTTCTCTATCGGTTCCTATCGAATCTCTCGATTCTATTACTCTTATTCTTTTGTCTCATCCTGCGACGAGACGGCTGTCAATTCAATATGTCTACGAACGTGTTTCTTTTTTGTTTCCCTTGTGTTGCAAAGCGGGTGCAAAAGTAGAAAACTTATTTTAAACCGGCAAATGTTTTTTGAAGTTTTTTTTAGAAAATTTCTTTTCCTTTTTTCCTTCTAAACCTTACCAATCTTTCAATGAACTTTCCGTGTTTTGCGGGGTGCAAATGTAACATCCGTTTTCAAATCTCACAAGCTTTTTTGAATCTTTTTTTTGAAAAAACTTTTCAGTTTAAAATTCAATGCCTGTCAGTGTTTCAGTGAACGTTTGTCGTTGTTGCGGGTGCAAAAGTACCACCTTTATTTACATTTACAAGCCTTTTTTTTATATTTTTTCCATGTTTTAAACGCTTTTTTTCTTAACACTCTGATAACTGCTTATTTACATTTTAAAGTTTTTTGAATCATTGTCAGTTTTTTCTTCATCACGCTGTTATTTCTGCATTTTCAGCGTTTTCAAAAGGTGGTTTTTGCAGGATTTATAGGTTTTACAGGGATTTGGTTCGTTTTGTCGCGAAGGCACAATGGCACAAAGTTTTGTTTTTCTGTCGTTTTATAATCACGCAGAGACCAAAAGACTTATGTTTTTCTTTTATATTCGTTTTGTTTCTGTTATTACACTCTGTTTCTTTTGAAAACTACTGCCCTAGCGGGAAACAGCTCCTTATTAAAATTAAATTCCAATTTTTTAAAATCCAAACTCCATTTGTCTGGATTGTGGGATATGGGACGCGGGCTTCGACTTCGCTCAGCCTGACATTGATTTTGATTAACAAATCGGATTTTTAATAACTCCTGCGTTACGCATAAGACACACTGCTGTGCGTCTCTACGGAAAATTGGATTTTAATTAATTTTATACATATATATTATAGTGTGATTTTGTACATATATATATATGTACAAAAAATAAACCCGACAGGTTTTGAAAACCTGTCGGGTTACATATTATAGTATAAGTAGTTATTTCTTATTTAACTCTTTTGCTCTTTCCTGCCATTTGGCGGATAGTTCATCATAGTTTACGGGATTGGCTGGTTTTTGATTTACTAACCTGCCTGACTCAAAAGCTCGGACTAAGATTGTTTCTATTAAATAGTCTTCGTTTACATCGTAAGGTTTGTACTCTGTCTTTAGACTAATATCAAAAAGGTTTGCGGTTGTATTTGATACAAAGGCTTTGAATCCGCTTTTTAAGGTTTTGATTAGTTCGTATGTTGTAATTCCGGTTTGACGATGAATTAATTTCACGAGAATCTGACCTTGTTTTCTTGAAAGCTTTTTAAGTTTTTCTTCGAATTCGTTATTTAGATAATCTTCTACGATTTTAAAGTATTTTTTCTTTTCGCGATTGGTTTTCAAACGAGCCATTCCGCTATTTAGCGCTGTTAATCTGTCCGAAGCTAATTTAGCATAAGGATAAACTTTATATACTCTGTTTTGAAGAATTTGAAATTGCTTCAATTCTTCTGGATTCATCTTCTCCCCTTTTGAAATAATTATCTCAGGTAATTGGATGGTATCATTTAAAATAGAATCTTGCTCTGTTAGTATATATCCCATTTGCTCGTTCTCTTTTGGAGTAACTTGGGCGTGACATGAAAAGGAAACAAATAGTAAAAACAAAATAAAACTGGTAAATCTCATCGAATCATAATTTAAATGTAAAATTATATATTTATACACAACTCTAATACCAAATTTATATTTTAGCGGAAAAATATTTTTATGAGCACAAATTCTATCTTAAAAGATACCTCTATAGCATTCTTAGAAAGCTACCTAAATAATGCTTCTCCTACTGGTTACGAAAGTGAAGGCCAGAAACTTTGGATGAATTATTTAAAACCTTATGTTGATACTTTTATTACTGATACTTACGGAACGGCTGTTGGAGTAATTAATCCAGATGCTCCTTATAAGGTTGTTATTGAAGGTCATGCTGATGAAATTTCTTGGTATGTAAACTACATTACGGAGGACGGATTGCTTTATGTGGTTAGAAACGGTGGTTCTGATCATCAAATTGCTCCTTCTAAACGTGTTCACATTCATACTAAAAAAGGTATAGTAAATGGTGTCTTTGGATGGCCGGCAATTCATACGAGGTTACGTGACAAAGAAGAAGTACCTAAGACCAGTAATATTTTTATTGATTTAGGTTGTGAGAATAAAGAACAGGTTGAAGCTTTAGGCGTTCATGTTGGATGTGTGATTACTTATCCTGACGAATTTATGATTCTGAATGAGAATAAATTTGTCTGTCGTGCTATCGATAACCGAATGGGCGGTTTTATGATTGCTGAAGTTGCGCGTTTATTGCACGAAAACAAGAAAACACTTCCTTTTGGTCTTTATATTGTAAATTCTGTTCAGGAGGAAATTGGTCTGCGCGGTGCAGAAATGATTGCACACAGAATAAAACCAAACGTTGCTATTGTTACTGATGTCTGCCACGATACTACTACCCCAATGATCGACAAAAAAGTGGAAGGTGATTTAAAAATGGGTAAAGGTCCAGTTATCGCCTACTCTCCAGCTGTACAAAATAATCTACGTGATTTGATTGTTGATACTGCTGAAGAGAATAAAATTCCGTTTCAGCGTCATGCTACATCTAGATCTACAGGAACAGATACTGATGCTTTTGCTTACAGTAACGGCGGTGTTCCGTCTGCATTAATTTCGCTTCCTTTGCGTTATATGCATACGACCGTAGAAATGGTTCATAGAGATGATGTTGAAAATGTCATTCAGTTAATCTATGAGTCTCTTTTGAAAATTGAGAACAACGAAACTTTTTCTTATTTTAAATAAAATGTATCTTTAATGTAAATCCAGTTTAATTTTTTGACTGGATTTACAAATAATAAATTCACATGAAAATATTACTACTCGAAGACGACTTTACTTTATCAAAAGAAATCTCAGCATTCTTTACTTCAAAGGATTTCGAGTGTTTTGCTTATTATGATGGTTCTTTACTGCTAAAAAAATACTTTCCGTACGAATATGATTTGATTATTCTTGACATTAATGTTCCTGGAACAAACGGAATCGATGTTTGCAAAGGGATTCGGGAAATTGACAAAAAAGACTCCTATTATTATGCTGACGGCTTTTAGCGAAATTGAAGATAAATTATCTTCGTTCGATAATGGCGCAGATGATTATTTGGTTAAACCATTTCATTTTGACGAATTGTATGCCAGAGTACAGTCACTTTTAAGACGAAAAGAAGTTCCGCGACAAGTAGAAGATAAAATCCTTATAAAGGATCTCGAAATTTTTGAAGATGATATGAAAGTTTTCAGATCTGGAGAAGAAATTAAACTTACTCCAAAAGAGTTTAAATTAATCCTTATTCTGGCGCATGCGAAAGGAAAAGTTTTGTCTAAACAATTTATTGCCGAGAAGCTTTGGGATTATCATATTGAAACCAATCAGAATACTATTGAGGTTTATATTAACTTTTTGAGAAAAAAAATAGACAAAGACCATGAAGTAAAACTTATTCGTACCAAAGTTGGTTACGGATATTATCTAAGCGATCAGGAATGACATTAAAAAATCGAATATCACTTTTAGTCAGTTTACTGTTTACCATCCTTTTTGGACTGGCATCTACGGTGATATTCATTTTATATTCTAATTATAGAAAAGAAGAATTTCGTGATCGATTAGAAGTGAAAGCATTGTCTAATATAAAGTTATTAGTTAATGTCAAACAAATAGACAATCAGCTTTTAAAAATAATAGATCAAAACTCTATTAATAAATTATACGATGAAAAAACATTAGTTTTTGATTCTAATTATAAATTGATCTACAGCAGTATTGACGACGCTAAAATTAATTGGTCTGTAGACGATTTGAAGTATTTAAAAAAGAACAAAACCTTTTTAAACAGCAAGGTGATTATGAGGTATACGGTGTTTTTTATGATACTAATGATAAAGATTTCTATGCCTTAATTTCTGCAACTGATGATTACGGAAACAGAAAATTACTCTTCTTAAGATATACTCTAGTTATTTCTTATATCTTTTTTACCACAATATGCTGGTTATTAACTTCTTTTATGGTTCGAAAAGCTATGAGCCCGCTGAATGCTTTTCATCAAAAAATAAAAAATATAAACGAAAATAACCTCGATACCAGAATTGAATCTAAAAGCAGTAAAGATGAAATTGATCTGATTGCTGATGAATTTAATTTTATGATGGATCGAATTGAAATCTCTTATCAAAGACAGAAAGAATTTACCGCAAATGCTTCGCACGAACTGAGAACGCCGCTTTCGCGAATGACATCGCAGATCGAAAATGCTGTAGCCGATCCTGATATTAAGCCTAAAAGTAAATCTTTCTTAAATGCTATATTGACAGATGTTAATCATTTAGGTGAATTAATTAATTCGTTATTAATTCTTTCCAAAATTGATAATCGAAAAACTGAAAATCACGAAATACAGCGATTAGATGAAATTCTATTTTCCTCTATTGAAAAAATAAATAAAACTTTTCCAGATTTTGTTATTCTTTTTGAAATGGAAGAAAGCGACGATCTTGATACGGCTTTAGAAATTGATGGAAACAAAAATCTTCTTGAAATTGCTATTACCAATGTTTTAAAAAACGCCTATGTTTATTCGGATAATAAACAAGCCAAAGTTAAAATCAGTACCGAAAATGATCTGTTATTGATATCGATTTCCAATTCAGGACGTACATTAACTGAATTTGAACAGAAGAATCTTTTTCAGCCTTTTATGCGCATGCGAAAATGCCAAAGGAACTACAGGCTTTGGATTGGGACTTCGAATTGTCAACCGCATTCTCACACTTCACAATTCATACATAACTTACAGTATTCCAAGCGAAAACATTAATTTATTTTGTATCGTTTTTCGCAAATAAATTCATTTTTAAGCTATTTTTAAGGTTGATTTTAAGGTGTCTTAAAGTCTCTCGATAGCATCTTTGTACAAAATAAATTTGTACAATGAAAAAACTATTTACCTTCTTAGTATTTGCATTACTCCATCAAGTAGTTATGGCTCAAAAAACAGTCACTCTTGAAGAATGTGAAAGCCAATTCTTAAAAAAGAATCTTTTTTTACTGGCATCTCAATACAACATTGATGCCTCAAAAGCACTTACTATTCAGGCTCGCATTTGGGATAATCCAACCATTTCGGCAGAATTGAATGCGTATAATCCAGAACGAGACAAGTACTTTGATATTGGTAAAGAGGGTCAGAAAGTATTTGCTATTGAACAGCTCATTTATCTTGGCGGTAAAAAACGTAACGAAGTAAAACTGGCTCAAGCCAATGAGAAATTAGCTGAACTTCAGTTTAATGACTTATTGCGCACCCTAAAACTGCTGATGCGCAAGAGTTTTTACACTGTGTATTACAATACTAAAAATCTTGAAAATACTGACAAGCAAATAGTAAACATAGAAAATCTAATTAATTCGTATTCCGTTCAAGCTCAAAAAGGCAATATTCCTTTAAAAGATGTTGTTCGTTTGCAATCCCTGTATCTTAATTTTAAGAATGAAAGAATGGAAGTGGTCAGTGATAATATAGAAGAACAGGCAAACTTAAAATTACTATTAAATGAAACTCAAAATGTAGTTCCTGTAGTAAGTAAAGACGATTCGAATAAATATTTAAAAATAATTGATTTTGATCTTAAAAGCTTCGAAGATCAAGCAATTGCTAATCGACCGGACTATTTAGCTAAACAAAAAGAAATCGATGCGAACGAACTTAATGTTAAATGGCAAAAGTCGCTGTCTGTTCCAGATATTACTTTAGGAGCGAATTACGATCAGCGAAGCGGTGCATTTAATAGAGAAGCTAATGTTAGCGTTGGAATTCCTCTGCCTCTTTGGAATAAAAACAAGGGTAATATAAAATATGCCCAAACCATCTTAGAACAATCTAAAATTGAAAAACAAAATTTTGAACTGCAGTACGCAAACCGAAATTACTTCTGCATGGAATAAATGGGATGAATCAAGACAAACCTACATTGTCATCAAACCTACTGTAAATGCGGATTTTGAAGCAGTTTACAACGGTATGCTGACCAACTTTCAAAAACGAAATGTAAGTCTTTTAGAATTTACAGATTTTATGGAAAGTTACAATCAGGCCATAATTCAATTAAATGAATTAAAGAAAAAAGTAGTGATCGCAGGAGAAGAATTAAATAGTACCATCAACAAAGATTTATTTTAAAAAACTAAAGAAATGAAACATATATTATTCATAGGAATTGCAGTTGCAAGTTTATCTCTTACAAGTCACGAAAAAGAAGTTGAAAATCCAGAAACAAATACTTCATTTGTTTTAAGCGATGCGATGCTAAAAACGACTACAACTGCAACAGCCGAAACACAGCCAGTAAAAAATGAACTTAGTTTTTACGGAAAAATTACGGCTGATAATAATAAAATGATAGACGTTTATCCTTTAGTTGGCGGAAACGTAATGAAAGTTAACGTTGAGCTTGGTGACTATGTTAAAAAAGGACAAGTTTTGGCAACTATAAAAAGTACCGATGTTGCCGATTTTGAAAAACAATCTATAGATGCTAAAAGTGATTTACTTGTTGCTAAAAATAATTTAAAAGTTGCTCAGGAATTATTTGATGGTAAATTGAATTCGGAAAGTGATGTTCTGCAGGCAAAATCTGAAGTTAACAAAGCACAATCTCAATTGAGTAAAGTTCAGGAAACGTATAAAATATATAATATTAAAGCAGGATCAATCTATGAAGTAACTGCTCCAATCAGCGGTTTTATTATTCAAAAAAGTATTAATCAAGACATGCTTTTACGTAATGATCGTTCCGAAAATATTTTTGATATAGCAGAAATCAGCGAAGTTTGGGCAATGGCAAATATCAATGAAATTGATATTAATAAAGTAAAACTGGGAACAAGTGCGGCGGTGACAACTTTAAGTTATCCGGATAAAACATTTCATGGTAAAGTAGACAAAATTTACAATGTAATTGACCCTGAAACGAAAGCAATGCAAGCCAGAATTAAATTGAACAACTCTGATTATATGCTTAAGCCTGATATGAATGCTAATATAAAATTGTATTTCAACGAAAACCAATCTTTAATTGCTGTGCCTAGTAAAGCCATTGTGTTTGATAAAAGTAAAAACTTTGTAGTTGTATTTAAAGATCGAAATAATATAGAGACAAGACAAGTAGAAGTATATAGAGTTGTGGGAGATACTACTTATATCTCAAGTGGTTTAAAAGAAAACGAAAAAGTAATCACCAACAACCAGCTGTTTATTTATGGTGCTTTAAATAATTAAGACATGAACAAATTCATTAAAAATATTATTGCTTTTTCTCTAAAGAATAAAGCATTTACCTTCTTTTGGGTCGGGTTATTGGCTGTTGCTGGGTTTATTTCGTTTAAAAATATGCCTATTGATGCTTTTCCAGATGTTACCAATACGCAAATTATTATCATTACGCAATGGAATGGTAAAAGTGCTGAAGAAGTAGAACGTTTTGTTACTTCTCCTATCGAAATCTCGATGAACTCTGTTCAGAAGAAAACGAGTGTTCGAAGCATTACAATGTTCGGATTATCTGTTATCAAAATTATTTTTGATGATGGTGTCGACGATACATTTGCACGTTTTCAGGTCAACAATTTACTTAAAAATGTTTCGCTTCCAGATGATGTCGAACCAGATGTGCGACCTCCTTACGGACCAACAGGTGAAATTTTTAGATACATTGTAAAAAGTGACAGCAGAGACAGCAGGAATTGTTAACTTACCAAAACTGGGTAATCGACAAACAACTTCGTTCTCTTCCTGGTGTGGCAGATTTAAATGTTTTTGGAGGTCAAACTAAAACTTATGAAATTGGTGTTGATCCAATCAAACTTGCAAAATATAATATCACTCCTTTACAAGTTTACAACGCTGTAAATTCAGGAAATATAAATGTTGGTGGTGATGTGATCGAAAAAAATGGACAAGCATTTGTGGTTCGTGGAGTCGGTTTATTACAATCTAAAGAAGATATTGGAAATATTATCGTTGATGATGCTGCTGGAAATCCAATTTTGGTTAAAAACCTAGCAGAAGTATACGAAAGTTCGATGCCGAGAGTTGGACAAACTGGTATTGGAAATAATGATGATGCTGTAGAAGGAATCGTAGTAATGCGAAAAGGAGAAAATCCGCAGGAAACTCTTGCCTTAATAAAAGATAAAATAAAAGACTTGAATGAAAATGTTCTTCCTAAAGACATTAAAATTGAGACTTTTTATGATCGTGATAATTTAATGAACTTCACGACCGAAACGGTAATGCACAATTTATTCGAAGGAATTATTTTGGTTACTTGTGTGGTGTTCCTTTTTATGGCCGACTGGCGAACTACTTTTACAGTTTCTATTGTAATTCCGCTTTCCTTATTATTTGCATTTTTATGTCTTAAAATGATGGGAATGAGCGCCAACTTATTGAGTTTAGGTGCAGTCGATTTCGGAATTATTATTGATGGTGCGGTGGTTATGGTCGAAGGATTATTTGTGGTCTTGGATCATCGAGCGCATCAATTAGGAATGGAGAAATTTAATAAAATAGCAAAAGGAAGCCTAATCAAGAAAACAGGAACAGAAATGGGTAAAGCTATTTTCTTTTCTAAATTGATTATCATTACAGCTTTACTTCCTATTTTCTCTTTCCAGAAAGTAGAAGGAAAAATGTTCTCTCCCCTAGCCTTCACCTTAGGTTTTGCATTACTGGGAGCACTTATTTTTACGTTGACGTTGGTTCCTGTTCTTTCACATATTTTATTAAATAAAAATGTAAGAGAGAAAAATAATCCTTTTGTAAATTTCTGGGATCGAATCGTGACCAAAGGTTTTGCATGGACATTTAAGCACAAAGTACAAACTTTAATTGCTTCTATCGGATTAATGGCTGGCGTGTTCTTTTCTGCAGGTTTCTTAGGAACAGAGTTTTTACCACAATTAAATGAAGGTGCTTTATGGGTTACAGCAGAATTACCAATGAGCACATCACTGCCTGAAAGTGTTAAAACGGCGGCAATGATTAGAAAAGACTTAGAAAGTTTTCCAGAAGTTAAAAAAGTGCTGTCGCAAACAGGACGAAGCAATGACGGAACAGATCCTAATGGTTTTGGATTTATTCAGCTTCAAGTTGATTTAAAACCGAAAGGCGAATGGACGCGAAAAATTTCTATGGATGAGCTGATCAATGAAATGGATAATAAATTGAAAGTACATCAAGGAATTACGTATAATTATTCGCGACCGTAATTGATAACGTTGCTGAATCTGTTGCGGGATTTAAAGCTTCGAATGCAGTAAAAATTTATGGAGATGATTTAAATAAATTAGACCAGCTTGCCAATGAAGTACTGGCAGAAATTAAAGATATTCCAGGTATAAAGGATGCGGGAATTTTAAGAAACGTCGGGCGACTCGGAAATCAGTGTAATCTTAGATCGTGAAAAGATGGCGAACTTACGGCGTAACATTAAGCGATGCTCAAGCTGTTTTAGAACTTGCTTTTGGAGGAAAAACTGCGACTGAAAAATACGAAGATGAAAAGAAATTTGATGTGCGTGTTCGTTTTTCACAAGAATACAGAAAAGATGAAAAAGATTTGGAAGAAATTAAAGTTCCAACAATCAGCGGTATTAAAATTCCTCTGAAAGAAATATGCGATATCAAAACTATCACTGGACCAGCATTTATTTACAGAGATAATACAAAACGTTTTATTGGAGTTAAATTCTCTGTTCGTGATCGAGATTTGGGAAGTACAATTGCCGAAGCGCAAGCGAAAGTAAACAAATTAAAACTTCCTAAAGGTTACACAACTGGATGGACTGGAGAATTTGAAAATCAGGTTCGTGCGAGTGCGCGTCTGGCGCAAGTGGTGCCTATCAGTTTAATTGGAATTTTTGTATTGCTGTTTATTTTGTTCGGAAACTTTAAAGATTCTTTGCTTGTACTGGCCAATGTTCCATTTGCAATTATTGGTGGAATTATTGCCCTGCATATTACAGGAATGAATTTCGGAATCTCTGCAGGAGTTGGTTTTATTGCCCTTTTAGGAATTTGTATTCAAAATGGAGTTATTCTGATATCAGAATTCCATCATAATTTAAAAGCCAAATTTACACTCGAAGAATCCATTTTCATGGGAGTTAAGGCGAGAACAAGAGCCGTAGTTATGACTGCGTTAATGGCCTCAATCGGATTGTTACCAGCCGCAATTTCTACAGGAATTGGTTCTGAATCACAAAAACCGCTTGCCATTGTAATTATTGGCGGTCTTATGACAGCAACTGTCCTTACTTTATTGGTATTCCCTATTTTATTCTGGATTTTCAACAGAAAAAAACATGTACCAATTGAATAATAGTTTTAATAGTTTTTTAGTTTAAATCAATTTGTTGGATTTAAAAAGAGAAAGCATCATTCTTGTAATGATGCTTTTTTGGTTTCAACTCAAAATGTTGTGGAAAAACATTATACGACTAAAAATTTTTAACGCAGAGAACACAACGTTTTTTCGCAGAGTTTACGAAGATTTGAATACTTGTTTACAAAATTTAAATCCTAAATGCTTTGTGAACTTTTTGTTTTTTAATAAACTCAAATATTAGAAAAACTGCGCGTTCTCCGCTATATTTTTTTTATTTTGAAAAAGTTGAAAACAAAAAAAAAGACCTTTTGCTCAGAAAGGTCTTTTAAATACTAACTCAAAACTTTTTAAAATTTTATTTCAAATCTTTCAGTAATGCAATTGATTCTGAAGCATTTGATAATTGTGCATATTTTAATGCAGTATATCCTTTTTCATTTTTTTCCGTTGGACGTGCACCATTAGACAATAAAAGTTTTATGATTTCATGTTTATTGTAACGTGCGAGCAATCATTAATGGTGTAAGATCGTCATCTGACATTTCGTTTACATCTGCACCATATTCGATAAATTTCTTAACTGTGTCAATGTCACCTTTGCTGATTGCAACATTCAATGGGTTTACAGCGTAGCTTCCTAATTCAACTTGATTTTTTACAGATGAAACTCCATTTGAAGCCATAGCTACATTTCCTAATGTTACTAAAGCTAATCCTAAATAAATAACTGATTTTTTCATAATGATTGATTGTTTGTTAAATTGATTGATGATGATTTTAATTTCTATTCAAAGGTAATTATTTAATTGTATTATGCATTACAAAGTACTATGTTTTAACCAATTCTTAACATTTACTTAATAAAACCATAATTTAGAGACTAGAACATTACCAAATTCTTGATTTCTATATAATAGACTACAGAAAACAGAAAATGTTACAATAAATCTGAAAAAAAAATAATGTACATAGCATTTTTTTACTACCAGTTGAAAAACAGGTTATTTTACTTTCAGCTTTACTTTTAAAATTAATAGCACATAGATTATTTCAAATCTTTTAAAATAGCTATAGATTCTGTTGCTTTGTAATATTGTGCATAACGCAAAGCTGTAAAATCGTT
This sequence comes from Flavobacterium sp. AC267, assembly GCF_979258715.1. NCBI lineage: Bacteria > Pseudomonadati > Bacteroidota > Flavobacteriia > Flavobacteriales > Flavobacteriaceae > Flavobacterium > Flavobacterium sp. AC267. The sequence continues at coordinate 3,736,733 of NZ_OZ409875.1, forward strand.
TTCATTTTTCTCCAAAGGTTTCGCGCCATGTGTCAATAAGATTTTAATGATTTCAAATTCATTATACCTTGCCGCTACCATTAAAGGTGTCATATCTTTTAAAACTTTATTGACATCAAAACCGTATTCAATAAGTTTCTTAACGGTTCCAATATCTCCTTTGCTTATAGCAAGATGCATTGCGCCGTTTGGATTAGTAGAAAATTCAACTACGTTTTTAGTACTTAATTCTGGATTGAATGCGAATGATGGATTTGCAAAAACAAAGACTGCCCCTGCAATAATTACTGCTTTTTTCATGATGATGATTTTTTGATTGATGATGATTTAATCTTTAGACGACTTAAAGAACAATTAGGTTGCATTAAAAATCATTTTTTTTCAAAAAAAAAGTGCAATTCAGATTTACCGAACTACGCTTTCCTATTTTAAATAAAAATTAAAGCTTGAATCTTTTGCTGTAAATATTTTTCAAATCATCTTCAAACAAAGTAAATGGATCATTATAAAACGCTATAAAATCTGGCGCACTTATTTGCCCGGGAAATGGAGCATAAAAATGCGTTGGACTCGTCATATCATTTCGCCAAACCAAAACATAGCATAATTTTAAATCTTTAGTCTTTACTGTTTTGAGTAAAACTTCAGTCCACCATTTTTTCGTTAGGAATAGATTCTAAACCAGTCTCCGTAAAAAGCGGCTAATTTTTTCTTTTTAACGGCTAAATCAGAAAATATTTTAAGCTTTTTAAAACCTGCATCTAAATCATATTTCCCGTCACGTCCAAAATCGCCGTAATCGTCCATTCCTAATAAATCAACATAATTATCGCCTGGATAGCGTTCTAAATATTCTTCTTCAGAATTAAATCGATTATCTGGAGAAAAGGCGTAAATAAAATTATGAACTCCCAAAGTATTTTTTAAATACGAAACAGTAAACTGCCAGACTGCGATAAAATCTTCGCGAGCTGTCTGTGGTTTTCCCCACCAAAACCAGTTTCCATCAAACTCGTGAAAAGGTCGAAAAATCATTGGAGAAAGTTTGCCGTCTTTTGCTTGTACAGAATTTGCAAAATCGGCTATTGTTTTTAAAATCTCTTTGTATTGCTCATGATGAAATCCTCCTGGTTTTATTAAAGCCATTGATGCTTTAGAAATGCCGTCTTTCCAGTAAAATCCGCCTTCAGAAGCTGGATTGTTAAAATGCCATGAAACCGTAGTAATTCCTCCTCTCTCGTAAGTATCAACTACAATTTTCCTCAGAGCATCTTTTGCTTTTTCTGCTTGTTCTTTTGAATAACCTGAAAAATCACTAAAATCAATTCCAACAACAGCGGGATGCGAACCTGTTACGGATTTTACATCTGATCTATTAGGTTCATTACTCCATCCGTGTCCATATTCTAAAGCGTGCTGGTGTCCAAAAAGAATATGATTTTCGGAAATCGTTTTTAAATTCTTGTAAAGATTTTTTGTTTCTTTTGTCGCATTTTTATCTAGTCGCTGCAAAAAGAAAATGCCCTGCTGTAAGACATACAAAAAGCAGGGCATTTTTTTTGGTTATAAAATTCATGGTTTAAATAATTAGTTTAAACCCGAAATTACTATTTAGAACATAGGTATTGTAATACGTTTTTATCAATACGTTGGTCAATATTGTCAATGTCTGCTTTTACAAATTTTTCGCCTAAGATATTCTCGTACAATTCGATGTATCTTTCAGAAACAGATTCAATATATTCATCAGACATATCTGGAATCTGCTGTCCTTCCTGTCCTTGAAAACCATTTTCGATCAACCAGCGACGCACAAATTCTTTAGACAATTGTTTTTGCTCCTCTCCTTTTTCTTGTCTTTCAGCATATCCGTCAGCATAGAAATAACGAGAAGAATCTGGTGTATGAATTTCGTCAATTAAAACTATAACACCGTCTTTTGTTTTTCCGAATTCATATTTTGTATCGACTAAAATTAAACCGCGAGAAGCGACAATTTCAGTTCCTCTTTGAAATAGAGCACGAGTATATTTTTCTAAAACTAAATAATCTTCTTCAGAAACAATTCCTTTAGCTAAAATATCTTCACGAGAAATATCTTCATCATGAGAACCATTATCTGCCTTTGTAGTTGGTGTAATAATTGGCTCAGGAAATTTATCATTTTCTTTTAAACCTTCTGCCATCGCAACGCCACAGATTTGTTTTCTTCCTGCCGCATATTCACGAGCCGCGTGTCCTGACAAATAACCACGAATTACCATTTCTACTTTAAAAGGATCACATAAATGTCCAACAGCAACGTTTGGATCTGGAGTAGCAATTAACCAGTTTGGAACAATATCCTCCGTTAATTCCATGAATTTAGTTGCAATCTGATTTAGGATTTGTCCTTTGTATGGAATTCCTTTTGGCAAAACTACATCAAAAGCCGAAAGTCTATCGGTTGCTACCATTACCAAAAGTTCGTCGTTAATATTGTAAACTTCTCTAACTTTTCCGCGGTAAACTGATTTCTGATTCGGGAAATTAAAATTTGTAGTTGTGATTGTATTGCTCATTATCTCGTTGTGTTGTTTTTTATGAATGCAAATTTAAAATTATTTCACAGAGTTTCATCATCAAAAGATAGAGATAAATTATAAATTTTATTTCTTAGGAAAATAAACAAAAAAAATTGCCACGAATTACACCAATTTTCGCGAATTTTTAAAGGAAAGAGAAAATAGATTAATCTATTTTCTTTTATAAATTTCAAATAAATAATTTGTGGAAATTGGTGTAATTCGTGGCAAAAAAATTATACTAGTTCTTTATCTAAAATTCTAGAGGCGATATATTTAGCAACTCCATCTTCTGCATTCGTTTTAATAACTTCTAAATCAGGTAAAGTTTCTTTTAAAACCGCTGGAGCATTCCCCATAATTAAGCCTTTTCCAGATGCGACTAACATTTGAACATCATTAAATCCGTCTCCAAAAGAAACGGCTTGTTCTAAAGTATAACCTTCTTTTTCAAGCACTTGTTCGATTGCAACTGCTTTATCTATAGATTTATCCATAAATTCCAAACAAGTCGGCAGACTAAAAGCATGATGTAAATGTTCTGAAGAATTAGCTAAAACATCATCTTTTAATTTTACTAGTTTCTCGTGATCATCACATGAAAAGAAAATTTTAATCGCACCAAAATCTTCTAAGTTTTTATAGTCTACCAATTCTGGACGATATTTTAATTCTGCTTGAAAAGAGTTCAATCTTTCATTCCATTTATTGGTCTGCCAAACATTCTCTTTAAATAAAACCACTGTAATGGCAGGATCAATTTCAACATTTAGAGTCGCTTTAACTATATCGCTGTCTAAGTTAAAAGCAAAAAGCTGTTCTTTATTTGGTGAATGAATTCTTGCTCCGTTAGAACTTACCAAATAAACGGGAATTTCAAGTGTTTCAATAATTGCCATCGCATCAAGATGATGACGTCCTGTAGCCACAACAATTAAATAACTTTGATTGTGAAGTTCTTGAAAAATGGATTTAGTATAATCTGAAATTCGGTGTTGAGGGTTGAGTAAAGTTCCGTCAAGGTCACTTACTACAACTTTTATATTTTTAAGTTTTGTCATATTTATCAAATATCGATGATATGCAAATTTAAGGTTTTAAGCTCGTTTAGACAAAGATTACAAGCTATGAAAGTCAAAATTGAGGCAAGTTTATTATTTATTTAACTATTCGGTTAAATAATACTTTTTAGATAATTAAATCTTAACAATTCTAGATTTGTATAAATTTATTGCTTTCTGAATTACAAATTCAATTTGTTCTAAAGGCAAATCTTCATTAACATCAAACATCATAATCTTCATTCGTAAACGTTTTTCTTGAATGAGAAAAGTTTCATCAAAATATTTTCCTTCTACAATTCCGATGCAAGGTTGTTTGAGTTTTTTATGAATCCATAAATAGCAAAACATTTTTCCTTTATAACAGAAAGATGGCATTGCGTATTTTAGCACATGCGTAATGTCTTTGTCTTGTTTTAAGATAATATCTCTCATGGCAAGAAATGTTCATTTTATAGGTTCTTCTTGGTTTTGGTAGAAATCATCTAGTTCTTTCATCTTCTGATTTTTTTAGTTTTGGCAAACATAATTTTCAAAGTGTCAGAGCATTTTGATTCAGGTTTTATTTTGTAAAACAATGAGTCATTTTTGATATAAAAAATTTCTTTTGTAAAAAGACAAAAACTTTTTCCTTGATCTGGTTCACAATTTGGCATTGTTAATAATGGCAAAGGGGCTTTACCTTTTCTGTCAAAGAAAGTACAATCCACAAAAGGAGAAATCACATAACAAGTATCTATTTTTGTGTCGCTCAATTCGATAGAATCACCTATAATTTTCCACTTTCCTTTCGAAAACACTGTCCAATCACAGCCTGCACCTCTATAATCAAAAGTACTGTCAGCATTTATTTTAATACTTGACTTTCCTGGCACTATATACTCCGTATCGTACCAAATGCCAACAAACTTATTTTTGGGGATTTCTTTTTTTTGACATGAAAACAAACCAATAAATAATATCAAAATCGATATTCTAATTTTCATTTAAATCTCATTTAATTAATTTCTAATTCAAAAAAAAATATTCGTTTTGTAATTTTCAAAAGAAAACATACAAAACGAATATCAATAAATGTTAAAACACAATTCACGATTTACATCTAACATTTTATTAAAATTAAAATTAGTCGTGATTCTCAATTTGTTTATAAGCGTCAATTACCTTTTTAACCAATCTATGACGAACGATATCTTTATCATCTAGATAAATAATTCCGATTCCGTCAATGTCTTTTAGAACCAAAATTGCTTCTTTAAGACCAGAAATAGTTCTTCGTGGTAAATCGACCTGTCCAGGATCACCCGTAATCATAAACTTCGCGTTTTTTCCCATACGAGTTAAAAACATTTTCATTTGTGAGTGCGTAGTGTTCTGTGCTTCATCAAGGATTACAAAGGCATTATCAAGCGTTCGCCCACGCATAAAAGCAAGCGGTGCAATTTGAATAATTCCTTTTAAGATGTAATCTTCGAGTTTTTTCGTTCGGAAGCATATCACGCAGCGCATCGTAGAGCTTACCGCATGTAAGGATCTAGTTTTTCTTTCATATCCCCAGGCAGAAATCCGAGATTTTCTCCGGCTTCAACTGCAGGACGTGTCAAAATAATCCTTTTAACTTCTTTATCTTTTAACATTTTAACCGCCATAGCGACACCGGTGTACGTTTTTCCGGTTCCAGCAGGACCAATTGCAAAGACCATATCATTTTTCTTAATGGTATCAACCAGCAATTGCTGATTGGGCGTCATCGCTTTGATAATTTTACCGCCAACACCATGAACTAAGATTTTATCATGATCATAAGATCTTTTATCTTCTTGACCATCACTCATAATTACACGTTCAATTACATTATCATCAATATTATTGTAACGGGTAAAATGAAGCATTAATCTTTGAAATCTTTTTCGAATTCATCTAAAACATCTTTTTCGCCAAATGCTTTTAAAGTTGTCCCTCGCGCTACGATTTTAAGCTTCGGGTAATACTTTTTAATGATTTCTAAATGGCTGTCCTGAGCGCCCCAAAATTCTTTTGGAGCAATATCTACTAGCTCGATTATTCTTTCGTTCAAATGAAGTAGTTTTAAATTAGATAATTCCTTTTTTTATTTAGTGGTTGTCGGGTCTTTTTTATTAGTCACAGTTTTCGGTGGCAGTTTTCAGAATATTCTTTATAATAAATTTAATTTTCTTTACAAAGAAGAAAACTGGGACTGAAACTGAGAACTGAGACTTCTATATCAGCAAACTTAATTTTTAAAAACACAATTTATCTTTTCTTTCTTTCAATTTGTATTTACTATTATTAGCTTTGCATTTCTCAAATTTAATGAAAATTAGATTTAAATACTATCAATAGTTATAAACAAAATGATGTCAATAATTACCCTTACTACAGACTACGGCTTAAAAGATCACTTTGTGGGGTCGCTGAAGGGTAAAATACTTTCTGAAAATTCAGAGGTTCAAATAATTGACATTTCTCACGACATTGATCCCTTTAATACTGCGGAGGCTAGTTATATTATTGGTGCCTCTTATTTTAGCTTTCCAAAAGGAACAGTTCACCTTATTGGTGTTGACATTGAGCGTAATAAAGAGAATCAGCATATTGCAATGCAGTGGAATGATCACTATTTTATTTGTGCCGATAACGGAATACTAAGTATGCTTACGCAGAAAATTGTACCACAGAAAATTGTCGCTATAAATATTCACGATCGTTTCCCAATTGAGTCAACAGATTTGGACATATTTATCCAAGTTGCTTCTCATTTGGCAAAAGGCGGTCTATTGAATGTAATTGGCAAGGAAATTACTGCTATAAAAGAAGCTACGGAATTACAGGCTATTGTACCTGATGACGGAAATTCGATAAAAGGATATGTAATTTACATTGATCATTTTGGAAATGTTGTGACCAATATTTCTAAAAAACAATTCTTAGAAGTTTCGCGCTACCGTCCGTATGAGATTGTGATGAAACCTAAAAGTATCAAAACGATTCTGCCTAATTATTCGGCTATTGCAACTTCAGACAAATACCCGATAAAAACATATGAAGGGGAAAAACTAGCTATTTTTAATGAAGCTGGTTTTCTTGAAATTGCTATTTTTAGGAGCAATCCTTCTAAAGTTGGTTCTGCCAATAGTTTATTGGGATTGAATTATCGTGATGTGATTACGATTCAGTTTTCTTAATTGTAGATTTTAGACTTTAGATTTTAGATTTAATGGCTCTCGGATTTAACTGATTTATACAGATTTACACGGGTTTTATTCTCATTTTTTGTCATTTCGGCTAAGGAGAAATCACACTGGAAACTCCGTATAATATGTCGCCAATCTTTTTAGAATCACGCATGAGATTTCTCCTTCGTTGAAATGACAATCCTGTGCTTAAAATTATACTTTATAATATTTTAATTTTTTTCTAAAAACAACAATCAATTTTGGTATTTTTGCGCACCTGTAAGAATTAGATTTTCATAAAATCTAAAATCAGCAATCTAAAATAACAATATGTTTGTCAGAATAGTAAAAATGAGTTTTCATGAAGAAAAAATCCCTGATTTTCTGGAGAATTTTGAATCTGTGAAAGAGAAAATACGAAATGCCGACGGAAATCGTTTTTTAGAATTGTATCAGGATAAAAATGACAAATGCATCTTTTTCACTTACAGTTACTGGGAAACCGAAGAAGATTTAGAAAATTACAGAAATTCTGAATTATTTAATACGGTTTGGAATTTTACAAAGAAATTATTTAATGCAAAACCAGAAGCGTGGAGCGTTGATAAATTGGTCAGCTTAAATTAAAACGATTTAACCGCAAAGAACGCAAGTTTTTTTCTTATGAAACTTTGTAAAACGCTAAAGTTCGCAAAGCTTTGACTAATAACTTTGCGAACATTGCGTAAAACTTTGCGTTCTTTGCGGTTAGAAAATAAAAATTGAAACAAAATATATGAAGTCTATAATTCTAAGAGAAATAAAATCCTTTTTTGGCTCTCCTATTGGCTATTTAGTCATTGCGATTTTCTTAATCAGCGGCGGACTCTTTTTTATGGGTTTTTGAAGGAGATTACAATATTCTAAATTCTGGTTATGCCGATTTGACTCCATTTTTTACTTTGGCGCCTTGGATTTTAATTTTCTTAATTCCAGCCGTAACGATGAGAAGTTTCTCTGACGAAAAAAAACAAGGAACATTAGAATTACTATTAACCAAGCCTTTATCGATTTGGGAAATCGTAAACGGAAAATTTTTCGGTTCTTTTTTATTGATCATTTTAGCTATTATTCCAACATTGATTTACGTAAAAGTAATTTCAGATTTGGGTGCGCCCGAAGGTAATATTGATATGGGAAGCACAATTGGTTCTTACTTCGGATTATTGTTTTTAATTGCTTCTTATTCAGCAATTGGCATCTTCACTTCTACCCTTTCAGAAAATCAGATCGTAGCTTTTATTATTGCTGTTTTCTTATGTTTTTTCTTTTATTTTGGTTTTGAAGGCTTAGCTTCTTTAATTCAGGGTTCGAATAATTTTGTAGCTGTTTTAGGAATGCAGAATCACTTTAAAAGTATGAGCCGTGGTGTAATTGACACACGCGATGTTATTTACTTTCTAAGCATTACAATCGCTTTTCTATCTTTTACTGTTTATCAACTAAAATCTTTTAAAGCGTAATGAAAGCATCTACAAAGCAAAATCTAAAAACATTAGGCATCACTATTTTTATTTTAGTTGTTTTAAATGTACTTGGAACCTTATTTTTTCAACGTATTGATTTAACAAAAGACAAACGCTATACTTTATCGCCAACTTCATTAGGAATTATAAAACAAGTTCAAAATCCGCTTTCTGTAAAAATTTACATGGCAGGAGATCTTCCAGCAGATTTTAAAAGATTACAACAAGAAACGAAACAGTTATTAGAAGAATTTCAGGCATATAACAAAAATATAGTTTTTGAATTTGTTGATCCTTTAGAAAATGAAGACGAAAGCGACGAACTGACAAAATCACTTTTCAAAAAAGGATTAACTCCTGTAAACATTACAGTTGACGACAAAGGAAAACAATCTCAAGCAATGGTTTTTCCTTGGGCAGTGGCGGTTTACAATAATAAAGAAGTAAATATTCCATTATTGAAAAATATAATGGGAGCATCGACTACGCAAAAAGTAATTGGATCTATTCAGCATTTAGAATATTCAATTGCTGATGCCATTAATAAAATTACCAAAGACAAGCAGAAAAAAGTTGCGATTATAAGAGGTAATGGCGAATTGAAAGAAATTCATATTGCCAAAATGCTGGTGCAGATTAAAGAAAGTTACTACATTGGACCGTTTACGTTAGATTCTGTTGCAACAGATCCAAATGGAACTTTAAATGCACTTAAAAAGTATGATTTAGCCATTATTTCAAAACCAACTGAAAAATTTACTGACGAGGAAAAAGAAGTTCTGGATCAGTTTATTATGAATGGCGGAAAAACGCTTTGGTTAATTGATCAGGTTGCCGCCGATATGGACAGTTTATACAATGATCAAGGCGACCTTAGCTTATCCTAGAGATTTAAATCTTAATGATATGTTCTTCAAATACGGATTCAGAATTAATCCGGACTTGGTAAAAGACGAGCAAGGAACTCCTATAAAGCTGGCGACTGGTGAACAAGGAAGCGCAACACAATATCAGGATTTTGTTTGGAAATTTGCACCGCAGGTTTACCCAACAAGCGAACATCCAATTGTAAAAAATCTTGGAGGGATTAAATTTGATTTTACCAGTCCAATTGATACTTTGAAAAACGGAATTAAAAAGACGGTTTTATTGCAATCTTCACAGTATTCAAAAACTATTGGAGCGCCAGCAGAAATCAGTCTGAATATGGTAACAGAAAAATCGACTCCAGAAGAGTACTTAAATAAAGGAAATCTGCCGCTAGCTGTTTTATTAGAAGGATCATTCCATTCTGCTTTTGAAAACAGAGTATTACCATTTAAAGACAATACTTTTGCAAGCAAAAGGAAAACCAAATAAAATGATTGTTATTGCAGATGGAGATTTGGCCAGAAATCAACTAGACAAAAATAGAATGCCAGTTGAATTGGGTTACGATCAAAGAACTGGAAATTTATACGACAACAAAGACTTTATCATGAATTGTATCAATTACCTTCTTGATGATACTGGACTTATTAACATTAGAAGCAAAGATGTAGAACTGCCTTTATTAGATAAAGAAAAAGTTTACGAAAGCTATAGTATTAACCAATTCATAACTATCGGAGTTCCAATTCTAATTTTATTAGTGTTTGGACTTGTATTTACCTTTATTAGAAAAAGAAAGTACAGTAAATAGATGTTAATAAAAAAATTGCGAAACTAAGAATGTTTACGATATATTTGTAAAACCTTACTTAGTTGAAGAAAAACTGAGAAAAAGAGCAAAAAAATAAAACAAAAGACGATGAAATTTATAGTATCGAGTTCGTACTTATTAAAACAATTACAAGTTTTAGGCAGTGTTATTAACAGCAACAATACACTTCCTATTTTAGATAACTTTTTATTTGAACTAGACAATAATGCCTTGACAGTTTCGGCTTCAGATCTTGAAACGACAATGTCTGCTACATTATCAATCGATTCTACAAGTAAAGGAAGCGTAGCTGTACCAGCTAAACTTTTGCTTGAAATTTTAAAAACTTTTCCAGAACAGCCGTTAACTTTTACTGTTGAGGATAACAATACAGTAGAAATCAGTTCAAATTCTGGTAAATATGCTTTGGCTTATGCCGCAGGAGAAGAATTTCCAAAAGCGGTAAGTCTTGAAGACCCATCTGTAACACTTGTTCCTGCTGAAGTTTTAGCAACTGCTGTAAGCAAAACTATTTTTGTTGCTGGAAACGATGATTTACGTCCGGTAATGTCTGGAGTTTTCTTCCAGTTCTCACCAGAAGGATTGATTTTCGTAGCAACAGATGCTCACAAATTAGTAAAATACGCTCGTACAGATGTAAAAGCTTCTCAAGTAGCAGATTTTATTATGCCAAAGAAACCTTTAAATATCTTGAAAAGTATTTTAGGTACTTCTGATGCTGAAGTAAAAATTGAATACAACGATTCAAATGCAACTTTCTCATTTGACAATTATATCTTAATGTGCCGTTTAATCGATGGAAAATATCCAAACTACGAAGCGGTAATTCCAAAAGAAAATCCAAACAAATTAATGATTGACCGTTCTTTATTTTTAAGTTCAGTTAAGCGTGTTGCGATTTTCTCTAACAAAACTACGCACCAGATTCGTTTAAAAATTGCTGGAGCTGAATTAAATGTTTCTGCAGAAGACATTGATTACTCAAACAAAGCAGAAGAAAGATTGACTTGTGATTATCAAGGAGATGATTTACAAATTGGTTTCAACTCTCGTTTTTTAACAGAGATGTTAACTAACTTGCAGTCTGACATGATTATGCTTGAAATGTCATTACCAAATAGAGCAGGAATTTTAACTCCTGTCGACGGTTTAGAAGAAGGAGAAACAGTTACTATGCTTGTAATGCCTGTAATGTTAAATAGTTAACATTAAAGTTTCTTTCTGTTACAGAGATATTTTTTAGTTTCAAATTAAAGATATATCATTGTAAAAAAAAAGATATCGCTATTAACCAACCATTTTTTATACCTAGAAACCGCAATTCCTATAAAGAGTTGCGGTTTTTTATTTAGGTTTATTTTTAGTTTCAGGTTTCAGGTTGATATACTGTGCGTATAATTTTTACCGCAAAGTTCACAAAGGTTTACGCAAAGTTCGCTAAGATTTTGCTTCGGATTGTTTTAGAATGCTAAAGAACGCAAAGCTTTGTGTACTTATACTCTTTACTTTAGAGAAGAAAACTTTGTGATCTTTGCGTAAAATCTTAGCGCACTTTGCGGTTAGAAAAACACAAAGCATATCAACTTGAAACCTAAAACTTGAAACCTGAAACAAATTTTTTTCTTTAACTTTGTAATATGAAAATAGAAATTTGGTCGGACATTATGTGTCCTTTTTGTTATATCGGAAAAAGACAGTTGGAAAGTGCCTTAGAATCTTTTCCAAATAATGATTTTGAAATTGAATGGAAAAGCTTTCAGCTGGATCCAACCATCACTTCTGAACCAGATAAAGACGTTTATACGTTTTTAGCAGAAAGAAAAGGTATGTCGATCGAACAATCTAAAGAAATGCACAAAGGCGTCTCAGAAAGAGCTAAAAGTGTTGGTTTAGATTATAACTTTGATAAAGCTATTATATCCAATTCATTAAATGCGCATAGAATCATTCAGCTGGCGAAAACTAAAAATTTAGGCGATGAAATGGAAGAGGTTTTCTTTAAAGCTTATTTTACTGACGGTGAAGATTTAAATAATGGTCTTACTTTAATAAAATTAGGAACAAAAGCCGGTCTGGAAGAAAACGAAATTAGAGAAGTACTGGAAAGCGATGATTTATTTGTAAAAGAAGTACAATCGGATATTAAAGAAGCTGGAGAAATTGGAGTTCAAGGCGTTCCGTTTTTTGTGTTCGACCGTAAATATGCTGTTTCCGGAGCACAGCCAGTCGATGCTTTTGTTCAAACAATTCAAGAAGTTTTAAAATAAACTTTACTCTTATGAAAATTTAAAAGCGTGCTGTCTACAACTAGACAGCACGCTTTTATTATTTAGTTCTACAATAAACTAAAAATTAATGCCCAGCTTTACCTTTTGAATCTGTTGATTTTGTAGTTGAGCTTTTTCCTCTAGAACCAGAAGTTGATTTTTGAGTTTTTCCAGAATCTTTCATTCCAGATTTCGAATCTTTTCTTGAAGTTTCCATGATGTATAATTTTTTAAATTATTGATATACAAAGTTGCAAAATGGCTGGAAGTATTTTTTATAGAATTAAAATACAATTTTATAAAATAAAGAGCAGACAATAATGTAAGATTAAAACCAAATCCTATAATTTTTTTAATCATCTAATTTTCAAATTTGTATATATCCAAAAGTTGAAATTTATTCATTTAAAGTAACAGCTATGAAAACAAATAATCACATTAGATATACTGCTGAAACAGCAAATTTTAAATGCAGTAAACCGGATCATATTGATACAGCTCATGAAAATGAAGCTCTGGATGCAGAATTTACATCGGGACAAAATCCTGATACTACTTATAAAAATCAGTGTGATGACTTTTCTGATGACTCTTATGAAATTATAGAAAGCGGATTAAATACAGCTGAAGACAACACCCCTTTTTCAACTTATGACTGGTCAAATCCTTATGATAGTTACAATTTGGATCACGAAGATGAAAAATACTCAAACCCGCCTTATAATAAATTTGAAAATTAAAAAATACAGCTAGACATGTCGCCTAAAAATGATCAGGAAATTATGAATGAATACCTCTCTAATGAAAGAACTTTATTGGCGTGGCTTCGTACTGGAATTGGGATAATGGTTTTTGGATTTGTAGCTGTAAAATTTTCACTGTTTTTAAAACAGCTTCCTGCTAAATATTTGGCCGAAACTATTGCACCCAACAGTAATTTCACGATTTACTTAGGAATTGGATTATTGATCGCAGGCGCTTTAACGATCCTCCTGTCCTATTTAAGATATACTAAAACAGTCAAATTGTTAAAAGAAGGAAAGTACCAGTATTCAACCGCTATGCTTACCTTTATTACAATGATGCTTTTTGTTTTGAGTATTTCCTTAATTGCTTATTTAATTATTGCAGCAACAAATTAAATCTTCTAAGCTAATTGAAAAATAAATGAATGTACCACTTTTACAATTTAACGATAAAGGCATTTACTGTCAACAGGCGGATGTTTATCTTGATCCCTGGCGTCCGGTAACTAATGCTATTATCACACACGGTCATTCTGATCATGCGAGATGGGGACATCAAAATTATATCACACATTATTCCAATGTAGCCATCATTAAACATCGCTTGGGCGAAATTAATGTTACAGGAAAAAATTGGAATGAAACTTTTACTATAAACGGCGTCAAATTCTCTTTTCATCCCGCAGGACATATTATTGGCTCTGCGCAGATAAGAGTTGAATACAAAGGCGAAATTTGGGTTTTTACAGGTGATTATAAAACAGAAGACGACGGAATTTCCGTTCCTTATGAAGTCGTAAAATGCCATTCTTTTATAACAGAATGCACATTCGGACTCCCAGCCTTTAAATGGGAACCACAGGCGGAAGTTATGACTGACATTAATAATTGGTGGGCAGAAAATCGTGCAGAGGGAAAAACCTCTGTACTTTTTGGTTATTCTTTAGGAAAAGCACAACGTTTATTAAAAAATCTTGACCCCAACATTGGTCGCATTTACACGCATGGCGCGATTGAAAACATGACCGAAATTGTTCGTCCGTTAATTGATTTACCCGCAACGATAAGAGTAACCCCAGAAACCAAAAAAGAAGATTTATTAGGAAGCATAGTTATTGCACCGCCAAGTGCGCATGGCAGTACTTGGATCAGAAAAATGACTCCATTTGTAACGGGCTCAGCAAGCGGCTGGATGGCTTTTCAGCGGCGCAAGACGCAGACGAGCCGTTGATCGTGGCTTTGTTTTAAGCGACCACTGCGACTGGACAGGATTACTAGAAAGTATTCAGGCAACTGGTGCCGAAAAAGTAATCTGCACACACGGTTATTCTGATATATTTTCAAAATATCTCCGAGAATTAGGCTATGATGCCAGAACTGCGAATACGCAATATGAAGGAGAAACAAACGACGTAACTAATGATGAATTGTGAAATTAATTGTAAATTGTTAATGGTGAATTGTTAATGCCCAACTCATAACTCATAACTCAAAATTAAATGAAAAACTTTGCCGAGCTTATAAAAACCTTAGATAGTTCTAATAAAACATCGGTTAAAGTTGATGCTTTGACGAATTATTTTCAAAAAGCAAGCGACGAAGACAAAGTCTGGACGATTGCCATTCTTTCGCATCGCCGTCCTCCCCGACCAGTTAATACAACTTTATTACGAATATGGGCAAATGAATTGGCTAATATTCCACTTTGGTTATTTGAAGAAAGTTACCATATTGTCGGCGATTTGGCTGAAACGATCGCATTGGTTATTCCGACTACAAAGGAACATTCTGATAAAAGTCTGACCGAATTTTTACAAGAGATTATCGCTTTAAAAAAGAAAACAGATCCTGAAAAAAAGAATACTTGCAGACGAATTGGCTAAACTTAAATTATTACGAACGTTTCGTTTTTACGAAGTTAATTACAGGAAGTTTCCGAATTGGTTTAAGTCAGAAATTAATGACTCGTGCACTTTCTAAAGCTGAAAATATTGACGAAGATACTCTTGCCTATAAACTAATGGGCGACTGGAATCCGAATACGATTACTTTTAAAGAATTGATTTTAGACGAAAGAAGCGACTGATTATTTATCAAAACCATATCCGTTTTATCTGGCTTATCCGATTGAAGGTGAACTTTCAAATTTAGGAAATCCAGAAGATTGGAGTGCCGAACATAAATGGGACGGAATACGTTCGCAGACTATTATTCGTGAAAATGAAATTTATGTTTGGAGCCGAGGCGAAGAATTGGTAACCGACAAATATCCAGAATTTAATTCTTTCATCGGAATAATTCCAAACGGAACTGTAATAGACGGTGAAATTCTTCCTTTCATTGAAAATCAAATTGGTACATTTAATGATCTGCAAACCCGAATTGGGCGAAAAAATGTATCGGCTTCTGTTTTAAAAAAATTCGCCCGTTATTATAAAAGCATATGATTTATTAGAATGGCAGGGAAATGATATTCGAAATCTGCCTTACGAAGAACGCCGTACTTTATTAGAGCAATTATTTACGACTTTAATTGGAAAAGATATTCCGTTGCGACTTTTCCGAAAGATTTAATTTTTCAAATTGGGAAGACGTGACAGAAGAACGACTTAAATCCCGAGAAATGAAAAGCGAAGGTTTAATGCTGAAACGAAAAGATTCTCCATATTTAGTTGGACGAAAAAAAGGCGATTGGTGGAAATGGAAGATTGAACCATTGGTAATAGATGCGGTCCTCACCTACGCTATGCGAGGCCATGGAAGACGCTCTAATTTATTTACCGATTACACTTTTGCTCTTTGGCAGGAAAATGAAAGTAAAGAACGTGAACTCGTCACTTTCGCGAAAGCCTATTCTGGCCTAACCGATGCCGAATTTAGAATGGTCGATGACTGGATCAAGAAAAACACATTGGAACGATTTGGCCCCGTAAGAAGTGTGACGCCCCAATTGGTATTCGAAATTGGTTTTGAAGGAATTGCACTTTCAAAAAGACATAAAAGCGGTGTTGCAACCCGTTTTCCAAGAATTTTAAGATGGCGTCACGATAAAAAAATCGATGAAGCCAATTCTATAGAAGATTTAAAAAATATGATATTATAAATGAATAGAGAGCAGTTATTTAAGATTGCCAGCGATTGGTTTGAAAATCAGGGATGGAAACCTTTTCCATTTCAGACTCAAACTTGGACTGCTTTTTTGCAGGGAAAAAATGGTTTACTAAACGCTCCAACAGGAAGCGGAAAAACTTATGCACTATGGCTTCCCATTATTTTAAACTACATTAAAGAAAATCCGAATTACCAAGCCAAGCATACTTCAGGCTTAAAAGCTATTTGGATTACTCCGCTCCGTTCTTTGTCTGTAGAAATAAAACAAGCCGCAGAAAGAGTTTTAAATGATTTAGACATAAAAATGACTGTTGGAATTCGTTCTGGAGATACTTCAGCATCAGAAAGAGCGAAACAAAAAGGAAAAATGCCAGATCTGCTCATTACTACTCCAGAAAGTCTACAATTGCTTTTAGCATCAAAAGGATTTGAAACTGTTTTTAAAAACTGCAGTTCGATAGTTATAGATGAATGGCACGAATTACTTGGAACAAAACGCGGTGTACAGGTAGAATTAGGCTTATCCAGACTTAAAACTATAGCAAAAAATATTCGTATTTGGGGCATTTCTGCAACTATTGGCAACTTACAGCAAGCGCAGGAAGTTTTGCTTGGAATTGATTCTGAGGCGTACCATAATTCTGTTTTAATTAAAGCTGTAATTAATAAAAAAATAAAAGTCGTCTCGATTATTCCAGACAAAATGGACACTTATCCCTGGCGTGGCCATATGGGATTACATCTGATTGATGAAGTCGCGAAAATTGTCAAAGCCAGTAAAACGACATTGATTTTTACGAATGTTCGTTCGGCATGCGAAATTTGGTATCAGCGATTATTAGAAAAATATCCCGAATTTGCCGGAGAAATGGCGATGCATCATGGTAGCATTGATCGAGAAACCCGACTTTGGGTAGAACAAGCCATTCGTAATGAAGAATTAAAAGTGGTTGTTTGTACTTCAAGTCTAGATTTAGGTGTTGATTTTGCTCCAGTTGAATCAATTATTCAGGTTGGCGGTCCAAAAGGTGTTGCGCGATTTATGCAGCTGAGCTGGACGAAGCGGTCATCAGCCGGGAAAAGAAAGTGTAATCTACTTTCTTGCCACCCATGCCATTGAATTGATTGAAGCATCTGCCTTAAAAAAAGCCGTAGAAAACAGCGTAATAGAAGACCGTGTCCCGTATTTGAACAGCTGGGATGTTTTGGTTCAATATCTTAACACTTTAGCGGTTTCTGATGGTTTCTTTCCTGATGAAATTTTTAAGGAAGTACAGGGAACTTTCAGCTATCAAACCATGACTAAAGAAAATTGGAATTGGATTTTAAATTTCATTACCAACGGAAGTCAAAGTTTACAGGCTTACGACGAATTCAAAAAAGTAGAAATTGAAGAAGACGGCCGTTATAAAATCAATAGCCGAATGATCGCCATGCACCACAGAATGCAGATTGGAACTATTGTAGGCGATGCCGTTTTAAATGTTAAGTTCATGAGCGGTTACTATATCGGAACAATTGAAGAATGGTTTATTTCGAAATTAAAACCGGGCGACACTTTTATTTTTGCGGGAAAAAAACTTGAATTGTTCCGTATTCGAAATATGCAGGTTTTGGTCAAAAAAGCAAGTGCGAAAAAAGAATCTAAAATTGCCAGCTGGATGGGAGGCCGTTTGGCACTGTCTTCTCAAATGAGTGAGTTACTTCGTCAGGAATTGTATCGTGCCAACACAGATGATCTTTCACCTGAACTGAAAGCTTTGCGACCTTTGTTTAAAAGACAGCGAAAAGAATCTATTGTTCCTGATACCAATGAATTTTTAATAGAAACTTTTAAAACCAGAGAAGGATATCATGCGATATTTTATCCGTTTGAAGGACGCTTTGTGCATGAAGCATTAGCCAGTTTATTGGCATACCGAATCAGTTTGTTACAATCCATTAGTTTTTCTCTGGCATATAATGACTACGGATTTGAATTACTTTCTGATCAGGAAATTGATATTGAAGCAGTATTAGACAATAATCTTTTTTCAACAGAATATGTACATCATGATTTACAGAAAAGCTTAAATTCGACCGAAATGGCAAGAAGAAAGTTTCGTGATATTGCTGTAATCGCTGGATTGGTTTTTACTGGTTTTCCTGGGAAAATGGTCAAAACGAAACATTTACAAAGTGGTTCTCAATTACTGTTTGAAGTTTTTAGGGATTATGAGCCGGACAATTTATTACTGCATCAGGCGTACCGCGAAACATTTGAACATCAATTGGAAGAAGGGCGTTTGATTTTGGCTTTGGAACGAATTGCAAACCAGCAAATCGTCTGGAAACAATGTCTTAAGCCAACTCCATTTAGCTTCCCTATCATTACAGACCGTCTGAGAGAAAAATTATCAAGTGAAACTTTAGCAGAAAGAATTCAGAAAATGACTGCTTCTTACATGAAATAATAATTTATGAAAATTGAAATTAATAACGAAGTATTCGAGCTTCATCCTACTGGCGCCCTTTATTGGGAAAGCAAAAAAACAGTCATTATTTCTGATCTTCATTTGGGCAAAGTAACACATTTTAGAAAACACGGAATTGCTATTCCACAAAGTGCTGTTTCAGAAAATTTTAGAAAAATTACAGAGGTTTTAGATTATTTCGTTCCTGAAAAAATTATCTTTTTAGGAGATCTATTTCACAGCACCAAAAATGCAGAATGGGATTTATTTGAAAATTGGGTTTTAGACAATAATTACGAAACCTATTTAATTACGGGAAATCACGATATTATTGATGAAAGTCATTATAAAAAAATCGGAGTTGTTGTAGTGGAAATGTTAGAAATCAATACATTTTTCTTTACCCATCATCCAACCGAAAAAGAAAACTTATTTAATTTTTCTGGACATATTCATCCGGGAATAATATTGAGAGGTTTAGGACTTCAAAGCTTAAAATTACGTTGTTTTTTCAGGCAAGATAACCAAATGATTTTGCCTGCATTTGGTGAATTCACTGGAAAGCATTTATTAAAGCCAAATTTAGACCACATTATATATGCTATCGCTGGAAATGAAGTGATTTTAATTAATAAGAAATAAATAATTATCTATAATATTTGAAACTATACTTAACCATTCTAATTTATTTTTTTTTAAGGTATTAATTATGCTCATATAAAGTTTTTCTTAAATAGTTATTTTGAGCTTTTTGATTTTAAAAAATTATATTTCTTATTGTTATCGAATAGTAAAGTCTAAATTATTAGGATGTGTGTCCACCATAAAATATTCTCCATATAAATTGAATAGAAGAACAACGAAATAATTACTAAATATTAAGTAAAATAAATTCTAACTTAATAAATTATTACACTTTTAACAGTTAAACTGAATTTTACATTTTATCTGGGTTTTAACAAATCTTTTCTTAAAGTATGTTTAAATGTCATATATTTGTTAGAGAAAATACCAAAATTAAAGCAAATGCAAAACAATATCCTAGGTGTCCTAAAAGAGCACGAAAACAAATTATTAACTGTATGGTCACAAATTCTTTCTGATATTGGAGCTAGTGATGGCGCTATGGAAGAAGAAGAGTCAAAAGAGTTCGCTTCTGTGTTTTTAACAGCCTTATCTAATGAAGATGCACGCGAGTTAGAAAAAGTAGAAGATCTTATAATTGGAATTTCAACTTCACGAGGAAAGCGTGGTTATTCCCCAAGAGAAAACGCTCAATATTTGACCTCTTTTAAAGAAGCTACTTCTAAAATTCTTTCGGAATTAATATCAGATTCTTCGAAACTTTACGAAGCCAATTTAAAATTGAATTCCGTTTTAGACAATTTGACTATTTTAACTTTTGAAGCCTTCATGAGAGGAAGAGAAGATGTTATCTCAAGACAAGTTGATGAAATAAGTGAAATTTCGACTCCAGTTATTACGGTTTGGGAAGGTATTGTTGCTTTACCAATCATTGGTACATTAGACAGCTCCAGAACTCAGGTGGTTATGGAAAATCTTCTGCAAGAGATCGTAGACACAGGAAGTTCTATTGCAATTCTTGATATTTCAGGTGTTCCTGCAGTAGATTCTCTTGTTGCACAGCATCTTATTAAAACAGTTAGTGCAACACGTTTAATGGGTGCAGAATGTATTATTAGTGGAATTCGTCCAGAAATAGCTCAGACTGTTGTTCATTTAGGAATCGATCTTACTGGAATCATTACAAAAGCATCTCTTGCAAGTGCACTTAAAACTGCATTTGACATGTTACAGCTTTCTGTTGTTAAAAGAAATAAATTGTAGATAAGATTTTATTATTCATATGGAAAGAATTCCAATACTAAAAATGGGGGATTTTCTGCTTGTTACCATACAAGTAGATTTGTACGATCAACTGGCAGAAAACCTCGAATCAGATTTAATTAATACTATAAGTAAACATAGCTCTAAAGGTGTATTAATTGATATTTCTGCAGTTTCTATAATTGACTCTTTTATGGGCCGAATTTTAGGGAATATTGCCGTTATGTCAAAAATAATGGATGCACAAACTGTGGTTGTAGGAATGCGACCTGCAGTTGCTATTACACTTGTTGAATTAGGATTATCTTTAAACGGAGTCATAAGCGCCTTAAATGTTGAAAAAGGTATGGATCTACTACGCTCAAAAATGCAAAACAGCTATAATGAAGAGCACTTAGATGACAACGATAACGAATAGTAAAGAAGAGTCTCTTATTGTAAGGGAACAAGATGTGGTACCATTGCGCAATCGTGTAAAAGAGTATGGCGTAAAAATTGGTATGAGCATATTAAATCAAACCAAATTGATTACAGCCACAAGCGAACTTGTCCGTAACCTGCTAAAATATGGCGGTGGCGGCAAAGTCATCATAGAATCTGTCAGCAATGGCCGAGATAATGGTGTACGTGTAACCTTTATTGATCAAGGTCCCGGTATAGCCGATATAACACTGGCTATGAAGGATGGATACAGTACAGGAAAAAGCCTCGGCTTGGGTCTGCCAGGAACAAAAAGACTTGTTAATGAATTTGAAATTAAATCAGAACTAGGAAACGGAACTACCGTTACTATAACAAAATGGAAAAATGGATAATACGTTTTCCACTTATAAAATAGACGATCGAAGCCTTATTGCTTTTATAAAAAGAGAAATACATAATCTGGCCCTTCAACTGGGATTTACACCTCACAGGGTCGCTGAAACAGATATTATTGTTGCAGAACTAACTTCAAATCTTATCAAATATGCTAATGGAGGGGAATTACTTTATAGAGCACATTTGGAAAATGGATACAATGAAATTGAGATTTATTGTCTTGATAAAGGTGTAGGATTTGAAAATGTTGCCAAGATAATGAACGACGGATATTCTTCTTCTAATACTCTTGGCCATGGATTGGGCTCGATTAAAAGATTAAGTAATGATTTTCAAATTTACTCCATGAAAAACTGGGGTTGCGTTCAATATGTTAGAATCTGCGAAAAAGCCAATCTAGAATTACCTGCTCTTCAAACTGGAATCAGTCATGCCGCAATTGCAGTTAATTATCCCGGTGAAAAAATTTGCGGAGACGGATACCATATAAAATATTCTACTAGAGGTTTTCAAATCTTTGTTGGTGACGGATTAGGTCATGGAGAAAGCGCTGGAGAAGCTATACAAGCCGCAATAAAAATCTTTAAGCAATCTGCTGAGACAGAACCTTCAGCTATACTGCGGGATATACATTCTAGGGTAAAAAAACCAGAGGATTAGTTGGAACAATAGCTTCAGTCGATTATAAATCGGAAACTTGGAATATTTGCGGCATAGGCAATATTAATACGAGAATTTATAACGGATTAGAAAATAAAACCTATACACCCTATAATGGAATTATAGGACATAACATTCCGCGTACTTTAAACAGCACAATAGTTCCTTACAAAAGACATCAAATTATTGTTATGCATAGTGATGGATTACGTACCAGATGGAATCTTAATGATATGACTTCTATTCTTAAGCAGAGTTCATCCATAATTGCGTCAGCACTATTCAAAGAAAATGTGAGAGGTACAGACGATGCTACAATACTTGTTGGTAAAATAAATTAAGCCCCATGAAAGAGATCATAAAAATTAATCTTGATAACGAAATGGACTTAATACTAGCCCATAAGCGATGCATGAAAATTGCAGAAATGTGTGGTATGGCATCTTCTTTTCAAACAAGATTTGCAACGGCTGTTTCTGAAATTGCCAGATGCTCTATTGCTAAGGGTAAGGATTCTCTGCTTGTTTTGGGTGTGAATATTATTAAAAGCACCCAAAAGGAAATTGTCGCAATTATCACAGACTCTGTTGATTTAAAAAACTGCAATCCAGAAGCATTTATTTATGCCTCTAAAATTTCTAATGATATGGAATATAGTTATTCTAATAATCAATCGATTACTAGAATAAGTCTGCCTATATCTTCTCCTGGATTACTTTCAGAAACCAAAATAAAAAGTCTTATTGACTATTTTAAATATGAGCCTCCACTATCTCCTTACGATGAGATTAGAAAGAAAAATATCGAACTTATTGCTCTTTCAGAAAAACTGACAGAAAGCGAAAACAAATACAAACAGCTCGCTAATACACTGCCAATTCTTATTTGTGTTATAAATGAACGTAATAATGTTTTATTGGTAAACGAATCTTTAGAAAAATTTCTACTAAAGCCACTTCTTAATTTCGATAAAAAATCACTTCATAATTTTATTCATCCCGATGATATTGATATAATATTAGACGGATGGAGCAAAGCAAAAAGAAATCATTCTGTGTTTTTTGGAGAAACCAGAATTAAAAATTCCTCAGACTACACATGGCATTTGGTTTCAATAACACCAAATAAAGCAGAGGACGGAACTTTTAATAACTGGCTCGTTTATTTTGTTGATATCAGCGCTCAAAAAATGATTGTTGAAACACTAAAAGACAATAGTGAACTAAAGATAATTCAGCATGAACTGGAAAGTGCAAATTCAAAACTTCTTTTCAAAAACAAAGAATTGGAGCAATTTGCGTATATAGCCAGTCATGATTTACAAGAACCGCTTAGAAAAATCATGATTATGCTTTCTCGGGCAGGAGAACACTTAAGCGAAGATCAGAGAAAGCAGTATTATTTTGATCGAATTACGCTCGCAACTCGGAAGATTATCTAATTTAATTGCAGATGTACTTAACTATTCGCGAATTGATAATAAAGAAAAATATTTTGAACAAGTAGATCTTAATAATGTACTGCTTCAAGTTCAGGCCGACTTGAGTATGGTTATTGAAGAAAAAAATGCCATAATAAACGTGAACCCGCTTCCAAAAGTTTTGGGTCTGGATACACAGTTAGGTCAGCTATTTTACAATTTAATCAATAATGCACTTAAGTTTAATACTGCCCAGCCTACGGTAACAATTTCATACGGAGATGTTCCGAAAGATGAACATTTCGTCGCTAATCCCGAAAATTATGAAGTAATTTCTATTGCTGACAACGGAATTGGTATGGATAATAAATATTCTGCCCGCATATTTGATATGTTTCAACGTCTGCATGAGCGAGATCAATATGGAGGCAACGGAATTGGACTAGCGCTTTGCAGAAGAATTATTGAAAACCATAATGGTATAATTAATTTTAACAGTACACCAGATGAAGGAACTATTTTTTGGATTTATCTTCCAAAGAACAAAGTTTCATCTTCAGCTATTTTAAAATAGAAAGAGAGTTTATCTTTCTAATTTAAAATAGAATAGATTTTCCTTCGAAATTCATTACCACTGTTTACTTGTGTATTAACTATGACAATCCTTCTAACTGCTGAAAAACAGGAATTAAAGCTTTTCCTTTTTCAGTCAAATTATATTCAATGTGCAAAGGCTTCAATTTAATGGTTGTTTTTTTCTAAAAGTCCTTCTTCTTCCAGTTCCTTTAAAGCAGTAGCCAAAGATTGTTTATTTGATCCCTGAATTTGTCGCAGTAAACCATTAAATCGCAACGGAGATTCTACAGCCAAACGAAAAATTTCAGCTTTCCATTTACCCGATAATATTTTTAAAAGCCTTTGTGCTGGACAAGTTTCTATTTCTTCCATATTTTATTGTGTAGTCAAAAAAACTTGACCTCTTGTTTTGGAATGTTTTTTAATTAAATTTTGCGGAAATATTTAATGTAAAAATATAAAATGAAAACAAAGAAACCTAGTGAAATAACCATCGAGGATTTATTAAAAAAAGCAGAAAACTGTGGAATTAATAATTTATATTCTATTAATTGTCACTGCGTTACTATTATTGATTATTGCTTTTCTATTTTAATATATTATCTTGTTAATTTTACTTTTTTCATTTGATTATGATTACAATTTTGGATTCAAATTCATTTCAAAAAATAAAAAATAAACCACTTTGAAAGACTCAAAATCGCAATCTGACGATTAAATATGGCGGAATGTCTAATTTAATTTTTTCTTTACGAAAAGTTTTGCAAAAAAAATTAAATTTGATCTCCCTAAATAAGCCATATACATTATGATTTTTCAAAAAAGAACTTTTTATTTTTTAACGCTGTTTTTATTTCTTTTCTATTCCGCGTTAAGTTATTCGCAAGAACAAAAACCTGTCAAAAAAGAAAACGCCGGCAGATTGTTTAATGACACAACGGCCACAGACAGCGATTATTTAATGGCGATTGAAAAAGCCGGAGAAGTGTTGGAATCTGCTTACAACGACATCGATTTCCAAGGTGATACTCATCATCTTTTTGGCGAAATGAAACGTACAGAAAGCAAACTGAACCTTATTCTAGCCAGTCTAAAAGGAGCCAACCCAAATGTGCGTAACCAGCAGATGTATCGTATTGTTCTACAGGAAATAGAACAGGAATTAGAAGAGCAGAATAAATCTATAAACGAGAGAAACCTTAATCTGGAAAAGATTAAAAGTCGTGTAATTGATCTTCGAAAAGACAAAACCCTAATCACTTTACTTAGAGATACTATTAAGCGCAAGCAATTCAAGAAAGAATTTGCCGATCTTAAAAAGAGATATGTTGGTACAGATAGTCTGATGACTAAAAACCAAACTGTTTTGAACAATAAGAAAAGATTAACCGTACAGCGAAAAATTGCTGTGTCGAGCGCTCTGGTAAATGTTGAAAGCAAACTTGAAAAATCAGGAATAAGTATTTTTAATAAAGAGTACCCTTCCCTATGGCAGATCAGCGATTCTGCTATTGCTAAAAAAGTAACGCATAACATTAAAGCCAAAATTATAATTGAAGAAAATGTTGCCGCTTATTATCTTAGTTACAAAGCAGGCGGATTGATTACTTTATGTTTCTTCATGGGACTTTTGTTTTGGTACATTTCTCGAAACGTAAAATACCTAAAAGCAAATGGTTATTCTGAAAGTCTTTTACTTTTAAACTTCAAATATCTAAATCGCGGTGTTTTACTGCCGGTTTTGGTTATTGCTTTAAACATTGCCGTTGTTACCAATTTATATGCACCGGCATTATTTTTAGAATTATTACAGCTTATTCTGCTTGCAGTTTTAACCGTACTTTTCAAAAATCAATGGTCGGGAGTTTCCATGCGAAACTGGCTTTTCCTTTTAGGACTATTCTTTGCACTTTGCTTTTTGGATTTGTTTATTACAATCGGATTATTACAGCGTTTTGCATTTGTAGCCATCAATCTTTTGGGTATTCGATACGGTTTAGTTCAAATTAAAACACTTAAAGAAGAACTTTATATAAAAGGCTTTTTTAAGTGGGCAAGTATAATCTTTATTGGCTTAAATGGCTTGTCGATTCTCTACAATTTATTTGGCAGAGTTTCACTTTCTAACATGTTAAGTATTACAGCATTTATTTCTCTTACTCAAATCGTTGCTTTAAGTGTAGTTTTGAAGATAATTTTAGAGATAATCCTTTTGCAGATTTACACCACTAGAGTTAAAAGAGGAATAGAAAAAATGTTTGATTACGAAAGTTTATCAGATACTTTAAAGAAACCTTTTATTATTGTAATCAGCTATATGTGGATTATTGTAATCGCATCAAATCTGAATATTTGGGAATCGCTTCGTGCTTCTTTTCAAAAGATATTAAGTCATCCTAATACAATTGGAAGCATCACTTTTACACTTGGTAATATTGTTTTATTCTTTATCATTATCTGGGTTGCCCATTTATTGCAAAATTATGTTGCTTATTTCTTTGGTGAAATTGACGATGAAAACGAAGAAAACATCAACAAAAGACAGCATTCAAAATTATTGATTACCCGATTAGTAGTTTTAATCAGCGGTTACCTTCTTGCCGTTGTCGCTTCTGGAATGCCGTTAGACAAACTGAGTATTCTTTTAGGAGCTTTAGGTGTCGGTGTCGGACTTGGACTTCAAAATGTAGTAAACAATTTTGTATCGGGAATTATATTGATTTTTGATAAACCAATTCAGATTGGTGACGTTGTGGAGATTAGTTCAGAATCAGGTCGTGTAAAATCGATGGGACTTCGTACAACCAAAATTAATGCGCCAAATGGAGCCGAAATCATTATTCCGAATGGTAATTTATTATCTCAAAATATTACAAACTGGACATATACGGATAATTTTAAATTAGTAGAAGTTACTTTTGAAATCGTAGGCGAAACCATTCCTGAAGAAATTAATTTAACGGTAAACGAAACACTCGCCAATCTGCCAATGGTAAATAATTCAAAACCATCACAGATTTATTACAGTGCTATTTCTGACGGAAAGTATAAAGTACTGATCAAATTCTGGTGTAGTATTTACAGAACAGAAGAAACGATAAGCTCTGCAAGACAAGAACTTTATACTAGTTTTAAAAATAAAGGCTTGAATTTTTCTAGTTAGAACTAACAAAGAAACATTCTGATTATTTAAAAAGTCGCAACTCCTTTAGGGTTGCGGCTTTTTTTATTTATCGTTTATCCTAAATAGTGCATTCAAAGACCTTTCACGCCACATAAAAAAATAAATATGTAACTAAATGATTAGTATCATGTTTTGAAATAAATGATGATAATACATTTACTTTATTAAATTAGATGTTCAAAAGCATTACAAAAATGATAACCACTAACCTGTCGCTGTTCTAATTGTAAAAAAAAAAAAAAAAAGATTTAAAAATGTGAAAGAATCTTTTAAAACAAAAAATATCAATAAAAAGGAAACAAATAAAATGAAAGAAGGTTCTGCTCATAGGAATGGCGGCATACATATCCAAGATTTGGATTGTCTACCAAATACTGCGTTGGTTGGAGTGCGCGTGCTGGTAACGCGTCGCTGTGTCGCGAGCAGACCTCTTTTATTTTTGAAAGCGATTATATAGATGAAGTCATTTTGCTTCAAATAAATCAGTATCAATTTTTATTATTTTAAAATCTCAAAACAAATAATATCAAATAAATATTGGCTACTATTTTAATAATAACTTTAATTCAATTTTCATTTAAAATAGTTACAAAATTAAATTTACACCGACTATTTAAACAGCGGAAGGTTATCTTAAAACACTTATTGTATTTGCTAAATCTTCTTTCATAATAAAATCCTTAATGAATTCTTGAACTTCACCTCTAGCTTCCATTTTTGTTTCAAATGAATTAATATGAAATTCATCATCCTGATCGCTGATATGTATAATTTCAGTATATCCTTTTGAGATCAAACTGCCTTTTAATTTAATAATATTGAACTGTTGTTTTCCATTCAGCTCTTTACGCACCTGCAATTGTATAGCTTTTCCCATATATAAATAATTTTCACAGTAATTAGCTGTCATTCAATTATAAATTTATAATAATTAATGAATGGATATAATATTTTAACACAGGGTACAACCTATTATTTATCAACAGTTTATGAACATATTTTTTCTGTGTTATTAATAACTGGAAATTAAGATCCCAATGACTTAAAAAAAAAGATCAAACATTTAAATGTTTGATCTTTAATTCAATTTTATAATATGATGGTTATCCTTTTGAGGAGTCGCAATAAATTGTATTATCTATTATCAAATTCCCTGCGATTGTAAAAAGTATCATCTTCACTATCGTAGCCAATTTCATCCTCAGGATAATAGGAATTCATTACTCTTTTTTCATAATTCCTGTCAAAATTGTTCACCCTGTTATATCTGCTTGTATTTCTAAAAGTATCATATCCAATAGTATTGGCCATCACAATTTTAGTGTCTTTATTTATACTTACAGACCCAATCGGTATGATAATATGACTGTCTCCATCCTTATAGATAAATTCCTTTCCATTGTCGTTTGCTATAGCGTCGTGCACCTCATTGTGGCGGTCATCTATTAACGATTTATCTACATTTACATCTAAATAAACAACGCGTCGCATATCTTTATTAACCCAAAGATTGTCGATTTTACCGATAGTTCGGTTATCGGCATCTACTATTTTCCATCCTCTTACATCAGAATAATTTGAAGCAATCTTATAATCTGAAAGTTCGTCTAATCTGTATAAATTTCTATCTTTATTTTCCATAATTCTTTATAATATTAAATTGATTTTCTACTCTGCAGGTGTAGTGTTTTCGATTTCAACACTGTTATCAGTTGTAGTTTCATGATCTTTTAAAAAGATGTAGTATATAAGTGCTCGCGATTAACAAAACCACAACAATCCACGGCCATACCGGCTTTTTTTCTCAATTTTAATTTCTGCCATAACTTATTTATTTTTTGATTATAGAATAGTTTTAATCTAATCTTAAAGGTACAAACGAGAATAGACTGTGACGTATTTAATTTCAGGTGGATGTTACACAATTCCCAGTATATTAAGTTATTATATAAACTTCTATTTAATTTGATGCCGTTTTTAAATTCTATTTTAATAAGTTTCTGCTCTACCTTAATATACTATTGAACTCTCATGAATTAACCACTCCAAACCAACTATGGTTTGCACAAACCAGTAATCTTTCTTATTTTTATAAAAATAGGGCGATTCACACAGCCTGAATAATTACAAAAGAGAAATTAAATGATTAACAACAATAAACTTAAAGCTGTCGCTTTCGGAGAAGTACTGTGGGATATTTTTGGAAATGAAAAAAGATTGGCAGCGCACCGCTTAATGTGGCTCTTCGCATGAAAGCTTTAGGCGCCGATGTAAATATGATAAGTCGCGTTGGTGACGATCTTGATGGAGAAGCAATTATTGCAGAGGTAAAAAGATTAGGTTTAGATACAGAAACAATCTTAAAATCAGACGATTTTCCAACTGGATTGGTAAATGTAACTTTGGACGAAAGTAAATCTGCTACTTACGAAATTCTTTATCCATCGGCTTGGGACAAAATTATTCCGAATGAAACGGCTCGAAAATCGGTTCTAAATGCAGATGTTTTAATTTATGGAAGTTTGGTTTGCAGAGATGAGGTTTCAAGACAAGCGCTTGAAGAATTATTGCACACTAATGCGTATAAAGTTTTTGATGTTAATTTAAGAAAGCCTCATTATACCTACGAAATTCTGCAGGAGTTAATGCAGTCTGCAGATTTTATAAAATTTAATGATGAAGAAATAACCGAAATTAGTCAGGCCTTCGATTCTCCGTTTACTACTTTAGAAGAGAACATGAATTTTATCTGTTCTTTGACCAATGCAAAAGCCATTTGTGTTACAAAAGGAAAATATGGAGCTCTATTGTTATGGGATAAACATCTTTATTCAAATGCGGGTTACAGCATTACAGTTGAAGATACTGTGGGTGCAGGAGATTCTTTCTTGGGCGCTTTAGTCACATCACTTTTAACTGGAGAAGAACCACAGCAGGCTTTAAATTTTGCCTGTGCAACAGGTGCTTTGGTTGCGGGATCTGCTGGTGCAAATCCCACAATTGAATTAGAAGAAATTGATGATTTAATAAATAGAAATTAGAAATAAACCCAAAAGCCTGACAAAAAAAGTCAGGCTTTTTTTATAGTTATTACATGGAAAACATCTGTAAAACATGGGAACTATGTAAATTAAAACTGTAATTATTTCTTCCAAATCAACGTGAGCGCAGTAACTTGGGCTCTCAAAATAATATTGAAGAATGATGAAAAAAATTACGAATTTCACTTATAAACATTCACGGACTTTTAAAAGGTTCTGGTCTTGAGATAGGAAAAGATGCTGATAACGGCGTACCAGACAAAATATATTTACGAATTAGCAGAATTTTTATCACAACATGAAGATGTGGAACATGTACATCTTTTTACCCGATTGATTGATGATCCTTCTGTTTCACCAGAATACGCAGTGCCTGTTGAAATAATAAATGATAAGTTAGACATCAGGCGAATTCCTTTTCTAGGAAAAAAATATAAAGCAAAAGAACAACTTTGGGAAGGTCTTGATACATTTGTCAACGGTGTTGTACAACATATTAAGGAACATAACATTTTTCCCGACTGGATTCATTCGCATTATGCTGACGCTGGATATGTCATCGACCGAATTATCTGCCATTTTAAATATTCCTTTCGCC
Source organism: Flavobacterium sp. AC267 (assembly GCF_979258715.1). NCBI lineage: Bacteria > Pseudomonadati > Bacteroidota > Flavobacteriia > Flavobacteriales > Flavobacteriaceae > Flavobacterium > Flavobacterium sp. AC267. The sequence continues at coordinate 3,767,485 of NZ_OZ409875.1, forward strand.
CATACGGGACATTCGTTAGGTTTTTATAAAAAGAAAAAATTACTTGAAGGCGGAGAAAATGAAGAAGATCTTGAAAAGAAATTCAAATTTAAAGCAAGAATTCGCCGAAGAACGAACACTTGAACTTTCTGAATTTATTGTTACTTCTACAGAACAAGAAATTGAAACTTATAAAGCTTATAAAAATTTTGAATTAGGAAAATACCACGCTATTTCGCCTGGAATTGACACCCGAAAATTTGTTCCCTATTACCATCAGGAAGTCGATCCTGAAAAAAATATGGAAGAAATCCAAAGAAAATATTGGGTTTCAGAAACTATTTCGAAATTTTTAACAAATCCGCATAAGCCTATAATTCTGGCACTTTCGAGACCTGACCGCCATAAAAACTTGAACACTTTAATTGAAGTTTACGGTAAGGATAAGGAACTGCAAAGCATTGCCAATCTAGTAATTTTTGCTGGTATTCGTAAAGACATTGCCAAAATGCCCGAATCTGAAAAAAACGTTTTGACCGATCTACTTCTGTTAATGGACAAATATGATTTGTACGGAAAAATGGCGATTCCTAAAAAACATGATGTCGAAAACGAGGTTTCTATTATATACCGATATGTCGCAGAAAAAAGAGGTGTTTTTGTGAATCTTGCGTTGCATGAAAATTTCGGCTTGACCGTAATCGAATCTGCTAGTTCTGGACTTCCTGTTGTGGTTACAAAAAATGGCGGACCTTCAGAAATTATTCCAGTCTGTCAAAATGGAGAATTAGTAGATCCGCAGGAAGAGAGTCAGATTAAAAAGGCTTTACGCAATATTCTGACTGATGAAAATCAATGGAAATATTATTCTAATAATGGGGCAATTAATATTCAGAAACATTACAGCTGGCTGAGCCACGTTAATCAATATGTTGATTTGGTGAATGAAAACTTATCGCTTTCTTCTGGAGCAGGAATCAAAAAACAACATTATCCAAACATCAATATCAGCCGATTAAAACGAAAAATAGATCATTTATTGGTTTCTGATATTGACGGGACACTAATTGAACCCAAATTGGCTAATCCTGGATTAAAAGAACTAAAAGCACATCTTGTCAACCGTACCGAAAAAATGGCTTTTGCAATGGCTTCGGGAAGAAATCTGGAATTGGTAAAAAAGTAATTAACGAAGAAGAATTTCCTCTCCCCGACTTCATCATTTGCTCTGTTGGAACTGAAATTTATTATACAAACGGAACTGATTATATTTTAGACAAAGGCTGGGCTAAATTTTTAGCAGGAAGATGGAAAAGAGACGATATAGTAAGTAGATTGAAAACCGTTAAATGGATCAAACTACAGGAAGAAGAAGCGCAGAATCCTTATAAAATCTCTTACTATTATGAAAAAGAAAAATACAATCACGAAGAATTAATTTCGGCTTTGGGAACAGGCTGGTATAAAGTGAATATTATTCCGAGTCACGGCCAGTTTTTGGATTTTATTCCGAAAAGAGCTTCTAAGGGAAATGCGATCAAATTTTTGTGTCGCAAATGGGCTATTCCGTTATCTCATGTTATTGCGACTGGTGATTCTGGAAATGATGTCGATATGTTTAGAGGTCCCGTAAAAGGAATAATTGTTGGCAATAGAAGTGCCGAGCTGGCAGATTACGAAACAACTAAAAGCATTTATGTTGCCAAATCTTCAGCTTCTGAAGGAATTCTAGAAGGATTAAAACATTATAAAATAATTAAATAACCCGTTGGGTGTAAAAAATAAACACATAATTCCTTTAGCTGGCTATTGGGATTGTGTGTCTCAAAAAATTATACTAACAGATTAAATAGTAATAAAATGTATTCAGGTTCAGGATTTAGTAATTGGGAAATTGGAGATGTTGATGTATTTATAGATGAAAAAGGAGTTCATCATTTATTTCATTTAATTATCCCAAATCACGATTATATAGCGCATGCAGTATCAAAAGATGGTCTTTCGTGGAAACGAGTAAAAAACGCCCTTTTTGTTGGTGATCCAGGAGAATGGGATGACGATATGTTGTGGACAATGCATGTCAGCAAAAAATCCGAAGGTGATGGTTATGAAATGTATTATACCGGACTTAAACGTCAGGACAAAGGAATTGAACAGAAAGTAGGGCGAGCTGTTTCAAATGATTTGCTTACTTGGAAAAAAGAGAATCTATACGGACTTCCTTTTCAAAGCGAAGCACCGCATTACGAAGGGAAAAAGAATAATCCAAGGGAATGGATTAGTTTTCGTGATCCGTTTAAATATCAATATAAAGGCGAAGATTATCTGCTAATTTGTGCAAGAAGTGCCTCTGGTCCTATTTATCGCCGAGGCTGTATTGGTGTTGCAAAAAGAGAAGAAGATGGATATGTACTGCAAAAACCACTTCATATTCCTTACGTTTATGATGATGTTGAATGTCCGTGTGTTTTTGAAATTAAAGGAAATTATTATTTATTAGGATCAATTAGAGAGGATATTAAAGTCCGTTATTGGTCGGCATCTGAATTTAGAGGTGAATATTCTGCTTTTCATAATAATGTGTTACTGCCACAAGGGAATTATGCTTGCGAGAGTTGTAAAAGACGGAAAACATTTTCTGGTTTATAATTTCTATTTCGCTGATGGAAATGTGAATACACACCGTGTTATTCCGCCTCCAAAAGAATTATCGACAGATAAAAGCGGCAGACTGTTATTGAAAACCTATTATTACTGGGAAAAACTGTATCAGAAAACTATTCTTCAAAAAGACCTGCCGCAACCCATGCCTATTCTAGGAAATCCAACAGCTGAATTTGTTTTAGAAAATGAAAACAAATGGCGTTTTGGCTGTCGAAGCGGTTATGAAATTTACGGTTTCGAAAAACCTTCATCTGACTTTGTTTGGGAAGGAACGCTTTCTGTTGAAGGAATGGGAAAAACTGGTTTTGTAATTGAATGTGATAAAGAAGGAACAGGTTATTATATTTCAATTGATTTTATGAATGGTTTTGTCCAGTTTAGAGCTTGGGGATTTAATGAAAAAGATGTGAAAAACAATTTTATCTTCGAAAATATCCAAACCAATCAATTTGAAATTGGAGAAGAAAAACAGATTTCTTTTAAAATTATCCGCTACGGAAATTACTACGAACTTTCGATCAATGATATTGTGAAACTGACTTTATTAGATTTTAAATACAATGAAGGCAAAGTTGGAATCTATGTCTGCTCGGCTGTTATTTCGATTAGTGACTCCAGAATTCACGTAATTCCAGAACCAGAAAATGAATATGCGACTTCAGATCCTGAAAAATATAATGATGATTATAATAAGATTATGCAGTTAGACACTCGTACAAACATTAATTAAATTTTTCATTATGAATATTCAAATCAATAAAATTATAGCCGTACTGCTTTTTTGTCTGGCTTTCACGATATCTCATGCGCAAAACAATGATGCTCAAAAATGTCGTTACACCAAAACAAATTATGGGTATTTAATGGTTCTTCGCGAAGGCGATAATGTTTTGGAGTTAATAGAAAATCTGGCAAAAGAACAAAAAATTCCATCGGCAAATTTCACTGGAATTGGTTTTGCACAAGATGCTACATTTGGTTTTTATGATTTTGGAGAAAAAGAAATTTCATCCCAAAACTTTTAATAAAGTTGAAATGGGAAGCATTACAGGATCTATCGCTTGGAGCGAAAACAAACCTTCTATCCACATGCACGGCGTAGCAACCGATGATAAATTTGATGCATATGGAGGTCATATTTTGGGGCTGAAAGTTGGAACAGGTTCTATGGAAATTTATATTACTGTAAGTAATGATAAACTGGAAAGAAAAAATAGAACAGCCTTTAAATGCTAATGTTTTGCAATTGCCTTGTTTGAAATAGATTTGGTTAACATAAATGTTTTTATTTTAACCTATAAAACTTAAATTGGCTTCTTGAATAGAAATACACCAATAAAAAATGCGTGAAGTAACTAACTTTACGCATTTTTTATTTTTATTTAATTTAATCTTTCAGTAGTTTCAATTCTTAAACAATGTTCTGTTCCTAAATAAAGCGGATCTCCATGTTTTTCTGACCAAAATCCGTCAAGCACATCTTTAGTGATACAGCGGTAAACAGCAACTCCTTTATAGGTTTTATTATCGTCTCCTTTATAACTAAAATTAATAACCAAAACATTGTCTTTAAAAAAGCCATGCCCTTTTTGTATTTGTGAATTGTTGATAAGCCAATGCGCAATTACTCGGTTATTTTTATCTAAGTCTAAAGTTAAAACACCTTTATAACTAATCTCATTAGTCTCATCTTGATTGCTTCCAGAAATGGAAAATGTACCCACTAAATCTTGTAAAGTCATTTTATAATGCAGAAATTAACATTTGTTCTAAAAAGGCTTCGCGCCTTTGTGAGCACAAATTAACGCAAAAAAAATACGTAATAAAAACAAACAAAAATCTTTACGAATCATTTTGTTTGTCTTTAAACGTATTTAGGTAAAATGTTATTTCTCTCTTTTAATAATAAACGTAAAGCATTATCTTAGAATCAGAACCTTCTATAACTTTTTCAAGTCTTTTAAAGAAAATATCGCTTACCATCGGGCATCCGTGGCTGTTGATAATGTAATATTCTTTTTCTTCGTCAGGAACTTCTCTGTAACGGTGTAATACAATTGCTCTTTTCATCGCGTTGCTGTTACTTTCGTCTAGTCCGTTAAGTCTGAAAGCTTTTCCAAAAACTCCATTATAAGACTTCTCGATAGAATAACGGCCAAGGGATGAACAGTTTGAATTTGGGGTATTACTGAATTGCAAAATATCGCCTTTTATTCCTGTTTCAGATCCTGAACCATGTGCTACAAGACCTTGATCTAGTATTTTGTTGTTCTGAAGATCATATACAAAAAAACGATTTTTTCCAGATTTGATTTTCATATCTACCAGAAAAGCAATTTTATTGCTGTAACCGCGGTTTGATGAAGTAAAAGATTTTATCTCGCCTACATGGTCTGTAAGTCTTGCAAACTCTACTTCGGTTAATATTTCTTTCCTGTCCGTTACATTGTAGGTTGTAAAGGAACTTAAGGAAAAAAGCAGTGCCATAAAAAATAATCTCATAAGCAGGGCATTATATTAAGTTAAACAGAAGATTTGGGATCTCGTGACAAAAAACTTTATCAGTTTTTTGTTGTTGCAAAATTATGTACATTTTTTATACAATTCCCATGTTTGATGTGTTAAATATATTATAAATATTTGACATTACGCTACTTATGTTGCTTTTTTTTATTTTCAAGCCCTAAATAATGGGATTTTGGGCAATAAATTGGAAGAGTGAAAGGCTTATAAGTAATACTTTGAAGATCTGCATGTTAATTTGATAACAAATGAAATTATTCTTGTAAAGAAAAACCTTGGACTACAATCTAATTTTAGGATAATAAAAAATCAAAAAAAATATAGTCATGGAAAATACAAATAACTACAACAGCGAAGATCTTCAAAAATGTCCATATCATGCACAGCTAAACAGTATGAGTAATGATAAAAATCCAGATGAACATGTTAATACCGGAGACTGGGAAGATGAACGTGATGAAGATGGCACAGATCCAAATCGTTACGAAGAAGAAAAAGGAAATAATAATTCTGGCGGTGCAGGAAGCACTGGAAGCGCAGCTGACTAACAGTTAATATTTATTAAAACTTAATTTAACAGCACTATGATCACAGACAGCAACAGAAATTATGATCAAAACGAAAATAATTTCCCTCAAGACATTCAAAACGAAACAAATCAATATTATCGCGAACAAAACGAACAAATTGAAGATGAAGACAAACAGGAGGAACAACTTCTAGATTCTTATCCTGGAGCTGGAGAAAACAACTATCTTGACAATGAATTTTCTAATGCTTTGGAAAGAGACGATCAAGAAGATCTTGAACAAGATATTGATGAAAGTGATCTGGAAGAAGATGATTGGGACGAAGAAGATGAAGAAGAACTTGACCCAGATGATCTGGATGATGATCTTGTAGAAGATTATGACGAAAATGATCGTGAAGTTGAACCTGAAACTTTTACCGATGATAGTTTTAAAATAGACTAAAAATTCTTAAAAGATAAAACATAAGAAATCCCATTTAAAATGGGATTTTTTTTATTGCCTTTTCAATATTAAATAGTCGCAGGATTAAAATTAAACAATACTTCTCGAAAATTATATAAAATCTTCGAGATTAAAAGAATGTACTTTTAAGAATGTCTAAAAGGAAAAATAGGCATTAAATAATCTTCAAATTAAAACTTAAATTATATGAAATCCGAAAACTACTTTTACAGTGATGACTCTTCAGGCGACATGACATCATACGAAGAACAGCTTCTTTTAAATTATGATGATTACTTGGAAAGCGGTTTTACAAGCTCAGTAAAAGCGCAAAATCACTACAACTTGGAACTTGGCGATCTAGACGAATTTCTTGAAGAAGATTTAGAATCGGAATATGATGAAAATGACTGGGAAGAAGAGGAAGATGATCTTTCGGAAGAAGATGAAAATACTGAGGGCGACCCAGAAACTTTCATAATGTAAAAGGAAAACTCTTTCTAAACACAGTAGCTATTTTCGTATTCATGTTGAAGTTTGTCAAGAAACTTAAACAATTTATTATTCATTAAGTTATAATCGAAACTGCGAATTTCATCTGGTTTTTGTACATATCTGTGAATGGAATTTTTGATTAAGAAATCTTCGTCAGATTCGATCAGGAGCTTAATTACTTCCTTATTAAGTTCCATATGGCATTGAAATCCATAGACCAAAGCTGAATACGCTATAATTTGCCGCGGACAGCCTTCGCTAAACGCTAATATCCTGTCGCTTTCTGTTATTCCTGGCATATCATTATGCCAGTGTCCTACAGAAAGTCGTGAGCCAAAATGCGATATTTTATCATCATTTAATCCAGCTTGTGTAAGTTCAATAGGAAAAACTCCTATTTCTTTTTCAGAACTTGATTCAAATTTTGCTCCTAATGCTTCACCAATTAGCTGGGCTCCCAGACATACTCCAACTACGGCTTTTCCTGTATTGATGCATTTTTGTATTAAATTTATTTCCGCTTGTGAATCAAAATATGGATACTCTTTTTTGGAAGAATCTGGACTTTGAGGTCCTCCCATAATTACAAGTAAATCAATATCTGTGGCTGTCTCTGGCAAAGGCTCATAATTATATACTTTTGAAAAACTGATTTTATGACTTCGGTTTTGAGCCCATTGTAGATATGCTCCAGGCGCTTCAAAAACTTCATGCTGTACAAAATAAATATTCATATTTTAAATAATTGATTATAATTTTTACTTGCTAACTTTTGTGCTAATAATTTTTACTAATGCTTTACACAATTCTTTCTTATATATTTTGAAGGAATAAATTTAGCAAATAACTTCCCATGCAATCTGGTACAGATTCTATATAAATGAATAGTCCAGTTTTATCATACTTAAATTTCTAAAAAACTGAATTGACACTTATTTTAAGTAACTGATTTCGTTAATAAAATCACCTTTTTTTACTAAATTTGATATACTCCCCTTTGCTGATTTTTTCTAACATTTAATAAAATCATATGAAGATCCTTCCAATCAATTCTACTTTGCTGGTTATCGATATTCAGGAAAGACTGCTTCCTAAAATTCACAGTGGCGAAGCTATTCTTAAAGATGTTATCTGGTCTGTAGATTTAGCTAATATAATTGGTATTCCAATCCTTCTGACAGAACATTGTCCAGATAAAATTGGAACAACACCTGCTGTATTAAGAGAAAAATTTGAAGAAAACGAAATTGTTTCTAAGTCTTATTTTTCTGCTGTCCGCGAAGGAAATCTGCTCAATCTTTTGCAAAAAGAAAGAAAACAAATTATTGTAGTTGGAACTGAAGCTCACATTTGCGTACAACAAACAGTACTGGACTTATTGGAACTCGATTATGAAGTTTTTATTCTAGAGTCAGCTGTTGGAACACGAAATCCAGATGACAAAATAAAGGCTGTTGAAAGAATGAGGCAAAACGGCGCCGAAATCATTACAAAAGATATGCTGGCATTTGAATGGCTTGAAAAAGCTGATACGGAAGTTTTTAAAATTGTCCTTAATAATTTTATTAAATAAAACATTCGCCCTAAAATATCAAACAGTAAAATGAAAAACACCTTAATTACTGGAAAATGCTATTTCCGAAAAGAAAATAAAAACTGGGAGGAATGCATTGATTTAAAGCTTAAAAAAAATATAACCGCAGTCCTAAATTTTCATTAATAGTCCTGCGGTTTAGTTTTATAAATCAATCCTCCATTTTTTTTTACGATTGAATGAATGCCAGAATATCTGCATTAACCGTATCTGCATCAGTCGTCGGGATTCCGTGACATAAACCAGGATAAGTAATCAATTTTCCATTTTTCACTAGCTTGGCGACTCTTAATGCAGTAGGCACATGCGGCACAATTTGGTCATCTTCTCCATGAAGAATCAGAACCGGTACATCTACGCTTTTCAAATCTTCGGTAAAATCAGTCTCAGAAAATGCTTTTATACAGTCATAATGTGCCTTAATTCCTCCCATCATTCCCTGACGCCACCAATTATCCTGAATTCCCTTTTTTACAACAGCCCCTTCCCTATTGTAGCCATAAAATGGGAACGTTATATCCTGATAAAACTGCCGCCTGTTATTGGCCGTATTAAAACGAATATCATCAAAAACCGCTAAAGGAACACCATCTGGATTATTTTCGTCTAAAATCATATAAGGCGTTACCGCACTTATAAGCACCACTTTGGCAACTCTCTCTTTTCCATATTTTGCGGCGTATCGTATTGCTTCTCCTCCTCCTGTTGAATGACCGATATGAATGGCATCTTTTAAATCTAAAAATGCTGTCAATTCTGCTACATCAGCCGCATAAGTATCCATTTCATTTCCTTTATACGTCTGTGTTGATCTTCCGTGTCCTCGTCTGTCATAGGCCACAACTCTAAATCCTTTATCGAGAAAAAAATGCATTTGTGTATCCCAGTCGTCTGCAGAAAGAGGCCATCCATGATGAAAAAAAATGGGCTGTCCTGTTCCCCAGTCTTTGTAATAAATCTCCGTTCCGTCTTTTAATGAAATCGTGCTCATTGTAGTTTTTTTTTAAGTGGTTATTAATAGATTCAAATCAAATGCCGATACTAAAGTTTTCATTTCTAAATGGTTAAAATCTTTTTTAAGCCTTATAAATTTTCATACCAGTCTAAAATATAGTCGGCTACAATTTCCCATCCGTCTTCCCCACAGATGAAATGGCTTTTGCCTTGAAAAATTTTTAGATCAACACGGTCGCCGCTATGTTTGTATTTATGCGCCAAGGTTTTGGTGAGTTCAGCAGGAAAAATAGCATCACTGCCACCGCCAATAAATAAAATAGGTTCATGTGATTTTTTAAAATCGATATTCGAAAAAGAATTCAAAACCAGTTCACGACTTACCTTGAAACTTTCAGGCACTGCAATTGCGGCGAAAGGCATTTGCTCTTTCATTCAACGGAAGTGTATTAAAAAAACATTTGTCATACCATTCGCGGCTTCCCATAAAATATTTTTTACCAGAAAAAAAACCAAATGCAGGAATTACCGATTTCAGTGTTTGAAGTGGTGGGAAAACGTTTTTAGGAGGCGCACCGTCAATGCTTACCGCCGCAGATGCTTTTCCTAATTCAAGCAGTTTCATTGCCGCCATTCCTGCCATTGAATGTCCAATAATTAATGGCTTTTCTGGAAGACTGTCGATTAGCTTTACAATATTGTTAACGACGTCTATAAATCCAGTTTTTACAAGATCAGGATGCACTTTATTTCTTAAATCAGCAGGATTTCCTTCATGACCTGGATTAGCCGGAGTGTACACGGTATAACCTTTCTTTTCATAATGGTCTTTCCACTTTGCCCAGCTTAAGTCGTTTACAAAGTTTCCATGTATGAGTATTATGGATTTTGATTTTGTCATAATAAAAATATTTAGTGAGTATTTAAAGGTTTTAAATAATTCATAAACGCATTTAACCTGTTAATTCTAAAAACACCATCGTATAACATGAATCGGTTTCATATTTAAATTTTAGAATAAATAAAGGAGCCGTGCTAATTAATATACAGCATATTGAGGAAAGACAAGAACTATGCTAAAATAGTAAATTATTGTATATCAAATAAATACAAACAAAAATACTTTTATCGTTAGTGATATTTCGCAAATAAATAGTGTTCTAGTGATATATAAAAAAAGATTGCCCACTAGGAAAAGAAAAACACCTTATAACAAAAAAGAAAAACTTTGATTTTAAATGTAAATTCATTTAAAATCAAAGTTCTATCCTTTTAAAATTGAAGTTTGAAATATTATAAAAAACTATCAAACCTTTCAAAATGGCAGGTATATCCATTTGGATGTTTGATCAGATAATCTTGGTGGCTTTCTTCGGCTGGCCAGAATTTAGTAAAAGGTTCAAGTGTAGTAACCACTTTACCATGCCATTTTTCAGACTCATCTACAATTTTAATCACTTCAGCAAGCAATTTGCTTTTCTTCATCATTTTGAATAAAAAGAGCCGATCTGTAGCTTGATCCAATATCATTACCTTGTCGGTCTGTAGTTGTTGGATCGTGCATTCTAAAAAAGTAATCCAGTAGTTCTTTATAAGATGTTTCATTTGCATCATACGTAATTTCCATGCCTTCAGCATGTCCCGGATGATTCTGATAAGTTGGGTTGTCGTTTATTCCGCCAATATATCCCACTTCCGTATCTTTTACTCCAGGGCGCACACGAAACAAATCTTCCATACCCCAAAAACAGCCTCCGGCTATATATGCCTTTTTTAAGTTTTCCATAATTTTTTTAATTTTTAATATTCTCACTGCAAAAATAGTACCCTCGATATTTGTAATTATTTTAAATAAACGTTTCGTAACCAGCATTATATGCATCCATTACATATTTTATGTAACTTTACTTTTAGTCAGCATAAAGCAGTTATATTTCTATCCAAAAAAATTACACTAGCAAAATTAAAAAACAAACTACAATTCTGTTTTCTAAAATTTCAACAAATTTCATCATAATATAACGATATTTCGAAAGTATTTGAAATCAACAAAACATTCAAAACACTGAATATCATTAATTTACCTATAAGGCAGGTTTTTTGTAAATGAAGATTTAAATTACTGTTTTTAAAGTTACGAAAAAACTTTTACAGCAGTATTTCATGAATTTCTAATTGTGACACAACATTTCAATTAAATACTTTTAAATATGCAAAACGACATTTACCAAATTAAACGGTTATTAACCACAAAAAACAGAACCTTTTCCTACTACAGTCTGACCGAGATGGAAAATCAGGGCTTTAATATTAAAAAAATGCCTTTTTCAATTCGTATTCTGTTAGAAAATGTACTTCGTAATTATGATGATTTCGCTATTACAAAAGAAAATATTGAAACGCTGTTAAACTGGAAACCTGAAGCTTCGGATAAAGATATTCCTTTTAAACCAGCTCGTGTGTTAATGCAGGATTTTACGGGAGTTCCAGCTGTTGTCGATATTGCATCGCTTCGAGCTGAAGTCGCTAAAAAAGGAAAAAATCCAGATATGATCAACCCGTTAATTCCCGTTGATTTAGTCATCGACCATTCTGTACAGGTTGATTATTTTGGAACGGAATATTCCTATCTGAGAAATATGGAAGAAGAATACAAACGGAATACAGAGCGATACGAATTTCTTAAATGGGCACAGCAGTCTTTTAGTAACTTCAGCGTAGTTCCGCCGGGAATGGGAATCTGCCATCAGGTTAATTTAGAGTATTTGTCAAAAGGTGTAATTGAAAGAAATGGAGAGATTTTTCCTGATACTTTAGTGGGGACAGATAGTCATACCCCAATGGTTAATGGAATTGGTGTTATCGCTTGGGGTGTGGGCGGTATTGAGGCAGAAGTCGCGATTTTGGGACAGCCTATTTATTTTATTATGCCCGAAGTTATTGGACTTAAATTATCTGGAGAAATTCCGCTTGGATCTACTGCCACAGATATGGTGCTTACTATTGCCGAGCTTCTTAGGAAATACGGAGTTGTTGGTAAATTTGTCGAAGTATTTGGTCCAGGATTAGATAGTTTAAGCGTGCCAGACCGCGCCACAATTGGAAACATGTCACCAGAATTTGGCTGTACGGTTACCTACTTCCCTATAGATGAAAAAACACTAGAATATATGCGCCTGAGCAACCGTTCTGAAGAACAGATCGATTTGGTTGAACAATACTGCAAAGCCAATTTACTATGGCGTACAGGCGACGAAAACATTACCTATACAGATATTCTTGAACTTGATCTTTCTACAATTGAGCCAACTATTGCCGGACCAAAAAGACCTCAGGATAAAATTCTGCTTAAAAATTTACAGCCCAAACTTATTGACTTACTAGACAAAACGTTTGGAAGAAAAAAATCTGGCACCTAAACAAGATGCGCGCTGGTCTAGCGAAGGTGGTTCGCGACCCATACAAGGTGAAGCTGTAGTTCCTGACAACGCAAAAATTGAAGAAAAAATAGAAAATGGTATTAAAACCGTTGCAGTTACATTAGGCAATGAACAGTTTATGCTTTCTGATGGTGCGGTGGCCATAGCGGCAATTACTTCTTGCACCAACACTTCCAATCCGTTTGTGATGATTGGAGCTGGGCTTGTTGCAAAAAAAGCCAGAGAACGCGGACTTAATGTAAAACCGTGGGTCAAAACTTCTCTCGCACCAGGTTCTAAAGTAGTTACCGATTATCTAGAAAAAGCAGATTTGCTTGGAGATCTTGAGTCTTTAAAATTTCATGTTGTTGGTTACGGTCGCACCTCATGTATAGGAAATTCTGGGCCTCTTCCTGTTCATATTGCTAAAGCTGTAGAAGAACATGATCTTGTTTTAGCATCTGTTTTATCTGGAAACAGAAATTTTGAAGCCCGAATTCATCCACAGATTAAAATGAATTTCCTGATGTCGCCTATGCTTGTTGTTGTTTTTGCACTTGCCGGACGTGTTGATATAGATTTATTTAATGAACCTGTAAGTTATGACTCAAACCAGCTTCCTGTTTATTTAAAAGATATCTGGCCTTCAAATGATGAAATCAATGAAGTTTTAAATAATGTTTTATCTCCTAAACAGTTTTCTAAAAGTTACGAAACTATTTTTGATGGAAATGAAACATGGCGACGAATTAAAAATACCAGAAGAAAAAATATATGCTTGGGATAATGATTCTACTTATATTAAAGAAGCACCATTTTTTAAAGATCTGCCTGAGCACCCAAAACCATTAAAGGATATTCAAAATGCCCGAACTTTATTAATGCTTGGTGACAGTATTACGACAGATCATATTTCTCCTGCCGGATCATTTAACGAGAATTCAGCAACTGGAAAATATTTAATAAGCCGTGGTGTAGAAAAACCCGATTTTAATTCTTACGGATCACGACGCGGACATGATGAAGTAATGATTAGAGGTACTTTTGCCAATGTCCGTATAAAAAATGCTTTAGCAGATAAGGAAGGTGGTTATACAAAATATCTTCCAACGGGAGAAGAAATGAGTGTATACGATGCTTCATTACAATATAAAGCTTCTGAAACACCTTTGATTATTCTTGCCGGAAAAGAATACGGAAGCGGTTCTTCCAGAGACTGGGCGACAAAAGGAACTTTTTTATTGGGCGTAAAAGCTGTTCTTGCAGAAAGTTATGAACGAATTCATAGAAGCAATTTAGTAGGTATGGGCGTACTGCCTCTGCAATATAAAGATGGAGAAAATGCTCTAAGTCTTGGCTTGAATGGAAGAGAATCTTTTACAATTTCTGGAATAGCGCAAGACATTAAACCATTAAAAGAACTGCAGATAACGGCAGTAAAAGAAAATGGTGAGCAATTAAATTTTACGGCTATAGCCAGACTAGATTCAAAAATAGAAATTGAATATTATAGAAATGACGGAATACTACAATATGTTTTAAGACAGTTTTTACAAAAGGATTAATAAACTTCTTGTAATGGAATATAAACATGAAAGGTAGATCCTTTTCCAAGTTCTGATGTCTGCAAGCAGGAATCCTTGATGGTTGGCTACAATTCTCGAACTTTCAAAGGATTCTTGTCTGTGCAGTCTTTAGAAAATCTCAAAAATCTGATGTCAATGCTGTGTATGAATTCCCATTCTATAGTAATATGAAGTTTAACGCCTATTGCGGTAAACTTTATGAATTTATGGTTCTAAAATTATTTTATTTCAGGCAGTTTGAACTCTTTTTTTGTAAATAATACTTACTATATCTTCTATAAAAATATTGGCAGGAATTCTTTCTCCATTTGTTGCATACGAAATAGATAATTTATCTTTTGGATTGTATATAAGTCTGGAATGAGAGCCAAGCACATCACCGCTATGCCCAAAAAAGAAATTTTCTCCATATGGAAATAATGCCAATCCTCTTCCCCAATCCTCCTTGCCTATAGTAGGTTTCATTAGTTCTAAAGTTTCTTTTTTTACAATCTTGTATTGGAACAAACTGGTAATAATAATATTCATATCCCTGGTTGTACTTGCTATATCACCAACGCCTATTACATTTGAATATTCAATTTCTTTAATCTCACTCCAGTTTTGTACGAATTTATAAGACTTAAATGTGTTGGCTGGATTTGATTTTATAGAAGCAAAATTCTTGAGATTAAGCGGTTTCACTATTTCTTGTTCGACTATTTTATAATACTCTTTTTTATATTTTTTTTCAATAATCATTCGCGACAATATATAGGCTGAATTTGAATAAGCAACCTTTTCATTGGGTTCAAAACTTACGCCTTGTTTTTTTATTTCGTTGAAAATTTCTTTTTCCGTTACTTTTTCGGTTACCCAAATGGCACCGTTTTTAATGGCAAAATTCCCTAATCCGCTTGTATGCTCTAATAAATTTTTAATAGTTATTTTTTCTGAATTTGCTATTTCAGGGTAAAATTCAGATAATTTGGCATCTAGTTTTAAGCTTCCTTTTTCAATTAATTTGAAAGCTAAAATTGCCGTAATCATTTTAGTGACAGAAGCAATCTGATATTTAGTATCTTTATTATAACTTACATTGGTCAATTTTTCTTGCCCAAAACTTCTATTATAAACTTCTTTTCCATTTTTATAAATTGATAAACTGCCAATTCCTCCATTATTATTTTCGATGTAATTTATGTAGTGGTCTATTTTTTCTTTATTGATTTCTTGCGAAACCAAATTGCTTAAACTAAGTAATAAAAAAGTGATTAGTTTCAATTTCATTTTTGATGGTTTTTCTAAATGGTTTTTCTAAATGGTTTTTAGTGTCAGACAAAACAGTTTTTGGATAGCTGTTATGCTTCTATTTTGTTTTCAGTTATTTCTAGGAAGGCTGAATTTCTGGTCTTTTAATATTGCTGTAATTGCATCTGATATTTAAGAAAATTTTCTGTTATAATTATTGTCTAATAAAATTATTGTAAATTTTTCTTCCCTGTTATAAACTAAAATCGCTTCGGTTTATTTCTTTACTAAATCATTAATTTTCAAAAGCATTCCTTTCGCGTTTTGATTTGTAGGTTCTAATTCCAACACTTTTTCAAAGGAAAGGAAGTGATAAAGATCTAATTGAAAAAGCGGAAAAACTAGGATTATTATAATTTCTGTAAATACTAAAGAAAGATTTTTAATTATCTTCAATTTCTAAAGCTATAATTACAAAAAAATTTACATCAAAAAACAAAAAAGACGCCGTATAAAAATCGGCGTCTTATAAGTTACTTCGCTAATAATAAGAATTAAGTACAAAGAATTATGAATTAAGTTAAGTATTAAGTACTATATACTAAGAACTAAATACTAAGAACTAAATACTAAGAACTAAATACTAAGAACTAAATACTAAGAACTAAATACTAAGAACTAAATACTAAGAACTAAATACTAAGAACTAAATACTAAGAACTAATTACTAAGAACTAATTACTAAGAACTAATTACTAAGAACTAATTACTAATTACTAAGGACTAATTACTAAGCACTAAAATTACTTAATATCCAAATCAAATCTATCTAAATTCATTACCTTACTCCATACAGCGACAGAAATCATGTACAAATTTTTCTTGTGCATCGGTACTTGCATAAACTTCTGCAATCGCTCTTAATTCTGAATTAGAACCAAAAACAAGATCGGCACGTGTTGCAATCCATTTTGGCTGGCCTGTAGTACGGTCATTTCCTGCGTAAAGCTCTTTATCATTTGATACCACCTGCCACTGCGTATTCATATCAAGCAGATTTTTAAAGAAATCATTAGTTAGTTTTCCTGGGGTATGAGTAAAAACACCATTTTTAGAACCATCAGCATTAATATCCAAAACACGTAATCCACCCAAAAGAACTGTTAACTCAGGAGCTGTTAGCGTTAATAAGTTGGCTCTATCAATAAGAAGTTCCTCCGTTGAAACTGATGATTTTGTTTTTCTATAATTTCTAAAACCATCTGCTTTTGGTTCCAAATATTCAAATGATTCCACATCTGTTTGTTCTGCAGATGCATCCATACGGCCAGGCGTAAACGGAACTGTAACTGCGCTTCCTGCGTCTTTTGCCGCTTTCTCTACTGCGAGCAGATCCTGCTAAAACTATTAAATCTGCCAGCGAAACTTTCTTTCCATCATTTTGTACAGCGTCAAAGTCTGTTCGAATAGCATCTAGTTTGTCTAAAACCTGTTTCAGTTGTGCCGGATTATTGATCTCCCAGTCTTTTTGCGGTGCCAGTCTTATGCGTGAACCGTTTGCACCACCGCGTTTATCAGATCCTCTAAAAGTAGAAGCCGATGCCCAGGCAATAGCAACCAATTGAGATATGCTTAATCCTGAATTTACTATTTTTTCTTTTAGCTGTGCTATATCATTCTCATCAATCAATTTGTGGTTTACCTCCGGAATAGGATCCTGCCACAACAATTCTTCCTGAGGAACATCTGGTCCGAGGTAACGTGCACGAGGCCCCATATCACGATGTGTCAACTTAAACCATGCACGAGAAAAAGCATCTGCAAACTGATCTGGATTCTCCAAAAAGCGACGTGAAATTTTCTCATATTCTGGATCTAATCTTAAAGATAAATCAGTAGTAAGCATGGTTGGGAGATGTTTCTTATTAGCATCAAATGCATCTGGAATAATTGCTTCGGCATTTTTAGCCACCCATTGGTGCGCACCTGCAGGACTTTTTGAAAGTTCCCATTCAAAAGCAAATAAATTTTCAAAGAAGTTATTGCTCCATTGTGTTGGCGTTTTTGTCCAAGTTACTTCAAGTCCGCTTGTAATAGCATCTGCACCTTTACCAGAACCAAAACTATTTTTCCATCCAAAACCTTGAAGACCTAAGTCAGTCGCTTCAGGTTCTTCCTCCACATGATCAGAAGAAGCCGCTCCGTGAGTTTTACCAAAAGTATGTCCGCCTGCTATTAAAGCGACTGTTTCTTCGTCATTCATTGCCATACGTCCAAAAGTATCTCTGATATCTTTTGCGGCGAGAATTGGATCAGGATTTCCATCAGGTCCTTCAGGGTTTACATATATAAGTCCCATTTGTACTGCCGCAAGAGGTTTTTCTAGATTTCTGCTGTGAACATGGCCATCTGCATCATCATCGGAAGATACAACGCCGTGATCTTTTGGCACACCTTCAGAACCATCGTTATAACGTTCATCACCTCCAAGCCATGTGGTTTCAGAACCCCAGTATACAGATTCATCTGGTTCCCAAACATCGGCTCTTCCTCCTGCAAAACCAAACGTTTTAAAACCCATAGATTCCAAAGCAACATTTCCAGTTAAGATCATAAGATCTGCCCAAGAAATTTTTTGACCATATTTTTTGTTTTATGGGCCAAAGTAATCTTCTGGCTTTATCAAGACTCACATTATCCGGCCAGCTGTTAAGGGGTGCAAAACGCTGTTGTCCCGCTCCTGCTCCACCACGTCCGTCATGTACGCGGTATGTTCCTGCACTATGCCAAGCCATTCGGATAAAAAGACCTCCATAATGACCAAAATCTGCAGGCCACCACTCTTGAGAATCGGTCATAAGATCGTGTAAATCTTTTTTTACCGCTTCAAGATCAAGAGTTTTAAAAGCTTCTGCGTAGTTAAAATTTTTATCCAACGGATTTGATAATGATGAATTTTGTCTCAGGATATTCACCTTTAACTGCTTTGGCCACCAGTCACGATTTTTTGTGCCTGTAGTCGCTTCATTATCCCTGCTTCCATTATGAAAAGGGCATTTGCTAATGTCATTAGATTGATTGTCCATAATTCAAATTTTATTTTTTATACTAATTTACAAAGTAAATGCAGAGAAAACTATTGTGATAAATAATAAATAATTCTTAAAGGATAGAAAAAATTTATTATTCACTTGTCGAAACGAACTTAAACCTCCTATAAAAAATAAAACACGCTAATAAATTTACGAAATATCGTAAACAATAATAAGAGCTGTAAAGTATAAGCCTTTGGTTTTACTGGCTTTATAAGTTAGGGCATATTATTTGGCTATTGTCTCGCATCTATTATAAAGATCAACAATATGAAAACAGCATTTCAAAAGAAAAATAAGAACTTCTTTTACTCTGAAGCCCTATTTAAGAGCAATAAAACAAGATTATTTTTTTCTTAATCTACATTAACCGACCGCCTCTCGCACTTACTCTAAGTTTGTAAAAGAAATTAACAACAACAATTACATCAAAAAGTAGATTTCATCACGATACTAATTTTTCACATTATAATAAAATTTAATAATCTAAAACCATAAAAAAATGAGCACATTTAAAACACAAGACGGAACAGAAATTTTTTACAAAGATTTTGGAACAGGACAACCAATAGTTTTTCACCACGGATGGCCGTTATCTAGTGATGACTGGGATGCACAAATGATGTTTTTCTTACAACAAGGATACAGAGTTATTGCACATGACAGACGCGGGCACGGACGTTCTAGTCAAACTTCAGAAGGAAACAATATGGAAACTTATGCTTCCGACATTGCAGAATTAACTGCAAGCACTTGATCTAAAAGATGCTATCCACGTTGGTCACTCAACTGGAGGTGGTGAAGTAATTCGTTATGCCGCAAAATACGGAAAATTGCGTGTTGCAAAAGCAGTTATAATTAGTGCTGTAACACCAATTATGATCCAAAATGAATCTAATCCTGAAGGTGTGCCATTATCTGTTTTTGACGAAATAAGACAAGGAACTGGATTTAACAGAGCACAGTATTTTTATGATTTTCCGATTCCTTTTTACGGATGGAACCGTGAGGGACAAACCGTTAAGGAAGGAATTAAACACAACTGGTGGCGTCAAGGAATGATGGGTTCTGTTTTAGCTCATTATGAAGGAATTAAAGCGTTCTCTGAATCTGATTTTACAGAAGATCTTAAGAGTTTAGATATTCCAGTTTTGGTTTTACACGGAGAAGATGATCAAATTGTTCCTTTTGGTCAGGCACCAAGAGCGACCAAACTTTTGAAAAACGGAAAACTAATTTCGTATCCAGGATTTCCTCATGGTATGCCAACTACAGAAGCTGACACAATCAATAAAGACATTTTAGACTTTATTAAATCATAAGCAGATAGTCCTAAAAAGTAATCCAAACTGCCTGTAATTTTTACGGGCAGTTAAACTCCAAAATTATGAGCACATTTCAACAACCCGCTTTTGATACGGTGACCGAGGCTTTACAATGGCTGAATCTGCAAGGTTTTACAGAAAACTTTAATCTTGATGAAAATTGTATCCGTTACAATAATAATACACAAACCATGTCTCCAGAAGAATTTAAAATTGAATATCTATTTCGTTTTGAAGGAGATACGGATCCTGGAGATGAAGATATTGTTTACGGAATTACATCTGAAATCTATAATCTAAAGGGAGTTTTAACCAGCGCATTTGGAATCTACGCTGATTCTGTTTCAACAGAAATGATCAAAAAACTTTCAACACATTCCTGAAAGTTGTCTATAATTTTGAACACATAGAAAAATAGGATTTGTAACTAAAAAAAAGGCGTTTCAATTGTATTAATGCATCCCGAAGTCTCGGGACTATATGTGAGAAACTAGTTTCTTTTTATATTCTTATCATTTATTTCTAGAATATAAGCCTATGTTTCTTGTGTTTAATATATGTATGTCGAATTATACATTCTTAGTGTTTTTCATAACACGTTAATAAATTTACGAAATATCGTAACAAAAAATTATCAACATAATACATAAAACCCAATATACCAACACATTGACAGTTTGGCATTTTGTTGGCATTACTAAAACTATTAAATAAATATCCTATGAAACCATCAGTAAACTTATTATCACCAGATAATCACGCATTAGTATTAATTGACTTTGAAGGACAAATGGCATTTGCTACATCGAGCATTGCATTAAGCGAATTACGTAATAATGTTGCTATTATTTGCGGTGCATCAAAAATCTTCAATGTGCCAACCATTGTAACAACAGTATTTGAAGAAAGCTTTGCAGGACCTGTTTTTCCTGAAATTGAAGAATATTATCCAATTGCTACTTCAGGATACATTGATCGTACAACAATGAATACTTGGGAAGATGAAAATGCTTATAAAGCAATTACCGGAACAAATAAACAAAAATTAGTTTTTGCCGGATTATGGACAGGAGTATGCATCGTTGGCCCAGCATTATCGGCAATCGAAGAAGGTTACGAAGTGTATGTTATTACAGATGCCTGCGGCGATGTAAGCGACGAAGCTCACGAACGTGCGATTCAAAGAATGATCCAAGTTGGCGCAAAACCAGTAACTTCTATTCAATATATATTAGAATTACAAAGAGACTGGGCACGTCAGGAAACGTATGTTCCTGTAACTAACTTAATGAAAAAACACGGTGGATCTTACGGTTTAGGTATTCATTATGCACATAACATGCTGAAACACTAATTCAATTTTTATTTCAACTTGAAATTTGAAACCTGAAACTAAACAAACCATAACCCCCTTCATTATGTTGGAATCATCAAAATCCATATCGCAAAAAAATAAGAACTTCGGAATCATCGTTCTTTGTTTTCTTTTAATGGGAAGCATCGCATCGGCACAAAATTTTAAACTTTTGCGCTACGATGAAAACTACGAATTCTTAAAAGACTCTACGAGAAACTTCTATGAGAATTTAAAATTCGTTCCTTTAAATAAAGAGAAAGATTTTTATATGTCTCTTGGAGGTGAAGCTCGATATGAATATGTCGATTTCAACAATGAAGATTGGGGAAGATTAAATATAGGCCACAACAACTTTTTACTACAGCGCTACGATCTTCATGCCGATGTTCATTTAGGAAAAAACTTTAGAGTATTTGCACAATTAAGAAGTGCCCTGCAAGACGGAAGAGTCAACGGTCCGCGCGGTATCGATGAAGATCAGCTGAATGTGCAGAATCTTTTTTTAGATGTGAATGTATATCAGAAAGAAGACAAAAAACTCACAGTTCGAGCTGGAAGACAAGAATTGGATTATGGTTCAGGAAGATTGATTTCAGTAAGGGAGGGTCCAAATGCAAGACTTTATTTTACAGGAGGAAAAATAATGTATACTTCTTCCCGATTCTCCATTGACGGATTTGCCATGATGGCCGACACTATTTACGCTGGCGTTTTTGATAATAAAATGTCCAAACAACTGAATCTTTGGGGTGCTTATTCTAAAATAATATTCCCAAAAGCAGGAAATCTGGATTTGTATTATCTTGGAATCAGAAGAGATGAATCTCTTTTTGAAGAAGGAATTGCTCCTGAAAAACGACATACTATTGGCACAAGACTTTGGAAATATGGCGGCGGTTTTATTTATAATCTGGAAGCGACGTACCAATTTGGAACTTTTGGCTCCGGAAACATCAATGCTTGGACAGGATCTATAGACATAGGTTATTCCTTTGAAAACGTGAAATTTAAACCAACAATAAATCTTCGAAATGATTATATTTCTGGTGATAAAAAAGACGGCGACGGAAATCTGCAAACTTTCAATCCGTTATATCCAAAAGGAGGCTATTTTGGTTTTAGTCCGCAGGTTGGTCCCGTAAACCTTATCGACATTCATCCGTATGCCACAATGGATTTACTGCCACAGCTAAAGATGCAGGTCGATGTGGTTTTTAACTGGAGATATTCCTTGCAAGACGGCGTTTATAGACCAAGCGGAACCTTGAATCTTCAGGGAAGTTCTTCAACAGAAAGATATATCGGAACAGCTTATCTTGCAAATTTTACTTACAGCGTAAACAAATATATTTCAGTCGTAAGCGGTATTCAGTATTTTAAAACCGGTGCCTTTATAGACGATATCATACCCAATTCTAAAGACGGCGTTTTCTTTAATGCCCGACTTGGATTTAAGTTTTAATAAAAAAAATTAAACAAATACCATTCAAACACATAGAAACATAGATTTTATTCATCAAAAAGGCATTGCACTTGCATCAAACCACATAGCGCTGTCTATATCTATGTGTGAGAAACTAGTTTCTTTTTGTATTCTTTTATTCCTTCAGAATTCAAAATCTATGTCTCTATGTGTTTAAAAAAAATCACAACTAAAAACTAATAACAATGAAAAACACAACACTTTTCTCAGCATACAGACTTAGATACACCGCTCTAATTCTTTTTATTACAATATTTGCAAATAGTGCTTTGGCTCAAACTGCTTCACTTGGTTCTACCACAACTTGGGGTAAAGTAGACGGAGTTGCGGTAAACGGATTGGTTCAAGGACCGTCTGCGACTGAAGCAGATTTACAAATTGCCTGCGTTTTTGAATATACAGAGGGCGACATTTTTAACCCTCCTGCCCTTCCTGCAAACCTAAACGGAATGGTGCATTTAGACGATGCTTTAAAAGGTATTATCACGGAGTTACGCAAAAGCGGAAAATTTACCGGTCATTCCCTTGAAACTTTATTAATTACGCCTCCAAAAGGAACTTTGGCTTCAAAACAATTATTGCTTATTGGTCTTGGCGACCGTAATAAATTTACGCCGGATTTAATGATCAGCGTTGGAAGCACTGCTATGCGCGAAGCTTTACGTTTAGGAGTTTCTAATTATTCTTTTGCCAGCGATATTAAAGATGCGGGAATTGATTCTCCAACGGCTTTAGTAGCAACAAATGTAGTTTTAGGTTCTTTTCAAGCTTATAGAACGCAGACGTATTTAAAAGATAAAAAATTAGCCGATTACAAGCCTTTAACTAAAATTATTCTTCTTGCTGGACCTGCTTTTTACACTGTTGCGGGCGAAGGAATTAAAGAAGCTATTGCAAAACTTAACGCTAAATAATCCAATCATGAAAGCAGATCTAATTTTATTCAACGGTAAAATTCATAGTTTCAATGCCGAAACACCAAATGTTACGGCTGTAGCGATCAAAGACGGAAAATTTATTGCGGTTGGAAATGACAGTAATGTAATGGAATTTGCATCTGAGGAAACCAAAATAATCGACCTTCAAAATAAAAGAGTAGTTCCTGGAATCAACGATTCGCATATTCACCTTATTCGAGGCGGTTTAAATTACAATTTAGAATTGCGCTGGGATGGCGTTCCTTCTTTAGCCGATGCACTGCGAATGCTGAAAGAACAAGTTGACAGAACCCCAAATCCGCAATGGGTTCGTGTGGTTGGCGACTGGTCTGAATTTCAGTTTGCTGAACGCAGAATGCCAACATTAGAAGAAATAAATGCCATTGCACCAGAAACTCCTGTTTTTATTCTGCATTTGTACGACAGAGCTATTATGAACAGAGCAAGCATTAAAAGCTGTGGGGTATACTAAAAATACACCGGCGCCTCCAGGAGGACAAATCGAAAGAGATTCTAAAGGAGAACCAACCGGACTTATTATTGCTACGCCAAACGCCATGATTTTGTATTCGACTTTAGCAAAAGGTCCAACGCTTTCTTATGAGCATCAAATCAATTCGACCCGTCACTTCATGAAAGAGTTGAACCGTTTCGGAATCACAAGTGTTATTGATGCAGGCGGTGGATTTCAGAATTTTCCAGACGATTATAAAGTCGTAAATGAACTGAATGAGAAGAAACAATTAACGGTTAGAATTGCCTACAATCTTTTTACTCAAAAACCAAAACACGAATTTGAAGATTTTGAAGATTGGATCGATACCGTAAAATTATATCAGGGAGACGACATGTACCGTCATAATGGTGCGGGCGAAATGTTAGTCTTTTCTGTCGCCGATTTTGAAGATTTCTTGCGACCAAGACCTGATCTTCCTGAAAACATGGAAGCAGAACTAGAAAAAGTAGTTCGCCTTTTGGTAGAAAACCGCTGGCCGTTTCGTCTTCACGCAACTTATAACGAAAGCATTACAAGGTTCTTGAATGTATTTGAGAAAATAAATCAGGAAATTCCGTTTAACGGACTGCCTTGGATCTTTGACCACGCCGAAACTATTGACGAACGCAATATTGAACGTGTAAAAAATTTAGGAGGCGGTATCGCTGTACAAAGCAGAATGGCGTATCAAGGTGAATATTTCACAGATCGATACGGAGCAAAAGCGACAGAAAACACACCGCCAATTAAAAAAATGCTCGAAATGGAAGTTCCAGTTGGCGCAGGTTCTGATGCAACGAGAGTCAGCAGTTACAATCCGTGGGTTTCCATGTATTGGATGACAGTTGGAAAAACAGTCGGAGGTTTGCAATTGTACAATGAAACGAGATTAAGCAGAGAAACAGCTTTAGAATTGTACACCAGAGGAAGCGCTTGGTTCTCTCAGGAACAAGCTAAAAAAGGAGATATTAGAACTGGAATGTTTGCTGATTTAGTGGTTCTGGACCGTGATTATTTTACAATTCATGACGAAGACATTAAAAAAATAGAAGCAGATTTGACTATAGTCGATGGGAAAATTGTATATGCTAACGGCGATTTTTCATCCTTTTCTCCACCGCATATTCCGATTTTACCAGACTGGTCGCCAACAGCGATTTACAACGGTTATCCCGTTAGAAGTAATTTGCAGAATGCGATCGAAAAAAACACCAAAGCTGATGCTAAGCCAAGCCTGACTTCTCAAATACACAGTTGCTCTGGAAGTCGCGATGTTCATGCTCACAGCCATGATATTGCGAGAATGAGCAATGTACCAGTAAATAATTATAACGCATTTTGGGGCGCACTTGGGTGTTCTTGCTTTGCTTTTTAAATTTAAAGAAATGATTGAAATTATAAAACAAATCTTGTATTCAGATTTAGGAACATCATTCAACAATGTCGCGTTTGCAGTATTTAGAGTATTACTTGCAGTAGAACTATTTAGAGTTCATGGAATGAAGAAATTCAGAGTTGAGAATGGACAAAGGGAGCACGTTCCAAATCCACTTCATCTGCCTGAAAAACTAAACGGTTTGGTCGCAGACTTTTTCTGATACTGTAGTTCCATTTCTAATTATTCTGGGCATCGGCACCCGACTTGTTGTTCTGCCAACTATTGGCGTTACAGCCATAGGATATTTTGTAGTTCATAGAAAAGATTCACTCGAAGTACGTGACGTTCCTTATATGTACACCTTATCCTTATTATTAATTCTCGCCCTTGGAGCAGGAAAATATTCACTAGATTATTATCTATTAACATTAATAAACAATTAATTCAAACACATAGATTTTGTAGATATAGTAGTGTCTACTTTGTCAAAGTTTAAAACTTTGACAAAGTTCTCGCAAAGAACTATCTGTTAGAAACTAGTTTCTTTCGATATCCTTTTTCAAAGTCAAAGTAAATCTATGTCTCTATGTGTTTATAAAATATTATTCATTAAACCTAATTTAAAATGAAAGCAAACATCGGAATTAAACAAGAAAGCATCTCAAAAGTTGTAGATGTACTAACAAAAGTTCTCGCTGACGAATTTGTACTTTATACCAAAACAAAAAAAGCACACTGGAATGTCGAAGGTCCAGATTTTTACAACAAACACCTTTTCTTCGAACAGCAGTATGAGGCATTGGACGAAATTGTAGATGCTGTTGCAGAAAGAATTAGAACTTTAGGTCATTATGCGCCGGGAACTTTAAAGGAGTATTTGGCACTAACACATCTTTCAGAAGAATCAAGAGAAAAAAACGACAGCACTGGTTATATCAAAGAACTGCTTTTTGATCATGAAAGTATTTTGATTCACTTACGTGAAAACATCAATAATTTTGTCGCAGAACTTCACGACGCTGGAACCAGCGATTACATTACAGGCCTATTAGAAAATCACGAAAAAATGGCGTGGATGCTTCGCGCTCACTTAAAATAACATTATGGAATTACAAAGAAATATTTGGTATGTTACCCTGCTTCTTACAATGATAGCAGGGTATTGTGACACCGTAACTTTTGTCGTCGCAGATTCTATCTTTTCGGCGCACGTTACAGGTAACTTTATTGTCTTCGCTTATCAAATCATCAAAGGTTCAGATTTGCATGCTTGGGTAAAACTATTGACTTTTCCTATTTTTATAATCGCCGTAATTGTTGGAGGAAGAATTGCTTTAAAAGTAACCAATCGTTACACTATTCTATTTTGGGAAGGGCTGATATTGGTTTTAAGCGGCATTGCTTCTTACGTTTTTGGCTATTTGGAAATTTTTTCACAATGGACAATGTACGCAGTTGCTATGACTACTGTATTTGCAATGGGTCTTCAGAATGCTTTTGGAAAATTGTATGCTAAAGAAACACACGGGCCAACAACCATGATGACGGGTAATGTAACTCAGGCTTCACTTGATTTGGGTAATCTCTTAAAAAACGGATTAAAAGATGTCGACGTGCTTTTAAGTTTTAAGAAGCAATTAGTTACCATAATCGGGTTTCTTGTGGGTTGTTTTTTAGGAGCGGTTGCAGGAAAGTTTTTCGGATTAGGGACTTTAATTTTACCTGGTGCGTGCCATGATAATCTGCTATATGTACCACCGCGAAAACTAGGTCAAACATGGATTTAAGATTGTAAATTTCTGATAATATAGTATCTTTAAAAAATGAATTATAATCCCCTGAGCCACTTGAAAAATCACGTATGTTTTTTATTTATTACAGCATTTTTGTTTCTGGCAAACATACACAGTTATGCGCAGTCTATAGAAAATCCAGATGAATTAAAACAGAAAATAGCCGATGCAGGAAATGATACAAAAAAAGTCGAATTACTTCTTGCTTTAAGCGGCTATTATTTAAATAAAACTGGCGAAATTAAAACAGATCTGGATAATGCAGATTTGATCAATACGCAGGCAAGACTGCTAAGTGAACATTTAAAGTACAAGCTCGGAAAAGGGAAATCAATTCTTTTAGGAGCTCAGATTTACAGGGAAAAAGGAGATACTGAAAATGCATTAGAAAAAACAAAAAATGCCATTTCTTATTCCAAAAATAATAATCTTATAGAATTACAGGCCTCCAGTTATGGAGAACTTTCGGTTTATGATGCAGATCTGGATCAAAAAGTTAAATATAAAAAATTAGCGATTCAGCTGTTTCAAAAATCGGGAGCGAAAGAAAAACAGGCCACTACTTTAAAAGAATTGGCAGAACTATACAGTATAAGTGAACAGCCTGATAAAGCGGAACCATTTTTAAAGGAATCACTTGCCATTTATAAGTCAATAAAATTTAAAAGTTTACAAGGAGTTTATAATTTGCTTTCTGAAGTAAACACCCAAAAAGGAAATTATCCTGAATCATTAAAATACGCTCTTTTAGCAGAAAAAACGGCACTTGCGGTAAATGACAATTCATTACAATTAAGTTCTATTTACAATCATGTTGGACTTGTTTATTATTACCTGCGCCAAAATGACGATGCAGAGGAATATTGGTACAAAGCAATTGAAATTGCCAAAAATCATAAGGATACGGAATACGTGAGAACCATTGGAGAAAATCTTTGTTCGTCGCTTATTCGACAAAAAAAAGAAAAAGACGCTCTTAAACTTATAAAAGAAATGCAGCAGCAATTTCCAACTCCTCATGTCGAGAGGCTGATGAAAGAGAATTATCTGCTGTTCAATATTTACAGGATTTTGAATGATAATGCAACTGCTGGCATTTACTATAGAAAACTGGTTAATTATTACGGTGAAAATGCTGATAAAAATGGAAACAGTATTGCTATTTTAAGAAGTTTTGCCTCTTATCACTATCAAATAAAAAAATATGATGATTTCTATCGAACGATAAAACATTTAGATTCACTTGCCGCCGGCGCAGGTAATAACCTGATCCGTTCTGAAAGTTACTTAATCTGGTTTAAAGCAGATTCTTCGCGAGGTGATTATATTAATGCCATCAAGCATTATCAACTTTACAAACAGCTTTCAGATTCTGTTTTTAAAGGAGAAAAAAGCAAACAGATTAATAGTCTTCAAATTGAATTTGAAAGCGAAAAAAAAGATAAAAATATAGATCTGCTCCAGCGAGCAGGCAAAAGTACAGCAAATCCAAATTCAGAAAGATACGGTAGTCAGATCTGTCTTTATAGGAAGTGTCGTTGTTCTTATACTATTTCTGGCGTTGTTGTATAACGGATTTAGGTTAAAAAAGAAAAAAAACGAGGAATTAGAAATCAAACGTCAAAAAATTAATGAGCAGAACGAACTGAACAAAAAAATGCTGATTGAAAAAGAATGGCTTTTAAAGGAAATTCACCATCGTGTAAAAAATAATCTGCAAATCGTTATCAGTTTATTAAACACACAGTCGGCTTATTTGGATAATGAAGATGCATTGATGGCCATACAAAACAGCCAGCACAGAATGCACGCCATGTCGCTGATCCATCAAAAATTATATCAATCTGATAATCTGGCCAATATAGATATGTCGTGGTATATTTATGAATTGATCAGCTATATGAGGGAATGTTTTGATACTGATCCGAAAATCAATTTTGTTCTAGACACAGAAAAAGTGTATCTTGATGTTGCTCAAGCAGTTCCACTTGGTTTAATTATAAACGAAGCTATAAATAATGCTATAAAATATGCTTTCCCTTTAGATAAAAAAGGAGAAGTATTAATCAGTCTGAAAAACATCGGAAACAGTGATTATAAACTTTTGGTGGCTGATAACGGTGTCGGACTTCCTAATGATTTTGAAGAAACCGAAAGAAATTCGCTGGGTATGAATTTAATGATGGGATTAACGGACCAGATTGACGGAACTTTTGAAATGAATAATGATAAAGGTTTAAAAATCACAATTACATTTACAAGAAAAACAGAATTTGAAGCCACAGCCGAAAATTCTGAAATTATTTAAATAATATAATGAAGGAGAAAATTCTAATTGTCGAGGATGAATTTATAGTAGCAAATGATTTAAAAATCATGCTGTTAAAAGCGGGTTATCAAATAACTGGTATAGCTTCTTCTGTGGTTCAGGCTCGAAAACTGATTGCGGATAAAAGGCCTGACTGGGTTTTGCTTGATATTATGCTAAAAGGCGATCTTACTGGAATTGATCTGGCGTGGGAACTACGCGAGATACAATTGCCTTTTTTATATATTTCTGCCAACACCAACCAATCGACGCTTGAAGCCGTAAAAGCTACTCATCCGTATGGATTTATGGTGAAACCGTTTCGCGAAAGAGACCTTATTGTAATGCTTGACATTGCCAAATATAGATTCGATCAGGAAAAAGGAACATTGGCAGAGATTCCGCTCGATAACGAAAATCAGGAAATTGAGGGGATTATTGGAAAGAGCAGTCTTTTAAGAGAAGTTATTGAAAAAATAAAAATTGTGGCGCCAGCCGAAACTTCAGTATTAATTCTGGGTGAAAGCGGTACCGGAAAAGAAAGAGTTGCACATTCTATTCATGATCTTTCGGCACATAAATCGAATGCGATTGTAATTGTCAATTGTGCGGCATTACCGCATTCCCTAATAGAATCGGAGCTTTTTGGACACGAGAAAGGTGCTTTTACTGGAGCAAATACTTTACGGATTGGAAAGTTTGAACAAGCAGATAATGGAACTATTTTTCTTGACGAAATTGGCGAATTACCTCTTGACTCTCAGGTAAAATTATTACGTGTTTTACAAGAAAAAGAAATCCAGAGACTTGGAGGAAATAAAACGATTAAAATCAATGTCAGAATTGTTGCCGCAACCAATAGATCATTGGAAAAAGAAGTTGCAGAGGGACGCTTTAGATTGGATTTATATTACAGATTGAATGTTTTTCCTATTCAATTACCTCCTTTAAAAGACAGAAAAGAAGATATTGAAGACCTAGCCAATTTCTTTTTAAAAAAATATGCGACAAGTTCCCGCAAAAATGTCGGCAGTATTAGTGCGCCGGCTTTACAGCAATTAATGCAATACGACTGGCCGGGAAATATTCGAGAATTAGAGCATTTAATAGAGCGAAATGTACTGCTGGCCAAAACAAACGAAATCGAAAAATTTGATCTTCCGGTAAATAATTCAAATCCGCTAGAAGCAGGTTTTGGAAAAATGAAGTCGATGGAAGAAATGGAAAAGGACCATATTTTAAGCGCATTACAAATTTGTGACGGTAAAGTTTCTGGCCCAGGCGGTGCGGCAGAACTGCTGAAAATGCATACACGAGACATTGTATTCAAAAATGAAAAAATTAGGCATAAAACAAGGATATAATTAATCTAGATTAAGCATACTTAACTGCTAGTTTAACGAACTTTGTATTTGTAAACCAAGACATAAAAAAATAAATATGGAAACAATAAAACTAGAATTAGACGAAAAAAAACACGGCGCTTTTAATCTTTATGTTGAGGACAAAAAACTAGGAGAAATGACCGTAAGTTTAAAAGACGATGTCTTAACCGTTTACCATACAGGAGTTGAGCCAGAAGCAGAAGGAAAAGGTTACGCTAAAAAACTTTTGGAAGAAATGACTTCTTACGTACGTGCCAATAATATGATGGTTTTACCACTTTGTCCCTACGTACACGCACAATTTAAAAGACATCCAGATGAATATCAGGATATTTGGAAGAAATAAATAATTCTTGATAAAGTTGTCATCAAAGTTTGTCGCCATAGTTTGTTATTTCGACCGAAGGGAGAAATGACAAGCATGTGGAAATACTTTATTTGACTCAAGCAAGCACTATAATAAAGGATTAAAAAAATCTCCTAAGTATGCGTGCAATAATTATAGACAACAATACTAAAAAAATAAAATTATGAATACCGAAATTTTAACAGATGGTGTGCCTTTAGACCAGGCTAAAAAAGCTTTGATCATGATTCACGGACGCGGTGCAGGCGCTCACGATATTCTTTCAATTGCAAAACATCTTAAGGTCGATAAATTTGCATTGGTTGCGCCAGAAGCAGAAAATAGAACTTGGTATCCGTATTCGTTTTTAGTGCCAATTGAAGAAAACGAACCTTCATTTTCAAAATCATTAGAGGCTATTCATCAAGTTGTTGTTGCCATTCAGCAAAACGGAATTGAAAAAGAAAATATTTATTTCCTCGGATTTTCGCAAGGTGCTTGTCTTGCTTTAGAATTTACAGCTAGAAATGGAGCAAAATACGGAGGCGTTGTCGCTTTTACAGGCGGACTTATTGGCGATAAAGTTTATGAAAATCATTATTCAGGAAATTTTGAAAATACACCAATTTTCATCGGAACAAGCGATCCTGATTTCCATGTTCCTGTTGAAAGAGTAAACGAAACTGTCGCACTTTTAGAAAAAATGGGCGCTTCTGTAACTAAAAAAATCTATGACAATATGGGACATACCATTAGTCAGGATGAAGTAGATCTGGCGAACGAACTTATTTTTTCCAAAAAATAATGATTCAGATTACTAGAGTTTACAGCGATGATAATGGCGAAAGTCATTTTGAAGACTTTGAAGTTCCATTAAAAAATAATGGCGATATCGGATTTTTATCTGATGATGAACCTGTGAAATCAATTGTCTTCAGGGAAGTCAGCCCTTCTTATGATTATGATTTTCATAATGCGCCAGACCGTCAGTATATTGTTTTACTGGAAGGCGGCGTAGAAATCGAAACTTCATTAGGAGAAAAAAGAACCTTCGAAACAGGATCAATTTTACTAGTTGAAGACACCACAGGAAAAGGACACAAAACAAAAAATATTGAACCCAAACTGCGAAAGTCAATATTTATAAAATTATGATTTAAACACAAGAAAAAATTTTAGATCGAGAAAAAATTTAACCGCAAAGCACGCAAAAGTTTTCTCATATTGATTTATTGTGTTTGTAAATATAAAGTTCGCAAAGCTTTGTCTAAAAACTTTGCGAACCTTGCGTAAATCTTTGCGCTCTTTGCGGTTAAAATAAAAATTAAAAAAATGGAAAAAGAAACCGTAAGAATAGAAAATTTCAGCGATGCCGTATTTGCGATTGCCATCACCCTTTTGGTGCTGGATCTTCATGCGCCAGATACATCTGCTATAAAAAACGGAACTCAGTTACTTACTTTTTTAAAAGGAGAATGGACATCGTATCTTGCTTTTACACTTTCTTTTTTCAGTATTTTTATTATGTGGGTCAATCATCATAAGATTTTCAAACAAATTTACAGCCGTAATACAGCCATAATGTTCGCTAACGGATTAATTCTTTTTCTGGTAACAGCGGTTTCTTATCCTACCGCTTTATTAGCGCGTTTTTTTGAAGGGGAAGCATCTAATATTGCGGTGGCAATCTATACCGGAATATTTGTGCTTATCAATCTTTCGTACAATCTGTTGTGGTACACGGCGAGCAGTAACAAGAAATTGCTTGCGTCCTGAAATTACAAATTCGGCCATAAAAAAATCCGAAACAATTATTTATATGGACTTCCTACGTATTTAATCGCTTTTGCAGTTTCATTTCAATATCCGGCATTTGCTTTGGTAATCAGTATGACGTTATTGATTTTCTGGGCTGTTTCTTCAGGGAAAATAAAAATGATTCAGGAATAAATCAATCTGTAAAATGTTCTTTTTTAATCCCTAATTTCTGCATTCTCGAAATCAAAGTTGTTCCAGGCAGACCTAATAAAACGGCCGCGCCCTGCGGTCCAGATATTCTGCCTCTGCATTTTTTAACTACCTTTAAAATATGCTCCTTCTCTACTTCCTGCAAAGTTTTGGTATAAAATTCATTTTCCACAGTCGAAGTTTCGGTTTTAAAAAGCTCCGTAAAACTCATTTCTTTTATCACTTCATCCTTTGCAAATAAAATACTTCTTTCGACCATATTTTCTAATTCGCGTACATTTCCCTGCCATGTGTTTGCAGTCATGCTATTCAATACTTTTTTAGAAAAACCTTTTATCTTTTTACCGTTTTTTGTCGCGTGTTTTTCTAAGAAAAAATTACCTAATACCTCAATATCTTCTGGGCGGTCTCTTAAAGAAGGTAATTGAATTGGAAAAACATTTAGGCGATAGTACAAATCACTTCTAAAACGGCCTTCTTCAACTTCTTTTTCTAATATTCTATTGGTTGCTCGCAATTACGCGAACATTTACTTTAATGGTATTTTTACCGCCAATTCTCTCAATTTCTTTTTCCTGAAGCACACGAAGTAGTTTTCCTTGCAGTTCTAAAGGCATCTCTCCTATTTCATCTAAAAAAATGGTACTGTTTTCGGCTTGTTCAAACTTACCAATTCTGGTTTCCAAAGCGCCCGTAAAAGCTCCTTTTTCATGTCCGAATAATTCACTTTCGATCAGGTTTTCTGGAATGGAAGCACAATTCACTTTGATCATTTTTTTGTTTGAAACCGATGATAAATTATGGATTGCACCAGCTACAAGTTCTTTTCCCGTTCCTGTTTCACCAAATATTAAAACAGTCGATTGCGAAGAGGCAACCTGCGAAATGAGTTCGTATACTTTTTGCATGGCATCGCTGTTTCCTACAATTCCATGAAAACCCTCGTTTTTTATTAAAATTGGTTTTTCTTCTTTTTCAGAAAAATTTCGATTTTGTATTTTAAGTTCACTGATTTTGCTTTCATATTCCTGAGTCAGCATAATATTTTTTACCGTAATAGAAAGCTGTGTCCCAATTCCTCTAAGAATTCGGCTGGATTCTCTGTTGAAAGCTGAAGGGTTTTTAAAGAAAAGAAAAAGAACATTTCTGTTTCCTTTAATGTAGGGAAGGCAGATTCCAATTCCGTTTTTAAAACCTTTCGTATTTACTGTAGAAATATAGGGAGGGAAATTATTCTTTTTCTCGCTCAGTGTTTTTAAGTCAAAAATAATAGTGTCGGCAGAATCCATGCAAACATCAAAAAAACCATCATTTACGGCCAGCTTTTTTAACGGCATATTTTTCTGTAAAAATTGATAGAAAACATGATATTCTGTTTCATTTTCATCGGCAGAAGCCAGAATAAAATCATCAAAAGAAAGCTTCTCTTTAAGAATAGTGCTTACAACGGTGTCAAATTCTGCTTTTGACAAAGCCTGAGCAAGCGAACCGCAAATAGACAAAATCAACATTTGTTCTCGTTCTCTTTCCTGCAATCGGTTCATTATAACTGCAGTTTGATCTGTCGGCTTTTCCATAAACAATAATTCTTGTGGTATTTTGTGCGGTAACAGGGTAAATTTAAGAAATAGCTTCAACTAAATTGCTACCGATTTTCTAAATAAAACAGCTTCAATTCATAAAATTACGATATATCGTAGGATTAAAAACCCGAAAACACAATTAAATCACTAACTTACAACAACTTAACACACTTGGAATATTATTTGGTTATTAATTGAACAAATGAAAATGGCACGGCTTTATATTTCTTAATCTAGGTTAATCGATGCGACGCTATAACAGCAGTAAATTTGTAAAAGAAAATCAATAACAATTTAATACATATAAAAACCATGGAAAATAAAATTTTAGGCTTACACCATATTACTGCAATTGCAGGTGACGCTAAACGCAACTTCAACTTTTATTCAAACATACTAGGATTACGTTTTATCAAAAAAACAGTAAATTTTGACGATCCGGGAACTTACCATTTTTACTTTGGTGATGAAGTAGGAAGTGCTGGAACTATCTTAACTTTTTTCCCTTGGGGAGAAGGAATCCAACAAGGCAGAAAAGGATCAGGAATGGCAACTGAAATTGGATATTCTGTTCCAAAAGGAAGTCTTGATTTTTGGCAGAAACGTTTTGAAGAACATAATGTTATTTACAACAAACCTGCTGAAAAATTCGGAGAAAAATATTTGACTTTTCTTGATCCAGACGGATTAAAATTAGAGTTAATAGAATCTAAAACAGACGATAACAGAAAACCTTGGGAAACCAATGAAGTAAAAGCTGACGTTGCAACAAGAGGTTTTCATAACATCACTTTAACTTTAAATAGTATAAAAGCAACTGCCGCAATCTTAACTGAAATATTTGGCTATAAATTAATTGAGCAGGATGTAAATCGTTACCGTTATGCAACAGATGCTGTAGAGAACGCCGCAATTGTTGACTTAGTTGAGCTTGCTGAAGAAAAACGCGGTCATGTAGCCAACGGATCTGTACACCACGTGGCTTTTAGAGTTCAAAATGATGAAATTTTAATGCACTTCCGTG
Organism: Flavobacterium sp. AC267; assembly: GCF_979258715.1. NCBI lineage: Bacteria > Pseudomonadati > Bacteroidota > Flavobacteriia > Flavobacteriales > Flavobacteriaceae > Flavobacterium > Flavobacterium sp. AC267. The sequence goes on from NZ_OZ409875.1 coordinate 3,803,379, forward strand.
AAAAAATCGAAGCATACGGATTGTCTATTACACCACAGATTGACAGAAATTATTTCCACTCTCTTTATTTTAGAGAACCGGGCGGTGTTTTATTTGAAATCGCTACCGATAACCCAGGTTTTATGGTAGATGAAAGCGTAGAAGAATTAGGTCAAAACTTAAAACTTCCAATACAATACGAATCAGACAGAGTCGCTATTGAAGCGCATTTGGTAAAAATTAATTAATTCTAAAATAATACATAGTCTCGACAGCGCTCGGGACTATGTTTTTTTTATCTAATAATCTAACGTTTTAATTTTAATACAAATTTATTATGGCAAAAATAGCATTATACGGATTTGGCCGCATTGGAAGACAGTTTCTTCGTGTGGCTTTGCAAAACGATCTTTTTGTTCCAGAAGTCATTGCAGACATTCAGGATATAGAATTGCTGGGAGCACTTTTTAGTGTTGACAGTAATTATGGAAGATGGCACGAAGAAGTAAAAACAGCCGACAGCAGTTTTACTATTGGAGGCCGACAAATTGCGTACAAGAATTCGAGCAAGGAAATTCCGAATTGGAAAGAACTGGGAGTTGATTTAGTTGTGGATTGTACAGGACGTGCCACTACCAGAGACAATGCCCAAAAACATATTGACAACGGTGCCAAATACGTTTTGGTAAGTGCGCCGAGTAAATCACTAGCAGACTGCGATGCTGTGCTGTTGAAAGGAATTAATCTGGATGAATTTGATGCTCAGAACCATAAAATCATAAGTATGGGAAGCTGTACCACAAATGCATTGGCGACGGTTGTAAAAGTGATCAAAGAAAACTTCGGAATTGAATATGGTCTTTTCTCTACGGTTCACTCTTACACTAATACGCAATCATTGACAGATCAGCCGATGAAAGACAGACGTGATTCTTGGGTCACGCCGAAAATATAATTCCGTCATCATCTGGTGCTCGCAAAAGCCCTGCAGTTTATCTGGAGTGATTTGAAGATTACAGGAAAAGCATACAGGGTTCCAACAAAAACGGGAAGTATCGCCGAATTGAATTTGGTTACTACCAAAGATTGTTCTGTAGAAGAAGTTAATGATGCTTTTAGAAAAGCGGCAAAAGAAGGACAGTTAAAAGGCGTTTTAGATGTTTTAGAAGAACAATGGAGTTCTGCTAGAATTGTTGCAGATCCGCATTCTTCTATAATCGATCTTCCTCTTACTACGAAACAAGGAAATCTGCTTTCTGTAGCCGCATGGTATGATAACGAGTGGGGATTTGCCAATAGACTTGCAGAAGTTGCTCAATATTTATCTCAAAAAATTTAAGTATACTAACTAGCAGTAATTGAAAAGGGACAAATTGTCCCTTTCTGCTTTTATAGAAATAAGATGTTACTGATTTACAATCATCTAAATTCTACAAAATCAGAATGTGGCGATGTAACAAAACATTTTCAAAAGAGAACTAAATTTGAGAGACTTTAAAAAAATACTATTATGAAATTCTTTATAACTCTTTCACTATCAATATTCTTATTTTCATGCCAGCAAAAAGAAAATAAAGAAAACCCGAAAACTCCAGTTGAAGTTTCTGAGCCTGTTGCGGTTAAGAAAAACAAAAAAGAAAACAAACAGATTGGGGACACTATTCTAATGAATGTAAAAAATGACAAAGGTTTATTTGCTTGCAGAAGGCTCTATAGATTCTCTTAATTCGAAAGTTTATATTAAATTTAAAAATGATGAGTTGGGTGAATTAACTGCGAAAATTATTCCTGCTACAGGTAAAGGAAATATCCGTTTCAATCAAATTATTTTTCCTGACAATTCTTCGGACGGGCCTTTTGGAATGGATTTAAAAATTAACCTCAACCAAAAAGGAAATCATATTTTAGTAATCGGACATTCACTTATGGCTGACAATCCGTATTTTGGAAAATTCAAGGTGGAGCTCGAGAATAGAAAAGAATAATTTATAAATTCTTTTAAAAACATAAAAGAGTTCTAAAGTAACCCAATATTTACATTAGAAAAAAGTTTCATTTTTTAGTATATTTACTCTTTATACTACGAAATGAGCAATAACTTACCACAGCAAAATTCCGATCAAGCTATTATTCAATTGATTAATTTCTTTAATCTTTATTTTCCGCTGAATACTATCGAAAAAGAAGAAATTGCAAAACTATTTTCGATTCGAAATATAAGACGCAGAGGATACTTATTGCGGCAAGGAGATATCTGCCGCCATTATTACTTTATCGTTTCAGGCTGTTTTAAAATGTTTGCAGTTGATCCCGCAGGAAAAGAGCACAATTTGCAATTTTCTGTTGAAAATGACTGGATAAGTGACCTTCATAGCTTTTACGAACAAATACCAAGTCGGTTATATATTGAAGCAATAGAACCAGCTGTAGTTTTACAAATAAATCATGATGATCTTTTATACCTTTTTGTAAATTACCACAAATTTGATCGCAATTTCAGGATTATTACAGAAAGAAAATATATTGATTTTCAAAATCGAATCCTTCAAAATATCAGCTCAACTGCTGAGGAGCGTTATGTAAGTTTCATAAAGCAGTATCCTGATTTATTTAACCGAATACCAAATACGCAAATAGCTTCTTATCTGGGTATTACACCTGAATTTCTGAGTAAAATTCGGAAGAAGATCGTTGCTGAAGAATAACAATAAATTTAAACCTGCTAATCTACAAAAGTCCTTCTTTCAACCTTTCTAGTCCCATTTCTAATAGTGCTCGTGGAGTCGCGATATTAATTCTCAAAAATCCCTCGCCAATTTCTCCATACGTAGATCCTGAATTGATCCATAGCTTTTGTTTTTCTAAGAGATTATGAGTTAAATTATCTGATGCAATTTTTAAAGCAGTACAATCGAGCCAAACTAAATAGGTTGCTTGTAGAGTTGTAACTTTGATTTGAGGAAGATTCAATTCTATAAATGATACAAGAAAAAGATAATTTTCATAAAGATATTCTTTAAGGGCTTCAAGCCAATGTTCCGATTCTTCGTAAGCAAGCAATAAGAGCTGTGATACCAAATAAACTCAATAATTCTATTCCCATCACTTTAAATGAAGACTGGACTGCTTTTCGCGACTCGTTATTTTGGCTAAAGAAATATCCAACCTGTAATCCTGCCAGATTAAAACTTTTGGTAGGCGAACTCAACGTTATAGAATTCAAGCTGTAGGGTTCCCCAAGTGAAGCAAACGGAATGTGATTATAATCTTTGAAGACCAAATCGGCATGTATTTCATCTGAAATTACAATTACATTATTTTTAATGCGACTATCTCCAATTCTTTGCGACTCTTCTTTGGTCCATACTCTTCCAACAGGATTATGCGGATTACTTAAAATTAAGAGTTTAACTTTAGGGTCAGCGGTTTGTTTTAATAGTAAATCAAAATCAATAGCGTATTGACCGTTATCATACAGCAGATTATTTTCGACAACATTTCGTTCCGAATTGATAATACTGGTCTGAAAATGATTGTAAACAGGAGGCTGAATAATAACTTTATCTCCTTTATTGCTGAGCGCTTGTATCGTCGCAGACAATGCAGGGATAACTCCCGAAACTGGCACGAGCCATTCTTTTTCAAGTGTAATGCCGTATCTCTTTTTCCACCAGTTTAATATGGCATTATAAAACGTTTCAGGTATTGAAGTATAGCCAAAAATGCCGTGCTCTACCCTTTTCTGCAAAGCATTTAAAACAGCAGGAGGCGATTTAAAATCCATATCTGCAATCCACATGGGCAAGACATCTTCAAAAGGAGCATCATCCCATTTAATAGAACTGCTGTTTCTGCGTGAGATAACCTCATCAAAATTATAATCCATAATCAAGAAGCTTTGTTTATTCTTATTTCTGATGATTCGGCTTATTTTACCAATCGTATTCCCATAAACTGCCACTGATGACGAGGATGAAAAAAATTGCGATACGTAGCACGGCTGTGCCCTTTTGGTGTTGCCACAGATGCCCCGCGTAGAACCATTTGGCTTACCATAAATTTTCCGTTATATTCTCCTATTGCTCCTGGTGCTTTTTGAAATCCAGGATAAGGCAAATATGCACTGTCTGTCCATTCCCAGCGCGCCCCCAGTTTAATTCTGGTGATGCTGTTTCCCATTCCGCTTCCGTAGGCAGACGCATTCCTTTCCAAGATGCAAATGCCGATGCTTCGTAAAAATTGACATGACAAACTGGTTCATTCAGGTCTATTTCCTGTAAACCAGCAAAAGTATAATTCATCCACTTCTGATCGATATAATGCCAGTAGAGTGGTGATTTTACTGCGTTTTCTTTTACCCATTCCCAACCTTCAGAATGCCAGTATTTAAAATTGGTATAACCTCCGTCAGCAATAAATTCAAGATATTGAGCATTTGTTACAGGATATTTTGCTATTTCAAAACGATCCAGATATTCTTTGTGGCGTCCGAGTTCGTTGTCAAAACAAAAATCTTCACCTTTATATCCAATTTCATAAATGCCAGCTTCTACTTTTACAAATTCATTGTCTTGTGAAGTCTGTTGGTCAAAAATTTTATCTGAACTATAAACTGGAAAAAGCGGATTATGCCCCAAGATATATTTTATATCACTAAACAGTAATTCCTGATGCTGTTGTTCATGGTTAAGTCCGAGTTCTAGTACTTCCGCTAATTCAGAAGAAAGTATTTCATTTTGAAGAAAAATTTCCATCTGCTCGTCAACATAAGCCCGATACTGATAAACATCTGTAACCGATGGACGGCTCAAATTACCACGATCTGTGCGTACTACTCTTGCGCCAACACTTTCATAATAACTATTAAAAACAAAGTCATATTGATCATTAAATACTTTGTAGCCTTTATTATAAGGTTTTAAGATAAAAGTTTCAAAAAACCAAGTTGTATGACCAAGATGCCATTTCGGCGGACTCACATCTACTACTGGCTGTACCACATAATCTTCTATTTCTAGTGGTTTGCATATATTTTCAGAATGCGATCTGACGCTATTATATTTATCTAGTAACCGTTCCTGATTTATTACTGCTTGTTTTTCCTGCATCTTCATTATCTTTTAAAATTAAACAACCTGCCACAATGCATCCGTGAACCATGATTTTGAATCCATGATGTGATTAATAGTCACAAATCCAGAATTAGCGGCTAAATCATCACTTTCTTCCAATGAATATTTCTGCGAAAGTTCCATGTAAACCAGCTCGTCTTTTTCAAAATTTATCGGCTGTCCGTCTATCGTGATGGTCTGATTTTCTAAACTTACCAGATAACTTCTGCAGGCACCGCTAAGTGGGTCGTATGTTTGATAGTGTTCAAATTTTTCCAGAACAAAATCAGCATTTAGTTCGTTGTTAATACGGGTAAGCAAATTAAGATTAAATGACGCGGTAATTCCCGTTTTGTCATTATAGGCATCAAGTATAATCTGCGGATTTTTTTTCAGGTCAAAGCCCATTAGTACAATATCTCCTGGAGAAAGATAGTCGTTGAGACCTTTGCAAAATGCAGAAGCTTCGTCCTTTTCCATATTACCAATATTACTTCCTAAAAAAAGAACTACTTTTCTTCTTGAAGATAAATGAGCGGCTTTTTCAAGCATCTTAAAATATTCCCCTTCCAAAGAAGTAATAGTAAGTTGTGGCAGTTCAGTATTTAGTTTTTGCTCCAACACCGTTAATATATTGGCCGATATATCGATTGGCATATAATTAAAATCTGCTTTTTGCTCTAAAAGATGCTTAAGCAAAAAAGCCGATTTAGTACCGTCCCCAGCACCGAGTTCTATTAAATCAAATGCCGAATCATTTTCCAGAATTATTTTAGCCAGATCTGAAGTTTTATTTTGAAATATATCCATTTCGCAATTCGTCAGATAATATTCTGGCATTGCCATAATCTGCTGGAAAAGACGATCTCCTATTTTATCATAAAAATATTTAGAATGCAGTTTTTTGGGTTTGCTTCCCAGACCTTCAAGAACATCGAAGCGAAATTGATCTTCAGAATTATCTTTAGTTTGAGTGGTCTTATGTGTGGTTTTGTAAGATTGCAATATCATAAGGTTTTGTTTTTTAGAAATTCCTTTTTAAGGCAGAACAACAATTTTTCCCCCGCCGGAATTGTTTTCCATAAAATGATGCGCTTCTGCGATATCATCTAAACTAAAGATACGTTTTATAGCTGGTTTTAGCATATTATTTTCAATTTCATTAACAAATTTCTGGAAATATTTTCCTTCAATTCGGATTTGACCACTGTCATAAACAGTAAGATTAACCGTTGCAGGAATAAACTCCATTGGGGCAAATGCGACAATCGACCATTCTTCAGACAGCATTCCAGTCATGCAGACACTTCCGCCATTATCAACTAATTTAAGAGAATCTTTTAGTGTCGTGGTGCCCACAAGCTCCAACACCTTATCAATCTTCAATCTGTTTTCTCTTTTGATTACTTCTGCCAAATTTCCATTATCAATAAGAACTGCATTTGCTCCATTAGCTAATAAAAGCTCTTTTTTATTGTCATTTCTAGTTGTGGCAATTACAAAAAGTCCCGCTTGTTTGGCCAATTGTGCGACGAGTAATCCAACAGAAGAGGTACCGCCTCGTATTAGTAAGGTTTCGCCTTTTGCAATTTTAAGTGAACGATGCAGTGATCCGTATGCGGTTTGGAACATTTCTGGCAAGGTACCTAAGGTTTCCCAAGGAAGCGTGCTTTCAAAAGGCATAATAATCTCTCGAGGAAGAACAGTGTATTCGGCGTAACTTCCGTCAAAATCACGTCCCATTCCACCCATGAATGCTCGCAACTTTCTGTCCTTTTCCCCAGATACCTTCTGGATCATTTTCTACTTCGCCGACGCATTCAATCCCTAGTACTCTTGGGAAAATTACATCTGGAGATAATCCCTTGCGTGTCATGAGTTCGGATCTATTAAGTCCAAAGGCTTTTACTTTTATCAGAACCTTACCTTTTAGCGGTACTGGAATAGGTAGTTCTTCGAAAGAAAAATTTTCTGCACCGCCTGCTCTTCTTAAAACTGTCGCTTTCATGATTAAGTTTGTTTTAAATTACTTCAAGTTCTTTTACATTATTAAAAATGTATCGGTAAATCTTCCAATTATCATCCACATTTTTAAGAACGAAGAAATCCATACTGCTCTTTTTTACAGAATTTAGATCAGAAATACGATTTTCTACTGTAGAAGCAAAAGCTTCTACAAACGCATAATTATTTTCTACAGTAATATCTTTTATCGTATAACTGATTTTAAAATTAGCACGCTTAAGAAAACCCTCGTCTGTTTTTCCTAATGTATCAATTCCAATAAATTTTCCCATCCCTTCAGGAATGAAAATAGCATCCTGATCAAAAAAATCTGGAATTGCCTTAGTCTGCGCGCTGTTTAATACTTGGGCAAAATTGTCCAGTAATGTACTAATCGCTTGTTTTTCTTTTGTGTAATTCATATCATTATTTTTAATTACCTAAGAATAATTGATTATTAATAACCTGGCTTTTTATAAAGCTTCTCCATATTAGGCTTTATTTCCTTGTCGTATACTTGATCCATCCAAACCTCTTCAGCTACTTCTGTTATTTCAATAGAAACTGCTCGCTTCGGGTTTTTCGGTATGGTTCATAATTATACTGGTGATTTCTTGTGCGATTTTTTCTTTTTGTTCCTCAGAAGTTCCAGGATACAACTTTACAATTACGTGCAGCATCTTTTTTTTGCTTTAAATTTATACTGTATTAATACTCGTTGTCTTGACTGGCAAAACTTGTTTACAAAGTTGAAGCAAAACTTTATGTACTGCCTATAAACAGGTTTAAGAAATAGTCTTAAACTAGTTTAATACTGCTTCTTAAACTACATTAAGTTAAACCTGATTCTGAATTTTATTTTAGGGATTTTCTGCAATGGAGATCTAGCAGCTTTTTAAATTGAAGCAATTCACAATAAAAAATAAATTGCTCACTAGATATAGTGGGAAAATTTTCATAATTTAAACCTTTTAAACTTATTTAATAATTAAATACATAGCAAATGAAAAAATTAAGCGTATTCACATTAGCAAGCAGTTACTTTATTTTTAACTTCCTGCGGAAAAAAATCTTCTACTGAAACAACCACTACAGAGGAACAACAAGTAGCAGAAAAAACGGGAGATGTATTACCAGTAAATTTAGAAACATCTAAAGTAGACTGGAAAGCATTTCATAAAGGAGGTTTTGCACCTCGCTGGGGAACACTCACACTTGTGTCTGGGGAAGTATCAGTTGAAGGGGAAGAACTTACAGCTGGTGAATTTGTAATTGATATGAAGTCAATTAAAGTAGATCCTGCATCAGTAACGGAAAAAGATAAAAAATATTCTGAATTGGAAGCTCACTTAAAAAGCGACGATTTCTTTGATGTGGAGAAAAATCCAACTGCCGATTTTAAAATCACTAAAGTTGCCGCATTAGATCCCGCCGCAAAAGGAGCTATAGAAGGTGCTAATAAAACGGTAAGCGGTAACCTGACTTTAAAAGGAAAAGCGCTTAATGTCTCTTTCCCTGCAAAAGTTACAATCGCGGACGGAAATGCATCTATACAAGCTAAGTTTACTGTTAACCGTACAGACTGGGATATTAAATTTGGAACAACTGAGACAGATCCTGCAGAATGGATGATTAGTAAAGATATCGAGATTGGTATCGATGTAAACACAGCAAAAAAATAATATACTCTTCGCTATATTTCATACAAAAGCCCCTCTTATAATAAGCAGGGGCTTTTTAATTGTTTTAAAAATCTAACGCCATCCCAATTCTGGAGCAACGTGTTCTAGTATGGCCGACAGTATGTGCACATTATAATCAACACCTAATGTATTTGGTATGGTCAACAGTACTGTATCGGCTTCCTGGATAGCTTCGTCTTGAGCCAGTTCAGCAATAAGTTTATCCGGTTCTGCAGCGTAACTCTTTCCGAATATTGCTCGTTTATCTCTTTCGATATTACCAAAGCTATCAGATCCTTTACCCTGATCGCCAAAATAATATCTGTCCTGATCATTAACCAGTGCAAAAATAGAACGGCTTACAGAAACTCGAGGCTCGTGCTGATGTCCCGCTTTCTTCCAAGCTTCTTTATATATCCTGATCTGCTCAGCCTGCTGGATGTGAAAAGGTTTCCCATTTTCATCGTATTTCAAGGTAGAACTCTGCAGATGCATTCCGTTTTCGGTCGCCCAAACAGCAGTAGCGTTGGATGCGACTCCCCACCAGATACGATCTCGTAATCCTTCTGAATGAGGTTCAAGGCGGAGTAAACCAGGAGGATTTGGAAACATTGGATACGGATTTGGCTCTGCAAATCCTTGACCGCTCAGCTTATCCAAAAATTCCAAAGCTTTATTACGTCCCATATCAGCATCTGTTTCTCCTTCCTTTGGTTCATAACCAAAAGAACGCCAGCCGTCAACAACTTGTTCCGGTGATCCCCTGCTGATTCCTAGTTGTAAGCGTCCTCCTGAAATTAAGTCAGCAAGACTGGCATCTTCCACCATATACAGTGGATTTTCATACCGCATGTCGATCACTCCCGTTCCAATCTCTATTTTGTTTGTTTTAGCACCAATAGCCGAAAGTAAAGGAAAAGGCGATGCAAGTTGTCGCGCAAAATGATGAACACGAAAATAAGCTCCATCTAAACCAATTTCCTCTGCCGCAACAGCCAAATCGATGGACTGGAGCAAAGTATCGGTCGCCGTACGAGATTTATAGGAAGGATGGTCTGCCCAGTGCCCAAATGATAAAAATCCTATTTTCTTCATAGATAGCATTATTGTTATTTACATTCCCAAATATACGCATCATTATTGAGGGAAGCCACAACCTTGCTTGGAAAGTATTTATGAAGTTTAGTACTGATTTTAGAGCTGGATTATTTTTTTCTAATGCATATCAATTATCCAATAGTAATAAACAAAAAAAACTCCTTAAAGTTTTTAAGGAGTTTTCGGCGACTCGGCGGATGCCTGAGGTATGCCGTAACTAACTAAATCACTGTCCGGATCCTGCAGACAATTCCGCCGACCCCCTGTCTTTTCAGTTTCGTTTCCGTATTAGATTCTTCTGTTGTTTAGTACAGCAGAGACAAAGTTACTTGAATGGAAGAATAAAGTTTTTACAAAATATTCCGGCAAGATTACAATTTTTTAATGTCAGGTTCTCGATTGGAAAGTAATTACATTATTATAGAAAGTAACTACATTATTATAGAAGCGCATTATCAAGGTATTAAGTCAGAAGAAATTTTTTCATGTCTCGTTTTTCATTTTTCCATTCATGATCCAGTACTTTTTTCAAAAGATCTCTTAATCCTTGAATACTGCCTGGTTTTACAGCATAAAAATCGGCACCAAGCTTATAGGCAAGAGTAATATGCAACGAACTGCTTGCTGGTCGAAAGTATAACTATTTTTACTTTTTGCAGAGCGCCGTTTTTACTTCGAATTTCTTTCAGACACTCAAAACCGTTCTTGCATGGCATATTAATATCAAGGAATATTATTTCAGGAAGACGCTCTAAATTAGTAAGCGCATTTATCAATTCTTTTCCATCGACCGCCAACTCAACACTAACTGGGATATTGAGATCCTCTACTGCTTCCAAAAACAGTATTCTGTCATCCTCGTCATCGTCAGCTAAATAAATAATTCTCTCAGAGTTTTGTTGCGGCATGGCTTTTAATTTGATTATTACGATTAAAAGAAATCTTGTGTTTCATAATTTGTATTTCTGTTAGGAAACAAATCAATAAAAAAATAAACCTAACTATAAAGTTAAACATTTTTTCTTAAGAAAACACTTTCAAAAACATAGAAGTTCATAAGAGTAATTCATAAGAAAAAATTGGACTAAATCAGATAATCTTTTTTACGCAGATTAAAATTCAATAACTAATTTCAAAAATTATATAAAATCATCTGTTACGAAAACAGTATTTTTAATCTGGATTAATTTAAGATTTAGCTGTTTCTAAGTAATTAATTTAAACAGTTTTAAATAAGAATTATCTAAATTTCCCCTAACGTGCAGACATTAAATCTTATATTTTTTGTCTTAAAAAAATAACAAACTTGGACACCGATAATTTGAGCAGGCGATCTTTTTTTTCTTCAAAACGGCGGACAATCCTCCGAAATTATCCGAAATATAAACTGGTCCGAGACTTCCATTGGAACACCAGATCAATGGCCTGAAAGTTTAAAAAATACCCTTGCTACTATTTTATCATCAAAATTTCCCATGTTTCTATGGTGGGGAGAAGATTTGGTACAATTCTATAATGATTCGTATCGTCCGAGCTTGGGGAACGAAGGAAAGCACCCCAAAGCTATGGGACAGAAAGCTGTTGACTGCTGGCCTGAAATATGGTATTTTATCTATCCCCTTATTACAAAAGTATTGACCACTGGAGAAAGCATCTGGTACGATGACTTATTACTTCCCATCTATCGCAACGGAAGACTTGAGGATGTTTATTGGACTTTCAGTTACAGCCCTATCCGTGATGATGACCGACAGATAAAAGGAGTTTTAGTGGTGTGTAATGAAACAACTGAAAAGGTATTTTACAACCAAAAATTAAAAGAGAGTAAAGATGAACTTGAATTTGCTATTAATGCGGCTGAATTTGGAACTTTTGACCTAAATCCCGCTTCACGCAAATTTTCTGCTAATCCAAGACTGAAAGAATGGTTTGGATTAAAAGCTGATGATGAAATATTACTTAGTAATGCCACGGTCGCCATTGCAGAATACGACAGACAACGTGTTATTGATGCAATTTCTAATGCGGCTGCAATATGATTCTGGCGGTAAATATGATATCGAATATACCATTATACATCCAAGCACTAAGGTACCAAGAACGGTGCACGCCTTGGGAAAAGCATGGTTTGATGATACAAAAAATGCCTACCGTTTTAACGGAACAGTCGCAGGATATAACAGCACATAGGAAAGTCGCTTCTGAACTATTGAAATCCCGACAACTTACAGACCTTACCATTAAAAGTATGGGACTGGGACTTTTCAATGTTGACTTTACAGATAACAGTATTGACTATACCCCTGAATTTTCAATGTTGCTTTCAGGAAAAATACAAGACAATTTAACCCGCAGGGATTTTTTAAAATATGTACATCCTGATGATCTTTATCTCCGTTCTGAAGCTATAGAAAGAGGCATCGAAACAGGAACTTTTTATTATACCCCAAGAGTAGTTTGGGATGACGGCAGTGTACATACTATTGCAGTTTCAGCGACAAGAATGATCAATTCTGAAGGCAAAACTGCTGCTTTTTCTGGTACAATTGCCGATATAACAGAGCGCGAGCAAAACCGTGTTACTTTACAGGAAGCTGAATCTCTTTTGATTCAGACAAAACAGGAAGCCGAAAGACTCTTTCAAAATGTAACAGACAGCTCTCCTACTGGTCTTTGGCTTTCTAACAAAGAAGGAAAACTGACTTATTTCAACAAAACATTGATCGAGTTTACAGGTCTTAGCATCGATGCTCTTAAAGATGGAGCGTGGACATCGGTTATTCTGGAAGAAGATTTAAAAACTTCAATACAATCGTATATAGAAGCGACATCATCTAGAAAACATTTTGATGTACTATTCAGAGCTAAGAAAAATAACGGAGATATTATGTGGTGCAGGGTCGCCGGTGATCCTTTTTATGACGCCGACGGAAATTATGCCGGCTATGCTGGTTTCTGTATGGATATGGACGAAATTATTACGGGAAGAAAAGCCTTAGCGGAAAGCGAACAACGCATAAGTCTTATGATTGAGCAGTCTCCGGTTGCTATTTGCCTTTTTACAGGCAGTAACATGAAAATTGAAATTGCCAATGATATTATGATCGGCTATTGGGGAAAGGACAAATCGGTCATTGGACAGCCAATGGAAATAGGCGTTCCAGAACTCAAAGGCCAGCCTTTTATGGAAATTCTTGAGAATATATACCGTACTGGTGAAACTTATTACGGCAGTGCCATGCCGGCAACACTTAAAATGAATGGCGCTCTAAAAACATTTTACTTTGATTTTACCTATACTCCTATACGAAATGCACAAGGTGAAATTTATGGCATTATGGATATTGCAATTGATGTTACAGATCAGGTTATAGCGAACAAAAAACTCGAAGAAACAAGAATGGCACTTGCCGGTGCTGTAGAGCTTGCAGAACTAGCAACTTGGAAACTAGATCTGCCCAGCAATACTTTTGTATGTTCTACACGTTTTAAACATTGGCTGGGCCTGCAAGCATCACAGCACAAACAAGGAAGATCTTTTCAGTCTGATTGCAGAAACTCACAGACAGAAAGTAATCCATTCCATAGAAGAAACTATTAAACCAGAATCATCTGATTTTTATGATTCTGAGTTTCCCATTATAAATAGTGTAACAGGACAGGTTCGCATTATACATGCAAACGCCCAGCTTATATATGATAAAGACGGCATTCCGGAATGCCTAAGCGGAACAGCACAGGATGTCACTAAGGAACGTGAATTACAAGAAGAACTTAAATTTAAAGTAAAAGAACGTACTGCTGAACTCCATGTCGCCAATGCAGAACTGGAAATCAATAATCAAGAACTACAGCAGTTTGCTTACATCGCCTCCCACGATCTTCAAGAACCTGTTCGAAAGATTAGTGTTTTTACAGAAATGCTAAAAGAGAATCTGGAAAAAGATCCAAATAAAGTAAGTACCTATCTGAACAAGATTACCAGTTCTACAAAAAGAATGGAAAACCTCATCAAAGATGTATTGGGATATTCGCAACTATCAAATACCTCCAAAATATTCGAATATACTGACCTTAATCAGATTGTAGAAGATATCATTACTGATTTTGATTTAACTATCGAGCAGAAAAATGCTTCTATATCAGTTGCAAAGCTTCCCATAGTAGAAGCCATTCCGCCGCAAATGTCACAGCTTTTTGGTAATCTGATTTCAAATGCACTTAAATACAGTAAAAATGGAGTTGCCCCGAATATCACAATTACATCGGAAATTCTTTCAGATTCGGCTATAAAAGAACTTTCCTTGGACAGCACATCTGAATATGTCAAAATTGAAATAATTGATAACGGAATCGGATTCAGTCAAAACTATGCGGAGCAGATTTTTAATATTTTTCAGCGTCTCCACGGAAAAGATGAGTTCGCAGGAACAGGAATAGGTCTTGCTATTTGTCGCAAAATTATGCAGAACCACAATGGACAGATTACCGCCGAATCTAAGGAAGGTCTTGGAACTACATTTACCATTGTAATACCAATTAAACATTCATAAAGCCCAATGTTAAAATTTATGAGGAAAGAAGTTGTATCTTTGTTTTTACTTAAATTAAAATAAATGAAAGTAGTCTTTTTAATTGACGACGACTCCGATGACCGCGAGATATTTCAGGAGTCATTATTGTCGCTTGAAACCTCTGTGAGATATGAAGAAGCAGGACATGGCAAAGAAGCATTTGAGAAATTAAATGCCGAAGGCTTTCAAAAACCTGATTTGATTTTTCTCGATCTTAATATGCCGGTGATGGACGGCAGAGAATTTTTGAAAAACATTAAACAAGACGATGCTCTTAAAAACATTCCAGTTATTATTTATTCGACTTCTTCAAGTGTTGAGGATAAAATGTTTGCCACAAAGCATGAAGCGACGCAGTTTATTACGAAACCTTATTCTATTGTCGCTATTCGAGAAGAATTGGAAAAGGCAATAACCAAATTTCTTTCTTGATAATTGCGATATATTCTCACTTGTTGCATCAAAAAATAAAAAACTTTTATTGTGAAATATAGCCGTCTCAAATTAATATTTGAGACGGCATTCTTTTTTACTCTTCATCTCGTTTAAAACTTCCTTCATCTGGATATTTTATAGTCCCTTTTAATTCTTCGATGCGTTTCGGATCAAATTCAGGGATATGGAGTTCGTTGTTTTCTTTCCACTTTTTAACTGTTTCTGAAACTTTTGCCGCTTTTTCAATTGATACCGTAGTGTCACGAGCCATATAAAGTGTCTGAGATGGATATGCCAGCGATGTACCGGCGCTTTCAATTATATCCATCATTCGTAATAGTAAATCCTCCTGAACTTCCTGAGACTTTTCAAAATTAACCGCTTCAATATAAGCTGTGATTTCAACTTTTAAGGCATCGGTTGTAATTCCTGTAAAGCGTACCACGGGAGATGAATTCAGTACTGCAGGATGAGCATATAGTAAAGACTTAAGTTCTACCAATAAATAGCGCATCTGATCTGGCGCTGTATCCATTCTGAAATTAAATATCGGATTAAAGATAAAACGATCCCGATGTGCAAAATTTTCTATTTTACTGGCTGATAACTGCCCGTTCGGAATAGTAACAATGGTGCGCGCAGAAGTGCGAAGCATGGTAGAACGCATTCCGATAGATTCGACAGTTCCTTTAATATCATCTACGCGGCAGTAATCACCTACTCGCAACGGCTGATCAGCAATAAGACTCACACTTCCTACAAAGTTTTCTATAGTTTTTTGTGCTCCAAGTGCCAAGGCAATACCTCCAATACCCAGCGGCGCAAGTCCCGCTGTTACATCTACACCAATAATTCCTAGTATCGCTATAATTCCAATAAAAACGATAGCTACTTTTGTCGTACGGCTTAAAAATAATATCGCCGATACAGCAGAAATTCGGCCTCGCCTGTTCATTCTGCTTCGCGTATACATGCTTACAAAATCAGTTAACCTCCAAAGCAATATTAGAAAAGCAACAATTCCTATAGTAATTATAATAATACTGAAACGCTGGCGTACAATGATAGAAATTCCCATTCGCTGGGTTAATGCGACAAACAAAATTACCGTTGTGTACATAAGAACGGGAAGTGAGAAAGCTTCTATAACCGCTGTACCTTTTTCACTGGCGACTTTCTTCCATACTTTTTGTATCACATAAACTGCTACAAAAAGTAATAATCTGGAAAGTAAATACGATACGACAGTCATAATGACTACCACTGCCCAATGGCCTATTGGAACATTTCCTAATTTTCGTTCTTTTAAAACTGTCGGCAGTACGCGGTCTAAAAAAGTCTTTTTCTCCCGAAACGTCAGCCGAAACAATTGATTCTACAGTTTCAGCTGAAAAAAGCCATAAAGGCGGCTGACTATCATCGGACTGGTTTTCTACATAAAGTCTTATGGCTGTTTTACCTGTTGTTATAGTTCCAACAAGATCAACTCCCGCCGCCAGATCGTCATCTGTGCGTCCCGTTTCTTTATTGCTGATAATGGAAGATGGGGAAAGATTTCCTCCCTTGTCCAAAAGCTTGCTGAAAAGTCTCGGCTATTTTTATTCTTTCAGGAGTTCGACGGTAAGATCGTTTGCTTAAAACAAAATACTGGCTCGCACGTATATAATTCTGATCGCCAATTGCCTTAATAAATCCGTTAACAGTTCCCTGCGGAGTTCTTCTTCCCAGAGAATCTTCCGGCTCTTTTAGAGGTTCTTCAACTGGAGATTTACCAGAACCTAACAATTGTGCTGTCACTCCATAGGGTTGTAACAACAGAGCCAGAAGCATATAAAAAAGTAAACGCTTAACATTTAAAACCATAATCTTATTTATTTTTCAGCAGTTTATCTACTAAAAATAAGAAATTATAAAAGATAAATAAAATCCTCTAAGAGAAAATTAAGCTTAACAATAGCACTTTTATGAGTTTTTTAGACTGTTTGTTGATCTTTCATGTTCAATTATCAATCAGCTTTGTATTTATTATTCCAATACAACATCAGCATTAAAGTAACAATTACACAGGAAGCACTTCCTTCAAATAAAAGTGAGAGACAATAAGTTGGCACCGATGGATCTCCTCCAAACATAAATGCCTGCGACAATGATTTTACATACGCATCTCCACCTCTAGCATAACTATAAATAACCAATGCAACAATACTTAGCATCACACCTGTAAAAGCTGTAAGCAATGCAGATACAGCATTCAGAATAAAATTATTGTTACCATCTTTACGATTCATCTGCAAGGTTCTGTTTACGCCATAAAAAATGAAAAATACGTTTAATAAGCGTAGATAAAATATGTGGGACAGTCCTAAAACTTCCAGTAGTACAAAAAAAACTGCTATTAATAAAAAAATATAGAATCCGTTAATTATTTCATTAGATACTTTCATGATTTTCTCGATTTAAAATTTAATAATTCCATAAAAAAATTTAACATAAGTAACTAAAAAATTAAAAGTAATCTGTTGTATTATTCTATAATCAATATTATAAAATACCCATACTTAAACAACTGATAATAATACAATTACAAACCAAAAAATTATAATCAATCTCATTAAATAGTCTTTAATTTTATGGATATTAATTTAAAAATTTATTATCATGAATACTTCAAATAAAAACAACAAATCAGATAAAGAATCTATTACTCCTGAAGCTATGGAAACAACAAAAGATACAGCAGTTAAGCAAGCATCAAAATGATGAAAATGCTGATAAAGACCAGTACAATCACATTAAAGATAAAAACATATCTAACAGAGAAACGATTGACGATAATGATGATATTAATCCAAACTTTGAAGAAAACACTCAACTGAACCACGAACTGGATGAAGAGTTAAAAAACAATAATGATCCAAATAGAAGAACCTTGGATGAATATAATGCAGTCACGCCGGATAATCCGAAATATGATGATGGTAAGGAGAAAGTGAAGAGTGAAGAGTGAAGAGTGAAGAGTAAAGAGTAAAGAGTGAAGAGTAAAGAGTGAAGAGTGAAGAGTGAAGAGTGAAGAGGAAAGAGGAAAGAGTAAAGAGTAAAGAGTAAAGAGTAAAGAGTAAAGAGTAAAGAGTAAAGAGTAAAGAGTAAAGAGTAAAGAGTAAAGAGTAAAGAGTAAAGAGTAAAGAGTAAAGAGTAAAGAGTAAAGAGTAAAGAGTAAAGAGTAAAGAGTAAAGAGTAAAGGGTAAAGAGTGAAGAGTAAAGAGTGAAATTTGGAATTTGGAATTCGGAATTTGGAATTTGGAATTTGAAATTTGAAATTTGAAATTCGGAATTTAGAATATAAATAGTAATTAGCAGAAACTAAAAGACGTTTATTATCTTTGTTAGTATCTTAAAATTTGGAATGCCATAAAAAATATAATATGAAAGAAATTATTGGGGCGCAAACTAATGAATCTATCAAAAAAGTACTTCCTATTATCTTGGCAACTTCCATTTTTATGCAGATGCTGGATTCTACTATTCTTAATACTTCAATAACTGCTATTGCCCGAGATCTGCACGAATCACCTTTGGAAATGCAGAATGCAATTATCAGTTACGTATTAACACTGGCACTTTTTATGCCTGTAAGTGGGTTTCTGTCTGACAAATTTGGAACAAGGAAAGTCTTTATTTGTGCATTGCTGTTATTTAGTATCGGCTCTTTGCTCTGCGCTCTTTCGCAGTCTTTAACCCATTTGGTTTTTGCACGTGTGGTTCAGGGTATCGGAGGAAGTTTAATGACTCCTGTTGGCAAACTGGCGCTGATTAGAACATTTCCAAAAAGAGAATTGCTAAAGGCGATGAATTTTGCCATTATACCAGCTTTGATTGGTCCGGTTTTAGGGCCTTTAGTGGGCGGCTATATGGTAGATTATTTGTCTTGGCATTGGATTTTTCTAATCAATATCCCTTTCGGATTAATTGGTATTATTCTAAGTTTAAAATACATGCCAGATTATAAATCTCCAATAATCGATTTTGATTTAAAAGGTTTCTTGATTTTTGCGCAGCTTCCCTCCTTTTGTCCATTTCTTTAGAATTGTTCGGTAATACTGTGCATTTGTCGCCTGTTTTACTTATTCTAATGTCTGGGTTTCTAATGCTTTACTGGTATTATCGTCATGCAATAACAGACAATAATCCTATTTTTCCTTTAAATCTTTTTCAAGTACGAACTTTTCGTGTGGGTATAATTGGCAATATAGCAACCCGACTTGGTTACAGTTCTATTCCGCTTTTGCTTCCAATGATGATTCAGATTGCTTACGGAAAGTCAGCAGTTGTTTCAGGATGGATTGTTGCGCCAATGGCTCTAACGGCGATTTTTGGAAAATCGGCTGTCATTAAAATCTTAAATACTTACGGATATCGAAAAACCCTAATGGTAAATACTTTTATAATTGGGGTCGTAATCTGTGCACTTGCCATACCTAATATTCATACTTCTATCTACTGGTACATTCCTATTATCTGTATTTTAGGATTTTTTAACTCGATACAGTTTACCGCGATGAATTCTATTTCTATCGCAGATTTAAGAGTGTATCATACCAGCGACGGTAATTCTCTGGTCTCTGTAAATCAACAGCTCGCAATTGGTTTTGGAATTGCTTTAGGATTATTGGTTCTTAAAATTTTTCAAGGTGATGTAAAACTCATCCATAACGAAATTCACAATGCTTTCCGTTACACCTTTTTAGTGGTGGGTTCGCTGACAATATTGTCTGGAGTGGTTTTTAGAAGACTTCATTTCAAAGATGGAGACAATTTAAAAACTGCGGATTAACAAGTCTTTTATATTCTATTGCTTTTTATTTTTTGTGCTCTTATGATTTCAATCATAAAACGCGGCATTGGTGTCTACTTAAATTTGCAGGAGAGGAAAATTAATTCCACTAAATGCAATATTTAAAATATAAAATCCTAAATATCACACCATGAAAGCACATCAAAAAGAACTCATCAAAGCTACTATTCCAATTTTAAGATCTAGCGACGAGGACCTGACTAATTATTTCTATGCCAGAATGTTTACACATCATCCCGAATTGAGAAATATGTTTAATATGGGAAATCAGGCAAATGGAAGACAAAAATCTGCCTTGGCAAATGCGGTACTTGCGTATGCCGAAAACATTGATAATCCAGAAGTACTTATAGGAGTTCTTAAAGGAATTGGCACCAAACACAGAAGTCTTAACATTCAGCCTGATCAATACAAAATAGTTGGAACTCATCTCATTGCCTCTATAGGAGAAGTGGTGGGAGATGCGGCAACACCCGAAATTCTAGACGCATGGACAACAGCTTTTTACCAGCTTGCACAGATAATGATTGACATCGAAAAAGGATTGTATGCTGAAAATGCGACAAAACCAGGAAGCTGGAGCGGATGGAGAAAATTCATTATCAAAAAAATTGTCGAAGAGTCTGCGGAAATAAAATCTTTTTATCTCTATCCAGAAGATGGCAACGCAATTACTGATTTCCATTCTGGGCAGTTTGTAAGCGTTCAGGTTTTTGTTGAAGAGCTTGGACTATTACAGCCAAGACAGTACAGCCTTTCGAGCGCGTTTAACCCTGAATATTACAGAATTTCAGTTAAAAAAGAAACTGGAATTGGATCTAATCCTTCAGGTTTAGTTTCCAATACACTGCACGGAAAATCAGAAGGTGATGTAATTTCACTTTCAGCTCCTGCTGGAATTTTTCATCTCGAAAAAGATTCCGAAAATCCTCTTGTATTGATAAGCGGCGGAGTCGGTTTTACTCCTATGTTGAGCATGCTGGAAACCAATCTTAACTCTCTTCAAAATAAAAAAACAGTATGGATTCACGGCTGTAGAAATGAATCGGTACATGCTTTTAAAAATCAAATCGATGCATTGAAGAACGAAGCAAAATGGCTTGAAACCTTTACATTTTATGATACTGTAGAAAGTCATCATGATACCGATAAAATAATACAAGGACGAGTAGATTTGAACAAATGCAAAGATGCTGTATTACTGTATCAGGCGAAATATTATATATGCGGTCCTGAAATGTTTATCAAAGCGCAGTACGATTCCTTAATCGGTTTGAATGTAAAGCAGGAAAATATATTCTATGAAGAATTTGGCCCACAGCTGATAAATCTTAATTAAAAATGACTGCCTTTTTCTCCATAGGAAAAACTTCCATAAAGTTTTGGAAAAATATAATTACAGCTTTTTTTGTCACCTTATCATTAGCCTGTATTAATTGCCAAGATAAATCTGAATTTTTATTTTTCTGGATGCGTTCATGGTTTATAGCCGCATTTATAAGCAATATATTTTCATTTATTGTATTTCGCAAAAAGTAATAAAAATGACAGAAGCCTTCAAAATATGAAGGCTTCTTTATAATTTAAAATCTTTAATTGTTGGAAGCAATTACTTACTCCAAAAGCATATTTTACTTTGACGTATCTTTTAAAAATTTAATAAGACCTGTCATATAAGTCTGCTGATCATCATACATCGCCATATGACTTCCTTTCTCACAATACAAATACGTTCCGTTTTTAACTTGCGTCGCTATCCATTTCATGTGTTCCGGATCCATTGTATCATATTTTGCTCCAATAGATAATGTTGGTACTGTAATTTTTGGAAGTTCTTTTGTAACATCCCATTTTTCAAGTTTACCTGACAAGCCGAATTCGCTTGGCCCCTGCATTGTTACATACAATGACTGATTAATTTTACCAAATGATCGATTAACAGGCTCTGGCCAAAGACTTGGATCTAAACGTAAGATATGTTTTGAATAAAAATTAGGAACAAGCAATTTCATGTATTCTGGATTTTCAAAATCTTTCTTTTCTTCGATTTCCCTAATTTTGGCCAGAACTTTTGGATCCATCTGTTTTGCTAATACCTCATCTGCATATTTATCATATTCTATCGCACTCATCATCATATTTGAAATAATGAGTCCTTTAAGATTCTGCTGATACTTAAGCGCATATTGTGCCGCTAAAATTCCTCCCCAAGAATGCCCTAATAAATAAAAATTGTCTTTGTCTAGTTTTAACGCCTGACGCACCTGCTCTACTTCTTCTACAAAACGAGGCAGATCCCAAAGGGCTGTATCATCTGGATTATCAGAATTTCCCGTTCCTAATTGATCGTAGTAAATAAACTCAATTCCTTCTGCAGGTAAAAAACTTTCCATGCACTCAAAATATTCATGAGTTGCTCCTGGACCGCCGTTAAGAAGCAGTAATTTAATTTTTGGATTATTCCCAATTCTCTTCGTCCAAACATTAAACTTTCCTTTTGGCGTGCTGATTTGCACAATCTTTACACCACCTGTTTTTATTCCAGAAGTAGTATCAGTGAAATAATTACCAGCAGTTGCCGTTTCCTTTTCTAAGGTATTCTCCTTTTTACAGCCATTAAAAAACAAGGTAAGAAAGGCCAGCAAAAAAATATTTTTATAAGCAGTCATAGGCAGTATTTTAATTTATTGATGTTCGTTTTTAAGTTTGTAATGTACAAAATTTCAGCTTACTTAATTTTTTAAAGTATTATCCATCATTTAGAATAACTTCCTAATAGAAATGAAATTGAAGCTGTCGAAATATCGAGACTATTTTTAAATAATTCCAATTGAATCCCGATTGTACCTCAATAAAAATTGACTTATGTATTTTGAGTTTGTACTTTTGCCCTTATGAATGATAACTTTGTAAACGAATATTTTGGCATAGGAATACAAAATGGTAAAACACCCGAAAACTTAGGTGTTTTGTGGCGGTCTGCTCAAAACTTAGGCGCTACATTTATATTTACCATTGGTAACCGATATGCGAAACAAGCCTGCGATACTCATGATGCTGTAAAAGCTATTCCTTACTTTCATTATGAAACTTTTGAAGCATTTTTTGAAAACCTGCCTAAAGGTGCGCGATTAGTCGGAGTAGAATTATCTGAAAACGCGACCGATTTAGAAACATTTGAACACCCAAGACAGTCGCGTTTATATATTGGGTGCAGAAGATCATGGTTTGTCCAAAAAAGTCATGGACAAATGCCATCATTTAGTAAAATTTAAATCTGTAAAAAGTTTAAATGTAGCCGTGGCGGGAACTATCATAATGTACGACCG
Source organism: Flavobacterium sp. AC267 (assembly GCF_979258715.1). Taxonomy (NCBI): domain Bacteria; kingdom Pseudomonadati; phylum Bacteroidota; class Flavobacteriia; order Flavobacteriales; family Flavobacteriaceae; genus Flavobacterium; species Flavobacterium sp. AC267. The sequence goes on from NZ_OZ409875.1 coordinate 3,826,443, forward strand.
AAATCTGGCTAAACCGCGTTCTTAAAAATGCTTTTATCTTCACATAAAAAAACTCTCAATTATGTTGAGAGTTTTTTGTTTTTCTGAAAGAAGAGCATTTTTTAAATAGAGTCTGTTTTTACATTTTGATTTCCCTTCTGTTTCGAACCTTCTGTACCAGAACCTGTCGATCCTTCTCCAGTTGCCCCTGTAGTTCCGTTTTTTCCATTTTCATCAGATTTTAAGGTTGCAGATGAATCTACCGCCGGAGCAATCGTATCTACAGACATATCCATTGTGTCAGATTTCATCTCATTAGAATTTACATTGTTAGTATCTCCATTCTTTTTACATGAAAATACGAATACTGTTATTAAAAACAGTATTATGATTTTAGTTTTGAAAAGTGTTTTCATTGTTGTTTTATTTAGGATTATTAATTTTTGGAGCCCAAAATAAAATTTATTTTGCGCTTGATTCAAAATATAAAAAAAGCCTATTAAATAGGCTTTTTAATGTTCAATTCTAATCACAGTCCATTCAATTTAAGGATTTTTAGGGGTTGTTTTAGAACCCGAAACAGTATCCTTACGATTTGTAGTTGTGGCAGGAGCTGTACTTTTTGATTTTTTTCCAGCTTTATTTTTATGCTGGCTTTTCAATGTATCCGTTTTCTGCGTTCTGCTTTTCTGCATCGTAGAATCTGCTGTGGTTTTCGTTTTTGTTTTTGTTGTCGGCGTCTGCTGTGCGCTTGTCGCTCCAGCAAAAATTAATAGTGCACAGCTTAAAATTAAATTTCTCATAATATTGATTTTTAATACGTTAATAATGAACAACAGAAATTATCATCTATTGATTGAAACAAATATTAGAAAGAAAAAGAACATTTTTTTACATATTTATAAAAACAACCTTACATCATTACCACAATAACAAATTGATTTTCAACAAATTAAAAGCATCAGATAAATTTCGTACCAATTATCTGCTGAAAAAAAACCATTCAAAAGAAAAACTTATTGAAAAGCTTGGTTCATGTTTCTATTTTAATACGCTGTAAATTAAAGTTTTCTTAAACCTCACTTCCTGAGCAATTATTTTTAGTACCTTATATACAGATTATTAGATATAATTATTCGCTACTTAAAATACTAAACATGGAAGATATAAAAACAGACGAAAACAGCCTTAAAGGAAAAATTGTAGTTATTACTGGTGCAAGCGGCGGTGTAGGTACTAGTCGCAGTCGAGGCTTTTGCAAATCAGGGATGTAATATAGTGGCAGTTGCCAGAGGTCAAAAAGGTATAGATGAGGTGGTCGACTATTGTCGTCGGTTAAATGTTTTGGCTGTTGGCGTATCTGCAGATATGTCAATCGCTGAAGATGTGGAAAGGGTAACCAAAGATGCCTTGTCTATAGGCGGAAAAATTGATATTTGGGTTAATAATGCCGGAGTCATGGCGAGTGGAAAATTTGAAGAAATTCCTTTAGAAATTCACCATCAGGTTATTAAAACCAATTTATTTGGGTACATGCATGGCGCTTACAATGCCATCAAAGTTTTTAAAGACCAAAACGAAGGCATTTTAATCAATAATATCTCTATTGGCGGGTATATGCCTGCGCCTTACAGTGCTGTATATTCTGCTTCAAAATTCGGAATCAGGGGTATGATGGAATGTCTTCAGGGCGAAATATCCAGTCGTAAACATATTCATATTTGTAATGTCTATCCACAATTACAAAATTCAACAGGAAATCTGCATTCAGCGAAATACTCTGGCTTCGATATGAAAATTCCTTTTATGGCATCTGATCCGCGTGATACCGCCGCTAAAATGGTTGAATTGGCTAAACATCCCAAAAAAGATTCGTTTCCAGATTTCCGTTCCGGAGCCATCACAAACATGTACCGATTATTTCCAAAGACCATAAGTAATACCACATCTGCGACTGTTCGTCTAAAAATGAAACTTAATAATGATAAACAGGATAATCCAGGAAATGTTTTGCAAGCATTCTAAAGAACCATTGCGTGTCTATGGAAATCCACCAACAAAAACAGCAAAAAACTTAAGCTTGGCATTATTTGCAGGATTAGGTTTTGGAGTCGCTTTAATGTTGATGGGAAAGAAATCATAAATATTGTATGTTGAAGCTTAAGATAACAATCTAAAAGTATGGCAATTATAGAATTATTATCTTTAATAATACAAATTCAAAACTTAAAAACTAATTACATTTAGAGGTTATGTCCTATCAATAAACTACTGGATTTCTGAGGAATTTTAGTAGAAAATTTTAAGCATAATGAATCATTTCATTTAAAACTTAAAAATGCATGAACAAGCCTAAAGAAATTGAAGACAAGATAACTTCTCCCCTATTTCCAGTTGTTGGTATCGGCGTAACAGTCGCAGAAATTGAAATACTAAAAAAAATAATTTTTGAAATTCCTGCATCATCAGGTATGAGTTATCTGATTATTGAAAATTTATATTTTCCGCAATCAGAAAAGCTGGCAGAACAGCTTACGGCATATTCTAAAATTCCTGTTGTCGAAATTATAAATGAAATAGAATTACATCCTGATCATATCTATATTGTTCCCGAAAACAATTTTTTGGTTTTAGAAAACGGAATTTTAAAACTTAAACCGAGAACACGAAGCGACAGGGTTAACAACTGTCTTGATGTTTTTTTCGAATCTCTTGCCACGGTTTATAGTACTTATGCCTTAGGAGTAATTCTATCTTCAAATCCGTTAGATGGTGCGGCTGGGACTAAAAAAACTGAAGGAATTTGGCGGGGCAACAATTTCAGTTTTATCGAATAAAAATCAAAATAACTATACAGCAGAATTTATAGATTATTATGCTGAACCTGAGAGAATTGTTTCTAAGCTACTAGATATACAAAATAGTTACTTATTAACTCATGCTTACTTTGAGGGAGAAATAGTCGCTAATGAACAAGAACTTTTTAACGAAATTGTTTCCATTGTATCTGTTAAAACAGGAACCGATTTTCATCGTTATAAATACCAAACCCTTCAAGACGTATCGCCAAAAGAATGGTAAATACCAAACAGGATACCCTCGAAAAATATTTAAAATTACTTAAAGACAATACAAAGGAACAGGATCTTTTATTTTATGATTTTCTAATTCCTGTAACTTATTTTTTTAGAGATCAATCGTATTTTGATAATCTGGCGATGACTGCGTTTCCTTCACTAATTGAAAATGTAAGCAATAAGAATATCCGAATCTGGTCGGCTGGCTGTTCCACTGGTGAAGAAGCTTATTCTCTTGCTATTTGTATAGATGAATATCTCAATAAAACGAACAATACCGATATAAAAATCCAAATTTTCGCTTCTGATTTATCTGAAAAAAACATTGCGAAAGCGCGTACTGGTGTATATACGCTTGCAAGATTTGAAAAATATAAGTGAAGAAAGAATCGAACAGTATTTTACTAAAAAAGACAGTGGCTATCATGTCAATAAAAACATTCGTGACAAATGTATTTTTGCCATTCATGATTTAACGAAAGATGCACCTTTCGCCAAAATTGACTTTGTATCCTGCCGAAATGTTCTTATTTACTTTGATCCGAATCTGCAAAATCAAATCTTTGAATCCTTTCATTATGCACTTAGAAATAAGGGAATTTTATTTTTAGGAAAAGCAGAATCGGCAAATAATGTCCAGAACTTGTTTACTTTAATAGAAAAACAGGAAAAAATATACATTCGCAAAGATGCTTGCAATAAAACACAAAATTTTTCATCCAGATTTTAATATCGCGACAAGCAAAATAAAAAATATTAGTTCTATCACAAATAATGAAATCGATTATAGAAAAATTGCCACTGATATTCTTTTAGAACAATATTCTCCGGTAGCCGTCATAATTAATGAAGATTTGGAAATTGTACATTTTCATGGAGATACCAGTCCGTTTTTACAGCCTCCTCCCGGAAAACCAAGTTTCAATATTTTAAATATGGTTAACGATGAAATTGGTTTCGAGTTAAGAAATGCTGTTTTAAAAGCCAGAAATGAGAAAAAGAATTTTTCTGGAGAAAGTATTGCCGTCAAAAAACTTTCTTTTATAACCTCTTTTGAAGTTATATTTCTTCCTTCTAATATCGAATTACTATTGATTATTTTTTGTAAAAAAAACATTTTACCCCAAGAACAAAATAATTCAGGCGAAAATCGAACCGAAGAATTAGAACGAGAATTACTGCAGACTTCGCGGAGATTTTAAAAGGGTTACCGAAGAGCGACGAGATTTATTTTGAAGAACTGCAGACTACTAATGAAGAATTATTAAGCGGCACCGATGAATTACAGCTTATAAATGAGGAACTTGAAACTTCGGCAGAAGAACTCCAGTCTAATAACAAAGAATTATCCTGTATCAATGATGAGCTTCAGGATGGCCGTGATGAACTAGCCTCGATGCGTAATTTTTACGAATCGATAGTCAATACAATTAGAGAGCCTTTAATTATTATTGATAAAAATTATATCGTTAAAAATGCAAATCCTTCTTTTTACAAATATTTTAAAACCCAGCAGGAAAAAACAGAAGGATTTTCAATTTTTGAAATTGCAGACGCGCAGTGGAATATTCCACAATTTAAAGAAACTGTTTTAAAGAAATTAGCTCAAAACAATATCGTCGAAAACTTTAAAATAGAATTTCGTACTCCAACAGGTGAGCGACACATATTGATTCTTAATGCCTCTCCTATTTTAAACTCAATTCCTGAAGGCATGATTCTTATAGCTTTAGAAGATGTTACTGAACTGGAACACAGCGACGAATCTTTAAAAAGTAAAAACATGGAGCTTTTGGGATACAGCAAACAATTAGAATCTTTTACTGATGCTCGCCAGCAATAACCTCCTCGAACCCATAAGAAAAATATATATGTTCGGTAAAAAAATTCTGGACAATGAAGCTAATTTAACCGAATCTGGCAGGCATAATGCAAAAAGATTATTAAGTTCGGCAGTAAATATGAATCAGCTTATTGAAGACCTTATTGATTATTCAAAAATAAATTTTTCAAAAAAAGAATTCAAAAAAACAGATCTCAATATAGTACTCAAAAAAACACTCAGCGACTTAAAAACTGCAATCAGCGCTTACAAAGCTGTTATAACAAATGATCCTCTTCCGACTCTTAGGGTTATAGCGCCGCAAATGCAATTGCTTTTTTTCCATTTAATTTCAAACGCTATTAAATACACCAAACAAGGCACGACACCTGAAATTAAAATCGGTATAGATTATCCATCAACGGAAGCAATGGCAGATTTAGGTGCCGATCCAGAAATAAATTATATCAAAATTTATGTAAGCGATAACGGAATTGGTTTTAATAAAGATTTTGAAAAGTTGATTTTTACACCTTTCTATAAACTTGACAGCAATGATCTGCAATACGGAAGCGGACTCGGATTAACTTTGGTAGAAAAAATTGCGGCGAATCATAAAGGTTTTATAAAAGTTTCCAGCCAGCCATCAATAGGAACAACTGTAAATATTTTTCTTCCCTTACAGGCAATATAAACAGATGAAATTTTAATATTCAACTACTAATATTTTCTTATTTAACTGAATTACTGGTAATTGTAGAACTATATATCGTAATAATATAAAAACGTCACTTTAGTATAATTTAATTTTGGATTGAAAGAAAAATCATAACTCTAACTAGTTACTACAGGCAAGAGTTATGATTTTTCTACAATTTAAATGTATTTAACTAATATGATATTTTATGAAAAATTTTCAAGACGAAAAACAACGCGATTTATCAGTCAACAAATCAGATGGCACTAACAAATTCCTGACTACAGATCAGGGCCTTCGAATTAATGATGATAATAATTCGCTGAAAGCCGGTGAAAGAGGACCTTCTCTACTCGAGGATTTTATTTTGAGGGAAAAAATAACGCATTTTGACCACGAAAGAATTCCAGAAAGGATTGTTCACGCGCGCGGATCAGGAGCTCATGGATTTTTCGAAGTAACAAATCCAATTCCAGAATTAACCAAAGCTGGTTTCTTAAAAGAAAAAGGTCTTAAAACGCCCGTTTTTACGCGGTTTTCGACTGTTGCAGGCTCAAGAGGTTCTACAGATCTTGCGAGAGATGCCAGAGGATTTGCAGTTAAATTTTATACTCAAGAAGGTATTTATGACTTAGTTGCCAATAACATTCCAGTGTTCTTTATACAAGATGCCGCGAAATTTCCAGATCTCATTCACGCTGTAAAACCAGAACCTCACAATGAAATACCACAGGCGAGCATCTGCACACGATACTTTTTGGGATTTTATTTCCTTAATGCCAGAATCAATGCACATGATTATGTGGGTAATGTCTGATCGTGCCATTCCGAGAAGTTATAGAATGATGGAAGGTTTTGGTGTTCATACTTTTAGACTAATCAACGAAAGAGAAGAATCTGTTTTTGTGAAATTTCACTGGAAACCAAAATTAGGAACGCACGCAGTTGCTTGGGATGAAGCTCAGAAAATTTCAGGAAAAAATCCAGATTTTCACAGACAAGATTTATGGGAAGCAATTGAAATGGGTAATTTCCCAGAATGGGAATTAGGCGTTCAGGTAATTCCTGCTGAAGATGAAAACAAGTACGAATTTGATCTTCTGGATCCAACAAAATTGGTGCCCGAAGAATTGGTGCCTGTTACTATCGTCGGGCGAATGGTCTTAAACAAAAATCCTGACAATTTCTTCGCAGAAACAGAACAGATTGCTTTTCATCCAGGTCATATTGTGCCCGGAATCGATTTTAGTAATGATCCACTTTTACAAGGAAGATTATTTTCTTATACCGATACACAGCTTTCTAGATTAGGAAGTCCAAATTTTCATGAAATCCCGATTAACAGAAGTATTGCTCCGGTTCACAACAATCAGCGTGACGGACATATGCGTCAGGAAATCAATAAAGGCCGTGTAAGTTATCATCCCAATTCACTTGGCGGAGGCTGTCCTTATCAGGCAAAAATCGAAGAAGGCGGTTTTGCAAGTTTTAATGAAAGAGTTGACGCACACAAAGTGAGAGAAAGAAGTGAAAGTTTTAATGATCACTTCGGACAAGCCAAATTATTCTTTAACAGCCAGACGCCAGAAGAAAAAAGTCATATTGTAAAAGCACTGCGTTTTGAACTTGGAAAAGTTGAAACAACCGCTATACGCGTAAGAGTTTTAGGTCTGCTTTCTCAAATCGACAGCAATCTTGCTGAAAAAGTGGCTCTTGGACTTGGTGCGACCGTTCCGCCAATTTTGGAAACGCCAATTAACAAAGGTGTATCTCCAGAAAACGAAGGAGGATCTCAGGAACCACAAACAGTAGAATCGTCTGTTTCTTCGTCAGAAGCATTGAGTATGATTAAAAATCCAACCAACTCACCAACAATTGCTTCAAGAAAAGTAGCTATTATTTGTTCAGACGGCGTTTCTGAAGTCGCTGTATTGAATATGAAAAGTGCACTAAAAAAAGAAGATGCCAAAGGATGCATTATCGCACCTCATCTTGGATCTATAGTAACAGATGCAGATGGTGCAATTCCAGCCGAATTTAGTTTTTTAACTGCATCATCCGTATTATTTGATGCTGTTTACATTCCACACGGTTTAGGATTGAATGCATTGGCTGAAAATGATGATTTATTCGAGTTCCTTAATGATGCTTACAAACACTGTAAAGTAATTGGTGCAGATGGCGAAGCTTCAGAAATTATAAGCGGCGCTCCTTTCGCATCAAAAATCACAAATGACGATGCTGGAATTATTTTGACAAGCGACATCGCCGCTCAAGGATTTGCACAGGATTTTATCGCCGCAATGACACTGCACCGTTTTTGGCGACGTGAACCAAACTTATACAATTAAAAACAAAAAAAAACAACCATGAAAAATTCAGAAAAAAACATAGAAAACAAAGGAGTTAAAAACAACATGAAAAACAATTTTGTTGAGCCGGCATCAGACGCCGCAACAGAATTGAAAGAACTTTTTATTGACAGTCTTAAAGATATTTACTGGGCAGAAAATGCATTAGTGGGCGCTTTGCCAAAAATGGCGGATAATGCTACTTCTGCAAGCACTTTCAAGCGCAATTATAGAACATCTTGACGTAACCCAAAATCAAGTTAAGAGATTAGAAGAGGTTTTTGAACTTTTAGGCGAAAAAGCCGAAGGAAAAAAATGTGAAGCAATGGCTGGACTTTTGAAGGAAGGAGACAGTATTCTTTTAGAAACTGCTCCTGGAGCCGTTAGAGATGCTGGAATAATTGCCGCATCTCAAAAAATTGAACATTATGAAATTGCAACATACGGAACCTTAGTCGCTTTCGCGAAAACATTGGGTGAAAACAATGCTCGCAAAACTTTTAACGCAAACTCTTGCCGAAGAAAAAGAAGCCGACTGCGTATTAAATGACGTTGCTTTAAATGCTGTAAATATTGTAGCGACTGAATAAGATTTTTCAAATCTTAATAATCACTTCTATTATCATAAAAACATCTGTACGCTGTACAGGTGTTTTTTTTATGCTTTAATTAAAACATAAATAACTGACTGTGAATTATGTAACCCTCATGATTCTGTATGTAAATAACGTTCGTACTTCGCCAATACATTTGCCTCATTCCTTTTTTGTCCCTCCGTACACAATACTAACGAGTCATGAAAATATGACTTACTTAATTCAAATCAGATGACAAATAATTTAAAGAAAGCAAAAAAAAATAATGATATAGAAAAACATCATTTAGAGCAAAAAGCCCAATATTATGATATGATTGTTTTTTGTCATTTAAGATGGGAGTTTGTATATCAGCGCCCGCAAGATATTATCAGCCGAATGGCTCAAACTATGAAGGTTTTATTTATTGAAGAACCTCTATATAATGACTCGCTTAAAAGTTCGGGAAACCTAATTATAGTTAATGAAATGCTTCATGTATTACAACCTAATACTAAAGACATAGAATCAATTACAGGAATTATTTCAAATTATGTGAAAAATAGAAATGTAACTGTTGGATGGTTTTACTCACCCTCTTTTTCTCCTTTGTTAGGTTCTTTTGATTTTGACACCATAGTTTACGATTGTATGGATGAACTTTCGTTGTTTAAACAAGCTCCTGCTCACTTGATTGATCAGGAAAAATATTTAATGGCTAATGCCGATATTATTTTTACCGGTGGTAAATCATTATACGAATCTAAAAAACAATTTAATTCCACGGTACATTGTTTTCCAAGTTCTGTAGACGAACTGCATTTTGCGCAGGCTCTAAACGGAATCGCCATTGCAGATGATATTTCGGATATTCAGCATCCAATTGTTGGTTATTACGGCGTGATCGACGAGCGAATCGATTTAGAACTGCTTCATGAAACTGCCAAAAGGCTTCCAAATGTTTCTTTTGTAATGATTGGACCATTAGCCAAAATCGACGAAACTGATCTCCCTAAAGAAACGAATATTCATTATCTCGGAATGAAATCTTATAACGAACTGCCGCATTATTTAAAAGCGTTTGATATTGCCATGATGCCTTTTGCGCTTAACGATGCAACCAAATATATAAGTCCAACGAAGACTTTAGAATATATGGTCGCAGGAAAGCCCATTATTTCTACTAAAATTATTGATGTCATTCGCGATTACAGCATCTGTGTAAGCTTAATTGAAACCGCGACCGATTTTTGTGAAGAAATTAATTTTCTATTGAATAAAACAGATCGTCTTTCAATGGAATTAGAATATTATAAAATCCTAAAGAAAACATCTTGGGACAGTACCGTTGAAAAAATGAATTTAATCGTTAAAAGCTTCGCAAAATGAAAAACATCGACATTTTAATCATAGGCGCAGGTATCTCAGGAGCTGTATTGGCAGAGCGCTATGCCTCAATTGGAAAAAAAGTTTTGATTATTGAAAAACGAAACCATATTGCGGGCAACTGCTACGATTACATAGATGAGAACAAAATATTAGTTTCTAAATATGGAGCGCATTTATTTCACACCAACGAAGAGTCGGTTTGGGAATATGTCAATCAGTTTTCTGACTGGTATTTTTGGGAACATAAGGTAATTGCAAGGGTTGATGACAAAATGGTTCCAATTCCAGTAAATATTACAACGGTCAACGAATTGTTTAATACGAATATTTCCACCGAAGACGAAATGAAAAACTGGCTGGAAGAAAATCGGACACCTTTAGAAAAACCAGCAAACGGCGAAGAAGCTGTTTTAAATCGGGTTGGTCCTATTTTGTATGAGAAAATGTTTAAACATTATACCAAAAAACAATGGGACAAATATCCTGCTGAACTTGATGCTTCTGTTTTGGACCGAATTCCGGTAAGAACCAATTATGATGATCGTTATTTTTCTGATATTCATCAGGCTTTGCCAAAAGGAGGTTACACGCAGTTATTCGAAAATATATTAGACAACCCGAATATCCAAGTCCTTTTAGAAACCGATTATTTTGATGTAAAAGATGAATATGTTAATTATGAGAAATTGTTTTATACAGGACCAGTTGATCGTTTCTTCGAATTCAAACACAGCCTGCTGGAAAAACTGGAATACCGCTCCATTAATTTTGTTAGTGAGACGGTCGATGCCGAATTCTATCAGGAAAATTCCGTTGTAAATTATCCGGGAACAGAAGTTGATTTTACCCGAATTATAGAATACAAACACTTTGGAAACCAGATTTCAGAAAAAACCACTGTTGTCAAAGAATTTACGGTAGACGAAGGCGAACCTTTTTATCCAGTTCCAAATCCGCGAAATCAGGAAATTTACGCCCGATATAAAACAGAAGCCGATAAACTGATTGATGTTCATTTTGTGGGAAGGCTGGCAAATTATAAATATTTCAATATGGACCAAGCTTTTAAAAATGCCTTGGATCTTTTTGATTTACTTGAAAAAGAAAATGAACCATTATTTAAAACTGCTGTATAATGGAAATTTTCAACACTTTTTTTATGGGAGGTTTTGAATGCGCCGACCATATTAACCGTTCGGGCAAAGAGGGTGAATCTTTTAAAAGAAACCCAGCACGATATTCGCTGTTACGAAGATTACGAAAATCTAGCAGCCTATAGGAATAAAGACCGTTCGTGAAGGTATCTGCTGGAGTTCGGTAGACACTAATTCTTCTTTCTTTAATTTTTCAAATGTTCTAGTTAGAATCAGAGCGACAGAGAAATATGGAATTCAGCAGATCTGGGATTTAGTTCATTTTGGGTATCCAGACGATTTATCTCCTACGCATCCTCTTTTCTGTAAGCGTTTTGAGCAATTATGCCAGGCTTTTGCAACTTTCTATAAAGAGAATTCAAAGCAAAAATTATTTGTTGTTCCAATAAATGAAATCAGCTTTTTGTCTTGGCATTCCGGCGATGTACGAGGAACGGTGCCATTTGCAACAAACAGCGGATGGGATATTAAATACCATTTGTGTAAAGCGACCATTTTGGGTATAAAAATGCTCAAAAAAACAGATCCGAACTGCACTGTTATTTTGGTTGAACCGCTGGTAAAAATTCATGCCTCAGAAATTTACGATGATGTCAATCTATTAAACGAACCTCAGTTTCAGGCTATGGATATTATTGCTGGAAGAATGTGCCCTGAACTGGGAGGTTCTGAAGATTTACTTGAGATTCTCGGCTTTAATTATTATTGGAATGGCCAATGGAAAGGAAATGGAGAGCCTTTTAACTGGCCCGATTATCAACATAAAAGAGTTCCATTTTCTGAAGTATTACGAACCGCATACGACCGTTATAAAAAACCAATAATTCTTACTGAAACGGGACACTTTGGAAATCTTCGTGTAGAATGGCTTGAAGAAATAACAGCCGAATGTGTATTGGCTAAAAAAATGGAGTGGATTTACAGGGAATCTGTATTTATCCTGTCACAGACCGTCCAGACTGGGACGATTTATCGAATTATTGCCAGTGCGGGATTTGGGATTTGGACGAAAATTTTAATCGAATTCCCTATCAGGAATATATTGACGCTCTTGTAAAAGCACAAATAAGTTTTAAGAAAAAGAAATATAAAATTCATCATTTCATGGACCTTTTTAGATAAAGGAAGATTAAAATAATCAGCGGGCAGAAATGCAATTACAAATTCCATAAACTACTGTTAATTATACAATTAATACCACCCTTAAATATAAATATGTAATATGCCACAACTGTACATTTACCATTATTAACAATTTAAATATAAATATTATGAATACTTCAAACGCAAAAAAAAGCACTGATAGTGCTAAGGCATCAGATAAAAAAACTGATAAAAAAGAAAGTGCATCAAAAAGCGATTCTAAGAATGATTCAAAGAATGATTCAAAATCTGTCGCTGATACAAAAAAAGGAACAACCACAACTAAAAAGTAATTATTTATGAGTTTAGATGAAAAAGAAAATTACGGTCAGGAAGACCAGTTTTTTCAAAATGACAGAAAACAATATGACGATCCTGATATTGATTCACCACCTGATCATACGATAACAGAAAATGCAGAACCAGACTACAATACTGATCTCGTTTCTAATAGAGATGAACTTGAAGAGGAAGATGATGATTTAGAAAATGATCTTGAGGACGATGAAGACGATGATCTTGAAGATGACGATGAGGATTCAGAAGATGATGATATTGAAGAGGAAACAAACACTTATGATAAAGAATAGTTGATATACTCTTTAAAAAGGAAGCCGCCTAGATTTAGGCGGTTTTTTTATTGGTATCATTAGCTTAAAAATTCAACACTAAACTTAACATTCTAATAATCTAAGAATTACAAGATTAATCTTATATTTGATTTCAAGAATTCAAATTCTTAGAATCCTGTAAAGCTAAATGAGTCCTATCTAAAGATTATGAAAAAAATATTACTATTGTCACTTTTTTTAAGCATCTTAATTTCTTGCTCAAACGATAATGATATCATTCCCGACGATACATCTGGTGATATTCATGGCTCATGGCAGTTAAAAGCAGTATATGTCTCAGGAGTTAGACAGTCTTTAAGTGAATGCCGTCTTTATGAAGGTGTAGCATTTGAAGATAATTCTATTATAATGGTGAAAACTGAAGAAAAAGTTAATGCACCTTGCACAATTACCACTGTCGAAGGAACTTTTCAAAGAACAGACAATACTTTATCGATCACATTTCCCAATGAGAACAAGAAATCTAAAATCAAAGAACTTACAGCTGTAAAACTGGTTTTAATTTCTGAAAATGCGGCAGAAACGCTGGAGTACGAAAAAGCGACACCTCTTTAAAATATTACTAAAACTTTCTTCGAACTCAATTCAAATAAAATAATTATGAAAAACACGAAAAACAGTTAGTCGTTTGTATCCCCTTTTTCATCAAACTCATTCGGCCATATTCCATATCTGCTTTTGAATTCAAATGCATTCTGGGGCTCGCCCATATTACTGTAGAATTTTTGAGCTTCTCTTTGTTTTATTAACCTATTCCATTCTTCATCACTCATTGCTTTTTTTTGAAAAGAAGGCAGTTTTTCGGAATCAGAATATTTTTTAGCCTCAATCTTTTTATTAATAATCAATTTCTGCTCAGAAGTTAGTCTAACTGCAATCTGTTTCCATAAATCTGATATTGGATTTTTAATCACTAACTGCGCTAATGTTTCAATTTCATCATTGCTTAAATTTCTGGGAAATTCATCTGGGTTAAAATCTTTCATAATAATAATTTAAATCAACCCCTCCAAAATTAAATGATTTGGAAGGATTGATTTTTTAGTGTTAAAAATGTTTTTTGGACATTGATGTAGATCCTCTTTTAAAAACTAAAGAAATTTACTTTTAAAAACAGTTAGTTTTTCTCTAGTCATATCCTCTATTGTATAGGAGATTCCGCCCATACCTAATCCCGAAGAATCTCTGCCGCCAAACGGCATCCAGTCTACTCTAAACGCTGTATTGTCATTGATCATAACAGCCGTTGCGTTTAATTTTTTAGCCGTGTCTAATGCCATATCAATGTTTTTTGTAAAAACTGCCGCTTGAAAGTGAACTTCCAATGCATTTGCTTTTTGAATAGCTTCATCCCTATTTGTAAATGGATAAATACAAACAACAGGACCAAAAATCTCGTTGGTAGAAACTTTTGAATTTTCTGAAGGATTGAATAAAATGGTTGGTTCAAAACAAGTATCAGAAATACGCTTTCCGCCTGCAATTAATTTGGCACCTTCTTCAATCGCTTCGTTAACCCATTCTTCAACTCTATTTACTTCTTTTGTCGTAATAAGCGGTCCAACATCTGTCTTTTCATCAAACGGGTTTCCAACAATCAATTTATTTGCGACTTGAAAAAACTCTTCCACAAAGCGATCACAAATTTCCTGATTCACATAAATTTTCTGAACCGAAACACAAACTTGTCCTGCATGATAAAAACCGCCTTTTACCAAATCTGGAATCATTTCGCTAAAATCGGCATCGCTTTCTACAATTACAGGCGTCGCTCCTCCGTGTTCTAAGGCACATCTCGTTCCTGGCGGCAATTTGCTTTTTAGAGACCATCCCACTTTCGCAGAGCCTATGAAAGTTAAAAAATGAATTCTCGAGTCGGTTACTATTAATTCTGCTGTTTCATTATCACATAAAACGACTTGCGACCATCCATCGGGTAAACCAGCTTCTTTCAAAATATCGGCCAACGCAAGACCTGACAACGGCGTATTACTTGATGGTTTAAATATGACAGGACAGCCTGCCGCAACAGCTGTGGCAATTTGATGTACCGCCAGATTTAGCGGATGATTAAACGCACTAACCGCCGCAACAACACCAATAGGTTCTTTTGTTGTAAAAGCAATTCTATTGACAGAAGCTTCTGTAAGTCCCATCGGAATCTGCTCGCCTTTAATTTGCGCTATGTGTTCCGCGACCAGTTTTACTCCTTTGATCGCTCTTAGAATTTCTGCTTTGGAGTCTTTATAAGGTTTTCCGCCTTCGCTGATTGCCAAATGTATCAGTTCTTCGCTTCTATCATTCATTATTGCTACTGCTTTTTCTAATATTTCAATTCTTTTAAAAGCAGGAATCCAATTCGATTGATCCTTAAATAAACTCTGTGCTGTATTCAAAATAGTATCAACTTCACTTTTATCTAGCGACTGGTAACTCTTTTACCAGACTTAGATCGTATGGGAATATAATTTTCGTGGTCTTTTCCATAATTATTTTTTTGTACATGAATCTTACAATTTCATGATATGCACCTTAAATTTAATCAATTTGTGAAGGATTACAATGGTTTAATCCACAATAATTGAAATTAATATGCTAAAGGTTTTGCTAAAACAATTTCTCTATTTTCTAATAAAGGCACAATTTTTCCGATTACTATATCCTGAAAATACGCCGCATTTCTATGTTCGGTAATTGCAGATTCTGTAGTGTAGCCTTCAAATAATAGAATTGTATTTTGATCTGAAATACTTTGATGAATTTTGTAAAACAAATTCCCTTCTTCTTTGATACTTTCGTCATGTACCGTTTTTAATAATTGTAAAACTTTTTCTACCTGACCTTCTTTTACTTTCCATGTTGCGAAAACATGAACTGGATTTTGATTTTCCATTTTGATTTCTTTTATAATTACTTTTTCAGTTTTAATAATGAAATTATACTGACCTTCATCCAGAATTTGAAGAAGGTCAATATAATTAGAAGATCACTTTTTAGAAGCTTCTAAGATAACAATCATTTTTTCGGCTACACCTTTTGCAGAAGCAGGATTTTGTCCCGTAACCAAATTACCATCTGCAATACTATGTGCCGACCAATTCGTCGCAGCCGTGAAATTTTGCTCCTTGTTTGGTTAATGCAGTTTCAAGTAAGAAAGGCACATCCGCAATAGCGTAACCTCTTTCCTCTTCATCTGTAAACGAGGTGATATTTTTACCATTTACAAGATAAGTTCCATTGCTTAGTTTTACATTTAATAAAGATACTGGACCGTGACAAACTGCTCCAACAACGGCATTTCGCTCGTATGTTTCTTTAATTACTTTTTTCAAAAGTTCATTCTCCGGCATATCCACCATTGGTGCTAATCCGCCTGGTACAAAAACGGCATCGTATTTACTTACATCAACATTTGAAAGTTTTACGGCTTTCTGCATAGCTTCCCATCCTTTTCCTGTTAGAAATGCAAGATTGTCTGGATCATTAGCCAAATTAAGGGCATCTAAATATGGTGTATCGCCCGTTAAACTGGCAAAATCAATTGCATAATCTGCTTTGTCAAATTCAGCATAAGGGTGTGCTACTTCAGGAAGGAAAGTTCCTGTTCTTCTGTTATTTGGTCCAATTGCATTGGCATTTGATACGATAATTAAAATTTTCTTTTCCATTTTGGTTTCTTTTTTAAGGGTTGTTTTTTGTTTTACTACTGTGTTCTCTTTTTGATTTTGTGCATTTGAAGAAAAAAAGGCAATTGCCGCTGATAGAATCAGAATCTTTTTCATGTTGGTAATTTTTAAATTGGTACTGAATTATTTATAAGGCAAATTTATACCAGCTCCCCTCCTCAATACGAGGATGAAAGTCACAAAAAAAGTGTGACGAAAATCACACTTTGAGAAGAAATAGCAATGTTATTTGTTGCTGGAGTAAAGCCTGCTAAGGGTTTCGCGACTTACACCCAGATATTCTGCAATATATTTTTTGGGAATTTTTTGCATTAGATTTGGATAAAGTTCTGCAAATTCTTTATATCGCTCGCTGCGGATTACTGGACAGTAACGATATTATTCTTTGTTGCGGCGCCATATAACCTTTGGTTAATTTTACCCTGAAAAAGTGTTCCATTTTATGAAGCGTAACAGAGAGCTGTTCTCTGCCTTCGAGTGTGAGACATAAAACTTCTCCCGGCTCCATGCAGACGACATACATATTCGCCGTCTTTTGATTGAAGTAGGAAATATAATCTGACATCCACCAATTTTCTGTAGCAAATTGTACGATGTGCTCTTTTCCTTCTTCATCAAGATAAAAAACCCTGAAAATGCCGCTCATAATAATGTATTCATATTTTGCGTCGTCACCTTGTTGAATAAGATATTGATTTTTCAATACCTTTCTTATCGTAAAAAAGGGCTTGATAGATTCAAACTCTTCATCGCTGATGGGTATAATTTCTTCAATATGTTTTCTAAGTTTTTCCATAGGTTGTTTTTACCTTTTCAAAGATAATATTGTATTCCGTTTCGACCATAGGTTCTTATAAAAGAAAAAAACATTTTAGCGATTGCCAAAATGTTTTTTTCTAACTCCTAACTTTTTTAGTAAGTAAGTTCTATTTTAGTAGTACACTTTTATATTTCGCTATATTTTTTAAAACGGTTCCAGTTCCTCTTACTACTGCTCTTAAAGGATCCTCTGCAATGTAGACTGGCAGATCTGTTTTCTGCGAAATCCTTTTATCCAGACCACGAAGCATTGCGCCTCCTCCAGCCAGATACAAACCGGTATTATAAATATCAGTCGCAAGTTCGGGCGGTGTGACCGAAAGTGTTACCATTATGGCGTCTTCAATTCGCGAGCACCGATTTATCTAAAGCTCTTGCGATTTCTCTCGAAGTAATCCTTACCTCTTTGGGTTTACCAGTAAGCAAGTCTCTTCCGCGAACCATCATGTCTTCTGGGGCATCTTCCAGTGTTTCGATTGAAGCGCCTACCTCGATTTTTATCTGCTCCGCTGTAGCTTCACCAATATATAGATTATGATGTGTTCTCATATAATACAGTATATCGCCCGTAAATACATCGCCAGCAATTTTTATGGATTTATCACAAATAATTCCGCCAAGCGCAATTACGGCAATTTCTGTAGTACCTCCTCCAATATCAACGACCATATTTCCTTTAGGAAGCATGACATCTAATCCCATTCCTATAGCGTACGCCATAGGTTCATGAATTAAAAAAACTTCTTTTCCATTTACTCTTTCGCAGGACTCTTTTACGGCTCTCATTTCAACTTCTGTAATTCCACTTGGAATACAAACTACCATTCGGAGTGCAGGAGTAAAAAGTTTTTCTTTAATTCGGGAATATTCTTTATAAACCAGCTAATCATTTTCTCCGAAGCATCAAAATCGGCTATAACTCCATCTTTAAGCGGACGTATTGTTTTAATATTCTCGTGTGTTTTCCCCTGCATTAAACTTGCTTCTTTACCGACAGCAATAATTTTTCCGTTTCTTATATCTCTTGCCACAATTGAGGGACTATCTACAACAATTTTTCCATCATAAATTATCAAAGTATTTGCTGTTCCCAAATCCATTGCAATTTCCACTATCATAAAATCAAATAAACTCATAATATCGTTTTATTTAAAAAACGGTATTATTGGTATTTTATTCTTTACGAATTGAAATTAGAGTATAATTGAATAGCATTAATACTAAAAAGCAGTTGAAATCAATCGAGGTTTCAGTTTATTGTATTGACTTTAATTTTAAATTTAGGAAAATCTATTTTGATGAGATCAGACGGTATGAAGTTCCTTTTTTAGTTTCAAATACAGCAGTATAACCAATAGACGATTTTTCGCTTTTGATGTTAATATTTTCAATTGTAAATGGTACCGAAGCTCTTACTGCACACTTACCTCCTTTATTAGAAACTATTTTTGCCTGACTTATTTTGCCATCATTCCATTTTATATCTACGGTAAAATTACCTTTTGCCGTAATACCTTTTATTTCACCATCTGTCCATTCGTCTGGAAGAGCTGGCGACGAAATGAATTTCTTTATTCTGGCTTTGCATTAACATCTCAATAACGCCAGCGACTCCAGCAAAATTTCCATCAATTTGAAAAGGCGGATGCGCATCAAAAAGATTCGGGTAACATCCTCCTTGTCGTTTGTATTTTGGATCGTTATCTTTTGTCAGCCTCAATTGATTTTTGAACAATTTATAAGCGTGATTTCCATCCAAAAGTCTCGCCCACATATTTACTTTCCAAGCAAGGCTCCAGCCTGTACCATCGTCTCCGCGAAGTTCTAATGTTTTCTTTGCGTAGCCGCCAAATCTGGTGTATTAAGTGGTGAAATTAAATTGGCAGGATGCAATGCGTAAAGATGCGAAGTATGTCTGTGATGCGGATCTTCTTCTTCAAAATCTTTATACCATTCTAAAAGTCGCCCTTTGCTTCCTATTTTAAAAGGCAATAGTTGATCTGCCGCTTTGTTTACGGTCTGTCTGAATTCTGAATCAATATTTAAAACTGCAGATGCTCGCTATGGTATTTTCGAATACATCTTTTATGATGCCAATATCCATCGTTGAAGCAGTGGTTACTGTTCCTTGTTTCTTTCCATCATAATAATATTTGTTTTCGGGTGAAGTTGAAGGCATGGTTACCAAATAACCATCTTTATCTTTTTGAAGCCAGTCTAAACTAAACTCTGTCGCCCTTTTATTATCGGATATACTTTTTTTAGATAATCCTTGTCGCCTGTATATTCGTAATGTTCCCATAAATGCCTGCTGAGCCAGTTGGCTCCCATATACCAATTGGCCCACATAGGGTCTCCTTTTCCAAAATCGCCTACAGGATTGGTCATCGCCCATATATCTGAATTATGATGCAATACCCAGCCATTCGCATGATAATAACTTTTGGCCGTTTCTGCTCCGGTTACAGAAACGTTTTTAATGAATTCGTCAAGCGGAAAAAATAATTCAGACAAACTTCCCGATTCAACTGGCCAGTAATTCATCTGTAAATTAATATTGGTTGTATAATTACTGCTCCAGGGAGCGCGGAGTTTATTGTTCCATATTCCTTGTAAATTGGCCGGTGCATTGTGTGTACGTGATGAAGAAATCAACAAATAACGTCCATATTGAAAAAATAAAGCTTCAAGTCCGGCATCTTTTTCTCCTTTTGCATACTGCTCTAATCTTAGATCTGTTGGCAGATTGGATTTGTTGGTTTCTTTTTCATTAAGTTTTAAGGAAACTCTATTAAAGAAATGTTGAAAATCTGAAATATGCTCTTGTAATAAGTTATTGTATTTTTTTGCAGAAGCTTTTTTAATGAAACTTTCTACTAATTGATGCTCGTCTTTTCCCTGACTATCAGGACATTTATCAAAGCCGTTGAAACTAGTCGCCGCCGAAACAAAAAGTAGTATTTCAGAGGCATTTTTAATAATCAGTTTATCTCCGTCAGAACTTATTTCTCCATCCTTAATAACTGGTTTAATAATCAATTCAAAACGCATTCCTCTACAGCCCGCCGCATCTTCATAATCAATAGGTTCTTTATTGTAATCAATATAATTCGGGTCAGCATGTGAAGGCGCTTTTCCTTTTAAAACTAATGATTTATTTTGTACTGATTTTTGATTTCTTAAAAGACTTGAGGCATCAATTGTCACAGAAAGTTTTTTCAGCTGATCTGCCGAAAGCTTTATAATTATGCACTTTGCGGGTGCCGAAACAAAAATTTCTCTTTTATAATTTACCCCATCAGCATTAAATTTTGTCAATGCCAATCCCGTTTGTAAATCAAGGCTTCTGTTATAGGAATCTATTTTTTGTGTGCCAAAATCCTGTTTCAAAATAAGATCTCCCAACGGCATAAAACTCTCACTGTAAGCACCCTGCATTTTTTTGGTTAAATCATAGGCTTTTTCGAAATCTTCATTTGTAAGCGCTTCTCTAATTAGTGCCAGATTTTTAAATGCATCTGGATTCACATTTTTTTGTACTGGTCCGCCGCTCCACAAAGTAGCCTCATTCAACTGGATTAATTCAGAATCTACTCTCCCAAAAACCATTGCACCAAGTGTACCGTTTCCCACAGGCAAAGCTTCGGTCCATTCAACAGCAGGTCGCTTGTATTGAAGTTTTAAATCCTGCTGTGCATATGAAGAAAATCCTGTAATTAAAAACAGCATCAAAAGATTTATTTGAAGAGAATTGTAAAACATGTATTTTAATTTTAATTAGAAAAAACCACAGCAGATAACCCAACAAAAACAGTATTTAAAACTAATATGCCATTTAATTTTTAATTACTAATTTTTAATTTTAAAGCTAAGCTATATTTTAGTATTTAACTGATACAAAACAGAACTGTGCGGTTTTAAATCTGCTCCTATTTCTTTTGAAGTTATTTTTGTTTTTTCGCCTGTCCACATATTTAGAATTTCAGCAGAGCCTGAAATTCCAAGATCTGCAAGATTTACAGAAACGTTTTGCGAAGCCTTATCTGAAATATTAAACAAAGCGAGATAAACGCTTCCGTCTTTTGCATTTTTTGAAGTCACAGCAATTTTTCCTTCTTTTTGAAAAAGCTGTTTTACTGCCGTACTTTCATTATGCATTTTTACAACATTTTTATTCGTCAATAATGATAATGTAAAAGCGTCATTACTTGGCAGGTCTCCCCCAAAAAACAATGGTGATTTTAAAATATTAAAAAATGTAATCAGAGTATATTGCTCGACTTTTGTTAATCGGGTCATTCTGTCTTCGCCACGTTCTCCTCTTATGGAAATTCGCCCTAACGGAATCATATCGCAGTCTGGCCAAGTTCCGGGTGCAATGTGTGGATACCATTTTTGAGCTACATCCATTAAATGTGTAATATGAGGCCAAGTATCCCAAACATCATCTACCATACGCCACATATTGGCATGCGTACTTACATGCGGTGCCGCTTCAATTGGTGTTTCTCCGGGCGAAGTACTTAAGACAATTTTACGGCCGCATTTATCAATTGCGTTTCGAATTAAATTGATTTCTGCTTCATGATAAGGTCTTGATAAATCATCAATTTTAATAAAATCGACTCCCCATTGTGCATACAATTCAAAAATGGAATCATAATATTCTTGTGCACCTGGTTTGTCTGCCAAAATAGTATAATTATCTTTTAACCATTCACACTGAAGCGCAGTGGTATAAATTTGATCTGCCGTTATTCCTTTTGTTCCTTTAATTGGCAGTTTTTCTTCAACCGCTTTTTTCGGAATTCCACGCATAATATGTATTCCGAATTTCAGTCCTTTTTTATGAATATAATCCGCTAGAGGTTTAAAACCTTGTCCGCCTTTCGCTGAAGGAAATCGATTAACGGCAGGCTGATATCTTCCGTACTCATCCATAACATAGCGCGGATCCGTTTGATTGTAACCGCCTGCTTTGTCGTTTTCAACAAACCATCTTATATCAACTACAACATATTCCCAGCCAAATTTCTTTAGCTTATCTGCCATATAATCGGCATTTGCTTTTACCTCATCTTCCTTTACAGTTGGCCCATAACAATCCCAGCTGTTCCAGCCCATTGGCGGCTGTTTGTGCCCATTGTTTGAATTCTTCTTTTTGAAAGGTTTTGTTTTGAGCATTCGATGAAATCGAAAACAAAACAACTCCTAATAACAGTAACATTCTATTTTTTGTCTTCATCTATTTCAATTAATTTGAATATTGATTTTTCTATCGTCAGTTAATCAAATGGAGAATTTAAATTATTCCACATTTATAGTTACTTCAACCGGTTTTAACCACTGACTTGTAAATTTTACTTTGATAGGTTCTGCCGTTCCATTTGCCTGAATATACGCCGCAATGTGCCCGTGAAAAACTCGTTGTACATTATCTGTATAATCTGTCATATCAGTATTATTTCCTGCTTCAAGTCCTAAAAGTGTTCCGTTACCGCTTATTGTACACGTTATTTCATTGTCTGAAAGCATTACAGGAAAACCATTCTGATCTTTAACCTGAACCATAATTTTAGCAACTCCTTTGTCTTTACTAATGTCGCTATTTTTGTTGTCGATCGTTAATTCAACTG
Source organism: Flavobacterium sp. AC267 (assembly GCF_979258715.1). Classification (NCBI taxonomy): domain Bacteria; kingdom Pseudomonadati; phylum Bacteroidota; class Flavobacteriia; order Flavobacteriales; family Flavobacteriaceae; genus Flavobacterium; species Flavobacterium sp. AC267. The sequence goes on from NZ_OZ409875.1 coordinate 3,849,403, forward strand.
GTCGCTGTGTTGTATGAATTGCATAACGACTTACTTCTTTATCGTTTTTATCTAAACCAACTGCTTCTAATTTCCCGAAGAAAACGGAATATCCCAATAGATAATTCCTGTTTTATCATCATAAAATTTAGTTTCGCCAACCAATTTTCCGTTCAATTCTAAGCGGGCTTTTGCAGCATTGGTATAGCAGACAACGCGTATTTTTTGTCCTTCGTCGTAATTCCATATCGCCCATGCATCTTTAGAAATATCTTTATCATTTGTCCATACATAAGTTCCTAAGTAAGTCATTGGTTTATCTGACCATAATGATTGACGGAAATAGCCTCGGGGTTTGATAACTCCCGCAAAATCGACTAAACCTGAATAAAATCCTCTTGAAGGCCATCTTCCCGATTCTCCCAAATAATCAATTCCTGTCCAGAGAAACTGTCCAAAAATATATTTGTTGTTTTTTACTGCCAGCCAAGGTTCCATATTATGTGTATTTTCACTTCCGTAAATTACTCTTTTAGGATATTTTTCGTGGTCAGATTGGTATTTGCTTTCTGTATAATTATATCCCGTAATGTCTAATGCACCTGGATATTCTGTTTCGTTAGACATTGCAACTCCAGCCAAACCGGCAGTTGTTGGACGGGATTTATCGTATTTTTTAACTGCCGCAACCAGACGTTTTGCAATAGCGCCAAGACGCATGGCATCTGGAGCCTCTTTTTTATAACCGCCGTAAGCCGCCTGACCGAAACCATTGGTTCCTTTATCTAAAACTGGATGCGAATAAGGGTCGTTTGGATAATCTACTTCGTTACCGATGCTCCATGCGAACACCGAAAGATGATTTCTGTCACGTCGTACAAAATCTTCCAGATCTCTTTCTGCCCAATCTGCAAAAATATCAAACGAACCTTCAAAACCTGGCTTGCCATAATTCCAGCCTTCGAGCCATTTACGTTTTGGAAATTCCCATTCGTCATAGGCTTCATTCAAAACCAATAAACCCAATTCGTCGCAAAGTTCGTAGAAGTCTGGTGCCTGCGGATTATGACTTGTACGAATGGCATTTACTCCAATTTCTTTCAGCGTTTGTAATCTGGTTTTCCAAACTTCTCTTGGAACGGCAGAACCTAAAACTCCAGCATCATGATGCAGACAGACTCCCTTCATTTTCATCCATTTCCCATTGAGGGCAAAACCATTATTAGGGTCAAATTCAAAAGTTCTAAAACCTGTTTGTGTTACGGTTTTATCGATTTCTTTTCCGTCTTGTAAAACTGTGGTTTTAAGTTCGTATAAATTTGGGTTTTCTAAATCCCATAATTGTGGATTTCTTAAATTGATTTTTGCCGCTATCTTTCCTTTCTGATTTGCCGCAACCTGAACTTTAGAGGAAACTTTTGCAACAGATTTTCCATCCTTAGAAAAAAGCTCATTTACAATGGTCAGACCTGCATTTGTTTTTGAACTATTCTCGAGATCAACTTCAATATTCAAAATGCCGCTTCCTTTTTTCACTTCAGGATATGCATAAACTCCCCATTGTGCAATATGAACCGGGTTTGCGTAAACTATCCAGACATTTCTGTAAATTCCAGAACCGCTGTACCATCTGGAATCGGCACTCTGACTGTGATCTACGCGAACAGAAAGAATGTTTTCTCCTCCATATTTTACAAATTCTGTAGCTTCATATGCAAAAGAAATATATCCATTTGGACGTTTTCCTAACGAATGACCGTTGATGAATACTTCACTTCTATTGTAAACTCCTTCAAAATACAAATAAACTTTCTCCCCTGCTTTGCTTTGCGGAATAGTTATCGCTTTTCTATACCACGCAATTCCTCCCGGTAAATATCCTGTGGAGCTTGCTAAAGTCGGACTCAATTGTCCTTTTACACTCCAGTCATGCGGTACATTTACTTGTTTCCATTTACTGTCGTCAAATGAAACATTTTTAGCATCAGAAACGTCCTGAAGATTAAATTTCCAATTGTCATTAATTTTGTTTGAATCTCCAAACGAAATCTGGCTGAAAGCCGATAAACACGAGAAGAGAAATACGGGCAGTAAGATTTTATTTGTATGCACTTTATTTCGTTTTTTATTAATTTTTCTTCTTAACTAATTTAAATAACACTCTAAAACAATTGATAATTAACTCATTTTAAGTTTTAAAACTGTTACCGAATAAGCCGGAAGATTTAATTGCTGATTTCCTTTTGTTATTTTGTATTCACTTTGTTTTGGCGTTATCTTTTTCGGATCTGCAAAAGTATTTTCATCCTGTGTATTTGAACTTTCAAGTCTAATGATTGTTCCTTTTGATCCTAATTTTGCTCCTTTTAAATCAAGACTAACATCTTGTGCTGATGCTTGCTGTATTTACCAATTTCACAATTATTTCTTTGCTGTTTGCATCTTTTACTGCAGAAGCATATAAACTATTTTGCCCCGTTAAAGCTTTTCCATCTTTGGTAATACTTAACAAATCTGTTCCTTTATTAGTTGAAAATAACTGCTGTACATAATAGTTTGCTGAACCGTAAGATTGTAAATTATTGAACCAAATCATATCTGGAGTCCACTGCCAGGCATCTTCGTGTGCCATTAAAGGTGCGTAAGAAGTCAAATGAACTACTTCTGCATTTCTTTCCAAACCAGTCATAAAAGCGGCTTCAGAAAAAGCACATTCCCAATTATTTCTGTTATTCGGATTGGCACCTGAAACACTTTGAGCGGCATATTCTCCTGCAAATATTTTTGGGCCTTTTCTGTCGTAGTTATCATAACGTCCTGCGTTTTCTCTAAACCATTTTGGGCTTTCGTAATAATGCTCGTCTACCAATTCTGCATTTAGTTTTTTAAGCTCTTCCATAGCAAAATCAAAATGTTCGCCTGCAGGTGAAGGCCCGCTTCCTGAAACAATTATGATATTGGGATATTTTGCTTTAATTGCTTTTTCAAAAACCTTATATCTGTCAATGTAATCTGGTCCCCATTGCTCGTTTCCAACTCCAATATATTTTAAATTAAATGGTTTTGGATGTCCCATATCCGAACGCATTTTCCCCCAATTGGTCGTAACGGCACCATTGGCAAATTCAATTAAATCTAAAGCATCCTTCACATACGGATCGAGTTCGTCTAAAGGAGCTAATTCTCCTGTATTGTACTGGCAGGCCATTCCGCGACTTAAAATTGGCAATGGTTCTGCACCAATGTCTTCTGAAAGCTGGAAATATTCAAAAAAACCTAAACCAAAACTTTGAAAATAATCGGGTGTTTGTTTGTGGTTGAATTCTACATTCCAACGGTTCATCTTTGTCTCTCTATTGTCTACATTCCCAACCGATTTTTTCCATTGGTATCGATCAGACAATGTTCTGCCTTCAACAATACAGCCTCCTGGAAAACGTAAAAAACCAGGTTTCATATCATATAAAAGTTGTACCAAATCTTTACGAAGTCCGTTTTTTCTGTTCTTCCAAGTATCTTCTGGGAAAAGCGAAATCATATCTAAATCGATTGTTCCTGTTCCTTCAAAAGTTATTTTCAGCTTTGCTTTTGCTTCGGTTTGAGTCGCTGTAATTGATGACGTATAATTTGTCCATTGCTCTGATTTGGGAACAATGCTGGTTTCTCCAATTACTTTTTGGTCTTTATCAATAAGCTGAATGATAATCTTTTGGATTGCCGAATTGTGATTGGTCGCTTTTAATGAAAGATTATATTTTGCATCCTTTTTGACTCCCATTCCTCTGAAGCCTTCATTTATTAAAACATATCCTTTTGCATTATTGATTTCTACTCTGCAAAAAACCGTATTATTTGCCTCGATTTTGACTGGCGCCGCACTTCCCGATTCTTTATTCAAAGAGGATCTTTTTGTATTAGGCTGTTCCCATCCCATCAAAGGTTTATCAAATTCGAAAGACCTGTTTTTAATCAATTCGGCATATAGTCCTCCATCTGCGACAAAATTGATATCTTCAAAAAACAAACCGAACATCGTTGGCTGAATTTTGGTGATGGATTTCGCCGCATCAACTTCTAAAGTTGTTTTTTGAGCATTCACATAAAAACTGCTTAGTATAAGACAAGAAATCGTAAATCTGGTAAGGATATTATTTTTCATAAGTTTTGGAATGGAAGAAATTATTTTTTTACTGCCTCTAATTTAGCAGGAAAAGCTGATTTTCCGTCTAAATTTGTTACGATTAATTCATCTACATTTTTACTTTCGACTGCGTATTTAAAATAGTCCGGTCTGTTTTTTCCCCATTGCACTGTACAATTCTGCACTTTAATACGTTCTGCCGAATCAAAATAGAATCCCGAAGTACTTCCTTTTACAAAACCTTCTACATTAGAAGGGCGTCTGTCGTATACGCCGCCAGGAAAAGAAGTTGTTTTATCAATAAAAACACTCACATTGTCAAAAATAATATTCTTGATTTTATCTTTTGATTCTCCGCTTACAAACACACCGTTTTCTCCTGTACATTGAATATTGGAGAAATAAATATTCTTTATTTCGCCTACTTTTCCTTCTGTTGCTCCTTTTGGAAAACGCCAGTTGGCATCTTTATGATTTCCTTTTGCTCTGCTGAAAGCCGTTACATAAATGGGTTCTGCTTTTCCCCACCAGGTATCTGTTGTTAACTTACCTTCGATAATGATATTAGAAAAAATAACATCGCTTACTGTTCCTTCATCTCGATTCTGAATTCCCAATGCGCGATTGCTGTTTTTGATGATACAATTATTGAAAACCACTTGTCTGATTGCGTCCATGTTTTCTGAACCAATTTTAATGGCGCTACTGCCGCTGGTCATCGTGCAATTGGTAACCGTAATGTTTTCGCAGGCTCCAAATTCTTCAAATTCTCTTCTGTTTTTTAAACAAATACAATCGTCACCGCTTTCGATATAACAATCGCTGATTCTCACGTTTTTAGAATGATCCAAATCGATACCGTCACTATTACGCACTTTTAGACTGTTTAACAAAGTAATACCGCTGATTACAACGTCATTACATCCAACTAAATGAATGGTCCAATATGCCGAATTACCGATATGAACATCTTTGATCCTGATATTTTTTCCTCCAATAATGGTCAATACGTGCGGTCTCGGATCAAGCACATTGAAAGGTTTTAAAACATACGAATCTTCGAGTTCTTCACCCATAAAAGAAATCCCGTTGCCATCTATTTTGCCGCTTCCGCTAATGGTAAAATCCTCTATATTTTCTCCTCCAATCCAAATTGTCCCTTCTCCCGGATTGGTTCTGAAAGCGCTTTTGGTATATAATTTTTCATCCGGACTTGCCAATAATTTTGCCCCGGCTTCGATATGAAGATCCACTTTGGATTTTACATCAATTGGTCCTGCCAAAAAGGTAAAAGGTGCGGGAATTAAAACTCTTCCGCCCGTTTTAGTGCAGGCATCAATTGCTTTTTGAATCGTCGCTGCATCATTAGTTTTTCCGTCTCCTTTTGCTCCGTATTTTTTAATGTCGTAAACATTCTGTGCCGCAACGGTTAACGAAAGACAAAAAATTAGGATCGCAATTATAGATTTCTTTTTCATTTCATTTTATTTATTAAAAACCTTGTTTAAGATAGTCTACGCAAAGTTTTTGGTTTATTTTTTTAATCTCGCAAAGTCGCAGAGCCGCAAAGTTTTTTGTTTCAAACACATACATTAAACGCAGTATTTGTCATCCTGAGGAACGAAGGATCACACAAGAAGCTCCGCTCAATACTTCACCAATCTTTGTCGAGTTTCGATTGTGATCCTTCGTTCCTCAGGATGACAAAACTCCCAAAAAGTATACATATTTTAAATTTACCTTGCAGGCAATTCAAATTTATTTTGTTCTGGTTCTATTTTTCGTTTTAAAGATTCACTGTCCAGGTTGCTTGATGAAACATCTTTAAAAATAATCTGGTTAGTTTTGTCTGAAGGAATATCAATAGCTTTCATCGTAAGATTTTTTACATCATCAAAAACAAAAGCTGGACGAAAATCTTCTTTCTCCAAAATCAGTTTTATATTCTTCATTTCGATTCCGTTTACGTGACGCACATAAAATCCCCAAGAAGGCAATTCTCCAAACATGGTAAATTCAGGATAACCGTTTATGTTTTCTTTTACATCTTTTAATCGGCTTAAAGGATGATACGCCATTCCTTTTGAGGCTCTTCCTGGATACGTAATTTCAATATTTTCTAAAGTCACATTTTCTATCAAATGCCCCGGAATTCCCACAATAGAAGCCGGAAACGGATTATGGAAAAAATCAACTTCTGGTCCGTGCAAATCATAATCAATATCCGGACGACCAAAAGGAACCTGCACTTTTACATTTTTAATCGATACATTTTTGATATAACCCGGTTTATCTCCATTTCTGTGGCCTAAACGAATCAATATCGCATTTCCTGTATTTACGGCTGTAATATTTGAAACCTTAATATTCTCAATCTCGGCTCCATCCACAGATTCAATTGCGATTGCCGATCTGAAAGTATCATAGACCTCGATGTTCTCGATAGTCACATTTTTGAAACTGCCGTAAGAACCTGTACCAAATTTAACGGCATTGGCACTCGATCTAATCTTGCAGTTTGCAATGTAAATATTATTGTTCTGCAATCCCGGTGACTCCGATTTTAAACAAATTCCATCATCTGCAGCATTTACATTGCAGTTTGTTATTCGAACATTTTCACATCCGTCAACGTCGATTCCGTCATTATTCCAGTAAGCGGTACTATTGACTGTCATAGCATCGATTACAATGTTTTTACAATTTGTAAAACATTGTACCCAGCCCGGACTGTTTTTTAATGTGATATTGATCATAGTTATAGAATCGCATTTTACAAACGAAATCAGTTTTCCTCTTCCATCTTCAGGACGCATTCTTCTGTAATTGTATTTGGGATCAATTCGAACTCCTGTATGATGGAGACTATCAATTGCTAATGCCAGTTCTCTTCCCTGTCCGTCTATAATTCCTTTTCCATTTACTGCAATATTTTTTGCTTCATTGGCTATAATCAAAGCTCTTATTCCTTCATATTTAGGATAATCATCTGGATTGATGCTTCCTAACAAAATGGCTCCTTCTTCAAAAAATAGTTCCACGCCACTTTTTAATACTATACTTCCTGATAGAAATTCACCTTTAGAAAAAACAACTCTTCCGCCTTTATTTCTGTTAGCCGCATCAATCGCTTTTTGAATGGCTTTTGTATTTAAAGTTTTACCATCTCCTACAGCGCCATATTTTTTAATGTCAAATATCTTTTGCGCCGAAACGGTTAAGGAAATACAGAAAATTAGGATCGCAATTATAGATTTCTTTTTCATTTGTTTTTATATATTAAAAACCTTGTTTAATATAGTTTACGCAAAGTTTTTGGTTTATTTTTTTAATCTCGCAAAGTCGCTGCTTTTTTTGTTTCACGTAGATTCTACAGATTTTACCAGATTAAATTAGATTAAAAAAAATCTGCAAAATCTGCTTAAATCTTTTTTAAATCTGCGTGAAAAAAACTTTGCGCCTTCGAGCCTTTGTGGCAAAATAAAAATTACCAAAAAACGGTATATAAAGCCACTAATATTCCGCAGATAATAAACGAGCCGACAATAAACTCTGATGACACTTTAAACATCGAATTATCGACTTCTATTTTATGAATTGCGCCTTCTTCTTCCGATACTGGATTTGCCAGACTAAGACCAACCATTATAAACACAATTAAAAAGAAAACAATAGTCATTCGGTCTAAGAAAGGATAATCTGGAAAAGCGCCTTCTGTCCACATAGGCAGGAATTTCAATATGGCGACTGAGCGGCACTGTTAACAATGCACCAGCAAGTCCAGCTGTTGGCGTTGTTTTTTTCCAAAACATTCCCAATAAAAAAACTGCTAAAACTCCAGGTGAAAAGAACCCAACATATTCTTGTATAAATTGATAGGCCTGATCTAATGATTTTAATGCCGGTGCTACAATGGCGAGCAATGATCATACAAACAACTACACACCATCTTCCGGTACGTACGAGCTTTTTTTCTGTTGCCTGCGAATTGAAATATTTTTTATAAATATCTAAAGAAAATATAGTCGAAATACTATTTGCTTTTCCTGCTAAAGAAGCTACGATTGCCGCCGTTAAAGCGACAAGAGCCACGCCTTTTAATCCTGCTGGAAGTAAATTCATTAAAGTTGGATAAGCCTGATCTGGTTTTAAAACTCCTGCTGCATCTACCATTTCCTGCTGAAACATTCCGTTAGAATGCATTACGAACATCGCAATACCAGGTAGAACAGCAATAATTGGAACTAATAATTTTAAAAAGGCGACAAATAAAATTCCTTTTCGGGCTGTTTTTAAATCGGCTCCTAAAGCGCGGCCGCACAATATATTGATTGCATCCCCAATACGCCAGATTATTGATTAACATACCACCGACCAAAACAGACATTCCCGGTAATTCAGTATAATGCGGATTTGATTCGTCTAAAATCATGTGCAAATGTCCCGGCGCTTCATCAGCAATAATTGCCAGTCCTTTTAGAATATCTTTTCCAAAACCAAACTGATCCGAAAGTAAAGTCAATGCTAAATAAGTGGTTACTAATCCTCCAAGAATTAAAACGATAACCTGAAACATATCGGTATATCCTATTACTTTCATCCCGCCTAAAGTTACAATCACAGAGAATAAACTCAGCGCAATAACACAAAACTGAAAACTTACAGGAGCAATAGATGAAATGGCCAAAGCACCTAAATAAATTATAGAAGTAAGGTTTACAAACACATAGATTAACAGCCAGATAATAGCCATAATGGTACTTACTGTTCCGCTGTATCTTTTGGCCAGAAACTGCGGCATGGTAAATATCTTGTTTTTAAGGTAAACTGGTAAAATAAACATCGCTACGATAATTAATGTAGCGACAGACATCCATTCGTAAGAAGCAATGGCAAGTCCAATAGCGAAACCAGAACCGCTCATCCCAATAAAATGTTCTGCTGAAATATTAGATGCAATCAATGAAGCTCCAATTGCCCACCAGGTAAGTGATCCCTCTGCTAAAAAATATTCGTTGGAACTGGTTGTCGCGGTTTTCTTGCTTCTGTAAATATACATTCCATATGCCGTGACTATGACAAAGTAAATAAAGAAAACAATGTAATCTGCGGTTTGTAATACATTCATAATAGTGTGGTTATTGTGTGGTTAGATAGTAAGATGTATTTAAATTTGAATGTCTCTCAAATTTTTAGAAACCATTTTCTTTTGTATAAAAAGTATAGTAAAAGAAGTTGTATTATTGTGACGGATAAAGTCGCAAAAAAAGGTCGCCATACAAGTGGCGTAAAATTGATAAGGTCGCCAAAAACATAATCTGCCGTATGTTTAAAATCAACTAAACCTTCTGCGATGATGTAAATCAAAATAGAATTTGAACCGATTAAAATTAAAGGGAATGCCCATTTATGGAATCCAAACAAGTCGATTATTAAATAGAAAAAAACAAAAAACAAAATACTGAATCCGCCGACAAAACATACAAATGAACTCGTCCATAAATGTTTATTGATTGGGAAATTAATATCCCAAACTAATCCTATAATAATTAGAACAATCGCCGTAAGAGTCATTAAAAGCAATTTCACTTTTATAGAAAAAGAGTATTTTGCTTTTAAAAATGTTCCAACAAAAACACCTAACAATGCTGTAGCAATAGCAGGTATGGTAGAAAATATTCCTTCCGGATCATAAACCGTACTATGCAGTCTGCCGGGTAAAAATAAACGATCAATATATCCTTCTAATGAGCCTTCTTTAGTTAAAACCCCTGTGCCAAACTCAGGAACAGGAATCCATTTCATTGCCGCATAATAGCCAATCAAAATAGCGAAAAACCAAATTAATTGTTTTTTAATGTCAAAATTCAAATAAATAATTCCTGCAAAAAACCAAGCCAGACCAATTCTTCCTAAAACGCTTGCAAAACGGGTATGATCAAAACCATCGAATCGCAATAATCCATTTACCACAAATCCTAAAATCAGTAAAATACAGGTTCTTCTGAGCATTGATAAGTAAATTTTCTTCTTTTCGTTGCTTGGTAATTCTTGCGGCGTTTTTACACCAGCGAGTTCCATTTTCTTTTCAAAAGAGTACGGCATTGAAACTCCTGCCACAAACAGAAAAACAGGAAAAATCATATCATAAAACGTAATTCCATTCCATTCTGCATGATGCAATTGCGATGACATCCAGATAAAAACGGGAATTGGGGCGCTTTGGCCAAAGCATGAATTATGTGTTCTCCGCTCATAATCCAAAACATAACAAATCCGCGCGACTGCATCTAAAGAAATTAATCTTCCTTTTGTAGTGTTACTCATTTTTTAAAGTATTCAGTTTTCAGTCTCAGTCTCAGTTTTCAGTTTTCGGTCGCAGTGTTCAGTCTCAGTTTTCAGTGTTCAGTCTCGGTTTTCAGTTTTCGGTCGCAGTGTTCAGTCGCAGTGTTCAGTTTTCAGTTTTCAGTTGCAGTTTTCGGTCGTAGTGTTCAGCGCAAACTGCGACTGAAACTGAAAACTGAAAACTGAGACTGAGACTAAAAAATGAATACTTTAAAAAATAGGTTTTATAACAAATCCGTAGCTGTATTCGCTTTGGGTTAATACATATTGTTCGTGCGTATGGTAATCCCCAGCTGTTGTCTCCTCCTAAGCCGCGTTGGCTTAAATCAACACAAACTACTACTTCTTCTCTTGGAGTAATATCGCTGGAATGAATATTTTTCTTAGAAATTCCTCCGTCAAAATCACTCGGATAATTATTTAAAGTACTCATACTTAAAGGTCGCAGACCTTTTATCTCCAAGCCATTTCCTTTATTGCTTGACAACTTAAACCAGCGTATATCCGTCTTGTATCCATTTTCTTGTGGGCGTGTATAAGGCACATATTGGTCTGCAACTTTACTGTAATAAATTCCTTTTAATGCCGCTGTTTTTCTATCTGAATAATTTTCTAAAGGTCCTCTTCCGTAATAATCCAAGTTTTCTAATTCATTTTTTAAAGTGAATATCATTCCGAAACGCGGGATTTCCGGCACTGGATTATTGCCTTTTTTATAAGATGCTTGTACTTCTAAAGCACCGTCATTTCCTAATGAGTATTTAATGGTATAATCAGAAGCGACATCATTCAGTTTTAATTTGGCGACGATATATTGCTTTCCGTTTTCCTCTATTTGCTGAATACTTTCTAGACTGGTATTTTTACCCGCTGTTCTCCAGACATTCGTTCTAATCTGCATTTTATTTCCAATATCATTATCCGTTGGTGCTCTCCAGAAATTTGGCTCAGGATATTGTTTAAAATATTCCTTCCCTTTTAAACTATAGAAAGAAATTAATCCCGTTTTTTTGCTGATTTTCACCACAACATTCTCTGATGTCAACACAAACTGCTCTTTTTCGTCCTGAATTTTAGCCCCATTTACTTTTTCTGATTTTACAAAATAGTTGGCGTCTTCTATAACAAACTGTTCTTTGGCAATTTCAAAATGCTGTGGCAGTAATTCAGAACTTGTTTTCGTGTATGCAAAGACATTCAATAAATATTCTGTCCCTTCTTTTGATTGTAATTTTGGTAAATCAAGCTTAAACTGTTTTTTTGTTTTAGGATCTAAAGCAACATTAATTGTTCCTTCTTTAATTACTTTTCCGTTTTCTAAAACCTCATATTTAAAGTTGTATTTATTCAAATTTGCAAAACCAAAATCGTTTACAATTTCGATCACTCCGTTTTTGATATCTACAGCATTAAATAAAATATCCTGATATACTTTTTTTACTTCAAATGCACCGGGATGCGGTGTTCTGTCAGCGTAAACTAATCCGTTGTGACAGAAATTTTCATCATTTAAATAATTCTGGCTTCCCATATCGCCGCCATAAGCCCAATATTCTCTGCCAGCTTCATCTTTTCTTTTATAACCCTGATCTACCCAGTCCCAGATGAAACCGCCCTGCATATTTTTGCTTCCGCGAATGATATCCCAGTATTCCTGAAAATTACCGCCGCTGTTTCCCATCGCATGCGAATACTCACACATGATATAAGGGCGTGTAACTTCTTTACGTGCCGCATATTCTTTCATGTATTCTATTGTCGGGTACATTGGGCAAACGATATCGGTATTTTCGTTTTCTTTTGCCTGCTCAAACTGAACCAATCTTGTATTATCTCTTTTTTTAATCCATTTGTAGGCTTCGTGAAATACAGGCCCATTAGCACTTTCATTACCTAATGACCAAATAATTACGGATGGCATATTTTTATCTCTTTCAACAAGACTATAGATTCTATCCAAATGTGCTTCTTTCCATTCTGGAAGAAAACCCGGATTCGTTTTTGGGTTCATCCAAATTAAAGGCTGTCCCTCTACTCCCATTCCATGGCTTTCGATATTCGCTTCATCAACCAAAAACAAACCGTATTTATTACATAGTTTTACCCATAAAATATTATTTGGATAATGACTGCGCCGTACTGAATTAATGTTCAGCTGTTTCATCATTTTGATGTCTTTCATCATCGTCGCTTCGTCCTGATAATGTCCCGTTTCTGGATTGTGTTCGTGAATATTTACACCATGAACCATTAATCGAACTCCGTTTACCAATAATTGTCCGCCTTTTAATTCTACTTTTCTAAATCCTATTTGAGTCGAAACAGTTTCTATAAGATCTCCTTTTGTATTTCTTAAAGTCAAAAGCAACGTGTATAAATTTGGCGTTTCACTGCTCCATAATTTTGGATTGGAAACATTCTGAGCAAAATTGATTGTCTGAATTTTCGATGCTTCAAAATTGACATTCAATTCTTTTGTAAATACATTTTTACCTGAAGCATCTACCAGTTTCGCCGTCAATTTTTGATTGTTAACAGCAGTCGAAGTAAGGTTTTTTAAGTTTACTTCTACATTCAAATTTCCGTTTTTGTATTTCGCATCTAAATCTGGTTTGGCAAAAAAATCTGAAATTCGAACATTATCTGTACTATACAAATACACATTTCTATCAATTCCCGACAGTCTCCACATATCCTGATCTTCCAGATACGAACCGTCACTCCATCTGTAAACTTCGACAGCAAGATCATTTTTTCCTGGTTTTAAATATTTAGAAATATCAAATTCTGCCGGACTTTTGGTGTTTTCTGTATAGCCTACTTTTTCACCATTTACCCAAATATACATCGTCGCCGTTCCTGCCTCAAAATGAAGAAAAACATGTCGGTCTTTCCAGTTTTCCGGCAGTACAAAATCTTTTTTATAAGACCCAACCGGGTTATCCCAATGATTGATAAACGGCGGATTTTTTTCGAAAGGATAGGTTATGTTGGTGTAAATTGGTACGCCGTAACCATTCAGTTCCCAGTTGGAGGGCACCTGAAGTTCCTTCCAATGTAATGTACTGAAATCTGTTTTATAAAAATCCTTTGGGCGCTGATCTGGTGTCGGCGACCACGCAAATTTCCATTGACCGTTTAGAGAAAAATACCATGGAGAGTTTTCATATTTATCGCTTATTGCAGAAGTTTCGTCTGCATAGGGAAGAAAGGCGACGCGAGCCGGTTCTCTGTTAATTTGAAATACTTGCGGATTTTCCCAATCGTTGCGATCTTGTTCCTGAGCAGAAACAAAATTTCCGCAAAGTACAAGCAGGCTTAATAAAAGTATTTTGGTTTTGATTTTATGCATTATTGTGGTTTTAGATAGCTTTCAAATGAAATTTCTGATATTTCTAGAAATTCAATTTTTCAGGTAAATATTTAGCAACTAATTCTTTATAATATGGAAGTAATGCTTTTACATCTGGTTTAACAGGAGCTTTAGTGTATAAATCGTACGGATTGAACTTTCTTACCCAGTCAAACATTTCTATGTCTTTTTCATTCATTAAATGGGCATAAGCGTTTTCTTTGTGCTGTGAATAAAAAGAATGATAACGAATCATGTATAAAGCCGGATCTGGAAGGTAATCTTTCATAATCTGATACAAATATTCGTCATGACCCCAGCTCATTTTTACCTTTTCCAATCCGCAGTTCTGGGTATACACACCAAATTTGGTATTGAATCTTTCGTCTGTATAATCGGGGTTTTCTTTGAAAAATTCTGAGTAAACAATTTTGTCCGAGTACGCACATCCAACTGGAAATGTATCGCCCACAACTGCCCACTGCGGTTCTCCGAACAAACATAAAATTTTACCCAAATCATGAATAAAACCTGTTAGTACAAACCAATCTGGGTGACCGTCTGCTCTAATGGCTTCAGAAGTCTGTAAAAGGTGTTGTGTTTGGTCTAGGTCAATATCTGGGTCGCTGTCGTCTACAAGTGTGTTTAAAAACTCAACAGCTTCCCAGATTGACATTTCTTTTTTATTGAATTGTAGAAATTCTGCTTCTTTATTACAAACAAAATCATAGGTTTGGTAGGTATGATTTATTCTATAAAATTCCTTAACGGTTTCTACTCTTTCTGAATCTACATAATTTCTAAATTCTTCTTTTTGCTTTTCAGGAGCACTTTCAGAAGGATCTGGATATCGCAGTAACAAATCATCTTCCCATTCATCTAAATTATTCAACGGATTGTCTGTGTCTATATTCTTTTTCATGGTCTAAAAGTTATAAGTTATAAGACAAAAATAGAATTACATCTACCGTTGAAAATGGATTAATACATCAAAAACATGGATAATTCTTGTTTCTGTAGGATTTTATATATTATTTCTATGAAAAACATGTGTTTCACGTTCTTGTTGGTCATTTCATATTGCGTTCCCGTGGTTGAAACCACAGGCTATGTTTTTAATATTGAAATAAAAAAATTACGCAATAGAATTTCAAATATAGCCCGGGGTTTCAACCACGGGAGACGTATGGGAAGAAATTAGATTGTAGATATAGATCGCGTTCCCGTGGTTGAAACCATAGGCTATGTTTTTAATATTGAAATAAAAAAAATTACGGAATAGAATTTCAAATATAGCCCGTGGTTTCAACCACGGGAGACGTATGGGAAGAAATTAGATTGCGGATATACATTGCGTTCCCGTGGTTGAAACCACGGGCTATGTTTTTAATATTGAAATAAAAAAAAATTGCGCAATAGAATTTCAAATATAGCCCGTGGTTTCAACCACGGGAGACGTATTGGGCGAAATTAGATTGTGGATGTACATTGCGTTCCCGTGGTTGAAACCACGGGCTATGTTGCTCTTAATAGAAAATACAAACATTAATTAATCAGCTTGCTAGGTGGGAAACCAAACTGCTTTTTAAAACATCGGCTGAAATATAGAGGATCATTAAAACCTACCAAATTAGTCACTTCTGAAACATTGTATTTTTTAGATTTAAGCAGTTCAGCCGATTTTTTTAAACGAATAGTTCTAATAAATTCGTTTGGTGCCAGATCGGTCAGTTCTTTAATTTTTCTATATAATTTAGAAGAGCTTACTCCCAATTTATCGCACAAGAAATCTGTAGAAAGATCCACTTCGCTTAAATTATCATTGATCAGATTCGTGACTTTTACCATAAATTCTTCGTCAATTGGAGAATGAGTCAGCATACTGACCTTGCCTTCTACTTCGCCTGAGAATTTTTGTTTTAGCTCTAATCTTGATTTGATCATATTTTCTATAACCGTTTTCAATAATAATGGCTCAAAAGGTTTCACTAAATAACCGTCTGCACCCATGTCATAGCCTTTTACTTTATCCATATTTTCAGAAAGTGCGGTAAGCATTACAACTGGAATATGACTGATAAATTCATCATTTTTAAGTTCACGGCAAAATTCCAATCCGTCCATAACAGGCATCATGACATCGGTAACGCATAAGATTGGTTTAATTTGTCGGCAGATTTTTAAACCTTCTAGTCCATTTTCTGCGTCATAAACTTTATAATAATCCGATAAATAGTCCACCAAATATTTTCTAAGTTCACTATTGTCTTCGATCACCAATATTTTTTCTTTTAGATCTGTGTTCTGAATGATCTTCTTAGTCGCTTTTTCTGGAATAAGCATACTTAGATTATCATTTTTAAGTGCATATTCAAACACCTCTTTATGCTCGTACGAATCGCGGTCAATCGGAATTTCAACTCTAAAAGCACTTCCTTTTCCGGGAGTACTTTCGACAGTAATAGTTCCTTTATGAATCGCTACTAAAGATTTTACCAATGATAAACCAATACCAGATCCCGTATTATTGGCCTTACTATTGGTTGCCTGATAAAATCGTTTGAAAATTTTCTCCTGACTTTTTAACGGAATCCCAATTCCATCATCGGTTACTTCGATCACTAAAATATCTTCAACTGTATCCTTAAGTCTGATATACAAATCGACATTTCCATTTTTATTGGTAAACTTTAGGGCGTTCGACAATAAATTGTATAGAATTTTGTCATATTTATCATTGTCCAGCCAGCCGTTTATTTCATCATCTTCAGAAACAAAATTGAGTTTGATCTTTTTATTATAAGCCATTTCCTTAAAGGAATCGAAAATATTTTTAGAGTAAACCAACACATCCGTTTTTGTTACTTTCAGTTTCAATTCGCCAGATTGTGCTTTTCTAAAATCCAAAACCTGATTCACCAAATTCAGTAATCTGCTGGCATTTTGATAAATTAAATTGTACCTGCTTTTTCATAATCAGTTGCATTGCTCGCTTTCATCTAAAAGCTGTTTCGCCGGACCTAAAATAAGCGTTAACGGCGTTCTTAATTCATGCGAAATATTGGTGAAGAAACGTAATTTCTCATTATTCAATTTAATGTCGTGTTCTCTGTTTACTTTCTCGGTAAGGAGTTCTTGTTTTAAACGAATTCGGTTTTTGATTTCTTTTCTGATAAAATAAAACACACCAAATAAAAGTGCCAAAAACAGTAAAAAAGAAGTTGGGGTTAACCAAAAAGGCGGCAGGATTTTTATTTTATAAGAAACTGTTTTACTCCAAAATCCATCGCTGTTGCTTGATCTTATTTTAAAGACATAATTCCCTGGATAAAGGTTGGTATATTGAACAATTCTCGAAGTACTATTTGCAGTAATCCAATGTTTATCAAATCCTTCCAGCATATATTGAAACTTATTCAGCTTTTCGTTTGCAAATGAAGGAGCAGAAAACTGAAGCGAAAAATTGCGGTTTTTATGGCTCAATTCTATTTCTTTTCCATAGTTTAAATCTTTGGAAAGCGGAATTTCTCCATTAATTTCCATTTCTGGAAAAACTTCTTCATTCTGAATTTTAAATTCGGAAATAACTGGTAAAGGCGACCAATTATTTCTTTTCATTGCAGGCGGTGAAAAAGAAATAATTCCATTTTTGCCACCCAGAAAAATATTAGAATTATTAAAATAAAAGAAACCGCTTGAACTAAAAACATCCAATCTGTTACCGCTGTTTACGTGATAAATGCTGATATCCTTTAAATTAGATTTAACAAAAGCAATATTATTGTTATTGATATTCAGCCACAAATTCCCTTGTGCATCTGACAAAATATCGGTAATCCATTTGCCCGAAAGTTCTTTAAGATTTTTTACGGGTTCAAATTCGTTCTTTTTTGGATTGAACAAACATAGTCCAAAACGTGTTGAAGCCCATATTTTACCTTTTGTATCCACCAAAACATCGCTTACATTTTCATCATGGGGCACTCCTTTTTCTTTGATAAAAAGCGACGAATAGGTTTCAATTTTTCCAGAGTTGATATTGTATTTTACAACTCCCGTTTCTGTGGCAAACCAAACGTTATTTTTGGCATCTCTTTCAATGGCATTAATCTGAAAATCCGGCAGAAGTTTGCTGGAAGTTTGTACCAGAAGCGTTTTAGTATTTAAAATTACGGCTCCTTCACCAAAAGAACCTACAATAATCGAATCATCTGTAATCTTTCTAAAAGCAAAAACGGGCGATTTTTCGAATCCTGCCTTTATTTCTCTGGAAGAATTTGTGATGTAGTTGTAAACTAATATGTTTCCGTCCCAAAGCCCGCAATAAAAGATTTTTCCATCATCAGAGTAAATGCTGGCAATATCTTTTCCCGTATTGTGTAAAGGTGTTGAGCCTTTTGTATTCGAAATAAAAAGTCCGTTGTGATACGTAGCCACAATGATTTTTTCATCGTACGTTTTAGCAAAACCTCTTATACGTGGTGCCTGGTTGCCAATTGAACGCGAAATATCTTTGTTTAAGGTAAACTGATTTTCATAGGGGTCATATTTGTCTAAACCATCTTCCGTGCCAATCCATAAGACGCCGGATTTATCGAAATAAAGTGATGAAATTAAATTATCTACCAGCGAAGTATCATCAGATAAAATAGAATAATACCATTTGTAATTCCCTTTTTGAATATCGTCTAATTGATCACAAACTAATAATCCACCTAAAGTTCCTACCCAGTATTTTCCGTCGGGAGCTTGCGCAACGGATAAAAAATAAGGTCCTAAAGCGCCCCTAATCTGTTTGTTTTCTATATATAAATTGACAAATTGATCGGTAGATTTATCCAACTTATATAAACCTTCGCGGGTTCCCACAAAAATATTGGATTTGGCATCTTCGTAAATGAAGTTAATGTATGGATTTTTTATGTTGGAATACGGAACAGAAAGTGTGTAATTATTAATTCGCACGATTGCTCCCTTGGCATCCATTGTTATTTTTGCGACACCCGATTTTTCATAACTTCCAACCCAGATATTACCTTTTTTGTCTTCAAAAATTTCTTTTACATAATCGAAACCTTTAAGCTTAATTTTTTCAAATCGGTTTTCTTTCAAAAAGAACAGATACATACCTTTTGTTTTGGTACCCACCCAGACTCTTTTAAATTTATCTACATAAACAGATCTGACTTCATCATCGGGAAGGCTGTTTGGATCCTCTTTTTTATGAAAAAAGGTGGTAAAAACATGCGTATCCATTTGAAAAAGTGTCAATCCTTTTCGGGTACCAATCCATAAATGATTTGAAGTTTCATCCAGCTCCAGAGCTGTAATGTCATCATTATACAATTTATTTTTTCCCAGCGTCGAACTCATGTAATTTTTGAACTGATAACCGTCGAAACGATTTAATCCTGAGAAAGTTCCAAACCACATGAAACCTTTTTTATCCTGTACAATATGGCGCACCGAATTATGAGACAATCCGTTATTATCATTATAATGCGCAAATTTTATATTCTGTGAATAAGAATGATAAAAAACAGCAAAAAATAAGAATAGTATAAAGGATTTTGGTTTCATCGAAATAAATTATAAACGCAATTTAATGTTTTTGATTTAATAAATATCAAAATTATTTAACAGATAAATTATCAATCTTGTTATTTTTTATATCAATCTTAAAATGATCGGAAGGCTCGCCATTCATGGTTTTGGAAAAAATTTCTGCCCATAAAATCAGTTTAGGATCACTAGCTTTTTTTAACTGTCTGCAAACCAATTCATATTGCTTTAATCTCTTGTTTCCAATTTCAGAAAAGGCCAATTCATCAGCACTTTTTAAACGGTAAAAATCGAAAATCATATCAAAACCATTCCAGTCAAAATCGGAAATATTTAGAGAATTTGATTCCAAATCTTTATCAATTTCTGAGGGATTTTTATTTATTTCCAATAACTCTCTTCCTGAAAGATTTAAAATCGATTTTAAAAAATCAGCTGGGAAATCTTCTGGCAGAAATCTCAACCGAACTAATTCTTTTAAATGCCAGTTTGTAAATGCCGCATAATCTTTGGCTTTTAAAATTTCTTTGTTCCAAATTTTATCACTTTTACAATTTTGTAAATGAGCATATTCTTCTTCATAAAAAGGAAATAAACTATTGAATTTAGGCACTTTACCAATTACAACCGTTTCGACTTCAAATTCAGAATCTGAATGAATCGTTAGTATTTTATACGCCGGCATATACGCGAGCAAGCGAAGGCGTTTGAATATTAAACAATGTATTTCCGTTTGCGGATGTTCTTACGCCCGTATCGTTAATGTGCATGTGTCCGCCAAAGTGAATCTGAATTCCTGCATCTGCAAACTGCTGTGCAACTTCTTCGTCTGGAACTCTATGTAACTGCATTTTATCGGCACCAAAAAGTTGTTTTAATTCCGGCGATGCATTGTCATTAAATTCCACCATCGGGTAATGACTAAAAGCAATCAATATTTTTCCTTTTTGTTTCGCTTCCGCGGAAACTTTTTTTACCCAGTTTAATAAGTGACTTTTATAAATCAGAACGTTATTGTAACCTGTATTGGCTCCCGAAAAATCGTGCGGATCATCTTGTTTACCGGATAATTTCTCGTTTGGAACATACGCATTGGCATCTATAGCCAAAAGCCAGATTCCTTTAATGGGTTCAACAAGATAACTGGCATCCGGCAGAAACAGATTTGTGTTTTTAATTAGATACGTTCTATTTTCTAAAACAGATTCTTTTTGAGCTTCTTCAAAATTATAATGCTCATAAATATAGTTGGAAAAAGGCGTTTCCCAATACAGATCGGTCGTTTTAGGAAAAAAACCAAAGTCCCGCATTTCCTGAATAGTTTCCTTGTAACCCCAGTTTTTAATAGCGACAGTAATAATGGGTTCGAGTTCGCTTTTACTTTTATTGAAATTATTTTTTGAACTGCTGATAATCTGCTCTTTTCCGTCTTTACCTAAAAAATCAGTTTTAGCCGCGTCTTGCGAAAATGGTCGTACAACATCATGATTTCCTGTTGTAACATAAAAGGAAAGACCGTATTTTTGAGAATATTCGTTGAGTATTTTCTTCAATCCGCGAACGTGAACGGGCTGTCCGTCGTCGCTGAAATCACCCGGAAGTACTACTTGTTTAATGCCTCTTTTGACAATATTATTTAAGGCTTCTAAAAAGGCAAAATAATTTTCATTGAAAATTCTGGTAGAATGCAATTGAGCATTCATCGTCCTAATATTGGCATATTCGCCTGTAACCGGATTTTTGATTCCCCGATAATTGTTATCGTCAAATTTTGCAAAAATATCTTGTAAATGAACATCGGCTATAAAAGCAATTTTAACTTCTTTTTTAGCGGTCTGCTGTGATTTGCAGGAATATAAAGAAAGTAATAGTACTAGTATAGCCGATATTCTAAACATTTATTTTGTATTCTAATTTTTAATAATTATCTGTTACTTGTATTTTTTTTTTAGATTATACCGATTATATATCCATGAAATGTCCTTAAAATTAGACGCGGATTAAACAGATTCGCTAACGCGAAGACGCGGATTAAAACGGATTTTTATTAATCTTTTAAAAAATACAAATAGATTATCCGTTTTAACCCGCGTCTTTACGAAGTAAATCCGTTCAATCCGCGTTCTTACTTAAAGGATAATTCTATTACTTTTTAATATATGCTTCCAATTTATCTAAAGTGTTCAATTCTGTTTCTCTCGCGCTCGAAGAAATGATTTTTGTTTCTAATGTTTTTGCAGGTTTTGAGATTAACAAATATTGTGTTCCGTCATCTGTAGTTTTTTCATAATCTTTTGGATTATAAATAATTGTCGCTCCAATCTCTACGATTTCTGCCGCAACATCTTCCGGATGTTTTCCCCAAACTGCAATATAATTGGTTCCTTTTTTAGTTCCAAAATCTTTGAAATAATTGATTCCTGTAGCAAATTGTACTTTTTCTCCGCTTAAAGAAACAGCTTCTACTTTTGCTTCTCTTTTACCGGAAAACACCGTAACACGAACTAAAATATCAACTTTTTTTCCTTTGTAAGGAACTCCTCTTGAAATCATTTCCATCCACGAAGTCGTATCTGTTTTCCCCACACGTGCCAAACGATTTGTTACCGGATTTAAAGGCACCACTTTTTCTCCGTCCCAAAGTTTTACACCTCCCAAACCTACAGTTGATGCCACTTTATAATAATCTGCTCCCCAGCCTTCTTTTTGCTGTTCCGGCGTTGGGTACCAATTTGCTTTTTTCAACTCTAAACCTGGTTTAGCTTTAGAATAAACATCAATCGCTACTTTATCGCTAAAATAAATTCGCAAAGCCATCCATTCATTTTCCACCGCAGGCCCGTGATGTCCAATTGTTTTATATAAATCTCCCGTTTCTGAACCAATATCTGTCAGATAGGTAATTTTATCAGACTTCATATACAAACTTGTATCTGTATTATTTTGTCCAAAACAAATGCAAGCAAAAAGTAAAGTGGTTAAGATTGATAATCTCATAATTTCAATTATTAATAGTTTAAAATTTAATTTTCGTAAATTTAAACTAACATTTCAATACTTTCACTATTACGCAAACGATTTCTCAATAAATAATCATTTTGTTATAAAAAAGGAGTAAATGCTAGAGCATAAAACTCAATTTATAAATCTACTTTACGCATAATTATTTTAAACACATAGAAACATAGATTTTGATGCTTGTTAAGAGACGTTTCACTTGCATTAACAAATCCCGTCCCGAAGTTTCGGGATCGGGACTATGTGTGAGAAAGTAAGTTTCTTTTTGTCGTCTTTTCTACACAACTAAACTATGTTTCTATGTGTTGGATTCTTTTTTAATTACACCCAACGGGTTATATTATTTATCTGCTACTTTCACTAAAGTAAAGTTTATTCCTAAAGGATTTTTAGCTATTTTACAGATTAATGGATATTCTGGATTTTTGATAATCCACATTTCGGTTTCGTCAATTTGTGCAATTACATGCAATGCGTCAATTAATTTTCCATCAATAGAAACACCGTTTTTATCTCCATTCTTGTCTAGGACATAAGTGGTATTATTGTACACAAAAGAGCTGTTTTTTACTAAATCCTGATATGCCGATCTTGAAATCATAAAAAAGGTTTCTGTTGGTTTTAAGTTTAAAACCGGCGCGTATTCTCCCTGATTGAAACTTAAAGCATTTCCATTTTTTACTGCTTCAGGAAGCATCACAATACTGCTTTTTACGCCTCTTGTTTCCAATTTAAAAGCTAGTCCGTCACCTGCCGTTTGAGCTATAAGTGATAAAGTTCTGGTCTGTCCGTGCAGTTTACAGACATAATTTAGTTCTGTATTGTTTTTTAGTGTCGGGATGTAATTCTGCGCTATTCCTTTTTGATAAACGATACAAAAAAGAATCATTAAAAATATATTTTTCATCTTGCTTATCATTTTATTTAGCTGGTGGTAAAATAGTAGTTCCCCAAGCCGAAGGTTTAGAGTCCATTTCTAAAACTAATTCTCCTCCGTTATTAATATCATCGTGTAAAATCCAAGCTTTGTTGTATGGTTTTCCGTTTAAAAAAGCAGCTTTTATGTATTTGTTTTTATCGCTCATTTTTTTTGCCGAAATAGTAAACTTTTTACCATTTTCTAATTGCATGGTCGTTTCTTTTACCAAGGGCGTATTAATCAGATAATAAGGCTGTCCTGCATTTGGATATAATCCCATCATGTGAAAAGCAAGCCACGAAGACATTGCACCAGAATCATCATTGCCCGGAAGTCCTTCTCTTGAAGTGTTGAAATTATTTTTGATAATCGTTCTGATTCGGTCACTGCTCAAATACGGTTTCCCGATCCAGTGATACAGACAAGGCGTTAAAAACGAAGGTTCATTGGCCACATTATACAATTCGGAATTAAAAAATGTATTCAGTCTTTCTTCAAAAGCTTTTTCTCCTCCCGACTTACGAACCACTTCGGGAATATCATGCGGAATACTAAAGGAATATTCCCATGAATTTCCTTCGTAGAAAAACACACACCAATGGCAGACATACCAAGGCGATTCTATAATTACGGGCGTATATTTAAAAGTAGGTTTCTGGATTTTTGATTCTCCAAAAACAACATCATCCAGCCATTTTCCGTCTTTGTCTTTTGGCATAATAAAACCTTTGGCTCCGTTATTTTCATAATCAGAACGCCATAAATTCTGCCAGCTGTCGGCTTGTTTAATGTATTGATTGTACAAATCGGTTCTGCCTAATCCTTTGGCTACAATGGCAATATTATAATCGTTGTAGGCATAATCGATTGTTCGGTTTCCTGCGCGATCTGTGCCGTAGGGAACGTATCCTAATTTGAGATAATCTATTAATCCGCCTCTTCCTTCTTTTTCTTCATTTCCTCCCGGCGGAACGGTTGCGTCTTTGAGCATTGCTTCAAGCGCTAGTTTGTAATCAATTCCTTTTAAGTTTTTTACAAAAGCATCGGCCAGAACAACCTCAGCATTTGAACCTCCTTGCGTTCTTCCGTTGTCATTACCGCTTCTTCCTTCTGGTAAAAAACCTTCGCGTTTGTAAATATTGAGCATGGCGTTGATGATTTCAACTTTACGTTTAGAATCGATCAATGTAATTAAAGGGCTTGAAGTTCTAAAAGTATCCCAAATCGTATAAAAATCATCGTAATACGGTTCATCATTTGTCCATAACGGATTTTCTCCAGTTCTATCAACGGGCATAATCATCGTGTGATACAAACCCGTGTAGAACATTTTTTTATATTCGTCTGATGTATCTTCAGATAATGAAATTCGGCTTAATAAGTTTTCCCATTTATTTTCTAATACAGACAAAACGGTATTAAAATCCCAATGCGGAATTTCTACTTCTATATTGTTTTTGGCTTTTAATTCACTTAAAAATGAGATTCCGATTTTGATATTCAGTTCTTCTTTTACCCCGTTTCCGAAAGAGAGTAAAGCGACTGTTTTTTTCCGGAATCAAATTGTGCTTTTTGATTGTTGTAAAATTTTCCGTCTTTAAAAGTTACATATTTTGCAATTGGCTGATCGAAAACAGCCCAAAAATAAACGGTATAAGCGCGTCCATTATTCCAGCCTCCTCTTATTCTGCTGTATCCTCGCACTTCGGTATCCGAAACAATTTCGATCTGCGATCCTACAAACTGCTGTGCTTCTCTGGCATCAGGAATCTTTTCTTCTCCAAGAAAAAATCCCGGATCTATTTTTAATTCTTTTGATGTATTTTTTGGATAAGTGATACGGTAAAATGATACTTTTTCGCCTGTCGTGATTTCGGTTTTAATTTTATTTTCTTTGAAAATAGTTTCGTAGTAACCCAGTTTTACATTTTCTTCTGCTCTAAACGAAGTCTGATCCATTTTATCCAAAGCACCTGAAAATGGCATAATCTGAATGTTCCCATATTTGGGTCCTCCGCCTGTTCCGCTTACGTGTACTTGGCTAAAACCGGTTACTTCTTTAGGTATTGGAAGCCAGCCACTATTCGGACTCGAGGTACAATCTGGACTTGGTTTTACCATTCCGTATGGACACGACGGGCCTATAAAAACCCTGCCGACTCCTTCTGATCCAATCATTGGGTCGACGTATTGATGAACGGTTTTCTGAGCGTTACTTGTAATTGTAATAAGAAATGATATTCCTAAAAAAAGATAAACTTGGATGATATTTTCATTGTGGTTATTTCTTTGTTTTTGTTTGTGTTTTTAATTATTTTTAATATTTCTCAAATAACTATATTTATATATTTTTATGCGTTAATAGGGGTTTAACCCAACGTTATCTTTACTGTTTTTCTAGCTTTGGATGATCTGACATTTCTAAAATCAGCTCACCTCCATTAGTAATCTCCTGATGTGAAAGACTGAATTTTGGCACTGCTTTCTGATTGAATTTAATATCCTTTATATACACATTTTCAGCGTTGTTATTATTGGCTTTGATGGTGAATGTTTTGCCTGAATAATATTTCGGATTTAAATCTATCGTGATTTTATTGAATATTGGACTTCCAATTTGATAAACGGCATCTTTATCTGTTCCGCCGTTCATTTGAAATAAACCTAATTTAAGCAACACATTTAGACTTCCCATTAATCCCTGGTCTTCATCGCCGTTATAACCAGTTGCCGGAGATAATCCGCTGAAAGTTTCTTTTACTACATTTCTGGTCCAATATTGTGCTAGATCCGGTCTTCCTAATACTGTAAAAATGTTGGATGTTTGTATAGAAGGCTGATTTCCAAAATTTACAGGAATTCTGCTAAATTCCGGATGTAATTCTGCATCATGCGATGTGCCGGAAGTATACTTTTGTTTTTTGGCCGTTTCAAACTGCATATTCAATTTTTCGACAGCTTTTTCTTTTCCTCCCATTAAAGTGGCTAAACCTTCAATATCATGCGGTACAAACCATGTTGATTGTGCGCCATTTGATTCTATAAATCCATTTTCATATTGGTATGGATCATAATTTTCACGCCATTTTCCTTCAACGTTTTTCGGACGCATCCAGCCTATTTTTACATCAAAAACATTTTGATAGTTTTTAGCTCTTTTGATGAAATAATTATAATCTTCTTCATGATTTAGTTTTTTAGCCAATTGTGCCAAAGTCCAATCCTGATATGCATATTCTAAAGTCTGGCTTGTACCGTCTTCATGGCTTCCGAAGTTGCCTTCGGGAAGCGGATAAGGCACATATCCTTTTTCTAAATAATATTTTAATCCACCGCCAATATTCGTATTGTGTTCATATCCTGCTTTTTCCATAATACCTCCCGGCATATGATTTTTTTTGAGGGCGGTATAAATCTCTTCTAAATCTTCTTTTACAATTCCTTTTTGAACAGCGCTAACGATAAAAGGTGTTGCCGAAGCTCCGGTCATTACATAAGTATCATTTCCTCCTGAAGGTCCACGCGGAATCATGCGCCGTCTTTGTAATACTGCATTAACGAATAAACAAATTCTTCCATAATTTCTGGATATACCAATCCCCAAAGATTATTAATTGTCCATTGGGCACCCCAAAAAGCATCTGAATTGTAATGATTGAATTTTGGTTTTCCGTCAGCATTTAAAGGCAATTGTCCTATCCTGAATTTTTCTCCTGTATTATCAGGATATGCGCCATTTGCATCACTAATCATTTTTCTGCCTTGAAGCGCATGCCAAAGATCAGTATAAAATCTTCTTTGGTCGGTTTGGGTTCCTCCTTCTATTTTTATTCTTCCCAATAAATCGCTCCATACTTTTCTGGAATCGTCAACTGTTTTATTAAAATCCCAATGTGGTAATTCGGTTTCGATATTGTTATTGGCATTTTCGATTGAAGTATACGAAATACCAACTTTCATTAGTATTTGTTCTTTCGTTTTATTAAAATTGACTAAATAATTTCCTGTCAGATTATCTCTTTCTATGGAAGTAATCGGCTCGTTTGTTTTAATTTTAAAAAATACGGTTAATGGTTTTGGACGTCTGAAATTGGTACTTAAAACTAATGATCCTGAAAGTTCAAAATCGTTATTTTTTTCTAATTTTCCATTGGTGTTTTCACAAGGTCCTAAAATAGTGTTCAAATTAAAAAGAACTGCTTTTTGTGCCTTTGTCGGAAAAGTATATTTATGAAAACCAACTCTTGGCGTGCTGGTTAATTCTGCCGTTATTTGATATCTCTCCAATTTTATGGAATGATATCCTGGCGTTATAATTTCGTTTTGATGACTGAACTTAGAATAAAAATCTTTAAAAATTGTCTGTTTGTTTTCTGATGCTATTGTAACGGGCATAACCGATACGCCAGACATCTGCCATTCGTGAACGTGACTGAAACCCTTAACTGTATCTGTAGTATATTTATAACCGCCTCCCCAATCGCCTTTAATTTCGGTATCTGGATTTAAGTTTACCATACCAAACGGACGGCTTGCTGATGAAAAGTAAAACCATCTAGAATTTTCGGTGTCCAACAACGGATAAACCATGTCTGATAACTGTTTCTTTTTTAAAGCTATAGTTTTCTGAGCATTGCATGACACTAAAAAAATAAGGGTTAAACCTATTCCAATGCGTCCTATTTTATAGATTTTTTTTAGTTCCATTTATTCTGCTTGTATTGTTGGGTAATATAGGTTTATACAGGATTTTTATCAGGATTTAACTGAGAATTACGGGATTATAATGTATTCTCAAAACATAAGTTCAATGAATGTTACAAAGCTTAATCTTTCGTTGATTTTCCGAAACTGCATTCGATTAAGCTTTGTCTTCATTCAAAAAATAAAACTAAACTGATTATCACGAGCAACTGAACAAATCAGTTTTCTTTTAGTAAAAAAGGAGAAGAATTTTGACGCTCTTCTCCTTTCAAAATTAAAATTGGGTTACAAATGCGTACTTAACTAATCTTATTTTTAATAACCATCATTCTGAGTCAGAGCTGGGTTTAAAACCATTGCTGTAGTTGGAATTGGGAAAACGCGACGATATAGATCTGTATTGGTTTTGTAGCCCCATTGTCCTTCATATTTTCCAAAACGGATCATATCGTTTCTATGCCAAGCTTCCTGAGCAAACTCACGGCTTCTTTCTGCATACAATTCTTCTAAAGTTACACCGCTTAATGCTTGCTGAAGTTGTACGATTCGAACGAACCAAATTTACTAATGCTTCTGCACTTTGTCCTAATGTTACACCGCCTCCACGAAGAATTGATTCGGCTTTCATTAAAAGTACATCGGAATAACGCAGGAAAGGAACGTCGTTGTTTTGATTACGATTTGTTGAAGTTGCATCTGGATAGAATTTAATATTTCTGTATCCCATGTTCCAAGCAATTTCATCATTTCCAAGATCAAATAATGGTACACTTTGGCGAGGTATGATATTTGGCGTTAAATTTACCTGATAGGTATATGGTGCACTACCATCTGACCCTGTATAGAATTGATCGTATCCTTTTTTGGTTGTAGTAACCATTACTGGAGTAACGCCATCATTCATAAACTGAAGACCTGTAAGCCATTGTCTATTACGAATATCATTTGGATCATTGAAATAAGCATAAAATTCAGGCAGCGTACTTCTTGGCGCACTCGGCGTATAAGGAAGACCGAATTTGGCTCTTTCTGAACGCGGTACATCATAACGGGCGTGATACATTTGTCCGTTGAAACCAACTGTAACTGCTTTGCTGGATCATAAGGAACTGCAAAAATAAACTCTTTCATTTGTGGTCCGTTGTTCGGATAAAACATTTGAAGATAAGTTGCTCTTGGTTCAACAGCATACAAACCAGAATTAATTACCTGATCGCAGGTCGCGATACAATCGTTATAACGTTGTGTTCCTGTATATATCTCTGCATTCAAATACAATTTGGCTAACATTGCATTAGCTGTCTGTCTGTTTGGTCTTCCGTAAGTTGTAACTCCTGCGACAGGATTCAAGTTAGGAACAGCGCTTTTTAATTCGCTCTCAATAAAATTGAAAACTTCTCTTCTAGGCGTTTTGGCATGAGAAGTAAAATCTCCATATAAAGTATCCAAAGGCACATCTCCATAGCTGTCCATTAACATATAATAGGAAATAGCACGCATGGTTTTCAACTCAGAAATCAACGTTTTTTTATCTGCACCTTCAGGCATTGTTTGTCTTAAAATAGAAATTGCCTGATTGCTTGTTCCGATAACTTTAGACGACCAGTCCCAAAGACTTCCTATGATACCATTATCTGCATTCCAATCGTGATAATGCATCGCGATATAGTTTCTATTGTCAAACCAGTTTCCTCCTCTTGCAGGCAGAATAGCTTCGTCTGTAGATAAAGACTGTGACCACCACCAGGCAAATGAAAATTCTCCTCTGAAAGCGAGATAAACTGGACCTGTAGTTTGAATGTATTGTGTTGGATTTTGTGGAAAAACTTCAGGCGTCAATTGTGTCGTAATAGGCACTTCTAGATCATCACAAGACCAGATTAAACCAGCCATAAGTACTGGAAACCCTATATATTTTAATATATTTTTCATAATTTTTAGCATTTAATTTTTAGAAGATCACATTCACACCAAACATATATGTTCTGGTTTTTGGATAGAAATTATTAGAATCTACACCAGGAGCGGTTCCTCCTTGTTCAACTTCTGGATCAATTCCTGTGTACTTGGTAATTACAAATACGTTATTTATGGTTTGATAAATACGTACACTGCTAATATACCTGCCTACTTTTCCAAAATTATAACCCAAAGTCATGTTGTCTAATCTTACATAACTTCCGTCTTCTATAAATCGAGACGAATATTTATAAGAGTTTAAGTCATTTGGTGACTCATTACCTGCGTCTACTAGGATATTATTGGTCATTGCTGTACTTGGCCTGAATAAATCGGCACGGGTTGCATTGAAAATTTTATTACCAAAAACTCCTCTGAAGAAAATACTTAAATCAAATTTTTTGTATTGAAAGTTATTTGCCCATCCTACTAATAATTTTGGCTGTGCACTTCCTACATAATGGTAATCTACTCCATTTAAAGGTGTTGTAGTTAAATCACCATCTTTATCATAATATTGTGAAACTCCATCAGCATTTTTTCCTGCATATTTTAAGGTAAAGAACTGCCCTAGAGGTTTTCCTTCTTTAAAAATCTGTAAAGTACTTCCTGTTTGTCCGCCTCCATCTGGCTGTACGCGACGAATCGAATCTCCTCCAACAAAGAATGGACTAGTTAATTTTACGATCTCATTTTTGTTATGAGCCAAATTTAAATTAGTTGTCCAGCTGAAATCTGCCGTTTTTATTGGAGTTGTACTTAAACTAACCTCAATACCTTTATTAGACATTGTTCCTCCATTTGCTACAATTGATCCTACTGGTACAAGAACAGGATTCACATTGTAGTTAAAGATCATATCTGTTGTTTTTTTGTCATATACATCAACAGATCCAGTTACTTTTCCTTTTAAGATAGAGAAGTCAACTCCAATATTTGCTGTAGCTGTTTTTTCCCATTTCAAATCAGGGTTTGCCGCTTGGTTTGGTCCATAAGCTCCAATTTGCTGTCCGTTATAATAGAAAGTCCCTAAACTTCCAGAAATAAACTGAGCTGTGTAAGCATTAAATCCAGATGAATTTCCTGTTACACCCCAGCTTCCACGGAATTTTAAATCACTAAAAAGTTCTGATTCTGCATGAAGCTTTCTTTGTCAACTCTCCAAGCACCACCTACAGAAGGAAAATATCCCCATTGGTTATTTGCTCCAAACATAGACCCGCCATCTCTTCTGATTGATCCTTGTAAAAGATATTTGTCTTTGTAATTGTAATTAACACGTCCAAAATAAGCTATTAAACGCGTTTTTTGATACGCTTTACTATCTCCAAAATTCACTACATAACCATTAACTGAAGTATAATTACTTAAAGCTAAGTTATTATACCCAACATTGTCTACAGGAAAGTTTGTTGTTGTAGCCTGAAAACCGTCTCCCAATGTATTTTCCTGCCAGGAGTAACCTGCTACAGCTTTTATTTTATGTTCTCCTATTGCTTTATCCCAAGTAAGGAAACTTTCAATAATATTATTTCTGGTTTCGTAAGAATTTCTCAATGCAGAACCATTTACACCAAAATTAACCAATGTTTTTGTCAAAGGTGGATCTGGGTTGTTGTAAAAGTTGGCACTATTGTATTGTGAGTAATAACTATCATAAAATTCACCGTGAGCAGATGTTAATCTTTGGTGCGCTAAATTCAAATTATACGTAAAACCAAACGGAAGTTTAACTTCTGCAGTAAGGTTACCTACAAGGTTATCCGTTTTAGTTTCATCAGTACCATGTTCAATTAAAGCTACTGGATTAAAATATCCTGGGCTCGTAAAGTTTTCATAAAAACTTCCATCATCATTTCTTACAGGAGAAACAGGAAGATAACTAGTCGCCTGCAAAAGAGCTGTATTTCGCTGTGGTACATTTTTATATTTTGTACTAGAATTAGTAACATTTAAACCAAATTTAACCTTATCATCAAAAGCAAATTGTTCAACAGATAAACGTGCAATGATACGAGAAAAGTAACTTTTTAACATTACCCCTTCTTTATTAAGAGAAGTAATACTTGCAGTGTAGTTTCCATGATCGTCGCATCGCTCATAGACAAGTTATGACTGCTTGACGCATGACACGTCCTGATCTTAAAATTGCTTTTTGCCAGTTTGTATTCGCTCCTTTATCATTTTCTGGAGTAAAGTTCAAATTATTTCTAGTGGTAAAGTCTCTCAGCTGATCGGCGTTCATCATGTCCAGATTATTTGAAACTTCTTCCCAGCCCGCATAACCATTGTAAGCAATCTGCGTTCTGCCCTTACTTCCTTTTTTTGTTGTTACCATGATAACTCCATTGGCGACGACGGTTACCATAAATTGCCGTTGCGCTAGCATCTTTAAGTACGTCTATTGTCGCAATATCATCTGGTGAAATTACGGAGATATCTACTCCTGGAATTCCATCAATTACATAAAACGGACCTTGAGAACTATTTAATGTCGATGCTCCACGCAAAACTACAGATGCCGTTTTTGTAGGGTCGCCGCTGGATGAAATATTCAAACCAGAAACTTTACCCTGCAAAAGCTGTCCAACATCACTAATTGCTCCTCTGTTCAAATCTTCTGCCTTAACAGAAGTTACAGCGGTCGTCAGGTTTTTACGAGATCCTTTTCCATAACCTACTACTACAACTTGCTCTAAGTTGGTGGTTGTAGATTGTAATTTAATCGAATAATTTGTTTTTGTCCCGTCTAATTTTACAGGCTGATCCTCAAATCCAATAAAAGAAAATACAAGTGTTGTGTTTTTGTTTGAAACAGAAATTTTAAATTTCCCATCAAAATCTGTTGTTACAGTATTCGTTGTACCTTTTTCAAGTACATTGGCGGCTGGCAGAGGAATGCCTTTGTCATCTAATACAACACCAGACACTTCTGTTTTTTGTGCCCAGGTATTAATTGAGAAGCCAAAGAAGAAGGCTAATAATAAAAGTTTAAGTTTTTCCATTGTAATATTGGTTAATTGGTTAAATAGTATTGACGAAATTAATGGTAAAGAAATGTTAACAAATGGACAAGTTATTCATAAACATGGATAATTTCTTTAAAGTCAATAGTGGTAAGGCTTTTCAAAGTTTTATTTCTAAAATTATATAGTCAAAAACTTATTAATTAATCGATTTCGTAAAAATTTCAGG
Source organism: Flavobacterium sp. AC267 (assembly GCF_979258715.1). Lineage (NCBI taxonomy): Bacteria > Pseudomonadati > Bacteroidota > Flavobacteriia > Flavobacteriales > Flavobacteriaceae > Flavobacterium > Flavobacterium sp. AC267. The sequence goes on from NZ_OZ409875.1 coordinate 3,882,577, forward strand.
TCATATATTTAGTAGAGTTTAAGGTAATAGTTAAAAGTTTAAGTTATATTTTATTTACATACGTATAAATTACGCTCTAAGTAATTTTTTTATTTATTTTCTGACCATTTGATTTCCCAATTTTTAATTAATTCTCTTTCTTTGGTTTCATCAATAGGAGTATTATTTACGGTAGATTTCTTTAGCGCTTCTAAAAACATTTTCCATCTCGGCCAGTAAAATCCTTTATACATTCCCTGCCAAGATCTGGAAGCATAATCATTCAAATGACCTTCTCCGCCCCAAAGCGTAATTAGCGTTTTGGCATTTTTTACGTATAAATCAGACACTGCGACAGAACTGCCATAATCTGAAGCCGATTTTACCCATTGATCCAAACTATTTAATGGCTGTGCCGACATCATTTTATCAATATCCAAAGCTTGTTTTTCTATCTTTTTAAAGAGCTGATCTCCCTTTGAAATATCTTTTTGTTGATAGGCTTTTACACATTCCATCAAATCTTCATCAATACAAAGTGAATAATAATGTCTTGAAGCATCAATTAAATCGTAATAAATGAAATTCTTTTTATCAAATTTTTTGGCTTCTTTGGTTAAAATATCCAAAGCTTCTTTTAGTTTTTTCTTATCTCCAAGATTTCCTTTAAAGTCTGTAATTGATGCAGTCGGACGTTTAAATAACAAATACGCTCCAGCCCTATCATTCCACCAGCGTGTTTCCCAGTACTTGACATTATAAACTGATTCTAACAATAATTCCCATGCCTGAAAAACAGATTTTGAAGTTGTTTGTCCGTATCTCGCATTTAAATATTTGGTCAGCCAGTCGTTTATAGGCTGTTCTCCTTTATTCCAAGGAAGATCATAAATATATTCGTAAACAATTGAATTATTATTTAAGCCTTCCGGCATTGCCCCATAACCCACCACATTTCCTCTATTCGGATTTTTTAGTAAACTAGTCAATTCATTTTTATAGAAATTCAAATCTCCATATACAGGATTCGATCCTCCATAATTATGTACATAACCATACGTCCATTGCTTACCATAAAAAGCTTCCTGATTTTCCCATACTTTATATCTGTCGTTGGCATAATCCTGAACCATCAATCTATCATTTGGCACTTTACTAAGAAATGCACTTGTAGCTTCTTTTGTCCAGAATTCTTTGTTATCTCCAAAAGCCATCCCTGCATAACCCACACTGCACCCGGCGCAACTTCATTAATAGTTTCATAAATCGCACTTCCATAGTTTGAAAGTTCTTCATATTTATTATGTTCCGAAACTGGAGGCTCAATCTCGTTAAAAGAATCAGCCAGATAAAAATTGGACTTTCCGTACATTTTAGTGTAAATTTCAATAAAGCGTTTTCCTATTTTTTTAAATAAAGGATCTTTGGAATCTAATAGAAAAGTACTCGCAAAACCACCTCCCGACCACGACTTCAATTCGGTTATTTTTAGCCTCTGGATGTTTTTCTGCGAAAGCTTTAGGAACATAACCGCTAAATGCCGGTACGACAGGATGCATATCTAAAGCTCTCATTCGTTCCAATATTTTCTTTTGAAGCTCCTCTTTTTTAGTAAACCATTCTTGTGGCAAAGGCCCTTCAAGACTATTGATATTTCCCATACGCTGCCATGGCAAAAAAGGCCGGACCTGCAAAATGCGATTCTAATTGAGTGTTAGTCAAACCATATTCTTTCCATAATTCCTGCCAAACTGCTTCCTGTCCTTCCATAGCGGTTGGAAGATTGATTCCGTGCATAGCCATCCAATCGATTTCCTGTTCCCAGCGTTTCCAGTCCCACCATGGAGTTGTGTAGCCAAAAGTACACGCATTTAAATATTCCCTGTATTCAAATGGTGTATTTACTTTCTTTGAATATTTAGGCCAAGTTTTGGGTAAATCAACTCTATTTCCTTCCCAACTTACTAAAACGGCACCTATATCTCTCAGAAAATTATAAGCGGCATAACAAATGGCAGTATTATTTGAACCCGTTATTTTTACTCGATTGTTTGTTGTTTCAATTTCAAACCAATCTGATTTATTGTCTTTGTTTTCAATAATACTTAATTCAAACTCGCTGGCACGATTTCCTATTAATCTTTCTATTGCTTCAAATGCGCTTTTTGTTTTTTCATCGTTTTTAGAATATCCTTTAAACGCACAAAAAAATAACAGCATAAAAACGGATACAGCCAATTTTAAAGAATGGTGTTTTTTAATTTTAAAATTCTCACTTTTCATATAAATCATGTATTTATTAATGGTATTAATTTACTCAGCCTGACAAAAAAAAGGGAGATTAAATACTAATTAATCTCCCTATCAAATAAAACCTAACAAAAAAATGTATTACTAATTAACAATCTTATTTATTAAATTCAGAACTAAATAATGGGATGTAGAACTGAAAATAAAATTATAGTTATTACTGTTGTTTAAGATGGATTTATCAATCAAAAGCATAGACATATTCGCTCGAATAAGCCACTTTTATTATAAAAAGGTTTAATTGAGGAAAAAAATTAGTGTAGTGGATTTTAATTATTGGAATTCTTTACTTTATCCAATTTATCTTTTAGCAACGCAAACAGAAAAAGGTTTTAGGATGTAATCATTTAAATACTCATATCCTACATGCTCTTCAATACTAAAATTAATCGATGCCGTTAAGGCTATAATTGGAATCGATGCTTTTCTTTTATCAGGAAGACTTCTTATCATTTTTGATGCCTCGAATCCGTCCATCAACGGCATGTTTATATCCATCAGTACAACATCATAATCATTTGAAATAACGGCATCTAAAGCTTCTTTTCCATTATTGGCAATAACAGGTTCAATATCCCACTTATTAAGCAGTTTTTTAATCACCAGAATATTTATTGCATTGTCTTCTGCCACTAAAACCCGCAGTGAACCGATTTCTTTTTCAGTGGAAGATTCAGCGGCAACGTCAACAAACTCAGGTTTTTTGATCTCTTTAAAAGTTAACGAGAAACTCAATTGCGTTCCCTGCCCTTCACTGCTTAGAATTTTCAAATTGCCGCCTTTAAGATTAATTAATCTGCTGGCAATAGTAAGACCTAAACCTGTACCATAAAACTGTCTGTTTGATTTTCGGCTTTTCTGCACATAAGGATCAAGGATCTGACTTTGCTGTTCGGGCGAAATACCTATACCAGTATCCTTAACGATAAATAAAACCGTAATCTTCTCTTCATTTCTTCGAGAAATTACTGTTTCCATCTTAACACTGCCTTTAGCCGTAAATTTAACTGCATTTCCCACTATATTAAATAAGATTTGCGAAAGCCTGTCTTTATCTCCTAATAATTTTATATTTTCAAGTTCGGGATCGCATTTAAAATTAAACTCGATCATTTTAGCTGTCGTTTCTGGAATAAATGATTTGTAAATATTCTGCGGCAGACGAGATCCAATCGAAATGGATCCTTTTCCAAAACTACTTTATCAGCATCTATTTTATTAAAATCTAAAATATCATTGATAATAAACATTAGATTTTCTGCAGAAAACCGCAGTACTTCAAGGTTTTCTTTTTGTCCGGGTTTCAAGTCATCCATTAACAGCATTTCTGCCATTCCTACAACAGCATTTAAAGGAGTACGCACTCATGAGACATTGTGGAAAGAAAATTCGTTTTGGCCGATGCAATATCCTGAGCATCTTTTAGTGATTGCTTAAGACTTAGACTAAGCGACCTCTCTCTTTGGTTAGTTCTTTTAAAAGCATTAAAAAAATAATAATGAACAAAGAGCAGACTAAAAAAATTATAGACAAATAAGAAGTTGAAAGTTTTGATATTTAAGTGCTGATTGACCTGCATGAAATCAATCCCTGTGTAATCCGTTAAAAACACCATAGCGGTTATAGGAAGTATATTTAAAAGAGAATAAATAATTCCCCAGCGAGTTCCTAAAATATAATAAGCAACGGAGATAATAACCAAAATGTACTGCAGTGTCACCAAATTTACACCCTGCCTTAAAGTTACAATGGCAGACCAAATAATAAAACTGATAGTAAATATGTAGAAATGTCCGAGTATTCTCCATGAAACCCCCAAGAGCAGTAAAATAAGTGTTATCGTTAAAAATGCCAATACTAAAGCACTTCGCCAAATATAAAAACTCTCCGCCTCACCAATGAGTAAGCAAAGTGAAATGATACGCTGGAAAATAAATAAAATTAATATTATCGTAAATAATTTTATTCTGGCTTTATTCAGGATTCCCTCCTCTCTGGCCAAAGTCGCTGTGTAATTTAATATCAGATATCGGAACATTTTATACAATTAATACAGCAAATACATTTTATTTATAAGCTGATATATTAATAACACAGGTAAAACAATCAATAATAGTTAAAAAAAAGATCATAATAAAACTTCAAAAAACTTAAAAACTAAACTATAATCTTACAACCGAGTTGTTAATTTACAAAAAAAAATATAATTACACTTTCACTTTCTCTTCTTTCTTCCGCCGTATGAATTTCTGACTTCCATTACAAAATCAATTTATTAATCATCCCATTGAATATAAAACCATGAAAAGGCAGTACAGAGTACCAATATAATTTGCCCCATATTCCTCTAGGCTTAAAAGTGGCAGACCTGATACAAAGTATTATTAATGATCTTAAATTCCAGCCAAGCTTCCCCAGGCAGTTTCATTTCGGCATATAAAATAAGTTTTCCTTCAGCCTTTCCTGCATATACCACTCGCCAGAAATCCAAAACATCACCTGCATGTATTTCTTTTTTATGAGTTCGTCCTCTTCTGGTGCCGACGCCTCCAAAAACTTTATCTATAAATCCACGAATATCCCAAAGCCAGTCTGCGTAATACCAGCCCGTTTGACCGCCAATTGCCCAAATTCTTTCAATGGTATATTCCCTATTTATAATTTCTCTTTTTCTTCGGTCGATAAAACAGTCTTTTTTTGGAACTTTGAGATATCTCGCAACATTACCCTTAAACTGCCCGCTGATCTGAGAATCTTTCCAGCTCGAAACCACTGCATCTTCATTTATTTTTATCAAAGCCCTTTTAAGTGCCTGCTCGTAGCTGATTGGTTCTACGCCTAATAGAGTATTTATGCGGTTATCACTGCAAATTACTTCCACTTTCATACTGCTGACCAAAGCCGAAGCAAGTTTAAAAGAAGTAGAAGTTACAAAATACAGCCAGTAAGAAGAGAGTTTCGGGGTCATTACCGGCACAGTAAAAATATATCTTTTAAGATTTTTTGCTTTGGCAAAACCTTGCAAGCATCTCTTTATAGGTTAGTATATCTGGTCCGCCTATATCAAAACTTTGACTGTAGGTTTTTGGATTAAGCGACGATCGGATCAAAAAACTCAAGCACATCGGCAATTGCAATAGGCTGGCATTTGGTATTGAGCCATTTTGGCGTAATCATAACTGGAAGTTTGTCTACCAAATCTCGTATGATCTCAAATGAAGCACTTCCAGATCCCACAATAATTCCAGCTCTTAAAGTTGTCGTTGGAATAGTTCCTGTGTTTAAAATATCTTCTACCGCTTTTCTTGAAGTTAGATGTTTCGATAACGAATTATCATTTACAATCCCGCTCAGGTAAATAATCTGCTTTGCATTTGTTTTATTCATTCTGTCGACGAAATAATGTGTCGCCATACTTTCGAGTTCGTCATAATTAGCAACAGAACCAGACATGGAATGAATTAGGTAATATGCGGCATCAATATCGCAGGGTATGTTTTCCACACTTTGTGCATCTAGGAAATCAACTTCAATTACTTCTATTTTTTTCTCCAAATTTTCAGGGTAGTAAAACCTATTTTTATCCCGTACACAGCACACGACATCATGCCCTTCATGGATAAGCATTGGCAGGAGCCTCTTTCCTATATAACCTGTTGCACCAGTTAAAAGAATTTTCATAGACTTTTCATTATAATTTAAAACTCACCAGCCCATAATCAAGCTGAAAAACTTGTCCGGATATTGAGGTCGCTTTATCAGAAATAAGAAAATCTGCCATCTGTGCAACTTCCTGAGGCTTTAAATAGTTTTTCATGGGATGACGCTCGATCATGTTTTCTTTCATACGGTCATTTCTGAGAATGGAAGCCGACAATGAAGTTTCGGTAATTGTCGGAGCTATTGCATTGATGCGAACTACTGAGGCCAGTTCCGCACCCAGCGATTTTACTAAACCTTCGACTGCACACTTTGAAGCGACTATACTAGCGTGAAAAGGCATTCCTAATTTTGCAAGCAACACTACTGAAAAGAACAATCGAAGGATCGTCTCCCTGTTTTAAAACCGGCAGATAATTCTGAATTACTTTTACCGCGCCAATGACATTAATTTCAAAATCATTCCTGAAATCTTCAACACTTAAGCTTAAAATAGGCTTTAGGTTTATAGATCCTGGGCAATAAATTAAGGCATCAATACTTTCTATTTCAGGCAGAGGATCATGCAGTACATCAGCTTTAAAATGAACCAGGTTAGGATGTGCAATATCTGGAGCAGTACGGCTTATATTGTATACTACATTATGCTCGAGTCGTCGCAGTAAAATCGCACTGCCAATTCCTTTGCTTCCTCCAATAATGATAATTTTTTTCATTTGTTCCGATGTTAAAGTTCTAAACAGTTTTTGAGTTAATCAGTAATGCTTTTGTATAGAATTTAAAACTACTACCATCCTTCTTACCTTGCTATTAATTATAAGAATGTGATCCTACTGTTAAAGGTACAATTTTGTTTAAACATTTTTACCAATTATTAAACAAACATAAATTTACTTTTTGAGCTAATTTGTATTATTAAAAGAATAATAACCTTATAAATACTAAAGAAGGAAAACCATTTTTTTAAATTTTAACAATTTTTACTGTCTAAAATCATTATATTTGAGGCGTATCAAAAACTGTCTTTTTCAGAAAATTTACAATCCCCCTTGTCTGCTGATGAAACAATTGAAGTTAATAGCTTTTATTTTAGTATTCCTGTCTGCTTTTTCAAGCAAGAGAGGAGCATCGAATAAATATTCGACAGGGTCTGCATCATACCTGATTGGGCAAGATTTTACGGATTTAAATACCTCTTCATTTTCATCGTCTTTTACATTAAAACATAATAATCTTGACGACCTTGATGTTCCGCTTACACCCAAGAAGAAAATCAAGCACCGCGCGACTGTTACTGAAAAAAGTGCACTACGGACACCTTACATTGCTAAATCAGAAAATTTTAAGATTTTTAAAACCCAGCTGATATACGGCATTGCAACAACTTACCAAATTCAGCGCCATAACTATCTGCATCTCTACCAGCTTTTCTAATTCAACGGTCTTTTTTAATTCAGAAATTTCTATAGTCATTCTGTTATATTTTCAAAAAAAAAGAAAACATACAAATAGGCTTTAGTAAATCCACAAAAAAATACATCCAATACACCAATTCTAAAATGTTATTTAGTATCTTTCTCTAAGATTAACGTGAGATACTTGATTAATAAAAGTAGAATCATTTAAATAATACTTTTTTTTAGCAGTGTCAGCGACACAGCCTGAAAATAATCATAACTATAATCCCCCAAGTCATGAAAAAAATTACACAACTAATCTGCGCATTTTTCATTATCACAAGCATAAATGCACAGCAGGAAAAAGGAATTATCGGCTATACAAACTGGTTAAATAACTGGTCAGAATTTAAACCTCAGAAAGTTGAATATGGAGAAGCTAATCAGATTCTAGTGGGAAACATTTCTTCTGATACTAAACTCCTTAAAAGAAATGTTTATATCCTGCAAGGAAACGTTTATGTTACAAACAATGCCGTTTTAACAATTGAGCCTGGAACTTTAATTCTTGGCGACTTTCAAACAAAGGGAACATTGGTTGTTACAAAAGGTGCCAAAATTATGGCAGACGGTTTAGAAACCGACCCAATTGTATTTACGTCTAACCGCGACCAGAAAAAAGCTGGAGACTGGGGCGGCATTGTAGTTTTAGGAGAAGCTCCCATTAATAAACTTGGAAATGTTGGTTCGTACAATTTAGATCTTGATCCCGCGCTTACTACTTATGGAGGCGATAATACTACATCAAACTCTGGTATTTTAAGGTATGTGAGAATCGAATTTGCAGGAAAAATTGTTAAAGGTGCTGGAACATTCAACGGCTTAACAATTGCAGGTGTCGGCGACCAGACTATTTTAGAGAATATCATGGTGAGTTATTCTGCAGGAAACTCATTTGCTTTTTATGGGGGCGATGTAAATGCTTGCCAAATTTGTTTCTTATAAATCAATCAATGACGATTATAAATTCACACAGGGAGTTCAATGTCGTTTGTATAATTCATTAGCTGTAAGATCTTCTTATCTTTCAAGTAACAAAGACGGATCACGCTCTATAGAAGTAAAATTATACGAAAATAAAAACGACACCGATTTTACTAAAAAAGAGACTTTTGTTACAGCTTCTAATATTACAATGCTCAATGACAGTGAAAACATTAAAGCAGACATCCAGTCAGGTTTGATTAAAGAAGCTGTTTATATTGCTCAAAATACTTCTCTGGAGTTAAAAAGAAGTGTGATCTCTGGATTTAATCCTGCGGTATTATTAGATGCAAATACAGAAGTTAATACAAACAATCTTAAAAAGATCAAATTTGAAGAAATGTACTTTAATCTGTGTACTGGAAATGTCCTTACAGAGAATAACAACAGCAACAACGAAGAATTAGCGCGCTGGTACAGCAACAGCATGTTTTCGAATGTTTCTTCTCAAACAGATACTAAAGAAACATTTGTTGATACATTCAATTCTAAAAGACCAGATTTCAGATTGCAAATGGGAAAAACAACAGCGTCTAGCATGGATAGATAAAGAATTTAATTCGGCTTTTATTAATTGATTTTTTTAATTAATGTCAGCTCGATATCTTATTAAACAAGAAAACTTCACAAAATAGTGGAGTTTTTTTTTGTTCAAAATGTTTTGAACAGCAAAAAGCTTCTTAAACTTTAACTCTTGTAGAACTCGTTTGATACTTTAATACTTTCGACTCTATAAGAAGTTTACTAAAAATACAACAGTAAACTGATACTATTGTTTTTTGTAATAAGATTTACAAGTCTGCAATTACCCAAATTAAAAAAGTTATTGGATACAAACCATTTATTAGCGCTTATAATGTAACAAAATATATAAATAGCTTACTTATACATATCACCAGAAAAGAATTTCATTCCAAAAAAGCACATAAAATTTAAAACACATTTTCATGAAAAAAATTTTATTTATTTCGTTTTGCCTAACCTTCCTGCTTTGCAACGCCCAGATTAATACAAACAAAAAGAAATCAGAATTGATAATTATTGGAACGGTGCATTTCCCAACAAAACAAATAAATAGTGACACCATTTATTCGGTTCTAGAAAATCTTAAACCGGATATTATCCTCATGGAATCAGATATGACAAATTTTAATTCAGATTATACTTTTAAAAAAACGTATAATGAAAATGAATGGAATGCCGTTGTAAAATATAGAAACACCCATAAAAACACTTTATTTAGACCAATAGAATTTGAAGGAAGAAATAATTACCGAATTCAAAATGGAATTCAAAATCCAGATATAGTTTTAAATGAAATAAATGTTCTCGATTCCCTTAACATTCTATCCGAAAAACATAAAAAAATATGGAATAGATTTATTGAATTATCAAATTCTTTAAATGAATTAGATAATAATTCCTTAAAAGAACTCAATTCAATCTCTACAGACAATTTAGTTAAGGAAAGACAATTTTATCAATATCAAAAATTAAAAGAAATTGTAGATGAAAATAAGGAATTTGCAAAATTAAACCCTGCATCAAAAGATCCCATTTCATTAAAAGAATTATATAAAAGGTATTGTTATTTCGAGGAACTGAGAAATCGAACCGTAACCGCCAATATCCTAAAATGGAAAAATAAATATCCAGATAAAAAAATTGTTGTATTAATCGGCTTTTACCACAGATACTTTTTAGTTAACGAGCTAAAATGGGATCAAGAAAAATATGCTTTTGAGTTAAAAGAATATTACAATTAAAAAATACTGAAAATCAATAATTTAAAAACAAACAACTTTATAAACTATTTTTTTATCGAATCGGATTTCTAAAAGTATATATTTTATCAACACCGACAAATGAGAAAACTAGTCCCATAAAAACCACAAGTGATCTAACCCAGTTCATCGAACTCCATTCAGATGCTAATCTTTTTAAAATTTGTGTATCTGGCAAAGGTTCGGAAAGAAACATAATATCGTTTCTTGGGTGAAAATAGATAAAAGTAAATATATCAGCCGCCAAATAAAATAAAAAAGCAATTCCTAGATATGATCTCGACACTGGAACTTTTTTCCAATATATTATAAGTGCTAACAAAGCCAATACTTGAGTAGCTGGAGAAAATATTTGAAAAAAAGTACCTGGATTTACCGTTTTAAAAAACTGCCTCGTAGCAATTATTGAATCAGGAATATTACTTTCATAAGCAACAGCATTTACTATTGAATTGAATATGTTTACAAAAAGGATACCGCTCGCAAAAGCTACGGAAGCCAGAAGAATAAATTTTCTCATTTTTTTACCATGTTAAGATTCTACTTTGTATCACTTTAAAATTTTAGCTTTTTGACAGACTCATCAATAGCAATACCTATTAAATTACCTAAAACGTTGGGGCTCTAACCATCTTGTGTATCAAGAAAAAATCGGAGACATAGGCGCAACTGAAACAAAACTTCTTCTTTTCAGAGATTACATTATTGGTTCGGTTTCAAACCGTTAATTACACCTACAAATTAAGCTGTTTCATTTTTACATATCTTATTCATTTACAACGATATGCGCAGATAAATATACATAATATTATAAAGCATCTCATAAAAAAGATAATGCAACTATTTTTTCGATAAATTCAGAATTATTTCTGTACTTAAAATGGTAGAAATAAGCTGAAAATTATAAAGTCATAAAAAAAGCAGTTCGAAGAAAGTACTAAAATACTTTTTGTAAATGATCCAAAAATGGATCAATACATATTGTTGTGGGGAAATATTAAAATCTAGATATTTGCATTTCCAAATTATTCCCTAATGCAAGATTCTTTTACCGAGATCCTAAAGTTATTACTTCCTGAAATAATAGTAGATTATTTTGAACTTACCACTTATAAAAAGGAAGATGAAACACTTCATCTTTATCTAAAAGAAATTAATTCGATACCAAAAGAACACAGAGAATCTAAATTAAGTTCAAAAGGATTCTTTGAAGAGATAACCGTTCAGGATTTTCCTATTCGTGGACATCAGGTATATCTTCACATCACTCGCAGAAGATGGCTAAATGAAGATACGGGAAAAATAGTTTTTAGAGATTGGAATTTAGTAGCAGACGGAACTCGTGTAACTCAGGAGTTTGCGTCTTTTTTAAAAGAGATCAATAGATTCCAGTCCAAGTGATTGTTCTGCCATTGCTTCTTTTTACGGAGTCTCCGGCAGGAATCTGCAATGCCAATACAAAGATTTCTTAAGTGATTTTAAAGTTTGGGATCAAATCTCACATGCGAAAAAATGGCTTCTTTTTCCAAAAAATATTGGAAAATGCTTATCAATAGACGAAACTTCTCTTTCTAATGGTGAGCTCTATACTATTTTAACCAACAAATCTGGAAAAGGCAGAAAAGGAACTATAGTAGCAATGGTTGCAGGAACTAAAGCAGAAGATGTTATTTCGGTTATTGAAAAAATCCCGCTTAAAGAACGAAATCTAGTTAAAGAAATTACTTTGGATATGGCCGGTAATATGGGATTAATTGCAAAGAAATGTTTTACTAATGCAACCCGTGTTACAGATCGCTTTCATGTTCAAAAGTTAGCGACAGAAGCACTACAGGAAATCAGAATCAAATACCGATGGCAAGCTATAGATCTGGAAAATGAGGCAATGGAAAAAGCCAAAAAGTCAAATGTGAATTTTAAACCTAAAATACTCTCTAACGGAGACACCCTTAAACAGTTACTAGCAAGAAGCCGTTACTTCTTATATAAAACCAAGTCAAAATGGACTAAAAACCAATTAGAACGTGCTATATTATTATTTGAATTGTATCCTGATATTCAAAAAGGATACAATCTAACTCAACAGCTTCGCGCAATCTTCGAGAATACAAAAGATAAAATCATAGGCTTTGCCAAACTAGCCAAATGGCACGAAAAAGTAAATCAATCTGGGTTTAAGTCTTTCGGTACAATCTCTCGTACAATTATAAATCACTATCAAACGATATTGAATTATTTTGACAACAGAAGTACCAATGCGTCTGCAGAATCTTTCAATGCTAAAATAAAAGCTTTTAGATCCAAATTCAGAGGTGTTAGAAATGTAGAATTCTTCCTCTTTAGACTAACCAATATTTATGCTTAATTTTTGTCGCTCCACAGATTTTCGTGTTGATCCCCAAAAATACGATTATAATAAATGTAGAATAAAAACCCATATAAAAGCAAAAAACCCTATCCGTTTTGGATAGGGTTTTTCAAAGAAAGGCGACGACATACTCTCCCACATAACTGCAGTACCATCTGCGCAGGCGGGCTTAACTACTCTGTTCGGGATGGGAAGAGGTGAGCCCCGCCGCAATAACCACCTTAAGGTTTTTAGTCTAAAGTCACAAGTCTTAAAGTTGTAAAGTCTTTCGACTTTTGACTTTAATCTTTCGACTTAAAGACTGCCCGCGACAGGCAAATATCTTAACATACTGAGATAAAGAAAAGTATTTTAGTTTTAGAAAGTTTCTCCCAGCCCCCTTTGTTCCCCCTTCGGGGGTTAGGGGCTGGAAAAGGGTGTACATAAGCTTACGGATTATTAGTACTACTCGACTATGACATTACTGCCTTTACATCTATAGCCTATCAACGTGGTCATCTTCCACGATCCTTAAAAGAAATCTCATCTTGTGGTGGGTTTCGCGCTTATATGCTTTCAGCGCTTATCCCTTCCAAACGTAGCTACTCTGCGGTGCCCCTGGCGGGACAACAGATACACTAGAGGTTTGTCCAATTCGGTCCTCTCGTACTAGAATCAGATCCACTCAAATTTCTAACGCCCGCAGTAGATAGAGACCGAACTGTCTCACGACGTTCTGAACCCAGCTCGCGTGCCACTTTAATGGGCGAACAGCCCAACCCTTGGGACCTTCTCCAGCCCCAGGATGTGACGAGCCGACATCGAGGTGCCAAACCCCCCGTCGATATGAGCTCTTGGGGGAGATCAGCCTGTTATCCCCGGCGTACCTTTTATCCTTTGAGCGATGGCCCTTCCATGCGGAACCACCGGATCACTATGCTCTACTTTCGTACCTGATCGACCTGTATGTCTCTCAGTCAAGCTCCCTTATGCCATTGCACTCTACGCACGGTTACCAAGCGTACTGAGGGAACCTTTAGAAGCCTCCGTTACTCTTTTGGAGGCGACCACCCCAGTCAAACTACCCACCAAGCAATGTCCCCCGCTAAACGGGGTTAGGCTTCAGATAAACAAAGGGTTGTATTTCAACAATGACTCCACAACGCCTGGCGACGCCGCTTCATAGTCTCCAACCTATCCTACACATCATTTATCCAAAGTCAATACTAAGCTATAGTAAAGGTGCACAGGGTCTTTTCGTCCCACTGCGGGTAAACGGCATCTTCACCGTTACTACAATTTCACCGAGCTCATGGCTGAGACAGTGTCCAGATCGTTACACCATTCGTGCAGGTCGGAACTTACCCGACAAGGAATTTCGCTACCTTAGGACCGTTATAGTTACGGCCGCCGTTTACTGGGGCTTCAATTCAATGCTTCTCCGAAGATAACATCTCCTCTTAACCTTCCAGCACCGGGCAGGTGTCAGGCCCTATACTTCATCTTACGATTTTGCAGAGCCCTGTGTTTTTGATAAACAGTCGCCTGGACCTCTTCACTGCGGCCCACATTACTGTGGGCGACCTTTCTCCCGAAGTTACAGGTCTATTTTGCCTAATTCCTTAGCCATGAATCTCTCGAGCACCTTAGGATTCTCTCCTCAACTACCTGTGTCGGTTTACGGTACTGGTACTAATTACCTGAAGTTTAGAGGTTTTTCTTGGAAGCCCTTAGGCGCACTATCTCTTTGTCCGAAGACTCCGAGTACTATCGTATTTCCCCAAAATCTGTGGATTTGCCTGCAGATCTTATAGGTAGGTACTTCAACGAACTATTCCGTCAGTTCGCGGCGCTTTCATCACTCCGTCACCCCATCACAGTAATTAGTAGTACGGGAATATTAACCCGTTAGCCATCGACTGTCCCTTTCGGGTTCGCCTTAGGACCAGACTAACCCACAGCTGATTAGCATAGCTGTGGAAACCTTAGTTTTTCGGTGTGCGGGTTTCTCGCCCGCATTATCGTTACTTATGCCTACATTTTCTTTTCTAACCGGTCCAGCATACCTTACGATACACCTTCTGCCCTGTTAGAATGCTCCCCTACCACTTAGAGTAATCTCTAAATCCATAGCTTCGGTAATATGCTTATGCCCGATTATTATCCATGCTCGTCCGCTCGACTAGTGAGCTGTTACGCACTCTTTAAATGAATGGTCGCTTCCAAGCCAACATCCTAGCTGTCTGGGCAGACAAACCTCGTTCTTTCAACTTAGCATATATTTGGGGACCTTAGCTGATGGTCTGGGTTCTTTCCCTCTCGGACTTGGACCTTAGCACCCAAGCCCTCACTGTTAGTGAACATTATACAGCATTCGGAGTTTGTCAGGAATTGGTAGGCGGTGAAGCCCCCGCATCCAATCAGTAGCTCTACCTCTGTATAACTTTATAACTAACGCCGCACCTAAATGCATTTCGGGGAGTACGAGCTATTTCCGAGTTTGATTGGCCTTTCACCCCTACCCACAGGTCATCCGAAGACTTTTCAACGTCAACCGGTTCGGTCCTCCACTGTGTGTTACCACAGCTTCAACCTGCCCATGGGTAGATCACACGGTTTCGCGTCTAACACTACTGACTAAAGCGCCCTATTCAGACTCGCTTTCGCCGCGGATCCGTGGCTTAACCACTTAACCTTGCCAGCAACGTTAACTCGTAGGCTCATTATGCAAAAGGCACGCCGTCACCCCACAAAAGGGCTCCGACCGCTTGTAAGCGTATGGTTTCAGGATCTATTTCACTCCGTTATTCACGGTTCTTTTCACCTTTCCCTCACGGTACTGGTTCACTATCGGTCTCTCAGGAGTATTTAGCCTTAGCGGATGGTCCCGCCAAATTCAGACAGGGTTTCACGTGCCCCGCCCTACTCAGGATACCACTATCTATTACATTTATTACCCGTACGGGGCTGTCACCCTCTATGGCGTCACTTTCCAGTAACTTCCGGTTCTGCATGCATAAAATGTCGTGGTCCTACAACCCCAGCACTGCCGTAACAGCACTGGTTTGGGCTAATCCGCGTTCGCTCGCCACTACTTACGGAATCACTTTTGTTTTCTTCTCCTCCGCCTACTTAGATGTTTCAGTTCAGCGGGTTTGCCCACCTATCGGTGTACTATGTCTTCAACATAGTGGGTTGCCCCATTCAGGTATCTGCGGATCAATCGGTGTGTGCCCGTCCCCGCAGACTTTTCGCGACTTATCACGCCTTTCTTCGCCTCTGAGAGCCTAGGCATCCCCCATACGCCCTTATTTTGCTTATTGTACCAGCCTTAAAATTAATCAAGACCGTTTTTTTTTGTCTTTTGTTAGTTGTATTGCTACTATAACAAAAAACGCTTTCTACTTTTTATTATTTTCTTATCTCAATATGTCAATGAACTTTTTTCTAGTGATTAGTCCTTAGTAATTAGTGATCAGCTTTTGACTAATTACTTTTACTCTTTACTATTCACTTGAATAGTGGAGAATAACGGAGTCGAACCGTTGACCTCCTGCGTGCAAGGCAGGCGCTCTAGCCAGCTGAGCTAATCCCCCATTTTTCAATCTTAGATTGTAGAATTCAGATTTTAGATTTCTTAATTCTTCTCTAATTTCTTTTGGCGAATCCCAACTTCCAGAATTTCCTTTTTTAAGTTAAATAGTAGTCCCGGGCAGACTCGAACTGCCGACCCCTACATTATCAGTGTAGTACTCTAACCAGCTGAGCTACGAGACTCTGTTTTACTTAATTTTCATTTTTTTTTAAATTAACAGCAAGAGTAATTGAATCTTGTGATTCAGTTCCTTTAGATAGACATCTTTTTTTCCCCATCGTGCAATAATGCTAACAAATGGGGCTCTAGAAAGGAGGTGTTCCAGCCGCACCTTCCGGTACGGCTACCTTGTTACGACTTAGCCCTAGTTACCAGTTTTACCCTAGGCGACTCCTTGCGGTCACCGACTTCAGGCACCCCCAGCTTCCATGGCTTGACGGGCGGTGTGTACAAGGCCCGGGAACGTATTCACCGGATCATGGCTGATATCCGATTACTAGCGATTCCAGCTTCACGGAGTCGAGTTGCAGACTCCGATCCGAACTGTGACCGGTTTTATAGATTCGCTCCTGGTCGCCCAGTGGTCGCTCTCTGTACCGGCCATTGTAGCACGTGTGTAGCCCAAGGCGTAAGGGCCGTGATGATTTGACGTCATCCCCACCTTCCTCACAGTTTGCACTGGCAGTCTTGTTAGAGTTCCCGACTTGACTCGCTGGCAACTAACAACAGGGGTTGCGCTCGTTATAGGACTTAACCTGACACCTCACGGCACGAGCTGACGACAACCATGCAAGCACCTTGTAAATTGTCTTGCGAAAAGTCTGTTTCCAAACCGGTCAATCTACATTTAAGCCTTGGTAAGGTTCCTCGCGTATCATCGAATTAAACCACATGCTCCACCGCTTGTGCGGGCCCCCGTCAATTCCTTTGAGTTTCATTCTTGCGAACGTACTCCCCAGGTGGGATACTTATCACTTTCGCTTAGCCACTGAAATTGCTTCCAACAGCTAGTATCCATCGTTTACGGCGTGGACTACCAGGGTATCTAATCCTGTTCGCTACCCACGCTTTCGTCCATCAGCGTCAATCAATTAGTAGTAACCTGCCTTCGCAATTGGTATTCCATGTAATCTCTAAGCATTTCACCGCTACACTACATATTCTAGTTACTTCCTAATAATTCAAGTTCAGCAGTATCAATGGCCGTTCCACCGTTGAGCGATGGGCTTTCACCACTGACTTACTAAACCGCCTACGGACCCTTTAAACCCAATGATTCCGGATAACGCTTGGATCCTCCGTATTACCGCGTATTGCTGGCACGGAGTTAGCCGATCCTTATTCTTACGATACCGTCAAGCTGATTCACGAATCAGTGTTTCTTCTCGTACAAAAGCAGTTTACAATCCATAGGACCGTCATCCTGCACGCGGCATGGCTGGATCAGGCTTGCGCCCATTGTCCAATATTCCTCACTGTCGCCTCCCGTAGGAGTCTGGTCCGTGTCTCAGTACCAGTGTGGGGGATCTCCCTCTCAGGACCCCTACCCATCGTTGCCTTGGTAAGCCGTTACCTTACCAACAAGCTAATGGGACGCATGCTCATCTTTCACCGTTGTGACTTTAATTATAAAATGATGCCATCCTATAATGCTATGAGGTATTAATCCAAATTTCTCTGGGCTATCCCTCTGTGAAAGGCAGATTGCATACGCGTTACGCACCCGTGCGCCGGTCTCTATCTCCGAAGAAATATACCCCTCGACTTGCATGTGTTAAGCCTGCCGCTAGCGTTCATCCTGAGCCAGGATCAAACTCTTCATCGTATATTGTGTGTCTTAAATAAATCAAGACTAATTATTATGCGATGTTTTCTCTATCGGTTCCTATCGAATCTCTCGATTCTATTACTCTTATTCTTTTGTCTCATCCTGCGACGAGACGGCTGTCAATTCAATATGTCTACGAACGTGTTTCTTTTTTTGTTTCCCTTGTGTTGCAAAGCGGGTGCAAAAGTAGTCAGTTTATTGACATTTACAATACTTTTTATTGATTTTTTTTTCAATCTTTTTTAAAACTTTTTCTTAACTTTCTGATAATACAAAAGTTATACATTGATATTTTTTATAAATACTAAAGAATTTTCTTATTTTTTAGTATTTCAAGTCAAAACAACATTTAAAAAAACACTGGTTTTACCAAATTAATAAATACATCTACACTATTATCCGAGATTTCTAAAACCAAATATTCAAAAAACATAGAATAGAATATAATTTACGTTTTAACAAATCTATTAAGAGTAAATTTTCGTAAATCTACTTATACATATCCTTAAAGTAGCAATCATGGAAAGCTCACTCACATTCCTTATGAAAATTCTACAGATACTCGCCGGAAAATACGGCATGACCTGCACTTTAGAAGAACTCACTAGTCTTCTTAATCCAATCTATAATATTTCGAGAACATCAACACATAATACATCGACTGAAAAGCAAAACCAAGCAAGAGTATTAGAAGCTTTACTATTTTTAAATGATGAAGGACTTATCTTTTTAAATTCGGATGCTGACATAACTACAATAACAATAAAAGGTCTTATTAAAATAAATGATAAGGTCTTATATAATTAACTCCAGTTTAAGAACGGTATAATGTTTCATCGCGAAAAGAAATCATAAGAGCATCTCCATTAACTTTATTAGTTTTCTGTAAAAAGAGCAAAAGGAAAAATGGTTTAAATGAAAAACAATATTTATGGGCAGTTTGAACCTGCTTCTCATCCACTTTAATAAATAAACAGCACGTCACAACCAAATATTCTTTAAAAAATTTGAACAGCTTAGATTTGAACTGTTACAAACATCTGCGTCCTGTAAGTTATTTACGAGCTGTTTCTGGCGATTCGTACCAAAAAGGATCCAAATATGATTCATCAGGTTTGATTGGCTCCCATCGAGAGACCTGCAATAGCTCTGCTTCCACTTTAACCTTTTGGAGTTATAATTTGGTAATTTCCGCTTAGATGCATCAAACTGAAGAGATACATTAATCCGTCATAATAAGGATCAAAATAACCATCTTCGTAAGGTTCAAGTCTGGCGTTCCAAACAGCGTGAACAAAATCTATACTTGCTTTATCTTTGTTTACCAATGATACTGTAGCCGCTGTTGCTACTAAACCAATGGAATGTCTTAGTTTTTTAACAGGACCAGCCTGGAGAATAAAATCAGGAGCAGAACCATCTAGATTAAATTGATCTTCATAAGTATCTAACCCTTTTGATCGCAGGAAATTTTGAAATTTTGCCGCATACTCTTCCTGCCATTTTTTATCTTGTCCGTACCAAGTATAATCCATCACAACATTCATAGGAACGCGCCAGGAATCGTATCGAAATGCTGGCGGCATCCAAGGAGTTGGATGCGGTTCATCGCTAAACTCGGTGTAATCTGAATTTAAACCTGTTACAGGATGACAGGCTTTATGTAAAAAATTACGAGAAACATCGGCGCATTCTTTATAAAACTGTTCATGTCCGTCTTTGGCATATAATGCCCATATTTCGTAAAATGCACGAACATGATAAGAAGGATCTGTCCAATTGTACCCACTGCCCTCTGGCACAAAAGAAATCTGCTTATGTTCGGTATTAATAATATTATGAACATTCCCTGTACCATCTTTTTTCCACATGGCATCTAAGATCTTTCTAGCTTCTTTGTAATAATCAATTCCTGTATTATTTCCCCATTTATTGGAAGCAAAAAGCAGGCTGGTTATATAATACAATTCTCCATCTGAAGCAGAACCAGGAGAATTCTGTTTTTTGGTCAGCGGATTTACACTCCAGGCAAAATAACCTTCTCTTGGACCATCCTGATGTTGCATATATTTAACCGACCATCTCCAGAGACGATCAAAAACATCTTTTTTATTGAGTTGAACGGCGATCATCATTCCGTATGACATTCCTTCGGTACGAGCATCTTTATTTTTAACATCCGAAACATATCCTAACGAATCTCCTTCTTTAAAATAAACTTTATCTGGACCTTCAAAAATATCATAATAAGCTTTAGCTAATTTTTTGTCGATATCAATTTGACTGTAACCTGCTTCTTTAAAAAGATTACGGTATTGAGGTCTTTTAAATTCTGATTTGTCTGCTTTCTTTTTATTTTGACTAATGACCAAAAGCGGAATAATCAATACAAAAATCAATAGCAGAAGTCGAGTTCTAATTAGGTATTTATATGTAAAATCTTTAGCTATAACCATGTTTATTATTTTACTAGTTAATTAAAAAAAATGTGCACTTTGGTATCTTTCGTTTAATTAGAAAAATTAAATCTGCTTTTTTACTTTATCTTACTTACACCTTCGGTAGTCTGTACTATTTTTTGAATAGTACCGTCTTTATTATAATGCATATAGTCAACACAAATTGATCGCCTGTAACTGCCTCCAGTTGGCAAACTCCCGTTGTGGTAAAAAAAGTATGATTTTCCTTTATAGTCAATAATGCCGGGATGTGTGGTAAAACTATTCTCTACATTTTCCTGAATAATTCCCTGATAGACCCAAGGTCCTGCTACATTTTTTGCGGTGCAGTATTCTATCATTTCTGGCTTTGTCCCTTCGCTCGCATATACTAAGTAGTAAAGTCCTTTTCTTTTATACACCCAAGGTCCTTCAATATAATTTTTAGGTTTAAAAGTGGTAATTGCCCCATCTACCTCTATCATGTTCTTTTTAAGCTTTACCCATTTACAGCTTCCGTTACCCCAAAACATATAAGCTTGTCCATCATCATCAACAAAAACAGTTGGATCTATATCGTCCCAAGCGTATTTCATATCTGTTGTCATTTCATTTATTATAAGCGCTTTTCCAATTGCATCTTTAAAAGGACCTGTAGGGCTGTCTGAAACCGCTACACCTATTGTCTGCTCCGCCTTGACTTACTTCGCCTTTTTTATGAAATGTAGAAACAAACCAATAAAACTTTCCATCTCTCTCAATACACTGCGCCGCATAAGCATCTCCTGTTGCCCAAGAAAATGTGCCGGGTGAAAGCGGCTGCACCGTGGTCTTTCCAGTCTTTCATATTTGTTGTAGAAAAAACATTCCAGTCGGCCATTTTATAATTGGTATCTTCCTGCGTTGCTACATCATGTCCTGTATATAAATACAAGATTCCTTTATAAACGAGAGGAGCGGGATCTGCAGTAAAGATGTCTTTGATAATAGGATTTTGCGCTTCTGTATTTAGCGTAAATAAATAACAAAAGAACACAAACAAAATTTTACTTGAATTTTTCATTTTTTGATTTAATTAAAATAATTCGAAAATGTAATTTGATTTTCAACCGTCTTGGTGTAAACAATAAACAGCGCAGTTAAATGCGCTGTTTATCAAAAAAAACTAACTTAACTTAAACTAACCAAAATTTAAATTATCTTAATAACCAGGATTGTTATCACTTGGTTTTATTTTAGGATTAGAAGATGTTTCCCTGTTTGGTATTGGCCATAATTCGCTTTTCCCTGCAGTAAAACCTGTTCCCTGCAAAACAGTACTTGCTATACCCCATCTTATAATATCATCAAAACGTGATTGTTCTCCTGCAAATTCTACTTGACGTTCGTGAACAATAGCGGCAAAAACAGCTTCTTTTGCCGATGCGATAGTAGTTGTTAAGTTTGCTCTGTCACGAACTTCTTTGATATAAGCTATCGTCGCTGTCTGGGAACCTCCGTCTCTTTGGTTTTCACATTCTGCTTTCATAAGCAATACATCTGCATAACGCATAACTTTAAAATTAATGCTTGATCGTGTTGCTTCATCTTCTCTTGTGTAATAGTTTTGATATTTTTTCCAGCCCGCTATTCTAATACCTGCAGAGGTAGTAAAATTACTTGCTACCATTACCTTCGTTCCTTTTAAATAAGATGATCCTGGCACATAAAAAGTATCTCCAAAACGGTTATCACCTGCTTCATATGAATCTAAAAGGTCATCTGATGGATATACATTGTACCAGCTGAGATTTCCATATTCCTGTCCTCTAAGCGTAGACTCCTCAAAGCCCGTTCCACCGCTGTCACCAACAGCTCCCCATTGATCTCCAGTTCCATTTTTTTCGTCAAATTCTATCTCAAAAATTGATTCTTTCCCATGTTCCGTTTCTTCCATAAAGTTGTTGTAGAAATTACCTTTGTCTTCTAGGCTGTAACTTGTCACATTATTAAGCGTCGCTAAAGCTTCATTATATTTCTTTTGATATAACAATACCTTACCCAAATGTGCATAAGTACTTCTTTATTTGCTCTTCCTGATACTTCTGATGCTTTTGGCGAGCAGATTTTGTGACGCAAATACAAGATCTTCTTCAATCAAAGCATATACCTCTGCTTTAGGGCTTCTTGCGTTTCCTATAATAGTACCTGATTTATAAATTGGTAAATCACCAAAACGTCTTACTAATAGAAAATAATAGTATGCTCTTAAAAAATGAGCTTCTCCTAAATATTTGTTCTTTTTTTCCTGAGATAAAACAGAAATTGGAAGAGCATTGATTTTCTGCTCATTATCGAGTACAAAATTAGCTCTCGATATTCCTATATAACAAGCTTCCCAATAATATTGAATAATATCATTTCCTCCGTTAAAAGAAAAATCTTGGAAAGGTTTCTTGTTTCCTTCTAATTGCGGGTTTCCTAGAGCATCATGTCCCATAAGATCCATGGCGAAGAAAAGATTTCTGCCATAAAGTCCTCTTGTCTGAAGATTTGCATATGAAGCATTTACGGCAGACTGCACCTGTGCTTCGGTTTTAAAGAAAGTATCAGGCGATAAAGTATTAGGATTAGTTAATTCTAATTCGCTGGTTTCACATGAAGTTATAGTTAAAACTCCAGACAGTACTATAAGTATATATTTAATTTTTTTCATCATCTTTTTTTAAATATTAAAATGTAACATCAATTCCAAAAATTACCGATTTTGGCTGTGGATATCTTCCTAAATCAATACCAGCAGAATTTGCATTTGCGTCGGCACGTGCTATTTCAGGATCTAAACCTGAGTAATTTGTAATGGTAATAAGGTTCTGCCCGCTTACATAGAATCTTGCTTTTGAAAAATAACTTTTAAATGAGTCTCCTGATAATGTATATCCTAAGGCAATATTTTTTAATCTTGTATAAGAACCATCTTCAATGTAACGCTGATTTGCCGAAGACCAGTTGATATCTGCTCCCTGAGCTCTTGGTAATGTTGCTGAAGGATTTGTAACAACACCATCTACAACAATTGCTCTGTCTAAAACATCGGTGCTGGCATTAAATAAGCGGTTCATTCCTTTTAGATCAAAAGTATTCGCATTATAAATATCGTTTCCATGAACTCCTGATATGAAGCAATTGAAATCGAAATTTTTATATGCGGCATTAAGGTTTAAACCGTAAGTAAAATCAGGATAGGGATTTCCGATGTTTGTTTTATCATCTGAATTGATCACTCTATTACCATCACGGTCCACAATTTTAATATCACCAGGTTTTATAGTAGTTTGACCTGGTCCAAAAACAGCGTCTACTTCTGCTTGATTTTGGTAAATTCCATTAGTCTGATATCCGTAAAAGTAAAATAATGGCTGACCTACCTCTAATCTGGAGAAATTCTCTAAACCTGCTCTGGCAGAAGGACCTCCTAATACACTTGTTACTCCCGGCGCTAAACTCACCACTTCATTTTTACTTGTTCCCAAATTCGCTACAGCCGACCACGTAAAGTCTCCTTTTCTGTCGTTGAAACCAAGTGAGATTTCATAACCGCTTACTTTTACATCTGCAATATTTTGAATTTGAGTTCCACCGCCAGCAGACCCAACAGAAGCCGCTAGTGGAACTGCAAAAAGAATGTCACTGCTTTTATTGTTGAAATATTCAAATGAACCCGTTAGTTTTTCATCAAAAAAACCAAAATCTACACCTATATTTCTGTCTAGTTTTGACTCCCATTTTAAGTTTGGATTAGTCGCAACTCCCAAAGAAACCCCTGGTGCATTTTGTCCTCCAATTGGATAATTATAATTTGCCAGTAAAGTAGCGCTGTATTGGTAATTGTCTATTCTATCGTTTCCTGTTGTTCCAGTACTAGCTCTCAGTTTTAATGTGCTGAAAACAGAATTATGCATAAAACTTTCCTTAGCTATATTCCAGCCTGCGGCAACAGAATAAAAATTCCCCCAGCGATTATTAGCCCCAAAACGAGAAGAAGCATCTCTTCTTCCTGATACAGCTAGAATATATTTATCTTCATAATCGTAGTTAATACGGGCAATATATCCGATGTTTTTTTCTTCAAAATTGGCAGATCCTAGACTTCCTTCGTTATAACGCGGCTGATCTATTTCGTCTGAAATATAATAACGGCTTCCGGTCGCGAGATTTTGTGATTTTCCATCAATTTTAGTAATAACTCCTAAAACTTCCAGATTGTGTTTGTTTGCAATAGTAGTTTTATATGTTAAACTATTATCAAAAACGATAGTCTGTCCTTGAGAATTTGTTTCATTTGTTGCAGAAAATGCCTGCTTGTGATAAGAACCGTCCTGAAAACTCGGAACAAAAGTATGATCTTTGCTTGTGTAGTAATCTAAAGAAACTTGTGATCTGAATTTCAATCCCTTATAAATTTCTAATTCGGCGAAGATATTTCCAATTACAGATAAGTTATTAATTTTCTGATATCCCAAATTAGCCACACGAACAGGATTTTCTGCATCATTTCCATCAATAGCGCTAGGGCCTTGATAACCGCCTAAATTATTTTCATTATAAATTGGGAAATAGGGCGCCATTTTTATAGCGTGCTCTAATAATGTTCTTCCTCCAGAAGTACGTTCTGGATTAATAGTACTGAATGACACTCCAATGTTGCTTCCTACTTTTAATTTACCAATGTCCTGTGTATTATTTGCTCTAAAAGAATAACGTTCAAAACCTGTATTAACAATAGCTCCTTCTTGTTTTAAATATTCTGCAGAGTAACGGCTTGTAGAATTCTCTGTACCATTTGAAAAACTCAAATTGTAATCCTGCATAATTCCGGTTTGAAAAATCTGATCCTGCCAATTGGTGTTTATGTTCCCAAATTCAGTCGCTCTTGCCGTTAAATCACTTCCCAGATCTTTAGCATATTGAAGATATTGCTGGGTATTTAAAACATTAAATCTTTTTGTTACTTCTTGTCCCCCAACATAAGTACTAAAGGTAAGTTGTCCTGGACCTTTTTTTCCTTTTTTAGTGGTAACGACAATAACACCGTTAAAGGCTTTAGAACCGTATAAGGCTGTAGTAGAGGCATCTTTCAAAACAGATATACTCTCGATATCATTGGGACTCAGCCCAGAAAGGTTGCCAGTTAAAACCCCATCAATTACATACAAGGGAGCACTGTTTCCCATAGTTGCCAGACCACGAATATTAACCGTAGGATTGGAACCCGGCGCACCATTTACAACGGTTACCCCTGCGGCGCGTCCTTGTAAAGCTGATTCAGCATTTGTAAGCGGTACGGCGACAATATCTTTAGAACTCACAGTTGACACTGCTCCTGTAATTTTTGTTCTTTTTTGAGTACCATAGGCAACTACGACTTCATTTAAATTTTGTGTGGATTGAATTAGAGTAACATTAATTGAATTTCTTTCGCCTACTGTAATAGTTTGTGAAATTAATCCAACAAAGGAATACGTTATTTTATCGGTAGGACTAACTCCACTTAAGGAGTACTTACCGTCAAAATCTGTTGATGCGCTATTCTGCGTACCTTCTACATTAATACTGGCACCCGGCAATGGAAATCCTGAGGGGTCGCTAATCACGCCATGAATGGTCTTTGATTGTGCCAATATGCTTTGACTGCCTGCTATAAGCGACCCAATTAGTGCAATTTTAAGTTTTAACTTCATTTTAGTTTGTTTTAGTTTGGTTTAAATAGTTAATGGTTTAATTCTTCTAATTCTACTAAGGGTTTATAGTTTTTTATTCAATCATAAATTGAAAAATATGGAAGTGATATCGCTAACAAATATAAAAAAACAATAATAAAAACAATCGGTTGCATTATATTATTTTTAAATTATAAATAAAAAAATAAGCTTATAAAAACATTTAAAATATTTTTATAAGCAAAAAAATAAGAATAATTTATTTTAAAAATTAATTTAAAATGAAAAATAATAATTCAGTAGTCAATTGATAGATTTTATAAAAAAAATACAATAATAAAAATCATCTTAAACGGATGGAATTAATATATAAATGATGTAAAAACTTGTTAAAAAAAGTTAAATCACTGTTTTGTTGTAATTTATCTTACGTCTTTCTAGATTATAAAATAAAAAACAACAATCGGTTGCTAAAAATATAAAAAAATGAAGATCAAATATTTCAAAAATTTAAAAGAAAGAATATTACTATTCAATTTTATAGAAAGTACTAGAATTTAAATGTTTCCTGCATTTATACAAAAAAGCCAGCTTTAAAATTTAAAGCTGGCTTTTTTATCTAAATGAAATACTTCAATTCTCTTTTTATACGCTATAAAAAATCAATTTAATTCGTTAGTAACATCCCTCCATTATGAGGTATTTTTATTTCAATTTCCTTGTTTTTATTTATTTTCAAAGCACTTACTTTACCGTTTAACTGATCATCATCGGTATAATAATTGACTGTCGTCCCAGAAGTAAACATTTCTAATTTTAATTTTGTCTTCAATATTTTATTCTCAGCATTTATTCCAGCTATATACCACTTTGTTCCTTTTCTTCGAGCTAGTATTGCATACCTGCCTGGATATCCGTCTAAAAAGCGAACCTCATCCCAAACTACTGGTACTTCTTTCATGAATTTTACAGCCCAGTCTGGGGCATCGTAAAGATTATTTGGTGCTAAGGCAAAATGCTGTACACCGCTTTGAAAAAGAACCGAAGTCTGCTAAAGCAAATACATCAGAGGTCATTCTTTTGGAACCTTTGTTCGCAATGTTATCACTATTATAGAATTTATTTAAAGCGCTTCCTCCAAAATCCATACTTCCTACTGTATTTCTAATAAAAGTATGTGTTGCTCGCACTTACCGCTTCGTTATCACAGCTTTGCTGTCCAAAATGTAAATTTTCGCTGGCCAAAACAGCTTCACTAGAAGCAAAATTTGGATACATACGTTCCCATCCGCGTGGTAAAGTACAACCATGAAAAATAACCAGTATTCCAAAATCATTGGCGTCTGTTAAAATATCTTCGTATAATTTCATGGTGATCTGTTTATCACCGCCAAAAAAATCAACCTTAATTCCTTTTATCCCAATGCTTTTCATCCATGCCATTTCTCTGCGTCGGACTGCTGTATTATCCATTAATCCTTTTGGTCCCTGTGGAGCATCATTCCAATATCCATTAGAGTTGTACCACAAATAGAGCCCTACCCCTTTTTTTCACCGTAAACTGCTAATTCATTTATCTTTTCACGGCCAATCTGTGTGTCCCAAAGTGCATCAATCAAAATGGTTTTATATCCCATCGAAGCACTAAAATCAATATATTCCTTTTGTACTGAAAAAATGGTGTTGTTATCCATTTTCATAATCCAGCTCCAAGTGCCTTTTGTATATTGATATTCTTTTGAGGCTTCATATTTAGGTTTAACTAAATCGAATGGAATGGTAGTCTCCACAATTGGCGCAAGTGTTTCTCCAATTGTAATAGTACGCCATGGCGTTTCTCCCGTAAGCGACATCCCTGGTTCACTTGTCCCATTTCCGTTATTTTCTCCGTTCATCGGAAATCCAATGGTATATAAGCCTTTCTCATGGCCTATTAACCTGCTGGCACAATAACCGCTGTCTACACCGGTTTCTGAAATTAAAACCCATCCATTATCGTTTACTTTAAACAGACATGGAAATGTATAACCATTTCCTAAGCCATTTTTTCCAAGAACATCATCCAGCGTGTATGAGGTTTCATAACTGGGAGCTGTTCTGGCAAATCCGGTCATTGGATTACTTTGCGGACAAAGAAATGAAGTGGTTCCTTTTGGCAGTAAAAAACCTGAAACCTCTTCTTGAACAACGCAGGAAAGTGTTTCTTTTTGTGGATATAATTTGTATTTAAATGCTCGCATTATTATTACTCACTCTAAAAATCACATCAATAGCAGATTTTCCTTCTTTTGTGAATGAAAAAACAGCTTCATTAGCCTTATAATGGACACTGCTTTGTTTGATATTTTGCGGCTGATAAACATCGTCAATTTTACTCTGAGTAACATTTGTTTCTAAAGTTAATCCAGAACTAAAATCACCAGCGCTGGTTTTTAAGCCAAGAGGAGATTTCTCGATAAACGTTTTTTCATTATATGTAACACTGTACAGCGAGCATTCCATTATTTACAGAGACTGATACTGTAAGTTTTCCATCTGGACTTTTCACTGTTGACTGGGCGTTTAGTTTAAAAAAACTTACTAAACATAAGAATATAAAAATTTTAAGATTCATGATTTTTTGTGGATTTATCTTTTACTAAGGATTTTAAAATGCTTAAAGCTCTTTATTTGAAAAACGTTAAATTCAAATTTCTTATATTTTTAAATTGTACTCGAAACCTTTAGATGGAATTAATTCGTTTCTGAAATTTTATCATCAATACGGAAATAATCAAAATCAACATAACCGCCTGTTGCTTTCGCAAGCATAATTAAACAACCCAAATCGATAGCCCATAAAATGAGGAATTGTATACGGTAACTTTATAGGTTTTCCTATACTTGTCCATTTTTTTCCGTCTAAACTGTAATAAAATCTTCCTTGGTCTGCTTGGTTTTTAAAATTACATTCGGCTTTAAAATAGATTTTATCCTGATTTAGTACAACACTTTCTATCTCTTTTGGATTACCATTCTCTGTATTTACCATGATAATTCTTTTACTGCCATTATCAACTTTTACTCCGACAAGACCAAAATCTTTTTGCAGCAGCCGAAAGTCCTGCAAAATCTCCTTCTTTCATATTTGAAAGCTCCAGCATAGTAGATCCTGAACATACAGGACCAAAAGTTCTCTGGGTTAGAATGTTTTTTACCTGCGTAAAAATGGTATCAATTCTGGATGTTTTTAATCTTAAATAACCTTTTCGCTCTTTGACAGACCAATGCGAATTATCAGGATTATGATTCCACTGCCAGACCAGCGGCAGATCACTTTCTCCATTTTTTCGCATAAATTCATCTGAATTGACAATTCCGGGAATAAGACTTTTATTAGCTGGAAGGTTTAAATTTTCTGGTACTTTACCATTATCTCCCAATATTGGCCAGTCATTTTCCCATTTTACGGGAACCAGATAAGGAATACGACCTACACCTCCTGCATCTCTAAATAAGTACGAAAACCACCTGCCGTCTGGAGTATCAATAAGTCCGCCCTGTGCAACGCCTAAATCCTGAAGTCCAATTTTCCCTTCCCAAGAACCTGTGATCGAATCAGCTCTGTGTATAATTACTGTCCGCATGCCGTTTTTTGGCCAGCAAATATTGAACAAATAATATTTCCCTTTAATTTTAAAAAGCTGTGATCCTTCTGCTGGCGACATTATATTGCTTTTCGCAGGTGCATTGGCATTTTCAATTAAAACTCTTTTGGTTTCTTCTTTAACTTCTGATAAATCCTCTTTTAACTCTATAATTTGAAGTTTGCTACGCCCCAGACAAGGTAAACTTTTCCATTATCATCAAAGAAAAGGGAATGATCGTGATAGGAATTGTTTAAAACAATTCTTTTCCAAGACCCTTTTTCAATATCTGTTGTAGAAAAAATATAGGTTTTACCAGTAGTTCCAGAAAAAGTGCTTACATAATATACACCATTATGAAAACGCAGACTGCTCGCCCATGAACCTCTGCCGTAGTCATTTTTACCGTGATCTAAATTTAGGCGGTCATCATTATCTTCTAAAGTTTGGTACGCATAATTTACCAGATGCCAATTCACTAAATCTTTAGATTTCATAATAGGCACGCCAGGATTCATGTGCATTGTTGTGCTTGCTCATATAATAGACATCCTTAACCCTAATTATAGATAAATCAGGAACATCTGCAAAAACAATAGGGTTCTGAGCTTTTCCTTTTTGAGCCTGAATTGTCAAAATAGTTAATGCAATTGCCAGAACAGCATAAATAAAATTTCTACTCGCTTTCATCCCGTTTTTCTTTTTGGTTTTTCTTAAAATATGAAGCTGAAATGTTATCTATCACTATTTCGCTGTAATTCTAAGCTGATAGAATTTTGGACTTATCTTTCCGTCTTTTGCTAAAATTTTAATGTTCAGTACTTCCTTGCTGTCTATTTTTATTTTGATATTTTTTTTATCTCTAGAAGCTATTACAGCTGGTTTTTCATTAATCAAAATAGTTATGTTATCGTTTTTGAATTCATCCAAAACGCTGATATGTAAAAATTGTCCAAGACTATTTTTGTTCAGCATTTGATAAGAAATATAGGAGTTGGTATTCCTCCAGAACTTTCCGTCTTCATAACCTGAATTACTTTTTTCACCTTTATACAAATGATCTACTTCTGGTCGCTTGCTCTCCACAATTTATTTTATCTATTGTATTGGCTTCTAATGCCAGAGCTTCGGCCTCCTGTTTTTGTTGTAATTCCTGCTTTTCCTTATAATTTTCTTTCGAGTAAGTTTGAAAATACATTTGATAACGGGCATCGTGTATTTCAAAAAAAGGTTGTAATTCTAAAGAATCTAATCGGAATCTTAAGTTTCCTAAATCTTTAAGTTTTGAAGTATAATCTGCTTTTTCTCCAACCAGTGCATAAGCTTTATCAAGCGGCATATATTTTCCTTTTGCGACGTGACCCATGCGGCTGTCATCTGCAAATAGACCATCTAATCCCTCTGTTGAAGTTTTGGCGACCAATACAATTGGTCCGTTTACAAAAGCACTCCAATTCGAACCATCCGGCAGATTTTCTAAGTGTGTGGTTGTTTTAAATCTGATTGTTACCTTATCTCCCGATTTCCACTTTCTTGAAATCGCGACGTATTGTGATGGTTTAGCGACTATCAGCTGTTTTTCTCCATTAATTAGTATTTCAAAATTTTCTGCCCATTTTGGACAACGGATATTCAATGCAAAGGTTTTTGTTTTTTTTAGTTTTAGGACTAATTCTGTATGATTCTCATATGGAAATTTTGTGGTTTGTTCCAGCTCTATTCCTTTTTCTTCCCATTTTAAAACCGAAGGAATAAAGAGATTTACGAAGAGATCATTTTGAGAATGACTGTAAATTAATTCTCCATACTTGGTATGATTTTCAAGTCCGGTTCCTACACAACACCACATGCTTGTTTGGGGCTGAGAGTAAACACGGTAATGATTTGGGCGGATAGGCGTGAAATAAACAAACCCTCCTTTTTCTGGATGCTGGCTGGAAAGAATATGATTGTAAAGTGTACGTTCGTAAAAATCCAGATAATGCACATCATTTTTATCTAGAAACAAAGCTTTTGCAAGACGCTCCATATTATACGAATTACAGGTTTCAGGTCCCTCATTTGACTTTACCATTCCGCTGAAATCGTCTACGGGATTAAAATGTTCTGCAACGCTGTTTCCTCCAAATGCAACAGTTCGCTTTTGAGTTACATTCTGCCAAAAATACTGTACAGCATCTGACCATTCTTTATTATCAGTAAGAACAGCAATTTTCTCGAAACCAACGACTTTAGGTATTTGTGTATTGGCATGTAAACCTGTTAGTTTATCTTCTTTATTTAATAGCGGATTTAGGAAAGCCTGATGTGATAACTTTTCAGCAGTTTGAAGGTATTTTTTATCTTTAGTAATACGATACAAATCGGCAAAAGATTCATTTATACCTCCATGCTCTGTTGCCAAAACTTTCTGAATCTGCTCATCTGAAAGCGGACGAATTAATTCGATAAACCAATCTCCTAGTTTTATTAAAATCTCTTTTGCTTTTTCACTGCCAGTATATTGATAAGCATCGGTTAGACCTGCAAAAAGTTTATGTATGTTGTAGATAGGCACCCAAGTATTGTTTAATCCGAAACTGCTTCCGTCAATATCTCCTTTATGAATTCGATCCCAGAAAACTTTACCTTGTGGAATCCCTCCTACGTAGCCATTACCATTTTTATCCTGACAGCGTGCCAATTCTAACAGCATATAATCTAATCTGTCTTTAAGCTCTTTATTTCCTGTAGATTCATACATCATAGATAAAGCTGAAAGATAATGTCCACCTATATGACCGTCAAGCCCTATACTTTCCCAATTACCATAACGGTCAGATTTTGTTGGAAGACCAGATTCTAATAAATAGGGCGCTAAAAGTCTACCTGGATCTAAAGCCAAAATATACTTAAGATCTACATCTTGAGCATTTTTGAATGGGCTGTCTTTTAATCTTACTTCGTTTAAACTGAACAACTGCATTTGAGCCGACACTTCGACCCACATCAATAAGGCGAATAGATAAAACAAAATTTTAGTTTTCATTGTAAGATTTTAGTTTTGAAATTATTTAATATAAAAAGTATATGTCCAATTTCCTATTGATGATGCGTTTTCCCAAAGCTTTAAATCCAATTTCTTTTGAGTGAATATTAAAATTCCAAAGAAAAGCGACAGATTTAATACCTGTTTTTTCGTTTTTTTATTCATTTTCAATATTCTTTCTTCTAGAAAAAAGTAATACCTAAAGTATGATTCTGCAGATTTATTGGGTAATTCTTTCACTTTCTGGAGCTCCTAAATAAGAAGGTTTTAACCCGCCTGTATCGATCAATATCTTTTGAAGTACGATTCCAGGATCTAAAACTCTGAATCGAAGTGTATGTTTTCCTGATTTCAGAATCTTATGTTTTGTTGCCGAATGAATTATATGTTCGGCCTGCCACTTTCCTAATTCTCCCTTATAATGTCCATTAAAATTTACAAGTCGCGGTTTTTCTCCGTCAAAAGATATTTCATATCGAAGTCCTTTATTACTGTTAAAATTAAGTGTTGGAGCCAGCAAAAGTTCTACAGTAAATTCTCCCGTAAAAGCAAAATTAATTTCATATTCTACAAAGACATTATCTTCTGTACCAAGATAACTATTTTGCGGAAATGTGGTAATACCGCTTAATGTTTTTCCAAAATTTGGAATTATTTCCCAATGTGTATTTTTTGAATTATTCATTTTCGAAAAATGCTCTGCGTCAATAATTGCATAACCATCTTTTTCCTTAAATACTTTTGGCACAACAATTTCACTATCTGATAAATACTTTACATCTGGAAGGATATTTTTTGGAGTATCGTGCCAAGCTTTATACCCTATTCGCATCTGATCCATCATATGAGTCCATTTGCCTGCTTGCAATTTCATTATTGTATTTATTTTGAAGAATAGAATCTCTTTCAAATTTAGCTTTGACCTGATCTGCATAATAATTGGCAAGACTATTTTTTTCTTCCGCCAGTTTACTATTTTTTGCTTGTGCAAAATACATTTCATAAAGGTTACAGCAGGCATCAATTGGATATAAAACCAACTGAAAATAAGCATCTTTATATTCATTGGGAAGTTCGTTATAAATTCTGTATGCGTCGAGTGCTAAATTTTTATAGTCATTAACAACGGTTTCAAATTCATTATAATTTTCTAAAGAATATGTTTTACTGTCCAACATCTCTGGTGTGACACGACGATTAAATTTTGGATATGTATTTAATAATCTGGCAATTTCTTTAGAAAATTTGTTCCCAAACTGTTCCGATGCCCAGCTTTCTGTATATTGGAAAAGATTCTGTGAGTTAAATTTTTTAGGGTTCCAAGCCATGTCTAAGAAGAAACTAATTGGAAATTCCATTGGCTTTAAGTCACCTACATTTACAATCCATACTTTATCAACCCCGTTTTCGTAACTGAGATTCATCTGTTCCCAAACTCTTTGAATTGGACTTATGTTAATCCATTTTGAATTTCTTGGCCCGCCGACATAATCAAAATGATAATACATTCCGTATCCGCCTTTATGCAAGGGTTTGGAAAGATCTGGAAGTTTGCGGACATTCCCCCAATTATCATCGCAAAACAAAAGAATTACATCATCAGGAACACGCATTCCCTGATCATAATAATCCTGAACCTCTTTATATAAAGCCCATACCTGAGGTGTTTTGTCTGCACTTTTACCAGTTTCATTCTCTATAATGCTTGCGTTGCTGTTTTACTATATTTTCCAGCAGACTTATGTTTGTACCTTCACTCATTGCTTCATCTCCATCGCCTCGCATTCCGATAGTTACCAGTTTTTCCCAATTTTTACTTCTCTGAATTCCGCTTTTCCAGAACTCGTCTAAAACCGTCTTATTTTTGGAGTAATCCCAAATATTGGGCAGATTATTTTTTTTAATGTAGCGGCGCCAGTCTGTTTGTGCCAAAGCCATCGGCTCATGATGAGAAGTTCCTATAACTATTCCCATTTCATTTGCCAGAGGCCCGCTAGTCTGCATCATCGTCATAAAATGCATTTCCCCACATTGCCGGCCAGATGTAATTGGCTTTAAGTCTAAGTATTAATTCAAAAACTTTCTCATAAAAACGACTGTTAAAACCACCAAACGAAGCCTTTGCCCATCCGCTTAAAGCGGGTGCTTCATCATTAAGAAAAATTCCTCTGTACTTTACAGCTGGTTCTCCTTCTGTGTAAACTCCCTTAATGAAGTAAATATTATTTTTATGCTTTACTGGCACATCTGCCCAGTAGTACCAAGGCGACACACCAATCTGTCTGGATAATTCATAAATTCCATAAATAGTTCCTCGTTTATCGCTTCCTGCTATTACGAGCGCTTCTTGTACACCTTGAAACGGATTTTTAACATGTTGTATAATAAATTTTTCATTTTTACCCTTGAGTTCTTTTCCTTCTATTTTTTTCTGTTTTACTAAATCGTCGATAACGGAATTAGATCCTATCATTCCAATTATAATGAGCGGTGATGAATTATTTGGATTTTGATTTAAAACGACAGGACGCTGACCCGTAACTTTTTCAAAATCAGATTGAAGATTATTCACGGCACGTAAAATTCCTGAATCCAAACCTGAGTTTACAAAAAAAGAAAGTGACACTGCCTTTTCTTTCAGCACCATAACGCTGTTGCTTCTGTCTTCTGTTATAAAGGGCTGGGAAGCCTTTGAGATAGTACTCAGTAAAATAATAATTATGGTAATTATAAATTTAGAATAATTTTTCATTTGGCAGCTATTATTTAAGGCTATTTGGTATTATGTATGTTCGATTAATCTGTAGTTCCTAAAATGGTATATTTTGCGAAACTTGATTCGTCAACAGGTTTAAAAAGTAACTGCGAAAACATATATAAACTATTTTTCCATACTTTGAAATCATGAACTCCAGGTTCGATATAATAAATATGAGGCACATTATTTTTAAATAAATAATCGTGGGTGCGTTTGCTATTTTCAATCAGCCAATCATTATCACCGCAGGAAATCCAAAGGAGTTTCAGCTTTTTTTGTTTCTTGTGGATTAGGAACCAGTTCTTCTGTTTTCTTCGTATTTGGAGCCGATGAAAATCCTCCTATCCAGGCAAATTTATCTAAGTTGCCTAAACCGAAATTAAGCGACTGTCCTCCTCCCATAGATAATCCGGCAATAGCACGATGTTCCCTGTCTTTAAAAGCATTGTATTTTTTTTCAATAAAAGGAATTAAATCCTTCAATAAATCTTTTTCAAAATCTGTGAATGCCTGTACTTTATCAGGTGCCATAATATTTCCCGAAGCGCTGTCATCTTTCATTGCTCTTCCGTTTGGCATTACAACAATCATCGGCTGTAATTTTCCTGTCGCATAAAGGTTGTCCAATATAATCTGCGGACTTCCTCCGTTCAACCATTCTTTTTCATCTCCTCCAATTCCATGCAAAAGGTATAAAACAGGGTATTTTGTATTTTTATTAAATCCCGGCGGTGTATAAACAGTTGCTTTTCTAACTGTTCCAATTGTTTTTGAATCATAACTTACCGTTTCTATTTTTCCAGCTGGAACTGCTGTGTCTAACTGATCAAAACCTACTGGTGCCTGAACTATAAAAGGTTCATTTGGATTGTCAGATTTATAACCTAATAATGAAATCATTTTTTCTGCGTAGCGCTTTCCTAATTCTTTGTATCCAGTTGCAGTAAAATGCAGTAAGTCTGAGGCGACGATACAGCCTTTTGATGAAATTACATAAGACGTCGGAATTGTCTGAGGCAATGTTGCAATGATTTTATTCATACTTGCACATTTACCGTTTTGGTCTTCATTAACCGTTTCTCCAGAAAGTAAAGGCACTTTTTTAGGATCTAAGTTCAGATCTTTCATCAAATTTTCATACACTATTTTGACCTTTTTGGGCCATAGTGTATCGCCCGTGTTAGATTCTCCCTGATGCAGTAAAATTCCTTTTATAACTCCTTTCTTTTGCGCAATTTTTGCCATTTCTACAAGTCTTGCATACGGACTTCCATTGTATTCTTTGATCATTCCCAGCATCCAATCTGGTGCTGTTTTTATGTAATTTTCAAAATTATCTTTATCAAAAAGTTCTATTCTACATCCTCCCACCGCAACATTTATAACTCCTATTTTTATGTTTTTAGGAAGATTGGCAGTCATTGTTCTTCCGAAATAATCTGTCAGTGTCAGTCCAGTTTTACATCGGCACAATGGTGGTATAGCTGTGTACCATTTGCCCATCTCACGTTCTAAATCGGGACAACTTACTGCTTGCAAAACCTGAAAACGAGGATCTACATTTATCTTGTCCTCAGCTTCTATGGGGTGCACCTTCCATATTAGACTGACCAAAACTTAAATAGACATGAAAATTTGGATCCTGAGAATGTCCTTTCTGAGCTATGAAAAAAAGAATTGTAACTACGAAAAATCTAATTATTGATTTCATAATATCTTATTAAATTTATTTTACTGCCAAAAAGCTGGCTCCTATATCTTTTAAATGAATGGAATTGAAATCTGTTTACTTAAATAAATTTAGATCTACCACTTCACCCATTCTTTTGTATCCCAACTCATTAGGATGCAAAAAATCACCATCATGCATATGAGATAAAATGGTTTTAGGATCTGCTTCAGAAGCCATTTCTTTGTCAAAATCTATTACTGCATCAAAGTTGTTTCGAATCCATGCATTTACTATATCTCTTGCATCCTGCTTAAAAGGTGCGTCGTAAAATGATTTTTTAAAAGGGAGAATAGTACAGCCATAAACTTTTATGTCTCTGGCGTGTGCTTTTTCTATCATACCTTTATAAGCGTCTATAATTTCCTGTGCTTTTACAGGAGCATCTTCTGCCTGTTTAATTCCTCCTATATCATTTATTCCTTCTAAAATCACGAGCCATTTTGTACCTGCCTGCGACAGTACATCACGGTCAAAACGGTCTAATGCAGTAGGTCCAAGTCCGCCTTTTACAACACAATTCCCTCCTATTCCTAAATTCAAGACTCCAATATGCTTGGTTGTATTGTCTGCCGCCAGTCGAGCCGCTAAAATATCTGTCCAGCGATTTTGTTTGTTTGTTCCAGAGCCGCGTCCATCTGTAATTGAGTTTCCTAAACAAACAATATTAGATGTTTCTTTTGATGCCATTACATCCAGTCCCATAATTGAATACCAATGGTCTGTTTTCACAGCATCTGAAAAAGCGGCATTATTGACATTGTCACCAGTTAA
Organism: Flavobacterium sp. AC267; assembly: GCF_979258715.1. NCBI lineage: Bacteria > Pseudomonadati > Bacteroidota > Flavobacteriia > Flavobacteriales > Flavobacteriaceae > Flavobacterium > Flavobacterium sp. AC267. The sequence goes on from NZ_OZ409875.1 coordinate 3,920,573, forward strand.
AATATAAGATGTTGTTCTAGATCCGGGATGTCCTGATGTTTTTTGTGATGTCTGCGCCATAATAAATTGTTATTGCAAGCAACTGACCTGGTTTTAATTGAAAATTTACTACATCTGAAAATACTTCCTGCCCTGGATTTAAAGTTATCTCTTGATTTCCATTAAAACTGAGAATTTGTTGCGTGTTTTTATCAATTGCCGGAGCATTAATTACATTGGCAATGCTGATCTTTTTTAATACTGTAGGCTGATCACTAAATAAATTTGAAAAACGCAGTCGGATATTATCTCCCCCTATCGAAACTTTTATAATTTGACGAAGGGTGTTTTCGGCCAAGCCAGGAGCGGGGGGCATATTATTTGGTTCTACTAGCATTTGTGCGCAGGCCCATGATCCAACCCAGTTTACATTTGTTGATTTTTTAGAAGATTTTACCAATGTCTGATTGGTTTTGCATCCCATTACTAAAACGAAAAACTGTACAAACAATATATATATTAAATATCTTATGATCATATTTATATTTTAAAATTTAAAACATTCTATTTTTTTCAAAAACCAAAAAAGCTTCTGCGAATTAATGCTTAAAAAAAAGCCCGTTCTCCTAAATTATGATTCAAACCAAAATATTGAGCATTTGCTGTTTTTTATTTTCTATTTAGGCACTGCATTATTGGATGAAGTTGCATACAAACCTACCAAAGCTCCTGTAAATCCTCCTGCGGCATTTGTGGAAAGAATATCACCTGAGACAGCGTTTCCTAAATTTTGAAAATCAACTCCATTTAATGCATAAGTAAACTGATATTTGTCTCCCGAAGCTTTAACTTCTAGACGTACTGTCTCCTTAATGTCTATTTTTGCACTTGCTATAATTTGTGAATTTCCATTTTCTGTTCTTTCCAACAATATATAAGTATCTTTTCCTTTTTTAGTTATTCCAAAAACATAATTAAAGCGTTCATTCTGCAGACATACAATCCCTGCCAGATCTTTTTCCGATTCTGGTTTATACCATAATGTGGTCGAGAAAGAAAAAGTATTGTGCTGTTGTCTATAAAATAATGTAGAAGTTGGTTTTAATTCTTTGATATTTACTGGAAATGGATTAATCTGTAAACCATTTTTAACAATAGAAATAAAATGCTCTCGCGACCCTCTTAATCCTATCCATCTATAATCTAATTTTTCTGAAGTAAAATTCTCTTTAAATGTAAAATTGCCGTTAGGAAAAAAACCATCTGTGCCAGTTTTGTTTACTACACCAGCTGGCATTTTTAATTTTGGTTCCATTGGTACTAAGCCATTTTCGAAAACAGGAAAAGTACCTGACCAGTCTACCGGCAGTATAAATGTTTCGCGTCCTGCATTTACCCTGTCTTTTTCGTTTGGACGAATTCCTAAAAATACGCCATAATATTTATTATCCGGGCCAAGAACCAAATCGGCGTGTCCTGTCCAATCTACTTTGTTGGCTCTGTTTTGAGGGAAGTATCTTTGAGTAAGAATCGGATTATTTGATGACGGCTTAAAAGGTCCTTTTGGACTATTACTACTAAAAACAACCTCACTATGATTTCCTCCTGTACCTCCTTCGGCACACATTAAGTAATAAAGATTGTCTTTTTTATACAAATGCGGAGCTTCTATCCATATTGGTTTTTTAGAAAGGTCAACACCGCCGTCTACTATAATTTTGTCTGTCCCTGGAATAACTTGATCTTTTTCTAAATCGTAGTCCCAAACTTTAATCACACGATGTCCGTTGTATAATTCTTTTCCTTTATCAGGAGCATCATTGTGTACCACATAACCTTTTCCATTATCATCAAAGAAAATAGAAGGATCTATTCCGTTAAAAGCTAGTTTAATTGGGCTTCCCCATCCTTTTTTAGGATCTTTTGTTTTTACAATGATGTTTCCCATATTACCAGTAAATGCTGTTACGATCATATAAAATGTATCATTGTGAGGATTGTAGGTAATTCCTGGTGCGTACACCCCTGCGCTGATACCAGTGTCATGCGGATTAAATTCTGAAACATTATTTAAAACTCCTCCTAAATCAGTCCAATTTACTAAATCTTTGGAATGAAAAATTGGTACTCCCGGAAACATGGCAAACGAAGAGCAAACCATGTAATAATCGTCTCGTTTTCTGGTGATAGCTGGATCTGGATAACATCCCTGAAGAATTGGAGAATAAAATTCATCAGCATTTAACGGATTCTTTTTTGTAAATTTCATCATCTCCCTGATATACGACATTGGAAAATACAGGAAATTGTCTGTCTGCTTTTTTCTTTGAATTTTTCTCGTCTGCGCTGTTAAAGAGAAAAAACATAAAAATCCTATTGTGAACAAAAAAAGTATTTTTCTTGTAATCATTGTTTATTATTTATTTTAATCAATTGAAAGAATTATTAAAAAGCCGAGAGAATTACTCTCGGCTTTCAACTAACTCAACTTAACTTAGTAACCAGGGTTTTGATATGTTGCTTTTTCGGCTGGAGACATTTCCATACCATCCAGCTGGCCTTGAGGTATTGGTCTCAGGTAATGATAAGCATCAATAGTTCTGGTAACCTTTTCCGGCGTATGCTGTCCATAATTGGATCCTCCTATAGAATATTCCCCGGCAAGCTCATTCCATTTTTGTGTTCTCACCAAGTCGTACCAGCGGTATCCCTCACCAAAAAGTTCGCGAGAGCGTTCGGCTAGTATGTAATTTATATCAATAACTGCAGGAGTTGCGGCGGTCATTGCCGCACTGTTATCTACCACTTTGGCTGTGTTTCCATTATTATCCCAGCGCCATTTTCCAGCTCTTGCTCTAATAACATTTATAAGTGTTCTTGCACTTAGAGTTCCTGTTGCACCTTTTACTGCCGCTTCTGCCGCAACAAAATAAAGTTCAGAAAATTTTGCTACTGGAAATGGTCTCGTACTTGCCGCATTTGGCTGTCCTAATCCTCCAGCGTTATCTGTACGATATGGTCCTAATTTCCAAAAACCAGGATAAACAATTCTGCTTATTCCATTTGGAGAAATTACATAATCAGCTCTCCCTGGCAGTACTCCGGCTCCAACACCGCTGTCTCCCTGTCCAGAAGGATAAGCTATCGGTGCTGTCGGTTCTTCATTTAAGAAGGTTAAAACGGCATCTCCAGGTTTTATAGTTAATCCATTAGCATTTGTTAAAGTTGCAACATTTGTTAAGCCTGTACCCTGTAAATTCCAATTCCCGCGAAATACGGTCGCAAAAGTTCCATCGTATCTGGAATCATTAGTTTTATCTGCAAAGGTTTTTGTAAAAACTTCAATAGGCGGTACCATTCTTGTCCATGGACGTCCTAAAAATTGATTCGCTTCACGCTGTACAGATGAAACTGCTAGCACTTCCATTCTTACTTCTAATAGCAGTATAATTCCAAGTCACCATCCAGCCTGCAAAGTTATCCGGAGCACCGCCGTTTCCATAAGTTAAACTCGATCCATTGTAATATTCACTATCCTGCGTACGATCTGCATAAAGCATTACTTCTTTATTTCGATCATTTGAACCTGTATTTACATCATAAAAAGATTCTAATAATCCATAAGGTCCTGGATTATTAATTCCTTGTAATGCTAAATCATAAGCTTGCTGAAAATACCATTGAGCATTATGACCATCAGGATCGGTTCTAGGAGCATCTGGATAAGTAGGTATATTGTTTGGATTTTCTAACCACCAAGCATATGTCAAATAAGCTTTGGCCAAAATTAAACGAGCCAGCGTTTTTGTTGCAGTACCTGTTAATCTAGGAGCATCAGGTAATTCATTTACTGCCGCTGTTAAATCTGGAAAAACTGCTTTTGTATATACTTCTGGAACTGTATTACGTTTTTGAGCTTCTTGAAGGTTTGCTGTTAAATTTTAACTCTCCTGCTCCCAAATCCAAAGGCACACCTCCAAATGTCTGTACCAATAAAAAATAATCAAAACCTCTAAAAAATTTTGATTCGGCAATAAGATTAGGCGCAATACCAACTGCGACCCCGTTTTCAATAATACCGCTTGCCGTATTAATATCATAATAGGAATTGTTCCACAAAACATCTGAACGGCTTGAATTTGGATTTATAATTCCTACGCCAGACAAATCATGATCTTTAAAATTACCGTCGGCACTCTGTGCATAAGTAGCTTCATCTGTTCCTGTCTGACATGCATTGTAAAAGTAAGCTTGTCCGTAAATCCATCGCAAATGGGCATAATGGGATGTCAGTCCTTGTATAACCCCTTGTTCTGTTTTAAAATAATTTGGTTCATAAAAATCATGCGGCTTTTCTTCCAATATATCAGAACAGCCTGATAAGGATAGTACAACTGCGACTCCTATAATTAAGTTTTTTATAATATAGCGTTTCATGTGAATGTTTGATTAAAAGGTTAAATTGAGTCCAAATAAATAATTTCTAGTCGTAGGAGTATTAGTACCAATAACCAAAAATCTTCTCTGGTAGGAAGCTACAGCTTGATTTTCGTCTCCAAATGAATTGGTCTCTGGATCCATTCCCGATTTGTCATGATAAGGAGAGAAAAGCACAAACGGATTTTGTGCAGTAAAATAAAGTCTCAAATTATCAATCCCTAAATTTCTTGTAAAGTCTTTATCTAAAGTATATCCTAATGTCAGCGCTCTTATTTTTACATAAGATGCATCAAAATAACCCATTGTTGATATATACTTCGGATTATCACCGCTTCTAATACCTCTCGGATTAGGGAACTCCGCATCTCTATTATCTGGAGTCCAATAATCAACATCGACATTACTTCTTCTTCCATTCAATAAATTAAGATAACTGGCACCTCCGTAAAGTGTACTAATTAAGACACCTCCACTTTTAAATGCACCTACTGCAGAAAAATCAAAACCTTTATAAGTTAAATTAGTATTAAATCCACCCTGAAAATCTGGATCAGTTTCAATAATCTGTCTATCACTAGCATTGATTGCACGTGTTGGCGAACCATCTGCGTTATACTCTCCTGTATATTTTACTTTTATTGACCCAACAACTGTTCCCTGCTGGTTAATGCCTGTAGGTCCTGGTTCCAAAATAGACATATAAGGATCTCCTTCCTGCCAGATTCCTGTCTTTTCATAGTCATAAATAGAATTAATATTATAACCAACAAACCAATTGTTACCTTCGTCACGACTTGCTCCCGAAGCTAAGGCTACCAGCTTATTTTCATTTTTATAAAAGTTAACCCCTACTGTCCAGCTCAATCCGTTAGGATTGTCAAGAATAACACCGTTTAAAGAAATTTCATAACCTTTATTCTCGGTCTCTCCCACATTTGCCACATAACCGCTGACACCAGAGGTAGCCGGCAGTCCAACTCTTTGCAATAAATCTTTTGTATTTGTTTTGTAGTACTCAATTGTACCTGATAAGCGATTATTAAAAAACCCGAAATCCAAACCATAATTCCATGTTGTAGAAAACTCCCAGCCTAAATTTGGATTTGGAAGCTCTGTCACATATACACCAGTTGAGTTCGTATTTCCAAAATTGTAAGGTCTGGTACTTAACGCTCCTAATGTAGCATAAGGAGCAACTGCTTGATTTGAGGTTTCACCATAACCAGCACGTAATTTTAATAAATTAATTTTTTTGCTGTCTTTTAAAAATGATTCATTTGAAATAGTCCATCCAGCAGAAACCGCAGGATAAGTCACCCATTTATTACCCGGCGAAAGCCTTGAAGAACCATCAGAACGAACTGTTCCAGATATAAAATAACGGTTGTCATAAGAATACATTAACCTAGCCATATAAGAAGTTAATCCCCATTGCGTATAATCCTGATCTGCAGGATTTATAACTGCTTCTTCTTCACTCTGTCCTAAATTATAGAATTGAAATGCATCAGAAGTAATTCCATTTCTGGTTACTCTAGAACTATTTCCAGTATATTGCTCATTTGAATAAAGCCCCACAAAATTTACAGTATGTTTTTGAGCAAAAGTTTTATCATACGTAATCAAATTTTCAAGAAGCCATTGTGTTGACCATGCGTTGCTGATAGTCGCATTTGATAAAGTCGCTGGATTTACATCAAACACACCTTGTCCTTCATAGTAACCTGAATTGGATGTACGTAAATTCAATCCCGTATTAAGTCTATATTTTAGTCCCTCTATCCCCGGAATTTTAACTTCTGCAAATATGTTATTGTAAGAACTAAAAGCTCTTGTTAGATTAACATACGAATCTCCTAGATTTTCTATGGATTTTCTGGTATAAACCCATTGATCATCAGTCGCCATGCTGACTGTTCTTTTTAAAGTTCCATCAGGATTATATGGATCTGCGAGGGGCGAGGTTGCTAAAATATTTCCAGTCCCAATATTATCTCCTCTCGAAGCTGTGTAATTACTGTTTGTATTAAAACCAATGCGGATTGATCTATTTATCTGCTGATCAAGTCCTGCTCTAAGACTAAAGCGCTCATAACTTTGACCAGGTAAAACTGATTCCTCTTTATAATATCCTAAACCAGCATTATAAGCTCCTGTTTCAGTCCCTCCTGAAACGCTTACATCATGGCTGATCATTTCTCCCGAACCGTATAGTAAATTCTGCCAGTCCGTGTTTACATTTCTTGACTCGCCGACACCATCCACATATAAACCTGAGTAGTCACGAAGGGTCGCAAATTTTGATGCATCCATCATAGGATACTTTGAAAAAACCTGTTTGATTCCACTAAAACCATTATATGTAAAGGTGGCTTTCTGATTTTTTTTCCTTTTAAAGTAGTAACTAAGATTACACCATTAGCTCCACGAGAACCGTAGATAGCTGTAGCCGAAGCATCTTTCAAAATATCTACCGACTTAATATCAGCAGGATTAATATCTCCTATCGAACCCGCAAACGGAACACCGTCTAGTACCACTAAAGGATCATTACTTCCTGTAAGTGATCTTGTTCCGCGTATTCTTATCTGCATGGCGACGACCAGGTTTTGAGGAAGTCTGTGTCATTTCGACCCCGGGAAGTCTCCCTTGTAAAGCCTGCGTAATATTAGCGACGGGCACTTCATTTAATTCTTTTCCACTTAGTGAAGCAACTGATCCTGTAACAGCCTCTTTAATTTGAGTTCCATATCCAATTACTACCACTTCTTTCAAATTATTTGAGTCTTCTTCTAAAACCACATTGATTTTAGTTTGTCCATTAACAGCGACTTCCTTGCTTTTGAAACCTATAAAACTGAAAACAAGGACACCATTTGAAGGAGCATTTATGCTATAGTTCCCATCGAAACTGGTGCTTACTCCTGTTTTTGTTCCTTTTAAATTGACATTCACGCCAGGAATTGGACCATTTGCATCCGAAACTGCTCCTGTAACTGTTATCTGCGCTTTCATTTGAAGGGAGAGCAAAAACAGCAGGATCAAAAAACCGAAGCCTTTTAAGTGCTTCGATTTACTTGTAATAAAAAAATTAGTCATAAAAATGGATTTAATTATTAAAATTGGTTTTTGTTAGTAAGCTTTCTTTTATACACTTTAAAGTCAAAAATGTGGATTTTTATAAGTGTACATACCACAAATATAAAAAAAAATATTTCAAACACAATCGGTTGTGTAATTTTTAATTATAAATTATAAAAAAAATAGCTTTAAAAAAAACAGTTATCACATAATTAAACCAAAAATAATAGTAATATGATAATTTTAACTACAACGTTGTAGTAAAACTTGCTAAAAATATTATGTTTAGTCGATAATCTTAAAGAAAACATAAAAAAGATAAAATTTAATATTTTATTTTATAAGTTTTTAAATATCCATAGTTTCAATCAGTCGTAAATCAGAAGACAGTACTAGATTCCCAGTAAAATCGTACATTTAAAATAAATCACTGAAAATCTAACAGTTAAATATCAAAATTTTATTTTTAACAATCGATTGTTCAAAAAAAAACTTTTAATAAGGAGTGAAAGGAGTTATAAAATAGAATTAAATAATAAGTAGTAGTGAAAATAGTATTAAAACATTTTAAGTCAATATTCTACATTATATTAGAATAAAAATTTAAAGATATCAACTCCGAAAATATTAATTGCTTTTAGAGTTATAACGTTCTTAGGCTATCAACAAAATTAAAAGATAAAAATGCAAATCTATTTTTACGATAACCTTTTTACAATTAAAATCAATAAATATCAAAATGGCAGTACTTGGTTTTTTATTACTATAGAAGTTTCCCTTAAAATATAAAATTACAGCAGTAGCAGGTTTTTATAAAAAACCTTTTTAAATATTAAAATTAAATTTGGCATTCCAAAATATTTCATCCTTTGGTACAGTTAAAATATAAAACTCAGCAGCTCTGTTTGACACTCCCCGTTCTTTTTCATCTAAGCCTCGTACCAATTTTCTCTGCAAAATCTTTCTTCTAAAATTAGTTTTATTGATTGTCACACCTAATATTTCCTCATACAAATTAAAAACCTGAAGTAAAGTAAATTTTTCAGGCAGAAGATTAAAACCTACTGCACTACAGCAGATATTCTTTTTTAGTTCTATCATACTAAAGTCTAAAATCATCTTATATTTCTCTACTAGGCAGGTTGTGTTATGAACATCAATCCACATTATATCTGAATTTGACTCTTGATCTTCCATAGCTTTTTTACAAACCATTGCATAATATCCAATTGAAATCTTTTCCTTAGATGATAATGCTGTATTATAATCAAAGGCTTTTAACTGGTCTAGAAAGAAATTATCTTCAGAAATATATTTTTTTAAAACTTTTTGTGCAGTTGTACCTATCGTGTCGCCCTGTTCCATAGTACAATTAGGCAGTCTCCACTCAACATTTCCGAAATCATTTTCTTTTTTGACTAGCAAAACTTTTAGGCTTTTCTCTTCAAATCGAAATACAACACAGTCAATTTCTATCTTGCTTTCATAATACGAATTGCAGAATTTTCCCTTTTCTGATTCTTCTTTTCTCATAGAAAATAAATTAAAACATCTCTTAATTACAACTGAACCATCTTCTAAATGATTTCTATTTTTAGATTACACAAAAATCATGTATACGTATTTTAAATAGAATAATTATCAATTTATTTATTAAAAAAATACATTATTAAAAATTAAAACACAAAACAATCGGTTGTGCTAAAGTACAAAGAATTTTGATTTAAAAAAACAATGGGTTTATTTTTTAGTTTTACTCTTAAAATAAGAGGTGTAAAATTGCCGTTAGATTTGATTGAGCACAAAAAAACTGCTGTTACATATAATGCGCAGACAGTTTTCTTTAAAGTAAAAGAATTATATTTTTTTGAAGATTCCCGAATAAGCACCTCTGTATTAAGAAACGTTATTTCTTTTGCTTCCTCCTCTTTAGCAGATTTTATAGTATCAATAACAATATTAGCCGTACTTTTCCCATTTTCTCTGCAGGATGTGTTATAGTAGAAATATTAGGCTCTATAATCTCTGAAATAGGATCATTATTAAAACCAATTACAGCAAAATCTTGCGGTACTTTAATCCCTCTCTTTTTTGCTGTTTGTACAGCACTTACTGCAAGAATGTCTCCTGGAGCAAAAAGTCCATCAGGTGGAGGTTTCAAACCAAAAAGTTTGTTAGAAGCCTTAACTCCCTCATCATACGTCATTGCTTTCAGATTTATAATAAACTCTTCTTTCAATGGCAGTCCATGCTCTGCCAAAGCATCTATATAACCTCTTTTTCTTTCATTATAAAGATTACCAAATTCTGCGCTTGTAGTCATATGCGCTATTCTTTTGCATCCTTGATCAATAAGATGTTTTGTTGCTTTATAACCTGCTGTGTAATTATCAATTACAACCCTAAAAGTATTGTAACCCTTTGGAACACGATCAACAAATACTAGCGGAATATTATTATTTGAAAACTGCTCAAAGTGAGAAGTATCTTTTGTCTCCATTGCCAAAGAACAAATGACACCGCTTACTCTGTCGCTATAAAGCGATTTCGCCATGTTAACTTCCTCTTCATAGGAATCATGCGACTGCATAATAATTACGGAGTAATCAGATTTTCTGGCAGTTACTTCAATACCACTAATTAATGATGATAAAAAAGGCTGGGTAATCGTTGGAATTAATACACCAATGGTTTTAGATTTATTACCTCTTAATCCTGCCGCCAGCGTATTTGGAACAAAACCCATTTCCTCGGCTGTCTTTTTTACCTTCTTAATAGTCTTATCACTGATACTATGATGGTCTTTTAAAGCGCGTGAAATCGTAGATGTGGCGAGATTGAGTCTTTCCGCAATATCATATATCGTTACATGTCTATGTTCTTCCATTACTATATAATTAGTCGTAAATATATACATAATTTAAGAACAAAAGAACAGTACAACTAGGGATACTATTTCTTTTTTTCTCTGAAAATTAATTCACTCACAATATAAATGTCGATATTTATCATAAAAAAATAGCAATAAAACATTATAATCTGTTTTTTTTAATTAAAAATTTCAAGTTAAAGTAATTTTTCTTTTCTTTACGCAATCGGTTGTATTTGTTTTTAAGTAAATTTTGACCACTAACATTCCTTGATATTATTAAAAAAGTACTCTTATGAAAATAAAAAATATCAAATATCAAATTCTCATACTGCTCTCTTTTTGGTGTTCGGCACAAAACAAAATAGCAAAATTTCCATTTCAGAATACCGACCTCACTTTTAAAGAACGAGTGGAAAATTTAGTAAGCCAGCTAACTTTAGAAGAAAAAGTAGCACAAATGTTAAATGCTCGCTCCTGCAATACCTCGACTGGGAATTCCTGCTTATGACTGGTGGAACGAAACGCTTCATGGTGTCGCAAGAACCCCTTTTAAAACGACTGTCTTTCCACAGGCTATAGCAATGGCGGCAACTTTTGATAAAAATTCTCTTTTTAAAATGGCTGATTATTCTGCTCTTGAAGGCAGGGCGATCTACAATAAAGCAGTTGAACTTAACAGAACCAACGAACGCTACTTGGGACTGACTTACTGGACTCCAAACATTAATATTTTCAGGGATCCTCGCTGGGGACGCGGACAGGAAACGTATGGCGAAGATCCTTACTTAACGGCTGTTTTAGGCGATTCTTTTGTAAAAGGCCTGCAGGGAGATGATCCAAAATACCTAAAAGCGTGACTTGCGCAAAACATTATGCCGTACACAGCGGCCCGGAATCTTTGAGACATACTTTTGATGTTGACGTAACACCATATGAGCTTTGGGACACTTATCTTCCCGCCTTTAGAAAATTAATAACAGAATCTAAAGTAGCTGGAGTTATGTGTGCCTACAATGCTTTTAGAACGCGACCTTGTTGTGCGAGTGATATTTTAATGAATGATATTTTAAGAAAAGAATGGAAATTTGACGGTTATGTTACATCAGACTGTTGGGCGATTGATGATTTTTTTAAGAATCACAAAACACATCCTGATGCTTGCATCTCGGCGGCATGGACGCTGTGCCGCATGGAACGGATATTGACTGTGGAACTGATGCTTATAAAGCACTCGTGCAAGCGGTTAAAAATGGTCAAATAAGCGAAAAACAGATTGACATTTCTGTAAAACGTCTTTTTATGATCCGCTTCAGACTTGGAATGTTTGATCCTGTACAAATGGTTAAATATGCTCAGACTCCATCTTCCGTTTTAGAAAGTGAGGAGCATCAAAAGCATGCTTTAAAAATGGCCAGACAATCGATCGTGATGCTTAAAAATGAAAACAACATTCTTCCACTAAGCAAAAAACTGAAGAAGATTGTAGTGCTGGGTCCTAACGCCGATAATGCTATTTCTATATTAGGAAATTATAATGGTACTCCATCTAAGCTAACGACAGTTTTACAAGGTATAAAAGAAAAAGTGAGTCCTGATACAGAGGTGATTTATGAGAAAGCCATCAACTTTACAAATGATACATTATTAGTCTATAGAGATCTAAAAAAACACTATTCTTATGAAGGAAAACAAGGATTTCAGGCAGAATATTTCAACAATATAAGTCTTACAGGAAAACCTGAAGCAATTAGAAGCGAGTCGGAAATAAATAATTTCTGGCAGGAAGGAGAAGTTGTTATTAAAAATATTAAAGCAAATCACTTCTCTGCCCGTTACACTACAAATTATACAGCAGATCAGGATGGTTCTGTTACTTTTGAACTTAAAGCAGATGACGGTTATCGCTTTCTAATAAATGGAAAAGAAGTTGTAAACGCTTGGAAGAAGAATCGCTGGGGAGAAAAAACTTTTAAACTGGAAACGAAAAAAAATACGGTTTATAAAATAGTACTTGAATATTGGCAGGGAGAAGGAAAAGCAGAAGTATCGTCGCAGACAGGCAATTTTGTAAAAACTAATTTTGCAGATTTAATTGAACGTCATAAAAATGCAGATGCTTTTATTTTTGCCGGCGGTATTTCACCACAGCTCGAAGGAGAAGAAATGCCTGTAGATTTTCCTGGATTTAAAGGAGGAGACCGCACTTCTATCTTACTTCCTGATGTACAGACCAAACTTTTAAAAGCGCTTCAATCTTCGGGAAAACCAGTGATTTTTGCCATGATGACAGGAAGCGCAATAGCTATTCCGTGGGAAGCAGAAAATATTCCAGCAATACTTAACATCTGGTATGGCGGGCAATCTGCAGGTACCGCACGAATGCTGATGTTATTTTTGGCGATTATAATCCTGCAGGAAGACTGCCTGTTACTTTTTACAAAGGCGACTCAGATTTGCCTTCTTTTGTTGATTATAGTATGGATAATAAAACCTACCGCTACTTTAAAGGAACTCCATTATATGGGTTTGGATATGGACTGAGTTATACTTCATTTAAATACAGTGATCTAAAAGCTCCTTCCAAAATAAAAAAAGGGCAGTCAGTTTCCATTTCTGTTAAAGTGACAAATTCTGGAAAGATAGAAGGAGAAGAAGTGACCCAGCTGTACGTAATCAATCAGGATTCTACAATAAAGGCACCTCTAAAAAGCCTTAAAGGATTTGAACGATTTAATTTAAAAGCTGGTGAAAGCAAGGTAATTACCTTTAATCTTTCTCCTGAAGATCTTTCTTATGTTACATCAGAAGGCACTTTAAAACAATATGAAGGTAAAATTAAAGTTTCAATTGGAGGATGTCAGCCTGATGAAAAACAACAGATAAAGAATAATACAGCCTCTCAAATTATTCAAATTGAAAAATAACAGTTACTAATATCTTAAATATAGAACACTTTTAAAAACTTTCCTTTTCTCTTATTTAAAAATCCATTAGCTAATATAAGAGCTTCAGCAGTTTCAATGGTTAAAAAAAGCCAAATCAGCTCCATCCAGGCGACGCAATGGATGGAGCTGATTTCATGCAAATCTTATATTCTGAATACTTAAAATACGATCCAACAGATATGAATTGGATTTATAAAGACCGCTTTTTTAATATCCTTAATTTCTATTTTAATAAAATCAATTCTAGACTTATCGATTATTTTCCAAGGCTTTATTCATTACATATCGGAATCTTAAATACAATAAGGCAGATGATGTTAACAATCCCAGAGTTAAACCATACCAAATTCCCTTTACTCCTGCATCGAAATGAATTCCTAAAACATAGGCCACAGGCAGACCAATAAGCCAATAAGCAATAAAGGTTATAAAAGTGGGAATATTTACATCTCCCATTCCTCTTAATGTTCCTAGTCCAACCACTTGAGTACCATCAAAGAGCTGGAATAGTGCGACAATAATCAACAATTGCGCTACCAATGCTACAACATTTACATCATTTGTTATTAAGTAAGGTAGATATTGATTAAAGAGTGTAAAAATCACAGCAAAAAACATCATGAAAATGATAACTAAATGATACGATGCATAAGCAAATCTCTGAAGTCTTTTGTAGTTCTGATTTCCAAAGTTATTTCCGACTTTAATAGTTGTCGCAGATGCAATTCCTCCCGCCATCATGTAGGTCATTGCGGCAAGGGTTATTGCTGTTTGATGCGTCGCCTGTTCAATTGCGCCAATGTGACCGGCCATTAAAGCATAGCCGACAAATGCGCCAATTTCAAAGACATACTGCATCGCCACAGGTAATCCTATTTTTACCACTTTTAAAATTTTTGAAAAATCAACAAACTTAACGGAGAAATGGTCTATATAAGACCTGAAATTCTTTGATCGAAGTACATACCACATCATAACCAGCATCATTAAAACACGATCTATCAATGTTGCAATTCCTACTCCCTTAACTCCCATTGGCTCAATTCCAAACATTCCCTTTACCAGAATTACTGCGATAATTACGTTGAGCACATTTCCCCATATTGTTATGGACATTGCCTGCTTTGTGAAACCCAGTCCTTCTGCAAACTGTTTGAATGTTTGAAATACCATTAAAGGCACAATAGATAAACTTAAAATTAGTAAATAAGGTTTTGCTGTTTCTACCACCTGAGGATCCTGATCTGCATGCCGCATGGCAAACATAGAACCAAAGTACACTATTAAAAAAAGTAAAATTGCAAATGCTGACATTTAGCCATAAGCTGTTTGAGAGAAGCTCGGCGCATTCCTTAAAATTTGATTTTCCATTTTCTTGTGCAATTAAAGGTGTTAGTCCATAGGCAATCCCTAATCCAATGACTAAAACTACCATAAAAACAGAATGAACTAAAGAGACTGCCGCCAATGAGATAGTTCCTGCATAATGCCCTATAATAACTGTATCAAGAGTCTGTACCAGTGTATGCCCAAGCTGAGAAATCACAACAGGCCCTGCAAGGGCTATTGTACTTTGATAATATATCTTATTGGATTTGTATTTTTTGATCATATTAAAAATTTACTGCCTCCAGGCAGATTTAAATGTTTTGAAACTACCATTCCGTAAACTTTCATTTAAGGCATAGCAATTCTTTTGTTGTAAATTTATGTTATTCTATAACAGCCTTATAAAATGCAATGAAAATATACCATTTTGATAATCTGAAAGGAACTGGTCGCTGGGTATTCCTGTCTGGGTTTTAAAAAACCGCATCAAATGTCCGGGTTCTGAAAAATGAAGATCATAGGCAATCTCAGCAATAGTCTTTCCTGAATGTATCAAATCATTTTTTATCTCAAAAAGAAGTCTCTGTTTTAAGAGCTCTGTCGCGGTAACATTAAACTATTTTTTCACACAAGTATTAATCGTAATCCTGCTCACATTTAATAAATATGCGTAATAGTCAATCCGCAGACTTCTGCCGGATATGTATTTCCATAAACAAAAATACTGCCTAGAGAAGGCAGAAAAATAAGACCCTAAAGTAACATGATAATATACTTTTTCAAGAATGTCAATTTGTTTATAAATGCAAAAAT
Source organism: Flavobacterium sp. AC267 (assembly GCF_979258715.1). NCBI lineage: Bacteria > Pseudomonadati > Bacteroidota > Flavobacteriia > Flavobacteriales > Flavobacteriaceae > Flavobacterium > Flavobacterium sp. AC267. The sequence continues at coordinate 3,936,032 of NZ_OZ409875.1, forward strand.
ACACTAATTTTGTTTTTATTCTGAAGAAACTTGTTGTTTCCTTAAACAAAAACACATCCGTCATTATAGAACAACTGCTTACAATTATAAACAAATTTAAAAGCAACAAAAGATAATAAATGAAAGAAATTATTGAACTTTCGGATAATACAATAACCATCAATAGAAACGAATTTCTAAAAGTGAAAGGCAGTATTGATACAAACTTGTATTACATAGAAAGTGGAAGTCTGAGGATTTTTGTTTTAGACGAATATGAAGAACAAATAATCAGATTTGGCTATAAAGAGAATTTAATTGTTTCACTAGATTCTTTTTTGACAAGCAAACCATCTGACTTATTTATTCAAGCGATCAAAAAAACGGTCATAAAAGTTGTAAAAAAACAACAAATAGACAAATTTTTAGAAACAGAGAGCAATAGAGCTCTATGGATGAAAATTTTAGAAAATTTGGTGATTCAACAAATGGAACGTGAAATTGACATTCTGACAAATTCGCCAAAGGAAAGATATCAAAGAGTTTTAAAAAGAAGTCCGCAAACTTTTTCAGGAAATACCAAACAGGTATATTGCCAATTATTTAAGAATGAGCGCCGAGACTTTATCACGACTAAAAAAATCTTGATTTCAATCAAGATTAATGGAAAATATTTTTTACAATTTTGAATGAAAATTTTAAATTATGCAATCAGAGAAATTAATCCATACGCTTTTTGAGCAGTCTAGACAAAATTATAAACCAAGCAGAAAAATTACAAAGTTATGATCTGAATACCTTAACATGGAAGGAAAACGAAATTTCTTGGAGTATTCTGGAGTGTTTAGAGCATTTGAATTTATATGGTGATTTTTATCTGCTACAAATGGAAAACGAAATAAAAAATTCTACAAGTGCAACTGATATTGAATTTCACAGTGGATTTTTAGGAAATTACTTTGCAAAAAGTATTCTTCCCAAAGAAAAACTAAATAAAATGAAAACTTTCAAGGACAAGAATCCATTGAATGCCAAACTTGACAAATCGGTAATTGACAGATTTATAAACCAACAAATAAAACTTTTAGATCTGCTGAATCAATCCAGAAAGGTGAGTTTAAACAAAGTCAAGATAAAGACTTCAATTTCAAGTTTCATTAAGCTGAGACTAGGCGACACTTTTCAATTTTTCATCAATCACATTATTAGGCATTTAAAACAAATTGAGCGAATACAAACTGCTCTGAAAAATGCTTAATGCCAATAAGGTACATGTGCTTTTTTTATACTGAAGCTGTCTGCAATTTTAAGTCATAAATTTAAAGAGCTTAGATAGTATTTACCAAATTGCAGAAGTTTTCAGATTTATGACAGAATCATGGAGAAGTTAATGACGATTTAATCTTACTTTAGCAGTTAGTAATTACAGTTACTGCTCCTGAACTATATTCGGGAGTACTTACTAAAACGATTGTATTGTCACCAAACAAATCATAAGATAAGCCTTGCGGACCTATTCCCGTTTTTGCAAAACTATATTTTTGAACATTTAAATCATTCCACTTTTCCGCTATTAAACTAATGGGTTTTTCTGCCGCTTCAGCATTCCATTGAAGATCACTGATCATGACTTTTTTTGCATTCTTTAAATAAGTCAGTCCTTTTGAATAATCAGACGGAAGATCACTTGGTATTAGATAATCTATATCATTGGATTTGTAACCTGCTTTCGCCAGCTTGTCGTTAATAATATCCCCAAGCTCTGTAACAGGTCTATTGATAAGATTTTGAAAAAAACTGATTTCCTTTTTATCTCCTTTAATTTGATGCAAATCTGCTTGACACATTTGGTCAATTAAAACCACTCCTTTTGGGTGTTCTATCAAATAACTTGATACCGGAAGCCAGATCTTACATTTAACTGGTTTTACAATTCCACTGTAAGAGAAAGTGTGAAAATTATTATTTTCATTGGAAGGAAGAAATCTATTGACTCTTACTTGACCGTTGTGCAAATTGTGAACTTTAATTTCCATAATCAAATAGTAATTTAATATTTGAACCAAAAATATTTTCGAACTCTACAACCTAAATCAACTTGTTTTTGAATATTGCCATTCGGCTGATCCTTGAAATCTAAAGATAAAAAAATATGTCTAAGCAATAACGTAATTAGATTTATTTTTCCCTTTTATACTGCGAAAAACTCTTATCACAAAAATTATAATTCAAGGAAAAATATTCTTTAAATTACAGTAAAAAGATAGGAAGCAAAAATTAATTTACTCCCTATCGAAACTACAAATTCAAATTATTTTATATTCCTTTAATTATAACCTGGGTTTTGTTTTAAATTACTATTTGTATCCATCTCCGATTGCGGTATTGGTAGAATACTTTTAAAATCACCATTTGGTGTATGAGAAAACCATGATTTTTTAGTAAAAACTCCAAAACGAATTAAGTCTTGTTTTCTATGTGCTTCTCCAATAAACTCCCAAGCAAGCTCATCTAAGAAACCTCCATACTGAATATCTGCTCCTCCTTCTAAATTGGTAATAACACCAGAAGCATAAGTTCCGTATTTATAAACACTTCCTCCGTTAAGTTTAGCTCCTGAAACTGTCGCTTTACCTGGATTTGTGTTTTTAAAATCTCTTTGTCTGACCTGAGAAACTATTAAAGTCGCTCCGTCGGCATCTCCTGATCTTAATAAACATTCTGCTTTGATCATAAGAGCATCTGTGTATCTGTAAAAAGGAACATCATTACTTGTCTGTCCCATATCTCCAGTGCCTATTTCATATTTAACTAATCTATAGCCTTCATTAGGTTCGCGACTATTTACATTTGTCATATAATTAATGTACTCAAATTGTACACCGTCTACCATAATTGGTTCGCCTTTGCTTGTAAACTGCTTCCCTCCTAACCAGCAGTCCTTTAATCTTTGATCATCTGAGTCATAAGTATCAATAAATTGCGGGATACCTCCTGTTCCGTTCCAAGGACCGCCGCTCATTTCGAACGTTGCCTGACTAGGTGCCGCTAAAGATTTAAACGGCCAATAACTTCCTCCTGTTTTTACTTGATCAAAAGGAATTGATAATATTTCTTCTGGAGAGCCCTCGTTTTTAATTTTAAAATTATCAGCATAATTAGTCGCCAAACTAAACTTACCACTGTTTATAATGTCATTAACCTCGCTTAAAGCTTCATTCCATTTAGGAGTACCTGTGTAAACTTGTGCATTTAAATATAATTTTGCCAAAGTCATTTTAACTGCCCATTTGGTAACTTTTCCATACGTATCTGTATTATTTTCTTCACTTAAAAATGGCATAGCAGTTTTTAATTCACTTTCAACAAAATCATACACTTCCTTTCCTGTATTCTGCACAGGCAGATATCCTTGAGGATTAATAAAAGAAGTTACAATTGGAACATTTCTAAAATTATCCAGCAAGAAATAGTAATAAATAGCTCGTAAGGCTTTCAACTCCTGAATTACTTTGTCTTTATTTGTAATGCCTTCAATTTGTTCTATTTGATATATTGCTCTATTTACACTGTTTACTCCTGTGTACATATACGACCAGTTACCCTCTGCATGAGGAAGAGTAGATCCCCATGTATGCTGATGCATTGTAATGTAATAATCTCCCCAGCCAATACCATTGCGTCATGGGGTTACCAACAAATCAGATGACTCTTCATACAAATCATGCAAACCATCCCAATTCCAGAAAATCCCTCTAAATGAGGTATAAGCCGGCGCAACAATACTCGCTAAATCTTCTTCAGTTAATACTGTGCCTTCTGCAGTTATTTTATCATAAACTGTCTCGTCCAAATTTGTACATCCAGTCGCTAAAAGAAGTAAGCCAGAAATAAGGATTTTATATACTATATTTTGATTTTTCATCTTTATTTTTTTTTAAAAAGTTACATTTAAACCTAAAGTAAAACCTCTTGTAGTGGGATATTTATCTCTGTTGTCTAAACCTTGCGACAAAACATTATCTCTGGCAATTTCAGGATCCAGACCTTTATACTTTGTAATAACAGCTAAATTATTTGCTGATGCATATACACGCATTCCGCTGATAAATGTGTAAGGCTTAACATCAAAATTATAACTCAATGTAACATTATCCACTTTTACGTAATCTCCCTGCTCCAGATAGTAACTAACGTATGTTTGGTTATAGTTTAAAACCGCTTTATCATATACTTTATCAAATGCAGAACTTAACATGTTGTAATTTATCGTCGGATTTTCATAGAACATACGCTGAGAATTCAATATTTGAAAATCAAAAGCTCCAGTCATTACAATACTTAAATCAAATTTTTTGTAAGTAAATGTATTAGTCCAGCCTGCAACATAATTTGGTATTCCATTACCTAAATACTGTTTATTAGAATCATTGTACAAATCTGGTGTCAATGTTTTTCTTGTACCATCTGCGGTTTCAATAATCCATTTTCCATCATCGGTAATATCAACTGATTTCAATCCCCAATAATTTCCAATAGCCTGCCCCACTTCTAATCTATGTGTAGTAAATGAGATTGGATCTCCAGTATCTCCCGTATTAATAAAGTTTCTATCAATACTATACAAATCATTTGAAAGACTTGTTAATTTATTTTTATTATGAGAAAAAGTCATAGACGAATTCCACATAAAATTTTCGCTCTTAACTGGAATTATATTTAGCAGAACCTCAAAACCTTTATTCTCCATTTTTCCAACATTTGCAGTAATACTAGAATATAAATAGGGAGGTGTCGGCACACTATAATCCCATAACATATCGCTTGTTTTTTTGCTGTAGACATCAAAACTTCCGCTGATTCTATTATTTAGAAAACCAAAATCAATACCCACATTTACCTCAGCTGTTTTCTCCCAGCGTAAATCAGGATTCGGATTACTTGCCGGTACTAATCCTTTTACCCATTTTCCGTCATTAAAGAAATAGCCGTCGTAATTGTACAAAGTTTGAGATAAATAAGAATCTGTAGGTATTACTCCTGTTACACCATAACCTGCTCTTAATTTTAAGTTGTTTACAGCAGAAACATCGCTTAGAAAAGACTCTTTATTAATACTCCATCCTGCAGAAACGGCAGGGAAATTACCCCATTTATGATTTTGACCAAACTTAGAAGATCCCTCTCTTCTAATACTAAACAAAAGATCGTATTTATTATTAAAATTATAATTAACTCTTCCGAAGAAACCAATTAATTTATCATCATTTTTATAACTGCCCATAGATGCTTTTCCGTCAGAAAGAGCATTACCCGCTCCTAAATTATTATAAGAAAAGGCATCTGTAGGAAAATCAAAATTAGAAGCAGAAAAACCTTCATTAACAGTATATTGATAACTGTAACCGCCAAGTAATGTAAACTCGTGCTTATCGAATTTTTTATTATACTTAGAAGTGAATTCCACGAAATCCCTGTCTGTCTGCCCAGTATTTCTTGAAGCTACTCCATTTCTTCCGTTTATTGTATTAGAGTAGTGTTTTTTGCTTTCAGAATATCCATCTAAACCTGAATTTTTATTTTTGGCAAGCAAAGCGCTTACGTCCCAACCCGGCAATAAATCTAAAGTTAAGTTAGCTGTAAACCTCTGCCAAGTACTTTGTCTGTCTTGATCTGTTTCATTTAAGATTGCAACTGGATTATAATACTGAAATCTATTGGTTTCTGCATAAGTACCATCGGGTTTATACACAGGAGCAGTAGGGTTTCGAATCATAGCCTGTCTGTAAGCATAACCTGCTACATCAGGATGTATTCCCATTTTTTGTGTTCCATTCAATAAGTTCAAATTAATTTTTAATTTATCATTGAACATTCTATGATTAACATCAAATGAGAATCTATATTCTTTATTAAATGTACCATTAAAAACCCCTGTTTGATCTACATAATTTAAATTTACTGCATAGTTTGTTTTTGCAGTTCCTCCTTTAAGATCTAGGTTATGATTTTGAGCAAAACTGCTTCTTGAAATTTGATCCAGCCAATCTGTAGTTGCGCCCTCATCTGTAAAAGGAACTTTAACGCCTTGTGAAATCAAACTTCTTAACCCCTGCCGCATCTAAAAAATCTGCTTTCTTAGCAAAATTAGATACTGTAGTAAAGGTAGAATAGGTAATCGTAGGTCGCATCTCTTTATTAACCGTTTTTGTAGTAATTAAAATTACTCCATTAGCTCCTCGTGTTCCGTAAATTGCAGTGGCTGAGGCATCTTTTAATACCTCAATTGAAGCAATTTCATTTGGAGAAACAGTATCGATGCCGCCAGGCACACCATTAATTAAAACCAAAGGAGCAGATCCGCTTTTTAAAGAAGATATACCACGTAATGAAATATTTGGTGCGACTGAAGGATCTCCAGAACCGCCGCTAATTGTTAAACCGGCAACTTTTCCTTTTATAAGATCCGAAGCATCCCTAATTGCGCCTCGCGTAAAATCTTTTTCTTTGATACTGGCAATAGCACTTGTAACTCTTGATTTTTTCTGGGTACCGTAACCGACTACAACAACATCAGATAGTCGCTCTACACTTTCGCGCAGCACTATCTCTACCTTATTATTTGTAACGGTAACTTCTTGAGATATAAAACCCACATAGGAAACAACCAATTTAGAATTTAGTTTTTGAAGTGTTATTTGGAAATTACCATCAAAATCTGATAATACAGCATTATTAGATGTATTCTTTTCTATAATTGATACCCCGGAAATAGGTCCCCCATTAATATCTTTTATAGAACCTTGAATCTTTGTTTGTGCAATGGAATTCAAAAACATTAAAAGAAAAAAAATGGTAAATCCCAGTTTTTTCTCTAACAGTTTATTTCCAAAACTTTGCAATACTGAATGGTTAGTAAAATTCATAGCTTTTTGGTTTTTTGGTTTTTGTTTAGTTAAAATATTCTTCTTTTCAATACACAAAATATTCAATTGTGTATTTTAAACACTTGTAAAGTTATATGATAACCAATCTCAAGAAAGCCAACAATTTATCCGAAAGCTGTATTATATTATCCTCTTATTGCATTTTTCTAATCAAAACAGAATAAAAAAATATTATTTAAAAAAAAGATGTTAATTCTACAGATTAAATAACACCAAATTATTCAATTCACTAAATAAACCATAATACAAAACACCTAAAATAATCAAATAATAAAATTTATTCAAAAAAAATGAGATATTGGCAAAATTAAAGCCCATCCTAATTAATAACTATTAATTGAGATGGGCAGTTTGGTATTTTAATAAGTAACCGTTAAGAAAAAAAACGAATACAAATGAATCCCTTTTTTTATAAAGAATTAAAAGCTTTTATTTCTTTATAAAGCAGTAATACTATTTATTGTCTTTATTTACAAAATAGTAATAAATAGGTATTCCTAAAAGTACAATAGCTAATCCTGGAATTGAAGAATTGTATTTATAGATTAACAGCATAATACAAATAGTTAAAGCCGAAATTATATAAATAAAAGGCAGTACTGGATACCCAATTGCTTTGTATGGGCGCGCTAAATCTGGTTTTGTCTTACGAAGTCTAAAAATTCCTGCTATAGTTAAAATGTAAAATATTAAAACAACAAAAATTACATACTCCAAAAGTTCATTATATTTCCCGCTTAAACAAAGTACTGATGCCCAAATACACTGCATCCATAATGCTTTTTCCGGCACTCCATTTTTATTCAACTGTGCTATTTTTCTAAAAAACAACCCATCTTTAGCCATAGTATGATAAACACGTGCGCCTGAGAGTATTAAACCATTATTACATCCAAAAGTGGATACCATTAATAATATCGCGATAATATAAGTTCCTGAACTTCCAAAAATTTGCTGTGATGTCGCTACACCCACACGATCGTTTTCGGCATGTGCAATTTCGTTTATAGAAAGAACCGACAAATACATCATATTGGTCGCAATGTAAATTATGGTAACAATCAATGTGCCTAGGAAAAGACTTCTCCCAATATTTTTAGAAGGATTTTTTATTTCGCCAGCAATAAACGTAACATTATTCCATGAATCACTGCTAAATAAACTGCCCACAAGACTTGCCGCTAAGGCTCCCATAACAGCAAATCCGGAGTAAGGAACCAGCGTATTTCCTTCTAATTTATTTATAGAAAAACCTGTACTCCAATTTGCTTTCCAGATATCTGCTTTTGCGACGAGTATAAAACCAAAAATGATAAGTCCGAATAACGCAATTAATTTTACCATGGTGAAAATGGTCTGAATTATTTTTCCTTCTTGAACTCCTCTTGTATTGATATAGGTAAGAAAAACAACAAGAATTATAGAAGTTAATTGTGTCGTGGATATTTGTAGAAAATTTAAGTTTATAATAATATTGTTTTCGCTTAATGAAGGAAAAACATACGCCGCAAATTTGCTAAAAGCAACACCAACTGCTCGCGATTGAACCTGTTTGTATAACTGCAAAAAAACTCCAGCCGTATAAAAAACCTGTAAGTGAATTGAAAGATTCTTTTAAATAAACATACTGCCCTCCAGCCTTAGGAAACATACTGCTTAATTCGCCATAACTTAAAGCTGCAGCTATTGTAAGAAAACCAGTAAACAGCCAAATTAATAATAAAGCACCTGCTGAGCCTACATTCCGAATTATGTCTGCACTAACGATGAAGATTCCTGACCCAATCATGGAACCAGCAACGATCATAGTAGCATCTAATAATCCTAATGATCTTTTGAAATTATTTTTTTTTGTTGTTGATTCCATATTTTTTGTTTTTATATTGAATGAAAATCTGTTAAAAAAGTTTTATCTACCCAAATCTTTCCACTTCAAAAGCATCTACATTAATACTGGTGGCTTTTCTATGCACTAATTCTGAAACCAATTTTCCTGTACCTGGACCAAGACTCAGTCCCATCATGGAATGTCCAGTTGCAACAATAACATTATTGTATTTTTTTATTCGCCCAATGTAAGGGAGTCCATCTGCCGAACAAGGTCTGTAACCATACCAGATATTCTCATCTGCTGGTTTCTGAATATCAAATTCTGGCAGGAAATCTTTAACGGCATTCAACACGCCGTTAATACGCTCATATTGAGGTTTTTCGGTTGTAGGCACCACCTCCATTGTACCTCCAAATCTAATTTTATTACCATCCATTGGTGCTATTGCTACTCTCCCTTCTGCAAGAATCATCGGATGATTGACTTTATAAATCGAATCTTCTAATGTTATAGAATAACCTCTTCCCGGCATAAGCGATATTTTAGTATTTACTAAGGCGGCAATTTCTTTGGTCCATGCTCCCGTTGCAATCACAATTTCATCTGCTTCATAAGATTGCTCGTTAGTAATTACTTTTTTAACAGCACTATTTTCCTTTTCAAAAGAAACAACAGTTTCTCCATATTTGAAATCAACACCATTTGCTAGTAAATGCTCTTTTAAAACTTTCATTAATTTATTTGGATAAACATGCGCATCACAATTAAACTGGACAGCTCCTATTGCATTTATTTTTGTCTGGGGCTCTAATGCCTGCAAGGCGGAATAGTCCAATAAGTTTACATCGAGACCTAATTCTTTTGCTTTTGAAACAGTATGCTCAGCGTGTTTAGCAACTCCTTCTGTCTGAAAAACTTCCAGCATTCCTTTGTGTTCATATGCAAATTCAAATCCTGGAATTTTTTTCCATTCTAAAAATTCATTCTGACTCAATAACGATATATCTCGAAGCGGAACAGCCGATTTGCTGACATTTGTTTCTGTAGCACTTTTTACAAAATTAATTCCCCAATCTAGCGACTGCTTTATTCAATGAAGGCTTGACATAAAAAGGACTTTTAGAATTAAACATCCATTTGAATCCCTGCCACACTATTCCGGGTGTCGCCAATGGTATAAAATGACTCGGACAAACGTATCCTAAATTACCATAGGAACAATTGTTTTCGAAATTGTCTTTATCTATAACGGTAACCTTACAGCCGCTTTGCTGTAAATAAAATGCCGAGCTAAGTCCTATAATTCCTCCGCCTATTACTATTACATGTTTCATAAATGTGCTTATATCTAAAGTTTGTAAAATTTCCAACTGGTTTTAAAATCTCTCTGCAAGGACTGATTGGTTAATAGTGCTCTTAACAATTCTATTGGCATTGCATTTTCTCTCAAAATAGCATCATGATATTGCTGATAAGTCATTTTTCCGCTTGTGACTAATTCTTCTTTTAATGCAGTAAACTGCAATCCTCCCAACATATAGGCAATTTGATATAATGGACTATAACCGCCAACAAATGACCGGCGCACTTCTCCCTCCGCATTGGCGCGTTCGTGTCCCACTCGGTCTACTAAAAAATCGATGCATTGTCGCGGGCTCCATTTTCCTAAATGATAGTTTAAAGAAAAAATAATTCGTGCACATCGATGCATTCTCCAAAACAGCATTCCAATTTTATCCTGCGGTGTCTGAGGAAATTTCAAATCCCATAACAGCATTTCCCAATATAATGAGTTTCCTTCAACCCAAAATGGAGTATCAAAATGGCGATAGGCTTTGTATCGATCTCTCATAAATTGCCGCAAATGATGACCTGCAATTAATTCGTGATGAATGGTAGCTCTAGAAAAATTTGGATTATTGCCTCTCATACTCATCATTTTCTCGCTGTAAGACATAGTGCTTGTAGGGTAAGAGATGATAAGAGATTCACCGCCTAGAAAAAATGGATTTATTTTCTGCGCTTCGGGCGACATCATATACATTCGCCAGCTTTCTTCTGCAATTGGCGGTATTGTTAAAAGATTATGGAGTTTTAAAAAATCTACAGACTGATTGTACAAATCAAGCATTGCCTGCGGCTTGATCTCCGGGCGTAACAAAAGAATTTTTAACTTTCTCCTGCGCCGCTTTCCAATTATCCCCAAAGCCCATTTCGCGGGAAGCTTTTAATAACTCCGCATCACACCAGGCAAATTCTTTATTGGCAATAGCTACCAGTTCTTCTGGTGAATAAGGTATAAATTCTGTTTGCGACTGACGAATTAATTCTTCTCTTCCTATGGGATTTCCAACTATACCGCTTCCATCCTCTTTTTGCGTACTAGTATCTTTTCTTTTTGATTTTAACAGAATTGCATATTCTGCCAAAGCCGCATCAACTTCAGTATACGTTTTAGGAACCCACCAAGAGAACAAGGGATCGTAACCATTATAAAAGTCAAAATAGTTTTTCAAAATTTCCTGTAAACCTTTCGCATTTAAAACAGCAAATTCTGAAGAAGCTTTATCCAGACCTTCTATTTTTGCCGCACTTTTGATTTGTTCATTGATTGCTTTGCGTAAATCTTCTAATTCTTTTGCGCCTATTTCTCCATTAACTTTAATTCCTCTTCGGCGTGGTTTTTCTAAGGCATAAATTTTTTCGTCAAACGGAAAATAGCTTTTTATCTTGTTGTATAATTTTTGCTGTTGTACTAGCTCATATTCTTCATTACTTAAATTTCTGCTAAATAAAATATAATCTACTTTGCCATTGATATTCATAGCGTCGAAATTTAATCCCTCCAGTACTTTTTTATAATCTGAAATTAATTGTAAACGTCGGGTTCTTCGTTCGGGAGTATTATAATTATTCTCATCGTATGGTATTCCAAAAGTATCAGCATTACTATTGGCAAGATAAAACCGCATTATGCTTCCTTTATCGGCTTCATAATGCACCATTGTATTGTTTACTTCGCTGGTTTGCAAATACAAATCTGAACTGAAATTCTGTCCAAAAAATAATGCAGGCCATAAGACAATTAAAAACAATACAAGAGAAAAACGAATTCTATTTTTTTTGGTTTTAATCATGGTTGGTTTGGTATAATTAAATGATTGAAAGCGATTACTGATTTAATTCATTATTATTTCGACTAGGAGGATCTACTCCTAATAAATGCTTTACAAAAAAATCACGTTTTCTTTGTCTTCCATAAGGTCCGCCATCACTATGACCAACACTTGGAAGAGGCAGAAATTCGAACGTTTTTCCCGCTTTTATCAAGGCATCGGCAACGCGATAAGTAGATTCTGGAGGCACATTTTCATCGGCTTCTCCAATTACTAACAGTAAATTTCCTGTAAGTTTGCCCGCATTGGTAACATTAGACTGTTCTTGATAATGCTCTCCAACAGGATATCCCATCCATTGTTCGTTCCACCATTGTTTATCAACCCGATTATCATGACAGCCGCAGTGCCGCCACTCCAGCTTTGTAAAATTCTGGATGAAACAATAAACCTCCTAAAGCATTTTGCCCTCCAGCAGAAGTACCATACAACCCTACTCTAGAATCATCGACATACGAATATTTTTTTGCCAGAGCTTTGATCCATAAAATTCGATCTTCAAAACCAGCATCTTTTAAATTCTTCCAGCAGACGTCATGAAAAGCTTTTGATCTATTTGCCGTACCCATGCCATCAATTTGCACCACTATAAATCCTAACTGCGCTAAACTCTGCATTTCTGTAGTGTATCTATCCATAAAATTTTTTGGAACAAAAGAATCCTGCGGACCTGCGTAAATACTTTCGATAACAGGATATTTTTTATTGGGATCAAAATCTGCTGGACGGCATATTATACCCCAAATATCTGTAACACCATCTCTGCCTTTTGCATGAAAAGGTTCTGGCAGAGACATTCCTGTAGCTAGATAAGCCGCAAGCATCTGATTTTTCTAGATCTATTATTTTTTTTCCATCTGAAGTACGATGAAATTCAATGCTCGTCGCTACATTAGACTCTGAGTAAGAATCTATGTAATATTGTTTATTGTTCGAAAAAGTAACAATATGGTTCCCTTTTGAAGGGGTAAGATTTACTAATTTTTTTCCATCAAAACCTATACGGTAATAGTGAACATAGTAAGGATCTTCATTCGGATTCATTCCGCTTGCCGAAAACCATATTTCTCTCTTTTTTTCGTCGATGCTGTCTATGCTTCGAACAACCCATTCGCCTTTTGTAATTTGTTTTTTTTCTTTACCCGTTATAACATCAACAAGATAAAGATGTCTCCAGCCGTCTTTCTCTGATGACAGCACAATTTCATTACTCTCTTTAAGATAGTGCGTAAACAATCTTGATTCGTAAATAAAAGAATTTGCTTTTTCATCGATTACAGAATGGCTTTCGGCAGTTTGAGCACTAACTTCAAAAATTCTAAATCTTTGATGGCCTCGATCTACTTTTTCGAAAGTGAAATAACTAGGATTATCTTTTCGCCAATGTAATTCTGGAGCATCAAAAAAATCAATTATCGGTGCGTTTACTTTTGCTGTTTTTTGATTTTCAACATGAAACAAATACATTTCATAAGTTGTAAAAGGATCTCCCGGCTGTTTATAGGGCTGTGAATGCAATTCTCCGCGAGTAGTATTGGCAACCGATGTTAAAACATAATGAACTGGTAAATCGACAACGGGAGTAATATGATATCCCACAATATATTTACTGTCTGGAGCCCATGCTAGAGAGCCGTATGGTTTTTCTTTTGTTCCATCTTTGGTAAATTGCATTGGATCTCCTCCAGCAACTGGTTTAATAAATACATTATTATCTTTTATAAAAGCGAGCCATTTTTTATTGGGTGAAATGCTGTCTGTACGAAAGGAATTCCATCTTTGCCACTGATGATTTAAACTAGGATACTTAGTAACATCTTTAGGAAGAGAGGTGATTTTTTGAATGCTGTAATCTGAAAGCTTAACCTGATAATAGTTTTTATCATATTTTAACGCTATTGATTTTGTTTTCGCATCGTAATTTATACTGTCTAGAAGTAGGCTTTTTTCGGAGCTTTTATTTCTGTTATAAAACTTAAAGTTTTTTTCAACTTTGGTTCATCAAACAAGGTACTTTTTACTCCTTTTTCTGCATCGACCAAGATATATTCAGTAACACTATCTTTTAGAACATTCACATACCAAAACGATTTTCCATCACTTTGCCATTGTGGTTTTATACTAGTCTTAAAAACAGTATTTTTAACTGTCGCATCCAGTTGTAAAGCTTTTTTATAACGTTCTAAAATTTCGGTTTTAGAGGGGCGATATTCCGTCGTTTCTTTATTTTGCGCATATAAGTTACAGCCCAAAAACAATCCTAAAAAGGCAAGAATGCTTATTTTATTTTTCATAGTTATCCAAATACAAGGAGACTTCCCTATTTATAATTATAGAAACAAAATCTGTCTGCGAATAGAACAAGGTCGCCAGAAAGCAGACTATAAGCCTATTCGCAATACGTAAACAAATTGTAGAAAATAAAAAACTGTTAATTCAGGAAATTGAATTACAAAACCTGAAATCCATGTGCGTATGGATCATCTTCCTCATCAATTATGATGGTGTTGTAACCATATACTTTGGCCCATCCTTGAATGCTGGGAACAATTGCCTTAAGATCGCCTATCGAAGTTTCTTCTTCAATTCTGCCGACAAATTTACTTCCGATATAACTTTCATGTATAAATTCGTCTCCTTTTTTAAGCGACCCTTTCGCATGCAATTGCGCCATCCTTGCCGATGTACCTGTACCGCAAGGTGACCTGTCTATCGCTTTATCTCCATAAAAAACAGCATTTCTTCCTGATGAAGTCGGATCCAATGGTGTGCCTGTCCACAACATATGACTCACATCTCTTATGGTATCATTTTCAGGATGAATAAACAGATTAGGATATTTTTCGTTAATCCTTGCTCTCACAACCTGACTGTATTGAACAATCTTACTGGCTGTAAAATCCTGAATTCCTGAAAAGTTTTGTCGCGGATCTACAATTGCATAATAATTCCCGCCATAAGCAACATCAAAAATTAACTCCCCTAATTCTGGGCAGTCTATGGTTAAATTTTCAGTCGCTAAATACGATTTTACATTCGTTAATTTAACCCATTCTACTTTTTTATTAACCTCTTTATATTCAATTTTGACAAGTCCCGCAGGAGCTTCCATATTGATTTTTCCTGGAATTTTTGGACTTATTAATCCTTCCTCGATGGCAATCGTAATTGTACCAATTGTACCATGTCCGCACATAGGCAGACAGCCCGATGTTTCGATAAACAGAATACCAAAATCGTTTTCAGGATTACTTGGCGGAAATAAAATACTCCCGCTCATCATATCATGTCCGCGAGGTTCAAACATTAATCCTTTGCGAATCCAGTCATATTGGCTTAAAAAATGCTGTCTTTTCTCGCTCATGTTCGCCCCTATTAAGTTTGGACCGCCGCCAGCAACAACTCTAACAGGATTTCCGCAGGTATGTGCATCTACACAAAAAAAGTTTTTTTAGCCATAATTAAATTAAATCTCTTGTTTGAACATTATTAACTAATCTGGAAATTCCAAGCGGATTTTCATTTTGAAGTGCCTCAGGAAGCTTATTGTTTGGCCAATTTTGATAACTAAAAGGTCTCACCCATCGCTTAATTGAGTCAATTCCAACGGCAGTAAACCTAGAATCTGAAGAAGAAGGATAAGGCCCGCCATGCACCATTGCCGGACAAACCTCAACCCCTGTTGGCAGTCCGTTAAAAATTATTCGCCCAACACGGTTCCCTAAGGCATCTATAACTTCTTCATAATTTTCAATCTCATTTTCTTCGGCCAAAATAGTACCAGTCAGCTGGCCTTCTAATTTTTCTATTATCGTTACCAGTTCAATTTCGTCTTGACATTGCACTAGTATTGAAAAAGGTCCGAAAACCTCTTTGTGCAAAACTGGATTTTCTAAAAAGGTTTTGCCTGAAACGGTCAGTATTTTTTGCGAAGCATAATTCGGATTTTCTGTTTGAGAATATTCTGCCACAACTTCAATTCCATTTTGCGAACTCAACAGCTGATTATTGGACTGATAATTTTTATAAATAGACGGGTTTAACATACAGCTTGGAGAAATTTTTAAAATTTCAGCCGAAAGCTGATCTGCAAATGTTTTTAAATAATCACTTTTTATTCCGAGTATCAATCCAGGGTTAGTACAAAACTGTCCTGCTCCTAATGTAATGGAACCCGCACTTGCACTGCCCATTTTTCAGAATTATGCTTCAAGGCCTCCGGCAGGATTACAACAGGATTTATACTTCCCATTTCTGCAAAAACCGGAATTGGCTCCTCACGCTGTGCGACCAAATCATATAAAGAACGACCTCCTTTTATACTTCCTGTAAATCCGACTGCCTTAACCAAAGGATGCTTTACCAATTTGACTCCTATTTCAATACCGTCGCTATTTAAATTAGAAAAAACTCCTTCTGGCATATTCGTTTTTTGAGTAGCTCTAATAACTGCCGAGGCCACTAGTTCTCCAGTACCTGCATGCATCGGATGACTTTTGACAATAACCGGACATCCAGCGACCAATGCAGATGCTGTATCGCCGCCAGCAGTAGAATAAGCGAATGGAAAATTACTGGATCCAAAAACAACTACCGTTCCTAAAGGACGCATCATTTTACGCAGATCGACCCTAGGCAATGGTACTCTGTCAGGAATAGCGGTATCGATTGTCGCCTCTACCCACGAACCCTCAGTCGCTAAATCAGCAAAAGCATTTAACTGTCCGATAGTTCTTCCTCTTTCGCCTTCAGCGCGTCCTCTAGGCAGACCAGATTCCTGACAATATACATCTAACAAGCTGTCTCCTAAAGCTGTTATTTCCTCGGCAATTGCTCTTAGGAAGAGCGCTTTTTGTTTACCAGTACATTTCTGAAATGTTAAAAATGCTTTATCAGCAAGAGTTGCCGCCAATTCTATTTCTTCATTACTTGCTTCGGTGAACTGCCAAGGATTATCTCTGTTTTCCTGCGGATTAAACGTTTTGAATGTTTTATCGCCACTGGCTGACAGCTGACTTCCTATGTAATTTTTTCCAGTAATCATGTATTCGTTATTATAGGGTTAAGTAATTCTAAAATTGAAAAAAATCAGTTTGACTACAGGCTTTTATATTCTGGCAGTACAGGTCTATTTTTTAATGAATTTTCTATGATAGCCAAAACACGTTTTCTCTCATCTCCCATTAGTGGTAATCTTGGCGCACGAACATATTCCGTTCCTAATTCTGTTCCTACCTCAGCCAGCTTAATATTCTGCACTAACTGTGCATTAATATCAAGTTCTAATAGAGGCAAAAACCAACGGTAAATAGTCAAAGCTTCTTGAATTCTTCCTGCCTTCGCTAATTTATAAATTGCAACTGTTTCTTCTGGAAATGCATCTACAAGCCCTCCAACCCATCCGTCGGCGCCCATTAGTAAACTTTCAAGACCTAATGTGTCAACTCCTGTAAGGACTTTCAGCCTGCTTCCAAATCGATTGATTATTCTTGTTACATTTGAAATGTCTCTTGTAGATTCTTTAACAGCTTGAATATTATCTAATTTTAGAAGTTCTTCAAACATGTCTAAGGTTACCTCAATCTTATAATCAACTGGATTATTATAGATCATAATAGGTAAAGAAGTATTTTTCGCTACTTGTGTAAAATATTCAACAGTTTCGTAATCTGTAGCTTTATAACGCATTGGAGGCAAGCATCATTAAACCTCTTGCTCCATTAGCTTCGGCTTTGTTTGCCGCTTCAATAGCGCTGCGTGTTGTTTGTTCTGCAATATTCATTATCACAGGAACCTTACCATCAACTATGCGGACAGTTTCCAGAATTAAAGCTTGTTTTTCTTCTTCTAAAAGTGTACTTGCTTCACCTAAAGTTCCTCCAAGAATAACGCCCTCTACTCCAGCATCTAATTGATAAGTAAGATTTTTTTCAAACATTTTAAAATCTAAAGTGTCTTCAGCTGTAAAATTTGTGGTAACAGCTGGCATTACCCCTTTCCATTGAATATTCATAATTTTTCTATTTTTATTTATTTCAAAGGTATCGAGGGGTACTAAAAATTTCATCTAAGAATATTATCAAAAACCTATACAATATTATCTCATTTATAAGATTTTAACAAAAACTAGATTAATTTTAATCCATCTTTTATTAATTTTTATATCTTTCCGTAAAATATAAAAAATAATTACGCAATGAAAGTTTTTCCATTTAAAATCCCGAAATCAAGTGAAGAAGCATTTATTTATCAAGAAGACTGCGAAACTATTTTTTATGATAAATACCATCAGCACGAAGAAATTCAAATTAGCTATATAAAAAAAGGAGAAGGTAAAATTTTAGTTGGTGATATGATTACCGAATATCAAAAAGGAGACATTATTATATTAGGAAGCAATTTACCACATGTTTTTAAAAGTGATATTACTGAAAGTAAAGGAATGTCTGTTATGTACACTGTTTTCTTTACCGAAAATGGTTTTGGTAAAGGGTTTTTCAATTTACCAGAATTAAATATAGTAGAGCCTTTTTTTACCGCTATTAAAAATGGAATACAAATTAGAGATGCAAAACCATCTATTATAAGGAAATTTAAAAAGTTTAAAGAAGTTGATAAGTATGACCGCTTTATTCTTCTAATGTCTATGCTGAAATCTTTTAGCCAGTCAGACAAAAAACATCTTTCTAATTATGTTTTTAATAAACCCTTTACCGACGCTGAGGGGAAACGAATGCAGATGGTTTTTGATTTTGTAATGACACATTATCAAAAAAACATCACCTTGGATGAAATTGCCCAGATTGCAAACATGACAAAAAATGCTTTTTGCAAATATTTCAAAACACGTACTAAAAAGACTTTTTTTCAATTTTTGATAGAAATAAGAATCGAACATGCTCGCAAAGCTTCTTATAAAAAACAAAGAATTATCGATAATCGAAATTTCTGAATTAAGCGGTTTTAATAACATTTCAAATTTCAACAGAAAATTTAAAGAAATCAAAAAGAAAACCCCTTTTGAGTTTAAAAACTCCCTTATTAAATCCTAATAGCTTTCGGTATTTTTTAAGTAATATTCTATTATATATTGATAATAAAAGTCTAGCTTCAATCAACTAAATCTGCATACTTTTGAAAATCTACACTTTTTTCTTGTAACAAAAAGTTTTGCGACATGTGACTAAATTTTTAAACATATCAATCTTAAAATACCATGATTAGAAAATATTTCACTCTTGTTTTTTTGTGTTTTAATTTAATTTCTTTTGCACAAAAAACGAAAACGTATACGCTTTCAGATACATTAAGAGGCAGTTTGACTCCCGAAAGACAATGGTGGGACGTGTTACGTTATGATATAGTTGTAAAACCCGATTACGACAATAAATTAATATCTGGCAGTAACAGTATAACGTACAAAACCGTTCAGGAAAAAAAGCAGTACTAAAATGCAGATCGACCTGCGACTTCCTTTGGTTATTGACAGTGTAATTCAATCTGGAAACAAATTAAGTTTCGCAAAAGAAAATGGTGTTTGGTATATTAAAACGCCTAAATCTAAAATTAGAACCACTAATAAACTTTCTATATTCTATCACGGAAAAGTTCATGAAGCAGTACGAGCTCCTTGGGATGGCGACTGGATCTGGACTAAAGATTCCCTGGGCCGTCCGTGGATGACGGTCGCTTGTCAAGGTTTGGGTGCATCTGTATGGTATCCCTGTAAAGACCACCAAAGTGACGAACCTGATAAAGGCGCCAGTTTAACAATGATTGTTCCCGATACATTAACCGCAATCGCTAATGGCCGATTAGAGTTTAAGAAAAAAAATAATGATGGAACAACCGCTTATAAGTGGGCTGTCGTAAGTCCAATAAGTAATTACTGCATCATTCCATACATTGGAAAATATGTCAACTTTAAAGAAACTTACAAAGGTGAAAAAGGCTGACTTAGACCTAAACTATTGGGTTTTGGACTATAATTTAGAAAAAGCAAAAAACTATATGCCAAAAGAAGTGCATAATATGTTAAATGCATTTGAATATTGGATGGGACCATATCCTTTTTACGAAGACGGTTATCAGCTGATAGAAACATCACATACAGGAATGGAACATCAAAGTGCTGTTTCTTACGGCAATCACTATAAACCAGGATATCGAGGAAATGACGGTTCTGGAACTGGATGGGGAATGAAATGGGATTTTATTATTATTCATGAAAGCGGACATGAATGGTTTGGCAATAATATAACAACAAATGACCTAGCCGACATGTGGGTGCATGAAGGGTTTACTAATTACAGCGAAACTCTTTTTGTCGATTATATCTTTGGCAGACAAGCGGGTAATGAATATAATGCAGGAACTCGTCAAGGAATAAAAAACGACAGACCAATTATACCCGATTATAATGTCAATGCACAAGGAAGCGACGATATGTACCCTAAAGCAGGAAATATGCTTCATGCAATTCGACATGGAGTAGATAATGACACCTTATTTCGAGAAGTAATCAGAGGCTTAGGAAAAGAATTTTATCATCAGACTGTAGATTCAAAACAGATCGAAAATTATATTTCTGAAAAGCTTCATTTTAATTACAGTAAAGTTTATGACCAATATCTTAAAACAACACAAATTCCTAGTTTTGAATTCTATTTTAATAAAGACAAAACCAAAGTGTATTACCGCTATAGTAACTGTGTAAGCGGTTTTAATTTACCGCTTACATTAAAAAATGAGAAAGAAAAAATCAAAATAATACCTACAGATCAATGGCAGAATGCTGTAATATCAAAAGATCAATTGTCTCTATTTGATGCCGCTTCAATTACAAAAATGTATTACATAAATCCTATCTTTGAAACAAACATAAAATAAAAATTCAATCCTTAACTAAAGTCTATTTCCACACAATGAAAAAAACAATCACTCTTTTTTTCTGTTTAATTCTAACTCTTCTTTTTCTAAAAGCCGATGCTCAAAAACTAAAATGGGCGACTAATAACAACAGTTATTACACCGTAGAAAAAGGAGAAATAATACAGTATGAATTACCCAACTTTACTCGAACTAAAATTACTGATGCCAAACAGCTTACTGCAAAAGGAAGCAATAACGCTCTGGAGATTAAAGACTTTGAGTTTAGCAATAATGAAAAATTAATTTTGATTTACACCAATTCGAAAAAAGTATGGAGACTGGAAACGCGAGGGGATTATTGGCTTTTTAACAGAGAAACAAATGAATTGCATCAGATTGGAAAAAGCAGGCCGGAATCGTCGTTAATGTTTGCTAAACTGTCACCAGACAACAATTCTATCGCTTATGTGAGCAAGCATAATTTATATGTTGAAGATCTTAGTTCCGGCAAAGAAACAGCTCTAACTGTGGATGGAACTGACCGATTAATTAATGGAACTTTTGATTGGGCTTACGAAGAAGAATTTAATTGCAGAGATGGTTTCCGCTGGAGTCCTGACGGAAAAAGTATTGCATTCTGGCAGATTGACGCTACCAAAATCAAAAACTTCTTAATGATCAACAATACAGATTCTATATATTCTTATACAATTCCTGTTGAATATCCAAAAGCTGGAGAAGATCCTTCGGCGTGTAAAGTTGGCGTGGTAAATATCGCGACACAGCAGACAACTTGGATGAAAGTTCCAGGTGACTCCAAACAACATTATATTCCGTTAATGCAATGGATTCCTGACGGTTCTTCTATATTGCTGGAACAATTAAATCGCAAACAAAACGAAGCTAAACTCTTTTTATGTGATCCCAAAAATGGCGAAGTAAATCAGATTTATTCTGAAAAAAACAATTCATGGATCGATGTATTAACAACTGAAAACGAAGGCTGGAAATGGATTAATAATGGAAAAGAATTTCTTTCATTATCCGAGAAAGATGGCTGGAAACATTTGTACCGAATCAGTAAAAACGGTAAAATAGAAACTCTGGTTACCAATGGAAAATATGATGTTATAGATATTAAAGCGGTAGATGAAAAAAGTGGTTTTGTTTACTTTTTGGCTTCGCCAGAAAATGCTACACAGCAATATTTGTACAAAACGGCATTAAACGGAAAAGGAAAACTCATAAAAGTATCTCCAGTCGCTGAAATCGGCACGCACACTTACCGCCTATCTCCTGATGCAAAATATGCTGAACATCGTTTTTCTAACCATAAAAACCAAAAAATATCAGAATGGATTAATATTTCTACTCAAAAGACAATAAAAGAAAATGACCGTAACATGACTGGGAGCGGTAATGTAGAAATGATTCAGATTACAACAGCTGATAATGTTACCCTTGACGGATGGATGATCAAACCAACTCCGTTTGATGCTTCGAAAAAATATCCCGTTTTGTTTTATGTTTACACAGAACCTGCAGGTGCAACTGTAAAAGATGCCGCTGGTTATGCTGAGACTTTTTTATATAATGGCGATATTGCAAGCAGATGGATACATCCAAATAAGTTTAGACGGAAGAGGAACTCCAGTTCCAAAAGGTACAGAATGGAGAAAATCGATCTACCAAAACGTAGGCATTATAAACACAAGAGATCAGGCGATGGTCGCTAAAGAAATACTTAAATGGCCATTTGTAGATAAAGATCGAATTGCTGTATGGGGATGGAGCGGCGGAGGCTCTACTACATTGAACCTTTTATTTCAATATCCTGAAATTTATAAAACAGGAATTGCTATTGCGACCGTTCCGAACCAATTATTATATGATAATATTTATCAGGAACGTTACATGGGATTACCTCAAGAAAATAAAGAACCTTTTATAAAAGGCTCTCCTATTACTTATGCCAATAAACTTCAAGGTAATTTATTACTGATCCATGGTACTGGCGATGATAATGTGCATTATCAGGGAGCGGAAATGCTTATTAACGAATTGGTAAAAAATGGAAAACAATTTCAAATGATGACTTATCCTAATCGTACGCACAGTATAGATGAGGGCGAAGGAACAACAGCACATCTATCTCAATTATTTACACAATACTTAAAAGAACACTGCCCTGGCGGAGGCAGATAATATCATTTAATACAAAAGTTAAAAAAATATGTTTAGTAGAGAAACTTATATAAATAGAAGACAAGTCTTAAAAAAAGCAATTGGTTCAGGTCTAATTATTCTTCCCGGAAATGAAGAAGTTGGAATGAACTACAAGGATAATATATATCATTTTAGACAAGACAGCAGTTTTTTATATTATGCGGGGATAGATCGTCCTTCTTTATTTTTAATAATCGATGTTGATGCCGATATCGAAATATTATTTGGTGATAATTTGACAATCGAACAAACCGTTTGGGTTGGACCACAAGACTCACTAAATAGTGATGCAGAAAAATCTGGAATTACAACCGTACAGCCTTTTTCTTTTGTAGAAGCTGTACTAAAAGATGCTTTACAGCAAAAACGTACAATCCATTTTCTTGCTCCTTATCGTGCGAGCAATTACTTTAAAATTAAGTTCATGGTTAGCTATTCATCCTAATGATATAGCAAAAAAATCATCCATTGCATTATCAAAGGCCATAATTGCACAGCGTTCTTATAAAACAAACGAAGAACTAATTGAGATTGAAAAAGCCGTAGATATAACTGCAACGAATGCATTTAAAAGCAATACAAAGCGCGCGTCCGGGAATGACCGAATATGAAATTGCAGGACAAGTTGAAGGCACAGCAATTAGTCTGGGCGGTCAGCTTGCTTTTCCGATAATTCTAACCGTCAACGGACAATACCTTCACAATCATGCTGGCAATACTATTTTGCAAGAAGGGCAATTAGTTTTATGTGATTCTGGAGCAGAAAACAACATGCACTATGCGGGAGATATGACAAGAACTTTTCCTGTTTCAAATACTTTTACAGCGAAGCAGAAAGAAATATATAATATTGTTTTGCAAGCCGAAGAAGTCGCAATAGCCACTCTAAAACCTAGAACTTTCTTTAGAGACTCACATCTCACCGCATGCAAAGAAATTTTAACTGGATTGAAGTCTCTTGGTTTGGTAAAAGGAGATTTGGATGAAGCCGTAGCCGCAGGTGCCCATACTCTATTCTTTCAATGCGGTTTAGGTCATATGATGGGAATGGATGTTCATGACATGGAAAATATAGGCGAAGAATATATAGGATACACAGATACTTTAAAAAAGAGTACTGAATTTGGGTTAAAATCCCTGCGTCTGGCAAAAGAACTTGAAGAGGGATTTGTCCTAACCGTAGAACCCGGAATTTATTTTATACCTGAACTAATAGATCAATGGCAGGCAGAAAAAAAACACAGTGAATTTATAAATTATGATAAAGTTCAAGACTACAGAAATTTTGGAGGTATTCGTATAGAAGAAGATTTTCTCATTACAAAAGAGTCTCATAAACTTTTAGGAAAGCCTCTCGCTAAAACAGCAGAAGATATTGAAGCATTAAGGAATTATTAGATTTATGAAATAGTCCTTTATAACATTCACATAAAAATTCAAAAAACCGTCTCAAATTATGAGACGGTTTTTTTTTGGAATTCATCTAAAAGTAAATACTGGTTAACTTTTACTAATTATCAGATAATTAAGTACATATAATTTTATTAAGACTAGTCTTAACTTAGTATTCAAAAGAATAAGAATTATTTTGAATCAAGTAAACTTATTAAAAAAAGTACAATTCTATAATGCCGCATATTTTTTTACAAACAATTAACAACCAAAATTTATCCTATGAAAGAAAGAAAATTACCCCGATTTTTATCTTTTCTACTTCTTGGCCTCTTTGTGTTAACAGCAGAAAATTTAAATGCTCAGACGAATTTAGCAATGCTAAGTTCAACAAAAGTTACTACATCTCATGTTTCGCCATGGGAAAGTCTCAGTGCCGTAAATGATGGTTTCCCCCTATTAGTTCTGATGACAGAACAAATCCAGTTTATGGAAATTGGGACGGTGAAGCGACCTACAACACCTATAATTGGATCCAATATGATTGGGATTTTGCCCATGAAATAAACAATGTCTCCTTATATTGGTTTACTGATTTTGGAGGTATTGCGCGACCTACAGATGCTTATATTACCTACTGGGACGGTCTTGAGTGGATCAATGTTGGCAACGTAGGATTAGCTTTAAACCAATTTAATGCTATTGGAAATTTAAATTTTAAAACTAAGAAATTAAGGGTTTATTTTAAGAGCAAGACAGCGACTGGTATAGTTGAATTTCAAGTTTTTGGTGTAGAAACAACCCAATGTGATCCAACAGGACTGACAGCCGCTGTTGAAGTAAATAACGGAAGCCAAAAACCGCTTAATTATGCTGTTGTTTCCCCAACAGAAAGTGTACAATTTTTAGCTTCAATTGCAAACAATCCAACGGGCGGTAAAATGAAATGGACCGGTCCAAATAATTTTGTATCGAACGACCAAAACATTACTTTATCTAATTTACAAATAGAAAATTCTGGAACCTATCGTTTTGTATATATTAATGAATGCGGTACCGAAAGTACTCTATCTTTTTATTTAACTGTAAAAGAAGACAATAGTGATTTCAGTACATGGCCAAGTTACGATACAACGCTTCATTATGATTTTAAAAGCGACTATCCTGATTTTCCAAAACCTACAAAAAATTTAGAAGAGGATTATCCAAATTATAATGGTTGTAATGGCGTTAAATCTACTAATGTGGGTTCATGGACTTTTGTACAAGGACCAAATGCTAACACTTTAGTCACAGATACGGCTGTCGATTTAATGCTAAAACGTCTAGACAGCGACTTTACTTTTCTAAGAGATAATATGGGCTGGCCTCCAGACAAGTTGTATAGAGCAGGATATCGCAGTTCTGTGTATTTATTTGGATCTGGTCTCTGTACTGACACAGCTTCAAATACAGATTTAGGAGGATGGCAGAGCGGCGTCGGCACTCCAGATGGAGAGAGCTGGCCAATGGTTCTTTTATCTTATTATCCAGTTGCCAGTTTCGATCCTAATACCACTTTCCCAGATGCACAGTATCAAACTGGGGCTTGTGTTCATGAAGGCATACATGCAATTTATGCTTCCCTTCCTGGATGCAGAAAATCAGCGTGGTTTCACGAAGGCTCAAATGTTTGGCTTCAAACGGTTTTAGACATCAAAAAAACAGGAAGTACAGACTATAGTAATGTCGATTTAGGATGGTTAAGTGCTGGTTCTGTTATCGCGCCTTTTATTCCTATAGAATGCTATAGCGGTTGGCTTCAAGATGGTTCATTTGGAGGGCCTTCTGCCGAGGGTGTAGATTCTGGAGTTCAAAATTCGGAGGGAGTAACTTTAAGATTAACTAGAGATATCATTGGAGGAGTGCAGTACAGCTCTGTGTTTCCAACCTTTTTAGGAGAAATTGTGGATGAAAAAAGTTTGCCGTGGGTTTGGAATTATTGTGAAGGACGTGTATTAGAAGGCATTGCAAATGGTAATGGTGTTGTTAACGGTTTAGGAGATGCTAAAACACGTAAGATGGTTCAAGAATATAGAGCGCGATTGGCATTATCTGATTTCGGAAAATTCGAACAGCCAATTTTAAGTTTGTATCGGAATAATATGGGACGCGAATTAGGTCCTGAACAACCGGCTCTAATTAATGTGGAAAAATGGAAAGCGACGCCTTATGCTGTAACTACTACAGATGAGGACGGATACTTAATTCCACAAGAAAAGACCCTTCCTGGATGGTCTGGCGCTAATTTTATTCCTATTCATGTTCAGGGAAATCAAGTCGCCGTATTTTTTGAGCCATTAGGCGAAAATATGTCGATTCAATTATGTTATCGTACCAAAGAAGGAAAGACTGTTTATACGCGACCAGTTTATGCGGGAGATTGTACGATTTCTTTCGCTCAAGGTGTTCCTGCAAATGGCGTTATATTTGCCGTAATTTGTAATTCAGATTATATTTTTGAAAATAATGATACTCGTAAAAAGAAGTTTAACTATAAAATTAAACTGGAAGAAGGCGCTGTAAGTACTGCCAGCGTAGATAAAAATTGGTGGGATTGGAAAGCTGTTATAACCGATAATCTTGCCGTTACCGATTTTTCAAATTCTTCTTCCAACTTTTTGGTCTATCCAAATCCAACTAATACTGCTTCTTTACTTAATATTAAATTATCAAATGAAAGTGCTCGCAACCTATAATTTAGTAATAACTAACAGCGACGGTCAAGTAGTATTTGAAAATAAAAACTACAATCTAGAAGAACAATACCATACTGGTAATTTGTCAAAAGGTATCTATTTTGTAACTATTCAATCTCAAAATTTTAAAGAGACTAAAAAGATTATTGTAAAATAATAGTGCTGGCGAAATAAATTAGTTTAATATTTTACTGCACTTTTCAATTGGAAGGTGCAGTTTTTTTTGTCATTTTCATAAAATAAAAAAACTCCAGCGGAGCGACATATTATAGATTATAAAAATGTCACTCCTCCGGAGCTTTTTATATTGTAGAAATATATTCTTTGCTATACATATTTCGCTTCTCCGAAGCTTCTAAAAAAACTATCCCCTTTTAAATCGCTCTTTAAACTAAAAAGAAACAAATGAAAAAACTCCAGCGGAGTGACATATTATAGATTTTAAAAATGTCACTCTTCCGGAGCTTTTTATATTGTAGAAATATATTCTTTGACATACATATTTCGCTTCTCCGAAGCTTCCAAAAAAAACTATCCCCTTTTAAATCGCTCTTTAAACTAAAAAGAAACATCCATACAAATCATTGTCACAGCAAAGACTCCATCAGGGTAAAATATTTATAGAATTTCAATAAAACAAATGAAAAAACTCCAGCGGAGTGACATATTATAGATTTTAAAAATGTCACTCTTCCGGAGCTTTTTATATTGTAGAAATATCTTCTTTGCTATAAATATTTCGCTTCTCCGAAGCTTCTAAAAAAACTATCCCCTTTTAAATCGCTCTTTAAAATAAAAAGGAACATCCATAAAAATCATTGTAACAGCAAGGACCCCAGCGCGGTAAAATATTTATAGAATTTCAATAAAAAAAATAAAAAAAAGCTCCAGCGGAGTGACATATTATAGATTATAAAAATGTCACTCCGCTGGAGCTTTTTATATTGTAGAAATATATTCTTTTCTATACATATTTCGCTTCTCCGAAACTTCCAAAAAAAACTATCCCCTTTTAAATCACTCTTTAAACTAAAAAGAAACATCCATAGAAATCATTGTAACAGCAAAGACCCCAGCGGGGTAAAATATTTATAGAATTTCAATAAAAAAAATAAAAAAAGCTCCAGCGGAGCAACATATTACAGATTATAAAAAATGTCACCCCTTCGAAACTTTATATTGTAGAAATATATTCTTTGCTATACATATTTCGCTTCTCCGAAACTTCCAAAAAAAACTATCCCCTTTTAAATCACTCTTTAAACTAAAAAGAAACATCCATAGAAATCATTGTAAAAGCAAAGACCCCAGCGGGGTAAAATATTTATAGAATTTCAATAAAAAAATAAAAAAAGCTCCAGCGGAGCTACATATTATAGATTATAAAAATGTCACTCCTCCGGAGCTTTTTATATATTGTAGAAATATATTCTTTTCTATAAATATTTCGCTTCTCCGAAGCTTCTAAAAAAACTATCCCCTTTTAAATCGCTCTTTAAACTAAAAAGAAACATCCATAAAAATCATTGTCACAGCAAAGACTCCATCGGGGTAAAATATTTATAGAATTTCAATAAAACAAATGAAAAAAGCTACAGCGGAGCAACATATTACAGATTATAAAAAATGTCACCCCTTCGAAACTTTATATTGTAGAAATATATTCTTTGCTATAAATATTTCGCTTCTGCAAAGCTTCCAAAAAAAAACTATCCCCTTTTAAATCGCTCCTTAAACTAAAACGGAACATCCATAAAAATCATTGTAACAGCAAAGACCCCAGCGGGGTAAAATATTTATAGAATTTCAATAAAACAAATGAAAAAAGCTCCAGCGGAGCGACAAATGTATCATATTCACTTCGTTATTACTTTTTTGTAATAATTGCAGACCAGCCTCCGCCAGAAGCCATTTTGGCATTTACCTTCGTGTTTTTAGTAACGGCTGTTATTTCTTTTTTATAATCTTGTGCAAATGTTTCTGCATTAATACCGTCTGAAAATACTTCCATTGAAAAATTTCCCTCACCAAGGAAAGAAAGATCAATTGGTAATTCCCTCGCATCTGCATCTGTCATTCCTCCAATAAACCACTTATCTCCTTTTTTTCTTGCCACTACAATATAATTTCCAACAGAACCATGAAGCACAACGGTCTTATCCCAAACTGTTGGAATTTGAGTAATAAAATCAACAGTTTCTTGTTCTTTGTAATAAGTCGACGGCGATTCGCACATCATTTGCAAAGGCGCTTCATAAACGACATACATCGCCACTTGATGCGCGCGTGTTCCCATAGTCATTGGATTATTAAAACTTATGGCAAAGTTTTTAGGCTGTTTATTAATCATCGAACCTGGTGTAAAATCCATAGGTCCTGCCGCCATTCTAATAAACGGAATCGTTACGGTATGTTCCGGCGTAATTTCATCACTCCATTTGTTGTTTTCATTTCCTCTTACACCTTCGTAATTCAATACATTGGGATACATTCGGTGTAAACCGGAAGGCTTAAATGCACCATGAAAATCTACTAATAATTCACGTTTGGCGCATTCTCTGGCAATCTGCTCATAAGAGTTTACCATATATTGATCGTTACGCCGCATGTAATCAATTTTTATTCCCTTTGCTCCCCAGTTTTTATAAGTTTCTAGAATTTGTAGTAAGTTTTGATCTAACGGTTTCCAAAGCACCCAAAGAATTATTCCGACTCCTTTTTCTTTTCCATATCTAATCAATTCTTTTACATCCATTGCGGGATTAAAGTCAAGAATTTCAGTAGTCGATTTTGTCCAGCCTTCATCCAGAATTACATATTCTACTTTATTCGCTGCAGCTGAAATCTATAAAATATTTATACGTTTCTGTATTTAAACCTGCTTTGAAATCGACACCGTAAATATTATTGTCATTATACCAATCCCAAGCTACTTTTCCTGGCTTAATCCAATCTGTATTTTTAAGCACGTTGGGTACCGCCAGCTGGTAAGATAAATTACTTTGTACAAAAGTGCGATCGTCATCACTTATAATAAATACGCGCCAAGGGAAAGCTCTGCTTCCGCTTGTTTTGGCAATATAATCTGCTTCTTTTGTAATCGTTTGTATACGATCTGATTTTCCGTTCTTATCCACTGCTTCTAAAACATATTTTGGAAATACAGCATCTAAAGTTGTGTTTCCGTTACCCTTTAAAAACAGACCAGGATAATCATGAAGTGCCGTTTCTGTAAATAAAACTTTAGCTTTAGGAGTAGTAAACAAAACAGGGAGACTGCAAAAATCTTTTGAAGCAAGATCTTTTAAAGATTTATCTAAATACAAGCGCTCATTATGAGAATACATCGATTCCTCCTGCGGAAATAAAGAACGCGATCCTTCAGGAAATGATAGGGAAACTTTCTCTGAAACTACATTTCGTTTTTCTTTAGCTTCATCTATAAACTGATAAGCCACTCCGTCATTATAGACACGGAAATTAAGCTTGTAATTTCCCTGATACGCAATAGAAAGCTCAGTATATTCGTCTTTGATCTCAGCATCTTTGATTGGTATTATTGCATGGATATTTTGAGACACATTTTTAACGGTCTGTTTTTTAACCTTCGAATTAAATCCAAAATTTGTTTTAGATGAAAAGGTCATTCCTGCTTCTGCATTCTCAATAATTAAATTTCCATTTAATAAAACTGACCAATAGATTTTGTCAGAATTAACCACTTCTATTTGAATTCGTCCATCAGGAGATTTAACCTCATAAGTTTGAGAAGAAGCTTTTAATGCACATAGCAGTAAACCGCATAAAATAAGTACTCTTTTTTTCATTTTTGAATGCTATTATTTTTAAACTATTTTTTAGAAGGTCCTTTCGTTACTTTAGGAGTAGTTTGTTTCATCAGGTTTACAACCTCATCTTTACTTAAACCATAATCGTACATTTTCAACGATGCCATAAAACCAGAATAATTTTCTCCAATATCTGATGCACCAATTATAATTTTAGCTTTTTTTATCGCCGATGACAACATCATATTTTGAGCATTATCAAGTACGCCGTCTACATAAATTTTCTCTACCACACCATCAAAAGTCAAAACAATATGATGCCATTTATTTTGTTCAGGCACTTTGTTGTATTTCATATCAAAATGACCATCTAAATGCATATGCAGCACCATAGTGCCCGCTATTATAAGCCATTGCATTAAAAGAATTTGCCAGATTATATTCGGTACGATCACACCAAGAGGCCAGAATTTCTCCTTCTTTGGATACTTCTTGATTTTTTACCCACACAGCAACAGAGTAAGAACCATTCCACGCCAGATTTTCAGGAACTGCTTTATCAAGTTTCAAAGAGCCTTTTACAAAATTAAGAGCCTTAATTTTATCTTCTTTATCCCAAGAGATGTCCACATCTCCAGTTTTCGTAAAAACACCTCCTAAAGAACCTTTATTAGGTAAACTGCTAAATGAACTACCGTATTTTTCATTAATAACATCTAGATCTAACAGCATTTTATGAGAACTTAAAGTCGCGGGTGCTGTATTCGATTTTTTGTTTTGTAATTGCAGTGGGAGCTCAAATAATTCGCTGTAGACTTTTATGTTCCAAACTGCCGCATAAAGTCCTGCTTTTTCTGTACCTAAAACGGTTAGTTTTAAGAAACGAGCGGTCACATTATTATCATCAATCATTGGACTTCCAGAAGTACTATTTTTCGATTTATCGGCATATAGCCGCCAGTTTTTTCCATCTTTAGAAAATTCTAATTTGTATTGATAATAATAACTTGCAAACTCAAATTGAGTCGTTACCCTCTTAATTTGTTTCACACTGCCTAAATCAATCGTTAAATCCTGCGGAAGAGCATTACTGCCAGCTTTCCACATTGTAGCATTATTATCATCTGCCGCAAAATCTGGTTTGTATTCGTAATCGTATTCTAGCGATTGCAAATGATAAAAAGATGATGTCGCTGTCTGGGCATTGAGTGCTATGTTTTCTGGAACATTTGTTTGTACAGTTTTTTCAATACCGATTGAAGTAGGAATTACTTTTCTAATGGTCGAATCATTTTCAAAAATCATTTTATCGATACAAACTTGCCTTGCCAGACCTCCACGTGTCATTGGATAATCATGTTTATGATAAACTATATAATAATCCTTTCCATCTTCTAATACCGAATGATGTCCCGGCCCGTGCGTCGTTTTGTCTTCGCTTGTACTCAAAATTGGGTTATTAAGTCCTTCTTTAAAAGGTCCGTAAGGAGAATCAGAATAAGAATATCTCACATTATAAGTTTCATCATGACAGGAAGCTCCAGAATACATTAAAATGTATTTATTTCCTTTTTTCATCATGTACGCGACTTCAAAGGGTTCAGGAGTCTGACTTAATGGAATATTTTTGGAATTTATCATATCTTTCATCGTAGAATTGTTCAACTCTCCTACTGCATATCCTCCATTATAATGTACCCAAGTTCCCCAATAACCATATATTTTACCATCGCTGTCTCTAAAAAATTGTGCATCTAATGACGGAAAACCTTCTCTTGGATAGCCATTAGAAATAACGGGTTCATCATTTTCATTAAGTTTTTTCCAAGGTCCAACTGGTGTATCAGAAACGTAACCGTAGATGTTACAGCCAATTTCACAATTTCCAAAATACAAGTAGTATTTACCATCATTTCCAACCACAATATCTGGCGCCCAAAAATTGGTAATTGGTTTTGCTGTAAAAGACGGTATTTCCATAGTATAATTATACCAGTTTTTTAAATCTTTACTATACCACACAGTTGGAGCTCCAGATGCCAGCATTTCATTATCAGTGGTAGCGTAGATGTAATAAATATCTCCAAACTTTTTAATTGTAGGATCTGCATAATAGCCTGGCAGAATTGGATTTCCAGCCGAAGAAACAGCTGTCTCAACTTTGTTTTGACCAATACCCTGTAATGTAAAAACAAGTACAATAAGGCTGTAAATTATTTTTTTTCTAACATGGCTAATAAATTAATTTGAAGAGCTTTAAATGATATCAATATTTCCAGACAAGTACATCGGAAGTTTTGATAGTTTTGTTTCCAATAATTGTAGTCGCATTTTTTGGTAAACTGATTTCATAGTTTTTATCCGAATAATTGACTGCAATACCAAAACCATCACGATATTCTACCATTACACCCTCAGGATAATTTTCTATTGCCACATTTTCCTTTTGATATAATTTTCGCAATACTTGTTTTTCAAGGTCGCCATTTTTAGAATCTACACCAATGTAGGTTACTGTTCCTTTACCTAGACTTCTAGAAATTACTGTCGCTTTTCCTGCATAAAACTCACTTCCATAAATTGCCCAAACGTCTGTTTCTTTATTAGGTTTTAATAAATCTCCCCAGCTTGTCCATGCAAACTCCTGATTATTAAACTTTATGACGCCTGGAGACTGAGGCATTAACAAATCATAAGATTCTATTTCTGATCCGATTAAATTCCACATTGGTTCGTAAAATTTAGCTTCCCAAAGATGCCCCTGACGATTTTGAATTCCTGATCGACAGCTCAATACCAAGTTCCCGCCATTTTTTGCATATAAAGTCAACTGGTCAATCATTTTTTGGTCAATCATTTGATAGGCAGGAACAACCAAAAATGGATAATTAGAAAAATCGGTAGTATCCCGAACAAAATCAACCGGTGCGCCAAATGATTTAACTGCCTTATAGTATTTTAAAAAATGGCCAATGGTGTTCCATTCTTTTGTCTGTTTGTTTAATTCGATCCCCATAACATTATCAGCATTAAACAAAATTCCAGTTTTGCGTTTTAAATAGTAATCTGGCAATGCCGCTTTAGCATCATACATTTTACGCAGTGTACCTATTTCTTTAATAAACTGATTAAATTCTAAACCGCCTGGTGTTGGTGTTACCCCATCTGTACCAACAATTCCGTAATGATATTGCTCATAACCGTAGAGCGGCGCACGAAAACGATAGGTACAGGCAAATTTACTTCCACCTGCAAAAACATGCCATAACCACATTCGAACGCTTCCCGGCATTGGTCGCGGATTTATACTTCCCCAGTTTACTTGTCCTGGTCGCAATTCCATACAGCCATACATTCCTTTTAAAGGACGAAAAAAGTCATTTGACATACCAATACTAGTATAATCTCCTAAACGATAACCTTGTGAACCAATTCCTAAACTTCCTCCGTAAACCAAATATCGTGTGTAACAATCGAAATCCAGTTCTTTACTCATTCCAACAAAACTTTCATTATAATTGGATCTGTAGTTAGAAGTTATCCATTGGTCTTTACTTGCAAATTTGCGTATGGTAATGGCCTGTGAATCCAGAAAAGTGGCTGTTTCTTCATCCGCAAATCGATAATGATCTAACTGCGAATGTAAATTCATTCCCCATTCTTTATGGAGCGGAATATTAATTTGTTCAAAATCAGTATACGTTCCACTCCAGAAATTATTTCCCCATGCGGTATTTAAAGCATTAATAGATTTGTATTTGTTTTTTAGCCAATTTCGATAACGCTGTTGCGCATCGGTACCATAATCCAGAAAGCGTGCTGGTTCATTATCTACCTGCCAGCCCATAATGTTTTTATTATTACCATATCTTTTTGCTAATTGTTCAATCATCTTTAAAGAATAGGTTCTATAATAATTACTTGAAAAAGAAGCATGTCGCCTTGAACCATGATCTGTTTTGGTGCCATCTTCGTAAGTTGCCAGTATATCTGGATGTTTCCGAACCAGCCACACAGGAGGTGTAGCGGTCGAGGTACACATTACAATTTTCAGTTTATATTTAACTGCAATTTCTACCGCTTTATCCAGCCATTTAAAATCATAAACACCTTCCTCAGGTTCTAATTGTGCCCAGGCGAATTCACCAAAATGAGTAAACTCAAAGCCCATTTCTGAAATCTTTTTCAAATCTCGGTCCCATTGGCTCTGGTCCCAGTGTTCGGGATAATAATATACACCAACGGTAGTTAGATCTTTCTTTGGGAAAAATTTTTCAAAATTTTGGGTCGCAAGCATTTAAACTGATCATTATTAAAAACAATCCCAGCAAAAATCTCTCGAAAAAGTTTTTTTTTGATCTTATATTCATTTATCGTTATAATTTAATTTTGACAGTTTTATTTTTCAAAGCTATTTCATACGCACCTCTAACCTTTGGATAAGCAAGCTGTATATCTTTGTTAATTCTTAAATAAGCATTTGGAGTAAATTCATTTTGACTGCTTAAAGTAATTTCAACTTCATCCGTTTTGGTATTATAAGTAATCGTATCAAAAGTTCCTGCATCTAATGTCAGCCACAATTGTTTTGGCGTAATAAATACTTTAGATTTTGCGAGCAGTAGTTAATTTTACCTGAACTAAATCACCTTTTACAGTAATATTACCTCCAAAAGCCAGCCAGCCTAAATCATTATCTTTCGCAATATAAGTTGCTGTATTTACAGCGTAACCATAAAATCCAGAACCATAATCACCAGACAAATAATCAATTCGTAACTCTGTCGGATAAGAATGAAAAGTCGCAGAACCAAATCCGTCTTCAGTAATGTTCGAAATTCCACCTAAAAGTCCGCCGTAACCCACTTTTAATAAATACAAATCATCTGATTTTTTTCTGTATTGTTTCAAAACCGGAATCGCATTTAAAGAAGATCCATAATGATGAATTTGACGTTCTACTCTTGATAATTTTCCTCCGTACAAGAAATCCCAGTATCTGCGTGCATTACCATTATACGCCCAGTGAGGCATTGTTGGCATGTAAGCTAAGATTGCGTTTAAGGTTACATCTGCTTTTTCATCATAACCAAAATAATCGGACCACATATACACTTCTTCCTGACCTGTCGAGTCCCATGGCATTTCGCTTCCAAAAGGATAATCAAGCGCTTTCCAATGATTGGCTCTGTCTTTCATTTTTGCTTCTAAATTGGAAGCCATTTCTGTAAGATTTTCATTTTTCAAATCTTCTAAAATCAGTAAAAATACCGAACCTTCCATTTGACCAAACTGAGCATAATAAGGAGCAAGTTCTGTCATTGCGATTGAGGTATAATAAGCTTGTTTTAAATACCAGTCCCATGTCCTATTTTCTACTAAATCTTTATTATAGCGCGCCAATCTGTACATCGTCCAATAGGTCGCGCTACGTGAGGATAGTTATAAGATCTTCCGGGATCATTTGCTTCTTTATGTTTCCAGGTCGCCCAGCTGTTATAATTTACATCTTTGCTGTAAGTCCCTTTTGGCAAGGAATCTGGTTCATAATAAAAAACGCTTTTTTTAACACCGTATTTATTTTTGCCCTCGCTGTATTGAATATTGCCCCACAGGGTTTTATCAACAAATTGTTCTAACTTTTTAATTTCTTCTTTATCAGGCTGAATATGTCGCTTCATAATTGCGACCAGCCAGCCTCCTGCAGCCGCCTTCGTCACTTAAACCAGCAACCCAAGCCCTGCTGTCTTGAGTAAGTCGCTTTTTGGTTTCGTAATCGTAACTAATTATCGAAGGATTTCTTTTGAAAATTGGATCTGGCTGATCAAACCACTGCTCGGTTGTTAAGAAGTGGCCAAAATCTTTAATAACCTCATTTTCAGGTTTAATGATTTTATAATTAATGGTTTGTTTGACACCATTTTTATAATTGATGGTTAATCTCGCACGTCCCCATTTTATGCCATGAACCGTATATTTTTTTAACCCTTTTGGCGTTTTTCCGTTTTCTTTTATTTGAAGAGCTCCTTTAGGTTCAATTTCAAATGAGCTCACATCCTCTTTATAATTCAAAAATAACTGTGACTGAATATCTTGTGGCAAGACATATCCAGGTATACTTGTTGCAACAGGAAGTTCTTCTTTTACAAGCGTATTTTGTATGTCTTCAATTCCTTCAGAAAGTACTAGTTTAAATGCAATACTTTTAGACTCTTTTGGTTTCAATAGTAATGAAGTTGGTACATTCCACTGTTGTGCATTTTT
Source organism: Flavobacterium sp. AC267 (assembly GCF_979258715.1). Classification (NCBI taxonomy): domain Bacteria; kingdom Pseudomonadati; phylum Bacteroidota; class Flavobacteriia; order Flavobacteriales; family Flavobacteriaceae; genus Flavobacterium; species Flavobacterium sp. AC267. The sequence continues at coordinate 3,973,244 of NZ_OZ409875.1, forward strand.
CCATTCATTTTCTGCGTAAGCTTTACTGTACACCATCCATTCATGAAAACCTTCAAAAACAATACTTCGCGGCGTTGGATCATCCAATAAAGGACGGTATGCCTCAAATGCCATATTTTCTTTTGGAAGCACTAGTAATGCAGGTCCTTCACCACTTAATCTTTTTACTTCCAAATATCCCGCATCCATTCCGATATAAGGATCAAAAAATACATTTTGGGCATGAGTTTCATTTAGCGATTTACCTTCTAAAATATTATTGAAAACCATAGGAATACCCAATGCACCAATCTCAATCGTACCAGCTGATTTATTTGTAATCTCAAATCTCATTACCAATTCACCGCCGTCAATTTCATAAAAACGTTTAACTGTTACTGGAATATTATTTGGCGGCGTATTAGCCAAATCTGCGTACGCCAATACTTTTGCTGAAGTTTCTAAAGGCGTAACTGCTTGGCGTTTTGTCGCTGTCGAAAAGCTCTGCCAATCACCATTTCCTTCTTTAATTTTTAAATTAATATCTCCCAGATGATAAAGTCCATCTTTATCTCTAATTTCAAGTCGGTCACTAGGCGTAAAATCAAAATTTAGATTTTTAATTGGCCTTAAACCCGCTACTGTCTGCGATGCTTTTACCAGCTTTAATTGAAAAGCGGGCGTATTTATTTTTTGATAAACTTCTGCAATACCCAAAGAAGGTTCTTTTTGTTCAATTTTACTCCAATAATCTTGAGCCTGGATAGTGATTGTACATCCTAAAAATAATAATAAACCAAGTCTGTATTTTTTATTTCCCATCTTTGTTTTATGCTTGTTTAATTTTGTTTTTTGTTTTGTTTTCCCTTTATCCAGCTTATTTTAAAGTAACATCCAGATAAACCGAATGGCGCCCGTATGTATTGTAAAAAGGTTTAAATTGTACTCCATCAATAACAAACTCCAATTTCTCGGTATCTCCTTTTATTGATTTATTCAAATCTTTAGCATCTAATGTTACTTTACGCCACTCTTTAAGTGGTTCAGATTCCTGAGCTTACCAATAAAACTGGACCGTAAAATAAACTTGCGATATTTTGCTGATCCATTACGGGATCTAAATGAAATTGAAAAGGCATACGCAGTTCAATCGTATCTCCGTCTTTCCATTTACGGCTTAAAGTAAGATAGCTTCCAGGAACCGCTTTTACTTTTTCCTCTCTGCCATTTATTTTTACAAAAAATCCTTTTGTCGCCTAATGCGGTACGCGAACATTTATATCAAACTTTCCTTCTCCTTTAATGGTTAATTGAGTATGATCTTCATTTGGAAAAGAAGTTTTCTGCTCTATTGTTACATTTTTTTCTTTCCATTTTACTGTTGATGGAATATAAAGATTAACATATAGAGACTTATTATCAATACTTTTGAAATAAATTGAATTTTGCAATTTAGTGTCGCTTTCCAAAGCTGTACCATTACAACAGGTAAAGCCTTCCATTTTTGGATTACCAAACTGTTTTATAGAACCAGGTCGTAAAGGAACGTGATAGGTATTTGCAGGTGTTTTTTCTGCTACTGAAGCAAGTATATGATTGTATAAACCACGTTCATAATAATCCATATATGCGAGCACGCTGTTCATATAGAAATAAATTACTGGTCAGCTTCAGCATATTATAAGTTGCACAAGTTTCATTTTGCCCGCCGGCAGAAAACCCGTTCTCATAAATTGTTGAAGGCTGACTGATAAAACATTCTGCATTTGCGGGATTACTTGCCCCGGCAAAGCCTCCAATACTGTACATATAATCATTCGTCGTTTTATACCAGAAATTATCTGCAATACGATAATAATCTGGAGTCTTAGAATCCTGATACATTTCAAGCGCACCCACAATTTGAGGGATATGCTGATTGGCGTGTAATCCTCGAAATGTGTCAACATTTTTAGCTAATCCATTTGAATGTTTTGCATCACCATAAAATACTTTGATATTATCAAATAGTCGCGCCACTTCCAGATAACGTTTCTCATTTGTTATTCTATAAAGACGTGCCATAACTTCATTCATTCCTCCAAATTCTCCAGCAATATATCTATTCCACATACTGATAAGAGTTTCATTAGGCAGTTTTTTCATTCTTGCATAAACCCAGTCTCCCATACCTTCAGCTATTGCAAGGGCTTTCTCGTTGCCGCTTACTTCATAAACATCCAGCAGACCAGCGAGAATTTTGTGTAAAGTATAATATGGTGCCCATATTTGAGTTTTTTGTCCTCCATAATTTGCCCCTTTTTCCAGCATTATAAATTGATCTGGCGGATAAGCACTGATGAAACCTTTACCCCAATTCCAATAGTCGGTACGAATACCTTCTGTACTTAAATCAGAATCATAAGCTGTTTTGACTGGACCAAAAGGAACTGCGGCGGGATCTGATACATAGATTCCGCCAGTTTCGCGAGGCTGTCCAGACATTTTGGCCAGCTCATAAAGCGTATTGACCATATAATCCATTTTTTTTGCAAAATTTTCGTGCAACGTGCTGTCATATCCCGTACTTTCATAAGCCTGTGCTATTGCAGTTAAATAATGTCCCGTTGCATGACCGCGTAATTTAGTATCCTGAGTATCCCAAACCCCCAACGCTTCAGCATCTTCTGGCTGTTTTTGTCCAAAAGCATTGCGAAACATATACAAAAAAGAATCAGGATTTGTTTCTGCAAGCGTTTTTATGAACTTCTCTCTATTTTCAATAAATTTTGTGTCATGTTCATGAGAATCTAAGTTTAATGCTACTTCATCCAGATTGAAAGTTTTTAACTTAAGTTCTGGTGTTGCGCCTTCTTTCGCGACTTTTACCGTAACAACTGCTTTAGGCTTAAAATCTGTACCAGAAACTATTCCAGTTACAGTATATTGTCCCGCTTTTAGAACAGAGCTGTTGTCCGTTGGTGCCGGCCAGATTACTCGAACGTCAGGACCTTCCACTCCATCTCTGTAGACACCTTTTATATAACTTGGTAACCGAGGAAGATCACCAACCACAGTCTGTACTTTTACATCTGAAATACTGGTTAAATATTGGTTAAACAGCTGAGGAGTTGTCGCAGGATATTTTGGTAAATCTCCTACTGGCTGTTCTGGTTCCTCTTCTTCAGCTTCTTCCTTTTTTAAAGAATTATGGTAAATTTTTCCTATCTGTTTTTCAGTTAAGGGAATTCGATAAATTCTAAAATCATGTAATTTTGCCTGTAAATAAGGATCTTGAGGCGAAATTGATTTACCTATATTCAATATATTATTTTTACCTGAATCAGCATCAAACAACTGATTTAATTTCAATTTTACATTCTTAGTCGAACTTGTTAAAACTCCATTTACATACGTATTTAAAGATTGTGATGGAATATCAATTACAACCACTAAATGAACCCATTTGTTTATTTGTAAAATTGGTCCCTCTGTCTTATATTTTTCTCCTGCTGAAGTTGTAATTTCTGTCTGATAGTTTCTTTTTTCCTTGTTTCCTGTTGGGGCGACAAAAAAATGAGCTTTATTACTTTTTCCAAAATCAAAAAAATGCTGATTTCGCTGGTCAGAAAGTAAATATATCCATCCAGAAATACTAAGCGATTCTTCATCTGCAAATGTATTTCCTGGAATGGCAACATAAGCATTCGTATTGGCAGACAAAGAAAGTACTTTTCCAAACTGGGCATCATTTTCGAATTTTATTTTTGAATCTGACATAATACCATGCAGATTATTTCGAGACCAATCTTTTACATCACCATCAAACACGTAACGCGCAATCAATCCTGTTTCGCCAATGCCATCCAGAATCTGATCACCGCTTTGTGCCCATAAAGATGTTGTGTTCATAGAACCAAAACTCAACATTGTAAATAGTAATAGTCCAGATATTTTCATATTTAAAAAAATTTAATATTTCGTTTTTTAATTCTCAACTTATAATAAAAAATGCGATTCTCAAGAATAGATACACCTTTTTAAAATTGAACATTAATTTCTTGTTTCGTTACGCATCGCTAAGATATCATTATGCGCTTGTAAAATTGAGAATCAAAATTGTTTTCCAGTAAAATCAATTTCTAATTTAAATAGATTACAAAATGCTTTAAGCCAAGAGATTATACTTTATGATAAAAATAGGTTATTCGTGTAAAATACACATTTATCAAAAATAGCCAATAATTGCTCGCTCTTCCAACATTTAACAATTGTAAAATTATAAGCAATAGGCAGATTAATCCAACTTTATTTTATCCTAACCCAATACTATATTATCTTAAATTAAACATTTTAACAGTTTTACCGAATAATTCAAGCATTTATTAAGAAAATGTATTTTTAATAAGAGCCAATATTTCAACAAAAAAAAGAGCCAAAATATTAACTACTAATATTTCAGCTCCTTTACTTATTTTTCTTTTATGTTTCTTTGCGCCTTTTATTTCCCGATGCAGAAATTAACTTTCCTTATCTCATACGGGTTAAGCAATCTGAAGGTACAAATAAGGTACAAATTTTACAAAACAAAATCTTACAAAAACATCATTCGTAATCTGGCAGATAATCTAGTTTTCAATAGAACGTTTTAATATAGTAGTTGGGTAAATATATAAAAATTAATGCTAATCTATAATCATGCATATTTCTTTTTTACCTTAAATTAAAACTAGCTTATAAAAATAAAATTACTAGTGGAACAAACTAATATAATTAAAGATTCCTACATTACTAAAAACATTATAATACAAACACTATTATAAAATTATTAAAGGAGTAGTAATTTTACAATACATATTTGCTTTGAAACATATCTTATTTCCCTGATAAATAATATGAAAAAAAATCCTTCAATCCCTTTTAAGCTCCTCTATTCTTATTATCAGAATCCTGATGTTCTCTTTCTGGCTAAAGACCTGCTTGGAAAAGTGCTCTCCACACAGGTTGACGGAAAGATAACTGCCGGGATTATAGTTGAAACAGAGGCCTATATGGGCATTGCTGACAAAGCTTCCCATGCATATGGAGGAAGAAGAACTGCCAGAACTGAAACGCTTTACCAGCATGGTGACATATCTTATGTGTACTTATGTTACGGTATTCATTATTTATTCAATATTGTCACTGCCTGCGAAGGCGAACCCCATGCAGTTTTAATCCGTGCCGTGGAGCCTTTCAAAGGAATAGATCACATCGAAAGCAGATGCGGCCTTAAAGCTGGAAATTCCCGCATTACCTCCGGGCCAGGATCTGCCGCAAAAGCTTTGGGAATTGACAGTGGATTTAATAAAAAATAACTGGCTGGAGATGAAATCTGGGTTGAAGACCATGGCTTTCGTTATGATGATGATCAGATAGCCGCTGTACCGAGAATCGGGGTTGACTATGCAGGAGATCACGCACTCTTGCCATGGCGCTTTTTCATCAAAAACAATAAATATGTCAGCAGGATACCAAAAATTTAAACATCCTGATTAGACTTTCCACTACGGCCTGCTTTTTATAAATAATAAATCTCTCAACAGTGTTGAGAGATTTATTATTTAATTAAAGAAAATCTTTAAATAGAGTCCGTTCTTATATTCTGATTCCCTTTTTGTGTTGAACCGGCTGTACCTGAGCCAGTCGCCCCTTCGCCTGTTGCTCCTGTAGTTCCATGCTGTCCGTTCTGCTCGGGATTTAATGTCGCAGAGGAATCCAGCGCCGGACCTATTGTATCAGCAGACATGTCCATTGTGTCGGACTTAATTCCAGTAGGATTTACATCATTATTTTCATTCTTTTTACAGGAGAATATAAAAGCTGTGATTAAAAACAGCATTATGATTTTAATTTTCAAAAGTGTTTTCATCTTCTGTTCATTTAAGTTCATAAAATTGTACACTCAAAATTAAAAAACTGATCTGCAACGGGTTTATATAATTCCTGAAATCCTTTATAGGATAATTATTACGATATAGCACTATTTATATAATTTTACACTACAAGCAGAATACCAGTACATGACTAGAAAATTCATTGTATGTTAATACTCTTTTTAAACGGACTGTCTCGCATATCGTAATATGATGAGCATTACACTGCCTCTGTCTGATGCAACGCACAGGCTCTATTTACAGTTTACAAACCTCCCTAATGGTAAAAGAAATTAACTTTTGCTTCAGCCATAATTAATCTTTATCTCTATTCTACAAGCTAAAATTATTGAACTATTTATTATCACAGTTAAACTTTTGAAGTTTTAATATCTAAAGAAACAGCATTGTCTTAATCTATAAAACTGGTTTACAAAGCAATATATAAGTGTACAAAAAATACAGTACCTTAGTCTTGAAAAGTTTTACATAAAAATGCAAACTTATGCCTAAAGAGTACCGAAAATTTGATGTCGCTTTTAAAGTGAATGTTGTAAGGTTAAGTTATGAAAAAAAATGTTTAAAAGACTTTGCTGTGGAACTTGACATAGATCAAAATGTATTGTCAAGATGGCGCAGGGAGTACAAAAAATTTGGTACAGGAAGCTTTCCAGGCATTGGTTACCCGAGAGTGCATCCAGACAATAAAAAGCTCTTCGAGCTTGAAAAAAGAAGTAAAAAATCAGATCTTAGGCTGGAAATCTTAAAAAAAGGAACACCGTACCTTTTTCAAGGGAAACCGGCGCTGTATGCATTCATAAAAGATAACGAAGACAAGTACACAATTAAACTGATGTGCGAGATCCTTGGAATATGCAAACGGATATATTTCAAATGGAAAAAAACTGGAATACCAAAAAAGCATCTTTACGTGGCACAGCTAAAAGAAGAAATAACCGGTATCTTTTTAAGTTCGAAAAAAGAATATGGCAGGGACAAGATAACTAAAGAACTTAACAAGCGGGGATTTAAGATAGCTCCAAGAATGGTATCTAATTACATGCGTACTGCTGGGATTACGCAAGAGATCAAAAAGAAAATTTAAAGCCACTACAGATTCCAAGCATAATTATTATACAGCCCCTAATATTTTAAACCAGCAGTTTAAACCAGATTCCTCCTCTCAGGCATGGGTTTCCGATATCACTTATATTCAGACAAAGTCAAGATTTCTTTACCTGACAATCATTATGGATCTGTATGACCGGAAAATAATCGGCTGGAGTCTGAGCGGCAGTCTTCATACTAAAACTACCATTTTGCCGGCTTGGGAAATGGCTGTGGCTAAACGTAAAGTCATAAATGGACTGATATTTCATTCTGACAGAGGTGTGCAGTATGCCAATAGGGCTTTTGCAAGCACGGCTTAATTCTTATCAATGTGTAAGAAGCATGAGCCGAAAAGGCAGTCACTTGGACAATGCAGTTGCTGAAAGTTTTTTCAGTTCGTTTAAAAGGGAACTAATCTATCAAAAGACCGACCTGCTGAATGAACCAGAATTAAAAGAGGAAATAGCTGACTATATAGAAAACTGGTACAATAAAAAAAGGATTCATTCAACATTGAATTATAAAACTATCGAGCAGTTCAATGCTGGTGAAGAACAGGGTTCAAATATCTAATCATGATTAATATGAAAAGAGTAAATAACGTGTACGATCCCTATTTTAAGGTGAATGCCGTCCTGGTGAGTTACAAAAGAAATAATTTAACGAAACTCGAACAGGAGCTCGGACTATATGAGGGTGCAATGACCAGCTGGCGCAAAGTATATAAAAAATACGGTCCAGAGGGCTTTTCCAAAAATAATTCCTTAAAAAAGAATAAGGAAAATCATAAAGAATCTCAGTTTGAAAAAAAGATAAAAAAATCAGAATTAGATTTTGAACTTTTACAAGAAGCGGGAGAACATCTCAAAGATGGAAAACCAAGAATTTTTGAATTTATGAAGGACAATGAAAAAAGATATTCCATAAGAAATATGTGTAAAGTTTTGGGCATTAACAGAAACACCTACAGAAGATGGAAGAATAATTATGATACAGAACAAAAAAGAAAAGAGGCAGTACAAAAAGAAATAACTGCAATATTCTTTGCGACTAAACAAAGTTATGGAAAGCAGAGAATTAAAATTACGCTTCAAAATTTGGGCTATCAATTATCTATTAAGGCAGTTGGAAAACATATGAAAGAATTAGGACTCTATACTGCTAATAACGGCGATAACAGGAAAATATTCTAGAAAATGAAAAAGCATTTAGTATCCATAATTTTATTTTATTTTTTTATACCATATGCCGAGGCACAAATAGAAAATTCAGTCTTTGCAGTTGTTAAGATTTCATACAATACACCGGGAGAAACCCCTGTCATAGGCGGTATCTGCGGTACGGGTTTTTTAGTAAAAGACTCCGCTGTTCTTATTGCACATCACGTGCTTAATCCAAATAATTTCAAACCAAACCCCGGCTACAGGTTTGTACAATTCTGGTCGCTAAAGAGGGGTACAAAAATGATTATACCGCTTTCAGTAGACTACTTAGAATCCATGCCGGAAATAGAAGCTGTGGTCATTAAATTACCTGTTACTGTAAAAAGTAATGTACTGCTGTCTGAAACAAATGCAAAACAAAATGATAGTGTCAAAAATTATGGGCATTTACTTACTATGCCGATAACGACTGCCCATTGGGATACTTATAGTCTGATTATTGATGATTACAATCTAGAGACCAGTAAATCTGATGCCTCTGGTCATATTGTTGAAATACAAAACATGTCCGTTAATGCCAATGACATTAAATTAACTGATATAAAAGTAATTAAGCCTTCATTTAAAGGAAATATTGGAATGTCCGGCGGTCCTTTAATTTGTAATGATAAAGTTATCGGCATGATGTCATTTGGACTTCCCGCTGATCAAGAAATTAAAGAGGCAGTATTTGCTATAGCTATTGATCAAATCATTGCGAAACTAAAATAAATACGACTGCAGATTTTCAAATAGGTAAAAATCACGTGCTCTCATTTATCGTGTCGCCCGATTTTTTCTTCGTTATTTTCTATCCTAAACTTTTAACATAATGAAATACCTTTTAGGCTCTTTTAAAGTGTTCTCAAGAAAATGAGAAAGAATTGAAACAGAAATTCTTCTGAAATTTTCGTAACTTAGCGTATCTTATTGAATAATATTAATTGTCTTACATATGACAGAAAATATTAGACATTACCCGCCTCTTTTCAAAGAGAACGCTGTTCTTCTAACCTATAGAAGGAATACACTTGCAGAAACTGCGGCGGAACTCGATATTGATCCCAAGCGACTTTGTAAATGGCGTAAAGTTTATGAAAAATATGGGAAGGGAAGTTTTCCTGGTGAGGGCCGTAAAAGAGTCTATTATGAAAATAAGAAAATCTACGAATTAGAAAAGAAGCTGGCAAGCATCCCGGCTCCGGCTTGAAATACTCGAGAAAGGAATTACATACATGCATCAGGGCAAACACGTCCTTTGTCATTTTATACACCAGAACAGAGATAAATATCCTTTATACAAAATGTTTGAGGTCTTAGGAGCTTCTCACTCTACTTACGATTTGTGGACAAAGCGACCTTTTTCAAAAAGAGAAACTCGTGTCTATTTGCTTAAAAAAGAAATAAAATCTATTTTTTTTGAATTCAAACAGCATAAGGGCACTATATTAATTACAAGAGAACTTCACAGCCGGGGCTTTCAAATTTCCGATACTCAGGTTTCATTTTATATGAAACAGCTTGGTCTGCACCGTATCGTTAAAAAGAAATTTACAGCCACAACAGATTCAAAACATAATCTATGCACTGCTCCAAATGTATTAAACCGGCAGTTTAAAATCGATAAACCAGCTAAGGTATGGGTTTCAGACATTACCTATATCCATATAGATAAAAGGTTTGCATATTTAACTGTCGTTATGGACTTATATGACAGAAAAATAATAGGCTGGCATTTGAGCGACGGACTTTCAACAAAGGTTACTACTCTGCCTGCCTTTGAAAAAGCCGTAATTAATCGTCCTGTTTCAGACGGGCTGATATTTCATTCTGATCGAGGCATACAATATGCTAACAAAATATTTACTAGTAAATTGGATGAATTAAACTGCACGCGCAGTATGAGTCGCAAGGGGGACAAATATGATAATGCTCGCTGTAGAAAGTTTTTTCAATACACTAAAAAGAGAATTGATTTACAGACAGACTAGATTGCTGACAGCAGATGAAATGAAAAAAGAACTATTTGAATATATAGAAAACTGGTATAATAAAAAAAGAATACATTCCAGTCTTAATTACCAGACAATCGATGAGTTCAACAGTGGAGCTTTATGAAAAACAGCAGAAAAACATATGATCGTGATTTCAAATTAAAAGCTGTGCTGTTAAGCTATGAAATGGGCAGTCTTGCTCAAACAGCCAGAGATTTACAAATAGATAAAAATCTTCTTTTTCTTTGGAGAAAAGAGTTTAAAAAATACGGAACTGGATGTTTTCCAGGCTATGGCAACTTAATTTTAACTTCTGAGGAAAAAAAGATTTACCATCTCGAAAAAAAAAATTAAAGACACCGATTTAAAGTTTGAAATCATGCAAGCAGGCCAGAAAATATATCTGCCTGGGAATGCCTTTTATTTTTCAATTTATGGCAGAAAATGAAAAAAAGTATTCCATAAGGTTATTGTGCAGGGCATTGGATGTAAACAGAGGAACGTATCGAACATGGAAACGGGGGTCGCTTACAGAAACACAAAAATGGCGTATAAACCTAAAAAAAGAAATCAGTTCCATTTTTTCTATTTCCAAAGAGACTTATGGATGTTATCGTATTGCGACAGAACTTCAAAAATCGGGTTATTTTGTCTGTCACACGACAGTACTAAAACATATGAGAGAATTAGGTTTATATGTTTCAATTAAGAAAAATACCCTGGCAGTCAGAAATCAAAAAAATACTTCAACCTAAAAAATATTACGCAATAGCCGTAAAAGATAACGAACACATTTAATAAAAAAACCGAAAAGTTTTCTCTTCTTTTCGGGTTTCTTAAAATTTATACTAAAACGCTTGCAATCATAAACTCACTTCTAATATTGCGCAAATGCTTTCCTTCAGAACATTTCACTCTTAGCTGGGTCACAAAATGCCCCAGCTCAAAATTCACAAGGTGAGATTTGGAACGCAGACATTACTAGAATGACAGCCAAAGGATGTTGCAATCTCCTTAAAATCAGCAGTGGGAAAGACTAAAAAAAAACATTCAAAACTAATCGAATGGTTTTTTGTTTTGTTCAGAATTCTCTTTATATCCTGTATCCGCCGGAAACTTCTATTCGCTGTGCATTAATCCATTTAGAATCATCGCGAAGAAAGAAATGCTACTGCACTTCCGATATCATCCGGCAGACCTACCCTTCCTAAAGCTGTTTCTGAAGCTAAGTGTTTATTTAAATCTGAAATATCACGGACTACCCCGCCTCCAAAATCAGTTTCAATAGCACCCGGAGCAATAGAATTTACTCTTATTTTTCTGTCGCCCAGTTCCAGCGCCTGGTATCTTGCTAAGGAATCGACTGTCGCCTTCATTGCGCCATAAGCGGAATATCCAGTAAAAGAAAATCTTGCCAAACCAGAAGATGTGTTCACGATGTCGCTTCCGTCATTTAGCAATGGTAGTAATTTTTGTGTTAGGAAATAAGGCCCCTTGAAATGGATATTTGTCATTGCGTCCAAAATTTCTTCGGTTGTGGTTTCAAAACTTTCGTTGATTCCGATACCTGCGTTGTTTACCAGTGCATCTAATTTTGAATTAGAAAACTGAGAATCTAAAACCTCTTTTACTTCAATTACAAATTGGTCAAAACCTGCTGTTGTAGAAATGTCCAAAGGCAGTGCAAACGCTTTTTTTCCAATCGTTTCAATTTCTTTTACCACCTTGTCTGCAAATTCTTTTTTGGTTTGATAAGTAAGAATGATATCAAATCCTTTTTTTGCTAATTGCAAAGCCGAATCTTTACTAAGTCCGCAGCTTGCGCCTGTTACTAATGCTATTTTATTTTGATTATTTGACATTGCTTATATGTTTAATTTTTATGACTTTTTTTAATTAATTCGTTATTCAAACCTCAGTCCAGGCTTTTTGTTAATTATACCGCTCTGCTTTTAAAATAATTGCAAATCGGCTTGCTTGTTACTGCCGTATCAGATTTACAACTGATTAATTTAATTTGTCTGCCCTGAATTCGTTTGGTGTAGTGCCTGCTTCTTTTTTAAACAGTCTCGAAAAATAGGTAGTATTTTCAAAACCAAGTAAATGCGATATTTCTGATATATTAAGTTCTCCTTCTGTTAATAAATTTTTTGCTTCACCGATTAAAAAAAGATGAATCAGCTCCAGTGCCGTCTTTCCTGTTTCCTGCTTTAGTAGATCGGTTAAATAGCGCGAAGATATATTAAGCTTCTCTGCCATCAGAGATACCGTTGGCAGTCCAATGTTTGTTGTTTTTCTCTCTTCAAAATTAGCGACCAGCACCGCATTAAATTTTGTGACTGTAGAACCCGTTAGTTCTTTGCGGTTTATGAACTGTCTTTTGTAAAAGCGCCGCGCATATTTAAGCATCGAATCCAAATGGCTTACTATAATAGCCTTGCTTAATTCGTCAGTATTATTATGGTATTCTTTTTCAATGCTGAAATACAAATTCCAGATAATATCCTCTTCTGCAGGTGAAAGATGCAGTGCCTCATTAACCTGGTAATCAAAATAACTGTATTTCCTGATTTCGTTGTAAAGAGCTGTTCCCGGCAAAAAGTCTTCATGAATAATGATTAGAAATCCCTTTTCTTCTAGTTCCACATTTTTAAAAACCACTTTCTGCCGGGGCTTTACAAATGACATTGAACCAAGATCATGGTCGTATTTTGTTTTTCCGTAATGCATGTCGCCGGATTTTAATTTTTTAAATCCGATGATGTAAAAATCTGAAGAAAATTCCAGAATAGTATTACCGTCACAGGTGCCGTGTTCCCCATATGCCGCACTAAAAAGTGGATTTTCAGGAGCTTTTACACCAAGAGCTTCATGCAGATCGTTGATTTTTTTGAAATGTTTCATTGTTCTTAATTTTAAAAAAAGAATCGGGAAAATTCAGATTCTGTTAATTTCAACTTCTATTAACCATGTGTCGCTGCAGAAACATCCTGCCATGACTCCCATGTTCTCAGGCGTTCTTCGTAAGTGTGTTTGGTCCATGGAAAAGCAGTTTTACCCAGTAGCGACTCTTAACGGCGGATTTTCTGAGTCTACCAATTTAAAAAGAGCTTTGGCAGTTGCCGCAGGGTTACCGGAATCCTGTTCATTTGCATGCTTATAAAATTCTTTTCTTATATCGTCGTAATCTGGTATTGATTCGCTGAGTGCAAGAGAAGTGTTACCGAAAAAATCTGTAGAAAAGCCTCCCGGTTCTAGTATTGTAACTTTAATGCCAAAAGATCTTACTTCACCAGCCAGGGTTTCAGTGAGCCCTTCTACGGCAAACTTGGTCGCGCTGTAGAGCCCCATTAATGATACGGTATTTAATCCCAAGGCACTTGAAAGCTGAATGATGTGCCCGGAATTTTGTTCACGCATAATTGGCAGAACAGCCTGAATGGCCCATAGTGAACCCAGTACATTGGTTTCAAACTGCGCTCTTACATCCTGCTCTTTGAGTTCCTCTACTGCCCCAATGTGTCCAAATCCGGCATTATTTATCATTATGTCGATGGTACCGAAGTGCTTTTTTGCAGTTTCCATTGCCTGAAAACTTGCGGATCTATCTGTAACATCAAGTTTTACCACCAATAGAGTGGATGAAAATTCCTTGTTTAGCTGGGTTAATGTTTCAGGACTGCGAACAGCCGCCACTACATTATCGCCGCGTTTTAAAAATGCCTCTGTCCAAATTCTCCCGAATCCGCGGGATGCACCCGTTATGAAAATTGTCTTTGCCATAATTTTTTTTTAATAATTATAAGGACAAAGTTCTGCTAATCAGCAAGCACTATTGTGATACAAAAGTAGGCAATAATGAAACGTTTTTACGATTTGCTCCTCGTTCGACCCAATAGTGTAACACTAATAAAATAATCTTCATGGTATTCGTTACTGATTGCTTTTAAATTTAACGCACCAGCTATTATTTAAAATAGATCTTCCCTGATCAAAATGGAAAGATCTATTTTATAATGAATTTGTTTTAGACAGATTTAGGATTTTTTTGAAACAGTCCTCTGTTATACTTTACCACATCTGGATGCGATGGGTATGATGGCAGAGAAGAAAGATCGGCAATAGCCTTATCTCTTAAGAAAGGGGCCTGCTCTTTTACACCATCAGAAAATGCCTGTTTTAATTCCTCTGCATTAAGTTCCGTGCAGTAAGCAGGTGTTCCCGGCTGGTGTCTCCACGATTGAGAAAGCTCACCTGAGTCCACTGCATCAAAACCAGCATCGTTAATTAATCCTGTAATTGTTTTTTTTGCCTCTGTGTCAGCACCCGCCACAGCCATTGCTATTCTGTCTGGAGCACCGGGTCGCTTTCCTCCGTTTGCCAATGTTTCCGCTAATAAGTTATTGAAGGCTTTTATAACAGGCCTTCCCAACTGCTCAGAAACCCAGACACTTTCTACTTTTCCGTTTTTGATCTCTTCAATATCGGCATCACGGAAAGGATAGTAATTGGAGGTATCAACCACAATTACATTCTCCTTAACCTCTGCCAATAAATCTTTGGGCAAAGTTGGAATTGCCATTGTCGGCACTGATAGAATGATAACATCAACGTCTTGTACAACATCTGTTATAGCCGCAGGTGATACTCCTAATTCCAAAGCGCGGGCCTTTAGTTTATCACCCTGATCTGAATTACTAATCTTCACATTGTGACCCGTTGCCGCCATTTTTTTTGCAATCGTACCGCCGATTGCGCCGGTACCTATTATTCCTATATTCATTTTATCTAGATTTTATTTTGTTATAATCAATTTAAACTTGTGGATCAATACCGTACTGATTTGGGGCTCCAACGTGGTCCCGTAAAGTTTTGCCTTCATACTCTTTGTGAAAAAGCCCACGGTCCTGCAAAATCGGAACTACCTGATCTACAAAGGCATCAATTCCATCTGCATTAACATCTGGTGAAATCCAGAACCCATCGATTGCCGCCGCTTCAAACCATGCCTGCATATGATCAGTCGCTTCTAGACCGGGACCTACAATTACAGGATGATAATCGATCACACCGTGCGCAAGAGTATCACGAACACTCCAGCCCTCTTTAGCAATTTTCAATGCATTAGCAGAACGAGGATCATAACGGGATGGAAAAGCTTTGGCCAGTCGCATTTCTGAAAGCGGCTCATCGATGAGGGACGGATCAAGGGAAATACCCAGCATTCTTTCCAGATAGCCAACACGCCGCATAAGTGAGTCTCCTCCTAATTGTATTCTTCGATCCAGTGCGGTTCGTCTGTCTTTGGTAATGGTGGTCATCAGTCCGGCAATGTATTTGATTTCATCCGGATCACGACCGTATCTTTTTGCGTACGCTCTAAATGCATTACGCCGCGCTCTTGCATCTTCAATGGTAAATGTCGCCTCTATTACCACGTTGGCAAAACGCCCTGCCAATTCATGTGCATTGGGACTCCCGCCTGCGTGGAAGATAATAGGTCGCCCTTGCTCGGATGGTGGAATATAAAGAGGACCTCTTGAACCGACATATTTACCCTGCAGGTTAATTGGAAGAATCTGATCTTTTTCTGCAAACTGTCCACTCTGTTGGTTATGTATCCAGGCATCTTTTCCCCAGCTCCCCCAAAGCGCCTGAATGAGTTGAACAGTTTCGTGAGCACGACTATAGCGGTCTTCGCTCGACGGAATTCTTTTTCCGTAGTTAGCCGCAACATCTTCACCGCTCGAGGTAACGGCGTTCCAGCCAGCCCTGCCATGGCTCATAACATCCAATGCCTTAAATTGTCTGGCCAGGTTGAAAGGCTCATTAAAAGTGGTTGATCCCGTGGCGACCAATCCAATATACTCTGTTTCTCGGGCTACTGCGCCCAGGGTCATCATCACATCAAGATTAAAAGCCGGAGATTCAGTCGCTATATCTGTCATCACAGCACCGGGACCGTCCGGCAGAAATATAAATTGAAATTTGCCCCGCTCAGTCGCCTGAGCCTGCTTTACACGGGCATCAAAACTCGTATAGCTTTTGGGGTCAACTCCCGGCATGCGCCAAGCTCCCGATTGGGAACCATATCCATTTCCAAGGTGAAGACCTATCAGCATCTTCTTATCTTCTGCCATAATGCGAATTTTAATGAGATTATTTTACAAAATTAAATCAAAATTACTTTCCTTTGTATAGTCCTTTCCCAAAGGAAAGCAAAATAAAAATTTTATTATGTCGAAAAAGAAACCTTACTGTGAGTGTTTGAATACCGTTAAGCCTGTACGGGACACACTTGAAGTAATTAATGGAAAGTGGAAACTATCGATCATTATTTCAGTTGGTGTTGGCAACAGCCGATTTACAGAAATCCAGGAGAGCATTCCTGGACTAACTCCAAAAGTTCTCTCTAAAGAACTTAAGGAACTCGAACAGCACCAGCTGGTCAAAAGAATTATAACAAACGATTATCCAGTCAAAATATCCTACATCTTGGAACCTTATGCGGATACCTTAACGCCCATTATCTATGCAATGAAGGACTGGGGATTAAACCACAAGAAGAAAATTTTTCAGCAAGACTAGCACTGCTTTGAAAATTACCTTTTTTTTATAAAAATTATATGAAAATAAATGCTGTAACACCTTTTAAACTCCCCTATTCTTATTATCAGAATCCTGATGTTCTCTTTCTTGCCGAAGACCTGCTGGGAAAAGTGCTCTTCACACAGGTTAACGGAAAGATAACTGCCGGGATTATAGTAGAAACAGAGGCCTATATGGGAATTGCTGACAAAGCTTCCCACGCATATGGAGGAAGAAGAACTTCCAGAACTGAAACGCTTTACCAGCATGGCGGCATATCTTATGTGTACTTATGTTACGGTATTCATTATTTATTCAATATTGTTACTGCCTGTGAAGGAGAACCTCATGCAGTTTTAATCCGTGCCGTGGAACCTTTCAAAGGAATAGATGTCATCGAAAGCAGACGCGACCTTAAAGCTGGAAATTCCCGCATTACATCTGGGCCTGGATCTGCCGCAAAAGCTTTGGGAATTGACAGTGGATTTAATAAAAAAGAACTCGCTGGAGATGAAATCTGGGTTGAAGACCATGGCTTTCGTTATGATGATGATCAAATAGCCGCTGTACCGAGAGTCGGGGTTGACTATGCAGGAGATCACGCACTCTTGCCCTGGCGCTTTTTCATCAAAAACAATAAATATGTCAGCAGGATACCAAAAATTTAAACATCCTGATTAGACTTTCCACTACGGTCTGCTTTTTATAAATAAAAAAATCTCTCAACACTGTTGAGAGATTTATATTTTAATTAAAGAAAATCTTTAAATAGAGTCCGTTCTTATATTCTGATTCCCTTTTTGTGTTGAACCAGCTGTACCTGAGCCAGTCGCCCCTTCACCTGTTGCTCCTGTAGTTCCATGCTGTCCGTTCTGCTCGGGATTTAATGTCGCAGAGGAATCCAGCGCCGGACCTATTGTATCAGCAGACATGTCCATTGTGTCGGACTTAACTCCAATAGGATTTACATCATTATTTTCATTCTTTTTACAGGAGAATATAAAAGCTGTGATTAAAAACAGCATTACGATTTTAATTTTCAAAAGTGTTTTCATCTTCCGTTCATTTAAGTTTATAAAATTGTACACTCAAAATTAAAAAACTGATTTTCAATCAGTTTACATAATTTATAAATTCCTTTATAGGATAATTACGTGAATATACCAGTATTTATATAATTTTACAGAACAGAAGCATGACTGTAAAAGATACAGCAGAAAACACCATTGTATTGATCATCCTGCTTTTTATTTCAGACTCCTCGCACTATCTATTCCGTTTCACAGTTAAGCTGATGGTTCAAATAGATAGTCCTAGCAAAAAGAATATTTTATTGAAGAGACTTACATAGTTTTACAGAAGTTTCATAAAAATAAATGCACTACATTAGTGTTTAGAAAGTTATACTCAAACATATCAGGTTATCGGAAAATAAATCCTGAAAAAGGGAACTTCTTATTTTCGTTAGAAAACTTAAATATGTATTAATTTATATCCAGCAATGAAAAAGCAGATAATATCAATTATTGTACTACTCTTTTCTATGCAAAGTGCCAAGGCACAAATAGAAAATTCAGTCTTTGCAGTTGTTAAGATTTCATACAATACACCGGAAGAAACCCCTGTCATAGGCGGTATCTGCGGTACGGGTTTTTTAATAAAAGACTCCGCTGTTCTTATTGCACATCACGTGCTTAATCCAAATAATTTCAAACCAAACCCCGGCTACAGGTTTGTACAATTCTGGCTTCTAAAGAGGGGCACAAAAATGATTATACCGCTTTCAGTAGACTACTTAGAATCCATGCCGGAAATAGAAGCTGTGGTCATTAAATTACCTGTTACTGTAAAAAGTAATGTACTGCTGTCTGAAACAAATGCAAAACAAAATGATAGTGTCAAAAATTATGGGCATTTACTTACTATGCCGATAACGACTGCCCATTGGGATACTAATAGTCTGATTATTGATGATTACAATCTAGAGACCAGTAAATCCGATGCCTCTGGTCATATTGTTGAAATACAAAACATGTCCGTTAATGCCAATGACATTAAATTAACTGATATAAAAGTAATTAAGTCTTCATTTAAAGGAAATATTGGAATGTCCGGTGGTCCTTTAATTTGTAATGATAAAATTATCGGCATGATGTCATTTGGACTTCCCGCTGATCAAGAAATTAAAGATGCGGTATTTGCTATAGCTATTGATCAAATCATTGCAAAAGTAAAATAAAGATTCACCAAAACGCTATCAATAAAACCCAAAACGAGAACAGCATTTTTGACCATTCAATTCCCTATGTCTCTCGTACAAGCAGTCCTGCCAGCTTTTAACCTCGTTTTGAAAGTTGAGGGCTTTCCCTGATATAGCGAGCGATAATAAACATTAAAAGACCAGACGGCAGTGCTAAAATAAAATAGCTGTAACTGAGATTATACTGGTCTTTTGCCGGAAGGACGGCAATAATGATATAACTTAGAAAAGATACCAGAATATAGACGATTCCCCCGGTAAGTCCTCCTGCTATACCTGCATTCTTAGGAAACCTGCTTAGGCTGAATATAAAATAATTATTATAGGTATAACCTGAGCACACATGAATTAAAAAGGCAAAAAACACCAGTGTAAAAATATTCACATAGAAGCCAAGAGTAAAAATCATTGCAAACAAGAAAATAAGTCACAACGAGAATATTCACTGCCATTTTTTTATAGAAGGGGAATTGAATTGTGGCTTTACCGATAAAACCACCTGTCATCCAGGCAAATCCTAAAATCAGGGAACAGTATCCTGCCGTAACAGGAGTGAGCAGAGCAGTTCGTGCTCAATAATAAAAGGCCCCGACATATTATAGACCATCACCATGGAATAGGCCAGTCCAAGCATGAGAATTCCCATTACAAAACTTGGAGTACTGAGCATTTCCAAATAAACTCCAGCAATTTTCTTTAGATTAAATTCCATCGGAGTTTTTATGGTTTCGTCGCTGTATATTATCTCAAGTAGAAATATCACAAATGCAATGAAAGCCAAAAAATAAAAATTAGATTCCCAGCCGAATACATCCTGCAGATACCCTCCTATAAAGGGCGCAATTATGGGGCCTGTAGACCAGATTATTGTAAAGATGCTCAAATAAACTTTCAGCTGTTCCCCTTCAAAGACATCAACAAAGTAGGCTCTTTTAGAAACTACAATACCAGCTACTGTTATTCCATGAATGAGCCTCATTGCATAGATAAGATAAATGTTTTTGGTATTGGCTATTATGAGACAAGATATAATAAAAAGCACCATCGCAGTGAGACTGATATTGTAGCAGCCAAAACTATCTACAATACTCCCAATAAATAATTGCGCTACACCATAACTTATCAGAAATATAGTAAGTGTCAGTCGCACCTCTAGACTAGTGATTTTAAGAGCTGTTCCCATGGAAGGCATTGAAGGAAGGTAAATGTCTGTAGCAAAACCAGAAAGAGGTATAAGAGCAAAGGCCAGCAAGGTCGCTATTTTCTGATTCCCTTTTTTTTTTTATTGGAAATAATTGGCATGGATATTCTTTAAGTTAATGAGACGCCCTTTGTAAGGATTCGCCAAGTGTAATTCAAATTAGCGACATATTTGCAGGAATTCATTTCCTGCAGACTAAATCAGTAAAGACTTCTATTAAAAATCATAAATTAATAGTCAGATTACTGTTTTTCCCTGATGCAAATTTACCTTATAGAATATTATCATTTGTACTTAAACAGGCGAATGATCCACTTTTATCATATTGCTCGAATTAATACAGTGAAATTAAATTTATAGAAATTATTATTATAAAACTTTGAATTCCGTAAGCCCCATTCGGTAATTTACAATCATTGCTTCTGGTCAATTAAGAACTTTATGTAAAAAATTATTCCACTTCTATGTAAAAGTATGCTAATACCAATATTAACAGACGATCTTTAAAACCAGTACATCACAAATATGCTCTGAGATTAGTTATAGCAATTTCAGCAAAAGTTAAGGGTACAATAGCAACTGTATCATTATAAAATAAAAAAACAGACCTGATTAAGTCTGTTTGATAAGTATCCGACTAATACGGTGGATGTACAAATTCTAAGAAAGCGACTCTACTATATTACAAAGCGACAGAATGGCAATAAAATACATAATGGAGAATACCATGGTATTGATAATCCTGCTTTTAATCTTAATGTACTGCCGCACCTTCTTAATTTCACTTTTCTCTTTTCTTCTCAAGGTTTTCATTGGATCTCAATTATTATTAACTAGTACAAAAATAAACAACTGCACTGAAAAATTTGACAGCATCAAAATTCGATTAGTATAATTAAAATGCTATTCCTTTTACAGGAATAACTTTTAGTAAACTCAAAACCTGGGGCCTCACAAAACAAACCTATAAAATATTAGAATACAATAATTTATAAACTATAATTAGCAGTAATACTTTAAAAAAAATTGATTAATTATATTTAATGTTCGAGCCGTCAGTTTCCTAAATTATCTACTTACTGCATTCTGCTTCATTCCGACTGCATCACTATTCTCTTTTCTATTGGGCCTTTCAGCTATTAGGGCATACGGAATTCTGGATAAGCACTGATAAAAGGGACCCTTTCCGCATTTAGCTCCAGAAAATATTAGAGTGTATAATGATATAAACTATATGAAAAATAATATAAAAATACAATGTGTAATTCTTTTAAATTTAAAAACATTTTTTTTGAGCTTTAAAAATTCTACCGTTCAAAATAGATATGCCCTTATAGCTCCACCTATTCTAAATATACAAACACTTATTAATTACAAAAGTAGTGCCTTGCAAAAAGACAGCCATAATCTTCTAATGTTTCTTTAATTTATAATTTTTAAACCCGCTAAAAACAAAATTGCCGCCACAGCAGTATAACGCGAATTAAATAATCATTGATTGAAAAAATAATATCATGACACCCGTAAATGCCATAATCATATCAAAGGAAAAAGATACCCTGTCCATTTTAAAAAAATTTGAGCAGGAGAATACTATGATTATTAAAATTATAGGTGAGGCAGACTGCATCATTGACGCTTCGGTATTGGTTAAAACAATGCGACCCGATCTCATACTGCTGGATATTGTGATGAAGGATAATGATTTTTTTGATATGTTCGAGAAGCTGGAGTTCAGCATGCCTAAACTTATACTTGTATCAGGCAATAAGGAGTGCGCAATACAGGCTTTCAAACACAATGCAATTGATTTTCTATTAAAACCACTTGATTTCAATGCTATAATCATAGCGGTTTATAAAGTAATTAAACGCAGAGAAATGGAGCGTTCTTATCAGAACCAGACTATCAACGCCATAAACATTTTAAACGCCGCCAATCAGACCAATGAGTATGTAGCAGTAGCCTCAGTGGAAAAAATCGAACTCATCCCGATGACCGACATTATTTTTTGCAAGGCAGACGGGAAATACACCGTCTTTGTCCTATCAAATGGCGACAGGATCATGTCCAGCAGAAATCTTGGCGAGTACAGTACTATCTTGGACAGCAGTTATTTTTTCAGGATACACCACTCTTATATTGTCAATCTGCGCCATATTATTAAGATCTCAAAAAAAGACGGGTACTTCTGCGAGCTGTCCAACGGCACGATTCTTCCAGTTGCCAAACGGCGTCAGGATGACTTTAACAAATTCATTAAACTAAAGGAATAAATGCCCGATGCGATCGCCGCACGCTGAAAATTAAAAAGAAAAAAGCAGTCCATTAAAAAACAGAACAAAAATGCAGGATAAGAACACTAAAGATAGAACCGGTCAAAGCCAAAATGTTCCAGAGCGACTCCATGATCTTGGCAAGATCTTGGATTTTTCACTGGATCTGATCTTTTCCTGTGATGAGGAAGGAAGATTTGTGTGGGTCAATAAAGCATCGGAGCGTATTTTAGGCTATACGCTTAACGAATTAACAGGAAGGAAATATACTGAGTTTATCATTCAAGAGCAGTATCCGGATTCCGAAGATCTTGATATCAGATATGTCTTTGAGCATGCTATCTTCGAAAAAAAAGTTGTACACAAAAATGGCAATATTGTTTATCTGCAATGGTCTGCTGTGTGGGATGAGGCAAAAAAATTGTGTTACTGTATCGGCAGAGATGTGACAGAGAAAATAAAAATAGAAAAGGCTTTTGAAATAGAACGGTCGCGATTTTACAATTTATACGCACAGGCCCCTTCCTGCATGGGCATTTTAAAAGGTCCCGAACATATCTATACCCTGGCAAACGATTTGTACCTGCATCTGATTCATAAAAAGGATATTATTGGCAAAACCGTAAAGGAGGTGCTCGCCGGAACTGCAAGCGCAGGGTATTTTTGAAATTTTAGACCGCGTGTACAGTACTGGCGAAACCTTCTCTGCTAATGAGATGCTGATACAAGTGGACCGGCATGACAACGGTCAGCTTGTGGATGTATATTTAAATTTCATATACCAGGCCTACCGGGATGCTGATAATAAAATCGAGGGTATTCTTTTCTTTGCAAATGACGTCACCGAACAGGTCTTGTCGAGAAAAAAATTGAAGAAAGGGAAAAAAATGTACAGTGATCTGCTTCATAAACTCCCTGTTGCGGCTTATCTCTGTGACAATGAAGGAAAACTATTGATATACAATGAAGCAGTAGCCGCTTTATGGGGCAGACAGCCCCAAATAGGCAGTGCCTTGTGGTATGATATTCCAGAGATCAAAGCCGGCAATAGCAAGCCCGCATCCTATGATGCACACCCAAAGGTTTTGGATCCAGATAAACCAAATCCAGGCAGGGAAATCAGCATAGAGCGTCCTGAAGGTGATAAACGAAAGGTACTGCCTTATCCTGTTCCGATTCGCGATACACAGGGCCATATTACGGGTACCATTACAGTACTTGCTGATATCACTGAAATGAAACAGGCACAGAAGGCACTTAAGAAAAGTGAGAAAAAATACAGGTATCTTTTTGATAACAATCCCATGCCTATGTGGGTAATTGATTTAGTAAGCTTTCAGTTCCTTGATGTAAATAAAATGGCCATCCACCAGTATGGATACAGCCGTGAGGAGTTTCTTTCGATGACTGCCTTGGATATTAGACCCCAAGAGGAGAGAAATCTTTTTATAAAATCAAGTGATGCTTCCCAAATTAACAGCACCAATTACAACAGGGGAAAATGGAATCATCTAAAAAAAGACGGCTCTGTCATCCCAGTAGAAATCATTGCCCATGATATACTATCGGATGGCGTGCCGGCAAGGTTAATCCTGTCCAATGACATCTCTGAACGCCAAAAAGCGGAAGTCAATCTCGAGAAGCGAAACAAGGAACTCATTAAAACAAATTCTGAGCTGGATCGTTTTGTATACAGCGTTTCACATGATCTTCGCTCTCCGCTGACCTCTATTCTAGGCCTTCTCTCCTTCATTGAGTCGGAAAGTCTCGAAGCCGATACACTGCATCACGCAGGATTGATCCGCGACAGTGTCAATCGTCTGGATGAATTCATTAAAAACATTTTAAACTATTCGCGTAACAAGCCGCACAGGTATTGAGGTGGAGAAAATTTCGTTAAATGCAATGGCCCATGAGATTACAGACTCGCTCCTGTGCATGAAAGAAGCCAGAGGAATCCGCTGTGAAATTGCAATAGAAGAACTACAGCCTTTTTACACGGACAGGTCGCGTTTGAAAACCATACTGGAGAATCTGATATCAAACGCCTTAAAACATCATAAGGAGGACCAAAGTGACAGATATATAAAGATACAAGGATATTCAGATGCTTGCAAAACTGCATTTAAAAGTAATTGATAATGGAATCGGCATAGATCCGGCCTATCACCAGAGAATATATGAAATGTTTTTCCGGCTTTCCGGTCGCGATGGATCAGGCATTGGTCTATATATTGCCAAGAATGCCATAGAAATACTCGAAGGTACCATAGAAATCCAGTCCGAAAAAGGAGATGGCACCGCCTTTACTATTACTCTAAAAAATTTAAAACCATGATAGCACAAGATGCCCCAAAATTTGATACCGTAATGATCATTGATGACAACATGATCGATTCTTATATTATCTCGCGTATGATTACTAAAAATAATTTTGGCAGAAATGTGCTCCATTATACCGACGCGCGACGAGGCCATAGCTTATCTACAGGCCAATCAGTACGATGTAACCAAACTGCCCCAGATCGTATTTGTAGATATCTATATGCCTTTGATGTCAGGATTTGAATTCTTGGACGCATTTGATAAGCTGTCAGCAGATTTAAAAAATCACTGCAGGGCCTACGTGATTTCCTCCACTATAGACAGCGACGATATTGCCAGATCCCGCGGTAATTCCAATGTTGTATCTTTTCATATCAAGCCAATTACTAAAGAATTTCTGGATCGTATCGTTTAAAGGCGCGGCAATGTCCAGCTCAACCATCAGCCTACCCAGCATCAATGCTGTCAATTATCCTTACTTATCCATTGGCACTTGCCAAGGCAGACGCTATATACTAGAGCCTTATATTTAGCCAGGCAGATCTAAACCACCCAATTGACTCGTGCGACAAACCTCTCCACTAGTTTATACTGATGTGCCTCTTATTTTTGCAAACCGACCAGGAATGCAGAACATTTCCACTATTGCCGATCAAGGCATTAGTCTATCTTTAAAGAATCTAACGCTGTAAAGGCCGTCTCAAATGCCACCTTGGCTTAAGGGCTGGCGCACAGCAGTATTACAACCCAATCCCGCTTCCACTTATACCCTGTAGTCCTCAGTTATTACTTATGCTTTTTTATTTGAAGGGGTCCGCAGTTATTTTGCGACAATTCTCACTGTTCCCACTATCTGCTATTTACAAAGTAACCACTGCGTAGTAATGAAAATAAAAACCTCTTTAGTATTTCTTCTTATTCCAATAGTCGCTCTTGCGACTCATCCCCCTCCGCCAGGCCTGCCCGATGAACCAGTGCCCATGCCGATTGATTCCAATATTTTTCTGTTAGGTATAGCCGCAATGGTGCTGGCTGGCTATACGATATTAAAAAAGAAATAAATGAAAGCATTTATTTCTTCCAGCTAAAAACAAAAAGAATATGAAAAAAACTTTACTCCTGCTGTCTATCTTACTTTCTTTGGAATGCTTCTCACAGCTTTCAGTGAGTGCCGGTACACCGCTGTACGTCAAAAACCAGGTGCTGTTTGTTGGGGGAAACATTAATCTTAATGCTGATGCCACGCTTTTTTTAAGAAACAATTCTCAGTTGCTTCAGGGTACAACAGGCCTATCAGCCAATACTGGCACTGGTATCCTCTCGGTATACCAGGAAGGAACCGCAGATAATTTCGATTACAATTACTGGTGCTCTCCAGTGGGAACCACTGCTGTATCAACGGGCAATAGTAATTTTGGCATCAGCCTGCTTTACCAGCCCGTAACTGCTACCTTGTCCAATACCGCTGTACTGCTTCCTATTGGAAGTTATAACGGAGCTGCCAATCCATTGACAATCGCCTCACATTGGATTTATAAATTGACCACTGCCAATAGTTATTCGCAGTGGCGGCGAGGTAGGCACCGCCACCACTATAGCTCCCGGCGAAGGATTTACAATGAAAGGCACCAGCGGTTCAGACAGCACCGACCCGGAAGGAACTGGTATAGTTAATAACCCGGGCACTGGAGCCCAGCGCTATGACTTTAGAGGAAAACCCAATAATGGAAACATAACAGTCAGCGTTGGTTCGGATAATGCGACCACCTTGACAGGAAACCCGTATCCGTCTGCCTTAGATTTAAATGCTTTTCTTTTGGATCCGGATAACAATGCCGCTACCGGTATTGCCTATTTTTGGCGACAGGACAAAACGGTGGATTCACATTATCTCTCCGCCTATCGGGGCGGGTATGCCGCCTATTCCCCAGTGAGTCTGGGATCAAATGGGATTTACACTGCAGTAGCGTTTAGATCCTATAACAGTGATGGAACACTGAACAATAATCCTCCAACAGGCACCAGTGCTGTTGTAGCGCGAAAATACCTGCCAATCGGCCAGGGCTTTCTCATCAATGGCAATTCCAACGGCCTGGTGACTTTTAGAAACGCGCACCGTGTGTTTGTGAAAGAACAAAACGCATTATCGCAATTTGAAAAACCTGCTGGAAATTTAAGCGCTAAAAATGCTCTTGACCCTGTGACAGCTAAAAGTACTGTACCTCCAGAGGTAATTCCCTACTTTAAGCTTAATGTAATTCTCAACAATGAGTTTACCAGACAGCTTGCATTGGCCTTTTTACCTCAGGCCACTGATGGGGTAGATCGAGGCATTGATGCCAAAAACATGGATGACGACCTTCCCAATGATGTCTCCTTTCTAATTGAACAGGAGAACTATGTAATTGAAGGGGTTAATTTTGATGCCTCCAAAAAATTCCCCTTTCGGTAAAAGCGACGCAGGCAACAACTGTAAAATTCTACATTTCTGAAACCATTGATTTTGATCAGTCCCAGCCGGTTTTCCTCTATGATGCCCTTGACCAGTCCTATCACGATATCAGAAACGGCCAGCATGAGGTCTCTTTAGTTCCAGGAACTTTTGATGACCGCTTTAAAATCGCATTTACCAAGGGTACATTAGGTACAAATACTCCTCAAAAGAACCGCTTTTTTATTATTCAGGATAACAGGAACCAAGTTTTAAAAGCCATGAATCCCGACCAGGAGAATATCGCATCATTTACCTTGTATGATATGCTGGGAAGAGTCGTGCTTTCTAAACATAATCTGGAAGCAGAAGAGCTTCTTTTTTCAACTGCGTCAGTAAGTTCCGGTGTTTATATAGCCGTATTTACCACTGCCGGCGATACAAAAATGACGCAAAAAATCATTGTTACAAATTCTGGCGACCA
This sequence comes from Flavobacterium sp. AC267, assembly GCF_979258715.1. NCBI lineage: Bacteria > Pseudomonadati > Bacteroidota > Flavobacteriia > Flavobacteriales > Flavobacteriaceae > Flavobacterium > Flavobacterium sp. AC267. The sequence continues at coordinate 4,000,988 of NZ_OZ409875.1, forward strand.
GCCATAGAATCTTTACAAATATCAAACTGTTTAAAAAATCTTCAATCAAGGAATTATGGCAAAAACATTTACACTGCGAGCAAAGAGCGAGCATTACTGCTGGTTTTATTTTTTTTATCAATTTCCAGCACTGCGCAGATCGGCATTGGTACTGTTAGCCCGGATGCAAGTGCTGTTTTAGATATTTCATCTGCCTCCCAAGGCATGTTAGCGCCCCGTATGAGCTCCGCGCGGCTCAGCCGCCATTGCCAGCCCGGCGGAAAGCTTACTGGTATTTGACACTACAGTAAAATCCTTTTATTACTATAATACCCTTACATCATCCTGGGTCAAGCTGAGCAATGAAAGTACCACGAGAAATAATTATAAACTCGTAAAATCGGCATCGGATTTAGCTCCGGAACTTGCCGCTGGCGGGGGCTCGGTTTACCTTCTGGCTTCCAATACGTTTTATGAAATTAATGGTACCATTACCCTAGCAAATCCTATCAATTTAAATGACGCTTATATTTCGGGATTGGATTCCAATGAGGATATTATAAGCTCTTCGGGAGTCATCTTCCAAGGAAATACAGGGGGAAGTATCAGAAATCTTACCTTAAAAGGGACCCGAGCTTTTAACATTACAGGACCGGGCGCCGCAACAAATACCTCCCTGTTGGTGCAAAACACGGTAATAGACGGCATGACTGCAAGTGTAGGTACTATTTCGGGGCTCGGATTATTCTTTGGCAGTATTGTCCAATTTGTCAATAATGCCAATGGAATTACCTATTCCAATATCGGCAATCTGCTCCTAAGCAATCAGGCATGGCTAAACAGCAATAATGGAACATTTGAAACTTTTACCGGCGGCTTTGGGCTCATACAAAAAAACAGCGGTTTCAGTTCGGTTAACGGCAGTGATACAGCGCTGGATGTAAGTGTTGCTGGGCTTTCAGTAGGAACGGGTATATTACTGGGAACTGTTTTTTCGGGAACGACCACCGCAGTGTCTGGTTACGTCAAGGGGTATCCCGCCGCATCTACCTATCCGGGTTACAGCTTCAGTACTGCCTGGACTGTTGATGCCCCGGGGCTTTCCCGCGAGGCAGATGGTGAAGCCACAGGTGATATCAATCTGGATGCAGTAGTCGGGACCGGTGCCACAACCACATTCCCAAGTGGTACGGGCTCGGGTACCAGAAGAAAAATTGTAGGAACTACTACCTCCAATAATCTATTCCGCTTTGTAAAAGACGGTGATAATAAAATTATATATAAAGGAAATAAAACCCGTTATTTCCAAGTAGCGGGCTCGGTTTCTTATCAAGGAAATTCTGATTTAACCATTATTCTTTATATCGCCCGCAATGGGGTTGTTTTAACCGAAACGAAAGTTTATGGTAAAGGAACCACAGGCTTTTTAACAACAGCTGGTATTTTAGCACTTCCCATCATCGGCACCGTACAGCTAAAAAAAGAGGACTATATTGAGATCTGGGCCGAGCGCTACGATGGAAGTGGCAATATGCAGACCATTTCACTTAATTTAACAGCCAGATAATTTCATGCTTTCTCCTGACAGTAATTACTGGTTACTTGCCGGGAGTGACGAAACATAAAATGCATATCCAGCTGAAAAAAAATTAAAAAGAAAATAAAGAATAAAAAGAATAAAGCCGCCTAGGGCGACTTTATTTTTTAATGCGGTAAGCATTACTCAATTGTTTGATTTTAAGGTGCCGGATTGATCCTGCTCGCAAATCCGTAGGAGATTCAGGCGTCTCATCTGAATTTAATAACGATTCTGAATTTTCTTCAGCTCTTTCCTCGGATTCTTCCTGCTGATCAGGGCTGAAATCTCCAGAGCCGCTGTATTGGTTTCTCGCATTAAATCCCTGATCAGTATCCTTAAATTCTTCATTAGCTGTCTGATCTTTTTTTTGATTTTCCATAACTTATGAATTTTCGTTTTTATCCTCGGCATCGTGACCTTCCAATTTGACAAGCTTGTTGTATATTCCAAGCAGTAAAAAAGGAGTCGCCCACTGCCCTACAAATAATGCATTGTGACTTTTACCCAGACATTTTAGCGTTAGTGATGTTCCCATTGCGACCAATGAGGCATATAAAAATAAATCTGACGGCAGTTTTGAAGTTTGCTCCTCAATAGCTTTTGCCGTTGCACCTTCTGTGTTTTGATTTTCCAGTACCATAATACGTTTTATTTAAAATTAATAATTGGAAAATTAAACCTCCAGCGCACGCCATTCTTACATAATTTCCATCAAAGCTTACAACATTACATAATATAAAAAACACAATATCAATACCTTACCATTAAAATACTGCCCCACTCCTTATATCTCAAAACAGTTGCGAATATAGTTGCTCGTTTATCAATGTCTTTCCCACCACTTCCTATAACTTAAAAATTAAAAAGGAAACCGGACAGATTAACCGGCCGCTTTTAAAAAAATTCGAGCTCCCATACCTGGGGGAGTTTAGTTAGTACTCTCCCATTCTTTCAAACAGGAGGTTAGCGTAAATGTTCAGCACCTATTGCCGATAAAATGCTTGAAATGCAATTAAGGAAGTGATCTTGAAAAGGATGACTATTTAATCCCCAGGATAAAGAGCTGGAAGTTCAGCATCCTAGCACAGCTTTAAAAGCAGGCCTGCCAAGTATGGGTGTTTGTCATTTAATTGATGCCCATACAAAGTCAAAAAGCGCCTCTTTGAGAAGAGACGCTCTTTTTGTACTATTTTTTTCATAGGCTGTGTAAGAGAGCCGGCAGATTATTTGAAAATAGAAATGCTGTCTTCAAGTCGCTCTCTGGCTATAAACGCGGTAATAAACTCACGAACTTCACTATCTGCTTCGGTCTCAATGTCAAAAGAATTGATATGAAATTCTTCATCATGATCCAAGATGTGAATGATTTCCGTGTAACCCTTTGAAATTAAACTGCCTTTTAATTTAATAATATTCGACTGTCGCCTGCCGTTTAGTTCCTTACGAACTTTTAGCTTCATCTCCTTTTCCATTGCCAATAATTTTAAATAATATGCTTTTAGTTCTGATTATCAAATATAAAAATTATTCCAAGATATTTCCAGTCAGTTAAAGAATTTTGTTTGAGTTCATGCTCAATTTTGCGCAGGATTGTAATGTAAATTACGTAAGAATTATTCCTTTTCCTATAAAAACAAAAAGAATTAAGATATTAATTTTAAGCACCTTAAATCAGTTTAAATTGATTAATAATGATAATGTATAACCTTATACAAATTAAAGTGCGCCACTACAGACGCCATAGACGAGCTGGGAAAAAACAAGAGACACGACCCTAGATAAATCAAAATTGATTCAGATTAGTATACCTGCAATTTTTATGAGGCAGTAATAATAACAATAGCAGTCGATATACATTTAAATAAAGTGCGAAATCATTTTCAACAACAAAAAAAAATAAATGGAAGATCTAATAAGACAATTCGAACAAGACTTAAAAGCCCATCTGGAAAGGGTATTTAATGCTTCTTTGGAGCCCGATGCAGTTAGAAGGCTGGATCAGGCCGAAAAAACAGTTTTTGATTTTGTGGATGGTTATCTTCTCGAATCAGCACTGATCGCAAAGGATGTGGAAGGTCCCATTCAAAATGTGATGGACCAATTTGCCAGCTCAAAAATAAGCGACAGTCAATAGGCGTACATCTTTATAACATGACACTAATTTTTACGAAAATGGTTCTACAAACCACCCAAATTAAATAGAAAATAGTGTAATTATAGTACGCCAGCTCAGCACGAGAAAAGTTCAATTGCGACTTAATTAATCCTGAGATATATTTTTTTCAGAAACAAAAAATAGGTTCTTAACCGGATTCAATAAAACTTTTGTCCAGTGCGGCAGAAATACTTTCTTAAGTATTAGAATAAAACCAGCGAAAGAATTTGGTTTTTGTATATAAAGATCTGCCCCTTTGTTAAAAGTATCTTCAATATCTCCAGGATGATTGGACGTGGAAAGCATAACGGCTGGGATATCCTTGAGTTCACTATCGCTCTTTATTTCTGCCAGTGTCTCCTTACCACCTTTAACAGGCATATTAATATCTATGAAAATAAGATCCGGTTTTGGCTCATCCTCATCTTTTAAGACGCTGATCAACTGCTCTCCGTTTTCTACCGTCGTAATTTCAGAAGGAACATTTGTCGCGGTCAGAGCTTCAACAAACAAATCCTGATCATCTTTATCGTCCTCGGCCAGTATAATTTTTAGTGGCTCGACTTCATTTGAATTTAAGTCTTTAGCAGTTCCAAGAGGATTTTCTGAATTTATCATTTTAAAGCAGTTTACAGTTCCAAAAGTACTATATAAAAGCTTACAAAATTGCACCCAGGTCATAATCTTAACTGCATTAAAAATCAACAGTGCGATGGATTGTTTAGCTGTAAAGAGTAAAAATTATATAAGAAAATGCATAAAGAGTATAAATAAAAGCGATTGGCACTTTTTAATTTTACCAATAGGCCTACGTTCCTATAACATCTTGATAGAAATAGTACTTGTAATGCTTGTTGTATTTTACACTGCATGTCTTAAAATGCTTTGTATCGCAGGTGATAGTTTCCAAAGCAAATGGCGTAAAGAAAAAATTACAGAGCTTACTAATATACCGAGATAAAAAGCAAAGCAAGAATATTACCCCTATTTATTTTTCCGCATACGAGAACCAATTTTATCAGTACGCAAGTACCGCGACAATAAAACTGCACCAAAAATAGTTACTTGAGAATTAAAAATTAATTAAAAACATTTATTATGAAAACAAAGACAGAAGAAAATTTCCGTCAGCAAGACGCGGATTTTCAAAATACGGATACCAAACTGACCCCTGACCATTCCTTTACAGAAAACGCCGAACCGGATTACGGCGAAGATCTGGTAAATCAGGGGCCAGCAAACAAAGAATTTGATGGGGACAATCTTGCAAACGAGGAATTTGATCAGGAAAACCTCGACAATGATGAGCTTGACAATAACCAATCGGATACTCAGGATTTTGATGAGCTGGGTACTGATGAGATAGATACTGCAAATCTGGATAACGAAGACATTGGAAATAAAAATGATGACCAAGAACCTTTTATCACCGGCTAAAATATCGAAAGTTATAATTAGCGTACGCATTGGAAAGGCTTTCTTGGCGTAATACTTTTGTTTTCTATTTACCAGCGGCGCTTATTGTTACACCAGAAACTAGCAAAACTAGGTAAGGCAATCTATTGCTGAAAATTAAAATCTTGCAAATTTTGTGTTAGTGAAAAATAAAAAAAATGGAGCTAAAAAAAGCATCTGCTTAAAACAGATGCTTTTTTTATCCTTTTAAATCAATGCATAACACGCCTCTTTACTGCCTATTATATTAAAAACCTTCCATTTATTAAAAAAATTGCTGTCCTCCTGGAGCTTACTTTCTTGCACGATTATGTGTAAAAAGCACTCGACAGCTCACGTATTAATTGCTCTTTGTTCGCTTTATTTCCAGCTTACAATACAGTTGTTGATAGCACTAAGATGCATTTTAATCAATTAGCATCATTACCTTTTCCGAGTCGTACTCCCCAAAGAAATTGTATAAAATCACATTACAATTTTGTAAAAATAAGACTCATTAACAAATTAAATTTATGCCACAGCAAAAGACAAGTCTTTATGCTGACTACTAAACATTCCACTTTTTAATACCAAATATCATGAAAGAGAATAAAAATTATGCGCTTATTACGGGAGCTAGTGAGGGGATTGGTTACGAGCTTGCCAAGCTATTTGCAAAAGACGGTTATAACCTTGTTATTGTGGCAAGGCATATTGACGATTTAAAAAACAGGGTCGCCGAACTCAGCCAACAGGGTGTCGAGGTTATTGCCATAGCAAAAGACCTCTTTAAAAGAGAGAACGCCTTTGCCTTGTGTGACGAAGTCCAATCCAAAAATATACAGATCGACGTGCTTGTAAATAACGCTGGACAAGGGGAATACGGACTTTTCAAGGATACTGACATCCAGCGCGAACTGGACATTGTGGAGCTGAACATTGCCTCGACTATCATACTGACAAAACATTTTGCAAAACAGATGACCGCCCGCGGCTATGGCAAAATATTAAATCTCGCTTCAATAGCAAGCAAAACCCCAGGTCCCTGGCAGTCCGTTTATCATGCTACTAAAGCTTTTGTGTACTCCTTCTCCGAAGCTATAAGATATGAACTTAAAGAAAATAATATTACTGTTACCGCGCTTTTACCAGGCGCTACAGACACTGATTTTTTTAATAAGGCTTCTATGCTTCAAAGCAAAATTGTTCAGGACAAATCTTCACTGGCTGATCCAGCCGACGTGGCAAAAGACGGCTATGAGGCCTTAATGTCGGGCAAAGATAAAATTATTTCGGGCTTTAAAAATAAGGCTATGATCGGTCTGAGCAATATCATGCCCGACACTGCAGTTGCTTCCATGATGGACAACCAGCAAAAACCAGCTGACACAAAATCTGACCCGAATGTTTGATGAACCTTAGATAAAAAAAGCAATATTGTGCCGTGCTGTAAATAAAACACGCTATAGCAGTACATTTAAAATAGAAGAAATAAAAGAAAAATATACACCCACTATAGACTCACTATTTAATAATTAGAGGGGGTTCGGCCATCATGTTGGAATAAATTCGCCGCAAATGGAAACCCAAAATATTAATGACATTGCAAACTGGATTAAAAAGTACAATTAAAATGATTGCACTCCATTTTCTAAGTTTGAAATAAAAAATACAATCCTGCAAAAGTAAAATTATGCAGGATTTTTTTGATCTTAGATAGTAATACTTAGGTCCGTGCTTTTAAAAAATTGAAGCTTTTACGTGATTAAACTAATTTAACTTTTCAAATCATTATATTTGCATAAGCTGTATTGTCATGCTTTCTCTTTAGAAAAATACAATTGATGCAGATCCACTAATGAAGTATTTAAAGTTACTATCTGTTTTTTTACTCTTACTGCTTATCTTCACAACGAGCGCCGTTTCAGGTAAATCACCTGAAAGCTCTTTTGTTACGTACATAAAAGCTGACCACTTAAAAGCTGTGCTTTTAAAAACAGACTTTATAGCTTTGGACAATACTTTAGTCTCTTCTTTATTTTCCATGAAATATAAAGAGCTGGATGTTCATTTCAAATTTAAAAGCAAGATAAAAAACCGTGCAACTGCTTCGGAAAGCGATGCTTTAAATATTCCTTACAGCACTAAATCAGCACTTTTTACAACCTTCAGAAACAGCTTAATTTACGGCATTGAAGTTATTTACCACATTCAGCGCCATAATTACCTGCACCTCTACCAGCTTTTCTAATACCCATACCGCTTCTTTATATCAAAATGTCGCTTTTTTTACTGCTCTAACAGCAGACACCAGCCAGTATCCAGTAAATACCTAAATAAAAAACATATTATAAATGCAGTGTAAATACCTTCATCTGACGGCATCCCGCGCAGTGAAGTATAACCTACTGGTAATACGGAAGCTTGACTTATTCTGTTTGTAAAAACAATCTTTGTCAGCTCTCTGCTAAAAGCCAGTCTTCGGGTTTGGTTCTAAAAATTATACTGCTTGATTTTATCGTAGGCAAATAGGCACAGCACCAAATGCCTGCAAGCTTATGGTAAAAACTTTAAATCCCGCAGCTGACCTTAGGCTCTGCCTAAATCAAAATGAAAACAGTCCCGCGACAGACTCCTGAAAATAAAACAGCTCCTTATCGAAGGACAGAAAAAATTAACCCGCAAACAGTTTATTTTTCTGTCAAGCATCCTAATTGGAATTATTGCCGCTTTCGCCGTCATCTTTTTAAAAGCCTTTGCCCACGGGGTCTTCTCATTTGCGACCTACATTAACGGCATAGTAAAATTAAGCTTTATCAACAGCGTGCTTCCGGTTATCGGAATCGTATTGACAGCCTTTATAGTTAAGAGGTTCCTAGGGGGCGACCTGGAAAAGGGCACCTCACAAATCCTGTATGTAGTGGCACGTAAAGCCAGCATCCTGCCTAAAAAACAAATGTATGCCCAGATCATGACCAGTTCCCTTACCGTGGGACTAGGGGGGATCGGCTGGGCTGGAAAGCCCGATTGTCATCACCGGGGCAACATTTGGTTCCAATTTTGCCCAGCAGTTTAAATTAAGCTATCAGGAGCGCACTTTACTGATAGGATGCGGGGTGGCGACCGGTATAGCGACGGCTTTCAACGCGCCTATAGCCGGTGTGCTTTTTGCTATCGAGGTGTCGCTGGTAGATGTGACCATTGCGGCCTTTACCCCTATTATGATTGCAAGCAGCAACAGGTGCACTGGTTTCAGCAGTGGTGCTGAACGAAAATATACTGCTGGGGTTTAGAGAAAAGCAGACCTTTGATTACCACAATATTCCATTTTACGTGATGCTGGGCCTCTTTACAGGTTTCACTGCCGTTTTTTACGCCAGAAAGTTTTTAAAAACCGAACATTTTTTTGCGCACTTAAAATTCGGTCCCTATAAAAAAGCCTTAATTGGAGGAGCGGTATTGGGAATTCTTATTTTTATTTTCCCCACTCTTTTCGGTGAGGGCTATGAGAGCATTAAAATCCTGGCCGATAAGAACCCAGGCGTGCTTTTAAAGAACACACTGTTTGAATCCTATAACAACAGCTGGGTGCTCGCTGGCTTTTGTCGGATTTTCCATGTTTCTTAAAGCTTATGCTTCAGGGATAACACTAGGAAGCGACGGGAACGGCGGAAACTTTGCCCCTTCCTTATTTCTTGGCTCCTATGCCGGATATTTTTTCTCCAAACTTTTAAATCTAATCGGTTTAACGGATCTCCCGATAAGCAATTTTACCCTTGTAGGGATGGCCGGAATTCTCAGCGGGCTGTTTCATGCCCCGCTGACAGCGATCTTCCTTATTGCAGAAATAACCGGAGGCTATGATCTGATGATTCCTCTTATGATAGTGGCTTCAGTGAGCTTTGCTGTTTCAAAACGTTTTGAGAAACATTCATTGGATGTAAAAAACCTTGCCAGAAAAGGAAATGCTTTCACCAGCAATAAAGACAGCAATATTCTCTGCGACCTCAACATTGAGGATCTGGTACAAAAAGATTATCTAACCCTTACAGCAGAACAAGATCTTGAAAAAGTATCAGATCTTCTGGCACATTCCGACCAGGTTGTTTTTGGAGTGGTAAGCTCGGAGAATGAGCTCGAAGGGTTACTTTATTTTAATGACATCAGAGAAATCATTTTTGATGCCTCTCAAATTAAAAACGCCATTGTAAAAGATCTCATGACCCCGCCGGTTCAAACCATTCACCTCTTTGACAGCATGGAAACCGTTATGAATAAATTTGAGAAAAGCAATAAAATTTTTCTTCCTGTGGAAAAAAACGGGAAGTACTATGGTTTTATTACTAAATCAGATATTTTAGAATCCTACCGAAACAGACTCAGATCCATGACCTTTGAATAACTGCTTTATAAATACAAAAGATCCAAAATTGCATTATTTTAAACTTAAATAAAAACTTAAAGTAATGGATTATAATATAAAACAGCAGACAATACATTAAAACAACATAACACTAAAAGCAAACTAGCACCTGCTTTACCGTAACGCATGAAAAACTTACTCTTTTTTTTATTTTCTTTACTAATAGTTCAAACAGCACATTCTCAAAATAAGTCTCTAAAAAAGTTTCTAACCCAGCTTCAGCCAGGTGTTAAAGACACCATATTTCATTTAAGCACCCTGGATTCCATTACGGCAGATCTTCCCGCAACTCTAATCAAAGGCGACCAGAGCGGTCCCACTTTTACAATAACGGCAGGTATTCACGGAATGGAATATCCCGCTATAGCCTCTTTCGTCGCAGACTTCGCAGGGAAATAAATCCTCAAAAACTTAAAGGAAATTTAATCATTATTCCCATCATGAACCTGCAGTCCTTCTACCAAAGAACTCCTTTTGTAAACCCTTCGGACAACCTGAACTTAAACCGTGTTTTTCCAGGCGACAGAACAGGAAGTATCACCGAGGTAATTGCCAATTTTATCACCACTCAGGTTTTTGACGCCACGGACGTATTTCTGGATCTGCATGGCGGGGATGTCAATGAAGATCTAATACCCTTTATCTGTTATTACGATAACAAGGAATTCAAAGAGCAGACCCAGCTGGTTTCCCGTCTTAGTGAAAACAGCGGTTTTTCCACCATTGTGAGTTACCCCTATGTAATTGCCGAAGGCCAGCCGGCGATGTATGCCTTTAAGCAGGCCGTAAGGCTGGGCATCCCGGCACTCAGCATTGAAATTGGAAAGCTTGGCAACTGCGAGAAGTCAGATGTTTCCTTTACTAAAAATGCCGTTTACCGCATGCTCAAAGAGCCGCAAATGTATGAAAGCAAAAAAGTGATACCGGTCGCTCCTGCAAAAAACAAATACAACCGACAGGCCTATGTTTCAGGACCCGGCCAGGGATTATTTTACAGCAGTTTTAAAGCTGGAAGCAAAGTTATAAAAGAAGAGGAAATTGGCTATATCACAGATGTTTTCGGACGTAATGTGAAAATAATCACAGCGCCCCAAAGCGGCACAATTCTCTATAAGGCAGGAAGACTTCCGGTAAACGAAGGCGAAACATTATTCTGTATCGGTTATAAGGCTGTGAATTAATTTTATATAATACCGAAAGCTCCAAGATCCTGCCGCTTTGAAAAGAATTAATCTACATGAACAATACTGCCTGCTGTCAGCCGTTTACAATAGTTCGGTGCCTGCCCATTATAATAGTACTATAATTAACGCACTCAGACAAATTTAAACTCCTATGAAAAAATTTCAAATTAAAAAAACAGAGCACGGAAAATGGCTTGTATCTCACAACGAAGTACCCAAATTCAGCTGTATTTTTGAAGATAAGAAATTCAATTACGACAGAACAATCATCGGCCTTTTAGATCCAGCAGGTGATCCAGAGGAAATTCAGCTTTTGCAAAAAATGAAAAAATGGCTCAAACAATACCACAAAGATAAAATCAATGGATAATAAACCAGCCGGGGTAGTAATGAATCTGTTTGAACTCCATCCCTGTTATTAAAATAAATCCTATCTTTAAATACAGCAATGCAATATCACAGCGCTCACACTAACTTAGACAGCTCATGAGAAAAATTACTGATATTCTGAATCTTAGAGAAGGCGAAGACGACAGGGAAAAAACACTGGAGACCGTTAAAAAAAACATTTCCTTTAAAGGAGCCAATCTTTGGATACTGGCCTGCGCCATAATTGTGGCCTCGGTGGGTCTCAATGTAAACTCTACAGCTGTTATCATTGGTGCGATGCTGATATCCCCTCTCATGGGGCCTATCGTAGGGGCTGGTTTTGCCCTGGGCATTTATGACTTTTCACTGCTTAAAAAATCACTCAAAAACCTGCTCAATGCAACAGTTGTGAGTCTGGTAGTTTCCACGCTTTATTTTTACCTGAGCCCTTTCAAGGATGTGCAGTCGGAGCTACTGGCGAGAACCTCCCCGAACATTTACGATATTCTTATCGCTTTTTTTGGAGGTGTTGTCGGGGTCATTGCCGTTACGCGGTCAGAGAAAGGAAATCCTATTCCCGGAGTAGCTATTGCAACGGCATTGATGCCGCCTTTATGCACCGCAGGATATGGGATTGCAACTGCCCAGTGGAGCTTTTTTCTAGGAGCTTTCTACCTGTATTGCATCAACTGCGTTTTTATCGGTATCGCTACTTTTCTAATTATTAAATACCTGAATTATGTCGCTGTTAAACAGGTGGATGAAAAGCGACGACAAAAAGTTAAGTATATTATTGCTTTTCTCATTACTGCCATGCTCGTTCCCAGCAGTTATCTCGCCTACTCTCTATACAGGGAACAGCAGTTTAAAAAAAATGTAGAGCTTTTTGTTGAAAATGAGTTCAGCGGCAAGGGTTATACGGTGGTTTATAAAAAGACGGATTTTAACGCGAAGCAGAAAAAACTCGAACTTGCTTTCTTATCGAAACGATTTTCCGATAAGGAGATTCAGAGCCTTAAAAGCAGGCTCAACAGCAATAAGTACCTTGCCGGCACCAGCCTTCGCATCAGACAGGACAGCACCGACCGCTTTAACGACATAAAAGGCGATATCTTAAATCAGATCAAGAGCGGCGAGAATGAAATGAACGTAAAGGATGTTAAAATAATCCAGCTGGAAAAAGAGCTGGAAAAAAACAAATTTGACAACAAACAGCTCTTAAAAGAAATAAGAACCTTATTTCCTGATGTCCATTCGCTTTCCATTGCCAAAAACACTTTAGTAAATTATAAAGACAGCACCACAACGATTACCGCTGTGATCTACGATGCCTCAAAAAACCTAACAGCAGAAGATAGTGAAAAACTCACCAAATGGCTCAATGAACGTCTTTTAGTGAAAGATGCCGCATTGTTTAAAAGACAGTAAGCCCTTAAAATGAATCAACAAAAACTACAGCTGCTGTTTCTTTTTATGATACCAGCTCAGCAATACAAAACCTGATACCCCAGCCAGTATAGAAGCAGTAAGTATCGCAAATTTCGCCTCATTCTGATAGGCCTGCTCCTGAAAAGACAACAGCGCTATAAAGATGGACATGGTAAAGCCGATTCCGCCTAAAAGCCCCAGTCCAAGTACATGAGTCCATGTCGTCTGGGCAGGCAGATCAGTCGCCCTGATTTTCACCGAGAACCATGACATTAGAAAAATACCAACGGGTTTGCCCAGCAGAAGACCCAGGATAATTCCAAGTCCAAGATTCCCCGTTAGTCCCTGCGAGCATTTCGGATTCAAAAGCAATGTTAGTATTGGCCAGTGCAAAAACAGGCATGATCATAAAATTTACCGGACGAGTCAAAGCATGTTCCAGCTTTTCCAAGGGAGAGTCCGTGTCTCCTTCATTAGTAGGCGGCGTTAATGCCACAAGCACTCCAGCTATAGTGGCATGAATGCCTGAATGATGGATAAAATACCACATCACCACACCGGGCACCAGGTAAAAAACCAAGTTCTTTACTCCCAAACGGTTAAAAACCATAAGCAGTACAAATATACCCCCTGCATAACCCAGATACAGAAAATGAAGTTCGGAGGAATAAAAAATCGCAATGACCAAAATGGCAATCAGATCATCCACTATGGCCAGCGCCGCAAGAAAAATTTTAAGCCCTGAGGGAACCTTATCTCCAAGAACGGAAAGTATCCCAAGCGCAAAGGCGATATCGGTTGCCATTGGGATTCCCCATCCTTTGGCAGTATCAGGACTTTGTCCGTTGAAAAGAAAGTAAATCAAGGCGGGAACCATAACCCCTCCTACAGTCGCCAGCACCGGCAGGGCCGCATGGCGAAGAGAGGAAAGCTCTCCTTCTATCACTTCCCTTTTAATTTCAAGGCCTACCAGCAGAAAAAAAACAGCCATCAAGCCATCATTGATCCACAGCGACACCGGATACCGCAGTGCAGACCAGCTGTCTCAAATCCCAGCCGATACGCCAAAAAATCATTAAAATGTACTCCGAGTCCTGTATTAGCTATTATAAGAGAAACCAGCACACATATTAGAAGAAGGATACCACCTGCTGAGGAAGATTGGAAAAAATGCGTAAAAATTTTAAGATTGATCAGTTTTGCCATCTAACAAAAATAGTGATTAACCCTTAAAAATACCAGCAGGTTCAAAACAAAAAAGCATCCTAACCAGGCGCTTTTTAATTGTACTGGAATATCAATAGTGGAAAAACTGTTTATAAACCCTATCTCCTGGCAGATAATGCCGCCTAAGTATTGTTATTTTACGCAATTAAAGATTAAAAAACTGAAAAGGCACATCCAAATCAGCTATAAAGTACAGAGCAAAATATCGAACTATTTCGTATTTTCCTTGCAATCTGTTTTTATATGGTTAACTTTGAAGATAGAAATTATTGATACGAACACTTTAAAACAGCAGTTGTGTAAATTCGTTAGGCCTGTACAATTGCCGCCCTGATAGTTTTATGCCGCGGCTTCTCTCTAAGCCGGTATCCCTTAAGCAGTATGCGGCAAAAACACATTGATGCATACTATCCCCAGCCGTCGCATGTTTTTTTATCCGCTGTAGTATTCTTTAATTATCAGGGCTGTCTCATGCTTAACACTGTACTCTATTGAATCGTATTTTGAAAAAACTGCCTATATGAAAAAAACTATACAAAACACCACCTTTGACAAAGGCGTAGTCATTCCCGGGTCGCTCTTTATACTAGGCATCTGCGCCTTTACAGTCTTGTTTCCAGTCCCAACAGAGGCCGTGCTGGAAAGTGTCAAAAACTTCATTTTTGTAAACCTGAACTGGGTCTATGTCTGGTCAGTCACCTTATTTGTAATTTTCCTAGTGTACCTGATGTGCGGCAAATATGGGAACATCAAACTAGGCAGTAACGACAGCGAACCGGAACATTCTTTCTTTTCCTGGATAGCGATGCTTTTCAGCCGCAGGTATGGGAATCGGGCTGATGTACTTTGCTGTGGCAGAACCGATGTCCCATTATGCTGGTGAGGGTTTTGCCGGTAACCATTATAACAATCAGGCAGAAAATGCCCAGCTGTATACGTTTTTTCACTGGGGCATACATGCCTGGGCCGTGTATGGGCTGGTAGGGCTTTGTTTAGCTTATTTTACCTACCGCTATCGGTCACCGCTATCTCTGAGAAGCTGTCTGTATCCGCTTTTAAAAGAAAAAATTAACGGGGGCTGGGGAAATGCTGTGGATGTTTTTGCGCTCTGCGACGACCTTTTTCGGTATTACTACCACACTGGGTTTTGGTGTAGTGCAGATTAATTCAGGTCTCAAGGCCTTAAATATCATCCCGCAGGCGGATTTTGCCACTCAGACAGGTATTGTAGTGGTGCTCGTTACGCTGGCTGTTTTCTCGGCCATATCTGGAGTCAGTAAAGGAATCAAAATCTTAAGCAACATTAATATCTCGGCGACTGTCCTACTAATGCTATTTGTACTTATTGCAGGTCCAACGGTCTATATCATAGGCAGTTTTACACAAGGTGTGGGAAACTACATCAGCAGTTTTTTTACCATATCTTTCAATACCCATGTATACGATGAAAAATCCCTGCCGTGGTTCTACAACTGGACCATCTTATACTGGGCCTGGTGGATATCATGGGCTCCGTTTGTGGGGCTGTTTATCGCGCGTATTTCCAAAGGGCGCACCATAAAATCTTTTATCGCCGCCGTACTGTCGCTTCCGACACTCTTTAATTTGATCTGGATGTCGGTTTTTGGAAGCAGTGCGATCTGGACGGATTTTCATATTGCAGATGGAGCCTTAAGCATTCTTGCGGATAATCCTGAGACGTTAATGTTCACATTTCTGGAATACCTGCCCTTTGCTTCTATTTCCAAGGCAGTGGTAATCCTTATTGTAATTATATTTTTTATGACCTCGGCAGATTCTGGAATCCTGGTCATGGACAGCATTGCAACGAAAAACTCGCAGGTATCACCCACCTGGCAGAAAATTTTCTGGGGTGTGCTCCTCGCTGTACTCTCCCTATTATTGTCGCAGGCAGGCGGCCTGAAGGCACTTCAGACCATGACACTCATTACCGTAGCGCCGTTTGCTGTAATCATGCTCTTTATGGCGCGGCTTTAATGAAAGGCCTGGTGATCGATTACAGCTACTACCAGCGGAGCTTTGCAGTCTCAACAGTTCCCTGGTCCGGTAGATTATGGAAACAGCGCTTAAAACAGATTGTGACGCTCAAAGACCGCAGGTCAGCGGAAGCATTTATAATTATCAAAGCAGAACAGGCTTTTCTGGAACTACAGGAGGAATTTGCCCAGAGAGGAATCCAGGCCTCGGTCCAATCAGCCTCAGATCCTTTTAGTGTAGCGCTTCAAATTCCACATGACAGGATGCACAATTTTATATACGGAGTTAAAGTCCAATCCAAAAAAGTCTCAGGTTTTCTGGTAGAGGAACAGAATCTGCCTGAATTCCAGAACAGCGAGACTTACTATCCCCAAACTTATTTTGGTGATACGCGCCCTGGATACGACGTGCAGTACTTTACCAAAAATGAACTTATCAGTGATGTTTTAAAACATTACGAAAGATTTCTTGACATTACTGCAGAGGAATCAAATGAAATGTTTACCAGTAAATAAAAAAGAAAAACAGTAGGTCTGCGCCCCAAAAAGTCAGCCCCTATTTGTGGGCATTTTCATGGAAAGTGAAGTCAAGTACAGTTATCAATTCAAATTGGAATGTGCAGTATTAGCAGTTATTAAACGCAATCGGTGCATGGCATTCCTGTTTTGACACTATAATAAATAAGATCCATCCGTAGATTTTAAAGCAGAATCAGTATTAAGAACGAACTATCAATTCTTTTTGAGATCAACATAACAGCCGCAATAGATTTTGCTTAGAACGCGCTTAAATCAGCTTACATAACTTTAGTAAGCAAAGTGAATTTATGCCACGATATAACGTATTCCGAATCTATCGCGACCGATACTAATAAATACACACCACAGCCCAGTGCTAGTCAGCCTCCTGCCGATTCAGGATTTATAAGCAATAGTCCAGCATTTACGTGATAGACCGGCACAACCATACTTCACAACAGCAGTAGTACCTTTTTAATCTTCTATCTTTACCAGCTATGCTGGTTCAGATTTTAAGTACTAAATTTTAATCAACAGTGCATTACTTTCCTTTATATATCAATATACTGCGCAATAAATTGTTAAAAATTATAATTTGTTCAATATTTCAGAAAAATCATTAAACAAATTAAAGAATTATTTTTTAACTTAGTTTAAATATGATACGTAACTCTTTTTCACAACTCTGATGTAACGCAACTACATAGTAATAGTGAAACTCATTTACATTGTTATATAACTCTTTAACCTTAAAAACAAGTTAGCTTCGCACAGCACAATCTAAAATCAAATCGCCATGCAGTATGATATTAGGCTCTTACAAGATATCGTAGAAAACACCCCTCTGCCCATTGCAGTTTACTCCGGGGATAACCTTACCATAGAAATGGCAAATACTGCCATGATAAATACTTGGGGTAAAGGTCCTAATATAATTGGAAAACAGTATTTGGAAGTGTCGCCTGAAATTAAAGATGATGTTTTTTTTCAGCAGGTACTCACAGTATTGAAAACCGGTATTCCGTTTCATGGACACAATAAAAAGGTCGATCTAGTGGTGGACGGTATTTTAAAAACATATTATTTTAATTATAGTTTCATACCCCTGAAAGACCAGCAGGGAACTGTCTACGGGGTTATGAATACCGGCACGGACGTGACAGAACTTCATACAGCCAAACAGCAGGTGCAATGTGCAAAAGAAAGACTGCAGATTGCGATAGAATCATCGGGAATAGGAACCTATGAAATAGACCTTGAATCAAAAAAAATCATAACGTGCAGAAATTTTAATTCCATCTGCTCCATTGATTCTGATATCGCGCACCAAGAACTAATTGCCAGACTTCATCCTGAGGACCTTCCAATTCGAGAAAAAGCGCATCAAGAAGCAGAAATCACTGGAAAAATAAGCTACGAAGCCCGAATTGTCAATGAAGATCAATCAATAAGCTGGATTAAAATAGATGGTAAAATCATTAAAAATGAACAAGACATTCCCAGCACTATAATTGGAATCATCCAAGATATCAGCGAGCGACGACAATTTCAGCAGGAATTACAAAGACAGGTCGCTCACAGCACTGAGGAGCTCAAACGCTCTAATGATGATTTACTTCACTTTGCCAGTGTAGTAAGCCATGATCTTAGAGAACCTGTACGAAAGATTAAAATTTTCAACACCCTGCTTCGTAATGAAAAAAACACCCATTTTAACGATAAAAGCATAAATTATCTCAATAAAATCGATCATGCCAGCCTTAGAATGAACAATATCATTGAAGGCATCCTGAGTTATTCTACTATTGATAAAAGCAAAACGTCCATCCAGAATATTGATCTCAATGCAATAATTGAGAGCATAAAAACAGATTTGGAACTCATTATCAAAGAGAAAGGCGCCCTGCTGATTGCTAATGATCTGCCTGAAATACAAGGTGCCCCCATTCTCATTACCCAGCTGTTTTATAACCTGCTTCAAAATGCACTTAAATTCTCCAAGGCAGACCAGCCTCCAAGAGTCATTATAAGTCTGCAGCAAATCTGAAATTAATGGTGAGAATGCCGTACAGATTATAATCAAAGATAACGGAATTGGCATGGATCCCGCGTTCTCTGAAAAAATCTTTACAGCATTTGAAAGGCTAAATTCCAAGGACCAGTATGAGGGCAACGGCCTGGGCTTATCCCTATGCCGAAAAATTGTAAAGAGACATCACGGAACCATAACCGCTTCTGGTGAAAAAGACAATGGTGCCGTATTTACAGTGACTTTACCAATACAACAAACAGTAGAAAGCATTTAATTATAACACATTAAACATTAAACTGGAGTCGCCGTCAAAATACAACAAAATAGAAGTTTTGTTGCAGAAACTTAGTACACTGTCGCTGGATTTAATATAAATTCTGCCACAAAAACTAAGGCTTTTTCTAAAAATACTGCGTAAGTTTAAGTTTTGTGGCAGAATCGTGGCACATGATATTGTTGAAAACTAGGAATCTTGCAAAAATGTCGTCTAAGAAGCTTAGGTTCTAAACTTTTAGAGATTGATTTCCCAAGTAAATCTATCATCAATTTTCTGAAGCACACTTCATGAATGACCTCTTATTGGAGAAGTTTGAGACTGCCCAATAAAATATCAATTTAGTCCAAAAAGTTAATTTCACTTCCAGAAATTAGTTTTAGATTATTAAGCGATATAAAGTAAATGTGAGATACAAATAAGTTACAAATTCATAAATGATTACTGAACACAAAAAATTACTCTTTGAGTTTTAAGGCAAAATCGTAGTAAAAGCATTATTTATGTGAGTTTACCTAATGTTAACCTTTTATTGAAATGTTTAAAGAAGATTCGTGGTGTTTAAAAAAGAGTTTTCTCACTATACACTGCAGACAGTTTTGAAATAAAACTCATTTACAGTCATTTTCCAATGGAAAGTTAATATCTGGGCTGTTTGATTTTGCCTACTATTGATTTGAAAATAACCATTTTTGCGATGTGAAGTTACGGAAATTTGTGAAGTTAATTTTACAATATAATCTAATGGAAAATCACATGAAAACTATTCCGGAAAACACAGATAAGCTTGCTGTAATGGAAACATTGTACAGATTCGCCGCAGGCCTTGATCTGCGAGACAAAGATCTTCTTGCTTCTGCCTTTGCAGAAGATGCCATATCCGATTTTAGGCCTGCTGGAAAAAAAGCAGGCTTTGAGTACCCGGTATTACAGGGCCGTGATACTATAGTTGGGGCACTAAGGGGTTCTCTTAGTAATATAGACACTACACATTCTATAAGTAATCCAAGGGTAAGTATTTATGAAAACATAGCAAAAGTAGATGTTTTGGTAGAAGCGCGACATTTACCATCAAACGACCACTCGCGTCATTACCTTATGAAAAACAGATACGATGTGGAGATGAGCAGACAAGGCGATCTTTGGGTCATTCAGCACGTCATAATTGACAATGTCTGGAGAACTGGCGATCCAACCATCCTTTCAGAAATCTAAAAATAATTTTATTTCAAAAACAACAATTAGATTTTACATTCAAAAATGCGACTGTAATACACCGCCGCATTTTGGCTGTAAATTACTAAAACTTTATTTTTCTCTTCCTGAATTTAAATTGTTTTTACCGTTTTAAAACTGGTCTTCGGTAATTTCTTTAAAATGCTTTTTTTTTATGTAATTTTAAACAGTTCTTTCAAACTCAAAGATATTGTAAATTCAATCAATGCAACAGAATACTATCCACCCTATAAGTGACACGAAAGCGACCACTCCTTTTACCGTAGTAAAGGTACCTGCAACTGACCAGCCTTTTACATGCCACCCATACAATACAAAGGGAATTTATAAGATCAGTCTTCATCATGGACATAACCGTATTTATTATGCTGATAAGGTACTTGAGTTTAAAGAACGCGCCATTCTATTCTCAAGGCCAAATATGGTATACCGCTTTGAACAGTTTGGCCAGCAGCGACCGGTTATTTATGCGTGTTTGCCAATGATTTCTTTGACCAGTTTGTAAACATTACCAATTATCCAATTTTCGACCCCGAAGTAGCACCACTTTTGGAAATCAATGCAGATCAAATGAAGTCTTTTACACAGATTTTTCAAGAGATGGAACAGGAAATGACCGTTGATTTTAGTTATAAATATGATCTGCTTCGAAATCGGGTTTTACAGCTAATCCTTAATGCTCTAAAGCTTCTGCCCGCTCCGCAGTTGCTAATCAGGGAATCCAACAGTTCCTTTCGTATTACAGCTTATTTTAAGGAATTACTTGAGGGGCAGTTCCCAATAGTAGATCCCTCCTGCAGGATGATTTTGCGGCACCCGCTTGAATTTGCCGACACATTATTGGTACACGTAAACCATCTTAACCGATCCCTAAAAAAGGTTACCGATAAAACTACAACCCAACTCATAAGGGAACGCATAATAAAAGAGGCAAAAATACTGCTTCAGGATACAGAATGGAATATTATGGAAATAGCATGGTCACTAAGCTTTGAAGATCTTTCCCATTTCATCAAATTTTTTAAGAAAAGTACTGGTATTACCCCAAGTATTTTTAGGAAAAATCTTGTTTGCGCAACTACTTCTCCTCAAGATAAAACTAAATTGAATACATAAAATCACATTAGGGCATTAAGCGAACAAGGTCATTTCAAAAGAGTTTTTCTGTTTTATTTAAAAAACTGCCGACTGCTTCTCTGATGTCTATTTCAGATCTTTCAGCCAGAACAATCAGCCACCAGATATTCTCACCCAATTTATGCTTTAGTTCAGCCTGAGAATCTGCCTTTGGCCAGCGCTTTTGCTCAGACATAATATTTCTACCTACCAGACCGGCATCAGTCAGATAGGCTAAAGCATCTTCTTCAAGACTCCATTTGCTCCCATGATGCTGTAATTCCAGCTCGTGGTATTTTTTTCTTAGTTCCAAGGAACGGCTAATTATTTCGTCAAAATTATTATGGCTCATTTTTCTTTTTTTAGTGAATTAAATCTGCTTTTAAATATGAAATCTTATTGTTTTTAAAAGTAATTTCAAAAGTCCCGCCAATTTCTCCCTCCGGAAAATCGCCTGTAAATTTTACTTTCAAATACACTAGATGTTCGTCTAAGATATCAAATTCAACAATTTCTGTCTGTGTTTTATAACCAATAAAATAGTCGCTAAAATAGTCTTCTATTTCTTCAGGTCCTAAAAACTTCTTACCCACGGACGGATCGTCTAAAACAGCATCTGTCAAATAAAAGCTTAGGTATTTTGTGGTATCAAAAGTATTACCGGCTTCAATCCAGTCATTGATAAAAGTCTTTGTATCCATTAGTATTATATTTGTAGCCACATTGGACTGGTTTCTAAAATCTGCTGGTGTATTTTACAACTCTCTGAATGAGCTCCTCTAAGATAACCAATACTCATCAGAAACTCATTTACAATTTCGCCTCCGGTAAACTTAAAGGTCTTTTTGAATAGTTTTACCCACTCTTCTCTGGTCTTGGGATGATGATGCTCCAGCCATTTTTCAAAACTGCCAAACTCATCCTGCACTGCAGTACCATTTTGGCATTTTCAATCGCGGCATTAACCTTGAGTTTATTGCGGATAATTCCGGCATCGTTAAGTAATCGTTCACGATCTGTTTGGGTATAATGTGCAATTTTTTGAATATTGAAATTGTCATAGGCACTGCGAAAACCTGCCTCTTTTTTCAAAATAGTTTCCCAGCTCAATCCTGCCTGATTAATTTCTAAAATTAATCTTCCAAACAATTCATTATCATCGTGAATAGGAAAACCATAGTGGAAATCGTGATAATTTTGATGAAGAGATCGGCTGGGCTCTTTCATCATTGGGATATAATTACAGTAACTCATATTTTATATTTCAAATTAATACTGTTGCAAAAGTGCTCAAAAATGCTTTAATCTAATTCGCCAAAATGCCTCTGCTTGTAGCCATTTTGACAATATTAGATTGGTATTCTTTTTAGATATCATATAAATAAAGATCCGGAATATCCTTTAAAATCTCTTCCCCATACGCAGATCCCGGCGATTGATAACCGATTTTAAAATCACTATTCAAAATCCGGTTTGCAACTGCCACAACAGAAAGCGGTGTTAATGCATAACCTGATGGAGCATCTATATAAGCCTTAACAACTTTTCCATCTTTCCCGGTCATTTCAGCTGCAAGCCCGTTTCTTCCTGAAGCGCGTTCTTCTTCCGATGGGCCATCTGGCAAATTTCCTACTGCTAAATCAGGCAAATCCACAGCCGGAAGTTTTAATGAAAAGTACTCTTCTATATTAGGAATTCCTGTTGATTTATAGCTCAGGAGAATTCCTCCCAAAGGGGTTGGAATACATTCAACTGCCTCCTCACCAAAAGAAAAAACTTTGGACTGTGGATTTGCATTTTTTACTACTTCTCCATTCTTTCTTATCAAAATACCTAAGTCAGCAATATTTTTACTGCTTAATACCGAACCTTTTGAAAATCCTCCATAATGCCTGAAACCTACTTTTAATTCCTGTGGTTCTGCAACTAGTTTCGATAGATGAACTGCTAAGGCATCATAACTTACAAAAAGACCGGCGCCTGACATCAATTGTATTCCCGCTTCTTTGGCTTGATCGTCTAATGATTCTGCTAATTGATACGTTTGTAATTCAGCACTAATATCAAGATAATGAACACCTGCTCTTAGGCAGGCATTCATAGCCTGCTTTGCAGTGAATTCAAATGGACCCGCCGCATTAATCAAAACATGTTTATCTGCAAGGGCATTTTTCCAGCCGTCTTCATCCTCTACATTAAAAACATGAAACGGAACATTTAACTCCTTAGCCAAAACTTTTATTTTATATTCTTCACGGGTCGCAATCTCAAAATCAAGATTTAGTTCTTTTGCACGCGCCGCTATTATTTTTCCTGTATAACCTGCGGCTCCATAAATAAGGAGTTTCTTTTTTATAGTATTCATTTTTAATTTTTTACAATTATATTGTTTCCTTTAACAGGATATTCCAACTGCAGTAAAGACATAAAACACTAGAATAATCCTTCTATTGCTACCACACCTTTAGGTCACAACCCGAAATCAGTAAACAAATGAGGTATATTATTCTAAGCTGTTTATATTATTTTTACGGGCCATTTTACAACGATGGATTTGTTCCTCCATCAATAATGTAGTTCACGCCAGTTATGTATGATGCTCTCGGGGAAACCAGAAAGCCGACCAACTCTGCTATTTCTTCAGGATTAGCCATTCTACCCATCGGAATCCCGCCCAAACTGTTGATCAGATTCTGCGTAACCTCTTCCACACTGAAACCTGATGTATCAGACAATGAGTGTAAGTAAGAATCCATTGTCTCAGTTTTTACCATCCCTGGAGAAACCGCCACAATACGTATGCCTTGAGGTGAAAACTCTTTTGAGAGACTCTTACTATAATTGTTCAATGCGGCTTTAGCGACGGCATAAGCACCCAGCGATTCATAAACAGGGAGTACACCAGTCAATGATGAAATATGGATAATGACACCGCTTTTTTTCTCAACCATTTGGGGTAGGATTGCTCTGTCCATCCGAACGGATGATTGTAGATTTAATTGCAGATCATTTTCCCAATCCTGATCACTTAAAGCTCCAAATCCTCCCGAAGGACTGGTAGATCCCCCCATATTGTTGACCAGAATATCAACTGCTCCAAATTGTTTAGTAATTTCTGCTTGCTATCTTAACGGTGTCACTTGCAATAGTTAAATCAGTCGCAATGAAATGATGTTTTAATTTCTCTTCTCCGGGATGACTTCTAGCCGTTACGATAACTTTTGCTCCAGCTTCTAATAACCTGTCGGCGATTGCTTTTCCAATACCTTTCGTTCCACCAGTTACTAAGGCAACTTTACCTGCTAGCTCTTGTGCTAATTTTTCCATTATTGATGCTATTATATTGTTTTCAGATTCATTTTTTTTTTTAGATGGTAGTCGGTATTGTACCACCATCTATTACGTAATTAGTTCCAGTTATGTAAGATGCTTTGGATGAAACCAGAAAACCTATCAGATTCGCTATTTCTTGTGGCTGTGCGAGCCTATTCATTGGTACACCTCCCAGACTGTCCATAACCAGTTGAGCCGTTTCTTCCATATTTTTCCCTATAGAAGCACCATAGCTGTTCAAAAAGGTTTCCATAGCTGTGGTTTTAACCATACCGGGTGAAACGGTTATCACCCTTACCCCTTTTGAAGCCACTTCATCTGCCAATGCCTTGCTGTAATTGTTAAGCGCGACCTTGGTAACTCCATAAGAAAAATTGGAAGCATAAAGTGGTAATTTTCCGTTAAGTGAAGAAATATGAATAACTACACCTGTGCTTCGCTCAATCATTGATGGAACCAGTGCTTTATCGAGTTTGATAGTCGCTAATAGATTCAATTGTAAATCTTTTTCCCAGTCCTCATCCGAAAGCACACTGAAACCGCCCGCAGGTGCAGATGTTCCCCCTACATTATTTATTAAGATATCGAGAGTTCCGTATTGTTCTATAATTTTATTCGCTAACTGTTTAATATCTTCAGACTGACTTAAATCTGCGGCAATAAATTCGTGCTCCAAATTACTGTCATGTAAGCTTCTGGCTGAAACTATTACCGTTGCGCCCAGATGGGCCAATTCATCCGCGATGGCCTTTCCTATTCCTTTGGTTCCACCAGTTATCAAAGCTATTTTGCCTTGTAATTCCTTTTCAGTTTTTTTCATAATATATATAATGATTAGTTTGAAACAATTGTTTCAAATGTTTGTAAAATTTTTTATTTTTTTTTAACCTGATCCCTAAGTATCGTTTTTAAGTTATCCTGGTTTTGTCCCCTTTCAAAGTGTACCAGATGAATTTCATGGTGCATCCCTATTTTAACGAACTGATTATCATCTGCAAATTTTTGTAAAATCGGTAACGTTTCAAGTTCTCCAGCAAAAGGGCCCTCATGCAAAACTTGCACACAATCACCAGCTGTGTAATAATAAAGCTCAAACATTTCAGCAAAAGCACTATTTTGAACTGATTTAGAAACTAACTTAATATCATCATCAGAAATTGTTTCTGGTATCTTTATAGCGATCCTATAATTAAGCGACTCTAAATCCACTGTTGTATAGAAACTCCCTATATCAACAGGACCAGTTGATGACTCATCGAACCAATAAAATATCTCAATAATATCATTCTCGAAAGCTTTCGAACTATTCAAAAGACTGCTCCTCAATTCTATACAAAAATCTGATAGCGCTTTTTTCTTTTGATAAAAAATTGATGAACCAGGATAACCATGACCAATTATTGATATATAAGTCTGCTCCTGCAAATTTTACTATTTCAGGAAATTCATTTGCTGAAAAGTAATTGCTGTACTCGTTTTTATTTGTAATCATGTTTTATTTGAAACGTTTGTTTTAAATTAGGTTAAAAAAAATTATGCTGTAATCTGGCTTAATAGAAACAGCGCCATTTTTTCTATTCTTTTCTTGTCATTATAAATAATAAAAGATTCGTGCCAGCCAGTAAAATTATTAATAATATAATCGGTCAGCATTTTTGCATCATCAGTAATTTTTATTTCCTTTTTATCAATTGCCTTTTCAACTAAACTTAAAATTAAATTATACGTAAAGTTACTGTCAGCCTTGATTATTTTTTGAACTTCCGTATCATCAATAGCCAGCTCAAAAGTTGTTTTAATGGCAAGGCAACTATTGCTTTCATGCGTAATACTGTATACAGAAGCATCAATAAACTTTTCTATTGCTTTGATTGGGCTTGAAATATTTTGAAGCATTTTGGTTGCGGCGATCATTCTGGTTTCAGTATAGTTTTTAATACACTTCACAAATAATTGATGTTTATCGCCAATTGTATTGTAAAGGTCATCGCTGTTGATTCCCATTGCTTCGGTAAGGTCGCGCATAGACGCACCGCTGTAGCCTTTCTTCCAAAAGACATCCATAGCTTTTGAAATTGCTAATTGTTCATCAAATTTTACATTTTTCGGCATATCGGGAGCAAAGATAAAAAAATTTTGAAACAATCGTTTCAAATTAAATATTATTTTAATTTTTAAAAATTAATGCTTTAAATTTAAGGGGTGTAAGATTGGTTTTATTCTTAAATAACTTGGTAAAGGATTGTGGATGTTCAAAACCTAAGTAATACGCTATCTCCGCTATATTTAATACATCTTTTGCCAAATATTCTTTTGCTTTTTCGATTACTTTCTCGTGAATAAACTGCTGTGTACTCAGACCAACCAAATGACGAAGTAAATCACTTAAATATCGTGGTGTCAGATTTAAGGCTTCAGTCTGCGCACTAACTGAAGGCAGGCCGTCAGTTAACGCCTTTTCATCATTAAAGTAGCTGTCAAGATAGGTTTCTAATTGGCTTAATACATCATTATTGATTACTTTTCGGGTAATAAACTGACGATCATAAAAGCGATTTGCGTAATTAAGCAGTAATTCAATCTGTGATATAATTACATCCTGGCTGAATTTATCTATTCGTTCCCTCAATTCTTCCTCAATAAATTTATAAACACTCAGAATTGTTGCTTTTTCCCTTTCAGAAAGGTAAAGTGCCTCAGCGACTGAATAACTGAAAAATCCGAATTGTTTAATATTGGAATTTAGGGAATAGGGTCTAAGAAAATCAGGATGTATGTGCAATGACATTCCGCTGTAGTCAGCCTCTTCATCCTGCATTTTTAGTAATTGTCCGGGCGCAACAAAAGACATACCGCCTTCTTCGAAATCATAAAATCCCTGCCCATACTTCAGCCGTCCTGTAAAACTGGTTTTAAAGGAAATTTTGTAAAAATTGAGTATTATCCCCTGTTCATAATCCTTAGGATCAAACAGTCGCTTCTCCATAATTCAAAATACTGATCAGTGGATGATTGGGAGCACTTTGTCCCATTGCTTTGTGAAGTCTGCGAAAGAGAATTGAATATTATGGGATTGCTTTTCATTGACAACAAATTTAAAAAATTATATTTATGAAGTCCCTGATTGGTCCATTTCTGAAACTGACAAGGACTACAATAAGACTAAAATAAAAATTGAGACTTTATTTTTTGCACTTGCTCGCTCAGCCCCCAGCTCTAATCGTTCAGAATATAATGCCACAGCATCTCTTCCTGCTATATATCTGAATTGATTCTTATTATCTGTAGCGACATCAAAAATAACCTGTGCAACTTCTTCAGGCCTTGTATAATTGGCAATCTGTTCTTCACTGTATCCTTCACTTACTTTAGCGGCAAGTAAGTTATAGGCATCATGCATGCCGCCTTGCAGTGAGCGTCCAGCGAAATCGGTCTGCATACCACCTGGAGCTACGATCTTCACCTTTATTCCAAACTGAGCTAATTCATATAAAAGGCCTTCTGAGAATCCATCGACTCCAAATTTTGTCGCACTGTACACTGAGCATGTTGGAAAACTCATCAGCCCAAAAGTAGAGGTTATATTTATGAAAGTACCGCTTCTTTTTTCTCTAAAATTAGATAAAAAAGCCCTTGTCACATTGATAACGCCAAATAGATTAGTCTGAATCTGCGTATTAATCTGTTCTTCACTAAAAGCCTCTAATGGCCCAACTAATCCGAAACCTGCATTATTTAGTACGACATCCACAGATTGTGTGGCCAATAATTTCGAAATCGTAGTTTTAACTTGCTTTAAATCCGTTACATCTAAAGGCAGTAAGGTAATATTTTCCAATTGATTTAATTCTGATTCTTTTTCGGGGTTTCGCATAGTAGCGATAACATTCCATCCCTTACTCTGAAATAATTTAGTCGCTGCTTTTCCCAGCCCGCTTGAAGCGCCTGTAATAAAAATTGTCTTTTGCATATTTTCTTTATTTAATTGTACAATGCAAAATTCAGATTATTCTGTTGTCGAAAAGTAGCCAAAATGGAATAAAAAATAGCCAAAATGGATAAGTTGCCACATAATCGGATTTTAAATACTATAGTGATTACCACTTAAGTTATCATTACTTTAAATAGCAGTGTCGTTAATGCAACTCCTAAAATAAGTCCCAGTGATGCCCTTATCCTATGAACTAACCCAATATGGACATACTTTGGAGCCGATTATTAAGGAACTTGCAGATTGAGGGAGAAAACATAGGCATAAAATTATAAATCGATAGTCCAAATTACAAAGTATAGCATTGCTAAAAGTGGTGATAGTGATAATCGTTCTGATACTTTTTTGATATAAAAAAACTTTCAAGTTTCTTACTATCTCAATGTCGAAGTTCTGAGTTTTGCGGCACAGTCGTGGCACAAACTAATTTATAAAAACTAAACTCCTTGACAATTTAATACATAAAAGGTACGAGAATACCAAATCATTATGCTGTTCCTTAAATTTATCAGAGGAATCATCTGCATCAGGGGTGTCAAATTGGACCATAATTGAGCTATTTTAAATTACAGAATAGTGAAATTTGAAAATAATAAAAAAAGAGCCAGTTGCTAAAAAAACAATTGGCTCTTTTCATAAAAGAAGATCATTAAAGATTACTAAAGTACGTATTATTAAAGAACTATACCGTATTAATTTTGTTTTTAATTCCATTTTACGTACACTAAACCTAAAATTGTGATTTAAATCTCTTATCCGCCTCCTGCCGCATCTCATTTATGGTCTTGATCCGCCCTGCCTTAATCCAGTCCAGCAATTCAGATCGGAGAAAATACAGCTTCTTGCCCTGCTTGCTGACCGGAATCTCATTTCTGCATACCTTGGAGTAAATGGTCGCTACGGAAAGCTTCAATAGTTTGGAAGCCTCGATAATACTCATAAGCCCTGCATCTGCAGGCTCAGCGCTTTGTTTTTGCTGTATCTCTTTAAGCATTCGCTCCACATTCTCCATCCGCATGGAAAGTGTCCCCAGGATATTGGGAAGATCTTCAAAGGTAAAGGGTTTCATAACAGTTCAATATTACGCAGTTCAAAATCAAAAAAATAAATCCGGTCGCCTCTTGTCTTTTTAAAAGAAGGCTCATAACGCAGGTAGCCGTATTCATGCAGTTCATGCATGCATTTATGGTAGGTGTATTTGGAGGATATCTTGGCAATAGGTGCGAGTTCCTGCCGGAATACTTCAATAGGATTGATAAAACCCTTAAGGGATCGATACCGAAGCAGTGCCGCATAAATGGCAATATGGGTGCTTGCTGATCCGAAAATCCTTTTCAATCACCGAAAAGAAATCCGATAAGGGTTTTATGCTTTCCATAAGTGTTACATGGATTGGGATTTCACCTTTCTTTTTTTACTTTCCTTCTGCCCAGCGGCTTCAGGCTCACCGTCCAGATCTTTCGCCTGCTTTTTGTATGCAGACTGCTCCTGCCCCTGCTGCTCGCTTCTCCTCTTTGCTTTCACGATGGTTAATGCGGTCGCAGGTTTGTATCATACACATTAAGGGTTTTAAAACGCGGATTGGCTTCCACATAGTGTTTACTTTCCACACCAGACACCACAAAGGTCACGGACTGCAGGTTTCCTTTTTTCAACGAATTTAAAAGATCTTCCTTGAATTTCGGGGTCTCCAGCTCTTTGATTGAATGTTTAGAAAGTGCGGCTTCTAAATCAAATCCATAATTCTGGTGGTAATGGTTCATCTTGAAGTTTCCATTAGGCTCAGCATCCTTAAAATCCAATTGAACATAGGAATTATACACCTCTCCCTCCTTATTTTTGAGATCTTTGTTCACCGCTCTTCCATCCAAAAGGTTAAAGGCTTCTTTCATGGTAAAGGTATTGTCCCTGCTGACATAAAAAATCTGCTCGGGTGCATGTCTTGCCCCTTCTTTCTGCAGTACGGCCTTATAGGAATTAAAGAAATACAAATCACTCTGGTCTGACTTTTTAAAAGACAGCTCAGAAGACAGTGTCCCGCTGTCAAACTTCGCTTCATGCGGGATGGTAAATTCCTTTTCCCCCTTTTCCATTTTCTCTTTCAATACCCCCTGCAGTGTTTCTCCAAAGCCGGTGTATTTAATCTGATCGGCTAAAAATTCTAAATTTTTCTGATTCATAACGTTTGTATTTAAGTTGTTTTCTACTATTTCTTTGCTGTCCCGCAGAAGCCTTGCATAGGACGTAAGATCCAACACCAATACCTCATTGGAGGTGGTAATACCGCTTTCCATAACTATCTTTAAATCACTTCTCATAGAAGCAATGGGCATCCATTGATACTGCTCCACAGCATTCGACTTCTCCAAACAGCATTCTCTTGCTTTTAATGGGGTTTCAAAAAACTCAAGAGTCCCAAAATCCGATATCTGATGCGGCGGAAAAACGGTATACTGATACCCTATGGTCTGCTTGTCTGCGGCAATAGCCGCCAGTATTTCTAAGTCACTACTATTTACAATCATGATAGAACTAAAAAGACTCTGGGCTGAATTCCCCTATAGGAATAACTTTATCGGTCAGACTATTACTAACATTGAGCTCCAAATGACGACCGCCGTTCTTTTCAATAAGTCGCAGTGTCAAATACTTATTCTCCGGAATGGTAAATTTCTCCAGTGCATAAACTTTAATGACTTTAGACTCATAAGGAATCACCAAATCAGATGAACTGCCGTACAGCGGCTCCAGTTCAATTTCCTGCGAGGCGGTGCGTTTTGATTTTCTCTGGTCCCTGATAAAAAAACGAAACTGATCAATATCGTAGTTAATTTTGGATTTATTCTCCAATACAACCCGCAGATATAGTACATCCCCATTAATAAAAATACCGTTGACCTCCAGGCTGATCTGATACTTTGCCTTTTTTAAACCGCTGGTCTTTTTCTTTTTCAATACCGCAAGGGAAGCCAGCTGTTCTATCTGCTTTTGATTCTCGTTCTCCAAGGAAAACAATACCTCTTTACTCGTCGCCAGTGCATTTACTGCCTTTATATTTAAATCGGGGCAGTCTTCATTATAGTTCAGCAAAAAGACATATAATTTGGCGTCTGCGGTTACAACCGTGAGATTGGTCTGCAAAAAATACTGCTTCAGCGGCTTTAACCAGCAGTATGTTCTCCACTCCGCCCGCTTTCTGCACCAGCACATCGGCACTTCCCTTATCGATACTTTTAATTGGATAAGGAAAAACGATGCTGGTCGTCTTAGAATATCCAATCTGGAGGTTTTGGTATTGGTGTTCATTAAAAACACCCTCCCTGGCGCCTGCCTGCGGGCTAGCTGACACAAAAACCAGCAGTACAACCCACACAAACAAATGATTCATTCTTTTCAATAATTCCATAACAGCTCTTTTTAAGATTTTTAAAAATTTAATTCTTTTGTTTTTCATCGTATAAAAGCACCTGGTAACCTGCTTTAACCACCACTTTAATGAGTTTTACCTTTTTACTCATCAGACTCTTGGCCGCTTCGATTCCCATTCCCGTCGCCTGCGCTCCCCAGGAATCTGAAATCCCGGAAAGCCCCATCGACTGTATCGAGCGGTCAGCAGACGCTTTGGCCACATCCCTGCCCAAAGCTCCTGGAATGTAAATCCCATTAATGCCGTCCCTATCATAAAGGGCAAGGGCAACAGGAAAAATGGAATTCCTGAATTGGATGTTAGCAATTTTAACCTCAAGTCTTTCCCCTTTTAATGAGGCAGTCCCAAAAAGAAAAGTGTTTTTCGGGATTACAGTTCCCTGCAGTACAATATCATGGGTCAGTCTTAATTTCACCACCGATCCGTTAACAAGGGTCTGGGTCTGATGAACGACCGCCTCAAGAGCATTCTGCATTTCTTCAGAAGATGGCGCTTCATCCAGCGCATAAAAGGCATTTGACTTTAAAGAATGGACAGTGTTAGCATGCTCCTGAAGTGAGCTGACCGTATGCTCCTGTTTGTTTTTCTGGACCGAGTATATCTTTCCTTTCCTATTCTCTGAAGATTGCTTGAGCCTTTGCTCTACCCGGGAAGGATGCTGAATGTCCAGTATATTCTCCAGCATGCCTCCAAGCTGCCGCAGTTCGGGATCAGGTTCCTGCACCGAACCCAGAGAAGACATCATCTTTTCCAAGTTCTTGATCTCTGCACTCTCAGAGCTGTAATGTTCAAACTCCCGCATATCCTGCCCATAACTATTTCCTGAAGCAGGCGCACTTATTGCCTTTTGAAGCGCGTGCAGTTTAGCATACACCTTCTGTTCCTTTCTGTCCTGAAGAGCTATTGGATTAAGACCTGAAGTCCCAGTACCAAAACGACGCGCCTGCAAATCAACAGACGTAAAGTCCAAAGAATCAACAAGCCCCGCCCGTAAATAATTGGGATCTTTTTTAATCTGTTCCTGGCGCTTAATGGAATCCACTGTCGCCTGATCGTAATAACTCATTTTATCCAGCGCAAGCATCTTCCTGAAACTTGGGAATGGGAAGCTTAAAATTGAAGCCGCCTTGCACTGCTTTTCATCAAACTGCGCCTCTGCCCTGCCTCCTCCGAGTATATAAAATAAAAAAGTAATAAAAGGCAGTGTAATCACGGGAAGCACCAAAAGCAGTTTACGCTTTCTGGCTTCCTGTATAGAAATTGTTTTTTCCATGATAGTATTATTTTGAATTAATCGATTTAATTGTTGAAATAACCGTTTTATGACCGCCTGAAGAACCAGCTTCACAGAACGATATGTAAACAGTACAGAGAAAGAAACTCCCAGACAGCACTACAAACAAAACCAGCGACCAAAGCAGTGTCCTTCTGGATAACCCGTCTGTCCTCCTGCTCAATTGTCCTGCTCCTCTTTTTTGGGCAATGACGATACCAGGAAAAATTAACCACAGCCTTTCGCTCTTCCTGCTTGTTAAACATTGAGTTCATATCTTATCATTTTATTTTCTATTCTCCACCCCTAAATCCTTGTTCTCCAAAGTCGTCCAGCGCTCAATTAAAAACCCGTGCGGGTTATTATCGCTTCTTGATACATTACGCAGACTTCCCTGCGTGATCAGGCTTCTTTTTAAAATGCTGGTGGTTCGAATAATATGCTGGCGGGCATAACAGCTGAAACGGTACGGATATTCCCCGATATCAACCGCCACACTGTCAATTTGAACCGTCTGGCTGATATTCCCTGAAATGATTCCCGAATAAAAACCGTTTTCTTTCAGATCATCATACACCCGCTTAGCGCTGTCATCTGCCAGATAAAGGGCTTTGGTTACATTGGTTTTAATGACCTTGTCATCAGGATCAAGACTGAAAAAAAGTTTGTGAAAGGTTTTCACATGATCGCGCGCTTCCACCGCTACATTATCTTTCCGCTCTGAACCATACGCTTCAAGCGCTTTGCCATTGGCCAGTATATACACCTTATCCTGCATCAGGGTTACCGATTCAAAACTTTTATAAAGCGTAAAACAGCAGATCACAACGCATCCCACAATCATCAGCAGGGTAAAGCCCCTGATATATCTAAAAGCAGTATCTATATTTTTCATTTTGGTAAACATGAGCCGTGTTTTTTAAAATTGAATTTATTTGGAGTTGCCCCTGAGCTTATCGCTTTTATAATCTCCCTGCTCCTTAAAATAAGGACTGCTTCCAGCTGTTGAGGCCATGCTTTGCGTCATCCTCGCATCAGCATCTCCCATCATATCTTTAACCATTCCGGCACCCTGCGCGGTTTTAGAAACCATCGATGCGGCCGAACCGGCAAACAAAGTGGTTACTTTCTGACCCAGTGCACTGCCTCCTCCAGCATGCACTATGTAATTGGCTACCGAAGGCACTGTGAAGTATCCTATAATGCCGATTATCATAAAAATCAAAAATGCAGTATCGGTCCTGCTGAAAAAAGTATCACCCGTGCTCTGCACCTGTGATAAATCCAGTTTGAGCATGAGCTCCTGAATCTTTCCAATAATGCTTCCAAAGATATTGGCCACGGGAAGCCAGAGGTAAATATTGATATACCGGGCAAGCCATACGGTAAGGGTGTGCTGAAAGCCGTCAAATACCGCCAGTCCAAATACCAGCGGTCCCAAAATAGAAAGCACCACAAGCTGGAATGTCCGAAGCGTATCAATACACAAGGTCGCCGCTTCGAACAAAACCCGAAGCACCTCACTTAGCCATTCCTTAACGGAATTTCTAAAATTATAAGAAGCTTTTTCCATCGCAAACTTCACATCATTCCCTATTCCTGCCAGCATACTTTCGTCCGATGGATCCTCATCATGGGTATATTTGTACCACCTGTCGCGATCTCCTGTTCCGGTGACCCCTACATACATTTTCCACGGATCGGTCTGCTTGACGGCCTTTTCCTTTTCTTTCAAAAGCACCGCCACTGCATTATTGGATCCCGCCACCATAGCACCAGTTGCCGTTACAGTGGGTTTCATCACCCCGTTAATCAAAGCCAGCACAGAAGGAAAAATCAGGATACAGAACCCGATTACAAAAGGACGGAACAAGGGATAAAAATCTATCGGCTCTGCATTGGCAATATGACGCCAGACCCGAGAAGCGATATACCATATCGTTCCAAATCCCGCTATACCCTGCCCCACTGCAATAAGGTTACTGCATAAAGGCATCATCTCGTCATACAGCTGGTCTAAAACCGAGTGCAGGCTCTGTATCTCCTCCCCAAGTCCCTGCCCCCGCATCAGACAAGGCACCATCAATAAGACAAGCAGGAACAAAAATCTCTTTAAAAACGTATAACGATCCATCCTTTTAGTCTTTTAATTCCTGAAAAGATCTCGAAGCATATACCTCTGCTGTCTCCTTGGCTCTCTGGAGCACCAGCACGCTGGATTCCCGATTGAAAGTGCGAAGGAATAACAGTTTGTCCTGCATCTGCAGATAAATGTTATCCACGGCCTGGAGCCGTTCATCATCAGACATCCTGAGCTTGTCGGCGGTGACCACCATCAGAAGCTCATCAAGATTGCGCAGGCTCTGGCTTAAAAGATTCGCATACACCCTCTCAAAATAACTGATCTCCTGCACTGAAAAACTCCCTGACTTAAAACGCCTGAGTCCACTTTTACTTTCCCTGACCAATTGGATCTGAAAATCTGCTATCTCCGCCACTCTTTTATAATTCTTCACCGCAGGGCTGACCTGCATCAGGGCATCTAAAAAAGTTTTATGCAGACTGAAATTACCTTCGGACATATCCTTAACGGCTTTGTATCCTCCCGAGAGCAGATCATAGCCCTTTTTCATATCACTTAAAATCTTCTTAAACTGGGACAGCTTTTCAATGTTTAAAAGCAACTGCTGGATCTCCGCGGACTGTGCCCCTGCCTTGCTGGTAAAACATCCAAAACCAATAAGCATTATAATCATCACTATCTTTTTCATCTCTTTCCCTTTATAATCCGTAAATACCATTCAAATCCCTGGAATCTTTTCTCTCTCCTGCTTTTGAAATCCAAAGCGACCTGGCTTCCTTACTAAAAGCCATACAGAAATTATAATCCGTAAGCATCATTTCATGAAGCGCATCAATACGCGCTATACGCTCATTATCCTTAAGTTCCACTTTGGAATCGCTTGTCATGACCAGCAGTTCATCAAGGGTCCTGTTTGCAATTCTCAAGCAGTCTTTCAAATGACCGCGCTATGTAATCCAGTTCACTGCCGTGAAACAGGTCACTGCCCTTAAGATCGGTGTAGGTCTTTCTGCAGGCTTTCATAATCTGAAACTGCAAAGCAATAATCTCACCTGTCTTCCAATACTTCTGAACTTTAGGATTAATCTTCATAAGAGAAGTAAAATAATCTCCGTGCAGTTTCACTTCCCCTCTCTTGGCATCTCCAATAAAATGCAGGCCTTTGGATACCGCCGAGTATCCTTTCCTGGCATAATCCATATACACCTGAAGCGCCCCAATCTGAAGCAGGAGCTCCTTTCGTCGCTTGGCCTGCGATAAAACGGCCTGCTGAAAAAACAGCAGTACCATCAAAACTAAAATCACTTTTTTCATGCTATTTCCCTGTATTATGGAATTCCGTAAAATTGTTTGACCTGATTTACATCAGCGACAGTCTTTGCCCTTTGCAGGCTCAGCAGTACATGCTCGCTGGTTGAACAAAATCAAATCATCGTAATTCGAATCAATCTGATCTGTCGCTTTGTTTATAATCTCCAGCCTTTTCAGATCACTCATCTGGGTGGTAAAAGAATCCAGTATCAAAAAGATCTGATCAATATTCTTCAGGCTTTCTTCCAGTATGCCCGAATACACCTTTTCCATATACTGAATCTCATTACCGCTAAAGTGAGGATCCTGCTGAAAAAGCTTCCAGGCTCTCTCGTACTGGGCAACCAGCCGGGTCTGCTTCCGGGTAATTTCTTTTATCCTCTGGTAGTAGGTTATAATTGATTTTACTTTCGAAAGCTCTTCATAATAGCCCCTGTACAATTCTTTCTGCTTCTGGGTCCAGTCTGAGATTTCATCAAGCTTTAATTTCGAGAGCACATTCTCTACCTGCTTCTGTGCATTCTGAAGCCAGATGGTTTTATTCTGCAGTTTCTGAATCCGGAGATCAATAGCCTTGATTACTTTTTTGGTTACCGTTTTTACGATTTCCAAAATGGGAATCACTGCCTTACTATTGGCTGGTCTTGCCGGCGTACCAGCCAGCGACAGACAGACCAAACTGATAACAATTTTCCTTTTCATATTCACTTCTTTTTTTTAAAAAAAACTCCTTACTTACCATTTCTTATCTCATCAGCCAGTGCTTGCGATGCCTTTTTTAATATCACCGCCAAACTTCGCGGCATAGGCATTCATCTTCACTTTCTCGCTTTCCTCAGTGGTATAAACCAGATATTCTTCGAGCGACACTTCAACACGGTAAACTTTGGATAACATACTGCCCAACGAAATAAATACTTCCTTGTATTTCTTATCGGGATCATTGGCTTTGTTAACCGATAATACCAATGCTTTTTCTTTCTCGGTAAGCCCCAATAGTTCCTGGATCTGGTCAAACTTATTCTGGTATTTGCTCTGATCCAGAAGGATCTTGCAGTCGCTGTTATTGATGATAGCCTGCTTGACTACAGGGGAAGAAATAATATCTTCCACCTCCTGGGTTACTACTATAGCCTCCCCAAAGAACTTACGCACGGTCTTAAATAAATACTTAATATAATCGGACATACCCTCCTTAGCAATAGCCTTCCAAGCCTCTTCAATTAAAATCATTTTACGAATGCCCTTGAGCTTTCTCATCTTGCTGATAAACACCTCCATGATGATAATGGTCACCACTGGAAAAAGAATTGGATGGTCTTTGATATTATCAAGCTCAAACACAATAAACCTTTCCTGCAAGCAGATCCAGATTTTCCGTGGCATTCAGCAGGTAGTCAAATTCCCCTCCTTTGTAATACGGACGCAGTACATAAAGAAAGTTGCTCATATCAAAGTCCTTCTCCTTTACTTTATCATCCGATAAAATCGATACAAAGTCCTCTTTCAAGAATTCATAAAAACTGTCAAAACATGGAAAAATAGCACGGTCAATATCCAGCTTTTCAAAGTATAACTGCAGCCGCATTGGACAACGCCACGTATTCACTCCTGTTAAAAGTTTCATCATCTTTTTTCCACAGTGCTAAAAGAAGGGTCTTAATACTTTCTTTTTTCTCGGTATCCAGCGTATCCCCTTCTGAGATATAAAAAGGATTAAACCGGATCGGGTTCTTTTCATCATAGGTAAAGTAATACCCCTTAACCATATCGCATAAACCTTTGTAACTGTGGCCGACATCTACCAGAACGATATGGGTTCCCTGCTCGTAATAACTTCTGACCATATGATTGGTAAAAAAAGACTTACCGCTTCCAGAAGGACCTAGTATAAACTTATTGCGGTTGGTGCAGATCCCCATCTTTACCGGCTCATCACTGATATCCACATGAACGGGTTTTCCCGTCAAACGGTCTCCCAGACGAATCCCTACAGGACTCAAAGAAGAACGGTAGCCCGTCTCCATATTCAAAAAACAGACCGCCTGCTCCACAAACGTATCAAAAGTATCATTCATTGGAAAATCAGCGGCATTACCCGGCATTCCAGCCCAATAGATCTGGGGCGCCCCGACCGTTTCCTGTTTCCCTGCCGCATCCATCTGCGCGAGTGCCGAGGATACTTTGTTCTTGATATCCTTCAATTCTTCCTTACAGTCGCTCCAGGCCAGCACATTGAAATGCGCCTTAACGGGAAGGCGCCGCTGGGACACCGCTTCATTGAGAAAATCATTTGTTGCATCCCTGGCGGTCATATTGGCCCTGCTGTACGCAGACAAGGACTGCAGGCGGAGCCTTTTGCTCTCGAGCTTCTGAATGGTCTTCCGCGCATCTTCTATAAAAATATACTGATTGTAAATATGGCTACACGATAAGAGCTGTCCGAGTGTGGAAGCAAAACCCACACTGAATTTGGTCTTATAGGTGCAGTAGCGGTCATAATTAATCCTGGAACCGCACAAAGCAGGCAGATCCGCCGCATCTCCCAAAGTATAAAGCTGGCAGTGTTTATCACCTACCGAAAGTCCTTCGTCAAATTTGATATCCTTAAAAACAAAGGATTCGTCCTGCTCGGAAAGAAAGCAGTACTTTTCAATCAGCCCCATACTTCGGCTCTCACTGGAAAGCTGACTGCCCGGCACCCTGGAAAGCTTCACAAAACCGCTGTCTTCCATGATTCTTTTAAACTGCCCCGTACAGTCTATAAAGTCCTGCACTAAATTTACTTTTAAAGTCTGTTCAGGCACCAGATTACTTCTAATAAGGCTGGAAAACAGCGAGCTGGAATTTTTCCTGCCCGAAGGTTTCTTGGTCAGCATGATATAACAGGAATGCTCCAGAAATGGCCTCTCATTAAAAAACCGCTCACTGCTCCGCGTTAAAAAACTGCTGTCAGCACTTGAAAAATCTGCCTTATACCCTTTTTCTAAAAACCAGTCCTGCTTGTGAAATACACAATGTTTGGGAAGCACTTTTAAAGCCTTAATCCAGCACTGGTGAAAAGCTTCATAATCCTGATCCGACAAGGTAAAAATCTCCGGCGACTCTGCCTTAAATACCACGGTTATATCTCCCTGCTTTGACACTATACAATTATGCTCCACTGCCATAATCGGCAGTACATCTTCCATCCTCTTCTCCATCTCCCTTTTTTTACTAAATAACGACCTACAGCTATATCTTTACAAATACAGCCCTGCTGTTCACCTTAATGCATTTTGGAAGTCGCTTGAACGCAAGCGCTTTCATCATACCATGCTCACCATACTGATTGCTCATTCGATATATTTTAAATACCAGAAAACCTCCCGAAACTCCAATTACAAATACACACAAAAGCGACGGCAGACCAATGATATAGAGCACGGCAAACAGAATTAAAAGCCCTACAACACCGCCGCCTAAATACCAGATATACTGCGCTTTTAACCCCTTGAATTCAATGCTTTGATTAATACCTTTATTAATCGAGTAAACACTTACCATTATACGCCGAAGAACGATTTAATCACCGTAGCCACCACTACTAAAAACACACAGCTTCCAAACCAGGTCGCCGCTACTTTACCTGTATCGGGATCCCCTGCATTCCATTTCTGGTATACTTTCACAGCCCCGATAAGCCCCAGAATAGCTCCCACGGCATACATCAGTTCAGTTCCCGCATCAAAATAACTTCGAACCTTCTGATTGGCTTCATTAATCCCGGCCACACCATCCTGACTGTAAAGAGCAGTACTAAAAAACAAACCCAGCACTAACGAAGCACCTACTCGCTTTATCCTTCTCCAAAAACTCTTTAATTTCCAATTCCATTTTTTCATTTCCATTATTTTTATTAAATTGTTACTTGAATAAAAGCAGAGAAATACCGCTGTTTCAAACTCTATCTCCTTGTCACTTCCGCCATACCGCACTAGACTGAACAGGGGATATTCCTCTGCTTATTTTTTTAATCTTCTTCCTCCCACAAACTGTCCATCTCCGATAAAGTCAACAGCAGTTCAGGATATTTTGCACTTTCCAAAACCACAAGTGAATTGATTTTCCCGCGAAGCGCAGACTGCTTCACAAACGGATATTCCAAAAGGATAAAGCGGATGTAATTCTTGAATGTCTGCCTTGGATAATCCTCCAGCATCACTTTCAGTAAATACCGTTAAAAGCTTATCATACAATTCCTCTGCGTCTTCCAGTGTACTGAAAGATTCCTTGAATTCAGAAAACGGACCTGAGGAAAACTGCTCTTCCCCAGAAGAAGTTCCGATCTTCCTTTTAAAAAGATCCTGCACATTTTTCCTGTAGTATTTAAAAATAAGAAAACCGTACCACACCAAAACGAAAAGCCCTAAAGCAGTCAGGTAACTGCTCCATGAAATAGTTGAAAGCATAATTATTTGTTTAAAGATTAAACACCAGATCTAAATCATAAATACATTATGATTTTATTACACCACAAAGAAACAGCAGATACATTCCTGCTACAAGTACAACTTATGCTGTACCTTTCTGTACCTCCTTGCCATAAAGTGTAGATTTGTATTCAAAATTTTATAATCCCTAATACGCTAAATGGTTTTGTAATGCATTCTTTAATAAATCCAATCACTGTAACTATAACAAACTAAGCAGTCATAATTCAACTTCTCTTGGCGCCCCATTATTTTTTTATTTCTATCGTAACTGCTAAATTATGTATACTCGAAACTCTTAAAAATTTGACAATCTCAACTTTCTTGAAAAATAAAAACTTCTGTAATTACTCATTTTTGATTGAACTGATTTTTTTCTACTCCTGCGCCTTCAATCTGTATGATGTTATTAAAAGACACTGTAACTTATTGCCCTGTTTTTCTTTCCTGTGTGCATACATCATCTGTCAGAGATAATATCCTTGAAGCTTGTACCACAGAGCTGAATACTATAAAACCACGACCTTAAATTATAGTGCCTACTCATAAATAATTTATTTGTTAGATACTACTTTATATTTTGCGTTGATTAAAGCCGGAAGCGTACAGAAAAAATCTAGAGGTAAGGATTAAAGATACCTTCCAAATAGTTTCGATATATCAGACTTTAGATCATAAAAAAAGGAGGATTAAAAAATTTTAAACCTCCTTTGATAATTCTTGGCAATTTGCCGATGTTATACTACATTTCCTCTGGTATTGTCAAGTAAAAATATTTAAATTGCGAATTTTCATTCTAGAAAAACAGCAAATATATCACACAACTATTTATCAAAACTATCGGAATTTTAGTTGATTCAATGGTTCCTGTAAAGACCTTATAGTTCTTTTTTTTGAGTGCCTCAATTCTTTTCCTTACAATTACTGAATTATCTTTAAGATTGGCCAGATCATTTTGTAGTAATTATTGGAACTTTATTTGATGTGATCTTGTCATAATAAGGCAGATAACCTAGTTTTATAATAGAATCCAGTTTTGTTTTTTCTATTAATTTTTCTGTTATATTTTTTTGCATTTGATATTCAATTTGCAATTCATATTTTTTTCCTTTTTCTAGAATGTATTTATTGCTTAAATTATAATTATATGGATATAGTAAACTGAAAGGAATTTTTAGAAATTTAATTTCCCCTTTTTTTATTATAATTTTGTTTTTTAACAAAATATAATCTGCCAGAAAATTATTAGCAACAGTAATTTCATTTTGATTCCATTGTTCTTCCTTTCTATCAAAAAACTCTTTTTTGTAAATTCCGCCATCCAATTTTGGCTGAATTAATTTATCATCTTCATATATTTTACATGATATTAAAACGCTTT
The DNA here is from genome assembly GCF_979258715.1 of Flavobacterium sp. AC267. Taxonomy (NCBI): domain Bacteria; kingdom Pseudomonadati; phylum Bacteroidota; class Flavobacteriia; order Flavobacteriales; family Flavobacteriaceae; genus Flavobacterium; species Flavobacterium sp. AC267. Next base: position 4,043,211 of record NZ_OZ409875.1, read on the forward strand.
TATTCAGCTTATAGTTTCCAAACGAATAACCGTAGACTCTACTGGTATCTAGTGTGAGGAAATAATCCGTATCAGTATTATTTTTGATCATTACGTTTAAAACAGAGTCTTTATCTCTGTAAGGACGTATTCTTAACGAAATATTATCTTGCCCTGAGGTGTGACAGCTCAGGGCAAGATTTAAGATTATAACTGATATTAATAATTTTACTGTTTTTAACATTATCTACTTGTTTCTGTATGTTCTGATACTACTTTCCATTTCCTCGTAACTTGGTGATCCTCCCCATTGCATTTCCCAATAGTGGGATTTATATTCGGCGATTGCAGTAGCTCGAATAGGGTCGTAATGTTTTTCCCATCTGTCATATGCACCAGAATTAAAATAATAATAATAATAATAATAATAATAATAATAATAGTGATTTAATTCATGTCATATTGTTGCTTGCTAAAGTATGCCAATTACGAAGAGCACTTCTGCTTATGTTTATATTGCTTGCACGAACTCCTCCATCGCTATTAAGATATGGAATTGTTTCACCAAGTGCAGGCATGCCATTTTTAGATATTATTTTATCTTTTAAAACAAAAATAGGACTATCTGTCTGCTCCATCATTCTAGGAAACATATCCCATGCAAAACCTCCCAATCAAAACGTAAAAAATGTTGCTGAAACTATTATCATTTATTGAATAAATAAGATGAAAAGAATCACAGTTAACTGATTATCAAATCAATTAATATTTCTTAATTTTAGCAAGCAACTATTAAAGCTTAGTTAAAAATTTCGAGGCCAAATAAACAAAAAAAATAATAATTTCTTTTACGGGTTTCCTCATTTTGAATTATTAAAAAATTAAAAAAAACTAGAAATGAGTTTGAAGCAATATCAGTATTCAATTGAACATCTTACTTTATTATAAATTAAGATCATCATGTAATAAAACTATAAATTAAAAAGCTCCTGAAAGTCGAAATACTTTTAGGAGCTTTATAAAATTAAAAAATATAAAATTGTTTTTATCTTGTCCGCATTGCTTTAATCAAGCGTGAATTACGCCTGTCCGCTCGGGAATTCTGAAGGGACACCACAGCCCAGATGGCGACAGGTATCCAGCCGATAAGTGTGGCCTGCAGGATCAGACACAGCAGGGCTGTTAATATCTTTCCTCTTAAAAGAAAAGACAGAGAAGGGAAAAATATTGCAATAAGAGTCATCATACTTCTTTATTTATAGTTTATCGTTATCCAGTGATCGCACCAGAAACAGCTGGATAGTTTGCCATTCACTAAAGTTTTAATTCCAGCACTTTAAATATTAGACTATCCTCCAGTGTTTTTGTTTCAATCCAAATCAAAAAAAATTATACAAAGTTCAATACGACCTTATTTTTTTAATCATTTTCTCCAAGGTCAATATAGCCGTGTTCTTGTCTGTTTCCTCCGCATTATAGGATTTGCTCCTCACCGACTGATACGACAAATCCCTTTTAAAAGCAGTGGACAGATGAGGTACTATCCTTTGGAAAACAAGACTCATCGATCTGGATTTCACCACGCGCGCCTCATCGGTCGCCCTTAGGATAATTCCGATCTGATCGGCCGACAAATCACACTCGAGTTTATTTTCCACTGTCCCTTTAGAAGCTAAAGCGTCACTGCGTTCCATTTTCTTTTCCAGATACAGCATCTCATATTTAAGCCACTGCTCAAGCACCAATTTAAGATGCTGTGCCGCAGGATTAAAAGTGATCGTATAATTGGAATCAATCTGTCCCAGTTCTTTAGAGTAATAAGACAACGTATTGAATTTCTGCTCCACTCCCTCTGCTACATCAAGCTTACTAATCAGCCTTTCTTTAAGCAGGTTTACATACAGAGCGCTGTTAAAATTCAAACTGATCAGCAAACGGTCAAAAGCTGAAAACACAGCTGGAGCATTTTCTGAATGTTCCAGACTCAGCACACTTTTCAAAAGCATTCTCTCATACCCAAGCTGGCGGAAAGTTACCCTGCTGTTGGTATCACAAAGCCCTGCATTAGATAGCTCCTCAATTACAATCCCTAAAACAATCTGGTCCTGCTCACTCTCACATTTGCTTTTTTTTAATTTTTTCAGCTTCAGTTCAAGCTCATTTCGAGACACCATCAGATAGGTTATCGGAACCCTTTCGTCAAGACTTAAATAGTTAGAATAACGATTCTCCAAAAAAGACAGCAGTTCGTCCAGACAGCTGATAATGAGTTCAGCAGTCTCTGGCAGACCTGCGGCCTCAAATGCGGCAGTTTTACGGTTATCCACTAGCGCATCCAATAGAAAAATTAAAGAGGAATGGTACTTTCGAATCAGAAGACGGATCTCCCTTTTCTTTCGAAGGGAGAATATTTCATTTTTAATTCGAATCTGAATCCTCCCGGATTCCTTCACTGCATTTTCTGAAATAACTGCCAGATCAGTTTCTGACAATCGGCTGATAGCTGTTCTATTGGGATTAAGATGCTCCAATATCAAATTATCCAGCCATTCTAAAGGATAGGTTTTTCTCATCATCATTTTCATATTTTCATGGTAGTTAATAACCGAGGCTAACGATTCTTAAATCTCTGGGCAGTTTTCGAACGATACTCCGAGGGGGTGCAGGACATAGCTTTTTTAAAAAGATGCCGAAGGCGGTGGGACTACTGAACTCAAGATCTTCTGCAATTTCAGAAATGCTGTAATTAGAATCTTCCAGCATTTGCAACGCTTCAGCAAGGACTGCTTCACTTATCATCTTTTTGGCAGTCTTTCCCAGTGCTTCCTTCACCGCTCTGTTCAAATATTCCGGTGCAATATAAAGTGCCCCAGCATAAAATTTCACATTATGATGTTTGCGGCAGTGAATAGATAAAACAGTTAAAAACTGCGCAGTCACTGCCTCAGCTTTTGATACATACAGCCCCGATGAAGTAATATATCTGGAATAAATATATTTGAGTTCAAAATACAGCAGATCAGAACTTAATCGTCGCAGTTCCAACTCAAAATCACCTGCCAGACGGTTCTGCCCTTCAGCATATAGCGACCTGCAGATTAAAGACAGTACCTGATAATCAATGGAATCAAGACTGATTTTTACAGGCTTATTTCCATAGAGAGAGATTAAGTCACTCAACTTATTGTGTCTAGATCCGTGAATTTCTTTAGCAGAGGGAAATGTAATTAAAAAGAACTGGAGCTTATCTCCTGCTTCTATCAGCTTGCAGACTAATTTTTCAGGCGACATTACTAAATCATAAGGCTCCATATCAAGAACACTTTCACCAAGCTGTATTTTAAATCTTCCAGACCTCATCAGCAGTGCTCGCAGGATGATAAAGATTAAACTTTTCATCTGCAGGAGTTGTAGCAATGTACTTTTTAACCCTGTAAACTGCGGCTCCCAAAAAAGAAAGCTTATTCACCTCGTTGTTAATCAAATCTTTCAGCATAGATTCGTCTAATTGATAGACAGCCTAAAAGAAACTGCGTCTGTTAATTGTTAAACCTGTTTTTTACGGCAATATAGAACAGTCCATAAAGATTAAGGAGCATTGTTATATAAAGCAGATAAAAGGTAAACCTGGCATGTATGTTTAGCATAGTGTCAGCACTTCCCTCAAATATGAAAAGAGCTACAATAAAAACCAGACTAAACAGATTAAAAAATACCAGCAAGACATATAAAACAGTCGGCAGTTTCATTTAAACTATCATTATTATAATTTTTAAATAATCTTGTACAGCAGCCGCAATTATTGAGACAATCGGCATTTCATTGGTTTCAAAGAAAGGCTTTACAGTCTTGCCTCCAACATTGGTTTCCCAATCCCTGTCTTTACGTTCATCAGCAGAATAAAGTGAATATCTTGAAATAGATGCTACCGTGAGGATCGTCTCCATTTCTTCAGATGAAAAAGCGTTATCATTCAGTACTTCCTGCTCATAATCCGTTATGTAGTCATAAGTTATGCGGAATTCGTCCTGCCTCTTAACTGTAAGATGCCTGCAGAAAGCTGATCAGGTTATTCTTTGCATAGACCTGCAGTACACTATTCTGGACAATTGAGATCATGCTGTTATCAGGATCTTCCATTATGGATTCTACGATTTCGTCGGAAAATGGTATTAACCGACCAGTCTGGTTTACTTTATTAAATATCTTTTCAGAAAGATACCTGATCTGATCCGAAAGCTCCGACACGGAATTTGGGGTCTGATGATCTTGATAATAAAAATGCGACTCTTCATAAATTTCTTTTCCTTTGGAATCAAAGGGATTAGAAGTATTAGCTGGATACTGAACTTCCTTGATACCTCTTTCAGCAGAAAGATTAGTCGCAGTTTTAAAATCTTCCTCAATAGAACACGAAACAAAAAAAACAGAATTGATAATGCATAATAAAATGGTTTTCATGATTGGAATGGTTTGAAGGTGAATAGGAATATCTTCCCAGTTCATTTCATCCGGATAAGCAGAACTTTTATCCGGCACCCTGCCGGACATTTTGCTTTTGAATTCAATTCAAAACTATTCCGTTTCAAAATCTCCCGCAACCTTATATCTGCGGATTTTCGAGATTTATAGTATGGATTTTCGAGAAATCCATAGTACTTTTTCTGTCAATAATCATTTATTATCCAATCGTTTATGTTATTTTTATATTAATTTAAAGTAAAACAATTCATACAGCTTTAAATTAGAAGTTCCCAGTGTAAACTTCCATTAATGCCATACCAATGAATAGAAAGAATCTACTTTTATTACTTCTGCTGTTTTCTTATTCGGCCTCTTCGCAAAAAAACAATTATAAGATACCAGATTCACTAAAGAAAAAGAACTACGAATATCTGGATGATAAAATTTATGATTTCAGAAAAGACAGCATTCAGGCATCCGTATATGCATATGCCCTTCTTCACAAAGCCAAATCAGAGCTGAACTGGAAGGAAATTATAAACGGCTATCAAAACCTGTCGCATTTATCCCCGCAAAAGCTTCGTATTGCATATGCCGACAGCATGATCTATGCCGCTAAAAAATCAAATGATAATGAACTTATCGGAAGTTCCTATCTCAGTAAGGGAATTGTGTATTACCATCAGAGAATTAATCACCAGGCAATGGATAATTATCTCACCGCAAACAGCTATATCTCAAAAACCAGCAATCAATACTTAATTCATAAAGTAAAATACAGCATTGCCCAGACTAAATTCTATATCGGCTTTTACGATGAGGCTGTATCGCTTCTGCAGGAGTGTATCGAATATTACAAAGAACAAAACCCGAGGCCTTATCTGAATTCGCCGCACTCCCTTGGACTCTGTTACAACAAACTTGGCAATTACGGCAGATGTTCGGAAATAAACGCACTTGGAATATCAGAAAGCATACGGCTGAAAATTCAAGAAATGATTCCTTATTTCATTCACTCAGAAGGCATCAATGAATATTTTAAAAAGAATTACGGAGCATCCATCAAAAATATTGAATCTTCCATTGATGCTATTAAAGAAAATAATGACCACGCCAATGAAGAAATCGGATATTTTTATATCGGCAGAAGCTACTGGTCACTTAATCAGAAAGAGAAAGCAATTCCCTATTTCCAGCTGGTAGATAAAATTTTCAATGAGAAAAAAATACTCAGACCCGATTTAAGACAGGCTTTTGAATTACTGATCAATTACTATAAAACAAAAAAAGATTCAAATAAGCACCTGTACTATGTCGATCAGCTTCTTAAGGCGGATACCCTGCTGACAGAAACCAATAAATACATCATAGGAAAAATCCACAAGCAGTATGATACCAAAGAGCTTCTTTTAGAAAAGGAAAGAATTAAACTGGATAATGAGAAAATGACGGCACAACTGCACTGGGAGAGAAATTATGACTGGATATTTTCAGGGGTTATTTTACTGCTGTTTACTGCATTCTTTGCAGTAACCTACCACTACCAGAAAATTCGGAAAAAATATAAAAAGAATTATCAATTGCATAAGGAACAAAATCATAAAGATAAAGATAACTCAAAAGTCGCAATAGAGAAAGTTCCCATCGAAAATATAAATTCTGAAACCGTTGCTCTACTTTTAAAACATTTTGAAAATTTCGAAAAGAATAAAATGTTCTTAGAAAAAGACTGGAATCTCAGCAGACTTATCTTCAGCCTTTAACACAAACCCAAAGTATGTCTCCATCATGCTGGAGAATTTCAGAACCAAAGGCATAAATGAATATATACATGGACTTCGCATTGACTATATCGTTAATCTTCTTCAGACAGAATCCAAATTCAAACATTACACTTACGAAGCACTGGCAAATGAAGCCGGCTTCAGCACCACGGAACGATTTAAAAAAGCATTTTTAGCCAAAATGGGATTCTCTCCCTCCTACCTCATCAATAAGCTTAAAAAAGAAAAGGCATAATTCCTTTCTTCAAAATAACACTAGGATTTGATTTTTAACTTTTTACTTTTGCGCCGTAATTTAAAAAAACAGAAAACCATGAAAGATTTAATCGTAAAAATCAATGCCGAAATTGAAACCTTCAAAACAGAATCTGAATCATTATCAGAAAAAGGAGTTAAAGTCGCTGGAGCAAGAGCACGTAAATCTTCTTTAGAAATTGAAAAACTTTTAAAAGAGTTTAGAAAAGTTTCTATTGAGGAATCCAAAAAATAAGATATTTAAAACTATAAAATCCCATTTGAAATGGGATTTTATTTAAATAATACCTTGTAAGTTTTTAAATATATCAATTAAAAAAAGTTTTAAAAAAAGGCTACTTTATTATACTTGAAATTAATTCTTAAAATTGGATTTAAAATCTAAAATTTCTTTATCTTCTATTTCGTCAAAAAATGTAGCGAAATCTTTAATCTTGAAACCCATTGCATTAATTATTCCAAACAAAGTAAAAGAATTTGCGCTGGTCCTAGCGTTAAAAATATCAGAAACGGTGGCTTTTCTAACATCAACTATAGACGCAATCTTGTTATAACTGTCACCTAAATATTCTTCATGACTTTGTACTACTGAATTACTTTTACTTTTATTTAAAAGCTTATTCAGACTTATTGCAACTTTGATTTTAGTAATATTTTGGTTTTCATCTTTCACCCTTGCAATTAAAAATAAAAAAAAATATTAATCGGTACGTTTTGGCGTACCGATTAATATTTGTATCTTTGCAATCTATTATCTATTAATCTTAGATTAATTTTATAATTTTGCGATTCTTCATATAAAAACATTTGAAGCATTCGCTTTGAATCTCGCTTTTGAAAACTGGTAATTTTTAACGGGGACGAGATGATAAGTAAGATGCTCACGTCCTATGGCGTGGGCTCGCTTATTGTTCCCCGGTATACCAGTACCTCAAAGGCAGTAAGTTGAGTTTCACGCCTTTTTTATCTTCAAAACTCTCTTAATTTATTCTTAGTGATTACTTTCTGTTTTTAAGTTTTGCTTCTTGAAGTTAAATCTTTAAAATATTTATGAGTATGGTATAAATAACTTCTTTTAATTATGTTTATTAAGCAGTTTACTTAATGCATAAAAAATGGCCCTCTATTTCGTCGCCAAACAACCATAGAGGACCTTAGCTAATCAAATCATATTTAACTAACCAATCCCAATATTATGAATAATTTTTCATTTTACAAGGATGGAAAAGCTCTTTATTGCCTAATTTTTACTGGCATTCTATTGACTTTTTCATCTTCATTTGCCAATACTTTTAAAAGGCATTCCAATATTTACTATCAACTGCAAGATCAGGTTCAAGGCACAATCAATGATGGATCTATCCCCCTCCCTGGTGTTTCAATTTCAGTTAAAGGCAGAACAAACTTATCCGCCATATCTGATTACAACGGTCAGTTTTCAATTAATGCATCTTCGATCGATACTCTTATTGTATCCTTTATTGGATTTAAAAAAGCTGTTGTACCTGTAGCAGGAAGAATTAAAATCCATATATCCCTCAACTACGATACTACAACTCTGCAAGAAGTAAAAATCAATGCAGGTTATTATTCCGTGAAAGAAAGTGAACGTACAGGTAGCATAGCGCGTATTACTTCCAAAGATATAGAGGTACAGCCGGTTACCAATGTACTTGCAACAATGCAGGGACGAATGGCGGGAGTTTCAATAACCCAGACTTCCGGTATGCCTGGCAGTGGATTTGATATAAAAATCCGAGGACAGAACAGTCTGCGAACAGATGCCAACTCACCTCTGTATATTATAGACGGTGTACCATATTCTTCGGATCCTGTAGGATATAACCAGACCGCTACAGCATTTCCTGCACTCACTAGCCCTATAAATAATATCAATCCCGATACAATTGAAAGTATTGAAATTTTAAAAGATGCCGACGCCACTGCTATTTACGGTTCACGCGGCGCTAACGGAGTAGTACTTATCACTACAAAAAAAGGAAAAGAAGGCAGAACCAGTTTTAATATAAAAGCTTCAACCGGCTCGGGAACTGTCACAAAATTCATGAAATTAATGAACACAGAACAATATCTGAAAATGCGCAGGCAGGCTTTTGTTAATGATGGTATTCAAAACTACCCAGTCCGTGCCTACGATATAAACGGCACTTGGGATCAAAACCGTCATACAGACTGGCAAAAAGAATTTATAGGTGGCACTTCCCTGTTCACAGATCTGCAGGCAGGCTTAACTGGTGGTTCAGATCGCACTCAGTTTGTATTAAACAGTAGTTTTCATACTGAGTCCACCGTCTTTCCTGGTGACTTTCTTTATAAAAAAGGAGGGCTACAATTTAGTATCAGTCATAAATCTGAAGACAATAAATTTAAGCTGATTTTCTCGGCTGGCTATAATATACAGGACAACAATCAGCCAGCGTATGATCTCACTTCTAATTCTAGAAGCCTGCCTCCAAATGCGCCGGCACTATATGATTCATCAGGAAATTTAAACTGGGCCAATGGGACCTGGCTGAACCCCCTGCGCTATCTGCCTGCAGATTTTAATGCTAAGTCGAATGATCTCACAGCAAGCACAATACTTTCCTATGAAATAGTTCCATCACTAAATTTCAAAAGCAACTTCGGATTCACGGATCTAAAACATCGAGAAACCCGCACCAATCCTCATACAGTAAACAATCCCGCATTTAATCTTACTAGTGCAAATTCCAGTATTTACTACAATGATACCAATCGTCAGTCTTGGATAATTGAACCGCGACTGAGCTGGGATAAAGAATTTTCCTTTGGTAAATTTGGCATACTAACAGGAGCCACATTTCAGAATCAGACTACTACGAAGCTATATCAATTTGGAACAGGATTCAGTTCTAATGACTTAATTTATGACCTTGCTTCAGCGACATCTGTTCGTATTCTGTTCAGTGATAAAACGCTCTACAAATATCAGGCATTCTTTGGAAGAATGAACTACAGCTGGAAAGACCGTTATATTTTTAACCTTACAGGAAGACGGGATGGGTCAAGCCGTTTTGGGCCTGGAAACCAGTTTGCGACTTTTGGAGCAAGAGGATTTGCATGGCTCTTTACAAAAGAAAAATTTCTTAGTAATGCTTCATGGCTGAGTTTTGGTAAACTTCGAGCAAGTTACGGAACGACTGGAAATGACCAGATCGGCGATTACCAATTTTTAGATACCTACAGTTCTTCAGGACTATCCTATGATTCGAACACTGGATCGAGGCCTTCAAGACTGTTCAATCCTAATTTCAGCTGGGAGATAAATAAAAAAATGGAAACAGCATTAGAAACAGGCTTTTTCCAAGATAGGATATTTCTGACTGCGTACCTGGTATCAAAACCGTTCTTCTAATCAGCTTGTTGGTATTCCTCTTCCCGGCACGACAGGCTTTACTTCGATACAGGCAAATTTAGAGGCACAAGTTCAGAATAGAGGCTGGGAATTTACGCTGAGAACTGTGAACATTCAAAAAACTCAATTTAATTGGACCTCCAGCCTGAATATTACGTTTGCTGAAAATAAGTCGCTTCAATATCCTGAATTAGCCACTTCTGCATATAATCAGAAATACAGGATTGGAGAGCCGCTTAATATAATGCTTGGCTATGAATTTACAGGAATTAATTCTCAAACCGGACTTTTCACTTATAAGGATCTTAATAATGACGGCAGGATTACCTTTCCTGATGACAGGCAGACGGTCATCAATCTTAACCCAAAATATTACGGCGGAATTCAAAACCAGTTATCCTATAAAAGATTAAAACTTGACTTTCTATTCCAGTTTGTAAAACAAAATGCACTTGATTATTATATTGGATATGCAGGACAGATGCTTAACCAGCCCGAAAGATTTGCCGAAAGCTTGCCAAATTCAGGAGAAAACCCTAATTACCAGATTTACACAACTGGTACCAATAGCGCAGCAGTAACTGCTGATTTTCAGTATAGCCAGAGTACTGGTGCTGTTACAGATGCATCTTTTATACGTTTAAAAAACCTTTCTCTTACATATGAACTGCCTATCGCAATCAAAAATACAGGCTGTCGTATTTTTATTCAGGGCCAGAATCTTCTCACTTACTCATCCTATCAAGATGGAGACCCAGAATCAATAAATGCGACTTACCCTACCACCATTAAAGATCATAACAGCTGGAATACAGCTTTCATTTTAATATCCTGATTATGAAAACAAAATTCTTAAATAAGATCACAGCGGAATATATGATTCTGCTATTTAACGTTATAATTGTTTTTACAGCTATATCATGCGACTCTTTTGCTGATGTCGACCTGCCTGAATCCCAGCTGGCAAGTACAGCAGTTTTTAATGATTATCAAGTCGCCAACGCCGCAATGGCCGACATTTATATCAAAATGAGAGATAACGGCATGATCAGCGGTACTTCTCTGGGATTATCTAATCTTCTGGGCCATTACGGTGATGAGCTTACTTCTTATGCTCGCTGGTACTAATCCTGTACTTCCTTTTTATGACAATACGCCGCTAGTCGCTAATACTGCTGTAACCAATTTATGGAACAACGCTTATAATCAGATTTATGTCGCCAATGCTGTTATCGAAGGAACAGAAAAAAGTATCAGTCTTACCCAGCAGGAGAAAAAAACCTTTCAAGGAGAAGCACTGTTTGTAAGGGGTATGATCCACTTTTATCTGGTAAATCTCTTTGGAGATCTCCCATATGTCACAGAAACAGATTATAAAAAAAATAGCATCATAAAAAAATTGCCAGAAAAAGCAATATATCCTTTGATTATCAAAGATCTGGAAACTGCCGCAGAGCTTCTTGACGCACAGTATAAAAACGTGGATAGAATCCGTCCAAATCAGCTGACAGTTAAGGCAATGCTGGCAAGAGTCTATTTGTATCACATGCAGTGGGATGAAGCTTCAAATGCCGCATCTGCAGTTCTAAATGCAAACGGTCTCTTTACACTTGAAAGTAGCCTCTCTTCCGTATTTTTAAAAAATTCTAAAGAGACCATCTGGCGACTGCAACCCTCTATTGCAGGAAAGAACACCGATGAAGCTTCTATTTTTATTCTATCCAGCGGTCCTCCAGTCGCAACTGCATTGTCCGCCGCATTTGTCAACTCATTTACTGCTGGCGACCAGAGAAAAAAAAGCTGGATCGGATCCGTGTCAAATGGTTCCAGCACGTGGTATTTTGCATACAAATACAAAGAATTTAACAACACAGCTTCATCGCTGGAATACTCTAAAGTATTTCGCATAGCAGAGATGTATTTAATCCGCGCGGAAGCAAGAGCCCAGGCTGGCGATTTTATAGGTGCCAAAGAAGACCTTAACAAAATTCGTAAACGTGCAGGTTTGGCTGATACTAATGCCGTTTTAAAAGATGAAATTCTTGATGCTGTCTCTGCAGGAAAGAAGATGGGAACTTTTCACGGAGCATGGCCATCGTTTCTTTGATCTTAAGCGCACCAGAACAATTGACGCTGTGCTTTCTGCCTTTAAAAATGGATGGAATCCTGAAGATGCCTTATTTCCCATACCGCAGAATGAACTAAGTGCTAACCCAAACCTGTTACCTCAGAATAAAGGTTATTAATATTATGATAGGTCATTTATTATTTTTTAGAACGCATTCAGAAAAGAATGCAGACAGTATAAATCTAAATTCACTTTTAGTTTTATTATTTATTTTGCAGTTAGTAGCCTGTCCTCTCTGGGGACAGGCAATGCAGAAGAAACAGCTGTCCGAATCCGATTATGCATTATTTGGCGAGCTTCTGATCGAGAAGACTTCAACAGATGGAAAATGGATCAGCTATAGAATGTCATACGACAATGGAGTGGATACACTGTTTGTCAGAAACACTACGACCTTAAAAACGTATAATTTTCCGCAGGGCACATTTCCTTTGTTTGCAGGAAACAGCTTTATAATCTGTAAAGATTCCAAACAGCGCTATATACAAAATCTTGAAAGCGGTGAACGCAGTGTTTACCCCTTAAAAACAAAGATTGAATATGCCTCGGCATCCAATATCATTACGATACTTTTGAGAGAACAACAGAGCCTGCGTACGCTTGATTTAAAATCAAGCAAAACAGAGACATTCCAGAGAATAACAGACTTCGAACTAAGTCCATCCGGCCGGATGATACTGCTGTCCGCCGCTGACAATAAAAAATATGCTATTGGTTATGTAACTCTAAAAGCGACTACACCTTTAAAGTGGTTGATTCAGGACAGTGACCAACCATTCAACGGTCTAAAATGGGATGAACTGAGTGGTTCTGTATCATTCTGCAGTTTCTCTGAAAAAGATCCCAAAGATGCCTGCCTTTATTTATATATTCTGAAATCAAAAAGACTGCACGCACTTAAATCCAGCAGTCCGGCTTTTCCTTCGGGCAGAATTTTTGATAAAAATTTCACTTACCCTTTGGAGGTTTCCCCTGATCTGCGACGAGTCTTCTTCAGCCTGCGACCAAAGAAAGCCGAAGCATTAAAAAATAAGGACAGTGTTGAAATATGGAAAACAAATGATAAATGGATACATCCTCTGGAACAGTCAGCAGGCCGATTTTCTCAAAAAGTCTGCTCTGGCAGTCTGGCGACCATTTGATGGCAGTGTCGTTCAGATTACCTCTGCACAACTTCCCAAAGTAATGCTGAATGGTGATAAATCTTATGCCGTTCTCTCTAATCCGCGAGAATATGAACCACAGTTCGAAGAAAATGGATCAACAGATTTTTATCTGATGAATCTTAAAAGCGGAAAAACAGAAATCCTTTCCAAAAAGCACAGTGTTTATTATGGCGATCTTATCCCTTCTCCATCCGGCCGCTACATTGCATCCTTTAAAGATAAAAACTGGTGGATATATGATATATATCTGAAAAAGGATGTTAATATAACCAAAAGTATCGATGGTTCTTTTTCAATGAAAAGCAGAAATGAGAACAAAAACACCGCCTATGGAACTGCAGGTTGGAGTGAAGGTGAAAAATATATAATTGTTTATGATCAATTTGACATATGGCTGATAACACCTGATGGAAACAGTTTCAAAAAAATGACTGACGGCGAAAAACCGAAGATAAGATTCAGAATAAATTCGAAAGGGAGCTATGATCTTCTTACGCGTAACTATGATGGATTTAAAAGCAATATGATTAACTTAAGCGATGGCTTGATTCTTCAGGCACAGGGCCAAGACGGCAAAACAGGATTTTATTTATGGAACAGAAACTCTGGAGTCGCACCTGTTGTTTATGAAGACCAGTTTATTGATAAAATTGAGTATATAGCTGAAAAGAAATTGTTTTTTTTCCGCCAGCGGCGTTATGAGATGCCCCCAAGTATTGTAGCGAAGAAAAAAACACATCAAATCAGTTTATTTTTAAAAGCAACCCGAATCAGCAAGCAATATTATTGGGGCACGTCAGAACTTGTTACTTTCACCAACTCAAAGGGAAAAAATTTTAAAGGAATACTTTATTATCCTTCAGATTACAAAGCAGGGAAAAAATATCCTATGATTGTGCATATTTATGAAAAGCAGTCATCCAGCTATAATCATTTTATTGTTCCCACTCTTTACATGCCGGGAGGATATAATGCCGCAGTATTTTCTTCAAAAGGGTACTTTGTATTATGTCCGGACATTGAGCAAGAAACTGGAAAGGTGGGAGAAAAAGCACTTGATTTCACCATTTCAGCAGTAAAGCAGGTTATTGAGCGAGGTCTTGTACTACCTGATAAAATAGGTCTGATTGGCCATTCCTTCGGCGCGTACGAGTCCAACTACATTATAACGCAGACAGATCTTTTCTGTCGCAGCAGTATCTGGAGCCGGAGTTTCTGACCTTGGCGACTTTTATCTTAACATCGGCTGGGATTTAAATATATCTGATATGACTCGATTTGAAAGCGACCAGTGGCGGATGGGCACCAGTCTGTTTGACAATCCTGCCCTTTACACCGTAAATTCACCCATAACTCATGCCGCTAGAATCAAAACCCCAATATTAATCTGGGCAGGAAAAGCGGACTGGCATGTCAACTGGAACCAGAGTATAGAATTTTACATGGCACTCAGAAGGCTTGGCAAAACAGGAACGATGCTTTTGTATCCAAACGAAAAACATATCATTATTCAGCGTTCGAACCAAAAAGATCTGAGCAGGCATATTCATGAATGGTTTGAATATTATTTAAAAAATAAAAACGCAGCTCCTTGGATCGGCGACTGACGCCAAAGAAAATGCGTAAAACAACAGAGCAGTTCCATTGTGGAACTGCTCTTCATTTAAATCTAAAAACATTTAAGGAATATATCTGTATAAAGTTTCTAAACAGTTATTATCCTTTCCATGTGCAGTCTGCCCGTCAGCTTCACAAATGAACCCGTTGGCATCAGTCTGACAGTCCACAGGGACGTCACAAGGTTGCAAATCACTGTCAATCCATCCCTGCTTGTACGCGTCATCTTTGGCCGCACTCTGCATAGAAGTTGTTAAAAATGCACCTGAAAGACCTAAAACTGCGGCAAGTGCAAGGGGCGTGGTTTTAAAAAAATTAGTTTTCATAATAAATAAGTATTAAGGTTAACTTGATCTACTTTTTTCTACAGGTTTTCGATCTCTGTCCTGATACCGGCGCCGGTATATCTTAGTTAGTGGTTTTGTTTTATTTTTTCTTTTAAAATACCCTGCAGACTGTAAATTATAAGTTTATTTCCGACCATTACATAGAAATGAGTATCTGTAACATAAAAAGATCTTGGTTTGTCTTCATTAATGCCAAATACAGGAAAACTTAAAATATAGGCATTCTTTTCAATGTCATAAACATCAATTACAGAAGCATGCTTCCACATTGCCATATCTTCATTCTTACCTTTAATTCTGGATTCTATAAAAAGAAGATTGTTCCGCAACATGCTTTGTGCATTAACCAGCAGCTGGAGGAGCTGACCATTTTTTGTCTATTGCCGTTATTAAGGGTAGCAACTTTAATTTTAGCTTTCGAAACTGTGTCTATTGTATTTCCTCTTTTCAGTTGTCCTGTATCCCAATCGGCCGTAAAAAACTCGTTACGGTAATAGTATACATAAGCCATTCTTTGGTTATAAGCATCGTAACTAAGCATGCCGTCTGTATCGAAAATACCATTAGACTGCATCTGCAGCAAATCTGCAAAGATACGTCATTTTCACAGCATCCTGATTTCTGTATATACCAAGAATATGCGCTGAAGCCTTTCCGCTGTTGTTTCTTAGAATAAAGGATGCTGTATCCACTGGTCGAAAAATGGTAAAGCGGGGAACGGAGTCAAAACGTTTAGTAATCATCCAATCAGCTACTCTTCCATAGAAAACACAGGGCACCGTTCCGTCTGCCATATAAAAATAGTTTCCCTGCACTGTATTTCTAACAGACCTAAATGGCACGGATCTGTCCTTAAAATCTACTTTATAAGTTTTGATTGATCCGGCAGATGTATCCACGGCAGAAATCTGCAGAGGAACTGTATAATTTCCCAAGTACAGCAGGTCGTCGCGGTAACCAGCAAAATAATACGAATTATATTTTAAATCCAGCGCCCTTCTGTACAAGATTGCTCGTTTGTGGTATCTCCTCAGAAAAGGATTGCTGTGCCGCATGATTTCGTCAGAACATAAAAATAAAACAAGTACAAAAACAATTCCCAACAGCAGTGAAAAACCTATCCCTGTTCCTGCATTTATAACTTTTTTTGACTGCTGTAAATTACCCTGAAAAACTACTGCAATACCTCCCAAAACAACAAAAAACATATTAAAAATAAAATGCGTTTTCCATCCCATTTTTTCAAGTATGCCTCCACAGGAGCAGGGCACGAAAGAGCTGAAATTAAGTATGATAAAAATATAAGATGTAAACATCACCATAAGAATAAATGAACTATATAGCCCGGCCAATCTGTATTTTGAAGTTATCAATAAAGTCGCCGTAAACAGTTCTACAGCAGGAACTATGATGGTCGCCCAACCTGCAAACGCACTCAATAACGGTGACTGACCAAGTTGAATTTTAAAGTTTTCAAAGTCCAGCATTTTAGTCGCAATACTGCGTAAACAAACAGTGAAATAAAAAGAATACAGCTGATTTCGACAAATAATTCTTTACGTGGGATTTTAATCTTCATAATACAATGTTTACTTTATGAAATTGATTAACTTTCTTATAAATAAAAAAGCATAAACAAATGTAAACCAGCACTTTCAGATAAAACTTATCCAAATTCGATAAAAATTCTTCCAAAACAGATATAATGCACTAAATATCTCTTAAAGTAAAAACGCGCTGTAAATCGCAAGATTTGCGACGCATCCGGCATAAAAAAACACAGGCAGTTAAACTGCCTGTATTAAATCTAAAAAAAGTAAATTCAATTCTGCACTACGTAAGAACTAAACCCTTTAACAGCAAAATCAAGACATAAATTAAATGCTCGCCTGTCCGCGCGACTGAGCAGTTCCGCCCATAAGGATGGAAGATAGTTTTGCCTCATCATCTTTATATTTCCTTACATTCTGAAAATATCCCGTCACGGCATTATAAGCACCAAAGACAGTCCCTTTTGTCGTAACTGTCTGCTGTGTGGGATGGCTCATAGAATATTCAAAAGCATTATCTACCATATTATTAAAGCAAGCCGATAATTCCTCGTTTCTCCCTTCTTGCAGTTTTTTCAATACTTCCCTGCTGGGTGCCATCGCATACTGGATAAGTTTTTTAACTTCTTTATCTGCTATTCGGGTTCTTGTCCAGTAATTAAAAACCGCTTCAATACTGCCAGCCATTGTATCACAAATACCCATTACTTTATGCGCCTGCTCCAACCTGTCTTTTGCATTGGAAGTATGGCGAATACGCACCGTATTGGTTTTCGACTGCATAGCAGCGTTAAGTGTGTTGGCGCATACAATTCTAATCGGCGTAAAAGTCGCCGTAATGCTCCCGCTTCCGTCATGTGAGGTGGTAAGGAAAAGATACTTTTCAATCAGATCATCCTTTCCTACGCGGATATAGTCAGGCAGTTTTGCTGTGATAAAGATTTTTTCGCCGTTCCCTAAAGCACCAGCGGTTTCGTATAAAATCCCGTCACCGCCCACTATGCTGTCAAAAAAAGAAAAAGCATCCCTGTTCTGCACGATATGGTAATCTTTTCCCACCACACCCAGCACCGTATCATTATCAGTGCGTACCGTACTGCAGTAATCTGGTATATCAAGCCTCCCTGCAGTAATAAAGTCCTGCGTTACAATTGGAGCAGAAGGCGTAAAAAGCCTTCTTTTCTCCACTTCAAAATTCAATCCTGCATGCGCTATTGCTTCGGCGCTTGTCGGGTACTCTTCCACTAACTGCCCAAGATTGTGCCATGGTTTTTCCTTCACGCTGAAAAAACTGTGTCTCCCTGTCTGATCATTAAAATAAATATGATGTGCCATGATTTCTGATTTTTAAGTTAAACATCCATTAAAAAGGCACTTCTTCTCCAGCCTTATTATTTCCCTTCTTAACAGCAGTTCTGCTGTTTCCCTTCTGCACTTTAACCGCGCTTTCATCAGAATCAGAATCAGCATCAACATGTGCTTTATCACTGCTTCTTTTTGCAAAAGCAAGAATATTAATTACATTAACATGAAAATCAATGTCGCCGATCGGATTGCCTTCACTGTTGATATACACATGCATACCAAGTCTTCCATTTAGAAGCACCACCGCCCCTTTTTTAATCCACTGCCCCGCTTTCACAGTAATCCAATAGGAGCAGTTAATAAAAGTCGTCACCTGTTTAAATTCTGAATCTCCTGCTGTCTTATAACGGTCATTAACCGCTATGCTGAAACTCAAAACTTCTTTTTCTCCCACTTTGCGCACTACCGCATCTGCTGTAACTCTTCCTGTAATTTCCATAACCTTAAAATTTAAAAATGAATAAATAATTAAACACCTATCGATACCTATAAATAGTTTATCAAACACATAAAAATATTCAGTAACGATTGATCCGTTGCTCCCCTTACTCCCGCTCCGCCCCTTTAAAAAAAATTGTTTTCAAAAGAAAAAACGAAAAAAAAGAAAGCACAGATCAAGCACCAGTTAAAGGATGCGGAGTGCTATAAGTCCCGAAGGGCTGACGAAAGGAACTGGAGTCTGTTATGCGCATGCAGCAGACCGCTGGCGCTATCTTGGTCGCCCTTTTTAGCCGTTTTGAATGAAAACTAATCTATACTTCTAGTTTCTTCTTTCAAGCTTAGTAAGTAGAGATGTAGTGAACAATCTCTTAAAACTTTACAAAGAAAAAAAAGAGCAATAAAATTGAAATCAGCCTCAAAGCTAACGGCAAGATGTACGGTTGTCTGACAACCGCCTATCTTGCCACCTATTTGCCTCGGAACTCGGCGGTGGAGAAACTTAAAAGAAAAGAGTTTGAAAACGATGAAAAGGAAAAAATGATGGAAAAAGAAAATTCAAACAGATCACGCAGGATAACCCTGCGCCTGACAGAGAAAGAGTATGCAAAAATTGAAAACCAGTTCAAGACAAGCACCTGCAGAAAGCTAAGTGATTTTATTCGAAAACACTTATTTGACAGACCAATCACAAGCACATACCGCAACCAGTCATTAGACGAGCTTATGGAAGAAACCGTCGTGCTTTCTTCAGAGCTCCGTTCAATTGGAAACAACATCAACCAGATTGCCAGAAAAATAAATACGCTGAAAATGATTCCAGATTTTAAGGGACATCTTTATCTTTTTGAAGTGCAGAGAAAAAAGCTTTTTGAAAAAATGGAAGAAGTTACAAGCCATACCCAGAAAATATCTGAGCGATGGTTGCAGTGATAAAAACAAGCCGTTCAATAAACAGCATTCTGAACTATAACGAAAACAAAGTTAAGGAAGGAGTGGCTGAATGTATTAGT
This sequence comes from Flavobacterium sp. AC267, assembly GCF_979258715.1. Taxonomy (NCBI): domain Bacteria; kingdom Pseudomonadati; phylum Bacteroidota; class Flavobacteriia; order Flavobacteriales; family Flavobacteriaceae; genus Flavobacterium; species Flavobacterium sp. AC267. The sequence goes on from NZ_OZ409875.1 coordinate 4,062,714, forward strand.
GCTGTAAATTATCCCCTGCAATTAGAGAAATTAAGCTTTAACCAAAAACTGAACCGTTTTATAAAACTGTCTTCGCTTAATGAAAACACAAAACGAAACAGCGTTCATATCTCGCTTAATTTTGACCCATCGGAAAATCATTCCAAAGAAAAGCTGATTGAAATTGCAGACGCTTATATGGAGAAGATAGGTTTTGGAAAACAGCCTTATTTAGTCTATCAACACCACGATGCGGGGCATCCGCATCTGCATCTGATTACAAATAACATTCAGAGAGACGGAAAAAGAATTGATCTGCATCTAATAGGAGTTAAAAAATCAGAACCTGCAAGAAAAGAAATTGAAGAGCTTTTCGGGCTGGTAAAAGCAGAAGGAAGAAAACAGAAAGAAAATTTCTCTTTAAAAACAATAAATGTCGGCAGAATCCAATACGGAAAAGCAGAGTCTAGAAAGGCGATCAATTCAGTTTTAAACAAGGTTTTGTTTGACTATAAATATTCAAGCCTGCCAGAACTAAATGCCGTGTTAAACCTCTATAATGTTCATGCTGACAGAGGAACTGAAGAATCTAGAGTTTTTAAAAAAAACGGACTTCTTTACAAGATACTTGACCAGAATTCAAAACCAGTTGGAGTGCCAATCAAGGCAAGTGATTTTTACATTAAGCCGACTTTGAAATTTTTAGAAGAAAGGTTTAAGATTAATGATGTAAAAAAAGAAACACATAAAAACCATGTAAGAAATATTATAAGAGAGACCTTTATACATGAAACGATTAAATCTCCTGAAAAGTTAGCTGACAGACTGAAAAGCGAAGGTATCCATGTGGCTTTAAGAAAAAGCAAGGATGGACAGCTTTATGGAATAACTTACGTCGATCATAAAACTCATTCTGTATTCAATGGAAGCAGTTTGGGAAAACAGTATAGCGCAAAGGGAATTTTGGAAAGATGCGAACCAAGTATTTCTTATTATGAAAAACATCAAAAGAAATCATTTTCATTTTCTTCTGAAAATAACCAAAATTTGGAGTCGAATGAGTACTTAAAAACTAACCCAATTCAAATATTACTACGTAGTGAAAATACTATCGATTTTGTACCAAAACAACTTAAACAAAGAAAAAAAAGAAGGTTACGAAGAGGAATTTAAAAATCAAAAGAATATATTACCTCTTAATTTTATCTTCGTTTTTTTTGGTGTGACATCGAAACCTCAAACACAAAAAAGATTTATAAATTAAAGTTGATAGTAAACAGCTTATGATTGTGAATTTACATCCTTCTTTATATAATAAGATGAGTTTAATATATTTTTAATCACTTTACGGTTTTCCTTTTTACGCTTCAATATATAATTGATTACTTTAGCACTCATAATAAATTCAAAATAATAATTGCTTAATGGCGACTGAACAAAAACAAAAATTAGAACAACAACTCTGGAATATCGCTAACACCCTTCGTGGAAAAATGGATGCCGATGATTTCAGAGATTACATATTAGGTTTTATTTTCTACAAATATTTGAGTACAAAAAATGGATTTGTATGCTAATGAAATTCTGAAACCAGATGGACTGACTTTTCAGGAAATTGAAGGACATCCAAATGAAGCTCTATTAATGCAGGAATTAAAATCATTAGCGATTGACAAACTTGGCTTTTTCTTAGAACCATCTGAATTATTTTCTGAATTAGCAAGAAGAGGAAACGCAGGAGGAAAAAATAATTTTATTCTTGGAGATTTAGCCAAAGTATTGACTCATATTGAGCAAAGTACGATGGGCTCTGAAAGTGAAGAAGATTTTGGAAATTTATTTTCTGACTTAGATTTAACTTCTCATAAACTAGGAAAATCTGAATCAGATAAAAATGAATTGATCGTAAAAGTGCTTGTGCATTTAGATGAAATTGATTTTGATTTAGAAAATGTAGACAGCGATGTTCTAGGAGATGCCTACGAATATTTAATTGGAAAATTTGCCAGTGGAGCTGGAAAAAAAGCTGGCGAATTTTATACGCCACAACAAGTAAGCAGTATTTTAGCACAATTGGTAACGGTTGGTAAAAACAAGCTTAAAAGTGTTTATGACCCAACTTGTGGTTCTGGTTCCTTGTTATTGCGTGTAGCTAAAGAAGTAAAAACGGTTAACGCTTTTTACGGACAAGAGATGAACCCGACGACGTACAACTTATGTCGTATGAACATGATAATGCACGATGTGCATTACAAACGTTTTGATATTAAAAACGAAGATACTTTAGAACGCCCTCAACATTACGACATGCGTTTTGAAGCGATTGTTGCCAATCCTCCATTTTCTGCTAATTGGAGTGCAAGTCCTTTATTTATGAATGACGAACGCTTTTCTGCTTATGGAAAATTGGCACCAAGCAGTAAAGCCGATTTTGCTTTTGTACAACACATGGTTCATCAGTTGGATGATAACGGTACGATGGCTATTGTTCTCCCTCATGGAGTTTTATTTCGTGGTGGCGCCGAAGGACATATACGTGAATATTTGATAAAAGAAAAAAATTATCTGGATGCTGTAATAGGTTTACCAGCGAATATTTTTTACGGAACTAGTATTCCGACTTGTATTTTGGTTTTAAAGAAAAAAAGAGAAAACCCAAATAATGTTTTGTTTATTGATGCCAGTCAGGATTTCGAAAAGGTAAAAAATCAAAACGTATTGCGAAGTGATAATATTAACAAAATTATTAATGCGTATAAAAACCGTAAGTCTGAAAACAAATATAGCTATGTTGCGCTTTTAAGTGAGCTAGATATTAATGATTATAATCTAAATATTCCTCGTTATGTTGACACGTGTGAAGAAGAAGATACAATAGATCTAAAAAACATCACAAACGAATTGCGGGAATTGGCATTACTTGGTAAAAGTACCAATAAAACTATTGCTGATTTTTGTGATGAGTTAGGAATTGAAACACCATTTTAATGAGTACAGTAACTTTAGGTCTAGAAAAGAAGAAACTACTTGTTCCGAAATTAAGGTTTCAGGAGTTTGATAATGATGAATGGAAGGAAATTTTACTGGAAGATTTTGCGAAAAGAGGCTCTGGGCACACACCTAATAAAAGTCATCCTGAATATTACAGCGGAGATATTAATTGGATTTCATTAGCAGATTCAAAAAAACTTGATAATGGTTACATTGAATCTACAAACACAAAAATAACTCAATTAGGACTTGATAATTCTTCAGCAGTATTACATCCACCAGGCACAGTTTTATTATCAAGAGATGCAGGTGTTGGAAAAAGTGCTATAATGAAACATGCTATGGCAGTAAGCCAGCATTTTCTTGTATGGATTACAAAAGAAAATTTCTCCTGTAATTGGTTTTTATATAATGTTTTGCAAATATTAAAGCCTGAATTTGAAAGGATTGCAATTGGGAACACTATAAAAACAATCGGTTTGCCTTATTTTAAAAAATTAAAAATAACGGTACCTTCATTTCCGGAACAACAAAAAATAGCTTCTTTTTTAAGGGCTGTCGATGAAAAAATACAGCAACTTTCACGCAAAAAAGAATTGTTAGAACAATATAAAAAAGGCGTAATGCAACAATTGTTTTCAGGTAAATTGAGGTTTAAAGATGAAAACGGTGAGGAATATCCGGAGTGGGAGGAGAAGAAGTTGGGAGAGGTTGCTGATTTTTACAAAGGAAAAGGATTGCCTAAAATTAATATTGTTGAAAAAGGCAAATATAAATGCTTACATTATGGGGAATTATTTACTAAATATAAAGAATCGATTTCTAATATAATTAGTAGCACTAATATTTATGACAAACCATTTTTATCATCTAAAAATGATGTATTAATGCCTACTTCAGATGTAACTCCAAATGGTTTAGCTACTGCAAGTTGCATTAATGAAAATAATATAATTATTGGCGGAGATGTGCTGGTCATTCGGCAAAAAGCAAAGTTTTTTGATGGTATCTTTTTTTCGTATTATGTAACGAACAACCGTCAAAAAGTAATGAAATTAGTATCTGGTTCAACTGTTTATCATCTTTATGGTTCTGATATGAAAAAAATGGAAATTGAATTACCTTCTATTGAAGAACAACAAAAAATAGCCAATTTTTTATCAAGTATCGATACAAAAATAGCAAGTACCAATAAACAAATTACCCAAACACAAAAATTTAAAAAAGGGTTGTTACAGCAAATGTTTGTATGAGGGATAAATTTTTAAATAACGAATTTTGGACATTAACATTTGGTGGTGCTTTCCAGCGAGCGAATGTATATAAAGAAAATGTTTCTGATAAACAGAAAAGTGATTTCAAAATAAAAACAAGAGAGTTTATTGAGAATTCATTGATAAAACATTATTATGAAAATAAAGTAAGTGATGAAATTCACATTGAAAACATTCTTAATTTAGGTGAATTTACAATACAATTTAAGGATATTCTCCAGAGTGGAAAGTTAAATTTTGGAGTAAGCCAAAAAATATTGAATCTCTATTTAAAGTATTTATGGTGTCATAATAAAATTAGCGAACCACCACATTTTCCAGTTGATAGAAGAATCCAAGAAAATATTGGTTTCAGACCGATTGTTTCCTGGACTCGCTTTGAAGATTCCATTGATTATATGAGGATTATAGATTTTGTAAGAGAAAAAAATAATGAATTTCCAACTATTGCTGAATTTGAATTAAAGTATTTTGAAAGAAGGGTAAAAACTGAAAATTAAATGAGCCATCAATCTGAAGCAGTCTTAGAAAACAACTTAATCAAGCAATTGCTTGATTTAAAATATTCATCTGTAAAAATTCAAGATGGAGATGCTTTGGTTTCTAATTTAAAAAATCAATTAGAAGTATTTAATGAAACTACTTTTACTACAAAAGAGTTTGATGCAATTTTGAATCATTTAGCTAAAGGAAATGTTTTTGAAAAAGCCAAAACGCTTCGTGATCGTTTTCAATTGACCAAAGAAGATGGTACTTCGTTTTATGTTCGGTTTTTTAATACAGAAGATTCGAGTCAAAATTTATATCAGGTTAGCAATCAAATAAGTTTAGAAGGAAGTTATAAAAATCGTTTTGATGTAACGTTATTAGTCAACGGTTTACCTTTGGTGCAAATAGAATTGAAACGTTCCGGTATCGAAATCAAAGAAGCTTTCAACCAAATCAATCGCTACCAAATGCACTCTTTTTGGAGCAATTATGGGTTGTTTCAATACGTGCAATTGTTTGTAATTAGCAATGGTGTTAACACCAAATATTTAGCCAACAACAAATTGCAATCGGTCAAGCAAACTTTCTTTTGGGCAGATGTTAATAATAAGAATGTTACCAAGTTAAGCAGTTTTACATCAGCTTTCTTAAACCCAATTCATTTGGGTAAAATGATAGCGCATTATATTGTTATAAACGAAACTCATAAAGTGATGATGGTGTTGCGACCGTATCAATATTTTGCCACGGAAGCGATTATTCACCAAGTTAAAAATTCAAATGACAACGCCTACATTTGGCATACAACAGGATCAGGTAAAACCTTAACTTCTTTTAAGGCAAGTCAAATTTTGATGGAATTGCCAGACGTTTATAAAGTTGTTTTTGTAGTTGACAGAAAAGATCTAGATTACCAAACGATGAATGAATTCAACGCTTTCAAAAAAGACAGTGTTGATGTTACTGATAATACACAATCTCTAATCAGACAATTAACAGATAATACAAAATTGGTATTAACTACGATTCAGAAATTAAATAATGCAGTTTCAGAACGTTTTAAAGGAAATATTGAGCCTTTACGACATAAGAAAATCGTTTTTATTTTTGATGAATGTCATCGTTCTCAGTTTGGAGAAACCCACGAACGCATTACAAAATTCTTTGAGAAAAGTCAATTAATTGGTTTTACAGGAACACCCATATTTGCAGAAAACGCTTCTAAAAATGATTTAGGAAAACGAACTACCAAAGATTTGTTCGGCAACTGTTTACATAAATATGTTATTACAGATGCCATTAGAGACCAAAACGTATTGCGTTTTGGAATTGAATATGTAGGTAAATACAAAAATAAGAGCAATACTTTTATTGATATAGAAGTTGAAGATATAGATAAGCAAGAAGTTCTAGATTCCCACAAACGAATTAATAAAATCGTTGATTATATTATTGCTTATCATAATCAAAAACCTTTAGCAGGGATTATTCGGCACTTTTGGCCGTTAGTAGTATTGACAATGTGATTAAATACTACGATCTTTTTCAGCAGAAGAAAGAATCAGGAGAACATGATTTGCGTATTGCTACTATTTTTACATATGGTACCAATGAAGATTCAGACGAAGCACAAGATTTTCTCCCTTCTGATGAAGTAGATTTTGATGTTCTGGCAGAGCCGAGAACTTCCTATCAATCGAGTCATACTAGAGATAAATTAGAAAAGTATATTGGACATTATAATACAATGTACGGTACCAGTTTTACAAACAAAGACAGTTCATCATTTGAAAAGTATTTTCAAAACATTAGTAAGCGATTAAAAAATCGTGAAAAAGAAAATTTCAACAGTGAGCAAGATCGCTTGGACATTGTAATTGTTGTCAATATGATGCTTACTGGCTTTGACGCCAAAAAAGTGAATACACTTTATGTCGATAAAAACCTGAAACAACATGGCTTAATACAAGCGTATTCAAGAACAAATAGAATTTTAGGGGAACAGAAGTCGCAAGGAAACATTTTGTCTTTCAGAAATCTTAAAAAAAGCAACAGATGATGCAATTACTTTATTTTCGAATAAAGAAGCAATAGAAGTTGTTACGATGCCTGATTATGAAAAGATAGCAGAGAAGTTTGATGAAGCATTAAAATTGTTAAGAGAAATTACACCAACTTATCAAAGTGTAGCTGATTTGGAAAGCGAAGAAGACGAAGCACAATTTGTGCAAGCTTTCAGAAAATTGATGCGAGCTATGAACGTGTTGCAATCTTATGCCGATTTTGATTGGGAAGATTTACTGATTGCTGAGCAAGAATTTGAAGATTACAAAAGCAAATATCTAGACTTGTACGAAAAAGTAAAACAAGACAATCAGAAACAAAAAACTTCAATACTAGACGATATCGATTTTGAATTAGAATTAATTCATAGAGATCAAATCAATGTTGCTTACATTTTGAAATTATTGGCTCAATTGAAAGGAGCTAAAACTCCTACTACAGTACGCTCAAAAAAAGTTATTATCGATTTATTGGGAGGAGACATTCAATTAAGAAGTAAAAGAGAGTTAATTCAGAAATTCATTGATGAGAATATGCCTAATATTAAAGATGGAGATTCGATTGAAGATGAATTTGAAAAATTTTGGCAGGATCAAAAAGTTTTAGCGTTAGAGAAACTATGTGATGAAGAACATTTAGATAAATTACAATTTAAATCTTTAATAGATGCTTATATTTATAGTGGAAGAGAACCTATTAAAGATGAAGTTTTTCAATGTTTGGACAATAGACCAAGTATTCTGCAAGCACGTGCAATTGGAGATCGAATTATTACAAAAATGAAAGAGTTTGTTGAGGTTTTTGTTAAGGGGATGATTGCTTAGGATAACGGAAATATAAAAACGAAACTTTACTAAATTAACTTGTACTAAATAATCAAAAAAATAGGAAAACTAAATAGTATGGCAGATAAATCTACAGCTGAATTAAAAAAAACATATAATTTCCTCAATAATCAACCATTAGGCGAAGATTTATTTGAAAACAAATCACAAGACAAGATTGCAGATGTAATCAGTGAGAAAATAATTAATGATCCTGAATTTAAAATTATTGGTATAGATGGTGAATGGGGTTCTGGAAAAAGTAATCTAATTAGATTAGTAGAAAAAAAACTTGAAAACACACATAAATTTTTTGTCTATGATGTTTGGGGACATCAGGAAGATGAACAGAGAAAATCTATTTTGGTTGAATTAACAGAGTTTATTAAACAAGAAGATGACTTACTAAAGAAAGGCAATAAAAAAGTTTGGGATAATAATTTAAAAATTTTATTAGCTAAGTCAAAAGAGACAACAACAATTAATCAACCATATTTAAGTGTTGGTTTTATTTTTAGTCTGTTTTCAATCATTTATGTGCCAACCGTAAATGTTTTTAAAGATTCCCTTAAAGACTTTTTTGAAATAGAATCATGGTTTTGGAAATTGGTATTAGTTGTCTTTCCGATCTTTATTGTTTTGGGGATCTATATCTGGAATTTGATTAATAATTGGTGTAATAAGAAAGGTTTTTGGAAATCATTTCGACGTTCATCTGAAGAAACTTTTCAAGTATACACTAATAAACAAAAAGAAGAAACAAAAATTGAGACCATTTCAGAAGATCAGCCTTCGGTAAGGGATTTTCAGAAATGGATGGAAGATATTAATAACGATTTAGAAAAAAAACTAGTAATAGTATTTGATAATTTTGATAGGTTACCTAAAAAACACATACTGAACATTTGGTCTTCCATTCATATTTTCTTTGCCGAAAAAAAATATTCTAATATAAAAGTTATCATACCTTTTGATCGGGAACATGTTCAAAATGCTTTTAAAGAATTAAATGGAATAGATAGTAAATTTGGAGATGACTATGTAAATAAAACATTTGACATTATTTTTAGAATCACCTTGCCAATTATGTCAAATTGGAAAAAGTTTTTTACTGAACAATGGAGAAAAGCTTTTGTAAATGCCGATGAGGATGAATTAAAATTGGTCATTCAAGTTTATGAATTTTTAAACAGAAGAATTACACCTAGAGAAATTATTTCATTTATCAATGAAATTCTAACTGTCAAATTATTAGATGCTAATTTTAAAGAAAGATACATTGCAATTTTTGTATTAAAAAAGCATGAAATTTTAAATGCTCCACTTCAAGCAATTACAAATCTTGAATATTTAAAAGGGTTAAAATCTTTATATGAAAACGATAATGATTTTTCAAAACAACTAACAGCGATTATTTACCATATTGATGTAGAAAATGCTTTAGAACTTGTTTATACTCAAGAGCTAAAAGATTCCCTCATTAAAAATGATGTTGAGCAATTTAATATTATTTGCCAATCTGAATTTGTTGATGATATTTTTAACTCAGCAATAGCAGATATAGAGATTTTAGAAAATCCAATAAAAACATTGGCAGAGTTAGAGGAGGATACAAATCTTTCAAAATTATATGTAGATCAAGCTTGGAAAATATTTTATCAAAAAGTTTCAGCTTCGAATTTAAATATTGAAAAACTTAAAATTGAAGTATGGCAACTGAAATTATTACAAAATATTCCAGATAACAGTTATTTAAATAGACTACTTAAAGGATACTTAAAATTAATAAATGATGAAAACATCTTAGATTATTCGAAATTGATTGATTCCATTGAAAAAGAATTAGGAAATAATCGCGTTTTAGATTTGTTAAATGAAAAATCGGTTGATGCAGTTGCATTTTTAAAATTGGTTGAAGATAAAGGTGAAAATTACTCGAATTATAAATTAAATGGCAAGCAGAGTGAGTTAGATACACATCTTTCAGGAATGGATATTCAAAATATCCTTGAATTAAAGCAAACAAAAGTTTTAGCAAAAAAATTTAATTTAGATAATTACAACAAATATTTAAAAAGCAATTTAAAAAATTTTGCAAATGCGAATAATTTTCAAGCAATTAATGATACATTAATTAAGATTAAAGAAAATGCAAAAAAGAGCGGTGATTTAAAAGAGATTTTGGATGATCAAAAAGTTTACTCTTTATATGTTAATAATGTTTCTTCGAAATTAGTAATAATTGATGATTTGATAGCGATGAGAATTGCAAAGGGTAGTGCCTTTAACACTTCTTATTCTTCTCATTTTGAAGCTATATTAAATTCAGAGGATGAGAATAAAGTAGATAAATTAGCTTCTTTAATTCTTTACTATGTAGATTATGGTGCTTTATTACTTAAGGCCAAAGATTTTAGTAGTTCTCCCTTATTCCGAAAAATTATTCTTAAAATGTTTGTAAAAACAAATTTTACAAAGAGTGCAAATATTACAGAATTAATTAAAAATTACCATATAATTAAATCAAGTTTAAAAATTGCAGATTCTTCATTGTTAGAGGAATTTAATAGATGGGAATTGGATAAATCAAAATTAGATATTAATGAGTTAGATGATAATTTTATAACTGATTGTTTTACTAATAAAGATTTAAAAATTTCAAAATATTTTATTGAAAAATTTAATGGAGAATTCAAAAATCTTGATGAAGAAGGTTGTAAAGAAGTTTTTGATAATTATTCAAATATTCATTCCAAATATTTCCAAAAGTTGAGTTTAGATTCATTAACGCAGATTTCACTAGATATCTTCGAGAAGAAAATCTTAGAAAACTTAACTACTAATATACTTCAAGGAAATTTGAAGATAGCCCTTGAAGTTTACGATTCTAATAACACTGCTTTATCAATAATAAACACATTAAAGAATATTAGAGATCAGTATTTAAATTCAAATATTTCACTTGCATCAAGCATTGCTGTAGTAATCTTACCGTATTTTATAAAATATAATTTACTAAACGGAAAGAATGATGTTTTTAGATTAATAATTAAAAATGAGTTTTTGTCTGATAATAATTTTGTTAAACTACTAATTAACAGTTCAAGTGATATAAAAGAATTATATCAGAAGGCAAATACTGAGAAAGAAGGTTTTAGAAATACTATCAACGAGAAGAGAGAAAATGATGAGTCAATTGAAGAATTAGCTAAATTGATGGATATTAGAAAAAAAGCTAAAGAAAAAGGGGATAATTAATATTAAGTTTTTTAGTCATAATATACAATTCCGGAAGTAATTGTAATACAAAGATGGCCAAAAATAAACACATCGAGTTCAAACTTTTTTTATAATGGCTATTGAAGTTACAGAATTGAAACTATAAACTAATATAAACTACTAGAAAACATAAATGTCTTTAACTATAACCAATAAATCTAAGAGTAAATGTACTAAATATGAATTTAGTATTTATGAACACACATTATCATTAGCTGATTTAGATACTTACATTCTTGATGTTTTATATGACGAAACAAACCTTAATTATTTATTTCAGGTCGATAAACCACTAAGCAGTAATGATCGAATAAAACAACTACAAAGATTTATTGAAAATAGTTTTAAAAATAAAGAACATGAAATTAAGGATGTTGAAATTATAAAGTTTATTGATGACAATAAAATTCAATCATATTACTCTTTTTTCGCAGAAGCATTACTTGCTAGATTGAATATTCAATTTTTAGATTCCAAATTAATAATTGGAGTTATTAATGTTGGTGATAATTTGAAGGTTGTTGGAACAGGTGCAGATGTATGTATGTTTAATGACGACAAACTAGTACTTGGTGAAGCTAAATTTTATGGAGAACTATATGGTGGGGTTGATAAAATTATAAAAGACACATCATTTCTTAGTAAATTAGAGGATTATATTTCAAAAGTAATAGGATCTGATAAAGAGATAATTTTAAAAGGTATTGATGGGAATATTTGTATAAAAACTGTTGAGGAAATAAAAAAAATATCTTTGATTTTATCTGGATTTGTTTTACATACAAAAGAAGATCCTGTTAGTAATTATGACAAGTCATATAATCTGGTAGAAAAGATTAAAATTAAAGAACTAGAAGCTCATTATAATGTTCATCTATATCATTTACCAATAGAATCTAAAAATGAATTAATCTTTAAAGCTCAAAGAAAAGCTCTAGATTTAATAATTAAATTGAAAGGGTTATGATAAATCAAAAGATAGAGAAGAAGTTATCAAACTTTTAGATAACTCAGATGAAAGTGTAACATTAGAGGATTTGTTCATGTTTGACTTATCTCCTTATTATAATGAAAAGAAAGATGAGTCTTTTCTTTTCTAAACAACTTGAATTTATACAAGAAAAAAATGAATTAAGTCATAATAAAAAAATTTCATTTACATCTGAACAAATTAGAATTTATAATGGAATAGTTGAGAATAATAGAACTATAATTTCTGCTCCAACAAGTTTTGGTAAAACGATGCTCGTTAAGGAGTATATTTTTAATCATCAGCCCAATATTATAGTTTTTATTGTGCCAACTAATTCATTAGCGGATGAGTTGCTGGAAGATTTCACAACCTTATTCTCTGATTTAGGATATACTATTTTTGACTCTATAAAAAAAGTTGAAACAGTAAGTAATAAAAGCATTTTTATAGGCACGCAAGAGAAGTATTATAAAATACTAGAGTATTACATTGATAAAATAGACTTGTTTGTAATTGATGAAGCTTATAAGCTGTCTGATCAAATAAAAGGAAGTAGAGAAGTTATACTAAATCGTGTTTTTATTGATACAATTAATATTTCTAAACAAATTATCTTATTAATGCCTTTGGTCAATTCTATCAATGGATTAGAGCAATTAAAGTTTAATATTTTAAAATCAGATTATGCTCCTGTAGCTAAATATTTTAATTCAATTGAACACTTAGATCAGAGGATAAAAGAAGATATACAAAATGTAGAAAAAATAATCTTATATATTTTAGTTCACCAAAAAAATTAGAGGATTTCTATATTAAAAATTTAAAAGAAATTGAATTACCAATTGAAATTACAGATATATGGGTAAAAAAGAGTTGAAGATGATTTTCATCCTGATTGGCTACCAATTCAAGCGTTAAAAATTGGTATAGGTGTACATTACGGTCCTATGCCAAAATTTATTCAAAAAAAGGTAATTGATTTATTCAATAACTCATTAATTAAAAACTTACTTTCTACAAGTTCTATTATTGAAGGAGTAAATACTCCAACAGAAAGTATTTATATCGTATCATCTAAAGATATACTTGGGAATAAAAATTTAGTTAAGTATAAAAATTTAATAGGAAGAGCTGGAAGATTAGGTCAGCACAAAGTTGGATATATATATTATGATACAAAACATAAAGAGCAATTTGAAAAAGCCAATATTCCTTATGAACAAATTGATATAGTATTTGTACTAGAGAATAGCGCTGAAATTATTGAAATTAATAGGGAAGATTCATTTGATAAAGCATTAGACATAAGTAAAGATTCATCTAATGAAAACCCGAGTACACCAAAACCCTATTTAGAACATTCTAATTATGAAAATGTGCCTCAAATTGAGGTAAGTAAATTGTTGAACAAACATGGTTTCACTGTAAATCAATTAAAAATATTTCTTGATTATGTTCAGACAAAGCCCAAGTATTTTCTTGGAATCATTGGAAAGATTGAACATGGAATTGATACAGATTGTTTTAATATTGTTCTAAACTCTAGGTTTTCAACTTTTACAGCAATGGTTGATGAATTAGCACCTAAAAAAAAGAATATAGATATATCTCAAATTATATCTTCTCTAATAGAAATGATTTATAATATTATACCATTTAAGATTATACCCTTGATAAATTTCACCATTGACATCAATGATTTGTATAATGAATATAATGGTATAAATTTATTATCAGATGATGTAATTAAAGAAGCAAACAAAAAGAAAGCTCAATTTTATTCTAAATTTATTGGTATTGATAACCCTAAAAATGAATCATTAATAATTATCAATAAATTATTTGAATATGGAATTCCTTATCAAAGAGTAAAACCTTATTTAGAAATCGTTACAGAAAAGCTACCTAATAAATTTTCTATCTATGATATAAAAAAAATAATATTTGCTGATGAATCCATGAATGACCTTAGAGTTTATTTTGAATAAATAGTATATGAAAGGCTCTGAATATACAGAAATTAGTTATACCGCTTATATATAGTGTGCAGAAATAAAAAAATAGCATGACCGAAAATAAATATATCGAGTTCAAAAAACAAAAACTAACTGATATTAGTCGAACAGTTCTAGCACACAAAACAATTATCAATTATTAAAAATTAATACTTGATCTTAAGTTTTATCGATATAAATACCTTTATTTAAACGATTGATTAAATTTATCTTTAATTGATACTTAAATTACTAATCTTAGAAAAAATTTTAAAAATATTTAATTCTTCTCAGCAAGTCATTTAAATGCGGTGAGTTTCTTTAAATCTTGTAGAAAATGATTCGTAAACACGTTTTTAAGGACCACCAAAAATAATAATAAAATGATGGGCGATAACAACTTCGAATCTTTTAATTATTATGATAAAACCCATTTTTTGAAGTTAGTAATTCTTCTTTTAACCAATTTTCAATTTCCTCTAACTCAAAATTTGTTATTTCAAATTTAATTTCAAATTGGTTTTTCATATTTATGATTTCATTTTTTTCTAAGGGAACATTGCCTCCAACTTGTTTATATATGAGAAAATTACACAAAGCGATTCAAATTGGGGTAGATATATGTGACAAATTTACACATTATTTACTTTCATAAATATTATCAAAAGATCTTTTATCGACGCTATTTGGCATCAATACGAGTGGCTATGCAAACAAAAACAAGAGAAAATATTAAGAAGCGAATTTTAAAATATTATAATAATCTAAGATAATCTGGTTAGATAATTGAATGCTTCCCGCTACTAGATGCAACCTATTTTGCTTTAATTACTATGATCCAAAAACTTTTTCATATATTTTTTTTCTAGCGGGAACATGACTCTAACCAGCATGTTCTAAAATCTATTTAATTCTGAGAAATGAAAACAGTAGTTAATAATTCGTAAAATTTCAAAAAACACCTCTTTCTAACCAACCTCCCTCTCAACAGCCAAAACAATCGGGAATATGTAATTCTTTAGACTAAAATCTGGTAAGTTAAATATAAAAAAGGTTTCAGCTTTAAAAACTGAAACCTTAAATAATTGCTATGCTCCCGCTCCTAAAGTTTGAATAATCCCAAAAGTCCAAATAATAGGTTTCCATAATATTACAAAACCAATAATTGATAATATTGAAAATACTGCCCAAAAAGAAAAATCATAAGCTAATGTAAATTCTAGAAAGTAACTCATGAGAAAATAATAAACCCCAAATGGAATTGCCAAAAATGCTACAATTATCCAGGCTATGCATTTTATAAGAAATGCTATAATCTTTAATAAAATTTGAAATAACATAATGTTTGGATTTATGACGTAAGTCGAGTTAAAAATTTAAAATATTGTTTTACTTTGTCTACCTATTATCAGCATTATCGTCGGAAGCAATTATGAGTCCGGTTGCTAATAAAGATAGTCTCGCTGTAATCATTCCAAAGGTTTTTGGATTTTTATTTGAATAATTTGCAATAGCTACTCCAGTTGCAACACTAGTGTTCAGAATAGAACTTAGATTACTGAAGTCAAGTTCTGATTTTGATTTTTTGAATAATTTTTTCATAATACGGTTTTAAAATTTAATTGCTAAAGTATTTCGTCAATCACGACAATTCTTGTAGCTCTTTTTTAATTGAAAAAAAAATATTAGCGACACATACTGTCGTTTTGGATTTATACTTTTGGAATATGAAAAAAGACAATCAAACACATTTAAATTCAACGCAGGTTTATCGTACCAAAATTTTAGTAGAGACTTTAAAAAAATACTTGTCAGTACATCGTGATGCATTGATAAAAGAGATCTGCGCAAAGGAAACTTCAAATATAACGGTACGAACTTTACAGAGATATATAAAATCGTTAAATGAAAACTATGGTATTATTATTAAGCTTAACAAAAACACATTGAATTATTCCTTAGATGATGAGAAATCTGCTACGATTGATTCTTTTCTAAGTCACATCGAAATTCTTGCGACTGCAGAATTAATCAGGTCTAATTTTAATGAGACTACTAATGCCTTAGCGTATGTTGAATTCGAAAATAAATCTACAATTTCTGCTACTCCAAATTTCAAGACGATTTTAGAAGCTATTCATCAAGCATTGCCAATTAGTTTTGAACACTTTAGCTTTTATCACTTAAAGGAGGAAAAATATACTCTAAAGCCTTATTTTTTGAAACAGTACCAAAATCGATGGTATGTAATTGGAGAAACTGAAAAAGGCTATCGCACTTTTGGGATTGATCGATTGAAGGATATAACAATCGGAACTAAAAAATTTAAGCAAAAAACAGAAGAAGCCATTGATAAATTTAGAAATGTAATTGGTTTAAATTATGTTGATCATAATATCGAAAAAATACAACTGTCCTTTCATATTTCACAAAAACCTTATATAGTTTCACTTCCTTTACATCACTCGCAAAAGGAAATCAATACCGATAACGAAAATTGTTTTGCTATTGAATTATACATTCATCCTAATTTTGAGTTTAAACAACAGGTTTTGAAGTATGGGAGTTTGGTTAATATACTAAAGCCTAAATGGTTGGCGAAGGAGATTAAAGAAGAACATAAAAAGGCATTTGAGAATTATTAATTATCAAATACTTCTTTAAAAATAGTAAATTTGAAACTTAAAAAATTCAAGATGACAAAAAAAATCTATTCCTCACTATTAACTGTAATTCTTTTCTTAACATTGACTTCTTGTTCAAAAGAAAGTGGCACAGAATCATTAATAGAAGACAAACTAGAAACAATGTCGAGCAAAGAAATGTTGCGAGAATTATTAATTAAAAACGACAATGATATTAATCAATTAGCAAGAATATTTGAATGTTCTCCGAGTTCTTTAAAAAGAATATTAGAAAGTGAAACATTTGCAACTTCTGAAGCTAAAAACCAATTTAAAAATGTACTAAATCAAACTTTAATAACAAAGGACAAAACTTTGGATGAATTAGATCCTAAATACAAACCTTTAAAATTTAAAATAAAAAGATTAATAGAACAAAATTACATTAAAATTGGGTTAATATGTTTAGGTCTTATCATAATTGGATCCATTTTTCCATCAACATCAACGGATAAAACAGCACTCGGATTTGGCATTGATCATGATGATAAATCTTATCCCTTAACTGGCTTAGGAATTTTAGCAATAATAACAATACTTTTAGTTTATTTCATCTTGGCAATAATTGGTTGGTTCTCCCCTGAAACTATTTACAACGATTTGTTCGTAAATGCTTTTGATCCTATTTGGGAGCAGTTAAAATAAAATGAAGAAGATCTTTTTAATTTTGGTCATCTTAACCATTGTGTTTTCTTGCAAACAAAAAACATTAGAGACAATAAAAAACTCTCTTCATACAAAAAACACTATAAATTTGGAAGAAGTAGAAAATTTCATTGAGAGTTCTCAAGAATTTGAATTAAAACACAATGAAATTTTTCAACAGGATTTACAAAGAAAATCAAAAGAATATTATGATAAAGTTATAGATAACTTTGTTGATGAAGAGACTGGCCCTTTAAGTTTACTTTGTGAATTATATAATAAAGCTTTTAAATCTGAAAACGAAAGGAAAACACTTTGGAAATTAAAAATCGAACAATATTTTCGAACTACTGCATTTTTAACATTTATCAGAAATGAAGTTACTATTTATACTGACGGAGTAAACAATCAGCGAAAAAATGGAATTTCTAAAATATTGAATATAAAACATACTTCTGATTTAAATCTATCTATTATTCAAGCAAATTCTTTCAAAGCTAAAAATGAAACTGTTGAAAAGATTATCCGTAAAATTAATGACGAAATTAATGATCAACTAGCTGATATTGCTTTAGGAATTATTCCTGAAATAATAGCTTTATTACTGTACTTCTGCGGATTATGGGCAACAAAAAGTTTAGGTTGTTTACCTTCTATAATAATAACTATTATTTTGGCAATCTTTTTTATCTGGAGATCGCATGCCCGTCAAAATGAAATGAAAGAAGTTTTAAAAACAGAATGTTATAACACACTAAACAGCACTAAAATAGATTATTTAGACCAACTCAATAAAAACACAATTGATTATTATTCTCAATTTCAAAAAATAAATTATGAAACTAATAAATAGCACTAAACTGATATTCTTACTATCGCTTATACTTTTAATTTCATCTTGCAGAAAAACTTCTACTGAAATTCTTGAAAAAACAGCTTTAAAAGAAGTTAGCACAGAACTTATTGAAAAAATAACTAAAAATTCAGCAAAAGAATTAGCTGAATTAGGTTTATCAAAAGAAGTTACTGAATTTGTAGCTAAAAATTTTGATGATAATTTAACTAAACAATTTTTAAAACTCGCTTCTGAAAACAAAAATTTTTTAACATATGCAAAAAGTAATCCTGCTTTTATAAATACTTGGAAAACCTTTTCTGAAACTAACTTTGCTTCAAATCCAAATCAAATACGTTGGATTAATAGCGCTATAGATCAAGAGAAGTATTCTTTAAAAAAAATAGGCCACAGCGTAGAGCTTATAGACTCGAAAACCAATAAATTATTAGGCACATTTGAAAAAGATAGAATTACAGCCATTGCTGGAGAAGGAGGAAATAAATTAAATCCATTATTAAACATTCATCCTTTAATGCCTTCTACGCATTATAAGATTGGAAATAATTCTACTTATAGTGATGCTTTTGGAAGAGTTGAAAAAATGGTTTATCCATTAATGTCTAATGAAACCAAAGTAGCAAGAAGTAGTATTGAGCAAGGTCTTTCCAAAAAAACTTAAAGATGGAAGAATTATCTTAGATGAATTTGGAAATCCGATTAAGGTTAAAGCAGGATATTATAGATATAGTGATGATGGAGGGCATCTTTTGGCAAATACTCACGGAGGTATTTCGGAACAAATAAATGTACTTCCAATGACTAATGATGCCAATAAAATTCACTTTAAGGCAATTGAAAATAAAATATCCAAAGCCCTCTCAGAAGGCAAGATCATCAAAGATTATACAGTCTCTCCAAAATTTACTGGAAAAAGTGGTAGACCAGATAAATTTAAAGTTTCATATTACATTGATGGTCAATATTATTCTAAACAAATTATGAACAACTAATTTATATTGATGTTTTACAATACTAAAATCAATAACACTTTTTAAATGTGATGATTAAAAGTGATAGCCAGTTAAAATGTAAAACTCTTTTCCTTCCAACAAAACTAACTACTTGACTAGAAGTTTAGGTAGAGTTTTTTATATTTTTTTAAATACATTTAGTCTTATATTAATGTTATTTAAAAATATTAATACGTTAAATTCTCATGTTAGAAAAAGTCGAAAAAGTTAACACGTTACAAATCTCATGTTAATTAAAGCCATTTATCACAAGGGTTAAAAAATAATCGAAATTGCTTAAATACTCAAGTGAGGAACTTCACTGAGAAAAACCCAAAAAAACAACATAAAACCGAATCTCTACAAAAAAAACAAACGACTATAAATCAGCGTTTAAAAAAAATAAAAAATCAATAAAACATTTTTCATAACCCTGAGCTCACGCGTTCAGCCCCGATCCTCGCTAGAGCTTTTTTAGTTTAAATATTAGTCATGGTGATATTTGAACCTAAAAAACTTATATTCAATAAACATTAATTCTTTTTAAATCACCTACAAAATGGTTCGAAAATTGTCACGTTTTCACTACTAGATGCAACCTATTTTGCTTTAATTACTATGATCAAAAAAACTTTTCATATATTTATTTCTAGGGAAACAGAACTCGAACCCGTTATATTTTAGGCTCATTTCAATCCCTAAAATTAAAACAAAATTTAATCTTCAAACAATTCAAAAAAATACCCCACTTTAACCATCTTCCCCTTCACCGGCCAAAATCAAAATAAAAAAATCTTCGAAAATTAAAAACAATCTAAAAAGAAAATAAATAAAAAAGAACACAAGCAAAAACTAACTAACTAACTAACTAACTAACTAACTAACTAACTAACTAACTAACTAACTAACTAACTAACTAACTAACTAACTAACTAACTAACTAACTAACTAACTAACTAACTAACTAACTAACTAACTAACTAACTAACTAACTAACTAACTAACTAACTAACTAACTAACTAACTAACTAACTAACTAACTAACTAACTAACAGAGGTAACACCTTTTCTGCTGTAAAAGCTTTAATCCTCTCATTTACTATTCTCCTTATTTAATAACCACAGCATCAAATCCATCAATTGCGTGCTTAATATTTGCAAAGATTGAGATGATCCGAATGAAAGTTCCGCTCTTTCAATAGTTATGCTCGCAGCCGCTCAATATTTTCAAAACGCCTATTTAATAAAATGACAGGCAGATTTTTCTTTAATAGATTTTTGACAGCACCATGTATGCCAGGTGATGAAGCAAGTATAAAACCGTCTGCCTGCCAGTGACAAAAAAAATTAATGAGTTCCATTGCCTTATCATCGTCATTTTCGTTGCCGCAGAAAATAACTTTATATCCTTCATTGTAAGCAAGACCTTCAAATACACTCGCCAGTTTAGAAAAGCAGGCGTCGGAGATATCCTCAACCATAAAAACTAGAAGATTTGATTTTCCGGTTCGAAGACTCTGCGCAATCTTATTGGGCCGGTAATTTACAGATTTTGCGTAAGCCAGCACTTTTTGAGTGAGAGCCGCAGAGATATGCTTTTCCTTGGCTTTTCCATTCAGTACAAATGACACCGTAGAAATAGAAATCTTCAGCTGGTCAGCTATATTCTGCATGGAAACCGGTTTATTTTTCAACAGTAAATTTATTAGCTATTTTAATGAATGGCATTTAAACGCATAATCACTGATAATTTCCTGAGTACTCAGATCAGTATTGTAGACCGAATACCATCCTTGGTATTCATGCGGAGGATCTCCAATTAAATCATCTCCCAATTTCCAGATGCTCATTGGCGTTCTTGGTCTTCCCTCGCCTCCCCAAGCCCAAAAATTTACTCCAGCGACCTGAGGATTTGTTTTACTTAAGGTATATATTTTATCAAAAATCATTTTATAATATTCGTCTCTAACTTTAACCGTTGAGTTGGCATCATAACTATTTTCATCTCTCGAAATTCCGAATTCTTCCAGTACAATTGGTTTATTCAATTTCTGAGCAATTTTAACATGTTCGTCAATATAACTATTGGCTTTTTGCACAGCAAAATCGTAGGTTTCTTTCGCTTTAAGCGGATCATACCAGCCCCAATTCTGAACCCAAAGATGAAAAGTACAATAATCAATATATTGGCTTTGATGGTCTTTTTCAAAATTAGTTCCGTTTGCGGGAGAAGGTGTGTTGCCTTCTGATCCAATAGAAACCAAATGATTAGAATCTAACTTCTTAATATATTGCGCCGTTTCGTGAATCCATTTTCGATAATCTTCAACGTTATTACTTCCTTCGGGTTCATTAGCCAGTCGCCAAGCCATGATTGCAGGATCTTTTTTGTATGGAATTTTAGTAATTGAATTTACTCGATTAACGACTTTCTCAATATGATTTTCAAACCATTTTTTAGCCGTTTTATTGCTGTAAAAACGTGCCGAATACTGCTGATATTTTCTCCAATCGCCGTTGTCTGCTGGCGACGGATACGGAATCGTTTCGTTTTTATTTGCCCATGAAACATATTGCGCAAAACCTCCAGACCAAGGCCAGAAATTATTCAAACAAACAACAGCTGTCATTCCGCGTCGCTTCATTTCTGCTAATAAAAAATCCAATCCTGCCCAAAGTTCTTCGTTATAAATTCCAGGTTCTTTCTGCAGGGTTGGTTGAACGGACCAAGGTGTACCTAAACTTCCTTCTGAACCTGCCATAATTCTAAGGTTTTTTACGCCGAGATTATTTAAGCGGTCTAATTCCCTTATTAATCTATCTTTATCAGAAACAGCTAAATTCATTCCGTACCAAAAATTGGTTCCCACATAATGATAGGGTTTTCCATCTTTTATCAGGATTCCCTTTTCTACCTTTATAAAACTCTGTGCGTTTGACATAAGCTGAAATAGTATTACAACTAAAACGTATATATTTTTTTTCATTTCCCTTTTTTATTGAACTTCAAATGATACTTTTTCACCTTTTGCGCTGCCGCTTCCTATCCATAAATCAAATTTTCCAGCTTCGACTTTCTTTTTCATATCGATTCCGTAGAATGCTAAATCGGAAATTGGCAGTTTAAATGTAACCTTTTCCTCTTCATTAGACTCTAATTCAATTCTTTGAAAACCTTTAAGTTCTTTTACTGGAAGTGCAATCGAAGCCGCAATATCCCTGATATACAATTGAACAATTTCGGTTCCTTTATATTTTCCTGTGTTTTTTAAAGTGAATGATATTTCTAAAATATCTTCTTTTTTCAAAACATTTTTAGAGAGATTTATTCTGCCATAATCAAAACTCGTATAAGATAATCCGAAACCAAAAGGAAACAATGGATCAGTACCGCTGTCAAGATAATAAGATTTATTTCCGAGTGAAGTTTGAGAAGCTTCAACTGGAATATTATTTAAATTTAATTCGCTTCCGTTTGCCGGACGACCTGTATTTAAATGATTGTAATACATCGGAATCTGCCCGACATTTCTAGGAAAAGTGATCGGAAGTTTGGCTGACGGATTTGCTTTTCCAAACAAAATATTCGCAATGGCAGAACCTCCCATTGTTCCCGGATGCCAAGCGTATAAAACAGCATTTGAAAGTTGTATTTCTTTCTCAATCATCAATGGTCTTCCTGCTAAAATTACGGTTACGATTGGTGTTCTGGTTTTCACTAAAGCCGCTAAAAGTTCCGACTGAATGCCTTGCAAATTCAAATCAGAAAGACTGTGGGCTTCACCAGAAAGTATCGATTCTTCGCCTAGAAATAATAAAACAATATCTGCATCTTTGGCAATTTGTCTGGCTTTTGAAAATGCTGTCGAATCTTTGTCTCTTGAGTACTTTAAAACAGGTTCATACACTATATTAATATCTTTTCCGTATTGTTCTTTTAATGCGGCAAGCGGTGTTACGGTATGATTTATTTCTCCATCAAAAACCCAGGTTCCCATCTGATCGTGCGGCGCATCGGCAAGCGGACCTAAAACGGCAATTGTTTTTGGTTTTTTCAGCGGTAAAATCTGAGCTTCATTTTTCAATAAAACTATTGATTCTTCTGTCGCTTTTTCTGCCAGTTTTAAATGTTCTTCTTTATAAAAAACTCCTTTTAAATTGCCTTTTACATACGGATTTTCAAAAAGTCCTAATTTGAATTTTACTCTTAAAATATTGAGTACTTCCTCGTTAATGGTTTCAATTGTAATTTTCTTTTCCTGTAATAACGTTTCGATATAAGCCACATAAGTTCCGCTGACCATTTCCATGTCAACTCCAGCGTTTATTGCTTTTTCTGCCGCTTTTTTATTGTCTGCGCTAAAACCGTGATCGACCATTTCGGTAATCGAAGCCCAGTCTGAAACTACAAAACCTTTAAAATTCCATTCTTTGCGAAGAATCTGCTTTAATAAAAATTCATTTCCAGAAGAAGGGATTCCGTCATTCGCATTAAAAGCTGTCATAATAGTTGCCAGATTTGCTTTTTTCACTGCTTCTTCAAACGGAACTAAATAGACATTTCTAAACTGTCTTTCGGTAATAGCCGTTGTATTATAGTCTCGGCCTCCTTCTGCCGCGCCATATCCTGCAAAATGTTTGGCACAGGCCGCAATCGAACTTGGATCTGATAAATCTTTACCTTGGAATCCGTTAATCATGGCAACTCCCATTACCGAAGTTAAATACGGATCTTCGCCACAGCTTTCGGCAATTCTTCCCCAGCGTGGATCTCTTGCAATATCGATCATTGGGGCAAAAGTCCATCTAATTCCAGTTTCCGAAGCTTCAATAGCCGCAACACGAGCCGCTTTCTCGACTAAATCTGGATTAAAACTGGATGCTTGGCCTAACGGAATTGGAAATATCGTTTTGAAACCATGAATCACATCGCGTCCAAAAATAAGCGGAATACCTAATCTGGTTTGTTCTACTGCAATTTTCTGTGCTTTATTCGCAATTTCGGGATTGGTGATACTCAAAACTGAACCTGCCATTCCCTGCTGAATCACCTTAAAATTGGTTTCCATATCATCTGCAGACAATTGATTCATCTGACCGATTTTTTCTTTTAAAGTCATTTTCTTTAAAAGAAGATCAATCTTTTTTTCGATGGAAGCATTGGAAGTCTGAGCGCTTGTTTTTAATCCTAAAATGATTAAAAACAGCGCTAAAAAGTAACCTTTTTTCATTACTTAATTTTTTAATTCAATTAGTAAAACAAAGCATACATTACAAAACAAGCAACCACAAGTAACAAGGCTTGTAAACGGAAGTTTTTATACCAAACTACATTTTTCAACGCGATGCTTTCTTCAATCCAAATGGCTTTTGTCCAAGTGTTTTCTTTTACTTTTTCTTCTAATGGCGGATCAGTAGATAAACTTACAGCAACATTTACCAAAAGACTTAAAACCAAAATAATTGGCGCTAATAATAGAAAATGAAGCCCAATTTCAAAACCAAGAACATATTTAGCGAGCATAATAATCATGGCAATAAAAAGTCCAGACATCAGTCCGCTGAAAGCTCCGATGGCATTGGAACGTTTCCAAAATAATCCTAAGAAAAAAGTTCCCACAACTGGCGCGCTAAATAAGAAAGTATCTCTTGGTAATAGGCAATTAACGAATCGAATTTACCAATGTAAGGCGCCCATAAAATGGCAATAATCAAAGTAACAACTGCTGTAATTTTTCCGACTTTTACCTTTTTTTCACTTGATGCATTTTTATCGAATTTGCTGTAAAAATCCATTGTAAATAAGGTTGAAACCGAATTTAAAGTCGCGCTTAAAGCGGATGTTAAAGCCGAAATCATTGCTGATAAGATAATTCCAATTAAACCAACTGGAAGTACTTTATTGATTAATCTTGGATAAACCTGATCGGTATTGATTCCGTATTTTGATTTTAGTTCGCTTCCGCTGATGATTTCATGAGGCAGATTTTCCACTCCAAACAAATTAATTCCCCTTGCAATTACACCTGGAAAAATAAAAATGAAAAGTGTAAATAAATACAGAAATCCAACCAGCAAAACGCCTTTTCGACCGTGATCTATTGATTTTGCAGACAAAACTCTCTGCACCATAACCTGATTATTTCCCCAGAAATAAAAACCAAGAATCGGGATTCCAACCCACATTCCCAACCAAGGAACTGTCGGATCATCCATAGATCGTGTGAGTTTTAGCCAAACTCCATCTTGAAACTGTGTGTAAAATGCATCCCAGCCACCAATGCTATCCATTGCAAAAAAGGCTAATAATGTTGAGCCAATTATCAAGATAAAGGCTTGAATTACTTCGGTATTAATTACAGAAGAAAGTCCTCCAATAATGGTATAACTTCCTGCTACAACAGCCATTCCGATAATTATCAGCATCATATCAACGTTTGGAAAAATCATATTAATGATTAAAGCTCCTGCGTACAAAGTGGCAAATGCATCTAAAAAGATATTTCCAACAATGGTAATGAAAGAAAAGTAAGTTCGTGATCTCACATCGAATCGTCTTTCTAAAAACTCAGGCATGGTAAAAATTCCCGATTTAATGTAAAACGGAAGAAAAAAGATGGCGAAGAAAACCATTACAAGAATCGAAATCCAGTTGTAATTGAAAACGGCAATTCCATTAATAAACCCTTCTCCAGAATTCCCCATTAAAGTCGAACTCGAAATACTGGCTGCAAAAAGTGACAAACCCACCATTGGCCATTTTAAATCGCGTCCGGCCAGAAAATAAGCATCTGAATCGCTTGATTTACTATTTTTTAATCCCCACCAAATAATAAAGATGATGTATAATACGAGTACAACTAAGTCAATTATATTTAAATTTATCATGATTATGGCTGGTATGAAGTATAAAGAATTACGCTTTTTGCGGGAATTGAAACTTGAATCGCATTGTTTTTTATAGTAATTTTTTCTAACGGAACAGGAAATCCTTTGGCATCAACAGGTCGTTTGTTTTCGCTGTATAAATATTTATTCAACGCCGATTTTAGCTTTAGTTTTTTGGTATCAATTGTAAAATTCGCTTCATTATCGCTGTTGTTTACAATGGCAATGGTAATATTTCCACTTTTTGTTATTCCTGTTAAGGCACGAACTTTATCAATGTTTAAATTGCTGTTTTTTACAATTTTCATATCGCCTGTAAAATAACGTGTCATAATTGACCACGTATAAAACCACGGACGCGACTCTTCATCTGCTTTATTATCTGTCAGTTCCTTTCCTAAGCTGTTGAACATTCCCCAGCGTTTCAATTTATATTTATCGCCTTTGTCATCTTTGGTGTGCATAGCATCGTCTAGATCCCAAGCAATTACAGCATCGAGCCGCTGTTTATAGACTGAATTAAAGCATCGGCCATATCGACTCCGTAATCATAATCGTAAACTGAAAGCTGACTGTCGACACTTGTAAATTTATCGCCCAAATGTTCTTTTGACGAAGGATCGCCTTTAAGACCTAATTCTCCCAAAATAAAAGGCTTTTTATGAACCGAATCGGTAAAACGAACTAATTCGCTAAACGTTTTTTGAAATTCTCCCGAACGAATACTTTCTTTTGAGGGATAATCATGCACATCATAAGAAGATACTAAATCAGGAATCTGCAAGGCTGTTTGTCTTGCCCAGTCTAAACCTTTGTATTTGGATTTTGGATTATTAAAAGAAGTCGCATCAGGTCCGATAATCGAAATATGTTTGTCTAATCCTGCTTTTTTGATGGCTTTATGAAGTAATTGAATTCCTTCTTTCCATTGCTCAAAATCGCCGTCGGTTGTTGCCCAGTCTCCGTTGGGTTCGTTTACGAGATTGTAATATTTGATACAGCTGTATTTTTTAACTTTGATTAAATGATTCAGATTTTTAACAATCAATTCAATCCATTTTGGGTCGTTCGCACCTGTAAAGCTATTTTGCAGTTTTAAATGGGTATCATGAACTTTATATGGCTGTCCCCATTCGCCTAAAATGACAGCAATTTTGTTTTTTTCGCAATAATCCAACAGTTTGTATAATGCTCTCATTTGATCGCTTTCAAAATCAATTATCGGATTTCCAGATGCATCAAAACCTTTCAAATACCTCCAATTGGCCTGATCCATTACTCTGGCAATTTTTGGTTTAATGAAAGAAACACGGTCAAAAACCAACTGCCATTTTTTCTTCTGTCATTAATTTTCCCCATTCAGAATCTTCAGTATCGGCATGCGGATAGGCAGAAAATTCAATTCCGCTTCCAATAAATTCATTTGAAATAACCTCATCTGGATTAATAGAAATTATAGGAATCGAATTTTGGCTTTGTGCGGAAAAACCAAGTAATACACACAACAGTGCAATGCTATTTTGAATTTTCATTTTGGGAATCTTTTAAGGTTTTTAGTAAGTCATTAATGTCGCAGGTTGCTAAACCAACGTATTTATCAGTCGCGCCGTAATAAACATATAAAATATTATCGACAATCATATTCCCTGTAGGAAAAACACAGCCTTTGTAAAAACCTTCAATTTCGTAGTCATGTTCGGGTTCCATTATCCAGTCTTCTAAACGCGCAGTTACTTTTGTTGGATCTTCCAAATCTAATAAAGCTACGCCTACTCTGTAATATCCGTTTCCGCCATTTTCTACTCCGTGATAAATTAACAACCAGCCATCTTCAGTGCGTAAAGGCGGTGTACTGCCTCCAATTTTTTCTTCCCAAGTTCCATTTCTTCCGCTTAAAAGTAAGGTGCTTTTTTCTTCCCAAACCATTAAATCATCAGAATAACGAATCCAAATTGCAGGATAATCACAGCCATATTCTGCTCCAACCCATTGTTTTGGACGGTGCAAGCATCGCATATTTTCCGTTGATTTTTTCAGGAAATAAAATCACATCGCGATCATCCAGATTTGACGTTGTGATGCGCCCTAATCTTCTAAAATTTTTAAAATCGGTTGTAACAGCTAATCCAGAATTCGCAATATTATGTTTGTACACTGCCGGTGCATCTGGACCAGTTTCTGGAAGATTTATTACATCGTGCGCAAATGTCCAATAACGCCCTGGAGGATAAGGTCTGTAAGCGTACGTTACATAATATTCGTTTCCGAATTTGATAATTCTAGGATCTTCCACTCCGCCCATATCGGGTCCGTTACTGCTCGGTCCAAAAACAGGTTCGTCTGATTCTCTTTTAAAATTAATACCATCTGTACTCGTTGCCAAACCAACTCGGATTAAATGATCTACATCATCTCCTGTCGCTCTGTAAAGCATATAAAAAGTTCCGTTTTCATACCATACGCCCGGATTACAAACCACTAGGTTTTCCCAATAATTATTTGGGTTTGGACTTAAAACTGGATTTTGGGTGCACTTACTTAATTTCATTTTGATTATTGTGTTTTTGTTTTTTATTTTACTGTTGTGTTGGTCGCCATCGTATACATATCAGGCAGTTTTTTACTGAAGATCATATTCGGACCTGCATAAAGCAGTTTAAAATTGGCCGCAGAACTATGTCCTTCAAAAGGTGCATAAAAATGAGTTCCTTCGTGAAGCGGATCGTATTTGTTACGCCACATTACGACCATGCTTACTTTTTTTCCCGTAAGAGGAACCGAAATTTCGTTTGTCCAATAGGTGTCATACGGCGCGCCGTTTTTCACTATGCCTTCTACTCCTGTTTCTGTTACGCCGCAAGGTTTTAGTTTTTGCTCGCGAAAGTGTTGCCAGATTTCGAAGATTGGTACTGAAAGCGGCTGTATTAGTTCCGTGATAACTGTCCCATCCTAAAAAGTCAACATAATTGTCTCCCGGCCATCTGAACAAAAAACTATCAACAGTTCCTTGACTATCTAACTGAGGCGAAATGGCATAAATAAAGCTGTGAACTTGTTTTTTATTTTTCAGATAATCAATGGTGTATTTCCATAAATTAATGAATTCTTCCTGAGTTGTAGCACTTGAACCCCACCAAGACCAAGCTTGTGTATGTTCGTGAAATGGACGAAAAACAATTGGAATTACTTTTCCGTTATTGTCTTTTAAATTATTGGCAAAAACAGCTAATTTATCCAGCCAAGAATTGAATTTTACATTAGTCGCACTTCCTTCCGTTAAGATTTCTTTTGCAACTGTATTTTTTGAATTATCCCAAGAGTCACCACCCGTTAACGGATTATTTAAATGACAACATGCCGTAATGACTTCCCCTCTTTCGCGAGCTTCTTTTATCACTCTCGCTCGGTCATTATTTAATGTTGAAGTTGTGCTTCTGTCATCCATAATTTCAGCAAAATCAACGCTGAAAACGGCTGGATAATCTCCGCAGACATCTTTAATATCAGAACGTCCGGCTTGTGTCATCCAGTTTCTTCCGTACAATAAATCGTCGTGATGACCAAACATGGTTCCTTTTTCCTGAATTCTCCATAAATTCGAATACAGCGCTTTGGTTTCGGCAGTTGCATTTGGATCGCTCAGTTTCAATTCTATTGCTGTCGGCACTTCGGGTTCGTTTCCGTCTGAATCTTTTTTATCATCAGAAGAACATCCGATACAGGACAAACTCAGGGCAACCAAAATTGTATATAATGCTTTCATCGTTTTCTTTTTTAGGTTAATAATCGAAATTGGTTAAAACCAAAAGTCCTTCGGCGGGAATTGTTTCGGTTATTTTTTTGTTTAAATCCAAAGTGAGATTGGATTGATTTGGAAGAAGATTGTGATCGCCTTCAAATTTTAATTTGTCTTTCGCATACACAAACTTTTTAATTTGATTTAAAACAGGCAGATCTTTTGAAGTCAGGTTTATTTGTAAAGCTTTTGAAGAAACATTGACAATAGCAATCATATTTTTTCCATCTTTTGAAACTGAAATCGCTTTTAGGTTTGGATTTCCTTCAACTGAAACTTTATGAATTTGAGATCCCGAAGGCATATATTTCGTGAGCAAAGACCAAGAGTAAAACCAAGGGCGAACTTTCTCTTCCTCTGCTCCAAAATATTCGTCTCCTAAAATGTTCCAAAATCCCCATACTTTCAGTTTGTTTTTTTCTTCTTTGCCGTGCATGGCATCATCTAACATCCAAGCGACCGATCCAGAATAACCCGCATTTATGGTTTGGATTAAAGCGTCTGCCATATCAGAACCATAGACATAATCGTAAACAAACATTTGAGAATCTTCCAGCGAAGCATACGGTTTTGCTTTTGCTCTTGCGATATTTTCATTTAGTAAAGCTTCATCTTCTTTTTCGACAAACTTGAATCCGATTTCGCCCATTACGATAGGTTTTCCTGCTGGAACGGCATCTTTATACGCTTTTAAAATGGAAGTATATTGACCAGAATTAACCGTGATTTTAGATGGATACGTATGAATATCGTAAACGCCAATGGCGTGATCCAGATCTTTAGCGGACTTGGTAATCCAATCTACTTTATCGGCTTTCCAAATGGCAATATCTGGTCCTAACAAAGACACTTTTTGATCTAGATTTAAAGCTTTTACTTCTGACCAAAAATAACCTGCCGCATTTTTCCAAAGCTCATAATTTTCATCTGTTGAAGACCAAAATCCATTCGGTTCATTGATCATATTGTAATAATGTATACACGAAAAGCCTTTTTTATTTACCAGAAAATCAAGATATTTTGTCGCTAATTTTAGATTGTTTTCGGAGATTATATTGGTTTTACTATTTACCATTCTGTCTCCCCAATCTCCCAATACAACTTTTACATTTCGGGATTGGCAGTATTCCAAAATCGGGGCAATGTTTTCGTAATTTTTCATCTCATTCAATACGCCGTTTTCTATTACAGACGTAGTGTTCATCATGACTCTTATAAATTGGGGTTTCATAAAATCAAGACGAGAGTATAATTTCTGCCAGTCTTCCGAAGAAATTTTTAATTGCTTTTCTCCATAATCTAACTGGTAAGGATCCCACTGGACGCCGTTACCAATATAATTTGGGTTTACAATGGCTGTGCTTTCAACAGCAACAGTTGCATCGGACACAGCCGAGCAACTGATTACTGTTGTCACTAACCAAAATGATACTATAATTTTAGAAACTGTTTGTCTCATAAAAGGTTTTATGACATTTATATTTTATTCTACTTTTGTTACGTCTATCCAGAAACGTTTTGGCTTTTTAACGAACTTATCGTAATCGGTATAAATTTTACTCCAATCATCTGTTCCGTTTAAATTGAAAGCAAAAGCATTGTGTGCAATAGTTTTGGTACTTCCGTTTCCAAGATTTTCCGTTCCAGCATTTTCAAAAGTTCCTACTTTCGTAGTTCCGTCAGCAAAAGTGAAAGTGATGGTTCCTGTCGCATAATTTCTCAGCCATTTCCCTTCTCCAACTGGAATTTGTCTGTAGAATTTTTTCACATCAGTTACAGGTGTTCCAACAAATACAAAGTCGGCATATTTGCCATCGGCACCGGCTGTATTTGTAATTTTTCCGTAGGTATTTCCGTCTTCGGTAATTCCCGTCATTTTAAAAACCAGCTGATTGTCTAATTCTTTATCTGGTCCTTCTGCTTGCAGACCAAATCCAAGGCTTGTCTTTCATAGCTAAAACAGCTCCTCCGCCATATTCTGGGCCAGTTCCTCCGTAAACTATCAAATTATCAATATCATATGTTCCGATAAGTGATTCTCTAAATGAACTTGCTGTAACGGTGTATTTTCTTGATTTTCCTGTTGGAGAAGTTACTGTAAGCTCTGCACTGTTCTGCGCATTTTCAAAATTCAGCGCTTCGCCTTCTTTTACAGAAGATTTTGCACCGTAAGACAATACAATTTCTTTCACTACAATGTTGCTCAAATTTGGAACTGCATCTACATTAATAGCCAAGTTAATTGTTCCCGTTTGATCGTCTACGCGAACAACCTGCGCATTACCAACCTGATTTTCAAATTTAATTTCGAGAACATTGCGTTCATTGTTCCAGTTTCCTTCGTCAATATCTTCTAAAGGATCATTTTGACAGCTTGTCTGCATCAATGCCATAGCGACAAACAAGACATATATAATTTTTTTCATACTACTTATTTTTAAGAATTATAAACCTGTGTTTAAATCTATTTCTGTCTGCGGTATTGGGTAAAATGCGGCTTGTTCTGCGGTAATTCCAGCCATTGCAGGAACAACTTGAGAAACTTTATTGAAACGACGTAAATCATACAAACGGTTTCCTTCAAAAGCCAGTTCCAATGCTCGTTCGTTCCAAACTGCTAATCTGAAATTTTCTAGACTTAAACCTGGAGCCAGATTTCCTAGACCCGCTCTATTTCTAATTTGATTGATTATCGCATACCCTTCTGTAGTAGGTCCTGCGGCTTCGGCGTAAGTTAAAGCCACTTCGCTAAAGCGGATTAAAAATGGTTTTGTACTTGTCTTGTCTCCAATGAAGTTTGGATCAATATATTTTCGTGTAAACGGATACACAATTTTCCCTGGATACTGCGCCGAAACTACCCCCGAAGCATCATAGGTTGTGGCAACAAATAAGTCTGTTTTTCTTTTATCAGCATTATCAAAACTGTTGTAAAAGCTTATCAAAGTTTGAAAAACACTCCAGCCATCATGTGATTTTGTATAGGTATTATCTGGATTTTTCAAATAAATTGTCGCACCATCGATATACGGAATAAACAATTTTGAAATTTTAGAATAATCACCTTCTGTCGCTCCTGTTCTGTCCATTGAAAGCAAGAAGATATTTTCTTTTCCTAAAGGTTTTTCAACATCATAAATGCTTAGAAGGTTATTTTCGAAACCATAAACGCTTTGTCCTGTAATCACGTCGTTTGAGTATTTCTGTCGCCTGTTGGTACATTGCCGCAACATCTTTAGTCATTTCTGCATATTGAGGCACATTATGTTCTTTTGAAGAGGCGATGTACAAATACACTTTTGCCAATAATGCCTGCAGCTGCTACTTTATCGGCACGACCTAAAGCTTGATTTATTTTTAATAATTCGATTGCTTTTTCGGAATCTGCAATAATAAAATCATACACTTCATCCAAATTTTTAGCCATTGGCGCTGACGGTCTGATTTACGGTTTCTACAACAGAAGTATGCATTGGCACACGACCAAAGTTTTTAACGAGATTGAAATAATTCCAAGCTCTTAAAAAATATGCTTCTCCAAGAAATTTATCCTTTAATTCTTGTTCAAACTTTCCTTCTGGAACATTTTTAATTACGGCATTTGCTCTATTAATAGCGATATAGGCGTATTTAAAATAATTCCCCAGCATTCTGTTGGTATTAAAAGTCCCAACCTGCCATTTATCTAAGTTCTGATTATCGGCAGTTTCATCGCCTTTTGGTCCGCATTCTTCAGTTGGAAGATCGCCTACATAAAATATCGCTCTTGAATATTCTAAGAAAGTCAAAGCATCATAAGCATAATCTACTGCGGATTCGGCATCAGAAGCGGTTTTATAGAAATTCTCTTCCGAGTAAAATCCGTAAGGTTCTTCGTTTAAGTCACAAGCAAAGGCGCTCATAATAAGAGCCATTGTTACTATTTTATATCTTGATTTCATTTTGATACTGTTTTAAAAAGTTAAGTCTAATCCGAAAGTCCATCTGCTCAATCTAGGGTAACCGCCCCAGTAAATTCCGTCTGTTCCTACTTCAGGATCGTAACCGTCAAATTTGGTAAACGTGTACAAGTTGCTTGCATTTAGATACAATCTCACACTTTGAAAAGCACTTTTTACAGGTTTTAAAGTATATCCTAAAGTCACATTTTGAATTCTCACAAAAGAACCGTCTTTAACCCACCAGTCTGAAAATTTCAAAGTTCTTCCGTCTCTTAAACTCGGATAATCATTTGTTGGATTGTCTAATGTCCAGCGCAAAGGTGCATTGCTAGGCTGATTGAAAGCCTGTGTATCTAAAACATCCTGTCCGAAAACACCATTCAAAAACACGCTGAAATCAAGCTGTTTGTATTTTACGCTTAAATTTAAACTCGCCATAAAATCAGGATTTGGGTTTCCAATTATAGTCTGGTCTTTTGTATCTACAACACCATCTCCATTAATATCTACATATTTAAATTCTCCAGCCTGTGCCAGTTGTCCGTCTAAACCTGCGTTGATACCTTCTTGTAAATTCTGAACAATTCCGTTGGTTTTGTAACCGTAGAAAACATTTACCGGCTGTCCAATCGCTAATAAATTTGGAAATTGTCTGAACTGTTCTAAACTGTTTCCAGAATACTCATACTGCATTCCTGTATTCGGATCAACATTTAAACCTGATTGTTCTACTGATCCAAGGCTTACAATTTCATTTTTGTTTTTAGAATACACCGCTTGAGCACTAATTGTCCAATCTTGATTTTTATAAATTTCTCCGTCAAGCGAAAGTTCAAATCCTTTGTTGGTTAATTCTCCATCGTTTACCCAGATTCTGTCATAACCAGATGAAGGCGTTAGGATTCTTTCTCTCAAAAGATCTTTGGTTTGTTTGTTGTAATAATCAAAAACAATATGAAGACGATTATTCAAAATCGACATATCAACACCAAAATCACTTTGCGCTGTTGTTTCCCATTTTAAATCTGGGTTTGGAATTCCGCCCCAAAGTTTTTCGATTCCATCTTGTCCTGTTGTTCCCACAACATATCCAGGTCCGATTGCCGAAACCCAGCTTCCGTTATCGTAATACTGACTTACACCATAACGGCTTAAAGTCTGATACGGATTGATTCCTTGATTTCCTGAAATACCATAACTAGCACGGAATTTCAATTCATCAAAAACTTTTAAACTTTTAATAAATTCTTCATTGTGTGCTTTCCAGCTTAAAGCTCCCGATGGGAAATACGCCCACTGATTGTTTTTACCAAATTTGGAAGAACCATCTGCACGGGCTGTAATTGTTGCCAAATATTTATCTGCATAACCATAATTCAATCTGAAAATTCCTGATACCAATTTTGTTTCTGTTTTACCATTCGAAACGGTGTTGCGTTCTGGATTTCCAGCACCCATATTTTCGTTTCCAAGTGTTTCATTCACAAAATCAAATGCACCAAGTCCTGAACTTCTAGATACATAACTTTCGTAAGTATAACCTCCTGTAATACCTAAATCATGTTTACCGAAAGTCTTGTTATAGTTTGCAAAAGTTTCTGAAACAAAATTCTGTCCTTCCCAGTTGTTGATATATCCTGCTCCATTATTAAAATCTCCCGTTTCAGTAT
Organism: Flavobacterium sp. AC267; assembly: GCF_979258715.1. Lineage (NCBI taxonomy): Bacteria > Pseudomonadati > Bacteroidota > Flavobacteriia > Flavobacteriales > Flavobacteriaceae > Flavobacterium > Flavobacterium sp. AC267. The sequence goes on from NZ_OZ409875.1 coordinate 4,098,053, forward strand.
ATTTACTTGGATAATATTGGTCATTAACCGACGATCCATATTTGTAATTTAGTCTTGAAGTCAATCTTAAAGAAGGAATGATCTGCCATTCTAAAGAAGCAGAACTGATTACATCTATCGTTTTGGTTTCATTTTGACGAAGATTCGTAATCGCAACCGGATGTGTATAATCGTTTTGGCCAATCATATAATAATCGCCATTGGCATCATAAATTGGGAAAATAGGATTTCTCCAATACGCTAAACCGCCGTTCGAATTTCTTTTTCCTTTGCTCACAATGTTTGAGAATCGAACTGTGAAATTGTCAAAAACATCATGTTTGATTCTAAGATTATAGCCTCCTTTGCTGTAACCGTCCTTTACAAAAACACCTTGTTCGCTGTAATAATTTCCGCTTAAATTGAAGCTTGTCTTATCTGTACCGCTGTTAACACTCACGATAGTATTATTGCCAAGAGGCATATTTCTAAAAGTCACATCGTCCCATTTGGTAAAATAGGGCCAAGATCCAGACTGTAATTCTTGAATAGAAGGATAATACACGCCGTTAGAATTATTCGCGCCAACATAAAGCGGTGTTTGTCCGCCATTAATTCTGCCTTCATTGCTTAACTGCGCCATTAAAACAGGATCTCTCCATAAATTCAGTTTTGAATTAAACTCAGAAACAGTAGACTGTTGCTGTACTAAAATTTGTGTTTTTCCTTTTTTAGCCGATTTAGTGGTTATAATAATAACTCCATTTGCTCCTCTAGAACCATATATTGCTGAAGCTGAAGCATCTTTTAATACATCGACTTTTTCGATATCAGCAACGTTAACTTGTTTTAAATCGCCAGCATCTCCAAGCGGAAAACCGTCTAAAACCACAAGCGGCGCATTTTGAACCTCTAAGAGAACTTCCTCCTCTGATTCTAACGGTGGATGTTGAACCTGGATCTTGCGAAGTTGTTACCTGTAAACCAGCAACTCGCCCCTGTAGAACCTGCTCGACTGAGTTGGAAGGAATATCTTCTAATACTTTAGTTTTAATTGTACTTACAGAACCGGTAAGATCTGCTTTTTTAACAGAGCCGTATCCAATTACGACTACTTCTTTTAGGTTTTGCGATGATGCTCTTAAAACGACATTTAATGTATTTTTACCTGAAGCGACAATCTTTTGGGTATCAAAACCCATAAAAGAAAAAGATAAAACTGCATTTGCAGGAGCATTGATTTCAAATTTTCCATCAAAATCTGTAGAAGCGCTTTTAGTAGAACCTTCTACTGTAATGTTTACTCCAGGTATTGTCAGACCGGTTTCGTCTGCCACGGTACCTTTTATTATATTCTGACTGTAAGTCGCAAATGTGCTAGCAAACAGAATACAAAAAAGTAAGCTTTTTGTCCATTTTTTTTTCATTTGTTGATCGGTTAAAGATTAGTTATTAGTTTCAGGACAAATTAACTACTTCGTTTTCGTATTGATTTTGTAAATACGATCAAATGATAATACTTTAATGAATAACAAATAGTACTTTAATTTAAAATTATAGTCTTTATATGAATAAATTATTTTTTAAACCTTAAATAATTACGTATAACAGAAAAAAAATATCTATTTTTGGACAAGTTTATTATCTTATGATGAAATATAATAATACTATTATGAACGAAAAACGCAATATCTTAAGAGAATTAGTACCAATTTCAGACGATGACTTTTTTATCGTACTCAATCATATGCACGCTAAATTTGATTTTCCGTCGCATTTTCATCCAGAAATCGAATTGAATCTGGTTCTAAATTCATCTGGAAAAAGAATTATCGGCGATTCAGTTGTAGAATATACAGATTGTGATTTGGCGCTCATTGGTCCGAATACGCCGCATTTGTGGACTGGAATAAAAGACAATAATGACGCGCATGTGGTTACGATTCAGTTTCATGAAGATTTATTTTCTCAAAAAACTTTAAACCGAAAACTGGCGCTTCCTATTAGAGAATTATTGGAACGATCCAAAAGAGGTATTGCCTTTTCTAAAGAAACTATTGAAGCACTGAAACCAAAGATAGTACAGCTTTCAGATTCTCAAGATTTTGATTCATTATTAAACTTTCTTTCCATTTTACATGACTTGGCTATTGCAAAGAATACCAAAAATCTTGCTTCTCATTCGTATGTTGACTATTACAGTTTTCCTGAAAGCCAGAGAATAGAAAAAGTAAATGATTTTATTAAAGAAAATCTGCAGAATAAAATACAATTAAAGGAAGTCGCAGATCTAGTAAATATGTCAGAATCGGCTTTTAGCCATTATTTTAAAAAATGTACCAATAGTTCTTTTTCCGATTATATTACTGATTTGCGTCTGGGTCTTGTCGCACGATTGTTATTTGAATCGGAACAATCTATAAAAGAAATCTGCTATGACAGTGGATTTAATAATATTTCCAATTTCAATCGGACTTTTAAGCGTAAAATGGGCTTTACACCAAGCGAATTTAGGGATCAAAGCAAGTTAATTACGAAACATTAAGTTATTGATTTAAACTGCTGAACAAATTTAATTATAGAATTTTTAAGCAGTTAAGCCCGTGTCCAAAAATTAAAACACGGCAAACTAAACCATTAAAGCATTAAGTTCAATTAATATTAAAAATAATTCGCCCAATTACTTTCCCGTGTTATCCTTTTTTATCTCATTTAATTATTGCTCTCTAATATAAATTCTTTAAAAAATAAATAAAAATTCTCGGATCGAAATCAACTTCCCACCCCAACCAGCCTCCTCCTTCACTGGCCAAAATCAAATTAAAATATCTGCAAAAAATAAAAGGAAAAACCTAACTAACTAACTAACTAACTAACTAACTAACTAACTAACTAATTAACTAACTTTTAAATAGTCTATTCATTTAAACAAATTCGCTAACCTAATCAATTTTACCATCACCGTACAAAATCATAATTAGAAAACATCTTTAGAAAGAAAGAAAGAAAGAAAGAAAGAAAGAAAGAAAGAAAGAAAGAAAGAAGAACTAATTTCTCCATTCTCTTTCCTAAACCACCCTCCACCCTATACTATAAATTGTTTCCAAAAGAAAAAACGAAAAAAAAGAAAGCCCAGATCAAGCGTTATAGCAGATGCGCAGTGCTATAAGTCCCGAAGGGCGGACAAAGGAAACGAAGTCCGTTATGCGCACGCGGCAGACGCAATGACGCTATCTTGGCGCCCTTTTTAGCCGTTTGGAATGAAAACTGGTGCTAAACAACCAACTGCAATCCATCTGCTTTGTGTTATCAAACAGCAGGCACCGCCTTTTACTTGAGTTAGAATAGAATAAGACGACATGTTATTTAATAGTGGTACATTTCATTTTGAAAAAGTAAAACCACAGCAAAATACTGTTATAAGTTAGGTTTGAAATTGTATTACATTATTTTTATTTTAGTTGTTTTTATTGTTAACAGGTTCGAATCCTGTTCCCGTCGCTAAGTAAAACTTTATAGAAATCTGAAGCTTTTTTTGATTTAATACTTTCTAAATAATACATACGCTGACAAAAAAAGATTTAAAAAAGTAAAGCCATCCCGTAGTAGAATGGCTTTTGCTTTATTTATTTGCGTTCACGAGCGGGACGAAAGCGCTAGCGGGGACAAAATCTAAAATTGATAGAAAATTAATTTAAATAAATTTTTCCCATATTTTAAATAAATCATAAATGGCATCATAATTACCTTTTTCCTTCTCAACTAATTTACCTCCAAGAATATACAACAACCAAACAGGATTAAGTTCCTTATTCTTTAATTTTATGACAACATGTCCATGATTAACATCTTTTTTATTTTTTGAAAAATATTGTTGCCATTTAAGTCCTTTATTTTCGTTAATAAATGTTTCTCCAAAATATATTGCTGTATCAACTAAAATGGAACGTGTTTTTGTTGTTAAATCCCAATCCTTAATAGTTATATAATCCAGAACATTTGCCCTTTTTTGAATGTATTCATCTATAGGGATTTTTTCTGTTTCAATTGCAGTTGTCAGCCATTTTCCCAAATCTTTCAATGAGTCAACAGTAAAATCTGCTTCCCAATTATCAAATTTCGGAGTTGATCTGACAATATCAATTAAAGCTTCTATCCTTAAATTTTTACCCTCAAAGAACCAATCACCATAAGATTTTAACTCGTCTTTGGTTTTAGAACTGAAATGGTAATCGATTGGTAAATTATTAATTATCTTATACATATTTTAATGATTAATTATTGTAATTCCGTTGCTTTCAAGCGCTTTTATCAAAGGCTGGGATGCTCCTTGCAATCCTGTTACTGGACTTTTAAAAAAATGCCAGGTAGCTCCATTAATCAACCTTCTGTCTGCGAATAAGACAAAGTATTGGAGCTACACGCAGTTTGGGACTAAATTAAGCCCATTCTTCGGATTTGCCACCCGAGCGATAGCGAACAGACGAAGTAAATCTTCCAAATACAAACCAATTTCAAATTAAGGCTAAAACCCAAATTACTTGTAGCGTCTGTTATCGGTTCGGGCTTATTTCGGGCTGTTTTTTGTCCTGTCATTGCTACTTTGAATAAACGTTTTTATCATGAAGTTCCATCCATTTGGTTGGGTCTGCAATGTCTATCCACCCAAATTTACGATATAGATCGTGTGCGTCTCCTGTGAGTAAAATCCAACGTCTTAAACCTTGTAGACTCGGATAGTCCATAACCGTTTCCATTAACCATTTAGAAAGCCCCAATCCTCTGTATTCTTCTAAAATATATACGTCGCCCAAATAGGCAATCGTTGAAAAATCGGTAATGATTCTTGCAAGGCCAATTTGTTTTTCGTCTTGGTAAACACCAAAGCAGAATGAATTTTCAATAGCAGTTTGCACCTTGTCTTTCGGAATATTTATGCACCAATACGCTTTGGTTGATAAAAATTCGTGAATGGCGTCAATGTCTAATTTTGCCTTGTCGGTTGAAATGCAAAACTCGCCTTTGTATATGTTTACGTCTGTCATAGTTTCTGTTTACTGTACGGTGTCGTTTTAGCCTGACCGCTAACGTTCTGGCACTACAGCGGGTTTGGGACTAAATTAAGACCATTCTTCGGATTTGCCACCCGAGCGATAGCGAACAGGCGAAGCAAATCATCCCAAATACAAGACCATTTTTCCATTAAGCATAATGCCCAAATCCGTTGTAGCATCTATGTTATGTGTAGTGCCTTTCGTTATATTAAAAGTTAAATGATTGAGTCGAATTTTCTTCGACTTGCTTTTCTATTGTACACTTTGAAAATTTCTTATCTCCAAAAAAAATCGGGTCTTCAAAAAATATACTCAAACTTGGTAATTCGTTAAAATATTTAATAGTCCCAATTTCAAACGTAATATAAAAATAGGATGAATTAAATGCAGATTCATTATCTCCCGACCATAATAGACTTAAAGTTGAGAAATGAATCTCAGTAATTTTTTTCAAAACATTTTTCGGGATAAATATATCTTCAGTTTTATTGGATATTTTTATGGAAGTCCAATTTTTACCGTCATATTTTACCGTTATAATTTCTCCAGTTTTGTATGTCAATTGCGCTTCAACGAGCTTTCTTTTTCGACTAACTATTTCATTACAAAATATTTTTAATTTTGGATCTGATGAATTAAACTTCACAACTTCCTTATTCTCAAAAGTAAATTTAAATGATTGTGGTTTTTCAATTCGGTCTTTATGTGCATAAATATTTGCAAAAGTCAGAACTAAGATAAAAGTAAAAATTGATTTAATATTTCTCATTTTTCGGTTTTCTGTGGCATTACACATAACGTCCCGCCGCATGGCGAGGTTGGGGACTAAATTAAGATTAATATTTTGGTTAAGCACAAAATTTTAAAATCAAGAGCAACTTTGAATTAAGTCTAAAACCCCAATCTAGCCAAGCTGTTATAGCGCGTTTTATTTGCATAATTTGTTGACTACTTTCTGCTCAAAAACTGATTTTACATAAGCTCTTTGATTTTCTAATTCTTCAGCGCCAAGCATACGATTTGGATTATTGATATATGTCCACCATCCTAGAGAAACTTCTACTGTATGATTCGACTTATTGAAATCACCAATGAGAATAACTAAATTATTTATTGAATCATTTGGATTATCTATTTCTGTATGCTCATCGTCATATTTTGTGTTGTTATACTTTGATGAAGTAACGTCAAGTCCAATACTTTTTAGTTCAGTCATAAAACTTTCACGAGAGTAATGCTTTATATGATAAACAGCAGTGTTGTCATCAAAACAAGTATTGGATCTCGGTCGAGAAGTGGCTATAAAAGCGTAGAAACAAATAATTAGTGGAATATATGGAGTAATGCGAATTATGATTGTTTTTTCTTTTAAAGCTTCAATATGATATGCTAAAGGAAGAATTGTCAATGCAATTAAGTCTGAATAATCGACAGTTCTGTAAATATTCCAAAACCCTAAATTATTCCATAAATTTATTAATGTTTGACTATACGGCGATTTCCAGTACACAAATGTGAATGCTGTGAAAATGAAAATCTTGTTCTTGTGGTTAGGAAAAAATGCGATCCAAAATAGAGGAAATACAAAGAGTCCAGCAAAATCTGATAGTTTCCCAGTAAACCAATTTCCATACAGTTCTTTTAAAATAAAATCATTTAGTAACAGAACTATTAGTCCAAGTATGAACCAAATAGATTTAAATATTCTAGTGTTGTTTTGTGTCATGTTGGAAATGCGCTATAACGTTCTGTCACTACAGCGGGTTTGGGACTAAATTAAGCCCTATTTTCGGATTTGCCAAATCATCCCAGATACAAAACCATCTTTCAATTAAGTCAAATACCCAAATCCGTTGTAGCATCTATGGCGTTTTTCTTTGTTCTCTCGTATATTTTCCAAAAGAAGTATGCAAGTCCGATTATGTTTAAAATAATCCAAGAATTGTAACAAATATATATTATTTTCTCTGATGTGTTCATACTTGCAAGACTCCAATATTCGCCCTCTAAACTGTCATAATTATCGTCATAGCCCATAAGTAAAACTCCCAATAGAATAAACACGAATAGGTCTATCACGATAATTGTAATTCCATAGATAACATCAATAAATCGTATTTTCAATTTAGCCATTTACAATTTCAATTTTTTTTCGTTTCGCTGTCGTATATCATTGTTAAATGTCTGTCCCAATTTAAGAATTCATCACAAGTAAATTCAAGCTTTGATTTCTCCCAATCTTTAAACTCAATTATGTCCATTTGAATTGGGCTTTCAATAGGTTCTTTCTGTTTTATACTTGTGGTAACTTTTTCAAAGTTGTAATAGTCAGCAAGAATAAAATCTCCATTCGGTGCGACTGTCAGATTTTGATATTGTGGTTGATCTTCCCAATTTGTCAAATTTCCTGTTTCTCTGTCAAGTTGAAATAAATAGTCGGAAGTCAAGACCAAAATAATATCTTGAATTGTCGAAATAGTAACTTTCTTTGGAAACCCACGAAACTGTCCACACCATTCTGAATAATCATCATTTATGAACTTTATAAATGTCCAACTTTGAGAATTCCACGCACTTTCGTTGTCGTAAATTCTTTCGGTGTATTCTCCTGAATATGGTTGACTTATTATTTCTGCTTCAATTATCATTCGTAGTTTCGGTCTTTAAAATGCCACATAACGTCTTGGCGCTACACGAGGTTTGGGATTAAAGATGTGAGGTTTTTCGGTTAAGCACAAATTTCCCAAGTACAAAACTATATTTTAATTAAACCTAATGCCCAAATCTCGTGTAACGGTCGCTAGCGGTTCGGTTTTTCTATTTCCAACAGTTTTTCGTCAAACCAAACATCTTCATAGCCATTTTCGGTTATTAGAAATCTAAATCCTTCGTCAAGTCCCAAATAGTCAATCAGTTTTGGTTTTCTTTGCAATAAATGTTCAGCACAAATTGGTTGAAAAAAATTGTCGTCTTCCGAATATTCTCCGCTCCAAATGAACCAACAAACTTCGTCTTTTTTAGTTCTGTGTCTTAATCCATTTAATTTCTCTAAATCTAAATTTTCTGAAATGCCAATTTTAAGAGTTTTATTGATGGGTCTCCAATTTGAGCCATATTTTTCACAAATTGATTTCTGCTTTTCAATATGAATATTCCAATTGTTATAAACCATTAATTCGTCCACATCGTTTTCAAGTCTATTTTTCCATAGTTTCATATTAACTTTATTGATGGGAAAGTTTATTTCTTCGTTATCCCAATCAAAAATTGTCTCAGAAATTATTTCGTCATTTTCATCCCAATCTATTTCTTCGGAAGCTATACAATTCCAAGCAAAATTTGACAAATCATTTTTTTGAATTTCATCTTTAAGAAACTTGTCGCATAATTCTATTAACTGTTTTCTTTCGATCTTCATATTTTGTCGTTTTTCCTTCGGCTTCTTAAACTGACCGCTAACGTTCTGGCGCTTGGTGAGGTAGGGGAATAAAGATGGGGGATTTTTCGGTTAAAACACAACTTTTTCAAACACAAAACCATCTTTAAATTCAGCCTAAAACCCCAATTTCGCCAAACGGCTGTTACCAGTAGTTGTTATTGTGGATATTCGCCCCCATTTTTAACCCAATTTTCCATTTCTTTTTTTCTTGCCATAACTTTTTCATTTTCAACTCCATATCTAATGTCAAAATACTTGTACGATTTACGAAAATTCATTCTTCGAGCAATTATAGAATTTGGAAATCGGATTCTGTAAACATTATATTCTCTAACTGCTTGGTTATAATTGTCTAAGTTGGAATTGAGCTTGTCATTTAAATTTGACTTAAAGCTATTTGACATTGCAATTTTATTTAATTTGTATTCAATCAATTCAAGTTCTTTTAGATAATCTTTAGAATCAATAATTTTTTTTGAACTTTCTGAGTAATATTTCAAACTATCATTTTTAATTTTCTGTTGAGTAAATTCTGCATTTCTTTCTTTTAAGTTCGCAACATAATTTTCCCAATTCTTTTCTACATTCTGATTTAAACTTGATAAGTTTCCACTAACATTATTTTCGAGAAAAAGCCATCCAATTACACAAACGACAATAAATAATATTAATGTTATTAAACAGCCTTTTAGAAGTTTCATTCTCGTTTAAGATTTAGTTGTGGAACAATTACTGCCAACGTTCTGGTACTACAGCAGGTTTGGGACTAAATTAATCCCTATTTTCGGATTTGACAAGTCATTCCAAATACAAAACCAACTTTCCATTAAGCCAATTGCCAAATCCGTTGTAGTAGCTGTTATGAGCTGGCTTTTTTAGTTATATTTTCTGCTTCTACATCATTTAGAAAATCCAATTCATTAAGGAGACATGCTCCATTGCCACCTTTCGGATTTCTATAACCAATCACAATTCCATGTTTTGATTCTTCCGCTTGAATTGCCACAATTAATTCTTTTTCGTTTGTTTCTTCCTCTATTAAGTAAGCCATTTTAGGCAACTCAATTTCAAAAAATTTATGTTCTCCGCCGGCATTTTGTAAGCAGAAAACCGCAATACCTTTTCGGGCTTCTTCTTCGGTTGCAATTCGGCGAGAAATTACTGGAATATCTTTCCAGTTTCTTATATCAAATTCAGGCCAATTATTTTCGGATTCCTTTTCCATGTTTGTTTTAAACGGTTGTATTGAAGTTTGCTCAGAACGTCGGATACTACAGTAGGTTTTCTAGTCTAAATTATCCCAACCAGAAACATTTCTTTTTTTAAGTTTTAATAATCCATACATAATTAGCATTACAATGACTGTGATAATTGGCGTAAGAATGTTGTTAGTATTCATTATTTGAATGATAAATAATAATGTACTTGTAGATAAGAATCCCCAAAAGCCAAGTTTAAACCATTTAAGAAGCATAAATGAAAATAAGACATTTAAGATTTCAATTGAAGCAACAATTAGCAACAAATTTTCTGATGTAATATACTTAAATCTTTGGACTATACTGTCTATATTGTAAAATAAACCTAATGAAACTATTGAATATGAAATTATTAAATATATTAACCAAGCTGTTAAGCATCCATGTCTTTGTTTGTTTCTCATTTAAGTTGTTGGTGTTTAAAGCTAGCTCATAACGTTCTCGCGCTACAAGCAGTTTGGGATTAAATCAGCGTTATCTTTCGGATTTGCCAAATCATCCCAAATACAAGACCATCTTTCCATTAAGCCCAATGCCCAAATCCGTTGTAGTGGCTGTTACCTGTCGTTGATCTTATTCAGTGGAATTTTTTCCGCAAGTTTTGGATATTTTTCTTGTACTGTGTTTTCGTCAAATTTTTTTCCTTTGAGCGTCCAATCAGGATGATATGTTTTTGGAAGATCCTTTCCTGTTTTCTCTTTATAAGCATCGTAAGCCGAATATTGAAGTCCTTCCCATAATTCTTCACTTTCGGATTTAATCCAATATGCACAATCATCAGGGTTTGCAATTGTTTCATAAAATTTTTCTCTACCATGAGCAATTAAATATTGTCTGAAATAATCAAAACAATCATCCGAACAACCTCCGTTTATAACATAAGAAGCACCCCAAAGATTCCAATTATATGAGCCTGCTAAAAGAGCAGAAAATGTATTGTCAAATTTTTCAATTTCTTTAGGTTCAAGTTTTAGAAGTTCAGTTTTTAATATGTTTATTTGAAGCTCATAATTATCTTTAGATTGAATTCTTGAAACTTCAATTAATTCCCAAAACTTATTTTCTTCCATTATCTTTCCACTTTTATCAGAAGATGTTAAGTTAATATACTCATGAGTTTTTACTGGTTTATTATATTCTTTTTTTTGACAGCTTACCGTCGAAATTTGAATAATAAAAAGAAGGATTATTATTGTCAATTTTGAATTCATAATTCTATATAGTTTTTTTTGCGTTTGGTTTCTTCAATGACAGGTAACTTGTATATATGTCTGACAACGTCCGACTTATGCACCCTAAATTGGGTGGCTATGTCTGACAACTGTCAGTGTTATTTATTTTCAAAAATAGGATTTTTATTTCATAAACTATCAAATGGACTTTTAATTTGATTGATACTATTTGGTACTTACATGAGTAACTATACAAAACAAAAAGCAGAAAAAGTAGTAAGACGAGTATTCTAAAACATTGTAATAATTCGAGATAATCTTTTAGATAATTGAATACTTCCCGCTACTTAATAAGGAAACAGAATAGTTAAGGAATACTGATAGAAAATCTTGATAGCAATAAATCATATTCATTTACAGCGGTATCTTACTCGCGGATACAGACCTCTACCCTACACCCTTTAAATCTTAAATCTCTAAATAATACATATCAATCAACTATCAAATACTACCCACTAAAAATAATCCCCCACTCCATCGATCTCCCTTTTACCGGTCATAATAAAGAAAATAAAAAAAAATATATAAAATATAAAAATATAAAAAAGCACCAACAAAGCTTCTATCAATCTTCCGTAATTTCTGAATAAAGCCAAAATAACACTACTCCCCCTGTTTTGCAACCCATCCTAAAATAAGGACTTTTCAATTTTGTTATTATTAATAACAACTATATTTTATTTTTTGTCGCTGTCTGTGCTAATTTTGACAAGTATAAAATGAAAAGAATATGAGCAGGGCTATTGTACACATTGACATGAACACGTTTTTCGTTTCCTGCGAAAGACTAACCAATTCACAGCTTAACGGAATTCCTTTAATTATTGGCGGCGGGGAAAGAGGTGTGGTCGCTTCGTGTTCCTATGAAGCGCGAAGATTCGGCGTGCGCTCGGCCATGCCGATACATATGGCCGTGAAGCTCTGCCCGCAGGCTAAAATCATGAAAGGCGATATGGAACTCTATTCCAGACTATCGCATGATATTACTGAAATCATTCAGGAGAAAGCGCCCGTAGTGGAAAAAGCCAGCATTGACGAGTTTTATCTGGACATAACGGGAATGGATAAATTCTACGGCAGTTACAAATGGACTGATGAACTCGCGCAGCGCATTACCAAGCAGACAGGGCTTCCCCTCACCTTTGCGCTTTCGGTCAACAAAACAGTTTCCAAAATCGGCACCGGGGAAGGAAAACAGCAACAGAACCTTGAGATACCAGAGCATCTGGTGCGGCCTTTTTTAAATCCGCTGTCCATTCAAAAAATTCCAATGGTGGGACAAAAAACCTTTGAGTCGCTCTCGCGCATCGGCATCCGCACCATTCAGACCCTTTCTGAAATGCCGGCTGAAGCCCTGCGGCGAGCTGATCGGAAAAAACGGCATCGAACTCTGGAAAAAAGCCAACGGCATTGACAATAATCCTGTTGAACCTTACACCGAAAGAAAGTCCATTTCTACCGAACATACTTTCTCCCAAGACACCATCGATATGCCCAAACTGAACAGGGTCGTCGCTCGGCATGGTGGAGAAACTCGCCTATCAGCTCCGCTCCGAGCATTGGCTGGCCTCTACGGTAACGGTTAAAATCCGATATGCCAATTTTGACACTGAAACCAAACAGTGCCGCGTGCAGTATACCGCGGCGGATCATATTCTGACCAAAACCGTTACGGAGTTATTCGATAAACTCTACCAGAGAAGAATGAGACTGCGTCTTATCGGGTCGCGGTTCAGCGGACTGGTCAGGGGCACCTGCCAAATTGATCTTTTTACTGATACCGAGGAAATGCTCGCACTCTATCAGGCCATGGACCGAATGAAAACACGCTACGGTTTTGATGCGGTGATGCGGTGCGCCGGGGCCTCCATGAAACCCAACAATAAAAATGAAATTTTAAAACGCAAACCCTGATTCCATGTTTCTCAACTGCCACTCTTTCCACTCGCTCCGTTACGGCACCATTCCAGTTGAAGATCTCCTGCAAGCAGGCGGTTTCTTGCGGCGTCAAAGCCATGGCGCTGACCGATATTAATACCGTAACTGGAATTTATGAATTCCTTAAACGCTGTACTGCCGCAGGCATAAAACCGCTTGTAGGAATAGAATTTAGATGCGACCATAAACTGCGCTATATCGGGCTGGCTGAAAATGCAGACGGCCTTGCCGGCATGAACCGTTTTCTAACCGAGCACAATTTCAGCGGACAGCCCCTGCCCGAGTCTGCTCCTTCACTGGAATCAGTTTATTTTATTTATCCTCTTGGAAATGAACCCGCAAACTTAAGCGCAAATGAATTTATCGGCATACAGCCCGACCAGCTCAGCAGGCTTTATACTCCAAGCCTTAAAGAAAAAACAGCCAAAATGGTCATCCTGCGGCCCGTTGTATTCAGGACTAAAAGGGAATACAACCTGCACAGGATCCTTCGCGCAGTGGATCTAAATGAGCTTTTATCCAAATTAACAGCGAGCAGATTTCTGCAAAAAAACAGACCTGATGTCTGTCGCTGGAGCAGCTTTATGGCTTATTATAAAGATTATCCTGTGATCATCCAGAACACCGAAAAAATAATTGACAGCTGTAATTTTAACTATGACTTTGAGAGTCCCAAGAATAAAAAGTTCTATACCCAAAATAAAAAAGGCGATATCAATCTACTGACCACGCTGGCCGAGGAAGGTCTGGTGTGGCGGTACGGCGACAGTAATCCAGCTCGCAAAAGCAAGGGTTGAAAAAGAGCTCAAAGTAATTAATGAGCTTGAATTCAGCGGCTATTTCCTTATTACCTGGGATATCATCCGCTACAGTAACAGCAGAGGATTTCTGCATATCGGCAGAGGAAGCAGCGCCAACAGTATAATTGCTTACTGCCTGGGCATTACCGATATCTGCCCCTTGGAACTGGATTTATACTTTGAACGGTTTCTAAATGAAAACCGCAAAAGCCCTCCTGACTTTGATATTGACTGGTCTTGGAAAGAGCGCGATGTCATATTGAAATACATCTTTGACCGCTACGGCTATGAGAACGTGGCATTCTGCGGCACTAATGTGGAATTTAAATACAGATCGATATTCCGCGAAGTCGGAAAAGTATTCGGGTCGCCCAAAGACGAACTGGACCAGCTGGCAAAAAATCCAATGAAATTACACCAGACCAATTCCATAGTCAAACTGGTGCGACGAGTACGGCATGATGCTCGAGAAATATCCCAACATGAGAAGCATGCACTCGTGCGGTATCTTAATTTCTGAGGAACCGCTGACCAACTACACCCCGCTGGAAATGCCTCCTAAAGGTTTTCCAATTGTACTTTTTGATATGCATACCGCGGAGGACATCGGGTTTGAAAAATTTGATATCCTGAGCCAGAGAGGCATCGGACATATTGATGATACGGTAAAACTCATTGAGAAAAACAGAGGCCTGCGCATCAATATCAGGGACACCCGCTTGTCAAAAAACGAAGCTGCAGCCAATACCTATCTGGCTGAAGGCAGGACAATCGGGTGCTTTTATATTGAAAGTCCTGCAATGCGGGGACTCCTGCGCCGTTTAAAATGTGACAATTACAAGACCCTGGTCGTCGCTTCCTCGATCATCCGTCCCGGCGTTGCCCAGTCCGGAATGATGAAGGAATATATTTTCAGACACAATAACCCGTCTAAGTTTGAATACTTCCATCCCGTTTTTGAGCGGCAGCTCGGTGAAACTTACGGCATTATGGTCTATCAGGAAGATGTGATCAAAATTGCACTGCATTTCGGCGGACTTTCTGCGACTGACGGCGACATCCTCAGACGGGCTATGTCGGGTAAAGGACGATCTAAAGTCGCCCTTCAGAAAGTAAAAGACGATTTCTTTAAATCCTGCGAAGTTAAAGGACATCCACTGGGACTGAGCCAGGAAATCTACCGCCAGATTGAATCCTTTGCCGGTTACTCTTTCTGCAAGGCCCATTCGGCCTCCTATGCCGTGGAGAGCTACCAGAGTCTCTATTTAAAAGTGCACTACCCTGTTGAATTTATGGTAGCGGTAATCAACAATCAGGGCGGGTTTTACAGAACCGAAATATACATCCATGAAGCCAGAATGGCCGGCGCTGTGGTGCATAATCCCTGCGTGAATAAAAGTGACTATGAAACCGTTTTATACGGTACAGATATTTATCTTGGTTTTATGCATCTTTTGAATATCGATTCCAAACTCTCGCACTTTATTGCAATGGAGCGTACCCGAAACGGGAACTTTTTATCCCTTGAGGACTTCATCAACAGGGTGCCGATGGGAATTGAAAACATCAAGACACTGATCTTTATCGGGGCTTTCCGATTTACCGGGAAAACCAAAACCAGCCGCTGGTGCTGGTAAGCCTGCTTTTAAATAATTACAAACCTGAAAACCGCAGTCTGATGCTGCTGCAGGAACCCGCAAAGGAATTCAAACTTCCCGTACTGGAACGTTCCCTTTTTGAAGATGCTTTTGATGAGATCGAACTGCTGAGTTTTCCTGTATCGTGCAGTGTATTTGATCTGCCGCAGACCAAATACCGGGGTGATGTTCTGGTTAAAGACCTGCTCCGAAACCATAAAAAGCAGGTCAGGATGCTCGCCTACCTGATCTCAACCAAGCAGGTTCCGACCAAAAGGGGAAATATGTATTTCGGAACATGGATTGACGTGCAGGGCGCCTATTTTGATACGGCGCATTTTCCAGACAGCCTGGTTAATTATCCCTTTCAGGGAGGCGGATGCTATCTGCTTTTAGGAACTGTCGAAATTGATTACCATTTTCCGACCATTACCATTGCTAAAATGGCCAAGATGCCCTTCATTCCTGATCCCAGATATTCGGACTCTGATAAAAGGTTTAGCACACAGCACAATATCAAACAGGACATCAGCAGGCACGGAACGAAAGCCTTATCCGCAGGAACATGAAATTAACCTGCAGCGCCATCGCATGAAATTTTGACGTATATGTTATGTAAAGTCCTAATTATGAATTAAATTTGATAGAGAGTGAAAACTAAACAAAGAAAATAATCCAAAGTATCAGCTGGCTTGTCACTGCTGTCCTTCGCAGGTTATCTTGTTTGTGCATTTTCCTTGGGAAGTTTTTCGATATGCCTTACATCAAAGCGTACCGGCTCATTGATACAATGCACCAGTCCAAATCCATGAAGGGACATTTCCAAAAACTGCCCGTAAAAGTTTAATTATTAGTAAGACCAGGTGTTTGTATAACTATAAAAACCAGAAAATTATGTGTTATTATACCCAGCAGTCCGCATCCATTGAACATCTTAGAAGACGATTTAATGCAGAGATCGATAACGAAGAAACCTATCTTCAGTCCGATTTCATCAATGGCTTTGCGCATCCCAATATCCCTATAATCCTGAATTCCACGCCGCATTTAATTACGACAGATTATACTTGGGGACTGCTCCCGGGATGGGCTAAGGATATCGAATTCAGGAAAAATACACTCAATGCCAGAATTGAATCCATTGATGAGAAAGCATCCTTCCAAAACATAACCCATAACAGGTGCCTTATCATAGCATCTGCCTATTACGAATGGCACTGGAATGATGAGAAAGGAAAAAGTAAAGACAAATACCAGATTAACTCACAGGATGATGAAATTTTCACCTTTGCAGGATTATACTCCTCATGGACAAATCCCGTTTCAGATGAAGTTAAAAACACCTACACTATGGTTACGACACAAGCCAATGAATTAATGCGCTATGTCCACAACCATAAAATGCGGATGCCCATAATGCTTAAAAGGCAGGATGAAGCAGCATGGCTGGACCAGTCCGTTAAAATTGAAGATTTTGCATTTCCGTATCAGGGAAACCTTGTGGCGTTTCCAGTATAAAAACATTAATTATGAACCAGATTGATTATTTTAATGGAGTCAGTAATCAGGATTTTATTGATTACTATAAAGAGGATTTGTATTCTAGAATGGAAATCACACTATACACCTATCCGCACGAATTCATTGAGGAAGATCCAAGGCCTTTGGATCATTTAAACAGATGTGAAGTAATTCTATTTGAATATCTCTATAGTACCTATGAAAGTGCGAATTATGAAAGACGGCTTGCGCCGCAAAATCAAGAACTAGAATTACAAGATAGAAGCGAGCAAGCAGAAAGCCGCCCCGATTGAAATTGATCCGGCACCCGAAGAGACCCCTGAAGAAAGAACTCAGAGGCTTGCCTTGGAGCAAGACCAGCGCAATGACATTGTAGATGCTAAAATGAACGAGCTTGCACCCCTGCTGGATGAGGTGATTGATGAGTATTTAGAAAAAGTAAAACTTAATTTTATCAATTTATAGAATATCAAAGCAAATCTTCACAGTGAATGCTATGCAGTGCCTAAACAGATGGTTAGATAAAATTTCTGAAATCTTCAAATCTTCGTTACTGTGGATTATAGATTAATTTTCGCCCCTAATTTCAACAAACCTATTGCTGTACAGCATTTTCATTAAAAGCCTGATGAAAATTGTATGTGATCCGAACAATTAAATTTGAAAATTTAAAATTGTAAATGATTCGCCCGTAATTGATTTAAAGCATTATGACTTACTTTTCTGCTCTGTAAGTATTGCTATGGTTTTATCATCAGGGAATCCCGTATAATATTTTTCCAAAACTTTTTGAAATATAGGATCTGTATTTTGGATCTGGCTGAAGAGCGTCATACAGGATTTAAGTTTTCTATCGTCAGGTTTACCAAAAATCTCTAAGGCTGTTTTTCCCTGCTGGCGGAAAACCGCTTCTGAAATTTCAACCAGGCGTTTCCCCAATATTGGATCATTCAAATATTCCGAAGCTTCATGGATGTCTTTTATTCCATAATACACATTATAGTCCGTAAATCCCAAACCTCTGATCTGAGGAAAAATATACCACATCCAATGACTCTGCTTCTTTCCGTTTTTGATTTCTTCTAAGGCATGCTGGTAAACATCCCACTGTGCCCGCACAAATCTTTCTATCCCGTCATCTAAATTCATACATAACAATTTATAGTTTAATACTGGTGTAACGCACTGCAGAATTTTAAAATACTTTCTGATACAGTATTTCAGTTGTAACTTCTTTTTTTGGATAAATTAAGCCCATTATTTCGATTTGCCACCCGAGCGATAGCGAACAGGCGAAGCCGATCATTCAAATACAAAACTGACTTTCCGTTAAGCTAATTGCCCAAATCCGTTGTAGGCGCTGTGCGCCGTATTATTTTAGGTCTTGATTCCACTTAATTAGTTTTCCGTCAGTTTTTATTTTCTCTAACAGCGCAGATTCATTTTCCATTAATTCTATTATTATATCGATTAATTTGTTTGCTTTTTCTTCATTTTCTGTACTATAACTATAAAAAGCAATATACATTCCAGCTTCCGGATCTGTTTCCATATTCGGCAAAACATCTGGATGATTTTTTTGGAGATAATAATTTATAAAGGCGTCCCAATCATTACCGTTCATAAGCGCTACATTTGGAAATAATAAAGTTACCATTTTTCCAAAAGTGTTACTTACACTTTTCTTAATTTTTTTCCCATTTCTATAACTATGTATTGTTCAGTAAAGAAACATATAGATATGCTTTTAGGATTCTCGGTTATTGCTTTTTTTATGTAGTCAGCCATCAATTAAATTCTATCTGTTTTTTGGTTTTAGATTTATACCGCTTGTTCTGAATATGGCATACAAACGTTCTGTTACTATTCAGGGGGTTTGGGACTAAATTAAGCCTATTTTTCTTATTTGACATCCGAGCGATAGCGAACCGGCGAAGCCAATCATCACAAATACAAACCATCTTTCCATTAAGCAAAATGCCTAAATCCGTTGTAGGCTGTTATGTGTAGTCTTTCTTTCTTCCGTCATTATAGTTCGTTTTTTACCCAACCAATAAAGCGGTCAAATAGTCCTTTCTTTTCAATGTGGTCAATTGTCGTCGAACCACTTTCAATAACTTCACCTTTGTCGTTATTAGTAACGATTTGTCGTTTCATTATTCCAAGTTGATTTAGTTTGAAATTTTCAACGTCAATTTCGATGTAGCATGACTTTTCAATTTTCTCTTCTTCGTCAGTTCCTTCAAGTCCGTTGAACCAATCATCAACTTTTTTGTCTTTGCGTAATTGTCTGTAAACGTGATTTTTTATTTCAGTATCATAAACATTTATTGGTTTAAGGTCATTCAGTTTTTTTAGTAGGCCAAATGTTTGGTCGATAACAGTTTTTGGACTAACCACAGAAAACCGCAAACTAAAATCTGATAGTTCTGTGTCTGTCGGAGCTAAAATGCAATGTCCCTCAGTCAAACCATTTTCAGTACGTAACTCAAAGTAGTAAGATCCATAATTTTTATCTGTTCGCTTTTCAAATTTTTCAATCAAATGAGTCATTCCAATTTTGTCAAACACCCTAACAATGTCTTGCTCCAAAAGAGGCTCTTTGAATTCAATATTGAAAAGATATGCTTCTAATCCCATAGTCCGTCTGTAAGGTTACACATAACTTATTTATATATGTTACAAAACCACACAAAGCCATCCAAATTTGAGCGACGATGTGCGATAAATTTCACACATTATTTATTTTCAAATATATCTTTTTTTTCACCGCAAATTTTCAAAATAACTTTTAATTTGAGTCATGACTCTAACATGCATTTTACCACTCATCAATTCATTAGAAAATCAAATGACGATTAAATCTTCCTCCCTCTCAAATTAACAAACCTCTCCCAGCCATCTCTCCATAACTGGTTAAAATCAAAAAAAAAAAATATGAAAAAGTAAAAAATGCCTATAACTAAAGAAAGAAAATACTGGTTTCTTCAATCTCTTTCCTAAACCACCCTCCACCCTATACTATAAATTATTTC
Organism: Flavobacterium sp. AC267; assembly: GCF_979258715.1. NCBI lineage: Bacteria > Pseudomonadati > Bacteroidota > Flavobacteriia > Flavobacteriales > Flavobacteriaceae > Flavobacterium > Flavobacterium sp. AC267. Next base: position 4,117,947 of record NZ_OZ409875.1, read on the forward strand.
CAAAAGAAAAAACGAAAAAAAAGAAAGGCCAGATCAAGCGTTATAGCAGATGCGCAGTGCTATAAGTCCCGAAGGGCGGACAAAGGAAACGAAGTCCGTTATGCGCACGCAAGCAGACGCAATGGCACTATCTTGGTCGCCCTTTTTAGCCGTTTGGAATAAAAACTGGTGCTAAACAACCAACTGCAATCCATCTGCTTTGTGTTATCAAACAGCAGGCACCGCCTTTGACTTAAGTAAGAATTAAATAGGACGATAGGTTATTTTTGTGGCAGAATCATAGCACAGCTGTAGTTTAAAAATAGAAAACGATAAAATCAACACCTGACGAATTTAGATTCGAAACTATATTAGCAACCATCTCATAAACTACACTATAAACCCAACGTCCAGTCGCTAATGATCTCACCGATTAAAAACAATCTGAAAAAATAAACAGAGAAAATCACAAATAAAAAAATCTAAAGAGAAACAACTAACTAAAAAAATCATTAAATTTAAAAGCATTTAAAAAACAATCAATTATGATTAAATTTTGGTCCATTACAATTTTGATTTTTGCTGTTTCCACTTATTTAATTTCTAAATTCACCTTAAAGTCTTACAGAAACGAAACAGGGGAAAGAATCTGGAGATATGGATATGGAAGATCCACGTATTGGCGTGTACTTACTTTGTGCAGTATTGCAATAACAATTCTAACAATGTTTGTACTTTATTGGATAGGAATTCCTATTGTCTAAAAATTCACGCTGGCGCGCATGTTACGATAGTGATTACTAAGAGATCTAATAAAAAAACAGGCTTAGATTTCTTACCAAAGGCAGATTAGAGCATATATAATATTCCATACAAACCAATATAATACCCACTAAGAGAACCTTCACTTTCTCTCAGCAAATTAATTAAGTCCTACAGTCAATATTAAAATCTTAACTTACACTATATCTGCCTTTATTAAAACGCACTACAAAATCTAGTCCCAGCTTACAATCCAGGCATTACCTGAATACCAACGACCACTTTATTACTTCTTATTTTTTCATCACTTCCAAAAGCATTTACAATTGCTGAGAGTCGAAACTGGTTTAATATGGTAACACCAGCAATTAATTTCCCATTTACAAAAGGCTTTTGTTTATAGAGGCCAAGATTACTATAAAACTCATTGGTTCCTACCGTGTAAGTTGCATTACCTTGAAGAAAAAAATTGAATTTTTTATTATCTGAAGAAATACCCAAATAGGCATTCAGTCCGAATGTTCCATTTCCTGTCGAAGTATTTACATTACTGCTGAAGCCTTCTAAATCCATGGCACCTCTTAAATTAGCGTACCCATAAAATGTAATCTGATCTCCATTATTCTGGTTGGTTGTAAATACAGGCAGAATAATATTCAGGTAAAAATTACCTCCGCCATTTATTAAACGGCTGAAAGCTTCTTCTTCTGTTTGTTTTTTAGTCTGCTCGGCAGGAGTTTCCTCGGCAGTATCAGCCGCATCATTGTCCTTTGAGATAGAAAGAACACTGCCGAAAGAAACCCTGAAAGACCACATGTTATCAGTAATGACTTCTATTTGAACTGCTGATGCATCACTATTAGCATTTAATGCAAATGAATTCAGTAAAATAGTTTTATCTGTTTTTGTTGCAGTACATATCATGAAAAAACTTTCTTCTATTGACTTTCTTCCAAGTGGGAAAGAACCATGGAAATTTACCCAATGATGCCAGCTTTTCATCTCTTTCTACAATTAGCTTTTCAATCTCCTGCCTTTTTTAGATATTAATCTGTAAATAAAATCCATAGTCGCAAGAGTCAATTTTTCATCTAAGAGTTTTTTCGCATATATCTGTAAATGTTTATGCAATAATTAACCACCAACACATCTGACACATTACCTACATCGATAGAATCCTGTTCCGATTTTTCAGGAAGGTATTTCCTGTCTATTTTTTCTTTCACTTCAGCCAACAGCGAATGTCTTTTTTCTTCAACCTGTTTATAGTCGGCAGATCTGTGCACTACTCTCTAACTAACTTCCGCGAGATCAGAAAGATCTAAAAGCCTGCCGACACAACCTTTGCAATGCTACTCATCGGCTAAAGAAAACAAATCGGATTTTACACCTCATCCACCTGCACAAATCTAGTCGTACCAAATATAATCCCATACTTTTTTTCGCAGTAATTAAATTTAAAAAATAGGTGTTTATACTGTAGTCTTTTAAATTTTAAAGGAATTAATTTGCAAACTATTCCTATTAATTATGGGAAACCGTAAAAAAGAAACAAATCTCTTTTGTAAGTTTGGCTTCTCAAAATACAATCCCAAACAAGCAGAGGTTTGGGAAAATATTAATATTTATATCAATAAACCCTAAGCAATTTCAGGCACCTTAGCATAATTTCCCCTTATACAACCAAAACCAATCATTAAAATAAAATTTTCAAAAATTTAATTTATGCATCTCAATGTTCTTCTGGTCGACGACCATATCATAATTACAGATTTTTATAAAATGACGCTGAGCGGTCTTAAAGTCAACACCAAAATCACCACCGCAAATACATTGGAAGTCGCCTACAAATTTATTTTTACTAAAAGTCGGTTGCAGACGATAGACGTCATAATTTTAGATTTGAGCATGCCCCCTTACCGCGAAGAAAATATAGCTAACGGCGAAGATTTAGGAAAACTAATTCGCCTGAAATTCCCTAAAGTCAAAATTGTCGTCATATCCTCCTTATTCTCTTCAGTACAGATCGAGCGGATTACTGAAACATTTTCCCCTGAAGGATTAATCGAAAAAATTGATATAACCAATTCTGAGTATCTTTTGGACGCTGTCGATAAAATCACAAGAAATAAATCCTACAAAAGTGAAATGATAGAAAAAAGAATACAATCAAACATACTCAACGATACTAAATTCGACACCCTGAACAAACAAATCATCTCCCTTCTTTCTCAAGGGGTGAAGACAAAAAACCTTCCAAATCATCTTTCGATGACCTTGAGCGCTGTAAACAAAAGAAAATCAAAAATAAAGCAACTGCCGCATATAGAGCATGGCGATGACGAAGATATTGTAAAAGAATCCAAAAAGATCGGCATAATATGATCAATACCTTAACATAAAATCCAGCCCCCTTTTTTAAGGGGCTTTTTTATACTAAAAAACTGAGAAAAAGGCACAAAATGTACAGCAATACTTACTATTTTAATTTATAGGTTTGCGCTTTCAAATTTTAAACGGATTATTAAGATTCCATACAGTGATGGTATATGAACAGAAAGTCAGATAATAAATGAAAGAAGAGATAATTGAAAAACTAAAAATTTTAAGTAGAACCAATAAGGATATCTACTCAACAATTGTATTTGGATCGATAAGGGCAAAGGATGTATTCTCGGATATAGATGTCTTCTTCTTTACAAAGAAACCAAAGAAATACTTAACCGGAGATTCAAGCTGGCTCTCAGAAATTGGCACACCAATTTCTAAACTCGATATCATCAATCCCATAGAAAACATCATGATATCTAGAGTAATGTTAGATAATTATATGACTTTGGATATTATTCCGGTCGACTACTCGGAATTTAAAAAAGCAGATTTATACTTTACGCTCCACAAATATAATCTTACCTCGATTATTCCCGGAAAGACAAAAATAGGCATAGATGAAAACCTGCGAACTTTCTATCATTACATAAGAAACGAACATGCCGTAATATATGATAAGGGAAATGTAAAATCAATAGTCGATAAGATTCATACTCATTTTAATGCCGAGGAACATTGCGAATTCCTATACCAGGTAAATGAAGAAAAGTTTAAGCAAAACTACAACGAATTTTGGCAGTTAGCTTTTAAGACGATAGGAATGATTGTAAGGAACGAATTGTACTATGGAATCACAATCTACGACAACATTCTAAAAACCCGACTCATAGAATTAATAGAATGGTACACATATTCTTTTGAGAATAAGAATAATCTTCATTATAAAGGCAAAAATGTACAAAACTGGGCAAATGAGGATATTAAGAATGAATTAGCAAAAATTTTTGCTTTTGATAACCAGAAAAACGCGTATGAATCAGTCGTAATTTCAATCGGTTTGTATCAAAAATTAAGTCATCAGATTATACAGAAATATAATTTCGCAAATAACGAATTACTGGAAAAGAAAATAAAAGCTATAATAAATGAATATGAAATCGGATATGAAAAAAATTGGATAACTGTTATGTAAATATCACTGTCGCTGATATTGAGTTTATAAATGCCAGTATGAAAGACCAAATGATTTCTGGAAAGGGTCCCTACACGCCTTTATTTGAAGACAAGCTGGCTTCTTACTTTGGTACTGATCATTCCTTGACTTGTTCAAATGCCACTCTAGGCATATTGATGATCCTAATGCTTCTGGAAATTAAAGAAGGTGACGAAGTACTGTTGCCGGCGACCGCACCGATAATGTCCGTGCTACCCTTGATTTCCTTAAAAGCAAAACCTGTATTTGTTGATAATGAGGAAAACTCATTTAACCTGTGCATCAAGGACCTTAGCAAAAAAATTACAAACAAAACCAAATTATTGATAAATGTACCTATGTGGGGATACGCAAATAACATCGATGAGATTGCAAAAATTTGCAGTGACCAGGGAGTTAAGGTCCTGGAAGACAACTCGCATTGCCATGGGAGCAAACTGAAAGACACTTACTTAGGCGGTTTCGGTGATTATTCGGTTTTCAGTACACATGAAAGAAAGCTGGTTACAACCGGGGAAGGCGGATTTCTATTAATTAAAAGCGAAACGGACTATTTGAAGCTGAAGGAAATCAGATCTTTCGGTGAAGCCTACTCAATTGAGAGTACTGACCTGCAGTACGGCGGTTACGGTTTGTTTCTAGGACTTAACTTTAAACTCAGTTCTATAAATTCTGCGATAGGTATCACACAATTAGATAAATTAGAGTACAAAATCAAAAAAAGAACTGAAAACGCGAACTACCTAAAAGCCAATATATTGCCACTTACCCCTCGAATTTCTGAAATAAGAACTCTGGATAATTCGGTCAACAATTATTACTCCCTAGCGTTGTTGGTCGCTGAAAATGATAAGAGCGAAATAGAGAATTTGTTGATGCGGCAGAACATCATTTCAGATCCGTTGAGATACAAATATTGTCCGCTATATGATCTGCCGATTGTTTCCGGTACAAATAAGGACTGCTACAATTCTGAGAATCTCATTAATCAGATATTCACACTGCCTACGCATGAAGGTCTGGAAAGGAAAGATCTGGACAGCATGATTGAAATTATAAAAAAGTACTATGCTTAAACAATTTACCACCAGTGTGTTTATCATCAATAAGCACGAAAATGAATTAAAAATTTTACTGATTAATCACAAAAAGTTTAGTCGATGGATGGTTCCTGGAGGACATATCGAGCCTTTTGAAAATCAGATAGAGGGAGTAATCAGGGAGGCTAAGGAGGAGACTGGTTTAGATATAAAACTTTTCTCCTTTATTCATAAGGAAAAAAAAGTAAGCGATTCGGAGTGGCTTTTACCCCCAGAATTTTTTTATCAGCAATTAATACCCGGTTCCATCAAAGAAAGCGAACACTATCACTTGGATTTTGCGTACTTGTCCTTTGCCGTCCAATCGGAATTCATCTTCAACACCAGGGAGACAAAAGATATTAGGTGGGTGAGCTTAACTGATTCCATCAACTTAAATCTCTTCGAAGGTACCCGGAAAATAATCGAGGAACTAATACTAAAGTTTAACAAAAAAGAAAAAATATTATATGAGCAGAAAGGATAACAAAATCAAAGTGGGTTTAATTGGTCTAGGGGAGCAGATGCTCGATAACCTGTTGCCCTCAATTTTATTGACCAACAAATGTAACATAGTCTCGTTATGCGACATAAGTGAATTAGCTTTAAGGGAAATCGGAGAGAAATTAAACGTTGAAAACTTGTACTCCGACTACACAGAGATGATAATGGCTCAAGACCTTGATATTGTTTTTGTAGCCTCTACTCCTGAAGTGCATTATAACGTCATCAAATTATGTATCGCCAAAAGAATTGCCGTATTTATAGAGAAGCCACCTGTCAGAAATATTCTCGAGCTAAAAGACGTTCTCGAACGTAATGAGCAGGACGTTCTTATCGGAGTCGGAATGAATTTTAGTTACTCGGACTCGCACAACTCGATAACGGAATTGATAAGTGACAAGGACTTCGGAAAGCTGTCGTCAATAACCATTGAGCACTTATCCAGTAAACCCCTCGAACCGTTTTGGAATTTTGATTCGATCATAGAATCCTTCCTGCTGGCCCAATTGATACACCCACTAGATTATCTGTTGCGAATGGGTGGAAACTACAGCAAATTAAACGTCTTCTGTTCAAAGAACATCCAACCCTTTTTTCTGAGTCTTGTTATTGAATTTGAAAATGGAATAGTAGGACATATAAAGAGCGGTTCGTTTTATCCAAGATTTAAGCATCAAATTGAAATTACCAGCGAGAATGGAAATATTATCAATGTTGATGATCTCTCTAGAGTTGAAATTACCACCAAGAATATCGACCTACCTTTTAATATGAAGGGGAATAAGTGCAACATCATAAGCCACAAAAGTCCTTTGAAGTCCGGTTACAGTTCTGCTGGATACAGTAATGAGGTAACCGGTTTTCTGAAATCATACAAGGAAAATGTACCGTTTGAAACAAATCTAAAGAGTATGGTTAATACGTATTATGCACTAACAGAAATTCATGAAAAAATTTTAGAAATAACTTCTCCGCTGACAACATGTTCAATATCAAATTAATTTCCATTGATTTAGACGGCACCTTACTTAAGAATGACTTATCTGTCAGTACCAAGTGTATCCAGGCCATCAGGCATCAAAAAAAAAACAATGTAATAATAGTATTCAACACTTCCAGACCTCTTAAGCTACTGCCAGAAAAATTGTACGAGGAGTTTTATGATGATTATTGGATCCTTTCAAATGGAGGATTCTGTGTAAAATCCGGCATTAAAATATTTGAGAATCTAATAGAATCCGAGAGTGTTAAAAATCTAGCTCAATCATTTGCGACATTATACCAAAAAACTTTTTTTTCGATAGAATCTAACAATGAAATTTTTTCAAGCTATCAGAACCTGGAAAAATGTTCACAGTATTTTGCGCAACAAATAAGCGAGAAAGACATTGAAAAGAAAAGCATTACAAAATTCCTTATCATTGATGAAGGTGTGGAAACAATTTGCCTGCAGACTCTCAGATCATTCTTGCCTGTAAATGCGAAACTATTGGTTACAGATAATAATAAATACATTCAGATAATGCCTAAAATGGCTTCTAAGCTGATGGGGATTTTAGAATTGATCAAGGGTATGGATGTGTCCATGGAAAATGTGTTGTCATTTGGGGATGATTTGAATGATTATGAGCTGATCAAGCACTGTGGGATTGGAGTGGCAATGGAAAATGCTCATTGTGAAATTAAAAAAGTTTCAAAGTATATAACCAGATCAAATGAAGATAACGGCATATATCATTTCTTAAACAAAACAGTAAACCTTAAATGAAAAAAGAATTCGTATACACAGAATTATTAGTACAACTATCCTTGACAATCATAAAACCAATTATTTTTATTGTTGCTTCCATCCCCTTGGCAGTATCCATAATTTTTGAAAAAAAATTATCAGATATATCTTTTTTTATCAGCATCTCCATGTCCCTTTTACTGTTCCCCTTAATAACAATACTGCTGATAGCACTGGTGTTCAAATTGCTTCCAAATGTCCCAAATGGAAAACATAATTTTTTTACAAAACACTATTACATATGGCTTTTCAAAGATTTGATCCATGAGACGGTTGTGACGTCAGGCTTTTTAAACAACCTGGTTATCAGAATAAAACCGATAAGATATGTTTTTTATTCCATCATTGGAATGCCTAACAAGAGTCTTATCATTTTGGCAAATGATGTGCGAATACTGGATCCTGATAGGGTTCATATAGGTAAATTTACATTTATCGGTATCAATACAATACTGAGTGGTCACATAATCCGCTCTGGAAGATTGGTTCTTGAAAAAATTTGCATTGGAAACAATAATATAGTAGGTGCATTTTGTTCTGTTGCTTGCGGTGTAAAAACAGGAACCGAATGTAAAATAGACTCCTTTGTGACGTTGAACAACAATGTCACTATCGGAGACAATTCGGTAGTTTTGGGAAAATCCTTTATCGACAGCTACGTTAAAATCGGCAATAATGTAAGAATAGGTAAAGCTTGTATTATTGGCTCCAATACAGTTATTGAAGATAAGGCAATTATTGCTGACTATTTAAGGATAGGCAGTAATAAAATCATCAAAAGCGGTGAGGTTATTAAAACCGATATGTTGTAAATTATGTTATCACTCCTAAAGCAAAACATAAAACTTGCATTTCCAATTTTCACAGGCCAGCTGGCCTTTACCTTTATAAGTTTTATTGACAATATCATGATAGGCAGGCTAGGGGTCACATCACTATCTGCCTTTTCATTAAGCAATCATATTATATTTTTGGCTTTTGCACTAAATATCGGCTTTACTCTGATGTTCACCCCTCTTATTTCAGAAAAATATAATGTCAGCGACATTAGGGAATGTAAGAGTATTTTTTTTCACGGCTTAGTGATTTATACAATCTGGGGCATAATACTCTTTATCATACTCAAAATAGTATTTAGCAATCTTTCCAATCTGGGCCAATCACAAGAGGTAGTAAAAACGGCAAAACCCTATTACTCAATTTTGTTATATTCCTTTGTACCTGCTTTTTTGTTTCAAGCATTAAAACAATTTTCAGACGGTCTCAGTAAAACAAAAACAGCGATGTATTGTATCTTAGCCTCCGTTATTTTAAACATCTCGCTTAATTATTTTCTGATTTTTGGCAAGATCGGTTTACCCAGACTTGGTTTATTAGGCTCCGCAGTAGGTACATTGATATCTAGAACGTTCCTATTTGTGCTGTTCTTATTTTGCTTACTGAAGAATGACGACACCAAGATTTTTTTCCAAAATTTGTCTAGCCAAAAATTTAAATTAGGTCGTCGCAAAACAAATAATTAGTTTAGGTTCCTATTCAAGTTTTCAGGTTTTCTTCAAAATTGCTCTATTAACATCAAGTGTTATCATATCGGGAAAATTAAATGCCACTGCCCAAGCCTCCAATCAAATAATTTTAAGTATTTCATCACTGATGTTTGCCGTTCCTTTCAGTTTAGGAACAGCATCGGCAATACAGTCAAGCAAATTTTTAGCACAAAAAAATATTTTCAATTTTAAAAAATCCATTCAGTCATTTTTTATTCTATCCATTACGAGCTCTGTCATCTTTACCATAATTATTCAAATTTACAAGAATATAATACCCGCTTTTTATATAGATGACAAGTCAATTATCTTTACAGCGACGAATACATTTCTGTTTTTATCGTTATTTCAGGTCGTAGATAGTCTTGAAACAATAATTTTAGGTACACTCAAAGGAACAAAAGACACCTTTAAACCATTTTTTATAACCTTCACTTGCTACCTCATTTTTGCTATTCCTCTGTCATTTATTCTAGCCAAAACTAGCGGAATTACAGGATTATGGCTTGGTTTGACAGCTGGGGTGATCGGATCACTGTTTTTTCTACTATGTAGAATAAAAACGGTTATATCAAATTTTAAAAACTTGATTATTTCTGAAAATAAGGCTATTATGTAAAAACCTAGGCCACTTGACGAATCAGTAAACTTACGAACGCTGTCGGGAAACGTGGCTCAAAATCGTGGAAGTGAGCATTCCTGTTATAAATTTTAGAATTGTCTATTTTTTGAGCGAACATCAATCTACGACCTGCCTTAAAGTTAGATAGGAAAACAAAGTAGATCTTCCATAAATTGTCTGGGAATTTTTACCGCCGAGGTCAAAAAAGGTAAAATACTTTCAAAGGTATTTTACCTTTTTTATGCATTATCAAATATAAACAATTCAAAAGTCATCAGCTTGTTATTTTTTGTGTTTTTATTCCCCGATAAATCTAAGACCGGTTCATTATACTCCCCCTTCAAATTCCCAACAGCTAAAATACTATTTTAGATTCAGTATCATCATTACCCATCTATTAGTGAAAAATTACAAAAAGCTCCATTCCTCCACCTACTTCTCCTTCACCGGCCAAAATCAAACTAAATAAATCTTCAACAACTAAAAATAATCATTAAAAAAAGAAAAGAAAAAATCTAAAACTAACTAACTAACTAACTAACTAACTAACTAACTAACTAACTAACTAACTAACTAACTAACTTTTTAACAGCCTGTCCTTTTAAACAGATTCCCTAACCTGATCAATTTTACCGTCACCGGTCAAAATCATAATTAGAGAACATCTTAAAAGAAAGAAAGCTCTCATTTCTGAGAGCTTTCGAGTTTTATTGAAATACTGTTTTTATAAAGAGCTGGCCTTTATTCTTACGATTTCCCCATCCTTCATAACCACTAAATCGCTGTTATTTTTCTTTTTAAACTCAATTAATTTTTCAGAAACCTTATCCATTGCCTCTATAATCTTCTTCTGAGTCGGCGTCGTTGTTGTTTTATATTCTCCCATCATCTGTTATTTTTGATTTTATCTAACTTGATTTTATTTATAATCTCAATAGGATTACCTAATGTTTTTTGCGCTATCAATTCAGCTTTTACGGCTGTATTGTCAAAAATCAATGCCTCATTGACTATTGGCAGATATATATCAAATAAATTATTTATGCCGTTTTTATACCTTCGTTTAATAACATCGGTTTCAATGTTATGCCCTCCTTCCTGAACTCTTGTCTTAACCCTCTCGATAGCCAAGTCGACACTATCCAGCCAAAAAAATAGAAGCACAACTTTATAGCCTTTTTCCTGAGTCGCAATCACTTTCTGTTTATAGCTTTTTGTCGCTAATGTAGTTTCGAAAGCAAAGATCTCGTTATGGGCTAATAATTCATTTATTCTGTGAAGCATTATCCTTCCCGCTTCAAAGGCGACCTTTTCAGGCTGGAAAGGAGAAAGACCTTTGGCAATTTCGTCCGCATTTACAAACTCCTTACAATTCAGTATTTCGGGAAGTATTGTAAATGAAGCAGTAGTTTTACCAGCACCATTACAGCCAGCTATAATATAAAGATTTTTATCCATTATTACAAAGATAATAAATTACATTTTTAGTATTCGTTATTTACACTTTTAGTTTGCCAGCCAAATGCATTTACAATCTGCAGGCAGACGACAATATTATAAATTTTCATATTAATTTATTCTTAACTTCCCATCCATCTCCCCTTCACCGGCCAAAATCAATTAAAGAAATCTGTAAAAATTAAAAGCAAAAAATGAAGGAAAAAGAAATACCACAATCTAAAACTAACTAACTAACTAACTAACTAACTAACTAACTAACTAACTAACTAACTAACTAACTAACTAACTAACTAACTAACTAACTAACTAACTAAAGAAAGAAAGAAAGAAAGAAAGAACTGCTTTCTCCATTCTCTTTCATAAACCACCCTCCACCCTATACTATAAATTGTTTCCAAAAGAAAAAACGAAAAAAAAGAAAGCCCAGATCAAGCGTTAAAGCGGATGAAAAGTGCTATAAGTCCCGAAGGGCGGACAAAGGAAATGAAGTCCGTTATGCGCACGCAACAGACGCAATGGCGCTATCTTAGCCGCCCTTTTTAGCAGTTTGGAATGAAAAACATTATACAACTAATCAACTGCAGTACTTATTTAAAACAACATCATACCTGCATCAATGAATCATAAAGAAAACCAATAAATTCAGCTCACTCTGATCTCTTAATTTTTTTATATATTAATAAAATGCAAAATTAAATCCAACATTCCGATATGTCTTACAACATATACATTCTTGTGGATTAAAACCTTAAACAGAAGAAAAACAATTCAAAACAAAATCAATTATACTTTACTAAAAATCTTAGATACTCAAACTTTTAAAATTAGTTTAAGATGCATGGGTTTCGGCTATCCAGTTGCAAATTTCCGTTTGTGCACGCCTTGGTTTTCTATCATCAGCAATCTCCAATTCATTAATCCCTTCGCTGTTTACAGTTCTTCTTTTTCTATTATCTTCCAGTTGCATTTCAATTATCGTATTTATTTCTCCAATATGTTTTTCATCGTGTAATGGAAAGCTACCTTAATTCTTCTGTTTAAAAATGAAATCATTCCAAACGTTTCAAAATTAGGTCGCGTAAACAGTCGCTCATGCTCATCTCCCCAATTTCCTATAGCTGAAATTACAGGGATTAGCGTTTTACCAAAATCTGTGAGACTGTATTCAACTTTGGGAGGCACAACAGGATAAATAACTTTTGACACTAGTTCATGTTCCTCTAATTCCTTCAGTCGCATATTTAAAACCCTGCGTGAAGCATCAGGTATTTTACGCTGCAGGCTCACTTGGTCTTTTATGTCCCTGATCGATAAACCAAAGCAAGCGTATCTTCCATTTACCGTAAAGTACTTCACCTATTAGATCAAGACCACAGTTTAAGTTCGGTATTGTTTTTCTTTCATACATATTGCAAAATTAACATATATCCTAATTTGTACAATAGGGGAAAAATTTATCCCTATATGAATCGTAACTCCGTACTTGTGAGGAACTAACGTACTTCCGAGATTTGTACAAAGAAATTTAAAATACGCTATACGATGGATTATCAAAATGAATTATCAGGCAAGATTGCCTTAGTAACGGGAGGTACAAAAGGAGCTGGAAGGGCAATTGCAGAAAGACTCCTGCAAGCGGGCGCCACAGTAATTATTACTGCCAGAAACGACGCAGAAAAAGAAAACAACAAACTGCATTTTATTTCTTCTGATCTAAGTACCGCAAAAGGAGCAGAAAAAGTAGTTGGTGAAGTTTTGTCTACTTATGGGAGACTGGACATTCTTGTCAACAATCTTGGTTCTTCAACAACACCCGCTGGCGGTTTCAGTGCGTTAACTGATGAAGATTGGATATCAACCCTGCAGGCTAATTTACTTGCCCCTGTAAGGCTTGACAGGGGATTTTTACCGCAGATGATCGAGCGTAAAAATGGTGTTATTATTCACATCGCTTCCATCCAGGGCATACTGCTGCTATACGACTCTACTCTGCCCTACGCGACTTCGAAAGCAGGATTGATCAATTACAGTAAAAGTTTATCGAAAGAAGTTACGCCAAAAGGTGTCCGCGTGCTGACTGTTTCGCCAGGATGGATAAATACAACAGCATCGACAGCCTGGCTGGGCGAGATCGCAAGAAATTCAAACAGCACTGTAGAAGAAGCGCTGACAGGGTGTCATGGACGCATTGGGCGGAATACCTTATGGCAGGCCTGCCCAGCCGGAAGAAGTAGCCGAATTGGTTGGCTTTTTGGTTTCACCTAGAGCCAGTTACTTAACAGGGACAAATTTTGTCATTGACGGCGGAACGGTACCAACAATTTAAAAAATAAATAAATAAATAAATAAATAAATAAAGATCATGGAATTACCACAAGTAGTAGAGCGTTTCATTGAAACGCGACACATTTTCGACAGCAAGGCCTTCGCGGCATGTTTCACCGAATCTGCCATCGTTCATGACGAGGGAAAAACCCATAATGGCAAAGAAGAAATTCAACAGTGGATCACGCATGCAATGGAGGAGTATAAATCTGTGCTGGAACCAATAAATTATGAGCAATCTGCGACAAAAGGCGTCCTGACAGCAAATGTTTCCGGCACGTTTCCCAGCGACCCTATCACGCTGAAATTTCATTTTAATATTGATAATGGAAAAATTCAGCAGTTAAAAGTAACGGAGTAACAGTTAAAAGAGAGTGACTAATTATTTAGAAACTCTCTTCAATAAAATTTTAAAGTATAAGTTATTGCACAGCTGTAGAACATTTGCAAGCTGAAGAAGAAAAAACACTGCATAACAATTATCACGATAATTAGTACCATTTTCCATCGCATGATGACAACGAATTATTCTGCAGGAATCGATAGTTAGCTCCTTTTAGCAGACTCAGCAATTATATATGACAAACTAAAGATAAATGCGGCTATAGAAAATGCAAAAGTGCTTCTTATTCTTCTTCTAGACATAATATTAATACTTGTGTATAACCAGACAGACTTAAATTATGTTCAACTAAATATTTCTTATCAACCAAAAAAGCCTCAAAATCATGAGATTTTAAGGCTTTTCAATTTATATACTTTAATAAAAAAATATAATATTATTTTTTCCAGTATTTAAAAAACAGATCATATAGTTGTTTTGCGTCAATATCTATTTCTGAAGCAGAGTACATTAAATTCAATTGTGAATTTTGTTCGTCGTAAGCCATTTTCCACATAAATTTTGAAATACGCCCCACATATTTATCAGTATTCCCAACGGTAGTAATCACTAAAGTATCACCTCCTGTTTTCTGTAATTGGATATCAGTTACATCTGACCATTCTACTCTGCCAAATGCTTTGGATAAAGGAGTTGTTTTTCCATAAAAACCAGTTGGATCAAATTGAATCAATGGGGTTTTATCCCTTACTCCTGCAATACTTTTAAACATAAGGAAAACCATAATTAAAAAAGCGACACCTGAAAAAATGGTCGCCTTTATTTTTAATATACCATCAAAAATCCCTATGCCATATAATAATACTATAATTAATATAAGGCTGACAGAACTGGCATAAAAAAGTAAATTTCTCGTTTTTTTAGCGTCACGGTATAATTTTGTTTCTTCATTCATGGATTGTAGTGAAAATTTTATTTGTTATTGGAATAATTATGAAGATACAATTTAAGGCAAAAATTTTAGAAATAGAAATTAGGTTTGTTCTTCCTCAACTTTTCATTTAATAACCTCCAACTCAATAGGCGTCACCATCATCGGCCATAATTAAAAAAAAATCTAAGGGAAACTGAAGAGAACTCAATCCAGAAAGAACACAATCCAAAACTAACTAAGAAAAGAAAGAAAGAAAGAAAGAAAGAAAGAAAGAAAGAAAGACTCATTACTTCAACCACATCACTTATCCTTCACTTCACTTATGCTTCGATCCATTTAAAAAAAAATGCTTTCCAAAGAAAAAACGAAAAAAAGAAAGCCCAGATCAAGCGTTAAAAGCGGTACGCGCAGTGCTATAAGTTCCGAAGGGCGGACAAAGGAAATGAAGTCCGTTATGCGCACGCGGCAGAAGCAATGGCGCTATCTTGGCTTCCCTTTTTAGCCGTTTGGAATGAAAAGTGATACTAAACAAATAACTGTATTCCTCTGCATTTTGTCATCACACCCCATACACCGCTTTTGACTTAAGTAAAAATGGAATAAAACGATAGGTTATTTTTGGGGAAAAATCATGGTACAGCTGTAGTGGAATGAATACCTTTAGTGCCACAAATAGTTAGGGCGGTTTTCTAGGATAATTTACCAGTTGAAGTTTCGTGTCAGAATCGCGGTGTACCAATATTGTAAAAATAGAAAACGAATTATAGTAGCGGATCCAGCAGTTAGCTTTGAATCTGCGGCTCTTCACTAGCCAGAAGAAAATTTCAAACTTGCGTTAGCCTTTTTGCTCGCAAGACCCTGTCATATTTAACAAGACAAAAACCATTTACCCCTTATCCTATTGGTACGCATCATTCTTACTTATAACTGTCATTTTTTATTTTTCTATCATTACATCAACATTAATTGAAGGCTCTCCTCCTGAAAATTTTTTCCATTCCCCTAAATATTTTCTGTAATAAGTATCTTTTGAAAAGGCAAAAATATTACCGCCAAAGGAGAGTCTTCCTTTAAAATCTTCTGCTATACGCACTAAAATAAAAAAATCTTTATCACTCCAAATATTTTTATCAGATAAATTTAAAGATATTTTCTTGTCTTTTAAATCACTTTCGGTTACTGTCAACGTTAAAGGTTCATTTATTAAAGACTGTGCATCATCTGGAAAACCATTTTTTTCTCCTTGTATGTCAAAAATAAAAGTAACAGCTTTTTTAAATTTGTAATCAACAATATTAATATTTATGTTTTTTACCTGGAGTCTTTTTTTGTTTTTAATTTTTATTGCATGTTCACTATTTACATCATTTGGGTCATTTGAATCAAAACCCCAATATGACCTTTTTGAATTGGAAGTACCGATATTCTTAAGGACATATTTTTTTGGGTTGATTACTACCGGCTCTAGATTTATAATCTTTTTCTTTAATATAATAGTATAATTTTGAGATTTGATAAAATCAGAAATCATAATTTTAAAGGGATCATATGCGACACCTATGACTTTTATGTTTTTGTTTTGGTCAATGTTAGTTAAGTCTATAGTATAATTTCCATTTGTATCTGTTATATTACCAATCTCTTCGTTTTCAATTCCGACTCTAACTGCAGAGATTGGATTACTATTTTCATCTAAGATTTTTCCTGAAATTTTTTGAGCGTGAAAAGTAATTGTAATTAAAATAAATGCTATTGTAACTTTAATTTTCATCATATCTATTTTTTTGAAATAACAGCGATAAACATAAGTGTTTGTGGCAAAACCACCAAGTAACCTAAATTGTGGTCACTAGGTGTACTAAGTATCAGGCAATATTTGTTTCCAAATAGGAAGTTTTTTTATAACAATCCTAAAATCTCATAAGCGCTTGCTTTGCGCCCAGTTTTAATCGTTATATGTATCTTTTTTTTGTAAAAAGGTTAAGTATCAATTTTCACTATTTCTTTCTGTAATTAAATGCTCCTCTTTGATATAAAAATAAGCATCAACTACCTTTGTTAAATCCATTATAAAAGATTTTGAACCAATTATATTTGATTTATCCAGCTTGTTTTCAGTGATGATTTTTGGAACTTCTAAGTTTCTCAACGGGATATATGCGTAATGACAATGGTAAGTGTCATTTACAAACTTTTCTAAACTTCCTTCTTTACTTCTTATCTTATGTTTGCCCAATCCTAAATATCCTTTTATTCCAATTGTTCCACTAAAGGGTGTAAAGGCAATTGTGTAATAGCTTTCTTGAAATTCACTCCTTAAGTACTGCCCCATAAATTGGTCATTATATAAATTTTTACTTTTATGCTCAATTAATTCTGGTTTGTCGTGCAAGTGAAGCGTTGCGACCCATAAAATTACCTTTTTATCTTTATACAAATTATTGGTAAAAAAACTTACATTTTTTGCCATTTGCTTATCCCTAACATTATAGTTTACATAGCTTGTCCTGTATAAAGCTTCCAAATTCTCGGTCATTAGATTCCAAAAGGAATAGTAAGCGGCGTCATTTTTATTTTCTACTTTTTTAAAATATTTTTTATCTCACTAAATTTATGGAACAAAACCAAAGTGTCTTGAGGAGGTATTTTTTCTTCCGAAAAAGAGTTTCTCACATTTGTAGTGATTATTTTTATAAAAGAACTATCGATCTCTACATTAGAATTCGATTGAATATTTAATTTTTTAATAAAATTACAATAATCAGTAACTAAAAAATCTGTTTGATTTGGAAAAGTACGCATATCAAATCCCGTGCAAATCAACGGCCGGGTTGTTTTTCTTGTCGTAATTACATAATCAAAAAGCTCGTCTAATTCTTTAGTATACCAAATACTAGATAAATTATTGAAAATTTCCTCTTTTGGATATTTTCCAATTGTAATCGTGTCGCTTATTTTGTATAAACTGTACATTGGCGATTCAAAAGCAATGATGTCAAAGCCACAATTTTCGTGCAGATACTTTATTAATTTTACTTTTGCTGTATATGTTTGCCCCATTAAATGGGAAGCTTCTCCTAAACCCACAATTTTAACATCCTTCAACTCTTCTTTTAAGAAATGTAATTTATTAAAAGAAGCTTGATCAAATTCTTGATTTGAAATTGGTGTAATCTGTTTTGAATAAGATTTAAATAAAGAGATTAAAACTACTAAATAAATTATTTTTTTCATAAATAGATTGTTGAACTCATTATGTTTCTAGAAACTGACGCAAAACATCAGTCTTTAAAAAGACTACATTGAACAGAAACAAATATAGCAAAGTAGTGATGTAAAACAGTTTTTTTTGATTCTAAAATACACATATCCAAGGAATTGAAACTATAAGACGTATATTTCAAGTTTGCAATATACAATAATCCAGACAATCAGGTTCAATCTGTAGATACTTGTGTGCCTTCTTAGATTTATCTTACCTTATTTTGCCATTTAAATACTCGTAAACAATAGTCATCTGATTAATAATACTTAAGGTATCCTAAAATCTTTATATAGTTATCCCAATAGAATAACATGTGCATTGAACAACTTTTTTGCGACAAAATGCTAATGAATAACTTATAGTCTAAATCATTAGATTATATTTATTTTGCAAAATAGTTTAACTCGCAAACCTTTAACCGATTTAATTATATATATATTCGATTATAATCCTCAAAAAATGATAAATTTGTAAAATACGTGTTGGAAAACAATATGCTTTATATTTGGGATCAAATTCTCAAAAAGAGCCCAATTCCTAAAGAAATGGAAGATAAAGTAGAAATAAAAATTGTAGGTGTATTTTATAATTTGACAGACGGAACACTTGAATTTTTAAAATAATAAGCATGAAAAATTATTTATTGGCATACCTTTTTTTTATTAGCGGTTTACAAGCGGTAGTCGGACAGCATAATCGTATTACTACAAACAACAACATTGGATGGTATAATTTTTTTGGAACATTTAAGATCTCAGAAAAATTTGGAATACATACTGAATACCAATGGAGAAGAAATGAAATAATTACCCAATGGCGACAAAGTTTACTAAGAGCTGGCTTAAATTATAACTTAAATGCAAGAGTTCAATTCCGGGTTGGTTATGGCTGGATTGAAACCTATCCGTATGGAGAAATTCCCCTAAATGGTATGGGAAGAGATTTTACAGAACATAGAATTTTTGAAATGGTACAGCTGAATCATAAAGAAGGAAGTGTTGATTTTTCGCACAGATTTATGTTAGAACAAAGATTTGTAGGACGTTACAGTTCACTAAATGAGACAAAAGAAGACGAATTTCCGTTATTAAACAGGATTCGATATATGATAAGAGTTCAGGTGCCTTTAAAAGGAAATGAGATTAAGGACAAAACACCCTATTTGGCTTTTTATGACGAAATTTTTATTGGCTTTGGAAAAAAATGTGAATATGAACGTTTTTGATCAAAACAGGATTGGACTTTTATTAGGCTACAGGTTTAATAAAAATATACGTATTGAAGGAGGTTATCTCAATCAAGCCGTACAGCTGGGAAGACAAATAGATGAAAAAAGTGTTTTTCAAAACAATAATGGAATAATATTGAATACCAACTTAAATTTTGACCTGACCAAAACAAATAAGTCCATTGAATAGAACTGATTAAAATTGCATAGAAAAGCTAAAAGTGTTACTTCAACTATCATACTATGTGGAAAAAAAGTAACTAAGAAAACACAAAAATGCCAGTCGTCAAGGAAATTGGAAAGGGATCCGTATGTCTTTTTTTTTTTAATTCAAATGTGCCCAAACCGTTATGATCTGCGGCTGGGCTTGGGATCAAAGTAAGCCTTGCCCTATGATTTACTACCCATTGATACCGAATAGACAAAGCACATCATCAGCTTTCCAGAAGCCTTATACATACATAAGTTGCAGTAATTCTTAATGGCAGATATTTTACCTCCTGTTCTTGATGCCTTCATATAAATATTTCAAGGAATTAATTCAAAGAGTATTTTATAGTCTGTAGTGATAACTTTTATGAAAGACTAAAAAAGAGAATATACGGTGTAAAAAATTATCAGCACGCATATTTATAAATTGGACGTCTGAGCTAGTATTTGTAACTTGCATATAAATAGATTTTTATTTATAATAAAAACAGGTCATGATAGTAAAATCTTACATCACCTGCACTGAATGTGGTACAAAAAATCAAGATAGTGACTACTGCATTCAGTGCGGTGCACTAATCAATGTTGTACTCAAGCGCAGAATGGAAAGCGAACAGAAAATCGAGAAAAGAAAACAGATCGAAGCGTACAAAACTCCGGATAAGCTAACTAAAATTATTGAAAGAGGACTTGAGCATCCTAATAGTTTTATCAGGTGGGCGAGCAATGCCATTTATTCATTATGGACTTTTCTTGCGCTGGTTCTGGGGGCCCTTATTGCGAGCAGTAATTGCGAAGCAGCAGGCTGAGTAAATAAAATAAAAGTACTAATAATGTATAATTTACCTAACATACTATTTTTAGTATTATGTGGACTTGCCGGTTTGGTATACATACTTCAATTTTTGGGAGTCCTGCTTCCATTGTGGATAAACAATTACATGAATGATTTCTTATGTCTTCCAATTGTTCTGGGACTTGAACAGCTGTTTTTCCGATGGTTTACAGGAAAAAGCGACTATAAATTTTCATTGTTTTTTTCGCTAGCTATGGTCGCATATTATTCCTTTTACTTTGAATACTACCTGCCTGAGCACAACGACCGTTATACTACCGATTTAATTGATGTGTTACTTTATTTTTTGGGCGCTGTCTCCTTTTACTTATTTAATTGTATTCCAAGAAAACAGATTGTAAAATGGGAAAGAACTTCAATTCGAAATCAAAGCAAAGATCTTTTATGATATACCTTGAAGATGGAGATTTGTCATCAGCTCTACATAGCATACGCTATTTGGACAAATAAAGAGGTTTCTTACTTTGAGCCAGAAAATAATTGACACCAAACCTCACTCTAATTCGGCCTCTGGCTAATGGCCATCCATGCGATAGTCAAAGAATTTTGTTTCAAAACCAACGCGCTCAAAAATGTTTCCTTTTGGCATTTGCTTGCGAAAATGTGCTCATAATAATTAATCTGTTTTTTTTATGCTACCCATTTCCTGCACTGCATACTTGTAATGGTGCGTAAACAGCGAAAGTTTGATTTTCTTGAATCCCGAATAAATGAGCCAAGGTTTTACTACAATATAATGTGTGTAATGATACCGGAAGCATTCTTTGAACATTGGATTAGTGTTGCGTACAAAGAACTGTCTGCAAGTTCTTATTTTTTACAAGTAATGCAAAATCTTACTAATTCAACCTTTTAGAATAAAAATCAATAAAATATCAATGTTTTTTTTTGATCATTTTACATTGATTTGCAATATAGTAACTAATGCGACGACTTGGTTGGCTAGAAAATATTTGACCAAAGCCCTGAGAGCAAAAGGAGTATTTTTTTAGATTTTCTCCCAGCATCCTTCAGGTCTTCATTAAAAACTTACGACGTAACGAACTGATTTAGAAAAAATATAAATAATATGAACTGTTAGAATTTTTTACGTAATTTTGTCTTCCAAAAAAAATCTTTTTTCAAATCTTTCGATTTACGAAGCACTTATATATTTTATACCATAATTGCAGAGGTACCTTTTTGTCTTGTATTGTGAAATATAAAATATGTTAATTATGACATTTAATGGTAGTACCTCATTGAAGTACGTATACATAGCAGATGATGACGAGGACGATAGATGTTTTCTTAGTGACGCTATTCTAGAAATCGATCCGACAGTGCGGCTAAAAGAAGCCTTAGACGGCTGTCATTTACTGGATATTCTTACAGATCTTTCAGCACCGCCGCCTGATATAATTTTCCTAGATATCAATATGCCCAAAATGGACGGATTCCAATGTTTGGAACAAATCCGTAAAGCGGAAGGAGCATTAAAAGATATAAAAATTATTATGTTTTCTACAAGCTCTGATCCTGACAATATTGAACGAGCTTTGTTGCTTGGCGCAGACTTTTATGCAGTAAAGCCCAACAGCTATAACCTGCTCAAATCATTTCTTCTTGATGTATTAAAAGCAGACTGGCATACTGCTGGAAACAGTCATATAAAATTTCGGATATTGTAACTGCCTGTACTACTCCAATTGAATTTCCTGCGGCGCTTTCAGTAATTCGGCAATAAAAAGAGCCGAGATACTTTTGTTCACTACAGAATATTTTGCAATCTTTTATTCATTACATATCCAAATCTTAAATACAGTAAAACAGACGATGTTAACAATCCTAGTGTGAGTCCATACCAGATTCCCTTTACACCGCCAGCAAAACAAATTCCTAAAATATAAGCAGACGGCAGACCAATAAGCCAGTAAGCAAAAAAGGTTATAAAAGTAGGAATATTTGCATCTCCCATTCCTCTTAATCTTCCTAGTCCAACCACTTGGGTACCATCAAAGAGCTGGAATACTGCCGCGATTATTAATAATTGCGAAGCGAGCGCTACTACCCCTTTATCATTTGTTATTAGGTAGGGTAAATATGGACTAAAAAGTGTAAAAATCACAGCAAAAAACATCATGAAAATGATTACTAAGTGATAGGATGCATAAGCAAACCGCTGGAGTCTTTTGTAGTTCTGATTTCCAAAGTTATTTTCGACTTTAATAGTTGCCGCAGATGCAATTCCTCCTGCCATCATATAAGTCATCGCGACCAAAGTTATTGCCGTCTGATGCGTCGCCTGTTCCATCGCTCCTATGTGACCGGCCATCAAAGCCGCCACTGCAAATACTCCAATTTCAAAGACATACTAAATTGCCAATTTTTATCAATTTTGCAATTTTTTTAAAATCAACAAACTTAACGGAGAAATGCTTTATATAAACTCTAAAGTTCTTTGATCGAAGCACATATAACATCATAACGACCATCATTAAAACACGATCTATCAATGTTGCAATTCCCACCCCCTTAACGCCCATTGGCTCAATCCCAAACATTCCCTTTACCAGAATTACTGCGATAATTACGTTAAGTACATTTCCCCATATCGTTATCGACATCGCTTGCTTGGTAAAACCAGAGTCCTTCTGCAAACTGCTTAAAAGTTTGAAAAATCCTTAAAGGCAGGATTGACAAACTTAATATAAGTAAATAAGGTTTTGCTATTTTGACCACCAATGGATTCTGATCTGTATGCTGTATGGCAAACATGGACCCGTAGTACAATAATAAAAAAAGTGAAATTGCAGTTGTGGCATTGAGCCATAAACTATTTGATAGAAGTGATGTACATGCTTAAAATTTGATTTTCCATTCTCTTGTGCAATTAAGGGTGTTAGTCCATAGACAATCCCTAATCCAATGACTAAAACTACCATAAAAACAGAATGAACTAAAGAGACTGTCGCCAATGAGATAGTTCCTGCATAATGCCCTATAATAACTGTATCAAGAGTCTGTACCAGTGTATGGCCAAGCTGAGAAATCACAACAGGCCCTGCAAGTGCTATTGTACTTTGATAATATATCTTATTGGATTTGTATTTTTTGATCATTTTAAAAATTTGACTGCCTCCAGGCAGATTTAAATGCTTTGAAACTGCCATTGCGTAAACTTTCTTTTACGGCATAGCAATTCTTTTGTTGCAAATTTATGTTAGTCCGTTACAGCCTTATAAATGCTTCCTATCTGGGTATTTTAATTCTCCCTCAATCCATAGTAATAGAACAAGCTTCTTTTAATAGTTTTCCTATCATTTCATTAAATCATAAGAACTAAAACACAAAAAAATCATTTCATTTGAATACTAGTGTAACGTCCACTATACTAGTAAACGACTGTTGACCACACCTAATTTATGCTTGCAAGTTAACGAATTGAAAAAATTTTTATCAAAAGTTATCTTCTTTCAATTTTCTATTGTGTCTATTAGTAAGGATATTTCTTTTAAACTGCTTTTTTTTACGGCAAATTCATCTAGAAATAATAATCATTATCATTTGTACATATAACAAGTGCACCGACACCCAACTAGTGCAAAAATTATTTCGCTCATTTATATTCTGTAATTTTTTCATAACATTATATAAAATTTGAATTTGCCAAATGCTCAAATTTGATTTTAAAGACGAATGTCACTCCTTTAGAGTTAGAAGAAAAGCAATCCCTTTATTTATCATATAGCTGAAAAATTACGATTATGCAAAATATAAATTTTGATTTAGCAAGTACATACTTCAAATTCTTGCTTGCAGATTATAGAAAGGATTACACATTGGAAGAGTTAACAGAAATCGCGATTCCTGCTGTTGACAATAAAATTGATTCCTGTGACAAAGCATTTCATAATAAAAATAACCAGTCAAAAGTTTTGGATGCATTATTATTTTTAGAAAAAAGAGGTCTAATAGTTTTAAATGCTTCAAATAACGAATGCTGTATCACTATAAAGGGATTCATCGTATCAGATTTAAATCTTTTAAAGCCATGAGGATTATGTGTATGAGTTTACAGTTTACAGTTTAAACTGCAACTACTATTTTTAAACCTTGAGGTCTTTTTTGGGAAATTATTCAGTATTTAGTTTTATTATGGAAATTGGTACATTGGTTTTAAAAAAAATGCGTATAATTCGCAGTACAATAATTGTGTACGTGTGCGAATTTACATTACTACACCAATTACACACTTAGCAATTCTCAGCCTAAACAGAGATGAACCTTAGCCTTTACTCAGTGAAGAAACTGTTGATAAACACCAAGGTTTTCAAATCCTAAATCAAAAGAATAGAGTCGCAAAGAGGTGCACGCCATCTTTTGGGCGGCACCACTACCTATTTACTTTTGCTGTTAAAAATAGTACACAATCTTCTCTTTACTAAAAATCTGTATCACATATGGCTTTTACATTTTTTGAGCTGTACCGTTAAAATTTTAGTGACCGTATGAAACCAGGCTGGAAAAAAGAAGTGACCTCTCAGTTTATAGAAAAGGCACCCCTGGAGTTGAAAGAATTTGAAAATGCCGTTAAGCATGCTGATTTCCAAACGGTACTGCAAACCGCAGAACAGCTCCAAATCTGGATGCACCTTTTTGTTCTTGAAAACCTCAGCACGCATTTAGCAAACATTGAGCGTGAAGCAATCCAAAAGAAATTCACAGCCGAAACAGCAGACAGTCTAGAAATAATCAATTGCAGTATCAGTGAAATAATAAAAGATCTTCAGCGACAATATCATTAATTTTTCGATCAAGAGGTGTTAAAGGACATAAACTAGGGCATGGGAAGTATGCTGTTTACCCGTGACTTTTAAAACATTATTTCAAAAACAATAAAATAAAATAAAATACAAAAAACTCTCTTAATTGCTTTTTGATCTGCTGGAACGCTTTTGACAACCAGCACATCTTTACGCCCTTAATTTTTTTCAGACTGGCTTTTTGTTCCTCAGGCATTTAAATATCCAGATCATCACATGAAAAATGTCTCAAGTCTCCTGGTGCTGGAATATAAGTCGCTACTTGCGACTCATTCCATAACTTAACGAAATTTTTGTGGCATACTTCAAAAGCATTCCACTTGGGCAGTATTGAGACTTTTAGTTTACAAAATACACAGCATATCCATCGTCGGTTTTTTTTATATGCACTTTCAACCGTCTTTGGAGCTCGTCAATGCCACAGGCATCAAATTTATATTTTGTTTGATATAAGAAACTGCAGACCTCTGCTGAGGGGAACTCATTATGTTTCTTTATAATTTTCAGATGAAACTCAATATTATCGATCTCTTCAATCAGGTTGTTATATGTCCTGATCTTTTTCAGCTCCAAGGAAGTCAATTTGATTAATTTCCCGCCATGTTCCAAACAACCATTATCTGATAAAATTTGTCGCATTTTCTGATCTGCCAGCACCACTCCAAAATCGCATACGGTTGTGGAGATCAAATAGTACTTTTTTTGGCTGTATCCCACTAGCGACAGGACTTCGTTTAAACTTTCTATGAAATATTCCGTATCGACATAATCACTGTATTTACGCAGTATTATCTCCTTAAACCGCCCCTTTACTTGTAAGGCAATAACGTATCTCTGTGCTGCATTCTCGACAGCTGAAAAAGAAAAATCTGGTTTATGACACAGTAAATTAAAACTTTTAGTATACAATTCTAGATAATCAGCGACTTTTGAAATACAGTCCGGCACATCGAAAAAATAATCATTTTCATCTATCAGCTCCTCTATTTTTTTAAGGCCGTTGTAAGAGTATTTTCCATTACTTAACTGCAGTTCCTTAATATTTATATAGCGGTCTACTGCACCTTTTAGAATTAAAGGCCTATAGTCCGAAGCATCCAGATCAATTAAAATAATGTCATTGTTTTGCTCCTCGACAAATAAAAACTTATAATCATCAGTACCGGCAAAAGGGATTATCTCAGCATATTGCAGTACTGGAAAAAGGTAACGTATAATATGCGCCTCTATTTCTTCAGCAATGAAGTAAGGATCCTTTAAATCATTTCCTTTTTGGTTATAATCCAGAACATGAAAGGTACCGAAGCTGGGGATTTCAAATTCAACCTTCTTATTAGTGTTTAATTGAAATTCCAATATACTGCGAATATAATCCGGTATAATTAATCTTTTTACCTGTTCATAAGTGTTGAGCTGTTCATTCTCAAGATCAGCTGAACAAATCAGTTTTAGAAGCTTAAAAAGAACAACAAAAAAACCGTATGTAATACAAAATACCCCGGTATAGCTCCAAAATTTACTACCCATATGGTACAGCCCGTGACCTAAAATGATTAGCAGTACACCGATACAAATGTTAACTAGGTTTTTTTTCATAAGCCAGGCTGAGTGTTTTTTGAAACTGCGCCTTTCTGTTCCATTCCTTTTCCAAATATAAACAAAAGAGCGGTATCGGAAATTAGCTGTATCGTTAAACTGCGGCTTAAGCAGAGTAATTTCTTTATGAGCATCGCGCTAAAGACTCTCATATTGCTTCATTGCGGTCATCTCAGGGGCAGATAAATATTGAATTTTGCTCCTTTGTGCGAGTCGCCTCTGGCATTGATGAGTCCCTTATGGTTTTCCACAATTTTTGCACAGATTGACAAGCCTATTCCCGTGCCTTCATATTCAGATTTCGTATGCGACCTTTGAAAGAGACCAAAAATCTTTTCAGCCTGTTCTTCATTAAATCCGACACCTTGGTCGCTCACCATAATGTTAACATAATTTATATCTGGATTAAGCCCTAAAACTTCATTGTCCTTATCTGAAACCTGAAATGCTTCTATGTTTAAAACAGGCGGTGCGTCAGGCCTGTGAAACTTAAGAGAATTACCAATAAGGTTACTCAGCAGCATGCGTTAACTGAAGCGGATGCCCTGGCACGATGGGAAGCTCACCAATAGAAACATGAGCGAGCTTTCTGTTCAATAAGCAGTTCCATATCAGATAAAATAGCCGGAACTATTTCGTTAAGGTCCACAGAAACAAACTCCCCTTCATCATTGCTCAGCTGTGAATAAGCGAGCACATCCCTCACTAGTGCCTGCATCCTGCGAGAAGAATCAGTAATTTTCCTGAGCTGGCCAAGTGATTTTTCATCTAATGAAGGGCCTGCTCTCTCATCGAGCATCTGCGAAAACACACTAATTTTCCGCAGTGGTTCCTGAAGATCATGAGAAGCAATATAAGCGAATTGTGCCAGTTCGGAATTCGAGCGTCGCAAGTTTTCATTGGCAGACTCAAGCTCCTCGGTTCTAAGATTGACAATCTCTTCGATGCGTCGGAGCGCCAAAACCTGCTGGGTCACATTATTTGAGATTGCTATCACGCCAAGGATTTGACCGCTTCCATCTCTGTAAGGTTCGTAAATAAAATTCTGGTACACCACATCTGGAATGCCAAAACGTATTAAATGCACAGGCATCTCATTGGCTGTATAGGTTTCGCCGGTCTTAAATACATGATCCAAAAGTTCCTCAAGCCCTTGCTGACGAGCGTCGGGCAGGGCATCAAAAATAGGTTTATTCATTACTTCGCTTTCGTTTTTTCCCCAGAGGTTAATCATAAACTCATTGGCGACCTCCACTACATGCGACGGCCCCAACAGCAGACACATGCACACAGGAGCCTGCAGGATTAAATTGCGAAAGTTCTGCTGGGTCTGCTCTTCATAAATTTTCGCCACATTAAGATCTGTAACATCTGCCGCCGTATTCAGCACACCATATACACGACCTGAGTGGTCAAACAAGGGAGTGAAACTATAATTGAAATAAAAAGTACGCAGTTGTCCGTGCACCTTCAGGTCCACACGCTGATTGCACGCATCATAAGGCCTGCCTTCTTGAAATACAGCAAGGAGTTTAGGATAAATATCCTGATTTTCCAATTCGGGGAGCACTTCAAAGTATGTTTTGCCAACAATATCATTTCCTTTGTCCCATAAGTCGATAATGGCCTGATTGGCCATCGTAATACGCATTTCATCTCCTTGATAAACCCCAATGGGAAACGGAGCATACCGCCACTAAGGCACGTACCTGCTGTTCACTATGTTTTAATTTCCGTCGCGATACCACCAGCTCGCTTACCTCACTGCACAACACCATTACTCCTGCATTAGTACTGCCCGGAGCTTGATGGGCCTGGTACACGAGATTTAAAAACGCAGGCTCACTGCCGCCAGCGTCATCAACTTTATAGTAAGGATATTCATTAAGATAATAAGGCTCACCGCTGGTACGTACCTTTTCAATGATGGACTTGAAGAAGGGTTCACTTTCGGGAAGTACCTCAAAGAGAGGTTTGTGAATCAATGTATCATAAGAGCATCCCACTAGATTCAGGCATGCCTTGTTGACAATAGAAACTACAGCGTCCTTTCCATCCAGCACTATTATTCCTATTGCGACCTGCTCGATAAGAATCTCAAAACGCTTGTCAGACTGCTCAATTCTCTTTTTTGAAATCACTCTTTCACTTGTATCTGTGCAAACACCCAGCACTCCTGCCACTTCTCCCGAATCTCCAAATACCGGGCTGTAAGAGAAGCTGTAAAAACGATTTTCTTTTCCTGACATATCCACTCCTAACTGCTCGTCCTCAAAATAAAGTGCTTTTCGGCTCTGCATCACTTTTTGTATTATTGGACCGGTTAAATGCCAGGTATGCGACCAGACTTCTTCAGCCCGCTTTCCGATGCCAGGAATTTTTCCGATCCCAGACAGAATGGGCAGACAGGCATCATTACAGAATTGAATCATTTCACCACCCCACCAGAAAAGCATTGGAAATTTGGATTCCAATACCATTCCCAGCGTATTTCGCAAGCTTATAGACCAGTTTTCAGGAGAACCTAAAATGTGCGCGGACCAGTCCACGTTACGAACTGCTCTGCTCATTTCACTTTCATTGGCCAGAAAGTAGTATTTATCTACAGGAATTGAATTTTTATCACGATCATTCATGTCTTAAAAATACTTAAAATTTAAATCAAATATCACTACTGTTAGCGAACACCTTCTCAAAGATAATTTTTTTACTTATAAAATAAAAGTACAGCTGGTTGATCAAGCTTCCTAACTGAAATCTCAATCTACCTAGATCCAGTTTTTTTTAGTGGTCTACATCAGAATTAAGTAATTCAACCCGGAAGATTTACTGAATAAAAAATAACCTTCTTACTTCATTTTATAAATAGTAAAAAACATCTTGAAAGAATTTATTCAAAATCTAAATCACTTGCTTGCTCAGTAAATTTTGTAATTTTTAAAGCATATTATATAAGCATGACTCCAAAAGATATTTGAAATTTGATCACTATACTAAAAATCTAATTGTATACACCAATTTTATTTATACTCATACTATGCTTTTATAGTCAAAGTAATACCAGTGGTAACCACTGCTTATTTTAATGATCAAAATAAAAAAAATGAAAATTATTGATACTAAAACTCATGGATATATGGATTATATCATGGGAATATTTCTTTTAGCCTCGCCTTCCTTATTCAGCTTAAATTTAAGCGCTGTGGAAAGCCTCGTATTTTATATTGCAGGAGTGGCCGCATTTATCTACTCCCTGCTGACAAATTATGAATTAGGACTCGTTAAAATAATTCCTATGAAAGTTCATTGGCTCTGGATATGCTGTCGGGAATTCTACTAGCTTCCTCACCGTGGCTGTTAGGATTTGCTGGCACATCTCACAAACCTCATCTGGTTCTGGGCATTATCGAAATCGGTGCAGCACTGCTTACAATTTCCAAACCCACTAGAGAAATAAAAACATAGGTGCACTGTTCTTTGATTGCCTGCCTACCGCAGACAGACTTTTTGGATCCAACTTGGAGCTTCTGCATAAACATAGAGCACAAAGTATAACACTACTTACGTGTCATTGTATAATTAACGTTAAAATCTCTTTCCACTACTTACGAACATAACAATAAAGTGATGAAAAACCTATCTACTACCAGCGACCAAGACGGCGAGAAAAATCCTTTGCAAAGCCGTACTTCCAAAAACAGGCGTGATCAAAAAACCAGCCATATCAATTCAGGGAAACTCGATGAAACGGGAACTGATCCCAAACGCTATGAGCCGGATAAATTTGAAAAGGGAACCAATGAAAAGTCAGGAGGTGAAGGAACTGCCGAAAGTCGCCGAAGAGATGGACAAGCTTTAAGATCATATAGCTCCAGACCAATCATCACACAAGTTACTATCAGACGATTTATCTGCAACGAACTTAAATCTTATATCATAAATCTTTGACCATATTAAATTAAACATTATGACTACCACTTACTTTCTCACCGGTTCCTACAATGATGTGGACAACGATTTTGAACTGCTTATCACTGCAGCGAGCTCCAACTGATCAAAAGAACCAATCAAAACTATACACTGTTATGCTTAGTGACAGTACATCGCACAACAAACTGCTATGGCAGACCGTACAAAGCTCCTTTGTGCTGTGCCTGGCAGATCTGGATGAATTCAGCAGTGTAAACAACATTACCTTCTACAGCAAAATTCTAACATCGTCAACCCGTAATAATGCCATTGATAAGGAGCTTGAAGGCTTTATTTTAAATACACTCGAGTTTTAAATATATCTAAGCTGGCTAGGAAACGCATTGGCGCCTGTACTAAAAAGCTCTTTTTTTTAAACACTGTCCACTGGCATTATTAATATAGAAAATATTTTCACATTACTGTGTGTATCATACAGTCTCTTGTCGAGTGTACTTTTAAAACAGTGAAAGATTCGCCTGCACTTTTCCCTCTCATTAGCCAGATTTCGTATCGCTTCACACTTCTGCAAGCATCAATACCTGAGCTGGAAGCCAGCACCGCAGTTTGTAATGCTTCAACAGCATCTTCAAGGGTCACGGCAAGCTGATGCTCAGGGTTTTCTATCTTTTGAATGAGATCCAATACGAGCAGACTGTACGCTTTTCCCATACACATCTCCTTTTGTACTGGGAATTTCAAATGTACCCGACACCATGGTATCTGCTTTGTAAGCCCTGCCTGCTGTATAAACCAAGTCTCGACTTCCAGAAGAATCTTCAGCGACGACTCCCCAGCCCTCTGGTCTTGAATGGTCTGTGACATCTCCAAAAATCGCAAGAGAGGTCTCTGACCAGCCTGGAAGTTCCTTAAGTCTTTCCCTGTTCTGGGCATTTACCATAATCTTCATTGTTCCTTTCATCGGAATCCAGCCTTCAATTTGAACCTGTGCCAGATCATAAGCCAGATTAATGGTCGTCTGCTCAAAAAAACCGGGACCTGAAAAGGCATGATAATAACTGGCAATAAGTCCTTGATCGTAGAGCACCATTGCCGACACGCGGTCGCGCTGGTACTCATTTCGATTGTCCCAGCGACCATATATCTTAGTATAATGCTGTCTGCCAAGGGCATTGATAATATCAAAAAAATGTACGCCATGCTCCACCATAATCCCGCCTGAAAGTTTCTCGTCCCAGAACCAGTGGTCTGCAGGCAGGGTCTGGTCCTGTGCATAATTATTGACCACTGCATGGCGGATCGTACCCAAAACACCGCTTTCCCCTAAGGTCATCAAAGCCTGTATGATGGGATTGTAACGGATCATATGATTTACTGTAATGATTTTTCCGGTTTGTTTCTGTACCTGAAGTATTCTCTGGGCATCCTGCACAGTAACTGCCGCGGGTTTTTCCAAAAGCACATGCTTTCCTGCCCGCATGGTCGCGCAGGCCATTTCGGCATGAATACCCGGCGGAGTTACGATACTTACAATTTCAATTTCTGGATCTGATAGAAGATCTTCCCAGTTCTCATACCAAATACAGTCTTGGGTCTGCTGGAAATGACCTCTGGAATCTGCCACAGCGGCTACCTGAGCCTGCTCCATTTTATTCCACCAGTGGTAAAGAAATTTTCCGAATCCACCATAGCCAATTATGCCTATTTTGTATTTTTTCATATCCTTATTTTTTCAGCAAATACAGCTGTTCCTAGAACAGCTGTATTGTAACGAATTGAAAATCAAGTTACGATTTTTCTGCGCAGTTTCAAAATATTATTTTGTGTTGTTCGTTACTGTATTACGTCCAAATAGACTGGCTGACAATGTTTATAAGATAAGAATTGATAAACTGTGATCAAGGAAAAAATATTCTACATTTTATAACCTTCTCCTTTACTAGATCAAACAGCACCTGCGTTTCTATAGTCAGTAAACAAAATAACACCAATGAGATTTAAGTGATGCAGTAAGTAAACTAGCCTGTTTAAACAATCAAGGTGATTTTTTCCATTTTAACTAAATCAGCAGTCTCACATTGCAAAACTTACAATGACTGATTTATCAATCAAATCCATATTTAAAAATAGGAAATGAGTTTGTCAGATTATTGCTTTTGCAGTGGCGACTTATAGAGCAGTACGCTGGATTACGGTCAGCCATATGCTAGATACAAGCATTGTTAGTGTTATAACGGCAAGCGTGATTTGATGTATATAATTTCCAACCAGTCCCATCGACGCGGCTGAGCGTAAGGAGTACAAAACTGAATTCTCCGATTTGAGATAACAGACCTCCAGCATATATACTTTCCCTCCAGTTATTTCCAGTAATCTTAAAGAGTATGGAATTGATAAGACTGTTAATTATGAGAACACTGACCGCTACCATGAAAATAGTACCAGCGTTTGCCACAAAAAATGCAAGCATCAAGACGTAGACCTACGGCAAGAAAAAAGAAAGCCATAAAGAAGACTTTAAAGGGGATCAGTGATTTCCCCAGCCAGCGCGTTGCTTTGTCCCGGCCTATTATTATTCCGGCCGCAAAGGCACCAAATGCGGGTGATAGGCCAAACCAGGAACTTATCCCTGCCATTCCGAAACATATGCAGAAGCCAATAAACACCTGGAGATCGTGGTCAGCAGTAATTTCCTTTCGCATGGGAATATGAAAAATCCTTTTAGTGATGGTCGCCCGTAAAAATAGAAGTATGAGGATGCCTCCTATACAAACTTTTACGAGTTCAAAAAAAGATATCGCACTTCCGTAGATAAAGTTTAAAGATAAGATCATTGGTACAACAAGTATGTCCTGCATCAAAAGTACGCCACAAGTTATTATACCAAGTCGGCTTTTAATTTGTCCTGTGCGTTCCAGATACTGAAATACGATTGCAGAGTCGCTGAGACTTATTATAAAAGACAATAGTATAATGCTGTTGAACGTCCAGCCCAAATTCAGGCCTATAAAATAAACTGCGACAAAACTCAATAGAATCTGAACCAAAGCAATTACAAAGGGTTGATAAAAATTCTGCCTGAAATGGTCCAGGTCTATATCAGTGCCAATTGAAAACATAAGCAAGCACAATGCCTATTTCACCTAATTCCGATGCCACTTCAGGAGCAGGGATTACATTCAAAAGCTCCGGGCCCATCAGCACACCTGCTATAATATATGCTATAAAATAAGGCTGTTTAAAACGGCGCGAGCAACAATATGAAAAATAAGACTACACAGGACAGCACAGCTATCGCAGAGAATAATTGTGAAGACATAAATCAATATTTAATAATGATAAAAAGCTGTCCTCACGGACAGCTTAAAATGGGAAAATAAGGGATCAAAAATTAAGCAATTTCAATCATCCTTGGAGGCTTTTGCTTTGCCTGCTCTTTTTTTGGTATCGACAGCCGCAGAAGACCATTTACATAACGGGCACTGATCTTCTCTTCGTCTACCACATTTTTAGGAAGTTCAAAACTTCTCTGGAAAGATTGATAACTGAATTCCCTGCGGGTAAAATTCTCCTGCTGGCTTGTGTGCTGATTTTGCTTTTCTGAAGAAATTGTCAGCAGATTACCGTCAAGAGTTACTTTAAAATCATTCTTCTCGAGTCCCGGAGCGACAACTTCGACTTCATAATGGTCTGCAGTTTCCTTGATGTTTACTGATGGCGACTGTGGTGCTTGTTGTAGAAAAATTTTTGTTTTCCCAATTGAAAAGCTCTCGGCCAAAAACATCATCAAAAAACGTACGCGATAAACCAGTGTGCTGGTTTACATTTCTCTTGATAAGATTCATAACATTTTACTTTTAATTGTTATACAATATTTTTTGAACATGACACTGTGAAATGTCAAACTTAAAAAAAACCAAAATTATGCCAGATCAAAAAAATGACATTATTTCAGTTTTGCGACGAAAAAATGTCATTTTAAGCTTCTTTTTTTATAGTGCGAAGCACCACGATTGGTACTTCAATAAGACAGCTACATCTAAATACAAAGCTCTAAAGGAAGATACAAATAAAAAAGAGGTCATTTTTTCACTAACGTAAAAACACTAAGTAGTATGAAATGAATCTTTAAATAGCAGGGTTGAAAATAAAAAAGCCAGACAAGTATTGGTAAGCTCAATAGCTGTACGATTCAAGAAGCATCAGAGGCGGCATTTGAAACAAATGTATTTGTATCACAAGTCAAACAGCTTTTTTGTACGGAATTTTTAAGAAATAAAATCAAAAGCTTGAGTCGCTGTAAGTAGTTGCTGCAAAAGGAACTTAGCTTATTTTAGAAAACAGCAGTATTACAATAAAAAACACTATTGAAAAAACTATAATATTGATGATCCTGCTTTTTCTCTTTAAGGATTTCTGTGCATACTTTAGTCCTCGTATCTTACTTTTTGTTTCATTTGTTTTCATTTTAATCACTTTTAAATTATCGAATCTGGCTAAAATTACTTTGCTCAATCAACAAATCCTTATAGTTTTCCCTACTGAATTTTTCAAAATTTATATGTATGAGCACCCTTTTTTAAATATTAAATGCTTCTTTCGAAACCTTATTACCTGCAATTTGCGACCTACATGAAAAGATGGTTGGGATTTCGCGACCAAAACCGACCTTTATCTGCAACATACTTTTGGTAAACTATTCTAAGTACCTCTTAGTTTAGTTAGGCATACAAACTGCAGGTACTGCGTCATTTGTGAAACTGGCAGGCCACAAACTGCAAACCCAAGAGTTATTTCTTAATGATCAAATAAGAAAGTGCGGGATCATTCAAAAGCCTGTCCATCTCGGTATAAATAATCTCCTGCACATCGCGCTTGATCTGGCTGTAATTCTGCTGGATCATCCCGCTGTCCAGTTTTCTCACCGGCGGTATTTCCTTGTAGCCCAACTCCTCTTTTCGTAAAGCTTCATGATCGTTTACAATCTGGGAGTGAAAGGTCTTCAGTTCCATTTTACAGTCTGGATTATCAGCGGTCATCCCAACAAATTCCCCTGAACTCAAAGAAGAAATCTTGGAAGGCGGCACGGCCGCTTCGAGCTGTCTGGAACGGCTGACCGAAGTATCGGAGCTGTTGATCGATATGCTTTCCCTGTCCTGCATGATCTTGCCAAAACGCTCTGATAACTGCTTTGCCGTATCGCCGGTTACCTGTCCCGAGATAATATTTCCCGTGATGTTTAAAATCACATCGGCCTGCTCCCTGCCGTAATCTTTTCGCGACTGGCTGAAGTCCTGCACCCCCAGGCAGGTACTTACCTTATTGCTCCTGGCCGTGGCAATAAGGCTGTCCATATTATTGAGATAAATGGTTGGGAACTCATCAAAAATAAGGCTCGATTTGAGCTTTCCTTTTTTATTGACCAGTTTGACCAGACGGTTTACATACAGCGATAATACGGCACCGTAAATCTGTATTTTCTGCGGATTGTTTCCCATGCAGACAATCTTGGGCTCCAGTGGATTATTAATATCCAATGTAAAATCATTTCCAGAAAGCACGTAATACAACTGGGGAGAAGAAAGCCTGGCCATGGCTATTTTAGCCGATGCGATCTGCCCTTCGAGCTGGTCCATGGCATCATTGAGATAGGCATTAATAAAAGGGTTAATGAGCACCTCGATTTCCTTATCGGTGCGCAGCAGGTAAAGAGACTGTCATATTCTGCCTGCATGAGTTCGATGACATGCGGCAGGGTGCAGAATTCCCCGTCCTTATAGCGTCTGAGATACCAGATCACCGCTGATAAGAAGTTGATCGGCGACTCCACAAAAAAGTCTCCCTGACGTTTGATCCATTCGCGGTTGAGTCCCATCAGAATAGTCCTGGCTGACTCCGAGGCATCGGTAATATCTTCCATGCTCTGAGGGTCTAAAGGATTGCACCGGTGCATGATGTTATCAAAATTAATAAAGTAGCATTTAGGCATGACTGCGTACACATGCTTGTATTTTTCAAAGGTATTGTAGACAATTTTGGAAAGATCATCGTATTTAAAATCATATACAAACATGCTGAAACCTTTGGCAATGTGCTGGGTGATGACATGACGGATCACAAAATAGGATTTGCCCGAGCCCGGGGTGCCCAATACCAGCATCCCGCGAAATGGATTAATGATATTAATCCAGCTTTTTCTTCGTTTGTTTTTTAAATAATACTGGGCCGGCAGGTTGATGGAATATTCATTTTCCAAAAGGCGTTCTTCCTGCGGAAAGGTTTCATTTTCACTGTTAAAAATATCTACGGCAGACAGCCTGTTTTGAAGCGTACGCGAGAGCAGTGTCCCGCCGGAAAGCACCAGCAGAAATCCCAGAATAGTAAGTAAAATATAAAGACAAGCAAGACAGTGATAACCGAAAACGACAGCCTTAAAATAACACCGCCTGCCAAATAAATAAGCGACCCTGAAACGATATAATATAGTGCGGTTTTAAACTGCAGTTTTTCGTCTTTACGCCCCTTTGCCCCCAGCAGTGAAATCAAAAGCAGTCCCAGCGTCGCGAGCTTGGAAATATAAAAATTTCCAAAGAGACCTGTGTTGTAAACCGACCTTAGGATTTTATCTCCGACAGGACTTGTAAAATCCCACAGAGCAAAAGCGCTGTAACAGTAATAATAAAAATGCAGCAGACAAAAGCATAATGCTCATCAGCCTTGTCATATCGAGTATTTTTCTCAGTGCCTGTTCGTTTTCCCCTGTCTGCATAACCTTCCAATTTAGATGATTTCTTTCTTTAACTAATTCCTATTCGAAGGCCCTTTTCTTCTTTTTTTCCTGCTCCTAACCTTAAACTTTCCAGAAACATAATCGGCCTGCCACTCGGCTTTTAGCGGCTCCTGGATCCCGCTGGCAAATACCTCGCTTACACCAGCACCGGCATACTGTCTGCTGCTTATCCTGACCGTCCATTTCGAGCACATCCTTCTGTATGATAACAGCCCTGTATTCAACTGTTTTTTCACAGCGTTCCAGCACGGCTTTGGCGCTGTAATTCCTGCCCAGCTCACTGCCGTTAAAAACGCTTTTGGTTGCATGATCCACATAGGTGATACCGTATAAACTGCCAGTCGTCGCTCTTCCTTAAAACCGTATCAATTCCTTGGGCGCGCGACATTAAAATAAGCTTCTGAAAATGCGTTTCCCCGCCCAGTAAGGCGGTGTCCACAGCAGTACGGATTCTCTTTTTTTCAAAGCTTTTCTCGGTGCTGTTTAGCTCGAAACGGCGCTCCAGAAAAGCAAGGGTTGGGCGAATGGAAAAATCACTGGCTTTTATAGGTACACCAGCCGGCTTTCCGTCTGGGTCCAATATGCGGTATACCAGTCCCCCGGAGGTAAAAATCCGCGAGTCTTCACTGCCCCTGTCGGCCTTTACCCCGTACAATTGCAAAACGGCATTAAGGGTCGCCAACGAGGTATAACTGTAGCTGTACAGCACAGCGCCCAGCACATTGGACAGCGCTTTTTTAGATTCCATTTTACCATAACAAACCTTCACTGCGGCAGGTTTTTTGATAAGTGAAACCTGCTTGGAATTTCTGCCCTGCGCCTTGACCAGACCAAACGCTTTTTCAATTTCCTTTCGGGCTTTCTCCGACTGATTTTTTCCAATGTTCTGCATGTCGATTCTCGATCCGTCGGCCCTTATTTTAATCGAGACCAGATGAATGTGCGGATGCCCGGCATCCTGATGCTCATAAACCAGATAAGGCTGGCTTCCAAAACCTATTTTTTCCATGTAACTGTCCGCGATTTCCAGAAGCTTTTCCCTGGTGTAATTCTCCGAGGGATGAAAGTTCAAAGAGATGTGCACCCCGGCGCGCTTCACATTCTCATTCAGGGCAGTCTGCCCGAGCAGTCTTTGGAGTTTCATGGAAAAATTCATGCGCTCCACAGCCATTGGATAATTCCCCTCCCCGATGCACTCTGCCTGTGCTGTTTTGACCTTATTTTCATTGTATGATAAAACGGCGCGAACCGAGCGACTGGTCTTTATTACTGCAACCATCTGACGGCTGTTTTATCCATCCATTTTTGAATCACTTCAAGTCTTTCAAGCAGTTCACTGCGCTGGGCCTCGGTGCTTGCTGATCCAGTACCTGAATTCTGGAATCTGTCTCAGGGTATGGAGTTTTTTAACCGACTGGTTAAAGTTGTTTGCCACGGCACTGAACTCCTTTCTCAAGCGGATCATTTCAAGCATAAATTCATCCAGGGATTCATTTCGGTACCTGGTTGTTATGGGTTTATTCAAAAGACAGTCGCGCATATACTCGCTCATCTGACGGCAGGTAGTGCCTTTAAATTTTTTCTCGATCGCCGTAAACTCTGCGGCGGTAAACCTAACAGCCGCTATACGGGTTCTTTTTACATTTTTTTTCTCCATCATCATTTCTCCTTTATAATTCGTTTTCTCCGTTATTTCCTAACCTGGTGCTCGTTCCTTGGGGTGCATTACAATATGCTTCTGGGTTCACCAGCCCTGCTCTTTGGGGCAGTTTACCTTTATAAATCTCTGCCTGCGAGTTCCGAGCAAAAGGCGACCAGATCGTTTGTTAAACAAACGGACATCTGGCCGACTGCAGGAACGAGGCAGTCTTTCCAGCACATAAAAACAGCCGCATCTCCAAAGCTCTTTTTCAAAACATCATTAGCGAAATTAGAAAACAGCAGAGGATCCTGCCCATCCCGGCCATATTTTGAACGGGCTGTTTTTAAAGCTTCTGACTATCTTTGAAGAGAGAATATTATGAATTTAAAACGTGGAAATTATGCTGACAGAAAATGATGTGGTGCGGGTTTTTGATACCATTTTGAGTATCCCCGCAATGAATGAAATGGTAAGAATGGATTTGAAGATTTCACGAAAAAATGTCTTCGCTGCTCCATCATGTAATGCGGCTCGGCCTGAACCAAAATGAAGCAGGCTCCTCGGTGCTGCTGCAAAGCATTCCAAAGGAAAACACAGCCGAGCTCCAGCGGCTTGCAGAAGAATGCCTGCGACGGGCCGGACTGACGCAACTCAATGAAAAACTCTCGGGTCTTGGAGCAGACAAAAAGCAGTAAAAATGAATCGGACGCGACCTTAAAAAAAGGCTGTGTTCTTTTTTTTTTTATAAGATGATCAAACCGTGTCAAAACAAAATCAAGGGAAATGCTAGCGAGCATCTTTTTCAAAGCTGTTTACCTGTCCTGCAAATACAATAACTGTACTGTTTTATAATGACAGAGAATATCTGATATTCGCTGGGGAAAACGCTTTTAAAAAGTTATAGTAAACCAAATATGGCGTCAGGAACTAAACTCGTCGCCGGCCTAACTAAAATCAAAAAGAATGAGTTTTGAATTGGATGATATCTATTTTTTAGAAAATTACGAAACCCTTTTGATAATAGAAAATCATATTTATTTATCCAAAAGGAAATATTTTTCTATGGAGCATTTTAAAAATGACAGTCGCTAGCGATAAGAATCTCATTGTAATAAATACAGAAGAGATCTTGAAAATAAATTTCAATGACCGGAGTGAACACCTTACTATTGAAACTAAATTAAAGTCATTTGAGCTCCTATTTTTTAGCAACAAAATGATGCTTGGATTTGTTTCCAGGACTTTACCTTTTTTGACTTTAGAACAAACAGAAAAAGAATTAAGCGACCTTCAAAAATTACTGCCGGCCTTGTTTATTTTTCTAATAATTACCAGTACCTTGCTATTGTTTGGGATCGAAAATAATTTCATCTTATTAATTAGTCTGCCATTTGGATTTGCCGCTTATCACATATATAAAAAGTATGGAAACAGCAAAAATATATCCTATACTAAACCTTAATAAAAGCTGTCAGGTTAAAAGCCCTGTAACAATTTGAGGTGAACTGCTTTGTCTTTTCGCTGTACTCGAATGGGAAATTAGATTGAGCTGGCTTTCGTAAACCAAAAAACCAGAAAATAATAAGGCTGTAACTTCTATTTTTTCATTCTATTTTTCTTTTAATACAATTAAAGAAAAGGCGCTATAAAGCGCCTTCATCTGCAAAGGAATAGTAGCTTTCAGCTGTTAGGATCAGGTGGTCGAGCAGTTTAATATCCAAAATCGTTCCTGCCTGAGCAATCTTTCTGGTGATCATTATATCGGGCTGTGAAGGAACTGTTCCTCCTGAAGGATGATTGTGGGCAATAATGATTCCTCGTCGCGCGGGCTTTAAGTCGTCGCGGTAAATAAAACTCTTATATCCACCACTGTTCCTGACATTCCTCCTGAGGAAGCTTCATAAAGGCCCAGAACGGTATTGGACTGGCTCAAAAGAAGTACTTTGAACTGCTCTAGAAATTCAATTTTGCAGGGATCCCAGCAGTCTTTCAGAATCGTGTAGGCACATCTGGAGGAGCTGATATGAGGTCTGTCTGAACTTTTTACTTTTGATTTATAAATCAATTCGATTTCTGAAACGATTTTCCAGTTGTTGTCTGCTGTAGTTTTCATGATGCTAAATATTTAAGATTAATTTTAGCACCTCTGCCGGGCGACGCGAAGCGAGCGCAGAAAGCAACGCAATAAAGCAGGACGGATGTCCTGCATTTATGGGGGAATTTTTTGCGGCGAACCGCACCGCTCTGCCCGACCTTTGTGATGGAATTAACGGTATTTAGATCCCCAGGCGATGCGCCTTAACCGCAGGCTGAAAGTACTGTGGACATACCCTTGAAAACCTGTGTAAAAAAGCTTTGACAGGCCATAAAAAAAAATCCAAACTGCATAGCTCTGGAAGTCAGAACAGTGAAAAAAAATTAAAAAAAAATCCATAGCAAAAACAAGACCTAATCCCTCGCGGGTGTTGCCTTTTATGCTCCTATGAGCTATTTTTGCAGTATGAATCACGAAGAAATACAACGCTATTTTGAAAGCATCCACCGCCAGTAGAAGTGGATTGGAAGCCCTGGGCTAAAATTACCAATACGCAGGTTTTTTTAAAAAGTCGCTACATAGGAATTAAAAATTTTAATGGTCCTTTGGAAAGATGCCCCGCATGGTGGCATCTTAGGGATTTTTACCTCCATATTAAAAAAACAGCTTCTGAGCCAGACACCAAAGAAAAGCGTACACAATAAACAATGCTATTAAACGCAGAAATCAAAAAACCGCCCTGTATCAAATACAAGACGGCTGTCCATAAAAACATAATCTTCCAAATGTATGCTTCTATCTGTTTTTGTTATTTTTTAAAACTACAGGTGATTGTACAGGTATTACCGAGGAATGTCTGTTCAAAAAAAACTTTGAAAAGCACAGCAAATCGTACAGTGCACTCTGCATCCCTTATTAACTGAAATAAAAAAGGCACCAGAATTTTTAAGCGCCGCTAGATTAAACATTGCAAATGCCCTTATCGGGTATGAAAAATTCACTCTTTATAAAAATTAAAGGTACTGCGTTTTTCAACCTAAAATACAAAAGTGTCATTTAGTTTAAAAAAAGTGTTATTTATACGATTTGAAATTCGATAAAGTACCCTGCAGTTTATAAATTCAATTTTTAGCACGTAAAGCTCAGAAGAAAATTAAAAACTTTTTATCTTAAATTTCATATTTTAAAATTTTGGCGAAGATTTTCACACCAGCAGTAAATTTTTATTATTCATGACGAAACTAAAACTGTTAGTATATGCTCTTAATGAAAAGTGTATTGCAAATCAAGTGAATACAGAAGGGTTTATAATTGCTAACATATTATATAGAGAAATCCTTTTTATTTCCTTCTGCTGCGCGCAAAAAGTATATCGCTAACGTGTCTGCGTCTTGTTGCTCGCTAACTGCCAATTAACGGAAAAAACGAGTAGAAATTATAAAGTTTATCGCAAAGCACAATTTTTAGAATTGCTGTTACTAAATAAACGATAAGGTATGCCATTAGAAAATGCATTTTTGAGCAAGAACGTTCAAAACCAGACCGATTGATCTATTAATTAAAGATCTACAAGAACAATTATTTAAAGTATGGGACGGCATTTTAATTTTATCAATTCAACCAGTCTTGTCCATATACAGCACTTCCCAAAAGCCGTCAGCACTAAAGTAGTAGTAAATGATATAGCGCATTGGCTTAATTCTGGAAAGCATCAAGCCAGCAGAAATTTTTTTATATCTTTCTTTCCAGTGCTCCAGTCATAATCCAGTACCCTTTTCACAAGCTCCTTCAATCCCTGAAAACTGTCTGGTTTGACCGCATACAAATCTGCTCCGAGTTCATACGACAGATCAATATTCTCGGCACTCCTGCTTGTGGAAAGCATTACAATTTTGATTTTGTTCAGCTTATTTTTTGCACTACGGATTTCTTTGAGACAATCCAGACCATTTATGCCCGGCATATTAATATCCAAAAAGATAATCTCAGGCAGGCAGTTTAAACTCGTGTAAAGTCTTTCAAGAAGCTGTTTTCCATCTTCAGACGCTTTAACTACAGCCGGCAGTTTCAAATCCAGCACAGCTTCAAAAAATAACATTCTGTCATCTTCGTCATCGTCTGCTAAATAAATAACTCTTTGTGGATTCTGTTGTTCTAACATAATTTTTATGATTTTAACGCCGTTTCAAATTTAAACTTGCACTGGACCTAATCAAAAGATGCGGTCAATGTCTCAGGATAGAATTAAATTTGAAATACAATAGCTATAAATATAAGCATTTTATCTGTAAAGTATTCTTAATAACAACCAGAAATATACTAATAAAATCATAAAAAAAACACAAAAGAGTTTCACTAACTCAGAGTCGCATTCCTTGATAAAGATAAAAACGATACCTGTAAGTTTTCACGCACCCAATTCTCAAATAAGCTATCATATGATCTTTTACCAGCTTAGCGAATAGCACAGCGTATTTGGAGTTTGTATTTTGTTATTATTTATAACGGAAAAAACTTTAAAAATTGTTCCAATGTGTATTAATTTTGATTTGTACCATATAGAAGATCATGGGCAGGGTAAAAATCCAGCTATTCAAATGGACAAGTTTTTCGACGCAAGAGCATTAAATTAACCTGCCTAGAGATAAATAAGCCCTTAACCTTTTTTCAGCTTTGAAGTTTACTAGTATGGATTCTTAAAATCAAGATTATGA
The DNA here is from genome assembly GCF_979258715.1 of Flavobacterium sp. AC267. NCBI lineage: Bacteria > Pseudomonadati > Bacteroidota > Flavobacteriia > Flavobacteriales > Flavobacteriaceae > Flavobacterium > Flavobacterium sp. AC267. The sequence goes on from NZ_OZ409875.1 coordinate 4,161,907, forward strand.
TGCTATTTGATGAAACCGAAATTTTTTGCTGTGGAAACGGCGGCAGACGCCTGTTTGACGTTCCTGATGCAGACCTTCTTTTAATTGATAATTTCTTTAATAAGCGACAGTCGGACCATTATTATAAGGTGTTATACCACGGCACCCAGTGGCGGGAATATGAAATGCCGATGTATGACAAGGTGGTAACAGCACCGAGAATGATCTCTTGGTATGGACAGACCAGCCGTGTGGAGCGACAATCAAATCCCCTGTGGCCCCGCGAACTGCCGCAAATCAGGGAGCGTGTGGAGCAAGAAACCCAGATTGCTTTTAATGCCGTACTGCTTAATCTTTACAGGGATGGTAGTGACGGTGTAGGATGGCATAGTGATAAAACCACCAGTAGCAACAAAAACATGAACATCGCCTCGGTGACTTTCGGAGAAACCCGATTGTTCCGCCTGCGTCATAAATTTCTCAAACACCTCCCTCCGATAGAGATTCCCCTGCACCACGGCAGTTTTCTGCTTATGGCCGGAAGCACTAACACCTACTGGGAGCACCAGGTGCCCAAAACAGCCCGACAGGTACTGCCCCGAATCAATCTCACCTTCCGCCAAGTTAGAGAAACTTAAGTTCCTGCACGTCACCACCAAAACTTAACACACTGTAAATCATTACAATCCTGTAAAAATCACCTTTTATAATATAACAGATTTGTTAGCCCTGATGCTAACTTTGGATAAATTCTAAAATTTAAAAATCATGGACGACAAATCGAACATAGCAAAAGAGGATTCTTCTATCCATATAGGCGAACCACTAGAGGTGCAGTACTGGTCTGAAAAACTCAATGTGCCTGAGGAAGTATTAAAAAATGCCGTAAGGGCGACCGGGACCTGTGTGGAAGATTTCACCGAAAACCTGGAGCAGAAAAGCTGATCGCATGCCTTGGTATAAAGGGGACTATCCCCCATCTTACAAGAACCAGCCGGCGGCCCTTAGAGAGAAAGCAGTGGAAATAGCCAGCGCACTGCCTTGCAGGACGGCGCAGATGAAGCAGACGAGCAATAGCAACGGGTCTTAAACAGGCACGCGAACTATTGACAAATCACAAAGAGAAAAACCATAAAACGGAAAATCATGGAAAACAGCGAGCTATAAAAACAAGGACAGCCAGCACGAAGAGCATCGCATTGAAAGGGAATCAGATACTACGCACGATAGCTCTTCAAGAGAAAGCGCCTCTGAAAAAGTACGCCTGAAAGAAGGTCCCTGGCACGATAAACAAGAAACAGAAAAACAGTACAAGCCCGAAGGAAAGAGCATTGAAGAGGCAACCGACCCTTCTAAACTCTCACAATTATAAAGGCTTTATTACAGATAAAATTAAAGAGGTAACACTAAATAAATAAAAAAATGATGTCAAATGAAAATTACGATAACTACGATCAGGATGAACGTACTTATCACGCGGCGGATGATTCCATAAATTCTGAACTACTGGAGAAAAAAGATCCAGCAGTCAACCAGCATGAAAATGACACCACTGGTATTCACAAGGATACTTACGAAAATCATGATCATACTGATCCTGATGACCGTGACCCGGACGCCGATAGAAGAACACTTGATGAGGAAAAAGCTGTTGAAGACGATGATGAGGAAGATTAAACAGTCTACTTTAAAAAAAAGCATTCGGCCAAGCAGAGATCTTGAAGAGAATTTTTTACTATACTAAAGAATTCTCTTCAAGATTTTATTTTGAATTCAAATGTGATTCTTTGCTCGGTGTACTGCGGCTTGCAATAAATTAGTAAATTTGTATAAGGGTTCCCTGGTCTGCCCGTGGAGCATAATCACAGCCAAACTAATACGTAAGACCCACAACAATTACTGCTTTACAATGAACGATCCGATTTTAGAAAACCTTAATTCCAGCCAGTCGCAGGCCGTAAAAACCACAGAAGGCTACGTGCGTGTTATTGCGGGAGCAGGATCAGGAAAAACCAAGGCATTGACCTCCAGGTTTGCCTACATCGTGGACAGGCTTGGTATTAATTCCTCCAATATTCTCTGTGTAACCTTTACCAATAAGGTCGCACAGGAAATGAAAAAGCGTGTTAAGGCACTAATCGGAGATACGTATGATGTAAGTTTGATCACCACTTATCACGGCTTCTGCGTAAGGTTCCTGCGCGAGGAAATCAATAAAATACACTACCCCAGAAATTTCATCATACTGGATGCCGAGGATCAAAAAAGCATCCTCAGGGATGTTTTCACCGAACTTCAGATCAATTCCAAGCATCTGACCTTCAAACAGGTGCTCCGTTTTATTTCCAAGCAGAAAAGCACTTCAAATTACCTCTCGTATATACTAGAAAATAAAAGCTTTGAGCCCGATGAAAGCGACTCTTTATCGAGCAGTGTGTTCCAGATTTACCTCGACAAACAAAAACGCAACTACGCTCTTGATTTTGATGACCTGATCCATTTTACTGCCTTTATATTAGACCACAATGCCGACGTGCTTTTAAAATGGCAAGCAGAACCTGCATTATATTCAGGTCGATGAGGCGCAGGACAGCTCAGAAAGCCAGTTCCATCTGGTAGAAATGCTTTCGCGTGTCAATCAAAACCTTTTTCTGGTCGGGGATCCTGACCAGACTATATACGAATGGCGCGGTGCCAAACCGGAGTATCTGGTTGAATTTGACACGATGTTCCCCGATACCCAGACCATTATCATGAACCGCAATTACCGCTCCACCCCTAACATACTCAAAGTAGGCAATCATATCATTAAAAACAATACGGTAAGGGTGGACAAGGATATGATCACCGACAAACCCGAAGGATTTGAAGTGGTGCATTTCCATGGAAAAAATGATTTTGAGGAAAGCCTCTGGATAGCCTCTGAAATCAAGGACATCCTACAGACAGAAAACGCTTCCTATTCAGATGTCACCATCCTGTACCGTTCGAATCATCTCTCGAGAAATATTGAACAGGCACTTATTAAACAAAACATTCCGTATACTATTTTCGGAGGTATCCGCTTTTTTGAAAGAAAAGAAATAAAGGATGTACTCTCGATGCCGCGCCTGATAGTGCAGGGCGATAACTTCTCCTTTCTGCGCATGCATAACCAGCCCTCGCGGGGTCTTGGCAAAAAATTTCTCGAAAGGCTCAGTCTTCTGGCCGGGGAGCAGAACCTTTCCCTTCTTCAGGCACTGGAGCGTAATACGGGCGATAAGGAACTTGCCAAAAAAGGGGCGCTGGATTTCGTAAAACTGATTACCGAGCTCAAAGAAGATGCTAAAACCAAATCCATATCGGATCTGGTCAAAATCATTCTTGATAAAAGCGGTCTTTCGGAACTCTACCGAAAAGATGGTGACCAGGACCGTTTGGAGAATATTAAGGAGCTGGTCAATTCCATGCTACTGCTTGAAAAGGAAAATAACGCGCCGGTCAATATTTCAGAATACCTGCAGGAAATTGCCTTGTATACCGATTTGGATGCCGAGAACCAGCAAGCAGGATAAGGTAAAACTAATGACCATCCATATTTCCAAAGGACTGGAATTTCCTTATGTTTTTCTCTGTGGTTTTTCCGAAGGGGTGTCGCTCCAGCGCACTTTCCATTAAGGAAAGAAGAAAACGCGCCATCGAGGAAGAAAGGAGACTGATGTATGTAGCGGTTACCCGCGCTGAGAAAAGGTTTTACATGACCGATTCGGAAGGCTTTAATTTTACGACAGGGCTTAACAAATACCCTTCGCGCTTTCTTTTTGAGATCAGTGAAGAATTTTATATTCGAAAAGGAAAACTCTCCCCTGAAATCATTCAAAACAGTAAAGTACAACCAAACAATAACCAGCCTGATAATGACACTGCCTTCAAAGAAGGCGATCTGGTCGTCGCATCCAGTTTGGAACAAGGGAAAAGTAACAGCGGTGGAGACAGAAAAAAAACAGTATATCGTGGATTTTTTTGAAATAGGAAAACAAAAACCGATCGATTTCGGCTTTAGGGGCCTGAGACCTGCAGATGATCTGGGTCAGACAGTCGCTTTTACCGCACAGGACCTGCAGGAGCACTTGACCGCCGCACCAAATCCCTTTGAGCGACAGAACACCAGACCCTGATCCAAATGTTTTTCCAGATACCCAAAAAACGGATCAAAGCACTGCTGAGAGCGGCACTGAGGAAAAAAAATGGTGGAAGCCCTGGAACTAGCAGTGCGGCTTTTGGCAGGTACTCCCAGTACAATAATTCTTTATATGTAAAACCCCATTATTCAAAGGAAAAATGGGGTTTTACAATTTCGGCTTGGACTGTACAAATACCTGCACTTCATTCAGGTATTCTCTTTACAGGCTTATATATCAGTATAACGCAGTAAAACCCCGTTTTAGTATAAAAATGACCAATCAGCCTGCAGGATTTTCCATACTGCTGATGATTTTGCCCACCTCTTCTTCGGTAGATTTGAGTTTGGCCTGGCAGAAAGCAATAAGTCAGCGAAGCTCTTTTTTACCTTAGCGGCAAGCTCATCCACCGAGATCGTTTCATTTTCTATTTCTTTGGCAATAGCCGTTAGTTCCGTCTGCCGCGGTCTCATAAGTCAGTGTGGTTTCCATCGTATTGTATTTTTTCTTTGACCGTGCTTTTCAGCACTGCATCTTTTAATAGTATTTCTATATCTTCCCCTTCGTGTATTTCCGAGGCCCCATTGACAATTTTATTACGTGATCGTATAATGGCATATCCTTTACGAAGTATATTCTCAGGAGACATTAGTTTTATGCTCTGCTGGTAATGTCGCAGATTTTGGTTTTGGGCGCGGAGATACTGATTGGCGACAGTCTTCAGATTTGCCGCGATATACTGCGACTCATTTCTTTTCTGCCGCATGATATACTGCGGTATGCCGCAGGGTCTGCTGGGCGGTATAAAGCAGTCTGCCCTGCGCATTGGAAAGCACCTTTCTGCTGTTATGCGCCACATCCTGCCGGATCTCCATCAGCCGCTGTTTATGACCTGAAAGAAGCTCTGCTGCATTATGGGAAATACTGCTTTTGAGTTCATTGAGCTCCTTGTAATGCTTAAGGAAAAGCTGCTGTGACTTTAGTGCAATAGTCCCCTGCAGTGAGAGGATTCCCTGCTCAAAACTGCGGTTATGCGCTATGATAAATTCAGCCGCCTTAGTCGGGGTCTTGGTATGGGTATGGGCCATCATATCGGTAAGACTGATATTTTTCTGATGCCCGATACCTGTGATCACCGGAATGGGAAACTTGGTCGCTGCCCTGGCTATATTGTAATTGTCAAAAATCAGAAAATCGGACTGTGCCCCGCCTCCCCTTGTGATGACAACCGCATCATAGGGTATACCGCTCGTGTACACCTCAATGAGTTTATTTAAAAAGAGCCTGGCATTGTTATCTCCCTGAACCACGGTATGATAATCATCAATTTGGAAAACATATCCAAAATCATTGTGCCGCATGGTATGGCGGAAATCCTCATTTCCTGCCGAACTGCTCGAGGAGATTACCGCCACCCTTTGGATGACCGCTGGAAGGGGGAGTCTGCTGTTGAAGGTGGAATATCCATCTGCCAGTTTTTGGATAAAATCATTTTCCCTTACCAGTCTCTCCAGTGTAGCATTACGCTGCTGTTCGAGAATCCCGAGCATAAAATTACTGTCGATATCCAGAAGATTAACCGAAAGCCCATACAGCGGATGGTAATCCACGCTGAGCAAGCACCAGCACATGCAGATTGTTGGTGAAGCGCTGTCCTGTGGTTATTTCAAAATCAAGGATCCGCAGTGCACCTGCTCCCCATGACTTGCCCAGTATCTTAGCTGTTATGGCATTTCCGGAAACTGCTTTTTCCACCAGTTCAAAGTAATGGATTTTCTTATCGGCCTTAAAAGAATGATTGGTAATATCCGCCGCCACCCAGTACGTCTGCCCCCTAAAGCGGTCGTTGATCGTGTCCTGGATTTTGTCATTAAGCTGTGAAAGCCTGATATACTGGTCGGATCCCATAAGGTTATAAAAAAGGATTAATTTGCCGTGCTGGTTTTGCTTGGAGCGCTAAGGTACTAATTATAGCACAGAATCTCAAACAACAGCTGTTCTGCTTACTGCGCCTTCATTTGACTGCGCTTCAAGTCAGCGATTCCCTTATCACCAAACCATCCTAATGAAAATTCAACAAGCCCTGCAGTGAATTATATAAAATAAGCCGCGACCGTTATTGTATTTTTAAAGATGCACTGCGACACGGGGCCCCGCTAAGCACCCGAACGGGGAGAAAAATTATACAGCACCTGATTGAGCAAAGACATGCTGACCAGCGGCGGTACTTGCAAAATGCATAATAGTTTTTAAAACAGTATGATATGGAAGAAGTATTTTTTAAGGATTGGACAAGAATCGGACATATTGTCCTGGCTACCATCATAGCATTTGTCACGCTGTTTTTTTTCTTGAGGATCTCAGGTAAGCGCACCTTGTCCAAACTCAATGCCTTTGATTTTGTGGTTACAGTAGCACTGGGATCCACTTTATCGTACATGATGCTGGCTATGGTTCCTCTCGCAGAGGGCGGTGTTGTGCTTTTTCTAATTATTGCATTACAGTACTTATTTGCGCTGACAGCGCGCTCTTCAAAGAAAGTGGAGAAACTCCTAAATTCAGTGCCCATTCTTATATTTTACAATGGGGAGTTTATTGAAAGGGCCATGGCAAGGGAAGCGGTCACCAAAGACGAGATATATTCTACCATCAGAAAATCGGGCATAGACCAGATTGAAGATGTGAAAGCTGTTGTGATGGAACTCAATGGCGAGATTACAGTGGTGCTGAAATCAGAAAAAGAAGGATTAAGTTCTTTGGATGACGTTGAGCTTATATAAATTTAAGATTTCCTATAGTTTCTATCGAGATACCTGTCAGCTTTGTTTCCCTTTTTTATTTCCATTATAAAAGTAGTGATGATCAGCAATTGATGTCACTGATGTAACTAAAGTACTATTTTATTAGATTTTCGATTTTAAAAATGCATCTAAAATCCGCTGGACAGAAGGCTCCACATCTTTTGCAATAAGCGGTGAATCTAAAAGATAATTATCAGTATACGCAAAAACCGCTTTTTCGGTTTCGTTTAATTTTTTAATGAGATCCTGCTCGATGGAAGATGCAAATGTTTTTTCCAAATGCGCTTTTAGATCTTTTTCAAAGTATGCAATTAATTCATCCATATTTTAACACTTCATATATCTTCCAGTAATTCTTTTCTTATGATGTTTTTAGAAAGCTTCAATTTCCTGAAGTTTTAACATAGAAGTTCCCTGCAGCAGTTTCCAAGGTGCCTTGGCGAGTTTCATTGCCAAAATTTCAGTCGGAAGAGGCTTGTACTTTCGCATGATTCCAATGCAGTTCAAAAAGCCGAGCGCCTGCACTAGTACTTTTTCTCCAGCCCTATCGGTTTCTTTGCGCAGAAGAGGGCCTGGTCTGAATATTATATACTGCCCAAAATCAAGTTCTGTAACTGCCGTTTCCAGTTCTCCTTTCATTCTGAAATAGAAGATGTCGCTGTTTGGCGAGGCATTAGAGGACGAAACCAAAACGATTGAATTTACCCTATTCTGTCTGGCATAACTGGCAAATGCAACGGGAATTTCAAAATCGATTTCAAACTGTTTTTTCTGCGAACCCGCATCTTTCAAAGTGGTTCCCAAACAGGAAAACAGCACATCTCCCGTAATGTGCTCTTTATACTGCTCTAGGTTGGAAAAATCAATAACATGCTCCGACAGCTTAGGATGAGACCTTCCTGTGGGACGTCTTACAAAAATAGTTACTGAAGTATAATCATCATCCTGTATCAGTTCATCGAGGAGAAATTTTCCAGTAGAGCCCGTAGCTCCTATCAGCAATGCTTTCATAACTTTTATCTTTAGCTGTGATTCTAATTGGATTTAATAACACAATACAACACAAAATGGTAACTTACTGAAAGTCAAGCCAGTGCTTTTTGATTTAATTTCAGCCTTAACAATATATGATTTTTATAACTACTAAAGCTTTATAGAAGGATTTTCAAGAGGTAATATTAGGTCTTAGGATATTTTCCTCTGCCCAGCAAAATAAAACTTCATGTATCATAAAGCATTGGAACCTGCATTATTTTACAGGACGGAATACCGCCTGTTCGCAGGGAGAACTTTTTCGATGGGACGTTGTTTCCTTCGGACAGTTCACTGAAATTGGCATTCATGATCCAAGTCTCATTACCTGAAACAGTTTGCTGTTGAGGGATAGGCAAAACGGTCTTCCATCAATGTGGATTCTGTTACCCGCGCGGAAGTCCAGTTATCAGTGCTTTTGATTTTAAAGATCTTGTTTACCCCTCCATTCTGCACGAGAGTCAAAGTTCCATCATCATTTAAAAACAAACCATCTGCACCGGGAAAAAACTGCTCTATTTTTACCTTTTCAGCAGTATTAGGACTGGACATCGGCAGTTTTATAAGGGCTCCGGTGCCATTGTTTGCGACCAGCAGAAAACCTTCCGGATGAAATACAATTCCGTTAGGCCCAACTCCAGCTGTTTTAAGCAGTTCGTTTTTACTAAAAACCGAAGCAGTTCCTCTTGCATCTACTTTATATAAAGCATACGCATAACTGTCTGTAATATAAGCATTACCGTCTTTATCAAAAGCCAGGTCATTGGGAAAGTGCTCGCCGGGAACCAGCCCCGCTAAATTAATGTCATTTAATTTTTTACCGGTTTTCACGTCAATGATAAGAAGTCTGGCCATTGTTTTTTTCGTATCAGGTGTGCTGAATTTGCTGTAATTGGCATCGCCTGCGCACACAAAAAGCCTTTTCCCGTCGGGATGTACCTTAAGTCCATAGGTCGATTTGAGGGTTTTATCAGCATATAATTCCGAATACTTTCCATCTTTGGTCACTTTCCCAATGGTTCCTAGTCGTGCCGATGAAACATAAAACACTTTAGAAGCCTTGTCAAAAGCTACTCCTTCTGGATAGCTTTCAGGCGCTTCAAATTCAATACGCTTAGTTGGTCCCTGAGCCCAGCATAATTGAGCCAGCAACAACACTATAATATACTTTTTCATCTTTATTTTTGTTTAAGAGCGTAAATAATACCATTTGCATCATCGGATACATAAACCACATCAGCACCAATGGCGATTCCTGCAGGTCTTCCAAATCTTTCATTACCAATAAGAAATCCTGTTAAGAAATCTTCAGAACCACTTGGATTACCCTTGCTGTCAAAGTTAATACGCTCGACCTTGTATCCGCTCGGATCCTGCCTGTTCCACGAGCCGTGCCAGCAAACAAGCGCATCTCCCTTATTTTTTCCGCTGTCAAAAAATGCAAAAGCAATAGGCGCACTATGGGCAGGGAATTCCAATACCGAACCTTGGGTGGGTTTCACCCATCCTTCCTTTGTATTGCCAACAGGATCTTCCCTGCTCTCATCCACTATCTTCTTGCCGTAGGCAAAAGGAAATCCGTAATTACCTCCCATAATTATTTTATTTAATTCTTCAGGCGACCAGTCGTCCCCTTTCGTATCTCCTCCATTATCGACACCCCACATTTCTTTGGTCTGTGGTCGCCAGTCAAAACCTATGGTATTGCGCAGTCCTGAAGCATACAGTGTTCTTTTCCAAGTCTTAGGGTCAACCTGCGGCATCGCGGCAGTTTCCTTATCGCTTTCCTTGCAGTCGTTGCACACACTTCCTACAGAGATATATAATTTACCATCAGGTCCAAAATCCATTGTACGGTTGGCATGCTGTCCGCCGCTTGGAAGATCATTAATAAGGGTATCGGCCGCTTTGCCCAGTGTACCGTCAGCGTTCAGCGCATACCGCAGAACTTTGTTGTTATTACAGAGGTACATGTAATCGCCTTTGGCTGTAATACCGTGTACTCCGGGGAAATCAGCTACTCGTGTCATGTCATCAAATCTGCCGTCCTTATCGGTATCGGTCAGCATCAATACATCCCCAGCATCACGACGTGTCACATAGAGCTGGCCCTTTCGGCCAAGGTACAGCATGCGCGGTTTTCCAAGTCCTGATGCCACAGGGGTAACCTGCCATCCCGCGACTGTTTTAAGGCCTGAAGCCAGCGCAGTGCTATATTCAAGATGGGCTGGAAAATTGGTAATGGTCACTTTCTTGGTATCTTCGACGGGAGGAATTCCCTTCTGGCTGTACGAGAGAAAAGTGATCCAGACAAGCAGAACTGCAGAGGTATATTTTGTTTTCATAAGCTGTTTAATTGAATGCTCAATAGCTGTTTAATAAATTGAAAATCAGTTCAAATCTATTAAACTACGCAACAAACAATTTACAGTATCTTATACTCAACATTATAAAATTTACAGCTCATTGTCTTTAAAATTTATGATAAAGAATTTATAAAAGAAGTATTTGACGGCTGGCATTCAATAAAGCGATGGTTCTGTAAGACTCTTTTATCCTTTATTTTATATGCCAAACTGTTAATGTAGGATTGAATTTTTATAAATTCTGTACCAAAAGATATAACAAACGGTCCTGCAGTTTGGTGAAATTTACCTCTCTGTTTTTGATGCCTTTTCATTTATTCAGTACTACTTGCTTCAACAGCCAAAGATAGAAAATGAGCGAGTATATGTCGGTCTTAAATCACTATTCTGGTTTGAACCAGTACAAATTAACACAGCAATTTCTTTCTCTTTTTGCCGTTGTGTCAGATCTTCGCCTACGCTCTATTACCTGTTAATACCATTAGAAATCAAACGGGAGGATAATGTACTTAAATAGAAAGAAATAGAATAGAATACAATAGAATACAATAGAATAGAATAGAATATAAATAGTAGAATATAAATAAAATAAACAATGACATCAGATATCATAATACAATGTAGTGAAGCCATTGCAGAGAAAGGCTGGAAAATTGCTTTTGCAGAAAGCGCATCAGCTGGAAAATTAAGCACTTCGTTTTCCCTAACACCCTTATCAGGAAAAATTCTAAGGGGCGGTATAGTATGTTATGAAGTGTTTGTAAAAGAAAATATACTCCAGGTATCACACGATCTTATAGAGCAGTACACTCCGGAATCCGCTGAGGTAACCCGCGCTCTTGCAGAACGCACAGCCTTTATCTTTGATTCCCAGATTACTGTAGCCCTTACAGGTCTTACCACTGCTGGTGGAAGCGAAACAGCGGAGAAGCCTGTAGGCACAATCTTTTTGTCAATAATCACTCCTGTAGGCACTATAGACCACCGGGAGATTTTCTTCGGCAGTCCGGAGCAGATCATACAGCAGGTCGCCGATCGGGCAAAGATCATTAATCATAGAAAAAATAAAATCCAAGAAATAAATTATTGGTTTGTTATTTTAATATATAATGACAGGAAATAAGCCTGTACGTGTAAAATGCAGACTGTAGTAATCTATCTGATTATACAGCGCCTCTTTTTAAAAAGCACAGAATGGCACAACAGCAATATCCACGCTCACTGAGGAATTAATTCTGCTTGGAATTAAGTTTTCCTAATTGAGTCGGGAGGGACAACCAAAGTGCAGGTGAAAGTTAAATACCCCAGCAGAAAAGGCGCCAGACTCGAAATGTGACAGCTTCAAAATGCGATCAGGACTGTTGTGATTATTCCTATCCAACAGTTTTAACAGTAAGAAAAAAAGCGACAGAAAAACATACTAAATTAGCTGGATGCTTTAGCCAGCGATAAGGCCATTGCCGCCGCATCCTTTGCATAATTACGCTGGTAGTACTGCGGCTGACTGTTTTTTGGTTTTCTTAACTTCCTTGCCATGCCCTTCCCAGATTACACCCAGAGATGAATAAGCAGGCATTGTCACGCCTAAACTGCAGAAAAAATTTGCAATGCTTCCTGTAACATGCTCTACACCGTCAGAATCCCCGGTAATAATTACTCCTCCTATTTTACCTTCCAGAGGCGAGTCTTCTCCTGCAAGGATTTTATCATATACTTCATCGAGTCTTTCTATACACCTCTGGAGTTCAGAAGAATGACTGTTCCACCATATTGGGGTGGCAAAAAGCAGTATATCAGCCTTTAAAATCTTCTGATATACCGCCGGCCAGTCATCAGGCTGGTCCATTTTCGTATACGTTCCGGAGAGAATATGATAGTCTGCGAGTTTTATTACTTCATACGTAATTTCTTGTTTTTCAAGATAAGTTCCTAAAAATTCAACAAGAGTTTCGGTATTTGATATTCCCTTTTTTTGAGTGTGCCTAAAAGTATAATCGCTTTCATAAAAAATAATTTGATAAGATAAATAAACCTGCCACAAGTACTGCCGCAGGTTTACTAACATTAAATAATCAGCCCAGTGTATAAACACCGTTAATAAAGTAATTTCAAATTTAAAGGACTGAAAATAAATAGTATTACATAATTTACTGGTGTAATTATATTTTACGACACCCTATCAAGCAGAAAAAACGCACTCTACATTGTGCCAAAAAGGAACAAGTTCTGCCGTGCATAAAGGGATCATATGATAAGAAAAAAACTTTATTTAGATTTCCTGCCGTTTGAGAGCTTGTTTTTTTACAGCTATTCTGGCAATTTTGTAAATATTTCTATTAAAAATGTAAAATATTGCGACTGCACTTTTTTAATTTGACTCCAGTTTTTTGTCGAGCACCCTTACTTAATTAATAGTAACAAGTAAATATATACGGATACTGTTAAACCACGGCTCATAAAAAGACGTAAAACTACTAACAAGTAAAATAGTAAAAAAAAAGAATATGGATTTTCAAACTACTCTTCAAATCTTAACCAGCTGCAGTGGTCGCCACTTCTGTAATGACATTATGCGGCTATGCTGTTTCTGCCGCCGCTAGGGAAATTTACAAAGAGCCCCTGCCGCTCACGTACGTTCTTTCAAAGCTTCATCAGCAGATAAGCCCAAAGCTGAAACTGGTCCTGGGCTGGGTACTGCATTACCTTATTGGATTGTTTTTCGTCATTGGATACCATATTATATGGTCATCAAACATACTGGACTTTACTTTTACGTCAAGCCTGATATTGGGTATTGTAAGTGGTATTATTGGAATAAGCGGCTGGGTGGTTTTATTTAGAATCAGTGCTCAAAAACCCAATATTGACTACAAAGGATATTATATTCAGCTGTTTGTGGTACATGTGATTTTTGCGGTAACGGCCTATGTGGTTTACGAATTATTTTTATAAAACTTATGGCGACCTGCCCACTAGAAACTTGAACCATACTGTCTATAATTTAATTACCGCCAGCTGGGGCCGGCGCTGATTTTTTTGCCTGCTTATAGTTTTACTATTTTCCATATACCACATTATAATAATTCCTCGAAATACATAAAAAAACATTCAAATCTTAAGATCAATATGACAGTCCCAACACCAGCTGAGACTGTTGCGGGTTTGAGAATTCTAATGCAAAAACACTATATTTGCTCTTAAATAGTTTATATCAAATGAAGGTAGTTTTTTTAATTGATGACGACTGCGATGACCGCGAGATCTTTCAGGAATGTTTAGGATCACTCCAAAGGGCTGTGAAATACCAAGAAGCCGAAAATGGAAAAGAAGCCTTTGAAAAATTAAAATCGGACGGATTTCAAAAGCCGGATATCATTTTTCTGGATCTTAACATGCCGGTTATGGACGGCAGAGCATTTTTAAAAGCCATTAAACAGGATGAGGCTCTTCAGAATATTCCCGTTATCATTTACTCCACTTCTTCCAGTGACGCAGATAAAACCTTTGCAGCCTCACATGGAGCAATATCGCCTTTATTACCAAACCTTACCTCATTGGTGCCATCCGTGAGCAACTGCATACAGCAGTTATCACCTTTCTGCACTCCTAATCGATCTCCAAACCTCGGGCGATGTTGTAAAGCTTCATTGCGAGATAATATAGTCCCGCTGTTTTATACCACAAAAGATGGAAATTATATAATATTCCGCTAAAATTATATAAGCAGGTATTCTACTGTATACAGATTTTTGGCCTTTGTTTTAGCTTTTCTATAACGCATTGCTTTAATTTGAGCCGCAGATTTATTTGCTTCTCTACTAAAAAAATGGCACTCAGCACTAAAAGTGCATTGAAAAGTTTACAGTTAACTCATTTAAGAAACTTAAAATGTCTTTTAAAGTAAACTTATACCCAGGCAGAATACTGCTGTTTTTGTATTGTCTATATCCTGTAATCTGCTTTTCACAGCAACAGTATTCCCCGAAAGTCACTCTCGCCGTGGAAACCTATGCCTTTCTCAAGGGCCAGAATGCGGCACTGGAGCATATTGCCCAGCAGTTCCCAGCGCTTAAGAGTAATATAAAAGCAGTAGAAAAAAAATCTTCCTTTTTACTTTCTCGTGCAGAGCAGAATATTACACAGTTTTTAAAACAGGAACTACGTCAGCAGGATTTCACTGCACTGCAAAACCGTATCGATTCAATGCTTCGCAGACAGTTCAGCGTTCCAATCGAAAAAGAGCGAGATGCAAGGGATTTTCTGGAAATTGTAAAAGACCGGCCGCATTCTCTAAAGGATACAGTGTTGACAAAAGGCATTATTTCATTCGCCTATCAGGACAAACCCCATCAGGAAGTTGTTGATGGACATATCAGGAATTTTAACACAAAAAGTCATCCAAAAGCAGACTGATTCAAATCTTCGGATCCCTGTTCCAAAAAGCTGGCTGGCCCAGGAAGCGACAATGCCCGAAACGGTACAGCAGTTCACTAGCTTTCATGGCAGAGGCAATGAAAAAATACTGCTGGTCATATATGATCTTCCTGCCGATGAACCGTTTGTACTTAACAAAAACTCAGTCGCTGAACTCCTGCCCCCTCAGGCGAAGCTCATTCGAACCGAATCCGTGACAATTGACGGCAGACCAGCGATAATGATTGACGTGGAGGAAACCTTGGATAAAAAAGCCAAAGTGCGAATGCTCGCAGTTTATGTTCACTGAGAAGCACAAATTATATTGTATCCAGGGAAGCATCGGACCTGTTGAAAGCAGTCAAAATCTCGATCTACATATCCAAAAATATGAACCGCTGTTTCGTATGATTGCTTCTAGGACACAAATAGCAAAATAATCGCAATAAAAAATCCGCATTTTTATAATGCGGCTCTTTAGGCAGTCCAACAATCAATCAATCAATCAATCAATCAATCAATCAATCAATCAATCAATCAATCAATCAATCAATCAATCAATCAAGAAGTTCATCAGTTAATTAAATTATTTATTTACAAAAGTTTATCAAAATGAATCGGGAGCTCATTTATACGCTTTCCTGTCGCATGAAATATTGCATTTGCAATAGCCGGAGGCATTCCGACCACCCCGATTTCTCCCACACCTTTCACACCGAGGTCATTGACAAAATTATCTTCTTCCTTAACAAAAATAACATCTAGATCGTGAATATCGGCATGAACTGGTATATGATACTCGGCAAAATTGGTGTTCATGTATTTCCCAAACTGATTGTCCAAAATAGTTTCTTCGTGCAGTGTTTTACTGATTCCCTAGATCATACGGGACTGGTAAGCAAAATGGATCCCCGCCCGGATCACGCGGAGAAAAGTTATAAAGGCTCCGGGCGGTTAAAAGGAATGAAAGCACTGATCACGGGAGGTGATTCGGGCATGGGAAGAGCGACCGTAATTGCTTATGCCAGGGAAGGTGCAGATGTTGCCATCAATTACTACCCTACGGAGGAAGAAGATGCTAAGTAAGTGATCCAGCTCATCAAAGCCGAAGGCAGAAAAGCCGCAGCCGCCCCATCTAAAACCTGGATCATCCATCATCGGAACCAGTTCCGTGCAGGTCTATGTCCCGACAGAAGATTTATATGATTATGCGCAGACTAAAGCCGCTACCACCAATTATATTAAATCCCTGGCCAAACAGCTTGCTCCAAAAGGCATAAGGGTGAACGGTGTAGCACCAGGACCTGTATGGACCCCGCTTCAGGTAAGCGGAGGCGCGACCATGGAAAAATTAAAACAGTTCGGCTCCCAAACGCCAATGGAAAGACCAGGCCAGCCCGTTGAACTTGCTTCGATTTATGTTCAGCTCGCATCTCCTGATACCAGCTATGCAACGGGGCAGATTTACGGCTCCAGCGGCATGGGGAAGGAAATTCCTAATACTAGAGCCCTATAATCATCCTCAAGGACAAACCGTCTGCAGACAATCTGCAGACAGTTTGTTTTATAGTGAATCGCAGGTTTTATAAGGATTACCTTTTGCTGCACCTTTACACTTTTAAGAATCTAAATCTTTTTATTGGCTACGGTCTGATCATTAATATTATTCTTTTTCTCGAGGATTTTCTGCTGTTCTTCAAAACGTTTACGCCATTTTTCAGCCAGATGGCTGAAATTGACAAAAGACCTCCTATTATAGTTCTCCTGCGGCGTCTGCAGATAGGTTTTGGTCCAGTCGTAAAAATGAATCATGGCAAAGGCACTATCATCAAAACAAATGTCCTGGTCATATACTTCTTTAAATATACCAAGAGCCATACGCTCGTAAAAAGCCAGCATCTGATCGGCCAGTTCCATGGCTTTGTTTTTTTTATCACTATAGATTTCCTGCTCCAGATACTCGTTAAAAGATTTACCAGATGATTCCAAAAAAAAAGTCTTTATTAATAATCCCTTTCAGCTCATTGTAGAGCTGAGCATCATTTCTTTTTGGGCTCTATCGAGCAGGAACTCCATTGCGGCCTTTCGTTTGTTATATTTCAAGTTTACATCGAGAGAGAAATACAGCAGGAATGCAGAGGAAAAAATGGAAAAATATCCCAGCAATGCTATGGTATTATCTTTGGAAAAACCAAATTTAAGGGCAATGAAAACAATAAGGGCAATAATACCTGTTATGGAAACTGCTATAAAAATTAATATTTTCCTCATCCTCGTAAAGTTTAAAATTTCGGGAATTTTTAATGTAATTGAAGGAGTCACTAACCATCATATAGTGCAACTCCATAATGTGAAAGAAATCACGTCCCAACAAGAAATATGGAATTACGGATTTCTTTTTTTCGGAATCCTTTTAGTCGCGAGCAGGCTGGTCGCTGGTGTGAAGGGCAAAATCAAATCTGACGTATCTGGACCGCACGGAGCCTTAAAAAAATGATCAGGCGCTCTGACTTTCATCAGCAAGCACTATCGGCCAGTTTTACAACCACTGATTTGAGGCGCCTTATGTGCTGGTCCAATTCCTGAGCCCTATTTTCAAGAGCGGTAACAGCATTGTTTTCACTTACCTTAGCTTGACTTTTTCTTGAAATTAAGAGGTGCAAGCATACTGCGTTTCTCTTCTAATATTCGAATCGAAACCCAAATCGATTCTTCAATTTTTAAATCTTGGAGATCCTGCAGTAATTTCTCGGTGTACACATGTCCGGTGTGGCGGCGATAGCGATGAACAGGATCATTTTTTATCGCCCACAAACCGCCTCCGCAGTCCGGGCAAACAAAATCACTGCGATCAGCAATTTTCTTAAGCTGGTTAATGTCACTCATAAGTTTTTCGGTTAGGTCTGCCTCCACTTTTACTTCCTCAGGCACAGCAAGTACTGGAGGAAGCGGCTGATGCGACAAATCATTAATAAGACCAGGCATTTCTTCCAGATCTGCCATATGGTCTACTTCTATTTTGCGCAGGACATTCAGCGAGATATCTGCAAATTCAGCTTGTGAAGGATTCTGTACCAGACAGCGCCCTCCGCGGCTTTTAATAGCATACATACCCGATGTACCGTCATTGAGCATACCGGTAAGTACAATTCCAATTACTTTATTTCTGAAATGAACGGTCGCAGAACGGAAAAGGGCATCAATTGACGGACGATGTTTATTTTCTTCGGGGCCTTGATTTAAAAGCATTAACCCGTCCGCTCACCAGTAGATGATTCTCCGGCGGTGCCAGATAAATATTGCCCGCTTCAATTGTCCTTTCATTGGATGCAACATTACATTTTAAAGCGGTATGCCTTTGGAATATCGATATAATATTTTCGGCACTGGAATTCCTTGAGACATGCAGGACAATTAAAATGGCCGCATTCATAGGCACAGGTAGACCTTCGATTACTTTTACAATTGCCTTGATTCCTCCGGCAGACGCTCCTATTACGATAAGATTTCTAACTTGACTCATAAATTTCCTATTAGTATGTATATCTATTTTAGTGCAGTAATTAATGCCTAAAACTGCAGCGTGTTCAGTTACGTTCAGAGTATCACTATTAAGTAACTATACCGTAATCAACTAAAATAAAGCTATTTACACTTATATTATTTACTTGGAGTGTTACATTTAAAACATATATTGAAAAAACAGAACTGATAATTATACAACTAAGTAAAATTCTATAAAAACGAAATATTGAGGTTCATTACATTTGAATTTAATACCTATAAATGAATTTGAAGAGGTTTATAAATTTAAAACATACTAATAATGTATTTGAATAAAGTGATGTTCTAAATCATTCACTAACACAATACCAAATATAAAATGCGACTCTTTTTACAGCCCTGTACCATACTATATGTGCTGGATGCCATAAAATTGGTCGCTAGAGCAGTTCAGAAAAGAATTTCGTTAAAATCAGCATCACCGATAATGGAATTGGTTTTGAGAATCAGTACGAATCTCGGATTTTTTGATCCCTTTTTCAGGCTCCATCCTAGCGGCCATTACAGTGGCGACGGACTGGGACTAACTTTGGTAAAAAAAATAGTGGAAGACCATCACGGCTTTGTAAAAGCGACCAGCACTATCAATGCGGGTACCAGCATAAACATTTACATGCCAATGACGCATTCCAGCTGAAATTAAAAACCTGGGTAAAAATACGAATTCAAAGATTTCCACGCATCACCGCTAAATGCCTGCTCACCTGTTCCATTCTAATATAGTCAGCGAAAATAATTAATTGAATTTTTTGC
The DNA here is from genome assembly GCF_979258715.1 of Flavobacterium sp. AC267. Lineage (NCBI taxonomy): Bacteria > Pseudomonadati > Bacteroidota > Flavobacteriia > Flavobacteriales > Flavobacteriaceae > Flavobacterium > Flavobacterium sp. AC267. Next base: position 4,180,975 of record NZ_OZ409875.1, read on the forward strand.
ATTAATTGGTGCAATTGTAATAACAACCCCTTGATCAAGTATGTATTTCGCCGCTTGGGCATAGCTTTGACAGCCGCTCTTTTTGCACAATGAAAAAAGCATTACCATAGGGATCCGTAATCTCAACTGTCCATACATTATTGGCCATAGAAAACGCACAGCATAAATCGACACAGTGGTGCTGAGAATCAATTAGTATGATATATTTTTCCATTTTACGACTTTATTGGGACTAGAACGTTAAATATACGAATTGTTTAAAAAATTCTTAAAAACATTAAACAACTTTAACAATTGTTGAACAGTCGCGTCTTTGGAGCCACTCTGATGATTATTAGGCTAGCGAAAACTTTTTTGAATCGATTAACTCCATAGCATCGGCTTTGTTTTTTTTATCTGGAGTGGCATAAAGGGAGGTAAAATGGACTGCCATTATGAAACCTTTACGAACTGGCAATCTTATAAAATTTCCTACTTAAATTATAAGCTTGTGATTCCTTACCTTATTAGCTTTGAATAATCAGCTCCATAACCAACTTTTAAACAAGTACTTACCATTAATTAAATAGTTACAGTGATGAATAAATCGGAAAACAATTTAAAAAGTTCCAGTATAAGCTCTGGGGAAAATGTATCCTACTGGATTGATTCCACAGAGATTATTGCCGGCAGTAAAATTAGTGAAGACACCAGCACCGATGTGCTTATCATCGGAGGCGGTATCGCCGGGCTTACTACAGCTTACAAACTGCTGGAGGCGGGAAAAAAAATCATACTGGCAGAAGACGGTTTTATAGGGAGTGGTGAAACCGGTCGTACCACAGCACACTTGACCTGCGCGCTTGACGACCGCTATTATTTCCTAGAGAAAATATTCGGTGAAGAAGCCGCCAGACTGGCTGGTGAAAGCCACAGTGCGGCTATTGATGAAATTGAAAGAATAATTCACCAACAGCAAATCGACTGCTCTTTTAAAAGAGTAGACGGCTATTTATTTTCACATCCTTCTGATAAGGACGAAAATTTAGCAAAAGAATATGAGGCCTGCCAAAAAGCAAGGCTTCCTATTACGCCGCAGGAAGGCATTCCCGGGCTGGCAGGCGACGAGCAAAAAAAGTGCTTAAAATTCAGCGGTCAGGCGCAGTTTCATATCCTGCAGTATCTAAAAGGACTTACCAAGGCTGTTGTGGCTATGGGAGGGATTATTTATACCGAAGCCCATGCCGAAAATATTACCAAGAAAGGCGCACAGGTCAACGGTCGCACTATCCGTGCTGAGCAAATCGTTATTGCAACCAATACACCGGTAAATGATATTTTAACGATCCATACCAAACAGCATGCTTACAGAACCTATGTTATTGCAGGTAAAATTCCCAAGGGACAGCTCCCCTATTCCCTTTGGTGGGACACAGGAGACCAAAAGTCGAAATGGACCTCACAGCCCTATCATTATGTAAGACTCGAAAGCTACGATGAGCAATACGATCTGCTTATCTCAGGCGGGGAAGATCACAAAACTGGACAGGCAGACGAAGAAGGAATCCCAGAAGCCGAAAGGTACGAAAGACTGGAAGTGTGGACTAGGGAATATTTCCCAATGCTTGAAGACGACCTTTCATACAGATGGTCCGGACAAGTCATGGAACCGGTCGATTCTTTAGGCTTTATGGGCAAAAATCCTGGTGATGACAATCTGTATATCATAACGGGTGACTCCGGAAATGGGATGACCCACGCAACGATCGGCGCTATGATTATCACCGACAGCATTATGGGTATTGCCAATCCTTGGAAAGACTTATACAGCCCGTCGCGCATTACCCTTAAAATTGCTGTTGATTTTGCAAAGGAAACTTCCAATATGGCTTCGCAGTACCTGGACTGGATCCTGGAATCTGATGTAAAAAATACAGCAGACTTGGCGCCGGGAGACGGTGGTATCCTGACGGCAGGACTAAAAAAAATAGCCGTTTACCGCGATTACGACAACAGCCTAAAGGCGTTTTCCGCCGTGTGTCCACATTTAAACTGCATAGTGAACTGGAATGCCGATGAAAAATCCTTCGACTGCCCCTGCCATGGTTCGCGCTTTTCTTCTGACGGGACGGTCATGAACGGGCCTGCACAGCAGGATCTTAAAAAAATCCGTATCAAATAGCAGGTAAAGTTATGACCAAAAAGTAAGCCGGACTCAAACAAAAAACACCTGTAATAAAAGCTATCACAGGTGTTTGTATTTAAAGCATTTTACGGTTGTGGAACAGATACCGAATCCGTTCTTACAGGCCCGGCACTATCTGTGCGGACAGTTGTAGTATCCATAGGAGCCGCAATCGTATCTACAGCAGTTTCTGTACTGTCTGCATAAGTACCAGCAGGAATAGTGTCATTTTTTTTACATGCAAAAGCAAGTCCCGTGACCAAGATAAGCAAGGCGACTTTGGTTTTGAATAGTAATTTCATACTCAATGATTTAAAAGTTCATATTTTTAAATATAAATTAATCCTTTACAAAGATTTTACACAATTATCTTAAATCGTTACACTTAAACACTTGGTTGTTGCACTCAAGAATATTTGCTGTCCACAATTCATTTGCACAATCTTGTGGGATTAAAAATCACTGCTGGTCTAACTGCTGGTCAGAAGCTTCAAAATTAATATTATGACCGGCGACCTTAGTTAAAAGTTTATCTGCTCGTTTTTCTTCTGCCAGATTCTGCGTAATCAGGTCTAATGCCTGGTGCTCTTGGAGTGTGCGCGCAAAAGCGACCAGCGTACCATAACAGGCAATCTGATAATGCACCTTTTTCTGTGCTGTGCTGATTATCGCGGCATCCCGAACAGCTCCCTGCTGGGTATGTTTTATAATGCTTTGTGTTTCGTCGAGCAGTACTTGAACAGCTTCGCATTTTTTTTTCGGTCGCCTCTTCCCCTAGAAGCACAAATACTTCTTGGAGCCTGCTGATCTGAAGCTTACTAATTCTCTGTTGATCATTTAATATATTGATTAGATTTTGTGAAGAAGCATTTGCAATAGTTCGAGGCAGTGCACTGCTGTCTGCTTTTGCCGCCCCATAAATCTCCTGCAGCGCATCAATAAAGAGATCTCTGAGATCCTTTGCCGCATCTCTAGCTTCTGGAACCATATTTTCCAATCTGGATTTTGGAGCAGGGCTCCCATTTTCATCAGTATAGTCGCCCAGGCTAGATGCTGTTTTTGTTTTATCTGCTTTCATATTATTTCTTTTTGAAAAAATAGTACATATACAGCGTAAAAATAGTAGCACTCATTATCAAATACTTACAGAAAAACAATTCCCATTTTACAAAATCAGCATATCGGTTCTCATCTTAATATTTTATAAAGGCATCCCGCAATAGTATAATTGCATACTGTCGCAAAAATGGTAATTTCCAAGGGTTTTAATAAAGGGCAAGTATTTATGAACCGTTTATAATTTTAATTTTATTTATTTTTTTATGATTACTATATTGGATGCACCTGCAAATGTTGCTGCTTTTCGAGTATCAGCAGAACTAACCAAGGAAGATTACTACACTGTAGTTGTCCCAGCGGTAAAAAAGCTCGTAAAGCAAATCAATGAAATTAATTTTTTACTTATAATAGATCAAGCGATTCAAAATTTGGATGCAAGCGACCTTGATCGAAGATGCCGTACTGGGTTTAAAAATATTAGGAAAATGCACTAGGACAGCGATTGTAACGGACTGCGAAAATGCCGTTTCTTTTACCAACAGATACAGCTTTGTTGCTCCGGGAGAATGCAGGGGTTTTAAAAAAGAGCGACTTGATGAGGCAATGGCGTGGGCAAAAGGAGACGATTCAAATGCTACAGGTCAGCACTGCTAACACAACAAAATTTAAAGATCTTTGCGCTCATCACTTCTAGTCACAAAAAAACCGCTTTCCCAATCAAAGCGGTTTTTTAATCTCTTTAAATTATGCGGCAAGCACCCTAATCGGCCTTATACTTGTTATTCCAATACAGCATCAGCGAGCAGTGTAACAATGATACAGGACGCAGACCCTTCAAAAAACAGTGAGAGACAATAGGCAGGCACTGAGGGTTCACCTCCAAACATAAATGCCTGGGACAATGATGTTACATACTTATCCCCTCCCTTGGCATAACTATATACTATAAGGGCAACAATACTCAGTACAACGCCTGTGAATGAAGTCACCATGGTCGCCACGGCATTAGGCACAAAGCTGTTATTTCCTTCGGCAAGATTCATCTTAAGGGTTCGATTAACACCATAAAAAATAAAAAGTACGTTTAAAAGGCGCAGGTAAAATAAATGCGAAAGATTTAAAACCTCCAGCAAGACAAAAAAAGCCGCTACTCCGAGAAAAATATAAAATCCGTTGCTGAATTCTTTAGGTATTTTCATAATTTTTCAATTTTTAAGTTATCAATAAATTCTGAGTGAGGAAGAAACAAAAAAATAAAGCTGAATTTTTTCTTCTTTTACCTCAGGTATTACAAAATACCCATTTCAAGCAAAGGTTTAAAGCTTCCTTATAACTTGACAAACAACTGATAATAATACAATTACAAAACAAAAAAATATAAATAATTCATTACAAGCATTTTTAGATTTGCGAATATTAACTATAAAAATTAAGTATTATGAGTACTTCAAATCAACGAAAGAGCCGATCAGATAATGAATCAATTAAATCTGAAACCATGGAAACCAAAGATGCGGCAATTAATCAGCATCAAAGCAACCAGCCCAGTGATCGAGATCAGTACAATCAGATTAAGGATGACACTAAATCCAACAGAGAAATGGTGGATGACAATGATGATATTGATCCCAACTTTCAAAAGAACAGCAGTATTGCGCAGGATCTAGACGAAGAGTTGAAAGACAAAAATGATCCTGACAGAAGAACCCTAGATGAATATAATGCCGTCACCTCGGACAATCCCCGATATACAGATGATGACGATTTAGAAAATGATGAAGATCTAAATGATTTGGATCAACCAGATAGTCACTATAATGAAGATGATGATTCAAATGATATGGATCAAAGTGACGATGATGACTTTGACGATGACGATGATGATGATGAAGATGATGATGATGACTATGATGAAAATGAAAAATTATAAGAGACATACGAGTACATCTTTATAAATTATGTATAATTTAAATTAATTGATTATGCCGGGAAAAAGTCTAGGTTCGCAGATAAAAGATAAGGACCAATACGAAGCGCCGCGAGATAAAGGATACAGCAAGGAGAAATCAGCACGTATTGCAAACAGCAAAGGAGCTGAAAAAAGAGGAGGCCAACGAGCTGACTATGAAAAAAGAACGAAGGATGATCTGTATCAGGAAGCCAAAAAGGCAGGTATTGCAGGCAGATCCAAAATGAGTAAACAGGAATTAATGCAAGCACTGCGCAGTAATTAATATCGTATAGGATATAAAATGAGATCAGTTTAAAAGGCTTTTTTAAGTTTTTAACTGATCTCTTATTTTTTAATACATGGGAATTATGTAACAAAATCCTAAAATTATGAAAATTCAAAATTATCCCCGCTTTTATTTTTACCAAAATGATTCTAACAATCTATAAGATAAGTACTATGAGAATATTAAATTACAAAACTTTTTTGATTACTTTCTGTATCATACTCTTACATATTAATTGTGCGCCGCACTGCGATGATGAAGACTACACGCGTGACCAAAAAAACCGGCGACCGTAAAGCGGGATTCTTCAGATTTCTCTGCCGCACCTTGATTGGTCTTCCGGCTTTTAATGCCGGTATACCAAAATTAAAATCTATAACATTAAATAACAGCCCGCTAAATTCACTTACTCTGTACGCCATTTACACCCAAAAACATTTGTTATTTATAATTCATGCTCTGTATCGTGATCCTAAACACTAAAAAGATGAAATATAAAAACATACTACAAATTGACGATGATATCGATGACTGCAGTTTCTTTTCAGAAGCTTTGGAGGAGATCTCAGATGCCCAATACACCGCAATCCATAATCCCCTGCTCGCCCTGGAGAAACTCATCAGCAGGGAAATCTGTCCTGATATCATTTTTCTTGATTTTAACATGCCTGCCATGAATGGTATTGAACTGCTGGGCGAAATCAAAAAAGCGAAAGTACTGCTGGACATCCCTATAATCCTTTTCTCCACTTCAATTACAACGGAAGTGAAAAATAAAGCAGCAAGCCTGGGAGTGCTTGACTCTTTAATCAAACCAAGTGATTTCTGTGTCCTTAAAAAACTTTTAAGCCATATTGTATAACAAAACTCCTAACGCCGTCAGGCTTCCAAGAGTTTATAAAAAATACTGACCGGCAGAACATTCCGTAAAAAATACAGTAATTGTTTCGCAGGAACAATTGCTGGATTGTATGGATCCATTTTGGATTATTTCCCAAAATAAAAAACATCATTATAATAATAAAAGACTTCTTATATATAATAATAAAAGACTTCTTATATTTGACTATAAATAGCGACGCATGAACTTTCCCAATATAAATAAACCAGAAAAAACAACACAAAATTTCCCTGTCGTGGGCATCGGCGCCTCTGCAGGAGGGTTAGACGCATTTAAAAAAATACTCAAAACCATACCAAAAGATTCTGGAATGGCTTACGTGATCGTGCAAGCATTTATCACCCGATCACCCAAGCAGTTTAACCGATATATTGTCTCAATGCACCGAAATTCCGGTTCATGAAATTATTAACGACATCCATCTGGCTCCGAATCATATTTATATTATTCCTGAGAATAATAATCTCATCGCTGAAGGCGACGTTTTAAAATTACACCATAGAACAAGAGGTGATAGAAAAAACAACTGCATTGACATTTTCTTTGAATCCCTTGCCGCTGTTTATCAAAGTTTCGCCATTGGGGTAATTCTTTCCGGCACTGCTTTTGACGGAACTTACGGCTTAAAAAAAATCAAGGAATCCGGAGGTGTCACCATTGCACAGGATCCCGATACGGCGACTTTTAAAGGCATGCCGCAGAGCGCCATTGAGGCTGAGGTAATTGATCATATTGCCGCTCCTGAACACATTGCCGGCCAATTGGTAGAAATACAAAAAAGTTATGCCGTCAACCACGCCTACAGCGAAGAGGAGCATATACCAAAAGATGAAGAGGAAATCCTGCAAGCAGATTCTTAATGTCATTCTTTTAAAAACGGGTAACGATTTCAGCCACTATAAACAGCCGACTATCAGAAGACGTATTGCCCGAAGAATGGTCAGTGTACGCAGGGAATCCCTGGAAGATTATTTTAATCTGCTTAAAAATAATAAATCTGAACAGGATCTTTTGTTTACTGATTTACTAATTTCGGTTACCTATTTTTTCCGGGATACTGCATTTTTTGAATCCTTGCGAGAAACTGCCCTGCCGCACTTAATTCAAAACACGGTAAATAATACTCTGCGGATCTGGGTCGCGGGATGTTCCAGTGGCGAGGAAGCCTATTCACTGGCTGTCATCATCCACGAATACCTGGTTCTAAAAAATAACAAAGACCTAAAGGTCCAGATTTTTGCTTCGGATCTTTCAGAGAAATGCATCACAAAAGCCAGGGTCGCTATGTATACCGCGCAGGACGTGCGACATGTTTCTGCGTCGCGTCTCCAAAAGTATTTTACCAAACGCGACGGGCATTACCATATCAATAAAGTCATACGCGATATGTGTATTTTTGCCGTACACAATTTTATTAAAGACCCCCCATTTGCCCGTATAGATCTGGTCTCTTGCCGCAATGTACTGATTTATTTCGATCCATTCCTACAGCATAAAGTACTAAGCTCTTTTCACTATTCCTTAAAAGAAAAAGGACTTTTATTTCTGGGGAAATCCGAGACAACAGTCTCTGCGCAAAATTTATTTGAACCATTAGGAAAAAACGAAAAAGTATATGTCCGCAAGTATGCGCGGGCCGGTATGTTCCCGAAGCTTTTAAACCGTCCACACTTCATATACGCGACAAGGCGGATACCCAGGAAAAAAAGCTTTTCCACAGACTGATTTTAGAAAAATTGCCTCCGATATTTTATTTCAAAAATACACTCCGGCCAGTGTCATTATAAATGAGCACCAGGAAATTGTACATTTTCATGGAGATACCAGCTATTATTTACTGCCATCTCCAGGAAAACCTAATTTCAATATTCTAAAAATGGCCCGTGAAGGCGACGAGCTTTGAACTGCGCAATGCTATTTTAAAAGCAAAGACCGAACGTCAAAACATTATCAAAGAAAATATACGAGTTAAGGACCAGCCTTACCTGGTATCCTTTGAAATAGTTCTAATCCCAAACGATCCAGAACACCTCATGGTGCTTTTTCACAAAAAGTCACGCTCGAAATTGACTCGGGAGGTCATTCGGAAAGAAAAGTATCGGATCAGATCCGTTTCAATGAGCTTGAAAATGAATTAAGCCAGCTTAGAGAAGATATTAAACGCGTCACGGAAGAGCAAGCAGACTGCCTTTGAAGAACTGCAGACCACCAATGAAGAGCCGCTCAGCGGCAGCTGAAGAACTTCAAGCGATGAATGAAGAATTAGAAACCTCAACAGAGGAACTTCAATCCAATAATGAAGAGCTGATGTGCGTGAATGACGAACTCATGGACCGCCAGGAACAGCTCATCTCCCTGCGTAATTATTCCGAATCCATTTTTAAAACGATCCGCGAGCCGCTTTTGATTATTGATAAGGATTTTTTTGTCAAAAGTGCCAATCCTTCTTTTTATAAATATTTTCAAACCACTGAGAAAGAAACAGAAGGACAGTCTTTATTTGCAATCGGCGACTGCCAATGGGATATTCCGGAATTTAAAGAGCTGATTTTTAAAATGCTGGACGATAAAACGGCTATTGAAGATTTTAAAGTGGATACTGTGTGCAAAGGAATCGGCAAAAAAATCATGATGGTCAATGCCCGCCGCATTCTCAATGCCAAACCAGCGGGCATGATCCTGCTGGCACTTGAAGATATAACGGATATAACTGCCGCCAACGAGCAGACTGACCCTTAAAAATGAAAAGCTTCATACCTATAATGAGCAGACTGGAGACCTTTACCTCTTCAGCAAGCCATGATCTGCAGGAGCCGCCAGCGCAGAATACAAATGTTCGGCAGAAGAATATTAGACAAAGACCCTGAGATTTCCGAATCCAGCCGTCACAATGTAGAGCGAATGCTTTTTTCGGCACATCACATGATCCAGCTCGTTACGGATCTTATTGACTATTCCCGAATCAATTTTACAGAGAAAGAATTTAAAAAAACAGATCTGAATTTAATTTTAAAGAAAACTACCTCGGATTTAAGAGACCTGATACAGCAGACAAATGCTGTTATCACCGTAATGCCTCTGCCCTTACTGCAAGTCATTCCACATCAGATGCGCAGCTCTTTTCAAATTTAATTTTGAATGCTATTAAGTATGCAAAAGATGGGGTTACACCACAAATTAAAATTGAGAGCAGACAGCCTTCTGTCGCAGATGTACAGCAAATAGGCCTTAATGAAGAACTGCAGTATGTAAAAATCTGTGTCAGCGATAATGGAATTGGATTTGACCAGGTATTTGCCTCCAAAATATTTGAACCTTTTTACCGACTGCACAACTCTGAGCAGTATTCCGGCGACTGGAATGGGCCTGACATTATGCAGAAAGATTGTGTCCAATCATGAAGGTTTTATGACTGTAAAAAGTAAGGTTGATAAAGGAACTACATTTTATCTGTATTTACCTTTATAGTTGCATTGACGGCTTCCGATGGAAGCCGTCAAATAATAATATTAATAATATTACTCGGCAAGCCTAGATAGAAAGAAACACACAAAATTTAGCAAATAAATCTTTACTTGAAGTTTTTACAGCGCCGCTGACTTACAGCAATGCTGTCAGAAAAGCAACTTATAATCTGCATATTTTGCATCATCATTCCAGCAGACGGTGCATTGATCTGGAATTAAAATAATTAATCCAACATCTTCCAGCAAGCAGTAGTGCCTCAAGTACTTCTGCCTGCCGGCATCGCAAAGCTGTCACATTCATTGTCGGGTTACGCAGTTCGGTCAACGGAATAGCAATGCCGCTTACTTCTTCGAGACTGTAACTCTTATCCGTATTTTGAGCAAGTGTGTTTAGAATCTTTTTTACAATTTTAAATTTTACCGTCATCATTTGCGCCTTTATGATGTATAAATAGTTTTAAAAAAAATACCTCGATACACTGATTCATGCAGATTCTTTAAGAGATATTTATACATTTTAAATCTAGCGGTCGTAGTAAAAATATTTTTATATAATTCAAAACCGTACTTATAAAAATAACACCTATTTTTTAGTCCAGTGCAAGCATTTTGTAATGAAGATTTATAGCCAGATTTTTAAATTACTTTTATTTTACTATACGTCGCGTTTAAATTTACATATACTGCAAGTATGCTATTTTCAGCATATTGATAGACATAGCTTATTACGACAGTACCGTATCAATTATTGAAGCGGAAAATTATATTATATGATTTTTTTTTGCTAAATTGGTGATATGCAGACAACTTCAGATGTACTAATTATTGGCGACGGGCTGGCTGGTTTAACAGCGGCTCTACACCTGTCTCAAAAAAATCTAAAAGTAATACTTATTGAAAAATCTAATTTCCCCAGACATAAGGTCTGCGGTGAATATATTTCCAATGAAATTTTACCTTATTTAAAATGGCTAGGCGCGGATGTGACAGAACTTCATCCCACAAACATTACTAAATTTGAATTTACTGCAAATAATGGAAAAAAGGCAAAAGCAAAACTTCCTTTGGGAGGATTTGGCATCAGCAGATATGCACTCGACGATTTCTTATATCAAAAAGTATTAACGAGCCAATGTTGCGTAATTAAGGAAAATGTGACTGCTGTTTCTTTCGATAATGAAGTATTGACTGTTACAACTTCAAATCAAATTTTAAAGGCCAAAATTGTTTTGGGCGCATTTGGCAAACGTTCTACTATAGATCAGGTTTTAGATCGCTGCTTCTTCCATAAAAAATCACCCTGGCTGGCTGTAAAAGCGCATTATTCTGGTAACCTGGATAATGATCTTGTAGCACTGCACAACTTTAAAGGCGGCTACTGCGGGGTTTCCAAGGTAGAAAACGATATCATAAATATTTGTTACCTGGCTGATTATGCCACTTTCAAACAATATAAAAACATTGAGCAATACCAGCGACGAGGTACTATATAAAAACAAACATCTTAAAGCTGTTTTTGAAAACAGCACGCTTCTTTTTGAAAAACCACTTACGATAAGCCAGATTTCTTTTGAGAAGAAAAAAGCCGTAGAAAACCATATTATAATGATTGGAGATACCGCAGGGCTTATTCATCCGCTTTGCGGAAACGGAATGGCGATGGCGATTCACAGCGCAAAAATTGCATCGGAATTAATTTTGGAATTTTTTTCAAATCATACAATGTCCCGCGAACTATTAGAAAAAAAATATACCAAAGAATGGAAAAAACACTTTGGTAAGAGAATAGTGATCGGACGAATTCTCTCGCGTATCCTAACCCATAGAACAATTACCAACCTATTGATTACCATAGCGACGTCATTTCCCAGACTTTTAGCAAGCAATCATTAAACAAACGCACGGAAAACCTATAGCAATTCATTAAATGTCAATAAACACCCAATATAGAACACAGGAATCTGAAATAATGGATGATTTTTCTCTTCAGGGAGAAGATTTAAAAGAAGCACTTGACCAGATTGCCCGTATTAACCAATTACTCGGAGGCAATAAAGTTACGCTTCACGGCGTAAAAAGATTAATAAAAAAACTCGAACACACCAAAACAATCACAATAGCAGATATTGGATGCGGTAATGGAGATATGCTTCGCATGCTGGCCGCATTCGGTCAAAAAAATAAGTACACATTCAAGCTTATTGGTATAGATGCCAACGAATTCACTGTAAATTATGCGAAGGTATTGTCTAAAGAATATCCCAATATTGAATATGAGTGCATGGATATTTTTAGTGCGGACTTTAAACTTCTTAAGTATGATATCGTTTTATGCACTCTTACCCTGCACCATTTTAGAGATAATGAAATATTAAATATAATTACTATCTTTAAGAAGAATGCCCGGGCTGGAATCATTATTAATGACCTGCATCGCAGTAAAACAGCCTACCGGCTTTTTGAACTGATCTGTTCTATTTTTAATCTAAAAAGCATGTCGCGTGAAGATGGACTGGTATCCATTTTAAGAGGATTTAAGAAAAAAGAACTCGAAGAATTCTCTAAAAAAACTAATTTAAAAAACTATACGATAAACTGGAAATGGGCTTTTCGCTACCAGTGGATAATTACAAACAAATGAGTGTAAAAATAGTTACCGCCGCCAAACAGCCACGCAATATTCACGCGAAACCAAAGATATACTTCCAATGCTGGAAGGCTGGCTTGATGGGCAGGATGAACGTTTTATAAAAAAAGTAAAAAAAATATTTGAAGGTGCCGCTGTTGATAAACGTTATTCTATAATGGATCCGCAGGAAGTTTTTACTGCCAGTTCGTTTGAGCAAAAAAATGACATTTATACGCGGGAAGCAATTATTTTAGGCGAACAGGTACTGCAAAAAGCTCTTCAAAAAGCAGATTGGGAGCCAAAAACGCTGGATTATATCATTACCGTAAGCTGTACCGGTATTATGATTCCCTCCTTAGATGCTTACCTGATCAATAAAATGAAATTGAGACAGGATATTGTACGTCTTCCTGTTACAGAAATGGGTTGTGCTCGCTGGGATATCGGGTATTATATATGCCAAAAATTTTCTAAAAGCCAATCCCGGAAAACGTGCGACGGTCATCGCTGTGGAATCACCAACGGCAACATTTCAGCTTGATGATTTTTCGATGCCTAATATTGTCAGTGCCGCAATTTTTGGAGATGGAGCGACCTGCTGTTTACTTTCTTCTTATGAAGACGACTATGGTCCTGAAATTCTAGACGAAGAAATGTATCATTTTTATGAAGCCGAACATATGATGGGATTCCGACTAACCAATACTGGTTTACAGATGGTTTTAGACATTGAAGTTCCTGATACCATTGCATCACATTTTGGCGGCATTATTCATCCGTTCCTTCAAAAGAACAATTTAGAAATCAAAGATATAGACCACATGATATTCCATCCCGGCGGAAAAAGATTGTCACGACCGTTGAATCGCTTTTTGCAGGTTTGGGAAAGAATATAGATGATACAAAAGAAGTACTCAAGTACTATGGCAATATGTCAAGCGCCACTGTATTATATGTTTTAGAACGCATTATGGACGGGAAGCCCAAAGCAGGAGAAAAAGGACTCATGCTTAGTTTTGGTCCTGGATTTTCGGCACAAAGGGTTTTATTACAGTGGTAATAATTTAATGGTGAATGATGAATGATGAAAATTAATAGAATAAAAATATGATGAAACCAACTGATATTTTAGCGCAACGCCTCTACAGTAAGCCTTTTTTGTTTGTGGATGAGCCGCTTGATGTGGATGAAAATGGTGTGACCGGAACTTATACTTTTACCAAAGATCTTGATTTTTATAAAGGGCATTTTAAAGACAATCCTGTAACTCCAGGTGTAATCCTGACCGAAACTATGGCACAGATTGGAATGGTCTGCCTGGGTATTTATCTATTGGGCGATGCTTTTAATAAAGATACTGTAATTGCATTCACCTCTGCTGAAACGCAGTTTTTAAAACCCGTCTACCCAAATGAAAAAGTAACAGTAACTTCTCAAAAATTATTTTTCAGGTTTGGAAAATTAAAGTGTGATGTCATTATGAAAAACCAAGCTGGACAGGAAGTCTGCAAAGGCATTTTGTCTGGCATGATTACCAATAAATTATGAGTAGAAGAGTGGTCATAACAGGTCTGGGTGTAGCGCTTCCCAACGGGGTTGGAATTGTCGCGTTCAGCCACGCTGTAAAAAATGGACTATCCGGAATCCGCCATGACAAGCACTGCAGGAACTTCAGTTTTCCTGTCAGATAGCGGGTAAACCCGAAATATCCGAAGGACTCAAATCAAAATATTTTACAGAACTTGAACTTCGAGGTTTTAACAGTACGGGTATTTTATACGGTGTTATTGCAGGAATGGAAGCTTGGGAAAATGCCGGACTGCCAGTAGAAAATAATGAAGAGCCGGATTGGGAGAGCGGTACTGTTTTTGGATCTGGAACTTCCGGTATCGATAAATTCCGCGAAAGCATTTATAAAATAGATGAATTACAAACTCGAAGACTGGGAAGTACTGTTGTGGCACAAACTATGAACAGCGGTATCAGCGCTTATCTCGGCGGGAAATTGGGACTCGGAAACCAGATTACCACCAATTCATCTGCCTGCGCAACAGGAACAGAAGCTATACTGATGGCTTTTGACCGCATACATTCCGGACAGGCTAAACGCATATTGGCAGGAAGTACAAGCGACAGCGGACCTTACATTTGGGCTGGATTTGATGCTTTACGTGTCTGCAGTTCAAAATACAATGATAAACCCGAAAAGGGTTCACGGCCCATGAGTGTTACTGCTCGCAGGATTTGTCCCCGGAAGTAGCGCTGGAGCGTTGGTGATCGAAGATCTGGAAAGTGCCTTACAACGCGGTGCAGTTATATACGCCGAAATATTGGGGGGCCATGTAAACTCTGGCGGACAGCGCGACAATGGAAGCATGACAGCACCTAACAGCACTGCCGTACAGCGATGCATCAAAAATGCAATTCAACATGCAGGTATTGCGCCGAGGATATTGATGCCATAAACGGGCATCTTACCGCAACTGCAAAGGACAGTCTGGAAATTGAAAACTGGACAAAAGCGCTAGGTCGAAAAGGAACTGATTTCCCGTACATCAATTCCTTAAAAGGCATGACCGGACACTGCTTAAGCGCGACGGGCAGTATAGAAAGTATCGCGACGGTATTACAGCTTGATGAAGGTTTTGTTTTTGGAAATACGAATTGTGAAGATCTTCATCCTGAAATTAGTTCGCTTATAAGCGCTACAAAAATACCTCTACAAACAGTTTATAGCGACTCTAGGATAATTGCCAAAGCAAGTTTTGGTTTTGGTGATGTAAATGCCTGTGTAATATTTAAAAAATTTCAAAAATAAGTATATGAACAAAGAAGAAGTTATCGCAAGACTAAAAGTAATCATTAAACCTTACGCAACAAATACCCAAGCGTATGACAACCTTACCGAAAATACTGATTTTATAAATGATCTAAACATCAATTCAGCTAATCTGGTAGACATAATCCTTGACATGGAAGAAACTTTTGATGTGGTGATTGACAACTCCGATATGGAGCGAATGCTGGACGTTAGAACGGCTGTAGAAATCATAGAAACCAAACTGTCCGAAAAGTGATCGGCAATGATGTCATCGATATACTGCAGAGCCGCAGGGAAAGTAATTGGCGCTGCAGGGGTTTTACAGCAAAACTATTTACCGATGAGGAACAATTGCTCATCAAAAAATCTTCAGATCCAGAAATCATGGTTTGGATACTTTGGAGTATGAAGGAGGCAGACGTACAAAGTTTACAATCGTAAAACGAAAATAAGGCAATACATCCCTAAGAAATTAAGTCGCACTATAATATCACAAAAACAAAATTCTATAAGTGGGAAAGTTACCTGCCTGGAAAATACGTACCACACCCAAACCATTCTTTCAAAAGACAGTATCCATACAATAGCGGTCACTGTTTTAGAGGATCTAAACCAAGTAATAGAAATTGAAAAAAAAGCAATTCTAAAAGATAAACAAGGAATTCCTTATCTCGCAGTTTCTTCACAAAACAGGTCGCAGGATGTTTCTATAAGCCATCACGGAAGGTTTGAAAAAGTAGTAACAGTCCGAAGCTAAATCGTACTGCTTCTCAGCGCTTCAAATAATTTTCCAGATTCTTTTTACGCTAATACTTTAATAGTATGCCACTCGCGACTATAGCTTAGATGCTTGCATTTTTATACTTAATATTGTTATGTAGATGCACAATACCTGTAATCCTAATTACCGCTCAACTGCTGATTTAATTTTATATCTGGTAATTTATGCAAGTGGCGCTTGCACGATTAAAAAATCAGGGTATAGCGTATTTACTAAATGTTCTACTATTTGTGGACGAATAAATCCATTGAGATATACTTATAGTATTTAATTTCATCATATTAACAGACCAAATAAGACACCGCATTAAATTAAAACACCCCATTAAATAATGAGGTGCATTTAAATTTCTAACACATAAAAAATACTGAGCCTTACTCCAAAGAAATTCTGTTAGCAAGCATCCCTTTTCTTCTGGTCAATCACTTTTGCATAGATCTGAGTAGTTTTTACACTCTTGTGTCCGAGCATTTTGGAAATAGTAAAAATATCAGTTCCTGCTGTCAGCTGTAAAGTTGCATAAGTATGTCTGAAACAGTGAAAGGTAATATGTTTCTTAATACCCGATAATGCTACCCACACAGGAAGCGTACGGTCAACATCCCATTTATTTAAATCTTTAAATACCTTTTCATTTTCCCCTTTTCTCTTTCCCAGCAGTTCAAAAGCTTCATCAGAAATTGGTATTGAAGCTGTACCTTCGGTTTTTTTCTGCCTGAAAATAATGTAATGCCCATCATTTTCAATGTGATGCAGTTCGGACCAGATCAGCTTGGAAATATCCGAATACCTAACCCCCGTAAGAACAGAAAACATAGAAATCTTACGGACAATCAAATTAGGACAGGGCGTTGCAAAGAGCCTGCGGGTTTCTTCAAGGGTCATGAAATTTCTTTGGGATTCCATTTCCTTTATCGATCCTATCTTTGCATTTACATCCGTTTTCAGTTTATCTTCTTTGTAGGTCGCTTTCAGGGTTGTTTTTATTTTATTATAGTAAGAAAGAGCCGTATTTCGAGACAACTGTTTTTTATTCTTTCTTAAACTTTTAGCTTTTAAAAGATAATCCCTGTAATCTTCAATTAAAGTAACAGTCACGTCCTTAAATAGCAGGTCCCTCCCTTTTAAAAAAGCTTCAAAATGAATAATAGCACTGGCCCAGATTGATAAATTGTTACCTACCTTCTTATTTCCTAAATTTTTATAATATTGAAGAAAAGATTCTTTTCCTACTGCTTGTATCTGAAGCTGTTCTTTTTCAAATGAGGAATAAATTTCACTTTTATTAATTTCATTCTGTTTTCTTGCCCGAATGAGTTCAGCAGTATGAAGGTTTTCGGTATTACTCATTTTCTCATACTGATCGGCAGGCTTCTGGTAAAGATAGAGTTTCAAAAATTCGCGTCTTGAGAAACTGTTGGTTTTTGAATCCCAAAATGGAGGGTAATAATCTAGATAAAGAGATAACCTTCCTCCAGAAATAACTTTCTTTCTTAGTGTAATAATACTTTTACTCATGATCAATACCTTTTAAATAAACATCTAAATCCTTTTTCTGCACGTATGTATATTTACCTGAAGTAATTTTTTTTATATCATACTTTTTAATAATAAAATACAAGCCGCTCTGGCTAATGTTATAAGCCGCCTGTGCCTGGGTAATGGTATAGCAGTCATCCATATCAAAATCAATTGTATTGTTGTCACTACCTTCAGCCTCAGGTTTCTGAACAGTAAATAAATTGCTTATGCTGTGTTTACATATCAGGGTTCTTCTTCCAAGTTTTACAATATCTAAATCATTTCTGGCAATCATTCTGAATATTGTCCTTCTGCTGATTCCAAAAATCTGGCCGCACTGTACGATGGTAAAAAAATCCTGCTTTTTCAGCACCTCCAAATCATAGCTTCTCATGCCTTCAGATGTCTCTTCCGGAACATCATTAGTTATTTGTCTTTTTCTAACCTTGTAGCTCTTACTCCCGCATTTATGGGAGCAGAAGCGTGTTTTAATTGTCTGCGCGATAAATTCATTACCGCAAAATTCGCAGATTTTGTTAATCCGAATGTTTGAACTCATAATTTTCTTACATTTTTAAGTTATGTGTCCTACTTTGTCCGTTCTTTTGTGCCTTAACGTGCCGCAAGGTGCGTTTATGCGCCACTGTGTGCCATTGAGTGTCATAATTTGTCCTTTGAGGTACAAATATTTGTACCTCGAAATTCGAGGTACAACTGGGGTACAAATCTGAGCAAAACAACCATCAAATATTCCAAAAAACAATTGAATAAAAAAAGAGCTAAAATGTTAATTACCACCATTTTAGCTCTTTTGCTTGTTTTTATTTTGCGTTTCTTTGCGCCTTTTATTTGCCGATGCAGAAATTTGCGAAGATATTCCCAAGCAATTCGTCATTTGAGACCTGACCTGTAATCAGTCCAAATTGGTACAAAGCTTCTCGGATATCCAGCGCCATAAGATCACTTGAAAGACCTGTTTCTAAACCAAATTTTACTTTCTGTATTTCATCCAAAGCTTTTAATAAGGAATCATAATGTCTTGTATTAGTTACAATCGTTTCGTTATTACGAAGTGCCCCAGTATTTACAAAAGATAATAATTCATTCTTCAAATCCTCTACACCTACTTTTTCTTTCGCAGAAATTAATAAAAGTTTGGCGTTTAAATTTTCAAGTTTAGTGGTGATGTTTTGAACTTCATCTGCAGATAAAACATCTTTTTTATTCACTACAATAAGCAATGGCTTTAAGGGATATTTATTTTTGATTTGTTCAATTTCAGAAACAAAATCAGAACTTGACGTTTGAAATTTCAATCCGTCAAATAAATAAATTACCACTTGTGCCTGTTCTATTTTTTCGAAAGTTTTCTTTATTCCAATACTTTCTACAACATCTTTGGTATCACGAATTCCGGCAGTATCAATAAATCTGAATCCGATACCTCCAATTACTAGTTCATCTTCGATTGTGTCGCGGGTTGTTCCTGCAATATCCGAAACAATTGCTCTTTCTTCATTCAATAAAGCATTCAGCAAAGTCGATTTTCCAACATTGGGCTCGCCGACAATAGCAACTGGAATTCCGTTTTTAATGACGTTTCCAACCGCAAACGAATCGATCAAACGCTTTAAAACAAATTCAATTCGGTTTAATAATTCATGAAACTGAGTTCTATCTGCAAATTCTACATCTTCTTCTGCAAAGTCTAATTCTAATTCGATTAAAGAAGCAAAATTTAAAAGTTCTTCACGAAGTTTAGCAATTTCATTACTAAATCCGCCTCGCATTTGTCGCATGGCAATTTGGTGCGAAGCTTCGTTATCAGACGAAATCAAATCGGCAACGGCTTCTGCCTGTGATAAATCTAGTTTTCCGTTTAAGAAAGAACGAAGAGTAAATTCACCTGCATCGGCCATTCTACAGCCATTTCGAAGTAATAACTGAATAATCTGCTGTTGAATATAAGTTGATCCGTGGCACGAAATTTCAATCGTATCTTCTCCTGTATATGAATTCGGACCTTTAAATACCGAAACCAAAACTTCATCAAGCGTTTTGCTTCCGTCTACAATATGTCCTAAATGAAGTGTATGTGTTTTCTGTTTGGTTAAATCTTTGTTTTTGATAGATTTAAAAACCGAATTACCAATCGTAATGGCCTCGGATCCTGAAATTCGAATTATGGCGATAGCTCCAGCTCCAGATGGTGTGGCCAAAGCGACTATAGAATCTTGATTTATCATGTCGCAAAGGTATAAAAAAAGGAATAATTTCTTTTGAATTGAAATCCTATCTTAAATCTTAAAATTAATAGGTATTAACAAATCATTAAGTGTTAAAATACTGATAATTATCAGGTTGTTTTCCTCTTAGAATGAGTAAATTTGAGAGACAAACCATAATCCTAATAAAATGAAAAAGATATTATTCCCTACCGATTTCTCTGATGCATCGACAAATGCATTTGTACATGCTTTAGAATTTGCTAAAATTGTGAAAGCCGAATTAATCTTGCTTCATACATTTGAAATTCCAGTTTACGACAGCCAGTTCTTCCCAGAGAATTATGCTTCTATATACAGTTCAATCGAATTAGCCAAATTTGAAATGTTCAAAGATGAAATTCCAAAATTAAGAACTATTGTCGCCGAACGTAAATTAGACGATATTGTAATCAAACACCGTTTAATGGACGGCGATCTTTTATACAATCTCAAAAACGCGGTTGAAGAAGATCAAATCGATTTTGTAATAATGGGAACAAACAGCGAATCGGACTGGACAAAATTCTTTACGGGGTCTAATACAAACTCTGTTATCTCGGGAGTTGAAGTTCCGGTTTTATGTGTTCCTCTTGAAGCTAAATTCAAAAAAATCAAAACGATTGGTTTTACAACACGTTATCGTGAAAAAGATAAAAAAGAGCTTAAGAAAATCCTGAAAATAGCAAAGAAAACAGATGCAAAAGTTAAAAGTCTATATGTGAAAACATCCGATTCTGATGTTTCTGATGTAACAGTAAAAGAATGGGAAAGAGAATTTGCTGAAGAAAATGTGGAGTTTTTAGTTTTGCCGAGCGACGAAGTTAAAGAAACAATTCTAGACTTTATTTTGTACAAAGACATTGATATATTAACAACTATTACACACAAAAGATCTTTCTTTGAAAGTCTATTTGACTCCAGTTTTACTAAAAAGATTTCAAAAGAAGTTCCAATTCCTGTATTAGTTATGCATGAAGATTAATTCTAATATCTGATGATTTTGTCACTTAAAAGTTATATTTGTATTTCAGTAAATTATTCTAATGAAAGCATATCAAGACAAAGTCAGCACGTATTCAGAACTTTATAATAAAACCAACAAAAAATATAACAGCATAAGCCTTTTGAGGTTATTGAGTATTTTTCTTTTACTGTTTTTCATGTTTTATTACATCAAAACAAGCGAAATACTTTATGTCATTTTAGCTGTTCTGTCTTTTGCTGGTTTTATCATTTTAATGAGAATCCATTCGCGATTGTCTTTTGAGAAATTATTGGCCGAAACACTTCTCAAAATCAATCAAAATGAAATTTCTTTCTTAAAAAGAGAAAAAACATCATTTGAAAACGGAGCTGAATTTATCGATTTTCATCATCCGTATGCTTACGATTTAGATATTTTTGGAGAACATTCTTTATTTCAAAATATAAACCGAACAGCCTCTTTTATCGGAAAAAAAACACTCGCAGACCTTTTATTGCATACACTTCCTGAAGTCGCCATTTTAGAAAATCAAGAAGCTGTAAACGAATTGAAAACTAAAGTTGACTGGAGACAGGAATTTCAAGCTTTAGCCATAATAAGCGAAGATTCTAAAGCATCTTACGAAGCAATAAAACATTGGATTTCTTTTAAAAATAATTCCTTACCTAAAGTTTTAATTGCACTTTCAATACTTCTTCCAACATTATTTTTTGGACTTTTAGTCGCATATTTATTTACTTCAAAAACTATTTTACTATCGTATTTGACGTATGTTTTTATTGCGAATTTAATTGTTTTAGGAAGATCTGTAAAAAGAATCCAGTCAGAAATAGCGAAAGCAGATAACGTTGATAAAATCATAAAACAGTATAGTTTATTGATGGAGAAAATCGAAAACGAATCTTTCCAGTCCAAAAAATTAATACGATTACAGGAACAGCTTCATTTTAAAAATGCAAAAGCCAGCCAGCATTTAAAACAGCTTTCAGAATTGTTTTCGAGAATGGATACCATAAGTAATTTTGTAACTGCAACTTTGTTCAACGGCACATTTTTATTTAATCTGCACGTTTTAAAAGCGCTTTTGAAATGGAAAGACAATTACGCTTCTGAACTTGATCACTGGATTTCTACTATTGGCGAAATTGAAACTTTAAATAGTCTTGCCAATTTAGCCTACAACAATTCTGATTTTGTTTTTCCTGAAATCAATTCAGAATATAAAATTGAATTTAAAAACCTTAGTCATCCGTTATTGAATCCTGCAACTCGAATAGGAAATGACACTAATTTTTACCCGCTTTCTTTTGTGATTTTGACAGGTTCTAATATGTCGGGAAAAAGTACTTTTTTAAGGAGTTTAGGAATCAATATGGTATTGGGCGGAATTGGTTCAGTTGTTTGTGTCGCAGAAGCTAAAATACATCCACTTCCAGTATTGGTTTCAATGCGTTTATCAGATTCTTTATCGGATAGTGAATCTTACTTTTTTGCTGAAATTAAACGTTTAAAACAGATCATGGATGCGCTTGAAAATCAGCCTGCTTTTGTTTTATTGGATGAGATTTTAAGAGGTACAAATTCTGATGACAAAAGAAATGGAACTATTGAGGTTGTTAAGAAAATAATTTCTAAAAAAGCCGTCGGTGCAATCGCTACACACGATATAGAAGTCTGCTTAACAACAAACGAATATCCAGAAGTTTTAACCAATCAATGTTTCGAAGTTGAGATTCAAAATAACGAATTACACTTCGATTATAAACTCAGAAACGGAATCTGTAAAAATAAAAGTGCAACTTTTTTAATGCAGAAAATGGGGGTTATTTAATGGTTAATTGTTAATTGTTAATTGTTAATTGTTAATTGTTGATCGCTAAATTGATAATTGATTATGGATAGTTGAGTCGTACTTGGTGCTTATTCTTAGACTTCGCTCAGAAAGACAACATGAAAATAAAATCTCTGACCATCATTAATCAACAATTAAGTATTAACCATCAACTATAAACCATCATCTATAAACTATCAACTATCAACTATCAACCATTAACAATTAACCATCAACACTTCTCTCTCATCTTCTTTACAGATTTTTCTATAAAATCTGTTTTGTTTTGTTTTGCTTTTTCTAGTATAACTTTTCTTTCTTCTGGGATTTCATAGTATTTCTCGGCCCATAAACTGATTTCTAATACAACCGGGAATAACTCTATTCCTTTTTCGGTTAGTTGATACAGTACTTTGGCTTTACTTTCGGGATGTTCCAATTTTACAATTAAATCATTTTCTTCTAAAACGAGAAGTCTGCTTGCCAAAATATTGGTAGCAATTTTTTCTTCTGACTTTAAAAAATCTCCATAAGTACATTGTTTTTTAAACATCAAATCCCTAATAATCAACAAAGACCATTTATCTCCCCATATTTCCAGAGAAGTACTTATTGGACATTTTGACCTTTTTTTTGAAGTCGCCATAAAAATAAATTAAAAATTCACTTGCGTTTTGCAAGTAATTAATATATTTGTACTTGCAAAATGCAAGCAAATTTATTTAATATTCTTAAACGAAACAAATTATACACTTCTAAAATCAGAAAAAATGAACTTAAAAGGAAAAACAATATTAATTACAGGCGGTGCTTCAGGTATTGGCCTAGAATCTGCTAAACAATTTTTGGCAAATGGAGCCAAAGTAATTATTACAGGAAGAAATCAGGAGAAATTAGATTTAGCCAAAAAACTTTATCCGCAGGTAACAGCTATTCAGAATGACGTTGCGAATCCAGATGATGCTTTAAAATTATATCATCAAATAGAAAGTCTGGGCGGAATCGATATTCTGTACAACAATGCAGGCGTTATAAATCCGCCAAATAATTTAGCTAAAACAAACGATCAAATTACAGATCTGGTGACTTACGAAATGAATATAAACTATTTGGGTGTCATAAGATTGAATAATTTATTTCTTAAAATGCTTGAAAGCCGACCAGAAAGTGCCATCATCAATACGACTTCTATCTTGAGTTATGTTCCTTCTAATGGAGCTCCAACCTATTCAGCAACAAAAGCCGCGTTACGTTTTTATACAGCATCACTTAGAAATCATTTAGAAATAGCTAAAAGCAATATCAAAGTTTTTGAATTATTACCTCCGTTAGTAGCAACAGATATGGCGAAAGGAATTGACGCTAAAACAATTACGCCAGAAAAATTAGTAAAAGCATTAATTGATGGTATTCACAAAAACAACTTTACCATTCGCGTAGGCGACACAAAAATTGTTTATTTCCTAAGTCGATTTTTCCCAAAAACAGCTTATAAATTAATTAACCCGGCTAAAAACAATACAAAATTATCCGCTTAAATAGTATAAAATGGAAAACAAAAGATTACAATTTCTTCAAAGTTTTATTGGAAAACATTTTACAGAAAGTCCCTCTCCTTTTGCACATTGGCTCAATGGAAAGGTAATTGCGGTTGAAGAAAAAGGAGTTGAATTTGAATTCGACGTTAGAAAAGAAATGACAAATCCTGTGGGAATGCTTCATGGAGGTGTAACTGCTGGAATGATTGACGATTGTATCGGCGTAAATTTTATGGTTTTGGGATTAGAAAAATTCTATCCGACGATAAATTTATACATTGATTATTTTAATCCCGCATTCGAATCACACATGGTTATAGTAAAAACTAAAGTGGAAAAATTAGGCAAAACTATTATCAATATAAAAGCAGAAGTTATCAATAAAAATACTTCTAAGATTATGGCGCAGGCCAGTGCCAATTTAGCGGTTAGCGATGTAAAAATTCCGAGTTAAAGAATCGTAAAAAGAAAAAAGCTTTGTCAAAGTTCAGAACTTTGACAAAGCAATATTTGGAATTTGGAATTTGGAATTTGATAATTAAAAACTTTATTCTTCATACATTTCCATCCATAAACGCGTTTCCTCCAAATCAAGTTCCTTTTCTATTTTGCGAAAAATTTCTTCGTTTACAGCACCCTTTTTATGCATACTTTCGAGTTTGTTTCGTTCTACATTCAAAAGATCAATTTGAACTCGCGTAAACTCATTAAAAATTTGTCCGTCTAGTACTTTTCCATTTCCAAAAAAGTTAGCGGGAAGCTCTGTCTTTTGCAGTCGGTTAAATTTTACTTCGTATTTACTTTTAATATTGTGAAGTAATTCATCATCTAATAATGAAAAATTATCCTCGATATGAGCAATCGTTTCAGAAACTATTATATTCCGAACATCATATTCTTCTGCTAAAATAGAATATCGTTCGATTTTTAGCTTTTTAATCAGCCACGGAAGCGTAAGCCCTTGAATAACTAAAGTGGAAAGTATTACACAAAAAACCAAATAAATGATCAAATTACGAAGCGGAAATCCTTCTGTCTTATTCAACATTAACGGCAAAGCCAAAGCCGCGTACCATCGAAACCACGCCCCGCATTCCAGACCAGCCAAAAATGATCATATTTCGATAATCAAATTCTTCTTTCAATCGGATTCTTTTGCTGATCATTCTAGGAATTATTGTCGCTGGAACAATCCACAAAAATCGGACTACAATAACCACAGTACTAATCACGGCTCCCCATATAAATAAGGAAGTTCCTGAATAATTGCTGATTCCGTCAATGATCTGTCTTAACTGTAATCCAATTAAAATGAAGATTAAGCCGTTCAAAATATTACTCAAAACATCCCAAATTGTATTGGTCATGATTCGGCTTTCATGAGAAAAAATAGTTCCTGATCTTGCCGACAAAAATAATCCAGTAGTCACCACAGCCAAAACTCCCGAACCATGAAAATGTTCGGCGATTAAATAAGATGCAAATGGTGTTAACAAGGTAAGTGTTACCTCAATAATATCATCACAAACAAATCTTTTGTGAATATAGTGCATTATAAACCCAACTCCTAAACCTATTCCAATACCCAAAATAGACATTAAAACAAAGTTTAGCCCTGCCTGCCATAAAACAAAATTCCCAGCTGTTATTGCTGTTAAAGCATATTTATACGCCACAAGACCGCTGGCATCATTCACGAGACTTTCTCCTTCAAGAATTGCAATTAATCTTGGATGAAGTCCTAAACCTTTGGTAATAGCTGTTGCAGAAACTGCATCTGGAGGCGAAACAATAGCTCCAAGCAAAAATGCTAACGGCCAAGAAATATCATCTATAAGCCAATGCGCTACTACTGCCACTAATCCTGTAGTAAAAAAAACGAGACCAACAGCCGCTAAAGCTATCGGACGGATTGTCTGTTTAAAATCCGACCAGCTTGTATGCCATGCCGCGTGATACAAAAGAGGCGGCAGGAAAATGATAAAAACAACTTCAGGACTTAAGGCAATAACCGGAAGCCCTGGCACTACGCTGATAATTACACCGCATAAAACCAAAACAATTGGAATTGGAAAATTGTATCTTTTACTAATAAGGCTTAGAAATGCTACGCCAAATAGCAACATTATAATTACGGAAATATTCTCCATCTAGAAATGATTTTGGTTTTGGAATCTTTGATTAAATGTGGTGCTAAATTAGTGTTTTTTTGAAATATTTTTTTGCCTCGAATTAGTACTCATTCTTTTCTGCCACAATTTCTAGAATCATCCTTTATTCCTAGTTTCTGCAAAACTTTGAGTCAGTTGAAGTCTAAAGTTTAAATAAAATAATCTTTATTTGCATCGAAAATTAGATCAAAATAAAAAACGAAATTTAGTTTAAAGCGCGTCAATTATTATAAAAAAATATGGATAGAAAAAACGGAATTGATTTCTTCAGACTCATTGGAGCATTAGCTGTAATGTGCATTCATGCTTCATTTGGAAGTTTAAGTAACGAATATATTTATACTTTAAAATTGTTTTCGCGCTGGGCTGTTCCATTTTTTTCCTTGCATCAGGTTTGTTTTTAGGGCCAAAAATTGAACACAATACTCTTGATTTTAAGAGAATACAAAAGAACATAAGCTTGCTGATTTCCATTATATTAGTGTCTTTTGTAATTTATTTGCCAATATGTTTTAAAACTAAAAATATGCCTAAAAATATTGTAGATATATTTATTGGCGTTCAGCCCCATTTATGGTTTTTAGGTTCATTATTAACTGGTTATATTATTATTTGGCATTTGTATTTTATAAAAAAAAGCTGGATACTTCCGTACCTTTCTGCAGGTATATTAATTGGGGCATTATTTACGGATTCTTACGACCAATTCATTCATAAAAATTTGGGTTTTTTTTCCATTAGGTTTTTATTATCGATCCCATTTATGTATATCGGAATTGTGGTTTCAAAAAAACAACACTTTAAAATTAGCAATACCATATTAATTGGATTGATTTTATTAGGCTTCATCATCCAATATTTTGAAACAGAATTATTTTTAAACCTTTTTGATTATCCCAAAATCAAACATCAATTTTTAATCGGGACAATAATTTATTCTATTTCTTTATTTATTTTAGCTTCAAAAATAAATCTGCCACAAAACAGATTTTCAGAATGGGGAAGAAAATATTCGCTTTTTATCTATTTGTATCATCCGTTAATTTATTTCATAATGTTACAAAGTCTTACTAAAATCATTCCTGACTATTCTAATTTTATAATGATGTTTTCTCCAATTATTGCTTTTATCTTTTTAATTATTTTAGCAATAAATCTCGAGAAATATTTACCTAAACTTTCTAACATCTTAAACGGGAATTTATAAGTCGCAGTATTTTCTACATAAAAAAACCGGATCTATAAGATCCGGCTTTTTTTTTTATTTATGACTCACAACTGCCGCAAGAAACAAGACTTGTAACTAATTCCTTAGAAACACTTTGGCTTCTTTGGTAGTATAAACTTTTAACGCCTTGCCGCCAAGCTTCGATCATTAAGCGATTTACTTCTTTAATTGGTAATTCTGCTGGAATGTTTAGATTTAAACTTTGTCCTTGGTCAACAAATTTCTGACGGATTCCAGCTTGCTGTACAATTTCTAACTGGCTGATTTCTTTAAATGTTTTAAATACATCTTTTTCTTCCTGAGTTAGTTGTTCCATATGTTGTACGCTTCCGCCATTCAGCATAATTCCTCTCCAAACTTCTTCGTTGTCTAAACCTTTTTTCTCCAGCAATATTTTAAGGTATTTGTTTTTACGCATAAAATTACCTTTACTCAATCCAGCTTTGTAATAATTACTGCTGAAAGGTTCAATTCCTGGTGATGTCTGTCCTAAAATTGCAGAAGAAGAAGTTGTTGGCGCAATTGCCATTGTTGTTGTATTACGTCTTCCGTAACCTTTTAACAATTCTGGTTCACCGTAAATTCTAGCCAATTCCTGCGTTGCTTTATCAGCCTTGTCGCTAATATGTTTGAAAATTTCTGTTGTTTTCATTTTCGCTTCCATGCCTTCAAACGGAATCATATTTTTTTGAAGATAAGAATGCCATCCTAAAACTCCTAAACCTAATGCACGGTGTCTTTTCGCAAATTTATTAGTCGCAGATCCAAATAGTAATTACCCTCTGTTTTTTCGATGAATTCCTGTAAAACAGCATCTAAGAAAAAGATCGCCAATTTTACAGCTTCAGTATCTTTCCATTCTTCATAAAGCTCCAAATTCATTGAAGATAAACAGCAGATAAATGATTCGTCTTGAGTAGACGGAAGCATAATTTCGCCGCATAAATTACTCGCATTAATGCGTAAATTTTGGTCTTTATATACTTGAGGTTTATTTTTATTTACATTATCACTAAAAAAGATATAAGGTAATCCTTTTTGCTGACGGCTTTCTAAAACTTTTGCCCAAACTTGTCTTTTTTCACTATCCCCATCAATCATTTCCTGCATCCAATAATCTGGAACACAGATTCCTGTAAATAAATTCTGGATCGGGTTTCCGATGCTTTTTATTTTTAAGAATTCTTCAATATCCGGGTGATCAACATCCAAATAAGTCGCAAATGCACCACGGCGCACGCCACCTTGCGAAATCGTATCCATTGCAGTATCAAAAAGTTTCATAAAGCTTACTGCCCCACTACTCTTTCCGTTGTCTGTAACCGCACTTCCACGCTCACGCAGTTCACCAAAATAACCAGAAGTTCCACCTCCAATTTTAGTCTGCATGATGACTTCTCCTAATTTATGGGTAATTCCTTCAATTTTATCTGGAACGTGCACGTTAAAACAAGAAATTGGCAAACCTCTTTCTGTTCCCATATTTGCCCAAACTGGTGAACTGATACTCATCCAGCCTCTTTCGATCATTTCTACAAATGATTCTTTTAATTCTGGTTTGTAAAGTCTTTTGCGCTTAAGCAGTACAAATTCTATCGATTGCACCTTCAACCGTTTCTCCTTTTAAAAGGTAACCGCGATTTAAAATTTGCTCACTTTCAGAGTTCTTCCACCACATTTTACTACCATTCTGTGGTTCAAAATTATTTACTGGGTTTGTGTCTATCGTATTCATATGTATTCTGGGCTTGTATTAGAAAAGATCGTTTGCTGTAATGCTTTTATCGTGTTTGGTATATTCAACAGGACGTTTGGCAAAGAAATCGTCTAAACTGTTGGCAAATACTTCTTCTTCAAACCAAGTCATTTTTGAATATTCATCTGGAGAAACATTAAAAATCGTTTCCACATTTATTTGTTTCAAACTTTCATCAATTCTAAATTTCATGAAGTTTACTAAATCTTCTTTATTAATGGTTTCAATTGCTCCATCTTCAAAAATCCAATCTAAAATATCTGCTTCAACGCTGATAGATTCTTTCACAGTTTCTCTGATCAATTCTATAGTTGGCGCATCAAAATATTCTGGAAATTCTTCACGGATTTTATTAATAATAAAAATTCCTCCGTTGGCATGAATCTGTTCGTCGATAGATGTCCAGGCAATAATGTTACTCACATTTTTCATGTATCCTTTGAATCTTGTGAAAGACAATAAAATGGCAAACTGGCTGAACAATGAAACATTTTCGATCAAAATACTGAATAAGATCAGCGAAACCATATATTTTCTGTTGTCCTGAGATTTGGTGTCTTTAAGTACATTCGAAAGATAATCTACACGTCTGCGGACAACAGGAACATCCAAAAGTTTTTCGAATTCATCATTGTAACCTAATACTTCCAACAAACGAGAATATGCCTCAGAATGTCTGAATTCACATTCTGCAAAAGTAGTTCCTAATCCGTTGAATTCTGGTTTTGGAAAATGCTCGTAAATATTTCCCCAAAAACTTTTTACAGCTACTTCAATCTGCGCAATTGCCAGTAAACTGTTTTTAATTGCTGTTTTTTCAGCTCCATTTAAATGTGCATGAAAATCTTGTGTATCTGCTGTAAAATCTACTTCGGTGTGTACCCAGTAGGCTTTATTAATTGCTTCAGTAAATTGGAGAACCTCAGGATATTCAAAAGGTTTATAATTGATTCTTTTATCGAAAATGGACATATATATAGAATTTTAAGTGACAAAATTGATGTAGAAATTCGTGCGCTTTTTTGGGGGTAGTATCGGCGTGATTTTCTATTAATACAAATTTAGCTCAGAGTTATTCGTAAGTCCAGTTTTAGATGTTAAAAATCAAATCAATTATCAACAGTTTGAAAACTTCAAAAATTAGAGATTTTTTAAATTTTATCAACAGTAAAATGATCACTTGTAATTCGCAATGAACTAGCCATTTCCTGAAAATTAATGTTGAGTTATCAACATGAAAAAGTCATGATTTTTTAAGCGGTTTTCAAAACAGTTATCAACAGCCGATTTCAAAAAAAGGAAATTTGAATCGCTTCTTCCAAATTAAAAAACGCTAGTTATTGATAATTATTCTAAATAGTAAACTCGTTGATTGCAGATTTAAAATATCCTAACGTTTTTATTGACAAAACTTTACAAGTAAATTCTTTCTCGAGTAATTATTGAGTTTATTCGAAAAAGCAAAAAAATAAGGTTGTTTAAAGAGAAAGAAGAATAAAATAGAGATTTGAACTTAAAACTTCTTAAAAAAGAAAAATTACGGTCTGTTTTGATGAAAAATGTGATGCTGAAATTCAGAAAAAAAGCCTGCCCAAAAGCAGGCCTTTTAACATCGAAATATAATTCAGGGGCAAACTATATTTTTGATCAACAAGAAAAACAATTGATAAAAAACTAAATAAAGAAAATTTTAAATTATACCGCGAACTTTCAATTCTCAAAATATATTTTCAATACACTTTTGCAACGATTTGATTTTTCAATTCTTTACAAAAAATTCCAATTTGAAACTCGTGTAATCGGGTATTAATACTTGAAAAACTACTAAGAGAATAATTTAACTTGTCGCAAAAAATCAGAAAACAAAAATAATTATAACACGTAAAAACACTCTTAACATAAGGGGGACAAATGGGGACATTTTTTTATCTAAAACATAAAAAATCAGCTCATTAAGAGATCCAAATCAAATGATCCCTATTTTTTTATTATTTTTACCGTTCCAAATCCACCTGCCTAAACAAATTTAATGTCTGCCAAAAACAAAATATACTGCATCGTTTTATTCTTTTACGCATTACTTACAAATGCACAAAAACTGCAAACTTGCATCTTCAAAAAACTATATTAAAGATGTAGAATTTATACTTCATCAAGAAAAATCGTTTGGAAGTGATACTACCGCATTAAAACAATTTCTACAGCCTCTAATTACACCAAAATTTCAAGTTGTTTACGATGGTTTACTGGCTAATGGATACAGCGATTTTTATAATAGCATCAATACAGTCTCTAATCAGTATTATTTAAAATCTATTCAAAAAGCAAAAATCTCTAAAAATAGTTCGTTGCAAATCTGGACGCAAACTTAACTATGTTAGTTATTTGTATCATTACAGAGATTACATTAAGCTCACACCAATTCTTCTGGAATTAATTGATAAAATTGAAACTTTACCTGCAGATCAAATTATTGCCGCTGATGAATCCTATAAAAAAATTGGATGGATACTGCAGACTTTTGGCGATCATGCTAAATCACTGCAATATTTTAAAAATGCCGAAAAAACAGCCGTTAAAAACACATCGGAATATGTCGCAATCATTAACGCAATAGGATTAAATTATTTTTATTTAGGAAATGATAAACTCGTCGCTTCTTATCTCAATAAAACGGCAAAATTGGCTAAAGAAATTAATGATGAAATTCGATATGCCAAGGCGCTTGGAGATTTGGCAATGATCAGTGAGAAAAAAGGCGATTTAAAAACTGCGCACGCATTATTAAAAAATGACATTCAAATTTCTGAGCACTATAAAAGTGACCAAAATACAATGTATGCTTCGATATTACTGGCCAAATTATATTTAAAAAATAACAAACCAGATGCAAAGCAAAAGAAGTTTTAAATAGAGCCGAAAAAATTGCTGTCGCAAAAACCTATTTCAAAAAATCGGAATTGGAGATTATTAAACTGAAATTAGAAATTTTAAAACTGCAAGATTCCACTGAAAATGAACTGATTTTAAGAAGACGAATGATTGTTTTGGAAGATTCGTCGCAAAATGAAGATGGTGACCTCGCCATAAATAAGGCAAACTGGATTATAGAAAAATCAAAATATCAGCAGAATATTAAAGAAGCCGGGGAGAAAATCAAATACGAATCTACTCTCAAAAACTTCTACATTATTATATTTACAATGCTGTCTTGTATAGGTTTGCTGGTTTTTATTTATTTCAAAAAGAAATATAAAAACAGACATTTAAGATACGAGCAAAAAGTAGCGTCTTTAGAATTGGAAAAATTAAAAACGGAACAAAAGTTAAGCGAAGTCCAAGATAATTTAGATTCTCAGATTGATTATTTAAAAGAGAAAAAAGAAACAAATCCAGAATCTTAAAATTACAATAGAAACTATAAAAAAATCTTCCTCTTATTATATAGAAAAAGAAGAAGGAAAACTTAATGCGCTTCTAGAGTCTCACTTAATGACAGAAAGTAATTGGAATGCTTTTAAAAAGCAATTTCAAAAAGAATATCCTGAGTTTTATTCGCTTTTACAGGAAGATTTTCCAGAGATTACAGATTCTAATAAAAGAATTTTACTGCTTCAAAAACTCAACTTTACCAACAATGAAACTGCAGAATTATTGGGCATTACAAGCGATGCTGTAAAAAAATCAAAACAGCGCCTTAGGAAAAAACTTGGAGAAAAATATAAAACTCTTTTTGACAGGTTAACTTCGTAGATGGGTTCTGGAAAAGATTTTCAAGATTAAAAAAAGATTAAAAGCAGACTTAAGTCATTCTTAAATTTGAGATAAACTGTACTAAAAATGCCTTTTAACAGCAAATTAGTATTGATTTAAAAATATTAATCTTTACATTTGCTTTATTTTTATTTATTCTAAATAGGCGAAGAAATATCCAAAAATTAAATTAATCTTGAACAATTCTATAACCATAAATTATCGAAACATGAAAAAGAATCTTTTCGCTTCTTTTGCATTTGTCGCAACTCTTTTTGTGAGTGCCCAGCAAAAAAATACCCTTTTAGAGCAATCTTTTTGGAAAACTTCTCCAGATGTCGAAACTGTTAAAGCTGAAATAGCAAAAGGAAATAATCCTGCAGAAGCAAATGCAAATGCTTTTGATGTTACAACTTTGGCAATCAATAATGATGCTCCCGCAACGAACTATCAAATTTTTAATTGAGCAACTGGGAAATACAATTACAAAATTAACGCACGATAATCGTATTTACTTACATTGGGCCGCGTATAGAGGAAATACAGAATTGGTGCAATACCTTATAACGAAAGGTTCTGATGTGAATTTTGAAGACAGCCACGGAACTGCTCCAGCAGACTTTGCGACCTCAAACGGACAATCTAACCCAGCGATGTACGATGCATTTTTTAAAGCTGGTGTAAATCCGACTAAAAAATATGCAAACGGCGCAAACCTTTTACTGCTGGCAATTGCATCGGATAAAGATTTAAAAGTCGCCGAATATTTTTCTACTAAAGGAATGTCTCTTAAAGATATTGATAATGATGGAAATACTGCTTTTACGTACGCCGCAAGATCTGGAAATATTCCGCTTTTAAAGAAACTTCTAGAAAAAGGAATTAAACCGACTGAAACTGCGCTTTTAATTGTCGCACAAGGAAGCCGTAGAGAAACTAATACAATCGAAACGTACAAATATTTAGTTGAAGAAGTAAAAATTAAAGCAATTGCTCAAAACAAAGCGGGACAAAATGTATTGCATATTTTGGCTGGAAAACCAAATCAAACTGAAATTATTAAATACTTTTTAGATAAAGGTGTTGATGTAAATAAAGCTGACAAAGACGGAAATACTCCAATTATGGCAATCGCTTCTGCGAGAGAAATTGTCGCTTTAGAGCTTTTTCTTCCAAAAGCTAAAAATGTAAATGCTCAAAACTTAAAAGGTGAATCTGCCTTGACAAACGCTGTACGATCTGGAACTCCAGAAGCTGTAAGTTTACTTTTAGCTAAAGGTGCAGATGTTAATGTAAAAGACAAAGACGGAAATAATTTAGGCGTTTATTTAGTACAATCTTACCGTCCGGTGGGAAGAGAGAGAGAGACTCCAAAACAAGATCCTTTTGATGCAAAAGCAAAATTACTTCAGGATAAAGGTTTAAATTTAGCAGGCTCAAAAAAGACGGCAATACTTTATATCATGCGAGCAATCACTAAAAATGATGTTGCGCTTCTTAAAAAAATAACCGATTTAAAAGTTGATGTGAATGCTAAAAATAAAGACGGTTTAACGGCTTTGCACAGAGCGACTGATGACTTCTAAAGATGATTCTATTCTAAAATATCTAGTTTCTGTTGGAGCTAAAAAAGATATTAATACAGAATTTGACGAAACGGCTTACGCTCTAGCGAAAGAAAATGACTTACTTACAAAAAATAATATTTCAGTTGAGTTTTTAAAATAAATGATTAAATCTCAAAACTCAAAAATGAAATTCCAAATTCCAAATTCAAAATTCCAAATTCCAAGCTTAATATTTGGAATTTAAATTTTGGAATTTCAATACCAATCAAAACAAATAAATTTTTATGAAATCAATACTAAAAATTGCCTTTACAAGCGCTTTTATCTTTTTACTTTCTTTTCAGTCTAATGCACAATCAAGCAAATACAAATGTATGCTGCAGATGAACAATTATATGGGAGAAGGTGCGTATATCGTAGTTTCACTTGTTAATGCCGGCGGTGAGTACGAAAAAACGCTTTATGTAATGGGCGATGATAAAAAATGGTACAAATCATTAAAAGAATGGAACAAATTCCATACTCAAAAAAATGACGATATCAGTGCAAAAACGGGTGCTTCTGTTACGG
The DNA here is from genome assembly GCF_979258715.1 of Flavobacterium sp. AC267. Classification (NCBI taxonomy): domain Bacteria; kingdom Pseudomonadati; phylum Bacteroidota; class Flavobacteriia; order Flavobacteriales; family Flavobacteriaceae; genus Flavobacterium; species Flavobacterium sp. AC267. The sequence goes on from NZ_OZ409875.1 coordinate 4,216,222, forward strand.
GCGGAGACCGCAGTGTTACCACTATAGAAATTGAAAATTCTAAAATAAATAAAGGCTACAAATTACGTTTTGAAACGGCTGTTGAAGATCAAAAATACTATGTAAGTGATCTTGAAATTCCGCTTACTACAGAAGGTCTGGCAGAGAAAACAGACGGAAAAGGTTACATCAAATATGTAAGGCTAAACAAAATTTAATATTTAGCATATTATTTTTTAACCTCTATAAGCGTGAATTATATTTTTTTCTGCTTAAAATTGAAATCTGAGCTTTGTCCAAGTTTTACACTTTGACAAAGCTTTAAACATTTATTACATTAAGACATTCAATGACTCTTTCTTTCTGGCGTTACGCACACTTGGCTCTGGCCTTATTTTCTTCTATATTTTTGCTTTTGGCTTCGGTGACCGGAATTATTCTGGCGGTCGATGCGGTACAGGAAAAAACACTTCCCTATAAAACTGCAGATTTTAATGCAATAACTTTAGGAGAAACTCTTCCTATTCTTAAAAAAGCATACCCAGAAATTACAGAATTAAGTGTCGATTACAATCAGTTTGTTACGCTTCAGGCAATTGATGATAACGGAAATGATGTTAATGCTTACATCGATCCCAAAACTGGAAAAGCTTTAGGAACTCCCGTAAAGAAAAATGAATTTATTCAGTGGGTTACAAGTTTCCACCGTTCGCTGTTTCTTCATGAAGCAGGTCGCTTTTTTGTGGGTGTAATTTCTTTTTGTTTAGTATTGATTTCGCTTTCCGGTTTTGTATTGGTTTTAAAGAGACAGCGCGGTATTCGAAATTTCTTTTCAAAAGTAATCAAAGAATATTTTGCACAATATTATCATGTTGTTTTGGGAAGACTGGCTTTGATTCCGATTCTGATTATCGCACTTACGGGAACTTATTTGTCTCTAGAAAGGTTTAACTTTTTTATGGGTGAAGAAAAAGCGAAACCTGTAAAAACAGAACTTTCTGAGAAAGAAAAAACAACATCAATTTTCAATACGACTTTATTATCTGATGTAAAGAAAATCGAATTTCCTTTTACAGATGATCCAGAGGAATATTATATTATAGAATTAAAAGACCGCGAAGTTGAAGTGAATCAGGTTACGGGCGCAATAGTTACAGAAAAACTTTCGCCAATGACAAAACAATTTGCCGCTTTGAGTCTTGATCTTCATACGGGAAGAATTAACGGGATCTGGGCTGTAATTCTAGCTATTGCTTGTATCAATATTCTATTCTTTATTTATTCTGGTTTTGCCATTACTTTGAAAAGAAGGTCAAGCCGAATTAAAAATAAATTTAAAGCTCACGAAAGTACTTTCATTCTTTTAGTTGGTTCTGAAAACGGAAGTTCGTTCCGATTTGCAAATGCTATTCTGAAACAATTAATTGATCAAGGTTACAAGGCATATATTACCGAATTAAACCGTTTCTCAGCGTATCCAAAAGCAGAACATATTTTGGTACTTTCTTCTACGCACGGCTTAGGTGATCCTCCTTCTAACGGTAAAAAATTTAAAGCCGTTTTAGAAAAACAAAATCAAGAACAGAAAATTAATTATTCTGTTGTAGGTTTTGGTTCGAAAGCATATCCAGATTTTTGCCGATTTGCAGTTGAAATCGACCAGCTTTTAGCGAAACAAAACTGGGCAGATCGTTATTTAGATTTGCAGACAGTAAACGATAAATCGGCAACTGAGTTTGTAAATTGGGTAAAATTATGGAGTGCAAAAACAGGAATTCCACTAGCCACTACTCCATCTTTATACAATCATGTTCCAAAAGGACTGCAGAAATTAATGGTTTTAGATAAAACTCCTATTTCAGATACTGAACATACTTTTATTTTAACACTCCGCGCCAATTCAAGAGCCAAATTTGCTTCTGGAGATTTATTGGCAATTTATCCTGCTAATGATTCTAGGGAACGTCTTTACTCTATCGGAAATCATTCTGGGAATATACAATTGGTGGTAAAATTACACGAGAACGGATTGGGTTCTGGATTTCTGAACAATTTAGAACCAGGAAATACAATTAAAGCCAGAATTCTTAAAAATCCTGCTTTTCATCTTCCAAAGAAAGCGTCAAAAGTCGCTTTAATCTCGAACGGAACTGGAATTGCTCCTTTCTTGGGAATGATTGAACAGAATAAATCTAAGAAAGAATTACATTTATACAGCGGATTTAGAATGGTAACTCCAACGCTTCTGGCTTATAAAAAGTTTGCAAAAGTTATGATTCAAAAACAGCATTTGGACCGTTTTCATGTGGCATTATCTCGTGAAGGAGCCAATATTTATGTTATGGATTTGATTCAAAATGACGCTTCATTTTTTATGAATTTACTAAAAGAAGGCGGTGTAATTATGATCTGCGGTTCACTTGACATGCAGAAAGATGTTGAATCTATTTTGAATGATTTATGCCTGACAAATGGAATCAAAGCGCTTTCTGAATACAAGGAAAATGGACAATTATTAACGGATTGTTATTAGGAGCCATTTTAGATTTTAGATTGTAGATTGTAGATTTTGGAATTTAGATTTTAGATTTTGGATTTTGGATTTTGGAATTTAGATTTTGGAATTTAGATTTTGGAATTTAGATTGTGGAATTTAGATGGTGGATTTTAGATTGTGGGTTTTAGATTTTAGATTGTGGGTTTTAGATTTTGGAATTTGGAATTTAGAATTTAGAATTTGAAAGTTTGGAATTTGGAATTTGGAATTTGGAATTTGGAATTTGGAATTTAGAATTTAGAATTTGAAAGTTTGGAATTTGAATTTTAGAATATGAATAAAAAAAATCCCAGCGGGATGCCATATTTATAGATTTAATTAAATCACCCAAAACAAGAACCCCAGCGGGGTGACATACACAATCTAGAGATATCGCTCCTATGGAGCTTTTGATTTCGCACGTTTAAATAAACTATAAATATTTTGCTCCGCTGGAGCTTTATTATTGTTTTTAAACCGATCAATTGGATATAAATATCGGTCATTTGGGCTTGAATTAATATTAAAACGGATTTGATGTCAAAATCAATTATATATAAATACTTACTTCTTTTTATACTTCTGCAAAGCTTCTCAAGCAATGCACAAGTTTTACGAAAAAGAACGACGCTCTTAATGGGCGGCAGATTTGATATTAGTATTGTTGATAAAGATTCTCTTTCGGCTGAACAAAATATTGATCTTGTAATTGCCGAAATTACTCGAATTGAAAATTTAATTTCAGATTGGAAATCAGATTCGCAAGTTTCTGAAGTGAATCAGAATGCGGGAATAAAGCCGGTAAAAGTAGATCGAGAAGTTTTTGAATTGGCACAGAGAGCTATTCAATTTTCTGAAATTACCAATGGCGGATTTGACGTAAGTTTTGTCGCAATGGACAGAATTTGGAAATTTGACGGCTCAATGACCGAAATGCCTTCGTCGGAAGCCATAAAAAAGTCGGTAGAAAAAGTCGGTTACAAAAATATTATTCTGGACAGCACAGAATCGACTATTTTCTTGAAATTAAAAGGAATGAAAATTGGTTTTGGTGCTTTAGGCGAAGGCTACGCAACTGATAAATGCCGTGCCATAATGATCGGAAAAGGCATAAAAGCTGGAATTATAAACGGTTCAGGCGACATGAGTACTTGGGGAAAACAACCTAACGGAAACGATTGGAAAATCGGCATTACAAATCCATTTAAACCCGAAAAAATCTTGGTCGCTGTTCCTTTAAAAGAAGGTGCTGTTACTACTTCTGGCAGTTATGAAAAATTTGTAGTTTTCAACGGAAAACGCTATTCTCATATCATAAATCCAGCAACGGGTTATCCTGCAACGGGTTTGTGCAGTGTTACCATTTTTGGCCCAAACGCCGAAACTGCTAACGGATTAAGTACTTCTATGATGGTTTTAGGCCAGACCGAAGGTCTGCTTTTACTTCAAAAATTCCCTGATTACAGCTGTGTAATGATTACTGATAAAGGAAAAGTGATAAAGTCTAAGAATTTTGGATATAAACTTTAGGCTAATTGTTAATGGTGAATGGTTAATGGTGAATGGTTAATTGTTAATTGTTAATTGTTGATTGTTGATAGTACTTATTTTTAATTTTTAATTCTCAATTTTTAATTGTTTAATCCCGATTGTCTTCCTGAGCGAAGTCAAAGGATATGCGCAATTATTCAATTTCTTTTTTTTATCTCGCAAAGGCACTAAGTCGCAAAGATGTTTATGCAAAAATGAATTGCCTCCAGCTTTAGCTGGAGATTATTATATAAAGTCGCTAAGGGCTTTAGCCAAATCTTTATTTTTGGCTAAAGCCTTTTTTAATTTATCTGCTTACCTACAGCTAAAGCTGGAGGTAATTCAACTAATTTTATTTGTGAATTAGCGCCTTTAAGAATATCCTTCGACTTCGCTCAGGAAGACAATAATTAAATTAAAAATTGGGAATTAAAAATTAAAAATAATCTTCAACTATTGGAACCATCAACCATTAACAATTAACAATTAAAATCCTCTAGATTAAAATTTCTAATACAAATCTAATAATTTTCTAATTGCTTTATTTAGATTAAATTTAAATTGTGATGTAAGTTTGCGGTCCAATAACCAGTAAACTACCCTATGAGAATTTTTTACTCTCTGATTTTAATGCTATCTTTTTCCGCTTGGTCACAAACCGGAAATCTTACAGGAAAAGTGACTTTTGGAACTAACGAATTAGCGTATGGTTCTACAGTAATTATTAAAGGAACTCAAAAATATGCCATTGTTAATGATTTTGGCCGTTATGAATTTAAAGATTTAAAATACGGTGAGTACGTTTTGGAGACTTCTTCAATGGAAGGTCAGACTAGAACTTCAAAAATAACTATCAACAAACCAAATACAGAACTTAATATTTCATTGGACAGAAATGGCCCAAAAGATTTAGAAGAAGTTGTAATCAAAAAAGCCTCTATTAGAAAAGAAATAATGGAGAAAGGATTTGCTGTTAATGTAATTGAAACACAGGAAGCGGCAAAAGAAATCTTCAGACCAATGATTTATTAGATCGTTCAGGCGGTGTACGAATCAGACAAAACGGAGGTTTGGGTTCGAGTGTAACTTATAATATTAATGGAATGTCTGGAAATGCTATCCGTATTTTTATTGACGGAATTCCGATTCAGACTTATGGAGCTTCATTCAGCTTAAATAGTATTCCGCCAGCATTAATTGAAAGAATCGAAGTTTACAAAGGTGTTGTTCCTGCATACTTAGCAGATGATTCACTTGGAGGCGCTATAAATGTAATTCTAAAAAAAGGTTCAAAAAATCTAATCGTCGCTTCGGCTTCTTACGGTTCTTTTAATACTGTTCAATCGAATTTCAGTACTACTTATCGAGATAAAACAGGTTTTACTATTAAAGCAAATGCATTCCAAAATTATTCTGATAATGATTATGAAGTTTGGGGAAGATTTGTTTATAACATCGCGCCAAACGGACGTTATGAATACATCAGAGCGAAACGTTTTGAAAGTATGTACAGATCTTATGGCGGAAGATTGGAAGCTGGCTATACGGATGTAAAATGGGCAGATAACTTTTCTATAAGCTACAATGGTTCTGAGGATTACAATCAGATTCAGCATGGCCAATATATGACGAAGCCTTATAAGGGACGTTTTAGCGAATCTGCGGCGAATGTCTTTAGCGTGAATTACAACAAAAAAGACTTCTTAATAAAAAAGCTTGACTTCTCGGTAATTTCTGTTTATAGTCATAGAAATGATATGGTCAATGATACTGTAAAATGGAATTATAACTGGAATGGAGAAAAAGCATTAGGCTTGTACGGCCAGCCTATTTTATCTGTAAGTGGTGCACAGCAGGGAGCGCCTACAATAAATCATCAAAAAGTAGACATTTTTAATACGAGAGCTGGTTTTACTTATAGTATTAATGACAACCATAAATTTTTTGTTAACGGAATGTTTTATACCGTGGACAGAAATGAATTTGATGAAATGCGACTCGAATTGGTTCGTAATTTTATGGCAACCCGTGATTTAGATAAAACGGTTACTTCTTTCGCGTACGAATTGCAGGCTTTTGAATCCCGTCTAAAAGGCAATTTTTTCCTAAAAAATTATCACTTAAAAACAGAACAAACTACTCCTAGAATAGTGAATCAAAATGGACAGAATACAGTTGTAATGGACAGCAATATTAGGAATACCGATTTTACAGGATACGGTTTCGTCGCTTCTTATGCGGTTGTTTCAAAAGCATTAATAATGGTTTCTGCCGAAAAAGCAATTCGATTACCATCTGAAAATGAAATATTTGGAGCACCAGGTCAAAATGTACTAGCCAATCCTAATTTAGGTCCTGAACAAAGTAACAATTTTAATGCTGGTGCACGATTTGGTCCTTATTTAATTAACAACCATAAATTTTCAATCTACGGAAATGCTTTTTGGAGAAATACCGAAGATAAAATTGTTCAGCAAATAAGTATCCGAGTTAATGAGGCTGTTCAGGCTACTCCTTTTGTCAATTTAGGAACAGCACAATCTGTAGGTTTTGAGGCATCGGTACAGTATTCGTTTAAAGACAGATTATTTGCAGGTGTGAATTTTTCTAAATTCAATTCTCTTTTTAAAGACAAATACGATAAGAATGGAAATGTCAATCCATACTACGATAAACAGCCGCCAAATGAGCCGTATTTTAATGTAAATGGAAATCTTCAGTACAATTTCAGGAATGTAATTCAAAGCAAATCAGAGCTTAATCTGTATTACTATTGCGGTTACGTAGCTCCATTTTATACTTCTTGGCTGGAAATTGATAGAACAACAGCTCAGTTTCCACAGGATTTAGGTTTAAGCTATGCGTTTCCAAACAAACAATTTATAGTAAGCTTCGATGCTAAAAATATTTTTGATGAGCAGGTTTACGACAATTTCGCCGCACAAAAACCCGGAAGAGCTTTTTATATCAAACTCAACTATACCATAAGTAAATTTTAATTACTCAATAAATAACTAATTTTTAAATTCAATAAAGATGAAAAAGAACACATTTAAACTATTGACATCTGGTTTGTTACTAGGTGCATTAGCACTAACTACTGCTTGCAAGCAACAACGATGATAATAATACTACTGAACCAGTAAATCCCGTAACTGACGGTCGCTGGATCACTGTAGCAGGAGCTTTAATGCAGACTGAAGCGGGTGATGGAAACGGAGGGACAAAAGTTTTCGCTATTAGCAAAGAAAACGCTATTGATCCAAACTTTTCTGTAAATGTTTATGATAACGGAACTCCAGTTCAATCTAGCAGAACAGCGCGTTTGCAATCTTCTGTAGATGGAAGCACGCTTTTCAACATTACATACACTGGTGCTAATGGTGGTGAGTTTATGACTTACAAAGTTAACGGTGGAAGCAATTTTGCAGAGTCTCAGGCAAAAGTTAATATTTCTCAATATGCTGGAACATCTCCAAGATGGGTAAAACTTTTTGACGGTGATAAAACTGGTGTTGCGGTAAACGTTACTGCTCCAGTTGTTAGTGTAAATGAAGATAAAACGTACAAAAACACAAGAGGAATTGCTACTGTATTGTCTTTAGATATGCAAGCAAACTTTAATTTCTGCTTACAAACAATATCCAATTCCGTTAACTGCTGAAGAAGAAGCATTAGGACACCACATTTTCCGTTTAGATGCCCCTACATTGAACAAAGCAGGAAACAAATTAATTATTGGAACTTGGATGCGTAAAACTGATCCTGCAACAGGACAAAACGCCGCAAGCTTTACACGTTTAGGTTCTAAATCTGTTGTGGTTGATTACCCTTCATTAGAAAATCCTAAAGTGATAACTTCTACAGTTGGATTTGGTGACACAAGCGGTTACAGAAGTTTCAACAGTTTTGTTGGTACTGACGGAAATATTTACCAAGCTACACAAAGAGATACTCAAAAAGGTTCTTACATCTTAAAAATCGATCAAAGCAATGAATATGACAACTCTTATGTATTTAGTTTAGATACTGCATTAGGAGTTAAAGGAAGTTATATCGATGCTTGGAGATATGCTGGAAACGGAATTGCTTATGCTGTTTACACTTACGAAGGTGCTAATGACCAAGGTTATCTTGCTAGATTGGATTTAAATGCAAGAACTGCTCAAAAAGTAGAAGGTATTGCTTATGATACTGACTTGAATTTTGGACAATACCAAGGTTTTGTAGTTGATGGAAACAACTTCTATATCGCTGTTACTCCAGTTGGAAAAGATGGTAACATTTATGTAATTGATATTCCTTCTGGAAGAGTTACTAAAGGTGCAAAATTGGTTAACAAACCAGGAAACCACTACATTGGGGTATTCTAAAAATATACAGTTATGATTACTAACTGTATGTAATTCATTACTTGACTTTTTTTATTTAACATTCCGCTTCTATTTATAGTCAGCGGAATGTTTTTTTTAGGATTAGAATTTTGAAGCAAATTCTTTAGCAAAATCTTCCAATTTGATTTTTCCTTCCACTTTTCCATCGTTGTTTAAAAAATCTCGTTGCGATTGTTTCATTGCGAAGTCCGCTTCCCATTTCGGTATACAAACCAGCCATTTCCTCCGGAACTCCCGCTTGAGTCATTCCTCCTAAATATTGTTCATCTGTAAATTCAACCCAAGGTAATTCGGGTTTTTCAATGGCAGATCCGAATGTTTTTACTAGGTCTGCAGGCGTGCGGACATCGCTGATAATATATCTTACATTTTTTCCTTCTGAGGATTTTAGCAGTTCTTCGGTCTGCGGCCCAAGCAATATCTTCTGGATGTACTAACGGAATACGATTTGCCGACGGAAAATTAGCGCCCATAATTCCAGCTCCTTTTATCATCGGAATATCATTTAAGAAATTAATGTAGAAATATCCCGCACGTAAAAACGTAATAGAAGTGTCTAGTTTTTCATAAATCTTCTCGATATTGTACAAACCTGCAATTGGTCCGTTTCCTGTCGGTAAATCAGCACCAATACTGCTTAACATTACGACTCTTTTAATGTTGGCTTTCTGGATCGCTTTCGCGAATGCGGCACCAGCATCTGTAGTGTTTTTAATAATATTTATACCGCCCATGTTTGGAGGTGTCATGGCAAAAACGGCGTCTGCACCGGCAAAAGTCGCGACGAAGAAAATCGGCATCGCTGACAGATCCGATTGTCGCTTTTGAACCTAGTTCTTCAATTGCAGTTTTTCGATCTTCACTACTGCTGATAACTGTTACATCGTGTCCCGATTTTACTAATTGAGCCGTTAAAGGCTTTCCTATATTTCCTAATGAACCTGAAATTATAATTTTCATCTTTAAATGTTTTTTTATTTAACAAGACAAAGGTATATTTGCACTTACTTTTATACAAGTACTTACCCTAAAGTATGTATCATGACAGCAATTAAAGAATCGTCTACAATTCAGGAAAACAAGCAGTATGCATTAGAAAAATGTCCCGTAACTTTTGTTATGGAAAAAATTGGAGGCTACTGGAAACCCATTATTTTATATCATTTATCGACTGGAGATAAGCGTTACAGCGAATTGAAAAGAGCAATTCCGGCTGTGACAGAAAAAATGCTGATTCAGCATTTGAAGCAGTTAGAAGCAGATGGTTTGGTTATTCGCGAAGCAAAACCTGTTGTACCGCCTTTTGTTACGTATAAACTCAGCAATGCCGGAACTGGTTTGTTACCGGTTATCGATGCCATGGCGGCATGGGCATTTAAAGTAAAAGACGGCATCTATAGCGTTTAATAGATACCGCCTTTTCAAACAACAAAAAACTAATTAACTTATTTGGCAATGAAACTCTCTTTATTTTAGTTCTGTTTGATAAAAACTAAATTTTCTTTGTAATTGGCTATTTCAATAAGAGCATTGTAAATGTATTTTGAAACCAATGCACCTCCGTCAGAATTAATCAAATCGATATCATCTTCTGGTGTGTGATATTGTGGATGCCCGCCGGTATGAAAACCAACTGCAAGCAATTGATTCTTTGTAAAAGGAAACATGATCTGATCCTCCCACATCTCCTGAATGTATGACTGGATTTAAACTGCTGTTTTCCTGCAGTTTTTGCATTAGTTCTACTCCATTTGGAAAAGTTCCTGCGCCTCCCATATAGAGTTCTTTTTTCTCGTTCAATCTTCCAACCATGTCCATATTCAGCATTACTTTTACAGACTCTTTTGGAACTGGCAGATGACTGACGAAGTATGTGGAACCTAATAATCCCTCTTCTTCTCCACTGAAAGAAACAAAAATGATGCTTCTTTTTGGTTTGTTTTTTTGTTTTGAAACTTCTTCTAAAATACACAGCAAAGCCGAAACTCCAGATGCATTGTCGTCGGCGCCGTTATGAATAGCAAAGGCTTCTTTCTTCTTACTTCCAGAACCTTGTCCGCCCCAGCCCCAATGATCGTAATGTGCTCCGATTACAATGTATTCGTTCTTCAAATTCGGATCTGATCCTTCGATATAACCAAAAACATTTTGGGTGGAAACACTATCAGATTTCATTTTATTAATGCCTTCTTTTACAAAAACTTTAAAAGGCTGATAATATGATTTATTGAATTCTTTTAATCCGTACTTTTTAAAATGTTTTTGAATGTAAGAAGTCGCTTTATTGTTTCCTTTTGTTCCAGGAAAACGGCCTTGTAATTTATCGGATGACAAATACTTATCATGCTGATAAAAGGTCGCGACATTTTGAGCATTAAGATGTAAACAGAAAAATAATATTCCTATTTTTAAGAAATTGTATTTTGAATATATTACTGATTTCATAGTGTATTACAAGCTAAATTTTATTGCAGATCGAAAGAGGTATGCTTAATATACTTTCTGTCGTAAGTGTATAAAACGTGTACTTTTTTATCTGTTGTCTGAATTATTGCCGGGTAACTAAATTCTCCCTTTTCCTGCTTTTCCAAATCAAATAATTTCTGCCAGTTTAATCCATCTTTAGAATATTCCACATCCAGAATATTACGTCCGTTAAACCAGTCTTTTCCTTGTGGAAGCGGGTTATTTACCAATAAAAAAAGATTCTTATTTACGGTCAAAGCATCAATTCCTGAATTTGAATTAACCACATTGATCGTGTTGGTTCTAATCCAGCTTTTTCCGTTATCTCCAGACCAGCTTGAAACTATTCTATTGTGTTTGCTTCGGGATAGCATTTGGATATCGCTCGCACTATGAATTAAAAAAGTCGGCTGAATGATATTATAATTTTTAGTGTTTTTAACTTCAATCTTTTTCCAAGAATCATCAGTTTCTGTGTACGTTTCTACATGCACTCTCCATTCGTCTTTGTCAACACTTTCTGTACTGCTTCCGCAGATAATTAAGCCTGGTATAGTTTCGATTGGCTTGTTTCGAATTGGACCATAAAATCCTTCTGGAAGATATTTTGGTTCGCCCCAAGTTGTTCCGTTGTCTTTTGAAACAATCATAGCGCCAAACCATTCTCTTGGGTTCTTCCCAACTTTATAAAACAAATATAGATTCTGGCTTTTGGCTTTAAACAAAACTGGATTCCAGCATGGAAGTGTATCTCCATTTTTAATTAAGGGCTGAATCAGTTCTTTAGGCGCTGTCCATTTTTTATCCTTATAAGCTGAAATGTAAATTCCAACATCTTTTGCTCCTTCATATTTTCCTCCAAACCACGCGACCAGAATTTCGTTTGGTTTGTGTTCAACCAATGTCGATGCGTGGCTGTTAGCAGTTACAGGCGGATCTGCGATATAACTGCTTTCAATATTTACAGCTTTGGTCTGCGCTTTAATCGAATTAGAAAAAAGAGCAATTACCAATAATGCTTGCTGTAGTATATTTCATTTTTAAAATCATTTTATTCTTTTTTTTGTTTTTTAAGATGGAAGAAGCGAGATATTAGAAACAAGATGTTAGGCTTAAATACTAATTCGTACATCTTGCTTCTTATCTCTTGACTTTTCAATCTTGCTTCTAAAAAATCTTAAATCTAACTCTTTTTTCAATCCTAATTTATGTCCAGAAATCGCGTAATAAAGGATAATAATATAACAGGGAAGTAAGATCCAATATCCTTTTGTTGATGCTGTTGCGGTTGCATTTACTTCATTAATTCCCTGCGCAATAAGATCGGCTTTTGTGCCGTCTACAAATTTTCCATATAAAGGAGGAATAACTGCACCACCTGAAATTGCCATTACTAATAATGCGGCTCCTGTTTTAGTAAATTTTCCTAATCCGTTTAGGGTTAAAGGCCAGACTGCAGGCCAAACTAAAGCATTTGCAATTCCTAATGCGAGCAACGAATAAAACAGAGGTAAATCCGGTAGAAAATACAATACAAAAAGACAATATAATTCCTAAAACGGCACTCACTTTTAGAGCCAGGGCCTGCGTAATATATTTCGGAATCAAAAATGCTCCCAAAGCATAGGTTGCTACCATTGCTAATAAAGTAAATGTTGTAAAGAATTTAGCATCTGCTGCAGGAAAGCCAAGAGCGATTCCGTACGCAATGATCGTATCTCCTGCAATTACTTCTACTCCAACATACATAAACAAAGTTAGTACGCCAAGCCAAAGATGCGGAAACTGAAAAATACTTGTTTTTACTGTTTGTCCTTCTACTGCTTCTTCGATTGGCGCAGCTTCAACATTTGGAAGCGGTGCTTTACGAATTAACAATCCAAGAATAAATAAAACAACTGCCATTGAGATATATGGAACCACAACGCTGTCTGCCATATTATCTAATAATATATTTTTTTCGGAAATACTTACAACTGCTAGTTTTTCTTGAATTTCGTCAATTCCGGATAACAAAATTGATCCGAAAATAAGTGAACCCAATGCACCAGCAATTTTATTACAGATTCCCATAATAGAAATACGCTTCGCAAGCACTTTCTATGGGGCCTAAAATTGTAATGTAAGGGTTTGAAGCGGTTTGTAATAAAGTCATTCCGGCTCCTTGAATAAAAATTCCTGTTAGAAACATCCAATAGGTTCTGGCTTCGGTCGCTGGAATAAAAATTAAAGCTCCAAATCCCATGATGAATAATCCTAAAGACATCCCTTTTTTATAGCCAATTTTAGCTAAAATATAAGATGCAGGAAGCGCCATAACAACAAACGAAATATAAGATGCCGATGCAACCAATAATGACTGCGCTGACGTTAATTCGTTAATTGTTTTCATAAATGGAATCAAAGCGCCGTTGATCCAGGTAACGAATCCAAAAATAAAAAACAGACTTGCTATTATTAAAATTGGAACTAATGTGGTTGGTTTGTTTTGTGAAGTTTTTGTGGTATTTGTGTCAACCATTTTATTTATGTTTTTGTGGTTTGATGATTTGTTAAATTGGAGAAAATCATCTGTAGTTAAGAGAAATTGCGCTTGTCAAAATTACTGACTTGCGTATAAAACAAAAGGAGAGTTACCTCTCCTTTTGAATTTTAAGTAAGGATTGTGTCGATCATTACTCACCAAATTAATTATTTTGTGTCCCACCAAAGTCTAGTTCCACCTGAATCTGCACCGCCTAATTTTACGACACCGTCTTCAACTGTCGCTTTGTTAGAAGAGTACTCATTTGTAGTATAAATGATTCTCTTCATTAGAGACTTACCAACACCTGCATCAGGGTTGTCTGTATTTAAAACTGGATAGATTACTTTAGCATCGCTTCTACGTAAATCTGCCCAAGCTTCCCAAGATTCTGGGAAAATTGCTAAGTATTTTTGAACTGCAATCTGTGTACGTTGATCAGCAGTAGATGCAGACCAAGCAACAGGCAATTTAACAGGGATATCTTGTAGGTCAAGAGTTGGATATACTGTTAAAATGTTTGGCAATGTTGGTAATGTAGAACCACTGATGTATGCATTTACTGCAAGCAACATCTGTAATTCCCCATTGTGCAAGAGACAATCTAATACCTGTTTCATACAAAGTTTTAGCGTCTCCGCCCATGTTCCATCCGTTTAATGCACCTTCAGCTCTGCTTAAGTAGTTTTCAGAAGCCATGAAGATTTCGATGTTTTTACTTTCGCTTAGGTTATTAGCAAGCACCATTACCCATAACGTCATTATTAAAAGCAGAGAATTTAGTAGTTCCAAATTGGTCTTCTAATCCACCAACAGGATTTCCTCTATAAACTCCAGTATCGATTGGGGCAAACCATTTTGATAAACGTGGATCATTGTATCCTACTAAGATACTTTCCATAGAAGCGGTCATTACATACCCCCAGCTATTTACGATCATGTTTAAATTGTTTGGAGTTATATTACTTGCTTTGAAAAATGCGCTTTGATCATTTGTCTGCATAACGCCTGCGACTACAGCAGCTTCAGCTTGTGTTTTAGCTCTTGCACCATCTTTATCAGATATTCTTAAAGCTAAACGCAATCTCATACTGTTTCCAAAAATTCTCCATTTATCAACACTTCCTGCATAAACTCTATCATTTGGGGCAAGAGATGCAACTGAAGCAGTTGAAGAAGAAGATAATACTGCGTTTGCTTCATCTAATAATTTAAAGAAATCATCATAGATAAATTCAACGCTGTCGTAAGGAACTTTCTCAGAACCATTACCTGCTTGTGTGTAAGGAATTGGTCCGTAAGCATCAACCATTTGGTTGTACATGAAAACTTTCCAGATTTTAAGTACTGCTAAAGCTTCAGCGTTTCCTTCAGATGCTTTCACAGCATTGGATAAAGCTGGTGCGACAACTGTGTAAAATCTTGTCCATCCTCTTCCTTCGTATCCGTTAACGAAAGCATTTCTTTCCGTACCATATCCACAGTTTAAATAGTGGATAAAAGTTGACGATAAAATACCTGTTGCAATACCCCAAGTACCTTGATCATCTACAGGAGAAGAGTAAGATCCGTTGTGGATACCAGCATACAATGCAGATGCAAATGCAGGACCAGCAAGAGTAGGATCTAATTGACTTTCCGTAAGTGAATTAGGGTCAGTGTTTATTTCCTCAAAATCCTGTGTACAGCTAGCAAAAGTAGATAGCATTGCTACAGCAACTCCTAGTGTTTTTATTTTAAAACTATATTTCATGATATCTCTTTTTTAATTAAAATCCAAATTTAACATTAACTCCATAATCTCTAGTTGAAGGAATGTTGAAAGATTCTATCCCTTGTAAGTTTCCTGTACCTGCTCCTGCTTCTGGATCAAAGTGTTCTGCTTTGTTTAAGAAGAAGAACAAGTTTCTACCTACTAAAGAGAAGTCAATACTTGAGAATCCTGAATCACCTAATATACGTTTTGGTAATGAATAACCAAAAACAAGCTCTCTTAATCTGATGTTTGTAGCATCATAAACAAATGGCTCAGCGATAGGAGTTCTTTGTCCGATAGAAGTCCAGTATTGTTCTGCAGTGATGCTTGTAGTATTTGGAGTGTAAGTTCCGTTACCAGTCGCAACAACACCATCAACAACAATTCCGCCTTCTCTTCCTGCTAGAGTAATATCACTTACCCCTAAACCAGCTTGTCTTGCTTGAGTGTATGAAATAACTTCACCACCAATTCTAAAATCAACAAGGAAGCTTAAAGAGAAGTTTTTGTATTTGAAATTATTTTTGAAACCTGCTGTCCAGTCTGGGTTAAAGTTACCAGCACGAACATCAAAACCATTTGTTGCCAAAGGAAGACCTGCACTGTTTACAATAATACTTCCGTTTGGATCTCTTTGGAAACCTTTGATGTATAAATCACCATATTCTCCACCAGCAACAACTTTACTTCTAACTAAACGTCCTTCACCTAAAACTAACTCATCTCTTCCTTCAAAGATAGACTTTACTTTTGATTTATAAGAAGCATAATTTGCTGTAATATCCCATGTAAAATTTTCAGTTTGGATTGGAGTTGCAGTAAGCGTTAACTCGATACCTTTATTTTCAATATCTCCACCATTTACAATAGCTCTAGAATATCCAGAAGACTCAGGAGTGTTGATGTAGAAAATTTGGTTATTTGTTAATGATGTAAAGTATGTGAAATCTAAACCTAAACGGTTATTGAAGAATCTAACATCAGCACCAAACTCTGTAGAAGAAGAAATCTCTGGTTTTAGGTTTGGATTAGCTTTTGTGCTTTGTCCGTATAACATACCACCATTTCCTCCAATGTATGAGAATCTTTGTTGAGTTTGATAAGGATCTGTATCGTTACCAACTTGTGCATATGAACCTCTAATTTTCGCAAAGCTGATTACTTCTGGTAATGTAAACATATCAGAAAGAACAGCAGAAAGACCGAAAGATGGGTAGAAATAATCATTAGGAATTGTAGAAGACCAGTCATTTCTAGCAGTAACATCTAAGAATAAGTAGTTTCTAAATCCAAGTTGACCAAATGCGTAAACTGAATTGATTCTTTTATCTGAAGCTGTAGATTGAGACTGAACTGTCTGAACATTTGATAAAGCAAAGAAGTTTCTTTTACTTAAAACACCACCAGAGTTTAAAGCTGAACTATTTTGTTGTAATGCATTTGCACCAGCATTAAGTCCAACAGCCCAATCTCCAAATTTTTCATTGTAAGAAAGTAAAGCATCTACGTTTAATTCACTTACAGTTTCGTAAGATTCACTGTATGAACCCATGTTACTGTTGAATGCGTTAGTTGCATATCTGTTTCTTACGTTTTTGTTTGTCATTTGATCCAAACCTGCTCTACCTTGTAAGCTTAAAGTTTTTGTAAACTCATATTTAAGAGAAGCTAAACCAATAAATCTGTTTCTTTTATCTGTACGAGCGTCATCTCTTAAAGCAGACCAAAATGGGTTTCCACCTGGAGCTCCTGTTTCGTCAAGGAAATAGTTTACTTGTCTTTGTCCTGCAAGCATCAAAATATTCGAAGTTTTTGTAATCGTTATACGCAATACTACGAGGCAATAAATAAGCAGATGTACCAATAGACTCTTCACCAGTTCTCAATAAATTATCGATATCTTGAACGATGTAGTTTGTTTTCACATCTAAAGTTAATTTATCAGAGATTTTACTAGTCAATCTTAAGTTAAGATTGTGTCTGTCCATTTGGTTTCCTCCAACAATACCTTCAGCACGTGTGTTAGTATAAGAGAAATATCCTTGTGCTTTTTCGTTACCAGATGTAACAGTTAAAGTGTTAGCTAAGTTATAACCCGTTTTGTAAAAATCGATAACGTTATTAGGCTGTGGAGAATAGCTTTGTGTAGCTGGTCCAGCATAATTTGGGTTACGAACTAACTGCCAGTTTGAAACTTGGCTTCCGTCTAATCTACCTCCCCAACTTGAAGAAGAGTTAGCAACATAAGCTCCGTTTGTTCCTTGTCCGTACTCGTTTTGTAAGTTCATCAAGTTATAAGCAGAAGAAGCCATAAAGTTAGATGATAACGAAACTGAAGTTTTTCCAGCTTTTCCAGATTTAGTTGTAATAACGATTACACCATTTGATGCTCTAGATCCATAAAGTCGTCTCGCAGACGGTCCTTTAAGAACAGTCATCGAAGCAATATCTTCTGGGTTAATGTTAGAAATACCATCTGGCTGTGTTGTTCCTCCTGTATCAATATCAGGATTAGAATTTGTTGTTCCGTTACTAATTGGCACACCATCTACAACATAAAGAGGCTGGTTGTTACCATTAAGAGATCTGTTACCTCTTAAAGTAATTCTAGAAGAAGAACCAACACCATTTGAAGTAGTAGAGAAGTTAAGACCTGCAACTTTACCAGAAAGAGAGTTGGCAACGTTTAATGATCTTGCTTCAGAAAGTTCGTCTACTGAAACGTTTTGTGCAGAATAAGTAATAGCTTTTTTCTCTCTCTTAATACCAAGAGCTGTAACTACCACTTCACCTAACTGCTTGCGTGTCTGCACCTAAAGCTACATTAAGTGTAGTTTGAGTACCAACAGCAATTTCTTTTGTAGCAGACCCTACATAAGTAAAAACTAAAACTGCTCGCTTGATTTGGAACTGTAATGCTGTATTTACCATCAAAATCTGATGAAGCACTCGTTTTAGTTCCTTTAACAATAATATTTGCTCCAGGGATTGGGATTCCAGTAGAAGCATCTGTTATCGTTCCTTTTACTGTAGTCTGCGCTTCTAGGCTTTGGAACCCGAAAAGGCATATGACAAACAGTAATTTTAGTACGTTTTTAATCATATTAGTTGTTTTTTTAGAGTTAATAACATGTTAAATTTAAGAATACGTTTTGTTAACAATGTATAATTTCGACAAATGACAATTTTGCAAAGGTGTTGGTGAAAGTTTGGTGTATTATTGAAAGAAAACGTTTTCATTTGTAATCCAACTCTTCCTTATTTTAAAGGCCTAAATCTATTAATCTAATAGATTTAGGCCTTTTTTAATTGTATTCTTTTTTTTATCTAAAAAACGTTTAAAACTATGCGGCGTTTAAGCGATTTTAGTTAGAAACCTTAAATGCTATTTTTTGCAAATCTGTCGAATTGCCACCCACCATAACTTCGAAGTCTCCGGGCTCTACAACATACTTCATCTCCCTGTTATACAGGCCTAGCTCGTCCTTAGTAAGTGTAAATTCAACATTTGCAGTTTCTCCTTTTTTAATATTTAATCGTTTAAAACCTCTTAAAGTTTTTTCTGGAGTAGTTACAGAACTGTAAACATCATTTACATACAATTGTACTACTTCGTCTCCATCCAGATTTCCAACATTTTTAACATCAACAGAAACTTTCAATTCACCATTAGGTTTAATTTCTTTTGAACTGATTTTTAAATTTGAATACTCAAAATTTGTATAACTCAATCCATAACCAAACGTATATAATGGATGTTCGCTTTCTGCTACATATTTATGTATTGCAGATGGTTTTTGGTTATAATATATAGGTAACTGTCCAACTGACTTTGGAACTGTAATCGGTAATCTTCCCCCTGGATTGTAATCTCCAAACAAAACATCAGCCACTGCTCTTCCTCCTAATTCTCCAGGGAACCATCCTTCCAAAAGTGCAGGAATGTTTTCTGCAATCCAATTTGTAGAAAGCGGACGACCATTTAATAATACACAAACTACAGGAGTTCCTGTTTTTTGGATCTCTTCGATCAATTGTTGCTGTATTCCAAATAAGTCTAAAGAAGCCACATCTCTGTTTTCTTCTACCAATTCGTTAGATTCTCCTAAAACAACAATCGCAACATCAGCTTTTTTAGCAGACTTCGATTGCCGGCTGTAAGTTTACTTTTTCTAAATTCCAACGGAAATGAGCTCTGGCACCCCAGCCTCCTTCCCACATTTCAATGCGGACTTTGTATTTTTTACCTTTTTCAATGTTTTTTGGAACCGTCACCATGCTTGTTGCTCCTTTTGTCCAGTTGTCGATTACCAATTGGTCATCGATATACATTCTAATTCCGTCATCAGAACTTAAACCTAACCATCCGTCAAGTGCTTGATCTGATTTTAAGAATCCTGTCCATCTGATAGAGAAGTCATCTACATTAACACCATCTCCAGGCGCCCAAGGCCAGTCAAATTCTAACTGACTGTCGATACGTGTTAAAGCTGGAGTTCCTTCCAGATTTCTGTTATTAAAATATTCGCCTTTTAATCCGTTTTGAGATTCGTCTGGAGTAAATAAATATTTAGATGGAATAATCTGTCCTTTTACAATTAACGGAACTCCTTCTTCATAAACCACATTCGCAGTTTTTCCCATTAATTCCTTAACTCCTTCATAAACTGTCATTCCGACACTATTTTTAGGAGCGTAACCACCCAATCTTGAAGCATTTGCATTTGGTCCTATAACCGCAATGTTTTTAAGATTTTTACTTAAAGGCAAAATGTTGTTTTCATTTTTCAATAAAACCATAGATTTTTGAGTCGCTTCTAGAGCAACTTGCTGATTTTCTTTGGTATGAAAACGTTCTTTAATCAGATTTTTTTCTGTGTACGGATTTTCAAATAATCCCAATAAGAATTTCAAACGTAAAATTCCTCCCGCAAAGACGGTCGATATTTTCTGTTGTCAATTTCTTTTCATTTACTAATTCAATAATGGTATTCTGCCAGAATTCATTACTAAAATCATAAAACTGCATATCAACACCAGCAGAAACTGCTTCTCTAATAGCATCTTTCGGAGAATCAGCAACTTTGTGAGTCGTTTGAATGTATTTAATAGCTCCTAAATCGGAAACAACAATTCCTTTAAAACCCCATTCTTTTCTCAAAACATCTGTTAACAGCCAATGATTCGTCGCACATGGAATTCCGTCTAACTCAGAATACGCACACATTGTTCCCAATGCACCGCCTTTTGTAAATGCTTTTTGAAAAGATGGAAGATGATCTTCACGCGCTGAACGTTCTCCAACTAAAATAGGCGAAGAATTTCCTCCCGCCTGCGGAATACCATGAACTGCAAAGTGTTTAGGTTCTGCAATAATAGAACGATCCGATTTTAAATCGTCTCCCTGTAATCCTTTAATAAAAGCCAAACCAATTTCACTATTCAAGAACGCATCTTCACCAAAAGTTTCAGCAACACGCCCCCATCTTGGTTCGCGTCCTAAATCTAAATTTGGTCCAAAACCAAAATGTACTCCATGTGCTCTGGCTTCCATACCAATAACTTTTCCCACTTTGTCCATTACAGCAACATCCCAAGTTGCTCCAAGACCAATGTTCATTGGGAAAGCAGTACTTCCTTCATCTAAATATCCGTGAAGCATTTCACACATAATCAGCGCCGGAATTCCCCAGCGGTTTCCTTTGATTACATTGGTTTGAAGATCATTGATCATTTTAGCCGAA
Source organism: Flavobacterium sp. AC267 (assembly GCF_979258715.1). Taxonomy (NCBI): domain Bacteria; kingdom Pseudomonadati; phylum Bacteroidota; class Flavobacteriia; order Flavobacteriales; family Flavobacteriaceae; genus Flavobacterium; species Flavobacterium sp. AC267. Next base: position 4,237,151 of record NZ_OZ409875.1, read on the forward strand.
CGCGGATAAAGATCATGAATAGCTCCAATTCCTAATTTCCCTATTTTTTCTGCCGATTTAGCTTTAGCAAAATCTTCTTTATCTTTAAAAAAATCCCCTCTATACATATCCATCTGACGCACTTTTTCTTCAAGTGTCATGCGACTTAGCAAATCTTGAACTCTCTCTTCTACAGGTAATTTAGCATCCTGATACGGATACTTTTTCTGGGCGTTGGTCTGGTTAAAAAAACCAACAGCCATTACAAAAATAATGGCCGTTTTCCTCATTCTTAATTGTAACATAGTTGTGTGTGTTTAGTTTTGAATCACTTTAAGCTTAGTTCCATTCACAAAATCATCGTGCGAAATAAAAAAGCTGTTAAGTGATTTTCCGTTTAGCTCAATCGAATTGATTTTTCCATCATTATTGATTTGTCTCTCAATTACAATGCTTTCTTTTTTATAATATCTTGGATCTAATTTGATCGTCACTCTATGAAACATTGGCGCTGTAATGGTGTAAATTGGATCTCCCGGAGAAATTGGGTAAATCCCCATCATCGAATATACTAACCAAGCCGACATGGTTCCAGTATCATCATTTCCTGGCAATCCTTTCGGTTCATTTTTGAAATATTCGCGAACCAGTCTTTTTACATTTTCCTGAGCTTTATATTCTTCGCCTTTCACATAATTAAATAAATATGGATTAGCAATGTCCGGCTCGTTTGCCATATCAAATTGTTTGATGTCGAATATTTTCTGCAATTGTGCCGAAAATGCTTGATCTCCGCCCATTAATTTTTTCAATCCGTTAATGTCGTGAGGCACCATAAAAGCGTACTGCCAAGCATTTCCTTCAATAAAACCAACATTTTCTTCAAAATTAGCTCCAGAAGCAGGATCAAATGGTTCGTACCATTTTCCGTCAGCCGTTCTTGGTCGAAGCAGATTTAAGTTTTTATCAAATAATTTTCTGTATGATAAAGAGCGTTCTTTAAAACGTTTTACATTGTCTTTGTCACCGAATTCGTTGGCCATAAGCGAAATAGAATAATCTGAAATATTGTATTCCTGAGTCGTCGAAACTGGACCTTTGTTGTCGGTTGTCAAATATCCTTTTTTGATATAATCTTTCAATCCCGGACGAAGCGGATTATTTTCAATATTATCTGCGCCTTTCAACATGGCATAATAGGCTTTATTAACATCATAATCACGAATTCCTCTCATATAAGTATCTGTAATTACTATACTTGCAGGATCTCCAACCATGGTAAAAGTTTCAGTCGAATTCAATTCCCATTTTGGTAACCAGCCGTTTTCATCGAACATATCCAACATACTTTTTACCATATCCGATTGCTGTTTTGGATAAACCAAAGACATTAACGGATGGACATTTCTATACGTGTCCCACAAAGAAAATACGGTATAACGAGTATCTTTGGTTTTAGCAATTTTACTTCTTTTGATTACTGGATATTCTCCGTTAATATCATTTAAGGTATTTGGGTGAATTAAAGTATGATACAAAGCCGTGTAGAAAATCGTATTGTCATCTTTTGAACCGCCTTCAACCAAAATTTTAGAAAGTTCTTCGTTCCATTCGTTATACGTTTCTTTGTAAATTGCGTCAAAAGATCTGTTACCCACTTCTTTTGCTAAGTTTTCACGGGCATTTTCGATACTTACGTACGAAATTCCGATCTTCACTTCAACCGTTTCTTGTTTGTCGAATTTATAGGTAAAATAACTTCCAATACTATCCCCCACAACGGTTTTGATTGTATTTTCCATCATTCTGGCTTTTCCGTTGTAGCCCATCCATTGTGCTTCGACACCGTTGTATTTCGCAGGTTTTTTCCAAACTCCGAATTTATCGGCAGGTTTAGAAAATTGAGCCACAAAATAAACTGGGTAGGCATCTTCTGGACTGTTGTAACAAAATGAACCAACTGAACGCATTCCTTCAATTTCTGTTGAAGAAACGACTTTTATCATCGCGCCTTCTTCATTCGTTAATCCAACTCCAAGATTTAATAAAACATTTGACTGCCCTTTCGGGAAAGTGAATCTGCTGATCCCAACTCGTTTTGAAGCTGTAAATTCGCCTTTAACTTTATACTTGTCGATGTCTACGCTGTAATATGCGGCTTTTGCCACTTCATTTGAATACGTTGAACCGTATTTTAAATGATCGATTTCTACTGCTCCAGTCGTTGGCATCAATAAAATAACGCCTAATTCTGGACAACCAACTCCGCTTATATTTACCTGACTGAATCCTGTTAAAAATGTGTTTTCATGTACATACGGATTCGAAAGCCATTGACTGTCTTTTTCCATTGGAGTGTTTTTTACTCCAGCCACATTAAACGGACTAATACTCGCCATACCGCGCGGTGCAATCGGACCTGGAAATGCTCTGCTCCAAAATTGGAAGTTCCAATAAACGGATTAACAAAATCAGCAGGTTGTCGCGCAAAAATGGTAATGCTAAAAAACAGCATGTAAAAGCTACATGCTGTTTGTGATATTATTTTTTGTATTGAAAACATATTGTTATCTGTTAATAGCTTCAATTTTTAAAGTCCAAGCTTCTTTTGCAGGAAGGTTATTTCTTAAGCTTTCTGGAATAATTACTTTAAATCCGTTTCCTTCTTTTGTCCATTTTAAAGAAGTTTTAGAACCTAACATGGTAATTTTTGTTCCTTTTTTAGGACTGATAGATTTTACCGTAACTGCTGCAGGAATTTTATCTTCTCCGTCTTTCGCTAAGTAAAATGCAAATACATTTCCAGCTTTATTTTGTGTAAAACAAATGTTTTCTTCTTTGTAAGGCTCGATTGGTTTTGTGTTGTAAATTGCTGTGCTGTTTACTTTCATCCAATCTCCGTAAGCCTGCAATAAATCGTAAGCCCCTTTATCCCATTCTCCTTCTGGACTTGGAGCAACATTTAATAATAAGTTTCCACCTTTAGCCACAATATCAACTAACATATGAATACCTTGTCTTCCAGTCATGTAAGTAGCACCTGGAGAATAAGACCATCCACCGCCTGCTGGAATACAAGATTCCCAAGGATAAGGAAGTGTTTTTTCAGGAACGCGCCTTCTGGTGTTAAATAGTTTTGGTTTTTACCGTGAACTGCTCTATCTACAACGATCAATCCTGGTTGTTTGGCACGTGCTTTTGCAACCAATTCATCCATTTTAGGATCTTGATCTACAACTCTGTGTTTGATGAAACCGTTTTTAGATTCGTTCTCAGCAAATTTCTCATCGTAGTTTTCTTTGATATTTACTTGATCTCTTTTTCTAACCCATCCTCCATCTAACCATAAGATGTCTACTTTACCATAATTAGAAAGGATTTCTAAGATTTGGTTGTGTGTGAAATCAACATATTTCTGCCATTTTTCTGGATATAATGACGGATCGTAGTTTACGTTTCTGTCAAATGGTGGAAAGTAAGGATCCCAGTAATTTTCATTATGCCAGTCTGGTTTAGAGAAGTAAGCTCCAGTTGAAATACCTTCACCTCTAAAAGAGTTAAAGATCTCTTTTAAAACATCTGCTTTTGGGTTCGTATGAAAAGGCACATCTTTACTAGTAATTTTATAATCAGAATATTTAGTATCATACATATTGAATCCATCATGGTGTTTTGTAGTGAAAACCATGTATTTCATTCCCGCATATTTAGCGACTTTTGCCCATTTTTCTGGATCAAATTTTACAGGATTGAACGTTTTTCTCAAACCTTCGTAATCTTTAATATAATCATTATAATTAGATGGATTACTTCCTTTTTTACGTTCACACCAGCCATAATCTTCAGGGCAGATAGACCAAGATTCTACAATTCCCCATTGGCTGTAAGTTCCCCAGTGCATTAGCAGTCCAAATTTTTTGCCTTGCCATTCGTCTAAGTTTTTTAATACTGCCGGATCTGTTTCTGGTACATATCTTTCATCTTCATATATCGCCTGAGCGAATATCTGAGCTGAAAATAAAAGGGCGATTATGAATATTCCTTTTTTCATCTTTAATCTAATTTATAATTTATTATTCTTTGTTTTTAGTTTAATTTTTCAAGTATCGGCTGATCTGTAAAAGTCAATTCTTTTTGGGTGTTTTCATTAAGTCGCTCCAAAACAACAAACTTATTCTCGCCCGCTTTCAACCAACAGCCTGGTACATAAAGTGTTTGTTGCGGTCCCACTTTCCAGTAGCGACCAAGATTGTGGCCGTTAACAAATACAATTCCTTTTCCCCAATTTGTCATATCAAGAAAAGTGTCGGCTGGTTTATCTATGTTTACTGTAGATTCATACAAAACTGGTCGTCCAGGTTTTATCGTTTCATTTTTAATAACTGGCACTTCATTCATCGGCATTTTATACATTTCCCATCCACCACTAATTTCATATTCATTAATGAATACTGGAGAAATAATTCCTTTTGTATTATGCACTATTTCGGCTCCGTAATTAATACGTCCCATATTTTCAACCAGAATTTCTAAAATACCGTTAAAAGGAATAGAAATTGTCAGCTCGTAATTCTTGAAAACTCTATTTAATTCACCCACCTTAACTCCATTCACATAAACTGTAGCAAAGTCTCTCAATCCCTCAATCTTTAATTTACCAGAAGAAATTGGTCGCGTAAATCTTTTTCGATACAAAACATATCCATTTCCCTGACCTAACTTTTCAAATGTTAAGGGCTGGTCATTTACAACAGCTTTTTCTTTTTTTATCCAGCTTAAAACATCCATAGTGGATTTGACAGGCTGATTAGGATATTTTGTAACTGGTATTTTCTCTGGAATCGGTGCTAATTTTGTTTTAGAATACTTTTGCATTACTTCACGAATAGCCATGAATTTTGGTGTAGCCCAACCTGCTTCACTAATTGGCGCATCATAATCATAGCTTGTAATATCCGGCTGAATATCACTTTCTTCATTGTAATTAGCTCCAGAGGTAAATCCAAAATTAGTACCACCGTGTACCATATAATAATTAAAAGAAACACCTGCATCAAGGTACTTTTTGGTTTGACTTGCAATCTCCTCAGATCCAATTTTAATAAATGGTTCTGCCCAGTGATCCAACCAGCCAGAATAAAACTCTGCTACCATGTATGGCCCTTGTCCTTTATGGTATTTATCAACTTGCTTCTTTAAATTCTCAATATTTGATTCCCCATTTGCAGTTGGCAACACGCCTTCAACAGCACCGCCTTCAAACAACCAAGTACCGTCAGAAGTAAAAAAAGGTTCTGGAAACCCCGTTTCTTTAAGCATATTGTAAATTGCAGTTTTGTATGCTTTATGATCCTCAGCACTAATATCGGTTCTTTGAGAAACATAAGAACCAAATTCATTTTCAGCCTGAACCATAATAATTGGTCCTCCCTGGTTAGCAAAATTTCCTTTTACCACTGCATACAAATGTTCCAGATACGTTTTGCAAGCTTCTAAAAATGCTTTGTTATTGGTACGAATTACTAAATCTGGATTATTTTGCGACCACCAAGGATATCCGCCAAATTCCCATTCACCACATGCATACGGACCTGGTCTAAGAATTACATATAATCCTTCACTTTTAGCAATACGTAAAAACTCTCCTAAATCTCTATTTTCTGTTTTAAAATCCCATACACCTGGTGCTACTTCGTGATAATTCCAAAACACATAAGTAGCTACGGTATTCAATCCCATAGCTTTAAGCATTTGCGACCTATGCCTCCAATACTCTTTAGGAATACGTGCATAGTGCATTTCTCCTGAATGTATTTTTACAATTTTCCCATCTTTTTGAAATTCTCCGTTAGATATAGAAAATCCTTTGGTTTGCGCCGTAGTAAAAATCGGCATCAAGCAAATCAATAATACTCCGAGCTTAAATAATATCTTATTCATTTTTTTTCAGATTATACATTTATAAACTTAAAAAATTGCAATCTTAAAGTAGTAAACGACTTAGGTAATCAAATACTACAGAGAGTTATTCTTTAATAATTCTACTTTATCGAAGTCACAAACTTGACTTTAAAGCTTTGTCAAAGTTTGAAACTTTGACAGAGCTGTCACAAGCATTTCACGTTAAGCTATGTGTGAGAAACTATTTTCTTTCTAAACTCTTTTACCAAGTTTCAAAAAAACTATGTTTCTATGTGTTTAAAATATTTAATTCACCAAAATTTCATCTACAAACAACCAAGAGCTTTCTCCTTTTGGGCTTTTCTTCAGGTTACCGCCAATTACTTTCACAAAACGTGCATTTTGTTTTTGGAAATTGATTTTGAAATCTTTCAATTCTGGAACTGCATTTACTGCATAAGGGCGAGTAATTTTTCCCACTTGAGTGTATTTAATTCCGTCTGTAGAAATCAGCACTTTCACTTGAATTGGGAAATTAACTCCTGCGCCTTGGCTTTCTAAAGCCCCAACTGTAACTTGTTCAATGCTTTCTACTTTTTCAAGATCAATTACCAATTCCATATCATTAACCAGCCAAGCTTGCCATTGTCCGTCATGGAAATTTTTACTTCCTCTAATACTGTTTACCATTGTATTGGCATCGCCTTTATAATTAGAATTAAAAGGCGTTAGGTATTTCACTTTTTTCGAAAATCCCTTATGGAAAACAATAGTATCTGTGAATGTTTTCCCAACTGGTTTTTCATCCTGAAATAAAGAAGCTTTTAAAACTGTTGTTTCTTTGATTTCAATTGGACTTGTATATTTTACTGCATGATGATCAATGTTTTGATTTCCTAAAACATATCTTATGTCTGGGTTTGGAAACTCATTTTTCAATTCTACTTTGATTTGTTTATTAGCCAAATCTGCTGTAGAAGAAGCGGTAACCAAATAAGCACTTTTCGCATAATTGATTCCCAAATAATCGTAACGTTTCAACAATGAAAACAATCTTGTTGTAAAGTCATTCCAATTGCGCTTCTCTTTCGGACTCCATAAAGTTTCTGATAATGCTCGCCAATCTTGGAAAAATCATGTATTCAAAATCTTTTGGCAACGCCAAATGTTCTGCCCACAAATTCGCTTGTCCCCCTAAAACGTGTCCTGCTTCCTGAGGCGTCATTGTTGAAACAACAGGATCAAATTTGTACACTTCACTTAACGGATTATAAGCATCAAAAGCTAATGGTTCTTCGTTTTGCGGACCTTGATAAAAGTTGAAATAACAAGGAGTTTCAGGTGTCATAATTACGTCATGACCTTGATCTGCGACTTCGATTCCACCTTTCATTCCTCTCCAGCTCATTACCGTTGCATCTGGAGCCAAACCGCCTTCTAAAATTTCATCCCAACCGATAACTCTTTTACCTTTTGAGTTGATGTATTTTTCCATACGTTTTACAAAATAGCTTTGTAATTCGTCAACACTTTTTAAATGTTCATCTTTGATTCTTTTTTGGCAATGCGGACATTTTGCCCAATTCGTTTTCGTCGCTTCGTCGCCTCCAATATGAATGTATTTTGAAGGGAAAATCGTAATTACTTCGTCAATTACATTTTGTAAAAATTCAAAAGTCGATTCTTTTCCTGCACAGTAAATATCAGTCAAAGGCCAAACTCCACCTGAAGGAACACCAATTCTCTGATTGAAACAGGCTAATTCTGGATAAGTCGCAATTGCAGAACTTACGTGAGCCGGCATTTCAATTTCAGGAATAATTTCGATTCCTTTAGAAGATGCATATTTTACGATTTCTCTTAATTCATCTTGCGTAAAGAAGCCACCATAAGTTCCTTTTTCGTCAGGACTTGTAGTTAATCTAGCATTCCAACTAGTGTTTTCTTGATCGACTCTCCAAGCTCCAACTTCAGTTAGTTTTGGATATTTTTTAATTTCAATCCTCCAACCTTGATCGTCAACCAAATGCAAATGTAAAACGTTCATTTTGTGCATCGCCAAACGATCGATTGTTGCCAAAATATAATTTTTATCGAAGAAATGACGAGATAAATCCAACATTAAACCTCTCCATTTAAAACGGGGTTCATCGTTAATCGTTAAACTCGGAATCTTCCATTTTGCAGAAGTGATTGCATATTTGCTTTCAATCGCTTCAGGAAGTAATTGTCTAACACTTTCTAAACCATATAGAAAACCAATATTTCCTTTTGCAGCAATCACAATGCTTGTCGGATTTACATCTAAAACGTAAGCTTCATTTTTTAAATTAGGATCTACTTTAAACTGAACAAAATTGCTTATTGGAGCTTTTGCTGTCGTTTCTGGTTTCCATCCTGCGACCACTTCAAATTTAGAAGCCAAAGCATCAGCCACATCTTTCTGAAAATCACCATTTACTACGAACTTTGTATCTTTTGTAAATTCAAAAACACCTGTTTTAATAAAAGTCTGACTCGGTTTCGGAATGATATGTATATCACTTTCTGTGTAAACTTCTTGAGCCTGAACCGAGAAAACTGAAGTGAATAGAGTTAATAGGAATAGTAATTTTTTTCATTCTTTGTTTTTTGGTTTCTCTAACAGTTACTTATAAAGCTACTTTTAGAGATATAGTTTTTTAGTTTTTGTTTGTCATCCTGAGGAACGAAGGATCACACTAGGAATTCCTCAAAGAAATTCGTCAATCTTTGTCGATCAACTAGTGTGATCCTTCGTTCCTCAGGATTGACAAAACTGTATCATTAAACTTTGTCAAAGTTTGAAACTTTGACAAAGTTCTAAACGTTATAATTATTTATCCCAAGACATTTTAAATTTTGCGTCTTCCATTCTGTGACCTTTTACGTCATCAGAAACGGCGAAATTAAATCCTGATCTTAGGCTGTAACCTGCGTATTCTCCGTTTTTATTCAAAGCAATAAAACCAACTTGCAGGTACTCCATGTCTTTGTGGTTTTTATGTTTGTTGTAAATACGCTCTGTGATTTCTTTACATGCTTCAAAAGGAGATTTTCCCTGACGCATTAATTCAACAACCATTGCGCTTCCAGCAGTTCTAATTACAGCTTCGCCTAAACCTGTTGCTGCTGCTCGCTCCTACTTCGTTATCCAAGAAAAGACCCGCGCCGATTATTGGGGAGTCACCGACGCGTCCATGCATTTTCCAAGCGACACCGCTCGTGGTACATCCGCCAGAAAGATTGCCTTCTTGGTCTAACATTAGCATACTTATGGTATCGTGATTTTCTATATTAATGACTGGTTTGTATTTGGAATCTTCCAGCCATTTTTTCCAGTCTTTTTCAGATTCTGGAGTCAATAAATTTTCTTCTTTAAAACCTTCAGACAAAGCAAATTGCAATGCTCCTTGTCCAGCCAGCATAACGTGAGGTGTATTTTGCAACACTTTTTTCGCTACAGAAATTGGATGTTTGATTCCTTGCAGAAAGCAAACCGAACCACAATTACTGTTGTGATCCATGATACAGGCATCAAGAGTTACTTTTCCCTCGCGGTCAGGATATCCTCCATAACCAACACTGCGGACATTTGGATCTGCTTCAGGTATTTTCATTCCTGCTTCGATTGCATCTAAAGCTGGTTTTCCGTCTTTTAATTGTTTCCAAGATTCTTGGTTAGCAGGCAGACCATGATTCCATGTCGAAATAATTATAGGTTTCTGCTGTTTTTTTCTTTAGGTACTGCTTTTTCTTCATTTTCATGATTGGCGACAAATCCGCTTACACCCAAAACAGAACTAATGGCTAATGTGCCTAAAGTTGTTTTCTTGATAAAATCTCTTCTATTTGACATGTACTTTGTTTTAATTCAACGTTGAGAAAAATGTTCTTAATGTTGCTAATTTAATCAGTTATAATTTTTAATCCGAGTAAAATCGCTTATAAACCTGCTTTTACTTCTTTTATAGTTTTTAAATTACTGTCTGATAAAGCATTTCCGTCAAAAAATGAAACTCCTGTCGCGCCATTTTTCTTAGCTTGTAAAATCGCTTCTTTCAATTCTTCATCCGACTTTAAACCTGGAATATAAATTCCTGTATTTACTTTCGTTTGTTTTCCTTCTAAATCGGCAACACCTTGTTTTGTTGCATAACCTACCCAGTCAATTTCTTCATCGTAAAAACTGTGGTAAATCATTGGATATACTTCATCAATATTCCATTTGTCCCAACGCTGGCGAACCATATGATCTGCCATTTCTGGATAAGGAAATACTGCGGCTGTTAATTTTTTATTGTGTTTATGAGCAATTTTATAAGCATCATCTACAACTGCTTTTACTGCATTTAATCTGAAATTTTTCCATTCCATATCAATCGAAGTATTGTGGCTGTTCTTTGGATTTTTGTGGTGTTCTTTTTCAAATTTGCTTACACAGGCATCACAATAGCAGAAATCGAATTGTGGTAATTCTACATCTTGAACTAAGTTGTATTTTGGCAATAAACTAATTGGAAGGAAAATGTCTGGGAAACGAATATAATCTAAATGTACACTTTCGATTCCTTCTACTTTTGCCAAACCTTCAACCAAACCTAAAACGTGATTTCTAGATTCTTCTTTTGTTGGACAAAGCCATTGGTAATAATCTACATAAGGACGGTTATCAAAACAAGATTTTCCTTCTTTACTTACTTGGTACCAATCTGGGTGCTGTAAAGCTACAGAATCATTTGGGCGATTCATGGCCATAATCCAAGCATGAACTTTTAAACCTTCTTTTTTAGCCAGCGGCACTAATCTTGACAACAATTTTGGATCTGTTTGTGTGTTGATTAATACTTCGTCGATTCCGCCGTCTTTGTATTTTTTGAATTCTTTAGAATAATCTGCATCGGCTCTTTTGGCATCGGCAGTAATCCAAACACCAAAATTAAATGTTCCGTTTTCCTGCTCTTTAGCATCCTTTTGTCCGCAAGAGAATAAACTCAGCGAAAGCGCAAGAACTATAACTTTTGATAGTTTTTGTAACTTATTCGTTCGTAATAATTTTACCATCTTCTTTTATTATTAAGGTTTTGTTTGTGAAGGGACTTTTTACCGAAATATTAAATCCTGATAAATGATTTTCTAAAACTGGTTTTAAAGTCTTTCCGTCAACAACTATATTTTTTTTACTGATACTTTGCAGTGATTTTGCCCAAGATTTATTTTTATCAAAATATCTCTTTTGAGCGCGGTATAAAGTATACAGTTCCCATTTTACTTTTTCTTCCTGCGGAATTGTAAAAGTGTCCTGAGCTCCTATTTCTTTTGAAGAAAAGTATACATAAGCCCATTTTTCGGGCTCATGCATATTGATGACTCCCATAGGCGACCAAACCCAATTGTATTCTGGGAGAAACTTTCCTTCTGAATCTTTTTTACGTTCGTATTTTCCGTCAACGACTGAATGCTGCCAATTTACTCGCGAGAAATTAACTTTCCAGAATTTATCTTTCGGAACAATATTATCGTGATAAGATGTTTTATAAACCGACCACGGAATTGCAATTTCTAATGTCCAGCCTTTATCAATATCTGAAGCATTATTTAAAGTTCCGTCTACTTTTACAGCCGATTTTAAACCTGTAATATTCCAATCGTTTAAAACTGTATTTTTTTCGCGGTAGGGTTTATTGATAAATAAATCCCAAGCGGTATTCAATGCATTTATTTCTAATTCATAATAATTATGAGTGTCATTATCTGGATCAATAAAAACTTCAAAATCATTATTATAAAAAATAATCGTATCGCGCTGTTTTAGATTTGCCCAAACGTGGGGTTCTTCCATTTTAGCGAGTATATAGTAGTAATTATCGTCCCAAAGCATTTTGACCTGAGTACTGTATTTTGGCTTTTCAACTCCTTCTATGTCGACAAAAGGTGTTGTCCAAGATGCTTTTTCCCAAGCTTTGTCTGCTCCATCGCCGTCGATAGTAATTTCGCTTGCAGTTTTATATGCAATATAACTTTTTGGTGTAACCTCTTTTTCAGATTGCGCATAACCCAGCGGCGAAAAAAAGTAACGGCTAGGGACAATAATTTACCTCTACTATGCATCATTATATTATAAACTATTATCTTTTGTAAATTGAATTACTTCACTTAATTTTCCGAAAGCGATTGCTACATGTGTATCTGCAGGCACCATAATAAACGGCTAATTTATCTTCTTCAAAATCATGTAAAGTCGCACAAGGGAAAACTACGTTTGGTACATCTCCAACCATTTCATACGTTTCTGCCGGCCCTAATAAATACGGCTGTGTTCTGTATTTCACTTGGTCTGGCGAATCAACATCTAAAATGGCAGTTCCCATTGCATAACGGAAACCGTTGCAAGTATTAATAACTCCGTGGTAGATCATTAACCAGCCTTCGTCAGTTAAAATAGGAATTGGTCCTGCACCAACTTTTGTACACTGCCAAGCACTTTTCTCAAACTGACTTGGTTTCATTACTAGTCTGTGTTCTCCCCAATATTTCATGTCCGGGCTGTAGCTGATCCAGATGTCTCCAAAAGGCGTGTGTCCGTTATCACTTGGGCGACTTAACATCGCATATTTTCCATTAATTTTTTGCGGGAATAAGACTCCGTTTCTGTTGAATGGTAAAAAGGCATTTTCGCATTGGAAAAATTCTTTAAAGTCAAAAGTATAACCAATACCAATTGTTGGTCCGTTATAACCATTACACCAAGTAATCCAGTAACGATCTTCGATCCAAACCACTCGCGGATCGTATTTATAAGCAGATTCAATCATTTCTGTATTTCCAGATTTCATCTCAATTGGTTCGTGGTTAATGTCCCAATTGATACCATCTTTACTGAAACCAGCAAAAATATTCATCTGAACTGCTTTATTATCACATCTAAAAACCCCAGCATATCCGTCTCCAAAAGGTACAACTGCACTATTGAATATACTGTTTGAAGAAGGAATCGAATATCTGTCGATAATTGGATTCTCAGAATATCTCCACATTACATCTTTACTGTTTTCGGGTCTGTCTTGCCAAGGAATAGTACTCATTTTTTGTTTTTTTTTATTTATTAGTTTTTTATTCTTTTAATCTTTCAAACACATAGTGACATAGATGTTCTTTGTCTGCAAAAAGGCGTTTCACTTGTATTACCGTACATAGTGCACGCTTAAGTTGTCGCATTTTTGTCATCCTGAGGAACGAAGGATCACACTCAATACTCTACAATCCAAAATCGTCAATCTTTGTCCACCAACTAGTGTGATCCTTCGTTCCTCAAGGATGACAAACTGTATGGTTAAAAAACTTTGTCAAAGTTTTGAACTTTGACAAAGTTGCTGTACAAAGCGAGACGACCAATTTTTGCGTTCCCGTAGTTGAAATTACGGGCTATTTTTAAAATCTATAGTCCCGTAGTTGAAACTACGGGCTATGTTTAAAATCTATGTGTGAGAAACTAGTTTCTTTCATTTACCTTTTTTAAAGTCAAAAAAAATCTATGTTTCTATGTGTTTAAATATTTACAACAAGAAAATCTTGCCTCTATAATCTTGCTTCTTTGCTCTCTCTAATCTTCAATCTTTCTAACTCTATCCAGCCAAGTAAACTTTAATACTGTAGTTGTCACTAAGAACACTACTAAAGCAACCGCCGCTTTTGGATAATCTCTGATAATGAAATAAATTGGAAGCAGGATCATGCTTGACTGCCATACAATACCAATTAAACAATTCATCATATCTAAATAGAAATCATTATTCTTTTTGAAAGCTTGATCTTCTGCTTTTAATTGTTTGTAAACTGGATTCCAGAATCCCCAAGGTCTTACATTGCTGTAGAAAGATTTAAGCACTTCCATATCTGTAGGCTTACTTAAGTAAGTTCCTAAAAGACACCCTAGAATTGAGAATCCGAAAATTAATGGGAATAAGTAAATCGCACGTACTTCTGAAAGTTCATGTAAAAATGATCCCACTTCTAGATTTCCTTTATTCTGATCTAAAACAAACTGAAGAGAAGTCGCGACTAATCCGCCTACCATTCCCCAGAAATAACCCCATCCGTTAAAACGCCACCAAATCCATTTTAAGAAGTTGGTCGCAACGTAACCACCGTACAAAGCACTCGTAATCCAAAGGGTTAATGAGTTGATCGAATCTGCAAAGAATCCCATGAAAACTCCAAGACCAACCACCATAAATGATGAAATCTGACTTACTTTAATATAATGTGCATTTGATGCAACTGGTTTGAAGTATTTTTTATAAATATCATTTACAATATAAGCAGGACCAGCATTTACAAAAGCGGAGAATCCAGACATAAAAGTCGCCAATAAACCTGCAAGAAGGATTCCTTTAATTCCAACCGGAATATAAAGATTTACCACTTTTGGCATTAGTAATTCTAAATCTGCTCCTGTTAGATTAACATTTGCATTTAATTCTGGCGCTAGGTTTACCAATGCAATAACTACAATTCCAGTAATTAATAAATATCTCGGAATAAATAAAATCAAGTTAGTAAAACCACTCATATAAGTCGCTTCTTTTACCGATTTTGTAGAAAGAACACGCTGTAAATCGTAACTTGGTGTTGGACCTGCCACACTTGCAAAAAAACCTTTGAAAAGCGTCATTCCGATAAATGCACCAAACATTTTGTAACCTTCCGTATCAATTAATCTGTTGAAATTATCGAATTTATCACTCCATTGTGTTTCAAACTCCCATCCGAAGAAAACATTTTTCCATTCTGGAGTAATAACCGAGTTGATTTGAATATCTGTATAATTAATGAAAGCATAACCTGCGATTAAAACCCCTGCAATAATCATAATTACATACTGCACTACCTCTGTTGCAACTACAGAAAACATTCCCCCTTTTACGGTATAAATTGTCGTTAAAAAAATGATTAACAAAGCATAAGCTTGTTCTGATGTTAAGAAAACAGCTCCATTCATATGAACTGTTAAATCCCAAGGAAGAATAATGGTTACAAATTTTCCGATTCCAACGAAGAAATAAGCGATGAAACCAATAGTAGAAATAATAGCAAAAATAGCTACAATAATATGAGAAGCTTTTCCAGCTTTATCACTTCCAAAACGAGTTAAAATCCACTCAGATCCCGTCATTACTTTTGATCTTCTAATCCAGACCGCAAGGAACATCATTACGAAAATCTGGTTCCATATCGGCCAAAGCCACATAAACATGAAACTTTTTACACCATATAAAAATAAAACCCCAATCATCCAGGAAGTTCCTGAAACATCAAACATTCCAGAGCCATTGCTCAATCCTAAAAAATACCATTTGATTGTTTTTCCTCCAAGGAAATAATCATCAAGTCCTTTTGATGCTTTTCTTGAAATCCAGATTCCTATACCGACCGACATGACGATATAGATTAAAATGATTGATACGTCTATAATGTTCATTAAATATTTATTTTGAATTAGTTAGTCAAACCCCAGTTTTTATTTGGTTCTGCGCCCATTGTAAAATGAAGCACACCGCCTTGCGACAATTCTTGGTGAGAAATCGCTGTTTTATTAAATGCTTTTCCGTTTAAAGTCGCCGATTGGATGTAGAAATTCTTGTCTGAAACATTTGTTGCTTCAATCACAAAAGTTTTTCCGTTTGGAAGATTTAAAGTTGATTTCTCAAAAATCGGACTTCCAATTTCATATTCTCCAGAAGCTGGGTTCATTGGATACAATCCCATTGAACTGAATACATACCAAGCCGACATTTGGTCGCAGTCTTCGTTTCCGCTTAGACCGTTTGCTGTAGTATTGTACTGCGTATCTAAAATATGACGCACCCAATATTGTGTTCTCCAAGGCTGACCTGCGTGATTAAACATATAAGCAATATGGTGGCTAGGCTCGTTTCCGTGTGCATATTGCCCGATCAAACCAGAAATATCTGCTGAAACATTGTTTCCTGTAATTTCAGAACTCTCTGTAAATAATTGTTCTAGACGTTTTGTAAAGTTTGAATTTCCTCCATGAAGCTTAATAAATTCGTCAACATTATGAGGTACAAACCAGCTGTCGTCGCCAAGCATTTCCTTCTGTATAATCTGTGTGTTCTCTGTGGTTAGAGTGTTTCGGGTCGAAAGGCTCGTTCCAAGATTTTCCATCTTCCGATTTTCCTCTCATGAAACCTGTTTTTGCATCAAATAAATATTCGTAAGCTTTTGAACGTTTGGAGAAAAACTCATAATCAGCTTGTTTTCCTAGTGCTTTCGCCATTTGCGCTATACACCAATCGTCATAAGCATATTCTAAAGTAATCGTAACCGATTCGTCTAATAAGTTATATGGAATGTATCCGTATTTTTTGTAGAAATTCAAACCGCGTTCGTCCTGCATCATCGTTGCTTTCATCGCTTCAAAAACTTTTTCGGCATCAAAACCTTTAATGCCTTTTAAATAAGCATCTGCAATAACCGGGATTGAATGATAACCCGTCATGGTATTGGTTTCGTTAGCATATAATGTCCAAACAGGAAGTATTTTTTTTGTTTCGTAATAGGCCAACATCGAGTTAACTAAATCTGAAACTTTTGCTGGTTCTAATAATGTCAATAATGGATTTTCGGCTCTAAAAGTATCCCAAAGCGATAAAGTTGAATATGCGGTATAATTTGAAGCTGTAATAATTTTATCGTCTTCTCTTCTAAATTGTCCATTTTTATCACTGTAGCTTACAGGCGCAACTTGTGTGTGATATAATGCCGAATAAAAAATAGTTTTTAGCGAATCAACAGGCGTTTCTACCTTAATTTTACCTAAAGCAGTATTCCAAACCGTTGCGACTTTTGATTTTACTTTTTCAAAATCCTGATTTTCTGTGTCTAGATTATCTTTAGCATTTGCTACACTAACAGAAGAAAGTGCTACTTTAACGTCAAGTTCTTTAGAGTTTGCGGCCGTCGAAGAACAATTGTAATGCCGTATTTTCACCTTCGGCATCTTGGCCAGAAACTACTTTTTTATCAGCAGTAATAATAGATTCTGTTATAGGTTTTGAAAACTTAGCTACAAAAAACACTTTCTGATTTTTTGCCCAGCCTGTACTGTAACGGTAACCGCTGATAGTATTTTTGTCTTCAATTTTAATTGACGTTTTTAGCGCTTTGTCCCAGTTAATCGCGAAACCAAGATCTACAACTACAGATTGTGTATTGGTATCATTAAAAGTATATTTATGGTATGCGGTTCTTTGCGTAGACGTTAATTCTACATTGATTTTAGGATCTTCAAGAAAAACTTGGTAATAACCCGGTACTGCTTTTTCGTTAACATGATTATATTTTGATTTATACGGAAGGAAATCGCGTGAAGCGGCTTTGGCGGTTAAGTCTAACTTTTTGTTTGTCGGCATAAATAAAATATCTGCCAAATCACCGATTCCTGTTCCGCTTAAATGTAAGTGACTAAATCCAGAAACTATGGAGTCAGAATAATGATAACCGGAACACCAGTCCCAGCTTGAAATTCCATTATCTGGACTCACCTGCAAGCATCCCAAACGGAACTGTTGCGCCAGGATAAGTATGTCCGTGGCCACCAGTACCTATAAAAGGATCTACATAATTTGTTGCAAAATTTTGCTGATGTTTATTTTTATCTACATTTATTTTGCAACTTGCAATAAAAATTACCGTCAGAGAAAGCAGAGTAATTTTCCTCATATCAAAACAATATTAATTTAACTTTAAATTTAGATAAATTCAACTTTTACCAAAATAAATTTAGACGGACGACATTTAAACAGCTCTAAACATCAAAAAATAGTAATAAACGACATTCTAAAATACCATTATGATTTTTAACTCAAGCAAGCTTTACAGTTTACCTATACGCTATCATGTTTACTTTTGGCTCACGTATTTTTTATTTAATACACTGCGCTGGGGAAGCTATTTTAACGATTATGTATATTCCCTTAAAACTACTTTACTAGGTTTTCCAATTCACATGGCATTATGCTATCTGAATATTTTAGTTTTGATGCCTCATTTGGTTTATCGCAAAAAATATGTCCTATATATAATAACAGTACTTTCGGCGATTTTTGTCATGGTGGTCTTAAAATTTAATTTGACTTATTTGTTGATTACACACAATGTATGGCCAGAAGGACCTGAAACCATTAATAATCTTACGCTAAATTATACAATTGATATGATGATGGGCGAATTATATGTAATGACTTTTGTGACGGCAATTAAAATTACCCTCGATTTATTGCAAGAGCAAAAACGTGTAACCGATCTGGAGAAATCACAGCTAGAAACAGAATTATTGTTTTTAAAGTCGCAGATTTCGCCGCACTTCTTTTTTAATACCTTGAATAATATCTATTCGCTTTCTGTCGAAAAATCAAACAAAACTCCTAAAATAGTTTTAAAGCTTTCCGAGTTAATGCGTTATATGCTTTATGAAACAAAAGAAAAGAAACAGTCTTTAGAAAACGAAATTCTCTGCATTCAGAATTATCTTGATTTGGAAAGAATTAGAAACGGAGACCGCTTAGAAGTTAATATGTACATTTCTGGAGATATTCATGATAAAGAAATTTCGCCTGTTTTATTATTGACTTTCGTCGAAAATGCTTTTAAACACGGCGTTAACAAAAACACTGGAAATGTTATTATTGACATCAATTTTAAGATAAAAGACGATTTCCTTTATTTTATTATTTCAAACCCAATGCCCGAAATTACCGTACATAAAGATAATTTTAACAAGTCAAGTGGTATAGGTATTGAAAACGTCAAAAAAAGACTTGAGCTAGGATACAATAAAAGTGACTATAAGCTTTCATTTAAAAATAAAAAGAATATTTTTGTCGTCAAACTAGTCATAAAAGTCACGTAGCCCCGCTTTTAGCTATTTCGAAAACTATACCTACAAAAACAACTTATCGGCCTTAAATAATATTTACAAATGAAAATAAAGTGTTTAATTATCGATGATGAGCCATTGGCAATAAACGTTATTAAAAGTTATATTGAACAGATTGAAGATTTAGAATTAATAAACACTTTCAGTAATTCTATTGAAGGTTTAAATTTCTTAAAAAACAATACCATTGATGTAATTTTTTTAGACATTAACATGCCTGTTTTAGATGGAATAAACTTTATTAAAAGTTTAGAAAACCCTCCTCTGCTTATTATCACGAGCGCTTATGATCAATTTGCAATCGAGACGTATGAACTTGACGTTTTAGATTATCTGGTAAAACCAATTGAGTTTCCGAGATTAATGAAAGCCGTCAATAAAATCAATAAACGCCTTAATAACACCAGTAAAATTCCGCAGGAAAACAGTAAGGAAAACGCTTTTATTTTTGTAAAAATCGACAAGAAAAAAATGAAGAAAATTTTCTTGAACGAAATTTTGGTTATCGAAAGCTTAAAAGATTATTTAAAAATAAGCACCACTTCTGGAAAATTCATTATACACAGTACTTTATCTGATTTCACAGGCTTACTTCCAGAAAGAGATTTTATCAGAATTCACAGATCTTACACCATCGCAATTGATAAGATTGACGCCGTAGAAGGAAACAGCATAGAAATTGAAGGACTTAGATACGTTATAGGAAGATCTTATATTGACGAAGTAAAACAGAAAATTTTGAATTCTTCGATTTAGGGTTTTACCGCAAAGGCGCAAAGATTTACGCAAAGTTCGCTAAGTTTTTTTTAGTTTATATTTTAAAAAAGGATTATAAAAAAGTTCGCAAAGCTTATTCTTTAAGCTTTGCGAACTTTTTAATATATTTTCATTTAGAATAAAACAACCCTTTGTGAACTTTGCGTAATCTTTGCGCGCTTTGCGGTAAAAAACTTTGTGGTTAAAAAAACACAAAACGTATAAAAAACGAAAATGCGACCAACCACGACCGCATTTTCTCTCAATTATAGGTAACTAACCAAAATAAACCATGAAATAGTCTATTATCTTTATTGTCGCAAAAATTACTTAGAAGTGATAACGTTTAAACGCTTCGATAGCCGAATAATCTGCTAATCCTAAGTTGTGATATTTTTCTGCAGTCAATCTATTTCTGTCTTCAACTCGCACCCAAAACTCCCTGCTGTCATCACCTTGAAACATTACGCCGTCTTTTTGAGACTGGTGATAAAAAATTGCATGTCGTTTCTTCAAAACTTGGTCAGGACTCATTGGTACTGCCATGTCAATTTGGTACGATTCCCATTCATGCCACGCTCCTCTATAAAGCCAAACCCAGCATTCGTCCATAAAGTTTTTATGTTTTAATCTTTTCAAAGCTTCAAACAAACTGTCTAAACAAACTTTATGAGTTCCGTGCGGATCTGCTAAATCTCCAGCGGCATAAATTTGATGCGGTTTTATTCTTTCAATGATATCGCACATAATCTCGATATCTGCATCCGAAAGATTATTTTTCTTAACTGTACCTGTTTCATAAAAAGGAAGATCTAAGAAATTTACATTTGAATCTGGCAAACCAATGTAACGAGTTGCCCCAAAAGATTCACTTCTTCTAATTAATCCTTTTAGTTTTCTAACTTCTGGCGAATCAATTTCATTTCCTGTTCTGTTTTGCAAGAAATCGATAATTTCATCTGAAACAGAAGAATTCAGATTCAACGCTTTCGAAATTTCTGCAAATTTCAAAGCTTCTTCGTTAGAAACAGCAATATTTCCTGAAGTCTGATACGCGATATGAACTTCATGTCCCTGCTCTACCAAACGATCAAATGTTCCTCCCATCGAAATCACATCATCATCTGGATGCGGACTGAAAATAACAATCCTTTTCTTCTCTGGAGTAGAACGCTCTGGTCTGTACGTATCATCTGCATTTGGTTTTCCTCCAGGCCATCCCGTAATGGTTTGTCGCATTTTATTAAACATCTTAATATTTAAATCGTATGCAGTTCCTTCTTCGGTTAAAAGACTCGACATTCCGTTGTCATTATAATCTTTATCGGTAAGTTTAAGGAAAGGTTTCTTCGTTAATTCACTTAGCCAAGCCACCGCTTTCAATTTTAATTCATCTGTCCAAACACAAGACTTTACAAGCCATGGCGTTTTTACTCTTGTGAGTTCAGATGAAGCTTCTGTATCTAGAACAAATGTTGTGTTGTTATGCTCTTGTAAATACGTAGCCGGCACTTGCGAAGAAACCTCGCCCTCGATTGTATCTTTTATAATTCCTGCTTTACTGATTCCCCATCCTAGTAAAACAATTCTTTTTGCATTTCTAACAGTTCCAATTCCCATTGTAATGGCTTTTCTCGGAACATTGTCAATTCCTAAAAAAGAAGAAGCCGCATCGACACGAGTCAAATGATCCAAAGTAATACTTCTGGTTCCCGAGTTCACGTGCGAACCTGGTTCATTAAAACCAATATGTCCTGTTCTGCCGATTCCTAAAAGCTGAAAATCCAATCCTCCATAAGATTTGATCTTCATCTCGTAATCAATGCAGTATTGTTGTAATTCCTCGGCACTCACCTGCCCGTCTGGAATATTGATATTTTCTGAAAGAATATTAACGTGATTGAACAAATGCTCGTGCATAAAATGATAATAACTCTGAATATCATTTTTATCCATCGGATAATATTCATCTAAATTGAAGGTCACTACGTTTGCAAAACTCAGCCCTTCTTCTTTATGTTTTCTTACAAGTTCTTCATAAACTTTGATTGGAGAAGATCCTGTTGCCAAACCTAAAACACAAGGTTCATTTAGCTCATTTTTTCTCTGAATCAAATTGGCAATTTCCTGCGCGACTAATAAAGAAGCCTCCTGCGACGATTCGAAAATAACATTATGAATTTTCTCGAAACGAGTTTCTTCAAACTTTCCTGCTTCTGTAAAACCTATATCTTCTTTAATCATATCGCTGTCGCTCATTTAATTAATGTAAGATAAAAGTAGAATTTAATAATCTGCTGTAACTAAAATTTCGACTAATAACGACTACCGTTCGTCAGAAAACAAAATAGGAAACTTAAAGCAATTTTAAACTTTCAAAAAAAGCATTTATTCGATAACATTAATTTCGGCAATCGAAACACTTTGCCCTTTTCCTACGGCAGCTGTTGCAACAAATCTTAAAAATCTTGCTTTTACTGCAACAGAAACTCTTAAATTGTTCAATTGGGTTATGTTTGATATTGGAGAATTCTCCTTCAGATTGTTTCGTCCACGTAATATTGTCTTCGCTGGTATAGAATTCATAATTCGAAATCAAATTCAAATTATTTCCAACCTGCTGTGGTATATAAGTAAAACCTTTAATATCGACTACTTCTCCCATATCTATAATTACGGCTTGCGGTAATTTATTTTCATCATTTCCAAAGCCCCAATCCGTATTAGCATCGCCGTCAATAATTTTTTCAACCGTTTTAATGTCACCGCTTGAAACAGAAAGTACTTTCCATTTTTCTTTAGAAACACCATATTTAGCCATTTTAACTGCACTATTGATTTTCTCTTTTGTGTTTCTAGAAATTGCTTTAATTTCTACCGCTTTATTATAAGTAAAAGGAGTTTTGTATAAAGTGCTTTTTTCAGAAGGTGTTTTTCCATCCAAAGTATAATAAACAGCATTGCCTTCTTCCGATTTAATCGTAACCAAACCATTTTTATCACGAACAATGTGTGGTTCTTTTACAAAAGTTGGTGCATTGTAAGCCTCAATTGTACTAATTACAAAACCAGCTTTTGCATCTAAAATATTAATTCTAATTGCTGAAGCCGTTACGCGGTCTAAACGCAGAATTCTTTTGTAACCAATAGTAGTTTCATTGGCAATTGTTTTCCATTGTCCGTTTACATTGGCTTCAACAGAAAACGCTTTTACACGCTGCCCAAGCTTTATATATTCCTGAAGTAAAATTCTATTTATTGCAGTAGGTTTTTTAAAAGTAAATTCGACTGAAGCTTGTTTAACTTTATCATCGGTTGCCCAATACGTATTTTTATTTCCGTCTATAACATTTTGAGGCCCAAAATTAGAATCTGTTCCTCTTGTATTTGATGCTTGAACTTTAGATCCGGCTAGTAATTCTTTTTTGAAGTCTGCTTTAATAGTAGCCACTAATTCCTTTAATCTCGCTTCGTCATTTTCATGAACCAATCCGCGTCTGTCTACTGGAAGATTCAATAACAAAGTCGCATTTCGTCCAATTGATTCATAATAAATATCAACCATTTCGTCAAGCGAACGCACTTTATCATCTTCAGCAGCGTGATAAAACCACCCTGGTCTTATGGAAACATCAGCTTCTCCCGGAACCCATTTTTCGCCGTCTTCATGTCCAGACATAAATTCGCTGTAATGTACTTTCCCAGCTAATTCATCTTTCTGACGAAGTAATGACCAATTGGTTTTTCCTGCACGTCCTTCTTCATTTCCTATCCACCTTGCTTCAGATGGTCCAACGCCCCAAACTAATGTTTTTGGCGCGATATCGTAAATTAATTTATACGTTTCATCCCAATTATAATACGTAAGCGAATTGATTTTACGGGTTTCATTTGCCCCTCCATAATATCCGTCGCCGCCATTTGCACCGTCAAACCACATTTCGAAAACATCTCCGTAATTGGTCAATAATTCTTTTAACTGATTTCTGAAATATGTAACATATTCTGGTTTACCATATTGCGGATGGTTTCTGTCCCAAGGCGAAAGATATAATCCTAACTTTAAATCATATTCTTTGCAGGTCGCCGCCAATTCTTTAACCAAATCACCTTTTCCGTTTTCCCAAGGCGAATTCTTAACAGAGCGTTCTGTATATGCCGATGGCCATAAACAAAAGCCGTCGTGGTGTTTTGCAACCAGAATAATCCCCTTCATTCCCGCCTCTTTCACCACGCGCGCCCATTGACAGACATCTAATTGCGACGGATTAAAAAGTTCCGGAGATTCGTCTCCAAATCCCCATTCTTTATTGGTAAAAGTGTTTAATGAAAAATGCACAAAAGCGTAAAACTCCATTTCCTGCCAATCGATTTGTTTCTGCGTTGGAAGCGGTCCAAAAGGCTTTGGAGCATTCGCCAATTCCTGACTCGAAACATTAGAAATTACACCCAAAAGACATAAAGAAAGGAATATTTTTTTCATTGCTGATTTGCTTTAAAATAGTCTATAAAGCATAAATGTACTATAAATTGATTTTCTGACATATAGAATTTCGACCAACAGCAGGTTTGACAGCGTTTTGGTTTTGAATGATTGATTCTACACTTTAATCACCATCTGAATTTTAGAAAGAAAATTATTTTTTCATAGGAATTAATTTACAATAATTATATTTGCAGACTTTAAATAAAACAAAATGGGATTTTTAGATATTTTTAAAAAGAAAACTGGTTATAATTTACCTGATATGTATAAAGATATTTTAACAAGAGATGAATACAATTTTATCATGGAAACATCTATACAATATCACGAGGAAAATGGGTTTGTAATTAGCAAAATAGATGAAGGAGAAATTGTTACAGAAGTCAATGGAGAACTTCAACATCGATATTTAGATAATTTAGTACGTGTATTATCTGGTGACAAGCAGGCAAATTGGAGAAATTTGATTTACGAACATTTCAAGAAACTTAAATACAATTCGGTCGCTTTTGATTATCTGTATAAAGATTTTGATTATGCCTCACAATTCTTAAGAGTTTTAATTAAAGGTGAATTATTTATTATTCCAAATGATATAAATGATTATGTATCTAGAATTGATTTTCCAACAACAAATACCTTTTTGATATTAGAATTTGAAGGGAAATTTCATTATGTGAGAAAAGATGAAATTTCAGAATGGGAGAAAACTGAAGATGACCTTTTTGAGATTGCCATAGGTAATATTCCGACTGATGAAATTGAAACAAAAATATATGATTTACAAGAAAAATTTAAAATCTATACATTCTTTAGCGGCGACTTTAGTGCATCATATTTATTAAATTTTAAAAAAGATTCAGATTATATTAAAGGAAAATTTGGAACATTAATTTCAATTCCAACAAAAGGTACTGCTTTAGCTTGCCCTATTGAAAATGGAAATATCTTAGAATTAATTGAGATTATTAATCCTAACAATGAAAAATTTTATCATGAAGATCCAGGAAATATTACACTAAATTATTATTGGTTGTATGAAAATGAATTTTACATTTTTCCATCTGAAATAAACTCAAACGAAAAAACAATTAAACTTCCCGAAAAATTAATTGATCTTTTAGAGAGAAGCTAATAAGTGCTATTAACGGATTTTAATTTTCAATCTTGAAATAAAAGTCAAAACAAAAGCTAAAACCACAAATGCGAGCAATACAAATAATCCGTTTAGAACAGCAGTTGGAAAACCTAATTTGGTCGCATCTATAAAAGGATATGGATAAAAATTGGTATAAATACCATGAAGTAATGTATAGATTACGTAAACAATAGGGTAAATAAGCCAAAAACCAATAATTTTAAAGGAAACTTTTTCCAACTGAGTATAAAACAACCAATAAAGGAAAAATAATATGGGAACAATAGTATGAAAGATTTCACTCACAACCTGATGAAGCCCTTTTAAATCAACAACCGAACGCGACAAAAGATTAAAAACGAGCCCAACAATGATTATATAAACCGTGACAGCAGTTATAGTTGTTGCTTTACGAAAAAAGGCACTAATCTTAAATCTGCTTCCAAATAAAAGCATCAAAGTGCATACAAAAACAATGCAATTGGTAAGAATTGTAAAAAAACTGAAGAAGCGGACTAATGCGCTAAAAAATGTAAAATCAGGATTTTCTAATAAAAGATAAAACTGTGTTGGTAAAGCGTAAAGCTCAAGGAGTGCTATAATACCCAGCGACACTTTGTTTTCTATTTCAGCAGTATTTTCATTTTCCATAATTCACTTTATGTCAGTAAACTAAAATAGAAAATTTATTGCAAAGTTTTTAGGTCATTCTCTTTTGCTTTTCGCTTTCTAAAATAGTTTTTTCAAGTCGCGACTGTCTTGTTTTTTCTTGCTTTGCACTCATAATCCAGTGAATCATTACTTTTTTATAAGACGGCGCCTGCTTTTCAAAAAATTTCCATGCCGTTTTATTAGCCTTAAACTCATTTTCGTAAGCTTTATCAAGCGGAACTGGTTCTTTTTCGTGCGAATAAATTTTAGATTTACTCTCAGTTCTAAAACTAAACGCTTTTAATCCTGCGTCAGTCATTAGTCCTGCTTTGGCCAAATCCTCCATCTTTTGAATATTAATCGCGCTCCAAATACTCGAAGTTTTTCGAGGAGTAAATCGAATGGTATAACTATCCTTATCAATCGATTTTCTCACGCCATCAATCCAGCCAAAACAAAGTGCCTGATCAACAGATTCTGACCAGCTCATAGAAGCTTTCCCGCTGTTGACTTTGTAAAAACCAACCAAAAGTTCGTTTTGATTTTTATGGTTTTTCTCCAACCATTTTCTAAACTCAGCCGATACTGCAAAAAAAGTTGGTTCCATTTTTATTCTTATTATTTTATAAATTGAAATAAATTGAATTCATAAATTACTATTACAATAACTTTTCTGTTTTGGCTAAGAAATCTTCCGCGACCGATTCGATATTGATATTCATTCTTTCCGCCAAAACGGTAAGCCACCAAATCGATTCACCAATTTTGTGATTTAATTCTTCTTCAGTATTTGCTTTTTGGCCATCTGCCTTGTCTGCGACATTACGTTTCTAGCTACCAAACCAGCATCTGTTAAAAAGGCCAGCGCATCTTCTTCAATAGTCCATTCACTTCCATGATGTGCCAATTCTAATTCGTGATAACGCTTTCTAATTTCAACGGAACGTTTTTTTAACTCTTCAAAATTTAATGATGCCATATTTTAATTTTTAGTAAATGATTTTTTAAAAGCAATCGGACTACTGTTTGTTTTCTTCTTGAAAAGTTTATTGAAAGACTGCGGATGCTCAAAACCTAATTTATAAGCAATTTCAGAAACCGATAAAATTCCTTTAGCAATATATTCTTTGGCTTTTTCGATTAATTTATCATGAATAAACTGCTGTGTATTTTGTCCAGAAGTACTTCGCAGTAAATCACTTAAATATCTGGATGACAACTGCAATTCGTCAGCAACATATTGCACGGTTGGCAAGCCGTTTTCTAGTGGTTTTTCGCTATTAAAATAATCGTTTATCACATTTTCCAGTTTAGAAAGCACATCATTATTAACGGCTTTCCGTGTTATAAACTGGCGATTATAAAACCTATTACTATAATTGAGTAAAAGCTCTATTTGCGAAATAATTACGTCCTGACTAAAATGATCAATACGTTCGTTAAGTTCATTTTGAATATTACTGAAAACGCCCAAAATAGTTTCTTTTTCTTTCTCAGATAAATACAAAGCTTCAAGCGATGGAATACGAGAAAAATCCATACTTTTTGATGTTCTCGTTTAAAGAATAAGGACGAAAAAAATCAGGATGAATATTAAGCGACATGCCGCTGTAATCTGCTTCTTCTTCCTGCATTTTCAAAATTTGTCCAGGAGAAACAAATGACATGCCGCCCTCTTCAAAATCATAGAAACCGTGTCCGTATTTCAGTTTTCCTGTGAAATTTGTTTTGAAAGATATTTTATAAAAATCCAAAACAATTCCGTTTTCAAAATCTTTCGGATCAAATATTGCTTCACCGTAATTCAGAATACTGATTAGCGGATGCATGGGTTTTGGTTGTCCCATTGCTTTGTGCAATTCTGAAATAGAATTAAATATTTTGGGTTGATTTTTCATTTTAGTGGATTAGAGCCGCACTTAAAACATGCTTGCATTTTTACAAATTTACGAAATGTTCTACTGGCGTAATGTTCCAGCTTACCGTACTTTGATCAATCATATCATGTACAGGCGATTCGCTCAATTCAGTCATTAATTTATGCATTGCGTCTGTACCTTCTGCAACGCTGTCCCAAACCAAAAGATCATAAACAACATCTTTTTTCAGTTCAAAATAGTTCGGGAACGAAATCCCTTTTGGCGTTTCAAAAAAGCATCGATTGCTGTATTGGCATCAATAAATTGTTGTATTGTCAAACCTTTTAGTTTAAAAGTAGTCAATTCTATAGCTTGATTTTTCATTTGATTTAAATTAAAAAGTAAACATTGTTTTAAAATTTTGCACCTGAGTTTCTGCACCCAATTTCAAACGTTCCTCGTACAATGCATTGGCATCATTTCCGGCAACATATCTCAACTGACTTTTATTATCTGTTGCGGCTTCATAAATAATTTTTGCAACATCTTCTGCTTTTGTATAATTGCTAATTTGCTCCTCGCTATACCCTTTAATAACTTCCTGAGTTAGTTTTTCATATGCCTCGTGCTGTCCAATGTCCATAGATCTTGCCGTAAAATCAGTCTGCATTCCGCCAGGAGCGACCACTTTTACCTGTATTCCAAATTGGATTAATTCTGATGCCAGACTTTCAGAAAATCCGTCAACAGCAAATTTTGTAGCACTATAAATCGAACAAGTTGGAAAACCCATTAATCCAAAAGTCGAAGTAATATTGATAAAAGTACCTCTTTTCTTTTCACGAAAGTGAGGAACAAATGCCTTTGAAACTCGAATAACTCCAAATAAATTAGTAACAATCTGGCGTTCGATTTGATGATTTTCTAAAGATTCTAAAGCGCCAATTAAGCCATAACCGGCATTATTTAAAACAACATCAACAGAATATTGTTCTGTAATATTTTTGATCACAGCATCAATTTGTCCCGAATTCGTAACATCTAACGGAAGTACAATCACATTTTTCAAATGATTTAATTCTGTTTCCTTTTCCGGATTACGCATAGTCGCGATTACCTGCCATCCTTTGCTTTGAAATAATTTTGCCGTAGATTTTCCTAATCCTGATGAAGCTCCTGTAATAAAAATTGTCTTTTGCATTTTGAATTGTTTAAAATTATAATGCAAAGATCAGCCGAAGTTTAAGGTTAGAATTAGTCGTTTTGGAGGATATGTTAGCCAAAATGACGGATGTAAAAAAACTCCATTATTTCTAACGGAGTTTACATTATACATTCTCTTTTGTCAATCGATCCAATTCCTTCAATAATGTCGGAATTCTAAATTCGCCTGCCATACTTTTTACTTTTTGAACAGCATCTCCCAATTCAATACCAATAGCTGTGACATATAATGGTTTGATACTATCACCTCTTATTATGCCAACTTTATCTTTTTCAATCGATGCAAAATTTGTTTTTGCAACACCAATAATCGGAATTTCATTATTTAATTTTTCATACAAATGACCGCCTAAACCGTATTTCTTATCATCATCTAAATAAACAAGACTGTCTACTATTATGACGTCAACTGTTTTCAAATCAATCTGATTTAATAAACTTAAAATACAAGGTAATTCTCTTCTATAAAATTCGCCTGCAATATATTCTTCTACGTTTTCTATTATTTCGGTGTGAATTTTGAAGTTTTTACTTTCAGTCCAATCTTCAAATTCCAGACAAACAGTTTTGGCTTTTCCGTCGTAATAATAAGTATCAAAGGCTAATATCATAGTGTTTCATTTTGTATAAAAAATGGCTAATATAAAATTAATTTTAGTACAAAATCAACTTTATTATTTACAAAAAAACTCCATTATTACTAATGGAGTTTTTGAATTTTATTTTAATATTTTAATATGCTCAGCTCCGATGGAGCTTGTATAAACGGGTAATTTTTTATCTATAAATATTTTGCTCTTCCAGAGCTGAAAATATTTAATTCCATAGAAAGAGCTCCATAGGAGCGTAATATTTGTAGAAAATATTACGGATTCGAATTAAAGCTCCAGCGGGGCGAAATATAAATTCAAATTATCAATTTACCTTTATATCAAGAGAAGAAACCGGAATTCCATTTCCTGTCGTTGCCTTCAACTGAATATTTTCTTTCTTCCCATTTGACTGGATAATGGCAACACATTTTCCGCTGAAAAGCTTGCATGAATTCGCTTTAAAAGAATCTAAATTGGCCTGATACCCATTATCAACCCCAACCAATTTTCCTCCTCCAGAAACTTCAAAATTGATTAAATCTGTGGCATTTGCCAACAAGTTTCCGTCTTTATCAACTAATGAAACCGTAACATAAACCAAATCGTAAGTGTCATTTTTAATGGTATTTTTATCTGCTTTTAAATCAATTTTAGCGACTTCGCCAGCCGTGTGAATTTCCTTTTCTAAAACTACTTTTCCGTTCTTTCTTGAAATGGCTTTTATCGCTCCCTGCTCAAACTTAACGCGCCATGAAATATGAAGATCATCATTTTGTTTTGCTTTTTTTCCGAGCGATTTTCCGTTTAAAAATAATTCCACTTCATCGGCATTATTGTAATACGCCCAAACTTCAACTTCCTGATCTTTTTTCCAGTTCCAATGCGGAAAAATATGCAGTACAGGTTTGTTCGACCATTCACTTTGGTACATATAATACACATCTTTTGGAAGTCCCGCCAAATCGATGATTCCGAAATACGAACTTCTTGCCGGATACGGATACGGATCAGGTTCTCCGATATAATCGAAACCTGTCCAGATAAAAGTTCCTGCCATGAAATCTTGTTTCTTGATCGTTTTCCAGTTCTCTTCGTGCGTTGCGCCCCAATACGATTTTACCTGATCGTAAGCCGAAACGGTCCAATCTGCATTTCCGTCAAACGGAGCACCGTGTTTTGTCGGCCATGCTTTAATTCCGTCAGGAAAATCATAATGCCCGCGTGTTTCCAATGCCGAAACACTTTCAGATGCCAATATCTTTTGCCCTTTAAAACGCTCTGGAAAATCTTTATAATCTTCATGTTTGTAATTGAATCCTAAAAGATCTAAAGCTCCCGATTGGTAAATAAAGTTCTTCTCAATTATATTTTCGGTCAAAGCCGAAGTTACGGGACGAGTTGTGTCTAAAGATTTTACAATCTTAGCCAATTCTCTCGTAATCGCAATTCCCGTACTGTCAAATTGTTCCCTGATTTCGTTACCAATACTCCACATCATAACCGATGGGTGATTGCGGTCTCTTTTAATAAAATCTTCTAAATCTTGTTTGTGCCACGCGTCCCAGTCTTTGTGGTAATCATTGGTTACTTTTTTCTTTTTCCAAACGTCAAAAGCTTCGTCCTGAACGATAAATCCCATTTCGTCGCACAATTGCATCATTTCTAAAGAATGCGGATTATGTGACATTCTAATTGCGTTTGCTCCCATTTCTTTCAACAATGTCAGTTTTCTTCGAACAGCATGAATGTTTTCAACCGCACCCAAAGCACCGTTATCGTGATGCAGACAAACGCCTAATATTTTAGTTGGTTTTCCATTTAAAGAGAATCCTTTCTCCGAATCAAAACTAAAAAATCGAAATCCAAGCGGTGTCTCATAATTGTCAACCAATTTTGATTTCTCATAAATTTTAGTCACCACTTTATACAAATATGGATTTTCTGTACTCCATAATTTCGGGTTATTCAGAACTAAATCATGAATCTTTTTTTCTGATGTTTTGGTACCAATTTTTTCTGTTGAAGTAAAATTGACTATTTCTTTATCCTCAGCATTTAAAACAGAAGTAACCAATTTAAATTCTTTAGAAACAGAATTATCATTATCAATCGTAACTTCTACACGTATCTTCCATTTTTTCAGCAGAAACTTCAGGAGTCGTTACAAAAGTTCCCCACTTCCCTACGTGCAATTTTTCAGTCGCAACCAAACGTACATTTCTATAAATCCCGGAACCTGTATACCATCTTGAATTTGGCTGAGCATCATTATCGACTTTAACCGCAATGATATTGTCTTTTCCGAAATTCAAATATTGCGACAATTCATAACCAAACGAAATATAACCATTCGGACGAATTCCTACTGATTTCCCATTTATGAAAACTTCGCTGTTTTTAAAAACACCGTCAAATTCTATTGAAACTGTTTTGTTTTTCCAATTTGCAGGAACAGTAAACACTTTGCGATACCAGCCTTTTCCAGCAGGCAAAAATCCCTGCGCTTGTTTGGTTTTACTTTCTTTGTCAAAAGCGCCCTCAATACTCCAATCGTGCGGTAATTGTAAAGTTCTCCAATCTTTGGAATCGAAATTAGATTGAATTGCAGTTGGATGATCTCCTAATTTGAAGTTCCAGTTTTTATTAAAATCTTCTACTATTCTGGCTTGTTTTTGTGCAAAAATCGAAACCGAAAACAATAAGGCTATTGTAATTTTTTGAAATATGTTTTTATGTTTAATCATAAATATGTTTTTTATTCTAGTATTCTTTTTAACATCGTTTTGTCATCCTGAGAAACGAAGGATCACACTAGATAATCCGCTCCTAATTGTCGCCAATCTTTGTCGAGTTTCGTGTGTGATCCTTCGTTCCTCAGGATGACAAACTGAACGTGGTAATCGTAGCGTGGACTTCGTGGCTAAAAGCTCTACGACAATTGGAACGTAGACGCACTGCAGTGCGTCTCTACGATAAAAACCTCTGAACCATTGAACATTTACCCCTTTGCACCTCAAAAAAAACCTATTGAAACTCAAAATTATCCAGCATCAATCCTTTCAAATCATCTCCTTCCAACGTAATTTTATACGTTCCTGCATTAATATAACCTCCCGAAGTGGTATTTAAAATCTTCCATTTTTCTGGCGAAGGAAAAAATTCAATAGTATCGTTTCGCATTAAAATTCCGTAGGCATCTTCCATTTTGAATTTGACTTTTAACGGCGTTTCATTTCGGTTCATAAATTTAAAACGCATCAAATATATTCCAGCCACGCCGGGTTTTACCTCAAACTGAATACTGTTTGCTGTCTTTTTGGTAAACTCAATATAATCTGCTTTTTTGAAATTTCCTTTTTCGATTCCGCTTCCGGTGCTTTTTGCTTTTTCGGCTTCGATAATTACAACGGGTCTTGAATCGTCCTTTTCGCCCATATCGTAAGTTGGCACAACCGCGATCGAACTTATAGATTGGGAATTATCAAAAAGAACTTTTTCTCCTTTTTTTACCTTTTTAGTGAAAACGGAGAATTCAGTACGATTACTATTTTTAGCTTTTTCTTCTATTTTTTTATAATCTGATAATGAAGGTAATTCTTTGATTTTACTGTCAACTAAAACAAAAATTGTAGATTCTTCTTTGGCCGTAAAAGAACCTTTATTTTTAGAATTTGATGAAAACTGTACATAATCTGCACCAAATAGTTCAGCTGGCAATTCGGTAAAAACAACATCAGAATCTGAATACTGTTTTGAATTATTATCCAGCCACGAAGCTATTCTGTTTGTTTTATCATACGAATCTAAAACCAGATTCTCAATGTTCTTTGGAGACTGATCTGCAGGTTTTTCAAACCTCTTTTTGGTTCCAATCGCAATTGCCGAAATAATCGCCTGTCCCGCTTTTACGTTTGGAAACGAAATTACAATTTTTCCATTTTTGCTTTTTACAACAAATGTTTTCTTTAATGCCTGATCATGTCCGGCTTCTGCCCAAATATCAAGATCTTTTAAAACAATATTATCGTTTATGGCAACATCAAACAAACGCCAGCCTTTACAATCCATTCCGCCTCCGGTTCCGTACCACGGTTCTGTAAAATATAATTCTACTAAATATTCTCCGTCGCTTACAGGAAATTCATAACGCAATTTATCTACTCCGTATCTAAAACTTTGAAATAATTCTGGATCTTTTGTTCCGTTTATTGGATCGAAAGTCGTTCTTTGACTCGCGAAGAAATCGGGAAGTTTTTCAAAATTATCCGTCCACGACAAAGAACCATACGTATACTGTCCGCTTTTATGTACATCCGTAAACCAAGTATTTCCTGAACTGTCGGTCATTTCAGAACCACCACAATTTACTCTATAAATATAATTGTAACCTTTTTTAGCTTTTGTAATATCGGCTTTAT
This sequence comes from Flavobacterium sp. AC267, assembly GCF_979258715.1. Lineage (NCBI taxonomy): Bacteria > Pseudomonadati > Bacteroidota > Flavobacteriia > Flavobacteriales > Flavobacteriaceae > Flavobacterium > Flavobacterium sp. AC267. Next base: position 4,271,135 of record NZ_OZ409875.1, read on the forward strand.
CAGCAGTCAAAGCATTTAAATTTGGCGCTTTCGGAAGCGTATTTAAAACAATATAATCTTTGGCAACTGCCACACCATTTACATAACCAACGGCATATAAAACATTGTACTTAATATTGACATTATTGAATTGAAAATGCTTTCCGATTCCCGGATTTTTTAGTTTTCCTAAAGATGATGTATTGACGTCGTTGAACAATTCTACTTCATCGCAATTCGAGTAAATATCGATTCCACTTTTAATTCCTGCCGAATCCCAACGGCTTGGCCAAGTATGCGAAACAATATAAACCATCGGATTGGTTTTGTTCGAAACGTAATTGGCGCGGTACATATAAAATGCATCCAAAGGTTCGCCCCAAATCGTAAAAAGTCCTTTGTAATTTACAGGTCCGACTTTGTCGATATCCCTAAATCCTTCTCCGTTTTGAACTCTTCCCGGATTTTCGTGCGAAGCAAAAAGCCAGTTGAACTGCCCTGCAATTTTATCTTTAACCGATTCTGCTTCACGGACTTTAATTTCCATTAATTGAGAAAAACGGTTTTCGCTTAAAGTTCCTTTTTGGTCAAACTCGCCTTCGGTATGTAAATCGGCTGAACGCCATGCACCGTACTCGCCGTTTAGCAATTGTGTGCTCATTTCGACATGATACTTTAGAGGATCACCGCCATAGGTTCCTGACCAGTTCTGCACTACATTCCAGTCTGTTCCTTCTCCGCCGTTACAAGTCGTTACGATTCTTTGTGAAGCTGATAACGGATCCATTTCGCGGATGATCTGCGTGCATTCTTCTGCAAATTCCTTTGGAATTGTACTTTCATTCTGCAATCCCCACATGACAACTGAAGGGCTGTTTCTGCGTTCTTTAATCCATTCGCGTAAAAGTGTTTTAAAATTTTCTTTGAATTCAGGCGTGTCGTACCAGATATGTGCGGAAAACTGACTCCAAAAAAGGATTCCGTTTTCGTCTAATTCTTTTTGGTACAATAAATTATGAGGCTGATGCGCTTCTCTAAAAGCATTAAATCCACCTGCTTTTATCTGCTCGATTCTGGAATGAATCATTTCGTCTGAAAACGAATGGCTGTTTCCAATTAAATGCTCGTATTCGCAGGTTCCGTTTATGAATAACGGTTCGTCGTTAATAAAAAAACGATTGTCTTTTCCATCTCGACTAACCGGCCAGCTGACCCAGCGAATTCCGTAAGGCGTTGTTAACTGATCTATCATTTTTCCGTTTTCATAAACAGAAGTGACCAGTTTATATAAATAAGGATTGGATGGTGACCATAACTGCGGATTTAAAATCTCTGGAAGTGTCTGTGCTATTTCTTTTGTTTCTCCAGAAGCGTATTTGATATCGCTTTTTGTACTAACAGTTTTCTTTCCCGAAGCATCGTAAAGAACATTTTCAACCGTTAGATTTCGTTCTGAAGTACCGTAATTCTTGATTTCTGTAGTAGTATGAAGAATCGCTTTTTGTTTTGAAACCGATTTGTCATTCCAGATATGAACGCCAAAAGGTTCGATTCGAACATCATTTGTTACAACTAAAGAAACCGGTCTGAAAATCCCCATAGGCTGAGAACCTTCTGAAAATCCCCATTCGCCAGAACAGCCACCGCAAACCCAAGGAAGATCTGCTATCAAGGAAGGATGCGAAGCTTTAACTAAAATTGTATTTTCCTTGTCGAAATGAACTGCTGTTGTAATGTCTAAAGTAAAAGTAGTTCTGCCTCCTTTATGTTGTCCGACCTTTTTGCCGTTTACCCAAACATCTGCGTACGAACTTACACCTTCGAAGTATAAAAAAGTTTTTTTGAAACGTCTTTTTTATCCAGTTTTAAAGATCTTTTGTACCAGGCAGTACCATGTAAATTTCCGTGTTTTGTTCTTCTGAAACCATAATACTGATCCCAATTGTGAGGCACACTAACCTGTCGCCAATTGGAATCAGTTTCTGGATGGTCTACAAACCTCTCTTCTTGTGCAGGAAGATTTTCCAAGATTACGGTTTCCCAAGACGAATTCAGTGAAATTTCTTTACGAAATTTCCCCGAATCTTTGCTCTGACTCCAAACAAAGCAAAGACTTGAAAAAAAACAAAAAATAAAAAAAACTATTTTCTTCATATTTTCTACGTTCCTGCAAGGTTTACAAAACCTTGTAGGTTTGATTTTTTAACGATGACTAGAATACCTACAAAGTTTTGGAAACCTTGCAGGAAATTCATAAGCTGATCTCATTTGTTTTGTCATTTCGACAGAGGAGAAATCACACTTGCAATTCTACAAAGATTGTTAATGTACTATGCAGAGTTTCTAGTGTGATCCTTCGTTCCTCAGGATGACAAAATTGTGTTTATATTTCTTAACAGACCTGACAGATTTTATCCCGAGGCTTCGGGAATGTCAGGTCTAAATTAACTGCGAATTTGCGTGAGGGATTGAGGCGGTATCCTTTTATGAAGCTTCAGCGGAATAAAAGATATAGCCGAAAGCCCGACCCGGAGGGACACGCCCAACTTATTCTTATTAATAAAACAGCCAGTCTATCGTCGCTTTTTCTCCTGCATCGATATACCCAACATCGCGCGGTGTTACGGTTTGATCTGCATCGATAAAACCTAAAATTAATACTTTTCCTTTTCCTAAATCTAACTTATTTTCGCCAGGCTGAAACGTATACGTGTGAATGTTTACGCGCGGAAGCTCTTTTAAATTCATGGCACTTGCCAGAATAACTTCGGCTTGACCGTGGGCGTTTCCTGCAAGCATCTGTTTCTAAACTTGGCGGCAATAAAAATCTTTTCTGATCTGAATTGAAATAACCCACTACTAATTTAACTGCTTTTGTGTTTTTAAACTTCAAATGCGTTCCTTTTTCGTTTTGATCGTTTTCGACATATGTAAAGCCTTTTAGATTTTGAAGTTCCGGAGCTATCTTCGTCAATTCAGAAATGTCTGTTCCATAAACTTTTGTTCCTGTTTTAACTAAATAAGTCGCCGGTTTTTCATCAATAAAAGTTACTTCTGCCGTTTTCCAAGGCTTTCCTTCTTTGGTTTCAATTTTACCATCTTTTGAAGATTTTAACTTGTCCAGATTTCTTTTAAAATTTGCCAATTCTCGTTCGTAATGCGGTAATAATTCTGCCCACGTTTTGTTGTTTCCGTCATCGCCCCCAATTGGAATTCTACGTTGAGCGGTCTGCATACTATTGGCATAATAATATGTGTCTTTTGTCAGGTTTACCAATAATTCGTAATGCTCCAAGCTTTTTTCCAGATGAGGCATCGCTTTATCTAAATCGGTAATTTCGTTGGAATAACTGTATCTCAACACCAATAAAGCGGCTTTTACTTTTTCTGAAAAGAAATCGGCGAAGGCTTTATAAGCATGCATATCGTTTTTAAGACGTAGAAATTCTTCTTTGTCTTTGGTTACGCTTTTTTCGGCTTTGTCAATCGCTTCAACGGCTAATCTTCCGTGCTCTGTAATTTCTGCAATAATCTGCGTTGGTAGTTCTCCAGAATGTGGTTCTTTATTCCACTCTTTTTTAGCATATTCTAAAAGCAATTCTCCCGCCGGTCCGCATGATTCGTGGAAACCTGGATAAACACGCCATTTTGATGGATTAACCAATTGACTTTCAAACATTCCTAATAATAAAGTCTGACGGTTTCCCTCTGTAATTCCGAAACGTCTTAATGTTTTTGGCGCAATTTCTCCTGTTTCATCATACGCTTTTTGGATGTTATTTGCCGCTTCTAAATCGGTTCCGTATTTCGCGACTAGGTCATTATTCCAATATTTAACTTCTTCTTTTCGGTCTCTTTTACTATCCCACGCATATCTTGCCCAGGCCTTGTACCAAATCCAGTCACGATCCATTTCCAGTAATCTTTCGCCTGTTTTGGTTTTATCTGCCGAATAAGGCCAATCCCAATACGAAGCTTGCGGATATAAATGCAGTGCATTTGCCCCGTGAACGCTGTGCATTGCTTTTACGGTTTTCTGGATAAAGTCTGGCGAACCGTATCTAAATGGTTCCAAATTTGCCAGAATATGAACGTTTTCTATATGAATTGATTGTAAAGCACTTAATTGTTTGTGTGTTTCTCCCCAAGGTCCGCCCGGCGTATAAGTCGTTAGAGACTCTCCGGTATATTTGCTTTCTGTATATAAATTTTTGTATAACGGAAGCGATTTTTCCATCACCAAAGGCCCATCTGTATCGTGAGAACGAAGGATAATTGGCGGTTCTTCTGTCTTACCTAATGCTTGTAAACCATCGCGAACGCCTGGAATAATGGTTTTGGTAAACCATTCTACATCGTCATCAACTGTATTTATGGCTTCTCCCAAGCAAACCATTAATCCAACATTTGGATATTTTTCGATAAAAGCGGCAATAGATTTTCTAGTATAATCTGAAAGTAAAGGCGTAATTGGACGCGAACGATCCTGAGTTTTTATGTTGTAATGCTCTGCAAAAGGCTTAGAAACAATAATATTGTAGAACATCTGAATAACCCAGATTCCTCTTTTATTGGCTTCTACCGTTAAGAATTTATAGATTTCTTCGTTCTTTTTGAAATCTTCATCACTTACTTCTACAGCAAACGGATATTCTTTCAATTTTACTAAAGAGGCAAACGGATGTCCGTTCCATAAATACAAGGAATTCATTCTGTTTTCTACCAGCATGTCCAAATACTTTACCCATAGTTTTTTATCGTAAAACCAAGGAAAAGTTTCAGGCGTGTACGGATACTCGTAAACATCACGTCCGGGAAGATAAACGGGTTTCTGCATTCCGATACAAGCTCCTCTTAAAACCATTTCCGGACTGTCGTCAATATTAATTTCTGACGGAAGTTTTCCTGAATCTTTAATACGGTCTGCTATTTCTAGTGCGCCATATAAAGCTCCAGAAGCATCTGTTCCTTCGAGGTAAATGATATTTTTTTGAGTGCGAATTTGAAAGCCTTCTTTTTTAGTCAGTTTGCTATCATCGATTTTGGCGCTTTTTGCGTTTTGTTTCCAAAAATCGGTTCCCTTTTCTCCAATAACAATTACCTGATCTTTTGACTTTGTAATTTTATTGGAAGAAGTAGTTTTGAAACCTTTCGCGGCTAATGTTTCGGATAGTTTTTCGGCTCCGAATTTTGCTCTCGGCGAGTTGGCATCGCTAACGATAGTTACATTTTGCGCTGTCGCGAAAGAGACGTAGAAACCTAAAAAAAGTAAGCTTAAATATTTCATTGTATTATGATTTTATTCTTGAAATCGTATTCTGTTTGTTATTTCGATCCCGAGGCATCGGGAGAGAATCACATTAGAAATTCCTCACAGATAATTACCAATCTGTGCCGATTTACGCGTGTGATTTCTTGTCCCTCGAGATGACAAAACTGAGAGAATAAATCTGCTCAATCTGCAAAATCTGCGTGAAAAAATTTACTCTCGCAGATTTGGCAGATCTAGCAGATATTTCTTTTGATATTTTTGCCACGGATTAAAAGATTTCCACAGATTAAAAAAATCCTTTTAATACTTTTAATCTGTGGCTGAATATTTTTAATTCTGAAAAATCTTTTTCAAATAGGCCACATTTGCACCATAATTGGCTTTTACATTGTGCACCTGTGTTACGTCACGCGAGCGTTCTACAATAAGCCAGTCGCTCCATTTCATTTCATCAAGTGTTTGTTTGATTTTTGGCATATCGATCGCTTTATCATTTTCTAACCAAAATTGATCTGTATTTGAAGCATGAATCTGAGCTAAATGTTTCTTTCCTAAGATTTTTAATTCTGATGAAATGTCTCTGCCGTTATCAACTGCGTTGGCAAAATTAAAAGAACTCTTAATGTATTTTGAACCCACTTCTTCTAAAAGTTTTTTCTCTTCTGTGGCGCTCAATGAGGTTTCAATCGCAATAACACCGCCTATTTTGCCCACTTGTTTTCCTGCCCATTGTAATCTTTTTATCACTTCTGGACGTAATTCTGGATTCTTCACCAAATCACTTTGCGTTCCCAACGGAAGATAAGCTACTTTTACGTTCATATCTTTCATCGTTTTGATGCAGTCGTCGATCATTGGCGTAATCTCTCTGGTCGCAAAAGACTGCGCGTAAAATCCAGACATGGCAATTGAACTGATTCCAATTCCTGTTTCTTTTGATTTATCTAAAAACTTTTGTCTTTCTACCGGATCGCCTAATTTACTGTCAAAAGTGGGGCGGGTTCCTAAACCTCCCATATCTAGTTCGATTCCGTCAGCTTTTATTTCTGCGGCTAAGCCAAAAGAGCCTAACTTTTGTCTTTTTAGAATCATCCAGTCGCAAACTGCTACTCTGTATTGCTGTTTTTTATTAGAAGACTGCGCTGTTGCACAACTGTTGAATGTTGTAGACAAGACAACAAGTAATGCAATAATTAAGTTTTTTTGAATAGAAATTGACTTCATAATTATTATTTTTTTGCCACGAATTCCACCAATTTTCACTAATTTTTAAAATATAATTCGTGAAAATTCGTGAAATTCGTGGCGAACTTTTTCTTTACTCTTCTTCAGCCTTAACAGCCGTTACTACTTTTCCTTCTTCGCCCGGCCATATTCCGTTTTTGATTGGAAGTGCTTTTAATTTACTTGGATCTACTTTTACATACTTCAGTTTTTCTCTTCTCCAAGTGTAAACAATATGCACCATTCCGTCTGAACTCTGAATCATAGACGGATACGAATACTGACTGATTTTTGAATCTTCTAAAACCAAAGTCGCTTTCCAATTAATTCCGTCATCTGAAATCGAAACATTTAAAGGTGTTCTTGGACCTTTTGCTTCTTTTCCAGGAGGTAAAACGTGATTGTAAACTAATAAGTGTTTTCCATTTTTAAGCGTTACGGCATCTGTTCCGGAGTTGTTATTTGGAAGTCCGATTAATTCTACATCTGACCATGTTTTTCCGTTATCTTTAGAGAATGTGCTGAAAATAGCTCTGTTTCTGGTTCTTCCAATGGCTTGAATACTGCCGTCTTTGTGGAATAATATACTTGGCTGAATCGCATTTATTTTTTGTTTTCCTCTTGCAAGCGTGTCGCCCATTATCCATGTTTTTCCGAAATCAGGAGTAGATTCCATACGCAGTCTCCAGCCGTCGCCTTCGATACTTGACGGACATAATAAAGTTCCGTTGCTTAATAAAACTGGTTTATTTTTAATTGGCCCTAAGAAACCATCTGGCATTTTTTTAGCATCAGACCACGTTTTTCCGCCATCAGATGAAGTTCTGATTACGCCCCACCATTCTGATGGTTTTGGTCCTATTTTGTAGAAAAGCATTAAATCGTCGCCTGGAATTTGATATAAAACCGGATTCCATGTTGGCAATCTCGGACCTTCTTTCATCACGCCATCGGCTACTTTAACGCCTTCGCCCCATTTATCACTTCCTTTCGGTTTGATGCTTACATAAATACAAACATCAGGATGTCTTTCATGAGTTCCTCCAAACCAAGATGAAACTAAATCACCATTTGTGGCTTCGACAATTGTAACCGCGTGGCAAGACGGATAAGGTGCTTTATCATAAATAAATTCATCAACCAGAATACCTTCTTTCCAAGTCTTTTTTTCTAAAGCCGATTTACAACTTCCTAAAAGGAATAGTCCAAACAAGACAAATGCTAATTTTGTTATCTTCATTCTTAATTTAATTATGAATTAAAATTTTCAACTATAAATACATTCCTACTATTTTTTTAGGTAAAAATATTTATTAAGTGTAAAAATAACACTAAAAAATTAACAATGTATCCTGTACTGTCCCGAATTATTAAAAATGCGACTTATTTAACGTTTAGAATATAGGTTCCTGAAGGAAGTGTAATAGCAAGATTACTTTTTTCTGTTTTATAAGAATGTGACGTTTTATCTAATTTCTGTTTGTTAATTGAAACAGCCGAAATATCAGTTGTTGGAAGATAAACTATTGCTGAACTATTTGCAGGAATGGTAATCTTCCAAACCAAAGCTTTTTTATCTTTTTTCCAGTCACTTTTAATCAAGCCGTAAACCGATTCGTAAGAAGCGTTTACATACGTTAAGCCCGCATTAAAATCTGGTTTCATAGTGATTTGTTTGAAACCCGGAGTTTCTGGATTGCTTTTTATTCCGGCCATATTTTCATAATACCAAATCAATAAATCGCCTAAAAGCATGACGTGATTTTGCGAATTCATTGCAGGATCGGCTGTGTTTCCGTTCCAAAGTTCCCAAATGGTGGTTGCACCGTTTTCGACCATATAACCCCAGCTTGGATAGGTTTTGTTTGAAGCCAGTTTGAAAGCTAAATCACCTCGCCCAAAGTTGGTTAACGTTCGCATTAAAAACTGAGTTCCGATAACGCCTGTACTTACATGACCGTTTTTGGTCACTTCTACTTCATGCACTAAATTTTCAAACACTTTTTGCTGTAATGCTTCAGGAACCATACCGAAAGTCAAAGGCAGTAAATTGGCTGTCACGGTATTATTAGCGTAATTTTTTTTTGCCTTATTGAAATATTTAGTATTGAATGCTTTTTTAATTCTTAAGGCCAATTCGTCATAATGCGCAATATCTTTATCTGCATTGGCAATTACCGCAAACTTTTTCATTGTATTTAAAAGCTGATAGAAAAAAGCACTCGAAATCAATTCGCCGTCTGTTAAACGAGAAGGATCTTTGGAACGGATTAATTCTAAAGATTCTGGCGGAACGCACCAATCACCATATTTATCTTTGGTCATAATATCGTCAACCAAATAGTTTTCTTCCATATAATCCATCCATTTTTTCATAGACGGATATTGTTTTTCGACTACTTTTTTATCACCAAATTGTTGGTACAGCATATCCGCAACCGTAATATAAGTACCCGGCCAGGTTACATTATCGCCGTAATAACGCCAGAAAGCAGGTGCCACATCTGGAATTCCACCATCTATAGTTTGTGCGTTTTTAATATCATCCAGCCATTTTGCATACAAAGCCTGATTGTCGAATAAAAAACTTTCGCCATAAGCGCCCGTTGTTCTGTCTCCCAACCAAGGCTGGCGCTCATTTCGTTGCGGACAATCAATTGGCATTCCTTTATAATTCCCGCTGATTCCCCACCAAGCATTCTTAAAAATCTGATTCATAATTGGGTTCGATGAATCAAAAGTTCCCGTTGTGGCAATATCATCATAAACGATTTTTCCAACAAAATTTTCTAAAGTTGGTTTTGTTTTAAAACCTGAAATTTCAACAAATCTAAAACCGTGAAAAATAAATCTCGGTTCCCAAACTTCTTCGCCTTCGCCTTTTAAAGTGTAAATATCCGTCGTTTTAGCATCGCGTAGATTCGCAATATATAACGAACCATCCGGCTGTAAAGATTCTGCAAATTTCATCGTGATTTTATCGCCCGCATTTCCTTTCACTTTCAATTGTAACCAGCCCACCATATTTTGTCCCATATCCAAAATATAAGTCCCTTTTGAAGTCTGTTTGATCGAAATAGGTTTTACTTCGCCTTTTACTTTCATATTCGCCGACATTTGTCCTTCATAAAATCCGCCCGGTTCCTGAACATATTCTGCCGAAAGCCATTTTTTATCATCAAAATTTGTGGTATTCCAACCTTTCATTTCCTTTCGGGCGTCGTATTCTTCTCCGTCGTATTCGTTGTTTGATAAGATTGGTCCGTCGGTTGTAATTTTCCATGTATCATCTGTTCGAATTACCTCTTTGCTTTCGTCTGTATATTCTACAAATAATTGTAAAGCCATTTTCGGATAACCAAATGTTTTGATTTTATAGGGTTTATAATCCTGACGCATGGTGAAAAAACGTCCGTTTCCTAAAATAGTCCCCAATGTATTTTTACCTTCTTTCAATTGCAAAGTCACATCAAAAACATTGTATTTTATATTCTTTGTATAATCCGTAGGAACGGGCGCCAAAACCTGATCGCCAATTTTATTTCCATTAATGTATAACTCGTACAAACCCATACCAATAATATAAACTTTGGCACTTTTAACTTTTTTCTTAAGATCGATTTCTTTTCTTAAATATCGGGCTGACAATCTCGAATACTGCGAAATACTATCACCCGGAGAAGCTTTTTCATAGCCAATCCAACGAGTCGATTTCCAATCGGCATAGGTTAAAATACCAATACTGAAATGTGCATTTTCTGTAGATTTTACTTCGCCTTTATTTGTAGAAACAATTACTTTCCAGTAAACATCTTGTCGGTCTTTTAGCTTCTTTCCGTTATAGATTATATTAACAGATTCGTCACTTTGTACTCTTCCGCTGTCCCATAAATCACCGTTTCCGGCATTTAGTTTTTCTAAAGACGAAGAAGCCAAAATTTGGTAGTGAGTTTGTTTTACATCATTTATGTTTGCTTTTATTTTCCAACTCAATCTCGGCTGTAAAACATCAATTCCTTCCGGATTACTCAGCATTTCGCATTTCAATTCACTAATACTGATTTTGTTTTGGGCTTTCGCCGAAATTGTGAAAAGTGAAATGAGTATTGTAAGATGTAAAAAAAACTTTTTCATAATTTTATTTTAACAATAAAGTCCCAGAGGGACGATATATTTATAGATTGTATAATTGTAAGGTCATCAAGCCCCAGCGGGGCGACATATTTTTCTACAGGTAACGCTCCGCTGGAGCTTTCTATCATTTGGGTGTATATCTTGCTACAAATATTATGCTTCTCTGAAGCATCTAAAACTTTACTCAGAAACCAATTTCTCCAATCTCTCAGAAACCGCAATTTCCTTCCCGTTTTTAAAGATCCTGAAACCTTTTCCTTTTTTATATTTTTCTCCTGTTTTGTCCCAAAGAATCGTAATAATATTGCCATGATACAAAACATTATCCAGGCAAAACCAATCCCATTTTTCCTGCGGAATTAACGGATTCACTTCTATCTTTTCATCTGCTCTTGGGCGTAAACCAACCAAACCTGTAATCATCAAATCATTAAAAGTCGAATGATTATAGTAACGGCTTCTTTCTCTGTCGCCCATCAGCCAATATCCTGTTGTTTCGTCCAGATATTCCCCAACATACGGTTTTCCTCTGTAATATTGCGATTGCACATACAAATCCATTTGTTTGAAATAGTCGGTTTTCGCAACAAAATTCTGATCGTAATTATTTAAAACATTCGCTAAAGCCGTTAACGTCTGCGAACTTGCAAATGGCCAGATTGCCCCGTCCCACTCGCAGGTTCCGGTTCCGTGTGTTCTAAAACGCGGACTTCTACGCTCTGCTGTTGTCAAACCAAACGGAGCCGAAAATCCTTTTTCATCTTTAATCTGTTCCCACGCTTTTTCAAAACCTTTTCCCTTTTCAGGAAGATTAAAATACCACGGAATAAATCCGATCGCTTCTCTAACTTGCGCTAATGTATCTTTTTCTGTAAAGGTCTCAAAAAATTCGCTTTTAGCATTCCATAATTTGGTTTCAACCAATTTTTGCAAACTAGCGACTTTAGTTTTGAATTTTGCTTCTGTTTCCTTATCGCCTTTCATGGTCGCCATTTTAGAAATCGCTACAGCGTTCCCATACATATAACTATTTATCGTTGGTCTTGCGTTTTGTACTTTACGTCCGTCGCTAAGGATTCTTCCATTCCATCTTTTACATCATGCTGCCAAAACAAACCATCCTTGCGCTGACGGTCTTTTTCCCAAACCGCATAATCAGTAACCATGTCTGGATACAAATCCAATAAGAATTTTTCATCCTTATTCACTAAATAGCGATTGTACAAAGCATCTGCTGTCCAACTGCTAAATTTATACAATTTGTTCATCGGTTTTCCATCGTTTCCTCGATACCAAATTTTAACATCCTGCTCCAAATATTGTGGATCATGAACCCATCGAAATTCATTAATATGATGTCCCAACGCACAACTAATCATATTGTATTTATCGGCATACGAACGATCTACCAAAAACTCTGTAATCGCAAATCCCTGCGGTGTTTTCTTTATGTGCTTTCTCGCACTCCACCATCGGAAATAGTAAATCTCCTCAAAATTCTGTCGCGGGCATTCAAACAACGGAATATTTTTTTCCATCCAAGTCCACGCACTGTCATTCGGAATAGCAAATTTTAAGTTTTCATCTTCCATTGTGTTGAAATAATCAACATAATGTTTGAAGTTTTTTTCTTTTAAAATAATTGCTTTTCCTTTTTGAGAATAGTCTGCGCTAGGTTTACAGCCATTTAAAGTTGTAACCAAAATTACTAAAACGACTATTTTGTATTTAAAATGATGTAACATATTCAAATTATTATTTTTAAAATTTTTTGGGCGTGTCCCTCCGGGTCGTGCTGTCCGTTCCCGCTTTTTTTTGTTCGGCAGAAAAAGCCTCACAAAAAAAGAGCTCCACTTCCATCACTCACGCGAGAGAACTTTTCGGTTTTCCTCTCCTGCAAGGTTTTGAAAACCTTGCAGGAAACGTAACCAGACCTGACAGGTTTTTAAAACCTGTCAGGTCTAACTAACCATGTCAATATTAATTCCCCGTAAAAGTATACGTCTGCCCTGCTTTCATATTCACATCGTAAATAGTATAAGCTGGCAATTGTACTTTTTTCAAATTCGCCTGATCCGAAATAATAGGTTTCTTCACTTCAACATCATAAAACAACGGATTCGGATTTTTCCCTTTTGCTTTTTTAAGCGAAGATCCTTTTAAAGTATTCTCTACTTTTAATCTACAGTTTCCTCCTATTTTAGAATAGATTTTCAACTCCGAAACTTTATTGTTTTTCCACGTCATATCGATTATAAATCCGCCTCTGGCCACTAAACCTTTAATGCTTCCGTCTTTCCAAACGCTTGGTAAAGCGGGTAATAAGTGAATCGCGTCTTCCTGACTCTGCATTAACATTTCGGCAAAACCTGCCGTGCATCCAAAATTACCATCAATTTGAAATGGCTGATGCGCATCTAACATATTTGGGTACGTTCCACCGCCTTTTCTTTGGTCGGCCGTTACCAAATGCAATTGATCCTGAATCAGTTTATAAGCGTGATTTCCGTCTAATAATCTAGCCCATAAATTCACTTTCCAGCCCATTGACCAGCCTGTAGATTCGTCTGTTCTGTAAATCAAAGATTGTTTGGCGGCTTCAAATAGTTCAGGAGTTTTCACTGCCGAAATCTGATTACTCGGATACAATCCGTATAAATGCGAAACATGTCGGTGATTGTCTTTCGGATTGTCCCAATCGTCCTGCCATTCCTGTAACTGATTATGTTTACCCACTTTCATTGGAGGCATTTTTACCAACGCGTCATTTACCTTTTTCACATAAGCAACATCTGGTGCAACCAATTTGGAAGCTTCAATAACATGTGTAAACAAATCAAAAATCAACTGATTATCCATTGTCGTTCCAGAAGCAATTGTCGATTTCCCAGTTCCTCCTGCGTGTGTGTTTTCAGGCGAACTTGACGGCACCACTACCAAATATTTTGTATTGGGATCGATAACCATAAAGTCAAGGAAGAAATCTGTCGCACCTTTCATTATCGGATAAATTTCTTCTAAATACTTTTTATCTCCTGTATACAAATATCTTTCCCATAAATCCTGACAAACCCAGGCACCGCCCGTTGGCCACATTCCAGATGCGACAGAATCTACCGGAGCGGTAACGCGCCAAATATCAGTATTGTGGTGTAAAACCCAACCGCTGGCATTGTACATCATTCTGGCTGTTTCTGCACCCGTAACACTTAACTCTTTTGCCATCTGCACAAAAGGTTCGTGCATTTCCTGAAGATTCGTAACCTGTGCAGGCCAATAATTCATTTCGGCATTAATGTTTGTCGTGTATTTACTATCCCAAGGCGGTGTTACCATGTCATTCCAAATTCCCTGTAAATTCGCTGGCTGACCGCCTGGCTGTGAACTTGAAATTAAAAGATAACGTCCAAATTGGAAATATAAAGCCGCCAATTGCGGATCAAATTGTTTAGAGAAATCCCTGATTCTTTCGTTTGTTGGTTGTCGCACCAAATCATTCGAACCTAAATTTAAAGCAACTCTATTGAAAAACTTTTGGTAATAATCAACATGGGCTTTTTTAATCGTTTCGAAATCTTTCACTTCGGCTTTAGCCAAATAGTCTTTGCTTTTGGCAATTTCATCGCCCGAAATATCTTTGTAATCTTTAAAATTAGTGGCAATCGAGATGTATAAAGTTACTTCATCGGCTTTGTTAATGCTTAAAATTCCGTTGCTGGCATTTATTTCGCCGCCTTTACTTTTAGCAGTAAGTCTTCCCTGAAATTTTACTTTTCCTTTTACATTTTCAAAATTAGTTCCTAAACCCGAAAGCATAATCTGTTTTCCTTCTGTCGAAGCAACCGTTTTATCAATCGGACTATTCATAAAAACATTGCAGGTAATCTGCCCCGGCTGACTTGCCGAAAGTTTTACCACAATAACCTGATCTGAAAATGCCGTTAGAATTTCTCTTGTAAATTCGACGCCGTTAACTTTGTATTTTACTTTTGCTGTCGCGTTGCTAATATCTAAATCTCTGTAATAATCGGTATATTTTTGATGTCCGGCAAAAGAAATATAAACGCTTCCAAAAGTTTGATACGGCATTCCGTCATTGGTTTGCGACATAATATCCTGCGTTGCCAAATCCTGCGCTTCATCAAATTTTCCATCAAAAATTAACTGGCGAACAATTGGCAGTGCTTTTATAGATTTTGAATGTGCATTGCTGTTTGGAGAACCTGCCCAAATGGTTTCTTCGTTCAATTGCAAACGTTCCACAGCAGGATCGCCAAAAACCATTGCACCCAAACGTCCGTTACCCAAAGGCAGTGCTTCGTTCCAGATTGCTTCGCTGGTTTATCATACCATAATTTCAGATCGCTTTGTGCTGTTGCCGTAAGCGAAAAAATTCCGAAACAGATTGCTGTAATTTTATTTCTTAACTTCATATTGATATATTTTTTGCCACGAATTACACGAATTGGCACTAATTTCTTTTTTAAATTTTTATTTCATTTTTTTTTCCACAGATTAAAAAGTTAAAATGATTTTTTATCTGCATAATCTACCAAATCTCCGAGAGTAATTTTTTTTCCCGCAGATTTAGCAGATCGGGCAGATTTGTAATCTGTGAAAATCCTATTAATCTGTGGCAAAAAAATTCGTGCCAATTAGTGAAATTCATGGCAACTTGTTTTATTTCTTAACCTCGTAAACCTTTAGATTTTTTTCTCCGAACATTTCATATAATTTGTTAATGTCTTTCAATGCATTTTTTGGTAAATTTTCAGCTTTATTACCAAAAACATACAATTTATCATAAGGTTCAATCACACAAGTTGATTCGTCGATTTCGCCTTTATCATTCTTAATTTTATTCAAATCTAAATTTAGATATTTCGCCATAAACGGATACAAAGCCATACGTTTTGAAACTCCAAAATCATGTCCTTCTTTTGCAAAATGAGCATTTTCGACTAAATCTTTCTTTCCGTACAATTCATACGTTCTTTGGATAAAAGGAAATTCTAATTCCGGAACTGCCAATGTCCAGTCTTTTCCATCAGAAACAATTAACTGAGGTTTTGGCGCCATCATAGCTGAGATTTCAGCATTGTTTGTTCCGTTGCCGCAAAGGTGAATCCCACGACCGCTTTCGCACGGACATCCGCCTGAAAAGTGGGACGAAACCATTACAACTGGAGCTGAAACTTTGATTCTGTCATCTAAAGCCGCTAAAAACATCGTATGCGAACCTCCGCCAGAACCTCCTGTAACCCCGACTCTTGTCACATCGGCATTTTTTGTTGTTGCTAAATAATCCAATAATCGAATCCCGCTTAAAACCTGAACCGTCGATGCGATACTGTTTCTGTGCGTTTCTTCTGGAAACTGCAATAATGATTCTCCCCACGCAAATAAATCATATCCTACTACAATGGCGCCCATTTTTGCCATCATAGCACAGCGGTACTGCTCGTCTTTTCTATATCTTCCGTCACCGAAATGTCCGTCTGGTGTTAAAATAATCGCCGCTTTTTTGTTTAATGGATACGGTTTGTAAATCGATCCCGTTACATAAACGCCTGGCAGAATTTCCAACGCAATATTCTCAACACTGTAATCTTTATAAATTCTCTTTGGAGTTAAAAGTGGTTTAGATTTTGGTGTTGGGGGCGCCTTGTCTAAACCAAATGACGTAATCATACAAGCTTTTAACTCCGTTTTACGTTTTTCCCATTCTTCTTTAGTCGAATAAAGGCTTTCTAAATAGAACAAACGTTCTTTTCCTTTATCTACTGAAACTTTATGGTTTTCATATTTTCTTATAATGTAAGTTCCGTCCGGCTGTTTGAAATACATCAATTCAAACGGAGCCAGAATATTAGTTAACGAAATAGTGAGATTTCCGGGTTCAATTCTCCAATCGGCATAATCGAGTTCTTTTCCTTTTAGTAAGCCTCGGTCGTCGTTTATCGTAACATTAAAAACGGTTTCTATTTTCTTTAAAGTTTCTGACACGGGTTTTCTAAAATTAGTATCAGATGTGCTTTGCGCATTGGTAAATGTCAAAGCAAAAATGGAAACTGCAATTGTAAATATTATTTTTTTGATATTCTTCATTTTATATTATTGAGATTTTTGAACGCTGATGAAACGGATTTACTTCGTAAAGACTCGGATTACAACAGATTTTTTATCTTTGTTTTTTACTTTTTGAATTGCCTCCAGTTTTAACTGGAGGTAAATAATTTGATTTTAAGTAGGCTTTAGCCTAACTTATTCATTTGGCTAAAGCCCTGTAACTAACTATTTTTAAACCTCCAGTTAAAATTGGAGGCTATTCATCACTAGCTCAATAAAAAATCCGCGCAAATCTGCGTCTTCGCGATAGCGAATCCGTTTCATCCGCGTTTTATAATTTGCATTCGATTGTATATTTTCCTGAACCTAATTCTAAAGTTGGTTTCGTTCCATCAAAACCTGCCCTAACTTTCTTATTATCAATCTTAATTTCCGAATTTTTAGCAACAGGCAATTTTATCGTCGCTGTTGTATTTACCGGAATTTCAATATTCAAAATAAACTTCCCATCTTTCTTTTCCCAAGAAGAAGTAATCTTTCCGTAAACCGATTGATAATCCGCTTTCGCGAAAGTCATATCGCCCACCACTTCTGGCTGAATAAAGAAATGTTTAAAACCTGGGGTTTTCGGATCGGATTTAATTCCGGCCAGACTTTGATAAAACCATTCTTCAATCTGCCCCAGCATAAAGTGATTCCACGAATTTCCTTTTCTTGGATCCCATTGTTCTGTTAAAGTGGTCAAGCCAAATTTAATCTGAAAACCATAACCCGGCGCATCATAATGATTGTGCATTTTGTACATGGTTTCGTTTTCGCCATTTTGTGCCAAAGCCTGAAACAAATAACGATTTCCAACATCTCCCGTTGTCAAACGGTCGCCTTTTGCTTTAATATCGGCTATTAAATTCTGCATTACGGCGTCTTTATATTGCGGTTCTACAATATCCATAAAAATCGGAACAGCATTACTAAACTGACTACTCGTACCATATTGTTTGGTTTCAGCATTGAAAAATTCTTTGTTAAAAGCAGTTTTAATCTCAGAAGCCAAAGTTTCGTATTTCTCTACATCTTCTGTTTTACCTAATAATTTCGCCGCTTTTGCCACCAAATAAGCTCCGTAATAATAGTGCGAAGTGGCCGAAAGTGCAATCGGACTGTTTTTTGAATATCCTGCTTGCGTGCGTTCCGTAATCGTACCAATCGCCTAATCCGTGAGAAACGATGTGATTTTCAGCTTTTGTTCCTAAATAATCCATGTATTTTTTCATTACAGGAAAATACTTTTCCAATAAAGAAGCGTCTCCGTAATATTCATAGTACATCCAAGGTAAAATTACGCCTGTTACGCCCCATTCCGGTGAATCGGTAAAATCGCCTCCAAAAATTACGTATTCCGGAACGATGGTCGGGATTAAACCGTTATCGCGTTGTGAATCAAAAATATTCTGCATCGTTGCAGGAATAAAAGTTTCAAGATTATAATTGAACATTAAACCCGGGCCATTCAAATGAATTTCTTCTAGCCAGCCTAATTTTTCACGTTGCGGACAATCAGTAAAAACGCTTTGGAAATTACTTTTTATCGAATTGTTAATCAGTTCGTGTGTTTTATTGAAAATCTCGTTAGAACATGCAAAACTTCCTGCTTCTCCCGCCGAGTTGTAAATGAAATTCGATTGTAAATCTACAACCGTTGGAAGTTCTTTGTTTTTAGCTTCTTTGTAATTTACATTCTCAATTTGAATGTATTGAAATCCGTAAAAGCTGAATTTTGGCGTCCATTCTTCTGTTCCGTCTCCTTTTAAAGTAAAATCGTAATAATAGGGTTTTCCAGATCTTCCCTGCGCAATGGTTCCGTCTTCATTTAAACCTTCGGCTACCCAAATGCGAACAGTCTGCCCTTTTTTCCCTTTCACTTTAATCGTAGGAAAACCAGAAAGATTCTGCCCCATATCAAAAACATAAAAATTCGGTTTCAGCTCTTTAACTGTTTTAATTTCATATTGTTTCTGAATTGTAACCGGCGGTGCGGTCTGCGGTCTTAAAACTCCTTTTGGTGCTTCCTGAATGACAACTTTTTTCCAATCTGAATCTTTGAAACCTTTTTTATTCCATCCTTTTTGAACTAAATTGGCATTGTAATCTTCTCCTCCAAAAATACTGTTATACGTAATTGGGCTTTTGCTGTATTTCCAGGTTTCATCTGATTTTATGATTTCTTCTGAGCCGTCTTTATAGGTAATTTTCATTTTGAAGAACAACGTTGGCGGACCAAAACTCACGAAGAATTTGGTATATCTTTCAGCCAGCGTATTGTACATTCCGTTTCCTAAAAGCACGCCAATTACATTTTCGCCTTTCTGTAATTCTTTTGCGCTTAACTCATAAATATTATAATAAACCGTTTTATCGTAATCTGTCCACAAAGGTGCAAATTGACTGTTTCCAACCTTCTTACTGTTAATCGTTAATTCGTAATGTCCTAAACCTGAAATATAAACAACGGCTTCTTTGATTTCTTTTTTTACTTCGAAAGGTTTACGAAGCATAATACTTCTGCGCGACAAAGAATCGGAAGCATTGATAAACGAATTCTTTTTTTCTCTGTTGAAAGTAGCTGTGTGATAATTTCGGCCTTCTGGCAGATGACTGTCGGCTTTTGTAATCGCACCAATCCAAACCGGATTTAAATCTGATTCTAATGAAGCCGTTCTGAACGAAGCCGTTTTACTCCATTTCGAAATTTTGCCTGTTTGATTCCATACTTTAACTTTCCAGAAATATTTAGTTTCATTTTTTAACGGATTTCCGCCATACGAAATGTGAAGATTTTTATTAGAATTTACTCTTCCGCTGTTCCAAATATCGCCTTCGTCATTTTTTAGTTTTTCTTCAGATGAAGCAACCAAAATAATGTAGGCAATCTGTGACGCATTCGATTCTTTTGAAACCAACTGCCAGCTTAATCTCGGCTGATTTTGAACCACAACTAATGGATTTTCGGCCATTTCTGTAGTGAGATGTACAGGCAAAATTTGTCCTTTAGCAACTAAGGTTACTAAAAGACAAATTGCAAATACTATATTTTTGAAATTCTTCATTTTTTTATTGTTGAGATTTGAACGCTGATGAAACGGATTTACTTCGTAAAAACGCGGATAAAAACGGATTTTTTCATTGTACTATTTAGAATAAAAATCCGTGTAAATCTGCGTCTTCGCGATAGCGAATCAGTGTTATCCGCGTTCTATTTTTTCTACAGAGCAAAACATTTCTGCAGATTTTTAATTTTTAATTCTCAATTTTTAATTTCTCTTTGTTATCAACGACTGAATATTAAAAACTGCTTCCGGGATTAATTTTCCGGTTTGAGGCAGATCATCATAATCGTCTGTATCTGGCGCTGTGTCCGGATTTGGAGAATATCTTTGCTCGCCTGTGCGGAACATAATTCTTTCAAAACCATCAACCGGAGCATAAAATATTCTTGTTGATTCTTTTTCGTCGTTTATTTTTATAGTGTATGAACGGGTTTTAACGTTCAGTTTCACGTTTACTTTATATTCTTTTCCAGCTTCATATTTGGCAATGGTATTGAAACGCGCTCCGGTTTTTGTTTTCAATTGTCCATCGGCATCAAACGTTAATCTTACGGCTGGTAAACCTTGTTTGTTTTGGAATTCCACCTGCAATAAACCGTGATTATTTTGTTCTGGTTTAACGGTAAAAGTTACTTCCATTTTCTCTGCAAACGGAATAACGCGTTCTGCACGAGCGTAATCAAAATAATCCTGATCTCTTAAAGTCAGCCATTTTTTGCCGTCTTTCTTTTCAATTTTTGTCGAAGCCCAAGCTAAATCATAGGTATTCCAAAACTTTAATTCTTGTCCGTCTGGAAGTTCGTTAAAAATGTCATTTGCATTTTCAGTAACAACACTTGTAACCGGAACAGGAATCGACGCGACCCAAATATCTTCTTTGTTTACGCTGTAGCTTACCCAAAGTTTTCCGTCAGGCGGAATACCGTCCCCTTCTGAAATTCCACGAACGTATTGCGGGCCAGCTGATTTGTAGTTTCCGCCATAACGCATCGGACTGATCTCGCCATGAACCAACAATAAATCTTTGTAATTTAATCCGTCATCACTTGTTGAAATCGCCAATGGCCAACGATATTCTGACGGGTTATAAACGGTTGCATAACGATTATCAGAGGTTCTTTGTCCCCAGATTTTGGCGTTGCTGTTTACAAAACCTGGTGCACGAAGCGGCATATATTCCCAAGATTTTCCGCCGTCTTTACTAATCGAAGTTAAAGCGTGTTTCCATAAACCTACAACATCTCCATTTGGCAAATGATACGAACTAAGCGCTTTATATGGCTTTTTCAATGGAATTAGTTCGTCGTCACGATCGGCTTCTTCAACCCATTGCTGTAAAACCAAAGGATCTGAAAGAATTTCTTCGCAGGCTTTTTTCAAACCTTTGTCTTTTGCCTGCGTATAAAATGGAAAAGCAGATTTCGATTTATCCCATGATTTATTGTATCTGATGAAATAGATTTCGCCAAAACTTCCGTCTTTTTTAATTTCGCGAATCACGCGTCCAATTCCTTTTCCATCGTTTGGATCGTCTTTTTCATCCATTGCAATTCCATAATACGCCAAAGCAAAAAGTCGTTTGTCTTTTGAGGTATAAAATCCCATTCTCTGGTGCATAATCGCATCCAGATTTTTGGCAACGCCTTCTACTCCTTCTTTTTTCCATCCGTCTGGAATATGATAAATAGGAAAAATTACTTTTGGCATTTTCCAGCTTACACCATCTTTTGAAGTCATTATTAAAGTCTGGCTCGGCGGAATATGTTCTCCTGCAGGATCACTCAGGTATTGCAAATAAAAAGTATCATTCCAATACGCCATTGTTGGCTGGTGGTTGTATGTCCATCCAAAACCATCTGCTTTTTCCGGATGTTCACGGCTGGCACGCATAATCTGCGTAGCGTGAACTCCAACTGCCGGACTTAACTGTCCGTGATGGTAATCGACATTTGAAAGTGTTTTACCAACATAACGCACGGTGTCGTTTTGGGCATTTACAGCTGTACCAATCAACAGAATTGTGGCTGTGGTCAGTATATTGGTTTTTATTTTTTGTAAAGCAATCATTTTTTATGTTTTTTGTTTCACGCAGATTTGGCAGATTTTAGCTGATTAGCGCAGATTTTTTTCTGCTACTATTTAAAATAAAATCTGTTAAATCATTTTTAAATCTGCGTGAAATTTTTCTAACTATTTCTTTTTATCTGCTTGACCTGCTAAATCTGCGGGAAAAATTTTACTCTCGCAGATTTGGCAGATTTTAGCTGATTAGTGCAGATTCTTTTTCTGCTACTATTTAAAATAAAATCTGTTAAATCATTTTTAAATCTGCGTGAAATTTTTCTAACTATTTCTTTTTTATCTGCTTGATCTGCTAAATCTGCGAGAAAAATTTTACTCTCGCAGATTTGGCAGATTTTAGCTGATTAGCGCAGATTTTTTTTCTGCTACTATTTAAAATAAAATCTGCTTAAATCTTTTTTAAATCTGCGTGAATTTTTTCTAACTATTTCTTTTTATCTGCTAAATCTGCGGGAAAAATTTTACTCTCGCAGATTTGGCAGATTTTAGCTGATTAGCGCAGATTCTTTTTCTGCTACTATTTAAAATAAAATCTGCTTAAATCATTTTTAAATCTGCGTGAATTTTTTCTAACTATTTCTTTTTATCTGCTAAATCTGCGGGAAAAATTTTACTCTCGCAGATTTGGCAGATTTTAGCTGATTAGCGCAGATTCTTTTTCTGCTACTATTTAAAATAAAATCTGCTTAAATCATTTTTAAATCTGCGTGAATTTTTTCTAACTATTTCTTTTTATCTGCTTGATCTGCTAAATCTGTGGGAAAAATTTCACTCTCGCAGATTTGGCAGATTTTAGCTGATTAGTGCAGATTCTTTTTCTGCTACTATTTAAAATAAAATCTGCTTAAATCATTTTTAAATCTGTGTGAAATTTTTCTAACTATTTCTTTTTATCTGCTTGATCTGCTAAATCTGCGGGAAAAATTTTACTCCCGCAGATTTGGCAGATGTAGTAGTTTTTTAATTTTTAATTCTCAATTTTTAATTAATTTAATCTGTGAAAATTTGTGTTTATTTTTTATCAATTAATCCTTTTAAAACCTCTTCGGAAATTGTTGTAATCGTTCCGTGTTTGTGTCCTTCGGGAAGGCTTATTTTTGAGGAAACATCTTCAAAATGAACAAAATCTGAAGTGCTCAAAGCTTTATAATTTTTTGAGCCGTAATTGTCATAATACAACAGCCATTTTTTACCGACTTTCACTACCGTTGGTCCTTCTGATAAATATTCCGTCAAGGGCTCTGAACTTTTCTTGAACGGGCCTAAAGGCGATTTTCCGAAAGCTACTTTTATATTACGCATGGGTCTTGTATTGTCTTTCAAAACCAAAACATAATCTTTCTTGCCTTTCTTTACAATCACGCAGTCGATTACGCTGAAACCTGGATCGTAATATAGTTTTGTATCTGAGAATGTTTTAAAATCTTTGGTTGTTACATAATACATTCTGTGGTTGTTTTTCTCTTCTTCCACTCCTTTTTCAAATCGGAATGGAATTGTCGATGCCCAGATAATAATGTATTCTTTTTTGACATCATCATAAAAAATTTCTGGTGCCCAAACGTTTACAACTTCTGGTTCATTTTTCATAACCGGAATATATTGCTGTTCTGACCAATGCATTAAATCTTTAGAACTGGCATATCCAAAACCGTTTCCACCTTTCCAATCGGTTGTCCAAACCATGTGATACGTTCCGTCTGCTCCTTTTGTGATGGATGGATCGCGCATGATTTTGCTTGCGCCAATTTCTGGTTTTAAGAATGATCCTTCGAGACCTTTCCAGTTGTAACCGTCTTCGCTGTAAGCCAGATACAAACCTTCGGTTGCGGGTTCTCTAAACGACGTAAAAAGATATAATTCCTTTTTTTTCTGCGAATAACTTATCGCAAAAAGAAAAAGGGTTATGATAATACATATTTTTTTCATGTCTTATTTTTTTTCCTGCAAGGTTTTTAAAACCTTGTAGGTATATTTTATGTTTAATCCAAAAACCTATTAATTCTAAAAAAGCCAATTTTTTCTCTTTAGCCCCGATTGCAGTGGAAATCCTTGTAAACCGGGGTTCGGTTTACAAGATTGTAACGAAAAGCGGGACGATGTTTCCTAAAATGCCTATTTTTTCTGCTTCTAAATTTACTAATCTAAATACCTACAAGGTTTTGTCCCGAAGCTTCGGGATTGCAGGAAGTCGAACTTGCTATTCCGTAATCGCTTTTTTATCCAGATCTTTTCCTTTTTTAACTGCTGTTGTTACGTTGTTAAAAACATTGTTTTTCAGGAAAATATTTTTTGTTTCTTTTCCATTTGCCTCGATGAAAACATCGGTTGCATTAAATGGAAAATTATTATTGATCATAATGTTTGATGCATTCTCTATTTTGATAACCGGAATTCCTTTTATTGGCGTTGATGAACCGACATTATCTAAAATAAGATTTTTAGAATTTGATATTTTGAAAGAAGAACCCACCGTTGCATTTACTTTTACATCATGGAACTCAATATCTGTGGCTGTATTAACGGTAAAGCCTTCTTTTCCGTCCATGTTAATATTAGAGAATGAGATGTTTTGAATTGGCATTTCAGAAATTCCGCGAATAAAACCCGCTTTGTTTACATTTCCACCCGTAACGTTACTAATGTGAATGTTTCTAAAAATAGGCGTACGTTCTGTAACAGGCTCTGCCTTATTATCTTTATCATAGAATAAATCCAAAATAATGGCTTCTTCTTTGATGTTTTTCATTACAATATTATCTACTCGAATATCTTCTACAACTCCGCCACGACCGCGAGCCGATTTAATACGAATTCCACGATCTGTTCCGTCGAAAACACAATTTGAAATCGTGATTTTCTTGATTCCGCCTGACATTTCGCTTCCTATAACTACACCGCCGTGACCGCTCAACATCGTGCAATTGGTAATGGTAACATTTTCTGTAGCTTTTCCGTATTTGCGACCGTCGCCATCTCTTCCTGATTTAATCGTAATACAATCGTCTCCAACGCTAATATGACAGTTTGAGATATGCACATTGGTACAAGAAGAAGGGTTAATTCCGTCTGTATTTGGCGAATGCGGATTAAAAATTGAAATTCCGGTAACGGTCACATTATCACAAAATTCAGGGTTGATTGTCCAAAAAGGTGAATTTTGAAACGTAACTCCTTCAATTAAAATATTTTTACAATTGTAAGCCTGAAAGAAAGAAGGTCTGAAAAACTTTTTATCAACCGTTCTTTTGTAGTATGGTTCTGTGTAAAGTCCTTTGTTTTGCTCTTCCCACATGGTTTGGTATTTGGTTGGAGGAAGTGGTTCTTTGGCAGTTTCAATTCGGTACACTTCATTCCACCATGCTTTTCCTTGTCCGTCTATTACGCCTCTTCCTTTAATGGTAATATTTTCGACATCTTTTGCATAAAATAAGGGCTGAAAACTTTTCATTACAATTCCTTCGTAACGCATTTCAACGTATGGAAGAAAATCATCGAAATTTTCTGAAAATTTTAAAAGTGCTCCTGAATCTAAATGAATTGTGATGTTGCTTTTTAGTGTTAATGCTCCCGTAAGATATTCTCCTGCAGGGAAAAAGATAGTTCCTCCGCCGTTTTTAGATGCTTTTTCAATTGCATTTTGAATGGCTTGAGTGCATTTTATTCCTTTGTTGTTTCCTCCTTCATTTAGGATATTCAGCCAGCCGTCGTTTGCGAAAGCGGTGTTTAAACTGGTGATGAAGCAGAGAATTATTAGAATGTTTTTGATTTTCATAGTTGTTATTTTTTTTCTCATTTATGTCATCCTGAGGAACGAAGGATCACACTCGTAACTCGACAAAGATTGCGGACTTACTTTACGGAATTTCTAGTGCGATCCTTCCTTCGTCAGGATGACAAAGATTGGTGGTACTGTGATTAGACCTAACAGGTTTTAAAAACCTGTTAGGTCTGTTATTATTTATTTAGAGCGTAAAATCAAAACCCAGTCATTACCATCTTTTTTAATTCCTAAAGGCTGAAATTCTTTAGTTCCTGCATTGTCTATAGTTCCAATTTTGGTTTCTTTTCCGTTTCTTGGGTTGTACCAGCTTGCAGTTACTTTATCTCCAGAAATTTTTGCCATATTGACTTCGATTTTTTTTCCGTTATAGGTATAAATCAAAGCGTAATTTTGTCCTCTTATTGCAGGTAGATAATCGTATCTGGATCCTTGGTTTGCGATTAAAGTTTCATCTGGAATACCTTCTAAAAACGGAAATTGCAACATCAGCTTTTTAATGTAAACCATTTGTTTTGCTCCTGGCGCATTGATGGCGTTTGTCCATAATTCTTTGTTTCCGTAGGCTGGTTTATCGCCTTTTCTGAACATCTGCATTACTGCGTTATGTCCGTATGTGTAACCTGTCGCGCCTGATAAAACCGACCAATATCCGTAACGGCGAACGTCATTGTCTGTCCATTTTGGTTGTAAGGTATCGTGCAAACCGTGTGGAATTGCTTCGTAAGATGGTTCTCCGTCAAGCGTAGGTTTTGTTGGTTTTAATTCGAAATCTCTTAGAACAAATTTGTAATTGTCTTCTTTGAAATTCGTTTGTATTGAATCCTGATCGTATCTTCTGTGTCCGGATTGGAACATATTGAAATCTAACCATTTTGCATTATGATAATTCTCTGAAGAATCTGTTCTTCCAAATGGATGAAACGTAACTAATTGTTCTGGATTATTGGTTTTTAAAGTATTTCCGATGGCGTTCCAGATATCCATAAACTCGTTTCCATGTGTATCACCTCCGTTTAACCAAATTACATTGGTTTTGCTTTTGTAACGGTTTGCTAAAAACGTCGCATATTCTATTGCCTGTTCTTTGCTGACTTTATTTCCTTTAGAAACATTTGTTCCCCAAACTGGCACCATTGCAAGGTAGATTCCGTTTTTGCGAGCCACATCTAAAGTGTAATCTACATGATCCCAATAATCGTATTCTTGTTTGTTATTGAAATTATTTCCGGCCGTGATTAAAGGTTTTGAAACATCCTCGTTAATCAAAGTGGCACTTCCATACACATTTACAGCATTTATGTTGTGCAAAACCATTACCTGAACTACGTTGAATCCTTTTTCTTTTCTGTCTTTAAAGTATTTATCAACTCCTGCTCTGTCCAGTTTTCCGAATGTCAGCCAGCCTGTATCACCTAACCAGAAAAATGGTTTTTCATTTTCGGTTACAAAATAATGCTGATTTTTAGAGACTTTGATTTGAGGCAGTTGTTTTCCAGCTTGGGAAAATCCGCTTTGTGCTGTCAACAAAAAGCTTATACTTAGGGCGTATAAATATTTAATTTTCAGATTCATTTTGGTTTTATTTTGAAATTATATTTTTATTTTTTTGCCACAACTCGAACGATAGTGAACAGGCGAAGCAATTGCACTAATTATTTTTTATAATCTATGTGTTTTTATTTCACGCAGATTTTGCTGATTTTGGCTGATTTCCACAGATCAAAATTTTAAATCTGCTGAATATGCTTTTATCTCTTTATCCCGATAACTATCGGGAGCATGAAATTTTTTACTCTCGCAGATTTGGCAGATCGAGCAGATTTAATTTTTTAAAATCTAAATTAAATTCGTGCTAATTCGTGTAATTTGCGGCGAACCTTTTCTTTTATTTCTTCACTACAAAAAGCACTTTTTCTTTGATTTCTGATTGAGGAATTACTACTGTTTTTCCTCCGCTTATATTTGCTTTTTTAGTGATTTTTCCTGTTGCTCGCGTTTATGGCGTATACTTCGAAAGTTCCTTTTGTATTGGATAAATCAATTGAAATTTCCTGATCATTTTTCAAATAGAAAAGATAACTTGTACCTTTATTTTCTAGTTTCCACAGGTTGTCTGAGAACGTATTTCCGTCGACTAATTTCATTTCGCTTAAAGCGGCATAAAACTCAGGCAATTCGATTTTTGGAATGTTTGCTATTGAAGCTCCCGCCATTAAAGCCGGCCATCCAAATCTTGGTGAACCATCTGTTGAGTATAGAATTACTTTTTCAGGGTACTTTTCTCTGTATTCACGAACGGCTCTGTAAACCTGATTGTCTGTTTCTTTTCCGGTTTTTAATTTTCTGGCGTGTTGTCTTGGTGCTAGATTTTTTCCGCCTTCTGGCGCGTAAGCTGATCCGTCTTCTTTGTAATACCAATAACGAATGTCAATTGCATCTACTGTTTTGGCTCTTTTGGCATCATTTAAAATCGCATCCTGAACATCTTTTGTCGCACTTAAACCTATGATTGCTTTTTTACCCGTTTCGTTTTTCCATTTTTGAACTTCGTCCAGCCAAAATTCCATAAAGTGCGGCTGGACCTGTATATTCGGCACTTGTTAACTGAATTACGTTGCTGTTTTCTTGAAAATTCTTCAAAGATTTTCTGATGAATCCTTGGTGTAATTTTCTTCTTGCAGGATTAGTAACATCATAAAATTGTTCTGCCATGAAAATACGCTTGTCTCCAGCATATGGCGGAGGTTCCGGAAAACCTGTACTGTTTATATTGTTTGCGGAACGCCAAGGCGAACTTGACCAATGTGCTCCGGCTTCTATAATATTATGCTGAAAATATTGTTGATTGACTAATATTTGTCCTTTGGTTTCGGCCACATTAGCAAAAAGTGCCAGACGATCCCAATACCAATCATTGAATTTTGTTAAATCGTATTTGCTCAATTGATCCCAAGCCAAATCCTGACCGCTTCTGGCAAATGGCTGTTCGTAAAACGGAGGCCAAACATCGGCATCAAAACGGCGAACACGTTCGTGATCGTCCATTCTTCTTTCGTACCACAAACCGTAATTGTGTTCTAAAACGACCATATTATTGGTACTCAAATAATCTGATACTTCATTGATATTATCTGTAAATCCGGTTCCTGTTCTTCCTGGAACGAATCTGGTAACATCCGGAACTGATTTAGAAATATCACTGTCTCTCAAACTTCCGCGCCACCACGGCACGCTTAATCTGTTTCCTGCAATTACTTTATTGTCATAAGTAAGCCAGCCGTTTTTTGTGGTTACTTTTTTATCTGAAATTGTATTTTGTACCGAATTTAACTTTAAATCATTCGCATTTTTTAAACCTGAATTCTTCGTGTCAATTGGATTTGATTTCGAAACTTCTGCAATCCATTCTACTAAACTTTGCTTTGGAGCAAGAGAGTTTTTAGTTAATTCTTCCGCGACTTCCATTGTTGGACTTGAAGAAGGTTCTGAACCTAAATCATAGATAAATGGGTTTACAGGAAGTTTTTCTAATCTGCTTTCCAATTGTGCATAAAATAAACTTCTTGGAGAAATGTGATTGTTTACGTCTTTCCAATGTCCGTCGCCAGCCATGATGCCGCCCCAAGTTCCAAATGCCCAATTTTGCGCTGTTGGCGGATTGTAGCATTCTATTTTAGATGTCGCTGTTTCCCAAATAACACTATTTGTCGCCGTCCATCCTGCTCCTCTTCCGTTTTGTTCTCTGTTATTGTAGCTTAAAGCGTGCCCATCAACATAAGAAATTTCAAATAATATCCCTGTAGCCCAGCTTCCAATAGCGCCGCTATTATTAAAAGGTAAAAATGATTCGCATTGAATAAACACATTTGGACCCGTTGTTCCGAAACCGCCCACCGCAAAATCGTGGTAACCGTATTCAGAATAACAACGCTGAAATAAAGTCTGTTGGCCTTCTGTATAAAAAGTGTGGCGTCTAAAACCTGCGATTTCTGAAACTGGTTCTGTTGCAATACAATCTTCAACCGTAATTTGTTGTGCCGATTTTAATACCGAAACGGCACCACCAGCAAAATGCTTGAAACTAACTTGTTTTACCCACGCATTTTTTGTGTTTTCAATACTGATTCCTAACCATCTGTGTTCTTCGTCTTTTGATTTTGAAGTATCGTAAGCTGATTTCAATAAAATATTTTCAATTCCGATTTGCTCGATTCTTCCCGACCAAGTATATGCAGTAACTTTTGCAGTTCCGTAAACATCATCTAAGGTCATGGTTAACGGAGCATTTAAGGTTACTTCATTGCCACTGATTTTGGTTACCACTCTGTTCCAAGTAATATCCCAATCGTTTTTCTTCCAGCCAACCCAGCCTGTTTCTGCACCAAAATCATCCATTTTTAATTCTTTAATCCAATTATCAGTTAAAGGTTTTGTGATGATGATTTCGTCAGATACTTTTAGTTTTGAGATGTTTTTTAACTGAATTGTTTTTGTTCCGAGTGGTGTATAAGTTGTATTGAATTGGAAAGTTTCTCCGAGTTCTTTATCATCCACACCTAAAATTCTAATTACAGCTTCTCTGTTTAATCCGGTTCCTAAAAGAACAGTTCCGTTTTCATTATTTCCGCTTCCGCGTAAAATAACTCCTGATTTTTTTAATAAATAATGTTCCGCTGATTTTGAAAGTTCCTTTGTCTAAAAGTACTGCTCCACGAAAACCAGATTTGTTTGGCTTCAAATTACTTACATAATCAATCGTCGCCTGAATTCTCTGGGTTGCATCTTGTTCTTGTTTCGGAACAAAAATTTTATTCTCCACATTCGGAATTGCTTTTTCAGATGCCATGTATCCGGCATAAGAAAAATCAGGAATTTGGTTTCCTTTATTATCTGTTGTGAAAGAAAGTTTTCCTTCTTTGGTTTTGATAATGTCTGGGAAATTGGTTTGTGCTGTTGTAATGCTAATGCTGAAAAGCATCACGAAAGCTGATAAAATGATTTTATCTTTTTGAGTAGAAATTATATTTTTTAGTTGATTAAAATTCACTTTAAAAATATTTTTTGTTGTGATTTATCCTAACAGGTTTTGAAAACCTGTTAGGTATTAATTGTGCGGTATTGTTTCGAAATTAATTCTAATCTATATTCTTGATTCTTGAAATACGTAACAGGTTTTTGAAACCTGTTAGGATACGTTGAAAATATTCTGGTGACTAAATATAAAACTTTATTGCAACAATCCCTTTAATTTCGCCAATGTATCTGTATTATTTTCGGTTTTTGTCCAGTCTGTTTTACTGTTTGGATCAATTCCGTTGATATATTTTTCGATATTGGTATAACCGTCTCCGTTTGAGTCTTTGTTCGCATCTGAAGCATCATTCGGATTCAATCCAAATTTTTTTCTCCCATGCATCTGGAATTCCGTCATTGTCAGAATCTTTATAGGCTTTTCCTTTATATGCAGGATAACCTCCCACTTGGTCAGGATGTGTTATAATTCCTTTTTTATAAGAATCTGCAGGTAATCTTCTTTTAATATATTCTTTTCCAATTGCATTTTCTAAACCGTCTTTTACTTCAATTTTTCCGGTGCGAACTTGTTTGATGATTCTTTCGTCAACTGCATCTCTTTTTGGAATTGTCGCTCCAACATTCGTCAAAACAAAATCATACGCTTCTTCTGCCGACATAATATTGAATTTTGGCATTGAGAATGGTTTTGGCTGTTTGATCGCTTCTAAAAATGATTTCTTTTCTGCTTCGGGAAGATCTTCTAATTGTACACCACCGTTCCAGTTATCTGCTGTAACTTCTGGAGAACCAACAATGAAATTCCCTGAAACATAAGCTCTTCCGTATTGTTTTGGTTCAATATAACCTGATTCTGGTTTTACAATTCTGTATCGAATTGGCTGATCTGCAGGGGTAATTGGTCCTGGTTTGAAGTAATTATTGATTATATTCAACATCGAACGATAATCACCGCCGTCCAGCGTACGATTCCACCAGTTGAAGATTACGTTATTCACAAAATTAAAATCACCATACATTCCGATAGAAGCATTTCTTGAGATATTATCGGCCCATAAATTGCGCATAAATGTGCTGTTTAATCCACCAATTGTACTTCCAAAAGCGTGATTGTAAGTATCTAAGCCTTCTGATGAAATGGTATTTTGAATGGTAATATTACAAGCAGGTAATTTTTCCAGTTTTGATTTAGCATTAGTCGCAAATTGATGTCTGTATAAAGAAATATTTTCGTCTAATCCCCAGCTTACAGAACAGTGATCTACGATAATATTTCCCATCGGATTTCCGCCCAATGCGTCATCTCTTCTTGTAACCTCTGTTGCTCCACGTCTGAAACGCATATGTCTGATAATTACGTCGTGTGTGTCAATTTCTAAAGTTTCTCCGGCAATGCAAATTCCATCACCTGGAGCGGTTTGTCCGGCGATTGTCACGTAAGGCGCGCGCATGCTGATTCTCTTTTTCAATTGAATGATTCCAGAAACATTAAAAACGATTGTTCTGGCTCCAACAGCTTCACAGGCTTCACGAAAAGTTCCTTTTCCGCTGTCTTCTAAACTTGTTACTACGAATACTTTTCCGCCACGTCCTCCTTGTGTATAGGCACCGCCGCCTTCAGCTCCGGGGAAAGCAGGAATATCTGCCAAAACAAAATCTTTTGGATAAGAAGCCCAAGGTAAATAAGGTTTTCCTTGTTTTGCTTCTTCCTGAATAATATGATAATTACTCGTCCAAATTTCGTTTAGTCTTTTTTCTTCATCAGCTAAAAGAGCATCAGCTTTTTCCTGAACAGGTTTTGGAATTACGGGATATTGCGCATATGCCGAGGATACAAGTGAACAAAATGACAATGCCAAAAATGTTCTTTTTAAAGTACGGTTTGGGAAAATATTTTGCATTTTTTAGTTTAGTTCTTAGTGGTTAGTTCTTAGTACTTAGTCGTTAGTTCTTAGTTCTTAGTTCTTAGTTCTTAGTCGTTAGTTATTAGTTTATTAGTTTTTAGTTTTTAGTCGTTAGTTATTAGCTATTACTAGATAGCACTAAGTCTTTTCTCTTCAATTTACTATTGACTAAGAACTAATCACTAAGGACTAAGAACTAATAAACTAAGGACTAATTAACTAAGTACTATTTATTATCCGCTTTGGCTTTCTCTCTTTGCTCAACACGTTCGTGCCAATCTTTACTTTCTTTGTTTAAGTCGTAACCTTGCTTTGATAAATAATTGTTGATTCTTCCTTTATATTTACCAAACCAGCCGTGTTTTTCTTTAGAAGAGCCTCCGTCCATTGCATGTTCTCTCGCTTCGACTAACGCTTTGTAGATGTAATCTTTTTGTTCTGCAGTTAAGTTTGGAAGCATATCGTTATAACCTGCAACAGTTATTGGCAATACACCATATGTCATTCCGTCTTTAACTTCAGTAATTTTGTCTTCTGATAATTCTTTACCTAATTTTTTTAGGTAAGATTTATGCAATTTTGCAATTGATTCGTCTGCTTTTGATTTCAGTTTATCAATTTTTTCGTTTTGCTTTTCTTTTGCTAAACTGTTATCTTCTTTAACTTTTTTGATTTCAGCGTCTCTTCCATCCTGAATTTCGCTTAAATCTCTAAATTGTTGTGCAATAACATTTGAAACAGCTTTTTCTTTTGCTTCATTTTTCAAATCTAATTTTACAACGATTTTTGTCTGCTCTTTCGTTGGTAACTTTGATGTATTCTGGATCTAAATGCTGTTGGGCATTTAAAGTTGAAAATGCAAAAACCAGCGATAATAAACCAGCATTTATTTTACTTAGTGCCATGATTTTTATTTTTAAATTAATTGAAAAAAATCTTGGAGATTTCTCTCAAAGGCTTATTTTTTTTAATCTTGCTAACTAATCAGCTTGATCTGCTAAATCTGCGGGCTAATTTTTTCTCGCAGATTTAGCAGATTTGCAGATTTTTATTCTGATGTTTCTTATTTTAAATCTAATAAAGGTCTAACTAATGTCTCTTTATTATTAGTCAAATCTTTCCAGTCAACTTTTATTGCAGGATTTACTCCATTAATATAATCTTCAATATTTGTATATCCATCTCCGTTTAAATCTCCTTTTGCATCTGATGGATCGTTCGGGTTTAAACCATATTTTTTCTCCCATGCATCTGGCATACCATCTTTATCTGTATCTACATAAGGTTTTCCTTTGTATTCCGGATATCCTCCCACTTGAGAAATATCGGTAATAATTCCTTTTTTATAAGAATCCATCGGTAAACGTCTGTGTTCAAATTGATAGAATTCTTTTTTCTCCAATCCTTTTGCATATTCTGGAACTCCAGTTTTTACTGTTCTTACGATTCTTTCGTCAACTTTATCTCTAATTGGTAATGTTGCTCCAACATTTTTAAGTACGAATTCGTAAGAATCCTGTGCTGTCATAATTTTATTAAACCATGGCATTGGGAAAGGTCTGTCGGCTTTCATTTTAGCAAAATAAGTACTGGCTTCATCATAAGTCATTAACTCGCCTTTTTTGTTTTCGATTTGAATACCACCGTCCCAGTTGTCTTTTGTAACTTTTTCGTTATTGTTTACGACGTTTCCGTTTACATAAGCTCTACCAAAAACCATATAAGATAATTTACTTCTTCCTGATTCTGGTTTTAAGATTCTGTAGCTAATTGGCTGTGTTAAATCGGTTACTGGACCTGGTTTGTAAAAGTTATTGATGATGTTGTAGTTTGCAGTATAATCACCTCCATCTGTAGATCTGTTGTACCAGTTGAAAACAACATTATTCACAAAATTGAAAATACCATTCCATCCAATAGAGGGATTTCTACCAGCATTATTTGCCCACATATTTCTAACAAAAGCGCAATTTTCTCCTCCTAAAGTACTTCCGAAAGCGTGGTTGTAAGTATCGAGAGCTTCTCCAAATAAACTATTTTGGATTGTAATATTTACTGTAGGTTTCTTTTCGTCTGGATATCCAGCACCCGGGCTGTACATATGTCTGTAAATTGACATGTTTTCGTCTAATCCCCAAGTTGCAGAAACGTGGTCGATCATAATGTTTCCAACAGGATTTCCTCCAATGGCATCATCGCGACGGCCTACGAAAGTTTCTCCACGGCGAAAACGTACGTGTCTGATAATTACATCATGCGTATCGATCCAAGTTGATTCTCCTGCAATACAAATACCATCTCCAGGAGCAGTTTGTCCTGCGATTGTAATATATGGTGCACGAATAATTAATGGGCTTTTAAGTCTGATAATTCCAGCAATATTAAACACAACAATTCTTGCTCCTCCTTTTTCGCATGCTTCACGTAAAGTTCCAGGCCCGCGGTCTTCTAAGCT
The DNA here is from genome assembly GCF_979258715.1 of Flavobacterium sp. AC267. Taxonomy (NCBI): domain Bacteria; kingdom Pseudomonadati; phylum Bacteroidota; class Flavobacteriia; order Flavobacteriales; family Flavobacteriaceae; genus Flavobacterium; species Flavobacterium sp. AC267. The sequence continues at coordinate 4,306,179 of NZ_OZ409875.1, forward strand.
TGTTACAGTGTAGACATTTCCGCCACGACCTCCATAAGTAAACATTCCTCCTCCTTCAGCTCCTGGAAAAGCAGGAATATCTGCCTGTGGTAAATCATTTGGCCTTGATGCCCATGGAATATAAGGCTTACCATGTTTTGCTTCTTCTTCAATAATTACTAAAGCTTTTTCCCAAGCTTCATCAGAAAGTTTTTGGGCTTCTTCTTTAATTGCTTTTTCCTGCGCTTGAACTTCTGGACTTATCTTTGGATATTGGGCAAAACATTTTGCACTTCCTAAAAAAACCAGAGCTGTGATAAATAATGCGGAATTTTTCATGTTAATTCTTGATTTTGGTAATTCTGTTTAAACAAATCACCTGTATCTTTTGACGAATACAGGTGAAAAGTTCTATAATTATTCTTCTTATATGATTATTCTATTCTTGATAAATGTAACTTCCTGCCGCTCCATTCCCATCTTTCCAACCGATAGTTTGTGTTAACCAAGGATTGTTAACCAAAGCACTCTGATTAAGTCCCATAATGTAATAATTTGATCTCCATGAAATTGGAGTAGCTACATTACTAACATTATCCATAGGTGTTGGAGGAGAACGCAATTCAAAATTATTAGTATAAAAAGTTGCTAAAGCAGTAATTTGAGTTTGAAAGTTTGTCTGCATCTGGATCTACAGATATAGAAGCACGAGTCTGCTGCTAAAGGATCTGTACCTGCAGGACTAGTTCCGTTTTTATAATGTAAATAATTCCCAATACGCTGTGTTCCGTTTAATTGCGGAATACCAAGTTTAGTATTTGTTGCATCATTAAGTGAAGAATCGTCACTGTAAAGCATCCATCTTTGAACATCCCAAAAACGTTTTCCTTCATAAGCTAACTCAACTCTACGCTCGTATAAACATGCTTCTAGAGCCGCATATTTGTCTGCCAATAAACCTATTCCGTAATTATCTGCTCGCTGGAATTCCGACACGTCTACGAATTTGTCCTAAATAATTAACCGTATTACCAATATCTCCTTTTGCAGGCATAACATTCTGCAATGTTCAATAGTAACTCAGCAAAACGATATTCCATAATATCTGTTCCTGAAATTTGAAAGTTCGATGCATTACTTACTGTAGGACTTGACATTTTACGAATAAAAGCAGGGCTCGATACATCATTACCTGTACTAAAAGCTACACCAGTAGTAGCATTCGTTGACCAACGATATGCCCAAACAGTAGGTCGTCTGCGACTGAAGTTAAACTATTATTGTAAGGCCAGTAGCTTCCTGAAAAACCAAAAGTTCTGTAAAAACGTGGATCGCGATCTCTAAAAAATAAGAATGAATTATAATTATTCGCGACTGTTGGTCGTTTTCCATTTGCCATAGGAAATAAGTCAATCATACTTTTAGGAGCTTTAACTCCACCACTTCCTTGTCCGCCTTGGCTTGCCAAACGAATTGATCTCTCCCAAGAGCTATTTGACTGTAAAGAAGTTGCTACAGTAGTGCTACTTGCTAAAAGTTTAATCGCAATAGCTTCTGAATTGAATGAGTTATCATTAATATAAAACATTCTTTCCCAATCTCTTGCATTAGCTCCGTATAAACCATGTCCTGCTGAAGTTAATTCTGCTTCAGCCGCTAATCCCAGCCGCTAATGTCGCATCCCAACGCGCAGTTGATGAATCCCAGCCTTTATTAAATAATGGGCTTGCATAGGTTAATAAAACACGTGATTTTTGAGCTAAAGTCGCGCCTTTCGTAAAACGACCATAATCTGTTGCCGGCCATCTGCTTGGTAATAAACTTGTCGCTAAATCAAAATCAGCTGTAATTTGAGTAACTAGTTCCGTTACTGTTGCTCTTGGTATTTTAATTGCTGGATCATCTTTAGAAGGAGTCTGAACAGTTGTAATGATTGGAACACCTCCATAAGTACGCATTAAATCGAAATATTGAAGAGCGCGTAAATAATACATCTGCCCTTTAATCTGATCACGAAATGTCTGACTCAAATTAGCTCCATCTACATCAATTCTTTCCAACATCACATTAATATCTCTAATTCTGTTATAAGGATCATTAGAAGGGTTTTCAACTAATGTTTTTCCGAAATAACCTGATCCATCCACCGCATTTTCCAAAGTTATATTTGGATTAATCATGGTAGAAATACCTCCTATTTCTTCTGTGTAAGAAGTCTGAGTAGTTGTATAAGAGCCTACAACTATTGCAGTTGGTGTTTTATAGGCATCAAAAAAATCGTAATATAAATTGTTTACATACCAATTAACTCGTTCTTCACTTTTAAAGAATTCTTCATCGTAATATTTATACTGTTTTTTGTCTTCTAAAAAGTCATCACTGCATGAAACTCCTAATACCATTAGAAGAATCATTGTTATATATGTACAAAATTTTGCTTTCATAATTGTTTTTAATTAAAATTAGAATGATACATTCAAATTAATTGACCAAGTTCTAAGAGTTGGATATCTAGAAGCTGAATCATCATACATATTTCTATAATGATCTGGATAAGGATTATATAAATCCCAAAGGTTATTACCTGTTATTCCTAAAGTAGCTTTTTGAATATTTAGTTGTTTCATCGCCTCTTTTGGAAGTTCAAATCCGAAAGTCATATTTCTAATTACACATCTAAAAGTATTCATTTGCCAAAAATCAGATGGAGCAAAAATATAATCTTGTTGTGCCATATTAGGATATTTACCGTTAGGATTATCAGTAGCATCATACATGTCTGTCCAGAAAGATTCGTGAGCCCAGTCATTATGAGCAGATGCAGTACCTTGTTTTACTAAATCAAGTGCATTGTAACCTCCCCATGAAGTTTGAATCTGTGTTTTGAAATAAACTGATTTATATTTGAAACCCATGTTAGTTGTAAAACCATAAGTTCTATTATTGTTGGCCATCTTAACATAATCTTCATTTCTCATAATTCTACCATCAGCTCCTGCTTGAGTTCCTGTTGAAGCATTATAAACACCTGCCGTATCTTCATAAGCCAGCATTCCTTTACGCATAGCCGTTACGTTATTGATACCCATGTAAGAAGGAACACCTCCTGCGCCTGTAGCTCTTTCTGTTAAATAGTTCCAGTAATTCGCTACATCTTCATCTGTTCTTAAAATACCGTCACCTGTTGAAGTTTGTTTCCAAGTATTGAATCCCCATACTGGGAAAAATGTAGAAGCTCCAACCGTTGTAATATTAGTATTTGCATCAGTTCTTGCAAGATCAGGGTATTTTTTAACTTCATTATTTGAGAATCCAAAATTGACTCCTACATTGTAGCTAAAATTATCTTTTATTTTATCATTCCAATTTAAACTAAATTCAGTTCCCCACGCATCAATAGTCGCATAGTTCACCTCTGCAAAACCTCCACCAACAGTAATTGGAGTACCTGCTTCACCAGCCAGTCCAATCAACATCTCTGTAGATTTATCGTAATAAAAATCAGCAGTAAGCTGTAATCTGTTTTTTAGGACTCCAATATCTATACCAACGTTATTTTTGATAGTAGTATCCCAATGTACATTTTCATTTGGATTTGGACGTGGTGTAATTCCGCCTCCTAGAAGACCTCCATTCGATCCAAATTGAGCTCCTTTGTCTGGCAATGGCTCATAGAACTGAAGCCATCTCCAATAGTCAATATTGTCCTTACCTGTTTTTCCAATTGAATAACGTAATTTCAAATTATTGATCCAAGAAACATTCTCAGTAAACCAATCTTCTTTGGTTACAACCCATCCTAATTGAGCACCTGGGAAAAAGCCCCAGTAATTTTGTGGCGCAAATTTAGTAGAAGCATCACTTCTAAATATAAACTCAACAAGATATTTGTCTTTAAAGCTATAGTTTAAACGTCCTAAATAAGACTGTGTTCCCGACTCTACTTTTACAGCTTGTGAATTTGTACTTATTGGTCCAGCAGTAGTACTGTTTCCTAAATAATCTTTTGAAGTTCCTTCGTAAGCTAAACGAACATTTTTGTTCCATGCTTCTGATTGCTCATAACCAAACATAGCAGATACATTATGATTTCCAAAAGTTCTAGCGTATGTTGCAAAAAAGTTAGCCTGAATCAATTTATCCATATCTGTCGTGTAGTAAACTCTAGAACCACGGATATTGGTATCGATAGCATATATTGAATTTGGATTCTCTAAGTGATTATCGGCTAAATGATGATTTGTAATTCTAGCTAAATCATAAGGCAATTGATACTGCTCTGTGTAACTGCTAGATTGGCTTCTTGCAAAACTTCCTTTTACGCTTAAACCTTTTACAAATGGCGACTTATATTCCAAAGACAAATTCACATTATATGAAAATTGCTCTTCTATTTGTTTTCCAGCATCTAAACCTGCAAAATAGTTCCATCCTGCAATAGTAGTATTAGAGTTTGCACTTCCTAAGTTACGATCTGTACGCGGAAAAGGAGACATCCAATAGTCTTTTCCATTTACAGTAGTTTGCCATGGAATGTATTTTGGCATATGTAATAAATAAGCATAATCTGCCTGCTCTCCACCTGCTAATGAACCAAAACTACTATCGTTTAAGTTTGCCGAAGCCTTTGAAAATGATTTATTTACATCAGTTGTAATAGCCGAAACGGAAGCAGAAAATTCTAAATCCTGAGAGATCTTGATATTTGTTCCTGTTCTGAAATTCCATTTTTTATAATCTTGTTCTCCTAAGTTAGGTCCTTGATCAAAGTATGTGATACCTGCAAAATAAGTTGCTTTTTCAGTTCCTCCACTTGCAGAAAGAGACTGTCTTTGCTGCGTAGCAGGTTTCCAAGCTTCTTTAAGCCAATCATAATTTAAACCTTTCATTTGTTCAAGCTCTGCGACAGAAAAATATTTAGATTGATCAGCCTCTAAGTTTGAATTCAAAAATCTATTTTTCCAAATTCCATGCTCATAAGCATTCATTGTTTTACTATGACTTACAGCATCATTAATTGAAAATTGACTATAGTAAGTAAACTTTGGTTTCCCAGATTTCCCTCTTTTAGTTTTTACTATAATTGCACCTTGTGAAGCTCTTGAACCATAAATTGCTTGCAGAACCATCTTTTAAGATTGTCATGCTTTCAATTTCTGAAGGATCTAATTGATTAAATGTTTCCAAAGTAGGTTTTCCATTTTGAGGATCAATTTGCACCATATCATCAATAACTACCAAAGGAATATTTGAATTTCCATCCTTTGAAAACCCAAATGTTTGACGTATTTGAAGAGTTGCCGCATCACCTGGACGACCTGCACCTCCTGATACGCTTACACCTGGAGTCAAACCTCTCAATGCTTCAGATAAATTTGATACTGGTAAATCTTGAAACTCTTCTGGTTTTAAAGTAACAATCGCTCCTGTAACATTATTTTTTTTCTGAGTACCGTATGCTACAACTACAATGTCATCTAATACATTAGAATCTTCCGCTAATTTAGCATCAACCGTAGTACGGCCATTTACAGGAATCTCTGATTTTTTCATTCCGATAAATGAAAACACCAAAGTTGCACCTGGTTTTACCGAAATTTGATACTTACCATTAAAATCTGTTGTAACTGTATTCTTTGTAGATTTCTCAGTTACATTAACACCAGGAAGAAGACCTGATACATTATCGGTAACAGTTCCCGTTACTGTAACTTGATTACTTGAGTTTTGAGCATAACTCAGAACACTCATCAATGTAAACAAAAGAAAACTACATCTTTTTATAAGTGCTTGTTTCATAAATGTTTTTTTGGTTAGGTTATTAATGTTAGTTAGTCATGTTTTAAACATGTCTTAATTATAATAAAATTTTATTTAAATAATTCTTAAACTATTTTATTAAATGTTTAAAACACATTTATTTTTTGTATTCCAAAAAATATAACGATGCTTGCATTACAACCGTCCTGCTCTATCCTGTTTTAATCGTATATTCTTAAAAAAAAGACACTAAAAAAACAATATTAATAAAAAATGAATGGAAAAAATATAAGTAACTAAATATTTTAGAGAATTGTTTGCTTAAAACAAAATTTACATTCCCATTTTCACAAAAAAACTACAGGATATTTATCAAAAATAAATATCTATTATTTATTCTGCAAAACTTCTAACTATGGTATCTGATAAAGAAGTTTTTATAAAATCCAAAATTTAACGAAAACGTTAGAGTAAAACAGCAAAAAGAGTGTGGTTTTTCAACTAAAAAACTTACAAAATGAAAGCAGGACAGATTTTAAAAAATTCTGAATATTTTTTTTGAAAAAAAATATTTTTAAAAGTAAATTCTGATTAACAAAAATTCAAAAGTTATTTTTAACTTCAATTCAAGAAATAGCAGACACTAAAAAAAGCCCGCTAATGTTAGACCAAGGGACCAATTAGCGGACTTTTTGTTAATTTATATATAGTTTTGTTTAAGCTACAATTTTTTCATTGCATCAAAAACTAAGCTTGCCACTTCAACTCCACCTTCTTTTTGAAAATGGGTATTATCTTTTTGCCCGTCAGGAAATGCAGGAAACTTTCCGGGTTCAAAATTCATAAAATAGTTCGTAGTTACATAATCTTGTCCTTTGGAAGAAAAGAAGGTCATTGAAAGTTCATTCAAATCAATATACTTTACATGCAATTCTTTTGCAACAGCAATTGTCGCCTGAGGATAGTCGCCATGTACGTTCGTAAGTTTTCCGTCTTTCCATGGATAATTCCTTGCAACTGGAGTTAAAACAATTGGCACCGCACCTTTTTCTTTAGTTTGATTTATAAAAAGACGCAGAAACTCTTTGTAACCTTCAATATTTACATAACGTTCTGTTTTTTCCACAGAAGCATCATTGTGCCCAAACTGCATCATTACAACATCACCTTTTTGAAGAGAGTTGTAAACAGAAGACCATCGTCCTTCCTGAAAAAATGTTCTGGTACTTCTGCCGCCTTTTGCGCGGTCATCGATTTTGACTTCTTTAGCATTACCCAAAATATTCTTAACCAGCTTCAAACTATCCTTTTGAAAGAAAGGCTGAAAAACCTGTCCCCAGCCCACTTGCGGAAATTTTTTAGTTTGATAATTTTCTTCTAACGAATAATCGGCAACTGTTGAGTCTCCAATTAAATAAATAGTCGTCACTTTTGATTTAAAACTAAAGGCGCCCAATACTAAAATGGAGCACAATCCGATTCCGAAAATTCTAAACTTATTCATAGCCTTTGATTTTATTTATTTGGATTCCATCCGTTCAAAACTAAATCTTTATCGTATTTTTTTATATCATCTTTTTTTAATTGATGCGACCATGAAACTCGTTGAGATAGATCTTTCGAACTCAAACCTTTGTCGCCAAATTCTGCGTAATATGCAGTTTTATCTTTATCAGGAAATCTGGTATCGATCCATGCGTTCCAGCCTTCCGGAATAATATGCGAACCAATATCTGTATTGATGAAAACCGTTTGTGCATAAGGTCGCCAAGGTCTTCCCAAAAATACTTTGTCAACCGTTTTATCTTTTGCAGTAAGTTTACAATCTGTAAAAACAAAACCATAAGCCTGACCTTGCGGCGTTGAAGTCGCCGTAATATAAGAATTGCTTAAACTCTCGATAGTACATTTATTGAAATAAGCGGTCGCGAGCACCAAATATAAAATCGGTTGTACCGTTGATGAAACAGTTTTCAAAATAAGTACGGGTATTTCCTGATAAATAAAGCGTATCCTGATTTCCTAATATATTGCAATTTTTAACTACAACTCTATCACTCTTAATATGCAGAGCAACGGCTTGTCCTACTCTTCCTGCGGTATTTTCGACAGTAAGATTTTCGAGCGTACAGTCATTTCCTTTAATTAAAAAAGAATAAGAAGTTCCAGTTCCGAATGCTTTTTTGCCAGATGGATCAGCTTCCCGAAGTGGCTTCCGGAATAATCATCAAACGAAATAATGGTTTTATTTCTGTCTAATCCTTTTAAAGTGATAAAGGTTTTAGAAGACGGAATCTCTAATTTTTCAACATATTTCCCTGGCTTTATAGTGATTACAACTCGTTTTTCTGCATTGTCTTTCACGTTGTTTATCGCTTCCTGAATGGTTTTGAAATCTCCCGAACCATCTTGTGCAACGGTTAAAGCTAATTTGTTATCGAGCGTTTGGGCTGAAAGGGAAATTGTTGTTATTAAAAATAAGGTTAGGATATATTTCATGTGTTTTTCAATTTATTTGTTCATCTTGTTTTGTCATCTTGACGAAGGAAAGATCACACTAGAAACTCCGCAATCTAAATCGCCAATCTTTGTCGAGTTACGTGTGCGATTCTTCGTTCCAGAATGACAAACTAGCTGGTTGGTCGCTTTTTCAAAATTTAAAAATCCGCTTTAATCCGCGTTTTGCCAAGGGCAATCCGTCTCATCCGCGTGCAAAATTTAATGCGACAACCAAACTGTCATCTCTCCTTTTCCTTTATTTCCCCATGCAAAATACGGAATCAATTTTACGTTTATCGATTTTCCATCTTTTACAGAAATTGGTTTGTAAAGTGTTTTGTTCCAAGAATTATCACCTGCAATTGTTGAACTCGCTTCAATCGTTACAAATTTTCTGTTTTTTAATTCTGTAAAATCAGTTTTAAAGTTTGAATTTAGATTTAAAATGACATCGTTTACACTTGTATTTGCAGGAAGCTGATCGGATTCTAAGCAATACACTAACGGTCCTCTTTTTACAGCAACCTGATTTTTAACTTCTTCAACCAATGGATTTGCCTGCATCAACTCAACCGGCATTGGGAGATTTAATTCAATCACATCTCCTTTTTTCCATTTACGGTTTACTGTTAAATAAGAACCAGAAACAATCTTATCATTAATACTGGTATTATTAATTGAAACCGAAGCATTCTGACTCCAGCCCGGAATTCTTAAAAAGAAATTTTGTAAATCTTTTGGCGCTTTTACAATTTTCAACGTTATTTTTCCATCCCAAGGATAGTTCGTCTGCTGTTCGATTTCGATTTCTTCTCCGTTTAAAGATTTTGTTTTCAATTGATTGCTTCCGTATAAATTCACATACAAACCTTCCTTTGAAAGATTGTAAGCATAATTTCCAACTTCGGCAACGGTTCTGGTTACGTTTGGCGCACAGCAATTTGATAAAGCAATGTAGCCTTCACGCTCATTTCCCCAACGTTGGTGAAACGGCAGATCGTTAGAAACATTCAGCGGATTGTTATAAAGGAATTTTTCTCCTTCTAAATCCATTCCCGAAAGAACACTATTGTAAAGAGCCAGCTCCACAATATCAGCATATTTGGCATCGCCTGTAATTTGAAGCATTCTCCAATTCCATAAAACATTTCCAATATTTGCACACGTTTCTGTATGCGCCGTTGCATTTGGCAATTGAAATGGTCTTCCGTATGCCTGATGAATTTTCTGCACAACTGCTGGATCATAAGAAGTTCCGTCTGGTGAAACTCCATCATATAAAGAACCGCATGCTCCAGTAATATACATTTTACGATACGTTACATCATCCCAAATGGATTCTAAATTGTCCAATAATTTCTTTTCTCCTGTTTCTGCGTATAAATCGGCAACTCCAGCATATAAGTAATTTGCTCTTACGGCGTGACCCATTGCGGTAGTCTGTTGTCTAAACGGAATTCTATCCTGATTGTCATCAGTTCCATCATTTGTAGTCCCGCGAATATCAATTAAATTATTGGCTAATTCCAGGTATTTTGGATTTTTGGTCGTTCTGTACATTTCGACAATTCCCATATAATGCGACGGACAAATGGCATTTCGTGCCAATTCTGGTGAGGCTTTTTTGTAGAAATCATATAAGAAATCAGCAACTCCTTTTGCTATATTTAGGAAATTCGTTTTTCCGGTTGCGCGATAATGAATACAGGCGACAGTCATTAAATGTCCCATATTGTATTTCTCAAAACCCAATTGCTTTTTTACTTCTTCAGGACCTAAAGTTCCCCAGCGCTCATCAATTAAAACTGGTGTATGAATATAACCGTCTTTACGCTGTACTTTCGCGAAAAGCGCAATGGCTTTATCCATTTCCTGATCTAGTTTTTTATCCTTCGTAACGGCGTAAGTTGTCGCCATTCCTTCAAAAATCTTGTAGAAATCACCATCATGAAAAGAAGGTCCTTTGAAAACGCCTTTGCTTATACCTGCGGCGATTTCGAAGTTTTTATATGCATGTGAGATCTTATCGTTATGATACAAATCCCACATATACGGCAGTGTATTTTTGGTTTCTACATCAAATTGTTCTTTCCAAAAACCGTTTGTCCATTTTACATCTTGCAGTCCTACGCTTTGCAATTTCGCATACGGGCTTTCTGAATTGGCAACTAAACCTTTGTTCTGAGCAAAGATTACAGTTGACAGCAATAAAGATGATATGATTATGCTCTTTTTCATTTTGAATTAATTTTATCTGCCTGATCTGCCAAATCTGCGAGAGTTTAAATTTTTCTCGCAGATTTAGCAGATTGCGCTGATTTATTTTTTTTCTTTAATCTATTATAATCTCCTAATCTGCAGTCTATTTTTTTCACGCAGATTGAGCAGATTTTGGCAGATGTTTTATTGATTTTTATTCTTTAAAATCTGCGCAGATCTGCCTAAATCAGCACAAATCTGCGTGAAACCTTATTTTTATTTAATAAAGAAATTAATGGTTCTACTCATTGAATCTCCTTCCGCATCTTTTACTGTTAGTACGAAAGAAGCGAAACCTTTTTCAACCGTTGTAAACTGAATTTCTTTACCTTTTAAAACTGCTTTTCCATTTTTAAGATCAGAGAAAGTATAAACGGGTTTGTTTTCATATCCTTTGAAAAAATCTCCTACATTTAAAACTTTTTTATCTCCTGAATTCACAAAATAATGAGGCTGTGCCAGCCAGTCTAAGTAATTATCCAGTCGCGTAAATCCGTCTTTATCTATATCCTGATTCGCATCTGAAAAATCTCCTGCTCGCTGAATTTTCGTTTAAACCGACAGCTATCTCCCACCAGTTTGGCAGTCCGTCATGATCTGTATCCCAATCAGCCGGACGAGTTTCCGAAGCAAAGTTTGGCCATCCTCCTGCATCTTCTTCATTATCAATCATACCGCCCAAACCGCTTTTGCTTCCTTTATAAGTAAAAGTTCCTTTTAAAGTTTCGCCGATAATTCGGTTATCGTGTTTGTCAAAAAACGGCTGATTTGCCCCAACATCTGAAAGTACACTTTTATAAGCCGCTTTCGCTGATTGCGTTGCTACATATGATGGAAAAAATGGTTTATCAACAAAAGTTTCATACTCTACTTTCTCTTTATTTGTGGTAGTAAATTTTCTTCCTTTATCCTGAGATTTTTCATCAAAATAACCCGGCATAACATTTCCATCAAAATAATAGCGCCGCATTCCTTTTCCAACACCTTCATGCTGAGCATTTAAAGCCACGAAAATCGCTGTTGAAGCACCTGGTTTATAGAAATTATTTACAAAATTCACCTCGTTTGCACCACCGTCTGTAGTTCTTTTACCCCAATTGTACACCACATTATTAGTGATATCCAATCTTCCAGTATAGAATCCGTCACCGCTTAAACCACCGCCAATACTCCAGTTACGTCCGTAATTGTGAGCCAATAAGTTATGATGAAAACTTCCGATATCGCCGCCAATTGTCGCAGAGATAACCGTGCATTTTTCCAGCTTCGTACTTACCGTGTCCAGCGACATTTAAGGCTTCTGAAATTAAAGTTCGCTGTAATGTAATGTGATGAGCGCCGCGTGAACTAAACGATTCATCGATTGTCCAGCTGATCGAGCAGTGATCAATAATGCTGTAATCTGCACCAGTTAATCCCATTCCGTCAAATGTTCTTCCGCCTCCAATTCTAACTTTTAAAAATCGAACAACTCCATCATTTCCAGTCAAACCAATTGGCGCTCTCGTAATTGTAATTCCTTCACCAGGAGCCGTTTGTCCCGCAATAGTTATATAAGGCTGATTTGCCACCAATCTCGAAGCCAGTTTTATATTTCCCGAAACAGTAAAAACAATCGTTCTTGGCCCTATTTCCTGATTAATCGCATCTCGTAGACTTCCTGGTCCGTCATCATTCAAATTCGTAACTTCAATTACCTTCCCGTCGCGTCCTCCAACAGCATAACGGCCGTAACCTTCTGCTCCCGGAAAAGCCAATTGCGCTGGTTTAAACGACCAGACATTTCCTGAAGTTATTTCGCCTTTGCTATCAACTTCATCCACTCTCCAATAATAAGTGGTTCCACTGTATAAATCGGAAACATTGAAGTTTTTATCAATTAGTTTTCCTTTAAATTCTTTAGAAGATTCGGTTGCTTTTTCTACAGTCGCGCGTCTTCTCCAAAATACAAATTATGTGCGGCAACACTCTTTGGAGCGTCCCACTTTAAAGTCAAAGTTTTATTTACTTCAACATGTTCATTACGATTTCCTGGTTCAGGAGTACGCGCCTGATTCATTAAATTTGGTGTATCGATTTCAAAACCGTTAACCACAATTTGTTTAATTACATCAGGATTTGAAGTTGGGTCAATCTCAAAACGAACGATTACATCTTTGCCTTTTTCAGCATTAAAAGTAATGTACGCCATTGTTGCATCAATTTTAGCATTGGCTCTCTGGCTGGCATTTACCGTTTCCTGAAGCTTTCCGTTGACAAAGATTTTGATTGGAGAATAGGTTTTTCCCGTAATCACATCAAAAGCATTATGAAAAGTCAAAAGCGTATGTTTTCCCGCTTTTAATCCGCTTATTTTTAATTCTAAATTTTCAGCCGTAACTAAACCATCGCTTCCTAATCTGTTATAATGAGGTGCGCTCATTCCGACTTTATACCATTTTGAAGTGAAGTTTCCTTTCAGCTTAAACGACACGTTATTGAAAGATTTAGAATCTTCTTTTCCTTCGTTAATCACCCATGAATCATAACTCGGATCATGAACTTCTTCCAGTCTTCTTTGAAAAAAGTCAAAGTCCACTTTTACTACTTGTTTTTCAGTATTCTGAGCTTGTGCATTTGCATTTAAAAGCATTGCAAGAGCCAAAGAACCCATTAATTTCTTTACCATTTTGGTTTAATTTAATTTCGTTTTTTCTGTTTCAGATTTTCCTAACAGATTTATAATGTCTTTTTTTCTTTCTTCCGGAATTACTTTTAAAACTTTCAATTCACCGTTTACCAATTCTCCTTCAACGGTCGTATTTTGTTTTGCGTGTAATTTAAAATGAACGTTCCAGTCTTTTGGCCAAGCTGGAAAAAGATAAATTTTCCCATCACTTTCCTGCAAAAGCATTTCCTGCATGCCAATCATTCCGGATCCGCCCCAATTGTGATCTGGAACCCAGTCAAATCCTGGTCCCCAAAAGGCAGGGAAACGACGTTCTGAATTTGCCATTTTTAATGTATTGTATTTCGTCGCTTCCTCTGTTAAACCCAAACGAGCGGCGAAAATATTATCCTGTTTCCAGCCAATATGACTTCTAAATTTTAAAGCATCTGGATCGTATTTCCAAGTATTTAAAGCCGTTTCAAGATCTGGTTTTCCAATGCCGTAAATACCCCATGGATAAACGGGATACAATTGCGGCAATTCCGAATTATTAACTCTTTCCCAAGTTTTAGCTGGAACCAAAACTTTATGATTTTCAATCTGTCCGAAGTTTAAAGGCGGAATTCTAGTTTGAAATGCTTTTAAATATTCAATGTCTTCTTTTGACAATTGATTATTAGAAAGGTTTAAAAGGTCTTCTGTAATAACTTGTAAAGCCGAAACCGTACTATTTGCATTATTCGCCATTTTATAAGTCTCTGCACCAGAACCCGGATATAAAACTAATTTTCCATTTCCGTCTAACGCTTTTCTTCCTCGCTGTTTTGCTAGATATTGATAATGTTCATCAAAAAAACGAAGGCGCCTAACGATAAACGAATTGTATTTCTGAATATCTTCTCCCGCATATTCTTTCTGTTGCAAGCATCATTTGGCAGAATTCCAAAACCGTGTCCCATTCGTATTCCAGCCAAGCATTGTATTCCATTCCAGGATCGTAATCTGCGGGACGTTTCCATTCGTATTCTGCAGGATTAGGCAGGGCGAAATTTTCTAATTGTTCTGTAAAAGAGGCACCGTTATGATTCCAATAAACTTTGCTTCTTAATTCAGCATTTTTCTGTAAACTCAAATAATAATCCAATTGCGATTTCATCATATCAAAATCACCGCTTTTTACCATCGGAAAATAAACCAATCGCTGGTTTTGAGCCGTCATGGTCCCTCCGCCCCAATTTCTGAAATCAGGCGTAAAATCTAAATCAGGATTGGTAAAAACGGGATCAAAGGTAAAAAGTCCGCCATTGAATTTCGTTGGATATTTCCCGTATGCATTACAACCTAATATATAACGGAATAATTGGTAATTCTGCCCAATTTGATACACCGAATCTTTGGCGACCGATTGATTTTTATGCGTAAAAATAAAACTGCGTTCCCAGAAACTATTCCACCACTTTATAGCGTTTTTTTCTGCTTGTTTTGAAGTGTTCTTATTAGATAAAATTTGTTTTTTCAAATCATTATTCCAAGTATTTAAATCCGATTGACTGGTATTTAAATAAAGCTGTAATGAATGTTTTTTGGATGGTTTTATACTAGATAAAGTAAAGCCTTTAAAATCGGTCGACTGGTATTTTCCTAAATACGTTCCGTCTGCTTTTAGATTATCTCCCGTCATAAATCCGCCGAAAGTTAGATTCGCGATCGGGTTCAGCATTTGTTCCTTAACCGATTCCATTTTTTGTTGTTTTACAGCGACGTCAAAAACGGTATTTTCTCTGTTTCTGTGATAGAATTTTATGCCGTTGTTTTCAAATGAAATCGAATCTTTATACGTAATAATCTCTCCTTGAGGTGCCCATTTATAAGAATTGGCATTATTGGCTTTTCCTTTTGAATCGCGGTTTTTATAACGCCAGCTTTCATAAGAAGCAGTCATTTTAAGTGAAGTTTTACTTTCTAAATCTAAATGGATTATCGGTTTATAAATATCAACCCAAAGTTTGATTTTAGTATCATTTTGCCCAACTAAAAGGTACCCGTCTTTCAATTTTAATTCCTGATGAAAACCTTCTTTTCTGGCAAAAGGATTCGGACTCAAAGTCACTTTTACCCGACCTAATTTCAATAAAGTATTATGTTCATCAAAAGTACCGCTTCTCGAAAAATAAAAATATAAATCTCCATTTTCTACCCACACATTCATACCAATATCACCACCGCCCAAAGGCATAGATTCTGATGAATTTTGGCTTTGCGTTTTCCAAACCTGATTGTAATTATCAAGCGCGGGAATTTGGGCTTTAAGGCAAAGCGTCGTGAAGAGCAATATGTATTTTATGTATTTCAATTTTATTTATTTTTAGTGTTGTTTGTCATTCTGAGGAACGAAGAATCACACTAGAAACTCCGCAATCGAAGACACCAAACTTTGTCGATCAACTTGTGTGATTCTTCGTTCCTCAGAATGACAAAACATCGTATTCTTTTGTACTCCTACCACTCATCCGTTCTAAATGAAGAAACCGGCAATCCTCCTGCACTAAATAATTCCGCTTTTGCGAAATCTTTCCATAAATAACGAATAGCAACTGGATTCTTTACTTTATCCGAAGTCAAAACCACTGATTTTCTTCTTACAACCGTTTTCGCCGGATAAAAAACTTTATCTTCTCCAGCCAATTCAAAGCCCATAACTTCTTTATCATAAGAGGTAATTCCGTTAGCGACATCATCAAAAGAAACCGTAACCGAACCGTCTTTTATTTCCATCGATTTGTATTTCGGACTTTCGAATTCGAAACCTTCAATTCCGTATGTTTTGGCCAAAGCCTGAAATGCCAATCTATTTCCACCTTTTTCTTTATCCATTGGATGAATATTGTTTTCTTCGCCAACATCCATTAAAACAGCCATTCCTGAATTCGGAATTGCTGTCGAGGCCTTAAACTGCGCCTCTCTCAAATAAGCAGAATTGTATTTCTCCAAATAGTCTTTTGGATGAAAAGAAGCATAATTAAACGGTGCAATCTGCGCATAGTAAAATGGAAAATCTCCTTGTTTCCATAAAGCTCTCCAGCTTGATACCATTTTTTTCATCAAAGTGGTATATTCAGAAGCCCTTTCATAATTGGATTCTCCCTGATACCAAATACAGCCTTTGATTCCGTAACCAATTACAGGCGAAAGCATTCCGTTAAACAAAGTCGTTGGCACACGATTTGGATCTTTAGCTAATTCTTCTTTTGTAGTCGGAATTTTAGCGCTTGCAAAATCTTTTAGCATTTCCTGATTCATCCACGCTTCCATGCTTGAACCGCCGTAAGAAACATGAATCAAACCAATCGGAACATCTAAAACTTCCTGCAAAAGCGAACCAAAATACCAAGCTGTTGCGCTAAAATTAGCCGTAGATTTTGGAGACGCAACTTCCCACTTTCCTTCAAAATCTTGTAAAGGTTCCAAAACCGTCGCACGCGGAATTGTAATTAATCGAATGTTTTTATTGGTTGATTTTATAATGATTTCGTTTCCGTCTTTAACGGGCTGACCCTGAAATCCTTTTAAAGGCATTTCCATATTCGATTGTCCGGAACAAAGCCAGACTTCGCCAATTAAAACATTTTTAATAGTAACTTTTTCGTTTCCTTCTGAAACTTCAATTGTAAATGGTCCGCCAAATGATGGGGTCTGCAATTCTGTTTTCCATTTACCGGAATTGTCTGCTTTTACCTTATAGGTTTTAGCATCCCAAGACGTTTTTATGGCAATATTTGCGTTCTTCTCTGCCCAGCCCCAAATTGGTGCGTTTGATTTTTGCTGTAACATCATATTGTCTGTAAACAATGCGGGCAGTTTGATTTTGGCATTGATTTGAAGGCTTGCTAAAAATGTAATTACAATAACTAAAATGTGTTTAAAATTCTTCATTTTTTTTATTCTTTAAATTCTCAAAAGATGTGTCGCTCCTCTGGAGCTTAACTGCTCTCGTACTATTATTTTCTATAAACATTTCGCTCTTACAGAGCTTTTTTATCTTGTCTAATGACATATATTCTTTAAAAAAAATACATGTTTTTAAATTTCTTTTTAATAAATATTCTGCTCTTCTAGAACTTTTATGCAAGTCCCAGAGGGACGAGATATTTATAGAATAACAATATACAAAAGCTCCAGCGGAGCGATATATTTTTTTAATTGCCTCCAGTTTTAACTGGAGTTCATAAAATTTTTCCACTCATAATACTTTAGCAAAAAAAATAGTTTGGCTAAAGCCCAATACTTATCTACTTTCTAAACCTCCAACTAAAGCTGGAGGCAATTGATTTGTCTACTTTGTCACAAGAATCCTTTAATCTGTGGCAATTTTTATTTTAATTGCCTCCAGCTTTAGCCGAAGGTTATAATTTTTCAATTTCTTAGGCTTTAGCCAAACTAACTTTTAGACTTAAGCCCATATCTTGTTATCTTTTGAAATCTCCAGCTAAAGCTGGAGGTTATAATTTTTCAATTTCTCAGGCTTTAGCCAAACTAACTTTTAGGCTTAAGCCAATATCTTGTTATCTTTTGAAATCTCCAGCTGAAGGTGGAAGCAATGGTTTTCTTTATTTTGTCACATTATTAATAATCTTCGTAATCCTATAATCTGTGGCAAAAAAATTATTTGTTCTTTTCTTTCACTAGTACAACCGGCCCCAATAATCCCGCTGTCAACAACGGTTCTCCTTCTAATCTATAGCTCGCATTTGTCCAAGTTGATCTTTCTTCTTTCGGCAGTTTTTGATCGCCCATTAAACGATTTCTCCATGTATTTGTGATCTTGATTTCGATTGTGTTTTTCCCTTTTTTCAAGGCTTGAGAAATATCGCTTTTATAAGGGAAAGTCCAGAGCGAACCGCAATCTTTTCCGTTGATTTTGATTTCGGCAATATTGGCGATTTCACCTAAATCAAGCCAGATTTTATCGCTATTTTTTCCTTTCCACACAAACTCTTTTTTATAAACTGCAGTTCCCGAATAGTATTTAATTTGTTCATTTTCAGAAGTGCTCCAATCAAACAATTTATTGATTTTCACCATTTCTTTTGGACCTTTATATTCAGGATTAAATTGCACTTCCCAGTTTTCATCTAAAGTCTGCACGGTTTCAAATTCCGTTTTATTCAGATTTACTTCCACAGTAATCATTTCAGTTTTATCCTTAAAAATTACAAAACCAGATTCGTTTTCCTCTAAATTAATCGAAACAATTGTCCTGCCATTTTGCATTTTCCAATTGGACAAATCCGAAGTTTTATCGGTTACGGGATTATACCAAACCGGAATTTTTCCAGCCATTCTAAACGAAGCTTCGAACGATCTTTTTTCTCCTTTTTGATTCGAAATAAAGTAAAGATCTTCTGTTTCCGATTTGCGGTGTGTCCATGCAATTGTTTCAGAATCTGCTCTGTTTAAATTTGGAAAATAAACATCCTGCGTGATTCCAATTGAAGCAAAATCATTCTCTAAATAAGGTAATTTAATAACCGTTCCTTTTCCTATTTTCCAAGTTGATGCATTTGAATTTTTCCAAATTTCATCGACAACATTCTGCCATTTTTTGAAATCTTCATTTGATTGTAAACCGGGCTGTAAATTTGGTTTTTCATCCACAAAAATTGTTGCTCCATCTTTTACTAGTCGCAGTATTTTTTCGGCGGAAGCCAAAGAAAGCAACTTATTTGGTGCCATTTTATTACTGCCCGGAAACAATAAAGTGCCGTATTCGATTCCGCCTCCAAAAGATATTTTTCCGTTTTCGAATTTCGCACGGTTAATCAAAACATCTGAATTAAAGGAATCGTACTGATAACCATTCATCGCATTAATCCATTCTGATAAATCGGTTAAATTTTTAGAATACGATACTTCTTTTGGCATTTTAGCACTTGGCTGTCCTTCGTTTTTTAAACGAATCGCTTCGCTTTCAATTCTTTCTTTTCCAAAAACATTCGGAATAAAAGGCACCAAACGATCCGGTAGCACTGAACGAGAAGGCAAATCTTCGCCAATAAAAACAGCCAAATCTATAACCGGTTTTCCTTTTTGTAACTGAAACTGCACTCTTTGACAATATTCAAACCACGCTTTTCCAGGATCCCACCAAGTCTGGTCCCTTTGAAAATACGTTCCAATTCCGTCTAAAGTCATTCCGGGTTTTCTGTCCAGCCACGGATTATGTACAAAAACGTGATAGAAAAAACGGTTAATTCCAAGAGCATAATTTCTATCGGCAATCACTTTTAGATTTCCCGGATGTTCGTCCCAATCCATTTTTAAAGCCGTAAAAGCTTCTGCCTGAATAATATCTTTTCCATAAATATGTCCGCCAGAAATGGCGTCTAACATATCGTTAGGTTTGTCGTGTGTTGGGCTTTTCAGCCAAAATTCACCGCTTGGATAATCAATATATTTAAAATGCAAAAGTCCGTCGCTCATCATCGTTGGAGCCACATTTTCTGAACTGAATTTTACATTCGCATCATCCGCAATTTGTCTCAGCGTTCCGAAGAAATTATCGGCCACCAATTCTGAAATCGTCTTTCTAACATCGTATAAAACTTTCTCAGAAGTCTGAATATCTTTTACCGGAATTCCCGCCATAACCGGCAGATAATCTACAATATCGTAACCTCTTCTGGTTTTGAATTCGTTTCTAAAAACAGGCGACCAGTTTTGGTCGCCGCATTCCCAACTGTCCATATGCAGTATTTTAACCACTTTTGAAGCCAATTCCGGACCAGCAACACGAAGCATTTCGCCAAACCAATGATCGAGTTGAAAGCGAATCGCCTCTTTATTGAATTTGTCTACTTCTAAACCTCTTCCCGCACCTGCTGTAGCATTCTCGTGACCTGTAGAAGTATGACCAAAACGGATAATTCTCCAATTCGCTTTCGCGGAGGCTTTCCAGTTTAAAACGCCGTCTGCATCAACAAACTTTGAAACATTAACCATTTTTGAAGGATCGATACAATCTGCAGAACTGATTTCCTTTTCGGTTACTTGCGGACTTAAACGCCATATCGCTCCCGATTTTCCCTGATAATTGTCGATCAAAGGTTCGTTTGACAAATAGATTTTGGCTACTTTTAAGCCCTGATTCCATTTTGCAGGATCAAGATCTTCTGCGCCTGGTTCTGTTCCTTCGGGATCATAAACAAAACGGAAATATTTCGCTTTTGTGGGAACAATGCTGTGGGTATAAAAAGCATCGACATCCTGCCAGCCGTGACGTGGCGTTGTTAATCGTCCTAAACTTTTGAAATTTTTTCCATCGTCACTCACTTCAATTAGTAAACGATGCGCCTGATAGTTATTTCCTTTGGTTTCTATTTGAATGGATTTACACAAAAATGGTTCCTCAAATTCATATTGAATCCAGCCTTTTTTCGGCATTCTAAATTGTCCATCTTTCTCTGCTGAACTTAAAATAGTCGCATCAGATTCCGGATTTGTTGATATAATTTTTGGACGTTTTTTATCCGAAGTTATAAAACTTTCTTTTACAGGAATGGCAAACGTCGCAATGTCTTTATAATAATCTTTATAATGATTTGGAATGGCTAATTTTAAGTTTTTAAAACTATTTCCGCTTACGATTGTATCTTTCCAAACTACTTTTTGCATTGACATTTCAGGGCTAATCCAAGGTCCTCCGGCAACGGCAAAACCATCGGCGGGATGAAAACCAATTTTTACGCCTACTCGATCTGCTTCCACTAAAGCCCAACGCACCAAATCCCAAAATTCTTTGCTCAACTGTAAAATCGGCGGATTTATCAATGGCGGGTTATCTGGACCTTTTATCGTCATTAAATACGCACCTTCGATCCCAACTCTTTTCATCGCTTCTAAATCGGCGGTAATGCCTTCTTTAGAATAGGCACTTTTCATCCAATACCAATATGTCCACGGTTTTGAGGATTCTTTGGTTGGCTGAAAAAAGGCATTTTCTTTTTTATGGATTTCCTGTGCGGAAACGAATCCTGCAAAGAGGAAAAACAAGACAGTCGAAAGTCTTAAAGACAAAAGTCGAAAGTCCATTTTAAAAAGGAAAAGGTGTTGTTTGTTAAACATTTTATTTTTGTTTGTTTTCTTCTTTCTGTCATCCTGACGAAGGAAGGATCACACTAGCAACTCGACAAAGATTGGCGATTATCTGTGCGGAGTTTTGTGGGTGATTCTTCCTTTGTCGAAATTGACAAACTATACTTATACTATACTTTTAACACAAAAATCTAACAGGTTTTAAAGACCTGTAGGTTAATTTTTCATTCTAAAACATAGCCAATGCTTTCAACCATTTGGACGTAGCGCGATTATTCGATACGTTCCCCGAGGTTGAAACCTTGGGCTATGTTTGATATTCTGCCTGATCTGCCAAATCTGCGAGAGTAAATTTTCACGCAGATTTTGCTGACTTAGGAAATTTCCCTGTCATTTCAATTATTACAATACGTTTCCCGAGGTTGAAACCTCGGGCTATGTTTGATATTGAATCTTTAATTTTGTCGAGTTTCTTTTATTTTTAATTTCTAATTTTTGATTTTTGATTCTCTTAAACGAAAAATACCTAACAGGTTTTGGAAACCTGTTAGGATAGATCGTAACTTAATATTTGAATTTCTTCAAGTTATTTTCTAATTCATTTTTTGAACCGCTGAAAGGCACTAAATAAAAACTATATTCATAATCTCCCGATTTAATTTGATATTGCTCTAATGGCTGTGCGACTGATGTCCAACTGTCGTTCCCTCCCACTCCCATTTGAACTAAATCAATATTTACGGTTAAAAATCCAGGATCTTTTAACTCGTATGTATGTGTTGTCGCGCTTAGGTTTTCCTGTGTGTATGGCCATGCGCTCATGCTTAGAACTTTTGAATCGTTTACAACCAAAATTCCGTTGTTTTTTTGTGGTGTTGTCAGTGCCATCCATCTTACATCACAGCGATTTCCGTTTTCCTGCGGCTTTACGTAATGCTCGATAAAATCATTAAT
Source organism: Flavobacterium sp. AC267 (assembly GCF_979258715.1). Taxonomy (NCBI): domain Bacteria; kingdom Pseudomonadati; phylum Bacteroidota; class Flavobacteriia; order Flavobacteriales; family Flavobacteriaceae; genus Flavobacterium; species Flavobacterium sp. AC267. The sequence continues at coordinate 4,328,371 of NZ_OZ409875.1, forward strand.
TGGAAGCGAATATTTCCCCACAAACGAGCCGAAACTTCTGTCATTGTAATTTTCTAATTCTCCTTTTCCGTACCACGAAATCTGGTCGAATTTTCTTTGAACGCCCATCTGCATTCCGATTTTTGGAATGTTTGGCAGTTTGTTTGAAGCTTTTAAACTGTAATCTACTTTTATCAATCCGTTTGGTAAAATCTTGTACACTACGTTTACGCTCGCGCTGTCTTTTATAATTTCGTAATCGCTTGTAATTTTAATTTCCGAAGCTGATTTGTCTATTTTAATGTTGACCAATTTTGGTTTTGCTTTGTACCATTGTTTCAGTACTTTTTGTGATTTCCATCCTCTTTTATCGTTATCCGTAAGCGGTCTTACGAAGTTTGGAAGCAACGGAGCAAAAACTTGTTCTTCTCCGTTAAAAATATAAGAACTCAAAGCTCCGTTTGTTTTGCTGATAGTAACATCGAAAGTTTTTCCTTTGATTTTAAAATCTGAATCTGATTCTGAAACGTTTACAATTTCTTTTTTGGATTCAGGAGAAACCGTTTCTTTCTTTTTCAGCAGAAACTGATCTTCCGCGACAGCGTAACCCTTTGAAGCCCAAAGTTCCTCTTTTGAAAGCTGAAATTCTATATTTAAAATATATTCGGCATCAGCTTTCATTTTTGGAAGATAAGAACTGATATCTAATGTTGTTGATTGTCCTGCTTCTACTTTTAAGGGTTTTAAAATCTGTGTTTTAATCACGTTTCCGTTTTCCAAAACTTTTAAAACCGGAATATAATCTTCTAATGATTTAACCGACTGGCGATTTTTAATTTCTAACTGATTTCCGTTTAAAGTCGAAATCGCGGGCTGATACACCCATTTATTCTCAAAAATTGATCCTTTTGGTTTTCCGTTAGAATCTACAATTCCTTTTGTATTGAAGTTTCCATCATGGTATTTTTCGCCAAAATCTCCTCCGTGTGCGAAATATTCCTGACCTGATCTTGAGTCAAATTTAACTAATCCCTGATCTTTAAATTCCCAAATACAGCCTCCGATAACTCGTGGAAGTGAACGGAATTCATCCCATAATTCTTTTAAATTTCCAACTGAATTTCCCATCGCATGAGAATATTCCACAAAAATAATTGGTCGTGTATCTTTCTTTTGATCGACTAAAAATTTAGGTGTGAAAACACCCGGATAAAAACGGCTGACCATATCTACATAAGAATCATCCTGCGGATTTTCAAATCTGTAAGCGTGATCGATTGTTTTTGGATATCCCGGATCAAGCGGATCGATATATCCATCTAATTTTGCATTTCCCTGCGCCGGTTCGTAATGTACGGGACGTGTAATATCGAAATCGTGAACCCAGCCCGACATTGCCGCGTGATTGGGTCCTTTTCCGCCTTCGTTTCCTAAACTCCACATCACGACCGACGGATGGTTTTTATCTCTTTCGACCATTCGGGTCATGCGCTCCATGTAAGCATTTGTCCAAAGCGGATCGTTGCTTAATTTACCGCCAATTCCGTGTGTTTCCTGATTGGCTTCGTCCATAACCATGATTCCGTATTGATCGCATAATTCATAGAAGTAAGGATCGTTTGGATAGTGGCTTGTACGTATAAAGTTGAAATTGAACTTCTTAATCGTTGTTATATCTTGTTTGATGTCTTCTCTCGTAACGGCTTTTCCTCTTGTTGGATGATGATCGTGACGATTGACTCCATATACATAAGTTTCTTTTCCGTTGATGAGCATTTTTCCGTTTTCTTTTGAGAATTCAATCGAGCGGAAACCTACTTTACAGCTTTTTGCATCGGTAACGTTGCCATTTTTATCTTTTATGGAAAGAACCATTGTGTATAAATTCGGCTCTTCTGAACTCCATTTCTTCGGATTTTTGATAGTTTCCTGAAAAAACCCAAAACGTACATTATCCAAACGAGGATAACTTTCGTTGATTAAATCGATTACTGGTCTCTGAAGCGGTTCTTTGAACATTGCCGTATTATTGGCATCGTACAACTGAACATTCATTGTATAATCTTTGATTTTTTCTCCAGTCAAATTCTCCACTTTCGGACGTAGTTTGAAAATCGCATCTGTGTATTGTTTGTCTAATTTGGTTTGAACAAAGAAATCCTGAATGCGTAATTTTGGCTCTGCCATAATAAAAACTTCACGCTGGATACCGCTTACACGCCAGTGATCCTGATCTTCTAAATAAGAACCATCTGCCCAGCGGATTACCTGAACCGAAACTACATTTTCGCCTTCTTTTAAATAGGGTGTAATATCAAATTCTGACGGCAGAAAACTGTCTTCGCCATAACCTAAAAATTCTCCGTTTAACCAAACCTGAAATCCTGAGCTTACGGCTCCAAAATGAAGCGTAACGGTCATATCTTTCCAGTTTGCAGGAACGGTAAAACTACGCTGATAAGAACCTACTCCGTTGTAATCTTTTGGGATATAAGGCGGATTTATTGGTCGGAACGGATAAACGGCACTTTTGTAAATTGGATTGTCATAACCTTTCATTTCCCAGTTTGACGGAACTTCTATTTTATCCCAAGCCGACACTTTTGACTTGTAAAAATCTTTATTCGCTTCTTTTAAATTTATGGCATATTTAAAATCCCAATCGCCGTTGAGCATTTGGATTCGGCTTTTGGTTCTGTCGCCTTTTAAGGCGTCTTCAATACTTGTATATGAATATGCGGTCGCCCTTGAAGGCTGTCTGTTGATGCTTGTAACCGTTGGGTCTTCCCATGGTGCAAATTGGTATTTTTTGTGTAATTCTGGAATACCAGCTGGTTCTCCTGTTACGGATTGGGCGTTCGTGTAAGTTGTAAATAGTAAAATTACAGTCAAAAAGTCGAAAGTCGAAAGTCGAAAGTTGAAAAATTGCTGAATGTGATTTGACTTAAACATTGATTTTATATTGTATTTCATTGTTGTTGTTTCAGATGTTCCTACGGAACATAAATGCGTATTAATTTCGCTTCTTCTACCGACCAGTGCCTCCTAACGGAGTCTCTTTTGTCAAATATTATCATTTTTATAAAGAGTCTTAAGTGTATCTCATAACTCATAACTACTTCATAACCTTCTCCGGCGGTGCCACAAAATTCAATTTACTTGTTCCTATGTCTTTCGAAGTTGCAACGGCAATTCCTCTTTGTTCGGCTTTGTTTACAGCGCAGTAAAAATGATATACAACGCCATCATGTTTTACGACAAATGATTTATGCGCAAACATATCATCATAAGGTTCAGATGATTTAATCAAATCGTCGCCTTTCCAATCTGTCCAGTTTACTAAATCATTCGAAACTGCAAAACGGTTAAACGCACCTTGATTCCAACCCGTCCAAAAAGCTCCAAAATAAAACATTACCCAAGTATCATTAATTCGCTGAATATAGGCATCTCCAGAAATTCCTTTATGATGATTTATTAAAGGTTTATCGCCATAACGCTCCCATTTTTTCATATCATTCGATACCGCCATAGCAATACGCTCTGCACCTTTAGCAGGATTTATGCTATCTCCACGAGCATTGTAGTACATGATAAAATTGTGTCCTGTCAACTTATCTTTATCACGAATCACACTGTTTTTGTACATCGTACTATTGTCCCACCATTTAGCGTCTTTGTCTTTTGGTGTTAAAACTGGATTTTCTAATCTTTGAAATTCGTGTGGTTTTGTTGGTGCTTCTTTTGTATACGCCATTCCGATTGATAAAACTCCTGCTTCGTAACCTTTACTATCTCCTCCAAAATAACTCATCCAATATTTATCTTCGTATTTTGCCCATTCGTAGCTTCCGCCCCAAGTTGGGTCTTGTAACGAAATGTATCCCGCTTTTTGATTAACATCCCAATGTTTTTCGTTTTCTGAGAAAGACATTACTTTTCCTAAATATTTCCAATCTAAAAGGTTGTCACTTTCTGCTAACCAAGTTTCATAACCTCTTCCATCGTAAATTAAATACGTCATATACCATTTTCCGTCTTTTCTAAACACACTTGGGCAATCCATTTTATAGGAGTTGTCTGTCGGAACCATTACTAAACCGTATTTATAAGGTGTTTTGATTTCTTCGTAAATCTCCTGCATTACGGTTTCCGTAATTTCTCTTTTCTTGTATTTGGTTGCACAGCTGGTTATGGCAAGTGCTGAAATGCTTAGGATTAGGTATTTAATTTTCATTTTTATGTTTTTTGCCACGAAGGCGCTAAGGCTCTAAGTTTTTTTATTTCACGCAGATTTTGCAGATTTAAGCAGATTATTAATTGATTTTTATCTGCGTGAATCAGCTAAAATCTGCAAAATCTGCGGGAAACTTTAATTTATTTTTTCAATTCTGATAATCTTGTTTCCATTACATCTTTATTCAGTTTTACTTTTACCATTCCTGTTGGATGAAATCTTCTCTTCAAGTCGATGGCGTTATACACAATTGTGTAAACATCGTTTCCTTCTGGGATTAAGCACAATGGCGTTCTCATAATATCCCACCATTTATTAACTTTGGTTTCTATCGGTAAATATCTTGCTTCTGACCATTTAACGCCGTCTGCAGATAATGAATACGCAATCATATTGGGTAAATGATGTCCCCAGCCGTCTGGTCCTCCGTCGAAAATCGCGATATACATTCCGTTTGGTAATTGACTTACAATTGGATTTTCTACAAACTGCGGATGCATTGTCTTAATTGGTTCTAAACCTTTGTTCATTCTTTGCCATGGACCTTCTAAACTTTTGGATTCGGCTAGAGCTACAAACCAGCCTTTTCCTGATTTCTTCGGATAATCTGCCCAGGAATTAAACGGATATGCTCCGCTGTAGAATCCGAAATATTTATCGCCGACTTTATATGGAAAAAATGAAGCTACACCCTGACGTCCTTCCCAAGGCTGAGAATCTAATCCTGGCTCCATAATAATTCCCATATCTTTATAAGGGCCACCAATTCCGTTAATTCCTTCTACGGTAGATTCACATCTCCAGATTCTTCCAAAAGAATGATTTGGTTCTATTTCTTTACTCACCGTATAAGCCAAATAATAGCCGTACCATTTGTTTGCCTTTTCGTTAAAAACCGGCATATACGACCAAATTGCGGCACGGCGGTCATTCATCGGGTTATCATCTTCAGTTACGGCATAAGTTCCGCTTGCCTGATAAATTGTGGATTCTCTTTTCCAAGTAATGGCATCTTTACTTGTCCAGTGTCCAATTTTTGTCTTCACACGATCGTAATAATAATCTACACCAATTTCGCCCGCTCTCTCCGTTGGAAACATATGATACGTATCACCTACTTTTACCACGCGTCCACCTTCAAATCCTCCCTGAATTCCTTCTGTTCCAGACATTCCTTCATCAATAACCGGTTTATTTTCGCCACCAATAATTTCAAAAAGAGGTTTTTCATCTGAAAATCCTTCAACAATAAAAGTTGGGTTCCACAGTTTTCCGTCTGGAAGTTCTGCGTTTCTAAAAGTTAATTGCTGATTTTCTTTTCCAACTCCTAAAACTGTAAATAAACCTTTTCCAGGATTTATAGTTTGAGTTCCTTTTGAATAGGAAATCGCATACACATTCACGGGAGGCAAACCTGTAATTGTTATCCCATTTTCTAATATTAATTTGGCTTTCGCCGAATTATTAAATTGAAGATATTCGGGATTTCCTTTTTCCTGAAAAACGCCAATTAATACCTGAACATTATCTTTAAACTTTAACTGTAAAGGTGAATTTGTTCCGTTTTTATATTTATCCAAAGGAAGTTCGATTCCTTGTAAACCTTCTAATTCGGGAGCTAACCGAACAATATTATGTTTGCTTCCTGAAAAAACATGAGCGTATTGCGTGGTTTTGAATGTTTTGTAATTTGATTTTACAACTTCAAAAGATGCTGGTTTCCAAGCGGTAGTTTGTGCTGATACTTGAATGCAGAAAATCAACAGCATTACGAAAGCAGTTTTTAATTTAAAATTGTATTTTTTATTTTTTGATAACATTGGTTTTTTATTTTTTATTGACTTCAGAATTTCTTCAATCTTGTCATTTCTACGAAGGAGAAATCTTCATTAGAAACTCTACAAAGATTGGCGACATTCTGTGTGGAGCTACTTGTGGAGATTTCTCCTTCGTAGAAATGACAAAACTCACGTGACAATCTTTGTGGTTACGCGTGTGATTCCTCCTTTCAGTCAGGAATGAAAAACTAGACGTTTATAAATTAACTGCTAATCACTAAGAACTAAATTAATCACTAAGAACTAAACTAATCACTAACGACTAATCACTAAGGACTAAGGGCTAATCACTAAGAACTAAGAACTAATTACTAAAAAGCCCTATAACTCACTTTATATTCCACATTCGGTTTTACAATCAGCTGATATTTATTCTTCGATAACTCCGTAATCGTTCCTGAGTTTGTTTTTGGTTTGCTGGCACTTTCAATAATCAATTTTCCTTCTCCTTCACCTGCTTTTACCTTAATTTCTTTGGTACTGCAGTACAATGAAACTTCACCGTTTGGAGTTGGTACTTTTCCTTCCATCCATTTTAAACCTCCAAGATTCGGTTTGATTTCATATTCAGTATATCCTGGTGCGGTTGGTTTTACACCCAAATAATATTTTCCTAATAAATAAATCGGACTGGCTCCCCAAGCGTGGCAGAGACTTTTCCCGTAAGGGCGTCCGTACATAGTTAAATGCTCTGTTCCTTTTTTGTTTGGATTGTATTCTTCCCAGAAAGATGTAGCGCCCTCATTCAGCATTCCGCCCCAATAATCTTTCATTTCTTTTAAAACATAATTCTGTTCGCCCATAGCACACAAGGCTTCCAACTCGTAAAAACGCATGTAAGGTGTTGTGATTTGAAGAACATCTTTATTCAGTAACACTTTATTTTTTACACTTTGTTTTTGTTCTTCAGTAAAATAATTAAAAAAAATACCGAACATATTAGCATATCTGGTTACAATATTTTGCATTTTACCGTCGATGCGCTGGTGTTTCATGACGTTTTCTTTTTTATCCCAAAACACCTCAAATAATTTCGCTTTTAAATCATCCCCTAATTTTTGATATTGTTTTTGATCCTCACTTTCACCTGCAATTTTAGCACTAACCTCCATAGCTTCTAAACTTCTCGCTAAAAGCATTTGCTCAAAACTAACCTCGCCGGTTTTTGGTAATCCGTCTGCCCAATCAATAAAAACCCAATCGCCTTCTAAAGGTTCAAGGAATCCGTTTTTGTTTCTTCTTTCTAAACAGAAATCCATAAGTGATTTCATTCTTGGATAAAAAGTTTTGATGAATTTGGTATCGCCTGTATGTAAGTAGTAATCGTAAACTCCTACAAACCAATAGAGCGAATAATCCATTATAATGTTTACGTGAGCCGTTACAGGATCTTTTCCGCGAAGGGCTAAAAGCGTTCGTTCTACAGAAGCCGAATCAAAGAATAAATAATAATTCATTAAATAACTTTGATAAGCATCGCCAGACCAAACCCAACGGTCGCGTTTTATTCCGTCTATAAAAAATTCGCGAGTTGTTAAATGCATCGTATATGCCGACACATCCCAAATTTTATTCAATTGTTCATCCGAAGATTTGAAAGCTCCACGATAATCTAATGGTAAATATTCATAAAGCATCGAAATCGAATCGTATTTTACTGTTGCATCAGTTTGTACCTGAACATAGCGAAATGCTTTCGATCCGTCGTGTGTATAGGTTTGAGACTGGTTTCCATCAAAAGATAAATGATCTAAAGTTTCGCATCTGGCAGAATCCAAAGCTTCTTCACGAGATTCGCCATAATAAAGTGCTACTTTACCTTTTCCTTTTAAACCGTGAATTTTAATATAACCAAAAGTTTCTTTACCAAAATCTACCAGCTCTCCATTTCCTATTTTTTCTGTTTTTTTGGCACTCAAAGGTTTGGTTGTCAGTTTAAACTCAGAAGGTTTATTTTCTGGTGAATTAAAATTCCAAGAACCCACGGGAACCCAAGGTGTACCAGATTGTTGTGCTTTTCCAGTTTCATCGATCCAAAGTTTATCTTCATTGGTTACTTTCCAGTATGCATCAGATTTTACATATTTTCCATTAATATAAATCGCAGGCAGTACTTCTTGATTGTATACTTTAAATGAAATTTTGTGTTTTCCAGAAGGAATTTTTATTGATTTAGGCTGTCCGTAAATTTGAACACCATCTAAAAGTAATTGAAAAGGTCCTTCTGAGTAGATTTTTACGTCGTCTGGTTCCGGAATATCTACTTCTGTTTGAAAAGTTACCAAGGCATACGGACTGTAATATTGCCAAAGCGGTGGAAATACTGCTTCGCGTTCTGTGCGTCTTACCTGCATTTTATTGCTCAACCAAACTTCAAAATCACCTGGATACCAGATCCATGTCCCTTCTTTTGGCTTTTCCTGAGCAAATAGGCAGGCAGAAAAAAATAAAGTACAACAGACAAGGAAAATCTTAAAAATTGAAAAGCGGTTTAGCATAGTTAATTTATTTTGGGACTAAAGATAAGTGTTATCTTTACATTTCACAACCTGCACTATCCTGCTATTTCATAAAAAATAGTATTTTTTGATAATTTTTTAAGGGAAAAATTATGGCTTATCATTTTTTTAGTACTAAAAAAAATGATGTTTGAATTTTATGGACGCTTATGAAACGGATTTACTTTGTAAAGACGCTGATTTACACTTATTATAATTATATTAACGCAACAAGCTTTGTCAAAGTTCAAAACTTTGACAAAGCTATAGAAGAATCAAAACAAAAAATCCGTGTCAATCCGTGTCTTTACGAAGTAAATCTGTTTTATCAGCGTTCTAATTTTTTTTTGTGATTTATGCAATCATCTTTTCCGAATCATTTTCATCTTCTAAAATATAATTAGAAGGTGTTTTGCCTAAATGCTTCTTAAACATATAGATAAAAGCGCTTGTAGTTTCGTAGCCTAGATTAAAGGCAATTTCTTTGATTGATTGTTTTTCGCCAAGACGTTTTATGGCTTCTAATAATTTTAATCGCGTACGCCAGTCGCTGAAATTCATTCCGAGTTCTTTAATGAATAATCGGGATAAAGTTCGGGTACTCATAAAAGATATTTCTGCGTAATGATCTATCGTGTTTTTACTGGCAACATCGCTCATTAAAAGTTCCACTACTTTTTGTAATCTTTCGTGATTGGTTGTTGGAAGAAAAGTTGCACTTGGTTCAATTAGGGCCAATTCGTCCAGAAAAACTTCAATAATTCTGCCTTGCGAAGCTGTAAGATTTCCTTCTGTCCCGAAAGAAATAATTTTAAAAATCAGCTGTTTTAAGAACATCGGAATATCAAAAGAAAAGCTGTTTATAGGTAATCCTCCCATTGCAGAGGGATCGATAAACACGCTGTAATAATTAACGTCTTTCTGAAAAGTGACCTGATGCTCTACTCCGCCCGGAAGCCAAAGGCCCTGTAACGGATTAACCACCCAAATATGATTTCCTACTACGACATTCATTACACCACGCGTCGCATAAATAAGCTGACCTCTGGGATGTGAATGCGAGATACACATTTCATTGGTTACCATTTCGGTATATCCAATAATAGGTATTGATGGATCTATTTTGTATCCGTGCTCCTGTGCTATTCGATATGTCCGAATCTGGTTATTCATTGTCCAAATATAGCAATTCTGACATTACTATTCTTTTAATCTTTGCAAAAAATAATACAGCTGTTGTTTTTAAACCTAATTTTAAAATCAAAAAATATTTCATGGACACTATTAAAGCAAATCCTGACATACTTAAAAAAACCACTTATTCGATCTTATTTATCATAAGTTTTTCTCATTTAATTAATGATCTTTTACAAGCTGTTGTACCATCAATTTATCCGCTGTTAAAAGAAAATTTTAACTTGAGTTTTTCTCAAATCGGAATCATCACTTTTACGTACCAAATCGTAGCTTCAATTTTACAGCCGTTTGTAGGAATGTATACAGACAAAAATTCAAAACCATATTCGCTGATTGTCGGTATGTGTTTTACAATGACTGGACTTTTCTTGGTTTCGATTGCTTCAAGCTTTACTTATCTATTATTATCAGTAAGTTTAATCGGAATTGGATCTTCGATTTTTCATCCAGAATCATCTAGAGTAGCACATTTAGCCTCAGGTGGAAAAAAAGGTTTGGCGCAGTCTATCTTCCAATTAGGAGGAAATGCAGGAAGTGCTGTCGGGCCTTTATTAGCGGCATTTATCGTTATTCCGCACGGACAATCTTATATCGCTTGGTTTTGTATTATTGCGCTAGTCGGAGTTTTTGCTTTGTATAAAATTGCAATTTGGTACACTGCACATTTATCTGAAAGAAATGCCAATAAAGCTTCTCACCAAATCGAAACGCATCATTTGTCTAAAAACAGGGTAATTGCTTCGTTGATCATTTTATTAGTTTTGATTTTCTCTAAGTATTTCTATATGAGTAGCATTACCAGTTATTATACTTTCTTTCTTATAGATAAATTTCATATTACGATTCAACAATCACAAGTATATTTATTCTTATTCTCGGGTGCTGTTGTCGCAGGAACTTTGATTGGAGGACCAATTGGAGACCGATACGGAAGAAAATATGTAATCTGGGTTTCGATTCTTGGGGTTGCTCCTTTCACTATGTTACTTCCGTATGTTTCTTTATTTTGGGTTGGAACTTTGTCTGTAGTAATCGGATTGATTCTTTCTTCGGCATTCTCAGCGATTCTGGTTTATGCAACTGAATTAATGCCCGGAAAAGTCGGACTTGTAGCGGGTCTTTTCTTCGGATTTGCTTTTGGAATGGGTGGTTTAGGGTCTGCTATTTTAGGGAAAATTGCTGACGAAACGAGTATTGAGTATGTATTTAAGATTTGTGCTTTTCTGCCTTTAATTGGGATTATTACTGGGTTCTTGCCTAATTTGGAGAAGAAAAAGAAGGTTGAGTAATTTTTAATGCCACAAAGTCGCTAAGACGCAAAGATTTATTAAATAATTGCGTCAAGCTTTAGCTGGATGAAATATAATGTAAAGCTCAAAAGGCTTTAGCCAAATATCTACAATTTGGCTAAAGCCTTTTTCTATTCTTTTTACATATACCTCCAGTTAAAACTGGAGGCAACTAATAAAATAGCCTTGCTTTATTTGCAATCTTTTTAAAAACATAGCCCGTGGTTTCAACCACGGGAAACGAATTTTGATAAACGGAATATTACATATATTGCGTCCCGTGGTTGAAACCACGGGCTATGTTTGAATATTTTTATGTTTCTAATTAATTTCCATTGAAAACCAAATACAAAACCAAAATCGTCAATCCCAACAAACCAAACAAAAGCTTTACCTTTTTACTAGTTTTAGGAATATCCGTTTCATCTGAAAAATTAACTTCAGGATTTTTATCAGTTAAAGAAATAATAACTGCTGCAATTAAAAGCACAGCAAAAATGTAAAATGAGATTAACAAAAAGTGAGGCCAAACCGGATATTTATCGGCAGGAAAAATCCATAAATACAGAACTCCAACGAATAAACTAAACGCAGAACCCCAAGAAAGCGTAGCGTTTACAGCTTTTTTTGGTAGTGCGTTTCCAAAAAACACTCAGCAAAAACACAACCGATAAAGATGGCGCTAAGAATCCTAAAACAGCCTGAAAAATATTAAATAGATTTTGCCCTTTAATATTGTCAATTGCAACAGCAATCAGAATCGCAAAAACACATCCAGCAAGCAATTGTTAAACGCCCAATTTTAATTTGATCTTTAATAGTCGCATTTGGGTTGATTTTCTTTACGTAAATATCATTCGTAAAAACGGTGCTTAAAGCATTAAGAGAAGAACCAATTGTTCCTACCAAAACTGCAATCATTACACAGATTACTAAACCATTCATTCCACTTGGAAATAAGTTGGTAACCATTGTCATATAAGCTAAGTCTGAATTGCTTCCTAATTCTGGATATAATGCATAACATAAAATTCCAGGAAGAATAAACAACGGCAGAGCCATTACTTTTAACCAACCAATAAAGTTCACGCCCAATTGTCCCTGTTCCAGATTTTTAGCTCCCAAAACACTCTGCACCATCGATTGATCGGTACAGAAAAATGCAACTGCGACAACCGGATATCCTAATAAAATAGCAGGCCACGGATAATGGGCATCGTCTGAAGGACGAACTAAATTCCAAAAATTAGAAGGTGTTTTCGCAATTAAAACATCTATTCCGCCCAGTTTTTGCAAACCTAAATAAGAAAGCGTCAGCGAAACTACAATCAGCAGAATCATCTGAAAAACATTGACTTTTGCAATCGCTTTTAATCCTCCGGCAAAGGTAAATATTCCTGAAAAAATTACTAAAACCGTAACGCTCTGCCACATCGGAATTCCCAAAATCTGACGCACTAAAACGCCCCCACTGAATAATCCCAAAGACAACCAGCTTACCAAAATTTTTACCATAGCATACCAAGCCAGAATATTCTGCGTACTGTCGCCGTAGCGTTTCCCCATATATTCGGGCATTGTACTTACTTTACTCGCAATATATTTGGGTGCAAAAACCATCGCCAAAAGCAGTAAAAACACAAAAGCATACCACTCAAAATTTCCAGCCACAATTCCGGTTGCGTAACCAATACTTGCAAAGGCCAATAATGATGAAGGACCAACATTGGTTCCCCACATATTAAATCCGATACTGTACCAGCTCAAGGAGTTAGAAGCTAAAAATAATGTTTCGTTTTTTTTGCTCTGCTTCACGCTTACCACATAACCAATGACTAATAAAGTCACCAAATAAACCGCTACAATTATAAAATCGAGCGTCGTTAATTTATCGTAGATGCTGTTCATAGTCCGTATTCGTTAAGAATATCGGCGATTTTAACCGGCATTCCAGTTTGCAGTGATTTGTCCATTGCCTGCAATAAAGCCACAGTTCCAATTCCTTCTTCCATGTTTGGGTAAGCCTCGAAACCTTGCTCAATGCTATCCACAAAATATTCTAAATAATTCTGATATTCACCGCCGTGATGACTTTGTCCTTCAAAACGGAAATAATATTTTAAAGTGCTGTCACCCCAAGTAATCACTTTTTCTTCACCCGTTTTATCTGTAACGGCGTAACGCAATTCGTGATAATCTGCCTGACTTGCACCTTCTGTTGCTCTTAGAATCGTGCTCATGCCGCTGTCTCTTTGCGCCGGCTGAGTCGGCGAAGTGTATACACCGCTTACTCTGGCAATTCTGCCGTCGGTAGCTTTAAAGATAAAATGCATGGTGTCTTCGTTTTTCAATCCCGCATTTTGTCCGTTACTGCTGATCATTCCGTACCCCATTACTTCCTGAATATTTGGAAGATACCATCTAATGAAATCCACAGGATGACTCAAACCTCCGTACAGCCATTTAAATGATTGCAAAAGCGACCATTCTTTCTTTAAAAACCATCTGTGATCGGCATGATATTGCGCTTCAATGGTAATTAAATCTCCAATTAAACCGGCTTCAAAATCAGCTCTTTGTCTTTTTGCAGGTTCGAAAAAACGAGAACTTTGACCAATGAAAACTTTCTTACCCGTTTTAGCACTTAATTCTAGTAGTTCTTTGGCATCAGAAAGATCATCAATAAAAGGTTTTGTACAAACAACGTGTTTTCCGTGCAACAAAGCTTGTTTAACATCGTCGCGCGTGCAGGTGATCCGGTGTATAGATGGCAATAATATCAATTGAACTATCGTTTAATAGATCTTCGTAATTGGTTGTATACGAATGAAAATCGAACTCTTTTGCTCTCTGTTTACACAAATCTTCGTTTCTGTCGCATATTTTCACAAGCTCTAATTTTGAACTTTCTATGGCGACCGACATTGTGCTTCGTCCTTCTCCAAGTCCCAGAATGGCTATTTTTAACATTGGTGTGGTTATTTTAGATTGTTGATTTTAGATTTTAGATTATTCCGAAATCTTCTTTGAGATTAGTTTTGTTTTTTCTCACGCAGATTAGGCAGATTGAGCAGATTTAGATTTTTTCTTTGCTCTTTTTTCTTTGCTCTTTTTTCTTTGTTCTATTTTTTCTCCTCTACACTCACTTTATTCAAGAAAATCCAGGTTTCATCTGGTTTTGCGCCTTCAATTCCGGTTTGGTATTTTTTCATTAAAGCGTTCCATTCGTCTACACGCGGATTGTTTTGTGTTGTTTTCGGATTTAGCTTATCCAGATTTTCTCCTTTCGGAATACTGATAACCAAGATTAATTGTCTGTCTTTTTTGAAAACCTGCAATTGTTGAAAATCGGCATTACAGAAACCTTTTGCTACTTCAGGCCATTTTTCAAATTGTGTCGTATGATAATCTACATATTCTTTTTGCAGTTTTTCATCAGCAGGTAAATTGGCAGTCAAAACTACATTTTCCCAATCTGAGGCTGGTTTAGAATCTTTACATCTTTCGAAGTTTTGGAAATCGTAAACCAGATTATCGTAAATTTTTATTTCTAAAGAAGGAAAAGCTCCCGCTAGTTTTCGCTTTGTTCTTTCCGGCTGATTCATTTTTCCGTAAATCACCAAATGATTTTTCCATTGGTACAATTCCTGCCCAACAATTCTAAAACCCGTTAACGTCGACTTTATTTTTTCGAGATCAAAATCAGAACCTATCAGTTCAATTGCATACGGTTTTGGCATTTCCTGCAATCCCCATTTTTCATCAATTACAACTTCTTTTTCTAAAGCAGCATAAGGCGCTCGAATTCCGGCTGCATCTTTAATTTTCGTGCTTACATATGGATCGTTATGTTCCCAGATATTTCCTTTTGGACCATTATGATTTTTTAGGATTTTCTTTTTCGGCAATCCAATTGTTTTTAATGGTAAAACCTTCACTTCCTTCATCTGTATACAAGTACAACCATAAAAACGGATCGTGTGCATACGGACTATTGTAAACTTTATCAATGTAATTTTCTTCGATTCGGCTGTTGGGTTGTGCCGAAAGCGTATAAATTCCGGCAACATCATGTAAATGTTTCGCATAATGATGAATTTTATTCGCTAGAATTTTATTGTTCTGCATCACGTTTGGCGTGTGCGTCCATCCCCATCCCATTGCCATTCCAGAATACGATACATCCGAAATTTCGTTGTGTTCAATGGTAATATTTCGAACAAAGCCAGCGCTGATTCCTAAAGTTCCCCAATCTTCATTGGTTACATTGGTAATTAAATTATCAGCAATTACTTCATCCGAACACATTTCTCTTTCGTCTTTTATAATCAAAGGCAAATGCGCTTCAAAAGCTTCTTCAGAGAAAATGCCGACATTGATGGCACTTCCGCCTATGTCTTTAAATAAATTTCCTTTTACGGTATTGTGATTCGTTCCTTTATTTAAGTCTAAACCTGTCGAAGACAAATGCTCAAAACGACACGATTCAAACTGAATATTATTAGAATAATTTACTTCGACCGCTGAGACGAGGTCTCCCAACCCAAGCCTGATTTTCTAAACTCGCCTGATTTGGCGTTCCCGGTCGCTTTAATTTGTAAGCGTCTAATAAATACATACCCGATTGTAAAGGCACATGCCCTTGCTCTGAAGGACGAAGCCAGTTGCTGTACTGAAACGAAATTCCTTTAAATCTAAAATGACTTACAGGCGAATCTATCGTTCCTTTTACTTCAACCAGATTTTCTAAAACCGGAGCTGTAATTTTTACCGAATTAATATCTTCTCCAGTTCTCGGAATATAATAGATTTTAGCATTTTTTTTATCCAAAAACCATTCTCCAGGTTCGTTCAATAATGAAATAGCATTGTTTAAATGAAAAGCAGAATTTCCATTGTTTTTAGAAATCCACGGAGCAGGCCAAGGATGTTCACTTTGAATCCGGCTTTCTGGTTCTTCAAACGAAAGTCGGGCGCTGTCTTTTTGTACTTCGATATTTTTAATTCGAAGATTGGCAATCGACCACCATTGTACGATAAACATTTCCATTCCAGGCTCAAACTTAACCGACTTATCTTTAAAAGGAATCCAGCAGGTCTGCGATTGATGATCCCATGATAAAATCCTGTCCATTGTATTTCCTGCTGTATTTTTAGCTCTCACGGCTTTCTTTCCGTTTACCCACAATTGTCTGTAATTGATCAGCGAACCTGCTTTTTGAGGTGCATCGGCAACCCAAAAAGTTCCTTTTTTGCCATTTAAAACACCAACCTTTTTCCAGTTTTTGATTTCAATTCCACCGCTTATAATTGGTTTTGCATTTACATCGGCTTCAATTGTTGTCGGGCTGTCGGCAGTTCCAGAATCCTCTGGCCTAACAAATAAAGGTTCGTTTAAATAATACGTTCCGTTCATTACCATAATTCGGATTCCGTCTTTTATAGATGCATCTTTTAATCGGCGAAGTTCTCTGGCTTTTCGCATTGCCATTTGAACCGTTGCCAGCGGATTTGATTTTGTTCCGAGGTTGGAATCGTTTCCAGACGGCGACACCCAAATTTCAGCAAAGATCTGCTGAAAATACTGTGAATGCCATTAGAAAAACAACTAGTAATTTGTTGAAAGGAATTAAACGCATTATTTATAGTATTGATTTTTTTCTTAGGATAAAATTACGAGGGATTAATTTAAAACAGTATTAAATTTACAAATAAATGTATTTTTAACACTTTTTACAAATAATTGGGACAATTTAAAAGAATATAAAATCTCAGGCATCCTGTACCCTCCTGCTATCGCTACTAAAGATTCCTTTTGCAACGAAAATTCCCTGATAACAATGCGTTTTTTGAAAAGCTGAAAAAGTTAAATTCATAAAAAATCTGTGATAAACCAATTAAAATTGATGTTCAATACTATTTTTTTAATAGATTTGTGTAATCGATTACATTATTGAATTAAAATTTAATAGGAATATTTTTTACTCATCAAATAAAAAATTAACATATAAAAAATCGACTTAGCATCAAATAGCGAATTCCAAAAATTACTTAACTATAATACAATTAGAATGAAAACTAACCGAATTAACCTTTTATTTATTGCTCTTACGTGTCTCGCGTTTAGCTTTTTCCATACAACTTCTGCTCAAAAATCTAATGATACGTACAAGAATATTGAATTTAAAATGGCTGAAGTCAAAGAACCTGCTATTCCACAGAACAGCGTAAATTTAAAAGACTTTGGCGCTGTAAATGGCGGTTATGTTTTGAATACAAAAGCTTTTGCAGATGCCCTAGATGCTCTTTCTAAAAAAGGAGGTGGAAAATTAATTATTCCGCCGGGAATCTGGTTAACAGGACCAATCATTCTAAAAAGCAATATTGAACTTCATGCTCAAACTGGAGCGTTAATTAAGTTTTCTACAGATAAAACTTTATACCCAATTATTGAAACCAGTTTTGAAGGTTTGAATACTTGGCGCTGTATCTCTCCTATTTATGGTAAAAATTTGGAGAATGTAGCTTTTACCGGAAATGGTGTTTGGGATGGTTCAGGTGAAGCTTGGAGACAGGTTAAAAAAAGTAAACTGACCGATGAACAATGGAAGAAATTTGTAGCTTCTGGTGGAGTTTTAAATGAGAAAAAAGACAGTTGGTATCCTTCTGAACAATATTTAAAAGGCTCTAAAGGTGCAGATCAAAACGTTCGTCCTGATTTAAAAACGAAAGAAGATTTTGAAGCTATTCATGATTTCCTTCGTCCGGTTTTGGTGAGCATTCAAAATAGTAAAAGAGTTTTATTTGACGGCCCTGTTTTTCAAAATTCACCTGCTTGGAATATTCATCCATTGATGATTGAGGATTTAATTGTTCGAAATATAACGGTTCGCAATCCTTGGTTTTCTCAAAACGGCGATGGTCTTGATGTGGAATCCTGCAAAAATGTGATTATCGAAAATTCTAGTTTTGATGTGGGTGACGATGCAATTTGTATTAAATCCGGAAAAGACAAAGACGGTCGCGACAGAGGTGTTCCCTGCGAAAATATCATTGTAAAAAACAATATCGTGTATCACGGTCATGGTGGCGTAACGGTGGGAAGCGAAATGTCTGGCGGTGTAAAAAACCTGCATGTTTCCAACTGTACTTTTATGGGAACTGATGTTGGACTTCGTTTTAAAAGCACGCGCGGACGCGGTGGCGTTGTAGAAAACATTTATATCTCGGATATTTTTATGACTGATATTCCGTCGCAAGCTATTTCTTTTGATTTGTATTATGGCGGAAAATCTATTGCTGAAACCCTTGCTGAAGGCGGTAATACAGTAACCACAAAATTGGTTCCTGTGAATGAAGAAACACCTCAATTTAAAAACATTTCAATCAAAAACATTACGATTAAAGGCGCGCAGCAAGCAGTATTCTTACAAGGTCTTCCTGAAATGAATTTAGAAAATATTGAAATTTCCAACTTGATAGCAAAAGCTCAAAAAGGCTTTTCTATAATTGATGCTAACGGAATTAAAATCAGCAATGCTCAATTGGATATTGAGGCTAAAAATGCTTTTGAAATTTATAATACACAAAACCTTTCTTTGAAAAATATCGAGTTCAATTCAGGTTCTTCTAACACAATTACAATCAACGGTCAGGCGAGTAAAAATATTGATTTAAGCGGTTCTTCTGTAAATTTTGCTAAGACGACGATTATTGATAAAAGTGTTTCTAAGAAAGCAGTTAAGTTTTAATCCCAAATTTAAAAACATAGTTGGTTTCAACCACGGGGACGCAATATTGTCACGTTTCGTTTGTGTTCCCGTGGTTGAAACCACGGGCTATGTTTGACAACTTTGTGAGAAAAAATCTTTGTCAAAGTTTTGAACTTTGACAAAGAGCGGGAATAAAAAAAGCGTGAATCATTAAATTCACGCTTTTTTTTATGTTCCAAAATTAAATGTTATTTATTTAAATTATAAAAGTGATTCGCATTTTCAAACCAAATTTTATCTTGATCTTCTTTTGAAAATTTCGAAATATAATCTTCTAAAGTTTTTACAACCTCGTTATAATCAGAAGCAACATTAAGAACTGGCCAATCTGAACCGTACATTAATTTATCAACAGAGAAATTTTCAAAAATGACATCTAAGTACGGTTTTAAATCTTCTGGCTTCCAGTTTTTCCAATCGGCTTCTGTAACCATTCCTGAGATTTTACACCAAACGTTGTCGTGTTTTGCAATTTCTTCAATGCCGCTTTTCCAAGAAAAAATAGTTTCTGATTTGATGTCTGGTTTTGCGATATGATCAATCACAAATTTTTGGTCTGGAAAATCTTCAACTAAACTTATTGTCGCTGGCAATTGACGTTCAAAAATTAATATATCATAAGTATAATTAAATGCTTTTAAAGCTTTAATTCCTCTTCGGAAAGCCTCATCGTACATAAAATCATCTGGCTCACCTTGAACAACATGTCTAAAACCTTTCAGTTTTTTCTGACTTGAAAAAAAAATCAAACGTTCTTCAATATTTTCACTTCTCAAATCAACCCAGCCTACAACGCCTTTGATAAAGTCATTTTTTGAAGCTAAATCCAATAAAAAATGTGTTTCTTCTTCAGTCTGGCTTGCCTGCACTGCCACACATCCGTCAAATCCATTGACATTTAATAAAGGCTCTAAATCTTCTGGAAGAAAATCTCTTTGAATATTCTGCATCGTTTCGTCAATCCAGCTGTCTCGAACGGGATCAAACTTCCAAAAATGCTGATGGGAATCAATTCTTTTACTCATATCTTTTTAATTAACATCGCTGATTAAAGCGCGGTCTAAATGTACGTAACCTCCATCCACAAAAACAAATTGTCCTGTAGTATGCGATGATTTTTCGGAAATAATAAAAAGTGCTGTATCTGCAATTTCCTCTGTTTTAGTCATTCGGCTTTCCAGCGGAATACTTTTGTTGATTTTATTCAACACAGTTTCGCCGTCTGGCAGTGTTTTAATCCAATCTTCGTATGCGGGAGTATAACTTTCGGCAATAATAATCGCGTTGGAACGAATTCCGTACTGAATCAAATCTACTGCCCATTCTCTAGTTAAACCCAAAACGCCGCCTTTCGCAGTACGCGTAACCTGAAGTTCCGCCCTGCCCTGTTAACGCCACTTTCGAACCGATATTTAAAATATTTCCTTTTGATTCTTTTAAATATGGCAGTGTATACTTAGCCATTAAAAAGTAACTAACAACATTCAATTTCAGTGAGTTCATAAAATCCTCGTAGCTTGATTCTAAACCTGCGCCGTCATTTACACCAACATTATTAATTATAGCGTCGATTCTACCGTATTTAGTCGCGATTACTTTTACAGCATTTTCTATTGCAGTAGGATCGGTTACATCAGACTGTACAAATAAGGAATTAACGCCTCTTTTTTGAAGTCTTTCCACATATTCGAAACCTCTTGCATTTCTGTCAACTAAAACCGGAATGGCACCTTCATCTGCCAATCTGTTAACGATTGTTTCTCCAATACTGCCTTCTTTTCCAGCCGAACCAGAAACAACAACTATTTTATTTTTTAAGTTTAAATCCATTTTTTGTGGGTATTAAAGTTTAGTAGTAGTTAGATCTTTTAAACACATAGAATCCTAGATTTTAAAACCGTTTAAAAGACGTTTCACTTGCATTAACACACATAGCTATGTGTTAAGAAACTAGTTTCTTTTTTATTCTCTTTTACACACATTAAAATCTATGTTTCTATGTGTTTAATATTTATTCAGCATTTTTGTCAAGGATGACAAACTTTATTATAATACTTTTAGTCTATTTCAATTAACGCTTTAATCACATTGTTTTTAGGATCAATTAGTTTTCCAAAATCAGTTATCATTTCAGAAAAACTTGTTCTGTGCGTGATATACTTCTTCGGATCGATTTTACCTTCTTTCAAACATTTCATTACATATTCAAAATCCTCGATTGTCGCATTTCTACTGCTCATTAAAGTCGATTCTCTTTTGTGGAAATCAGGATGACTAAAACTCAATTCTCCTTTTTGAAGTCCAACCAAAACAAATCTTCCGCCATGCGAAATATAGTTAAAAGCGCTGTTCATTACTTTCTGATTTCCAGTCGCATCAATTACTACGTTTGCCATATCGCCATTTGTCAGTTCGGCTAATTTTTGAGCAACATCATCGTTTAGCGGATTAATCGTTTCGTCCGCCTTTAGTTCTGTTTTACAGAAATTCAATCTGTAATCGTTAATATCCATTACGATTACTTTTGCTCCAGCGATTTTAGCAAACTGAATCAGACCAATTCCGATTGGTCCAGCACCCATTACCAAAACCGTATCAGTTGGCTTTACAGCCGCTCTTCTAACTCCGTGCGCTTGCAATTGCCAAAGGCTCTACCAAAGCCAATTCATCATAATCCAAACCTTGACCGTGCAGTAAATATTGTTCAGGAATTGAGACATATTCTGCCATTCCGCCGTCAATGTGAACTCCGAAAACTTTAATATTTACACAGCAGTTTGTCAATCCGTTTCTGCAGGCAACACATTTTCCGCAGTTGAAATACGGAATAAAAGTCACTTTATCTCCCGGTTTAAAACCTGTCGCATTTCCTTTTACATATTCTGCCGCCAATTCGTGCCCCAAAATTCTTGGATATTCAAAATACGGCTGTGTACCACCGAAAGCGTGAATATCAGTTCCGCAGATTCCGATTCTTTTAATTTTTAATAAAACTTCGCCTTCTTTTGGTTCTGGAATACTAGTTTCTTTCAATAGAAATTCCTGAGGCTTTTCGCAAACAATATATTTCATTTTTCGTTTCGTTTAAATTTCTAATTAGACGCAGATGATACAGATTGGCTATCGCGAAGACACGGATTAGAACGGATTTTTCATTAATTTTCTTAAATATAAAATCCGTTCTAATCCGCGTTTTTACGAAATAATCCTTTTATCCGCGTCACCATTCGTTAGTACAATAACAGATCGTTATATTACTTTTTGATATGTTACAGCCTTTTGTTTACTTGTTCCTAAACCTTCGATTCCAAGTTCCACAACATCGCCGGCTTTAATATAAATAGGATCTGGTTTTATGCCTAATCCAACTCCCGGAGGCGTTCCTGTGCTGATAATATCGCCAGGAAGCAAAGTCATAAACTGACTTAAATAATGCACCAAATAAGGAATTTTGAAAACTAAATTTAAAGTATTACTGTCTTGGTATTTTTTACCATTTACAGTCAGCCACATCTTTAAATTATCAACATCTTCGATTTCGTCTTTTGTAGCCAAAAATGGTCCAAGAGGTGCAAACGTATCACTTCCTTTTCCTTTTGCCCATTGCCCGTCGCGCTCTAACTGAAAAGCTCTTTCGCTGTAATCGTTTAACAAAGCATAACCCGCTACATAATCCAAAGCTTCACCTTCTTCTACATAACTTGCTTTTTTTCCAACAACAAAAGCCAACTCCACTTCCCAGTCTGTTTTTTCACTGTTTTTTGGAATAATCAAATCGTCATCGGGTCCGCATAAAGAAGTTGTCGATTTAAAGAAAATTATAGGTTCAGTCGGAATCGGAGCATTTGTTTCTTTGCAATGGTCAATGTAATTTAAACCAATGCAGATTATTTTTGAAGGTCTTGACACTGGAGATCCTAAACGTACAGAAGCATCTACTTCTGGTAAAACTGGATTGCTTTCCAATGCTTTTTGTAATTTCTCTAATCCGTTATTTTCAAAAAAACTTTCGTTAAAATCGGTTACAATCGAAGAAACGTCAAATCTCTTTTCTCCAATTAAAACTCCAGGTTTTTCTTTTCCGATTTCTCCAAAACGTATTAATTTCATATCGTATATTTTTAGTTGTTAGTTTATTTTTTATAATGAAATCAGTTCATCAACTGTATATCATTGCTTGCAATTCTGCTTTTTTTAATTTCGAAATTCATCAAAATACCAAAGCAAAATTAATAAATGTAAAAAATACAATTACAAAAATACTTTTTAAAAATTAATATTCGAGATATATTTCGTTTTCCTGTTCTTAAAATGACTAAACTTTAAATTTTATAACATTTTTTAGACGGTTTGTAAAAATTATATCACTAATTATCGATTTATGTAAAAAAGATTTCTTAAAAAGAAAGGATTTCTTGTGCATTTAAATCTTATTTCTACTTTTGTAATTGTAAATTTTACATTTATTATTTCAAACGATTTCACTACCCAAAATTCCTATACAAAATGATAAAATTAAAAGGCATAACTTGGAACCACACAAGAGGTCTGCTTCCTATGGTTGCCACATCGCGACGCTTTACTGAATTACATCCTGATGTTGAAATTTCTTGGGAGAAAAGAAGTTTACAAGAATTTGCAGATGCTTCTATCGAAGACTTAGCCAAAAGATTTGATTTATTGGTAATTGATCATCCTTGGACAGGATTTGGAGCGCAGACTAAAGCGATTCTTCCGTTATCTGATTATTTATCAACCGAATATATTAAAGATCAAGAAATAAATACTGTTGGAAAATCGTACGGAAGTTATGTTTTTCACGACAAATTATGGGCGCTTCCTATCGATGCTCGCAACTCCGGTTGCGTCTGCACGCTTGGATCTTTTGGAAAAAAATAATTTAGAAGTTCCAAAAACCTACGATGATTTATTAGCATTAGCTAAAAAAGGCTTAGTAGCTTTTGCTGGAATTCCGGTGGATGTTTTGATGAGTTTTTATATGTTTTGCTGTAGTTTAGGCGAAGCTCCTTTTCTTTCTGAAGAAAAAGTGATTTCTGAAACGACAGGAATCAAAGCACTTCAAATGTTTAGAGAACTGGCGCAGTTGATTGATCCTACAAACTTTAACAGAAATCCTATTCAAGTTTATGAAGCAATGGTCAATTCAGACGAAATTGCCTATTGCCCTTTTGCTTACGGTTATTCAAATTATTCTCGCATCGGCTACAGCCAGAACCTTTTACATTTTTATGACTTAGTAAAATTGAATAACAATCCAATGATTTCTTCTTTGGGAGGAACTGGATTAGCTGTTTCTTCATTCAGCGAGCATATTGAAGAAGCGATAAAATATGCCGAATTTACAGGTTCATCTCAAGTACAACAAAATATTTATACCGATAATGGCGGTCAGCCTGGACATTTACAAGCTTGGAAAAGTGAGAGAATCAATGGCGTAACGCATGATTACTTCAAAAATACTTTGCCAGCTCTAGAACGCGCTTTCCTTCGTCCGAGATATTACGGACATATGTACTTTCAAGATCACGCAGGTGATGTGGTTCGTAATTATTTGATGAAAGGCGGAGACGAATTAAAAGTATTGGAAGAAATGAATTCGCTTTATGCGGAATCTCTAAAAATTCAAACGATATGAGACCTTTAGAAGGATTAATTGTTCTGGAATTCTGCCAGTTTTTAGCAGGACCTTCGGCTGGTTTAAAACTAGCCGATTTGGGAGCGCGCGTTATCAAAATCGAACGTCCAGTTAAAGGTGAAGCCTGCAGACAATTGAGTATTAAAGATTTATTTGTCGATGACAGCAGTTTACTTTTTCATACCATAAACAGAAATAAAGAGTCTTTTGCAGACCGATTTAAAAAATCCTGACGATTTAGTTTTGATTAAAAAACTAATCGAAAAGGCGGATATTATGACACATAATTTCAGACCTGGAGTGATGGAAAAAATCGGATTAGATTTTGAAAATTCACTTTCTATTAATCCGCAGATTATATACGGAACCATAACAGGTTACGGTAATGAAGGTCCGTGGGCCAAAAAACCGGGACAAGATTTGTTATTACAATCGCTTTCTGGATTAAGCTGGCTGAGTGGACGCAAAAGCCAAGGCCCAGTTCCTTTTGGTTTGGCTGTTGCCGATTTAATGTGCGGGAATCATTTTGTACAGGGAATTTTAGCAAGCACTTTTAAAAAGAGCTAAAACTAAAAAAGGAGTTTTGGTAGAAGTCAGCTTGTTAGAATCTATACTCGATGTACAATTTGAAGCGATTACTTCTTTTCTAAATGACGGGGGACAGCTTCCTGAAAGAGGAGATATTAACGGAAGTGCACATGCTTTTTTGAGTGCTCCTTATGGCGTTTACCAAACACAAGACGGCTATTTGTCTCTTGCGATGGGCGATTTGATTTTTATCGGAAAAGCATTAGGTTTAAACTTAAATCAATATGCAGATAAACATCTTTGGTTTGAAAAACGAGATGAAATCAGAACGATTTTGAGCGAAAAAATAAAAACCCAATCTTCTGATTATTGGATTGAAGTATTGCAAAAAGAAGGCATTTGGTGCGGTAAAGTTTTTAATTACGAAGATTTAGATAATCAGCCTTTTGTAAATGAATTACAGCTGAAACAAACTGTAAAAAATAGCGAAGGCGAAACTTTGGTTACCACAAGAAGTCCGATTCAATTGGATGGAGAAATTCTGTTAAGTGAAAAAGCGGCGCCAAAAGTTGGACAAGACAATTTGAATATACATAAAGAGTTTATTAGCTAGATTGTTGAATCGTTTATTTGTTTAATCGTTTAATCGTATTAAACAAATCGACGAATTAACGGTTAAACAAATAAACGATAAAACGGTTAAACACAACATGAAACCATTAGAAGATTATTTAATTGTAGATTTCAGTCAGTTTCTTTCGGGTCCGTCGGCGAGTTTGCGTCTGGCAGACTTGGGAGCGCGTGTGATAAAAATAGAAAAACCAGGAACGGGAGATATCTGCCGTACTTTATATACTTCTGATTTGATTATGAATGGCGAATCCTCTGTTTTTCATACCATCAACAGAAACAAAGAATCTTTTGCTATTGATTTTAAACAGCCAGAGGAACTTCAAAAACTAAAAAAATTATTAGCCAAAGCTGATGTTGTCATGCACAATTTCAGACCCGGCGTCATGGAACGCATCGGTTTGAGTTATGATGAAGTTAAAAGTATAAATCCAAATGTGATTTACGCTTCGATTTCAGGTTTTGGAGAACATCCAGATTTAAAAGATTTACCGGGGCAGGATTTGCTTTTGCAGTCTTTAACAGCATTAACGTGGTTAAGCGGTAATCAGGAAGACGGTCCCGTACCAATGGGATTATCGATTGTAGACATGCTTGCCGGAGCACATTTAGCGCAAGGAATTTTGGTCGCATTGTACAGAAAAGCAACTCATAATATTGGCGCACAAATTCAGGTTAGTATGCTCGAATCGGCTTTTGATTTTCAATTTGAGACTATTACAACCTATTTTAATGACGGCGGAGAACTTCCTGTTCGAACCAAAACCAACAACGCACACGCTTATCTGGGTGCACCATACGGAATTTACAAAACGCAAAATGGTTATTTAGCGCTAGCGATGGGCTCTATTCCTGTTTTGGCTTCTCTACTAAAATGTGATGCTTTATTACAATTTCCTGAAAATAAATTTACACTTAGAGACGAAATAAAAAATATTCTTGCCGATCATTTACAAACGCAGGAAACCCAATTCTGGCTGGATATTTTAGAACCAGCAGATATTTGGTGTGCGGGAGTTTTAAACTATCAGCAATTATTTGAAGAAGATGGTTTTAAGGTTTTGAATTTTACGCAAGCAAGTTGAAATGCTTGACGGTTACACTTATAAAACAACACGCTGTCCGATAAAAATTGACGGTGAATATCTGACTTCTGAAAAAGGCTCTCCAAAATTAGGTCAGGACAACGAAAAAATTATTAAAGAATTTATTAACTGATGGAAAAAATTAGAATCGCCGTTCGAAAATTCGATCCGTTCGAAAGTACACTTCAAAAATTGTGGGATGCATTTTCTCTTCAAAACAATATAAAAATTGAAGCAGAAATGATTCCGTTGGAACTTCATGATTTATACGAAACTACAATTTCCGAAAAAGGTTTAAAAGAAGGAAAATGGGACATTGCCCATATCAACACCGATTGGATTTTTGATGCTGTAAACGAAAATGCGGTTCTTAATTTATTTTCCTTAATTGGAGAAAATCCACCCGAAAACTATCCTTTCGGATGGCATAAATCGCTTTTGCATTTACAAAAACTAAGTAATGGCATTTTCGGACTTCCATTTCATGACGGCCCAGAATGTCTGATTTATCGAAAAGATTTATTCGAAAACGAAACGGAAAAAGAGAATTTTAAAAAACAGTTTGGTTACGAACTTTCTACACCAAAAACGTGGCAGGAATTCGCAGAAATTGCCACATTTTTTAATCGTCCCGAACAAAATTTATACGGTTCTGTCTTTGCCAATTATCCAGACGGACATAATATGGTTTTTGACTTTTGTCTGCAATTATGGACAAGAGGCGGTTCTTTGTTAAACAAAAAAAATCAGATTGACATTCATAATGAAGCGACAATAAAAGCATTGGATTTTTACAGAAAAATGGTCAATGATGCAACTGCTGTTCATCCAAAATCGAGAGAATTTGGTTCCGTTGAAGCGGGTCTGGCTTTCGCCGAAGGACAAGCGGCAATGGCCATAAATTGGTTTGGATTTGCTTCGATGGCAGAAGTAATTGAAGAATCGAAAGTGAAAGGAAAAATTGACATCACTTCCCTCCCATCTGATCCTGGTCATAAAACAGCTTCTTTGAATGTATATTGGCTTTACACCATTGGTTCAGGAAGCAAACACAAAAAACTGGCTTATGATTTTTTACGTTTTGCAACTACTCCCGAAAGTGATAAATTATTAACCAAGGAAGGCGGTATTGGATGCAGGAAATCGACTTGGAAAGACGAAGAAATCAATACTTTAATTCCATTTTATCATAAACTGGAAATGCTTCATGAAAATGCATTTACATTACCCCAAACCCCAATCTGGCCAAAAGTAGCTGAACTTATTGACGGCGTAGTTTTAAAAGCCATTGAAACTGATATTTCGTCTGAAACACTTTTAGAAGAAACTCAGAAAAAAATAAGAAAATTAAGTCAAGGAACAACATTACATGGCTCTGTCAAAAATTAAACTTGGCAGGCTTAATTTATAAATATACAACAAATGAATATTCAATATAAACCTTTACTTCCCCAAACAGAACAGCCAATTGTAATTATTGGAGCAAGTGGTATTGTAAAAGATGCGCACCTTCCTGCTTATGAAATGGCTGGTTTTAAAGTTTTTGGTATTACCAACAGAACGATCTCAAAAGCATACGATTTACAGAAACAATTCAAAATTGATCATGTTTTTGAAAGTGTTGCAGATGCCGTTAAAAATGCGCCTTCGAATGCAGTTTACGATATTACCGTTTTACCTGATCAATACATTGAAATTTTAGAACAATTGCCTGACGGTGTCGCGGTTTTGATTCAGAAACCAATGGGAAATGATTTGACTCAAGCACGCGAGATTGTAGAAGTTTGCGAAAGAAAAAATCTGGTTGCCGCAATCAACTTTCAACTGCGATTTGCTTCATTTGTAAGTGCTCGCCCGTTATTTAATAAACGAGGGAATTATTGGTCAACTCTATGATTTAGAATTCAAAGTTACCGTAAATACACCTTGGGAATTATTTCCTTTAATTAAAGAACATCCAAGATTGGAAATTCTTTTTCATAGTGTACATTATATCGATTGTATTCGTTCTTTCTTAGGAAACCCGAAAGGTGTAATGGCGAAAACGGCTAAACATCCGCTTAAAAAATTATCTTCAAGCAGATCGACAATTATACTAGATTATGCGGAAGATCTGCATGTTGTTATCAATACGAATCACGATCATCATTTTGGACCAAAACATGAAGAAAGTTATATCAAATGGGAAGGAACAAAAGGCGCAATTCGAGCAAAAATGGGCTTATTAATGAACTATCCTGACGGTCTTCCGGACGTTTTTGAATATGCTTTGGCAAAAAAAGATAACGAAAAGGAATACGAATGGACCGAAGTTAAACTGGAAGGTTCTTGGTTTCCAGAAGCATTTATTGGGGCAATGTCAAATCTGATGCGCTACAAGGAAGGTTCTGACTCCACATTATCTGCCAGCGTCCAAGATGTTTTAGGAACAATGAAAGTTGTAGAGGCCTGCTACATCAGCAGTAAAAATGGAGGTATTTCTTTTGATGAAGTGTAATTAAAACACTATATTTCAAAACCAAAAAAAATAAATTTAAGCCTTCTTCAAACAAACGTAATTTTGACATTTATTTAAGAGTAAGGCCGGTAAAAAAATATCAAGAATATGTATTTTAAATCGACTTTTTTCGAAGATTATAAAATCTACGACAAACGAGTAACTTTAGGAAGAACAATCACAGAAACTGACTTTGTGGTTCATGCCGGACATACTGGCGATTTCTTTCCGCACCACATGGATGAAGAATGGTGTAAAACACAGCCATTTGGACAAAGAATTGCACACGGAACCATGGTTTTCAGCATCGGAATCGGCTTGACTGCATCAGAAATAAATCCTGAAGCTTTTTCTAGAGGATACGACAAAATGCGTTTTGTAAAACCAGTTCATATTGGCGATACTATTCACTCTGAAATAACTATCTCCGAAAAAGGAGAAGCTAAAAACCCTGAAATGGGAACCGTAACTGAACATGTAGAAATCATTAACCAACGCGGTGAAGTCGTTTTGGTATGTGACCATTTACTTTTGGTAAAGAAAAAATGATTTTTCTTCAAGGGACAAAGGTTCAAAGGTGCAAAGGGACAGAGGTTTCTTCACTTTGAGCCTTTGTCCCTTTGTACCTCTGAACCTAAAAAAATAACTCAAAAAACTATCTAAACAATGCAAATTACAAACCAAGCCGGCGATCAACATGAAGTGCCGACAGAAGGCGGAAAGGGAAATCAATATCTTTTGCCTTTTATTCTCGTTACCTGCCTATTTTTTCTTTGGGGAATGGCCCATAATTTAGATTCTGTTTTGATTCCGCACTTAAAAAAAGCTTGCGAATTAAACAATCGCCAATCTACTTTAATTGATACCTCTGTTTTCTTTGCTTATTTTATAATGGCAATTCCTGCGGGGATGCTGATTAAAAGATTTGGCTATAAAAACAGTATTATTACGGGACTTTTAGTATTTGCTGTTGGAGCCTTTTTATTTGTGCCTGCGGCTAACACCAGAACGTACGAATTATTCTTATTTGCTTTATTTGTAATTGGATGTGGTTTGACTATTTTAGAAACCAGTGCGAATCCGTACGCGGCGATATTAGGGCCAGCAGAATCTTCTTCAAAACGACTGAATTTAGCGAGCATCTTTCAACGGATTAGTCGCAATGGTTGCTCCTATTGTTGGTTCGCTTTTTATTCTTTCTGGAACAAATCATACACCAGAGCAAATGGCGGCAATGCCTGAGGCAGAAAAAGCGACTTATTTATTAGGTGAGGCGAGCATCTGTAAAAATGCCTTACATCGTATTAGGAAGTATATTGGTTCTTGTTGCTATTGTTTTCTACTTTGTGCAATTGCCTTCCATGAAAACAACTCATACAGAAGCGGAAATTAAACCTGGTTTTTTCTCTGTTTTAAAATTCAGACATTTAAGCTGGGGCGTTGTTGCTCAATTTTTTTATGTTGGTGCACAGGTTTGTATTACTAGTTTCTTTATTCGTATAGCACAGCAAGGTGCCGGATTAGACGAAAAAACGGCTGGATACTACTTAGGAATCTATGGTTTCCTTTTTATGGCGGGACGTTTTATTGGTACATTCTTTTTACGTTTTGTAAAAGATTATGTACTCCTTTCTATCTATTGCGTAATGAGTGCTATACTTTGTTTAGTTGCTATTTATGGCTCTGGAATCGTTGTTATTTATGCGCTTGGAGGAATCGGATTTTTTATGTCTATTATGTTTCCAACTATTTTTTCATTGGGTATTAAAGGCTTAAAATCGAATACGGAAACAGGCTCTTCGTGGCTGGTAATGTCGATTGTTGGAGGAGCAATTATTCCTTATGGAATGGGAACTTTAATCGATATGAATCATGATGATATTCAATCAGGATATATTATTCCGCTCGTTTGCTTTTTGATTATTCTTTCTTTCGGGGCTTTTGGTCACAAAGTAAAAGCAGTTTCTGAATAAGAAATTCAGTTTTATAGTTAAAAGGAGGTTTTCTCAAAATGAGATAACCTCCTTTTTTTATTGGGATTTGATGTCATAAAAATAGTATCGCTAAACGTTTCCCACGGTTTTAAACGTGGGCTATTCAAATATATTATTTTGTATATGTTAGATATATTTCGCCTCTCTGAGGCTTTTATGTTTTGAGAAAATGCGCTTCTATAAATATAACGTCCCTCTAGGACTTTATTTTAAAGCTCCAGCAGAGCGTAATGTTTATAGCCAAAAATAGGACACAATGAAATAAAGCTTCATAGGAGCGTGATATTTGTAGCCAACAAAATATACACTACGAAATAAAGCTCCAGAGGAGCGATATAATGCTCTTATAAGATGAATTATTATCCCCACACGCTTCCTACGGTTAAAACCGTGGGCTATATTTGAATATATTACTTTGTGTGCGTTAGATATATTTCGCCTCTCTGAGGTTTTTATTTTGCGAGAAAATGCATTTCTATAAACATTTCGCTACGTTTCCAACGGTTGAAACCGCGGGCTATGTTTTGAATATATTATTTTGTATACACTTGATATATTTCGCCTTTCACAGGCTTTATGTTGTGAGAAAATGCTCTTCTATAAATATAACGTCCCTCGGGGACTTTCTTTTAAAGCTCCAGCAGAGCGTAATGTTTATAGCCAATAAAATAAGACACAATGAAATAAAGCTCCATAGGAGCGTAATATTTGTAGACAACAAAATACACATAATATATTTCGCCTCTCTGAGGCTTTTATGTTGCGAGAAATGCGCTTCTATAAATATAACATCCCTCTGGGACTTTATTTTAAAGCTCCAGCAGAACGTAATGTTTATAGCCAATAAAATTACACACAATGAAATAAAGCTCCAGAGGAGCGTGATATTTCTAGAAACAAAATACACACAATGAAACAAAGCTCCAGAGGAGCGATATAATGCTCTTATAAGATGAATCATTATCCCCACACGATTCCCACGGTTAAAACCGTGGGCTATATTTGAATATATTATTTGTATACACTTGATATATTTCGCCTCGCTGAGGCATTTATGTTGTGAAAAATGCGCTTCTTTAAATATAACGTCCCGCTGGAAATCCTTGATAAAATCAAAAACGCCTCAAAATTGGAGGCGTTTTTTTTTAGTCATGTTTAAGGACTAACGGTGTTTGCCATTAGAATGATCGTAGTTTTTGTCTGACTGTTGTTTGGAGTTTTTATTTCCTTTGTTATTATTTTTATTATCCTGCTTTTGCTGTCCTTTTGGTTTAGCATTTTTTACTGGTTTTTCTCCTCTGTTTTTTTGAGGTTTTCCATGATAACCTTTTGGATAACTTGCTCTGTGTTTGGTATGATAGGAGTATGGAGAATCTCCTCTATAATCAGTCAAAACAACTTTGTAACCTGAATACAAATCATATTGTCTGTATCGTGAAGGAAGTCTTTTTTCTCTGATCCATTTTCCTCCATTATCGTAGATAAAGGAACTTTGATTTACGTCATAATACACATCGATATCTGGCAGGTAATAATATCTGCTGTCATCGTAACCTTGTGGTCCCCAGTTTGGCGGAGTTCCAATATTTACATTAACGGACACTTGCGCATGGGCGAAAAATACACTCATAAAGAGCACTGAGGCAAATACTAACTTTTTCATGTTTTTAGATCTTAAATATTAATTTAGTATATATGAATCTAAAGTAATGCCAATATTTAAGGTTAGCGCATTCATTATACAGAATGGTAAAACTAATCGACGAATAGTACTTTTCAACCGATATACATTATATAAAAAAAAGCCTCATTTCTGAGGCTTTTTTAGTCATGTTTTTATTAAAAATCAAGCGATCATCTAATTTGATGTTGTGGAACTTTATCGCCTATAAATGTGAATTCGATTATTTATCTTATTGTCCAAAATTATATATAATTTATGGATACTAAATATTATTTAGACCAAAGACACAATTATAACGACAAACGGCCATTTTTTCAAAAAATCAGATCATTTTATTTCCATCCTCCACCTAAAGCTCTGTATAAATTAACTAAAGCTTGCAGTTTTTGAAGATTATCATTGATTCCGTTTAATTGTGCTGTCAAAAGATTTTGCTCTGAAGTCAATACATCTGTATAATTCGTAGCCGAGCTATATTCCAAAAGCTGTTGTGTAAAATCAACCGCTTTTTCTAAAGCATCAATTTGTTTTTGTCTTGAGTCTTCTTTTTCAACTGCCATTTGATACGAATACAAGGCGTTTGAAACTTCCTGACCAGCGATTAAAAGACTTTGCTGGAAATTATTATAAGCCTGTAATTGTTGTGACTGTGCCGTTGTCAATCTCATTTTATTCAACCCCTGATTAAAAATGGGTCGCGTTAAACCTCCAATTATAGAGTAAAAAATCGAATTGGTAAAAAAGTCTTTCAACTCTAAATTCGAGAATCCGTCGCTTGCAGTAAGAGTTAAACTTGGATAAAAATAAGTTTTTGCCAAATTTGTTGATTCAAAAGCCACTCTGAAATTAAATTCCGCTTGACGGACATCTGGACGATTTTCCAACAGTTGAGAAGGTACTCCAACAGCAAGAGTTTCTGGAATAACCTGTGTTCCAATTTCACCTCTGTCAATTGGTCCTGGAGCTTGTCCTAATAAAATATTTAGAGCATTTTCCGTTTCACGAATGCTTTGCTTCAAATCTGGAATTAAAACTTCAGTTGCATGTTGGTTTGCTTCACTTTGAACAACCGCGAGCACCTGTAACAATTGCGCCTTCTTTTAAAGCTTTAATTGTTTCCACGTTTTTGATACGGCTTTCTAATGTTTCTTTCGTGATTTTTAATGATTCATCGTACGACAACAATAAAAAATAATTGTTAGCAATATCTGAAATTAATTGTGTTTGAACTGCCTGTTTTGCCGCATCTGTTGCTAAATAAGATGCCAAAGCCGCTCTTTTAGAACTGCTTAGTTTTCCCCAAATATCAGCTTCCCAAGAAGTACTTAAACCTAACTTATACGTTGTCGTTAAGGTATTGATATTAATTCCCGGAGGAAAGTTAAGTCCAGCTTCAGATTGCTTCGTATGTGTTGCATTTGCATCCAATTGTAATGTTGGATAATAGGCTAATTTACTTTGACGTAAAGAAGCTCGTGCCTGCACAATATTCTCAATGGCATTTTTCAGGTTAAGATTTTGATCTAAACCTTTCTGAATTAATGCATTTAGTTTTTGATCTTTAAAAACACTCTGCCACGGCATATTAGCAATCGTAGTTGAATCGGTAGAAACCTCATCACGATAAAGCTTATCTGTCGAGAGTGTAGTTGGGCGTTCGTACTTTTTGGTAATCGAGCACGCACTTAAAAGTGCGGCTGTGATTACCATAAGAATATATTTATTTGAACTATTCGTCATCTCTGTTTTTAATTAAATTTTACTCTTTATGAGCTTCTAATAAATGAATTTCCTCGTCATCATCATCGTCGTCGTCATAACCATCCTTTGCGGGACCGCTTATTTTTTCCTGTAAATTTTGGAATATGATAAATAGAACCGGAATAACGAATACTCCTAAAATGGTTCCAATTAACATACCTCCTACGGCTCCAGTACCAATCGATTTGTTTCCAACTGCACCTGCTCCAGAAGCAAACATCAACGGAACAAGTCCTAAAATAAAGGCAAAAGAGGTCATCAAAATTGGACGTAAACGTGCTACGGCTCCTTCGATTGCTTGCTTGTACAACGGGCAGACCTTTACGTCTTCTGTCCAAAGCAAATTCGACAATCAAAATACCGTTCTTGGCAAGAAGTCCAATCAACATGATTAAGGAAATCTGTAAATAGATATTACTATTCAATTTGAAAATAATCGAGAACAAATACGCTCCAGCCAATCCAAACGGAATGGAGAATAATACCGCAAACGGAAGAATATAACTTTCGTATTGAGCACTTAATAAGAAGTAAACGAAAACCAAACACAAAATAAAAATGAAAATCGTTTCACTTCCAGAAGCTAATTCCTCACGTGTTAATCCAGAGAATTCATAACCATAACCTGCCGGCAGATTTTCTGCGGCAACTTCCTGAATAGCTTTAATAGCATCTCCAGAACTGTAACCTGGTTTTGGTGCTCCTGTAATTGCAATAGACGTAAATAAGTTAAATCTCGAAATAGATTCTGGTCCAAAAACTCTCGTCATTTTTACAAACTCGGTAATTGGCGCCATATTTCCTGCACTATTACGAACAAATATTTTATTTAATCCTTGTGTATTTGTTCTAAACTCTGGTGTCGCCTGAATCATTACACGGTATTGCTTTCCGAATTTGTTGAAATTCGAAGCATACAATCCACCATAATAACCCTGCATGGTTGACAAAATCGTGTTTACAGAAACTCCTGCATCTTTCGCTTTCGCTAAATTAATATCCATCATATACTGAGGGAATCCAGGATTAAATGGCGTTGTCGCGTATTGTATTTCTGGACGTTCTGCCAGTTTTGCAAGGAATTCGTTATTTACTTTAAAGAACTCAGCTGTACTATGTCCTCCTTTATCCTGTAATTGAAATTCAAATCCACCACTTTGACCAAAACCTTGAATGGTTGGAGGCGAAATAAAGAATATACTAGCCTCACGAATACCGCTTGTTTTAGCGAAAAGCTGTCCAATTACGTCATCAACACTTAAATCACGCTGATCCCAAGGGTATAACTTCACAATAACCATACTGTAGGCACTACCCGCACCTGCTGTAAAGTTCTGCCCCACAATACGAAGTGTATTTCTAACTCCTGGAATAGTCTTCGCAATACTGTCTACTTTTTTAGCCATTATATCAGAACGTTCCATAGAAGCTGATGGCGGTAAACTAATGTTAGCAAAGACAGTTCCCTGATCTTCCGAAGGAACGAAAGCAGACGGCGTAGTTTTCATCATATAAAATAAGGCCAAACCAGCGATCAAAATCGAAGCTAATACAATCCATTTTTTTACAGAAAGGAAACTTACTGAACGTTTGTATCTTTCGGTTACATTATCAAATGCAACGTTAAATGAGGTATAAAAACGCTGTAAATAACTTTTATGTTTATGATCGTCTGCATGCGGTTTTAGTAAAAGCGCACACAAAGCTGGACTCAGCGTCAAGGCATTTACTGCCGAAAGAATAATCGCAACTGCCAGTGTAATACCAAACTGTTTATAGAAAACCCCTGTTGAACCTGTAATAAAAGTTACTGGAATAAATACCGCGACCATTACTAATGTAATCGAAATAATTGCTCCTGAAATTTCGTCCATTGCATGAATAGTCGCTTTTTTAGCCGATTTATAACCAGTATCGAGTTTCGCGTGAACGGCCTCGACGACGACAATTGCATCATCGACCACAATACCAATGGCTAGAACCATCGCAAAAAGTGTCAATAAGTTAATGGTAAATCCGAATAAATTCAGGAAGAAAAATGTTCCTACAATCGCAACTGGAACCGCAATAGCTGGAATTAATGTTGATCTAAAATCCTGAAGGAAAATAAATACCACGATGAAAACTAATATAAAGGCTTCGATCAAGGTGTGAATTACTTTTTCAATAGAGGCATCCAAATTTTCGTTGACATCCACCATAATGGTATATTTCATTCCTTTTGGAAAACTCTTTGTCGCTTCTTCAATCAACTTTTTAGAATTGATAATTACGTCACGTGCATTAGATCCAGGAGTCTGGCTGATTGCCATCGTCGCCGATTCTACTCCATTTGTTTTAATCGTTGATGAATAACTCAAAGATCCTAACTCAACTTTAGCAACATCTTTAAGACGAAGCATTTGCCCATTTCCAACAGATTTGATAACAATATCCTCAAATTCCTGTGCACTTGTTAAACGACCTTTGTATTTAATTACATATTGAAAAGCTTGATCTCCGTTTTCACCAAATTTACCTGGTGTCGCTTCGATATTCTGCTCTGCCAAAGCGACCGAAATATCGCTTGGAATCAATTTGTATTGTCGCATTATGTCTGGTTTCAGCCAAATTCTCATAGAGTAATCTTTTGCACCAAATACGGTTACGTCTCCCACCCCAACTACACGCTGAATCTGCGGTACAAGGTTGATTTTAGCATAATTTTGAAGAAACGTCTGATCGTAAGCTTTGTCATCACTGTATAAAGAGAAAATCAACAAGTTACTACTCTGACTCTTGGTTACTGTAACACCCGCCTGAGTTACCTCAACCGGCAATAAACTTGTTGCTCTAGAAACCCTGTTTTGAACGTTTACCAGCCGCTAAATCTGGATTTGTTCCTACTTTAAAGAAAATTTTGATAGAAGCGTTACCATCATTAGTTGCTGTAGAAGTCATGTAAGTCATGTTTTCTACACCATTAATCTGCTCTTCCAACGGAATTACAATACTTTTTAGTACCACATCTGCATTGGCTCCTGTATAACTTGCCGCCACGTTTACGGTTGGCGGTGCAATATCTGGATATTGAGAAATAGGTAACTCAATTAGGCCTAAAACACCTAAAATGACAATAATAACAGATATTACCGTCGAGAGTACAGGTCTTTGTATAAATTTTTTAAACATTTTTTTTATTTTAAGTCAGCATAAACCGTTTCTGGTTTTTGATTTTGAGCTTTAATCTCACTTCCTTCTTTTAAAGAAGCTACTCCTTCTAATACAATTTCGTCTCCTGCTTTTAAGCCTTCTGTTACTACGTAATAATTTCCTGCTGAATTGTCAAGGATCGTAATATTAGCATTTCTTGTTTTTCCGTCTTTTCCTAAAACTACAGCGAAAATTTTATCCTGAAGTTCAAAAGTGGCACTTTGCGGTACAATTATAGCATCTTTCACATCAGTTGGGATACGAACTGTTGTGTCGCTTCCGCTTCTGATAATTCCTTTTGAATTTGGAAAACGAGCTCTAATATTAACAGAACCTGTCTCTGTATTAATCAATCCGTTTACGGTTTCGATATGCCCTTTTTCATCATAAGTTGATCCATCAGAAAGCAATAAAGAAACTGCCGGCATACTTTTGATTTTTTGTGCTAGAGATGCTCCTGTAGTATTGTTTTGAGTAAAGTTCAAAAGCATTTTTTCGTTCATTGCGAAGTAAGCATAAACATTTCCAATACTTGAAACTGTTGTTAAAGGATCTGCTGTATTAGAACTTACCAAACTTCCTAAACGAAATGGAATTGAACCTACAACTCCGTTTACTGGACTTGTAACGGTTGTATATCCTAAATTGGTTTTAGCATTTACTAAAGCGACATTTGCTTGTGCTAAATTTGCCTGAGCCGACTCATAAGTATATTGTGCCGATTCTAAATCGTATTTACTGATGATTCCTTTTTCAACCAAAGGTTTTACTTTATTTACAGCCAATTTAGCGGCGCTTAAATCTGCTTGAGCACTTTTAATACTAGCTGTAGCCGTTCTTACTTGTCGCTCATATTCTGGAGCACTGATTTTAAATAAAGGCTGTCCAGCTTTTACAACTGCTCCTTCATCTACAAAAATTTTATCAATGTATCCTTCAACTCTTGGACGGATTTCTATATTTTGCTGTCCTTGAATACTAGCTGGAAAATCGCTGTTTAATGTAGCTGATTCCGGCTGTAATGTCACAGTCTTATACTCTTTTATCTGTGGTGCGCCGCTGGCCTGAGCCGATTTATCATTTTTACCGCATGAAGCGATAATAATTGATGCTTGCGAGAATACTTAAAAATGATTGCTTATTCATTGTGAAAAATGTGTAATTATCGATTATATGAATACAAAATAAGTAAAATATAACAAGCAAAAAATTTCAAATAGACGAAGAGTAAAAAATAATCGATAAAGGTACGTTCACAACCGATGGTTTTTTTAAAATATTAAACAAGTGTTTAATTTTTGACTTATCGGCTCTAAAATGCTTTTTAGAGACTCTGAATCCGCATTGGGCGATTGCTCAAAATTTACGTTCAAATAAACTGTAATATTGCCATTAAAATCACAAATTGCAATGACACCAACCTTCTTTAGACCCTATTTATTTACCGGATTACACATACTGGGATGGTTTTTACTAGGGTATCTTATGCTGTTTTATATTCCCCTAACTTGGAATGTAGTGCTTCCGTCAGCATTTTGGCTTTGGCAGAGCATTATACTATTTTTACTGATTGTTGTTTTTTATTCCACAGCAAAAATCATTGTCCCTAAAACCATCATTAAAGACAATACATCGCTATTTTTATTTTGGGCATTTTCAGCGATTTTCAGCATGCAGATAATTGCCTATTTTTATACTTCTCAAACAGATCTTCACAATCAAATTAGTAAGGCAATTGGTTTTACAAAATACAGAAATCCTTATTTCGATAATTACGTTTTTACCCTT
Source organism: Flavobacterium sp. AC267 (assembly GCF_979258715.1). NCBI lineage: Bacteria > Pseudomonadati > Bacteroidota > Flavobacteriia > Flavobacteriales > Flavobacteriaceae > Flavobacterium > Flavobacterium sp. AC267. Next base: position 4,367,996 of record NZ_OZ409875.1, read on the forward strand.
ACGCTTTTGGTTTTAGGAATAAGTACCAGCTGGGCAATGCTTGCAATATTGGCAGAAAGCCGCACAGCACAAACAAAAATTGGAACAAGATAAAACAGTGGCAGAATTAGCGATGCTGAAAGCACAGATTAATCCGCATTTTTTCTTCAATTCACTTAATAGTATTTATTCGCTTACTTATACTGATATAGAAGATTCTAGAAATGCACTGCATACTTTAAGCCGTATGATGCGATACTTACTGTACAGTACCGAAGGAGAAAGAACAACTTTATTAAAAGAAGTAGAATTTCTAAAAGATTTTATTGCTTTAATGAAACTTCGCGCCAACAGGAAATTGACTATTACTACAGAAATCCCTGAAAAACTGCACGACTACCCAATTGTTCCAATGTTATTATTACCTTTAGTAGAAAATGCTTTTAAACATGGGGTTCATGCCACTGATAAAAGCGAAATACACATTAAACTTTCACAAAAAGATACTGAGCTTGAATTTGAAGTAGAAAATACTTTCTTCGAAAAAACAAAAGTTTCTGATGAAGGCGGAATTGGTTTAACAAATACCAAACGAAGATTGCATTTGATTTATCCAAATCATCATATTATTACGTTTGGAGTTACCGATCACGGAACATATAAAATTAAATTGAAAATAACTTTAGAGCAATGACCATATTAAAATGTATAGCAGTAGATGATGAACCGCTGGCTTTAAAACTCGTAGAAACGTTTATACAACAGACTCCTTTTTTAGAATTAATTTCTTCCTGTGACAATGCTGTAGAAGCTATGGGCGTCATTCGGGAAACGAAACCAGATATCGTCTTTTTAGACATTAATATGCCCAATTTAACGGGAATGGAACTTGCCAGACTTATACAAGATCAAGCTGGGCCATTACCAAAAATCATTTTTACAACTGCTTACAATCATTACGCAATTGAAGGTTACAAAGTAAATGCAGTTGATTATCTTTTAAAACCTTTTAGCTACGAAGAATTTCTGCGTGCATCCAGCAAGGTTCTACAATTATCTGAAGAAGCTAATAATCAGTTTCAAAACATCGCGACCGATGATGAATTTATCTTCTTAAAAGTGGAATATCAATGGGTGCGAATTTCACTAAAAGATATTTGCTATATCGAAAGTTTGAAAGATTATGTAAAAGTACATCTTGAAGATTCTCAAAAAGCTCTATTATCCCTTATTTCACTTAAAGCTTTGGAGGAAAAACTTCCGTCTTCAAAATTCATGCGCGTTCACCGTTCTTTTATCGTTTCTCTCGATAAGATCAGCGCTATTAGTAAAAATTCAATTTTTATAGATAAAATAGAAATTACCGTTGGCGAGCAATACAAAGAAGCCTTTAAAATAGTTGTAGATAAATGGCTTAAATAAAATTATAATTATAAAAAAAATGGAAAAAAGATCAAACAAATATTACTTGACATTAAGTCTTAAGCAATATGCAAATGGCGAAACTGAGCCTGCAAAAGAACTAGGAATCGAATTTGACAATCACGATGAAATTTTTAATATCATTGAAAAAATCAAAGAAAAGAACATTTTTGCCGATCAATCAGAGGCTGTTCAATTTGCTTTGGGATTAAAATTATTCAGCGAAATCAAATTAAAAAATCGAAAAAATCCTCTTTTTGACGAATTAAATGAAGTTTTTCCAATTTTCATGAAGAAACTAAAAAGTCTATAAAAATTCCTTTAAAAGCGGGACTTCCCACTTACTAAATTTTACAATTAGATTGTTAAATTTTCTACAAATAAAAAACAATCTAATTCTTACCAGCAATATTTTGCAAGCGTTTTTCCGTTAAAAATAGTGCATGTCCCACTAGATGCTTTTCCAAAAGAAGTTTAATTTCTATTCTGAAATTATTTTGCTTCATAAAAATGGCGTTAGCATTTAGGCAATCTTAATTGAAAATAAAACTGGAGAATTACTCTTAAAGCAAACCTCTTTATTTAGTAATTCTCTTTAAAAAATATTCTCTTTTGATGTGTTTGGGATAATGCAAAAATTATTTTCTAACCATTAAAATGAAGCATTATGATAATCAAAAAAAGTATTTTTCTTCTTGCTGGAATTTTAGCTTTAAGCGACTGTTCCAACAATGATAATGATGATGATACCAACGTTGGACCAACTGGTCCGCCTGTAGAAACTGGTACAGCAAATACAACTTACACTCCCGCATTTTCTGGACAAACACGCGCAGGAAGCATTCAAACTACAACAGAAATTGAATCTAAAGTTATCACCAACGGTTTAAGCGCTCCTTGGGGAGTTGCCTATCTTCCTGACGGTCGTCTTTTAGTAACAGAAAAAGCAGGTAACATAAAAATTGTCACCCAAGCTGGAGTAATTAGTACTGCCTTAACAGGAGTACCAGCAGTAAATCCAGCAGATCAAGGTGGTTTACTTGGTATTTGCCTCGATCCTGCTTTTGAAACAAACCGAATGATTTATTGGACATTTTCTGAAGCTGTTGCTGGTGGTAATATTACCGCTGTCGCTAAAGGAAGACTGGCAAATAACGATGCCGCAATTGAAAATGTAACCGTAATTTATCGTTCTAACACGCCAAACAGCAGTACACTTCACTACGGAAGCCGTGTTTTATTTGACAAAAGTGGAAATTTATTTGTAAGTATTGGCGAAAGATCTGTTTTGCAAACACGTCCGCTTGCGCAGGCTGTAACCAGCAGTTTGGGTAAAATTGTACGTATTACAACTGGAGGTCAAGTCGCTTCTGGAAATCCAGCATTTACACAAACGGGATCTTTACCAGAATTATACACTATTGGACATAGAAATCCGCAGGGATTGGCTATTCATCCAACAACTGGAGAATTATGGCAGAGTGAACATGGACCAAGAGGCGGTGACGAACTTAACAGAATTACTGCTGGAGCAAACTACGGATGGCCAACTATTACGTACGGAATTGAATATGGAGGAGCCAAAATTGGCGATGGTATTACACAACAGACTGGAATGGAACAGCCAGTTTATTATTGGGATCCAGTTGTTTCGCCAAGTGGTATGACATTTTATGCAGGAAACCGTGTTCCTGAATGGCAGAATAATCTTTTTATAGGTTCTTTAAGCGGGTCACATATTGTTCGTTTAGCAATTAAAGACAATAAAGTGGCTGGAGAAGAAAGATTATTGGCCGGAGAAGGTCAAAGATTTAGAGATATTACACAAGGAAAAGATGAAGCATTATACGCCGTAACCGATCAAGGAAGACTTTACAAGATTGATAAAAAACAGAATTAAGTAAACTTGTTCATTATACATGCCAAAAAACGCCCCAATTGGGGCGTTTCGTATTTTAATGAATTATTTTGTTTCTGGTTTCAAGTTTCAGTTTAGACGTTAAGTGAGCAACTTGAAACTTTAAACCTGAAACTTTAAAAACATATTTTTTAAGCTTTTGCTTTTCTTTTTACAGTACAGCCAATTTCTTTAGTTTGTGTAACTGCTGGTTTTTGGCCACTTTTTAGAGAAGCAATAACCTCCTCAGCATATTTTACTTTGTCTGCTTTATTTCCTTCTGGATCATTGTCGATTGCTCCAACGTACTCTACAACATTTCCTTTTGCCGTTTTAGAAACGATAAATACATGCGGTGTGCGTTTTGCTCCATACTCGTCTGTAATTTTTTGTCCTGGGTCAAATAAATATGGGAAAGGATATTTTTTATCTTTTGCCAAATCCTGCATTTTAGCAAAAGTATCTGCTGTAGAAGCTTCAGGATCGTTTGGATTAATTGCAATTACAGGATATCCCTGCGGTCTGAATTTTTTATCTAAATCAATAATTCTTTGTTCGTAACCAATTGCATACGGACATGTATTACAAGTGAAAACAACAATAAAACCTTTCGCATCTTTGAAAGTTCCAAAAGAAACTTCTTTGTTGTCTACATTTTTTAGTTTAAAATCTGGTGCTTTATCCCCTGCTTTTAAGGTTACTGCATTTTGCGCCTGAGAAAGAAAGGCAGAAAATGCCAATGCTACTAATAAGATTATTTTTTTCATGGTTTACGGATTTATAGTTTTTTATATTCAGTTACTAATTGTTCGTATGTAAATTCACTTTCAACAAATTTTCGCTTGTCGCCCTTAATGAAAAGCGTGGCTGGAATACTTCCTGACCAGCTTGGATCTATTCGGTCAATAAATTCTTGCGGACTGCTTTCGTTTAATAGAAAAACTTGGTTTTTTAAATTTTTCTTTTTCACAAATGGAATTACGTTTGAAGTCAGTTTTGATTTAAAATCAAGGCTTACCAATAAAACAGCCAGTTTATCTGATTTATTTTCTGCACTTAGTTTTTCAAAATGAGGTAACTCTTTTATACATGGAGCGCACCAAGTTGCCCAAAAATTGACCACATAAGTACTGTCTTTTCCGTTTTGAATTCTCTCATTTAACTGATCGATAGTTAAAAGCTTTACATTCTGGCTAAACCCTGAAACGGAAAAAAATACTAAATAGAAATATATAAAGAAAAGACTTGATTTTCATGAGCTACAACGCTTTAGGATTAATTTGTGCCTTACAAATATAAAATAATGAAATCTTACTTTTTGTTAATAAAAGTTTAATGGAGTTTTTTGAGACACAAAAAGTTTACAATTACAAATTATCCTGTGGTGTCCACATCTTAAAAAACTTAAACATTTTAGGATATTCTTCCCGAGGCACAAATGCAATACAAACTTCTCTGTTTTCTAATGAAGATTCTGTTAATACAATATTATCCATTTCTTTCTGTGCATTTATAAATTCTTTTTCAGAAACAATACAGACCACTTTCTTAAATATTCCATTTATCCAGATCTGCATATTGTCATTGTGTTCAAATTTTCTGAAACACGCTAATGAAGCATGCGCTGTTATTACAGGCACCAGTTTATCTGGAGTGTCCTGTTTAATTAAAATATACATTTTCATATTAATCTTTATCTATATTTCAACTTTAAAAGGATAGGTAAAATCGGCATTATAAGATGGTTTTTCTACAGCAGGTTTTAATATAAATTCAAAAGTTGGTTCCATACTTTCAAATTCTTTAATTTCTCCTGAAACTGTTTCTATTTCTACCTTTTGTTTGGTTAAACCTGCTAAAATGACAACTGAATACCAGCCGTTTGCCAAATTAATTTCTGTCTGTTTAAATTTCTTTAAAGCTTCAACTTTAGCTTCTGTAAAATCTCTTAAATACGGCATTGTAAATAGATAAATTCTGTTATTTACTACTTTTAAACAATATCCGTCACGTTGATGCCGTACTTGATTTTCTGGTTTTAATAATTCAGGTATTTCATCAGACAAATTAAAATAAACTGTATAGGGATGATTTTCAACTCCTATAATTGGTACAATTACACCTTCTTCCACAACCTCCTCTCCTGTTTCCTCTGTAGTGAATTCTGTTAACAAATCATCGGGTAAATTATTTTCTATCTTATACTGCAATAGATAATCGGGATCTCCTAAAATGAAATAATCCATCAAATCGTTTAATACTTCTTCAAATTTGTATAAAGCCATGCAATTTAGTTTTAATTAGAGTTTGCTTCTTTTCCCCATATAATAGCTGTATTCGTTATCGAATGCATAACCTCTTTCGTCTATCACTTTAAAATGAAAATCATTCAGACTTTTGCTTTTGATAACCTTTACCTCATTGCTGATGGTTCTCACAAAATAAGCAAGTTTATCATCTTTAGCATAAAAAGCATTATCACATTCCAAATAATATGTTCCATTCAGACAACCTTCCAAAATCTTAAAAGTTTTTGGATTTGCGTCGGGAATTATTTTCCCTTTAAAGAATACATAATTTTTATCCATTCCTAGATTTCCAATACGTTCTGGATAAGGAATAGTAAATGAGTCGATCTTAACATTCTCAACCAAATTTACATCTGCAAAATATAATTTGTTATCAACCTCAGCATAATAATCATTTAAGTACTTGGCTTTACTCCAATCAAAAGGCATTTGATCATTATGGCGGTAATAATTTCCATTTGAAAAAACATATCCCTTATCAATATCAATAACCTTAAAATCTTTTGGATCTGCATTTTCTAAAATACAGAAACTACAAAATGCACTCTGTAAATAAATATGATTTTTATCTGCGAAATAAATCGTAGAAGCATAATCATCAACTGTTTCAGCATTATTTGCAATAATCTTAAAATTCTCGAAGTCGATAATTTTATAAAATTTCTTAAAGACTTCACTCTCATAAAAAAGTATAAAACTATTATCGATGATCTTATAACCGTAACCTAAATCTTTAATCATAACGTTAGCTTTTCGTATTTAAGATTGTCCCCAGTAAAAACTACAATTATTAAAATTTAGTTCCTTAAGATCCTCCTCGTCAATTAATACACTAAATACACCTTCTTCATTAAATCCGTTTTCTCCAATTTGCAGTAATACTACTTTATTAGAATTAACAATTTCTAATATTTCTTCTTCGTGTAACTGGCAATGTGTAAAAATTCCGAAAATCTTGGAAGTTTCACTTCCCTGAAAATAGTCCCATAATACTCCATCTTCATTGGCATCATCTTCCTCGTAATCATCTTCAGGCTGTCGGTAACGACTAGAAAGTTTTTCTGTTGCGACAAAAACTTCTTTTATCAAAACTCCCTCAAAAAAATGATCTTCATGATCTTTTACTACTCTTACCAATTCATCGTTTTCAACATCGGCATATACAACCATACCTTTATCTTTTATTATATCGGCAAAAAAGAATAGATGTCCCGTTTTAGGTAAAAGTCCAGATGGATCATGCGGTGCAATTTTCTTCAAATCCAACTGAGTCGCAAAACGTAAATCTTTTGGATATTCAAAATCTTTTGGAAGATCTGCAATTGGTCCGCCGTAACGGGAATGTCCTATAGGAATATCAATCGTGCCCGCTTTCACCAGCAAACCATCTTCTAATAATATATCCGGCATTTCTAAACTGTCTCCATAGTAATGTTTTGTTCCAGGACGAAGTTCAATAATATCAAATGTCTGTTGTATCATTTGGTTTAATTTTATAGTCAACTTTATTTATTTTTTTCTTCAACTCAAAAAAAGTTTATTAGAGTCGCTCTTCATTATGATCTTCATCATCATCATAGGAAAGATAGGACCAATCGATATCCAACTGCTCCAGAATAGAATCAAAACGTTCTTGATTACTGGTTCCGATAAAAGCACCACTGCAATTAGTATCTTTATCGAAAGAAAGACTAATTACATCGTAAAATTGATCGGTATAAACTTTTTGATTTTCTTTACTGATTTCAGGAATTAGAGTATAATTTGCTTTGCAATAAAATTTACAATTTCTGGCTCTACTTCTCCAAAATAGTTTCCATTATATGGAAGTCCACCCAAAGTCCCATTAAAAACAGCCATCAATAAAAAGAAGTTTTCAATTGATAAAGTTTCAATTTCCCAATGCGATTTTTCAATAGTATCATAATTGCCATAGATTGGCGGATTATCCTGTAGTAAATCTTCTTTTTTTAATTCCCCAGAAAGCCGCGTTTTGATGTTCTTCATAAAAAACAAGAAAGCCATCATCTGAAAATCCGACTTCATTTTCAGGCTTTAAAAGTCTATTAAAGCTATAATTAAGATTTTCTTCTATACCTAATTCTAAATAATATTCTTTAAATTTTATGGGAAGTTCTATGTCGAGTTTTTTCTCAAGAGTAAGAATTTGATTTTCTGAAAATCCGTAGTTTTTGTTTTCAGAAAGATCGTAAAGGCGTTTAATCTTTTGGATATAATTCATTTGAGGCTTTTAAATTTTTATCAAATGTGAAAATACATAATTAATTGTAAGATTGCAATTACTTTATAAATCGATTTCTAACTTTTTATAAAAATAATAATTCATTAAAGTTTGAATTATTTTCTAGTCATGTTTTCTTGACTAATTGACTCGTTACAAAATTCAAAGGAAATTTGTAAGAAATTTAAATTTCGAGAGTGCATAAAACGTCTATGAAAATACTGTCGCTGTTGTTAATCTTGATTTACAGCACAAGCTGTCAATCGCAAACGAATTCAAAAATGAGTAAAAATCAAACAAATCCATTATTGTGCCATCCTGTAACTGGGACGTGTGAAATGCCTATAAGTGAAAAATCTATTGAAACGTCCACTATTTTAGCCGAAAATAAACCAATAAAAATTATTTATTACACAGATCCTATTTGTTCCTCTTGTTGGGGAATTGAACCACAGCTTAGAAAACTAAAACTGGAATATGGCGATTATTTTGACATTGAGTACAGAATGGGCGGTCTGCTTCCAGATTGGAGTTACAACAGCGGCGGCATTAGTAAACCCTCTGACGTCGCACATCATTGGAATGAAGCTAGTTTACATTATGAAATGCCGATTGATGGAGATGTCTGGCTTGAAGATCCGTTAGATTCTTCTTATCCGTCATGTATAGCTTTCAAAGCGACACAAATCCAGAGTGAAGAAAAGGCGGTAAAATTCATGAGAATCCTTCGCGAAAAATTATATCTCGAAAAGAAAAACATAGCAAAATGGGAAAACATCGCCGAAGTCGCGAAAATTGCTAAACTTGATATAGAAAAGGTAAAAGCTGACTATGATGGTGATGCCAAAAAACTCTTTCAAGAAGATTTAAATTATGGAAAAACTCTTGCAGTAAGAGGTTTTCCAACTTTGTTTTTCGCTGATGCACACAATAACAAATTAACCGTTTACGGATCTAAGCCTTATGCTTCTTATGAAAATGCTTTGTTAGCTTTATTTCCAGAAGCTAAAAAGAAAAACATTTCAAATACAAATACCTTAGCCGTGTTCGAAATATATCCTACGCTGGCGCCAAAAGAGTATGCTGTAATCCACGATATTTCTGTTAATGATGCAAAAATTATTCTAGAAGAATTATACGAAAAGGGGAAACTAAATAAAACGTCTATAAAAAACGGAACGCTTTATATTAAAAAGTGATTTTAGATAGTAATTTCTGTTAGATAGGAACATCTCATAGGTTTTGTTTCGTCTCATAAGGTCGTTTGGTTAACAAAATGATTGTTTTTAATTATTGTCATTTAAATAATTCAAACGTTCCTACGGAACGACAAAAACGGATAAATATTCAATTTTCTACCAATTAAATGTTCCTAAGGAACAATTATTAATATTGCTTAAAATAGAATCCTCGTATTAATTTCCTGTTATTCTATTTATTTAACAACAATTAAAAAATAAAAATATGTTTCATAGGAACATTTTGTCGGTAGAAAAAAAACAACGTTTTTTTTTGTCGTCCCGCAGGGCGTTTGGTTTACAAAATTGATTGTTTTTAATTTATTACATTAAATAATTAATAATTCAAACGTTCCTACGGAACGAAAAAACGGATAAATATTCAATTTTCTACCAATGAAATGTTCCTACGGAACAATTATTAATATTGCTTAAAATAGAATCATCGTATTAATTTCCTCTTCTTCTAAAAAAAAATTAAACCAAAAACATGTTCCATAGGAACATCTCATTGGTAGAAAAAAAAATGTTTTTTTTCGTTTCGTCCCGTAGGGACGTTTGGTTTACAAAATTGATTGTTTTTAATTTATTGACATTTAAATAATTAATAATTCAAACGTTCCAACGGAACGAAAAAACGGATAAATATTCAATTTTCTACCAATGAGATGTTCCTACGGAACAATTATTAATATTGCTTAAAATAGAATCCTCGTATTAATTTCCTGTTCTTCTAAAAAACAATTAAACCAAAAACATGTTCCATAGGAACATCTCATTGGTAGAAAAAAAAATGTTTTTTTTCGTTTCGTCCCGTAGGGACGTTTGGGATTATAAAATTGGCTCTTTAAAAATATATTGAAGATCATATTCTATTTCAAATGCTTTTAACTGTTTTTGATATTCTTCCAAAAATGTTTCTTTTTTATGATGTTCTTCTTGATTTTGGATATATCGAATTACATTCGGAACATGGCTTCTGGAATACGAAAAAGCGCCATATCCTTCTTGCCAGGCAAATCCTTTGGACAATTTCTCTTCTTTAATCCATTTACTAGTCTCTGTTTTAATATTTTGAATTAGAGACGAAATAGATTGTGTTGGACGCATACCTATAAAAATATGAATGTGATCTGGCATACTATTTATACAAATCATTTTATGATGATTTGATTGAACAATACCAGTTATGTATTTATGCAATCTATCTTTCCATTCATTTGCAATTAATGCTTTTCTGTACTTTACTGCAAAAACAAATTGTACGTGTATTTGTGTATAGGTGTTGGCCATAATATATCAAACGCTTTTTATAGAACGATAAAAAATAATTTCCATTAATAAAATTTTCCGATAGAACATAATTGAATTACAGCAAATTTCTATTAACTGAATAATTCACATATCTCATAAAAGCCATTAAAATATCATTTTAAGTCAAATCGTTTTATCCAAAAAAAAAGCCATAATGAATAAACATTGTGGCTTTGTGTGTATAATTACAAAATTTTAAATCTCTTCTAAAATCAATTCAGCGACGGCATCAATTGCCTGATTTATTATACTTTCTTGATTTCCATCAAATTCGAAACGTCTTGCTATTTCTTTATCTGAAAATATAATATGGATAAAAATAGTTCCTACGGGTTTTTCTTCAGTCTCGCTTCCGCCGGGCGTGGTAAGTCCCGTTAAACCGACACAAATATCTGAATTGATATATCGATAAAAATTCTGTGCCATTAGTTGTGTAACTTCTGCAGATTCTGCGCTGTACTTTTCTATAGTTCCCCAAGGAATATGCAGTAAGTCTTCTTTCATTGAAGAATGATAGCAGACCATCCCTCCTATTAATATTCGTCCGGAATTAAAAACGGTCGAAAACTCATAACACATTTTTCCAGCAGAAGCACTTTCTGCAAATGAAATAGTCAAATTATTTGTTATTAGAGCTTGACAGCAGGCGGTAACTTTCTCAGATGCCATATGATTTAGATTTTGATTAAACCTTTATAGATCAAAAATAAACTGTTTGCTGAATGCTGATCTTACATGATTTCTTATAATTATTATATTATAAGTAACTGTTAATTATGCGACTATAATTAATTTTCTTGTAAGGAGTTTTTTGTATGTCCTCGTTAAATTTGTAAAACATGTAAAAATGTCAAAGCCTTTAATGCTAAGCAAGAATTAAATTAAGGGCAGATATTGATATTATGAACTCCGAGGCAAAAAATAATAATCTAAAAAATAGTATTATGGAAAAGCAAAAAAACCATGATTATGGTCAATTTGACCCTGATTATATAGATCAAAATACTCTTGTAGATGGAACTTATTCAGTTGAAGATGAATACAAACAAGAGCTTAAAAGAGATAATGTAGAGTTTGGACAAAGTGATCCCGACGTTTACGAACAAAATACACCAGTTGACAATGATAACTATGCGCTTGCAGAAGATCCGTATAAATATCAAGAAGAATATATTGGTAACAACGACTTCATCGAAGACGTTACTGATCAGGAAACTGTAAAGGCTGAAAATATTCCGAATGAGGAAAGAATTATCAATGAAGATGATGCCATTACTAATGATGACACGGAAAGTGATTTGAACGATGAATACGATCCTGAATTAGATTTGGAAAATGATGTCGAAAAGGACGGTGATCTAGACAACGAAGAAGAACTTGATGATTTTGATGCAGAGCATTATCCAGAAAATCATCCTAGAGAATAAAAGATAATTGGCTTATAGAGGTTTATAAAAAGAATCATTTATGACTATAGCAACTCAAATTGTCTGGCTTTTTGTTTTAGCAATTCCAATTGCATGCATCAGCTGGACTGTAACACACGAAGAGATTTTTAGAGAACCGCACGAATGGTGTGTCAGACGTTCTAAAAATGACAGATTTTTAGTAACTAGAAAGTTCTTCTATCTCTTTACCTGTGAGTATTGTTTTAGCCATTATGTCACAATCGCATTTTTGATTCTTTGTGATTATAAACTTTTGTTAAATGATTGGCGGGGCTATATTTTGGCAGGGTTTTCTCTGGTTTTTATGGCAAACGTCTATATGAGCCTTTTTGCTTTATTACGTCAGGCAATTAAAAAGGAAAAAGTTGAAATCGAGAAAATCGAAAGTGAAACTGAAATCGAAAAAGAATAAAATTAAAAAGTATAACTAAACAAATTATTATCATGGAGAATTTAAATTTCATAGATCCATTATTGCACGGAATTACACCAGAGAGTCAATCTCCTAATATTTCGGTTAAACAAATGTTATGCGCAGGAGTTGGTGCACTTTTAGCTTCTGCAGTTCTAAAAAAAACAGGTCATACAAAAGCTAGTGCAGTTGTAGGAAGTATTGCACTGCCTATAATAGTATCAGCTTGCTATAAAAAGTTCAATCAGGTTAGTAAAGATAAAATTGATGCTAAATCTAGCAGTGGGATTGAATACAATCACTAAAAATCAATCTCATATCATAAAAAAAGAGCACTAGTAGTGCTCTTTTTTTATGTCCTGAATTTGCTCAAATTAAGAAATATTACCTTCTACCCAATTTAAAGCTTTATTAAATTCTATTTTTTTGTAACCGCGAAATTCTCCTGGAACGATATAACTAAATCCGTTTGTAAAAGATATAATTTCTTCTGTATCTGTAACTATTGTCGCTCGATTCCATTTTCCCAAATGTTTTAATCCGAGAAGTGCATCTTCAAGCCAAGCTCCTGCCGTAAAGTTTTTAATATCTGTGTCCAAAACCAATAAAAAATTAATTTCGTTTATCTGCTTAACCAAATGCTCAACAGCGGGAACAACTGCTGTTAAGAAATCTTCTTTTGTTACTTCTGCCAATGCTCTAAAGGCAACAATATTATCTGTAGTATCTATTTGATGTATCATAATGTGTAATACTTATTTGAGTTATTTTAATATTTGTTTCGATTTTATTTTTATTTTAAGAAAAATCTTAACGTAAAACTTAAAAATCCAACTCAAATATACTGATTATACAGCAGTTAGATATTATATTTTATCATTTGTTTCTTATAGTTTTTTAAGTCCGATAAAATTCATTTTTATATAATTCATTGATTATCATTCAATTTTTACTTCTTTATTTTTTTGAAAAATAAATTTCGAAATTTTCTTGTGATTCTTGCTTGCGTGAGGGATAGCGACAAACCGCCGCCGTGGTGCGAATAGCCCGACAGCATCACGATAAGAGGGCGTATAAGCGCAAAATATTTTTGCCCTCTTATAGGGTGGTGGCACGCCCAATTGATCAGCCTTATTTTCGGTTGACCTTTCCAGTCTTCAAATCAACAGTAAAATGATCTGCAGGAACTTCGTGCATGAATTTATTGAAGATAATAAAGAACAATTTCATTTGTTTTTGCAAAGGTTTAGAAGTCTCCTCTTTTAAATCTAAAATCAATTTTGATAAAACTTGATAAGTCTTCACTCTCTTTTCTGAAACATCGGCAAGAGCCAGTTCATCAGCACTTCTAAAACGATAAAAGTCAATTAAAAGATCATTTCCTGTCCAATTAAGATCTTCTTTTTTGAGATTGCTTTTCTTTAAAATCGCTGTCGCTTTTTCTTCTGCTATTTTCCATTCTTTTTCAAATTGACTTTTGTGTTTTAAGATAAAATCAAAATCTTGGCTAGATTGTATGTTTGCTAAAACCAATAAATCCTGAGCAGAAACGTTTAGAATAAAATCCTTGAAAGCAGAAGGCCAATCGTCTTTTAAAAATCTAAGACGGACTAATTCTTTCAAATGAAAATCGGTAAAATCGTGGTAATTTTTCGTTTTCAAAATGTCGATATTCCAAATATCTTTGGAGTTCTGACTTTCTAAAAATTGATATTCCATTTTATACAAATCGAAAAGTTCATCGTATCTTGGAACTTCGTCGATTGTAATAGTTTGAATATCGACTACATTATCTTTTTTTAGCGTAAGTAATTTATAGGCAGGAATGTAAGCGGCAAGCGACGGCGTTTGAATGTTTACTAAAGTGTTTCCTTTTTCTGTCGTACGCACTCCTGTATCGTTAATATGCATGTGTCCGCCAAAATGAATCTGCAATCCAGCATCTGCAAAAACCTGCGCCACTTCCTCAACTGGAACTCTGTTTAACTGCCATTTATTAGGGCCTAATAGTTCTTTTATTTCTGCGGAAGCGTCATCATTAAAATCAATCATAGGAAAATGGCTGAAGGCAACTAAAGTTTTTCCTTGTTTTTTGGCTTGAGCCGAAATCTCTTCGACCCATTTAATTAAATGTTTTTTGTTTGAAAGCACATTATTATAGCCCGTACTTGCTTCAGAATAACTTTTGGAATCTTTTGGATCTCCATCATTTTTCTTTGGGATGTAAACATTCCCGTCAATAGCCATTAACCAAAGTCCGTCAATTGGTTCTACGACATAGCTTACATCTGGAACTTGATAACCTGGTGCCACTTCATAAATACGATTAGTTAATAAAGCGCTTTCTGAAGCTTTATCAAAACTGTAATTTTCATTGGTATATTTTGAAAAAGGAGTTGCCCAGAATTTATATTTCTTATTCGGATAAAAACCATAATCTTTAAGATTGTCCGTTATTCCCAAATAACCCATTTTAGCAATATCGGCCGTTACAACAACAGGCTGTTCTATGTTTAAATTTGGCCTATACATGCCTTCTTTGCTATAAATGGGCTGACTTTTACCTTCTTTTCCTAAAAAATCTTCTTTACCCGATTCCTGTGCAAAAGGGCCGACTGGATCGTGATTTCCTGTCGTAATAAAAAATTCTATTCCGTACTTTTTACTGTATTGTTCTAAAATTCTGGCTAATCCGCGAACGTGAATGGGCTGACCATCATCTGTATAATCACCCGGAAGTGCCACGTATTTGATTTTTCGCTTTGCGATATCTTCTAATGCTCTGCTAAAAAAGCAAAATAATTTTCGTTAAAAATTCGGGTAGAATGAAGTCGCGACGACATTGTTCGCACTAATGTATATTGTCCTGTCTTAGGGTTTAGAACGCCTCGATAATCTGAATCTGAGAATTCTCCAAACAAATCCTGCAAATGAACATCGGATAAAAAAGCAACTTGTGTTCCGTTTAAATTTTGTTTTTTCTGCGCGCTAATCGAAGAAATAGAAAAAAGAAAAACGGTACATATATTCAATAATAAAATAACTCTCGTTCGCATAAATAGTTTAAGGTATAGAAATGGGCGATTTATAATTTTATATTCTAAAAATAGAAATGCAATTTTATCGATTCTAATACAACTTGTGTTTATCCTATTGTTATCGAAAGATAATATTTGTGTACGCTAAAAATTAAGTAAAGCGTATAATTCCTCATAGGTATGAAAAAGTACCGCGCCTTCTTCTTCTAAATCTTCGTTATTGAAACCATTTGCAAAACCATACACTTTAAAGCCACCGCTAACGCCTGCTATTACTCCAGCTTTACTGTCTTCTAAAACGACACAATCTTTTACATCAAAACCCATTTCTTTTGCGGCATGCAGAAATATTCCTGGATCTGGTTTCCAGCTCTTGATTTGATAGGAACTAAATATTTTATTTTCAAATTTATCTAACAATCCCGCAACCTCGAGATTCAATCTAATTTTATCTTCGGGGCCGCTGGAAGCTACGCAATATGGGATTTTTAATTTTTCTATAAATTCAACCACGCCTTCCATAGGTTTAACCTGCGTTTTGAAAGCTTCAAAACTTTTTTGACGGTATTCTGTTTCAAAATTTTCAGGAAGTTTTTGATCAATTGCTTCTTCAATATGTCTAAAACAATCTTTTAAATTACGGCCGTTAAAACTGCGATAAGCATCTTCAATTTCCATTTTGAATCCGTGCTCCGATGCCATTTCAAGCAATATTCCGTTGCCTATTTTTTCTGTATCGACTAAAACTCCATCACAATCGAAAATAATACATTTAACCATTTTTGTTGATTTTCATTTAATTACAATTCTTACTTGCACAAAAGCCAAGTATTGAAATTTACGAAAAAATAATCTATTCTTTTTCTAAAGTTTTCTTTCTGATTTACAAGCTTCCGTACAGAATTACACCTTATTTGTATTTTCATTTAATTTTCGATTTGTACTTTTATGGAATACTATCAAACCCACATATAAAATATTAAAACACTACATTTTGAAAAAACATATTTTATTCCTCGCCATTCTTGCAGGTAATTTAGTCGCTATTTCGCAAAATAAAATCATTACGATTTCTAATAATTTGTCGATTGACAGAGAATTTGAAACTATTGAATTAACTAAAAAAACGCTCGGCTTAAATTCTAATGCAAAACTGGAAGATTATGCTGTAAAAGATTTAAGTTCAAACTCCTATTTAGAAACACAAACAGTAGACAATGATGGTGACGGAATTATGGATGTTCTTTTGTTTCAGCCAAAAATAAAAGCTTCTTCCAAACAGGATTTTCAAGTTATAGGTGGAACAAATACTTCGGCATCAAAAACAATCAATTGCTATTCGAGATTTGTTCCTGAAAGAACGGATGATTATACGTGGGAAAATAATAAGGTAGCTTTTAGAACATACGGCCCTGTCGCACAAAAAATGGTAGAAGACAATATTCCAGGCGGCACTTTAACCAGTGGTATTGACGCATGGCTAAAAAGAGTCGATTATCCAATTATTAATAAATGGTACGAAAAAGCTACAAACGGAACTGGAACGTATCATAAAGATACGGGAGAAGGTTTGGATAATTTTCACGTAGGCGACAGTCGCGGAGTGGGCGGAATTGCTGTAAATGTTGATGGAAAATATTATTTTTCTAAAAATTTTATCAGTTGGAAAACCATAACAAATGGACCAATTAGAACCAGTTGTATTTTAACCTACGCCGACTGGGATGCTCAAGGCAATAAAATAACCGAATCGAAATTAATTAGTCTGGATTATGGAAGTCAGCTTTCACGTTTCGAAATCAATATAACAGGAACTAAAACTATTGTCGCGGGATTGACACTTCACGACAAAAAAGGCACGATTGGTACAAATCTTAAAAAAGGATGGCTAAGTTATTGGGAACCAATTGATGATTCTGAAATTGGTTTAGGCCTAGTGGCTCCAAAAGGTTCATTAATTAGTTTTGACAATTATGTAACCGATGAAAAAGATTTAAGTAATCTTTATGGAAACATCTCTGTTAAAAACAATAAGGCTGTTTATTATGTTGGTTTTGGATGGAAAAAAGGAAGTCCGTTCCAAACCAAACAAGAATGGGAAAATTATTTAACCTCTTTTGCTGAGAAAATTAATAATCCGTTGATTGTAAAAATTAAGAATTGATTATAAAATATAGCCCGCGGTTTCAACCGTGGGAACGCAATGCATCATCGCAGATTCGTCTCTCGCGGTTTCAACCGTGGGAACGCAATGCATCATCGCAGATTCGTCTCTCGCGGTTTCAACCATGGGAACGCAATGCATCATCGCTTGTTCGTCTCCCGTGGTTTCAACCGCGGGAACGCAATGCATCATCGTAGATTTGTTTCCCGTGGTTTCAACCGCTAGAACACAATGCATCATTGCTCTTTCGTCTCCCGCGGTTTCAACCGTGGGAACCCAATGCATCATCGCAGATTCGTCTCCCGTGGTTTCAAACGTGAGAACACAATGCATCATTGCTCTTTCGTCTCCCACGGTTGAAACCGCGGGCTATGTAAAAATATTGAGATCGTAATTTATAATCAAAAAAACTGCGTAAAAAATTTTATCTCCTCACAGGAAAATAGTTCTCCTTTAAAATAATTTCAAGCGGAATATAATTGGTGCTTTCAACATCTTCTTGTAAAACCAGCTTTTTATATAAATAATTAATCCCCATATAACCTTGGTCTTCGGGTCTTTGGTTAATTAAAAAATCGATTATGCCTTTGTTTAAATATTCAATATTTTCTTTCAGCAAATCAAAACCAATGATTCGAACGCCTTTTATATTATTTTTTTCTAAAAATTCAGCAACTATATAAGCTCTTGAATTTGGAACAAAAATGTCGCTTACGCCAGAAAACATTTCCAAACTCAACTGATCGATTCTAGAATCTTTTAAAGTAACTTCAGAAAATTTAAAATTAGTCAGTTCGTTATGATCTTTAAAATAAGAATAAAATCCGTCGATACGCTGTAAATAAACCGATGTACTTTCAATTTCTCTTGTAATTTTAAAAATCAAAACCTGTCTTTCATTTTTTACTGCAAAACTAATTAACCTTCCAGCCAAATAACCGCTTTGAAAAGCATCCTGTCCCACATACGCGTGATCATTCCCTTCGGCAATATTGGAGTCGATCATGACAACTGGAATATTTTTCTTTTGATATTCATTCAAAAAACGAATAGAATCTTCATAAAAAATGGGTGCAAATAAAAGTCCGTCGCAATCAAATTCTAATACTTTTTGCGAAGATTCTTTAAAAGATGTAAGATTATAATCGTAGAAAAAATAATCTAAGACTATTCCGAATTTACTAAACTCAACAGTCGCTTTTTCGATTCCATCAACCTGACTTTTCCAATATTCTAAAGTTTCTGATTTTGGAAGAAAAACAGCAAAATGAAATTTCTTATTTAAAGCCAGATTACTTGCCAGTATATTTCGTTTATAACCAAACTCTTCAATTATTGCATTGACCTTATCCACAGTTTCCTGCGCCACCTGCCCGCGCTTGTGTATAATTCTATCAACTGTTCCCGGCGAAACATTCGCTAATTCGGCAATTTTTTTAATTGTTATGATATTGATTGTTTTTAAGTTAAAAAAATAAAAGCAGTGCTGTAAAATTAATTTATTTTATCAAAAATAAGTTGTTTTACACTTCATTTTACATACATTTGTAAAGTACCGTGTACGCACACGCAAATATACACATAACAGTAAAAAAACAATTCTTTTTTTCTGTTAATCAACTAAAAAACACTATTAAAAACCAAAATACTATCTAACGAGATGATACTAGATTCACTCCATAATGCGACAAAATACTACGGCCTGCATCCGAACTTTAAAAAAGCATTCGAATATGTAAATCAAACTGATATTGCAAACCTTGAAGAAGGCACATTTGAAATTGGTGAAGGTTTAAAACTAATTGTAATTGTCGGACAGGGAAATACAAAAGAAGAAGCCGTTAAAGGATTTGAATGCCATGATAAAAATATTGACATTCAGATTTCAATCAAAGGACCAGAAACTTTTGCCTGGAAACCAAGGGAAAAATGTGTAAATCCAAATGGCGATTACAGCGACGAACGAGATGTTCGCTTTTTTCATGATGCACCAGATACGTTTTTTCAAATGCAGGAAAAACAATTTGCCATATTATTTCCAGAGGATGTACACACAGCAATGATTGGTGAAGGAGAATTGAAAAAGATTGTAATTAAAGTAAAAATATAAGTCATGAGTACTATTCAAAATTCGATAGAAGTGATTCTAAAACAAGGAATGCTTCCTTTATATTTTAATGCAGATGAATCGAAAAGTATTGCTGTTTTAAAAACACTTTATAATAGCGGCATACGAGCTGTCGAATATACCAGCAGAGGTCCAGAAGCGCTTTCCAACTTTAAGAAATTAATTGAAATTAGAAATGCTGAAATGCCGGGAATGTTATTAGGAATTGGCACCATCAAAAACTTAGCTCAGGCAGAAACTTATTTTTTAGCTGGAGCTGATTTTTTTATAAGTCCGGGTTTCGTTCCTGAAGTTGCTTCATTCCTAATTGGTAAAGAAGTTTTGTACGCTCCAGGATGTATGACTCCAACAGAAATTATTACTGCTGAAAACGCCGGAGTAAAATTTATTAAGCTTTTCCCTGGAAATATTTTAGGACCTGATTTTATGAGCGGTATCAAAGATATTTTTCCAAACCTAATTTTTATGCCAACCGGAGGTGTAGACACTACTCGTCAAAGTATTGAAACTTGGTTTAATGCTGGGGTTTCTGCAGTTGGAATGGGAAGCAAATTAATCAGTAAAAAAGTAATGGATTATGAAGCTTACGACACAATCGAAAAAGAAACCGTAAGAGTTTTAGAATTAATTGATAACATCAGAAAGTGAAAGTCCAAATTTTAAATTCCAAATTCCAAAAGCGAAGAATCAAACACATATGGATTTTTATTTCTAAATTGGAATTTCAAATATTGGAATTTGGAATTTCAAATATTGGAATTTCAAAAAACAAATAGTATAAATACCTTATTTTTCAAATTGGAATTTGGAATTTAAAGTATTGAATTTTAAAATAAATTAATAAATGGATTCAATATTCAATTTAAAAGGAAAGATTGCACTTATTACAGGTGGTGCAGGAGTATTAGGGAGCAACTTTGCAAACGTTTTGGCAAAACAAGGCGTTATTGTCGGAATCGTTTCACAATCACTTGAGAAAGCAGAGAAAACAGTAAAAAACATAGAAGCTAACGGCGGACAGGCATTTGCTATTCAAGCCAATGTTTTAAACAAAGAAGAATTAGAAAAAGCAAAAGATTTCATCGCTGAAAAATATGGCCGACTGGATATCTTAATTAATGCGACAGGCGGAAATATGCCGGGGGCGACAATTCAGCCGGATCAAGCAGTTTATGATATGAAAACAGATGATTTGCAAAAAGTTGTCGATTTGAATATCATTGGAACCATGCTTCCTACACAGGTTTTTGCAAGCACTTTTTGCAAAACAAAAATCAGGAAACATCATTAATATTTCATCTGCATCGGCGCAAAGACCTTTAACGAGAGTTGTAGGTTATTCTGCTTCAAAAGCGGCTATTGACAACTTTACACAATGGATGGCAGTTGAATTAGCACAAAAATATGGCGAAGGAATTCGTGTAAATGCTATTTCCCCAGGTTTCTTTATTGGAGAACAAAACAGAGCTTTATTATTAACTCCAGAAGGAAAACTGACTCCAAGAGGTGAAAAAATTATCGACCACACGCCAATGGGAAGATTTGGAACACCAGAAGATATCGACGGCGCTCTTTTATTTTTATGCGGCGACATGTCGAAATTCGTTACGGGAACAATCTTAAAAGTTGACGGCGGATTTGCCGCAACTAGCATTTAATTTTTTAGTTACGATCTCTCCTGCAAGGTTTTCAAAACCTTGTAGGTATTATTTTTAGTTATCTAGATGTGTAATTTAAACCTACAAGGTTTTGAAAACCTTGCAGGAAATCAAAACAAAAACAAATAAAATGGAACAAACATTAAGATGGTTCGGACCAAATGACCCCGTTTCTTTACAAGATATTAAGCAAACCGGCGCAACTGGAATTGTAACAGCATTACATCATATTCCAAATGGAGAAGTTTGGAGCATTGACGAAATTATTAAACGAAAAGTAGAAATTGAACACGAAGACGGCGATCCTAAAAAAGGTGCTTCAGGTTTAACTTGGTCGGTTGTAGAAAGTATTCCAGTTCATGAAGACATTAAAAAGCAAACTGGAAATTATCTTCAATACATTGAAAATTATAAAGAAAGCATTCGTAATCTGGCTTTATGCGGTATCAAATGTGTGTGTTACAATTTTATGCCGGTTTTAGACTGGTCAAGAACCGATTTGTCGTACACGGTTGAAGACGGTTCAAAAGCACTTCGTTTTGACATCAATGCATTTGCGGCGTTTGAATTGTTTATTTTAAAAAGACCTGGCGCTGACAAAGAATATTCTGCTGAACAGACTCAAAAAGCAAAAAGCTATTTTGAAGCTTTGAATGATGAAGATAAAATAAAATTGCGACGAAATATTCTGGCAGGACTTCCGGGTGCAGAAGAAGCATACACAGTTGAAGATTTCTTAGTTACATTAAGTGCTTACAATCATATTGACAGACAAACTTTAAAAGATAATCTTTTCTTCTTTTTAAAGGAAATTATTCCAGTTGCCGAAAGTAAAGGTGTTTTGATGGCTATTCATCCTGACGATCCACCCTACCCTATTTTAGGTTTACCAAGAGTTGTAAGCACCGAAGAAGATTTAATCGAATTAATGAATGCGGCGCCTTCAAAATCAAACGGATTTACAATGTGTACAGGTTCTTACGGCGTTCGTGCTGATAACGATTTGCCCGGCATTGTAAGACGTCACGGGGATAAAATGAATTTTATTCATTTAAGAAGTACGCAGAGGGATGAAGAAGGAAGTTTCTACGAAGCCAATCATTTGGAAGGCGATGTTGATATGTATGAAGTCGTAAAAGCGATTTTGGAAGTGGAGAAAAGAAACAATACCAAACTGCCAATGCGCCCAGATCACGGACACCAAATGTTAGACGATTTAAAGAAAAAAACAAATCCAGGGTATTCTGCCATTGGCCGTTTAAGAGGTTTAGCAGAACTGCGCGGGCTTGAATTAGGGATTAAGCGATCTTTATAAGTTGTTTTGCCACGAAGACGCTAAGGCGGAAAGTTTTTTTTACAGATTTGCTTCGCCTGCTCGCTATCATTCAGGTGGCAGATTGAGCAGACCATTATCAATTCATTAACAAAAAACAAACTGTAATTATATGATTTTTCTTCATTATTAACTTACTTTGTAGTAATTCTAAAAATTGTAATCCTATGAAAAAATTTAGTTTATTGGCAGTTACTTTGTTCGGTCGCTTTTACCGTTCAAGCACAGGACGTAGTAAAATTTGCTCCGCTTGATGCAAGTCCGGTTGATATTTCTTATTTCCCAAACAAAGCTGTTAAATTCAAAAAAACAGATAATCCAAATCCAGTTGTAAAAGTTACTTACGCAAGACCTTCTGCAAAGGGACGTACGATTTTTGGTGACATCGTAAAGTTTGGAGAAGTGTGGAGAGTTGGTGCTAACGAAAATACAGAAATCAAATTCTACAAAGCAGTAACAATTGGCGGTAAAAATATTCCTGCTGGATACTATAGTTTATTTGCTATTCCTGAAAAAGATAAATGGACGATCATTATCAATAAGGAATTGGATTTATGGGGTGGATATGCTTACGATGAAAGTAAAGATGTTGTAAGAGTTTCTGTTCCTGTTAAAGCAGTTTCTACTCCTATAGAAGCTTTATCAATTGCTTTTACAACTCAAGGTTCTGTAACAAATCTTGTTATTGGATGGGATAAAACGACAGTTGAATTGCCAATTACGATTAAATAAGTTTTAATGATATATGCCACGAAGGCACAAAGTCGCAAAGTTTTTTAAGCTTTGCGATTTTTTTTATTTAACAGCAAAGAGGAGATTTACGCAAGATCTCAAAGCTTTATCACGCAAAAAAACTTTATCTCTCGTCTCTTTTGCAAGATATCTTTATAACTTTGCAAGATATCTTTATAACAAAAAAATCCCTTTAAAATCTTATTTTCAAAGGGATTTTTGTAATTGTTTTTAAGCCTAAGCCTTAACGGTTTCTATAATTTTATCCAGCGTAATTGGTAAATCTCGTACACGTTTTCCGGTTGCATTGAAAACCGCATTTGCAATTGCAGGTGCCATTCCAACCAAAGCTGTTTCTCCTAATCCCTTTGTTCCCATTGGGTTGCTGATTGGATCTTTTTTATTAACGAAGAAAACTTCTTGTTTTTCAATATCCGCATTTACGGGAACATGATAATCAGCAAAATTGTTGTTTATCGGACGGCCGAAACGATGATCGATTTCTAAAGCTTCCATTAGTCCCATTCCCATTCCGCCTACAGCACCGCCGTACATTTGTCCAGCAGATGTTTTTTGGTTGATAACCGTTCCAATATCTGCACAGGAGACCACATGCGCCAGTCTTATTTTTCCCAAATTCGGATTCACTAATACTTTTACAAAATGAACTGAAAACGAATAAATCGAATATTTCTTAGCCTCTTCAGTTCCTTTTGATAAATTTTCTACTTCTAATCCGTCTAATTTATTTGTGCTCAATAAAGAAGTCAAAGTTAGGGTTTTGGATTTGTCTTTTTTAGAAGATATCAACCCATTCGAAAAAGATAAATCTGTAATCGCAGTTCCTTTAAATGCAGGATTTTCTACAGCTAAACCTAATAGTTTACTTATTAGCAAATTACAAGAATCATGAACCGCAGAACCTACAGATGAAGTCGTTGCCGATCCTCCCTGTGTTGGCCCTTTTGGTAAGCCACTTTTTCCCATTTCGATAATAACATTTTCTGATGGAATTCCGGTTATTTCGGCACCAATTGCTGTCATCATAGTTGCTGTTCCAGGCCCCATGTCATTTACACTGCATTGCAGTACTAAATTCCCATCGGGCAAAAATTTAGCTTTTACAGAAGTTGGATTTCTATAAGAACCAAAAGTTCCTGTTCCCATTCCGTAGCCCACAAGCCACTCGCCTTCTTTAACTGATCCTGGTTTATTTTTACGGTTTTTCCAGCCAATGCGTTCCATGCCGCCTTCGTAACATTCTAAAAGATATTTACTGCTCCACGGTTTATTTTGTTCCAGATCTTTTTCGGCATAATTTAATTTTCGAAACTCAATCGGATCCATATTTAATTTATGCGCCAATTCATCCATAGCCGATTCTAAGGCAAAAGAACCTGTCGCTTCTCCCGGGCCACGCATCCAAATTGGTGTACAAGTATCTAGAGGAACAATTCTGTAACGTGTTGAAACATTGGCACAATCATAAATAAATCGTGACATGTTTACAGTTCCTTCCATGAAATCCTCATAGCTAGAAGTCATTGCAACGGCTTCATGCGTTAAACCCGTTAATTTTCCAGCTTTTGTAGCGCCCAGACCCATTTTCTGAATCGTGTAAGGTCTAAAGCCAACGTTTGTAAACATCTGCTCGCGATGCAAAACTAATTTTACAGGTTTATTCAATTTCTTTGCACCAATTAAAGCGGCAATTTCATACGGCCAAGTGTGCAATCCCATTCCAAATGCACCACCAAGATATTCGGAGTGAACCTCAACATCTTCAATTGGCACTCCAAAAACTCCGGCAACACTTTTACGCGTTCCTTCAACACCTTGACTTTTGGTATATAAAGTCGGTTTATTTCCGTCCCATTTTGCTATAATATTTGCTAGTTCCATTGGGTTATGAACTTCAGTTGGAATAGTATATTCGGCTTCTAAAACTACTTCTGCATTTTTATAACCGTCATGTTCCCCGCGATGGTAATCATTTCCTTTATCGGTCTCGACTTTTTTCTCTTTATCTGCCGCTTTTTTAAGTTCAGTCGAATGTTCTTCTTTTAAATAATCGGCTTTAATTAAACTTGTCTGCGTACTGCATTCTCTCGAAAGTATCGGCAATAACCAACGCAATTGGCTGATCGTAATACAATACCGAATCATCTTTAAAAATCTGCGCGACTGACCAAAATTATTTTTGTCTTTTGCTTTTTGATACCCAGAAGGTTTATCTACATTTAAATGCGTAATGACAGCCAAAACTCCCGGCGCCCATTCTGCTTTTTTAGTATCAATGGTTTTGATTCTTCCTTTGGCAATTGTACTTCCAACCAAACAGGCATATACAACTCCAGGCGTTTTGTATTCGGCAGAATATGTTGCAGAACCTGTTACTTTAGCAAATCCGTCAACTCTATTAATATTACTTGTCTTGCTCATAATTCTAATTATTTTGATGCTCGCTATTGTAAGTGCTTCTGTTATGGCATTGGCTCCAAGTGTCAATTTAAAATCATTGTCACCGTATCCTCTTGCGTCTCTCATCGATAAATGTGTCGCTTGTTTGAATAATTCTTCTGAAATTGTTTTTCCTTTCAGAAATTCTTCAGCCTCAGTTAATCGCCATGGTTTATGTGCCACACCGCCCATAGCGAGTCTGACATCATTGATCTTATTATTTTTCAAATCTAAAGCCACAGCAACAGAAACCAATGCAAATGCATAACTGCTTCTATCTCGGACTTTTAGATAATGGACATTTTTAGTAAAATTATTATCCGGAATTTCAACTGAAGTAATTAATTCTTTATTTTCTAGGGTATTGTCTTTTTCTGGTGTATTCCCTGGAAGAGTATGAAAATCTGTGAATTTAATTTGTCGTTTTCCTTTTGGTCCTTCCACCAAAACAGTGGCATCTAATGCGACAAGCGCCACACACATATCACTTGGGTGAACTGCAATGCGACTTTCTGAAGCTCCAAAAACAGCGTGCATTCTATTTGCTCCTCCAATAGCTCCGCGCCCACTTTTCGGAACGCGTTTATTGCAGGGCATATCGGTGTTGTAGAAATAAGAACAACGTGTTCGGCTGCAACGATATTACCTCCAACCGTTGCCATATGTCGTATTTGTTGCGACGCTCCGGTCGCTAAAGCCAAAGCCAGCAAAGGATGTTTTTCTTTGATGGAAGCATCTTCGGCAACCTGACTATTTTTTGCCAATGCACCTATTGAAACTTTTCCTTTTAAAAATTCAATTTGTTTTAAATCCAAAGCCGTAATATCGACCAGTTTATCTGGAGCGACCACATTCTTTTTCATTAAATCGACCAAGTTTGTGCCGCCGGCAATAAACATGGCATCACTTTCTTTTTTTATATTTGAAACAGCAGAAGATGCTGATAAAGCTCTAATTATCTGAAAGTTTTTCATAATTCCTTTCCTCCTTCCTTAACTTCAGTTATAGCATCAACAATATTGTGATACGCACCGCATCTGCAAATATTACCGCTCATATATTCACTTATTTCTTCTCTGCTGTTAGCATGCCCTTCTTTTATGCAGGCAATCCCAGACATGATTTGTCCTGGAGTACAATAGCCGCACTGGAAACCATCATGTTTGATAAAAGCTTCCTGCATTGGGTGAAGTTTTTTTCCATTTGAAAGTCCTTCAATTGTGGTAACCTGCGCATTTTGCCGCATGGATGCCAAAGACAAGCAAGATAAAATTCTAGTTCCATTTACATGAACTGTACAAGCACCGCACTGACCGTGGTCACAGCCTTTTTTAGTTCCAGTAAGTTGCAATTGCTCTCTTAACAGATCCAGCAAAGTTGTTCTGGGTTCGATGTTAAGATTGTGCTTTTTACCATTTACTTCAATAGAAAGCGGTACTGTCTCTAAATATTCCGCTATTTTTTCGTCCCATTTATTCTCGGATGCCATTACCAGTGACGGCGGTGTCAAGGCGAGAGCGGTAAAAAGTCCTGATTTTTTTATAAAGTCACGGCGGGAATTTGAGTCTTCCGGAGTTACTTTATTCGGATTTGTTTTCTTAGAAGCCATTCAGTCTATCTTTTAAATTAGCAAAATCACTTGGGGATTCTAACAAATTTAACCATCTTAATTCACAAAAAGTTATAAAATTCAAACATCATCGTTATTTAGAATTATTATGATTTCGTTGAGTTTTTACCGAAAAGGCGCTAAAGTTTTTAATCTTTAGTCGTGATTAAAAACACAAAATTCGCAAAGCTTTGTCAAGTACAGCTTTGTGAACTTTGCCTTTATATAAATTTCAAAATATAAAAAACTTGCGTGCTTTGCGGTTAAGTAAATCGGATTGAGTTCTTATTTTTTTATTTGTATTTTTACTAAATCAAGTCAAAATTATGTTTCAAAATCAAAATATTTATCTGGATAATAATGCAACAACTCGTATTGATGAGCGGGTTCTTGAAGCTATGCTTCCTTATTTTTCTGATCTTTATGCCAATTCTACAAGTCAGCACATTGCCGGATTAACCGTAAATGAAGCTGTGGAAAATGCATCCTGGCAAACCGCTAATTTAATTAATGCTGATGCAGAAGAAATAACCTTTACATCGGGTGCGACAGAAGCAATTAATTTAGCAATTAAAGGTCTGGCTGATCAGGATCGAAAACATATTGTAACTGTTGCTACTGAACACAAAGCTGTACTCGAAACCTGCCAGTTTATGGAGCGCATTGGTTTTGAAATAACGTATTTACCAGTCGCTAAAGACGGACTTTTAGACCTTAATCTTTTAAATGAAGCAATAACAGATAAAACACTGGTTTTCATCGGAATGTTTTCTAATAATGAAACTGGCGTCTTACAAAATATCAGTGAGATTTCTAAAATACTTAAAGCCCAAAATGTACTTTTTTTATGTGATGCTACGCAAGTTCGCTGGAAAAATTCCAATTGACGTTAAAACTTTGGGAATTGACCTTTTAGCCCTTTCTGCACATAAATTTTACGGTCCAAAAGGAATTGGGGCTTTGTATATTTCGGCGAAAGCCAAATTAAAACTTCTTCCACAAATTACAGGCGACGGACAGCAGCGTAAATTACGCGACTGGTACATTGAACGTGACTGGAATTATTGGTTTAGGTAAAGCATCTGAAATTGCTTTAAATCAATTAGAAGAAGATAAAAATAGAGTCGAACTATTACGCAATACATTAGAAGTTGGTTTACTTCAATTTGAGGGTTCTTTTTTAAACGGAAATACAGAAAACCGAATTTATAATACTACAAATATCTGTTTTCCAAATGTAAATTCAGAGCATTTAATTATGGGTTTGGGGAATATTTCGGTTTCAAATGGGGCTTCGTGCTCGGCGGTAACTTCTGAACCATCTCATGTTTTAAAAGCGATGGGATTATCTGATGAA
This sequence comes from Flavobacterium sp. AC267, assembly GCF_979258715.1. NCBI lineage: Bacteria > Pseudomonadati > Bacteroidota > Flavobacteriia > Flavobacteriales > Flavobacteriaceae > Flavobacterium > Flavobacterium sp. AC267. The sequence goes on from NZ_OZ409875.1 coordinate 4,396,736, forward strand.
GAGGCTTTGAGTTCGATTCGTTTTAGTCTGGGGCGTTTTACAACTTTGGAGGAAATTGAGATTGCTGTTGAGCGGGTTTTGGCTTTGGCTGGTGAATTTGCGGCAAAGGCGCTAGGGCACTAAGTTTTATTTGTTTTGTTTTTACGAAATAATCTCGCAAAGACACCGTCCCGATGCTTCGGGAGCAATTTTTTTATTTTTTGCAATTATGGTATAAAACTTTAATCCGTAGTAAGATATCGCCCCGATGGGGCTTAGAAATAAAAATCTTAACCTATTCTATAAATATTACACTCCTAAAGGAGTTTGCTACCAAAGCTTGAAAAAGCTTTATTTAATAAATTTAAAAAGAGTTTTAGCTAAGCCCTAGAAGGGTATTATATTATAAAAACTATAAATATATCACTCCTAAAGGAATTTACAACCAAAGCTTGAAAAAGCTTTATTTAATAATTTAAAAAAGAGTTTTAGCCAAGCCCTAGAAGGGTATTATATTATAGAAACTATAAATATTACACTCCTAAAGGAGTTTACAACCAAAGCTTGAAAAAGCTTTATTTAATAATTTAAAAAAGAGTTTTAGCCAAGCCCTAGAAGGGTATTATATTATAGAAACTATAAATATTACACTCTAAAGGAGTTTACGACCAAAGTTTGAAAAAGCTTTATTTAATGATTTAAAAAGAGTTTTAGCCAAGCCTAGAAGAGTGATATATTTATAGAAACTATAAATATATATCATTCCTAAAGGAGTTTACAACCAAAGCTTGAAAAAGCTTTATTTAATAAATTTAAAAAAAGTTTTAGCCAAGCACTAGAAGGGTGATATTTATAGAAACTATAAATATATCACTCCTAAAGGAATTTACAACCAAAGCTTGGAAAAGCTTTATTTAATAATTCAAAAAAGAGTTTAACCAAGCCCTAGGAGGGCGTTATATTTATAGAAACAAAAATAGCCAAAGTTAAATAGCTCCAGCGGAGCGAAATATAAAAATATTTGAACCTCTGCACACCTTTGTCCCTCTGTCCCTTTGTCCCTTTAAACCTTAAAACCTTAAAACCTTAAAATCAAGAAATCAACTTAGTATAATCTTCTTCCGTATCAATATCAATATTGCCTTTTGCAAAAGGAACTGAAACTGTATCTTCTAAATATTTTTTAATGATTTTTTTCGCTCCTTCCTGCCCTTTCAAATCCAACAATTCATTGAAATATTTTTTATGAAATAAAACCGGAGTTCCTAAGGTTTCAGAATAAGCTGAAGCGACAATTCCTTTTTGGGTTTTATGATATTCGGTTATAAGATTTTCAAATATTGAACTCGTAACAAAAGGCTGGTCACAAACTGCAAAAATACATTTTTCAGAATCTGGGTTTAAATGCAATATTTCTCTTAATCCTTTTACGATTGAAGATGACATTCCAATTTCCCAATCTTCATTGTAACATAATGTAATTGCGAGAGAATCAAGCTCTTTTTCGATCTTTTGATTGTTTGCGCCTGTTACGACTATTACAAATGAATTTGGAACATTTAGAGCTTCTGAAATCGTATTTTTTAAAAGTGTTGATTCTTTATATTCTAACAACTGTTTTGGTCTGCCAAGTCGTGATGAATTTCCTGCGACTAAAATGACAATTCCTGTTTTATCTTGAAATTTATTTTTCATACTCGATTTCGTCGTGAATTTTTCCCGCTTTATATTTTAAAGAAGTACCAAATCTTTCGGTAGAAAATGCTTTAATTTCAGACACAATTGAAAGTGCTATTTCTTCTGCTGTTTCGGCACCAACATCTAATCCTACTGGGCTGTAAATTCTTTTCAGCTGTTCTTCATTTACGTAAATCCCTTCCTTTTCCAGATCATCCAGCATTCGATTTAGTTTTGATTTTGGACCTAAAATTCCAATATATTGACAATTTGTTTCTAATAGTAATTTTAGAACTCCCAAATCGTATTTGTAATTGTGCGTCATCAAAACAAAATAGGTTTGATTATCTACTGTAATATTTTCTAAAAATTGTTCGGATTTTGCAGTAAACACCTGATCTGCTTTAGGAAAGCGCTTTGTTGATGCATGGGCAATTCGGCCTTCACCAACAGTAATTTTCCACCCTAAAATGGATGCCATTTGTACTAAAGGCTGTACATCATTTCCTGCACCTGCAATAACGAGCGAAATTGGCGGTTTTATATATTCGATTAAAGCTTCATTATCATTTTCCTGCTCGCAGTTTTTTTACGACAGATATTTTGGTTTCCAAAACTTCTTTTACATCTGAAATTAAACTCAAAACTTCATTATTATGATTTAAAATCGGACTGTCTTTTCTAAAAAACAATGTTGTTCCCATCTGAAAAGCATTTCTTTTTAGGGAAAAAAACGGTAACTATTACGGCTTCTTTTCTTTCTAATTCTAATTGCTGTAAAAGCTGAATTGGATTATTCTCAACGGCATCTTCAATAAATTCAAACAGAATATGTACAATTCCGTTGCATCCAAGCTGTAAACCGACTTCAGCATCATCTTCATTACTGGTATTGTAAGTAATCAGTTTATTTTGCTTTTGATGAATAGAAAGAAGTGCTTTTCGAAGTGCATCTCCTTCCAGACAGCCTCCGCTGATAGCGCCTGTAAGTTCACCATCTTCAGTTACAAGCATGCGTGCGCCGGGTCGCCGATAAGATGATCCTTCAACTTTAACGACTGTGGCCAAAGCTGTTTTCTTTCCTGATAATTTTGCCTTTGAATATGCTTTAAGTATTTGGCTGATTTCTTTCATAAATAATTTGCATCAACAAAATTGGCGTTGATGTATTTTGTGTAATCTATTATAAAAATACAAATTAATAAAAAGAGATCACGTATTTAAATGGATATAATTCCAATGACAAAAGCAGTTTGAACTGCTTCTGCTGTATTGGTAACTTTTAGTTTTTCTATAATATTCTGTCTGTGGCGTCTAACGGTATAAACTGAAATATTCATTTCGCCGGCAATTTGTTCGCTTTTGTTTCCTTTTGCTACGCTATTTAGTACTTCCAGTTCTCTTTTTGAAAGTATATTTTCTGCATGCTTTTTATATTTATCGGATTCAATTACTTCACCTGTTTGGATATTGATAATTTTGCCATCGATACCAGTTCGAGGCTGTAAATCTGTAGATGGCAGATACAGGCATAACGCCAGAGAAATACTCCCGTTGTTAAAGGTTTTGAGATAAATGGTACGATGATTAATATAAGTACTTTTTTCGATTGAATCTCTCATTCTAAGACGACTGAAAGTACTGTAATTACTATATTCTTCTTGAGAAATTTCTTTTAAGAATTGATAAAAATGAAGTTCTAATGCATGACGTTCGACCAAATCATCTGGATTGATTTTGGTAAAAATGCAATCTTCAAAAGCAGAATCAATTTCCGAATTTTCGTTTGGAAGTCCAAAAACAGAACCAAAACTTCCTGCATAAATATAACTGCAGTCCGATCGAAAATCAGACAAAACAGCCACACATTGTTCAATCTTTACATAATTACTTACAAACTGCTTGTACATTTCTATATCATTCGATTCTCCTATTTCAAATTTTTGTTCTAAAAACGTAGTCATTAATTGATTTTCGATGGAGAGATTCTGTGGCATTTAGAAAATGTAATTGGTTAATTTTACGTATTGCCCATTTTTAAAAGCAATTCTATTTTTGGAAAACTAAAAATATCACTTTCTATCCCAAAAAAATAATTTATGAAAACATTTTTTGACAAATCAATTGTTATCCTAAGCCTATCTTTATTGATCAGCTGTAATTCTAAAAATGAAACAGCAAAAACGACGAGTGCACTAAATACTAAAACAGATTCAGCATTTGTAAATGGTTCGCCTTGCGATATTAAATTATCGGGAATTCACTTTACAAAAGCGGTTAATGGTGCCGACACACTTATAAAAACTGAGGCAGGTGAAAAAATTGTCTTTAAAGCAGGCGAAAAATCAGATTATTTCTCAGACCCAGACGGAAAATTATCTAATACTACTGCGCCAATGCTTTTATCTAAAATAGACAATACAAAACCTTTTACGCTTACAGCGAAAGTTACTCCTGAATTTACAGCCAAAGGATTGTATAATGCTGGTGTATTATATATTTATGCGAATGATAATTTATACCAGAAGTTTTGTTTTGAACAAGACGAAAGAGGTAATCACAGAATGGTAACGGTACGCACGATGGGAACTTCTGATGATAACAATCATGATGTTGTAAAAGAGCCTTCTGTTTATATGAAAATTTCATCTGATACTAAAACTGTTGCGAGTTATTATTCTCTTGATAAGAAAAACTGGCAGATGGTGCGTTTATATAAAAACAATTATCCACAAGAAATCTGGACGGGAATCAGTACGCAATGTCCCGTAGATAAAGGAACTCAAAGTATTTTTGAAGAAATTAGTCTGGAAGAAAAAAGTGTTTCTGATTTTCGTTTAGGGATATAATTAGTTTTCAGAAAAGACTCTTTTATAAATACTTATGCTATTTTTTTTATTGTTTAGGTAATGATTTTTTCAAATTGATGTATGATTTGTATTACTAAGTTTTGTATTTTTATAATTATCAAAAATAAATTATTACCTAACTTTAATAAAAAACTACATGGGAAAATTTGTAATTACTAAAAGAACCAACGGGGAATTTCAATTCAATTTAAAAGCTGGTAATGGCCAGACAATTTTAACAAGTGAAGGTTATGCTTCAAAAGATGGATGTAAAAACGGAATTGATTCTGTAAAAACAAACTCGCAGGATGACAGTCGTTACAGCAAAGAGGAATCTAAAAGCGGAAAACCTTATTTTACTTTAAAAGCTGGAAACGGCCAAATCATTGGTTCAAGTGAAATGTATGAAAGCACTTCTGCAAGAGACAACGGAATTGCATCTGTAAAATCAAATGCTCCGGATGCCACAACAGACGATCAGACAACATAAATTCAAAATAAAAAGTAAAAAACGAGACTTAAATAGTCTCGTTTTTTTTATGCAAAGTGATAAAGCTTTCTTTAATTATCATTACTAATATAGAGATATCCTGTTTTCTCTATTGTTTTCGAATCTTTTACATATTTTAAAATATAAAAATAAGTTCCTGCTGGAAGACCTTCGCTTCTTTTTACAGTTCCACGTCCATCAGAATATCCTTTAAACATAACATCGCTTTCATTATAAGACTGCGCGTCATAAACTTTTATACCCCAGCGGTTGTAAATTTCTACTCTGTTATCTGGATAATTAACTATTCCCTTTATATGAAAACTATCGTTTATACCGTCTCCATTTGGAGAAAGGGCATTGAAAATTTCCAAATCTCCGGGTGGTTCTGGATTGGCTTTTTCCACTATTGCAATGGTAAAAATTCCGTAACCGCTTACTTGGGTTGTGACCATTTTTGTATAGTCTGCGCCAGTTAATAAATCTGTCGTTACCCCTTTTTCGTTAATCCATTTTGATGTTGTATTGTCCCAGCGAACTATAGCAAGTTCTGTATCTGCATCTTCCTGAAAAAACAAGGCTGGAGTTGTATTGGCATCTAAAGTAAGGCTTAATACAATTTTTTCGGTTCCCTGATCCTGAGTTAAGTTCCAATATTCCATTTCATCAATTGAAATAATTCCTTCTTCCTTACTCGTATACGGATGAGCAGATCCAGCATTTTTAAACTGATACTGCGTGGTATAAATGTTTTGAGAATCGTCTGCTTTGTCGTGTATTGAGGGTCTGAAATAAACATCGTCTCCAATAGGAAATTCAAATTTTAAATTCCCCAGATTCTCTACTTTTCCATCAACAAAACTAAGATTACTGGCATCAGAATGAAATGCATTTTCTTCAAAAATCATTTTACCATTAAAACTTTCGGCATCTACAATTCCGTTTTTAAATGATGCATTTTTACCCACATTAATTATCGTATTTAAATGAAAAGGGGCAATTGCCGATGTATTATCAAAAACAATATTTTGAAAGTGCGCATTTTGGGAACCTTCTATTAACTGAATTTGTGTTCCTGTAAAAAAAGTCGTTCCATTGTCTGTATTTGTAAAAGTAACCAGACCATCATTTTTAAAGTTAGCATACGCATAGAATCTTCCGTCATTTATCACATCTCCATCTGCTGTATTCTCAAAATTGAACAGCGTTGAAAAATCAGTATTATTTAAGATAGATAGATCTCCAACATTGACTGTTTGTGCCGTGAGATCACCAATAAAAAACATTGATGTTATACTTATTTTTATATAGATCTTCTTCATAATCTTTTAAATTATTTTTTTAAAATTGATCTGCGCTTATCCAATCATATAGTATAACTCACTACATACCAATCAACTCCATCAGACTGCAATGTAATTTTCACACTTTGTCCTCTAGGACCTCCAAAAATACTTGTAGAGATGTATGGAAATGCTTCCGTATCTGAATAAATTACAGGTACATTAAAATTAATAACAAGAGGCGAGGTATCTGGTTTTACTAAATTAAATTGGTTGATTATTAAAATTCTGCCAGTATTCAGCGCAGGATCAGGAAGTGTAATGGTAATATCATTTGTTAGATTTCTGGCTATAATTGTGTAATCATCTGGAGTAAATGCGTAATCTCCAGAAATTGATCTAATTCCAGTAACCACAGCTTTAGTTTTTAAAACTCCTGTTGCATCTATAACAACCGTTAAATCACTGCTTGAGGTGCTTGGCTGTAAACCTTCAAAACGAATAGGATCTAAACCAACTTGCTGTACAGGCAGTTTTACATGAAAAGCGTTTGTTGGTGAATCAGTCCCAATTCCTACCTTTATATCTTCAATATTTCCCAAGACCAAACTGTTACTAGTCGCTACATATGCTCCTGATCCTATAGCAGTAGCATAACTTAAACCACTTGCACTTTCTGCAAAAGCTCCAACTAAAGTAATATTATCTCCGCCTGTCACAAGAGCACCAGCATAATAACCAAGAGCTGTATTTCTATTTCCATCTAAATTATTATAAAGTGACCAATCACCAAAACCGGTATTTTGACCTCCAATGGTATTAGAATATAAAGAATTAAAACCTACTGCCGTATTTTCGGAACCATTTGTATTAGCTTCCATAGCTGAAAAACCCATTACAGTATTGTGGGCACCACCATTATTGGCGACAAGTGCAGATGTTCCAATGGCTACATTATTAAATCCGGGAGAAGGTCCATTTAACGAATTAACTCCGAAAGAAGTATTATTGATTTCTAATTTTCCAGACACAATATTATTTCTTCTAAAAACTAAATCAGCATCGTCTAGTGTTCCTAAAAATTGAAACGAAGACTGAATGTTCATGTTTCCATTTATACTCCAATTATTCATATTAAATTCTTTTGAAGGAAGTGATCTTAATAGTCCAAATTGATCTATAACAATAACATCATCAAGAGGATTTCCAAACGTCAATCCTTGAATAGATAAAGTATTTGTTGGATCAGTTATAATTGTTGTCGGACTTGTCAGCGCTCCTCCCAATTGCACATTTCCGTTTGTCGCTGTTAATCCATTATCTGCTGTTACTAAAATTGGAACAGCAGGAGTCGACCCGACTCCGTTTACTGTTGATATTAGATTTCCGTTTACTGCTGTTAAATCATTTGTAGTCGCCGCAGAAATGGCAGACGTTAAATCCAAAGCTGTACTTGCCACTCCGTTTACTGTTGAAGTTAAACTTGATCCTGTGAGTGAAATTTCATTGCTATTTATAATTGGAGCTCCTGTACTGGTAATTCCATTTACAGTAACCGTTGCAGTATTTACTACTGATGCGTTAGAAACACTACCAACTGCATCTGAAGTTGAAGATACCCCATTTACATCAGAAGTTAAAGTATTACCTGAAAGGCTTAATGTATTTGTAGTTGCTCGCAGAAATAACTGGTGCTAAGTCCAAAGCGGTACTTGCCACTCCGTTTACGGTTGAAGTTAAGCTCGATCCTGTGAGTGAAATTTCATTGCTGTTTATAATTGGAGCTCCTGTACTGGTAATTCCATTTACAGTCACCGTTGCAGTATTTACTACTGAAGCATTAGATACACTTCCAACTGCATCTGAAGTTGACGAGACCCCATTTACATCAGAAGTTAAAGTATTGCCTGAAAGGCTTAACGTATTTGTAGTTCGTTGCAGAAATAACTGGTGCTAAGTCCAAAGCGGTACTTGCCACCCCGTTTACGGTAGAAGTTAAGCTTGATCCTGTGAGTGAAATTTCATTGCTGTTTATAATTGGAGCTCCTGTACTGGTAATTCCATTTACTGTAACCGTTGCCGTATTTACTGCTGAAGCATTAGATACACTTCCAACTGCATCTGAAGTTGACGAGACCCCATTTACATCAGAAGTTAAAGTATTACCTGAAAGGCTTAATGTATTTGTCGTTGCTCGCAGAAATCACAGGCGCTAAATCCAAAGCCGTACTTGCAACTCCGTTTACGGTTGAAGTTAAACTTGATCCTGTGAGTGAAATTTCATTGCTGTTTATAATTGGAGCTCCTGTACTGGTAATTCCATTTACTGTAACCGTTGCCGTATTTACTGCTGAAGCATTTGAAACAGTAGTAGCATTTGTTATGGAAGATGGAGTTAATAATGCGCCTCCATCTGTTCCTATAGTTAAGATATTTCCCGAATCTACACTTCTCACTTGGGCAATAGTGCCAATTCCTGTTTCATTATTATACGTTATTGCACCTGTCGCAACATTTTGTGTCAATGTGGTAGCAGTTTCTTTAATTTCTGTGGGAGTTCCTCCTGATTCATTAGTATAAGTGGCAATGGTATTTCCTGTAATTACAACTGGTGATATTGTTGTAATGGTCTCTGCATCTCCCACCAGATCAAGTAAATTAATTATTGTAGGAGTACCACTTTCACCGTTATAAGTTAAGGTTTTGGCTGTCGGATCATAAACTAATGTGGTTTGAGTTTCGGCATTTCCTACTAAATCTAATAAATTAACCGTTGTTGAAACTGCCTTTTCATCTGTATAAGTTAATGTATTTGCCACTCCATCATAAACTAAACTCGTAAGTGTCTCATTCGATTTAATAATATTGGTCAGCTCCGTAACAAAAGCAGGATTATTTAGTACCGTAGAAGCGTTGTTGATTACATCTCCAACAACATCTATAGTTGTGGTTGTTGCATTTTCACTTGTATAGATGTACTGCCCATTATTTGACGCATTTTTATTTAATGTAGTTATAGTTTCATTTGATTTTACAATTTGGCTAAAATCAATTATTTGTGTTGTTCCAGTCCCATCAACATAAGTAAATTGCTGTGTCGTGGGATTATAAATAACCGTACCGGGAGTCGCCGTTATTTCATTCGAAACAACAATTCTGTTCCATTTGTTATCATACCAGTAATAATAACCTGGTTTAATATCCGAAATAGTCGCAGTATTAAATACTAATAAGCTATTTACATTACCGCTTGCAATTGTGACCGCATCCGTAGAGCTGGTTAAACTTATTCTTGGAATCAGCACACCTTTATTCGATGCGGTTACTTCTAACTGTGAAGAGGAGTTTGGCATAGGAGTTCCAATACCAACCTGAGAATAAGCTTTACAATTAACGATCAATAAAACTAAAAAGAGTAATTTATTCTTCATAAAATTTAACTATTAAGTTCGTAAAACAATTTTAAGAGAAAAAGGGAAATAAAATACATAGTAAAGCGACGGCGCTATTTTTGAATAAAAATAGTGTCAACATTCAGTACTAAAATTTTAAAGGCTGAGAATTAAGAAAGGGCTAGATAAAAAAGTGAAATTGGGGTATACAATTTTTTGGGCATGTAAATCGGGTACCTTGTACTTCTGATAAACAATTGTAATTAAAGGCTTTAAAAATTAAAGAAATGTCAAAAAATAATATCTTTAATTATGAGATGTAAAAATAATAAAATTTAAAATACTAACAATCAAATATTTATATTTTTTTTTCACATAAATTTATCAAGAAGAATTTTATGTTTTTTTTAAGCGCAATTTTAAATAAAAAAAAGAGACTATTTTCTTTTAAAAGAAATAGTCTCTAAGTATGTAATTTAATTCTATTTTTTTATTTTTAGAAAAACACTTTTAATCCAATAAAAATACAATCAATCCTCTTGCGCCGTGGGCTCCCAAAACCAAAGATTGTTCAATATCTGCTGTTTTTGACGGACCAGCAATAAAAGTTCCGAAACCATATTCCTGATTTCCAATTCTGTCATAAGCTTGTCGCATTGTTGGAACTATGTCATTTTTATGAACAATAATCGCTAAATACTGCGCAATAAAAGGAGCAACTCGCTGTCCTAAAATAGCATCCGTTACCCAGAGACCGCTGTTTTCTGCTACTCCAAAATATGCTTTTATAACCGTTAATTCCACATCTTGCAGTGAATGCGGGTCAACGGTTTTCCAATCTAACGAAGCAATTTCTGAAAGTTCCGGAAGAGTTGTAATCAATCTTTTATCTAGATTGTAATTGGATTTTATATAATTGATGATTTCGGTATAATCAGCAACCTCAACTGAATCGCCTCCAATTCCTTTTAATACCGTTTTATAAGTTTCTAACACATCAAATTGTTCTGAACCTAAAAGTTTTAAATCTGGCAGTTCTGAAACCAAATCAGGCTGATTCAGTTTTATTTTTTTAAAATTTCGGCTTTACTACTCATTCTTTTTGTCTTTAGATTCCTTTGAATTTTTCTTATACCATTCTCTAAAAGATTCTTCCGGAACTTCTGGCATTTCACGCTGATCATACCATTTATTCATCTTATTGTTGACCATTCCTGGAATATTCTTCATCACAAATCTTCCTGATTTTCCAGCAATGTTAAAAACGGTTGGATTTGCCAAAACTGTGGACATTGTTTTCATTGCCACTGTTTTTGCCGCTGGCGTATGTCCTTCTTTAACCAAAACCTGACGCCATTTGTACAATTGATCGTGAATGTCAATTTTTACAGGACAAACATTGGTACAAGATCCGCAGAGCGTACTGGCAAAAGGCAGATCGGCATTTTTGCTCATGTCTAAATTTGGTGCCAAAATAGAACCAATTGGCCCCGCAACCGCATTATGATAACTATGGTAGCCGCTACGTCTGTAAACTGGGCAGGTATTCATGCAGGCACCGCGACTGAATGCATTTTAAAGAGTTTCTAAAATCCTCTCTTCCTAATTGTGTACTTCTTCCATTGTCTACAATTACGATGTGCATTTCTTGTCCCTCTCTTGGTTTCTTGAAATGGCTTGAAAAAGTTGTTATAGGTTGTCCTGTTGCACTTCTGGCTAATAATCTTAAGAAAACACCTAAATGTTCTCTTTTCGGAATCAATTTTTCGAATCCCATACACGCAATGTGAACGTCGGCTAAATGCGCACCCATATCAGCATTTCCCTCGTTGGTACAAACCACAAATTCTCCCGTTTCTGCAACAGCAAAATTAACTCCAGTTAAAGCTACTTTTCTAGTTAGGAAGGTATTTCTCAAACTATGACGTGCAGATTCTGTTAAATACTGCGGATTGAAATTTCCTTTTTCTGTACCTAAATGTTCGTGAAATGTTTCACTTACATCTTCTTTTTTTAGGTGAATTGCCGGAAGTACAATATGACTTGGCGGTTCTTTACGAAGCTGTACAATATATTCTCCTAAATCAGAATCGATTACTTCTATTCCTTTTTCGGCTAAATAATCATTTAAATGACATTCCTCTGTAAGCATCGACTTAGATTTTACCATCTGCTTTACATCATGTTTTGCCATGATCGAATGCACTATTTCGTTATGCTCTTTGGCATCGAGTCGCCCAATGCACAATTATGCCGTTTCTTTCAGCATTAGCTTCAAATTCAACTAAATAATCGTGAATATTAGATAATACATTTTGTTTGATTTGTGAAGCGGTTTCACGAAGCAGTTCCCAATCTTCAATCTGGTGTGCCGATTTATCTCTTTTCGCACGAACAAACCAAAGAGTTTCATCGTGCCAATTGACACGTTCTACATCTTTGTTAAACTTTGTTGCGGCTTCGCTGTGCGGTATTATTTTTTCTGATGACATTTTTAATTATTTAAAAGTCAATTTTGAAATGTTTATAATGATCTATTTAACCGCAAAGTGCGCAAAGAAAAAACGCAAAGTGCGCAAGGATAAAAATTAGCTTTGCAAACATTGCATAAAACTTTGCGCACTTTGCGGTTAAATTTTATACTCAACATTTATTATTAGTTTTCGAGTGAATTTAATATTTCAGCAATATGGATCGTCTTGATTCGGCTTTTTTGTCTTTTAAAATACCTTCTAAATGCATTAAACAAGACATATCATGCCGCCTGTAATATAATCCACGTCATGGCTTTCGTGATCTTTAATACGATCTTGCCCCATTTTTACAGAAATAGCTTCTTCTGTCACGCAGAACGTTCCGCCAAAACCGCGACATTCATCTTTTCTAGTCAAAGCAACCAAATCAAGATCTTTAATACCGTGCAGTAATTGTTCTGGTTTAGAGAAAAAAGGTGCGTTCAATTCAGACATCTGCGAAAGCTTTAAGTCGCGCTGTCCGTGGCAACTAACGTGCATTCCTACTTTAAAAGGAAATCTTCCGTCAATATGGTCGATCTTTAAAATGTCGGTTATAAACTCGGTAAGTTCATAAACCGTATTTCGAATAGCTGTTGCTTTATCTTCTTGTTTTTCGTCGTGCAAATGGTCTTTCACATGTAAAACACAGCTTCCAGAAGGACAAACGATATAATCAAATCCAGAAAAATTGGCAATAAAATTGGCATCACATCCTTTTGTTAAATGTGCATAACCGCTGTTTGCCATTGGTTGTCCGCGACAGGTTTGTCCCATTGGGAACTGCACGTCACAGCCTAATTTTTGAAGTAATTCGTAGGTTGCGATTCCTACTTTTGGGTAAAATTGGTCGACATAACAAGGTATAAAAAGTCCAATTTTCATATTGTAGTATTTAGTGTGTTGTTCATTAGGCGTGTACTGTAAAATGTAAAAATTACGTTTCTCAGCAAATTTACAACATACAGACCGTTTTTACCTAATGTTTATAGAATTTCAAGTCAATTAAATCGTTCTGAATTGGTTTTGGATTCCAGTTTTGATGAATTGCCAATGCTGCGCCCAATGCACTTGCCTGCGCCATCGAGCCGCATACACTTCTACATCTGGAAAAGCTTCTGCAAGCAAATTCATGTAAATGGAATTTTTACTAAAACCGCCGTCCACAAAAATCTTTTTTACAGGGCTGTTATGAATTACCAGATTGGTCGAAAATACCTGCTGTTCTACCAAATCCAGCATTAATTGATGATAAGCTGTTTCGTAATCTTTATAATAAGATAAATCTCTTTTTCTGAAAAGGACATTCTTTTAGAATATCGAAATCATACTTTTTAGGATATATAATCTGAAAATTAAGCGCCCTTAAATTGGCTACAATTTTTTTATCAAAATAGACTTCCTTGTATGAATCTACCGGAACATTAAAATGCTTGCGCTAAACGTTTTGTCTGTACTTCATGTTCGTTTCCAGCAAAAAGACGTGCGGCTTTTACAGGTTTCTCTGTGTATTGCATATAACAAAGGCAATCGTTTTGCAGTTCTTCAAAAGTTAAAGCTTTATTGTTGAACGGATTTAAGGAAATACTCCAAGTCCCTGTCGACAATAAGACAAAAGGTTCTGTAAAATTAATTGTGTATGGAATAATGGCAGATGAACTATCATGAAGACCAACACCAACAGCAAGTTTATCGCCATTTAGGATTACATCTTTACCAAAGTGGATTGGCGGAATTTTATCCGAAATATTTTCTTGTTTGAGCCATTTATGGTATTTCATTTTTTTGAAATTCCACAAATTGGTATGACAGCCAATACTTGTAATATCGGCGTAAGCTTCATTCGTTAAAAGAAAACTTAAAAACTGCGGTAAATGCAGGCAGTATTTTACTTTTTCGAATAATTCAGGCTGTTCTTCTTTCAATCGGTAAATCTGCATTCCCGAATTCAAACTGCCTAAAACTGGAGAAGCTGTTTTAACAGCAAACTTTTTTTCTCCTTTGTATTTGGTATAAAAATCGGATTTTAATTCCTCTGGATAATCTTTAAGATAATTATACAGAGGAGTTAAAACTTTTCCGTTTTCGTCAATGTAAACAAAACTGGCTCCGTAAGTGCTAAAATTGATTGCTTTTAAAACATAATCTGTCAGCTCTTTTATTTCAGATAATCGATCTAAAATCCATTTTTTCAGTACTTCGATATCTTCACACGGAAAACCGTCCTCGTCTTTGGTCTCTTCCAGATTTACTGATTTCTCCCAGACAATTTTATAATTTTCGTTAAATAAAAAAACCTTCTTGTTTGTTTTACCAATATCAAAAATCGCAACTACATTCATTTTTTTAATTGTAAATTGTTAATTATCAATTGTTAATTTTGGATTGCAGAATCATGATTATGTTAAGTCTTTTTTAAACAACCAATATATAAACAACATTGGCATTAACTTATCACTCCTAATTTATAATTAACAATTAATAATTTATAATTATAATCCCGTTGCCATTGTTTTTAGACCTCTCTCACCAATTAGATTTTCTCTAACCTGAAGCGAACGATATAATGTCGCCGGATTCAATGTCGCACCAGAACGAAGACGAGCTTCTGCTACTAACGCACGTACGTCTGTACGGAATGCATTTTGCAAAATTTCCTGTGCTTTTACAACATCATTCTCTTCCTGCACTTTTTCTAATGCTTTTCTGTCAACAGAAAGTGCCTGTGCATAAGCAATCATAATTGCTTCAACAGACTGCAATAAATCTTCTAAAGGATCTTTAATGTTATGAGAAGCATCAATCATCCAGCCTAAATCTTTGGCGTGATTCATTCCTCTTGCATCCATTCCTTCAACCAATTCATTAAAAATCAAGAACAATTGATATGGTTTTAATGCTCCAGCCGTTAAATCGTCATCACCGTATTTGGAATCATTAAAGTGGAATCCGCCTAATTTGTTTTCCATCAATAATAAAGAAACAATCTGCTCAATATTTGCATTTGGTAAATGATGTCCTAAATCGACCAAAGTCTGCGCTTTGTCGCCTAACTTTTTAACATACGAATAAGACTGCCCCCAATCTGCTACAGTCGTAGAATAAAAGTTAGGCTCAGCACATTTATACTCTAAAAATAATTTCCAGTTTGAAGGTAATGCATCGTAGATTTCTTCTAAACTTTCTAATGTATTTTGATATGCTTTTCTGAAGTTCAATTGTCCAGGAAAATTAGAACCATCTGCTAACCAAATTGTAAGCGATTCAGATCCTAATTCGATTCCGTGTTGGATAACTTCTATGTTGTGTGCAATTGCCTGTTTGCGAACTGCTTTATTTACGTTTTGTAAAGAACCGTATCTGTATGAATTTGAAGCATCTGCCTGATCTTGAAACGTATTCGAGTTCATGGCATCAAATTTTAATCCGTGCTGTCTCGCAAGTGCTTTTATAGAATTGTAATTTGTTGGAATATCCCACGGAATATGAAGTGAAATAGCTCCCGAAGCATTGTTTAAAGCATGAAGCAACCCTACATCTTCAATTTTTTCTTCTATTGAACGAGGTTCTCCATCGCCAGCAAAACGCCCGAATCTTGTTCCTCCTGTTCCTAAAGCCCAAGACGGAATTGCAATTTGAAAATCGATTAATTTTTGAATAATTGCTTCTGTATCATTTATTTCCGATGCTGTAAAAACTAATTTATTTTGGTGTTTTTTTAATAAATCCTCGTTATGAGATTCAATGTGGTTTGATCCGATTAGCATAGTTATTGGTATTTTAATAGAGTTACAATATATAAATTTTATATGGTCAATATATTTTTTTAACACATAGAATCATAGGCTCATCTTAATCTTCAAAGGCGTTTCACTTGCATTAACACACATAGCTATGTGTTAATCACAAGTGATTTTTTTTAAACTTTTAATCTTAATAAAAAATCTATGATTCTATGTGTTTAATTTCTTTCAACTTATAAATTTAACATCGTTTAAACTCTTGTTTTACTTCACTTTTTTGTTAAGTTTTCTTTATTTAAAACAAACTGTTATATGCTAAAAAAATCTAACGTTCGAAAGAATCGAACGCTAGACCACAAAAAACCACTTTTGCTTAAACAAACTTATATAAAAAACTTAAACAATCTTTATCTATAAAAGCCCATGGCAACGTCGCCGTCTACGTTTAAGGCATTTCCTGTAGATTTACCAAGTAAACCTCCAACAAAAGCATAACAAGCGTTAGCGATATCATCAGGTAATATGATTTCATTTAATAACGTACGTTTTGCATAGTAAGCCGGAAGTTCTTCAACTGTAATTCCGTATGCTTTTGCACGACCTTCTGCCCATCCTCCAGACCAAATATTTGAGTCTGAAATTACGGCATCAGGGTTTACTGTATTTACACGAATTTTATCAGCTCCTAATTCGGCGACCATTAAACGTGTTAAATGCGCCTGTGCGGCTTTAGCCGAACCATAACCAGGATTATTCGGACCTGCAACAACAGCATTTTTAGAAACGATATTTACAATATCTCCGCCAAAACCTTGTTTGCGCATTACTTCGATTCCCGCTTTAGAAACAATAAATTGTCCTTTAACCAAGATATCGTATAATCTATCCCACTCATCTAAAGTATGTTCTGCAATAGATTTTGAGATACTAATTCCGGCATTATTTACAATAATATCAACTCCGCCAAAAGCCAGAGAAGCTTCGTCTAATGCTTTTTCTGTACTAACTTCATCAGTTACATTTAATAAAGTGCTGGAAACTGCATCCTTACCAAAAGCCTTAGTAAATTCAGCGGCGCCTTCTAAACGCTCTTCGTTAATATCATTAATTACAACGCAGGCACCTTCTTGAGCGAATTTTTTAGCAATAGCTTTACCAATTCCTCCTGCAGAACCTGTGATTAAAGCCACTCTTCCAGACAATGCTTTTGGTTTTGGCATACGCTGTAATTTAGCTTCTTCCAATAACCAATATTCAATATCAAAAGCTTCTTGGTGCGGCAATGAAGTGTATTCTGAAACGGCTTCAGCACCTTTCATTACGTTTACTGCATTCACATAATATTCAGATGCTAAACGCGCCATTGTTTTATCTTTAGCAAAAGTGAACATACCAACTCCAGGATATAAAATTACTACTGGATTTGGATCACGCATTGCTGGTGAATTTGATTTTTTACATGCATTGTAATATTCTTTGTACATGGCACGGTATGCTTCAAAAGCAGGTTTTAATTTTGCTTTGATCGCATCAACGTCTGATAAATCTTCGTTTGGATCTAATTCTAAAACCAGCGGGCTGATCTTAGTTCTTAAAAAGTGATCTGGACAAGATGTTCCTAATGGTGCTAATTTTGAAAGATCATTAGAATTAATGAACTCTAAAACTCTTGCATCATCTGTATAATGTCCAATCATCTGACGCTCTGAAGAACAGAAACCTCTTAAAATCGGAGCCACTTTTGCCGCTTTCAATTTACGGTCTGCTTCTGGAAGACTTTCTATTTTTTGACCTCCAAATACTGGACGTTTTTTTCCGTAATTATCTTCTAAATAAGAAGCGCATTTTTCAATTACTTCTAAGGTATTGATATAACTTTCGAATGCAGTATCACCCCAAGTAAACAATCCGTGAGAACCTAACATGATTCCGCGTAATTTTTTACCGTTTTTTGTCGCTTCTTCTAAACAAGTTCTTAACTGAAGACCAAGATCGAAACCTGGACGCCGCCAGCCCACCCAGCCAATTTCTCCGTTAAATAACTCTTCTGTAATTTTTTTTCCATCTTTTGCCGCGGCGATCGCAATAGCGAGCATCCGGATGCAAGTGATCGATATGTTTGAACGGAAGAAAACCGTGCAGAGGCGTATCGATAGAAGGTGCTTTTGAAGCCAAATCAAAGATACAGTGGTTGAATAATTCTACCATTTCGTCTTCAAATTCAATTCCTCTGTACACATTTTCCAAGTTACGAAGTCTGTCTAAATACAAAGTCGCACAACCTGATTTTGTCAATGTTCCAATATCACCGCCAGAACCTTTAATCCACATTACTTCAGAAGATTCTCCCGTTAAAGGATCTTTATCAGTAATTTTTACAGAAGTATTTCCACCTCCGTAGTTGGTCAATCTTAAATCAGCTCCTAACAAGTTAGAACGATAAATAAAAAGCGCCACTTCATCTCCTGCTAATGCTTCGCTTTAGCATCATCCCAAAGGTAGCTTACATGCTTAAAATTCATATTAATTGTGTTTGTATTCGACATATACTATTTGTATTATTTCTTGTATTTATTTATAGTGAGTTACCAATTCCTACCAAAACGATTGCAAGCATTATCAGCCCGATTCCCCAGAAAAAAGTTCTTAATGTTTTTTTAGAAACTCCTTTCCATTCCTTCAAATAAAATCCCCAAAAGTTTGCTGTTAAAATAATGGTTGCCATGTGTAAAATCCATGAGCTGGCACCATTTCCTAGTTTGCTTTCTCCCATTCCGTAAAAGAAAAACTGTAAAAACCACATGGTTCCAGCCAGTGCAGAAAACAAAACATTCTTTGTTATTGGAGTAGATTTGTCGGTGTAATTTTTAATTGTTTTATTTTTAAAATTCAAATAAAGACACCAGATAAAGTTCGTTGTAAGACCTCCCCAAAGCAAAACAACATAAGTCACATTGTTTTGAAATAACGGATTAGATCCCGTTATTACAGCTTGCTCTGCCATAGGTTTTCCAGCTTCGATTCCGTAATTGAAAAAAGAGCTTAAAATTCCTGAAATCACAGCTACAATTAAACCTTTAACTAAATTGAAGTCTTTATCCTTATCTTCATGACCTGTAGCAAAATCCTGCTCCTTAAGCATTCCCGCTTTTCCAGAAATAGCAATTCCTATAAGATATACCACAACTCCTAATAAAACGATCTGACCGCCAGTATTAGTAAGCATATCAGAAAATGAAATTTTACCTTCTGTTGGAACAAAATCATAATAAATGGACGGAACTAAAGCTCCAAATGCAGAACAAAATCCTAAAGTAATTGAATTCCCTAAAGACATTCCTAAGTAACGAACTCCCAAACCATAAGTCAAACCACCAATTCCCCAGATTAATCCCATTGAATAAGTGAATGCTTTTATTGATGGAGAAGCTGATGCGATAATTTCGGCAAAATTTGGAATCGTCAAGTACTGCTGCAATTGGCGGCACAATCAGCCAAGAGAAAAATCCTCCTACCAGCCAATAGCTTTCCCAAGCCCAGTCTTTTACTTTCTTAAAAGGCATATAAAAACTACCCGAAGAAAATCCTCCGATAGAATGAAAAATGATTCCTAATAATGATTCCATTTAATAATTTTTAGTTTAAGGTTAGTTTTTGATAGTAAGTTTGGTTTTGTAAAATAATAGAATGTAAAAAACAAAACTATCCTGTACTATCCTTTATGGTTCTAGTGTTTTTATGTTAAAACTAAGGATAATTATAAATAAGGCTTTGTAATTATTGGATAAATAAATTTAAAATGGCTATTTTAGCAATCGATTTCGTAATTATTGAATCCTCAATCGGAACAAAATTCAAAAATTATAAAAAAAGTATTACAAGCCTTAACAAATTCTCTTTTTGGCACGTAAAGTGTGGAACAATAGTTTAGTTCACTTTTTAGAAGAGAAATTGAAGAAAAATTAGAATTAAAAATTGGTTTCGTTGAAATATGAAACAAATTTCCAGACACAATCATGATTAAACTAATTAAAATAGACGAAGATTCAAGGGTTCCAAAATACAAACAAATTGTTGACTCTATTCTACAAAACATCGCCAACGGAAATTTAAAAATCAATCAAAAGATTCCCTCAATAAATAGTTTTAGTGAAGAATTTTATATGTCCCGAGACACTGTCGAAAAGGCTTATAATATTTTAAAAGAGCGAAAAATTATTTCTTCTATCAGAGGCAAGGGCTACTATATTACCAGAACGAAACTGGAATCTAAAGTAAATATCTTGTTTCTAACCAATAAATTGAGTTCGTATAAAATGAAGACCTACAGTTCTTTCATCAATACGCTCGGCGCCAATGCACATGTTGATCTGCAAATTTATCATTGCGACGAAACTTTGTTTTTGAACATCTTAGATAAGTATGATGGTGCTTATGATTATTACGTTATTACAACCCATTTTAAAACTGAAGAACTAAAACATTTAAGTTTTACGGATGAAGTCGTAAATGCGATTAAAAATATTCCACAGGAAAAACTGGTGGTTTTGGATAATATTAAATTAGGAACCGGCGAAGATGTCATTAAGATTTATCAAGATTTTGAAAATGATATTTACAACGCTTTAAAAGAAGGCCTTTCGAAAATATCGAAATACAAACGACTTATTTTGGTTTATCCTGATAAAGCGGTTTATCCATATCCCAGAAGAATTTTACACGGATTTAGAAAATTCTGCGTCGAGCACGAAATTAATTTTGAAATTCTAAGCGAGGTTTACGATGATATGATCCTTAAAAAAGGGGATCTCTTTATCACGATCGAAGAATCGGATTTGGTGAATTTAATGAAACAGATTCGAGATGAGGAATTTGTTTTAGGAAAAGATATCGGCGTGATTTCTTATAACGATACTCCTCTAAAGGAATTATTAGGCATTACGGTAATGTCTACCGATTTTAATATTATGGGAGAAACGGTCGCCAGAATGATTTTACAGAAAGAAAAAGGTCAGGTAAAAGTTCCTTTTAATTTTATTGATAGAAATTCTATATAGAGGTACAAAGGTTCAGAGGATCAAAGGGCCAAAGTCTGCATTTCTTTAGCGCAATCTTGTCATCCTAAGGAACGAAGGATCACTTATTTTTGTCATCCTGAGGAAAGAAGGATCACACGCGGAAATCTACAACGATTGGCGGCTTAGATTGCGGAGCTTCTAGTGTGATTGCTTCGCCAGTTCGCTATCGCTCGTGTCTTCTTTCCTCAGGATGACAAACCAGATGCAACTTCACGTCGTTATAGTAGATTCACACTTATTTTTGTCATCCTAAAGGAGGAACGACAAACTATACGCAACTTCACTTCGATATAGTAGATTCAAACTTATTTTTGTCATCCTGAGGAACGAAGGATCACACTCGGAACTCTACAAAGATTAGCGGCTTAGATTGCGGAGCTTCTAGTGTGATCCTTCGTTCCTCAGGATGACAAACTATACACACTTCACTTCGATACAGTAGATTCACACTTATTTTTGTCATCCTAAAGGAGGAACGACAAACTATACGCAACTTCACTTCGATATAGTAGATTCAAACTTATTTTTGTCATCCTAAAGGAGGAACGACAGACTATACGCAACTTCACTTCGATATAGTAGATTCAAACTTATTTTTGTCATCCTGAGGAACGAAGGATCACACGCGGAACTCTACAAAGATTGGCGGCTTAGATTGCGGAGCTTCTAGTGTGATTGCTTCGCCAGTTCGCTATCGCTCGTGTCTTCGTTCCTCAGGATGACAAACTATACGCAACTTCACTTCGATATAGTAGATTCAAACTTATTTTTATAATCAATAATAAGAGAACAAAAAAAACGGCGCGATCATCGCGCAATTCTTTTTGAACTGCGGTTAAAAACCAAAAAAAACCTCGTCAATTGACGAGGTTTTAATTGTATTATTTTTTTGATTCTTCGATAGAAACTTTTCTGAACTCTTTTAAAAGTTTTTCAATTTCTAAAGTAGCTTTACGTGCTCTTGGACCTGCTTGCTTTAATTCCTTTTTCAGTTAAAGATTCAGCTTCTGCTTTAAATGCGTCAATTTCGGCGTTGATTTTTACTAATAAATCTTTCATGCTTATATATTGTTAAATTAAGCCACAAAAATAAAAGTTTGTGTGATAGTTACAACAAAATTGCTGTTAAATTTAATGCAGTTTTTCATTCATTTTCTTTACAATAAATTGACTTATTCTTTTTCAAAAAAACCAACAAACACAAACCATTAACAATCAAATACTTATTTTAAAAACAAATTTACAAAGATCATTTTTGAGCTTTCTGCAAACTATTCAAGACATAAAAAAAAATAATACAAAACGCGACTGAGTATGCTCTATTCTATGCGTTAAACAGTGGGAAAATTACTCAACAACGGAAAAAATTACTCAATTAGACTCTTATTCATGTAGACATTTTTTAAAATCAGGCCGTCTATAATCGTTTTATCGATCTTTGTTTTGGATGTTTCTATGGTCAAGTTTTCAAATTTGAAATTACTCAAACGAACATTTGGATCTTTTTCTACGCCGTAAAAATTAGTGCATTTAAGCTTAATATTCCTTAAAGTAATATGATCTCCGTAAGACAAAGGAATATCTGGACGTCCTTTTAAATCATAAAACTGCCTCCACGCAAAAACCGCCAGACAAGTTTCGGCTTCTCCTTTTATATTCTCAACCAAAATATATTCATATCGGCGCGGTGTGTCTGGTCGCATTTTTAACCAAAGTAAACGAGAAGCGCCTTCAATTTTACTATTTCGAAATATAACATTTCGATTGTGAATGGCTTCGCTTCCATTCGTCAAAGCCGAATGACAAAAGCCAAAAGTGCACCCTTCAATTATAATATTTTTGTTTGGACCGTTATTTTTATCCTGATCTGCATACGGACCTTTTCCGCCTTTTAAAGCAACCGCATCATCATTTACAGACATATAACAGTCTTTTATTAAAACATTTTCGCAGACATCAAGATCGACTGCATCGGTGCTTGGAGCTTTGATTTCGATATGCGGTGAAAAAACATAAAGTCCTAAAAGTTTAATATTAGTACATTTATAAAAATGATTCGTCCAAAAACCAGAATTTATCAATTTCACATCTTGAAATTGAACGTTGTTCGAGTTCCATACAAAAATTAATCTTGGCCTTGAAACTTCTAGATTGGTACATTCTGGATTTTCACTTCGTCTTTTCCAGAAAGCTTCCCAAAACTTTTTTCCGTTTCCGTTAATTGTGCCGTGGCCGGAAATAGAAAAATAATCTACGCCGTATGCATTTATCAAAGCGGGAAAATAATCTAAATTCTGCCCTTCCATTCGCGAAGGCAGTATTGGATAATCAGCAATATCATCAGATCCTTTTAAAACAGCGCCTTTTTCTAAATATAAAACCGTCTTTGGTTTAAAAAATAAAGCCCCGCTCAAAAAAACGCCTTTCGGAATCACGATTACGCCGCCTCCGCCCGCCCCTGCTTTATCAATAACGGCTTGTAGAGCTTGGGTCTGGACTATAGTACTATCGTTTTTAACTCCAAAATTGGTAATTGTATATTGGTTTCCTAAATCTTTTAATTTTAGTTTTGTATCGTTTTTAAACCATTTTTCAATAGGAGTTCCGTCAGGAAATGTATTTGTCTGCTGTTGTGAAAAAGAAAAATGCGTATTTCCAATAAAACATAAAATGATAAGGATCTTTTTCATTCCGCAACAGCTGTTAATGTGTAATTTATCTAACTTGAACTTCTATTTTAGCCGAAAGCTGTTTGGCCAGATTCGTTACATAATTGGTAAAAAATTTCGAATCATTAAAACCTTTATCGGCGCTCAACTCCCAAGTCGCGACGGAATAATAACTAATTTCCTTATTATTTTCAACCGTTAATTTTGCTAAATAGGAATCTGTCAATTGTCCCGTTTTTGGTGCTTCGATATACCCTTGATATAAATTTTTTGGAACTAATATCGCGGTTCCCAAGATCCATTGGCGCTCATAGGTTAAATAATCGTGCTGGATCAAACATACCCAGTCTCCAGATTCGATTACCTGAAGCGGATTTTTATTATTCAAATTAGAAATAGTCGCCAGAAAAGTTTCTTTTCCTTTAATACCGTTTATGGAAACTGTGTTTTTATAACCGTACATTCCCGGCCAGATAGAAGCTGTTTCCTGCACCTGATATAAATTTCCTGAGGCTTTCCAGTTTTCATAATGATAACTCAAAACAGAATTTACAGGTCCTTCAGATACAATTTTGAAAGTTGTTTTTTCAACATTATTAATGGTATCATTTAATAAAATTCCGAGTCTGTTAATTTTGTTGTCGATCAATAAAGCATAAGCTCCCAGACCAGCGGAGTTTCCAACAGGAAAAATATCTCTTCCCCAATCGTACATTACATGGTAATTATCTTCAACGGCGCCTTTACTGTTTATACCTACATTTTCCGGCGTTATGCCTGGAAGTTTTTTTCCAAAAACATCTTTAGAATTTCTTCCATCGAGATAATGTCTAAAACCTACTTTATCATTTTCCCAAGTCGGCCCATCTGTCTGGTATTTTTGATAGCCTAATTTTTTATATACTTGATCGGCCATTAAAACCTCTATTGTATCTGGATGAACAGGCAGGTTTTCGGCTTCTCTTTTTCCGAATCGCACACTTGTTTTAACTGTAAATTTCGGATCTGTTTCTGACCATTTTAACTGAACATTCTTTTCTTCCTTTGGCGAAAAATCAGTTGTAAAAAAGATTTCATCCCATTTTCCATCACCATTAAGATCATTTGTTTGTGCTGGAATTGTATCTGTTTTAAAAAGTAATATTGGAAAAGTTCCTTTAGTCCTATTACCGATATTTTCTCTTTTTATTGCAATTGCTTTTTGAGATAAAGCCAGAGAACTAGTGTTTTTCAGAACAATAGCTTTTTCTGAAACATTTTGAGAAACTTTACAACTTGTAAAAAAAGCTGTTATTAAAGTAATCGGAAGATAAAATAACACTGTTTTTTTCATTCTTTCTTATTCTTTATTTAAAAAGAACAATTTAAGTTTTTTTAATTGTTAATACAACACTTAATTATATAAAAACTTTAGCTGGATAACTTCAGTATTATCAAAAAAAAAATGCAGGATAACGAACAACTTTTATCCTGCATCAAAAGGCATAACTCTTTAACCAAGTCTTTAATTAAAAAGTATATGCACGAAAAAATATAAAAAAATAAATAAATTACATTAAAAAATACATCGCCTTGTAATATTCCTGAGATTTTACATTAGGCATTTGCAATTCTGATAGCGAAACTTTCTCATTTGTAAAATCCAGTTTCTTTTTAAAAAATGTTTTCAATTCTTTAAAAATTTCACGGCTTGTTTTTGACTCATCAAACAAAATCAAGTTGTTAATTACGTCCAAGAATGCCAAACTTGCATAAAACTGTTTATTAAATAAACAAACTAGAACATTAGGTCTCTTATTTTCCTGTAAAAAACCAAGCAGTTCCTCTTTACTGTAAACTACATACACAATTCGGTCATAAGGTTTTACCTCCTTTTCGCTATGATCAAAAAAAGTTTTTCATGAAATTCAAATTCATCTTTAAGCTTTCTTTTAAACATTTTTAAGAAGACTCCTTTATTATCCCGCACCAACACTCGTTCTTTCTGCATTTCCTTAGTTTTAAAAGCTATAACAAAATTAGATTGCTAAAAAATTATTATTAGCCCCAAAATGCCAGAAAATAAACAGAATAAGGTTTTTTTTTCTAATCAAATCTTAGTAACTGTAGTGATATTACTCTCAATAAATGCGAGCAGTTCTTCTATTTTACGGCAATGGTATTCTTTTTTTAGAAATAGAAATAATATAATTGTTTCTTTCTTTTACATAGAGAAACAAGCCGTCTTTTGTCGAAATTACCTTTTCAATTTTTGTCCATTTATGAGTTAATGCTCCCAATGGCGAGTGAACACAAATATCAGAATACGTAAATGTTAATTTGTATTTACGGTGAAATTTATCAAACTTTAATAACCTTTTCGACAATTGAAAAACCATATCCGAAATAGTATTAATACAAAAGAATTGAAGTATTATAAAAGCTACAACTAAAACAAGACTGCTTATTAACCACTGCAAGAAATCTGTTTCTAGAATAAAATCAATACAAACTACAAATGTCAAAAGCGTAAGCATGCAAAATACAATTCGCTCTTTAAACAAGTGCTTAAAATACATTTTGTTGAGTTGTTTTATTTCGGAGATATTTAATTGAAACTCTAATAGAAAATTAGCAGATGTCATAATTATTTTTGTTTTCTTGGGTATTACTCAAGAGCAAAAGTATTCCAACATCATTTCATTTGATAGACTTAAAAGTTTTTAAACTATCAAAATAAGACTTTATTACTGCTAAAAATCGTTAAAAATAAATTATAAAAATTATCTCGCTTTTTTACTGATTTTTTTAAACAAACAACTTATAAAATCTGCCTCAAAAAGACAAAAAAATAACACTATAAGACTTTAAAACTTAATGTATTTATTTTATTTTCAAATAGTTAACAATTAACGTTCTTTTATTATTAAGTCTGAAATATTTATTTACTTTTGAATTTAATTTAAAATATAAACAAATATTTTCTTACAATGAACAGGCAGTTAACGGAAGAAAAACTGAAAGAAAAAATTAAGGAGCTTAGTTGTCTTTATGAAATCTCTAAAATCATTTCTAAATCCAATTCTATACATATTCAAACCCTTTATGAAATTATTGTAAGCACAAAAAATGCCTGGTGTTATAATTTAGATGCGGTTGTAGAAATTCATATTCTAAATTATCATCTTTCTACCTCAGAAAAAAGCGAGCCCAGCGTTTTTCAATCTAGCGTTATAAAAATTAAGGATCAAGATTGTGGTCATATTAAGGTTAATTATCCTTCCAGAAAATATATACAGGACGATTTTCAAGAAGACGAACAGAAACTCCTTGATACTATTGCAATAGAAATTGGAAATTATATTGAAAAGTACCAGACATTAGAAAAGAAAGCCGCACTGAGAAGAACAATAGAACGCATGGAGCGCCTTACGCTTCTTGGTGAAATGACAGCCGGAATTGCTCATGAACTGAATACGCCATTGGGCAATATATTGGGTTTTGCAGAATTGATTAAGGAACAAAATAAGGATCCTGATATCGATTCAGATATTTCAATTGTAATAAATTCTGTTATTTACTCGAGGGAGATTGTCAAAAAATTAATGTTTTTTTTCTTGTGAAATGCTGCACAAACTAGAATTACAGGAAATAAAACCGATTATTCTTTTTGCTTTGTCATTTCTAAAATCAAACTTTCAAAAAAAGGGAATCAAACATGAATTGGTTTTTACAAATGAAAATATAGCAGTTAAACTTGACTCTGTTCAAATCACTCAAGTTTTATTTAATTTACTTATAAATGCTATATATGCTTCTCCAGAAAAGAGCACAATTAGGATCATAGTGGATCATGATGGTTTTAATTTATTTCTAAGAATTGAGGATCAGGGAACTGGTATTCCAGAAAATATAAAAGAAAAAAATATTTGAGCCTTTTTTCTCGACTAAACCTGTAAGTTACGGTTGCGGATTAGGCCTGAGTGTCGTTCACGGAATAATCAAGAATCATAATGGCGAAATACAAATAGAAAATAACATTCCGAACGGGACTATTTTTATAATTAGAATCCCTTTACTGTAAAACAAAATGAATTTTAAAAAAAGAAAATATACTTGTTGTAGATGACAATAATGATATGCTGGATTTGGTTCAAAGACAATTGAAGACTTTTAATTATCGTACTTATAAAGCTTCATCTGTAAATGAGGCAATAGAAGTTTTAAAAAATAGTGACATCGATCTGTTAATAAGCGATCTTAATATGCCCGATATTAACAGCTCCCGTTGCTCCCTGTGCTCCTGTTGGTCCTTGTGCTCCAATTAAACCTTGTGGTCCTTGGTTCCCATCGATACCTTTTATTTTTCCAAGATCTGCAGTAGTACCGTCAGTGTATTTGATTATAAGGTGGCTGTCCCCATCAATAGTCATACTGGTTACACCTCTTCCATCTTTTCCATTAGTACCGTCAATACCTTTTATTACTCCCAAATCTGAAGTAGTATTGTCTGTATAGGTAATAATAAGATGTCCAGAAGCATCAACAATAGAAGAAGCAATACCTTTTCCATCCTTTCCAGACAAACCTGGTTCTCCCTTATCTCCTTTTACATGACCAGCATTAATAGTAGTTCCATCTGTATATGTAATAATCAAATCTCCAGCAGGATTAACATTTGTACTAGTAATACCGTTTCCAGTACCTATATCACTGGAAATTGCAATTCTACACCATCTGTCAATATACCAATAATAGTAACCTGGTGTTACATCTGAAACAGTCGCCGTATTAAAAACCAATAAACTGTTTGTATTTCTATTTTTAATAGTTGTACGATCTGTACTTCCCGTTAATGGGACTTGAGGAATCAAAATTCCTTTGTCATTTGCATAAACCTCTAATTGAGCAGAAGGATTTACCTCTACCTTGCCTATTACCGCTTGAGAATAAGCCGAATAACTACCTAAGACGAATAGTAAAGGAAGTAATTTATTTTTCATAGCATTTTAATTATCAATTTCTTTTTTCGTTATTTCAAAATAGAGCATCAATAAATTTTTTACTTCAAAGCCACAAAACAAAACACTAGCAATCAGCAAAATACAATATATTCTATACTTTATTTGAGTGTACAAAGTTCTACCGAAATTGATTCTAGAAGTGCCGGTAAAAGTTTTATTACTTACATTTTAAGGTATTTTTTTAAGTAAATCAAAAAATATAATCCTCATTAATTCACTAAAGCTTACATGTAAAGATTTAATTACCTTGATCAATAAATATTCTTTTTTTTATAAATGGAGGTAAAAAAAACTATTGTAAAAAAAAGTGAGAATAAGATTTCTCACTTTTAAAATTGTTAAAATATTAAAAACCTAAAAATTAGGAAATCCAACAGCAATGCAATATTCAAATGATAATTCACTGATTAAATTGAAAATTATCTTATGATTTTAAAGTTTATGTTTGAGGGATTTTATTTTTGTTTTTTTATTTAATTCCTTTTTTAAGATTTTCCAAAGCTGTATCATTGGAAGTTTTTAACTGCTCGATAACTATTTGGGCAATGCTTTTGGCTCCCAATAGTGACAAATGGGTATCATCTGCTTTTTCTTTATCGTAAAAAGCATTTTCACCTGCTTTAAAATGTAAATGCGACTGTTTCGATTTTTCTGGTCCGTATGACTGCTCTAAAAGCTCTGTATAATATTCTAAATCGATAAATGGGACATTATATTCATGCGCGACTAATCTGGTTTCTAAAGGATAATCACCATGTGTAGGAACTAAAACTCCCTTTTCATTAAAATTACGTCTGGCAATCGAAGTCAATAAAACTGGAACAGCTCCTTTTGCTCTGCTTTCTTTTACAAATCGAATTAAATTATACCTATAAGCGGTATGCGGATTTGTATATCGGGTAGAATCTTCTATTTTTTCATCGTTATGTCCGAATTCGATAAATACGTAATCTCCTTTTTTTAGTTTATTGTAAATTGAATCCCAGCGTTTTTCATTGATAAAACTTTTGGTGCTCCTGCCATTTACGGCTTTGTTGACCACTACAATATTATCTTTAAAAAATGGTACGCAATACCTGTGCCCACCCATGTTCTGGATTACGCTCCGGATCTTTTTTACTTGCCATTGTAGAATCGCCTATAGTGTATAGGGTAGTTTTTTGTGCGAAACAAATGGAGG
Source organism: Flavobacterium sp. AC267 (assembly GCF_979258715.1). NCBI lineage: Bacteria > Pseudomonadati > Bacteroidota > Flavobacteriia > Flavobacteriales > Flavobacteriaceae > Flavobacterium > Flavobacterium sp. AC267. The sequence goes on from NZ_OZ409875.1 coordinate 4,426,592, forward strand.
AGATTAGAAACGTTAGAACGATATATTTTTTCATTTCTGGTTGATTGTGATAATTGTTAATTGTCAATTATAAATTGTTAATTTTTAATTTTTAATTTTTAATTGTTTTGTGGATTCTCTTTGCGGAGACGCACTGCTGTGCGTCTCTACAGTACAATCTGAACCTTTAAACCTTTAAACCTTTGTTACTAGGAACCTCTGTTCCTCTGCACCTCTGCACCTTTGAACCTTTGAGAGTCTACAGGAACAAATTTTTGTGGATTCTCTTTGCGGAGACGCACTGCTGTGCGTCTCTACAGTACAATCTGAACCTTTAAACCTTTGTCCCTCTGAACCTCTGCACTTTGAACCTTTGCCCCTCTGAACCTCTGCACCTCCAAAAAAAACCTATTTTTTCGAAACCGCAGAAGGCACTGTCGCTCTCTGACCTATAAATACATCTGTCATTAAAACGTTTTCTGCATTTTCATTGGATAATGCGTTTTTTGCCGATTTGATTTCGATATTTTTTAAAGTTATGTTTCTGATTTTTTTATCTGGGAATCCCTGAATTACAATTCCAGATTCTGATGCTTTGTCTGCAGGTAATATTCGAAAAATATACATTTGATATATCCGATTGAAAACCTTTGCCTTCTCCGTGATAATTTGCCGTAATGTAAATACAGTCTTCTACTTCGTCTAATTGAATATTGTTTACAAATATATTTTTGATATACCCTCCCCTATCGGCATTGGTTTTTAAATAAATTCCCCTTTTTAAATAACCCGCTGTTTTACAATTTTCAACAAAAACATTCTGAACTCCTGCAGACATTTCACTGCCAATTACGACACCGTGAAGTCCTTTAAAATTGCAATTTCTAATTACTATATTTTCGCTCGGAGTAGCTGTGTTTGCTCTTCCTTCGTGATCTCTTCCTGCTTTTATGGCAACATTGTCATCGCCATTATTAAAGGTTACATTTTCTATTAAAACATCTTTTGCATACTCAGGGTCAATTCCGTCATTGTTATGATTTAAGGATTTGTAACTGATTCCTCGCACTGTAATACTTTGAGATTTTAAAAGATGCAGACACCAAAATGGAGAGTTTTCAATTCGAACATTTTCTACTAAAACATTCTTGCAATTAAAAAACTGGATCATCTGCGGTCTTAAGAAATAACCTTCTCCAAATTTTCTTTCTGCAATTGGAGTATTGTTATGATTCATTTCGTACGTGCGATTTTTGCCTTCTCCTTCTTTTGCCTTAAATGTTTTCCAAATTTTACCGCCTTCTCCATCAATTGTTCCTTCTCCGGTAAGGGCAATATTGGTGCAGTTATTGGCATAAATTAACGGACTGTAATTGTAGAGCATTGTTCCTTCCCAGCTTGTTAAAACCAAAGGCAGATAGTCTTTTGGATTATCGCTGAATTTAATTTTTGCGCCTTTCTCTATTTTCAAATTGACATTGCTGACAAAGTGAATTGGTCCATTAATTTTATAAATTCCTTTGGGTACGATAATGGTTCCGCCGTTATTTTTTTTGCACAATGCCATCGCTTTATCAAAAACCTTTTTGTTATCGGTAACAGAGTCGCCTTTGGCACCCAGTTTCGCTACATTTATCTGATAGGCAGGAATTACCGGCGACTGAATTCTTTTTACAATCGAATCTAATCTGCTTGAAGGGAAATCATTGTTCTGCGAAAATGATGCCCACGAAAGCAATAAAAAAAAGATATATTTTAATTTCATGAATACTGTTTTTTGCTGAACTAATTTGAATACCAATTTGCTGTCTTATCTTTAAGAATATTTTCTATTGTATATTTTCCCGCTTCTTTCTTAGAAAGCTGATGGGACCAGCTTACTCTTTTTGTAGGTTGAAAACCAGCACCTGTACAATTGTACTCTGCATAAAAAGCGTTTTTTTCTGCTTCTGGTTTTGACCAATTTTCCCAGCCTTCAGGTTTAATCTGACTGCCCATTTCGCAATTAATGTAAACTGTTTTAGCATAAATACGCCAAGGTCTGCCCAGATAAACATCTTTTGCTTCAGGGTTTGCAGTGAGTTTACAGTTTTTAAAAACAAACCCAAAAGGAGTTCCTTCTGGTGTCGAAGCGACAGTAATGTAAGAACTTTTAATGCTGTGAATGACACAATTTTCAAGCAATGCTGTCGCACTTCCGAAAATGAAATCGGTTGTTCCTTCAATATAACAGTCTTTAAAATACTGTTTGGCGTCTTTTCCAGAAATATACAAAGTGTCCTGATTTCCTAAAAGATTACAATTTGAAATTTTAGCGCGATTTGCCACAACGGATAATGCAATTGCCTGACCGCGTTCGCCTGAAGTATTTTTAATCGTTAGGTTAGATGCTTGCGAAATCATCTCCTTCTACCAAAAGTGTATAGGTATAAAAAGGTGCTGTTTCGTCCTAAAGCAATTTTGGAGAAGTTATCATCAAAAGTAATTATGGTATTTTCTTTGCTTTCGCCTTTCAAAATAACATTGGTGTTCCATTCTGGAATTCGGACTTTTTCGTTGTAAGTTCCGTTTTTTACCATTATAGTAACTTTCTCATACGGAAACGCCGGACAAGCATAAACGGCATCCTGAATTTTGGTAAAGTCTCCAGATCCGTCTTGTGCAACCGTAATTAAAGTAACATTTTTCTTTTCTGTGGCACCTGCTTTTGTACCGTTTTTTACTGCCCAGTCTGGAAATTTTTTTAAAACTTCTTTTGGTGCTTCAGTATACCAAGAATAGCCGTTTCGTCTTTCTGAACCAATTTGATCCAATGATTTTTTCTTGATTCCGTCACGATCGCAAAAGAATGGTTCGTTGGTTTCCAAGTCCATAAATCTAGCCCAAAGTGGTCGTCGCATTTGTGGCAGGAATCATCTTTTTATCTATAATTTTCCCCGCATCATTCTGCACTCTTTTTTCTTCTAAATTGGTAATTTTTGTTTTTTCAAACCAAGCCACAGCACTCTTTACAGCAGTAACAATTTCTGGTGAAGGCTTTTCAAGAGACATTAAAAGCAATACAATTTTGGCAGATTCATAACCGCTTAAAGAAGCCAGTTCAAAAGCTCTTGCATTTGCCGGCGCGAGTGTAACTTCGTCATGTCAGCGCGCACCAGACTGTTAAAACACCATTTTGTTTGTATTGCGTTTTTAAAATACAGTCAATTCCTTTATAAAATGCTTTTTTAGATTTTTCTACAATTTCTTTTGAAGGTTTAATGCTGTAATAATCCGTTTCATCTGCCACGGCTTTTATTACATTTAGAATATTAACCATCGAATCGTCATTGTACGTTATATGCGTGTAATATCCTTTTTTTAAGGGATAAAACTGAGGCCAGCCGCCGTTTGCATATTGTGCTTCAAGTAAATAATTTAATCCTTTTAAAAAAGAGTCCTTATAGCGCTCGTCTTTTACCTGAGCATACATTTTTGACATGAAAAGCATTTCCTGACAAGTTGCTCCATTATCTGTAGTGGTTTCTTCAGCCGTTTTTTTAAGCGCCGTTAAATCTTTCTTTTGCTTATCTGTTAACTCTTGCTTGCATCTGAATATTTTTTGGCCACCCTCCAATATCTCTTTGGTACAACAAAACATTTTCGGCAATTCTTTTGGCTTCCGCCGAAGCAAACCAAGAGGCATCACTCTTTCGAATAATTTCAGACCAGCTTTTATAAGTGTTTTGAGCTGTAAGTCCGACACTCAGAAAGAACAAAAAAACTAAAGCTGTATTTTTTAATCGAATCATTTTAATGTGTTTTAATTCGTAAGGTATAATTTGAAACTTGTCTAAAACCGTGTATTCAAAAATTTAAAAGCATAATTTGTAAGAAAAATCATTTGCAATGTATTTTTAATCACTTTCTCTATTGAAAATGTATCTTACTATTATTTTTTAAAATTCATTTAATACACGCGATTTATGAAAGCCTTTTTTTTCAAAAAATCAATAAAAGTCGTTTTTCTGCTCTTTTATTTTGTTATTCTAAACCAATCAAAAGTCGCATTTCCAGAATCGTTTTTCACTTCTTCCCCTAAAGCAAAAAGTCCAACTTTTGCTCCAATCCATCTTCCTTCCTTTGCTGTAAAATCTTTTCCTATCGCTTGGTAATTTTTATCGTCTAAACTGTAGAAGAAACTGCAGATTCCTCCTTTTTTAATTTGTACTCTTAAATAAATCGTATTATTTTCAATTACTATTGGTTTCGTTTCTGTTTCTGAAATGGTTTTGTCAAAAGTTCCCGTTTTCTGATTCAGATATAATTTCCCGTTTTCATTTTTAAAACACAAGTAACTATAATCCAATCCCATAATAATGAGACCAGTTGATTCCCCGTTTAATCTGGGATTAAAAGTAAGTTTTGTTGTTGCTGTAAATTCTTCAGCCGGGAATTTTTGAAGCAGTAAATTTGGAGCATTAAAAATATTTTTAGTGGTTGTATTGCAAAACAAATTGAGATAACCCAAACTTGTTGGAAAACCAAAGTTGATTTGTTTGTTTGCCTGCCACTGCCATTGTAAACCTAATTTTGGTGAATTAAATTCATCTGATTCTGCGGGAGTTTCTATTGGATATTTTTTTCCAACATTTGGCTTTTTATAAGTTGTAACAGGTTCGCCAATTCCGTTTTTATCAAAATCCTGCCCCATAACCGGCCAGTCATTTTCCCACTTCATGGGCTGTAAATGCACAATTCGTCCGTATGCTCCTTTATCCTGAAAATGGAAAAACCAATCTTCACCCGTCTGCGTCTGTACCCACGAACCTTGGTGCGGCCCGTTGACAGCAGTTGATCCTTGTTCTAAGACCTTTTTCTTTTCATAAGGGCCAAAAACATTTTTAGATCGCATGATTGTCTGCCATCCCGTTGGTACTCCGCCCGCTGGCGCAAAGATGTAGTAATAATTATTGCGTTTGTAAAATTTTGGTCCCTCGATTGTTCCCTCGCCATCATGTCCGTCAATTACCATTACTTCGTCATTATTCACCACAGTACCTTCTGAATTCATAGTACAAACGACTAATAAACTCTTAATCTGAGCACGACTTCCTGCAAAAGCATGAACCAAGTACGCTTTACCATCAGTATCCCAAAGCGGACTCGGATCTATTAAACCAACTCCTGCTTTTACCAAAAGCGGTTCAGACCACGGTCCTTCTGCTTTTTTGGCTTTGATCATATAAATTCCGAAATCTGGATCTGGGTAATAAATATAAAATTCGTTGTTATGATAATTAATGCTCGGCGCCCAAACTCCATTTCCGTGTTGTACTTTATTGTACGTTTCAAACGGCGACTGTTTCACAAGTGCGTGGCCAATAATTTTCCAGTTTATTAAATCTTTAGAATGTAAAATAGGTAATCCCGGAATACAATTAAAAGAGGAAGCTGTCATATAATAATCATCGCCTGCGCGAACAACATCCGGATCTGAATAATCGGCATGAATAATAGGATTTGTATACGTTCCATCTCCATTATCAGGCACCCAGACTTGTGCAGTATTCTTCTCAAAAGAAAAAATGGAAAGAAGAAAAAGAATAATTTTTATATTTTTCATTTTAATAACAATTTCTTATTTAATTAAACCCGACAGGTTTTTAAAACCTGTCGGGTTTCTATAGCGAGTAAATTTCTTTTTAAAGACCTAACAAGTTTTAGTTTTTTCTAACTTCCGAAAAATAATTTTCGTCTCGTTCTTCGTTTCGTTAAACCTGACAGGTTTTTAAAACCTGTCAGGTTTGTATAGCAAGTAAATTTCTTTTTAAAGACCTAACACGTTTTAGTTTTTTCTCACTTCCGAGAAATAATTTTCGTCTCGTTCTTCGTTTCGTTAAACCTGACAGGTTTTTAAAAACCTGTCGGGTTTCTATAGCGAGTAAATTAAGTTACCATCCTTCGACTTCGCTCAGGAAGACCAGTGCAACATTCAATTTAAACAATTAATAATTAATAAATAACCATTAACAATCAACCTTCAACCTTCAACCATTAACAATCAACCATTAACAATCAACCATTAACAATCAATCATTAACAATCAACCTTCAACAACCAACCATTAACAATTGACAATCAACCATTCACAATTAACCATTAACAATTAACAATTAACAATTAACAATTAACCATTAACCATTAAAAATTATCTATTCAACTCCAAAGTCGCCAAAATAAAAGGACCAGTTGCTTTAGGATCGTTGTCTTTTTTTCTTTCGTTTACATAATAGTCATAAGAACCATCACGATATGGATTGCCGCCTAAACCAGCAACCTGGCGACAATTTGTCAGGGTAATGCTGCCGTCTTCGTCTACTTTTTTGATTAAAACTTTCGTTAATCCGTCAAAAGCTTTGTTGGCGGCTTTTTTAAATTTAGCTGGTAAATATCCTTTGTTCGCTCCTTTCGCAAAAGAATAAGCAAACATAGCCGAACCTGAAGCTTCTAAATAATTTCCTTTTCCATCAACTTTGTCTGTAACCTGATACCACAAGCCCGATTTATCTTGAAATTTAAGTAAAGCCTCAGATACATTGTTTAAATATTTTACCAATTCTTTTTGTTTTGGATGATCTTTCGGCATATAATCTAAAACATCAACCAAAGCCATTGCGTACCATCCTAAAGATCTAGACCAAAAGTTTGGAGAATTTCCTGTTTCTTTATCTGCCCAAGGCATTTGTTTGCTTTCGTCCCATCCGTGGTACAATAATCCTGTTTTTGGATCTGTAGCGTGAAGCTGAATCAACTCAAATTGTTTTGCGATATCATCAAAGCTTTTTCCGTTTTCAAATGTCATTGTATACTGCGCGTAAAATGGTTCTCCCATATACAAACCGTCTAACCACATTTGATTTGGATAGATTTGTTTGTGCCAGAATCCGCCGCTTGCTGTTCTTGGCTGTTCTGCAATTTGCTTACGGATTAACTGCATTGCTTTTAAGTATTTATCTTCTTTTGATTGAGCATAAACATCAAAAAGCAAACGTCCCGGCAGTACTAAATCGATATTGAATTTGTCGAATTCGTATGTTTTAATACTTCCATCAGCCTGAACCAACTCGTCTACATAACCTCTTACGTAAGCTTTATATCTTGGATCTGGATTTTTTTTGTATAATTCTTCGATAGAATGAAGAACTAGAGCGTGTACATAATCCCATTTTGGTTTTTTAGCATCATCCAGCATATATCCTTCTGTATGGCGTTTCATCAAGGTTAAAGCCATTTTATCAGACCACTTCGCGTTCTTTGCAATTACAATATCTTTTTTTGCCGGTTCTTGAGAGGTTACTTTACAACTTGTAATGGTCATAACGCAGATCATCAAAACTGACATCAAATAACTGTGCTTTCTAGTGTTTTTCATTTCAAAATATATTTAAATTCTTTTATTTTTCTAATTCTATTGCGACCAATAAAAATGCTCCAATGCCTATTGCGCCATTTTCTTTTGGTTTTGCCATAAGGTAATATTGGTTGGTTCCGTCGCGAAAAGGTTTTCCTCCTAAACCAACATTCGACGAAACATTCAAAATATTTACTTCTCCTTTTTTATCTACTTTTACAAATTCTTTTACAAAACTGTCAAAAGATTTTTTGGTCGCCGATTTATAACTTCCTGCTAAATAGCCTTTATTAGCTCCTTTTGCAAAAGCATAAATAATCATTCCCGAAGCAGATGGCTCAACATAATTCCCATATATTTCTGATTTATCTGCTACTTGATACCACAGTCCAGATTCACTTTTGTACTGATTTACATTTTTTGAAATCTGATTCAAATACCCCACCAAAACTTTATATTTTGGATGTGATTTCGGAAAATAATCTAAAGTTTCCACCAGCGCCACCATGTACCAGCCAATGCCGCGTCCCCAAATAGTTGGCGAAGTGCCCATTTGTTTATCTGCCCAGCCAATTTCTTTACTTTCGTCCCAAGCCTGATAAACTAAACCTGTTTTTTTGTCTACAAAATGATTTTGAACCAATTCAAACTGCTTTGCAATATCGTCTAAGCTTTTTCCTTTTTCGTACTTCACTGTAAATTGTGTGTAAAAAGGTTCTGCCATATACAAACCGTCAATCCACATTTGATTGGGATAAATCTGTTTGTGCCAAAAGCCGCAGCTCGGCGTTCGAGGCTGACTTTCCAGCTGATTTCTCAATTTTCCTATGATTTGAAAATAGCGTGAATCTTTTGTAATATCATACAAATTGAACAGCAGTTTTCCTGGATTTAAATAATCGATATTGTATTCTTTGATATCATATTTCTTAATATTTCCGGTGCTGTCAATCATTCCATCGACATAATCTTTTATATAATTCAGGTATTTTTTATCGTTGGTTTTTTGATATAATTTTTCAAAACCAGACAATACAAATCCCATTTTATAATCCCATTTCGGTTTATCATTTCCGTCCAGTTGCCAAGCCTGCGGATATTTATTTAAAATGGTAAGTGCTGTTCTTTCCGACCATTTTAATTCGTATGGAATTACAGCTTTTTCTGAATCGTTTTGATTCTGAGCAATACTTTTTCCGCCGAAAACAAGCAGTAAAATAATTACGGTTTTAAGATTAATCTTTTTAGAAAGAGATATACGCATAGGTTATATTGGTTTCATTTTTATTCTAAATTACTTAAAAATTTTATCTAAAAATCGCACTGTGTACGAAATCGTCTGTCCAAACCAAGGCTCGTAAAACCAAAATGAATGAGGTGAATCTGAAATTGTATGTACCTCATTATAGATTTTATTCTCATCCAAAATTTTAATCATATCGTCGCGTCCTGCGTGGAATCTTGGAATACTGCTCGCAGATGTACAAAGTTGGCGGTGTATTTTTATCGGTATGGGTTAAAGCAGAAGCATTTTTCCAGTTTTCTGGAATTTCATCTGATTTCCCGCCCAACCAAAACGCGACCATATCTCCCTCTGATGATTCTGGATGCTTGAATGCTAAAACCCCATCTACATCAATTATCGCATTTACTTTTGAAGAAGATTTACTTTTAAATAATGGATCTTCAAACAACGGATTCTTATTTGTTGTACCAATCAAAGTCGCCATTTGCCCTCCCGAAGAACAGCCTAAAACAGCAATTTTGTTTGGATCTACATTTAATTTAACCGCATTGTCTTTTATAAATTTGATTGCATTTTTGACATCAACAACGCCTGTCGGATATTTTGCTTCTAATGATAATCTGTATTCAATAGCAAAACAAGAATAACCTTTTGTCGCAATTTCTTTTCCTAAAAACTGCATCTGCCCTTTGTTTCCAGATCTCCATCCGCCGCCGTGAATCATAATTACGGCTGGATTCTTTTTCTTTTTTGTATTAATAAATGCATCGAAATGCAAAATTCTTTCTTTTTCCTGATGGTAAACCAGATCAAACTTTTCTTGAACGTCTGCGTTTGGTTTAATTTCTGGAATTGTTATAAAGGGAAACTTCTTAATTAATTTTTCGTAAGTAGTTTTAATGGTATAAGACGTATCTACCTTATACTGCTGGCAATGCGCTAGCAATAACATAAAAGAACAATGCTACAATTAATTTACTTTTTTTCATTTACCTTATAACTTTTCAGTTAAGAAAGGAGTTCAACATTCGTTAAACTCCTTTTTAACCGCTTCAAAAAACTCAAAAAACTATCAAATTACTAATAACCAGGATTTTGAGGAAAATCTTTATTTTGGTTTAAATCTAAAACCGTTTGTGGAATAGGTCTTAAGATTTTAAGCTTGCCATCTATACCAACAAAATTTGCTTCTTTAATTTTATAATTATAAGCCGAAGCTCTTGCTACAAGTGTTCCTGTACGCTTTAAGTCGAACCAGCGGTGGTATTCACCAAGTAATTCTCTGCCTCTTTCGTCTAATATGTAATCGATATTAAATTGTGCTAAAGTTGCATTTGCTACTCCGGCTCTTCTTCTAACTTCGTTTAAACGATCTAAACCTGTTCCTGGATTTCCAGCTTTAAGATAAGCTTCAGCCGCTACTAAATAGGTTTCTCCCAGTCTAGAAAGAATAATATCTCTTGTACTTACCGGACCAGTACTTGATGGCGTCGTTAATTCTGGATCATCAAACTTTTTTACTGGGATCGTATAACAATCTAAGTTTTTAATCAAAGTATGTTCTGCAGAATATTCTCCCCAAGGATGATACACAAAAGTTGATGCTTTTCTAGAAGCATTTGCTGTATTCCAAGCCGTTCTGTCTCTTGCAGTAAACCATTTTGGCTCATAGAAATGTCTTACTTTTAAACTGCTCGCATTTGTACTTCTGTAATACGGATAATACAAGATTAATTTTTTAGTTCCGTTTGACTGCGTTTCCTCGCCTTCAACAATTTCGGTCATAAAAGTAGCTTCCCATCTTTTATCTCCTTTTTCATATAAACCTAATGCATAACCCGTTGGACATAAATTGTAACTTCTTAACGGAGCGCCGCTTTCTGCACCTCCTAAATAAGAACTGAAATAATAAAATTGACTATTTCCAAGTTTTGTAGGATCTGTGCTTGTAGAAGCTTTATCATACTGAACAGAAAAAATAGTCTCTGCGTTCAAATCATTTCCAGGTTTAAATAATTGGTCAAAAGCAACATTCAGAGCTTGCCCTGCAATTGCTAAATCTGCATAAGCGATCGCTTTTGTAAAATCATCTGGAGCGGCGAATGATTCGTAACCTCTTGTTAAATGTACTTTTGCTAATAAATCTTGTACGGCTCTTTTATTTACTTTTCCATTTGCTCGCATAAGATCCTGTTCCAACAGCCGCTAACGATGCTTCTAAATCTGTTATGATTTGTTTGTAGACTTCTTCTGCAGAATTTCTGGTGAAGGATAAAACAGGCGTTGTGAAATTGTCTAAAACAATTGGAACTCCTCCATAAGTCTGAACTAGCAAAAAGTATGCATTGGCTCTTAAATAAAGAGCTTCTCCAACGAGCGTACTGACATTTGCAGTCTGCTCTGTTATTGTAGAATAATATACTGTTTTGTTCACAGCCTGAATCTGCTGATAACATGAATTATACAATTCACCAACATAATCTGACGACGGAATTAAAAGCGTATACTGGCTTAAACCTGCTGGTTCTGGAGATCTTCCTTCTGCATACATATCTGTACCGGCACAAAATAACCACGGACTATTGCTAGTTCCATAAATTCCTTTTAACCAGGCATAGTTAGAATTAACCAATAACTGAAATCCTGATGCGGTCTTGTATGTTTCATCAGCGGGCACGTAAGAACGGCTGTCTTCTTCAATATAATCACTGCATGAACTTACAGAAGCAAGCAATTATTCCTAACATTACTATAAATTTTTTCATTTGATATCTTTATTAAAATTTAACACTTAATCCCAATTGTGTAGTCACAGATGCTGGACGATTCACACCAAAAGGCGAACCTGCCCATTCTGGATCATACCCATCAAAATTTGTAAACACAAATGGATCGAGAACATTTACATAAACTCTTAAATTACTTATTTTTAACCTTTTAAGCAACTCTGAATCTAAGGTGTAACCTAAAGATATATTTTTGATTTTTACATAAGATGCGTCTCTGTAATAACCAAATAAAGAAGTCCAATAAGCACCAGCTCCAGTTGCAACCGGTCCTGGTCTTGGGTTTGTATTGTTTGCATTTGCTTCGATGCCTGTACCATTAGTTGGAATAAAATAATCCATTGCTAATTTTTGACGGCCTCGATCACTTACGTCGGCAAAGTTTTGGTGAAAAGTACTTAAAACTGTCTGCCCCTGACTTGTCAAAACTGAGAAATTAAAATCAAACTGACCTACAGTCAATTTTGAATATAAACTTCCCTGCCATTCTGGATTCGGATTTCCAATTACCGTTCTGTCGTCTTGGTTAAATGCACCGTCTCCGTTTAAGTCTTTTGGTCTTGCCTGCCCTGGAGCCATTCCGTAAGATGTCTTGCCTGTCTTGCTTCGCTTTCCTGCCAAACACCGTCGTAAACATAATTGTAATTTGGATTTAACGGTGCACCAAGAATTAATTTATTACCAATATCACTAACCTGATCTTGATTGTAAATTGATTCTAGTTTATTTACGTTTTTAGTAAATGTAAAAGTAGTTTCCCAATTTACATTTTTAGATTTGATGTTTTTAGTCGTTAATAAAACCTCTATCCCTTTGTTGCTTACCGATCCAACATTTGCAAAAGTATTTTTCCAACCTGTTTCTGCTGGTAACTGCTGTTTGTAAATTAAGTCATCTGAAAGTCTATCATAAACATCTACACTACCTGAAATTCTATTTTGTAAAAATCCGAAATCAATCCCTAAATTGTATTCTCTGGTTTTTTCCCAAGTTAAATTTGGATTTGCTAAATTCTCAGACTGCCATCCAGGAACAACATTTGGTCCTGCGAGCATAAAACGTCTGCTGATTTAATAAAGCCTGAGAAGTATATGGAGCTACGTTATCATTTCCTGTATAACCAATACTCGCACGTATTTTTAAGTCCGAAACCACTGAGCTGTTTTCCAAAAATGATTCTTTACTTAATTTCCATCCTAAAGCAAGCGACGGAAAACTCTGCCATTTGTTGCCTTCAGATAAAACAGAAGAACCATCCCATCTGGTAGATGCTGTAACTAAATATTTGTCTCTAAATGCATAGTTCAAACGTACCGCATATGAATTTAAGGTATTCTTAGCATAAGCAGATTTGATTACATAACTTGTCTGAACACCAGACCCCATATTATCTGTACCTACATCAAAAGGCTGATTGTTTGAAGCCATATAAGAACTTTCATCAACATTAGAATACAAACTTTGAAGTAACAATAAGCTAAAATCGTGTACTTCATTAAAAGTATGTTTCAAATCTATTTGATTATCCCAAGTATAATTAAAGTTATTAGAACTTTCTAAAATGGCAGAATTCTTTCCATTTAATGTTACACCCGCATTTGTCTGCGCGGTATAAGTCGCAGATTCTGATGTATCCATAATTCCTGCTTTGCAAAAGTAGTTTTAAACGAAAGCCATTTTATAGGCTGGTACTGGAAATAAACATTTCCAACTGTCTGCCATGTTTTTTCTGTTTGAGAAGAATTAGCAATCTCCATTAACGGATTTACAGTTGATGTTTTATTAATTGCCCAAGAACCATCAGGGTAAGTCAGTTTTCCAGGAAGGAAAAACAAAGTTCCTACTTTCTCATTACCCGCGACGTCGACTGCCCAAGGAGACATTAATGGACTTAATCTAAATGCATCCTGCATTGCTAAATCACTACCTAATTGATTGTTTAATCTGGCGATTGTAACATTTACTCCTGTAGAAAATTTATCATTTATTTTGTGATTTAGTCCTAATTTGAAAGAGTATTTATCAGTAGCATCGTTTTCTATAAGACCACGGTCACTCTGAATTCCGAAACCTAAATTATAACTTAAGCCAGAATCTGAACGACCTGTAATATTTAAATAATTATTCTCGGTCATACCAGTTCTAAGCACCGCATCGTACCAATCAAAATTGTAACCGCTGTTGGCACGAGAAACCAGAAGCGGACTTTGATTTCCTGCCAAAGATGCCAATTGCGCCGGAGTCTGAGTTTGAGGTGTAGCGCTCATATAAGCAACTTGGTGAAATTTCCACCATTCTTCACCGCTCATCATTTTTGGTAGTCTAGCGAGCAGTTTTATTTCCATAAGAAGTATCAAAAGTTACACTAATACCTGCTTTGGCACTTGTTCCACTTTTAGTCGTTACTATGATTACACCATTTGATCCTCTAGAACCATAAATAGCGGCAGATGAAGCATCTTTTAAAACGTCCATTCTAGCAATGTCTTGTGGATTTAAAAAGTCGATTCCGTCCATTGGAACACCATCCACAACATATAAAGGTGAAGAACCAACCATATTTGGATTACTAGAATCGGCGATTAATGAATTATTTCCTCTAATTACAACTTTAAATCCGTCTCCAGCACGACCAGATGAAGATGAAATCTGAACTCCAGGCGTACTTCCCTGAATTGCTTCTAATGGGTTAATTGTATTTCTTTCTGTAATCGTTGTCGCACTAATTGTACTTACAGATCCTGTAAGATCTGTCTTTTTTACAGAACCATATCCAACAACAACAACTTCATTAAGTGAGTTTGATTGTTCTGCAAGACTTACATTAATTTTAGATTTACCTGCGACACTTATTTCTTGTGTTTGAAAACCTAAATAACTGATTATTAAAGTAGCTTTTGAATTGGTTACATTAATTTTAAAACTTCCTTCAAAATCTGTTGAAGTTCCGTTTTTAGTTCCTTTTTCCTGAACATTTACGCCTGGCAGAGATAATCCTGCTGCATCTGTAATTTTTCCTTCAATTGTGGTTGATTGTGCATTTACATTACTGCACAAAAGTAAATTCAGGAAAAACAAAAATACAAAGCCGTATTTTTCTTTTTTTCTTAGATAATTGTTTAATACTCATAGTGTGGTTTAAAGTTTGGTTAATTGATAGTGTTTAGTGTTTAATAGATTCTACTTTTTTTTCATTGATATAGGTATTTATAAAGTTTATATTTTTTACATTTTTTAATCGATAAACAGAATCGACTTTTTGAATTTTCACATTTTTAAGTGTAATATTTTCTACTGGAGATGATGCATATCCTTCTGCCCAAACACTGTATTTTCCGCCGTTTTTTACATTCACATTTTCTAAACTGACATTTCTAATTGTCGGAATAAAATTCCCTGTTTGAGAACCGTAAACATTGTAAAACATGTTTAGTTTTAAAACACATTCTTTAACGGTTCCCACTTCAAGGTTCCTAACAAAAATATCTTCTATAATCCCCCCTCTTTTTGAGTTGGTTTTAATACGAATTGCGCGATCCAGATTTGGACTGTCCATTACGCAGTCTTCAACAAAAACATTATTTACTCCTGCAGAAATTTCGCTCCCAATTACAACAGCCGCCATGACCATCGATCATTTTGCAGTTTTGCACAATTATATTTTTACTCGGAATTGCCACTCGTCGTCCGTCTCCATCACGTCCTGCCTTAATAGCGATACAATCATCGCCTGTATTAAACGTACAGTTTTTGATTACAATGTTCTGAGAATATTCAGGATCACAGCCATCATTATTTGGGCCATGGCTGTTAACCGTTACACCGTCAATAATCATGTTATTTGTCTTAATTGGATGTAGAATCCAGAAAGGAGAATTAATGATTGTAACATCTTTTATTAAAGCAGTATTGCATTCAAAAAACTCAATAAAATTGGGTCTTAAATAACGTCCGTCACCAAAAATTCTTTCTGATACTGGAACTCCTTTTTCAGCCATATCTACTAAAACTTCACGATTTGCTGGATCATTTTGAGACGGAACTCCTTTTTCCATCCGTAATTTTTTCCTCCAGACCAAATCCACCAATTTGTACTGTCTGCCTGACCGTTTAATGTACCTTTTCCGGTTACAGCGATATTTGTTTTATTCTTAGCGTAAATCAGCGGGGAATAATTCATCACTTCTGTCCCTTCCCAAGAAGTATGGACAATAGGATAATCTTTTGGACTTAAACTAAAAAGAATTTCAGCCTGATCTTCTAAATGCAGATTTACATTGCTTTCTAAATGTATAGCGCCGGTCAAATATTTTCCATTTGGAACCAGAACTTTACCTCCGCCATTTGCGACACACGCTTGAATTGCTTTTTGAAACGCAATTGTATTTAGCGTTTTCCCGTCTGCAACCGCACCAAAATCGTTTATATTATATGTCTTATCTAAGAAATGTGTATTTGGAATACTTTTTAAAACCAAATCCATTTTTTTCCATGGATTTGCATCGGAAGAAACTGATGCTGTTTGTTTTGCACAAGATATTGCTAATACGCCTGAAGCTATTAAAAATAAAATCCATTTAAATCTTATGTCTTTACTTGGCATCATTAGCAGTATTTTCTTATTTAAAATTAAAAACACAAACGAATTATGTAATCGATTACACGAAAGTAGAAAAATTGTTCTAAGACACCAAATTAATTTAGAAAAAAATTATATATTTAATTTTTATTATAAATTATATTTACATTTAATTTAAAAAAACACATAATTTATTATCATTGTAGAATCTAAAACGTTTTAGTTATATCGCAAGGTAATCGATAACATTTTATATTACGTAATAAAAAAAAATGTATTTTTGTCTAAAAATAATCCGAAAACTTTTTTTTCAATGAGTGAAAAAGTAACTATTTATGATATTGCTGAAAAACTAAATATCACGGTCGCCACCGTTTCTAGAGCATTGAACAACAATCCTAAAATTAAGGAGGCCACACGTGAATTAGTTATTAAAACTGCGACGGCAATGAACTATAAACAAAATAAACTGGCGCTGGCTTTAAAGAGTGACCGAAGTAATAATATTGGAGTTATCGTTCCGCGTATTGACAGCAATTTCTTCGCCTCTGTAATTAGAGGTATCGAAGAAGAACTTTATCCTCATGGCTATCAAGTTATTATCTGCCAGACACATGAAAGTATTAAACGAGAAAACGAAAATCTCCATACGCTTATAGACGCACAGGTTGACGGAATTATGATGTCTGTTACTGGTGTTTCTGATGAAAACGACAGCGCTTTCAGAAATGTATTAGAAAAAAATGTACCGCTGATATTTTTCGATAGAAGTAAACATATTGATGGTGTAAGTTCTGTCACTATCAATGACTTTAAAGGAGGTTATTTAGCTACTAAACATTTAATAGATGAAGGTCGCAGAAATATTGCCCACTTTTCTGGAGATCAATCATTAGACATCTTTAAAAACCGTTTTTTAGGATACAAACAAGCTTTATTAGACAATGGAATTTCTTTTAACGAAGAATACGTTATCTACACTAAAAGTAGCGTAGACGCTGGAAAGGAATCTGTTGACAAACTTTTGAAGTTAGAAACACCTCCTGATGCGCTATTTTCTTCAAGTGATTTTGTCGCTTTGGGCGCAATTCAGGAATTAAAAGAGCGAAATATTAGTATTCCAAATGAGTTTTGTGTAGCGGGTTTCAGTAACGAACCTTTTACTAAATTCATGGAATTATCAATCACTTCTGTTGATCAGTCGCCATTAGAAATGGGAAGAATGTCTGCTCGTGTTTTCCTAGAACAAGTAGACAAAACAGACACTATCAAAATCGAAAAAAAGGTAGTTCTTGCACCAGAATTACACATTCGTAAATCTTCTACAAGAACTAATTTTTAATTTTTTTTCATATAAATTATATAACAGGCTATCTCAAAAGGATAGCTTTTTTTGTAAGCTTCATCGAAGCGAAATATTTATAGCAAAAGATAAGTGATTTCAACATAAAGCTCTGGAGGAGCGACATATTTTTTCTGCAAACTAAATATATGTCGCTCCTCCGGGAGCTTTTTTTGTTTGTCTTATTATAATTCTATAAATATTTTGCTCCGCTGGAGCTTTCTCTAAGAAAAAAAAAAAAAAAAAAAAAAAAGACGCACAAATACTGTACGTCTTCTATATAAACCTTTGCCACTTTGCCCCTTAGAACCTTAGTGCCTAAAAAATTAAAGTGAAACCCCTCTTTTCCAAGGAATAAAATCGTTTTGATTTAAAACTGTCGCTTTTGTCTTAATGGTACCGCTGGCAACATTAATAATAAATTCAAGCATTTCATCAGCCATTTCATCAATTGATTTTTCACCAGTGATGATGCCGCCCGTGTCAATATCAATAATGTCAGACATTTTGTTTGCTAATTGAGTGTTTGATGAGATTTTTACAACCGGCGCAATTGGGTTTCCTGTCGGCGTTCCTAAACCTGTTGTAAACAATACCATATTTGCTCCAGAACCCACCATTGCAGTGGTGCATTCTACATCATTTCCTGGTGTACATAACAATGTAAAACCTGGCTCATTAATATATTCTCCATAATCGAAAACACCTGTAATTGGCGATGTTCCACCTTTTTTAGCGAGCACCAGCCGATTTCATTGCATCTGTAATCAAACCGTCTTTAATGTTACCTGGAGAAGGATTCATATCAAATCCTGAACCTGCATCAACAACTGTTTTTTCGTACCATTGCATTAAGTCTAAGAAACGTTTTCCATCCTTATCATCTATACAACGATTTACTAATTCCTGTTCTACTCCACATAATTCAGGAAATTCAGAAAGAATTGTAGTTCCTCCCAAAGCAACTAAATGATCAGATAACACTCCCAATGTTGGGTTTGCAGAAATTCCAGAGAATCCGTCAGATCCACCACACTCTAAACCAATTCTTAGTTTAGACAATGGAGCTGGTTCTCTCTTAATTTCATTTGCTTTTTTAATGGCTTCGAAAGTATCTTTTACAACACTGCTCAGCATAGTTTCGATTGTTCCAATAGACTGCTGATCGTAAATTAAAACAGGTTTTTTACTGTTCGGATTAATAGCATCTAAAGCATCTTTGAAAATCTGAATCTGTAAGTTCTGACATCCTAAACTCAAAACTGTTGCTCCAGCAACGTTTGGATTATTTACATAACCAGCCAAAAGTTTAGCCAAACTGTGAGAATCCTGACGAATTCCACCACAGCCTCCTTGGTGCGTAATAAATTTAACTTCAATATTATTGAATAAATTAGCATCGTTTGAAGCTTCTTGATTTCCCGCTCCTCCCGTTTCTGATTTCACTAAAGAACGCAACAACAATTGATAGTCGTTTTCTTTAGGTTTCATCAATTCCTTCTCAAAAATATCTTTTAAGATTTCGATGTTTCTGTTTTCACAAAAAACTAATGGAAAAAATAACCAAACATTTTCTGTTCCCACCTGTCCATCTTCTCTATGATAGCCCTGCCACGTTCTATCTTTCCATTTGTCCACATTTGGAGCATTCCAGCCAATAGTTTCTGTTTTACCAGTAACTTTATCACTTTCGTGTTTTACGTTCAAAGTAGAAAGCAATCCTCCTTTTTCGATTCTTGCACTCGCTTTACCAACCAAAACACCATACATAATGATTCTGTCTCCTACATTAAAAGGAACCATTGCAATCTTATGTTTCATTTTTACATCAGACTCAACAGTAATTGATTCTCCTTCAAAATCAATTACTTCGCCTGCTGTAAGATTTACCAAAGCCACCGCTACGTTATCAGTAGGATTAACTTTTATTAATTTTTTCTGCGTTGCCATAATTAACCTTTGTTCTTTGTTCTTTTTATGTGTTTTTTTATTTTATTCTTTCTTGAAACTTAGCAAAGCCAGCTTCAATACCATTTGCATCTATTTCTTCTAATGCAATTGTAATTGCTTTTGTCAATCCAGGGATTTCTGTTAAATCTTCATCCCAGAAACTTTTATTCTGTAATGTTAAACGAGCAATTTTTTCGTAATCATCAGATTTCCAAAGTCCGGTAAAGAATGTTGTAATATCTTCACCATCTTTAACCGGTAAACTTTGACCATTCCAAGTTCCTTTGTAGAAACGAATTAAACTCGCTAATGAAAAAGTCAAATTAACAGGCAGTTTTTTGTTAGCCTTATAATATCCTAATAAACTAGGCAAAACTCTTACTTTGAATTTCGATACAGAATTTAATGCAATATCAGCAAGTGCATGTTTAATAAATGGATTTTTAAATCGGTCCATTACTTCCTCAGAATAGGCCGTAATTTCATTTTTGTCCATATCAAGAGTTTCACTAATTTCACTAATAACGCTATTTACAAATTTTCCGGTAAAATCTCCGTTAACAGTTTCCATTACTAATTTATTACCATGCAAAAGTGAAAAAGGAACCATTGCCGTGTGCGCACCATTTAAAATACGAACTTTAATCATTTTAAAAGGACGTATATCATCAACGATTTTTACATTCAAATCTGTTTTATGAAAAGGCAATTTTGCTTTTAAATCATCTCCACCCTCGATAGCCCAAAGGAAAAAAGGTTCAGCCGCAACAATTAAATTGTCCTCATAATCTAATTTATTATTATATTCTTCAATTTCAGCTCTTGGATATCCAGGAACAATTCTGTCAACCAAAGTACTGTGATATGTGCAAGCATCTGATACCCAAGTTTTAAATGCATCTTCTAATTTCCATAAATCAACATATTGTAAAATATATTTTTTAAGCGTTTCAGAGTTGTAGTCAATTAATTCACAAGGAATTATTGTAACTCCTTTAGAAGTATCTCCATTAAAATGTTTGAATCTTTCATATAATAAAACCGTCAATTTTGCAGGAAATGACACTGGTAATGCATGTCTGGCGTATCACTTTCAATAAATTCAATTCCAGCTTCTGTAGTATTAGAAACAATAAATTGAAGTTCTTCTTCTTTGGCTAAAGCCAAATAATTTGCAAATTCAGTATAAGGGTTTATAGTTTTTACAATATTAGAAATTAACTCAATATCTTGGATCTTTTCACCTTTTTTAATTCCGTTCATAAACAAGGTATAAAGACCGTCCTGATCATTAATCATATTTACCATACCGTCTTTCAAAGGCTGAACTATTGCAATACCGGCATTAAAATCAACTTCTTTATTTAGTTTGTCAAAAGCATAATCAACAAAGGCTCTTAAAAAGTTACCTTCTCCAAACTGAACTACCTTAATTGGCTGTAACTTTTCTAATCCTGTATTTACTCTATTTAATTTTTTCATTTTAAATTTTCTTTAATGCGTTATAAATAACCATTTATAAACCTTATTTCTTTATTTCTGCCTTTTAAATTGCAAATGAAACATTACACCCGATTAGCAAAATAAAACCTGCTGTGAGGAATGGCAGACTAAATTTTTCAAGCGTAATGTTCAATTACAATCTCTAAAAATCTAAAAAAAACTTATAAAATAAGGAGTTGGCATGATTACCCCTTAATCTATTTTCTAATCTCTTTTATAATATCAAGAACCTGGCTGACTTTTGCAGTCAAACCGTCGAAATCTTTATTGTCTAATATATCTTTTGAAATCAATTGTGAGCCTAAACCAACACAAGTCGCTCCTGCATTGAGCCATGAACTCAAACTTTCTACGGTTGGATAAACACCGCCTGTAGGCATAATGCTAGTCCACGGACAAGGTCCTTTTATGGCTTTGATAAATTCTGGTCCGTAAATATCTGCTGGAAATAATTTTACAATTTCACAGCCTAATTCTTCGGCTCTTGCAATTTCTGTCAACGTACCGCGACCTGGTGACCACAATACTTTTCTTCGGTTACAAGCTATAGCTATATCTTCTCTAAAAACTGGCGTTACTATAAAATTGGCTCCCAAACTCATGTATAATGAAGCCGAAGCAAGCATCTGTAATAGATCCAACTCCTAAAATCATTCCTGGTAATTCAGCTAAAGCATATTTGTTTAATGCTCCAAAAACTTCGTGTGCAAAATCACCTCTGCTTGTAAACTCCATTAATCTGGAACCTCCATCGTAACATGCTTTTAAAACTTTTTTACTCAGCTCGATATCAGAATGAAAAAACAACGGAACCATACCGTTCTCTTTCATTGTCGAAGCCACTTCTATTCTTGAATATTTTGCCATTTTTATTTTATTATCTTGATACTAATGCAGAACCATCACCATCAATCATATTTTCAACTTCTTTTAATGTAACCAAGTTGTAATCGCCCGCAATGGTATGTTTTAAGCAACATGCTCGCAACTGCAAAATCCAACGCTCTTTGGTTGTTATTTTGATATTCTAATAAACCATAAATTAATCCGCCCATGAAGGCATCACCACTACCAACGCGGTCTACAACTGGTGTAACTTCTTTAACGGTCGCGCTGTAAATTGCTTTTCCGTCAAATAAAATACCGCCAATTCTCTGGTGTGAAGCACTAACAGAATAACGAAGTGTCGTAGCGACAATTTTCAGATTTGGAATCAATTCGAACAATTTTGTGTATAAAGCTGGAAGCGATTTCTCGTCTTGATAATTTGGATTTACCTTCGGAATTCCAAGCATAAAATAAGCTGTATCGATATCTCCTAAAATAACATTACTGTATTTCAGCATTTCGGGCATTACTTGGCTTGGTGTTTTTCCGTACTGCCACAGTTTTGATCTATAATTTAAGTCGCAAGAAATTTTAATTCCAAGTTTGTGAGCTGTTTTAATTGCCTCTAAACAAGCTTCAGCGAGCACTTTGAGAAATAGCTGGTGTAATACCGCTCCAGTGAAACCATTCGGCTCCTTCTAAAACTTTTTCCCAGTCAACCTGACCTTTTTCTATAGTTGACATTGCGCTGTGAGCACGATCGTAAACAACATTACTGCCACGAGTTCCCGCTCCAGTTTCTAGAAAATAGATCCCTAAACGTTCGCCTCCGTAAACAATGTTTTTAGATTCAACATTCATTTTGCGGATTTCTCTTAATGCAGAAACACCAATTTCATTTTCTGGTAATCTGGTAACAAATTCAGCATTTATACCGTAATTAGCCAAAGAAACACATACGTTAAATTCGTAGCCGCCATAAGTAGCACCAAATACTGTTGACTGTGCAAACCTTAAATGTCTTTCTGTTGATAAACGAAGCATGATTTCTCCAAATGCAACTACTCTACTCATATTATATTTTTTTTGCCACAGATTACAAGGATTAAAAAGGATTTAAAAACTTAGCGAACCTTGCGTAAATCTTTGCGAACTTTGCGGTTAACTTTTTAATTAAAATTTGAAATATTCTTTTGCATTGTTATATGAAATATCAGCAACTAATTTTCCGATCCATTCCATATCATTTGGAAGTTCACCGCGTTTGATTTCATCTCCTAAAAGATTACATAAAATACGTCTGAAATATTCGTGTCTTGGGAACGATAAGAAACTTCTTGAATCTGTCAGCATTCCAACAAAACAGCTGATTAATCCCATATTCGAAAGCGCATTTAACTGCTTTGTCATTCCATCTTTTTGATCTAAAAACCACCATCCTGAACCAAATTGAACTTTTCCACGAACACTTCCGTCATTGAAATTTCCAATCATAGTTGCCATAACTTCGTTATCAGCTGGATTTAGATTGTAGATAATCGTTTTTGTCAATTTATCTTTACTGTCTAAAGCATTCAAAAAGTTTGATAATTTTTGAGCCTGCGGGTAATCTCCAATAGAATCCCATCCCGTATCAGGACCTAAAATTCTGTGCATACGAGCATTATTGTTACGCAATGCCCCTAAGTGAAACTGCTGTACCCATCCAAATTCATGATACGTTTCTGTTAAGAATAATAAAACAGCACTTTGGAATTTTAAAGCTTCTTCTGGCGACAATATTCTATTTTCTCTTTTCTTTTTGAAGATTGCATTTACCTCAGATTCTGTAAATTCTTCAAAATAAATCTGGTCTAAACCGTGATCACTTAATTTACATCCGTTTGCATTAAAATATTCAATTCTTTTTCTTAATGCCGTTTGCAAGTCAGCATAAGTGTTAATTGCAACTCCGGACACATCCCCTAATGTGTCCAGATATGCATTATAACCATCGCTAGAAATTAAGATGGCTTTATCAGGTCTGAAAGCCGTACTCATTTTGATTCCAACTGAATTGTTCGCGAATTTTTGATGAAACTCTAAACTGTCAATTGGATCTTCTGTAGTACAAACTAATTCAGCATTTACTTTTTTAAGAAGATTCTGTGTGCTGTAAGCTTGAGAATTTATTTTTTCAGACGTTTCGATATAAATTTTCTCCGCTGATTTTTCATTCAGCAAATCATAAATATCAAAATAACGAGCTAATTCTAAATGTGTCCAGTGGTACAACGGATTACGCATCGTGTACGGAACTGTTTTTGCCCAGTTTAAGAACTTATCTTTATCTGAACCATTTCCAGTTACAAACTGCTCGTTAATCCCTAATGTACGCATTGCACGCCATTTGTAGTGATCGCCGTTGATCCATACATTTGTTATATTATCAAAAATCTTATCTTCAGCAATAAACTGCGGATTAAGGTGATTATGGTAATCAATAATTGGCTGATTTTTAGAGTAATTGTGGTATAACTCTTCAGCGTATTTATTTTCTAATAAAAAATTGTCATGTATGAATGTATTTGCGCTCATGTCTTTTAAAATATAATTTGAGAATTATTCTTCGTTTGAAGGTTTTCCAATTGTAGCAAGGATACCACCGTCAACATATAAAATGTGACCGTTTACAAAATCACTCGCTTTGGAAGATAAAAATATTGCCGCTCCGGCTAAATCGCTTGGATCTCCCCATTTTGTCGCAGGAGTTCTGCTGATGATAAAATCGTTAAACGGATGTCCGTCAACTCTAATAGGTTTTGTTTGTTCTGTAGCAAAATATCCAGGACCAATTCCGTTGATCTGAACATTGTATTTTGCCCATTCTGTCGCCATATTTTTAGTCAGCATTTTTAAACCGCCTTTTGCGCTAAGCATAAGCAGAAACTGTACTACGGCCTAATTCGCTCATCATAGAGCAAATGTTGATTATTTTTCCTTGTCTTCTCTCAATCATTCCCTTTGCAACATGCTTAGAAACAATAAACGGACTTACTAAATCAATATCAACTACTTCTCTAAAATCTGCAACTTCCATATCCAAAAGCGGAATTCTTTTAATAATTCCAGCATTGTTGATCAAGATATCAATTGGCCCTACTTCACTTTCAATTTTTGCAACAGCTGTTTTAACTTCCTGCTCATCTGTTACATTAAATTTGTAACCTACTGCATTGATTCCTTCTTCTTTTAGCGTCGCTACAGCATCGTCAATTTTTTGCTGTGAAGAATTTCCATTCACCACAATTGTAGCTCCAGCTTCCCCTAATCCTTTTGCCATTGCCATTCCCAGTCCGTGAGTACTTCCTGTAATAAGGGCAACTTTTCCTTGTATGTCAAATAAGTTTGTCATTTTCTTATCTTAAATCTGTGATTTTACAAACATCCATATCTCCATAATCTAAATTTTCACCAGCCATTCCCCAGATAAAAGTATAGTTACTAGTTCCTGAACCTGAGTGAATTGACCAAGGCGGAGAAATAACTGCCTGATGATTGTTCATCCAGATATGTCTTGTTTCCTGCGGCTGTCCCATAAAGTGACAAACTGCTTGGTTTTCTGGAATATCCAAATAAAAATAAACTTCCATTCTACGATCGTGCACGTGTGCCGGCATGGTGTTCCAAACACTTCCTGGTCGCGACTCCGTCATACCCATTTGCAATTGGCAGGTTGTAACAACACTTCCAATAATCATTTGGTTTACTGTACGGTGATTTGCCGTTTCCATTGTACCCAATTCTAATTTATTTGCTTCTGCTAAGCTTACTTTTACTGTTGGGTAAGAAGTATGAGCTGGTGCAGAGTTGATGTAAAATTTAGCTGGATTAGCGCTGTCAGCACTTTTAAAAATTACTTCTTTATTACCGCTTCCGATGTATAAAGCATCTTTAAAACCTAGTTCATAAATTGTTCCTTCAACCACAACAGAACCACTTCCTCCAACATTGATAATTCCGATTTCTCTTCTTTCTAAAAAATATGGCGCTTTAAGCGGATCAATTGTTTCTAAAGCTAAATCACCTTTTACCGGAACTGCAGATCCTGCAATATACCTGTCGTAGTGAGAATAAACCAATACTACTTCATCTTCCTGCATTAGGTCATCAATCAAGAATTCTTCTCTCAATTGTTGTGTATCATATTTTTTAACAGCTTCTGGGCTTGACGCGTATCTTGAACTATATTTTGTCATAATTTTTATTTAATGTAATCGATTGCACAAAATTAATTTTTTATATTGAAAAACCATAATTCAAATGAAAAAATATTCTATTTAGAAAAATTATCCATTATAAATTTGTGATCGGTCTGTATTTTGGAACCAAAGTTTTCATTACAATCCATCCCGTTAGATAACAAACGGCACAGATGGAAAAAATGATAAAATATCCTGACTCAATTCCTTTAAATCCCATAAAAGCCATATTTGTTTCTTTTGCATAATCAAACAAAACTCCTGACCCTTTATTGATTAAAGTCGAGCCAATTCCTCCTGCTAAACCTCCAATTCCTGTAATGGTTGCAATTGCTTTTTTAGGAAACATATCTCCTACAGTTGTAAAAATATTTGCTGACCAAGATTGGTGCGTCGCTCCAGCAATTCCGATAATGATAACTGGAATCCAGTAACTGATGTATCCCAAAGGTCGCGCGATTAAAGCTAATAATGGAAAAAATGCAAAAATCAGCATTGCTCTCATTCTTCCTTCGTATGGATTCATTCCTTTTTTCTCAACAAAGTAAGTTGGAAGCCATCCTCCAATAATTGACAATAATGTAATCATATAAAGCACAAACAACGGCAGAGTCGCTTCTGTAGAATCCATTCCGTAAACAGAACTTAAATAAGCTGGAGTCCAGAATAAGAAAAACCACCAAACACCATCTGTCATAAATTTACCAAAAGCAAAAGCCCAAGTTTGTTTGTATTTAAAGCAGTCTGCGAGAGACACTTTAGTAGATGTTTCTGGAACATAACCCACCAATTTACTATCGGCGATATCATCTTGTTGAATGTATGCTAATTCATCTGAAGTTACCTTTGCATGTCTTTCTGGTTTATCGTACATGAACATCCAAAATCCCATCCAAATAAATCCTAAAGCTCCAATGATAATGAAAGACATTTCCCATCCAAAAGATTTTGCAATAAACGGAATTGTAATTGGCGCCGCTAAAGCTCCAACTGTCGCTCCTGCATTAAAAATACTGGTTGCAAATGCTCTGTCTTTTTTAGGAAAATATTCAGCTGTAGTTTTAATCGCCGCAGGAAAGTTTCCTGCCTCTCCAACTGCCAAAACAAAACGAGCAAATATAAAAAGAGCAACACTCACATTGATCACCAATGCAGTATCGCTGATCGTACTGATTATTTCCTTTGAACCATGAAATCCTACGAACCATTCTCCTGTAATAATTCCAGAAGTTGCAATGCCGCAAAATGCATGAAGACAAGCTCCTATTGACCAAATACCAATTGCCCAAAGAAACCCTTTTTTAGTATCTAACCAATCTACAAATCTTCCCGCGAACAATAAAGAAACCGCATAAAAGATAGAAAATAAAGCTGTAATATTTCCGTAATCGTTATTTGTCCAATGAAATTCCGGTGCAATAAAATCACTCCATGTTAACGAAAGTACTTGTCTGTCCAGATAATTAATTGTTGTTGCAAAAAACAATAAGGCACAAATACTCCAACGGTATTTCCCTGTAGATTTGACTCCTTGATTTACGGCAACAGTTTCGGTTTGATTCATAGTAAGTTGGTATTATAGTTTTGAAATTTTTGGTAATCTTAATGTATTCAATCTGCTTCTATTTAAAATTGTTAAAATCAACATTTTAACAATTCAAAAAAGAAATAATGTAATCGATTGCACAAATATAGTTTTTAATCTCTACAATCCAAATAAATTGTATAAAAAATTATTTTGACTATTTAAATAAACATATTATATAAAAAAAAGAATACAAAATTACACATTAAACAATATATTTGTTAAAAGCTAATAGGTAAAATTTATCCTTTTTATGGGGTAAATTGTCTTTAATTCTATGTCTTCAAAAACTTTTTTAGTCTATTTTTACTTTTAGAAACAAACGGTTGCATTTTCTGCAAGCAAAATTAAATAAACAATTAATAATCAAATAATTATACACAAAATTGAAAAATACAAAAAAAACATTATTAAGAGGATTTACTTTAAGTTTTCTTTTATTTTCTGGAGTATTTACAAGTAGTGCTCAAAATCAAGTAATTCCGTTATGGAATAAAATTCCAGATGAAATCAAATCAGCAGATTATAAAGAAAAAGAAAGTATTACGGATGGAAAATTACAAAGTACGACTCAGGTTACTGTACCAACTTTAAGCATCTTTATTCCGAAAAATGCAAAACCCAATCAAACTGCGGTAATCATTTGTCCAGGTGGCGGTTATATGCATTTGGCTTTTGACAAAGAAGGAACAAAAGTAGCCGAATGGTTTAATAGTTTAGGAATTGCGACTTTTGTATTAAAATATCGTCTTCCGAACGATTTAATTATGAAAAATAAAAATGTCGGACCATTACAAGACGCGCAGGAAGCTGTTCGTTATGTAAGGCAAAATGCGACAGAAATTGAACATTGATCCTAACAAGATTGGAATTTTAGGATTTTCTGCAGGAGGACATTTGGCATCGACTTTGTCTACACATTATGACGATAAGGTTTATGAATCGGCATTTAAAGTTAGTGCACGCCCTGATTTTTCTCTTTTAATTTATCCTGTAGTTTCAATGGAAAATAAAATCACCCATAAAGGATCGCAGACAAATTTACTTGGAAACAATCCATCACAAGATTTGATTGATTTTTATTCTAACGAAAAGAAAGTTACTTCTAAAACACCGCCGACATTCTTAATTCATGCTACAGATGACACTGTTGTAATTCCAGAAAACAGTATCAATTATTATCTGGCACTTAAAAATAACGGAGTTACAGCGGAGTTACATTTATATGAAAAAGGCGGACACGGTTTTGGATTAGGCGTAAATGATACCAGTAAATTTTGGACAAGAGATTGTGTAGAATGGCTAAAAGCTAATGGTTATAACTAAAAATAAGAAAGGCAAAACTTTTTCAAGTTTTGCCTTTTGATCAAAAAAAAAAAAAACAAAAAGGAATTTAAAAAACCATTTTTTTATTTTAAGCTGTAACTTCTTGTCTTGCGTTATTTTTCAATTTAGGAGCGGGAATTGCTTTACTTGCCGCTTTTGGTTTTGCGAAGCAGGTGCTTTCTTTTTACCAAATTTTTGCTTTCCCCACCAGATAATAAATCCTGTAATAGGTAAACTGGCAGAAATTAAACTAGCAAAAAATGCAATAAATTTTCCCGTTAAACCCAGCACACTTCCTACGTGAATATCATAATTCATTCTTCGGATTTTGTCTGGAATGTTTGCTTCAATATACTTTCCTGAAAAAGGTGTTTTAATCGAAATCTCTTTCAAAGTCTGCTGATCGAAACTATAACGATCCATATTATAAAATGTATGTTTTTGTTTGTATACAAAAGCACCAATTGGATCTGCAGGTTTACCAGGAATACTAATCATGATTCCGGCCGCCTGAGGATTTCCTTTTCTAATATTCAATAATACTTTATCGGCTGTTGTAATATTAAATGCCTTAATATTAGTGGTATCCGATTTTGGAGATTCACGGTTTTCTGTCAATGGTTTCCCGCCTGAAGTTACCCAGTACAAAGATTTACTCCACCAGCCAAAACTCCATACTAAACCAGTTACAGCAATAAAAAACAGAAAAATACAACTGTAAAATCCAAATACATTATGCAAATCGTAATTGACGCGTTTAAAACTCGCGTCCCATTTTATTTTAAAACTTTTGTCAATAATTGACTTAATCCATTTTGTAGGCCACCACAAAACAATACCAGAAATCAGCAGGAAAACAAAAATTAAAACGGCAACACCTACAATTGGGCGCCCAATATCGTATGGAAGCCATAAAGCCCGATGACCGTTTAAAATCCATCTGAAAAAATCCGGCGAGTCTCCTCTTGAAAAAGTTTTTACATTAAGAATTTCTCCTGTATAAGGATTCATGTAAACACTTATAAAAGTACCGCTTCTTCTTCCTCCTTTGCCTTTGCCTTTTTCGCCCTTTCCTTTTCCTTTACCCTTTTCATTTCCTTGAGTTTTTAACTCAGATTTCCCTCTTTGGTTTTCATTTTTGGCAATATCTTTTCCTTTACTGCCTCTTTTACGCTCTCCATTATTTTCTGTTTTTTCGCCTCTGCCTCTTCCACCTTCTTCTTTTTTCTCCACAAAATAACCTACGATTGCGGCTTCATCTTTTTCTCCAAAAGTTACACTTGTTGCTTTCTTGTCTTTCATTTTTTTATCTGCAATTGTAATCAATTGAGACGGCATCAAAAATGCTTTTTCCTGAGGTTCAACAAAGCGCCAGTCTTCGATAAAATCTTTAATTTCATTTTCGAAAACATAAATGCGACCCGTAAGACTCACAATCACTACGATAATTCCTGATGCTAAACCCAGCCACAAATGCGACCAAGCCATCACACGTTTAAAGAGCGATTTTTTACTTTTTTTCTTGTTATTAGGTTTTGGTTTCGACGAAAACATAAATTGGATAGATAAATAGGATAAATAAAAAAACCGCAAGTCCTCATAAAAAATAAGGACTTACGGCAAAAAAAATATTAGTATTTTAATTTCTGGATTGCAGTAATTTGTCCGCCTTCAACTTTCATACCTTGTGTAGCAACAGCAGTTGTACCGTTGATAGAGTAAATCCAGTTTCCATCAGGAGTATTTACACCAAGAACAGCTGAATTTCCATCTTCTGTTGTAATATTATAACGAGTAGTAGCATTTGACAATACAGAAGGCATACCAGTAACCCATTTAAAAGTTTGGTTGTATACATCAGCAACAGCTAACTTAACAGCTCCTGCATTAGTTCCAGGGTTTCCGTACATTAATAATAGGAATTTACCATTTGAGATGTAACTTGTTGAAGAAATTTTGTAACCTCCTGATTTTTCCTGAACATTAAAGAAGTAAGATTTGTCAAATTCTGTGGTTCCTTTAGCAATTTTAACTACAGCCGAAGGTTTTGTAGAAGTAACTACACCATTAGCTGTTCCAATAGCTCCAGAAAATCCGTAGGCATCTCCTTTTTCATCCTGAAACAATCCATTAGTAAAATAAGCTCCTAAGTAACTTGTACGATTATCTTTAATTACTTTTTCTAATTTTAAATCTGGATAACTATATACAGCTACCCAAGTACTATCAGCATGTCTTGTTCCAAAAGTATCTGGAGCAATACCATTAATTTTCATGTAAGGCATAAATACTTTATCTCCTACTTGAGTTGCCCAAGTAAAATGCGCCCTTTCTGCTAAATCTGGATTTTTATTTCCAATTAAAAGTCTGGTATCTTGTTGTACTGTTCCTGTAAGTACAGATTGTTCTGCATCAACTTTATACATATAAGAAATTGAAGCACCGCTTCTAGGTACTTTTACCATTAAAATATCTTTGTTAACTGGCGCAAAAACTTGGACTGTCTCAGCTTGGAAATTTGAAGTCTTAGTTAAAACTCCATTCGTAGTCAAACCATATGTAGTAACAGCTCCTGGATTTCCTTGACCGTATAGGAAACTAAAAAATTTATTTTGCGTTGATAAATAATAACGATAAGTACCGTCTTGTTCTAACCCATTTCCTGCTGTGGTAATTGATCCTTTTGAAACGTCATCGGCAGTTAATAAATAATCCGCGACTCCTGTTGCTCCTGTAGAAACGGTAACTATATATTTTGATTTTCCTGTTTCTCCACTAGCTCCTTCATTTTGCTCATCGTTACTCTCACATGAAGCAAAAGTGAAAGCAAATGCTCGCTAACAGTAAAGGTAATTTGGTAATTGTTTTCATAAGTATTAAAATTTATATTAAAATTATTTATTCGACTTGTTAAAGAAGTATCTAAATTTTAGATAAAAAGCACGACTAGGTTTTTGAAGTGAAAAATTATCCACAAGTTCATTATCAAGTAAGTTTTGACATTCTAAGGCGACGTTGTATTTTCCATTAGCCATAGTGTAAACCAAGTTTAAATCATGCTTAAGCTGTGTAGGAATATCGTGCTTACCACTCGTACCCCCTCTACTTGGCCAGTACAAATAATAGGCATGTACATAAAGAAGATTATAGCCTACAGATAAATTATTTCCTTTTTTAAATACATCGTTAAAAAAAACTGTTGCATCTAGATTACTAAACAAATAAGGGATATTGGGTACCCTGTCTTTATAGTAATAGGAAACATAATTTTGCTCTGGTTCATATTTGGTCATATTGCGTATATCTTGGTAAGTCATATTAATACCAGATGTAAATCGCTTTTTGTAAGAGTATCGAATCTCTCCATCGATACCTTTTGTTCTAACACTTCCTTGATTAACAGTTACAGTTTTGTTCTGATTATTATTAAATTCAGTACGAATAAAATCAGCGACATCACGATAGATACCATTTACATCAAATGTTAACGCATTAACGTCACTAAAACTAGTTTGATAACTAAAACCTAAATTAATATTGTTACTTGATTCTGGTTTTAAATTATTATTTCCTTGTAAATTATCATTGGGATCACCAAAAATTTCATTCGATGTAGGTAATCTATAGGTTTTTTCATAAGAAGCCTTAAGCTGTACATTTTGCTTTAAATAGTAGTCGCTTGCCCCTCCGTAACCCAAAGAAGATGACTTATCATTTAACTCCATATAGGCAACATCTCCCCAGTTTCCAGAAGGATTATAACTTCTTGTTAGAGTAGTCTTTAAAGTATAATTTTTCACAAATAATGAGGTGCTCCATTTTTGATTGTAATCAAATTTGTAACCAGTTTGCGAAAATATTCTTTTGCGGCTTTTCAGGTTGCTGGTAAGTTACAGACTCAGGATAAAGTTCATCACTTCCTTTGCGGTCAAATGTGTTAAATGTATTGTTTATTAATAACGAATGACGTTCCCCAATAGCATAGTTCGCATTGAAAGTGGCTATTCCATTATTGTTTTTAAATTTATACAGGGATCTACCAGCTTCTCCACCTGGACCTGCATTTTGTGTATATTGCCCAAACCAATTGTATCGTCTATTTACGGTATCTACAGTTTGCTCATAACCAAAATTAAAATTTCCAGTTACATCTACATTCAACCCTTTTGTAAACAAATCTTTTACTTGATATTTTAAAGTAGGCATCAAAGTATTTCCTCGTCTATATCTTTCGCCAAATACTGCTACCATTCTGGCTCCAGTTTGAATATCGGCCTTATTTTGTCCGGCTGTAAAACCAATCATTAATTTATCGGCATATTTTTTACCCGTAATTCCAATATTAAAAATTACTGTTTCATTATGGTAATTATCATGAAATCTTCGTACTCGTGTTTCTGGATAATATTTACCGGTTTCCAAATCATTAGTTTCAACATTTACCCAATAATTATTATCAGAATAATTTTGAAATGCATTTATCTCTGTGGTAAAACCACTTTTTGAAGTATAGCCTGCGTTTATGGCTGTTTTAAACGTGTTAAATGATCCAAAGGAATAAGAAGCATCCACATATGTTCGAGGTTTGCTATTTGTTACGATATTAACAGCTCCTCCCAAAGCATCTCCGCCAAGCCAAATAGGCACAACACCTTTATAAACCTCTACACGATCAGCCAGGTTAATTGGAATATTATTGATTTGAAAAGACGACCCAAAATTATCCATTGGTACACCGTCAATAAAAATTTTAATTTGGTTCCCAGAAAATCCATTAATCGATAATTCTGATCGCGATCCTACACCTCCAGCTTCACGAAAACGTACCCCGGATACCCTATCTAAGGCATGTGCCAGATCTAAAGTGGAATTATGCAGTTTTTTTGCATCAACTGCTGTTACGTTATAAGCTTGTTTATTTACTTTATCAGTTTGAGTTCTTCCCAATACGGTTACACTTTCTAACTCTTGTAATTCGTTTTCTAACTTAACCGGAATATTTAGATTACTTCCGGCAACTTCAATCTGTTTTTTTTGTACTGCAAAACCAATTGCTGAAATCTTTAATGTGTATTTTCCTGGAGTAATATTTTTAAAAATGTAGTTCCCATCTTCATCGGAAATTACACTTTGATTTGTTTTTTCGATAATAATGGTTGCATAAGGAACTGTTTGTCCAGAATTTTCCACAACTTGTCCAGACACCGAAACCCCTTGATTTTGCTGGGAAAACGATAAGAACGTAATGCATAAAAATAAACTGGCAAATAAAAATTTTTGAGTTGACATATCTTTAATTAGACTAATTATAAATAACTTTGGCGCAAAAGTACTCTCAACTGCTTCAAAAAAGTTAGGGAAAAACGGATTATTATTTTGTAAAAACGGATTAAATTTTGAAAATCAAAGCCACTCTTTTAACGCCAGAAACGCCAATAATTAAAATTCAGATTGGAGATAAATATTACCCAAAAAGTATACTTACAGAAGAGAATATCAACATAGAAAACAAAGATTCTGAAAAAATTACAAGTCGCCATTTAATCACCGAAGGCTTGGTTTTAATAGATACTCAAATGTATTATTCGAGCGCTAAAACGGTCATTTTTGAAATTGATGAAGAATCTGTGGTAATGAATTTTATTTACAGCAGTAATGTAGAAACACACATTGATCAATTAGAAAGCGAGAGATATTCTAAAGAAAATACACACAATATTTTTTATACCAATAATTTTAAAGCCACTTTTACAATTCCCGCCTTTACACAATCCAATTATTTATCGATTATTCTGTCTAAAGAGTTTTATTACAATATTATAAATGAAGATTGGCGGCTTCATGAAAAATTTTCAAAGAATATTCTGAACAAACAATCGAGTTATTTAACTTTAAAATATCTACCTTTTACACCTGCCATACAATGGGTCACGCATGAAATAAAAAGTTGTACCAGAAAAGGCGCTTTAAAAAGAATTTATATCGAAAGTAAAATTAAAGAACTGCTGATTCACCAGCTTGAAGATATTTTCGCTAAACCTTCATCCACAGAAAAAATTGACGAAGAAGATTATAACAAATTACTAGAAGCAAAAAAAATATTAGACAACGACTATAGAAACACTCCTACTCTTCCGGAACTTTCACGACTTATTTCTTTAAATGAATTTAAACTAAAAAAAGGTTTTAAAGCTTGTTTTGGAACAACTGTTAGAAGCTATATCATTAAACTTAGAATGGAACATGCGAAGGAATTATTTCAAAATAAAAAAGCAACTGTAAGTGAAGCGGCATATAAATGCGGGTATAAAGATGTTTCTCATTTTTCAGCGACGTTTAAAAGTTATTACGGATTTTCTCCTCAAAAATTTAAAATCAATACCGACATTATTCAGTTTTGGTTAATTGGTTTTTCACTTTTTTGGTAAAAAAAAGGGTCTTAAAATTATGTCCGTCGACGTAATCTTAAAACCCTTAAAAAATTAGACATTAATTGTATACTGCAAACTTATATACAAAACCCACGATCAAATGAATATGTCAATTTCATTGTAAAAACGTTTCTCCAAAAACAGTTTTCTGTAAAAATTCAAAGTGACATCTAAAAAGGTAAAGAGTGCCGCCGTTTTCAAATTTCTACACCTCAAAATTAGAATCTGCAAAAGAAAATACCTTACGGCTTTCCTCATAAGCGTAAAAAAATAACACTCTCAAGGTCATAATAAAAACTTATAATACTACAAATCAACGAATTGAATTTTCAACTTTAACATTAATTTGTGTAAATAATAGTCAGTTTTTTCTTTTAAAGTGTAAAAAACACACTTAAAAAATCATTTCTTATCCTAGATTAAGACCTGTTTTTTGATCCCTGACCTATATTTGCAACGAGGTTAAGGGTCTCAAAAAAATAAAAAAGGAAAAATAAAAATCTTAGAATCTCAGAACCTTAGAATCTCAGAACCTTTTCTTTCTTATTCTAGATTAAGTCGAATAGAAAATGAAACTAATAAATTTGCATAGTAAATCACAAGTTCTGTAAAACTGATGTTTCTACAAAAAATAGAAAAGCGGCTCAGAATCTTAGAAACTAAAAAAGATGAAAACACTTGAATTCTTATTACTCGGAAAAAACGAAGCGATATTGGCCATATTACTTCGTCTTGTAAATGCATACGAAGACTGGAATGCCGTTTCTTTTAACAACGAAAAAGAAGCTCAAGACTATTTTCAAAATCACAAAATCGATGTTGTTCTTTTGAGTTCCGGAATCGAAGATCACGTTGAAAAAGAGTTTACTTCTTTTTGTTTAAAACAACAGCCAGAAGTAGAAGTTATCGAACACTTTGGCGGCGGAAGCGGATTGCTAAAATCCGAAATTCTTCACCGTTTACACTTAAAAGGAAAAATTTAGGTACAAATATTTTTCTCTTTTAAAATTTCACTAAAGCTTAGAAACAATTCATTTTACGAATATCAAATTAAAATTTACGATATATCGTGAGGCTTTCTATTGCCTTTTTTTGAAAAACCCATTAAAATCAACACTTTACAAACAAGGCATTTATTTTGGATGTAATAAACTGAAAATCAAATTCTAAAAATATTTAAAAACCCAATTATTCACAACAAAATCAAAATTATCATGAAAAAATTAATCCTTACAACAGTTTTAGTCTTAGTAACACTTATCGGATTTGCACAAAAACCAAGTCCAGCATTATTAGACCCATCAAATCATACTTTGGTACTAATTGATTACGAAAGCCAAATGGCATTTGCAGTAAGCAATATTCCAATCGATCAACTAAGAAACAACACCGCTCTTGTAGCCGGCGCATCAAAAATATTTAAAGTTCCAACTATCGTTACAACAGTTGCCGAGAAATCATTTAGCGGACCTGTATTTAGAGAAATTGAAGAATTCTACCCGCAAAAAACTTCCAACTATATTGACCGTACTACAATGAATACTTGGGAAGATGCTCCCGCTCGCAAAGCAATTATTGCGACTGGTAAAAAGAAATTAGTTTTTGGCGGTTTATGGACAAGCGTTTGTATCGTTGGGCCAGCTTTATCTGCAATCAATGAAGGTTACGATGTTTATGTAATTACAGATGCAAGCGGTGATATTTCTAAAGAAGCTCATGAAATGGCTGTAACTCGTATGGTTCAGGCTGGTGCACATCCAATAACTTCATTACAATATTTATTAGAACTACAACGTGACTGGGCGCGTCAGGAAACTTATGTTCCCGTAACCGACTTAGTTAAAAAATACGGCGGTGCTTATGGTGTAGGTGTTCAATATGCTCACGAAATGTTGAAACACTAAATTTTTTGAATTAAAAATTGAGAATTAAAAATTAAAAATTTTGCTTATAGTTCTGGCTAACCGTTTTTTGAAGTTTAAAAAACCAATTTCTTTGTTTTTTATTTTCACGCAGATTTAGCAGATTCAGGAAATTTTAATTTTTAATTCTCAATTTTTAATTTCTTATTTAATTTTTAATTAAAAAAAAGCCAAACTAAATATACCACAGCCATGAAACTTACTTCTAAAATACTCGCATTACTTTTAATTATTTCCCTGCCTGTTTTCGCTCAAGGCAAAAGAGCCACATTAATCGTTCATCATGCTTTAATTCATACTTTAGACGATAAAAATACAATTGTTGAAGCTATGGCTGTAGCCGATGGGAAAATCCTAAAAACAGGAAAAAACAGCGAAATCTTAAAATTAAAAGACAAAAAAACAACTGTAATCGATGCTAAAGGAAAAGTAATTATTCCCGGAATATTCGATTCTCATATGCACATTATCCGCGGTGGAAGATTTTACAACACCGAATTAAGATGGGATGGCGTTCGTTCTTTAAAAAGAGCTTTAGCAATGCTGAAAGAACAAGCACAACGAACTCCAAAACGACAATGGGTTCGAGTCGTAGGCGGATGGAATGCTTATCAATTTGAAGAAAAAAGACTTCCTACTTTAGCTGAAATCAATGAAGCAACCGGCGATGTTCCTGCTTTTATTCTTCACTTATACGGACACGCTTATTTGAATAAAGCGGGTTTGGAAACTTTAAAAATCGATGCCAATACGCCGAATCCAAATGCGGGATTGATCGAAAAAGATGCAAATGGAAACCCAACAGGATTACTAGTAGCAGAACCAAATGCTTTTATTTTATACTCTACTCTTGCTAAACTTCCTGAATTATCTGAAGAAGAAAAATTCAATTCGACCAAACAATTTATGACAGAAATGAACCGTCTTGGTGTAACTGCGATCATGGATGCCGGCGACGGATTTCAAAACTTCCCAGACGATTACGGCGTGACAAATGGTTTATGCAAAGACAGCGATTTAACTGTTAGAATGCCTTATTATTTGTTTGCCCAAAAAGCTGGAACAGAATTGAATGATTACACCAAATGGATGCAGACGGTTGAAATTGGTGAAGGTCGCGACGACGATCATCATTCAGATAAAGTTGAATATCATGTTCAGGGCGCAGGAGAAAATTTAGTAATGAGCGCGGGAGATTTTGAAAACTTCGATAAACCGCGACCAGAATTGAGCCCAGCGATGGAAGGACAATTGAAGGAAGTTTTATCTTTATTGGTGAAAAATAGATGGCCGTTTAGAATTCATGCGACATATAATGAAAGCATTACACGGTTTTTAAATGTTATTGAAGACATCAACAAAGAAACGCCTTTAAACGGACTTTTATGGTTCTTTGATCACGGAGAAACGGTTTCTGTAGAAAACTTAAAACGTATAAAAGCCTTAAACGGCGGATTAGCAATTCAGCATAGAATGGCGTATCAAGGTGAAAGCTTTATTAAAAGATATGGAAAAACTGCTGCCGCAAACACTGTTCCGCTAAAGAAAATATTAGAATTAGGAATTAAAGTTGGAATGGGAACTGACGGAACCCGAGTCGCAAGTTACAATCCGTGGGTTGGTTTGTATTGGCTGACAACTGGAAAAACTTTGGGGGGTTTAAAATATATGAATGACGAAAATATTGTAGACCGATCAACAGCGTTAAAATTATTTACTTACGGAAGTGCACAATTGATTAACATTGAAAAAGACAGAGGAATGCTGACAGCAAATAAATTAGCCGACTTTGCGATTCTTTCTGATGATTACTTCAATACTTCTGAGGAAAATATTCTCACTATCGAATCGAAACTGACAGTTGTAAATGGAAAAGTAGTTTATGCCGATAATGACTTTAGAACATTTGCAAACGAAAAACCAAAAGCAATTCCGGATTGGAGTCCTGTAAATTACTTTGGCGGTTATCAAAAAAACTAAATCAAATTAAAAAAAGATAATAATTTATAGGGCTTTGAATGCACAATTTAAATTCTAAATTTGTGTTATTCAAAGTCCTAAAAATGGAAAAAACATATTCGGTTGTCTTTTATTCTAAAACATTGGTGGAGCCGGTTAAGAAATTGAAAGATTTTTTAAGAAGCAAAATCAAATGGTACAACAGCTGTAATTCTGAAGCACATATTACAATTTGTGAATTTAAGATCGATGAATCGAAGCTCGAATCAATCAAACAAAAGCTTTCTCAAATTTCTGATACCTTTACGCCGTTCCAAGTGTCTTTAGACCACTTTGGTTCTTATCCCAACAGCGGCGCTTTCTTCATTGCTCCTAACGAAGATGTTGAAGATAATTTTAAGTCTGCTAATGAAAAAGATTCATCAGGCTTTAAAACCATTAAAACTTAAAAAAAGCGAAGATCCACACCTGTCAATCGGACGAAGGTTAACACCCGAAAATCTTAAAATTGCTTCTGAACTTTTTACAACAATTCATCTCGACTTTCTATGCAGTGAAATTGTTATAAGAGAGTTTGATCCTATAGTTAAGCAGTTTTTCGTTATTGATAGTATTCCTTTTGGCAGTAATCCTCAGCCAGAATTAATTCAGGGAAGTTTGTTTTAACAAAATAATTCACCACAATCTTGTCATCCTGAGGAACGAAGGATTACACTAGAAACTCTACAACGTAACTCCGTAAAGTATTTCCAGCAATCTTTGTGGAGTTGATTTGTTGCCAATCTTTATCGAGTTACTATATAAACATAGCCAACGGTTTCAACCATTGGAGCACATTGTATTTATGATACATTCAAGATGTATTCACAATATATTCAAAATACAATCCACAATCCGTTTCCCACGGTTGAAACCGTGGGCTATATTTATAAATTGCGACTTACGTCTTTGTGAGAATTCACTAGCGTTCTTTGCGTAAATCCTCGCGAACTTTGCGTTTAAATTCAACACAAACAAATAACTGAAACAAAGAAAACCTGAAACCTGAAACTAAAATCAATATTTCGTATATTTGAATTTTACAATTCACAAATATGAAATCACTAGATTCATTTTATCAAGATATTACCGAAGGCACATCTGTCGAGCCGAGTTCATTATTACCAAACGACATTAAAAAAGAAATTGGTCATTTTAATGTTTTTGACATAAAAGAACTTTTAGAACGACTAAAAGAAAAGCCTGGAATGCCTTATGATAGAAGAGCTTATTACAAGATAAGTTTAATTCGCGGTAAGAATAAGGCCGAGTATGCTGATAAAATAATCGAAATTGATAAACAAGGATTATTATTTGCTACGCCAAAAATTCCGTACAACTATTTACCGCAGGACACGAATCAATCTGGGCAGTTTTGTGTTTTTACTAGTGAATTTTTATCCAAAAATAAAAGCGGAATCGATCTGGACGAACTTCCTATTTTTGCCGCAGACGGTTATCCTATTTTTCAATTGTCTGATGAAGAAGTAGAAGAAGTGGCTTTGATTTTCAATAAAATACAAAAAGAAATCAACTCTGATTATATCTACAAATATGATTTGATCCGAAATTATGTTGCTGAACTAATTCACTTCGGGCAAAAATTACAACCTATAACTGCGCTTTATTCCAAACACAATTCTGCAGCGAGAGTTTCTTCTTTATTTGCTGAATTATTAGAAAGACAATTCCCAATCGAATCTCCAAATCAAAGATTAGAATTGAGAACGGCAAAAGATTTTGCATCACGATTATCAGTTCATGTCAATCATTTAAATAAGGTTTTAAAGGAAAACACAGGAAAAACCACAACCGAATTAATCCGCACCCGATTGACAAATGAAGCGAAAATCCTTTTAAAACAAACGGATTGGAACATTTCTGAAATCGCTTTTTCCTTAGGTTTTGAGGAGCTGGCGCACTTTTCTAATTTCTTTAAAAAACAAACGTCGTTGACGCCTTTAGCTTTTAGGGCTTGAGTTTAGATTGCAGATTTTAGATTTTAGATTTCAGGTTTCAGGTTTCAGGTTTCAGGTTTCAGGTTCAATAGAACTTTGTCAAAGTTTAAAACTTTGACAAAGTTTAGCGTAACGTTTTGGAATTTGGAATTTAAAAGATTTGAATTTAAATACACCTGATTTGAATTTCGCAAACATCGATTTGATATTTACAATTTCCCAATGTTGCCTCACTCCTACCTTTGTCTTATCAATTTAAAAGATCGAAAAGATGAATTTATCAAACAACAAAATTTTAATAACAGGCGGTGCAAGCGGTATCGGACTTGGACTTACTGAGCGATTTATTCAGAAAAACAATACCGTAATTATTTGCGGTCGAAGAGAATCTGTTCTAAATGAAGTAAAAGCAAAATTTCCATCAGTTATTACAAAAGTCTGCGACTTGTCTTTAGAAAAAGAACGAATTGCTCTTTATAAATGGATCGAAGAAAATCATCCTGACTTAAACGTATTAATCAATAATGCCGGAATTCAAAAATGGGTTTCTGTTACTGATGCTGATTTCTACGAAAGTATGAAAAGCGAAGTTGCAACCAATATTGAAGCACCATTGCATTTAACGTCACTATTTATTCAATTAAAATCGCTGACAACTGTAATGAATGTAACTTCTGGACTGGCATTTTCTCCTTTTGCAAAAGTTCCTGTTTATTCGGCTACAAAGGCGTTTTTTAGATCGTTTACACTTTCACTTCGTCATTTATTACAATCAAAAAACATTGAAGTAATCGAAATTATTCCACCAGCATTGAATACAGACCTTGGCGGCGTTGGTTTACATGATGCACATCCGAGCGTAAGCGATTTTATTGTTTCTATTTTTGAACAATTGAAAGAAGGAAAAAGCGAACTTACTTTTGGAACCAGTGAAACGAGATTAAATGCAAGCGTACCAGAATTAAAGGCTTCATTTAATGCACTTCATTCTAACTTATAATTTTAAATTAAAAATTGAGAATTAAAAATTAAAAATTTTGTCTCTATGTACTTGTTTTATTGAGTGCTATAAAGTCTCGAAAAAAGGTCATTACATTGTAAGGTCTCCTCCCGAAGCCTCGGGATCGCTCAGACTGACCACAAACAATAAACAACAAACAATAAATAATAAACAATAAACAATCAAAAAGATGGCAGTAAATACAAAAATAGCCTTGGTAACAGGCGGAAGCAGAGGTTTAGGAAAAAACATGGCAATTGCAATTGCTAAAAAAGGAATTGATGTAATTATAACCTACAACAGCAAAAAAGATGAAGCTGACTTGGTGGTTAAAGAAATCGAAAATTTAGGTCAGAAAGCGGCTTCGCTTCAACTGAACGTTCTTTGCCTCAAGTACTTTTGATTCTTTCTTCAATGAAGTAGAATCAACATTAAAAAGTACTTTTAAAACAGATAAATTTGACTTTTTAGTAAATAATGCTGGAATCGGAATTCACAATTCATTTGTTGGGACAACTGAAGCAGAATTTGATCAATTGACTAATATTCAGTTTAAAGGACCATTCTTCTTAACACAAAAAGGGTTAAATGTAATGAATGACGGTGGCGGGATCGTAAATATTTCAACTGGTTTAGCAAGATTTTCTTTCCCAGGTTACGCGCCTATGCTCGCTATGAAAGGCGCAATTGAGACTTTAACAAAATATCAGGCAAAAGAATTAGGAGCAAGAAAAATCAAAGTAAATGTGGTTGCTCCAGGCGCAATCGAAACTGACTTTGGAGGCGGAGTCGTTCGCGACAACGAACAGATGAATCAGCAGATTGCTTCGGTAACGGCTTTAGGAAGAGTGGGTTTACCTGATGATATTGGCGGTGTTGTTGCCTTTTTATGTACTGACGAAGCACGCTGGGTAAATGCGCAAAGAATTGAAGTTTCTGGTGGAATGATGCTTTAAGATAATTGTGAATTGTGAATGGTGAATGGTTAATTGATAATTGTTAATTGTTAATTGTTCATGGTTCATGGTTAATTTGATGATTAAAAGTGGAATTTTTAATTTTTAATTTTTAATTTTTAATTTTTAATTTTTAATTTTTAATTTTTAATTTTTAATTTTTAATTTTAAATTTTAAATTTTAAAATAAAACAAAACCCGATAAGCATCAAAACTTATCGGGTTTGTCGTTTCAAATATATTTGAATTAGTAAGCTCTTATATTTAATTTTTCTCAATGATCACATCAAATCCGCCGTCTTTGTCGAATTGGATGTCATAAAACTTCTTGTCTTTTTCTACTCCAACTTCATACGTTGTTATATTTTTATCATTAACTACAACCGCAATTTCTTGGATTGCTTTTGCACCATAATTTTTCTTTAAATAAGCCTGCGATTTTGGTGGCAACTGACTTAGCGGAATCTGCAATTCATATGCTTTCATAATACCTAAATTATCGTAAATAGCCAGCGCTTTTGTGGTGTTATTTACGTTATATCTGGCTTCATAACGAATCTCATCATTATCATCTCCCACAT
The DNA here is from genome assembly GCF_979258715.1 of Flavobacterium sp. AC267. Lineage (NCBI taxonomy): Bacteria > Pseudomonadati > Bacteroidota > Flavobacteriia > Flavobacteriales > Flavobacteriaceae > Flavobacterium > Flavobacterium sp. AC267. Next base: position 4,470,196 of record NZ_OZ409875.1, read on the forward strand.
ATTCTTCAGACCAAACGGGTACTTTGCCAGGATATTCTTTTTCAAAAGCAAGTTTCACCTTTTCTGGCGGTGTCACTTCTTTTTTCATATTCGTTCCTTCTTGTGCAATTAAAAAACTGTCGCATAAAAAAGTAAAAATCAAAAACACGTTTTTCATGGCTTCATTTTTAAATTAAACTTTAAATAACGTATTAAAAGTACTACTTTATAATGAAGAAAAAAATAAACCTCACAATATTTTTATGAACATATAATTTATTTTGAATTAAGCACTTAACTAAAAAGTAAATTACAATTCCAGCTTTTTTTAGTCGGTCTGTTAATTCTCTTTTATAAGTAATTCCAATTGGGATTCTTTCGTTTTTAATTACAATAAAATCTTTTTCAGTTGTATCAATTTTATCGAGTGCCACGATGTACGATTTGTGAACGCGCATAAAACTCTTTTCTGGCAGGCATTTCTCGAATTCCGTTGTCGTAATCGAAGCCAGATAAGTTCTTTTAATCGTGTGCAGTTTTACATAGTTTCCAAAACTCTGCGCAAATAAAAGCTGATCCAATTCTATATTCATCAAATAGCCGTCGACTTTTACGTTAACGGAATTAACCGTTTCTTCTTCTGCCTTTGGTTTTACATTTTCTGTTGCAAAAAAACGATCAATTGCTTTTAAGAACCTTGGAAAATAAATGGGTTTCAATAAATAATCAATCACACCGTAATCATAACTTTCCAAAGCAAATTCAGAATATGCCGTTGTCAAAATAGTCTTCGGATGCGTTGGAAGAATTTTCAGCAGTTCCATTCCGGAAATCTCGGGCATGTTGATGTCGAGAAACATTAAATCAACAGAATTTTCTCTAAGATAATTCATTGTTTCAATGCCATTATAACCTTGAAAAACCAATTCTAACTGCGGATTCTGTTTGATATAATTAGCCAAAACATAATGCGCGGCGGGTTCGTCATCTACAATAATGCATTTTTTTGTTTCTCTCATCCTACAAACTTTTTAAGCTGTATTTCTAAATCAACAGTATAAATTTGTTTATCGTCTTGAATATCTAATTTATAGTCTTTTCCATAAATTAAATTCAAACGCTCAATCGTATTTTTCAAACCGATTTTAGTCGAAATCACATCTGTTTTCTTCGGAATTGAATTTGTAACATGAAGGTTTAACAAACCTTTTTCAACACTAATGGTAATATTTACAAAACACTTTTCAATAGCGCAAGTTCCATGTTTAAAAGCATTTTCTATAAATGCAATTAAGAGCATTGGCGAAATTTTATACGCATTTTCGTTATCAACATTAGAATCAAATGTAATATCACAGCGATAGCCAACGCGCTCTTTTTCAAGCTGTACGTAACTGTTTATAAACTCCAGTTCATCTTCTAAAGAAACACATTGTTTGCTGTTACTTTCGAGCTGGTAACGCATTAACTGCGAAACCTTCATAATTAAATCCGGCGTTCTGTCTGGAAACTGAAGACTTATTCCGTAAAGAGTATTAAAAGTATTGAATAAAAAATGCGGGTTCAATTGTCCTTTTAAAGAATTCAACTGCATTTGATTGAATAATAATCTTTGCATCAGTTTGTTTTCTGTGAATGCGATAAAATTTAAATACAATTATCGGACTCAAAATACAAACTAAAGTCCCTAAAACACTCGCCAATTGGTACGCATAACTTCTTTGATGTGAGTTTTGGTACAAATGACATTTTGCAAACATATCCAGCATCGTAATTTCATACAAAATGACGGAAAAAACAAAAACTCCAAATAATGTCAAAATTATATACGTAAAAGGTTTGTTTGCTTTGAATAAAATAGGAAGGAGAAAAAAGCGGTTAAATTGGGCATGCATGTATAAAATGCAATAGAAAAATACACCCATTAAAATAGAAATGAAGGAACTAAATAACATCCAATCATTTTTTAAGGTATAAATTGTAAATGAAAAAAGGACAACAGCAACTTCCTGCCACCATTTGTTATCCAGTATGTTATCAATTTTTTTGTTCATTCTTAATTTTGAAATAGTTTACAAAGTACGAACAAAAATTTAATTTTTATTTCTTTAAAATGACAAATTCAATTCGTCATTTACTAGTGCAGTACATCACTTAACCTGACTTTTATCAGCATAAGAGAAATAAATTTGTTTCATCAAAAACTATTTATATCACACCTTGAGTTTATGTATTTCAAAAAAATTACCTTATTATTTTTCTTGATTTTTGCCTCAGCTGGTTATTCTCAAACCCTTTCTTTAAAAGAAGCAGTAAAAACGGGGCTTGAAAACTACGGTTCCATCCGAGCAAAAAACAATTACACCAATGCATCAAAAGAGACTCTAAAACAATCTCGCCGTGATTATCTGCCTAACTTAAATTTGTCGGCGCGACAAGATTACGGAACTGTAAACGGCCAAAACGGACCGCTTTATGGTTTTGGCGGACTTGGCGTTGCTTCATCAGGACTTCCGTTACCTGAACAAAACTGGAACTCAGCATTTGGTGCTCTTTATCTGGTCAATATGAACTGGGATTTTTTCACTTTTGGAAAAATTAAAGAGAAAATCAATTTATCTAAAATTGATGTTCAAGCCAAAGAAAATGATTCGAAGCAGGAAATGTTCCAACAGGAAATCAAAATTTCTGCGGCTTATCTTAATTTACTGGCAAGCCAGCGATTGTTGATTTCACAGCAAAAAAACCTTAGCCGTGCAGAAGTTTTCAAAAAGACAGCACGCAAGAGTTAAAAACGGATTATTGGCCGGAGTCGATTCTACATTGGCAACTGCCGAAGTTTGAAAGCTAAAATCGCTTTAAACCTGGCGAGAAACTTCGTTAAAGAACAAAACAACAAATTAGTTGATTTAATGGGGGTTCTTCCTCAGGATTTTGTTACTGATACGCTTTTCGTTACTCAGATTCCAAAAGAATTAATTAAAGAAAATGCGGCAACAGACAGTCTGCATCCGTTATTGCAATTGTACAAAACAAGGATTGATTACAGTAATCAGCAGGTTAAATTGTTCCAGCGTTTCTATTATCCAACTATGAGTGCTTTTGGTGTTTTACAAACCAGAGCTTCTGGATTTGATTCCTCTTATGCAACAAATCAAACTGCTTTTAACCGAAATTATTGGGACGGCGTAAATCCAGATCGCACCAATTATTTAATTGGGGTTGGAATTACATGGAATTTAACGACGCCTTTTAGAGCAAACAAACAAGTAACGGCTCAGAAATTTGTTTCTCAGGCTTTGCAGGAAGAATACAATCAGGCTGACAGAGAACTGAAATCACAATTGAATTTTGCTGAAGATAAGATCAGAATTACTTTAGAAAATTATGCCGAAGCGCCAATTCAGGTTGATGCGGCAAAACGAGCTTATTTGCAAAAATCGACTTTATATAAAAATGGTTTAACCGATTTAACCGATTTGACGCAAACCATGTACGTTTTAAACCGTGCCGAAATCGATCGTGATATTGTCAACAATAATGTATGGCAGTCGTATTTGCTAAAAGTCGACGCAACAGGCAATTTTGACTTATTTATAAATGAATTTTAATTAGATCCAAATGAATTTAATACGTTTTGCACTCCGCAAACCCATCTCCATATTAGTATTGGTTGCGGGTCTATTTTTCTTCGGAATTGGTGCCATCAAAGACATTAAGGTAGATATTTTACCAAAAATGAATTTGCCGGTTATCTATATTGCGCATCCTTTTGGAGGTTACACGCCAGACCAGATGGAAGCTTATTTTGCTAAGACTTATGTTAACATTCTGCCTTTTGCCAATGGTGTAAAATCGGTAGAAACCAAAAATATTCAGGGGTTAATGATTATGAAATTAACCTATTATGAAAACACCAATATGGCGCAGGTTGCGACCGAATTAAGTTCGCTTTCGAACAGGATTCAGGCGGCATTTCCTCCGGGAACACAGCCTCCGTTTATCATTCGTTTTGATGCTTCTTCTCTGCCAATTGGTCAATTGGTTTTGAGCAGTAAAATACGTTCAAACAACGAATTACAGGATTTAGCCAACGTTTATGTTCGTGCTTCGTTTACTTCGATTCCTGGATTGCTTTCTCCAGCACCCTTCGGCGGAAGCCCAAGAACAATCGAGGTTAACGTAGATCCAGATTTATTGCGTTCGCACAATATGACGCCAGATCAAGTTGTAGAAGCAATTCGTGTAAACAACCAGACGGCTCCGGGCGGAAACGTGAGAATGGGCGACAAAAATTATATTACCCCAACCAACAATACGATTAAAGAAGTTAAAGATTTTGAGAATATACCGTTATTTAAAGGCGGTGTTCAAAACTTAAAATTAGGCGATGTTGCCAGCGTAAAAGATGGTGCCGATATTACAGCGGGTTATGCATTGGTAAACGGAAAACGTTCGGTTTATATTAGTATTGCAAAAGCGGGAGATGCTTCGACTTGGGATGTGGTTCAGAAATTAAAATCGGAACTGCCTAAAATTCAAAGTACTTTACCCGAAGATGTAAAATTATCGTATGAATTTGACCAGTCGGTTTATGTAATTAACTCGGTAAAAAGTTTAATTACCGAAGGAATTATTGGTGCGGTTTTAACCGGTTTAATGGTTTTATTATTCTTGGGAGATAGACGTCGCTGCGTTAATTGTAATTTTAACGATTCCAATTTCGATTATTTCGGGTGTTTTATTTCTGAAATTATTCGGGCAGACGATCAACTTAATGTCTTTAAGCGGATTGGCTTTGGCTATCGGAATTTTGGTGGATGAAAGTACGGTAACGATCGAAAATATTCACCAGCATCTCGACATGGGAAAACCAAAAGCACTCGCCATTTGGGATGCCTGTCAGGAAATTGCCTTGCCAAAATTATTGATCTTACTTTGTATTTTGGCCGTATTTGCGCCGGCATTTACAATGGTTGGTATTCCGGGAGCGTTGTTTCTGCCTTTAGCTTTAGCAATTGGATTCTCGATGGTTATTTCGTTTTTACTTTCTCAGACTTTTGTGCCTGTAATGGCAAACTGGTTAATGAAAGCACATCCAAAACACGATCATGGTCCAGAAATTACAGATGACGAAGCCGAATTTAACGACAGCGGTATAACACCAGAATCTGAAAGAGAACTTATTACCCAGAAAAAAGGGTATGTCGAAAAAGACGATACCAACAACAACGGAAAAATAGGTGGTTTTGAGCGTTTCAAAATTCGCTTTATGAGAACTTTAGACCGCTTATTTGTTCATAAAAAATTGACGAGTATCGTGTATCTAGTTTCTGCAACGGTTTTAGCAATTGTCTTAATTAGTTTTATTGGAAAAGATGTATTTCCAAAAACAAATTCAAGTCAGTTTCAACTGCGACTTCGTGCTCCAGACGGAACTCGTTTGGAAAGAACAGAAGAACAAGCTGTAATTACTTTAAAGGAATTGAAAAAAATGGTTGGGCCGGAACATATCGGAATCACTTCTGTTTATGTGGGGCGGCGACCCTTCTTTATTCTCCATTAACCCAATTTATTTATTCATGGCGGGTTCGCATGAAGCTGTTTTTCAGGTAAGTTTAAAAGATTACCATGCCGATATGGATGAATTTAAAGATGAGTTTAGAGCAAGGCTTAAAAAAAGTCCTTCCAGACACTAAAGTTTCTTTTGAACCAATCGAATTGACAGACAAGGTTTTAAGCCAAGGTTCTCCTACTCCAATCGAAATTCGAATTGCAGGAAAAGACAAAAAACGAAATGAATTATATGCGAATCAAATTGTAGATAAACTAAAAGCGATTTCGTATTTCAGAGATGTACAGATTGGACAGCCAATTCACTATCCAGCGATGAATATTGATATTGACAGAACACGTGCCGCAGAATTGGGAGTTGATATGAATGATATTTCGCGTTCTCTTGTGGCTTCGACCTCATCTTCACGATATACCGATAAAAATATGTGGGTTGATGAAAGAGCGGGATTATCATACAACGTTCAGGTTCAAGTGCCATTAAATAAAATGAAAAGCAAAACCGATATCGGTGAAATTCCGTTATTGAAAAATTCAATTCGTCCTGTTTTGAGCGACGTTGCTAAAATTACACCCGGATTTGTAAGTGGTGAAAATGACAATTTAGGGGCCATGCCGTACATTACCGTTACTGCAAACATCAACCAAACCGATTTAGGTACGGCGACAAAAGATGTAGGCAAAACAATTAGTGCTTTGGGTGAATTACCACGTGGTTTGTTTATTACACCTATCGGACTAAGTACTGTACTGACGGAGACATTAAGCAGTTTACAATCAGGATTGTTGGTTGCCATTTTTGTAATCTTCTTAATGCTGGCCGCTAATTTCCAATCGTTCAAAGTTTCACTGGTTATTTTAACGACCGTTCCAGCGGTAGTTTTAGGTGCATTGTTAATGCTGACTATTACAGGTTCAACACTAAACTTACAATCGTATATGGGAATCATTATGTCGGTTGGGGTTTCGATTGCCAACGCCGTTTTATTGGTTACGAATGCCGAACAGCTTAGAAAAATAAATGGCAATGCCTTAGAATCTGCGCGTGAAGCATGGCGTTACGTTTGCGTCCAATTATCATGACGTCTGTTGCGATGATTGCGGGAATGCTTCCAATGGCAATTGGACACGGCGAAGGAGGCGATCAGGTTTCTCCGTTAGGAAGAGCAGTTATTGGCGACTTATTATTTTCTACTTTTGCCGTATTATTGATCCTGCCTCAGATATTTGCGTGGGCACAAGCTAAAACAACAACACAATCTGTTTCTTTAGATCCTGAAGACGAAGAAAGCATCCATTATATCTCATCAATAAGTAAGTCGAAAGTTGAAAAGTAACCTGTTGAGTGTAAATATTTTTTAACACATAGAAACAATAGATTTTAGTTTTAAATAAAAAAGGTAAAAGAAAAAACTAGTTTTCACACATAGCTATATGCATTAAAACAAGTGAAACGCCTTTACCCGTAAAGAAGAGCTATGATTCTATGTGTTAAATTAAATTTTAAACACTTTCACCCAAAAGCTAAAAACATATTCATTCTATAAAACCAAAAAATGAAAAATAACATTATAAAATCTACAGCGATACTATTTACAGCTTTAGTTGTACTAAGCTGTGAAAAGAAAAAAGAAGAAACGGTTACACCAGAAATTGAACCTAAAGTAGAAACCTTTCTTTTAGCAAAAGAAAAACTAACAACAGAATTGCGTTTACCAGCTGAATTAACAGGTTTTCAACAAGTTGATTTGTATGCAAAAGTGAGCAGTTTCGTAAAATTATTGAAAGTTGATATTGGAACAAAAGTAAAAAAAGGACAACTTCTAATTGTGTTGGAAGCACCAGAAATCAGTTCGCAATTGGCAGCGACCGAATCGAGATTAAAATCGATGGAAGCCATTTACGCCACCAGCAAAAGCACGTACAACCGTTTGTATCAAACAAGCAAAGTTGAAGGAACAATTTCTAAAAATGATTTAGAAATGGCAAGCGGTAAAAAGAACTCCGATTATGCACAATACCAAGCTGGCCGTTGCGGCACACAAAGAAGTGGGCATTATGAGAGGTTATCTAGAAATCCGCGCTCCTTTTGACGGCGTTGTAGCAGCTAGAAATGTGAATTTAGGAACGTACGTCGGCCCAGCAGGAAAAGGATCTGATTTACCATTATTGACGATTCAGCAACAGGATAAACTGCGTTTGGCGGTTTCTATTCCGGAATTGTATACAGGATATTTACACCAAGGCGACGAAATGAGTTTTAATGTAAAATCGTTACCCGAAACTTTTAAAGCTAAAATTACCAGAATGTCTGGCGCCTTAGATTTAAAGTTACGTTCTGAGCGTGTTGAGATGGATGTTTTAAACACCAAAAAAGATCTTTTACCAGGAATGGTTGCGGAAGTTTTGTTACCGCTTAACGCGAAAGACAGTACGTTCGTCATTCCGAAATCGGCTTTGGTGAATTCTGCAGAAGGATTGTTTGTAATCAAAGTCGTGAATCACAAAGCAACTAGAGTTGATGTAAAAAAAGGAAGAGAAATCGACGATAAAATCGAAATATTCGGCGATTTGAACCCTCAAGATAAACTGGTAAAAATTGCCAGCGAAGAAACTAAGGAAGGCGATGTTATAAACGAATAACCTGCGTTTAGTCTTCAATTTAGTGATTACCAAAAACTGTACGCATTCGTGAGAGTGCAAATTTTTAAATTTGCCTAAAAGGGCAGTTCTTCTTTAATTGGAGGGACTGTCCTTTTTTAATTATTCAAACTGTTTTGGCCATCCAAGTTTATTTATTTGTTCAACAAACTCTTCTGCTTCTTTATTTGTTTCAATTACAAAATCGTATAAAGAAAAATCAATTGACGGTTCTTTGGTTACTGTACCGAACTTAATGTCATTGTCTGAAACTTCAATTGATAACTTATATTTGCAATCTTCAGAAAAACAGTCTATCTCAAAAAAAATTAAAAATTCATTAAATTCTTCATAGTATGTTATTCTTGATTGATAAACATCATTTAAATAATTTTTAAAACTTTCTTTATTAATTTTTTTCATGTTACTAAAATAATACAATCTGTGTTTTAGTCTTCAATTTAGTGATTACCAAAAACTGTACGCATTCTTAGGAATGCAAATTTAAAAATTTGCCTAAAAGGGCAGTTCTTCTTTAATTGGAGGGACTGTCCTTTTTTTGTTTTTTTGTTTTTTTGTTTTTTTTAAAGATCTTTTCTAAAACTATTAAATTCTAATTACTTTGAATTTTAATAGGTGAGTCCTTTTTAGCATCTGATATCACTTTATCTTTTATTTTATTTATAGTGTCTTTTTTAATTAAAGGTTGAGATTTGTGGATATGTAGCTGAATGTTTTTTGATGGAACATTTATTATCTGTACATCTTCAGTTTTTTTTGGTGATATTATCTGAATTAATGAGTAAATAATAAAAGTAACAAGCAAAATTGAAAGTATACTTTTTAAAATAGTAATTAAAAATTCTAATTTTGAAATTTTTTTCCATACTTTTTTAAAGTCATTTTCAAAATCAGAATATATTTTATTATACGATTTCTTAATTTCATTCTCTTCTTTTTCTACATCTTCTTTAAGACAAAAAATATTATATTTTACAATCGATAAAATATAAAAGGCAATTATTGTATATAAAAAATATGCCAAAATTATCAAGCCTAAAATCCACGGCTTTTCTTTTACTTGATAACTTGCAAATGCAGTGGCACTAAAAGTTAATGGGAATGCAAAAACTTGTTTATTAACTGTATCTATATTTTTTTCTAAACTTTCAAAATACTTATTTCTTTCTTCTTTAAATTTTGATCTTATTTTATCAAAAGCAAAATCTAAAACATAATTTTCATAATCCTTTTCAGCTAGACTCAAAAGTAATTTTAAGCTTCTAATTATTTCATAAAAACGATCCTGAATATCTTTTTCGTGAATACCTGTATTCGTTATTATTTCTTTAAAAAATTGTATAAACTCTTTTTTTGAAATGAAATCTTTAAATCTTCAAAAATAGGTTTCAAGTTGTCTAAATATCTAACACGATCCTCTTTATTTTTATAACCGATATGAAATACTCCATTATCTTTACTAATAATTATGAACTGATTACTTGATTCATTCAAAAGTGTAGTAAACAAAGAATTTTCTTTTAAGAATTCTAATAGTTTCTGATATACATAAAAATTAAAAATTACAGCTTTTTCTGGAGTAAATGTTTCTCCATTGCTTTTTAAAATTGAAAAATCACCATCTTTTAAAATTAATATCAATGATTTATCAAAATTATCCTTGTATTTAGAATAATTATTATAAAAATCATCGAGATTATAAAAAACAAAAAAATCTTTAATTAAACATGAACTTAAAATAATTTCATATTTACTGTCCAATAAAGCATCGTATCTACTAAAGAGACTAGTAATTATTTGACTAATTCTAGCTTTATCTTTGTTATCCTTGACTTTAAACGATAAAGTTCTTCCATCAAATAATATAGTTTCTACAATTACATTTGTAACAAAAATTCTCTAAAATTTTCAATAATATTTGAAGAATTATTCATCTAGCAAGGAATATTGTTTCTTTATCTGATTTACTAAAGGTTGAGAATTTATTATTATTCTGTTATCTTCCAAAACAACATAATCCTTATTAATTTTATTATAATCTACATTTATTTCTACTCCTTCAACTTTAGCTCTAATTGTTACCAAAGTTTTCCACTTAGCAGGATGTCTTACAAATTCTGTATCTAAAATAATTGCGTGTTTTGCGAGCATATTCTAAAAATATCATTTCGTTTTTATCTCCATAAAAATGCTTACCCATTTCTATAAGATTCACAGTTTTATTAGATTTAGATTTAGCATACTCATAAACTGCTTTTTGAAATTCATTTTGACTGCGATACAAAGGTTTACCCAATTCGTCTTTAGGCAAATCAATGGATTTAATAATTGAAACTAAATTTGAAGTATTTTTATCATTTTTAATATAACCAGTTGCTAAAACCCATTCTCTGAAATATTTTGATACCACTCCATCTTGTTGAGTTGTAATTAATGCTAAATAGTTTCTATCATCTTCTGTCTCTGAAAAGATTTGAAGATTTAGTCTACATGCCATTGCTATTTTATCTATATTGATATTATCAGCAGTTATTAATTTGTATGTTCCTGAAACTTTTGAAATATTCATTCCAGCTTTTTGTCTTAACAAAACTACAGTTATATATCTTTTTTCATCAACGGTATAATCAACAAATAGATAATAACCACCTGTCGCAAAAGGCACTTTTTCTATTTTATCTTTTAAATCACTTAAGCTTTCAGAAAATTTATAAAATTCATCATTATCATCGGTTGCTAAATAATCATTTAAACTATTTGAAAAAACGTTACTTTCATTATCCTTAAAATGAGTATTTTTTAAAGAAGAACTTTCTGTAATTGATTTATGAATTAAAGTTATTAATGCTACAGAAAACTCATCTTCCATCATCACTTCCTGCGATAAATCTAGTCTTGCATCCGTTTTTTGAAATTCCTTTTCTAATAAATGGATAGTGTATTTAAGTATTTTTATTCCCATATCTTACAATAAATCAGTTAAATAAAATTTCTGTAATATATAAAAAAAACGTACACAACTGCAAGAAATTTTGTACAGTAAAAAAATATAAATTATTTAAGTGTTATTGAAAGTTCATGATCTTAAACACAAGTAACAATATCATCTAAAAACCTCGATCTTAAAAAAAATCGAGGTTTTTCCATTATATACCTTACTCCTCACTCAAATAAGGATTCAAAATCTCCGCCAATTCATTGAGCCAATAATAATTGTCTTCAAAATTGTTTAGTCCAATTTGGAGGGTGTCGTGTTGTCGCATTACGCCGAGAGCTAAAATGCAATTTACTTGTCTTAAAATTTTAGCCATATCTTCGGGATCTATAATATGGTTAAAAAAATCAATCAGCCTTGTTTCGGCTTCTTTGGAAAGGGTGTTTGTTTTCATAAAGTGAAGAATTTAAGAAAAAACCCTCATACCTTAGCAGTCTTACGCTTCTTCACGGCGTCAAAGTCCTTTCGGAGCTTTACTACATAGCACGAGGGCAAATTTTATGTTGTCTTAATGTGAAGATTTAAGAACTTCAAATATAGAGAAAATTATTTCAAAAAGAAAGATTTTTCTTTCAATCAGTATATTGCTTTTATCAAATATAAGAATTCTATATTTTAGGAAGTACTTATCGCATTTTTGTCATTGCGACGTAAGGAGAAATCTTCACGATCCCGAAGCTTCGGGACGCTAACTAAATCGAAAATCTTTGTCGATATGCGCATGTGATCCTTCGTTCCTCAGGATGACAAACTGTACGTAAACATTTGTCAGGCTGAGCAATCCCGAGGCATCGGGAGAAACTCCACAATCATTTTAAAACATAGCCTCCGGTTTCAACCAGAGGAACGCAAAGATTTATCCTCATTTTATTTAAAAAATCAATTGCCTCCAGTTTTAACTGGAGGTATAAATAAAAGCGAGAAAAAAGGCTTTAGCCAAATGCGCATTTTGGCTAAAGCCTATTCTTATAAAATCTTATCAAATAACCTAGTTAAACTAGGGGCTATTCATTTCTAATCTTTGTCGAGCTACTTGTGGAGATTTCTCCCTTCGGTCGAAATGACAAAGTAGATGGAAAACAGGAACGCTTCACACTAGCAAAAGGAAAAAAACACATTAAACTCCTCAATCATTTTAAAACATAGCCTCTGGTTTCAACCAGAGGAACACAAAGATTTACCGCATTTTATTTAAAAAAATCAATTGCCTCCAGTTTTAACTGGAGGGAGAAATAAAAGGGAGAAAAAAGGCTTAGCCAAATGCGCATTTTGGCTAAAGCCATATTACCATTGATTTTTTTGATAACCTAGTTAAAACTAGTGGCTATTCAACAAAAAAATGCAAGACCAAAATTGATCTTGCATTTTTTGCAACTTGATAAATCTAAATAGAAAACATTTTTTACACCGTCTGACGCTCGTGTTTTCCTTCTTTAATTTCTTCTACCATTTTTTTATTAAAGGCTGGCAAATCATCAGGGTTTCGGCTGGTTACTAAACCATTGTCTACCACTACTTCTGAGTCTTCCCATTGTGCTCCTGCATTTTTCAAATCGTTTTTAACAGAGAAGAAGGAAGTTACTTTTCGACCTTGTAAAACTTCAGCATCTACCAGAATTTGAGGTCCATGACAAATAGCGGCTACTGGTTTTTTACTTTCAAAAAAGGAACGTACAAAATTTACAGTCGCCTCTTCTCTTCTCAGTAAATCAGGGTTTATAACTCCTCCTGGAAGAACCAAAGCATCGTAATCTGATTCATTTGCCTGATCTAATACTACATCAACATTATATTCTTTGCCCCAATTACCATCTTTCCAAGATTTAATAGTTCCAGATTTTAAACTGATGATATCTGCATTCCAACCCTGCTCTTCTAAATATGCTTTAGGCGATGCTAATTCTGATTCTTCAAAACCGTTTGTTGCTAATATGGCTATATTCTTTTTCATAATTTTAAATTTTTAAAACGTTATTAATTTTGATTTAGATAAAATTACTTATTTCAAACAGCCAGCGAAAACGGACTATGTTAAACCTTTCTTTAATAAAAGTTAATTAATTGGTATTCAGATTTTTATTAAAAATTAAATTGAAATTATGTAAGATTGATGTCAATCTAGTCTACTATTTTATAGGAATGACAACTTAGAGAATGATTAAATAATCGTAGTAAGGACTCACCTCAAATCCTTCTTAATAACCAAATACTTCAAATCGGTAGTTCCAATATTTTTGATTCCGTGTTCCATATTTGAGGGACAGTAGAAACTCGTGTTTGGACCGGCAGTTTTGGTTTTTCCGTCTAAGTAGAATTCGGCAGTGCCCTCGAGGATATAAAAAAATTCTTCTTCGACATGATGGTGTGGCGCGTGCGTAGATTTCCCAGGTTCAACGATACTCATTTTGAGCGTGTTTTCCTGAGTGAAGTTTTTATCGCCAAACCAATATTGATAACCTACTTTTGTTTTGGTGGCTTTATCCAGTTCAAAATGATTGACACAGTTTTCGATTGTGTATTCTGGTGAGGCTGTTTCTTTTTTGGTTCCTTGTGCAAATGTTATCTGCTGGAAAAATAAAACAGTGATTGTGGTTTTTAGGATGGTTAGTGGTTTCATTTTTTTTTATTGTAATGTTACGAAAAAAAATGATACAGGTGGTTGTGAGCTTGCTTTTGCTATTTGAAGAAGTGATCTAAGTCGTAAATGTTTCTCAATTTTGGTTCACGCAGATTTGGCAGATTTTTTTTTGTCATTATGCTAATACTATGGATTTGGATTGCTCGGGCTTCTCCCGAAGCCTCGGGATCGCTGAGCCTGACAAAACAAAACATTAATTTTTTCATTAAAAGTCCCAGCGGGACGAAATATTTATAGAAACAATTAATTACATTTTAATAGAGCCCAAGTGGGGCGAAATAATCCCTGTTGATTTCGATAATTATTATATCGCTCCGCTGGAGCTTTTGTAAACCGCTATTTAACAATCTATAAATATTTCATTCCTCTGGAATTTTACCTTCGAGAAAATCATTCATAGTAACTTTGACAATGCTCTAATAAAAAAGATACGTTCTAGCCTAGCCCCGATCGAAATGGCATCCTTTTATGTCTCGTTTTTTTCTAACGAAACATAAAAGATATAATGGAGAGCGGGACAAATGGTCTTGAAAAACCAAAAAATTTCTGCTTCTTAAAAAATTTACTTAACTAAAAAATTGAATAAAATAGAGGCTTTCCGAAGTTTTTTTAAATTGATCTATGACACGATAAGAAAATATTATGATAATATTATTTCATAATTAGAAAAACGGTCATACATTTGCCTAACGGTGTTAAACAATTTAATACTCAAATGAAATGGCTAGTAAAGATCGAATTTTAAGACAAAAAGAAGAGACAAGGAACAACATCCTTGGGGCCGCTTATGATATCGTGAAAGATGAAGGCTGGAATGGTTTGAGTATGCGTAAAATTGCCGACAGAATCGAATATACTGCTCCTATTATTTATGAATATTTTTCGAATAAAGAAGCAATACTAGAAGAACTGACTGGCAAAGGTTTTATAAAGCTGACTAAAGAATTGCAGATTGCAATAGATAAGTTTGAAAAACCAGAAGATCAATTGGAAGCCATGTGGATGACCTATTGGGACTTCGCTTTTACGAATACTGAAATGTACCAGTTAATGTTTGGTGTTCAAATGACGTGTCGCGCTCAGCGCTGTTCGGCTCAAGAGGGACCTTACAAATTATTTACTCATGTAATTGCTGAAGTAATGAAAGACAGCAATCCGAGTCAGGATATCATTAAACAAAAATATTTTACTTTCTTTTCTGTAATTCATGGTTTAATCGCCATCAACATCATTAATAAAAGTGATATTTTAGAAACTATAAATGCACAAATTTTGAAAGATGCCATTGGCGGTATCATCAAATCAATACAATAATTTTTTTTTCAATTTTTACTTAACAGTGTAAAATAATTTAATTTGGATAATATAAAATCCTTTTTTTTATAACCATTACTTAACACTGTTAGAAAATTTAATAGAGTAATAAAAAACTCTTTTTTTAGACCGTTACTTAACACCGTTAAATATTTTAATAGTGATTTAAAGTAAAAATGAAAATGCTTAAAGTAGAGAGTTTGTGCATATTTACTTAACAATGTTAGATAATTTAATTCAATTAAATATGAATCCCGAGAATGCCAGAATACCACAAATTAAACGAGAAAATGTTCAACCAATTAAAACCAATATGAAAATGAAAAATTTAATTATAACCAGTTTTATCCTGGCATTAGTATTAAGCGGCTATTGCCGATAAAAATCAGGCGCCTACTGCTCCACCTCCGCCGGTTTTACCTGTGTTGGCCATCACAAGTGCAAATACAACTACTGACGCTGAATATCCTGTCGCAATACAAGGAACTGTTGATGTTGAAATTCGTCCGCAGGTAAGCGGTAACCTTGACAGAATTTTTGTTGACGAAGGTGCTTATGTAAGCAAAGGACAAACTTTATTTAAAATAAACGAGCGTCCGTTTCGTGAGCAGTTAAATAATGCTTTGGCAAGTCTTCACAGTCGCAGAAGCGGCTTTGATTAACGCTAATCTAGAAGTGGATAAATTAACGCCTTTAGTACAAAACAAAGTAGTTTCAGACTATCAATTGAAAACAGCTAAAGCGTCTCAAAAAATTGCTTGCTTGCTAATATCGAACAGGCAAAAGCAATGGTAGGTTCTGCTAAGATTAATTTAGGCTATACGAATGTGACAGCCCCAGTAAGCGGCTACATAGGAAGACTGCCTAAAAAACAAGGAAGTTTAGTTTCTGCTGCTGATGTAGAGCCTTTAACTACTTTATCTGATGTTCATGAAGTTTACGCTTATTTCTCTTTGGGCGAAACAGATTTCATCAACTTTAAATCGCAATATGCAGGAAGTTCTCTTGGCGATAAAATTAAAAAACTGCCTCCGGTTACTTTGATTTTGGCTGATAATAACGCATATCCTCAAACTGGAAAAATCGATATGGTTGACGGACAGTTTGATAAAACTACTGGAGCGATCACGATTAGAGCAACTTTTCCAAATGCAAACGGAACGTTACGTTCTGGAAATACAGGTAGAATCCGTTTAGGATTACAGCACGACGATGCGATTTTAGTGCCTATAGCGACTACTATTGAAATGCAGGATAAAGTATTTGTTTTCACTGTAGGAAAGGATAATAATGTAACTAAAGTGCCTATTACAGTTGTAGGTAAAAGCGGTACTAATTATTTAATTAAAGATGGTGTAAAAACGGGTGATCAAATCGTAATGAGCGGTATTGATAAACTTCAGGACGGACAAGCTATTCAGCCAGAGAAAGTCTGCTAAAGTTGCCCAAGTAACTAATAAAAAATAATTCCAAAATAAAATGTTCAAAATATTTATACAAAGACCTGTACTGGCAACCGTAATTTCCATTTTATTGGTTATTCTGGGGGTATTGGGTTTAACTAAACTGCCTTTACAACAGTTTCCAGATATTGCGCCTCCATCGGTTTTGGTAACGGCGGTATATCCTGGAGCAAATGCAGAAACGGTTTTACGTTCTGTGGCACCTTCTATCGAAGAATCTATAAATGGTGTAGAAAACATGACTTATATGAGTTCTACAGCCAGTAACGACGGTACTTTAGCTATTACTGTTTTCTTTAAACTGGGTACAGATGCAGATCAGGTCGCAGTAAACGTACAAAACAGAGTTGCTCAGGCAACGAGTCAGCTTCCTGCCGAGGTTGTACAGCAAGGTATTGTTACGGCGAAACAGCAAAACAGTTTCATCATGGCGATTGGTATGTATACGGATGATGAGACGAAATACGACCAAACGTTTGTTGCCAACTATGCGCAGATTAATATTATTCCGGAACTAAAACGTATTCCGGGTGTGGGTTCTGCCAGTATTTTTGGTGGTGTAAAAGATTACTCTATGCGTGTTTGGTTGAATCCAACACAAATGTCAACTTACAAAGTAACGCCTAGCGAAGTTATGGGCGCTATTCAGGACAAAAGTTTGGAGGCGGCTCCCGGGAAATTTGGAGAACGAAGCAAAGAAGTTTTTGAATACGTTATTAAATACAAAGGGAAATTAACTAAACCAGAAGATTATGAAAATATTGCTATACGTTCTAATGCAGATGGCTCAGTACTTCGCTTAAAAGATGTAGCGAGAGTAGAACTTGGTGCTTACTCTTACAACAGTTTAACTCGTTTAAATGGTAAAAAAGGAATTGTAATCGGGGTTATCCAGTTGGCTGGTTCTAACTCTAATGATATTCAGATTGCCATTAATAAAATGATGGAAAAGGCTTCTAAAGATTTTCCAAAAGGCATCAAACATAATATTTTCTATAGTACAAAAGTATCTCTTGACCAATCTATTGAGCAGGTTGAGCATACATTAATAGAAGCTTTTATATTAGTTTTTATTGTGGTATTTATCTTCTTACAAGATTTTAGATCAACATTAATTCCGGCCATTGCTGTACCTGTAGCAATTTTAGGAACGTTCTTCTTCATGCAGTTATTCGGATTTTCGATCAACCTTTTAACACTTTTCGCATTAATTCTGGCGATTGGTATTGTGGTCGATGATGCCATTGTGGTAGTCGAAGCGGTGCATGCGAAAATGGAGCACAAGCGCTTGTCTCCAAAAAATCGCCACCCATGAAGCAATGCACGAAATAACGGGTGCTATTATCTCGATTACGCTGGTAATGGTCGCTGTTTTCCTGCCGGTTGGTTTTATGGAAGGATCTACGGGAGTTTTCTATCGTCAGTTTGCCTTTACAATGGCTATTGCAATTGTAATTTCGGCAGTAAATGCGTTAACATTGAGTCCGGCGCTTGCGGCATTATTTTTAAAAGATAATCACGCGACACACGATCACAATCCAGACGCGCCTTATGTAAAAAAAGGATTTAAAGAGAAATTCTTTACCGCTTTTAACAGCAGTTTTGAATCGTTGACAAATCGTTACGTTGGCGGATTGAAATTCTTAATCAGAAGAAAATGGTTGAGTATCGGCGGATTGGTTTTAATTACTGTTGCAACGGTAATTATGGTAAAAACAACTCCTGCAGGATTTATTCCAACAGAAGATCAAGGATTTATTGCGATTGCAGTAAATACACCATCTGGAACATCATTAGAAGGAACTCAAAAAGTAATGACCGATGCCGAAAATCTTTTAAGTAAACTTGATGCTTCAAGAGATGTAACCGCAATTTCTGGTTTCAACTTATTGACGAATTCAACAAGTCCATCATCTGCAGTAGTTTTCGTATTGCTTAAACCAAATGAAGAACGCGGCGATGTAAAAAATATTGACGAAATCATGAATCAGGTTCGTGGTAAACTGGGCGCTATTTCTGGCGGAAGTTTCTTCGTATTCAGTTTCCCAACTGTTCCCGGATTTAGTAACGTTGAGGCTTTAGATTTAGTTCTTCAGGATAAAACGGGAGGAAAACTGGACAAATTCAGCGGTATTTCTCAAAACTTTATCGGCGAATTAATGAAACGTCCAGAAATTGCAGTTGCCTTTACTTCTTTCAAAGCAGATTATCCACAATTACAATTAGAGGTTAATGATGAAAAAGCGAATCAATTGGGTGTCAATGTAAAAGACATTTTGCAAACTATGCAGGCTTACTTTGGTAGCGCACAAGCATCTGATTTTAACCGTTTTGGTAAATATTATCGTGTGGTTGTTCAGGCTGACATCCAAGATAGAGCTGATCCAACTGCAATTGACAGAGTTTTTGTAAAAAACAAAACTGGCGAAATGGTGCCAATAAATACTTTAGTAAAACTAACTCGTATTTACGGTTCTGAAACCGCTTCACGATACAATTTATTTAACTCAATTTCTATTAATGCAATTCCGAAGCCAGGATTTAGTTCCGGAGATGCCATTAAGGCAATTGAAGAAGTAGCGACACAACAATTACCTGCAGGTTACGGGTTCGAATTCTCGGGTCAGACTCGTGAGGAGATTTCTTCTGGAGGGCAGTCTGCAACAATATTCTTACTGTGTTTGATATTCATTTATTTCTTACTTGTCTGCACAGTATGAAAGTTACATTTTGCCTTTGGCTGTAATCTTGTCAATTCCTGCAGGTATTTTTGGAGTATTCGTTGCGATTGGTTTAACTGGAATTGAAAATAACATTTACGTACAAGTTGCACTGGTCATGCTGATCGGACTTCTGGCGAAAAATGCCATTTTGATTGTCGAGTTTGCCGTTCAAAAACGAAAATCGGGACAAGCTTTAGTAAGAGCTTCTATTGATGCTTTGCAAAATTACGTCTGCGACCAATTATAATGACCTCTCTTGCCTTTATTGTTGGTTTAGTGCCAATGATGAGTGCCAAAGGACCATCGGCTCAGGGTAACCACTCTATTAGTATTGGAGTCGCGGGAGGTATGATTTCAGGAGTAATTCTAGGTTTGTTTATCATTCCGGTTCTCTTTATCATCTTCCAGCATTTACAAGAAAAGGTTACTGGAAAACCAGTTGCCGTAATTCATAATGAAGAAAAATAATATATGGAAAACTATATCACAACAGCTTTAGTCGCCATCATCATTGGCATCGCTTATATATCGTACAGAATCTCAAAAGATCTTGAAACTAGAAAAGATACTTGTACAGAAATCTAACCCGTTGGGTGAAATTTAAAAATAAACTTTAACACATAGAAACACAGTCCCGAGGCTTCGGGATTGTGTCAAAAAAAGAAAATAAAGGAAACAGGTTTCCAAACATAGCGAAACTATGTGCTCTTAAACTAGTGAAACGCCTTTTTTAATTTTCAAAAAACTATGCTTCTATGTGTTTAAAAATTACACCCTATGGGTACAGAAATTTAATAAAAGAAAGAATGAAAAATCATATAACCAAAATCGTGACCTTCGCCATTCTGATCACGACCTTAATATCCTGTAAAGTTTCGAAGGATATTGAAACTCCAAAAGATGCAATTCCTGAGAATTTCAGGAATGCATCGGTTTCGAGTGATACAACAAGTATTGCCGATGTGGAGTGGAAAAACTTCTTTACAGAAAAAGATATTATCAAGTTAATCGACAGTGCTGTTGCCAGAAACAACGATTTGCAGATTGCCGAAAAAAACATTGAAATTGCGCAATACCGTTTTACGCAGTCAAAATGGGGAAATGTGCCTCAGGTAAATTTATTAATAAACGCAAGTACAAGTAACCCGTCTGACAATAGTTTTACAGGATTGAACTTAAACCAGGCAATTGGTGCTAAACATATTGATGATTATTCTGCCGGAGCTTCACTTTCTTGGGAAGCAGATATCTGGGGGAAAATCAGAAATCAGAAAAAAAGGTGCTTATGCAGGATATCTTCAGTCAGAAGAAGTTAAAAAAGCATTGCAAACCAATATTGTGGCAAATGTTTCAAGAGGATATTATAATCTTTTGATGTTGGACGCACAATTGGAAATTGCGAGACAAAATCTTCGTTTGAATGATAGCACAACGAATATCATCAAATTAAAATACGATGCTGGTCAAGTAACTTCTTTAGCAATTCAACAATCTGAGGCACAGAAATTAAACTCAGCGCAGTTGATTCCGTTATTGGAACAAAACATTGCGATTCAGGAAAATGCTTTAAGTGTTTTAACAGGTTCATTTCCGAATTCAAAAGAAAGAACAATTCGTTTGAGTGCGATTGATGTAAAACAAAATACTGCAATCGGAATTCCGTCTGCTTTAGTTAGCAGAAGGCCTGATGTTAAAAGTGCTGAATTAGCTCTTAAAGTAGCAAACGCCAACGTTGGAATCACAAAAGCTGATTTATATCCAGCTTTAAGAATCACAGCGCAGGGCGGTTTGAACTCTTTTGAAACCAGCAATTGGTTCAATATTCCGGCTTCTTTATTTGGAACTGTTGCGGGAGGTTTAACACAGCCACTTTTAAACAACAAAAGAGTGAGAACGCAATATAATATCGCTGTCGCGGAAAGAGAAAAAGCAGTTTTAAGCTTTAGACAATCGGTTTTGGTTGCCGTAAGCGAAGTTTCGGATGCTTTGGTTAAGGTAGAGAAATTACAGCGACAGGAAACTTTCTTAAAAGAAAAAGTAAAAACTTTGCAACAAGCGATTAGAAATGCCAACTTATTATTCAAAAACGGTATGGCAGAATATCTTGAAGTTTTAACAGCGCAGGCAAACTTATTGCAAAGCGAATTGGAACTGGCAGACCTAAAAAGACAACAACTTACAGCTAATACAGATTTGTACCGCGCTCTAGGCGGAGGCTGGAAATAATACCCAATACAATTACCCGTTAATTATTTATTTTTTGAGATGAAAACGCTGTGAGACTTAGGTTTCATGGCGTTTTTTGTTTTTTTTTATTGCGCTAAGGTGCTAAGGCACAAAGTTTTTTTTATGCCGATCGCATTTTATGTCATGCTGAGTGAAGTCGAAGCACTTCAACACATAAAAGGTCTTCTACTTCGCTCAGACTGAGAATCTTTTTATTTTCTCGCAAAGGCGCGAAGTCGCAAAGATTTTTAAGTCTCTCGCAGATTTTGGAGATTTTTTATCTGCTTTATCTGCTTTATCTCTAAAATCTGCGAGAGCTATTATTCTCATTTTATGTCATGCTGAGCGAAGTCGAAGCAATTTCAACACATACAAGGTCTTCAACTTCGCTCAGACTGACAATCATTATTATACATAGAATATTTTTCACGTAATCTTGTCATCCTGAGGAACGAAGGATCACACACGAAACTCTACAAAGATTGGTATGTCACTCTGCGGAATAACTGAAGTCTCTCGCAGATTTTGCAGATTTTGCAGATTTTGGAGATTTTGGAGATTTTTATCTGCTTTATCTCTAAAATCTGCGAGAGCTATTATTCTCATTTTATGTCATGCTGAGCGAAGTCGAAGCACTTCAACACATACAAGTCTTCGACTTCTCTCAGACTGACAATCATTATTATACATGGAATATTTTTCACGTAATCTTGTCATCCTGAGGAACGAAGGATCAAACACGAAACTCTACAAAGATTGGAATGTCACTCTGCGGAATAACTGAAGTCTCTCGCAGATTTTGCTGATTTTGGAGATTTTTATCTGCTTTATCTCTAAAATCTGCGAGAGCTATTATTCTCATTTTATGTCATGCTGAGTCGAAGTCGAAGCAATTTCAACACATACAAGTCTTCGACTTCGCTCAGACTGACAATCATTATTATACATAGAATATTTTTCACGTAATCTTGTCATCCTGAGGAACGAAGGATCACACACGAAACTCTACAAAGATTGGAATGTCACTCTGCGGAATAACTGAAGTCTCTCGCAGATTTTGCTGATTTTGGAGATTTTTATCTGCTTTATCTCTAAAATCTGCGAGAGCTATTATTCTCATTTTATGTCATGCTGAGCGAAGTCGAAGCACTTCAACACATAAAAGGTCTTCGACTTCGCTCAGACTGACAATCGTTTTATTTTCTCGCAAAGACACAAAGATTTGTTTCTCGCAGATTTTGCAGATTTAAGCAGATTTTTTTTAAAGTATATTAAATTATCTGTGCAAATCTGCTTAAATCTTTTTTTAAATCTACGTGAAATATATCATTAAATAACTTTACGCCTCTGCGACTTTTTGAGAGCCATTATTCAGTTTGCATCAAACAAAAAACTTATCTAATTTTAGTCTTTCGCAAAAGCAAAAATAAAATGACATCTCACCAACAGAAATATCTCAATCAATTAAAACAAACCATTGAAAGTTACTACCCTATTTCTGAAAGGTCATGGAAATTGATTGAGAACATTGCAGAATTTCAAGAAATCAAAAAAGGAGAAACAGTATTACAAAACGGAGAAATAGCAAAAAATCTTCATTTTGTGGCAAAAGGTATTTTAAGAGCTTTTATAACCGATCAACAGGGGAATTTTTACAATAAAAACCTTTTTTTTAGAAAATTATTTTGCGGGTTCCAAGGTTTCATTGATGCAACAATCTCCTTCTAATTTTACAATTGAAGCGCTTGAAGACTGTATTATCATCAATCTTAATTATAAAAAATACCTTTCGTTAATTAATGAAAATGAAGATCTCAAAAACTTTTATATCGCTCATTTAGAGAAAAATTGGATTATCGAGAAAGAACAAAGAGAAGTGGCGCTAGTCATGCAAAACGCAACAGAGAGATATCTGGAACTTCTAGAAAGACATACTAGTATTGCAGATCGCGTTCCGTTATTGCATATTGCTTCGCATTTAGGAATCACGCCAACACAATTAAGCCGAATCAGAAAAAGTCTTGAAAAAGATTTGTAAATCAACATATGTAAAGGTTTTTCTAAAAGACCAGATTTATCTTTACTCCATAATTCAAACTTGTTATTACAATGAATCCTATAAATCTCATAAAAGATAATATTGACAATCTTACCGGTTTGTGGAAAACCGTAGGCGCTCCTTTCCTCTCCTATCATAAAAACGATTCTTTTGAATATTGCAAAATAGAAAATTCTGGCTGGCCAAATAAACTTTGGTTTCGCAATGATATTACCAAAAACGATCTGCCTGATATTAGCAAAACAATGAAATCAAATTCGGATTTGGTTTTGCCTTACTTTGATATTTATGAATCAAAAGCTTTTGAAATATTGGATGCGTATGGTTTTACATTAAAAACCGAACAAGTGGCAATGGTTTTAAAACTGGGTCAAAAATTTGATTTACAAAACAATCTGACTTTCAAAAAAGTAATGAATGAAGAGAATGCCAAAGTCTGGTCTGATTTGTATCCGAATGCTTTTGGATATGTAATCAGCAAAGAAATTCTAGTTCAGAATCATCAAAACGTACATTTCTATTTGGTTTCTTTAGAAGAAAAACCAATTGGAACTTTTATGCTATTTGAAACCGGAAAAACTATCGGAATTCATGGTGTTGGCGTACTCCCAGAAATGCGAAGAAAAGGTTTCGCCGAAGAAATTATGAAATTTGCCCTTAATTTATCCATCGATTTAGAGATGGAATATGCGCAGTTACAAGCTTCTGCAATGGGAAAAGACATTTATACAAGATTGGGTTTTGAAGATTTGTTTGTGATTAAGAATTATATTTTGGCTTAAATTCCAAATAAAAAATTCCAAATTCCAATTTCGCATTCTATGGCATGCTGAGCGAAGTCGAAGCAGTTTCGGAGCATAAAGGTCCTTCAATATATAAAAGGTCTTCGACTTCGCTCAGACTAACAATTGTATTAAGTTCCAATCGCTTAATAGTTTCCTTATTTCATGTCATCCTGAACGAAGGATCACACAACTTTACGGTTTATTATTGAACAAAAAATCTAAAATCTAATCCCGAGGCTTCAGGACTAAAATCTAAAATCTTCAACTTGTCCCAAATGCCCCTAAAATAGTCGCAAATATGTATTTCATGAAAATAGTAGTAATAGTATATTTGTAATACATTAACCAATAACTATTTAAAAAATAATCTACATGAAAACAACCAAAATCATTTTCTGGACTAGTACAATTCTTATTTTTTTATTTGAGGGCGTTATGCCGGCTTTGACTTCGCAGACAGAATTAGCGAAAGAAGGGATAAAACATCTTGGCTATCCAGAATATTTCGGAAATGCATTAGTAGTTTTTAAAATTCTGGGCGTTTTGGCGCTGATTATTCCAAAAGTACCAGCGCGTGTCAAAGAATGGGCTTATGCGGGATTTGCATTCGATTTTATTTTTGCATCAATTAGTCATTTTGCTGTTGATGGAATAAATTTCCAATCCTTTTTTCCTTTAATTGTTTTGGCAATTCTTGTGATTTCTTATGTAACCTATCATAAAATAGAACGATACAAAAATATCGCGCTGTAAAAATCAAAACTTTATGATTGAAGTTTTTAAAACAAATGTTCAAGAAGTCGAGCAGTCAATTATGATTGTGAGGAAACTTCTTGAGCATTTTCCCAACAGCGCTATCAATTTTAACCTTGAAGACTGCGATAAAATTTTGAGAATTCATGCTGCTGCAATTTCAAATCATAGAATAATTGAACTCGTTACTTCATATGGTTTTCATTGTGAGGAACTTCTATAAATCATACTTTATTGATTTATAGAAATTTAGAATAAAAAATTGTAATTTTAGAAATCTAACTTTTAAAATATCACAAATGAATATTCCGGCAGAACATCAAACTATAATGCCTTATTTAATTTTACAAGGCGCATCAAAATTTATCGATTTTACAAAAGTTGTTTTTGGAGCATCAGAAACTAATACAAAATCAATTCGCGAAGATGGAAGTATAATGCATGCAGAAGTGACCCTAAACGGAAGTACAATTATGATTACAGATGAAATTACGGATTGGGCAAAGCAGACTTCTCACCTATTTGTATATGTTCCAAATGCCGATGAAACTTATAAAAAAGCTATAGAAAATGGGGCTTCTTCCTTAATGGGATTAAGCGATCAGGATTATGGCAGAACCTGCGGTGTTACAGATCCGTTTGGAAATGTATGGTGGATTACTTCTGTAAATAAGCAAAAATAAAAACACAAATTATTGACTAATAGTATTTTAAATTTTTATTGTATATTTGAAATACTTTTCGTTCCCCTAATTCTATACATTTAATTTAATAAAAATGGTCGCAGGTTTTCTTAAACCTATCGGTTCACATTTATTATTGTCTAATTTAAAATTAAACAAAATGAAAAGCGGTATTCAAAATACAATCTTAGAAATTTATAGTAACTTAAATGATACTATTTCTTTATTTTCTCCAGAAGAAATCAATATTGTTCCATTTGAAGGAAGCTGGACAGCTGGACAAACTGTACAGCATATTATCCTGGCTTGTTCTGGATTTCCACAGCTTTTTGCCGGAAAAACAGAAAAAACAACACGCAAACCTGACGAGAACGTTAAAAAACTCGATGAAATATTTTTAGATTTCGATACAAAAATGGAATCTCCAGAAAATATAAAACCTGCGAAAATTGATTACGATAAAGAGCAGTTAAAGTCTTCAATAAAAAAGATACAAAACGATTTATTTGAAGTCGCAGAAACCTACGATTTAACATTGACCTGCGTTGGTTTCCAAATGCCCGGTTTTGAGAACTTCACTATTTACGAATGGATTCATTTTGCCATTATTCATACCCAGCGCCATACACATCAACTAAAATTGATTTACGAAAACATCAATAAAGGATAATTCAGAATTAACTCAAAACGGATTTTTATGAGATCAAAAGTTAAGACCATTGTTTCTTCTGGTCTAGTAGCGGGAACATTAGACATTACTGCCGCCATTTTAATTTATGCAGTGATTCTTCATAAAACAACAGCCGAAAAAATTCTGCAGTCTGTTGCAAGCGGCATTTTTAAAAAAGAAGCGTATACTGCAGGAACAGAAATGACTTTTATGGGATTAGGACTTCATTTCTTAATTACTTTTATTTTTGCATGGTTTTATTTTAAGATTTTCCCTTATATCCCATTCTTTAAAATAAACACTGCTTTATCTGGGGTTTCGTATGGTTTTTTCATTTGGGTTGTAATGAATTTAATCGTCCTCCCAATTGTGTTTCCTGTATTACCTGAAAAGAAATTAGATTTACCGCTATTGCTCTCTATTTTAATTGTAATTTGTTGCGTAGGAATACCAATTGCCTTTATAACGCGGAAATATTATGCTAAATGGTATTAAGAAAAAAAGGTAGAAAGGTACAGAGGTTCATAGTTGCAGAGGTTGAGTTTAGCCTTTAATTCCTTTGATCATTGTATATATTCCTTTAAAAACAAAAAAGCAATCCAAGTTTATCACCTGGATTACTTATATGTTAAAAAAATATCTTCTTTAAGAGTGCTTAAACCTTTGTTCTACCTGATATTAGTGAAATGATAAATAACACTAAAAAGATAAAGAACAATACTTTTGCAATACTCGCGGCTCCTGCGGCAATACCACCAAAACCAAAAATTCCAGCTATTATAGCAAGAATAATAAAAATGACTGTCCAGCGTAACATAATATTAGATTTTTTAGTTCGTAAATACGACTATTCAATAGTCTGTTTTGTTTGTTATTCAAATTTATTTTATTCCTACAAACCTTGTTAACTCAAATGGCTTTTTAAATTAACTCAATAAACTAAATTACAAGTATTTACGGTTAGTTTTCATTATTACTTTTTAGTCTTACAGAATTACCATGTTTAGGCTTTAGAGTTAATTTTTTAATGGATTGGATTAATCACTGCTCCTATCCCAAAGTAATTTTATCGAAAATTAATAAGGTAAAGGAATAAGCCAAAAAGTCTGGTAAATCTTAGAAAAAAAGATCAAAACTTAGAAATCCAGCAAAATTAATTGGGATTCATTTAGAAAACTAATTATTTTCACCTTTTAATATTATAAAATACATAGTTATGTCAATTACGTAGTTTCACACTGGAACTTCAAATTTTGATTAATCAATATAAAATTTATTATGATGCCGCCGATGAAAAATTGCGGTGAGCATCTTTGAAACTGAACGAGTTATTAACCGAGCTAAAAATTAATCCTCATGAAAACAATATCAAACAAATCTAAAATAGTTTTTCTATCTACTTTTCCGCCAACACAATGCGGCATTGCAACTTACACACAAGACACAATTAAGGGGATTACAGACGTTTACGGTAAATCTATCAAATGCGAGATCTGCGAACTTGTTAATGAACCAAAAGAAAATCCAACACAAGCATATACCTTAAATACTAAAAATAGAGAAGAATATACAAGAGTAGCAGAGGAAATTAATAATGATCCAGCTGTAAAATTGGTTCATATTCAGCATGAATTTGGTTTGTTTTCAGGAAATTATGGAGATTATCTTTTAGACTTTTTAAATACAGTTAAAAAGCCCGTTACTTATACTTTTCACAGTGTAATTCCAAATCCAAACGAGGAATTAAGAACATTTGTAAAACTGTTATTGAGCTACAGTAATTCGGTTTTTGTAATGACAAATAGGTCAGCAGAAATATTAATTAATGACTATGAAATCAGTGAAGAAATAATTACTTGTGTACCTCATGGAACTCATATCGTAGTTTATGAAGCTCCTCAAAATGCAAAAGAAAAATTAAACATTGGAGATCGATTGGTATTATCAACTTTCGGACTTTTAGGTGAAGGAAAAAATATTGAAACTGGACTTCAAGCACTTCCCAAAATCGTTGAAAAAGCACCAAACGCCTTATATTTAATTATTGGAAAAACACATCCAAATTTAATTAAAGACGGAATCGATACTTATAGAGATAAACTGGAAGGTATTGTTGAAGAATTAAACCTGCAAAACAACGTACGTTTTATCAACCAATATTTAGATACTGACGAGCTTTTAGAATATTTAAAAGCAACCGACATTTATATGTTTACGTCTAAAGACCCGAATCAGGCGGTTAGCGGCACTTTTGCTTATGCAATGAGCCGCGCATGTCCGATAGTTGCCTCTAAGATTCCACATACAAAAGAAGTATTAACTCCAGATTCTGGAATATTAGTTGATATAGGAGATGTAGATCAATTTGCTGATGCGACGATTACATTAATTGCCGACGAAAATTTACGTCACGAAATGGGAATCAATTCATTTACAAAAATGCGCGCTTCTTCTTGGGAAAATGCCGCCATTACACATATGAATGCGTATAAAAACTTAATTGAAAATCCATCAGAGATAAAATACAGTTATCCTTCAATTCAATTAAGACATATTAAAAGATTGACTACAGAATTGGGAATCGTTCAGTTCAGTAAAATTTCTATCCCAGATTTAGATACTGGATATACATTAGATGATAATGCCAGAGCCCTTATCGCTTTCTGTATGCATTACAAACTAACTCAGGATAAAGATGACTTAGCATATATTTTAATCTATTTAGATTTCATTCAACGCTGTCAAAAACCAAAAGGCGATTTTATCAACTATGTGGATCAGGAAAACCGCGAACACGTAGAGCAAAATGCCGAAGTGAATTTAGAAGATTCAAATGCAAGAGCGCTGTGGGCGTTAGGAACTGTGGTTTCGCTTTCAGACATTCTTCCAGAAGCAATTACTAAAAAAGCGACAAGATGTTTATTGAACTCATTAAAATGGGCAGAAACTATACAATCGCCTCGTTCAATTGGTTTTGCAACAAAAGGTTTGTATTTATATCATTCAACAATTCCAAATTTGTACGTAGTCGCAATTATCAATAAATTGAATGCTAAATTATTAGCCAATTACGAAGATACAGCTACTGAAGACTGGCAGTGGTTTGAAAATTATTTAACGTACGGAAATGGTATTCTGCCAGAATCTATGCTGTATGCTTATTTAATTACTAACAAACCAGTTTACAAAAAAGTGGCTTTAGATTCATTAGATTTCTTGATTTCCAAAACTTTCGTAGACGGAAACTTTAAAGCTATTTCAAATCAAAGCTGGCATCATAAAGGCTCAGAACCACAACAATATGGAGAACAGCCAATAGATGTTACATATACAATTCAGACATTAAATTCTTTCTATGAAGCATTTAAAACGCCTGAATACAAAAAAGAAAATGAAAGTCGCGTTTAACTGGTTCTTAGGTAAAAACCATTTAAATCAAATTATGTACAATCCTGTAAGTGACGGTGGTTATGACGGACTTGAAAAAGAAAATGTTAACCTAAACCAAGGCGCAGAATCTACCGTTTGTTTCTTAACGGCAAGATTATTAATGGAAAAACTAGCAATCTCACAATCTAAAGTTATTCCCTTAATGAAATCTCGCACTGGAATAGCAATTAATTCATAAAAATATAAAGACGAAGCTAACCAAACTTCTATTTTTAAACCCGGAAAATCCCTTTCTTAATGAAAGGGATTTTTTGTTTGCATAAATCGCAACGTTCTTTTGTTTTAATTATTGTGAGAGGATGAAAATTATATAAGCAGGGAAAAAAGTTCTGTAAAATATTTTAACAAGTATTGAGCTAACTTTCATCTATAATTTAATCAGTTGTGAAAACTGTTAAATAATTGATTTTCATTTTATATCATTCACATAAAACAAAAACATTTTGATTCTCAACCTAAAAAATACGTTTACCGAAATCGGAGAAACTACAGTTTTCGCCAAGAAGTTTTTTAAGGAGGTATTTATTCCGCCTTATGAGACCAAAGAGTTTTTAAAGCAATGCTATGTTATCGGTTATAAATCACTGCCTTTGGTAATGATTACGGGTTTTATTATGGGTTTGGTACTTACACTTCAATCCAGACCAACTCTGGTAAAATTTGGAGCCGAAAGCTGGTCGCCGGGAATGGTTGCTCTTTCCTTAATTAGAGAAATTGCTCCAGTAATTACGGCTTTGATCTGTGCGGGGAAAATTTCATCTGGAATTGGAGCCGAATTAGGATCTATGAAAGTGACCGAACAAATTGATGCTATGGAAGTATCAGCGGTGAATCCGTATAATTATTTGGTTGTAACGAGAGTTTTGGCTTGTACTTTAATGGTGCCGCTTTTAGTATTTTTTGCCGATGCAATTGGAATTGTAGGCGGATATGTGGGAATTAATATTCATGGAGACGTGAATTTTTACAGATATCTGACTCAAATTATTCAATCATTAGAATTTTTAGACGTGTTTCCTGCCACAATCAAAACATTTTTCTTCGGATTTTTTATCGGAATGATTGGATGTTTTAAGGGTTTTAATGCATCAAATGGAACAGAAAGTGTGGGTCAGGCGACGAATTCTGCAGTTGTAACAGCATCATTAAGCATTTTTATAATTGATATGGTTGCCGTTCAAATAACCGATTTATTCTTTTAAAATATGACCAAAGAAAAACTACATAAAGAACCTAAAACAAAAGAAAAAGATCTAAAACCAATTATTGAGATTAAAGATCTGCACAAAACTTTTGGTAAAGATAATAAAGTCTTAAAAGGCGTAAATCTAACCTTAAATAAAGGAGAAGATTTAGTGGTTTTAGGACGATCAGGATCAGGAAAATCTGTTACTATAAAATGCATCGTTGGTTTAATTGAACCCGATAAAGGCGAAATTAAAGTATTTGATGAAAACGTTCTTAATATTCCTAAAAATGAACTGAATGCCATTAGAGTAAGAATTGGTTTCTTATTTCAAAGCGGCGCTCTTTACGATTCGATGTCGGTTAGAGAAAATCTGGCTTTTACACTGACCAAACACAAACGTGATTTAAGTGCAGAAGAAATAGACAGTGAAGTAATGGAAGCTCTTGAAAATGTTGGTTTAGCCGATGCGGTTGACAAAATGCCTTCTGAACTTTCGGGTGGTATGAAAAAAGAATCGGCTTGGCAAGAACTTTAATTTTAAAGCCTGAAATTATTTTATACGACGAACCTACAACAGGTTTGGATACGATAACATCAAGAGAAATTAGTGAATTGATTTTGGATATTAAACACAAACAAAAAACATCTGCAATTATTATAACACACGATATGGCCTGCGCAAAACTAACTGCCGATCGAATTATTGTTTTGAAAGAAGGTGTAATTCACGCCGAAGGAACATACGAAGAATTAGAAAAAGACGAAGACGAATGGGTACGCTCATTTTTTGAATAAAGCAAAATAAACAATAGAAATCATGGAAAAGCAATCGGGATATACTTGGAAATTAGGAATGTTTGTAACAATAGGTTTACTGCTTTTTGTAATGGCCATATATTTTATCGGAAAACAGAAAAACTTATTTGGTTCTACCTTTCATATAACTTCTCAGTTTAAAACTGTAAGTGGTTTGGAGGTTGGAAATAACGTTCGTTTTTCAGGAATTAATGTGGGAACTGTAGAACAGATTCAATTAAAAAATGACTCAACAGTAATCGTTGTTTTAGTAATGAAAGAAGATGTTCGAAAATTCATTAAAACAGACGCTACGGCAAGCATTGGTTCTGACGGATTAATGGGTGATAAAGTTTTGACTATTTCTCCTGGTGCAAAATCCCAAAAAATTGTTGAAGATAATGGTCAGCTTGCTTCTGTGGACGGAATTGAAATGCATGATATTATGAAAAGCGTTAAGAAAAGCGTTGACAATATTGGTGTGATTTCAGACGAGATAGCCATTTTTAGTCATAGTATGAACAATGGAAACGGTGCTCTAGCCAGATTGGTTAAAGATGATAAAATGGCCAACAGTGTTTCGAATACGCTTTCTAACCTTGAATCTGGAACAAAAGGTTTTAGTGATAATATGGAAGTCTGCGAAAAGCAATTTCCTTTTAAGAGGGTATTACAAGAAAAAAGAGAAAGAAAAAGTTAAAAAACAAGAAGAAATAAAAGAGAAAAAAGAAGAACAACAAGAGAAAGCTCAAAAAGAAAAAGAGAAAAAGGAAAAAGAATTACAAGAGCAAAAAGAAAAAGAGGAAAAACAAAAACAGGAAGATGCTAAAAAAGCGGAAGAGAAGAAAAAGTAAATTCCAAATTCCAAATTCTAAAATTTCTGTAATTCATAACTTATTACTATCAATAATAACTTATAACACATCATTATAATTTGAAACTCTTTTTACTACTAAATTTAACTGCTGTTTTTTAGACAGCAAAAACTTACAGTATATGCCTGCTTCATTTAAACATACCGCCATAAAAGCCTTAAAAATTACCGGAATTACGATTTCGGTTATTTTGTTTTTGCTATTTATAATTCCGTCGCTATTTCCTGGAAAAATTGCTTCGGAAGTAAAGAAAATTGCGAACGAACGTTTAGATACCAAACTGGACTTTACAAAATCTAAGCTTTCTTTTTTTACGCATTTCCCTTCGCTTACAGTTTCACTAGACGATTTATCGCTGACTGGTTCAAAACCATTTAGCAATGATACTTTATTAAAAGCCGATGAAGTTGCCTTTGGAATCAACCTCAAACGACTGCTTTTTGATAACGAAGTAAAAATCAACAAACTGTATGTTTCTGATGCTTTGATCAATGTAATGGTTAACGAAAAAGGTCAAGCCAATTATAATATATACATAGCTCCAGAAAACAGAGACGAGAAAAAAGATCCAAACGCACCAGAAGAAGGAACAGCAATTCGATTAGAAAGAATTGATTTAAAAAACTGTCACGTAAAATATAATGATCGTTCGGCGAAGATTTTGGTTGATGCAAAAGGCTTTAATTATGTTGGAAAAGGAAATTTAAGCGAAGATATTTTTGATCTTGCAACAGATGCCAAAATTGACGAACTTGATTTCTTTTACGACAGAACGGGTTACATAAGAAAAAAAGAAGTGAGAGCCGATTTAATTACCAGAATCAATACAAACGCCCTTTCTTTTATTCTTCAAAAAAATGAATTACGAATCAATAAACTTCCTTTGAAATTCTCAGGGCTGTTTACCATTTTAAGAGATGGTTATAAAATTAATATCAAGGCTGACTTCAGAAAATACAACTGTAAAAGATTTACTTTCTGTTATGCCACCAGAATATTTAACCTGGCTGGAAAAAACAGAAATCTCAGGAAAAAGTGACTTGCTCCTAACTTTTAAAGGAGATTACAATGTTCAGAAAAAACAGAAACCAAATTTAGCTTTCAATTTAAAAATCAATGAAGGTTCTGTAAATTATCAAGACGCACCCGTTCCATTGACCGATTTCCAAATGGATTTGAATGCGATGCTTCCGTCACTGGATACAGAGCAATTATTGGTCAACCTGAGAACATTGAAATTTAAAGTGGGCGAAAAAGATTATTTCAATGCCTATCTGCATAGTAAAGGTTTAAGCGAAATGGATATCAATGCCAGCGTAAAAGGCGCTTTGGATCTAGCTGTTGTCGATGCCGCTTTAGGTTTAAGCAGTTTTGATTTAAAAGGAATTTTGAAAACCGATATTCAGGCACGAGGTAAATTTAGTACTTCAAAAAAATTGTTTCCAAAAACAAAAGGCGGTATTTCATTACGAAACGGCTGGCTTAAAACCGAATATTATCCAAATCCAATTACCAATATCACTTTTATTGCCAATATGCTGAATAAAGCAGGAACATATCAGGATTTGATTGTTGCCCTTGCCCCTGCCTCTTTTGTTTTTGAAGGAAATCCGGTTTATGTAAACGCAACATTATCAGATTTTAGTGATTTGGCATACAATGCAAAAATAAAAGGCGAATTAAATGTGGGCAGAATCTATCAGGTTTTCTCTCAAAAAGGCCTTGATTTAACTGGTTATGCAAAAGCGGATCTTTCTTTGAAAGGAAAACAAAGTTACGCTACAAACGGACAATATGATAAGTTAGACAATAGAGGAACTTTAATTTTAAAAAACATAAAAGCGACTTCTGAATTATTCCCTAAAGCCTTTTTTATCAAACAAGGAAATTTCCGTTTCCAAAATGAAAAAATGTGGTTTGAGAAATTTAATGCTTCTTACGGAAAATCTGATTTTGACATTAACGGTTATCTTTTAAATACTATAAATTACTTTTTAGAATCGAACGGCACTTTGAGCGGTAATTTCAACCTGAAATCAAAATTGATCAATGTTGACGAATTTATGGCACTAGAAAGTGGAGAAAATAAAGATCGAAAAACGGAAGTAGAATATGCCAAAGAAGATCATCCGAAAATGAGCGGTGTGGTTATGATTCCGAAAAATTTGAATGTGAGTTTAAATGCAAATGCCGATAAAGTAGAATACAACGGATTGAAATTTAACAAACTTAGCGGAAAAACTGGTATTACAAAAGGTGGATTTTATTTAGAAAATGCTACCTTTAATATCATTGACTGCATTTTAGGGGTTGATGCTTCGTACAAGGATGAATCTCCTACAGCCGCACATTTTGATGCTCATTTCCGTGCCAAAGATTTTGATGTACAAAGAGCTTACAAAGAAATTCCGATGTTCCATGATATGGTTACTGCGACCGAAAAAGCTCACGGAATAATTTCTGTTGACTATAAAATAAAAGGTGATCTGGATGGAAATATGAGTCCAATTTATGCATCTCTTCAAGGAGGCGGTACGCTGAATTTACGAGACGTAAAAATTCAAGGACTAAAATTGTTTGACGGAATAAGTTCTAAAACAGGACAAAATGGTTTGAACAATCCTGATATGAAAGGAATTGAAGTCAAATCTACAATAGATAAAAATCTTATAAATATTGAGCCATTTACCTTTACTGTGGCTGGTTTTAAACCTACAGTTAAAGGAACTACAAGCTTTGACGGACTTTTGGATCTTAGAATGCGCCTGGGTCTTCCCCTTTTCGGACTTATTGGTTTTCCAATTGTGATAACAGGAACACATGACGCTCCAAAAATTAAAATATTTAGTAAAACGGGTCAGGAAATTAATCCTGCGGTTTATGACGAAAAAAATAACAAAGTCGTTCGAAAAGAAAAAGTAAGCAAATCCAAAACAAAATCGTAATGGAATCTAAATCTCAAAATAAAAGCAGTGCATTCGAAAAGTTTGCGACCAAAGTTTCCAAAGCGACGGGAAGCACGACTGCTTTTATTGGAGCATTTATTATTGTTATTGCATGGGCAGTTTCTGGTCCTATTTTCAATTATTCTGAAACCTGGCGACTGGTAATTAATACCGGAACAACCATTATTACATTTTTGATGGTTTTCTTGATTCAGAAAGCACAGAATAAAGATTCGCTTGCCATTCAGCTTAAACTAAATGAACTCGTTGCTTCTAGTGAATCATCCAGCAATAGTCTTGTTGATATAGAAAGTA
The DNA here is from genome assembly GCF_979258715.1 of Flavobacterium sp. AC267. Lineage (NCBI taxonomy): Bacteria > Pseudomonadati > Bacteroidota > Flavobacteriia > Flavobacteriales > Flavobacteriaceae > Flavobacterium > Flavobacterium sp. AC267. The sequence goes on from NZ_OZ409875.1 coordinate 4,506,288, forward strand.
TGACGGAGGAAGAAATGATTATCATTCAAAAATATTACCACCGATTAAGTGAACTGGCTAAAAAAGAACAAAGTATCAGAACTTCGCATTCTATTGCCGAAGCACATGAACTTCACAATCGGAAACAGAAAAAGAACGATAAACCAGTATCCACAAAAACAAGCAAAACTGCTTCTAAGGACACTGCAAAAAATACTCCCAAAAACAACTCTAAAAACACAACCAAAAAATGAAATTAAGCTCTGCAGAAACATACTGGCCGATAAAAAATGCCATGAAGCAAAGTTATCCTTCAATCGATTCAGATACCACTACTGATATCTTGATTATTGGCGGAGGCATTACTGGAGCGTTGATGGCTTATAAACTAATCAACGAAGGAAAAAAAATAGTTCTCATAGACCGTCGCGATGTTTGTGGCGGCAGTACATCTGGCAGTACAGCATTATTGCAATATGAAATTGATGTGCCGCTTCACCAGCTTATTAAACTACGTGGAATAAAATGTGCCGTCGAAAGTTATCAAAATGGTAAAAAAGCCATTTTTGAACTTCGCAACATTATTGACACCGTAGGAAGTGATTGTGATTTTGAGTTTAAAAAAAGCATTCATTTTACAACCTTAAAAAAAGATGTTCCTTATTTAAAGAATGAATTTAAAGTTCGTAAACAGCACGGTTTTGAAATAAGCTGGCTCAATAGAACTGATCTGCAAAAAATGGGTTTAAAAGCCATTGCGACCATAGAATCTAAAACTGCTGCAGTAATGGATCCTTTTAAACTTGCAAGTGATTTATTATTTCATTGTCATGAAAAAGGCATGCAGATATTCGATCGAACAAATGTAAGTTCCATACAGCATCAAAAAGGTAAAATAATCGCTGTAACCGACTCAAAACATACTATAACTGCCTCGCATATTATACATTGCACTGGTTATGAAAGTACAGAAACTTTAACAGAAAAAGTTGTTGACCTAAAAAGCACTTATGTTATTGCTTCTGAAAGTCAGCCTGATCTTCCTGAGAGTTTTAAACATGCTATATTTTGGGATACGGCTTCACCTTATCATTACATTAGAACTACCGAAGACAACCGCATCATTATGGGTGGCGGCGACGAAGATTTTAAAGATACTACGAAACGTGATAAATTAATTCCAAAAAAAGAAGAGTATCTCTTAAAACATTTTTCCAAAAGATTTCCAGATCTTGATTTTAAAATTGATTATTCGTGGGCAGGAACTTTTGGAGAAACTAAAGACGGGCTTCCCTATTTCGGAAAACCAAATCCGAGAAAAAACGAACATTATATTTTAGGTTTCGGAGGAAATGGAATCACTTTCAGCGTGATCGGAATGAATTCTATTCTGGATTCTCTGCTGGCAAAAAAAACACAGATTTAGAGTATTATAGGTTTGGGAGATGATTTTCTTTCTATAGGTACAAAGGTTCAGAGGTGCAAAGTGACAAAGGTTTAAATCTTTGCACCTCTGAGCCTCTGCACCTTTGAAACTCTTTTAAAGAACCAACTCCATCTGTATATTACATCGCTTATACGGTGTTGAAATTCCAAAAACTTTCTCAAAACCTAATTTATAATACAAGTTTATTGCAGGTTTTAAGATAGTGTTGCTTTCTAAGTATATCTTTTTCGCCCCAAGATCTTTAGCTTTATTTACAATTGCTTTTCCTAAAAGCCAGCCAATATTTTTGCCCTGTACTTTTGGTGAAACTGCCATTTTAGCCATTTCAAAATCATATTCGCTGTTTTGCATTTTTATAAGAGCACAGACGCCAACTGGTTCATTTTGATGTAAAGCCACTAAAATTTTTCCTCCTTTATCCAAAATATAACTCTCGGGGTTATCCAGTGCTTTATAATCAGCATCTTCCATTTCGAAATACGTCGAAATCCACTCAACATTCAAGGACTTAAATGCTTCTTTATATTCGGGTTTATATTCCACGATTTCAACATCTTTACTTTCGCGAATTTTCTTTTGGTCGCTTACTCTTTTAAATAAAGACTTTTCGTCGCAATAAAAATTCCCATTCTTCAATGGTCGCCCAAAGATTGTGTTTGGCTTCAGCAATTAAACCTTCAACAGCTACATCAATATCTAATAATTGTTGTTTGAGTTTCTTCGAAATCAAAATACCTTTATCGGTTAAAACAACATTGTTTTTGCGTTTATCGTCTGTTTTTACACTTTCCTCCAGTATTCCAGCTCCAATCATTTCCTGAATAATTTTACTTACGGACGGCTGAGAATGACCAATTTCATTTGCAATTTCTGTAATCGTCAGTTCTCTCTCTTCTGCAATGGTATAAAACACGGGAAACCATTTCGGATTAAAATCGACTCCATATAATTCATAAATCTTTGAAGCATCGTCTGTAAAACTTGCCGTCATTAAACGTAAACGGTCGCCTAAAGCCACTTTGCCAACTTTATTAAAAAATTCCATAGTAACAATAATTAATTATATAACTAGTTATGCAAATGTATAAAAAAAATCTTTACAAAAAGATTTTTTTAGGTTCAAAGCTACAAAGGGTCATAGGTACAAAGTTTGAACACTTTGACTTTTAATTAAATATTGGAGCTTAAAAAGCTAAGATTCTAAATGCCAGGTTTTTTAGTGAAATCTAAAAACTAGACGTTTAGAATCTTAGCGCTTTTGTGTATATATCTTGCTTATAAGCTAGCGACATTATTTATTTATAATTTCACGTTCAAAGGAGTATTATATTCGCAATTTAAAACCTTTGCAACTTTGAGCCTTTGAACCTTTGCAACTACGCAGTAATTGCCAGCGAATTCAAGTTAAACTTATACTCTTTTGGGTCCGCAGTTGAATTTTTGTTTGAAAATTTTAGAGAAATAACTTCTGCTGGTAAAACCGATGCAATACACTATTTCTGAAATATTTAGATCTGATGTTCGAATTAAAATTTCAGCTTTTAAAACTCTCATATGCGTAATATAGTCGTTGACCGTACGATTATGGATCATTTTAAAACCTTCCTGAAGTTTGTTTGGAGATAAACCAGATTTTTTACTTAGAGATTTAATAGAAAAAGCTTCTTCTGGGCTTGCTTTAATAAATTCTGAAAGTTCTTTAATTTCTTCCATTTCTCTTAAAGTCAATCCGCTTGATTCGTTTGCAAAAGCATGTAAATCGTCTGAATGCTGTTGAATTTCCATTGCCAGAATAATTCTCATAATTCCCTCTTTCAATAAATTGCGAACAATTCCGGTTTGGGTAATTGAATTAAGCTGTTCAATTTTTTCTGCAATTTGTAAATTATAAGAACCGATATAAAAGAAATCCTGAACAAGATTGTTTTCAAAAAAAGTATCTTTTACTCTTTGGTTTAAAGAATGCAATTGCGATTTGGCATCAACTTGAGTGCCCACTATAATTAAAGTCAGTTTTGTTTTCTTTCCTTTTTCAAAAAATAAAACATTATCCTGATTTTGTTTTGAAGTAACAATTGCAGTTTGAAAAGTTTTTAATTTTCTTTCTTCGCCGTTTAGTCCAAAACTGTGTGAGAAACTTCCTTTAGAACAATACGCAAAATATATAGGTGACGATTTTACATTTAAAATATCCAATCTGACATCACTTGAAAATGTCATATCAAATTGAACATATGAAATATTATCATTGAAAGAAGCGCCGATAATCGAACCTTCTGCAAAACTATTTTCTACTTCAAGTGTATACTCGTCTAAGTCAAAAGTCACTTTTCCACCAAAGTTAGTATGAAGTTCATCAAATATATTTTGAGTTTTTTCTGTATTTATAGTAACAATTTTCATGGTGACTGGATTTAAATTCTATAATTTGCTATTCAGATTTAAAAGAGGTTCAGGTACTGCATGCTCTACAAATCTGAAATTCAAAGTTCGTCTAAACACAAACCAAAAATGTTATATAATTTTATCGTTTTGTTTTATAATTCCTTATAAATGATTATTTTAACAAATACAAAAAAATCACGCTATTAAAATATGAAAAGCTTCTCCTTTGCACCAGTTAGTTCTAAAGATTCTAAAATACTGATTTTAGGCACAATGCCTGGAACAAAATCATTAGAACTCAATCAATATTACGGTCATAATCAAAACAACTTTTGGAAATTTATGTTCACTATATTAGGAGAAGAATTTTCACAGGATTATGAAACCAGAAAAAAATTACTCCTTAAAAACAATATTGCTCTTTGGGATGTCTTACAATTTTGCGATCGTGTTGGGAGTTTAGACAGCGCCATTAAAAATGAAATTGCAAATGATTTTGAAAAGTTTCTAGAAAGTCATCCTCAAATAGAATACATATTTTTTAATGGACAGAAAGTCGCAGACATTTTTTAAAAAATATGTTCACTTAGAAAAGGATTATAAAAAAATGACGCTTCCATCGACTAGTCCAGCCAATGCCAGCAAGGATTTTAAAAACAAACTGGAAGAATGGAATATCATTCAGACCTTATTATAAGGCATGAATTTTATAGAATTAAATAGCAAATATTGGAATCATGTAACTTTTTCCTTTTAAAATATAACAAATTATAGTCGCTCTAAAAGTAATTTTACATCGTAGAAAACAAAGAAAAATAAGCCCTGTTGAAAATTTGATTAACGAAAAGGAAAGGCTTTCTTCTTATTAAAATTACTTAACAAACTTTAACGAGTTTAGATTATAAAGAGAACATTGGTTATGTTAGTTTATTTTTGGGAAAAAGTCGCTCTATAATTTTATAGAGCGACTTTGTTTTTATACGATACTTAAAACGAAAAAACATGAAAATTCAGACCTATTACAATCATATACGATTTTACACACCGCACCATTTTATATATTATCCTATTTTAATATTATTTTTAATCGCCAGCATTTATCTTGCTGTAACGACAGACGAACATTTAATCTGGGGATTTATAAGCGTTGTTTTTATATTTTTATTTGCTTTGGCTTTTATGTCGCGCCAGCATTATGCACTTACGCTTCAAAATAGAATTGTACGTTTAGAAATGCGCTATCGTTATTTCTCTTTAACAGGAAAAAGATTTGAAGATTTTGAATACAAACTTACAGACGATCAAATATTTGCCTTAAGATTCGCACCAGACACTGAACTAATTCAGCTTGTAGATGATGTTTTAAAAAACAATTTAAGTGGAGACGCCATCAAAAAAGCAATCGTACACTGGAAAGCAGATTATCATAGAGTTTAGGAATTTTAAGTTTAGGGGCAAAGGTTCAGAGGTTCAAAGGGACAAAGGTTTTTAAAGACGCAAATAATTGCGTCTTTTTTTATTTCATAAGTCGATAAAGCCTTTGAACCTTTGAACCTCTCAACCTGTGAACCTCTGAATATCTGAAACCTTTGAACCTCTGAATATCTGAATATCTGAACCTCCCAACCTATGAACCTTTCAACCTTTGAACCTCAGAACCTCAGAACCTTTGAACCTCAGAACCTTTGAACCTCTGAACCTCAACTGAGTATTTTATTGATAATCAGAACACAAAAAATAAAAATGAACGATTATTTTTACTAACTTTATTGTTAAATATTTCCTAACCAAAATTTAAAAAACTAATCTGATGAAAAAATTATTTGTTTTTTTGGTACTGACGCTCTTTTGGATTCCGTTAAAAGCTCAAACAACTGCAGAAAATATTTCAACCGAAAGTACAGCATCTTTTAAAACTGAAAATGAAGATTTGCAAGACAGTTATGCCGACGATCTTCCGTGGCATGCGAGACGGTTCAAGGTAACTGCGGGTGCTTTTTTTCCTGTAAATAATACTGAGGTTGAAGTTGGAAGCAATAATGGAAACTTTGGAAATCTAATTGATTTTGAGAACGATCTCGGATTTAATAAAAGTTCCGTTTCCTTCTTTGGAACTTTTGAATGGAGAATCTCAAGAAGGTCAAGACTTGGAGCAGAGTATTATTATTTAAGCAGAAGTTCTACCAAAACACTTCAGAGAGAAATTGAATTTAGGGATCACGTTTATCCTGTCAATGCCACAGTTTCGGCTTTTATGGATAATCACATTGGAAGAATTACCTACGGTTATGCCTTTATATCAAAACCAAAATACGAAATTGGTGCTCTTATTGGGGCGCATGTTTTATTTGGAGATATCGGAATGAGATTAGAGGGAGCAACAATTGAAGCAGAATATAAAGATAATTTTAATTTTACTGCGCCTCTACCGGATGTCGGAATTTGGGGAGAATTTGTATTGGGCAGAAAAGTCGGCTTATATGCTAACTTTAACTATTTTGCGATTAAAATCGATGATTTTGATGGAAGATTATTGAGCTATAATTTATCTGTTTTATATAATGTTTACGAAAATTTTAGTCTGACAGCTGGATATACGGGATTAAATATAAGAGTTGACATGGAAAAAGAAAGACTAAATGGTTTCTTTAAATGGGGTTATAATGGTCCGACTTTAACTGCAACTTATAGTTTTGGAAATCATGTGAAACTTTATAAAAATTAATTTTTAAAGGTGCTAAGATACTGAGAGGCTAAGGTTCTGAGTTTTTTTAGAACTGAAAACTATTTTTACCGCAAAGAGCGCTAGGAATTACGCAAAGTTCGCTAAGTTTTTTGAGCTTGATGGAATAATCTCGCAAAGTCGCAAAGTCGCAAAGTTTTATATTCTTAGCGATTTTGCGACTTTGCGAGATTAATTTTTTACACAAAGCTTTGCGAACTTTGCGTTTTTATAAAACCTAGTGGATAAAAAAATCTTTGCGCACTTTGCGATAAAACTATCCACAAAGACAAAAAACTTGAAACCTGAAACCTGAAACTTGAAACAAAAAAACAAACCCGATAACTGCTCTGCTATCGGGTTTACTGCCATACTTAAACTTAATTAACTCAAAATAAAACTCAACTAATTTATTTCTCGATTGGAGAAAATTTTATTGCTGTTCCTCCCCCAGCCGCCAACTTGATATTTAATATGGTTTTGTTGTTTACTTTTTGTTTAGAGATTGTAACTGGATACGGATTGGTCTTATAATTTGCTCCAGCTCCGTCTGCGTAAATTGCTCGCTTCGTATTCTTTATCTTTATCTAAAAACGATAACGTCACTTTTAAATCCCTGGCACTTCTATTTGTAATGGAACCCAAATACCAGTTTTTCTCGTCCCAGTCTTTACGGGCAATTGTAGTATATTCACCAATTTTAGAATCTAAAAATTTGGTATCAGACCAAGTGCATGGAACATCTTTTACAAATTGAAATTCTGGTTTACCTTCATAATTTTCTGGTAAATCGGAAGCCATTTGCGGCGGACTAAAAATAATTACATATAATGCCAATTGATTTGCTAATGTAGTCTGTACTTTTGCCCCAGAAGGCGTTTTATAATCAAAATTAAAATTCCCAGGCGTGTAATCAAAAGGTCCAGAAAGCATTCTGGTAAAAGGAAGCGTTGTTAAATGCTCTGGTGTATTTCCTCCATCTACAGACCACGCATTGTATTCCTGCCCTCTTCCGCCTTCCTGCGACATAAAGTTGGGATAGGTACGCTGTAAACCCGTTCCTTTCATCGGTTCGTGGTTATCAATCATAATATGATATTTAGCAACTGTTTCAATTACTTTTTCTGTAATGACGCGCTCCATACTGGCTGTCGTGCCATTCTTTTTTATCTAAATATTTATTAACATAACCCGTTTTAACTGAATTCACGCCCATTTTTTGATACAGTTTAAAAGCATCTTCTAACTGACTTTCGTAGTTTTTGGTTGCTCCAGCCGTTTCATGATGTCCAATTAAACGAACATTTTTTATAGCAGAGATATTTTGTGATTTCTTCCAAATTAAAATCTGGATATGCTTTTACAAAACTAAATGCAGAACCATCTGCCGTCCAATCGCCATCCCAACCTTCATTCCAGCCTTCAACTAGAACTCCATCAAAACCATTTTTCGCCGCAAAATCGATGTACTCTTTTGTGTTTTTGGTTGTTGCACCATGTTTGGCTCCTTGTCCCCAAGTGTATTTTTCTAAATGCATTCCCCACCAGATTCCAATATATTTTGAAGGCGTAATCCAAGAAAGATCTTCAATTTTTGATGGTTCATTTAAATTCAGCATAATAGTTGAAGCCGCCACTTCTCCAGGATTCTTACCGACAACAATGGTTCTCCAAGGCGTTTTAAAAGGCGTTTCTGCATAAACTTTTACGCCATCTGCCCACGGTACTAAATCACTTTTGTATTGTTTGTCTGTAGTTTTTAAAAGTGTCATTGAGGCAAAATCGGTTAAATTGGCTTCGTGAATAGCTACATACAATTTATCTTTTGTTTCAAAAGTTGCAGGAGTATTAATAGTATCGGTCTTACTCATTAATGTTTTGCTGTATTCACTTTCGTAATAGCTATTTTCACGGTGAACTGGAATCCACCAAACTTCATTATTATCCTTGAAAGTAAATTGCGTTATTTCATTAGAAATTTTGACTTTTCCTAGATTAGGCTGTTTCGGAAATTCATAACGAAAACCCAAACCATCATCAAAAACTCTAAAGATAATATCAACCAAACGCTCCTCACCTTTTGTTTCTTTTAGATGAACAATTAGTTCGTTATAATGATCCCTGACTTTTTTGAATTCGCCCCAAGGCTGTTCCCAAGTTTCGTCTGCCGATTTTTCTTCTGTTGAAACTACTTCAAAACCTTCAGTCATTTTTGGCAGGCCTTGAAATTCGAATCCCAGCAGAGAAGGTTCAATAACCGATTTTCCGTTAGACGAAAAACTATATTGAGGCTGTCCTGATGGTGTTAATTCAAAAGTTAATTCAGAAATTTTTTCAGGAGAACTGATTTTATACGTTTTTTTAGTACTGCAGGCAAAAATCAGCATTGATGCCAGTGCCATGAGGCAGTATCTATATGTTTTGTTTTTCATTATTTAATTGTATTAATTACAGCTCTATTTAATTTCGCTCAATATTTGTTTTGCTTTTGCTGACTGCATGGAAACAAAATAATTGAACGCTTGATCGAGTTTTTTCTGGGCTTCTACATTTCCTTTTTTCTGTACGCGTAAATCATACAATTTGCTGATTTCTGTAAAAACATTTTCTGAGTTTGTTACTCCGGCAAATGCTTTTATTTTTTCTACATAAGAATATCCAAATTCAACTGTTGGTTCGAACATTGTTCCCTCTCCGAAATCATTCCAAGTAATAAGTCGCAGGTAATCTACATTTGCATTTTTTGCTAATGAAAGTGTTGCATCCAATGTCGCTCCGTTATTATGCTCTATTGTCCAGCCAATTGCCGCCTCCGCCTCCGCCTTCGGCATAAAAATCTTTAAAGCCAGGATAAGCACTTCCCATCGCAACTCCTAATTTTGGTTTGGTATTCGTATAAAAATTAGTCAGGAAACTATTGTCTTTATACACCCATGCGTACTCTCCAGTCGCGTTCTCCCCTGCTTTTACAGAATGATCCCAAAGTGTCAGGAATGTTGGTTTTGTAGTTAAGGTATTCAATACGTTTGTCCATTCTGCAGGAGTCTGCAAAACAATTGGACCGAAATTCATTAACAGAGGTTTTCCATTAATTTTAATATAATTAGCATCAGTAAAATAATTATTTTGTACATAAGCTAAATCTGTTTTTGCTGCACTTGTCGCCGAAATTGCTTTTCCTGCATTTACAACATTCGTTAAAAATCGGTCTTCGTATACAATTGCATATTCTAAACCTACTTTGCCCAGCATTTCAATTAACTGCTCGGTATTTTCTTTGACCATTCTATAATCGTTTACATCATAGGTGCCATACCAGTCGATCAGGATTCCATCAATTCCTGAATATTTCATTAATAATAAATGATTTTCAATCACATTTTTATCGCCTGAGTGATAAGGTCCAATCAGCGGATAATAATAAGATGCTATTTCTCTTCGGCCGTTTGTTCCTACATTGTTCGGATTTTTGTTTGCCATTGTCCAATGATAACCCCATTTTTTATCGGCACTGCTTTCATTAGTTTCAAACCACGGCATATAATGCATATAAATTTTGGTACTGTTGGTTTTCTCAATCGCAACAGGTTTTACTACTTCTGGTTCTACTGGTTTATCTGAACCTTTGTCATCGCCGCGCATCCGGCAACCATCACAATATTCATTAAACCAAAAACCATCGCTGTGATATATCTTTTCATACTGATTTGTATTATTTATTTAGAACTCTTATTTGCAAGTTTTTCCACTTCTAATAACTCTCGCTGTAAGACCATTTGAAGATTTATACAATAGACCCAGCGAGACAAAATATTTATAGAAAACATTCATACATAATGTCAAAAAGAACCCCAGCGGGGTCAAATTTTGTTGTCGCCCAAATGTCACTCCAACGGAGTTTTAATCATAATTCTTAACTATCCCATAAACATTCAGCTCCTCTGGAACTTTACTATTATTAGTGTATAAAAAAACTTTAGTAAATTCATATAAACATATCAGCCTTCCACGACTAACCAACATGGAAGACTGACAGTTTAAAACCTAATTCAAAGGATATCCAGGATTTTGTTTTAGGTTTTTATTTGTAGTTAAAACAGTGCTTGGAATTGGGAAAATTGCTCTGTATTTTTCAGTTGTTCCTTTTTCCCACCATGGCAGGAAGAATGTTCCAAAACGGATATTATCTGTTCTTCTTCTTCCTTCGAATGTAAATTCTTTAAGCAGTTCTTGGTCTATAAAAGCAAGATCTATAGTTGCCGGCATTTCTTCTCCTGCTCTGGCTGTCACCTGCTGTAAAAACGGTCTTGCTAAATCTGGCGAACCTAAACGCACGTAACATTCTGCCTGCATCATTAAGATTTCTGAGTAGCGAATTAAAACAAAATCATGATCGCGTTCCCATTGTTCTCCCGCTTTCATTTCGTATTTCGCGAGACGAACTCCTTCATTTTCTTTGGCATCTCCCAAACTTGTTAAGTTTTCTGTGTAAGTTAATGGCTCTCCATTGTCCATCATAATTACAGAACCTGTTGCAAGATTGATTTGATCTCCCGCAAGCATACATTTTTTTCTTTTATCTGTGTCTGCAAAAGCTGAATATACTCCTGGCTGTGCACACATTCCGTTAGCGCTCCAAGGGTAATTTCCTATTGGAGAAATAGCTAATTTTTGATTGTAATGTGCAGACATTGAATTCATGTAGTTTCCAACAGTTCCCGCTTTTGAATCGTAAGGAACAGCAAAAATAATCTCGCTTGAGGTTTGATTTTCTGTGGCAAAATTGGTAAAGAAATCTGGTGTTAAAGTATATCCCGTAACTTTTTGACATGCCTCTAAACAATCCTGCCAGCGCGCTGTGCCAATAAATGCTTCAGAATTCAAATACAATCTTGCTAAAATAGAATACGCCACGTTTTTAGTTAATTTAGAATACACCACATTTCCATTTAAAAACGGAATTGCATCTGTAAGCTCTTTTTCAACAAAATCATAAACTTCTTTTCTTGTTGAATTGCTTGGAAGATCTGTATCTTCAAAATTGGTTACGATGGGCACATTTCCAAATAAATCCAAAAGATTGTAGTAGTAATATGCTCTCAAAGCCTTTAATTCTGCAAAAATGGGTTCTTTTGCTTTTTCTGTCAAAGACGATTTATTGATTTGATAAATGATCGCGTTGATCTTAGCAATTCCAGTATAATTGTAACGCCAAGCCGAAAGAATCATTCTATTATCTGCTTTCCAAGTATGTTTTTGTGCATCTTGATATTGCCCGCCGTCGTACCAGTTGGTTCCTCTTGTTGGAATTGTGGCTTCGTCTGAAACTACTTCATTCAAAAAGAAGACATATTCACAAGTTGGGAAATTATTTGATATTGCATCAGAGAATCCTCTTAACGAAGAATAAGCTCCTCCAACCAGCGCATCAATTTCTTTAGTTGTATTTCCAAAATTCCCATCTTCTACCTGATCATATAACTGTTCGTCCAAATCAGTACATGACACCGTAAAAAGCATGCTTAAAAGTATCGCCGCTGTTATTTTGATTTTCATTTTTAATATTTTATGGTTATCAATTCGCTTAGTTATTCAGCGTAAAATTTAATCCAACAGAAATTGTCGTTGGTCGAGGATAATTATTGTATCTGTCAATTCCAGGAGTCGCTAATCCCGTTTGGTCTACAACTCCAGTTTGATTTATTCCGTCCTGAGCATTTAAACCAATCTCTGGATCTACACCTTTGTAGCCTGTAATTACAAACAGGTTTTCTCCCATTACATAGAATCTAACTTTAGATTTTTTGTATTTTAATGGCAGAGTATAACCAAGTGATAAAGTTTGAAGTCTAAAGAATGAAGCATCTTCAATCCAATAATCAGAATACTTTGGCGCCGAAGTAATACCACTGTTTAAGAAATCATCGGGCACGTTAAAAGCTGGTAATCTGTTTGGATCGTTTAACATCATGTTGGTTGCATTCAATGCTTTTTGACCAAACATTCCGTATCCTGAAATTCCAAGATCAAAATTTCCATAAGTAAAATTCATCCCAATACCTAAAGTAAGGTCTGGCTGAATATTTCCTAAATCTCTTTTATCAGCATCAACTAAAGCACTTTCTGCAACTACTTCATTTGCCGCATTGTAATACTGTATTTTTCCATCAGCATCTAAACCAGCATTTTTGAATCCCCAGAAAGTTCCAACTGGATATCCTTCTGCAATAATTTGAGAATATTGTCCAGACATACCCGCTAAACCGTGTAAAGAACCGCTGTAGATAACATCTGTTTTATAAGTTGGATTTGAAAGTTTTTCGATTTTCTGAACATTATGCCCAAGCGTCAAATTAGCATCCCAAGTAAATTTATCTCCTTTAACGATATTTGCATTTAGAGTTAATTCAACTCCTTTATTCGACATTTCGCCTACGTTAGCCAGCATTGTTCCAACCAAATATGGAGGCTGAGGCACTTCATACGTATATAATAAATCTTTTGTTGTTTTAGAATACCACTCAAATGAACCAGTAATCCTATTAAAAAGTCCGAAATCAAAACCAACGTTTATCTGCTCTGTTGATTCCCATTTTAAATCAGGGTTTGGATTTTGTTTTGGCGAATAGGCCAAACTCCACGTTTTAGTAATTGGATCGTAGTAACTGTCGTTTCCAACTCCAAGAATAGAAAGCGATTTGTATTCGCCAATTCCGTCTTGATTTCCTGTAACTCCGTAACCCACTCTTACTTTTAAGTTGTCTAACCAACCTTTTGACGATTCCATAAATGCTTCGTTAGAAATTCTCCAGGTCCGCAGAAGCAGATGGAAAAGTTCCCCATTTATTGTTTTCTCCAAAACGGCTTGATCCGTCGCGTCTTACAGTTGCAGTCAATAAATATTTGCCGTCGTAACCGTAGTTGGCACGAGCATAAAACGAAACTAAATTTGATTTTCCTTTGTATGAGTACACATCGCCCAAACGATAATTGTAACCTGCACCCAAATTATTATAGCTGAAAGCATCTGTTACAAAACCGCCTCTTTGTGCTCCAAAACCTTCGTAAATATTTTCCAGATAAGAATACCCAGCTAATGCACTAACATTATGTTTGTCGAAAGTTTTAGCATAATTTACATAAAGTTCCCCTTGTGCGTTTGTAAATTCACCATAACTTCTTTGTGCAAAACCGCCTTCTGTCTGTCCTTCCATAACAGCATAAGATGGTTTATAAGTTCCTCCTTTTACGGCATTATGTTCTAACGAAATATTAGCAGTAGCGGTAAAATCGTTTAAGAATTTCACATCTGTTTTAAAATAACCTAACAATCTGTGTCTTTCATTATCAATAGTCCTGTTGGTTAAAATCTCAACTGGATTTTGATAAATATTTCCAGTTACTTCAGAAAATTCTCCATTAGAATTGTAAACTGGAATTGTTGGATTTAGGTTGTAAGCTCTTTCAAAAATTCTGTAATCAATTGGATGCCATTTATCGATATTAGCAAATAAACCCATATCGAATTTTACCTCTTTGTTGTCTCCCAGAAATTGATACGCCGTTACGTTTCCGCTGATTCTTTCTAAACCAGATCTTTTAATAACGCCTTCGTTATTTAAATAAGAAAGGGAAGTTCTAAAACCGCTGTCTGCTTTACCAGAATTAATACTCAAAGTATGTGACTGCGAAATAGCTGTCTGTTCAATTGCTTTCTGCCAGTTTGTATTACCGCCGTAGTCCACAGCATCTGCAAGTCCATTATCACGAACATAACCTCTCCATTGATTTGCCGATAAAAGATCTAAATTATCTGTCACATAACCAATGCTTGATAAACCGCTGTATACCACAGAAACTCCTTTTGTACCCGATTTAGTAGTAATCATAATTACCCCATTTGCACCTCTAGAACCGTAGATAGCTGTTGCAGAAGCGTCTTTAAGCACGTCAACCGATTTAATATCTGCCGGTCGCACCACGTTAATATCAACACCCGCAATTCCGTCAACCACAATTAACGGACTGTTGCTAGCTGTTAAAGAAGTTCCGCTGCTGCAAGCGTATTGTAGAACCCGCAGAAGGATCTCCAGAAGGACGAATAATATTCAATCCTGCTACTTTTCCTTGTAAAACCTGTTCTGTAGAGGAAATCGTTCCTTTTACTAAATCATCAGCTCCAACGGTAGAAATTGCCCCTGTTAAATCAGATTTTTTTACTTTTCCGTAACCTACCGAAACCACTTGTACTTCTGCCAAGGTATAACCGTCGTTTTGCAGACGTACTTCAAGATTTGAAGTTGATCCAGTAATTTGAACTCTCTGCGTTGTTGAACCTATAAAAGAAACTTCAATCGCACTTCCTACGGTCGCCTGAAGGCTAAATTTACCATCAAAATCTGTTGTAGTTCCGTTTTTAGTTCCTACTTCAATGATAGAAGCTCCCGGCAATACAGTGCCAGTATTGTCGTAAACGGTTCCTGATATTTGTTTTTTCGTCTGCGCGAAAATGCCTGCAGAAAGAAAAAGCATAAATATCATCAATACCGCCGATTTAGCAATCCACATTTGATGCAGGACGCTTTTTGTATTTTTACTATTCATTAGAATTGGTGTTTTAATTTAATAGTGAATTATTTATCTAGAGTTTTTAGCGGAATTGTCGTGTCTGAAATCGTTTTGTCTTTGTTGTCTTTTACCAAAACATGAATTTCAGTCAAATTTGAAACGCCGTTTAGTTCAGAAACTAAATTGACAAAACCTTTTATTTCTGCAGTTCCTCCAGAAAACTCACCAGAGAATGTTTTCGCGCCGGCCGTAATAGTGTAGAGTAATTTGTTTACGCCTGGTTCGTTATTTTTTCTAGACATTCCAAGAAAATCTTTTTGACTGATTTGCAATGGGAAGAAATTGAAACTCGGCGGTGGCGACGGAATAAATTCTCCAGCATAAATAATTTGGTCGCCAGAGTTAGTTGTCCAGTCTTTTGCTACAAGAAGGAAAGTTATATTTTCCATAACAAAGCCCGCCGGTGGATTGTAGTATTGTCTGCGGAATCAAATCCATTCTATAAAAACCGTTTCCAAGATCTTTCAATTTTGTTTTTTCAGATACATCAGGAAGCCAAGCCTGATATTCTTGTAAAACTGCCCAGTTGTTTAATCCACTATGAAAATGAACACTTTCAACACCTTCAAAACCATCTTTTAAATTAGAGTTAAATAAAATACTTACCGGTTTATCGATTAGTGGTTTTGTTGGATAAGATCTAATTACCTCATTTGCTGTATAAAATGAAGAGAAATCAGTGTAGGGCATATTGGCAACTTCACTTTGTTTAGATCCGTTTTTGTTTTTCAAACGAAACCAAAAACCAGCACTTGCAAGCAATTTCAGCCGGAGTTTTAGAAAAATAAACTGTTGGGGTTAAAGTAAAACTCCAAACTTTATTTCCTTCATATTTTAGTTTTGCAAACTCAGAAGAGTTTTCCCAGTTTCCAGCATCCGGCTCAGATGGAGACCAGATCCAGATGTATAAATTTTCGTTTTCTGCAAACGTAGTTCCCGATAAATCAAAATACCAAGTAACTTGTTCATCGTATTTGTACACTACAGGAAATGATGACATTGCCCCTACAGCTCCTGTAGTTTCCTGCGCCTGAATAAAATTAGGAGCCATCAACAAGGCAAGTAAAATTGTATATATAAAATTTTTCATATTACTTTTTAATTAATAGCATTTAATTTAAATACATAAGACACAAAATCTACTCCGTCTGAAGAATGCGTTAACTGAATCTGCATTTCATCATTCTTTCCCGGAACGGAAATCAATCGAAGTTCGTCTGTTTTTTGAGTTTTTTGTGCATCGCTGTACAAGTAGATTTTTGTTGTGCCGGAATTGGTCGGCTGAAAATCTGAGCTGAGCGCCCAATATCCCTTTGGAGCAAATAATGGAGGGACATTTCCTGTTACTTCATAACTTGTTGGCCTGTTGTTTTCATCTACGCTGAAGTTGATTTTAAAATCTTCGTAATTGAAATAGGTATTCAAGTTTTCTTCATTTGGTTCGATCTTATTTGCTTTCGCAACTTCATCAACCATTTTCAGATTTGCTAATTGCCAATTCCCATTTACTTTCTCATAAATGGTAATTGGATCTACGTAGCTTCCATCTTCTGTGTTATCGCATGCAAGAGCAAAAAAACACATTATAAAAGCTAACCAGTAAAGACTTTTACATTTCATAAATTTTGGTTTTTGTTAGTTTGTTAACCCTTCAAAAGGATAGAGCGAAGCTAGAAGTTAAATAAATCTTAAAAAAAATATCTGAGAAAAATCAAGATAAAATTCAGACATTTTATAATACAACTAATTAAAAATCAATTATTTATAATTATTTTTACAATTGAAAAATCAAGATGGTGTTTAGATCAAAAACGATGATTTTTTAATGGTAAAAATGACAATATGTAAAATAATCAGTATATTTTTTTCACTATACACATATCTAACCTCTTTTTATTGTATAATTGCAAATAATTTATCTGTTTTTAACATTTACAGCTTATTTTCATTTCAAAAACCACTTTCTAAAGCGATGTTATTAAACAATTTACAAGATTCTAAAAACGAGGCTTTCTGTATTTTCTAACTTATTTTTAATTTTAAAACGAATTAACTAAATCTATCTAACAACCATTTTTTTACCCTAAACCACAACTAAATCATGCGAAGAATATTGATACTGCTTTTCTTCATTGGAGGTTTTTCTTTAACTGCGAAAGAGACAAATCCTTATTTAGAAGAATTAGATCAGGTGCTTTTGAAAAAAGACATTTACCTGAAACAGAAATATCGAAAAATTGAAGCTTTAAAGAAAAATATTTCCAAATTCACGCTCAATCAAAACAATGAGGAGCTGTACAATTGTTATATATCATTATTTGACGAATACAAATCTTTTAAATATGACTCTGCTTATTATTATTTGGAACAATCTAAAATCAAAGCTAAAATCTTAAAAGATCCAAAGTTTTTATCTAAAAGCCGAATCAAAGAGGGTTTTGTGCTATTATCTTCAGGACTTTTTAAAGAAGCTATTGATACATTGAATGTTATTGACGATACTAAGCTGGATCTTAAAAACAAATTTGAATACTACAATATTAAGGCCCGTGCTTATTACGATCTAGCCGATTACAACCGCGATCAGCGTTTTAATATTCATTATGTACAACAGGGAAATCATTTCTTAAAAAAGGCATTAGAATTAATTGGAACTAATACAAACGAATATTGGGCAGCAGAAAGCCTGAAACGCCTTAAGCAACAAGACTGGCGCGGTGCTGAATTTGCTTTTAGTTATTGGATTAACAACTATAATCTGCCTGCGGAATATTATGGAATTGCCACTTCGAGTCTCGGTTACATTTATTCTGAACGCGGTTACACCAAAAAAGCGATTCAATATCTCGCACTTGCCGCTATTGCCGATGTAAAAAATGCGACGAAGGAAACGGTTGCTCTTCGAAATTTAGCCAACGAGCTTTTTAAAATGGGTTATTTGGATAAAGCCAACGAATACATCAATATCGCAATGGATGACGCTACTTTCTACAATGCAAGACATCGAAAAATTGAGATTTCGTCGATTTTGCCTATTATCGAAAAAGCACAGTTGAATAATGTAAAAGATAAAAATGACAAACTGGAAAAAATCATTATTCTTTTGACGATTCTTACGGTTATCATTTTTCTGTTTTTAGGAATCATCTTTAAACAATTGAAGGAAAAAAATAAGGCCAGAAAAATTATGGCTTCTTCTTATTTGCAATTGCAGGAAATGAATGTGAGTTTGAGTGAGGCAAATGCCATAAAAGAAGAATATATAACGTATTTTATTAAGGCAACTTCGGCTTTCATCAATAAGATTGATCATATCCAGAAAAGTACGCTCCATAAGATTATTACTAAGAAAACAGATGAAGTCATAGCGAGTTTGAAACGTTATAATGTAAAGGAAGAAAGAGAGAATTTATTCCATCAATTTGATGAAATCTTCTTGAGATTATTTCCCACTTTTGTAACAGAATTCAACAAATTATTCCCAAACGATCATAAATGTATTGTCAAAAAAGGTGAACTACTGAATACTGAATTACGAATTTTTGCTTTATACCGATTAGGAATTCAAGACAGTAATCAAATGGCAGAATTTCTCGAACTTTCTGTAGCTACAATTTATACGTATAAAACCAGAATCAAAAGTAAATCTGATTTTAAAGATACTTTTGAGCAGAAGATTATGGAGATTAAAACTATTTAAAGATACTAAGATTCTGAGGTTCTAAGTTTTTTTTCAGCATAATGGAATTAATTGTATCATAAAGAAAAAGCTCCAGCGGAGCTTAATATTTATAGGAATAATTAACAGCATCTAAAAAGCTCCAGCGGAGCGACATATAAATTTATCGCTCCGCTGGAGCTTTTTGTATAACAAATATTTTTCTATAAATATTTCGTCCCCCTGGGACTTCTGATAAAAAGAACAATTTCCATTATATTTTTTTTTCTGATAAAACATTTCGTACGCACTACATCTCAATTCTTGAATTGCTTCGCCTATTCTCTATAGCGAGTCGTGGCTGTCTTTTATTATTCGGAAGTCTCCAATTGCAAAATCGTATTTTGATAGATCTTACTTAATGAAAACAACTGCTCGACAAAAATCATTATCGCAAGTGGTATAAAGAAAAATACAACTAAATCTTCTTCGTATAAAAAATACGTCGTAATCATTAAGATGCGGGCGTATTCTAAATAATACATCCATTTTCGCTGTTCTAATAAAGCACCGCAATTAATTAAAGTTATTAAAATAAAAGAAAGCACAAATACCTTATCGTAAATTTCTAGATAATCAAAATAATAGGTAAAAACGGTTAAAACCAACGTGCAGATTCCCAATTGAATATAAAGGTAATTTTTAAATCGAAGCCTTTGATGCGGATTGCTTTTATCCTGCAGAAAGCGCTTTTCCAGAATTGGGCGGATATCTTGATCCATGTGCGCCGGACTTCCAAAAACAGCTTTCCATCTGGCTTTAAATCCGCTGGAGCGTTTCCATAATTCGTAAATTTCGAAATAATAATGAAAATGCCGCCATAAAAAACTATAACTTTTCAGCGGATGTGTCAATCCGTATTTTGGTTTTTCTTCTTCCGTTTGAAAAGTTCCGAAGAGACGATCCCAAAAGGTGAACATATCTCCGTAATTTTTGTCTAAATATTTTTCGTCAGATGCGTGATGAACGCCGTGAACAGAAGGAGTTACAAAAACGTATTCCAGCCATTTTATTTTACCAATAAGCTGTGTATGCGTAAAGAAAGAATAAGCTCCGTGAACGATGAGCATGGTAATTACCATACTTGGATGAAAACCTATTAAGGGCAGAATACACCAAAAACCTGTTCGAACAATGGCTTGAAAAGTAGTAATTCTGGTCAGCGCAGTAAAATTAAATTCTTCACTGTGATGATGCACAATATGCGGCGCCCAGAAAAAATTGACTTCGTGTCCTAATCTGTGATACCAATACCAGACAAAATCCGTTGCAAGAATTAGGGCAAACCAAACCAAGGCATTACTCGGAATATCAAATATTCGATAATCATCATAGATCAAATAATACAACTGGTAAAAACTGGCGACAATAAATAAGTTAATTAATCGCTCTGCAATACCAATACTGATATTAGAAACGGAACTTTCGTAATTAAAAATTTCAGGCCTTTTTCTGCGCTGCGCAAGTTTATATTCCAAAAACAAAAAAAGAAAAAAGGCCGGCATGGCAAATGCCAGAAAATTAATATTTTTCATTTGTATGATTCTTTCGATTCTAAAAATTTTATTAAAAACATCAAACGAAAAAGACATTTCCACCAATTACGCTTTTAGGGACACTAAAAATGTAATCAACGAAAATGATCTTTTACGAAGTAAACCTGATTTAATTCTGCTTATATTGTGGTGCTCGCAACAGCAATCTCTTTTATAGACTGCGTTTCGGCTACTTTTTTCAAAGCAATAATATAAGCGGCAATACGAGGCGTTACACTATGTTTTACTGCAACTCTAAAAACAGTATCAAAACCTTTCTCTAAAATATCCTCCAGACGGGTATTAATCTGGTGAATTCTCCAAGACTCCAAAAGTGAATTCTGAAGCCATTCGAAATAAGAAACTGTAACTCCTCCTGCATTGGCTAAAATATCAGGAACAACTAATATATTTTTATCGTGCAAAATCTGATCGGCATCTGAAGAAACTGGTCCGTTAGCGCCTTCAACAATAATTCTTGCCTGAATATCACCCGCATTTTTCTGCGTGATAACATCTTCTTTAGCCGCCGGAATTAAAACATCAACCTCTAAAAGCAATAACTCTTCATGTTTAATGGCAACAGAATTTGGATATCCTTTTATCGTTTTATTATTCAAATTGTAATATAAAATCAGTTCAGGAATATTGATTCCGTCTGGATTATACAAGGCTTCCGAAACATCGCTTACTGCAACGACTTTTATTCCTTTTTCATATAAAAACAAAGCCGAATGCAATCCTACATTTCCAAAACCCTGAATCGCGACGCTAGCTCTTGCAGGTCTGATTTTTAATTTTTGAAGTGCCAAAAGACTGATAATGCTCACTCCTCTTCCAGTAGCTTCTACTCTGCCCAGAGATCCTCCAGAATGAAGATGTTTCCCAGTTACTACGGCATGAATTGGTCGTCCGTGTAAGAGTGAAAATTCATCCATCAGCCAGCCCATTTCGTCTGGACCAGTTCCCATGTCTGGTGCTGGAACATCTTTTTCTGGTCCGAAAATATCGGCCAGAGCTTTGGTGTATGCTCTTGTAATTTTTTCTAATTCTGCTTTAGAATGCTTTTTTGGATCACAGATAATACCGCCTTTCGCACCTCCAAACGGAATTCCAGTTACAGCAGATTTCCAGGTCATCCAGGCGGCAAGTGCTTTCACTTCATCTAGATTTACAGCGGTATCATAACGAATACCACCTTTTGAAGGTCCTAAAGCGGTGTTGTGAATTACGCGATACCCTTCAAAATTTTGAACGGTTCCGTTGTCCAAAACAATCGAAAAATTTACTGTGATTTGTTTTTCCGGACGCTCGCAGTTTTTGTCTGATAGAATCATCTAAGTTTAAAATATCTGCCGCAATATTAAACCGATCAATCATCGATTGAAAGGGATTATGTTTTATAATTTCTGAACTCATACTATATAGTTTTTAGTTGGGGTTAATTTTATGGATTAATGCGCTTACTCGTTACTTAAAATGCAACACGGAATTTTAATTAAACAGCAGTGCATCAACATATTTTTATTTCGATTGGTTCTCATATTTTCATTTTTTACTAATTCAAAAAAAAAGCCTTTCATGGTGCAATGAAAGGCTAAAAAAAAAAAATAACTAACAAGTACTTTCTCTATTAACGCCATTTCATAACGTGGTTCATCATGCAAGACATCGCAAAGTCAGCATCGAGAAAACGTTATCACATTTCGGCTATAGTTTTTCATTGTTGAGGCAAATCTACAAATTATATTTATAAATTCTATAGAATTAGTCGAGTTTATTTTCAATAAATTAAAAACATAACATTAAATCAACTGTAAATTAAAGCATTACCTCTTAAAAAAAAATTATTATAATTGTGATAAAAAGATGAAAACAATGGCAATTAAAGCCAAAAACAATCCAAAAACATTAGTTCTAGAAAGCTTTTCTTTAAAGAAATAAGCGCCAATTATAGTTCCAAGAATAATAACCCCCATATTCATTCCAGCAAAAACCGTTGACGGATTTTGCTGGAATGCTTTATGTGCTTTTAGATAAAACAATATATTTCCGAAATTAAAAACGCCAACGAGCATTCCGAAAGGAATATTTTTTACTTCCAGTTTTTCTTTTACTGCTACTACTTTATACAATACAATAAACACAGAAACTACAAAAGAGATTAGAAACACCAAAAACAAAGAAGTTGTATAAGGAACAACAGTATATAAGGCAATTTTCTTAAAGAGAATATCTACAAGTCCGAAGCCAAATAAAACTACAGCGGGATATATCCACTTATTTTCGCTGTTATGAGATTGTTTTCTTAAAATAAATAACAGCGCCGCAAAGCCAACTAAAACACCAATAACTTTATAGGTATTAAATTCTTCGTTAAACAATAACCAAGCGACTAAAATGGGAATAAAAAGTGACAATCTCTGCGCTAAGCATCTGTTTTTGCAATTCCCATAAATCGGATTGAAAGTGCCAAAAACAAGAACACAATTGGAAGTAAAACTCCAACTGCGGTGTAAATTGCAAAAGGTGCATTATTATCTAAAGCTTTAAAATCTGGACTAAAAGTGAAGTAACAAAGCGTAATTGCGGTTATATAATTGAACGAAATTATCTGGGAAGGATTGGCATTATATTTTCTGGAAATCTTAAATATAACACCTACTATAACACTGCATAAAATGCTTAGAATAAGAAATAACATAAATTTTTATTTGGACTGTAAAAGTAAACTATTCCAAAATAAAAAGGCCCAACCGGTTTAAAAAAACCAGTTAGACCAGATTAACATTCAACAACAAATTCTATCTAAAATTTGCTGATATAACTTCCGTAAATATCTCTAAACTGATTTCCTTTTGCAAATCGGTCTTTACTTAATTTTCTATATTCTACCAATCCCCATAAAACAAATTCTTTCATAAAGTATTGATCTTCTTTTGCTAATTGCGACTGGTATTTTTTTAACAACTCGTCTAATGGAGTTACTTCATCCAAAATACTTTTGTAATCTGCATCTGAAGCATCGTCTAATAATTCGAATCCGCTTTCTGCGAAAAACCATTCTACAACATCCGAATAGGGTGTTTTTTCGTCTGGTTTTTCTAATTTTTCGATTTTTGGGAAATATTCTGGAAACAAAGTTCTAATAGCAGAACCAATTAGACTTTCTGCCACAACATCGGCGCCCTCCTGCTCTCCTTCATAAACCAATTCTACTTTTCCTGTAATCGCTGGAATAATTCCAACAAAATCAGATAAACGCAAAGTTGTTTTGTCAGTTCCAGAAATCAAAGCACGGCGTTCGGCAGTACTTATTAAATTTTCAAAAGCCGTAATACTCATTCTTGCACTCACACCGCTTTTATTATCGATGTATTCGCTTTCGCGCGCTTCAAAACTAATCTGCTCCAAAATATCTCTGGCCAAACTCGGCACATAAACAACATCAGTCTGATTTTGATCTAATTTAGATTCCTGCTCTGTAATTGTTCTTGCAATAGCAATATTTTCAGGATAATGCGTTAAAATTTGAGAACCAATTCTATCTTTTAAAGGTGTAACAATACTTCCTCTATTGGTATAATCTTCTGGATTTGCTGTAAAAACAAACTGCATATCAAGAGGCATTCTCAACTTGAAACCTCGAATTTGAATATCGCCTTCCTGCAAGATATTAAACAATGCAACCTGTATTCTAGCCTGTAAATCGGGTAATTCGTTAATTACAAAAATACAGCGATTGGCTCTCGGAATCATTCCGAAGTGAATTACACGGTCGTCTGCATAAGATAATTTTAAATTTGCGACTTTAATTGGGTCTACATCTCCAATTAAATCGGCAACTGTTACATCTGGAGTTGCTAATTTCTCAAAGAAACGATCGCTTCTATGCAACCACGAAATTGGCGTTTCATCTCCTTTTTCATCAATTAAGTCTTTCGCAAAGCGAGAGATCGGATTTAACGGATCGTCATTAATTTCTGAACCCGCCACAAACGGAATATATTCATCTAATAATTCGATCATTTTACGCGCCAAACGCGTTTTTGCCTGTCCGCGAAGTCCAAGCAGATTTATATTGTGTCGTGATAAAATAGCTCTTTCTAATTCTGGAATTACGGTATTCTCGAAACCGTGAACACCTTCGAAAACAGGTTTTCCAGATTTTATTTTTTCGCGAAGATTATTTCGCAATTCGTCTTTTATACTTGTACTTTTATATCCAGCGACTTTTAATTGACCTAAGGTCTTTATAGTATTTATTTCCATTTTATTGAAATATAGATTGTTTATTAATTGATTTGGCAGGTCTTACATGCATTGTGTAATCTCGCTTGGACTTCGCTCAGCATGACAACTGAGATTGAGAACCTTAATTAGACGCACTGCAGTACGTCTCTACGATATACGTTATGTTTATTTAAGGTAAAAAAGAAACCTTAGTATCTTAGCATCTTAGAACCTTAGAACCTTTATTATTTACTTTACGTAGACGCACTGCAGTGCGTCTCTACGATATACGTTATGTTTATTTAGGTAAAAAAGAAACCTTAGTATCTTAGAACCTTAGCAACTTAGAACCTTTATTAGTTCCTTTACGTAGACGCACTGCAGTGCGTCTCTACGATATACGTAATGTTTATTATAGGTAAAAAAGAACCTTAGCATCTTAGCACCTTAGAACCTTAGTCCCTTATTTAATCTTCTTCTTCCTATTCGTTTCATAATCTTCAAAAATCATTTCACCCAAACCTTTTAATCCAGTATAAAATGCTTTTCCCTGATTTGCTTCTGTAAACTGATTTACAAAACGCTGTAAATACGGATCTTTTGCAATCATAAAAGTCGTAATCGGAATGTGGAGTTTTCTTGCCTGTTGTGCCTGCGTGTAGCATTTGTCTACAATATATTCGTCCAAACCATTACTATTCATATAGTAGGAACCATCACGTTCGCGAACGCGACTTGGTTTTCCATCGGTAATCATGAAAATCTGTTTGTTGGTATTTCGTTTTCGTCGCAGGATATCCATTGCCAACTGCAAACCTGCAACAGTATTAGTATGATATGGACCAACTTGCAAATAAGGCAAATCTTTGATTGGAATGGTCCAGGCATCATTTCCAAAAACTAAAATATCTAAAGTGTCTTTTGGATATCGCGTTGTGATTAATTCTGCCAGCGCCATAGCAACTTTTTTAGCAGGCGTGATTCGATCTTCACCATATAAAATCATGCTGTGGCTAATATCAATCATTAAAACGGTACTCATTTGTGCTTTGTACTGCGTTTCTTCGACAACCAAATCATTTTCGGTCAGCATAAAACTTTCCACGCCATTATTAATTTGTGCATTTCGAAGACTTTCTGTTAAAGAAATTCTTTCTAAACCGTCTCCAAAATTAAACTCACGGAATTCTCCTGTGTGTTCATCACCATTTCCAGCATGTTTTGTTTTATGATTACCGCTTCCAGAACGCTTTAAATTCCCAAAAATCTGATCCAAAGCCTGCTGTCTGATTGCTCTTTCTGTTTTTGCCGTAATTCCTAAACCTGGAGTTCCATCTTGCTTAACTTCATCTCTGATGTATCCTTTCTTCTTCAGGTCTTCGATAAAATCGTCAATTGTATAATTTTCGTCGGTAAGTTTGTATTCTATATCCAGTTCCCGAAGCCAGTTGATGGCTTCATCAAAATCGCCCGAAGTATGGGTGATCAACTCTTTAAAAATCGTAAAAAGTTTATCAAACGGAGACTGAAAAGGAGCTTCGTAAGTCTTAAAATAAAAGCCTTTTTTAAATTCGTTTTTCATAAATCTAAAATTACGTCTTTTTAGAATTATGAAAAACGAAACGTTTATTAATTTTTAGTTAAAATATTTAATCAAAAACTACAATTAACAATGTTAGATATATTAATTATTCAAATTTTCCATCAACATAATACCAAGATCCATTTTCAAATTTAAAAGTAGAAAACTCATAATGTACTTGTGGTTTATTATTTGAATCTAAAAAGTAAGCTTTAAATTCGACAGTCGTTTCTGTAAAACTTACAATTTCGAGTTGCTCGCCATTTATTGGAAATGGCCCATTTTAAAATTTCAGGTTTTGAGTAATATCTTCTTTCAGAAACATAAGTTGTTTCAAGAAGATAATCAGCATTATGAGAAGCATAAGCCGAATATCTCGAGCGCATTAATGCCAGTGCAGAAGGTGCTTTTTGATTGTTCTCCAAATATAATCCGCGACAATTTTCAAACAGTAATCCTGTATCGCAAAAGCATTTTTTATTCTCCATCAACTGGCTCTTCTCCATTAATTTTTACATGCGACTTGGTTTAATAAAACCTGATAACGGGTAATTTCTCTCACCTCATCATCTTCTTCTGCAAAATCAATCATTTCGTCTAATGTTTCGCTTACTTCCAATAATTTATTATTAGCTTCTCTTTCATTTTTTGCGGCGATTAAATCGATAATTTCTTGTACGCTGGCTTTTAAGGTTTCAAATTTACTATTCATATATTTTTACTTTTTGTTTTTTTTTAAAGGTTTCAGGTTTCCGGTTTCACACACAGAGCGTTAACTTGAAACTATTTACTCTTCTTTTTTGCTTTCGTTAAATTTCTTTACGATTTCTTTCAATTTTTCCTTGCGGGAAATTTCGGCCTGTTTCGCTTTTGCTTGGGCTTTGTGCAATTTATCGTTGTGCTTTTTAATATTTTTTTCGTTATTCCTTCCCATATATCTCTCTTTTAATTTGTTCTAAACTTTTCTCTGTGAAAATTAATTCGTTGATAATCTCTTTTCGTAAGTCATCAATATCTTCATAGTCAAAATGTTTTGCCCAAGAAGTTAGTCGCTGTAAATTTCTAATTTGTTTCAGTCTTTTTGTAGTTTCAAAACTTGTTCTCAAGACCGCTTTTCCATCATAATCTGGATTTTTTTTATGCTGATAATTAGCGAGATTCTTTTCAAAATCTGCTTCTATATAATAGAGTTTTTCTTCTGCATTATCAGGATAAAATTCTTCCCACTTTGCAAAACCTATTTTAGTTTTCGATTCTGTTTCTGGCTCGCGGGCAATCAAACGCCATTTGCTGTTTGCCAATCTTCCCCAATGATTGGAAACGCGGTACATTCCTGCTTCTGTATAATAATAGGCACTTCCTGCTTTACTTTCAAATTGTTTCTTTAAACCTTCAATTTCATTTGGCAAGCACTTCATGAAAGGCGCAAAAGGTATTTTTGAAAGAATTAGGATGTGGCTTAAAGTTTTTCTGCATGCTGCAAATATACTCAGATTGTGCGGAACTCCCTAAAACAAACATAAATTGATTATCTTTGCTTCGTAATTTCAAAATAAAAAAAGATGTCTAAAGATTTAGAACAAAAAATGCCGCAAAAAGGAGTTTTTACTGGTATTATAGAAAAAGATGAGAACAATAATTATTTCTGGCATGAATATCTTTTAGACTATAAATTGGTTCAATCTAATTTTAAAGTTGGTGATTGGATTACTATAAAGTCAATTATTGAAAATCCAAGCGATATCAGTTATGACAAATATCCAAAGAAATCAAAAAACTTCGATAAGGCTAATCATAAGCCGGAATAGTTCTTTTTGTTTCAAGTTTCAAGTTTTAGGTTGGAACGTTTAATTTTTAACGCAGAGAGCGCAAAGTTTTTTTCTTTAAAGGAACGTTTATAAACACAAAGTTCGCAAAGCTTTATCAATACAAAGCTTTTGCGAACTTTTGAGGTTTAATATAAAAGCTTGTAGAAATATTTGCACTCTTTGCGGTTAAATAAAACAAACCTTATTACCATCATAACACGTTATCAACACAAATCTTTGCGAACTTTACCTTTGTTCATTCACAAGCTTAAATAAAAATTCTTTGCGCACTTTGCGGTTAAATAAAAATAAACTTTAATACCATCATAACACGGTATCAACAAAAAGCTTTGCGAACTTACCTTTGTTCATTCACAAGCTTAAATAAAAATTCTTTGCGCACTTTGCGGTTAAATAAAAATAAACTTTAATACCATCATAACACGGTATCAACACAAAGCTTTGCGAACTTACCTTTGTTCATGCATAAGCTTAAATAAAATTTCTTTGCGCACTTTGCAGTAAAACTACCATTATATCAAATTTCTTTTAACTCTTAACGATTCCGTAACGAATATTTTTTCGATCAAAAGTAAAAAGTTAAAAAAAAGTGTACCTTTGCAAAAAATTTGTCGATTTGAACTAATTAATATCGATTTCAAACTAATAGACAAGTAGTTACCTTTTATTTATGAAAAAAATAGTTGAATACCGCAAGTTACTAAACGTAGAAAAGACTGCAGAGTTAAAAGAGTTAAAAACAATTTATCGTAATGCAATGAAAGAAGCGCATCCTGATAAATTTCAAGGAGATGACGCTGGTTTAAAAGAAGCAGAAGAGAAAAGTAAAACTATTATCGAAGCTTACCACTTTTTAGTAAGTATTCACCCTGAAACTATTAAGCTTAATTTACCTGAGTACACAGAAACAATTTCAACTTGTACTATTACAGATTATAAATTTGTTGAAGGTCGTTTAATCATTGACTTTTCTAACGGAAGTGTTTACGAATACATTAGTGTTCCTAAAGCAACTTACGTTAAAATGGTAAATGCAGATTCTCCTGGAAGATTTGCTAAAAGACATATCTTAAACTCTTTTACTTGGAGAAAGAAAACAAACCAAGAATAGTTTTAAACACTATATTTATAAAAAAGCGCTCTGTTAAACGAGCGCTTTTTTTATGTCAAAAAATTTAAAAATCGCTTATATTGATTTAAAAATCATTTCTAATCAAGAGTTTCAAATCAAAAAAAACACACAAACATCCTGATTTAATGGGTTTTAAGACCAGAAAAACTATAACAAAATTTTAGGTTACAAAATTCTGTATGTTTTATAATTTTAGATACTTTTGTTGCACAAATCAATTAACTAATTAATTTTTTATAATGAAAAAAATACTTTTTGTACTTACAGCTTCTGCGGCTATCATTTCTTGCAAAGCAAAGTTAAAGATGGAGAATACCTAATTACAGGTACAGCTACAGGAATTGAAAACGGAAAAACTATTATCTTACAAGGTGCAGATCCTGCTACAAGAATGCCTGTTGCTCTTGATACAGTAAAAGTTGAAAACGGAAAATTTGAAATAAAAGGAAAAGTAACTGAACCAGCTTTCCATACATTAATTTTACAAGGAGCTAATGGTCCTATTCCATTAATTCTTGAAAGTGGAGAAATTAAAGTTGCAATTGATAAAGACAGTATCCAAAAATCTAAAGTTTCTGGAACTTACAACAACGATGAGTATGTAACTTTCATTGAAGATATTACAAAAACTCAAAAAAGCTTAATTGATTTTCAGAAAAAGAACAATCAAAAAATGCGGCAAGCACAGCAGGCTCAAGATACAGCAGTTATCAATGGCTTGATGAAACAATATATGGATATTCAAAAAGAAGTTGGAGAAAACAGCAAAAAGAAATATTATACTTATGCTGAAAGTCATCCAAAATCTTACATCACAGTTGTACTTATCCAAAATTTATTGAATGACCCAGCGACTGATACTAAAAAATTAGAAAGCCTTTACAATTCTTTAGATGAGTCTATGAAAAATACAACTCCTGGAAAAGAAATTAAAACAAGATTTGGTCAAGCAAAAATGCCGTCTGTTGGTGCTACAGCTCCTCCAGTAGGAAGTGCTAAATGAAGAGCAGACTTTTCAGCTCCTAATCCAGAAGGAAAAGTAGTTTCGCTTAAACAAAGTTTAGGAAAAGTAACTATCGTCGATTTCTGGGCTTCATGGTGCGGACCATGCCGAAAAAGAAAACCCAAATGTTGTTGCAATTTATAAAGAACTGCACTCAAAAGGTTTAAACATTATTGGAGTGTCTTTAGATAAAGATGTCGCAAAATGGAAAGAAGCGATTGCAAAAGATGGTTTAACTTGGACTCACGTTTCTAATTTAAAATTCTGGGACGAGCCAATTGCGAAACAATATAATGTTGAATCGATTCCTGCAACTTTTATTCTTGATGCATCAGGAAAAGTGGTTGCTCAAGACTTAAGAGGTCCAGAATTGAAAGCAAAAATCGTAGAAATGTTATCAAAATAATCCTACTTTTTAAAAAACTTTAAAAAATCTCCCTAGTGGAGATTTTTTTATTTTATTCAATTCCAATGAATTAAAAAATAACTTTAAAATAACTTAAAATTAAGTTCATTTTTTGTTTGCAAATGTAGAAAGAGTTCCTATCTTTGCAACCGCTTAGAACAACAAAGCACAACAAATAAAGCTTAAGGGGAGATACTCAAGCGACCAACGAGGGCAGACTGTAAATCTGCTGTGTGAACTTCGCAGGTTCGAATCCTGCTCTCCCCACCAAAAAAGTCCTAATGAAATTAGGACTTTTTTTATACCTTAATTCTAATGCCAAAATTCAAATCTACAGAATTACAGGTTTTTGTTTTAAAGCAATTTTCAATCTTGTTAAACAGTTAAAAGTTTTACTGCACATTTGTGGCTCATCGTGCTTTTCAAAAATATTTCCCTCGAAAAATAGGTCTTAAACAACTTTAGATTCAATTATATTAAAAGTATATTACAGCTGTTACTAATACACAAACTCCCTTAAATAAAAGTTATAATTTGGCCTTTTTTATTTAAATGAATATTAATTCATTTAACTTTACTATATGAGACCATTAGATCCTGATAAAAGAGAAAAAATTTTAAAGTCTGTATTTGTTCTTACAGGCAAACAGGGATTAGCAAGTGTTACCATTTCAGGTATAAGTAAAATAGCCGGAATTGCCACTGGAACTTTGTATATCTATTTCAAAAATAAGGAAGAGGTAGTACAGCTGGCCTACGTCGCTGTAGAGGATAAAATGACACAGGCAATGTACCGTGATTTTGACATTAATGTACCAATAAAGGAATCGCTTAAACAGATTTACATCAACATGCTCAACTACAGGCTTAATAACTACGACGAAACTGTATTTATTGACCAATATCAACAGTCAGGCTACATACAGCTGAATTTCACAAAACAACTGCTGGAGTATGAAAAACAGAACAAACCGCTATATGATCTTTTAGAAAAAGGACAGCAGGAAGGAATTATAAAAATATTGGATGCAATTGTACTTATCAGCTTTTTTGATGGTGCAGTACGTTCGTGTTCTACAGGAATCATCCAAAAGTTATTTCCACTCAGCCAAGAGCTCATAAATGACTCCTTTAATATGATTTGGAGAGGCATGAGCCAATAATTTGGATTTTAAATAAGTAATTTTTCAATAATACATTTAATTATATATATCATGAGCATTTTTAAAGACAAAACAATTATTATTACTGGAGCGACTATGGGTCTTGGACTAGCAGCTAAGTAAAGCAGTAGCACTAAAAGGGGCTAATCTGTCTATTGTAGATTACAATGCAGAAGCACTCGAAAAAGCAAAAGCAGAAATCCAGTCAGTTGCACCAACTGCAAAAATCATAACTATAGTTGCTGACGTTTCAGATGAAGAAGCAGTCAAAAATTATGTAGACAAAACAGTGGAAGAGTTTGGCCGTATCGATGGATTCTACAATAATGCAGGTATCGAAGGAAAACAGGCACCATTAGTTGACTATGACATCAATATATTTAAAAAAGTAATTGACATCAATCTTATGGGGGTTTATTACGGCCTAAAATACGTGATTCCGGTAATGCAGAAACAAGGCGGAGGAAAAATTGTAAACGTCGCTTCTGTAGGCGGAATAAGAGGTGTCGTTAATCAAATGCCTTATGTTGCAAGTAAACATGCCGTTTCAGGTATGACCAAAAATGCCGCTATAGAATATGGTAAAGATGGAATATATACTAACGCAATTGCACCTGGGGCTATCTTGACACCAATGGTTGCGGAAGCTTTTAAACAGGTAAATCCATCCGATCCGAAAGCAACTGAAACAACTTATGCACAAAGAAACCCAACAAGACAATTAGGTAAACCGGAAGATGTAGGTAATCTTGTTGCATTCCTGCTTAGTGATGAATGCCAATACGTAAATGGGCAGACCATTGCAATTGACGGAGGGGAATCGAACCTTTATGGTAATTCATAATTCCAAATAATTTATTTAAAACGGATTATAGCATAAACTGTAATCCGTTTTTTTTATATAATCTTTTTATGGAGACTTTTTATAAAATGATTGTACGCAGGATAATTTTAAATTTAAATCTGCAGATTTGCAGTTTATTTTTTAACCTGTGCTATCAAAGGATCGAAAGTAAAGGTTTATTTTATAACAAATTTAAAGCCTCTGCTGTTCGAACTGCTTCAATAGAATTATTTACATTTAGTTTTTCCAGAATATTTTGTCTGTGCCTGTTTACAGTATTAATGCTGATATTGAGTTTTGATGCAATTTCTTTACTAATCACACCTTGGCTGATTAATACTAAAATTTCTTTTTCGCGAGAAGTTAAAAGATCTACACAATTTTCATACGTATCTACATAAAAAATTTCTCCTGTTTTAGTATTGATAATTTTTCCTTCGATACCATTTACCCCTGCTGTTTTTTCTAATAAATAATTATAAAGACAAACAGCAAGCCACAACCCTCCTTCTGAACTGTTTTTCATATAAAAACTGCGATGCAAAATATATTGGTATTCCTTTGTAGTGTTTAGGGTTCTAATTCTGCATTTTGTAGCATAATTTAATCTTTCCTCAGAAGGTATTGTTTTTAAAAAATTAAAAAACTCTAATTCTAAAAGATGTCTTTGAAAAAGATCATCGGGATGAATGCGGTTGTAAATGTCCTCTTCCCAAATAGAATCAATTGTTGTAAATCCAGATGTATGGATATCAAAAAAATTCCCAAAATTACCCGCAAATATATAGCTCTTATTACTCGCTAAATCTGAGAGTACAGCTACTGAATTATCCAATTTCACGTATGCCTCCATCATTGCTATAGCCTCATTTAATGCTTCATTACGCTTTTCAGGGCTATCAATTGATTCAAAAGAAAATTTATCTTCCAGGTTCGAGATAGGATTCATAACTATAATTCGTTAGTTACTTACTAAGTTAGAGTGATTTTAAAAATGGTTATATTTAACTATTGCTGTAAAAAACTCAAATTACATTCTTTGTAAATTATTAATAAAATTCAAATTTAAGAAATCATGAAGAGAATTCACTTAGTTTTAATATGTATATGCATTATGGCTGTAAAAGGAAACGCTCAAAAACTAACTGCAATGAACTGGCTCAATGAACCAGCTGACTGGGAAATAAAAGACAATAAACTTATTATGCAGGTTACGCCTCAATCTGATTATTGGAACAAAAGCCATTATGGATTTACTGTTTACGACGGACCTTTTCTCTATACAGAAAGAAGCGGTGAGTTTGAAGTTGTGGTAAAAATGAGCGGTGTTTATAAGACTAGATTTGACCAAGTCTGCCTTATGCTTCGTATTGATGAAAACAATTATGTAAAAACTGGTGTAGAATATGTAGATGGAGTTTACAATATTAGTACCGTTCATACTATCGATAAAAGTTCATGGAGCGTTATGGGCTTAAAAGAAAAACCTAAAAATGTCTGGATGAAAGCCGTACGCCGACTAGACGCCTTGGAGATTTTCTATTCTATTGATGGAGTAAATTATACAATGACTAATACCGTGTATTTTCCTGAATTTAAAACAGTACAAGTGGGTATGATGGCAGTAAGTCCTGATGGAAAAGGATTTACGGCAACTTTTGAAGATTTTAAAATTACACACCTTCCAGATCAAAGACGTTTGGAGTGGTTGAAAAATAATCAGTAGTTTTTTTGTAGAATTAGGCGTTGGGTGTAATGCAAAAAATTTAATTAAATAAATGGAAACATTATAGTCAACTTTTTTAGAACGAGACAAATTTTAAAAAACCTCCAAAATCAAATGAATTTGGAGGTTTAAAATTTGCGGTAATTATATATTATTTCAAATTATAATTAAAGAAACTTTCTAACTTATCGAAAGGAATTATATCTACTTTGTCATACAAATCAACGTGGACTGCATTTGGAATAATTATTAACTCTTTTGGTTCATTTGTCGCTTTAAAAATATCTTCACTAAAATATCTTGAATGCGCATTTTCTCCCGCGATTAAAAGCAATGGTCTTGGCGAAATTTCTTTTACATAAGTAAGTATTGGCATATTCATAAACGAGATTGGATTGGTTACCAGCCACGCTCCGTTTGAATTCACCGAATTAACGTGAAAACCACGCGGTGTTCTGTAATAATCAAAATATTCTTTTACAAATTGCGGTTCATCGCCTTTCAATGTTTCTGGTAAATTTCGGGGACCATCTGCCGGTTTTCCGGTTTCTGCATCTTTCCAGCGCTCGCTCA
Source organism: Flavobacterium sp. AC267 (assembly GCF_979258715.1). Lineage (NCBI taxonomy): Bacteria > Pseudomonadati > Bacteroidota > Flavobacteriia > Flavobacteriales > Flavobacteriaceae > Flavobacterium > Flavobacterium sp. AC267. Next base: position 4,541,193 of record NZ_OZ409875.1, read on the forward strand.
CCCAAAGTTTTCAATGTTTGGGCTCTTTGTTCTGGAGTTACTGAGTCATTGTACCCCCTTGACATTACTCTGGTCATATCGTATAAACTTGTCGCAGACAACGGCTTTCACTCGTTTATCAACAGCGGTTGCGTTTAGGGCAAAACCTCCGAAACCACAGATCCCGATGATCCCAATTTTATTTCTATCTACCTTTTTTTGTAATCCTAAAAAATCAACTGCGGCGCTAAAATCTTCGGTATTAATTTCTGGAGATGCTAGATTTCGTGGTTCGCCTCCGCTTTCTCCTGTATAAGACGGATCAAAAGCTAAAGCTACAAAACCACGTTCTGCCATTTGACTCGCATATAGTCCAGATGATTGTTGTTTTACAGCTCCAAAGGGTCCGCTGATTGCTAATGCGACCAATTTTTCGTTTCCAGCATTTTTTGGAAGATATAAATCGTCGCTTAATGTAATGCCGTAACGGTTTTTAAAACTTACTTTTTGTCGAATTACTTTATCACTTAATTGAAAAGTATAATGTTCTTTTGATGTATTCATTTTCTCTAAATTAGATTTTACTTTTTGTGCAAATGTTTGCCCTGTTATCAGCAATAATACTGCTATCGCAAATGCTTTTTTCATTTTATTAAATTAAATTGTTTTTAAAAATTTGGCAGGAACTCCGCCTACAACTGTATTATCAGGAACGTTTTTAGAAACTACGGCTCCAGTTGCAACAACTGCATTTTCTCCAATTGTTACGCCTGGTAAAATGGTAGCGTTGGCGCCAATCCACGCATTTTTTTTGATGAGGATGGGTTTACCAATCAGTCCTTTTCTTTCCTTAGGATTTAATGGATGACTTTCGGTAATGAGGCTTACTTTCGGACCAATTAAAACGTCGTCTTCAATTGTAATTCCGCCCAATGCCAAAAAGGTACAGTCAAAATTGACGAATACGTTTTTACCTATGGAAATATGTTTTCCTGAATTGATATAAATCGGGGTAAATACAGCAACATTGTGAACTTCTTTATTTAAAATCCTACTTAGTATCTGCGTAATATCTTCAGGATTTGAAGAACTGTTCATCTGATTAAGTAATGCTTTAACAGCGAATGCTTCCTCTCTCAATCTGCCCATTTGCGGATCGTTAGGAAGTATCGTTTCTCCAGCTAAAAGCCTGTCAAAAATATCTTTTTGAAATGGTGTAGAATCGGAAATAGGTTTTGTATCTGACATATTATTTGAATTAAATAAGCAGATACAAAGGTAAGACCACCTTTAAGCAAGGCGGTAACAATTATCAATCCAAAGATTAAGAAATTCAAACTTCCGCTAAACGAAATGCTGTTGGATTGGTTCCTGTATTTTTTTTAAAGAAATTATTGAAGTAAGTTGGATAATCAAACCCAAGTGCATAACCAATTTCAGAAACACTCCAGTCGGTATGCGGCAAAAGTGCTTTTGCTTCTGTAATTATACGCTCGGTAATATGAGTCGTTGTCGATTTTCCCGTAACTTCTTTGATGGCTCGATTTAGGTAATTGACATGCACATTCAGATGTTGTGCGTAATGTTGTGCTGTTTTTAATTGAAGCGGATTAGAAGTCGTTTCAATAGGAAATTGTCTTTCGAGTAATTCCAAAAATACAGATGACAATCTAGAAGATGCATTTTTGTTTTGTTCAAAATTTTCAGAAGGTTCCATCTTTAAGGATTCGTGGATAATGAGACTGATGTAATTGCGAATCAGCTCATCTTTAAAAACATAATCACTTTCCTGTTCCGAAATCATTTTATGAAAGATCGTATTAAGAAAAATTCTCTGCTCTTCTGTAATTTTCAAAACGGGTGTTCCGCCAATTTTAAAAAAGAAGATTGTCGCAGACTTTCTGAACGTTCGGAGTTTTTAAAAAACTCTTCTGAAAACAAAATAGTATACCCAATATAAGTCGTAGAAATTGTTTCCCATGAATACGGAATGTGCGGATTTCCAAAAAACAGAATCGTACCTTCCTGTTCATAAGTTTTGTCAGAATAATGAATTTTGCTTTTACCAGTAGTCAGGCAGATTTTATAAAATTCTTTTCTACTGTAGGTTCTGGTTTCCGCACCATCATCTTCTATTTGGAATGCTTTAAACCCCTGCAGTTTCAGCTCGTTATTAAACTTGGAAACTTCTCTTATTATCTTCTCTATCATTTTACAAAGTTAAGAAAATCAAACCTAATCAAAATTTTCTATTTTAATTTTAATCAAATTATTTTATTCTCGTTCTCGCCATTTTATATTAGACAATCTAAAAAAGCTTTGAAATCAAAATTAGATTACAAAGCTTTTTATAAAGATAAATATTAAGAAACGGGTCTCGATTCGATAATAAGGAAATGAGCCACTCGGTCTTTGATCAACCATTTTCCATTTTGAAACACATAACTGTCATCGTATTTTACACTGTAATCAGTCAAAATATCTTTTCCTTCAACATCTCTGATCATTTTGATTTGAGTAAAAGAAACTCCCGTAGCGGTTTCGCTGTCGATCTTTACAGTATCGTTGCCCATTTAATGTAAAATAGGTTTTAACCAGAGAAGCATGATGGTTGAAATCTTTTTCCATACTTTCTCTTCCAGAAACATCGGCCACCAACGCGCCACCCATGTAGACTTTATATTTAACATCTGGTGTGAATAGGTTCATTACGTCAGCGATTTTTTTGTCATCACTTAAATAGGCATAATCGTCAATAAGGTTTCTTAAATCTTCTTTTGTTCTTAAAATTTCTAGCGTCATAATTTTGTTGTTTAATTAAAATTGAAAAATTATTTTCTGTATTTATTACGAGTCAAAATTATATTATATTTGCTTACATTTTATTAGTAATTACCTAAAGGTTAGCAGGTAACAAACAGCATAGTTATGAATGAAACACAAGAAAACCAAGTAGATAACAAAGCATTTACAGATGAATGTCATAAAGTTTTAATGGCAGTTTCAGATGCTTTATATGCGATTGGCGGTAAATGGAAACTAATGATTATAATTGCGATGGCAAGAGGAAATAAACGATTTACCGAAATTCAAAGGCAGGTTACTGGAATCTCTGCAAGAGTTCTTTCCAGCGAATTAAAAGAACTGGAAATGAATGGTTTTATCATCAAAAAAGTAGAAAATGGCTATCCTGTAAGTATAGAGTACGAACTGCTTCCTTATAGTCATACCCTTGAAGAAGTTGTTGGAGCAATGACCAAATGGGGAATGCGAGCATCGAGAAAAAAATTAAAAGCGAATCGTCTTCTGGAAAACTAAAAAATGATAAAAAGTCAAAGTAGATATCTGCAATAAACCATTATGCAGAAACCACCATATTAATTAAAACTAGTCTTAATTTGACTTCTACCTTAGCTGAACTTTTTATTTCAACTAAACTGCTAAATCAGTCGCATAGTACTCTTTAAATACAAAATAAAAACTATTGTATTAACCTTCAAAGATTATAAAAAAACTACAACGTTTAACATAAGTTTAAAATCATAACGATCCTGCCCTCCACTTTTTTTTCGTAAATTGCTTCTTAATGAAGCATTAACATAAAAGCATTAAATTATGAAAGCAGTACGCTATTTTGGACATAAAGACGTAAGAGTTGTTAACGATTTAGAAAAACCAGTTCCTAAAGGAGATGAAGTTCTGTTAAAGATTGGAGGAGCGGGAGTCTGCCATTCTGATCTTCATATTATTGATGAAGGAACTGTTGGAGATCTTGTATTTACCCTTGGCCATGAAAACGCTGGATGGATTGAAGCTGTTGGTGAAACTGTAAAAGATTATAAAAAAGGTGACGCTGTACTGGTTTATGGACCGTGGGGATGTGGACATTGTAAACCATGCCAGCAGTCGAAAGAAAATTATTGTGATCATCAAAGTGAACTAGGTTATGGCGGAGGACTTGGTTTGAATGGTGGTATGGCGGAATACATGCTTGTTCCATCTTCTAGATTATTAGTGCCAATTTATGACCTGGATCCAGTAGTTGTTGCCCCATTAACTGATGCGGCGCTGACCCCCTATTCTGCAATTAAGAGATCACTGCCTAAACTTATGGCTGATGAATATGTGGTTGTTATTGGAGTCGGCGGCCTTGGTCATGTTGCTATACAGATTTTAAGAGAAATATCGGGTGTCGCAATAATCGCATGCGACGTTACGGAAGATAAATTAGAGTTTGCCAAAGAACTGGGTGCGACCCATACAGTTAATTCTAAAGACGCAGATGCGGCAGAACAAATTTTAAAAATTACCGGAATCAAAAAAGCTAAAGTAATTTTAGATTTTGTGGGAGCAACTTCTACAATTGAACTGGGAACTAAAGTTGTAGGTATGGATGGAGATTTAACAATAGTGGGCTTAGGCGGCGGATATTACCAATACAGTATGAACGGACTGCCTTTTGGTGTTACAATGACCAATCCATATTGGGGATCTCGTACGGAACTTATGGAAGTTGTAGGACTGGCTAGACAGGAAAAAATCCATATTGAAATTGAAAAGTTTGACTTAGAGCAGGCTAACGAAGTTTACGACAAAATGCGCCAAGGAAAAATAAAAGGACGTGCAGTATTGATTCCGTAATTTCAAAATTAAAATCATATTCTAATATTCACTACCCGAATACTAAATGGCGTCAACTGAAAACAGTTGGCGCCATTTTTTTATAATTAAATGATTTTCTTTACTCCAGGAATTAGTAAAATAAGTGATCCAAGTACAAAACTGCCAACTACTATTAAAGGGGCCACAGCTAAAAGTTTTACGGCAGGATCTATAGTCCAGTTTCTTAACGCTACAGTGAAAACAACAATTACCAACGGATGAAAAATGTAAACGGCAAAACTACAACGGGATGCATTAGTAAGTAATTTAGACGAATTGTTCCAGCTTCTTTTTGCTTTAATTAAGATCGTTATTAATATTGAAAGTCCAATCCACTGTTCCCAGATGGCATATAATAATGCTTCCCAATGAAAACCGCCAGAAAACCAAGACGAAGGAGTTTTAAGTGTAAATTTGATTATAATGAATACAGAGAAAAACAATAAAGAGACTAATGCTGATATTTTAAATTGTCTTCCCATTTTATCAGAAAACTGTTCAAACCAATTGTTTTTTGCCGCTATTAATCCAACAACAAACAAAGCTATGTACTGCGGAAAGTGACCCAGCTGAAAACCGACTGGATCAAGAACCCAGCCCACAGGAAATTGGATTCTGACCAAAAAACTTAAAATTCCCAATGCCAAAATAAATAAGAATATCGTTTTTGAATTTGGTGTTTTTAAAGAGTTGTTAAAACGAACCTTAAAGATTCTTTTGACCGCGACATATACCAAAACAAATAATAGTAATGCGGCAACAAACCACGTAACTCCAAGATCAATCCAGCTGTCATATAAACTTAGATAATGAAAATAGTTGATATGATGCCCTTTTGCAAAATAATAGACAATGTACGAAATGAATGGGGAAAGAATAAACGAGTTAAAAAGTATTGGAACTCCTAATCTGAGAAGTCGATCTTTAATGAACTTAGAAGTTCCTTTACGGGAATACGAAGAACCGGTAAAATAAGTCGCCAGCATAAAGAAATACCCCATGAAAAAAGATTGATTAATACTTACAAACAATGTCATCGGAATTCGTGCTTTGCAATGATACTGGTTTGTTCCGTATAATACCATCCGTCAGAAGAACTGTAAGCAATAAAAGTGTGGTGAAGTACAACTAATATGGTCAATAGAACTTTAATATTGTCTATGTATAGTAACTTATTTGAAGAAGAAACATTGGTAGTTGCGGCAATAGGCTGCTGTTGACATAATAAATTGATTTAGCGTTATTGATGGCAAACATACAACAGGAAAATACAGGCACAGTAAGGCTTGTTACTGGCAACAAGCTTTTGTGACGAGCAACAAGCTTAAGCGATATATTTATTACGGAGCTCCTGATAATAGCTATTAAAACTATCAATTTGTTTTCTGGAAACGGGTATTTTTATACTGGTTTCATTAAAGGATAATAAGTAGCCTTGAGAATTTCCAGATACTTTTTCAACTTTAAACATATTGACTAAATAGGTTCTATGACATCTAAAAAAGTGCGGATAATTGGTTACCTGAGTTTCAAATTGAGTTAAAGAAATTCTTTTTACTTCTGTACTAATTTGGCGTACCATCAAATTTAGTTAACTCGATATAATTACCATCTGCTTTTGCAAAAAGTAATTGATCTATATCTAAACTGAAGTCATCTTGCTTTACCTGTGTACTTATAAAAAGATTAGGTTTAAAAATTGTTTTTTCTGGCTCAACTGCCAGCGGAATAAATTGAAGAACAAATGGAGATCCTTTTTTTGCTTCAAAATAGAAACTAGATAATCTCAGAAAAAAATAGAAAAAAATACCCGCAACAAGACAATTTCTAATTTCTTCAAACAAATAATTCCATGACCAGTTGTTGGGATTGTTATAGAGTAAATCCCGTATCAAGAAACTTCCTGTGCCAATTAACACTAATAGTACTCCTATCTGAATATATTCTTGCAGTAAAGTCCATTTAGTTTGATTTCTCGTTTTTCTGAAATAATTCAATATCCTGAAATACACAAATAAAATAAGTGCCGGAACTAAAGCATGAAAAAAGCAAATGAACAAATAATGCATCTTGAGTTCTGGATCGTAGACTCCAAATGGTTTAAACAATAACAGAAATATTAGAATGATAAAAAACACAATAACAGAGCTTTTGATAAGATTTTGAGACTGATATCGATCTGGATATGCAAGTTCCTTTCTTAAATGTTCTGTATTGATGTAAAATGTCATATGCTTTTTTGGGTTTAAAAATACAAAAAATAGCATGGCTTGCTTTTTTTGTTGAAATAGAAAAATCTCTTTCTATAAACTTTAGGTCATTTTTCTAATTTGGAAGCAATAAAATATATTCCTCCTGACAGAAAAAAGCTAAAAAAGAAGACATTCTATTATTTTTATCATCTTTTAATTAAAAGTCACTTACTTTTAGGTAACTGCTTTTAGCTCTATTTCTTAAGCGATTTCAATTTTAAACTTTAGGATTCACTACTCCTAATTTGGAAACAAAAAACAATAATACTTAGTCTAAAATTACCCATTAATTACTATGAATAAACACTTTAACAACTAAAAAAAGATATATTTTCTAACTCAGTTCTTTATTTTAAAGTATGTCAAATTATAAAAATTGAATTTATCAAAATAACAAATCGCGTTCATAAAAAAGACATAATCGGGAAGCAGAAAATTGTTATTTAAAAAATCTTATTTGGATTTAATCTAAATAGATATAAATTTGCGGTCTAAAAATAAATAACCGCCATGAAGTTTACATTCTCATTATTGTCGCTTGCCGTTTTTAATATTGGCTTGGCTCAGAATGCCAAAATTACCGGAAAAATTGTTTCCGAAAATAACGAAGCTGTTTCCTATGCTTCGGTTTCCATAAAAAGTCTTAAAAAAAATACAGTTTCTGATGACAAAGGAAATTTTGAAATCAGTAACCTTGCCGCTGGAAGCTATACCGTTTATTTCTCGGCAATGGGATTTACTGTTGAACAAAAAAACATCGAACTAAATGAAAATGAAAGTCTTGATCTCTCTGTAGTTTTAAAAGAAAACATCAATACTTTACAAACAGTTGAAATTACAGGACGTAAAGAGAAATCGTATCGAAATACAAAATCGTTTATAGGAGCAAAAACAGAAATTGCTCTGAAAGATTTACCACAGGCAGTATCTTATGCTACCAAAGAGTTAATCGCAGATCAGGGTTCTATCCGCGTAGGCGAAGTGGTAAAAAACTTCAGCGGGGTAAGTCAGTTTACTTTTTATGATGATATTTCGATTAGAGGTTTTAGAATAAACGGAGGAAGTAACACACAGTCGCTTAACGGAATGCGAACTTCTACAGGTTTCTGGAAACAGTCGCTTGCCAATTATCTGGAGCGTGTTGAAGTTTTAAAAGGGCCTTCTTCTGCTTTGTTTGGAAACGCTTCTCCTGGAGGAGTTATAAACAGAGTTACCAAAAAACCTTTGGATCAGGCGGCTAACAGCGTGAGTTTTTCTACCGGAAGTTTTAATACTTTAAGAGCTTTGGCCGATTTTACAGGACCATTGACTGAAGATAAATCGCTTTTATACCGATTGAATTTAGGTTATGAAAATGCGAATTCTTTTAGAGATTTACAATTTGATAAAAATATTGTCCTTGCTCCTTCCCTTTCCTTTCTTCCAAATGACAAAACCAGTGTGAATTTTGATTTAATTTATACAAGTTCAAAAAGTATACTGGATCGTGGACAATCGACGTATGAAAATAATTTATACTCTACCAAAACATCCAACTCTTTAAACTCTACAAATGATTATTTAAATGAAGAAACTTACATTGTAACGACTTCCTTAAATCATCAGTTTTCAGATCGTTTATCATTTTCTGGATCTTATATCCGAACAGGTTATACAGAAGATCTTTTAGAGCATCGCGGTGCTAATAAATATGCCTCTGCGGGCGATGGAACTACGATTCCAACTTCTATTGAAATGCAGGTTTTTATGCGTAAACGTAAACGCTATATTGATAATCTTTCGACCTTTTTTAAATACGAAGCCAAAACTGGAGCTTTAGACCATAACCTGATTTTGGGTTACGATTATGCGCAAGAGCAAGTGCCAGCGGGAGGTTCGCAACTGCAGGCGACAGGATATAGAAATGCTCGCCAATACTGGATCAATTGCAACTTACAACCCTGCTAATAAAGCTAATTATTTATTGGATGCCAAAGGAAATCCGGTACCAAACGTAGCGCATTTTGACTTGACCAATCCGTCTGGATCACAACAGTTAAAAGACATGAGTAAGTATTTTTATGCGGCTCGCCCTTTTGATCCTACTTTTTATTCATTGTACGGAGTTTACCTTCAGGATCATATTAAATTTGGTGCATTTCAGGCTTTAATTGGAGTGCGTTACGACGAATACACGGATAAGGAAAACTATAAAAAAGTCGCAGAAAACAAAGTAAAACAACACTCGTTTTTACCGCGTTTTGGACTTACTTATACGCTAAATCCAAATATTAACTTATACGGAACTTATGTAAAAGGATACAATCCGCAGACGGCTTCTTCTTTATCAAATCCAAATGCTGGAGGGCCTTTCGATCCGTTAGAAAGCAATATGATTGAGTTTGGAGGAAAATCTTCATGGTTTAAAGAGAAACTTTTTGTAACCGTTGCGGTTTTCAAAATTCAGCAGAAAAACACTTTATATCCGGCAAACGATATAACAAATCCTGATTTAATGCGTGCGATAGGTGAAGAAGAATCTAAAGGTATCGAAATTGATTTGAACGGAAATATCACAAGAAACTGGAGTATCTCTGTCGCTTATTCATATAACGAAGCCGCAATTTCTGATAGTCCAATCGAATCTGAAATTGGAAGACAAAAACCAAACACGCCTCGTCAGCAGGGAAATTTATGGACACGTTATAATTTTACAGACGGAGCGTTAAAAGATTTTGGTCTTGGTTTTGGAACTAATTTTGCCACTACGCGTACATTAAGCCAAACAGACACTCAGACAATTCCAGGTTACACTTTATTTAATGTCTGCATTGTATTACAACATCAATAAATTTAAAATTCAGGTAAATGCTAATAACATATTAAACAAAACCTATTGGGTTGGTGGTTATGATTTTATTCGTTTGTTCCCAGGTGCGCCTTCAAACTGGCTTTTAACTCTTGGTTACTCGTTTTAAAAAGCTTTAATTATATTTGGAAATATTTTTCCGCATCCTTTTACATGAACAAAACATTTAAAAAAAACATTGGTTTTTTACATTTATGGCTCGGACTTTCGTCCGGGCTTATTGTATTTATAGTAGCTCTAACTGGAAGCATTTTAGTTTTTGAAAAAGAAATTGATGCTTTCATAAATCCTGAATTTTATAAAGTTTCGACTGTCGGAACAAAAAAAATACCTGTAGATTTTTACGTTAATGCCATTCAGAAAAAATATAAAATAACGGAATTAGATCGCATTCAAACTTATCACGATCCGGAAAGAAGTGTAATTATTTCTGGAACCGACGCCGACAAAAAGGATCAGATTTTCTCTATCGATCCATATACTGGAAAAGTATTAGCGTCAGTTCCTGAAAAAAGCAGGTTTTTCTCTGTTGTACTTGATTTGCACAGGCATTTAATTTTAGGAGAAGTTGGCAAATTTATTACCGGCTGTAGTTGTCTTATTTTTGCTTTTATGCTCATTTCGGGTCTTATTTTATGGTGGCCGAAAAAAATAAAAAACCTTAAGCAAAGATTAACCGTAAAATGGAGTGCTTCTTTTAAAAGAGTTAATTGGGATTTTCATTCGAATTTTGGTTTCTACAGCTTTTTATTTCTTCTAACAATATCGCTGACAGGACTAACATGGTCTTTTAAATGGTTTGAAAGCGGGATTTATTTATTGGCAGATGGAACCACCAAAAAGCCTTCGGCAAAAGTAGAAAATCCGACAAAAGTCGATCCTAAACTTGAGAAAACGTTCTTTTATCAAAACATATTTTCAAAAACAGACAGTATATATACCTATAAAGGAGATACGCAAATCAGAATTCCTTCAGACACTATAAACAGTATAATGGTCATTAAACTCAATCTTGAAAAATCGATTCCGAATATTTCAAGTTTGGCGTATTTTGATAAATATACAGGCGACCTTTTAAAAACAAAACCTTACGAATCTTTTAGTAATGGCGATAATTTGCGACGTCTTATTTATCCTATTCATACAGGAAGTATTTATGGTTATCCAACAAAAATTATAGCTTTTTTGGTATGCCTTTTGCAGCGACACTGCCTATTACGGGATTGTTGATCTGGCTGGGAAGGAAGAAGAAAAAGTAAAAAGGTTTTTACCGCAACGAGCGCAAAGGTTTTTCGCAAAGTTCGCAAGGTTTTCTATTAATCACGCAAAGTCGCGAAGTCGCAAAGATAATGCACTTTGCGCCTTAGCGACTTTGCGTGAAATAAGTTAGCAAAGCTTATAAAAACTTGGCGACTTTGCGTGAAATAAATTAACAAAGCTTACGCAAACTTCGCGACTTTGCGGTAAAAAAATCACAAAATTTTAGTAGTAACTCAGAGAAGAATTTGCTCTTTTTTGGAAGTAAAGATAACTAGTCGTAGTACCTGTATCTCGTAAACGTATCTGAGAATTAGTAAACTCAAATAACTTCCAATTAAAATTCAATTTTCCAAGTAATTGAGATGTGAAATTCAGTTTCAATTCTCCAACACCATATTGAATGGTACTTTCCCACTGCCCTGTCTCTGTAACTGTCCCATTGGTGGCCACGACTGTTTTGTCACTTTTAAAAACAAATGAATAGCCGCTGTAATTTGAAGTCTTTACAGAACCATCAAAAAAATAAGGAATTTCCCAAGAGCCGTTTGTAATGGTTTGTACAAAATCAAGTGTTACAATGTTATTTTCGGGACAGTAATCAATAGCATATTTAATAGCATTTTCGAACTCCAAATTATTTGTAATCGCCTTTGTCTGCCCATTGTAATCTGCAATAGCAATTGGATATTTTAAAGAAATATACTGACTGTCATTTAAATTTTTAATAAAATTAAAAAATGCCTGATCGCTTATTATAGTTTGAGAACTTCCAATTTGGCTGGCGCTGTTATAGATATTAATCGTTATAGGATAATTGATATTTAAGCCGTTAATTTTAGATAAAAGATCTGGATACGAATTCCAATAATCGATTAAAGAATCAAAATCTGCCTGATTGGGAATAAATTTTTCGATGTAATTATAGTATACCATCGTTACAGGAAAATCTATTTTTACAATATCATCGTCATAAGTACTGGCGTTAATATTATCGATTACTTTTTGATAATCTGAGGTAGTATTTACTGCAATCTGCTCGTTATTTACAGTAATGGTATACGGAAGTTTTATGGTACAATAACTAGATCCGTCGATCATATTATCCTGTACGGTTTTAACCATCGCAACCCTTTGCAGATAAGTGGTAAGCGGCGAAACACTGGTAATTGTTCCTTGCGCATTATCGTTCTGCTCATATGTTTCGCTTTGGCAGGAAAACAGTAAGAACATTAAAACTGCGATTGATAAATATTTTTTCAAAAGGAACATATTTATATTTTTACAAAGGTAATAATTTAAAGAAAAGTTTTTTTACTAAATTAACAGCAAGGCTTACAGTATCTTCTTCAATACTAAATTATCAAAAGCCAATAGCATTTTAATCTTCTATAAAACAATCAGCTTTGCTTTTACCCTACTTAAATTAAAAACAAATACTTTTGCGTCGTACAAATTGAAAATCTAAATGCCATCTAAAAACGAATCTAATACTTGCGATGAAATCATTTTTTCATCTTTCTTCAAAAGTCATATAAAAGCACTTCGGAACTTTCTTTTTTACAAATTTGGCAAGCATAGACCAAGCAGAAGATGTCGCTCAGGAAGCTTTTGTAAAACTTTGGCAGAACTGCGCTTCGGTACCACTAGAAAAAGCAAAATCATACATTTACACCATTGCAAATAACAGCAGTCTTAATGCAATTGCGCACCAAAAAGTGGTTTTGAGGTATGAAAAAAACTTTACCGGTTTAGATAAAACAAATGAAAGTCCGGAATATCTTTTGGAAGAAAAACAATTTCAGTCCAAACTTTTGAAAGCCATCGAAAACTTAAACGAAAAACAACGCACCGCTTTCTTAATGCATCGAATAGACGGTAAAAAGTACAGTGAAATTGCTTTAGAGTTAAACATCAGCGTGAAAGCGGTCGAAAAACGCATTCATTTGGCTTTGTTAAGCTTACGCAAAGAAATTGATTTATAAAAGTAGGGTAAATTTAGTTCTAATTGTTTTAATTAAATAATACGATAAAATGAAAAAAAATCGCTTATTAGCAAAATGGCTCAATGATGATTTATCTCCGGATGAATTAGCGGCATTTGAGGCGGATCCCGATTTTGAAAAATATAAAAAGATTAAAGAGTATACGAATCATTTAGAAGTAAATGATTTCGATGAAAATGCAATGCTTTCTACCATTTTGAGCCAGAAAAAAACGACTCCAAAAGTAGTTCCTTTATACAAAAAAATGATGTTTAAAGTACTTGCAATATTTGTTTTAGCGCTTGGAATTACCTTTGTAATGAATTTTTTCATACCCGAATCACAAACAGCAGATTTTGGAGAAAAAACTACTTTTTCGTTACCCGATAATTCGGAAGTAGTACTAAACTCAGGTTCTGAAATCAATTATAAAAAATGGAACTGGGACAACAACAGACATTTGAAACTTAAAGGAGAAGCATATTTTAAAGTCGCTAAAGGTCAAAAATTTGAAGTAGAAACGCGTCTTGGAAAAGTAACCGTTTTAGGAACTCAATTTAATGTTAAAGTCAGAAAAAACAGGTTTGATGTGGTGTGTTATGAAGGTCGAGTAAAAGTAAATTATGTCGCAACTCAAATTCTATTAACTCACGGACAAAGCGTAAGTTTTGAAAATGGAAAAGAAATTAAAATAACGGTGAATTCCTTGAAGCCGGAATGGATGAACAATCAAATATGTTTTTATAAAGAAAACATTAGAAGTCTTTTAGACGAAATTGAAAGACAATACAATATTAAAATTCAATTAAATACAAAAGATTCTATTTCTCTATTTACTGGAAAATTACCAGCAAAAGACTTAGATACAGCCTTGCAGATTATTAGTACAACCTATCATTTAGAGGCCAAAAAAGCCTCTGGAAATAAAATAATTTTTGACGAAAAATAAATGTCGCGCCCCAGACAATTTCATTTTTTGTTTTTCTTTTCTTTCTTGTCCTCAATCTTTTTGGTCAGGACAAAGGAAAAGCTGTGTCTTTTAAAAAAATAATAATTGATATTGAAAAACAGCATGGGGTTAGTTTTAATTATACCGAGGATAATATTGCAGATCTGGAATTAAATCCTCCGAAAAAGTCGCTTTCACTAGATCAGAAACTGGAATATCTTTCTAGAAAAACCAATTTATCTTTTGAAAATATTGGAAACAAATTCATCAATATTTATAAAAAAGAGCGTGAACAAAGAATAATCTGCGGTTATGTTTTCTCTGCTTTGGATAAAAAACCCATAGAAAATGTGAATATCAGCTTACTTAACAAAACTCAATTTACAACCGATTCAGAAGGTTATTTTGAGTTTCCTAAAGAAGACAGAAATACTTTTATAATTAGTCACGTTGGTTTTGTTTCTAAAAGAATTACAGCAGGAAGTTTAGGTTCCAAAAATTGCCTTCAGATTGTTTTAGAGCCTGAAATTACAGAACTTCATGAGATTAAAACTAATGCTATTTTAGCTTCTGGGATTTCAAAAAATGCTGATGGATCTATTCAAATTAAACCCAAAAAATTTGGTATTCTGCCCGGGCTTATTGAGCCGGATGCTTTACAAACTATGCAGCAAATTCCAGGCGTAAACAGTCTGGACGAAAGTGTATCGAGCATCAATGTACGCGGCTGGCACGCACGATCAAAATTTGTTTTTGTGGAATGGAATACGAATGTTTCAAACGGGACATTTTTTTGGTTTAATATCTGTTTTTAACCCAAATCTGGCACACACGATTTCTATTTACAAAAATGGCAGTTCTGCTTTTTATGGAGAAAGCGTTTCCAGTGTTGTAGCGATTTGTTCTAATCCTGAAACAGCAGAAAAAAATGCTTTTAGCGCGGGAATCAATATGATTAATGCTGATGTTTATGCAAAGTACAATCTTTCGAAAAAAAGTTATATCGAAATTTCGTCACGTAAGTCGATTACAGATTTTGTAGAAACTCCTACTTACAAGGAATATTTCGACAAAATATTTCAAAACACCACGATTACTGACTTTTCTCAAAATCAAAATATAGATTATAAGAGTGATAAAAAATTTGGTTTCTATGATGCTACGCTGAAGTACGCGCAAAAAATAGGCTCAAAAGATCAGTTAATTTTAGATTTGATTACCATAAAAGATAATCTGGAAGTTTTTCAAAGTGCGACTGTTTACGACATCAATAAATCTGAAAACAATGTTTTGCGCCAGCAGAATTACGGTGGAAATTTATTATGGAAAAGAAACTGGAACAACTTCAACACTACGAAAATTAATATTTACAATTCTTCTTATGAACTTTTGGCGAACCAAAAAACAACTCTTGCAGACCAAGTTGTAATTCAGGAAAATACCGTTAACAATAATGGAGTTAATTTAGAGAACAATCATATTATTAACTCTAAATTCAGCTTAAACGATGGTTATCAGTTTAATGAAATTGGTATTACTAATCTGGAGCAGGTAGTTAATCCAGATTTCTATCGTAAAGTTAAAGACGTTTTGAGAACTCATGCTTTTATTGTTGAAGGAAAATACAACGACACGATTTCCAAAATCTATTTTAAAGCGGGAACGCGAATTAATTATATTGAAAAATTTAAAAAATACATTGTAGAACCGCGCTTGCAATTTAGCTACGGCATTAATAAAAATCTAAATTTAGAGTTGCTCGGCGAGATGAAAAGTCAGAATTCACAACAAATAATTGATTTACAAAAAGATTATTTCGGTATTGAAAAAAGGCGCTGGATTATCTCCAATAATACTACAATCCCTATTCAGAGAAGCAGGCAGTTATCTTTAAATTTATTTTACAAAAAAAATGACTGGCTTCTGGATATCGAAAATTTCTACAAAAAAGTAAGCGGTATTACAACTTCCAGTCAGGGTTTTCAGAACCAGTTGGAGTTTGTGAGAACAACGGGGGACTATGAAATTTGGGGAGCAGAAATGCTGGTTCAGAAAAAAATGAATCACTTTCTAACTTGGTTGAGCTATACGTATAACCATAATAATTATCATTTTGCTAATTATGAATACCCAACTTTTCCCAATAATTTTCAATTAATGCATACGGTTTCTTGGGCAGGAATTTACGAGAAAAACAATTTTAAAATTGCTTTGGGAACAAAATGGTCTTCGGGCAGACCCAAAACATCTCCCGATCTTTCTCAATTTAATCCATCAGATCCTGTTTTGTTATACAATAAACCAAACAGTACCAACTTGCATATCTTTTCGCAGGTTAACATTTCCTCTACTTATAAGTGGGAAACTGCAGATGGAATTCAATACAAAATAGGAATTTCTATTTTAAATATCTTAAATAGGAAAAACGAAATCAGCGAATATTATAGAATAAGTTCCCTAACAAATTCTATAGAAGAAGTTGAAACATTCGCCTTACAAAGAACTCCAAATGTGAGTTTTAGAGTTTCTCTTTAACACCATTTCTACAAGAGTTTTAAGAACTCTTATTCTTCTTTTTTATTTTTTTTCAAAAAACATCAATTCTTTGGTAGGGTAATCTGCACCAAGGCTGTTTCATTTATAGAATCATAATTTGATCGAACAGCTTTTGACATGAAAACTCTAGAAAATTCAACAAACAATACATCGGCGATAAGCACCGCGTCAGAATACAAATCTGAAATCGTACCTATCATGGATGCTCTATATATTATAAACGGAAAATGGAGAATTCCGATCACTTTAGTATTGATGGAAGGCAATAAAAGGTTTTCTGAAATTCAAAAAGAAGTACACAAAATTACTTCAAAAGTTTTAGCTCATGAATTAAAGGAAATGGAGCTAAACGGATTTGTTGAAAAAAAACCAAATGCCCAAAGTCAAGCCAAGACGGAATACCAATTAACAGACTACAGCTTCTCGCTTGAACCCATTTTAAAATCGTTACGGGATTTTGGTATTCTGCACAGGAATAAAATGCGTAATGAAATCTCTTCATCAAAATAAAGCAATTATTAATTAAAAAACTGACCCCACAAACCATCATATGAAAAGAAAAAAAACAGCAATTATTACAGCGATACTATTGATAGCAGTTTCAGCCGGTATCTATTTTTATTACGGATTTCTATTTAAAGAAGCCCGTAATATAGAATCAGAGGCGCCAGATTATGAAATAACAGCGGTAAAACTCCTTGATGATTACAACTCAAATCCTAAAAAAGCAGATTCCTTATACCTCAACAAAACTATTGAAATTACCGGCGTAGTTACCAAACAAACAGATTCTGTAAATACCGTTGAGGGTAACGTTTTTTGTCTCTTCAATCAAAAAATAAAAGCCGAGCTGGTCAATACAAAAGTAACGGTTAAAGGAAAATGTATTGGCTATGATGAATTATTTCAGGAAGTCAAATTAGATCAGTGCACATTAATAAACAAACAAATCAAATAATCAATTTATGAAGAAATTTTTAGTTCCAATCTGCCTTTTTCTGGCGACCATGGCATACTCGCAAGATGATTTACTGAATAGTCTTGATTCTACTCAGGTAGAAGAAAATTATTCCAGTGCAACTTTCAAAGCTTTACAGCTCGTGACGCCGCAGACTACCAAAATGCCTGCAAAAAAAGAATTCTATTTTGTGGTTTCACACCGATTTGGAACTGTTAAAGATGGTTTTGACAGTTTTTTTGGTCTTGACAATGCGACTACAAAGTTAGGCGGAATTTATGGGGTTACAGACTGGTTATCAGTAAGTCTGTCGAGACATACGTTGAATAAAATGTACGAAACCGGACTTAAATATAGGTTGACAAGACAAGGCGATAATTTTCCTTTGGACATTGTTGGATACAGCGTTGCTGATATCAATACTTTTTTAGAAAAAGAACAATATCCAGGTTTAGAATTTAAGCATCGTATGATCTACGTACAGCAATTGCTGATCTCTAGAAAAGTTAGTGAAAAGCTGTCAGTAGAATTAGTTCCATCATTTATACACAAAAACCTTTATAATCCTGATATCGAAAGAGATAATCAGTTTTCTTTTGGCGGAGGCGGACGTTATAAAATCACTAAAAGATTATCTGTGAATTTAGAATATATGCACAATTTTGACAAACCAGACTTTTATAAAAATCCACTTTCCGTAGGTCTTGATGTAGAAACAGGCGGACACGTTTTTCAATTAATATTTACCAACTCACAATCGATGAGTGAAAGCGGTTACCTCACAAATGCGAGCGGGGACTGGGGCAAAGGAGATTTCTTCTTCGGATTTAACTTATACCGAGTATTTTAATAACTATAAACAACTGATCATGAAAAAAACAATCGTACTTACAATCTTATTGGTCGCCTTTGCAAGCTGTAGTGATTCTGATACTGTTCAAGATATCGAAGCACCAACAAACCCAACGACACCGACAAACCCAACGAATCCAACAGATCCGACAACTCCTACGACTCCAACTACTTCAATTACTTATACTAAAGATGTAAAATCAATTATTGATGCCAATTGTATCAGCTGTCATCAAAGCGGAAGATCTCGTTGCTTTCAGACCTTTGGTTACTTATGCCCAAGTAAAAGCGACTGTTGAAAGTGCTGGTTTATTAGGCCGAATTCAATTGCAAAGCGGTCAGCAGGGACTTATGCCTCAAGGAGGAAGAATGTCTCAGGCTAATATTGACTTGGTTGTAAAATGGAATACTGACGGACTAAAAGAAAATTAAATATCATGAAAAAATCATTCATTAATTTCTTTACAGTCGCTGTCAATTATTATTGTAACACAAAACGTAACTGCGCAAAAATTAATTACAAAAACAGGAAATATAAAATTTCAGGCTACTGTGCCTTCTTATGAAGAAATCGCCGCAGAAAACAAATCGGTATCGGCAGTTTTGGAACAGTCAACAGGTGATTTCGCTTCTTTGGTTCTCATAAAAGGTTTCCGCTTTAAAGTCGCTTTAATGGAAGAGCATTTTAACGAAAATTACATGGAATCTGAAAAGTTTTCAAAAGCCACTTTAAAAGGAAAAATAGAGGATTTTGATATTTCTAAAATCACAAACGCGCCTAAAAATTTTACTTTAAAAGGAGATCTTACTATTCACGGAAAAACAAAACCGATAACTGTAATCATGAAAATTTCGAAAGCAACAAACGGACTTAATACAATTGGTTCTTTTGAAGTAAAACCAGAAGATTTTGACATCGAAATACCAAGTCTTGTTAGAAAGAAAATCGCTGATAAAATAAAAATCAACTACAATTTTTTATTAGTTAAATAAAAGTCTTTTGATTTGGAAGATCATTAAACATGACTATGTTCTGGGGTCGGTTTTGTATTAAGCCGGCCTCTTTTTTTAACTTCAATTCAAACAAAATGATCTGCAAAAATTATGTTGTTACCGGAGAAGATGTGAATGATTTTATGGTTATGGAAAGCGATTCATACATTTCATATACCGTTCGATTATTCTATCATTTTTTATTTCGAAACGGATTTTCAAAAGAGAAACTCCATATCTTAAATCTCGATTTACACGAAGGAAATCATGTATTTGTCTGCTATAAAGACCTCATGTTTACGGAACACTTTTTTGTTGAACTCAAACATTGTTATATAGCGGATAAAATCAATATTAAAAGTAGTTTTTTCAACTCCAAAAACGAATGCTGTGCGGAAGTAACCAAAGAAATAGAATGGTTTGACTCTCGAAAAGGAGAAGTTATTGGAGCGCCAAAACAAATTCTAAAGCATTTTAGCCAAAATAGGGCAATATAATTATTTGCTGTTTTATTGAAATTTTGAACAAGTAAAACAGCATAATCTGATCCTTTTCTAAGTTATAAATCTAAAAAACTAAAAAAGAGCTGTTGGCAAAACAGCTCTTTTAGGTTTTTCAAGTGTAATGTACAAGCTTACTAATTCATATACTTCAAAATAAAAATCAATGAAAAACCATTTTTATTGTTATTGAGCATTAGTACTCTGAGTTTTCGATTTCATAATTACTTCAACCGTTTTTGGTTTGGCAAAAAACTGTTTGGCAAAAGCTTTTATATCTGCAGGAGTAATTTCGTTTAGGGTTTTCTTGTAAATCGTATCATCTTTAAATTCTTCATTATTTAAAAACATACTATTTAAATTAGCCAGCCAAAAACCATTGCTTAAAACTTTTTCGGCCCTTGATTTTAAAACTGTATTTTTTACAGATTGAACGTCTTCTTCTTTTACCTCTTTTTCTTGCATTAATTCAATTTGTTCGTAAACAATTTTGGTCAGCTTTTCTTCTTTTTCAGGATCAGCATCAAAATTAATGGTCATCGAATATTCATCAGAAGGAAGTCTGCTCACGACTGAAGAAACATTTACACCATAGCTTCCGCCCTCTTCTTCACGAATCAAATCCAAGTATTTTTTAGATAACAATTCAGATAAAATATGCGGCGTAAATACATTTTTATAGGTATACGGAAACTCTTTTAAAAATCGGATGTAAACGCTCGCCTTTGGCACATTCATTTCACGAATTAATACTTGTTTCGAAATTCCATCAGCAGGATTGATATGATTGTCTACGAAATTTTCCGTTTTACTGTTGTCAGATGAAATGCTACCAATATATTTTTCAAGCGAGAAAAGCGTATTTTCAGGAAGATTTCCGGTGAAAACAAAAGTAAAATCGGTCGCATTTTTAATTCTGTTTTTATAGATTTCTGATGCTTTTTCGAAACTCAACTGCTTGATAAATGCTTCATTAAAAAGCGGTACCCTTTTATTGCGATTTGAATTTAAAAGCGAAATAGTATCCTGAAACACTTTCGGATTTGTATTTGCGAGATTTTCTAAAGAATTGCTAAAACTGGTCAGCATTCTTGCATATGAATCTTTATCAAATCTTGGATTTTCAAAATACAAATAAAGCAATTGCAGACAAAGTTTCTATATCTTTTTGATTGCTCGAACCTTTAAAACCTTCCGTCAATTCTGTTATGTATGGTTTCAGGCTTACAATTTTTCCATTTAGTTTATCCTGTAAGTCAGTACTTTTAAAATTACCTAATCCGGAACTTTCTACTAAACCGACCGCAATTTGTGAAGATGGAATATCTTCTGTTTTAAGTATAGAACTTCCTCCTTTACTAAATGCAGAAAACAAGATTTCATCTTTTGCTAAAGTGGTTGGATACAAAATAATTTTGGCGCCGTTACTTAAAACATACCCTTTTGCACCGGCAATTCCCTCAACATTAAACTCCTTAGATACTTTAGAACCTTTTAGTTCTGCTGTAATCAAAGGCTGATCTGTATCTGTCTCTTTGTATTTTTCCAAAGGCATTTTTTTTACCGATGCCATAATGCTTAGATACTCTTCTTTTGACGGATAAATAACATCACTTTTATCTGGACCCGTAACTGTTAAAACAATATTATCAGTGGTCTGCAGTTTTTTTACAGCCTCATTTATTTCAGAAAGTGTAATCGAAGCCAGACGTTTTTTAATGTTTTCATATTGCGTTTCAATGCTTTCAAACGGAACCGCTTTCAAGAAATAATTAACTAGTTCTTCTGCAAATTCATCGCTGTTGATTTTGTCTTTATTCTGAAGTAAATCTTCATAATAACTTAAAATTCCTTCTTTATTTCGGTCTAATTCTTTTTGTGTAAAACCATAACGAACAGCTCTTTCGGTTTCGATCATTAATTCTTTAAACCCAGCTGTTGTTTTATTGTTTTTCGGAACCACATATAAGCTGTATGAATTGCTTAATCTCGACACTTCTGAAGCTCCTCCGGCCATTTTCAAAACCGATGTTTCGTTATTCTGAATAAATTCCTGATAACGCCTGTTCATCATATCTGTACATAGATTATCTACCAAATCTTTTCTGATGTTTGCTGTGTTTTTAACTTTATCAAAATCTTTTTTATAGTAAAGAACTATTGCTGTTTCCTGCGCTTCTTTATCTTTTGCTAAAACATATTCGATTCCTTTATTTTTCGGAATCGAAACATAATAACGTTCAGCAGGATTTTTTGGCATTTCTATAGAAGAAAAAATATCTATAATTTTTTGCTCTACTTGTTTTACATCAATATCTCCAACTACAATAACAGATTGTAAATCTGGGCGGTACCATTTTTTATAATAATCTCTAAGAACTTTATATTCAAAATTATTGATGATATTTAAATCGCCAATTACATCACGTTTTGCATATTTAGAACCTTTAAACAGGGTTTTATCGGTTTCTAAACGAAGTCTGAAATCTGAGTCTCTTCTTGTTCTCCACTCTTCTCTGATCACACCGCGTTCTGCATCAATTTCTGCTTCTTTTAAAGAAAGAAAACCAGACCAGTCGTGCAGGGCTAAAAGACAGGAATCTACTAATTTATCATCAGTAGAAGGTACATTACTCAAGTTATAAACCGTTTGATCCTGCGCCGTATAAGCATTAATATCAGCACCAAAACGAACTCCTTTTTTCTCCAGCATATCGATAATTCCTTTTCCTTCAAAGTTCTGAGTTCCGTTAAAAGCCATGTGCTCCAGGAAATGTGCTAATCCGTTTTGATCGTCGTTTTCCAGAATGGCTCCCACATTTTGAGCAAAATAGAAACTGACACGATCTTTTGGCCATTCATTATGAAGCACATAATATTTCATTCCGTTTTTTAAAGTTCCCGAAGCCACCTCTTTACTAAGCGGAATCGTGGTCGAAAACTGCGCGTTGCTTTTAATCCCAAAACATAAAAGTATGAGGAATAGATATTGTGTTTGAAATAATTTCATTTGATATTTTTTATTTTTTTTTCCATCATTTTGTCAATCCTGACGAAGGAAGGATCACACTAGAAACTCCGTATAGTGTATCACTAATCTTTGTCGAGTTATGTGTGCGATTTCTCCTTCGTCGAAATTGACAAGCTGTACTTTACTATCAGCTTTTTTAAAACTATTTCTTAAAGTTCCCAACACCTTCTTTCAACCAATTGGTATAAAATGGAATATCAGGATTATAAGCTGTAGGCTGATTTAAGTTTTCGCCTTTATGATCGATTAAAACGTAGTACGGCTGGGCATTTGTTTTGTATTTCAGGATTTGAAATTCACTCCATTTCTGACCGATATATTTTAATTTTTTTCCAGTAATTTTTGAGATAATCTGCTCCTTTTCTTCCAGTGGTCTTTTGTCATCTACATATAATGAAATTACGATTACATCATTTTTTAATTGTGATAAAACCTGCGGATCAGGCCAGACGCGTTCTTCCATTTTACGGCAGTTTACACAGGCAAATCCGGTAAAATCAAGCATTACGGGTTTGTTAACTTTTTTAGCATAAGCCAATCCTAAATCATAATCTCTGAAAACCGTAATTCCGTTTGGACCTTCTTCTGCACCTTCAGGCAGAATTGTTGCGACTGTATTTGACGATGCCGACATTCCGATTCCGTTTGGCGATTCGCTGTATTGTTTTGGAGGAGGAAATCCGCTGATCCATTGCGGCGGTGCGCCCCATAATCCCGGAATTAAATAAATGGTAAAAGCGAGAACTACAATTCCGAAACTCAATCTTCCTACAGAAAGATGTGTTACAGGCGAGTCATGCAAAAGCTGGATTTTTCCAAATAAATAAAAGGTTAAGGCTGTAAAAATGGCTATCCAAATTGCTAAAAAGGTTTCTCTTTCTAATAAATGCAATTGCAAAACCAAATCGGCATTGGATAAAAATTTAAAAGCCAAAGCCAATTCTAAAAATCCTAAAACTACTTTTACCGAATTTAACCAGCCTCCCGATTTTGGAAGTGAATTCATCCATCCTGGAAAAGCGGCAAAAAGTGTAAACGGTAAAGCGATTGCCAATGAAAAACCAAACATTCCGATAACAGGTGCTAACCCGCCCTGACTAGCCGACTGAACTAATAATGTTCCCACAATTGGCCCCGTACATGAAAAGGATACAATAGCAAGCGCCAAAGCCATAAAAAAGATGCCGATTATACCGCTTTTTTGCGAGTTATTATCGACTTTAGTAAGCCATGAACTTGGTAAAACAATTTCGAATGCTCCTAAAAATGATATGGCAAAAACAACTAATAATAAAAAGAATATTAAATTGAATACCACATTTGTAGCCAGTGCATTCAAGGCATCGGCACCAAAAATAGTGGTTACCAATGTTCCTAAAGCCACATAAATAATAATGATGAAAACGCCATATACTAAAGCATTTCTAATTCCGGTCGCTTTATTTTTACTTTGTTTGGTAAAAAAACTAACCGTCATTGGGATCATTGGAAAAACACAAGGTGTTAACAAAGCGACTAATCCTCCTAAAAAGCTTAATAAAAAAATACTCCAGATATTTTCTCCCTTTGCTGTATTTTCATTTTTTTGAAGCGATACAACCTCTTTTTTTATTTCTGTTTTCACAGGAACTTCTGTCGTAATTGTATCTTCTTTAATAGGAACAATGGTATCTGTTTGAACCGTTTCTGCCACTTTTACTTCTTCTTTCGCAAGCACCTTTCGGAATCTCAAAAACAAATTCTCTTTCGGTTGGCGGTAAACAGCTTTGATCATTGCAGACCATAAATTCTATAGTTGCTTTAACCTTAAAAGCATCGTTATTTTTTCTTTCTATTTTTTGTGTAAAAACAGCTTTTGTTTCAAAAAGTTTGATGCGCATATTAAAAATCGGATCATCAATTTCGTGTCCGTTTGGCTCAACAACGCCTCCTTTTGCTGTATAATTTTTAGATTTCGCAAATACAAAACTGGTTGGCATTGGTCCGTTTGCGGGAACTTTTTGCGAATACATGTGCCAGCCTTTGTCTATTTGCGCTGTAATGCTTAATTCATAACTAGCGTTATCAACTTCTTTTACAGATGTTTTAAACGATACGGGGTCGTAAATCTGGGCAGTAAGATTATGCATCGCAAAGAAAATTGCGATAAAAAGAATTAATTTTTTCATGGTAAAGAAAATTGATTTTTTTTTAGATTTCAGATTGCTTAACGTTTTGTCACCCTTAGTGATCCCGAAGCTTCGAGATCGCTAAGGGTGACAAACTATTACTTTTTATAACGAACTAAAATCCACTTCGAAATATCATCGAGAACCTCTGGTGCAAAAACCTCATCTAATTCTTTGACTTCTTTTTGCGTACAAGTTGTACAATGCTGATACATATGATTTAAGCCCGGATAAATTTTCGTCGTAAGATCTTTTGTTCCGAGGTATTTCTTAAATGAATTTACATTTTCTACAGCCGGAACCTGAATATCTTTATCTCCATTTGCTATAAATACCGGAATCGTAATTTTTGGCAGATAATTTTCTGGATTGTAATGAATGGTGTAACGGTACCATTTTCTGTCAGCATCTTTTCCATATCGATACAAGAAATCCTTATCACGTCCGTCCAACATATGAATTTCTTTCAGAATTGTAGAGTCTTCTTCTTGCATCCATTCTTTCAATTTTATTTCCATTGCAGGTTTTGCAGATTCACTATCTTTTGTATCATACACTACTTTAAACATGATGTTGTACATTTCCATCTGCTTTGCCACTACTTTATCTGTAAAATTATAGCTTTTTAAAATCGATGTATTTTGAAGGTTCAGCATTTCTAAACCGCTAACTCCTACTCCAGATAAACTGATCATGAATTTTACATCTTTATTTCTAGAACTTACAATAGAGGCAATCATGCCGCCTTCGCTGTGACCGATTAAACCAATGTAAGATGCATCTATGTTTTTGTCACTTTTTAAATACGCTATTTCTTCTTCGATATCATTTGCAAAATCTCCAGTTGTAGCGTTTTCAAAATCCCCGGTTGTTTTACCAAATCCGCGGTCGTCTACACGAAGAGAGGCGATTCCGTTACGCGCCAGATAATCGGCCAAAACGGTAAAAGATTCTCTTCCCATGAACGTATAGTTGCGGTCATGCTGTCCGGTTCCAGAAATTAAAATAGCCAGCGGATATTTCTTTTTCCCTTGCGGAAGTGTCAATGTTCCTCCGTAAGTAAGTTTTGTGGTTTTACCCAAAAAAGTCATATCAATCACTTGATACGGATACGGTTTCTGCGGATGCTTGCGCAAAAAACAAAGGCTGTATACTGTTTTGTTTCTTTAATACAATTGATGCATTTGGAATCGAGTAATTATTAAAAACTCCTGTAACTTCAGTTTTATCTGCATTGTATTTTCCTTTAAAAGTATACCCATACATGTCATTTTTAAAAGAAACACTATCAGCGGCAACTTTTAAAGCAACTTTGCATTCTGAACCTAATTCGGGAATACTAAAGGACAGCGAATCTTTTTTGGTATCGAAATCTCCAGATACAATAATTCTGTAGGACTGGTATTGTCCCTGCCAGATGGTTTGCGAAAAACCAATCTGACAGCACAATAGTAAAATACTGAGATATAAAAAATTAACAATTTTCATTTTTTTTAACCTTTAACTAAATTATTTTTTCTCAGCTTTTAAATATTCAATGATGATCGAAATTTCGTCGGCCAATTCTGTTGGGCTTCCAAAATATCCATTAGATTTCCATCTTAATTTTCCGTTTTGATCGATAATCATTTTTTCAGGAATTCCAGAAAATTGAAAGGCTTTAGCATATTTCTCATATACTTGGTCAAACTTTCCAGTTTTCGGATTTTTTCCATCGTACAAAATCGTAAAGTCAAATCCTTTTTCTTTAATAAAAGCTTGTGTCTGCGCTTTAAAATCTTTGATGTATTCCTGCGTATCTACAAAATAAAATTTCACATTAGGATCTTGTTTGTATTTTTCAACTGCCATCTGCATTCCCGGCATTGCATTTTTACATGGTCCGCACCACATTGCCCAAAAATCAAGTACGACGATTTTTCCTTTTTGATCAGCTAATTTTACATTAACGCCTTTGTCGCTTTCTAAATCAAAACCTTCTATTGGCATATTGATTAATTCTGCAATCAGTTTGGCTTTGTGTTCCTGCATATTAGTGTCTGATTTAAAGGAATTAACATAAGCTTCAAAACCCGCTTCTTTTCCACCTTCTTTTAAATAAATTGCTTTTAGTGAAGCCAGCATTTCTGGAGTCGATTTGTTTTCTCTAATGCTTATTGCTAATAATTCTTTGGCGTCAAGCGTTTTTCCTTCTCTTAAAAGCATTCTGGTATACACTTCGTTGTAACTTGCATCTTTGTAACCATAAAATGATTTAATTTTATCCAAATATCTTCTTTCTAGATCATAGTTTTTAAAGATTTCCTGAAGTTTTGCATACGTAAAATATTCTCTTGCGGCGAAATTTATTGTTTGTGCCTGCCATTCTTTAAGAGATAATTTCTGCGCATATTCTTTAGGTACAAATGCTTCTCTGCTTTCCATTTCTGGAATTATAATATCCGCATATTTTTTTAGTGTTTCCAAATCTGTCTTCTCGATTCCCTCTTCATGTCTATTAAAAGGAATGGAAACCAAGTGCCAGCTATAATCTAAAACATTATTGAATGATACTTTTTTAACGCTGTTTAAAGCGAAATTGTAATCTTTGTTTTTTACAATATAATTGTAAGCAATAGCCTTAAATAATTTATCGCTGAAAAGACTTTCCGTCTCTGTCACAACATCTAAGAATTTATCTGCCATAAAGTTTTTTTCGAATTCAGCATACTGCTTTATTTTTTTATCAAAATCAGATTCCATAAAGATTTTCTTAATTTCGATATCACGCGCCCAAACACCTTTTGGATATTTAGTCAATAAAACTTTTTGAACAGAGTCTGTAAAAACTTTATTTTCTGGCTGTGGCATTAAACCCAATGTTTTCTGGATTTGATATTGCGTTACATTACTTAAATTAGCTTCATTCATATTAAAACGAAGTTCTTTCTTGATAACATTCGATTGATCTTCTTTTGATGAAAGCTGTTTTAATTTTAAACCATAGTAAAAAACTTTATTACGCGATTGAGGATGATACTGTAATTCGTATTTAATCCACATTAACCCAACTTCCTCTTTTATATAGGCACTGTCATGCACCACATTTGGAACTTCGTCCTGAAATGCGGCTGCTTCTCAAAATTCCCCAGCCTGTATAAGCACCTGGAACTTGCGCAAACATATAAGCGTGAGGTACTTTTTCTCCTCGGTCTACAATTGTATCCGATTTAAAAACACAATTGATAAAAGAAGCATGATCTGAAAGCTTCATTTTTGTGGTCCATTTTTTATTTCCGTCGGCTTTTAAAGTGATATCATTGATAAGCCATTTGAAGTTATCGAAAGTATAAACTACACCATTTACATATTTTGCATTGGCAAGAGGCCCATTAGATGCATCATAAGTCAGCGTAACTTCTTCTCCCGGATTTGGATGCTCTGGCGAAAGCTTAATCGCTATGTCTTGAGCAAATAAACTTGTTGTAATACTAAAAACAAATAGTATCAGTTTGAAATTTTTCATATTATTTTTTTTGAAATGAGTGCACTCAAAAATGATGAGTGCACTTTATAAGATTAATCTAATTATGGATTCTGTTGTAAGTCTGGAGCGTATTCAAAATAAATTGGTGCAAAAGGCATTTGATAACGATCACTATTTGGAGCAAGTGTAAAGGTTTGTCCCGCAAAATCATGAGTTATGGTTTTGGCAAATTCTGGTTCTTTGTTTAATCTTTTCAAATCAAACCATCTAAAACCGCCAGTTGCCATTAACTCTCTTCTTCTTTCTGCCAATACTTTTAGTAATGCATCTTTACTGTCCGTTGCAGTTAAGGCTACATATTCTCCGGCTCTGAATCTTTTTTGTCTTAATTTATTTATTTCAGCCATTGCTAATTCGCCAGAACCAGATCTTGCCAGACATTCTGCTTTTATAAGCATCATCTCCGGT
Organism: Flavobacterium sp. AC267; assembly: GCF_979258715.1. Classification (NCBI taxonomy): domain Bacteria; kingdom Pseudomonadati; phylum Bacteroidota; class Flavobacteriia; order Flavobacteriales; family Flavobacteriaceae; genus Flavobacterium; species Flavobacterium sp. AC267. Next base: position 4,570,117 of record NZ_OZ409875.1, read on the forward strand.
ACAGTTGGGCCTGCATTTCTGCTTTCTCCAGTCAAACCTTCCTTAGCATAAGTCCTTCCTATAGTATATTCAGAATTAAAAGTGCTTGTTGGCTGTGTAAACAATACGTAGCGTAAATCATTGGTATCAAAAGAATTGATCAATTCATTGCTTAACGATAATAGTTGCGGTGCATAAGAGTAAGTACCGTATCCATTCCATTTTGATAAGATTAATTCTTTATCAAGTCTTCTTGATGGATAAGTCGCAAATTCATAATCTTCCAGATTGTTAAGTGTACTTTGCAATGCTAGCGCCTTTTCGGCATTTTCTAAAGCCAAAGGATAATTACGCATGTACAAATACGTTCTTGATAAAAGTGCATAAGTCAGCGCCTGAGAAGGAAATGCAACATTATTACCTGAATTAACCGGTTTTAATCCTGAATTTACAGCATCTTGAAGATCGCTTAATATTACATCATAAGTCGCTTGAACTGAAGTTCTTTTTGGATCTTCTGATACTGTTGGAGTTGTAAAAAGAATAATTCCCAGATCTGTTGCAGAAGTTGTAGCATCATATGCTTTTCCGAAAGTATTCACCAGAGTAAGAAAAATAAAAGCACGGTGTACTTCTGCTTCTCCTTTTATGGTCGCTTTTTCTGCGACCGTTCCGTTGGTGCTTTTCATTACTTCATTAATAACAATATTAACACTGTATAATGCATTATATAGACTATTCATATCATAATCTGTCTCCCCGTCAAAATAGACAACATCAGACCATTTGTACAAATTGATAAAAGGGCGATAAGAATCAGATGCACCTAATGCGGTAGTTTGTGCCTCATTCTGAAAACTGATATCATCTGATGGTATATCTACATTACCATAACTTTTGTCTAATGTAGACGAATTGTTTAGAAGATATCTGTAATTTGATGTTTCTTCAGGTATTAGTTTCCCTTCGGTCTTAATATCTACATAATTATCACAGCTCAACACAATTGCTCCGAATCCTGCAATTGCGATGTATTTTAAAAAATTTTTCATCTTTAAAAAATTAAAAATTAACATTAAAACCAATTGAATACATAGCCATAGCAGGCAATTTCATGTTTACTCCCGTGTAAGGTAAAAAGTCAGGATCTAAACCGTCTTTGTTTTTTCTCCAGAAGAAACCAAGATTTCTGGCTGTAAAAGATATCGAAGCTCCTCTTACAATTCCTCTGTTAATAAGGCTTGTCATATCATATTTTAAAGAAAGTTCTCTAAAACGAATGTGGTCTCCCTGCATAATCTGATCTTCTCCTTGAACATATCTTACATAACTTAATCCTGTTGATCCCTGAATCCCAGGTACAGACGTCGTAGCTTCATCTCCCGGATTTCTCCATCTTTGATCGATATCTGTATTTAAATCATATTGATTAAACCTTCCTTGTCTGTTTACATAACCTCCGTAAGTTGGCTTAAATAATACATAATCAAACTTGTAAGTGGCTAAAATGTATAATGACAATTTTTTATAATTGAAAGTCTGGCTAAAACTACCGTAATACGAAGGAATATTAGTTCCCATGTATTTCATATCTGCGATATCTTTTAGAGAAGTAAAAGAATTTACAATATTACCGTCTTTATCATATACCTGAGTTCTACCAGTTGCATCTAATCCTGCTGATCTAAAAGCAAATATACTGTTTAAAGGATAACCTTCAATTGGTGGTGTTCCTCCTGAACCATTTAAATACTGGCTGAAATTTTGAAAACGAGAATCTGTAACTTCTGTCTTATTGAAAGAAACGACAAGAGCCGAATTCCATGAAAAATCTTTCGCTTTAAGGATGGTTCCATTTAAACTTAAATCGATTCCATGGCCTGCTAAAGTTGTTGCATTTTGTACTAATGTATTGTTTGATACGCCATAAAATGGCGAAACAGGAAACTCAACAATTAAATCTTTACTATCTTTTTTATAATATTCAACTGTACCATTTAATCTGCTGTTTAAGAGCGAGAAATCTACTCCAAAGTTTAAAATCCCTGTTTTCTCCCAACGTAAATTTGGATTTGCAGGTCGCGAGATAAAAGCATAAAGGTCGCTGTGAAAAAGTATCTAAATCACTTATACTAATATTTGTAAAAGGAAAAACCTCTAAGTTGATATTTCCGTTAAATCCGTAACTTGCTCTTAAAGCTAAATTATTAACTAAATTTACGTCTTTAAGAAAAGATTCTTCTTTAATATTCCATTTTGCTCCAGTAGACCACAATGGTGTTCTTCTTAATTTTTTACTAACTCCAAAATTGTTATAATCGTCTAAACGTGCACTTCCTGTAAGCGTGTATTTATTTCTGAAAGTATAACCCGCATTCGCATAATAAGATAAAAATCTTCTGTGGAAATCTTTATGTACATTACCATTATTTAAAGTATAATTATATCCGTTAACATCTACATAATTTTGTGATGGGGGATTTACAGAAGTCTGAGTTTTTGAATTGTAACCATAAAGTATTCTCGAATCTTGAGTTTCTCCAGTCTCTCTTGCTTCAATACCTCCCATAGCATTAATTAAATGATCTTCGCCAATAATGCCATCATAATTTAATTGTCCTCGCATGGTAGAGCTGGTTTTTCCAAATTTATTACTTTGAAAAACCCCTCCTAACGGAATTCCGTACACTAAATCACCATTACTGTTTATTGACGTAGCAGAATTGATCATATCACGAGTGTAATAGGTATTTTCATTATACATATTATCATTTGATGAAGTTGAAGTTTCTACAGAATACGTACCAACAGCATCTAAACCTTTTAACAAAGGAAGTGTAGCTGAAACGGTAGCACCAAAATTTTGCTCATTTATGGCATTATCTTTATTGTTTAATTCATCAATATAATTATAAGTCCAAGGCAAATATCCTTTCTGTTCCAACGGAATAGTTTGTCCGGCATAATAACGACGGTAATAATCAACTGAGTTACCATCATCTCCAACAATTTGATCATATGGCAGTAAAGTATTCAATGAAGTTCCTAACGGAGAAAGTCCTAAACTATTTTCATTGTATTTAAAAAGCGAACCCCTTAAACTGGTTGTCATTTTTACATAATTAAAAAGCTTAAAATCCTGATTAGATAATAAAGTCAAACGTTGTCCATCGCTTCCTTTTGCCTGAGTTTCTTCTTTAGAATAGGATCCTGACATGAAATAAGAATAATCATTCTCTGCTCCGCTAAAAGACAAATCATAATTTTGACTTGTCGAAGCCTGCAGTAAATACTGCTCTGTCTGACCATAAGTATTACGGTTACGTAAAACATCCAGACCGGCATCTCTCTGAGCCTGTGTTATTTGACCACGTTTGTATTGAAACATCAAATCCATTCCCTGGCTAACTGGCGTAGTAAGCATGTATGTTACACTTGCCGGATCTGTAACCAGATTTTTATCTACAAATTCCTGTTCTAAATTTAAAACCTGAGACGAATTCATCAATGGCAATTTTGATAAAGTAGGTTTATTAGAAAAACCGTAATTCTGAGAAAAATTAATTCTGGTTTGTCCCTGTTTTCCTTTTTTGGTATTAATTACCATTACACCATTTGCGGCTCTTGCACCATAAATAGAAGTCTACTGCGCATCTTTTAGAAAAGTAATTTTCTCTATATCATTTGGATTTATCGTTCTGATGTCCAATTCTGTAGGTGTTCCATCAAGTACAATTAATGGCATTGCATTGGATGTGGTCGATATAGTAGATTTTCCTCTAATAGAAATATTATATGCTGTTTTTTCAGATCCCGAACCAAATTTTCTTCCATACACAAAAGTATTATCGGAATCTAATATATCTAACTGAAGACCGGCAACCTGACCTTCTAACCTGTGTAAGACGTTGTTTACGGGGATTTTTTCTAAATCTTTAGCTGTAATGGTTACAAAAGATCCCGTAGAACGCTCTTTATCAATATTTTGATAACCTGTAGAAACGATTTTTACTTCGTCTAGTGCACTTACATCTTCTAATAAAATCGGATTGATAATTAAACTGTCTGTAACTGTAACTTCTGTTTTTTTATAGCCTAAGTATTCAAAAATAAGGATATCTCCTTTTTTGGCCATAATTTCATAAGAGCCGTCAAAGTTGGTAACAGCGCCATCTTTTGTTCCTTTTACCCAGACTGTTGCTCCAATTAAAAATTCTTTTTTAGAATTCGTTACAACTCCTTTTATTTTTACTCTTTCTTCCATTACAGAAGAAATGGCTATAGTTTTTATTTTTGGGTTTAATGCAATAACAATCAACTTATTATTGGCAAATTCTGCTCTATAGTTGTCACCTATTAATTCTTTAATAACTGCCATTACATCGGCATTATTAACTGATATATCTACTCTTCTCTGCGCGTCAAAAATGTCATCACTGTAGAAAAACTCAACATTAGTTTTCTTTGTAATTGTTTTTAAAACAGATGAAACAGACTGGTTTCTAGCATTAATCGTTACTTTTTTTTGCGAATACGCCAAAGCAACTATATTAAAAAGAAATATTGATAATATTAGGGATTTCTTCATCATCTCAAGAAATTTATCCCAAAGCGCGGATTTTACCCCACAATCTTTTGCGGATAGGTTTTTTTTCATACTTTTAAAATGTTTTGGTTGGTTAATAGATTTCGAACTCTTTTTTTCGACTGAACAAATACTCGCCGGGAAATGGTGCAAACATTTTCCGGTTTTTTTTATTTACTTACTTACGGTTACTTCATACGTTTGGTTTACTTTGGTTATTTTATATTTCACATTCGATGTTTTACTAATTATATCCAGAAAATGCTCTATTGGCTCGTCTTTCAAAACAATTCCGGTGAATTTTATCTGCTCTAATGCTTTTTGTTCGAACTTCACATTAAAGTTGTACCACCTTGCCATTTTGGTCAAAATGTTTTTTAGATTTTCATTTTCGAAGTAAAATTTACCGTCTTTCCAAGCGCTGTATACTGATGCATCAACTTCTGCCACACTCACGGATTCATTTCTAACTTTAGCCTGCTGTCCCGGACTTAGAACAACCGATTCATTTTCTTTTGATTTGCTTATTCCTGAAACCTTTACTTTTCCTTCGGCAAGTGTGGTTTCAAAATTTCTGTCTTCTTCGTAAGCACTGATATTAAAATGAGTTCCTAAAACAGTAACCTTTCCAGATTTGGTTTTAACCGTAAAAGGACTGTGCGGATTTTTACTAACCTCAAAATAGGCTTCTCCTTCTAAAGTTACATTACGTGTGTTACCGCTAAATTCTACAGGATATTTTAAAGAAGATTTTGAATTAAGCCAGACTTTTGTTCCATCTGAAAGATTAACGGCATAAATACCGCCAACAGGAACAATTAAAGTATTGTCTCCAGTTGAAACAACTCCTTTTAGGTCTTTAGCATCATAAACCAAAACATGATTTACGTTCGAAATTACTCCGTTTTTAGAAACAATTTTTTCTTTCTTAGGTTCTAAAGAAATAACTGTTCCGTCTGCCAAAACTAAAGTAGGATTATTGTATTTAGGCTCAATACTATTTACAACTACCTCATCCTTGTTAGAAGCCTCTTTATTGTTTACATAAAAGAAAACAGATGTGATTCCAGCTAGGAATACAATAACCACGACATATTTCCATACTTTTCTATAATTGAAAAGTGAAATTACCGAGTCTGCTCATTAAAATGAAGCTTTTCCTGAATTCTTTCGAAAGCAGTATCAATATTTATGGAATTGTAAAATGCTTCTTTAAATTGTAAAGTTTCTAAATCAATAACTTTTTGATAATATTCTAGATTTTTGGGTACAGAAAGCCATTCCTGCAAAAAAAGCATTTTCTTCAATCGATAATTCACCTATAAGCAATTCTTTTCTTATAAGATCAGCGATTACAAATTCTTTCTTTCCTAAAGACATATTTTTAATATTAAGTATCGGTTATTAACACTTTAAGTAAATGTTATACAACTAAGAGTACGAAACATTAAAAATGGGTGGAAAGATTTTTGATTTTTTTTAAAGAAATAATAAAATAAATAAAAGTTCGGAGTGATTTTTAAGTTTTTCCTTCAATAATTCGATAGCGCGGGCACGCTTTGCGACTTTACTGTATTGACAGAAATATTAAGTCTGCTCGGCAATATCTTTATATTTCATTCCTTCTAAACAAGAAAGTTCAAAAACTTCTTTACATTTTTCTGGTAACGAATTTAAAGCCTCAATTAAGGCGGTATAAAGTTCTTCTTCCAGAATATTAAAATCAAATTCTGAAGTTTGATCGGAAAGTTTATAATCCAGTTCAACGTTCTTTTGCTCTTTTTTCAAAGCCTGCAAAGAACCGTTTCTGACCATTGTATATAGATAAGACTTAACATCAATTATTTTTTCAAATTTGATGCGGTTTTCCCAAAGTCGCGAGCATCACATTTTCGACTACTTCTTCGGCAAGAAAATTATCTTTTACAAATCCGAAACTATAACTCACAAGTCTTGGATACAAAGAATAAAATAGTTCTTTGTAGTATGCTTCATCGATCTTGATATTTTCTTGTTCTAAGCTGATTTTTTGTTTTCTTTCTTTGCGCAAATATAAATTTTATATCAACAAATCATTATTTTTACAAAACAATTATCATCAAATCCCTTAAAGTACTGCAAAAAAGTAAGAATAAAATGCTTTTTTTATAGATTTTAAAAAACAGCATTCAATGAGCTTTTTAAAAATCAATATTGGAATATAAGTTAAGACGTTTCAATTTTTATTATCTTTTGAGTGGCAGAACAAACTTAAAAGTACTTCCCTTACCAAGTTTGCTTTCCGCCCATATCTGACCTTGATGCTTTTTAATAAATTCACTGCAAAGTAATAAGCCTAATCCATTTCCAATTTCATTTTCAGTTCCTTTTTGGATCACTTTTTTCATTAATTTTAAATAGTTTTTCTTTTATACTGTCTGGAATTCCTATACCATTATCTGTAATCGATACTTCTACGTTCTGACTTCTCTTTTGCATCGATATGATAATTTTACCCTGCTGATCTGTAAATTTAATCGCGTTTGTCAGAAGGTTTCTTAAAACGGTATCAATCATACCTTTATCTACCTCAGCTTTAATAACTTCAGTTGATTCAAACTTCAGATCGATATTCTTATTTAAGAGTTGCATTTTTATTAATTTCAACATTTTCCTCAATCAAATTATTTAATACTATTTCTTGAGGATTGTATTCCATCATCCCAGTCTGCATTTTGGACCAATCCAAAAGATTTTCGAGGAGTTTGTAAATATTTTTGTTCGATTCGTGCAGACATTCCTGTTATCTCCTTAATTTCTTCACGACTGTATCCGTCAATTTCCTCAGCCATTATTTCAGACAAAGCGAGAGAGGATCCCAACGGACCTTTTAAATCATGGGCAATTATAGAAAAAAACAAGTTTTTATCTTTTAGGAGTTTTTGTATTTTAAGATCTTGTTTTTCTTTTACCAATAATAAAAATCCGACTGTACCAATAAGGGTCAATAAAAACAAACCTATATTGTACAAACTATCAAAATTACTTTCTCTAAAAAAATATTTCTGCGGATCTATAAAACTATAAACCGCTCGCAGAAAGATTAAAATTTCGAACGATACATAACAAAACAGATAAAAAATGCGGAATAAATTATTCCCCTTTACTTTAAAATATAGTAATGTTGGTGGTAAATAAATCGCAAATATCGCGAGAGACATGATTATAACCCGAGTATTAATCGAACCTCCTAAAAAGGTTACCACATTAAAAACCACCGCCCCTATACAAGTTAATACGATTTGAAAACGACGCTGTCTATGTATTTTCGTTTTGATCATAGCCATTATAGCTATGGTTTCATAACAGCATCCTGCCAGGATAATACTATTGGCAAGATTGATGGAGAGAAAATCTGGAATTATGTTTCTTAAAAAAATAAATACCCAGCCAATGGTCAGTAAAACTTTTCCATATCCAAATGTTCTTAATTTTTTTCTATTCTCAAGAGTTGCATACGACAGGGAATAACTAAAAATAAGAATACAGATAAACAAGTTTCCCCAAAAATAAAGAAGAAAAACCGTTTTAGGATCTAGGGGCAAAAATTTGAACATTAGGGCGTTTTGTGGTTACAAATATACGAATTCCCAGTAAAATCAATACTTTTCGTCTTTTATACAAAAAACTTGATCCTGCGCGCTAGTGAAATGATTCTGCTAAATTTTGGATGCGAAAGATCATTAATTTTATCATTTTTATTTTAATTTATGCTCGTTCAAACATTTCTTCTTTACTTTTTTGGTTGGAAATTCCACATTTAACTTATTTTTACTTGAAACAAAATACAATTAATGTCAATTCATATTCCTGAATATAATAAACATGAAAATAACATTATTACTAATCTTGACCGCATTTACAGTCTCTCAAGCACAAACTAAAAAAATTGTAATTAAGGCAGGTGCTCGCGACCGCCTATATAAAAGAAGGAAAGCAAGAAAAATCACGCTGGAATATTAATCCAAAAATAAAACCAGATGTATATGTGACCAATAAAAGCCCGGAAGGAAAAACGGTTACTTTTTACAGATAAAGATTCTATTAAGATTAAGCTAAAACCTGCAGAACATGTTGATTTTGTTGTTCTTTTAAAGGAAAAAGACAGCTGTTACACCCGAATTGAATGTCCTAAATTGAATGATTTTTCGAAGTTAAAACCAGAAATACACGATACCATTCCGTTTGTGCTTTCAGATTACAATAATATTATTTTTAAAGTTACACTGAATAAAAAAGATACTCTTGATCTTAAATTTGATTCGGGAACTTCAGATTTTCTGCTGACTAATGATGTCTTGAAAGAACTCAAACTGAGCAGTCTTAGAAATAACACTTTTAAGCTGGGAAACCAAACTTGGGAAAATCAGGAAATTTATCCTGTTGAAGTTTCTGGACATGGAACTGTAGGTCGCTTTGGCTGGAATTTATTTGACGGTAAGATTGTAGAAATTGATTATGATAAAAAGTACTTTATAGTTCATTCTAAACTGCCAAAACCAAGCAAAGGCTATATTCGTTTGAATATGGAATTTACCAATACTTTATTTTGTATTAACGGTACATTACAGATAAAAAACAAAAATTATAACGGGCGTTTCCTTTTCAACAATGGCTATCAGCGCACTGTAATGCTCGACAAACAAATGGTAGAGGAACAGCAATATCCAAAAGAGGATCTTTTTGTGCTGAAAAAAACAATTTTGAAAAACGGAAAAGGTGAAGAAATTCCAGTAATTATGGTAAGAAATGAAAAACTTATTTTCGAAAAATTATGTCTTTACAATGTTCCTGTGCAATTACTTTCTTCAAATAATCCTGCCAGATTCAAAACCCATATTTTAGGTAATGAAGTTTTAAAAAGATTCAATACTATTTTGGATTTTCAGAAAAACAAAGTGTATTTAAAACCAAATTCATTGTGGAATGAACCTTATACTGAAGGCTAATAAAAAATAGTTATGATTTTGAGCTTCAAAAATGCTTAATTCGGCTAAAGCGGCAATGTAATCGTAAAAACAGTTCCTTTTCCAACAATTGAACTCACTTCAATTATTCCGTTATGGAGACTAATAATCTGCTTTACAATTGACAATCCTACACCGTAACCATTTTCGTAATTTTTGTTTTTTCCTCTGTAAAACAAATTATAAATTTGTTCGAGATCTGCTTCTGGAATACCAATTCCGTTGTCTGAAAAAGTGAGTATGATTTTTTCCGAAGAAGCATTTATGTCAACATTACAAGAATGATCCTCAGAATATTTACAGGCATTTTCCATAATATTCGAAAAAGCAATCTGCAGTAAATAGGGATTTCCCAAATAATTATAAAAATTCGCATCGGTATCATCTAAATCAGAATAACTTATGCCAATTTTATATTTTACATCTTTCTTGTTCAGCAGATTTAATTTGGCGTCGACCAAAACCTCATCAATTCGAATATTCGACATTGTTATTTGTGAAATATCATAATTGGCGCGGGCAAAATCAAGAAGTGCGGTCGAAAGTCGCGAAACATGATTGGCTTCTTCCAACGCATTGTCTAGGGAAACTTTATAATCGTCAATCGTCTGATTGAGTTCTTTTCCGAGTTCAATTTCTGCAATTAAAATAGAAAGGCGTGCGGAATTCGTGCGAAATTGTAGTAACAAAATTTCGGTGATTATTAAACGACTTTTCTAATCGATTAAAGGTTTCATTAAAAGTCTGCGTAAGCTCATAAAGTTCATCTTTTGCTTTTGGAACTACGATTCGCTTATTAAGATTATGTTCGGATATATCTCTGATTTGAAATATAATATCTTTTAAAGGCTGTAAGGTATAATACGAAAATCCGAAACCAATTATAAAAATCAATACAATAGAAATAAAATATACGTAAAGTACATTTTCCTTAAAAGCATTGATATGATTCATGCCTGTTACGTCTATTGCCCTTCCTATAATGTAATATTCTTTGTTATTATCTGTATATAAAATACCGCGGTACTGGTATTTATCATCTTCCCAATTTACTGATTTATGCTTTTTTATAGACTTCAATATTTTTTTATCGCCAAGTGGCGGCATATTGTCTGAAAAATAAAGATCAAAGTCACTGTCGTAAACACTTATATCTGCTTCATTCAGCACTTTTTTGTTTTTTGTATGAAGAAATTTTATCAGATTTTTATTGATTTGTGCATCAAAAATAAACTCGGCACGCCAGATTATTTTATAATCCAAACGATCAAAAAATTCCTCTTTCCTGTTTTGTTCCGAAACAAAATAGACGCTGTAGGCAAATACGAAAAGAATAAAAGCAGTTAAAATAGCGTAAGCAAGAGCAGTTCGGGTTACTAATTTCATATTTTACTGCTTAAAATAAATCCCATTCCTACTTTAGTATGAATAAGTTTTTGTTCAAAACCTTTGTCAATTTTTTTTCGCAGATACGCGATATAGACATCAATATAATTGGTTCCGGTATCAAAATTATTTCCCCAGACATTATCGGCTATTTCGTCACGCGTGAGAAGTCTTTCTGGATTCTGCATCATAAAATGCAAAAGATTAAATTCTTTCGGAGTAAGATTAATGGTTACACCTTGTCTGTAAATAACTTTAGTGCGTTTGTCCATCACCAGATCATTGTAGGTAATTTGAGAACTTTCTTCAGAGGTATGAACCGTATCGCTCTTGCGCTGTAACAACGCTTTTACCCTTGCGTAAAGTTCGCGTATTTCAAAAGGTTTTACGAGATAATCATCGGCACCGGCATCAAAACCTTCAATTTTTTCATCGATAGTTCCAAGTGCCGTCAGCATAATAATTGGGATTTTTTTTCCAGAATGGCGGATTTTTTTACAGAAAGTAATTCCGTCCATTCCCGTCAGCATAATATCTGTAATGATCAAATTGAAATCTATTTTTTCTAGAAGTATCAATCCTTCCTCTGCTTCTTCTGCAATATAAACTTGATACCCCTGACTTTCTAATCCGCGTTTCAGTAATGCAGAAACCCGGCTGTTATCTTCCACTATTAAGATCTTCATTCTATCTGTGCCTTTTAAATCTGGCTCAAAATTACGACAATATTTTCTTTTTCTGAAGGGTACTAATCTGTCGCTTATTTACAACATCACCAAAAAACCACTGAATTTCAATTCTTTAAATCCAAAACAACCCTTTCTCTAATAACATTCTAAAGCCTTTCTAATACTTTTCTAATAACCCAAAGACCATGGTGAATCTACCTTTGTCCTGTCAAAAACAAAGTAGTGATCACTACAAACAAAATGTAAATTTTAACGATACATGAAAACAGGTTATTTAAAAATTGGGATATGTTTTTCTCTTCTAACAGGCTTACTAAACACGGTAAGTGCCCAAAAAAGAACGATTTTGGAAATCCAACACTTACACATTATTTAAACGACGAAAAAACACGCTCAATCTCTTTTAGCGGTTATACCGAAATATGGGCGCGTTATTTGGAACTTAATCCAGGAAGTTTGGTAAATGGTGAACAAGTCAATAGTATATCCGATTTATCATTGCGAAGAGTCAGGGTAAAAATGGCGTACCAGCCTACTGAAAATTTCACTTTTGTATTGCAAGGTGGTTTGACTAACGTAAATGTCGCTTCTAAAACTACTCCAGCATTTGAACTTTTAGACGCTTACGCAGAATATAAATTTAATGATATAATTGCTGCCGGTGCGGGGCGATCAACTTGGAGAGGTTTATCGAGATTTACTACAGGCCCTTTGAACACTTTATTATACGATTTACCTTCTTATGCAACTGGAAATGCGGGAATATCTGATGAAACAGTAAGACAATTAAGCATTTATGCAAAAGGACAAATTGGCCAATTCGATTACCGTTTGGTCATTGCAGATCCGTATACGAATGTGAGCGCAGACCCGCAGTATAACTTGGCAACGTTTAGTAAAACACATCCAAACAAAGATTATTCAGGATACTTTAAATACGAATTCTTTGAATCTGAAAATAACTCTTCACCCTTCCATTCTGGAACGTACAGCGGCAAAAAAAGAAAGTGCTTGCATTAGGAGCAGGATTTGAATATATGCACAATGCATTGTGGCATTTAGACGAAGCGAAAACTACTATTAATGATGATGAAAAAAGCTTTGCTGTCGACCTTTTCTATGACACACCCATAAACAAAGAACGCGGTACATCGTTTAGTGCTTATGCCATGGCGATGAACAATAATTATGGTCCTAACTATGTGCGTTATTCTGGTGTAAGTAATCCTGCAAACGGCGTAAATCCAGCCGATAGCAGTTTGAATGGTGCTGGTAATAATTCGCCTGTTATTGGAACTGGTAATACGTATTATGTACAAATTGGCGGGACTCTTCCCTACTTCAACAAAGACAAAAACAATTTGCAGTTACAGCCTCTTGCGAGTGTAATGTTATCTGATCTTGACGGACTTCATGACAAAGCACTGACTTATGATGCTGGTGTATCCTTACTAATGAACGGAATGTCTTCAAGACTTACCGTTGACGCTCAAAACCGACCTATTTATGCCTTAAATAATTCCGGTCAAGCCGATGTATCAGACAGAAAATGGCAGTTTGTTTTGAAATACAGAATCGACTTTAATTAAAAAATAATAGTATGAAAAGAAGAAATTTTATTATGGCATCAGCGAGCGCGGGAGCACTTGCCCTTACTGGAGAAAACGTGTTGGCAAACACTATAAAAGAAACAGAAAAACAGCCTAAAACGGTTTATTTCCATTACCTCCTATTTTGGCTTAAACCAGAATTGACAGAAACTCAGGTAGAAGAATTTAAAAACTTTTTTGAAGGACTTAAAAAACTGCCTTACGTAAAAAATGTACGTTACGGCAGACCGGCAAACTCAACGCCAAGACCTGTTATGGACAATTCTTTTAGCTACAACGCTTCTATGGAATTTGATTCTCTGGAAGATTTAGAAACCTACGGAAAGCTTGACGGACATCTTGCGCTGGTTGCAAAATACAAACCATTTTTTAATAAAATGATGGTTCACGATTCAGTTTATAATCAATAAAAAAATAATTATTATCTTTAAAATTACTATCAAAATGAAAAATCTATTAAAAGGTTTCATCCTAATTTTGGCTCTTATGTCAGTAAACAGCAATAATGCACAAGAAAATAAAAAACTTAAGGTGAAATCTCTGGAAGAAGCTTCTGATATTCCAGCTTACCGTCTTTACAATAATCCCGATGGAACGTGTTCTTTTGAAAAAGGTACTATACCATCGTTAAAGCACATGAATACGGCTTCGTTTTGGTATAGCAATAAAACAGAAGATTGGGAAAAAAATGCACATCCTGCGCCAAGAAAACAATTTGTAATAACGGTTAAAGGTAAAATCAAATTTAAGGTATCAGACGGCAGTACTTTTATCATTGAACCTGGAGTAGTTTTAGTGGCAGAGGATCTTAAAGGTAAAGGTCACAGCTGGGATAAAGTAGACAATGACGTTTGGGAACGTTTATATATTCCTATCACTGAAAATTCAGATGATCTTTTTGAACCTGAATCAAAAGACTAATTTTTTTTTAAATTCATTTATATATAAAAAATGTGCTTGATAATCAAGCACATTTTTCTATTTGAGACAGTTCCAATTTGAAACTTTGATTCAAAAATTTTTAGCATATTTCTAAAACCTAATTCTTACTTATCACTAGGAACCGGAGCATTTTCTGCAATAAGTTTTTCGCTTTTAAGCTCGTCCCAAAATGCTTTAGGAATTGAAGCTTTAAAAGAGGCGACATTAGCATTAACCTGTTCGGGATTCCACGCACCAGGAATAACTCCTGAAACCACTTTTGGCGCCGCACAAAACTGAAGCGGCGCCGTACGAAGATCAACGCCGTGTTTTTTAGAAACTGTAATTAGTTTATTTCTCTTTTCAATTACACCGTCAGGAAAAGTTCCCGAATAGTCGTATCGCTCCACACCTGCTAAAAATCCCGCATTTAAAGGCGCACCAACCACTATAGAAATATCTCTTTTTTCGCAGACTGGAAATAACTTATTTAATGCTTCTTCATGTTTGATCAGCGAATATTGTGTTGCAGAAAGAAAAATATCAGGATCTGCCTGTTCGATTGCTTTTAAGGCTGGTTCCAAAGTATTTACACCAAAACCCCAAGCTTTTATAATTCCTTCTTCACGCATTTTGGTTAGTTCAGGAATTGCGCCTTTCATGGCTTCATCAAAATATTTGAGCCAGTTTTCTTTCATGTCCTGATTATCTGGAGAAAGATCATGTATGTAAACAATATCCAAATAAGGAACTCCTAAGCGCTGTAAACTGTCTTCGATGCTTCGTCTGGTTCCGGTCGCGGAATAATCGTAACGGTAAGAAAAATTAAGTTTTCCTTTCCATAATCCTTTTTCAAGTTTAAAATCTTTGTCTGGAGTAAGCAAACGTCCCACTTTTGTAGAAAGGGTATATTCTTCGCGTTTTTTTGTTTCTAAGGAAATGTCCAAAACGACGCTCACTTAATCCCAATCCATACCACGGTGAAGTATCAAAGTAGCGTACACCGCTGTCCCACTGTCGCTTCAAGCGCCGCGGTTACACTATTATCTGGATTCTCATGAAATCCGTTTCCTGTCGCTACACCGCCTAATCCTGAAACACTTAATGGACGGTAACGTTTGTTTTTAGTATCACTTTCTTTCATAACAGTTGTATTTAAAAAATTTCCGAATGACGGTAAAGACACACAAAAAGCTGCCGCAGTTACCGCCAATGTTGACTGAGTTACAAATTTCCGTCTATCCATTTTTTTTATAGTATAAGATTACCATTCATAATTACATTATTAACAGCTTGAATTTAAGCATTTATAGACCATAATCCTATTTCTTTTATATAGGATTTCACGGTTGCGACTTTTTAAAATTCTGTAGTACCAAAAATAGTTTCCGTAAATTTGCGCAAATAGAATTTTTTAAAATGAATATAAAAAGGTTAGAGATCAAGAAAATTATTGAAAAAGCAGAAGACAAAAATTTATCTTTTCGTGTTTTTGATTTAAACAAAGAACATATAGAAAACTATCTGCGACCTCGTAAAAATGATCACTTTTTTATTATCATTGTAGAAACTGGAAAAGTTGATGTACAAATCGAAGACAAAATTCATTTTCTAAAAACAGGCAAAATTTCCATCGTCTTTCCAGATCAAGTTTGCTGTATTACTAATTTCAGTGATGACTTAACGGGTAAAATAATTTTATTTGAAGAAGTGTTATTTTGTTCTGATATTTTAAAGAATGAATTAAGTCCGTACAATGTAAATCTTTCTGCAAATTTGAATTGTACAGCACTTCCAAATCCCGAATTTGAGCAAGCGCTTACACTTGTAGAAAACATTCAGAATATCTATAATAAGCCAAGTCTTGTCAAAAAAGAACAGGCCCGTTTTTATATCAAAGTATTTTTATTGGGACTAATCGAATCCATTCACGGACAGCATCCTGTATTGCATCAAAAAACAAATCAGCATATTTATATTGGTTTCAAAAAACTATTGAATGAGCAATACAGAAGCGAACGCACGGTACAATATTATGCTTCAAAGCTTTCGATAACTCCTAAAAAACTCAACGAAATAACCAAAAAACATTGTGGTGAAACAGCCATAAATGCGATTCATAACCGCATCCTGACAGAAATCAAACGCCAATTATTGTTTTCTGATTTGTCTCATAAAGAAATTGCATTTGATCTGGGATTCAGCTCTCCGTCGGCACTTAATAAATTTGTGAGGGCAAAACTCAAAGAAACGCCTACCGAACTGCGAGCAGGAATTGGCGCAAATTTATACCGCATAGTCCTATTTGTATAACATTCGTCGCTGTCTGTCGAAGTAATTTTGTCTCAATAATTAAATACTATTAAAGATGAGCAAATTATTTGTTGCAGGAGAGGTTTTCCATGGTCCGGGAAGTCTTGAAGAATTAAAAAATATAAAAGGTAAAAAAGCTTTTGTCGTAACTGGTGGAAGCTCTATGAAAAAAAGCGGTACTCTAGATAAAGCTGTAGCTTTTTTAAATGAAGCAGGAATGGAAACTTTTGTTTTTGATGGTGTTGAAGAAGATCCATCATCTGCTACAAGTTTTAAAGGTGCCGAAGCGATGCGCGAATTTCAACCAGATTGGATTATAGGTATTGGCGTACGCTCGGCTATTGATGCGGCAAAAACAATGTGGATTTTCTACGAACATCCTGAAACTGAATTCGATTCACTTATTAAACCTTTCAGTGTACCAGTACTTAGAAATAAAGCTAAATTTATTGCAATTCCTTCTACAAGCGGAACAGGAACTGAAACAACTGGTTTAGCAGTAATTACAGATCGTGATAAAGGTGTCAAATATCCTATTGTATCGTATGAATTGACTCCGGATATTGCTATAATCGATGGTGAAATCTGCGCTTCGATGCCGGCTCACGTTACTTCAAATACGGGATTAGATGCTTTAACGCACTGTGTTGAAGCTTATGTTTCGAATATTGACGACAATTTTGCTGATGTTTTATCAAAAGGCGGATTGGAAATTGTTTTTGATAACCTTGAAGAAGCTGTAAAAAATCCTTCTAATATCACTGCACGCCAAAACATGCACGATGCTTCTTTTATGGGAGGTTTGGCTTTTAATAATGCATGGTTAGGAATTGTTCATTCGCTTTCTCATCAAGTTGGTGCTCTATACGGTATTCCACACGGATGTGCAAATGCAATTTTCCTTCCTAACGTAATTCGTTACAACAGCACAGCTACTTCTAAATTTCCATCTTTAGCAAAAGTAATCGGATTGCAGACTGCAGAAGAATTAGCGCAGGCGATTGAAGGATTGAGAAAAAGAGTAAATAATATTTCTTCTATAAAAGAATTCGGAATTTCAAAAGAAGACTGGGAAAAAAACTTGGATTATATTGCCAACAATGCATTCATTGATCCATGTACAGGTTTCAATCCGCGTGTAACAAGCGTCGAAGAATTGAAAGATATTTATAATGCATGTTACGAAGGTGTAGTTTACACTAATGAAGTTGTATTGAATTAATTCTGTCAACAGAAATACTATAATAAACCAGACATTTATTTCTATTTGTCTGGTTTATTTTTTTTGCATTAATTACTTTTTATTTTAATAATGAAAGTATTTTATTGAATACTTCATTGTTTTCATATACTCCTTGGAAATCCTGTGAGTGAGGTCCATAAGAAAATATAGGCACCATCGTTGCAGTATGGTCATTCGTTATAAAATCTCCTTCGATTTTGTGCTTTTTCACGTTTCCTTGCGGAATCGCAAATCCAGATGTTTCATGATCTGCTGTAACAATAACTAGTGTCCCTTCGTTTTTATCAGCAAACATAAGAGCTTGGGTAATAGCTGTATCAAAATCTATAGTTTCAGCAACTATTCCGGCGACATTATTAACATGTCCGAAACTGTCAATCTGCGCACCTTCAACCATTAGAAAAAAGGGTTTGTTTTTTTTGTTTAAAAATTCAAGGCTGTATTTTGTTGCTTCTGCTAATACTTCTCCTCTGCCTTCTAAAACAGACGGCACTCTGCTTTGAGAAATAAAAACGCCAACAGCATCTTGATTTACTGTCTGGATATCTTTTAAAGATGACAATAATTTAAATTTAGAATCTAGTGCTGTATTTTTAAACGTGGCTCCGCCTCCGCCAACAAATAAATTTAATTTACTGCTTAATAAATCTTTAGAAATCCCTTCTGTATCAGATCTTTCTTCTCTATGCGCATAAAAAGAAGCCGGTGTTGCGCCGGTAATTTCATCTGTAGTGATGACACCTGTAGAAAATTTTCTGCTTTGTAAAATTTCCAAAATATTAGGAATTGGTTTTCTCAAACTGTCTGTTCCAATGGCTCTGTTATTTGTTTTTTGACCTGTTGCCAATGCTGTTCCTGCAGCGGCAGAATCTGTTGTAAAGTCGTCTGCAGATTGTGTTTTTATAAAACCAATACTTTTTAATTGTGTTACTGATAATGCACCGCTGTTAGCCAAAACAGCCGACGAAATCTGCGATAATCCATTTCCATCTCCAATTAAAAGAATTACATTTTTTACGGGAAGATCTTTTTGGTCTGTTTTATAAGTTGGAGTATAAACTTTTGAAAAATTACTGGCTGTAACAAGTCTGTTTGGCAGGGTTTCTAGATAGTGAACACAGTTGTAAGGTTTGTCTGTATTGATAATATCTACACCTAATTCTGAAAATGCTTTCCAAGCACTTTTTGTATCTGGAGCTCCCCAAAAACGAAATGGTTTATTGGTCGCTTTTGCTTTAGAAATAATGGAACTTACGCGCTCATAATCCTCTTCGGTTAATCTGCCTAAACCATTCCATTTGGAATAATTTTTAAAATCGACACTTACCGTGGCTACTTTTTCCCAATTCTCTTTTGAAATAGTTTTTCCTAATTCCTGAAAATCAAAATTAATAAAATCAGGATATTTTGAATAGGTGTCAGAATTTGGCCTGTTTCCAGATATAATGATTTTAATATTCTGATTTTCAGTTATGGTTTTATACTTTTTTAAAATAGAAATAAGTTTATTAAGCGTTGGTTCGGCATCTGTTTTAATGTCTATCAACAAAAATAATTGTCTGCTCCTTTTTATATTTCATATTTAAAGCCGTTTCTAAAGGCTTTAAATACAAAGATTCTATTGTTCTGGAATCAGTAATATTTTGCTGATCGTGGGCAACATACAAATTATTATCTCTCAAAAAAATGTCAGCTTCTATAGAGGAAGCTCCATTTGAATAAGCATCCCAAAACGGAATGGTTTGGTTGTAATCATTGTGAGAATGTATTTTAACTATATTTTGAGAATACAATTGATTTCCTGCTCCAAAAAAGGACAAGAAAAGACTAATGAATAAAAAAGATTTTTTCATTTTGAAATAAATTAATGAATTGGGTAACAAAAAGACAGCGGCGATTATGTTGGGGCAAAAAAGGCTGATTTGGCAATAAAAAAAGTAAAATATTTACTCTAACAACTAGAACAAATTCATAAAAAAATAAAAAAAAACAGGGGTTTTAAAATTTTAAAACTACCCTGTTTTAAACAACTAACACAAGACTGCTCATCAAATGAAAATGAGCAGTAAAATTCAACTCAAACTAAAACTAACTTTTTTAATATCCTTTGTTCTGTACTAAATATCCTGGAGTGTTAGAAGCTCCATCAATTGCTACCTGCGGAATTGGGAACAATCTTTTATTTACATCTGTATCTGTTTTTTTCCGTCCATTTATCTTCAAAATGGCTGAAACGAATCTGAGTATTTCTTCTTAAACCTTCCCAGTAAAATTCGAAACCATATTCTCTGTATAAAATATCTAAACTAATTGATGGAAGCGGCTGCTGGAATTGGAGCACGTGCCGTTCTTGAAGTTCTTACTGTATTCATATCGGCCAATGCACCTGCATTATCTCCTTTTCTCAATTTAGCTTCAGCACGCATCATCAAAATTTCAGCGTATCTTAGTAATACCATATCTACACTGCTGTAATAATTTCCATCTGGTGAAGTATGGCTGAACTGGTATTTAGAAACTCTATATCCAGAAGAGTGCAGACTTCCTTCGTTAGTAAAATCAACTTTCAGCTTTAGGTCAACATAACCAACATTTTTATCAGGTCCGTTACCTTTAATTTGTTTCACTGGGTAAATTCTATAGCCGCCATCACATTTAAAGAATGCTCCGTTGGCATCTTTTCTTGCGACCCATGGAATACCTCTCATGATTCCTCTGTCAATTTCAAACTCTTCAGCTTTTACACAGTAATAATGATCCTGATCGTTTAAAGGTGAAAGTCCAGTAAGATCTTTTAAATTTTCAGGCACTTTTGCATTGTTTTTATAAAATCTAGAATCGGCATCGGCAGGATCTACGTTACCGTAAGCATCAACCCAAGTTTGATAAAAATCTGATGTAATTGCAGGACCATCCGTTCCGTCTGCATTAATTGATTCTGGTCTTGGAAACATTGATCCAGGAATTGACCAATATGCCCAGCGGTTATTTTCGTCTTTTAAAACACCACGCTGATCCATTGCAAAAATTACTTCTTTATTTGAATTATTATTATCATCAAATAAGTCAAAATACTCTGGTGATAAACTGAATTTACCTGAGTTAACAATATTATCTGTGTATTTAATAACCTTGTCCATATCTGCTGTTGTAAAGGAAGGCGTTCCGTAAGGATCACGATACACGGCGACATTTAGGTTTAATTTTGCAAGAAGTCCCCAAACAGTCGCCTGAGTCATTCTTCCTGGTCCTCTTGTATTATTAATAACATCGGCAACAGATAGAAGTTCGTTTTCTATATAAGTCACTGCATCTTGTCCGCGAAGGATTTCAGAAGTACTTGCTGATGATTCTTTTTTAAACACAATCCCCCAGCTGTCTAATGTCATCATGTTTAAATAAGCTCTAAGCGCTTTCATTTCATAAAGTGCTCCTTGTGCCTCTGTATTACCTCCTTCTGCAAGAGGAGTTAACACTTCAATAGCAGATAATGTTCTGGAAATATTTTTAGTAAGCTCGTTCCAAGTGCTGGTAACTAAGTCATTTGTAGGTGTTGTAGTATGTGCGTGAACGGCTAAATATTTACCTCCATCGTACCAGTCTGTTCCTCCTCTGTAAGGTAAAATACCTTCGTCACTGGCAATTAGTCGCAAACCAAAATTATTGGTATGAATCCATGTTGCTTTTAATTGTCCGTATGCTGGAGCAATTGCTCCGCTGATTGCATCTGCTTGTCCGGCACCATCTAAAGATTCGTCAAGTACCTTTTCTTCTAAGTCAGTACAGCTCCAGGTAAAGAACAAACTGAATGCAAGAGTCGCTACTATTATTTTATTTTTCATGTTTTTTATTTTTGATTAAAATCTTGCGTTTAAGCCAAATACAATGGTTCTGCTTCTAGGGTAACTGAAATAGTCAATTCCAAAAGACTGAATGTCGCCAACTGAAGTTCCAGTGTTAATTTCAGGATCGTAACCACTATATTTTGTGATTACAAATAAGTTTTGTCCCGTAATCGAAAGACGAATGTTATCCATTACATTATCAAGTCCGATTAATTTTGGGCTTAAATTATATCCCAGTGTTGCATTATTTAATCTTAAGAAACTTCCGTCTTCTAAATATCTTGTAGAAACTGTATTTGAATTGGTAGACGATTCATTTAAATATTGTGAAGCTCTGTCTGTAGTATTAAAAGAGTTTGCTAAATTTCCTCTGTTAAATGAAGTCATTGCTACGTGGTTGTAAATTTTATTACCGCCTGCACCATTAAAATTCGCACCAAAATCAAAGTTTTTATATCTTAAATTCAAGTAAAAAGCGTAGATATAATCTGGTAATGCACTTCCAGCAACGATACGGTCATCGTCAAGGATACTTCCATCTCCATTTGTATCTGCAAATTGGTTTAAACCATCAGCACCAATTCCTGTAAATTGAAGCATATAAAAAGAACCAATAGGCTGTCCATTAAGAACTCCGTTGATCGTTGCTCCAGATTGTCCGCCTCCCTGTGCGCCTCCTGTTGTTAATATTTTATAAGGAGAGTTTTCTACTTTATTGTCTGTGAAAGACACATTTCCACCAATGCTGTATGAGAAATCTTTGCTTTTATCACTGCTGTAATCTAAAGCCACCTCAATACCATTGTTTTTAATCTGCATGTTTGGAATATTTGTCCAATATTTTGATGTAGGCTGAATAGGATCTACTGGTGCTACTTCTAATAAAATATTTTCCGAAACTTTGTTGAAATAATCAAGAGTACCTGATAATCTATTATTAAATAAACTAAAATCTAAACCAATGTTTGTTTGAGTAGAAACCTCCCATTGAATATTTGGATTCGCCAAACGTGTGTAGATTGAACCATAAGGATAACCGCTCAAGTCTGTAGCAGAAGGATCTAGCGGATACGTATCGTTTCCTGTATTACTTTCTGTATAACTTGCTTTTGTAATTTTAGAAGGAATCTCCTGAGAACCTGTTTGTCCCCAGCTTGCTCTTAATTTAAGATTATTCAATGTTTCAGATTCAGCTAAAAAATCTTCTTTAGTAATATTCCAACCTAATGCTACAGATGGAAAATATCCGTATCTATTGTTTTTACCAAATTTAGAAGAACCGTCAGCACGCATTGTTGCTGTCAATAAATATTTATTATCGTAAGCATAATTTAATCTTCCGAAGAAAGACTGAAGCTCATTTTCTACAGCAGATGAAGATTGTGTTGTACGTTCGCTTGCTGTTTCAATTTGATTTTTTGGTTCCACACCATTATCAGGGAATCCAGATAAATTGTAACTCTTTTGGTTTACTTGAATTTTTTGGTAAGACTGACCAGCTAAAACCGTAAAATTGTGAGCTTTTGCACTAAAGTTATACGTTAATGTGTTTTCGTATAAAATATTATTATTGGTAGTCATAATATTGTTCAAAGAACCCAAAGTCGTATTAGTTGCCGATGAGTATGGCAAAACTTGGATGTCTCTTTCAGACATAGAATAATCTACACCAAGATTAAATTTATACGTTAATCCTTTTATGAATTCGTAAGACGGTGCGATATTCGCCAAAATACGATTGTTATTTGTAATATCAGAGTAGTTTTGCTCGCTAATTAACGGATTTAAAATATCATTACTTAAATTAACATTTGGCTGTCCGTTCACATAAACCGCATCAGTAGGATTCATTGTCAACATATTCCCTACAACAGTTCTAGCGTCTGGTCTTGAATTTTCAAGTTTAGTTGCTGTCATGTTAAAAGCAACATTAAACTTATCATCCAATGCTTTTTGAGTTAAGTTTAAACGTCCAGAATAACGTTTTAAATCACTATTTCTCAAAATACCTTCTTGATTATCTACACCAACAGATGCGACATAAGTTGATTTTTCTGTTCCGTCGCTCATAGAGAAATTAACATTTTGAGAAACACCAGTTCTCGTTAATTCATCCTGCCAGTCTGTATTTGATCCGCCGTCTTGTAAATTTCCGTTTACAGCGACAACTTGTCTTCTAAATTCATCTGCACCAAAAACATCCACTTTATTTGCTAAAGATGAAAATCCAGTAGTTACATTAAGATTAATTTTAGTCTGACCTTTTGATCCTTTTTTAGTAGTAATTACAATTACCCCGTTTGCGACTCTTGACCCGTAGATCGCAGAAGCCGATGCATCTTTAAGGACTTCAATACTTTCGATATCCTGAGGATTGATAAAGTTTAGCGGATTTGAAGCAACACCAGTATTAGAATTATCTAATGCAAATCCGTCTACTACATAAAGCGGCGTTGTTCCAGAACGTAAACTTCCAACACCACGTATAATGATATCTTGATTTGCACCAGGTTCACCACTCAGCTGCAACAACGTTAACCCCGGCAACTTTACCTTGAATCAATTGTCCTGCATTTGCGACTACCCCTTTGTTAAAATTTTCACTTTTTACAGAACCGATAGCTCCAGTTACATCAGATCTTTTTTGAGAACCGTAACCAACCACTACTACTTCATTTAAAGTGCTTACTTCTTCAACAAGCGAAACGTTTAATTTTGCACCGCCTGAGAATGAAACTTCTTTTGTTTGAAATCCTACATAAGAAAAAACCAAAACACCATTGTTTTGCTGTGCTTTAATCTTAAAGTTACCATCAAAATCTGTAGTTACAGCTCCTTTTGGTTCTCCCTTTATATACACAGATACTCCTGGTACAGGTACTTTCTCAACATCAGAAACCACGATTCCTGATACTGAAACTTGCGCATGGGTATATGACATACATCCTAGGGCAAGAATTAACAATGCATAAATTTTTTTCATTTAAAATACTTTTTTATGTTTTGCCAAAAGTATTTTATGGATCCTGCCAAAAGGAGGATTTTTGTTTTTCAAAAGAGGACTTTTAATTCAATTTAGGATATAATTAACGCAAAAAAGGGGCTTTATTGCTCATTAACATTAGGCTAACTTTGCGTAAATACAGGGCTAACAGGAATTCTAAACTGTCTGCTCTTTTAATTCCTTAGATTCTTTATATTCCTTTGGTGTTTTTCCGAAATACTTCTTAAAAGAACGTCCAAAATACTTTGGATCATTGTAGTCGCATTCAAAACTTATTTCAGAAATATTTAATCTTTTCGTTTTTAATAAGACTTCAGCTTTTTGTAATCGAAGCGACATTAAGATATCCGAAGGAGATTGATTTAAAGTTTCTTTAAATACGCGATAGCATTTTACTCTAGAGATTCCCAATTCTTCACCCAGCATTTCTACATTAAATAAAGGATTCTGCAATTGTTCTTTTATTATTTCTAATGCTCTTTTTAATAGTTTTTCATTTGCTGTAACATGTTCATTATCTTCGGTCAGAATTTCAAATATTTTCTGCTGGATTTTATGTTCTCTTAAAGGTTCAACATTTTGATGAATCAAACTGTCGATCTTTTTTCGGACAAAAGAAACGCTGGCGGGAAGTTTAATATGCGTATCTATACCTATTTCTAATAATTGCTCGTCCAGTTCGTAATTGATATCTTCGGAAATATAAATCAGTGGTATTTTTATATTCGAATTTTCTTTGTTTAACTGTAAAAAGTTAAGCGACTCTTTTGAAAATGATGCCTGATAGAAAACCAAAGCGACAATATCAATCTGTTTTATTACTGCGTTTAAATTAGAAATCGAACTTTCATAGATTATGTTATAATTTTCGCTTTCCAAAACCTGATTTGCGACTGGATTGTTATACGGATCACCAAAAACTAAAAGACATTTTTTTACCTTCAGAAAATTGATTTTCATAATTAAAATTTTTCCAAGAAATTGTTTCTTTAAAATTGACATCTGGATCAACAAATTCTATCGGAATATTCAATACTGCTTGAAAATGTCCATCTGAAGACGGAATTAACTCTGCCTTTAAATCTTGTAATAAAATTTGTAAAGCTGTAAAATAAGGACTGTAATGAGAAATGTTGTACCAGTTGTTTTTTAAGATAATACTATCCGAATCGACTTTAATTTGTATCAAATTATTTTCGCGACTAATGGCAATATTCAATGTACTGTCTTTATCCGAATATTTGCAGATGTCATTAAAAAAGTACTGCATGGAAAGCTTTAATCGTAATATATCGATCATTGCAAAACAATTTGTATTGTCAATTTCACAATTTAAATTTACCTGATTAAGTCTGCAGATTCTTTTTTAATTTTTCTACATTATTTTTTAAAACAGGAAACAAATTAGTCGCTGTCTTTTTTACGGGACCAAGATCTTTAACGTGTTCCAAATAATTCCACTCCGAAATAAGATTTACCAATTTGCTCGTTTTCAGCAATAGTTCCCGATGTATTTCTGTATCTTTTTTAAAGGAACTGGAAACTTTAATTATTTCTGAGATTGGTTTTTGAAATTCAGCCAGCATAAAAGTTTTAAATTTTTCGATCTCAAAATTTTCGTTTTTTAAATCGCTGTGAAGAATTAAAAGTTTTTCTTTTTGTTCTTCTATTTTTTTATTTTTCTGATCCAGTTCTACATTAATATCTTCCAGATTTTTTTTCTGATTCTCAATTACAGAGGTACGAGCCGTTACCAATTCTTCCAGATATTTTTCTCGCGTTTGAGCTTGCTTTGTTTTTTACATAAACGACTATTATACAGAAAAGTAGAATACAGCCCGATAAAAGCATATAAAACGATATTGATTCATAAAAAGCTTTGCCAACAGTAAGGGTAAAAAACACAGGTTCTGGAATTCCGTCTCTTCCCTGTTTGATTAAAAAATGATAATCACCAGAAGATAAATGAGAATATTTTATTTTACTGCTCGGAACTGCAAGAATCCATTTTTCATCTTTTCCCTCCAGTTTATAATAAACATCTGTTTTTTTCTTAGGAAACAGAATCGGAATTAATTCTATTTCTAATTCATTGTGGGAAAAACTTTTTTCAATTGTTCTTTCGCATAAGCTGTCTCGCCATCTACTTTCAATTTTATTTTTGCTTTTGCCTCATTCGAATAAATCGTATTTGGATTAAAATAATTAAGTCCCGCTACTCCTCCAAAAAACAAATTTCCTTTCGAATCCTGAAAATAAGCTCCTTCCGAAAATTCTGGTGCCTGCCATCCGTTATTCGGATTATAAGAAGTAACCGTGTATGTTTTTTTATCAATAGAAGCAATTCCTTTTGTGGTACTAATCCAAACTTTGTTTCCATTGTCTATAATTCCGTACACCATATGACTTGGCAGA
This sequence comes from Flavobacterium sp. AC267, assembly GCF_979258715.1. NCBI lineage: Bacteria > Pseudomonadati > Bacteroidota > Flavobacteriia > Flavobacteriales > Flavobacteriaceae > Flavobacterium > Flavobacterium sp. AC267. The sequence goes on from NZ_OZ409875.1 coordinate 4,597,113, forward strand.
CCTTCCGATTCCGTAATGTTTTTTACCAAGCCCGTTTTTTTATTAAAAACAGTTACACCTCCCAGAGAAGCAATCCAATAATTATCTGATTCATTATCAACAAAAAGTGAGTAAATACTATTACCTAAAATTCCTTCTTTGGTGGTAATTTTCTTTATAGTGCCTGTCGTAGAATTAAACACAATTACTCCATTGTTTTCTGTTGCCAATATAAGGTTCTGGTTATTTTTCTTAACACATCTAATGTGGTATTTCTTTACTAATTCTTGTCCCTTAAATTTTTCAAATCTGCCTGCTGTAAGATTAAATTTAGCAAGTCCGCCCCAGCATCCCATCCATAATTGTTTATTTTGATCCTCATAAATAGAGTAACATCTCGTAATGTTCATTCCATCTGCGTTACTGTTCTCGTAACTGGTGACGTTATTTCCTGAAATACGCAAAATTCCTTTATATGTACCAGCCCAAACCGAGCCGTCGCTTGACGTAAACAACGTTCTTATTCGCTCCCAATCTGGATCTAGACCCGCCTTTTCTATTTTAAACTTTTCAAAAAGACGTCTGTTCTCACTGTAGTGATAAAGCCCTCTTGTGTAATAACCCAGCCAAATTTTTCCTTTAGTGTCTTTGGTAACTGCCCTGATAGTTTCAGCAGGCAGAAAAGGCTCTTTTACAGGATGGGGCATAATCGAGTTGATTTCCTGAGAGCCAGTATATGCCATACTCAAACCTCCGTCTTTCTGGCCTAACCAAATATTGCCAAAATCATCTTCGTGGAGTGTTTCGATTTCATTGCTTTTAAAAGAATACGATGCATAAATATCAGCCGTAATATGTTCTATATTATTCTCATCAGAATCATTAGTTAGAATGTAGAGTCCATTTTCTCGAGTTGCAAACCATATATTTCCTAATTTATCTTTTAAAATATCATTGATAATAAGTTTAGGATATTTTTTCAGCAGAATGTTTTTGAGAGAATTAAAATCTTTTCTTTTTACTTTATTTTGAGGTATTTCTACAAAGGATTTATTTTTAAATTCATAGAACGCTGTGCTGGTTTCTACTACAATATTTCCTTTTTGAGATAAATGAATATCTTTTGGAAGACTTTTAAACTTAAACTCTTTAAATTCATCATTTCCCAGATAGCTGTTTATATTTCCCTCTTTAGTAATAAGCCAGATTTGTCCTTCGACATCTTTTTTTAGTTTGGTAATATAATTACTGGAAATGGTTTTAAGATCATTTAAATTGTTTTTATAAATTTTAAAATTATATCCATCAAAATAATTTAAACCATCCCAAGTCGCGATCCATAAACCTCCGTCTTTGTCGCTCTCTATATCAGCAACCGAATTGTTAGATAAACCGTGATTTGCAGTAAAACTTTCAAATTTTATCTGTTGTCCAAAGGAGAAAATAGTAAAAAAAGAAAATAGTAATAGTAGTGACCTTGCCATTGTTTGTATTTTAAACTTACAAGTATACAATCGCAAGGTCACCTAAATATAAACTCTATGTTAAGTTAAAAGTGAACAGCGCAAACAAAGAATAGTTTAAGAAATGAACATAAATTTCTTGCAGAAAAAAACTACTTTTAAAAGAGATTACTTTACAACTGTAGCTTCAAATTCAACTTTTAAGGTTTCAAAAAGACTTTTTACCTCTAGAACTGTACTCGATTGTGTTATTTCATTTTGCTGAATCCAAGTCTGGAAAACATCGAAATTTTCAAATAACGCGGCACTATCTGTTGTGTAAATATTAAGTCTTACGATATTCTTTAATTCATAATCGGCATCAAAAATTACTTTTTCCAAATTTTCGATTGTCTGAAACAGCTGACTTCGCATATCAGCATCGCTGGAAATCCCATTTTCATCAATAGCGGTCTGTCCAGAAACATAAAGAGTTCCTTTTACATTACTCACTTCTACCGCTTGAACATAGTTTCTTGCATCCTGCCATTTCCATGGATTTATTACTCGTTTTTCCATCTTTTATATTTTAAAAATTATAGATGCAAAAATCAATAAATCCGTATTTTCTGCGACGTGACAAACATCACAATTTTAAATTATCAAAATAGTCGGCTCAGCGTCTCGCGCGAAACTCCTAAATAAGAAGCCAAAGAGGATTTAGGAACACGTCGCAGTAACGAAGGATTTTTAAGCAGTAACTGTTCGTATCGTTCGCGTGCATTTGATGTCAGGAATGATAATATTCTAGTTTGCGATCCAATATGTCCTGCAATAGATTTTCGAAGAAAAAAACGCTCCATTTTCTGTAATTCATTACACAGTTTTTCAAAGTTTTCCAGCGAAAGACTGTAAAGCATAGTCTCTTCAATACATTCTAACGATAATGATGCTTTCCCTTTTGTATAAAAAGCCTGAAAATCGGTTTCCCACCAATCTTCCATCGCAAAAGAAACTATGTGTTTCTTAGCATCTTTATCTTCATAAACCAATTTGATAAGTCCAAACACTACAAAATATACTTCTTTTACATCATTCCCTTCCTCGATAATAAATTGACCTTTCTCAAAAGTTTTTAATGTAAAATGAGAAGTAATAAACGCGACTTCTTCATCTGTCAAAGAAACTACTTTCTCAATATGTGTTCTTAAAAATTCCGCAGGATTAGTCATAAAGTGGTTTTAAAAGTAAATTTAAATATTAATTAGTTCAACGAAAAATCTACGTAAAATAAAAAATCCAAATCCCAAGTTAAATTGGAATTTGGATTTTTTTAAATCTTGGAATTTAATTTCAATTATTTTTCAATAACAACATTTTTAAAATTACTATTAGTGCTGTATTCTTCGTTTCTTTTTAAAGATATTATGCGAGATAAACTGCCTTTTTTACTTTTGAAATTTCCTATTAGATTTCTTGTCTTCCCTTTTTCTATTATTTCAACGCCAACGTTAGTTTTTGATTCATAAACTTTATATGTTTTATTTTTATCTTTAAATACCAGCAAATTATTTTTTATGCTATAATTGAAATTTTCAGAATAGTCAAAAACCACAGAACTATCACTTTTTACTAAAGAATAATAAAGGGTTGGTGAATAATCTTCATTAATAAAAAGCACAATTTTTTTCTCTACTGTTCTCAATATCAAAAGATAAAATTTCCTCATTGTATTCCTTTATTGTACGCTTATCTGTTGTAATTTCTTTTTTTCCTATCCAAGAGGTTTCATGATGATCATAAAATGGTCCAATACGACTGCCCTCTGAAGTAAACTTTATTAAATTGGCTTTATTATTTTCAATTTTGTATTCAAAGCTATTATCATATTCAGCTTGCCTATAAGCAATAATTTTTTTATTCTTAGCGTCAAGTTCAAAATAAGCAATAGGATCATCCATTATTTTAGAAAAAGATTTACTAAACTTATAACCTTTTGAAGTTGCTAAAAAGAAATTCCAAAAAGTAAAATTACGGTAACCTGACCCTTTATCACTTATTGCAACATCCATTTTTCCATCAAAATTAAAATCACCATACCAAACCTTATCTTCTTCAATATCATCATGTTGATTTGCAAAATAATTATCTAGCCTCGTCTCTGGTACTTGCTTTTTTGTTGTACGATCATAGACTTTAACTTTTTTAATTATACAATCTCTATCTTTTCTAATATCATAATCTAAAACAATAACTGCATAACGGTTGTTAGGTAACAAAACAACCAATCCTTTATCAACTTTTATTTTTTCCGCTTCACTATTTTTTGTCGATATTGTATCTGTGTTTTTTTCTGCAATTGTATCCTCTTTCTTTACAATAGAATCTTTTGCAATTACATGATTTTTCTTGATTTCTGTATTATGGTTGCAGGAAAAAAGGATTATAAATAATGAAATTAATAATGCTGTTTTTTTCATTTGAATTTGTAAGCTGTTAGATGATTTAATTTTAAAAAAATCATTGTTATTTCACTTAAATAACTCAGCAAAATTAAACTTGAAAATCCCATATAAAAGTGCTCTAAAAGCCATAAAAACAATAGTATAAGACTTTTATTAGAAGCAAAAAAATCCAAATCCCAAGTTAAATTGGAATTTGGATTTTTATAAATCTTGGAATTTAATTTCAATTATTTTTCAATAACAACATTTTCAAAATTACTATTAGAGTTGTCTTCTTCGTTTCTTTTTAAATATATCGTCCTAGATAAGTTTCCTTTTTTACTTTTAATATCTCCAATTAATTTTATTGTTTTTCCTTTTGATTTTATTTCAACACCTATATTATCATTTGTTTCAAACACTTTGTAAATTTTATTTTTATCTGTAAACTCTAGTGTATTGTTTTTCGCATTATATTTGAATTTTTCAGAATACATATAATCGATTAAACTGTCATTTTTTACCACAGAATAATAGAGGTTAGAAAGTTCATCATCAAAAATTACAACTTTTTCTTTTTTATTTTTAATTTTAAAAGACCAAAATGCTTTTTCATAATCATTTTCTATGAAGTCTTTATTGAAGATTGCACCTCGCGTGTAAATCATCTTTTTCCATTCCAATATTCTTCTGAATGATAATTAAATGGCTGAAATACTAATCGGCTAGATCTAACATCTTTTACTAATTGTGCCTTGTTTTTTTGGACCTTATATTCAAAACGACCATTAAATTCAGCTTCTCTGTAGGCAATAATTTTTTTGTGTTTAGCATCAAGTTCAAAATAGGCAATTGGAGAATCCATTATTTCCGAAAATGATTTACTAAACTTATAGCCTTTTGAAGTTGCCAAGAAAAAATTCCAATAACAAAAAGCTCGGTAACCTGATTCTCTACCTCTAACAGCTACATCCATTTTTCCATCAAAGTTAAAATCGCCATAATCAACATAATAATTACCTAAGCTATCACTCTTATCCGAATAATAATTATTTAGTAGTGTTTGTGGCACTTGTTTTTTTGTTTTGTCATCAAATACTTTTATACATTTTGGTTTATATGACCATGTTAACCAATCATAATTTTGTTCTTTATCCAAATAAGCTTCCAAAGTTATAAGTGCATAACGATTTTTTGGTAATTGCACAATTACGTCAAAATCTTCGGGTTTTGGAGGTCCTTTCTTTTTTGTCGATATTGTATCTGTGTTTTTTTCTGCAATTGTATCCTCTTTCTGAACAATAGAATCTTTTACAATTGCATGATTTTTCTTGATTTCTGTATTATGGTTGCAGGAAAAGAAAATTATAAATAATGAGAGAAATAAAACCGTTTTTTTCATTTGTTTTTTTTGATTTTTAGACGATTTTAATTTAAAAAATTCATTGTTATTTCACTTAAATAACTCAGCAAAATTAAACTTGAAAATCCCATATAAAAGTGCTCAAAAAGCCATAAAAACAACAGTATAAGACTTTTATTAGAAGCAAAAAAAATCCAAATCCCAACATAAAATTGGAATTTGGATTTTAAAAATTTGAAAATTTATATCGTTTAGTCTAAAACAAAACTCACACTAACATTAGCTGTAATTTCAATTTCTCCAATTGCTAAAGTTTCATTTGAAGCTCCCATAGAATCTGCTTCTTTCATACGCATAGCGACATAAACTGGCTGTGGGTGGTAAACTTGAGAATTGTCTGAGATTGTAAATGCTTTACCTACTTTCTGTCCTAAAACAGATACGTATTCCTCAGCTTTTACTTTTGCATCTTTCATTGCTAATTTTCTAGCTTCAGATTGATATTGTGTTAATTTAGATGATTCAAAAGAAACTTTGTCGATACGATTAATTCCTTGTTGTACTAAACCTTCCATCAATTCATCATATTTAGATAAATCTTTTACAATAATTTCTACAGTCTGTACAGCATTATAAGAAGTTTTCTTTTTCTCATAATCGTACTGCGGATTAAGCGCAACTTGTTTTGTTTTGAAATCTGCCGTTGGAATATTCATTTTTTTGATGAATTTTAGAACCGCATCCATCTTTTCGTCGTTTTGTTTTTTAACGTCTTTAGCATTATTCCCTTTTGTTTCAACCGAAGCTGAAATACAAACCTGATCAGGTGCTACTTTTACTTTTCCTTCTCCATTAACATTAATTAGAGGTACTTGTTTGATTTCCTGGCCGTAAGACATAGTCATAAACATGATTGTTAAAAATAATACTAGTTTTTTCATTTTTGTTATATTTTAATATTTGATAAAAACTTTTCAAAAGTTATGCCAGCATTATATTTTTCCCAATTTTGCCATTACAAAAAGTATCAAAATCGGAATCGCAAGCAGGATTACCATATAAGTTTGATCTGTAAATAAAGACGGCTGTTTTATCAAAGTAATCAAATAACCGCCTATAGCACCTCCAAAGTGTGCTGTGTGTCCAATATTATCATTTTTGGCGCGCATTCCGTAAATAGAATACAATAAATATAAAATTCCAAAAATATATGCTGGCATCGGAATTATAAAAAATATTCCGAGCATCATGTCAGGCTGCAGTAATATTGCTGAATATAAAACGCCGGTTACAGCTCCAGAAGCTCCAACAGCGCGATAACTATAATCATTTTTATGAAATAACATGGTGAGGAGATTTCCAAAAATCAAACTTCCAAAATAAATAAGAATAAAAGAAAAAGCATGAAGCCAGCCTATAACAACTGGTGCAAAAAAGTAAAGCGTCAGCATATTAAATATTAAATGCATCATATCTACATGCAGAAAACCAGAAGATAACATTCTAATTTGTTCTCCAGAACGAATACTTCCTACATGAAACTCATACTTTCTAAAAAAAGAAAGATCATTAAAACCTTTGTAACTAATAACAACGTTGGCAACGATAATCCCTACTAAAATGATATTCATAAAATATAATTATTGTGAATTGTAAATATACAGATTCTAAAACATAAGTTCGGCAGAAAGCAAAATATCAATCATTAATCATTTTTAATTTATATTTGTAAAAAAAATTCCATGCAGTTTCTCGTTTATATTTTAGCCTACCCTTTACTTTGGCTGATCTCTATATTACCTTTTCGATTATTTTACTTATTCTCAGATTTCGTATATTTTCTAGTATACAGAGTAATAGGATATCGCAAAAAAGTAGTGCGCGAGAATCTGGCGCTTACTTTACCACATTTAAGTGATGCTGAGAGGAAACAAATAGAAAAGAAATTCTACAAACATATGTGCGATATGTTTTTAGAAATGATTAAAACTATGAGTATTTCTCCAGAAGAAATGGAAAAGAGATTTCATGTAACGAATATTGATCTGGTTTTGGATTATGCTAAAAAAGGAAAAAGTGTAATTCTTGTGGCTTCACATTATGCAAGTTATGAGTGGCTTTTGACCATTAACCCAAAAATTGGTTTTAAAGGAATTGCGGTTTATAAAAAACTTGCCAATCCTTATTTTGATAAATTGATTCGAAAAATTCGATCAAAATACAATACAGAAATGATTGAAACCAGAAAAGCAATTCCAACAATGGCCCAAAACCAGCGCAACGGAATTTTAAGCATGTATGGTTTAGCAAGTGACCAGTCTCCTAAATTAGACCGCATTTTTCATTCAATGAAATTTTTAGGTATTGAAGTTCCCGTGCATACTGGAGCCGAAATGCTGGCCAAAAAATACGATTTGAGTGTTGTAATGGTAAAGGTTAAAAAAGTGGCAAGAGGATATTATGAAGCGACTTTTCTTCCTATTGCTGATAATCCGAAAGAATTTAATGATTTTGAAATAACAGAAAGATATTTAAACGAAGTCGAAAAACAGATTCTTGAAACTCCAGAATTCTATTTATGGACACACAAAAGATGGAAACACCGCGTTAAATAACAATCCAAAAAAATCCGAAAAGCAGTATCTGCTTTTCGGATTTTCTTTTTAAATAGTGGCTTGAAAACGCAAAATCAACTTTCTGCAAGGCTTTTGATGTGTTTTTGTAATGATTTTTTTAGACTGATAAAAAAGGGAAAGGATATAAATTTGAAGTTCTCTACTTATCGTAAAAAACCACAAAATCATTAACCATGATCACAAAATTACATTTTACAGTTTTAGTACTGTTTCTACATTGCTGTCTCTTTGCACAGAGTCCAAAACGAGGCATCGCTTATGGATATCATTCTGAGGCAGATATGCTGGCACTAAGGCCCGGCCTTTCTTGGTGGTACAATTGGTCTCCAGAACCTGACGCCGCTTTAAATGCCAATTATGCATCACTCGGAGTTGAATTTGTCCCAATGGCATGGGGAAAAATCAGCGATGTGCAAGTTCAGGATTTCATCAATAAAATAAAACCTGGAGCAAAATATCTTTTGGCTTTTAATGAACCAAACTTTAACGACGGCGCCAGATTAACGCCTCAAGAAGCGGTTAATGCCTGGGTCAATATTGAAAAAATAGCGACAGCAAAAAATCTGGAAATTGTCAGCGCCTCGCCAGCTTATAACGGACCTGAAAATTACGGAGGCATTTCTGACCCTGTGGTTTGGCACAACCAGTTCTTTCAATTATGTCCCACCTGCAAAGTCGATTATATAGCTTTTCATACCTATGATGCCACTGCTGGATCTGTAATTGGAGTTACGGGACTTTTAAAGAAATTTAACCGCCCGCTTTGGATTACGGAGTTTTCAAATAGAGTAATTCAGTCGGTCGCAGATAAAACGGCATTCATGAAGCAAATTTTGACCAGCTTTGAAAATGATCCTGATATATTTCGCTATTCTTGGTTTTCTGGAAGAGTAAATTCTGCGTGGAAAGACATGGCCGAAAATCCATTATTGGCACCAGAAAGCGGTGTTCTAAGACCTATCGGAACTGAATATATCAGTGTACCTTATACCTCAAAAAAAATAACGGTTCCAGGTCGTATCGCAAGCAAATAAACATTACAGAAGAAAAGGAACTGGCTTACAAACTACTACAGATTCTAATACAGGACAAAATGTTTGCTTTATTGAAGATGGAGACTGGAACGAATTTATGCTAAATGTTCCAGATGCTGGAACTTATAATTTGACTTTCAGAGTGGCTTCTTACACTAATACTGGTAAGTTTGACATACTTGTAAATGATGTTGTGGTAAAAACAGACGAAACATTTCCAGCCACTGGCGGTTATCAAACTTTTGCTGATAAAATCGTAAATGCTGTTGCATTGCCAAAAGGCGAAGTGTACTTGAAAATTAAATTCAAGTCAAACGATTTTAATTTCAACTATATTGATGTTGCGGTTGCTAATCTCGGTGTTGGAGAATCGGAACTTGGAAAAGATAGTTTTACAGTGTATCCAAATCCAGTAAAAAACCAATCGATTCTTCATATCAAATCAACTGAAACAGAATCTGTAAAATTGAAAATTATAGACATGAATGGAAACATCATTTTTTCTTCTGATTCTTATTTTACCAATCAAGATATTAAAATTGGCGATAAATTACCAAAAGGGGTTTATGTGGTAAATGCTGTTTATGGAAAGGTAAAAAAATCGGTTAAGATTATTAAAAACTAGCGACTATTTTGTTCCATCGGAACATTTCATTGGTACAAAATTATAACGTTATCCTATTTTATGTTCCGTAGAAACGTTTGATTCACATCATTTTTTAACAATCTCAATATCAAACGTTCCTACGGAACGTGTAAATGAGGCTGGCAATTTTTTTTCTACCGATGAAACATTCCTATGGAATGATAACTTCACGTGAAAAACTAAAGAGCTAATTTCGGGCTTTCATAAAAAATAAATACAGTCTCAAAAATGGAGACATCCTTTCTAGTAGTGTAAATATTTTGTTCCATCGGAACATTTCATCGGTAGAAAATTATAATGTTAGCGTATTTTTCGTTCCTTAGGAACGTTTGATTCACATCATTTTTTAACGATCTGCATATCAAACGTTCCTACGGAACTTGTAAATACGGCTGGCATTTTTTTTCTACCAATGAAACATTCCTATGGAATGATAACTTCACGTGACAAACTAAAGAGCTAATTTCAGGCTATCATAAAAAATAAATACAGTATCAAAAATGGAGACATTCTTTCTAGTAGTCTAAATATTTTGCTCCATCGGAGCATTTCATCGGTAGAAAATTATAACGTTATCCGATTTTTCGTTCCGTAGGAACGTTTGATTCACATCATTTTTTAACGATCTACATATCAAACGTTCCTACGGAACTTGTAAATACGGCTGGCAATTTTTTTCTACCAATGAAACATTCCTATGGAATGATAACTTCACGTGACAAACTAAAAAGCTGAGTTTTCGTAAAAAAAAGAAAAAGGGCTGTCTACTTTTTTGAAGACAGCCCTTTGTTCTCTTAAAAAACTAAAATCTTAGATTCCAGCTATTACTTTAATTTCGTCAATGATACGAAGAGCCAATTTATCTGCCGCATCTTGAGAAGGTGCTTCAGTGTAAATTCGAATAATTGGTTCTGTATTTGATTTTCTTAAATGAACCCATTCTGTTGCGAAATCAATTTTCACGCCATCAATTGTAGAAATATCTTCGTTTTTATATTTCTCTGTCATTTGAGTTAAAATCGCATCGACATCAATTTGCGGTGTCAATTCAATTTTATTTTTACTCATATAATATTCCGGATAAGAGGCTCTTAAAGCAGAAACACTGATTTTTTTATTTGCTAAATGCGTCAAGAATAAAGCAACTCCAACCAAACTGTCTCTTCCGTAATGCAATTCAGGATAGATGATTCCACCGTTACCTTCACCACCGATAATAGCGTTATTTTTCTTCATCAATTCTACAACATTCACCTCACCTACTGCACTTGCTTCATAACTTCCGTTATGTGCGGCAGTTACATCGCGTAAGGCACGAGAAGATGACATATTCGAAACTGTATTTCCTGGGGTTTTACTTAATACATAATCTGCACAAGCAACCAAAGTATATTCTTCACCAAACATTTCTCCGTCTTCGCTGATAAAAGCCAAGCGATCTACATCTGGATCCACAACGATTCCTAAATGCGCTTTTTCTTTAACAACTAATTCAGAAATATCCGTCAAATGCTCTTTTAAAGGTTCTGGATTATGCGGAAAATGTCCGTTTGGTTCGCAGTATAATTCTACCACTTCAACTCCCATTAATTTTAAAAGTCTAGGAATAATAATTCCTCCAGATGAATTTACTCCATCAACAACAACTTTAAATTTAGCTTCTTTAACGGCTTCAATATCAACCAATGGCAAGTTTAAAACTTCATCGATATGAATATCCATGTACGCATCGTTTAGTGTAATTTCACCTAAACTATCAACATCTGAAAAATCGAAAGCTTCAGCTTCAGCAATTTCAAGAATTTTAGCACCGTCTGCACCGCTCAAAAATTCTCCTTTAGCATTCAATAATTTTAAAGCGTTCCATTGTTTTGGATTGTGCGAAGCAGTTAAAATGATACCGCCATCCGCTTTTTCTAAAGGCACAGCAACTTCAACGGTTGGTGTTGTAGAAAGTCCAAGATCAATTACATTGATTCCTAAACCTATTAAAGTATTTACAACCAAGTTGTGAATCATTGGTCCAGAAATTCTGGCATCACGACCAATTACAACCGTCAATTTATCTTTAGCAATATTATTTTTTAAGAAAGTTCCGTATGCCGACGCAAATTTTACTGCATCAACAGGAGTTAAATTATCTCCTACTTTTCCTCCGATCGTCCCACGGATTCCAGAAATAGATTTTATTAGAGTCATTTTTGTGAGTTAGGGTTATTTTATTACAAATATAGAAAAGTTACCGAGTTACTCAGGTGCTAATTTTGTAAGATTTCAAAATTAACATTACACGTCTGTGTTAGAACAACTCAGTTTTATAACAAAATCATTTAAAAAAGTTTTTATACATTTACTAAAATAACTTAGCGCCTGAGAATCTTAGCCACTTAGAATCTCAGAACCTTAGCAACTCAAAAAAAATGAATTTCTTAGCCCACATATATCTTTCTGGCGAAAATGATTTAATCAAAATTGGAAATTTTATGGCCGATGGAATTCGCGGAAAACATTTTGCCCATTTTCCAGAAGATGTTCAAAAAGGAATTTTACTGCATCGCTTCATAGATACTTATACCGATTCGCACGATATTTTTAGAAAAAGCACCAAACGCTTACACGACAGATACCATCATTATTCGGGAGTAATTGTAGATATTGTTTATGATCATTTTTTGGCCAAAAACTGGACTAATTATTCAGACGAAAAATTAGAGAGTTTCATCAATCGATTCTATAATTCGCCGCATGATAATTATGATATTCTAACCGAAAAAACACAAGGTTTAATGCCTTATATGATTGAGAGAAACTGGCTTTTAAGTTATCAAACTACTGAAGGGATCCATCAAATTCTGACTCAAATGGACCGCCGTTCTAAGAATATTTCTAAAATGCAATTTGCAATTGAAGAACTGAATGAATTTTACGACGATTTTGAAGAAGAATTTACTTCCTTTTTTGAAGAAATAAAAGTACAGGCCAAAGCAAAATTGATTTCTCTTTAAATCGTTATTCTCCATTATAAACCTACGCTTAAATGAAAAAAATTACGCTTTTAATTGCCCTCATATATTTCAACTCCAATGCACAACAGACGAATGCAAATCCAACTGGATTAGTTGTAACAAAAGCAATGGTTGTTTCTGCCCACGAAGAAGCCTCCAAAATTGGAGCCGATATCATGAAAAGAGGCGGAAACGCATTTGACGCTATGGTAGGAACCGAATTGGCGCTGGCAGTTGCTTTTCCTTTCGCTGGAAATATTGGTGGCGGCGGTTTTATGGTGTATCGAAAAGCAAATGGTGAAGTCGGTTCTTTAGATTATCGAGAGAAAGCACCATTGGCGGCTACAAAAGATATGTTTTTGGACAGTGACGGAAATGTCATTAAAGGAAAAAGTACCGAAACTGCTCTTGCGATTGGTGTTCCTGGAACTATTGCCGGTGTTTTTGCTGTACATAAAAAGTACGGAACAATGCCCATTTCTAAAATTTTAGAACCTGTTATTGCTTTAGCAGAAAGAGGTGTTATAGTTACACAAAAACAAGAAAAGAGACTAAAGGATTATCACGAAAGCATTGTTAAAATAAACGGGGAATCTTCACTTTTATCTGGAAACTTTAAAGAAAACGATACTATAAAATATCCAGCACTTGCCAAAACTTTAAGAAGAATCCAGAAGAAAGGGCGAAATGAATTTTACAAAGGCGAAACGGCCAAAATTTTAGTCGATTATCTTCAGAAAAAAGGCGGTATCATTACCCTGCAGGATTTAGCCAAATATGAAGCAAAGTGGCGAAAACCGCTTCAGTTTACTTATAAAGATTTAAAAATTACTTCGATGGCTCCTCCAAGCAGTGCGGAATTTGTTTAGCGCAAATTTTAAAAATGCTTGAGCCGTATGATTTAGCTAAAATGGGACATAATTCTGATCAATCCATTCAAGTTATTGTAGAAGCAGAAAGAAGAGCTTATGCTGATAGAAGTTTCTTTTTAGGAGATCCAGATTTTGTCAAAATACCTGTAAAAGAATTATTGTCCGAAGATTATTTACGAAACCGAATGGCAAGTTTTAATCCTGAAAAAGCGACATTATCTTCTGAAATAAAAGAAGGAAAAGTGAATTATGCCGAAAGTACCGAAACTACACATTATTCTATTGTAGACCAATTTGGAAATGCAATTGTCGCGACCACAACATTGAATGACGGTTACGGCTCAAAATATTATTGCGATGAGTTAGGCTTCTTCTTAAATAATGAAATGGATGATTTCAGTGCCAAACCAGGCTCTCCAAATATGTTTGGATTGGTTGGCAATGAAGCCAACAGCATTGCACCCCAAAAACGTATGTTGAGTTCTATGACGCCAACAATTGTCGAAAAAGATGGAAAACTATTTATGGTTGTGGGAACTCCAGGCGGTTCTACGATTATTACTTCTGTTTTGCAAACTATTTTAAATGTGTATGAATATAATTTAAGTATGCAGGTCGCCGTAAATGCACCACGTTTTCATCATCAATGGTCGCCTGATTTAATTACCTTTGAACCTAACACTTTTGATACCAAAACCATAGACAAACTAAAAGCTAAAAATTATCTCATAAACGAAAAACCAACTCCTATTATTGGAAAAGTAGATGCTATTTTGGTTTTACCAGATAAAAAATTAGAAGCAGGAGCTGACTTTAGAGGAGATGATACCGCTGTTGGTTTTTAATACTGGTCCTTTTATTTTTTTAATCTAAGATTATAAACTAATTTTGTAAGAACGATAATTTTTAAAGAGAATGCTAAAGAAATATTTCAGAAGATTAGAAAGCATAATTGCTTTGGGACAATCCTTAATGACTCCAAAACAGTTTATTTTTTTATCGAGCGTTCTAATTGGAATATCGTGTTCCCTTGCCGTTATTGTCCTTAAAACTTTTGCGCACAGCGTATTTTCGTTTGCAACTTACATTAACGGAATTCTGAAATTAAGTTTCATCAATAGTATTTTACCTATTGTTGGAATAATGCTGACTGTTTTTGTGGTTAAAAAAGTCCTGAACGGAACTATCCAAAAAGGTACCTCACAAATCCTTTATGCGGTGGCTAAAAAAGCCAGTATCATTCCGAAAAAGCAGATGTACGCTCAAATTATTACGAGTTCGTTAACTGTTGGTCTGGGTGGTTCGGCAGGTTTAGAGAGTCCAATTGTGATAACTGGTGCCGCTTTTGGTTCTAATTTTGCCCAAAACTACAAACTGCAATACAAAGACAGAACATTATTAATTGGATGCGGTGTTGCCGCTGGAATCTCGGTCGCCTTTAATGCGCCAATCGCTGGAGTTCTTTTTGCTATTGAAGTTTTACTGGTAGATGTCAGCATTTCTGCCTTTACTCCTATTATGATTTCTGCCGCAACTGGTGCCTTAGTTTCTGCCATTGTTTTGGACGAAAGCATTCTTTTAAGCTTCAAAAAACAAGAAACATTCGATTATCATAATATCCCTTTTTATGTTCTTTTAGGAGTTCTTACCGGACTGGTTGCTATTTACTATTCTCGTAATTTTCAAAGAGTAGAGCATTATTTTTCAAAGCAGCAAATTGGTCCTTACAGAAAAGCATTAATTGGTTCGTCGCTTTTAGCATTGCTTATTTTTATTTTCCCTACTTTATTTGGTGAAGGTTATGAAAGTATTAAAACTTTATCTGAATCAGATCCAGGAAAAATATTAGACAATACTTTGTTTGCAGATTTTAGAAACAATCAATGGGTTTTACTGCTTTTTGTAGGCGCAACAATGATGATGAAAGTTTTTGCTTCAGGTCTTACTCTTGGAAGCGACGGAAACGGTGGTAACTTCGCTCCTTCTCTATTCTTAGGATCGTATTTAGGTTATTTCTTTTCTAAACTTGTAACGCTCGTAGGTTTATCAAAACTTCCTATTTCCAATTTTACAATGGTTGGAATGGCTGGAATTTTAAGTGGTTTATTTCATGCCCCATTGACGGCTATTTTCTTAATTGCAGAAATAACAGGAGGTTACGGATTAATGATTCCGCTTATGATTGTATCTTCCATTAGTTTCGCTATTTCGAAACGTTTTGAAAAATATTCGCTTGACGTAAAAGGATTAGCTAAAAAAGGCCACGCTTTTACCAGTAATAAAGATTCTAATATTTTATCGACTTTAGATATTGATGCTATCATTCAATGTGATTATTTAACGGTGCATCCTGATGAAAATTTAGGCAAATTAGTCGATCTTATTTCGCATTCTAATCAAGTTGTTTTTGCCGTTGTTGATCATGAAAAAGATTTGGTCGGAGTTGTACATTTTAATGATATCCGAGAAATTATTTTCAATCCGTACCGCGTGAAATACACACAAATTAAAGATGTGATGAAAACGCCGGTACGCAACCATTACTTCTTTTGACAGCATGGAAATCGTCATGAGTAAATTTGAAATTTCAAAATCGGCATTTCTTCCTGTTTTACGAAATAGCAAATACCACGGCTTCATTTCTAAATCAATAGCACTAGAGGCTTATAGAACAAAACTGCGTTCCATGACAATTGAATAAGCTTAATATCGGATAAGTTAAAAATTTGCACCATCCGATATTAAGAAGTACTTTTGTAGGATTATGTGGAATATTGACTTAACATACCGAGAAGAATTTCAATCAACATTTGATCGATTATACAAAAAAAGGCTTGACCTGCAAAACAGCAGACCATTGCCCAATATCGCTTTGCACAAAATTCGCGAGAGTTTATCTCTAGAATGGACATACAATTCTAATAGCATTGAAGGAAATACAATGAGCTTGCGCGAAACCCAAATGGTAATTCAGGAAGGAATCACGATTAAGGGGAAATCGCTTCGGGAACATTTCGAAACTCACAATCACGATAAAGCAATTGATTATTTATATTCAATTGTTGATGATAATTACAAACTAAGAAGTATTGATATTCTTTCGATTCATGGCTTAGTCCTTCGATCTATTGAGGATGATTTTGCAGGACGCATTCGAAATGGCGGCTGTTCGTATTTCTGGTGCTAACTTTATGCCTCCAAATGCAAATAAAGTTTCAGATTATCTTGATGAATTAATTGAGTTTATAAACACAAATCCTTTAGGATTAAATGATATTGAACTCGCTACTATTTACCATCATAAACTAGTCTGGATACATCCTTTTTTTGATGGAAATGGGCGAACCGTTCGTTTGAGCATGAATTTATTATTGATGCGTTGCGGCTTTCCTCCTGCAATTATTTTAAAGAATGATCGAAAGAAATATTACGAAGCGCTTAACCAGGCAAACAATGGCAATTATCAAAAATTAACTCTTTTGATGTGTCAGGCTCTCGAAAGAACTTTAAATATCTATTTAACAGCCATGCCAGGAAGCACTTACGATTATCAGCCCATACAAAATATCGTGAGCGAACCAGAAGCCCATTACGGTCAGGAATATGTAAGCTTACTAGCCCGAACAGGAAAAATTGACGCTTACAAAGAAGGCCGAAATTGGTACACAACCAAAGAAGCTATCGAAGAATATATGGCAACCCGAAAAAGAAAACGCTAACTCACAGTTAGCGTTTTTTGTTACTAATTGTAACATAAAGTTTTGCTATCGAGCACAAAAAGAACAAATCAAAGTGGTAACTTTGCGTTTTGCTCAAAATTATGTTAGAAAAAGACAATACTATTGAAGTTCTTGGTGCAAGAGTTCATAATCTAAAAAATATAGACATTTCCATTCCGAGAGAAAAACTTGTTGTTATAACAGGTTTATCTGGTTCTGGAAAGTCATCTTTGGCATTTGATACTATTTATGCCGAAGGCCAGCGTCGTTATGTTGAAACTTTTTCGGCGTATGCGAGACAATTCCTTGGCGGATTAGAACGCCCGGATGTGGATAAAATCGATGGACTTTCTCCGGTTATCGCGATCGAACAAAAAACTACGAGTAAAAGTCCTCGTTCTACGGTTGGAACAATTACTGAAATATATGATTTCCTGAGACTTTTATACGCTCGTGGCGCAGACGCTTACAGTTACAACACAGGCGAAAAAATGGTTTCGTATTCTGATGAACAAATTAAAGATTTGATTATTCAGGATTATAATGGAAAACGAATTAATATTCTTGCTCCTGTTATTAAAGCCAGAAAAGGACATTATGCAGAATTATTCCAACAAATCACTAAACAAGGATTTTTAAAAGTTCGTGTAAACGGTGAAGTTCAGGATTTGGTTTCTGGAATGAAATTAGACCGTTACAAAACGCATGATATTGAAATTGTAGTAGACAGAATGCAGATTGAAGATACGCCGGATAATCAGAAAAGATTGTCTGAAAGCATCAATACCGCAATGCATCATGGTGAAAATGTTTTGATGATTTTAGATCAGGACAGCAATGAAGTTCGTTATTTCAGCAGGAATTTAATGTGTCCAACAACTGGAATTTCATACCAAAATCCAGAGCCGAATTTATTTTCATTCAACTCTCCAAAAGGAGCCTGTCCGCATTGTAACGGATTAGGAACGGTTCATGAAATCAATGTAAAAAAGATTATTCCGAATCCTAAATTATCTATTAAAAGCGGTGGTTTTGCACCTCTTGGAGAATATAAATCTTCTTGGATTTTTAAGCAGTTAGAAACCATTGGAGAAAAATTTGGTTTTAAAATTACGGATCCAATTGAGAAAATTCCTGAAGAAGCGATGTCCATGATTTTACATGGCGGGAAAGATAAATTTGCTGTAAACTCAAAAGATCTTGGCGTTACAAGAGAATATAAAATCGATTTTGAAGGAATTTCGAATTTCATCAAAAATCAATACGACGAGAGTGCCACAACGAGTATAAAACGCTGGGCAAAAGACTTTATGGACGAAATTAAATGTCCTGTCTGTGAAGGTTCTCGTCTAAAAAAAGAAGCACAGTTTTTTAGAGTAAATGGGAAAAATATCACGGAATTATGTGATATGGATATTTCAGATTTAACAGCTTGGTTTAGTGATTTAAATAATCATTTAACCGATAAACAGCTTTTAATTGCTTCTGAAGTTGTAAAGGAAATCAAAGACCGTTTGAATTTCTTGATGAATGTTGGTTTAGATTATTTGGCTTTAAGCCGAAGTTCAAAATCACTTTCTGGTGGTGAAGCACAGCGTATTCGTCTGGCTACACAAATTGGTTCGCAATTGGTTGGGGTTTTGTATATTTTGGATGAGCCGAGTATTGGTTTACACCAAAGAGACAATCAAAAACTAATTAAATCTTTGGAACAATTACGTGATATCGGAAATTCTGTTATTGTAGTAGAACATGATAAAGACATGATTGAAACAGCAGATTATGTAATTGATATTGGTCCAAAAGCTGGAAAATACGGCGGAGAAATCATTAGTATTGGAACGCCGGCAGAAACTCTAAAATCAAACACAATTACCGCTCAATATCTGAATGGTACGATGAAATTAGAGATTCCGAAAGAACGCAGAAAAGGAAATGGGAAGTTTTTGAAACTAACTGGAGCAACCGGAAATAACCTGAAAAATGTTTCGATCGAAATACCTTTAGGCCAATTAACCTGCGTTACAGGAGTTTCAGGAAGCGGGAAATCGACTTTAATTAACGAAACCCTCTACCCTATTCTAAATGCATATTATTTTAACGGCGTAAAAAAACCACAGCCTTATAAAAAGATTGAAGGTTTAGAACATATTGATAAAGTAATTGATATTGACCAAAGTCCGATTGGAAGAACGCCACGTTCGAATCCAGCAACGTATACAGAAGTTTTTACAGAAATTAGAAATCTGTTTACCATGACTTCTGAAAGTATGATTCGCGGATACAAAGCGGGACGTTTTAGTTTTAATGTAAAAGGCGGACGCTCGCGAAACCTGTGAAGGCTCTGGTGTAAGAACAATCGAAATGAACTTTTTACCTGACGTTTATGTTGAATGTGAAACGTGTCAAGGGAAACGTTTTAATAGAGAAACTTTGGAAATTAGATACAAAGGAAAATCTATTTCAGATGTTTTGGATATGACGGTTGATGAAGCAGTTCCGTTTTTTGAAAATATTCCTAAGATATATAGAAAAATCAAAACGATTCAAGATGTTGGTTTAGGTTATATTACGCTAGGACAACAAAGTACAACGCTTTCGGGTGGTGAAGCGCAGCGTATAAAACTGGCTGGAGAATTGTCTAAAAAAGATACTGGAAATACATTTTACATTCTTGACGAACCTACAACCGGATTGCATTTTGAAGATATTCGTGTTTTAATGGAAGTAATCAATAAATTGGTTGATAAAGGGAACACCATCTTGGTAATCGAGCACAATATGGACGTAATCAAACTTGCAGATTACATTATCGACATTGGCCCTGAAGGCGGAAAAGGAGGCGGACAATTAATCGCAAAAGGAACTCCGGAAGAAGTAGCTAAAAATAAAAAAAGTTATACGGCTAAGTTTTTGAAAAAAGAGTTAGAGTAATTTATTTATATAAAAAGGACGGATTAAAATCCGTCCCTACAATATAGCATACTTCGGATCTTTCCATAATCATTGTCATTACGAGGAACGAGGAATCTCCACAGGGAGCTCGACAAAGATTTGCGATTTTTGATTGAGGAGTTTCTTACGGAGATTCCTCGTTTCTGGGAATGAAAAAAATGCCAATGATTTTCTCTGCGTATCATACATTGACTTGTCAAATTAATGGAGCTTTTTAAATAATAAAGATCCAATTTTGATTCAACTTATTAATACACTGATAATGAACCAAAAACCAAAACCAACCCAATCATATTTGTTACATTTAAATTAATAAATATGCATTCTTGTGACAATTCTCAAAAAAAGACTTAATTTAGCTAGCCGTTTTTGTAAAAAATTTGAATTTTGAGAGATTTCTATTTCAAGATTTAAATAACTTATGAAACCAACTGCCTTAGCCCTGATGGGAAGCAAGCATCCTTTTGTGGTGGGGTTCACCACAAAAGATAGAGCGGACAGCAGGAAATAGCTCCTTATCCTTCGACCACGCTCAAGATGAAAACAAGGAAAAAAATAACAAAATAATAAATTAAAATACCTAAAATGAGATTAGAAGATTTTGATAATGATGAAGATAAAGTAATTCAGGACCGTTTGAAACAAAAAACGTGGAATGAAATTAGAACGAATGACAGCTGGGCAATTTTTAAAATTATGTCGGAGTTTGTAAATGGTTACGAAGCAATGGGACGTATTGGTCCTTGTGTTTCTATTTTTGGATCTGCGAGAACAAAACCAGATGATAAGTACTATTTATTGGCCGAAAAAATTGCTTACAAAATTAGTAAAGCGGGATATGGTGTAATTACAGGCGGTGGTCCTGGAATTATGGAAGCTGGAAATAAAGGCGCACATTTGGGTGGCGGCATTTCGGTTGGTTTGAATATCGAACTGCCTTTTGAACAGCATTTTAATCCGTATATTGATCACGATAAAAACTTGAATTTCGATTATTTCTTTGTGAGAAAAGTAATGTTCGTAAAATATTCGCAGGGTTTTGTGGTTATGCCAGGTGGTTTTGGAACTTTGGATGAGTTGTTTGAAGCGATCACTTTAATTCAAACTAAGAAAATTGGAAAATTCCCGATCATTTTGGTTGGAGTTGAATTTTGGTCTGGTTTGATCGAATGGGTTAAGACTGTTTTGGTTGAAAAAATGCATACGGTAAGTCCAGATGATTTAAACTTATTTAAGATTGTAGATACTGAAGATGAAGTAGTTGATGTGTTGGATAAATTCTACAAGAAATACGATCTAAGTCCGAATTTCTAATTTTTTTCCAACATATAAGTGATATAAGTTCTTTTAATCTTAGCATCGAAACTAAGCAAATTTAAATTTTCGACTATTCCTTGATTATGGTTAAAATCATAAAAATTGAAAGCTGTTTTTTTAAACAGCTTTTTTTTATGCTATTTTTACAAAAATCCGAAGTAACTTTATGTACGTAACTTAAGTATATCTGATAAATTTTGCGCCATACTTGAAATTGTTTTTTAAAATTATCTGCACCGTTTTGGTTTTATTAAGTTCAATAAAACTTACAGCACAACATCAATCTAAGATGGAGGTGGCGGTAAATCTCGAACTAAAAACACTGAACGTAAAACAAGATATTACGTACTACAATACTTCTAACGACACCTTAATTTCAATTACTTTAAACGATTGGAATAATGCTTTCGCAGATAAAAACACGCCTTTGGCAAAACGTTTTTCGGATGAATTTTACCGAGGCTTTCATTTAGCAAAAGCGGCAGATAGAGGAAAAACTACCATTCTAAATCTTTTAGACAGCAATTCCATGGCTTTTGAATGGGAAAGAACAGACAAAAATCCTGATTATATTATCGTAAAATTAAATCGGAAACTTGCCCCTGGCGAAAAAATTGATTTACATCTTACTTATATCTCAAAAACCCCTAACGATAAGTTTACCAATTTTGGCTTCGACCAAAATGGCGGAATGGCTTTAAAAAACTGGTTTATAAGTCCTGTACGTTATGAAAATCATTCGTTTATAGCATATAACAATTTCAATTTAGATGATATTGCGAATGCTCGCAACAGATTATGAAGTTGAGATTAAAATCCCGAATCAGTATTCTGTTTCAACAGATTTGAATTCGGTTTCTAAAAATACAGAGTACAGCGATTACAGCACATATTCGTTTTCGGGTAAAAATAGAACTGATTTTAGTCTGTATATCGAAAGACAAAATAGCTTTAGAGCGTATGATAATGGATCTATAGAAGTAGAGACAAATCTAAAAAACAAGAAGATTGACGAAATTCAGAAAGCCCTAATTATTGACAGAGTTGCCTCTTTTGCTGAAACTTTTATTGGTAAATATCCGCATGAAAAAATCACGATTTCTCAGATAGATTATGACAGAAATCCTTTTTATGGGTTAAATCAGCTTCCTTCGTTTATAAGTCCGTTTTCAGATGATTTTATATTTGAAATTCAGTTTTTAAAAACATTTTTAAGTACATATCTCAAAAATAGTCTGCGTCTTGATCCACGAAAAGACAATTGGGTTTACGACGGAATTCAGATTTATGCCATGATGAAATACATGGAAGAAAATCATTTGGATAAAAAAATGCTGGGAAGACTTTCGGACATGAAACTTTTTAAAAGTTACAATATTACCAACCTAACTTTTAATGAGCAATACAGCTATTATTATATGCTGATGGCGCGTAAAAATTTAGATCAGCCCTTAGGAGATCCTAAAAACACTTTAATCAAATTTAACGAACAAATCGCGAGCAAGTACCGCGCAGGTTTAAGTTTGAGTTATTTGGATGATTATTTGAATCATAATATTGTTCCTGAAAGCATAAAAGAATTTTACAATCTCAACAAACAGGAACAAACGAATCGTTATGATTTTGAAAAAATACTAATTAAAAAAAGTCCAAAAAATATAGATTGGTTCTTTTCTACGATAATTGATTCGAGAGATATTATTGATTATAAATTTTCGCATGTTTCGAGAACCGCAGACAGTGTAAAGTTCTGGATTAAAAATAAAACTGGAATTTATGCTCCTATTCCTGTTTACGGCCTTAAAAAAAATCAAGTCGTTTTTAAAGAATGGATTGAACCAAAAACCAAAGATTCTGTTTACGAATTTGACAGAAAAAATGCGGATAAAATTGTTATCAACTATGACAATGAAGTTCCTGAATACAACCAAAGAAACAACTGGAAATCATTAAAACATCTTGCGGTAACCAATCGCCCGATTAAATTTAATTTTGCTAAGGATTTAGAAGATCCTTACTACAATCAGATTTTATATATTCCGACTTTAACTTATAATTACTATGATGGTTTTACGCCGGGAATTCGTTTTCATAATAAAACCATTTTAGATAAGCCTTTTAATTTCGATATAAATCCCGCATATTCCATAAAGGCGGGGACAATTTCAGGTTCATCTGCTTTTTCTTGGAATCAATATTATAGAAACAGCACTTTATTTAATGTACGTTATTCTATCAGTCAGAACTATTTTCACTACGCTCCAGATGCAACTTATTTAAGATTGAATCCGATGGTAGTTTTCCGCATTCGCGAAAAAGATTTTAGAGACAATAGAAAACAACAGTTTTTATTTCGCCAGGTCATTGTAAATCGTGAAGCGAGCGAATTTATCACTGACAATTCAGAACCAAATTATTCTGTTTTTAACGCCCGATATTCCAATACAAAAACAGAATTGATTGATCATTTTAACTTTATGACCGATTTACAATTTTCGGGAGGCTTTGGAAAAGTTTCTGGAGAAGTTGAATATCGAAGATTATTTCAAAATAATCGCAAACTAAACCTAAGATTATTTGCTGGAAGTTTCATTTACAATACAACAAATTCAGATTATTTTAGTTTTGGTTTAGATCGCCCAACGGATTATTTATTTGATTATAATCTCTTTGGAAGATCGGAAACGACAGGCTTTTTCAGTCAGCAGTATGTAATTGCCGAAGGTGGTTTTAAGTCACAATTAGAACCTTCTTACGCCAATCAATGGATGACCACTTTAAATGCCAGTTATGCTGTTTGGAATTGGGTAGAACTTTACGGTGACGTTGGTTTTCTGAAAAATAAACATCATAAAGATTACTTTGCATACGATACTGGCGTTCGATTAAATCTGGTTCCAGACTATTTTGAACTTTATTTCCCTGTTTATTCTAATAACGGATGGGAAGTTGCACAAACGAAATACAATGAAAAAATACGATTTATTATCACATTTTCGCCAAAAACTTTAGTCACTCTTTTTACCCGAAAATGGTTTTAATCAAATAAATTTTAAACAAAAACTTGCGGATTTACCAATAATAATAAATTTTAAATAGAAATAACATAAAAAAAGTACGTAGTTTTTTGATTTTAAATACAAATAATTAAATTATATTTAGTTTAAAGAATTATGATTATTGATTGTTTTTAAGTAATTTCGCGACATAAACATGACCCTTCAAGATTATGATAAAAGAAAAAAACAATACTACACTGACATTTGAAGATTTCAAAACTGAGGTATTGAATGACTACAGAATTGCTGTAACAAGCCGTGAATGTAGTCTCTTAGGTCGAAAAGAAGTATTAACAGGAAAGGCTAAATTTGGAATTTTCGGTGACGGAAAGGAAGTACCACAGCTGGCCATGGCTAAAGCTTTTAAAAATGGTGATTTCCGTTCTGGATACTATCGTGATCAAACTTTTATGATGGCTATTGGCGAATTGAGTCCAAAGCAGTTTTTTGCTGGTTTATATGGTCATACCAATTTAGATTTTGATCCAATGTCTGCCGGAAGACAAATGGGCGGACACTTTGTAACGCACAGTCTAAACGAAGACGGTTCTTGGAAAGACTTAACTAAACAAAAAAACTCAAGCTCAGATATCTCTCCAACTGCGGGCCAAATGCCAAGATTATTGGGATTAGCGCAGGCTTCTAAAATTTATAGAAATGTTGACGGAATTACTACCAAAGACAAATTTTCTGTAAATGGAAATGAAGTTGCTTGGGGAACTATTGGTAATGCAAGTACTTCTGAAGGTTTATTTTTTGAAACTATAAACGCCGCAGGAGTTTTACAAGTACCAATGGTTATGAGTGTTTGGGATGATGAATACGGAATTTCGGTTCATGCAAAACATCAGACTACTAAAGAAAATATCTCTGAAATTTTAAAAGGATACCAGCGCGATGAAGACGCTAAAGGTTATGAAATCTTTAGAGTTAAAGGCTGGGATTATGCCGAATTGGTTTCGACTTATGAAAGAGCCGGAGCAATTGCGCGCGAAGAACATATTCCTGTTTTAATTCATGTAAATGAATTGACGCGACCTCAAGGCCACTCTACTTCTGGTTCTCACGAACGTTACAAAAGTGCAGAAAGACTGGCTTGGGAAAAAGATTTTGACTGTATCCGCCAAATGCGTTTATGGATGATTGCCATTAATATTGCTTCTCCTGAGGAATTAGCAGAACTTGATTTCGAATTAAAGAAAGAGGTTTTAGAAGCTAAAAAAGAAGCTTGGAATTCTTTCATCAATCCGATTATAGAAGATCAAAAAAATCTTCTTAGTTTATTGGAACAAATTGCTGAAGCAAGTATCAATCATAAAGACAGAATTAAAAAATTAATTGCTGAGCTAAGTGTAATCAAAGCGCCTTTGAAAAAGGAACTATTGGTTTACGCTAGAAAGATTCTTCGTTTTATTGAAGTTCCAAACAGTAAAGTGCTTTTATCAAATTGGATTACGAATTTCATCGCCGAAACTCAGAAAAATTTCAGCAGTAATTTGTATTCTGAATCTTCTAAAAATATTTTTTCTGTTGAAAAAGTTCTCCCTAAATACGCTGAAAATGCAAAAGCAGATTCAGATGGAAGAATGATTATACGTGATAACTTTGATGTTTTATTTTCTAAATATCCAGAAGCTTTAATTTTTGGTGAAGATGTTGGAAACATTGGTGACGTAAATCAAGGCTTAGAAGGCATGCAGGAAAAATACGGAGAACTTCGTGTTGCCGATGTCGGAATTCGTGAAGCTACTATTATCGGTCAAGGAATTGGAATGGCTTTGAGAGGCTTACGACCAATTGCCGAAATTCAATATTTAGATTACTTATTGTATGCTATTCAAATCATGAGTGATGATTTAGCTACTTTACAATATAGAACTGTTGGAAAACAAAAAGCACCATTAATCATTAGAACCCGTGGACACCGTTTGGAAGGAATCTGGCATTCTGGTTCTCCAATGGGAATGATTATCAATGCGATTCGTGGAATTCACGTTTTGGTTCCGAGAGATATGACGCAGGTCGCAGGATTTTACAACACACTTTTAGAGTGTGACGAACCTGCTTTGGTAATTGAATGTTTAAACGGTTACCGCCTAAAAGAAAAAACACCGCTGAATTTTGGTGAATTCAAAACTCCAATTGGAGTTGTAGAAACACTAAAAGAGGGTGCAGATATTACTTTAGTTTCTTACGGATCTACTTTAAGATTAGTACAGCAGGTCGCTAACGAATTATTAGAGCAAGGAATTGACTGCGAAGTTATCGACATTCAATCGCTTCTTCCGTTTGACATTAATAAAGATATTGTAAAAAGTATTGCGAAGACAAACCGTCTTTTAGTAATCGACGAAGATGTTCCTGGTGGCGCTTCGGCATACATTTTACAACAAATTTTAGAAGAACAGGATGCATATAAATATCTAGACAGCAAACCGCAGACTTTAGTACGCTAAAGCGCACAGACCTGCATACGGAACTGACGGAGATTATTTCTCTAAACCTTCTGCAGAAGATATTTTTGAGAAAGTGTACGACATGATGCATGAAGTTAATCCTTCTAAATTTCCTAGTTTATATTAAGATTTAGAATGTTTTAGATACTAAAAAAGCTCCAAAATTTTGGAGCTTTTTTTTGCATTTGTCATCCTGAGGAACGAAGGATCACACAAGAAACTCCGAATAGAAAGTCATCAACCTTTGCCGATTAACGAGTGTGATCCTTCGTTCCTCAGGATGACAAATTGTACGTAAAAATCCAGTCGCATCAGCGCTTTCGCGAAAGCGAATCCGTTTTATCAGTGTTCAATTACAATCAATCTAAATATCCTTCAACATAGCCTTAGCTCTTTCCAAATCCTCAGCCGTATCAATTCCAATTCCAACATGGGTTGTTTCAACCATTTTAATGCGTTTTCCGAACTCTAAATAACGTAACTGCTCCAGTTTCTCAGAAGCTTCTAAAGATCTCATAGGAAGGCTGTAAAAGTCTAACAAAGCTTGTTTTCTAAAAGCATAGATTCCGATGTGCTGGAAATATCGTACTCCAACATTTTTCTCTCTTGCATACGGAATCACAGATCTTGAAAAATACAACGCAAACTGCGACTGATCCACCACAACTTTTACATTGTTTGGATTGTTGATTTCGTCCTCATCTTTAATTTCGCGCATTAGCGAAGCCAAGTCAATCTTTTTATCCAGATCATTTTTAAAAACAGACAAAACCTGCTCTAAAGGTCTTGCTTCTGTAAAAGGTTCATCACCTTGAACATTTACCACAATATCAACATCAAGATCTGCAATGGCTTCGGCAATACGATCGCTTCCAGATTCGTGTTCTTTGATACTCATAATTGCTTTTCCCCCATTGGAAACGATTTCATCAAAAATCAAATCAGAATCGGTTACTACAAAAACATCATCGAATAAGTTTGTTGCAACAGAAGCTTCATAGGTTCTTAAAATTACCGTTTTACCTCCTAAATCCTGCATTAATTTTGCAGGAAAACGTGTTGATGCATATCGCGCCGGAATTACCGCTATTATTTTCATTCTAATTTTTTTAAATTTATTTTTCTTTGTAAAACTCTGTAAAAAATCTACGTGCAACTTTGCAAAATAATCTAACACAGAGATTCACAAAGATTTTCACAGAGATTTACTGAATTTCTTTATATAATTTTTACTGAAGTCATACTTAAAGAACCAGCTAATAATTTATCATTAAACAAATCCAATTCATCTGTTTTGTCTTTTAAACCTAAAGTATAAAGCAATGGCAAATAATGTTCTGGCGTTGGAACAGCCATCTGAACGGCTTTATTCATTTTTTCGAAATCAATCAGAGGCTGAAAATTACCATCCAATAAATAATCGTTTACAGTCTGGCGCGCTTCTATAGCCCAATCGTATCCATAATTGTCTTTATCAAAATTTCTGAAATCAACCATTCGTAGATTATGAACAATATTACCGCTTCCAATAATCAAAACACCTTTATAACGTAATGCTTGTAATTTCTGCGCCAATTCAAAATGATATTGACCCGATTTGGTATAATCAATGCTTAACTGAATTACAGGAACATCTGCATTGGGATACAAATGTTTAATTACGCTCCATGCGCCATGATCCAATCCCCAGTGTTCGTCTAATTCGACCATTACGGGATCTAGGATTTTCTGAGTTTCAAGAGCTAATTCTGGACTTCCTTTTGCAGGATACTGCACATCAAAAAGAGCCTGCGGAAAACCTCCAAAATCATGAATGGTTCTGGGCATTTCCATCGCAGTCACTTTTGTTCCTTTGGTAAACCAATGCGCCGAAACGCATAAAATGGCATTGGGTCGCGGTAATGTTTTGGCCAATTCCCGAAAACCTGCGACAAACTGATTTTCTTCAATCGCATTCATCGGACTTCCGTGTCCCAAAAACAAAACCGGCATTTTATCAGTATTCGAAAACTTTGATGAAATGGAATGTAAATCGTTTAATGTTGTCATTTTAATACTACTTTTCAATCTTAACCTGTAAATAATTTATAAATGCAGAACAAGAAACTAACATAAACTTCGCATCTTCCATAGAAACCTCAATGTCATCCGTCAATAATTTATGTCTAATACCTCCTGAATCACTTGTATATCCATACAAAGAAGTAAATGCACTTTTTAAGGCACCATGAATTTTATACTGTTTCTCAATAACTCCTAATGTTGGACCTAATGTAGCCTTTGAATCTCCTGTGATAATTACACATAAAGATTCTATTGAAGAAATAGCTTCTTTTATCGAATTTCTATAGTCAGGATTCTCTCTATTCGAAAAGTAATAAATTGCAGTTTTCAAATGAATATTTACAGGTTCCCATTTATTTGAATTGCAAATAGCCTCCTCAATCTCTTTTACTTCTTCTTCTGATGTAATTTGAACTACACACCCATCAATTAAACGATATGCTGACATCTCCTTTTTTAAAGAATCATTACAATTCTTCACGAATCCAATCTCACCATCAATATCTATCTTAGATAAAAATTCCAAAAAATCATATTTTTCAAACCACTGGCAATTAAAAAAAGATGTTTTAACATAATCAATAAATTTCATTGTTGAAATCTCATCAATACTTTTATGAGGAATCTCATCCACTAAATTTCCATAAAATTCCTGCCAAATAAAAATCAAAAGATTACCTAAATCTGAATTTTTATAAGTGCCGTAAACATTCAATCCTATTTTATCAAAAAAACTTTCTTGAATTGTATTCCAAAGTCGATTCTCTAATTTCTTATCTATAGAATCAACTTGAAGTACATTTCTAATAGAAGTCATTCCTATCTTTTGTGAGAACCTCATATCCTTTAATTTTACATTTAAAAAAAACTATTCTTCAAAATTCTCGTCTTTAAATCCTATCAAATATAACTTATTTTTAGCACGTGTCATTGCCGTGTAAAGCCATCGTATGTAATCACGGTCAATGCCATTTGGTAAAAAGGGTCATCGATAAAACCGTATTCCACTGCCCTCCTTGCGATTTATGGCAGGTAATTGCGTAGGAGAATTTTACCTGTAAACCATTAAAATATTCGTTTTCCTTTACTTTTTGGAATCTTTTGTATTTCGTAGTTTCATCTTCGTAATCTTTCATCACTTCCTCATATAAACGATTTGATTCCTCGTAGGTTAAAGACGGAGATTCGCTTTTTAAGGTATCCAAAATTAAAACCGTTTCAAACGGTTTTTGATCTGGATAATCGACCATTCTGATTTTTACTTTTGCAAAATTAAAACCATATAATTCTTTGATTCCGAATAATTCTAAAACCTCAATAATATCTCCGTTGGCAATAAATCCCGCTTCATCGGTTTCTTTGAGCCAAAAATAATTATTCTTGACAACCATCAAAAAATCGCCGACAGAAAGTTCGCTTTCTTTAAATAAAATTCGGGTTCTGATTTGCTCGTTGTATTGATTTGCCCTTTTATTCGAACGAACAATAAAAGCCGTATCTTCAATGCTATAATTGCTGTACGCCATATTTATTGCATCCTGAATATCGTAACCATCGGTTAAACGAACAATGTCTTTAAACTTCTTTACATTAAATCGGAACTCGGTTATAAAACTTTCTTTCAAAAGTTCACGTAATTCCGTCGCATTGAATAAAATCCCCGAATTTTCTTCCTGACGCATTACTTCGTCCAGTTCGATATGTTCGATTTCTTTATCGTAATGTATTCCTAAAGTCTGAATATCAAGCGCTGGACTAATATCTGAATTTACAGGAGGAAGCTGTGCTGTGTCTCCCAAAAGAATCATTTTACAATTGTTTCCAGAATAGACATAATTAATCAAATCATCCAAAAGTGAACCGCTGTCTAAAGTACTGTCTGAAATCATCGAAGCCTCATCGACGATAAAAATGGTATTTTTATGTTTGTTCTGCTGTTTGGTAAAAGCCACTCCTCCACCCGATGATTTTTTAGGAAAATATATTTTTTTATGGATCGTAAATGCTGGCGTATTGGAGTAATTAGCAATTACTTTTGCACGCGGCCTGTTGGTGCAAGCAACACAAACTTCTTATTGATATCGCCCAAATTATGAACAATAGTCGAAATAACGGTTGTTTTTCCCGTTCCGGCGTATCCTTTCAAAACGAAAATTGTATCATTTTGAGGTTCGGTTAAAAAAATTGCAATTTTCTGAAAAAAAATATCCTGTTTGTGAGTTGGAGCAAAAGGAAATCGTTTTTGTAAAATACCGTAAAACAGTGCAGAATTCATAAAGTAATATTGAAATACAAAGGTCGACTTTTTAATTTTAAATTCCAAGAATCAAATTCCAAATTCCAAACTTTAAAATTCAATGCAATAATGCTAAACATTTAAGACTACAATCAAATCATATCTACACAAAACACAACTCCCTATATTTCAAATAAATAAACCGTTTAATAACCTTACAGTAAAGTTTAATTCAAATTGTTTTTTGAAATTGCAGTTATAATTGTTCCTTTTTAATTTGTAAGTTTGTGGTCGCCTAAATTCTTTCTTGATTTAAAACAGGTAACGAATTGTAAATCAACTATGTCATTACAAAACACTAACATTACTTCAAAAAATTACAAAAAACTTTCTATTCAGGTTTCTCTGACTGGATTTTCATTTTGCTGTTTCGATACTTTAAATAATGTGATTACTTCGTTTAAAGAAATTAAGTTTGAGACTTCCTACAAAACTCCTAAAATTGAAGATTTATTCAGCGATGCATTCAAGAATAATCCTGAATTAAGAAATACGTATGATGAAGTATTGGTTATTCATACTAACAATCTTTCGACTTTTGTGCCAGTCGCTTTGTTTGATGAAAACTATTTAGGAAGTTATCTTCAATATACTACCAAGGTATTTGAAACTGACTTTTTTACCTTTGATCAAATTTCAAATTATCAGATGAATTCGGTTTACATTCCGTACATCAACATCAATAATTTCTTGATTGACAATGTTGGTTCTTTTGATTACAAACATGCCAATAGTATTTTGGTCGAAAAAATTCTGGATAATTCGCGCAATAATGACGAAAAGAAAATGGTAATTAATTTTAATCCAGGGAATTTCGAGATTATTGTCGTTCAAAATCAGAAGCTTTTATTGTTCAATTCTTTTGAATACAATACACCGGAAGATTTTATTTATTACATCTTATTTACCGCAGAACAATTGAGCCTGAACCCAGAAAGTTTTCAATTGGAATTACTGGGAACCATTACAGAAAATGATCCGTTTTATGCTATTGCATACAAATATATCCGTCATATTTCTTTTCTAGACGTTACAAAACTGCAAGAAAAGAACAATTTCACAACTGCTCAAAATCAAAAACATTATATCTTATTTCAATCATGAGAATCATTTCAGGAAAATACAAAGGACGCAGAATTTTTCCGCCAAAAAACCTGCCTGTACGACCAACGACTGATATGAGTAAAGAAGCATTATTTAATGTTTTGAATAATCATTTTAGTTTTGACAGCTTAAAGGTGCTCGATTTATTTTCGGGAACTGGGAATATCAGTTATGAATTCGCTTCACGCGGAAGTGCTCCAATTACATCTGTTGACGGTGATTTTGGATGTGTAAAGTTTATCAAACAAATTTCATCAGAATATGATTTTGATATTGTCGCGACTAAAAGTGATGTTTTTAAGTTTCTAGAAAACTGCAAAACAACTTACGATATTATTTTTGCCGATCCACCATACGGATTGGATCAGACAACTTTTGAAAAAATTGTTTTAACGGTTTTTGAAAAAGATTTATTGGAGGATGACGGGATGATGATTATCGAGCATTCTAAATACACTAAAATGGATCATCTGAGTAATTTCTCTTTTCAAAAAAGTTATGGCGGTTCGTTTTTTAGTTTCTTTGAATTGAATTCGACCGATGACGATGAGGAATTACCGCACGACAGTTCTAAAAAAGAAGTTGAAGAAGACGAAGGATAATTAATTCAATTTTTTAATATTTAAATTTCAAATTCCAAGTCTCAAATTGGAATTTGAATTTTTTTTTTTTGAATTTTTCATTTTACTTGATTCGGCTTTCATTCTCGTTTACACTTTTCTCCTTAAATTCACTTTCTTTTATTTTTCCAAAAGAATATCGAAGGGTAACAGAAATTTCATTTGCATCAACCAAATATCTCGCTCTAGAACTTATATTATTTATCGTAAATCTTTCTGAGTAAATAGTGTTTTTAAAAACATCATTGTAACTCAAAGTACAATTCCAGTTTTTACCAAAGGATTTTGCCAGCGACATATCAAAAATCAATTTTGCATTTCGCTCAAAAACACCTTCTTTTTGTTTGGTTGCTCCCCAAAAAGACAAGACGAATGTAAAATCTTTTGGGAGTTTAAAACTGTTATTGGAGTAATAATATAAATAAGGTTTAGAAGAATTAAATAATGCATTTTCATCTTCAATTTTATTTTTAGTAAAAACTAAAGAATTTGTATTTGTCCAGAATTTATAGGTAAAAGGTAATGTCAGCTCAATATTATATCCCGATTCTTTTTGGAAATTTTTCTCTGTAAAAGTCAAGATGTTATTTTCATTATCAAATACAAAATCTTGATAGACGGGATTTCTGTTTTGATACAAAGTCAGTTTTAGCGATTTATCATGATACTGAAAAACAGTCGAAATAACATCCATATATGTAGGCCCTAAATTGATATTACTTCCGTAAATAAAATACGGATTTATGTAGGTGGCAATCATACTCAAAGAAGAATAATTGGGTCTCGAAATACTTTTAGAATAATCTACACTTACATTTTTAGTACTGTCTATTGAAAACGAAAACTGCGCTTTTGGAAAAAGATTGGTATAGTTTTTATCAATTAAAAAAGCATTATCTGTACTGTATTTTCCGCTTACATTCGTGTTTTCAACTCTAAGTCCAACAGAAAAACTGACTTTTTTAATCTTCCCAAAAAGCTGTGAATAAGCGACTAAATTGGCTTCATTAAAGTTATAATCAAAAGTGGTGTTTTCATCTTTTTGATAATCAAAAACATCATAATCTGATTTAGATTTTGTGCGCCGAATAAAGTCCGCCGTATTCTAGATTCATTTCGTTTTTAAACTTTTTTTCTAAATCAATTCGCCCCGAAAAAGCATCAACATTAAATTTTTGATCACGGTTTTGAGATAATTCCAATTCGGTTTCATTATAATTATTTTCAACCAAACTCCACAAATGCTGATTGAAATTCGAATATTGAAAACCAGCAAAAAGTTTAGTGTCAATTGCTTTTATTTTTTTAGAATAATTCACAAAAGAATTGATGAAATTCTTTTACTCGAATTATCGCTTAGCGTAAAAACATTGTTCTGGTCATTTTGATTTTGATTAAAAGTAAACGTATTAATATCAAAAGTATCGTTTCGAAGATTAGAATTGACATTTACCGAAAAATAATCTTCTTCATTAATTTTATAAAACAGACCTCCTCCAAAAATATATTGATTGACATGAGAATTGGCCGTTACATCATAATCAGAAATAATACCGGCCTGCGGAATCTGATAAGCAATACTGTGATTTTCCCAAGGATTTCGGCGATTGTAATTGAAATTGGCTTTCCACTCCAATTTACCTTTTTTAAAACTGGAATTAAAACCCAAATAGTTATTATAATGTTTTTTAAAAGAGGCTGTTTCGGTAATCTCTGTTTTAAAACTGTCTTTTTTACTCAATTTTCTGGTAATTAAAATCACAGCTCGACCTTCGGCTTCATATTTTGAAGATGGATTCTGAATGATCTCAATTGTTTTGATATCGGCGACAGCCAAGGCATTTAACTCATTCATTCCAACGCGTTGATTGTCGATATAAATAAGCGGATTTCCTTTTCCCACAATTGAAATACTTTCGCGGTTTGGGTTTACCTGCACCAACGGAAGTCTGGAAAGCAGATCAACAGGATTTGGAATTGCATTATAAATAGAATTCGCAACATCGATTTTTATATTTCCGTTTGAATTGGTAAAAGTCTTTTTGTTTTGAGTAATAACAACTTCGTTTAGTTTTTGCGAAATAGAATCTTTCGGAATTTCATTTTGAGCGTTTGCGACAAATGAAAGAACAAAAAAGCAAAAGTGCAATTAGAAGTTTTAGGGGCAGGTAAATATTCATTTTTTAAATAAAAATTTTGGTTAATTACACTGCAAAAATGCTTCTAAAAAGGCGCTCCGAAAGTTAATCGAAGGTTAATGCACAGTTAATCTCGAAATTGTCTTATAAAAGCATTATTTTTGAATCGAGAAGTAAAATCGAAATTTTACAGATCGGCGGGTTGTAAATCTCTCGCAGATTTTGGAGATTGAGCAGATTTACTAAGATTTTGAGATACAATTTATCTGCAAAATCTGCTTAATCTGCGAGAAAATTAAAATATAGAAATTAGTATAAATCGTTTTTTCTGTGTGTAATAATCTCTCGCAGATTTTGGAGATTGAGCAGATTTACTAAGATTTTGAGATAAAATTTATCTGCAAAATATGCTTAATCTGCGAGAAAATTAAAATATAGAAATTATTATAAATCGTTTTTTCTGTGTGTAATAATCTCTCGCAGATTTTGGAGATTAAGCAGATTTAATAAGATTTTGAGATACAATTTATCTGCAAAATCTGCTTAATCTGCGAGAAAATTAAAATATAGAAATCAGTATAAATCGTTTTTCTGTGTGTAATAATCTCTCGCAGATTTTGGAGATTAAGCAGATTTAATAAGATTTTGAGATACAATTTATCTGCAAAATCTGCTTAATCTGCGGGAAAATAAAAAATATAGGAATTAATATAAATCGTTTTTTCTGTGTGTAATAATCTCTCGCAGATTTTGGAGAATAAGCGGATTTACTAAGATTTTGAGATACAATTTATCTGCAAAATCTGCTTAATCTGCGAGAAAATTAAAATATAGAAATTAGTATAAATCGTTTTTTCTGTGTGTAATAATCTCTCGCAGATTTTGGAGATTGAGCAGATTTACTAAGATTTTCAGATACAATTTATCTGCAAAATCTGCTTAATCTGCGGGAAAATAAAAAATATAGGAATTAGTATAAATCGTTTTTTCTGTGTGTAATAATCTCTCGCAGATTTTGGAGATTAAGCAGATTTACTAAGATTTTCAGATACAATTTATCTGCAAAATCTGCGAGAAAATAAAAAATATACAATCAGTTTAATCTTCGTGTTATATAAATGAAGCAAAGAATCAATTTATTAATCGCATTTTCTGTAGTCGCATTAATTGTATTAATGACGGTGCAATGCTATTTGGTAAAAACCGCATATGAATATAAAGTGGCGCAGTTCCATACACAGATTAAAAATGAAATTGCACAGATCACTAATAATTACAGTTACATTGATTCGGCGTTGGTTTCTAAAAAAGAAGCGCTTTATAAAAATTTGTCTCAGAATTATATTAAAGGAAAAGACACCAAATTGGACATCAAAAACAGTGTTTTAGAAAATGAATTTCGAGATTCTATAACACAAAAAATACAACGAAAGTTTGAACGCGATTTACCCAATTTCAAAATTGATTTCGCAATTGTTCTAAACAAATTTATACTCTACAAAAACACAAGAAAAGTAGACACTATTTTCTCTGAAAAGCCTTTTATTGAAAATAAATTATATGGAAATCTGGCTTCTTTAAACCAAGCTTTTTTGGTTCGAAGTTATGTTGGCACCACAAACGGAACTTTTGAAAATCAGGAATATAAATTATTGACAGAAGATTCTATGTATGTTTCAGTTGTCGATTGGGAAATGATTATTTTAAGAAGAATGACATTTATTCTTATTCTATCTTTATTCTCTATTCTTACGATTATAACACTTTTCATAATCGCTTTAAAAGCTTTAATTAAACAGAAAAAAGTTAGCGATGTAAAAACTGATTTTATCAATAACATTACGCACGAACTTAAAACGCCGTTAGCGACTTTGGGTATTTCGACAAAGATTTTAGAACAGAAAAATATTCGTGACAACGACGAAAATTTCAATGCAATTGTCAATACCATTTCGCGCCAAAACAATCGTCTGCAGAGTTTAATTGATCAGGTGATGGCGAATTCTTTGGCAGAAAACGAAATTGAATTACAGAAAGAAAAAATAGAAACCGAAGATTTTCTGCTTTCCATTGTAAATGATTTTAAAATTACATTTCCAAAAATTAATCTTAAAACCGATTTTCAAACACAGAAAACGATTTTAGTTTTAGATAAATTCCATTTGACAACTGCTTTTTTAAATGTTCTGGAAAATGCTGTAAAATATGGTTCGAAAACAATTACGATAAAAACCAGAATTATAGAAAATCAATTTTC
This sequence comes from Flavobacterium sp. AC267, assembly GCF_979258715.1. Taxonomy (NCBI): domain Bacteria; kingdom Pseudomonadati; phylum Bacteroidota; class Flavobacteriia; order Flavobacteriales; family Flavobacteriaceae; genus Flavobacterium; species Flavobacterium sp. AC267. The sequence continues at coordinate 4,634,519 of NZ_OZ409875.1, forward strand.
GATCAGCATTGAAGATGACGGAATCGGAATTGAGAAAAACAAGCAATCACTCCTTTTCGATAAGTTTTATCGCGTACAACAGGGAAATCTTCATAATACAAAAGGCTTAGGTTTAGGATTGTACTATGTTGATCAAATTATCAAAGCGCATCAGGGTTCTGTTAACGTTGTGAGCGATTTAGGAAAAGGAACTCAGTTTACTATTTTATTAAAAGTTTAATTACCTTATTTTGAAAAAATTACTTTTAGCTGAAGACGATTTTGATTTTGCGACCATTTTAAAACAATATTTAGAACTGCATCAATTCGAAGTTATCTGGGCAGAAAATGGCGAAATAGCTTTAGAATATTTTAAAAACCAGACTTTTGATATTTGTGTTTTTGATGTAATGATGCCAAAAATGGACGGATTTTCATTGGCCGAAAAAATAATTACAATCAATCCCGAAATTCCATTTATTTTTCTGACCGCAAGAAAGCTAAAAGAAGATAAAATTATTGGATTGAAGCTGGGTGCAGATGATTATATCATAAAACCTTTTGAAGTCGACGAATTGATTCTGCGTCTGCAGAATATCCTAAAGAGAATCGAACAAAAAAGAAGTCTGGAAGGGAATAATATAATTGAAATTGGCTCGTATGTTTTTGATAATGAAAGACTAACCCTCAATAATAAAAATCATGTCCAACAGCTTACAGAAATGGAAGCTTCTCTTATTGAGTATTTATATCTGAACCATAACCAATTATTAAAGAGAGATCAAATTTTAATGTCAGTTTGGAAAAAAGACGATTATTTCTCCGGCCGAAGTATGGATGTTTTTATCAGCAGACTTCGAAAATACTTTAATTCAGATCCAAAAATCAAAATTGAAAGTGTTCGTAATATTGGCTTAGAATTTAAAATAGAAAAACCTTGATAAGTCAAGGTTTTTCTATTTTAAATGAAATTTTATTTTCCAATTACCCATCCTAAACTAAAGTTTGCAAGGGGAGTAAATTCCGTATCATATTTATCGATTAATACTCCTGCTCCAACATACAAATCTATATTTAATTTTCGCTTATAAGTACGTTGAATTCCCCAAACCGGACCTATTGCAAAAGAAGGGATTTCTTCGTTAAACCATTTATTTGCAGATATAGACTGAAAGTCATAATTAGCATGTAAAGCAATGAAATTTCCAGAATTAAAGTCTGTTCTTTTTCCTTTAGCCGCTTCTTTTTTCTAAATTGTAATAATGACGAAACTGTTCTGTAATTCTTGGTGTAAAATACCAAGTAGATTCGTCGTACCAGCTATTATGTCGATAACCAAGAACTATACTTGCTTCAGAATACAAAGTATTTTTGGTAGAAAATCCATGTTCATATACAAAGCCAGGCAATAATAAAGCGTTTATCTTAAATTGATGTTTTACCACAGAAACAGGAGCATCATCTTGAGCGTTGGCAGCAGTAATAAAAAGGACAGAAAGAAATAGAACGAAGTAGTTTTTGGTCATGGTTTTTTGTTAAATTGGTTCGAACTTCGTCCTGCAAATCATATAAGTTTAGTAAACAATTGTATAACAATTAATAGCAATTTCAATAATACATTTGAGTAGAAATTTTAAATCTAACAATCATGAACCTAAAAAGATTTTTCGGAGGATTATTGACAATACTCGGAATTGTAGGACTTATATATACTGCCGTGATTTTTTCCGGCACATCGGGAGAAACCAGAGATATCAAATCATTGATTATTTACGGTATTTTGGGAATCGTTTTTTTTATGTCAGGAATCAGTTTGGTTCGTACAACAAAAGACGAATCATAGTGTTTTTTGGAGGGACAAAGATACAGAGGTTCAAAGAGACAAAGGCTACAGCCAATTTTAAAACTTTGAACCTTTGAACCTTTGTCCCTTCAAATTTTAAAAAAACTATTCCTCTAAAACTGTATTCAAATCAATATTTTTTTGGAGTGAAAAATTAATAGGTTCAAAGTTTTAAAGACACTTTTAAAACTTTGTACCTATGTACCTCTGTCCCTTTGCACCTTTAAAGAACTTCTTCTAAAACTGGATCAAGATTCAATTCTGTAAAATCTCTTTCGGTTTTAGAGATTATAATTGTTGCAACCGTATTTCCTATTAGGTTTGTAATAGCTCTGGCTTCGCTCATGAATTTATCGACTCCTAATAAAAAAGCCAAACCTTCCACTGGAATTTTATGAAGTGCTGTTAAAGTCGATGCCAAAACAATAAATCCGCTTCCAGTAACTCCCGCGCACCTTTTGAAGTAATCATCAAAATTCCGATAACGGTCAAAATTTCGAAGAAACTCAAATGTACATCGTACAACTGCGCTAAAAATATTACCGACATTGATAAATAAATCGAAGTTCCGTCAAGATTAAAAGAATAACCCGTGGGAATCACCAATCCAACAACCGATTTACTACAGCCCATTCTTTCCAATTTTACCATAATACTCGGCAGAAGCGGCTTCTGATGATGATGTTCCCAAAACCAGTAAAAGTTCTTCTTTAATATATTTTAAAATCGAAAGAATACTTATTTTGTAATATCTCAGAATACTTCCCAAGATTAAAAACACAAAAAGCGCCATCGTTAAATAAACGCAGAGCATCAATTTGCCAAGCGGAATTAAAGTTCCCAATCCGAACTTTCCAATTGTATACGCCATGCCGCCAAAAGCACCAATTGGCGCGAGATACATTACATATTTTAAGCCTAGAAAAACTACGTTTGAAATTCGTTCTAAAACCAAAATAGTCTGTTCTCTTTTTTTATAAAAATTCAGAGCAATTCCGCATACAATTGCCGCCAGTAAAACCTGCGACGTAAAATTGGAAAAGAAAAACTGAAGCCACGAAAAGTTTTCTGCACCCGCATTTGTATACTGACTTGCATCGCCCAAAGTCAATCCAGATTTGTCAATTTTTCCAGGTTGAAACAAATAAGCAACGGCAACACCAATTGCCAGCGCGACTGTCGAAACTACTTCAAAATAAGCTAAAGCTTTTACACCAATTCGGCCGACTTTCTTTAGATTTCCCATTCCAGAAATCCCCAAAACAATTGTCAGGAAAATTATTGGACCTATAAAGAGTTTAATTAGATCAACAAATCTTTTACCTAAAATTTCCATTTTTATTCCATTTTCAGGAGAAAAAATGGCCAAGCAAAACCCCGGCAATAATAGCAATCAAAACCCAAAATGTCAGATTGGTAATTACAGCGCGAAAAATACTTTTTTTAGTTTTGGAAGAAGGTTTTGGAGCAAGCAATATTCATGAAGCAGGTTTAGATAGTTTCACAAATATATAAAAAAAGCAGACCTATAAGCCGGATTCTGTTCTTGTCTCGTTTTGCAACGCGACAATACCTTATCATTTATCTAGATTCCGAATTACTTCGGAACTCAAGCTACCTACCCTTCAACAACGGACGAGAAGCCCTTAAATGCTGATATACTTGGTATTTCACCGCATAGAGTTTACCTGGTTTCACTACAGCATTACCTGTACATACTTTCTGTTGCACTTGTCCTTGCGCTATTTCTAACGCCGACGGGTGTTACCCGCTATGCTTCTCTGTGGTGTCCGGACTTTCCTCCCTCTCGTCCCAAAAGACGAGACGACGATAAGGCGGTCTGCGCTGACAAAAGTACGATTTTATCACTTAACTATATTAGTTTTAAATTTCCGATTTTATGACTTTTATCCTAACTTTTTAATTTTAAAATAGTTATCTTTAAAAATCTATTAATTTTAAATTCAGTTATCATGAAAAGAATGTATCATTACGCAACTGTCTCAAAGGCTTTAGATCAATTGAATGAAAAAGGATTTACGTGCGATTTTAATCGAAATGCAGACATGATTAAAAAAAATCCTGAAAAGTTTGAAATTGTTCATGTGTATCGATACGAAGGGGAATCTGACCCCGCAGATGAGGCAGTTGTATACGGAATTAAATCTACCAGTGGTAAAAAGGGTGTTTACGTTGCTGGTTTCTCTGCCGATTCAGATCAGGAAACAGCACAGTTTTTATTTAACTTGAGTATTAGAGGAAGATAGATTTTAAGGAGCTAAATCCCGCTATTCGTTACAATCTTTTATGGCGAACGCCGCCACAAAAGGATTTTCACTTCTATCGGGGCTAGGACATTAGATTTCATAACAAATTATCTTTCCATTTTAAGTAAGTAACCACAATGTTTGTCAGTCTGAGCGAAGTCGAAGACCTTTATAGTTTGAGTGTTTCGACTTCGCTCAACATGACATAAAATTTGGAAAATCTTTCCGCCCTTTGCGGTAAAAACTAGTAAAATTTACTTTTTAAATCCATTATTTCCATAAAAAAAAGCCCATCATTACGACGGACTTTCTTAAACACCATAACATTAGTTATACTGTTGGTATTTTCAATTTCCAACCGGGCTGAATTAAATCAGGATTGGAAATAATATCTTTATTGGCTTCAAATATATCCTGCCAAGAAACGCCATATGCTTTTCCTATTTTAGAAAGAGAATCACCAGCTTCAACGGTATATTCTTTTGAAACTTTTTCTTCGACTTCAATATTCATTACCACATCAGCAGAACGATAATCCGGATCTATTTTTCCGTAAGCATTCCACAATTTTTCTTTATCTGCCGCCGATTTGGCTTGACCGTCTATATACAAAACATTATCTTGTTCTCTTACCTGCAAATTGGCGATACCTAATTCACCTGCCAAATCTGTCACATCTCTATATTTATCTTGTAAACTCATCATAACTATTTAATGATTAATTTGTTATCCACTTTTTTCGGTTTCAATTCCTGTATACTTTGCATTAAGGGCTGTAGTTTATCTCTTTTAATTTCACCAGAAAGTGTTACTACACCGCCTACAACCGTAGCACTTACTCCATCGTAAGCATCTACAACTTTATGTATCGATTTATCTAACTCTGTATCAGGATTAATAACAACAGTTGCTCGCCGCTGGTTCTTGATTGGCTCTCGCAATCTCGCAGGTATTCACAACAGATTTTACTCCTTTTGTTGCTCTAACACTTTTTTCGATATTTTTTTTGAAAATTTCGTCGTCGCAGGTTCCAGTAATTGTCGCTACACCATCATGCACAGTTACCTGTATGTTTGGCGTGTCGCTTAGTTTTTCGCTGATAGCTTTTTCAATATCTGCATCTTTTGGAGCGCAAGTTTGCAAGTGAAACAAAAAGTCCGATTCCCAGTAAAATTGTTTGAATTTTCATAATAACATTTTTTTAATAATTAACTATCTAAAATTAAACAGATTAACTATCAAAACATTATATGATATTAGAAGGAGTTTATATCATTTCCAGTAAAAAAGAAATAAATATCTTATATTTTTGAAGTTTTTAAAACCGAAATCAATTCTTCTAAATGAGGCATTTTCATTTTTACAACAGATTGTATTTCAGTATTTTCAGAAGCAATAACTAAAACGCCTTCATTATCTTCTTCATATCCAGCAGGTATAGCATGATAATTCGGATTTGAAATTAATGTTTCTTTTTTTCCATCTTTAAACCAGCCATAATTGGCTTCATAAATAATTTTATCTTCTAAAAATGTAATAGTTTCTTCACCATAAGTATTCCATAAAGAAACTCTAAGTGTATAAAATCCAATTAGGGAGAAGATACCAATTCCAATAAAGAAACCAATATGTAAACCGCTTCCAAGTAAGACACTAAAAATTGCACCAACTATTGGAAAAATAAAAAACGAAAAAGCTAATGCAAACATTACTGTTCTAACTAAGAATGGAGATTTCTTTACTTTTAGTTTTAATGTATCGTTAACGAAGTTATATTGTTCCATAAAAGTTTAAAAGACTTTAGTAAATTCATCTTTATGATTGCGAATGTACTTAATTCGAGCATCACTAATTCCCTGCTTTGACTGCAACTCATAAAATTCATGATCTATTTCATTTAAAGGATTATTTTTATAAGATTCACTGAAACTTTTCATTGTTCCATCATCAAATTTTTCTAAATTAACTTTGTTTTCTTTATAAATCTTGTTTGCCTTATGAGTTAATTCAGCATATTTTTCTAATCCTATGATTTGAAATCCATCTTCAGCCATTTGACCAAATTCTTGATTAGAATTATAATAAAACTGATTAAATCCGCCATTATTCACTTCACCTTCTAATTTCCAAGTTGACCAGAACATTTGTTGCCCTTTCGTTAACGATTTAACTTGAAGAAGTTCATTCTCGTAATCCATACTAATCCATTCCAAGATGTTATCTGAAATCATCTGTTCCAAATTCGCATCAGATGTCTTATCAATAATCTCAGCAGTTATTATGTTTTGTTTTTTACTTACATTGAAAATTTCCAAATTTTTATCTACAGCTGTTCTTTCTTCTAACTTTTCAGCTGTTCTATTACATCCTATAAAAATCAGGACAGATAGGATAAAAAAATTATTTGTTATTTTTTTCATTTTGAAATCGTATAGTATTACTTCATATCAACTTTATAAATGAACTACTTTTTTTATAATTCATCATTTTACATTTGGAATAAAAATAGTGCATTTTTTATTACAAAAAATTAATTATTATTGTATTCAAAATCAACTTTATGAAGCTTAGATACATTTTTGTTATTGCATTCTTTTTTATTTGGAACAATTCATTTTCTTGTGAATGTAAGCCAATTGAACGAGAAAATATGGTAGAAGTAGGATTAAAGCATGAAATTGTATTTTACGGAGAAGTTATAAAAGTGGACTCAATAAACAGAATTTATACTTTTAGAATCTTAGAACTCTTTAAAGGAAATTACAATTCTTTTTTCATTAAACAAAAATATTCTGGTAATTGTTCTATTATTCCATCTGTTAAACAACTTTGGATTGTTTATGCCAATTTTAATGACGATAAAACTATCGAAGTGAGTGGTTGTTCTCCAAGTACTGGATTTAAACCCTACGGGAGTGACTCCATGCCTCCTCCACCAGATATCAAAATCTCTCAAAAGACAGATGATCAAATAAAAGCATTGTCTTTTTATGCTTGGGATCTGAAATTTGAAAATCGAAATTTACAAGATTGGATTTATCAATTAGAGAAATTAAGGATATATAAAAAAACTCAAAAAGAAATTTCTGATAAAGAAAAAACCGAGGCAAAACTTGAAAAAAACAGCAGATACATCATCATTTCTTTGATTGTCAACATCGTATTATTTCTAAGTTTAATCTTTGTAATTTTAAAGAAAAAGAATTTCGTCAAATAAATAAAATCGACTTTAAACAACGAAACAAAAGTCATATATTTGCTATCGAATAAAAAAGAATATGGAACAATTTGTAGTATCGGCTCGTAAATACCGCCCGCAGACCTTTAAGGATGTTGTGGGGCAAAAAGCCATTACCAACACTTTGTTGAATGCTATTGACAGCAATCACCTTGCTTCTGCCCTTTTGTTCACTGGACCACGTGGAGTTGGTAAAACTACCTGCGCGCGTATCTTGGCCCGTAAAATAAACCAGCCTGGATATGACGATCCGAATGAAGATTTTGCTTTTAACGTTTTTGAGTTAGATGCTTTGCTTCAAACAACTCGGTTGATGATATTCGAAGCCTTATTGATCAGGTTAGAATCCCGCCGCAAACCGGACAATACAAAGTATATATTATTGACGAGGTTCATATGTTGTCTTCGGTCGCTTTTAATGCTTTTCTTAAAACATTAGAAGAACCGCCAAAGCATGCTATTTTTATTTTAGCAACAACAGAAAAACACAAAATCATTCCAACGATTTTATCTCGCTGTCAGATATTTGATTTCAAGAGAATTACAGTAAAAGATGCTAAAGAACATTTGGCTGAAGTTGCTAAAAGTCAGGGAATCAATTTTGAAGATGATGCACTGCACATTATTGCTCAAAAAGCAGATGGTGCCATGCGTGACGCTTTATCTATTTTTGACCGTGTGGTTTCATATTGCGGAACTAATTTAACACGTCAGGCCGTAACCGAAAACCTAAACGTTTTAGATTACGAAACTTACATTTCGATTACCGACTTACTTTTGGAAAATAAAATTCCAGAACTTTTATTGGCATACAACGATATTCTGGCAAAAGGTTTTGACGGGCATCATTTTATTGCTGGATTAGCTTCTCATTTTAGAGATCTTTTGGTGAGCAAAACGCCTGCAACTATTGCATTATTAGAAGTTGGAGAACAAGCACAGCAAATGTACGGCGTTCAATCGCAAAAATGTTCTCAGGAATTTTTATTGAAAGGAATTGATATTGCAAACGACTGCGATTTAAAATACAAATTGAGTCAGAATCAGCGCCTTTTAGTCGAATTATGCTTGATGCAATTGGCCTCTATCAACTTTGATGGAGAAAAAAAAAGTTGAGCAATTCATAATTCCGCCCACTTATTATAAAAACGGAAGCTTCTCTATAACTGAAGTTAAGTCCCAAATTCCGAGTACTAAATCCGAAATTCCAAATTCGGAGGAAAAAATCACTGTCAATGTCAATCAAAATGACAATGATAAATCTCGTCGCTTCAAATACTGCAAATGTAACTCCGGTCGCTGAAACTCCGAAGGTTCAGACTCCAGAAACTCCGAAGACCGAAACAAGTAATACTCCAAAAGTTTCTGCATTTTCTTTGGCGAGTATCCGCAAGAAAAAGGAATTAGAAGCGAGTACAAAATCGTACGTAAAACCTACATCTGTCTTACTAACTGAGGAGTTTACAGAAACTGAAATGTTATTGCATTGGAACAAATTTGCAGAGCGTTTAGGACAAAAAGGTTTCAAGATTATGGAATCTATTCTATTGATCAACGATCCTGTTTTGGATGGAACAAAAATCATTTACGAACTGCCAAACGAAGGTTCTAAACTAGAATTTGAAAGTCAGATGAATGCTCTTTTGGGACATTTGAAAGGACATTTACATAATCATGACATCACAATTGAAGTTGTTGTGAATGAGAAAATAGAATTAAAAAGAAGTTATAACGACCAAGACAGATACAATCGTTTCTTAGAAATCAATCCAAACATTGAACTTTTGCGTTCAACATTTGGATTAGAATTGAATGATTAGAGTCGCAGTAGTCACAAACTATTTTTGGTGCAGTCCGAATTTATAAACTTTTTCAAGCCATTTTTTTCGCCGCTTTTCTTCAGAACCTTTAATAACTCCAATATAGCTGACTTTTACGGGTTTTACACCACAGAATTCCAAAGTAGATTTCTTTAACTGATTTACGCTTGGTCTTCCATAAAACAAGCGATAATACCAGCTTGGCTGATCTAAAGTGGTAACAATATGCGCTGTTTTTCCTTTCAATAATTTATCCCACCAAACCGAGTTTTCCCGATACTGAAAAGCCATTCCTGGCAGAAATAAGCGATCAATAAAACCTTTTGTAATAGCAGGAAGTCCGCCCCACCAAACGGGATGAATCCAAACTAAGTGATCTGCTCTTTTAATTTTTTTCCAAGACTCGAGTAAATCGGGTTCTAATTCTGTTCGTTTTTGGTAGCCGAATTTTAAATTTGGATTGAAGTTTAGCGCTGCAATTGTAATGGTTTCTACAACGGCTCCAGAAGCTTCAGCACCGCTTTTATAAGATTCAGCGATTCCAAAATTGAAGCTTTCGGGATTTGGATGTCCGTTTATAATCAGTATTTTTTTCATATTAATGTTTTTTCAAAAATACTTTTAGTACATTTTATTTTACTGGACAAATGTCCTGAAAAATTTATTTCTCTCTCAGATTTTGTAGATTAAGCAGATTTATTTTTAGCTTATTAACTGAGAAGAAAGAATCCGCTCAATCTGCAAAATCGGCGAAAAACAAAATAATCACAAAACTGCTTTCCTAATTCGGCTTAAATGTCTTGGTGTAACTCCTAAATAGGAAGCTAAATATTGCAATGGAATTAATTGAATATATTTTTGATGATTCTCAAAAAGTTCTTCATAACGCTGTGCACCAGATAATTTCTGAAAAGAAACCATTCTTTTATGCAGATTTACAAATTCTAATTCGGTAAGTTTTCTACCTGCTTCCTGCCAGTTAGAACCTGATTGATATAATTTTTCTAAGGCTTTGCGGTCCAGAATTTGTACTTCCACATCTGTTAAAGCTTGAATACTTTCTTCGGCTTTTTCTTCGGTTATAAAACTTGCAAAAGAAGCCATAAATTCATTTTCGAAAGCAAAACAATTGGTAATTTCATCGCCTTTGTGATTCATAAAAAAGGAACGAAGAATTCCTTTTTTTATAAACACTATTTCATTACAAACCTGATTTTCAGTCAATAAAAGAGCTCCTTTTTTTAATGTACGGAACGTAATTAAATCGTTTAAAAGATCTAATTCTTCCGCAGAAAAATCCTGAATGGACTGAAAGACAGATTTCATTAAATTTTACCGTAATACATTGCTTTTACGATTCCATCTGAAAGTCCGATTTTTGGAACATAAATCTGGCGCGCACCACTCCATTTCATTGCATTTAGGTAAATACGTGTTGCATGGATAATAACGTCGGCACGATCAGAGTTTAAGCCTAATTCGGCGATTCTTTGCTCGTAAGTCAATGAATTCAAGAAAGCATATTGCGAATTAATATAAATGTACGAAAGCGGTTTTTCTTGCCGCTTTCCAGACATTTTAAATAATTTATTGATATTCCCTCCAGAACCAATTAGAGTTACCTCTTCGTAATCGGCCGTATTAGTTCGAATCCATTTTTCAATTTCATCCCAAACTACATCGTGAACCATATTATTTAATAAACGAACTGTTCCCGCTTTGAAAGATCTTGAGTTGATCATTTTTCCATCAGAGAATAGAGTAAACTCGGTACTTCCGCCTCCAACATCAACAAAAAGATAGGTTTCGTCTGTTTTTAGTAAATGATGCAAATCTGTAGAAGCAATAATTGTCGCTTCTTTTTTACCATCGATAATTTCGATTTTAATGTCGGCTTTTTTCTTAATTAGAGCCACCACTTCTTTTGCATTATAAGCTTCTCGCATCGCTGAAGTTGCAAATGCCATATAACGTTCTACTTTATGTACTTTCATCAAAAGATTAAATGCTTTCATGGCATCAACCATTCGATCTATATTTTCTGGTGAAATTTCTCCAACTGTAAAGGCGTCTTGTCCCAAACGAATTGGTACACGAACAAGGGAACTTTTATTAAACTGCGGTTCTTTGCCATCTTGTTCTACAACGTTCGATATCAATAGCCTCATGGCATTTGAACCGATATCTATCGCCGCAAATTTCCTAATATTAATCATGCTCAATTTATGATTTTGAAATTGGTATTGTTATTAATTTACTTTTTGAGGAACCTCTTCTAGTATTGCAAATTTATCTTGATAATATTTATAGGTTTCAAATTGTGCTCTAAATGGGGCATGATGGTTCTTAGGCTTATATTTATTATCTAATTTATAGGAATGATATCTTACTTTTACATTTCCTTTCCAGGCAATGTTGAAATTATCTATTAATTCTTTTTTAATTTCAAGGTCATAAATAGGACAGGTTACTTCGACTCTTCCATCCAGATTTCTTGTCATAAAATCGGCTGATGAAATGTATACTTCGTTTAAACCTGCATTTCCAAAAATATAAATTCTAGAATGTTCTAAATAATTATCGACGATACTTATTGCTTCTATGTTTTCGCTCATTCCTGGAATTCCTGGAATTAACGAACAAATTCCTCTTACCTGAAGCTGTATTTTTACGCCGGCATTACTAGCTTCGTATAATTTATCGATCATTTTAAAATCGGATAAACTATTCATTTTTAATTTTATATGTGTTTTTCTACCTGCCAGTGCATGCAGAATTTCGCGGTCAATCAGTTTTATAAATTTGGTTCTTGTATAATGAGGCGACACGATTAAATGTTTGTATCGATGCACTCTGTAATTAATATCAAAAAACTCAAATATTTTTGATGTGTCTTTTAAAATTCCTTGATGACACGTAAAAAGGGTTACATCTGTATAAATTTTAGCAGTAGATTCGTTGAAATTTCCTGTTGAAATAAAGCCGTAACGACGATTTTTTCCTTCTTCGGTTCTTTCAATAACACAAATTTTGCTGTGTACTTTTAGGCCTTTAATTCCGAAAATAAGTTCGATCCCTTCTGTCTGCATTTGTTCTGCGTATGAAATATTCGAAGCTTCATCAAAACGTGCCTGAAGTTCAATCTGCACCACGACCTTTTTACCATTTTTAGCGGCATTAACCAGCGAACTAATAATCTGCGAGTTCTTAGCCAAACGATATAAAGTAATTTTAATACTGGTAACTTTTGGATCTAAAGTCGCTTCACGCAAAAATTTTGTCAGATATGAAAAAGACTGATATGGAGCGTGTACTAAATAATCTTTTTTACTGATTTTCTCCAAAATACTTCCGTCCAAACTTAAACCTGGAACTGGAAGCGGTTCATTTGGTTTATACAACAAATCGAAACGTCCTAAATTCGGGAAACTCATATAATCACGACGGTTATGATATCTTCCTCCCGGAATTATACTGTCGGTTTCTACAATTTTCATTTTGTCTAAGAAGAAACGCAAAGTATCTTCTTCAATTAAACTATCATAAATAAAACGAACGGGTTCACCTATTCTACGATCTTTTACAGATGTCGCGATTTTTTCGAGCATACTTTTACTCAAATCACTATCAATATCTAATTGTGCATCACGAGTAATTTTGATCATGTGTGCAGATACTGTTTTGTAATCGAATATATTAAAGATATTTTTCAGTTTGAAACGAATAACATCATCAATTAGAATTACATATTGTTTTTCATCATCAGAAGGAAGAACAACAAATCTATTTATGTTTTTTGGAATTTCGATTAAAGCGTAACGAACTTCATCGTTATTAAGTTCCAAACGAACTGCCAAATAACCCAATGTGTCTTTTAAAATAGGAAAAACAGCCAGATCGTTCAAAATGATTGTTACCAATTCAGGACTTAATTTTTGTGTAAAAAAGTCTTTTAGAAAACATTCTTGTTTAGGCGTGATCTGATCTTCGTTGATAATAAAAATATTTTCGGCTTCAAGCTCTGCTTCAATATTTCCTAGAATACGTAAACTTTCTGATTGTTGCTGAATTACAATTTCTGTAATATCTTTAATTAACTGCTGAGCAGAAACACCGCCCAGATATTTTTCGCCAGAAATCCCAGAGAGACTTAATCTACGAATGGTCGCGTAGCGAACTCTAAAGAATTCATCTAAATTGTTTGAAAAAATTCCAACAAAACGCAGTCTGTCTAAAAGCGGAACCGTGTTATCTGTCGCTTCTTGAAGCACTCTTGCATTAAACGCTAACCAGCTTTTTTCTCTATCGATATATTTCTGTTCGTACACTGTAATTATTTTAAATCTTTGGGGAAAATAGTTTTATGTGTTTTGCCTTTATTGATAGTATTCCAGTTGTCTGCATCGAACTGCAGGGAGACAAAGCCCGATGTTGGAACATTATCTATAAAAACATCCCCAAATTTATTAACAAAATTTGTAATAGCCTCGTTATGTCCGAAAAGAATAACGCTTTCAAAACTATTATCACACGATTTGATAACTTTTTCGAGTTGTTTTTCATCAAAAGTATAAAGGTCGTCCTTATAAATGATGCTTTCTATAGGATAAGAAAGATTTTGTGCAAATATTAAAGCTGTCTCCGAAGCTCTCGCCGCAGTACTGCTCCAAATTATAAAGGTTTTAGGCAGATAATCTGAAATATGTAATGATACATCATGCGCATCTAGGATTCCTCTTTTCATCAGCGGACGATCGAAATCTTTTAATGGTGCTTCCCAACTTGATTTAGCATGACGTATTAAAATGAGATTTTTCATAAGGAGCAATTTTAAAAACCTGATCTGCAGGCTTATATTTTTAATTAAGTTCTAATTTACAAAAGATATTTTAAACCTTTTCTTTTTTTTATTTCCGTTAACATTTAATCCAAATTTTAACAAGAATCTGGACTTCGTAAAACGGGAATGACACTAAAATATATAAAACTCAAAATTTTCAATTTTATGTACTTCGTCTATAAAATAAGTACTTGATCGATACTATTAATATTTATATAATTTTAACTAAATATTTGATTATTAGTCATTTACAATATTTAAAAAAGAATAATTTTGATCAAAAAAGCAAAAAAATACTTCAAAAAAAATTACTTTATCAGGCTAAAAAAAGTGCTTTTCGACGCTGTTTTTTTTACAAAAAGAACACTTCAACGAGTTTTTAGGTTAGTTACAGACAAAAAAAATCAAAAATAAACCTACCATATAACTTTGATTCTGTTAAAATACTATTAATACTTTAAAACAAAATCTGAAGTTATGGGAACTAAATCTACTCTTGCAAAAGCAGTAAAATTTGTCAATAATTGTAAGTTTATTTTTTCTTTCAAAAAGAACATCTTTCAAAAAAATATATTTTTTGTCCTGTTTTTTTTAATTACCACTTTTTCATTTTCTCAAACTGAAAATGTGGATTCTTACTTAATGAACTTGGAAAATTCTGGACAGGATTCTAATCTTAGCCACCTCAACCATCTTTTGTATGATTTACAATCTGCCGTCTATGCCTCTTCAAGCGAAATAACGGTTTATGGTGAACAGCCTACTTCTTTATTCTCAGATATTAATTCTATCCAGAGCCTTAACTCTTCTGTTTCTTTAAAAAACGATATTGAAATCGCAACAATTAAAATTGAAAAGGCTTCAGATTTAAATCAGTCTATTGACTTGAATTCTTTCTCTGGTTTTGGAAAGTTGAAATATATCTTCATCGTTTCTGAAATCGAAACAAATCCTTCTGTTATCAATAATTTGATTAAAAATAATACTTCAAAATATGTTCTTCTTTATAAAATTTCTATAGGCGGATAATTTAAAAAACTTATGACTATGAAAAAACTATACTCTCCATATTTTGCGGTTTTTTATTTCTTTTTAATACTGACTATTAGTACAACTGAAATAAATGCGCAAGTAATTAAACCATTTAAAGAAAGAACTTCTTCGTACTCTCCTGAAAAAACAATCTATAAAATTAAAGGGGATTTTACGATGATTGGAAACACGAATTTGACTTTGCAGAATTATGCTGTAGACAGAACCAACGCATCAAATCCAATGATTTATGTGGATAAGGATAATGATAATCAAACTCATAACTCTTCTTCGGCTACTTTAGATTTACTGAATGATGGGGGAACGAAACTAACAAACTGCTATAACATTGTTTATGCGGGTTTGTACTGGACAGGAAGAGTTTCTGATGCCAGCACTAGTCCAGATTCTTTCAATGTGACTAAAAATGGTGTGACCAAAACTTTAAACAAAAGAAAAATTTTATTTAAAGGGCCTAATGATACTTCTTATGATGAGTTTACTGCTTCTGATATTTATTTTCCAACAAATGCTGATAATAATATGTTTACAGCTTATGCTGAAGTTACCGACTATGTGAAAACAAACGGAATTGGGGAATATTTTGTCGCCAATATTGCCGCAACTGAAGGATCTAATGGAGGCGCGATAGGAAAATATGCTGGATGGGGTTTGGTCGTGGTTTACGAAAATTCTAACATGAAAAATAGAGATATTACCGTTTTTGATGGTCATGCTTTTGTACAAAATCAAACCACTGCAAATTATACTATTCCAGTTTCTGGGTTTAATTCTGTTACATCGGGACCAGTTGGTATTAAGCTTGGTGTTATGGCAGGTGAAGGTGATGTTAATTATGATGGCGATTATTTTCAAATTAGAAAACTGAATACTAACAATTATCTAAGCTTAAGCCGAGCAGGAAATTCAACAAATAATTTCTTTAATTCATCAATTAATACTGGAGGAAATGCCCGAAATCCGAATTTGGTCAATAATTCAGGAATTGATATTAGTATGTTTGATCTTCCAAATAGTGCAAAAGATATAATTGGAAACAATCAAACGTCTACCACTTTTAAATATGGATCGACTATTGACACCTACAGTATATTTTCAATTGTTATGGCAGTCGATGCTTATGTTCCAGAGATTGAAGGCACGCTTACGGCTACGACAATTAATGGGAATTCTGCTGGAGCTGGTCCATACGATGTTTTACCTGGTGAAGAACTTGGTTATAAAATACAAATTAAAAACAGAGGTTCTGAAGCTGTACAAAACAGCAAAATTGTAATTCCAATTCCGTATAACGCTTCATTTGTTAATGGAAGTTTAGCAAAAACTATAAATTTCAGTCCCGCACCTACTCCAAATTCATTGACGTATGAACCTACAATTGGTGCAAACGGATCTATTGTTTGGAATATTGGTTCACTGCCCTTACCTTCTGATCCTACTACTGTTTTAGCCGAATTAACATTCAAACTAAAATCTACGGAAAACTGTGCCTTGCTTAAAAATTCGAACTGCAAAGCAATGTAATTCAAGTAAACGGTTTGTTAAGCGGACAAGGTATAAATTCTGGCGTATCTGTAAATAACAAATCTTTAATTTTAGGTTATACTTCGTCTGGAAACTGCATGGGAACAGCAATTTCTGCACCGCTTCAAACCACAATAAATTCTACCAATTATACTAATGCTAATTGTCAGTCGACTTCGCCTACAATTGCTTTTACGTTTTGCAATAATGCATCATCAATATCAATTACAGATGTAACAGGTTCATTTCCTCCTGGATCTACATTTTACAATGCTTATCCAGTAGTGGCAGGAACAACCACACAATATACAATTAACAATACCTTCCCTGCAACAGTAGGAAATTCAACTTATTACGCAATTCCTCCCGGAGCTGATAGTGGATGCTTTTTTCAATTTGCCATCAATATAGAGAGCATTACAACAAAACCAACTGTTACAGATCCTATAAATTATTGTGTTGGTGATACTGCAGTTCCTTTGACTGCTGTACCAAGTAAACCAGAATATACATTATACTATTACGAAACTGCGTCTTCAACAGGGCGACAGTCCTTAACTCCTTCAACTGCTGTTGCGGGACAATATACCTATTATGTTGCTGAAGGAAAAACTAATGCCTGCATTGGTCCTAAAAAAGCGATAGTAGTAAATATAAATTCAAAACCAACAATAACTATAACTAACCCGTTTCCTATTTGTGCGCCAGCGACTTCAGTAGATTTAACCACTTCAAGTATCACTGCTGGAAGCACATCAGGATTAACGTATACGTATTGGGCCAACGAAACGGCTACAATTCCGTATACAGATTTTAAAGCAACTGTTCCTGGTACTTATTACATTAAAGGAACCAATAGCTCTAATTGTTACGATATAAAACCAGTTGTAGTTACAAAAAGTACTGTTACCGTTACAGAGTTAAAAGCTTCTCATGTGAATGTAAAATGTTTTAATCAATCTACGGGATCAATTACTGTAAACAATGCTTCTGGAGGAGTCGCACCATATACTTATTCATGGAAAAAAGATGGCGCTGTATATGCTGGTACTTCTCAAACCCTAAATAATTTAGGATTTGGAAACTATGAGGTTACATCAACCGATAAAAATGGCTGTCAAGGAACACTAACAATTTGTATTGTACAGCCAAGTGCGTGTTTAGCTTTGGATAATTCTTCTAAAACAGATGTTTCTTGTTTTGGTGAAAGTACCGGAACTGTAACAGCTGGCGCGGTATCAAATGCAGTTGGGACAGTGACTTATTCTTGGAAAAACAGCGCAAATTTTGAAGTCGGAACTACAGCTTCGGTCTCAGATCTGCCTGCGGGAACTTATACTTTAACCGTAACAGATTCTTGTTCTTCTCAATCGAATTCTGTTACTATTGTACAGCCAAATACTGCTTTAAGCTGTTCGATTACTCAAAACAAATCGGTTACTGCAAATGGATTAAGTAATGGAGAGGCAAAAGTAACACCAATTGGAGGAAATGGCGGTTATACTTATTTATGGGATAATAAGGAAACAACTGCTCAAGCTATTGCTTTGAATGCAGGTTTACATACGGTTACCATAACCGATTCTAAAGGCTGTACGACAACCTGTTCCGTTACTATAACAGAACCAAATATACTTTCTTGCAAGATTTTGCAGGACAGTCCCGCTAAATGTTTTGGAGAAAATACGGGTAAAGCAACTGTAACTGCTATTGGTGGTAATGGTGACTATACTTACCTTTGGGATAATAACGAAACAACCGCTCAGGCACTCGCTCTGAATGCGGGTTTACATACTGTTACTGTTACAGATAAATTAGGTTACACTACAACTTGTACGGTTACAATTTCGCGACCTCAAAATGTACTTAGTGCGGTAAAAACTCAAACAGATGTTACTTGCAGCGTGACAATAATGGTACAGCAACAGTTACAGTTTCTGGAGGAACTACTGGATATAATTATCTTTGGAATACAAATCCTACGCAAACAAAAGCGACAGTTAATAATCTTACCGCCGGAAATTATTCTGTTACTATTACAGATGCAAATGGATGTAGTATTTCTGAATCATTTGTAATTTTAGATGGCGATTCGGTTAAACCAATAATAAATCCGTTACCACAAACCACAACAATTAATTGTCCAGTAGAACCAGTTTTTGAGCAGGCACTGCCTCAGACGATAATCGAACTATTTCTTCTCTAACTTATGTAGATAGTATAACAACAGGAAATTGTGCTGGATCCTATACTAAAACAAGAACCTGGACTGCAAAAGATGCTTGCGGCAATATTTCGCTTCCAGTTAGTCAAACCATAATTGTACAAGATAATACAGTTCCAATTTGGACAACTCAAGCAGGAACTTTAGATAAAACAATTGAATGCGGCAACGCGCCAGCTTTGACAGACGCTCAAGCTTTATTTCCAACTGCTTCTGATTCCTGCGACAATGATGTTACCAATATTGTAAAAATGAGCGGTCAGTTTACAGCTTCTGCTAATTGCGGAAATGCTGGAACTTATACCAATACTTGGACTGTGAAAGATGACTGTGGAAACATTTCTGACACATTCACACAAGTGATTACGATTCAAGATACAACTGCGCCAATATTTACTGGAATCCTTCCGCTTGATACGGAAGTATCTTGCGATGCAGTTCCTGAACCTGCAGAAATGAATGCTTCTGATAATTGTAATGGCAGTTTACCAATAGTATTTTCTGAAACAAAATCAAATATTCAAAATGGATGCCCTTCAAATTATACTTTAACCCGTACATGGAAAACCAGCGATTGCGGCAACAATACAGTTTCTTACACTCAAATAATTACAGTAAGAGATAAAACGGCTCCCACAGGCACAGCTCCTGCGAATGTAACTAACTTAGCAAGCATTGATTTAATTCCTGCTGGAAGTCCAACGGACATAAAAGATGTCGCGGATAATTGCAGTTCATCAGTAAATGTAACTTTTGCAGATACTAATAATGGATGTGATGGAAACGTCTATATTTTAACTCGAACATATACTTTAACCGATTGTGCTGGAAATAAAACAGAACTGGTTCAAACCTTTACCGTAAATTGTAAAGTCTACAAAAAGATCGTAGCTGATGATGATAATGCAGGACCTATTGCCGGCGTAAACCATACTGTTACCAATGTTATAAATGTATTTTCAAACGATACTCTTGACGGCGTAGTTGTAAAACCAGCTGATGTAATTTTAACCACAATAACTCCAAATACATATTTAAACTTAAATCCTGATGGTTCTGTAGACGTTTTACCAAATGCACCTGTAGGAACATTAACGCTGGTCTATCAAATTTGTGAAACAAATCAACCCGATAATTGTGATACAGCAACAGTTACCATTACAATAGAAGCACCAAAAATGACAGTAACGGCTACACCAATATGTGTTAATGACGTTCCGTATGTTGATTATGTAGTAACTCCTGTAAACTTTACCCCTATAAACGGCTTAACAATTTCTTGGGCAGACAACAGCAATAACGTTGTTACAACCCTTACAAATTTACCATTAAGCGGTCGTTTATTATGGCCTGGAGCTGTTGTTGACGGAACTGGAAAAGGAATTGACTGGCCGGGATGGATTTTTGAAAATAATAAATGGGTACAAGGCGCAGACGGATTTGAAAAATTTCGTCCTACAGCTAATTTGATCCTAACTTTAAATCCAACTGAAACTATTACAGTAAATTATCCGCCAGCTGATCCGTATTGTATTGCAAGACCTACATTTGTAATTGTTGCAAATGATGACAGCCCAGCACCAATTACAGGATCTGGAGCGGTAACGAATATCATAAACGTTTTTACTAACGATATATTAAATAACACTCCGGTAAATCCTGCCGATGTTACATTAACCACTGTAACCCCAGACCCAAAAGGAGTAATAACCCTAAACCCTGATGGATCTATAGATGTTGCGGCTAATGCACCCGCGGGAACTTATACATTGACTTATCAAATTTGTGAAAAAGCAGATTTTGGAAACTGTGATTCGGCTATTGTGACGGTAATCGTATCAACTCCTCCTTCGCTGCCAACTCCGGTAGTCGCAAATGATGACAATTATATCAATATCGGATGCAATACTTTTGGACTTGTTGGAAACGTATTAAGCAATGACTTTAAAGGAGCTAGTCCCGCAACGTTAGCGTTAGTAAACTTTACACTTCTTACAGAAAACAATAGTGCTAAAACAGATCCAAATATTACAATTGACAGCTCTGGAAATGTAACCGTTTCAAGTTTAACACCAGCAGGAACTTACACTTACAACTATAGAATCTGTGATAAATTGAGTTCTGAAAACTGCGATACGGCAATTGTAACTATTACAGTAAATCCAAATGGTGTTACAGAAATTTTAAGTACAGCATGTAATGATGATTCATCGCTAATCAACTTGACTGATTTACTTCCAACGGGCAGTCCTATTACTGGAACTTGGGTTGATAAAAATAATACAAATACCCTTCAAGGAAGTATTTTTAATCCTTTTGGTTTGGCACTCGGAAATTATTCTTTTGACTATTTAATAGCTGACGAAAAATGCCCAAGAACAATCACTTTAAATATGGAAGTAAATAATGACTGTAAAGTATTGGCCTGCGGAAATGTTTTGGCTCGTAATGCATTTTCTCCTAATGGCGACGGAATGAATGATATTTTTAAAATTGACAATATTGATGATTTAATCTGTTATCCCGAAAATAAGGTTGAAATATATAATCGATGGGGAGTTCTGGTTTTTGAAACCACAAACTATAACAATACAACCAATATGTTCGATGGAACTTCTAGAGGCAGAACCACGGTTAAGCAATCTGATGGTTTACCAACTGGTACTTACTTCTATATCATTAATTACAAATCACTTGATGGGCAGAACAATATCCAAGATAATAAACTAGACGGGTATCTCTATTTGTCTAAATAACATTTATTAAACAAAAAAAACTATTTGATTTACAGTACGTTAAAATCAATGGCAATAAAATCATCTATTATGAGAACAAAACTATTTTTTTTCATCATTTTATTAGTGACATATATAGGGCATGCACAGCAAGATGCACAGTTTACCCAGTACATGTACAATACAATAAACATAAATCCTGCATACGCTGGTTCTCGTGGTGCATTAAGCATATTTGCTTTACATCGCGATCAGTGGGTCGGATTAGATGGCGCCCCTAAAACCAATACAATTTCTGTTAACACCCCAATAAACAATAGTAATATTGGTCTTGGAGTATCTTTAGTTAACGATAAAATTGGCCCCACAAACGAAAATCAATTTTCTGTAGATCTTTCTTATAGCGTACCTACTTCTGAAACATGGAAACTTTCTTTTGGTATAAAAGGTACAGCGGATATTTTTAATCTTGATATAAATAAATTAAATCCCGAGACTCAAGGCGACACGCAATTTCAGAATCTAGACAATGATTTTTCTCCAAACGTCGGTGCTGGTATTTACTGGCATTCTGACAAAGCTTACATAGGATTATCGGTTCCAAATTTCATTCAAACAAATCGCTATGATGATAATGATGTAGCCATTTATAAAGACAAAATAAATTATTATTTAATAGGAGGTTACGTTTTTGATTTTTCTCAAGAAGTAAAATTCAAGCCAGCAGTTTTAACTAAAATGGTCGAAGGAGCACCGCTTCAAGTCGACGTATCTGCAAATTTTATGTTTTTTGAAAAATTAACTTTGGGAGTTGCTTACAGATGGGATGCTTGCAGTAAGTGCAATGGCGGGATTTCAAATTAGTGACGGATTATATATTGGTTATGGATATGACAATGAAACCACCAATTTAAGAAACTACAGTTCTGGATCACATGAAATTTTTCTGCGATTTGAATTCTTCAAAAACAATGGTAAAATGACAACCCCTCGTTTCTTCTAAAAAAAACTATCATGAAAAACTATACATTACTTTTCCTTACAATTATAAGTGTTTTTTCATATAACAGTTATGCACAGCAGTCAAAAATAAATTCAGGAGATAAAAAATATGATAATTACGCCTATGTTGATGCCATAAAAACCTATGAAAAAGTAGCCAACAAAGGCTATAAATCTGAAGATATGTTTAAAAAGTTAGGCAACTCCTACTATTTTAATTCTGATTTTGAAGGTGCTTGCAAAATGGTACGGCGAGTTATTTGCCATGAATACTGCTGTCGAACCAGAATATTACTATAGATATGCACAATCTCTAAAATCAACTGGAGATATTAGTAAAGCAAATAAAATTTTTGATGAATTTAATACCAAGTCCAAAAGCGATAATAGGGCAAAACTTTACAAAAATGATGTAAATTATCTAGATCAGATTAAAGCTAATTCTGGTAGATATAAAATTGAAGATGCGGGGATTAATAGCAAATATTCAGATTACGGATCTATCGTTTACAACAACAAAATCTATTTTGCTTCGGCTAGGGATACTGGAAATTTTTCGCAGCGCAAACATAAATGGACTGGAGAATATTTTACTAATATATACAATGCTGATCTCGATCCCGAATCTGAAAAAGCACTAAAAGTAAATAAGTTTAAATCTGCTATTAATACTAAATTTCACGAAGCATCACCCGTTTTTACGGAAGATGGAAAAACAGTTTATTTTACACGAAATAATTTTATTGATGGAAAAAAAGGTAAAGACGATCATAAAATTACTTTAATCAAAATTTACAAAGCCACTTTAGACGAAAAAAATAAATGGAGTAACATTACTGAACTTCCTTTCAACAGCGATAATTACAGCGCGGGACACCCAGCTTTAAGTCCAGATGAAAAAACACTATATTTTTCTTCTGATATGCCGGGTTCAATAGGACAATCCGATTTGTATAAAGTCAGCATTAATCCTAACGGCGGATACGGAACTCCTGAAAATCTTGGAAATACAATTAATACAGAAGGAAAAGAAACTTATCCCTATGTGACAAATGAAAATGAAATCTATTTTTCATCAGATGGACATCCAGGATTAGGCGGTTTAGATGTTTTTGTCGCGAATCTCGAAGAAGATGGAACAATCAGTAATGTTCAAAATGTGGGAGCTGATATAAATTCACCAAAAGATGATTTTGCCTATATTATTGATCCCAGTACCAGACGAGGCTTCTTTAGTTCAAATAAAGACGGCGGACAAGGTTCTGATGATATTTATACATTTCTTGAAACCAAAAAACTAAAATGCATTCAAGAGCTTGAAGGTGTAGTAACGGATGCCGAAACAGGAATCATTCTGCCTGGAGCAAAAATTACCTTATTTGATAATCAAATGTCCGTTAAAAATTCAACTGTTACAGATGGCTTCGGGAAATATTCTTTTGCTGTAGAATGCGGAAAAACCTATTATGTAAGAGCTGAAAAACCAGAATATACTACCAAAGAATTAAGTGTAACTATTGCAAAAACAAGCGGTAAAACCAGTCTTCCAATTGCTTTGGAAAAATCAAGCTGTAAAGTCACAGTTGGCGATGATCTTGGAAAATGTTTTGGCATTAAAATGATTTATTTCGATTTAAATAAATTCAATATTAGAACAGAAGCGGCATTAGATTTAGAAAAAATACTGGTTGTTTTAAACGATAATCCGACAATGAAACTGGATATTCGTTCCTACACAGACAGCAGAGCAACGCATAAATATAATGAAGTCTTATCTGAAAGAAGAGCAAAATCGACAATTAAATGGCTCGTTAAAAATGGTGTAGCTCCAGACCGACTAAGTGGAAAAGGTTATGGCGAAACCCAGCTTGTAAATCAATGTGCAGATGGAGTTTCATGTACCGAAGAAGAACATCAAGCCAATAGAAGAAGCGAATTTATTATAACTGCTTTGTAATACATCAAGATCAATAGAAAAGCTGTCAATAATTGACAGCTTTTTTTTAATTAAAAAGTCGTTGCAATTCTAAGAATTACAACGACCTCTAAAAAACCAACCTGTTCAATATTCGATTAAATTCTAACAAAAATGTTAGTGTAATATTTTTTACCTGTAGTCGCGTCTGTAGTCACAGATAATCCGAAGTGCGTATAATCGCCTTCGATATTCTCTTTGTGGCCTGGACTCTCCAGCCAGGCTCTCAAAGCCGCTTCAGGAGTTTTATAGTTGTAGGCAACGTTCTCAGCAACTTTTGTGGCTCCTAAAACATTTGTAATATTTTTGGCTCTTTCGACGAAGTCATTATGATTTACAACATTATTTTCAATCATATATTTATTATGTTCTTCACATTTAAAAGATATATGATTAATTCTTTCCAAAGTGTTTAAACCAATACTCACACGGTATTCATTTATCAACTTCATTGTTTCTATTTCTGTATCATTGTAAGTATAATTGGTCGCAAGCGGTTCTATCGGAGTATTATTCGCGCTTCCTTCGGCAATATCTGCAGAACATGCGTTCATTGCGAATAGAATCGCAATGAACAACATGATGCGCATAATCTTTTTCATAATCAACAGCATTTTAGCAGTTTAAAGTAGATGTTGGGGCAAATCCTTTAAATTTATTTTTGAATAATTTTGTCTGATTTTCTATACCAAACATATTCAATTTACCGTTAAACTACAAAATAAATCGATGAACTACATCTGATTTTTATTTTTAAATATAAAAATCTTACAAATCAAGAAGATAATCTGTCGATCGTCCACGTAAAATCAGATTGACTCGTATAACGTATTCTGTCATGCGACCTGTTAGCTCTTCCCTGCCAAAATTCTACTTGTAATGGCGTAACCAAATAACCGCCCCAATTTTCAGGTCTCGGAATTGATTTTCCTTCAAATTCTGATTCTAGTTTTTTTAAATTTTCTTCTAAGAAAGTTCTGGACGGAATGATTTCACTTTGATTCGAAACGATTGCGCCGAGTTTACTTCCTTCTGGTCTTGAATCAAAATAATTATCAGAAATAATTTCAGAGGTTTTCTGGGCAATTCCTTTTATAATAACCTGACGCTCCATTTCCTGCCAGAAAAATGACAGACAGACATTTGGGTTTGCTTCTATCGCCTTTCCTTTTTCAGAATTATAATTGGTATAAAATATAAATCCTTCTTCGGAAAATTTCTTCAATAAAACAACACGGGATTTTGGAAAACCATCCAAACCGATTGTCGAAACGGTCATGGCGTTTACTTCTCCGCTTCCGTCGAAATCCTCCATTTCATGAAACCATCTGTTAAAAAGATTAATCGGATCTTCTGGAATATTGTCTTCCAGTAATTCGCTTTTCTCGTAAGACTTTCTATAATTGCTTAAATCGTTCATGATTTTTTATTTTAGATTTTAGTCCCGAAGCCTCGGGATAGATTTTAGATTAAAAACTTTAGAAACTTAGTCACTTAATAACTCAGAATCTTAGAATTCAAAACTCAATCCATCATCACCCAAAAGCACATTGGGAAAGATAGTTTCAGCTTCTTCTTTAAAACGCTCAATTCCATCGTAGCGTGTGGAATAATGACCTAAAATTAATTGTTTTACATTGGCTTTCAAAGCAATACTCGCTGCTTCTTTTGCAGTTGAATGCAGTGTTTTAAATGCCAAAGGAGCTTCTGATTCTAGAAAAGTAGATTCATGGTATAAAATATCTGTATTTTGAATAATCGGAATTATTGCTTCATTGTAAACCGTATCCGAACAAAAAGCATAACTCATAGCCGGCACTGGATCAAAAGATAATTTTTCGTTTTCGATTACAGTTCCGTCATCAAGCGTCACATTACCGCCATTTTTTATTTTCTGGTAATATGCTGTATGAATATTGTATTGCTGAACAGCTTCCACATTTAGTTTTCGTTCTCCAGGTTTTTCTTGAAATAAATAACCGTTCGTATACACACGATGTTTAAGCGGAATCGTTTTTACAATCACGCGATTATCTTCAAAAATAACTTCACTTTCTTTCGACTCTAATTCATGGAAAAACAAATTATAAGTCGTCCAGGATTCTGTCAATTTTAGTTGAAGAAGAATTAATTCTTTAATTCCTTTTGGAGCGTAAATATGTAAATCGGTTGTTCTTCCTAAAAGCGAAAAAGTCGAAATCGTTCCAATTAATCCATATAAATGATCTCCATGAAGATGCGAGATAAAGATGTGATTAATTTTTGAAAATTTAATTTTATTCTTTCGAGTCGCACCTGAGTTCCTTCACCGCAATCAATTAAAAACAATCTGTTCTTAATCTCTAAAACCTGCGAAGTTGGATTAGTAAGTGTTCTGGGAGTTGCGGCATAACAGCCAAGTATAGTCAACTTCATTTTAGATTGTTGATTTTAGATTTTAGATTGATTAAAAAATTTTAGAATTGATAAAAGCATTTTAGATTCAGTGCTAATCTAAAATCTATCCCGAGGCTTCGGGACTAAAATCTGAAATCTAAAACCCTAAGTCTCTCTCGATTTCTTCCATTTCAATAATATCGTGAGCTTCTAAAAGAGAAGGTACAACGACTAATTTATCAGTAACAGCATTAAAATCAAGATCAGAAGCTACAATTACGAATGATTTTTTTCCTTTTTTCTGAGTTTTAGAAAGCGGTAAAAAAAGCTTCAAATCATCTTCTGAGATTTTAGAATCTGATGACAAATCGATTATAATATTGTGTTTTTCGAAGGTTTTAATCTGCTTGCGTCACTTTTTCAAGGAAAGAATTTACATCTCCCTGTGTGTCTTTAATAGTAATGGTATGTCCTTTTTGATCTACTTTCATTTTTTTAAATTTGTGGGGCTTATATAAAAATTGATTTTCTACTAGCTAAGGTACGAAGTTTTTTTTTAGAGTTTTCAGTCTCGGTCTCAGTTTTAAGTTTTTAAACAAGTGTCACACTGAACGAAGTCGAAGTGCTTTTTAAAATCGAAACGTACTATGTAAACGTGGGCTTCGACTTCCCTCAGCCTGACAAATATAATAGGTATTTAGCGCTGAATACTGCGACTGTAAACTGATCACTTAAAACTGAACACTACAACATTTACTGAATCTTAGACGCCAACAAATAAATAACCGCCATTCTAATCGCTACACCATTTTCAACCTGATTTAAGATTACAGAATGATCAGAATCGGCAACTTCAGAAGTTATCTCTACTCCTCTGTTGATTGGTCCTGGGTGCATGATTACGATTTCTTTTCCAAGAGAATCCAAAAGCGGTTTATCGACTCCGTACTGCTGTGCATATTCGCGTGTTGATGGGAAGAAATTCACATCCATACGTTCGTTTTGTACACGAAGCATATTGGCAACGTCGCACCATTCTAAAGCTTTACGTAAATTAGGTTCAACCGTAACACCAAGAGATTCAATATATCTTGGAATAAGCGTTTTTGGGCCGCATACTTTTACTTCTGCGCCCTGCATTTGCAAAGCATATATGTTCGAAAGCGCTACACGCGAGTGTAAAATATCGCCAACGATCACAACTTTTTTTCCGGCAACATCTCCTAATTTTTCTCTGATAGAATAACTGTCCAATAAAGCCTGTGTAGGATGTTCGTGCGCTCCGTCTCCGGCGTTTACGATACTGGCTTTGACATTTTTAGATAAAAAATAAGCCGCTCCGGGATTGGAGTGGCGCATTACAACCATATCAACTTTCATCGAAAGGATATTATTTACAGTATCAATCAGGGTTTCTCCTTTTTTAACAGATGATTGAGTCGCAGAAAAACTGATGACATCAGCAGATAAACGTTTCTGCGCTAATTCAAAAGAAAGTTTGGTTCTGGTACTGTTTTCAAAGAAAATATTGGCAATGGTAATATCTCGTAATGAAGGAACTTTTTTAATCGGTCGGTTAATGACTTCTTTAAAATGATCTGCCGTTTCAAAAATCAGGTTAATATCATTCTCATTGATATATTTTATTCCTAATAAATGATTTACGCTTAATTCTTTCATTTTTATTGTTTATTTGTTTATTTACTGTTTAATCGTTTTTTGCTGTTTAACCGTTTATTTGTTTTATCGTTTAATCGTCCTTTTTTGGCCGTTAAATCAATAAACAATTTCACGCTTCAACTATTTTTTAATTGAGTAATCGAAATCAATCGATTAAACAATTAACCGATTAAACGATTAACCAAACTTAATTAGTCACTAAGTGAACAACATCTTCACCATCATTTTCTTTCCAGCTCACTTTTACCTTTTCGCCATTAATAGCATCTACCTGACGGCCTCTGTAATCGGGCTGAATTGGTAAATTACGGCTGAAACGTCTGTCGATTAACACTAATAATTCAATTTCTGAAGGTCTTCCAAAAGATTGAATTGCGGTCAGCGCCGAACGAATACTGCGTCCCGTAAACAAAACATCATCGATAAAAATGACTTTTTTGTCTTCTACTATAAAATTGATTTGCGTTTTATTGGCTTCAAGCGGTTTATCAGTACGTCGAAAATCATCTCTAAAAAAAGTGATGTCTAGATATCCTAAAGAAATTTCAGGAACCTTGTATTCGTCTTCTAATATTTGTTTTAAACGTTCAGCTAAATAAACACCTCTTGGCTGAATTCCCACCAAAATAGTATCGGAGAAATCAAGATGTTTTTCGATTAACTGACAAGCCAAACGATGGAGTATGATAGTAACTTCTTTCGAATTAAGTAATACTTTTTGGCTCATAAGTAATTGTAATGTTTGGTTGGGCAAATATACGAAATCAGAATTTATTTGTAAGGGTGTTAAGTGGGGAAATATTTTTTCGAGAATAATTCATAATTCTCTCAAATTTCAAATGATCAAAGAAAAACAAACTTTGCTTTCTTATTTTTTATTTTAAAACTTTATATTACCAATACTTTAACGAACATATTTTAGAAATTAAATGATAAAAATTATTCCAACCAAACAGAATTCACTTATAATATTTAACTTGCAGTAAATACCAATAATTGGTATATTTGATAAATTTTTAAGTCATGCCAAAAAATACATCAATATTATTAGGTGATTATTTTGATAACTTTATAAGTTCTCAGATAAAAACTGGACGATTCTCATCTGCCAGCGAAGTTATACGAGCAGCGTTAAGAATGTTTGAAGATGAGGAGACAAAAAAAAGTGAGCTAATTAAGGAATTAAAAAAAGGCGAAAAATCTGGTTTTCTAAAAGATTTTGATCGTGTTCGCTTTTTGGACGATCTAGATAAAAAGTATTCTGGCAATGAATTATAAGATCAGTACAGAAGCATCCTTTGATTTAGAAAAAATTTGGTTATATACTTTTGAAAATTGGTCACGTGAACAAGCACATAGATATATAGATTTAATTATAAACGAAATCGAATATTTATGTTTAAATCCTAAATCCGGAAATGATGTCAATCATATTAGAAAAGGTTATTTTAGAAGTAAAGCAAAATCACACTTAATATTCTACAAGATTAATATAAAAGAAAATCAATTAGAAATCATTAGAATTTTACACCAGATGATGGATATTGAGAATCATCTTTAATCTACTAAATTCTGGCAATCCATAAATCCTAAAACATTTCTCAAAAATTCTATAACACATTTCCCTTATTCTTGAAGTAATTTTATTCTTGAATTTAAAAACTCAACATCATGCAAAATAAAATTACACGTTTGTTAATGGTATTCGTAATACTATTTTCATTTACAAGTCGCGAACTAGTAGGAGACATTTTTAAAGCCGGAATGGGATTCGGAATTTTTATCGTAATCTTTATTGTTGCGATTATTATCTGGATTTTTGCAAAAATGTTCGGCCGTAAATAGTAGTCAATAAAAAATTAAAAAATCCCAAACTCCAAGTTTAATCTGGAATTTGGGATTTTTTTTATGGATCTGGAACTTTGTCAAAGTTGTAAACTTTGACAAAGTTGTAAAGTCAAATATTGTAAATTGGAATTTGGAATTTCAATTATTGGAATTTACAATTTATTGGAATTTAAAAATTAAAGATTGTACATTTTTTTTTCTTTGTTCCTGAATCTTTTCATCATCAAGATATTCGTCAAATGTCATGTAACGGTCGATTACTCCATTTGGTGTTAATTCTACGATTCTGTTACCGACAGTCTGTGCAAACTCGTGGTCGTGCGTTGTAAAAATTATAGAACCTTTAAAGTTTTTTAATGAGTTGTTGAAAGCTGTAATAGATTCCAAATCTAAGTGATTTGTTGGTTCGTCCAGCATTAAAACGTTAGCACGTTCCATCATCATTCTAGAAAGCATACAACGCACTTTTTCTCCTCCAGATAAAACTCTAGACGTTTTTAAAGCTTCTTCTCCAGAGAAAATCATTTTTCCTAAGAAACCTCTAATAAATACCTCATCACGCTCTTCCTCTGTTTTAGCATATTGGCGTAACCAGTCTACTAACGTCAAATCATTTTCGAAGAAATCGTGGTTTTCAGCTGGCAAATACGCTTGATTGGTTGTAATTCCCCAGTCGAATGTTCCAGCATCTGCTTTTTGTTCACCGTTTAAGATTTCGTAGAAAGCAGTTGTTGCACGTGAATCTTTAGAGAAAAGAACGATTTTATCGCCTTTTGCCATATTCAAATGAACATCTTTAAAAAGAACTTCTCCATCTACAGACGCAGATAAATGCTCCACATTTAAAATCTGGTCTCCAGCTTCACGATCCTGATCAAAAATAATCGCAGGATAGCGACGGCTTGATGGTTTAATTTCTGAAATATTTAATTTCGAAATCATTTTTTTACGAGAAGTTGCTTGCTTCGATTTCGCCACGTTTGCACTAAAACGACGAATAAATTCTTCCAATTCTTGTTTCTTCTCTTCTGCTTTTTTGTTTTGCTGTGCACGTTGTTTTGCCGCTAATTGGCTAGACTCGTACCAGAAAGTATAGTTTCCTGAATAGTGATTGATTTTTCCGAAATCAATATCAGAAATATGTGTACAAACCGCATCTAAAAAGTGACGGTCGTGAGATACAACAATTACAGTATTTTCGTAGTTTGCCAAGAAGTTTTCTAACCAAGCGATTGTCTCAAAATCCAAATCGTTGGTAGGCTCATCCATGATTAATACGTCTGGGTTTCCAAAAAGAGCCTGCGCCAAAAGCACACGAACTTTCATTTTTCCTTCCATATCGCTCATCAATGTATAATGATGCTCTTCGTTAATTCCTAAGTTAGATAACATTGATGCTCGCATCAGAGTCAGCGTTCCATCCGTTCATTTCTTCAAATTGAACCTGAAGCTCGCCTATTCTGTCTGCATTCGCATCATTATAATCTAAATAAAGTTCATCCATTTCTTTTTTAACAGCATACAGAACTTTATTTCCCATTAAAACGGTTTCCAAAACAGTATGCTCGTCGAACATGTTGTGATTTTGGTTTAAAACCGACATACGTTTTCCCGGTTCTAAATGAATGTGCCCAGAAGTTGGGTCCATATCACCTGAAATGATTTTTAGAAATGTTGATTTTCCAGCACCATTGGCTCCAATAACGCCGTAAATATTTCCGTGAGTGAATGTGGTATTTACTTCGTCAAACAAAATTCGTTTGCCAAATTGAACTGATAAATTATTGACTGTTAACATGAATGTCTTTTTAATTAATTTGGTGCAAAAGTACGGAAAAAGGTTCTAAGTTGCAAAGGTACTAAGGTTCTAAGTTTTTATGCTGTAAAGAAAATTTCACGCAAAGACGCAAAGGCGCAGAGAAAAGAAACTTTATGCAAAAAAAATTTACCATATAAGTGATATAAGTTCATTTAAACTTAATAACTTAAAAACACAGTAAAAAAAACCTTGCGACTTGGCGTCTTTGCGAGATTAATTCAACAGTTCTATAAGTTCATATAAGTAAACTTATAATTTCCTATATTACTTATATGGTTTAAAAAAAATTACAATTTGCTTTCTTTTGCCAGCGTCGCTTCTAAACTTTCAAAATTAGGAAGCACTTTAGAAATAATCCCGTCTTTATTCAAAATAAAATGGGTTGGAAATGAATTCAACTGCAAAGCTTCGTTCATATAAATTTTCATATCTGGAATTACAGCATACGACAGTGGTTTTCTAGCCAAAAATGTTTTTAATTCTTCTGGTAAATCTTCTGCCAGACTTATAAAAACAATATCTTTTCGGTCTTTGTATTCTTCAGTTAATTTATTTACCTGCGGAAATTCTTTTATACAAGGCGTACAATGAATGTACCAGCATTTAATAACGATAATTTTTCCTTTCATGGATTCGTTTGAAACCAAATTTCCTTCTAAATCCTTAAATGAAAATTCAGGAAAAACGGATCCTTCCATTTTGTAGTTTTTATAAGCATCAAAACCTATTTGATTAATGGTTGCTTTTATACTGGTATCTGTTTTGGGCTGGATTTTGAATAACTTATAATAGTATACGGAGTTCTCCGATTTTAGCCGAACTGGAATAAAATTTTCATTTGCTAACGCATTCAAAAAAGCTTCTTTTGAAATTTCTTTTGAAGTCAAATCAAGAGCAATAAAATCCCTTGAAAGCATTATATTTTTGTTTTGATAAACCGACCACTCAGTAAAGTTTTTCTGAATTTGAATTGGATCAACTTCTGGTTTTCCAAATTTAGATTGACTAAAAATTGATGTGGATAATAGAAGTAAAATTATGCTGATTGCTTTTTGCATGGATTCTTAAAAAATAATTTTATTTCAAAAGTACTTAAAATTAATTTTACCTCTAATTAGTTTTAAACCACGAGACTTATTTCTGATCTGATCTTTATTCTAAAAAAAGAGAAATCACATTTTTAACTATTGTGATTTCTCTTTGTAATATTATTTTAATTTTTAAGAGTTGGCAAAAATGAAGTATCCATAGTATAGTTCTTAGGATTTTCCGGATTTATAAATACTTTTAATGTTTCTGTTTTCACAAAATCAGTCGGGTCAAACCAGATATTTTCACTTTTAAAAACATATAATTCGTTAGTTTGTGGATCCTGCCATTGGCTGTAAATCTGAAAAGGATTTCTACCGTTAGCACTCAAACTGGAATTTAGCTGTACATGAGTAAATTTTGTTGAAATTGGCTTACCGTCGCCACGCAAATTTGTCAGCCTTTTTCTTTTTCAAATAGTCAAAGAAAATACCTAATGAACCAATTAAAAAGAACACAATTCCTATTCCTCCCAGAACTAGCGAACCAATCCAAAGTGAACTAAAACTATTAATATTTGCGTCTTTTGGATCTGCTGGATCATATAAAATTTGTACAGTTTCATTCACGCTATAACTTGGTGGATTACTGCTAATTGAAGAACCAAATGTGATTTCTTGTCCTGATTTTGTTTTAAAAGAAACAATTGGACTGTATGTTGTAGAATTGTCAGATCTTTTTGCCACCATTTCTATAACAGTTCCCTGAGCACTTTCTGCTTTTTCTACAAAAGCCTTTTTATTTTGATAAAGAAAAAAAGCACCGGTCAATAAAGCGACGCCAATAATAAGAAATACATATTTAATAATAGAAAATATTCTCATGGTTTTTGGTTTGATTTTATGTGATAAAAATAGCGTTAAAATTTATTTAAACAATTATTTTTTCTTTAAAAATAAAAAAACCTGACAACGAATTGTCAGGTTCTATAAATGTCCTTATTCAGGTAAAAACCAAATAACAAATTACCTAAACTCGATACATTGTTTTGAAATAAAATTTAGATTAAAAAATAAATAACCAAACTCAATTTTAACCCACCAAAAATTTTACCTCACTTAATTTTCATGAACTTTGTTATTAACTCTTGAAAATATATCTGATTCTAGTCATTTGATCTGACCAGAAAAATTTCTTTTTTTGTAAATATCTCTACCAGAATGGATTCTGGCAGAGATAAATAATTTTAAATTAATAAAGGCAATAATTTACTAAACACTAATTCAAACTAATTTTACAATAATTTTTTCAAGCTTGTATAAACAGCTAGTTCAACATCTGCATGATCTTTTGTATTACAATCTTCGACTAACTTTTTCAAATTATCCGATTTCAAAGTCGATTTATTATCCAGAACTAATAATAGTTCTTGCGAAGCGTCGCTTAATTTTTTAGACAAGGGCAATAATGGTCGCACTAATGGCGAATTGGCACTTAAGTCGGTTAAGCCTTTATGTACGGCAATCCATTTATTGAAAAATGCTGTTACTTTAGCTTTATTCTCTGCCGATTTATTAGACAGATATTGTGTAACTGCTCGCATCAAATGCTAAAGCATCTTTGGCATCTGGACCACAGGCATCTGCAAACAATGTAAATGGAGAATACATTTGGTATTCTGTTCCGCCCTTGTTACGTGTATATCCTTTTAATGGTTCACTTACAAACGAGAACTCTTCAAGCGCTTTAATATCCTGATTATTTGCAATATTTCGTAAAATCACATCTTTATTACGAATATGAGTAATACCCAGTTCTTCTAATCTAAAGGAAACAGACTCTAAACGTTTACGCATGTTCTCTACATCTACAATATCTTCTGCAGACCACAGTCTTTCTGCAATTGCGACTGTTCTAGGCCAAAGTCTGGAATCTATCGTTGTTGATGTTACTAGTTCTGTCCACATTGTAGCTTCACCGCCTAGAATTCTAGCTTTTTCTTCTGCAGTTAAATTTGCTCCTTTTGGCATTGGGTCATTTAAATAATGACTTGCAATTGGATACATCAAATCGAGATAATAGCCATTTGACAAAACTGTTTTATACCCTTTTTTTACCGCATCTACTAAAGATTGTCCTGTCGCCATTCCTTCATTTGGACCTCTCCAAGAATGTACTATAGCTTCTTTAGACAAATCTTTGGTTAAGATTTCTTCCCATCCCATTAATTGTTTTCCGTGTTTCTTTAACATCGGTGCCAATTGCATGGTAAAGTAAGTTTGTAATTCGTGATTGGTTTTTAAATCATGTTTCTTTTTAAACTCCTGAATCTTAGGGTTTTCATCCCAGTCTTTTCCTTCGTTTTCATCTCCTCCAATATGGAAATAAGCACCTGGAAATAATGGACAAACCTCATCAAAAACACCGCTTAATATTTGATATGTTTTAGGATTTGAAGGATCTAATGTAGGCGAAAAAATACCTGCATTTCTTTCAATTCCATAGGTAGCGATTGCTGTACCTTGAATATTTTTTTCGGATGTCCCGCCAGTCAAAGTAATCACCTTACTTCCTATTTCTGGATAAGCAGTCAAAATTGCTGATCCGTGACCTGGAACATCTATTTCTGGAACTATCAAAATACCGCGCTCATCTGCGTATTTTACGATATTTTTAATTTCCTCTTGTGTGTAATAAAGTCCATCTGAAGCTAATTCGATAAACTTTTTATATTTTTTCATTTCAATTCTCCAGCCTTGATCATCTACCAAGTGCCAGTGAAAAACATTCATTTTCATTGCCGCCAATGCGTCGATATTTCTTTTGATAACATCAACCGGCTGAAAATGTCTTGAAGCATCAATCATTAAACCTCTCCAAGTAAATCTTGGGAAATCTGAGATTTTTGAAGCTGGAAAGTAAAAAGAGCTTGAATTATTTTGAAGCATTTGCAACAATGTCTCTAAACCGTGCAATGCGCCTAAATCACTTGAAGCGTTTAAAGTAATTTTATTTGAAGTAATATCTAAGTGGTAACTTTCATCTTCGTATAAACCGATTTTTCCACTTTTTGTACAATTGATCTGCAATTCGGCATTTGGAACTTCATTTAATTTGGCAATGTAACCTTGCTCGAAAAACATCCCTGTTCTACCATCTAAACGGCGCAAAAAACGAGTTACTCCACCAAAAATTCGCGGATTTGGATTTCCTGTAATGTTAACTTTAAAA
Source organism: Flavobacterium sp. AC267 (assembly GCF_979258715.1). NCBI lineage: Bacteria > Pseudomonadati > Bacteroidota > Flavobacteriia > Flavobacteriales > Flavobacteriaceae > Flavobacterium > Flavobacterium sp. AC267. The sequence goes on from NZ_OZ409875.1 coordinate 4,671,002, forward strand.
TTTTTAGTTAAATTAAAATTTCCTTCATTAATAACAACATTTTGAGGCCAAGGCATAAGGTTGAGTCGCTTCTTTTTGAATTTGAGCACCTGCAGATATACCTGCAAATAATAGTACAAATAGATATTTCATTTTTCTTTTTTTTGGTTTGGATAGTTTTTGTAAGTATCCTAAAATTATATAAAAAAATGACAAAATTCAGAATGCGTCCTGCATTACCTCACATTTCTCAGTAAACATCTGAATTTTGTCATTTGATTCGTTCAAAACCGAATCTTCAATTCATTAGTAATCAAAACGTTTAAAGGCTTCTATTGCTTCATATTCAGCCAAACCTAATTCATCGTATAAGATGGCTGTGTTTTTGTTTCGATCTTCTGCTCTAACCCAGAATTCTCTCGAATCATTTCCCTGAAACATAACCCTGTCTTTTTGAGACTGATGATATAAAATCGCATGTCGCTTTAATAAAACTTCTGACGGACTTAGCGGAACAGCCATATCAATTTCATGAATATCCCATTCGTGCCAAGCTCCTCTGTAAAGCCATAACCAGCAGTCTTGCATATATGGTTCTGGTTTTAGTTCTTTTAAAGCAGACAAATATGGCATTCAAGCATACTTCATGAGTTCCATGCGGATCTGCAAGGTCTCCGGCGACAAATACTTGATGCGGTTTTATTTTTGCGATAATATCTTTTACAATAGCAATATCTTCTGTACCTAACGGATTTTTTTTTACTTGTCCAGTTTCATAAAAAGGAAGATCTAAAAAGTGTGTATTCTCATCCTTCAGCCCAATATAGCGTGTTGCCGCATAAGATTCTCTTCTTCGAATAAGTCCTTTTAATTTTCTAACTTCCAAAGAATCAATTTGATTTTCTGATTTATTGTTTAGAAATTCAATTACTTCTTTAAAATTAATATCAGAATGACCTTTAAGAAAATCACTGGCAACTTCAGCAAACTTTAATGCTTCATCATCTGTAACCGCAATATTTCCAGAAGTCTGATAAACTACATGAACATCGTGACCTTGTTTGATTAACTTCGAAAATGTTCCTCCCATAGAAATCACATCATCGTCTGGATGCGGGCTAAAAAGAATAATTCTCTTTTTTGCTGGATTAGCTCTTTCAGGACGATGCGAATCATCTGTGTTTGGTTTTCCTCCCGGCCAGCCTGTAATAGTGTGCTGTAAGACATTAAACATATTAATGTTCATATCGTAAGCAGAACCTTCCTGAGCCAAAAGATCAGACATTCCGTTATTATTATAATCACGATCTGTCAATTTCAGAATAGATTGTTTCGTTTTCTGACACAGCCAAACAATAGCTTTGCTTTTTAATTCAGTTGTCCAAAGACATTCCCCAACTAACCAAGGTGTTTTAAAACGGGTTAATTCTGAAGCCGCAGACTGATCTAAAACGAAAGTAGCATTAGGATGATTCTGTAAAAATGTTGCTGGAACTTCTGAGCTGATATCGCCCTGAATAGTTCTTTTGATGATATCCGCTTTATTTTGTCCCCATGCCATCAAAACAATACGTTTCGATCTCATGATGGTTGAAACTCCCATTGTAATAGCACGTTTCGGCACATTATCAATACCATTAAAGGCAGATGAAGCATCGACTCTTGTGATATGATCCAATGTAATAATTCGGGTTCCCGAATTAATATGCGAACCTGGCTCATTAAAACCAACGTGTCCTGTACGTCCAATTCCTAACAATTGAAAATCAAGGCCTCCTGCGTTTTTAATATTCATTTCGTAATCGATACAATATTGATTGATTTCCTCAATTGCAACTGTACCGTCAGGAATATTAATGTTTTCAGGTTTGATATCAATATGATTAAAAAGATGCTGATGCATGAAATAATGATAGCTCTGATTGTTCTCTTTAGTCATTGGATAATATTCATCCAGATTAAAAGTGATTACATTGCTAAAACTTAGTCCTTCTTCTCTGTGCATTCTCACCAGCTCTTCATAAACTTTAATAGGAGAAGAACCCGTAGCCAGACCTAAAACGCAAGATTTATTTTTCTCCTGCTTAGATCTAATTAACTGCGCAATTTCCTGTGCCACAATTGTAGAAGCTTCTATAGAACTTTTGAAGATTTCGTTATGAATTTTCTCATAACGAGTTTCTTCAAATTTTCCAGCGCTTTTGTAACTGATATCAGGTTTTATTTCTAAAGCACCTTTCATTTCTTTTCTTTTTTGTAGTAATTATCATTTTGGTTTTAAGAAATAGTATAGACAGCTTTCACTATCTATACTATTCACTACTAACCAAACTCAATATCCTTGTTTCTTTTTAGAAGTTTGCTTTATCAACATCCCACCAAAGTCTTGTTGCTCCGTTATCTGGACCGCCAAGTACAGCTACACCAGATTCAACTCCTTTAGGGTTGTTTGTAGTTTCAGACTGGGCAAAAGGCAATCTTCTTACACCTAACTCAGTACTGATAATTCCGCCGCTTTTGTTGTTAGTGATTCTAAATAATTTTGGATAACCTGTTCTTCTATATTCAGACCAAGCTTCTTGCCCATCAGGATATGTGGCAATCCATTTTTGAGTGATAATTTTTTCTAAATTGATTTCATTCGTCGCGCCCCAAGCTACAGTTACTTTAGAAACTGCTGGTGCATTATTTACAGCATTGATTGGATCAACATAATCTTTTGCAACTTTTACATTATCTGCAATATAAGCAACTGCACCGTCAGCACCATTTTGGTCAAAAGATGCTTTAATACCAGCTTCATATAAATCTTTAGCCGCACCATCCATATTCCATCCTCTTAAAGCACCTTCAGCTCTTAAGAAATAAACTTCGGCTGTAGACATCCAAGTAACTTCTCCAGTTTTTGTTCTGTCTCCAGTTCTTGAAAAATTAGCATAAGTCGAAGGCGTTGGATAAACAATTCCTGTTCTAACTCCTCTGTATTCTCCTGGAACCTGAGTTGAAGATTCCCAATATTTCGCTAGTCGAGGATCATCATATCCTACTAAAATAGACTCCATATCAGCTCCCATTGATAAACCTACCCAAACATGGCTCATTACATCTATAACATTTAAATCTAATGGAGATTTAATTTTGATTAAATCATTATTAATTTTGAAAACTCCTATAGAATGACTTACCGCTTTTTCTGCTTCTGTTTTAGCTAAAGCAGGATCCACTTTAGAGATACGCATTGCTAATCTCAAACGTAGTGAGTTTGCATATTTAACCCATTGCGTATAGTTCCCAGCATAATTTGACTGATCTGTTTCTGTAAATTTAGAAAGTTCACCACTAGCTACTCTTGCCGTCAAGTCTGTAACAGCAAAATCTAAATCTTTAAACATCTGTGTATAAATTTGCTGCTGAGAATCGTAAGTTGCTAAACCTTCTCCTCCAAATTTAGAATATACTGCAGGTCCATACATATCTGTAATACGTCGCATAGTTGCCACTTTTATAATAAGTGACCATGCATAAAACTCATCGTATTTTCCTTTTGCTCTTTGTTCTACTTTATATAAGTTGGCGATGATATTTACATAAGCATCATCCCAAGCATAAGTATTCCAAGCTGGATTTAGATTGTAACTGTGGTTGTTAATACCCCCAAACTCATTCGGAGAAGTCATATATCCAGACCAGCCGTCTGCTTGCAAACTCTGTTGCGACTGATACTGCCAAGTAACATCTGAAATATAAAGTCTCGTAAAGGCAGGCTTAATTAAACCTTTTATATTATTAAAATTTTGCTCTAAATCCGGTGTAGTAGCTCCTACAGGATTTTGATTCATCTCGTCAAAATTATCTGTACAACTAATAGCTGTCAGAAGCGAGAAGCATATCGCTGTTCTTTTTATTATATTTAATGTCATGATAGTAAGATTAGAATGTTAAGTTTAAATTAAGACCGATACTTCTTGTTGACGGCATTCCGAATACATCAACACCTTGTAAACCTTCACCTGTACTTAGTGCCACATTTGGATCAAATGGAGCATCTTTATAAATAAAGAATAAATTTCTAGCAATTAAAGAGATTGACGCAGTTTGAACAAATGGCAATGTTGCTTTATTGAATGTATATCCAATAGATATCTCTCTAACACTAACGTTTGTAGCATCATAGATGTATTGACTGCTGACACCGTTTCTTCCTGCTGTATTACTGTAATATTCGTAAGGATCCATTGAAGTAACTGCAGTCCCGTCGCTGGCTTTAACACCATTGATATTAACTACACCAGCATTTCTAGCATCACCTGTTGCTTTTGAAACACCGTTGAAATCATTGATTGCTTGTGTTAAACTAAGTACTTCGCCTCCAAAACGACCGTCAAGTAAAATATTAGCAGTAAAAGCTCCAATTTTGAATGTATTAGACCAGCCTAACATAAAATCAGGATTTGCATTTCCTATTTCTGTCCAATCTGTTCTTTGTAATGTATTATCATCATTAACTAAGATTCTTCCTTGAGCATCTCTCTTGAAGTCATATCCTTCGATTACACCAAATGGTCTTCCTTCAATTAATGAATATCTGTATGAGTTAGATCCTGGATCTGTAAGAACAATTCTTCCTCCTGTAGATTCTGATGGAATATCATTTACCCTGCTTTTGTTTTGTGAGTAGTTAATTCTTGATTCCCAATTGAATTTTTCACCTCTAATAATATCAGCAAATAAAACAACCTCAAAACCTTTATTTGAAATACTACCTGCATTAATAGCATAGTTAGTATAACCATTAGGGTTTGTAGATTCTGCTGGAACTTGAAGGAATTGATTTTTAGTATCAGAAGAATAGTAAGACACTTCAAAACCTAATCTGTTATTAAACATTCTCCATTCTGTACCAAACTCCCATTCAGATTTTAATTCGTTTTTTAAACTTGTACCTGGTTTTGGTCCAACAGGAGGATTTACAATATTTCCAGCTACAATACCAGATGTAGGACTTGTAATTGTAGAAGCAATATCGTTACCAACTTGAGCAAAGGTTGCACGAACTTTACCATAGCTAATAAATTCAGGCATTGCGACCATTTCGCTAAGAATTGCAGTTGCTCCAACAGATGGATAAAAATACCCTGGAGTATCAGTATTTGCAAGTGTAGAAGACCAATCGTTTCTTCCTGCAAGATCTAAGAATAAATAATCTTTGTAACCTAAAGTTGTCGCTGCAAATACAGATTGAACTTCTCTCTCTGCACCAGTTTGAACATTTCCGTTATTATTTACAAAGTTTCCTAAAGTAAAGATATTATCATAAACAAGACCTCCTCCAATTCCTGAATCAACTGTAAGACCAGTAGCTCTAGAATGATTGATACTTGTTCCTAAAGTTCCATTAAAACTAAAATTGTCATTAATTTTTGTATTAAACAAAGCAATTAAATCAGCATAATTTTGAGTTCCTATAAGATTTGCGTTGATATATCTTCCTGTTGGATGTACTAAAGAACTAGCAGAACTTCCGTACATTCCTTTTTGGAAATTACTTTCGTTTCTGTTATAGCTGTATCTTGAAGTTAAATGAAACCATTCAGCAATTTTATAATCTAAAGCGATAGAACCTGTAAAGAAATTATTTGTATCTACAGATTTTTGTCTGTTGATCTGCCAATAAGGGTTTTCATTGCTTTCGTTTACTGTCGCGAAACCAGGATAGTTTTGTCGCATCATGTTTTTAACAGGATCAAAAACCTCAAACTCTTTCAAATCATTTAGTGTAAAAGCTCTTGGGTGACTGTAAACACCAGCGATTGGGTTAAAATACAAACCGTTAGTTGGTCTGTTGTTAATTGTCTGAGTAACATAATTTGCAGTTACTGCAACGCTTAACTTATCTTTAAAATATTTACTAGTCTGGCGAATTCCAAAGTTATTTTTCTTTAAGTGATTTCCTGGAACAATACCGTTAGAATCTGTATTAGCATAACTTAAAGCTGTCGAAGCACCTTCTGTAGCTTTTGAAAAAGTCATAGAAGTAATTTGAGTATTTCCTACTTCAAAAAAATCTTTAATGTCTTTATCTCCTTCTACTTTTTGTTTTGCACCCCAGCTTCTAGGGTCACCTGCGTTAGAAGTATAGTCCGATTGAAATTCAGGAAGATAAGCAAGACTTTCAAAAGTAGTTACTGAATTTACATTGAAAGATTCTGAACCAGCTTTTACTTTTTTAGAAGATAATAAAATTACTCCATTTGCTCCTTGAGAACCATATAAAACAGAAGTCTGCAAGCACCTTTAAGAACTGTCATTCCTTCGTAATCATCTGGATTTATTAAAGAAACAACATCTCCTCCATCTTTGTTACCACCATTTAAATCTCCAAAAGTTCCATTTGGCTGTCCAGCACCTCCATTGTATAATGGAATACCATCAATTACATATAATGGCTGATTGTTTACGAAAGAAGAATTACCACGAATAACAACTTTTGTTGTTCCACCTGCTCCAGAAGAACTTCTTGTTACCGCAACACCGGCAATTTTACCAGCAACAGTATTAATTAAGTTGGCATCTTTTACACGAGTTAATTCTTCTCCTTTAAGCTCTTGCGCCGCATAAGCCAAAGATTTTCTTGATTTTTTAATACCTAAAGAGGTTACAACAACTTCATTTAAGGCATTTGAAGCACCTTGAACCAATTTTACATTAATAGTTGCAAGATCACCTACAACAATTGTCTGAGTTTCCAGTCCTACATAAGTAAAAACTAAAGTCTGACCTTTTTGAGCTTCGATGGTATACAATCCGTCAAAATCGGTAGTAGCTCCCTTTTGACCTCCTTGCACTGCAACAGATGCACCCGGTAATGGTAAACCATCAGAATCTGTAATCACACCCTTGACACTTTTTACTTGTGCAAGCGAAACCTGCGCCGTAAAAACAATCATAAAGATTAAGAAAATTTTTTTCATGTTTATTTTATTTTGTTAGTTATGAAGTAAAATTATTCTTAAGACATTGTTAAAAAAATAAATTAAACCAACAGCAATAAAATTTAAACGAACGACATAAATCATTCAATAATGCGTTTTACGAAAACGTTCTATTTCAAAAATAAAAGACGAATTTCCTTTTTTTATGAAATTTTATTCAAAAAAATTGCGCCTTTGCCTTTAATTGTTTAAAGTTGCACAATAATTAATGATGTTAAGAAAAACCCAAAATAAGCTAATTACCACCAATTGAAAGAAATACGAAAAGTTAAGTTTGATATAAAACTGCAAAATCACATTTGGTTTTGGGGAGTATACTTTACATTGAACTTTTTAAGATGGGGTGCTTACTTTAATGATTACCCCTACGCGTTCAAATCTAACTTAATTGAATTTTCACTTGTAATTCCTTTAGTATATTTGAATTTATTTGTTTTAGTACCCAAATATGTATTAAAGCAAAAATACATTCAGTATACAGTCTGGCTGTTAATGAGTCTTTTTGGAATCTATTTATTAAAAACGGCACTGACTTATTATATTATTTCAGAAAATATCTGGCCGGAAGCGAATAGAGAATATCATCCTTTCGAAATCAATCATATTGTAGCAGTATGCATAGGTGAATTATACGTTGTTGCAATGGCATCTTCTGTCTACCTTACCTTAACTTGGCTTAAGGAAAGAGAAAGGAATAGATCTTTAAGAGAAAATCAGTTTAAAATCAAATTAAAATATCTCGAAAATCAGATTCAGCCGCATTTCTTTTTCAATACTTTAAATAATTTATATGCGTTATCATTAGAATCGTCAAAGAAAGTTCCAGACGTAATTATTAAGCTTTCTAATTTAATGGAATATGTGCTTTACGATGTAAAAGGAACTAAATTTGTACCATTAATAAAAGAAATCGATTACATTCAAAATTACATTGAAATCGAAAAACTTCGTTTTGAAAATGTCGAAGTAACCGTAAATTTGGAATCGAATATCGAAGATGTTGTAGTACCGCCGCTTATCTTTATTTCATTAGTAGAAAATGCCTTTAAACATGGAGGCGTAAACAATAAAAATTTAAAGATTAAGATCAATTGTAAAGTGACCGACAATAAAACGCTCGATTTTGAAATCTTAAATAATTTTGTAATTTCACAAAGTCATAATCCGAAAAGAGGAATTGGTTTAGTGAACACAAAAAAGAGATTAAAACTCATTTATAAAAACAATTTTAGCCTTAAGCACAAAACCAAACTTAATTTCTACATAATCAGATTACAAATACCTACTCAGAATGAAGATTAAATGCGTGTTAATTGATGATGAGCCATTAGCGATCAAAGTCCTGCAAAATTATTTCACCAATTTTACAGATTTTGAAGTTATAGGAACATTCAATAACTCTTTAGAGGCGCTGGATTTTATCAACAGTACACCTGTCGATGCCGTCTTTCTAGATATCAACATGCCTATGATGACCGGTTTTGAACTTATTAGTCTAATAGAAAACAAAACAAAAGTTATCATTACAACTGCTTTTAGGGAATTTGTCGCCGAAAGTTATGATCTGGATGTTTTAGATTATTTAGTAAAACCTATTCCGCTTCCGAGATTTATTAAATGCATCAATAAAATTACAACCGAATACAATCTCAAAAACAATATTAAAGTTGAAACTACAAAAGGTGATTCTCATATTTTTATTAAGGTAGATAAAAAAATGATGAAAATTAATATTGAGGAAATTTTGTTTGTCGAAGGAATGAAGGAATATATTAAAGTTGTCACACCTGATAAAACCTATATTACACATAAATCTCTTACATCCTTATCTGAAGAACTCCCTGCCGATCGCTTTCTTAGAATCCATAAATCGTATGTAATTGCACTAAACAAGGTAAAATCCATAGAAGGAAACCGTGTTCAGATCCAATCATACAACATTCCGATAGGAAGAAACTACAGTAAAGAGGTAAAAAATAAAATTTTAGAGTAAATATAATTACAAATTACATTTTCTAAAGAGGTTAAAATTAACACTTTGTTGAAAAAAGAGTGCCGTTGGTATAAATTTAACATTATTTATACCTTTTTATTTTTTTTTGATAATCCTAACAAATATATTTACGGTCTTCAAAAAACAATAAAATAAAAAATTAACCTTATTATTATGAGTTCAGAAAATGTGCAAACCAAATGGGGGCAGTTTATCTCGTTGATAATCGTCTTCTTCTTTTGGGGTTTTGTTGGTTCTGCCAATGATATCCTTATCCCAGTTTTCAAAAAAGTATTCACTTTATCGCAAGTACAATCACAATTAGTGGCTTGGGCTTTTTATGCCGCATACTTCGTAGGATCTATTATTTTCTTTTTAGTATCCTTGAAAATGGACGTTTTACAAAAATTCGGATATAAAAAGACCCTTTCAGCTGGTTTACTCCTTTCAGCAGTAGGATCATTTTTATTCATTCCTGCAAGCAACAATGGAAAGTTTCCCTTTCTTTTTAACAGCTTTATTTACTGTAGGTTTAGGATTCTCAATACAACAAATTGTTGCTAATCCGTTAGCTATTAAAATGGGAAGTCCTGCAACCGGAGCACACCGTTTAACATTAGCAGGAGGTATTAACTCTTTTGGAACAACAATTGGAGCTATTCTTTTAGGAATCGCTTTATTCGGAATGGGAGACAACAAAAACACTACACTTTCATTAGAAGATATCAAATTACCTTTCATCATTCTTGGTTTAGCATTTATTGTTGTTGCCATTTTTATGAACTTCTCTAAAATCGAAGATCCTGAAAAAGAAGAAGTTGAAGTAGTTAAAACTGCTCACGAAAAATTCAACATTTTAGATTACCCGCGACTTTATTTAGGAATGTTAGGAATCTTTATTTATGTTGGAACTGAGGTTACAATTATTAGTAATTTGCCAGCTTTATTGCATACTGCCGAATTCGGAAACGTTCTGGAAGATGCCATCGCACCCTTTATTGCCCTTTACTGGGGAAGTTTAATGATTGGCCGTTGGAATGGTGGTGTGAACGTTTTCAACACTTCAAATCTTGTAAACACTGCATTAAAATTCATCGTTCCTGCTTTAGCATTTGGAGTAATTATTGGAGCAAATATCTTTGCCGCACATGATGTTTCTTCATTTTACATTTACCCAATCTGGATCTTATTGTTTATCGCAGTAAGTTTTGTTGGAGGTAAAAATGCTGGAAAAACTTTAATGCTTTTCGGAATTTCAGGGTTATTAATGATGGTTTTAGGTTTAGTTTGGCCAAATCCAGAAATAGCTAAATTCTTCTTTATTTCAGGAGGTTTATTCTTGTCTATTATGTGGCCGTCGATCTTCGATTTAGCTATTGCAGGTTTAGGAAAAAATACAGGAAAAGCGTCTTCTTTCTTAATCATGATGATTCTTGGAGGTGGTGTTATTCCATTAGTTCAAGGAAGTATTTGTGACTTTGACGTTTCTCATCCAGGAGGAATTTTCGGAATTACGTGGACACATTTCTCTTATATCGTGCCTCTTTTAGGGTTTGCGTATTTAGGATTCTACGGCTACTACTGCCCTATTATATTAAAAAAACAAGGTATCAACCACGTTGAAGGTGGTGGCGGAGGTCACTAAAAATTTATAAAAAAATTCAATCCCGAAGACTCGGGATAAATTCCAAATTCCAATTCTTATTAATTGGGATTTGGAACTTTTTACTTTAAAGAAATCCGAGAGGTTTTTTATAAAATTCCAATTTATTAAATTCCAAATTCCAACTTTAAAATGACTGGAATTTGGGTTTTTAATTCAAACAAACCTGACAGGTTTTAAAAACCTGTCAGGTTTACTACATATATTCTTATAAAAATTCCAATTTTTTTTAAACTCCAAATTCCAACTTTACAATGACTGGTATTTGGATTTTTAATTCAAACAAACCTGACAGGTTTTAAAAACCTGTCAGGTTTACTACATCTATTCTATTATTATAAAAATTCCAAATTCCAACTTTATAATAATGGGGATTGATTTTTTTTTCAGAACAACAGTTATCTTTTATAAAAAACCTTAGAATCTTAGAACCTCAGAACCTTAGCCCCTTTACCTAGCACTAATAACATTACTCAAATTCTTTTTAAAAACAGCCTTGTTTTTAGCCGATAAAGAATAAACGACATCTTTATCAGCATGAACAATTACTTTATCTATATCAGCCTTTAAAAGCGCTTCAGGGTCTTTTATTTTCAAAGTACAGGCTCCATCAAAAAAGCCGTCATCCTCAATAATCTTTTTGGACTCTATAACACTTCCGTCACTTAAAACAGCAGAAATAGTCATTTCCTTATTTAATGTTTTCGAATAAAAGCCATCCATAACCAAAAGCGACCTGTAGCTGTTTTTCATCTCCGGACCTTTGAACTCATGTCTCGTAATATTATACCGAAGTCCTTTTGCCAGCGTTTGAAATTTTACAGAACTATCCAATTCATAAGTAGCCACATCTCCAGCCTCATTTACAGAAGTAATAACTTTCGCTTGAGCATTTACTGAAAAACTAACTGCGAAAAAAGACAACATTATCAATACAACTTTCATAATCAACTATTTAAGATTCATATAAAAGTAAAAAAAATCGCCTTTTCTCGTTAGAAAAAAAGGCGATTTTAATTTTATAAGTATCTGAGAATTATTTATTTCCCTTCTCAAAGTCAGCTATAAATTGAGCTAAACCAATGTCTGTTAAAGGATGTTTCAACAATCCGTAAATTGCAGAAAGAGGTCCAGTCATAACATCAGCACCAATTTTAGCGCAGTTCACAATATGCATTGTGTGACGAACAGAAGCGACTAAAATTTGAGTTTCGTAACCGTAGTTATCGTAAACTTCTCTAATTTCTTGAATCAAATTCAATCCGTCAGTAGAAATATCATCTAAACGACCAACAAACGGAGAAACATAAGTAGCACCAGCTTTAGCGACCAAAAGCGCTTGCCCTACAGAGAAAACAAGAGTCACGTTAGTTTTAATTCCTTTATCAGAAAAATATTTTGCGACCATAACACCTTCCTTAGTCATAGGAAGTTTTACAACGATTTGGTCATGTAATTCAGCCAGCTCCTCACCTTCTTTAACCATTCCGTCAAAATCAAGCGCATTAACTTCAGCACTTACATCACCTTCAACAAGATTGCAAATGTCAACATAATGCTTTAAAATATTGTTTTTTCCGGTAATACCTTCTTTCGCCATCAAAGACGGGTTAGTTGTTACACCATCCAAAACACCTAAAGCTTGTGCTTCTTTAATTTGAGCTAAATTAGCTGTGTCAATAAAAATTTCATAATCTATTATATTTAAATTGTGTTGATTAACAAGGCGTGACCACATTTGTAAAAGGTTCACTCAACAAAACATTAATGATCCCCTTTTCAAATCTGGTTGGGCTAACGCTCCGCCGAGGCAGATCAGCTTTTATCCCTCACGCAAATTCAGTCGCAAAATTACGAAATCAATACCAATAACAATTTCAAAAACCAAATCAATTTGTAAATTATACTAAAATTCACAAAATAATTGTAAAGAAGAAATTTAATTCAGTTTTAAAAAAGGCAACATTCTTATTTTCAAAAGCAACTAAAAATTAACCATTTATAAATTTCCTGAAGAGTTTTTTCTATTTAACTCTTTCAATTCATCTCTAATTTCTTGAAGAACTTTTACCGTTTCTTCTTTGTAAATCTCAGAATTATTTATTCTATCACTTACAGCAGAGAATATTCTACGAATTACAAACCAAATAAAAACTATAACTAAAACGCCAAAAATTGTAGGCCATAATTCTGTAATCTTATCCATAATATTATAATTTATAGTGATTCATTAACATTTTTTCGTACATTTTATCTGGAAGAGCGCGTTTTAAAACAATAGAAAACTTCTGCATAAAAGCACCAACTTTGTAGTGTACATTTGGCTTTTTGGTTTGAATAATTTTATAAACCGCTTCTGCCATCTCATTCGGGTTACTTCCTGCATCAACATGATCGTTCATTGTTGCCAAAACATCGCCATAAACCTTTTCGTATGCAGAATCTTTAACAACTGGCGCATGATAACGTCCCGTCGCTATATTTGTTGCAAAATCTCCTGGCGCAACATTTGTAATTTCAACACCAAAAGATTTAACCTCCATTCTCAAAGCCTCAGTAATTAACTCCAAAGCTCCTTTTGATGCCGAATAAACACCTCTATAAGGAAGCCCCATATATCCTGCGATCGAAGTAATATTTATAATAAGTCCCGAATTTTGTTTACGCATTTGTGGCGCTGCGCCTTTCATAACTTCAATTGGTCCAAAGAAGTTAGTTTCAAAATTATTGCGAATTTCTTCCGTCGGAATTTCTTCTAAAGGCCCAGTAATTCCAACTCCTGCATTGTTAATCACAATATCTAATCTGCCAGAAGTTTCAATAATTTTAGAAACAGCAGTTTTAATTGACTCCGAATTTCGAACATCCAAAGCAACTAAAGGAAAAACTGAATTTAAGACTTTCTCAGGATTTCTACTCGTTCCGTATACAACGAAACCTTTTTGATGCAAAAATTCACCAATAGATTTTCCAATCCCTGATGATCCTCCAGTAATTAAAACGACTTTATTCATTTTGTTGAGTTATGAGTTTTGGGTTATAGTTATAAGTTTTTGGAATCGGCTTTAATCTGAGTGACAATACACAGCATTTAATTTCTAACCAATAACATCTAACTTTAGATAGGTCCAAAAATAAAAAAATCCTCCTGAAAAGGAAGATTACAAATTAAATTTATTCTAAAAAAAAGTGGCAAGCGACCTACATCGCACCGCTCAACCGCGTACCCTTGCTATGTTCCCATCCTGGGGGAGTCTGCAGGAGCTGGTCGTGTAGGACTTGCCGGTGCAAATATACAATCTTTTTATATTTTTGCAAGAGCTTTGCTCGCTATAAAAATATCATCGTATATTGGCTTATTCAAATTTTAAACTATGAAAAATTATAACTTCCTAACTGTCATTTTATTAGGAATCACATTAATTGGATGTGGAGATAAAAATAAAAGTGAAAATTCTTTATTTACTATCGATGATTCTGCTTTTCCGGCTCATTTAACGCAAAAAGATGCGCTTACAATCGGAATTTTAAACCCAAAATCGAAAGAAATCGACAGCGTTGCCTACTTCGTAAACGACCAAAGAGTTGGAAGTACAAAAGCCGCTGAAGAATTTAGATTTGAATTATTAGATCAAAAATTAGGGTATCAGTACTTAAAAGCTACTGTTTATTTTGGCGGAGATTCTTCTGATGCTACCAAAAGAATTGAAGTTGTTTCGGATGTTGAACCAAAAGCTTTAAAATTTAAAATCGTAAATACTTTTCCGCACGATACTACTGCATTTACAGAAGGTTTAGAATTTCACGATGGAAGACTTTTTGAAAGCACGGGACAAAAAGAAGATTCTTATTTTAGAGAAGTTGATTACAAAACAGGAAAAGTAATCAAACAAGTCGATCTTCCTAAAGAATATTTTGGAGAAGGAATTACATTTTTCAACGGAAAAATATACCAATTGTCATGGCAGGAAAAAACAGGTTTTATTTATGATGCCAATACTTTTAAGCTGGAAAAAACTTTTAAATACGATAAAGATATCGAAGGCTGGGGAATGACACATGACGACAAATATATTTATCATTCTGACGGAACAGAGAAAATCTGGAAAATGGATCCAGCTACTCAAAAGTTAATTGATTACATTAATGTATATTCTGGAGTTGCAAAAATTAAAGCAATTAATGAGTTAGAACTTATCAACGGAAAATTCTATGCAAATGTTTGGCAGAAAGATGCAATTGCTGTTGTAAATCCTGCATCTGGTGCAGTTGAAGGAATTATCAATTTATCTGATCTTCGTAAATTGGTAAAAAGCAAAAATGCCGAAGTTTTAAACGGAATAGCATACAATCCTGTTACTAAAACTATTTTTGTTACTGGAAAATACTGGGATAAAATATTCGAAATCACGGTTTCAGAATAAATTTGAAATAAAATTTCAATATTTTAAATTTCAAATACCAAACACGAATTTCACAGATTTCACGGATTAGTTCGTGATAATTTGTGAAATTTGTGTTTTATATCATTAGTTTTAAAATAATTAAATTCACTCGCATGCTTACTTTAATTACAAATATAAAAGAACTCCTCCAAGTCCGCGAAACTTCAATCGCTAAAGTTTCAGGAGCTGAAATGGCAGAACTTCCTACTATAAAAAATGCTTTTTTAGTTTTAGAAGATAACCTTATTGCCGATTTCGGACCAATGGAAAACCTTCCTAAAATCAATGCTGACAAAATTATTGATGCATCAGGAAAAGTAATACTTCCCGCTTGGTGCGACAGTCACACTCATATTGTTTACGCAGGAAATCGTGAACAAGAATTTGTTGACCGCATTAACGGACTAACTTATGAGGAAATTGCCAATCGTGGCGACGGTATTTTAAATTCGGCTAAAAAACTTAATGAAACTACAGAAGAAGAAATTTACGAGCAATCTAAAATTCGTCTGGAAGAAGTAATACATTTAGGAACTGGTGCTGTTGAAATAAAATCGGGCTACGGATTAACTATTGAAGGGGAATTAAAAATGCTTCGTGTAATTCAAAAATTAGCTGAGAATTATCCAATCTCTATTAAAGCTACATTTTTAGGTGCACATGCCTTTCCAACACATTACAAAGACAATAAAGATGGATATATTGAAGAAATTATCAATAAAATGATCCCAGAAATTGCTAACGACAAACTAGCTGAATATGTAGATGTTTTCTGTGAAAGCGGTTATTTCTCCGTTGAAGAAACCGAAAAAATCATGCAGGCAGGAATTGAATTTGGCCTAAAACCAAAAATTCACGTAAACCAATTCAACTCTATTGGAGGTATTCAGTCTGGCGTTAAATTTAACGCGCTTTCTGTTGATCATCTTGAGATTATGAACCCAGAAGACATTGAAGCTTTAAAAGACACAGAAACAATGCCTGTAGCCTTACCTTCTTGCTCTTACTTTTTAAGTATTCCATACACGCCGGCACGCGAAATGATCGAAGCAGGATTACCAATAGCATTAGCAACAGATTTTAACCCTGGCTCTACTCCATCTGGAAATATGAATTTTGTTGTGGCAACGGCCTGCATTAAAATGAAAATGACTCCAGAAGAAGCTATAAATGCGGCAACAATAAACGGCGCCTACGCAATGGGACTTTCAGAAACCCATGGAAGTATTACAAAAGGAAAAAAAGCCAATTTAATACTAACAAAACCTATTTCATCGTATTATCAAATTCCATACGCTTTTGGAAGCAATTTGATTGAATCAGTTTTTATCGAAGGTAAAATCATATAATAAATACAGTCCACGGTTATAACTGATCAACGGTAAATGTTTACGACTAAACATTAAAACAGTATAGATCTAATTATTTTTTTTTAACGCAGAGGACACGAAGGTTTATCGCAGAGTTTACTAAGATTTGAGTTGTTTTACACTATCTAAAGTTCGCAAAGCTTTGTGAGTTTTATATTTTCACTCAATTTAAATATTTAAAGAACTTTACGCTCTCTGTGTTAATTTTTATTCTATTTTTCCAAAGTTTTAATAGATTTTTTTTCCAACCATGGGACATCATTTAAAAACAAAAAAGGCCTGTGAAAAATCACAGACCTTTAATATCTAAGTGGTATTGTATCCCTTCGGCAGAAATTATCTTAAACTGAAACTAGTTTTAGAAACTAATTCGTCATTATCAAATACATTGATAAAGTAAGTTCCTTTAGCAAAATCTTTTCCTGGAAGATCTTCACTAACCTGTACCGTTTTGTTTTCATATTTTACAGTAGTTTTAAAACTGTAAGTTAATGAGTTATCACCAAAACTTTCTGTTTTCTTTTCTCCTAAAACATTGTTTTTAGCATCGATAACTTGTACATAATACGTTTTATCTCCAGATTTAGCAATTTGATTTTCAGCGATAGTAAAACTAACTTTTAAAACATCAGCACGACTTGCTTTATCTGTTTCAATTTGTTTTCCAGAGCTTCTCAATTTGTAAGCTGAAGTTTTTGTATTTAAAACTGATAATTTAGCTCCTTTTTCTACTGTTTTAGCTAACTCTTCGTTTTGACCAACTAATACTTCGTTATATTTCTTAGATTCACCTAGAACTACAATAGTACTGTCTCTTTGAGTAGTCAAAACTCCGTTTTGTTTTTTCAACTCATCATTTTCAGCAACCAAAGTTTTCATTTTACTTTGCATTGCCTGTACTTGAGATCTGTATTTAGAAACATCACCTTTAGACTTGTTTAAATCATCCATTAAAGCTACTACTTTATCTCTTTCTTGGATTAATTCGTCAGACATAGAAGTGTTTTCAGCGATTGCAAGCATCATACGTTGCTTTTAATTCCTGCAAATCTTTCATAACAGATTCTTTCTCTGTAAGAGTCGTTGTAAGTTCTGTTTTAACTACATCTGTATCAGATGATAATTTAAAAATATACACTAAGCTACCAATCAGTAGGACTGCTAAAACTGCGATTATCGCTTTTAGACTTGAATTGTTGTTCTTTGGGTTTTCCATATTTAATAATTTTCTTTAATAACAAATTTAAGAATTAATATAAGGTAATAACGTAAGTTTCTACAATTATATTATTTTTGGAAAATAAATTTTTTTAATGGAGAAATTAATCCCTTTCACTATAAATGATTTAGCAAAAGTCACAAATCATCGAAGTGGTGAAATAAAGTTCGGAGAAAAAATGATTGTTATCCCTCCCGGGGCTGATAAAGTTGTTTTTTTAAAGGACAGTGAAGCTAAATATGTACTTCTTGGAATCCCCGAAGATATTGGTGTACGCGCCAATTATGGGAGACCTGGAGCAACATCTGCATGGCAGAGTGCGATAAAAAGTATTGCTAATATTCAACACAATCGATTTTGTAAAGGAAGTAACATTATTGTTTTAGGACAAATTAATGTTGCAGACGAAATGCGCCAAGTCGAAAATCTTGATTTTAATGATATTGACGACAGATCGAAGTTAAGTCAGCTGGTGGAGAAAATAGATAAAGAAGTTTCTCACATCATTTTTACTATAATTAAAGCTGGAAAAACACCAATTATTATCGGCGGAGGCCACAATAATGCATACGGAAATATTAAAGGTGCCGCTTTAGCGAAAGGAAAACCTATTAACGCCATTAATTTTGATGCCCATTCTGATTTTAGGATCTTGGAAGGACGTCACAGTGGTAACGGATTTTCATACGCCTATGAAGAAGGTTTCTTAAAGAAATATTTCATTTTTGGATTACACGAAAATTATACCTCAAAAAGTGTCTTAGATATTATTAAAAAACTGGAAGACAGAGTTCGCTATAATACCTACGACAGCGTAAATATTAGAAAAGAAAAAGACTTCAATCGAGAAATGATTGCCGCTTTGGATTTTGTCAAAAATGATGCTTTTGGAATTGAAATTGATTTAGATGCTATTCCAAATATTGCCAGCGACGCTATGACAATCAGTGGTTTTTCTGTAGAAGAATTGAGACAGTTTGTTTCTTTTTTCGCCGAACACAAAAACGCGACTTATCTGCATGTCTGCGAAGGAGCTCCAGATTTAGACAATGCCCCTAATAATAATTTAATTGGTAAATTAATAGGATATTTAGTAACCGATTTTATCAAGGCAAACATCGAAAAAGATTAATTAAATGGCAAAATCGAATTCTAAAATGAAGCGGTTTTGCCAAATAATCGCCAATTCAAACAAACGATTGACCGAATAAAACTATCTTTGCACGGCATTTTAGTACTTAAAACTAAAATACTTAATACCTAAGATATGTTATTCGAAGATTTATCACTTTCAAAAAGTATACAAAAAGCCGTATTTGAAGAAGGCTATTTAAATCCGACACCAATTCAGGAAAAATCTATTCCGATAGTTTTAGCGGGTCGCGATTTAATTGGCTGTGCGCAGACAGGTACAGGAAAAACGGTCGCTTTTGCTATTCCAATTATACACCAATTACACCGAATTGTTGGTTCATCAAAAAAAGCCAAACAAATTCGTGCTCTTGTAGTTACACCTACCCGCGAATTGGCGGTACAAATAGGCCAGAGTTTTGAAACTTATGCCAAATACACTAATTTAACACAGCTGACTATTTTTGGAGGTGTTTCTCAAAATCCGCAAGTTGACGCTTTAAAAAACGGAATTGACATTTTAGTTGCAACTCCGGGACGTTTGCTTGACCTTCAAAAACAAGGTTTCCTTGATTTAGATCATCTGCACACTTTAGTATTAGATGAAGCCGATCAAATGCTGGATATGGGTTTTATAAATGATGTCAAAAAAATCGTAAAACTGACTCCAAAAAACAGACAAACATTACTTTTTTCTGCTACGATGCCAATTGCAATTCGTGAATTAGCTGAAATGTTTCTTCAAGATCCAGAAAAAGTAGAAGTTTCTCCTGTTTCATCTACAGCAGAAAATGTAGAACAACGCATTTATTTTGTTGACAAAACAGAAAAAAGAAATCTATTATATCATTTAATTAAAAATGAAGATTTATCAAATGTTCTTGTTTTTTCTCGAACAAAACACGGTGCCGATAATGTTGTAAAAGCACTTCGCAAAAAAGATATTCCTGCTGAAGCAATTCACGGTGATAAATCTCAAAATGCAAGACAAAGAGTTTTGGATGCTTTTAAAAACAAAGAAGTTGGTGTTTTGGTCGCGACAGATATTGCGAGCAAGAGGAATTGATATTGATCAGTCGCCATTTGTAATTAATTTTGACCTTCCAAATATTCCTGAAACTTATGTTCATCGTATTGGTCGTACGGGTCGTGCAGGAAACGGCGGTGTTGCGATTTCTTTCTGTGGAAAAGATGAACTTCCGTATTGGAAAGACATTCAGAAATTGATAAAAGTTGATGTAAAAACAATTGCAGATCATCCGTATCAATGGCAGTCAGGAAGTCCTGAAGCTGGAGAAAAGCCTAAAAACTCTTCTAACAGAAGCGGAGATGCTCACAAATCTAGAAAATCAAATACTTCTAAAAAAAATAAAAAACGCTGGTACTAAACAGCGTTTTTTTCTTTTATAAGGTAATTGATTATTTTAAATAGTTTTACCGGCTCAAAAGGTTTAATGATTATATCATTCATACCAGACGAAATTGCTTCATCTGTAATTTCATCTTTATCAAAAGCGGTCAAAGCTACAATTGGAGTATCTATTCCTAAAAGGCGAATTCTTTTTGTGGTTTCAAATCCGTTCATTAGCGGCATATTTATATCCATCAGAATCAAATCAAACTCTTGGTCTTCTAAAATTTTAAGCGCGCCAAAACCGTCGTCTACCACTTTACAGATATAATTATTTTTCTCGATAATTTTTTTGTCACCAGCTGGTTGATCAAATTATCTTCGACCACCAAAATGCTATACACTTCATTTGAAGTTAAATCCACTTCTATTTCATCGATAATACTTTTCGTTTTTGCTAAATCATGTTCAAAACCAATTTCAAACGAAAACGAAGTACCTTTGCCAAGATCACTATCCAATGTAATTGTACTTCCAAAAAGTCCAAGCAGTCTTTTTACAATACTTAATCCTAAACCTGTTCCTTGGTAATCTTCGTCTTTTCTTCCGACCTGAACAAATTTTTCAAAAATTTTGCTTTGATCGACAATAGCGATTCCGATACCATTATCTTTAATTAAAAAATGAAGAAAATTAAGTTTTCCCTCCACTTTACTGAGATACACTATTATTTCTACCTGTCCATCTTTTGTAAATTTCAATGCATTGCTCACTAAATTCATTAAAATTTGAGCCAGACGTAATTTATCTCCAATCAAATATTCTGGAATTGCAGGATCAATATCGATCGAAATTCTATTATTATTTTTTTGGGAAAGAAAAGAAAGCGAGTTTTTAATAACCGTTATTTCATCAGCAATGTTGAATGTCAAATTTTCGAGTACAATTTTATTTTCTTCGATTTTATTAATTTGAAGAATATCGTTTACCAAAGACAATAAATATCTGGCCGAAAATTTGAGCGAACTCAAATGCTGGCTTCTCGAAATTTCTTTATGCTCTTCCAGCAAAGCATATTTGTAATTCCAACAACACCATACAAGCAGCGTACGCAATTCATGGCTTATAGTCGATATAAACTGAGTTTTGAGCAAGGAAGCTTCTTCTGCAATTTCTTTCGCTTTAAGGAGCTCTAAATTGTGTTTTTTCTTAAAACGGATATTCTTAACCAACGTGACAATTAAAAACAAAAGAATAAAAGAAATAAGAATAAAGAGAATTACAATAATTCTTGATTTTTTAAGACTTTGAGACTGTTCTACTTTTTCACTTTCGATTTTATCAATCTGCCTTTTGTATTCATCCAGTTCCAGACCAATTCCAGCTATTGATGCTTTTTTAAGTTTTCTCTCGTTATATAGTTCTTCAGATATTTCGTTATGATTTACCAATGCCTGATACGCCTGCTTATGTTTATTAATTTTATCCAAGAACTTGGAATATTCTAAATAAACATTCGATAAATCTGTTTTTTCATCAGATCTTTTTCCTGCCTCAATTGCACTTAAAAAAAGGTATTTGCGGCGGTATTTTTATTTTTGTGACTTAAATAAACTGCATTCAGCATATCTACAATAACTTCGGTAGAGCCGTCACTGTATTTGTTTTTAGTACTATTTATATATTTTAGAAAAAGATAGCCCTGATCGTAATTTTTAACATCAAAGTAAGCCCAGGCAATATTCACGTTTGTAAAATAAACTTCCTTTAGATCGTTAATCTTCAAACTATATGCAACAGATTTTTTATAATATCGGATTCCCTCATCAAATTGTTTTTTCTCAAAACAATACATGTTGCCCAAATTATTATAAATATTGCATTTTAGAGAATCATTGCTAGTTTTATTGGCGTAGTATAAACTTTTTTTATAGAAAAAAATAGCCTTATCATAGTCTGACAATTCATTGTAATTAGCCGCAATGATATTATAGGAACGAGAAATCAGACAGTAGTCTTTTATTAATGTTGCGACATTTAAAGCTGTTCTCGAAATCTTAAGTGACTGCTCAAAATTTGATTCCCTAAAGTTTAAAAGTGCTTCTTTTACAAGCTTATCTATCTTTGGATCTTTGTTGCAGTTAGATTGCGAAATCGCCGAATTGGCGAAGCAATTCAGACCAAAAAGTAAGAGTAAAAAAATCCGTATTTGGGGCATTAATCGGCAATTTTGCCAAATATACACTTTAAAATAAAAAAAAGTCGCATTTCATAAAAAAATACAGCTTTTCTATTGTTATCTAGGATATTAAGACTAAAAAATCAAATTCTTAGTATTAATTTTCTTATCTCTTATTCTTTATTTTCCTCCCACTGACCTACTACAGAAGTCGCTAGGGCATTTCCAAGTACGTTGGTTGCACTTCTAAACATATCACAAAAATGATCAATTGGAAGAATTAATGCAATTCCTTCAATTGGAATATCAAACATACCACAAGTTGTCACAACAACGACCAAACTTGCTCTTGGCACACCTGCAATACCTTTACTGGTTAACATTAAAACTAAAAGCATGGCCATCTGCGTTCCCAAATCAAGATGCACGTTGTAGAACTGCGCGATAAAAATACTTGCAAAAGTCATATACATCATACTTCCGTCAAGGTTGAAAGAATAACCAAGCGTGACATGAAAGAAACAATTTTATCCTTTACTCCAAAACCTTCTAATTCTTCAGTCAATTTAGGAAATACAGCTTCACTGCTCGTTGTTCCAAAAGCAATTGCTAATGGTCCTGTAATACGTTTTAATAACTCTGTCATTCTTCCTTTTAAGAAAATATAACCTACAGCTATTAAAAGAACCCACAATGTGCTTATACCAATTAAAAACGATCCGAAAAATTTAAAGTACGTAATTACCAATTCTTCAGCATCTCTAATCGCAAATACAGTCGCAATAGCTCCAAATACTCCAATTGGAGCAAAGTTCATGACATAATTTACCATTTTTAAAACAATGTGCGACAATTTATCAAAAGCGTTAACAATGGGCTTTACTTTTTCGCCTAAAGAAGTCGCTTGCTAATCCGAAGAAAATAGAAAAAACTACAATCTGCAGTATTTCATTTGTTGCCATTGCTTCCACAATACTTTTTGGCACAATGTGTTCTACAAAGTTTTCGAAAGATAAATTTTGGGTTTTACCTGTTACCTCAGAAGTAGCTGCCATGTCAACATGTTCCAGTTTTAAACCAACTCCAGGCTGTAAAATATTTACGTAGAATAATCCAATAAGTAAAGAAATAAATGAAGCCGTAAAAAACCATCCAATAGCTTTTCCTCCAATTCTTCCAACAGTTTTAATATCTCCCAATTTTGCAATTCCTACTACCAAAGTGGTAAAAACCAAAGGAGAAATAATCATCTGCACCAAACGAATAAAAACTGTTGCCAGCATTTTTATTTTAGTACTAAATGACTGTCTTGCTTCAGGCGAAATTGTATTGTGTAATATGATTCCTAAAATAGCTCCAAGAATCATTGCAATTATAATCTGCCCTGTTAATCCTGAAAGAAATGATTTTTTTTTAGTTTCTGTAACTTCTTGCATTAAATTATTTTTTAATTATTAAAATATAAGACCCTCACTGTCTTACCTTTTATTAATATGTTTTGTTGAACAAATAGAAATCTGCCAAAACAATTGCGACCATAGCTTCTACAATTGGCACTGCGCGAGGCACTACACACGGATCATGACGTCCTTTTCCAGTCATTGGTGTAATGTTACCTTTATTATCTAATGAGTCCTGAGTCTGCATAATAGTTGCAACAGGCTTAAAAGCTACTCTAAAATAAATATCCATTCCGTTGCTGATCCCGCCTTGAATTCCGCCAGAAAGATTTGTTTTTGTAGATCCGTCAGGATTATACAAATCATTGTGCTGGCTTCCTTTCATTTCAGAACCTGAGAAACCACTTCCGTATTCAAAACCTTTTACTGCGTTAATAGAAAGCATTGCTTTTCCTAATTCTGCATGAAGTTTATCAAAAACAGGTTCTCCTAAACCAACTGGAACATTTTGAATTACACAAGTTACAACACCACCAACAGTATCTCCCTGCTTGCGAATATCGCGAATATATTCCTCCATAATCGCGACCGATTTTTCGTCTGGACAACGAACCGGATTACTTTCAATTTTCGAAAAATCTAATTCTTGATAAGGCGTTTCTAAATGAATTGGACCAACAGATGAAACATAAGCGTTAAATTTAATCTCTGGAAGCATTTGTTTTGCAATTGCTCCAGCTACCACTCTGCTTGCAGTTTCTCTTGCAGAACTTCTTCCATCAGCCGCGATAATCACGAAAACCATACTTCTGATCGTAAACATAATCAGCGTGGCTTGGTCTGTAATTATCTTTTATATGTGAATAATCATCTGATTTTTGATTGGTATTTGGAATAATAAAACCAATTGGTGTTCCTGTAGTCTTTCCTTCAAAGATCCCAGACAAAAACTGAACTGCATCTGGTTCTTTTCTTTGGGTAACAATTGCCGACTGTCCCGGTTTTCTTCGGGCCATATCCAATTCAATCGCTTCAAAATCAAGTTCTATTCCTGGAGGGCATCCGTCAATAATACCGCCTAATGCTTCACCATGAGATTCTCCAAATGTTGTAACTTTATATAGGGTGCCGTAGCTGTTTCCTGCCATTGTAATTTGTTTTGAGCAAATGTAAGTTTTATGAATTAAATTAAAAAATTTAAAACTGGTATTATTAACTAAACATTAAACCGTATAAAAATCACAATTTGGTAAAATTATCCGCTTTTTCATAACCTTTTGATAAAACAAAAAGACTCAGAATTTCTTTCATTTGTAAAACTTCAAATCAAGAAAAATTGAAAAAAAGAAATGTCGAATTGGTCGTTCTTTCTGATGTACATTTGGGAACTTATGGAAGTCATGCAAAAGAATTAAACAACTATCTTTCAAGCATTAAACCTAAAATTTTAGTCTTAAACGGCGACATAATTGATGCTTGGCAGTTTCGAAAATCGTACTTCCCAAAAGCACATTTAAGAGTCATTCAACGTGTCATCGGAATGGCTTCTAAAGGAACAAAAGTGTATTACATTACTGGAAATCACGACGAAATACTTCGAAAATTTACCGACATGAATATGGGAAATTTTGCTTTAGTCGATAAATTAGTTTTAGAATTAGACGATAAAAAAGCATGGATTTTTCACGGAGATGTTTTTGACGCTTCCGTACAGCACTCGAAATGGATTGCAAAATTAGGCGGATTAGGATATGATTATTTAATTCTAATCAATCGATTTGTAAACTGGTGTTTGTCAAAATTAGGACGCGAACCTTATTCGTTTTCCAAAAAAATAAAAGCAAGCGTTAAAAAAGCCGTTAAATTTATTTCTGATTTTGAAACTACTGCAACCGATTTAGCAATCGAAAAAAATTACGATTACGTAATCTGCGGTCATATACACGAACCAAAAATCATGACTAAAGAAAACAAACACGGATCGACTTTATACCTTAATTCCGGCGATTGGGTAGAAAACTTGACAGCATTGGAATACCATAAAAAACGTTGGAAATTATTCTCTTATAAAGCGACAAATTTTGCAGAGGAAGAGAATTTATTTGAAATGGAAGACATCTTAACATCACAATTAATATCTTCCATAATCCTAAAATAACTTATACTACAAATACTTTTTTTAACAATTTTATGAATCTAAAATTTATAAAATGTGAATTATATAACAATTTTCAAAAATTTTATACGTTTTGTCTTGGACTGTAATTATACATTTGAAAAAAATTAATTTAACCATTTTATGAAAAAAATCATTTTATCTGCCATGATGCTTTTAGGATTAGCGTTTACGGCTCAATCACAAGAAATTTCGAAACATGCCCTAGGTTTACGTTTAGGAGACAATAACGGATTTGGAGGTGAAGTATCATACCAACTAGGATTAAGCCAAAAAAACAGACTTGAATTTGATTTAGGCTGGAGAAACAGCAGAGATGTAGACGCTGTTAAAGGTGTTGCTCTTTACCAATGGGTTTGGAACATCGATGGAGGTTTTAACTGGTACGCTGGTGTCGGTGGAGGTGTTGTCGCATGGGATTACGATTACTACAACAACAATTTCAGATATAATGACAGCGGAACTTACGTTTTTGTTGCTGGAGATATTGGTATTGAATATAGATTTAGTGAAGTGCCAATTACACTATCGTTAGATGCTAGACCAGAAATTGGTTCAGGATATTATGACGATGACAACTTTGGATTCGACGTTGGATTAGGCGTTAAATTCAGATTCTAAAATAAAATTAAAAAATAATTGTAAAAAGAAACCTGTCGCTTATAAACGACAGGTTTTTTTTATGCTTTTAAATAAACTAAGTTTCCGTTAGAGAAGTCAAAGGCATTAAGATATAAAAAAGGGCTTCGACTTCGCTCAGCCTGACATTTAAATCATAAAACTCATAACCATAGCTAATTACTAAGACTAAGAACTAATCACTAACTACTAAAGACTAAGAACCAATCACTAAGAACTAACTACTAAAGACTAAAGACTAAGCACTAAGAACCAATCACTAAGAACAATCGCTAAGGACTAAATACTAAAGACTAAATACTAAAGACTAATCACTAATCACTAAGAACTAAGAACTAATGACTAATAACTAAGAACTAATGACTAATCACTAAGAACTAAGAACTAATAACCAAAAAACTTAAATCACTTAATAATAATTTCTTTCTTAGAATGAATTTTCACCACAGTGTAAGGATATGAAATTACCTGCATTGTCATTGCATCTTGAGCAGGACTGTTTTCCTTTACTGTAATAATGATATTCTTATCCGTTTCTTCTACCTTTTCAACATCAATAGAGTAACCGCTGGTATTTTTCTCCCCCATATTCAAGATTACATAGTTATAATCATGAACGTTAGGATTCTTCATTTTATCAGCTAAAATCGGATCGTTTTCAAGCATTTTAATTTCATTTGGCTCAGTCAAAATCTCGAAGAATTTAATATTGTCCGCCATTAGACTGCGTAGTCAAAACCTCATACAAAGCTTTCGACTCTTCCGTTTTCTTTACACCACAAGAAATCATAACAAAAACCGCTAATACAGAAATTACTTTTTTCATTTATTTCTTTTTAAAATTAATGCTTTTCATATTTATAGTCATCAACTGCTTTTTGGTACAAAGCCTCATACTTAGGCAGAATATTTTTAATATCAAACTTTCTAGCAACCTCAAGCGCATTTGCTTTAAATTGATTCAATACCGTATCATCTCTCAAGATTTTCAACGCATTTTCAGCCATTTCTTCAACATTTCCAACATTGCTTAAATACCCCGAAAAACCATCGAAATTCACCTCAGGCAAACCACCCGAATTACTAGAAATTACAGGAACACCGCACGCCATAGCTTCTAAAGCCGCCAAACCAAAACTTTCCGTTTCAGAAGGAAGCAAAAACAAATCGGTCATGCATAAAATTTTATCAATTTCATGGCTGTTTCCAAAGAAAATTACTTTATCTAAAATCCCCAATTCCTGACATAAAATTTCCGCTTTTTCTTTTTCAGGTCCATCACCAACCATCATTAGTTTAGCCGGAATTTCTTTCTGAATATTATAGAAAATCTTAATAATATCTGGAATACGTTTTACTTTCCTAAAATTACTAATATGCGTTATAATACGCTCATTTTCATTTGCCATTACATAACGATGACATGGCGCCAATGGATCTTTTTTAACTTTATCAAGTTCAATAAAATTCGGAATCACCTTAATTTTATTCTTGATTTTAAATAACTTCAACGTATCATCTTTCAAACTTTGCGAAACCGAAGTCACATAATCCGACTTATTGATGCTAAAAGTTACTGCCGGTTTATAAAAAGGATGATTTCCAACCAAAGTAATATCCGTTCCGTGAAGCGTTGTAATCATCGGAAGATTAATCCCTTCATTCTTCAACATCTGTTTTGCCATATAACCTGCGTAAGCGTGTGGAATCGCGTAATGCACGTGAAGAAGTTCTATTTTGTACAACTTCACCATATCTACCAACTTACTCGATAGCGCTAATTCATAAGGCTGATAATGAAACAAAGGATATTCCGGAACATTTACTTCGTGATAATGAACATTCGGATTTAAAAGAGCCAATCTAACTGGCTGACTGTATGTGATAAAATGTATTTCGTGTCCTCTTCTGGCCAATTCAAGACCTAACTCAGTAGCTACTACACCACTACCGCCAAAAGTAGGATAACAAACTATTGCTATTTTCATGTATTAAATTTAATTCTACGAAAATACTCAAAAATAGCGTTTAAATAGCCTTTTAAATTGTTAGATTTTTGACAAAATTAGATTAATTATAGTTGATAAATAATTCGATGAGCGAGACAATTATTTCCAAAAGAACCATTAGTCCCGCTGTCCGCTATATCTTTTTCTGTTCTCGTTAAAGAAACGAGAACAGAAAAAGGATAACGCTCCCATCGGGGCTAGATTAGACGTTTTTGTTTTTATAAGAACTTACTAGCGCCAACTTTGTCAAAGTGTAAAACTTTTACAAAGCTAACCCCAGTTTGTCATTCTGAACGAAGGATCACACGCGGGGATCGACAAAGATTAGTTCTTTACTTTTCCATAACTAACACGGTTTTGTTGTCCTGAGAAACGAAGGATCACACTCGGGAATCGACAAAGATTGGTTGTTTACTTTTTCCATACTTCGCACGGTTTGTCATCCTGAGGAACGAAGGATCACACTCGGGAATCGACAAAGATTGACTATTTTACTTTACGGAATTACCTTATTGAGTTTCTAGTGTGATCCTTCGTTCCCCAGGATGACAAAAAAATAAAACAAGTATATTCTTATAAAAAAGTAAAAATATTTAATCCTCAAGATGGGTATCATACCTACCATATTTATATTATTACAAACAAAAATCGATCAACGTTCTATATTGGGGTAACTCAAAATTTAAGAGAAAGACTAAGCGAGCATAAGGAAAAGATTCAAAATAATGTTAAAACCTTCGCTTCTAAGTATGGCATTGAATTTTTGGTGTATTACGAGAAATTCACTTGGATCCAAGAAGCAATTGCAAGAGAAAAACAATTGAAAGGATGGATTAGGGTAAGAAAAATTGATTTGATAAAAGATTTTAATCCAACTTTTGAATTTCTGAATTATCTTTTTGAATAGTTCTATTATTTTTCACACGGTACAATTTGTTGAATAGCTTCACTCAGTTTTGTCATCCTTGAATGACAAAAAAAAAGTATAAAACAAAAAAAGGCACAAAATCTAAAATTTCATGCCTTTTAAAATATCATAAGCGATTCTTAGAAAAATCTACTGTGCCAGCTGTCGGCGGCAGGAACTTCCCAAGACTCGTTGAATTCTTCAATATTATTAACCAAGTTATTAAAAACAATCGTATTCTCAGAAACCGATTTATCTTTAACCATTTTCTTAAAATCGATTAATGTTTTATGAGCGATATGTTCACCGTTTTTAAAAGTAACATTCATTTTATCCAATAAATCAACATTATATTTCTTCTCCAAACTTTGGATAAATTCTACAGAACTATCTATAGAACAACCCGTCGCAGACCTGAACATCTTGATTAACAGCCAATATTATAAATCTGTTATATTTCAATAAAAAAGAAGCTTCAAGACTGGTACCGTGTGCGTCCCATTGTTCTACAAAAGCTTTTAAATCAGTTTCGATTTCAGAAAACTCTTCCTCAGAAAATTTTCTGTTCGATTGATAAATCCAAACTCTGGATTCACCAGGTAAATCTTCAAAAGGTATATACATTTTTTAATTTTAGATTTTAGATTGTTGTTTTTTTTTTTGAAAGTTTCAAGTTTTAGGTTTCAAGTTAAAAACCTGAGAATCTTAGAAACTCAGCACCTTAGAACCTAACAAATTAAAGATCTTGCGCATTAGCAATTAACTCTGCAACATCCATTACTTTTACTTCTCCCTCTTTATGTGCATGTTTAATTCCATCTGTTAACATCGTGTTACAAAACGGACAACCCGCGACGATAATATCCGGCTGTACTTCCAAAGCATCTTCTGTACGAAGTACGTTTACTTCCTTGTTTCCAGGTTCGGCATCTTTAAACATTTGTGCTCCGCCTGCCCCACAACATAAACCATTTGATTTAGAACGTTTCATTTCGACTAATTCAACATCTAACTTTTGAATTAAATCTCTCGGCGCTTCATAAACTTTATTTGCTCTTCCTAAATAACAAGGATCATGAAAAGTTATTTTCTTTCCTTTAAATTGTCCACCTTCGACAGTTAACCTTCCATCATCAATTAATGATTTCAAAAATTCTGTATGATGAATTACTTCGTAATTACCGCCTAATTCAGGATATTCATTTTTTAACGTATTAAAACAATGCGGACAAGCGGTAACAATTTTTTTTGCTTCATAAGCATTCAAAACCTCGATATTCATCATGGCCTGCATTTGAAACAAAAATTCATTTCCAGCTCTTTTTGCAGGATCTCCAGTACAACTCTCTTCTGTACCTAAAACCGCAAAAGAAACATTCGTACGATTTAAAATACGCACAAATGCTTTAGTAATTTTTTTTGCTCTATCATCAAAACTCCCTGCGCAACCTACCCAAAATAAAACTTCTGGCTGTGTTCCCTGGGCTAGCATTTCTGCCATTGTTGGCACTACTAAACTTTCTGACATCTTCTTTTGTTGTTAAATCGGTTAATCGTTTATTTGGTTAATCGTACTCCTAACTATAACCCACTAAAAACCTATAATATTTTATTCAATCAATTAAAAAGTTAATCGTTGATTTTGTTTAATTGTTAATCGCAAGCTTGTCGAACCCTAATTACGATTAAACAAATTAACAATTAACCGATTAAACACTATTTTAATTTTCGTTTTTCCAGTTCAATCGATCCTGCTGGCTGTACTGCCAAGGAGCGCCATTATTCTCAATATTAGTCATCATCGCATTTAATGACATTGGAGCGACGACTTTGTTCCATTACCAAATAACGACGCATATCCATAATAATAGATAACGGACTAATATTTACCGGACATTCTTCTACACAAGCATTACAAGACGTACAAGCCCATAATTCTTCTGGAGTGATATAATCATTTAAAAGCATTTTGTTGTCTGGAACAAAAACACCTTTATTAGCATCAATATTTTTTCCAACTTCAGTTAAACGATCTCTTGTATCCATCATAATCTTACGAGGAGATAATTTTTTACCTGTTTGATTTGCTGGACAAGCAGATGTACAACGTCCGCATTCTGTACACGTGTAAGCGTTTAACAACTGAACCCAGTTTAAATCCTGAACATCACTTGCTCCAAATTTAGATGGCGCAAGCATTTTCATCTGCAGGCGGTGCTTCGCAGACAAACGGATCAGCATTTGGATCCATCATTAACTTCACCTCTTTGGTTACAGATTCTAAATTATCAAACTGCCCTTCTGGTTTCAAGTTTGCAAAATAGGTGTTTGGGAAAGCCAAAAGAATATGTAAATGTTTCGAGAAGTATAAATAGTTCATAAAAACTAAAATACCTGCAATATGCATCCACCAGAACACTTCAAATAAAAGCACTACCAATTCATTTGACAGACCATTAAAAATCGGTGCAATAAACTGACTTACTGGAAAACTTCCTGCTTTATGAAAAACACCGCCTGGAACATTTTGTAAATGAAGATCTGCGGCATTCATTAGTAAGAACAAAATCATTAAAACGGTTTCAAAATACAGAATGTAATTGGCATCGCTTTTGGGAAATCCTTTTAAATCAGAATGAATAAAACGTTTCAGTCTGATAAAATTTCTTCTAATCCAAAATACGGTAACCGCAAAAATTACCAATATTGCCAATATTTCAAATGACGCAATTAAAACATCATAAACTACACCTAAATAAGGAGCAAAAATTCTATGTGTTCCAAAAAGTCCATCAATAATAATCTCTAATAATTCGACATTAATTATTATAAAACCAACATATACAAAGATATGCAGTATTCCAGCAACAGGGCGTCTCACCATTCTTGACTGCCCAAGAGCAATCAATGCCATGTTTTTCCAACGAGCTTTAGGATTATCTTTTCGATCTACATCAACTCCCAAATTTATATTTCGGATGATTTTTTTTTACGCTCGCCGCAAAAAAACCGAAACCTACTATAAGAAGTATTGCGAATAAAATATTATCTAAATAACTCATTTATAATTATTTTTTATCTGTTGAGTTTGTTTCTTCTGCTGGCGGTGCTACGTATGGTTTATTTTTCTTTCCAAAAAGAGAAACGTTTACGTAACGCGTTGGATAAAGACGTACATCCTGCAATAACAATTCAAGCTCTTTTGAAGTTTTAGCTAAGTTATTATAAAGCGCATCATCATTTAATAATTTACCTGCAGTACCTTTACCAGAATTTAAATTATTCATTAAGCCATCAACTTTTGCCAAAGCCTGATTAAGATTACGAACTGTTTTTCCTAAATCTGCTTTATTCAAAGAATCTGATATCTTATTAAAGTTACTTGACATTTTATTCAAGTTTGACACTGCACTATTAATTTGACCTTTATTGGTATCCAAAATATTGTTCAAACTTCCAGAAGCTCTATGAAATTGTCGCATAGTCTGACTCAACTCAGCAATTGTTTTCTTTAGGTTTTCTTGCGTAGTTTTATCTAAAGTATTGTTTAATCCAGTAACTAGAACGTCAATATTTACAAGCATTTTATCCAGCTTCTGCTGAATTGGCTCTATTTTCCCTCCCAATGATTCTGTCAGGCCCAGTTCTACAGTAGAAGTTAATTTTTGCCCGTCTTCAGCTAATTCTTTATCAGCCATGTTAGGAACAATTTTAATTTGCTTTCCTCCAATTAAACTTGGGGAATAGATTGTCGCTGTACTTGATTTAGAAACTGGAAAATCAGTTTTTAATTGAAGTTCAACTAGTAATTTACCTGTTACTTCGTCAATTGTAATTTTATTTACTTTACCAATCGCAAGTCCGTTAAGTGTTACTGGTGCTGATGCTGATAAATCTTCAACATTATCATATTCAGCATATAATACTTTATAATTTGTAAAAAGGTCTCTGCCTTTTAAAAAACTATATCCCCAGATAAATAATAAAATCGATGCGATGACTAATATAGCCGTTTTAATTTCTCTTGTTAGTTTCAAAATTCTAAGTGTTTATACAAAATTAATATAAATATTCGAACTTGCGCCTATTATTTAATTGCGTCCTGAATATTGATTTTTTCTCCATCTTTGGTTGCCACTAAAAATGCTTGCGCCATACCCTTTACTTTTAGCTTCTTGCAAATATTTTTGCGCTGTTTCGTAACTTGAAGTTTCTTCGTAGAAATATTTATAAATATTGTTTTCATATAGCATTGATACATTTTTAAGTCCTTTAAAGTTTTTTGGTTCTAAAGGTGTTTTTTTGATACTTGCTATTAGCTGTACTTTAAAAAATGTTCCTTTTGGGGCATTCTTCGCGACTGTTACAGCCGCAGTCTTTGGTTTTACTGGAGTTGAAGTATCTCTTACTGGTCTACTCTCAGCGACTTCTGGTGCTCCTGATCCAAAATATTCTCTTTTATAACTTAAGATCGCTTCGGCAATTGCTCTCGCAATGTCGTCCTGTCCTTCTTCTGAATTTAAAATATTTCCTTCTGTCGGATTAGAAACAAAACCTGTTTCAACCAAAACTCTCGGCATGTATGCTTTATGAAGTACCATAAACGGCGCTTGCTTTACACCGCCTTGACGAAGTTTTTTACCTAATTTCTCAAAGTTATCTTCAATTTTAGTTGCTAATGAAATACTGTTATCCAAATATTCTTCCTGCATTAAAGTCATTCCGATCATTGATTCAGGAGAATTTGGATCGAATCCTTCATATTTACGTTGATAATCTTTCTCTAAAGTAATTACCGAGTTCTCTTTTTTCGCGGCTTCTAAATTAGAGGCAACTTTACTTAATCCCATTACATAAGTCTCAGTTCCGTCCGCAGTAGTAACTTTATTTGCGTTACAGTGAATAGAAACAAAAATATTTGAGTTTGCTCTGTTTGCAATATTTGCTCTTTCGACCAAATCTATAAAAACATCGGTCTTACGAGTATAAATTACGTTTACATTTGGGTTAAGCTCTAAAATTTTGCCCACTTTTAAAACAATAGCTAAAGCAATATTTTTTTCAATTCTGTCGCTATAAACTGCTCCAAAGTCATGAGCTCCGTGTCCGGCATCCAAAGTCACCTTAAACACATTTGACTGACTATGAGCATAAAAAGACAGTATCGTTAGAAATAAAGTAAATATTACCTTAAATTTGTTAATTCTATTCATAAATCTAAAAGTTAATTTTAATAAAATGCAGACAGTTATAATTTTTAGAATTGATTATTTTTGCCAAAAAATTATATGTAAGTTTGACATGTCAAAAAACACGCCATACTTTTACAAAAATAGCATTTAAACCTTTGCATACAAACTTATTTAATATCGTTTTAATATCATTTTTCCTAACTATAGGTTGTGGTAATTTATATTCGCAAGAAATAAAAAATAAAAAAAAGCCTTTACCTGCTGTAAAACAAACAGATAAAGAAGCTCCAGCAATTACAGACACTATAAAGCTTGATACCGTAAAACCGAAAAAAGCTTTTTTGGACGGAAAGGTGCGATACAAGGCTAAAGATTATGCGAAGATAGATCAAAAGAGAAAAACGATCACTTTGTATAATGAGGCAGAATTATACTATAAAGATGTTGAATTAAAATCTGGTATAATTGTTCTTAATTACGAAAAAGATGAAGTTTACGCCGGAAGAATTAAAGATTCTGCGGGAGTTTTAACTCAATATCCAAACTTCAAACAAGGATCAAGCGAAGTACAACCCGACTCTATCCGTTTTAATTTCAAAACAAAAAAAGCTTTAATTTACAATTCAAGAACCAAACAAGGTGAATTAAACATAAAAGTCAGCGGTTACTAAAAAAGAAAATGATTCTGTTTATTATTTAAAGAATGCCATTATTACCACTGCCGATGATATTGATCATCCAGAATATTATTTCCGAACTCAAAAAATCAAATTTGTTCCTGGAAAAAAAATCGTAACAGGTTTAACTCAAATGGTTATTGCTGATGTTCCTACTCCACTAGCATTACCTTATGGATACTTCCCTTTGAGTCAAGAAAAAAGCGTTTCAGGAATTATAGTTCCAAGTTACAACGATTCGAATACAAGAGGTTTTTCATTGCAAAATGGAGGTTATTACTTTGCATTGAGCGATAATTATGATTTAACCGTACTTGGAGATTATTATACCAATGGAAGTTACGCCATGCGTTTTGAATCGGCGTATGCTACAAGATACAAGTATCGCGGAAATATCAATGTTCGTTTTGAAAATCTTATTAATAGTGAGCGTGGTTATCCGGATTATACAAAACAAGGTATTTACAACATTCAATGGTCGCACTCTAAAGACACAAAATCAAACCCTAATTCAACCTTTTCAGCATCGGTTAACATGGGTAGTAGTAAATACTTCAAGCAGTCTATCAACCAAGCCAATATTGGATCGAACTTAAATAATACTTTAAGTTCCTCTATTACCTACAACAAAACTTTTAATACGATTCCTGGTTCTCGTATTGCGTTATCTGCAACACATAGTCAAAATACGCAGACAGAAGACATTATTATGACACTTCCATCTTTACAGGGAAGTATTGACCGTGTATATCCTTTTGTTGGTAAAAATGGCGTTAAAAAAGGTTTTATTAAAAACATTAACCTTCAATACAGCGTAAGTGGTAAAAACTACTTTAAAACAAAAGATTCATTATTTTTTAAACCGCAGATGTTTAACGATGCCCAGTTAGGAATGCGAAGACACTATTCCGTTGAGTACGAACTTTAAGCTTTTTAAATATTTTAGTGCTGGAGCTTCTACTACTTATCAAGAAACATGGGTTAATAAAACTATAGATAAAAGCTACGATCCCTCTCAAGGAAAATCTGTAGATACACCTGTAAATGGTTTTGATTCTTTTAGAACTTACAATTTCAGCACCAATTTAGGAACTACTATTTACGGAACTTTTAATTTTGGAGAAGATAAAAGAATACAGTCTATTAGACACGTAATGCGTCCGAGTATAACTTATGCTTACACCCCAAGTTTTGAGCGTTATTACGACACTTATGCAGTTGATGCAACTGGAAGAATAACTAATGAATATACAAGGTTTGAGAATGGTATTTTTGGACAGCCAAGCAAAGAAAATTCTAACATTGTCGGTTTTGCATTAAGCAATACTTTTGAAGCCAAAGTTAGAGATCGAGACAGCACAAAAACAGAGCCTAAAAAAGATAATGCTGTTAAACAACTTAAACTTGAGCACAAGTTACAACTTCGATGCTGATGGAACATCAACATTTGCATGGCGACCTGTTTTAGTAAGCGGTGGAACACAATTTTTTGACAATAAAATGAACATGAATTTTGGCGCAACACTTGATCCTTATGCGCTTGATAGTGGTAACCAAAAAATCAATAAGTTCAACATTGATAATGGAGGAAGTTTATTTCGATTAACCAGTGCGAATGTAACTGTAAATTATTCGTTTTCAAATAAGGGCACCGGCAAAGAGAAAAAATACACAGAGTCAGCGGAATGGAGGTCGAAGCGATGATTTGTTTGGTACAAATACCGACTTGAATGACAGCCGTAACAGCCAGTTTGTCGATGAACCTGAAAAAGAAGATGTAATTACGGAGTTTTTTAATTCGAAAATTCCATGGGATATGACTTTAGCTTACTCCCTTACATACTCAAATACGGGAAGACAAAATGAAATTTCAGGAAACTCTCTAATGGTTTCGATCAATACAGATATTACGCCGAAATGGAAAGGCGGGGTTTCTACTGGTTATGACTTTGTACAAAAAGGTGTTACTTTTACTCAATTCCGTTTTGAAAGAGACTTATTGAGCTGGAGAATGGCATTTAACTGGCGTACCGCTTGGAACAAACTCTAACTGGAATTTCTTCATCGGTATTAAATCTGGTATGCTTAGTGATATTAAATGGAACAAACGAAGCGTTTCTAATAGATAAACTACTTTCGAATCAAATAACTTTATTATGAAAAAAATCATCTTTACCGAGAAAGCTCCGGCTCCAATCGGACCTTATAATCAGGCCGTTTTATCTGGAAATACACTTTATGCTTCTGGACAAATTGCAATTAATCCTGAGTCAGGAGAACTGATTACAGACAATATTAATGACGAAACCAATCAGGTTATGCAGAACATTGCCGCAATTCTTGAAGTCTGCAGGGATGACTTTTGAGAATGTAGTAAAGGCTACTATTTTCATTATGGAGATGAATAACTTTGGAGCAATAAACACGGTTTACGGTTCCTATTTTAACGAAAAAACCGCTCCAGCTCGTGAAACGGTTCAAGTGGCTTGTCTGCCAAAAAATGTAAATGTTGAAATTTCTATAATTGCTGTGCAATAGCATCTAATAATAATTGTGCCGTTGCTTCATTGGTTGCCAGCATGACATTATGTACATCACAAACACGAATCAGCATATTAATATCAGCTTCGTGCGGATGACTTGACAGTGGATCTTTAAAAAAGAAAACCATTTGAGTTATTCCTTCCGCTACTCTTCCTGCAATCTGCGCATCGCCTCCAAGAGGACCAGAAAGCATTCTTTGCGTTTTAAATCCAGTCGCTTCAGCTTTTCCTCCAGTTGTCCCTGTACCAATCAGCCTTACTTTTTCATTGTGTAAAACAGCTTCATTTTTAATTAAAAAATCAATTAAATCAGCTTTTTTTCCATCATGAGCAATAATGGCAATTTCCATAAAACCAGAACTATTGATTAGCGACATGGTAAGCAATTAATCCATCAATAGGTCTTCTTAAAACATTCCCTAATTGAAGTTCATATTTATTGAAAGTCTCTTGTAACTCATCTTTCAAATAAAATGCAATAGAACCTACGAAATGAACTGGAACTTCTTTACAGTTATCGAATTGCTGAATGTAATTCTTAACGAAAGATTTCATTCCTTTAAAGATAATTTTTCTGCAGAACTCAGTGTCTTTGTGCTTAATTAAAAACTTCGCATACGTTGCTAAGTAAGCATTTGGATTTGGTTCTTTATATAATTTATTTTTAATAAAATCTGGATCAACATCATATTCTTTTTCAAGTTCAGAAGCTAATTCCTTAGGCATTTTATTAAAATAGTACTTTCTAATTAATTCTTTTCCGAAAACATTTCCGCCGCAGTCATCCATAACGATATATCCTAATGACTGAACTTTTTGATGCAATACTTTTCCATCAAAATAACTGCAGTTAGAACCAGTTCCTAAAATAGAAACAATTGCTTCTTGTCCTTTTGGAGTTGTTGCGTAAACTGCCGCATAAGTATCTTCTTGAACATCAACAA
This sequence comes from Flavobacterium sp. AC267, assembly GCF_979258715.1. Lineage (NCBI taxonomy): Bacteria > Pseudomonadati > Bacteroidota > Flavobacteriia > Flavobacteriales > Flavobacteriaceae > Flavobacterium > Flavobacterium sp. AC267. Next base: position 4,709,811 of record NZ_OZ409875.1, read on the forward strand.
TAGCGTTAACGAAATACTCTTGGAAAATTTGTGATAGTGCTGTTTTCATTCTATCAGTACCACAACCGGCACCGTAAAAGAATAAATGAGTAGCATTTTTTTTGTTTTGTAAAATATCAAAACGATCGTTTAATCTTTCGATAATTTCCGGACCGTCAAGAATTTCAGGATTTAATCCTAGGGTTTGTGTCGTGAATAATACTTTTCCATTATCATCAATTGCAATCCAATCGGCTTTAGTAGATCCACTATCAACTATTAATTTCATTTTTTTTTGTTTTTGGATTAGGTCTTCCCTATTACTAATTCAAAAGTGTATTTTCTACATTAATCATAGAGGTAACAAAATAAGAAAATCCCGCTATTGGATAACGGGATTTTTCAAAAATATTTATTATTATTTTAAACCTGCAATATGTACAGATAAATCAATTAATTTGCTTGAGTATCCGTACTCATTATCATACCAAGAAACCAATTTGAAGAAAGTTGAATTTAAACCAATTCCAGCAGTAGCATCAACGATTGAAGTTCTTTTGTCTGAAATAAAATCTTGAGAAACAACTGCATCTTCAGTATATCCTAAGATACCTTTCAATTCGTTTTCTGAAGCTTTTTTCAAAACAGCCATAATTTCTTCATAAGAAGTTTCTTTAGCTACTTTTACAGTTAAATCCACTGTAGAAACGTCAGCTGTAGGAACACGGAAAGCCATACCAGTTAATTTTCCATTTAAATCTGGAATTACTTTTCCAACCGCTTTTGCAAGACCTGTTGAAGAAGGAATGATATTGATTGATGCAAGACGTCCACCTCTCCAGTCTTTTCTTGAAGGTCCGTCAGCTGTCATTTGAGTTGAAGTTGTAGCGTGAACAGTTGTCATTAAAGCTTCAACGATTCCGAAGTTATCGTGAATAACTTTAGCTAAAGGAGCTAAACAGTTTGTAGTACAAGAAGCGTTAGAAACAACTAAGTCAGAAGCTTTTGCAGTTTCGTGGTTTACTCCCATTACAAACATTGGAGCATCTGCAGATGGAGCAGAAATGATTACTTTTTTAGCACCACCTTTAATGTGCTCATTTGCAGTTTCGATAGTTGTGAAGATACCAGTACATTCAGCTACTACATCAACATCAACTTCGTTCCATTTTAAATCAGCAGGATTTCTTTCTGCAGTAATACGGATATTTCTTCCGTTTACGTAAAGTTTTCCTTCTTTAACTTCTACAGTTCCATCGAAACGACCGTGAACTGAATCATATTTTAATAAATAAGCTAAGTGATCTACATCTAACAAGTCATTGATTGCAACAACTTCTACATTATCTCTATTGAAAGACTCTCTAAAAACGATTCTTCCGATACGTCCAAATCCGTTTATTCCTAATTTTACTTTTGACATTTTACTAAATTTTTGCTTTTGTTTTTATTACACTATTTCAAAGTCTAATTTCCTCACAATAAACTTCTCTTCTTTTAAACTTTTATATTGGATTATGTCGACATAATGTCAGACACTCTTAATAATTCTCTGTCTATTTCAGATTTCCCCTTAATAGCCTGCTCAAGCGGCGTTAAAACCACTTTATCTTCTTTAAGTCCAACCATATAATTTGATTTTCCTTCAATTAAAGATTCTACTGCTTTTACTCCTAAACGGCTTGCTAAAACACGGTCAAAACAAGATGGAGAACCACCACGTCGCATGTGTCCTAAAACAGATACTCTTACATCGTACTCTGGTAGATTAGCTTCAACATAATCTTTTAATTCGAATACGTTTTTACCAATTTTATCTCCTTCAGCAATCACTACTATACTTGATGATTTTCCTGAAGCTTTACTTTTTTGAAGTGAATCTAAAAGACGATCTAAACCTAAGTCTTCTTCAGGAATAAGAATTTCTTCTGCTCCTGCTCCAATACCTGCATTAAGCGCAATGTGACCAGCATCTCTACCCATAACCTCTACAAAGAATAAACGGTTATGCGAACTTGCTGTATCTCTAATTTTATCAATACAATCTACAACAGTATTTAAGGCAGTGTCGTAACCTAAAGTAAAACTCGTACCAAAAATATCATTATCAATTGTACCCGGAATTCCCATAACTGGGAAATCATATTCTGAATTAAAAATCAAACCTCCAGTAAAACTTCCATCTCCACCAATAACCACCAAAGCATCAATTCCTGCTTTTAAAAGATTTTCGTGTGCTTTTTTTCTACCTTCTGGGGTTCTAAACTCAACTGAACGAGCCGATTTTAGGATCGTTCCACCTTTGTTTACAATATTATTTACGCTTCGGGGTCCCATTTCTTTGAAGTCTCCTTCAATCATTCCTTGATACCCTCTATAAATTCCGATGCATTCTATATTATGATATGCGCAAGTTCGAACAACTGATCTAATTGCAAGCATTCATTCCAGGTGAGTCTCCTCCTGACGTAAGAACACCTACTTTTTTTATTGTTTTTGGCATTATTTAAGTATTAAAGTGTAAAATTAGCAAACATTAAGCACTTTTCAGGTTACGATTATCATAAATTAATAAAATATGTTAAATTCAAACGTTTTCGTTAATAAGTTTTTTCTAGGAAAAAATTTCATTAAAAATAATAAATCACTATCTTTTTAATTAAATCGTCAAAATTAACAATACCTAAATGAAGTGTTATAAAAATCGGAATTTCTCGCTCAGATGAAAAATTCTAATAGAGCCGCTAAATTTAGCACAAAAAAAACCATTATGAGAATAATGGTTTTATAAATGTCTTTTTTTAACAAAGTGTTAATAATCATTGTCGGGAATTAGTCCCTGATTATTACTTGGCTCTTGTTTCTGCTTGTTTTCATCTTCCTTTTTCTTTTTCTCCTCCTCTTTTTTCCTTTTCTCTTCCTCTTTGGCAGTTTTCTTTTTGTTTTTATCTGAATCCTTTTTACTTGTAAAGTTCATATAGTCAGGATTGAGATAAGAATCCTGAAGATCATCAGATGATCCTTTTACAGCCTTTTCAATTTTATGATTCTTAAACAGTTTATTGACTAATTCGCTAAAAGTATCAAAATCTACTTCATAAGAAATACCAACTCCTTGCGTATATCCAATTCCCTGTCCGATATAATTAATATCATTTTCTTTATTAAATAGTCGCAGATTCATTGTACCATCCTCATTGACACGATATAGAATTTCAATATCACCCACAATTGCAGATTCATTTACACCGCCGACCGGAACTCCTAATTTTCCATTTATGGTAATGCGTTCATTAACCTGAGAAGATATATTAGCTACGAATTGACCATCTGCTTCCTGTCCCATTCTTCTGTCTGCAAGCAATATAGTTTAAGTCGATATTTACCTTATCATTGTCAGATTTTATAATGTTACCAAATAAACTTGATGCCGTTTCTGACAATGTTCCAGAGAAATCTCCCTGACTGAATCCGTCTGTACTCATAAACGAACCTGTAGACAATAAATATAATGCTTGTGTCTGACGAATGTCTTTATCGTCTAACTTATATTGTATTTCCGATTTCAACACGCCGCTCACAGATGGAAATTGAATATCAAAATTAGGTTCTGGACTCGCTAAATCTCCTCTTAATCCAATAACAACTTCGACTGGTACTTTTTTATTGAATGAAGAAGCATTATCTAAAAGCACTGCAGGATTTGCTGTAGTTTTATAAACCGCTTCCAAATTTAACTGGGCACGCATCGGGTTTCCTTCCCAAATAATCGAACCTCCTTTTTTAACCGAGAATTTTTTATCGATAAGTCCGCCGTATTTAAAGTTATATGTTCCTTCGTATGCCTGGAAATCTCCCCACATATTGAATTTACCAAGCGTATTAATTTTAAACAAAAGCGATCCGTATCCTTTTCCTTTCATACCATGTCCAGAATTTCGATCGAGAATAACTTCTACTTCAGCATCTGGGGTAATATCAAAATCAAATTCCAGTTCAAGTCCGTTGTAATTTCTTGTTTTTTCAACAATTCCATTAGCGAGATTATACTTTTCTTTTGGCGTCACAAAATGAATCCAGTCGCTCTCTCCAACACTTTGCACATTATTAATAGGGATCTTGACTTCGGTTCCTTTTTCAGATTTAGCATCAACCTTAATAAATAAACCTTCTACAGGGCCACGAATACTTGCTGATCCGTTAATAAAAGCCGTACCAAAATAAGTCAGCATCATCGCTGTCTTTTGTATCAAGTGCCAGTAAACGTTTTGATGTTATATTTAAATCTAATTTCCAGTCACCAAAATTCTGATGTTCGATACTTCCGTTCAGCAGTCCTTTTGTTCCATATTTAGTATCCGTCAGCTGATTATTTCTAAACAGGAATTTTTCATTGGTCAAATCAATTACTGTTCGATCACTTAATTCGTAATCGACATTTAAATAAGGCACAGTCATTCCTGCTTTTTCAACATACAAACGACCGTTGATTTCTGGTTTTTTCAAATTTCCAACAACAGAGGCATTTCCAGAAACCGAACCACGAACATTAGATAAAACATCACCTCCAATTGTTCCTAAAGTGGCCAGATTAAATCCTTCCAATTTCATGTTCATGTCCATTATAGTTTCTTTATTCTCTACTGCAAAAGTTCCGTTAGCTCTAAATGATTCTGTAAAACCATTTTGTATAGACGAATTAACTGTGAATTTTCTAAATGTTTCATCTCCAGAAATATCAAAATTAAGCGTACCCAATTCTGTTTTATTCAAAACAAGATGATCAATTTTTATGGTCGCTGTGGGCTGGTAAACATTTTTATTCTGTTTATAATTTATATTACCATTTAAATTACCATTGAATACAAATTTAGAATTTACGGGCGTAATTTTATTGATGTCAACATCTTCAAAATTCAGCACCAGATCTTTATAATCGTTCCCTTTAATCTCACCATTCAAATCAATTTTCTGATTTTCGTGAGATAAAACAATATTATCTATGGTGAAATTTTTAAAATACTGATCAAAAACAATCTGATTGTCTTGTTCGGCGTCTTCATTTAAGTACCATAAGTAGTCTTTAAACTTCATCTCGGATTTCTTGATTCCGACAATATTGTTTTTATTTTTATCTATTGTATGATATAAATCCAGATTAAAATAATCTTCTCCAGTATTTCCTCCTTTAAATTCGGAGCGTACAAACAATGTATCTTTTGATGTAACATTGATCAAATTAAAATCGCGAATCTTGTAATAAGGCGTCTTAATACTGTCTAATTCGATGAACGCATTGTAAAGGGTATTCTTATTATCGATATTGATTCGAATATTATCAAATGTATTCTTGGTCGCCGTAATTTTCTGTGATCTGAAACGGAATTTAAATTCCTGCAGATCCGAATCTATCTTTCCTCGTACAACCGTAGAAGAGTCAATATTTATATCTGGATAAAGCATTTCTACGACTTTATCGTAAACACGGAAATTAAAGCGTAAAAACTGTCCTTTCTTAACTTTGTAAGGTTTATAATTAGTATATAAACTTCCAACAGAGTTCATTACCAATTTATCCAATTGGTCAAATCTGAATTTTCCAACAATTTTTCCGTCCACAACATCATTGGAACCAATGGTAATAGTTCTCAATCGATCTGCATCAAAATTGGAGCTGATTGTTACTTCTTCAAAAACATAATTGGATTTCGGATTTTGATATTCGGCATCTTTTATAAAAATATCTCCTTGAAGATTTTCGATAGAATTTCCGGTAACCTGAACCACAACATCTCCTCTAAAATGAGAAATTGAGTCACCAACGAATTTTAATTTTCTTAAATCTGAATTCTCCACATTGATATGAAAATCGTAACGGTTTTCTTTTTTACTCAAATCCAATAAACCATCAAAACTTAAACTTAAGTTTGGATCATTGACGGCAATTTGTCCTTTATAATAAGGAAGTTTAAAATTTCCGTTGACTACTATATTATTATAGGTATACTTGTTGTAATCTAATTTCGAAATATCTCCTTTAATAATAGTATTCAAATATTTTTCTGTAAAACCAACTCCGTCAACATCAAGATTTAAAGTTGTTTTTCCAACATCTTTTCGATTTAATACGGCTCCTACATCGAAATTAGTCAAGATAATATTTCCCGAATACGAAGCTTTATCGATAAAATCCATATTGTTCATATGAAGATCTACCTGCCCGTTTCCGAGGTCGGTTGCCATTTTAAAATTGGTTTCTAATTCTGTCGTCGAAACCTTAGCTTTTCCGACAATATTAAATTTACCAATTCTTTTAAGTTCTTTTGGAAGTTTTTTTCCTAAAACCTCTGGAAGCAAAACAACCATATTATCATAGCTGGAAAGCAGTTTATCGAATTTTCCGTCCATAGAAAATCGCCGCGTTTTACTGCCTAAAAGATTTCTGAAGTTTATTGTTCCGTTAATTTTTGATCCGTTAGTATCGCTTAATCTTAATTTAGAAAGCGTTAAATCATTCAGCGGACCGCTTAATTTTGTTTTGATTTTAAAATGTTGATTCTTGCCTAGTCCATCATAAAAATAACGGATATCATTTGTCGCAATAGAAGCCGAGTCTAACACTACATTAAACTTCACTTTATCTGTAAAATCAAGAAAATCTTCTGGTTTATAATTTAAAACTGCTAACCCATAAATGGAAGATCTTTTGGTTTTAACAGCCAGGTTTTCAACCTTAATCTGTTTTTTGGTATAGGTGAATTTTCCAGCAAAATTGGATACATACAAACCGCGGTGATCCATAAATGAAAATCGATGAATGTTCGTATTTACATCCGGTCCATACAATTTAAAGTCACTGATGTAAGCATTTAGTTTTGTAAAATCTAAAAATAACGGTGTGGCTTTGTTTTCATCAACTACAGAAAATCTCCCTTTATCTATATAAGCATTTTTAGCAGTCAGCAAAAAATGTTTGGTAGATTTTGAAGGTGTTTGATTTTTTGTTTCAAAAGCTTTAATAAACTTATTGATATTATTTTCGTCTTCTCCTTTGTAGGTTTTCAGGTTAAAAATCAAACCTGTTAAGCGTAAATCTCCGAAAATTAAATCACCGTCAAGTAATCGGCTGAAACTCGCAATATCTGTAGTAATGATATCAGAGTAAATCAGTGTTTTTTTATGATGATCTAAAATCATCACTTTTTTTAACTTGACACCGCCAAAAATGTTAATTGCCGTTTTCTCAACGCTGATATTAACCTTAAAATCTTCGTTTAAAGAGTTGGTCACATAATTAGCAATCTGAGTCTGCACAACAGGCGACTGACAGCGTAATAGCCAGTATTAGCAAAAGTAAAAGCGACCAATTAGGGTTCGTGATATTATTTTCTTTACTTTTCTGATAACTGTTTTAATTTTAGTTTTCTTTTAAATTTATTTTGAACAGACAAAGAACGGCTGTTTTTGATAAAAATTCTTTAATTTTGGTCACTTCTTAAATCAAATAAATAATTTGATTTGTCAAATATAATTCAAAATTTGTGCCTTTATATGCAAAATCCAGAGGTTTTTATTCTAGCCATCGAAAGTTCATGCGATGATACTGTCGCCACGGTTTTACATAACGACAAAGTATTGTCAAATGTTGTAGCCAATCAATTAATTCACAATCAATACGGAGGTGTTGTTCCTGAATTGGCTTCGCGAGCGCACCAGCAGAATATTGTACCCGTTATAGATGCCGCACTTCGTAAAGCAAATGTACAAAAAGAACAGTTAAGCGCAATCGCTTTTACGCAAGGTCCAGGCTTAATGGGATCTTTATTAGTTGGGACTTCTTTCAGCAAGTCTTTGTCTCTGGCTTTACAAATTCCGTTAATTGCTGTAAATCACATGCATGCCCATATTTTAGCCCATTTTATTGATGAAGAAGGTTATGACAAACCAGAATTTCCTTTTTTAGCCTTAACTATAAGCGTACGGACATACGCAAATTGTACGAGTAAATAGTTTTTTTGATATGGAAATCATCGGAGAAACAACAGATGATGCTGTGGGTGAGGCATTTGATAAAAGTGCAAAGATTTTAGGACTCCCTTATCCGGGCGGACCTTTGATCGATAAATACGCAAAAGAAGGAAATCCGAAAGCATTTACTTTTACAAAACCAAAAGTGCCTGGATTAGACTTTAGTTTTTCTGGACTTAAAACAGCTATTTTATATTTCATTCAAAAAAACAAACAAGCAAACCCAAATTTCATTGAGGAAAACCTGAATGATATCTGTGCCTCAATTCAGCATACGATTATCGAAATTTTAATGGATAAAATTAAAATGGCGGTAAAAGAAACTGGAATTAAGCAAATCGCAATTGGCGACGGGGTTTCTGCAAATTCAGGAATTAGAAGCACATTAAAAGAAACCGAAAGCAAATACGGCTGGAAAACTTTTATTCCGAAGTTTGAATATACAACAGATAATGCCGCAATGATTGGAATTGTGGGCTATCAAAAATACTTATCTAATCGTTTTGAAACTTCTGCTGTTGTTTCTAAAGCAAGAATTCAATTTTAATCATGCAGTTATTTTTCAATCCGAATATAGACGAAACAACTCAGAGCTTTTCTTTTGATAAAGAAGAAAGTCGTCACATTATAAAAGTTCTTCGAAAAAAAGATTCCGACATTCTACATGTTACAAATGGTTCAGGATTATTATTTGAAACCCAGATTACATTGGCTTCAGACAATAAATGTATCGTTGAAGTACTTTCTATATCCAATGCCGAAAAACCAAAATTTCATCTGCATTTAGCCGTGGCGCCAACCAAAATGAATGATCGTTTTGAATGGTTTCTGGAAAAAGCAACTGAAATTGGAATTCAAGAAATAACACCAATTTTTTGTGATCGTTCTGAACGAAAAGTAATCAACAAAGACCGTTTTGAGAAAATTATTCTGTCGGCAATGAAACAGTGTAACGAAAGTTTTCTGCCAAAATTAAATGAAGCAGTTTCGTTTAAAGAATTTATCAAAAAACAGCATCAAGGTTTACAATTGATTGCGCATTGTGAGGAAACAGATAAAAAATCTCTTAAAGAAGTCTTGCGACCAAATGAAAATGTCACGATTTTAATTGGACCCGAAGGCGATTTTTCTGAGAAAGAAATTGCATTGGCATTAGAAAACAATTACAAACCAGTAACTTTAGGAAATACACGTTTAAGAACCGAAACAGCCGCTATTGTAGCCTGCCATAGTGTTGTTTTTTTTAATGAGAATATCTAGCTGATTGGTTACATAAAACCTTTGTCAAAGTTTCGAACTTTGATAAAGTTAGTCGCGGAGTTTCTTGCGAAGATTTCTCCTCTGTCGAAATGACAAAAACTGGCTCGACAAAGATTAAACCCAATCTTGTCATCCTTGAGGAACTAAGGATCACAATCGATTAGATAAAGATCGTCGGCAAATTTTGTGGAGTTTCTAGTGTGATCCTTCGTTCCTCAGGATGACAAACGGAGACTTAAATCAAAAAGTAAAACGACTAGATAATTATAGTTTATGAAAAAAATATTTTACTTATTATTACTTTTTTCAGTTTCTTCGTTCTCACAAGAAATTGCTTTGCTTAAATACAGCGGAGGCGGTGATTGGTACGCCAATCCAACTTCTCTGCCCAATCTAATCAGTTTTTGCAATGCCAATATTTCTACCCGTATAAAAAGTAAACCTTCTACGGTTGAACCAAGCAATCCAGATTTGTTGTCGTATCCTTTTGTACACATGACAGGTCACGGAAATGTAGTTTTCAGCGACTCAGATGTAAGTAATCTTCGGAATTATTTAACTGCCGGCGGTTTTTTGCATATTGATGATAATTACGGAATGGATCAGTTTATTCGAAAAGAGATCAAAAAAATATTCCCTAATAATAGTTTAGTCGAAATTCCCGCAAATCATCCTATTTTTCAAAAACCTTTTCCTTTTCCAAATGGATTACCAAAAGTTCATGAACACGACGGAACTCGTCCGCAGGCATTTGGTATTTTTGTAGACAATAAATTGGTATTGCTTTACACTTACGAATGTGATTTGGGCGATGGCTGGGAAGATGCCGAAGTCCATAATGATCCTGCAAATGTTAGAGACAAAGCACTAAAAATGGGTGCCAACATTATCAATTATATTTTTACTAATTAGTACTAGTATCTAGTGATTAGTAATTAGTGATTAGTAACTAGTAATTAGTAACTAGTGATTAGTAATTAGTAATTACTAATTAGCAATTCATAAAATAAAAAAAAACTTCATACACAATCCGACTCATCATTATTCACTAATCACTAGTTACTAATTACTATTCACCATTTACTATTCACTTTTCACCTAAAAAAATGCGACTTACTCACGAAGAAAATCAATTTGAAAGAAAAACTTATCCCATAACTTTAGTTTGTGATCACATTTACTTTCAACAGAATATTGGTTCATTATTCAGAATTTCTGAGGCTTTTGGGGTAGAAAATATTATCTTTTTCGGAAAAGATATTCCGCTGACACCTCGTAAAATTAATAAAACTTCTAGAAGTACACATCTTCATGTGCAAGCATTCTGTAATTGAAGATTTTACAGAACTTCAATCTTTTCTAATGGACAATGATTTTGAAATTATTGCTTTAGAAATCGCTTCAAACAGTAAACCGCTAAAAGAAGTCATTATTCCAGAAAACAAAAAAATTGCACTACTGCTTGGAAGTGAAATCAATGGAATCTCTGATGAACTCTTAAAACTTTCACACCAAATTGTGCATATTAATATGTTTGGCAAAAACAGCAGTATGAATGTTGTGCAGGCGATGAGCATTGCGCTTTACGAACTTACTTGCAGATAAAAAATTTACTTCTTAAGATTATTTCTAACCATTTTCCTGATTTTAAATAATATGATTTCTCGAAATAATCGTTTAACGTACAAATATTTACGACGAAATACATTTAAAAAAATAAAAATAAAGTAAAATCTTATTAATATTTTAAACTTCTTTTTTGTAAGAACCAGTGTTTGTAAGGTACTGTAAAAATTCTCACAAAATATTCTTTATAAAATTTTTCTGTAATTCAATTTTGTTATAAAATTGCGCCAATGTTTAACTAATCAACATTTTTATAACAAAAACCCAAATTATTATGAAAAAAGTTATTATTACCGCATTTGCAACATTACTATTGTTTGCATGTCAAAATGAACAATCTGATGCCACTAATTCAGATGCACTTGCCGTTCTCGTCGTGGATGCGCAACACAAGAAGTTTTAGAAGCTCAATTAAAAGCAGATCCGATGATGGCAATCAGGATGAACGAAATTGAAGCTTTTACTTCAAAACATGCTCTTACTAATTTTACAGGCCGTTTGGTAAATGGAAAAATTGAGATTCCAGTTGTAGTTAATGTTCTTTACAGAACGACTGCACAAAATATCTCGGCGACGACAAATTCAATCACAAATCGATGTATTGAATAAAGATTTTAATGCTTTAAATTCAGATTACAATAATGTACCAGCATTGTTTTCAGGAGTTAAGGCGAATATAGGAATTACATTTGTTTTGGATCAAGTTATTAGAAAATCTACTACCAAAACTTCTTGGGGAACAAATGATGCCATGAAAAAAACAGCTCAAGGTGGAATCGCTCCTACTTCTCCAACAACTAAATTAAACATTTGGACGTGTAACATTGGAGGCGGTATTTTAGGTTATGCGCAATTCCCTGGAGGTTCTTCTGCTACAGACGGCGTGGTTATTGACCCTCGTTACTTTGGATTATCTGGTTCTGCAAATGCTCCATTTAATTTAGGAAGAACAGCTACTCACGAAGTAGGACACTGGATGAACTTACGTCATATCTGGGGAGATGCAAATTGCGGAAGCGATCTTGTTGCCGACACTCCTACTCATAACGAAGAAAACTATGGAGTTCCTGCATATCCACATTACAGTACTTGTTCTGGTACACCTGTAGAGATGACTATGAACTATATGGATTATGTTGATGATGCGGCAATGTACATGTTCTCGACAGGACAAAAAAACAGAATTTCTGCAATTTTTACATCTGGAGGCGCAAGAGCTTCATTTGCACAATAATTGTCGCTAAAAATAACCGACAAAGCGAGATGGATTTCATCTCGCTTTTTTTGTTTAAACCCATATTTTAAAAAGCTTTTCGCTATATTTATAGTCTAAAATCAAAACATGATAACGTCAAAAACTATTTCGAACGGAATTTTAAGAGCTTTAGCAACAATCTTAATAATTGGCATCGTATTATACTTCTTATATTCAATTCAAACCGTAATTGTATACTTATGTATTTCATTACTATTATGCCTGCTCGCAAATCCGATGATCTTATTTTTTAAACAAAAACTTAAATTTGGTAATTCGATGGTCGCGCCACAACGATTATTCTTTTTGTTCTGCTTCTCGTTGGTTTTATCTTTTTGTTTGTGCCGTTAATTATTTCCCAAGCCAATAACTTATCATTGTTAGACACCAATCAGCCGCAATCCCAATTCATGGAAACAGAACAGAGTATTGAAGCTTATTTTAATATTCAACATGTTGATTTAAATAAAGTTCTAAAAGATTCTAAGATCACTTCAATGTTAGATTTCACCTATTTTACAGGCTTTCTAAATTCAATCATAAATTTTATGGCTGATATGGGAATGGGATTAGTTTCTGTTTTCTTTATTACTTTTTTCTTTATAAAAGATCAGGATAATTTTAAAACTACAGTAAGAGAAATACTTCCAGACTCTAATGAGGATAAAATCATCAATTCGGTTATTAAAATAAATCATTTTTTAACTCGCTATTTTATTGGTTTATTGCTCGCAATTAACTGTTGTCTTTATACTATACCTAATTGTACTGGTAATATTTGGAAACAAAAATGCATTTGTAATAGCATTCTTGTGTGCTATTTTAAATATCATTCCGTATTTAGGACCAATTATAGGAACTATTTTAGCAACGACTTTTAACAATGATCAGCTTAATCGGACAAGATTTCAGATCTGAAATTCTGCCGACAACTATTTACGTGGTAATCGGATTTTTAGTCGTTCAGGCGATTGATAACAATATCAGCCAGCCAATAATTTCATCAAAAAGTGTAAATTCGCACCCGCTGGAAATATTTCTAATTATTTTAATTAGTGGAATTACTTTTGGAATCGTCGGAATGATTATTGCAGTTCCTCTTTTTACAATGGTAAAAGTAATTTTAAAAGAATTCTTTCCTGACAATAAAATTATATCCGTTTTAACCCAAAGAATTTAGCTTTGAACACTTCTATTTTGCGTCCAGATATTCAGGAATTTATAATTCAAAATACTGGTGCAGACATAACGAAATTAGCGTTGCAAAAAAATCCATTTCCCGATGTGGAATGGATTTTAATTTTAAACCAAATTGAGGCGAGAACAAAAGCAAAAGAGAAACTTCCAACTTGGTTTTCGGCTTCTAATATTATTTATCCAAGCAAGATTTCAGTTGAGCAGACTTCATCTGAAAAAACGGTCAGCGTATAAAGCTGATTTGATTTCCGGCCAAACTTTAATTGATCTTACGGGCGGATTTGGTGTGGATGATTATTATTTTTCGAAGAAATTTAATAGTATAACACACTGCGAAATCAATGAAGATTTGGTCGCCGTTGTAAAGCATAATTTTAATCAATTAAAAGTTGAAAATTGTAGTTTTCATGTTGGAGATTCTATTCATTTATTAGAAGAATCCAATCAAAAATACGATTGGATTTATATTGATCCGTCAAGAAGAAACGATGCAAAAGGCAAAGTTTTTATGCTGAAAGACTGTCTGCCAAATGTTCCTGAACTTCTTGATTTTTATTTTGAAAAAGCAGATTCTATTTTAATTAAAACAGCGCCATTATTAGATATTTCGGCTGGATTATCTGAATTAAAAAATGTAAAAAACATTCATATAATCGCTCTTGAAAATGAAGTTAAAGAGCCGCTTTTTGAAATTCACAAAAATTATTCGGGAGATATCACCATAAAAACAGCCAATCTTCTAAAAGAAAAAACAGAAACTTTTGAATTTGTTTTAGGCGAAGAAATGTCATTTCCTTTATTTGATTTACCCAAAAAATATCTTTACGAACCGAATGCCGCTATAATGAAATCGGGCGGATTTGACGAAGTGAGTATTTCCTTTGAAATTGATAAATTACACAAGCATTCGCATTTATATACTTCAGAAAATTTAATTGATTTTCCAGGGCGCAGATTTGAGATCCAAAAAGTTATTTCATACAATAAAAATGAAATGAAACCCGAACTTGCTAATCAGCAGGCTAATATAACGACTCGTAATTTTCCTGAAACAGTTGAAAACATTCGTAAAAAATGGAAAATAAAAAATGGAGGGAATTTGTATTGTTTTTTTACAACAGATGTAAAAGATAACAAAATAGTTTTAATTTGCAAGCAAAATAATCTAAACAATGAAACAACTATTTACTCTAACTCTTTTTTTATTAACTATTACCGCATTTGCCCAAAAACCATGTGAATACAGCGTAAATGTAAATGACTCAATTGGAAGTTATAAAGTTACCAACGAATATTTAATGAGTGAAAAATATTTTGGAGGCGACTTTAATTATATTTTCTTCTCTCTGGCACAAACAGATGGTTTACCAACACTGAACCTGCAGTCGATACAAAAAAAGTAAAGACTTTATTAAGGCTAACTGTTTTGACAAAAATTCAAAAATATTTTTACAATTAGAAAACGGAAAGATTGTAACCTTAATGCACATTAATCAGGAAAACTGCGGTACATTAATTCGCGATGACAAAGGTTTTGATAACCGTGTAAATACAGGGATCTTTATGTTTATGAAAGATAATTTTGAAGAACTAAAAAAATCACCGATTTCGATCATGCGAATTAAATACCTGACTAATACCGAAGATTATATCGTAAAAGCAGATCTAACTTCTGAATTAAATGGTAAATTGACACATCCTAATACTTATTTTATCGAAAATATTCGATGTGTTGAATAGTTAATCACATTTCCATTTCTGATTGGCAACTTTATCTTTTAGACCTGTTTTTAAATTATAATGCCACCATTCTGAATCAAATGAATTAAAGCCGTTTTTAATCATCACTTTTTTCAAATAAGCTCTTTTTGAGAGAATTTCTTTTGAAAGCTGTTTGAAATTATGACTGGCCTGAATTCCGAAAAAATCGAAAGAAGTCCCCATATCAACTTCTTTTCCTGTTACATCAACTAAAGAAATATCTACGGCTCCTCCTCTGTTATGGATGGAGCCTTTTTTTGGATCTGCCACATATTCTGGATTCGACACAATCTCCCACATTTTTTTCTGAATGTCTAAAGGACGGTAACAATCATATAATTTGATTCTGTACCCTTTTTTTAGAAAATCATTATTGGTCGCAATCAGTGCTTTAACGGTTTTTAAACGAAGCATACATTCGGCACAATCGTATACTTTAGCTTTCAAAAAATTGTCTTCCGTTGCATATTTCATATCATATATAAAATCATTGCTGTAATCTCTTAGTTTTACAAATGCAGTGTCTGCAATCTGTGTTTCTGCAGGGGTTATATATGCTTCATTTTGCGCTTGTACTAATGCTGTACAAAAAAGAAAACCGAATAAAATTTTTGAAAAACAATTCATTGTTAGCTAATTTTTTAAAAAATGAAGTTAAACAAAAAAAACTTAATAATGCTTCTTCTCTTAAAATGATAGAGTTATACAAACGCCTCTAATTCTTTTCAAAACAAACATTATTTTAATATCTTTATGTAAATTAGACAATTACGACATCATAAATTCAATTATTAATTCTAAAATCAATTACTATGAATTGCCGTACCAAATCTATTTCTCTAGTAATATTGAGTATTTTCGTTTTGATTTCCTGCAAAAAAGAGATAGTTAAAAGTGTTCCTACAACAGATTCAACCTCTATAATTACACACGCCTTAAAATCAGATTCAGCCATAATTAATCCGACAGATACTCTAAATGATTTGGTTGACAAAAGTGTTATTGGCACTCAGTTTTTAACAAAAAGCAGTCTTGCGCCAAGATTAAAAAAATTATTAGGCCCAGATTACGATCAGATGATTGAATACTGGAATACAGAAACTCCTTTTGAAAAACAGGAAAATATACTTCATGCCTGGGGCTGTAAACAACACGACTGCAAGCACATATTCGTACGATCTTTTTATTGATGTAAAAAACAATAAGATTAATGTTTACAAATTTGAAAAATCTAAATTAACTGTTTTTAAAGAAGATGATTTTGAAATCGAAATTAAGGATGCGTTTCTAAAAGATCTGGATGTTAAAAGGCAAAACGTTGGTGGCTGATGGTTGATGGTTGATGGTTTGTAGTTCGTGGTTTATGGTTATTTTTAATTTTTAATTTTTAATTTTTAATTTTTAATTTTTAATTTCAACCTAAATCTCTCCCGTCCTTAAAATATTTTCTATTACACCTTTATTCTTCAGCATTCTGAAATGCGAACGTACGGCGTGATAAAAAGGATATGAAGTATAGGGAAGATTATATTCTTCTGCGTAACCGGTCGTGTTAATTTTTCCATGTGTTCGCTTGCTAGAAATTGTCTATCAAATTTAGAATCAATCTCATTAAAATAAAAAGCCGCTCTTTTGGAACGGCTTAATTTTATTAATCTTTGTGGTTGTTAGATATTTTTTGGAAAAATTTTTAAATTATTCCTCAAACTTTTTCTCTGCCAAGCGCGACTTCGATATCATGAATACGATCTTCTATATCTTCTAAATCGTTTAGAATATCATGTTTTTCATAAATGGCTCCCGCCTCATTAACCATATTCTGCTCATTTTCTTGAGCGAAAAGGTCATTTAAATCTACGTCAGGAAAATTTTTACTCAAACTAATAATAAATTCAGAACCAATATTAGCTGTACCGTGTAAATATCTCCCAATCATTGCTGGACTAAATCCTAAAATCTGTCCTACCTCTTTTTGCTTTAATCCTTTATCCTTAAAGAATTTGCTTAATTTTTCGTGATACATCATTATTTAAAGTCAAAACAAAATGTAGTCAAAATATATTTTTTAACATTAAAAAGAATGAAAAATATAATATTATTCCTACATTTACTTTTTTATAGAAATTACAAGTTATAAATAGCAAATATATGTCAAAATTAATCAAAAATAGCACTTTTAAAGAAGATAATTCTCACAACATAAAAGCTTATGAATTTATAGACAAGTATTTACCGGCTACGTATGTCGATCTAACGATTGACTGTATGATAAAAAAGGGTCAAACGCCGCCAAGTAAAGCTTTAATTCGAAATGTAAGGAACAAAACGATAGTACGAAATGATATTTTATTAGCGTTAGTAGAAGTGTCGACTGAAAATAAAGAAATGGTTGAAAGAATTAAACTTTTGACTTCTTAAAATAAGGATTTTAAAATCCTTACATAAAAATTTAACGACTATGACAGACCAAAATAAAAATACGGCAGAGAAAATTCAAACCAATTTCAGCCAAGATCAATTTGAAATCAAATCTTCGAATCGAGAAACTTTTAAAAACCTTCCCAACTTATACGGAATGACTCTCGAACAATATATAGAAGGAGCCGAAATTCATTCCAGATGTTTTGATCAGCTAAAAACAATAAGTGCCGCATCAAATAATTAAACCAAAATCAAATGGGCGACTGGTTAAAAAACCTTTTTTCTGTCGCTTTTAAAAATTCCCATGCCGTCTGGTTTGATTGTAAATCCCAGACGAATCATACTTTTATGCTCCTGATAATCGATTAAACTTTCTGTATAACCCACAAACCATTGCAGTGTGATGTAATAATTCTCCTCTTTATAAGGTTTCCAGTTTACTTGTGTCTGCAAAGATCCATAATTGATAAGGCCGCTTCCTTTCCTGAAAAGAACGTCTGCGCTCCATCTTCCCGGCTGGATCTGATAAGTTGCACTTGCTTCGCCATATCCGACATATTTGGTAAGTCCTGGATTGTCTTCTTTATCCACTAAAGGAATCCATCCTCTTATCCCTACTCTCCATCTTGGTGAAACTTGCGATTTTAAGGAGAAAGCAAGCATATTCCAAGTTCTTGAATAAATGGAATCTCTTCCGTTTGATTCGTGTTCAAATGAAATTGTTCCATAGGTTAATCTTCCTCCTTTCAAATAAAACGGACGGACGATGGCAACACCAGGATTAAAATTAATTTCGGAAAATGGTTTTGAACTGGCGTAAATATCCCAAAAGGCTTTTTGAGTATACATTAGATAAGGGAAAAATCCGCCCCACAAAGGTTTTGAATTTAGACGAAGTTTAAAACTTACTTGGTATTTTACATCGGCAGAATTTCGGGTAATGGGATCACTCAACGGTACACCGGTTAAAAAATAATTATCTCTGTGAACAGAGAAGCTATGTTCTTTTAAAAGCGAATCTGTCGCGCGGAAATTCTTTTTCTCTTCTACAATTTGTGCATTCGCTGTAATTGAAAATAAAACAAAACAAGTAAGTAGGTATTTAAAATGCATTTTTATAATTTAAGTTAAAGCTCAATCGAAAGCTTCAATACTAATGTACGCTATTTTCAATCACCTTGGAAATCGATTATTAGCTCAAAAAAATATTTTTTTAACTGTGTTGTATAATAATTCTTCGGAGCTAAAAAATCAAACTTAAAACAGACTTAATAGACCAAAAACTGGGCTTTTAGCAATTAATTTAGTACCTTGGAATATCTTTTTTACACTTTCAGCGGTGTAATTCTTTTTACTTGTCCAAAAAATGTAAATCCACAAAACTGTTTTTATGAAAAAAATGCCTCTATTATTATTTCTTGCATGCTTACTTATTTCATGTGAAAACAAAAAAGAACTTGAACTCCAAAAGAGAGAAAAGGCTTTAAATTTAAGAGAAGAAAAAATAGCCGGAAAAGAGTCAGATTATCAATTACTGCTTTCTTTTCGCGACAGCATTTATGCTTTAAAGGATACCGTTACCAATAATCCATCATTAGTAGTAAAAGAATGGCCTGATGCTATTAAAGGTATTTGGAACAGTAAAATGCTTTGCCGTGAATCCAATTGCGACCAATACGTAATAGGCGATCAGCGCAATGAATCTTGGCAATTTTTATCTGATTCTACAGGGATTTACACGAATGTCTTAAACAATAAAAAACTGACCCGCGTTTTTACAGCAAAATATATTGAAGATAAAATTATGCTCGAATTTAAAGGTGACAGTATTTCTAAAAATAATGTAAAGATGAATGTGGTTCTTGATGATATCAAAGCTAATGTCATTAAAGGAACTCAGACTATAACGGGACAGGATAATTGTTCGGCCAGATTTTCTGTAGAACTTACTCTTCCTCAAAAAAATAAAATATGTTATTAAGTATACAACACCTCAGCCTGCCTTTAGAAGATCCGCTGTTAAAATTTCTTATCGAACTTATTATAATCTTATGCATTCCGCTATTATTAAATAAGATAAAAGTACCTCATCTTTTGGGGCTTATTATAGCTGGAGCTGTAATTGGTCCAAACGGATTTAATGTGCTTGCCCGAGACAGCAGTGTTGTAGTAACTGGTACTACAGGATTACTTTACATTATGTTTCTGGCCGGTCTTGAGATTGACATGGGCGATTTTAAAAAAGAACAAATGGAAGAGTATTACTTTTTCAATCTACACTTTTATAGTGCCGTTTGTACTTGGACTTATCGGCGGTTATTATATTTTACATTTTTCGATTTTAACTTCGGTATTGTTTGCCAGTTTATTTTCTTCGCATACACTTATCGTATATCCTATGATAAGTAAATTAGGAATTGCCAAAAAACTGGCCGTTAATATTACTGTCGGCGGAACGATGATTACAGATGTACTCTCACTTGTTGTACTGGCGGTTGTTGTAGGAATGTCACAGGGAGAAGTTGGAACTTCGTTTTGGATCAAATTATCGCTTTCTATGCTGGTATTTGCCTTGATCGTTTTATTGGTGTTTCCTATTATAGCACGATGGTTTTTTAAGAATGTCGAAGATAAAATTTCGCAATACATTTTTGTTATTGTCATGATCTATCTTGCCGCTTTACTGGCAGAATTAGCGGGAATTGAAGCTATTATTGGAGCCTTTTTTGCCGGTCTTGCTTTAAACAGACTTATTCCGCATACTTCATCATTGATGAACCGTGTTGAATTTGTTGGAAATGCTATTTTTATTCCCTTCTTTCTTATCAGTGTCGGGATGCTTATAGATTTTAATGCTTTTATTCAGAGCTGGGAAACTTTGGGCGTGGCTTCTATTATGCTTATAGCTTCTATTGGAGGGAAATATGCGCAGCCTATTTTGACTAAAAAAACATTTCGTCTTACTAATGATGAAGGAACACTTATTTTTGGAATGAGCGCAGCCTTCTGTACCGCAACACTGGCTTCGGTAATGGTGGGTTATAATATTATTTTATCTGAAACAGATGCAGGAGAACCTATTCGTCTTTTAAATGAACATGTCCTTAACGGAAGTATTTTGCTGATATTGGTTTCATGTACTATTTCATCATTCGTTTCTATGGCGAGTGCACAAAGAATAGCAGATTCTGATAAAGAAGAAACTGTTGCGGGTACAAGTCACGAGAAAGAGAATATTCTTATGGCATTAAACCATGAAGATACTGTTGAAAAAATAGTTAATCTTGGTCTTCTCATAAAAACAAAAACGAATAAAGACGGCGTTTTTGCATTGAATATTATTAATGAAGAGAAAAGTGAATCTTCGTCAAAAAATGCAGAAAAACTACTTGGATCGGCTGTAAATATGGCGGCAGGAGCAGATGTCAAAGTGAATCCAATTACCCGACATGATAATGATGTCGTGTCTGGGATAAACAATGTTGTTAAGGAACAGAATATTACAGATCTAATTATTGGTTTAGAAGAAGACAAAGGTTTTTCATCCTCCTTTATTTATAATCTTTATAATGGATACTTGCGCAACAAGGAAATAAATGTGATTATATATCATGCTGTTCAGCCTATCGCTACCATAAAAAAATATACCGTTCTTATTCCGTTTAATGCAGAACGGGAACCTGGTTTTTTTCATTCTTTATTAAGAGTATGGAATATCGGAAAAAACTCTGGAGCAAAAATGAGCTTTTATGCCAACAATAAAACAATTGAGGTTTTAAAAAGCATTATTAAAAAAGCAAATATTGAAGCTGTTTTTAATAGTGTAACTTCATGGAATGAAGCGCAGGAAGTCGCCCATAATTTAGAAACAGATGAAGGTTTGATACTTTTAATGGCAGACAGAAACATGCATTCTTATTTTTCGCAGATGCAGAACATACCTGAACTTTTAAATAAGAACATGAAAGATCACAATTATATTCTGATTTACCCTTTTACAAAAATTGATAAAACTGTTATGGAAAAAAGAGCGGTAAGTAATCTAGATGATTTTGCAGATATTGGAAACATTATCGGAAAACTTTTTAAATAAGATATACTTTTTTGAAGAACCTAAAATAAAAAAGCCGCTCAATAGGGCGGCTTTTTGCGAACGCAGAAGGATTCGAACCTCCGACCGTCCCGATTAAAAACCGGGGACTCTATCCAGCTGAGTTATGCATTCGTTTTCTTATATCGGTTTCATTACATCATAAAATATAAAGCTCTTTGAAGAACTTCCAGCTGTTTTTTTTGCATTCTTGATTTTACGAATTTCTTCTGGGGCAGTTTCGGGATTAAATTAGATGATTTTTCGAAACACACCTTTAAATCTTCAAAAATTTCGTTTTTGCTTTTTGAAGCATCTATCAAAATTAAATCCTTTATTTCTTCTATTCTTGTTAAGCTGTTATAGAGATGTTTACTAAATAAACAAACCATAAAATTTGTATTGATACCTTCTAATTGAAAAAAATCTATTAACTCTGAATACTCATATACTACAAATACAGAATGATCAAAACTAGTTGATTTATTCTCATTTTTAAGTAAAAAGGAATCTTCAGAAAAATCAAAGTCAGCTTTGAACTTTCGTTTAAACATTTTTAGAAAAATACCTTTATTATCACGAACCAATACTTTTTCTTTTTTAATCATCTCTTAAGAGTTTGCATTTATCTTTTTAATGGATTACACTTTGATAACATCGAAACATTCTTAGTAATAAAAGAAAACTCAGATAGCTTTATCTGGTTCTTTTATTAGAAATAATACAATCTCTTCTTTGTATTGGCATCTTTCTATTAGTCGATTTAATCAATTAAATGACTAATAAAAAAGCAATTCAGGTAAGAAGAATTTGTAATAAAACGGCTCAAATTGTTAAGCCAAATAAGATTGGGGCTGTAAAAAAGTGTAGGAATAAAATTGGATATATCTATTTATTAAAAAATAAAATAAAGAGATAAGATCCTTAGATAAAGGGATTATTTAAACAAAAAAGAAATTTTATAATTAATCATCAAACTGGAATGATGATTTTTAATTTTGAAAATTTTACGGAATTTTCAAAACAGGCATGTAATCAAGGTAAATGGAATAAGCTCGATGTATATCGAGCTTATTCCATTGAAATATCTGACTTATTAATTTTTACAAATTAAAAAGCTTTCTAGGAAATTCAACTTAAAAAATCAGTCTTAAACTCCAACATTAACGTTGGTAGTTCCTGAAGGACTATAACTTTTCAGTTTTTTAATTTTATCGTTCAATTTTAGAACACGATCTAATTGTTTTTGCTGAATAGTATATTTTGTATAATATTTATACCATTCTTTTCCAATGAAAAAGGTTGTCACAGAAACTCCTGTGAGTAAACCTATAAGGTAATTAGTAATATCCATGATTATCTGTTTATTAGTTTATTTTTAAATTTATTTTTGGTTTATTTTTCTATTATTTAAAAAGCATTTTTATCTCCTTTTAAGGTAACTATCACTGTTAAGAAACAAATTTTAACATCTTTTATTAAGCTCCAGCGCTGTACATATTCGATGTCTGTAGTAACACGGCGTTTCATGTCTGATACTTTTTTTGTTTCCCCTCGAAGACCCGAAACTTGAGCCAGACCTGTAATTCCGGGTTTAACGAAATGACGTACCATAAAATTATTAATATGGTCATTGTAGTCTGACGTATGTTTAATCATGTGCGGACGTGGTCCTACGACACTCATATTCCCTATCAAAACATTAAAAAATTGAGGCATTTCATCTAAACTGGTTCGGCGTATAAATTTTCCTATTGGTGTAATTCGGCTGTCTCCTTTTTGAGCCTGTTGGGTTTCGTCTCCAACATTTGTATACATGCTTCGAAATTTATAACACCAAAAGTGCTGATTCTTTTTGCCTGTTCGCATTTGTTTGAATAATACCGGTCCTTTACTTTGTTTTTTAATTATTAAAGCCAATAAAGGATACAGCCATGATAAGATGAAAACTATCACAAAAATGCTGAAAGCAAGGTCAAATACTCTTTTTGCCAATCTATTATAAGCATTTTGTAAGGGCTCAAAACGGGGCTTAATTACATGAAAATTATTTAAATGAGTTGAGTTAAAATGCTTTTTTGAAATGGATGAGAAATCTGGAACAAATTTCAAACGCATACAATGCTTATCACCAAGCTCAAAGAAATAATTCAAATCTGAAATAAAATCAGGTTTTGTAACAATGTATAATTCATTTATATTGTTTTCTGAGGCATTCTCGATTGCATCGAAAAGTGCAAAAGTAAATTCCTCATTAGTTGTATATTCTATCGATGAATTTTCATTAAGGATTCCAACAAAATTGATAAAGAAGGAATTGTTTTCTAAATGAGAAGCCAATTCTATACTTGTTTTGTTAAAGCCCCAAATTGCAACAGTATATTGTTTAAAAACCCAGCCTTTTATTTTTCCTATGACTACAGTAAACAAGATTCTGGATAACAAAAAATACGACAGTAAAAAACTCAGCTGAATTAAATTGGCTTTACTGCCAAAAAAATACAAAACATCATCCTGAAAAATGAAAATGTAACTATGCCATAGAACTCTTTGTGTAAAGAAAGCACGCCAGCTGTTGCGGAAAAATTCATCTAAACTAAAAAGAACGTCTACTCGATACAGTTGAAAATAAGTAACTGAAAACAGCCAGCTTAAAATGGTGATCGGAATCATCTTATTGAGAAATAAACCATTCCAGCCCATATTCTCTTCTGTTGCAAAATTCAAAAATAGTACAGTACCAAAGACCATCGCGATCATGTCTACTATAGCACAACACATTATGAAAGTAAATTTATGTCTGTTTCGCATTTTTTAATTTTTTCAATAGATTGTAACTTACTGCTCCTATTATACTTCCTGCAATTCCAAAAAACACATCTGCTAAATCCGGATTTCTACTTTGAATTACAAATTGACCTCCTTCAGCCACACAAACGATTATTACTGCAAAGACTATATTTTGTATAAAATTTAATTTTTTATTCTCATTATTTAATT
Organism: Flavobacterium sp. AC267; assembly: GCF_979258715.1. Taxonomy (NCBI): domain Bacteria; kingdom Pseudomonadati; phylum Bacteroidota; class Flavobacteriia; order Flavobacteriales; family Flavobacteriaceae; genus Flavobacterium; species Flavobacterium sp. AC267. Next base: position 4,734,428 of record NZ_OZ409875.1, read on the forward strand.
CATTTAAACCATTTTGTTCCGTATAAACCTCTAATAAAAAACCTAGAGCTAAGAAAGGAACAGCCGTTCGCAAATTGTAATTTTGATTACTCCAGTTTAAAAGCCAAGCCGGCAGATAACTCTCTCCCGTAAAACTAGGATCTGATAACCACGAAAAATAAAAAACAGCGCCAATGACTATGAACAATAATAACAGAACTATTTTTTGAAACATTTTATATTATTTAATTTAGTAAATATGCTTTGTTGTGCTTAGGCTTCTTTTACCGCAAGACCTCTTTTATACCAAGGTCTTTTTACTTTTGCTTCTTGGTATTGATAACCATAACTTACACCGTAGCCATATCCGTATGCTGTTTTCAAATTGACTCCGTTTATAACAATTCCAACATTTTTTAACTGGTCTTTTTTAATAAAATTACCTGCCTGTACTAGATTGCTTTTATCTGTAAAATCATATTTTACTACGAATACTGTTACATCTGCCAGATAGCTAAAATTCAGTGTATCAGAGACTATTTGTACAGGGGCTGTGTCAAGTATTATAAAATCATAAATTTCTTTTGCCTCTTCTATCAATGATTCGAAATTAGAATTGGTTATCAATTGAGACGGATTAGGAGGCGTGTCTCCCGCAAATAGAACATCGAGATTTTTAGAAAAAACATTTTCTTTTTGCAAGAATACTTTCCAATCATCACCTTTACCTGCTAAAAAATTAGAAAGGCCTGGTATGTTTCTTTTTACATTAAAATAATCGTGTAATTGAGGATTTCTTAGATCAACACCAATTAACAATACTTTTTTATTAAGGTTACTAACCGTTATAGCATTATGAAAAGCACAAAATGATTTTCCTTCACCTTGAATAGAAGACGTAAATAGTATTACATTACCCTTACTCTCTTTATTTCGAGGGAGTAAATAGGATATATTCGAGACTAAGGCACGAGATGCTTCTGCTATAAGAGAGCGTGATGTAGCTGTGTTATCTAACTTTTCATTGATATTTATTTTAGGAATGTGTCCCAAAATAGGTATATCTGTAATTACCTTTTGAATATCTTCCTCATTATGTATTTTGGTATCTAGATATAATCGAAGATATGTGATCCCGAAAGGAAGCAAGAAACCAAACATAAAAGCACCAAGCATGAACGCTCTAGGCTGAGGAAAAATCGCAGAATAATTGGTTTCGGGCGCATTAAGGGTTTTTAAATTTGATTCTAAAATTGCACCATTTAAAACAGCTTCTTCTTTCTTTTGCAAGCAACGCTACATAGGTTTCTTCTTTTGTGTTTAAGTTACTATTGATGTTACCCAGTACTTTATCTTTTGTTGGAATACTTTTTACGTTGGCATCAGCAATACTTTGCTCAGATCTGTTTGCTCTGCTGGTTTGATTTAAAAAATTCAAATATCCTTCGAGACTGTTAAGTATTTCCTGTTTTTGCACTTTTAACTGTGTCATTAAAGAAATATAGGCTGGATTGTTACTTTGTGCTCTTTGCAATATCAATTGGCTGTCCATAAGCTTTGTATTGTAATTTACCAGCATTTGGTTTACTGTGGAAGATTCTAAGTTGTAATCTGTACCTACAGTTTGAGCTGGCCCAGATTGTCTAATATCATTAATAGCAAACCTTGTAAGCGATATTTGTTTTTCATTTACTAAAGAGCTTTCTTTCTTTATACTTCTATCGGCTGTTTTTTCGACAATGTAATTGTCCATTACTGCGATGTCATTGTTTTGCAGGTATTTTTCTTTTACACTTTCAATAGAATCTTTCTCTTTTGTAAAACTTTTTATCCTTTGGTTTAGGTAAGAAACAGTATTGCTGTAAACCTTTTGTTTGTTGACAACAATGTTTTTATCAAGAAGTACAATAATTTCGTTTAAAATTTTTCTTGAACGATCTGGACTTGATCCAATATGACTCAATTCGATTACACCTTTTGCCTTTTCATCAGATAAAACTACAAGTGATGCTTTCAATTTTTGTAAAGCTTCTGAATTTGGTTCGACACTTACTTTGTATTCATTTTCAAAATAATAAGTCGGATTTTTTTTTGCTTTTGCAGATAATTGAATTTTAAATGGCAGGCCATAAGCAACTTCTTTTCCGTCATAGCCTTTTACATTATAAATTTTTTCTGTATCTGGGTTGGTTATAATAAATCCTGCTTTGTCTATTTTAATTTCATAAGAAATCTGCGGTAAAGAATCTTTGGAAACTGTTGGTGTTAAGACAAAAGGTACTTCGTTTATATAATTATTCTGTACCGTATATAATTTCTCATAATAGGTAAAATTCAAATTCAAATTCTTCACCACATCCATCAAAAATTCATTGGATGTCATTAGTCGAATTTCATCTTCCAATTTATCTTCATTACTTTTTTTATCTGTACTAATCGTAATTATTTTATTTTGGTCTTCTTGTTTTTTATCAAGAAAGATTGTTGCCGAAGTTTCGTATGTTGAAGGCACTACTTTGATGAAAACGAAAGTGCACCAACAAATACAATCAAGCTGAGTAAAAACCAAGGCCAATACTGAAAATACTTTAAAAATTCTTTCTTTAAATCCATAACTATTTAATTAATTAAATACCGTTTCATTATTAACAATACATGTATTTAGGTCAAACATTGAAAACTTTATTTTACTCTAATTTTACACGTTGTTAGTTCCCCTAATTTGTAATCACTATAATCAGCGCCGCGAGAGAAGCTACTATTCCCAGCAATTGTAATGGATCTTTTATTACTCCTCCACTATTTACTTTTAGTTTATTTGGTGTTACAACAATAACATCATTTTGCCTGATTCGAAAATTTGGATTTGACATCCAAGAAGCAGTAGTCAAATCAACATGATAAACCAAACGTTTCCCGTCTACTTCTCTAATTAGTCTTATATCTTTTCGAATGGCCGAGTAAGTCAAATCTCTTGCAAGTCCTATTGCATCTAGTAAACTTATCGACTCTTCGCTAAAAGCTATTACCCCAGGGGCATTTACTTCTCCCAAAATGGTAAACTTATTATTAAGGACGCGAACCTGTACTGTCGGGTTTACTAGATAATTTTCATTGATCAGCCGTTCTTTTATTTTGATTTCTGCATTAGCAGGTGTTAATCCTCCTACTTTTACTTCATTTAAAACAGGCATCATAATAGTTCCTTGAGGGTTAACAAGATAACCTGATAACCTCATCATTTCTACTGAGTTTTGTGCATTAGTAGATGAGCTTGTAATATTAAATGGTGCGTACCACCAATGGATTAAGATCTCCTACATCAACTTTTAAGATGTCGTTAGGCTGTATTTTTGGAGAAGTATAGTTGATTGTCGAGTTTGCATAACCATCCAAATCTTGTAAATACAACATTTGTTTTTTGGTAGTGCAAGACTCAAGCATCAATAAAGGCAATAAAATTATCAAAAGGAAAATTTTCTTCATGTTAATGTGGTATATATTAGTATTCTTTACTTACTTTTTTATTCCGCGAATCCAAATTTCACCGACGCTTTTATACTTCTAAACAACAATAATTAAAACGAATTAGTCATTATTTATTAATGAACTATATATTGTTTTAAAGCAATTGTTTTCTTTAAAAAGACAGTTCCAATTGCGTACTAAACCGTGAAATTTGTAAATTCTATAGTCTTCTTTTAAAACCTCAAAAGCACGCTTAAAACTGGTACTCATTCCTCCCATTCTCATTTTAACAATATAGGAATTGATGTAACTCATTCTGATTTGGTATTTATATAAATAACGAATCAGAAACTCAGTATCAGAAGCAATTTTAAAATCAAGATTATAAAGACCATTTCTATCAATTATACTTTTCTTCAAGTACACTGTAGGATGTAATGGCGACCAGCCTTCTTTAATTTTTTTGAGGCTAAAAACGCCGCCTATTCTATCTCGAATCAAGCGTTCGTCTTTATCATTTGAAACATAAACTCCATCACCGTAAACTCCGTCAATATTGGGGTCAAAATTAAAACGGGTCACGATTTTTGAGATGGCGTTTTTATCATAAAACTCATCATCAGAATGCATTAGACCAATCACATCTCCAGTTGCCAATTTGAATCCCTTATTTATGGCATCGTACATCCCTTTATCGGGTTCAGAAATATATTGGCTTAATTTATCTTTATAAGACTCAATAATTTCTTTGGTTCCGTCTGTAGAATTTCCATCAATAATAATATACTCGATATCATTATAATTTTGTTCTAGTACACTTTTGATTGCTTGTTCAATAGTATTCTTACGATTGTAACAAACTGTGATTATAGTAACTCTCATAATAATTATTTTTTAAATGATAAGTATTTTTCATAGTCTACTGTTTTTCACAATTTCAAGTTAAAATTAAACCAAAGGTGTTTTACTAAAAAATGTTCTCGATGAAGCACCACAATACTCGTTAAAAGCACAAAAACGAAGGCTTGAAAATGTAGTGTGCAAAAATCTGTTTCCTTAATAAGGAAATTGAGAGAAAAAAACAGTCTAAATAAATGTTGTGTTTTGTAAAAAGAAGTCTGCTAGTGATTTAACAAAAGCTTGTCAAAATAATTAATTGTCGAAACCAGACCTTCTTGTAATTGTATTTTTGGTTCCCAATTATTAAATTAGTAATGAACCGGAGAACTAAAAAGCGAGATTTTATATTTCGTAAACCTCAACCTATTATTATATTTATGATATCTAAATAAGCTAAAAACACTTTTCGAGTATCTTGCTTTGTTAATATTCTCTTTGTCTTATTAGAACAGCTGGATTACCTTGATAGATCCCTAGGTTTTTTAAATTTTTTGTAGCAACCGACCCGACGGTTAAAATTGATTCACTTTCGCAGATTACTCCTGGACAAACCACAGATTTTGCTCCAATCCAAACCCCATTTTCAATATGAATGGGTTCGTTTCTATAATCAAAAGAAGTAGATTTGTAATCATGATTTCCTGTGAGAAGTAAAGCTCCCTGCGATATACAAACATCATTGCCAATGATTACTTTATCTAAATTATCGATCCAAACCCCTTCGCCAATCCAGACATCATTACCCAAAACTAATTTCCACGGAAATTTGATATTAACATTGGTCTTAATTACTGTTCCCTGCCCTATTTTGGCACCAAAAGACCGTAACAGAAAAATCTTGAAACCCATAAAAACAAACCACGAATTTTTCAAAAAAAAAGCATTAAAAAAAATCCAGATAAATTGAAGTAGTTTTCCTTTTCCTTTATCATAATTATGGGTCTTAAATGTTTTAAGTGATACTGCCATCGTAGTCTTAATTGTTTAAAATTTTTAGGTATAAATCTTTAATATCAATACCCATCTGTTTTATATTGTATTTACTTTCTATTAATTTTATTCCATTTTCTCCCAATTCTTTTAATTCATGAGAGTTTTTCAAGAATACAGAAGTCAAAGTATGACTCAAATTTTCTACAGATAAATCTATCCACCATCCACATTCATGTGTGTTTAAATCTTCCCAAGGAGTTCCTGTAGTTGTAATTACTGGCAGACCAACTGCCAAAGCTTCTGCGATTACAATTCCAAAGTTTTCGCTGTGAGTGGGTAAAACCATTACATCTGCAGATCTTAAAAAATTCCATTTCTCTTCACCGTATTTTGCACCAACAAAATGAACGTTGCTAATATCTCCAGCACTTTCGTTTAGATTTTTTATATAATTAGCATCACCATTTCCAGCTATTTCCAATGTCCAGCCCTGCGTATTTGTGATGCGCCAAGCTTCTAACAATAGTTCTATTCCTTTTTTAGGATGAATACGGGATAAGAATATTATTTTTTTGCTACCGTAAAATTCTTTTTCTTTTTTACTTCACTTATATCTATCCCGTTAGGTATAATCGTAAGATTGTTTTTATAACCTAAATTCCTAATGCTTTCCTTTTCCATTATTGCCGTAGCATGTAAATGTTCTGCACTGTGAATCGCTTTATTTTGATATAAAAAAAGACCAATTTTCTTTTTCCAAGGGTTGTGTGCTAAAATCCAAGGTTCTAACATTCCGTGCGGTGATAAAACTACTGGAATGCCCAACTCTTGAGCAACTTTTTGAAACCCCCAGTTTTGCGGGCTCCAAATACCATTAATATGTACAATGGAAGGGTTTTCTTTTAATAAAAAAAACGAAATTCTTTTAATAGATTAAACCATCGCAAAACTTTAGTATCAAAAAACTGAATTTTTACACCTTCCAGAACTATAGGAGATTGAGAAAGTCCGGTTGCAACTAATAGTTCAACATTAGATTTAAGTTCATTACTCAACAAGCGCATATATTCAGTTGTTCCTCCAGCTGTTTTATCTATACTTTCTATGTAATGAATGACTTTCATTTGTTTACTAATATTTGTTGGTATACTTTTTCAATAGAATTGACAAAGCTTTGAGCAGAAAATTCTTTTGATCTTGAAATCGATTTTTGCACAGCCTTCATATTTTGTTCTGGAGTTAGTCGCAGTACATTTTCTAATTCTCTAGCAGACAATGCTTTTCCATTTCTTTAATTCCTCAGTATTAAAAGCTTTTTTTGGAATGTAGAAACCTGCATCTCCCGCCACTTCTTTCATTGGATCTTCTTGGGTTGTAATTACTAAACTTCCCGAAGCCATTGCTTCGACTATCGGCCATCCGAAACCTTCGTATAAAGACGGAAACAACATAACAGATGCTCCTTGATAAAACTGCTGTAACTGCAAATCGTCGGCATTTGTTATAAAATAAATGGATTTTGAAGCTTTTGATTTTTCTTTGAAGGCAATTAATTCATCAGAAGGCAGTTCCCCAACTAAAATTAGCGGGACATTTGTTTTAAAATCTGTCGCCCATTGATCATAAATTTCAAGTACACCCAATTTATTTTTATAAAAAGCATTCCCTCCTACATGTAAAATATATCCGTTTGATAAATCGACATTATACTTTTCCGTAAGTAATTTACGTACTGCAATTTTACTTTTTACAGTTTCAAAGTTCTGATTTAAACCATTGTAAACAACTTCTGAAAGTTTTGGCGTATTGTTTAAAAAAGAATGTAAATCTGTTTTTGTTTTATTAGAAATACTGATAAAATTCTGCGCTTTGTTATAGCCCCATCGAATATATTTCTGATAATATTTTCCAGTTACGCTTACTTTATTTTCTGACAATAAACCAAAAGCTGATTGTTGTGCTAAAAAATCATGACAATGCACTACATGAAATCTTTTTTTTACCAAAGGCACCCAGGGCCCTAAAGCATTGTCTGCGAAAACAAATAAAGTATTCTCATCACAACTCAACAGTTTTAATTTAGTTACGGCTGGAAAAACTAGATATTGATCTAGGTATCCCATCCATTTTTGAAGAAATGTTTTATTGAAAGAAAGTTTGAAAAAAAAAGGTTTTGGGCTCCATATTTTCAATTCGTGTCCTTTGTCTAACATTCCATCTTTAATCATTTTGGCAAAACGAGGCATGCTTTGATGGCTTAGAAAAGAAGGGTGAGTGAAAAGTACAATTTTCATTTATTCGGTTTTCCTGTTTAAATTTATACTTGCAATTAAAAGTCCCGCCACAATTACGGAAGAACCCAAAACACTTGGCTGGGCCCATTGCCCTTGAGAAATAGCCAATAAGGCTGTACCGCAAAAAATTACCGGAAGGAGTTTGTCTTCTTTAGGTAGTTTTAAAGACGTAAAAAGTAATTTAAAAGATAATAAGATTCGTAACCCAATAAGAAGTCCTCCTAAAATCAAACCTTGTTCGCCAGCCAAACGGCCTAGTTCTCCCTCTGAAATCAAAAAGCCTCTAGTACCTGATAACATTTGAGCCCCAGCATTTGTTCCCATTCCTAAATTGCCTAAGAAAAAAGGCTTTTGTAATAAGTCAACAATGGGATCTTTAAAATTCTCGTACATCCTCATAAATATTGACTCCTTAATACTTCCTCCCTCATTAGCATTTTCTACACGAGTTAAAAAAACTTCTGTTCCTAAACTGAAAATAGGTGTTGTAGCGTTGAGAATTAAAATTAGACCAACAAAAACGGAAACAATAAGAAGAATTTTTAGTATTTGTTTTATACCAGTACTTGCACCAATTATCGCAAACAAACCAACAACCAAAACCCCCATAACAGTACCTCGACTAATAGTAAGCGGCAGTCCAAAAATTAAAGCCGCTGTGCTTGCAATTAATAAAATTTTAGAGCATTTTTCTTTTGATAACCAGAAATAAAAAATGAAAACAGATACTGATACATAAAAGAAAGTCAAACCAGTTATAAATGAAAAAGTTCCTGATGGCCTACTGTAGCCCATTGCCCCAGAAAAACCCGCGCTTCCTTCACCTCCAAGTCCTACGTTAATAAAAGTACTCTGCGGACTAACAAATTGTAAATATACAATTGCCGTCATCAAGAGATTAATCCACAAAAAAGCTTTTCCTATTTTGAGAATATCCTCTTTATTAAAAACAGAACCAATTATAAAAATTAATGGAAAATGAAGCAAGATAATTCTAGCGCCGTATAGGCCTACAAATATATTTCCATGACCAAAGGTAAGTGTGACAATAAATGACAAAATGGTTATAATAAGACCCATCACAACATAGGCATTTATAAATTTCAGCCGTAGTTTAAATGACATGTATATAATATAGATCGCAATAGGATCTCTTACTATTAATAAAGGTGTTGCTAAACTAGGCAGAATCCATTTACGCAAAGCTCCTTCAAAAATCCAAAGTAAAAAGTAAAGCCAGATGGCTGTTTTTATTGAATTGTAATTCGGAACTACTTCTTGTTCTTGTATTGTGTTCATTAACTAATATTTGTTTTAAACCTTAAAAGAAGAAAGTGCATCGGCCATTTCCTGTCCGTAGACCGACCATGGTCTTGTACGTGCTTTATTTTGGGCGAAGAAGTCCAAATTGTTCTAAAATTTCGGGTGTTTCAAGTATTTTATTTAATACTTCTTTTATTGCCGTTGAGGATCCCGCCGGAACAATCCATCCATCAGCACCATTTTCAATTAAATCTGGTCCCGCTGTTCGATCTGTTGTAATAACTGGAACTCCTTGTGACATTGCTTCAGTAATTACCAATCCAAAACCTTCAAATAGAGAAGGAAAAACAAACACGTCGTGCTCTTGCATACAAGCCAATACTTGATCATGAGAAAGTGACGGAATCCATGTATGTTTTTCTAATGCTAAGTTCAACTCTTTGCAATTGCTGACCGATTTATGTCCTACAACTGTCAATTCTATCTTGCCTTGAAATTCTTCTACTGCTTCAAACAAATATGAAAGTCCTTTTCTTTGAGATAAACTTCCAATAAATAAAATTTTAAGTTTACGATTTTCCAGTTTTTGATATTTTTTTTGAGTTTTGACATCTGGAAAACCATAAGGAATAACTTTTACTTCGGGTAATTTTCCAGAATATTCTTCGAGCGTTTTTTTAGTAAAGTCGCTGGCTACAAAAATAAGATCTGCTAGCGCTAATTCTTCATCCTTTTTGCTAAGCTTATCTTCTGAATCATTAAACCCTGTCAATGTACTTGACCAATTTGGATTAATCTCAAATTCTTTCTGCATTAATAAACGAGCACTTTTCCAATAACCAATTGGCAAATCGTAAATGCAATAAAGTCCTAATTGTTTTGCTTTTTTAAAAGTTTCGGCGACTCCATCTTCGTAAGCATAAACTGCCGACAATCCATTTTTTTTGCTTTAGCTAAATTATTCGCGACCCAATTGTCATGTTTTTGATATACATTGTCAATACAAAAAATACCATTTTCATGTGTTATTAAATTATCCAATTTAAATTTTGAAGATAACAAACGTCCAAATTCAAAAAATGATTTGGATCGTGTATATGGTCGCCATGAGCTATTTAAACTTCTTCTTTTTAAATCTTTTAATTTTGGATTACTGCTTAGTTTATATAATAATTGCCCTGGAAATATTGCAATTGCTGTAAATAATTTAAAAAGCTGTTTATTGTTTAACAGCCCGCTTACCAAATTTTTTGAATTAGCATTTAAGGTTGGATGAGACACTATTAACTTCATGATATGGAAATTGAATTAATAAACTGCATTGCTATACTATTTACATTTATTCCTTTAACGGTGGTTGGAATTATTTTTAAATTATCTTTTTCATATTTAATAATTTGCGGAATTGTATATTGTCCTTTTGTTGGTGTCCAATTTCTTGATACACAAATGGTATTTATTTGATGTTCTTTGTATGCCGCATAAACACCGCTTTTTTCGGTTTGGAAATATGGTGTTGTAGAAATACCATAATCACTATTTATAAGCACTTGTGATATTACTATCTCAGATTGTATGCCCAAAATTTCATAATGGATTTTAAATGCTTCAAGAATTGTAGTGTAATTTTTAAGTTCCGGACCATTTTTACCAATAAAAACAAACTTTACTGGTTTGCTCAACTTACTTGAAATCTTTAACAAATCTTCAATAAAATCACTAAAAGGAGCGCCATGATGAATAGTACCAAACAGTACAAATTGAGTAAATTCTGAAACTTCTTTTTTTACGGCCCTTAAAGGTATATTCCCGCAAATTGGTAAAACTTCAGAGTTTATTTCATGATACTGCAAAAAGAACTGATACAATTTATTTTGTGTATTAATCGAATTTGTATGAGTATTAGTAATTATTTGTTTTATGATTAACTGTTGTAATTTACCAATACACTTATGCTTAAACGAGGATTCAGTATCTATTCCCAGCCATAATTCATGAAACATTATATGCCATTTATGATTTCCTTTTAATCCTTTTAAGAAAGACGGTGACCAAAAAAGGTAATCCTTTTGGATTAAAACTATAAGGCACAAATTGTAAAGAAATCCAATCTGCCTGAAATTTATTTAAAACTTCTTTTGTAAAAGTAAAACGCTTATCATTAGAAACAGAAATAGGAATACGATTTACTAAAGTTATAGTACTTTCTATTATTTGTTTTTCACTAGTTTGTAAAGTGGCCTGATGATCGCATAAAGATAAAATCTGAACTTCGTGGCCTATTCTTACTAATTCTCCGCTCAATCGGCGAGTGTAATCACCAACCCCGTCTTTTCCTGGTTCTGCAGAGCCACAAATAAATAGTATTTTCATTTTCTATTTCCTTTCCTCTATTTTTTAGCTGTAGTATTTCCCAAAATTTCAAATGGGGTATTGATCTTTCTTTAGCTACCGTAAAACGTTTTAAATGTCAAAATTAAAACCTGGCCAAACATCATCTGTAATGGAATAATTATTAGATTTAAAGTATCGTTTTATTGAAACAATCTTCTATATCTTGATGAGTAATCAAATTTTTCTTCTCTTACGTTTATTTTTTTTGCAGGCACGCCCGCAACTATATTTAAATAACTAACACTTCTAGTTACAACTGCACCAGCCGCAACTACTGCTCCTTTTTCTATTGTTACTCCAGGTAAAACCATTGCTCGTGTGCCAATCCAGACATAATCTTCTACTACTACCTTTTTTTCCCTTCCGTATATTCCGATAAAATCTTCATTGTGATCAGCAGTTAAAAAAATCACATCTTCTGAAATAGATACACTATTGCCAATTTCTAATTCTCCTCTAGAATCCAATCTGCAATTGGCATTAATTACACTGTTTTGTCCAATTATTAATCCCTCAGCACAATCAAATTTGCAATTCATTAGAATAGAACTTCCTTTTCCTATTTTAAACTTCATTATCTTTCTGTAGTACCATAAACGAAAAGTATGACTTGGTATGTTTGCGACTAAATGATTGCATAAGTAAAGCCGCAATTCAGATAAAAAAGCTCTCATATATTATTGTTTATTTTCCAAAAACTATTTTGAATTTCATTTAAATCAAATTCAGATTTAGCTAATTTCTTTGAATTGATACAAACATTTTTACCATCTGCCGACATTTCTTTAAGCGACTCTGTCATTTCTTCTTTAACTAAACTTACGCAACAAAAAGCCGCATTATTTCTTCTTAATAAGTTACAAGCAGCACTATCTGAAGGTCCGTGATATAAAATATTTCCAGAAGCCCCGATATAACTAATCATTTTAGTAGATAGGCTATATAAGTAGAAATTTGGTTCTGAAAACTTAATAGGCAAGTACAGAATATCTGCCATATCAAGTTCTTTTTTAATTTCCTCATCTGATATAAAATCAGATTTATATTCGATTTTAAAATTTCTGTTTTTTAAAATATTTATTTCTTGCGTTCCTCTTAAAACGAGTTTAAATGAATAGTCTTGATTAACTAAATCATCCATTGAATCTGCTAATATTTCTAATAGAGGATAATATTCATAATGCATTAATCCCGCAAAATATATAGTGGTGCTGTCATTTTTTCTAGATTTGGGTCGCGAAATTTCTTTCGCATAAACACCATCAGTTATAAGCTCAAAATCTTTATAACCAAAAACTTTTTGATACTCTTCTCCTAATTCAGTAGAGATCATTAGTCTTCTGTCAGAACGATTCCATAATTTTTGAGTGTCTTCAAATGAACTGCACAATAAATAATGATCATGAAAGGAAGTCCATAGCTGTTTGTTGGCTAAAAAATTATCATTACATAAAATAGCTGAAAAAGTTCCATGATTTATAACATGTAATACATCAAATGATAGTTTTTTTGATACCTTTTCAATTCTATATTTAGTAACAGGGTAAAGCAGTGATTCTCTAATCCATCTAAATAAAGGTCTTAATTTCCATCTCATCCATGATCTTTGTACTGGAAATGAAGTGATTTCAATTTCCCTAATTGGTCCTGGTATTTGTGATGCGTTATAATCGTTTATATATAAACTAGTAATATCCAATTCATGTCCTTGATATAAGCGGCGTAATAAGCGCCCCATACCTCCATTTTGGTACAGAGAACCTGGCTGAAAAGAGAGTACTTTCATATTTATTTATTCGTTTATTTTTTTTAAATTAATAATGTTTGTAAGTGGCTTTTGGAATATTTCTCTATTATTTTGCGACCACTGAAAATCTTTCTCCCACCATTGAACATCACTAAGAACATTTATTATTTCTTGTGAATGTCTATATTTTATAATTTTTGCAGGAACACCTCCTACTACAGCATAATCTGGGACATCTTTTGTCACTACTGCACCCGCACCAATTACAGCTCCGTTGCCAATATTAACTCCTTCGTTGATAAAGACATTTGCTCCTACCCAAACATCGTTTCCTATTTTAGTTTCTTTGTATTCCTCAAAATAATCTTTATCAGCAATTTTATTCATAGAAAAAAAATTTGGGCTGTAAAAAAAAGGTGAGGTACTAATAAAATCTGTTGGATGAATTCCAAGACCCACTTTTAAACCAAGACCAATAGAACAATATTTACCAATACTAACATTATTGATAAATGAATCACCTGCTATATATGTGAATGATCCGATTTGTGATCCAGAAATATTACAATTGATTCCTATTTTATTATTTCCCATGAGTGTAGTTTCGGACAGATTTGAATTTGAAAAAATTTTTACATGAGATTTTATAATGGAATTAACTACTGTCACTTTACCATAAATAAAACAGTTTATATTTGAAACATCTGTTTTTCTGATTACAACATCCCAGCCCTTTATTGCTTTATAATTTACTACATAAGAGTAAATAATTAGAATAATATTTTTCATTGCTTTTATGTTTTTATGCTGTTACTTTATGATGAAGTTACAGTGATTCATTTTTCTTCAAACTCCTAATCATATAAAATCCATAACCTACGTGAACAAACATTTCAATTACAGCAACAAAAATATTATAATGCAGTACCCCTAATAAATTTGATAGATCAAAAATGAAACCGCCAATAATTAATGGTAAGATGCTTAAACTTATAGAAACATAGTGCTTCATTACCCATCCTTTACTTAGGTAAAGTGATAAACCTGATGCCATGATCATATTCATACATCCTCCTATCATGACCAAGACCAGCTCTGCATCGAGTCCGATGTATTTTTCTCCTAAAATAAATAGGAAATATTTAGACAAGAAACACATTGCAATAACAATCAAGATGGAAATAAAAAATACCAACACTATCATTTTTGAATAAAAAACCATCAAAATCGAATACTGATTTTGCAGGCGTGCAAATCTTGGTACAATCAATACGTTAAAAATTACAGATATTAAACTTAGTAACATCACAAATCTTCCTATTGCCCCGAGTCACGCTAGTGAAACCGAATTACCAAAATATGATATTATCCAGATGTTTATTTGTCCAGAAAAACAATAATAAATAACAGATGGTAAACTTCGTTTTACAATGTCTACTATTTTTTTTCTTACCTCTAAGTCTGTTTCTTTTTCTTCTCCAACTATTGTATAAACAATTTTACGTAATCTTATATTCCCTAAAATTCGCGGTATTCCGCCAGCTAAAATTGCGACAAAAGCCAAAGGAAAAAAAATATAGTAAGAGCTGATAGTACTAATCTGCCTACTCCAACCTCAACTTGATTTCGTCGCAGGGGATAAATTTTTTGGTGTAATTTGGGAACAATTTCTAGTAATGAATCAGATAATGATGCGTAAAAAGTAGGAATTAATGCAAGTATTATAAGTGAAGCTATAAGCCAACTGGCACCATTATGAATTAACAAATAAAATAAAATTGGAATAGATCCAAGCAGACTCAATAAAGCAAACTTGCGCCTTAAGTCCAGACCCGTTGCCAAAACTTTTCCCAGCTTTTCTTTATCCTGCCAAGATTCACCTCCCAAAGACATCACTCCTGTCGAAATACCACTATCAGATAAAAGAACCATCGTTCCTAGCATTGTATTACACAAAGTATAAAGGGCATATTCTTGAACTGAAAGCAAACGTATAATTAAAATGCCAGAAGCAAAACTTACAGCTTGTACTAAAATTTGAGCACTTCCTGTAATGGAAATTAATTTTCCCCAACTAACGATCGTATCGTATTTTGGATGCTGTTTGAGTTTTATCAAAATAATAGTGGATTTTACAAACTTGACTTACTAATTTAGCTAAAACCAGATTTTCAATAATAAATGTTATAGGTTTTAGATTTTTTTTCAGATTAGAAGTTAAATTTTTAATTTGTCTATCTAAACCAATAATTATTTATCAATCATTAATTTAGCCATCAATAAACTACGTTTTACTCCACCTAATGAAAAGAGAGAAGGAAAATGATATTTGCTAAAAAAATTTTATGTGCATTTTTTTTATCCTTAATATTGATCGCTTGAACTAATGCAAGTGGAGCAAATCTTTTAAGCTGTTTATGTTGGCTTTCATAAGATTCTCCTTTTGGAACAACAGCATCAGAAATGAATAAGTAACTTTTTATAGCCGTATCACATTTTGAATTATTTGATATTTTCTCGTTACCCAAACGATAAACAGCTGTGTAGGTATTAACAAAATAAAACTTAAGATTTTTCAAACCTAAATTAAAAGAAAAGAAAAAATCGCATGCATCTCCTACATAATCAGAATCTGTAGAGTAATTATACTTTTTTATAAGATCTGCTTTAATTAAATAAGCGTTGTTAGGAAATTGCTGTAAAATAGCCGACTGATAACTGCTCAGTACGCGCCTTCATAAGCAGAAGTTCGGTAATAGTCTTTATTGACATTTTCACTTAACTGTTTATCAATATGTCCCTTCATATCAATTATATATTGTTTCCCAAAACTCGCATCAACAGAAGGATCATCAAGTATAGGTCTAGCCAGATCTGAAAGACAGTTTTCTAACAAATAATCATCATCATGAATCAATGTAACATAATCCCCCTCGGCCTTATCTATCAAAAAATTCACATTACCAATTTGCTTTTTTGGCGGACTATTTTTAAAGTAACTAATTTTGATAGTCTTATTCTCTTTTATTATTTGCTCAACTAAATCTTTTGAGTCATTATTTGAAGAGTCATCACCTATAATTATTTCGTAAGGTGCAAGCGTTTGAGACAAAGACGCATTTATACACTCCTTCAATAAGTCAGGTCGGTTATAGGTCGGTATAATAATTGATATTTTCATTGAAATTGATCTATTAAGATTTTATTTTTTTATAAATAGTATTTAAAGAGTTCTCTTAAAATACTTCAATGTATTACATTCTAATAATAGAATTTGCTACTTAACAATTTCCTAAACCTGAGAAATAAAGAATGCTTTTTTAGATACATAATATTACTCGAAGTAATTCAAAATTGCATAGCCTGATTCTTTTAAATATTGATCTTTTCTCATCAGTTTTACATCAGACTGCATCATTTCTTTTACCAGATCAGCAAGATCATATTGACATTCCCATCCTAATTTTGTTCTTGCTTTTGTAGGATCACCAATTAACAAATCTACTTCTGTAGGTCTAAAATATTTTGGATCAACTGCCAAAACTTCTTTACCAATGGGAATCTGATAATCAGGATGACTGCAGTATTTCACGAATCCTTTCTCGTCTACACCTTTACCTGTAAATTCTATTTCAATACCTACTTCGGCAAAGCTTAAACGAACAAATTCACGAACTGGTGTAGTTGTTCCTGTTGCTATTACCCAGTCTTCAGGTTCATCTGCCTGCAGAATCATCCACATCATTCGTACATAATCTTTAGCATGTCCCCAGTCACGTTTTGCATCTAGATTTCCTAAGTACAATTTATCTTGCAATCCTAAAGCTATCCTTGAAGTTGCTCTTGTAATTTTACGAGTTACAAAAGTTTCCCCGCGAATAGGTGATTCATGATTAAATAAAATACCATTACAAGCATACATACCATAAGCTTCTCTGTAATTTACGGTAATCCAAAATGCGTACATTTTTGCCACTGCATAAGGAGAGCGTGGATAAAAAGGTGTTTTTTCAGTTTGAGGAACTTCCTGTACTTTACCGTACAATTCTGAAGTTGATGCTTGATAGATTCGAGTCTTCTTTTCTAATCCCAGCAAACGAATTGCATCTAAAAGTCTTAAAGTTCCAAGTCCATCTGCATTTCCAGTATATTCTGGTGTTTCAAATGAAACTGCGACATGACTCATTGCGACTAGGTTATAAATTTCATCAGGCTGGATTTCTTGAATAAGACGAATTAAATTCGTACTATCTGTCATATCTCCGTAATGCAGAATGAAATTTCTATTTTCGATATGTGGATCTTGGTATAAATGATCAATTCGATCGGTATTAAATAATGATGTACGTCTTTTTAATCCGTGTACTATATAGCCTTTTTCTAGTAAAAATTCACTTAAATAGGCTCCATCTTGTCCCGTTACTCCTGTAATGAACGCTGTTTTTCTTGCTGTAGTCATAATGTAATTATAAGGTGCAACGGCATTGTTCTGCCAATTGCAAAAGTTTATAAATTCTTAACTGTGATTGTTTTTTTGGAGATTTCCAGATTAAAAGAGTAAGCTGTTTAGAAGCTCTTTTTCTTTTAAATTTTCAACATTTTCTAGAAACCAATTGTAGGTTTTTTGTATTCCCTGCTCTAAATTGACTTGATGTTTCCATCCAATATGATGCATCTTAGAAACATCCATTAATTTTCGCGGTGTTCCATCAGGTTTACTGTCATCCCAAATAATATCTCCTGTATGTCCTACGATTTTTTGTATTATTCCAGCCAGATCCTTAATCGTTAGATCTTCTCCAGTTCCTACATTATATAAATATCCAGGAAGTTGATTTTCTAAAGCAAAAACTACTGCTTCTGCCATATCATCAACAAAGAGAAATTCTCTCATAGGTTTACCAGTTCCCCAAAGTATTACCGAAGCATTATTGTTTTCTTTGGCTTCATGAAATTTGCGAATCATTGCTGGCAGAACATGAGAACTATTCAAGTCAAAATTGTCATGAATGCCATATAAGTTTGTCGGCATTAAACTCACAAAATCTTTTTTAAATTGCTTACGTATTGCCTGACACAATTTTACGCCGGTAATTTTAGCTAGAGCGTACCATTCGTTGGTACTTTCTAAAGAGGCCGTTAGCAAATACTCTTCTTTTAAAGGCTGGATTGCTAGTTTTGGATAAATGCAGGAACTTCCTAAAAAAATAAACTTCTGTACACCCAATCTATGGGCTTCACTAATGAGATTATTTTGAATCTGCATATTTTCCATTAAAAACTGATACGGAAAATCATTGTTAGCTAAGATGCCTCCCACTTTTGTCAGCAAAGATCTATAATAACGTCTGGCTGTACTTCTTTAAGAAAGTCGCGAACTGCATCTTGTTCTTTTAAATCTAACTCTTTACTTGAAACTCCTATAAGATTATTATAACCTTTTGCTTTCAAAGTTCTCCAAATGGCACTTCCTACCATCCCTTTGTGACCAGCAATGTATATTGTAGAATTTTTATCAATCATATTCTGAGTTTTAAATTTTATAGTAAAGGCGAAGCAATAGATTCTAATTGCTGATATACTTGTTTAACCTCTTGAGAATTTTCTTTTGCAATACCATTAATGCATCGGCTGTATATATTAGAATACAATTTTTGACACCTATAAAAGTGGTATGCATTGAAGTTCCTATTACAATATTTCTGTTGGTGTCAATTGGATGACCTTTCAGCACTAAATAATCATATACCGATTCAAAAGAACCTAAATCGGACCATTCGAAGTGAGCGGGAACCACTTTAATATCTTTACTCCTTTCCATTACAGCATAATCAATACTTATGGAAGGAATATTCAATGACATTTCATAATCCAGAAAACCATCTTTATTTGTCTCCCAAACTGCTTTTGATGCCCAATAAACTTCTGGTTCCTGCTTTTCTAGTTCTTCTAAAAACTTTCCAGCTTTAAAACAAAAAAGACCGCTGTTCCAAAAATAATTTCCGTTTTCCAGATAAGTTTGTGCTTTTTTTAAATTGGGTTTTTCATGAAATGCAATGACATTTTCATTTTCAAACTCTATATAGCCGTAGCCCGTTTCTGGTTTAGTGGGTTTTATACCAAAAGTCACCAAATAGTCATTATTTGCTAATGTTATAGCTTGTTGTAAAGCAAGTATATACGAATAACTGCCATCAATAATATGATCTGATGGTGTAATTAAAAGAATATCTTCTGGTTCTGAAGCAAATGCAAGCAAATGCGATGGCAGTACGCTGTATTTCTAGGAACAGCTTCTACTATATGAGTAAATGGTTTATTAAATTTCGACATAATTTCGTCGCTCATCTTGTAATTTTCAATATTTCCAACTACTATAGTTTTGTTAGCAACATTTTCATTACGAGCCACTGTTTTTTCAAAAAGTGACTGACCTTCAAATAGCCCCAAGTATTGTTTCGGAAGCGTTTTTCTCGAAAGAGGCCACAATCTGCTTGCCAATTCCGCCAGTTAAAATAACATGAGTAACAGTAGTACTAATTGCCATTAGAATGAATTAAGATTTCTTTTTGATATACTTCGTTTCTCAGGTTACTGCTCGAAAAACGATGGTCTCTTGTATTAAAATACAATTCAATTCCTTTTTCTTCACAGTATGTTCTACCCGTAAAATCTCTGTCCTTATATTCATCTCCTACTATACGTACATTAATTGTAAAAGATTTCAAAATATCTTCTAAGTCTTGTTCTGTAGCATAAGGAACAATTTCATCAACAAACTTACACGCCTTTAACTGTATATAACGTTCAACTACAGTTTGTGTCGGTTTATTTTTTGTTGGGCGATCTAACGTAGGATCTGTTTGTAAACCAACAATTAGATAATCACAATGTTGTTTTGCTTCTTCCAGCATTTTAACGTGCCCTGCATGTAACAAATCAAAAGCACTAAAGGTTATTCCTGTTCTCATCTGCTTAATGTTTTAAATTAAAAATATGCTTGTTAATGTAGAATTGTCTGCGTGTAAATTAAAAAACCATTTTATTGGGGTTTCGACGGTTTTTTTTAAAATTAGATAAAGGGTTCCCCGTGAATAGTTACACTTTAACTACTCAAAAAAGGAAAATTTATTTTAAAAAAAATATGGTTATTGAATGCTTAAAAAGACCAAAAATGCATTAAATATGAGCAATAAATTTTGGTCAATTATATGATCTTTCTCTACCAATAATTTAAGATAAAATTATGATAATAAGGAAGATGAGAAATCTCAATTTTGTTGCTAAATGTCCTTAATAAGGAAATTTTAGGATAAAACTCAACACTATTTGTAAATGCTCAGAATTAAATTTACTTCTTAGTTTATGCATGAAACCATCTACTACTTTTAATGTGGTTTTTTAGAAACTTACTAAGATAATTACCCGAAAAAAATACTCTTCTTAATAGAATGAAGTGTCAGAATTATCCCTTAGGAAGGAATGTTTTTTTGAAAGAAGAATAACGAGTTTCACTATTTTAAAAAAAAATAATTTACAAATACGATAAATAAAGCATTATGAAATGGTATGTAGTATACACAAAACCTAAATGGGAAAAAAGAGCAACGAGAACAATTAACTAAGTTTAATATCAACTGTTATTGTCCTGTGATTAAAAAAAGTCCAGCAAAGATCAGATAGGAAAATAAAGGTAGAGGTGCCATTGTTTAATCATTACATATTTGTACAATTGGCAGAAAAGGATCGAAATCTTGTATTTCATTCTCCTGGAGTGGTACGCTTTTTATTTTGGCTAGGAAGACATGCCGTTGTAAAAGATCAAGAAATAGAAACCATCAAAGAATGGCTTAACGCTGGAGATACTTCTTCAGAAATATCAGTAATGCAATATCAAATTGGAGATAAAATACATTTAAATTCTGGTCCGTTTTGCGATCAGAATGCGGTGGTAAAAGATATTACTAAAACACATTATGTTTTAATTTTAGAATCTTTAGGATATGTTTTAAAAGTAAAACATAAGTCTTAAACGAAAAAAAGAGTTTTTTTTTAAAAGATTTACAAATCTCATTAAGAACTCTTTCTTAAAAATTGCAATATGATACTTGCAAAATACTACTAGTTATCTAATTGAAAAATTTGACTTTTTTTGATCCCTAAAATCTTAACTAACTGGTCTAGTTTAGACAATTTAAGATCTATCATTCCTTGTTCAATCTTTTCATATTTTTTGACACTAATTTCCATTTGAATAGCAACATATTCAGGGCTGTGATTATTTTGCAATCGATACTCTCTAATTTTTAAATAGTAATTTTCCATAACTAAATTTTTATTACTAATTCTAATTTATTTAAGTTTCACTAATATTAATATTAATTACCTGCTTCTAGTTTTTTATCTGGTTTCACTAAAGAAAATTGAAACATCAAATTTAAATATGAACTCAATTGAGACTTCTAATACTTTTGAGATTTCAATTAATTTCGAAACAGTTAAATCTACATCGCCTCTTTCAATTTTACCATAACCGCTAGTGCTCATTTTTAATTCAGCAACTACGTATTCCCTCGTAAAATTTTTTAATTCTCTTATCTTTCTAATATTTTCGTATACACTATATTTCATAAAAAGTAAAAAATATAAATAATTCTTATTTTGAAGTTATTGTAATGCATTTATAAAAAATTTATAAATTAGGGCTATATTATCTTATTTATAAAAAAACTACCTTTTAGGGGCAACTATTCAATTATTAATAAGGTTTAAAGCCAAATGACGATTTTTCTTTATCATTCATTTTAAATTCTGATCAAAAATATATAATGTTTCGACTAATTAATAATAAATCTGTTCAACGGATTTTAAAATCCGATAAAATACAACAAGTTGCATTTTACGACCTTGAGAACCGTATGATAAAGACAAGAAATCCCTATTTTATAAGATAATAATCACGTATTTCTACGTGATCTAAAATGTAATTATAGTTTACTAACAGGTAAAAAAAGAATTTGGAGAGATTTAAATTCTGGACACGATTCACCTATCATTTTAGAATAAAAAAAGAGGTATAGATTAATTAATCTATACCTCTTTTTGGTATATACGTCTCTATTAAATTTTAATTCATACTTATATTTTAATACTTTTTATTCTCTTACTAAAAGTCATGCGGATAAGGATCTGAAGCCGCATCTATTATAATAGTTGGTTTTGCAAGCATTGATATTAACTAAAAACTTATTAAACGCAGGGCTGGCAGGCAGTGTACTGTTTACAATCATTCCGTAAGTCAAACTGCCAACATTTCCTGTTATAGTTGAATTGGTTATAAAGCCAACCGGTGTGTGATTTTTAAACAAACTTACATTGTCTAACACTGTACATCCTTCTAAATAAGCCCCATATAATTTGAATGTTGAACTAGTAGTATTTTTATCAAATAAGCACGAATAAAATTCAACGGTCGCTTCTCCGCCTACAACATATTCTCCTTTAGTATTTGTAAAGGTACAATTAGCAAAAAATGGCGAATTATAATTTTTAATTTCAGCTACTATATCATTATTATCAAAATTACAATCTATCCAGCCATTTAAATTTGATGCTCTGCCAGATACTAAACTCAGTGCTTTACTATTATTAATCCATTGACACTTATAAAAAACTACTTTATCAATATACATCATAGTAGCAGTTTCTCCCCCAGTGTATGAAGGATCCACTTCTTGATAAACACCAGTGTTTGTGTTTACAAAGCTTATATGTTCAATAAAGTTATTATCAAAACCGTAGCCTTTATCAAAGTGAATTCCATATTTCTGATTTCTAAAAACTAAGTATTTAAAAATACAGGCACTCCATTGAACGGTTCCTCCACCAGAGTAACTCATTCTAAGCCCGGTACTTCCACCTTGTAGTGTCATGTTTGATAAATAACATTTTACTTCAGATGGTCCCACGTCTACAGCTGTGATTAACGGAAAATCATCTTTCAAGCCTATAATAGTCGTTTTCCCTGTACCTTTTCCAATAATACCCTGATTATTTTTAATAATTAGTGTAGAGTTTATATAATATGTACCCTCGTCTAACTCTGCAATTCCATTTTTATTTATTAAGCCTTGTACATAGCTGGTCTGATCTGCTTTTCCTGCTCTGTTTGTCGCCTCAATTATCTCCGGAAGGATTAGGAATTGGTTCGAAAACAGTTTTTGTCCAAGGTGTCTTTTTAGTTCCTAAAATAGTATTTTTTAGTTTCGTTATCGTTGAAGCGTCTGTAATCGCACTGGTCAAATTTGCCACTCCCAAAGTAACATTTGAACCATTAAAACGTCCTTTAAAATCAAATCCTGTACTTGCTGGATCAATATTATAACCTTCAGAATTACTATCCAGTAAAAACATATTAGTATTTCCTCTCAAAGTACTATTTCCTGCTTTACCTGCATTTATAAATTTCCTAGACATTAAGAGATTGTTTGCCGCAATATCAAATACAGGAGTTGGAGTAGATATATTATTTCCTCCAGAAAAAGATGCAATCCTAACATCTCCCATATTTTTCATTTCTACCAGTGCTTTACTACTGTAGTTACTCCAATTCCAGCTTTCAGAATCTACACCAACCCAAGTTAATGTTTTAACATTATCAATTTCAGCGCCGTTCCCTCCAGGGGTTAACATATTTATCCATAATTGTACATTCCCATAACTAGGCGTCACATTATTGCCTTTCATTACTATCTGTGGATAAAAAGCATGAATTCTATGTTTAATTATTTTATTATTTCTAAAATATCCTGAGCCGCTCATATCCCATTTTAAAACACATCTCGATAAATTAATAAAGGTGTTGTTTTCAATCATACCTCCTACTGAATTAATAGGGGTAGATTCAATATTTTTAAATTCAGAATTTGTAATTGCACCTCCAGCTTCAAAAGTGATACTTCCTGCTGTATTTGTAGTAATATTTTGGACTACGACATTACTGCTTCCTGCCGCAATTTTTATTCCTGTGATAGTATTTAAAGTTGGATGTCCGTAAAGTTTTTGATTACTTTTCATGACAATGTTCACTCCTGAGTAGTCTCCTTTTTCTAACCGTATAGAACCATATTGATCTAAAGCCGCTTGAATAGTTGCTTTTTGTGTAATTGGCAGTAAATAAGCTTTAAAATATTCGATTTCCTCCAATTGGTTATTTACCCCTGGTGTTTCTGGAGTTTTAACAGGAGCTTCATCAATTGAGTATTGATAGTTTTGCGAAAAAACTGCTGTCGTAAAAAGTAAAAAGTAAATTAGATGTTTCATTGTCCCGAAATAATATAAGAATTAGCGCCTGTTTTTCTAAGAAATCCAAACCTTACATTTCCGGCAGTACTGGTAAACTTTGCGCTTCCGCCTGCATTATAATTAATTGTTACGCCAGAAGCAGCTTGTACTGTTAATACAGCTCCATTATGAGCTTCTAAATTAATAGTTTCACCCGCCACCATATTACCAAAATCAGAAGTTAGTGTTAGCGTGGCTGATGAAGTACATTCAATTGTATTGTTTATATCTCCTGCTCCAATGTTTCTTGACGAAGTAAATGAAAGGACTGCAGACCTGAATGGCGCAGATGATGTTCCTCCTGCTGTTTTTGCATACAAAGCATAAGGCACACTCAAAAGTCGCGTAACACCTGTAATGTTATAATTGGTTCCTCCTTTAACATCTACCTGTGTTTCTATAAAATATGGTCCTTTATCCCAAGCAATTTTACTAAAATCTCCAGTAACAACTGTTCCCGTACCAAGTTCAAGAGAAACCAAACCATTAACATTTGTCGTAACAGAATGCGTTTCTTGATAAACGTTTGTACCCGTTGACGTGCCTTGATGAACAACAACTTTAAGGCTTATCCTAGAGTTAACAACTAAGCTATTATCTTGAGCTCGAATAATGGCTTGATAACTCATTTTTTCAGGTGCTTGTGCAAATACCTTAAACGTAACAGTCACAAATAATAATAAAAGGGTATGTGCAAGTTTCATTAGATCTATTTTTTTAATTTTTTATTATTTTAAATGATTTCAAAATTTTATTGTCATTATATACTACAAGTATATAAATGGATGGACTTAGATAATTAAAGCTCACTTGAGCTTCTGTTTGATCAATTATATTTTGTTTTAAAAGCCTTCCTTGAATATCATAAAGCTTATAAGATCTTTGACCGCTTTCCAATTCTACGCCAGTCATACTTATGGTAACAAAATCTATTGTTGGATTTGGGAAAGCAAATATTTCTGTTGTAGGTGTTTCAACTTCAGGGGTTCCTAAATTTCCATCTGTTTCCTGATGCTGTATTCCTTGAGCTACATTATAAATTGATTCTACTCCAATGTAAGTATAAAATACTTGCCCAATTGAATAGGTAACTGTTCCAGAACTGCCAGTTGCATTACTTCCAGATGTAATTATGGTTTCCATAATTTCGCCGGATTGCGTCTGACTATTCCCTAAAAAAGGAAAAAATAACATTGTAATTATAAGTAGGTAAATGTATTTTAATCTTAGATACTTCACAGTTTATTTTCTCTATATTTGTTATACTGCAAAAATATTTAATTTCAAAAAATAATCGATATAATATAATTTATATCCGATAAAACACATCAAATGTAGTATTTTAATGACTTTTTACTTACATTGAAAAAGTTAATTTTTTTATTGTTTAACATATTATTTAAGAAATCTAAATTTTTGGATAATAAGTGACAATAAAAGATGAAATGTTTTTGGTTTTGCAATCTAAACAATGGTTATCTATAAAATAACGCTTATATATTTCATAAATTATATCCATACTTGCTTTTTATCTAATCTTCAATGCAGTTGCCTATAATATTTCTATTTCATAATTGCAAGGCATTAAAACAAGAAATCTGCTATTTAAACAAACTTTTATCTTATTGACTTTAAGCGAATTAAACAAAAAAGCTTTGATTATTAATCTGCAAAATATAAAATCATCGCTTTTTGAAAATCAGGAAATTAAATTGATCTAAAATGAAGTACATTTAAATCGTAAAATGGAGCAAAAAGATGTTAATTAGAGGATATTAACTTTTAAAGGCTATCATTAATCTTAAACAAAAATTTGTCTAATTCAATTCAAAATCTGCTTTTCATCGATAATAATAGCTTTATATAGAATATGCAAGTATTACTGAAAAATTTTTCCTTTTTTTGATCAACTTATTGAATAATAAGCTGTAAATACTATTTTAATATAAAGACAAAGTAAAGGCTAAAACCAATCAAAATTCTTACATCTATTTATTTCTTAAGAAGATCCATAGATAAAAAATGTAAAATACCCTACTAACAAACTATAAGCCAACACCTTAAACTCTTTTCTTTTTAGCTAAACGCTAATATTATCATATTATTTTGCTCAACTTTAATTTTAATACATTTTAAAATGAAAAGACCTAACAACAATAATCTGGAAAACAAATTAAACTGGACAAAAAATGGATTATCCAACAAGTCCACTGCATGAGCTTTTTACAGAGCAGGCTAAAGCATCTCCTAACTCAACAGCTCTTGAATTTGAGAGCCAAAAAGTCACTTATGCAGAATTGGATACACTTGCAAATAGAATGGCTAATTACTTTTCGATACAAGGTTTATCTTCTGGACAAATTGTTGCTGTTTCAATGGAAAGAAGCCCAAATTTAATTGCTTCTCTTTTGCAATTTTACAATGCGGTGCCGCATATCTGCCATTAGACCCTAAATTTCCTGCTGAACGTTTGGAATTTATGCTTACAGATTCTGAAGCAAGTTTTTTATTAACCACAAAATCCCTTTCAGACTCATTACCAAACTCTTCCAAAAAAATAATAATAGAAGATGTAATATCTTCACTTGATCAATATCCTGTTTTACCCCTTCCAAATATTGTTGCTAATAAAGTCATCGCTTATATGATGTACACTTCTGGATCTACAGGAAAACCTAAAGGAGTAACTGTCAATCATAAAAACTTAGTAAACTTTCTTTACAGCATGGCAATTGAGCCAGGTATAAAAGCAAAGAGATAAATTACTATCAATTACTACAATCTCCTTTGATATTGCTGGATTAGAATTATTTCTACCATTAATAAAAGGTGCGCAGTAGTTTTTGCAGATTACGAAACTACCCGAGACGGTCAGTTATTATTAAATCTTTTGAAGAAAAAAGAAATAACAATAATGCAGGCTACACCAACCACATGGCAATTGTTACTTGATTCTGGATGGGAAACACCACTGTCTTTAAAAGCACTTTGCGGTGGTGAAGCGATGCCATTGAACCTTGCACGCCAGCTAATTTCCAGATGCGATTCGCTTTGGAATATGTATGGACCAACTGAAACTACTGTATGGTCTGCCGTAAAACAAATTCTTGCTGATGATGAATTAATAACAATTGGACATCCTATTGCAAATACACAAATTTATTTATTAGATGAACAAGGTAAAGTTGTTGCTCCAGAAGCAATTGGAGAAATAGTAATTGGCGGGGATGGAGTCGCAGAAGGTTACTGGAAACGCCCCGAACTTACATCTGAAAAATTTATTCCAGATCCCTTCTCAACTGAACCCAATTCTATTCTTTATCGAACTGGAGACCTAGGAAAATTATTGCCAAATGGAGAGTTTCAATGCTTAGGACGTATAGATCATCAGGTAAAAATTAGAGGTCATCGTATTGAGTTAGGTGAAATAGAAGTCGCCTTAAATACTTTGCATGGAATAAAACAATCTGCAGTTATTGTCAGCAATCTTTTTGGTAATGAAGACAAACTCGTAGCTTATTTAAAATCTAAAGAAGAATCAAAAGATGAAAAATTAATTCAGCTGGCTCTTTCTAAAATACTGCCTGAAATATTGATTCCTTCAAAGTATATTTGGGTCGATGATTTTCCGATAACACCAAATGGAAAAATTGATAAAAAGAATTTACCAGTTCCAGAATATAACAGACCTGATTCTGCTCCTCTTTTCAAAAAACCTAATACGCAATTAGAAAAAAATATTGCGAAAATCTGGAGCGAAGAGTTAAAAATATCAAGTATAGGTATTGATGATGACTTTTTTGATATGGGAGGCAGTTCTGTACTAGCTCAAAAAGTTACTACATTAATGAGACAGAATTTATCTAAAGATATACCTGTTTCTAAAATATATATTCATCCTACAATTAGAGAACTTGTCACGACTTTAGAAGATAACAATAATGAAGAAGATTTGTTTGCTTTTAAAGAAACGAGTGACCACAAAACAACTTCTACAGATATCGCTATAATTGGAATGGCAGGAAGATTTCCTGGTTCCGACACAATTGATGAATTATGGGAAAATCTAAGAGATGGTAAAGAAACAATTTCCCTTTTCACAAAAGAAGAATTAGACAGCAGTTTACCCGAAAGTCTTCGTAAAGATCCACTCTATATAGGCGCTAGAGGAATATTGCCTTCTGCCAAAACATTTGATGCTAATTTCTTTGGATTAAATCCACAGCTGGTCGCAAAGAATGGATCCGCAAATACGAATATTTCTAGAAATTTCATTCGAAGCTTTGGAACAAGCTGGTCATCTTCCTAAACATTATAAAGGAAGCATCGGAGTATATTCTGGAAGTGAAATCAATTCGTATTACGAAAACAATATTTTTTCCAATAAAGAATTGAAAAGCTCAATAGGCGACTTACAAATTTATACCGTAAACGGAAAAGATTTTATTGCTCCTCGTACTTCATATCATTTAAATCTAAAAGGTCCATCTGTCAGCGTACATTCTGCCTGCTCTACCTCACTATTGGCAGTTGCAGAAGCGGTAAAAGCAATTAGAACTGGAATGTGTGATATTGCTCTTGCAGGAGGTTCAAGCGTGACAGCTCCTATAAACAGCGGTCATCTTTACGACGATGGATTTATTAAAAGTCCTGATGGCTCTACAAGGTCTTTTGACGCTTCTGGTAAAGGAACCGTTTTCAGTGACGGAGCTGGAGTAGTTTTACTTAAAAAATTAGAAGAAGCAGAAAAAGATGGTGATCTAATATACGGTGTAATTAAAGGTGTTGGGGTCAATAATGACGGAGGAGATAAAGGAAGTTTTATGGCTCCGAGTCCTAAAGGTCAAGCTGGAGCAATTATTAATGCATTTAATGATGCTCAAATATCACCTTCAACAATCAGTTATATGGAGGCTCATGGTACCGCAACGCCAATTGGTGATCCAATAGAAATTGAAGGACTTAAAATAGCTTACGGGAAACAAGAAAAAAACAATTATTGCGCATTAGGCACCATTAAAAGCAATATGGGCCATACCACAGCAAGAACTGGTGTTGCAGGTTTGATTAAAGTAATGCTGGCAATGCGATACAAGCAAATACCGCCAATGGTTAATTTTACAAAACCAAATCCAAATATAGATTTTGACAACAGCCCTTTCTATATCAATAATACATTAATTGATTGGAAAGCAGATGGTATAAGAAGAGCCGGTATAAGTTCTTTTGGTATAGGAAGCACAAACGTTCACGCTATTGTCGAGGAATATGAAGCAAAGCCAAAACAATCTTCCAGCGGTCGACCACTTGAAATACTAATGTGGTCCGCAAAAAGTCAAAATAGTTTACTGGGTTACGAAAATGCACTCGGTCATTTTATTGATAAATCAAAAGATATTGCATTAGCAGACATATCTTATTCTTTGAATATGACAAGAGATGATTTTAATCACAGAAGTTTTTTAATCGCAGATTCTACTAAAAGTGTCGCTGAAAAATTACTTTGTTTAAAAACTAAAAGTTCTAAAAGCTCAATATTAAAAAGTGTACCAAGTGAAATAGGA
Source organism: Flavobacterium sp. AC267 (assembly GCF_979258715.1). Lineage (NCBI taxonomy): Bacteria > Pseudomonadati > Bacteroidota > Flavobacteriia > Flavobacteriales > Flavobacteriaceae > Flavobacterium > Flavobacterium sp. AC267. The sequence goes on from NZ_OZ409875.1 coordinate 4,764,313, forward strand.
TTTCTTTTCCCTGGACAAGGAGCCCAATATTTACAAATGGGTAAAACACTTTACTATAACGAAAAAGTATATCGCGAGTCCATAGATAAATGTGCCGATTTATTGATGGAAGATCTAAAAATGGATATCCGAGATATAATTTATCCGAAAAATAATTCTACTGAAGCCGAAGAACTCCTAAAAGATACTAGATTAACACAACCTGCTTTATTTGTTACCGAATATGCACTATCGCAATTATGGCTGAACTGGGGAATAAAACCAACTTTTCTTTGTGGTCACAGTATTGGTGAATTTGTCACTGCACATTTAGCTGGAATCCTAAGTCTAAAAGATGCATTACATATTGTCTCTATAAGAGGAAAATTAATAAGCGAACTTCCTGGCGGATCTATGTTAATTGTTCGAGTATCTATAGATAGACTAAAAGAATTACTTCCTAATACACTTTCTGTTGCCGCTATAAATGCAAATCAGTTCTGTGTTGTTTCTGGAACTAAAGAAGACATTACAGCTTTTAATGAGAAACTTGACGCTCAAGATATTCCAAATAAATTACTTAATACAAGCCATGCATTTCACTCTTTTATGATGGATCCAATTTTAGATACCTTCAAAAATGAGTTAGAAAAAAATAACGCTGAACATTCCTCGATTACCAATTATTTCAACAGTTACAGGAACTTGGCTCACAGACACCGATGCTACCGATCCAATGTACTGGGTTAACCATTTGAAAAACACAGTGAGATTTGCAGACGCAATGGATACTGCATTTGAATTAGAAGATTTTATTTTACTAGAAGTAGGTCCTGGTCAAACGCTCACAACTTTAGCTCGTCAACAAGTCGCTGGTAAAATTATCTCAGCATTTCCTAGTTTAACTTTTCCAAAAGATGAGCAAGAAAATGAATATTTTACAGTACTAAATGCTTTAGGCGATTTGTGGATGCGCGGTGTAAATCCTGATTGGAAATCTTTTTACAGTGAACAGCAAAGACAAAAAATTGAATTACCTAGTTATGTATTTGATCGTAAACATTGCTGGATTGAGCCTTTAGAAACAATAGAAACAGGAATAATTCAAAAAGCATCAGTAGCAGAAAGCCCAGTAATTTCAATAGAAACTGAAAGTAATAATGTGCATATTAAAGATTCCAAAAAAGATTCAATTCTTTTTAAGATCTCAGAAATTATAGAAAATGCATCAGGGATAACTTTTGATTCTGATTCAGCTTCTAATACTTTCTTAGAGCTTGGTTTAGACTCTTTATCACTTACTCAATTATCAGGAAAATTAAAAAAGGAATTTGATTTGCCTATCACTTTTAGACAACTTAACGAAGGTTTTTCAACTCCATCACTATTAGCAGATTATATAGAACTTAATCTGCCTGAAGAGCATTTTATTAATGCGAGCAAGGAAGTAGAAATAACAACTAATCACATTATTGAATCAAATACTTTAGTTAAGGATCAACAATTATCACTAAATCAAAATCAAATTTCGCTAGAACAAATTGTACAGCAAATTCAGCTTTTGAGTCAGAAAGTAGATCAATTACAAAATTATCAAAGCTCTTCAGCAAACGGAAATACTTCATTTGCGAATCTAAAAATAGAACATTTTGAGTCGATTAAATTTAGTCCTAAAAATGGAGTTGAGACAAACGGGGCAAATGGCGTGCATAAAAAAGAAAAGTCAATTGATACTTCAAAACTTAATACTCAAAAGTCAGTCGCGACCAGTACTGCTGATAAAAAGTATACAATAATGGCAAATGAGCCTCCTGTACAAGGAAGTAAACTTGGAAGAGATGAAAATGGAAATCCGGCATGGTTTATCAAAGACCCCAATCAAAACGGGGATTTTGTAAAGATAAAGCTATAAGGATCAAACAATAAGAGATAATTAATATTTTAAATTGTCCATTTAAAAACTGTGCAATTACATTTAAAATAAAGTAATAATGAAAAATCAACCTCAAATACAAACAGAAATGGAAACTGAAACTGAAATTCAATTTAATCCATTTTCACCTGAAATTGAACGTGTAATTCATACCACAAATTCGCAACGAGGAAATTTGGACAGATTGTATTTTTGGAGGCGACTGATGCTAACAGGGCTTACAACCTATCTGTATCTATTGAATTTAAAGGTAATTTAATACTAGATACATTTGAGAAAGCAGTAAATACTTTAGTTCAGCGTCACGAAGGTTTGAGAGCCGTCTTTAGTCCAGACGGACGATTTATGTGCATTTACAAAAATGTTAATTTCGAAATTTCCCATAATGATTTTTCTATTCTGCCAGCGAAAGAAAGAGCACTATCAAAAGATGCGTTAATAAGAGAAGAAGTAAATGCTCTTTTTGACCTCGTTAATGGTCCTCTATTTAGAATTAATTTAGTAAAAATTGATGATTTTGAATATACAGCAACTTTAACAATCCATCACATCGTTGGTGACGGGTTAAGTATCGATATTATACTGGAAGAACTTGGTGCAATTTATTCTGCATATGTAGAAAATAAAGAACCTAAGCTTCCAACTCCAGAACTTTTCAGTGAATTTGCCGAAAGAATAAATTCATTCACAGAAAGCACTGATTATAAAACCTTAGAAGATTTTTGGATTAATATTTATAAAGAATCAGTTCCTGCAATTGAATTACCATTGGATCATTTACGCCCTATATTACGAACGTATAATAGTGATCGTATAGATTTTCCTTTCAACGATACTATTATAACCGAGTTAAAAAATATCGGAATAAGTGCAGGTTGCAGTTTAGTAACCACTTTGCTTGCGACTTTCGAGATCTTCTTAGCTAAAACTACAAAGCAAAATGATTTAGTTGTCGGATTTCCTTCTTCAGGAAATACTTTATACGACATGAGACAATTAATTGGTGATTGCGTTAACCTGCTTCCCTTACGCAGTAAAATCAATCCGAATATTAACTTTATCTCGTATTTAAAACAAAGAAACTCTGAATTATTTGATGCTTATGAGCATCAGCAAGTTAGTTTTGGCCATCTTTTAAAAAGTTTTGCCATTGCCAGAGATCCGTCAAGAATTCCTTTAGTTCCTGTTATACTAACAGTTGATCTAGCAAGAACTATAGAAAATGAGTTTTCGTTCACAGGTCTTTCTCATAGTTTTAATGTCAATCCTAGACAATATGGAACTTTTGAAATTCAGCTTCACATTTTTAGAGCAAAAGAAGGTCCAATATTTCAGTGGACTTACAATACTACATTATTCAAACCAGAAACTATAAAGGAAATGATGTTTTCATTTGAAGACATCATCAATAAAATAATAGCAGATACAAGCAATCCTTTATCAGATTTTGTTGGAGGCAATTATTTAGCAGATTACACTGCTTTAAATGATACTGAAATGCAATATCCAGATGTAACTTTAACTGAATTGCTTAGAAAGCAAGCAGAAATTACACCTTATAATGTAGCATTAGAGTTTTACGATTCTAAAACTACCTACCTTGAATTACATAAAAAAGTAAATCAACTAGCACATTATTTAAAAGCTCAAGGTGTACAATCTGGTGATTTTATTGCCGTTTCTTTTCCTAGAAGTCCAGAATTACTTTATACATTACTAGCTATTATGCAATGTGGAGCAAGATACCTGCCATTGGATCCTGAATATCCAAAAGAACGTTTAGAATTTATGCTGAATGATTCTGGCGCTAAAGTATTAATTACCAGCAAAACACTATTTGCATCTTTACCATCTTGGCCTCAAACATTATTTATAGAAGATTCAATTGAAGCGTTAAATCAATATTCACCTTTGCCTCTTCCTTTTTCGCTTAGTTCCGAAAACACTGCATATATATTATATACATCAGGCTCAACAGGTAATCCAAAGGGAGTGCCTATTACTCATAAAAATTTAGTCAACTTCCTTTTTAGCATGGCTTTAGAACCAAGCATCAGCGAAAATGATAGACTGCTTTCTATAACTACTATTTCATTCGATATTGCGGGCTTAGAATTATACTTGCCACTTATAAAAGGCGCAACATTAATATTAGCTGATCATGAAACAGCAAGAGATGGACGTCTGTCGCTAGAATTAGTAAAAAGCGAAAAAATTAATTTTCTTCAAGCTACACCCACAACTTGGTCTATGCTTTTAGATTCTGGATGGTCTGAAAAATTACCGATCAAAGCATTATGCGGCGGTGAAGCAATGCCGCCAGATCTTGCAAAAGAACTTCTTGCTAAATGTGCTACGCTCTGGAATGTCTATGGTCCAACAGAAACTACAATATGGTCATCTGTAAAACAAATAAAATCTGATGATAAACTAATTACGATAGGAAAACCAATTGGAAATACACAAATTTATATAATAGATGAGCAAGGCCAGCTTGTGGCACCAGGAAACATTGGCGAAATTGTAATTGCGGGTGATGGTGTTGCAAAAGGTTACTGGAACAGACCAGAACTTACGGCCGAGAAATTTATTGAAAATCAATTCTCTACCAAAGATGATATAATTTATCGTACAGGTGATTTGGGAAAAATACTTCCAAACAACGAAATAGAATGTTTAGGACGTGTAGACCAGCAAGTTAAAATTAGAGGCCATCGTATTGAACCTGGCGAGGTAGAACAAGCTTTGTTATTACTTGATGGAATAAAATCTGCAGTAGTACTAGCAAACGAGAACTTTCTTGTAGCTCACGTTGTTCCAGATTCAGATTTAGAAAGTACAGAAAATCAAATACCCTTATGGCGCGAAGCCTTGGCTACAAAATTACCAGCACAATTAATACCTCATGATTTTAATTTATTAGAAAAAATTCCAACAACGCTCAATGGGAAGATAGATCGTAAAGCATTATCAGAATATAAAGCAAATAAAAAACTCACTTATACGGCCCCTCGAACAGAAGAAGAAAATATAGTTGCTTCAATTTGGAAAGAAAGCCTAGGTCTTGATATCATCGATATTTTTAGTGATTTCTTTGAAATGGGTGACCACTCAATCAAAGGAGTTAAGGTTATGATTGAAATAGAGAAACATACCGGTAAACGAATCCCTTTATCTGCACTGTTTAAATATTCAACAATTGAGAAATTTGCAAAATTGCTAAATACGGGAACCGAAATATATTCTGATTGCTTGGTTCCAATAAAGCCTCATGGAAACAAAGCACCTTTATTTATCGTACACGGAGCAGGACTAAATGTTTTAAACTTCATCAATTTAAGTAAACATTTTGATGATGATCAGCCAATTTATGGTATTCAAGGTACTAAACCGAAAGGGTTTGAAGGATGGTATGAATCAATTGAAGCAATGGTCGCTCATTATATAGATGCAATCACAAAAGTAAATCCAAAAGGGCCTTATGCCTTAGCAGGTTTTTCTTTTGGCGGTATTGTGGCTTTTGAAATGACACGTCAATTAAGAGAACAAGGAAAAACGGTGAGCCTTACTGCATTGCTTGACTCTTATTTGGACTCTTCTTACTATTATGGAAATTATCGAAGAAAACAAATAGTAAGATACTTCGATATTACATATAGGAGATTAGATTTCTTAAAAGAAATGTTATTGAGCTGGAAAGCTTTCAAAATGCGTATTAATGGAAAAAAAGAATACATATTACAACGACATTTTGGTAAGAAAACAATCATGACCGAACAGGAAGAACTGGCACTGCAAGCAATTTATTGAAGCTGATGCTATGGTTAAAAAAATTGTTGATCGTTATCATCTTAAGCCACAACGATTTGGAGTAGATTTATTTCGATCAAAAGATGATGATAACCATAAATTAGATCCAACACACTTAGGTTGGAAAAAAGCGACACTAGGCGGCGTTACAATTCATAATATTTCTGGTAATCATTTAGAAATTGTAGAACCACCAAACGATAAAGCTTTAGCGAGATTGCCGCAGGACATTTTAGATGAGAAACATGAAAACATCTAAATCTATAATTGAGTACTTAACCATACAGGATCTAAAATTGATTCCTAGTAGAAAAAATTCTTTAGATAGTGATGAAATAATCATTTACACGATTCATCTGCCCGATTTCATTGACTTAAAATCTGATTTATCTCAATTCCTAACCTCAAAGGAACTTAAAAAAGCAGAGCGTTTTTTTAAAGAATTAGACAGAAACCGATTTATTATATACAGGTCGATCTTAAAATTTATTTTAGCAAGCACATACTAAATTGAATGTAAAAAATATTTATCTTGATTATCATTTTAATAAAAAACCCTATTTAGCCTCGCACCCTTGGCTTTATTTCAATATCTCACATTCAGAAGACTTTGTCTGCGATTGCAGTTTCGCGAAGAAATGTTGGATTGGATATTGAATATATGTCTAAAGATTTCAACTTTACAAGTCTTCTTCCTGATGTTTTTGATGATAACCAAGTATTAGAGATTCAAAATGCAGTTGATAAAAAACATGCTTTTTACACTTCATGGACACGTAAAGAAGCCTTTGTAAAAGCCTTAGGAAAAGGCATTGACGAAGATTTTAAATATATTCCCAGCTTAGATGGACAGCACAGTATCGATTTTCACCTCACAAAAAACTCAAAAAACTGGCAGGTATATAGTTTTAATCTTACCGATCATTACTTAGGTGCAGTAGCCGCAGAGGCTTTATCAACAATTCCTAGAAAAATATTATTGTACACTGTACCAAATAATATGGAAAATTTACTAGATATGATTAAGGTAAAAAAGTAATTAAAAAGCAGTTCGAAGAAAGTACTAAAATACTTTTTGTAAATGATCCAAGAATACGGGATCAATACATATTGTTGTGGGGAAATATTAAAATCTAGATATTTGCATTTCCAAATTATTCCCTAATGCAAGATTCTTTTACCGAGATCCTAAAGTTATTACTTCCTGAAATAATAGTAGATTATTTTGAACTTACCACTTATAAAAAGGAAGATGAAACACTTCATCTTTATCTAAAAGAAATTAATTCGATACCAAAAGAACACAGAGAATCTAAATTAAGTTCAAAAGGATTCTTTGAAGAGATAACCGTTCAGGATTTTCCTATTCGTGGACATCAGGTATATCTTCACATCACTCGCAGAAGATGGCTAAATGAAGATACGGGAAAAATAGTTTTTAGAGATTGGAATTTAGTAGCAGACGGAACTCGTGTAACTCAGGAGTTTGCGTCTTTTTTAAAAGAGATCAATAGATTCCAGTCCAAGTGATTGTTCTGCCATTGCTTCTTTTTACGGAGTCTCCGGCAGGAATCTGCAATGCCAATACAAAGATTTCTTAAGTGATTTTAAAGTTTGGGATCAAATCTCACATGCGAAAAAATGGCTTCTTTTTCCAAAAAATATTGGAAAATGCTTATCAATAGACGAAACTTCTCTTTCTAATGGTGAGCTCTATACTATTTTAACCAACAAATCTGGAAAAGGCAGAAAAGGAACTATAGTAGCAATGGTTGCAGGAACTAAAGCAGAAGATGTTATTTCGGTTATTGAAAAAATCCCGCTTAAAGAACGAAATCTAGTTAAAGAAATTACTTTGGATATGGCCGGTAATATGGGATTAATTGCAAAGAAATGTTTTACTAATGCAACCCGTGTTACAGATCGCTTTCATGTTCAAAAGTTAGCGACAGAAGCACTACAGGAAATCAGAATCAAATACCGATGGCAAGCTATAGATCTGGAAAATGAGGCAATGGAAAAAGCCAAAAAGTCAAATGTGAATTTTAAACCTAAAATACTCTCTAACGGAGACACCCTTAAACAGTTACTAGCAAGAAGCCGTTACTTCTTATATAAAACCAAGTCAAAATGGACTAAAAACCAATTAGAACGTGCTATATTATTATTTGAATTGTATCCTGATATTCAAAAAGGATACAATCTAACTCAACAGCTTCGCGCAATCTTCGAGAATACAAAAGATAAAATCATAGGCTTTGCCAAACTAGCCAAATGGCACGAAAAAGTAAATCAATCTGGGTTTAAGTCTTTCGGTACAATCTCTCGTACAATTATAAATCACTATCAAACGATATTGAATTATTTTGACAACAGAAGTACCAATGCGTCTGCAGAATCTTTCAATGCTAAAATAAAAGCTTTTAGATCCAAATTCAGAGGTGTTAGAAATGTAGAATTCTTCCTCTTTAGACTAACCAATATTTATGCTTAATTTTTGTCGCTCCACAGATTTTCGTGTTGATCCGAAATTATCCATAATTTAAGCAAATTTCGTTTATTCACAAAACCCATATAAAAGCAAAAAACCCTATCCGGTTTGGATAGGGTTTTTCAAAGAAAGGCGACGACATACTCTCCCACATAACTGCAGTACCATCTGCGCAGGCGGGCTTAACTACTCTGTTCGGGATGGGAAGAGGTGAGCCCCGCCGCAATAACCACCTTAAGGTTTTTAGTCTAAAGCCACAAGTCTTAAAGTTGTAAAGTCTTTCGACTTTTGACTTTAATCTTTCGACTTAAAGACTGCCCGCGACAGGCAAATATCTTAACATACTGAGATAAAGAAAAGTATTTTAGTTTTAGAAAAGTTTCTCCCAGCCCCCTTTGTTCCCCCTTCGGGGGTTAGGGGGCTGGAAAAGGGTGTACATAAGCTTACGGATTATTAGTACTACTCGACTATGACATTACTGCCTTTACATCTATAGCCTATCAACGTGGTCATCTTCCACGATCCTTAAAAGAAATCTCATCTTGTGGTGGGTTTCGCGCTTATATGCTTTCAGCGCTTATCCCTTCCAAACGTAGCTACTCTGCGGTGCCCCTGGCGGGACAACAGATACACTAGAGGTTTGTCCAATTCGGTCCTCTCGTACTAGAATCAGATCCACTCAAATTTCTAACGCCCGCAGTAGATAGAGACCGAACTGTCTCACGACGTTCTGAACCCAGCTCGCGTGCCACTTTAATGGGCGAACAGCCCAACCCTTGGGACCTTCTCCAGCCCCAGGATGTGACGAGCCGACATCGAGGTGCCAAACCCCCCCGTCGATATGAGCTCTTGGGGGAGATCAGCCTGTTATCCCCGGCGTACCTTTTATCCTTTGAGCGATGGCCCTTCCATGCGGAACCACCGGATCACTATGCTCTACTTTCGTACCTGATCGACCTGTATGTCTCTCAGTCAAGCTCCCTTATGCCATTGCACTCTACGCACGGTTACCAAGCGTACTGAGGGAACCTTTAGAAGCCTCCGTTACTCTTTTGGAGGCGACCACCCCAGTCAAACTACCCACCAAGCAATGTCCCCCGCTAAACGGGGTTAGGCTTCAGATAAACAAAGGGTTGTATTTCAACAATGACTCCACAACGCCTGGCGACGCCGCTTCATAGTCTCCAACCTATCCTACACATCATTTATCCAAAGTCAATACTAAGCTATAGTAAAGGTGCACAGGGTCTTTTCGTCCCACTGCGGGTAAACGGCATCTTCACCGTTACTACAATTTCACCGAGCTCATGGCTGAGACAGTGTCCAGATCGTTACACCATTCGTGCAGGTCGGAACTTACCCGACAAGGAATTTCGCTACCTTAGGACCGTTATAGTTACGGCCGCCGTTTACTGGGGCTTCAATTCAATGCTTCTCCGAAGATAACATCTCCTCTTAACCTTCCAGCACCGGGCAGGTGTCAGGCCCTATACTTCATCTTACGATTTTGCAGAGCCCTGTGTTTTTGATAAACAGTCGCCTGGACCTCTTCACTGCGTCCCACATTACTGTGGGCGACCTTTCTCCCGAAGTTACAGGTCTATTTTGCCTAATTCCTTAGCCATGAATCTCTCGAGCACCTTAGGATTCTCTCCTCAACTACCTGTGTCGGTTTACGGTACTGGTACTAATTACCTGAAGTTTAGAGGTTTTTCTTGGAAGCCCTTAGGCGCACTATCTCTTTGTCCGAAGACTCCGAGTACTATCGTATTTCCCCAAAATCTGTGGATTTGCCTGCAGATCTTATAGGTAGGTACTTCAACGAACTATTCCGTCAGTTCAGCGGCGCTTTCATCACTCCGTCACCCCATCACAGTAATTAGTAGTACGGGAATATTAACCCGTTAGCCATCGACTGTCCCTTTCGGGTTCGCCTTAGGACCAGACTAACCCACAGCTGATTAGCATAGCTGTGGAAACCTTAGTTTTTCGGTGTGCGGGTTTCTCGCCCGCATTATCGTTACTTATGCCTACATTTTCTTTTCTAACCGGTCCAGCATACCTTACGATACACCTTCTGCCCTGTTAGAATGCTCCCCTACCACTTAGAGTAATCTCTAAATCCATAGCTTCGGTAATATGCTTATGCCCGATTATTATCCATGCTCGTCCGCTCGACTAGTGAGCTGTTACGCACTCTTTAAATGAATGGTCGCTTCCAAGCCAACATCCTAGCTGTCTGGGCAGACAAACCTCGTTCTTTCAACTTAGCATATATTTGGGGACCTTAGCTGATGGTCTGGGTTCTTTCCCTCTCGGACTTGGACCTTAGCACCCAAGCCCTCACTGTTAGTGAACATTATACAGCATTCGGAGTTTGTCAGGAATTGGTAGGCGGTGAAGCCCCCGCATCCAATCAGTAGCTCTACCTCTGTATAACTTTATAACTAACGCCGCACCTAAATGCATTTCGGGGAGTACGAGCTATTTCCGAGTTTGATTGGCCTTTCACCCCTACCCACAGGTCATCCGAAGACTTTTCAACGTCAACCGGTTCGGTCCTCCACTGTGTGTTACCACAGCTTCAACCTGCCCATGGGTAGATCACACGGTTTCGCGTCTAACACTACTGACTAAAGCGCCCTATTCAGACTCGCTTTCGCCGCGGATCCGTGGCTTAACCACTTAACCTTGCCAGCAACGTTAACTCGTAGGCTCATTATGCAAAAGGCACGCCGTCACCCCACAAAAGGGCTCCGACCGCTTGTAAGCGTATGGTTTCAGGATCTATTTCACTCCGTTATTCACGGTTCTTTTCACCTTTCCCTCACGGTACTGGTTCACTATCGGTCTCTCAGGAGTATTTAGCCTTAGCGGATGGTCCCGCCAAATTCAGACAGGGTTTCACGTGCCCCGCCCTACTCAGGATACCACTATCTATTACATTTATTACCCGTACGGGGCTGTCACCCTCTATGGCGTCACTTTCCAGTAACTTCCGGTTCTGCATGCATAAAATGTCGTGGTCCTACAACCCCAGCACTGCCGTAACAGCACTGGTTTGGGCTAATCCGCGTTCGCTCGCCACTACTTACGGAATCACTTTTGTTTTCTTCTCCTCCGCCTACTTAGATGTTTCAGTTCAGCGGGTTTGCCCACCTATCGGTGTACTATGTCTTCAACATAGTGGGTTGCCCCATTCAGGTATCTGCGGATCAATCGGTGTGTGCCCGTCCCCGCGACTTTTCGCGACTTATCACGCCTTTCTTCGCCTCTGAGAGCCTAGGCATCCCCCATACGCCCTTATTTTGCTTATTGTACCAGCCTTAAAATTAATCAAGACCGTTTTTTTTTGTCTTTTGTTAGTTGTATTGCTACTATAACAAAAAACGCTTTCTACTTTTTATTATTTTCTTATCTCAATATGTCAATGAACTTTTTTCTAGTGATTAGTCCTTAGTAATTAGTGATCAGCTTTTGACTAATTACTTTTTACTCTTTACTATTCACTTGAATAGTGGAGAATAACGGAGTCGAACCGTTGACCTCCTGCGTGCAAGGCAGGCGCTCTAGCCAGCTGAGCTAATCCCCCATTTTTCAATCTTAGATTGTAGAATTCAGATTTTAGATTTCTTAATTCTTCTCTAATTTCTTTTGGCGAATCCCAACTTCCAGAATTTCCTTTTTTAAGTTAAATAGTAGTCCCGGGCAGACTCGAACTGCCGACCCCTACATTATCAGTGTAGTACTCTAACCAGCTGAGCTACGAGACTCTGTTTTACTTAATTTTCATTTTTTTTTAAATTAACAGCAAGAGTAATTGAATCTTGTGATTCAGTTCCTTTAGATAGACATCTTTTTTCCCCATCGTGCAATAATGCTAACAAATGGGGCTCTAGAAAGGAGGTGTTCCAGCCGCACCTTCCGGTACGGCTACCTTGTTACGACTTAGCCCTAGTTACCAGTTTTACCCTAGGCGACTCCTTGCGGTCACCGACTTCAGGCACCCCCAGCTTCCATGGCTTGACGGGCGGTGTGTACAAGGCCCGGGAACGTATTCACCGGATCATGGCTGATATCCGATTACTAGCGATTCCAGCTTCACGGAGTCGAGTTGCAGACTCCGATCCGAACTGTGACCGGTTTTATAGATTCGCTCCTGGTCGCCCAGTGGTCGCTCTCTGTACCGGCCATTGTAGCACGTGTGTAGCCCAAGGCGTAAGGGCCGTGATGATTTGACGTCATCCCCACCTTCCTCACAGTTTGCACTGGCAGTCTTGTTAGAGTTCCCGACTTGACTCGCTGGCAACTAACAACAGGGGTTGCGCTCGTTATAGGACTTAACCTGACACCTCACGGCACGAGCTGACGACAACCATGCAAGACCTTGTAAATTGTCTTGCGAAAAGTCTGTTTCCAAACCGGTCAATCTACATTTAAGCCTTGGTAAGGTTCCTCGCGTATCATCGAATTAAACCACATGCTCCACCGCTTGTGCGGGCCCCCGTCAATTCCTTTGAGTTTCATTCTTGCGAACGTACTCCCCAGGTGGGATACTTATCACTTTCGCTTAGCCACTGAAATTGCTTCCAACAGCTAGTATCCATCGTTTACGGCGTGGACTACCAGGGTATCTAATCCTGTTCGCTACCCACGCTTTCGTCCATCAGCGTCAATCAATTAGTAGTAACCTGCCTTCGCAATTGGTATTCCATGTAATCTCTAAGCATTTCACCGCTACACTACATATTCTAGTTACTTCCTAATAATTCAAGTTCAGCAGTATCAATGGCCGTTCCACCGTTGAGCGATGGGCTTTCACCACTGACTTACTAAACCGCCTACGGACCCTTTAAACCCAATGATTCCGGATAACGCTTGGATCCTCCGTATTACCGCGTACGCTGGCACGGAGTTAGCCGATCCTTATTCTTACGATACCGTCAAGCTGATTCACGAATCAGTGTTTCTTCTCGTACAAAAGCAGTTTACAATCCATAGGACCGTCATCCTGCACGCAGCATGGCTGGATCAGGCTTGCGCCCATTGTCCAATATTCCTCACTGTCGCCTCCCGTAGGAGTCTGGTCCGTGTCTCAGTACCAGTGTGGGGGATCTCCCTCTCAGGACCCCTACCCATCGTTGCCTTGGTAAGCCGTTACCTTACCAACAAGCTAATGGGACGCATGCTCATCTTTCACCGTTGTGACTTTAATTATAAAATGATGCCATCCTATAATGCTATGAGGTATTAATCCAAATTTCTCTGGGCTATCCCTCTGTGAAAGGCAGATTGCATACGCGTTACGCACCCGTGCGCCGGTCTCTATCTCCGAAGAAATATACCCCTCGACTTGCATGTGTTAAGCCTGCCGCTAGCGTTCATCCTGAGCCAGGATCAAACTCTTCATCGTATATTGTGTGTCTTAAATAAATCAAGACTAATTATTATGCGATGTTTTCTCTATCGGTTCCTATCGAATCTCTCGATTCTATTACTCTTATTCTTTTGTCTCATCCTGCGACGAGACGGCTGTCAATTCAATATGTCTACGAACGTGTTTCTTTTTTTGTTTCGCTTGTGTTGCAAAGCGGGTGCAAAAGTAGAAAACTTATTTTAAACCGGCAAATGTTTTTTGAAGTTTTTTTTAGAAAATTTCTTTTCCTTTTTTCCTTCTAAACCTTACCAATCTTTCAATGAACTTTCCGTGTTTTGCGGGGTGCAAATGTAACATCCGTTTTCAAATCCCACAAGCTTTTTTGAATCTTTTTTTGAAAAAACTTTTCAGTTTAAAATTCAATGCCTGTCAGTGTTTCAGTGAACGTTTGTCGTTGTTGCGGGTGCAAAAGTACCACCTTTATTCTGTTGCGCAAGCTTTTTTACTGAGTTTTTTTGTTCTTTTTTACACCTTTTTCTTAACACTCTGATAACTGCTCATTTACAAAATTAATTTTTTCATTATATCGTAGGTTTTTTCTTAGTTATACTATCTTTCCTGCATTTTTAATACTGTTTGCAATACCAATTTTGTCAAATTTATATTCTTGAAGGCACTTTTTTGATATTTATCTCCTCATTTCCCCCTTTCCTTCTTTTAAAAACTACTGCCCTAACCCCGAATTAAAAATAAATTCTAATTTTTTAAAATCCAAATTCCAATTTTCTTGGATTGCGGGATATGGGACGCGGGCTTCGACTTCGCTCAGCCTGACAATCGGTATTTGAATTCTAAAACTTCCTTTGTCATTAAATAGGCTTCGACTTTGTTCAGCCTGACATGACTGTAATTATGATTTGATTTTGATTGACCAATCAGATTTTAAATAACACCTGCGTTACGCATAAGACGCACTGCTGTGCATCTCTACGGAAAATTGGATTTTAATTAATTTTATACATATATAATAGGTATATAAAAAAGCAAACCCGACAGGTTTTAAAACCTGTCGGGTTCTGAGGATGAAATCTACTCCTATATACAGTATCTCTATGGTTTTTATTAAAGCGAATGTATACTATATATATTAGGACTTGAAGAATAAAAAAAACCGCCTCAGGGTTGAGACGGTTTTACCAACAAATAACTAACTAAAACTAAGGTTTAAGTTCAGTAAACTTTGAGTCTAATTCAAAAGCTTTCTTTACTTTTTCCACAGTAATTTCTTTTTCCACAGAAAATGATGCTGTTTGTTTAATATTTAAAGAAGATGCTCCTACAAGTACTTTGTATTCTCCCGCTTCAGCAATCCATTCGCTTTTATTTTCTAAAAAGGAAGCCAAATCTTTTGGAGATAAAGTCAAAGTCAATGTTTGGCTTTCACCTGGTTTTAATTCTTTCGTTTTTCCAAAAGCTTTTAATTCTTCTTTAGGTTTATCAATTGATTTTGATGGAGCAGAAAGATAAAGTTGTACTACTTCTTTTCCAGATACTTTTCCTGTATTTTTTACTGTAACAGAAACTGTCAATTTATCTTTGAAAGATGGAGAACTTAATTTTATACCAGAATAATCAAACGTTGTGTATGAAGTTCCAAATCCGAATTCGTAAGATGGTTTAATGTTGAAAGTATTGAAATAACGGTATCCAACATACACCCCTTCTTCATAAGTAACTTCTTTTGGATTGTCTACAGGAAATCCAGGGAAGTTTTTTGCCGAAGGCGTATCAGAATATTTAGCAGGGAAAGTCATCGTCAGTTTTCCAGATGGATTTATTTTTCCTGAAACCACATCGGCAACGGAATGTCCGCCTTCCTGACCTGGTCGCCACGCTAATAAAATAGCGTCTACTTTATCTTTCCATGAAGCTGTTTCAATTACACCGCCAATATTTAAAATAACTACAACTTTTTTCCCTTTGGCATGAAAAGCTTTTGAAATCTTATCCAGCATTTGGATCTCTTCATCGGCCATGTTGAAGTCGTTGTTCACAACTCTGTCTCCGCCTTCTCCTGAGTTTCTTCCCAAAGTTACAAAGGCAATTTCTGAACTTGCTCGCTTTCTTAGCGATAAAAGCATCATCCATTTTAAGTTCAGGAAGTCTTTCTGGTAAGGCCAAAATTCCTCTGGCTTTTCTATTTTCTATTTCAGTCGCTACTTCTTTTTCAGCATGGGGTTTGTATAAGTCAACCAATTCTTTGTCTAATTTGTAACCTGTTGCGGTCAATCCTTCTAAAAGAGAAACGGTGTGTTTATTGTTTACGCTTCCACTTCCTGTTCCGCCTGTGATCCAAGCGTAAGACGTAACTCCAAATACCGAAACCTCTTTTTGTTTGTTTGCAAAAGGCAATGCATTGTTTAAATTTTTAAGCAAAACCATTCCTTCTGCGTACCGCATTTCTTGTTACGGCAGCATTTTTAGTCAAATTTGGTTTGTCGCTGTATTTGTATTTTGCGAAGGTTGGTGTACGGAAAATATATTCTAAAATCCTTTTCGCATTTGTATTGGCAACTTCCTGAGATAATTTACCTGAATTTAAAGCTTCTAATAATGCCTTTTTCTGAACTGGAATTCCTGGCATCAATAAATCGTTTCCAGCTATCATTTGTCGCACTACATCAGAGTTTGAACCTTTTGAAATCGATTCAAAACCTGGAAAACCACCAAACCAATCGGTCATTACAATTCCTTTAAAACCCCATTCGTCTCTCAAAACCTGAGTTAAAAGATCTTTTCGGTCAGAAGTATACATTCCGTTTAATTTGTTGTAGGATGACATTACTGTCCAAGGCTGTGATTCTTTAACTGTGATTTCAAAACCTTTTAAATACAATTCTCTAATCGCTCTTTCAGAAACGTGTGCATTGATTGTTAAACGGTTACTTTCTTCATTATTTACAGCAAAATGTTTAATTGAAGTTCCAACGCCTTGCGACTGAATTCCGTTAACTATTGCCGCAGACTGTTTTTCCAGAAATCAATGGATCTTCTGAATAATATTCGATATTTCTTCCGTTCAAAGGATTTCTATGGATGTTTAAAGCTGGTGCTAATAAAACATCTACGCCATATTCTTTTACTTCATTCCCCATTGCTTTTCCCACTTCTTCCAAGAGCGCTTTATTCCAGGTTGAAGCTAAAGCCGTTCCAACTGGAAATGCTGTTGCATAATACGTTTTGGTATCATTGTCTCTTGTTGGCTGAATTCTTAAACCTGCAGGACCATCGGCTACAACCGTTGCAGGAATTCCGAATCTTTCAAAAGCCGCAGTTCCACCCGCGACTCCCGGAACTAAACCTTGTTTAGAATCTCCAACTGGACCTGTCAAAACTTCGATTCCCGGCATTCCGGTTCCAATCAATAATTCTACTTTTTCTGCATTGGTCATTTCTTTAATGATCGCATCAATTCTTTCATTAACTGAAAGACGGCTGTCTTCCCAAGGATCTAATTTTCCGTTTCTGTTAAAATCCTTAAAAGTAAATCCTTTAATAGTAACAAGCGGTGGATTTGTTTCATCATTTGGAACAGAATTCCAAGACAAATTAGAAAGTACCAACGCGGTTAAAAGCGTTAGTTTTCCTGTTTTTATAATTTTATGTTTCATATGTAGATAATTTAAATTGTCTGTTTATTAATTTAGAAATCCTTGTAATGTCAGCCATTCTTCCAATCGTGTTTCCCAAGAATCAACTGGCAGATTTTGTTTTCCTGTGCCAAAGCCGTGACCTCCTTTTGAGTACATATGTAATCCAACACTTTGTCCAGCCTCAAGCCATTTGTTATACATTTGAATACTTCTTGGAGCCAGTTTTAATTGATCGTCACTGGTCGCGCAAACAAACATTGGAATCTTTTTATTTGGAGTCGCAACACTCAAAAGTTCTGGTCTTGGGCCTCCGTAAATATTGGCCACAAAATCAGGAAGTCGCTTCTTTTTTATTGTCTAAAACTGTTTCCATTGCTACTGTACTTCCTGCAGAAAATCCAATTATGCCGACTTTTTTAACATTGATTCCGTATTTTGAAGCATTGTTTCTAACATAATTTAGAGCTGTTTTTCCATCATGTGCGGCAAGTTGGATAGTCGCTAAAGAGTTTTTTTCAAAAGTCGCTCGGTCTTTTAATTTGTCCATCATTTCTCTAGCGGGATCATTGGTTTCCGTTTTGTTCAAACGGTATTTTAAAACAAAAGCCGTGATTCCTTTTTTGCTCAAAATTTCGGCTAATTCTTTTCCTTCTCTATTGATGGATAAACTTTGAAATCCTCCGCCTGGAGCGATTACAATTGCTGTTCCTGTATTTTTAACTCCTTTTGGAACCTGATAAACTAATAAAGATGGATCTGTGACATTGTAAACAACCTCTGTTTTAAAAAGATCAGAATACATTTGAGCTTCTATATGTGTCCAGTTTTCAGATCCCGGCGCTTTTCCTTGATACAATTTTACAGTTTCTTGTGCCTGTACTGCACTGCAAAACATCATAAAAAATGCGACTAATGGGATTACTTTATTTTTCATAATTGTGGTATTATTATTTAGTAGTTTTAAAAAATTGAAGTTTGGCAAAGAAATCTTCAAACATCAATCGAGTATCTAATTGATTGTATACTCTAATGTTTCTCCCTTTTGTATTGACTTCGTAAAGCCCCTGATGATTAATCAATGGGGATTGTTTCAAAACATATTGACTTGAACTTGGATCTGCTTCAAAAGAAGATTGCGGCGCCGTAAGTAACACCAGAGGACTGTCGCCCATAATGTAAGTTTCGCCAATATGAAGATTGAACTGCTGTACGCGCTTCATCAAATCTTCTATTTTTTCTACCAGATAAAGTCCTGTTTTTCCTTGTGGCTTAACTTTCAAAAGCAATTCAGAATAAGACAATAAAGTTTGACGATAAGCACTTCTCGGCACTTGCCAGATCGGAATTTTTGAATCATTAAAAATGACTTGTCCAGCCGAAATGTCAATTCCTAAATTGTATTCTAATGACGTATAGCCTGGCGTGCATGCGTGCTAAATCAGTATATTCAGGACCGCCAATCCAAATCAAAATGATTTTGTCGGCAATTTTAGGTTCTGCCAAATAAGCGCTGGCTATCTCTGTAAGTCCAGCTCCACAAACGATGTAAAGTGGTGTCTGCACATCATCACGCATTGCTTCTTTAATAATAGCCTTTACTCCTTCTGAAATATTAGGTGATTTAGTATCTTTTAAAGGAAAATTGGAACCTTCATAAACTGGAAATTTATTCTCCAGTTTCATTATCGTTAAAAGTTCTTTTGCGTTTTTTGCGGCGTTTGCGACCGTAACATTCGAAGAATCAAAACCATCTCCGGGTTTCAAATGCGACCCAATAATTCCTCTAATTTCTACTGATGGAGATAAAACCTGATGTGCTAACTGAAACAATCCGTCTGGATCTCCGCTAAAATCATTGTCGACAATGACCCGCATTCTGGGTTTCACCAAATCTTTTCCTAAAGTCGCGACCGTATTTTGTGCAGACGAAACTGCGACAAAAAACAGCCCGGCAAATACAAATAAAAATTCCTTTTTTAAAATCATTTTGTTTTGTTTTTTTACTTAAAAAAGTATTAAACGACTTTGCTTCTAAGTCTGGACTTAATGTAATGTCATTCACTTTGATGTTTAATTCTTTGGAGAACAGCTTTCTATTATAACCTTCATCAGCTGTGTGAAAAAAAACTATACTAATACATTATAAATAATCGTCTTATTGTTTTTAAAATCTAAAATTAAGAGATGCCTCTAAAGTAAACGGACGAATATAAGATCCAACCAAAAGCTGGTCGTAATAAGCAGAAGCATCTGTAATTAATTCCGCTCCGTTGATTGTTCCTTTTGCTCCCGTTTGATTTAAGAAGTTTACAGCTGTAAGACCAATATCAAAATGATCGTTTATTTTATAGTTTACACCTCCAAAAGTCTCCCATCTTGGTGCAAAATATAGAGCGTTTGTAAGGTTTGCGTACTGTTTGCTGAAATAACGGAAACTTGCCCAGAATTTGAAATCTTTGTAAGTGTAGCTCGGGTCAATTTCCATTAATACTTTTGAAATTTCCAAAACGTTTTTATCGTTATAAGAATAACTATTTCCAAAAGCATTGAAATCGTAATTTTTATATACAGGATCTTGAAAAGTGATTAAATAATGAAGATTAAATCCTTTAAAAGGAGTCGCCACAATATCAGTTGTCCAGCCTAATGTCTGTATATCATAAAAAACAGTTGCTACTTCTGATTGACTTGCATCTGCCGGATTTACTAAGTTCAATCTTGTTTGATAATTGTTTCTTGTCAAATAAGTTGCCTGAGAAACAACGCTCAAATTCTTTAGGTTATAGTATAATCCGAAAGCGACCAGGGGACTTTTGGTTTTAACCAAATTAGGTATTATAGCTCCAGAAAAACTCTCCAACTGTCCGTTATTTTCTGTATAAGTAAAATCAGCAAGTAATCCTGCTTTCTGTGTTACTTTATAAACCGCATTAATGGAACCTCCTAAATGAAACCAATTGTGATCAAAATACGTTTTCTGACTTGGATCAAATACTAAATCTGGTGTTCTTGGAGTCAAATAATAGTCTCCTTTTAATTTATGGTATCTTAAATTAACACCATAAGCCAAACTCAAACGATCGTTAACCGTCCAGTTATCAGAAAAATATCCTGATAATTTATTTTCGAAACCGTTGTGGTATTCACCCCCAACATTGTAATTATAAAATCCGTCAGCATCTGTGTTTGAAGTACCGCCTGGAGTATTACGAACCAATTTATCAGGATTCGCACTTACTGTTTGGTTAAAGAATGATCTGCTTGAAGTAAAATCATCAACTTGATAATAGTATTCCAACAATCCAAATCTCCATTTGTGTTTTTCAATATTTTTGGTAATTTCAAATCTAGACAAAGCTGTTTTTGTAGGCGTACCGTCTGTGTATAAACCCAACATTGAGTTTACGTTCCCCACATAAGCATTGCCATTTGATTTGTATGTAAAATTATCTGTCGCATCTGCCTGAAAAATACCAAGCGGGATTGCAATCAGTCGCGAAGCTTCGGCGTAACGAAAACGAGTTGAGAATGTAAATTTCCAATCATTAGCCAAATCATAATTTCCTAAAATATCGAAAGTATGTGAAGTTGACGCCGCATCACTTCCGCCCATATCGGCAAATTTAGTTTCGCCAGTTAGAATATCTTTAAATTTCATGATTCCGTCATTCACGATATACGAATCACGTCCGATTTTAAAGTCATTATATTCTTCTACTTTTCCGCCTTCTTTATATCTAAAAACGGCATAATTAGTTAAAGAAGCTGAGTTGGCATATTTATACAAAAAGCTGATTTGTCCTTTTCCGTTATTAAATTTCTTGGTTAGGCCTGCTCTGTAGATTTGTGTTCTGTCTGAGTATTTAGCGAATTTCAAATCGAAAGAATTCGGGTCAAAATTGGCATAAGCGCCCATTGTATAAGACCAGCCTTTTGCCAGAGGTCCAGAAACATTTAAGTCGCCTTTCATCCATCCAAAACTTGAACCTGAAAAATTACCTACAACTTCTAATTTATCTGTTCCAAGTTTAGTATAAGAGTTCACGGCAAAACCTAAATCTCCGGTTGTAATTGCGACTTCTCCAATTTTCAATAATCCAGTGCGGCCTAAGCTTGTGCTTTGTCTCCAAGTACGGTTAGGCAGTTCTGGCCAAAAATAATATACTACGGGTAAATCGTTTTCCTGAATTGTTATTCCTCCAACTGATGAAGGTAAACCAATATTTACATCACGCGGGCCTGTATTGTTGGTCGCGTTCAGCATTACATTTCTATTTTTTTCTTCTTTAGTATCAGTCTCGACGATTTTGGTTAAAGTTTTTGTCGAATCTATAGGTTTCGGCTGTTTTTTATTGTCTTGAGAAAAGGCGTTTAGTGCTGGCAAAACAGACATACAAAGTGCTGCCATTAGCATTTTTTTCATAAGTGGTAAGTTAGTTTAGTTTGTGAAATTTTTCATTGCTTCATAATGAAGCAATATTAATTACAATTTATCAAATCAGCAAATTAATGATGTTATAATTTTCATTATCGCATTAAAACCTACCAATAAATTCCATAAAAACAACAAACAAACAGATATCTATGAATTGTCAAATAGACACTTAAAACAAACTACCTCGTTTGCGTAAAGTGCTGAATTCATTGAAAAAAAAGACAGAATAAAAAAATGAAGGAAAGGTGGATTTAAATGAAAAATAAAAAAATATCACCTTGAACGATTTTTTTGTGACGCTTTATAAATTGTCAGAAAAAATTGAATCAATTTGACTTATAACTATTAAAAGGTTTAAATTTGAAGCTAATTACACCCTTATGGAATTTAAAAAGTTTCTCGAAAATGAGTCAAAAGAGGCTTGGAAAAAATATATTCCGACACTTTCTATTGATAGTGTTGTCTTTAGTTTTCATCAAAACTCTCTTCATGTTTTGCTTTTAAAGATGAAAGACATGGAATCTTGGGGGCTTCCTGGCGGTTATGTAAAAAAAACAGAAAATGTAGATGAAGCGAGCAGTTCGTATCTTAAAAGACAGGACTGGAACTGAAAATATTTACCTGCACCAATTTCATACTTTTGGAGATCGTAATCGGTCTGAAGATGCATTTTCTGAGTATGATGACGATATTTGGTATAGCGGCTGTTTTATATCCATAGGTTATTATGCATTGGCAGAACATTCTCATGTAAAACTACTAATTGATGAATTTTCCAGCACTGTAGAATGGCATCCAATAGAAACGCTACCTGATTTTATGATGGATCACAGGCTTATTTTTGACAAGGCATTACTAACACTTCGTGAACAATTGAACAATCATCCGATTGGTTATAATCTGCTTCCTGAGAAATTTACAATGCCGGAACTTCAAAAATTATATGAAGGTATTTTAGGTAAAAAACTAAATCGAGGTAATTTTTATAGAAAAATCCTGCGTTATGATATCCTGACAAAATTAGATGAATCAAGAAAAGGCGGCGCGCACAAAGCACCTGATTTGTATAGTTTTGATTTGGAGAAATATAATAGTGCTCTAAAAGAAGGATTACAAGGAAATTGGTAATCGAATAAATGTAAGTATTTTATAAAGAGTAGATTGTGTAATCATTTTTTAAAGCATAAAAAAAGTCCTAATTAAATTAGGACTTTTTTTCGTATTAATTAAAAATCGATTTATTGTTTTGACTTTTTAGCTTCTAAAAGTTTAGGTCTTTCCGCAACGATTAGATAGTATCCATCCAGTTCGGTATATCCAATCTGTCATTTTATGCGACTTTTTGAAATCAATATTATCGGACTCGTCCATTGGGGTGTGATACTGACTGTGTAACACACTTGTGTAAAAAACGGCTGGTATTCCTTTTTGCGCATAAGGGAGATGATCTGATCTAAAGTAAAAGAATTCTGGATGCTCTGGTTTATCCCAAAGTTTATCCAGTTCGAATTTAGGACCTTCGTCATTAGCTTTTTTTGTCGCATTTACAAGATCAGGAGAATTTTGATGAGGATCGGTGGAACCTAAAAGGGCCGCCTGATTGATATCATTTCTGCCAATCATATCTCCATTTAATACTGCAATAATATCTTTTTGAGGAACTGTAGGATGTGAAGCATACCAGTTTGAACCTAATAATCCACGCTCTTCTGAACCGTGAAATACAAATAAAGCAGATCTTTTAGCCGGCTGTTTTTTAAATGCTCTCGCAATAGCAAGCATCGCCACACAGGTACTTGCATTATCATCTGCTCCATTGTAAATAGAATCCTGACCATATTTTTGTCGTACTCCGTCATGATCCTGGTGTCCGCTGAAAAGAACATATTCCTTCTTTAAAGCGACATCTGTCCCATCTATTTTTCCAACTACATTTACTGAAGGATATTTATAAGTTTCTGAAATTACTTCGGCTGACAAATTATCTTTTGTATTTTTTAGAAAGTCAATTTGATCATTGTGAACCCAAAAAGCAGGCATTCTAGAGGGCACAGGCATTTTATCACGATAGCCTTCAATCCCGTAAACTCCTCTTTTCATCTGTGGTTCAACCTGAGACCAAGATTCTTCACCAAATTGATCTGCAATAATTATTAAAGTCATGCCCCTCTCTGCGCTAAATCTTCATAATATTTTTGTTTGACAAAACCCGGATAGCGTCTGTCAAAAAGTGAAATATCCTCTGAAATTCCATCTTTAGAAGCTATCAAAACAACTGCTTTTCCTTTTACATCTATTTTCCTGATTTCTTCTGTTGAAATTTTTCCCAAATAAAGCAATGGCGCTTCCACTTTTTTGGTTGTTGTTTCAGCTACTAAAACGTCACTCCATAATTTAAAATCTTTTTGTCCAATTTTAAATGTGGTGTAATTGGTAACTTGATGTCTGTACAAATCGAAAAACTGAAAAAAAGTACCATCGTCTCCTGCGGGAGACATTCCAGCTTGTTTTGCTTTCTCTGCCAGCCACATCGATACCTTTAACTCGTCTAAAGTACCAGCTTCGCGTCCATTAAAATGGTCTCCTGCCATTTGGTACATATCTGTTTTAAGATCTTTTACCGTAATTGCGGCAACTAATGGCTTTTTTACTGACTGCGAAAAAAATCGCACTGCAGTATAAACTAAGTAACATAAATAACTTCTTTTTCATAATAAAATTCAAATTAGAGAATTAATATAATTTTCTTGCAAAAAAAGAAGGGCTCTGAAAAAAAACAAATCTATACTTTTTATAAATATCCTTCAAAAAAAAATACTTTTTTTATTCTATTCTGATCAATCCTCAATAAAAACAAGACTTAACCTACAATGTTTTAAATGTCTCTTTGAAACATAATTAAATCTTATGCAAAAGAGTGGCGTTTATTTTTACAATAATTTAATATTTTATTGATAAACTATTAAAATAACATTTTTAAGATGGTATTATAGATAAATAATCTGCATTTGAAAAAAAATAAATAATATTGCTGAATTGATTCTTAGTAAAAGCATGGCTCAAAATTCGAACATAGACGAAAATAAACTTCTTCTTGAAATATCTCAAGGAAGTGAAGCTGCTTTTACAAATATGTACAATCACTACAAAAATATTGTTTATTCTACTGCCTTTAGAATTACAAAATCAAAAATTCAAGCAGAAGAAGCTGTTCAGGATATCTTTTTGAAGATATGGCAGAATCGTGAAAGTATAGTCGCAGTAAATAATCTTGAGAATTATATCTACATAATATCTCGCAATCATTTGTTTAATTCTATAAAAAAGATTGCACGAGAAACGGATGTGATATCCGAGATCAGTCAAAACAAAACTATTCTTATCGATACGGACAACAGTATCAAAGATGAACAGTACAATACGATACTAAATCAGATTGTTGACCAGCTTCCTCCACAACAGCAAAAAGTCTATAAAATGGCTAAATGGGACGGACTTAGTCATCAAAAAATTGGTGAAAATTTAGGTATTTCAACAGAGACAGTAAAAAAACATATGGCTCAGGCGCTCAAATTTATCCGACTTAAAATTTCTCCTTACATGAATATGTTCATGACAATCTTTCTATTTTTTAAAATTTAGACTAAAGGTTTTTCTTTCAAAAAAGGTCCTTTGGATAATATTTACATTTTTTTTACATTTTTTTCACTTTCAACTACTCCCTCCCTTTTTTAAATGGTCTTTATAATAAAGAGACACATTAAACCTGTCTTTATCCCTAAAATCAGAAGGGCTGAAAAAAAAAAAAAAAGATAACCCAATCTATCATTTACAAACAAGTACTAATTTAATTAACGAACCAAATGCGGCAAAAGAAATTCGAAGAGTTATTTGAAAGTTATCTGCAGAACAATCTATCTGATGCAGAACAGCGACAAATGATGGAAATAATTCAGCAAGGCACGCATGATGATTTTCTAAAAGAAAAAATTCATGCTATCCTGAAAAATGATGCCGTTACAGAAGTAATGGATAAAAAGCAAGGAGATGATATTCTTAATTATATATTATCTAAACCACAAAGCGAGTCTAAAGTTGTGGATTTAAATCCGAGAAGAAAAAGAAAAATAATCCTGCAATCTTTGTTTGCGTGGCAAGTATTAGTTTGCTCATAGCTCTCGGAAATACATTCTTTTTCCAACAAAAAACTCCCGTTTCAATTCCAGAGGAACAACCAGCTGTTATCGCAGAAAATACTTTAATTGATTTTAGCGGCAAGCAATTAGTTCGTCTTCCTGATGGCAGTACGGTTCTTTTAAATGATAATAGTAGTTTAAAATACGATCAAGCTTCTTTTAACAGTACAACTCGTGAAGTAACATTAACGGGAGAAGCTTTTTTTGATATTAAACACAACAAACAGAAACCTTTTATCGTACATACAGGTAAAATCCAAACTAGGGTTTTAGGAACTGCATTTAATATTAATGCCAAAAATTCTTCAGATAATATTGAGGTTACGGTTGCTCGTGGTAAAGTTCAGGTAGGAGACACAGAAAAAGTATATGGTGTTATTACTCCAAACCAGCAGATTAAAGTAAATAAAAGTACTCTAAATTTTGAGCAGAATAATATTAGCGCAAGCAATAGTAACCGAATGGAAAAGTAATTACTTGATTCTGGACGACATCAATATGACCGAAGCTGTTTCTTTAATTTCTCAAAAGTATAAAGTTTCGATTGTAATCCAGAATGAAAAAATTAAGAATTGCCGAATAACTGCCAGTTTCTTAAACGAAGAAGATTTAGATCATGTCTTAAAAGTAATCTCCAGTGTTATTGAAACAGAATACCATTACAATAAAGCCGGCACTATTATTTTAGACGGTAAAGGATGTGAGTGAAAAGGTGAAGAGTAAAGAGTAAAGAGTGAAGAGTGAAGAGTGAAGAGTGAAGAGTGAAGAGTGAAGAGTGAAGAGTAAAGAGTAAAGAGTAAAGAGTAAAGAGTAAAGAGTAAAGAGTAAAGAGTAAAGAGTAAAGAGTAAAGAGTAAAGAGTAAAGAGTAAAGAGTGAAGAGTGAAGAGTGAAGAGTGAAGAGTAAAGAGTGAAGAGTAAAGAGTGAAGAGTAAAGAGTGAAGAGTGAAACCAGAAACCAGAAACCAGAAACCAGAAACTATAAACTATAAACTAAAAAGGCCGACTAACCTCCTACTTAGAAAGCTTATAAAATAATTATTAACCTTAAAAAAGAAAAAACAATTAACCAAAAACCAAACTAAAAAAAAGCCATCCAGCTCCTACACCAGATGGCCAAGATTTTTAACAATTAATCCAGTAACCATTAAAAAACAAGCAAATTTATGAAATTACGCTGTAAAACAACCATGTTTGACAGGGAAAAGAAGTCTTCTTTTTTTCACTTGTCAAAAAAAACAATTATGATTATGCGAATCAGTTTATTCCACATTTTCTTGCTGACCTGCGGTACTCATATGATCTTTGCAACCGAAATGAGTGGTCAGAATTTAGAGTCTATATCTGTTGATATTGAACTACATAACCAAGACATTAAGACTTTATTTAAAACAATAGAAAATAAAACGGGATTACTTTTTGCCTATCAGCCGCAAATCATAAAAGATTTTCCAAAAGTTACTACTCCAAGAGGACGCCGAAGTGTTAGTGATATTTTGAATACGGTATTTCAAGGAAGTAATCTGGTCTATAAACAAGTAGATAAAAACGTTGTTATTTATAAAAAAGAAACTCCTAAACCACTTGTTTCAGCAGAAAATGACAGCGAAGCAAGTTATATGCTTAATGGTAAGGTTTTAGACGAAAACGGACAGCCTCTTCCCGGAGTATCTATTGCTCTTGTAGGAGGCAATAAACAAGGTGTTTCAGATTTTGACGGTCAGTTTTACATTGAATTACCTTCAGGAAAACACGTTTTGAAAGTATCTTATTTAGGATATAAATCACAAGAAGTTACGGTCGAAAATCAGACTTCGATTATCATAAAAATGCGACCTGATTTGGCAAAATTAGATGAAGTTGTCGTTATTGGTTATGGTACTACTACCAGAAGAACTTCTACCGGATCTGTAGTTAAAATTACTGCTGAAGATATTGAAAAACAGCCCGTAACTAATATTTTGCAGACTTTGCAGGGAAGAACTCCGGGAGTTTTTGTTTCTCAGACTTCTGGTTATGCAGGAAGCAACATTAATATTAATATTCGTGGTTTAAACTCTATTTTGTCTAATAATTTACCGCTTTATGTAGTCGATGGTATTCCTTATATATCTAATGACATCAAAGAGCAGGTTCAGGGAGATCGCGTTATCAGAGGTGCACAAAAATCAACAAGCCCATTAAATATCATCAATCCAAATGATATAGAAAGCATTGAAATTCTTAAAGATGCAGATGCTACGGCTATTTACGGTTCTAGAGCCGCAAATGGTGTTGTACTTATTACAACCAAAAAAGGAGAATCAGGAAAAACAGTATTTACTGTAAATACAAATTCTGGAATCTCAGAGGTTGGGCACATGATCAAAACGCTGGATACGCCTACTTATCTTAATATGCTTCGCACGGCATTAAACACGACAAATACTGCACCTACAGGATTTAGCAACGGAATTGCCTTAACAGCATTTGACCAAAATGCTTATACCAACTGGCAGGAAAAATTAATTGGAGGCGCCGCTAATTTTAATGACTTTTCTGGAAGTTTAAAAGGCGGAAATGATACTACAAATTTTCTTTTAAGCGAGCAGTTATCACAAAGAAAGTACTGTTTTGCCGGGAGATTTTGGTTATAATAAATTTTCTACCAACTTTAATATTACTCACAGCACATTAAACAAAAAACTAAAGGTAGGAGCTTCAGTTTTGTATTCTGCTGATAATAATAAACTGCCATTTTACGACATTACCAATTATGCTGTTGTTACGGCACCAAATCACCCTATTTACAATCCAGATGGATCTTATTATTGGTCACCAACTTATTTTAGTGATGTAAATCCAGTTGCGGCTTTAGACAGAAGAGTTGAAGACAAAGGGAACAATTTGATTACCAGTTTTAATTTTCAATTTGAACTTGCAAAAGGCTTGTCTTTTAAAACCGATTTAGGATACGGAAAAGCAGAAATGATTACAAAGCAGATTTTGCCTGCGTCGGGTATGAATAATGTGTATTATACAGCGAGTAACCTTTCGCTAAACCTTTCAAGATCTTACACGGTTTCAAATAATAATACCAACAACTTTACTATAGATCCGCAGTTAAACTATACAACTCCTTTATGGAAAGGTAATCTTTCTGTTTTGGTTGGTGGTTCCTGGCAGAACAGAAAATCAGAAATGCCGTCTTATGTGAGTACATCTGGCTACAGTGCTGATAACTTAATAGGTATTACAGGTTCTGCAACCAATATCACTTCTTACAATGGTACTTCAGAATATAAGTATGCTTCTCTTTTCAGCAGGGTAAACTATAATATTTTAAGTAAATATATCTTGAATGCCAATTTTAGAAGAGATGGATCTTCTCGTTTTGGCGCCAACAAAAAATATGGAAATTTTGGATCTCTTGGTGCTTGCCTGGATTTTTTCTGCAGAAGATTTCTTAAAAGACAGCTCTGTTTTAAGCTTTGGTAAACTTCGTTCCAGCTATGGAGAAGTTGGTAATGATCCGTCTGAAGAATATGGATATGCTGACACTTACAGTTCTAGTACTTATGGTGTTGGAAACTCTGCTTTGGCTACAACCCGTATTGCAAATCCAAATTACAGATGGGAAGTTACTAAGAAATTTGAAGTCGCAATAGATCTTGGTTTTCTTAATGATCGTTTATCATTTAGTGTCGCTTTTTACAGAAATACTTCTGGAAACCAATTAGTTACTGCAACTCTTAGCCCTCAGGCAGGTTTTACAGGTTATATAGCAAATTTAGGTGCATTAGTTGAAAATAAAGGATGGGAATTTACACTTAATTCAACCAACATTCATACTAAAAACTTAAACTGGTCGACATCGCTTAATTTTTCTACAAACTCAAATAAACTTTTAGAATTCG
The DNA here is from genome assembly GCF_979258715.1 of Flavobacterium sp. AC267. Classification (NCBI taxonomy): domain Bacteria; kingdom Pseudomonadati; phylum Bacteroidota; class Flavobacteriia; order Flavobacteriales; family Flavobacteriaceae; genus Flavobacterium; species Flavobacterium sp. AC267. The sequence continues at coordinate 4,794,081 of NZ_OZ409875.1, forward strand.
AAAACATACAAAATTCAGCATATTACTCTCAATATGTTGTCGGAAATTCAATATCTGCAAGGTATTTATACAACTATACTGGTGTAGTAAATGGAATTGCTCAGTTTGAAGATACTAATGGAGACGGAAGAATTAGTACTGGTTTTGCTCAGACGGGTGCTGGTGACAGAAAATATTATGGTTCTACCGCTCCTAAATATTACGGAGGAGTTTTAAACTCTGTAAGTTATAAAGCATTTTCATTAGACTTTTTATTTCAATTTGTAAAACAAGACGGAAGAAGCATGTTGGCTTCTACTGCAGTACAGCCGGGTTACCCATACGGTTTAGCCAATTATCAGGTTGATGAATACAATGAATACATTGCTCAGGGAAATATTTTAAGTACAGCGTATCAGCCAAGTTTCTTAAACTATGCAGGTTCTACTGCTACGATTGTTGATGCTTCTTACATTAAATTAAAAAATGTAAGCGCGACTTATACTATTCCCCTGGATCAAAAAACGCAAAAATTCATTCAGAAGATTCGTCTTTCCTTACAAGGACAAAACTTGATGACTTTTACTAAATACAAAGGATTTGACCCTGAAACTCAAGGTTTAGCTTTACCTCCACTACGTACGATAACTCTTGGAACTCAGTTTACATTTTAAATCTAAAAATCATGAAAAATAATTCTATAAAATACTCGTATATATTTTCGTTTTTTCTTTTAGTAGGACTAACGAGTCGCGAAAGCTTACTTGAAGTTGAACTTCCGAGCAGTGAATTATCATCTGCTACGGTATATGCTTCTGACGCTACTGCTGAAGTCGCTGTAAACGGAATTTACCAAAGTATGGTAACGCTTACTTATTATAATTCACTGCATATTATTCCCGGACAAACCTCTGATGAACTTTTACCAGTGTCGTTGATTGAAAATGTTTACACTACAAATGAAATTCCGATCACAGACGGTACGAATGGAAGTATGTGGACAGAATTTTATAAAACCATTTACAATGCTAATGCCGTTATAGAAGGTATAACTGCAAGCAAAACTCTTACTGAAGCCAAAAGCACGCGTTTTGTTGCCGAAGCAAAATTTATAAGAGCTTTCTGTTATTTTTATCTGACCAATTTATATGGCGATGTTCCTTTAGTTTTAAGTACAAGTGTAGAGAAGTCTTCTCTGGCTCCCCGCAATACTCAAACTGAAGTTTACAATCAAATTAATATTGATCTTGAAGATGCTTCAAACAATCTTCCTGTAAATTACAGCAATTATACCAATCAGCGTATCAGAGCTACAAAATGGACTGCACAAGCTTTATTAGCAAGAGTGAATCTTTATTTAGGAAAATGGACTGAGGCATCAACTTATTCAAGTGCAGTAATAAGCCAGAATGGGACTTATAAAATGATCAACGGATTAACAGCGACAAACAGCCCTTTTATCGCAGATAATACAGAAGCAATCTGGCAGATTCCTTACTTTAATACGGCTTATACGTATGAAGGAGGCGCTACTTTTACAGCACCAAATCGTTGCTACACAAATTGGTGGTACTTTTATTCTTAGAAAAAGTGCAACGCTATTTGAAACCGATGACGCCAGAAAAACAAACTGGACTGTTCCTATTAAATCATCTGCAGGAGTTTCTATAGGAATTGGTCCCAGAAAATACAAAAACTCGTATACTACAGCTCCTGTAGAACGCTCTACTGTATTGAGATTGGCAGAACTTTATTTAATTAGAGCAGAAGCCAGAGCAAAACTAAATGATATAACCGGAGCGCGACAAGATATTAACGTAATCAGAAACAGAGCGTTATTGACATCTACGACATTGACAGATCCAAATCAATTGTTAGACTTAATTGCTTTAGAAAGACAACGTGAATTTTTTGGAGAATTTGGCCACAGATGGTTTGATCTTAAAAGAACCGGAAAAGCTGATGAAGTATTAGGAATAATACCTGCAAAAATCTGGGCGACTACAGATAAACTCTATCCTATACCAGAAACGGCTACTCGTTCTAATCCTTTTTTAACTCAAAACGAAGGATATTACTAAAATAATAAAAATGATGCAGGAATGTATTTTCAATAAAAATACATTCTTGCAATTTTAAAAAACACTATGGAAACAACAATTGTAAGAGTTGAGGATTTGTCACATCAATACAGCAAGGATTGGGCAATACAAAATATAAATTTTGAAATTAAAACAAATAGAATTTTAGGTCTTTTAGGATCTAATGGCGCAGGAAAATCAACCACAATGAATATTCTTTGCGGTGTTTTAAACCAAACCAGCGGTAATATTTTTATTGACGGAATTAATCTGAAAGAAAATCCTGTTGAAGCCAAAAAATTAATTGGTTTTTTACCGCAGACACCTCCTTTACATTTAGACTTAACTGTAAATGAATATTTGATTCACTGTGCAGAATTACGTCATGTAAAAAAAGAAGATTTAAAAAATGCTTTAGAGAAAGCCAAAGAACAATGCGGTATTTCACATTTCAGCCACCGATTAATTCGAAACTTATCTGGAGGTTACAGACAACGTGTGGGTATTGCGCAAGCTATTATTCATGAACCTAAATTAGTAGTTTTAGATGAACCGACAAACGGATTGGATCCTAACCAGATTTTAGAAGTTAGAAAATTAATCAAAAAAATCTCCAAAGACAAAGCGGTAATTTTCTCATCACACATTCTTTCTGAAGTTCAGGCAACCTGCCAGGATATCAGAATGATCGAGAACGGGCACATGGTTTTCTCTGACACACTTGATGCTTTTAACAATTATATCGAGGCAGATAAATTAACGGCTAGTTTTGAAAATCCTCCTAAAATTGAATCTTTAACCGCTCTATCGGAAGTTACAAATGCTGTGTTTCTTTCTCCTAAAAAAGTACAGATAACATTTGAAGGAACGCAGGAAGTTGCAGAAAAAATCATTTCGTTAAGCGTTCATAACGACTGGAAATTACGTGAAATTCAATTTGAAAAAGTTTCATTAGATGAAATTTTCGCACAATTATCTAAAAAAGCTCCTTCTAAAAACTCTACACCTTCTTAAAAACAAACAAATGAAAACAATATATAGAATTGCTAAAACAGAGCTTAATACTATGTTTTACTCACCTGTGGCGTGGGTAGTTTTAGTAATATTTTCGATCCAGTCAAGCTGGAAATTCTTCGGTACCATAGAGCGTTTTGAAAAATCACAGAAAATCGGTCAGGGCATGGATAACCTTTCTCAGATTATTTTTTCAGGTTTCAGTGGTTTATATACAGAAATGCAGAATTATTTGTATTTATATGTACCGCTTTTAACAATGGGATTAGTGAGCCGTGAGATCAACAGCGGTTCGATCAAACTTTTACTTTCGTCCCCAATTAAAATTAAAGATATTGTATTGGGTAAATATTTGGCCATTGCGGCTTATTGTCTTCTATTCATTGTGATATTAGGATTACAGGTTGGTATTGCTTATTTCTCAATTGAAAATTTAGATTTAAAATTCGCCATTTCAGGACTTATTGGATTGTATTTATTGGTGTGTACCTACGCCGCAATCGGACTTTTTATGTCTTGTTTAACTTCTTATCAAGTTGTTGCTTGCAATCAGTACTTTGGTAGTTTTGGCAGGTTTAAATTTTATTGGAAAACTTTGGCAGGATGTTGAAGTTGTAAAAGATATTACTTATTTCCTTTCTATCGCCGGACGTGCAAACGAAATGCTTGAAGGTCTTATTATTAGTAAAGATGTATTTTATTTTGTTTTGGTAAGCAGTCTTTTTATCGTGTTGAGTATTTACAAATTACAAACAGGAAGAGACGCACAAACGATCTCAAAAAGAGTTTTAAAATATACTTTATTAATCACGATTGTTTTATCACTTGGGTATATTACATCAAGGGCTTCTCTTACGTCATTCCATGATATGACACGCACGAAAGACAGAACATTAACAAAAAACAGCTTAGATATTGTTAAAAAAATAGACGGCCCGATCAAGTTAACAACTTATGTAAACTTATTGGATATCAACTATTTCATGGTAATGCCATACGCTCAAAACCAAGATATTGCCAGTTTTGAAAAATACACCCGTTTCTTGCCCCAAATGGAAATGGAATATATCTACTATTATGACACTTCAAACAACGAAGCTTTATATGCCCAAAATCCGGGATTGAATGACAAACAGCTCGCAGAGAAAATGATTGAAACGCAGAATATGAAACTGAAAAAGTTATATTCTCCTGCAGAAATCAAGAAAATTATTGATTTAAAACCAGAGCAAAACAGAGTTGTAAGAACGGTAGAATACAACGGAAAGAAAACCTATTTAAGAATGTTTGATGATATGTTTAAAGTTCCGATGGAAAAAGAAATTTCGGCATCTTTAAAACGTATCGTTGTTCCTGCTCCAAAAATTGTTTTTGCAACCGGAAACATGGAAAGAAGCGTTGATAAAATTGGAGATAAAAATTACAAAACCGGATTTAATGAAATCTCTTTTAGATATTCACTTATCAATCAAGGATTTGAAGTTTCTTCTGTAGATATTAATGCACAGAATATTCCGGAGCAGACGACTATTTTAATAATTGCAGATCCAAAAACGCAATTGAGTCAGGGCGCTATTGACCGTATCAATAAATATATTGACGAAGGAAAAAATTTAATGCTTTTGGCAGAACCAGAAACTAATTCGGCTTTGGATGCGGTTACAGATAAATTAGGATTGAGTTTTACCAAACAAGCATTGGTTCAGGAAAGTGAAACTAATTCTCCAGATTATTTAGTTACTGAAGTTTCAAAAAATATCGATACGACTGTTATCAAATTAAGCAAAAGCAGAAATGTAAGTCCAATTCCGTTTTTAGGAAGCAGTGGTATTAAAACTGTAAAAGATGCTGGATTTAAAGTTACTACGCTTTTAAAAACAAACAATCAGCCGGCTTGGCAAGCGCAGACTGGAATTACTTCAATTCCTGAAGATTTGAAAAAACAATCTGCTGTAACTTCTGTACCCCTTGCTGTAGCTTTAACGAGAAATGTAAAGGGTAAATCACAAAAAATAATTGTTGCCGGAGATGCAGATTTCATGGGAAATGCGGAGTTAAGCAGAAACGGATCAGGAACATTTCAGTTCGTAACCGATATTTTCAGCTGGTTTAGCAATTATGAATTCCCAATTGATACCACTCGTCCTCAACATATTGACAAATCAATAACAATAAATTCCAATCAGGTTTTCATCAATAAAATTGTATTTATTGGGTTATTTCCATTATTGATCATCCTAAGTGCTTGCTTTTATACTTATTAGAAGAAACAGAAGATAAAAAAATCAAAAAAAATGAGTACAAAAAAAAATATCTTTATTGCGATTATGGCCTTGTCTTTTCAAGGCGCTTTTTCGCAGTTTAAAACTACAATTCCCCTGGATAAAAACGTTACGACGGGTAAATTAAAAAACGGATTAACGTATTATATTCTGCATAACGAAGAACCAAAAGACAGAGCAAGTTTTTACTTTGTTCAAAATGTTGGTGCTATTTTAGAAGATGACAATCAAAACGGACTGGCACATTTTCTAGAGCACATGGCCTTTAACGGAACCGAACATTTTAAAGGAAAAGGTATCATTAAAATGCTGGAAAAAAACGGAGTAAGTTTTGGTAAAGACATCAATGCTTACACCGCTCAAGATGAAACGGTTTACAATATAAGCTCGGTTCCTGTTACCAACGAAAAACTGATTGATTCTACACTTTGGGTACTGCATGACTGGTCTGGTTCTCTTTCTTTAACCAATGAAGAAATTGATGCCGAAAGAGGCGTTATTAGAGAAGAATGGAGAACGCGACGCACAAGCGGTTTCCGTTTAAAAATGCAGACTGATCAGGTCTTGTACAAAGGTTCAAAATATAGTAAAAGAGATGTTATTGGTGATTTAAATATCATCAATAACTTCAAATATGCTGAACTTCGAAACTATTATAAAAAATGGTACCGCCCAGATTTACAAGCCGTAATTATTGTTGGAGATATTGATGTAAAAGCAATGGAACAAAAGGTAAAAGCAATTTTTTCTGGAATTCCATTAGCTAAAAAAGCGGTTGCCCGCTCCTATTTTGAAATTCCGAAGCACGATGAATTGTATTTTGGAACGGCATCAGACAAAGAAGCCTCTTCTACCTCTATTACCCTCCAATATGTTCTCGATGAACCTTTGGTAAAAGACAGTATTCTGACTCGTAAAAACGTCATGAACTCTTTTTACACGAGTATTTTAAACAATCGATTCAAAGAATTACTTTTAAAAAACCAAGGCGTCGCGTTAAACTTACAAACCTATTTTGATCCTATTTCACGATTAAATACTTCGTTTAACATTTCGGCTTTAGCCAAAAAAGGAAAAACCATTGAAGCCTTTGAAGAAGCTTATACAGAAGCCGAACGTTTAAAACGCTTTGGAGTCGCGCAAGCCGAATTAGAACGCACCAAAAAGATTTTCATAAGCTCTTATGATGATTTTATAAGCAATAAAAATAAAGTCGACAATGACAGCTGGGCAGATAAATTGACCAATTATTTCCTAAAAGCAAAGCCATTCCTTTCCCCTGAAGATGATTATAAATTAATTGTTGGTATTATAAAAAGTATCACTTTAGAGGAATTGAATGCTTATGCAAAAAACATTCAAAAACCAACAAATCAAGTTGTTTTGGTAACAGGCTCAGATCAGGATAAAAGTAGTTTTCCAAACAAAGAAGCTGTTGTCAATGTGATGAAAAAGGTCGAAAACATGACTTTAGAACCTTACACTAAAAAAGAGAATAACGCTCCCTTAATTGACAAAGAACTAAAACCTGCCGCAATTAAAAAAACATTTGAAGTACCTGCTATTGCTGACGCAAAAGGTTATACTTTAGAAAACGGAGTCAATATTATTATTTTACCGACAACCTATTCTCAGGATCAAATTGTATTTTCTGCTTTTTCAAAAGGCGGTAAATCCTTAGTTAAAACAGAAGATCTGGCTTCTGCCGAAATCGCTACGACAATTGCCAGATCATCTGGTTTAGGGAATTTTGACAATATCGCTTTAAAAGAAAAACTTACAGGAAAAGTAGCGCAGTCTGCTCCTTTTATTGGCGAAAACACGCAAGGTTTTCAAGGAAGTTCAAATAAAGCCGATTTTGAAACGATGCTTGCAATTGCTGTATCTTTCTTTTGAAGCACCTCGTTTCGACCCAAATATTTTCAACATTCTAAAAGAACAATATAAGAATCGTTTAGAAACGATTAAAAAAGATAACGGCAGTGCATTTAAGGATTCGATTGATTTGGCAAATTCAAACTATAGTTCGAGAACTTTTCTATTTAATGAAAAATTCCTTGAAACTATCGATTTGAAAAAAGCAGAAAACATCTATCGCGACCGAATTAAAAATGCTTCTGATTTTACTTTTATTTTTGTTGGAAATATTCCTGATAAAGCTTTAGAATTAATTCAGAAGTATATTGGAAACTTAAAATCAAATCCAGCTTCAAAAGAAACTTTTACAGATCATAATATTGAACCAAAAAAGGGTAAAACTATCGTACATTTTCAACGCCCGATGGAAGTTGCTAAAAGTACTGTTTACCTAAACCTTACAGGAAAAACAGAATACACCAAAGAGAACGCAATGACCCTTTATATTATTGGTGAACTACTTTCTAAACGATTCCTGCAGACAATTAGAGAGAAAGAAGGCGGTAGTTATGGTGTAAATGTAGGCGGTAATCTGGAGCTTATTCCCAAACCTACGTTTAGTTTAGCCCTAACTTTTGACTGTAATCCTGACAAACAGGAAAAATTAATGCAGATTGTCTGGAAAGAAATAAACGATTTAAAGTCGAATCCCGTCAACGCAAATGATTTAGAAGACATTAAAAAAGCACTTTTAAAAACAAGAGAAGAATCGCTTAAAACCAATTCCTTTTGGAACACTACAATTTACAATTACAGTTTAAATCAGATTCCATTCTCAACGGATGAAGAATATAAAAATTTAATTTCTAAAATTAATCAGAAAACTATTCAGCAGTTTAGTAAGCACGTTTTGGATAGTTCTAGCAGTGTCGAAGTTATTATGAGCCCTGAAAGCCAATCAGGAAAGTAAAACTTTAGAATACATTTTTATTTTATTAGTCTTTAAAGGTTGTCTTATCAGACAGCCTTTTTTGTTTCTTATACTTCGAGGTTCTGACACTTTATCTATCAAACTGGGGCTAATTTTTGCTTAATTAATAGTATTTGAACATGACCTCTTCAACCTGCTGAAAAGGAAAAAAAAATTACCGCGTAGAACGCAAAGATTTTTTTAATATTTAAGTTTAGCAAAATCAAAAAGTTCGTAAAACTTTGTGGACTTAAATTGTGTAAATAATTCAAATATTATTTAACTCCGCGAAAAAATTTTGTGTTCTCTGTGGTAAAAAAATAGTTAGCACTATACTATTTAATGTTTCTCCAAAGCATTTAGAGTTTGATGCCTTTTACCATCCAAAAAGCAACAGAATACAAAACAAAAAAGCCACTCAAATTGAGTGGCTTGTTGTGATCCCAGAAGGATTCGAACCTTCGACCTACGCATTAGAAGTGCGTTGCTCTATCCAGCTGAGCTATGGAACCATTTGTTTTAAAACTTTATGGTAAAGTTTCTGTCGGGGTGGCAGGATTCGAACCTGCGGCCTCCTGCTCCCAAAGCAGGCGCGATAACCGGGCTACGCTACACCCCGAAGGCAAATTATTAAGCGGAGAGACAGGGACTCGAACCCTGGCGACGGTTACCCGTCGACAGATTAGCAATCTGCTCCATTACCGCTCTGGCACCTCTCCAAGCTCAAGAAACGTGTTCTGTTTTGCGGTGGCAAAGGTAACACAACATTCCATTTCTCACAACTATTTTTGTACTTTTTTTTAAGTTTTTTTAATCTTTTTTTTTAAAACACTTCACAATCAAACATATAGAATTAACAAAAATTTCACCTAAAATTTAAAATCACCCTATTCTGCACAAAATTTGAATATATTCAAATAAAGAGTAAATTTGCTTTATTAACTAATATTACACAGAAAATGAACAAAAGAGTTGTTATCGTTTCTGCCGTTAGAACACCTATCGGAAGTTTCATGGGAGGGTTATCTACCGTACCCGCACCAAAATTAGGTGTCTACGCTTATAAAAGGCGCACTTCAAAAAATTAACCTAGACCCAAAATTAGTTGATGAAGTTTTTATGGGTAACGTAATTCAGGCAGGAGTTGGACAAGCTCCAGCACGTCAAGCGACACTTTTTGCCGGCTTGTCTGAAGAAGTTCTTGCTACAACTGTAAATAAAGTATGTGCTTCTGGAATGAAAGCGGTTATGTTCGGCGCGCAGGCTATCGCTTGCGGAGATGCTGAAGTAGTAGTTGCCGGCGGAATGGAAAGCATGAGTTTAATTCCACACTATGTACAAATGCGTGCCGGAAACAAATTTGGCCCAGCTACTATGCTTGACGGAATGCAGAAAGATGGTTTGACAGATGCTTACGATAACAACGCAATGGGAGTTTGCGCTGATTTATGTGCAACTGAATATAACATCAGCCGTGAAGAACAAGATAATTTTGCTATTCAATCTTATGAGAGAAGCGCAAAAGCTTGGGATGCTGGAAAATTTGATAATGAAATAGTTCCTGTCGAAGTACCACAAAGACGCGGTGAACCAATTATATTTTCTAAAGATGAAGAATATACTAATGTGAAATTAGACAAGATTCCATCTTTAAGCGCTGTTTTTACAAAAGACGGAACTGTAACTGCTCGCAAATGCTTCAACTATCAATGACGGAGTCGCAGCATTGGTTTTAATGTCTGAAGAAAAAGCAACTGCATTAGGATTAAAACCTCTGGCCTACATCAAAGGATATGCAGATGCTCGCACAAGAACCAAAATGGTTTACAACAAGCCCTGCAAAAGCATTACCAAAAGCATTAGACAAAGCAGGAATTTCAATTTCAGATGTTGATTACTTCGAATTTAATGAAGCATTCTCTGTCGTAGGTTTAGCCAATGCTAAAATCTTGAATTTAGATAACGATAAAGTAAACGTAAACGGAGGCGCTGTTTCTTTAGGACATCCACTAGGTTGTTCGGGAGCGCGTATTATTGTAACTTTACTAAATGTTTTAGAGCAAAACAATGCTAAAACTGGCGGCTAGCTGCAATTTGCAATGGCGGCAGGTGCATCTGCAATTGTTCTTGAAAGAGCTTAAATAATAATATCTAAAATTAGGAGTTATGAGAAACTATAACTCCTAATTTTCAACTTATAAATTTCCTTAAATGTTTGGAATTTGCAATTTAGCTATAGTACCCGTTCGATCTGAACCAAGTGACAGAAGTGAAATCGTTACACAACTTTTGTTTGGCGAACATATCGAAATCTTAGAACGCCAAAATCAATGGGCTAAAATAAGAATTCAGTTTGATGACTACGAAGGGTGGGTCGATTCTAAACAATATCAGGTGATTTCTGAGGCAAATTTCAATCAATTAAGCAAAGAATCAATCATCTTAAATGCTGATTTAATTGATTATATCACCGCTCCTGATAATTTACTGCTTCCAATTCCACTAGGCGCATCATTATCTTTTTTAAACAATAGCGAAATCAATACTGCTAATTTTGATTTTGAAGGAACGAAAACAAGCGGCATCAAACCTAAAAGTGCACTTATAAATACTGCTTTTATGTATTTGAACGCTCCCTATTTATGGGGCGGAAAAACACCTTTCGGAATCGATTGTTCTGGTTTTACACAAATGGTTTACAAACTAAACGGATACAAAATTCATCGTGACGCATCACAACAGGCGCTTGAAGGCGATCCTTTAAGTTTTATTGAAGAAAGTGAAGCAGGAGATTTAGCTTTTTTTGATAATGATGAAGGAAACATTACTCATGTCGGCATTATAATGGATAATAACTACATTATTCACGCCAGCGGAAAAGTTCGTATTGATCGTTTAGACCACTCAGGAATTTACAATCCTGAATTAAACAAACACACACACAAACTTAGGGTAATTAAGAAAATCATCTAACTAAAGACTTTTTATTTTATTATCGAAAATAGGATTAAAGTACGCGGATAAAACAGATTCGCTTTGCGAAAACGCAGATTTACACAGATTTTTTCTCTCGCAGATTTTACAGATTTCTTAAAAAAACCTATTTTAAATCTGCGTAAAAAAACCTTTCTAATCCTCTCAATCCGTGGCAAAAAAAATTCATGAAATTCGTGAAATTCGTGGCAAAAACTAAGCACTCAATCTAATCGTCTTTCTAAACTCAGACGGACTATATCCCTTTTGCTTTTTAAAGAATTTATTAAAATGACTTTCATCGGTAAAACCAAATTCATAAGCAATTTCATTAATACGTTTATCACTAAACTGCAGACGGTGTTCAATCAGTTTCGTTTTATAATTACCGATATATTGCTCGCATCGTTTCGCTCGCATGTTTCTTAAAATAACGTCCTAAATACGTATTCGAAATTCCGAAATAGTCGCTGATCGACTCAGCTTTAATCTTTTCAGGATAATAAATATTGTTTTGAATGTACTGAAGAATATCCATTGCTTTTGCTTCCGCGCCAATATTCACTTGCTCAGGAAGATATTTAGCAATATTTCTAGCCACAATAATAATCAAAGTATTAACCAATTGCTGAATCAATTCCTGATTGTAAACATCTTTATCTTGGTGTTCGCGACAAATAGCTTCAATCATCACCTTAACTAGACATTTGTCCGCATCATTTTTAAGAATACATCCTGGCTGGTGATTTGCATTTTGAAGAATATATTCCAAACGCTGAATATTTTCGTTTTGCAGACTCGAATTCTTCAAATAAATATCATTAAATCTTAAAAAGAAAAACTTCGTTTCAGTTTCAATTGTAAAATTATGACAATCCTCAGGCGTCAATAAAAACATATGTCCGGCATCATACTCGAAAATATTTTTATTAATACACTGTCTGCCTGTTCCTTTCAAAATATAAACAAGCTCAAAAAAATTATGACGATCTCCCACATCCGGATATTCATCTAAAGTCTCAAAAGAAACCGTAAAAGGCTCGTACAAGTTTTCTTTTTTCATAATTCAATTTATTTTGAAGTTGCAAATATACCTAAAAAAGACAAATATATACCAAATACAAGTCATAAAAACAGTATAATTTTGCCTAATCAAATTTTAATACAAAAAATCATAATCATGGAATATAGAAAATTAGGCAGTTCAGAACTTGAATTATCAACTATCACTTACGGTGCTTTTGCCATTGGCGGAACTATGTGGGGCGGGAACGAAAAGAAAGATTCAATCGATTCAATTCACGCTTCTATCGATCATGGCGTTACCACAATTGATACGGCTCCTTTTTACGGATTCGGATTAAGCGAAGAAATGATAGGTGAAGCAATTAAAAGTCATGATCGTTCTAAAGTTCAATTACTTACCAAATTTGGTTTGGTTTGGGACGGAAGTAATCAAGGAAAGGGTGATTTCTTTTTTGATGCCGATGATAACGGGAAAAAAGTTCCAGTTTACAAATATTCATCCAAAGAAAATGTAATCAAAGAAATCGAAGAAAGCCTAAAACGCCTTCAAACCGATTATATTGATTTACTGCAAATTCACTGGCCAGATTCAACAACGCCAATTTCAGAAACAATGGAAGCGGTTGAAACCTTAATTCAACAAGGAAAAATAAGAGCTTTTGGAGTAAGTAATTACAGTATTCCACAAATTCAGGAAGCACAAAAAACAGTTCAAATCGCTTCCAATCAAGTAGCTTACAGCATGCTGAACCGTAAAATTGAAACCGATTTAATTCCATTTACAGTTGCAGAAAACATCGGAATTATTGCTTACAGTCCAATGGAAAGAGGTTTATTAACTGGAAAATATTTTACCGACAGCAAATTAAAAGAAAACGATCACAGAAATGGTTATTTCGGTCAATTCGATCTTCAAAAAGTAAAAACTTTGGTAGAAGAATTAAGTTCTTTAGCAAACGCAAAACACATTTCGATTTCGCAGTTAGTTTTACGCTGGACAACTTTACAAAAAGGAATTTCTATAGTTTTAGCCGGAGCCAGAAATGCAGAGCAGGCAATCTCAAACGCAAAAACAATGGATTTCAATTTATCAATTTCAGAATTGGAATTTATTAATCAGGCAATTTCGAAATTAAAATAATATTTAACATATAGAAACATAATTTTCACTTGGTCTAAAAGGCGTTTCACTTGTATTAACAAACATAGTCAGCTTAGTTTGTCATTTTGACAACTATGTGTGAGAAACGAGTTTCTTTCAATTACCTTTTTTTAGAAAAGAAAAACCTATGTTTCTATGCGTTTAAAAAACAATCTCAAAAATTAAATAATTAGAATTTGGGCGTGCCCCTCTGGGTCGGGCTATTCGTTTCAATCTTTTATGCCCCGAAGCCTCGGGACACAAAAGGATTTCCACTGCTATCCCTCACGCATCCATTTTCAAAAGAAACAACAATTTTAAAATGAAAAAGATATTTATAATTAACGGCGGACAAAAATTCGCTCATTCAGGTGGAAAATTCAATCAAACCGTTCAGGATTGGACAGTTGAATTTCTTTCTAAAAACAATAATTACGAAATAAAAACAACGCATGTCGAAAATGAAATCGATCTTCAGGAAGAAGTAGAAAAGTTTGTTTGGGCAGATTTAATTATCTACCACACACCTGTTTGGTGGTTTCAAATTCCGAATCTTTTCAAAAAATATATCGATGATGTTTTTACTCAGGGACACAATAACGGAATCTACAAAAGTGATGGAAGAAGCCGTGTGAATCCAGATATTAATTACGGAACGGGCGGTCTTTTACACGGACGCAAATACATGCTAACCACGAGTTGGAATGCTCCAAAAACAGCTTTTACACTTCCTGGCGAATTCTTCGAGGAAACTTCTGTTGACGACGGTGCAATGTTTGGTTTTCATAAAATGAACAAATTTACAGGAATGGAACGCGTAAACGGATTCCATTTTCATGACGTTGAAAAAGGTGCGACACCAGAAAATATTATTATCTTTAAAGAAGATTACACGAAACATTTGGAAGAAACTTTTAAAAACTTATAATTATGATTTCGATTACCGCAATTTTAAAAAGTAAACCAGAGAACTTAATTGAAGTTCAAAATATGCTGACTCACTTAGTAACCGAAACTAGAAAAGAAGCGACCTGTATTCGTTACGATTTACATACTTCAGATACTGTTTTTATTCTTTGGGAAGAATGGAAAGATCAAGTTGGTTTGGATTTACATAATACTCAATCGTATTTAGTAGATTTCATTTCTAAAGCCGAGAGCTTGGTCGCAAGCCCAATTCAGGTGTATAAAACCGCACAGATTTTATAATCTTTCGCCACGAATTTCACGAATTTGCACCAATTAATTTCAAGCTAATAAAATTTGCAAATTCGTGAAATTAGTGACCGAAAAAAATTATTTAATTCCTCCAAAAGCGCCAAAGCACATATTTTTATGTAAGATTTCAACGCTTTTAAAACCTACTTTTTTCATCAAATCCAATTGATAATTCATTGATCTTGGCGTGTCTTCTTTTTCAATATAATCGAATACTTTCTGACGATATGCTGTCCCTCCTATTCCTTCCAAATAGTCACCATATATCTGCCAGGTAAATTCATTTAGCAATTCTGTATCCTGCGTAATCAAATCTGAAATCATTAAACATCCTCCGGGTTTCAATAATTTAAACAATTTAGAAAAAGTCGTTTCCCAATCCTGATCATCGCGTAAATGATGCAAAACCGCGCCAGCCAAAATAATATCAAAACTATTTTCTTCTAAAGCAACTTCGCGAATATCACCTTGTTTAATCTCAACTTTTCCGTCTGTTACTGCAGAAACTCTTTCAAAAGCTTTGTCCAGCATTGGCAAACTCAAATCGACCAAAGTGCAATTTAAATTTGGTAGTTTAGACAACATCTTCAAAGTATAATTTCCGGCAGCCGCGACTAATATCTAAAACATTTTGAGCATTCGGAACAATTCTTTTAGAAGCTTCTGTAATTAATTCCAAAGAAATTGTTGCGTCGATTGTGGCCACTTGCCCCGTTTCTAAATTCGAAAATCGTTCGACATCATTGTCAAAACGTTCTTTTATTTCTGCAATAGTTGATTTTTTCATAGCTTTTTTTGTTTTTATCTCCCACAGATTTAGCAGGCTTAGAGGATCTTTTTGCTATTATTGATCTGGATATTGTGATTAAGAATGATTTATATTAATTATTAATCTGCCCTATCTGCCAATCTGCGAGAGAATTGTTTTTCTTTTTCAAAACTATATCTTTCATAAATACTTTAAAAATATTATTTTTATCAATTAATAATACTTTAAAAGTATCATGGAATTACGTCACTTAAAATATTTTTTGGCTGTCGCCGAAGAACTCAACTTTACCAAAGCATCAGAAAAACTCTTTATTTCACAGCCTCCGTTAAGCAGACAAATTGCCGAATTAGAGGAAGAACTTCAGGCAAAGCTTTTTATCAGAAACAATAAAAAAGTAGAATTGACCGAAGCCGGAAAATATTTTGAAAAAGAAGTAAAAGCGCTTTTTCAGAATTTGGAGCGTATTTCGGTGAAAACAAAAAAAATAGCCGAGAATGTTTCTGGCGAATTCAGAATTGCTTACATCAGTTCGATTTATTCTTCTGTTATTTCAGAATTGATCAAACATCTTAAAGAGCAATTTCCGTATGTAAATTTCAAGCTTTTTGAAGTTTCTACCACCAAACAAATCGATGCTTTGGAACAAGGAAAAATAGAATTGGGAATTATTCGCTCGCCAATAAAATCTCCCAAAATACAATCGCAATTGTGGTTTAAGGACGGGTTTTCGGTAGTTTATAATAAGAGTTTAATACAAATTAATTCTGAGAAAGAAATTCCAAATCTAAAAGATGAAACCTTTGTATTTTTCAACAAAGATTATGCGCCTCATTATCACGAAGTTTTGCTTCAACTGTGTGCTTTTTATGGCTTTACGCCGAAGATTATCCATGAAGCCAACAATATCAATTCTATTGTACAATTGGTAAAAAACGGATTAGGAATTTCGATTGTTCCATCAAATATTGCAAGAAACAATCACGATCCAGAAATAGCTTTTATCGAATTGAAAAAGGTCAATTTATTTACAGATGTTTCGTTGATTACTTCAAAAGAAGATGATTCTGAAATCACTAAAGTCGCTGTAGATTTTTTGTTGAAGAAAAACATTTCACGCTAAGAGTATTTTATGAATATCTTAAAGGTTCAGAGCTTTTTTCATAATGATTTAACGCAGTATTTGTCATCCTGACGAAGGAAGGATCACACAAGAAATTCCGCAAACAAAATCTCC
Source organism: Flavobacterium sp. AC267 (assembly GCF_979258715.1). Classification (NCBI taxonomy): domain Bacteria; kingdom Pseudomonadati; phylum Bacteroidota; class Flavobacteriia; order Flavobacteriales; family Flavobacteriaceae; genus Flavobacterium; species Flavobacterium sp. AC267. The sequence goes on from NZ_OZ409875.1 coordinate 4,810,628, forward strand.
AATCTTTATCGAGTTCCGCGTGTGATCCTTCCTTCGTCAGGATGACATAAAATGAGAAAAAATCATTTTTAAATTAAGGAAATCCGTAAAAAGTAAACTTTAAAAGCTTTTAAATTGCGAGCAAATAAAACAATTCGTAAAAATTAGTGTAATTCGCGACTAACAAAAAATCGTTACAATTTATCACAACCAAATTCCTTAAAAACACCGAACTTTTAAATACCTTAGCAAATTATAATTCTCGTTAAAAATTAATAACAATGGCGGAGCAATCTTCAATTCAGTGCCCAAATTGCGGAACAACTATCGATGTAAATGATATCTTAAAACATCAGTTAGAAGATAGTATTCGTAAAGAATTTCAACAAAAAGCCAATGCTCAGGCAAGAGAATTGGAACTCAAAAACGAGCAATTCGAAAAAGCCAAAACCGAATTTGAAGCCAAGAAAAAACAGGAAAATGAGCTTTTTGCTGAACGTTTAGAGCGCGAAAAAAAGACTGCAGAAAAAGAAATTACCGAAAAAGTAAAAACAAAACTCGACGAAGAAAACAAAGACCGCATGCTTTTGATGGAAAAAGAGCTTTCTGAAAAATCAGAAAAACTTCGCGAATTAAATAAAATGACAGGTGAAATTGCCAAACTTCAGCGTGAAAAACTGGAAATGAAAGAAGCAATTGAAGCCGAAGCGCAAAAACAATTAAATGCAACTTTGGTTTTAGAACGTGATAAAATCCGCAAACAGGAAGAAGAAAAAAACGAACTAAAAATTAAAGAATACCAAAAACAATCTGACGATCAAAAAAAATTAATCGAAGAAATGAAACGCAAGCAGGAACAAGGATCTATGCAACTGCAAGGCGAAGTAATGGAATTGGCGATCGAAGAATGGCTGGCAAACAATTTCCCGCTTGACAGTATTGATGAAGTAAAAAAAGGTGCCAATGGTGCCGATTGTCTTCAAATCGTAAATACGCGCGAACTGCAAAATTGCGGTTCCATTTATTACGAAAGTAAAAGAACAAAAGCTTTTCAGCCATCGTGGATTGAAAAATTTAAAAATGATATTAGAACCAAAAGAGCCAATATTGGTGTTTTGGTTACCGAGGTCATGCCTTCTGGAATGGAAAGAATGGGCATGCGCGACGGAATCTGGATTTGTACGTATGAAGAATTTAAAGGTCTTAGTGCTGTATTGCGCCAATCTTTAATTCAGGTTAGTCAGGCGGTTCAGGCGCAGGAAAACAAAGGCGATAAAATGTCGATGTTATACGATTTTCTAACAAGCAACGAATTCCGTTTGCAGATTGAAGGAATTGTAGAAGGATTTACACAAATGCAAAATGATCTGGATTCTGAAAAAAGAGCCATGCGGCGAATCTGGAAACAGAGAGAAAAACAAATCGAAAAGGTAGTTCATAATACTTTAGGAATGTACGGTTCGATTCGCGGAATAGCAGGAAATGCAGTTCAAACCGTGAGAGCTTTAGAATTGGATTTTATTGAAGAAGACGACAATGATGATCCTAAAGAATCGTTGGAATAACTATTTAAAACTCCAATTCTTTAAATTCCAAATACCAATTGTGTTAAAAATTAAAAAAAAAGGCTTCGAATTAATCGAAGCCTTTTGTGTGAATTAACCTTTCTTAAAAGACATTGTCAATCCAAACTGATTAGAAAGATAAAGCTTATTATTCTCAATAGAATAACCAGAAGTCGTTCTTAATAATTGTAGAAATTCAGCTTCCTTTTTTGAATCACACTTTTTAGTTTCTGAAGTAAGATTTAAAAACTGAATTTGTCCTGCACCTTTCGAAAGTAAATTTCCTTTAATAGCATTACATCCTGTTGAACCCGAAAATGCTGACGAGGTCATTTCGATTTTTGGGAATTTAGAAAAATCTTTTTCAGTAAGTACTTTTCCGTTTAAATTTTCTAGAATCCAGGTTTGCTGTAATTTCTTTTCAATTGATTTTTCAACTACAGCCGTTCCAGTTCCCGTGCTTGCCTCTTTTGTAGATTTACAGCTGTATGCTAATGATACTGCAATAAATAACATTAAAATTCTTTTAATGTAAAATAAATTATATAAGTTTTATTTTACAAAAATATTTAGTCGTTAAACCAATATTAGATACTAAAAGTTATTTTTAGACTACTATAAGACATTTTAAAAATTCAAAATTTAGTCCACTTTTTTAAAAACAACAAGTTTGGCTGATGGATTTGATAACGTCAGTCTATTATTTTCGATAGAATAAGTTGTGCTGTTTTGAAGCGCTTTTGTAAATTCTGATTCCTTGTTACCTGAAGGACAAGCCATAAGAGTAGAAATCACTTTGGTAAATCGCAATATATCTTTTTCATAATAAATTTGTCCGTTAATAGGATTACAACCGCCATAACCTGAAAACCTATTTTCAGACGAATTAATTTCTATTCGCGGAAATTCCTTTTGAAAATCGGTCGCAAAGACTTTATAACCGTTCAATTCTTCTAAAACCCAAATATAGTGAAGTCGGTAATCTGTGATGTACTTGCCGCAACCACTTAATTTTTGAAACTCTAATTCTGAATTATTTTTAATTTCGACCTTTACGCTGTAAGGCGAAATAGCTCCAGACATTGAATCTTGGCAGTCTAACTGCTGAATAGTAATTGTTGCAGAAGCCGATTCATTACTTGCTTTATACATCTTCACATTTGCATCCATAGCTTTAATTGCATCAACTGCGGGAAAAGTGATACTTTCTTTACCTGCTATTAGTGAAGTAAAAACAATTTGTTCATTCCCTATTTTAATTCCCCAAAAAGGCTCATTACCCGTTGCTTTAAAATAAAAATTCAAATCGTCTTGTGAAGTTCCAGAAGCAGAAGAGCTAGAAGTAGATTCTTTATTTCCAGCAGATTTACAACTTACTATCAAAACAGACAATAACAATATCGAGAGTATTTTTTTCATAGTATTTCTATTTTAGTAATCTGAACCATAATCAAAACATATATAAAATTCTTATGAATTTACGACAATTTTTTGAAATCCTTATTTAGAATCTTTTCAAATTTAGAAAATTTTAAATTTCTAAAATTATCGCAAAACCCGCGTTACGTATAAGATTACGACAAAATACTTAGTGTTTCTAAATATAAAACTCTAATAAAGATTAAATTTTTACGTATTTTAATAAGTATAAATACTTATATTTGCGTAGTAATACTTAATTAAAGAAATCATGATTAGAGTAATAGTAGTTGGAAACGGCATGGTTGGTTATAAATTTTGCGAAAAATTCATTGCAAAATCAGGACAGGAAAAGTATCAGATTACTGTTTTTGGTGAAGAACCAAGAAGAGCTTACGATCGCGTTCATTTAAGCGAGTACTTTGGAGGAAAAACATCAGACATTTTATCATTATCAACAAGTGAATGGTACGCTGAAAACAACATTATTCTCAATACATCAGAATTAATTACAGATATTAATCGCCAAGAAAAAACAATACATACGCATTTAGAAAAAACACATACGTACGATTACTTAGTTTTAGCAACAGGTTCTTCTGCGTTTGTACCACCAATTGACGGAGTTGAAAAAGAAGGTGTTTTTGTATACAGAACCATCGAAGATCTGGATGCAATTATGGCTTACGCTAAAAAAATAAAAATAAAAGGTGCAACTGAAGTCGCAGTTCTGGGAGGCGGGCTTTTAGGTCTTGAAGCGAGCAAAAGCCGTTAGAGATTTAGGTTTGAATCCGCATGTGGTAGAATTTGCGCTGCGTTTGATGCCGAGACAATTGGATCAGGGCGCAAGTGATATGCTTGCAATCTAAAATTGAAGAATTAAATATTGGCATTCATCTTAATAAAGTTACTCAATATATTGACGGAAAGGAAAGTATAACGGGAATGATGTTTGCAAACGACGAATTGTTAAAGGTAGACATGTTGGTAATATCTGCCGGAATTAAACCACGCGACGAACTGGCTCGAGTTTCGGGGCTTGAAGTTGGTTTAAGAGGCGGAATTGTGGTAAACAATCAAATGCAGACATCAGATCCTTCTATTTTTGCGATTGGCGAAGCCGCACTTTACAACCAAAACATTTACGGACTTGTTGCTCCAGGTTACGAAATGGCAGATGTTGTCGCTGAGCAAATTTTACAGGGTTCTAAAACCATGAGAGAAACCATTGATATGTCGACTCAATTAAAATTAATTGGTGTTGAAGTGGCAAGTTTTGGAGATCCCTTTATTGAAAATGAAAATGTAACGGCCATTATTTATGAGAATAAACTAAGCGGTATTTACAAAAGAATCAATGTTACTAAAGATTCTAAAACGCTTTTAGGAGGGATTTTAGTTGGAGATTCAAGCGATTACAATTCGCTTTTCCAGATTTACAGTAACGCAATGGCATTGCCAAAAAATCCAGAAGATTTGATTTTGGGTTCTCGCGACGGCTCTGAAGGTTCCAGTTTAGGAAGCGTTATGGATCTTCCAGATACTGCCGTAATTTGCTCTTGCGAAAATGTAACCAAAGGCGCTATCTGCTCGCTCTCTTTTAGACGAGACTTGTTCGAGCTTTTCAGATGTTGTCAAACATACAAAAGCAACTTCTGGTCACGGAGGCTGTAAACCAATGGTTTCAGATTTAGTAAAAGCTACTCAGAAATCTTTAGGAAAAGAAGTTAAAGAAGTTATCTGCGAGCATTTTAGCTACAATCGTCAGGAATTATTCGATTTGGTAAAAATCAATAAATATGAGAATTTTTATGATGTAATTGATCATCACGGAAAAGGCGACGGTTGTGAAATTTGCAAACCTGTTGTAGCTTCTATTTTCTCTAGTATTTACAACGATACGGCAAACAAACATGTAACAACACAAGATACAAACGACAGATTTTTAGCTAATATTCAACGAAATGGAACTTATTCTGTAGTGCCAAGAGTTGCCGGAGGAGAAATTACAGCAGAGAAATTAATCGTAATTGGCGAAGTTGCCAAACAATTTGATTTATATACTAAAATAACTGGAGCACAACGTGTTGATTTATTCGGTGCACATTTAAGTGATTTACCTAAAATCTGGAAAATCTTAATTGATAATGGTTTTGAAAGCGGTCACGCCTATGGAAAATCTCTTCGTGCCGTAAAAAGTCGCGTTGGAAATGCTTGGTGTCGTTACGGAATGGACGACAGCGCTGGATTTGCCATCGAATTAGAAAACAGATATAAAGGAATTCGTTCTCCGCATAAATTAAAAGGTGGTGTTTCGGCCTGCATTCGCGAATGTGCCGAAGCTCGCGGAAAAGATTTCGGATTAATCGCTGTTGAAGGCGGTTGGAATTTATATATCGCAGGAAATGGCGGTGCTAACCCAAAACACGCTGTTTTATTAGCCGAAAAAATTGACAAAGAAACCGTAATCAAATACATGGACCGTTTCTTAATGTATTACATCCGTACAGCCGGCCCGCTGATTCGAACTTCAACTTGGTTAGAAAAATTAGACGGAGGTTTAGAATATTTAAAAGAAGTAATCATCGAAGACAGCTTAGGAATCTGCGAAACATTAGAAGCCGAAATGCAGACTTTGGTTAACACTTTTGAATGCGAATGGAAACAAGTTTTAGAAAAACCAAGATTATTAAAACGTTTTAATCATTTCATTAACTCAGAAGAGAAAGACGACAATGCAGTTTTTGTGTCAGCTGAGAGATCAAAAAATGCCAAAAGCTTGGTCGTAACCAAAAATTTTAAACACATAGAGACATAGAATTATAGAACTCAAAAAAAGGCGTTTCACTTGCATAAACAAACATAGCATAGTCGCAACAAAAATTCCAGTTCCAAAGATTTTTAATTTTTAATTCTCAATTTTTAATTAAAAAAACAGCTCCAAAAAAAAGAAAAAAAATATCACAAACGTTTGCTGTCCTTCTTACCCTCTTTTTTACTGCGCCATCATAACTCTCATGATTGTAAAAAGAGGGCTAAGAAACAGGAAATCAAAACTTAATCAAAATGGAAGAAATCTTAAATCAATACGAAACAGTTCATGCAAGTGATGCAACAATCTGGTTTAAAGCTGGCAAAATCGAAGATTTTCCTACCAATCGTGGCGGCTGTATCAAATACAAAAACAAACAGATTGCGATTTTCAACTTTACCCGTCGCAACGAATGGTATGCATGTCAAAATGCTTGTCCGCACAAAATGGAAATGGTGCTTTCAAGAGGAATGACAGGATCAACAGATGATATTCCGAAAATCGCCTGCCCGATGCACAAGAAAACTTTTTCATTAGTTGATGGTTCTAACCTAAATGGAGACGATTTTAAAATTGCAACCTATCCGATAAAAGTAGTTGAAAACGAAGTGTTTGTTGGATTTGTGGATTAGAATTTTAAGATGAAAGAAGCAAGAAACAAGATGATAAAGTTTTTCAAATCTTTATTCTTTATTCTTTATTCTTTATTCTTTCATCTCCACTGCGACTTTCGACTTTCGACTTTTCTACTAATTTCCGTATCTTTGAAATTCTATTATCAAACCAACAAATGACTACACCTTTTCAAAAAGCAAGCGAATGGATTGATGCTGAAAACGCTCAGGATCCAAATATCGAACTCGATCAAAACACAGAATATCCAAAAGAATTACTCTATTCGAACAGGATGTACGATAGATTAATGCAATTTGAACCGAATGCTTCAGAAGAAATTCAGATCGCCTCAAAAGCACAGCATATCTGTCGATGGAAAGTAGCGCGCGAATCGTACCCAATGGATCGTGTTGGTTATCTAAAATGGAGAGAAGAACTGAAAAAATTCCATGCTAAAACTACCTCAGAAATTTTAGAAAAAGCAGGTTACGATCAAACTTTTATTGACCGTGTTTCATTTTTGATTGAGAAAAAATTACTTAAAAAAGATCATGAAACGCAATTACTGGAAGATGTTATTTGTTTAGTATTTTTAGAATACTACTTAGAACCTTTCGTTCAAAAACATGATGAAGAAAAACTAAAAAACATCATCAAAAAAACTTGGGACAAAATGTCTGAAAAAGGACATCAAGAAGCCTTGAAAATCAATTATTCTGAAGAAAATTTAAACCTTATAAAAGCTTCTTTAGGATTGTAACAATTATGAAAAAAAGCAATCAGGAAGTCGCAGACAAAATCACTTTCAAAAATTTACGACGCTTGTATTTTTTTGCGTCGCTTACTATTGCCTTAACTATAATTATCAGTCAGTTTTTAGTTCAATACAATCTGAATCAGCAGTTAAGCGATTCTAAAATCATAAATTTTTCGGGAAAACAGCGAATGCTGAGTCAGAAAATTGTCAAAGAAGTTCTGATTCTTCATTACGTTTCTGATACCGCTTCTGCTAAACAAATCTCCCATTTAAAAGAAGTTTTATCACTGTGGAAGAAAAACCAAAATGCACTCGAAAATGGCAGTGACAGTCTAGCTTTTCCAAAAGAAAAATCGGAAACACTTCATCAATTATATCTTGAGATAAATCCGATCTTCAATAAAATTGCAAAGACAACCGATTCTTTTTTACTTAATTTAAAGCGACAAAAACAAACTGCAGAAAATCAAAAACTGGTTCAAATTATTCTTGAAAACGAAGGTCCTTTTCTTTCAAAAATGAATCAGATTGTAACCCAATATGATCTTGAAGCGCACGAAAAAGTAACCGAACAGCGCAGAATCGAATATTGGATTTTTGGCTTCACATTGCTCGTTTTACTTTTAGAATTCTTCTTTATTTTCAAACCGACAAATAAGAAAATCGAACGATTAATAGCTAAACTTTTATCTTCAGAAAAGAAAGCTTTAAAACTAGCGTACGATACCGAAATACTGAGCGAAATCAAGGAAAACTCAGTAAAAGAATTAAAATCGCTGAATTATGCAATGGAAAATACGTTACTCTATTGCCGAATTGCGCCAGATGGTTCTATTATTCACATTGGAGAAAAATTTGCAAAACTTCTCAATTATACCAAGTTTTCATCCAATAAAAAATTCTCAGAAGTTTTAACAGTTGACGAAAAAGAGCAAACCAATTTTGACCGCCTGATCTTCGAAAAACAACGAAGCGGCTGGCAGGGCGAAATCAGTATTTTAAACAAAGAAAACGAAACTATCTGGCTAGATTTATCAATGGTTCCGGTTATGATCAAAAAAGACGAACTGGAGCTTTTAATTGTTTGCTTTAACATTACCGAACGCAAAAAAGCACAGCGCGAAGTTGAACGTTTAAACTTGGAAAACACAACCGAAAAAATCAATCAGCAAAAGATTATTTCGAGTAAAATTGTAGAAAACCAAGAAAACGAGCAAAACCGAATCGCAAAGGAAATTCACGACGGAATCGGCCAAATGCTTACAGGTTTAAAGTTTAGTTTAGAAAGCATCAATCTAGACGACAGAGAAAAATCAGAACAAAAAATTGAGTATTTAAAGAAGCTTTCGCTAGACATTATAAAAGGTGTCCGCACCGCAACTTTCAACTTGATGCCTCCAGAATTAAGCGATCACGGAATCGTTTCTTCTCTCGCAAAACTGACTCAGGAACTTTCCAAATTAACCGGAAAAGAAATCCTTTTCTATAACAAAACCGATTTTGACAAGCGATTAGATTCCCTAATCGAAATCAACATTTACCGCCTTACGCAGGAAGCCATTAACAACGCCATAAAATACGCCGAATCATCGCATATTATTGTACAGCTTTCGCACAGCGAAACGTTGTTAAGTGTTATTATCGACGATAACGGAAAAGGTTTCGATATCAATTCTGTCGACAAAAAACGAAACAGCGAATCTGGAATGGGCTTACTGTTTATGAAAGAGCGAATCCAATACATAAACGGCCGCGTTTTCATCAACTCCATCCCAGGCGAAGGAACGAGAATTACTTTTAATATCCCGATACTGAAGTAAAAATTCCAAATTTAAAATTCCAAATTCCAACCGCTTTACTCTTAGAAAGCTTTGTCAAAGTTTTAACCTTAATACAAAAAAAAAGTCCAGCTAAATATTTGTCAGGCTGAGCGAAGTCGAAGCCGACGCAAGTAACCCCACAATAAATATAAAACCTTTGTCAAAGTTTAAAAGTTTGGCAAAGTTCAAACAATCTTGTCAGGCTGAGCGAAGTCGAAGCCGACGCAAGTAACCCCACAATAAATATAAACCTTTGGCAAAGTTTAAAAGTTTGGCAAAGTTCAAACAATCTTGTCAGGCTGAGCGAAGTCGAAGCCCCCGCAAGTAACTCCACAATAAATATAAAACCTTTGACAAAAGTAGGTTCGCAGTCATACTAAATCTAAAATCTACCCTCTAAAATCTAAAATAATCAGGGCGAGACACCATCGCGACAAGAGGGCAAATTTACTTTGTCTTTATTCGCCCTCTTATCGCGACGCTGTCGGGCTGTCCGCGCTACTTCGGTAGCCTGCTCCCATCCCTCTCGCGGCAATCGTTTTCAAAAGATAGTCTAATTTATTAGATTTTCTAACAAATCAATTGCCTCCAGCTTTAGCTGGAGGTATATAAACAAGTATCAAAAGAGGCTTTAGCCAAACTTACTATTTTGGCTAAAGCCCTTGTTTTTTTAGCCACAAAAACCTCCAGCTAAAGCTGGAGGCAATTAAAACTAAACTTTGTCAAAGTTTGAAACTTTGACAAAGTTCTAATCAAAAGAACGCTTAAAATCTTAACACTGTAAATATTACATCTCAAAACCCGACAGGTTTAATAGTCGCAAAACCTTTGTCAAAGTTCTAATCATAAGAACGTTCAAAATCTTAATGCTTGCAAAAATTACATCTCGAAACCCGACAGGTTTTTAAAATCTGTCGGGTTAATAGTCGCAAACCTTTGTCAAAGTTTCAAACTTTGACAAAGGTCTTCATGCAAGACCTTTCGCAATCTTCACGTTGCAAAAATTACGTCTCTAAAAATTTAGAATTTGGAATTTCCAACATTAGAAATTTTAATATTGGAATTTAAATTTAAAAAAAGTACGTATATTAGCATCTTCTTTATAGATGAATATACGTAAAAATCCAGAATCCAAATTAAGTAAATTATGAGTAATAACATTCGTGTAGTGCTGGCAGATGATCATGTTTTTGTTCGAGACGGAATCAAATCTTTACTGGAAAACGAAGCAAACATTGAGGTTGTAGGCGAAGCAATTGACGGCGCAGATGCACTTGAAGTGGTTGCAGAAAGCAAACCTGATTTACTTATAGTAGATATTCGTATGCCAAACTTAACAGGTATCGAGGTAGTAGAAAAACTTAGAAGCGAAAATAATGACGTAAAAATCATTATGCTCTCTATGCACGAATCGGAAGAATATGTATTGAAATCTATAAAAGCAGGCGCCGACGGCTACTTACTAAAAGGTTCAAGTAAAGAAGAATTTTTAAAAGCACTACATAGCGTTTCAGCGGGAGGAAAATATTTCAGCGGTGATATTTCTTCTATTTTGATAAGCCAATTGACAAATTCAGCAACATCATTAGAACCTAAACAAAACTTAGGTGAAGAAATGATGATTACCAAAAGAGAAAAAGAAATCTTAACCCTTTTATTATCTGGCAAAGGAAATAAAGAGATCGCCGAAGCACTTGACATCAGTAAACGTACAGCCGAAGTACATCGTTTCAACTTAATGAAAAAGTTGAAAGTAAAAAACCTGATGGAACTTTCGAATAAAGCGACTGAATATTCTTTAATTTAAAATTACGTATAAATACGTAATTATTTTTCAAAAACTGCGTTTTAGCATCTTTTAACTAAGTTTTAGTACTTATTTTTACATCAAAATATAAGTACTATGAAAAATTCAAACGCACTATCGCAATCACACAAAATTTTATTTTTGAACACATTGGCTTTTACAGTGTGTTTTGCCTGTTGGACCTTAAACGGGGTATTAGTAACCTTTCTAGTCGATAACGGAATTTTCCACTGGAGTGTTGTTCAAGTTGGCTGGTCGCTTGGAATTCCAATTTTAACAGGATCCATAATGCGTTTACCAATTGGTATCCTGACAGATAAATTTGGTGGGAAATATGTTTTTTCTCTTTTATTACTGCTGAGTTCAATTCCGTTATTTCTCCTTCCCTATGCCGACAGTTTTTTTATGTTTGCATTACTTAGTTTTTTCTTCGGAATGGTCGGAACAAGTTTTGCAGTCGGAATTGGCTATACTTCAATCTGGTATCCAAAAGAATGGCAAGGTCGTGCTTTAGGAATCTTCGGAATGGGAAATGCTGGTGCCGCAATTACAACATTTTTAGCCCCTTCGTTATTAAATCACTTTTCAATCAGTGATCCACAGAATGGCTGGAAGATTCTTCCTGTAATTTATGCCGTTTCCTTAGTTGTAATCGGAGTTGCTTTTTTGATTTTCGCTCAAAACAAAAAAATCGAGAACAATACCAAAAGTGTTTCTCAAATGCTTACCCCTTTAAAATCAGCTAGAGTTTGGCGATTTGGAGCCTACTACTTTTTAGTTTTCGGCTGTTTTGTAGCGTATTCGCAATGGCTTTTACCAAATTTCATGAACGTATACCAAACCAGTTTAGTTATGGGTGGTTTATTTGCCACTATGTTTAGTCTGCCTTCTGGCGTAATCCGAGCTTTTGGAGGTTATCTCTCTGATAAATTTGGAGCCCGAAAAGTAATGTACTGGGTTTTGGGTTCTTCTGTAATTTTAAGTGCTTTATTAATGGTTCCGAAAATGGAAATCACGACTGACGGACCTGGAATATTAGCGACTAAAAAAGGAGTCGTTAATGACATCAATAACAAAACTGTAAAAGTGGGCGACAAAGAATATCCAATTATGCAAAAAGCTTCTCTTGTAAATGAAAACGCTATTTTTCCAACGACTTCAAGCTGGCAGGATGTTGTTGTTGCAAATAATCAAAATGTAGCGAAAAAGGAATTAATAGCCAAAGGAATCACAGTAATTAAATTTGATGCGAATATGTGGGTTTTTCTAGTTTTAGTAATTCTTATCGGAATTTCATGGGGAATTGGAAAAGCGGCAGTTTACAAACACATTCCAGAATATTTCCCTAATGAAGTTGGTGTTGTTGGCGGCATGGTCGGAATGATCGGTGGTTTAGGCGGTTTCTTTGGACCAATTATTTTTGGATATTTGTTAACTGCAACTGGAATATGGTCTAGTTCATGGATTTTCATTCTAATCTTCTCAATCGTATGCTTAGTCTGGATGCATTATACTATAACACAAATGACTAAGAAAAAAGAACTTACAGCAACACACTTCAAATTAGAGACAGTATCTTAATAGTGGATTAAAAAATAATTAGAAATATGATCAAAATCATATAATACAACAGCTTTTTCTTATAAATTTGCCTTCATAATTAAACCCATGAATCATGAATAAATTAAAATTAGTTATTTTATTATTGGTCGGAATAAGCTTAGAAATTCAGGCACAGGAATTAGATGTGAATCTTCAAATAAGACCTCGTTTTGAATACAGAAACGGTTACAAACAACTTTTACAGGAAGGTCAAGAAGGTACTTCACAAATTTCACAGCGTTCCCGCTTAAATTTCAATTATAAACAAGAAGATTTAATTGTAAAATTGACTTTTCAAAATACAAGAACTTGGGGAGATGTTCCTTCAACCGCCGTTGCAGATAAAAATGGAGTTGCTGTTTTTGAAGCTTGGGCACAATATAATTTTACCGAAAAATGGAGCGCCAGAATGGGACGTCAAGTTCTTTCTTATGATAATCAGCGTATTTTAGGAGAAATGGACTGGGCGCAACAAGGACAAAGCCATGATGCACTTACCGTAACTTATCAAAATGAAAAACAAAAATTAGATTTTGGAGGTGCTTATAACTCAACTGCCGAAAACGTTCTTCAGACTCCTTACACAGTTGCCAATTATAAAGCTTTACAATATGCTTGGTATCATAATCAATTTAGCACCGATTTAGGTTTGAGTTTTTTAGTTCTGAATACAGGTTATGAATATGCCAATGCAGACGCTAAATTACTAGTTGATTATAAACAAACTTTTGGTACCTACTTAACATTCAAAACAAGCAAAATAGACAGTAATTTTTGGCTTTATGGACAAACTGGAAAAAGTACAGATTTACAGGTTAGCGCTTGGAATGTCGCAGACAAACTTCGGATACCAAATAACAGAATCTTTTAAAGCTGGTTTAGGATATGAATTTCTTTCTGGAAAAAATACAAATGACGGAAGCTCTGTAATTAAATCATTTAACCCAATATTTGGAACCAACCACGGTTTTAACGGTTATATGGATTATTTTTATGTTGGAAATCACTTAAACAATGTTGGTTTACAAGATGCGTTTATCAAATTGAATTACAATGTAAATAAATGGCAGTTTGCTTTAATGCCACATATATTTTTAGTCATTGCTGATGTGGTTACGCCTGCAAATGAAAAACTAGATTCCTATTTAGGAACTGAAATTGATGCTACTTTTGGATATAACTTCAAAAAAGATATTACAGTTACAGGAGGTTATTCTCAAATGTTTGGTTCTAAAACAATGGAATTTATTAAAAACGGAGACGCCGGCCATACTAACAATTGGGCTTGGTTAATGATTTCTGTGAATCCGAGAATTTTTAGTTGGAAAAAATAGTTTTTCTTTAAAATTAACATAGATATTTTACCCTTTTCCTATTTCGGAGAAGGGTATTTTTTTTTACGTACCAAAAACTCATTATGTGGTTTAAATAGTTATATTTGAATCGATTATGAACCCCAAATTCTATCCTAATGAAACCATTTTTAAAATTATCTATGTTAACCTTTTTTGTCACTCACACTGGTATCGCTCAAAAATACAATGATGCCTTAATTTCCAAAAAATCAGAAATAAATTTTGCGAAAACACAAAAAAGAGGAATTAAAAAAAAACAACATTATTTATTATGTTGAAAATGATTTACAAACAATATCTGCCTATAAAAGAAGCAAATTGAAATGGCAGACGAATGTAATTTCTGTTTGCGGTGAACCAAAAAAAGGAGAACCTGAAATAAGATATGTAGGATATAATACAAACAAACTGCTTATCGTTATGGGAAAACATAATTTTGCAGAAATTGATGTAAATAGCGACGTAACAACACTTGTTGGCTAAGATTAAAATAGATTTAGTTAATAATTTCTGTAAATCCTAGAGTTTTTTAACTGAACAAAATTAAAGATCCAAAATTTATAAACTACCCTTTTTCAAAATATGGAAAAGGGTAATTTTTTATCAATATATTTGGTAAATGAAGAAACTTAGTTTTTATAAAAAACATCTTTGAAAAATTTAATTCAATATATAAAAACATGACCAACTGGACTCAACGATGGGACGATCGCTATAAAAGCGACGAATTTGCATACGGTGAAGAACCTAACAATTACCTAAAAGAACAAATCCAAAAACTAAATCCCGGAACGATTCTTTTTCCTGCTGAAGGCGAAGGACGAAATGCTGGATTTGCCGCAAAATTAGGCTGGAAAGCTTCGGCTTTTGATATTAGTGAAGAAGGAAAAATTAAAGCTTTAAAACTTGCTGAAGTTAACCATGTTTCAATTGATTATCAGGTTGGCGAATTAGAAACTTTAAATTTTAAAGAAGAACAATTTGATGCAATTGCTTTAATTTACGCTCATTTTCCAGCAGGAATTAAATCAACTATTCATAAACAACTGGATAAATTACTGCGTAAAAATGGTATTATTATTTTTGAAGCTTTCAGCAAAAAGCATTTGGAATATTTAATCAAAAATGAAAACGTAGGCGGACCAAAAGATATTGAATCTTTATTTTCAATCGAAGAAATTAAAGCGGATTTTCCAGATTACGAAATCATCGAATTAGAAGAAAAAGAAATCGAACTGCACTAAGGTTTATTCCATAACGGAACTGGTTCTGTGATTCGGTTTGTTGGCATGAAAAAATAAACTGCATTGGTCGCGTTAGAAGCACTGCAGTTCGTCTCTACAACACACTTTCTAAAAAACACATTAAAAAAATATTCCCTTGGAAGATAATTCGTAAATTTGAAAAAATATTCAATGTCATGGATTTACAAACTAGAAAAATAGAATTTGTACAGGAATTTTTAAAAATTCAAAGCGAAGAACTGATTTCTCAGCTAGAAAATTTATTGAAAAACAAAAGCACTGTCGATGATAATGATTTTATCAATCCAATGTCAATTAAAAAATTTAATGCTAGAATTGATCAATCAGAAGACGATTTTAAAAATGGAAGATATAAAACTACTTCTCAACTTCTAGAAAAATACAAATAATGAAATTGAAAATTGTCTGGTCGCAATTTGCAGAAAATGAAATTGATAAAATTTACAACTATTATCTTGAAAAAGCAGGAATTAGAGTCGCTAGAAAAATTATCAAAGAAATAATCTATGAACCTAACAAGCTCATAAACAATACTTTTTATACTCAAATTGAAGATCTCTTAATTGATAGAGATAACAAATATTATTATCTGGTATGCAATAATTACAAGATTATATATAGCATAGACGAAGAAAAAAAACTAATACAAATTGCAGATGTTTTTGATACAAGGCAGAATCCAGTAAAACTTAAACGCACCAAATAAAGATTAACAAGCAATAATATTTAAGAATCTTAAAAATATTTATGCTCCATAATTTCAGAACGCAATGCAGAAACTTCCAAAATCCCAATACGTTTTCCTTGTGTTTTAATTAAATCTTCCTTTTTAAGACTTGATAAAATACGTATCGCCTGCTCTTCTGTCGTTCCAGCAAAATCAGCAATTTCTTTTCGCGAAAGCTCAATATCAATTAAACCATTCACCTGCCCAAACTTGCGGTGAATATACAGCAATAAATCGATAACACGCTCGCGGACATTCATGTGTGCAATCTTTCGAATATTGTTTTCACTTTTGTTTAATTCATCGGCATAAAACAACATTAAAGCATAGGTAAATTCAGGAACATGCTGTAAAATATCTAGTATGGTTTCATTGCTAAAATTACACAATACAGTATCTTCCAATGCATAAGCGCCAATTAGATAACGCTTACTCGTTCCGAAACCCCGAAAGCCAATAATGTCTCCATTTTTTGTTAAACGAACGATCTGTTCACGGCCGTTAATTCCTGTTTTCACGGTTTTTACTTTTCCCTTACAAATAAAATAAAGTCCTTGCAAAGGCGCACCTTCCGTAATAAATCGATCTGATTTTTTACAAATTATGCTTTGCTTTTTAGAAACATACGATTTCATCTGCTCTAAATGCAAGTGCTTCTTGATAAAGCAATTTTCATTGACACAAGAATAACAAATGGTCTGCTGTTCTTTCATGAGTTCTAATTTTAGCAGATTAAAAACTAATTGGTTGTTCCTCATTTAATTTCATCAAAAATAGAAAAATAAATTCAAAAATTAAGTATTAATACGTAAAAATACTTATTTTTGTATACGTGATTTATCTAGATTCACAAATCCAATAGTAAGTATCAAAAAGAAATGTAATGCAAAACACCAAAATCAAAACTACCTGTTCGTATTGCGGCGTTGGCTGTGGCATCATTGTTACCAACGATTCTAAAAACGGAGTAATGGTCGAAGGCGACAAAGATCATCCTGTAAACAAAGGAATGTTGTGTTCTAAAGGAATGAATCTGCATTATGTAGTCAATGATACTTCCGACCGAATTTTATATCCTGAAATGCGCGGCAGTAAAAATTATCCGCTGGAACGTGTAAGCTGGGATACCGCGATTGACCGTGCGGCAGCTGTTTTTTCTTCTATCATAAAAAAACATGGACCAGACAGCGTTGGTTTTTATATTTCGGGCCAATGTTTAACAGAGGAATATTACTTGGTCAATAAACTCGTAAAAGGTTTTTTGAAAACCAATAACATCGATACCAATTCCAGACTCTGCATGAGTTCTGCAGTTGTAGGTTATAAAAAAACTTTTGGAGAAGATTCAGTTCCAATTGCTTATGATGATATTGAATTGGCCGACACTTTTTTAATTACAGGCGCTAATCCCGCTTGGTGTCACCCAATTCTGTTTAGACGACTTGAAAAACACAAAGAGAAAAATCCTAAAATAAAAATCATTTGTATTGATCCGCGACGCACAGATACTGCCGCTTTCGCCGATTTACATTTACAAATTATTCCAGGTTCTGATATTATCTTATATCATGCAATAGCCAAACGTATTATCGAAAGAGGCTACGTAGATCATGATTTTGTAAAAAACAATGCTGAAAACTTTAAACAATACAAAGACTTAGTTTTAAGTACTTCATTAGAAAAAGCTTCAAAACTTTGTGGTATTCCAGTAAATGATATTAAGCTTGCCGATATTATCGGAAAAGCAAAAGGTTTTATTTCGCTTTGGGCGATGGGTTTAAACCAAAGTGCGGTTGGCGTTGATAAAAATACCGCTTTACTGAATTTGTCTTTATTAACAGGTCAAGTTGGAAAACCAGGTTCTGGACCATTTTCTTTAACAGGTCAGCCGAATGCAATGGGCGGACGCGAAGTTGGGGGAATGGCAACACTTTTGGCAACTCATAAAGACATTGCTAATCCTGCGCATCGTAAAGAAGTTGCCGATTTTTGGGGCGTTGACGAAATCTCAGATAAACCAGGTTTAACAGCTACAGAAATGTTTGAAGCTTTAGAATCGGGAAAAATGAAAGCCGTCTGGATTATTTGTACCAATCCGCTAGTGAGTTTACCAGATTCCAGAAGAATTGAAAAAGCACTTCAAAATGCAAAATTTGTTGTTGTTCAAGATATTTCGCATAATGCAGATACGGCAAAATTTGCCGATTTACTTTTACCCGCCGCAGGATGGCTGGAAAAAGAAGGAACGATGACCAATTCAGAACGTCGTATTTCATATCTGCCAAAAGGAATCAATGCGCCTGGCGAAGCGCTTCCAGATGTTGAAATCTTAATTCGCTTCGCTAAAAAAATGAATTTCAACGGATTCAATTTTAATAGTGCCGAAGAAATTTACAAGGAACATTGTGCGCTTACCAAAGGCACCAACATCGATATTTCCTTTTTAAATTACAATCGTTTAAAATATGAAGGTACTTTTCAATGGCCGGTTCCAGATTACGGACATCCCGGAACACCGAGATTGTTTACCGACAAAAAATTCTATACGCCTTCAGGAAAAGCCATTTTTAATTTACCTGTTTCTATTGAAAATACTTCGGTACAGCCCAATGCCGAATTTCCATTTATTTTGACCACAGGAAGAATTCGCGATCAATGGCACACGATGACCAAAACGGGAAAAGTATCTAGATTGTTAACCCATATTCCAAGTCCAGTTTTAGAAATAAATCCGATTGATGCATTTAAAAATGAAATTAAAAATGGCGACATTGTTACCGTTACCAGCAAAAACGGGGAAGTTCGCGTAAAAGCAAAAGTTACAGATTCTATTAAAGAAAAAGTAGTTTTCCTGCCGATGCACTGGGGAAAACAACTCGAAAATGATTTAAACCGAACTAACAATCTAACGAATACAGTTGTAGATCCCGTTTCAAAAGAACCTGATTTTAAATACACAACCGTCTCGATAACCAAATATGTAAAACCGTTTCAGAAAATTGCAATCGTTGGTGCCGGCGCGGCTTCGTTTCGTTTTATTCAAAATTATCGTGAATTCAATTCAACCGATGAAATTATTGTTTTTTCGAATGAAGTAAATCCGTTTTACAATCGTGTTTTGCTTCCAGAATATATGACAGGCGAGTTTACCTGGGAACAATTATTAAAAGTAAAAGACGGCGAAACTTTTAATAAACTTAAAATCACGATGAAAACGGGAATTTCTATTGACAAAATAGATTCCAAATTAAAAACTATAACAGACAGTCAAGGTGAAATTCACACTTTCGATTCTTTGATTCTCGCCACTGGAAGTCGTCCGTTTGTTCCAGAAAATGCACAGCTTCATCTTCCCGGCCGATTTACCGTAAGACGAAAAGAAGATGCAGATCGTTTAAAAAAACATTTGGACAGCACCAATCTCCCACCCGAAGAAAAACATGTTGTTATTATTGGTGGCGGCTTATTAGGTTTAGAATTGGTCATGACTCTGAAACATAAAAAAGTAAAAACTACTATTATTCAAAGGGCATCTCGATTGATGGAACGTCAGCTTGACCGAATTTCCAGTAAATTATTGGCAGAAGAAGTACAGCTTCGCGATATTCAGATTTATTTTGATAATGAAGTGAGTACTGTATTTGAAACTGATAATCCGAATGAAATTGAAATTGCTTTAAAGAGTGGTAAAATCATAACCGCAAATGCAATCGTTTATACGATTGGAACAATTCCAAATATCGAAATTGCAAGAGAAAGTGGACTTGCGTGCGGACGTGGTGTAAAAGTGAACCAGTATCTGCAAACCTCAAATCCAGATATTTTTGCCATTGGCGAAATAGCAGAATTCAATAATAAACTTTTCGGAATCACTTCTGCAAGCAGAAGAACAAGCCGATATTCTGGCCAACTTTTTAGCTGGTGACATCAGCAGTTATTATAAAGGCTCGATTTTAATGAATATTTTAAAATTAGAAGATATAAACCTATGCAGTATTGGCGATATTACAATTCCAGAAAATGACGATTCGTATGAAGAAATTGTCTTTTCTGATTTGAAAAAACGTTATTATAAAAAGTGCATTGTCAAAGATGATCTTTTGGTGGGAGCAATTTTAATGGGAGATAAAAATGAGTTTGCCGAATTCAAAACGATGATTGAAAGCAAAATCGAATTATCTGACAAACGAAATTTATTATTGCGTGGAAGTTCCAATGCGAAACCCGTTTTAGGCAAATTAGTTTGTTCCTGCAGTCAGGTTGGCGCAGGAAACATCGAAGAAACAATCAAAAGCAGCGTAAATGATTTTACTGATTTGTGTAAAAACACAGGTGCAGGTTTAGGATGTGGCGACTGTAAAACAGAGGTGAAGGAGATATTGGCAAAATGTAGATAGTTTCCAGTCACAGTCTCAGTTTTCAGTGAATCCGTAAACTACGACTGAGACTGAGACTGAGACTGAGACTGTGACTGTAAACTGAGACTGTAAACTGAGACTAAAAACTAAAAAAAAATGGAACTAACAAGATTAATAGTAAAAGGAGGCGTTATTTCGCCGGGAGAATTACGTGAAGTAGTTAATATCGCCCTGCAAGAAGGTTTAGATTCCATTTCTTTTGGTTCGAGACAAGACATTATTTTTCCTAAAGGTTTTAAATCTTTGGATAAAACAATTTTAGGTAAACATCATTTTGTCTATCCAGATCAACAAAGCGGTAACAATATTGTTTCTTCTTATGTCTCGACAGATATATTTAGAAATACCAATTGGCTAACTGGAAATCGTTTTTTATATGTTTTAGAAGAATTTAAAGAACAGCCTAAACTAAAAGTCAATATAACTGATCCAAAACAACAGCTTGTTCCGTTATTTACGGGGCATATAAACTTTATTGCTTCAGAACATGAAGATTATTGGTATTTGTATATCCGTCTTCCAAAATGGGAAAAAATGGAAGTTTATCCTGTTCTAATTTACAGTTGGGATCTAGCCAAGGTCTATTACGAAATAGAAAAAATAGCGAGCAGAAACCTCTATTGATATCGAAATGCTTTTTACATTGGTAAGTGAAGCACTAGACACCAACAGCCGGACAATCGACAAACCTTTACATATTCCCTTTTATCCTTTTCCGTATTACGAAGGAATGAACCGAATGGGAATTGATCAATATTGGCTGGGATTGTATTGGCGAAATAATTTATATGATTTAGATTTCTTGAAAGAAATGTGTGATTTATGTTTTGAATGCAAAATTGGAAAAATTTGTATTACACCATGGAAATCGTTCATTATAAAAGGAATTCCGAAAGATCGAAAACTAGAATGGGAAAAGTTCTTAGGTAAAAGAGGAATCAACGTTCGTCATTCTTTATTAGAACTAAACTGGCATTTACCAGTTGCAATGGAATGGGCTTTGAATCTTAAAACATTTTTGGTTCGTACGCTGGATCAATTTGACATCAGTACATACGGATTGAATTTTGGGATTTCTGAATACAATCGCGACGGACATTATTTTACTTCGATTGTAATCGAAAAGAACGAACTTCCTGTTGCTTTAGAATCAATTAAAATCAGAGATACTTACAATGTTTTATCTGCTAAAAATTTCGACCCAAATACACGAGAATATATTGTGCATTCTCAAGATATCGACAAGCTTGAGCTTCCAACAATTCTTATTGAATTAAGCCGAAAATATTTTGAAGAACTGGGGAATGCAACAACAGAAACTACTAAAAACACGCAGAAAAAAGAAAAAACACAATTGGATATTTATCAATGTCAAGAATGTTTAACACTATATAAATCAGAATACGGCGATGAAACTCAAGGCATTCCTAAAGGTCTTTTATTTGAGAATCTTCCAGATACTTATTGTCGCTCTTTATGCGAAGCACCAAAAAGCAATTTCATGATTCTAGAGCTAGTGAAACAATAATATTTTCTAATAAAAGCTTAACATTTACGTATTTAAAAATTATGTATATTTAGCTTAGCTAAGAATTAGACGAGAAAGCATTATACCCTAAATGCTATTATATTTCTCAGCACCAAGCTATTTTACTCAATAAAAATACAGTTATGATAAAACGAAATCCAAGTACTCCTGCTGTAAATACCACTGATATTCCAGCAGAAACAGTCGTAGAAAACACGACAGAGATACAACCAGAAGCCAAAACAATAGTTAAAAGAACAACAAGAACTGCTTCAAAAACACCTGCTCGCAAAAGCTCCAGCGACTACGGTTAAGCCTGTTGCAAAAACACCTGTAAAAGCAAGCAACCAAAGGAACACCCAGAGCTACTGTAAAAAAGGCAACCACAACACCTTTAATAACAGAACCTATTGTTTCTGAAATTGTAGAAATTCAAACAAATGACATTCCAGTTCCTTTTGAAGAAAACAAACCAATTGTGACCATCGAAAAAATTGGAAAAAACAAAAAGAACGATATAAAATCAAAGCTGAAAGCTAAACTTAAAGCTAAAAAAGAGAAGGAAAAGAAAAGAGAAAAAGCGATTAAAGCTGTTATCAAAAAATTGGAAAAAGCCAAGAAAGCAAAACTAAAAGAGGCTGAAAAGAAAAAAGAAAAAGCTAAAAAAGAAAAGGCAAAAAAAGCTAAAAAAGCAGATGAAAAGAAAGCTAAGTCTAAGAAAAAAGCAAAAGCTAAAAAGAAGTGATAATATTTGGAAAAGGTTTGACTGTAAAAAGTTGAACCTTTTTTAGTTTCCAAAAGTTCTTGAAAGGGATGAATATAACAATAGGTATAATCGTCGTGAGATTGCTTCGTTCCTCTTAAGGACAATCTGTACGTATTAACTTTGTCAAAGTTTAAAACTTTGACAAAGTTCTGTAACCACAAAGTTTGTCATTCTTAACAAAACGATACGCTTAAAGGCTTCGACTTCGCTCAGCCAGACAATCGATATGTCACCCTGAGCGAAGTCGAAGGGCTTTATAGTGATGCATCAACAATCAACAATCAACAATCAACAATCAAAAATCAACAATCAATTCTCATCCCCCAATCGCGATCATACTGCGATTATCAAAGTGTTTTGCGGGATCATCCATTTCATCAATGGTAACCATTCCTGCTCTTACTTTCTTTTTATTTTGAATGGATTCTGAAATCAAATCCGTTATAGATTCTCCATTTCTAAAAGGCGTTAAAAGATCGGTTTCTGAATTGGAAAAAAGGCAGTTTTTAATTTTTCCGTCTGCCGTCAAGCGGATTCTATTGCGACTGTCACAAAACGGATTGGTAATGGAACTTATAATTCCGAAATCACCTTGGAAACCCTTTATTTTATAAGTTCTCGCTGTGAAGTTTTTCTCGTCTTCCAGTTTTTGAATTTCCGCTACGCAAAAGTATTTCCAACCAAAGATAAAATCTCATCTTGCGAAACCATTTTACTTCTGTCCCACTCGTTTCCGGCAAAAGGCATAAATTCAATAAATCGAACTGAAATTGGCAGAAACTGTGTTAGTTTGACAAAATCAACAATTTCGTTATTATTAAAACCTTTCATCAAAACCACATTTACTTTTACATTAAAATTATGATTTAGAAGTAAATGCAAATTATCTATTACTTTCTGAAACTGATTTCGAAGCGTTATTGTGTGAAATTTAGATGCAACAAGAGTGTCTAAACTCAAATTGATTTTTTTAATTTTAAACTGCTTTAAAACCTCTATATGACGGTCGATCAAAATTCCGTTTGTTGTGATGGAAAGAGAAATATCAAGAGAAGCTAATTTTGCGATTATTTCTGGGAAATCCTTTCGCAAAAGTGGTTCTCCGCCCGTTAATCTAATTTTATCAACACCATTTTGTGCAAAAGTCTGAGCGATACCAAAAATCTCTTCGGCTGTCATTAAGCTGGCTTTTGGAGAAAGCACAATTCCGTCAGCCGGCATGCAGTACGTACAACGCAGATTGCATTTTTCCAGCAGCCGAAATGCGTAAATAGTTGTGTTTACGCCCAAAACCATCCGTCAAAATAGTGTTAGAGGCTGTCATGATTTTTTCCTTTTAAAATATGAAAGACGTGCATTACATGCGGAAAAACAGCGTCCATCGATTCTCTCACTCCATTTGTTGATCCTGGCAAAGCCAAAACCAGACTTTTACCCAATGTTCCTGCAACACTTCTCGAAAGCATCGCGTATGGCATTCTTTGTTGTCCGTAATCGCGAATTGCTTCTTCGATTCCTGGAATTCTGCTTTCTAAAATTGGAGAAAGCGCTTCAGGCGTTACATCTCTCGGCGATAAGCCAGTTCCTCCTGTAAAAATTACTAACTGATTTTCTTTAGCGAAAGCTTTTGTTTTTTCCTGAATAATATCCAATTCATCTGGAATGATTTCATAATGAGAAGTTTCAATCCCATAAGAATCCAGTTTCTCAACAATAACTT
Organism: Flavobacterium sp. AC267; assembly: GCF_979258715.1. Classification (NCBI taxonomy): domain Bacteria; kingdom Pseudomonadati; phylum Bacteroidota; class Flavobacteriia; order Flavobacteriales; family Flavobacteriaceae; genus Flavobacterium; species Flavobacterium sp. AC267. Next base: position 4,834,783 of record NZ_OZ409875.1, read on the forward strand.
TTCCAGATCGATCTTCCTTATCGCCCGCAAAAATCGAATCGGAACATACGAAAACAGCAGCTTTTATCGCAGTAGGGAATTTATTTTTGAAAGACGATTTACCGCCTTCTTTATTTATTAATTTAATTGTTGAAATTTCGATTTCTTTATCAATTGGTTTCAACATATCATACATGGTCAGTGCCACGATTGATGCGCCATGCATCGCTTCAACTTCAACTCCAGTTTTGTAAACTGTTTTTACATTGAAGATAATTTGAATCTCTAAACCTTCAATTTTATATTCAACCGAAGTAAATTCAATTGGAATTGGGTGGCAGTCCGGAATCGATAAATGCGTATTTTTAACTGCAAACAATCCAGCGGTTTTTGCCATTTCAAGCACATTCCCTTTCGGAACTAAATTATTCACTACAGCATCAATTGTTTCTTGTCGACTGACTTTTACAATTGCGGTTGCGGTTGCTTTTCTTAATGTGCTTATTTTATGCGTAATATCTACCATTATATTTTTTTAGGTATTTTGTTTCCAAGTGAATGTATCGTTTTCAAACATTTCCTTACCAAAAATAGGCACATCGGTTTTTATCCAGTTTACAATTGCTTCTGTGGCTTCATAAACTTGTTTGCGTCGCGTTGCCGAAACAAAAACGAATAAACAGATTTCGCCCGCTTTTACAACGCCCAGACTGTGATAAATATGCATACAGATTAAATCGAATTTAGCGAATGCCTTTTCTCGAATTGCATGCAAAGCTTCATTTGCCATATCCGTATAAGCAGAATAATCAATTGCTACCACAGTATTATCGTGAATTACATCGGCACGAACTTGTCCTAAAAAAATATTGTGCGCTCCAATCGTATATTTGGATTGGTGTTTGGCGATTGACTCGGCTATAAATTCAGGAGCAATTGGCCCTTCTACAAATACATTTTTACTCATTTTTTATGTTTTTTTGCCACTGATTACACATACTAAAAGCTTTTTTTGTCAGGCTGAGCAGAGTCGAAGCCTGATTGCAATTGGCATGCCATTCGACTTCGCTCAGGGTGACAATCTAACTTATAATCTTTTTAATCTGGCTATAAATTTATCTCAGTTACTAATAATTGCTTCATTATCAAAGCACCTCCAGCAATACTTTTTATATTTTTAAACTGTTGTTTTTGAAGTAATTCTACTGCAATCTTACTTCTGATTCCAGACTGGCAAAAAATATAAATCGTTTGGTTTTTATCCAATTTTTTAATTTCATTTTCCAAATTCATTAATGGAATCTGAATTTGATTTTTTAAACTAATTTTAGGCGACTCATCAATATTTCTAACATCTAAAAAAAGAACCTCATCATTATTAATTTCATCCAAAATCGATTCAAATTTCACTTCTTGAACCTCTTCTTCGTTGGTATTATATTTTTGATCAAAAGTTTCTTTATTCATTAAAAGAACGTTATTTTTATCGAAATCATATTTTTGCTGTTCGTTAGTCAGAATATTATAAACCAATATTTTACCGCTTAAAACTTCCCCTATTCCCAAAATCATTTTTAGTACTTCATTCGCTTGAAGCATTCCAATAATTCCAACCGAAATTCCTATTACACCAGCATCTTCACAATTCAACGCATTATTATTTTCGTCTGGATACAAACATCTGTAAGTTGGTCCGTTTTTATAATTAAAAACCGAAACTTGCCCTTGAAATCTAAAAATCGATCCATAAACCATTGGTTTATTCGCCACAAGACAAGCATCGTTTATTAAATATTTAATCGAAATATTATCTGTTGCATCTACAATAATATCATATTTTTCAAATAACGAAATGGCATTTTCTCCAGATAATTTTTCCGCGAAAGCGTTTACTATTATCGAAGGATTCAATTCAAGAATCATCAGTTTGGCTTCTTCTGCCTTCGATTTTCCAACTGCCGCAGTTTTATAAATCACCTGTCTGTGCAGATTCGAAACTTCAATACGATCATCATCCACAATTCCTATTTCGCCAACTCCTGCTGCATGACCAAATAAGGCAAAATAGCAACTCCCAAACCGCCGGCACCAATAACCAAAACTTTAGCTTTTGATAATTTGTACTGACCTTCCTCTCCTATTTCTGGAAGAATTATTTGGCGGTTATATCGGTTTGATGCATTCATAAGTTAATTTTTATCCTCCTGCGTTATCCTCCTGCGAAAGGCGGTAACAAAGCCACAATATCACTAGTTTGCAATTTATAATCTATTGCTTTTGAAACTAATTTTTGATTTACAGCTACACTAAAAGAAAGCGATTCAAATTGGTATTTTTCGTCTAAATCACGCAACAAATCCTGCAGCCGAAACTTCGGCGAAAGCCACTTTTTCAAACTCACATTTTGTCTTTTCAGCAACAGCTCCAAAATATTTAACCTCAATCATTTTTATAAATTTAAATTCTGAAAAATGAATTCATCTTCAAAATGTTCCTGAAAATAGGAAATCCAGCTTGAAGTATTTCTAACCACTTCGCCAATTACAATAATAGCAGGCGATGAAATGTTTTTCTCCGATACCAATTTAGTGATTGTATTGATAGTACCAATTACTTTTTGTTCTGAATTTTTTGTTCCGTTTTGAATAATCGCAATTGGAAGATCATCATTTCTGTTTTCCTGATAAATAGAGATTATCTCGTCTAATTTATGCATTCCCATTAAAATAACTACGGTCGCGACCGATTTTGAAGCCAAATGAACATCTTTTGATAATTTATGATCGGAAGTTGTTCCAGTGATAACCCAAAAACTTTCTGCCACTTTTCGTTGTGTCAAACTAATCCCAACTGAAGCAGGAACTCCCAGCGCAGAAGAAATTCCAGGAACAATAGCGGTTTCAATTCCAAATTCTTCTGCAAACTCGATTTCTTCGCTTCCTCTTCCAAAAACAAATGGATCGCCGCCTTTTAAACGTACCACATGTCCGTGACTTTTTGCCATCGAAACAATTAAATCATTAATCTGATCTTGCGTATAAGCGTGACACCCTAAACGTTTTCCAACAAAAACGATTTCGGCGTTTGATGCATATTCTAATAATTCTTCGTTTACCAAAGCATCGTACAAAACTACATCGGCACTTTTTAAAGCTTTAATCGCTTTCATCGTAATCAGCTCAACATCTCCCGGACCTGCGCCAACAATCGTCAATTTTGGTGTTTTTAAGTTTTGCATAATCATTTAACTTAAATTGATATTCAGATCATTTAATTCGTCTGCCGAATTAATATTGGTTAAAGGAAAGTTTTCACTTTCTTCTATATTGATAATTTGATGTGGTAATTTAGCCAGCAAATCCATCATTTTTAATTGATTAGAATCGATTGCTTCTTTAATTACGGGAACAATATTTTTAGAATAAATTCCAATTAAAGGATGTGTTTTACTTTCGGAAGCAAAAATTGTAATACCTGCTTCTTTAGTATGTTTTGAAATTAATTCCTGTAATAATTCGGTTGAAATTAACGGAATATCACAGCTTAAAATCAGATTGAATTCGGTTTCAGAATGTGATAATGCAGTGTAAATTCCACCCAGCGGACCTTTATCTACAATTAAATCTGGAATTTTTTCATACTGCAGATAATCGTATTCTTTAGATGCTGTAATAATCTTTATTTGATCTGTAATTGGCAGAATGGCCTGAATTATATGCTCTATGAATGGTTTATCCTGAAACAAAACCAATCCTTTTTCTGACTGCATTCTGGAGCTTTTTCCACCGCAAAGAATAAATACTGTTAGTGTTTCCATAGTTTTTTTTGTTTCAGGTTTCAGTTTGAAATGAGAAAAATTTTACCGCAAAGTGCGCTAAGTTTTTTTATTCATTTAGTATGCTGTGCTTTTAAATTAAGTTCGCAAAGCTTTGCGCACTTAACTTTACTATTTCTATAAACCGCTTTTACAACACCTTGCGTACTTTGCGGTTAATTCTATTATTACTTTCACGGAAAAATCAATTTAACGCTTGCCATTAAAATCACTGTTCCTAAAACCATTTTTAATGTTCTGTTAGAAAAAGATCCGCTTCCGTAATAGCCTCCGAGCATTCCTCCAATAACAGCAATCGGAACTAAATAAAGACTATCCATCGGGATTGTTTTTCCTCCTAAAAGAAATCCCAGCATACCTGCAAATGAATTCACAAAAATGAATAAACTCGAAATTGTCGCCGATTCTTTGACCGATGCCCATCCTAAAAACAATAAAATTGGACTTAGGATAATTCCCCCGCCAATTCCTAACATTCCAGATAACAATCCGATTGCGAAACCAATTGCCAATGCAAACGGAAGATTAATTTTTACTTCTTCTTTTTCTTTAAAATTAAATATTCCAAACAATCTCAGAGCTGACAAAAACCAATACAATTCCTAAAATTATTTTATAAATCGTATTATCTAAAGTTACAAATCCGCCAATAAATGCCGCTGGAATTGAAGCAATTGCAAACGGATAAAAGAGTTTAGGTTTGAAATAATTTTTTCGATAATAAAACAAAAAAGAAATACTAGACACAAACAAATTCAATAATAAAGCCGATGGTTTCATAATTGAAATTGGAAATGCAAAAATGCTCATTAAAGCTAAATATCCCGAAGCGCCGCCATGTCCAACGCTTGAATATAAAAATGCAATAACAATTAATGCAAAACTGAATAGTAGTATGTTTTCGGAACTTAGGAGATTCATTATGTTTTTGTTTCAGGTTTTGTTTGTTTCAGGTTTCAGGCTCTGACTTTATGTTTTTATTTACATAACTGCTTTTCATCTTGATGCCCAAAAATCTATTTTCTTTATTCTATTCTCTAAAATCTAAAGTCTAATCTATTGGTAATAATGTTACAAGTCAGCTCTTTTTTATATTCTTCAACATCTTCTGGAACAATGAGCAAACTATTGGCAACAGCAAAAGTATTAAGCATTGCAGAACTTTGTCCGTCAAGAACTGTGACATTTGTTTCGTCGTATTTTGCTTTTAAAAACAATGTTTTTCCAGTATTATTTTTAATATCCGAATTTAATTTTCTAACGACTTTGGTTTTATGAATTTCTGAAAATCCCATTCTGTTTTTAATTGCCGGAGATACATAAATGTAAAAATTCGTCAGCGATGAAGCTGGATTCCCAGGTAAAGCAAAAACTAATGTTTCCTCTTTTGAACCAAAAAACATTGGCTTTCCAGGTTTCTGATTGATTTTATAAAACAATTCCTGAACTCCGTTTTGCAATAAAGCTTCTTTTACAAAATCATAATCTCCAACTGAAATGCCGCCCGAAATTAAAACGATATCATATTTTTTCAGAATATTTTTAAGCGCACTTTTTGTTGCTTTCAAATTATCTTTTACTCGGTAAACTTCCGTTTTCTTAATTCCGATTGTTTGCAAAGTCGCTTGGAGCATAATTGAATTACTTTCAAATATTTTTCCTTTCTTTAGTTTTTTCCCTGGCTGTACTAATTCGTTTCCAGTAACTAAAATGGCAACTTTTGGCTTTTTATAAACCTTAACTTCAGTAATTCCCAAACAAGCTAAAAATCCGATTGCAGCGGGTGTAATTAAAGTATTGGCTTCAAAAACCACGTCATCTTTAGCAATTTGTTCTCCTTTCGGACGAACGTTTGAAAGCTTTTCAGGCATTGTTGCAATCAAAATCGAATCTTTATGTGCCATTACATGTTCCTGCATCACGACTGTATCGGCATCATCTGGAACAAAAGCGCCTGTAAATATTCGAATTGCTTCGTTTGGTTCCAGTTTTATATTTGAATGATCTCCAGCCTGCGAAGTTCCAACAATATCGTATTGATGTTTGACACCGTGCATAAAAGCATAACCGTCCATTGCCGATTGACGAAACGGCGGCATATGAATTGGCGAAATCACTTTTTCTGCCAAAACGTAACCCAGCGCTTTGCTGACCGCTATAAACTTTGTCGGCATTTTAGCACTATTCGCTTCAATAATTGATATGGCTTCTTCTACTTGAATCATTATGGCTATTTTGTTATAAGCAAAAAAATACTTATTACAAATATAAGTATTTTTACTTAGTTAAAATTATAAGTTATCTAAATATTTTAAAAAATATAAATTTAGGCTAATTCTTTTAAATACTTTCAGAAAAACTCAAATAGCTTTTGATTTTGAAATGATTGCCTTTACTTTTTTCTAAAGTTACCTTTTGGAAGGTAATAAAGCCATGCAAATCCAATAAAAAATAGAATTGCTGAGGCTATAAAAGCAGGAATTAAAATTTCTTTATTGTCTTCTAATGCATTATTTAAAGAAGCATATAGAAGCCATATTTGAATACTGACATTTAAGATTAAAATAAAAATAAGTGTCGAAAGTATATTATTCAGTTTGTTAGGATTTGCCCGATTCTGGCTTCGTCTAAAAGTACTCATGTCTACAAATTTAAATTACACATTTAAGCTGTCTTTTTTCTCGATTAAAGCTTTTACGAAAACGGCATTTTCTTTAAATACAACCTCTAATTGCGGTAAAGCTCTTGGAGGCGGTCCTGCAATTACATCGCCGGTCATGGCATCAAAAGAACCTTCGTGGCAAGGACAATGTATTATTCCTGTTCCCGGTTTATAAAATACGGAGCAGGAAAGATGGGTGCATTTTTGCTCATAAGCCCTAAATTCGCCGCTTTCCAAGTGAATTAATATATACGGAATTGTACTTCCTTCTAACACAAATCCTCTTGTTCCGCCAACAGGAACATCTTCTTTATTACAGATAAAATGCTCTCCTTGCACTTCTTCTTTTGGTAATAAAAAAGCTTTTGCAGTTACAAATCCGCTTCCTACCATTAAGCCGCCAGAAACAAGAGTCAGGAATTTAGCAAAATCGCGTCGGCTGACCTGAGTTGATTCCTGTTTTTTTATGGGGAAATCTTTTTTCCAGTTTTGATTTAAATTATCTTCTTTTGACATGATTCTGATTTAATAAATTCTTAATTCTGTACTGCCTTTTGGCATCATAATATTGACTTTTGTTTTGACTTTTTCCTGTCCAAAAATAAAGTTGTTGACGGGCGTACTATTCGGTCTCATTTCTTCAATTTGTTCTCTTGTTCCGTAAAACAGTGCTCCACTTGGGCAAACTGTTGCGCACATTGGCTTTTTGCCCACGCTTGTTCTGTCGTAGCACATAGTACATTTCATCATCAAATCGTATTCTTCAACTTTTTTAGGCACTCCAAAAGGGCAGGCCATAACGCAGTTTGAACAGCCAATACATCTTTCTGTACTTGCAGTATGAACTACTCCAAATTCGTCCTGCGAAATAGCATCGGCGGGACAAACATTGGCGCAAACTGGATCTTCGCAATGCATACAAACTTGTACTGTTGTTTGAATTGTCGATGAGCGATCTACGTAATTTACACTGATTAATGTTTGCTTGCCCATTTGTTTCACATTCGGCGCAAGCCATTTCGCAGGCTTTACAGCCAATACAGCGCCGCATGTCTACAAAAAATTCTTCACTTGTATTAAAATTTGTCAAATTCATAAGTTCTCTTTTTTATAGATTAAACACTTGCATACGCTTCAGATTCTTTGGCTGGCGGTGCTATTTTTCCTTGTGGATCTAATAAACAAGCGCAGACTTTAAACTCTGGAATTTTAGAAATAGGATCTAAAGTTCCAGGCGTTAATTGATTGGCAGACTTACTTCCCGGCCAGTGATAAGGGATAAAAACAGTATCTTTTCTAATTGTTTCTACAATATTTGCCGGAAAAACTCCTTCTCCTCTTCGGGTTGCAACTCGTACTAATTCTCTTTGCTTGATTCCGTATTTTGCGTACCAATTCGGGATGAATTTCCAACATTGGTTCAGGAAATTGATCTACCAGTTTTCCAATTCGGCGTGTTTGGGTTCCGCTTAAATATTGCGAAACGACACGGCCTGTAGTCAATGTTATTGGATATTCTTCATCTGTAACTTCGCCAGGCAATTTATAAGGTGCAGGATTAAAATGTGCTTTTCCGTCTGGCGTTTTAAACTTTTTATCTTCCCATAATCTTGGTGTTCCTGGATGATCTTCTGTAGGACAAGGCCAGAAAACGCCCATATTATCTTCAACTTTTTTATAAGTAATTCCAAAATAATCAGCCGTTCCGCCTTTGGAAGCTACTCTTAGTTCGTTGAAAATTTCTTCGCTGTTATCATACGTAAATTTATCTTCTTCGCCCAGTCTTTTGGCTATTTCTAGTAATATAGAAGTATCGGTTCTGGCTTCTCCCGGAGGCGTAACAGCTTGCCTGATTCTAATTACTCTTCCTTCGGCAGAAGTTGTAGTTCCTTCTTCTTCTTCCTGTAAAGAGCCTGCTAAAACAATATCTGCATGGCGGGCTGTTTCATTTAGGAAGAAATCAATACAAACGTAAAATTCGAGTTTTTCTAGTGCTGTTCTTACATAATTATTGTTTGGAAGTGAAACCAGCGGATTGAAACAAATCGAAATCAACCCTTTAATTTCGTCTCTGTGAATCGCTTCTATAATTTCATAAGCAGTAAGTCCTTTTCCAGGCATATCTTTTTCGTCGATACCCCAAACTTCAGAAATATATTTTCTGTGTTCTGGGTTTTCAATGTCGCGGTTTCCAGGCAATTGATCACATTTATGACCGTGTTCTCTTCCGCCCTGACCGTTTCCTTGTCCAGTAATCGTACCATAACCGCAATAAGGTTTTCCAATTCTTCCTGTTGCCAAAACGAGATTAATACAGCCTAATACATTATCAACACCTTTTGAGTGATGTTCGATTCCTCTAGCATGCAGTAAAAAACTTGTCTTTGCTTTTCCCCATAATTCTGCAGTACGCTTTTATTTTTTCTTTATCAATTCCAGTAACTTCTTCTGCCCATTCTAAAGTGTACTCTTTTACAGCGTCAATTGTTTCCTGAAATCCGGAAGTATAATTATCAATAAAATCATGATCCAGCATATCGTGATCTACTAAATACTTCAGCATTGCACCGTATAATGCCGAATCTGTTCCCGGTTTTACATCTAGATGAATATCTGCAGTTCTTGCTAAAGGAATCATCCGTGGATCAATCACAATTAATTTTGCACCGCGGTCTCTTGCTTTCCAGATCCAATGTGTTAGGGTTGGAAAAGTTTCGCTGATATTGGCTCCGGTTACAATAATCACTTCTGCATATTCTAAATCAGAATAATTGTTTGAAGCGCGGTCTAATCCAAATGCTTTTTTATTTCCTGCTCCGGCACTTACCATACAAAGTCTTCCATTGTAATCGAGGTTCCTAGTTTTTAACGCGACTCGGGCAAATTTTCCAACTAGATAACTTTTTTCATTGGTTAATGAAACTCCAGATAACATAGAAAAGGCGTGTTTCCCGTACTTTTCCTGAATTCGTTTTATTTCAGAAATAGTTTTATCCATGGCATCATCCCAAGAAACCTTCTCAAACCCTTTGCCTTCTACTCTTTGTATGGGATGTAAAAGTCGGTCTGGATGATTATTTTGAAGATATCTTTGAACACCTTTTGGACACAAACGCCCTTCGTTGAAAGGAAATTCCATCCAAGGTTCAAAACCTACTACTTTATTTTCTTTTACTAATAACTGAATTCCACACTGCATACCGCAAAAACAACAATGCGTTTTTACGACGTCATCTGGTTCATCTCTTCCATCATAACCATCTACAGGCGCATAATTTAAATGCGGACCAAATGCTTCAATTATTTTTTCAGTTGATACGGGTAGTTTTGCCATATTTTTTAGTTTTCAGTTTTCGGTCGCAGTTTTCAGTCTTGGTTTACAGATTAGTAACTGTAAACTAAAAACTGCGACTAAATACTTTTTTATAATTATCCAAATAAATTGCCGCCTTCTAGTCTGGCTTTTAGGTGTGCTTGTGCTAAGCGTGATCTTTTTCCTTCTGGACTTAAATCGAGGTGAGAAGTTCCGTCTTCGTGGGTAAAATCGAAGCCTAATTCTTTGGTTACGATTTTTAAATCATTGATATGAAGCTGGGTTGCAAATTCTTCTCCCGTATGCGGACAAACTGCCATTCCTTTCTTGATTCCTTCTTTTTTGTAAATATGTGCGCCAATTTGTGCGGGACGCTGAATGATATGAAAGAATTTTCCAAATGGAATCCATATTAAAAACATAATTACCGTTACAGCATGAATTACGGCAAGGAAATCGTACGCAAAACCTTTCATGAATTGATAGGAATACGTAAGACACAATCCCGTTACCGATATTGCGATTAATAAAATTAATGGCAATAAATCCCCTTCAAAAGTCTGGGTTGCAATTAACCCTGGATTTGTGAGTCTTCGTCTTAAATAATAAACAGATCCAATTATGACAAGCCATGAAGACCAGTTTAAAGCATGAAAAATTAAAAATGCTAAAAATGAATTTATCTTAAAATCCATCATTTTAAATCCGAAGAAATGTGCCTCGTAAATGGAAATTGAATTTGGCGCCAATGTAAAATGAATCCATCCAAATGTAAGTGGAATTGTTATTGCGAAAGCAGAAATACACCCCAAAGCAATACAAAAATGGGCAAACCAGCGCCATTTGCTTCTTGGATAAATAAATTTCTGAACAACAATATTTTGAGCCGATTCTTTTCCTAAAAACCATAAATGGGACAGTATTTTTCCTGTAAAAAGAAATTGTAAACTTCTTTTAAAATACATCCATGTTGGAGGTCTTTGGAGCCAAACGGTATAGCGGTATACGATTCCAAAAAAAGCGAATACGGTTCCGAATAAATAAGTAACGAGTGCCGCATCAAAATTTTGCGACTTTCTGGAACCATAAAAAACTAAAACAATAGTCAATATAGAAACAAGAGTTGCAACAAGCAGGGCTTTGGTATTAAACGTTTTATTTTTCATCTTTAATAAAATTAAATGATTACTTATTTAACTTGGTTTTTCACAATTTTTACGATTGTAGAACCACCAATTGATACCTGTAGCTAAAATAGTGAAAAAACAAACGCCTATAAAAAATTGATTTACAGTACCATTAGCAGAAATATTATTCCCTATTAACTTAGAAAAGATAAAAGGTCCAAAAGCGACAATTGCAGCTGTCCAGCCTATCACTCCAGCAGACCTGACGTGGATTTTCTTTAAAGATTATTGGATATTGTCTAAAAGTACCTGCATTTCCAATTCCGGTAAAAAAGAACATTGCTAAAATTACCGTAACAAAAAGCGGAAATTGATCCATACTTGTTGGCGCCACCAATCCTTGTGTCACTAATAAAATTGCTCCCGCTAAAATTCCTAAACCTGTAATGGTTGTTAAAATTGCCCCTCCCACTTTATCAGCGACAAATCCAAAAGCGACACGGCTGGCAGAACCTAATAACGGACCGTAAAATGCATATACTAAAGGATCTGGCGGATTAGGAAAATCTCCATAAAGAAACTTAATCATTAAAGGAAAAGCGGCAGATAAACCTGCAAAAGTTCCAAAAGTCATTACGTAAGTAATCGTGCAGTACCAAGTGTGTTTATTAGAAAAAATATCCATTTGTTCTTTTACAGATGCCATCATTGGTATACTTCTTAAATAAAACCAACTTAAAATTGTCATGATTATTAAAAAAGGGACGTACCAAAAAGTCTGCTGACTGCAAGTATATTTCTGTCTTTTTTACCGCTGTATTTTCGGGATTAATACTATCTAAGATTTTTTCGGCCAACTTTGGATTTGCATTTGCAATGGCTTTTGCTTTTGCCTTTACTGGTAATGCAGAAAATACAACTACATTATCATTCGAGTTTACCGCCGTTGTTACAGAATCAATTACATTTTGTTTTACAGAGGAAAGTATTCTAGTTTGAACTTCAGCATCAAGTGTAGCAAAAACTTCCTTTTGTTTTTCTATGCTTGAGTTTTTAATAAGTGCTAAAGTTTCTTTAGGATCTACACTTGTAAAACTAGTTGCGAGCACCATAAATCCCAACGCTGATTATAAGCGGTGTTACAAATTGCGCAATGGAAACGCCAAAATTTCCAATTCCAGCCTGTAATCCTAACGCAGTTCCTTTCAGCCTTTGAGGAAAAAACAAACTTGTACTTGGCATGTAGGATGAGAAATCTCCACCACCAAAACCAGTTGTAAAAGCCAAAACTGCAAATACCCAAAATGGTGTATTGACATCCATAATGGCAAAACCAATTCCGATTACGGGAATAAGTTTAATTGCTGTAGCAAATGATACAATATGACGTGTTCCATAAATTGGTAATAGAAAAGTATGAACAATTCTCAAAAACCCAGTCGCTAATCCAGGAATAGCGGTTAACCAAAAAAGCTGATCTTTTGAAAAATTAAATCCGAGTCCAGGCAATTTTACTGCAATAACACTCATCATAAACCAAGAAGCAAATGACAAGATTAAAGTTATCGTTGTAATCGTTAGTGTCCTCCATGCAATTTTACTGCCGCCGTTATTCCAAAACGCTTCATCTTCTGGATCCCATTTGTCTAACCAAGTTTTCATATGTCTACTTTATTTAATTTTTTAATGATTATTTTCTATATCTCTAGTAAAGTTTGGTAACTTACTTCTGGTCGCATTGATAATTGTTCTGTGCATCCATAGCAGACAGAGAACAGAAACCACGAAAATAAATATCCAGGAACTGGTCCATAAGCCAGTGTAATTGAGCAGATAACCAAATATTATCGGACCTAAAAATCCGCCAAGTCCACCAATTAAACCAACCATTCCGCCAACAACTCCTACTTCGTTTGGAAAATATTCTGGAATGTGTTTGTAAACCAGTCGCTTTTCCTATTCCCCAAGAAATACCAATAAGGATTACCAAAACCAAATACACCCAAAGATTCGCGCTAAAATTTATTTGTGTAATTCCCTGCGCCAGTAATTCTTTCTTTTTGACTTCCTGATTTTGTTTTACAATAATTTCCTGCCAAGAAGTTTTTACTGGAAAAACAGATTGACTGTCTTTTTCTAAATCTTTCTTAGCATTGATTTGATGCGTTTTTCCGTTTACAATTATTTTATCTGCGAGCAATTTCTGTTACAACTCCATTGTTCATTGCCATAACGCCGGGACCTGCCGTAAAGATTTCCATTTTCGGAAACATTAATAAAAAGCTGATGACGATTGAAGAACCTAAAACCCAGTACATAACTTTTCTTGCTCCGAATTTATCTGATAAATAACCTCCAAAAGCTCTAATTACACCAGACGGTAAACTAAACATTGTAGCAAACATACCGCCCATGACTAAAGTGGTACCGTAAACATTCATAAAATTGGGAAGAAGCCATTGCGAATAGGCTACGAAAAAACCGAAAACCAAGAAATAATAAGTTCCAAAACGCCAGACTCTGGTCTTTTTAAGCGGAGAAAGTAATTCGGTCATTGTTTTTGAAACACCTTGATTAGTTTTATTTTTAGCAAAAACAATAAAAAGTATTCCAATAATTACAAGAACCACTGCATAAATAACAGGAAGCATTTTCCATCCATTTATTGGATCTTTTTCAGTGAAATTATTTAATAAAGTTGGAGCAATAAAAGTGGTAATTGCCGCGCCCGCATTTCCCATTCCGAAAATTCCCAATGCCCTGCCCTGCCATTCTTTTGGATACCAAACAGATGTATAGCCTATTCCAACAGCAAAACTGGTTCCTACCAATCCGAAGAAAAAACTTAAAACAGCAAAACTCCAGAATGAATTGGCAAAAGGAAGTAAAAAAAGTGGAACTGAACACAGTAAAAGTAAAGTTGAAAAGACAATTTTACCACCATATTTATCTGTCAAAATTCCGATTGGGAGTCTAAAAATAGAACCAGAAAGAATAGGAATTCCTAAAAGCCAGCCGGTTTCAATTACAGTAAAATTAAAAATTCCTTTATCGGCCAAAAAAGTAACTAATACACCATTTAATGTCCAACAGGCAAAACAAATCGTAAAAGCCAGCGTATTTAAAAATAAAATTCGGTGTGATTGAGAAAGGTTATCCATATCAAAATTTTAAATATTATCGAACTAAGATGCACTTCAATAATGCACCAAAATTAAAACCTTAAATACTTACAAAATATGACATATATCATATTAAAGACAATTACGTCTTTAATATAAAACTAACCTAAATTACAATATATTAATTAATTACACTTAAAACAGTCTGTGTTTTTTTAAACAAGCTCTTTAATTTATAAACGTTCTTTGTAAGAATTTTAATTGTTGCATGAATAACTCCTGCCTAATTTAATTTCAAAAGCCTAAATTTTAAAAATTAAGACAGTAAAAGTTTAATGATTCTTCATTTAAAATGAAACTTGAGTACATTTTTTTCTGTGCGTGACGTTTTTTCCTCTTTTTTTTAGTTTTTTAAGAATTAGAAAAGATAAAAAACAAAGTAAAAAATACTACAATTTTAATTGTTTTTTGCTTTTTTTTAAAACATTTTTAAGAATTTCATTTGCTTAAAGAACCCTCTTAAAATAAGGGGTTAAGAAGAAAACCAGTAATCTATAAGTACATAGAAATGAAGCTTTTTCAAAAAAAAACCAACAAACTTTTGGTTTTTATTATATAAAATTTAACTTTGTCTATAGGATTAGTAGAGTTTTAAATAGTATTTCAAACCATAAAAACTATTATTGTGAAAACAACAGAAAGCATATCGCATTACATTCTTCCTAAAAAGTACACTTATAACACTTGCTGTTATATGTGTTTCTGTTGTTAAAATCTACTTTTATTTTATCTGCCGTTTGATCTTTACAAAAGAGCAGGTTTCTTAAAAAATACCTTCAAAACTATTTTACTGAATTTACCCAAAAATCTATCTGATACATTTTTTGTATGGGAAGGATTCTTGAAACCATACCTTTTATTCAATAAATTAAATAACTAACAACTAAAAAAAACTAAAATGAAAACGATGCAAAACTATTGCTGTAAATAAAAAAAGCCATTTCTGCGGCAACAGAAATGGCAAGGCTTAAAGAACATTTATCACTAAATCAAGAACACTTTTAGAGTGCTGTAAAAACAGGGCTCAGGGCGTCTTGTTAATTACTTAAAACCAATACAAAGAAATGAAAAAAAAGTTAAATATATACATACCGCTGTTTCTCCTCTTAATAACGGCGGGAATAAAAGCCCAAAATACTATCCCTTTAATCCAGTCTAAACTTGACGGAACTGTTGTGGATGACATTACAAATCAACCAATTATAGGTGCTTCTATCAACATTAAGGGTACCACTCACGGAGTTGTTACGGATGCTGAAGGAAAATTTTATTTTCAGACAGGTCAGAAATTTCCATACACCTTAATAGTAAGTTACATTGGATATAAAAAGCTGGAAATTATAGTTGAAAAAAATCCAGTTATTATTCATTTAAAAGAAGAAAGACAAGAATTAGACGAATTGGTAGTTGTAGGTTACGGAACCCAAAAAAGAAAAGACATAACAGGTTCTGTAGCATCTGTTCCAAAAGCCAATTTATCTCAGGTAACTTCTTCTGCAGACAATCTTTTAAGAGGTGCTGTTGCCGGGGTTGTAGTTACACAAAGTTCAGGCCGCCCGGGCGCTTCTTCCAGCGTTCGTATTCGAGGAGGCAACTCTATCACTGCAGGTAATGAGCCACTTTATGTGGTAGACGGAATTTTGATTTACAATGATAACAGCAACAGTTCTACGGGAGTAGCATATGCTGGTGCAAGTGTAAATGTGCTGTCTACAATTAATCCTGCGGATATTGAATC
This sequence comes from Flavobacterium sp. AC267, assembly GCF_979258715.1. Lineage (NCBI taxonomy): Bacteria > Pseudomonadati > Bacteroidota > Flavobacteriia > Flavobacteriales > Flavobacteriaceae > Flavobacterium > Flavobacterium sp. AC267. The sequence continues at coordinate 4,850,619 of NZ_OZ409875.1, forward strand.
TATGGAAGTGCTTAAAGATGCTTCTGCAACTGCAATTTACGGATCTCGCGGTGCTAATGGTGTTGTAATTATTACCACTAAAAAAGGAACAAAAGGCCAAGACAATATTTCGTATCAAGGTTATTTCGGATTTCAAAATATCTCCAAAAAACTTAGGCTGATGAATGCCAGCGAATGGGCAGGTTTAAGAAATGATGTTCAGGCAAGTATTGGTCAGTCTCCTTCTTTTTCTGATGTCCAAATTGAAGCCTTAAAAACTTCTGGCAATTACGACTGGCAGTCTCGTTGCATTTGTAACAGTCGCTCCAATTCAAAATCATCAGCTATCTTTTTCTGGAGGCGATGAAAGATCTCGATACGCAATTTCTGCAGGATATTTTGACCAAGATGGAATTGTATTGGGAAGCGATTTTAAACGTATTTCTCTTCGTGTTAACTATGAACGAAATTATTCTCAGAACTTCAAGTTTGGAGTAAATGCTAATTACACCAATTCAATTACAAACGGTGTCGGCGCAAGCGAGAGTGGCGGAAGAAATCCAAATCCATTAGTGGGTGTTTTATTGACAGCGCCGGTTGTTCCTATAAAAAATCCTGACGGAAGTTACAATGTAACGAATAACCCTTACGCTACTTCTGTAAACGGTTACGTTTCTAACCCGATTAATGATTTGGAAAACACCATTAATGAAACCAAACTAAACAGAATCCTGACTAGTTTATTTGGTGAATACAAAATCACTAAAAAATTAACCGCTAAGGTTGCCGTGAGCGGAGATGTATTAAATACCAAACAAAATTATTATGCGCCTTCAAATATATCAAATGGTGCAGGAACTAAAGGTTTGGCTTCGATTGGCGAAAGAGTTGTAAGTTCTGTTTTAAACGAAAACACATTAAATTATAATACTAATTTCGGCGAAAGCCATAAGTTTTCAGCATTAGGAGGTTACACACTTCAGTACACAAAAGGTGAAGTGGTAAATGCTGGAGCGCAGACTTTTGTAAATGATGCTAATACGTACAATGCGGCGCAAGATGGAATAGCCGTAAAACCATACAGCGATGCTTATGAAAGTGTTTTAAAATCATGGCTGGCAAGAGTCAATTATTCTTATAAAGGAAAATACAACTTCACTTTATCAGGACGTGCCGATGGTTCTTCACGATTTGGGTCGGAATCACTTTGGGGTTATTTTCCATCTGCTGGATTCTCTTGGAATATTACTGACGAAGAATTTGCAAATAACATAAAAGGTGTAACCGAAGCAAAACTTAGAATTACTGCGGGAACAACAGGAAATCAAGAAATTGGAAATTACCTTTCTCTTGCTTCAATGGGCTCTGTAAATTATTCTTTTGGAGGTACCTTATACACAGGATTGGCTCCTACCCGATTGGCAAATCCTGATTTGAAATGGGAGAAAACAAATCAATATAATATTGGATTGGATTTATCATTATTAGACCGAAAAATCAATTTTGTTTTTGATGTGTATTACAAAAAAACAAACGATTTGTTAATCAACGTTCCTGTTCCGTTGAGTTCAGGTTATGCAACGGTTCTTCAAAATATTGGTGGTGTTGAAAATAAAGGTATTGAAATTGGTCTGACAACGGAAAACATCAAAACAGAAAAATTTGCATGGAATACCAACATTGTATTTTCTGCTAATAAAAATAAAGTTGTCTCAATAGGAAATGGTGTAAACGAGTTTTTTCCTGTAGTTCCAAACGGTTCGTTATTACAGCAACAACCCGTTATTGTAAAAGTGGGTCTGCCTTTGGGAAGTTTTTGGGGATATAAAACAAACGGAATTTTTCAAACTCAGGAGGAAGTTAATACACAGCCAAAAATAAACAGTTTGGCCAACACAAGAGTGGGCGACCGAAAATATGTAGATGCTAACGGAGACGGTGTAATAAATGCTCTTGACAAAGGAAATCTAGGAACTTCTCAGCCGAAATTTGTTGGAAGTTTCAGTAATACAATTTCATATAATGATTTCGATTTGAATTTCTCTTTCCAAGGATCTTACGGCGGAAAAATCTTCAATGCTTTAAATCAGCAGTTAGAAATTTCTACACTGGGAACAAACGCGTACGCGACTTTAAATGACCGCTGGACACCAACAAATCCAAGTAATGAAATTCCGAGAGCATCTAGTTCTCCTTTAGGAATTGTTTCTGAGCGTTATGTAGAAGATGCCTCTTTCTTACGATTGAAATTAATAACACTGGGATATACTTTACCAAAAAGTGTTTCTAAAAAACTGGGAACAAAAAGTGTAAAATTCTACATCTCTGCAGAAAACTTAATTACATGGACCAAATATACTGGATATGATCCAGAAGTAAGTTCATACGAACAAAACAACTTATATCCGGGAATTGACTTTGGTTCTTATCCAAACTCCAAAACATTCATCTCGGGCTTGAACGTAACTTTCTAAGTAAAAAAATATAAAAATGAAAAAGATCATTATAACATTTCTATTAAGTGCCGGACTATTTGTATCGTGCACAGAATTGGAGGTAACACCAACCTCTTTTGTAACCGAAGATAATTACTTTATCACACAAGATGATGCCGTGGCAAGCGTAACAGCAGTTTATGCATCGCTAAACCTTGATCCAGGAGAACAGAGTTTATTTGGAAGAAACCTATATTTCTTAACAGATATGGGCTCAGATTATGCTTGCGACCGGAGTTTCTGCAACAAATCCGCAGGTTAGAGCGCTGAGCAGTTTGACACATGATGCAACTAGTGATCGTGTTCAAGTAGCGTGGAGACAAATTTATGCCGGAATAAACAGAGCGAATGTTTCTATTGATAATATTCCGAAAGTGTCTGGTAATGAAGTCATCAAAACAAGATTGATTAACGAAGCCAAATTCATAAGGGGTTTGCTGTACTTTCAGGCAGTTCGTCTATGGGGTGGCGTTCCAATTGTTTTGCACGAAGCAACTTCTATAAATTTAGGAGATCTTAAAACAAACAGAGCAACTGTAGAAGAAGTTTACACTCAAATTATTACCGATTTGACTGTCGCTGAAGCTTTGCCTCCAACTTACTCTGCTTGCAGATGCTGGCCGTGCAACTTCTGAGCCGCAAAATCAATTTTGGCAAAAGTGTATTTGACTAGAAAAGACTGGCCGAATGCTATTCTAAAAGCCAGAGAAGTAATTAACGGCGGCTACGGATATGCTTTATTTGAAGAGTTTCAGGACATTTTTACTAAAACGAAAAAGAATGGAAAAGAACATATATTTTCTGTACAGTTTGAACCAAATCAAGCAGGAAATGGTTCTAGCGGAAGTACTTTTCAAGCAACAACTTTTACTGGATTTACGGCAACAGAGCCCGCAGATATTATCTCAGACGTAGCGTTGTTTTATGACATTTACGCCGTTGGAGATAAAAGAAGGGATGTGAGTTATGCCAAACAATTATTGAATCCAACAACGGGAGCACTTTATACATTTCCGAAACCAATTTTCAAAAAATACTTGGATTTAACCAATCTGGCAACACCTGCAAATGTCGCAATCAACTTTCCAGTTATTCGTTATGCCGATATTTTATTGTCTTTAGCGGAAGCGATAAATGAACAAGGCGGACCAACTGCTGAATCCTACGAATTAATCAACCAAATACGAAGAAGAGCTTTTGGGAAACCAATTACAACGCCCGATGCGGCGATAGATTTATCCGGATTAAATCAGACGACTTTTAGAGTCGCGATTCAGGAAGAACGTAAAAAAGAATTTGTTCAGGAAGGACAAAGATGGTTTGACTTGGTTCGTTGGGGAACATTGGTTACTGAAGTGAAAAAAGTAACGGCTAAAAACTCTGTTTCAGAAAGAAATAATCTGTATCCGATTCCTCAAAGCGAGCGCAATATCAATCCTGACGGCTTACCGCAGAACCCTGGATATTAATTTTTAAAACATAGAAACATAGATTTTTTTTAAATAAAAAGAATTTAAAAAGAAACCTATTTCTCACTCATAGAATTACTATGTGCGTTTAAACAAGTGAAACGCATTTTACAAATTCTAAACGTATGATTCTATGTGTTTAAAAAATATGATTATGAAAAAAGCTTATAACTAAAAAAACTATAAAATGAGAAATTTAAAAAATAACCTGGTAATTAAAAGCTCGAAAAAAGGGCTTTTGTTTACCGCTTTTCTGGCAGTCCAGATCGGATTTGCGCAAGAAAAAACAGAATTTAAGGGAACGATTGGTAAAACTTTGGCCGATTCTAAAGAATATTGGCCTGAGCCGATAAAAGCTCCGAAAGGCGCGCCAAATATTGTCTGGATTTTATTGGATGATGTCGGATTTGGAGTCGCAAGTACTTTTGGCGGTTTAATCAGTACTCCTACTTTTGATAATTTAGCAAACAATGGTTTACGCTATACCAATTTTCACACTACTGCCATTTGTGCCCCAACACGTGCGGCATTGTTAACGGGAAGAAATTCAGGAAGAGTTCACGTCAGCGGATTTTCTCATACTATTTTATCAGCTGGTTTTCCAGGCTGGGACGGAAGAATTCCTTCGGATAAAGGAACAATTGCAGAGATTTTACGTGAAAATGGCTACAACACTTTTGCTGTGGGGAAATATGGCGTAACACCAGACGAAGAAGCATCAGATGCTGGTCCGTTTGACAGATGGCCGACAGGAAAAGGTTTCGATCATTTTTACGGTTTCTTAGGTTCACAAACCGATCAGTACAATCCTGATTTAGTAGAAGATCAAGTTCATATTAAACCAGACGGACGTCATTTAAATGAATTAATTACTGACAAAGCGATCAGCTATATTCAAAAGCAGCAAAAAGCGGCGCCTGGAAAACCATTCTTTTTATACTATGCACCAGGAGCGCCGCATGCACCTCATCAGGTAGCCACAAAATGGAGTGATCCTTACAAAGGAAAGTTTGACAAAGGATGGGACGCTTATCGCGAAGAAGTTATTGCAAACCAAAAGAAATTGGGTGTTATTCCCGCAAATGCTGTTCTGCCAGAACGCAATCCGTCGCTTACAGATTGGAAAAAACTAACTCCAGACCAAAAGAAAGTATATGCCCGCTTTATGGAAGTTTACGCTGGATTTTTAACTTATACCGATTATGAAGTGGGAAGAGTTGTAAATTATTTAAAAGAAAGCGGACAGCTGGACAACACCTTAATTTTTGTTGCCATTGGAGATAACGGAGCAAGTAAAGAAGGAACTACGGAAGGCACAATTAATCAAAACCTGTTTTCTCAAGGTGTTTCTGACGAAGAAAACCTGAAGAAAAACTTAGCCAATATTGACGAAATTGGTACACCAAAAGGCTTGAATACAAATTTCCCATTAGGTTGGGCTCAGGCAACTAATGTTCCTTTTAAAAACTGGAAACAAGATGCACAATCTGAAGGCGGCACGCATAATCCGCTGATTGTATTTTATCCAAACGGAATTAAAGATAAAGGAGGTATTAGAAACCAATACAGCCACGTTACAGATTTACTTCCAACGACTTTGGATATTGTCGGAATCAAAGCGCCGGAATATATCAAAGGAATTAAACAAGATATCATTCAGGGTTCTACATTCAAGGCTTCTATAGACAATCCGAAAGCGACATCTTTACACACGGTTCAATATTATTATATCTTCGGAAACAGGGCTATTTACAAAGATGGATGGAAAGCTGGAGCAGCGCACCTTCCAGATTCATTTGCAGTAAAAAAAGCTTTTGGTAAAAACGAAAAACCTGCCGAAAGCAATTTTGATGCTGATGTTTGGGAATTATATAATCTAAACGAAGATTTTAACGAACGTAATAATCTGGCTAAAAAATATCCTGAAAAACTAGCCGAACTTCAAAAATTATTTGATGAACAGGCTAAGGAAAATAATGTTTACCCATTCATCGACTGGCAGGACGTTTACAACAGAAGAATCCATAATACTGGAGCTGATAAAGGAAAAACAGTTTCAGATCTAATTAAACAAGCCACTAAACCAGGAAGTACCAATTAACTAGATTATCACAACCTGCAAGGTTTTGGAAACCTTGTAGGTTTAAAGTCAAATTGCAAAATCTTTAAGTGATTTTAAAGTTTGAAAGTCATACCTCCAAGGTTTTGGAAACTTTGCAGGATAAAAACAAATAACAAAATTCTACTAACTCCATAGAATTAGTAACTATTTTTATTTAATTTTATATTAAAGCATTTAAATTCAGAAAGATATGAAACGAGTAGATTATGAAATAATAGGAAAAAAAATTGTCGTTGGGACAATTCTATTTTTAGTTCCACTGGCAATTCTGGCTGGAGGATTAGCATTAATTAATCAATTTTTAAAATAAGAAATCATGGCAATAGTTCAGAAAGAAAAATTAACGAGAGATTTAATAATAAGCTTTTTTATTTATTCTCTGCCCGTAGTGGCAATTTACCTATATTTTAAATTAACAGGCGGTGCTGTTAGTGAATCACATATTACACTTCCAGCATTTTTAGAATTCGCGCAACCTGTTTTTGCAAACATCAGATCCTGGGGGTTAATTGTTTTTATGCTTGTTTTGGGAGTTATAGAATTTGCGAGCAGGTTTATACGATGACGAATGGACAGGCGAAGAACGTAAGATAGATATCGTAAGTTTCTTAGCCCCAAAAGTACTTTTACCACCAGTAATTGCTTTTTTCAGCTTAACCGCTTTACCTTATTTATTACCAAATGCGGCTAATTCTTTATCATGGGTTCCATTTTGGGGAGGATTTTTCCTGATCGCAATTGCCGACGATTTAACGCAGTATTGGTACCATAGATTACATCATCAAGTTCCGTTTTTATGGCGCTTTCACAGAACACACCACTCTGCTCCATACATGGGAATGGCTATGGCGTCTAGACAGAACTTTATTTATACGGTTTTCTTTTCTCAAATTTATTTGACAGCAACTTTAACGTATTTAGGTTTAGGATTACCAGCTCTATTTGTTTTGGTAATCAAAAGTTTCATCACTTTGGGTGCGCACTCTAGTATTGCTTGGGATAAACCATTTTACAAATACAAAGTTTTACATCCAATTGCATGGGTTTTAGAGCGTTTAATTTCTACTCCGGCTACACATCACGCGCATCACGCAGATACCAGCGGAGATGGTGTTGGACACTTTAAAGGAAACTTCGGAAATATGTTTTTTATCTGGGATGTAATCTTCGGAACAGGATTGATCACTCGTAAATTTCCAGAATCTTACGGAACAAAATCATACAAACAAGAAGAATGGTACGCCCAATTTTTATGGCCAATATTCAAATCTAAAAAAGAAGGAAGTGCTTTGGCTGAAGGCGTTTTGTCACTTCCATTAAAATCAAAACCAGTTACTGCAGAGGAAACTCCTTCACCAGTATTAGAACAAGCTTAGTATTTCTATGAAAAATCAAATCTTAAAAACCAGTATAACAGCAATTGCCTTTTTTTGGGCAGTTGTCGCTTTTTCGCAAAATGAAAATCACAGTTCATTGTCTTTAGATTCTTTTTATTCCAAAATAAAAAGTCAACAAAATCCACAAATTGTTGATGCTCGAACTCCAGAAGAATTTGCCTTGAATCATATTGAAGGCGCTGTAAACTTTAATCTTCAATCTGAAAATTATGAGCAATATGCCTCAAAATTGGATAAATCTAAACCCGTTTTTATTTACTCAATCGGAGCCGGAAGAAGTGTGGCTTTAGAAAAAGAATTATTAAAAAATGGCTTTAAAGAAGCGTATAGTCTCGAAGGCGGAATTGCTAATTGGATCGGCGACGGAAAACCTTTTTATTCCAATCTCAAAAGTAAATTATCCTTAAAAGAATTCAATAAAATCATTGCCGATAATAAAACCGTTTTGGTAGATATCGGTTCCAAATACTGCGGGCCGTGCAAAAAAGTAAAACCTGTTTTAGAAACCATCAGGACAGAATACGGAGTCGCTTTAAAAGTGGTCGAAATAGAGTTGGAAGACAGTCCACAAGTTATTGCCGATTTAAAAACAATCAAAGTTTTTCCAACTTTAATTTTATATCAAGATGGAAAAATTGTCTTTAAAAAAGAAGGTATCAACGATTTGAAAAATGAAGTCGATGTTGCATTGGCTTCGAAGTAGCATTTAAAACTTATTGAACGTAAGCTTTAAGTACTCAAATCGCACAGTTTGTCAGCTGAGCGGAGTCGAAGCTCCGCAATCAAAATCGCCAATTTTTGCGGAGCTTCTTGCGGAGATTTCTCCTCCGTCGAAATGACAAAAATACGTATTAAGCACAAAACCTAAACTTTGACAAAGTTTCCATAATCTAAAAATTAACTAACCCAAAAATATGTCAACCAAGAAAAAAATAACCAAAATTGTTATACCCATTTTATTAATTCTCCTCATTCTTGTCGCTTTCCTCTTTTGGCCTATTAATACAAATGGAACTTTAATTAAGGAAGATCAAAAACTTGCTGAAGGAAAAAAAGAATTTTTATCCTCCAAAGTTCCCACAGATTCTGTTTCAGGAAAAAAGACCAACATCATTATTCTTCTTGCCGATGATTTAGGAAAATATGATATTTCGCTCTACGGCGGAAAATCAACACCAACACCGCAAATAGATTATTTGGTCGCTTCTGGAGTTACTTTTACTGATGGATATGCTTCTGCCTCTATTTGTTCGCCTTCTAGAGCTGGACTAATTACAGGAAGATATCAAGAACGTTTTGGACATGAATATCAGCCTGGAGATCGCTATCCAAAAAACAACTTAGAATATTATGCTTTTAAGTATTTGCTCAATACCAACAATTGGAGATTAAATGATAAAATCGAATATCCAAATGAGGCGTCAATTGCAACACAAGGTTTACCAAAATCTGAAATCACTTTTGCTGATTTAGCTAAAAGAGAAGGTTACAATACTGGTATTATTGGAAAATGGCACTTAGGACATAATAAAGGATTTTTTCCTTTAGAACGTGGTTTCGATTATCATTACGGGTTTTATCAGGCTTTCTCTCTATTTGCTCCAGAAGACGATAATCCAGATATTATTAATCATCATCATAAAGATTTTACTGATAAGATGATTTGGGGAAAAGGACGTGTTGGAATTGGTCAAATCCGCAGAGACAGCACCATAATTGATGAAAAAGCATATCTAACAGAAAAATTTGCCGAAGAAGCCGAAACCTTTATTGATAAAAATAAAAGCAAGCCTTTCTTATTGTACATTCCTTTTAATGCGCCACATACGCCATTTCAGGTTCGCAAAAAGTATTACGATCGTTTTCCAAATGTAAAAGACGAAAACAAACGCGTTTATTTTGCCATGATCAGTGCTTTAGATGATGCAATTGGGAGAATTCGGGCGAAAATAAAAAAAGAAGGTCTAGAAGAAAATACTTTAATCATTTTTGCCAGCGACAATGGCGGCGCCGATTATACATTTGCCACCACAAATGCACCATTAAAAGGAGGTAAATTTTCTCATTTTGAAGGCGGTATAAATGTTCCTTTTGCACTTTCGTGGAAGGGAAAAATCAAGCCTAATACAGTTTACAAAAACCCTGTCAGTACTTTAGATATTTTTACCACAATTGCTTCTGCGATTGGTTCTGATCTTCCAAAAGACCGAATTTATGATGGTGTAGATTTGATTGCAACGGTAAACGGAAATAAAGAAGCCCATAAAGATTTATACTGGCGTTCCGGCGATGCAAAAGCAATTAGAAGCGGTGATTGGAAATTAGTAATAAGCGGTAAAACGCATGAAAAATGGCTCTACAATCTTGCCTCTGATAAATCTGAAACAACAGATCTCGCGCAAAAAGATCCAGCAAAAGTAAAAGAATTACAAACTGCTTTACAAAATTGGGAGAAAGGTTTAATTAAACCGCTTTGGCCTAATTTAACATACTATGAATTCGATTTTGGCAAACAGAAATACTTTGTTGATTTATAATTGTGAATACAAAACCCGATAGATTTTGGAAATCTTGCGACAAATCAATCATTATAAATTGCCTCCAGCTTTAGCTGGAGGTTAAAATTTAACAAGCAAAAGGGCTTTAGCCAAACTTTTTATTCGGCTAAAGCCTTTTTACAACTAGACCTGTAACCTCCAGCTAAAGCTGAAGGCAATTCAGAAATTATGATTTTATTACTGCTTTTGTTCTATTATAAACTTTCCAAAATCTCGTAGGTTTACTTTAAATAACGAATCAAATACCTACAAGGTTTTAGAAACCTTGCAGGAAATCAATAATTATAAATTGCCTCCAACTTTAACTGAAGGCAATTCAAAATGATGATTTTACTATTAATTTTTGTTATAAGATATCCAATAACCTTGTCGATCTGATTTTAAATAACTAATTAAAAATACCTATAAGGTTTACTAAACCTTGTAGTAAAGAAAAACATAAAATGTCAACCTCAACAAAACAATTTACTTTACACGAAGATTGGACTGTCGTTATTCTAGGCTTTCTTATAATCGGAATTTCTCTTTTTATTTTTCTTCCTCAAATTCCCGTTTTCAAATGGACGAATACAACTGATTTAACCAACAATGTTTTCGAAATAAAAAATCTTCAAATCATTGGTTTACAATTTATTTATTTCACTTTTATTGGAAGTATTGGAACTTTTTTAGTTGGAAAATCGGTTAAGAATTTCCTTTTCGGATTTCCTGTAATTTACTTTCTCACAATTCTTGCATTGATAATTGCAGGAAATACAGCAATAAAAGCACTAAATCTGGAAGCCGTTATTTTCAGTTTAGTAATTGGATTACTTATTGGGAATTTCCTCAAACTTCCAGAATGGTTTCGCGACGCTTTATCAACAGAACTCTTTGTTAAAATCGGATTGGTTTTACTGGGAACAAGTGTAATTTTTTCGGATATTTTAAAGGCAGGATCTTTAGGATTAATTCAAGCTTTGGTTGTGGTTTTATCGGTTTGGTATTTTGCTTTCTGGCTCTGTAAAAAACTAAAAGTCGATGATGAATTGACCATGATGATTTCGAGTGCGGTTTCTATTTGCGGTGTTTCTGCTCGCCATTGCAACTTCTGGTGCGATAAAAGGAGATTCTAAAAAATTATCTTATGTAATTTCGATGGTTTTGGTTACCGCTATTCCAATGATGATTTTTATGCCACTAATTGCGAGTCATTTTAATTTTCCAGAAGAAGTTACAGGAGCCTGGCTTGGCGGCAAAGATTGATACTTCTGGAGCTGTTGTCGCATCTGGAACTTTGGTTGGCGAAACGGCTTTAAAAATAAGTACAATTGTCAAATTTTCTCAAAACGTTTTATTGGGTTTAGCGGCCTTTGCCATTTCCATTTATTGGACTTATACGCACAATGAATCTTCTGAAGTAAAGAATTCAAAACCAACGCTTGGTGTAATTTGGGAACGTTTTCCAAAGTTCGTCATAGGTTTTATTGCGGCTTCAATTGTTTTTTCGTTTTTGATTGCTCCCGAAACTCGCGATGAAGTAAAAGAAAGTTTAAAAAATCTGCAGGGTCTTTGGTTTGCTTTAGCATTTACGAGTATTGGTTTGGAAACTAATTTTAAAGATTTACTGCATCACAATAGCAGGAAACCTTTAATAGCATTTTTAACGGCTCAAGTATTTAATATCATTATCACATTGATTATTGCTTTTTTTCTTTTTAAACCTTAAAAATTATTCCGCTAGGAATATCTCATCGGTAGAAAAAAATTGTATTGTTACGTATTGTGTCCTGTAGGGACACCTGTTGTATAGAAATAGCACATTTTGCAATTAATCAAACGTTCCTACAGAACGTATAACCGCTATTTAAATTTAATTCTACCGACGAAACATTCCTAAAGGAATGAATTTCAATTTTCAATTGCCTAAAGCTTTAGCTGGAGGTTTATAATTTAAAAGAAAAAAAGACTTTAGTCAAACTTATTATTTGGCTAAAGCCTAGATTATTTCTAAATCTTTTACCTCCAGTTAAAGCTGGAGGCAATTCATTCTTTTTTATTGCGAAAATAATCTACATCTAAACCCAACAGGTTTTATCCCGAGGCTTCGGGACTGTCGGGTTTGTATCTGTTATTCAACTATTAAACCTAAAAAAAGAAAGTAAAAACTGCCTAAACAACACATTTTTCATTTACTTTTTTATTTTTAAAACTCAAAACAAACAACTGATAATCAATATTTTAAATCTCTTTACTTTTTACTTAAATCATCTTTCTACTCATTCTTTTCAAAAAAATTAAATAAACTTTTGGTTTTAATTATAATAAAATTAACTTTGTCTATAGGATTAGTAGAGTTTTAACTATAAAAAACTAAATTTTGAAAACAACAGCTTACACATCGCATTACATTCTTCCTAAAAAATTCACCTATAACAATTTTAGTTATATGTGTATGTGTTGTTAAAAATCCTTTTTTCAATTTTCGCTTTTAAGTCGAAAATAAAACCACAAACTATATTTCGTATTGACAAATTAACGATTAATGCTTTATTGCATTAAGAGCACAAGTATGTCAAAATCAGAATAAATAAAAAAAAAGCAATAACTAAAACAAAACTAAAATGAAAATAATGCACTGCCCTACTCTTTTATAGTAAAAACCATTTCTGCGGCAACGGAAATGGCAAGACTCAAAGAACATTTATCACTAAAAAAAGCCTTCGGAAATTGAAAAATCAATTTTTCGCATCGCTTATTATTTAAATCCAAAAAGTAATGAACAAGCAATTACAAGCCTTTTTGTGGATTTTCGTATTCTTAATTTCAAACGGAATTAAAGCGCAAAATACACAACCTTTAATTAATTCTACCTTAAACGGTACCGTTATCGATCAGGTAACGAATCAGCCTCTTCCGGGAGTTTCAGTTCAAATCAAAGGAACTACTCACGGTGCAGTAACAGATTTAGACGGAAAATTCTATTTTCAAACAGGTCAAAAATTCCCTTATACTTTAATCGTAAGTTATTTAGGATATGTTACAACCGAACATATTGCAACAAAAGATTTCGTTCAAATCTCTTTAAAAGAAGATGTTAAGGAATTAAATGAAATCGTAATTATCGGATACGGAAGTACTTCTAAAAAAGACTATACGGGAGCCGCAGAAACTGTAGCTCAAATGTCATTAAAAGCAACTCAGAAAACATTAGAAAGTTCGCTTCAAGGTTCTGTAGCGGGTGTAAACGTAACGCAGACTTCGGGCGCACCAGGCGCAGGAATGAGCATTCGTATTCGAGGCGGGAGTTCGATTCAAGGAGGAAATGAACCTTTGTATGTAATCGATGGCTTTCCTTTATACAATTCAGAAGTGACTTCGGGTGTTTTGAGCGGTACGCCTACAAATCCGCTTTCGACTATAAATCCAGCAGACATTGAATCGATTACTGTTTTAAAAGATGCTTCATCTACAGCAATTTATGGTTCAAGAGGAGCAAATGGAGTTGTCATTATTACGACAAAAAAAGGTTCCAACACTGCGACCACTGTAAATTATGATTTTACAATTGGCCAGCAGGAAGTCCGCAAAAAGATTGATTTATTAGATGCTCAAGGTTTTTCAAGATTAAGAAATGCGGCATTGTACGATTCGAATCCAACGGGAGGGACAAACCAATATCTGAGTGATGCGCAGATTGCCGCACTTGGCAAAGGAACGGACTGGCAGGATGCTTGCGTTTCAAAAAGGATTAACGCAGAATCATCAATTGAGTATTTCTGGCGGAAACAATCAGACTAAATATGCTGTTTCTGGAAATTATTACAATCAGGAAGGAATTATTAAAAATACTGGTTTTGAGCGTTTCAGCGGACGAGTTAATTTAAATTCAAAAATAAGCAGTAAAGCACGATTTGGTTTAAACTTAACCATTGCAGAAACGAAAGCAAAAGTAGCTCCAACTGGTTTGGTAACCGCTTTATTGAGCATGCCACCAACAGCAACTATTTATGAACCAGACGGAAGTTATACTTTAAGAAATCCGTTTGAGAATATCTTCGCCAACCCAATTGCAACTTTAAACGAACGTAAAAACCAATCGATTACCGATCGTATTTTGGGAACTATTTATGGTGAATATGATATTTTGAAAAATTTAGTTTTCAAAGTTTCTTTTGGAACTGATATGATTTTCAACAAAGAAAAAAGTTATCTGCCATCAACTATTTACGAAGGTTTGATTACCAATGGAGAAGGAAAAATTGGAAATGCAGAATCAAGAAGCTGGTTAAACGAAAATACTTTAACGTACACTACTGTAATTGGCGAAAAGCATCATTTGAATGCTTTGGCAGGTTACACCCAGCAAAGTTCTACGAGAGAATACAATAATGGAGGATCACAGCAATATGTAAATGATATTACTTCTTATTATAGTTTACAAAGTGGTAATATTGCTTTAATGCCGTCTTCTGGCGAAAGTACTTGGGCTTTAAATTCGTATTTATCAAGAGTCAATTACAATTACGATTCGAAATATTTCTTAACTGGAAGTATTAGAGCTGATGGTTCTTCCCGATTTGGAAAAGATAATAAATGGGGTTACTTCCCTTCTGTAGCATCGCTTGGCAAATTAGCAATGAAGAGTTCTTCTCGCCAGTTAAAAATGTAATTAACAGCTTAAAAATTAGAAGCAACTGGGGTGCAACCGGAAATCAGGAAATTGGAGAATACCAGTCTTTATCTACTTTAACAAGTGTAAAATATCTTTTTGGAGATCAAATTTATACTGGTTTTACGCCTACGCGAATTGCAAACGACAATTTAGGATGGGAGTTAACCAATCAGTTTGATGCAGGTGTTGACGTTGGATTTTTTGATGATAAATTGAATTTAACTGTCGATGTATACCGTAAAACGACCAAAAATTTATTGTTAGACGTACAGCTTCCTTACACAACAGGATTTACTTCTTCTTTACAAAATTTCGGATCTGTTCAAAATCAAGGTCTTGAAATTGGCTTGAATGCTTCTCTTGGAAATACGGCTTTTTCTTGGACATCAAACTTCAATATTGCCTTTAACCAAAACAAAATTATTGCATTAGGAAATGGTGCCGAATTCTACACTTTTGGAAATTATATTTTAAAAGTTGGTGAGTCTCTTGGTACTTTCTACGGAGCAGTTACAGACGGAATTTTACAAACTGCAGATGTTGCAACAAAAGGAGTTTACACTGGAAATGCTCGCACCAAAAGCAGGTGATCGTTTATACAAAGATATTAACGGCGACGGCGCATTTACAACCGCGACGGACAGAACAAGCATTGGCGATGCACAGCCAGATTTCGTTTTCGGATTCTCTAATAATTTTACTTACAGAGGTTTTGAATTGGCCGTTTTAGTAAATGGTTCTGTTGGAAATAAAATCCTGAATGGAAATTTACAGGCTTTGGAATTATATAACGGACAACAAAATGCTTCAACTTCGGCATTGGATGCCTGGACACCAGAAAATCAGAGTAATACAACGCCGAGAGCAAAACTAGATCCTGCGCCTGTTTTCTCTAATCGTTTTGTAGAAGATGGTTCATTTTTGAGATTAAAAAATATCACTTTAAGCTACAATCTTCCTAAGAAATTATCCGAAAAACTAAACTTAACGTCAGTAAAATTCCGTGTAATTGGAGAAAACTTATTGACTTGGACAAAATACACAGGTTACGATCCCGAAGTTACTAACGGAACTACTATTTCTCCAGGAACAGATACTGGAATCTATCCCGCTTCTAAAACAATTTCAGGCGGATTAAGCGTAACATTCTAAAAGATTTATCATGAAAAAGACCATTATATTCAGTTTAGCCGCACTTTTTTAATAAGTGCCTGCAATCCGTTGGACGAAGATCCGAAAGCCTTTATTTCGTCCAATAATTTTTATAAAACTACCGAAGATGCAGATGTCGCGGTAATCGCCATTCACAATGCTATCAACAGTTCTACACATACATTATACAATCGATTGATTCAGATTGCAACCGAAATGGCAACCGACGATTATGAAGCGGGTCCAAGAGCTAGAAATGCTCATGTTAGAGCATTATCCAATTTAACGCATGACGCTTCAAACGATCGTATGATCGAACTATGGAGACAAAGTTATGATGGGATCAACAGAGCCAATGTGGCGATTGATAACATCACTAAAAACCCGAATCTTACTACTCAGAAAGACAAAGATTTAATTAATGAAGCAAAATTTTTAAGAGCGCTTTTGTACTTTAATTTAGTACGATGGTTCGGAGATGTTCCGTTGGTTTTACACGAAACGACCGTTTTAAATCCAGATGCCATAAACGTAAGCAATACTCCAGAAGTGGACGTTTACACTCAAATTGAAAATGATCTAATTGATGCAGAAGCACTTCCTGTTGTACAGCAAAATAAAGGTCGTGTAACGGCGGGCGCGACAAAAAGTATTTTAGCGAAAGTATATTTAACCGAAAAGAAATGGCAGAAAGCGACAGAAAAGAGTAAAGAAATAATTGACAGTAAGGTTTATGATTTATTCGAAAATTATGCTGATGTCTTTAATGTTAGTACAAAAAACGGAAAAGAACATATTTTTTCAGCGCAGTTTAAAGGTTTAACTAATTGGAACGGAAATATGCTGGCTTCTACAGTCGCGCCAACATCTGTTCCTGGAATTGCTGGCGATCAGGCAGATGCATTACACAAAGAAGGCGGCCTTTTTGAAGCTTTCGCGGAAACGGATAAAAGAAAGTACATCACTTTTGCAGTAGAATTTGTGAGTCCAACCGATGGAAAAACCTATAAAGTAACACCGCATTTTAATAAATATTTTGATCCTGCAACTCCTACTTCGCCAGGTCAGTCTTCTAAAAATACACCAATTATAAGATTTGCTGAAGTATTACTGATTTATGCTGAAGCTGTAAACGAACAAGGCGGACCAACTCCAGAAGCTTATGCGACAGTTGACCGCGTGAGAACGAGAGCTGGAATTGCATTATTAGCAGATACTGCTCCGGCTTTAAGTCAAGACGCTTTTAGAGAAGCCGTTTTTGAAGAAAGACGAAAAGAATTGGTTTACGAATATCAGCGTTGGTTTGATTTGGCAAGAAGAGGCCCTGATTATTTTGTAGCAAAACTAAAAGCCGCAGGAAAAACAAATGCACAGCCAAAACACGTTCACTTTCCTATTCCGCGACGAGAATTGGATTTGAATCCGAATTTGAAACAAGTTCCGGCTTGGAGATAATTTTTTATCTAAACACATAGAAACATAGTTTTTAATGTCGCATAAAAAGGCGTTTCACTTGTTGGAATAAACATAGTTTTTGATTGATAAAAACTACGTATTGAGAAATGTATTTCTCTTCTGTAGTCTCTTCAAAAGAAAAAAATCTATGTTTCTCTGTGTTAGGAAAATTTAAAAAATTTAAAAATATACTAACAGTAAATTATTATAAAATGAATAAAAGAATAAACATTTTATTTTCTGTCTTATTGACGGGAATAATTGGTTCTTATGAAACCGAAGCCCAAACCGACTCTTCTAAACCCAACGTAATTTTGATTATGGTGGATGATATGGGCTATTCGGATTTAGGAAATTATGGGTCTGAAATTAAAACGCCAAATCTAGATCGTTTAGCGAAAGAAGGAACACGTCTTCGCGAATTTTACAACAACTCGATTTGCGCGCCTACGAGAGCTTCTTTATTAACTGGTCAATATCAGCACAAAGCGGGAGTTGGTTATTTTGATGTGAATCTGGGTTTACCTGCCTATCAAGGATATTTAAACAAAGAATCTTTGACATTAGGTGAAGTTTTCCGTTCTGGAGGTTACAGCACCTTAATGTCTGGAAAATGGCACGTAGGTTCTGAAGATCAAGCACAATGGCCGAACCAAAGAGGGTTTGACAAGTTTTACGGAATTTTAAAAGGTGCCGCCAATTATTTTGACACGAAACCGCTTCCTTTTGGAAAAACGGCTTATCCTGTAAAAATGATCCGTAATAATGAAGAGTTACATCCGAAGGATGATTCGTATTACTTTACAGATGAAATTGGAAATAATGCCGTTACTTTCTTAGACGAACAAAATAAAGAAAACAAACCTTTCTTTTTATATCTGGCTTTTACTGCGCCACACTGGCCATTGCAGGCAAAACCTGTTGATATTGCAAAATACAGAGGTAAATTTGATGAAGGCTGGGATGCTTTAAGAGAAAAAAGAATTAAAAAATTAAGAGAAAACGGAATTATACTTCCTAACCAAACTATTGCGCCTCGCGATCCAGAAGTTCCAGAATGGGATAAATTAACTTATGATGAAAAGCAATTCTGGAAAGCTAAAATGGAAGTTTATGCCGCAATGGTAGATAACATGGATCAAAACGTAGGAAAAGTTTTAGACAAATTAAAAGCTTTGAAAAAAGACAAAAACACATTGATCATTTTTATTGCAGATAATGGTGCTCAAGGCGGTTTCAATACTTATAATCCGTTAAAAAGAGGTTTAGTTCGTAACGAAGGACCAATTGGAACTTCTGGATCTTTTGATTACCAAGAACAAAACTGGGCTTATTTATCGAATACACCGTTGCAGGATTATAAAAATAATATGCACGAAGGCGGTTTTAGTTCTCCGTTTATTGCTTGGTATCCATCAAAAATTAAAGCTGGACGTATTGATAAAGGAACTGGACATATTATTGACCTTGCTCCTACTTTTTACGATTTGGCAGGAATTGAATATCCGAAAAACCTAAACGGTGTAAATTCTAATCCGCTTCCAGGGAAAAGTTTACTTCCAGTATTGTTTGAGAATGCTTCTGAAGTAAACAGAGGTGCGCCATTATTCTGGGAAAGAGCTGGAAACAGAGCCGTTAGAGAAGGAAAATGGAAATTGGTTTCTATTTATCCGTCATATCAATGGGAACTTTACAATCTGGAAGCAGACCGTGGTGAAACTACAAACGTTGCGACTCAAAATCCAGGAATTGTAAATGATCTTTCTGCAAAATATTTTGACTGGGCAGATAAAACGGGAGTTGTAGAATACAGCAAATTCAAACAAAAAAATGAATTGATTCCCGGTGTTACGCAAAGAAATAATTACTTTTTTTGATATTTTTAGTAATTATAACGAAAAGCGATTGCTGTTACAGCATTCGCTTTTTAAATAAAAAAATGGTGTACAAAAAAATAGGCTGTCTCAAATTGGGACAGCCTATTTTATTTGTTTGCAATTAATATCTAAACTCCAGCGGAGCATAAAATTTAAAGCCAAAAATATTAATAATGTTTAAAGCTCCAGCGGAGCAAAATATTTATAGCTCAAAATATTAATAATGTTTAAAGCTCCAGCGGAGCAAAATATTTATAGCTCAAAAAACATCTACAATTTGTAAAGCTCGAGCGGAGCGATATTCTTTTTATATTTCGCCTCTCTGAGGCTCTTTGATCGCAAATAAATTAGCTCTATAAATATGACGTCGCTATGGGACTGACATACTCTAAACGTATAACTCGAATTATTTTTTTATCCTAAAATCAAAATTAGTTTCTAAACTCGTTTAATGATTTCTCAATAATTTCAAGACATTCATTAATTTGATCTTCTGTCATTACCAAAGGCGGTGCTAATCTAATTTTATTTCCGTGCGTTGGTTTTGCTAATAATCCGTTGTCTCTAAATTTTAGGCAGATTTCCCAAGCCAGATCAGAATCTTCATCGGTATTGATTACAATTGCATTCAAAAGCCCTTTTCCGCGAACCAGTGTAATTAAATTATTTCTTTCAGCGATTTTATTCAATCCATCTCTTAAAATAATTCCAAGACGTTCTGCATTTTCAGCTAGTTTTTCATCTTTAACTACGTCCAGCGCCGCAATCGCAACTGCAATAGCAACAGGATTTCCTCCAAAAGTAGATCCGTGTTGTCCTGGTTTAATGACATTCATAATTTCATCATTACACAAAACAGCCGAAACTGGATAAACTCCACCTGAAATTGCTTTTCCTAAAATTAAAATATCAGGCTGTACATTTTCGTGATGAACCGCCAATAATTTTCCTGTACGCGCAATTCCGGTTTGAACCTCATCTGCAATAAAAAGTACATTATGTTGTTCGCAAAGTGCTTTTGCTTTTGCTAAATATCCTTCAGAAGGAACATAAACTCCTGCTTCACCCTGAATAGGTTCTACCAAAAATCCAGCAATATTTTTAGATGAATTTAAAGCATTTTGAAGAGCTTCAAGATTATCGTATTCAATTTTTATAAAACCATCTGTAAAAGGTCCGAAGTTTTTACGAGCTGTTTCATCATTAGAGAAAGAGATAATAGTAGTTGTTCTTCCGTGAAAATTATTTTCGCACACGATAACCTGCGCTTGATTTTCAGGAATTCCTTTTACTTCATACGCCCATTTTCTACAAACTTTAAGAGCCGTTTCAACTGCTTCAGCACCTGTATTCATTGGAAGAACTTTATCAAAACCAAAATATTTGGTTACATATTCTTCGTAATTTCCTAATTTATCATTGTAAAAAGCACGAGAAGTCAAAGTCAGTCTTTGTGCTTGTTCTACCATTGCATTTACAATTTTAGGATGGCAATGACCTTGATTTACTGCAGAGTAAGCCGACAAAAAGTCATAATATTTTTTTCCATCAACATCCCAAACATATACTCCTTCTCCACGTTCTAAAACTACTGGAAGCGGATGGTAATTGTGAGCTCCATATTTATTCTCTTTTTCAATCAAAATTTCTGATTTTGACGAAAGCGCTTTTTCTGTACTTATCATAATCTGCTTTTTATTTCAACAAAAATATTAAAAATTAATTAATTATCCAGTTTAAAATTATATTTTGACTTAAAAATAACAAAAAATAAGTCAAAAATTACATTTTAAAGACTTTAAAAAGCTATATTTATTTTAAACAGAATTATAATTTTAATCTTTTTATTAAAAAAAGAGTTACTTTTATGAATACCAAAAGACGGAAAATTTAAACGATTTTATTGAATGGAAATATTAGACGAATTTGATATTAGTATTATTAAGGAATTAGAAAAAGATGGCAGAATGGCTTTTTCTGCGATCGCGGCTAATTTGAAAATATCAAATACTATGGTGCATCAGCGTATTAACCGAATGATCGAACAAGGCGTAATTGGCGGTATCAAACCCATTATTCAAGAAAAGAAAATTGGTTACGACTGGGCTTCATTTACTGGAATTACCCTAAACAAGGATTCTGATTCTGATAGAATTATCGAAGCGCTTAAAGAAATTCCGGAAATTACAGAATGCTATTATGTTACGGGTTCTTTTACCTTATATATAAAAATAATTGCAAAAAATCACGAACATATGCGCCGTATTCTTTACGAGAAAATAGACGGAATTCCAGGCATTGCTAAAACCGATTCGATTGTTGAACTGGGCTGTGCATTCAAAAGAAATATATCATTGTAAGAAGAACTTTTAATCTTTTTTCAAAATAATAGTTACAAACCTCACAGGAATTTACTTGTGAGGTTTTTTTGTAACATAATATTTCTGATATTTGTTAAAAATTGTAGAATTATGAAAAATACAGTGCTAATTTTATTCAGTGCAATCTTATTTTCCAACGTTATGAACGCACAATTACAGCCCGTAAAATATACCGAAGGTACACAACAGCTGAATGGCTTATTTATAAAAGCGACTAAAAAAAGCGACCAAAATCCAGGAATACTACTCTTGCCTGCCTGGCTCGGAATTGACAATGCTTCTAAAGGAATTGCGGCTGGAGTTATCTAAACTTGGCTATCATGTTTTTATCGCCGACATCTATGGCGAAGGAAATTATCCAAAAAACACAGGTGAAGCTGGGAAACAAGCTGGTTTTTACAAAACAAATTTTGAAGCGTATCAAAAACGTATCGATGTCGCTTTGAAAGAACTTGTAAAATCAGGAGCAAATGCCGATAATATCGTTGCTATTGGTTACTGCTTTGGAGGAACAGGCGTTTTGGAAGTCGCGAGAGGTCATTTGAATTTAAAAGGAGTTGCCTCTTTTCATGGTGGTTTAGGTAAAGATGCCAGCAGAAAAACAGAAAGTATATCCACAAAAGTTTTAATCTGTCATGGTGCAGATGATCCGTTTGTTCCAAAAGATGAAATTACAGCATTCCAACAAGAAATGCGTGATGCAAAAGCAGACTGGCAGATGATTTATTATGCAGATTCTGTTCACTCGTTTACAAATCCAGAAGCTGGAAGCGATAATTCAAAAGGTGTCGCATATAACCCTGTTGCAAAGAAAAAGATCTTTTGACCATTTACAGCTGTTCTTAAATGAAGTTCTAAAAAAATAATACCTATTATAATACCCTAGCCAAAAACAAATCAATTAAATAAACCAATGTCACATAGCAAAATTAGAGAAGACAAAACCTGTTTGAACTGCAGGCACGTTGTCGAACAAAAATTCTGTCCAAACTGCGGACAGGAAAACAGCGACAGCCGAAAAAACTTTTCATCATTTATTTATTCATTTCTTTGAAGATTTAACGCATTACGAAAATGCATTCTGGAAAACGATTCGTAACCTGCTTTTTAAACCTTCAACTCTAACCAAAGAATATCTTTCGGGAAAACGATTGTCTTATCTGGCTCCAGTTCGTCTTTATATCTTTATTAGTTTTATTACTTTTCTTTTAATTGCATTATTTCCAAGTAACTTAACTGAGGACCTAACTAAAAATGACAAAGAAATCACGTCCAATTTTGAAAAAGCAGAAAAAAAGAAAAGAAAAGCTGGAAGGAAAAATCATACTTAAAAGAACACACAATAGATAAATCATATTTTCATTTGAAAACAATGAAAGAAATTGATTCCATTCAGAAATATGGAAAAGAAAGCGAGAAGTTAAATACAACATCGTACTGGTTCTATGAAAAAGCCGTTCATGTGACTGAAAAAAATACTAAAAGAGAGATAATTGAAAAATTTATCGAATCTTTCTTTCACAATCTTCCTAAAATTCTATTTATCATAATGCCGTTTTTTGCTTTTTTCTTGTGGCTATTACACAGTAAAAAAAGATGGTATTATTTTGACCACGGGATTTTTACGCTCCATTATTTTTTCTTTCCTGTTGTTGATATTCCTCATTATGTTTATAATTAACCGATTAATCGGTTTGTTTGGCGAAGACAGTCCATTATCATTTATATCAGGAATAACTAATTTTGTGGGAACAATATGGATGTGTTATTATTTTTATCCGGCACATCATCGTTTTTACGGCGAATCTAGAGTAGTGTCATTTATTAAAAGTTTTTTCCTTTTCATTATAAATTCACTATTTATTATATTTTTGCTGACCTTATACGTTCTTTACACATTTATTAATTTACACTAACTATAAAAATGAAAAAGTTACTCATTTTATTATTGGTTGCATCTGCGTATTCTTGTAAAACTGCGCAGTCAACCGCTTCCAATGACAATTCCGATCCTACCAAATATGTAAAGGTTATTAAGGAAAAAGATCTTAAAAAAATGCTTTACGTTATAGCTTCTGATGAAATGGAAGGCCGTGACACGGGTTCGAAAGGACAAAAAAAAGCGGGTCAATATATGATTGAGCAATACAAAAAAATGGAGTATCTTTTCCAAAAGGGGCTTCTGACTATTACCAGCATATTCCAGCTTCTTATTTAAATTCAAAACGTAACAAAAATTTACCTGATTCTGAAAACATCTGGGCATTTATTGAAGGTACTGAAAAACCAGATGAAGTCCTGGTAATTTCTGCTCATTACGACCACATCGGAATTAAAAACGGTGAGATTTACAATGGTGCCGACGATGACGGTTCTGGTACTGTTGCTGTTATAGAAATGGCAAAAGCATTTACTAAAGCTAAAAAACAAGGACATGGACCAAAACGTTCTATTCTTTTTCTTCACGTAACTGGAGAAGAGCATGGTTTACACGGATCTCGTTTTTATTCTGAAAATCCTTTATTTCCAATTGCAAATACTATTACTGACATCAATATTGATATGATCGGACGTCGTGATGTAGAACATGCAAAATCAAACAACTACGTTTATGTAATTGGTGCTGACAGATTATCTTCGGATTTACATAATGCTGTTGTGGCTCAAAATGAAAAATACATTAAAATGGACTTGGATTATAAGTTTAATGATCCTAAAGATCCAAATCATTTTTATGAGCGTTCTGACCATTATAACTTCGCAAAACACGGAATTCCATCTGTTTTCTTATTTAACGGAGTTCACGAAGACTACCACGGAAAAGACGATACTGCAGAAAAAATCGAATATGATGCTTTAACGCAAAGAACAAAACTAGCTTTTGTAATTGCTTGGGATTTGGCTAATAGAGAAAATAGACCAGTAGTTGATAAGAAGTAATTTTTTAAGATGTTAAGGTTCTGAGGTTCTAAGATACTAAGTTTTTAGATGCTGAAAATTATTTTAAAAAATCGAATATTAGATTCTTTTTACAAACATAGCCCGCGGTTTCAACCGCGGGACACGAATCTGAGATAATGCACCATAATAATTATTGCGTCCCACGGTTAAAACCGCGGGCTATATTTGGAATACGAAGATTGCAAGATCATAAGACATTTTAAAGCTTTTGATTTCGTTAGATAAAAACAAAAGAAAACCTTAGCATCCCACGGTTAAAAACCGCGGACTATATTTGGAATTTGGAATACGAAGATTGCGAGATCATAGGACATTTTAAAGCTTTTGGTTTCGTAAGATAAAAACAAAAAAACC
Organism: Flavobacterium sp. AC267; assembly: GCF_979258715.1. NCBI lineage: Bacteria > Pseudomonadati > Bacteroidota > Flavobacteriia > Flavobacteriales > Flavobacteriaceae > Flavobacterium > Flavobacterium sp. AC267. The sequence continues at coordinate 4,875,473 of NZ_OZ409875.1, forward strand.
TTAGCATCCCACGGTTAAAACCGTGGGCTATATTTGGAATACGAAGATTGCGAGATCATAGGACATTTTAAAGCTTTTGATTTAGTAAGATAAAAAACAAAAAAAGGGATGAGTTTTAGAAACTCATCCCTTTTTTATATAATATAAAGATCTCAAAAGAAAACCTTAGCATCCCACGGTTAAAACCGCGGGCTATATTTGAAATACAAAGATTGCGAGATTATAAGACATTTTTAAGCTTTTGATTTCGTAAGATAAAAACAAAAAAAGGATGAGTTCAAACTCATCCCTTTTTTATATAATATCAAGATATCAAAAGAAAACCTTAGCAACTTAGAACCTTAGCATCTTAGAACCTTCCTCTAGTCATTCATCGAAATCAAAAACTCTTCGTTATTTCTTGTTTTCTTGAAACGGTCATTTACAAAATCCATAGATTCTACTGGGTTCATATCTGATAGATATTTACGCATGATCCACATTCTTTGCAGTGTTTTTTCGTCTAACAATAAATCATCACGACGTGTACTTGACGATGTAAGATCGATTGCTGGGAAAATACGTTTATTAGCTATCTTACGATCTAATTGTAATTCCATGTTACCCGTTCCTTTAAATTCTTCAAAGATCACTTCGTCCATTTTCGAACCTGTTTCTGTTAACGCAGTTGCGATGATACTTAATGAACCACCATTTTCTACATTTCTAGCAGACTCCAAAGAAACGTTTTGGTTTTTGTAATGCATTTGCATCAACACCACCGCTCAATACTTTTCCAGATGCTGGCTGTACAGTATTGTAAGCTCTTGCTAAACGAGTAATAGAATCTAATAAAATCACCACATCGTGACCGCATTCTACTAAACGTTTTGCTTTTTCAAGCACTATATTTGCGATTTTTACGTGTTCTTGTGGTTCTCTGTCAAAAGTAGAAGCAATAACTTCACCACGAACACTTCTCTGCATATCGGTAACCTCCTCAGGACGCTCGTCGATAAGAAGAACAATCAAATAAACTTCAGGATGGTTTGCGGCAATTGCGTTTGCAATATCTTTAAGAAGCATTGTTTTACCCGTTTTAGGCTGTGCAACGATCATACCACGCTGTCCTTTACCAATTGGTGAAAACAAATCAATAATTCGGGTCGAAACAGAACTGCCTTTTTCAGCCAGTTTGAATTTTTCTGAAGGGAAAACTGGTGTTAAGTGTTCGAAAGAAACTCTATCGCGAACCACTTGCGGATCGTGTCCATTAATTTTTAATACACGAACTAAAGGAAAAAACTTCTCTCCTTCTTTTGGAGGGCGAACCACTCCTTTTACTGTATCTCCGGTTTTAAGACCGAACAATCTAATTTGCGAAGTTGATAAATAAATATCATCTGGAGAAGCTAAATAATTATAATCAGAAGAACGTAAAAATCCGTAACCATCAGGCATCATTTCAAGAACACCTTCACTTTCAATAATTCCGTCAAACTCAAAGTCTGAATCTCTGAAATTATTGCTTTTTTTATTTTTATGATTAGGATTTTGGTTGTTGTGATTGCCATTTCCGTTTCCATTGCCATTCCCGTTTTGATTTGGATTCTGATTCGGGTTAGGATTTGGATTTTGGTTCGGATTCTGGTTTTTATTTTGATTCGGATTGATCTTTTTAACTGGAGCCGCTTGTGGAGCTTTCTCAGCCGCTTCAGCTGTCACTTCAGAAGTAACTGATTCAGAAGGTTCTTCAGTTGAAGTTTCCGTTTCTGATACCACTTCTTTATCTTTCTTAAGAGCAACTTTTTTCTCGTATGCCGATTTACTGAATTTTACAATTTTAGGCTCTTTTTTTCCTGCTGGTGCTTTATCTTCTTGTACCGCCGGCGCAGCTTCTTCAATTGGCTGAGCTGTTGCATCAGTATCGTTTTTTTGAACAGTTTCCTCTACTTTTTCAAATTCTAAAACGGGAGTATTTTTGGTATTTGTCGCTTTAGTTTTCACCGGAGCAATTCTCGCTCGCTTTGGTTTTTCGTCTTTAGAATCAGAAACTGTTTCTGTTTGAGGAGTTACCGCAGGCGCAACAGTGCTTTCTTGATGTGCTAAAATCTGACTAATTAAAGTCTCTTTTTTGACACCATTAATCTTTATTGTTTTAGCTGACTTAGCTATTTCTTGAAGCTCGGCAAGCTTCATTTCTTTTAATGCAGAAATATCAAACATGAATGTTCTATGAATTTAATTATTTTAAAGGAAATACTGTAAAAAGAATAGGTAGATAATTAATTTGAATTGACCGCAGTATGAAGTGCTTACGGTATTATGATGCAATAATACGAATAAAATTTTATCATACAATAGTATTTTAAAAAAAGAAAATATATTTTTGTAAAACATTTTTAGATCATGATACAAAGAATTCAAACTGTATATTTATTTCTGGCTTTTGTCTGCAACTGGCATTTTAATGCTTTTTGTTCCGCTATGGACAACAAGTGCAGGAAAACCGTTCTTTTTTATGCAGGATCCGGTTTACGCCGTTTTGTTAGGCTTAACAACAATGTTGTGTATTATCAGCATTATTTCATTCAAAAAAAGACAAAATCAGTTTGTGCTAAACAGACTGAACATAATATTAAATTTAATTTTATTAGGATTATTTGTATATCGATCACTAAATTTATCTGGAGAGACTGAAGTCTCTGAGAAAGGTATTGGGATGTTTTTACCAATTGTTGCTATCGTGTTATTAGTTTTAGCTAATAAGGCCATCAAGAAGGATGAGGATCTTGTAAAATCTGTTGACCGTTTGAGGTAAACCTATAAACTTAATTTATGTGCGAAGAAGAACCCGAATTTGATTCGGGTTTTTTTTCGCCTTAAAACGAAATAATTGTAAGATAATTTTCATATTTTTGCAGTTAAATTAGTTTCTAAAAATAATGGCGCCAAAAATAAAAATCCATCTTGCAGATGATCATCAGGTTTTAATTGATGGGCTGTCTAACTTATTACAGACAGTTCCAAATTTTGAAGTCGCCGGAAGTTCGCTTGACGGCACTACCGTTTTTAATGATGTCGTTTTGGATGAAGCTGACATTTTAATTCTAGACATCAGCATGCCGAAAAAAGACGGCATTGAAACTTTAAAAGAATTTAACGAAAAACAATCAGCCTGCAAAGTCATTATTTTATCCAGTTATGACGATTTAAAAATCATTAAAGAAGTAATGAAGCTGGGAGCAAAAGGTTATCTCACCAAAAATTGCGCAGGCGAAAACATTATTGAAGCTGTAAATGCAGTTTATCAGGGACAAGAATATTTTAGTGACGCCGTTAGAGAAAAAATTTTCAACACGTTTAAAGATAATCCAAAACTGAATCACAATGCTGTTATCGAAAATCCCATTTTAAGTCCGCGTGAACTCGAAATAATTATATTAATCGCTTTGGAATACAGCGGTAAAGAAATTAGCGAAAAACTTTTTATAAGCTCACATACTGTAGAAACGCACCGCAAGAATATCATGAAAAAGCTAAACATTAAAAGTTCAATTGGTTTGGTAAAATATGCTCTCAAAAACAATTTGATTAATCCATAAAAAAACAGCTTTTTATGTTTGGTCTTAACTTTTTTATATCGCTTCTTTTCTCTTTGGTCGCCAAAGGGACTTTCGTTTCACATCAATACCGTTTTGCAAACGCTCAAAATATATCTTCTACAGTTCAAACTGAAAGAAAATCAATTGCAAATCAAACTAATACAACTGATCAGTTAAGAAATAAAAAGATAGTAAGCTTAGCAATATTACTCGTTGTTATTATCTTCTTTCTATTTTATTTTCTGTATCAGAACAATAAACTAAAACAAAAAATAAAACGAAAAGACACCAAACAAAAAATCCTTCTTGACATCATTAATTCTAGTATTGACACACAGGAAATAGAAAGAAAAAAAATTGCTTCTTTTCTGCACGATAATATTAATTCGCTTCTTTCATCTGCTGGACTGCATTTAAATACTTTTACAGCGCAAAGATGAACTAAAATCTGATGAAATACAAAAAGCCAAAACCATATTATCAGAAGTACACGAACTTTTAAGAGATATGTCTCACGATCTTGTTCCTTCTCTTTTAGTTCGTTTTGGATTGATTTACGCGTTGGAAGATTTATGCGAAAAAAACTCTAATTCTGCCATTCAATTTGAATTTTCAAGTTCTATTTCGACCAGCAGAAGATATGTAGAAAAGTTTGAAATGAAAATCTATTTCATTGTCAGCGAACTCTTCAATAACATTATAAAACACAGTGAAGCTAAAAAAGCACGACTTTCTTTGGTTGAAAAAAACAATCAACTCCTCTTAACGATTCACGATGACGGAATTGGTTTTCGAACTCAAAAACTAAAAGAAGCAGAAGGTTTTGGCTTAAACCGAATTAGAGCTCGAATTAAGAAATACAAAGGAACTTTAACCATCGTATCACGAGAAAATGAAGGCACTAAAATTAAAATCCAGATTCCATTGCCGCACTAACGTTATTTTGCTCCAATTTCAATAATTTCTAAATCTTTGATTTTATCATCATCAATTACAAATCGAAGCATTGTTCGTACTTTATGAAAACCGCTTTTGCCTGCCGCACCTGGATTCATATGAAGTAAATTGTTTTTCTTATCAAACATTACTTTTAAAATATGCGAATGTCCGCAGATAAAAAGTTTTGGCGGATTCGCGACCATTTCTTCCTTAATATTCGGATTGTATTTTCCAGGATAACCACCGATATGCGTAATCCAAACCGAAACATTTTCGCATGAAAAACGATTGTTCAACGGAAATTCCATTCTCGCTTTTGCATCATCTATATTCCCGTAAACTGCTCTAAGCGGTTTTAGTTTTTTTATGGTATCCGTAACAGTCAAATCTCCAATATCTCCAGCATGCCAAACCTCATCGGCCTGATTAACATATTTTAAAATAGTATCATCAATATGACTGTGCGTATCAGAAAGAAGAAGGATTTTTGTCATTTTTTTGAAAGGTTCAAAGGTTGAGAGAGACAAAGGTACAAAGGTTTTTTTCTTTAGAAACGCAAGACAGCACGTCTTTAGTGCTGTTTTCTATTAACTCTTTCCAATCTAGGGTTAGACGCACTGCTGTGCGTCTCTACAGATACACTTGACGGAAAAAACCTTTGAACCTTTGCCTCTCTGAACCTTTGTAACTAAAAAGAAAAACTTAGAACCTTCAATTTCCAATCTGGTGTTAGACGCAGTGCAGTGCGTCTCTACAGATACACATCACGGGAAAAACCTTTGTCCCTTTGCCTCTTTGAGCCTTTGTAACTAAAAAGAAAAACTTAGAACCTTTAAATTTCCAATCTGGTGTTAGACGCACTGCAGTGTGTCTCTACAGATACACGTGACGGAAAAAACCTTTGTACCTTTGCCTCTTTGAACCTTTGTACCTAAAAAAAGAAACCTTTAAATTTCCAATCTGGCGTTAGACGCACTGCTGTGCGTCTCTACAGATACACATGACGGAAAAAACCTTTGTACCTTTGCCACTATGAACCTTTGAACCTAAAAAGAAAAACTTAGAACCTGTAAATTTTCAATCTGGCGTTAGACGCACTGCTGTGCGTCTCTACAGATACACGTCACGGAAAACCTTTGAACCTTTGCCTCTCTGAACCTTTGAACCTTTGTCTCTCTGAACCTTTTTTCGTACCTTTGAACCTCTGAACCTTTGAACCTCTACAGTGAGATATTTTATTCAATTTGCTTATAACGGAACACCTTATCATGGCTGGCAGATACAGCCCAACGCCTCTTCTGTTCAGGAAACTTTAAATAAAGCTTTTTCGGTTTTACTAAATGATACCATCAGCATTATGGGCGCTGGAAGAACAGATACTGGTGTTCATGCAACTGAAATGTTTGGTCATTTTGATACAGAAAAGAGTTTTGATGTTCCTATTTTAGTTCATAAACTGAATTCTTATTTACCAAAAGATATTGCCATTTTTGATATCATTCCTGTTCATGATGATGCGCACTGCCGATTCGATGCAAAAAAAAGAACGTACGAATATCACATCAATACCATTAAAAATCCGTTTTTACAGGAATTGAGCTGGTATGTAAATCAGAAATTGGATGTCGATTTAATGAATGAAGCGACGCAGTTATTATTGAAACATACCGATTTTCAATGTTTTTCAAAAGTAAATACAGATGTGAATACTTTTGACTGCACGATTTTTGAGGCATTTTGGAAGCAAGAAAATTCAAAACTAATTTTTACCATTTCGGCAAATCGGTTTTTGAGAAATATGGTTCGGGCAATTGTGGGAACTTTAATTAATATTGGTTTACACAAAATTACACTGGCAGATTTTGAAAATATTATTGCCAGCAAAAGCAGGGAAAAAAGCTGGGTTTTCAGTTCCGGCGCATGGTTTATATTTAACCAATATTTATTACGATTATTTATAAGCTGTAGGCTTTAGGCTTTAAGCAGTAAGCTTTTAGCACTTTATTAAAAAGCCTACTGCCTAAAGCTTATAGCTTAAAGCACCAAAAAAAATGAAAGCAAAAGCATTTGATACTGGATTATTCAAACGAATTTTAAAATATACTAAGCCTTATAAATGGCGTTATTACGGCGTAATCATATTTGCCGTTTCGCTGTCTATTTTTCTTGCCGTCGCGACCTTATTTACTTAAAGAAACGGTCGACGGATACATCAAAACTCACGATAAAATGGGATTACTATCTTACATCATCTTGATGGGGGTGGTTTTGTTAATGGAAGTATTCTCGCAGTTTTACTTTGTATATTGGGCAAACTGGCTTGGGCAGGATATTGTAAAAGATATCAGAACGAAACTATTTAAACACATTTTGAGCTTCAGAATGAAGTATTTTGATTTGGTTCCGGTTGGGCAATTAGTAACTCGAGCGGTTTCAGACATTGAATCAATTGCACGTATTTTCAGCCAAGGTTTATTTATGATTATAAGTGACTTGATGAAAATGTTCGTCGTGCTTATTTTTATGTTTTACATGAACTGGAAACTGACTTGGATTGTGGTTCTTGCTATGCCTATTTTGGTTTTCATTACTAGAATTTTCCAACGCAAAATGCAGGTCGCTTTTGAAGAAGTAAGAACACAGATTGCCAATATGAACTCTTTTGTACAGGAGCGTGTAACGGGAATGAAAATCGTACAGCTTTTTAATCGTGAAAAAATCGAAGCTGATAATTTCAAGGAAATTAATAACAAACATCGAGTGGCGTGGATTAAAACCATTTTATACAACTCGATCTTCTTCCCTATTGCCGATATTATTTCGTCTATTACTTTAGGACTGGTTGTGGTTTACGGCGGTTTTAGAATTTTGAACGGAGATCATTTTACCACTTTTGGAGATTTGTTTTCGTATACGATGTTTATTGGAATGCTTTTTAACCCGTTAAGACAAATTGCAGATAAATTTAATGAGATGCGACTGGGAATGATTGTCGCCAATCGTGTTTTTGATATTATTGATACGCAGGATCATATTCAGGATACTGGAAAAATTGAAGCACCTGTTTTTAACGGAAGTATCGAATTTGAAGCAGTTCGTTTTAGTTATATTCCAGAAGAGGAAGTGATAAAAGGTATTGATTTATCTGTTTCGGCAGGACAAACTGTTGCTATTGTAGGTTCTACAGGCGCAGGAAAATCAACTATTATTAATCTGCTGAATCGCTTTTACGAAATTAATAGCGGAACGATTTGTATTGACGGCGAAAATATCGAAAACTACACTTTGGCTTCACTTCGAAAACAAATTGCGGTGGTTTTACAAGATGTATTTTTGTTTGCCGATACAATTTACAATAACATTACGTCGCATAATCCAGAAATTACCCGCGATAAGGTAATTGATGCCGCAAAGAAAATTGGAGTACACGATTTCATTATGAATCTCCCAGATAATTATGACTTTGATGTAAAAGAGCGTGGTGTAATGTTATCCTCGGGACAAAGACAATTGATTGCATTTTTACGTTCCTATGTAAGTAATCCGAGTATTTTGATTTTGGATGAAGCAACTTCTTCTATTGATACATACTCTGAAGAATTGATTCAGCGTGCAACAGAAACGATTACAAAAGGAAGAACTTCTATTATAATCGCACATCGTTTGGCGACAATTGTAAATGCAGATAAAATTGTGGTGATGGATAAAGGACTAATTGTTGAACAAGGTACACATCAGGAATTATTACATAAAATTGATGGCTACTACAAAAACCTGTACGATTCGCAATTTTCAGTAGCTAATTAACTTGCAAAATCACCTACTTAATTAATCCTTAAAACCTTACAAATACTTAAATGGTAAAAATACAATCATTGATTGTCTTAGGGTAAAATGAATTTAACATAACTCATTAATTTTAGTTGTATTCTTACAAATAAATAAGTATGTTTGAAAAATAAATATCATTTTTAAAAAATACCATGAAAAAAAATTACTAATTACCGTTTTATTTTTAGCCTTTTCGCTTAATGCGTTCTCTATGCAAATTTTTATAAAAACTTTGACTGGAAAAACTATAACGCTTGAAGTTGAATGTTCAGATACTATCGATAATATTAAATCTAAAATACAAGATAAAGAAGGAATTAATCCTAGTTGTATAAGATTAATATTTGCAGGAAAACAACTTGAAGATGGAAGAACATTATGTGATTATAACATTCAAAAAGAAATTACAATGCATATGGTTCTTAGCAATCCTTGTATGAATTAATTGTTTCTTAAAAGAAGATGATAATATGTTTGAATACATTTTAAGACCGTATTTGGATACATGTATTACTTCGTTTCAAACATAATCTAAGTTTAAAATAATGGGGTTTGGCTTTTAATTAAGCCAAACCCTTTTTCAAATATAGTTAAGAACTAATCAGAAATTAATTCTAATTTTTACTCTTTTTTTTAAAATTCGGCAAAAAATCTATTAGCTAAAAAGGAAATCAAACAATTTAAAAACTGGTTCAACCTGCAATTAACAATTCGTTATCTTAAAATTTACACTTACTGTAAAATAAAAAACTGCACAATTCCTAATTTGTGCTTCAAAATCCGATTAAAAACTATTATAATCGTTTTAAAACGTTAAATAAGCGTTATAGAAATCATAAAATTGACATTTCGCAATCAATTGTATAGCAGTAATTTTTGGTTTATTATTTATCTTTGAGAATAGAGAATACAGAAATCAAATGTAAAAGAATATGCCACAAAATAGATTTTATCCAGACGAACAGTTTAAAGAAATAGAAATAAATGCCTCATTACAATTAAGATATGCCATTTCAAACAGAGGCCGTTTAATTAGTTTTACCGACGAAATTGAAAACGGTCGAATTTTAAAAGGCGGATTAAGCGACGGATATCCAACTTTCCGTTTTAAGGTAAAAAAAGACGATAAAATAGTCAACAAATATTTGTTCTTATACAAATTAGTTGCCCAATATTTTATCCCAAAAGATTCTGAAGAACAAACTTACGTACTTCATTTGGACTACAACAGAAGTAATGACGATATCCGCAATTTACGCTGGGCGACAAAACAAGAAATGATGGCGCACAGCCGTAAAAGTCCGAGAGTGATTCAGGCGAAAAAAAATCTAATCGAACACAATCTTAAAGCCGACGGAAGAAAATTAACAACAACGAAAGTAATGTTAATCAAAAAAATACTTGCCCGTCCAGAACAAAAAACACGTCTTAAAATGATCGCCAAACAATTTGGCGTAAGCGAAATGCAGATCAGAAGAATTGCCAGCGGTGAAAACTGGGGCCATGTGAAGATTTAATTATCAATTGATAATTAACAATTTGTCAGGCTGAGCGAAGTCGAAGTCAACGTAAGGAATTCCGGTAAAATTTAAAATTATATTAGCCACAGATTAAAATGATTAACACTGATTTTTAAAATCTTTTTAATCCTTTTAATCTGTGGCCTATTTTTTTATTCTCAAAACAACTTCACATTATGTACTAAAGACTAAGAACTAATTACCAAGAACTAATTACTAAGAACTAAAAACTAATCACTAAAAACTAATCACTAAGAACTAAGGACTAATTACTAAGAACTAATTACTAAGAACTAATTACTAAGAACTAATTACTAAGAACTAATCACTAAGAACTAATCACTAAGAACTAATCACTAAGAACTAATCACTAAGGACTAATCACTAAGAACTAATCACTAAGGACTAAAGACAAATCACTAAATCACAAAAATCAATTCAGAATTCACAATTTACAATTCACAATTCCTTCAGTTTCTGTGAAAAGACCAAAATCTGCGGCGCTAAAAACAAATTTTCAGGTGTTGATTTAAAATAAATCCTTAAATTCGCAAGCACAAATAACAAAAGAAAAAATCGAGAAATGAGTTTCGGAAATATAAACTTCATTTTCGGTAGTTAATATTAAAAACCAAAAAAATGAAATACGACGTTATTGTTTTAGGAAGTGGTCCTGGCGGATATGTTACAGCAATTAGAGCTTCACAATTAGGCTTCAAAGTAGCTGTAGTTGAAAAAGAAAACCTTGGTGGTGTATGTTTAAACTGGGGATGTATCCCAACAAAAGCATTATTAAAATCAGCTCAGGTTTTTGACTATTTAAAACACGCTTCTGACTACGGATTAAAAGTTTCTGAATTCGATAAAGATTTCCCAGCAGTAATTCAACGCGACCGTGGTGTTGCTGAAGGAATGAGCAAAGGAGTTCAATTCTTAATGAAAAAAAACAAAATTGACGTTATCGAAGGTTTTGGAAAACTAAAACCAGGAAAAAAACTTGACGTTACTGATAAAGACAATAAAGTTACAGAATACAGCGCTGACCACATTATCATCGCTACTGGTGCTCGTTCTCGCGAGTTACCAAATTTACCTCAAGATGGTGTAAAAGTAATTGGATACCGTCAAGCAATGACATTGCCTACACAACCAAAATCTATGATTATTGTTGGTTCTGGAGCAATTGGAGTTGAGTTCGCTCACTTTTACAATTCAATGGGTACAGATGTTACTATTGTAGAATTTATGCCAAACGTAGTTCCTGTAGAAGACGAAGACATCTCAAAACAATTTGAGCGTTCTTTGAAAAAAGCTGGAATTAAAGTAATGACAAATTCATCTGTTGAGCGTATCGATACAACTGGTGCAGGTGTAAAAGCATTCGTTAAAACGGCAAAAGGAGAAGAAGTTCTTGAAGCTGACATCGTACTTTCGGCAGTTGGAATCAAAACAAATATCGAAAATATTGGTTTAGAAGAAGTTGGAATTGCTGTAGACAGAGATAAAATCTTAGTAAACGCTTACAACGCAACTAACATTCCAGGATACTACGCAATTGGAGACGTTACGCCAGGGCAGGCTTTGGCTCACGTAGCTTCTGCAGAAGGAATCAACTGTGTTGAAAAAATCAAAGGTTTACACGTTGATCCAATCGATTACGGAAACGTTCCTGGTTGTACTTATGCAACTCCAGAAATCGCTTCTGTAGGTTTAACAGAAAAACAAGCTAAAGAAAAAGGATACGAATTAAAAATTGGTAAATTCCCATTCTCAGCTTCTGGAAAAGCAAAAGCGGCTGGAACTCCAGACGGATTTGTAAAAGTAATTTTCGACGCTAAATACGGAGAATGGTTAGGATGCCACATGATTGGTGCTGGTGTTACAGATATGATTGCTGAGGCAGTTGTAGCTCGTAAACTTGAAACTACAGGTCACGAAATCCTTAAATCTATCCACCCTCACCCAACAATGAGCGAGGCTGTTATGGAAGCTGTAGCTGATGCTTACGGCGAAGTAATTCACTTGTAAAAATAAACCGTTTTACGGTTATATATAACTTCAATTTAATTAATCCGATTTGTGAAAGCAAGTCGGATTTTTTTACTCCAACCTTTATTTTGTAATAAAATTACTATAATTTTGTACTTTATAATTAAATGAAATAATGAAAAAAGTATTTTTAATTTTATTGACAATCTTATTAATAAGTTGTAATAAAAGAGAGAAAGAATTAGAATTGCAAATTGAAAGATTAAAACATGATAATAAAATTCAACAAAGTTTATTGTCTGAAAAATATAATGATAGCATAGGAAAATATAGAGATACACTTGCAGCTTATAAGCGAGGAATTGAACATTATGATACAGAATTTTATTCTTTGGATAACCACTTTGATAAAATTGAAAACCCAAGAAAATTTATTGAAGAATCTTTAACAGAAAGAAAAGATCTTATTCCTGAAAAAGCAATACTGGGTGGAACGATGTATTTTGAGGCCGTTAAAACTATTGGTTTTGGATGGATAATTGGTTTTTATACAGATGGACATATTTATGGGGAAGCAATTTATAGTTACAAACTAAATAAAAATAAAAAAGTAGATTTTAAATTAAAATCGTATAAAGATCAAGGTGATTAAGAGGTTTTAATCTTTAAATTAATCCGATTTGTGAAAACAAGTCGGATTTTTTTATTCCTATTTTTAATAAAAATTTAATTGTTTTATAAATTAGGAATTTTATATTTTAATACTATTTTCGTGCTGAAAATTAATCTAACCAATTACAAAAAACAAGTATGAAAAAATTAATCCTATTTATAATCTTAGGAGTAACTATGAATGCAACAGCTCAAGAAGCTAGTGTAGAAAAATCAATCTTTTCAGTGCAAACAGGATTTGCAGGACTTTGGCTAAACAACGAATTAAAACTTGCTAATGCAATTGCTTTACGAAGCGAAATTGGTATCGAACACGACTTTGCAGTTGGAGACCATTATGACGACGCTGGTTTTATTTTACAGCCTGTATTAACTGCAGAACCTAAATTTTATTTCAATTTGAAAAAAGAAATGCCAGGGGAAGAAATATTTCAAATAACAGCGGTAATTATATTTCGCTAAAAACAAGTTATCATCCAGATTGGTTTGTAATTAATTTAGATGATAATATCACTAAAAATGCAGATTTATCCATAACGCCAACATGGGGAATGAAAAGAGCGATAGGAGATCATTTTACTTACGAAGCTGGTGCAGGAATTGGATATAGAATGGTATTTATTAAAGCAAATTCTAATTTTGGAAACGCACAAAGTGTCGATAATTTTGATTACACAAAAGAACAATTCTTACTTTATTTTCATTTAAGAATAGGTTATACCTTTTAAGAAATTAACTTGTAAATTTTATATAATCCGATTTGTGAATGCAAGTCGGATTTTTTTATCCCTATTATTTTGTCATTTCGACCGAAGGGAGAAATCCTCATAAGTTGCTCCAAAAAGATTGGCAAAAATCTTTGCTAATAACTTTCCTTTGCGGAGTTTCTTGCGAAGATTTCTCCCTTCGGTCGAAATGACAATACTTTGTCTTAAAAAAGCTTTATTTTTAAATTAAAAAACCAAAAATGATTAATATCATTTTACTGAAAGTACTAAAAAGATTACTTTTATAATTCATTATAAATATGCATTCTTATGGAAGAAACAAAAATATTCTACGCCGACGGAGAAAATCCAAAAATGATTGAAGCTTATAAAAAAGCACAAGATACCTTTAAATATTTCTGGAGAGAATTGTCCTGGGAATACCGCCGAATAGTCCCGGGACTTGATGTTGCGTGTGTAAAACTGGCTTTTACTCAGGAAATTGACGATGAAACCGTAGTAGAACACATGTGGATCAACGATGTAAATTTTGACGGCGAAAACATATACGGCGTTCTCGTAAATGATCCCGATGAATTGACGAATGTAAATAATGGAGACGAAGTTCAAATTCCTGTTAATCAAATAAGCGATTGGTTATTCGCCATTGGCGGTAAAACATACGGAGCCTTTACCATTCAGGCAATGCGTTCTGAAATGAGTGAAGAAGAAAGAAATTCGCACGATGAAGCTTGGGCATTAGACTTTGGTGATTTTAATGATATTTTAGTTGTTAACGAACAAAAAGAAAAACCAGAAAATATCATAGAACATCCGATGAGTATAAACATGAAAGAAAGTCTTATCGAATTCGTGAAAAATAATCCAGAAGAAATTACTGCGCAAGACGAATTAGGTTATACTTTTTTACATCGTGAAGCAATCGCTGGAAATCAGACTTCTGTAGAAGTTTTATTAGAATCGGGAGCAGATAAAAATAGTAAAACCGAGAGCGGAAAAACTGCACTCGATTTTGCGAAAGAACTAAATTGGGAGCATTTACTGCCTCTTCTACAATAAGAATCTTTAAAATCCGATTTAGTACTAAATCGGATTTTTTTTTGTCTTACTATGAACAATAAATATTAATTTTTCATAACATTTTCAGCAGTAAATTTTAATAATAAAGAACTAGTTTTGCGGCGCCTCAACCTTATATCTGCCATGAAAAAATTAGTATTTATTTTTACCCTTGTTCTTTTGTTACCCAATTCTTTTTTTGCACAAACAAAAACAGAAACGTCGGCCATTTTTGCCAAATCTTATGATTACGTAAATGACTTTGAAAAAATTCTTACCCCAAATCAGATCAAGGATTTAAGTAGTTTTTTAAAATCAAGCGAAGCCAAAACGAACAGTAAAATACTTATCGTAACAACTCCTTCCATAATTCCATATACAGATTTAACCACTTATTCTTTAGATCTAGACAAATATTTGCTTTCGCAGTTAAAAATCGACACTTCAATTTTAATTGTAATCAGCAAGCAATTGCGACAGATTCAAATTCATGGCGTTGATAAAATACGTGCCAAAATGAGCGATCAGGAAATGAAAGATATTGTTTCTCTTTATGTAGTTCCTGAACTAAAAAAAGGCGATTATTATAAAGGATTGCGACAAGGCGCGCTCCAGCTGGCGAAAAAAATAGAATAAAAACAAAGTCCGATCTGCAAAACAAGTCGGAGTTTTTTATGTCATAAATTCATTTTTTGCAATAAAAAATAATATCTTGTATACTCTTTAACTACAAAACGATAGAGATGAATTTAGAGGAATACAAAAAACAATTCTCAGAAGATGATGCAGTAGGCTGGTTAGAAATCGACAAAGAATTTGACAGCCTTTATCCCGGTCAGGAACCTAAACATTTTGCACCTGCACTTAGTTACATGCTTGGCGGTGATAGTCCGCTGGACGGCGTGAGTTATTACGAAAGTAAAAATCAGGAAGATCATTATCATTTTGTCACTTACGGTTTTTCTGAATTGTATTACGATGAAGAAAAAGTCGACGGTGAATTTAGTAAATGGGGTTTTGAACTTACTTTTAGATTAAAACCATTTGAAGCAGATAACGAAAATCCAAGCTGGGCTGTGGCATTACTTCAAAATATTGCCAAGTATGTTTTCGACAGCGGGAATTGGTTTGAAGAATATCATTACATGCCTGCAAATGGTCCAATTCGTCTTAATACAGATACAGCCATTACGGCATTGATTATCGTAAATGATCCTGAAGTTCCAAAAAAACAGACGCCGCACGGTGAAGTTTCATTTTTACAAATCGTAGGAATTACTTCTGCAGAATTTGAACACATAAAAGCAAATCCAGGAACAGTCGAAGAATTGGCAAATAAATTAAAAGAAAACAATCCTTTATTAATTACCGATTTAAATCGAAAAAATTAAGGTCGAACAGTATTAAAAATGATAAATTACAATAACAAATTTTTTAAGCCTGTCAGCAATAGTGAAAATGGAGAAACTTCTGGCGAAACCGTATTTCATTACAAACAGCAGGGAAACATCTTAACCTCTCAGTATTCAGGAGGAAAAATTGTTACTGGACATTTAATTGGCTTGGTTGATGATGAAGGCATTATCGAAATGCGCTATCATCAAGTAAATGAAAAAGGTGAATTAATGACTGGAACCTGCACTTCTCAACCTGAAATTTTAGAGAACGGAAAAATACGACTCCATGAAATCTGGCAGTGGACATCTGGCGATCATTCAAAAGGAAATTCCATAATTGAAGAACAATAAAAACCCGATTATTTTCTAAAAAAGTAATCTATAAATAGTTTTCAGAAAAAAAATCCGATTGTGAAAACACGTCGGATTTTTTTGCTTTGGTCTGTTAAAAAACATTCAAAAGGTAATTATTTTAATAACTTTATGACTAAATAGTAAAGGCTATGAAAGAAATCTGCATTGTTGAGTTTCCATCAAATTTAGGTTTAAAAGAACCCAAACCAGGCAAAGAACCAGGCGTAAATCGTTTACCAGACTGGTTTTGGAAAAACAATCTGCATAAGGCTTTAAAAACGAACAATATTATACGACTGGATCCGCCGAAATATTCGAATGTAAAAGATCCCGAAACTAAAGTTTTAAATGCAGATTCATTAGTTACATACGCGAGAGAACAGGCTTATTTGATAAACAATTTAATTAGTGCCGATAAATTTCCATTTATACTTGGCGGCGACTGCAGTATTCTTTTAGGATCGGCGATCGCTTTAAAACAAAAAGGAAATTACGGTTTATTTTATCTAGACGGCCATACTGATTTTATGGATATTTCCTTGTCTGAAACGGGCGGTGCCGGCGGTATGGCGACCTCAATCGTTACTGGAAACGGTCATCAAAAACTAACCAATATTCTAAACCTTTCTCCATACATAAAAGAAGAAAACCTTTGGTGCGTGGGCAATCGGGAATATGACGATGAATACGAAAATGAAATTCGAAATTCATCTGCCGTTTACATAAGCCTTCAGGAACTCCGAAAACAAAGCATAAAAAACTGTATTCAATCATTTCTTTCAGATGTTGAAAATAAAAAACTCGATGGCTTCTGGCTTCATATCGATGTCGATGTTTTAAACGACTTCATAATGCCATGTGTAGACAGCAGAACTCCAGACGGTTTAACTTATGCTGAATTTAATGAACTCACCTCCTATTTATTTCAAAGTAAAAAATTAAGCGGACTCGAAATAACTATTTTAGATCCAGATTTAGATGAAAGCGGACACTATACAAGAGATTTTGTACATCATTTAAGCACTACTTTTAATTTGTTTAAGAAATAAATTGTAAGCCTTAAAACATTAATCGAATATTCCAAAAGACATTTCCAAATGAAGTTGAAGTTGATCTCTTTTATTATTACAATCTGTGTCTACGGCGTTTGTTTTTCGCAGGAAAATGCAGTAAAAAATTTCCAGATAAGTTCTTCACCAAAAGAATCATTTCTGGACAGTGTAATTGAACCGCTTAAAAAAAATCAGCTGTACTTTGAAAAAGTATTTCTGCATACCAATAAAACCTCTTATTTTATTGATGATATTCTTTGGTTTAAAGCGTATGTTGGTGATATTTCCAATAAGCCTTCGCTAAAAACAACACGTGTCAATGTGAATCTTTTGGATATAAATGGCAAACTAATTCAGAGCCAAAACGTTTTTATTTACAAAGGAACCGGAAAAGGACAATTTGTACTAAACGATTCCCTAAAAACGGGAGTTTATTATCTTGAGGCAGAGAACAAATTATATGCGAAACTTTGGAGACGATAATACCTTCATTCAAGAAATAAATATTCTTAATAATGTTTCTGAAAAACAAACCGCATTAACGAATAAATATGACGTCCAGCTTTTTCCTGAAGCAGGTTATTTACTGGAAAATGCATCCAATACAATTGGTATTAAATGCTTATTAAATGGAAAAGGAATTAATTATTCGGGGAAAATTACAAATACAAAAAATCAGGAAGTTGCCAGTTTTAAAAGTGAGTTTTTAGGAATGACAAAGTGTAGTTTTGTCTATGAGCCAAATCAGACTTATACAGCATCTGTCAATATTAATGATACTCTAATAAAAATTCAACTGCCTCTGGCTCAAAAGACAGGCATTCTTTTAAATGTGGACAATAATCAGTCGGAAAATCTAAAATTAAGTATTCAAACAAATCCTGCTTCAGAAATAAAAACAAACCGGTATAAACTCTTATTTCATCAAAAAAACAATATTCTAGATTACGTCGAAATTCAAAACTTAGCATCTTTAAATCTGGAACTCGACAAAAAAAACTTTTACAACGGCATTAATACAGTTACGCTTTTTAAAGATAATCAGCCAATTGCAGAAAGAAAATTTTACATCGAAAAAGAAACAGAACCCACAATTGCATTAGAAAAAACAAGCGTTGAAAATGATTCCATCAATTATAAACTAAAAATTTCTCAGCTTGGCCAAAGTATAAATGCAAATTTGAGTACGTCAATACTGCCTCTAAACACATCCAATTATACGGAAACGAATAGTATCAAAAGTGCTTTCCTCCTGTCTCCTTATGTAAAAGGATATATCGAAAATCCAGCTTATTATTTCAATACAAAAAATGAGCAACGAAACCAACATTTAGATTTACTGTCGCTGACGCAAGGCTGGACTCAATTTACCTTAAGAGAAATGATTGCCGATTTAAATCCCGTTTATAAATATGATTTTGAAGCAGGATTTAAACTAAAAGGAAATGTATCATCTCTTCCTGCCAATCATCTGGCACTGCTGACAACAGACAATGTAATTATCGATAAAATATTTTTAAATGGAAAAAAAGATTTCAGCTTCAATAACCTGCTTATTTATAAAGGAGAAGCCGTTAAAATTTCTTTTGTAAACAATAACAGCGAAGCCCTAAAACCAGAAAAAATTCAGTTTGATATACCTCAAAAAGTATCGTCGCGTAATTTAAACATTGAAAGCAGAACAAAACAAACGGCTGTTTTAAACGAAGATTTATGGAATGATATGTATACAGCCGGCTCTATAAAACTGGATGAAATAACTGTTAATGCCAAAAATAAAAGATATACAGACCGAAAAAAACTCATAAAAAAATACAAACCTTTGGTATTTGATATTGGGAAATATTTTGATTTAGAAATTGCACCACATTTTAAAAATAAGGATTTAATGTATTTTTTAAGTTTTGATCAGGATGTCAAATTGGTAAACTGGAAAGGTCAGGAAACCTATCTGGAAACTGGAATTGATAAAGAAGCCGCTTTGTATATTGATGGAGAACGCATTACAGCTGGTGAATTGTCTAGCGTTTCCTTACAAATAAAAGACATCGAAAATATTATCGTCACGACCTATTAGAGGAAACAAAATTTTTCAGGTTTTTACAACCCAAAACTATAAAAATAATATTGTTGAACTTTTTAATGAATACGTAATCACGGACGGATTTGATAAAGAAAAAAATATTATTCGCCCATTTATGCTTTCGATGCAGACAAATACAGCAATTGGACAGAAATCGACTGGAAACCAGACTTACAAACCAATAGTAATGGTGAGCTGTTTTTTAAAGTTAAAGCAAATCCTCAAGGTTACTTATTTTTAATTCAAGGCTTTTCAAAAGATGGTTCTTTGATTTCAGAGAGTATCAAAATAAATAAAACTTAAAATCGTTAATGAAGATAACAGCAGTCCAAAATAAAGATTATCCTGTTTTAAAAGAATTATTCTTAAAAGAAAGAAAAAAACTTTTTCCTGGCTTGACACGTCCGAATACCAATTAGACGATTTCGAAAAATATACACAAGGAGAATATATGCTGGCAAGCATTCATAAATGATATTCCGGTTGGTTTTATTTCGATCTGGATGCCTACAAACTTTGTACATCATTTGTATGTGGACGAAAAATACCAAGGCAAAAAAATTGGTACAGAATTATTAAAAGCGATGATTGCCGTAACGAAATCTGCCGTAACTTTAAAATGTCTGGAAAACAATACAAAAGCTATTGCATTTTATAAAAGAAAAGGATTTATAGAAAAAGAAAAAGGACAATCTGAACATGGCAGTTATATTTTATTTCAATCGTCTGAAAAAATAGTTTAACACATTAAACTTAAAAATATGAATACAGAAATTCAGGCATATAACGATTCTCAAAGCGATGAAGATCAAAAAATATGCACTATTTTATGTACCGAAATTAACCATTTCCTGCCCGAAGCCGAAGGTAAAATCTGGCATGCGCATCCGGTTTGGTTTTTAGATGGAAATCCGATTGTGGGTTACAGCAAATTAAAAGGCTCTGTTCGATTGCTTTTTTGGAGCGGACAATCTTTTGAGGAAGAAAAACTGCAAAACGAAGGTTCTTTTAAAGTCGCTGAAATGCGCTACACAAACTCAGACGAAATAAACAAAGACGATTTAAAACGCTGGTTGCAAAAAGGAAAAGAAATTCAGTGGGATTATAAAAATATTGTAAAACGCAAAGGAGTTCTTATTCGATTACTTACCAAACCCTGTTAACCAAAAACCAAATGAAATTTTTTCAATTATCCGCCTTAATTTTTTTTACCACAATAACCTTTTCACAAACAAAAATGCGACCAGTAAACGAACTTATAGATCCAAAAGATTCTGGATGGAAATTAGTAAAAGAATGGATTAATACTGCCAAAAACAAAGTAGAAATCCTTCCTGCAGATCCGCAAAAAGCAAAAGATGCCTTATACAATACGCAAGTTACAACGAGTTCGCCAATGGGCGCGATTGTTTATAAAACCGGCGGTATATTAATTGATAACGGCTGGATTAGAATCTTAGGCTCGGGAAGCACCAAACTCAACCGAAGCCTGCCAGATTGGAATAAAGGAAAATCTTTTAAAGAATTTGGCGAGGCACCTGCTTATCTGCTTATTGCAGACGATGCTTTGGGCGGTTTTTATTTATTAAATGGAGGCGCTTTAGGAACAGATCTTGGAAACGTTTATTATTTTGCACCAGACAGCTTAGACTATGAACCTTTGGAAATTACGTATTCTCAATTTTTAGAATTCTGTTTTAATAATGATTTGGACAAATTTTACGCGGGAAGCAGATGGGAAAGCTGGAAAAAAGAAGTTGCTGTATTATCAGGCGACCAGGTTTTTAACTTTTACCCGTTCTTATGGTCAGAGGAAGGAAGCGATATCAACAAAGTGCAAAGAAAACCTATTCCTATTGAAGAGCAATACAGCTTAAATTTAGATTTAAGAAAACAGCTAAGACATTAAACTTTATTGCATATAAAAACCTCAACATTTTAATTTTCAGATTTTTAATATTATTTTCAATACTGACATACTGTTGTCACAAGGTCATTTTACCTTTATAATATAAAAATTTAAGTCATGGAAACTAAAGATGGAAAATTAGCCTTTTATGCTCCAACAAGACAAGATTGGCGAAATTGGCTCGAGAAAAACAGTCAGATCGAAAAATCGGTTTGGCTTATTTTGTACCATAAAAAGAGTCAAACTCAAAGCATAAATTTAGTCGAAGCCACAGAAGAAGCACTTTGCTTAGGCTGGATCGACAGTCTTTGCAAGAAACGCGACGCCGAAAGTTACTATCTTACTTTCTCCCATCGAAATCCAAAAACCAGTAAATGGAGCAAACCGAATATTGAAAGAGCCGAACGCATGATACAGCAAAATTTAATGACGGAACACGGCCAAAAATTAATTGATATTGCGAAAGAAAAGGGAAAGTGGATTATTGAGTGAGATTTTTATAATAACTGAATTTAAAATCATGCTTTTTTTTTATAGTAAAAAACTTATATTTACGCGTAGTAAAATAAACTAAATGCATAATTTTAATTTAATTCCAGAAAAAATATCATCAATCCTTTCTACCTCAATTGCTAAAGGTGAATTTGATGCTGTAAAACAAATCATAAATAGTAATAAGGTTGACGTTAATTATTACACCAATTCTACATCTTATGATACATTACTAATTGAAGTTCTTACAACATTTGGTTGCAAAGATGAAACTCAAAGAGTAGAAATGCTTCGTTTTTTAGTTGAAAAAGGAGCAAATCCAAATACATATTGTAAAAGCGGATATAACGCTTTGCATATTGCTGTACAACAAAATAAACTCATAGAATCATTAGAGTCGCTTCTTGATTCTGGAGGCGATGTAAATTTACCTGATAGTAAAGGTGCAACTCCAACTTATTGGGCTATTCAAGGATTTCCATGGCGTACAGAAGGTGAAGAACGTCAAATTCATTTGAAGGTTATTGAAAAAATAATGATGCTTGGAGCAGATCTTGATTACCAAAATAAATTTGGAGTAACTCCTCGTAAGTGGCTGGAAAGAACTTCGGAAGATGTAAAAAAACTTGTAGAAGATTGTGAAAAAAGAAATTATGTTTATAATCCAAGTTATACCACTTTTCCAAAATTTCCAACTAATTACAAATTTCCAGAAGTAGTAGAAAAATTAAGAAAACTTATTCCGCCTTCGGGAAAAGCCGAGATAATTGAAGCAGAAATGCTTGCGAGGGTTAGATAACCTTCAAGATGAAGCGTACAGGAATGGAAATATAAATTATAATAAGCAAGATACAGATTTAGCTCAATTTATATTGTCAACATTAACCGAATCATCCGTTTTCGAAGAGAAAGAAATAAAAAAAATAAGCAGTAATGTCAAAAAACTGATGAGTGCTAAAAAACCATATTTAGAAGATGATGTTTACGATTATCTTACAGACCAAATCTGCGTTTACTACAATCATAAAAACAAAAATGAAGTGACTAAAAAGAAATGGTGGCAGTTTGGAAAATAATAAAACAGTAAATCATTTTCTTTCTATAAATCACTTTCTCAGATGAAACTTTTGCGTTAAAATAATTTGTATTTTAGTAAGATCAGAACTACAACCTAAAACCTTCTAAATCATGCTAAAACAAATTTTTCTTCTCCTGATATTTTGTTTCGGAACTCAGTTACATTCTCAGGAACTGGGTTTTACAACTCCAGATTATAAAGCAATTGAAAAAGAAATAAACGATAAGAATTCAAAATTCTACTATCCGAAATTAATGGAAAGGCTGACGAAAAATGATACTTTATTATCGCATGACGAATACCGCCATCTGTATCTCGGTTATGTTTTTCAGCCTAAATACAATGCTTTTTGGAAATCACCAGATGAAGAAAAACTAAATGAGTTATTCGGGAAGGAAAAACTCGAAGACTCTGATTATGACAAAATCATTAAATTAATCAATCACTCTTTAAGCGAATTTCCATTTGATTTAAAACAGCTTAACTACCTCGCTTATATTTATCATTTAAAAGGAGACGAAGCTTCGTCTAAAATTACTTCTTTCCGATTTCACAGTATTATGAATGTAATCCTGTCTTCTGGTGACGGAAAAAAATGCGAAACTGGTTTTCATGTTTTACTGGTTGATCACGAATATGTTCTCTTAAATGTTTTCGAAATAGAATCGAAAGGACAATCATTGGTTGACAATTGTGATTATCTCAGTTTTGAAAAAGGCGCTTACCAAGTGGACGGCATTTATTTTAATATCGAGAAAATGCTGGAAAATGAAAGAAAAGCTGTCCGATAAATTTGTTTTAAGATTCCAATCTAATGAAAAACTAAATTTCTCCTATAGCCCTCCCGAAATGATCGGGAGAAACGGCATCCTTTTTTGGCTATTCACTCCTATTATCTGCCAAAAAAGATAGTGTACAGCGGGACAACTGTTCTTTTGAAAACCTAAACTTCTGCTTCTAAAAAAATAAATTGCAAAACTCCAATAGTTCTCACTTGTTGGAGTTTTTTTTTGATAAAAATTATATTTTTATTGTTTATCAATAAATATTTATTATTTTAGCAAAGATAACTTTTAATCTTAATTACAATGGAAATTAAAATTGGAACCCCGCAAATCTTAAAAATCCTGAATGTTTTGTCTTGGATTATTTTTATCGGCTTATGCGTTGAAGCCGGTATTTATTTGTTTAACGGCGCTTATACCATGACGATTAATTCGTACAATGCGCGTTTTCTTAATTTACTCGATCTGTATAATTTCAGTCCTGCTTATTATATTCAGGAAATGATTTTTATGAGTATTGTCGCAATTTTAAAAGCCATAATGTTTTACCTAATTGTAAAAATGCTCGCACGAGAAAAAACTAAATATCGCACAGCCTTTTACTTTAGAAATGGGACGTTTTATATTTTATATGGCTTATTTGTCTTTTGGAATTGGTTTGTTTTCTCTTTAGGCGGCAAAATTCAATAACTGGCTGTTTACAAATGGCGTAAAAATTCCAAATCTAGAAGCTTTAAATCTGGAAGGCGGCAGTGTCTGGATATTTATGTCGATAATACTTTTTGTTATTGGGCAGATTTTTAAAAGAGGAATCGAAATTCAGTCTGAAATTGACTTAACTATTTAAACTAGAAATTATGCCTATAGTAGTAAATTTAGACGTGATGATGGCAAAAAGAAAAATGTCACTGAACGAACTTTCAGAAAAAGTAGATTTGACTTTATCTAATCTTTCGATTTTAAAAACCGGCAAAGCAAAAGCAATTCGATTCAGCACGCTCGAAGCAATTTGTAAAGTTTTAGATTGTCAGCCGGGAGATATTTTAGAATTTTCTGAAGAATAAAGCACTGTTCTTTTTTTAGATTTAATTTGTATTTTCGTACAAACAAGATCACATTTCAAAAAGTTTAAATCTATAGAATCTAAAAAATGAACATTTTAATTGTTTACGCGCATCCTAGCAAAAAATCGTATACGTTTCAGGTTTTAAAAAGATTAAAATCGGTTTTGGATCTTGAAAAATGGAATGTAGAAATCTCGGATTTGTATGCTTCTAATTTCTGCGGCGATATGTCTGAAGAAGAATACGAACGGGAAGGTTTTGCCAAAACCCAGCTTCCTATTTCGTTAGATGTTTTGGCTGAACAAGAAAAAATAGAAAGAGCCGACTGTATTATTTTTCTATATCCCGTTTGGTGGAGCGACTGCCCCGCAAAATTAAAAGGCTGGTTTGACCGCGTTTATTCTGTTGGATATGCATATGGACAAAATGAAACTTCGAGAAAAATGAAAACTATTCCGTTGGGACTTGTAATCTGCACTGCAGGGCATCCGAACGCTTTTTTACACGAAATTGAAATTGCCCAAAGCATGGAGAAAATAATGCTGGAAGACCGACTTGGAAAACGTTTTGAAAATAAACAAATGATTATTCTGGGCGGAACATTAGATTTAGAAAATGTGATGACAAAACATTCTGAAGAGATTGGCCAAATTGCGAGAAAAATTAAATCAATAAAAAAATAATCACAAATCATAATATTAGAAATGATACAAGATGACAATTTAGAAAAATCAGTTTTTGAAGAAATTCCAACCGAGAAGATTTACTCAGAAAAAGCAATAAGAATTGGGACATTTTTTGCAGGTCCTTTAGTTGCTGGATATTGCATTGCTGAAAATTTTAAAGTTTTTAATGATTTCGAAAAAGCTAGAAACACTTGGATTATCACTATCCTATCGATGATCGCAATAATTCCGGTTATTTTCATAATACCAGATAATTTCCCTGGTTTTCTTTTCCCTTTGCTTTATTTATTTGTGTCTTCTTATTTTCTAAAAAAGTTTCAGGAACAAAACATTCAAAATCATATTAAAAACGGCGGTGAAACGTTTAGCGACTGGAGAACAGCATTAATTGGTTTATTCAGTATTATAATTTTCTTCGGAATAATTATGTGCGTTATTTCATTGACTGAAGAGCTGTTATAATATCCTTTAGATAAAATTAAAATATCTTACTAGAACTTTAACCTTAATGCATAATCATCAATACCAATCATGAATTTTCAAAAAATAAAAGTTTACCATTTTTTCTGGATTGTTTCTGTACTAATTATAATAATTGGAATTGTACAAAGCAGTGATCCAAACGCTATTCTAGACATAAACATACATGATACCTATTATGTTATAGCAAATTTTGACAGCACGGTTTTTCTTTCTTTGTCTTATTTTTTAATGGGATTTGGCTATTGGCTTCTTCAAAAAGTATTCAAAAAACAACTCGTACGATTCTTAACTTTAATTCATTCTATTATTTTGATAGGAAGTTTTATTGTCTATTGGATAGTTTTCTTTTATAAACCACTATATTATAGAAATGATAATTTTCCGTTGATAGAAGATTTACAAAGTCTAAATGTAATTTTAGTAACAGAGTTATTCTTGATTGTTTTGGTTGCAACACCAATTTACATTATCAATTTACTTATTGGGATTTTTAGGAAAAGTAAAAATATATAAGCTTTAGAAATTCCAAATTTCAAATTCCAAATTCCAAATTTCAAAATCTAAAATCTAAAATCTAAAGTCTAAAGTCTAAAAAAAACTGTCCGAAACACACCGTAAAATTGTCTTTTAAACACCTCAACTCTTTGATTTATAGATTGTAAATTTACTTTTACTAATTTCTAAATCAACACAAATGAGCGCGCACGATTTTACCACAAAAATAATAGTACAGCATTCTCCTGACGAAGTTTTTAAAGCCGTACAAAATGTCCGCGTGCTGGTGGTCGGAAGAAATTGAAGGAAAGACGGCCGAACTAAATGATGAATTTGAGTATCATTATGAAGATGTTCACCGATGTAAAATAAAATTGATTGAAGTAATTCCGAATCAAAAAATTGTCTGGTTTGTCGAGCAGAACTACTTCAAATTTACAGAAGACAAAACCGAATGGACCGGAACAAAACCGACATTTGAAATCACCGAAAAAAATGGAACAACGCAACTCTCCTTTACCCACTTTGGTTTAGTTCCAGAATACGAATGTTTCGAAATCTGCCGCGATGCCTGGACTACTTACATTCAAAAAAGTCTCAAAAGTTTAATAGAAACCGGCAAAGGAACTCCAAACGGAATTGGAAAACCTCAAACAGAAAACGAAAAAAAACTATCTAAAAGCTAAACATTAGAATCTCAGTCCCGAAGCTTCGGGATAGCACCTTTTAAAAAAAAGCCTACAACAACAGTAGATTTGGCTAAATCTTTTGTTCTGATACTGCGCAACTTTGCAGTATCAAAAATTTAGAACAAATGAAAATTATACTTACAGGTTCTTTAGGGAACATCAGCAAGCCATTAGCCACAGCGTTAGTGCAAAAAGGACATGCGGTTACCGTAATAACAAGCAGTGCGACCAGACGAGCAGAAATTGAAAACTTAGGCGCAAAAGCGACCATAGGTTCTGTCGAAGATTTAAGTTTTTTAATAGAAACTTTTACAGGAGCAGACGCCGTTTACTGCATGATTCCGCGAGCGAATTATTTTGATCCGAATCTTGATTTGGATGCGTTTACACGAAAAATTGGAAACAATTATGCCGAAGCTATTCAACAGTCTGGTGTAAAACGTGTTGTTTATTTGAGTAGTATTGGCGCACATTTGAAGCAAAATTCTGGAATTATCCAGCGATATAACGAAATCGAGTCTGTTTTAAATAAACTTTCGGACGTTTCTATTACGTTTATGCGCCCGACTTCATTTTACTACAATTTGCTGGCTTATATCCCAATGATCAAAAATCAAGGAGTTATCGCCGCAAATTACGGTGCCGATCAGTTGATTCCGTGGGTTTCACCAAATGACATTGCGGCAGCTATTGCAGAAGAAATTACGACAACTCTCGAAGGACAAAAAATCCGTTACGTTTGCGACGAAGAATTAACTGGAGATGAAACGGCTAAAATTCTTGGCGATGCAATTGGAAAACCAGATTTAAAATGGCATTTAATCAGCGATGAAGAAGTCCTCAGCGGATTAACTGCTATTGGTATGCGACCAAAAATTGCGGCAGGTTTGGTCGAAATGTACGCTGGACTTTATAATGGTACATTAGGCGAAGATTATTATAAAAACCGCCCAGCTGTTTTAGGAAAAACAAAACTGGCAGATTATGCCAAAGAATTTGCCGCAATTTATAATCAGAATTAAGTACCTTAGAGCATGGCAAATCAGCAACCACACCGAATAAAAAGTATCAGCGAATTTCATCAGTTTCGAGATTTGCCTAAGCCGGAACACCCATTGGTAAGCGTTTACAATTTTGAAGATTTAAAATATTTGAACGAAGAAGAACCTAAAAGTCTGATTCTGGATTTTTATTCTATCGCACTCAAACGAAATGCCAATGCCAAAATGCGCTACGGACAGCAGGAATACGATTTTAAAGAAGGTGTAATGCTGTTTATTTCGCCAGGTCAGGTTTTTTCTATTGAAGGAAATGCAGAGTTGCAACATACAGGATGGTCCTTATTGATCCATCCTGATTTTTTGTGGAATACACCGCTTGCGCAGAAAATAAAACAGTACGAATATTTTGGATATGCGGTTCATGAAGCCCTGCATCTTTCTGATAAAGAGCAAAATATGATTATTGATATCATAAAAAATATTCAACAGGAATATCAGTCTAATATTGACAAATTCAGCCAAGAGGTTATAATTGCTCAAATCGAATTATTATTGACTTATTCCGAGCGTTTTTACAATCGTCAGTTTATTACCAGAAAAATAAGCAATCACGAGATTCTTGTGCGTTTGGAAAAACTGCTTGAAGATTATTTTACTAATGAATCTTTAACTCAAAAAGCACTTCCAACTGTGCATTATATTGCAGAAAAATTAAATGTTTCACCAAATTATTTAAGCGGTTTATTAAAACATCTTACTGGTCAGAGCACGCAACGAAGACATTCATAATAAATTGATTGAAAAAGCAAAAGAAAAACTTTCAACCACCAGCTTATCCATAAGTGAAATTGCTTTTGAATTAGGTTTTGAGCATCAACAGTCTTTCAGCAAATTATTTAAAACCAAGACAAATGTTTCTCCGTTAGAATTCAGACAATCTTTTAACTGAAAACAGTAGTGAACACAAGCTGTCATTTCCAAAAAATTCAATTTAAATACAATAGAAATCAAATAGTAAGAATTTTAATTTCCTGAATTTTTACATCACTTTCTGCAATAATTGTAAAGCTTAATTTCATACCTTAGTTTGCTTTTTAATCCATTAAATTATGACTAAGAAAGAAATTGCACAAAACTTCTTAAAACTTGTCGCCAGCGGACATTCGCATGAAGCTTTTAGGCTTTATGTGGGCGAAAATTTCAAACATCATAATGTCCATTTCAAAGGTGATGCCGCAACTTTAATGCTGGCAATGGAAGAATCGGCAAGAAAGAATCCCAATAAAATTTTCGAAATTCATCATATCCTTTCAGACCATGATTTGGTGGCTGTACATTCGCATCTCAAACAAAATTCTGATGATTTAGGTTTTGCAGTTGTTCATCTTTTTAAAATTGAGTCAGACAAAATCATCGAGCTTTGGGATTTAGGACAGCCTATTCCGAAAGAAACAATCAATGAAAATGGAATGTTTTGATTTAATCTTAATTGTTAATTGAGCCCGATATTGACTTCAAAAGCTTAAAAATGGCAAAAAATAAAACTACCGAAACCCAGCAAAATGTAACTGATTTTATTACTACAGTTGAAGACAGCGCAAAAAGAAATGACGCTTTTGAACTCGTAAAAATTATGCAGGAAACCACAGGTTTTGAACCGAAAATGTGGGGACCAAGTATTGTTGGTTTTGGGAGTTATCATTATAAATATGACAGCGGACACGAAGGCGATGCACCTTTAGCGACTTTCTCCCTAGAAAAGCGGCTATAACAGTTTATTTTTATTTACCAGAAGAAAATAGGGACGAACTTTTATCGCAATTAGGAAAACACAAATCTTCTAAAGCATGCATTTACATCAAAAAATTAACTGATATTGATCTTGAAATCTTAAAAAAAATAATTTCACGTTCAACTGAATACACTCTAAATTTATATCCTCCAAAATAAAATGAATAAACTGTTTCTGTCAAATGCACTTTCAATGAGCTCACAGAATGAAATAGATGATTTTGTATTAGAAAGTTTTTGTATATTAATTATAATTACAACTTTGATTTTAAGTATTTATAATAGAAAAAAAATTTATAAGTTTTTTTCAGAAATTGAAACTTATAATAATCTTCCAAATATTAGATTGTATATAGCCTTACTTTTGTTTACTATCGGCATATCAGTATTTCTATATCGATTTTTCAGTAGACTTTTTTCCTAAAACATTCCAGTATTAAAAATTTTTATACTCCATAAAATGATTCCATTCTTAATCCTAGTATTTCTAATTGCACTTCTTGTTTACAAATTTCTGCAGAGATCCAAAATTTGGAAAAGCACCTTCCGGCGAAAGATTAACTGCCATACAGCATTCGCCTCAATACAAAAATGGAAAATTCGAAAACCAGAATTTTACGCCAGATCTTGCCGAAGGCGCCTCTTTTGTGGGAGTTCTATTTGAATTCTTTTTCAAAAAAGTGGCTCGAAAAATCCCAACTGATTTGATTCCTTCTGTCAAAACCAATTTAAAGGAACTTTCTCTTACTGAAGATATTTTAGTTTGGTTTGGGCATTCGTCTTATTTTATTCAGCTTGAAGGAAAGCGTTTTCTTATTGATCCTGTTTTCAGCGGTAACGCCTCTCCTATTCCCGGCACGACAAAATCGTTTAAAGGATCTGATATTTATACGGTTGATGATCTTCCAGAAATTGATTATTTATTGATTACACACGATCATTATGATCATTTGGATTATGAAACGATTCTAAAATTAAAACCTAAAACTAAAAAGATAATTACGGCACTTGGTGTTGGTTCGCATTTTGAATTCTGGGGTTTTCCTGTCGCAAGTATTATCGAAAAAGATTGGTACAGCAAAATCGAATTAGATGAAAATCTAACACTTCACACCGCACCTTCCCGACATTTTTCGGGTAGAAGTTTTAAACGATGCAATACGCTTTGGACTTCTTTTATTCTAGAAACTAAAGATTTTAAAATGTATTTGGGCGGAGACAGCGGCTACGATTCCCATTTTGCTGAAATCGGTGCCAAATACGGCCCTTTTGATATTGCATTAATCGATAACGGTCAATACAACGAGAAATGGAAATACATTCATAACATGCCCGAAGATGTCATAAAAGCAATGAAAGATTTAAAGGCTAAAAGAGTATTCCCTGTACATTCTTCTAAATTTGCATTATCGCTTCATGCTTGGGATGAACCACTTATCAGAGTAACAGAATTAAATTCAAAATCTGAAACTCCGATCCCTTTAATTACACCAATGATTGGTGAAACTGTGGAACTTAAAAATGAGAAACAGGAATTTAAACAAT
This sequence comes from Flavobacterium sp. AC267, assembly GCF_979258715.1. Taxonomy (NCBI): domain Bacteria; kingdom Pseudomonadati; phylum Bacteroidota; class Flavobacteriia; order Flavobacteriales; family Flavobacteriaceae; genus Flavobacterium; species Flavobacterium sp. AC267. Next base: position 4,906,699 of record NZ_OZ409875.1, read on the forward strand.
GGTGGAAAGGGGTTAATTAATGGTTAATTGTTAATTGTTGATTGTTGATGGTTTGAATATCCAAAATGTCACCCCTGACAACGTGAGCTCAACTTGAAACCTGAAACCTGAAACAAAAACTAACTTACAAATGCAACTTTGCGAACTTTGCATTTTATAAGCGCACCAGTTTATAAAATCATAGCGCCCTTTGCGGTTAAATTCTCTCCCTGAACATAAACCTGAAACAAAAAAAATGAAACAAAAAATATACTATTTCGCCATTACATTCCTTTTAACATGTAATCTGTTTTCGCAAAATACCTATGTGTTTTTAGGATCGTATAATCGGGATAAGGAAGCAGAATCTATTCAGGTTTATCAGCTGGATACTTTAAACGGAAAATTGACCAAATTCACTTCGGTTAAAAACATTATTAATCCTTCGTATTTAACGGTTTCTCCAAACGGGAAATATGTTTACGCCTGTACAGATACTAAAACTCCAAATGCGGGAAGCATCAGCAGTTTTGAGTTTAATCCAGAAAACAAAAGTCTGACTTTTTTAAACAGTCAGAGGAGCGGCTGACGAAAATCCGGTTTATGTTACGGTTCATCAAAGTGGTAAATGGATTGCAAATGCTAATTACACAGAAGGAAGTGTTTCTGTTTTTCCAATTTTAGAAAATGGAAAAATCGATTCTATTGCACAGAATTTTCAATATCTGGACGGAAGTGTAAATAAAGAAAGACAAACTAGGTCTCATGTGCATTCGGCGCTTTTTTCTCCTCAATTTGATTATTTGTTTCTGCCCGATTTAGGAGCTGATAAAATACGGACTTATGCCTTTGATGAAAATCAGAGAAAGCCTTTAATTGAGACTAAAAATCCTTTCTTAAAAACTGATCTTGAAGCTGGACCAAGGCATTTTACTTTTCATCCAAATCAAAAATTTGGATATTGTATTGAAGAAATGGCGGGACAAATAAGTGTTTACAATTATAAAAACGGCGTTTTAAATAAAATCCAGCGTATTGCCACACATCCTGATAAAATAAAAGAGGGTTTTGAAAGTTCGGACATTCACATTTCTCCAGACGGAAAATTCCTTTATGCCACAAACAGAGGCAGAGAAAATAATATCGCTATTTTTTCCATTGACGAAAATGGTCTTTTGAAAAATATTGGTTATCAATCGACTTTAGGAAAACATCCAAGAATTTTTGCCATAGACGAAAGCGGGAAATTTTTGGTTGCCTCGAATGTACTCACTGGCAATGTAATTGTTTTTAAAAGAGATGCTAAAACAGGATTGCTAAAAAAAACAGGAAAAGAAATTAAAATGGAAAATGTTTCCTGCGTGCAGATTAAGAGGATTTAATATTTTTTCACGCAGATTAAGCAGATTGACGCAGGTTTTTATATTTTAAATCGAAATTAAATCTGCTCGAATCTTTCTGAATCTGCGTAAAAAACCCTCTCAATTCTTTAATCTGAGTTATAAAAACTAACTATAAAACTTTAACAAAATGACAACGCCATATTTCAATTTACAACCCGACCTTCTTGAAGATGAAATCGTAAAGTTGATTCCGTTAGAAGAGAATCATTTTGAGGAATTGTTTAAAGTCGCTTCAGATCCTTTAATTTGGGAACAGCATCCAGCAAAAGACAGAAGCAATCGAGATGGTTTTAAAACCTTTTTTGATGCTGGAATAAGTTCTAAAGGTGCTTTTTTAATTTTAGACAAACAGACCAATGAAATTATAGGAACTACACGTTATTACGATTACAAACCAGAAAACTCGAGTATTGCAATTGGGTATACTTTTTTGGCGAGAAAATTTTGGGGCAGACCTTATAATAAATCCTGTAAAAAGCTTTTGATTGATTATGCTTTTCAGCATGTAGCTTCGGTAATGTTTCATGTTGGAGCAGAAAATTTCCGTTCGCAGAAAGCTGTTTTAAAACTGGGAGCTGAAAAAATAAATACCATGGTAGTTACGAATAATGGTGTAAATTTGCCGCACTTTGAATATGAGCTAAAAAAGTAAAACTAAATTTGAGTTTGCAGTGGTCAGTTATAAGTGGTCAGTAAATAGCCATTGAGTGACAGTGCACAGGTAAACTTTATTTTTTAATTTTAATTTCCCAACAAACAAATGAATAGAATTACAGTTTTCTGTGCCTCAAGTTTTGGTACTGAAAAAATTTACGAAGAACAAGCAATTGCATTAGGCAGAACTTTAGCCGAACAAAATATAGAATTAGTTTACGGAGGCGCAAATGTTGGATTAATGGGTGCTGTTGCAGATGGAACTTTAAACGCTGGTGGAAAAGTAATTGGCGTTCTTCCCAACTTTTTAAGATCAAAAGAAATTGCACATCAAGGTTTAACCGAATTAATTTTGGTTGAAAGTATGCACGAGCGCAAAACGAAAATGAATGATTTATGTGATGGCGTAATTGCTCTTCCTGGCGGTTTTGGAACTCTTGAAGAGCTTTTCGAAATGCTGACTTGGGCGCAATTGGGACTTCATAAAAAACCAATCGCCGTTTTAAACATCAATGGGTTTTACGATTCGCTTTTAGAATTGCCGCAAACCATGACAGAAAAAGGTGTTTTGAAAGAAGTAAATCAAAAAATGCTTTTGGTAAGTGATAACATCGAAGATTTATTAGACCAAATGAAAAATTATACGGCACCAACCGTTGGTAAATGGATTGATAAAAAAGAGGTTTAAAGGCATTTACAAATTAGTTCATTGTAGTAAAAATATTTCATATATATTTGCGAACAAACCAAAAACTAATTAACCTAAAATCCCAAATGAAGAAAAAATTACTAATCTGCTTACTGTTTATTTTAAGTTTCCAAGCCTTCTCTCAAATTACATTTGAAAAAGGATATTTTGTTGACAATAATGATAAAAAAACAATTTGTTTAATTAAAAACATTGATTGGAACAACAACCCAACAGAAATCCAATACAAGCTCGATGAACAAGATCAGCCGATCACGATTTCTACACAGCAAATAAAAATATTCGGAATTGACAATCAATCCAAATACGAGCGATTCACTGTAGATGTAGATAGATCTAGCCAAATAATCAGCAACATGAGTTATGATAAAAATCCAGAATTTAAAAAAGAAACTTTACTTCTAAAAGTTTTACTGGAAGGGAAAGCAAGTTTATTTGAATATAATTCAAGCGACAATACACAGTATTTTTTCAAAACAGAATCGTTACCAATCACGCAGTTGATTTACAAATCGTATAAAACTTCTGAAGACCAAATTGCACAGAACAAACAATACAAACAGCAATTATGGATGGCTTTAAAATGCGAAAATATTGCTATTGGTGATGTAGAAAAAATAAATTACAAGGAAAAAAGTCTGTTAAAATTTTTTATTAAATATAATGAATGCAACAATTCAGATTATACCAATTTTAATTTTGAAAAAAAGAAAGATTTATTTAATCTAAACATCAGACCAGGAATTACAAGTTCAGCGATATCGGTGAGTAATACCACCGTTGCAACAACCGATTTTAATAGAGATTTTGACAGTAAAATAGGATTTAGATTAGGTATTGAAGCAGAACTTATTTTGCCCTTTAATAAAAACAAATGGGCAATAATCTTTGAACCGACTTACATAGGAGGCTACAAGGCTGAAAAATCTGTTGCAGATTCAAAAACAAAGGAAGAATTAAAAGGAAACATTCAATACAATGCTATTGAATTGCCAATTGGAGTACGATATTACATGTTTCTAAATAGTAATTCTAGCCTTTTTGTGAATGTGCAAGGTGTTATGGATCAAGCTATAAATTCAAAGGCTTATATAGAATATTCTTCACAAATGAAGGCCAATCTTGAACCAAAAGCCAAGGGAAGCTTTACTTTGGGCGCTGGTTACAAATACAAACAAAAGTACAGTGTGGAATTTAGAACTAATTTTGGAAAGAATGTTCTTGTAAATTATAAGGATTGGAATTCTGATTATAAATCGTTCACTTTAACATTTGGATATTCGTTACTTTAAAAGACTTTCAATAACATTAATAAAAGAGCTTTACAAAAAATTTGTAAAGCTCTTTTTACATTACACTACCTAGTCCAAAAACATGAAAAAAAATGAGCTTTTCATTATATCTAATTGCTCTAATCTCATAACTTAGGGTTGACAAATATTTCTGAACCGCCAGTTGTAAAAAGTGGTTCTATCAAAACGAATTCCCTTAATTTATTGATTGGCCATACTTTTAATTAAATTTTCACATATTAACTACAGCAATTTCATAATTTAGAGGTCAGAAGAAAAAATTTGCAATTTCAGGTGTAGAATAACGTTTTACACCTGAATCATACTATCTAACCTTCAAACAAATGAAAACAGAAAACAACAAATTTGCAAAAGCCGAAATGCTGATTCGAAAACCAGTTTCAGAAGTTTTTGAGGCTTTTATAAATCCGCAGATCACAAGTAAATTTTGGTTTAGTAAAGGTTCTGGAAATCTGGAAGAAAACCAATCGACAGAATGGACTTGGGAAATGTATGGTTTTTCGCTTATGGTTAAAACTTTGGTTTTACAAGAAAATAAAAAGATCGTAATTGAATGGGGAAATCCAGATGAAATCACTTTAGTAGAGTGGTTTTTTAGTCCGTTAAACGAACATGAAACTTTTGTAAGTATTACTAATTCAGGTTTTCACGGCGATACAGACAAAATAATCGATCAGGTCCGCAATTCTACAGAAGGTTTTACATTGGTTTTGGCTGGTGCAAAAGCGTATTTAGAACATAAACTACAGCTGAATTTAGTTTTGGATCGATTTCCAAAAGGTCTCGCATAATTTTAGTTTCATTTTATTTTTGTTTCAAGTTTCAAGTTACTGCAGAGAACCTGAAACTTGAAACTTGAAACCTTAAACAAAACCGCATGGAAACAAAGAAACCCGAAAACATAGACGAATACATTGGCGGATTTCCGAATGACGTTCAGGAAATTTTGGAGAAAGTTAGAATGACGATTCAGAAAGCGGCGCCCGATGCTCAGGAAAAAATCAGCTATTCGATGCCGGCTTTTGAGCAAAACGGAATAGTTGTTTATTTTGCGACTTTTAAAAATCATATCGGACTTTATGCGTCGCCTAGCGGGCATGAGGCTTTTGCAGAGGCACTTTCTAAATATAAATCTGGCAAAGGTTCTGTTCAATTTCCATTGAAAGACAAAATGCCTTATGATTTGATTACGAAAATTGTAAAATTTAGAGTCAAAGAAAATCTCAAAAAAGCGAAAAAGAAATAAATTTACTAATTGTATATTTTAACCACTGTCTATGAAAATCCTAAACTACTTTTTTATTGTACTTTTAGCCTTAACAAACACTTTCGCCTTTGCACAAAGTCATGAAGAGATCGAGAAAATGATTGTTGAACTGCACAAACCAACAAAAAAGATTCAGGATTCGATAGTTAAGTCGCAAATTGAAACTAATTCGAAAATTGAAATTGAAAAAGATTCCGTAATCAAAGAACAGCTAAAACTTCGGCTTGATAGTTTATATAATGCTAAAGATGCTAACGCAATTAATGAGTTAAAATTAGATTTTGTTTTTGCTGAAAAACATCCAAATTCTTTGGCAGTATTACAGTTGATCAAAAGACATATGAGTCGTTTTATCGGCATGAATTTTTACGATACTTATGCTGGTGTTTTCCAAAATTTTTCTCCTGAAATTAGAAATTCTGAAAAAGGAAAAGAAATGGAAGAGAAATTAAAATACTTTAAACAAAGTAAAGTAGGAAGTATTGCACCCAACTTTAGTTTAAAAGATATCGATAACAAAACCATTTCGCTTGCCGATTTTAAAAATAAAAAATACATTTTAATAGACTTTTGGGCAAGCTGGTGCGGTCCTTGCAGAGAAGAACTTCCGTACATCAAAGAATTATATAAAAAATACCATGATCAGGGATTTGAAATTATAAGCATTGCAAAAGATGATAAAACAGATCTTTGGAAAGAAGCCATTTCAAAAGAAAAAATACAAAGCTGGAAACATATTTTCGTACCAAAAGATAATGCAAGTATTATTAATGATTATTTCGTTAACGGCATCCCACATAAAGTTTTGATTGACAAAAATGGTGTTATAATTGGAAAATGGAAAGGAAGCGGAGAAAACAATAAACAGGATTTACAACAGCTTTTAAAATCTATTTTTGAAGCCGAATAAAACAACGAAATGAATCTAACCGAACATTACAATCAACTTTACAAAACATCATCTGAAGCAATTTCGGAAGGAAAATATGCAATCGATTCGGAGCTTAAAAATGAATTTGATTCTCGTTTTGGGATTACGGCGCTTGTTCGTCCAAGCGATGAAGTAAAAGCCAATATGCGAGCATTTCATTGACGAATTAAAGAAAGTAGAACCTGAGCAGTATTATTATCCAGATTCTGATATTCATATTACGGTGATGGGGATTATTTCTTGTTCGGAGGAATTTAATTTAAATCAGATTTCACCAAACGAATATATTGAAGTGATCTGCCGAAGTTTGGTTGAAGTAAATAAAATCAAAATTCATTACAAAGGCGTAACTGCTTCTCCAGTTGCAATTATGATTCAGGGATTTCCAAGTGATGAGACTTTGAATAATTTGCGAAACAGACTTCGCGAAAATTTTAAAAAATCAGGATTACAGCAATCTATAGACAGTCGATATACTATTTCTACTGCACATTCTACCATAATGCGTTTTCAGGAAAAACTCCAAGATCCGAAGAAATTAATCCAAATCGCTGAAAAATTCCGCGATTATGATTTTGGAGAATTTGAAGTAAAAAGTATAGAATTAGTATATAATGATTGGTATCAGCGTAAAAGTACAACGCGGGTTTTGGGTGATTTTGGATTGAGATAATTTTTTTTTTGCCACGAATTCCACAAATTGGCACTAATTATTTAATTCAACTAACAAGTAATACAAATTCGTGAAAATTTGTGGAATTTGTGTCAAAAAATCAAATCTTTATATTTTTATTTGAACTTCCCGAAATGCCATAAAACACCAGACGGATCATGCAGAAAACATTCGCTTCCCCAGTCTAAATAGTGAATTGGAGTTAATTTTACGCTTTCGTATTTTTCAGGAAGATTTAAAGCCTGAAGTTCCTTATAATAAAGCTCGACATCATCAACTTCTATAAAAATCATCGTGTTATCAATCCAGTCTTTAACGTAAGCATCTTGCAGGTAAAATGCAATTTCATTGGTTTTAAAAACAGACATTTTCGCATCTAAAACTGTTTCTTCAAATCCTAAATCGCGATAAAAACTTCTCGAAATTTCGAAATCTTTAGAACCTATAAATGGTCGGATTGATTTTATTTTGTGATTCATTTTTATAAATTTAAAATTACAAAAACCATTCTATTCTTTTATCAAGTCGGTTTAGAAAATCTGTAAACGAACTTCCTATTTCAACATGGTATGCTGAATTCAAATCTGTAAAGGGAGAGAGAATTATTTTCTCAGCACTATTTTCATCAAAATAAATTCCGATAAACTCACCACTTCCGTTTGTTCCGATGGCTAGTGTTTGCGGTAACTGTTCAAATATATGATATTCTAAATTTGCATCAATTATTTCTTCTAAACTCCAAAGTTTTATAAACTCAACTCCAATGAACTGATCAATTCCTAAATAATTCTCTACATAAAAAACATAATCTTTTGGAAGATCAAATTTTAAATGCGTTTGAATATCTTCAATTTGCATAGACGATTTTGACTCCCTTTTAGAAAAATCATACTTTCTTAAAATCTCAATCAAAACTTCCATTTACTACAAATTTATATCATTATAAGAAATTAAAAACCATTTGTTGCCAATCAATTTAAATTGTCTTTCTACTTCAAAACCACTGTCTGGTATCCAAAATCTTTCTGTAACCAAAGTATCTGTTTTTACTAAAGAATGCTGGTATTCTCCAATTTCTGATTTTTCAGCAACAGGAATCGCTTGAAACTGCCAATTCTTTCTGTTCCAATTGTATTGTTCAAAACCCGAAACATGTTTTCCTTCAATAGGAAAATCAACTCTTGAAACCTGAAAAATAGAATCTGAATGAAATTTTTTATTGAAATCCGCAAAGCTTTCAACTGCTCGCTATTACTTCTTTTTTTTCTGATTTCTTAACAGGCAAATTTGGAACAGATTCTTTTTCTATATCATTCTTTTTACAACTTAAAAAAACGAGAGATAAAATTAAAAAAATAAAGGGTTTACAATATTTCATTAGAAACAAAATAATTAATTCTTCTTCAAAATACTTCCTAAACCACGACCAATCTGCTCAATTGCTTCGATACCTTTTGCTAAAGGCGATGCTGTAAAATCTTCGTAGGCATCCATCGCACTTTCTTTACGATCGTCCTGTGGATAAACCAATATTACATTGTTATCATTAAAATATTTTTCAAATTTATGAGGCAGTTTATCAAAAATCGATTGGTAGGAAACAGAACCTTTTCTGGACAAATTGAAAACTACTAAATCCGTTGGTTTTATCTCGTCTGAAATAGCTTCAAAATCTTCCCAGTCCATTACGCTTTTAAAAGCAAGTTTTGCATTCAATTTTAAAACATTAGCAATCTGTTGAATAGCTTGATGCGTTTTATATTCGGCATAAACCACAATCGGAATACTTAATTCCTGAGACAAACGACAGATTTTCTGAAGCAGTACTTGAAAACCAATTCCCCTTTCTGAAAACGGCGGGCATACAAAAACCAATCTTTTTTCTTCAATAAAGTTCTTTTGGAAACGGCAGATGAATAAACTTTTATCCACATTATTAATAATGGAATCGACGTTTTCTCCAAAGATTTTATCGATAAACCCTGTTTTTCTCGGCCATCCGACAATCACAATATCCGACATAATTTCTTTCGAAGTTCTTGCAATTCCACTCGCAGGATTATGATCAATTCTGGCAATAGTATTAATTTTTACTTCTGAAGCAGAAGCTTGAACTACAAATTTATCAACTGCTTTTCTGTATTTTAATATATTCTTTTCCGCTTGTCCGTTATTCGGAACAATTGTTAACAAAGTAACTGGATTAGACGATTTTTTATCTTTTATCAATAAGGCAAAATCCAATAAAGTGGTCGCGCCGAAGTTTTTGCCAGCGGAATCAAAATATGCTCGTCCAAAATTAAATCTCGTCCTGTATCTTTAGGTGAAATTTCTTCTTCGCAGATCGCTATTTTTTTTGTCGCTTTTTCAGTAGCAAATGAAGCGACGATACATGTAATCAGAATTAAAATAATAGTTCCGTTTAAGATATTTTCGTCTAATATTTTTGCTTTAAATCCAACCAAAATTACGGCCAGAGTTGCTTGCTGCGTGCGCACTGCTCAACCCGAAAATAAGTTGTCTTTCGGTTTTGGTATATTTAAAAACAACCTGAGTAAAAAATGCGACAATCCATTTTCCAAAGATTGCGACAACACTTAAAGTTCCCGCCACAATTAAAGCTGTTGGTCCGCTTAAAATAACGCTCACATCAACCAGCATTCCTACTGAAATCAAGAAAAACGGAATAAATAACGAATTCCCGATAAACTCAATTCGGTTCATCAAAGCAGACGAATGCGGAATTAAAGGATTCAATGCCAAACCAGCAACGAATGCGCCAATAATAGGCTCTACTCCTGCTACTTCGGCCAAAAAGGCGCCGAAGAAAACAACAGAAAGCACAAAAATATAATGGGCGTGTTTTTCACTTTCCAATTTTTTGAAAAACCATTTTGCAATTCTTGGAATAACCAGAAACATAATCGCAGAAAAAATAGCCAATGAAACACCGAGTTTAATCCAAAAAGCTTGATTTAAGTTCCCCTGACTGCTTCCCATAATCACGGCAAGAATAATCAAAACCGCAGTATCTGTCAAGATAGTCCCTCCGACTGTAATGGCAACGGCTTGATTTTTTGCAATTCCGAGTTTACTTACAATTGGATAGGCTACCAATGTATGTGTAGCAAACATACTAGCAGTTAGAAAACTGGCGTTAAAGTCGTATTGTAACAAATAAAAACAAACTGGAAATCCTATTGAAAGTGGCAGAATAAAAGTAAAAAAACCAAATAATAAACTCTTGTTTCGATTGGCTTTAAACTCATTCATATCCAATTCTAGACCTGCAATAAACATGATATACAAAAGCCCGATTGTCGAAAATAAGTCGACTGCTGAATTTTTTGCCAGAATATTTAGTCCATGCGGACCGATGATAACACCCGAAATAATCAGTCCGATAATTCCTGGGATGTTGATTTTTTTTAGTAAAATCGGCGAAAGCAGGATTATAAAAAGGATCAAAGAAAAAATTAACACGGGATTGCTAAGCGGTAATTCGAATTCTTGTAATAGATGTTTGAAAAAATTCTATCATATTGTAACTTTATCTTCTTGTGGTATTCCTATTTCTAAAAGACATTTTCAGAATTAAAATAAAATCCCTGAAGCATTAATAATTGGAAAGGATCGTGCTGTTTTTTACAGCTTGATTTACTACAAAAATACCTAAAAAACACGAACTTTCTACGAAAACTGCATATTAAGGATTTAAATTTATTTCGTTGCCGAATTATTAATATTTAATATTTATTTTAACAAATACGCAAGATTAACATTCAAAAATAAATCATCATTGCATTATTCAATTATCTTTGTCTTAACAAAAATTGAACAATGGAAGAATGTATCTCTGTTTTTGATATGCTTAAAATTGGCGTTGGCCCTTCAAGCTCACACACTTTGGGACCTTGGCGTCTTGCGGAACGCTTTCTGGAAGAGTTGAAAGACGAAGCAATTTTAGAAGATATTACAAGAGTAAAAGTCGATTTATACGGTTCTCTTTCTTTGACAGGAAAAGGGCACGCAACAGATTTAGCAGTAATGCTCGGATTGAGCGGTCAAGATCCCGAATATATTCCGGTTGAAGACATTGCTGGAATTATCAAAAAAATCGAAACGACAAATGAAATCAATTTGGGAAACCAAAAAAAGATTCCGTTTTATTTTCTTCAAGACATTGTTTTCAATAAAGATTTTCTTCCTTTCCATGCAAATGGATTAAAATTTACTGCTTATAAAGGAGATAATTCCGAATATGAATCTACTTTTTATTCTATCGGAGGAGGTTTTGTAGTCAAAGAAGAACGCACAAATGCCAAGCTGAAAGAAGTTATCAAATGTGCTTTTCCTTATCCTGTTCAAAATGCAGCTGAGTTGTTGAATTATACTATTTCTGAAAATAAATTGATTTCTGAAATTGTATATGAAAATGAAATTTCGATGCGCCCTGAAGCCGAAGTGCATTCAGAATTAATGCGTATTTGGAATACGATGCTCGAATGCATGTATATTGGCTGTCATTCTGAAGGAATACTTCCAGGCGGACTTAACGTTCGCAGAAGAGCTTTTGATATGCACCAAAACCTTATCGGATTATCTAATTATACTGATCCGCAAAGCTGGCTGGAAGAAATTAGAAAAACCGAAGTTAAATTTCGCCAGATTCTAAAATGGGTAAGTTGTTTTGCACTTGCCGTGAATGAAGTAAATGCGTCTTTAGGCCGAGTTGTTACGGCACCTACAAACGGAAGTTCGGGTGTAATTCCAGCGGTTTTAATGTATTATCTGGTAATTGAAAATCATAATGCGGGCGAAAAAGAAATCAAGCAATTTTTAATGGTTGCGGGCGAAATTGGCAGTATTTTCAAAAAAGGATCTACGATTTCGGCGAGCAATGGGCGGTTGTCAGGCAGAAATTGGTGTTTCGTCTTCAATGGCGACAGCAGCTGCTCTGCGAATTAATGGGCGGAAGTCCTGCGCAGGTTTTAATGGCGACTGAAATTGCAATGGAACATCATCTTGGTTTAACCTGTGATCCTATTGGCGGCTTGGTTCAGATTCCTTGTATTGAAAGAAATACGATGGGAGCGATAAAAGCGATAAATGCCGCAGAACTTGCTTTGGAAACTGATTCAAAAAATGCTAAAGTTCCTTTGGATAAAGTAATTAACACAATGTGGGAAACGGCAAAAGATATGAATTCAAAATATAAAGAAACCTCAGAAGGAGGACTTGCAATTGCTGTAAATATGGCTGATTGTTAAAATGTTTTTTTTGCTAAAGATTAAAAGGATCAAAATTATTTTTCACTCAGATTTAGCAGATTAGGCAGATTTTATTTTAAATTTAGAATAATAAATCTGCGTAAAAAAAAATAAAAAATCTGTAAAAATCTTTTTAATCTGTGGTACAAAACCAAAATTCACTTCATGAAAAAACTTTACTTTTTATTCTTTTTCTGCTCAGTTTTACTGCATTCTCAAGAACGTTATTTTCTGATTTCTGATACGAGATTATATACAGCACCAAATTCTTCTGCCGATTTTTTAGGCTATTTTAAATATGGAGCTGAAGTTCGTTTACTGGGTGAAAATCAAAATGGCTGGCGAAAAGTACAAGCCGATAATTTTAATGAAGGATTTATTGAGGATAAATATATTACCACAAGGCTTAATGCCAAGGATGTAAAAACTAAGGATCCTCAAAACCCAATATTAGCAGGCGGCGATGCTTATTACGGCGGAAACCATCTTTTTATTATAGTCGCAGGTCTTAAAGCCAGAGCGTTGCCCGATAAAAATGCAAAAATTAGAGAAATCCTTTTTATGGGTGATGCCGTTCCTGTAAATTATTTACCAGTAAATCCAGAGGAATGGGTAAATATTAACGGCAATTTTAACGAGGAATATGTAAAATATACTTTGCGGAAATTTCTTGGTGTGAGACCAAATTTTGATACGCTTTTAAAAGATTTCGATAAACTTGACATTAATGCTATTTCTGAACGCAAAACACTAAGCGAAAGAATTGTCGAAATGGCCTGGAACAGCGATTATTCTACATTAGTTCCTGCTTATCAAAGATATTCTGAAGTTGTCAAACAAATAAACGACCCAAAATTAATTGCTGAAACCGAATTGAATATGGCTTTAGCCAAAGGTTTATCCAATCATAAACAAATCGAACAGATTATTGCTTTTACACAAAAATCGTATTATTCCCTTAAAGGTTTTAAAACAAAATCAGTTTACATATCACAAACCGATTTGGTAAAAACTTTTGGAAATCCGCCTAAAAAAAACCGTATTTCAGACGAATGCGACCTTTACATAAGTGACTTATTTTATTACTATCCAGATTTGGAAGTTTCTGTAGATGAAAAGCAAAACAAAGCAGAAATTATTAAAGTTTTCATCAACGAAAACAACAAATTCATAATCAATCAAAATGCAGTTTTAGATCATCAGCTTACTGAAAAAGCTTTCATTGAAAAATATGGAACTTATATTGAAGCTTCTCTAAAATCGCCGCATAAATATTCTCTCATAATGGAAGACAGTCAGTTTAGATTAGAATTTAGAGACGGGAAACTATTTTCTGTCGAAATATTCTATTATTGCTGATTCCCAATTTACAATTATTCAATACTTTTACAATATCAAAAAAACAACAAAATGTCAGTAGCAAAGAAAGATTATAAAAGAATCACAACAAAGTCATTAATTGAAATGAAAAGCAATGGAGAAAAGATCTCTATGCTTACCGCGTATGATTATACAATGGCGAAAATTGTTGACACTGCAGGTGTCGATGTAATTTTAGTTGGTGATTCGGCATCAAATGTTATGGCGGGTCACGAAACGACACTTCCAATTACGCTAGATCAAATGATCTATCACGCTTCGTCTGTAGTTCGTGCTGTCGAAAGAGCTTTGGTTGTAGTAGATTTACCTTTCGGAAGCTACCAATCGGATCCTAAAGAAGCGTTGCGCTCTTCTATCAGAATAATGAAAGAAAGCGGCGGACACGCAGTTAAATTAGAAGGCGGAAAAGAAATTAAAGAATCAATCAAAAAAATATTACACGCAGGAATTCCAGTAATGGGACATTTGGGTTTAACACCTCAATCGATCTATAAATTTGGAACTTACAGCGTTCGCGCAAAGGAAGAAGAAGAAGCTGAAAAGTTAATTGAGGATGCTCAAATGTTGGAAAAAATTGGATGTTTTGGAGTTGTACTTGAAAAAATTCCAGCAGATCTAGCTAAAAAAGTAGCCGACAGTATTTCGATTCCGGTAATTGGAATTGGAGCCGGCGATGGTGTTGACGGGCAGGTTTTGGTTATTCATGACATGTTAGGAATGAATAATGAATTTAGTCCGCGTTTCTTGCGTCGTTACTTAAATCTTTACGAGCAAATGACACAAGCAATTGGTCAATATGCGAGCAGACGTGAAGTCTAGTGATTTTCCGAATTCTAGCGAACAATATTAATTTTTTCAAAGGTCCTAAGGTGCTAAGGGTCTGAGGTGCTAAGTTTTTTAGTCGCAAAGGTTCAAAGCTACAAAGGTTCAAAGGTTTATGAATTGCCTCCAGCTTTTAGCTGGAGGTCTATTTTTAATCCACTACAAGGGCTTTAGCAAATTTCTCAAAATCAGTAATTCTATAATCTAAAATCTATTTTGAAAGTAGTTTCTAATAAAGATAATCTCCAAGTTTTACACGAAGATAACCACATCATCGTGGTTAACAAACGCGTAGGTGATATTGTGCAGGGAGATAAAACGGGAGACAAACCTTTGTCTGATGTTGTAAAAGAATACATCAAAAATAAATACAACAAACCTGGAGATGTTTTTCTGGGTGTAATTCATCGTTTGGATCGTCCTACAACTGGAATTGTCGTCTTTGCCAGAACAAGCAAAGCTCTAACACGAATGAATGAACTTTTCAGTAATCGTGAAACTAAAAAAACCTATTGGGCTGTTGTAAAAAATAAACCAAAAGAAGTCACTGCTAAATTGGTTCATTATTTAAAAAGAAACGAAAAAAACAATACTTCAAAAGCACATTTAAAAGAAGTTCCAGACAGTAAACTAGCAAGTTTAGATTATACAATTATCAAAGAACTTCAAAATTATACAGCGCTGGAAATCAATTTACATACAGGGCGTCATCATCAAATTAGAGCGCAATTGTCTGCTATTGGTTCATCAATAAAAGGCGATTTAAAATACGGAGCAGACAGAAGCAATCCAGATGGAGGCATTCATCTACATGCCAGAAAGCTGACTTTTGTACATCCAGTTTCTAAAGAAAACATTACAATTATTGCTCCAACACCAGATGATGCGATTTGGAATGCTGTATGATTTTTATGATTTAATTCTTATTTTTTAAATTTATATCGATTAACTTGCATAGACTAAAAACAAGCTGATCGAAAAAATGGATTATAAAAGTGACATCGGGTATCGAAAAGAAACGCTGAAAAAGTTATTGTATAACATTCAGAAAAGCGAAGATTTAATTATCAAAGCGTTATACGATGACTTTAAAAAACCAGAGTTTGAGGCTGTTGTTACAGAAACCAATTATGTTATTTCGGATCTTAAAGCCGTGATTAAAAACATTAGTAAATGGGCAAAACCCAAACGTGTTTTTCCTTCGTCGCTCAACTTCCCTTCTACTGATCATATATACAAAGAACCTTACGGAAATGTATTGATCATTGCTCCGTGGAACTATCCTTTTCAATTAGCTTTATGTCCATTAATCGTCGCTGTAGTCGCGGGAAACAGAGTTACTTTAAAACCTTCCGAACTTACGCCGCACACTTCTGCCGTAATTGCAAAAATTATAGAAAAAACATTTCACATCAATCATGTGGAAGTATTTGAAGGCGGTGTTGAAGTTTCTAATAAATTATTAGCACAGCGCTGGGATTATATCTTTTTTACTGGAAGCGTTTCTGTTGGTAAAATCGTTGCAAAAGCCATCGCTGAAAATCTAACTCCCGTAACACTAGAATTAGGTGGGAAAAATCCTTGTATTGTTGATGAAACTGCAGATTTAAAACTGGTCGCAAAAAAGAATCGTCTGGGGGAAATTTATAAATGCAGGACAAACCTGTATTGCTCCAGATTATATCATGATTCAAAAAAACATGAAGGTCAATTTTATTACCTATTTAATTGAAGAAATCATTAAGGCGTACGGAAAAAAAATAGACAAATCTCCAGATTTTGCGCGTATCATCAATACCAAAAACTGGTATCGTTTGACCAATATGATCCAGAACGAAAATGTTTTGTTTGGCGGTGAAAGTGATGCTAATAAACTGTACATTGCTCCAACTTTATTAGAAGAACCAGATTTGGACAGTCCGGTTATGAAAGAAGAAATCTTTGGCCCAATACTGCCAATTCTTGTTTATGAAAACGAAAACGACATTGAAAAAGTAGTCAGCCGTTATGAGAAACCTCTTTCATTTTATATTTTTAGTGAAAATAATTCGTTTGTTAAAAAATTGATTAAAAAATACTCTTTTGGAGGTGGTCGCATTAACGATACAGTCGTTCACTTTTCTAACAAAAGACTTCCTTTTGGAGGTGTCGGACATAGCGGAATCGGTGCATACCACGGCCAGCTCAGCTTTGATACCTTTTCTCATCATAAAGCAATTGTAAAAAAAGGCAATTGGCTTGATTTACCTATGCGTTATGCGCCTTACAAAGACAAATTAGCCTCCCTTAAAAGAATTTTAGACTGGCTTTAAATTCGTTAAAAACTGTCCTGAATGTTTTGTAGATTTTTATACGGAATTGATTAAAAATATTATATTTACGTCAAGATATTATCAAATACTTGAAGTCTATAAAACAATTTTACAATCAAAAATGAAATCTACACTTGCCCAAATTGAGGACATTAAAAAAAATGGCTATTCCCTTGATTTTTCTAACGTTTTCAATCACGCGTTTGAAAACTATAAAAAAATAGCGCTTTATTCTGGACTTATCATATTAGTCTTCTCTATAATCGCGCTTATGGTTTACATGGGTGTTCTGATTGCTTATTTTGGAGTAGAAAGCCTTACTAGAGATTTCATAACAGAATTTAGCAACCAGAAGTTTACAGGCTTAGAACTTGTAATACAAACTGTTTCTGTTTCTGCAATAGCAGGAATAATAGCTCCTTTTAGTGCAGGTTTTCTAAAAATGGCCGATTGTGCAGATAGAGATGTTGAATTTAATGTCTCGACAATTTTCACCTATTACAAAGGAAGATATCTGGCCCAGCTTTTCGTAGTGGCTTTTATTCCCTCACTTATAGGAACTGCGCTTTCCAATCTTGTAGATAGTTACGATATATTGTATGTTGGAAATGTAATTTCGTTCATGGTATCGTATTTCATGTACTTGTCGATTCCGTTAATTATTTTCGGAAATTTGAATGCAGTAGACGCTATAAAATCAAGTATAATTATTGTTACTAAAAATCCGCTTAACATATTTGCCTTTTTTATCTTAGGTTTTATCGGCTCATTGATAGGTATTTTCGCGTGCTTGCGTGGGAATAATATTTACTGTAGTTTTTAACAGCTCGATGATTTATGCAACTTATTTTGCAATTTTTGGCATAGAAGAAGACGAGGATTCAATTGATTCAATTGGACAATCGAATGTAGATTAAAATAGATAATTCTTAAAAATAATAGAACCTAACCACTTCTTTTAAGAATTATCAAAAGGCTGTTTACTAAACCAACATACCCAAATTCTATGGTCGTATACTATAGTATTTCTAAATCGGTTATTGCAGGAATTTCCAGCATTGGGAATATCATGGAATCAATTATGACCGGATGGTATGTCTCTAATACGGATATTATTTTCTACAACAATCCTAAACTTATTGTATTAGGATTATCGCTCTTTGCCTTTCTTTCGCTGTTAGTTTACCAGTTTTTTAAAATTAAAGCTAAAATTGGTTATTTCATCGAAAAGAAAAAAGAACAAGAGACCATTAGTAAAGAATATCAGCTTTATATTTTATTTTTTGGTATTGCTGTTATTGTAATAGAAATTATTAACGAAATATTCAAAATCAGGCCTAAAAGCCTTTTATTGGTAAATGTTTCAATTGGTATTTCTGTACTTCTTATTTACGCGATAACCAATAAGATAAAATGGCTTCGAGATAAGATTCAGCAGATTTTTATTTGTTGCTTTTTCATTTACATGGCTTATGTAGCATTCAATATCGTTTCACTTTCTAATGATGTTGTTCCGATAATTGTTTTCTTAATCTCCTTTTTCTTTTCGTACGGAATTCTTAAACCAATAAAAATCTACTGGCTTTTTGTAGCGCTGACTTTTTTGTTTTTAATTACAACTGTAACTTTTCAGCTGATTCCTATAAAATCTTCCATTTTACTGATTAATTTCTGTATACTGATTTTCATAATCAATCAAGTAAAATATGCTGTTTTATTAAATAATCGTGACAATTTTAGGTTTGCAAGTGAAATTGTTCATAAAGGAAATTCACTTACAATTGCTTCCAATCAAAAAGGCGAAATTTTATTCTGCGACTGAAACTGTAACTTCTATTTTGGGTTATCAGCCAGAAGAAGTAATGGGATTAAAATTCTGGGAATTAACGCAGGATTCTGAATTTCTGGAAAAACTGGATCCGCTCAAAAACCAAGAAAATAAACTTTACATTAGAAAATTAAAAAGCAGTAATGGAGAGTTTAAATACATACAATGGAAAGACAAAAAATTCTCCGATGATTTAATTATCAGTATTGGTCAGGATGTTACAGAGCAGATTATTGTTCAGGATCAATATAAAAATCTTATCCAGACTGCAACCGATATTATTTTTGAAATTGATGCCGAAGGATATTTTACTTTCATAAATGAATTTGGGTTTTCCATTTTGGGTTATTCAAAAAAAGAAATTATTCAGAAACATTATTCCAATTTCATTCACGAAAATTATATCAAAAGCGCCGTTGATTTTTATGAAAATTTAGTTCTTAACGAGAATAATTACCCCATAATTGAAATTCCTATTTTGAAGAAAAACGGAGAAGAAATATGGATTTCTCAAAAAATTATTGTCCGCAGAAATGACTTAGGATTAACAACTGGATTCTCTGGAATTGCAAGAGATATTACAGAGAAAAAGAGTATCGAAAATGAGAAAAAAAGGCGTCTTAAAAAAATTGAATCCTATAATAATTCGACCAAAAAATTATCAACCACAGATTTTAGTAAATACGATAAACTAAATACAATTATTGATTTAATTATTAAAGAAGTCGCAGAAGTCAGCAATGCCAATCGCGTAAGTTTTTGGAAATACCACAAAGATCTTATCACCTGCAAAAATCTTTATAGTCTGGACAACCAAAACTTAAACGACAAAAACATTTTAAATAAAGAATCGTATCCTATTTATTTTGAAACTTTAAGCAATAAAGCAATTATCAACGCGCCGGATGTGTTCAATAAATTAGAAACATCTGAATTTGAAAAATTATATTTTACCAAGAATAATATCAAGTCAATGCTTGATGTTCCTATTTTTTTTACAGGACAATTGGCCGGCGTTGTGTGCTTTGAAAGTACCGAAAGAAAACGCGAATGGGACAATGAGGACATCAATTACGCTAGAACAATTTCTGATGTAATTTCGCTTGCTATTTCGTCACAAATGCGTTTGGAAGCCGAAAGGAAACTAGAATTTAAAAGTCAGCTTTTGTCTGCACTTTCGCTTTGTACAGAAAAATTCTTGTTGAGTAAAACAACGCATCAAATGTTTCAGGAAACGTATGATATTATTGGAAAAGTCGCCAAAGTAGATCATATGTATTACTACGAAAAAGATCCGATTTACAACACCGTCAGCCAAAAATACAAATGGTCTCGGGAAGGAATTGAACATCAAATTACGTCAGCGCGCCACATGACCGAAGAAAATTTAAAAGAGATTTATGAGGCGACGACAGCAAAGAAAAATCTTAAATACATTTACCAGAAAACTTGAAGAGGGATTTTTCAAAACGCTTTTGATAAATAACGAAATAAAATCGATTCTAATCCTGCCGCTTTATATCAATGATCTGTTTACAGGTTTTATTGGTTTCGATGATTGTATGAAAGAAAAAAAATGGTCTGAAGATGAAATTAATATCTTTCAGGTATTGGCCAACAACATTTCTTCTGCATTAGAAAGAAACCGAAATGAAACTAAAATCCTGGAAAGTGAGGAAAAATTCAAACTAATTGCTAACAACATTCCCGGAACGGTTTATTTATCGAAATTTGATGCTTTTTCTACTAAAATATTCCTGAATGACGAAGTTTTAAATTTAACGGGATATTCAAAATCTGAATTTATAGAAAACAATTTATCATTCCTGTCTCTTATTCATCACGATGATAAAGAAGAAGTTATAAACAACCAAATCGACAATCTACAAAAAGGAATGCCTTTGCATAACGTTTATAGAATTAAGCGAAAATCTGGCGAATATATTTGGGTTGAAGAGTTTGGAGATGTAATTAAAAGAGATGATGAAATCGAGTTTGTCGGTGGTATTTATTTTGACATTACAAACAAAAAAAGAAATTGAAGACGCTATAAAAGCCAAACAATTAGCGGAAGCAACAAATAAATCTAAGTCTGATTTCTTGGCCAATATGTCCCACGAAATTAGAACACCGCTTAACGGAATCATTGGTTTTACCCATTTATTGATGAAAACTGATCTTGAAGAAATTCAGGAAAAATACATGACAACGATTAATCAATCGGCACATTCACTGCTTGAAATTATAAATGACATTCTGGATTTCTCCAAAATCGAAGCCGGAAAACTAGAGCTGTTTATAGATCTTTATGATATCAAAAAAGTATTAGGACAGGTTTTCGATTTAATTGTTTACGAATCCAATCAAAAAAATCTGGAACTTGAACTGAATATTGATCCCGATGTCCCTAAATACATTTGGACAGATATTGTGAGAATTAAACAAATCTTGATTAATCTTCTTTCAAATGCGGTGAAGTTTACCACTGAAGGTTCTATAAAATTAAACGTCTCCGTCTTAGAAAAAAAGAAAAATAATAATTGTCTAATTCGTTTTGCTGTAGTCGATACCGGAATTGGTATTCTTGAAAAGAACCAGAAGAAAATTTTTAAAGCATTTTCACAAGAAGATAGTTCTACAACGAGAAAGTTTGGAGGAACAGGATTAGGTCTAACCATTTCAAACCAACTCCTTGCTTTAATGGAAAGTCGTTTACAGCTTGAAAGTAATATTAATGAAGGAAGTACTTTCTTCTTTGATTTAAACCTAAAAACGAGCAACCAAAGCATTAGCGATAAATATAACGCTGAACTTAAAAGTTTAAATATTGAATTGGATACCGATGACAACAAACCAAACGATAACGAAATTACGTTTTTGATTGTTGAAGACAACAAAGTAAACATGCCGCTTCTAAAAACAATAATTAAAAACCTTTATAACAATGCTTATATCTGTGAATGTGAAAATGGATATGAAGCGATTCAGCAATTTGAAAAAATAAATCCAACTATTGTTTTTATGGATATTCAAATGCCTATTATGAATGGTTATGAAACTACAAAAGCCATTCGGAACACCAAAAACGGAAGAGATATTCCGATAATTGCAGTCACGGCCGGAGCAGAAAAAGACGAAAGAAACAAATGTATTTCTGCCGGAATGGATGATTATATCTCTAAACCAATCATGAAAGGAACGGTTGAAGAAACATTAATTAAATGGCTTGGGTGATTTTTAGTTTTCACTTTCAGTCTCAGTCACCAGTCACAGTTTTCACTTCTAAACTTTTAAACTGGGACTAAAAACTAACTAAATATTTTTTAAAACATTCCTGATTCAATTGTGAAATTTATCATAAAAAATATATAAATTCGTACAACTAAATTTATAATAAGTTTAAAAAGAATTCAATATGAAATGGCTCGGTAGAAGACAAAGTGATAATGTAGAAGACAGAAGAGGTTTATCTGGCGGAAAAGTAATCGCCGGCGGCGGTGTTATTGGTATAATTATTTTATTACTTAACGTATTTGGCGGAGAAACTGGACAGCAAATAGCACCAATTCTAGAACAAATGCAAGGCGGACAATCTCAACAAACCGAAGCGCTGACTCCTTTAAGCAAGGAAGATGAAGAAATGGGGAATTTTGTAAAAGTTATTTTAGCCGATAACGAAGACATTTGGAGCAAAATTTTCGCTGAACATGGCATGACATACGAAAAACCAAAATTGGTTCTTTTTAAAGGCTCTGTACAAACGGCATGTGGCGGCGCATCATCAGCATCTGGTCCGTTTTATTGTCCTGGAGATCGTAAAGTCTATATGGATCTAGCTTTTTTTGAAGAATTAAAAACAAAATTTGGTGCTAAAGGCGGTGATTTTGCCATTGCTTATGTTATTGCGCACGAAATAGGCCACCATATTCAAACCTTACTGGGAACGTCTGCAAAGATGCGTCAGGAACAAGAAGGAAAAAGTGAAGCGCAAGCCAATAAATTATCAGTAGCCTTAGAACTGCAAGCCGATTTTTATGCTGGGGTTTGGGCACATTACAATCAAGAAAATTTAGATACTGGAGATATTGATGAAGCTTTAAGTGCCGCAAATGCAGTTGGAGACGATGCCATACAAAGTAAAATGCAAGGTCACGTGGTTCCCGATTCTTTTACACACGGAACTTCAGAACAAAGAATGTACTGGTTTAAAAAAGGCTTTAAAAGCGACGATATTAAACAAGGAACTACATTTGAGGAAATTCGATAATACATAAACCAAATATATTAACCACCAGAAAAGCACAACCTAACGGTTGTGCTTTTTTTATAAATTCCAAATTAGAAAAAATCCAAATTCCAAATACACACTAACTTTGTCAAAGTTTGAAATTTTGACAAAGTTACCCGCAAAGCCTTCGCAATATTTTTCATCCTGGCGCAAGGTAGGATCACACTAGAAACTCCACAATCAAAATCATTATAAAATTATCAATTCCCGAATCAATAATTAAAGCCTATTATACCTCACAAGGATAAAACCACAACTTATAATAAAATTGGAATTTGGAATTGGGGTTCGGATTTCGGATTTTGGAATTTTAGATTTTGGAATTTGGGTTTTGGAATTTGGAATTTGGAATTTGGGTTTTGGAATTTCCCCAAAGTTATAAAAACAAAAAAAGCCTTGAATTTCTTCAAGGCTTTGAATCTGGGTGGCTGACCGGGTTCGAACCGGCGACCCGCGACACCACAAACCGCTACTCTAACCAGCTGAGCTACAACCACCATTTTTGCTTAGCGAGTGCAAATATAGAACAAAGGTTGAGTTCTACAAAGAAAAAAATGAAAAATTTACAACAAATTTTCTAAGCTATTGACTGCCAAACACCTTTCAACTGTAAATCCTTCGGCAAAATCCTTCCCCACTAACCTTCCTAAGTCCTGCGCACGGTAATTTAAACTCTCAAAGAAGTTCTTACTTGTAATTGGTGTTGCAGGTTCTTTAGAATTCGGATCGTAAAATTGTGTCTTATATGCCGAAATCGCTTCTACCTTTTTATTCTCAAATCCTGTAATATCCACAACAAAGTCTGGAGTGATGTTTTTCCACTGAATATAATGATATACCACTTTCGGTCTCCAAGCTTCTTGGCTCTCTCCATCAATCGATGTTTCGATTTTCATTAAACCCGATAAAAAACAAGCGTCAGAAACTAACTTGTCGCCTTTTCCATGATCGATATGACGATCATCAATGGCATTACACAAAACAATTTCAGGTTTATATTTTCGAATCATTTTAATGACCTCTAATTGATGTTTTTCATCATTCGTAAAAAAGCCATCACGCATAGCTAAATTTTCGCGCACCACAACTCCTAAAATCTTTGCCGCATCTTTTGCTTCCTGATCTCTAATTTCGGCAGTTCCACGCGTTCCTAATTCGTCGCGCGTTAAATCAACAATACCCACTTTTTTTCCAAGTGATACTTCTTTTAAAATAGTTCCCGCACAACCCAATTCTACATCGTCTGGATGCGCACCAAAGGCTAATATGTCTAGTTTCATTATCTATATTTAAGTCACAGTTTACAGTATCAGTATTCAGTATCAGTAAAACTGAAAACTGAGACTGCGACTGTAAACATATTTTTAAGTTATTTTCAATACTCTTTTCATCGTCATTGATTTATTGACGCTTTCCTCCCATTCTTTTTCTGGAATACTTTCTTTTGTAACACCGCATCCCATATATAGAATCGCTTTATTTTCCTGAATCTGCATGCTTCGTAAATTTACGAATAAATCAGAACTTGCATTAGCTCCAGAAAAACTCATGTTTAGCTCGCCCAGAAATCCAGTGTAAAAAGTTCTATCGTAATTTTCTTTTTCGATGATAAATGCTTTTGCTTTTTTCTTCGGCAGACCACACACTGCTGGTGTCGGATGCAAGGTATCAACAACTTCTTCTAAAGTAGAATTATCATTTAAAACTCCCGAAATATCTGTTTTAATATGCCAGATCGATCCCGCTTTTAAACTATAGGGTTCAGAAACAACAACCGAAGCGGCAAATTCGCGAAGACGTTTTACAATAAAGTCAGTTACATACTGTTGTTCATCTTTTTCTTTTTGTCGCCAGACAATTTCAGTCTGCAAATTATCTTTCTGCGTTCCCGCCAAAGCCATGGTTTCAAAAACATTTCCATTTGCTTTCAGCAGTTTTTCTGGCGTTGCACCCATCCAAAGTCCGATTTTTGGATGAAAGAAACAATAACAAAAAGTCGCAGGATATAACTGCACCAAATGCTGAAAAGTTTCAAGGAAATCAAATTCAGACAAATGCACTTCTTCACTTCTTGATAAAACCACTTTTTTGAATTCTTCGTTTTTAATTGCCTGAATTCCCTGTGCAACTAAATATTCATATTGAAATTTAGCTTCAGGATCAAAACTCAAATCGTCAATTTCTATAGCTTCAAATGAAGTTGTTTCTTTTTCGGCAGTAATAATTTCCGATTCGTTTTCAGGAATTAAAATCAGTTGTTTTTCATCAAAAGAAGCAAAAACAAATCCTTTCTCGCTGTAATCAGAAACGTTGTATAAATTATTGTTTTGTTGTAAAATCCCAACAAGATCTGTAGTATTGGGTTTTGAATAAAGTACAAAAGGTAAGTTTTGTTCTTTATGATTTTTAATTCTTAAGAAAAATGGATTCATAATTTATTCCCTTTTCTTTCTATCCAAAACCATATTCGTCAATTTGCAAAGCGAAATCAAATTTCCAGCTTCATCTGTAATTTTAATTTCCCACAAATGAACCGTTCTGCCTTTGTGAATAATTCTGGCTGTACCAAAAACATAACCTTCTCGAATACTTTTAAGGTGATTTGCAGAAATTTCAATACCTCTTACCTCCTGCTCTTTCGGATCAATAAAAAAGAAAGAAGCAAGACTGCCAACACTTTCCGCCAAAGCTACAGAAGCGTCGCCGTGTAACAGTCCCATTGGCTGGTGAACACTTGGATTTACAGGCATTTTTGCAGTTAAAAAATCTTCTCCGGCATCGATATATTCTATTTTAAGCGTTTCCATCAACGTGTTTTTGGTAAACTCATTGCATCGCGCTAAAATCTGCTCTTTTGTGTAATTCATTAAAATAAACTTTAAAATCGTAAAATTAAAGAAAGATAAGACATAAATCTAAAAATCGGTCCCGAAATTTCGGGACTAAAATTAAAAATCAATCTTAAACATGTAAGTTTTTTGTTATTTTTACAAAAAAACAATACGATGTAAATCTTTGGCCGAAGATTATTTTTTTTGCCACAGATTGAAAGGATTTAAAGGATTTTAAAAACATAGCCACCAATTACATTAATTTCCGCGAATTTAATTTGAGAAAATTTGAGAAATTCGTGGCAAAAAAAAACCTTTATTCTGCAGTAAAAAAAACAGCAATGCGTCAATACTTTATACTTTTTATCTTCGGAATAATTCTAGCTTTTAGTTCGTGTAGAACTGACTTTGATACCGTTGCCAGTTCTGGAGATTTAAAGTTTTCAAGAGACACCGTATATTTGGATACTGTTTTTAAAAACATTGGTTCAAGCACTTATCAGTTAAAAGTTTACAACCAAAGTAAAAACGACATTTCAATTCCAACTGTACAGTTTAAAAAAGGTTTAAACTCAAAATACCGAATGACGGTTGACGGAATGTCTGGAACTAACGGAAAGATATTCAAAGATGTTACGCTTTTAGCAAAAGACAGTTTGTATATTTTTATAGAAACAACCGCAGATATTACAGACGCTGATCCGACAGATTTTTTATATACCGATGAAATCCAGTTCGACAGCGGCGCCAATCTTCAGGAAGTTGCTTTGGTAACACTGATTCAAGATGCTGTTTTTTTATATCCAAACCAAAATGCAGACGGAACAAAAGAAAAAATCAAAATTGACGGTAAAGATGTGGACGGATTTTATTTAAGTGAAAATGATGCCGTAAACGGAAACGAACTAATCTTCAACAATCAAAAACCGTACGTAATTTATGGATACGCCGGAATACCTGAAGACAAAACTGTAATTTTTGACGCGGGAGCGAGAGTTCACTTTCACGCTAATTCTGGTTTATATGTTGGTAATAATGCTTCGCTTCAAATTAATGGAACAGCTTCAAAAACTGACAAACTAGAAAATGAAGTTATTTTTGAAGGAGATCGCTTAGAATCGTTGTATTCAGATATTCCTGGACAATGGAAATCGGTTATTTTTTCTAACGGAAGCGCCAATCACTCCATTAATCATCTAACTTTAAAAAATGCAGTTATTGGTTTAGATTTTCAGAATCCGTCGAATACCGTTGAAATTAAAAATACACAGCTTTACAATTGTGTCGAATACGGAATTTTAGCCGAAAACACTCATATTATTGCCGAGAACATCGTAATCAATTATGCAGGCATTGCAAGTTTATCCTGCGTTTACGGCGGTAATTATACTTTTACGCATTGTACTTTTAACAATAATTGGTCAAATCCTTCGCATTTTGCTGTTACTTTAAGTAATAGTTTAAGCGGTAAAACTCCAGAAACAAATGCGCTTACCAATGCCACTTTCAATAATTGCATTATTTACGGTTCAAATTTTAATGAATTCAATTTGAATAAAAGCACAAATGCTCGCGTTCGTTTATCAGCTAAACAATTGCTTATTAAAATTTGGAAGCACTACAAATCCTGATTATCAATTTAAAACGGATACACAACATTATAATCAGATTATCTTAAACGAAAATCCGAATTTCTATAATACAGCTCAGAATAAATTCAATATCGATAAAACCTCTACTGCTTTCGCGAAAGGGAATCAGGCATATATCGTTCCGTTGGATATTTTAGGAGTTACGAGAACTTCTCCTCCCGATTTGGGTGCTTATCAGAGTCAAGATTTTCCGAAGTAACGATATTGTAAAAAAATAATAAATCTCTTTAAGTAATCTTCTTTTTATAAAAAAGAATCTCCAATTATGCTGAAAAAATTATTCTTATCCATACTATTTCTTATTACCCTTATAGTACAAGCCCAATATACCACAATACCAGATAAAAATTTTGAACAAAGATTAATTGATAGAGGATTTGACTCTGGTCGTATAGACGGAAAAGTTCTAACTTCAAGAATAAGCACTATCACTTTTTTAGATGTTGGATATGCAAACATCTCTGATTTAACAGGAATTGAAGATTTCGTAGCATTAGAATACTTTTGGTGTGATCAAAACAATTTGACCACCTTAGATTTCTCTAAAAACATTGCTTTAAAGAACTTAGAATGTCAAATAAATAAATTAACAAGTTTAAACATTTCAAAAAACGTCAATTTAGAAAGTGTATGGTGTCATGAGAACAAGCTCACTTTTGTCGATTTTTCTAACAATTTGAAATTACATACCATAGAGTGTGATACAAATGAAATGACTAGTATTGATCTTTCAAAAAACATCAATTTAAGAACTTTAATAACAAGCCGTAATCCGTTAAATAATTTAGATGTTTCAAACAACATAAATTTAGTTCAAATTTATTGTTCTTCTAATGGCTTAAAAACTTTAGATATTTCAAAAAACACCAAACTTGTTTATTTTCGCTGTGACACCAATTATCTAACAGAATTAGATGCTACTAAAAATATTGCCTTAAAACAATTTAGCTGTAAAGACAATCGTTTAACCTCTTTAAATTTGAAAAACGGTTTTAACACCAATTTTGATGTTAGCTTTTTTCTCTATTGTTCATTCCTTCAAAATCCTGATTTAAAATGTATTGCCGTCGACAATGTAGCATATTCTAACTCCAATTGGGCTTCAATAAAAGATGTAGTCGCTACTTACACAGATATGTTAGATGCATCACCGGCAATAAACTCGCCTCAGCAATTTTGTATTCAAGAAAATAAAACTTTAAACGATATTGCCTTACAAGTTGGCTTAAACTTAAAATGGTATACGGCTTTAACAGCTGGAACTTCTTTACCTGCAAATACATTGCTCGTAAATGGAACTAAATATTATCTTGCCCAAATTCTTAGTGGCTGTGAAAGTGAAAGAACTGAAATTCTAGTAAACATTCAAGAAACACTTTCTCCTCAAGGTCTACAAAATCAAAGTTTCTGCATCTCACAAAACAGCACTTTAAACTCCATTTTTATCACTGGCACTAATATAAAATGGTATGACCAACCCACAAATGGAGCTCTTGTTTCCGCAACTTCCTCATTAATTGATGGAAAATCATATTATGCTTCTCAAACTTTAAATGGGTGCGAAAGCAGGGATCGTTTAGAAGTTACTGTTTCGATCGTTACAGATTTACCAACTCAAAATTATGAAGAACTTATTTGTGACGAATTGAATGATGGAACTCAAAGAACAAATTTAGACGATTATAAAAACCTACTTTTAACAGGCTCAGGAAACTACACTCATAAAATTTACAAGAGTTTGAATGGAGCCGAAAACGAATTATCAGCTGATCAAATTACCAATGGAACAAACTATGACTTAGCTTTAGGAGAAAACATTTTTTTCTTTAGAATCAGTAATGGTTCGTGTTACAAAGCGACAAAATTAAAACTAAGCTTAATTACTTCTCCCTCAATCACGCTTAAGGACACTTACAGTATTTGTGACGGAAAAAGTATATCTATCCAAGCAGATTTAGGTTATGACGAATATCTATGGTCTGATGGAAGCACTGATTCAAAAATTTTGATTTCACAAATTGGAAAATATACTTTAAAAGTAACTCAAAAGCATGAAGATTTAAGTTGCACTTCAATAAAAGAGTTTGAAGTTACAGCAGCAAAAACTGCCGAAATAAAAAACGTTACTTCAGAAGAAATAAACAATGAGATAAGTAAAATTACTGTTTTCACTTCTCAGAATGGTGATTTTGAATATTCTATTGATGGAGAGAATTACCAAGACAATAATGTGTTCATTGGCAATTTTCAAGGCAGACAAACGGTCTACGTAAAAGATAAAAATGGATGTGGTACTGATATTGGATATGCTTATTCAATAAAATATCCAAAAGTTTTCACCCCAAATGGCGATGGTTATAACGATAATTGGCAGTTGCTTTTTACCAATGATGAACCTTATTTAGTCGCTAAAATATTTGACCGTTATGGGCGCTTATTGAAAGAATTAAAAAATAGTTATGATAGTTGGGATGGAACTTTTAACAATAATCAGTCTGCCTGCTGATGATTATTGGTTTACTGTCGAGTTAAGCAACGGTAAAATACATACAGGTCATTTTGCTTTAAAAAAGTAATTAAAAGACAACCTTTTTTTGATGTTTTGTCATATTTACAGAAGAAATTCTTTAAAAATACATTTCCTATTGATGATTTCATTTCGTAAATTTTGCAGAATGGTTTTTAGGAAGATTTAAAATTCAAAACCTTAATTCAATATTTAAATTTTATTTTTTTTCCGGTCTAATAGCAATATAGCAGATTATTAGGTTCTATATTTTTTTAGTAAATCTTTAAATTTTACAAAAGTTCAAAAACTATTGATTCTGCGTCTTTTTGGTAGAAAAAATGCAAGAAAAAAGCAATTTCATTTTTTTTGAAAAGAGATGGTTTCCAAATTTGCGCTTACTATTTATTTACATTAAATTTGTACCTCAATACAACAAACACACAAAATGATCCATTTCTTTGAAAACCAAAGCAAAACTGTTTTTGCCGTACAAACGGAAAACGAAATTTCAGCTCAAGACATTTCAAAATTAAATTGGCTTTTTGCCGACTCGCATAAGATCGAAAAATCCGCATTGACGGGTTTTTTTGTTGGTCCACGCGCTACAATGATTACACCTTGGAGTACAAACGCTGTAGAAATCACTCAAAACATGGGTGTTTCAGGTATTATCAGAATTGAAGAATTTCATCCAGCAATGGCTGAATTCAATGATTTTGATCCTATGCTTTTCCAAAAATTCAATGAATTAGATCAAGAAATCTTCACTATCAACATTCAGCCAGAGCCAATTCTGGAAATTGATGATATTGCGAGCTTACAACAAAGTTGAAGGTTTAGCTTTAAGCGAAGAAGAAGTAGAATATTTAAATAATCTTGCTTCAAAACTAGGAAGAAAATTAACGGATTCTGAAATCTTTGCTTTCTCACAAGCAAATTCAGAACACTGCCGTCACAAAATTTTCAACGGAACTTTTGTTATTGACGGTGAAGAAAAGGAAACTTCTCTTTTCAAATTAATCAAAAAAACATCTCAGGAAAATCCTAACGATATTGTGTCTGCTTACAAAGACAATGTTGCTTTTGTAAAAGGACCAAAAGTGCGACAATTTGCACCAAAAACAGCTGACAAACCTGATTATTACGAAATAAAAGAATTTGATTCTGTTATTTCATTAAAAGCAGAAACACACAACTTCCCAACAACAGTGGAACCTTTCAACGGAGCCGCAACTGGTTCTGGAGGAGAAATTCGTGACCGTCTTGCAGGTGGTCAAGGTTCATTGCCATTGGCTGGAACTGCTGTTTACATGACATCTTATTCTCGTTTAAACAACGACAGAAAATGGGAAAATGCTGTTGAGGAAAGAAAATGGTTGTACCAAACACCAATGGATATTTTGATCAAAGCTTCAAACGGGGCTTCTGATTTTGGAAATAAATTTGGTCAGCCTTTAATTACAGGTTCTGTTTTAACTTTCGAACATCAAGAAAACGACCGTAAAATTGGTTACGATAAAGTGATCATGCAGGCGGGAGGAATTGGTTACGGAAAACTAGATCAATCTATCAAACAAAAACCACAAGAAGGCGACAAAATCGTAATTCTTGGAGGAGAAAATTATAGAATTGGAATGGGCGGTGCTTGCGGTTTCGTCTGCAGATACTGGAGCTTTTGGTTCAGGAATAGAATTAAATGCTATTCAGCGTTCAAATCCTGAAATGCAAAAACGTGCTCGCAAACGCCATTCGTGGTTTGGTAGAAAGCGATCATAACCCAATTGTTTCTATTCACGATCACGGAGCTGGAGGACACTTAAACTGTCTTTCTGAATTGGTTGAAGAAACTGGAGGTTTAATCGATTTAGATAAATTACCTGTTGGAGACCCAACTCTTTCTGCAAAAGAAATTATTGGTAACGAATCTCAGGAAAGAATGGGATTGGTTATTGGTCAAAAAGATATCGATACATTACAAAGAATTGCCGACAGAGAGCGTTCGCCAATGTATCAGGTTGGAGATGTAACGGGAGATCACCGTTTTACTTTTCAATCGAAATCAAATGGTTCAAAACCGATGGATTACGCTTTAGAAGATTTCTTCGGAAGTTCTCCAAAAACGGTTATGAATGACAAAACTATCGACAGAAAATATGCGACCGTTTCTTATTCAGCTGATGATTTCGAAAGTTATTTAAAAGATGTTTTACGTCTAGAAGCTGTTGCCTCAAAAGACTGGTTAACAAACAAAGTAGACCGTTGTGTGGGCGGAAAAGTAGCAAAACAGCAAAACGCAGGTCCGTTACAATTGCCTTTGAATAATGTCGGCGTTATGGCTTTGGATTATTTAGGTAAAGAAGGAATTGCGACTTCTATTGGCCACGCTCCTATTGTCGCTTTGATTGATCCGGTTGCAGGAAGCAGAAATGCTATTGCCGAATCGTTATCAAACATTGTTTGGGCGCCAATTAAAGATGGTTTAGGCGGCATTTCATTGTCTGCAAACTGGATGTGGGCTTGTAAAAATGAAGGTGAAGATGCTCGTTTATATGTCGCTGTTGAAGGTTGTTCAGAATTTGCAATCGAATTGGGAATCAATATTCCAACAGGAAAAGATTCACTTTCGATGAAACAAAAATATCCAAACGACGAAGTAATTGCACCGGGAACGGTTATTATTTCGGCTGGAGGAAATTGTACAGATATTAGAAAAGTAGTTGAGCCTGTTTTACAGAAAAACGGAGAATCTATTTATTATATCAATTTGTCTCAGGATGATTTCAAATTAGGAGGTTCTTCTTTTGCACAAATTAGAAATACAATCGGAAACGAAACTTCTACTATAAAAGATGCGAAGTTCTTCAAAAATGCTTTTAATACGATTCAGGAATTAATCGGCGAAAGCCAAATTTTAGCAGGTCACGATATTGGAAGCGGTGGATTAATTACTACTTTATTAGAATTGTGTTTTGCTGATGTGAATCTTGGAGCAAAAATTGATTTCAGCGCTTTTGCGGAAAAAGACTTATTGAAAATCCTTTTCGCTGAAAACATCGGAATCGTTTTCCAAGCAAAATCTGATGCGACTGTTGAAGCTAAATTAAGTGCAAATAATATTGAATTCTTTAAAATTGGTTCTGTTCAAAGCAAATCAAGTTTGGAATTTGGAATTTATAATTTGGATATTGCAGAATACAGAGACATTTGGTTTGAAACTTCTTATTTATTAGATCAAAAACAATCTAAAAACGGAACTGCAAAAGCACGTTTTGAAAATTATAAAAATCAGGCTTTAAATTATACTTTCCCAGCTCACTTTACTGGTAAAGCTCCTGTAATCGATGCTTCAAAACCAAGACCAAAAGCCGCTATTATTCGTGAAAAAGGAAGTAATTCTGAGCGCGAAATGGCAAATGCAATGTATTTGGCAGGATTTGACGTTAAAGACGTACACATGACAGATTTAATTTCTGGCCGTGAAACATTGGAAGATATTCAGTTTATTGGTGCTGTCGGAGGATTCTCTAACTCTGACGTTTTAGGTTCTGCTAAAGGTTGGGCTGGAGCATTTTTATACAATGAAAAAGCAAAAACAGCCTTGGATAATTTCTTCAAAAGAGAAGATACTTTATCTGTTGGAATTTGTAACGGATGCCAGTTGTTTATGGAATTGGAGGTAATTAATCCAGAGCATGAAGTTCACGGAAAAATGCTTCATAATGACAGCCAGAAACACGAAAGTATTTTTACTTCTGTGAAGATTCAGGAAAACAATTCGGTTATGTTATCGACATTAGCTGGAACTACATTAGGAGTTTGGGTTTCTCACGGAGAAGGTAAATTCAATTTACCAATGGGAGAAGAAAACTATAACATTGTTTCTAAATATGCTTACGAAGGATATCCTGCAAATCCAAATGGTTCTCATTATGATGTAGCAATGCTTTGCGATAAAACAGGAAGACATTTGGTTACAATGCCTCATATTGAGCGTTCGACTTTCCAATGGAACTGGGCACATTATCCAAAAGATAGAGATGACGAGTTTACACCTTGGCACGAAGCTTTTATCAATGCCAGAAAATGGATTGAGAAAAACTAAAAATATATTTTTAACTAAAAGCGCCCGAATTATCGGGCGCTTTTTTTTTGCCACGAATTACACGAATTTTCACTATTTAACTATTAATACAAAAACAGTACTTGCTTAAAGAGTTTGATTTTGTAATATTTTAAAAAAAATTCGTAAAAATTCGTGTAATTCGTGGCAGGAAAAACATCCTGACGCTATCCCCAATAGTCAGGACATTATTATCTTAATCTTTAAAAGCTGATGCAATTCCGGTAACAATATTGGCGGTGCCAAAAGCAAATAATCCAGAAGCAATTGCCGTTTGTCCAGAGAAGAATTGACTCTCTCGAATTACTAAGCTAAAAATTGTTCCTCCAGCCAATCCGGCAATCAGGCCTAAGCCAATTGTCGAAATAATCCACCACGGTTCTGGTTCAGGAATTGGCGGTTTTTTCAAGAATTTTCGCCACCAGCCTGGGTACTTTGTACCGCACCAGCCCATAGCTAAGAAAAAAAGCAGTTTCCATAATAATTTGTTTTATATGTTGCCTACTCATTTGCTTTTCGGCTTCCGCATTAAATTGAAGTAAAAATACAGAAGGCTGATTGGGAATTAACAAGGTAAATTACCGTTTTTAAAAGGGGAAAAACACGGTATTTATTAGTTTACTTAAATCTTTATTTTTCTGTTAAAATTAAACTATATTCGCTTTAAGAAAATCAGTCGCTAGATTTTTTTGAGCCCAAAAACATTAAACCTACATAGAATGAAAATTTTAAAATTACTTTTAATCTGCAGTATCTTTTTCGTCGCAAAGACAATCACACGCCCAAGTTCACGTAGATCAAATTACACACAATTCTAAAGAGCGTTATATTACGACTACAATGAACTATCCAGTTGCTGGAACCTTTGCACCAATTGGCCAAAAACAACCTATTACGGTATTAAATCCTGACGGAACAGGTTTTATTCAGGCAGAAGATTTAAGCAAACAAAAAATCAATTGGGGAATCGAATGTACAGAAGAAGGTGTTCCTGTTTTTAAGGAAGGCTTTAATAGTGCTTCGTACACATTTTGGTACCGTCCAAATGATGGTGAGGAATGGTATTACTCTCAATTTTCTATTCATTTTGCTAAGAAAAAAATGTTCTTAATGGGCGAAAGAGTAAAAGAATATGAAGATTACAACGTTCAATAATCTGCCAAAAAACGGCTTACTATTAAACATTTCTCGATTTTTCTTAAAATTTACTATAAAAAAGAAAACGTTTTCGTTGATTTTTAATAGTCTATATAAATTTTCCCATAAAATTCCATAAAATAAAAAATTATACCTAAATTTTATTTAATTTTGCAGTAAAATTCAATATATTAAACATGGTTTCAATCACACGCCTTTTTGATTTTCCCTATTATCAACAAGAAACTTACAATCTCCAAGTTGCTTTGGCAACGAAAAAAATGGAGTTTGGGAAAAAACATCCACCCAAGAATATATTGCAAAAGCAAATGCTGTTTCGAGAGCATTATTGCGCATGGGCGTTCAGAAAGATGATAAAATTGCTTTAATTACTTCAAATAATAGAAGCGAATGGAATATTATGGATATTGGTATTTTGCAGACAGGTGCGCAGAATGTTCCTATTTATCCAACCATTGCTGAGGAAGATTATGAATATATTTTAAATCACAGCGGCAGTATGTACTGTTTTGTTTCTGATGATGAAGTATATCAAAAAGTGCAGGCGATTAGAGCTAATGTACCAACTCTAAAAGAGGTTTATTCTTTTAATGAAATTCCAGGCTGTAAACACTGGTCGGATTTATTATTATCAGGAGAAGACGAAAGCAACCAAAATGAAGTTGAAGCCAGAAAAGAAAGCATCAAAACTGATGATTTGGCTACAATTATTTATACTTCTGGAACAACAGGAAAACCAAAAGGTGTAATGCTTTCTCATAAAAATATTGTTTCAAATGTTTTGGACAGTGCGCCAAGAATTCCGTTTGATCCAGGAAAAAGTACCGCTTTGAGCTTCTTGCCAATCTGCCATATTTTTGAGAGAATGATTTTGTACATCTATCAATATTATGGTGTTTCGGTTTATTTTGGAGAATCGATTGAAAAAATTAGCGATAACTTAAAAGAAGTTCGACCAACAGTTATTACTGCTGTTCCGAGACTTTTAGAAAAAGTATACGATAAAATTTATGCTAAAGGAGCTGAACTAACAGGCATCAAGAAAAAACTATTTTTCTGGGCTATTGATTTAGGTCTAAAATACGAACCGTACGGAGCAAATGGTTTCTGGTATGAATTTCAATTAAAAATCGCCCGCAAATTGATTTTCAGTAAATGGAAAGAAGGTTTGGGCGGTAATTTAGATTTAATGGTTTCTGGAAGTCGTCTTTACAACCTCGTTTAACGAGAGTTTTTGCTCTGCAGAAATTCCGGTAATGGAAGGTTACGGTTTATCTGAAACTTCTCCAGTAATTGCCGTAAACGATCAAAGAAACAAAGGTTTTAAAATTGGAACCGTTGGAAAACCAATCCGTAACCTTGAAGTTAAAATTGCCGAAGACGGTGAAATTTTATTAAAAGGTCCGAACGTAATGCTTGGTTACTACAAAGATCCAGAAAAAACAGCCGAAGCTATTATAGACGGTTATTTCCACACTGGAGATATTGGAGAAATTGACAGCGAAGGTTTCCTAAAAATTACGGATCGTAAAAAAGAAATGTTCAAAACTTCTGGAGGTAAATATATTGCACCGCAAATGATCGAAAATGCTATGAAACAATCGCGTTTTATTGAGCAGATTATGGTTGTTGGTGAAGGTGAAAAAATGCCTGTTGCTTTTATTCAGCCAAACTTTGAATTTGTAAAAGAATGGGCTAAAATCCATAAAATTACTTTAGGAAATTCAACTGCTGAAATCGCTTCTAATCCAGATGTTATTAAACGTATTGACAGCGAAATTGAGGAAATCAACAAAAAATTTGGACACTGGGAACAAATCAAACGTTTTGAGCTTACGCCAGATGTTTGGTCTATCGACGGCGGACAATTGACTCCAACGCTGAAGTTAAAACGTAAAATTATTAAAGAGATTTACAAGGATCTTTATGCTAAAATATATGGTCAAAATTAAATCAAAATAATATAACCAAAGAAAACGGCTGTCTCAATTAAGACAGCCGTTTTTAATTTTGGAGACACCAATGCAAAATTTTAGCGATGTTTTTTGCATCGTCAATTCCTCTATGATGTGTTCCTTCCAGCGGAATATTCAAAACATGTAAGGCACCGTTCATTCCGGTTGGTTTTTGCAAACCAAATTTTTCGGCGAAATGAGTTTTTACATTGATATGTTCATCTGCCATTGGATATGGTATCCCAAACGATTTACATTGCTTTTGAAGCATATTCAAGTCGTACTGACCGTAACTTGCCCAAGTGTACAAATCGGGATTGTACTCGTCTATTAACTCATTAATGGCTTCTTCAAAAGAAACGCCATTTTTATCCACTAATTCCTGGGTAATAGTGGTTAACTCTGTACAAAACGGACTTACACTTGAACGCCGCGGTTTTATCAAGATGCCTTTATTCTTGGATATTTCTCCCGTTCCGGCATCTAAAACTGCTAATCCGATTTCTATAATTTCATTTTCCTGACCCTTTGGGACCGCACTTTGCCAGCATGTGGCTTCTAAATCGATAATAATAATTTTATCTGTTGTTTTCATTTTTTTAATTTTTAATAATTGTGTTTAATTTTTAACCGCAAGCGACGCTAAGATTTACGCTAAGGAACGCTAAGATTAGTTTTCTCGCAGATTGAGCAGATTGAGCAGATTTTTTTACTAATCCATTAATCTTTTATCCCGATAACTATCGGGAGTGGCTAAAAACTTTGTGGCTTAGTGACTTCGTGGCAAAAAAGACTTAAAAGAACATACTTTTAAAATCTAGAAAGAAACTTCCTTTTTTAGACTCTTTTCCAGACTTTTCCTTTTTTGAAGCACTTTTCTTTTCAAAGACTGCTTTAGCTTTCTCGATCCGTTTAGCTGGTTTTGTTTCTTCAGT
The DNA here is from genome assembly GCF_979258715.1 of Flavobacterium sp. AC267. Classification (NCBI taxonomy): domain Bacteria; kingdom Pseudomonadati; phylum Bacteroidota; class Flavobacteriia; order Flavobacteriales; family Flavobacteriaceae; genus Flavobacterium; species Flavobacterium sp. AC267. The sequence continues at coordinate 4,944,688 of NZ_OZ409875.1, forward strand.
TTTAGAATTTTCGTAAAACTTTTTGAAAGGACGAGGATGAAAATCAACCAAAATTGCCGCCATATTGATAGCATCAATGTTTGACGGATCTGTTTCTCCTTTAAAGAAAGTTTCGATAGGTCTAAACTTATCTTTTTTCTCCTTAAACTTATTCTTTTTGTTATGATCGAAATCTAAACCCAAAAGATTACTGAAGACATTCAAATCATCTTTCGTTGGGTTATTTTCGAAAATTAACCAGCACAAATCACGAAGTTTTCCTCGAGAAGGCTTGTACAAATAATCAAAGTATTTCCCTTCTTTTTCGGTCTCGTATTTTTTTCTAATTGCTTTTTTTGTATTTTTCTAATGTATTGTTTTGCATGGTATTTTATTTTTTTGCAATTCTTGGGAATCTCAGGAAATCGAAGGCTTTTCTGGGAAATCCAATATCACAAAAGTTTAAAAGCACCCTTGCTTTACCAGAGAAATATCTCTATATGATATATATAATTTTCCGAAAATCCACCTTTTCTTTCCATAGGTTAATAAGCTCCAAATCCATTTTTTTAATCGAGGCAAATGGCGGTTCACTAAACTCCACTTTATCTGTTTGACCACTGCGGTCTGACCTAAGTCCTATTTCTTGATTCATCCTTAAATTTTTATTATTATTTTTTTTTTTCTGCCGCTAAGACACGAAGACACAAAGTTTTTCTTTTTTTATATCTTCTCAAAATCTTTGCGACTTTGTGCCTTTGCGACTAAACAATTGGCACAAAAAAAGCACCCAATTAAAGGTGCTTCATAACAAATACGATATAACTATCCTATTGCCTATATTGATGCACCGACATGTAAAAGCATTCACGATCTGAAATCGAGGTCGCTAATCCTAGGTTGTGTATGTATAATTTAAAACTCATTTTTATATTTTTTATATTGTTATTGCAATTGTTATTGTTATTGCAACTGTTGTTGTTGTTGTTTACTGAAACATTTTGTTTCGATTTTGTTTGGCAAAGATATGATGGAAAAAATCATATTTCCAAATATTTTTTAAGATTATTTTTCTGACTATCAAGTAGTTATGGTAAAAATTAAAGCAAAGAAATTCCTGTCCGCATACTGGTGCAGATCGCTGTTTGTATCAAATGACTGTTACTCATCAAATTACTTTTCAAGGCTGTATTTCGCTATTTTGTTTAATCATTAAACATTTGGTCAATTATTTTTTAATTATTTTTGGTTATGGTTTGTTTTCAATCATTTTCTTGTCCTCTTCAACGAAGCCGAAACCTCTTTTTTGTCGCACTTAAGCAATTTTATTGTCACACTGAGCGAAGTCGAAGTGCTTTTTTATAATATTCGAATAGCTTTAAAACAAAAAAAGCGTCCCAAAAATCAGGACGCTTTTATATTTTATGTTGAGTTAAACTCTAAAATTTACATTTCAATTTCATAAAAATACAGACAGCGTCCTGAAACCTCAGCTGGAAAATCTCCGGCTAAATATTCAAGGCTTAGTTTTGCTGAAAGTATCATTTGTATTTTTTCTATTTTTAATTACAGAGACAAATGTAGTATATTTTATATTAATTTAGAATACATGGCTAATTTATTACTAAAAAAAAATTAATAATTTTTTTAACCAAAATATTCATCGGGATTATATTATTAATTTTATTTTTGAAAATACATATAGACAATCTTATAAAATAAGTTCATCAAAGAGCATGAAAAAATACCTTAAATACATAGATGGAAATTCAGATAAATTCTGGGAAATTGAAACAGCTGGATTAAATTATACTGTCACTTACGGAAAAAAATGGAACTGCTGGAACATCTCAAACAAAAACCTTCGCTACTGAAGAAGAATGTTTAAAAATGGCTGAAAAAATACTAGCTGAAAAAATAAAAAAAGGATATTCTGAAAGTGGAGAAGTCGATGTAACTGCTAAACCAAAATCGGAAAAAAGCAAAAATTCTGATGAAGTTGTAGAAGAGTATGATGCTATTATTAAATCTAAAAAAGATTTCGTCGCCGCTTCCTTTTCTTAAAGAAAAATCAAAAGGGAATATCGAAGTTTTAAAAAAGCATATTAAAAAATGTAAACGTTACTGGATGACGTATACAGATTTATCTAAGGATCCTGGTTATAAAAAATCAGGAAAACACGATTATGGCTGGGGAACCCGCGGTGATAAATCGCAAAATGAAATTATTACTTTAAGCGCAATTGCCTTATTTGATAAAACCGATATTAATTCGTGGGACGAAACCTTAGGTTTATTGAATGAATTAGAAGCTAAACCCGAGGTTTTAGAAATATTATTGTGGGCAAAACCCAACTGGATAGAAACTTTTATTCTCGATAAAATTAAAAGACAAGACTGGGTAAATGTAAGTTATACTGTATTGCGTCAACTTGAAAAACACGATTTATTACAATTTAATCCCGAATTATATGCTTTAAGTATTGCTTCAAATAATGAATGGCAGTCAAAGATTAAAACTCCAGACTTCATAAATTCGATACTAAATGATGAAATAAGTTATAAAAGGGATATTCCAGAATTGTTTAATTATGAAACCAATCTTCATAACAACTTTTTTAGATATAAAGACACCGATAAATACAATGATCACAATCTTTGGGAAGTTGTCTACAAATCATTATTGGATGATAAAAAAATGGAGCGCAGTTTTTTTATCGAAAATGCCATTTTAATTCAAACCAAAGAATGGAACAATAACCTTAAATCTTTTTTTAGAAAAAAGGTTAGAAGAATTTACTGTTACCGCTGATGAACTTGTCATTTATCAGGAAAATATATTTAGTTTTTTTCACAACGCTTATCCGCCAATTACAAGTTATGGTGTAAAGCTTGTTAAAAAAATATACGATCATCCAAAGTTTAAAACCAAATCATTTTTAGAATGGCTTGAACCAATGATGATGCGCGACGACTGCAAGGTCGCGATAAAAAATGTTTTGCCTGTTTTAGAAAAATTAAGCAAATCAAATCCAAAATTAAATACAGTAGTTTCGTCAATTATTGCAGATGTTTATGTGATATCTGATTTGGCTTTGCAGGAAAGAGTCACTAAAATAATTTCAAAAATTGGATCTGCAAAAGATAAGGCCTTCAAGGAAAAACTGAATTCGTACGTTACTTTAATGCAGGGAAACATCAAATCGCAATTGAGTCAATTTCTCGATGAAGATGCATTACTGATTGATGATGTCGCTTTTGAAGAATATATTTATAATCCTAAAAAAGAGTTAGTATTAACAGAAGAAGTCCAGTCGCCAAAAGACTGGAATGATATTGTTTTTCAGTTTGGAAATTTCATTGGTTCTGAAGAAGTTTTAGATACGGAAATATTGATGAATGTTTATATTTCGCAAAGAGATTTATTCCCTTCAGGTTCTGCAAGCACAATTACAGCCTTATGAAAAACAGCTTCAAAAGCATTATTTTGAAAGCGTTCATAAAAATTTCATGAAGTCCTTTTTACTGCAGAAAATTCATAATATAAATGGTAAATTTGATAGTAATTTCAAACATTATTCCAGAATTAATACGCTGACTTTAATTAAGTCTTTATTAGAAAAAGTACAGCAAAAAATAGAACAAAATTCTACTTTGCCCCTTCTCTCTTTCCCGAGTCATAAACCGTATTGGGTTGCACCAAAAGTTTTATTGGAAAGAGTTATCGAATATCAAAAAACAAAGGAAGAAATCGATTCTGTAGATTTAGCTATTGCGATCGCACGTATGCCAAGGGAAAACATTGAAGAAGCTATTCCGTTATTGGATCAGATTGAAGGCGAAATCAAACAGCTTTTATCATTTTGTCTGGGCGTAAGTGAAAAGCTGGAATTAGATTCTGTTTCCTTGTTTTCAAAACTTCTGTCGACTATGGGCAAAACTACAAAAGAAACGGGCAATCTTTCTCTTTGGGCTGTTGCTCGCCAGAACTTTTTATCCAAATGAAACTTTCCCTCAATTTGAAAATACGTATTTAAAAGATGTTCCGTTTGTAGCTACTCCTTTTGTACCTCAAATAAAATTTAAAGAAAAATGGAATGAATGGACCAATTATCAAACTAAAGAAAAAGAGAGAACTCCTTCTTGGTATGAATTAAAATTAGATTTTCCTAACTATTCAAAAATTCCAAATTATTTACTTTATAGTCAGGATATTTACAGTCGTTCAAACAGCTGGGATTATGGTCTGAATCACTCTGGAAATACTTTTTACTGGCATAGTTTAACACCACAAAACTCAGATGCATTAGGGCTGATTTTGCTCCATAATTCTACAATTGCTGATGGTTCCAAACCAGAATTAAAAGGCTTTTTGGATGTGGTAAACAGACCTGAATTTAGATTCTCAGAAACTACAACCTTACTATTTGTTGCTTGTTTCTTTCAGGAAAAGAAAGATTTACGATTAATGGCTTCTGAAGTATTAATTCATTTAATCGAAAAACAGACCTTAGATATAACACTATTTGCTCAAAAAATTGCACTGCTTTCTTCTGAAAAGTATGGTGTATTTTTACGATTAGTTGATGGCTTAACTGCCATGAAAGATGTTTCTCCAATACACAATGCGACTTTGCTTCGACTATTAAATGCATTCTTTGAGAAACTTCAACTAAAAGAAAAACTGCCAACTAATTTTAAAAAAATCGTAGAAAATTATATTGACGTTTTAACAAAAACAAACCAAAAAACTTCGCCAAAAGCAATTGCTTTTTTTGAACAATGGAAAGATAATACAGCGCTTAAATCGTTGATTAAGCAAATTTTAAAATAAAGAAAATGACCGATTTAGAATATAATTATAAAGGAATTTCGACTTACAGCAAAACAAAAGGAATCAACAATCTGGTTTTGGCACATCAAACCGAAATTGAAGAGGTAAACAATATTCCCTGCTTTTTCTGGGGAAGTTTGACCGATCCTTATGTTACGGCTAAATGCTGGAGTACGATTGCTAAAGTCGTGCGATCTAGTTTTGGACCAATTCCCCCAAGTCTTCGCGACCCAATTGTTTCGGCAGGATCTGAGCGTTTGCGTTTTGAAGGATTTTCGTCTTGCAATGGTGTTTACGTGCGCCTTGACATGAAACCAGAAGCAATTGATGGTGAATTTATTGCCAACGGAACAACAAATGTCGATTTTAACGACCCAATGCTGAATGCTTTGAATGCCATTCAGAAAAACGAAAAAGTGACGCTTGCCGTTGGTCAGCAGGATGTTCAGGTTATTACAAGCAAAGCAAAAGTTACAGAGAAAAAAGTAACACTGCCAATGCGCTGGATAAAAGGGTTGACCAGCGTGCGGCTTTATCTGGCGGACATGGATATTAAATTTGAATTGAATAAAATTCAGACGATTCAGTTATTTCAAAGTTTGCCAAAAGGAAGCGTAAAAGGTGATTTCTTCATAACCAAAAGAGCCGGAAAATTTATGTTTTCGACTTTGGCTACAGCAGACAGCGTGAGAATTGGCGGCGTACAAAGATTACGATTGTTAGAAGGAATTCTCGCCATTGTAGATAAAATTTTCATCTACGAATCGGCAGACAAACAAACTTGTGCGATAGTTGCTGAGTTTGGAAAAATGCGACTTTTAATGGCTTTTTCTCCAGATTCATATCGCGGCTTTTCGGGCGAAGGAAATGTATTGGAAACCATGACTGAAAATTTGCCAATAGAATGGGTTTACGGCTTAAATAGTTTACTAAAATCAAATGAAACTTTTGATCCAACGATGCTTTCTATCGAAAATGATATTGATTTTGGAACAATGGATAACCTGACATCTAATTTATCTTCGATGGGATTATTGGGTTACGATTTAAGCGAAAAATCACATTTTTACAGACGTCTTCCCTTTAAAACCGAACGTATTTTATCTTTAAATCCGAGGCTTAAAAATGCCAAAAAACTTATTGATAATGAAGATATTGAAATCATCGAAAGAAGAGCCAATTATATTGAAGCCAAAGTAAAAGGTTCTGGCGTTTTACACAAAGTCATTATCGACGATTCTTCGCAAAGATGTACCTGCGACTGGTTTACGGCCTATCAAGGCAAAAGAGGAATCTGTAAGCATATTTTGGCCGTGAAGATGACAGTTTCTTAAAGAATTTACTTTTTTATTTATAACTGAAATCGCCCTCAGAAAGGGCGATTTTTTAATTTAAAAACTACAGTTTTTTAATTATTATAATTTAATACCGAGACAAGCTTTCTGAATCTGCTTCTCTGAAAATGGCGATAAGGCTTCTGCCAAATTTCGGCTGGTTCTTAAACAGCTCAGTATTTTTTGCCTTAAATTGATATCGTCGCCAAACTCTGTATGCATTAAAAGCTCGAAGATTTCCTGCAAATACATGGGCTGTTCTTTGTAATCTCCCTCAAACAATTCGTCTGAAAGGAAATTAATTACGGATGGCACTACATCACGATGTGTTGGCTTTTGATTTTCTTTTTGCATAATAGAAAATTTTAGATACGCGAATACCTCGCTTTAGGTGTGCAAAACATTCAAAGGAATGATTTAGGACAGTTTCCTGTTCCTTCACCATGACGAGGTATTCGTTTATGTTAACTTAAAAAAAGTTTTAAGGATTTCTCCTTTGATTGTTTTGCATCGCAAAGATATACTTTTATTTAAAAAAGAAAGAAATAACTTACTTTTTAATTTTTAGGGTTTTGAATCTGAATTTAGGTTGAAAACAAAGATAAATATTCTTGTCTTATCTATAAAACTGCTGAGTTATGAATATATACTCCGCTTAGAAAGGTAAAGATTATTTATTTAGAGAAACTAATGAAATTAAACATTAAGTCTTTCTACTATAGAAAAAGCGCAAAACTTTTAAAAAAGTTGCGCTTTTGATTTGATTCAAATCTATATATTAATTTCTTTTTTGAAAACGGATGAATTTTATCACTAAGCTTTAACATTTAGTATTTACAATGCCTTTTTTTAAATTTACTTAAGTCAATAGAACCTACAATTACAGGTTTGGATAATTGTGGAAACGTGCTTTTTAGTATCTCATTTTGAGGAAGTTCTCTAGAAACATTTATTTCACTCTTATTTAATATATCATCATTTATCAATATATTATCATTTTTATTTTTATCAATTGTTTCTACTTTTTCAGCATCCAATCTTTTAACAGACCACGCTTGCAATCCATCATATCTAAAACTGACGTAAAATTTAACATTAGTTGTCTCGTCTTTTCCTTTTTCAAATTTTCCAACTACTGGAACAAAGAAAGCTTCTAATCCACATTTTAATTTAATCTTTCCTTTTTGTCTGTCATCAATAGTTATAATTGTTCCTTCAACTTCTTGAAGCTTACTATCATCATCAAAAAGTTTTGATCCCTCATTTTTCATAGAGCCTAATTCGACATAATTCAATATCTTTTTCGAACCAGTTCCAACTCCAAACCATTCAAAATTAAATTTATCATTCGTGGTAATTTCTTTACATTCTTGTATATAACTAACTGTCTTATTTAATTGAATTTCATTAAAAATTTCTCCTCTTTCAATTAATGATATTGCATTAAAAACATAATTATAATAAGTCGCTTCTAAATGGGAAATTCTATTTTGAAAACTATTGTCATACCAAATTTTAATCTTGTTTATTACGTCCTCTAAACTAACAAAAGTAGAATTGTATCTAATACATTGTAACCACATTCTATAGTTGCCTGCAACCTCAGGTTGATCATGTATATTATTCTCAATAACTTTTAAAATCTCTCTCCTTTCATATTCATTGATCAAATTCCAAGCAGATTTAAGCTTCTTCATATCTCCATCAACCTTACTTGCCAAAATTGAAGTCGCAAACATCTTCCTAAAATAAGGCCTACTACTATTATGTCCAGACTCTGACATTTTTTTATACTTATCTATTGATTTTGTAATGTCTCCTAACAACTTAAATGTTTTTGCTTCTCCATCCTCGATCATGTTCCTAGCTTTATTCATATGTTTTGCATTATCCATATCGGTAGATAATTCTATAATATAATTGGCTTCCTCAATTAACTCAAGAATTTTATTTAATTGATTTTCATACCATATATTTTCAGGCATTGTCAAAAATGTATTAATAGAAACCGCTGGATATAATTTTTCTTTTGCAAAATTTATTACCCTAATTAACATTTGAATTTCTGCTGTATGGCAATGCAAATTGTCCGATCTAATTTCTTTACTATTAGTGAAATAGTTTTGAGCTTCCTCCGTCTCTGTTTTTAACCAATGGAAAAAACTTTCAAAGTCTGTAGAATCTAAATTATAACTATTATTTAATCTGAACTCTATAGTCTTTCTATTACACATTCCTTTGAGATGCCAAAGATTATAATCATTTTGCCCCAAATCTATTGCCTCTGAAATTTCGACTTTTGCAAGATCCAAGTCCTCTTCACTTTCTTGTTTTTCAAATAAGAATCTACCATAATGGGCTCTATAATGAGCTTCATTAGGATAACTTTTTGTTAAATTTTGAAATATTAATTTTTGTTGACTGGAATCCCTAACATCATTGATTAATTGAGAAAATTTATTATTTTGAATATCATCTATATTATCTACACCAATTACATCTTCATTATTTCTCAACATAAACATCTTCTTAAAAGCTATTCTCACTTCCTCAATTAAGAATTCATTACTTTCCCTACAGTCACTAATAAATTTAATACTCCATTCACATAAAAAATCTTTCCAATTTCCATTCTCTGAGGTATCAAGTGATATTGAAATAATTAATTTAGCAAATTGATTAAATCTTGGACGCCAGAAACCAGTATATTCACCACTATTGTCTCTTTCTCTTATCAATAATTTATTTATAATTTTATTAGAATTCAATTCTTTAGTCAAAGAATTATTTACGAATTTTTTATAAAACCAAAACTCAGATGTAGAGCTTTGCGTATAATAATAATACAAACAAGTGTAAACTATAAACTCTTTTTGATTTTGAGGAATTTCATCCAAATATGTTTTAATATAATTTCTAATTTTATCTTTAGAAAATTGATCTTCAAACGCTGTTAAAGAAAAATCAATAACTTCACATTCAGAAGGTTGAAAATCTTTTAACGCCATCACATATTTTTCTCTAGATGGAATATTCAATATAAATTTGTTTACAAAACGATCCCTCTCATCTATAGTAGCCATGGCATCTTTCAGATAAACTTCTGAAGGTTTATCTTTAGATACAAAAGTTTTGTTATAATATCTTTGTAGGTATAAATAAACAATATGTTTCTTAGTCGCATTATTTTCTCTAATTAGAGAATTAAGGTCATTTACATTAACATTATGAGATTCCACAACTGCTAAAATAGGCTTCTTAGTCAATTCCGATAAATTAAATAATCCTTGACTTGTTACACTTCTTTTATAGCTATTTATGAATACCACTGGATATTTATCTTTTAGCTTAAATGCAATCTTTCTTGAAAGTGTTGTACCACCACTTCCCGGATTGTGAAATAATTCTATAATTGGACCTTTACTACTTTGCTTATTTAAGTATGTTTCTACTTTTTCAAGAGCCTCCTTCTCAATATCTCTTCTAACTTCGATTTCATTTCCTAATTCATCCCATTGAATTACTCCTCCTTTATAAAAAGATAATGATTCGTCATCCCCATCATTGGTTAAATTATGTATCGATTTGTGCAAAATTTCGATATCTTTATCTAAAAGAGATAGATAATAATCCCTAATATCAATAAAAATATCATTATCCCCCTTTTTAGCGGGTATCTGAATTGATTTAATGTCTAAATTTTTTGATTCGATTGATGAATTTATCGATTGCAAAAAGTCAGGAATAGAAAGATTTAATATAATTATATTGTCAAACTTTTCGGTAAGCGAATAAAATCTATCTTCATCATCACTTAAAATTATTATATTTAATAAATCTTGTGGGTATTTATCTGAAATTACTTCAATAATTTTTTCGATATAATGCAATTCATCATATAAAATAATTACATTTAATCTTGATTGGCTAGATTGATTAATAAATTCATCTGTAATTTGTTCTAGTAGTGAAATGTATTTTTTAGTTCTCCATTCCTTATAACTACCTACAATTGAAGTAGAAATATCGGAAATACCATTAGCAAAAAACCAATTTGTGCTATGTTTGGAAGATGTAACAATATTTTTTTGATTAATCTGTTCAATTGTTATAGGTCTTAAACTTCTAGTTACGTTGCCTACAAATGCATTAAAAAGTCCTGTACTTTTAGAATTAATATCAAAATCAAAAATAATATTCCAATTAATTTTTGAAAGTATAACCAGCTGTTCTTGTGATAAATTTTCAAATTTCGCAGGAGAAATTAAAAAATTCTGTGTAGTTGAATTAAAATTTTCACAAATATCTGCTATGTTTCTCCAATTATCATTTTCTATTAGTATCTCATTGTTAATTTCGAAATTATCTATAGCATTAACTATAGTTTGAGGTAGATCCTTATTAAGTTTTTCTTTCCAGAACCAATTAAATATTTTCTTAAAAACTACAATACAGAATTCAATATCATGCCGACTTGGTTCTGAATTTTGATCTACACTATCATGTGCCCCCTTATTGGTATAAGATCTTAAATCCTCAAACTTATGATAAAAATTTTCATTAGCTTTAGCTTTACCGCTAAACCATTTATGAATTTTACAAGTTTCTATCAAAGTAAATAAATCAAGAGGTTTTGGATTAGTAATCGTAGAAAAATTTCTATAATCAATATTTCCATTAATAATCTTAAAACCATTAACGTCACCTTTCTGTTTTAAAATAATAATCTTACACATTGCTTCACATCCCTTACGAACATATGTTAGTGCACTATCATCATGTTGCTTAGCATATTTAAATACATTTAAAATATGTTTTATCAAATCATCCGTTTTCTCTTCAATTTTTGATGCCATAATTTTTTACTTTTATTGTAACTTCATTTCTAATAATTCCAACTAATCTTTAATAATATCACTTCAAATAAAATAAACTCACAAAATATTCATTAAAAAACTTCAACATTTTCTATTTGAACATACAAACTATATCAGATTTATTGATTTCAAATATAGATAAACAAAAAGCCTTCAAACCAAGTACAAACACCTGATTTAAAAACCAACAAATAAATACCTAAAAGGTTTCTAAAACCTGTTAGGAAAACAAACCTAAATTCCAAAAAAGCTCTTAGAATTCCTCGTCGTTTCCTCCGCTACTTTAGCTAAAGTAATTCCTTTAAACTGCGCAATTGTTCCAGCAACATACGGCAGAAAAGCAGGTTCGCAACGGCGTTCGTGGTATTTCTTCAAGAGGCTGTTCGGGACATTTTTAGGAAGCATAAACGGCGCATCGGTTTCGATCATAATTCGGTCGAGCGGTACGTACTGAATGACTTCTTTTAAATGGCTGAAACGTTTGGCATCTGAAATCGCTCCCGTAAAACCCAGATAAAATCCGTTATCGAGATAGGTTTTCGCTTCTTGCAACGTTCCCGTAAAACAATGTACAACGGCTTTTGGCAATTGCGGTAAATAGTCTTTGGTAATATTCATAAACGAATTAAAAGCGCTTCTTTCGTGCAAAAACAAAGGTTTCTGTACTTCAATCGCAAATTCGAGTTGGGCTTTATAACATTCTTCCTGTTTGTTTCGGGGCGAAAAGTCACGATCAAAATCGAGTCCGCACTCGCCTACTGAAACGACTTGTTTTTGTTTTAGTAAATTTCGCAGTTTTGAAATGCTCTGCGCGTCAAAACTTTTCGCATCATGCGGGTGAATTCCAGCTGTAGCATATAATATTCCAGGATATTCTTTTGCTATTCGTGCAGATTCTTCACTGTTTCGTACGCTTGTGCCTGTGAGTATCATTTGCGATACATCGGCATCGAGCGCGTCTTGTACGACATCGTCTATGTCGTTTTGGAATTGTTTATTGGTTAGGTTAATTCCTATGTCTATGTAATTCATTTTTTTGTTTTTTGTTTTTTGCCACGAAGGCACTAAGACACAAAGTTTTTTTTTATTCTTTGCGTTGGTTATTATTTTTTTTTGCCACTAAGGCGCTAAGACGCTAAGTTTTTTGTTTTTAATCTCGCAAAGTCGCAGTCCCGAGGCTTCGGGAGCTACGTTTTTTTGTTTACTGTAAGATTTTATTATTTATGCGTTTACAAAGTTCTTTTAAGTCAGTTTTTAAAATTTCTCCAAGATAAATATTTTCAAAAAAAGTATCATTAACATAACATGGCACTGACGAAAAACCAATTTCTATTATGTTCTTTTTAGGATAATCAAACTTATCTATCAATAAAACCATATAAAGTTTTTTCCCTTGAGGACTCCAAACAGAAACAAATTCAATAATCTCAGCAAAATACCATTCTATAACCTGATCGCTAAAACCAACATTTTTCCATCCATTTTTCTCCAAGGCATTTATTAGTGTCATTATTCTTTTATCATCTATCAACATCATTTAATTACTTTTTATAAATAATCTGCGAGCATCTGCTTAAATCTTTTTTAAATCTGCGTGAAAAAATCTTTAACCGCAAAGTTTGTCATCCTGAGGAACGAAGGATCACATCCAATATTCCTCAAAGAGAATTGACAATCTTTGTAGAGTTTCTTGTGTGATCCTTCGTTCCTCAGGATGACATAAAATGAGGCAAAACCTTTGTGCCTTTGCCTCTCTGCACCTTTGAACCTCAAAAAAACTAATCCTCTCGGCTCCCGTCATCTGCCATTCTCACTAATTTCGGGGTAAACTTCGCTACAACATCAACCAAATCCTGTTGTGCTTCCATCACCTGATTGATATCTTTATACGCCATTGGTGCTTCGTCCAATCCTGCTCCGATAAGTGTCACACCGTGATGCTGTAAAATCGATTTCATCTCGTTTTTAGTGATGCTTTTTATGGCTTTCGTTCGGCTCATTTGCCTTCCTGCTCCATGTGAAGCCGAATTAATGGCGTTCTCCTCGCCTTTTCCTCTCACTAAAAATCCTGGTGCTGTCATACTTCCCGGAATGATTCCCATCACGCCTTTTCCAGCTGGAGTTGCGCCTTTTCTATGCACGATTACTTCTTCGCCGTTCCAGATTTCTTTCCATGCAAAATTATGGTGGTTTTCGACTTTGGCTAAAATTGTCGCACCCAGAGCGCGCTCCATTTTGTTATGGATAATTTCGTGACAAGCCGAAGCGTAATCGCCAGCCAAATTCATCGCCATCCAATATTCCTGACCCAATTGTGAGTTCATATCCAAATAGGCTAAATTTTTAGCGACTTCCGGAAGTTTACAAACGTCTTTGGCCATTTTAGTATAATGTCCGGCAATTGTGGCGCCCATTCCGCGTGAACCAGAATGTGTTAACAAAGCGACGTATTTCCCTTTTGGGATATTCAAAACGGCATCGTCTTTGGCAAATTCCATGATTCCGAATTCCACAAAATGATTTCCTCCACCAGAAGAACCTAATTGCGACCATGCTTTATCTTTTAAATTTTTCACAAACGAATTCATATTAAATGTATCATTCTCCAAAACCGCATGATCTGATTTGTACTGACCGTGAAATCCGTGACCTGCTCCAAAAATAGAATTGGCAATTAACTCTTTTTTGAATTTAGCTTCATTTTCAAAGTAAAAATCTTCTGGAATATCGTAAACCGACAACGCCATTCTACATCCAATATCAACTCCAACGCCATACGGAATAATGGCATTTTTTGTGGCAAGAACTCCGCCAATTGGTAATCCGTAACCTTGGTGGGCATCTGGCATTAAAGCTCCAGCAACGGTAATGGGCAATTTCATGGCTACTTCCATTTGTTTTCTGGCTCCGTCTTCGATATGATCTAATCCGTAAGCCGAATACGCATTTGGATTTTCGTTTAAGGCAATGAAATCTTCTGGTTTTTCATTTGATTTTTCAATTAAAGCAACAGCCAGTTTGCTGAAGATTTTATCGTCTATATAATTCTCCGGAGTTTCTAAGACGTTTTTGAAATTTACGATCATTTCGTCTCTTGTAAATCCGTTTCTTTTGCTGTTTATTTTTAAGGCAATCCCGATTATTTTTCCTTCAGGAAATCCTAATTCTAATATATCTGTACCGTTTATTTGTGTTTTCATTGTTTCTTTTTTAAAGTTGCAGAGGTTCATAGGTGCAAAGGTTTTACACTGTCTGCGCAGTTATTTTGCGTAGTTCTTCTATTTCTCGCAATCCCGATAGCTATCGGGAGCAGAGGCGAAAAGTTTTGTTTCTCGCAGATTTTGCAGATTAAACAGATTTTTTCTCATTTTATGTCATCCTGAGGAACGAAGGATCACACGCGGAACTCCGCAAAGAATGTCGACAATCGTTGTCGATAAACTTGTGTGATCCTTCGTTCCTCAGGATTGATAAAACACAACGTTTAATTATTACTTAATAAAATCTTTGCGGAGACGCACTGCAGTGCGCCTCTACAAAAAACCTTTGTCCCTTTGAACCTCTACCTCTTTGTGCCTAATTAAACCTAATTTACCAAACTTTGCGGAAACGCACAGCAGTGCGCCTCTACAAAAACCTTTGTCCCTCTGAACCTCTGCCTCTTTGTACCTAATTAAACCTAATCTACTAATAATTGTGTCACAACCGAGGGATTCATTGCCCATTGTGCTGTATAAACCTCATCGGCAATTTCGTTTTCGGTTATTGTTAAACCTTGGGCTTCCGCTTTAAGCTGTAACAAACTACCAATATTCAATTTGCTGTTTAGTTTTGATAACAACGCCTGAACGCCTTTGAAATCCAAACCACCTACAACCTGACCCCCGAAAGTCATTTCTAACCAAACGATTTCTCTTTTGGCTACATCCAACACTCCAAAAACCAAACCTTTGGCAACATTCTGCGTTACACGAACCTGATGATCTACACACGACGGATCGTACGCTACACCAGTTTTTTCCGAAATTTTCATCGGGTATTTGCTGTTCATCCAGCCTACAACTAAATTTGGCGTAATACTTCCGTTGCTGTAGGCATTGCAGGTAAAAGTTACAAATTTTGCTTTGGCTTTCGCCAATTCGTCGATGTTGATGTTGATATATTCGGCAGTTCCAATTTTATTCGGAATACTTCTTATATCACCACTATGCTGACAACCAGTTGTAGTCAATCGGCTGAAAGAACAAATATCTGAACTGTTTTCGTAGGCAATATGACAGCTCAAATCCATATCTAGATGCTGAGCTGGCAAAGCCGCACCCCATTGCATAAACAATCGCACTTCGTTTCCTTCAATTGGGAAACGGGTTCCCATTAAAGCAACTGGCAAATCCTGAACTGTATCGCTTCGATCTCCTATAGAAACCGGAATGTTAAACAATTGCGGATCGATATAGATTGTTTTATTCGTGTTCGCAATTTTAGCAAATCGCTTTTTCATGGCCAAAATACACAATTCTTCGATTTGATTTTTCATCGCTTCCAACTGAAAATCTTCGTACAACTTCAATAAAGCGTTTGCTTCGATTCGTTTGTTTGTTCCTCCCAAAGGTTTCACACTTCTCTGCATGTTTTTATCAAAATAATTTTGAGCATACATGTTTAAAGTAAACACCAATCGAGCCGGAACTTTATCGATGATTTCTTCAAAATGTGCAATCGTTACTTCTGCTCCAAACCATAGCATGTTGGAGAATAACGAACGTGCAAATAATCCTGGACGTTGTTTTAATAAGGCAAAAGTTTTATCGGCATCAAATTTTAATCTTGATGTGTTTACTTTGCTTTGCCAAACGTCATACACTTGGTTGTAAAATACATCCAATAAAAAATTCAATTTCTCGAATCCTTTTCTTTTACTGTATTCTGCCAAACGCAATGCGCGGATAAAACGAACCCACATTCCGCGCTTTGGATTCATGATTTCGCACATGGTCTCAACATCCAGATTCATATTATTCAACCAATTTGCCACCATCAAACATTCTTTTCTTGAATATTTAAGTTTCAAATCTTTTGCAGATGCAATTCTCGCCTGCGCACTTGTATCCAAGGAATTATGAAAATGCTGGCCGTTTTTAGTCGCTCTTTTGACAATCGTTTTTGGTTCGATAATCTGCAACATTCCAGTATTTTTATACCATAAATATCTTAAGATATCAGTTGGTGTTTTTAAAAATTGAGATGCTTCGGCTTCTTTACCGTTTTCAATCAAAAGATCGATCACCAGCATTAAAGTTTCCTTCATTGCAACTTCTGTTTTTGGCAAAGGCAAATATTGCATTGCCGTTTTTAAACTATCTACCTGCGTAGCGTCTAAAGCGGTTTTTGACTGCAATAATGATATATAGAAATCATTTAAATCTTTTTCTGTCCACAATTCAAGCATTTTTAATTTGCTTCCTTGTCCTGTTTTTTCCAATTTTCCGAATTCAAAAGGAGTTCCGCAGAACGGACAGCCATTGTATCTTTCTAATGGGAAAGTATTATCCGGAATAATATGACCGCATTGTAAAGTTATTCCGTTTTTGGTTTTAAAAACATTTCCGAAATACGTCACGATATGATCTACAACAGATTCTCCCGTTGGGATATTCCATTCTTTCACCAAAGGCGTCCAGTTTTTATCTGTCCCTAAAACTTCTCTCAGTACTTCTAAAACTTCAACTTTATAATTTGGGTTTACATTGTTCAAAGCATGTAATAATGATTCGGAAACTGTAAATCCAAGTCTTGAAATATTGGCTAACAAAACTGAAGTTGTTCCTGATAAATTTTTGTTCTCATTCGCAATCATTTCTGATGGAATGAAAATGGCATTTTGACGTAAACTGATTTTTAATAATGCTGTTGTTTTCATTTTTTTAATTTTTAAAATTTAGATGATGGTGTTTCTGAGTTCTACCTAAAAGATTTTGGAAGTAAGAAACACTTGACCTGAAATTGGAGTGTAATGGATTAGCTGATTCAAATTGGTTTGTGGGTTTCCCCGAGAAGTAAGCTAATCTTGACCCTCGTTTTTTATTAATGATAATTTTAAAACTTGCCGGACTCGAACCGGAAATACCAATGTCTAGAAGTAAGTTTTAATTGACCATTAATAGTGAAGCAGATGGGATTCGAACCCACGACCCGGACATTATAAGTGTACGAAGTAAGTTTAGATTGACCTTTTAAGGATAATTTCAAAACTACCTGCTCTAACCGCTGAGCTACTGCTTCATTTAAATGAGATAAAAAGGTAATGGTGTAAGTGTGTACATTGGAAAGTGTTTTCGAAGTAACTCAAACTTGACCTGTTTTATTCTTTTTCTTATTTGTATGAACGTTTGTTTTTATTTCTGAACAAAGATTTTAAAACTAGTGCGCAGTTATTTTGCGTAGTAAAATTTTGTTCTGTTTTCTAAGAAATCTTGTTTTGTTTATTTCTTGAGCAAAGATTTTAAAAGTACTACGCAATTATTTTGCGCAGTAAAAAAAGAATTTTAAATTTGAGAGAAAATTATTTTTAAATAATATATAAGTCCCTGAGGAACGGCATATTACATTTTTGTTAGATTTAATATAGTCCCAGAGGGACGAAATATTTATAGTAATTTTCCAAAAGCATTTATAAAAACCCCAGCGGGGTGACATATTTTATAGATTAAAAATAAAATCTGAAGTATCGCTCCGCTGGAGCTTTTATCCTATCACGATAAATTGCTATAGATATTTCGCTCCGCTGGAGCTTTTTGATCTTAGGCTAATAATTAGCTATAAATATTACGCTCCGCCGGAGCTTTCATTAGATTAAAAAAAAAACATGGATTTAAAAAAAATGTATTCTGAATTACTTTTGAATATTGGCTTTTCAGCGAATGAAATTCAGAAAAACTGGATGAAATTAGAAAAGGCATATTCCAAAAAATCAAGGCATTACCATAATCTTACACATATAAAAGATATGATTGCGAGTTTTGAAACGTATCGCGATCAACTTCAAAACCCGAATGAAATCTTATTTTCTATTTTTTATCATGATTTTGTGTATTCGGCTTCTAAAAAAGATAACGAACTCAAAAGTGCCGAATATGCTATATCTATTTTTACCGATGTTAAACCAGACAGGTTTTTGACACCTGTCGGGTTTGCACAACCGAATAAAGAATTGGTTTTTGATGCGATTTGTGCGACGCAAGCAACATCAGTATAATAAAATTGAAGATATTAACCGGTTAATCGATTTTGATTTGAAAATCCTTGCTAAAGATTGGGATTCTTATAAAATCTACTTCGAACAGATTCGAAAAGAATATCGCATTTATCCTGATTTTCTATACAAACCTGGACGTGCAAAAGCATTAAAGCATTTTCTGGAAAACGAATTTATTTTTCAGACTGAGGAATTTAGAAAATTGTATGAGGAAAAAGCGAGATTTAATATTGAAAAAGAATTAAGCCTTTTAGAAAGCAAAAAATAATCTCGCAAAGTCGCAGTCCCGAGGCTTCGGGAGCAAAGTTTTTATACCATAGATTAAAGGATTAAAATGATTAAAAAAAATCTGCAAAATCTGCTTAAATCTGCAAAATCTGCGTGAAACAAATCCTTTGAGCCTTTGCGCCTTTGCAACAAAACATCAAACTATGTCACAAAACAAAAACGCCTTAATTCGGTACAAAACGATCGATAAATGTCTGCAAAATAAATACAGACAATGGACTCTAGAAGATTTAATCGAATGCTGTTCCGAAGCTTTATTTGAATATGAAGGCCGTGAAAACCCGATCAGTAAACGAACGATTCAGATGGATATTCAGTTGATGCGCAGTGAAAAACTGGGCTATAATGCGCCAATTGTGGTTTACGATAAAAAGTATTATAAATATGAAGATGAGGATTTTTCGATAACCGATATTCCACTGACGGAAACCGATATGAATGTTTTGACCGAAACAGTTTCGATGCTCAAGCAGTTTAAGGATTTCTCTTTGTTTAGCGATGTATCGGATATTTTACAGCGTTTGGAGGATAAAATCTACTCTGAAAAATCGCATACCAAACCCGTTATTTATTTGGATAAAAATGAGAAATTAAAAGGGCTTCATTATCTAGACGAAATTTATCAGGCAATTGTCAAGAAAGTGGTTTTGGTAATTACTTATAAATCATTCAAATCGAGAGAAGAAACAAAATTTCATTTTCATCCTTTTATATTAAAGGAATTTAATAACCGCTGGTTTTTAGTTGGAAAGAAAAAAACGTCACAGCCTATTACCAATTTGGCTTTGGACAGAATCATTTCAATTGATTATGATTTTAACCTTACTTATTTAGAAGAAGATTTTGACGCCGATACTTATTATAAGGATGTAATTGGAGTAACGGTTAATTCTGGATTAAAAGCAAGACAAATTGAACTTTGGGTCGATGCTTCGAATGCGCCTTATGTGCTCACCAAACCATTGCACACTTCTCAGCGATTAATTAAAGAAAATGAAGACGGAAGTATTATCGTGCATTTGTTTGTGATCCCAAATTATGAAATGGAAAGACTACTATTAGGTTTTGGAAGCTGTCTTGAAATTTTAAAACCCGAAGGTCTACGAAATCGTATGAAAAAGCTGCCGCAAGATGCCATTTCGCGCTACAATACTGAAGATAAAAATGAATTAAATGCATAATTTTTTACATATAATGAGATAAAACACAATTATAAAATCAGATCTTAACTTTTCATATCGCATTTTTGTTAAAATATCAGAAAAGAATAGTATATTTCAAATAAAATAAAACCATAAAACCCTGTAAACCAAAGATTTTTTTAACTAACCAAAAAATTAATAAAAAATTATATGCATGCATAGTATTTTTTAATTATATTTGAAATCGATATAGTTACCTATGAAAGATAAAACAATAGATTATATTTTGAGAGCAACCTGGCAGGCTGTTTCAAGAATGTATAATGAAGAGGCCGCAAAATACGATGCTACAATGGCAACGGGATTTGCTCTTTTAAGTATGGATAAGGAAGAAGGAACTCCATCGACCGCTTTGGGCCCGAGAATGGGCATGGAAGCAACCAGCTTAACGAGAACATTAAAATCGATGGAAGAAAAAGGTTTAATTGTTCGCAAAAAAAACCCAACAGACGGCCGAGGTGTCTTAATCTACCTAACCGATTTTGGAAAAGAAAAAAGAGATTTATCTAAAAATACAGTTCTGAAGTTTAATGAGAGCGTTAGAAAACATGTTTCAGACGAAAAACTAAAACATTTTATCGAAGTTTCTGAAATCATAAACGAATTAATTCAGGATAAAAATATATTCAATCACACGAGCGCCAGCGAACTGGCGAATCAAACAGAAAACAGAGAAAATGAATAATCTTTTTTAAAAGAGAAATTCAAATTCTACCCAAAAAACAAATTTTACAAATATGAAACGCACAATTAAAAAAGTTGCTGTAATTGGATCCGGAATTATGGGTTCAGGTATAGCTTGTCATTTTGCTAATATTGGTGTTGAAGTTTTACTTCTTGACATCGTACCTCGTGAACTGACAGAAGCTGAAGCTAAAAAAGGATTAACACTTGAAAGTAAAGCCGTTCGCAACCGTGTGGTAAACGAACATTTGGCGAATTCATTAAAATCGAAACCCTCTCCTATTTACAGTCAAA
The DNA here is from genome assembly GCF_979258715.1 of Flavobacterium sp. AC267. Taxonomy (NCBI): domain Bacteria; kingdom Pseudomonadati; phylum Bacteroidota; class Flavobacteriia; order Flavobacteriales; family Flavobacteriaceae; genus Flavobacterium; species Flavobacterium sp. AC267. The sequence continues at coordinate 4,965,435 of NZ_OZ409875.1, forward strand.
AATTTGCAAGCCGAATTACGACTGGAAATACGACTGATGATATGGCAAAAATTGCCAATGTTGACTGGATTATCGAAGTTGTTGTAGAACGTTTGGACATTAAGAAATTAGTATTCGAGCAGATCGAGAAATTCCGTAAACCGGGAACTTTGGTTACTTCTAACACTTCTGGTATTCCAATTCATTTTATGAGCGAAGGAAGAAGCGAAGATTTTCAACAGCACTTCTGCGGAACTCACTTTTTTAACCCTGCGCGTTACTTAAAATTATTTGAAATTATTCCTGGTCCAAAAACTTCAACTGAAGTATTGGATTTCTTAAACGAATACGGTTCTAAATTCTTAGGAAAAACTTCGGTTGTTGCTAAAGATACTCCGGCGTTTATTGGAAACAGAATTGGTATTTACGGGATTCAGAGTTTATTCCACTTGGTTAAAGAAATGGGATTAACAATTGAAGAAGTGGATAAATTGACTGGTCCGGTTATTGGTCGTCCAAAATCGGCTACTTTCCGCACCGTTGACGTTGTTGGTTTAGATACTTTGGTACACGTTGCCAACGGTATTTATGAAAACTGCCCGACAGATGAGCAACACGAATTGTTTAAACTTCCTGATTTCATCACAAAAATGATGGAAAATAATTGGTTAGGAAGTAAAACAGGACAAGGTTTTTATAAAAAAGTAGATAAAGATATTCTTTCTTTAGACTTAGATACATTAGAATACCGCTGTTGCTAAAAAAGCAAATTTTGCTACACTTGAACTAACAAAAACTATTGATAAACCAATCAATCGTTTTAAAGTTTTGGTAAATGGAACAGACAAAGCGGGTGAATTCTACCGTAAGAGTTTCGCTGGAATGTTTGCTTATGTTTCAAACAGAATCCCTGAAATCTCAGATGAATTATACAAAATTGATGATGCCATGAAAGCTGGTTTTGGATGGGAAAATGGTCCATTCGAAATTTGGGATGCAATTGGTGTTGCCAAAGGAATTGAAATTATGAAAGCAGAAGGTCTTGAACCAGCCGCATGGGTTAACGAAATGTTAGCTTCTGGAAGCGAAAGTTTCTACTCTATAAAAGAAGGAGCGACCTATTTCTATAACATTCCAACAAAATCTCAAGTAAAAGTTCCTGGACAAGATTCATTTATTATTCTGAACAACATTCGCGAAAGCAAAAAAGTTTGGAGCAATAGTGGTGCAATTATCCAAGATTTAGGAGATGGAATTTTGAACTTAGAATTCCAATCTAAAATGAATACAATTGGTGGCGATGTTCTTCAGGCTATCAATAAAGCAATCGACTTATCTGAAAAAGAATATCAAGGTTTAGTTATTGGTAACCAGGCGGCGAATTTCTCTGTTGGGGCTAATATCGGAATGATTTTCATGATGGCTGTTGAACAGGAATATGACGAATTGAACATGGCAATTAAATTGTTCCAAGATACAATGATGCGCGTTCGTTACTCTTCTATTCCAGTTGTGGTTGCGCCTCACGGAATGACTTTTGGTGGTGGATGTGAAATGAGCTTACATGCTGATAAAGTGGTAGTCATTGCGAGAAACTTACATGGGATTAGTTGAATTTGGAGTTGGTGTACTTCCTGGTGGTGGTGGCTCTAAAGAAATGGCTTTGCGAGCTTCAGATTTATTCCGCAAAAATGATGTGGAATTAAACGTTCTTCAAGAATATTTCTTGACAATCGCTATGGCAAAAGTTTCGACTTCTGGTTATGAAGCTTTTGATACCGGACTTTTGCGGCATGGAAAAGACGTTATCGTAGTAAACAAAGACCGTCAGATTGCTGAAGCTAAGAAACATGCTTTGCTAATGGCGGAAGCGGGTTATACACAGCCTATCAGAAGAACTGATGTTAAGGTTTTAGGAAAACAAGCGCTTGGAATGTTCTTAGTTGGAACAGATCAAATGGAAGCTGGAAAATACATTTCTGAGCACGATAAAAAAATCGCTAACAAACTGGCTTACGTAATGGCTGGTGGTGATTTATCTGAAGCAACTTTAGTATCAGAACAATATTTATTAGATATCGAACGTGAAGCTTTCTTGAGTTTATGTACTGAGAGAAAGACTTTGGAGAGAATTCAATATATGTTAACTAAAGGAAAACCATTAAGAAACTAGAAAATAGAACAAAGAGAATAGAATATAGATTTCAGACTTAGTAAAAGTCTATTTTCTATACTCTATTTTCTATACTCTTAAAAAATAGAATAAAGAGAAAAGAATATAGATTTTGAGACAAAGTAATAGTCTATTTTCTATGATCTATTTTCTATAATCTTAAAAAAACAAAAACAAATGAAAACAGCATATATAGTAAAAGCATATAGAACCGCAGTTGGAAAAGCACCAAAAGGGGTTTTTAGATTTAAAAGACCTGACGAATTAGCAGAGAGAAACGATTCAGTTTATGATGGATGAACTGCCTGATTTCGACAAAAAACGTATCGATGACGTTATGGTAGGAAATGCAATGCCGGAAGCAGAACAAGGTTTAAATGTTGGACGTTTGATCTCTTTAATGGGATTAAAAGTTGAAGATGTTCCTGGGGTTACGGTTAACCGTTATTGCGCTTCTGGATTAGAAACTATCGGAATGGCAACTGCTAAAATCCAATCAGGAATGGCAGATTGTATTATCGCTGGTGGTGCAGAAAGTATGAGTTTTATTCCGATGGGAGGTTACAAACCAACTCCGGATTATAAAGTTGTCGCTGCAGGTCACGAAGATTACTACTGGGGAATGGGTTTAACTGCTGAAGCGGTTGCTAACCAATACAAAATCTCTAGAGAAGATCAGGATGAGTTTGCTTACAACTCTCATATGAAAGCTTTGAAAGCTCAGGCAGAAGGAAAATTCGACAAACAAATCGTTCCGATTACTGTGGATCAGACTTTCATCAATGAAAATGGAAAAAAAGAAACTAAATCATATGTTGTAAAACAAGACGAAGGTCCAAGAGCTGGAACTTCTATCGTCGCCTTATCTGGATTAAAACCAGTTTTTGTCGCTGACGGAAGCGTAACTGCTGGTAACTCTTCTCAAATGAGTGACGGTCTTGCTTTCGTTTTAATTATGAGCGAAGAAATGGTAAAAGAATTAAATCTTGAACCAATTGCAAGACTTGTAAACTTTGCTTCTTCTGGCGTTGAACCAAGAATCATGGGTATCGGTCCAGTAAAAGCAATCCCGAAAGCGTTAAAACAAGCTGGTTTAGAATTAAAAGATATTGACTTGGTGGAATTAAACGAGGCATTTGCTTCTCAGTCTTTGGCTGTAATTCGTGAGTTAGGTTTAAATCCGGATATCGTAAACGTAAACGGTGGAGCAATCGCTTTAGGGCATCCTCTAGGTTGTACAGGTGCTAAACTTTCTGTTCAGTTATTTGATGAAATGAAACGCAGAGGCAGTAAATACGGAATTGTTTCTATGTGTGTGGGGACTGGACAAGGAAGTGCGGGGATTTACGAGGTTCTTTAAAAAAGATAATAGAGAATAGAATATAGAAAATAGAACATAGAATATAGAACATAGAATATAGAATATAGAATATAGAATATAGAGAATAGATTTTTTTTGAGAAGAAAGAGATAAGACTTTTTGAAATTACAAAATGTCTCAAGAATAATAAATAGTAATAATCTTACTTTTTATTTTAATTCTTTAACTTGGCTCAAAAAACATGAGACATAATTATAAGAACTTGAAGATTTGGAAACTTGGAATTTCAATTGCTAATGATATTTCAGATTTATTGTTAGACTTTCCGAAACATGAAAGATATGATCTTAGTTCTCAAATAAGCCGATGTTCTGTTTCAATGCCTAGTAATATTGCTGAAGGTTCTTCTCGAACTGATAAATCTTTCAGTCATTTTTTAGACATTTCTCTAGGTTCTTCATTTGAACTCATTACACAATTATTGATTGCAACGCATAGAAAATATATAAACGAAACACAATTTAACAAATTAGAAATTAAAATAGAAGAATTTCAAAGAATGACAATGGGCTTCCAAAACGGACTAAAGTAAAGTAAGCTCAGTCTAAAATCTATTCTCTATATTCTATTTTCTTTTCTCTTAAAAAAAAATAAAAATGGCAGATACAATCGAAAAAAACGTGACTCGTGGTGGTCAGTTTTTAGTTAAAGAAACAAAGTGCGAAGACATCTTTACACCAGAAGATTTCTCGGAAGAGCAGTTGATGATGCGTGACTCTGTGAAGGAGTTCGTTGACAAAGAGTTATGGGCGCATAAAGATCGTTTTGAGAAAAAAGATTACGCTTACACAGAATCATCTATGCGTAAAGCGGGTGAACTAGGACTTCTTGGAGTTGCGGTTCCTGAGGAATACGGCGGATTAGGAATGGGATTCGTATCTACAATGTTAGTTTGTGATTACATTTCTGGTGCAACTGGATCTTTCTCAACTGCTTTTGGTGCGCATACAGGTATTGGAACTATGCCAATTACACTTTATGGAACTGAGGAACAAAAGAAAAAATACGTTCCAAAATTGGCTTCTGGAGAATGGTTTGGAGCTTATTGCTTAACGGAACCAGGCGCTGGATCTGACGCTAACTCAGGAAAAACTAAAGCAGTTTTATCTGAAGATGGAAAATACTACTCCATTACAGGACAAAAAATGTGGATTTCGAATGCAGGTTTTTGCGGCGTTTTCATCGTTTTTGCTCGTATTGGAGATGATAAAAATATTACAGGTTTCATCGTAGAGAATGATCCGTCAAACGGAATTTCTATGAATGAAGAAGAGCATAAATTAGGAATCCGTGCTTCTTCTACGCGTCAGGTTTTCTTTAACGAAACAAAAGTTCCGGTTGAAAACATGTTGTCTGAAAGAGGAAACGGTTTCAAAATCGCAATGAATGCTTTAAACGTAGGCCGTATTAAATTGGTCACGCTTGTTTAGATGCTCAAAGAAGAGTAACAACGGGAGCAGTAAAATATGCTAACGAACGAATCCAGTTCAATACTGCAATTTCATCTTTTGGAGCTATTCGCTCTAAATTGGCTGAAATGGCAACCAGCGCTTACGCGGGAGAAAGTGCTTCTTACCGTGTTGCAAAAGACATCGAAGATAGAATTGCGGCTCGTGAAGCTGAAGGAACTTCTCACCAAGAAGCTGAACTAAAAGGTGTTGAAGAATACGCAATCGAATGTTCTATCTTGAAAGTAGCAGTTTCTGAAGATATTCAAAACTGTTCTGACGAAGGAATTCAGATTTTTGGAGGAATGGGATTCTCTGAAGATACTCCGATGGAAAGTGCTTGGAGAGATGCTCGTATTGCTAGAATCTACGAAGGAACAAACGAGATCAACAGAATGCTTTCTGTAGGTATGTTGATCAAAAAAGCGATGAAAGGCCACGTTGATTTATTAGGTCCTGCAATGAAAGTTCAGGAAGAATTAATGGGAATTCCATCTTTTGATACTCCAGATTTCTCTGAATTGTTTGCAGAAGAAAAAGGAATCGTTGCTAACTTGAAAAAAGTGTTCTTAATGGTTGCCGGAAGCGCTGTTCAAAAATATGGTGCTGATTTAGATGCTCACCAACAATTATTAATGGCCGCATCTGATATCTTAATCGAAATCTACATGGCTGAAAGTACTATTTTAAGAACTGAAAAATTAGCCAAAAATAAAGGTGAAGACAAAGTTCAAGAGCAGATTGCTATGGCAAGATTATACTTGTATAAAGCTGTAGATATCGTAAACTTAAAAGGAAAAGAAGGAATTGCTTCTTTTGCTGAAGGTGATGAGCAACGTATGATGTTAATGGGATTAAAACGTTTTACAAAATACACTAATCTGCCAAATGTTGTAGCTCTTAGAGAAAAAATTGCAGAAAAATTAGTTGCAGAAAATTTATACTGCTTCTAATATAAAATAGTTTTTAGCTTTTAATTTGTTTAAACCCGCGCAAGTCCGAAACTGTGCGGGTTTATTTTTTTCTTATGCTACATGCAATCCGCAATATTTTTGCAACGATTTGCAAAATTTTCGTTAAAATTACTTTTTTATAGTTATTAAAAGCTGAATATTGAATGTATTGCTTTAATTTTAGCATTCTAAAAACGCTAAAAAACAAATAATGAAACACATTACTCTAATCGCATTATTTTTAATGTGCTTTGGTATCTCCAATACTTATGCGCAGAAAAGTAAAAAAAATGGATATTATTGCCTATTATACAGGCGATTCTAAACTTATTGATGAATATGAAGTAGATAAACTAAATCAGATTATATTTAGTTTTCTTCATTTAAAAGATGGAAAATTAACTGTCGATTCTGAAAAAGATTCCATTACTATTAAACACTTAGTTTCTTTAAAAGCTAAAAATCCGCAATTAAAAATTATTTTATCTCTTGGCGGCTGGGGTGGTCATGCGAACCATGCTCTGTCGCATTTTCTACTGCTGAGGGGCGTTTGAAATTTGCTAAATCTGTAAAAGAAATCAGCGATTCTTATAAAGCAGATGGTTTAGATTTAGACTGGGAATATCCAGCTATAGAAGGACTTCCTGGACATTTATTCCAAGCTGTTGATAAACCAAATTTTACTGAATTAGTAAAAATACTTCGTTCAACATTAGGCAAAAAATACGAATTGAGTTTCTGTCGCAGGTGGTTTCCAAAAATATTTAGATGAATCTATTGACTGGAAAGCTGTAACTCCATTAGTTAATCGTATTAATATTATGAGTTATGATTTAGTAAACGGATATTCTAAAGTTACAGGTCACCACACTCCATTATACAGCACAAATTCAAATCAAGAATCTACAAACAGAGCTGTTGAATATTTACTAAAACAAGGTGTTCCAGCTGAGAAATTAGTTATTGGAGGCGCATTCTATTCTAGAACTTGGAAAAATGTAGAGAATATAAATAATGGTCTTTATCAGCCTGGAGAACATATTGAAGGTGTAAACTTTAAAAACTTTGCTTCAACTTATACAGAAGCAAATGGCTGGAAATATTTTTATGATGAAAAAGCACAAGCACCATATTGGTATAATGCGGCTACAAAAACTTTCGCAACATCTGACGATCTTAAATCTATAAAAGCTAAAGCAGAATATGTGAAAGCTAAGAAATTAGGAGGAATTATGTTCTGGGAACTTACATTAGACAGTTTCCGTGACGGAATGGTAAATGAAATTTACAAAGTAAAAACAGCAAAATAATTTTGCTAAACCACATAAAAAAGGCAGTTATCTAAAAAATAACTGCCTTTTCTATTTTCTTTCATGAACGACTTTTATTGAACTTTTGACTTATCTAATTCTCCAATAAATGGAATCGCTTCTAAAGTTTCACTGCGAATAATGGTTTGCAGATAAACTTCCAACTGAATAAATTTAGTCGCATTTATAGGGCCAATCGCTTTTTTGGCTTGACCATAAGTTTTAGAGTATAATTTTTCATAATCTATATGATTTTTCAAAGTTCCTTTTGCCAATTCATCTGCTTTAGCATCAGTTAAAGTATCATAATTAGTCGCATAATCATTTATTAATTGAAATTTAGTTTGTCCGAGGGCTTTACGCTTTGTTTCGTATTCATCATAAACTTTAGTAAAAGCGACGGTTTGTGCATCTGAGAGATTCATGTACTGTTTTACAAGTTCACTTTTAGATTTTCCGTAAACACTTTGTAAAACATCAACATCTTCTTTGAATGAAGATTGCGCATAAGATGAAAACATGGCAGTGGCCATAATAAAAATAAGACTTAATTTTTTCATAGTTTTAATTTTAAATTTGTTTCTAAATAATTATACATTCTAAAATATATTGATTTTTAAAATCGTAATTAAAAAAATGAGGCCGTTCAATTTTTATCCTTTGCTTCTTCAGATTTTGGAGCATTTATTACTCCATCATAACTAATCGTCGCCCTGTTATTGCTATTTACATTTAATGTGGCACTTCCATTATAAAAAACGGTAAAAGTTAAATCATAACTGTCCGTCCTTCCGCGCACTGTCGCTTTAAGAACAGTATTATTCTTCTTATTTTCAACTTTTATATTTGTTGGTTTTCCTTCAAATTTAATTCCACCGTCACTATTATATCCAACATTAAAACCGCGTCCAAAAAAAGGAAGATCGCAAGTTGTATTGTCGGTATTAAAATTCAAGAAATAAGTACTGTAATCGAGCTGAATTAATCTGCCACCTTGAGGCGTAACTTTCTGTGCTTCAAAAACAAAATTTTTCGCATCAAGAAGCGCTTTAATTTCATTTTTCTTATTCAGTTCTCTTTCTTCTTTGAGTTGTTTTTTTGTTTTTTCCTGTCTCTGCAGACTGAAAAACTTAAAACAGCAAAAAACAGAATCAAAACAGATAATTTAGCTTTCATATAACTATTTTTTAGTAAAACGCATCATAGCAATATCTCCAGAAATAAAACTCAAAGTTTTGCCATCATCCGTAATATCGTATGAGGTTATTTTTTGAAGGGTACTCATATAAGTCTGCTCGCCTTGCTGTCCGTCCATGCACATCATTTTCGTCACGGCCATTGGTCGCGTAAAATCAATTTTATTTCCGTTTACAACCAGTTTTCCCGTGTAGGAGTTACAACTGTTATTTCCAGAAACTTGATTTTCTTTCGTATTAAAAACTATTGTTGGCTTTTTATTTGGATACAAACCTTCAAAAGTAATTCGGGGACCAGTGATATAATTCAGATCCCAAGTTCCGTCGAGTTTCGAAACTGCATCGCTTTTTTTACATTTAAAAATATTGCAGGAAAGTACTATTGAACTAAGGAAAACGAGAATTAAAATCTTTTTCATCATGACATTAAGAATTAAATGTGAGCGAATTAGAGAAGTTTGGTTTCAGAAATTATTCGTTAAAACCCTTACGAATTTAAGCAATATTTTTGGGTTTTGTGCTCAATCGATTGTATTTTATAACGTATAGTTTGACTTTTTTTTAACTTTTAGAGTTAAAGTAATCCGTTATTTTATGTTAAATTTACTTAATCTTTAATTAAAATACCCATAGATATGAAAAAACTAATCGTTTCTTTCGCTATAATTACAGCCGTAATCATTGGCTGTAAGACCAATACAAAATCTGGTGATGCCAAAACTTTGACTGTTGCATTAGAACCAAAAAGTAACAGTACTGTTGCCGGAACTGCTGTTTTTACGGAAAAAAATGGAAAAGTGACTTTTACAGCAAAAATGACTGGATTAAAACCAGGTGTTCACGCAATTCACATTCATGAAAAAGCAGATTGTACTGTCGCCGATGGAAGTTCTGCTGGAGGACACTGGAATCCTACCTTTAAAAAACACGGAAAATGGGGAGTTGGAGAATATCATAAAGGTGATATCGGAAACTTTACTGCTGATGCAAAAGGTAACGGATCTATAACTTTTACTACTGACGAATGGTGTGTAGGTTGTGGAGATTCTAACAAAGATGTGCTAGGAAAAGGTCTAATTGTACATGAAGGAACAGATGACTTTACAACGCGACCAACCGGAAATGCCGGCGGAAGAGTTGCTTGTGCAGGAATTATCAAATAAGAAAATCATAATAACCACTATTTTAACAAAATCTAGTGGTTATTTCATTTTAAAACTAATTCTAAAACAAGAAAAAGACATAGCTTTGCATCAGCAAAATTAAGTCAATGATTAACCCATCAGCACCAGGCTGGATAGATAAGTTTTTTAGTGAACAGAAGTTTTCAGAAGCTATCCCTTTTGAGACTGTAGATTCCTTTTACTATAAAGTAAGAGAAACGGGTTTTATCTATGGTCATATTATTGCTATTGATTCGCAGTTTCCTATTCCGATAAAAGGCTGGTTTAAAACCGAAATTTCTAAGACAGCTTTACTCAACACTCTCTACCATGTTTTTTGTTTAGAGAAAAGAAATTCGGAACCTAAAAATTTTATTTCAGAAGTTTTAAAGTTTTACAAACAAATGAATCCAGAGGGATTTAACTTGTTTAAAATTTTACTTCCAAAAGATACACCTTCCCTTTCGCTGGAAACTATTATTGATCAAAGAGTTCAAACGAACGACAGTATCATCAGCAAAAACTTTTCGCATTTGGTAACCAATGCTTTGCTTTTTATTGATGTTTTGGCTTTTAGACAATATCTAGCTCACGGCGAAATTCCAGAGAAATATTTAAAGCGTATTGAAGAAACGGTACTTGGTATTGTTGGTTTGGCACTGAAAACCAAAACAGTAAAATCAGTTCACGACGATTTATTGATTAAGCTGTTTGAAGCTTCTATACGTTATTCGAAATTCTCAAAAGTTACGGTAGAAACTTTAGAAACTCTTCAATTAGATTATTTCAGCAACAAACTAGAACAGTATTACTTAATAGATATGGCAGGAATGGCACTTTGGAGCGACGGTGTTGTTGAAAATGAAGAAGCCTACTTTCTGTATTCTTTAGGTTCGATGATGGGCGTTACGGATGAATTTACAGCCAAAAGTATTGCAACTACAAATACTTTTATCACCACTCATAAAAGTAAAATTCCATACTTTAACTACTCGAATCCTGTTAAACATTTCTACGATCAAATGACGCACAGCGTTATAAAATTGATCACAAGAAACAAAAACAGATTGGTAAGAGAGATTATGCAGAGTAAAGAACTTGTTGTACTCCTTGCCTATTCTACAACAAGAGATTTGGATGCAAAGGAAAAGAAGAAAGTAAAAAAACAGCTTTTGGATATTTGCAAAACCATTCCGTCACTGACTATATTTTTACTTCCTGGAGGAAGTTTATTATTACCGATTTTAATCAAGTTTATTCCAACAATGCTTCCATCTGCATTTAATGAGAATTTAGACGAAAACGAATAAAAAAAAAATCGCCCTTAAGGCGATTTTTTTATTTCTTATAGATTACTAAGCTGGTAAACTTCGTCTAATTCATCATTCGAAGCGATATTTACATTTAAATCGGTTACAAAACCAGAATTTAAACCATAAACCCATCCGTGAAGCATTAAATCCTGACCGTTTTTCCAAGCTCCCTGAACAATTGAAGTCTTGGCTAAATTGTAAACTTGCTCCTTAGCATTGATTTCTACAAAAGCATTAAAACGCTCCGTTTCATCTTCAATTGAATTCAAATATTTATCGTGCAAACGGTATTCATCTTTAATGTGGCGAATCCAGTTGTCAATAATTCCAACAGACATATTTCCCATTGCGGCTTTTACACCTCCGCATCCGTAGTGCCCGCATACAATAACGTGTTTTACCTTTAATACATTTACTGCATAATCCAGTACACTCAGCATATTCATATCAGAATGTACAACCATGTTTGCAATGTTACGGTGAACAAAAACTTCACCTGGCTTTGCACCTACGATTTCGTTTGCTGGAACACGACTGTCAGAACATCCAATCCATAATAATGGTGGTGACTGTCCTTTTGCTAGATCAGCAAAATAATTTGGATCTAAAGCCAATGAATTCTCAACCCACTTTTTATTGTTTTCTAACAACTGCTCATAAAACTTTCTCATTTTTTTATTTTTTGCGTGGTAATTTCTAAGTTATAATAGTCTCAAAAAATGAACTTGATGTAAAGTTACCTAAATTTAGACATTTTTTCTGCCTCAGAAAACCTATTTTTTTTATTCTCCTTTAACAACTTCTTTTTGAACCACTTCTCGTTTTGCCACATCATAATAATGCTCGATAGTAACGTGGTTGCTATTATCAGGCGTGTTTTCTAATTCGTATGCTTGCTTTAAAACCTTTTAGTTTTACTTTGATATTTTCATCAATTGCTCTGGTTTCTTTAAACTCACGAATCAAATCTAAAACATCGTGTGCAATGTATTCGGTGTCATGTGCATTGATAATTACTTTTGAATTTTCAGGAATTTCACTCAGCGTCTGCTTAATTGCGGCTTTGTTTAAAAATGAAACTTCTTGCGCTAGATCGATGTGGATAATATCACCATCTTCATATTGTTCTTTTTTGAAGACATAAGCTCTTTTTAAGTTTCCTCTCAAAACAAAAATAATACTAATAATAATTCCTAACGCAACACCTTTTAGCAAATCTGTCGCAACAACAAAGACCAAAGTTGCAATAAAAGGTACAAACTGGTATTTCCCCTTTTCCCAGAAATGCATAAAGGTTGCTGGTTTTGCTAATTTATATCCAACCAAAATTAAAACTGTCGCCAATGTTGCCAAAGGAATTTTGTTTAAAATTGCTGGAATTGATAATACACTTATTAATAAAAGTACACCATGAATAATGGCAGACATTTTAGATTTTGCCCCAGCATTGTTATTTGCTGACGAACGCACCACAACAGATGTCATAGGAAGACCTCCTAATAGAGAACTTATTATATTACCAATACCTTGTGCTCTAAGCTCAACATTCGTATTGGTATATCTTTTTTGAACATCCATTCTGTCAGAAGCTTCAATACATAAAAGTGTTTCAATAGAAGCGACAATGGCAATCGTAACAGCAACTACCCAAACCTGCGGATTTGAAACTGCGACAAAGTTTGGTGTAATTATAATTGATTTAAATTCATCAAAAGATTTTGGAACTGGCAAAGAAACCAAATGTTCTTTTGCAATTGCCAAAGTGCTTCCTGTTGATACAAATATTTCATTTAAAACTACTCCAGCGATAACTGCAACTAGTGCACCTGGAACTAATTTTATTCTTTTTAGAAAAGGAACTCTATCCCAGACTAATAAAATGGCTAATGAAACCGCAGAAACAACTACAGCTCCTAAATGAATATGATTTAAAACATCAAACAAAAATGAAAAAGAATTACTTCCATCATTTTGTATAAATGCCTGATCGCCTTCAAAATCGGCATCGTAGCCAAAAGCGTGAGGGATTTGTTTTAAGATGATTATAATTCCAATACCCGCCAGCATTCCCTCAATTACATTTGTTGGAAAATAGTTCGATATACTTCCGGCTTTTAAAAATCCTAATGCTAATTGAATAATTCCAGCAATAAAAACAGACATTAAAAATACATCGAACGCTCCAAAATCGGTAATTGCGGTTAAAATAATAGCTGTTAACCCCGCAACTGGACCTGATACACTAATGTGGGACTGGCTTAAATATCCTACGATAATACCACCCACGACACCAGCGATGATTCCAGAAAATAATGGTGCTCCAGAAGCCATTGCAATACCTAAACACAATGGAAGGGCCACCAAGAAAACCACTAAACCTGAAGCAAAATCAGATTTAAGGTTGGCAAAAAGATTGATTTTTTTTGTCATAATACAACACTAAAAAAATATTCATTAAAGATTTACCCCATTTGTTCAAATGCGGCTAAAGATCAAAATAATCGGAAGTATTATGCTATGTTGGGAGGTGGAGCAAATATGCTCGGAGAAATATTGTCAAGTTTTACAATATTTTCAGATAGGATAGTTTTTTTCTCGATATAAACCGGAATTATAACTTCATGCTCAAGAATTGAGGGATGCATTACATTTTTAAGCTCTTTATGCACTTCTTCTTCAGCTATACTAAAAGATACAGCCGTATTATTCCCTTTCTTTATCGCCTGAACAATCGTCGGGGTCGATAAGAAAGCAATAAATATGAATAATAATATGCGAGCTAGTAATTTCATCGAAACAAAAATAGCGTTAAACAAATAAAAACAAAGCGATTTTCATAGAAATTTAACATAAACAAAAAAGCAGAACGCAATTTTAATGCCGTTCTGCTTTTAATTCATTAATAAACAATCTCTTAAAGAGTCTCTTCTAACCAAGCATTCATCATCCAAATTGTTTTTTCCTGCTCAGCAATGAAGTCACTCATCATAGAATTGGTTCCTTCATCACTAATTTCATCAGATTTGTTTAATATCTCTCTTTCAATTTTCAATAAATCCGATAAAGAGTTAACAATTAAATGAACTGCTTTTTCATCATTCGAAATGTTTTTACCAACAGTTAATTTATTATTTTGAATATAGTCTTCAAAAGTATGCAATGGTGTACCGCCAATTGTCAAAACTCTCTCGGCTATCATGTCTATTTTTAGTTGTGCATCTGTGTATAATTCTTCAAATTTTACGTGTAAGTCAAAAAAACGTTTTCCTCGAATGTTCCAGTGAATTCCTCTTAAGTTTTGATAATACACTTGAAAGTTTGATAATAACACATTCAATTCTTTTACTAATAATTCTGATTCTTTTACAGGTAATCCTAAAATATTTGTTTTCATAATCTAATTTTTTACACTAATTTACTACAAATTTAAAGTAAGTTTGATAATTTTTATATAAATAAAAATTATATTTTCTTATTTTTGTATCAAAATTTACTATTGATATGACTATAACCCAATTACAATATGTCTTAGCAGTTGCTGAGCATAAAAACTTCACACTTGTCGCAGAAAAATGCTTTGTAACGCGACCAACGTTAAGTATGCAGATCCAAAAGATTGAAGAAGAACTTAATATATTAATTTTCGACAGAAGTAAAAAACCAATTCAGCTTACTGATATTGGTCAAAAAATAGTGAATCAGGCTAAAAATATAGTAAACGAGGCCGACCGTATTAAAGATATTGTAGAACAGCAGAAAGGTTTTATTGGAGGAGAATTTCGTTTAGGCATTATTCCAACCATCATGCCTACTCTACTGCCCATGTTTTTAAATAATTTCATTAAAAAATATCCGAAAGTAAAACTCTTAATCGAAGAGCTTAACACAGACGAAATTATTCTAAAACTAAAAAACGGACATCTAGATGTTTGCGATTGCCGCGACACCGCTCGAAGATGAAAAAATCAAGGAAATTGTTTTGTACTTTGAGCCATTTGTAGCGTATATTCCTGAGCATCATGCTAGTTTTCAAAAGGAAGAAATCGAAGTTGCCGATTTAAATTTAAATGAAATTCTACTGCTCCAAGACGGACACTGTTTTAGAGACGGAATTCTGAATTTGTGCAAAAATGGATCTGACGTCGAACAAAATAATTTCCAGATTCAAAGCGGTAGTTTTGAAACCCTGATTAAATTGGCAGACGAAGGCCTTGGCACAACGTTACTTCCGTACTTGCACACCTTAGACTTAAAAGATTCCGACAAACTGAAACTACGAAATTTTAAGGAACCAAAACCAGCTCGAGAGGTAAGTTTGATTTACCCAAAGAGCGAATTAAAAATGCAGATTATTGACGCAATCAGATCTACAATTGCCGGCGTTGTAAAAGGCGCAATTGTTTTTCAAAATGTTCAAATCATAAGTCCGCTACAAAAAAAATAGCCATAAAAAAAGGAGCCAATTTGGCTCCTTTTTTTATACTTTAATTAGTCGCAGACTTTGTTTTAATTCTGGTTTTTCAATAATAAAATTTAATAACCATTCTTGCAATTGTTCCATTTCGTATGGTAACAGGGTTTTGATAGCTTTTTCTAACTCTTTGCAGAAAAGTACCGGGTCGAAACTTACTCTCTCAAGTATTGATTTCGTGTAATCAAACATCATTTTTGACATAATAAAATAAGATTTTCGGGGGTTATCTATTTTTTAAACTCGCAACAAATGTAAACAAATATCATTCATAAGCATCTATTTTAACTTATTTTTTTAAAAAATTTAGCAACGAAACCGTTTTCTTAAAACAAATAAATCAATATAGAACAATTCTAAATAATTCATTTAAACAATTTTAGTCGCTCTAAACATTTCTCTTTTTCCTGGAGGACCTGCCAATTTTTCTACAGTAAACCCAACTTCGATCATGCTTCTTTTAACAACTCCGCGGGCCGCATAAGTCACAAGAACTCCATTTGGTTTTAAACTATTATACATTTTTTGAAAAATTTCAGTACTCCAAAGCTCCGGTCGCACTCTATATCCGAAGGCGTCAAAGTAAATCAAATCAAAAATTTCAAAATCGTTTATTTCGTGAAAAAATTGTTTCCTTTTGGTTAACAAGAACCGATCGCAAATTTCTACCTTTTTTCCCCATTCACTTTTATGCATTTTTTCAAAAATGTTCTCAAATTCCAATGCTTCAAGTTCTGCAGTATAATTCATTTCTAAAATTTCATCAGCATCTACTGGATACGCTTCGACTCCAACGTAATCAATATTTTGCTCTTTTCGAACAGACTCCAGAAAAGTAATAAATGCGTTTAAACCTGTTCCGAAACCAATTTCTAGAATACTTATAGGTTTATCAAATAATGAAAGTCCGTTTTTAATAAATACATGTTTTGCTTCCTGAATGGCACCATGTTTAGAATGGTAACATTCGTCCCATTCTGGCAAATGAATTGTAGTTGAGCCGTCTAACGTTTTAATTATTTCCCTTTTCACTTTTTTCGAAATTTACAATAGCTTTTTGTTGATTTACAAGCCATTTTAATATTCAAATTTAGTCAAATCTAATGCGTAAAGCCTTAAAAATCGATACTTTTTTCATAAATTCTTTATAAAAACGAATTAAATATTTCAGTTTATTATAGGATAAATAAATCTCAGTTTATAGTCGCAAATAATGAATTTTCTCTAAGCTTTTTACATAATTTTATTTAATTTTGCATTTAATAAATTCTATTTTACATGATATCATCACTTGAATACACTATAGTGAAAATATATCGCAAAAAACTTACATAACTATGAGTACAACTCAAACAGGCAAAATTGAAATCATCAAAGTCGCTTCTACAAAAATAAACGAAGTAGATTTTGATAACTTAAGTTTCGGTGCTGTATTTACAGACCATTTATTCGAATGCGATTTTAAAAACGGACAATGGCAAAATCCTGTCATTAAACCTTACGCTCCAGTTTTAATGGATCCGTCTTCAAAAGTCTTTCATTACGGACAGGCTATTTTTGAAGGAATGAAAGCTTATAAAGATGACAATAACGATGTTTGGTTGTTTAGACCAGATGAAAACCACAAACGTTTTAATAATTCTGCAGTAAGAATGGCAATGCCAGAAGTACCAGAATCTATTTTTATGGATGGTTTGAATGAATTATTGAAATTAGACAAAGACTGGATTCAAAGAGGAAACGGAGCAAGTATGTATATCCGTCCGTTTATGATTGCTACAGGCGCTGGTGTTGTTGCAAATCCTTCTGATGAATATAAATTCATGATTTTACTTTCTCCGGCAAAATCTTACTATTCTGGCGAAGTAAAAGTAATTATTGCGGAACATTATAGTAGAGCCGCAAATGGTGGAATTGGTGCTCGCAAAAGCGACTGGTAACTACGTCGCGCAATTTTACCCAACTAACTTAGCAAACAAAGATGGTTTCCAACAAGTTATCTGGACTGATGATGCAACGCATACAAAATTAGAAGAAGCAGGAACAATGAACGTTTTCTTTAGAATTAATGACACTTTATTAACTGCTCCAACAAGCGAAAGAATTTTAGATGGTATTACCAGAAAAAGTTTAATTGAAATGGCAAAGAAAGAAGGTCTTAATGTAGATGTTCGTCCTGTAATTGTAACAGAATTAGTTGAAGCGGCTAAAAACGGATCTTTAAAAGAAATTTTTGGAGCTGGAACTGCTTGCTGTTATCAGCGTAATTAAAGGTTTCTCTTATCAAGATGAATATTATGAAATGACTCCAATCGAGAATTCATATGCTTCATTATTAAAAGAAAAACTAACAAGTCTTCAAAACAAACTTTCTGAGGATACTTTTGGATGGACAGTTAAAGTTCAATAAGCAAAAGACAAACATTAGATATAAAAAACCCGACAGCTTAATAGTTGTCGGGTTTTGTTTTTTTTTAATATATAAACACATAGAAACATAGCTTTTTGACACTTTATAAAAAGGCGTTTCACTCACATTAGTGCAACATTGCTATGTGTGAGAAACTAGTTTCTTTTTGCAGTCTTTTTTAGGTATAAAAATCTATGATTCTATGTGTTTTAGATTATTTATCAAAAATCTGCTCTTACAATAATTTAGAAAAATCAGGTTTAAAGTAGTTTGGCCCTTTCATTACTTTTCCGTCTTCACGGTAAATTGGCTTGCCATCTTCTCCGAGCTTACTCATATTACTGCGTTGGATTTCATCAAAAACCGCTTCAATTTTATCTTGAAGACCATGTTCTATAATTGTACCGCACAGAATATACATCATGTCTCCTAATGCATCAGCAATTTCAACTAAATCATTATTTTGAACCGCTTCATAATATTCTTCATTTTCTTCCTTCATTAAATTATAACGAAGTAATTTTTTCTCAGATCCAACATCGGCCAGTGGCGCTGTGCTGTGTCCAATTTTAAAAGCAGTATGAAATTCGGTTACGGCATCAAGTTGTTTTTTCATATAATCGTTTCTTTTTTTGCTAATTTAAGTTACTTCAGAATAAATCTAAAATAAAAATGAAGTAAATGAAAAGGCAATTTAGCCGCAAATCGTATACAATTCTCTAAATTTGCCAAAAATAATTTAAAAGCTATGTTTAGTCAAGGACAATTAATATTTGGAGTTTGTTTTTTTATTGCATTTGTAATCGTAATGATATTTGCTTATCGAAAAGATCTCGCATTGCACAAAATCTTTTACAAAGGAAACTATAAAGTATTACTTGTTTTTTTACTGTTTATCGCCATATTATTCTTGATTAAAATTTTCTTTAAAAGATAATTATTTCAAAAGCAAAAGAATCGTTTTTTGATCTAAAAGTTTATCGCAATAAAATAAAACCTAATAATTATTGGTTATTAGTAAGACTCACGATAAAATTTATAACTTTACGAAACCAAACAATCTACCAATGAAAATTCTTAAGTATTTATTTCTTTTTGCGTTATTAAGCCTTGTTGCCCTTACTGTTTTTGTAGCTACACAAAAAGGAATTTTTGATGTAGAAAGAAGTAAAGTAATCAATTCGCCCCGCGCAACGGTTTACAATTATCTTAATGACTTTAGAAATTACGAAGATTTTGAATCTTGGTCGGTTGAAGATCCTTCAATACAAATGACTTTCCCTAACAAAACAAGTGGCAGTGGTGCTTCATTTTATTGGGATGGTGTTGATGGAAAAGGAAATGCGATTACTCTTAAAACAAAAGAAGGCGAAAGTATTGACCAAAAAATGAAATATGACGGAACAGAGGCTGATGTACGCTGGATTTTAAAAGATACTTTAAACGGAAAAACTAAAGTTACCTGGAAAGGAAAAGGAACGATGAGTTTTTTATTTAAAATATATGCTCTGCATTACACGGAGGTTCTGATAGAGTTATTGGAACTATTTACGAAAAAAGCTTAGCAAATATTGACAAAAATCTTGATTACGAAACCAAAACTTATGCTGTTAAAGTTGACGGAGTAGTTAAGAAAACAGAAACACCTTATATCCGCCAGACTTTTACAAGTGAAATAGAAAAAGTAAACAAAAATGCTAGAATTGTAATTCCAAAGCTGATTCATTTTAGTGAAACTAACGGATTATCTGCAAACGGAAAACCTTTTATTATTTACCATACTTACGATACTAAAACTGGTTTAGCAAAAATTTCAATCTGTCTGCCAATCAATAAAGAAATTTCGATTAGTTCTGGAAGTGATATTCTTTCAGGAAAATTAAACGGGTTTGACGCTGTAAAAACAACGCTTACTGGAGATTACTCTCATAGAAATGAAGCTATTGCAAAAACAACTGCTTACATCAACAATGAAAAAATAATTCCGGAATTAGGCTGGTCACATCTGGAAATCTGGGCGCTTAGTAAATTGGATGTAAAAGGCTCTTCGAAGTTAGTAACAGAAATTTATTTCCCAATTAAACCTAAAGTTGAACCTGTAGTTACTACACCTGTTTATTCGCCAGAAACCCAAACGCAGGCAGAACCACAAGCAGAACCGGCACCAAAACCAGTACAGAAAAAACCAGTCGCTCCAACGCCAGCCACAACAACTCCTGCACAAGAAGAGGAACAGTCAGAATTCTAAATTTTAAGGTTCATTAAACCTTTTGTTTTAAATTCGGTCTAACTTATATTAAGAAAGTTTACAAAACAAAAAGTTTGATAGACGAGAAGGAATTTATAAAACAATTATTAGACCCTAAAACGCAAAATGCTTGCGTTTCAAAAACTCCTGTCTGATTATCAGAGACCTTTGTATTCTCATATTCGAAACATTGTTTTGAATCATGATGATGCAGACGATGTCTTGCAGAATACTTTTGTAAAAGTCTTTCAATATCTTAAAAACTTTAAAGGTGAAAGTAAACTTTTTTCCTGGATGTATCGTATTGCTACAAATGAAGCCTTGACTTTTTTATCTCAAAAAGCAAAATTAAGCGGTGTTTCATCAGAAGACCTGCAGAATAAAACAATTGATAATTTAAAAGCTGATCTTTATTTTGATGGAGATGAGATTCAAATTAAACTTCAAAAAGCAATTGTAACACTTCCAGAAAAACAACAGCTGGTTTTCAAAATGAAATATTTTGAAGAATTAAAATATGAAGAAATAGCAGAAATTTTAGGGACTTCTGTTGGAGCTTTAAAAGCCTCCTATCATCATGCAGTAAAAAAAATCGAATTATATGTTACATCAAATTAAACCTTTTGTAACTAAAACTATCTTATAGGTATTATGAAAACATTTAAATTAGAAAACGAACCAAAAATAAAATCTGGATTTAAGACTCCAGAGCATTATTTTGATGATTTTTCAGAGAAAATTTTACAGCAGTTAAACGAAAAAGAAGTAAAAGTAATTCCATTTTACAAACGTAAAAAATCATTCTTTTTAGCAATTTGCGGCAGTAATTGGTTTTGCTTTAATGATTCCGATCGTAAACAATTACAATGCAACATCGAACGATCTTGATGAAGCGACTCTGGAAACGTATTTGGCTTATCAATCTAATTTGAACCAATACGATTTAATTCAAAAATTAGACGACAGCGATATCGAAAAACTAAACAATGATATTACACTTGAAGATGAAACTATAGAAGATATTTTATCTACAAGTCCAAACATAGAACATTTAATTTCAGAATAAACTAAATTAAACTTAACTCAACTTAACTTAACAATGAAAATAAAAAATATTTTACCGCTCCTGCTCTTTCTGATAAGTTTTTCCTTTTTTGCACAAACTGGAAAAATAGATGAAAAGCGTGAAAAAATTAAAGCTTTTAAAGTTTCTTTTTTAACAACAGAATTAGAATTAACTTCTACAGAAGCAGAAAAATTCTGGCCTATTTATAATGCTTACGACGACAAGCAATTTGACTTAAAGCATTTGAAGATGAAAACTTATCTGCGAAAATTAAACGATGATAACAT
This sequence comes from Flavobacterium sp. AC267, assembly GCF_979258715.1. Taxonomy (NCBI): domain Bacteria; kingdom Pseudomonadati; phylum Bacteroidota; class Flavobacteriia; order Flavobacteriales; family Flavobacteriaceae; genus Flavobacterium; species Flavobacterium sp. AC267. The sequence continues at coordinate 4,986,833 of NZ_OZ409875.1, forward strand.
CAACAATCTTTCTGAAAAAGAGGCTGTAACATTATTATCTCAAATAGAAAGCACAGATAAAGAGCTCTATTCACTTCGCGAAAAATATATGGCTAGTTTGAAAAAGATACTTTCTGCTAAAAAAATATTAAAGCTTAAAAAATCTGAAGACGATTTTAATCGAAAGTTACTACAGCAATATCGAGATAAGGCTGGTAAAGATTAAGCTCAAAACGAAACAACAGCGATAGGAACCCTATATAATAATACTTACTTTATTATTTAGGGTTCTTATTATTTTATTTAAAGTTAAGTCGGACAACTTTATTATATCCAGCCGCAATTGCAGTATTTCTATTGACGAAACGAATGGTAAAAAGACTTGAATCTGTAGACAATTGTGTCCAGTTTTCGCCACCATTTTGAGAGTATTGTATTCCCTCAGAACCAACACAAATAATTTCCCTGCTGCTTCCGCCTGGAACATATTGTATGCAGGACGCATAACCAAATCCTAAATTTTGGCCTATTAATTTCCAAGTTTTACCTCCATCTTCGGTAAAAGCTTTATTATCAGTTTTTTTAGTAGGAAGATCATAATCCCCTCCAGCAATAAATCCGTGTTTAGAGTCGTAAAAATCAGCGGTAAAAATCCCTGTCATTTGTTTTCCCTGTACGATAGGCGTTTCAATTACTTTCCAAGTTTTTGCTTTATCAGCAGAGTAAAAAACACGTGCTTTTTTACCACCAGAAACCAGCCAAGTCTCATTTCCTTTTATTACAATATTAGTATTGCTGGTACACAAGCAACTTCTCCGGTAGCATTTGTGGGTAATTTATCAGACAATAATTTAGTCCAAGTTTCACCGCCATCACGGGTAACAATAATAGAAAAAGTATCTTCTGTCGGATCACCAATTGCAATTCCTTCCTTATCATTCCAAAACTGCATACTGTCGTAAAAAACTTTCTCATTTATCTCTTTGTAAACGAGTTTTACTTTATGGTCTTTTTTTGAAACAGAATAAAGCAAAGCAGGATTGGCAACACTAAGAAGAAAAATATCTTTAGAAGTCTGAGCGATACTTCTAAATTCCAATTTTAAAGTATCACGGTAAATATGTTCTTCAAATTTTTCTCTTTTGTCTAAATCGTAATATCCAAAACGAGAATTATCTGCACCGTACCAAACTTTATTTTTATCTATTACAATTGCTCTTATACTAATTCTATCTTTAAACAAAGTATCTACAGTCATTGATGTAAAGCCACTATTAAAAACCTGAGGTTTATAATTAAATGTTCTAAAAGACATCAATAAAATAAAAATACCACAAAACAAAACTAGTTTTTTCATATAAATCAAAATTTGGTTAACGCTAAAATACAATTATTTCTAATAATTCAAATCATTATTATAGTTTTTGTGGCATGATAATTGGAAATGTTTTATATAAATTTTAACAAGTAAAAAACTAAATAAAATTATTGAAAAGTAAGTTTAAGATTATATTTTGTTTTATTAAAATCAACATTATTTTTTATGAAAAAGATTGCTTCCCTATCGGTTATAATAGCTTTAACAGGCGGTTTTACATTTGCACAAAATCTTCAAAAAATACCTTTAACTCAAAAAATAGGGATTTTAAATGGCAAAGCATTTTTTAATTTTCCATCTACTGCAAAAGAAGAAGCGAGAGCATCCAGCATTATGGCGGCACCTAAAAATAATAATGAGGAAAGCAGAATCATCTATGATGATGGCGATAAAAGAGTAGTATTCTTTGCAAAGGAGCTTTTTAAAATAGGAGATAAGAATCTATTTGACGATGTTAAAAAAGGAACAGGAGAAATTTTAACCTATGATCGAAAAGTACTTACTGATAAGGACTCTATCTATTCTGTCCTTTCAACTCCTACTAAAACCAACACCGAAGGTAGCGGCATGCTGGTTAATAGCTTAGTTGTAAAAGTACAGGATGGAACTTTGTTTAAAATACTTGCATACATCTCTCCTGAAGCATATGATCAAAAAGAAGATTACATGAAATTTACTGAATCTGTTTTTGCAACATTATCTAAGGGAAATAGAAAGATCAATTTAAATGCCAGAGTACAAAACATCCAATTAGAAATGGGAGTGTATCAATACAAGATTGATCTGCCAAAAAATTATTCCTACACTGTTGATCAGGCATATGATTTTAAAGTAACAAAAATCACTAAATATAACGGATACAATGATGATGATTTAACAATAGTAATCTATTCCGGAAATCATCCAAGTTATTTTTATAGACAGTTTGGCTTTAAATATCCAGGAACAATTGTTAAGGGAACTTTTTTAAAACAAGAAATAGATTGGAATTATTATGATAATGAAAATACGAAAATCTTCCTAAAAGAAAGAGCTATTGATTTATCGGAGAACGAAATGATACATATTGCCATGATTGGCGCCAATAAGGATGATATCAACGAATTAACTAAAATAGTCGAAAATATAAAATTATCTAAATAATTAAAGCGATAACAATTTCGAGGATTTAATAAGCTCTCAAACTAAAAAACATGAAAAAAACAATCCTACTAATAAGCCTTCTTATCTTAATACATTCTTCGATGCACGCACAAAGAGTAAATGTCTATCCAAAAAACTCGTATGTAGAAGAAAATTTAGACCTAAATGCAGTTTCGCGTATTTATGACGAAACAACCGATTTAGTAGATTTTGAAAGAAGATTGAATTATCCTAATGGTCGAATCTCAAATCTTGACTTAAATAATGATAATAAAGTTGATTATTTGAGAGTGAGTGAAAAAATTGAAAACAACATTAAAATAATACTGATACAATCTGAACTCAGTCCAAATATTTATGAAGATGTAGCAACAATTAATATCGTTATGAAATCTACAAATACAAATTATCAAACAGATTCAGGAGTTCGTCCAAAAGATGTTATCGTTCCTATTTTATATACCATTTTAAATGTTTTTTTATTGAGGAATTAGTAAAGATTACTAAAAAAACGCTTCAAACAAGCATCATAAATAACTTATTAGCACTAGTAAATTTTATAAAACTACATTACAATGTTTAAGCAAATTATTTTAATTACAACAATCCTATTAGTGAATTGTCAATCTAAAGCACAATCAAATTATACTATACAGTCAAAAAGTGCATATGTGACAGAAAATTTAGATTTGGAAGCATTATTAGAAATTTACGAAGGATCATTTACCCTTAATGATTTTGAAAAAAAAATAAATAATCCTGATTTTCAAGTTTCAAATATCGATTTAGACAACGATGAAAAAATTGACTATTTGCGGGTTATAAAGAAAAGAGAATATAGCATAATTCAATCAAAATTAAGCGCTTATAAATACGAAGATGTTGCCATTATTCATTTAAAAACTGATCCTGACACACAACTTTCATTTTCAAAAAAATACAATGCGGTTGATTTTATAAAAGACACAGGAAAGGTAGTTTTTTACATAGTTGCAGGCGCCGTAATTATTACCTATGCTGTAATTAGGAGTTTAGGTTCTTCTTCATATTCACAATATGAAGATTATTAATTAAAAAAGTTTAACATTATCATTTACATAAAAGAATATTCAAATCATGCATAAACGAAAATTTTTTACAGTTCTAATTCTTTTACTTTATTATACAATTCACGCACAATCAGGATTTACCATTCAATCAAAAAGCGACTACATTACAAATCATTTGGATTTAAATGCTGTATTAGAAATATATAATGAATCTACAAACCTTACTATGTTCGAAACACAAATAAATGATCCAGATGATAAAATTTCTATCATTGACTTAAACAATGATGGAAAAGCTGATCATTTAAAAGTGATCGAAAGGAAGAAAAAAGGAATAAAATATACGATTATTCAATCTGAAATAAACAGCCACAGATATGAGGATGTAGCCATAATACATTTAGCAAGAGATCCAGATACATCACATTCATTTTCCAGAAATACAATCTTCCTTGATATATTAAGTATCACAGGTGCTGTAGCTTTTTTTGCGACGATTATAACGGCAGGAATATATCTCGGACTATAATTACTATATAATTTAACAATCATAAAGAATACTAAAAATATCCTGTATAACTACCACTTAATTTTTGTGGCACAGTAATTGGATATCTGATAGTATAAAATAATTTAATTGATTTAGTCATGAAAGCGAAATTACTTTTACTAGCCTTATTTGCATTAGCAATTACTTCTTGTCAAGCACAAGCCGGCGCTACTGTATACGCAAAAAACTCAGATATAAGCGATAATTTAGATTTAAGAGCAGTGGCTTCAATGTTTGGAGAATCTGCAAATCTTCAAGATTTTGAGAGAAGGTTAAATGATCCTAAATATCAAATATCCAACTTAGACTTAAACGGCGATAACCAAGTGGATTATTTACGTGTAATCGAATCTGTAGAAGACAGAACACACGTTGTAATTATTCAGGCGGTTTTAGATCGTGATGTTTACCAAGATGTAGCAACGATTGATGTAGAAAGAGACAATTACAACAAAGTAAGCGTTCAAGTTGTTGGAAACACGTATTTATATGGTGACAACTATATTTACGAGCCTGTTTACAGTGTTGTTCCAGTTATCTATACTTCTTTCTGGGTTACAAATTACAGACCGTATTATTCAACTTGGTCTTGGGGTTATTATCCAACATATTATACCGCATGGAATCCTTATCCGGTGTTTAGATACAGAAACAATATCAACGTTTGTATCAACGTAAACAATCATTACAACTACGTGAACACAAGAAGAAGCTACAGAGCTCCAGCTATCTATGAAACTAGACGTACTTACGGTTACGAAAGAATGAAACCAAACAATAGTTTTGCTCAAAGAAATTCGAATGTAAGCAACAGATACGATCTTGATCAAAGAAGAACTGCAAGCAGAACTCAGAACACGTATAACACAAACAGATCATCAAGTACCGGAAGAGTATCTTCTACTGAAAACAGAAGCACAAATAGAACTTACAACTCTAACAGAAACAATTCTGACAGAAGTTATAATACGAATCGTACAACAACTAACAGTAGAGAAAATGCTTGCAACAGTAAATACTCCTGCAAGAAGGGAAAATACACAAAGAACAGAATACGGTAGAAATAATTCGACTGCATCTGCTCCGAGAGGAAATTCTGAAAACAGAGGTTACAGCAATAGACAGTCTTCACAAACAAGTGAACCATCAAGAACTTATTCTGAAAACAGAGGAAGTTCAAATAGAGCAAGCACAACTCAATCTGCTCCAGTTCAAAGAGCGGAGCCGTCAAGAAGCAGTTCTGAAAGCAGATCTAGTTCTTCAAGCAGATCATACGAATCTAGACCTCAAAACACCCAGCGTTCTGAAGCTCCAAGAGCAAGTCAGGAATCTAGAAGCAGTCAGCCGCAACGTGAGAGCGGTTCTAGCTCTAGAAGCGGTGGAGGAAGAAGAGGTTAAGAATATCTCAATTTATAATTAAATTTAGAAGCACAATTTTAGGATTGTGCTTTTTTTTATCTTTTTAATTATAATAGTCTGCTAATTTGTTTTAAAACAGTAAATTTGCAACCGTCTTTTATAAAAACATACATGAGCGCATCGCATAAAAACTTACATAGTAAGTTGTCTATTGGGGGTTTATTGATTACTTTAGGGATTATTTATGGAGATATTGGAACTTCTCCATTGTACGTAATGAAGGCAATTCTGGGCGACCACACGATTAATGCCGATATTGTTCTAGGAGGTATTTCTTGTGTATTCTGGACATTAACGTTACAAACTACAATAAAGTACGTACTTATAACTTTAAGCGCAGACAATCATGGTGAAGGCGGAATCTTCGCATTATATGCTTTAGTCAAGAAAACAAAAATTCAGTGGCTTATTGTGCCCGCCATTATTGGGGGAAGTGCACTTCTGGCAGACGGAATTATAACCCCTCCCATTTCGATCTCATCTGCGGTTGAAGGAATTAGGGCGTTTTACCCAACAATGGAAACACAAACCATTGTTTATATCGTAATTTCGATCTTATTTGTTTTATTCACCATTCAGCAATTCGGAACTAAACTGGTGGGTAAATTTTTTGCTCCAATGATGTTAATCTGGTTTGCTATGCTGGGAACTTTAGGTACTATTCAAGTACTTAATTATCCAGAAGTTATTAAAGCAATTAATCCGTATTACGCTTATCATTTACTATCGATTCATCCTGATGGCTTCTTTGTTCTTGGTTTTGTATTTTTATGTACCACCGGAGCTGAAGCTTTATATTCTGACATGGGACACTGTGGAAGAAAAAACATCAGAATCAGCTGGATATTTGTAAAAACAACTTTAGTTTTAAACTACTTCGGGCAAGTTGCTTATTTAATTCATCACGAAGGAAGTACTTTACAGCAGTTAGGTGGAGAAAACGGAAATCCGTTTTACTTAATTATCTCGCATTGGTTTTTACCATTCGGAATTGTTGTTGCAACATTAGCGACCGTAATCGCCTCTCAAGCGCTTATCAGCGGATCATTTACTTTGATCAACGAAGCGATGCGTTTGAATTTCTGGCCGAAAGTAAAAATTAAATACCCAACAGAAGTAAAAGGGCAATTATACATTCCGTCAATTAACTGGTTATTGTTTTTTGGCTGTGTTGGAATCGTTTTACATTTTGAAAAGTCTGGAAACATGGAACATGCTTATGGTCTTGCCATAATTCTATGCATGATCATGACCACGATTTTATTGAATTATTACTTAATCATGAAACGTGTAAAATTATACTTCATGGTTCCGTTGATTACCATATATTTATTAATTGAATTCAGTTTCCTTTTTGCTAATATTACCAAATTTGCCGAAGGTGGTTATGTAACATTGATCATCGCAAGTATGCTGATTTCTGTAATGACGATTTGGTATCTGGCTAAGAAAATCAACAAAAACTACACTAAAGTGGTTAAAATTGATGATTACAAACAAGTTTTAGTTGAATTAAGCCAAGATTTATCCATTCCGAAATACGCTACGCATTTAGTTTACATGACTAATGCCAATCGTGTAGACGAATTAGAACATAAAATAATTTATTCTATTCTGCAAAAGCGTCCGAAAAGAGCTGATATTTATTGGTTTGTTCATGTAAATATCTTGACAGAACCTTATAAAACACAGTACAAAGTAACTGAAATTGCAAAAGATGACATTTACAGAATTGACTTTAATTTAGGGTTTAGAGAGCCTACTAAAATCAATTTAATGTTCAGAGAAGTTATCAAAGACATGGTAAAACGAGGCGAAGTGGATATTACAAGCCGTTATGAATCTTTAAATAAAAACAACATTATTGGTGACTTTAAATTTGTCTTATCAGAGAAATTCTTATCAAACGATAATGATTTAAGATGGCACGAAAATATCATCATGAATTCTTATTTCTTTATCAAGAAACTGAGTTTATCCGAAGAAAGAGCTTTTGGACTAGACAGCAGTTCTGTAAAAATAGAGAAATTCCCAATGGTGCTTCATGCTCCAGAAAACATTGGATTAACGCGTATTATTAAATAAAAATCGCTTTTATATAATTCAAAAAAAACACTCTAAATTAGAGTGTTTTTTATTTTAATGAGAATCAGACTTAAGATTCAGTATTAAAAATTTAACTTTCAATCAATTAATAGTACCTTTGCAACTCAAATATTAGAAATGAGATTACACAGAAATTTAGTTTATACTACCATCGATTCTTTAAATGCAATTTTCAATGAAGGAGAATATGCGGATAAAGTGGTAGCCAGAGCATTAAAAAAAGACAAACGTTGGGGAAGTTCTGACAGGAAATTTGTTGCTGAAACGATATACGAAATTGTTCGTTGGAAACGATTATACGCTGAAATTGCAGAAGTTAAGGAACCTTATGATAGAGATAACCTTTGGAGAATGTTTGCTGTTTGGGCAGTTCTTCGCGGTTATCCAATTCCAGATTGGAGACAATTAGAAGGAACTCCAGAAAGAAAAATAAAAGGCCGTTTTGACGAATTATCTAAAAACAGAGCACTTAAAGAATCTATTCCAGACTGGATGGACGAATTAGGTGTAAAAGAATTAGGTGAGACAGTTTGGTCAAAAGAAATTACAGCACAAAATCAGCCGGCAAAAGTTATTCTTAGAACCAACACTTTAAAAGGTACCAAAGAAAACCTTAGAAACACTTTAATGGATTTAAATATTGAAACAGAATATTTAAAAGACCAGCCAGAAGCTCTTGTTTTAAAAGAAAGAGCAAATGTATTTTTAACAGACGCTTTTAAACAAGGACTTTTTGAAGTTCAAGATGCCAACTCACAATTAGTTGCAGGATTTCTAGATGTAAAACCAGGAATGCGTGTCGTAGATACGTGTGCTGGAGCTGGAGGAAAAACATTGCACATGGCTTCTTTAATGGAAAATAAAGGACAGCTGATTGCAATGGATTTGTATGAAAGTAAATTAAAGCAGTTAAAATTAAGAGCTAAAAGAAACGGTGCTTTCAATATCGAATACCGCATTATTGACAGCACGAAAGTGATTAAAAAACTGCATGAAAAAGCAGACCGTGTTTTAATTGACGCCCCTTGCGGCGGATTAGGAGTTCTAAAAAGAAACCCAGATTCTAAATGGAAATTACAACCTGAATTTATCGATAATATTCGTAAAATTCAAAGCGAAGTTTTAGAAAACTATTCTAAAATCGTAAAACCAGGAGGAAAACTAGTATACGCAACTTGTTCTGTATTACCATCAGAAAATCAGGAGCAAGTAGAGAAATTCTTAAAAACAGAAATCGGACAACAATTTACGTTTGTTCAAGACCGTAAAATGCTGGCTTCAGAATCTGGTTTCGATGGATTCTATATGGCTTTACTGGAACGTAAAATATAAATTCCAAAGCCTCGGGATAAATTCCAAATTCCAATTTGTTTTGGAATACTCAATATTAAAAAAACCAAATTCCAATTTTAAAACTTGGAATTTGGATTTTTTTTATTTTCTATATTTTTATACTTAGCCAACTTTGTCAAAGTTTAAAACTTTGACAAAGTTCTAAATTCAAAGTTTGGAATTTATCCTGACGCTTCGGGATTGGGATTTCAAACCTGCAAGGTTGGCTTGCGCAATAATTTTCCGTTTTCGTTTTCTTTAAACTTGGAAACAAAAACAATTTCTTTTGGTTTTTCGTATTTACCCAAAACATCAAAAAAATCAGGAGCAAAATCTTGTTTTTCGCCTTCAATAACCAAAACCAATCTTTCTCCTAAAACCGTATCTGGAAGTCCGGTTACAAAAAACCTTCTGCTTATTTTCCCGATCAATTTAGCTTCAATTTGTTCTGGAATAAGCTTTACTCCTCCACTATTAATAACATTATCGATTCTTCCCAAAAAGATAAATTGTTGTTCGTTTACTAATTCAACCAAATCATTAGTCACAATTGGCTCATCAGAAATTGTGGCAACATTTATAACCAGACATTGACGATCGTCTTGATATATTTTTACATTTGGCAAAATCGAAAAAACAGAATCGCCTAAACGTTTCAGCCGCAATATGCGTTATCGTCTCTGTCATACCATACGTTTCGTAGATTTCGGTTTTAAGCGGCAAAAGTTTTTCTTCCAGAGAAGAATCCATTTTTGCACCGCCAATTATCAACTTACGCACTTTTGAAAGTTCTTTTATTGAATTTTGAACTTGAAGCGGTACCATTGCAACAAAATCATACAGTGTAGAATTTAAAGCCAGTGGATGAAGACTTGGCGAAACCACATCTAATTCTAGTCCTAAAATTAAACTGCGCACCAGCATCATTTTTTCCTGCGATAAATTGAGTCGGCAAGCATAACAAAGCTTTATCTCCAGGTTTTAAATCGAAGAAGTCGCCCGTTGCTAAAGCAGAATGTATCATTGCCTGCTTTTGCAATCGAACCAATTTAGGAAGCCCTGTCGTTCCCGAAGTTGTCATTTCGATATATTCTTTTTTATCAAACCAATCCAAAAAGAATTCCCCAATCGACTGTTCGTAACCATCTCCTTCTTTAATAAAACTGTAAGCAACACGGCACAAATCTTTAGCATTTAAATGATAACCATTTAACTTAAAATAATTGTGCACATTTCTATGGGTTAAATTTTGCATGATTTTAATTTATTACTTCTGTTTTATTAATTTCTCCCGTTAACCTTTCTTTCCAATTTGTCCAGCCGTATTTTTTACTATAGATAAAAAGCAAAATAGGGTAAATGACCACAACAGGCAGAATAACATCAATTCCTGCCGATGGTTCTGAAATATCTTTAAATATAGAATTTGTTTGAAAAACCGACCAATCTGATGTAACTAACAAGGCTCCTATTAAATTGTTAGCGGCATGAAACCCAAGAGCCAGTTCCATTCCCTCATCCATTAAGGTAATGATTCCTAAAAACAGCCCAGTTCCTATGTAATAAATCATGATAACGTTTCCCATTTTAGCCACTTCCGGATTTGCCCAGTGCATTGAGCCAAAAATTACAGAAGTCATCAATAACGGAAACCATCTGTTACGAGCGAGATTAGCAAATCCCTGCATTAAATATCCTCTAAAAACATATTCTTCTGTACTGGTTTGAATTGGAATCAAAATCGAGCCTAAAACAACCAAAATCAGAAATGGAACTAATCTAAAATTCCACACAAATTGTTCCGGTGATCTGAGATAAACAAATAAAAAGCTGAGCAGTGAAAAGAAAGTCCATAAAAAGAAAGAAAAACAAATTCGATTCCAGTCAACTTTTGGCCTTGAAGTCGTTACTGATAATAAGGTTTGATGGTGAATATATTTGACAACAAAATAAATTCCGGCAAAGGCAAAAACAAATGAAATCATAACCAGAAAAAGAGTGGTATTAGACTCAAACATTTTCATAATTTCATCATTCGTCGTTGGAAAAGCTTTTTTCTCACTAAATGTTTTATAAAATACAGCGACTGTAATCGGAATCTGCCCTACGAAAGATCTTGCAATAATAAAAACAGATCCTATAAGGTATTTCCAAAATTTATTTTCGGGTTTAATTCCTTGCTCTAAAAACATAAATATAAAATTTAAAAAAAATGAGAATTCAAATTTGATAAGTTAGCCTTATTTTTGACATTGCTAAAATACCTCTTTTTAGCGTAAGACTATTTTGAATATCTAAATATAACAAAATGATACAAATTTATCATAATCCGAGATGCGGAAAATCGAGAAACTGCCTAGCTTTTATAGAACAATCCAACCAAGAGTTTGAGATTATACCGTATTTAACCGAAACTCCATCTTTTGATGAGCTCAAAGTACTATTGAAACAACTTGATCTTGAACCTCTTCAGTTAGTTAGAACTAAAGAAAAAATCTGGATCGAAAATTTTAAAGGAAAGAAATTAACCAACGATCAAATTATTGAAGCAATAACAGAAAATCCGATCTTAATCGAACGTCCTATTGTGGTAAAAGATGGAAAAGCTATAATTGGCCGTGATCCTGATCTTGTGGCTTCTTTTTTAGATTGATTCTAAAATACAGTATTAACATATTTTTGTGATTTTTCTCTTTAAACCAAAAACTACTTTTGCCGTCTAAAGAGAAAAGAAAACCAGAAATGAAAAAAAATCAAATTTGCCGTATTACTTGTATTCTTGTTTACAAGTTTTTACAATTACTCTCAACAAGGCCCAGGTGGAAATAAAGTCAAAATCACTGGAAAAGTTTTGAAAAAATAAGCAAACAACCTTTAGAGTATGCTACAATTTCTATTACTGCTCCAAACGACACTAAAGTTCTTGCTGGAGGGATCACAAATCCAAAAGGAGAATTCGAGGTTGCCATTGCACCTGGAACTTATGATATTAAAATTGAATTTATTTCATTCAAATCAAATGAAATCAAACAAAAAAGCATTCAGGGTGATACTAATTTAGGTGTAGTAAATTTATCTGAAGACGTCGCACAGCTTAACGAAGTTGTTGTTCGTGCTGAAAAATCATCTGTAGAAATAAAATTAGATAAAAAAGTTTACAATGTTGGTCAGGATATGATCGTAAAAGGCGGAAGCGTAAGCGATGTTTTAGACAACGTACCATCTGTTTCTGTTGATACAGAAGGAAATGTAAGTTTAAGAGGAAGCGACAACATTCGTATTTTAATTGACGGAAGACCTTCGCAGGCTATAAATATGGCAGAAGCTTTAAGACAGTTACCTGCAGATGCGATCGACAAAGTAGAAGTTATTACTAATCCATCTGCGCGTTATGATGCAGAAGGTGGATCTGGAATCATCAATATTGTTCTTAAAAAAGGAAAAAATCAAGGTTTCAATGGAACTTTAATTGCTTCAACTGGTTTACCAGAAACGTATGGTTTAAGTGCCAATGTGAATTATAAAACTGAAAAACTAAACTATTTTACCACTGCTGGATACAACTACAGAACAAACGAAGGTGCTGGTAAAACAAACTCAGAATATCTTAACGCTGACGGAACAACAAAAAGCTTCTTAGACGAAGATCGTGATACTAAACGTACCAGAAACGGGTTTAACGGAAGAGCTGGAGTTGAATGGACACTTACACCAACAACTTTCTGGACAAATGCCATAAACTATCAAAAAAATAACGGTAAGGATAGAGATTTGATCAATTATTATAATTATGATGCTGATAGAGTTTTTACAGGAACAACGTATCGTTTAAACAATGGGGATAGCGACAGTGAAAATGTAGAATTTACATCTAACTTAATTAAAAATTTCAACGATAAAGGACATAAATTGACTGCCGATCTTTCTATTTCAAGAAATACAGACGACAGCAATAGCACAATTACAGATTCGCCAAGATTTGACACAACATTAAATGATCAAATTCAAAAACAAGTTCTTTTCCAAGCCGATTATGTTTTGCCTTTAGGTAAAGGAGGTCAGTTTGAGGCTGGTTACAAAGGAAGTTTTGGAGATTTGAACAATGTTTACAATGTAACAGACAGCGAAGGTGTGGTAAATACTAATTTATCTAACACATTAGAGTACAAAGAAAACATCAATGCACTTTATACACAGTATGGTTTCAAAGTAAATAAATTCTCTTATTTATTTGGTTTAAGATGGGAAGATACTAATATCGAAGTTAACCTATTAGACAACAGCGATTTCAATACTAAAAAATACAACAACTTATTTCCAAGTGCATTTGTTAGTTACGAAATTTCAGATCAAAGTAATTTCTCTGCAAGTTACAGCAAGCGTTTATCAAGACCAAGAGGGCGTTTCATGAACCCGGCGGTAAATTATGCAAGTAATATCAATATCTTTCAAGGAAACCCAGATTTGGATCCTTCTTTAACAGATAAGTATGATATTGGCTATATCAAAAGATGGACTAAAGTAACGTTTAATACTTCGGCTTATTTTGAAGATACTAAAGATGTTTTCAGTTTTGTAAGATCTCCTACTGGAGACGAAGTTAATGGAGTTCCAGTAATCAAAAGTTCTCCTATCAACTTAGGTAAAGAGCAAAAATTTGGTTTCGAATTTACATTCAATTACACTCCATACAAATGGTGGAAATTAAACAGTAACTTCAACTTTTTCAACGTAAAAACAACTGGAGAAAACAGTTATACAGATACACAAGGAAATCTTATAGTTCAAAATTTAGACAATCAGGCTAACTCTTGGTTTGCCAGAATCAACTCTAAAGTTACTTTACCATACAAAATTGACTGGCAGTTGACAGGAATGTACAATGGCGAACAAAAAACAGCTCAAGGTAAAAATTTAGGAATGTTCGGAATGAATACTGCTTTAAGCAAAGATGTATTAAAAGACAAAGCTACAATTGCATTCAACATCAGCGACATTTTTAATTCTAGAAAAATGAGATCGTATACATATTTGGATAACGTAAATTCATACAGCGAATTCCAATTCCGTAAACGTCAATTCAATTTATCATTTACATACCGTTTCAACAAAGCAAAAGGTGAAAGAGATAAAAACATGCCAAAAAACAATGAAGGCGGCGGAGAAGGCGGCGGAGAATTTCCTGGATAACCTTAGTTAAATTCCAAGTTTAAAAATTCCAAATTCCAATCTCTTTGAGATAAATTATAAAACTAAAAATCCCAAATCCCAATGTTTGAAATTGGAATTTGGGATTTTTTTTTATTCCACCTTTTTATATTATGGAATTCGAAATCATTAATTAAATTCCAAAATTTAAAAATTCCAAATTCCAATCTCTTTGAGATAAATTATAAAACTAAAAATCCCAAATCCCAATGTTTGAAATTGGAATTTGGGATTTTTTTATTCCATCTTTTTATATTTTGGAATTCAAAATCATTAATTAAATTCCAAAATTTAAAAAATTCCAAATTCCAATCTTGCTGGATAAATTATAAAACTAAAATTCCAAATCCCAATCTTAGAAATTGGAATTTCAATAATTGGAATTTGGAATTTCAAAAATTGGAATTTCTTCTTTTCTTATTTTTTTTTGGAACAAAAAAAAAAGAACAAAAAGGGTTCTTTTCTTATGACATCAATCTAAAATTAAATAGATTGTTCTTCTTGTCTTCTTTTAGCTCTTTTTTTCTTTGAACATTTCCCAGCTTGCTCCCGTAACCCAATAAGATACGAAACCAACTAAGAAAAACATCAACCAAAACCCTATAGTTAGTATGGTTAAGAAAAGTAAAAAGCCTAAGTACTGTGAAAATTCAAACATGTTTTCCGGAATTTTTGAATGTTACGACAAATGTAGCGTATATATTTTTTCTCAGCAATAAAATCTAAATCAATTTTCGTTAAATAACATTTATCCGTATATTTATACTCATTTTAAATAAGGTTTTTTTTGATCGCGAAACCTTTTAAATAAAGAGTTCATTAAAAATGATGATAATTTTCAGGAGCTGAAACCTGCTGTCCACTATATCTTTTATGGCTCCAGAAGCCTCGGGACTACCATAAAAGGATGCCGTTACCATCAGGGCTAAAACACTCATTTTCAAAAGAAATAAAATTGAATTACATTATTATAAACATCATATATTACAAAAAATGAAATACCGTATAGAGAAAGACACCATGGGCGAAGTTCAAGTCCCAGCCGATAAATATTGGGGTGCACAAACAGAACGTTCTAGAAATAATTTCAAAATTGGACCATCGGCATCAATGCCCAAGGAAATTATAGAAGGTTTTGCTTATCTAAAAAAAGTCAGCGCTTATGCAAATTACGATTTAGGTGTTTTGCCTATCGAAAAAAGAGATGCTATCAGCCGCTGTTTGTGATGAAATACTAGAAGGAAAATTAGATGATCAATTTCCTTTGGTAATCTGGCAGACAGGTTCAGGTACTCAAAGCAATATGAACGTTAATGAAGTAATTGCAAATCGCGCACAAGTCCTTAAAGGTTTCGAAATTGGCGAAGGCGAACAATTTATAAAAGCCAATGACGATGTTAACAAATCGCAGTCATCCAATGACACTTTTCCAACTGGAATGCATATTGCGGCCTACAAAATGGTTATAGAAACGACTATTCCCGGCGTAGAAAAATTACACGCCACTTTAGCCAAAAAAGTCGCCGAATACAAAGATGTTGTAAAAATTGGTACGCACGCACCTTATGGATGCAACGCCTTTAACATTAGGTCAGGAAATTTCTGGTTATGTCAGCTCAATTGGCTTTCGGATTAAAAGCACTAAAAAATACTTTAGCACATTTATCTGAAATCGCACTTGGCGGAACCGCAGTTGGAACAGGATTAAATACTCCAAAAGGTTACGATGTAAAAGTAGCCAAATATATCGCTCAATTTACCAATCACCCATTTGTAACAGCCGAAAACAAATTTGAAGCACTTGCGACTCACGATGCAATTGTCGAAACGCATGGAGCATTAAAACAATTAGCTGTTTCTCTTAACAAAATTGCAAACGACATTAGAATGCTGGCTTCTGGACCTCGTTCTGGAATTGGAGAAATCCACATTCCCGAAAATGAACCTGGGTCTTCTATCATGCCTGGAAAAGTAAATCCAACACAATGTGAGGCTTTAACAATGGTTTGTGCTCAAGTAATTGGAAATGACATGGCAATTGCTGTCGGCGGAATGCAGGGACATTACGAATTGAATGTTTTCAAACCTGTTATGGCGGCGAACTTTTTACAGTCTGCTCAATTATTAGGTGATGCCTGTGTTTCTTTTGATGAACATTGCGCGCAGGGAATAGAACCAAATCACAAAAGAATTAAAGAATTAGTTGATAATTCATTAATGTTAGTGACCGCTTTAAATACTAAAATTGGTTACTACAAAGTTGCCGAAATTGCTCAAACCGCTCACAAAAATGGAACTACTCTAAAAGAGGAAGCGGTTCGCTTAGGCTATGTAACGCCAGAAGATTTTGATGCCTGGGTGAAACCGGAAGAAATGGTTTAATTTAATTGTAAATGGTTAATTGTTAATGGTTAATGGTTAATGGTTGATGGCAACTATTTATATAAAAAAAGAGCTTTCCAAAAAATTTTAGAAAGCTCTTTTTTGAATTTATAAACTCATTTTACATTTAACAATTAACCATTTACAATTAACAATTAATAATTATTTCCCATCAACGTAATCTTGGAGGTAACTGAATCGCTCTGTTAGTTTTCCGTTTTCTGTTATTTTAGCACGCTTTAGAATTCCGTCTTTATCTCCGTTGAAAAAAGCTGGAATTACATGTGCCATAAATTGTTCTCCAAATCCTTCGCTGGCATCTTTTGGAATCTCACACGGAAGATTATCAACAGCCATCACAGCAACTGCTTGCGGGATGAAAGAAATCTACTTCTTTATCTTCTAAAGGAAAATAACCATATAAAGGCTCTTCAATTGTCGACGAACGAATTGTACTCGCAATTGGTCCGTTGACATCGCAAGAAATATCTGCTACCACTTTAAGTTTACAGTCGCTTGCATTAAGCATTTCTTTCGTCAAAATCATTGGGGCAGTACTCGCATAAAAATGACCCGCAAAATAAATATCAGATACTTTTGTAAACTTTTCAAAATCAGATTCGTATGCTTCGGGATGATTTACAAAATCATTAAAATCTAAAACTTGTCCGTCTTTTCTTTTGTTATATTCTAAAACATCAAGCTGTACATAAACAGCCTGCGCATATTTTTTAGTCAAATAATTGTCTATTGTAATTTCTTTTACTTTTATGGCGTCCAGAATTTCTTTTGCCCCGCTCCCAACCTTTCCAGTTCCCGTAACTACAAATTTTAAAGCTGGCATTGTAATACGTTTTAAATGCATTATTAATGCTTCTTTTCCTGAAAGTGTTTCTGCTTTTGGCAGTTTAAACAATTCAAATTTAATTCCGAAAGCTCGAATTCCGTTGTAAACACCAACCATTCCGGCATAACGTCCAAAACCAATTAAACGTCGGTCCAGTTCGTCAACAATAGTTTCGTGATCGTATAAATCAATATTCTTTTCTAAAATTGCCTGAAGCAGTTTTCTATTATGAGGCTGTTTTTTAATCGTGTGAGAAAAGAAGAAATACGCTTTGTTCGGAATCAAATTTTCTATAGGCACTTCTTTTACACCAAATAAAACATCACAGTCAGAAACATCATCTGAAACTGTAATTCCCATTTTTTTGTAATCCTCATCAGAAAATATTCGGATATCTGAACTTTCTACTTTTACGGAAGCTTCAGGATAAAGCTGTTGCGACTTTGTTAATTCATTTGGAGAAAATACAACTCTTCTATCCGGCGGATTTTTTCTTTCTTTTATGATTCCAAACTTCATTTAAATTGATTTTTTAACATTCAATAATATAACTTTTTAAACAGTATTTGTTTCAAATATAACAAATTTAGTTAAATTTTTGTTTTCAAAATGCAATTTAGAATACTTCAAAAACGTTACAAGCTGAAAAACAAGTAAATAAAATTTACAACTCTTAAAATTATGTTAAAAAGAGTCGTTTAAAGCGTCTAAACTGAGAAAACAACAAAATTGAATTCGATATATTTGTTTTTAAAGAACGATGCAAATGATTTTCCTTAAAAAAACAAAGATACCACAAATACTTTTTTCTATACTAGTTTTAAGTTCTTGTGGTCAAAACAAAAAGACAGATACAGCTACAGCTCCTACAATCGAAGATACATTACCTAAAATGAAGCCCTTAGGTTCTGAAAAGAAAATTTCGCAGGCTTATATAAATTCGGTTACTGGCAGAATAAATCATTTTTACAATAAAAACTGGCCGAACAATACGATGAACGGAAGTTTTTTAGTCGCAAAAAATGGCCAGATTATTTTTGAAAGATATAATGGATTTGCCAATAAAAACGAAGGCACTAAGATAACAGCTGATACACCTGTACAAATTGCCTCTGTAAGTAAAGTTTTAACAGCTACGGCGGTTTTAAAATTGGTAAATGCCGGCAAAATTGATTTAGATCAAAAGGTAAACACAATTTTAAAAACATTTCCATACGAAGACTGTACTATCCGAATGCTTTTAAGCCACCGTACTGGAATGCGTAATTATGCTTATTTTACAGATAGGGATAAATCGGTTTGGGACAGACACAATCAATTAACCAACAAAGACATTCTGGATATTTTAGCCACAAAAAATATTGGCTTGGAATCAAAAACTGGAACTCGTTTTAGTTACTGCAATACCAATTATGCAATGCTTGCGCTTATTATAGAGAAAATTACGGGTTTAAGTTATAAGGAAGCGATGTCTGAAATGATTTTCAAACCATTGGGAATGAAAAATACTTATGTTTTTGATGATGATAAAGACAGAAAAAAGATTGTTCCATCCTACAAAGGAAATGGTGTAGAAATTGGTTTCGATTATCTGGACAATGTTTATGGAGATAAAAATGTTTTTTCAACGGCAAAAGATCTTTTAAAATTTGACAGAGCGAGACAATCACCTGATTTTTTAAAACCTGAATTACTGAAACAAGTTTATACAGGTTACAGCAATGAACGCAAGGGAACTAAAAATTATGGTCTGGGAATAAGAATGATCAATTGGGAAACGGGACAAAACTTTTACTTTCATAATGGCTGGTGGCATGGAAATACCTCATCTTATATTACTTTGAAGAATGAGGGAGTTACGATAATTGCACTTTCAAACAAAATGACTACTAAAACTTATGCCGTTCGAAAATTAGCTCCAATTTTTGGAGATTATCCTTTTAATTTTAAAGACGAAGAATAGAATAGTCATAAAGTCGAAAGTCATAAAGTCGAAAGTCTTAAAGTCGAAAGTCTTAAAGCTGAAAGTCATAAAGTCGAAAGTCATAAAGCTGAAAGTCATAAAGCTGAAAGTCTTAAAGTCGAAAGTCTTAAAGTCTTCAGGCGGTTCCTAATATTGATTTTGTTCTTTTTTAACTAAATAAATGGGTGAAATAAAAAGAAATAAAAGTAATCAAACAGGTGACTTTAAAAACTTTACAACTTTCGATTTTTGACTTTTGAATTTTTCTGAAAATTTTAATACAAAGTAATTTCAAATAGTATAAATTTGCAGACTCAATTTTGGGGTCGACTGGTTTTGACAGCAAGTCGAATTGAACAGTAAGCACGTCGAGCATTGAGACCTTGCTCGTAAATATAAGATCTCACACTTTTACACGGCGAAAATAATTACGCTTTAGTCGCATAATCCGAATCATAGTAAGATTGCGCCACGTCTCTACAAGGTAGAGAAGCTGGATTCTCCTGGAAAGCCTTGGTTTGTGGCGTTCCGCCAAGGAGAACCGTAAAAATAAACCTAGATATCCATGAGCTTCGGGTGGGTTTTGAAAATTAAGAAGATAAGTGTTCGGTGGCTGTTTCTGGCCTAGCTTAACAACGAAAATCTAATCAGGAAATAAGCGTGTAGAAAGCTCTTTAGTTGCTTGTTTGGACCCGGGTTCGATTCCCGGCGACTCCACAAAAAAGCCTGTAAACTCTTTGTTTACAGGCTTTTTTCATTTCAGTTGACAATTTAGCTGATATTTTTATTGTTAATAAATTCATTATTTCAACCAAACCAAATCAGGTAGTTTTACTCTAAAAAAAAGAGTTGTAAAGTTATATTTTTAGTACTTAAACTAACTATCTATGAAACTACAAAAGCTTATCATTAAAAATTTTCGAGGCCTTAAAGGAGAAAATAATATAATTGATTTCTCGTCCTCAAACATTATTTTCCTTATAGGACTAAATAATGTTGGTAAATCTTCTTTTCTGCGTGCATATGAATTTTTTATCAACTCTGCTCAAAAGGCAAATATGTCGGATTTTTATAATTATGAACTTAATATTCCAATTGAAATTGAAGGCATCTTTCTAAAAGATGAAAACGACGATCAGGATGACGACTTAGCGACTGTAACTAAAGGAAAAGGTACTGATCCCGATTGGATTCAAAAATGGGTAGATGAAAATAACTTTATTCGAATAAAAAAAATCTGGACAAAACCTGAAACTGCAGATAAATATACACTTTCTCCTGAAACTGGTGAATGGGTACTTAATGGTTTTGGTGGAATGCCCTCACTATTCCAGAAACATTCTCCTACACCAATTTTGATAAGTGCAATGGAGACTGAAAGTAGTCTTGAAGAAAAAGTCAATAAATTAATACAAGATGAAGTTCTTAAAAAATTAAAAGACGACTACGGTGAAGACCTAAATGAGCTGATAAATGGCGTTAAGAAATTACAGCAAAAAATAGCTGACTCGGATATTGTTACAAAATACAACGAGGAAATAAATGAATATTTTAAAAAAGTGTTCTCAGACCTTACTTTAAAACTTTCACCTAAGGATGATGATAACATAAAACTGGAAGATTCATTTAAAAAAAATCATAGTGTAACAATTAGCAAAGATGGAATCGATAGAAACGAGGTTTTTACACAATATGGACATGGTGTGATTCGTCAGGCATTATATAATTTTTTAACTTTCCTAAAAAGATCTCGTGAAGGAAAAAAAGAAAGAATATATTATATTATATGAGGAGCCTGAACTATTCTTACATCCTGAAATCACTTTCAAATTGAGAACAAGTCTATACGATCTAGCTGAAAACTCTCCATTTCAAGTTATATGCGCGACCCACTCACCTCTTATGATTGACATTTCTAAACCACACTCCTCATTGGTAAGAGTAATTAAAAAAGAGGACGAAACCACATTTACCTACCAAGTAGGTGATGAAGTTTTCAGAAGTGATGCAGATAGGAAGCAACGTATTCAAATGATAAATAGATTCAACCCCCATGTATGTGAATCATTTTATGCGAAAATGGTAATTATAGTTGAAGGGGATACTGAAGCGATAGTATTCAGGGATTTAATTAAACGTTTCTATAATGACTATGAAGTTTATGTTTTAAACTCAGGTTCAAAAAATAATATACCATTCTTCCAAGAAATTTTTACTGCATTCCATATAAACCATTGTGTAATTCATGATTCAGATACACGTTTAAATAAAGATCAGTCTGCAAATAGTGCCTGGACACTAAATCGTTCAATCTGGGACAAGATTGTGTCTGCAAATCAAAGAATGGAAGGAATGGCGAGAAGATATGTTCATGTTGAAAATTTTGAAATCGCACATGGAATTATTTCAAACGGCAAGGACAAACCTATAAAAGCATTCGATTTTGCTCAAGGATTGCAACTTGACTCGGATGCACCATGCCTAATATTATTAAAAGATCTTTTAGGAGATAAAGCTATAATCCATGACAATAATTATATTGAGCAGTTAAACTAGATAACAATCAATATAAAATTATAAAAAGCCTAAGAAAAAAATTCATAGGCTTTTTTAATGGTATTAATTTTATTTCTTTAATTATTCAATCAAAAAAAAAATCAATTAAAATTATTTAAGAAAATTTTAGCCACACCTTCAATGTAATTTTCCTTTAAACCCTTTATAATCTCTATCCTTAATTTTTGACTCTTCTTAAATGCTTTCTTATAAAAATCTGTTTTATAGTAAAGTATCCAATATAAGTTGAATTTAGAATAATCAAATCCTTCCATATCCATTAGCCAATCATAATAATCCTTATCCATTGCTTTAGAAGAAAGCAATCTAATTTCCGATGTAAACTCAATATTAAATTTGAATATCAAATTTATAACTTTATCCAAGTGATAATTTTTGGTTTCTTTTCTTCCACTCAAAAACTCATGTCCAGTTTTTAGGTTTGTATAGTCTGGAGTTAGTTCTAAATACTTTTCAAAAAACTCTACTTTATGATCCAATACACTATAAATAGAAAAAAGATAATACAACTCCTCATCAAAATCTTTTTCAAGTTTAGAGTTCAACTGCTCTTTTAATATTGTAATAGTCTCAACAGTTAGATATTTTATAATAAATATTAGATTTGCAAATCGCTCTCTCTTACAGAATTCCTCAATAGAAAATTCTGAAATCTGCAATATCTTTTTGAGTGAATCCTCAATTAAAACTGAGGCTTCATTACTTTTTTCGACATATAACTCAATGGCCAACGAAAACAGATTGCTAGACTGTAAATTATCCAAAGTAAGCAATGAGATTATCTTTTCAAGATTAGATATAGAAACTTCATTACTACTGTTTAAAAAACTATAAAGGAAATCATAATTTCTAAAATAAGTTTCTCCTAATATTTCTAATAAAAGTAAATATTTTTCAATTAGTGCATTTTTTTGATCATTAGGAATATTAATTACTTCCAATATCATCAAATAACTTTGCGTTATCTGCAAGATTTTTTCTATTGTGCTTATAATTTTCACTTTTAAAATTATCAATGATTATTCCTGTTGAATTAACCAAATTATCTATATAGTTATTAAGACGGTCATAAGTAATATCAGTAAATTGAATATCTAATGATTTCAATTTATACTTATTTAGTAAATATCGTACATGCTTTGGTTCGGCATGAAAAAGCCACATATCAATAATTGTATAACCAAAATGATCATACTTATCAGAAGCTGGATTATTGATTGAATAAAGTGCAAAAATACCTTCCAGAGCTTTATTTACCAATACTTCAAATTCACGATAGTCACTGTAAATTAATAAATTATATTCAATAAAACCGTATGCTCTTAAAAAATCTACTATTAAAGCTCTGGAATAACCATTTCGTGAGCTACCTCCAAATTGATCATTAAACCAAAACTTTTGAATTTCAGATAATTTACTATCAATCTCCCATAAAGCACCATCAATAAATCTTTTATCCTTTACCAACTTAAAAATATCAATAAAATGTTCAGGTATTAGTATTTCGTCGAGATCAAATGTTAATTCATCTAAATCATTAAGTATTTCATTCCTATTTACTCCAAAATAATCCCACGAAATCATTTTTTTTAACTGAATCAAGTTAAACTTTACAATAATAAAAAAACCAGGAAACTTACTAATGGTAATATCAGTAAGTATATTTTTATGTTCCCTGTACGACTTCTCAAAATCAGCAATTAGGTAGTATGTATAAGCCTTTCGTAATCTAAATGCAACATTTGTAGAATCCAAATCGCTTTTTAGTAATTCGCTTGTTTTTTTAAAATTTAATTCGCCATAACAACATCTTTCACAACTGCAATTACTTGAAAAATACAGATTATGAACGCAAATTCGATTTTCAATTCTTTTTGCTTTACCACGCCAATTTAAGTGTGTAATCCAATTCACAGAGAAAAACAATAAGATTTTCTTAAGTTTTTCTTGTAAATTTTTGACGTGCGAGTAATCAAGATCTAAATTCTTAAAATAATATACATTATCCTTAAGTTCTAAGCTACTAAACAAATCAAAAATAGCTTCATTATCAGTTGAAAGATTCTCTCCAAGTAAACTTCCATTTTTACCAATAAAGATATCTAGTCCATTAATTACGGGGATAGGCAGAACATCAATTCCTTCAAATTTATCTATTACCGTACAAAGCCCATCTATAATGTTTAGTTTGTTTACTTCGTGATTAATTTGCTTGTAATTAGGCCCTAAAAAGATCTTTGATTTTCTTTTATATAATTGATGTTTTTGAGAATCTTCTATATCTGAAAAGAATCTCTCAAAATTTTCTTCATTTAAAACATTTTTTTGAGGTATTTTAACTTGTAAAGATTTTTTCCCTTTTTGAGCTTGCTCAATAATCTGACCTTCCAATTGGCTATCAAGTTGAACAGCATACCAATAAATTATATCATTTGATATATCACATACCATAAAAATTGATGGTTCCGATAATTCATAGTAAAAATAATTAGCATGTCGAAGAGACATCTGGAATGAAAAAGAATCCTCATTTTTCAGAATTTTGGGCTTTTTGTTTATGCCTTTAGATTGTACAAGAAAAAGTATTTCTCTTTTATTATGCTTAGACTTATTGAGAACTTCAATATAGATATCTGTCCCCCAATCCTGACTGGGGTTGGTTTCATTTTCAAGAATTTCTAAATCTCTTAAAAAAAATAAATTTCTTAGCTTACTGCGAATCTTACTAAGAGCTTCCTTTTCAATAAAATTTGTACTGGGTTGGCTTTTCACACTCTTTACTGTCATAATTTAACATTATCTATATTCTGAAAAAAATTAGAGAAGTTTTTTAAAATTTGATATAACTTATTAAAGAAATCTACCATTTTTATCTTTTCATTACGATTTAAAAATCTATTATTATTTATTAAAAAAATTATCGACCTTTTCATCCCTCGCAAAAAAATACAAGCTTAACATTGCAAAAATCCATAATGCCCATTGCTCCCAATAAGGAAGCTCATAGTTTTTACAAAACAATTTATATGCCCAGTAATATCCATAAATTGAGTAAAACTTCACATACATCCACTTTATTTTTGGATACAACTTCATTTCTAACTGCTTTCTGGAAGAAAGCTTTTCAAAATCAATTTCTTCAAATTTCTTCATACAATGATGATTATTATACTATGAAATTAATTACTATCATTAACCCACGGAAGCTTTTCTACTCTTCCACTTGTAAAACGATTATCAGAACATCTATTATAATAATTTCCTTTAAAATTTAGAACTTTTAACAAAGCCATCTCAATATACCAAATACAAAGCTCTAAAGCTTCTTGTTTAGCTTTATTTTCTATCTTACTTAGTTTTATTCTTTTTTCCTCCTGAGAATGCACAATTGCATTTCTTATCTGTACAACAGCTTCAGGAGCATCAATCAACTTTTCAGACTTTAAAAAATTTTGCAATGATGCAAAACTTTTTGGAACATCATAATTTATATTCAGTTGAGAAATAAGTAAACGTATTTTATTAGAGGCATTTATATTTTCTGAATCTTTACCTATTAATAGCTTTTTATTCTCTACTACATACCAATTATATAATAACTCTAAAGCTGTTTGTGCCATTATAATAGAACCTTCAATAAAACCACTACCTTTATTACATTCCATGTACCAATGAATTACAGTATTTAGAACATCTCTATGGTTCTCATCTTTCCATTTATTACTGAAAAATTGCCAAAGTTCATTAAAACCTTCAGTAGAATGTGAATTTGTCCAGCTTGATAATTTGTCATAAGAATCAACATAGTAATTAGAATAGTCAATCCAAAGAGCGTTTTCTTCATAAACGCCATGTATAAATAATGCTGAAGTACGTCTACCATTTAAGAAACTAAGAAAAACATTTAAACAATGAAGAATTTCTTTGGAGTTTTGGAATGTTAGAGTACCTTTTTTCGCTTTTAATTCTCCTGAGTATAAAATTAAATATCCTCCACTTTCATTTAGCAAATCAACAGATTCTTTATACTTGAGGCATTTATCAATAATAATTGAATATTTATCATTATCTAAAATTATTCTACTTTTGTATGTTCCTCTACTTGTACCATCTATTTTTTTAACTACTCCCCCCAAAAACTCCCTAAAATTGGGCACACAAAATTTTATTTTATCAACAGCTACTGTTTTATCTCCAAATATTGTTTTAAAGTGGAACACACCTTTTATTTTAATTTCATCACCAATAGTGAAATTAGATATAAAACCTTTCCCTAAATTATATTCATCACAAATAACATCAAAAGATCCAATTGTATTTATGAGCCTCACTATTCTTTCAGATTTTTCTGTTGGTTTCCCATAAAAAACAACACCTTTATGAGGAAGCCATCTATATTCAATCTTTCCTATAAGTTTAATTTCATCACTTTCATCCTTTAAACTAAATTCTCCTTCATACACTCTAATTGCTTGATTAGTACTTTCCATTTTAATGGGAGAGTCTAAAATATCGTCGTATTTACTAAATAATTCTGGCAAACTATTATTCATAATGCAATATTCAATAAAATTATATCTAATTAATTACTCACTTATTATTTTGTGAAATTTTTAAAATCATGCGTTACCTTTTCTAATTCCTGATTAAAAAAAGTGTCATATAAATCATTATACCTGTAATCTGTCATATACTCATCTTCTAATTCTTCCTCAATTCAGCGGTAAACTTTTTCAAAGTATTTTCGGAAATATAGACTGATATTGCATTTTATAACGCTCATAATCTTCAGCTACACTTAGATATATCTGAGTTAAAGAGTGTTTATTCAATTGATCAGCTCGTTTTCCTAAATTGCATTAGCTTAAGAAATCTATACTATCAGATATAAATTCTATTGCAGTTGTTCCTAATTCTTTATTTGTCATTCATTACGAAATGAAATATATGAAAAAGTGTTCAACTATCGAACACCTTTAGTTAATAAATAAAACAAAGTAACCATTATTAGAAAAAATACACAAAAAGAAAAAAACAATTGTGAATTTTAAAAAATATTAAATGAGACAAAACCATATATAAAGGGATTCAAAGCTTTTTTTCCCAGCTTATCTATAAACATTAATATAGGAATTAGGTGTTCGATTGTAATCCCGTCAAGTCCACAAAAAAGCCTGTAAACTCTTTGTTTACAGGCTTTTTGTTTTAAAAACATTCAACAAGTTTTCTACCAATCACAAAATCCTCTTTCAATTTGCATTTTATAAACTGTCCTGCAATATATTGTTGAGGACAATATTTTTGTATTCATTCCCAACCTTTTTAATAAAAGGACACTCTATAAAATAAGATGTAACAAGATTAAATCTATTTGATAAAATGAAAAACTTAACTATCTCAATTATTAAAGAACATATCTTTTACAATAGAGATATTGACTGATTGACTGATTGTCTTATTTTGATAGTAATATAATTTATTGGCCCAATTCCAGCCATTTTAAATACTAAATTTGCAAATCATAAATTTGATCAACTAGCTAGAAATAAGAGAAGCGACAAAAAAAAAGAAAGTTTATATTTACATAATCAAAGAAAAAAATAGTTGATCACATCATAAATTTTATAACTAACACTTCAATCAAATTATAATCATGAAAGCAAAAATATTATTCATTTTCTTATTTATTTCTGCAATATCTCAAGCACAAACAAAGGTAATTGCTCATAAAAGCCACAGTGGTTCTAAGGGTTCTTTTTTTAAAGCTTATCAAAACAATTTATTTGACATTAATGGTTCTAACTTTGGAACTCCTCCAGAGAGGAGCATTATTCTACTTGATACCGTTATTGTTTTGAGCAAATCTGTCACTATAATAAAATACAGGCAATCTAAAAAGAATTATATGTTTGGGTCAGAATATAATAATCTAAAGGATTCTGATTTTATTCGTATCACAGACAAGCTTGTCAATGATCCTGTATTAAATAAGAAAAACTTATTAAAACTTAGGAAATCTTCTAAAACAATACTCATGCAAACTCCTATTAATAAAATAGTTTTTATTGGCATAAAATGAAAAAATTAGGAGTTTTTGCTTATCAGTTATTTTTAATATTCGCGTTTTTAGGAATATTATTTGTGCCATTTTCTTTTCGATATCTTAACTTTCAATATAAAGTAACAAGATTCTTTTTTGAAAATTTAATTCAAATTATTGCCTCAAATTTTGACAGAATTTATATTTCAAATAGTGAAATCACTTCAGATTCAACAACATTTTATTTATTGTTTTTCATTTTGTTAATTCTAGCAATAATTTTTAAAACTCTATTTTCATTTTTAAATTTCTGGAAGATTCATCAAAATTTAATTGTCAGGACAATTCAAATGATTTTGACCTTTTATCTTTCCTGTATTATGCTTAAATATGGATTTGATAAAGTCTTTAAAGCTCAATTCTACCTTCCTGAACCAAATACTTTGTATACGCCTTTAGGAATGCTTGACAGAGACATTTTGTTTTGGAGCACTATGGGAACTTCTTATACGTATAATCTTTTTATGGGACTAATGGAAGTCATTCCAGCTTTGATGCTGCTGTTTAAAAAAACAAGAATTCTTGGCCTTTTTATTCTTTTGGGAGTTTTAACTAACGTTGTTTTTATCAATTTTGGCTTTGACATTTCTGTAAAATTATATTCATCCTTCTTATTACTAATTTGTTTCTTATTGCTTATTCCTTCTCTAAAAAGAATCTGGCAATTTTTTTCTTTTAAATAAAGCTGTGACTTTGACAAGTCTTTCGGGAAGCGATTTACTTTCTTCACAAATAATAAGACTTGTCTTAAAGGCCTCTTTGATACTTTTTATCTTTTTTGAATCACTTTATCCTTATATTCAAAACAACGAATTTAATGATGATAATACACTACGTAATCCGCTTCATGGGGCATACGAAGTCTTAGAAATAAAAAAAGATGAGCAACACAAAAATGCGACGAAACTTAAAAATAAAGCGAATCTTTATTCACCGAAAAAATTATTTAATTTTTCAGTATACAGACGATACAATGGAGGATTTTTATTTAGAAATTAATTCTTCTAAAAATCAATTTCTACTAACCAGCTATGATCACGAAAAAATAAAATTACAATACAAATATTCAAATGCATCAAAAATATTAGAACTTGAATCTCAAGATTTAGGGATTATTATATATTCTAAATCACTTCCGTGGAAAAAACTCTCGCTTTTACAACCTCTTTTTCATTGGACGGTCGATGAGATTCACTAGCAATATCGTTGGCGTAAAACAGAGTTGTATGCTTCCTTCTGTTGCTTATTATGCAGGTGAACTTAATCTCTCTCCTAATTATTTTGGAGATCTGATTAAAAAAGAAACTGGAAAATCTGCACAGGAGTACATTCAGAATAAAATTATTGATACAGCCAAAAACAAAATATTCGATTCCGAAAAAACTATTAATGAAGTTGCATATGAACTCGGATTTAAATATCCACAGCACTTTACACGTTTTTTTAAACAGCATGTTGGCAAGCACTCCTAATGAATATAGGAATTTGAATTAAATCAAATTTATTTCAAAAAGCTGAGATCATTACTTTTTTTATCCCAAGTAGAAATAAATACTATTGCACTAAAGAAAAAAAGAAATCTTAATTATTCTTAAGATGAAGTCGCTATTTCTTTCGGAACAATCCTAAAAAACAAATACGGCTCCTATACAGGAAACCGCACTCATCAAACTAATTCAAAACTAAATTATAAACTTGCTTTTACTTCGTCGCAGGTCAGCATATTTTTTGGGTAGTAAGGATTTTTAATTTCTTTGCTGTCACTTACCCACTCTGCGCTGGTCATTGGGCAGACTTGCAGAAATAATGCAGTATCTTCTGCCTTGAATTTTGGTGCGAGATCCCAAAACTTTACAGAAAGTGATTGAAAAATTTTACGCTGTTTGTTGATATTTTTAGTAGCGCTAACTTCAGCGACAAGTTGTATAATTTCTTTTCTTGCTGTAGTTGCTTCGTTCATTTTTTCAAGAGTCAGTTTTTTAAACTTAAAGTTTTGTAATGATTTTTGTAATGCGTCGCATTTTTAACCACTGCCAGACTATCTGAAACTAAAAGATTATTTTTTAAAGCTAAATAATTGTTCGTGATTTCCTTTTTTTGGGCTTCACGTTTTGTCGCTAATTCAGGAGCGACTTCTTCTTTTGATGTTAACTGTGCTTGTGCCAGACTGCTTAAGAAAATTAAGGCTATGACTAATACATTTTTCATATCGTGGTTTTATTGAGTTTATTGATGATTTTATCTATTTCTATCAAAATACTTTCGTAATGTTCTTTGTTCAAATCTGCCGCTCCAGTCATTAAGTTAGTTACGTCATCTCTTAATTTTAAAAGATGCTTGCTTGGCATACAATCTTACATCACTGCGCTGTGCTGTGTTTAAAGCTCTAGTACCTTCTGCTTCTTTTGGCAATAACAAGAGGTATAACTTATCAATATAGTCGCTGTCGCAAACTGCGTCTGTAAAAATCTAATTTCTCGTTTCCACTAAATTTTACCCAAACTGTTTGCTGTAAATCGTTCAAAAACTCTGGAACGGTGTAAGCTCCTTCAGACTGCATTGATTTTAAACTGATGTTATACAGCATACCAGAACTCAATAACATATTTAAAACCTGATTCTGCTGGTCTGCAATTTGATCTTCCGTTTTTAAAGCAATATATTGATCGATTTCCTGTGGATACATCCAAAGCGGCGCAACAAACAATTGTCTTCCAACATAATCTACAGCCGCTTTCACTTTGGCTTTAGGAACTGGCTTATATACTACACCTTTTTCCTCAACAGTTCTTTTGGTTACGTAATTATTTCCAATATTTTTTAGTACATGATACAAGTACAATCCATATTGTTTTACGACTGCTTTGTGCATATCTGATAAATTATCATAAGCATCGTTAGGCTGATACGTCCATTGAATCAAATTAGGAACAACGCGTTTCAAATTCTTGATTCCGTAATCACTTGCGACTACAGAATCATCACTAAGATCTTCTGTCTGGTCGCGTGGATCTTCGTCTTTTCCTTCGCCTCCAAACCATAATTTAGGATTAGCAGTTAAACTATCAGTCGTTAATTTGGCAAGTGCAGTTTCTTCTTCAAACTCATCTTTCGCTTTTGAAAAATAAGTATATCCCCATTTTATAGCCCATTTGTCGTAAGCTCCAATACGCGGGTAAATTCCTTTTGGGCTAATATTATCTTCTGGCTGTGCCACATAATTAAATCGGGCATAATCCATAATAGAAACGGTATGGCCATTTGCTTCAACCCATTTCTTATCTCTTAATTTTTCTACCGGAGTAGCGTCGCTGGCTCCCATATTATGACGCAATCCAATTGTATGTCCGATTTCGTGAGAAGAGACAAAACGAATTAGCTGTCCCATTAATTCATCGTCTAAATGCATTTTTCTAGCTCTTGGATCTAAAGGTCCAGCTTGAATCATGTACCATCTCTGCACCAATTTCATCACATTATGATACCATCCTACATGACTTTCGATGATTTCGTCACTTCTTGGGTCGCTTACTCTCGGCCCGTACGCATTTGGTGTTTCAGATGCATAATATCTCACTACAGAATATCTGGCATCTTCTAAACTCATTGATGGATCATCTTCCGGCCATTCTTTACCTACAATTGCATTTTTAAAACCAGCGGCTTCAAATGCTTTTTGCCAGTCGTTGATTCCGGCAATTAGGTAAGGTCTCCATTTTTTTGGCGTTGCTGGATCGATGTAATAAACGATTTGTTTTTTTGGTTCAACCAATTCTCCGTTTAGATATTTCTTAATATCCTTGTCCTTTGGTTCCAGACGATAACGCTGAATGATATATTTTGTTTGAGCACGTTGTTCATCATCATCAAACAAAACATATTTATTAGCGAAAAAGCCCACTCTTTCATCTGCAAAACGTTTGCGCATTGGCGTTTTAGGAAGCAGTACAATTGAGGTATTCAATCGTAATGTTACACTTCCACTGCTTGATGTCGCATTAGTATACGTTTTTGTAGTTTTTACTTCGATATTAATCGGATAAGTATCTACAGTTTCTACGAAAGATTTATCATCGGCAAGTGAGGTTATTTTTTTCTCTGTTTTCTCTTTACTTTCTATAGAAAACATAGGATTATCTTTCTTGAAAATATCGGTTACATCAATAACAACATTGCCATTATCAGGATTGGTTGTTTTTATTGGAAAAGCAGTATGCAATTGGATTTTCATTACTTCCTGCCAATGCTTTTGCCAGCATCGAATCGGCATTGCGAACATCTTGTTTGTATTGCAGAGATCTTAAATAGACTGTATTATTAGCCCCTTTTTCAAAATAAATAGTCTGTTCGTTTGCTTTTTCTCCACCAAAACGTCCAAAACCTTCAGGAGTAGAAAGATATCTGGTTACTACCAGCATATATCTGTTAAATAAGCTGTCTGGAATTTGAAAGTAATATTTAGTATCCACCTGACTTACAACAAACAATCCCGATTTACTTTTAGCTTTATCGGTAATTACTTTATTATAAGCCTGCATTCCTTTGGGTCGCGTACTGGTACTATCTGCTTTTTTTTCTGGAGTCTGAGCAAAACCATGCTGGTGAACAGCCACCAGCATGATTAATAAAATAAATAATTTCTTCATTATAATTAAAATGGAACCTTTTCGTCAGTATTCAAGGTAAGTTTAGGATTCTTTTGCAGTACAGATAAAGGAAATGGTACAATGTATAATCGAGAGTTAGGCTGTAACGTGTACGTTTTTTGAGGAACAGTCTTGTTTACAATTGGAAATACTCTCGTAACCGTTTTTGCATATTCTGTTTCGGTATTTAATCTTTTCAAATCGAAAAAACGGTTGAAACCTAAAAGCAATTCTTTTCTGCGTTCGTTCACAACAAGTTCCATTGTTTCCTTTCTTGTTGCTGGGACAGCTAAATTTACTGTACCAGATAAAATGCGTTTTGCTCTCAATGTATTTAAAACCGTAACTGCTTCATTAAATTTATTATCTCTTGCATAACATTCTGCCAGCATTAAATATACTTCGGTAGTTTTCATCCCAACTGTAGGATAAAAGAATCTGGTGTACTGTGTTGCCCAATAAGCTGTATTTGAACCTTGATCTAGATTGGTTGCGCTTGTTGAATTGAAAAACAAATTAAAACGTGCATCATTAGTACCAAATAAAGTTCGCGACTCTGGACTGATGATATAACTTTGTGCAAAGTTCATCTCGTTGTAACCAGTCATGTACATATAACTCAAAACCTCAACATTATTTGCTTGCTGGAACGGCAAGTGCCGTTGGTCCGCCTTGAGTGTTGTAGGCAACCATATCAAATATTTGATTGTTATAACTTAGTGATTTTTCTGTATTGCTTGAGCGTTGGCAATTTCACGTTTAAACAAATGAACTTTAGCTTTAAATGCATACGCAAATGCTAATGACGGATGGTAAACGTCAATTGGTTTTTCCTGAAGATAAGGTAATGCATCTTCTATATCTTTCTGAATAAAATCGTAAACCTGTGCTACAGTTGATTTTGAAGGCTGTGCTTCTAAATCAAATTTATCCATAATGCAAATTCCGCCATCTGTGGTACGCCGTCTGCGGATCATATCCTTTAGCATAAGTGTTTATCAATAAAAAGTGATCGTAAGCTCTATAGATTTTAGCTTCTGCTTTTGCTAAACGTTTAGTGTTTTCATCGCCTTTACTTTCATCTACTAATGAAATAATCGTATTCCATCTGTTAATGTAAGTGTAAGCCTGATTGTAAAAGCTGGAACTTCCAAGTAAGGAAACTCTATCGACACTTTCGTCAAAAGTAAAATTGATAATATCAATGTTTGGAGTTCTTCCAATCACGTTTGCTTCTCTCATCCATTGATCGTCTGATAAATATTGAAAGTTGTTGATTGGATAACCTCTATTTGGAAGCGATACCAGTTCAAGAAATTGTTCTGGTGTCTCAATAACTAAAGCTCCTTTTGGTGTAATTTCGGTATAATCTTCGCATGATGTTACTGTTAACATCATCAACGACAGCAGTGTTATATATATCTGTTTCATTTTTTTAAAGAGTAAGGTTAAAGCCAAGTAAATACGTTTTTGGCGATGGCAAATTACGTGTCGGCGCGTTTGCACTGTAAACTTCTGGATCAATACGATTTCCAGTTGCACTCCAATACCAAATGTTATTCATTTGGAAAGTAAATTTAGCCGATGCAATATTCATTCTAGTTGCAAAGGTTTTTGGCAGATTATAACCAAGAGAAATATTTCTAAGTTTAATATAATCTCCATCTACAACATTGGCACTTGAATTTTTCCACTGACTGCTGATTGTACTTGCGTAATTTCTAACACTTTCGTCTAAGTCTACATACAAACGTGTATTACCATTTTGATTTGTATCTGTATAACGATCTGCAATACCCGACATATTTACGATATCAGAATCCATCGCTAAAACTTCTTTACGCATTACATTTCCACCAGAGAAAACAAATAAGAAATTCAAATCGAATTGTTTATATGAAAAACGCTGTGATAATGAACCTGTATAAGTTGGTATCAAAGTTCCCATATTTACTAATGCATCTGGATTAGTAACTGTTTTTATACTTGTAGAAATTGGATTTCCATTAGCATCAAAAGTAATTGATGGATTGCCGTTTTCATCTAAAACATAAGGGTATCCGTTAGTTGTTCCTCCATATTGGTAAGCATACAAACTATTGTATAATTCATTTTCTTGGAAAAAATCTACAGGTGAAGATATATAGACAGAGGCAGATGACTGTGCTCTTGTCACTTTTCTTACTGTTGTTTTGTTATGAGCAAATACTACATTAGAAGCTACACGGAAATTACCATTATTAAACCATTCAGATCCAATACTAAATTCAATTCCTTTGTTTAGTAAAGCTCCAGCATTAATTCTTCTTGTCAATGCACCAACTGTAGGATCTAAATCTGTCGTAGCCAATAAGTCGTCGCTGTATTTGCGATACAAATCAATACTACCGTTTAACTTCGCTCTAAACAAACTGTAATCTACCCCAACGTTCGTGCTTTGCGTTTTCTCCCATCTTAACATTGGGTTTGGCTGTGCTGTAATATTGGTATATTGTAAAGACTGATATAAATTATCGTTTCTTCTTGTAGCAGTAATGTATGGAGTTGTACTTTGGTCTATATTTCCATTAATACCATAAGTAGTTCTCAATTTCAGCATGCTCACCCATTTTACAGGTTTCATGAATTCTTCGTTACTTACATTCCATCCTAAACCTGCAGACCATAACGGACGGTTTTTATATTTAGGATCTACTCCAAATAAATCGGCTCTATCTACACGGTAACTTCCTGTTACGTTATATTTTGATAAATAGGTATAGCTCGCAGTACTAAAAAAGGAAAGATAGCGGTGTAATATTTCTTTTTGAGTTCTTGCTAAAGCTCCAAGCGTTCTATTATTTCCGAATATATAACTTGAAACTCCCGTTTGGCTTAATGCTAAATTATTTAATACAGCAGAGCTAAGAGTTACAGGATCATAACCATAACGCAATTGTTCAATTGTTCTTGGAAGAAATGTTTCGCGCATTTCAAAACCAGCTAAAGCATTAATCGAATGTTTACCTTCTCCAAATTCTTCCGCATAATCCAATTGATTTCTAAAAGAATAATTGCTGGCCTGACTGCTTGACTGCTCGTAACGTCCTCCTGTAGAAAAACCTTCAACTGGCGTGTATACATTTGTAGTCGCATTATATCCTGTTAAGGCATTAATAGCATAACGCATTTTATAAGAGTTGATGTCGTAATACTGCTCATTATCGTTTCTTCTTACCTCATATTGAAACTGCGTATTATAACTTAAACCTCTCCAAATTTTTGCTTTTATATTAGCAAATGCTCTTAAGCTTAATGAATTTTGTTTTTCAATCCCTTCCTGAAGTGAATTTAAAACATTAAAGGTCATTGGTTTAAAACCGCTTAAAGCAGACTAACTTTTCGGCTACAGCCGGATTAATAACACCGCTTGAAGTAAAACCATCTCTAATTCCAACAAATGGAGCTATTACAAGATCTCCGTTATCATCGGTAATGCGTTCGTATCTTTTTTGAATAGTAAGGTAATCATTGTAATCGCCATCGGTTACGTCGTCATTGCTATAGGTTCCATTTACTCCAAATGTTGCATTCAACCAGTTGTTAATTTGAAAACTGCTTTTTGCATACAGATTAAATGCTCTGCTTTGGTTGAATTTTACACGGTTTTTTGACTCGTCATAGTTTAACGACACGTACGTATTCTGCTTACTTGTACTTCCAGAAAATGCAATATTATAACGCTGTCTGAATTCATTCTGCCATACATTATCATGATAATCTTTTATATAGTCGTTTTTTCTCCATTGTGCAATGGTGCCGTCATAATCAGCAGTACTGATTTTTCCTTCTTCCAAATTTCTGTTAAGCTGGTAAAGCGGACTGTAGTATTTCATACTGCTGTTTCCGATATCTCCATAATTGCTGAACATCGTAGCTGTATTGGCAAATCTTGCACGCTCTCTATCATAAACTGCCTGTTCAAGATCGATTATATCGCTCGTAGAGGCGTAATTCATATCTCTTAAATTAGGCTTTTTAGCAATAAAGAAATCTGAATTTATAGTCACTTTTAATTTACCATTTCCTTTTTTGGTCGTTAAAACAATAATACCGTTTGTCGCTCTTGAACCATAAATAGAAGGCTGCGCGGCATCTTTAAGAACGTCTACGCTTTCTATATCATAAGGATTAATATCGTTTAAAGTCAATTCTGTCGGTAAACCATCGATTACTAAAAGCGGACTATACCCTACTTGGTCAGAAGAAAAAGTACCAATACCTCTTAGAATTGGTTTATCTGCTTCGTCGCTCCACTTGGATTTTTCTGAAACATCAAACCTGCCACACGACCTTCAAGCGCGCTTGATAAATCTGCATTGATATTTTCGTTTAATGTTTTTTCGTCAACTTTAGCAATTGCACCTGTAAAATTACTTCTTGCTATAGTTTGAAAACCCGTCACCACCACTTCTTTCATTGCGACAACCTTGTCTTCTACCACAACAGTCAATTCTGCACGTCCGTCTACAGCGATAGATTTTTTCTCTATCGTTAATCCCGTTAATTCCAGTATGGCATTTGATGGTACTTTATCAAAAGTAAAACTTCCGTCAAAATCTGTTACACTAACTCTATTAGTACCTGCAAGAGTAATCGATACGCCTGGAAATGGTTCATTTTTATTATTTACGACCTTTCCTCGGATATCGATTAATCCGTTTCCCAAGCTTTCCGCTTTTTCTTTTCCATCGGTTACCACAATTGTTTGGTTGGTAAGCGTGTACTTTAAATTTTGGGAATTAAAAATCTGATTCAGCGTTTCCTTTAATGCAAGCATTCTTAACATTAATAGTTACAGGTTTCGAATCTTTCAGCAGTTTCTGCGTATAAAAAACTTCGTAATTAGCCTGTTTTGCCACTTCTTTCAGCACAGTTTCAAGTGGTGCATCTTTAAATTTAATGGTGATGTTCTGTGCTTTTCCTGTAAAACTGCAAAGCAAGCATAAATAACATACTGAAGCCCCATAAACAAGTAGAAAAATTAGATCTGGGAATCCTTTTTTTGATTTTTTTGTAAGGTTTTTTTGGTTGTAAATTAAATTTCATACATTTACATTTGGTTATAGTTAAACAATAGGTGGACAAACTTATACTGGCTATAAACTTTTATAACAACCAGAAGCATCGCAACTGCTTCTGGTTTTTTAGTTTATAGTCTCAATATAATCGGGTAAATTTAAAATCAGGGATATACAATAATTGTTTTTCCTTCAACCTTAAATTTTATATTACTAAGCTCAAGTACTTTTAATACCTCAGACAAATTTTTATTCATAAACGTACCTCCATTAAATCTCACATCCGAAACATCGTCACGGTATTCTACTTTAATTCCGTACCAGCGTTCTAATTGTTTCATAACTGATTTTAAGTCGGCATTATCAAATTTAAATCGGCCGTTCTTCCATGCAACTGCGACTTCGGTATCGACTTCTTTAATTTTAATTTTACTAAAATTGTCAGAAACACTAGACTGTTGTCCTGGTTTTAAAATTGATTTTTGATTTTTATACGAAACCGCAACACTTCCTTCTAATAAAGTAGTTTTTAAAACCGATTCATTGTTATAGGCATGTACGTTAAAATGCGTTCCAAGGACTTCAATAGATTGATCGCCTGATTTTACGATAAAGGGTTTGTTTTTATTTTTGGCTACTTCAAAATAGGCTTCTCCTTCTAACTCCACAACTCTTTGATCGCCATTAAACTGTGTTGGATATTTAATAGACGAAACTGTGTTAAGATACACTTTGGTACCGTCTGCCAAAATAATATTATACTGCCCGCCTGTTGGTGTTGAAAGTGTATTGAAGGAATCACCATCATCTTTTGAACCAGCTGCATTTGGGTTTATCACATAGGTAATAACGCCATTTGCGCCCATCTTAATGGTTACTTCTTCTTCATCTCCTTCTTTTGCAATAGTATCTTTTCCAGAAATAGCAGACAAAACAATTTGTTTTCCGTTAGAAAGTGTCAAAATTCCTCTTGTTCCTCCTGGAGCAATTTCCTGTGGATTTGTTGCAACCGTAGTAATTTGTTCTTTTGGTTTTGTAAAGTAAAATATTCCAGAACCTAAAAATACTGCTATTGATGCTCGCAACAGCAATGCGCTGACCAAAGAGAAATTACTTTTCTATCCTGCTGTAATGGCAGATTCGATTTTAAATAATTATAACTGTCTTCCAGTTCATATTCGCTGAGCTGTAAATTGCTGTTAGAAGCTTTATGTAAATACCAAGCGTCCAGCTTATCGCTTTCTTCCATAGATAAAGTACCTTCTTGATGCTTTTTCAGCAATGTTAAGATTTCAGTTTTATTCATAATTACAACACGAAATTTTTGTCCTGTTTTATATAAGACAGTTAGAAATTACTTTTGTCATAGATAATGACGAAAAAAATTAAAAAAATATTATTAGATCATTAACAAATCTTGAAATACGTTATTTTTTGTTTACCAATCAGCCTGTTATAAGTAAGATTCTGCTATAGAAATTAACAAAAACAACATAATACTTTACCAAATGAAAACTCCCATTAAAGACTTGAGTTTTTCACGCAGAATTTTGAGCGAATTATATACTTGCTGTTTGGCTGTTTTGTCTGTAATATTTAATTGAAGGGCAATTTCTTCATACGATAGTTCTTCTACTTTTCTCAAGAGAAAAACTTCCCGCATTTTTTCTGGAAGTAAAGCAATTTCTTTTGCTATAATCGATTCTAATTCTTCTTCTCTAAGATTAGAATCTGCAAAAACATAGTCGTTTTCAACAAAGTGCGAAATAGAATCAGCGTAGCGCGAAACCACTTTTTCGTGCGCGATATAATTAAGTACTCGATTTTTTACCGCTTTGTATAAGTAG
The DNA here is from genome assembly GCF_979258715.1 of Flavobacterium sp. AC267. Classification (NCBI taxonomy): domain Bacteria; kingdom Pseudomonadati; phylum Bacteroidota; class Flavobacteriia; order Flavobacteriales; family Flavobacteriaceae; genus Flavobacterium; species Flavobacterium sp. AC267. Next base: position 5,026,419 of record NZ_OZ409875.1, read on the forward strand.
GAAGAAAGAGATCCAGTAATGGATAGTTCGTTACGTTTGTTCCAGATCGAAAGAAAGACCTCTTGAACAACATCATTGGCCTCATCCTGATTTTCAAGAATTTTATAGGCGTGGTTAATTAGGATTTTAGAATACCTTTTAAAAATTTCGGTATAGGCTGATTGATCGTCTTCCTTAAGAAGATCTAATAAAATATCATCAGCATATTCGCTATAAAGAGGCATTAATAAAAAGGATTGAAGATCAAAAAACGCAATATTAAACATTTTTTATGTTAAATACTAAAACATAAAGAAAAGGGTGGCATTATCTGTAATATTTATATTGAGTTTACGTAAGCCTCTTATTTTTAACAAGTTTTAACTGCTTCTTACCACAAAAAACAATATTTCTTCTTCTAATTCTTTAGATAAGTTTTCACATTCCAATTTACGGCGGAAATTTTTTTCAAATTTCTTCTGATAAACTTGAGCATCAACAACATTATTACAATAATCGTCACAAATTGTTCTAAACTTTTCATTGTTTAAGTAAAGAAATTTGATAGATTCAAAGTGTTCCGCAAATCTGATATTATATAATTCTTCAGGCACAGACATAATTTGGAGTTTAAGATTTAAATTAATCATAAGGTATCTCAGGAATAATCTAGTAAATCATTTCACACCGAAATTATAAATTAAAAACACTGTTTTATTGAGAAAGAGGTTGCAAATTATAATTTGCAACAATATTCAATCTAATGATCGTTTTTTGAAACAAGTTTTATCTTAATCTAAAGACAAACCTGACAGGTTTTTAAAACCTGTTAGGTTTCTTATGATATGATCTGCATCCTAAATAAATCTCAAAGCAAACCTGACAGGTTTTAAAAACCTGTCAGGTTTATTAGTATTATAAATATTTGTATCCCCTTAATCCAGCCTAAACCATTCATTTACTTCCTGCGAAATTGTTTCTTTTATTTCAGGATTTTCAAATTCATTAGACGCGACATTATACACATAATCGTTCTTCCATTTTTTATAATGCAGGGAGATTTGTTCAATTGCATCGCAGATAAACGTAACTTCATCATTTGTCATAATCGGATGCAGTGATAAACGCACCCAACCCGGTTTATTGGTTTGGTTTCTTTCTAAAAGTTCGTTTGTAATGAGTTCCGATTTTTTTTCGTTTATATTGAAAAGATAATGCGCATAAGTACTTGCGCAAGACCAGTCATCGCGAACCTGAATTCCGAAACGGTCATTTAAAAGCCGAACGATTAAGTTGTAGTGAATATCTTCGATAACAAAAGAAACACATCCAATTCGGTCTGTTTGAAGATCTCCTAAAATGGACAAACCTTTTATTTTTTGAAGTCTAGAAAAACAAAGATCAAGCAGTTCTTTTTCTCTGTTTTTAATATTTAAAATGCCCATTTTATCTTTTAATTCCAAAGCTAAGGCAGTTCTTATTACTTGTAGAAAGCCTGGCGTCCCGCCATCTTCTCTAACTTCTATGACCTCGCTATAACAATATTTGCCCAGCGGATTCGTCCATTTTACATTTCCTCCGCCCGGATTATCCGGAAAATTGGATTTATATAATTCCTCATTAAAAACCAAAACGCCGCAAGTTCCTGGTCCGCCTAAAAATTTATGAGGCGAAAAGAAAATTGCATCTAACTGCTGTTCCGGATCTTTTGGATGCATATCGATTTTGACATAAGGCGCCGAAGCGACAAAATCAACAAAACACAGTCCGCCGTTTTGATGCATGATTTTAGCCAGTTCATGATACGGCGTAATAATTCCCGTAACATTCGAACAAGCGGTAAACGAACCAATTTTCAAACTTCTGTCTGCATATTTTTTTATTTCTTCAGAAAGAATATTCGGATCAACCAGATTATTTTCATCAGCAGGCAGAATCACAACTTCGGCATTGGTTTCGTACCAGGAAACTTGATTCGAATGATGTTCCATGTGCGTAATAAAAACCACTGGTTTATCATCTTCATCAATCGCTCTCAGTCCCATTATCCTTTGCAGTTTCGACAAAGCGGCCGTCATTCCAGTTCCAGTTGTAATCAAAACATCAGATTCATTTGCATTCACCGATTTTTTAATGATATCTCTCGCATATTGATAGGCATAAGTTGAAGTCTTTCCTGTCTGGCTAGAAAGTGAATGCGTATTGGCAATCATCGGTCCCATTTTATTGAGCATAATATCTTCGATCGGAGCATACAATCTGCCGCTGGCAACCCAATCTGCATATAACAGATTTTGTTTTCCATAAACCGATCTAAAAGTATGATCTACACCTACTGTATTTTCTCTAAACTTAGAAAAATAGCTTTCTAATTCAATTGGTTTCGTTTGTGTCTCAATAGCATTCATTTCCTTATCATTTTATATTAACTAAATTTATTATTGATTGAATCTTCTTTGAAGAATTCAAAAACTTCAAAGTAATTGAAGTTTGTTTGTCATTCTGAACGAAGAATCGCACTAGAATCTCAACATTATTTGGCAAATTCCGCGTGTGATTCTTCGTTCCTCAAGAATTACAAAAAAGTTACTTTTCTAAAAGCGATTTAAGCGTAGCCTGCAATTCTTCTCCGTGCAGATTTTTTGCCACGATAATGCCTTTTGAATCCACTAAATAATTTGCTGGAATTGCTCTTACGCCATATAATTTAGCGACTGCACTGTTCCAAAAAGCCAAATCTGATACTTGAGTCCAGTTTAAATTATCGTCCTGAATTCCTTTAACCCAGTTTTCTTTCTTTTTATCCAAAGAAATTGCCACAATATTGAATCCTTTATCGTGAAATTCTTTGTAAGTCGCTACAATATTTGGATTCTCTTTTCGGCACGGTCCGCACCACGAAGCCCAGAAATCTACTAAAGTATATCCTTTCAGATTTTCAGAAAAATGAACTGGTTTACCTTCTGGATCATTTGCTGTAAAATCAGGGGCTTTTTTTCCAACCGATAATCCGTTTAAAACAGTAACCAGTTCTTTTAATTCTTTCACGTAAGTGTTATTTTGCTGACTTTTATCAAGCAGGGCAATATTTTGAGTAATTTGCTCTGGAGTTAATCGATAAGACCAATTTCTGTATAATACGTAAGCAGAAACAATGGATTTTGGATGCTCTGTAATGAATTTACTAATTTCTAGATCTTTCGTTTTTCTGTACGTATCAAACAAAGTCTGAGAAGCTGAACCTTCAACTACAGATGTACTGTAATATTTAAGCGGACTAAGTTTAACGGTAATTGGTTCTTTTTCAAGGAAAATATAGAACGGACTATTTTCTGTGTTTACGCTTAATCCGTATAATTCTGGAGTTTTAACTTTGGTTGTAAAGCTAAAATTTCCATCTTTAACTTTTGCCGAATCAATCGTAGTAAACATTTTATTATGAAACTTTTGCAAGTAAACATATGGAACCACGGTATCTACAACAGTACCTTTTAATTGTAAATTGTTTTCCTGTGCCTGAGTTTGGATAACTCCAAAAAATAGGGCAAAACCTAATAGTATTTTTTTCATTTTATTTTGATTTTTAGTTTAAGTTGAGACAAAAGAATTCCCAGGCCAAAGTCAAAAGGCTTCTAGAAAATATAGTTTAATAAAAAAATTAAGGGAGAATTTTAAGTCTTCACATTCGAAAAAAAGCAAGACTATTTTCTTCGAAAATTAAATTCAAAAGTTCATAACTCGTATATAAGATTGATTCGTTTTTCATTTTAAAATAAATCATTTTAGTACTAATGAACTTATTCAGATTTGAGGAAATCTTCTTATCTATCCACCGTAGTGGAAGGATTTAGCACCTTATTTGGCAACAGGTTGCTAAGACGTCAATGGGCCTATTCCCTCAGTCTTTCTGGATAAGTATCACACAGAAGTTTTCTGTGGTACAAATATATATATTAATTCTATCAAATTAGTAGTATTAAGGAATATTTTTTTGATAATTATTTAAACAGATTAACTTAAAGCACTTTAAAACACTGAATTACATCAATTTAAAAGCTAAAAATGTTTGTTTAAATTTTAGATTCATACTCTTTATTGAATAAATGAACTTCAAAAGCATTTTTAACCGCATAAAAAAACTCACTTCGCTTTTGAAATGAGTTTTGTAACTGCCTCTTAAACCAGACTTGCTTATTTATTCTTTCTCTTTTTAGCACTTTCGGTCTGTAGTTTAACACTGTCTTTCTGTACTCCTTTTGCAGGCGTATAGGTAGAACCGTCTTGTACACTTTCTCCTGGTCCGCTTCCTGTTCCTTCAGTACTTTTAGATTCGTCGCGAGCAGTTGTTCCAGCTTCTGCACTTTGAGTTGTTTCAATATTAGTTTGATCGCTCGGCGCATTTGCTGTAGTATCTTTTGGTGTTTCTGTACTATCAACGGGAACTATATTCGTTTCTATTTTATCGCTGTAACCATCATTCTTTTTACAAGAAGATAATAATCCGACCAAAACAACAAGAAACAGGATATTCAATTTCAATAAAGCTTTCATAACAAATGTTTTAAATATTTATAAAAGCTAAGTAACTATTAATAAAACGGTTAATCTTACAGTATTTCTATAAATTTTTATATTAACATTCATAATTGAAATTGATTGAATATTGTTCTAAAAAAACAAAAAGCCTGTAAACGTTACATTTACAAGCTTTTTATCTAACTAAAGTAAAATATTTATTCTTAGAAAGTCACCACTTTCACTCCAAGAGTAAACCATCTTGAAGGTAACGGCACTGCTCCTACTTCATAATAAGTCGCATTAAAAATATTCTGAGCATCCAAAAAGATTGTAAATTTCTTTATAGATTGACTTACTCTAAAATCATTTACCCAATAGGAAGGGCCTGTGATTCTTTCGTTAAAACGAGTTGCAAATAATACAGAGAAATCTCTATACTGATAATCAATTGTGTTCGTAATTTGATGTTTTAACGAAGAAATAAGATACTTAGAATATATTTCGGTACGTGAACTTTCAAATTGAGAATCTAAGTACGTATAAGCCAAAAGAATATTCAATCTCGAATCTTTAGAAAAATCAAATCTATAATTACCGCGCAAGTTGATTCCGTTTGTTTTTAAATCGCCTGTGTTTTGACTCTGCCAAGGCACCGTTGTCGCATTACGCATCCAGTCGATATAATTGTCTATTTTTCTGTAGAAATAATTTGCATTAAAACTTAAAGCTTTCTTGATGTATTTAAAACCAATTTCACTTTGAAAAGCATTTTCAGAATCTAAATCGGCATTACCAATATTTCCTGTTTGCTTGCAAATACAAATCTGTAAATGATGGAATTCTTTGGCTTGTTCCCACGTTTCCAATAATTTTAAACGTATCTGTAATGGCATAACTTGCATCAATACCTGGATAAATCTGCCATTTATAATCGGAATTGTAATTTAGATAAGTACCAACATTTACGTCTAATTTTTCTGTAAAACTTGTTCTGTATTCCGCATAAAGTCCAACATTTTCACGATCGTGATCGCCAATATTAGACGAATGAATATTTTCATTTCTAAATTCTGCTCCAAAACCAATTTCACCTTTAGATAATTTAACGGTAGAGTTCAACTCTCCCGCAATAGAATTGGTATAATGCTGACTTCTTCCAACATTTAAATTAGCATTTCCTAAATAACGATAATCATCATAATTGTATCTATAGGTTATTCTCGGCATAATTTTCCAGTTTTCTGTAATAGCATGCTTCGACTGAATGTTGGCAAATGTAGTTTGTACAATTTCGGTAGAATTAATATCGCCCGGCGCCGCATAAAATCCGTTGGCTCCAAATCCGTTGTTAATATACCCTGCCGAACCTAAAATTTCATTAGAATCATTAATCTGTACATTTCCCTGATAGAAAATTTTATTGTTTTCGAATGCAGTATTATAACGGTAACCATTGCTTTTGTCATGAGAAGCAAAAATTAAATGCTGTTGTTTTTCTTTTCCCAAAACAGCTCCCGCCTGAACTCCGGCGCCATAAAAAGTATCTCCTGTATCTCTAGTATCTTTTTCAAAATTAGATCCGGCGTATGTACTTACTAAAAATCCAGAATCTGTTGGTTTTTTGGTCACAATATTAATCGCACCCGTCAAACTGTTGATTCCAAAAGTTCTTGCGACTGGTCCGCGAACTACTTCAATTCTTTCAATTGCTTCAACCGGAAGAGGCAAATTAAGCATATTATGAGCCGTTTGCGAATCGATTACTTTAGCACCGTTTAACAAAACAACTGTCTGCTCAAAACTACCGCCGTCAACACTAATATCGGCCTGCGTTCCAAACGGTCCTCTTTGTCTAATATCTACTCCATTTGCATATTGCAATACTTCTTGAAGCGTTCTTCCTGGAAGCTTTTTAATGGTTTCACTTGAAATGATGTACACATTTCTATTTTGCTTCGAAATTGGCGTACTAAAACGGTTTTCATTAATTATTACTTCCTCCATATTAGTAATGGAATCCTGTGTCTGCGCGTAAAAACTGGTACAAATTACTGAAAAGACAGCAATATAGATTTTTTTCATTTGGTTATTATTTTTTTGGCAAAAGTAGTACCTTGCCGTACCAATAAAGTATACCAGTTTTATAATTATGGATAGTCCGGTTCAAATTCCTTTTAGAAGCTTTATTCAGCTTAAGCCAGAAGAAAGCACAGCAATTTACCTGCGACTTGTTTTTGAATTTATTAAAGCCATACAAACGGGTTTCCTTCCAGAGGGAACAAAACTTCCGGGCACGCGAATTCTCTGTAAAGTATTGGCGGTAAACCGAAACACTTTGATTAAAGCTTTTCAGGATCTAGAATCGCAGGGCTGGATTGAAACGCTTCCTAATAAAGGAACTTTTATTTTATCGCGACAGAAAAAAAATAAGGCCGAATTTCCAATTTTAAAAGAACAAAATCAATCTGAAATACCTGCTGGTTTTACTTTTCAGCGTTCTACTATTCTCGAAAATCCAACAGAAATCAGCAATCTGCCTTTTCAATTTAATGACGGAATGCCAGATTTGCGATTGGTACAAACAGATGTTTTGGCGAGACTTTATGTTTCTAAATTAAAAAGGAGAAAAACCTCCAAAACCTACGAAGAAATTCAGTTGCGTTCGCATTCTAATTTTAAAACTCATTTCTCCAATTACTTAAACCTTACGAGAGGAATTCGAATTTCGACTTCTAATCTTCTTACTACAAGCAGTCACGAAATTGGTTTGTACCTCGTAACAAAAGTCCTTATTGGTTCTGGCGATAAAGTTGTGGTGGCTTCTCCCGGATATTATATGTCCAATATGACATTGACCAATACGGGAGCGCAGATTATTTCGATACCTGTGAATGAAGATGGAATTGATACCAAACGCTTGAAAGAAATCTGCGAAACTTCTACCATCAGAGTTTTGTATCTTACTTCCAATTATCATTATCCAACTACGATTCTGCTTAGCGCTAAAAAAAGAATTGAAGTTTTGGAATTAGCCAATCAATACGGTTTTGTTATTTTGGAAGATGATTATGACTTTGATTTTCATTATGATAATAATCCAGTGTCGCCTTTAGCCGCATTCGACTCGAACCAGCGCGTAGTTTATATAGGATCCTTTGGAAAATCGCTTCCTTCGGGATTCAGTTACGGATTTGTTGCTGGTCCAGCTGAATTTATTAAAGAACTGGAAAAACATCAAAACATACTCGAACCCGGAATTGATGTGATTAAAGAACAGGTTTTAACAGAATGGATTACGGAAGGTGAAGTGCATCGTCTTTCGAAAAAAAATAAAAAAATCTACAGAGAACGCCGAGATTATTTTGTTTCGTCGCTCAATGAAAAACTAAAAGACAAAATTCAATTTAAAATCCCGCCACGAGGTTTAGCTGTCTGGGTAGAATGGCAGGATTATTTCAACCTTATAAAATTGCAGAAAGAATGTCATAATAACGGATTATTCCTGCCGAAAACTATTTTATACCAAACCAAAAACCTTACCGCAACACGCTTAGGATTTGGTCATTTGGAAAAAGAAGAAATGGAAAAAGCCGTAACTATTTTAAGCGAAAGTCTCGAAACTGTTATCTCTTTAAACGAATAAAATTTACAATTCAAGAATCCTCACTAAGACAAAGTATCTCATATACTGTCAATTATGTAATTTGTAAATTTAATACTATAATCTGAATAGGCATTTGGAAAGTAACTTTGATGCACGTTATTTTCCAAAAGACACCTAATTATGATTTATACAACTCTTCAATTAGTCTTAGTTTCTATTGCGGCAACATCAGCCATGACGTGGTTTAGTTATGCAATGTCTAAAAGTTTTAGAGAATTATATAAAGAGCCGGTGCTTTTAGGTTACGCCATTGACAAAATGAAAATTGATCTTTCGACCCAATCAAAAATAACTTGGGGATGGCTGTTACATTATGTAATTGGTTTTTTGTTTGTCGTTGGATATCATATTGTTTGGGTAAAGAATATTGCTCCAATTTCACCACTCAGCGCTCTGCTACTAGGGGCTATCAGCGGTGTAATTGGCATAATCAGCTGGATAATTATTTTCAGTATGACCCATCATCAACCCCCAATTGATTTTAAGGGTTATTATATTCAGCTGTTCTTTGCCCATGTAATATTTGCAATTGTTGCGTATGCACTGTACTCTATTTCATTAACACTGCAAAATTATTAACTCAAGCTTATGTCACTTTCTAAATACAACCAAAAAAGAGATTTTAAACAAACGCGTGAGCCGAAAGGAAAAATTGAAAAATCGGCAGATGAGTTGATTTTTGTGGTTCAGAAACATGCTGCCTCTCATTTGCATTATGATTTTAGATTAGAAATGAATGGCGTGCTCAAAAGCTGGGCGGTACCAAAAGGTCCGTCAATGGATCCTGAAGTAAAACGTCTTGCCATGATGGTTGAAGATCATCCGTACAGCTACAAAGATTTTGAAGGCACAATTCCAGAAGGAAATTATGGCGCTGGAAATGTGATCGTTTGGGATAATGGAACGTATACTTCTGACGAAAAAACTACCTCTGACGAAAAACAATTATTAGCCGATCTTAAAAAAGGACGTTTGAGTTTTATCTTAAAAGGAAAAAAACTTAAAGGTGAATTTTCGTTGGTCAAACTTCATGGAAAACAAGAAAATGCTTGGCTTTTAATTAAAAAACAAGACAAATACGCGACAGATACTGATATTTTAGAAAATAATAAATCGGTTATTTCTAAAAGAACTTTGGAAGAATTGGAAAAGAAAGCCGCAAAATTGACTCCAAAAACCGAAGCAAAAAAGACAGCTGTAAAAGCGGCCAAAAAAAAACCTGAAGTAAAAGTTTCAGAAGTATTAGAAGCCTCCTTTGTTAAACCAATGCTTGCCAACACTACCGAAAAACCTTTTGATGATGAAGAATGGATTTTTGAAAACAAATACGACGGTTACAGAACTATTGCCGTAATTAATCCGCCGAAAGTTGATTTATTCAGCCGCAATAAAATTTCGTTTGATGCTAATTTTAAACCCATTGCAGATGAATTGGCACAAATAGATCATACTGTAATTCTGGATGGCGAAGTTGTGGTTGAAAATGAAGCCGGGCGTGCCGATTTCCAGATGCTTCGCAAAATTATCTTAAAACGGGAATTGGAAACTTAAAATATTATGTTTTTGATTTGTTGAATCTCGACGGAAATCCAATAACAGAATTATCGCTTCTGGACCGAAAAGAACTGCTTAGAATTTTATTTAATAAATATTCTTTTTCCAATATTTTCTATTCTGAACATACCGTTGGCGATGGTATCAAGCAATTTGAAAAAGCCAAAAAAAGTAACAGCGAAGGAATTATAGCCAAAAAAGCAGATAGTTCCTATACTGTAGCCGCAAGAAGTAATAGTTGGCTGAAAATTAAAATTTCTAACGAAGAAGAAGCGATTATTATTGGAATTACAGAACCTAAAAATTCGAGAAAGTATTTCGGCGCAATTCTGCTTGGACAATATAACGGTAAAGAATTGCAATACATTGGCAAATGCGGTACTGGCTTTACAGAATCGGTTTTAAAAGAACTTTATACCAAATTGAAGCCTTTGTTTATTGAGAAATCACCGCTTAAAGAAAAAGTTCCTTTGCGGGATAAAATTCAGTGGGTGAAACCCAAGATAGTTTGTCAGGTGAAATATTCGGAATGGACGCAGGATAACAATTTAAGACATCCCGTTTATTTAGGATTAAGAGTAGACAAAAAAGCCAGCGAAGTTACTTTCAATGGCAATATTAAAAAAAGCAGTACTAAAGAAACCAATGATACCATACCAGCGATGGAAAATTTAAAAGAACAGAAAACCGAAAATGATTACGATTTGAAAATTGGAAAAACGACTTTGCATTTAACAAATCAAAATAAAATCTATTTTCCTAAAGACGGAATTACAAAAGGCGACATTATCCAATATTATAATGAAGTGGCGCAGCTTATGCTTCCGTACCTAAAAGATCGTCCAGAATCTATGAACCGTTTTCCTAATGGCATTGATTCGCCTAGTTTTTATCAAAAAGATGTCGATGTGGATAAAACGCCGAAATGGCTTAAAACCAAAAAAATATTCTCTGAATCAAATGATGACGATGTTAATTATTTGATTTGTAATGATAAGGAAACGCCGCTTTATATGGCAAATTTAGGGTGTATTGAAATGAACCCGTGGAATTCGACTATCAAGCAGATTCAAAATCCAGACTGGCTTGTTATCGATTTGGACCCTGCGACAGAAAATGATTTTCCAATTGTTGTACAAACCGCTTTAGTAGTCAAAGAAGTCATGGATGAATTGGATACAGAATGTCTGTGCAAAACTTCTGGCGCCACTGGACTGCACATATACATTCCGCTTGGAGCGCAGTACGATTATGATTCAATCAAGATTTTAGCAGAATTAATTGCTAAAGAAGTGCACGCCAGACTTCCCAAAATTACTTCGATTGAACGCGGCATCAAGAAGAGAAAAAACAAATTGTATATCGATTTTCTGCAAAACCGAAGAGGACAAACTTTGGTCGCACCTTATTCCGTTCGACCAAAACCTGGCGCTACGGTTTCAACGCCTTTGGAATGGAGTGAAGTAACAGAAAAATTACATCCGTCGCAATTTACCATTAAAAATGTGCTGTCTCGTTTTGAGAAAAAAGGCGATTTATGGAAACCTGTTTTATCAAAAGGCGCCAACATTAAAAAGATTATTCACAAACTGGAAGAAAACAAAACCGATTAAGAAGATTTTTTCTTTTTCGTTTCCAAACTTGCTTTCAGCATTGACATTAAATCGTCGCTTTGTTTGTGTACTACTTTTAGTTTTGGAGATGCTTTTTGTGGTTTTCCTTTGGCTTTCTTTTTAATAATATCCAAAAGTTTGGCGGTATATTCGTCTTTAAACCCGGCAATATCAAATTTCTCCGTAAGCTGATCGATTAGTTTTTCGGCCATGTCCATTTCTTTCGTAGATTTTTTGGACATTGGAGGCAGTTTTAATTCGCTCGTGCTTCTTATTTCCTGTTCAAAGCGAATTCGGTTTAAAACAATTACATCTTTATATGGTTTTAAAATCGCAAGACTTTCTTTATTTCGTAAAACAAAGCGCGTTACGCCCACTTTTCCAGATGCCTGCGGCCGCATCACGAAGTAAACCGTAGGCATTCATCGCACCTTTATCTGGCTCGAGATAATATGGTTGTTCATAGTAAATACTCTGAATTTCTTTTTCTAAAACAAAACTTTCAATATCAATAGTTTTGGTTTTGATGGCATCTGCGACCTCAAAATCAGAATCGTCTAGAATGACATATTTATCATCCAATTTATAGCCCTTTACAATATTGGCAAAATCAACTTCTTTACCCGTATCTTCATTAACACGTTTAAACTTGATATGAGCATGATCTTTTTTATCGAGCATATCCATATCAAGACTGCTTTCCTCTACTGCAGAAAAGATTTTTATCGGAATATTAATTAAACCAAAACTTACTGAACCTGTCCAAATCGATCTCATGATTTTTGTTTTAGAAATATCTCCTAAATTAAAGTAGAAACCAGCTTCAAATGTTACAAAATCAACTTGTTATTTTTATAAAGTTATGGGGTTCAATCTAGGCATTATAGTATAAAAAATTAGGAGTTATAAGTCAGACACTCTAACTCATAACTCCTATTTTACTAAGACTAAAAACTAAGAACAAAGGACTAAGACTAATCACTTGAACTAAGAACTAAGACTAAAGACTAATTACTAAGAACTAACAACTAATCACTAAGGACTAAGAACTAACCACTAACAACTAATCACTAAGAACTAATCACTAAGAACTAACAACTAATCACTAAGTACTAATCACTAATCACTAAGGACTAATCACTAATCACTAAGAACTAAAAGGACTAAATTACCATCCTCTAACCGCTCCGCCTTTAAATTCCTGCTCTGTCGCTTTTTCAACTTCAGCAGATTGAAAAGCTTGCAAAAACTGTTTTACTTTTTCTTCGTTTTTATTGTCTTCACGGCTTACCACCAAGTTCACATAAGGCGAATCCTTATCTTCAACAAATAAAGCATCACGCGAAGGAACCAATCCTGCGGGAGAAGCAAACGTATTATTGATAATTGCAATTGAAACATTTTCGTCGTCTAGAGCACGAGGCAGTTGAGGCGCTTCTAATTCTAAAATTTTCAAGTTTTTAGGATTACTTACAATGTCTGTAACTTTAGGAAGCAGACCCACATTATCTTTCAATTTTAATAAACCATTTTTTTGCAAAAGCAATAAAGAGCGTCCTCCGTTTGTTGGATCATTTGGAATAATAATCGTGCTTTCGTTTTTCAATTCAGCAAGGCTTTTTATTTTTTTAGAATAACCAGCAATCGGGTAAACAAATGTTTTTCCGATGATAGCCAATTTATAACCGCGTTGTTTAGACTGCTCATCTAAATAGGGTTTATGCTGAAAAGCATTTGCATCAATATCTCCCTGACTTAAAGCTTCATTTGGAATAACATAATCGTTGAAAGAAACCAATTCAACTTCTAATCCGTATTTTTCTTTTGCTACTTTTTTAGCGGCTTGAGCCACTTTTAATTCTGGTCCAGAAGCCACTCCCACTTTTATAAAATGCGGATCATTATTTTTACTTTTTCCGCAATTAGATAAAACAAGTGCCAAAGCCAAAACTCCAGCTGTTTTAAAAATATTTAATTTATTTTTCATTTCTATTTTATTATTTTTTTTTCACTTTCCACTTTCCACTTTCCACTTTTCACTTTCGACTTTAGACTTTAAACTTTAGACTTTAAACTTTAGACTAAAAACTATCTATGATCAAATCGTTTTGATAATCTGTCTCCCACGAACTGAATCACGAATACCAGAATAACCAATAATGCTAATACCGAGTTCATCGTTACGGCATCATAACCAATGTAGCCATATTGATACCCAACCTGCCCTAATCCGCCGGCACCAACAGCGCCGCCCATTGCAGAATAACCTACAAGTGTAATTAAGGTAATCGATGCTTGCGTTGATTAAAGAAGGCAGTGCTTCTGGCAATAATACTTTGTATACAATTTGAAGCGGTGTTGCACCTAACGCTCTCGCGGCTTCAATTAATCCTGAAGGAAGACTTAGTAAACTATTTTCGACCAAACGGGCAATAAATGGCGCCGCACCAATGCTTAACGGAACTAAAGCCGCACTCACACCAATTGACGTACCTACAATGGCTCGTGTAAACGGAATCATCCAAACAATTAAAATAATGAAGGGAATGGAACGAAAAACGTTTACCAAAACCGATAAAGTTCTATTTAAAACCGGTTGTTCTAAAATTTGGTTTTTACGTGTAAGGAACAACAAAATTCCTGTTGGAAGTCCCAATAAAAATCCAAAAAATCCCGATACAAAAGTCATAACAATGGTTTCCCATGTTCCTTTTAACAATAATTCTATAATGGAATCAGACATAACCTATAATTTCTGTTTTAATATGTTTCGAATTAAAATATTGAATTGCGACGATTGTAATTTTCTCGTTTTCCGGATAACTCGATCAGCATTACACCAAAATTAACTTCACCAGCCTGATCCATTTGAGCGCTTACAATTTTAAAATCAGTATCAAAAAGTCTGGAAACTTCTGAGATCACAGGTTCGTTTACCGACTTTCCCGTCATTTCCAATTTCAATAACGGATTCAAAGTTCCGTCGTCTTCTTGTTTTAATTTTTCCTGATAAACCGCTGGGATATCAATATGCAAGGAAGAAGAAATAAATTCTCTGGTTAATTCATGTTTCGGATCTGCAAAAATCTCGCCCACACTTCCCTGCTCTATTAGTTTTCCGTGACTAATTACAGCCACTTCATCACAAATAGATTTTACAACTTCCATTTGGTGCGTAATCAGTAAAACTGTAATATTTAAACGTTTATTAATATCTTTCAGCAAATTCAAAATAGACCTTGTAGTTGCAGGATCTAAAGCGCTTGTTGCTTCATCACATAAAAGTACTTTCGGATTGTTTGCCAAAGTTCTTGCAATTGCAACACGCTGTTTCTGACCTCCAGAAAGACTTGCAGGATAATCGTTTGCTTTTTCGGCTAAACCAACTAATTGCAGTAATTCTAAAACTCTGTTTTTAATTTCTGTTTTTGAAGTTCCTGCAAGTTCCAATGGAAAAGCAACATTTTCGAAAACAGTTCGTGAAGAAAGAAGATTAAAATGCTGAAAAATCATTCCGATTTGTCTTCTTTCGATCGCTAATTCTGAATTTGATAATTGCATTAAAGCTTTACCGTCTACAATAATTTCTCCTGAAGTTGGTCTTTCCAATAAATTCACACAGCGAATCAAAGTACTTTTTCCAGCTCCCGAAGTTCCAATTACACCAAAAATTTTCCCCGGCGGAACCCTAAGCGAGACATCAGACAAAGCGACAACAATCCTGTCTTTCTGATGAAACGTTTTGGTAACATTTTTTAATTCAATCATTATTTAACTAAGTTTTAAAATCAAAAAAGCCTTTCAAAGTTATGAAAGGCTTTTTTCGAAATAAATATCATTTATATATAAGCCAGATCAATAAGTCTCATAACAGCGTCACAGCACATCATACTGCGGCTATAATAATTCTTCATATTCTGGTTACTATTTTTCATTGTCGTCGCAAATTTAAGTAGTTATTTTTAATTTTTCTGTAAAAACTATCAAAACTTTTATTAGCCTATCAATGTAGTAGGTTTTTTAGGTGTTTCAAATTCCAAATTCCAAATTCCAAACTCCAAATTCCAAACTCCAAATTCCAAATTCCAAACTCCAAATTCCAAAATCCAAAATCCAAACTCCAAATTCCAAATTCCAAATTCCAAACTCCAAATTCCAAACTCCAAATTCCAAACTCCAAATTCTAAATTCCAAACTCCAAATTCTAAACTCCAAATTCCAAAATCCAAAATCCAAATTCTAAATAAAAAATTCCAAATTCCAATTGATTTTGGAATTTGGAATTTGAAATTTGTTTTTTTTTTTTTGGGTTTTAACCCCTAATTATTCTGCTCTGCAATTGAAGCTTTATTCAGTTTTATAATTCTGATTTTTTTATTGGTATTGTCCGATAGAAAAATGAGATCATTCAGTCGCGCAGTTCCCACAATAGTTCCGAAGGCATTCTGACCTAAAATATCTGATGCGTTAACCACGGCTTTAGTATTTTTTTTCATGAAATCTTCTTTTGGATATAATCTTAAATAAGAAACGTTTCCAACATTTTCTGATGTAACTGCCCAGTCAGAACTAAAACTAACCGAAATTGGTTTTACATCTAAAAACTGCATTTTTTCTGGCTCGATTGGTATGGTAAGCGACTTTGCCGCATTTGCTTTAATATTGGCAATATTATAATACAAATAACTTTTTGCATCTCTTCCGGCTACCACAAGATTGCCGTCATAAACATCCATTGAATATACTTCTGTGTAACCATTTAATGTATTTAATTTAGCAATTGGTTCTAAATTCCAGTTGCTTGTCTCGGTAATCTGCGTCGTTTCGAAAACTTTTATGGACTTTTCTTTTTCTTTTACAAATACCAATCCGTCTTTAACCACTACACCAAAAACGTGTACAAAAGTCTGCCACCATTGGCCGTTTCCCACAGTGCTTATTCCTGCATTGGTCACTTCATCAAATACAAACAACCTTGATTCGGTGCTTCCCAAATAAATACGTCCGTTGTCAACCGCAACCGAAGTCAGACTCGTTAACGGAATTATTGTTGTTCCTTTTGTGTATTCTTTAATGGTCTTGATATGCGCGAATGTAACTGCATTAAAAATTTCTAAAACATTGCCATTAACAACATATAATTTTTCATTAGAAACGGCTATTCCTTTAGGATCAAATGCTTCAGTGCTTTCAGGAATATTTTGTGCTGTTAATGTCGCTTCATCGGTTGGATAATAGTACTCATAATTTTTAGATTCGAGCTCGTCTTTACTGCAATTGGTAAAAAAGCAAAGCACAAGAATTAGGGGCAAAATATGTTTCATGTCTCTTTTATATTTTAATTCCATTTTCCTTCTCCTTTATATTTCAGCAAAAATGGATTTTTTGGATTAACGGTAAATACTGGTTTTTTATACGTTCCTTTTACGTAAGTTGTTTTACTGTAGGTTTTTAAAACTTCCGGATCTGTAAAAGGAAGATCATTGATATGAATCAAATACTTATAAAAATGAGTCAGCATTTCCTGCTGGCCTCCGCCTTCACCGCTGTTTGCTAAATTACTGCTGTGGTTAAAACCAATATGATGCGAATACTCGTGTGACCAAACTGACATCTCTCCTACCCAATGTCCAGTTACATATCCAGATTCCCATTGCGAAGCCAGAGCGCCTCCGCCCCAAGCAGAATCGCCGCCAACCATTGCCATATAAACGGTTCTTTTGTCAAGGTAATTCCAGTATATTTTTTCAATTTCTTCTTTTGGAAGATAATCGTAAACGCCGTCAACGTCATCGGCATTTCCGTGCCAGTTCAAAGCGCCGTTTATTGCCGTTCCAGCCAGCACAGCCTGCTCTTCTTTGTATTTGTCAAAATTGGTAAAAGTGCTGTAATACAACGGATGACTTAAGGCATACGAATAATTAATAATCATGGTAATCGCTTCTTTGGCCAAAACTGGATTCATGGGAAGAAATTTTCCTAATTCATTAATATGATACCCATCGTGAAACTGAACTAAATGATTGGATTTTATTTTTTTGAATTTTTGAAATAATGGATCTTCTGATTCTACCGAAAATTCAATTGCTCCAGAAGAAAATCCTTCAATTTTATCAATGGTTACTGTATTTCCTGTTTCTAACAAATAGTCGTTTTTCTGATCTGTCAAAGGAATTTTATGAAAGGAACGATGAAAAGCTGGTATTTTTGAAAAACTGTAAATCAAGAAACGTTTGTCGTAATTAGGCAGTTTCGCATAAATCTTGACATCTGAAAGTCCGACTGGTGAATACAGCGAAACTTGTACAGAATCTTTTCCTTTTTGAATAACCTGAAGCGGTTCGTTTACTCTAAACCAACGATCTGTTTTGTCGTACATTCTGGCAGGATCTTCATCATCTGCAAACATTGTCATTGGGTGGTTTTCTGCGGGCAAAGCTGTGGCATCAATACTCGACAGGTAATTTGGCTGGTACGAATCTGCGTCGTCGTCTGCTGACCAAAAAGTATACTTGCAAAAATTACAAGTAAATAGTAGTGGGGTTTTCTCATTTAAGTAAGTAGGTTTGGGGTTAAATAATTTATACAAAACTATCAATATGCTTTTTAAAAACAAGTATATTGAAAGAAAAGTATGAATTTAAAATATACTAAAAGTAAGTTTTACCAAACACAACAATACTTATAAGTCAGACTTAAAAGCTTATATCTAATTTATTTTGGGTTAAATCTAAAGTTTCGATTTTGGATAAATCAGCATTAAATTTTACAAATGCTTGCAGGAAAACCCACTTTTATTTTTCCGAATTTATCTTGCATTCCAATTGCATGAAGCAACTCTTGTTGTAGCCATTTTTACAGCTTCATCTACAGCAACATGGAGATGGTTATAAGCATTTTGCACTGCTTCTGCCATTGATATTGCGGCGCCAGCCAAATTGCCGTCTTCATTTCTATAAAAACCATTTTCTAAATGAGCATCAAAATTATCCCATTTAAAATTGGAAACTTTTCGCCCTAAAAATGTAGCATCGCTGATGAGAAAGAATTTATCTTTTTTTAATTGATAGGCCACTTTTGCGCTGAGCATAATCGCAATGTACGCCGTCTAGAATTACGGGAGCATAGACTTCGTCATTTTCAAAAACAGCGCCAACCAAACCTGGTTCACGATGTCCAAACTGCGTCATGGCATTAAACAAATGGGTTACGAGTTTTATGCCTTTGGCAAAATACTGCTGTGCTTCTTTGTGGGTAATTGTAGAATGTCCTATTGAAATGGTAATACCGCTTTCGATCAGCATATTGAGCTGTTCATCGGTAAAACATTCTGGGGCAATTGTAATCAGTTTTATTACGTCTTTTCCGTGCTTGATAATTTCTTCGAGTTCTGCATTGGTTGGTTTTCGAACTTGATCAATACTGTGCGCGCCGCGTCTTAACGGATTTAAAAATGGTCCTTCTAAATGCATTCCAATAACACCGTTATTATGCTTTTGTCTATAATGACGAACCGCTTCAATTCCTTTTAAAATGGTTTCGTTTGAAGAAGAAATTAAACAAGGTAAAACATGTGTTGTGCCATATTTTAAACTGGAATCGTAAATATCCTGAATTGTTTCTTCGTTTGGAGTCTGACTAAAATAATACTTTTCGCCTCCATTAATCTGAATATCTATAAATCCTGCCGCAATATGATTTCCTCCAAGATCAATTTGCTCCATACCAGTTGGAATCTGTTTTTGTACCGAAATAATTTTTCCGTTTTCAACAATAACAACTCCATTTTCGATTATTTCGTCACCAGTATGCAGGACAGCATTTACGATTGCTTGTTTCATGTTTATTTATTTCTTTTATTTTCTTCTTTCAAATTTAATGAGTAAGATCCAATTAATCTTTTGAAAGGCAAATAAAAATAAAGAATATAAATAAAAAAAACACTTTAATCTGCGCCTCCGTCGACGCTGTCAAATGTTTCACGTTCTTTAGGTTTAACGCTGTATTTTAACGAAAACATTGGTCCGTAATAAATATCAAATTGAGTTCCGTTGGTACGCATTTGCATTTGTCCTATCACACCTGCTAAAAAATGAAGGTTTGGAGTAATTCCAGCGCTATAATAAACTGAAAGCCTAAAAATATCAAAATGTTCGTCTGCGTAATCTTTGGAAGCAAATTTGAGCATAAGTTCTGTGTAGTAGCCTATATTTGGCGCTAAAAAAATAGGTTTTGCACTGCTTTGACTTAAAAAATGATTAACACCAAACCGCGCTCTTAATCTAGGAATAGTTTGATGATTTCCATTTCTGTCATCGAAAAATTTAGTTTCAAAACGCACTTGTTCAAATATTGATCCTCTGGGCATATTCTGCGTAAATGTCCCCATAACTATAAGTCTGTTTTCGAGAGTTTTATAGTTACCTGCTTCTTCAACTGCATATTTTTGGTTGTGCGCATAGCCCAGCCACAATTTAAGATTTTTAAACCCTGAATAAATAAGCCACGGTCTTATTACTTTTCGCTGTGTGTATTCAAAAGGATTATCATTAGTGTAAGTTCCTTGCGTAACCAGCTGTACATCTGCCTGACCGCTGAGATGCCATTTTTCAATTAACGGAAAAGCAACATCAACCTCTTCTATAGAGGCAGGAATAAAACCAATTGAATAAGGCGCATCTTGTGCTTTTAAAATCTGTGCAAAGATTGTACAGCATAACAAAACCAAACTTCTCTTTAATAAATCCATAGCACGTAAAGTTTTAATTTTCAATTAAAAACAGAAATAAAAAGCCCGGATCAAATTTAAAGAAACAACCTAAACACAATTTAAAAAAGCTGTTGCATATTATAATATGGAACAATTTTTACAACTAAAAAAAAAGCTTCAGAAAAATATCTGAAGCTTTTTTTAATTAAATTCTGAAAATTAATATAGTACAGTCATCGCCAACTGTATATTTTATGTGTTAATCTGGATTGGCAAGTATTTTGTACAATTCGGCATTCGAAATATAAAACTGGTTCTCTAAAGTAATCTGCGAAAGCTTCGCACTTACCAGATTATTTTCTCTTGAATTGATTAAGAAAATCGAACTTTCTCCAAAAGAAAACAGTTTTTCTTCTGAGCTTAACATGGTCATATAATCGTTAACCAGATTATCGATTACGTTTTTCTGTTTTCTCAAAGAGGCAATTTCGGTTTGTTGCGCCTTTATTTTATTTTTAAGTTCGAGTCGTCGCTGTCCGATGTCAAATTGCAGATCTTGAATTTTAATTTTAGCCATTTTTAAATTTCCACGCTCTTTTCTCAAGAAAATAGGGAAACTAAAATCAACATTAAACTTATAATCATCTGCATTAAAAGTGTTCCAATATTGAGGTTCTGATATGTAGTTGTACCCAACATTTACCTTTGGCAGTAATGAATTGGCTTTCAACTGTCGGTTTACTTCCAGAATCGACATTTTAGTTTCTAAAGATTGAATTTTCGGATGTGAGTCCAGCGATTCAACATCAACCATCATGGCATCTGTTCTTAAGGTTTCTTCTATGGTCTGACCTAAATTCTGCTCTGGTTTTACCATTTCGCCCAATTCAACAGGAACATTTTCAATCCATAAATAATTAGCCAAATTTAGTTTTGCCTTTGCTAGTTTTAATTTTCCATTTTCAAAATTCAGTTCTCTGTTTCTTACGGTAATTCTGGCTTCTACGCTGTCAATTGCAGGAGAATCTCCAGACTCAATTAATTTCTTAACTCCAGAAAAACGAGTACTTGCAAAGCCTAAATAATTCTTATACAGTTCAGCTTCGTTGTAGCTTTTTCTCCATTCGAAATAAGCTTCACTTGCTTTGTACAAAACGGCAATTGCTTTTAATTTTCGTTCGGCGTCACTTAATTTTACTTGAAGTTTTCCTTCTCGAACATCGGCCATTCTCTGATTAATAAACATTCCCTGACCTAAAGCCACGCTGATTCCAAGCGAAGTTAATCCCGCTTCGGGCGTACGATTCTGCGGATTGTAATATTCTCCGTCCGTATCATCAAAACCAGCTTTGATCTCAATTCCATACCAAGTCGGAATTTTAAAACTGCTGTTTAATAATGAATAATATTCTGTTCCTTTAAATTCTTTCTTACTGTAATCTACTTCAATTTTTGGATCAAAGCCACCGCGCAGCGCCATTAATTGGGCCTGTGCATTTGTTACTTCCAGATTAGCTTGTTTTACGAGCGGATGGTATTTTTTTACATATCCCAAAAACTCGCTGAAACTCAATTCTTCTTCATTAAAGTTCTGACTTTGAAGCGAAGAAAAACTCAGCAGAAATAAGAAAGAAAGCAATTTTACAAGATTTCTCATTTTATTTTTTCTCCTTTCCTTTTGCTTCTTTTTCACCTGAATTATAATAATTTGGAGGAAAACCATTTAGGTTTCGCCAAACTTCATACCATACAGAAACGGTTTCCAGCAATGCAATACTTTGCGCACCAGCACCAATACTTAATTCTTTCGGCCAATGACGGTCTTTTCCGTCTGGAGAAATCAAGACTCTGTATTTTCCGTTTGCACTAATAAAGTTTTCGATCGCTACCACTCTTCCGCCGTACGTTCCGTAGGATAATCCCGGCCATCCAGAAAATACAATTCGAGGCCATCCGTCAAACCAGACACGAACTTTTGCTCCACGGTGTACCAACGGTAAATCGATAGGATCTACATAAGTTTCTACTGCAATATCATAACTCGATGGCATAATGCTTACTACTGGAGTTCCTTCTTTAATAGTTTCTCCAAGACCCGCCAATAAAGCACGGTTAACATAACCGCTCTGAGGCGCTGTAATGTAATACAAACCGTTTCTTAATCTATAATTCGTATATTGATTTTCCAATTTATTTACCTGCGCTTCTGTATCATATTGGGTACTTAATGCTGTAAATTTATCACTTCTTGATTTTGATATTTTTTCAGCGTATTCGGCAGTAATTCTATTAATTTCAACTCTAGCATTTATTAATTCGTTTCGGTCGCTCAACAGTTTATTTTCCTGCGTAATAATATAAGCTTCAGATTCCTGCAGTTTCAATCTTTTCTGCTCGACATCTGTCATTGGCTTTAAGCCTTCTTTGTTTAATGCCGTAGAACGATCAAATTGTGTAGTAGCAATTCGCAATTGTGTTCGAACAGCAACAAGATCCATACTATCACTTTTTATTTTCAGCTGTGCTTGTTTTATTTTATTTCGAGCCTGCTCTAACTTCAATTGTCTTTCTGTTGTAAGCGACTGCGCCTGAACATCAAGAGAACCCACCTTATCACCGTACGATTCTGCTTGCCATTCTTTTGGCATCAACTTGTTCTTTGGTATTTCCAACTAAATTTGGATCGAGGTAATCTTCTTTGATCTCAGAAATAAAAAGAATTGTATCTCCTTTTTTTACATAATCGCCTTCTTTTACAAACCATTTTTCAATTCGACCCGCGATAGCATTATGCACTGTCTGCGGTCTTTGGTCTGGTTTTAAAGTCGTAACAGAACCGCTTCCTGAAATATTCTGCGTCCAAGGCAGAAAAAGACAGCCAACAAGAAAAATCAAAAATCCGATTATTACTTTGTTTAAAATTCTGTAATGTGGTCTTCGAGCAACACTTGTAATAGACTTGTAGGTGCCCGGAGTTATAAGTACGTTATTATCTTTAGATATATTGAGCATGATTAAAGATTTATGTCGTTAATAATTTTTCCATCGTCAATCGTGATCATACGACTGCATTTGTTCTTCCAAATATCATTTTTAGAAGTTACAATTACAGTCCAGTCGTTTTCTTCAGAAAGTAAAAAATCAACAATTTTGTTCGAAGTTATATCGTCCATTTTATCAACCGGATCTTCTAAGAATAAGATATTCGGTTTCCCTACAATACTTCTAGCCAAAAGAATCTTCTGCACATCAGAAGCAGAAAGTTCGCGTCCGCCCGGATGAATCTGATTATCCAGTCCGTTTTCAAAAGTTTTAATATACGGTGTAAGGCCAACATTGTCCAAAGCCCATTTTAAATCCTCGCTGTTTAATGTCTCGTTTCCAAACACGATATTTTCGCGAATGGTTCCTGCAAAAAGAGTATCGCCTTGTAAATACGTTCCTGCCTGCGCTCTATACGTATCTTCGCTAAGACGGTTCATATAATTATCCGTAACATACATGGCACCGGTTTCTGGCTCGATAAGCCCGGAAAGAAGTCGTAGTAGAGTACTTTTTCCAGCTCCGTTTGTTCCTGTAAGTATGATTTTTTCTCCTTGAGAAATTTTCAAATTCACATTCTTAAGCGATTTTTTGTTGTGATCTGGATAATTGTAACTGATACTTTCCGTCTCAATATTGATTCCTTTTTCTGTTTTATCAGAAGTCTGCGGAATACATGCAATTTCCATGTCCGTAACCTGTCCAATTTTTTCAACAGAAGTCAATACGTCGTAGAAAGATTCCAATCCGAAAATGATTTTCTCCACAGAGTTAATCAATAATACAATTACAATCTCAGTCGCTACGAACTGCCCTATGTTCATTTGGTGGTGAATTACCAGAAAACCACCGATCGACAATAAGGCGACGGTAACAATTACTTTAAAAATAGTCAGCTGTATATATTGTTTTTTCATTACCTGAAAGTGCTTTTCGCGGTAATTTACATATTGGCTTACATAACCGTCATTTCTGTCCAAAGCATATTCAAAAGCGCCTTTTCTGCGGAAACTTTCTCTGTTGCGGGCAATTTCCTGAAGCCATGCCGCCACTTTATATTTAAACTTCGATTCGTTCAAACTGGTTTCTAAACCATCTCTGTACGAAAATTTAAAAATAATGTATAGAATAACAATGAAAAGTAGTCCGATAACCATAAAGAAAGAATGGTACAATACTAATAAGATAATACCCAGACCAACTTGTAGAAATGCTGTACAGAAATCAAGCAGTAATTTTGCTGTTCCTTTCTGCACCATTAAAGTATCGAAAAAACGATTGGCTTTTTCGGGTGCATATTCAGAGTACATTTCTTTAAATTTAATGAGAGGCATTCTGTATGCAAATTCAAAAGAAGAACGTACAAAAATACGCTGCCGCAGATTTTCGACTATACGCAATTGCAAAATAGTTAAAACGCCGCCAAAACCAACTCCAATTGTAACTAAAACCACGAGAACAATCCAAGAAACACTGAGCTGTCCGCTTTGAATAAAATTAATAATAGCCTGAATTCCTAAAGGCAGTGAAAGGTTTACTAACCCTCCAAAAGCAAGCATAGAAGATAATTTGATATACATCGCGCTTATCGAGTCGCAATAAGTTATAAAAACGTTTTAATGGTGTCATGAATGTAAGTATAAATACTGGATTATTACATAGAATAAATATACGGCAAAAACCGCATTCGAGATTAAGATTTTTATCTTAATCCCTAAAAAAAACAAGTATTTACGAATTTATTCGAGGAGGCGGTAAATGTATTTTACCATGAAAACCAAGCGAAAAGATTGGATTATTAATGTAGTTTTTTCCTTTGGTTTCGATTTGAAAATAAAAGTAAGGCATCATTGATTCTATCGAAATCAAATATTCCATTGCAGGAGTGCCTTTTGCTAATTTAGCAGTTTTAGTATCTTTTGCTTCGTAATCATCCAGTTCTTCCGGAATTCCGTCACACTTAAAGACTTTCTTTAAAAAATTACACGCTATACCTTTTACAGTATACGTTTCAGCATTATCATTTATAATTCGGCCGAAGCTGTTTGAGATGTTTAGGTCTGCTGATTAAAAAATAGCCGACTAGTAACACCTGAAGGCATTTCGAAAAAAAGCTATTTTTAATTTTTTTCAACATTTTCTAAAAAACAAAAGTT
This sequence comes from Flavobacterium sp. AC267, assembly GCF_979258715.1. NCBI lineage: Bacteria > Pseudomonadati > Bacteroidota > Flavobacteriia > Flavobacteriales > Flavobacteriaceae > Flavobacterium > Flavobacterium sp. AC267. The sequence goes on from NZ_OZ409875.1 coordinate 5,051,655, forward strand.
ACACCACCTATAAATCACAATTAAAAGACGTCGACAAATCATTTTTTAATTTCTGTCTTCTATTTTACCGCTAAATTTATTTTTTAGTCTAAAAATCACATTCAATTTTATTAAAAATCTCAATGATTTAAAGCTATTCGTCTAATTTTTATGAGCGCGCAATTTAGAGCCAATTTTTTTTCAGAACATTAAAATAACATTAGAATTTGGGTCTTTTTTAAAACTTTAAAAAGAAATTAACAGGACATTCTTACACTTTGCCTATTATCGAAATTATATAACGGTGGGCTGTAATTCTATAACTCACAAACACATAGGAAATCTACTTTTGATAATCGAAAATTTGATAAAATATAATAAAGAATATACAAGTGTTACCCATTAAAGAAACCCGATTTATAAACCATTTAATTCATAATGAAGAGATGATCTACGCGAAAAATGATTTGACCCGATTTTTAGATGCACAAAATAAACTTTATCTGACTGCTCTTTCTGAGATTAAAAAAGGTAAAAAAGAAACACACTGGATGTGGTTTATTTTTCCGCAGATAAAAGGATTAGGAAAAAGCACGCTCTCTGATTATTATGCTGTTGCAGATCTTAGAGAAGCGACTGAGTTTTTAAATCATCCGATTTTAGCCAAACATTTAATTGAAATTTCAAAATTGCTTCTGACTTTAAAGAAAAAGTCTGCCGAAGGTATTTTGGGAGAACTTGGCGCCAAAAAACTACAATCGTCAATGAGTTTATTTGTTCAGGTAGAAAATGCCGATCCTGTTTTTCAAGAAGTTTTGGATACTTTTTTCTACGGACATTTAGATCAAATGACTTTAAACTTTACCAAAAAAGCTGTTAAGCGACCAGAACCTGTACTTTCCTAATCTGTTTAAAACCGAAATTTTAATCTTCTTTGCCAATTAAATTTAAATTTCGGAAATACAATTTTAGAAATAAAAAAATCTGCTGTAGATTATTCTGCGGCAGATTTTTTATTAGTATAATTTGATAAACTTTAAAACGTAATACGAAGTCCCAATTGATTATTAGAGGCAACTATTGCTGTTTTAATATCATTATCTGCTAATTCGTTAGCGGGCAGTTTACTATTATATTTTCTAATCGCTTCTCTAATTCTTCTTGGATATCCAATTTTTATCGGAATCGAAGCAACGAGCAAAATACCTCCAATAACAGCAAAAGTCATATTAGAACGATCTGAAGAAACCTGCGGATATTGCGAAGATCCAGTCGAGGTAATATTATCGGTGTTCATTGCTGTAATCACATTTGCCCCTATCATTGCCAATCCTCCATAAAAGAAAACATTTCCGAAGGTTTTCTTGCTTCGTCCCGCGTTGTACAATTTCAGAGCTTCTGGATTGTCGCGCATAAATGTTCGAACATCTGTTGGAATTACTTTTTTGCCTTCAGAATTATAAACAGCTCCTCCTGTTCCGTACGTAAAGTGCTGGGCAAATCCTGCCGTGGAAATAATAAAAAGCAAAATGGTTAATTTTTGTTTCATTAGGTTAGTTTGTTTTTGTTTAAAATATTCAGGTATAAATATATAAAATAGAAAATACCTCAAAAATATTGACACAAAAAAGTTAAGGCAATAACTATTTTAAAAATCGTTTCCTTTTATAAATATTGTAAATTTGGACTACTGCAAAATACTATTAACCAAATAACAAACAGTCCAGATGCTTCGTCCGTGGCCATTAGAAATTCAGCTTGACAAAAAATCAGATAAAGCGATTTATCTTCAAATCGCCGATGCTGTTATTGATGCTGTAAAAAAAGGAAAGTTAGTTGGCGGCAATGCGCTTCCAGGAAGCAGACAACTCGTCGCACTTTTAAAAGTCAACCGAAATACTGTTGTAGAAGCTTTGGATGTTTTGACTGCGGAAGGCTGGCTTGTAACAATTGACAGAAAAGGAACTTTTGTAACGCATTCTCTTCCAAAATTAATGCATCCCACAGAAAATAAAAAAGATTCAAAAATTACGATTGAAGAACCCAAAAGTTATTTAGTTTTTGATGACGGACTTCCAGACAGCCGACTTGCGCCAATGAATGATCTGGCAAGGGCATATCGAGAATTGTTCAGCCGAAAATCGCGCTGGCAGATTATGGGTTACAGCAGTGAATTGGGAAATGTGGAGTTTAGAAAATCGATTGCTCAAATGCTGAATTTTAAACGCGGTATGAGTATTTCGCAAGATCAAATCTGCATTACGCGGGGCAGTCAAATGGCGATGTATTTGGCTTCGCACTGCATTCTGAAATCGGGAGATTATATCTTAATTGAAAATCCTGGATACAAACCCGCTTGGGATGCATTTGAAAATGCAGGCGCAAAATTACTCCCTGTTGCTGTTGATACTGACGGTTTAGATATCGATCAAGTCGAAAAATATCTTCAGAAATATCAAAATATAAAAGCGATTTATGTTACGCCGCATCATCAGTTTCCAACGACTGTAACTTTATCTTTAAAAAAGAGATTAAAATTGATTGAATTATCAAATCAGTATAATTTTACTATTATAGAAGATGATTACGATAATGAGTTTCATTTTGGACAGCGTCCTATACTTCCTGTTTCGAGTTATGCAGGATTACAAAACTATATTTATATCGGCACTTTTAGTAAAATTGTAGCGCCTGCATTGCGCATTGGTTATTTGGTGAGTTCTCTGGAAAATATTCAAAAAATTGCAGGTCATAGAAAAATCATTGATGTTCAAGGTGATAATATTATGGAAGAAGCAATCCTGAACCTCATCAATGAAGGTAAAATAAAACGCCATCTTAAAAAAGCTAATCTTATTTATAAAAATAAAAGAGATTATTTTGAAATCACTTTAAATCAATATCTTCAGAATAAAGTAACTTTTATAAAACCAGAAGGCGGTTTGGCATTTTGGATTGTTCCCAAAGCAGGTATAAATGTTTTGGAGATTTTTGAAAAACTAAAATCGCAGGGAATCCAAATCATGAATCCAGAAAAATTTAGTTTTAATAAAACCGTTAACGGATTTCGTCTCGGTTACGCTTCTCTTTCAGAAAAACAAATTGAGGAAGGTATAAAAGCGCTGGCTAATCTTTTGTAAAATACCTATTTACACACAACCTATATGTAGACACGGATTTCACAGATTTACTATCGCAAAGACACGGAAAATTACGGATTTTAAAATCTGTTTAAATCTGCGTCTTCGAGATAGCGAATCCGTTTTATCTGTGTTCAATTAATTTAATTACAGTTTTCCATTTCAATAATAGAAAAACCATTTTCCCGAATTTGATTTTCAACTTCAATTGGAGCTTTATCAATGTGGCAGAAACGGCATTCTTTAGAAGACAATGTCTGTCCTTCCTGCGCTACACTTTTCAGGTAATTTTTTCCGTATTCATACACTTGTTCTGCATCATTACTATTTTCATCAACCAAAATATCAAAATGCATAATTTTTCCGTCTTTGCGGGTTACATAAGTATCCCAAACTGCTATTTTCATTTTCTTTAGTTCTAAGTTACTAAGTCCACAAGGACAAAGTTTTATTGTTTTATGGTACAAATTTACATTGGATTATAAAGAACTAAATCATCCAGTTTTTTCATTTTTAAGAATATACTGGTCCAGTAAAAAAGTGTACAAATACTACATTTAAGATAACATCTGGACTAGTTTGAATAATATAAACTGGATTAAAAACGCATTCCAGATTTCGTTTAATTTTGTAATATGAAAAACGATATTATTTTTAATTTACTAAATGTGCATCAGCGTATTGAAAATGCGTGCAGAATTTCGGGAAGAAATCCTGAAGAGGTACAGCTTTTACTGGCAACAAAAACAGTTTCGGCAGAAAAAATTAAAATTGCGATAGAAGCTGGTGAAACTTTAATGGGCGAAAATAAAATGCAAGAATTGCGGGAAAAAGATTTTGAATTGAAAAATCTTCCAGTTGAACGCCATTTTATTGGACATCTTCAAACCAATAAAGTAAAAGATGTTTTAAAATATGTAAGCTGTATTCAATCTCTTGACCGTTTAAATCTGGCTGATGAATTACACAAACAACTCCAAAATCAGGATAGAAAACTAGACGTTTTTGTACAGGTAAATACTTCTTACGAAGAAAGTAAATTTGGCTTACCGCCGGAAGATGTTTTGTCTTTCATCAAAAAAATAAAAACCTACGAAACCTTAAATATCAAAGGTTTAATGACAATTGGATTACTCGATGTTGAAAAAGAAAAAATGATTCCGTCTTTAAGACTTTTAAAAACAATTCGAGACGAAATTTATAAAGAAGGAATTGATGGTTTATCGAATTTAAAACTTTCAATAGGAATGTCTCAGGATTTAGAACTTGCCATTGCAGAAGGCTCAAACATGGTTAGAGTTGGAACTTCTATATTCGGAAACCGCTTTTTAGGAAAAGAAATCTGGAATGAAAACATTTCAGAATAAAACTTAATTTTGCATCAAATTTTAAAGAAAGTGCGTTTGTGGCTTTGACATAAAGCGTTTGTTTCAGCAACAAGAGATTTGCACGCAAAGGCGCAGATACGCTAAAATTTTGCACTTAAATTTAAAGATTAAAAAAGAAACTAAAAAAGAGTTAGATAGAATGAACCTGAATGATCTTACGGTAATTGATACCGAAAAAATTGCTTTAGATGATTTATTTTTTAGCACTGAAAATAAATCGGCGCTTCTTCAGATTATAAAAGAGCATCAATATATTGAGGAATTAAAGAAATACAATCTTAAAGTTGATAATAAAATTTTACTGCACGGAAGTTCTGGCTGTGGTAAAACTACTACTGCAAAAGCGATTGCCAATACTTTAAATAAAAAGATTATAATTGTAAACCTCAGCACGGTAATCGATGCGAGAATTGGGGAAACTTCTAAAAATTTAAAAGCAATTTTTGACAAAGCAATTCGCGAAAGAGCGGTTTTGTTTCTGGATGAGTTTGACCAGATTGGTAAAAGCCGTGACAGCGACGATAAAGACGTTGGCGAAATGAGACGTTTGGTCAATACGATCATTCAGCTTTTTGATTATTTCCCTTCTGATAGTTTAGTAATTTGTGCTACCAATCATTACGAAATTATCGACAGCGCTTTACTTAGAAGATTTCAGCTTCGTTTAAAATATGAAATGCCGGCAGAAAACCAGCTGGATATTTATTACGATAAAATTGTAAGTCAGTTTCCTGTTCAGTATCAAAATATAGAGCGACGTTATTCTATTTCGTATGCCGAGGCTTTAGACTATATTCATACCACAATGAAAAAGCAGATTATTGCTGCTTTAGAATCAAAATAAAAAACCCGTTGTAAAAATTACAACGGGTTTGTTCACTTGGGTGGAGTTTTTATAGTGAAATAAAATAGTGTACGAAATTTATAAACCTCTTGTCAGCCATCCTCTTTTGCTCGCTGTTGCTATCGCATAAGGCGCAATCCAGAATAAACTGAAAGTGTAGAAAAGACTGTATGAATATGCCCAGAAAGATTCTGCCAACGTATATCTTTTAGCATAAAACAACATTGAGAAACTTGAGAAAAGCAAGATTGCCAATAATGTTGAACTTAAAAATAATACTGGGTGAACTGCAATAAAGAACAACATAAATAATAAGAACGGATACGTCATTAAAATTTTAAAAGACTGATTTAAAAAGAAAAGTCTTGCTCCAAATTTTGATTCTTTTCTGAAATCTTTAAATGCATATTTAGCCATCATCAGATTTTCACGAACATTACTTCTGCTCCATCTGATAAACATTTTGTATAAACCTTTGTAATCTTCTGGAACGTTTGTCAATACTACTGCATTTCTTTGAAACAATACATGGAAACCTTGTTTCAAGATCATATTAGTCATTGCTCTATCTTCTCCAATATCTGAAGGCTGTCCCATAAAAGTTTGATTGATCCATTCTGGAAGACAATTAAATACTGCATCTCTTCTGTAAGTCGCTAAAGCTCCTGGAGTACACAATACAGAACCTGCCTGACTTTCTGCAGAACGCTGGAATTCAAAACTCATTACAAAACTTACATTCAGCATTTTTGGTAAAATCGCTTTTTTGTTATTTAAAACCTGAACGTTTCCTGCAACGGCACCACATTTTTTGTTTACCACAAATGGGCTCACTAAGTTTCTAAGTGTATCTTTTTTAACAATAGAATCACTATCTACAGTTACAAAAATTTCACCTGTACCTAATTTAAATCCTCTGTATAGTGCGTGACGTTTTCCTTGGTTTTTAGGCTGTTGAAAGATAGTTACACGATCTCCCAATTTTGCTTTTGCTTCTTGCATCCAATACCAAGTATCATCTTTACTTCCATCATCAATAGCCAAAAGCTGTAATTTTTCTGCTGGATAATCACTGTCTGCAAGACTTAATAAAGTATCCCAAACTAATTTTCCTTCATTATAAGCCGGAACGATGATTGTACAAGTTGGCAGTAAATCGTCTGAAACAGATGGAATTGGCTTGTATTTTAAATACATGAAAGAACTATACAAGAACACTCCAGATTGATACAGAAATAAAATTGTAGTTACAATTAAAAATGGGAATCCCCATGTTGAAGCAATTCTTTCAAAATGAAATTGCTCAAAATCTTCTTGTAATAGATATACTAAATATCCTCCTGCAATCATTAATAAAAATGCTCCAATAAGAACTGCCAGTCCAAATGGACTTGTTGGTCTTTCTACATGTACTTTTTGTGATTTTTCTTTAGTTCCAAAAAAAGAACTGTTTAATGCTTTTTTCGCTGATAGCCGAACTTCTGTTCGAGTAAAATTGTTCTGAGATAATTGTTTCGCTTTCCATGCTTATACCTGTTTGATTTCTTTAATATGGCTTTTAGCAAAATCTTTTCTTCTTAATTTATTTGAAACTCGTATGGGTGAGAAACAATTAAAACAAACGCATCAAAGATTTTGACATAAACACAATTTGCAAGCGCCGTGCCAATACAGTTTAAAACTGGTGTAGAGGCATTTAGCAAAAACAGGCCAAAAAATAGTGTGTAATTATTTTACACTTTGTGCATATAGTATACAGTAAAAATGTAAAAATTGTGTTTACAGTGCTTGATTTTAAAAGGGAAGAAGAGTATAATATTCCCTTATCTTTAAAATTTCTTTTTTTTAGAACAGAAAAAGAAATTGGTTTAAAAAATTGTTTTCAGTCAAACAATTCACACTAATAATAACGCAGAATTTTGAAAAAAATTGCAACTATTTATTTTTTTACTTCTTAAAAAAAACATTCTTGCTAAAAAAACAGGAATTCTTACTTAAAAATGTTAAATTTATCCAATATAATAACCTAAATTTTAGGAGAGTAAAACAATGAATACAAAGCATTACAATCTTTTGTTAGCTGATGATGATGAAGATGACTGCGATTTTTTTAAAGAAGCCCTCGATGAAATTCCCATTGAGACCGACCTTGCAATGGTACACGACGGGGTTCAGCTAATGGATTATTTAAAAAAGATTAAATTTAAACTTCCTGATGTTCTTTTTCTTGATTTAAATATGCCTAGAAAAAATGGTCTAGAATGTCTGGCAGAAATTAAAAATGATGAAAAACTAAAAGAACTTCCTATTATAATTTTCTCCACTTCTCTAGACAGTGAAATTGTAAATAACTTATATAAAAAAGGCGCTTCATTTTATATTCGAAAACCTGGTGATTTTTCTAAACTAAAAAGAGTTATCGAAAACGCACTAAGAAGCGCATCCGAAAATAATTTCAAACAGCCCGAAAGAGCTCATTTTATACTGCAACCCTAAAATCTTCTTTGGAATGAACCGCAAAAAAAAGGAACATTATTTTCTGTCCCAAGGAGGAGAAATGGGCGATTTAATTCGCGATGCGACTTGGAGCAAAACGTCTTTGGGAGATCCAGAAAAATGGCCTCAGAGTTTAAAAACGATGACCGCCATGATGCTCAGCAATCCGTTTGGAATGTATATTGCATGGGGGAAAGATCATATCCAATTGTATAATGATGCGTTTCGTCCAATTCTTGGTGCTTCCAAACATCCTGATGCATTAGGAAGAAGTTCGCAGGAGACATTTGCAGAGATTTGGGACACCATTGGTCCTATGTTCGCAGATGTAATGAAAGGAAAAGCGGTTAGTTTTCCTGACTTCAAAGTACCTCTTTATCGAAATGGATATGAAGAAGATTGTTTTTTTGATTTTTCGTACAGTCCAATAAGAATAGAAGACGGATCAATTGGCGGCATTCTCGTTACCGTTATCGAAACTACAGAAAAAAAGATTGTTGCCGATGCTTTGCAGGAAAGTAATGCGCGGTTTATCAAAAATATTATGCAGGCTCCTGTTGCGATGTGCATTTTTAGAGGAGAAAATTATATCGTTGAAATTGCGAACCAGCAAATGCTAGAACTTTGGAGCACTAAAGCAGAAAAAATAATCAACAAACCTATTTTTGAAGAACTGCCTGAGTTAAAAAAGCAAGGTCTTGACGAAATTCTCCGCAGTGTTTTCAGCAATGGAAAAAAAATTACAACCGACGAACTCTTTGTTCAACTAAATCGAAATGGACAAACAGAAAACACCTATATCAATTTTGTTTACGAACCTTTAAGAGAAGCTGATGGAACCATTTCTGGTGTTGTCGCGATTGCAACTGAAGTAACCGCACAGGTTTTAGCCCGCTCGAAAGTAGAAGAAAGCGAACAAAAAATTCGTCAATTGGTCGAAAATGCGCCTTTTCCAATCGCCGTTTATGCAGGAAAAGAAATGCGTATTGAACTTGCCAACGAATCGATTATAAAAATATGGGGAAAAGGTCCAGATGTAATCGGAAAAACATATAAAGAAATTCTTCCAGAATTACACAATCAGTCTATTTTTGAACAAGTTGCTACCGTTTTTGAAACTGGAGAATCTTTTCATTCCAGAAACAGCCGAGTTGATATTGTAGTCGATAATTTGTTACAGCCTTTCTATTTCAATTACAGTTTTACGCCTTTGTATGATGTAAATGGAAAAATCTACGGCGTAATGAATACCGTCGCAGATTTAACAGATTTATATTCGGCCACACAAAAAATAGAAGAAAACGAACAAAATCTAAGCAGTATGAGTCTCGCAGGCGCCAATTGGAATTTGTTTAATTGATGCCGATACTTTGATATGCGAAATCGTAAACGATAGTTTTGTTGAAGTTGCAGGAAAACCTTATGGCGACATTGCTGGAAAGCACTATTGGGAAAGTTTTGCCGAGGTAAAATCTTTTTATGAAAAAGAACTTCAAAAAGTAATTGATGAAGGTGTTCCGTTTTATGCCAATGAAGTAGAAATGGAACTTATCAGGCATGGAAAAAAAGAAAAAATATACGTCACTTTTGTCTATTCACCATTAAAGAATATAGATGGTAAAGTCACCAAAATAGCCATTTGGGTAGTCGACAATACACCACAAGTCATTATCCGACAAGAAATTGAAGAAGCGGATAAACGTTTTAGAAATACAGTTAAACAAGCTCCTGTTGGAATTACAATTTTACGCAGTACGCAACCATGTGGTAGAAATGGCCAACGAAGCTTACTTAAAACTAGTCGCCCGCGAAGAAAATACTTTTGTGGGCAGACCGCTGTTTGACTCGCTCCCAGAAGTAAAAGATACAGTCAGTGATCTTTTAGATAATGTTCTCAATACAGGTATTCCCTATCACGGAAACGAAATGCCTATTCCTTTAAACAGGTATGGAGAACAAGGAATTTTCTATTTTGATTTCCTTTATCATCCGCTAAAAGAAGAAAATGGCGAGATCACGGGTATTATTGTAACTGTAACAGAAGTCACCGAACAGGTTGAAAGCCGTAAGCAGATAGAACTAAGCGAAGACCGTCTTAAAATTGTAGTTGAAGCTAGTGAATTGGGTACTTGGGAATTGAATGTTAAAACCAGATTCCCCATTTATTCTAAAAGATATCTCGAAGTTATTGGCGGTTATACAGAAGATGTTACGCTTTCTCATGAAGAATTACTTGCCCATCTTCATCCCGATGATATGCATATTCGGAATAAAGCATTTAAAGATGCCTTAACTTCTGGCCTGCTCCATTATGAAGCGAGAGTAATTTGGAAAGACCAATCGGTACACTGGGTTGAAGGAAAAGGTAAGGTTTTTTATGATGAAAATCATGAAGCCGAAAAACTCATTGGAACCGTAAGAGATATTACAGAAGAAAAAAATTACAAGCGACAAATTGAAGAAAGCGAAAAAAAATTACGCAATCTGATCATGCAGTCGCCTGTTCCGAAAGCGATTTTGCGAGGAGACGATTTTGTAATCGAAATGGCCAATCTGGCTCTTCTTAATAATATTTGGAAGAAAAACGAAAAGGCTGTTCATGGAGAAAATATTTTAGAATTATTTCCAGAACTTAAGCAACAGAAATATGCGAGCATTATTAAAAGAAGTGTATGAGTCTGGAACAACTTATTCTGAATCTGAATCGCTTTTATTTATCAGCGACAGAGATACTGTCAATGAATTTTATGTTGATTTTGAATTTGCACCGCTCCGCGAAAGCGATAATGCCATTTCTGGAATTAGATTGACCCTTATCGACGTTACAGAAAAAGTAGAAGCCAGAAAAAAATTGAAGAAAGCGAGAAAAGATTCCGTTCATTAACAGAAAGTATTCCGCAGTTAATCTGGGAAACAGATGCTGAAGGAAATCCGCTTTTTACATCTGCAAAATGGCTGGAATACACTGGATTTGAACCGCAAGACGAGAAATCCTGGCAAGAGATGATTCATCCAGATGATTTTGATGAAAATATGAAAATATGGAAACATGCTCTTTCAACTGGTGAACTTTACCGCTCTGATGTGCGAATGCGAAGAAAAGACGGATCCTACAGATGGCATACTGCTATTGGCGAACCGATATATAATTTGGATAATGAAATTATAAAATGGGTGGGCGCTTTTACAGATATTCATACCGAAAAAGCATTTACGCACGAGCTCGAACAACAGGTTACAGCCCGAACAAAAGAACTAATCCAGATGAATGAATCACTCCAAAAAAGTGAAGAACGTTATCATTTAATGGTAGAAGAAGTTCAAGAATATTCCATTTTATATTTAAATCCAGAGGGAATTGTTGAAAACTGGAACGTTGGAGCCGAAAAGATAAAAGGTTACAAAGCAGATGAAATTGTTGGAAAATATTTTGCTGTTTTTTATACTCAGGAAGATCAGAAAAATGATCTGCCACAAAAGCTATTGGAAATTGCCCGAGAAAAAGGAAAGGCGATTCATGAAGGATGGCGTGCCAGAAAAAACGGAAATTTATTTTGGGCCAGTGTCGTTATTACAGCTGTTCATAATAAACAAGGTGATATTATTGGTTTTTCTAAGGTAACGCACGATCTAACAGAGAAAAAAAGAGCCGATGATACCTTAAAAATGAATGCCTTAGAATTGGAGCAGAAAAATAATGAACTGGAAGAAATGAACAAAGAACTTCAGTCCTTTGCTTATATTTCCAGTCATGATTTACAGGAACCTCTTCGAAAAATTCAGACTTTTGCTTCTCAGATTATGGAGAAAGAATCGGAGAATTTATCGGAAGGCGGTAAAGATAAATTTAAAAGAATGCAAAATGCTGCACAGCGTATGCAGACTTTGATAAACGATTTACTTGCTTATTCACGAACGAATGTGCAGGAACGTGTTTTCGAGAAAACAGATTTTTCTAAAATAATTGAAGAATTAAAAGAAGATCTTAAAGAAGAATTGGAACAAAAAAGTGCTGTTATTGAAATGCGACAGACATCGGAAGTTGATATTATTCCGTTTCAATTCAAACAATTATTATACAATTTGATTAGTAATTCATTGAAGTTTTCAAATCCCGAAACTCCAACCGTGATTACAATAAAAAGCGAAATTTCGACTGGTAAAAACTTAGATAATGAGAAACTGATTCCAACTAAAAAATACTGTCATATCAAAGTTTCGGATAACGGAATCGGTTTTGACCCTCAATACAACAAGAAAATATTTGAAGTTTTCCAGCGCTTACATGGCCGCGATCGTTATAATGGAACCGGAATAGGACTTGCAATTGTGAAAAAAATTGTAGAAAACCATAACGGAATCATCACTGCTTCGGGTATCCTAAATGGTGGTGCTTCTTTTGATATTTATATTCCAGTCAGTTAAAATTTCAAATATAATTCATAAAAAAAACGGAAATAACTTTAAAGCTATTTCCGTTTTTCAGTTTAAAAGAAAACCGATTATCTACTGTAAACAGTAATAATTCCAGTTGTTTTGTCTTTTATTTTAAGTTCTTTGTTTGTAAGGTTCATAATGTCACTAGTTGAAGTAACACCACCAATAGTAAGCGTTAAATCATTATGAGATCTTACATAAGTTCCTGTTGTTTCAGTTAGTGCACATTCAGAACCATCATAATCCCCATAAACTGCTGCATTACTTAATCTTAGATCTAAATAGTCTCCAGGGCGACCAGCTTGATTTGCTATAGCATCAACTAATACTTCTTGTCCACCAATAATTGTTCCCGTTTGTCTAAGGTTATATTTTCCTTGAATTGGAACAATTGTTTCTCCTTCGTTATCATCACTGCTCGCAAGACGTTGCAAACATACCTAAGCCTAAAGCTAATGCGAATAATATTTTTCTACTTTTCATGTCGATTTGTTTTTTTGTTGAATTAATTTAATAATGCTAAATTAGATCGATATACTTACAAAAAGTTCCATGATTTTGAGATTATTTTACATAAATCGCATTTTAACTGAAATTTATTTATTTACAAGTTGGTCTATTATTCAGATAAGTTCTAATCATATAAGGAGTGATAGGTTTTAAAAATTTACTAGTATTCAATGGATAAGGTGCAAATCTGTCGAAACATTCTATTGAATCTCCTACCCTTATATACCATACTACAGGTCTTTCATTTTTAAAAAAAGTTGTGGTGTCGCAGATTTCTATCTTCTTTAGCTCAAAATATCTTGCGTCAAAAAATGTATCACAATAACCTACATCTGTTTTTTTAGTTTCCTCATAATGATCGCTAACCCAGGTCATGCATTCTTTCTCTGGAAAAGCAAAATAAATTATCCCTATTGTAAGGGAAAAAAAAATAGCAGTAATTATAATAGTAGTTTTTAATCGTTGTTTAAAGTTATTGAAGACTCTTTCTTTAATATTTACAAAAAGGTTTATTTGTTTGTCATTGATCTGAGGAGATAAAAATCCTAACTCTTGACAAATTGAATTTTCACTCTTTTTTGTATCATTACTTGATACATTTTCATCTATTACTGCAAAAGGTTCTGGAAATCTGGTGTTACCAGGACTAGTTTCGTATCCAATTACACCTTTCTCCTTAAATTTTTTAAAAGGTCTAGGATGAAAATTGACCAAAACCGCCGCAAGATTAACTCCTGCTCTATCGCTTAAATCCGTTTTGCCTTTATAAAATGTTCCTATAGGTCTAAATCTATCCGTACAATCTTTAAAATTATTTCTTTTAGTGCGATCAAATGGAAATCCAAAAAAACTTTCAAAGATTACTAAATCATCAGAACTTTCATTTTTTTCAAATATCTCCCAGCATAAATTTCTAAGGTTTGCCTGTGATGGATTTGGAAAATTTTCCGACTCAACCTCTCTTTCATATTTTTCTTTAATAGCTTTTTTATAATCTTCAATAGTATAGTTGTGCATAAGCTTGTTGAATTTTTTAGGAATTCTTAAGAATTCTTAGTAAAGGTTAAACATTATCGGAATTCCCGGAATTCCGTATCAATACAGGCTCAAAACCGCCGTTACTTTGCCTCAACAAAATTAGTTAACGTTTTGATCTGCAGGTCAAAAACAAATGTACAAAACTAGTTTAATCACTAAGTGCGGAAAACCGTAAAACGGAGTTTATCCGGGAAGTATAAATAAAGTTTTATAGTTCTACGCACTTCACTTCCCAAGCAAAATGGCATCTCGCTTCAAAGATTCAGAATAGTTCTGAACGGCCGTGCCAATGTCCAACTTTTAAATTTTAAAAAAATGAAAACATTATATCTTTTGGGAACGTGTGTCCTATTGTCAACTACATTATTTTCTTGCACTGCGGACGAATTCGAAACTGAGGCAAAAAAAACGGAGCTAAAATTAAATAATGCTATGGCAAGTCCTGGTCCAGACGATGATCCTGTACCTGTTACACCTCCACCGCCAAAAAAATAACAATTAAAATCTGTAATAATCATTTTATTACTAATTTCGGGGAAAGTACTATTCATGTTACGATCCCCGTTTTTTTGTGCATTTGTTTTTCTTCTTTTTTTCTCTTGTCAAGAGAAAAAACCTTTATTGCCTAAGAATGATTCCGTGTATAAAAAAGCAAGGCTTTTACAGCAAAATGCTGTAGATCACTTTCAAAAAAACAATTATAACACGGCTTTCTATCAATTTAACAAATCCAAAATACTTTTTGAAACAATTAAAGACAGTATTAATATTGTTTTCAATTGCATTCAAATGGCTAACATTCAGCAAATAAATGGCGATTATTACGGAAGTAAAGAAACCTTAACTGAAGCACTGCCTTATAGCAGGAATGACAAGAATTATGCTGTAGCAATAAATAATTTCTTCGGAATTGCCTATAAAGAACTTTCTCTTTATAATGATGCCGTTTATTATTACAATCAAGCCATTAAAGCATCAAAGGATTCTATTTCAATGCAGTCTCCTTTAAATAATATCGCGGTAGTTTATATTAAACAAAAAAAATATGATAACGCCATTACTATTTTAGAAGCTATCTTAAATAAAAAAAATCTAAATGAGAATGTTTCTTTAAAAAGCAAATCACGCGTAATTGACAATCTGGGTTTTGCTTATTTTAAAAAAGGATCGAAAGAAAAAGGCCTGCAGTTTTTAAATGAAGGTTTACAATTGAGAATCCAAATTGATGACGATTACGGTTCTATTGGCAGTTATCTTCATTTAGCAGACATTTTACGCTCCAACTGCTATTTCGAAATCAAATGAATATGCGAAAAAAGCGTATGAAACCGCAACTCAATTTAATAGTGTTGATGAACGTTTGAAGGCCTTATCGTTTTTAATTGCTAACGGATCGGGAACAAAATATGGAACAAAATATATTTCTATTAATGATAGTATAAACAGCGTTCGAAACAACTTCAAAAATAAATTTGCCAAAATTAAATACGATTCTAAAAAAGAAAAAGACGAAAACCAAAAACTTCGATTAGAGAAAGCCGAAAATTTAGTGGCGCTTAAAGAAGCCGAAAAGGACAAAGTAATTTTGTTTTCTACCATAATTGCCTCCATAATTGTTCTTGTACTTTTAGGTCTTTATTTAAGAAAACGATACAAACATAAAACACGTCTTTTAGAAATCACCACGGCATATAACACCGAAACACGAATCGCAAAAGATATACATGATGAACTGGCCAATGATGTTTTTCATGCTATTACCTTCGCACAGACGCAATCATTGACAGCCGAAAATATTAAGGAAACCTTATTGCAGAAACTAAATCACATTTATTCACGCGTGAGAGGAATTTCCAGAGAAAACAGCAATGTCGATACGGGACCTAATTATTCTGACAACTTGAAAGAAATGCTTTCTACTTATAATACTGATGCTACCAATGTGATTATTACCAATATAGAAAAAGTTGGATGGAATGATATTGAAAGTGAAAAAAGTGATCATCCATAGAGTACTTCAGGAATTGATGGTCAATATGAAAAAGCACAGTCAAGCACCGGTAGTAGTTTTAAAGTTCGACATTACTCAAAATACATTATTAATAAATTATTCTGATAACGGAAAAGGTACCGAAAAATCAAAAATTATAAAAAATGGTTTACAAAATATGGAAAACCGTATTTGGGCCACAAAAGGAACTATTACTTTTGACACAGAACCTGATAAAGGTTTTAAAGTAAAAATAATAATGCCTAAATAAAAGCCTATGTTTAAAAAAGTAATAATTGCTGAAGATCTTGATGCAATGAATTTAGGAATTCAACAAGTTTTAAAAGAGTTAAATATTGTCGATTTTCAACATTCGAAATTTTGTGATGATGCATTTCTAAAAATACGCGCCGCTATTAATCAAAATGAACCATATGATTTGTTAATCAGTGATCTTTCGTTTAAAACAGATCATCGTAAAATAGATATTGCAAGCGGAGACGAACTGGTTGAAAAAGTTCGTAAACTCCAGCCAGATATTAAAATCATTGCTTATTCTGTCGAAGATAAAAGTTTTAGAATTAAATCTCTTTTTGAAAATGCCGAAATTGATGCTTTTGTACTCAAAGGTTTAAATAGTATCGAAGAATTAAAAAAAGGCGATCACTATAATTTCAAGTTCCGATCAAAAATTTATTTCGCCAGAAGTGGCTTCTGCTTTGCAGGAAAAAAACAATTTCGAAATTGATGATGTCGATATTAAAATTCTAAAATATTTATCCTCTGGAACTTCACAGGATGAAATCATAGAAATTTTCAAAAACTCCGATATTAAACCCAACAGCAAAAGTGCCGTAGAAAAAAGATTGTCTAAACTTAAAGACTTTTTTAAAGCGAACAACACTGTTCATTTGGTTTCAATTACAAAAGATATGGGAATTATTTAATTCCTTTCTTCTAATTTTTCAAAGCTCCTTCGGGGGCTTTTTTTATTGTCTGCAATTTAAAATTTACGGATTATGGATTTCCGTAATATGATGGTTTTGATTGATTATACATTTGAATAATTAATTTAAACAACAAACCAATGGAAATAAATATTCAACTAAAATCATTAGCAGATAAAATAAATCAGCTAAAAAGTAAAATTGAAACAGAAGAATCTACCAAACATGCTTTTGTACTGCCTTTTATACACATTTTGGGTTACGACGCTTTTAATCCGCTAGAAGTAGTTCCAGAATTTACGGCAGATCTTGGGCTGAAAAAAGGAGAAAAAGTAGATTATGCTATATTCCAAAACGGCGAACCTATTATTATTGTTGAATGCAAAAGCTGGAAGGAGAAACTAACTGTTCATAATTCGCAGTTATTTAGATATTTCCATGTTACAAAAACCCGATTTGCTCTTTTAACAAACGGAATCAATTATCAATTTTTCACTGACTTAGACGATCAAAATAAAATGGATGAAAAGCCATTTCTAGAATTTGATATCTGTAATCTAAAAGAAAATACAATAAACGAAATCGCAAAATTCCACAAAGCCAATTTCGATGTAAATAATATTGTAAGCAATGCCAGTTCTTTAAAATACATTAAAGAAATAAAAAAACAAATCAATGCAGAATTAGAAAGTCCTTCCAATGATTTCACAAAACTATTTGCAAATAAAGTTTACGCTGGAAGACTTACTGAAAAGGTCGTAGATGAATTTAAAGATCTAGTTCAGAAATCTGTGAGTCAATATATCAATGATAAAATTAACGATCGCCTAAACGCAGCTTTAACAAAAGAAACCATTAAACAGCAAGACGAAGAAATTTCTATAGTCGAAGATGATAATAAAATTAATACCACCGAAGAAGAACTTGAAGCGTATCGTATAGTAGTTGCAATTTTACGCAGAAAACTGCCAACAAGCCGAATCGTACATCGCGACACACAATCTTATTTTGGAATTTTACTTGACGACAATAATCGCAAACCTTTGTGCAGACTTCATCTTAATGGAAGTAAAAAATACATTAGTTTATTCAATGATAATAAAACCGAAACAAAAATCTCTATTTTATCAATAGACGATATTTATCAATTTGAAAAAGAATTATTAGAAACTGTCGCACTTTACGAAACGGAATAAAATCAAGTGTAAGTACGCATTTTACACAACATAATTATAATTAGATTTATCCCAACTAACAAACTTAACCAACCCCTAATAGCCCATGCAAAAAAACTACCTCATCTTACTTTTAGTATTTACGTTTTTCTCCTGCAAAAAACCTTCGGCGCCGCCACCACCGCAAATAAATTCATTTTATAAAACGGTAGTTACGGCAGATGACCGCAAGACCATTACGGCAGAAGAAGCCAAAACGTATCATGTAAACCCTACTTATCAATACAAATATAGAACTGGAAATCCGGGACATTACGAATACAATTATAATGTAAAAGGAATAAATACAAACGGCGATTCGGTTTTTGGTAATGTAAATGTTCAGGGGAAATATGGTGCTGGTATATTAGAAGATTCCGTAGCTGAAATTGAAATTAACACCGAATGGGTTTCGCACGGAAAATTAAAAGCCTTCGATAAAAAAGGAAACGAATACAGTTTAATTGTCAAAAAATAATGCTCTAATGAAATATACTCTACTTATACTTTTTGTTTTTTTTACCTCATTTCATCCGCCAGAAACTAGTGTATTTATTTGTGGTCCTACTGGGGCAAAAAAATATCATTATAAAGAAACCTGTCGCGGATTATCTTCCTGCAGTCACGGAGTGGTCAAAACATCTCTCAAACAAGCGCAGGGTTACGGCCTGACATTATGCGGATGGGAAGATTAATTCAGCTTCCCATTTCTTATTTAATCATTTGATAATAATCACTTTACAATAAATTCACATTAGTTTTATTAATTTGATATAAAACTAATCGTTATGAAATTCTTTAACCTAAAATTCCTCGTATCATTCAAAGAATGGCTTTTTTTAAGAGCTATGCAATCTTCTTTCCTTCATTAATAAACTATTTAAAAATAAAGGAAAGTACTATTGAATGAATAAAATTGAAAACTCATTTTTGAACAAAAACCAATTTGGTGAAGATTTCTTGTGGGGTGTTTCTACCGCCGCTTTCCAAATTGAAGGTGCACATGATTCTGACGGAAAAGGTTCTTCTATTTGGGATGTATTTACCTCTCAAAAGGGAAAAATAAAAAACGGCCATCATGCCCTCACCGCTTGCGATTTCTATAACTCTTACCAAAATGATATTGATCTGATTCGGGAATTGAATATTCCGAATTTTAGGTTTTCTATCAGCTGGCCACGGATTATGCCAACGGGTATTAATCCTGTAAATCAAGCCGGAATTGATTATTACAATAAAATTATCGATTCGTTACTGGCATCTGGAATCGAACCGTGGATTACACTTTACCATTGGGATTTACCGCACGCTCTCGAAGTAAAAGGAGGCTGGACCAACCGTGAATCGGTTTCTTGGTTTTCAGAATATGTAGAGGTTTGTGCACAGTATTTTGGCGATCGTGTTAAAAACTGGATGGTAATTAATGAACCTTCTGTTTTTACAGGCGCGGGATATTTTTTAGGCATTCATGCACCAGGAAAAAAAGGAATTTCCAATTACTTAAAAGCGATGCATCATGTTACTTTAGCAACTGCCGCCGGCGCGAAGATTGTACGAAACAGAATTCCCGATGCAAATATCGGAACTACCTTTTCGTGCACGCATATCGAACCTGCGACACAAAGTGCTAAAGATATTGAAGCGACAAAACGTGTTGATACTTTACTGAACAGAACTTTTATCGAACCGATTTTAGGTTTAGGCTATCCGCAGAAAGATCTTCCGGTTCTTAAAAAACTAAACAATTATATTTTAGAAGACGATTTAAATAATCTCGATTTCGATTTTGATTTTATAGGCCTGCAATGTTACACCCGAGAAGTCGTTAAATCGGCCATGCTGATTCCGTATATTGGCGCCGAATTAGTAAGCGCCGAAAAACGAAATGTGATTTCTACTGAAATGGGCTGGGAAGTTTATCCGCCAGCTTTATATCATGTTCTCAAAAAGTTCAATGAATACAAAGGAATCCGAAAAATTATTATTACCGAAAACGGCGCCGCTTTTCCCGATACGGTTACCAACGGAAAAGTATTCGACATCAAGCGAACACATTACATTCAGGATCATTTAGAACAGATCCTAAAGGCAAAAGAAGAAGGTTTAAATGTTGAAGGTTATTTTGTGTGGAGTTTAACCGATAACTTCGAATGGGCCGAGGGTTACAACGCCCGTTTCGGATTAATTCATGTAGATTTTGAAACCCAGAAACGAACCATTAAAAACTCAGGATTATGGTTTAAGGATTTTTTATCTTAAAACAGATTCTTTAAAAATATAAAAGCCTTTCACGTGAAAGGCTTTTTGCTTTTGCAATCAGATTATCTATTACAGAAATCTAAATTTATAATTCTGTTTTAAAATGCCGACATGGATCTTGCCGTTTTGTTTTAAATGCGCTGTCACGATAATATATTTTTCTTCGGGATATTTTACATCATAACTGAAAATTGTATCTCTTACCTTAACCTGAAGCAGATGTTTTCCATCATCAGATGTCGATAGTGCCACTGTTTCATAAGAAGGCAGTGCATTTGTTGCTTTTAAGTTAATTTCCTTAACTTTCTTTTTATCCAGAAGTACTTCTAGTTTTAAGTTATCGAGTTTCATATTTGTGGGCTGTTCAAACGAGACTACATATTTTTTACAGCCAAAAGTGCATAAAACAATTAATAGTAAAAGAAGCTTTTTCATAAAAGTATTTTTAAACGGATAATATTAGAATCAAAATATCTATAAATATAAATAATTTTATAACAAATCTGTCGCTTAAAAGGGAAGTTTAGCTTCTCTGAAAAACTAGCAATCAGCAGTAAAAAAACTTTCAAAAAAAATGCTTTTTTGAGCAAAAAAAATCGTTATTTTATTGATATTCATTAGGTTTATCGGGATTTTTTTCTTATCTTTATAGTATAAATAACAGATAATATATGCCAAAAAACAAACTATTTAAATGCCTAAATTACGCCTTAAAAAATTATTCTTTTTACCACTTCAAGCATTTTATTTTTCAGAATGCTTCACACTTTCATTTAGAAATTATTCTTTCTAATTTCTTTTCTGTAGAAATTACCAACACAGAAAAATTACTCGAGCGTACCGCTCCAATTTCAATACTAATTATTTTTCTCGGATTTATCTTCTACTATTTTTAGAAAATAGGTCTGCAAAATTTAGAAAAGATTTCCTCTTCTGGAAACTTCTTTCGCCTCTTCATTTTTATTATTCACCAAAACCCTTTTATATGCCAGTATTTTCACCTTCGCTAATCAAATTCTTTTCAGCACTTTCAATTCTTTCAACAATTCTATATTATTTGTATATTATTTAAAGTCCGAAACCAACTTTTTCTCGACTTATTACATCTATTAAAGTAGAGACTATCTAAACCTAAATAATAATTTAAAAACTCAAAGCAGGCTTTCTTGTTTATGTAATTGGGAATTCTCGGGAATCTTAAGGAAACGCGGGAATTCTGGGAATTCCTTATCTACAATAGCTTGAAACGCCATTCCTTTGCCAAAGAAATTAGTACCAGTTTTGTCTGCAGACTAAAACAAAATAAAAACTAGTTCTAATTATCAGTGTGAAAAAACGTAAGACCGAGTTTATTCGGGAAGTATAAAATACGTCTTACGATTCTACACGCAACACTTCCCAAAATCAATTTGGTGTCGCCTTACTATTCTCTGGATCATTCCAGACAGCCACACCTATGTCTAATTTCTAAATTAAATCAAAATGAAAAAACTAATACTATTGTTCGCTTTTGCGTCATTGTTCTCTATATTTTCTTGTACTCCTGACGAGTACGAAACGCCGCCAAAGAAGAATATCAACTTCTCACCGCCAGCAGATCCGGAGCCTCCTACACCTACACCAGATCCTGATGGTCCTGGTGACAAAGGAAATAATCCTCCACCAGCTCCATAATAAAAAAATGTTTTTAGTATTTAATTAATTACTATTTTCGGGGAAAGTAAATTTAAATGTTACGATCCCCGTTTTTTTATTTTATCATATTGCTTTTTCTTTTTTTCCTGCAAAGAAAAAAAGACCATAAATCCAAACACAGAAAATATACGAAAAGAAGCTCTCACTTTAAGAAACAAAGCCATTGAAAGTTTTGACAAACAAGACTTTAACACTTCTTACTACCAGTTTAACAAAGCAAAAGAACTTTATGAGGTCATAAAAGACAGTGTGAATATCTCGTACATATTTCTAAAAATTGCAGAAATTCATCAGAGAAATGGCGATTATTACGGGAGTAAAGAGATCGTGACTGAAGCATTGCCATACACAAAAGAAGATGTTTATTCTGCAGGCGCTAATAATTACTTGGGTATTGCTGATAAAGAACTTGCTCTTTATGATGACGCCATCTTTTATTACAAAAAAGCGACAAAGCAATACAAAGACCCTCTCTTAAGACATAATCCTATACAAAATATTGCAGTTGTTTATATTCATCAAAAAAAATATGATAATGCAATCCGTATCTTAGATTCTCTTTTACAATCTCTTTCAAGTAAAACATTAAAGGAAAAAGCTAAACCTGAGGATAAATCTATTCTCCAAGATAATTTGGGTTATGCTTATTTTAAGAACGGATGGGAAGATAAAGGATTTCATTTAATGAATGAAGGTCTCCAAATCAGACTTGATACTAAAGATACTTACGGAAGCATTGAAAGTTATCTGCATCTTGCTGATTATTATTGTAAAAAAGACTTAAAAGAATCGGATAAAAACGCTCTTCTAGCTTATAAATGTGCTACAAAACTAAACAGTGTAGACGAAAGATTAGAAGCGCTCCAGATTTTAATCTCTAACGATAACACACCAAATACTAACAATTATATACAGCGTTATTTTAAACTAAACGACAGTATAATTAAAGTTAGAAACAACTTTAAAAACAAGTTTGCTAAAATTAAATACGATTCAAAAAAAGAAAAAGATGAAAACGAAAAACTTCGTTTAGAAAAGGCAGAAAATCTCTTGTCTCTTCAAAGAGCCAAATATATGCGAATTGTATTTGTGATTGTATTTATCTTTTTAGTGATTTTAATTGCGATTTTAATACGTTATTATAAAAATAAAAACAAAGCAATAGAATTTAAAAGTTCGTATGACACTGAAACTCGAATTGCTAAAAAAATTCATGATGAACTTGCAAATGATGTATTTCAAGTAATAGCTTTTGCTGAATCTCAGCCATTAGCGAAAGAAAATACGAAAGAGAACCTGCTCCAAAAATTAGATGATATTTACGGACGCGTGAGAGGGATTTCAAGAGAAAACAACAGCATTGATACGGGGGCAAATTTCACAAAAAGCATTAAAGAAATGCTTTCTGCTTATAATACGGCCGAAAGAAATATTATGGCCACTAATATCGAAAATGTAAATTGGGAGGTAATGGATGAAGTAAAAAAAGTTACCATCAGCCGAATTTTACAGGAATTAATGGTCAATATGAAGAAACACAGTCAAGCCAGCCTTGTTGTAATAAAATTTGACAGTGACCAAAAATCAGTTCTAATAAGCTATACAGATAACGGAAAAGGCTGTGAAAAAAGTACTATTGCAAAAAATGGTCTTCAGAACATGGTAAATCGTGCTCAGGCCGTTAAAGGAACTATTGATATCGATACAGAACCTGATAAAGGCTTTAAAGTAAAAATAGTTATACCCGAATAAACAACAGGAAATTTCATATTCCGCAGGAATATCTCATCGGTAGAAAAAAACGTTTTGTTTTTCATTGTGTCCTGTAAAAACACTTCTTTTTACGGAATACATCTCCTTCCGCATTCATCAAACGTTCCTACGCAACGTATTAATATTAATTCAATTTTTTTCTACCGATGAGACATTTGTATGGAATGTTTTTTTAAATAAAAAAAGCCTTTCAAGATGTTACTCTCAAAAGGCTTTCCTTCTACAAATTAACTGGCAATCTTATTTCCATCCGCTGCCTAAGTCTCTGTAAACATGGACTGCGGCATTTAATTGTTCTTTTTTAGTATCCACCAATTCTAATTTTGCTTCTAATGCATCTCGCTGTGTCATTAAAACTTCAAAATAATCTACTCTAGCCGATTTAAACAAATCGTTTGAAACATCAATAGAAGTATTTAAAGCATCTACTTGTTTCGCTTTAAGATCATATCCTTTTTGAAGATTCTCGATCTTAGACAACTGATTTGAAACTTCTAAATACGCATTTAAAACCGTACGATCGTAATTGTATAAAGCCTGAAGCTGTCTCGAATTGGCGCTTGCAAACTCAGCTTTAATTGCATTTCTGTTAATTAATGGCGCGACAAGATCTCCGGCTAATGAATATAAAAGAGATTCTGGCATTGTAAACAAATAAGAAGGTTTAAAAGCCTGCACACCAATCGTCGCCGAAATATCCAAAGATGGATAAAACTCTGCACGAGCTACTTTTACATCTAATTTTGTCGCTACTAATTCCAGTTCTGCCTGTTTAATATCTGGGCGATTTGCTAACAACTGAGACGGAATTCCAGAACTTACAACTGCTGGAAGCAAGCTTAAGAAATTATTGTTATTGGTTCTCTTAATTTCCTGAGGATATCTTCCTAACAAAAAGTTGATTTTGTTTTCTGTCTCTTTTATCTGCTGTAAGATATCAAACTCCATACTTTGTGAAGTTAAAACTTCTGCTTCAAACTTCTTAACTCCCAATTCTGTTGCTCTTGCGACCTGCTTTTGCACTTTTACAATTTCTAAGGCATTGGTCTGCAATTTGATCGTTTGTTTTACAATATCCAACTGATTGTCTAAAGCGATTAATTCATAATAAGAATCAGCCACTTCAGCGATGAGGTTTGTAATAACAAAGTTTTTACCTTCAACAGAAGCTAAATATCTGTTTAGCGGCCGCTTTTTTAGAATTGCGCAGTTTTTTCCAGATGTCTACTTCCCAATTTGCGTATGCCGAAATAGTAAAATCTCCCAACGGATCTGGGGTTTCTATACCTGGTTTAATCTCTGTTGTGGCATCACCAGCACCTTGGCTTGTATATCTACCCACTTTTTCTACTCCAGCTCCAGCACGAAGACCTGCAGTTGGCAATAAAAGTCCTTTTTTTACACGAATATCATTCTTTGCGATTTCAATTTCCTGTAAAGTGATATTTAACTCCTGATTGTTTTTTATGGCAACATCTATTAAATCTACCAGATTCTGATCTTTAAAATAATCTTTCCAGTTTAAAGTCGCCGTATTATTGTTTGCGTCCTGATTTTGAACTGTTATGCCAAATGATTCAGGAACTGGTGCGCTTGGAGTTATTGTCGCCTCAGGCGCAGGGGTTTTGCACCCTGCGACCATAAGACAAATCCCCAACGCAATACCATATTGATAGGTTTTGAATTTATACATGATTGTTATCAATTTCTTCTGTTAATGGATTCTCTTCTTCATGTTTTACCAGTTTGTGTTTCTCTGCAATTTTGGCGAATATGAAATACAATCCAGGAATCACAAATACACCGCAAATAGTTCCGATAAGCATACCTCCCGCGATGGCGGTACCAATCGTTCTGTTACCAATTTTACCTGGACCACTAGCAAAAGCAAGCGGTAATAAACCTGCAATAAAAGCAAACGAAGTCATCAAGATTGGACGGAACCTTGCTTTTGCTCCTTCCATCGCGACTTGTAAAACAGATAAACCTGCGACTGTGTCGCTGAATCGCAAACTCTACAATCAGTACGGCATTTTTACCAAGTAACCCAATAAGCATTACCATGGCAACCTGCGCATAAATATTGTTTTCTAATCCTGTTAATTTCAATAAAAGGAAAGCTCCAAAAATACCCGCTGGTAAAGAAAGGATTACTGATAATGGCAGAATAAAACTTTCGTACTGTGCGTACAAGAACTAGATAAACGAATCCTAAACAGATTAAGAATACCCAAATTGCCTGATTTCCCTGTGCCACCTCATCGGCAGAAATACCTGCCCAGTCAATGTCATATCCTCTTGGTAATTTTTCAGCGACTACTTTCTGAATTACTTTAATTGCAGTACCAGAACTATAACCCGTCGCTGGAGAACCACTGATCTGAGTTGAGGTATACATATTGTGACGTGTAATTTCTGAAAGTCCATATACTTTTTCTAATTTCATAAAAGCAGAAAAAGGCACCATTTCATCACGATCGTTTTTCACATACAATTTTAGGATATCATCTGGCTGTGCACGATATTCTGGTGAAGCCTGGACAATTACTTTATAGTTGATTCCGAATTTAATAAAACTGATTTCGTAGTTACTTCCCACAAGAGTTGACAGCGTATTCATGGCATTTTCGATAGAAACCCCTTTTTGCTTTGCGCCAAATCATTGTCGACTTTCATCATGTATTGAGGGAAACTAGAACTATAAAAACTAAATACGTTTGATAATTCTGGCTGTTTATTCAATTCAGCAACAAAATCGTTATTTACCTGTTCCATTTTCTTATAATCTACAGAACCGGTTTTGTCAAGTAAACGAAGTTCAAATCCTCCCGCGACTCCATATCCAGGTACAGCAGGCGACTGGAAGAATTCGATATTAGCCCCCGTAATATCTTTACATTTTTCTTCCATTTCATGCATGATCTCCACAACAGATTCTTTTCTGTCGCTCCAGTCTTTCAGGTTAACCAAACAAGTTCCTGAGTTTGCTCCTGTACCTTCAGACAAGATTTCATAACCGGCTAACGAAGAAACAGATTTTACGCCGTCAATATCTTCTGCAATTTTTTGAACTTTCTCTGCAATATTATTTGTTCTTTCTAAAGACGAACCTGGAGGTGTCTGAATTACAGCATAAAACATTCCCTGATCCTCATTCGGAATAAATCCAGAAGGAACGTTGTCGCTTATTATCCATGTTCCCGCACAGAAAGCTAAAAGTGCCACAATGGTCACAACTCTTCTGTCAACAATTTTAGCTAATAGATTTTGATATTTACCTTGCGCTAAATTGAACTTTTCGTTGAAAGCATCAATAAATCTATTGGCTGGTGTTTTCTTTTTAGGTTTACCGTGATTGTTTTTTAACATCATCGCACAAAGTGCTGGTGTCAAGGTCAAAGCCACAATACCTGAAAGGATAATTGCAGTTGCCATCGTTACCGAAAACTGTCTGTAAAATACTCCAACTGGACCTGACATAAAAGCAACTGGAATAAATACCGCCGCCATTAAGAATGTAATTGCTATAATAGCTCCAGCAATTTCATGCATCGCTTTTTTGGTAGCTTTAATTGGCGAGAGATGTTCTTCTTCCATCTTGGCGTGAACGGCTTCGATAACTACAATCGCATCATCGACGACGACTCCAATTGCCAAAACCAAAGCAAATAACGTAATCAAGTTTAATGAAATATCAAAAAACGTCATGAATACAAAGGTTCCAATTAACGAAACTGGTACTGCAATTGCCGGAATAATCGTAGAACGCCAGTCTCCTAAGAAAAGGAAAACTACTAAACCAACCAGAATAAATGCTTCAACCAAAGTATGAATTACTTTTTCGATAGAAGCATCCAAGAATTTAGAAACGTCATAAGAAATTTCATAATCCATTCCTTTTGGAAATCTTTGTTTGATTTTTTCCAGTTTAGCCTTAACTTCTTCAATAACCTGATTGGCATTAGATCCAAAAGATTGTTTTAATACAATAGTCGCAGATGGTCTTCCGTTCAAATTCGAATATATATCGTACATCGAACTTCCAAACTCCACTTTAGCAACATCTTTCAATCTCAAAAGTTCTCCGTTCGGATTTGCTTTTACTACAATATTCTCATATTGTTCTTTTGTTGTAAAACGTCCTGAATATTTCAAAACATACTCAAATGCCTGAGAACGTTTACCAGAACTTTCCCCCGTTTTTCCCGGAGAAGCTTCCAAACTCTGACTTGATAATGCTTCCATTATTTCATCAGCAGAAATTTTATAAGCCAGCATACGATCTGGTTTCAACCAAATACGCATGGCATATTCACGTGTTCCTAAGATATCTCCAGAACCAATACCATTTACCCTTTTCAATTCTGAAAGCACATTGATATCGGCATAGTTATACAAGAACTTCATGTCGGTATTTTTGTCTGTACTGTAAAGGTTCACGTACATCAACATACTCGGTACTTCTCTTGTAATTTTGATTCCTTCTCTAATTACCAATGGAGGTAATTTGTTGGTAACCGAAGCCACACGGTTCTGAACATTAATCGTCGCCTGATTTGGATCTGTTCCTAAGTTGAAAACCACTTTTATCGTAGCTTCACCATCATTTCCAGCATCAGAAGCCATGTATTTCATTCCTGGAACTCCATTTAAGGCTCTTTCCAGAGGAATAACTACCGCTTTAACCATCAATTCACCATTAGATCCTGGATAATCGGCAGTCACATTCACCATTGGAGGTGAAATGGTAGGGAATTGCGTAATTGGTAAATTCAATACAGACAAAACCCCTAAAAAGACAATTATCAGCGATATCACTATCGACAATACTGGTCTTTGTATAAATTTATTAAACATTTTTATATTTTTTTAATGATTAAAACTAAAAGGAAATCAATAAATTAACATCACATTTTTAAAACTGAACACTAAAAACTGCGACTGAACACTAATTTATTCTGCTTTTAAGCGCAGGTTATTAATTACCTTTTTAGGAGATTCAAATCCGTATTTAATTTTGTCATTTTCTTTTACTTTCTGAACGCCTTCAAGCAAGATTTTGTCACTTTCGTTAAGACCGCTTTTGATCACATATAAATCAGGAATTTCACCTGTAATTGTGATTTCTCTAGAGCTTACTTTATCGTTTTTATCTATAACAAAAACATACTTTTTATCCTGAATTTCGTAAGTAGCTTTTTGCGGAATTACAATAGCATTTTTCAACGGAACATTCATCTGCACTTGGCCAGTTTCACCGTTTCTAAGTAATTTTCCTGAGTTAGGGAATCTTGCTCTAAAAGCAATATTTCCAGTTTCATTATTAAATTCACTTTCTATAACTTCAACATTTCCTTTGTCTTTAAAAGTGTCTCCGTTAGCCAAAACTAAATTTACTTTGTTATCTGCACGATCTTTTACGTTTGTTTCGTATTGAAGATATTCTGGTTCAGAAACATTAAAATAAGCAAACATCTGGCTGTTGTCTGAAAGGCTTGTCAATAATTCGCCTTCATCAATCAAACTTCCTAATTTTAAAGGAATTCTGTCAATTGTTCCGTCAAACGGCGCTCTGATTTCTGTAAATGATAAGTGTAATTTTGCCAAAGCAACTTCAGCTTTTGCCGATTGTAATTTTGCCTGAGCAACAGTTAATTCGTTTCTGGAAACGATATTTTTATCTGCCAGTAATTTAGAATTCTGCAATTCAATTTCTACAGATTTTTGTTCAGCCTGAGCTTTAAGTAATTCAGCCTGATACATGTTTGGCATAATTCTAAACAACAGCTGTCCTTTTTTCACAAACTGTCCTTCGTCAACATAAATGTTTTGTAAAAACCCTTTTTCCTGGGCGCGGATTTCGATGTTTCGAACAGATTTAATCTGCGAAACGTATTCCTTCGTAAACGAAGTGTCAATTCTTACCGGATTTGTTACAGTAAACTTTTCCGCTTCTTCTTTTTCTTCTTTTTTTGTGTACAACTGGTTAAGCACACCAAGGCCATAAAGCCTGCGAACAAGATGATTCTTTTCATGATTTTTTAAATGGAAATTAAGCGATTGAATGCTTGGAATACAGAGATTCCTTAAAGATGGTTAAAACATCAGTAAGCCTTGGTCTGACCTTAATTGTCATATAAGCGGAAGTAGAAAAAAATATACAGCAACAAGATATGCAGGATCGCAACTTAGGCAACCAATGTATACTTTTAAATCAAATTCTTAATACTCTTTGAGTAATGTATAAAGGATTTGAATGCCCTAATGCAGGCGTAGAAATTTTAAAACGATTGGAATCATTTGCAAGAGATTGATCTGATAAAGACAGATACAAGTCGTCTACAAGGCTGTAAGACGCAGCAAAAAATTTATTCGTAAGTCCATCAACATCATCATTTCCTAGAAGATCTTCCTCAATATCAATATCAGCGGCATCTTCTATAGTTGAAGATCCACGATCTTGACTGGTGAATTTAACACGATGTTTCTTTTCAAGATTATGGTGCTGAGGTAGTCCAAAAGTATTTGCATTAAGATATTGACCTCCGCCAAGCAGAAGCATATTCATGAATACTAAAAATACTATTAACTTTCTCATTTGGGTGCGAAAGTAATAAAAGATTGGAATAAAAAAAATAAAATAAGAAAGTCTTAACATGTAATCGCAAACGAAAACGTTTTCCCTTTAAAATATTTTTAAAAGTTATTGTTTTGCACTACAAATAAACACAAAACACTACAAACCAATTACTTAAAACACAACCTGCATAATTACGTATTCCTGTCCTGCTTTAGTAAAAACTTCTCCAGTATCTTCCATGCCGAATTTTTCGTAGAATTGTTTTTTTTCTGCTCTGGCATTACACCAAACTTTTTTCATTTTTTTTTCTTTTGCAGAGTTTAAAATATGATTTAATAATTTTGATGCAATTCCTCTGCCTTGATATTTATTTAAAGTAGCTAATTTTCTAAACTGCATCTCCTCTCCACTTATAAAACAAGAAACAATTGATACTAATTTATCGTCTTCAAAAACGCCATAATGCAGTCCGAAATTATCTTCTTCCAGCTGTACGAATTCAAAAGGCTGTTCCGGCCACATCACTTCGTGTCTGATCTGCCAAGTATCGGATGCAGTAATTGTTTTGATTTCCATTTTTATTTTATTGAAGTTGATCAAAAGTAACGCATTTTTATCTGAAACAGAAAAGCTTAAAGATGGAACGTAAAATTTAAGTTTAAAAGTTTACAAGAAAATAAATCAGATAAATCATTCAATTTAAATGATTTATG
Organism: Flavobacterium sp. AC267; assembly: GCF_979258715.1. Lineage (NCBI taxonomy): Bacteria > Pseudomonadati > Bacteroidota > Flavobacteriia > Flavobacteriales > Flavobacteriaceae > Flavobacterium > Flavobacterium sp. AC267. The sequence continues at coordinate 5,082,658 of NZ_OZ409875.1, forward strand.
ATTATTTTTATAAGACCAAAATCAAATAAATTCCGTTATGAAAAAATTCTTTTTAGCAGTATTTTTATGTATTTGTGTAAATGGTTTTGCGCGACTAATACAAATTGGACCACAGATTTCTACCAATATTACTTCTGTAAATGCCAAAAATTTCAGCTCAGATCACACCAATACTGGAATTGGTTTTACAGCTTTTGCCCGAGTAAATCTTTTACTTTTTTATGGTCAAGGGGAATTTGGTTATGCAAAATCTAATTTCAGCGTCTATCAAGATGGTATTGGAGAAACGGAATTTAAATTGGGAGGAACAGATGCAACTTTAATTGCAGGATATAAACTTATCCCACTTGGAAAAGCTGGAAATGTGAGATTGTTTGTGGGCTATAACTGGAAAAATTATTCAGACATTAGTACAAGTAATAATCTTAATTCTATTGCATTAGAAAAGAACAATCATAGCGTTCTTGGAGGTGTTGGAGTCGATATCTGGAAATTGACTTTTGACTTAAGATATCTAGCCGGATTAACAGATATTGATTCCTCTAATGGCGAAATTAAAACAGGCGTAACCAATTTTTCGCTCGGATTTAAATTCTTGTAAAAATATAAATTCATAAAAAAAGGGAATCAATTTGATTCCCTTTCTGTTATATCTTAACGTAGTAACTTTCTAAATTATCACTAACAATTTTTTCAACACCTTGTTCTGTTTGAACGGCAACATTAATTACATGCAGTACATTTGATTTTTGGTTTATACTGCAGTTCCAAATCGTTCCGTCTGAAAGTATAATTTCTGAAAATAATGATACTGCACATTTTTTATCATTATATACTAAGTTCTCCGTTTTTAGAACCTTCTTTAGTTTTGTTTTTCGATCCACTTCGTAAAACAAAATCTCATTTTCCTTAATTTCAATAAATTCGTCAACTGTTGTTTGATTGCCAGCAACTGTAGAAGTTGTTGACCAGACTGGCTGACTTCCTGATTTTTTCCAGGTTCCAACGGCTTGGTCGAGAATCTCTTTTCGTAAAACCTCTCGTAAAGTATCTACTTTTTTATTTGCTTCCTGAGCTATTTGATTTTCAGGTTTAATTTTAGCGACTAAAGAAAATAATTCAATAGCTTTTACGAACTCAGCTTTGTTGTAGTAGGAAACAGCCAGTTCATATTTGTTTTTTTGAAATACAGTTTTTTGATCATTCTGTCCATAAAACTGTGAAGTCATCAAGAAAACAATGAGAATAAATGTTTTTTTCATTAAAATCGTATTTTGGGGGTACGCGACAAACATACTTAATTTTGAACGATTTCTTTTACGGTTTTCCGTATTTTTATTCTAATTTTTACTGAATCAAAATAAAAAAACGTCTCTTTCCTATTGGAAAAAGACGTTTTTACTATACTAAAAAAGCAGTCTAACTATTTCAAATGTAATATATTATTTTCTGGAGTTGCATCCATAAAAATGCCTCCATCCAATTCTATCTGTTCAATTTTTTTTGTGCTTTTCAGACTGATTTTAGCTGTTTTTGGATTCTTTTCCCAAATCGCTGGAGTTTGATGTATTGTTGTTTTCGATTTATCAGCATAAGTAATGATGACATCAAATGGAATAGCAAAACCTCCAATGTTTTCTACAGTAATAACTTTTTTATCAGCAGAAACACCTTTAACTGCAATGTCAAGATAATTGTTCGTGAAAAACCAATTATTGAAAAACCAGTTTAGATTTTTTCCTGTTGAGGTATTAAATGAATTAAAATAATCCCACGGAATTGGATGTTTTCCATTCCAAGTATCCATATACTCGTGAAGTGCTTTTTTGAACAAATCATCTCCAAGCATATCTTTTAAAGCCAAATAAGAAAGAGAAGCTTTTCCGTATGAATTATTGCCATATCCCGCTCCAGAAACTTGTGTCGACATAGAGATTATCGGCTGATCTTCTTCAGCAGAACGATCATTTATATATCCTTTTACTCTAAAATTTTTATAAAATTTATCTGCGGCTTCTTTACCATGTTCTGCAATTCCAATTAAGTACTCAAAAGTTGTTGCCCAGCCTTCATCCATAAAAGCATAACGCGTTTCGTTGATTCCCATATAAAAAGGGAAATAGGTATGTGCCACTTCGTGATCTTGTACCAATTGAGCAAAAACTGGATCTCCCATTTGCGAATCGTTACACATCATTGGGTATTCCATATCTGCAAAACCTTGGAAAGCTGTCATTTTAGAAAACGGATACGGAACGCCAGGCCAGTTGTTAGAAAACCAATCTAATGCATATTGGTTGTTTTTTACCGAATTTACAAAGTCTGTTCCAGTAACATTATATGCTTCGCCTGAACGCTCGCGCGACGGTTTGTTTTCTTATCTACAACAACACTGCTGGCATCCCATAAATAATGATCGCTTAAACCAAAAGTTACATCTGAAATATTTTTGGCTTCAAACTTCCAAACATTCCAATCGTATTGTTTGGTTACAATACCGCTTTTCATTTCCTGCTCATTAGCAATATGCAGAATTTCATCTGTTGTATATGATTTTTTTAAACGTGCCGCAAATTCCGGCTGTAAAACCTCATCTGGATTTAATAAATCTCCTGTCGCATAAACCACATAATTTTTAGGTGCTTTAACAGAGAAAACATAATCATTAAAATCATTATAAAACTCCTGGCGATCTGTATGCGGTAATCTGTCCCAGCCGTTGTAATCATCAAAAACCGAAACACGCGGATAGCTGTAGGCTACAAAAAAAGTAGTTTCGTCTATTTGTCCTTCTCTCCCGCTTTCTTTAGACAAAGGATAATTCCACTGAATGTTTAAGACAATTTTAGAGTGCGGTAAAATGACTTTTTTCAATTTTACATTTCCAACTGTTCCCCAGTTTTTCGCGTCTTCTTTATACACTTCATTTTCTATTTTTAACGACGTAATAGTTAAACCTTCGCTTAAAAAATCATCGCTTACACTTCCGTCGCGAGGAGCAGATGGTTTATGAAGATTGTTTACAAAACGAATGGCTATGTTTCTTAAAGTATCTTTACTGTTGTTTTCGTAAATAATGGTTTCTGTTCCGCTGACAAGTCTCGTTTTCGGATCTACAGAAATTTCCATATTGTATTTTCCGTGATTCTGCCAGTAGTTCTTTCCGGGTTTTCCGTCTTTAGAACGGGTTCCTTCTGCGTAAGCTTTTTTAATATTTCTTGGCATGTAAAGTTCTTGCGCAAAGCTGTTTTGGGTAAAAAAGACAAATGCTATTACTGCAAATTGCAATATTTTCTTTTCCATAAGTAATTCTTAGGTCGATTAAAGTTTAGTTTTTGATAACAGTTAGTGTATTTTTTTCTGCTAATGTTACAAATTTAATTATTAATTGTTAATTGTTAGTGGTTAATTGTTAATGGTTGGTGGTTTGTCGTTTATAGTTTATAGTTTGTGGTTGGCGGTTGGCGGTTAATTGTTAATGGTTTGTGGTTTGTGGTTTGTGGGTTATAATCCATTGTTAATGGATAACTCATAACGGTAAAAACTTAGCACCTCAGCACCTCAGCCTCTCAGCACCTCAAAAAAAACCGCCTGCTTCAAAAGAAACAGACGGTATCTACAATTAATATATAACCTTGATTACTACAAAATATAGTCGGTATTAATAAAATTTGATTCTTTGCTGTTAAGCAATTCCTGCAGAATCTCATTATTATAATCGATATCTTTTGAAGCTACAAACGTACGAATGGAGAAAGAACGCAAAGCATCTGGAATACTCAAAGTTCCTACGGCCGAATCTTTACGGCCTGTAAAAGGGAATGCATCCGGCCCTCTTTGGCATGAGCTGTTAAGGTTTACTCTGCAAACTAAATTTACCAAGGCATCAATAAGCGGTGCAAGTGTTTTGATGTCTTTACCAAACAAACTTACTTGCTGTCCATAATTGGATTCTGCCATATCAACTAAAGGTTCTTTAATATCTGTAAAAGAAAGTACTGGAATTACGGGTCCAAATTGTTCTTCATGATAAACGCGCATTTCCTTATTTACTGGATATAAAACTGCTGGAAAAATATAATTATCAGTATGTTTTCCTCCTTTTTCATTAATAATTTTTGCGCCTTTTCCGGTTGCATCATCAATTAAACCTTGAATATAATTTGGTTTATCTGTTTCTGGAAGCGGTGTTAATGAAACTCCTTTTTCCCAAGGATTTCCAAAAGTCAATGCATCTACCTTTTCAGCAAAACGTCTGTTGAATTCTTCTCTAATAGATTCATGAACATATAACACTTTTAAAGCCGTACAACGGCGCCCGTTAAACGATAAAGTTCCTGCAATACATTCTTGGATAGCCAAATCTAAATCGGCATCTGGTAAAATAATAGCTGGATTTTTGGCTTCTAGACCTAAAATTAAACGCAGTCTGTTTTTGTTTGGATGCTGATCTTGTAAAGCAATCGCCGATTTACTGTTTCCAATTAATGCCAAAACATCAATTTTTCCAGATTTCATAATCGGAGAAGCCACTTCACGCCCTCTACCGTAAACAATATTGATTACGCCTTTTGGAAAACTGCTTCTAAAAGCTTCTAATAATGGCGAAATACATAAAACACCATGTTTAGCCGGTTTAAAAATCACCGTGTTTCCCATAATTAAAGCAGGAATCAACAATGAAAAAGTTTCATTTAAAGGATAATTGTAAGGTCCAAGACACAATACAACTCCAAGAGGTCCGCGACGAATCATTGCGTTTACACCTTGTACTTTTTCAAAATGCGAACTGCGTCCGTTTAATTCCTTGTAGCTGTCAATAGTATCGTAAATATATTCTACAGTTCTGTCGAATTCTTTTTGTGAATCTCCAAGGTTTTTTCCAATTTCCCACATCAAAAGTTTAACCACTTCTTCGCGGGTTTCTTTCATCTGTTTCACAAAATTTTCCATGCTTTTTATACGATCCGCTACTTTCATAGTCGGCCATAAGCCTTGGCCCATATCGTATGCATTGGTAGCGACTTCGACAACTTCTGCCGCTTCTTTATCTCCCATAAAAGGAATAGATCCTAGTAAAGTCGGCGAATATTTTTCAGTTGAAGAAATAGTTGAAAACACAGGTGTGGTTTGCCCTGTCCATTGTTTCAATTCTCCATTTACAAGATAAGTATCTTGATTTATCAGCGTATTTATCTGATATTCTTCTGGTATAAAACTCATAATTTGGTTGTTTAATGGTCTGGTAATTCTATTTTCAAAAGAAAAAAGAGGCTTTAATATGCCTCTTCTTCTTTTATGGTTGTATTGTTTCGCCTTCCCAATCCAAGATTCCGCCAAGCAGATTGTAAGCATTTTGTATACCCAATTCGTTCATTACCTGACATGCTTTTGCACTTCTAGCACCAGAACGGCAGTATACATAGTAATTTTTATTTTTGTCTAATTCTTCGATTTCATAAATAAACCCCTGCCCTTTATTGATATCAATGTTTAAAGCATTTTCAATATAGCCGTCATTAAATTCGTCTTCAGTTCTTACGTCAAGTATAACTGCATTTTCGTCAGCCTCTAACTGTGCAACCCAATCTTCTTGTGATAAATTCATAATAAAATGTCTTTTTGTAAAATTACGACGTTTCTTTCTATAAAAAACGTACCAAATGCGATTTCGATTATTATTCTCAGAAAACGTTTTAGAGAAACTATTATAATCAGTGATTTACAAATTTACTTACTATTTTTAAAAATTCAGTCCACAAAATCGATAGAAAATAGGATTTTTTCATTTACACAAAATACATCTTAAATATAGTTTTATGCCAATCAATACCATTTCAATCTATTATCTTTGTAAAAAATTATATATTTTAATCTCTTTTTGATAAAACTAAAGATATTAAAAAACATCTGTCAGTTCAAGCAAAGTTTACAATCTTACGTCGCTCGATGTGATAAAATCATTTAATTCAATGCAAAATTCATTACAAAATATCTTTCCTAATTTCTCCAGTGAACTTATCGCAACTATTGAAGAAAACGGAAGTCTTCAGGATTTTGAAGCCGGCACTATTTTAATGCGTACCGGACAATACATTAAAAACACCGTTCTAATCACCAAAGGTAAAATCAAGATTTACCGCGAAGGAGAAGATGGCGGCGAATTCTTAATGTATTATTTACAACCCGGACAAGCCTGTGCTATCTCGATGATTTGTACTGCAAAAAGTGAGAAAAGCCAGATTATGGCAAAAGTTGTAGAAAATGTTTCTGTAATGATGATTCCGTCGCAATTAATGGACAAATGGATGATGGAACACAGAAGCTGGTACGAATTTGTTATCGAAACTTACCGAAGCCGTTTTGAAGAAGTACTGGAAGTTGTTGATAATATTGCTTTCCGTTCTATGGATGAACGTTTAGAATTTTACTTAAAAAGACATTCTGATGCCTGCGGTTGTTCTGAAGTGAATTTATCGCACCAAGAAATTGCTACAGAACTAAATACTTCTCGAGAAGTGGTTTCCAGATTACTCAAAAAAATGGAACAGAGAGGTTTGGTCAAACTCAATCGAAACCAGATTGAGTTACTGAAATAGTTTTTTGCCACGAATTTCACGGATTGCACTAATTTATTTCTTAAAACGATTGTCAATTCGAGCGTCCCGAGACTTCGGGAGAGAACCTGCCTAGCATTTCGACTTTGCTCAATGTGTCATGCGAATTAATGAATTTGTGTCAAAAAAATAGAAAATCTCGTTCTGTGATAAATGTTACTGTGGGATTCTAATTTCCGAAGCAACTTTGCATCAAAATAAATGCAATGGAATATTTAGGATTTTTTGCTTCAATCATAATCGGAATTTCGCTTGGCTTAATTGGCGCGACGGTTCTATTCTGACTATTCCTATTTTAGTTTATTTATTTAAAGTAAATCCAGACCAGGCAACTTCATACTCTTTATTCATTGTTGGATTAACTGCTTTATCAGGAAGTTACAGCCATTATAAAATGGGAAATCTGAAACTGAAATCGGCTTTGTATTTTGCAGTTCCGTCGGTTATTTCCATTTTAATTATTCGCGAAGTCATATTTCCTCAAATTGCTTGCAACCTTATTTTGTGTAGCGTCTTATACTGTTTCAAAAGATTTTCTGATCATGATTATCTTTTCTGTATTAATGATTACGGCGACAATTTCGATGATCAGAAAAAATCAGCCAGAAATAAAAACAACCGAAACCAATTATCTGCGACTAAGTTTAATTGGCTTTTTAGTCGGAATCGTAACTGGGTTTCTAGGAGCGGGCGGCTGCTTTTTAATTATTCCTGCGCTTCTTTTTTTCGCCAATTTACCTATGAAGCAAGCTGTTGGAACTTCATTATTAATTATAACAATTAATTCTTCAATAGGTTTTGCAGGTGATTTATATATCGGAACACCACTCGATTATACATTTTTACTAAGTGTTTCTGCAATGGCTTTAATCGGGATGATTATTGGAAGCCGACTTTCTAAAAAAATCGATGGCTCAAAACTAAAACCAATTTTTGGATGGTTTGTGCTTGTAATGGGTTTTTACATCATTACAAAAGAAGTTTTGTTTTAACTTTTAAAATTTGAAGCAGATCGCCAATCTGTCTAGATTTTTATTTAAATATTTTGAATTTAGTTTTACTTGTAGAGTAATCTTTGTCAAAGTTTTTACACTTTGACAAAGATGAAACTAAAAAGTAAGTTTTAAATTTCTCCAAACCTGTCTTTATAACGTTCAAGCTCATTTTCGGTTCGGTTCAGAAGTTTTTCCAGCGACTGAATTTTGTCTTCGTAAAGTTCTTTTAAAATAGCAGTATTATCAGTATTAATCAAAATACTTCCGTTATTGTTTCCTGTAATTTTATTAAAATTATTGAAATACTTATCGTAGTCAAAGCTTATAATATCTTCCACTCTAACATCCAAAATCCTTCCTATTTCAACCAATTTTTCGTAACTCAAAGAAGTTTTTCCTTTTTCAATTTTACTGTAACCCGCCTGCGTTACACCTAATCTTTCTGCCATGTATTCTTGAGTATAATTTTTTAACTCTCTAATATTTTTAATCTTGTTTTTAATCGTTGCGGCCATAATTTTTTCTGATTTGGAGGTCATGTATAGTTAAAACAGCCAGCTGTTAAACTCTTTAACAGCATACCTATACTTATTTTTGGGTAAATTAAGCGACTCTATAATTGGGAATTTATAAAGCGAGCAGTTCGTTAATTTTTTCTTTTACTATTGAAATAAACATACATAAAACTGCCATTATGAAAACTATATCATAACGGGAAACATTACATATAAATATTTCTCTATTTTTATTTAAGCAGTTCTTTTTATACTTCTTTCAAACTGAAGTTCTAAGTAGTAATCTATCTGTTTACCAATCAAAGTACGGTCTTTAGATTCTATTTTGGTTCTTATTTTATTTTTATAAATATCTTTTACAAAAACAAAATAAATAGATTCTTCCTTATCATTAAATGTTGTCGCTACTATAAGGCTGTAGCAGAAAATTGCAGGAATAATATAATAAAGATTCTCTAGATCAAAGAAAATCATGCAGTAGTAAGCTCACGCGGTTACGGCAATAAAAGCGCCGTTTTCCAAAAAGTATTTTTTCTTTTTTTTCAGCAGTCCAATCTCTTTTATTTCATCAAAATTGTACTGCCAGCTTTCAGATTTGTAGTGAAATCTAATCTTGTCGGGAAAAATTGTTAAAGGCATAATAAATTGTAGGTAAAAAATAAATTTAAATGTTTTTTGTATAAATTATTTTTTAAGAATCATTGGGGGGAAATTCTTAGCTACGCAATATTAAGCATTAACTTCTTGTTTTTCTTACAACTAAAATTATAGAATATAACTTTTAGTTGTAATTAAATCTTTAATGAAAGTTTATTTTATTTATTAGTAATAAAATGTCCTTAATCAGGAGGTTTTTGTTTTGGGCGTTTCCTCAGGCCGGGCTATCCGCTTGTATCTTTTCCTTGTTAAAGGAACAAGAAAAAGGATACCGCTCCTATCCCTAACGCACACTAGGGTGAAATGCACATTCTCATTTTCAAAATTCATCGTAACTCATAAGTCCATTGTACTGTTTTTTTATCAAATTCAACAGCTAAATAAGTTACATAATCAACTGCAATATTCGTTTCTTTACTTTTACGCATTTCCCAAACCTTCACTTTTTTAAGTAATTCTATCGTATATTTTTCAAATTCATTTAAAGGTCTTTTACTTTTTACGTGAAACTCTTTCAACAATCCAAAAACTGGATCAACTTTAAAATCTTCATGTGATTTATACCAGTCGAAAAAATTAAAAACAGAAACTAATTCTCCTTTTTTATTAATGAATAATGTAAAAAGTCCATATTGTTCATCACTTTTCCATGCTTTCTCATATTTAAAAATTGAGTCAATATTCGTTATGGGTTTCGGAAAATTAAATTCATATCTAACATCATTTTCATTGCCATATATATAGTCATCTAATTTAAAATCATTCCCATTATCAAGCACTTTTTGTAAATAAGAATCTACACCCTTATTGCTTATAACCTGTGAATTTGAACACCTAAGACCAAAATTCAATTTTCCGTTAAACTCAGAAGCAAACACAAGCAATTTCTGATCATTATAAACTTCAGAGTAACAGGAATTTTGGAAATATTTTTTATTTTCATAATAAAATGTAAAAGATAATTCTTTAGGAATATCTCCTTTCTTATAATTCTTAAGTACTTTAACTTTGATAGTGTAAGCTGTGGAATCACTGCTAATTTTTTTACTTGTAACTAGTCCTTCAAAAACATACTTTGAAGAGTAAAATTCTAAAATTGGTTTTGGCGTATAACAATCGCAAGCAACTGCTTTTATGCATACAGATAAGAAAAGAAAGGTTATTATGATTTTTTCCATGATATTTTGCCTACACCAAATTACCCAAGATTAGCTGGAGATTAAAAAATTTATAATTATAAGCTTGAGCCAAACTTTATATTTGGCTAAAGCCTGATCATCTCTTAAAAAAAACTCCAGTTAAAACTGGAGGCAATTTATATAGTCAAATTATTAAAGATACCGCTTCTATCCCTAACGCTCACTCAGGTAAAATGACGTTTTTCGTTTAAAATTTTCAATGAATTGCCTCCAGCTTTAGCTGGAGATAAACAAATTTATACAAATAAAAGGCTTTAGCCAAACTTACTATTTTGGCTAAAGCCTTATGATCCATCTAAACAAAAACCTCCAGTTAAAACTGGAGGCAATTTATATAATCAGATTATTGAAGATACCGCTTCTATCCCTAACGCACACAAAGATTAAATGATGATTTTCGTTTAAAATTTTCAATGAATTACCTCCAGCTTTAGATGGAGATAAACAAATTTATACAAATAAAAGGCTTTAGCCAAACTTACTATTTTGGCTAAAGCCTTATGATCCATCTAAACAAAAAACCTCCAGTTAAAACTGGAGGCAATTTATATAATTAATTCGTGAAAATTTCATTTTCTCTTTATAGATGGATTTTACCATAGTACAAATGGATTTATTTTAATTTGACTAACATATTTAAAGAATCAAATTCAACAATTGACAAATCAAGCTTTTGTTTTGGATACATTTTATCTTGCCCTAAAATCTGTAAACATTCTTCATAATTTGCGATACCATAAAAAACTTCTCCAATATCTACAATAACTCCTTGAGGATAAAAACACAAAATTTCTCCAGTAACTCTATCATTTAAATTCTTGTTTAATTTAAATTCTTCCCAAAACTTTAAATGAGTTAATTTAGATTTTGTCCATATTTGAGAAAATTCATTTTCAAAAATTTCAGTTATAAAATCTAAACTATCAATAAAACTTCCCTCAGGAAGAAAATAATTTCTATCGTCTATGGTTAAAAATGTATTTACATATTGACCATCCACTTCGTAAACAGCTCTTAAGCAATAAAGTTCTTCGTCCAATTCAAGAAAACAGATTATTGATTCTTCATCACAATATTTATAATAGCTATTCATTTTACTTAAATTTAAAATACAAAAGTAAGATTTATCCTTCTTAAAACAAAAAACCTCCAGTTAAAACAGGAGGCAATTTATATAATCAATTCGTGAAAATTTGTGCAATTCGTGGCAAAAAAAATCAAAAAACTCAATGCTCCCCATATCCAATATCATCCATTTTCCCGCTGAATACACGATATTGAATAATAAAGTAGACAATCACCAGAAACAGAGCGATAAAAAACCAGCTCAAGCCAGCGTTTAATCCGTATTCGTGTCTTTGCGGTGTTGTAAATCGTTAGGGACGGATTTACATTATTTGTTGAAGGAAGCACATTTGGAAAAATCGAAACCGCTGTAGAAGCAAATCCGCCGACTAAAAATAAAGTCGAAAATATAAAACCGTGACCGTCTTTTTGAAACGAACGTACTTTAAACAATCCTAAAATCCCAGCAAAAGTCATTAGCGGGAAAAACCATAAAATAGGATTTTCGACAAAATTATGAAATGGCTTTGGTTCGATAAAATGCCAGATTTGAAGTGAAATACAAACTAAAACCAACAGCACGATATTCAATCCAAAAACCACTTTTTTAAGTTTCGGATTCAGAGAAGAATTTGTTTTATAAATAATCCAGTTTGCACCGTGAATTGTCAAAGCAACAACACTCACAATTCCCAAGAAAAGCGTAAACCAATCAATAATCCCTAACTCATTTGCCTGCGGACTAAATGTTGGATTCCATAAAGGCAGAAAGAAATAATGTGCTTCTTGAGTAGAAATGCCATTTTGAACCATTCCGAGATTGACACCGCGAACGATATTTCCCAAAGCAATTCCGAAAAACAAAGCTAAAAGCAGACTTGCAATTCCGAAAGCTTTATCCCAAATACTTTCCCACATAGGATGATGCACCTGTCCGCGCATTTCTAAACCAATTGCACGAAAAATCAACAGCCATAAAATCATAATCAAAGGCAGATAAAAACCGCTGAAAGAGGATGCATACAGCGTTGGAAAAGCAAAAAACAAAACACCTCCAGCTGCAATCAGCCAAACTTCATTGGCATCCCAAAATGGCCCAATCGAATTTGTTATTACTTTTTTATCTCTTTCTGTATCTGCAAAAAATAAATGAATAATTCCTGCACCAAAATCATAACCGTCTAAAACGAGATAAACGGCCAAAATTCCCATTAAAACTACGTACCAAAAAAATTCCATAACTATATTTTTTCTGTTGAAAGTTCCACATGATGCGGTCCTTTATTGATAATTTTTCCAATTAGAAGTAAAAACAACATTCCGAGCAAAAGATATAATCCTATGAATCCAAGCAATGTGAACAATGTATTTCCAGAAGAAACGGTTGGCGAAGCTCCTGCAGATGTTCTCAGTAAATTATAAACCAGCCAAGGCTGTCTTCCTAACTCTGCCGTATACCAGCCTGTTGTATTTGCTATATATGGAAATGGCATCATAAACATTAAAGACCATAAAATCCATTTGGTTTCGAATAATTTCCCTCTGATTAATTGAAAAAGAGAAAGTACCATCAACCCAATAAAAACCGTTCCGAGTCCAACCATAATATGATACGCATAATACAATCCAGAGATATTTGTTGGATGAAGATCTTCTTCAAACTGGTCTAAACCTTTAATTTCCTGATCCCAGTTTCCATAAGTCAGAAAACTCAAAATATTAGGAACAGCAATTTTATTATCCAGTTTTTTGTCTTTTACATCGGGCTGACCAATTAAAACAATTTCAGACCCTTTTTTCTCGGTATGGAAAATTCCCTCCATTGCGACGAAAAGTTACAGGCTGGTATTTTACCACATTTTTTGCTAGTAAATCACCCGTTGGAACCGCAACAATAATACTTGAAATCAATCCGAAGATTACGCCTGTTTTCAGGAACAATTTCCCAAAAGAAACATTCTTCTGACTCAAAATATAGAAAGCTCCAATTCCAGCCACAACAAATGAACTCGTTACTAAAGAAGTGACTTGATTATGCAAATAAGAAGGCCACAACCACGGATTTAGAAATAGCGCTTTAAAATTCGTTAAAACAAATCTGCCGTTTTCCAGAATTTCATATCCAACAGGATTCTGCATCCAGGAATGTGTGGCAATAATTAAATAACCGCTGGCCCAAGAACCAATCATAATTAATACTCCGGTTACAAAATGCCATTTATGTCCGAGGAGTTTTTCTCCAAATAAAAATATTCCCAGAAAGGAAGATTCAAGAAAGAAAGAAAACATTCCTTCCATTGCGAGTGTCTGCCCAATAATTCCTCCAGTTAACTCGGAGAATTTTGCCCAGTTGGTTCCAAATTGAAATTCCATCGGAATTCCTGTTACAACGCCCATTGCAAAATTGAGGGCGAAGATTTTCATCCAGAAATGGGTGGCGTGATTGTATTGTTCGTCTTTAGTTTTTAAGTATTTCCATTTGAAGTAAACTATAATGAGCGAAAGACCCATTGTAAGCTGTGGAAAAAGATAATGAAAAGTAATGGTGAATGCGAATTGCATTCGATCATAAAAGAGCATTTCTTCCATAAGTGGTATTTTGTTTATGAAGTTCTACAAATTTACCCATTAAAACCCGAATTAGCCCCCTTTAAAAAAAGTTTATCGCCTGATATTTGTTAAACTTTTCAACAATTTGAAGGGTAGAAATGACACTTATGCGTTACAGCAACTTTGTCAAAGTTCGAAACTTTGACAAAGTTTACGTCTTAAATTTTTAAACACCTAGATACATAGATTTTAAAGATTACAAAAGAAACTCGTTTCTACATAGCTGTATGTGTGCGTATGTAAAACATAGCCCGCGGTTTCAACCGCGGGAACGCAATGCATCAATCCGTATTTCCCAACCCGCGGTTTAAACCGCGGGAACGCTACGAATCAAATCCGTATCTCACAATCACACGGTTTTAACCAGAGCCACAATGCATAATCCCAATACGTGTCCCACGGTTGAAACCGTGGGCTATGTTTGATTACGCTGGCTATATTTAATCTTTCTTCAAAATCCCTTTTTCAACGCTGTCATTAATCAAACCTTCAGCATAATTCCATAAAGATTTTGAACCATTTTTAATCACGCTCTTTTTTTCGTAGACCTTGTCGTATTTCACATCAAACTCTTTCCAGGTTCCGCCATTGTTAGACGTGTTTTGCAATAAAGGCTCCAGTCTGTCCATAGATCTTGCAAATCGGGCTTCATAGGTTTCTCCCATTTCGAATTCCTCCCAAATAGCAATAAATTCTTCTGCTTGTTTTTTAGGAAGTAAACCAAAAATACGATTTGCGACTACTCTTTCTTCATCAGTATTATCATGACTTTTTAAGGTATCATACATAAAAACATCACCAGAATCGATTTCAACAATATCGTGAATCAAAACCATTTTCACTACTTTCAAAACATCAATCGGTTCATCTGAATGTTCTGCCAAAACAATTGCCATTAATGCTAAATGCCAGCTGTGTTCCGCATCATTTTCGCGACGGTCGCTGTTAAATAATTTCGTTTTTCGCTGAATGTATTTTACTTTATCAATCTCTTTTATAAAAGCAATTTGATTTAATAAATCGTCTGTGTTCATATAACTGATTATTTTTTTTCTTAAAAATGACATTCGTCATATGCAAAATTAAAGCTTAAAGCTTAATTGCTCAACTTTAAATCAATTTATATAACTCCTATGGCAAGCATCAATATTATTTTTTAACAGAAATCAAATTTCTGTAACATTAGTCACCTATTTTCCCAGAAAACAGCCTTACATTTGTAACCCACATATTTTAGATTTCATATCATGAAAATAGAACAAATTTACACCGGATGTCTCGCACAAGGTGCTTATTATATTACCTCAGATGGTGAAGCGACCATTATAGATCCGCTAAGAGAAATACAACCTTACTTAGATCGTTTGGAACGTGACGAAGTGAAATTGAAATACATTTTTGAAACCCATTTCCACGCCGATTTCGTTTCTGGACACGTCGATTTAAGCAAAGAAACGGGCGCGCCAATTGTTTATGGACCAAACAGCCGCCTGCGAATTTGACTGCATTTCTGCAAAAGACGGACAAGAATTTAAAATCGGAAAAGTTACTATAAAAGCATTGCACACTCCTGGGCATACTATGGAAAGTACTACTTTTTTATTAGTTGATGAAAACGGAAAAGATCACGCTATTTTCTCTGGCGATACTTTATTTATCGGCGATGTCGGCCGTCCAGATTTAGCTCAAAAAGTCGCGGGAATGACACAAGATGAACTGGCGGGAATTTTATTTCACTCTTTAAGAGATAAAATCATGACTTTGGCCGATGACGTAATTGTTTATCCTGCGCACGGTGCGGGAAGCGCCTGCGGCAAAAACATGAGTAAAGAAACAGTTTCGACAATTGGAAACCAGAAAGCGACAAATTATGCTTTGCGCGCCACTATGACCGAAGCTGAATTTATTGAAGAAGTAACCGATGGTTTACTTCCTCCTCCAGCCTACTTTAGTATGAATGTTGCAATGAATAAACAAGGTTATGAAAGTTTTGAATCGGTTTTACACAACGGAATGAAAGCTATAAAAGTTGATGAATTTGAAGCTATTGCAGAAGAAACTGATGCTTTAATTTTAGACACGAGAAGTGCTGCTGATTTTAGCAAAGGATTTATTCCGCAGTCAATTAATATTGGAATCAATGGTGATTTTGCACCGTGGGTTGGAACTTTAATTGCAAATGTAAAACAGCCAATTGTATTGGTTACTGTCGCCGGAATGGAAGAAGAAACCGTAACACGTTTAAGCCGTGTAGGTTTTGATACTATTATCGGACATTTAGAAGGCGGATTTGAATCTTGGCAAAAGGCAGGTTTTGAAACAGATACCGTAAACAGAATTACAGCCGAACAGTTTGCAAACGAAGTGAATATCGAGACAGATAAAATTATCGACATTCGCAAAGAAACAGAATACGCCGCAGAACATATTGAAGATGCATACAGCAAACCTCTCGCTTATATTAATGACTGGGTAAAAGACATTAATCCAAATGAGCATTTTTATCTGCATTGCGCCGGCGGTTACCGCAGTATGATCGCCGCTTCTATTTTACAGGCACGCGGATTTAGAAATTTCTCTGAAGTTGATGGTGGTTTTGGAGCAATTTCAAAAACAAATCTTCCAAAATCAGATTTTATTTGTCAAAGTAAAGTATTGAAATAATTTTAAGGTACAAAGAGGCAAAGGTTCAAAGTCGCAAAGTTTTTTCCTTTGAACCTCTGTACCTTTGAACCTTTGAACCTAAAAATATGCTAGAAATTTTAAAAGAACCTTGGCCTTGGTACGTTTCGGGTCCGTTGATTGGATTAACTGTTCCAATTTTATTAATTATTGGAAACAAGTCTTTCGGGATTAGTTCTTCGCTTCGTCATATTTGTGCGGCTTGTATTCCGGCAAATATTTCCTTTTTAAATACGATTGGAAAAAAGAAAGCTGGAATTTATTTTTCGTTTTCGGAATATTTTTGGGCGGTGTAATTGTCGCTTACTTTTTATCGAATCCAAATCCAGTGCAGATTACTCCTGAACTTTCAGAACAATTGGCTGGTTACGGAATTACAGATCATACTGGTTTGGTTCCCGCACAGCTTTTCTCTTGGGAGAGTCTGTTAACGCTTCGCGGCTTTATTATGATTGTTGTGGGAGGCTTTTTAGTGGGCTTCGGAACACGTTACGCTGGCGGATGCACCAGCGGACATGCGATTATGGGAATTTCAAATTTACAATGGCCTTCAGTTGTCGCTACAATCTGTTTTATGATTGGCGGTTTCGTTATGTCACTTTTGATTTTACCTTATATTCTTTCACTTTAAAATATCAAAAATGAGTACTTTAGAAAATAAAAATACCGATACAGAAGGAATCAACGCAAGTCTGAAAAAAGAAGCCGGATTTGCCAACCTTAAATATCTAATCGTTGGAATCCTTTTCGGAATTGTATTCGTAAAAGCAGAAATCATCAGCTGGTTTCGCATTCAGGAAATGTTTCACCTACAGTCATTCTTTATGTATGGCGTAATTGGAAGCGCAGTTGCTGTTGGCGTTATATCTGTTTTTATCATCAAAAAATTCAATATTAAAACACTTCAAGGCGAAAAAATCGAAATTCAGCCTAAAACCTTCAACAAAGGACAAATTTATGGCGGACTTATGTTTGGTTTTGGCTGGGCAATTACAGGCGCTTGTCCAGGTCCGCTTTTCGCGCAAATTGGAACAGGTGCAACGGTAATCGTAGTAACATTATTAAGTGCTATTGCAGGAACTTGGTTTTATGGATTAATTAAAGATAAATTACCTCATTGATTTTATTGTTTCTTTTGTTTCAAGTTTCATGTTTCACGTTGCTAAGAGAACTTGAAACCTCAAACTTGAAACCTTAAATAATAAGGGCGTGCCACCATCGCGATAAAAGGGCCAATTCACTTTACGCTCATTCGCCCTTTTACCGCGATGCTGTCGGGCTATCCGCACTGCTTCGGCAGTCAGCTTCTATCCCTCACGCGGACAAACGGGATTATAAAAATATTTTTTTTACCAAACCCGACAGGTTTTAAAATCTGTCGGGTTTGGTTTTTGTTTCATGTTTCATGTTTCATGTTCAAACAGGTGTCCCTACAGGACACAATCCGAAATAATCCATTTTTTTTCTACTGACGAAATATTCCTAGCGGAATATTAAAAAATTGTCTTTTCACTAAAAAAACAATCTACATCAAACCTGACAGGTTTTTAAAACCTGTCAGGTTTCTATTTTTGTTTCAAGTTTCAAGTTGCTTAACGAAAACCTGAAACTTGAAACTTGAAACCTGAAACTTGAAACAAAAACACAACTAATCTAATTTCGTTTTGTTAAGTTTGCTTTTAACAATTACATCCCTCAAAAACAAACATAAAAATGAATCGTTCTGAACAGTTATCCAAATTACAAAATACCGAACATTGGGACGTAATAATCATAGGCGGAGGTGCAAGCGGTCTTGGAACCGCTCTTGATGCCGCAAATCGAGGTTATACGACACTTTTACTCGAAGCGGTAGATTTTGCCAAAGGAACTTCAAGCAGAAGTACAAAATTGATTCATGGCGGTGTTCGTTATTTAGAACAAGGAAATATTCACCTTGTTCGGGAGGCATTAAAAGAAAGAGGTTTGCTGGCTCAAAATGCCAGTCATTTGGTCAAAAACCAAACATTTGTAATTCCAAACTACAATTGGTGGAGCGGTTACTTCTACACTTTCGGATTAAAAATTTACGATCTATTGGCGGGTTCTTTAAGTTTAGGCAGTTCTAAATACATTTCAAAGAAAAAAACTATTGAAATGCTTCCTAACGTAGAAGAAAAGGGCTTAGTAAATGGTGTCATTTATCACGACGGACAATTTGACGATTCCCGCTTAGCAATCAATATTGCGCAGACGGCTGTAGAAAATGGAGCCTGTCTTTTAAATTATACAAAAGTTGTCAATTTATTAAAAGACAATAAAAATCAAGTAATTGGTGTTCAGGCAGTCGATCAGGAAACTGGAAAAGCATATGATATAAAAGGTGCTCGCAATAATAAATGCTACGGGCGTTTTTACCAATGCTATCATGAAACTCAACGACAACGTTTACAAGAAATATATTGTTCCGAGTCAGGGAATTCACCTTGTATTTGATAAATCTTTTCTGCCCGGCGAAGAAGCATTAATGATTCCGAAAACAAAAGACGGAAGAGTTTTATTTGCTGTTCCGTGGCACAATCGCGTTGTAGTTGGAACAACTGATACTTTAATAAAAAAACAAAGTTTAGAGCCAATTGCATTAGAAAGTGAAATTGAATTTGTTTTGGAAACCGCACAACGCTTTTTAGCCAAAAAACCAACAAGGGCAGATGTACTTTCTGTTTTTGCAGGTTTACGTCCGCTAGTCGCGCCAAAAGAAGAAGGAAAAAGCACAAAGGAAGTTTCCAGGAGTCATAAAATCATCGTTTCTGAAACTGGCTTAATAACCATTACCGGAGGAAAATGGACAACTTATAGAAAAATAGCTGAAGATATAATAGACAAAGCAATAACTAAAGGAAAACTTCCTCACAAACCTTGCGACACAACACATTTAGCTATTCACGGAAAAAAAGCTACGAATAATGCTGACCGCAAAAATCACTTGTACATTTATGGTTCTGATATTCCAAAAATACTGCAATTACAACAAGATCAGCCCGAATTAAAAGAAAAACTACACCCTGATCACGAATTTACGATGGCAGAAGTAGTTTGGGCAATTCGCTACGAAATGGCTAGAACTATTGATGATATTTTGGCAAGACGTGTTCGCCTTTTGTTTTTAGATGCAAGAGCGGCTATTCAGTCTGCCGAAAAAATTGCTCGATTATTAGCCAAAGAACTCGGACATGATGAAAATTGGATCTCTAAAGAAATTTCAAATTTCAAAGAGATTTCTAATGGTTTTCTACTTTCAGAGTTTAGAAACAAGTAGTTTTCAGCGATTTCAATCTATTAAATAATTTTAAAAGGCAAAATCTTGTCATTGTTCGCTTTTCAAATTTTTGAAGAAACATCATTTTATGGTATTTCAAAAATACATTTACAAATCTTTCTCTTAAGATCATCTTTTAGTTAAACATCAACAAATCAAAACTTTAAACCAAATAATTATCTATTTTTATTGTCGTTTTGAATTCATTTATCGGTTTCAATTCCTACATGTTTTTTTTAATTAACAAAAATTTAACATGACACTTGTATATACAACTATTAAAACTTCTACATTTGTATATACAAATTATACACTTACGACTATGACAATTGAAGAGGTTATTAAGAGTACTGTTAAGATGGATAATGAGAAAAAGGTTATTCTAAATATCATGTACACGCAGAATGTGATTCAGGATCATTTCAACGAGTTAATTAAACCGTATGATCTGTCTGGAGAACAATATAATGTGTTACGTATATTAAGAGGACAAAAAGGACAGCCTGCTAATATGTGCGTCATACAAGAACGAATGCTTGCAAAAACAAGCAATACAACACGATTGGTAGACAAATTATTATTAAAGGAGTTTGTAACTCGAAATGTTTGTCCAGATAATCGAAGAAAAATTGAAGTCTTGATTACTCAAAAAGGATTAGATGTTTTAAAAGAATTAGATCCTAAAGTAGATGCGCACGAACGTGCATTTGCAGAAAATATAAGCTCTGAAGAGCTAGAATTATTAAATACATTATTAGAAAAATACCGAACCCAACAAAATTAATATTATGAGCACACTTTTAGAAAATCTAAACTGGAGATATGCAACAAAAAAGTTTGATGCGACAAAAAAAATCTCTGAGGCAGATTTAAATACTTTAAAAGAAGCTGTCAGATTAACTGCTTCTTCATACGGATTACAGCCATATAAAGTGGTTATCGTAGAAAACCCTGAATTAAGAGAGCAGTTAAAAGTCACGCTTACGGACAAACTCAAATTACAGATGCTTCTCAATTATTTGTTTTTGCAAATGATTTAAATGCAGGACCAGAATCTGTGGTCGCTTACATTAAAAACATCAGCGAAACAAGAGGCGTTCCTACTGAAGCTTTAGGCGGATTCTCAGATATGATGAATGGCGTGATCTCAAATTTATCACAAGATGCTAAAAATATCTGGACAGCAAAACAAACTTATATCGCTTTAGGAACTTTACTTTCTCGTCTCGCTGAATTAAAAATCGATGCAACTCCAATGGAAGGTTTCAATCCTGCTTGCATTCAACGAAATTTTAGGTTTCGATAAATTAGGTTTAAACGCTTCTGTTATCGCAACTGTAGGTTACAGACATGATGAGGACGATTCTCAGCATCACAAAAAAGTTAGAAAATCTCACGAAGAATTATTTATCACTCTATAATTATTATTAATCCAAATTCAATTTAAACAAACATGAAAAATTTAAAAACAATTGCAATAGCATTATTCGTAGCAAGCGACTAGTATTTCAGTAAATGCTCAAACTAAAAAAATCGACGTAAAAGCATCTACTATCAAATGGGTAGGTAAAAAAGTAACTGGAGAGCACTCTGGAACTGTAAACTTTAAAGACGGAGCTGTAGTTTTCAAAGGAAAAAAATTAACTGGTGGTTCTTTCACTGTTGATATGACTTCTTTAACTGCAACTGATTTAACTGGAGAATACCAAGGAAAATTAAACGGGCACTTAAAAGCTGACGATTTCTTCGGAACTGATAAATTCCCAACTGCAAAATTAGTTTTCAAAAAAATCGGTTCTAAATCTGCTGACGTTTATACTGTAACTGCTGATTTAACTATCAAAGGAATTACTAAACCTGTAACTTTTGACATCACTGTAGCTGGAAACACTGCTACAACTGCTTTCAAAGTTGACAGAACTAAATACGATATTAAATACAACTCTGGTAACTTCTTCGAAAACTTAGGAGACAAAACTATCAATGACGAGTTCGAATTAGCTGTAGCTTTAAAATTCTAATATTCTTTAGGCTTACTAATTCAAAAGAATTAATAACCCCTGCAACAGAAACTGCAGGGGTTATTTTTTTATATAAACTTTTCAAAAATTTAACGTTCTTAATAGTATAGTAACGCTTTCGTAATAACCATCAGGGCTTTGATTAACATACGGCTTCTAATTTTGGGGAAATTAAAAAAATCAACAACTAGAAATTAAAATCATAGTTATGAAAACAAAATTACGTATTGCTTCTATCCTATTAACTGTCAGCTTTTTTGTACATGCCCAACAACAGCCAAAAGGAATTACAGGAAATACAAACTGGATGAACAATTGGACAAACTTTAAACCAGCCGCTAATGACTATAGCGAAGCAACCAATATAATTGCCGGAACAATTGACAAAGACACTAAATTATTAAAACGTAACACTTACCATTTGGTTGGTGTTGTGTATGTTACCAATAATGCCACTTTGACTATCGAACCAGGAACTGTAATTCGAGGTGATGATAAAACCTGCGGTACGCTTGTTATTACTGCCGGTTCTAAAATTATGGCAGAAGGTCTAGAAACCGACCCAATTATTTTTACATCGGAAAATGAAATAAACAATAGAAAACCAGGTGACTGGGGCGGAATAATTGTTTTAGGAAAAGCGCCGATAAATTCTTTAGGCGGTGTTCATACTTTACCTTTTGATCTAGAACCTACTTTAAATCATTATGGTGGTCAGGATGCTGAAGATAACTCCGGAATTTTAAAATATGTTAGAATTGAGTACGCTGGAAGAAAATTAAGTGCTTCAAAAGAACTAAACGGGCTTTCTCTTGCCGGCGTTGGAAGAAAAACAACTATCAGTAATATCCAAATCAGTTTTTCTAATGATGATTCTTTTGAATGTTATGGAGGTGATCTAAATATGAGTAACTTAATCTCATTTAGAACTACTGATGATGATTTTGATTTTACGCAAGGTGCTCAAATTAATCTTAGTAACAGTATTGCAATTCGTCATCCATTTTCTTCTGATATTTCAGGCTCAAGATGTTTTGAGGTAGATTCGTACGAGAAAGTTGCGAATACGGATATGACTAAAAAAATGACTAAAATTAACGCAAGCAATATTACATTGGTTAACTTAGAAGAGAACAATCAAGGTTTAGTAAGAGAATCTGTGTATGTAAAAGAAAATACATTTTTTAACCTAACCAATAGTGTAGTTTCTGGATTTGCTCCTTTCGTTTTATTGGAAGGAAATATTGGAAATGGCGAAGCGAACTTATCAAAAATCACTTTAAAAAATGTTATTGCCAATAACTGTAACGGCGAAATTGAAAGCGAAGTCGCAAGCAATACTTCTGGAATAAAAAACTATTACGGCAATCCTGCAAACGGAATAGAATTTACTAAAATTAAGCTTAGCGAGTTATTTACACTTCCTAATATCAAAGGAAATCCTGATTTTAGATTAAATGTAAACAACACTATTGCAATTGGAAATTAAAGAGTTATCGCAGTGTATTTGAACAAAATTTAACAAAATTTACAGTTTCGAAAAGTTTTTTTTTTGATTTTTATATACTTCAATTCAAATTACATTTATATCTTTGTCACAACAAAAACAGAAATGAGAACAATTTTAAACAATACTTGGTGGTGGAACAATTTACGTCAAACGTCGTGAACTAAGCTTCCTATGGTATTGTAAAAACTATAAATATAAAAGGCTTGTCATCACGACAAGCCTTTTTTTTTGGTCAAAATTTTAAAAAAGCATTAACGAATTAAAAACTATAAACATTGAAACCTTTTAAACTTAATACACATTACAAACAAATACTGGCAGACACTGTTACGCCTGTAAGCATTTATTTTAAAATAAGAGATAAATTCCCAAACAGTTTATTATTAGAAAGTAGTGATTATCATGGAAATGACAATAGTTTCTCTTATATCTGCTCGCAATCCGATCGCTACTATAAAAATCGAAAACGAGATTATTTCTAAAACTTTCCCAGACGGAACTTCAGAGAAAATTACTATTGATGCTTCGACTAATATTCCGCAGGTAATTCAGGAATTTTCAGGTCAGTTTAAATCAGAGAAAAATGATTTTAAATTTATCAATAACGGTTTATTTGGATACATTTCTTACGATGCTGTTCGCTATTTCGAAAAAGTTTCAATTGCCAAAAAAGACAATGCAACCGCAATTCCAGATGTATTTTATGCTGTTTACCAAAATATTATTGCAATCAACCATTTTAAAAATGAGGCTTATATTTTCTGCCACAGTTTAGACGGAAAAAATAACATTGCAGAAATTGAACAATTATTGCAGTCTAGAAATATTGCTTCGTATAAATTTGCGAAAGAAGGTGAAGGTTTCTCTAACTTAACCGACGAAGAATTTAAACAAAATGTTGCTCTTGCAAAAAAACACTGTTACCGCGACGATGTATTTCAATTGGTGTTATCTCGCCGATTTACCCAAGGTTTTAAAGGTGACGAATTCAATGTTTACAGAGCTTTAAGAAGTATTAACCCGTCTCCTTATTTATTCTTTTTTGATTACGGAGATTTCAAAATATTTGGTTCTTCACCAGAAGCACAAATTATTGTAAAAGATAGAAAAGCAGAAATTCACCCAATCGCTGGAACTTTTAAAAGAACCGGAGATGACGAACGTGATGCACTTTTAGCAAAAGAACTTTCTGAAGATAAAAAAGAAAACAGCGAGCACGTAATGCTTGTTGACTTAGCTCGAAATGATTTAAGCCGAAATGGTCACGATGTAAATGTTGAAAAATACAGAGAGGTTCAATTCTTCTCGCACGTAATTCACCTAGTTTCAAAAGTTACTGGACATTTACACGAAAAAGCTACTACAATGCAGGTGGTTGCCGACACTTTTCCAGCTGGAACATTGAGCCGGCGCTCCAAAACACAGAGCCATGCAGTTAATTGAAGATTTCGAAAAAACCAATCGTAATTTTTACGGAGGCGCAATTGGTGTTATGGATTTTGACGGAAATTTTAACCATGCCATTATGATTCGAACTTTCCTTTCAAAAAACCATCAATTACATTGTCAGGCGGGAGCAGGAATCGTAGCAAGTTCAGACGAAGAAAGCGAAATGCAGGAAGTCTATAATAAATTAAGAGCTTTGAATACAGCGCTGGAAATGGCAGAGAAGATTTAGTTTTCAGTCTCAGTTTTTAGTCACAGTTTTTAGTCACAGAAAATTAGAAACATAGCCAACGGTTTTTAACTGTTGGAGACATAGATTGGCAAAAACCTGAAACCTGAAACTTGAAACAAATAAAAAACAAACCCTAAAAATCATGAAAAAAGCAATTTCAATTTTATTTTTAATCATTACTATGACGGCTTGTAATTCAGAAAAAAAGCAATATTCAATTGAAGGAACCTGGCGTCTTATTTCGGCACAAACGACAGAGAAAGATTCAACTTTTTCTACTTTCAACAAAAACACAAAAATGATTAAGATTATAAATGATTCTCATTTTGCTTTTTTAAATCATGATTTGAAAAACGGAAAAGACTCTACAACAGCGCTATATTTTGCGGGGGGCGGAAAATATACTTTGAAAGACAGTATTTATACCGAAAACCTAGAATATTTTAACAATCGCGATTGGGAAAATGGAAAATTTGAATTTGTAGTAAAAATTCAAAACGATACCTTAATTCAGAAAGGAATTGAAAAAGTAGAAAAATTAGGAATCAACCGAATTATTACAGAAAAATACGTTCGAGAAAAATAGAAAAGATAATCAGTTTTCAGTCACAGAACCTGAAACTTGAAACCTGAAACAAAACAAAAGACATGAAAAAAATATTAGTTATAGACAATTATGATAGTTTCACCTACAATTTAGTACACTATCTAGAAGATTTGAACTGCGAAGTTACCGTTTACAGAAACGACGAATTCGAAATTGATGACATTGCTTCTTTCGATAAAATATTACTTTCTCCAGGACCTGGAATTCCAGATGAAGCCGGTTTACTAAAAGCCGTAATTGAGAAATACAGTCCGACAAAAAGCATTTTGGGAGTTTGTTTAGGACAACAGGCAATTGGAGAAGTTTTTGGAGGCACTCTTTCAAATCTAGACAAAGTATATCACGGTGTTGCAACCAACGTAAAAACAGTGGTTTCAGACGAAATTTTATTTGAAGGTTTAGGAAATGAATTCGAAGTTGGAAGATACCACTCTTGGGTTGTTGATGCTAATCTGCCAGACGTTTTAGAAGCTACTTCAATAGACGAAAATGGACAAATTATGTCACTTAGACACAAAAATTACGATGTAAGAGGCGTTCAGTTTCACCCAGAAAGCGTTTTAACTCCAAACGGAAAAAGGATTTTAGAGAATTGGATTAAGAGTTAGATTTATTGGGTTTCAGGTTTCAAGTTTCAAGTTTGTTGGAACGTGAAACCTGAAACTTGAAACAAAAAACTTAGAACCTTAGTATCTCAGAACCTTAGCAACTTTAAAAAAAATGAAAACTATATTAAATAAATTAATCAATCACGAAGTGCTTTCTAAAGAAGAAGCAAAAAATGTCTTGATTAACATTTCAAGCGGTCAGTACAATCCAAGTCAGATTTCATCATTTTTGACTGTATTTATGATGCGCAGTATTACAATCGACGAACTTTCGGGTTTTCGCGAAGCTTTATTAGAATTATGTATTCGCGTTGATTTATCAGCTTACAATACAATCGATTTATGCGGCACAGGCGGTGACGGAAAAGATACTTTCAATATTTCAACTTTAGCTTCTTTTGTAGTCGCAGGCGCAGGAATAAAAGTTGCGAAACATGGAAACTACGGCGTTTCTTCAATTTCAGGATCGAGCAACGTAATGGAAAAAATGGGAATTAAATTCAGCGACGATTCTTCGTTTTTAGAAAAATGTATCGATCAAGCAGGAATCTGTGTTCTGCACGCTCCCCTATTTCACCCAGCAATGAAAAATGTGGGACCAATCAGAAAAGAATTGGCTGTAAAAACATTCTTTAATATGTTGGGACCAATGGTAAATCCGTCATTTCCGCAGAATCAATTAGTTGGAGTTTTCAACTTAGAATTGGCGAGAATGTATGCTTATTTATATCAAAATACCGACGTGAATTTTACGATCTTACATTCGCTTGACGGTTACGACGAAATTTCCTTAACCGGCCCAACAAAGACAATTTCAAATCATATGGAAGGAATGTTAAAACCAGAAGATTTTGGTGTTCACCTTTTATCTCAAACAGAAATTGAAGGCGGAAAAACCATCGAAGAATCGGTCGCAATTTTTACCAATATCATTTCAGGAAAAGGAAATGAAGCACAAAACAATGTAGTTTTAGCCAATGCTTGCAATGGCAATTGCAACGGTTACAAAATGCTCTCCTTTAGAAGGTTTTGAATTGGCAAAAGAAAGTCTTTTATCTGGAAAGGGATTAAAAGCATTACAGACGTTACAAGAACTAAGCAGGTAAAAAATAGTTTCAAGTTTTCTTTGTTTCAGGTTTCAAGTTGTTGAAACGTAACCTGGAACTTGAAACCTGAAACCTGAAACAAAATAAAATGAATATACTCGATAAAATAATCTTTGATAAACAACGCGAAGTTGTTCTTAAAAAATCCATTATTCCAGTTTCGCAGTTAGAAGCTTCGGTATTTTTTGAAAAACAAACTATTTCACTTAGTCAGAAATTAAGAGAAAGCAATTCTGGAATTATCGCAGAACACAAACGCCGTTCTCCATCAAAATCAATCATAAACAATAATTTTACGGTTGAAGAAGTTGTTAAAGGCTACGAAAATGCTGGCGCTTGCGGCATTTCAGTTTTAACCGACGGAAAATATTTTGGAGGATCTTTAGACGATTTACTTTTGGCAAGAGCTTCAGTAAATATTCCACTTTTGCGAAAAGAATTTATTGTAGACGAATATCAGATTTTAGAAGCCAAAGCACATGGAGCCGATTTGATTTTGCTAATCGCGGCGGTTTTAACCCGTGAAGAAATTAAATCATTGTCTGAATTTGCTAAAAAGTTAGGTTTAGAAGTTTTACTCGAAGTTCACAATCAAGAAGAATTAGAAAAATCAATTATGCCGACTCTAGACATGATTGGTGTGAACAACAGAAACCTAAAAACATTCGAAGTAAGTTTAGATTTCAGCAAAGAATTAGCTTCTCAAATTCCAGATGAGTTTGTAAAAGTTTCAGAAAGCGGTATTTCGTCAATCGAAGCCATTCAGGAACTAAAACCTTACGGCTACAAAGGCTTTTTAATTGGAGAAAACTTCATGAAAACTGACAATGCCGGTAAATCTGCCAAAGAATTTATCAAACAATTAGAGATATAAAGATTTGCCACGAATTTCACAACTTAGCACGAATTGAATTTGTGAAAATTGGTGTAATTCGTGGCAAAATATAACACAAAGCCTTTGCGAACTTATCGTATATTCATAATCAAAATAAAAAAAACTTAGCGCACTTTGCGGTAAAAAACACACAACAATAATGAAACTCAAAATATGCGGCATGAAATATCCCGAAAACATTCTCGAAGTAGGCGCACTCCTGCCCGATTATATGGGATTTATTTTCTGGGAAAAATCCGCGCGATACTTTAACGGAACCATTCCTGAATTGATCAAAACAATCAAAAAAGTGGGTGTTTTTGTCAATCAGAGTCAGGAAGAAATTTTGGAAAAAGTGACAAAATACAATTTACAAGCCGTTCAGTTACACGGAAATGAATCTGTTGAATTTTTATCAGAATTAAAAAAACAACTGCCCAAAAAAATCGAAATTATCAAAGTATTTTCAGCCGATGAAAATTTTGATTTTGAAATTATAAAACCTTTTGAAAGTGTCTGCGATTATTTTCTATTTGACACAAAAGGCAAATTACCAGGCGGTAACGGAACCACTTTCGAATGGACGATATTAAAAAAATACAATTCAGAGAAACCTTTCTTTTTGAGCGGCGGTATCGGAATTAACGAATTAAAAGCCATTGAAGAAATTTCAAAAAGCAAATTGCCTATTTATGCTGTCGATGTAAATAGTAAATTTGAAATCGAACCAGGGCTGAAAAACAGAAATCTATTTAGCAACTTCAAACGAAAATTTGATGTTGCCAACTTTTAAACTTTAAATAAAATGAGTTTTAACGTCAACGAAAAAGGATATTACGGAGAATTTGGAGGAGCTTATATTCCAGAAATGCTCTATCCAAACGTAGAAGAATTACGTCAAAAATACCTAAGTATAATGGATGAACCCGATTTTAAAGCGGAGTTCGACCAATTGCTTAAAGATTATGTTGGGCGCCCTAGTCCGCTGTATTTTGCAAAGCGTTTATCTGAAAAATACAATACAAAAGTTTATCTAAAAAGAGAAGACTTAAACCATACCGGCGCGCACAAAGTAAACAATACAATCGGACAGATTTTATTAGCAAAACGTCTGGGTAAAAAAAGAATTATTGCCGAAACGGGAGCTGGACAACACGGTGTAGCGACAGCAACTGTCTGCGCCTTAATGGGAATTGAATGCATTGTTTATATGGGCGAAATTGACATTGCCCGCCAAGCGCCAAACGTCGCTCGTATGAAAATGTTAGGTGCAGAAGTCCGTCCTGCACTTTCGGGTTCAAGAACACTAAAAGACGCTACAAATGAAGCAATTCGCGACTGGATCAATAATCCTGTTGATACACATTATATCATCGGTTCGGCGATTGGACCGCATCCTTATCCAGACATGGTGACGCGTTTCCAGAGCATCATTTCAGAAGAAATAAAATGGCAGTTAAAAGAAAAAGAAGGCCGTGAAAATCCTGATTATGTGGTTGCTTGCATTGGCGAGGCAGTAACGCCGCAGGAACATACTATCACTTTTTGCACGAACCAGAAGTGGGAATTATTGCCGTAGAAGCGACTGGAAAAGGCGTTGACAGCGGTCACAGTGCGGCAACAAGTAAATTAGGTAAAGTTGGTGTTATTCACGGCTGTAAAACTTTGTTAATGCAGACTCCAGACGGGCAAATTACAGAACCGTATTCGATTTCTGCAGGGTTAGATTATCCTGGAGTTGGTCCTATGCACGCACATTTAGCACAAACTGGTCGCGACGAATTTTTCTCTGTTACCGATGACGATGCTATGAATGCGGGTCTTCAATTGACAAAATTAGAAGGAATTATTCCAGCAATTGAAAGCGCGCACGCATTTGCCGTTTTAGATCAGAAGAAATTTAAACCTACAGATGTTGTCGTAATCAGTCTTTCTGGTCGCGGGGATAAAGATTTAGATAATTATATTGATTACTTTAAATTGTAATAAAATTTGTAATTTGGACGTTCCCTACGGGCGGGCTGTCCGCTATATCTTTTTTATGGCAGAAAAAGCCATAAAAAAGGATGCTGCTCCCATCCCTAACGCAAACAAACAAAGAGAAAAATCATAATTATGGAACTATTATTCTCATACGGAACATTAAGATCAAAACAGGTTCAAATGCAGATTTTTAATAAAGTTTTAGTCGGAACCCAAGATCAGATATTAGGTTTTAAACTAAAAAGTTTACAGATTGAAGAAGAATTTGGAATGGCAGATTATGTTGTTGCAGTCCCAAGCGAAAACTTGGAAGACATTATACATGGTGCTGTTTTTGAGGTTTCTAATTCAGAATTATTAAAAGTAGATCAATTCGAATCCAATTCATACAAAAGAGTTCAAGTCACACTAAAATCTGGAAGAGTGGCTTGGGTGTATACCGAAAATAAATAATTGATAATATTAAAAAACAGCTGACAGGTTTTAAATCTGTTAGAAATATAAAGACTGTACAATTCAAAATGATTTTAGTCTGCTGCCCAAACAAAACCAAAACGAGCGGATATCAATGCAAATTTATTAGATCATTATCATCTTATAGAATTGGTCGCACAAAACGGCGCCAATTTAATTGCTTTTCCCGAAATGTCTATTACTGGTTATGAAAGATCTGATCTTGCGGAACTGGCTTTTACAAAAGACGATTCGAGGCTGGATCATTTGAAAACATTAGCTGTAAAAAATAATATCATTATTGTTGCCGGAGCTCCAATTCAGATCGAATCACAGCTATTTATTGGCGAATTTGTTATTTCTCCTGATAATTCAGTTTCAATTTATACGAAGCAGTTTTTACATGAAGGAGAAGATGAATTTTTTCAATCTTCTTTTGATAACAATACAATAGTTACTATTGAGAATCAAAAGATTGCATTCGCTATTTGTGCCGATATTGATAATCCAGCCGCATCCAGAAAATGCGAAGAAGAACGAAACGGATATTTATATTGCCAGTATTTTCTTTTCACCAAACGGAATTCCGAATGCTTATCGCAATTTGCAGGATTATGCACAGAAACATAAAATGAATGTTTTAATGTCGAATTTCTGCGGCGATTCTTGGGGATCTCAAGTCGCTGGGCAAAGTGCTTTTTGGAACAATAAAGGAGAATTGATTGGACAAATGAATGATTCTGATGCCGGGATTTTATTAGTAGAAAATAAAAATGACGATTGGACTAGTCGGGTTATTATTTACTAGCATTGACTCCTGCAAGGTTTTCAAAACCTTACAGGTAAAATTAAATAAACACAAAACACCTACAAGGTTTTGAAAACCTTGCAGGAGAAAAACATACATAAAATGAATAGAATAACTCAAAAATTACAAGAGGACAAAAAGATACTTTCGATCTATTTTTCTGCTGGATATCCAAGTTTAAATGATACGGTGCAGATTATTCAGGATTTAGAAAAAAACGGCGTTGACTTAATCGAAATCGGACTTCCATTTAGTGATCCTTTGGCAGATGGGCCAACAATTCAAGCTAGTTCTACTCAGGCGCTTCATAACGGAATGACCTCTGAAATTCTTTTTGATCAACTGAAGAATATCCGCGAAAGCGTAAAAATTCCATTGATTATTATGGGGTATTTTAATCCGATATTACAATACGGAGTGGAAGCTTTTTGCGAAAAATGCGGCCGCAATTGGTATCGATGGTCTAATCATTCCAGATTTACCAGTTGATGTGTACGCAGATGAATACAAAGCGATTTTTGATAAATATGGTTTGCTAAATGTATTTTTAATTACACCGCAGACTTCAGACGAACGTATTCGTTTTATCGACAGCGTTTCAAACGGCTTTATATATATGGTAAGTTCTGCGAGCGTTACAGGATCTCAATCTGGTTTTGGAAATGTACAGGAAGATTATTTCGAAAGAATTGCTAATATGAATTTGAAAAACCCTCAGATTGTCGGCTTCGGAATTTCAAATAAAGAAACGTTCAATCAAGCAACTAAATATGCGAAAGGCGCTATTATTGGAAGTGCTTTCATTAAACATTTAAGCGAAAGCGGCAGTGGAAAAATTGAGGAATTTGTTGGAGAAATTCGATAAATAAATGTAATTTACACGGATTTTATAATTCTTAAAAAATCCGTGTATGCGACTATTTTTGATAATTAATAAAAAAATATTTTTTCTTTTTATACTCAATTTGCTCTTTTGCTCACTTCAGGCACAGGAAAATATAGTCGCAAAAATCCCAACAAAACAAGACACTTTAAACGGCTCTATAACTCCAGAAAGAATCTGGTGGGATATTCAGCACTATGATTTAAGCGTAAAACCAGATTATTTAAATAAAACTATCTCTGGAAAAAACGAAATTGAATACAATGTAATCCATAAAAAACATTCAGATTTAATGCAGATCGATTTAGTCAGTCCGCTTAAAATTGATAGTGTTTTTCAAAAACGAAAAAAGATTGAATATACTCAGGATCAAAATATCTGGTATTTAAAATTACCTCAAAAACAAGCTTCAAAAAACAATAAAATTCTTATTTACTATTCTGGTAAACCAACAGAATCTATTAAGCCGCCTTGGGACGGAGGTTTGGTTTGGGCAAAAGATTCGCTTGGCCGTCCGTGGATTTCTGTTGCCTGTCAATATAAAGGCGCGAGTTTATGGTATCCCTGCAAAAACACCATGTATGACGAACCAGATAGGGGCGCGAGTATCAGCATTTCTGTTCCAGATTCTTTAACTGCAATTGGAAATGGGCGTTTAAAAAGGAAAATCAAAAATCCTGATCATAACACAACTTATAAATGGGAAGTAAAAAACCCCATTAATCATTACGGAATTACTTTTTATATTGGAAACTATATAAATATCAGACAGCCATTTAATGGCAAAAATGGTAAGCTCGATCTAGATTTCTGGATCCTTGATTACAATAAAGCAAAGGCAGAATCGCACTTAATTCCTGGTTCTATTACTGCAATTAAATCATTGGAACATTGGTTTGGCCCCTATCCTTTTTATGAAGATGGATTTAAGATTGTTGATGCATCTTATATTGGTATGGAACATCAGAGTGCAATTGCTTACGGCGGGGCCTATAAAAATGGAACGAATAAAAAAGGCGGTGATATCTCTAATACAGGCTGGGGCAAAAAAACAGATAAAATTATCGTTCACGAAATAGCACACGAATGGTTTGGCAATAATATTACAGCAATAGATATCGCTGATCGATGGATTCAGGAAGGATTTGCCGGTTTGGGCGAAGAACTTGTAATTGCAGATATATGCGGGCGAAAAGCGGGTAATGAATTTATGGCAGGAAGATTCAGAACTATAGAAAATGACAAACCTGTGATAGCCCGATACGGAATAAATGAAGATGGCGAGCAACGACAATTATGTCAAAGGATGGGCAGTTATGCATATGATAGGGACTATCATTAATGACGATGATAAGTTTCGAAAAGTACTGCGTGGCTTAAACCAGGATTTTCATAATAAGACCGTTACTACAAATGAAATCGAAACTTATATAAGCACAAAATCGGGCATTACTTTTGACTATTTATTCGATCAATATTTAAGAACTACAAAGGTTCCAGTATTAGAATATAAATACAAAAACGGCGAACTAAATTATCGCTATACCAATTGTAATCAAAATTTTAGTATGCCAATAAAAACCAACTGTTCTAAAGATAATTGGATACATCCAACTACTTCCTGGCAGACTTTACAAGTTGAAAATGAAGAAACTACAACCGATTTAAAAATCGATCTTAACTTCTATATCACACTCCAAAAGGTAGAATAATACTTAATAGCACAAATATAAAGAGCCTAAAACTACTACACCGTTTTATGTTAATATTATGTTAAAATAAAATTAAACAAGCGTTTAAATTAAACAAGTGTTTAATTTTGCATCCGATTAGAAACAATATCATGTCACAGATCGAATTAAACGAGAAAAAAATTCAGATTCTTAATGTTGCAGAGAAGCTATTTTCTGAAAAAGGATTTGAGGGGACATCAATACGGGACATTTCAAAAGAGGCAAAAATTAATATTGCCATGGTTTCGTATTATTTTGGGTCAAAAGAGAGACTTCTAGAAGCTTTGATTTTTCACAAAACTGTTGATTTAAAATTACAACTCGAAAATTTATTACACGAAAATCTTGAACCCCTTGAAAAAGTCAATAAATTAATCGAAATTTACATCACCAGAATCTGCCTTAACAAAGGGATTTACAGAGTTTTACATTTTGAACTCAACAATAAAAAAAGAGAAAAAAGCCTGAATGCCTTTACAGAACTTAAAAAAGGAAATTTAAAATCTGTAGAAAGCATTATCAAGCAGGGTCAGGCTCAGGGAGTTTTTAGAAAAGATATTAATATCCAACTGATTACGCCCACAATTATTGGAACCTTTTTTCACTTTCACATGAATAGATCTTTCTTCGAAGAATTATTGGATTTAAAAACAGAAGAAATGTTTAACAATTACATTAAAAACGATCTTACAAAGCACATTCAACAAACTATAAAAGCGCTACTTGTTTATGAAAATTAGTCAATTAATGCTCTTTGGAATATTCTTTATCGGAATATCGTCAATTGAAGCACAAGAAAAAACAAGTTTAACTTTAGATGAAGCCGTAAAAATGGCTTGGGAGAAGAGTAACGAAGTTACGCTTGCCAACACTAAGGTAAACACAAAAAAACACGAGTTAACAGCCGTAAAAAACAATCAGTATCCTGATCTTAAAATTTCTGGACAATACCAGCGATTAACAAAAGCGTCGATTGATATGCACAATGAAGGGGAAAGTGCGACTTCACTGGCTTCTCCAGACCGCGCAATGCTAGGAATGGCTAATTTGAGCTTACCTATTTTTGCCGGATTTAAAATTCAAAGCAGTATCGATTCGTACGAAAGCTTATATGAAGCTGAAACTGCATATGTCGCGAAAACAAAAGAAGATGTTGCTTTAAGAGTAATAACTTACTATACAGCATTATACAAAGCACAAAAAACTTTAGATGTCTTAAACGAAAATCAAAAAAGTGCTAAGCAACGTGTAACTGACTTTGTCGAATTAGAGAAAAACGGAATTATTCCGAGAAATGATTTATTGAAAGCGCAGTTATTGGTTTCAAAAACGCAATTATCTATTGATGAAGCGAATAATAATCTAAACAACATCAATTTCTATCTGACCACTTTATTAAAGTTAGCTCCAGAAACAAAATTGCAGGTTAATGAGGATGATTTCTTTAATTTAAAAACAAACAATGCTCCTACAACTGATGCATTGGCACTTGAAAGCAGAAAAGATTTAGAAGCTATTCGTTTACAATCAAAAGCTTCAGAAGCAAATGTTAAGATCGCAAAATCGGGCTACTACCCTACGTTATCTTTACTTGGAGGTTATACTGCATTAGATCTTAAAGACATTATTACTGTAAAATATGCGATGAATTTTGGTTTAGGTTTGTCTTATGACTTATCTGGAATTCTAAAAAACAGCGCACACGTTAAAGAAGCAGAAAGCAGAGCTTTGGAAGTAAAAAACACAGAAGCTATTATGACGGATCGTATTAAAGTTGAAGTTCAGAAATCTCTTGAAGATTATGACTTAGCGATCAATCAAAGTGTAGTTTATGAAGAAGCACTTCAACAGGTCGCTGAAAATTACAGACTTGTAAAAGACAAATTCGATAATGGTTTGGCAGATACCAATGACTTGGTTGAAGCTGATGTTGAGCAATTAAGCGCAAAAATTAATACCGCTGTTGCAAAAGCATCAATCATCCAAAAATATTACGAATTACTTTCAGTATCAGGACAATTATCACAATCATTCAATCTTTCTAAAATATAATCGATATCTCTCATGGAAAAGAAAAAGACAAATAAAAAATTCATCATCATACTAGCCGTTTTGGTTTTAGTGGGGGGAACTTACGGAATATCAAAATACATGCACTCTTTAGCTCACGAAGAAACAGATGATGCTCAAATTGAGAAAAAAATGAACCCGATTATCCCGAGAGTTTCAGGATATATCAGCAAAGTATATGTGAAAGATAATGATTATGTAAAAAAGGGAGATACTTTATTTACTATCGATAAGAGAGATTATCAATTGAAAATTGATGAAGCAAATGTTGCTTTATTAGGTGCTGAAGGTCAATTTGAAGTCGCAAAAGCTGATATTGGAAGCGCATATGCAAGCATCTCAGTTTCTGATGCGCAAATGAGATCTGCTGGCGGTTCTATCGAAAGCGCTAAAATTAGATTGAGACAGCTTACAAACGATTTTAATCGTTACAATAACTTGTACAAAACGCATACGATTACCAAACAACAATTTGAACAAGCTCAGGTCGCAAAAGACGAGGCTGAAAACCAAGTACGTGTTTTAGAACAACAACAAAGAGCAAGTTCTTACCAAAAATCGGTTATTCAATCAAAATCTAAAGTTTCAGACAAACAAACAGAAGTTGCTGCAGACAAACATCAAAAAAGCAAAAACGATGCTTGATGTTGCGCACTTAAATCTTTCTTATACAGTTGTAACTGCGACTATTGACGGTCAGGTTTCTAAAGTTGATATTCAGCCAGGACAATTAGTTCAGCCAGGACAATCTTTATTTTACATTATTAATAATACTGAAGCTTGGGTTGTGGCTAACTTTAAAGAAACACAATTAAACAAAATGGTTGTGGGACAAAAAGTAAGCTTGAAAGTTGATGCTTATCCAAACTATGAGTTTAAAGGAACTTTGACTTCATTTTCTCCAGCAACAGGATCACGTTTTTCATTATTACCTCCTGACAATGCTACAGGAAACTTCGTAAAAACAATTCAGAGATTACCAGTAAAAATTAGTTTAGACCAATCAAACGATCCTGAGAAAGTAAAACTTTTAAGACCGGGAATGAATGTTGATGTAGACGTACATTTAAAATAAATAAATGGCAGCGAGAATACAAGCAGACGACGATTTAGTAGAATACGGTTACCGACGCGTGATTATTACAATTACAGCTGTACTTTGTGCATTGCTTGAAATTGTTGATACCACGATCGTAAACGTAGCTCTAACAGACATGCGCGGAAGTCTTGGTGCTACCTTGACAGATGTGGCGTGGGTTATTACAGCATACGCAATTGCGAATGTTATTGTAATTCCGATGACGAGCTGGTTATCACAGCAATTTGGAAGACGTAATTATTTTGTGGCTTCTATCATAATATTTACGGTCTGTTCTTTTTTGTGTGGTAATGCCAGTAATATTTGGGAACTTGTGGCCTTCCGATTCGTACAAGGTATGGGTGGTGGAGCGCTTCTGGTAACAGCCCAAACGATTATTACAGAAAGTTATCCGGTTGCCAAACGCGGAATGGCGCAGGCAATTTACGGAATGGGTGTAATTGTTGGTCCAACTTTAGGTCCGCCTTTAGGAGGATATTTAGTAGATAATTATTCTTGGCCTTATATTTTCTATATCAATATTCCATTAGGAATTATCGCAACTATTTTGGCTATAACTTTTGTTAGAAGTCCGAAATATGGAGAGAAATTAAAAGCAAATCAGGTTGACTGGTGGGGAATTATTTTACTTACTGCCTTTATTGGTTCTTTACAATTCGTACTAGAACACGGTCAGCAAGACGATTGGTTTAACGATTCACTTATTGTAACGCTAAGTGTGGTGACAGTTTTAGGATTAGTTCTTTTTATTTGGAGAGAGCTGACTTATAAATATCCAATCGTAAACTTAAGTGTTTTAAAAGATGGAAATTTACGAATTGGAACAATTATGTGTTTCATTCTTGGTTTCGGTTTATATGGTTCAACGTTAATTATCCCAATTTACACGCAGTCCATTTTAGGATGGACCGCAACTGATGCCGGATTGTTATTAATTCCAGGATCTATCACAACGGCGATTATGATGCCATTTGTTGGAAATATGATTCAGAAAGGTGTTCCTCAAGGTTATATGGTTGGAGTTGGATTTTTAGTTTTCTTCTTCTTTACCTTTATGATGTACAGCCGTATGACACCTGATACTGGTGTCGAACATATGTACTGGCCTTTAATTTTAAGAGGAATTGGTCTTGGATTACTTTTCGTTCCAATTACCACACTTTCTCTTTCTACTTTGAAAGGAAAACAAATTGGTGAAGGAGCCGCTTTTACCGGAATGATGCGTCAGTTAGGTGGATCTTTTGGTATTGCCATTATTACAACTTTCATTACACGTTTCAGCCAATCGCACAGAGTAGATTTGATTAATAATTTAGATCCTGCAAAATTCGAAGTACAGCGACGTGTCACTGGCATGCAAGCATGCCTTTATGGCGAAAGGCTACAGTGCAGATGTTGCTTTGAAAAAAGCTTATCAGGCAATAGAAATGTCAGTAATGAAACAAAGTACTGTAATGGCCTATATGGATATCTTTATGTACTTAGGAATTATGTTTTTATGCTGTATTCCGATTATTCTTTTCATCAAAAAAGGAAAGAATAAAATTAATCCCGCAGATGCGATGCATTAATATTTAATAATTATTTATAATACCCAAAAAAAGCCGAGTTTATTTCCTGTAACTCGGCTTTTTTATGTTTTTATGTTTTTATGTTTTTTTTGTTTCAAGTTTCAGGTTTCAGGTTTTGTTAACTTTGTGAACCTTGCGCAATCTTTGCGCCTTTGTGTTTAAATAATCTCAAAGTAAAGAAACCTTTGTCCCTCTGCCCCTCAGAACCTTAGAACCTCCAAAAAAACCTATCTCGTAAAAACCAAATGATTTCCTTTAGACAGATTTGCATCAAACTTATATCCTTCGTAATCAAAACCTTTTAAGTCATCAATAGTTTCAGCGTTTGTATCGATAATATAACGCACCATCATCCCTCTCGCCTTTTTGGCAAAGAAACTGATCATTTTTAGTTTTCCATCTTTGTAATCTTTAAAATCTGGCGTAATTACAGGAACTTTCAAAGCTTTTACATCAACTGCAGAAAAATATTCGTTACTCGCTAAATTCACGAATAATTCGTCTTTTTTCAATTCTTTGTTTAAAGCTTTAGTAACGGCAGGTTTCCAGAATTCGTGCAGGTTTTTATATTCTCCAACAAGTAATTTTGTGCCCATTTCTAAACGGTAAGCCTGCATTAAATCAAGCGGTTTTAAAACACCATAAAGACCAGACAAAATTCTAAGTTTATCCTGAAGTGCATCTAATTTATCTAATGGAATTGAATAAGCGTCTAAACCGGTGTAAACATCACCATCAAAAGTATAAACTGCCGGACGGGCATTTTGTGGTGAAAAAGGAGTTTTCCATTTTTGATTGCGTTCCCAATTTAAATCGGCCAATTTATCTGAAATTGACATTAGCTCTGATAATTCAGAAGGTTTTTTAGGTTTTAAAACTTTATGAACCTCTCTTGCTTCTTTTAGAAATGATGGTTCTGTATATTGAGATGTTGGTAATTCTTTTTCGAAATTTAATGACTTTGCAGGAGATATAACAATTTTCATGTGTACGTTTTTGTATGATTCAAAAATACAAATTGAAAATTTAAAAATATATTATTACAATTGATTTGTTTTATGAATATATAATCCGTCTATATCAAAAGTCCCAGCGGGACAACATATTTATAGAACTAATATTTTAGATATTCAACAAAAGCCCCAGCGGAGCGAAATTATTTCTCTAAAAACGAATATCGCTCCGCTGGAGCTTTCAATAAACTTTGAAAAACTTTCTATAAATATTTTGCTCCTACGAAGCATTCATTCATTGAAATATAATTTTACTAAAAATTGCTATTAGAAAATGAGAATTTATATAAAAAAGTGCCCTTTACATTATAATAGGCATTTTCTATGTTGTAAATTTGCAGACGTTTCATTCTCTTCAAAAAAGAAATGTAATTTTTTAAAATTCTTGAATTCGTGGCTATACAAACAAATTATAAGACTGCTCTACAAAATAAAATTTTCGATGTTATTTCGAAAGCATCTCAAGAACTTAACGTTGAAAGTTATGTAATTGGCGGATTTGTTCGTGATTTACTCCTAAACCGTGGTTCCAAAAAAGATATTGATGTTGTTGCAGTTGGAAGCGGTATCGAACTAGCTTTGAAAGTATCTGAATTACTTCCTAAAAAACCAAAAGTTCAAGTTTTTAAAACTTACGGAACAGCAATGTTACGTTTTGAAGATACCGATATTGAGTTTGTAGGCGCGCGAAAAGAATCTTATAATTTTGACAGCCGAAATCCGATTGTGGAAAACGGAACTTTGCAAGACGATCAAAACCGTCGTGATTTTACAATAAATGCGTTAGCATTATCTTTAAACGAAAATAACTTTGGCGATCTTTTAGATCCGTTCGATGGTTTAGCAGATTTAGAGAACAAAACAATAAAAACACCTTTGGATCCAGATATTACGTATTCTGATGATCCTTTGCGTATGTTACGTGCGATTCGTTTTGCAACGCAGTTGAATTTTGAGATTGAAGAAAATTCGCTAAATGCTATTACAAAAAATGCTGATCGAATCAATATTATTTCTGGCGAAAGAATTGTAGACGAATTAAACAAAATTCTCTCTACAGATAAACCTTCTGTCGGATTTTTACTTTTATATAAAACAGGCCTTTTAGATATTATTTTACCTGAATTGACTGCTTTGAATCAGGTAGAAGAAATTGAAGGTCATACACATAAAAACAATTTTTATCACACGCTTGAAGTGGTTGATAATATTTGCCCCAATACAGATGATGTCTGGTTACGCTGGTCGGCTTTACTTCATGATATTGGAAAAGCGCCAACAAAACGTTTCAGTAAAAAACAAGGCTGGACTTTTCACGGGCATGAATTTCTAGGCGGAAAAATGGCAAAAAAAATCTTTGAACGCCTGCATATGCCATTGAACCACAAAATGAAATTTGTGCAGAAAATGGTAATTATGAGCTCTCGTCCAATTGTTTTGGCGCAGGATATTGTGACAGACAGCGCGGTTCGCCGTTTGGTTTTTGATGCTGGTGAAGATGTAGAGAATTTAATGACTTTATGCGAAGCGGATATCACAACTAAAAACCCTTCGAAGTTCAAGAAATACCATAAAAACTTTGAACTCGTTCGCAAGAAAATTGTTGAAGTTGAAGAGCGCGATCAGGTTCGTAATTTTCAGCCGCCAATTTCAGGTGAAGAAATTATGGAAATGTTTGACTTAAAACCTTCACGCGAAATTGGAGTTTTAAAAGAAGCCGTAAAAGAAGCTATTTTAGAAGGCGATATTCCAAATGAATATCAGGCGACTTATGATTTTGTGATTAAAAGAGTCGCTAAGTTAAATTTAACGCTGAAGAAATAATGGATCTTTTAGGTGGGATTTTTATATTCATATTTTTAATAATAATTATCTATCCAAACTTTGTTTTTTATAAAGGATTGAAGAACATTGGAAAAAATCATTTAAAATATAAATTACTTTATTTTGTAATAACGCTTATTTTTTCATGTGCTGTAGTTTTTACAGTTGCTATGATAGTTGCAAGTCAAATTTTCGATGAAATGTTTGATATGAGTACTAAATTGAATAATTACATTTACAGGATTATTTTTGGATGTGCAATATTCCCTCCAGGGATTTTTATATATATATATTTTGGAAAATTCTACTTGAAAAGAATTTCCCTTAAAAAAGCTGAAATAGAATTAATTGGAAAAGAATGAAAAAAGAGAATAAATCGGTAATCATTTGGTTACTATCAGGTTGTGTTTTATTGTTTTTAATGGTTGTCGTTGGCGGAATTACCCGTTTGACTAATTCAGGTTTATCTATGACCGACTGGCATTTGGTAACTGATACTTTCCCACCCTTAACAGATGCCAAGTGGCAGGCCGCATTTGATGAATATAAAAAGTTTCCAGAGTACCAAAAAATCAATATTCACAACGATTTTCAATTAGCAGATTATAAATTCATTTATTTCTGGGAATGGTTTCACCGTTTTATCGGTCGTATTATTGGTTTGGTTTTCTTTGTTCCTTTTGTTTATTTCTTAATCAGAAAAAAACTGGATCGCTCAACTATCAAAAAATGTGTTATCCTTTTAGCAATGGGAGGTTTTCAAGGGTTTTTAGGATGGTTTATGGTAAGAAGCGGGTTAATTGACAATCCAGATGTGAGTCATTTTAGACTTTCATTGCACTTAACTTTTGCCTTTATTACTTTTGCTTATACACTTTGGGTGGCACTGGATTTAATCTACCCTGAAAAAAACACCCGAATTAATATTCGACTAAGAAACATTGGCCGATTTGCTTTAGCAACTTTACTAATTCAAATTATTTACGGCGGATTTGTTGCTGGATTAAATGCTGGATTAATTCACAATCATTGGCCGTTAATGAGCGACGGACAATTTATTCATGATTCTGTTTACATAGAACAGCCAACATTAATCAAAAATCTTATCGAAGGAAAAAGCGGCGTTCAGTTTGTACACAGAACTTT
Organism: Flavobacterium sp. AC267; assembly: GCF_979258715.1. Lineage (NCBI taxonomy): Bacteria > Pseudomonadati > Bacteroidota > Flavobacteriia > Flavobacteriales > Flavobacteriaceae > Flavobacterium > Flavobacterium sp. AC267. Next base: position 5,125,283 of record NZ_OZ409875.1, read on the forward strand.
TGCTTATGTTGTTGTAGCTTTTATTTTGTTCTTATATTACAGAAGTACCAAAATTTCGTTGACAAATACACAATCGAACGGAATTAAAACTTTGGTTGTTTTTGTTTTCATACAATTTCTTCTGGGAGTTTTTACTTTGTTATATAGTGTTCCATTGGCTTTAGGATTAATTCACCAAATTATGGCGTTTTTCCTTTTGAGCGCCATGACTTTTACATTGCATCGATTGAGTAAATAAAACTTTTTGTATAAAATTAAAGGAGGCTTAAAATTTAAGCCTCCTTTTTTATTGAATCGATTTTAACTCAAATGAATTAAAATCTGTTGAATCTGTTATACTAAACTTTTATCCAAGCCAGCTTTTAAAATCCTGCACTTTTTCACGACTTACAACTACCTCATCATCTTTGTAAGTTGGTAAAATTACTTTCAAGCGAGAATTGGTATAAACCTGAATTTCTTTAATTGCTTTTAGCGGAACAATAAATTTTCTGCTTACGCGGAAGAAATCTTTTTTGTCAAGTTCTTGTTCTAAAATTTCTAAAGTAGAATCAATTAAGTAATCGCGATTGTCGCACGTATGAATGTAAGTTCCTTTATTTTCGCTAAAAAAACATTCAATTTCTTCTGTGGTAATCACTTTTAAATGCTGACCAATTTTAACTGTAAATCTCTTTTTATATGTCTTCTCAAAAGGATTTGAAAGCATTTGACGAATCTGCTCAAAGTCAAGTCGCAAATTAGAACTTCCGGTTGCAGCTTTTGGAAGACGTGATTTGAATTTTGTTACTGCTGTTTCCAAATCATCTTCATCAATTGGCTTTAAAAGATAATCGATACTGTTGAGTTTAAAAGCTTTTAAAGCATATTCATCATACGCAGTTGTAAAAATGATAGCGCTTTTAATATCTATTTTTTCAAAAATTTCAAAAGACAAACCATCTGATAATTGAATATCTAAAAATATCAAATCAGGATGCTGGTTATTCTTAAACCATTCGATAGATTCTTCAACCGAGTGAAGCATTGTCTCTACCTTTACATCTAACTTTTCAAGTTTTCTTTGCAGTAATCTTGCAACTGGTTTCTCGTCTTCTATAATTAATGTGATCATTTACTATATTGTAAAAATTTGAAAAAATATGAATTCAAAGTTACTCCCATTTATTTTTATTTGAATTATCTCTATCCATAAATTTTTGAATTTTCTTTTCCTCCCAGTCTGAACCAAAAAACCATTCTGAACCAAAAACAGATAATGCATGGGCAGACTAAACCAATTCCCCAAAAGAAAGCAGTTGAATACGTATTCCATTTTGATAAACCGCTAAAATCGATTCCGTCTGTTAGATTATTTCTAGTTAAACTAGACAAAATGATAATAATGTTCACAATGATAAATACTCTTAAATGCCCGTAAAAACCTTTTATTTTTTTTACTTTTTTGTATGCGACGTTGTAACTTTCATCTGAACTATATTCTCCAGAATGCTTGCTGTGCATATGCTTCGTACATTTCTTTTCTAAAACGTCCCATGTTTTTTATTTTTTTAGATACTTATTTCCACTTATTTTTATTCTGTTTTTCCTTCTCCATAAATTCCTTGATTTTTCTTTCTTCCCAATTTTTTCCTAACACAGGGAAAATTTCAAAAACCTTTAATCCATGAAAAACTACTCCTACTCCCCACCACAATAATGGCCAGAAAAACCATAAATATTGCGGAGATGTATATAAATTTATAAAAATCAAAATCGCATTTACTAATATGAAAGAGAGGAGATTTCCGTAAAATCCTTTTATATTTTCAACCTTTTTTCGAGCTTGAATATATCTTTCTTCTTCGTTTAAATTCATTTCCATGATTACTCCCATTTTTGTTTTCTATTTCGTTTATCTAAAATACTTTTTACTTTACGTGCTTCCCATTCATCATCAAAAATCTTGAAAGAGGTAAACACATCGATCGCTGATCCAATCACTACTGCAGACCACAAAATCATTACTATATTATTTAAAAGTTTAATCGGAAATACATTTAAAGGCAATTCTGTATATTCTTTTAAAAGAAAAATAGTTAACCCGACTGCGTAAAAGAACAACTGCTTGTAGAAAGACTTTAGCTTTACAACTTTTCTACTTGCCATTTGTCGCAGTTCCGATTCTTGCATATCATTATCAAATTTTGGTTCCATATTTACTCCCAAGTTTTTTTATTTTTTTCTTTCTCAAGAATTTCTCTGATTTTTTTCTCTTCCCATTTTTTATTAAAGAAAGGCGGAAAACTAAAAACCTTCAATCCGTGCAAAATGACAGCCATTCCCCATCCCATCAAACACCATATAAACCATAAATATCCTGGAGAAGTCATAACATTTACCACAATTACAATTGGATTTACCAGTAAATAAACTGTCAAATGCTCGTAAAACTCTTTTATTTTTTTTACTTTTTTTTGAGCATCATAATAACGGTCTGCTTCTGTAAAATCTTTTTCCATGATTATTTCCAGTTTTTTTGTTTGTTATCTTTTTCAAGAATTTCTCTAATTTTTCTTTCTTCCCAATCTGAACTATAGCCAAAAACTTTAAAAGCATGCATGGTTATACCAAATCCCCAGCCTAAAGCAGAAAACCAAAACCATTGAAATCCGGGTGAAAATCTTAAATTAATAAAAACTAAAAGCGGAATCACACAGCAATAGGAAATAATATTGGCATAAAATCCTTTCAATTCTTCTACTCTTTTTTTGGCTCTATAATAGGCTTTTGCTTCGTCATTATAATCTGCACTTGTTTCCATAACAGTAATTTGTTTTGTTAATATTGGAATTTTAACAGTGAAATTTTTCTCGTCTTGCTCTACCATCACTTTTCTATCCGTTATAATTCCATAACGATTTACAATATTTTGCAGTCCAACTCCTTGTCTGTCCTGCAAAACTTCTTTTTTCTGAAGATCATTTTGAATGGCCAAACAATCCTTGTCAATAAAAATTCTAATATGCAGTGGTTTTTGTTCACTTACCACATTGTGTTTCACCGTATTTTCTAATAAAAGCTGTAATGAAAGCGGTACTACTTTGGCATCTGGATTTATGTTTTCTGTTGGGAGCTCGTAGAACAAGCTATTTTCGAAACGCATTTTTAACAGATTCATGTAGGTTTTTGCAAATGACAATTCATCTTCAACAGAAACCAATTCTTTATCTTTCTGCTCTAAAACATATCTGTAAATTTTAGACAAAGAAGTTGTAAAGCGCTGTGCATTATCTGGATTTTCTTCTATTAAAGAACTTAAAACATTTAAGCTGTTAAAAAGAAAATGCGGATCGATTTGATTTTTTAAACTTTCGAATTTTGCATTTGCTGTTCCAGCGATAATTTTTTGTTGCGTTATTTCAAATTTTGAAGCTCTTTTCCATTTCACCATAAAACTTCTGGCCTGCATAAAAGTCGAAACGCCTAAAGATAAAATGATATAAAAAAGATGAACCCATAACATTCTTGCTCCAAAAAACACCTCTAAAGTCACATTTTGCAAAACAACAAAAATAAAATAATTTATTCCTAAAACTACAGGAACTGTATAAAGAACAGTTACCAATATTCCGTAATAAACCCTCAGGTTTGTTTGTTCAAGCCAATCCCATTTTCTATCAAGAAAAACATTGATAAATCCGTTACCAAAACCCAAACCGAAAGAATAAAGACAGCTTATAAAAAAAGTTAAAAGAACATTTGTAACATTTAAATCATCTCCTAAACAAGCTGAAAATATTACCGCAAATACCATTGCAATCTTGAAACATGCGATAGTTCCGTTTTTTAAATCAGAAAATGTTCTTCCATCATCTTTCATATAATCAGCTTAATTTATTTTATTATTTACAAGTTTTTTGAACTTCCAAAGCTCTTTCTAATCCCCATTTTGGAGAAAAAGGCGTTGCAGGTTTAAAAGTATTAAAAAGTTCAATAGATTTATCAACTTGCACACATAAAGGTTTTGTATCAACTCCTGTCCATTTTGCGCCTCCTAATTGGTAATCGGCTTCACCAAAAACTGCTCTTGGGTTATTTGGATCAATTGCTTTTGCTTTCGCGTAAGCTTCCATTACCTTCCCAGAATATTTCATTCCGTTTGTCATTGGGTCGGCAACAACATATCCTGTATAAATTAGAGCCTGTAAAACATACAATTCTGAATTGTTTTGGTCTTTAATAAATTCAACATCCAAAGCATCTTGCGCTTTTGTTAAAAGCAAATCGATTTTTGTTTTATCTTTTTCAGTAAAAACCGATAATGTATTTACTAAACCAACATAATAATTAGGAAGCCAGCTTGTTTTTTCAGTCGCTGCGATTCTTTCAAACATGGCAGAAGCTTCAGCATTTTTTCCTTCTTTCCAAAGTCCGAAAGCTTTGTTCATTCCTTGTTCAAATTGTGTTTGTGCAGATAATAAACTGCAGATAAATAACGTAATAATGGTGATAATTTTGGTCATGATTTCTTTTTTTAAAGGTTATAAGGTTTTGAGTTACTAAGGTTCTAAGGTTCAAAGGAGCAAAGGTTCAAGTGACAAAGTTTTTTATTTTTGACAGATATAAAACTTTGAACCTTTGTCACTTTGCTTCTTTGTTTCTTTTTAATTTATACTTCAAAAGTATTACGGTTTTTACTCTTTTAAAATTAAATGATACTGAGTTGTTGATTTTTGTTACTGAATTGTTTTTTTTTTAAGGGGCAGAGGTTCAGAGGTGCAAAGGTTCAGAGGTTTTCTCTACTTGCTTTCAAAAAACTTTGTTCCTTTGAACCTTTGTTTTTTTTTTTTTTAAGGGGCAGAGGTTCACAGGTGCAAAGGTTCACAGGCTTTCTCTATTCGCTTTTAAAAAACTTTGTCCCTTTGAACCTTTGTTTCTTTTTTTAAGGGGCAGAGGTTCAAAGGTCCAAAGGTTCAGAGGTTTTCTCTATTCGCTTTTTAAAAACTTTGTCCCAAACCTTTGTCCCTTTAAACCTTTGCTCCTTTGCTCCTTTGAACCTTTGTCCCTTTGAACCTTTGCCTCTCTGCACCTAAAAAACTACAAGTTTTTAAGCTGATTCTCATTTTTATTCTGGCTGATTGTCCAGAAGAAGCCCACGAAGAAAAATCGGTCTGCGGTTGGAACTACTGCTTGTCTTTGATAAACGCCGGCCGCATCTGGCGTTCTGGCGTAATCGTATCCAAAAACATTTTGTGTTCCTAAAATATTTGAAACCGAGAAATAAAGGATTTTTTGAGTTGTCAGTAAATAAGCCCAGTTAAAGCTCAAACTATTGTATGCTTTGGTTTTTCCGCTCATAAATTGTGTTTGGTTCGGATCATTGTACGGACGACCTGTACTGAAGCTATTGGTAAAACCAATCTGCGATTTCCAGTCTGTGATAAAATATTTCGTTACAACAGATAAATTATGATTGGCTACAAAACTTGGAGTCGCCATATTTGGGAAGTTTTTGTATTGTCTTTCTGAATCGATATACGAATATGAAATCCAGTACTCTAAGTTTTTGTACAAATTACTATCTCTCCAAAGTAAATCGAAACCTTTTGCATAACCCGATCCGTTGTTATTGAAAACCGAATTGTATTGAATGTCTCTCGTATCGTATTGAACTAAATTGCTATAATCCTTATAATATAATTCTGTTCTAAGCAGTTGTCCAGGTTTTGTAAACGTGTAATTCAAAATATAATGTCTCGCTTTTTCACTTTCAAATTGATGGTATTTTGAAAATTTGATATAATCTACAACTGGTGTCTGCGAAAAATCTCCGTAAGCAAATGAAAACTGACTGCTTTTTGAAACTTTGTATGCCAATGATGCTCTTGGCGCAATATTGTTTTCGTTTAATAAACTATTATTCGAATATCTCAAACCAACTTTCATTGCTAATTTTTTAGAGAATAAAATATCTCCTTCTGTGTAAGCCGCAAAAATGTTCGAATCGTAACCATTTGTAACAGCAATAGAACTATTGTCGTCAAAATTTTCAGTGAATTTTGTAATAAAATAATCTGTACCGAAAGATAGTTTAAAGTAATTCGAAACTTTTTTTGTCACTTTTAATTTCAACTGCGCAAGCATTTTCATTATTGTCAATATCACTACTATCATATTTCAATTTATTTTTACTATAACCGTAACTAATTCCAGTCGTTAACTGCCATCCTGTCCCGATAGTTCCCTTGTATGAAGAATTCAAATAAAAATTATTATTGTTCATATCCGTTCGAATCGGATTTTCAAAATTGATGTTTTTCTGATTTAAATCGAATTTCTCTGAATCGAAAGAAGCATATAATTTAAAGATTCCATTTGTAAATTTGTATCTGTAAACCGTTTCTCCTCCAAGCGATTGATAGGGATTGTTCCAATCTACATTTTGAGGAATTGCCGCTTGATAAGGCGCTAAATTGATGTATGCCATATTTACGCTCAAAGTACTTTTTTCCCATTTTTGCGTATTTCCTAAACTCAAACCAACTGTCATTAATCCGATATCTGTTTTTTCATGATCTTCTTCATCATTAGTATTCAAAAGCAAAACACTAGACAAAGCTTCACCATATTCAGCCGAATAACCTCCGGTAGAAAAAAGCAATTCCGCTAAATAAGAAAGGAGAAAAACGGCTTCTTGTTGGCAAATTATTTGTGGTCGCTCCGTACGGTCGCGCTACACGAATACCGTCAACAAAAGTCTGTGTTTCATTGGCTTCTCCTCCACGTACAAACAAACGTCCGTCTTCACCAACACTTTGCGTTCCTGGTAAAGTCTGCAAAGCCGCTACAATATTTCCGGCAGAGCCCGCAGTTGTTACAATATCTAATGGTTTTAAAACAGAAACTCGAGCTTTGTCTCCAGATTCCAAAGTTCCAGCAGTAATAACAACCGCATCGAGAGCGTTCATGTTTTCTCTTAATTTTATGGTTTGGTTTTTATAATTAGTAACATCAATTTCTGTTTTGAAGGTTTCGAAAAGTAAAAAACTAATTATGATAAATTGATTTCCTTCTGTACTTGTTTCAAAAGAAAATTCTCCCGCTTCAGAACTTGTTGCTCCGTCGTAAGTTCCGTCAATATAGATGTTAGCGCCCACAACTGGTTTTCCTTTTTGATCTACTACTTTTCCAGAAATAGTATTCTGAGCAAAAGAAAGAACAGTTAGTAATAATAAAATAAAAGTAATTCTGGTTTTCATGATATTGGTTTTTGATGAAGCAAATGTATTTTAACAAATTCTGTTAAAAAATATATAATAACCCAATTGTAGAATTTTGCGGATGAGTTGTAAATTCCTAATTCGTATATTAGCTTTTGTTTCCTTATTAATAAAAAGTCAATGAATATTGCTATAGCACAAATAAAATCAGTCAAAGGAGATATTCCTGCTAACATCCAAAAACATATTGCATTTATTAATCAGGCTTCTTTGCTAAAAGCTTCTTCTATTTTTTTTCCAGAACTTTCTTTAACGGGCTATGAACCAGAGCTGGCTAAAGATTTGGCTGTAAATCTAAATGACAATCGACTTGATGTATTTCAGGAAATTAGTGACTTAAAAAAGATTACTATTGGAGTTGGAATTCCAACTTTAAGCCATGAAGGAATTTTAATCAGCATGTTGATTTTTCAACCTGAACAACCTAGATTTCTGTATTCAAAACAACAGCTTCATGAGGATGAATTTCCTTATTTTGTAAATGGAAACAATCAGGTTTTAGTTAATATTGAAGATGAGAAAATAGCACCCGCAATTTGTTATGAAAGTTTACAAATAAATCATGCAGATAAAGCCGTTGAACTTGGAGCACAAATTTATATTGCAAGTGTTGCTAAGTCTAAAAATGGGATCGATAAAGCATACGCACATTATCCAGAAGTTGCTTCAACTTATAAGATTCCCGTTTTAATGTCCAATTGTATTGGAGAATGTGACAATTTTGTGAGTGCGGGCTTTAGTGCTGTTTGGAATAAAGAAGGAAAGTTAATGGCTCAATTAGATAATCAAGAAGAAGGTATAATTATTTTTAACACACAAACAGAAAAAGTTACAAGACAAATTATTTAACGAATTTTATTTTTTTATACCTTTAAAAATCAAACAATTAAAACAAGCATCATAATGTCAGAAAGCAAAAGAATTTCAAACTTATATCAATCCATTTATAACGGAAATCCGTGGCTTGAAGTTAATTTAGCCAGTACTTTAGAAAATGTAACGGCAGATCAGGCTTACAGAAAAGCAAATCCAAATCTTAACACGATTTGGGAAATTGTGAATCATCTGATACAATGGAGAAGAAATATTTTGGAGCGCATGCAGGGAGAAGTAACGATCACACCAGATCATAATTATTTTGTACCCGTTTTAGATCAGTCAGAAGTCGCGTGGGAACAATCACTGCAGACATTGGCAAAATCGCAGGAATCATGGAATGCCTTTTTTCAAGATTTTAATGATGAGGATTTAGCTAAAATATATATCAACAATGGTCATACATATTACGAGCATCTTCACGGAATTATTCAGCATGATGTTTATCATTTAGGACAAATTGTTATTTTGAAAAAGCTTCTTTAATAGGATTATGACAGAAAAAGAAAAAATGATCTCTGGCGAATACTACAACGCCTTTGATCCAGAATTATTAAAAGGTCAGCCATACGCCAAAAATCTTTTGCACAGCTTAAATGTAAAAGAATACAGAGTTACCAAAAAAGCAAAAGAGATTTTAAAAGAATTGATTCCGAATTCCGGAGCAGGTTTATATATCGAACCGCCATTTCATTGCGATTATGGTTATAATATTTTTTGCGGTGACAACGTTTACTTTAATGTGAATTGTGTTGTTCTAGACTGCGCGCCTGTAAATATTGGCTCAAATGTATTTATTGCTCCCAATGTTCAAATTTATACTGCATCACATCCGCTTGACGCCGAATTACGAAAAACGCTGGAAAATGCTTATCCTGTTACTATTGGAGACGATTGCTGGATTGGCGGGAATTCGGTTATTTGCCCTGGTGTTACAATTGGAAAAGGCTGTGTGATCGGTGCTGGATCTGTTGTCACAAAAGACATTCCTGACAATTCATTAGCTGTTGGAAATCCAGCAAAAGTCATTAGAAAATTAAACCAAGAACCTGAATCAAAAAAATAATGCTTACCCTTAACAAAGTTCATCACATTGCCATTTTGTGCTCTGATTATCAAAAATCTAAAACCTTTTATACTGAAATTTTAGGTTTAACAATTATAAGAGAAATCTACCGCGAAGAACGCCAGTCTTACAAATTAGATTTGGCTTTAAATGGTTCTTATATTGTAGAGTTATTTTCATTTCCAAATCCGCACGCAAAGACCATCTCGACCGGAAGCCGTTGGTTTAAGACATTTGGCTTTTGAAGTAATTAATCTAGAAGAAACGATTGCTTTTTTAGATTCGAAAAACATCGAATCAGAACCTATCAGAATTGATGAAACTACAGAAAAGCGTTTTACTTTTATCGCAGATCCTGATTTACTGCCGATTGAGTTTTATGAAAGATAATTTTTATTCTGCCGTGAAGGCGCTAAGACACTAAGTTCAAGGGTTTGAATTATTATACCATTCTGGGAACGAGAAATCGCACTAGTTAATCGACAAAGATTGACAAATTACAACTTTATGGAGTTTCAATTGCGTCCAGCTTTAGCTGGATGATTAAAAAAGAAAAGCTGGAAAGGCTTTAGCCAAACATACGTAAGTTTAGGCTAAAGCCATTTACTTTTATAAATTTAATACCTCCAGCTAAAGCTGGAGGCAATTTATTTCCTTAAATATTTTAAAATAAAAAAACTTTGCACCTCTGTACCTTTGAACCTTTGCTCCTAAATAAGCGATAAACTTAAGAAAAACACCTTGAAAGAATTTTCCTGTTTTTATTAGTTTTAACACACTATATTACGATTTTCCTATAAAAAACCGAATTTGATTCTTAATTTTGTAATCCGCATAAAAAAAAATGCGAATTCAAATTTACTTCTGATGAACAAAACGGCGCAAATCAAAAAAAATCATCAATTTATTAAGTTCCGAAAATTAGTTATTGTTTCTATTTTAATTGGCTTTCTTTCTGCCTTTCTCGGAATTTCACTAAAAAAAATTACTGAATATTACGAAGAAATCTTTTTCCACGAAGTATCAGTTCATCCTCTATTTTATATCATTTTTCCAGTTTTCGGATTATCTGTTATTTATTTTCTAAGACAGTATCTTTTCAAGAAAAAAAGAAAATAAAGGAATAAAAGAAGTTTTTGAAAGCACAAGTTCAAAATCTAAAAACTTACCTTCTTATAAAATTCCATCTCACTTTATAAACGGATTATTGACTGTTATTTTCGGAGGTTCAACTGGAATTGAAGTTTCTACAGTTGTTGCTACAGCCACAATTGGTTCGGTTGCCCACGAAAAAGAAAATGTTTTCCGCCAATACAAAACCGAATTAATCTGTGCGGGTGTTGTTGCGGGAGTTACAGCACTTTTCAGTAGTCCGATTGCGGGAATTTTATTTGCCTTTGAGGTGATTTCAAGAAAAGTAACAAGAGCATTTATCATTTCAAATGTAATTGCTGTTTCGATTGCTTTTGGTCTACTTACAATTTTAAAAGAAGAACCTTTATTTGCCGTATCTATTACAACTTGGCATTTAAAAGCAATTCCTTATTTTATTCTATTAGGAATTTTAGCTGGAATGAATTCTGTTTATTTAACCAAATGTGTTTTATTTTTCAAATCTCAATTCGGAAAAATAAACACTCATTATTATAAAATCATTATCGGATCTGCCGTATTAAGTATTTCGCTTTTTATTTTCCCACAATTATATGGAGAAGGTTATCACGCTATAAAAGGGATTTTTGGTTCCAACCAGCTTCCGTTAACCATTACATTAGCAATGACTTTTATCGGAATATTGATTTTAAAACCAATTGTAACTTCTATCACGCTGGCTTCTGGTGGTGACGGCGGTGTATTTGCTCCAAGTTTATTTATCGGAGCTTTTTTAGGATTATTATTGGCATCAATCTTAAACAGCTTTTTCCATGTAAATGTAATTCCCGTTAACTTCATGATTATCGGAATGGCGGCGGTTTTAAGCGCCAGCATACACGCACCTTTTACAGCAATATTTTTGGTCTGCGACTTAACAAATGATTATACTTTATTCCTGCCAATACTTGTGGTTTGCCTGATTTCAAAATACACTGCGAAAACAATTTATCCTTATACTGTATATAGTTACGCCCCAAGCTTAACAAAATAAAAAGAATTTTTAAGTCCTAAATTTCGCAGATTCGAAAAGATTTTTAATCATTTTGATCTGCGAAATTTGCGACAAAAAATACCACAACGAATATTTTACTTATGCCCACTCCAAAAATTAAAAGAAGCTATCGCAAAACACGTTATATTCTTTACAAAGAAACTTTAATCGATTTTAAAGAACATTTTTGGTCGTTTTTAGGATCTTTTGTCGGAATCGGAATTTTGGCTTACGTACAATCGCTTCATTTCTCAGGAAGTGATGCCGTTTATTTAATTGGTTCTTTCGGAGCGTCGAGTGTTTTGGTTTATGGAACTATTCAAAGTCCATTTTCGCGACCTCGAAATCTTGTTGGTGGTCACGTTATCTCTGCGCTTGTAGGCGTAACGGTTCACAAACTGGTTCCAGATATTATGTATATCGCGGCGCCATTGGCCGTTTCGATTGCTATTATTTTAATGCAGATTACCAAAACACTTCATCCGCCAGGTGGGGCAACGGCTTTAATTGCTGTTATTGGAACCGAAAAAGTAAAAGCTTTGGGCTATATGTATGTGCTTTCGCCTGTTTTAAGCGGCGTTCTTATTTTACTTTTAACGGCTTTGATTTTTAATAATATGACTTCGACCAGAAGTTATCCAAGTCATAGTTCGTATCACAAACATTATCACAACATACGAAAGAGATTAAAAGGGAAATTATAATTCTAGATTAGTCTCCTGAAAGGATTTGAAAACCTTGCTGTAGACTATGATTATCCTTAAAACCTACAAGGTTTTGGAAACCTTGCAGGTTGGAAGACGTGTTTATCAATTGGAACGTGGGCTTCTCCCGAATTCTCGGGACGCTCAGCCTGACAATCGGAATGTGCTCAGCCTGACAACAAAAAAATCTTTTCAACAAATCGTAATTCGAGATTCGTATTTCGTTTTTTATATTTTACCTTTGACCTCTCAATAAAAACAAATATTATGGTTTATAAATTTAGAGTAATTCTAGACGCCGAAGAAGATATTTTTAGAGACATTGCGATTCTTGAGGAAGATACCCTTGAGGATTTACATAATGCTATCTTCAACGCTTTTGGCTTTGACGGATCAGAAGTCGCTTCATTTTATACTTGTGATGAAACTTGGAATCAAGAAGATGAAATTCCGCTTTTTGATACTGGAGATGTTCCTGGCGAAATAAGAACCATGAATGATTATCCTTTGTCTAGTATCCTAGATCGCGAAAACACTAAAATTATCTACGTTTACGATTTCATCAGTATGTGGACTTTCTTAGTAGAATTAGCCGCAATCGAAGATGAAGCCGTTGGAGCTGTTTATCCTGAAACTTTATTTTCTCACGGCGAAATGCCGGACGAAGCTATCGAAAAAAACTTTGAAGCGGATATGCACGATGATATCTACGGAGAATTTGAAGATGATTTAGACGAAGACGATCTTGACATGTTCGAAGGCGATGACAGCTTTGAAGATTATGGATTTGAGGAGAATTGGAATTAATTTTTTTTCAGGTTCAAAGGATCAGAGGTTCAAAGGGTCAGAGGTTTTTCTTTTAAATCTTCGACTTAAAATTGTAGGAATATTTTTATTTTTGTGTTTAATTTTTTAAATATCAAAAATGAAAACTTTTCGAGACCTTTTAATCTGGCAAAAATCTATGAACTTAGTTACCGAAATTTACCAATTAACAAATTCATTCCCAAAAGAAGAAATTTATGGACTATCTTCCCAAATTAGAAGATGCTCTATATCAATACCGAGTAATATTGCTGAAGGATATGGAAGAGACGGGAATAGTGATTATTTACGATTTTTAAATATCTCGATTTCATCATTATTTGAAATGCAGACTCAGCTCGAAATTTCTTTCAATCTAAAATATATAACCGAGTATCAATTCACTAAAATAAATGGAGAAAGCAGAGAAATAGAACGAATGTTAAGTGCTTTTATCAGAAAAATAAAAGACAGAAAATAACCTTTGTCCCTTTGAACCTCTGCCACTCTGAACCTAAATAAAAAAAATGATCAACCTATTCAACACCCACATCGAGACGCTTTCTATACACCGCGTAGGAAACAAAAGCCGTAACGAAGCCATTTTTTTATCAGAACAGCCATTTAATCTAAATGATGAAATTGTGCCTTTGATTAAAGAATACTTTTTTAAGCCTTTTCGAGAAAAAGAAGAAAACTATTATCAGTTTGCACACGAAGTGGACTTGGACTACAACGACATGTTTAAATATGCAACTGAAATTTTTGCTAATCCGGCAAATGTTCAGGAAGTTTCTAAAAACATTACAAAGCATTTATACGAGCAGTCAAATCATCCGCATATTAAAAACGGAGAGGTTTATGTAACTTATTTGACTAATCTAAGTATTGATAATAATGTAGTAGATGCAATTGGAATTTTTAAAAGCGAATTGCAGGCTGACTTTTTACAATTTGAAGAAAAAGACAGCAACCTGGAAATGATCTTGCGAGCAAGGTATCAACTTGAGTAAATTAGACAAAGGATGTTTAATTTTCAATTACAAAAAAGAAGAAGGATATAAAATTTTAACTGTAGACAGCAACCGTTATGACGCGCGTTACTGGTTAGAGCACTTTTTATCTGTTGATGCTTTTGAAGATGAAAATTTCATCACTAAAAAATATTTAAAATTCTGTCAAAACTTCGCAAAAGATGTTGTTTTGCCAGCAGAAGACAAGAAAGAGGAAGTAATGTTTATGAACCGATCTGTGAATTATTTCGCTAAAAATGATCAGTTTGAAGAGCAGAATTTCTTGAATGAAGTATTAGATAATCCAGACTTAATTCCTGAATTCAAAAACTATAAAGTTGATAAAGGAGAAAAATACAGCATCGAAGATGTAACCTCATTCCCAATTGCCAACGCAAGCAGTTTCTGACGCTAGAAAATCGATTAAAAACGTTATTAATCTGGATACTCATATTCAGATTAAAATGGATTTTATCAACCCTGAAAGTGCAGAAAAATTTGTTGAAAAAGGCTGGGATGAAGAAAAACAAATGTATTACTACTTAGTGTACTTCAACAAAGAAGAAAAAAGCTAAGAAGTTTTCATTTTCTATTACTTACTTAAAACAGAAAACGGCAGTTACAAATGTAACTGCCGTTTTTTTACGCCCTATAATTCTATATATAAATAATTTAGCAGGCTCAAAAACGCAATATCAAACCTATTATTTTATGACCTTGGAGTTAATTTTTTGTTAAAACAAAAGCGCTGTTTTAGAAACCCTCTAGAATCAAGGGTTTTATCTATCGAATAATAAAGGAAAGAAATCGTAAAATACTGTTCATTCTTAATTTATCCTTAAATTTGCATTAAAAAATAAACTAAGATGGATATTCATTTTTACGAAGAAAGTCCTTTCACCACCATTATCTCATTTCATAAGCTAATTGAATCTTTTGAAGAAATTGCTTTATCAAATGTTGATTACAGATCAAATTACGCAAAAGCCATTTTACAACAGATTGAATCTATTCCAGAATTAAGGACAGGAATTCAAGATTATTCTGTTATTAAAGAAAATGAAGCTTTAATCAAAAATATTTTAGCTGATTTATTTCCTACTGCATTAACTCACAATGAAATAAAAGCGGTTACAATTCCCTTTCAAAACATCTCTTTTAATTATTCTGAACGTTTCAAAAAGATTTTAAAAAATGCTGGAGATGAATTTTACATGGAAATTCGTGATTTCGATGAACATCAATTCTACATTAATAACTGTTGTTTGATTTTGAGCAATTATTACAAACAGCATATTGATTTCAACAAGCCATTTTTCTACGATATTCCAGACGAAAGTGGTGTAGAAAAACATTATCGTATTTTGTACAACGCTGATTTCATGGAAATTATTCCAACCGAAAATTCAATTCCTTTAACTCAGGAAGATATTGACCAGCTGATTGATAATTACAATGATATTAATCTATGGAAATCTAAATTCCCGAAAGGAAGCTGGATTTTAAGAGGTTTCGGAATTGTTTCGCTATTTGATGCTACTACCGAAAGTGCTATTTCTACCTTAAAAAGTAACTTATTGAAACCTGGTGTAAAAACCGTTACAAGTGATCAAGAAGTTTCTAATATTTTTCAGTCCATTTTTAATCTTCCCAATTTAAAGGTCGGATTTATTATTTACAATCCAGAAGAAGAGAAATTTATCAGACCTGTTAAATATGAAACCCAGCTTAAAAGTTTCTTACTTTCTTCGGATCAGGAAGTAGATTGCCGAAATGCCTTTTTTGGATGCTCATTTGAAAATCTGCTGGATAAAAAAGAACCTTTTGTTATTTCTAATGTTCAAAAATTCACAGACGAGTCAACTAATAAAAGACTTGGCGAGCATTTATTGAAACAAAATATTCACAGTCGCATTTTTGCTCCCGTTATTAAAGACGGCCATTTATTGGGTGTAGTAGAATTGGTTTCGGAAAATGCTAGAGATCTAAACAGTGTCAATGCTACAAAACTAGAATTGGTTTTACCGTATTTAACGGATACGATTGATCGCTACAATACAGACATGCAAGCATCAGGTTGAAGCGATTATTCAGCGAGAATATACTACGATTCACCCGAGTGTTTATTGGAAATTCAAAAAAGAATCGCAGAACTACTTTCAGAATAGTAATCATACAAAGGATTATATTTTTAAAGAGATTGTGTTTAAAAATGTATTTCCGTTATATGGACAAATCGATATTAAAAGTTCTTCTGAACATCGAAATGAAACAGTAAAAACTGATTTGAAAAGTCAGCTTACAGCGCTTTTGGAAATTTTCGATAATCAGGATCCAAATTCAAATCTGGTTCTTTTGGAACAAAGAAAATTTGAACTGGAATCGCTAAGAAGCGAATTGGATTTCCCTTTAAAAGCGGATACCGAACAACATATTCAACGTTATATTGAAGAAGAAATTCACCCAATACTTAAGAATACAAAAAGTAACGAAAAAAACGAAAAATTAGAAAAACTATACTTTGAAAGTCTGGACGAAAAAACAGGAATGTTTTATCATGAAAGAAAGAAATTTGACAATGCCATGTCTATTATTAATAAAAGACTGGCAACCGTTTTAGATAAAAAACAAGTTGAAGCACAGCAAATTTATCCGCATTATTACGAGCGTTTTAAAACGGATGGTGTAGAACACAATTTATATATCGGAGCTTCAATTTCGCCGACAAAACCATTTGATATTATGTATCTGCACAATCTTCGTTTGTGGCAATTACAGACTTTATGTGAAATGGAATTGGAACATCATGAATTGAAAGAGTCGCTTCCGTATGAATTGGATGTTACTTCGCTGATTCTGGTTTTCAGTGCTCCGCTTTCAATTCGTTTTAGAATGGATGAAAAACGCTTTGATGTTGACGGAACTTATAATGCTAGATATGAAGTTGTTAAAAAACGAATTGACAAATCGAACATTAAAGGAACAAACGAAAGAATTACGGAAAAAGAAAAAATTACGATCGTTTATTCTCAAAACAGCGAAGAAGCAGAATATTTAAAATACATTAAATACTTGCGAGACAAGAAAATACTTGAACCTTCGATTGAACAATTTGAAGTAGAAGATCTTCAAGGTGTTTCTGGTTTGAGAGCGATTCGTGTAAAAGTCATTAATAACATTTCAAATCCTGGAGTAAAAAAGATTACTTATCAAGATTTATTAGATGAGCTCAACTAAAAGCTAGACTTTTTTTATTATTGAGTTTAAAGCTTTGTCAAAGTTTGCTTTGACAAAGCTTTAAACTCATATACTTAAACTTTTAAATTGACTTAAAAGCAATTACAAAAGAGATTACTGTAATAATCAACCCGAACATAAAAAAGTTATAGGCAATTCGGAGTAAGTTGTATTTACGTTGCAAAACCAATCCTAGGTAATACAAGTCCTTAATCATTGTTGAGTACAAATAATCGCGGTCTTTCATCATTTCGTTCATTGCCCAGTCATAATCTTCAAGAGGCATTTTATAGAAATTTCCAAAAAACATTAAATTCACTTTTTTTGCTTCAACATCGTCGCGTGTAAAAAATCCAGAAGTTACTTTTGGCCTTGTCGAAAGAATGGCAAAAATGATTGTAATTACACTCGACATCAACATTATAAAAGTCGGAATAACCAAATGTGCATTCTTCGGGCTATCTAATTTTGGAATAATAGAAGATAAAGCAATCGAAATAATAATTGCGTTTACAGACAACAAAATATTGGCTTTACTGTCGGCAATGCCGCTTAAACGAGTATGGTTTCCAAGTGTTACACGAAATAAAGTATCAATACCTCGATCTGGTTTTTCTACTTTTTCTTTCTTTTTATTTTCTTGTTCAATCAGCTGCAGTAGCTTTCAATTCCTGTTTATTTATTTTTTTCTGAATAAGAAGTAAGTTTTTTTCCTTTAAAGGTCGCCATTTTCTCAGCGCATAATCAGTGTAGAAACGGTGTTTATTCAATAAAAAATTCAAATTTTCTCTCGTCCATTCGGAATTAGAAAAACTTACAATTCCAGTATTCTTAAGCTCTAGACGCAGTAATTCGCAGGTTGTCGTATATTCTTCTCCCATTAAATGGGCATAATCTGCGTCTTTGATTATTTTTTCTAAATGTGTTCTCGGCTCATATTCTTTGGCTGTAGCCAAAATCAAACTAGAAACTAGCGTTATAAACTCTTCCGATTTTCCTTTTTGATGTAAAAAATCAGCGACTATTTTTGTACTTGCTTTTTCATGATTTTCATATCCTTCAATATATCCAGTATCATGAAACCATGCCGCAACCAAAAGAGCCTCTTTATCCTCACCTTCTACATCTTCTTTTTTGCATAACTCTTTGACTGCTGAGAATACTGTAAAAGTATGGCTGAAATTATGATAAGAATATAAATTAGAAAGTTTATCTTTGAGTAAATTACTGACGAAATCTTCGGATTGTTCTATTAGATTCATAAAGAATATTTTTATACCACTAAATTATGAAATTGTTTTTGGATAATCATTTTATTGCAAAAATTAAAACAGGAACAGTTACTTTCGTACTGCTTTTCCTAGTTTATTCTTGCGCAACTCACAAACCGCAATACGGAAAAAATGTAAGCGCAAACGAAAATGAAAACGCAACTGATACTATAAAAATTGCACACACTTTTTATCTGGTCGGAGACGCTGGAAATGCCGATGAACCACAGGCACAACAAACCCTAGAGCTTTTACATCAAAAGCTGAAAAAGGCTAATAAAAAGTCAACTCTGCTGTTTTTAGGAGATAATATATATCCTAAAGGTTTTCCGAGTGATAAAAATGTTGCAGATGTTGCTTTGGCAGAAACAAAGCTGACAAATCAATTAAACCTGGCTAAAGGTTTTAGAGGAAAAACAATTTTTATTCCCGGGAACCACGACTGGTACAGCGGTATTAAAGGTTTAGAACTACAGGCTGATTTTGTTACCAAACAACTTAATGATAAAAAAGCTTTCTTACCGAGAAAGTCTTGTGCTATTGAAGATGTCAAAATTGATAGTACTACTACGTTAGTAACTATTGACAGCGAATGGTTTCTGGAAGATTGGGACAACCACCCGACTATCAATGACAATTGCGAAATTAAAACTCGGGAAGATTTCTTTGACGAACTGGAAAATATCCTAAATAAAAATCAGGAAAAAACAGTTGTTTTAGCGATTCATCACCCTTTACTAAGCAACGGAACACACGGTGGACAGTTTTCATTAGAAAAACAATTGTTTCCTTTGGAACAAAAAATACCGCTTCCAATAATTGGCTCTTTTATTAATTTACTGAGAAAAACTTCTGGAGTGAGTCCGCAGGACATTCAGAATAAACAATATACGATTTATGCCAAAAGAATTAAAACGCTTTTGCAAAAGCAGAAAAATGTAATCGTAGTTTCTGGACACGATCATAATCTGCAATTTATCAGCAAAGAAAATATTCAGCAAATCATTAGCGGCGCTGGTTCGAAATCTGAAGTCGCGAGAGCCGTAAACGAAAATGATTTTTCGTACGGAGGAAATGGATACGCTGTTTTAACTTTATTTAAAAGCGGCGATACCAAAGTTTCTTATTATGGAAATGAAAATAATAAAGAAAAACTGCTTTTTGAGCGTGAAATTATAAAAGCCAAAGAAATTAATTGGGCAACAGATATTCCTAATAGTTTCCCTTCAAAAATTACAACTTCTATCTATTCAGCAAAAATGACCGATAAAAGTTTGTTCCATAAATTTTTATTTGGCCAGCATTACAGAAAATATTACAGCATGCCTATTGAGGCAAAAGTTGCTACTATAGATACTTTAAAGGGCGGTTTAAAACCTATTCGCGAAGGCGATGGGCACCAATCTGTTTCTTTAAGAATGTCTGATCCAAAGGGGCGCGAATATGTAATGCGAGGCATGAAAAAAAGTGCAACTGTGTTTTTACAATCTGTTGCTTTTAAAGATCAATATGTTGTAAATGAATTTGAAGATACTTATGCAGAAAATTTCTTGTTTGATTTCTACACGACTTCTCATCCTTATGCGCCTTTTGCAATTGGAAGCATGTCAGATCGAATTGGAGTTTTTCATACAAATCCCGTTTTATATTATATTCCGAGACAGAAAGGTTTAGGTGAATTTAATTCTGGTTTTGGAGACCAACTGTATATGGTAGAAGAAAGACCTGCGGATAATCATCTAGACGGTAAAAATTTTGGAAGTCCAAGCAATATTATCGGGACAGATGATATGATGCTTAATCTTCATAAAGATGAAAAATATTCGGTTGACGAAAAAGAATATATAAAAGCCCGTTTGTTTGATATGCTTATTGGCGATTGGGACAGACACAGCGATCAATGGCGCTGGGCAGAGTTTAAAAAAGACGGTAAAGTAATTTACAAACCAATTCCGCGAGACAGAGATCAAGCTTTTGCGAAATACGATGGAACTTTACTTTCTATTTTAATGAACATTCCGGCACTTCGCCACATGCGTACTTTTAAGTATAAAATTGATAATGTGAAATGGTTAAGCAGGGAACCTTATCCAATGGATTTGGCTTTTTTAAGAACTTCTGGAGAAAAAGAATGGCTCGAGCAGGCAAAATTTATTCAAGAAAATTTATCTGACAGTGATATAGAAAATGCTTTTAAAAGTTTACCAAAAGAAGTTCAGGACGGAACGATTAAGGAAATTATAGCAAAATTAAAAAACAGAAAAAGAGATCTTCAAAAATATGCATCACGTTATTCTGATGTGCTGAGTAAAACGGTTATGATTGCCGGAACTGATAAAAAAGATAAATTTGTTTTGAATCATAATGCTAAAAAAAGTATTGAAATTCAAGTTTTCAGAGCTAAAAAAGAGGGCGACGAATTGCAGTATACAAAAACAGTAACTGACGCTAAAACCAAAAATTTATGGATTTATGGTTTAGATGATAATGATATTTTTGAGGTAAAAGGAAATGAGAAATCAAGAATTAAAGTCCGCTTAATTGGAGGTCAGAACAATGATACCTATAATATTGAAAACGGAAGAAAGGTTATTGTTTACGATTTTAAATCAAAAGAAAACACTTATAACTTAGATTCAAAAACACAGACACAGTTAACTGACGATTACGATGTGAACTTGTATAATTACGAAAAACCGAAATACAATGTTGTTTCTGGCCTTCCAAATATTGGTTTTAACCCAGATGACGGCGTAAAAGTGGGTATTAATTTAAATTACACTGTTAACAATTTCAAACAGAATCCGTATACTCAAAGACATGTTTTAAATGCTTTCTACTACTTTGCAACAGGCGGTTTAGAATTTAATTATGCGAGACATTTTCCAGGTTTACTAGGGAAATGGGTTATTGATGTGGAATCGCTTTATACAACTCCAAATTTTGCCATGAATTATTTTGGTTACGGAAACGAAACTACTTATGACGATGACGAAGTTAGTTTGGATTATAACCGTGTTCGTATTCGTAAATTTAATGCTTCGGGTGCCGTTCGCCATGTTGGTCGATACGGAAGTGAATTTAGCATACAGCCAATTTATCAGAGAATGACAGTGGAAGAAACAGAAAATAGATTTATCGATACTCCGAATATTGTGAATCCAAATGTTTTTGATACGCAAAATTTTGGAGGTTTAAAAGTGAAATATCTTTTCAAAAATTCTGATTTTGCCGCGAAACCAAATTTAGGTATGGCTTTTATGATCGCCGCAACGTGGACTGCAAATCTGGATGAAACGGAGAAAAATTTTCCAACTCTGGAAAGTTTCTTAGGATTTACCCATAAATTAGATAAAAATGGCAAATTGGTTTTAGCGACTTATGTTAAAGGTAAAGCCATTTTAAATAATAATTACGAATTTTATCAAGGGGCTACTTTGGGCGGTGATACTGATTTAAGAGGTTTTAGAAATGAACGCTTTTTAGGAAGTTCCTATTTCTCTCAGAGTTCAGATTTACGCTTAAGCTTGGGTAGAATAAGAAAAACGATTGCTCCTTTTACTTACGGCGTTTTAGGCGGTTTCGACTACGGAAGAGTTTGGCTGAACGGCGAAGATTCTAAAAAATGGCACCATGATTACGGCGACGGACTTTGGTTAAACGCTATAAATATTTTAACTGCCAGAATCTCTTACTTTAAATCTCCTGATGAAATTGGACGGGTGATTTTTGGAGCAAGATATAGTTTTTAAAAAAGGTACTAAGGTACTGAGATGCTAAGATTCTAAGTTTTTTTTAGCCACGAATTACACAAATTTTCACGAATTCTATTAAACAAAAATTAGTGAAAATTTGTGTAATTCGTGGCTGACTTTTTCTAAATAAAATCTTAGTCCCGAAGCTTCAGGATAGAATTTTACTTCAACTTATATTCGTACACATCTCCTCCTACTTTATTTGTTTTTTCATCGGCGATTAATAAAGTGTTATTGTCTTTAAAAACGATGGCTTCTTTTTGTGAAAAATGATTAAGATTTAATTCTGTGTGAGTTCCTTTGTGAAACAAATCGCCTTTAAAACCTTTAAATAAAAGAACTTTGTCATGACTCAATAAAGCAACTTTTTTTCCGTCTGGACTTATTGTGGCGCTTGTTAAAACACAATGATTGTAATTATTGCAGGTTTTAAATTCCCCAATTTTCACCGCTTTTTGAGTTCCAGATGCATTTTTGATTTTGTAGATAAAAGCTGTCCCATCAAAACCTTTACTTCTGTTTTTTGTAAAAAGATAAAAGTAACCGCTGTGTTCAAAGAAACCTTCAACATCATAAAACAGTTCTTTTTTCTTTGGAGGAAATTCGGTTTGTTCTGGATATGAAAATGAGATTTTATATTCGGCTTTAGCCAAATCTTTATTTAATTCTCCTTTAGCAACTTTATAAATACATAAATCTCTGCGTTCGTTATCGTTGTTTCCAAAATCACCTATGTAAATATTTCCAGATTTATCTTTCGTAATATCTTCCCAATCGACATTTGCGGCATTAGAAATTGTAATTGTTTTTTCTAATTTACCTTTAGAATCAATGGCATAAATCGCATTTTTGTTACCGCTGTCTTCCAAAGTATAAAGCATATTGGTCTCAGGAAAATAAGTTATCCCAGAAACTTCTTTTAATTTTTTCGGAAGCGAATAAAGCGTTTTCAAATCACTGCCAGATTGCTCGCTGGCAAGCTAATAAAACTATAGAAACTACTGCTAAAAAAGATTTTTTCATACAATTATATTTTTTTCATCGCGAGCAACGAAGGATGACAAAAATTCTAAACTAAGTTAGTGTTTTTAAAATTACGAGTAATAAATTCGAATGCTCGCATGCATAATATGCCCCATTGATTTGGCATTTTTAAACTTCATATCATTAGTATAACGGTATAGTTCCATTTTCAATTGATTCAGATGTTCTTCTGTAGAAATTGTATCGTGACACATTATGTTCAACAGTTTTTTAATTCTGTTTTCTGCCGAATGGATCCGTTTTGCTAAAATCGCTCTTTCTTCATCTTTATATTGAATTATAGAACGTTCTTCTAACTTTTCCTTAATGAGCTTAATCATTGGGGAATTCTCTTTGAAAAACTGTGGCCGATATACTTTAAAATTACCTTCGTAACATTGCTGGTCAAAGTCAATCGGGCGAATTTTATAAACTACCTGATCGAAATCGTGAATTGGGACAATCACATAATTATACGCCCGCATGTCGCCTAAAAGACGAATCATGCGGCGTTCGTTGAACTTAACGAACTCTTTTGCAATCTGTGCTTTTTCCATTTCAGAACAGCCGTCCAGCAACGTATCCATAAAAACATCGCCGGGAATTCCAATAATATGTTCTTCAATTAAAGTGTCTTTATAAACCAAAAAGTTGATTTTATCCGGCGAAAGAATATCTTCTAATTCTAATCCGTAAATTCGAGAAGCATCGGCTTTTTTGATATAAAAATGAACGTAATTATCGTTGAGGATATTTCGGACTTTAATCCTGAAAGGTTTTGAATTTCCAAAAGTACAATAATCAATGGCATCAATATTTAGAAACTGAATAATCTCGCTGTTACCATCGGAATGCAGAGGGAGTAAATTCTTTTTAGGTTTAAATCAATTTCATTGCGTTCAAATTCGTTGTAATACACTCGAATCCAAAGTGTATCATTATCATATTTATCGTAAACGTTTACCGAGCCTGAAAAGCGAAGCAGATCATCATAAAACACAGAAACTTTAGAAATACGTTCGTATCGCTCCAAATAGTTTAAAAGTGACTGTGTTAAAGGATAAGAAGGTTTTTTTAAAACCATTAATGGCTCGCTCATTTTGAATATCTTTAGTACAAATTTACATCAATAGGATTAAAGTTTAATTTTAAAGTAACAAAAATCAACTTAGCTCGTCATACTAAAAACTAAAACCAGAAAAATTTGGAAACCATCTTAACCATTGAAAATCTGAATAAAAGATACGGCCGTATTCAGGCTTTAAAAAATGTATCTTTTACAATACAAAAAGGCCGCGTGTATGGCATTCTTGGCCCTAACGGAAGCGGGAAATCGACAACATTGGGAATTGTCCTGAATGTTGTTAATAAATCTTCTGGTAATTATCGCTGGTTCGACGGCAATATAGAAACGCATGAAGCTTTAAAAAAGGTTGGCGCTATTATCGAGCGTCCCAACTTTTACCCTTATATGACAGCTGAACAAAACCTGAAATTGGTTTGTAAAATCAAAAATATCGATTATTCTAAAGTAAACGAAAAGCTGGAATTAGTTGGTTTAAGCGAGAGAAAAGACAGTAAGTTCAGTACTTTTTCACTCGGAATGAAACAGCGTTTGGCTATTGCATCGGCACTTTTAAACGATCCTGAAATTTTAATTTTAGATGAACCAACGAACGGATTGGATCCGCAGGGAATTCATCAGATTCGAGATATTATTAAAAAAATTGCATCGCAGGGAACGACTATTTTACTAGCATCGCATTTGCTGGATGAAGTCGAAAAAGTTTGTTCGCAGGTAATTGTATTAAGAAAAGGCGAAGTTTTATACTCTGGTCCTGTAGACGGAATGTCATCTAATGAAGGTTTCTTTGAAATTTGTTCTAATGATAATTTGGCACTAAAATCTGTTTTAGGCGAACATAATGCTGTGGGTCAAATTAAAGAAGAAGATGGTAAATTATTGGTTTACCTCAAATCTGATTTATCAGCTACTGAATTGAATCAATTTTTATTTTCTAAAAACATTATTTTAAGTCATTTAGTAAAACGTAAAAATAGTTTAGAAGCACAATTTTTAGAATTAACCAAAAACGCCACTATTCAAAAAAACTAAACCATGAAAAGACTTCTCTCTATAGAATTGCAAAAAATCTGGATGAATAAAGCCAGCCGTATTTTAACATTAACTTATTTTATATTACTTTCTTTTATTGCACTTATTGCTCGCAATAAAATTTGACATAGGTGTTTTTAAATTTCATTTGGCAGAAATGGGAATTTTTAATTTTCCTTTTATCTGGCATTTTAATACGTATGTTGCCGCAATCCTTAAATTTTTTCTAGCCATAGTTATTGTCTCTATGATGGCTAATGAATATAGCTACGGCACTTTAAAACAAAACTTAATTGACGGTTTAAGCAAAAAAGAATTTATTCTATCCAAGTTTTTAACGGTAGTTTTGTTTGCATTTGCTTCAACGGTTTTTGTTTTTGTAATGAGCTTAATCTTAGGATTATTTTTCTCTTCTTATACAGAATTCAGTATTATTTTCAGTGACTTAGATTATCTTTTGGCTTTTTTCGTAAAGCTGACAGGTTTCTTTTCTTTCTGTTTATTTCTTGGAATTTTGGTAAAACGTTCTGCTTTTGCACTAGGTTTTCTTTTAGTTTGGAGCATTCTTGAAGGAATTTTAAAAGGTATTCTGGCTTTCAAAATTTTCCCAGAAAGTAATACAGATGAGAAAATCATGCAATTCCTTCCTTTAGAAGCTATGTCAAACTTAATTGTTAATCCAGGACCTCG
The DNA here is from genome assembly GCF_979258715.1 of Flavobacterium sp. AC267. Lineage (NCBI taxonomy): Bacteria > Pseudomonadati > Bacteroidota > Flavobacteriia > Flavobacteriales > Flavobacteriaceae > Flavobacterium > Flavobacterium sp. AC267. The sequence goes on from NZ_OZ409875.1 coordinate 5,151,246, forward strand.
ATTATCAGTTGTTAAAAATATTGGAACTCAAATGGGAATCGAAACCGACATGGATTATAGTGTAAATTACTTTACGATAGTAATCGTTTTGGCATGGACTGCTTTGTTTGTTTATTTTTCTTACAAATTATTAAAAAGTAGAGATTTATAGTATATTTGCTATACTATGAATTATTTAAGAATTTCATTTGTTTTATTTCTGTCGCTCTGTGTCTCTAATAAGACCAGCGCTCAAAATATTTCTGTTAATCCAAATGTAACAGCGACAGATTTAGCTCAGAATATCTTAATTAATAGTTCCTGCATCGATCTTCAAAATATAAGTGCCTCAGGAAATCCGACACCAAGCGGTCAAAGTTTTGGTTCATTTACAGCTGGGGCAAATTTTCCTTTTTCAAGCGGTTTGGTTTTAAGTACTTCGCCTAGTAAAAATGCTGAAGGTCCTTACATCCAAGCCGACTCTAAAGGCACACAAATACAGTCATGGAATGGCGATAATGACTTAAATGAAGCATTAAACATTACTAATAGCAGACAGGCAACTGTATTAGAATTCGATTTTACAGCTTTGACCAATTCGATCAGTTTTAATTATTTCTTTGCTTCAAATGAATATCAATCTTATTATCCTTGCAGGTATTCTGATGGATTTGCTTTCTTAATTAAAGAAGTTGGAAGTGCTGAGGATTATAAAAATTTAGCTGTTCTTCCTAATTCAACTACAGCAGTTTCTGCGACGACTGTGCATCCCAAAATAAATTCGATTACTAGCACAGAGGGAGTAATACAAGGATGCGATGCCCAAAATGAAACTTATTTTAATGGTTACAACACGACTTCCAGTCCTATTAATTATGCTGGACAAACTGTAGTAATGAATGCTTATACAGATGTAGTTCCTAATAAAAAATACCATCTTAAATTAGTTATAGCAGACGATGAAACTAGACAATATAATTCGGCTGTTTTTATTGAAGGCGGGAGTTTTGTAAGCAAAATAAATTTTGGAGAAGATAGAACAGTCGCCAACAACAACCCTATTTGTTTTGGAGAAAGTTTTGTTTTAGATACTAAATTAACTAGCAATGGCTACGATTTTAAATGGTACAAAAAAGATGCATCAAATAATTATATTCTAATACCTGATGCTATTGGTCCTGCATATGCCGTAACTTCATCTGGAATCTACAAAGTTGAAGCGGCATTAAATAATAATACAACCTGCATATCTGTTGGTGAGATTACAGTTGAATTTACACCGCAAATTGCCTCAACAAATACTTCTTTACTACAATGCGATGATAATACAGATGGAATTACAATTTTTAATTTAACCAAAACCGCTAGTATCGTCAAGAATAATAATCCGCAAATTACCAATCAAGGTTATTATGAAACATTAATGGATGCGCGAGACAAATCAAATCCAATCGTTAATCCACAGGCGTATACTAATAAAAAGTCCAAATCAGATAATTTACGCAAGGATAGAAAATTCGTATGGTTGTTATTCGATACCGCAAATTGTTCTAAACATCTCGAATACGGTTATTCCAGATCAATCTCCAATTGCTACATGTGACGGAGATGAAATTCAGGATGGTTTGTATCAATTTGATTTAAATTCCGAAGTAACTTCACAAATCTTAACAGGACTTCCAGATGGATTAGTTATTGGTTATTATTTAACCGCGAATGACGCCATAACAGAAACAAATGCACTGCCAAATATTTTTAAAAATACTATTCCAAATAGTCAAACTATTTATGCTAGAGCAGTAAACGGACCTGACTGTTATGATATCGCTCCTATCGAATTAATTGTACATACTTTTGATCCGCCAAATTTCGAAGATGAAATAGTATATTTATGCAAAGGAGAACAAATAACTTTATCTGTCGCGACTGGTTTTACAAGCTATACATGGTCGAATGGAGAAACAACAAATTCAACAACTGTTAATAGTGCTGGCGATTATTCTGTTTTAGTAACGGACACAAACAATTGTCAAAAAACTAAAACTTTTAAGGTTATTTTATCTGAACCTGCCGTAATTACAGGAGCTGAAGTAAAAGATTTTTCTGGCGTAGACAATACAGTATTAATTCAATACACTGGAGTTGGAAATTATGAGTTCTCTCTTGAAGGATCCGTTTTTCAAGACGATCCAACATTTAGTCAAGTAAATCCTGGAATTTATAATGCAGTTGCTCGAGACAAAAATGGTCACGGTCTATCCAATTCCTTTTTAGTTTACGTTTTAGATTATCCACGTTTTTTTACACCAAATGGAGATGGATTCAATGATTTATGGGTAATTAAAAATATAGATCAAATGCCAGATTACACTATTTCTATTTTTGACCGTTATGGTAAGTTGTTAAAACAAATGACTCAAAACAGTTCGGGCTGGAACGGAATTTTAAACGGACAGCAATTACCTTCAGATGATTATTGGTTTACCCTTCAATTTATCGATGGCAAAAGTGTAAAAGGCCACTTTAGTTTGAAGAGATAATTTTTTATAATAAATTCCAAATTTTAAAATTCCAAATTAAACTTAAACTTTAATTTAATAGTCAAAAAAAAATCCCAAACTCCTTACGGAATTTGGGATTTTTTATATTGAAATTTAAAACGTATTAGATTTTAAATCTTTTTCTGTCAGTTTCAGTTAAATAAATCTTTCTTAAACGAATAGATTTTGGTGTAACCTCTACATACTCATCTTTTTGAATGTACTCTAAAGCTTCTTCAAGAGAGAAAATAATTGGAGGGATAATTCTAGCTTTTTCATCATTTCCAGAAGAACGTACGTTAGATTGTTTTTTCTCTTTAGTTACGTTTACACACATATCATCTCCACGAGAGTTTTCTCCAATTACCTGACCTTCGTAAATTTCAGCATTTGGTTCAACGAAGAATTTACCACGATCTTGTAATTTATCGATAGAATAAGGAATAGCTTTTCCTTTTTCCATAGAAATTAATGAACCTTTGTTACGTCCAGCAATTTCTCCTTTGTAAGGCTCATATCCAATAAAACGGTGTGCCATAATAGCCTCACCAGCAGTAGCAGTAAGCAATTGGTTACGTAATCCAATAATTCCACGTGATGGAATATTAAATTTCACAATCATACGTTCACCTTTAGTTTCCATAGAAAGCATTTCTCCTTTACGCATAGTAACGAATTCAACTGCTCTACCTGAAAGATTTTCTGGTAAGTCGATTGTTAACTCTTCAATTGGCTCACATTTTTTACCATCAATTTCTTTGATAATAACTTGTGGCTGACCGATTTGTAACTCATACCCTTCTCTTCTCATTGTTTCAATAAGAACAGATAAGTGAAGTACACCACGACCAAAAACCATGAATTTATCAGCAGAATCAGTTTCACCTAACTTCATAGCTAAGTTTTTCTCTAATTCTTTTGTAAGTCTTTCTCTAATATGACGAGAAGTTACAAATTTACCTTCTTTACCAAAGAAAGGTGAATCGTTGATAGTAAACAACATACTCATAGTAGGCTCATCAATATCAATCGTTTTTAGACCCTCTGGATTCTCAAAATCAGCAATAGTATCACCAATTTCAAAACCTTCAACTCCAATGATTGCACAAATATCTCCAGCAATAACTTGTTGTACTTTTTTACGGCCAAGTCCTTCAAAAGTATGAAGTTCTTTGATACGAGATTTAGATACTGTACCATCTCTTTTTACTAATGAGATTGGCATACCTTCGTTAAGAACTCCTCTTTCTAAACGACCAATAGCAATACGACCTGTAAAAGCTGAGAAATCTAAAGAAGTAATTAACATTTGAGGTGTTCCTTCAGAAACTTTAGGAGCAGGCACATTGTTAACAACCATATCCAATAATGCTTCAACATTATCAGTTACGTTTTCCCAATGGTCAGACATCCAGTTGTTTTTTGCAGAACCATAAACTGTTGGGAAATCCAACTGCCATTCTTCAGCACCTAATTCAAACATTAAGTCAAAAACTTTTTCATGAACTTCTTCAGGAGTACAGTTTTCTTTATCAACTTTATTGATAACTACGCAAGGCTTAAGACCTAAGTCAATCGCTTTTTGTAATACGAAACGAGTTTGTGGCATTGGACCTTCAAAAGCATCCACTAGCAAACATACACCATCGGCCATGTTCAATACACGTTCTACTTCACCTCCAAAATCCGCGTGGCCTGGAGTGTCAATAATATTGATTTTTGTTCCTTTATATTGAACCGATACGTTCTTAGAAGTAATAGTAATACCTCTCTCGCGCTCTAAATCGTTATTATCAAGAATTAAATCACCTGTGTTTTCGTTGTCACGAAATAATTGACAGTGATACATAATTTTATCAACCAAAGTGGTTTTACCGTGATCGACGTGGGCAATAATTGCAATGTTTCTAATAGATTCCATCTGTGATTTTTAATGGTCGCAAAGGTACACTTTATTTTTTAATAAAAAACGTTTCTAAACATACTTTACGTATATACAATCAATTAGTTAATATAAATCGCGAAAATATAGGCCTCAAAATAATATTAACATATGTTTAGTTATAGTTAATTTAACTATATTTGAGGTAATGAAAAGTAAAACTCTCCAAATTACTCTTATTTACTCAATCATCTCGATAATTATGGCGGTCTTATGTCATAAATTACTCATAACTTACTTTTCTTCATCAGATTATCAATATTTATCTCTTATAAAAGACATTATATTTATTTTAATAACTGGATTGGTTTTTAGGTTTATACTTGCAAAAAAGGAAAAAAGAAGCATAACTATTTTTGAAAAGCTAAACAAAACAAACGTAGAAATAAAAGAATCTAATGAGAAATATGACATAGTAGCGAAAGCGACAAGCGATACTATCTGGGATTGGAAAATTCAAGAGGACAGTATAAACTGGAATAAAGGAATTGAAAGTGTTTTTGGTTACAACCCCGAAGAAGTGGGCAAAACCTCGAAATGGTGGTTTGATAAAATTCACCCGGAAGACAGTATCCGAATGTCAATAAAATTATATTCATTTATTGAACAAAAAACAGAAAAATGGCAGGATCAATACCGCTTTAGATGTGCTGACGGTACTTATAAATATGTTTTGGACAGAGGTTTTTTATTAAAAGATGAAAACGGAAGAGCAATTAGAATGATCGGAGCCATTCAAGACATTACAAAACAGAAAGAGGAAGAACAAAGACTAAAACTTTTAGAAACTGTAATTACTCAATCTCGAGATTCAATTTTAATTACCGAAGCCAATTCACCGGAAGGAAAAATTCCAAAAATAGTTTATGTAAATCCAGCATTTTCTCAAATGTCAGGCTATCAATCGAATGAAATAATTGGAAAGTCAGCTAACATTTTTAAAGGTCCAAAATCTGATTCAGATGAATTAAAGAAACTTTTACGCGCCATAAAAAACGAAGAAGAATGCCTGATAGAAACCATCACTTACACTAAAAACAAAGAAGAATATTGGGTTCGCTTTTCTATGATTCCAATTTTCAATAATGAAGGAATTATTTCGCATTGGATTTCAATTCAAAGAGATATTACCGATGAGAAGAAACTCGAAACAGAAAAAGAGCATCTTATTCGAGAATTAACTCAAAACAATAAAGATTTAAAACAATTCTCTTACATAACATCTCATAATCTAAGAGCACCATTATCTAATTTAATCGGACTTTTGAACCTCATTGAAGACATTCCTTTAGAAAACGAAGAACTTCAAGAAATCCTGACAGGCTTTACTAAATCGACACATTTATTAAACGAAACAATCAACGACTTAGTAAAAGTTATCATTATTAAAGACAATCCTTCTATGCAGAAAGAAGAAACCTCTTTAAAAGAAGTTTTCGAAAACGTATTCAGCCAGCTGTCATTTCAAATAGAATTACACAAACCTATAATAAAACTTAAGTTCGAAAAAGTACCCGAGCTCATAACAAACAAAGCGTATATCGAAAGTATATTATTAAACCTACTTACCAATTCTATAAAATACAAATCTGAAAATAGAAAACTAAAAATTTCTATAACTGCAGAAAAAATAGAAAACAAGACAATATTAACCTTCAAAGACAACGGAATTGGGATTGATTTAGAAAGAAACCGCGATAAAGTTTTTGGCCTTTACCAAAGATTTCACAATTACCCCGACAGCAAAGGATTAGGTCTTTATCTTGTAAAATCTCAAGTAGAAACCATGGGAGGAACAATTTCTATCGACAGCGAAGTCAATAAAGGAACCACATTTACAATAACATTTAAAAATTAATTATTATGCTTGAGCAGATTTTATGCATTGACGACGACCCCATCACATTAATGTTATGCAAAAAAGTAATCTCTAAATCTTCATTTTCCCACGAAGTTATTACAGCTCAAAATGGTGAAGAAGCGCTCCTTCACTTTAATACCTTAAAATACACTAATGACAAAAACACAAAAAAACCGGAGTTGATTTTTTTAGATTTAAATATGCCAATAATGGGCGGCTGGGAGTTTTTAGATCATTTTACTGGTCCAGATTATAGTGATTTTAATTCTGCGCCAGTAATTGTCTTATCTTCTACAATCGACCCAGAAGATCTTGCCAAAGCAAAACAATATCCTATTATAATAGACTTTCTCTCAAAACCTATTACACAGCCAATGCTTGAATATCTTAAGAAGAAAATAGGTGTTTAATTTCTAATATTTTAAAATCCAATTTTTAAAATTCCAAATCCCAAAAGATACTTGATCGCATAATTATAAAAATCTTTTATTTTTAAAAAAAATCAAAATTCCAAATTCCAAATTTCTAAAATTGGAATTTGGAATTTATTTTTTGGAATTTAAAAATATTTAAATTCACCATTTAGGTATAAACAAAAAAAAGTCCTCTTAAAAAGAGGACTTTTGTATATTTCAAATTGTATTTTAATTACAATTTAGCAACATGTTTTGTTAATTTAGACTTCAAGTTAGAAGCTTTATTATCATGAATGATGTTCTTTTTAGCTAACTTATCAATCATAGAGATTACAGTTGATAATTTTGCAGTACGCATCAGATTTATCAGTAGCTAATCTTAATGCTTTAATAGCATTACGAGTAGTTTTGTGTTGATATCTGTTAAGAACTCTTCTTTTTTCGTTACTTCTGATTCTTTTTAATGCTGACTTATGATTTGCCATTTCTTTTTAATTTTAGATGTAATAATAATTATAAATACTAGTTAAAAAAGAAAAACCTCCCACAATTGCAAAAACAATCACTTTGGTTTTAACTAATAAAATAAAAACCGAGACACCAATTTTTATTTCACAAAACTTATTCACAACTAATTTTTGTAGTCTGTAAGGGAATCGAACCCCTGTTACCAGGACGAAAGCCTGGAGTCCTAACCCCTAGACGAACAGACCAAATTCTTCTAAGTTTTCTTCAATTTAAACAAAATTGAAATTGTAGCCCGTAGCGGAATCGAACCGCTCTTACATGGATGAAAACCATGCGTCCTAACCGATAGACGAACGGGCCATTAACATCAAGTTTAATAACTTATTTCGCAAAAAAAAGTAGTAGCCCGTAGCGGAATCGAACCGCTCTTACATGGATGAAAACCATGCGTCCTAACCGATAGACGAACGGGCCTGCTTCTCTAATGCGGATGCAAAAATACAACTATTTTTAAGATGTACAATACCTAACACAAAAAAAATACATTTTTTTTAATATGCCTTAGCAAAAAGCACTCTTTTAGACGAAGGTTTCCCAGTAAACACACAGACTCCCGCCTCTTCAACAGCATCCAAAGGAATACATCTAATTGTCGCTTTTGTCAATTCTTTTATCTTTTCTTCCGTCTCTGCAGTTCCATCCCAGTGAGCAGACAAAAAACCTGTTTTACCTTCCAGAACTTCTTTAAACTCTTCAAAACTATTTACTTCGGTAATATGACTATTTCTATAATCTAACGCTTTTTTAAATAAATCGCTTTGAACCTGCTCCAATAAATCATTCACATATTCAACGATTTTTCCAGCTTCAACTACCTCTTTTGTTAAGTTATCACGTCTAGCAACTTCAAAAGTACCGTTTTCTAAATCTTTTGGACCAACAGCAATTCGAACAGGAACTCCTTTTAATTCCCATTCCGCAAATTTAAACCCTGGTTTTTGTGTCGTTCTGTCATCAAACTTAACTGTGATTTTCAATTTTCTCAATTTAGCTGTCAACTCATTAACCGCTTCTGTAATTTGAGCCAATTGTTCATCCGTTTTATAAATCGGTACAATAACAACTTGAATTGGAGCCAAATTTGGAGGAAGCACTAATCCTTGATCATCAGAATGTGTCATAATCAAAGCCCCCATCAAACGAGTTGAAACTCCCCATGATGTTCCCCAAACGTGTTCTTGTTTTCCTTCTGCATTAGCAAACTTAACATCAAAAGCTTTTGCAAAGTTCTGACCTAAAAAGTGAGATGTTCCTGCCTGCAAAGCTTTTCCGTCCTGCATTAATGCTTCAATACAGTACGTTTCATCTGCCCCAGCAAAACGCTCTGTTTCGGTTTTAAAACCTTTTACTACCGGAATTGCCATGAAGTTTTCTGCAAACTCTGCATAAACATTCATCATTTTTTCAGACTCTTCAATAGCTTCTGCCTTTGTAGCGTGAGCAGTATGCCCTTCCTGCCATAAAAATTCAGCAGTTCTCAAAAATAAACGCGTACGCATTTCCCATCGAACCACATTAGCCCATTGATTAATTAATAGAGGCAAATCTCTATAAGATTGCACCCATCCTTTATAGGTAGACCAAATAATAGCTTCACTTGTCGGACGAACAATAAGCTCCTCCTCTAGTTTTGCATTCGGATCAACCATTAATTTTCCAGGTTTGTCTGGATCGTTTTTTAATCTATAATGTGTCACAACAGCACATTCTTTTGCAAATCCTTCTGCATTTTTCTCTTCAGCCTCAAACATGCTCTTCGGCACAAATAAAGGAAAATACGCATTTTGATGTCCCGTTTCTTTGAACATACGATCTAACTCAGCCTGCATTTTTTTCCCAAATAGCATATCCGTACGGTTTAATTACCATACAGCCTCTAACTCCTGAATTTTCAGCTAGATCTGCTTTCACAACCAGCTCGTTATACCATTTCGAATAATCTTCTGATCTTGTAGTGAGGTTCTTACTCATATTATATAGTTTGGCACAAATTTTGTTTTAATAATTTTAACTAAATAGTTTGACAAAACTAACTATTTTTGTAATGTGCAACAATAAAAAACACCACAGATATGAAAACTAACATTTCTCTTCGCCAAAACTCTAATCATTTTTACCTACTCGGATTAGTTAGTTTATTACTAGCGTCGTGTGGTTCTTACCAAAATTCGTCTTACCACGACAATGATGGAGTATACGGTGGCTCATCAAACAGCTACGTGCAGTCTAACAACGGCACAAACAATCAATACAAAGATTATTTTAGATCTTTGCAAGAAGACAATCAGCCAACTGAAATATTTACTGACGTTGACAATTATACAAATTATGCAGAAAATGACAGCACACAAACTGCTTCTGTAGGTTATCCTGCATGGGGAAGCAACAACTCTGACGTTTCTGTAAATGTTTACTCTGACCCAACATGGTCATTCGGATTCGGAATGGGATATCCTTATTACGGATGGGGATATGGAGGCGGCTGGGGCTGGGGATATCCAGGTTACTGGGGCGGCTGGGGTTATCCAAGCTATTGGGGACCAGGATGGGGCTATCCAGGATATTGGGGCGACGGTTACTACGGCTACAACAATTACAACTATTCTTATGGAAGAAGAGGTTCTGCAAGCATATTATGGAAACAGAAACTATGCTTCTAACAGAAATTACACTACCAACAGAGGATATACATCAAATAGAAACTACACTACTAACAGAGGAAGTTATACTACAAACAGAAATTATACCACGAATAGATCTAACAGCTATAGTGATTACAGAAGAAGTTCAACTGTAAACAGAGGTACAACAAGCCCAACTTTCACCAATAGAAGAGCTAACACAAATAGTACAGATTATAATTCTGGCAGAAGATCTTACAACAATAGTGGCAACACCACAACAAACAGAAGCTACACTCCTAGCGACGAATAGCAACTCATCAAGAAGCTATACTCCTAGTAGCCCATCACGTTCTATGAACAGCGATGGCGGCGGAAGCATGAGATCGTCTGGTGGCGACGGTGGCGGCGGTATGAGATCTGGCGGTGGCGGAGGAAGAAGATAATTTTTTTCTTAGCAAACTAAATTCAAACTAAAACTTATCCAAATGAAAAAAATATTTTTCCTACTTATAACAGGACTAACTGTCAGCGCGTCATATTCACAAGAAGTTTCAGATGCTTTGCGTTACTCTCAAGACAATTTAACAGGTACTGCAAGATTTAGAGCCATGAGCGGTGCTTTTGGAGCCGTTGGAGGAGATTTATCTTCTTTAAGTGTCAATCCTGCTGGATCTGCAGTTTTCAACACCAATCAAGTTGGTATATCTTTTAGTAATCAAAATATTAAAAATAATTCTGATTATTTTGGAACCCAAACTTCAGATAAAGAGAATTCTTTTATCCTAAACCAAGCAGGAGGTGTTTTTGTTTTTAAAGACAGAAACCCTAATAACGGGTGGAATAAAATTGCAATTGGAGCAACATACGAGAATACAAATAATTTCAATAACAGCACTTTCTCTGCTGGAACAAACCCAACTAATTCTATTGATGGTTATTTTTTAGCTTTTGCAAACGGAATTCCATTTCAAAACATCGATAATCAAGATTATAGAGATTTAGGATACAGAGAACAGCAAGCTTTCATGGGATATAATGGGTACGTTATTGACCCTGTAACAAATACACCAGGAAACAGTCAATATATAAGTAATGTACCAGAAGGCGGAAATTACTACCAAGAGAATGAAGTTTACACTAGAGGATACAACAGTAAAGTAGGTTTCAATATCGCAACTTCTTATAGAGACAAGCTTTATTTCGGAGCTAATTTAAATGTTCACGTTACTGATTTCAGAAGATCTTCAAGCTTTTACGAAGACAACAGCAATCCATTGCAACCATACGAAACGATTTCAAACTTACGTTTCAATAATGAATTATATACTTACGGAAACGGTTTTTCATTCCAATTAGGAGCAATAGGCAAAGTAACTGAAGCTTTTAGACTTGGTGTAGCTTATGAGTCAAATACTTGGTACGAACTTTATGATGAAACCTCACAAAGCCTTAGCACTACAAGACAAGCAGACGGCGGACAACCTTTAAATGCAAATGTAAATCCAAATATAGTAAACGTATACGAATCTTATACTTTACAAACCCCAGACAAATGGACTTTTAGTGCGACTTATGTTTTTGGAAAATCAGGTTTATTAAGTATTGACTATGCAGTAAAAAACTATGGGAATGCAAAATTCAAACCTACAAATGACGTTAGTTTTAGAGGCGTAAACACAGACATCAGCAATACTTTGACAAGCACTGGAGAACTTCGCATTGGTGGTGAATATAAAATTAATCAGTTAAGCCTGCGAGCTGGATATCGTTTTGAAGGAAGCCCATACAAAAACGGCTCTACAGTTGGAGACTTAACTAGTTATTCTGGAGGTTTAGGATACAATTTTGGAGGTACCAAATTAGATTTAGCATATTCTTATTTAGAAAGAAAATCAAATCAAGGATTTTTTGCTACAGGTTTTACAGATGGAGCTAACATCAACTCAAAACTGAACAATGTAACACTTACTTTATTATTTGAATTGTAATTAAAAATCAAAATAGATGATTGAAAATTTCCGTTTGGTCTTTACTAAACGGATTTTTTTTATTCTTATCTAAACTTTACACGTCCATAAATCACCAAGAACCTAAATTAGCTTCATAAAAAACATCTAAAAGCACTTGAAACTAGTGCGTTTGAATAAAAAAAGTGTAATTTTGCACTCCAATTTATAAAAGTATGAGAACCAAGTCTTTAAAAAAGAACAAAATTAACGTAATCACTCTTGGGTGTTCAAAAAATGTTTATGACAGTGAAGTCCTTATGGGACAGCTGCGTGCTAATGGAAAAGAAGTTGAACACGAAGCTCCAGCAGAAAAAGAAGGAAACATTATTGTAATTAACACTTGTGGTTTTATTGATAATGCAAAAGCAGAATCAGTAAATATGATTTTGGAATATGCTGATAAAAAAGACAGAGGTCTTGTTGACAAAGTATTCGTTACAGGTTGCTTATCTGAACGTTACAGACCTGATTTAGAAAAAGAAATTCCGAATGTTGATCAATATTTTGGAACTACAGAATTACCTCAATTATTAAAAGCTTTAGGAGCTGACTATAAACATGAATTACTTGGAGAGCGTTTAACGACAACTCCAAAAAATTATGCTTATTTAAAAATTGCAGAAGGTTGTGACAGACCTTGTAGTTTCTGTGCAATTCCATTAATGAGAGGTTCACATGTTTCCCAGCCGATTGAAAAATTAGTTAAAGAAGCTCAAGGCCTAGCTAAAAACGGTGTTAAGGAATTAATTTTAATTGCTCAAGATTTAACTTATTACGGACTTGATCTTTATAAAAAAAGAAATCTTGCCGAACTTTTGGAAGAACTAGCTAAAGTGGAAGGTATCGAATGGATTCGACTTCATTATGCTTATCCAACTGGTTTTCCAATGGATGTTTTAGAATTAATGAAACGTGAGCCAAAAATCTGTAATTATATTGATATTCCGTTGCAAAGCATATTTCAGATTCTATTTTGAAATCTATGCGCCGTGGTACAACTCAGGCTAAAACAACTCAATTATTAAAAGATTTCCACGGCCGCAGTTCCTGGAATGGCAATTAGAACAACTTTAATTGTTGGTTACCCTGGTGAAACACAAGAGGATTTTGAAATTTTGAAAGATTTTGTTCAGGAAATGAAATTTGACAGAATGGGATGTTTTGCTTATTCTCATGAAGAAAATACTCATGCTTATTTATTAGAGGACAATGTTCCGGACGATGTAAAACAAGCGAGAGCAAATGAAATCATGGAGTTGCAGTCTCAAATTTCTTGGGATTTAAATCAGGAAAAAGTAGGCAAAACTTTCAAATGTATTATTGACAGAAAAGAAGGCGCACATTTTGTTGGCCGTACTGAATTTGACAGTCCTGATGTTGACAATGAAGTCTTAATTGACGCTTCTAAGCATTATGTAAAAACAGGAGAATTTGTTAATATCAAGATAATTGAAGCTACAGAATTTGATTTATACGGAGAACCTGCTTAAATTTACGCTGAACAATTGTTAACATTAGATAAAATACTTTTATGAAACCAATTCAAACTTTATTTATTTTAGGTTTAAGCTTATTCTGTTTCTCTACTGTGTCTGCACAATATGGAAACGGTTACAATAATGGCTATGGGAATGGTTACGGAAATGGTTACAACAGAGGCGGCATGGAATGGGAATGGACAGAAGTATGATGGGTGGACAGCAACAAGGTACACCAAGCAAACCTAAAGAAGTTCCTGCAGAAGAAACTGCAGCGAAAATTGTTGAATCGATGCGACCAGAAGTTAAGTTAGATGACCTGCAGGCAATTGCTATTACAAATGTTTTAGCTGACAGTTTGAGAGAACAAGGTATTTTATTGAAAAATGAAAGCAGCAGACCAAGAGCAAAAAATTGAGCAAATAAAAGCCTTAAGAGAAAGTACTGATAAAAAAATTGGAGCTTTTTTAAATCCAGATCAAGTTGACAAATACAAAACTTTTATGGAATCCTTTAAAGAGGTGAAAAAAAGGAAAGTCTAAAAAGAAAAAAGATAAAGACAAAGAAGATTCTAAGGAATTAAAGGAAGATACAGATACGAAAATTAAAGAATAATCGTTTAAACCTATAAACAACGAATTATGGCAAAAAAACATTTTTGTTATCTGATTTTAGCTGTTATAATCAGTTCATGCTCTACAAATCCGTACAAAAACACGGAAAAAGCTTATGATCAACAGCTTAAGACATTAGAAAACCAGATTACCAATAAAGATGCAAAACCAATTCCAGCGACTCCAGTTGTAATTGATACTTCTTATGCACAGCAGTTAGGAATTATAAAAGATACTTTATCTAAAACGGGTTCTACCTACTTAGTAAACGGAATCAATACGGAATGGATTGGTACAGTAAATTTCAATTTAAGAAAACCAAGTTTCGTTATCATTCATCATACTGCGCAAGATTCTCTTCAACAGACAATCAGCACATTTACAAAAACGAAAACACAAGTTAGTGCGCACTATGTAATTTCTGAAAATGGAAAAGTAGTTCAAATGCTTAATGATTATCTAAGAGCATGGCACGCTGGAAATTCGACTTGGGGAAAAACAACAGATTTAAACTCTTGTTCTATTGGAATTGAGCTGGACAATAACGGTTTTAAACCTTTTACAGAAGCTCAAATCAGCAGTTTAGTTGCGTTACTTTCAAAATTGAAAAAAGATTACAACATTCCAACCCAGAACTTTTTAGGTCATGCGGATATCGCTCCTGGAAGAAAACAAGATCCAAGCGCACTATTCCCTTGGAAAACACTTGCAGAAAAAGGTTTCGGAATCTGGCCGGACGAAGTTTTAGAGCCAGCACCATTTGATTTTAAAATTGAACCTGCATTGCGAATAATTGGATACAATACCAAAAATTTATCTCGTCGCAATTCAAGCTTTTAAATTGCATTATATTCAAACTGATGCAACCTCAACTTTAGACAGAAAAACAATTGATACTATTTATTCGATTTACAAAAAACAAGTTCAATAAATGAATTAGTTAGTTTTAACAATATAAAAACGCATTTCTAAAAACTAGAAATGCGTTTTTTTTTATTAATAACAGCACGAAAATCAGTGTAAAAGGAAAATTTAACACCGAAAACCCTGCGGTTTTTTTTTAAGTTAATTAAGTTTAATACACAAAATTCACAAAGCTTTGCGAACTTAATTTGCGTAACACTACTCAATTCTTTAGCCAACTGAAAAAAAACCTTTGCGAACTCTGCGGTAAAAAAATAGTTAGGCCAATCCATCTCACAACAAACAACAAACAACAAACAACAAACAACAAACAACAAACAATAAACAATAAAGACTCAATCCCAATAAAAAAGCCGCCAAAACATTAGTATGTTTCGACAGCTCCAAAAAAAAAAAAAATATCAATCTTTATCTCTAGAAAGAGTATGTTGTTGCAATTAAAGCGTAAAAGCTTCCTCCTGTTGGCAGTGCATCTTTATCTAAAAATATATCTTCAGAAGCTGCATCGTATCTTAGCTCAGGAATAATTGTAAGTTTTCCAACTTTGTAATTTAAAGAAACCGTGTTAGCAAATACACTAGATCCTGTTAATGTTCCCATACTTGGTGCTGCATCTTTAGCATCAAAATATTCTATTCTGTAAGCTAAAAGCAATGATGGACTGAATGTATAATTTGCGTATCCAACTACTGAAAACCATTCGCCGTCTAGCGTGCTGTCAAAATCATTTGTAGTTTTAGCATAAGTTGCGTTTAAACCAAGTCCAAAACTATCACTGATTGTTTTAGAAGCAGTCAAGTCAAATTGCGTTTTGTTTTCGTCAGAAACTGGAATTATACTTCCTGGGATTGGGTTACTGCTTCCTGTTGTAAAATTCAAATAAGCACTTCCTGTATCACCAATATACCCTAATTGTCCTATGAACGTTTTTTGATATGAACCCGCATCCATTGCCGATTTAAAATCAGTTGGGTTTGTTACTCCTAACATCGCTGTAAATTTGCCAGCTGTATATTGAGCTTTAACCCCTGTGTTAAAAAATGGACCATAAGAGAAAGCATATGACATACTATAGTTTTTATTATCTACAGCATCTAATACCTCATACCCAATATGAGTCCCGAAACTACCTGCCACTACTTTAAATTCGTCTGTTAAATTGTATGTAAAAAATAATTGTTTAATTAAAAATTTTGCACTTACATCTTTATCTGGCGTTTCATTATATGAAAACTCTCGTCGCTCTTTTTCCGAAACCTAAGTCTACAAAAACAGAAGCTTTTCCAAAAGTATGACCTGCCTCGATCGACGCCATTCCTAGCTCGAATGAATTTTGTGAGTTGGTGAAGCTCGTCAATCCATTCATTTGTTTTGAAAAATCATATTTATAGTACGCATCTGCAGAGCCTCCCCAGGTGGTTGCTGGCGAAGCTCGCGGCTTCATCATCTTGGGCAAAGGCGAAAGAACTGGTTAACATCGCGGCTAAAATGTGAAATACTTTTTTCATGTTTTAAATTGGTTTTTAGTTATTAATTGATTCTGGTTAGTTAATCTTTTATATATCTATTTTAATAGTATAAGTCATTTCTAAAACCCTTTGTACGTCCCTAAAACATCATCATTTTCATTAGCGAATTTATTAACTTTTGTATGAGTAGAATAATTCAAATCTACTTTTTTGACGTTTTAGGTAAAGAATTACGGATTACAAAAATTAAATTGACAATAATCGTGATTTGACATTTATAATTAATTCTTTTTGAAAATTCAATAACAAAATTTTAAGATATTTTACCAAAAAACAAGGGTTAACAAACAAAATGAGTTAAAAAATAGACACATTTAAATTAAAAATAAGCTTAAAAACAAAAACACCCATAAAAAAATAGGGGTAGTGAATAAAAAATATTTATAAACCAAAAACCAAAAAATTTTAGACAACAAAAAACAACTTTTACTTTAGTGAGAGTTATTCTTACAAAAAAAAATAATTTAAAAAGTAAAATGAACTTTCTATAGAAAGCTCAATTCTCCAAAAAAAGACTTTATATGACTAAAAAAAAACCTGCTCTAATTTTGAGCAGGCTTTTTTAGAAATCGACAGAATATATTTTATTTGTCTTTATTATACTTCCTTAAATATTCACGAACTTTAAGTCCTGAATCTTTTAAATCTTCATCTTTCCATTTTCCTTCCGATTTAGCCGATTTTTTTAACATCGAACAAGTTTCGTCTTTATCTGATACAGACCATGTGATCCAGCTTATTTTTCTATCTTCCATCCAATCAATATATTCCTGCCAAGCCTGATAATTTAGAGGTCCGTCTCCAGAAGCTTCCATACCGGCAGATTCTGAAACGAAAACAGGCAGACCACTTTTGATTGCGGCATCTGTTCTATCTCTTAATTCTTTTCCGTGTGTAGCGGCGTAAAAATGCATCGTATACATTATATTAGTATAACCTACTATAGGATCTTCTGCAGGAAGATTAATATCCTGATCCCAGCGCGGACAGCCAACCAAAATAATATTATTGGGATCGTTCTCTCGGATTACTCGAATTATTTCTTCGGAATAATTTTTAACTTCCCACCAGGTTTCATAATCTGGCTCATTAAACACCTCATATATAATATTAGGATACTTGGCATATTTTTTTGACATCTCTGTAAAGAATTCTTTTGCTTCTTTCAGATTTACATTATGACTGTGCCAATCTATAATTACATAGATATCTGATTTTATAGCACCATTTACAACGGCTTCTATTTTCTCTTTAGAAAACTGCGGATTGTTTATATACGAAAGATCTCCAAGTTCAATCCCCATTGCAACACGAACTATATTACAATTGAAATCTTTTTTCAACCAGCCCACCGCTTTTTCATTGTAAAATCTTGGCCATAAGCTATGCCAGCCAAAACTTAATCCGCGGAGGACGATCGGATTGTTATTTTTATCTACGAGCTGTGTTCCCTGCACACTCAACTGTCCGTGCTTTTTTACGAATTGTGCGTTTGAAATCGTAACAGACATTACAAGAAATAAAACTAAATACCAAAGCTTCGATTTCATATATAATTCTTTAAGGATTTAATTTTAAAGTAATAACATCATGCGAAGCGATTGCGGCGCTAAATGCTTTCTTGGTATTTCCCGCTTCTTTGTTTTTCCAAAGATCCTTTATTTTGAAGTCTGCTTTAGAGAAATCAGCTTCATATCCGAAATCCGAATCTTTGAAATTATTTTTCTTCCAATCAAAATTAACTTTTTTAGCAGTTTCAGTTCTATTGATAAAACTAACTGCCCAGGCTCCGTCAGATAGTGGTTTTACCCACACTTCTACTCCATCTAAAACAGCATATTTAAATCCTTGAATTCCTAGTTTATCTTGATTTACAGCCAGTAATTCTTTATTCGTTAAAATGTCCAGTGTTTCTTTAGACATTTTTCTATAATCATTTCCTGTAAACAAAGGCGAAGACAGCATGCACCACATTGCAAAATGTGTTTTATCTTCGGTATCATTCATTTCGTTCCCAACTTCCATCATATCAAAATCATTCCAATGATCTGGACCAGAATATTTACGAATATCTTTTCGCATATCGGCGATTTTCATAAATCCCCAAGACGACCAGTTTTCAGGATGTTTGAATTCGCAGTCGAAACAAGGATAAATATCTCCCGAAATTCTCCAAAGATTTCCAATTGGTTTTCCCCATTCCCACGGCTGATTATCTCCCCATTCGCAAAGACTAAACACAATTGGCCTGCCGGCAGTTTTTAAAGCGTTACTCATTGTTGCATAAGCTTCTTTAGCAGTGATTCCTTCTGTATTACACCAGTCGTATTTTAAGAAATCAATTCCGAGTTTCGCATAAAATCTCGCATCTTGATATTCATATCCTCTTGTTCCAGGATAACCTGCACAAGTTTTGGTTCCGGCACAATTGTACAATCCGAATTTTAAACCTTTGTTGTGCACATAATCAATAACCGATTTCATTCCGCTGGGAAATTTTGCCGGATCTGGTACTAAATCACCATTTGCATCACGTTCGTGCGTCATCCAGCCATCATCTAATACAATATAATTGTAACCCGCGTACCGCTAAACCTGAGGAAACCATGATATCTGCTGTTTCTTTTACTAATTTTTCGTCGATATTGGTTGCAAAAGTATTCCATGAATTCCAACCCATTGGCGGTGTCATAGCCAGTCCTTCAAATTTTCCGCCCTGCTGTTTGTGAGTATTTCCCTGACTGAAACCCATACTGGTTATACTAAAAGCAAGTAGTAAAGCAATTTTTTTCATCCAAAATATATTTAAAAGATATTACAAAAAAAGATATTCCCTAATTTTTCAATCAGGGAATATCTCAAACTAACTCAAAAAACAAAATGTTTATTTTAATACAAATCCTATATCATCAAACAACACCGTATTACCGCCGTCACTATTTGATTCTTGGAATGTAAGCATTGTAACACTTGAAGGATTCCCTAATTTATCTAGTGGAATTTCCATATAAACCCAAGTTGTTGTAACTGGAATTACATAGTTTGGCCCTCCATTTACACTAAAGTTTACCTGACCATTTTTACTTCCTTTTACTGCCATTCGTAATGCTTTGTACGGAGTCATATCAAAATTAAAGCCCCAGTTTCCTCCGTCCCAAGCGCTAAATTCCCACTGCCAAGATTTTTCGCCTTGATAGGAATCTCCGCCAAAATCAAAATTAACTCCTTTACCAGCCCAAGGTCCGCCCCATTGCATTTCGTATAATTTATCATCATACAATGCTGTACCAATTGCTTCTTTTGAAACGGCTGTTCCAGAAATATTTGTTACTGCCAGATATCTATGATTCGCATTAGCAGGAATTTTTACCACTACCTGTTCTAATGTTGAAGAAATTACTTGAACAGGAACCGCAGGTTGTGTTGGAGTTTCGGCCAGTGTTACAATAGGATCTAGAAAATATTTACCTTTTATAGTTACTTCGTCACCTTCTTCACAGTTTATAAAGTTAAAACCACTAAATGTTGGTACTGGAGGAGCAACTTGTAAGTCAAACTCTGCTGTACCTCTTCCTGTTACTACTCTTAATTTGTTTGGTGCATCTGCAAAAGGCGTAGCTTCATCTACCAAAATAATTATATCTGTATCTGTTACAAATGTTGGCCTAAAATAGGTGTCAAAATCATTAAAATACACTTTTGTAGTCGTCAAAAGTCCTTTTCCGTGAATGATATAATAGTTTTTTGGATCTACTAATGTTACTGGAACCAATGGCTTAACAGTGCCATCAAGATTATAGCCAGAAGGCATTACAGATTCTATTACAGGTCCTCCGCTGTACGCTTCGGCGCTATCATCGCTAGAGCATGATGTAAAAAGCAATAAAGAGATTATTAATGCCAGACATGTCGCTAATGAAACAATTTTTAAATTTTTCATGTTGTATATTTTTAAAATTATTTAAAAGTATATGGTACTACTTCTGTCAATTTTGGATTTTTTGTCAAGTCATCTGCTGGATAAGGAAGTAAAAGATTTGTTGCTGAAATTGTAATGTGTTTTTCAACTTCTCTATTCCCTCTATTTTGTGCTTCTAGAATCGCTTTTGCTCTTTCAAAAGGCAAACGGCCTAAATCAAAATAATAATCTCCTTCGCACGCTAGTTCCGCACGTCTTTCTTTAAAAATATCATCAAATGTTATTACTGATTTTGGTGCTAATCCTGCTCTTCTGCGAACTGCATTATACGATTGAAGCGCTTGTGCATCTGAAGTACTTCCTGTTTGTCCGCCTAAAATAGCTTCGGCATGAATTAACAGCAATTCTGCATAACGCATCATATAACTGTTCATACTGCTTTCTCCATTATTTACAGGATTAAATGCTCCTGTTATTGGAAGATTTTCTTTTCCGATTACATATTTTTTCAATCCAGCACCAGATTTTTGTGCTTCATATTCAATTTCAAAAGTGTATCCTAAAATTTTTGGTGCACCTAAATCAAGTGTTTTTGCATATGTTAGGTTTGGATAAAAATCTCCAGGAAGCATAAAAGTTTCAATTCTTCTTCTGTCCCCGTTTTCAAAAACATTTTTAATTAAATCTTGAGATGGAGCAATCTGTCCAGAATAAGTAGTTTCAACCAATCTGTTTTCTGGAGCAAATAATGTATTGGTAAAATTCCCATCAAAATAACCTCCAGTTCCTGTCCACTGCCAAGCAAAAATAGATTCCTCGTTATTGTTGTTTTTTTGTAAAAACAAATCAGCGAAAGATTTTGCTGGTAATTGCTCTCCTCCTAATAATTTAAACTCACCGCTATTGATAACTTCCTGAGCCATTTGTCTCGCCAGATCATATTTCTTTTGATATAAATAAACTTTTGCCAGCATCGCCTTTGCAGAACCGCTTGATACGTGAGCATTTGAAGCATAATCTGAACCTCTGTTTTTTGTTCTTAAATTAGCTATAGCGAATTTTAAATCATTTTCTATGAATTTGTAAACATCTTCAGTTGGGTTACTTGGAATGACAAAGTTTTTAGAATAGTCTGCATTATTTTCGATAATAGGCACATTCCCCCATAATCTTACCAAAAAGAAATAAGAAAATGCTCTAATAAAATGACATTCTCCTAATGTATTATTCAAAGCTTCTTTACTCACATTTGGACCAACACTCTGCAGCAGATTGCTAATGTAAGCATTAGAATTTGCAATAGCACCAAAACAAGATCTCCAAGAATCAGAAATATATCGTGATGTATTAGTGAAACTCAAATCTGTAAAATCACCAAAATCGTTATATATATCAGCATACATATTACCCGAAATTACATCGGTAATACCATAAAAACCTTCTTTATTCATATTAAACCAAACTAAACCATAAAGTCCGTTTGTTGCATTGTCTAATTTTTCATCAGAATCATAATAGCTTCCTATTGTAGGGTTTCCTTCTGCAGGAACATCTATAAAATCTTGAGAGCAAGAGGATGAGAACAACATCAATAACGCCATAAGACCTACGTCGCCTCTTTTATATATATTTTTCATATTATTTTTTATTAAAATTCAACATTAAAACCAAAAGAAATTAGTCTTGGCACCGGATAACGACCGTTATCAATTCCTGACATTAATGCATCTTGATTATAAGAACCTACCTCAGGATCATATCCTGTATATTTCGTAAAAGTGAATAAGTTTTGTCCAGAAGCATAAATTCTCAATCTTGTTAATTTGATTTTCGAAATAATATCCAATGGTAAAGAGTATCCTAAAGTTACATTCTGAACTCTTAAATAAGAACCATTTTCAATCATGCGGGTAGAAACTGCATTATTAATATGATCGTAACTAGAAGGTGTTGGCAGAGAACCATCCAAATTATTAGCTGAGTAAAAATCAGTTGCTTCTGTTAAATAGTTAGTTCCTAAATTACTATTCATTGTTCCAGATGCGCGAGTTAAATTCATTAACTTATTTCCTGCAGTTCCTTGAAGAAAAATAGATAAATCGACATTTTTATATTTAAAGTTATTCGTAAAACCATAAGTAAATTTCGGATTTGGATTTCCAATATTCGTTAAATCACTTTGATCGATTTTACCATCATTATTTAAATCTTTATAAATAACATCTCCTTTTACAAAATTCGGCAACAATGAATTTGTTCCGTTTTTCAACACAACTCTGTTTCCTGCGCCATCAACGTGTCCGTATGTCAATAGATCTTCATCTGTTCTGTAAATCCCTACAGCTTCATATCCTAAAAACGAACCTATTGGCAGACCTTCTTGTGTTCTTGAAACACTAACAGTGTTGTAAGAAAGCGTACCTGTTGTTTTTATAATATTTAACCCAGCCATATCTGTTACTTTATTTTCATATTTAGTGAAGTTCAGACTAGAATCCCATGAGAAGTTTTCTGTGAATTTATTGCTGTAACCAAGCGTAACCTCAATACCTTTATTTTCCATGCTTCCAAGGTTAAAATACGGAGGATTTACACCACCTTCATAATCACCGCCTCCAGAAAGATAGTTTGGCAACGGAACTTGGTATAAGAAATTTTTAGAAACTTTTTTATACACATCTATAGAAGCATTAAATTTAGATTGAAACAAATTAAAATCTAAACCTAAGTTCGTTTGATCCTGAGTTTCCCATTTCAAATCTTTGTTTGGAGTATTTGAAGGAAGGTAAGAAGTTCCCATAGAACTCACTACTACGTGAAGATTAGAATCATATAAATTATTCCCAATCTGATTGTTTCCTGTTTGTCCCCAGCCAAATCTCAATTTAATACCATCAATATACTTTTTTGTTCCTTCCATAAAAGATTCATTCGAAAGTTTCCAAGAACCACCAACAGAACTAAAGACGCCCCATTTATTTCCAATGAAAAATTTAGAAGAACCATCTGTTCTTATTGCAACCGAAACACCATATTTATCTCCATAATCATAAACTACCCTTCCTAAATAAGAAGCTAAAGTTTGTGTTCCTGCATATGTACTTTTAAGTTCTGCTTTTGTCAAATCTGATCCCGCAAGGGTTTGATCACTATTATCTTTATAACCATTACCTATCATAGAATATCCTTCCCAGTGCGATCTATTAGATTCTTGTACTGCCAAAATTGTAAAACTGTGCTTGTCTATAGTTTTTCTATAAGTAAGCATGTTTTTTAAGTTCCACGAATTACCAGAAGACGGATTATAATAAAGGTTAGCAAAACTCTTTACAGCATTTCCTAAAGAATACATAGGATCAAATCGCTGTCCTAAATTGTCATAAATATATCCACCCGCTTCAAAACGGTATTCTAAACCTTTAAGAATATCTACTTGCGTATAAAAACTTCCAGAATAATTTTTTCTTACCAATGTATTAGAACCTAATAAAGAAGTTGCAACTGGATTAACAAATGAAAGACCACTTGTAGGACCAGCAAATGCGCCATCTAATTCTCTTACTGCCACATCTGGAGTAGCCAGTAAAGACGTACCTACAACACCATTAAATTGTCCGTTTAGTGTAAGTTTTTCATCTGTAATTGCCCCACTTACGTTAATACCAACTTTAATAAAACTATTTACTTTTGCATCAATATTAGCTCTTACATTGTATCTTTTGAAACCAGATTCGATAACAATACCTTCTTGATTTAAAAGACCTCCAGAGATATAATAGCTAATTCCTTCTTTTCCACCAGAAAAAGACAACTGATTAGAGGTCATAATTCCTGTTTCATAAATAGCATCCTGCCAGTCTGTACCTTTTCCTAAAAGTTCTGGATGGGCAAATTCTGGACGTTTTGACGAAGGATCATAAACATCTGATAGTGCATTTTGATGCGTTGCATATTGCTCGCAAATCCATAGAATGCAATTTCTTTGGCAAATTGCTAATAGAATAAGAATTTTCGAAAGATAATTTTCCTGTTCCTTTTTTACCAGATTTAGTAGTTACAATGATAACTCCATTCGCACCTCGAGAACCATAAATTGCTGTAGCAGAAGCGTCTTTTAAAATATCGATAGACTCAATATCATTCGGGTTAATAAGCGCCAACGGACTTACAGTAATGTTTCCGTTGTTAGAAAAGTTAGAATCTCCAGCAAGATTTCTTCCTGAAGTAGAAGAATTTCTAGCATCTCCAGAAATAGGCACTCCATCAATTACGTACAAAGGTTCGTTTGTACCTGTTAAAGAAGAAACGCCTCTAATTTTTACCGATACATTACTCCCCGGTTCACCAGAGTTACTATTTACGACTACCCCCGTGACTTTTCCCTGCATCATTTGATCAAATGAAGCCACTTTTAGATTTTCGATATCTTTTGAGCCAATACTAGAAATAGCACTATTAATATCTTTTCTCTTTTGAGTACCGTAACCAATTACAACTACATCTTTTAGATCTTCTGCATTTGATTTTAAAATTACATTAATAGTCGATTTACCATCTACGGCAACCTTCTGAGTAGTAAAGCCGATGAAAGAGAATAATAAAGTTGAATTTGCTTGCAACATCGATAGAATATTTACCGTCAAAATCTGTGGAAACAGTTGCTTTAGAACCCGCAACTGATACGTTCGCTCCTGGAATAGATAATCCCTTTTCATCAGATACCGTTCCTGAAACCTTTACCTGAGCCGTAATAAAATTACAGGTCAATAACAAAAATAATATCAGAGGAACTGCTGTGTGGTCAGCCTTCCAATGAATGAAGCTAGTCATTAGTTTTTTCATAATAAGTGTTTGGTTAGTTTAAATTTTTTATTGCTAATCTTAAGAGAGTAAAAAAGCCTGGTATATATTTTACTCTTAAAATATTTAACAAATCTATAACAGAGAGAATTATCAAATCGATAATATTATATCATTTAATGATAATATTTTTACTTTAAGCGTTTAAAAAAACACATATGAAAATAAAACCATATAAATTTTAAATTATTCTCAATGACAATCCTCAAAATGAACCAAACACCAACATAAAAATCAACAAAAACGCCAAAATCAAACGTTTTCGTTAAAAATAATGTTTATAGGTGATAAAAAAGTATCACTACAAAATACGTTTCAAGCCAGAAAAATCTTCTCTGTATTGACTAGGCGTACAATTTTTTGTCGCTTTAAAACTGCGATTAAAATTGGCAATATTATTAAACCCAGATTTAAATGCAACCTCAGAAACACTCATATCTTTCTCTACTAGCCAGCGCGCCGCATAACCAATTCGGATATCATTTATATAATTAACAAACGTTTTACCAGTACGTTTTTTAATAAATCTATTAAAAGAAATAATAGACATACTCGCCACATTTGCAACATCTTCTAAAGTAATTTTTTCAGCAAAATGTTTCTGCACATATTCGTAAACCAATTTCATTTTATCATAATCATCAAAAGTATCATAGTCTACTGTATAAGTCGAAAGAAGACGCTGATTTCTAGAATTGGCCAAATCATATAATAAGGAAGTAATTTCCAAAAAATAGTCCATTCCGTCTAATTTAGAAAGCCTTACAAGTCTTGGGGTTAATTCTTCGGCCGTTTTTTTTGAAAAAAGAATTCCATGAATTGATCGGTTAAACATATCACGTATCGGATTCATAATCCGTCTTGATAATAAAGACTCATGAAATAAATCATTATGAAACTGAATTGTTATTTCATGAATTTTTTTACTTGTACATTTACTCAATTCCCAGCCGTGATATAAATTGGGACCAATCAAAACCAGCTCGACATTATCTATTTCCTCAATATTATCGCCAACAACTCTTTTAACACCTTTTCCATTTAAAATAAAATTGATCTCAAACTCTGGATGATAATGAACAGGAAAATCAAAACTGTCTTTTACTCGATCGAAAACCAAAAAACTATCACTCGCGACTAATGGCGCAATTTCTCTATAAAAATTTTTTGTTGTACCCATGTTGAAAATTATATCAGTAACTTAATATTTTGTTTTTTGACTGCAATAATATGATATATAATTGATAAAATAATATTAATTAGACGATATTCATCCGTTTATCTTTGAAAAAACAAATTATCATTTCTTTAAAAAGAACATTAATAATAAACATTAATCATTTTTAATTGAATAACTTTTTATAGTTTTAATAATTTTAACAATAATTTCGTAATGATTTTTCGAACAATAAAATAACATGTTTTTTAAATCGTAATCTATTGTTTATTTTACTTTTAGCAAAAAACTAACTAACCATTTCGTAATGAAAAAATACATTTTAACGCTTTTAACCGTAACATTTATAAGCAGTTCCTGCATATCCCAAAAAAGTATGGATAATACTAATTTGTCACTTTCAGATAAAAAAGCAACCACCGAAACTAAAACTTTGTACAAAAACCTCAATACATTATCTAAAAAAGGTTTTTTATTTGGGCATCAAGATGATTTGGCATATGGTGTAAAATGGAAATACGAGAACGGCCGAAGCGACGTAAAAGATGCTCGCAGGCGATTATCCCGCAGTTTATGGGTGGGATATTGCAGGTTTGGAAAAGGACAGCCCAAATAATATCGATGGCGTTCCTTTTGCTAAAATGAAACAATATATTATTGAAGCCAATGCAAGAGGCGGTATTTCTACCGTGAGCTGGCATTTTGACAATCCAGCAACAGGGAAAGATGCTTGGGATCATACTCCAAATTCGTTAAAAACAATTTTACCAGGCGCAGAAAATCATAAAAAATTTACTTCTTGGTTAGATAAAGCGACCACTTTCTTCTTATCTCTAAAAGATAAAAACGGCAAAAACATTCCAATACTCTTTAGACCTTTTCATGAACTTACCGGCGGATGGTTTTGGTGGGGAAAAGGCAATTGTACTCCAGAAGAGTTTAAAACAGCGTGGAAATTTACCTTCGATTATCTTCAAAAAAAAGGCGTTCACAATTTAATATATGTTTACAATACAGGCGGTTTTGGCAGTGAAGCAGATTTCTTAGCCAATTATCCTGGAGATGAATATGCAGATGTTTTAAGTTTTGACAGCTACCAAAACAGCAATGATCCAAACGGTGAGAAATTTATCAATGAAGTTCAAAAGCAGTTTAAAATCTTAAACGAAATTAATGCCAAAAAACATAAATTAATAGCTTTAGCAGAAGCTGGCTACGAAGCCGTTCCAGATCCAAAATGGTGGACAGGCACTTTATTGAAAGCTATTGGAGATTATAAAATTTCATATGTTTTACTATGGAGAAACCACGGCTGGCAGGAAAAAGAACAAAAAATGCATTATTACGCACCTTTCTCTGGACAAGTGAGCGAAAAAGATTTTGTCGATTTTTATAATCTGGATCAAACTATCTTTGAAAAAGACATTCCAAAAAAATTAAAATAATCCCCCAAAAATAATTACAATCTTTAAAAAAAATCTAATGCACGACAAAATTAGTTTAAAAGAAAAAATAGGTTACGGTCTCGGAGACGCTGCTTCATCTATGTTCTGGAAAATTTTCAGCATGTATTTGTTGTTTTTTTACACCGATGTTTTCGGATTAGCGCCTGCTGTAGTTGGAACCATGTTTTTAATTACCCGAATCTGGGATTCCTGCTTTGACCCTATTGTTGGAATTATAGCAGACAGAACCAAAAGTAAATGGGGAAAATTTAGACCGTATTTACTTTGGGTAGCAATTCCGTTTGCCGTGATTGGGGTTTTGACTTTTTATACTCCAGATTTTGACGAAAAAGGTAAAATCATTTATGCCTACGTTACGTATTCCTTAATGATGATGATTTATTCTTTAATCAATGTTCCTTATGCATCACTTTTGGGCGTAATGTCTTCTGATAGAAAAGAAAGAAATACACTTTCTTCTTACCGTATGGTTTTTGCTTTCGGCGGGAGTCTTTTGGCACTTTGGCTTATTGAACCTTTGGTAAATTATTTCGGCGGAAACTTAAATTCTAAAACAGGATGGCTGGCAACAATTGCCGTTTTTGGACTAATCACAACAGTATTTTTCTGGGCTTGTTTCTTATTCACAAAAGAAAGAATAAAACCAATTGCAGATGAGCAGAATAATTTAAAAGAAGATTTAAACGATCTTTTAAAAAATAAACCTTGGTGGATTTTATTGGGAGCAGGAATTGGAGCTTTAGTCTTTAATTCAATACGCGACGGAGTCGCGGTTTATTATTTCAAATATTATGTAAGCAGTGCCGTAAACTTTGATTTTTCGCTTTTTGGAACCGATTTTCATATGACGCCAACGTCAATCTATTTGGTTTTAGGGCAAGCGGCAAACATCATCGGAGTAATCATTGCAACACCAATTGCTAATAAAATTGGAAAAAAGAAAACCTTCTTTGGAGCAATGGCTTTGGTCGCAATTCTAAGTTTAGTTTTCTATTTATTTGGAAAAGAAGACATTTTATTAATTCTCATTTTCCAAGTTTTAATCAGTATTTGTGCAGGCTGTATTTTCCCATTAATCTGGTCGATGTACGCAGACAGTGCCGATTATTCAGAATGGAAACAAGGACGCAGAGCGACAGGTTTAGTTTTTTCTGCTTCCTCAATGTCGCAAAAATTTGGCTGGACAATTGGAGGCGCCGGAGCTGGATGGCTTTTAGGTTATTACGGTTTTCAGGCAAATGTAGAACAGACTGCAACAGCACAAAACGGAATTCAGTTAATGTTGAGTATACTTCCTGCAATAGCGACGGCAATATCAGTAGCGTTTATTGCATTTTATCCATTATCTGAAGAAAAATTACAAATAATAGAACAGGATTTAAACCAAAAAAGAGATCAAAATCACTAAAAATAGTACGGATACAGAAACCAATTGATATGACAACGATAACATCTTCAGCCATTTTTCAAGAAAGAAAATCGGCATTAGAAAAAGAACATAAAGGACTTCTTGAACAAAAAAACGGACCACAAGAAGTGGCAGGCAACGGAATTTATGACCGTTACAAAAATCCTGTAGTAACAGCGAGCGCACATTCCTTTAAACTGGCGTTTTGACTTTAACGAAAGTACAAATCCTTTTTTACAAGAACGAATCGGAATAAATGCCGCTTTCAACGCTGGCGCAATGAAATGGAACAGCAAATATTTATTGGCAGTTCGTGTAGAAGGAATCGACAGAAAATCATTTTTTGCCATTGCCGAAAGTCCAAACGGAGTGGATAATTTCAAGTTTTGGGATAAACCATGCGTGATTCCTCAAACCGAAGAACCAGATACAAATGTATATGACATGCGTTTGATCAACCACGAAGACGGTTATGTTTACGGTATTTTCTGTACAGAAAGAAAAGACCCGAAAGCTCCAAAAGGTGATACGAGTTCGGCTGTAGCCAATGCCGGAATTGTACGCTCCAAAGATCTGATAAACTGGGAAAGACTTCCAGATTTAATCTCAAACACGGGACAACAGCGAAATGTAGTTTTACATCCTGAATTTGTAAACGGAAAATATGCTCTATACACACGCCCGCAAGACGGTTTTATTGATGTAGGAAGTGCGGCGGAATTGGTTTAGGTTACGTGGAAGACATGACAAATCCTGTTGTAAAAGAAGAAAAAATCATTTTTGGCAAGCAATATCATACCATTTACGAATTGAAAAATGGTTTGGGACCTGCTCCAATCAAAACTTCAAAAGGCTGGTTACATTTAGCACACGGCGTTCGTAATACGGTCGCAGGATTGCGTTATACGCTATATATGTTTATGACCGATCTAAATGATATTTCGAAAGTGACACACGTTCCGGCAGGACATTTTATGGGACCAGAAGGAATCGAAAGAGTTGGTGATGTATCGAACGTTTTATTCTCAAACGGATGGATTGAAGATGAAAACGGAACTGTTTATGTGTATTACGCCTCATCAGACACCAGAATGCATGTTGCCGTTTCAACTGTTGAAAAACTTGTTGATTATGTAACCAATGCTCCAGCAGATACTTTTATTTCTGCAGGTTCTGTACAAACAATTATTGATCAAGTCGAAAGAAATAACGCAATTTAAGATATCGTGTCATTACAAAGAAAGCTATTAAAATCTGAGTTATCCGCAGAACTCGATTCCATTTTAAACTATTGGTCAGAACACACTGTTGACGATAAAAATGGTGGATTTGTCGGGCAAATCGATTTTGAAGATCATATCATTGGAAATGCAGAAAAAGGATCGGTTTTAAATGCACGGATTCTCTGGACTTTCTCTGCCAGTTATCAGACCACAAAAAACGAAAACCACAAAAAACTGGCAGAGCGAGCATTTGAATTTCTTTCTTCTAATTTTTATGACACTAAATTTGGAGGTCTTTTTTGGAGTATAAATGAGGATAAAACTCCAAAAGACACCAAAAATCAGATTTATGCATTGGCATTTGCGATTTATGGCTTATCTGAATATTATGCGATTTCAAAAGAAGAAAAAGCGTTAGAAATAGCTAAAAATTTATATTTCAAAATTCAGGAATACAGCTATGATCCTATAAACAAAGGATACTTTGAAGCTTTTACCAGAGATTGGCGACCAATTGAAGATTTACGTCTGAGTGCAAAAGATGCAAACGAAAAGAAAACGATGAATACACATCTTCATATTATTGAAGGTTATGTGAATTTATATAAAGTTTGGAAAGACGAAAAACTGCTCAAAGATATTGTTGAATTATTAGAAACAATTGAAGAACATTTCATTAATACCGAAACAGGTCATTTACGCTTGTTTTTTGATGAAAATTGGAACGAAAAGATCGACGTTATTTCATACGGACATGATATTGAAGCGACATGGCTTTTACAACAATGTGCTGAAATTTCTGGAAATGAAACGTTGATTGAAAATTATAAAAAACACGCCCTCCAAATTGCCGAAGCTACAAAAGAAGGTTTTGATTCTGACGGCGGATTATGGTATGAATTTGATCCAAAGAAAAATGAATTAATCGCCGAAAAACATTGGTGGCCTCAGGCAGAAGCTTTAATTGGTTTTTACAATGCATATCAATTAACTGGAAAAGAAGAATATCTGGATATTGTTTACAAAAACTGGAAATTCATAAAAAAATATATGATCGACCAGCAAAACGGAGAATGGTATTGGGGAATTTACGACGATTATTCTGTAATGAAAAAAGACAAAGCCGGATTTTGGAAATGTCCCTACCATAACGGACGCGCCTGTCTTGAGCTGATCAGTAGAATTCAAGATTAATTTTAATCACTTTTAACGCTAATTTTTTCTAGCCAATGAAACAATTTTTACTTCTGAGTTTAGTATTTGTGATGACAACAATACATGCGCAAACGAATCTTATCAAAAACGGAGGTTTTGAATACGAATTTGTAAATTGGAGAGGCGAAGAAAATGGTGCGCTTTCTATTTATGATAAAAAATCAGGAAAAAATGCTTGCGCTGATCAATCAATATACTGGTGCAGAATGGCGAGCTTTTGATCAAATTGCTATAATTCCGAGAAATACTTTTGCTGTGGAATGTAATGTCTGGATGAAAACAGATGGTGTTGAAATTCAGAAAGAAGAATACAAAGCAACATCCATAATTTTAGAATTTTTAAATAGTGCCGAAAAACAAATAAGCACCGAAACAATTGCTTTCGCCAAAGGAACAACGAATTGGTTTAATTATAAAAAAGCCGTAAAAGTTCCGGCTGATGCCAAAAAAATCAGGATAATGCTTGCATTAGCCCAAACGAACGGAACCGTTTTTTTTGATGATGTAAAAATAACAACGCTTTCTGAAGAAGAATTTTCAAAGTTGAATAGTAATACAAAATAAACAAACCTAACAGGTTTTAATAACCTGTTAGGTTTAGTCCTTAAAATATAAATTATGAAAAACAGATTTTTTAAAACTCTTTCTCTGGCCTTAATTTTTGCTGCAATTGCTTGTCAGGCGCAGGAAAAAATAACCGTAAAAGGAACGCAATTTTATAAAGGTGACAAACCGTATTCTTATATCGGAACCAATTATTGGTACGGAAGTTTATTGGCTTCTAAAAAAGTTGGTGACCGAAAAAGACTTTTGCGTGAGCTAGACTTTATGAAGAAAAACGGAATCGATAATCTTCGTGTTTTAGTAGGTGCCGATGGCGGAAAATACGATTTTACCGTTCGTCCCGCTCTGCAGTATGAGCAGGGAAAATATGACGAAGATCTTTTGGATGGTTTGGATTTTTTGATCAGCGAAATGAGCAAACGTAATATGTATGCGGTTTTGTATTTAACGAATAACTGGGAATGGTCTGGTGGAATGTCGCAATATCTGGAATGGAACGGCAAAGGTGCGATTCCGGTTCCGAATATTGCTCCAAATACTTGGCCGCAGTTCATGTCGTATACAGAACAATTTCACAGCTGTGAACCTTGTATAGAAGCTTTGAATAATCATGTAAAATTTATTATTGGAAGAACAAATGCATATTCTAAAAAGAAATACAACGAAGACAACACGATTATGTCATGGCAGGTTGGAAATGAGCCAAGACTTTTTACGGTAGAAAATGAAGTTAAATTTACAAAATGGCTGAACAACATTGTCGATTTAATAGCCAGCTTAGACAAAAATCATTTGGTTTCGACAGGTTCTGAAGGAAAAAATAGTTCGAACGACAGCATGGAAATTTTCGAAAGAACGCACAAAAATCCGAATATCGATTATTTGACGATGCACATCTGGCCAAAAAACTGGAACTGGTTTAAAGCTGACAATGCTGAAGCTACTATGCCAAAAACAATCGAAAATGCAGGAAAATATATTGACGATCATATTAAGGTGGCCAATAACTTGAAAAGACCAATTATTATTGAAGAATTTGGCCTGCCGAGAGAAAATGAAAATTTAAATGCAGGCGCTTCTTCTGTTTATCGCGATCAGTTTTACAGCTACATTTTTGGAAGAGTTTTAGAAAGTCATAAAAATGGCGGCCCGTTGCAAGCGCCGAATTTCTGGGGATACGGCGGAGAAGGAAAAGCCGTTAACGAAACTGGAAAATGGAATCCCGGAGAACCGCTTACTACAGATCCTCCGCAAGAACCACAAGGTTTAAATTCTGTTTTTAATGGTGATAAATCGACTCTTGAAATTGTAAAAAAGTACAATTTAGAATTGAAGAAATAAAAAAATTATTCATCCCTGTTTTTTGTAGCATAAGACGCACCGCAGTGCGTCTTATGCGTAACGAATATACGCAACGTAAACTGGGCGTAGACGCACTGCAGTGCGTCTCTACAGAATAACCAAAATCAAAACTTGATGAAAAAACACAACATGAAAAATACATTTATTCTTTTTTGTTTGGTATTCGTAAACCTCTGTTTTGCACAGAAAAAACAAGACTTTACAATGAATTCTCCAAACGGAAAAATTGAAGTCAAAATTGCTGTGAATGATAAGATCAGCTGGACAATTTCGCATGAAAAAGATGTGATTTTAGCACCATCAGAAATGGCCTTGATTTTAGACGGAAATATTGTTTTAGGAAAAAACGCGGTTGTTTTAAATTCAAAAAAAGAAACTGTAAATAATTCGTTTGAAACCCCTTTGTACAAAAAGAAATCGGTTCAAAACCATTACAACCAATTGACTATTAATTTTAAAAATGACTTCAGCATTGAATATCGTGTTTTTGATGACGGCGCGCTTACCGTTTTATAACAAAAAAGAAAAAGAATATCACGGTTAAAAATGAAGAAGTAGTTTTAAATTTTGATCACGATTACAATACTTTAATGCCTTATGTTCGTGATTTAAGAAATCCGAAAGACCAATTTATTTCATCGTTTGAGTCGCATTATGAAAACAAGAAAATAAGTGAGTTTTCTAAAGATACTTTAGCTTTTTCACCTTTTTTAATTGATTATAAAAACCACAAAAAAGCTGTTTTTCTGGAAGCTGATTTAGAAGATTATCCGGGATTGTTTGTCACCAATACTAAAAATAAAACGGGTTTTGAATCTCGTTTTTCTAAATATCCTCTTCAGGAAACCAACGGCGGATTTAATTACCTCAACAAATTGATTACAGAAAGAGCCGATTATTTGGTTAAAACAAAAGGTACCAGAACTTTTCCGTGGCGAGCAATTGTGATTTCTGAAAATGATGCTTGCTTTGGCTAATAACGATATGGTTCAGAAATTGGCTTCGCCTTCAAAAATAAAAGATGTTTCTTGGATAAAACCAGGAAAAGTAGCTTGGGATTGGTGGAACGACTGGAATATTTACAATGTTGATTTTAAAGCCGGAATTAATACACAGACCTATAAATATTATATTGATTTTGCCTCAAAAAATAAAGTCGAATATGTAGTTTTGGATGAAGGCTGGAGTGTTGAAACCGACATCATGAAACACAATCCTAATGTTGATTTAGAAGTTTTAATCGCCTACGCGAAAGAACGAAACGTTGGTATTATTTTGTGGGCCTCGTGGATGGCTATACACGACAATACCGAAGCTGTTTTTGCTAATTATGCCCAATTGGGAGTGAAAGGTTTTAAAGTGGATTTTATAGATCGTGACGATGCTAAAATGGTGAATTCGGTTTATGATATTGCACAAAAAGCGGCCAATCATAAATTGATTATTGATTTTCACGGTATGTACAAACCAACTGGAATTCAGCGAACGTATCCCAATATTTTAAATTTTGAAGGCGTAAAAGGATTAGAAAACAATAAATGGACACCAAATGATGATGTTCCGCTTTACGATACTACAATTCCGTTTATCAGAATGATGGCAGGTCCGATGGATTACACGCCCGGTGCGATGCGAAATGCAACAAAAAGCGAATTCAAACCAAGTCATTCTAATCCGATGAGTCAGGGAACAAGATGTCATCAATTGGCACTTTACACTATTTTTGAAGCGCCTTTGCAAATGATGGCCGACAGTCCGACAGCTTTTATGGCGGCACAAGAAAGCACCGATTTTATTGCTAAATTTCCGACTACTTTTGATGAAACTAATGCTTTGGATGGTGAAGTTGGAAAATTTGTTTCTATTGCCAGAAGAAAGGGAATTATTTGGTATTTGGGCGCCATCACCAATTGGGATTCTAGAGACATTACAATTGACTTTTCTTTCCTTGAAAAAGGCAAAAAATTCCAAGCTGAGATTTTCTCAGATGGTTTAAACGCAGACAAAGCCGCAACTGATTATAAAAAAGAAATCGTAACCGTTGATTCTACAACGAAATTGAAATATCGCTTGGCGAGCGACGGTGGATTGGCGATGATTATAAAATAAAAAGATATATCCGTACTCTTTACGTTTCCAAACCCGACAGGTTTTAAAAACCTGTCGGGTTTAAAATATAAGGGGGAAAAAAATTATGCTAAAATCTTTTCAATCGCATTCAATTCATCATGCAAAAATTCAGTATTCTCCAAACAATCAATATTATTACACAATTGTTTTACCGAACTCGCCCCAATTAAAACCGATGTAATTCGTTTGTCTTTTTGCGACCAAGCCAAAGCCATTTGTGCCAAAGATTGGTTTCTATTCTGAGCAATTTCATTCAGTCGCATTAATTTCTGAATTCTTTCTGCCGTTACCTCATCTTCTTTCAAATGTCCGTTCGGATTATGCGCTCTGGAGTTTTCTGGAATTCCCTTTAAATATTTATCCGTTAAAAGTCCTTGTGCCAAAGGCGAAAATGCAATACAGCCTACTCCTTTTTCTTCCAAAACATCTAACAAACCATTTTCAACCCAGCGTTCCAGCATCGAATATTTTGCTTGATGAATTAAACATGGCGTTCCTAATTGTTTTAAAACATCAACCGCAACACGAGTCTGCTCAGCCGAATAATTACTGATGCCGACGTACAACGCTTTGCCGCTTCTAACAGCGTGATCCAGCGCCATCATAGTTTCTTCAATAGGCGTTTCAGGATCTGGTCGATGCGAATAAAAAATATCAACATAATCGACTTTCATTCTCTTTAAACTCTGGTCTAAACTTGACAATAAATATTTTCTTGAACCCCAATCGCCATAAGGTCCGTCCCACATGGTGTAGCCGGCTTTTGTCGAAATGATGATTTCATCACGCAGATTTCCCTGAAAATTATGCCAGAGAATTTTACCAAAATTGGTTTCAGCAGATCCCGGAACCGGACCGTAATTATTAGCTAAATCAAAATGGGTGATTCCTTTATCAAAAGCCTCTACAGCAATACTTTCGGCATTATCAAAATTATCTACAGATCCGAAGTTATGCCATAATCCTAAAGAAATTTCAGGTAACAATAACCCGCTTTTTCCACATCTGTTATATTTCATTGTTTTAGTTTAAGGTTATAGTTTAATAGGTTTTAAAGGTAAAAAAAAGTAATAAATAAAGTCGCTTTTTTTTAATCTCGCAAATGCGCAGTCCCGAGCCTTCGGGAGCAAAGTTATTTAAGTTTTAAAATGAATAGCGTCCAGCTTTAGCTGGATGGAGATATAAACGCAAACCAAAGGGCTTTAGCCAAACCTGTAAAGTTTGGCTAAAGCCCTTTTTTGATCCAATCGTATTCCCTAGCTAAAGCTAGGGGCTATGCATAAATTAGAAATCACCACGACCCAAGCGATAGCAAACTAGCGAAGCAATTCACAATTTTTTAAACAATCAATTCGTGAATTCGTGGCAAAAAAAACCTTTGCTTCTTTGAACCTCTGCAACTTTGCACCTCAAAAAAATCTATTCTTTTATTTCAAAACCACTTTCCAAACCTTTATCAGAGCTTCCTCCAACCATGATTTTGAAAGTTCCTGGTTCAACTAAATAATTTCCATCGTTGTCATAAAAACCAAGTTCCTTGTCAGTCAATGTAAAAGAAACAGTTTTAGTTTCCCCTTTCTTCAAATTCACCAACTCAAAACCTTTTAACTCTTTTATTGGGCGAATAATACTTGCAAATTCATCGTGAATATACAATTGTACAACTTCTTTCCCGTCGTAGTTTCCAGAGTTTGTAACGTCAATAGTAACCTGAACTTTTTCTCCTTTTGCAAAAGCAGTTTTATTTATCTTCAAGTCTTTATAATCAAATTTGGTATAACTCAAACCAAAACCAAACGGAAACTGAGGCGTTTTTTCCACATCCATATAATGCGACCAAAAAACGTTTTTATCACTGTCAATTGGTCTTCCTGTACTGTATTTGTTATAATAAATCGGCACCTGACCCACATTTCTAGGAAATGACATAGGCAGTTTTCCACTTGGGTTATAATCACCGTATAAAACCTGAGCTACTGCATTTCCAGTCTGCGTTCCCAAATGCCAAGCTTCTACAATTGCCGGAATATTTTCTGTCGCCCACGGAATACTCAACGGACGACCGTTATTTAAAACCAAAACTACATTCGGATTCACTTTGTAAATTTCCTCTAATAATTCCTGCTCGCAATCCTGGCAGATTCAGATCCGTTCTGCTTCTTCCCTCACCGCTTTGAAAACCATATTCACCTAAAACCATTACCACAACATCGGCATTTTTGGTCGCTTTTTTTGTCGCTTCAAATCCGCTTTTATCTGTAGTATTAAAAACTGTCTCAGTTAAAAACGTTGCTTTTTGTTTCAATAAATCAACTCCTTTTTCAAACGTCAGCTGATTGTCTTTATATTGCTCGCATTCCCTCTAAAACAGAAACCGCAGTATCATCAGAAGCCGCAATTCTCCAGCTTCCCAACGGACTGTTTTTATCATTTGCCAAAGCACCAATCAAAGCAATTTTTTGTCCAGATTTTTTTAACGGCAATAAATTCTTTTCGTTTTTCAATAAAACGATTGATTTTTTTTGCCATGTCCAAAACGCCTTCATTGTTGGCTTTACTTCCCACAACTTCTTTTTCACGTTTTTCATCACAATATCGGTACGGATCATCAAATAATCCTAGTTCAAATTTCACACGAAGAATTCTACGAACAGCATCATCAACCAAGGCTTCTTTTACTTTTCCGGTTTTTACTAAATCAACCAATTTAGCTACATACAAATACGATTCCATATCCATATCAGAACCTGCAATTACCGCTTTTGCCGTGGCATCAGCTTCGTCTTTTGCGTAACCGTGTGCAATCATTTCGCGAACCGAAGCATAATCAGAAATTACAAATCCGTCAAACTTCCATTTTCCTTTTAAAATATCTCTTTGTAAAAAAGCATTTCCAGTTGCCGGAACACCGTTCAGCGTATTAAACGAATTCATAAACGTACGAACTCCGGCTTCTACCGTTGCTTCAAAAGGCGGTAAAACCGAATTATACAGTTTAGAATTACTGATATCTACAATATTATATTCCAATCCAGCCTCCACATAACCGTAAGTCGCAAAATGTTTCGCGCAAGCCGCAATCGTATTTACTTTTTGAAGATCTGCAACAGTTTCTCCCTGAAAACCTTTTACTCTTGCATATCCCACTTTACTTCCCAAATACGGATCTTCACCCGCACCCTCCATCACACGTCCCCAGCGCGCATCATTTGCCACATCGACATTCGGGCCGAAAGTCCAGTTAATTCCAGATGCCGAAGCTTCATCAGCAAGCAATAGCGACCGATTTTTTTATCGCTTCCAAATCCCAGCTCGTCGCTTCTGCCAACGGAATCGGACTTAACGTTTTATAACCATGTATTACGTCAAAGCCAATAATTAACGGAATTCCCAAACGCGTTTCTTCCACCGCAATTTTCTGTACAGCACGAACTTCTTTCACACCACGAACCGTCAGCATCGAACCAACTAGTCCTTTTCTTAAATGTTCGTATTTTAATTCAGCTGATCCGCCTTTTGGAGCCGGCCCCGTTACATCCCAAAAACCGTTGTATTGGTTCATCTGTCCTACCTTTTCTTCCAGCGTCATTAACGGTAAAAGCAAATCTATACGCCGCTCAACAGTTTTATTTTTATCCAGATACGGCTTTTTTTGTGCATTCATATTTCCAACAGTAAAAAGGGCGAAAACCCCAATAGTTATTATTTTTTTATTTTTCATATGTGTGGTTTAGTTAGTTTTTTAAAAAAAGATGCTATCCCGAAGCTTCAGGACTGAGTTACTAAATTTTTTTGGGCGTGTCCCGCTGAAAAAGCGGGTCGGGCTATCCGCTTCAAGTCCTCGCACTTCCTTCGTCAGGCTGTGGGCTTTCCACTTCTATCCCTCACGCGATTTACGGTAACGAGATCTTTTCAATTTCAACACAATCTTGTCATCCTGAGGAACGAAGGATCACACAAGAAGCTCCACACAGTAATTTTTACAAAGAAATTTTTACAAAGAAATTCTCCAATCTTTGGCGAATCCCGAGTG
The DNA here is from genome assembly GCF_979258715.1 of Flavobacterium sp. AC267. NCBI lineage: Bacteria > Pseudomonadati > Bacteroidota > Flavobacteriia > Flavobacteriales > Flavobacteriaceae > Flavobacterium > Flavobacterium sp. AC267. Next base: position 5,191,047 of record NZ_OZ409875.1, read on the forward strand.
TGATCCTTCGTTCCTCAGGATGACAAACTTTGGGTCTTAATTTCTTAGCTTCGACTTCGCTCAGGATGACAAAGAAACTACTCGGTAGCAAAACAAGAAGCTGGCAAATTCGCTTTATTAAACAAATCTGCCTGCGTTGTATTTCCCCAGGCAAACCTCACTTTTGCTGGATTTACAACTTTTTTACTGGTCAAAATCACTTCATTATTTTTAATCGAAGCTTCTGCCGGATAGAAAATGCCATCGGCTCCTGCCACTTGAAATTGATTTGATTTTTTGTCTTTAAAATACAATCCGTCAGCATAATCAAAAGAAACTACCACTTTATTTTTCTCTACTTTAATTGCTTTAAAAAGCGGTCCGTTAACCAAATTAGAATTTAATCCCGACGCTTCGGGATAGGTTTCTGCCAAAGCCAAATTAGCCAGACGAATTCCAACCGATTTTTTATTTTTAGGATGAATATCAATCGTATCCGAAATATCGCTGATAACAACCATTCCCGTTTTTGAAACTTCTTTTAATAATTTTCTTTGAGAATCTCTAACCGTTACATTTGAAAAATTGTTTGTTCCCGTTTTAAAAGGCGCAATCTGAACATAGTAAAACGGAAAATCATCTTTCCATTCTTTTCTCCACGACGTAATTAAGGCACCTAAAGTTTTATCATAAACTAGAGAACCGACATTGGATTCTCCTTGATACCAAAGCGTTCCTGCAATTTTAAATCCAACAATTGGATAAATCATCGCGTTGTAAGCACGACCCGGCTGTCTTGGCCCGTATTCTTGCTCGTTTAGTTTTTTAGCATTTTCTAATAAAATAGGATCATCATTAACAACTTTTTCAGGCACCCAGATTTCGGCTGGAGTACCGCCCCAATTAGAAGAAATCAATCCTATTGGAACATTTTTTAATTCTTCGCGCAGGCGTTTAGCAAAAAAATAACCAACAGCGCTGAAATTTTTCATGGTTTCGGGAGTAGATTCTGTCCAATTTCCGAGTAAATTATTCTGCGGACTTTCAGCTGTTAATTTCGGAACCGTAAAAAAACGAATATTCGGATTTGTCGCATTTTTTGCTTCCTCTTCTCCATCATCAATTCCCCAGCTTGCAGACATTTCCATGTTCGATTGTCCAGCACAAATCCAGACTTCTCCAATCAAAATATTTTTTAAAACCACTTCATTATATCCCTTTATAGAAATGGTAAAAGGTCCTCCAGCTTCTGGAGTTTTAACAGTGATTTCCCATTTCGCCTGATTATTGGCTACGGTTTTATATTCCTGACTGTTCCATCCAGAAACCAATTTAATTTCTTCTTTCGGATTGGCCCAACCCCAAATTTTCACTTCAGAGTTGCGCTGTAAAACCATATTGTCACTAAAAATATTCGGAAGCGAAACGTTTGCCATCATAGTACTGGAAATCAATAGAAAGAAAACAAACTTAAAAATATTATTTTTCATTTAGCGACTTTTTTAAAAACGGAGCATACTGATCAGCCATAACTTTTTGATCTGCAACGTCTGGATGTCCTAAACAACCTTTTGGAGTCATCGGCTTAAATTTGAAAATCTGAATTGTTTTGTGTGTTTTATCAGTATCAAATACTGCTTTCACTTTATTTAAACAGTCTTCAAAAACAACTCCTCTATCGCCGCCAACCATCGGACTGTTTGTGATTACAATCTGCGCATTCGGATTATGTTCGTACAGCATTTTTATGAAGTTGATGTAATTCGAAATATACTTTTCAGGATTAAAAGGCAGACGTTCTTTTTTTCCGTCTCCACCAGAAAAATCATTGGTTCCTAAAGCAATACTGATAATGTCGGGCTGAAAAGCAAAATCATATTTTGGTTTTGAAGTATCTTTTGTCAAATATAAATTTTGATAAACATCCGGCATTATGGCTTCCTCTTTATTTTCATCATTCCAATTGCGATACATTCCTATTCCTGAAACCGAGCTTACTAAATAATTCACATCAATTTCTCTTGAAAGTACAGGTCCGTAGGCATAATATCCGTTATGATGATCGTGGTATTCGCCTTTATCGCAATCCACAGAATCACTGGTCGCGCATGCAAGTAATAGAATCGCCAATGAATTCTATTTTCCTTTTCTTCTTGAAAGAAATGGAAGTGAGTTTTGCCGTTGTTCCTGCAAACAAAATATTACCGCTTTGCGCTTCTGTATTTTTATAAATATCTAAACGATGTTCTCTTTTATTTGAAGCAACTTTTATTGGAAACGATTGTGCGACTCCTTTTTCTATTTTGATTTTCCCAAGATATTTCCCATCCAAAACTAAAGACACATAATTATGATGTTCATAAGAATCAACGCTTTGAAGCGAAATTGAACATTCATTTCCTGTAAAATTGAAAGAAACAGAAGAGGCCGTTCCGATCAAGATGACATTTTCATTTTGAAGTTTATCGATTCGGCCTTGATATAAAAAAGTTTTACTTGAATTCTGAGTTTGTGCAGTCGAAACAATCGAAAGCGACAAAAACGAAATTAAAAGAGCTATTTTTTTGAGAAACATAATTTATTTGTTAAATATAAATACGATTCACAAATATATTTGAAATGAAGTAGACAGAAAGATACTAAAATATCAAAAAGCAATAAAAAAACACCACATAAACACATCATTGGAAGTCTTACAGATGTTAATTCTTACATTTTATAAAAAATTAATATCTTGAATCTGCAATTTACCACCTATCTTTATCGTTTAAACATTTTCTTACCTACAAAAAAATGAAATCATTCCGCTATACATTACTGCTTTCTGTTGTTTTACTTTTTTCTTTTACTTGTAAAAAAGAAGAAAAACAAAACAAAGTCACAATTAATAAAACTCGCACCGAAATCAGCGCCGAAATTAACCGTGATTCGATTATTGTTTATGCTAAAAAATATTTGGGAACGCCTTACGTCTACGCCAGCAGTAATCCCAAAAAAGGTTTTGACTGTTCTGGTTTTGTGAGTTATGTATACAGTAATTTTGGACTGACTTTACCTAGAAGTTCAAGCGGTTATAAGAATTTAGGAACTGCTCTTAAACCTGAAGATTTTAAAGTGGGAGATATTTTGGTCTTTTACGGTTATAAAGACAGAACGGTTATTGGCCACCTCGGAATTATTTGCGAAGCCAACGGAATGCATTCTAAATTCATTCATGCATCATCTGGAAAAGCGCAGCAAGTTACCATTACAGCGCTTGATACGGAACATTATACCAAACGTTTTTATAAATGTATTGATGTTTTGTCTAAATAGTTTTTTTTTGCCGTTTCCATTAAATTTATTTTCACGCAGATTTAAAAAGATTTAAGCAGATACACGCAGATTTATATATTTTCAAAGTGTAAAAAATCTAATTAAATCTGCTTTAATCTGCCAAATCTGCGTGAAATTCATTTTCTATTCTTCAGTCAATAATTTGATAAGACTTTCATCTCTTCCGTAAATGTCTTTATAGAAATTTACATTTCCTTCACGGTCTACCCAAGCCGTAAAATAGCCAATATAAACTGGAACTTTTTTCTTCAGCGTATACCAGCTTTCTTTGCCTGCATGCATGGCTTTATCGATACGCGCGGGTGTCCAAGATGGATCTGGTTTTAGTAATTCGATCGCTAATTCACGAGGTTTCGCTACACGTACACAACCGTGGCTGAAAGCCCTGCTTTCTCTTTCAAACAAACTTTTAGAAGGCGTATCGTGTAAGTAAATATTACTTGAATTTGGAAATAAAAACTTCACTAATCCTAACGAATTATTCTTTCCAGGAAGCTGACGAACCGCGCCGTTATTCCATTCTAAATTTTTCTTTTGCAGATAGTTTTTATCTTTTGCCATTCCAGGTTTTATCTCAGATTTGATAATACTTGGCGGCACATTCCAATACGGACTAAAAACAATATTGTTCATCATCCCGCTGAAAATAACTGTTTTGGTCATTGCTCTTCCCACAACAACTGCCGATGTAAAAGCAATTTTTCCATCTTCAATTAAATACAATTTAAATTCTGGAATATTAACTTCGATGTATTTTTTTCCTTTTTCCAATTCAGGATCGATCCATCTGCGGCGTTCCATATTGGCTATAATTGTTTTTATTCTTTCTGAAACCGGAATATTCAAGTCGGTAATATGTTCTAACAAAATGATGTTTTTTGGAGCATAACCATGACGTAATTCGTAGTTTTTCATGGCTTTAATTAAAACCGTATCACAAACTGCACTTTTAGTATCTTCCTTTAAATCTTTTGTAACAAAGAGTCTTTCTCTAATTTGAGCGACAACATTTGATGAATCACCAACTTTTAAACTTTTATAATCTTCGCCTGCTTCAATTGTTTTCCAGCCGCCTTTTTTCTCTATTTCTCTATATTCTTTTAAGGCGTCGCGCAATTTATAATACTGGCTGAACATTTTTCTTTTTTATCATCAAGAATCGTTGACTTTTTAAAAATAGAATCTGAAAGCACTTGGTAATTAAATTTTTTGCGAGGTAAAAGCCATTCTAAGGAAATGCTTGTTTTTTCATCAAAACCTGCATAAACTTTTTCTGCGTAATAGTAATATAAATTAGAAAGCAGTAAATCGGTATCTTCTTTAGAAAGCTTTTTGGCTGGATTATTTTCAAAAACAGCATTCAATTCTTCTTTATAAGGATAATTGGCTTTTAAACCTTCCTGCTCTAAATTTTTGTATTGGTTGAATAAAGTATTTCCAAATTCTACAACTCCTTTATTGTCCTGCCACAACTGAGTTGATTTATTTTTTTGATATAAAGAAGTTACGTCGTTTTTAAACTTAGAAAGTTTAGGATAACTTTCATAAAATTTAGAAACACGGGAGCTGTCGATCGTTAATTTTAATTCTGGAATTTTTTCAACTGTTTTTATTGAATTTTCCTCTTTTTTATCGGCTTTAGAATTACACGAAAAAATTGTAAAAAGAACCACTGCAATTAAAGGCGAATACCAAATTTTCATACGTAGAATTTTTTATTAAAAGTAGAAAAAATTCTGTTAAATCAAAATCTTCAAAAACAAATCTTATTTCTATTTTTTTGGTGATTCAAAAGTAATTAACATCAAAAAAAAAGCTCCAAACAATTTCTTGTCTGGAGCTTGCCATATAACCAACCTATTAAAATTCTTAGATAACTGTACCTTTTAAAGTAAGGATTTTTGGTGTTGTTTCTGCACTTGTTGTTACAGTAACTGTTTTTGTAAAAGCACCTTTGTTAGCGACATTATATGTTGCAGTAACTTTTGCAGATTTCCCTGGCTGAATTGGTTCTTTTGTATAATCTGTTGCAGTACAACCGCAAGATCCTTGCACGTTTGTAATAACTACAGCAGTTTTTCCTGTATTTTTAAATTCGTAAACGATTGCTTTTGGAGTTCCCTGCGGAATTTGTCCTACATCAATTGTTTCTGCTTTCCAAACAATTGCAGACGCCGCAATTTCTGAAATTTTAGTTTCTGAAACTAAAGATTGTACTGGAGCAATTGCCGAAAAAGACATAAGGCCTAAAGCCAAAGCTAACATCGAAATTTTGATCATTTTCATAACGGATATATTTAAAATGGTTTATAGTTCAATTTTGATATTACAAAGGTATTTCAGACAAAATGAAATGGCTGTTAACCGCTTTCAAATGTTTGTTAATGACTTGTTAATCGCTTATTTTCAGGGTAAAATTGCTTAATATTACACTTTTAAAATTCGTTATTCTTGAAAATTAATAAACTCAACAGCATCATTCTCTTAGGATTGGTCGCCATTATCAGTATTTTGGTGGCGCAATTGTTATGGACAAAAGAGGCTTTTACAATCGAACAAAAAAAACTAAGCCAGAAAGCACACTTTGCTTTATTGGAGGTTGCTAAAAAATTATACGAAGGAACAAATCACGAACTGCCTGTTCAAAATCCAGTTCAGAAAGTATCAGACGATTATTATATCGTTAATATAGATAATGAATTTGAACCCGATATTTTAGAATTTTATCTAAAAACGGAATTCAAAAAAATGAATATTACGACCGATTTCGAATACGCAATGTACAATTGCCAAAGCGACGAAATGATTTACGGTGACTATATTTCGCTTTCTAAAAAAGAGAAATGTAAAAAAAGCGTTTACTTTCCGAAACATAAAAATCTGGTTTATTATTTCGCGGTTCGTTTCCCCAATGAAACTACTTATTTATTCAGTTCCATGCGTTTTTGGTTTATCCTTTCAACCGCATTGATTCTGATTTTGCTGATTTACGTTTATTCTATTTTTAAACTTTTACAGCAAAAAAAATATTCAGAATTACAGCGTGATTTCATTAACAATATGACGCATGAATTTAAAACGCCGTTGGCTTCCATTTTAATTGCTTCTAAATATTTAATTGAGCAAAAACCGATTAAAGAAGATAAAAAGCTCTTTACTTATACCGATATTATTATTAATCAAGGAAATAAGTTAAACGGTCATATCGAGAAAATTCTAAATATTGCAAAGTCAGATTATACTCCGTTAGAGCTTAAAAAGGAAAGTATTGTGATTGTTCCGATAATTGAAGAAGCTATTTCAAATATCAAATTAAAATATCCCGAAGCCGTTTTTACAATTGAAACTTTATCTAATGATTATTTAGTAGAAACTGATGCTTTCCATTTTGCCAATCTAGTTTATAATTTATTGGATAATGCTGTAAAATACTGCAATGAAAAACCAGATATCAAGATTAAAATTTCGGAAGAAAAAAATTGTTTAAAACTTGAGTTTATTGATAATGGAATTGGGATTACTCCTAAAAAAATATCTTTTATCTTTGATAAGTTTTACAGAGTTCAAAATGAAAAAAGCAACGAAGTAAACGGTTTTGGTCTCGGTTTATATTATGTAAAGGAAATCTGCTCACTGCAGAACTGGAAAATAAAAGCCGAAAATAATGTTGAAAAAGGCATAACAATAACCTTATCAATTCCTTTAAAAAAATGAAAACTTTTAAAATATTATATGCCGAAGATGATGAAACTCTTGCGTTTCTAACCAAAGACAATTTGGAACAGAATAACTATGAAGTAATTCATTGTTCTGACGGGAAATCGGCATTGGAAATTTTTGAAGAAGAAGATTTCGATATCTGCATTTTTGATATTATGATGCCAAAGATGGATGGTTTTGATTTGGTCATGACTGTGAGAAAAATCGATCTTGATATTCCTATTATTTTTCTTTCGGCCAAAACTTTAAAAGAAGACCGAATTAAAGGGCTTCGTTTAGGAGCTGATGATTATTTGGTAAAACCTTTTAGCATAGAGGAATTACTTTTGAAAATTGAAATTTTCTTAAAACGTTCGCAGAAAAATATTCCAGCGTTAAAAACGATTTACGAAGTTGGAAAATACCAATTTGACACCAAAAACTTTATTCTTTTTAATGATGAAGAAAAGGTCGGACTTACGCAGACGCGAAGCCGAATTATTAAAACTTTTTCTAGATCATAAAAATTCGGTTTTAAAGCGTGAACAAATCTTAACCTCTTTATGGGGAACAGACGACTATTTTATGGGAAGAAGTTTGGATGTTTTTATTTCACGCCTCCGCAAAATATTGGCAAATGAAGAAGGAATTTCGATAGAAAACCTTCACGGAATTGGTTTTAGATTTTCTATTGGATAGAATAAAAATTCTGCTAAAAATAAAGAAAAATCTGTAAATAGAATTTCAAAAAACTTTGTATTTTTAATATCTAAATTTCCTCGATATGAAATTACATCATTTGCGAAATGCCACTTTGGTGATTGAAACAGAAAAGCATGTTATTTTAGTGGATCCAATGTTAGGCAAAAGAAAAACGATTCCGCCTTTTACCATTTTCAGATATAAGCCAAAACGAAATCCGCTGGTAGCGCTGCCAAAAAACAGCCGTGAAATATTAAGCCGTGTCACGCATTGTTTAATTACACATTTGCATCCAGATCATATCGATAAAGCTGGCGAGGTATTTTTGCGCCGAAAAAGCGTTCCTGTAATCTGCAGTGCAAAAGACGAAAAAGCACTTCTTCAGAGAGGACTCAGCGTTATTCAAACTTTAGAATATTGGGAACCTCAAAAATTTTTAGATGGGAAAATAACCGGAATTCCTGCCATTCATGGTTATGGTTTTATCGCCAAATTGATGGGAAATGTAATGGGGTTTCATATTGAACTGGAAGATCAAAAATCAATTTATATTAGTTCCGATACTGTTTTTACAGAACATGTCGAAAAAGTTTTAACGCAATTCAAACCCGATATTTCAGTTGTTGCCTGTGGTACTGCAAGATTAGATTTTGGTCAGCCTTTATTAATGCGAATGGATGATATTTTAAAATTTACGACACTTGCACCTGGAAAAGTTTTTGCCAATCATCTAGAAGCTTTAAACCATTGTCCAACGACCAGATTACAATTAAAAAATGCGCTTTCAGATCACGGTCTTTTGGGTAAAACCGTTGTGCCAAATGATGGAGAATGTATTGAATATTGATTTAAAGCACCAATAATCCAAATTCACGCAAGGTATTTACAGGTTTAGAATACCAAAACAATTCAAAATCTTCCAATGAAGTTTCAAAGTCATTTTTTACTTCTTGAAAAGTGTAATTTTTAGCGTTTGAAATTGAGATTTTAGACAAAATTGAAGTCAGCCACTCGCCTTCTTCTTTTCCGGTTTGAATATTGAAACTTTCTTTTTTATCATGAAAAGTTAGCGACATCATTTCCCAACTTCTTCCCTTTTTTGATTTTGCGAAGATTTCTGTCGCAGGTTTTCCTCCAAGCCAAACCACTTTTGCATTTGGTTTAGTATTGAAATCATTTTGTTCTTCTAATGCATTAAAAATAAAGTCTGGGTGAATTTTGGTTTTCGGAATTTTAAAATCGAACCAATCCTGAAGTTCATAATCGAAACAGATTCCGTGCATGAAATTAAAAAGTGATTTTTTTAGTCCAAAACTAAATTTATCATGATTAATTCCTGTTGAATCGCTGTATTCAATATCGTTGTTGGCAAAAGTCCCAATTGTTTCTGTTTTTTTGGTCACGCCAAATTTCTCTGGATATAACCCAACAGGACTATGTGCCGTAAGTGCAAATTGATGCCAAAATCCAGATTGCAAAACCCCAGCTTCAAATAATTGCCGAACCATCTCGAGACTGTCAATAGTTTCCTGAATAGTCTGCGTTGGATATCCGTACATTAAATAGGCATGAACCATAATTCCTGCCTCGGTAAAATTGCGGGTCACTTTGGCAACTTGTTCCACCGTAACGCCTTTATCAATTAGTTTTAACAGTCGGTCTGAAGCTACTTCTAGACCACCAGAAACAGCAATACATCCAGAAGCTTTTAGCAATAAACACAAATCTTTGGAAAAGCTTTTTTCAAATCGAATGTTTGTCCACCACGTGACTGCCAGTTTTCGTTTTAAAATTTCAAGCGCTAAAGCACGCATCAATGCCGGCGGTGCGGCTTCATCAACAAAATGGAATCCGTTTTGTCCAGTCTGCTCAATCAATTCTTCCATACGATCACAAAGCAGACTTGCGACAACGGGCTCGTAAACTTTTATATAATCTAAAGAAATGTCACAGAAAGTACATTTTCCCCAATAACAGCCATGCGCCATTGTGAGTTTGTTCCAGCGTCCGTCACTCCACATTCGGTGCATCGGATTTACAATTTCGATTACCGAAATATATTTATCCAAAGGCAGATCTGAATAATCTGGAGTTCCGACGTAGGCTTGTTTATAATCGTGTTTTAAAGAATTATTTTTGTAAACAACTTCTCCATTTTCTAATAAAAAAGTTCGCTTATATCGCTTCTCGTCCCTCGTCTCCGCTCGGGATGACAAATTATCAACAAGTTCTTCAATTGGAACTTCGCCGTCATCTAAAGTGATAAAATCGAAAAACTCAAAAACACGTTTATCCGAAATAGAACGCAATTCGGTATTTGGGAAACCGCCCCCCATTGAAATTTTTATTTCGGGATGATTTTGCTTTACCCATTGTGCGCAACGAAATGCACTGTATAAATTGCCAGGAAAGGGAACAGAAATTAAAAAGAAAGTGGGTTTTACCGTTTCAATTTTCGCTTTTAAAAGTGAAATTAAAATCGAATCAATATAAGTTGGCTCTTGCTGAAGCGCTTCGTATAATTCATCAAAAGAATTGGCACTTCTTCCCAAACGTTCGGCATATCGGCTAAAGCCAAAATTTTCATCAACACATTCCATAATAAAATCCGAAATATCTTCCAGATATAAAGTTGCCAAGTGTTTTGCTTTATCCTGTGTTCCCATTGTTCCAAAAGCCCAATCGAGTTCTTCTAATTGTGCAAAACGAGAAGCTTCGGGCAGAAAATCTTCCTGACAAATCTGTAATGCCAATGTTGGATTTTTCCCTGCAAAAACTGAATTACAGAATCGATCGTTTTTATATATTCGTCTTGTAAAGCAAAAATTCGTTTTGAATTATCAGATATATCGTTTCGAACAACTTGAAACTTTGAACTTGAAACTTGAAACAAACTAATAAGACCTTTCTTCGAAAACAATTCTAAAATTACATCAATACCCAAATCTGCCTGAACCGATTCGATATTTTTTGTATTTAAAAAACCTTTTATATACGCCGTTGCCGGATACGGTGTATTCAGTTGCGTAAATGGCAGCGTAATTACAAAAAGTTTCGTTTTCAAAAGATTTTTTTTTGCAAAAATACGAGATATTTGGAGACTTTTAAGCTAAAGATTTTATTGACCGCTGTTTTGCCTTTTTGATTTTGTGTTGTAGGATATTTAATTACATTTGTCGCTATCCAAAATAATCAAATGAAACAAACTTTACTTTTATTTCTTTTAGTAATTTCAACTCAATTATTTTCTCAGAATAAAAAACAATCTATTGGATTTAAAGAAAATAAAGGACAGATTATTGATCAGAATGGCAAACCTAATACCGACGTTAAGTATTTAATGAATTCGGGAGGTTTAAATGTTCAGTTAAAGAAAAATGGATTTTCTTATGATATTTATGAAGTAAAAAAAACGCCAATTGTTCGTTCGTCAACAGCAAAAACACTTCCATATCTAATTCCAGAAAGAGATAATGAAGGAAAAGAAGAATTCAACTTAGAATATATTTTTCATCGAATAGATATTGATTTTGTAAACAGCAATCCGAAAGTTGAATTAATTACAGAACAGAAATCAACAGATTTTGATAATTATTACAATATCCCAAACAAACCAGAAGGTATAATTGGAGTTTATCAATACAAACAAATTACATACAAGAATATTTACCCCAATATTGATGTTGTTTTTACAGTTCCAAACGATCCTCAAAAAACGGTTGAATACAATTTTGTAATTCATCCAAAAGGAAAGATTTCTGATATACAATTAAAATTTAATGGCGCAGAAACTGATTTGGTTGAGAATAAAATCCAGATGAATGTTCGTTTTGGAAAAATGGAGGAAACGTTACCTGCAAGCTGGATTGAAGACGATCACGGCAAAATAGAGATTGCTGTAACATATAAAAAAATAAGGAAAGATCTTTATGGATTTGACTCAGCCCTTTACCCACAAGGAAAAACTATTGTTATTGATCCTGTGCCAACTAGGCTTTGGGGAACTTATTATGGTGGCGAAGAATTTGATTATGCAACTTCACTTTTTACCAAAGATGATTTTGCTTACATGGCTGGAGTAACTTACAGTAAAAATAATATTACTTCATCCGGCGCTTTTCAAACATCATTTATGGCAGGTACTGATTATGATGCTTTTTTTGCCAAATTCAATTCTGATGGAACAAGAGTTTGGGGTACCTATTACGGCGGTAATAGTACAGATGAAATTCTAAAAATTAAAGTTTCGGATAGCAATAATATTTTTATTGCAGGTAGAAGTTTGAGTCCCACAAATATTACTACCCCAATGAGTCATCAACCCGTAAAAAGTGGTTATTTTGATGGTTTCATAGCTAAATTTGATTCGGACGGAGCTAGAAAGTGGGGAACTTATTATGGAGGTTTAGTAAATGAGTCTATAAACAGCATTGTAATTGACCCTAACGAGAATTTTTATATTTGTGGAGAAACCAATAGCAGGGAGAGTATCAGCACAGCTGGAGCGTATCAAACTGTGGCAGGAAATTTAACAGATAACACAAATGATGGTTTTATCGCAAAATTTAATTATGATGGTATACGCCAGTGGGCATCATATTATGGAGGCAGTAATTTAGACGCTATAACTGATTGTGGATTCGATTCAGATGGGAATATCATTTTTCTTGGATATTCAAGAAGCAATAATAATATCTCGACCGAAAATTCTCATCAAGAAACAAACATGAGAGATGATGGTTTTTTAGTAAAGTTCACTCCCGATGGAAATCGCCTTTGGGGAACATATTTTGGTGGAGAAAACAATGATTATTTTTACAATTTAGGTTTAGATTCAGATTACAATATTTATTGCTTCGGAAAAACTAATAGTTTAAATAATATTAGTAGTGCGGGAGTTTTTCAAGAATTTTATATTCAAAACTCAATAAGTTATAGTAGTGGATGCATATTTAAATTTAACAATAATGGGCAAAAATTATGGGGTTGCTATTTTTTTCCAGAAACTTTAGGAGGATCAGTTTCTAAAAATGGTTCAATCTACTTTACTGGTCGATTTGAAAATGGCTTTCAACCAACTGAGAATGTTTTTCAAGAAACTAAAAATTCTGGAACTGAATCCTATTTAGTAAAATTCAATACCTATGGACAAAGAGAATGGGCGACATATTTTGGAGGAGAAATGGCAGATAATGCATTCCAGACATGTGTTGATGATAATTCCAATATTTATTTAGCTGGATCTACTAATAGTAAAACTAATATTTCGACATTAGGAACACACCAAGAAAATCTCTATCCTGACAAAAGCAATTATCAGCCTAATACTGGAGATGCCTTTCTTATAAAATTCAAGGACTGTGATTCAAATTCTTTAATCTCAAGCAATTCCCCAGTTTGCATTGGAAAAACATTAGAACTTAAAGCATCAGGAGGTACAAATTACTCTTGGACAGGTCCAAACGGATTTACATCAACAGATCAAAATCCGACAATTCCAAATGTGACTACAGCTTATACTGGTGAATACAGTTGCTTAATTACTGGAACTGGCGGTTGCGATGATACCAAAAAAATCAATGTTGTTATTGGTGATATAGAAGCTCCAATTCCTAATCTAGCAACTCTTCCAACTTTCACAGGGGACTGTAATACTGTTATTACCACAATACCAACAGCTACCGACGCTTGTGCTGGAGCAATTCTCGGTACTACAACAAATTCTTTATCTTATAGCTTACCTGGAACTTACACAATTGTATGGAAGTATAATGACGGAAACGGAAATACATCAACACAGAATCAAACTGTTGTTATAACCAGCCAGCCTTTGCCCGCATTGTATGGCTTGCAAATTTTTTGTACGCAACAAAATGCAACTTTAAATGACATACAAATTACCGGTCAAAATATCAAATGGTACGATGAACAAATGGGAGGAATACCTTTGCCTATTACAACTTCACTTCAAACAAACAAAAATTATTTTGCCTCACAGACTATAAATGGCTGTGAAAGTGCGAGGGCAGTAGTTACTTCACAAATTCTGGATGTCTTAAAACCAACTGGAAATGCAAATCAATCTTTTTGTACAGGACAAAATGCAACAATCGCTGACATTCAGATTATAGGAACTGCCATAAAATGGTATGACTCATTAACTAATGGTTCTTTAGTAACGGAAACAGCAAATCTTGAAGATGGAAAAACTTATTATGCTTCTCAAACTATTGGAAGTTGTGAAAGTCCTAGATTTGAAGTTACGGTTTCAATTGTAAACACTCCTTCTCCACCTACAGGAAATGGAAATCAAGCTTTTTGTAAAAAAGAAAATGCAACTTTGAATAATATTCAAGTCTCTGGGCAAAACATAAAATGGTACGATACCAGTTTTTCTGCAGACTTCCCTTCCAAGTACAACTTTGTTAGAAAACAATAGAACCTATTATGCATCGCAGACAATAGGATGTGAAAGCGACAGATCTCCGTTTTTAGTTCAAGTTCATGATACTGCTTTACCAGTTGGAAATAACATTCAGCCATTTTGTAGAGATGAAAATGCATTAATTACAGATTTAAATGTAACAGCAACAAACATAAAATGGTATGATGCGCCAACAAGCGACAATATTTTGCCTGAAACAACAGCATTACAAAATGGTATTTATTACGCCACACAAACTTTAAACAATTGCGAAAGCGAAAGATATGCTGTAACCGTAAAAATTCAAGACACTCAAATTCCAAATGCAAATTCGCCACAGACATTTTGTGTTCAAAAAAATGCCCAAATAAGCAATATTGCTATTAGCGGGCAGAATGTAAAATGGTTTGAAAGTATTTCTTCTAATAATACTTTATCTGAGTCTACTCTTCTTGAAAACGGAATTACTTATTATGCTTCGCAAACCATAAGTAATTGTGAAAGTGACAGAATACCAGTTACGATCAATATTCTTGAAGCAACAGATAGAGATTGTATTAATTTAGTTGAAGAGCTTCCTTTTCCAAAATTCTTTACTCCAAACGGTGATGGTTTTAATGATCTCTGGACAATTGATTCGGCTTATTTAGCACCAAATAAAGGAATAAGAATATTTGATCGTTATGGAAAATTCATAAAAGAATTAGCTCCAGGCACTACTTGGGATGGAAATTATTTAGGAAGCCAAGAACCTGCATCCGATTATTGGTTTATTGTCACCAGATTAAACGGAACTGAATTTACAGGTCATTTTAGTTTAAAAAGGTAAATAAAAAAAAGTCCGCAAAGTAAAGTAAACTTTGCGGACTTTGTGTAAATATTAGTGTTTAAAAAAGTCTTTAAAACTTATGTTCTTCTTTACTAATTAACAAAAATGAAATTAAGGAAATTAGTGCCGCCGCAATTAAATAAAATCCAACGTAACTTACACTATATGTAGAAGCCAGCCAAATTGCAATCATAGGCGCAAACGCAAGCTCCCAAGATTCCTGCCATATTAAACGTTAAAGAAGCACCGGAATAACGAACATTTGTTGGAAATAACTCAGATAGAAAAGTTCCTAACGGACCGTACGTAAATCCCATCAAACTCATTCCGATACAGGCAAAAGTGGTAACTAAAACAATGTTTCCCGAACTTAAAAAATAAGAAAAGAAAAATCCGAAAACGGCAATACCTGCTGTAGCTATAATAAGCATTTTACGGCGCCCAATTTTATCTGCAACTACAGCCGAAACTGGGATAAAAGCGACAAAAAACAGTACCGAAAATAACTGAATCAGCAATCCATCTCTTTTAACAATTCCTAAGTCTGAAGTAGCCCAGCTTAATGTAAAAACTGTCATTAAATAAAAAACTAAGAATGTTGTAATTGCCGCAAACGTTCCGAAAATCAGCTGGTTTTTATAAGATCTTACAAGCTCTAAAAATGGAACTTTAACTTCTTCATGTGCATTTCTAGAATTTTCAAAAGAAGGCGTTTCTGTAATTTTTGTTCGAATGTAAAACCCAACGATTACCAAAAGTGAACTGGCAATAAACGGAATTCTCCAACCATAATCCATAAAATCTTCATTACTCATAGAATCTGTTAAGAACAAAAAAGTGCCTCCAGAAAGCGAGAATCCTATTGGCGCGCCTAATTGCGGAAACATTCCGTACCAGGCACGTTTATTTGGTGGTGCATTTTCTATCGCTAATAAAACGGCTCCACCCCATTCGCCTCCTAAACCTACACCCTGCCCGAAACGACAAAGCATTAATAATAAGGGCGCAAAGAACACCAATACTGGCATAACTTGGCAAAAATCCTATGGTAACTGTCGAAATACCCATTGTTAGCAAAGCCGCTACCAATGTGAATTTTCGACCAATTTTGTCTCCATAATGTCCAAAAAAAGCAGAACCTAGCGGACGTGACAAAAATGCAATTGAAAAAGTAGCTAACGATTCTAGTGTTGCCATTGTCGCATCTGAACTAGGAAAAAACAGTCGCGGGAAAACCAATACTGCTCGCATTGGCATAAATATAAAAATCAAAAAATTCGATTGTCGTGCCAATAAGGCTTCCAAAAAGAACATGTTTTAAGGAGTTCTTTTGATTCGGGTTCGTTTTCATGTAAAATAGATATAACTTTTTTTTTGATTACAAAAATATAGTTTCGTTATTAATAATTCATCTTTAAAAGAATTAGTTTTAGAACAGTTATGGTTTTTTAACAAATTACATGTGATTTATATTTTAAAAACCATTATTTCATCTCATTTTAAAAACCTGATTACTGGAACTTTAAAACAAAAATTAAAAATCAAATCTTAAGCAATAGTTAAAAGCATTTTTAACTGTATATTTTCATTAAATTTACAGCTGTCAAAAATAAATTTAAAATTATGCCTACCGACTGTATCAGCTTTCAATCTTCTGGATATTTTTCTAAATTGATGCAAGATTATTTAGATCAAAAAACAGAATTAAAACCGCTGTACAACCACTTTCCTACAATAGAAAATTTCGAAAAACAAATTGCCGAAAAAGCGACTAATTTTGATAACAATAACCGAATTGCATTAGTTGAAACTTTAAAAAAACAATATGAAAATATTGAAATTTCTGAGTCAACACAGCATAATATTGCACTTTTAGCATTAGAAAATACGTTTACAATTACAACTGGGCATCAATTAAATTTATTTACTGGTCCGCTGTATTTTTTATATAAAATAATTTCTACGATTAATTTAACTAAGGAATTAAAATCGAAATACCCTTCTTCTAATTTTGTTCCCGTTTACTGGATGGCAACTGAAGATCATGATTTTGAAGAAATTAATTATTTTAATTTTAAAGGAAAAAAAATACGCTGGAATGCCGAAAGCACTGGTCCCGTTGGAAGATTATCTACAAAAGGATTAGAAGATCTATTTGAAATTTATTCTAAAGAATTGGGCGCAAGCACAAACGCGAATACGTTAAAAAAACTTTTTGAAGAGGCCTATTTAAAACATGAAAATCTAGCGGATGCCACACGTTTTTTAGCCAACAGTCTTTTTGCAAATTATGGTTTAGTAATTATCGATGCTGATAATGCCGATTTGAAACGTGCTTTTATTCCATTTGTAAAAGAAGAGCTCGAAAATCAAACTTCATTTAAAGAAGTTCAAAAATCAATTGAAGATCTTGAAGCTTATACTGTTCAGGTAAATCCGCGAGAAATTAATTTGTTTTATATTGAAGATAAACTTCGCGAAAGAATCATTTTTGAGGATAACAAGTATCTTGTAAACAATACCAAAATATCATTTTCCAAAGAAGAAATTTTAAATTTAGCAGAAAGCAATCCAGAAAAATTCAGCCCAAATGTAATTATGCGTCCGCTGTATCAGGAAATTATTCTTCCTAATCTTTGTTACATTGGCGGAGGCGACGAAATTGCGTATTGGTTAGAATTAAAAGGATTTTTTGACGCTGTAAATATTACTTTCCCGATATTATTAGTTCGTAATTCGGTTCTTTTAGCTACCGAAAAGCAAGCTAAAAAAGCCGATAATTTAGATTTAAGCTGGAAAGATTTATTTAGTAAATCTGAAACTTTAATCAATACTATTACACACAAACTTTCTCCATTTCCAATTGATTTAACAGAGCAAAAAGAAGTGCTGGAAAAACAGTTTGAATATCTTTTTGAATTGGCCGAAAAAACCGACAAATCTTTTTCTGGTGCCGTTAAAGCACAAGAATTGAAACAGAAAAAAGGATTAGAAAATCTAGAAAAACGTTTATTGAAAGCGCAAAAAAGAAAATTGCAGGATCAATTGCAGCTACGTTACCGATTTGCAATGCGAATTGTTTCCAAATTACAGTCTTCAAGAACGTCAGAGTAATTTCTCTGAATTTTATCTAGAAAACGGAGAACAATTAATTCCGCTGTTAATTCAGAAATTAAAACCGCTGGAAAATAATTTTAACATCATAATCACCTAAAATAATTATCTTTAAAAAATTAAAGTAATTATTTCGGAACAAATAACCAGCTCATTTCCGAGATTATTGCTTCTCTCAAACCAAATAGAATTATATTTTATAACCTATTAACTAACTAACCAAATGGTAAGAGAACGCCTAATTTCGCTTGATGTCTTTCGCGGACTGACTATTCTATTAATGACTATCGTAAACAATCCAGGAGACTGGGGCAATGTTTATCCGCCGCTTTTACACGCACACTGGAATGGTCGCACACCAACGGATCTTGTATTTCCTTTTTTTGTTTTCATAATGGGAGTTGCGGTACCGCTTGCAATGCCAGACAAAATTTACGACGACACTACGTTTAATAAAATTCTCGTACGTTCGTTAAGAATGTTATGTCTCGGAATATTTTTTAACTTTTTTGGCAAAATTCAATTATTTGGTCTGGAAGGCATTTCGTTACTAATAGCGCGATTAGCCATTACAATTGCTGTTGGCTATGCATTAATGGGAAATTTCAGCATTAAAATAAAAAACATTTTAGCCTTTTCTATATTATTCATTTATCTCATTTTAGCTTACGGCGGCTTTGAAAATTATGCAGATGTGAGACTTCCAGGAGTCCTACAACGTATTGCAGTAGTTTATTTTGTTGTTTCTCTTTTGTATTTAAAAACAACTAAGAAAATGCAGATTATTACGGGAATCATTTTGCTTTTAGGATATTGGGCAGTTATGACATTGATTCCTGTTCCTGGATTTGGTGAAGCCAATTTAGAACGAGGAACAAATTTAGTCGCTTGGGTAGACAGTGTTCTACTAAAAGGACATATGTACCGTGAAACAAATACTTGGGATCCTGAAGGAATTTTGAGCACGATTCCATCAATTGTAAACGGAATTATCGGTTTATTAATTGGACAATTACTACTGCAAAATATTTTGAAAACCGAGAAAGCAAAAAAAATGGCAATTGCCGGAATCGCTTTAATTATCGGCGGGTTAATCTGGAATTTCGTTTTTCCAATCAACAAATCACTTTGGAGCAGACAGTTATGTTTTGTACACAACAGGTTTAGCTACAACTTGCCTTGCGTTACTATATTATATTATCGATATTGCTGAATATAAAAAAGGTTTTAAACTTTTTGTTATTTGGGGAGTAAATCCAATGATCGTTTTCTTTGCTTCTCAGATAATCCCGCAGGCATTGACAATGATTCGATTTCAAAATCCGCACAATCCAGAAGAACAAACCAATCTTTTAGATTATTTATACCGTTTTGGAATCGCTCCATTTTTTAGTAATCCTATGGCGACTTCCTTGGCAGGTGCTTTAACTTATGTAGCAATCTGGACATTTATTCTTTGGATTTTCTACAGAAACAAACAAATCTTTAAAGTATAAAATTTCAATAAAACTCATTTTAAGACGCACATTTGTGCGTCTTTTAATTTACTTATATTTTGTATTTCACATCTATCTTAATCAAAACATCGTTCTGCTACGTTTTAATTATGAATTTATTAAAATCAATTCACAAAAAAAGTATACTTTTGCACAAAATTTAATAAAATATAAAATGGCAACAAATAGAACTTTTACAATGATTAAGCCAGATGCTGTTGCAAACGGACACATCGGGAATATCTTAGCAATGATTACTAATGGTGGTTTCAAAATCGTTTCATTAAAATTAACTCAATTAACTGTAGCAGATGCAAAAGCATTTTACGCAGTTCACGCAGAAAGACCTTTCTACGGAGAATTAGTTGAATTCATGTCACGCGGACCAATTGTTGTCGCTATTTTAGAAAAAGATAACGCAGTAGAAGATTTCAGAACTTTAATTGGAGCTACAAATCCAGCTGAAGTCTGCTGAAGGAACTATTCGTAAAGCATACGCTACTTCTATCGGAGAAAATGCAGTTCACGGATCTGACAGTGACGAAAACGCCGCTATCGAAAGTGCATTCCATTTTGCTGGAAGAGAGCAGTTCTAAGAATTGGTTTTCAATCGCAGTTACAGTTTTCTGTAATTGCAATTCATAAAAAAATCCTGTTTGTAAAAACAAATAGGATTTTTTTATTTATCTAAATAACTCCGCACTTTCTTTTACAAAAGAAGATTCTCTTTCTCCGAGATCGATCAGTTTATCTTTAAAAACTGACTTTAACCGATTAAAATTGATGTGGTAAAAACTAGAAATACTACCTACTCTTTTTCCATTTTTAAGAATAAAAATAGATTCCGAAACATTTCCCTTACTCGATTCAAATAAAGTTATAAAACCATCTAATGAATCAAAATCATAATCGATAGATTTTCCTATTCCAAAATAACGTTTTATAATTATAACATTATCCCTAATTTCAACCTTACATGCTCTGGTCCTAAAAACTGTCATCCAAAAAAAGACAATAAAAACCAAGAATAAAACTGGTAAAATCAAGCCAGCTACTGGAGATGTAGCCGATAGATAAACTACCATAACAGGCAAAACACTTACATAGACAACCAATAAAACTGGAAAAATTTTAAATTTAGATTTTATATTCATCACAATAAAGTCGGTATCAACTACAAAATATTATCTCAAAACCACATCCCTTACAACCTCACGACCAAGTTCCTCATTAATCATTTTAACGATTTTCGATTTTCCGTGGCTTAATTCTTCGCGAAGAACAGCAGAAGCCAATTCCACATAAAGTGTACTTCCTTTTAAAACAACATTTTTGGTATATGTATTTACACCGTCGCCCATAAGCTGTTTCCAGGCATCACGAACATCGATTTGATCCATTCCAGGCTGTAATTTATTTACCTGAATAATCTGCTGTAAAACAGCACTAATTGTGGATTCGCTATTTAGTCTTTTCGCCATCGTTTAATAAATTAATTGGTCCCGCTTTTTTATAATGATATTCTATTTTTTGTGGATTTTTAACCACTAATTGCTCATCAGAAAGCGAAATGATTTCTTCACTCCATTTTGCATAATCCGTTTTATAATCCAAAAAAACCTGTTCACCAGCAAAACGAACTGAGACATTTTCAAAAGTATCTGTGGATAAAAATGTACCGTCAAACTGCGGCATCACTTTCGTTCGAACTCCTTTATTCTTTTTAATTTGAAAAAAATCAAAAGTTTCATTCATTTTATAGTCTTTCTCTTCTCCTTTGTCAAAAACTACTTTTTCAATTTCCCAATAACCATTTAATTTAGCAATGTCTGCTGGTTTAACATCTTGCTTGCAGCTAACAAACAAAAGAGACAAAACCAAAATAAAAAAAGTGTTTTTCATAACTATTATAATATTAATAAGGAGCAGAAACCTGCTGTCCGCTGTATCTTTTCCTTTTTAAAGAAAAAAGAAAAAGGATGCTGCTTCCATCAGGGCTAGGGCTTAAGTTTTCAAAAGAAATTGCGACGAACTACAAAGATAAACTTATAAATTCAAAAGAAATAAAAAATCATAAAACACATTAAACTATTTTACATATTTTTGGTCAAACCCCAAAACCAAAACTAAAAAACATGACCAAAACCATTTGTACACTCCTGACAATCTTACTACTTACAGCGTGTAGTAAAGATTCAACAGACACAGATTCAATTCCAGCAGAAAGCATTTATTTTCCCCCTTTAACTGGAACAACATGGGAAACAAAATCCATCTCTGATCTAAAATGGAATCAAAATGCAATACAGCCACTTTTAGATTACTTAGAACTAAAAAATTCTAAATCGTTTATTATTTTAGTAAACGGACGAATTGTTTTAGAGAACTATTTCAATAATCATACAGTCGCCACAAACTGGTACTGGGCCAGTGCGGGAAAAACACTAACTTCAACCACAACTGGAATTGCACAGCAGGAAGGATTATTAAACATAAATAATAAAGTATCAGATTATATCGGAACCGGCTGGACAATCGAAGCTCTAGCACAAGAAAACCAGATTACCTGCAAACATCTATTATCTATGACTTCTGGACTGGATGACAGCACTGACGAAGTTGATCCAGCAAATCTAAAATACAAAGCAGATGCTGGCAAAAGGTGGGCTTATCATAATGTTTATGTAAAACTACAAGATGTTGTTGCTAAAGCCAGCGGACAAAGTTGGGAAAGTTATTTCAACACCAAATTAAGAGATAAAATCGGAATGAATGGCAATTGGGTACAGATTGGCGCAAACAGCGTTTATACTAGCAATACAAGAAGCATGGCGCGATTTGGCTTATTAATGCTGAATAAAGGAAAATGGGAAAGCAACGTAATTTTAAATGAATCATTTTTTAACGAAGCAACAACAACTTCGCAAGACATCAATTTAGGATATGGCTATTTGTGGTGGTTAAACGGAAAAAGCTCGTATCATTTACCGCAATCCCAGCTAAAATTTCAAGGAAGCGTAATTCCAAATGCTCCAAGCGACATGTTTATGGCTTTAGGAAAAAATGATCAAAAAATCTATATCATTCCAAGCACGAAAATGGTTGTAATTAGAATGGGAGATGCCGCAGATAACGTAAATCTAGCCCTATCTGATTTTGACAAAACCTTATGGGAAAAAATTAATGCTTTGTATCAATAAAAAATGAGCTTTTAAACAAATGTGATTCACCTTTATTTAAAAGCTCAATATTTTTATAATCAATTATTAATTGCGAAATTATCGATTAGTTCGCATTCTTTTAAGAACACCTAAAAAGAATAAAATAACCCCAACAACCAACAAGACATAATAAACAGAAAGATTACTATCTTTCAATACATTTGCTAAAACAAAACATATCACACTTGCAAAATAAAAAGCAACGGCTGATATATTTTTTAAAGATTCAAAACTCATTATAAATTATTTAAAGAAACTATCAACGAATTCATATTTATTAAAGACCTGTAAGTCTTCAATTCCTTCGCCAACACCAATATATTTTACCGGAATTTGAAATTGATCTGAAATACCAATAACAACTCCGCCTTTTGCAGTTCCGTCCAATTTAGTTACAGCTAATGAAGTTACTTCTGTCGTCGCTGTAAATTGTTTTGCCTGCTCAAAAGCATTTTGACCAGTTGAACCATCTAAAACTAAAAGTACATCATGAGGTGCATCAGCAACAACTTTCTGCATTACACGTTTTACTTTCGTCAATTCGTTCATCAAATTGATTTTATTATGAAGACGTCCAGCGGTATCAATAATAACGACATCTGCGTTTTGGGCAACTGCAGACTGCAAAGTATCAAAAGCTACAGAAGCAGGATCGCTTCCCATATTTTGTCTTACGATTGGCACATCAACACGATCTGCCCAAACTTGCAATTGGTCAATAGCTGCCGCACGAAAAGTATCAGTCGCACCTAAAACCACTTTATGACCTGCTTTCTTAAATTGATAAGCCAATTTACCGATTGTTGTAGTTTTTCCAACACCGTTAACTCCAACAACCATTAAAACGTAAGGTTTTTTATCTTTCGGAATTTCAAATTCTGTAGCTTCACCCGAATTAGTTTCAGATAATAAAGCTCCTATTTCTTCTCTCAGAATCTGATTCAATTCATCTGTTCCTAAATATTTATCTTCGGCAACACGTTTTTCTATTCTTGAAATTACTTTTAGAGTTGTATTTACACCAACATCCGAAGCCACAAGAATTTCTTCCAGATTATCTAAAACGTCATCATCAACTTTAGATTTTCCTGCAACGGCTTTACTTAATTTAGAGAAAAAAGTAGTTTTTGTTTTTTCGAGACCTTTGTCTAAAGTCTCTTTTTTTTCGGTAGAGAATAATTTTTTAAAAAAACTCATTTTTTGTAGATTTTTAGATTTATTAGATCTCTTGATTTTCAGATCAGAAATCCAAATCTTTAAAGAAAGTGCAATTGTTTTTCAATTAACCTTGATTTAAACAGAAATCCATATTAAAAAAAGTCAATTACTGTTTTTCTTTAAATTTATAGACAAATATAGGTAATAAAAAAGCTACTTCCGAAAGAAAGTAGCTTTTCTATATAATGTAATTGTAATTATTTCTTTTTCAAGAATTCATCAACTTCTTCAGGAGCCATAATAGATTCTACGAATGTATATGCACCAGTTTTAGGAGATTTTACCATTTTGATGGCTTTTGATAATCTCTTAGAAGATGTTTGTAACGATGCTACGGTTTTCTTTGCCATGATTCAAATGTTATTTGAAGCTTTTATAAAACTCGCATGGCAAAACCATTCGAGATTTACAAAAATCTCTAATTATTACTTAATTTCTTTGTGAACAGTTACTCTTTTCAAAACTGGATTAAATTTTTTAATCTCTAATCTGTCTGGAGTATTTTTTTTGTTCTTAGTTGTAATGTATCTAGAAGTTCCTGCAACACCAGAAGCTTTGTGTTCAGTACATTCTAAAATTACCTGGATTCTATTACCTTTCTTTGCCATCTTGCTATATATTTATTTAGGAAAAGATTATTTGATAAATCCTTCTGACTGTGCTTTTTTCAAAACAGCAGTGATTCCATTTTTATTAATTGTTTTTATCGTAGATGCTTGCTACTCTAAGAGTAATCCATCTATCTTCTTCTGGAAGATAAAAACGCTTTTTAACTAAGTTTACAGAAAACTTTCTCTTAGTTTTGTTCATAGCGTGAGAAACGTTATTTCCTACCATCGCTCTTTTACCTGTAAGGTCACAAACTCTTGACATTATACTTATCTTTTATCGTTATTCAAAATCAGGGTGCAAAGAAAAGAAAAATAAACCATTGTAGCAAAAAATTATTGCACAAATTTTAAAATTTCTTTCTGTAATATTTCTAAACTCTTAACTGTTGCCCTATCTACCACTTTTTCACGAGGTTGTCCGAAGTTAAATTCTTCTACAATTACCTCCGTTGGGGTTGCCAAAGCAATAAAAACTGTGCCTATTTCCGCATCTGAATCACCTTTTGAGGGTCCGGCATTCCCAGTCGTAGCAATACCATAGTCCGTTTTTAGTAAGTTTTTCACATTCAAAGCCATAGCCGAAGCTACAGTCGCGCTCACGACAGAATGTTCCTTCACAATTTCTTCCGGCACTCCTAAGACATTTATTTTAGCTTCTGTCGCGTAAGACACAATACTTCCTTTAAAATAACTAGAAGCTCCCGGAACGGCAGACAAAAGCGACGCTACGCGACCGCCCGTAAAACTTTCTGCAGTCGAAACTGTTTTATTTTGTTTCGTCAAAATCTTACCAACCACAGATTCTATGGTTTCATTCTCCTCATAACCCACAATAATATCATGGATGATCAAGTCTAACGAACGCACATTTTCTTCGATTGCGGCTTCTAAAAGCTCTTTATCAGTTCCTCTTGCCGTTAATCTTAAGCGAACGCGACCTGGATTTGGCAGATAAGCGAGTTTTATAAACTCTGGAAGATTGTTTTCCCAATGTTCAATACGTTCTGCAACTAAACTTTCGCCCTGACCATAAGTCAAAATGGTTTTATGAATAATATACGGACGTTTGTATTCACGAACTATTTTTGGAATTATTTCTTCTTCTACTAAATATTTCATTTCATAAGGAACTCCCGGAAGCGAAATAAACACGGTGTTTTCTTTCTTAATCCACATTCCCGGCGCAGTTCCTACTTGATTGTGTAAGACCGTACAAGTTGACGGAACCAAAGCCTGATCTTTATTAAGCTGTGAAATTGGTCTCTTATAAAATCCTTCGATTAATTGCGTTACGTGTGCTAAAACTTCTGGATTTACAACAAGTTCGTCGTTAAAATAGTCGCAGAAAGTTTTTTTAGTAACATCATCTTTTGTCGGACCTAATCCGCCCGTCACAATTACAACATCCACTTTATTTTGCAATAGAGCAAAAGTATCTAAAATATGTTTTTTATCATCGCTGATCGAAAGCATTTCTATCACCTCAACTCCAATTCTATCCAGTGATTTAGCGATAAAAGCTGAATTTGTATCTACGATTTGACCAATTAAGATTTCATCTCCAATTGTTATGATTGTTGCTTTCATATGTCTATAAGGAAATTTTTACCTGCCTATCATTCACAGGTTTATTATATGAAGATTGTTAGTGGTACTATATATTTCTACCACATTTTACCCAAAACCATAAAGAACTAATTTCTCTACAAATTGGATAAAGAAAACCCAATTCTCTTTTAACAAAACAAGAATTGGGTATTTTATATTTTACAAATCAAAGTCTTTTTTAATCTCTTTGATCGCATCTTTAACTTGTATCCTAATACTTTTAAAGGTTTCAATAATATCTTTTTTCTTGCCTTCTGCTTTTGTCCAAGCTTCAACTTGAAGAATCTCTTCAAAAGCCACATTTAACCCCATTAAATCTAAAGTAGGCTTTATCTTGTGTGCATATGAATAGGCGTATTTATGATCCTTTTTCTTTATTCCTTCTTTAATTTGTTTTAAATCTTCGGGAACTTCTGTAACAAATAAATTTAAAATTTCGTTTACAAATTCAGGGTCGTTGTCTGAAAGCGCATACACTTTCGAAAGGTTGTATTTTAAAGCCATTATTTTACTTGTATTCTGAATAATTTTTTATCTTCTAAAAAGCCTTCTAAAACATCATTTGGTTTTACAGCCGCAACACCTTCCGGCGTTCCTGTAAAAATAATATCTCCAATTTTTAACGTAAAAAACTGAGATACATAAGAAACTAATTCATCAATTTTCCAAAGCATCATGTTTGAATTTCCTTTTTGAACTGTTTCTGCATTTTTTTTCAACTCAAAATTAAGGTTTTCCATAGAAACAAAATCAGTTTTTGGCAAAAAATCACCAATAACTGCCGAGCCGTCAAATGCTTTGGCTTTTTCCCACGGAAGTCCTTTTTCTTTTAACTTACTCTGAAGATCTCGCGCTGTAAAATCTATTCCAACACTAATTTCATCATAATATTTATGAGCAAATTTTGGTTCGATGTATTTCCCAACTTTATTAATCTTTACGATTATTTCAAGTTCATGATGAACATCTTCCGAAAATTCTGGAATTACAAATGGATGTCGCTTCAACAAAACCGCCGAATCAGGCTTCATAAAAACCACAGGCTCACTTGGACGCTCGTTTTTTAATTCCTCTATATGATTGGCATAATTCCTGCCGACACAGATAATTTTCATTTTTTATAAGATTCTAAGGCTCTAAGATTCTAAGGCTCTAAGAATACTACGCAAAAACTTAGCATCTTAGAACCTAAGCGACTCAGCACCTTACTTCGTGTTTAATTTTCTCAATTTAATTGCCGTCAAAACTTTTTTGGTATACAAAGGAAAATCGGCGTTTTGAATCCAGCTGAAATATCCTGGTTCCGTTTCCAAAACTTTATCCACTTTAGCGCCTTTATGTTTTCCGAAAGTAAAAATTTCTTCATTATCAGCATCAAATGCAATCATTCCAGCAAAATCTGCTATCTTTTTACGAGTTGTAAATTCAGACAATGATTTCATATCATTTTCCAATTCTGGATAACGATCTAACTGTGCTTTTAAAATTTCATACGTTGCCATTGTATCTGCTTCTGCCGAATGGGCATTTTCCAGACTTTTTCCGCAATAAAATTTTAAAGCCGCACTTAATGTACGTTCTTCCATTTTATGAAAAATAGTCTGCACATCTACAGATACTTTATTTTTCATATCAAAATCAACTCCTGCACGAAGTAATTCTTCGGCAAGAAGCGGAATATCAAAACGATCTGAGTTAAAACCTCCCAAATCACTATCTTTAATCATATTATGAACCTGCGTGCGCTAATTCTGCAAAAGTAGGTTCGTTGGCTACTTTTTCATTAGTAATACCATGAACTGCAGTTGTCTGCGGAGGAATTGGAATAGTTGGATTAACCAGCCAGGTTTTACTTTCTTTATTTCCGTTAGGAAAAACTTTAAATATTGAAATTTCTACGATTCTATCTTTACCGATATCAATTCCCGTTGTTTCGAGATCAAAAAAGCAAATTGGTTTGTTTAGTTTGAGTTCCATTTCTAATTTTTATAAGTTTACAAATGTAATTTTTAAAGCCGAATTTCCTCGTTTATTCTTATTTTTTTTGTCGAAAAAAGCTTTCAATTCGCAATTTTAACTTTTCAAAAATGAGTCTTAATAAAGATCTGGTTTTGACTTCTAACCTTTTCTTACAAAAGAAAAATCCGGTAAGTTCTTAATACTTACCGGATTTAAATTTATTTTTAGAATATTATTTAGAAATCTCTATCTACATCAAAAGCTTCTAAATATTCTGCTACCCTTTTTACAAAACTTCCTCCTAATGCACCATCTACTACTCTATGATCGTAAGAGTGTGATAAGAACATTTTTTGGCGAATTCCAATAAAATCTCCTTCTGGAGTTTCTATTACTGCTGGCACTTTACGAATCGCTCCAAGTGCAAGAATTCCAACTTGAGGCTGATTGATAATCGGCGTACCGAAAACGTCGCCGAAAGTCCCCACGTTTGTTACTGTATAAGTTCCGCCTTGTGTATCGTCTGGTTTTAGTTTTCCAGCTTTTGCACGGTTTCCTAAATCGTTAACCGCTTTAGCCATTCCAACAAGATTCAATTGGTCTGCATTTTTAATAACAGGAACAATTAAATTTCCGTTTGGCAACGCTGCGCCATTCCTAAATTGATGTTTTTCTTTTTAATGATATAATCACCATCAACAGAAATATTCATTCCAGGGAAATCTTTTAATGCTTTTGCAACCGCTTCCATCATAATTGGGGTGAAAGTAAGTTTCTCTCCTTCTCTTTTTTCAAAAGCAGCTTTTACTTTCTCTCTCCATTTCACAATGTTCGTCACGTCAACTTCAATAAACGACTGTACGTGCGCAGAAGTCTGCACTGAAGCCGTCATATAGCCCGAAATCAGTTTACGCATTCTGTCCATTTCTATAATTTCGTCTCCTCCATTTACAGAAACTGGAACTGCCTGCTGGCTTTTTTGAACAACTGGTTCCGGCGTTTTTGGAGCAACTGGAGTTGCAGTCGCAGTCTCAATTGGTGCACTTTTAGGAGTTACAATTCCAGACTTACGATCTTCTATATATTTTAAAATATCTTCTTTGGTAACTCGGCCGTCTTTTCCAGAACCTGCCATGTTTTCCAATTCACTCAAAGAGATATTTTCTTCTTTTGCGATGTTTTTTACTAATGGAGAAAAGAATTTTTCTGATCCTGAGAAATCTTCACCTGTAACAGTTTCTTTAACCGCTTCAATTGTGTTTTCAATCTCAACTGCTTCTGCAGGAACAGCAGATTCTTCTACTGCATTTGTTTCTGTAATCACTGCATCACCACCTTCAGTTTCAATAATGGCAATCGTCTGCCCTACTTGTACTAAATCATCTTTACCAAACAACTGCTCAACTAAAATTCCTGATACTTCGCTAGGCACTTCGCTGTCAACTTTATCTGTTGCAATTTCAAGTACTGCTTCATCAGCTTCAATTTTGTCTCCAACTTCTTTCAACCAATTTGTAATAGTTGCTTCAGCGACACTTTCTCCCATTTTTGGAAGCTTTAATTCAAATCTTGCCATATTGTTAATCTAAAAGATGTTTTTGATTTTCAGATTGCGAAATTACTGAATATTTTAAATATAAATTACATTTAATATAATTTTTTACTCCATTTTTATAATTTGACCTCTGTCATTTCGAGAATCACTTCCAATAATAAAATTGGTGTTTTTGGGTAAAATTTTAAAAGTAATACTCTTATCTTTAAGAGATTCTATGATTTTGATACATTTTTTGAATGAAACATACTGATTATCCAAAATTATCTCCACCTTTTTACCCTTAAAAACAAGGCACGAATTTACCATTTTTTCCGCGGGGATTTCTAAAAAGCTGACTTTATTTTTTAAAGTTAAGGCTAATTTTTCAGACAAATCTTTATTTAAAGAGTAAAAAACATACGATTCAGGACTGGTCTTTGTTTTCGTTTTTCCTTGAAACATTTTTACAAAAGAGAAAAACCAAGTTCCAATTTGAATGAAGAAACTAAAAAACAATGATTTTTTAAAATGCTTTTTGTAGAAAAAATTCATGGCTTCCTGAAAATGCATCATATATTTTTCATCTTTCACAGTACTTTCACCTTTATAATGCAAAACCGTTGTTTCGTGAAAATAAAAATTAGCTTTTTGCTTTTGTAAAATACGGTAAGACAAATCAATATCGTCAGCATACATAAAACAGTTTTCATCAAAACCATTTAATTCTTGGTATAATTTACTTTCCAAAAACATAAAAGCACCAACCAGAATATCAACTTTTCCTGTTTCATTTTCATTTAAATGCTGGGCGTAATATCGATTAAAAAGTTTTGTTTTAGGAAAGATTTTATACAAACCGAAAATCTTAGTAAATGCAACCCATGGCGTTGGAATGCCGCGTTTGCTTTCTGGAAGAAAGTCCCCCGTTCCGTCTACCAATTTACAGCCTATAATTCCGAGATTAGTCTGCCTTTCGGCGAAAGCCAGAATTTTTACAAAAGTATCTTCGGCAACGACAGTATCAGGATTTAAAATACAGATGTACTTTCCTTTCGCTTGACGAAAACCAATATTATTTCCCTTTGGAAAACCAAAATTTTCTTTGTTTTGAATTAATTGTACTTCTGGAAATTTTTCCTGCATCATCAAAACACTATCATCTGATGAATTATTATCGACTACGATAATTTCTGCATCAATGCCAGTTATTGCTTCCTTAACACTTAAAACGCATTGTTCCAGAAAGTAACGGACATTATAATTGAGGATAATAATGGATAACTGCATGAATATTTGATCTGTAAATTCGGGTCGAAAGTTAGAAATTTTCTGATAACCCCAAACGCAAAGACCAATCGTTTTTACTAATTCCGTAATCGAGTGCTAAATTACTGCCGTTTCGTTTGTTCCATTTAATGCGAATTCCTGTTCCAACAGCTGGATTCCATTTTTTAAAATCGTAAGTTTCCAATTTAGAAACCGAAGAAATATTGGTGAAAAATACGGCGCCAAAAAATCCGTTCCGACTAATATCGGTTCTATATTCGGTTTCAAAATAAATTAAGGCGTTGCTTCTATAACGGTTTTTTGTAAAACCTCGTCCCGTTTTTCCTTCGCGGTCCCAGCCAATACTCGGAAGATCTAAATAATGTGGTTTCCCACCAAAAGTAGACCAATAAAAAGCTCTTGAAGCCCAGACTTTGTGTTTGGTTGTACTAAAAGAGTGGTATTTTCGGGCATCAATATATAAGGACTGCCACTTATCGCCTTCTACTCCGCTGGTATTAATCCTTAAATCGGCTTCTACGTATAAACCTTGGTCTGGATTGATACTATTTTTTCTTGAATCATAAAGACCTTGAATTGCAAATCCGAACGAACTTTCATTAGAATAATCGCCATTCATATATTGAAAATAGTCGGTTTCACCATCTATATAAGATTCTTCAGAAATATTCTGATAATTATCAAAAAGAAAACCAACTCCTAAACGATAATTGCCAACAATCTTTCGGGTTACAAACTGATAAAAACGCCATTGCTGATAATCGAGAGTCGACATTTCTTCTTTAGAATCGTGTTCTCCCAAACCGTAAGTAAGTCAGCGGATAAATCATATACCGGTAATCTCCCATAAAATTCCATTTGTCTTCACTGGTATAAATGTAGGATTGAATAGGAAAAACATATTGTTTGGTAAAACTAAAATAGGGCGAAAATGTAACTTGAGACATTTTTGTTTTTTGATGGTCTTCGCCTAAATAAAATGTCGTTAAAAAAGAAACCACCAAACCCGTACTAGAATTTACATCTACAGGAACTGGCAATAAAGAGAAAGCTAATTTCTTTTGATTGTCTTTTTTGACCGTATCATTTTTGTGAAAAACTTTATGAATAACATCTAAAATATCTCGAGTACCCATACTTATACTGTCGTTTTGAGCGTTGCAAAACGAGGCTGTAAAAAAAAGCAATAAAATATATGTAATTTTTAAACTATTCACTTACAACATTTTAAAAA
This sequence comes from Flavobacterium sp. AC267, assembly GCF_979258715.1. Classification (NCBI taxonomy): domain Bacteria; kingdom Pseudomonadati; phylum Bacteroidota; class Flavobacteriia; order Flavobacteriales; family Flavobacteriaceae; genus Flavobacterium; species Flavobacterium sp. AC267. The sequence goes on from NZ_OZ409875.1 coordinate 5,223,301, forward strand.
CCATCTCTTACAAATTTAAAATTTTATTAAGAATAACAATCAAAAATTGTAAGGGAATAAAAAAGATTTTTAAATGAGGTAAAAAAACTAAATTTGGCTTGAACTAATCATTGATTTTGAAAAAACTTGTGCGCTATTTTACTCTTTACTTTTTTCTTTTCTTCCTTTTAGGATTTTCTGCAAAATCTCAAGAAAAACAAACAGATCTTGTGAAGTCTAACAAATGGTTTATTGCCGGACCAGCTAAAGAAAATGAAGAAGAGATCAATCGCATCCGTAAACAAAAAGGAATTATTGCTGTTACCACAAAAAATAATCCGAAGGGGGAAATAGAATTGAATGTACTAATTACTTCATCTGAAACCAATGATGGAATTCCGACGAATCTTTCCGACGAATCAAAATATGTTGAAATTACCTATCAGTCTACTCAAATTATAAAACTGCAAGCGAGAGAGGGAAATCAAGAAGGAACAGGTCGCGTTCACGGAGGATCACACCCAAGAGTTAGTCTCCCTGCGTCTCCAAATCAATTTAAAACCATCAAAATTCCTTGGTCCAATTTTAAACAAGATGAACTGCCGGACGGAAAGGTTTTAAATATTCATAATTTATGTAAATTCAACTTTGTGAATTACAATCCTGTTTCTGGATCTGTATTGAAGATAAAGTCAGTTATTATTTTTTAGTCTTCAGTCACAGTTTTCAGTCACAGTCTGTTAATTAAAAACTATGACTGCGACTAAAACCGAACATTAAAGTCGCATCTGTATTTTATATCTGTTAAGGATTTTCATAACTAAAAGCATAATCGTAGAAAACACTAAAGACCAAACAATTCCAAGAATTCCTTCTCTGAAATATTCTGGTATAAAATGAATATTAAATGCATCACAGAAATAATAAATAACACCCGGCAAAATATAAATCAATAACGGATTTGCGTATGACAGGCATGAAAAAATCACTCCATTTTGTTTGTTTTTTAACTTCCATAAGCCAATACAAAAAATAGAACAAAATGGTGCAAATTCCTGCCGATAACATTGTCCAAGATGGAGTTCCTTGTATTTTTGAAATTCCGAAATACGGTCTAAGAAAAAATCCAACGGCAAAAAACAAAACTATAAAACCAATAACCGGCCAATTGATTTTACTTTCGATTTTTCTATCAAAAAACAATAACGAAATAACAATTCCAGCAGGCTACTAAAGCAAGCATGTGTAAGATGTCCCGCAATAAAACTAAGCCAGGAAATAGTTTGAACAAATGAATTTTCGGTTAGGTTTAGCGAATTCATAACTACACAAAAAACTAAGAATCCAATCATTGCCCAAAGATTTCCGGAAACCAGCCAATAATAAACAACCGTAAAAAGATACGCCCAGCCTATAAGTCCTAAAATCCCCCACCATTTTGGAGTCATTCCCCTTTCTCCAGTATCTTGAATGTATAAAAAGTAAAGTGCAATTAAAACCAAGATTCCGCCATATTGAAGTACATTTTTTAACCACAGAGGAAAATCTTTAGGATATTTATTCCAAATGGGAATTGGCATTGAATAAGCCAAAAGTCCCCAAAAAGCTGGTGCTATAATCATTTTAGCGACGTCATAACCATATTCGGCATTGACCATAAAAACGCCGATTATTATTAAGGCTAAAGCTCGTTTGAAAGTATGTGTCCAAATTGTTTTTGCAGAGTCGCCTTTTAGCAGTCTGGCATTAAAAGCAAATGGAACAGACATTCCGACAATAAATAAAAAAGCAGGAAAAACTAAATCTACAAAAGTCATTGCATCTGCATCTGCAGGCATGTGTTTCATCCATTGCGGGACATTTTTAATACTGGCCAGTTCATTAACAAAAATCATTACAAAAATCGTAATTCCACGTAGAGCATCAATAGAAATAATCCTTTGATTAAACAAATTCTCTTTTATTTTCATAATTTTTTACTATTTTACTAAAAATCAAATATAGTATAATTCTAAAATGTCTTGTTACGATTTCTATGTTAATTTTGCATTTATAAACTGAGTTAAACACATCTGCCCCATGTTTACATTCTTCAAATCAAAACCTGTATTAAAAGATCTGTTTGACGGCGACTTTGTCGATATTCATTCTCACCTTTTACCAGGAATTGATGATGGCGCCAATACTCTTGAAAAATCTGTTGAGCTTACTAAATCTTTTCAAGAATTAGGAATCAGCCAAATTATCACAACACCGCATATAAGTCATTTCATTTGGAATAATACTCCTGAAATTATAGAGTCAAAACTTCAGGAAACAAAAAATGCATTAGAAGAAAACAAAATTGAGATTCCATTTAAGGCATCTGCCGAATATTTTATGGATAATTGGTTTGACAATCATTTAAAAGAAGAAAAACTATTGACTTTAAAAGAAAATTATGTTCTTGTCGAAATATCTTATTTAAGTGCTCCCTTAAATCTTTACAAAACAATTTTTGATATACAAGTTGCTGGTTACACGCCTGTTTTAGCGCATCCTGAACGATATCTATTTTATCATGAAAATTTTAGTGAATATGAAAAACTAAAAAACGCAGGATGTTTTTTTCAATTAAATCTTCTTTCTGTTGTTGGATATTATGGTTCAAAAGTTGCCAAAACAGCAGATGAGTCGCTAAAAAAGGGAATGTACGATTTTTGCGGAACTGACGTGCACCATCGAAAACATATTGCATCGTTTAATGAAAAAATAAAAGTCGCAAATATTGATACTTTAAAAAAAGTTGTTGCCAACAATCAATTTTTCAAATTCTAGAAATAGTGGTTAATATGCATTTTCTTCTCCTTTAAGAATATTAATTACCGTTTTTACAATAATTTTTATATCAAGCAGAAAGCTCCAGTTTTCGATATACCAAATATCGTATTCTACTCTATTTTCCATATCGCTTAAAACTTTCGTTTCTCCTCTAAAACCATTTACTTGAGCCCAGCCGGTAATTCCTGGTTTGGCATATTGGCGTACAAAGTAATTATCGATCAAATCGCTGTATTCTTTGGCAAGATTAACCATATGCGGTCTTGGCCCAACCACAGACATGTCTCCATAGAAAACATTAAAAAACTGCGGTAATTCGTCTATACTGGTTTTACGAATAAAAGCCCCAAATTTAGTAATACGACTGTCGCCTTTTTCGGCCTGCTTATTATGTGCTAAGCCATTGACATGCATACTTCTAAATTTGAAGCACATAAAAGACCTATTGTCTCTTCCTGATCTTTCCTGCTTAAAAAAAATAGGGCCTGGAGATTCTAATTTTATAATAATCATAATTATAGGAAACAGCCAAGGAAAAATAAGGAGGATTACAAGACTAGAAAAACAAATATCAAAAATCTTTTTTAAAAGTCTGTTAGATGCAAACTCTAAAGGTTCTGTACGGAACATTAATACAGGAGTATTTTCATAAAAAGCAACTTCGACTTTACTCGCTTTTGTATACAATTGGAAGTCTGGAATAAATTTAATTCGAACCATGTTTTGTTCGCAGATTCTAATTAATTCTGTAATTATTTCGATGTTATCGATGTGTAATGCTACATACATTTCATCGATTTTCTTATCAATTACAAAATTTTCAATGTTTTCAAACTGCCCAACAATAAAAGCTGGATCAACAACTTTTACATTTTCTCTTTTATCAAAAAAACCTAAGAAACGATATCCGTACGTTAGATCTTTTGCAAGTACTTTTCTAATTCCCTCACCGGCTTCATTTGCACCGACAATTATAAATGTTTTAAAATTGTATCCCTGCGCTCGAATATATTTTAAAAGTTTCATCGATAAAAATCTGGAAACCATTAAAAGCCCGAAGAAGATGAGATAAAAATATACCATTCGAAGTCTTGATATATCGGCATACTTTAGATAAACAACAAATATGGAAACTATCGTCGCGTGAATTAATACTTTCTTCATTGTCCTCCATAAAATAGATTCTATAGGTTCAACACGAACACTTCTATTTGAATCATTTTGAAGAAGCAATGTAATCCAGATTAAAATCGCCAAAAGAGCAATTGTTCGTTCCTCTTTAGACAACAAGTGCTCTAAACCGCCAAATCTTGCAAATGCAGAAAGTACTGTTGCTAAGTTTAACAATACAATATCTACTACAACAAACAAAAGTTTGAAGTAACGCGAGATTCGGTAATGAGACAGTTCTTGTAAAATCTTCATAACGGGGGATAATTCTATTCTGAAGAATAAAATTTAATTGCTCGCAAAGTAACATTTTAATTATATTTTTTGTAGTTATTTTATTCTAATTATTAAAACTTTACTTTTAACCTATGCAAATTTAATATTGCAATCATGATAAAATATTTTTTCTGCTTTCTTGTAATTACAACCTCGGTTTACTCGCAAACTTCAGGTTGCACAGATCCTTTGGCGAATAATTATAATCCAAAAGCAACAGAAAACGATGGAAGCTCGCAGTTATAAAAAAGTAAAATTAAAACCAGAGTTTTCGAAAGATTTAAGCGATTCTATAAAAGAGACTTCTGGATTAATTGCGTTCGATAATTTACTTTGGACACATAATGATGACCACGACAAAACAATTTACGGATTGGATTCTTTAGGGAAAATTAAAAGAAAAATTGTTCTAAATGATCTTATTAATCATGATTGGGAAGAAATTGCTCAAGACAGTTCACATATTTATATAGGTGATTTCGGAAATAATTATTCTGGAAACCGATCTGATTTAAAGATTTATAAGATTGACAAAAAATCATTTTTAGAAGAAAAACCAAGAATTGAGACAATTTCGTTTTCCTATTCTGAACAAACTGATTTTTCTGCTTCAAAACCAAACAAAACAAATTTTGACTGCGAAGCTTTTATTGTCTCTAAAGACAGCATTTATTTGTTTACCAAAGAATGGAAATCTTCTAAAACCAGTATTTATGTTTTACCAAATCAAACAGGAACGCAGACAGCAAAACTAAAATCAATATTAGACACAAAAGGTTTAGTAACTGGTGCGACCTACTTAGAAAATAAAAATCTAATTGTTTTGTGCGGTTATACCAAAGTAGGAAAACCATTTTTGTATCTGCTTTACGATTTTACAAATCAAGATTTTTTGTCTGGAAATAAAAGAAGAATAAAGTTGAAACTTCCATTTCATCAAATTGAAGGAATTGCAACTACAGATGGTCTGCATTATTTTTTGACTAATGAAGCTCTTGTTCGAAAACCTATTATAAATGTACCGCAGAGAGATTCATTATTTGGATTTGAGTCCTGTTTTGAACCTTCATTTAAAAAAATAAGCGTTACAATATTGCAACGCTTATGTAAAAATCTTATTTGCCAGCTTCTAAGAATTTTGCCTGAAAATCTGAAATTTTGGTAAATGCAAACATATTTCCTGTCAAATACAGGTCATTACCCTTAATTTTCATCTTATCAGCATCATTCAAATTAAGTGTTGAATGGTCTTTTCCTATTTGCACTTTTAACTCACCTCCTTTATATAAGGAAAGCGTACTGCTTTGCTGGTTTAATTTATATATTCCTTTCTTCTGAACCAAAACAAACAAATCACCATTAGAATCAACAGCAATACTAGAATAAATATCTGTTGTAGTAGAAATTAACGTAGAAACTTTCCATCCCGCATCCAAAAGTTCAACTTTTCTAATGTTATTTTGTTTCCCTTCAATAGCTAAGCCGTCTACAACATATAATACATTATTTTTAGCTACCATCAAATAAATATCTGAAAATCCTGCCTCAGTATTAAATCCATCTTTTACTTCTTTTAAGCCTGAGCCAGCAACTGGAATAGCCGCATTAATTCCTGGAGCTATTTTTCTAATTGCCATATTCCCGTAATCAAAAATAAAATAAGTATCATCATCATTTTTTGCAATTGCTCCAATTGATGCGAGCATTGATATCTGGTTTTACGGTGTAAAAAGATTTTACTTCAGAAAAATTATTCTCAAAACGAAACAATTCATCACTATGCGCATTATCAAAAGTAAACATCAATACCTGCCCTGCACTATTATACGACAACCTATTATTGAAGAAAATAGACTTGTCAAGATTTAGCAAAGAGCTTTTTTTGCCATCTAAATCTATTTTATTAAAAACCATTAAATTTTGAGACGCACTATTTAATTGTCCTGTATAATAAACCGTATTGTCTGTATTTACAACGAAATCTTCAATTACACCTGTATCTACTCTATAATCTACCTTTACTTCACCCTTAATTGCCTCAGGAGCACTCTCAGAATCGTCAGCGCACGAATAAAATAAAATTATGACAAAACTTAGCGCTAAAATTTGTTGTTTCATTTGTTTTTTTTTAATGATTTTTAATTCTTTAAATAATGATTATGTGGTATTTTTTTTCTGCTCTTATTGAATCAAAATCCAGAAAAAGAAAGCAAAAATACTGTTTTGACGATTAGAAAATTAACAGGAAAAATAAAAGAGTAAGACTTTTATTAACAATTAAACCGATCTTAGAAATAATTCGCAAATCGTAAGATAATAGTTTACTTTTGCAAAAAATTTTATTCTTGTGAATTACTTATCTGTAGAAAATATATCGAAGTCATTTGGCGAAAGAGTCCTTTTTGACAACATTTCTTTTGGAATCAATAAAGACCAAAAAATCGCTTTTATTGCTAAAAATGGTTCTGGAAAAACAACCATTATGAGCATTATCAATGGTTTGGATGAACCAGATACCGGACAAGTTGTTTTGCGAAAGGGAATTAGAATGGCATTTTTATCGCAGGATAATAATCTACAGGATGAGCTTACTATTGAAGAAAGCATTTTTGCTTCAGATAATGAAACTTTAAAAATTATCGAAGCTTACGAAAAAGCACTTGAAAATCCAAACGACGAAGAAGCTTACCAAAAAGCTTTTGACGGAATGGATCAGCATAATGCTTGGGATTTTGAGACACAATACAAGCAGATTTTATTCAAATTAAAACTAGAAGATTTTAAACTTAAGGTAAAAAATCTTTCAGGAGGGCAAAAAAAACGTCTTTCATTGGCTATCATATTAATCAATCGTCCTGATTTATTGATTTTGGATGAGCCAACCAATCATTTGGATCTTGAAATGATCGAATGGCTTGAAAGTTATTTTGCCAAAGAAAATATTACCTTATTTATGGTTACGCACGACCGTTTCTTTTTGGAGCGTGTATGTAACGAAATCATCGAATTGGATAATGGAAAACTTTACCAATATAAAGGAAATTATTCTTATTATTTAGAGAAAAAAGAAGAACGAATTACCTCTGAAAATGCGAGTGTTGACAAAGCCAAAAACTTATTCGTAAAAGAATTAGAATGGATGCGCCGTCAGCCAAAAGCGAGAACGACTAAATCGAAATCGCGTCAGGATGACTTTTACGTAATTAAAGAAAAAGCACAAAGTCACGCCAGGAAAACAAGGTCGAGCTTGAAATCAATATGGAACGTATGGGAAGCAAGATTATAGAGCTTCACAAAATTTCTAAAAAATTTAAGGATCACGTTATTTTGGATGATTTTAGTTTTGATTTCCAACGTGGAGCACGTATCGGAATCATTGGTAAAAACGGAACCGGAAAATCTACTTTCTTAAATCTTCTTACGGGAACAATTCCGCTTGATAGCGTACGCGTTGTAAAAGGTGATACGATTAAAATTGGTTATTACACACAAAGCGGAATCAACCCGAAACCAAATCAGCGTGTAATTGACATTATTAAAGAATACGGAGAATATATTCCGCTGGCAAAAGGAAAAATCATTTCGGCTTCTCAATTACTGGAGCGTTTTCTTTTTGATGCGAAAAAACAATACGATTATGTTGAGAAATTAAGCGGTGGAGAGTTAAAACGTCTGTATTTATGTACGGTTTTAATTCAGAATCCTAACTTTTTAATTCTTGATGAGCCAACAAACGATTTGGATATCGTAACGCTTAATGTTTTAGAAAGCTTTCTTTTAGATTATCCAGGATGTTTATTAGTGGTTTCGCACGACCGCTACTTTATGGACAAAATTGTGGATCATTTATTTGTGTTTAGAGGAAATGGAGAAATCGAGAATTTCCCAGGAAACTATTCTGATTTCCGTGCTTATGAAGACAGCGCCGACGTTGCTCAAAAAGAAGAAAACAAAGCTGAAAAGAAAGATTGGAAACAAAATAATCCAACGGGAAATCTAAGTTTTAACGAGCAAAAGGAATATCAAAAACTGGAAAGAGAAATTAAAGATTTAGAAATTGAAAAAACTAAAATCGAACAATTATTCTCTGACGGAAAAGTAGCCGATGCTGATATTGAGAAGAAAGCAAACGAATTGCAAAACATCATAAACAAAATCGACTCAAAAGAAGAACGTTGGTTTGAGCTTTCTGCAAAGATTGAGGGATAGTATTTTTGTTTCAGGTTTCAGGTTTCAGGTTTCAGGTTTCAGGTTTCGAGTTTTAAACTGAGATAAAAAAAACAATTTTATTATATTAGAATTTTAAATTTTAAATACCACATGAAAAAATTATTAGCCGCATTATTTAGTTTAACGTTATTTGTTTCTTGCTCAAATTCTGAGAAAGACGCACAAACTGATTACAAAGAGCAAAACGAACAGGAGATTAAAGATTATATTACTAAAAATAATCTAACTGCTCAGCGAACAGATTCTGGCTTATATTATATTATTAATGAACCTGGAACTGGTAAACAGCCTACCGCAACATCATCTGTGACTGTTGCATATACCGGATCTTTTACCAGCGGAAAAACATTCGATCAAAGTAGTAGTGCTGGAATTACTTTTCCTTTAAACGAAGTAATTCAAGGATGGACAGAGGGAATTCCTTTATTCAAAGAAGGTGGCGTGCACGTACTATTAATCCCGTCACACTTGGGTTATGGAAGCACGAGCAGACCTGGCATACCAGGAGGTTCTGTACTTATATTTGATGTAAAATTGATCAAAGTAAATTAATTATTTGTTTTCTAAATGCTGTTTCAAATAGAATCTTGTCTTAAATTTCTCTGGAAATCTAAAAACGAACATGCCGTTCATTCGCCCTTCGTTTTTAATTTATTGACGAAATGTTTTTATGATAGGAAGCCAAAACCAGAATATGCAATTCTTAAAAAGTACAGAAAAACACTTTTAGAGAACAAAAACTTCATTGAAGTAACTGATTTTGGAGCAGGTTCAAAAGTCTTTAAATCAAATAAAAGACAAATTTGTAAAATTGCGCAGACAGCAGGAATTTCACCCAAACGTGCCGAATTACTGTTCCGAGTAACAAACTATTTTCAACCAAAAAATATTTTAGAAATAGGAACATCATTAGGCTTGGCGACTTCTGCCCTTGCTCTTGGAAACACAAACGCAAAAGTTGTCACTTTAGAAGGTTGTCCGCAAACGGCAAATCAATGTCAATTACAATTGCAAAAATTCAATTTCAATAATGTAGATTCGGTTATAACTGAATTCGAGAGTTATCTGCAGGACATTAAACTGAAACTAAAAACTGAGACTGAAGAATTTGATTTAATATATTTCGACGGCAACCACTCTAAAAAAGCAACTTTAGCTTATTTTGAGCTTTTACTGCCAACAATCAATAACGATTCGGTTTGGATTTTTGATGATATTCATTGGTCAGAAGAAATGGAAGAAGCTTGGGAAATTATAAAAAAGCATCCCAAAGTAAAAGTTACAATCGATACTTTTCAATGGGGATTCGTGTTTTTTAGGAGAGAGCAGGAAAAAGAACATTTTACAATAAGAGCATAAAAAAATGGCAATCATTTCTGATTGCCATTTTTTTACTAATTCAAAATAATTTTATTTTTTTGCTTCTTTGTTTTCTTCAGATTTTGCACCCATTCTGTTAACAGTATACATTGGTGCAAATTTCACTTTCAAACCTGCAATCTTTCTATTATCTTCAGATGAAAGTCCTTCTTTTTCAACAGTGTTTTTTCTACTGTCTAATGCTTCATACAATAATTTAATTTCATCCCAGTCTTCTCTAGAATAACTGTCTTTATTATTTTCTACTGTATGAACAAATTGTTGGTAAACACTATGAATATTTTGAGCGTTAACCCAGCTAAAACTCATATCGTCTCCAATTTTTCCTTCACCAAACAAAGCATTTCTCAACTGTTGTTTAGGACTCGCGACTGGCGGGGCAATAAGGGTGGTCATTTCGTTTTTAAAATCCTCATATTTCGCTTTACTCGTATTTATTTTTTCAGTTTGAGCGAGCATTATCTTTAATGTCAGCAAGTGCTAAACTAGCTTCAGCAGACTCTTCTGTCATATTCTGCTTCAACAGCATTCCAATTTTCTTTTAAATCTTCGGCTTTAACATTTTTAACCGAATCTACGTAGGTTACATAAGAATCAATTGTTCGCTGTGCCTTTTCTTGTTTTTCATCTTTACACGACGTAAAACTTAACGCCAATAATGCAATTACTGCAGTTATTTTAATATTTTTCATAATCTTGATTGTTATAATTAATAATATCAAATTTACTTAAAACATCATACCTTAAATTACATTATTACCACTTTTTTAATATTTAAAACATATTAATACTATAAAAATTAAAAAATAATGAAAATTATACAAAACACAGTAAAAACAATATAACATCTTTCAAAATTTCACATGCTGAAATTAACATTTGATTATAAAAGAGGTCTTTGTAACAAAAACCAAATACCAGCTACTAATCAATTTATTCAAAAGTGTTTTGTACTTTTAAATCCAAATTATAAAAACGAATGGCTGAACCATTAATTAAAATAACTGACATCAAACGAAATTTTGTTTTAGGTAACGAAATTGTGTATGTATTAAAAGGAATAGATTTAGAAATAAAAAAAGGCGAATATGTTGCTTTAATGGGACCTTCTGGATCTGGAAAATCTACATTAATGAATTTATTAGGCTGTTTAGACACGCCAACGTCTGGACATTATGTTTTAAACGGAAAGGATGTCAGCCAAATGAGAGATGATGAACTAGCCGAAATTAGAAATAAAGAAATTGGTTTCGTTTTTCAAACTTTTAATTTACTGCCAAGAACAACTGCACTTGATAACGTTGCACTTCCAATGATTTATGCTGGTTACGGAAAATCTGACCGAATTGCAAGAGCAACTGAAGTACTGAAACAAGTAAACCTTGCCGACAGAATGGATCACCAGCCCAATCAGCTTTCTGGAGGACAACGCCAGCGTGTTGCTGTTGCCCGAGCTTTAGTAAACAAACCGTCCATTATTCTAGCCGATGAGCCTACAGGAAACTTAGACAGTAAAACTTCTGTAGAGATTATGAAACTTTTTGGAGATATTCATGCACAAGGAAATACTGTAATTCTAGTAACTCACGAAGAAGACATCGTCGCTTACGCACATCGTGTAATTCGTTTACGCGATGGATTAATTGAAAGTGATGTAACTAAATAGTTTTAGTCCTAAATACTATAATAATGACATTAAAAAGCAAAAAACTTTTACCTATATTTTTATTTATACTTAACTGTGTCAACGCACAGACAAGTGCACCCTTAAAAGGAAAGGTTATTGTTGATGACGGATATACAGTGGGTATAATTAAGTACGACAAAACAATTGATTATTATGTTGAAGATTCCTTAAACAAACCTGTTTCTATCAAAAAAATTGAGGCATCAGTTATGTTTAAATTTTCTGACAATACGAACAAATTTCTAAAAGGCTCAAAAAATAAAAAGAAAAATGTTTTTTCATCTGAAATACCAACAGAAGACAAAAAAATAGAAAATATTGCCATACTTATTAAGATTAACGACAAAAAATACGTAGCCGCTTTTCGCTATCCAAAAAGCTAAAATTTTTAAAATCTTAGCATCTTAGAATCTCAGAACCTTAGCACCTCAAAAAAAATGAAAGTATACACCAAAACAGGCGACAAAGGAACAACGGCTCTTTTTGGAGGAACTCGTGTACCAAAAGATCATATTAGAATTGACAGCTACGGAACTGTAGACGAGTTGAACTCCTATATAGGATTAATTCGCGATCAGGAAATCGATTCTCAGTATAAAACTATTTTAATCGAAATTCAGGATCGTCTTTTTACTGTTGGTGCCATTTTGGCAACGCCACAAGAAAAAGAGGTTTTAAAAAACGGTGAACTTCGTTTGAAAAATCTTGGTATAATTGATTCAGATATTGAATTATTAGAAAACGAGATCGATAAAATGGACGAAAGCCTTCCTCCAATGACCCATTTTGTTTTACCAGGAGGTCATCCAACAGTGTCACATTGTCATATTGCGCGCTGTATTTGCCGTCGAGCGGAGCGTTTAGCGGTACATTTAAGTCATAACGAACCCGTTCCAGAAATAGCAATTCAGTACTTAAACCGACTTTCTGACTACCTTTTTGTCTTGGCACGGAAGTTGTCGTTTGACTTAAAAGCGGAGGAAGTGAAATGGATTCCGAGAAAATAAATTTTCTTAAAATCCCAATTTTTGAAAATCTCAAATTCCAAAGAAAAAATTAAAAATTAAAAATTCTGCGAATTTAAATAATATAGAAATCTCCAAATAGTGGCAATTTCAGGTTCTTTTTTTGGAATTTGGAATTTAATTTTTGGAATTTCGAGAAGACGTTCTTAAATTTTATTAAAATAAATCAAAATTTACTTGTCTTTTTCAGTAAAAAATTTATTTTTGCACAAACTAAACAGATAACAGATGTATTGGACATTAGAATTAGCATCTTATTTAAGTGATGCGCCATGGCCTGCTAACAAAGATGAACTTATAGACTACGCAATTAGAGCTGGTGCTCCATTAGAAGTAGTTGAGAACCTTCAATCAATCGAAGATGAAGGCGAGATATATGAATCAATGGAAGAAATTTGGCCTGATTATCCAACAGACGAAGATTATCTTTGGAATGAGGATGAATATTAAAAAATAAACCAAAGGAAAAAGTCTCATCACAGAGGCTTTTTTTTTGGTTCAAATACATATAATAATAAAGAAATACAATAAATCATGAGTTTCATAAACAGTATTATTAAAGTCTTTGTAGGTGATAAATCACAGAAAGATGTCAAAGCTTTACAACCTTACTTAAACAAAATTAAAACATTCGAAACTACTTTAATGAGTCTTTCAAACGACGAATTAAGAGGGAGAACTGTATATTTTAAAGATAGAATCAAAGAAGCTAGAGCTGATAAAGATGCTAAAATTGCCGCGCTTAAAGCGGAAGTAGAAAACATCGAAGACATTGACAAAAGAGAAGATCTTTATGATGCTATTGATTCTCTTGAAAAAGAGGCTTATGAAATTTCAGAAAAAACTTTATTGGAAATTCTTCCAGAAGCATTTTCTGTTGTTAAAGAAACAGCTCGTCGTTTTAAAGACAATTCTCATATCGAAGTGAGCGCAACTCCAAGAGACCGCGAATTTTCAGCTACAAAACCTTATATTACTATTGATGGTGACAAAGCGGTTTGGGCTAACAAATGGAATGTCGCCGGAAAAGACATTACTTGGGACATGATTCACTATGATGTTCAGCTAATTGGCGGTATGGTTTTGCACGAAGGTAAAGTTGCCGAAATGCAAACGGGTGAAGGGAAAACTTTGGTTGCTACACTACCTCTTTACTTAAATGCTTTGACAGGAAACGGTGTTCACTTAGTAACTGTGAATGACTACTTGGCAAAACGTGATAGTACATGGAAAGCACCTTTATTCGAATTTCACGGTTTAACTGTTGATTGTATTGATAATCACCAGCCAAGTACAGAGCAAAGAAAAAAAGCATACGACGCAGATATCACTTACGGAACCAACAACGAATTTGGTTTTGACTACTTAAGAGATAACATGGCGCACTCGCCTAGCGACTTAGTACAGAGAAAACACAATTATGCAATTGTCGATGAGGTCGATTCTGTATTAATTGATGATGCTAGAACACCACTTATTATTTCAGGACCAGTTCCACAGGGAGATCGTCATGAATTTAATGAATTGAAACCAAAAATCGAAAACTTAGTTGCACAACAACGTCAGTTAGCAAATGGTTTCTTGGCAGAAGCTAAAAAATTAATCAAAGAAGGAAATACTAAAGAAGGTGGTTTCTTATTATTAAGAGCTTACAGAAGTTTACCTAAAAATAAAGCATTAATTAAATTTTTAAGTGAAGAAGGAATTAAACAATTACTTCAAAAAACTGAAAATCAATATATGCAGGATAACAATCGCGACATGCATAAAGTTGACGAAGCTTTGTATTTTGTGATTGAAGAAAAAAACAATCAGGTTGAATTAACAGATAATGGTATCAAATACCTTTCTGGAGATACTGATGCCGATTTCTTCGTTTTACCAGACATCGGAACAGAAATTGCTTGCTATCGAAAAGCAAAAACTGGATAAAGATTCTGAAGCTGAAGCTAAAGAAAGATTATTCCAAGATTTTGGTGTAAAAAGCGAGCGTATCCATACTCTTACACAACTTTTAAAAGCTTACGCTTTATTTGAAAAAGATGTAGAATATGTGATCATGGACAACAAAATTATGATTGTCGATGAGCAAACAGGTCGTATCATGGATGGTCGTCGTTATTCTGACGGTTTACACCAAGCGATCGAAGCAAAAGAAAATGTAAAAATTGAAGTCGCGACACAAACTTTTGCTACTGTAACATTACAGAATTATTTCAGAATGTACAGCAAATTAGGTGGTATGACAGGTACAGCGGTTACAGAAGCTGGCGAGTTATGGCAGATTTATAAATTGGATGTTGTTGAAATTCCAACCAACAGAGGAATTGCAAGAATTGACAAAGAAGATTATATCTACAAAACAACACGTGAAAAATTCAACGCTGTTATTGAAGACGTTACCGAATTATCAAACGCTGGAAGACCAGTATTGATTGGAACAACTTCTGTAGAGATTTCAGAATTATTAAGCCGAATGTTGAAAATGAGAGGCGTTACACACAATGTCTTGAATGCTAAAATGCACAAACAAGAAGCACAAATTGTAGAAGAAGCTGGTAAGGCTGGAGTTGTAACTATTGCTACAAACATGGCTGGTCGTGGTACCGATATTAAATTATCTCCAGAAGTAAAGGTCGCCGGAGGTTTAGCAATCGTTGGTACAGAGCGCCATGATTCTCGTCGTGTTGACAGACAGTTACGTGGTCGTGCAGGACGTCAGGGAGATCCAGGAAGCTCTCAATTCTATGTTTCTCTTGAGGACAACTTAATGCGTTTATTTGGTTCTGAAAGAGTTGCAAAAGTAATGGACAGAATGGGATTAAAAGAAGGTGAAGTTATTCAGCATTCTATGATGACTAAATCTATCGAACGTGCTCAGAAAAAAGTAGAAGAAAACAACTTTGGTGTTCGTAAACGTTTATTAGAATATGATGATGTTATGAACTCACAGCGTGAAGTAGTTTACAAACGTCGCCGCCACGCTTTGTTTGGTGAGCGTTTGAAACTAGATATCGCTAATATGCTTTATGATACTTGCGAATTAATTGTAAGCAATAATAAAGTAACAAATGATTTCAAAGCATTTGATTTTGATTTAATTCGTTATTTCGGAATTACATCTCCGCTTTCAGAAGCAGATTTCTTAAAATTATCTGATATTGAAATCACAGGAAAAGTATACAAAGAAGCATTGGCATTTTATACTGAAAAAACAGAAAGAAGCGCCAGAGAAGCTTTCCCAATTATTAAAGGTGTTTACGAAGAACCAAATAACCACTTTGAAAGAATTGTTGTTCCGTTTACAGATGGAATCAAAACTTTGAATGTTGTTACGGACTTGAAAAAAGCTTATGACAGCGAAGGTTCTCAATTAATTGCTGATTTTGAAAAGAACATCACGCTTTCTATCGTTGATGAAGCTTGGAAAAAACACTTACGCAAAATGGACGAATTGAAACAATCTGTTCAATTAGCTGTTCACGAGCAAAAAGATCCGTTGCTTATTTACAAATTAGAAGCTTTCAACTTGTTTAGAGGAATGTTAGACAACGTTAATAAAGAAGTTATTTCATTCTTATTTAAAGGTGATTTACCTGCTCAAAACGTTCCTGAAATTCACGAAGCAAGAGAAGTTCGTCCAAAAGAAAATTTACAATTAAGCAAAGACGAAATTCCAAACAGCGAAAGCATCAACCGTGAAGCTGGAGAAACACAGCGACGTCAAGTTACAGAAACTATCGTCAGAGATATGCCAAAAATCAATCGTAACGATACTGTAACTGTTCAAGAAGTTGCAACTGGTAATACAGAAATAATGAAATTTAAAAAAGCAGAAACTTTAATCGCTTCTGGCGAATGGGTTCTTGTTAAATAGTATTCTCAGTATTCAGTCTCAGTTTTCAGTTTTCAGGCTGATAGGAATTAAATATAAAACCCCGACAATTTTTAAAATTGTCGGGGTTTTTTTTTTAGCTTAATTAGTTATTTATCTTTTCGAACTGTGACGCATACTTGAGACTGAGACTGATTGAGACTGACTGAGACCGAAAACTGAAAACTGAGACTGAATACTGAGACTATCTACGATTCTCCTCGTAATATCGTGCTTCAATTCTCTTTATATCTTTAATTGAATTTTTAGCCCAAGCCAGACGTTTTTCTAGAATTTCCTCTTCTGATAAATGCCAGTCGATATCTGAATTTTGCAATCTGTTTGTTAAATTCTGAATGATGATAGCGACCGAAACTGAGATATTTAAACTCTCTGTAAAACCAACCATTGGAATTTTAAGAAATCCATCGGCTTTTTGAAGAATTTCTTCCGACAATCCATCTCTCTCAGTTCCAAAAAATAAGGCACTTGGTTTTGTAATATCGAAATCTTCCAATAAGCAATCATTTTCATGAGGTGTAGTAGCGATGATTTGATAACCTTTTTCTTTTAAAGTCGAAATACAAGTAGTTACCGAATCGAACTGATTAATGTCCACCCACTTTTGAGCCCCCATCGCAATTTCTTTGTCAATTTTTTTTCCGTAACGTTGTTCGATTACATTCAATTCCTGAATTCCAAAAACCTCACAGCTTCTCATAACAGCACTTGTATTGTGCATCTGAAAAACATCTTCTACTGCAATTGTAAAATGCTTGGTGCGATTTCCTAGTACTTTTAGGAATTTTTCTTTTCGGTTGTCTGTTAATATATTTTCTAAAAATGCGAGGTAATCTAAATCAATCATTTTAATTCTGTTTCTTTGCAAAAATATTACTTTTTTAAGCTGTTAAAAGATATTTTATATTGAAATCTTATTTATGAAACAACTAAATCTTCGGCACTAATTTTTACTTTTGGTTTCCCAAGTGCTTTTACAACATCGTTTAGTCTGATTTGATCTGCTTTAGAAAGGAAGACAGGAATCAACAAGCCCATTTCAATTTTCAAGATCCTATTAATAATTACTAAATCTTTCAAAGTAAAAGGCTTAATACCATTTATAAGTTCTGACATATGTGTTTTGCTTTTATGCCCTAAAATTGCGACTAGATTTTCTTGAGTTAAGTCAAACTCTTTTAATCTTTTACGAATTACAAACTTGCGGTTTTCCATAAATAGTCGTTCTAGTTCTGCAATACGTTCAGATTTTTCAATTTCCAAAAGTTTATGATCATCAATTTGGTCTACATCATTCCATTCTGATTTTTCATAGTTCTCTATTAAGTCTCTAAGTTTAAATCTTAAATTCTTAAAATGCACACTTTCTTTCGCTAGTAATCTAAGTTTGCGTTCGGCAATAAGAGCTCTTTCATAATCTAACTCATTTGAAATTAATCCATCACTAACTAATTTCTCAATATCTAAGTATGTTTTCATTATTCTATATAACCATTTTTTCTCAACCATTTTTCAACGGTCTTCTTATTGTTTTTAAAAATCGTTTCATATTCTTGGTGAGTTCCAGCCCAAATTATAGTAGCTTCTCCTTCAGAATCAAACTCAATTAAAATTAATGTTCGATGAATATTGATATCAAAAAAGTAAAAACCATCATTATGAACACAATCGGCATCGCCTCGTAAATCTTCGATTTTTTCTTTATCAGTATCAAAATTCTCTAGGTCAAAAATTAGCCTATCGATTTCAGTACACAATTTCTTATTCCCAATATTTTTACTCTTAATTTTTAAAATTATTTTCTTTCCAATAATTCTCATAAAGCATTGCAATATACAAAAGTTCTTATTAAAACCGAACTTTGTTGTTTTATAAAATTAAACCTCTCCTTTTACAACTTCATTAAAAATATCAAATATATAAGATTTAACTTATAAAAAATTAAATAGATCACACAAAACGACTATTGATTATTTTATATATTTGAGATTCAAAATTGGAAAACATGAAAAAGAAACTTGTAGTCTTAACCGGAGCCGGAATCAGTGCAGAAAGTGGTATCAAAACATTTCGTGACAGCGACGGTTTGTGGGAAGGACATGATGTAATGGAAGTTGCAACACCTGAAGGCTGGTATAAAAATCAAGAATTAGTTTTGGATTTTTACAACAAACGCCGTCAGCAGTTAAAAGATGTCAATCCCAATCTCGGACATATTATTCTGGCTGAACTAGAAAAAGATTTTGATGTTCATGTTATCACTCAAAATGTGGACGATTTACACGAACGTGCCGGAAGTACAAAAGTTCTGCATTTGCATGGAGAATTATTAAAAGTTCGAAGTGTTCAAAATAAAAATCTAATTTTAGATTGGACAGAAGATTTATTTACCGGAGATTTTGATGTGAACGGAAATCAATTACGTCCTCACATTGTTTGGTTTGGCGAAGAAGTTCCAGCCTTAGAAGAAGCCATTGATATTACTGAAACAGCAGATTATTTTGCCGTAATAGGAACTTCATTGCAAGTTTATCCAGTCGCAGGCTTAATTTCGTATGTTCCAAGTACAACTCCTGTTTTTTATATTGATCCAAAACCTATTGCAATTCCCAATCTTAGAAATAAGGTTGAAACGATTGCCAAATTTGCTTCGGAAGGAGTTGCCGATTTAAGAGAAAAATTAAAATCAATTTAGAGTATAATCATTAAACACAAATTTCACGAATTATCACGAACCTTCTGCTAATCTATAAAGGCAAAAAAATTAGTGCTAATTCGTGAAATTTGTGTTTTGTCTTCTTTTTAATGTATTCAATTGGATTTAGGATTACTTAAATCCGCAAATTCTGTTTATATTTGCACCTTTCGAAAAACAACATAACAATGACTACTCTAAACGAACTGAATGCTATATCACCAATTGACGGAAGATATAGAAATAAAACCCAAAATTTAGCCCCTTTTTTCTCTGAAGAAGCTTTAATAAAATACCGTGTTTTGGTTGAAGTGGAATATTTTATTTCTTTATGCGAAATTCCATTACCACAATTACAAGGTATTGATTCTGGTTTATTTGAAAGTTTAAGAAATATCTACAAAAACTTTTCGACAGAAGATGCACTTTGGATTAAAGAAACAGAAAAAGTAACTAACCACGACGTAAAAGCAGTGGAGTACTTTATAAAAGATGCTTTTGAAAAATTAGGTTTATCTCAGTATAAAGAATTCATTCATTTCGGATTAACATCTCAAGATATTAATAATACTGCTATTCCGCTTTCTACTAAAGAAGCGTTTGAGCAAGTTTATATGCCGACTTTAATCGCCGTAATTTCTAAATTAAAAGAATTGAGCGTTGAATGGAAAGACATTCCGATGCTGGCACGTACACACGGACAGCCTGCCTCTCCTACTCGTTTGGGTAAAGAACTTTTGGTTTTTGTAGAGCGTTTAGAAGAGCAGATGCGTTTGTTATTCAATGTTCCGTTTGTTCGCTAAATTTGGCGGCGCTACAGGAAACTTCAATGCACATCATGTAGCATATCCGCAAATTGACTGGAAACAATTTGGAAATAAATTTGTTGAAACTAATCTTGGTTTGCAAGCATTCTTTTCCAACAACTCAAATTGAGCATTACGACCATTTTGCCGCTTTCTTTGATGCTTTAAAAAGAATCAACACTATTATTATAGATCTAGACCGTGACATTTGGACGTATGTTTCGATGGATTATTTCAAACAAAAAATCAAAGCGGGAGAAATTGGTTCTTCTGCAATGCCGCACAAAGTAAATCCAATTGACTTTGAAAACTCTGAAGGAAATTTAGGAATTGCAAATGCTATTTTTGAACATTTGTCAGCAAAATTACCAATTTCGAGATTACAGCGCGATTTAACTGACAGTACTGTTTTACGTAATGTTGGTGTTCCGTTTGGACATACTATTATTGCTTTTGAAGCCACTTTAAAAGGTTTAAACAAATTACTTTTAAATGAAAGTAAATTTGCTGAAGATTTAGAAAGAAACTGGGCAGTTGTTGCAGAGGCTATTCAGACAATTTTACGTCACGAAGCTTATCCAAATCCATATGAAGCCTTAAAAGGACTTACTAGAACAAACGAAGCTATTGACAAAAATGCAATTCATAATTTTATTGCAACTTTAGAAGTTTCTGATGCTGTTAGAGCAGAATTAATGCAAATAACTCCTAGTAACTACACAGGAATTTAAAGAAAACACCAAATATTTTACCAAAAAAAGCTATCTTTATCGAGATAGCTTTTTTTATTTAAATCGAGAGTTAGCCCAGATTAAAATGAAAAGCCTTTTGAGAAAAAAGCCATATTTTTTTTGCAGGTACAGAGCGACCAACGGAAGCTCCTGGAACTGCTTAAAAAATAGGCATTTTTGAACAAAAGCTTGTAATGTAAAGCTGGATCAGCTCCTAAAAAAAATACCACTTATTATATGATTGCCTTAAATGCTGCATGACCGAAAGTACACATCACCTACAACCTTTAATTAGTGATTTGGGATTAATCCTTATGACTGCTGGAATTGCCGTTTTATTATTTAAAAAAATGAAACAGCCTCTGGTTCTAGGATACCTAATTGCAGGATTCTTAGCTGGAAACCATTTTGATTTTTTCCCATCTATAACCGACATGAAAAGTGTTGAAGTATGGGCCGAAATCGGGGTAATCTTTTTGCTTTTTAGTTTGGGACTCGAATTCAGTTTTAAAAAACTAATGAAAGTTGGAGGCACCTCATCGATCACCGCCATAACTCAGATTTTGTTTATGACACTGATTGGGTATTGTGTCGGCCAATGGATGGGCTGGGGAAAAATGGACAGCATCTTTTTGGGTGCCACTCTTTCCATCTCGTCCACTACTATTATAATTAGAGCTTTTGACGAACTTGGGGTCAAAGGAAAAAAGTTCGTTGGAATTGTATTCGGAGCTTTAATTGTTGAAGATATTGTAGCTATTTTAATGCTTGTGCTATTATCGACAATTGCGGTCAGCGATCAGGTATCTGGGGGTGAATTGCTTCAATCTGTTTTAAAATTGGTTTTCTTTTTAATTATATGGTTTTTAGGCGGTATTTTTATAATTCCGACAATCTTTAAAAAAGCCAAACATCTTATGACAGATGAGATGCTTTTGATTATTTCATTAGCATTATGTTTAATGATGGTAATTTTTGTCGCAAATGTTGGTTTTTCACCAGCTTTAGGAGCTTTTATTATGGGTTCTATTATCGCTGAAACTACAATGGCTGAAAAAATCGAACATTTGATTCAGCCGGTAAAAGACTTATTTGGCGCTGTTTTCTTTGTATCGGTAGGAATGTTGATCAATCCGGGAACTTTAGTGACTTATGCACTTCCTGTTGCATTGATTACGCTTTTAACTATTTTCGGAAAAGCATTTAGTTCTTCTATTGGAGCCTTAATTTCTGGTCAGCCTCTTAAACAATCTGTTCAAACGGGAATGAGTCTGGCGCAAATTGGAGAGTTCTCCTTTATTATTGCAACACTCGGAATGACTTTAAAAGTAACCAGCGATTTCTTGTATCCAATTATTGTGGCAGTATCTGCAGTAACAACTTTTACAACTCCGTTCTTAATCAAATATTCTGAAACATTTGCTCAATTTTTAGAATCAAAAATGCCTAAAAAATGGGTTAAAAATATTAACCGCTACAGTGTAAATGCACAGGCCATTAAGTCTGTCAGTACTTGGCAGGTGGTACTGCGTTCTTCAGTCACTCAAATTATTCTTCACACCATTATTATTGCGGCTATTATTTTACTGTCGTCCCGATTTGTAGCGCCATTAGTAGCCGATACACGTTTTGGAAATACTTTAGTCGCTTTATTAACACTGGTAATAATTGCGCCATTTTTATGGGCGCTTTCGCTTCGTCGTGTTAAAGTGGAAGAAGTAGAAATACTTTGGGAAGAGCGCAAATATCGAGGAGCACTTTTAATGCTGATTTTAATCAGAATGAGCCTTGGATTATTCTTTGTTGGATTTCTATTGAATATTTTCTTCTCGCCTTTAGTAGCATTTGTGGCGCTGATTATTGCGATTGCCGCCTATCAAATTTTCCCTAAAAAACTGAACGAACAATACCATAGAATCGAAAATCACTTTTTGAAAAATCTTAATGATCGTGAAAACAAAAAAATCGACAGAAGATATGCTAATCTAATGCCGTGGGATGGTCACATGTCATTTTTTGAAATAAAAAAAGAATCTAATTTAGTTGGTAAGACATTACAAGAATTAAAGATTCGGGAAGAATTGGGAATTAATATTGCCTATATTAAAAGAGGTGAAGTTACGATACCAATTCCAACCAAAATTGAACGTTTATTTCCTGGAGATGAAATCTGCGTAATTGGTACCGATGCCCAGATTGTTGAATTCACTAAATTTTTAACTCAAAATGAAACTGAAGCTCCCGGAAAAGTAGAAGAAACTAATATTGTACTACGTCAGCTTGAAGTTTCTCAGGAAGAATTTATTCAGAAAAGTATCGGACAATTTAGAGCGAAAACAGACGGAATGGTTGTTGGAATAGAAAGAAACGGAAATCGTATCCTAAATCCAGAATCTAGTTTAATCTTAGAGAAAAACGATATTCTTTGGGTCGTGGGCGACAAAAAAAGAATGACTGCTTTATTGGCGGTTAAGTAAGTTTTTTTAGGTTCAAAGGGACAGAGGCTCAAAGATGCAAAGGTTTTTCTGCGAGCATATCATTTTCTTATATAAAAGCACTACAATTTTCAAAATGAAAATTGTAGTGCTTTTTATTTTATGAGCCTTTGAACCTCTGCCCCTTTGAGCCTTTGAACCTAAAAAAAACTTACTTATTTGGCTGTGGTGTCAAACGTAAATAAGGTTTAATTGGCGTATGTCCTTTTGGGAATTTTGCTGGAATGTCGCTGTCTGGAATTGCAGGTGCAATTACAACATCTTCACCGTCTTTCCAGTTTGCGGGCGTTGCAACGCTGTAATTTGCTGTCAATTGCAAACTGTCAATAACACGAAGTAATTCGTCAAAATTTCTTCCTGTCGAAGCTGGATACGTCAAAGTCAATTTTATTTTTTTATCTGGTCCGATCACAAAAACAGAACGAACTGTAAATTTGTCGCTCGCATTTGGATGAAGCATATCGTATAAATTCGCTACTTCTTTATTTTCATCTGCAATAATTGGAAAAGTAACTTCTGTATTTTGAGTTTCGTTAATATCTTTAATCCACTCTTTGTGTGAGTCTAAACCATCTACACTCAAAGCAATAACTTTCGTATTCCTTTTGGTAAATTCAGGAACATAGTTAGCTACAGTTCCCAATTCAGTAGTACAAACAGGAGTAAAATCTGCTGGATGCGAAAATAACACACCCCATGAATCTCCCAACCATTCATGAAAATCAATTGGTCCCTGCGTGGTTTCTGCGTGGAAATCTGGAGCTATATCGCCTAATCTTAATGTTGACATAATTTCAATTTTTTAGTTCCTTTAAAATTAACTAAAAAATGCATTTAGAAAAACATTCAAAACGTAAAAAAAAGTTAAAATTCTACTTTATCGATATAATTACTATTTTAAACTAAATAAAACTTAGGATAAAGTACCAGAAGGCAAGGGTTACAAAAGAAATTGGAATTCCGTAACCAATCATCATACTGCTTAATTTTGGCTTTAATCCGTAAGTCGAAGCTAAAATTGCTCCAGTAATCATGGGTGCCATAGCAGTTTCCATTAAAGTAATTTTGATCACTTCGGAACGTTGATTGAAAATAAAAACATAAAGAACAAAAATTACGAAAGGAACTAAAATCAGTTTAAAGAAAAGTCCCAATCTTAAGAATTTCCAATGCTGGCTTTTTCGATCAAAACTTAACTGCAATCCAACTGATAGTAAAGCCAAAGGTGTGACCAAACTTCCAATTGCTAATAATATAGATTGAAAGTTTTCATTTAAATCAACTTGAAAAATATTCATCAAACAAGCCAAAACAAACATTATAAAAGGCGGAAACAAGATTATCTTTTTTAAAATCCCTAAAGCATTTGGACTTCCTTTGGAATAAAAAGCCGCAGTAAAAACACCAAGTGTAGACACCACTACGAAAGTCCCCGGCTGATCTACCAAAACAGCGGTTTCTAATCCTTTCTTCCCAAATAAAGCTTCAATAATAGGATAACCGAGAAAAGAACTATTACTCAAACCTGCTGTTAAAATCAGACAGCCAATTAATTTATTGGACCAGCCGTTTCTTCTTCCCAAAAAATGAAAAAATATAAAAGCAAATATGTAGGTAATCCAGCCCGCACCTATTGGAAAAAGCAAATCAGTGCTCCACTTTATTTTCGGAATGTGATATAAAGTAATCGCAGGAAGGCAAAAATAAATAACAATTTTATTGAGTGTCTTATAAATGTGTACAGGAAATTGTTTTACCCGCTGTAAAATTAAACCGATTGAAAGAAAGAGAAATATTAAAAGGAAGTTGTTCATTAATTGGTTGTTAGTAATTAGTAACTAGTCCTTAGCAATTAGTTATTAGTACTTATTTTTAAGATCAAATTGTTAGGCTGAATTAAAGCTCACATTTTTTTACTAAACATTTTATACAATAATAGTTATTACTAATTACTATGCAAAAGTAATAATTACAAAGCATTAAAGCTCAAGACTAATTACTAAGGACTAGTTACTAATCGTTAAGGAATAAAAAAAAAGTTAAATTAGTATTTTGTGTTACAAAAAGATGTAAATTTGTAACATATTTTATTACAGTATGATTTCAGGTAAATTTGCCATAACGATTCACATTCTTACTTTACTCAATAAATTTCCAAACGATTATTTGTCTTCGGAGTTTATTGCGGGGAGTATCAATTTAAATCCGGTTTTGGTTCGAAAAGAAATTGCCAATTTAAAAGCACATCATATTGTAGAAAGTAAAGAAGGAAAAAATGGAGGAACAAAATTAGCCGTAAATGCTTCTAAATTGACTTTAAAAGAAATATTCGAAATGACTTTTGAAACTATTGGTCTGGGCTTCGCCAAAAATCAGCCAAATCCTGATTGTCCCGTTGGGAAGAAAATCAATCAGAATCTGGAAGCTTTATACAGCGAAATGAATCAGAAAGTTAGCGCGCGACTTGAAAACATTTCTTTAGAAGATTTTTCGAATCAATTTTAAAAACTATTTTTTTGACTAAAACTGTAACATTTTTTATTACTAAATAAATTTATATATTATGAAAATCGCAATTATTGGAGCTACAGGATTTGTTGGCTCAGCAATCTTAAACGAATTAGCAGACAGAAAACATGAAATTACTGCAATCGCAAGAACTCCAAAAGATAATGCAAATGCAACTTGGGTCAGTCGCAGACATTTTTAATGTTGACGCTTTGGCAGAAATTTTAAAAGGACACGATACTATTATCAACGCTTACAATCCAGGATGGACAAACCCAAACATTTACGATGACTTTTTAGCAGGTTCAAAAGCGATTCAGGAAGCAGTTAAAAAATCGGGTGTAAAACGTTTTATCACTATCGGAGGAGCTGGAAGTTTATTTGTTGCACCAGATTTACAAGCTGTTGATACGCCAGATTTCCCAAAAGAAATTTATCCAGGAGCAAATGCTTGCAAGACATTATTTAAACATCATCAAAGAAGAAAAAGATCTAGACTGGGCATTTTTTAGCCCTGCGTTCGAAATGCACGCTGGAATTAAAACAGGAAGAACTGGAAATTACCGTTTAGGATTAGAAAATCCTGTTTTCAATGACGAGCAAAGAAGTATTTTATCTGTAGAAGATTTAGCGGTTGTAATTGCTGATGAAGTAGAAACTCCAAAACATCATCAAGTACGCTTTACAGCTGGTTACTAAAAAGATGCTAAGGTTCTGAGATTCTAAGTCGCTAAGTTTTTTTCATGCCACGATTTTTCGCGCATTATTTTTTAAACAAAATGATGTGTCATCGTGAGCGAAGTCGAAGGACACACAAAGTAATTCTGCAATACTACTCAGACCCGACAGGTTTCGAAAACCTGTCGGGTCTCTTTGTAGTTAAACAATCCTTGTCGAGTTACTTGCGTGTCTTTCGACTTCGCTCAAGATGACAAAAAAATGTAACAAATTAGTGTAAATACATATAATTCGTGGCAAACTAACTTTTTGAAACTCTTTTTGTTTTCTGTACTTTTACATTTCTAAAAAATGCGTTTTGTCAAATCTCAATAAACAAGCTGGCGACTTAAGTGAAAAAGCTGGAATTTCACCTCCTGAAATCACCAATGTTTCAGCTATTAATCAAATTAAGCACAAACGCAGACAACAGCCTTCGTCAGAAGAATTAATTAATGGTATTTTAGAAGGGAATAGAACTTCTTTAAGCCGTGCCATAACTTTAATCGAAAGCACTAATTCAGATCATTTTGAAAAAGCGGGCGAAGTAGTTCAGGGCTGTTTGTCTCATGCAAATAAGTCAATTCGTATAGGAATTACGGGCGTTCCCGGCGTTGGAAAAAGTACTTTTATTGAAGCTTTTGGAAAACAACTTACAGCATTAGGCAAAAAAATTGCAGTTCTAGCAGTTGATCCCAGCAGTTCACTTACACACGGAAGCATTCTTGGCGACAAAACCCGAATGGAAGAATTGGTTAAAGATCAAAATGCTTTTATAAGACCCAGCGCTTCTGGAGAAACTTTGGGCGGTGTGGCACGCAAAACCAGAGAAACCATTATTCTTTGTGAAGCGACAGGATTTGACACTATAATTATTGAAACTGTTGGTGTTGGTCAAAGCGAAACTGCGGTACACAGTATGGTCGATTTCTTTTTACTTTTAAAAATATCAGGCGCCGGAGATGAACTTCAAGGCATTAAACGCGGTATTATGGAAATGGCTGACGCAATTGTCATTAATAAAGCGGATGGTGATAATATCAAAAAAGCCAATCAGGCGAAAGTAGAATTTAATCGCGCTTTACATTTATTTCCACCAAAAAAATCAAACTGGCGACCAAAAGTTACGACTTGCAGTTCTGTAACAAAAGAAGGTATTTCTGAAGTATGGAATACAATTTCTGACTACTTTGAAATGACTCAAGAAACTGGAGTCTTTCAAGAAAAAAGAAAAGAACAAAATCAGTTCTGGATGATGGAAGCCATTAATGAGCAGTTAAAACAAAACTTTTACAATCAGCCAGAAATCATTTCACTTTTAGAAGAAAATAAAAAAGCAGTGCAAAATGATGAAATTTCACCTTTTGCAGTTGCTTCTGAATTATTAAAATTGTATTTTAATAAAGGTGCAAAGTAGCAAAGGTTCAAAGGAACAAAGTTTTTTCTCTGTTTCTTTGAACCTTTGTTCCTTTGTAACTCTGAGCCTTTGAACCTTTATTTAGCTCTAAGCTTATACTTACTCTCCTTATACAAATTCCCCGCTGTAATTACATGTGCCAAAGCATCTTTTGCTAATTCTTCATTTAATTTTACAGGAATTAAAGTCGTATCATTTTTAACTTCAAATTGCAAAGGTTTTAAATTTGGTCGCATAATCACAACCTGATTTTCAACTCTGAAAGCATTAATGTCGTTAAACTGCATAATCGATCTCCCCTGCACCTTTGGATCTAATTTATTTAAATTTCTTCCCACCATTGGTGTTTCAAACGGAATTCCTAAATAGCTTAATAATGTTGGCGGAATATCAATCTGACTTGCCAATCTATCGTAAACGGCTCCTCGTGAAACTCCTGGTCCTATTATAAATGCCGGAATATGGAATTTGTTTATGGGTACTAAATTCTTTCCGTATGTTCTGGTATTATGATCTGCTATTACGATAAAAATAGTATTCTTGAAGTAATCCTCTTTTTTAGCCAATTCGAAGAATTTTCCAATAGAGAAATCGGCATATTTCATTGCGTTGTTTACAGTCGCTTCTTTTTTATCATAAGGTTTAATTCTTCCCGCTGGATATTCAAATGGTTCATGATTTGAAGTTGAGAACATCAGGGAGAAAAATGGTTTATCGCCTTTTGATTTAAAATATTGGTTGGCTTTGGTTACTAAATCTTCATCAGAATATCCCCAAGTTCCTTTAAAAGCATATTTATTTCCATCAGACTCAAAATCGGATTGATCGATAATATCACTAAAGCCGTTTCCGTTAAAGAACGAAGCCATATTATCAAAATTTGCCATGCCGCCATAAATAAAACTTGTATCGTAACCTTTGTGTTTTAAAGCATCAGCAAGTGTAAAAAATCCTTGTTGTGAGTTTCCTAATCGAACCACACTTTCTGAAGGTGAAGGTAAAAAACCAGTTACAACTGCTTCAATGCCACGAACACTTCTGGTTCCTGTACAATACAAATTGGTGAATAATGTTCCTTCTTTAGATAATTTATCAAATTCTGGCGTTAATGGTTTCCCTCCAAGAATCCCCACGTATTCTGCACCTAAACTTTCTTGTAAAAAAATCACCAAATTATAAGGTTTTTTCAAAACAGAGTCTGGTCGCTGTACATGCAGAAACGGAATTTCAGCATCTGTAAAGTCACTTGCTCCCGCGATCATATATTTTTTTACGCGTGCAATCGCTTCGGCTTCATCCATTTTACCGTACATTTTGGTGTTTCCTTCATTTTTTATAGAATATGCTTGCAAAAGCAACTGTATAAAATGAATTTAACCCTAGCGTATTGGTTAATTGATCTGTTGAAAAAACAGCATTACTAGCATTTATAGGACGTTTTGAAGTTAGACTCGAACGTGCACCAAAAAATAATAGAAAAGCAAGTATTGGAAATACCATCAATTTGAACTTATAGTCGGTATTTGTGGTGCAAAAATATTTCTGCCCTTTTTTAAATGCAAAATAAAGTACAATTCCTAAAATCAGAAAAGTAATGATTATAGAAGTCAGGTAACTTTTTAAAAGCATTCCAACAACTTCTTTTGGATAAATAAGATAATCCAAGAAAATCTTATTGGGTCTTGTATCGTATTGTTTTATAAAATCCGGCGAAGCCAATTCTACAAAAAGAATAAAAAACAGGAATAAAAAACTATAGATTACAAGAAATTTATTGGTGAATTTTATCCTTTTATTGGGTAAAAATGTAATCAATAAAGCTGGAAGAAAAGATAAATAACAAAGTAATATCAAATCCATTCTTAGACCAATTGGAAAAATATACCAGAAATTAGGTGTTTCTGCTACCCTTTCTTTAAAAAGGAAAAATAAAAAGATTCGGCTTAAAGTAGTTATCAATAAACCGATTGCTATAAAATTAAATATAGGTTTTAAAAAACTTAATTTTTTCATTAGATAATGTAAATGTTTTTACCGTGCAGTCATAAAGACGCACACAGAGCGCGGTCTTTATTCTTCGTAACGGTTTAATTCGCGGTCGTAAAAAGCATTTGCTTTTTCAATCAAACCTTCCATTTCTGCATTTAATTCTGCTTCGTCAAGATCTTCTGCTTCTTCTAAAAATTCTACCTCATCATCTTTTAGATTGATAATAAATCTTGGATAATCAAGGTGAATGATAAAAATATCATCTGGAAAATCAGTATTGTCTCCAAGTAAAAATTTAGGTAATTCCATCTTTTATTTATTTTTTTAGTGTTTATATTATTTTGTCACAGTTCAAAAACCTTTATAATCTGTGCCTTATTTTCTGTTCAAATTTAGTTATTTGAAACCGATTTTGTTATTGCTCTTCTAATTAGTAATAAAAAGCGAATGTAGAGTAACTCTTAGTATACTGCTTTGAATTCACTTGTAATCAATTTTAGTCGGCAAAGATAATCAGAAGTCGCGAATTCTATCCTATTAATAAAAATATAAGCCAATATTAAGACTAAAATCATTTTACAATAATATTATATAACGATTTTTAAAAATTGTATAACAATCTCGAAATACCTCCGTTTTACTTTTACATCATTAATAATTCAAAATTATAAGCCATGAAAAAATTACAGATTATTTGCCTAGTCGCTTTTGCTTTTTTATTCTCTAACACAACATTCGCTCAAGAAACAGAAGCAACAAATTACGATCAAGGATTTAGATTAGGATTTGGAGTTAACGGAGGACTTCCAACCGACAACGATTATGACTGGGCTCTTGGTGGAGACGTTCGTTTACAATACGATCTTTCTAAAAAAACATCGTTAACCTTAACAACAGGTTTTACTAATTTATTTAATGGCAAAAAAGATGCCGTAGGAAATGACATTAAAGATCTTGGATTTATTCCCGCTAAAGCAGGTTTTAAAGCCTTCGTTTTAAAAGATCAATTTTATGTTCTAGGAGAACTAGGTGCTGGTTTTGCAGTAACAAACGGTTACAACAACACTACTTTTTTATGGGCGCCAGGAATTGGATACGCTAATAAATACATCGATTTAAGTGTTCGTTACGAAGATTATCATGATTTTAAAACCAACCAAGTAGCACTTCGTGTTGCATATGGTTTTAAACTTTAAAAAATAGGTTTAATTTATTATTTTGTTTTTGGTAAAAACCCGACAGCTCGCATAGTCTGTCGGGTTTTTTATTTCTAACATTTTCCAGTTTATAGTATAAAGTAAACCCGACAGATTTTAAACCTGTCGGGTTTCTTTGTCAAAAAAAATATCTATTGACACATTCGCAAATTATCCAATACTAACTCTTTTCCAAAGTTTTCTTATACATTTCAAAATTGTCTTTAATTTCCTTAGCTAAGTCGGGAACCTGAATATCCGTATATTGTTTCATTTCCTCCCAAATAATTTTAGCTACAATATAGCGCGCCATATCTTTATCATCAGCAGGAACCACGTACCAAGGCGCATGCTCTTTAGAAGTCTGATTTATTGCTTCTTCATAATATTCCTGATATTCATCCCAATGTTCGCGTTCCTTAAGATCTCCCGGCGAAAATTTCCAATTGTGCTTTCCTTCTTCTAAACGGCGTAATAAACGAGATTTCTGTTCATCTTTGCTTAAATGCAGAAAAAACTTCATCACAATCGTTCCGTTTTCGGCAATGTGCTTTTCAAAATTATTGATTTGTTCAATTCTGTTTTTCCAAAATTTTGGTTTAATATCATCAACCGACTTAATATCTGGTAGATTCTCTGCCAAAATATACTCAGGATGCACTCTTGTCACCAAAACATTCTCATAATGTGTTCTATTAAAAATCGCAAATTTCCCTTTTTCCGGCAAAGCAATATAATGACGCCATAAATAATCGTGTTCCAATTCAGTCGAATTTGGTGTCTTAAAACTATGAACCACAACCCCACGCGGATTAAATTCTTTAAAAACTTCCCGAATCAAACTGTCTTTTCCAGAAGTATCCATTCCTTGAAGGCAGATTAAAACCGAATATTTATTATGCGCATACATGACATCCTGCAAATCACTCAATTTTGACTGAACCTTATCTAGTTTTTCTTCTTTTTCATCATCATCTGCATCAACATTTAATAAAGTCGGAAGCTTCTTTAATTTTATTTTATCTACAACTTTAAAATCTTTCGGGTCTATTGATTTCATATTTTTAATTTTTTGTCTCATAAATATACTAATTTTACGAAGCATATTCCTGCTATTCATTGCAATACTTTTCAATAAATTGCTTTTTTCTAAGCCATAACAAGAGCTTCCGTTGGTCGCTTTGTTCTGTCAAGAAAAAATTCAATTTCTTTTCAAAGTATTTTCATTGCTATCAGGGCTAGGCAGTTATTTTCAAAATAGACATTCATTTTACATATAAACTTTTAACTTGTAATGAAAAAAATATTTATTATACTTTTTCTCTTTAATCTATACCAAAGTTTTTGTCAGGATATAAATCACGAAAATTCAAAAAAAGCTTATATCGAAGTTTATGGAAAATGTTTTAAAGATTTAAAACCAATTGAAGGAACAAAAGATATACTCCCACCAAAAAAAGATGTTTCATTTTACTCTTTATATCAATGTGTATCGCGAATTGAATATACAGAAGGCAACAAAAATATTCAGGAAGCAATTTTAAAAAGAGCTGTCGAAATAACAACTCTTCTCTATAAACAAGAAACTCCTATATATTTATTAAGCGGAATTAACAGTTCTGGTACGGAAATAATGGAAAACAAAAGCTTGACAGATGATAACAATTTAGTCTATATCGCTATTGCCGATTGTATTACCTCTAACTCATTAGAAAAAATTAAAGATACTGTAAATCAACATACATTAAGACTAATCAATATAAAATAAGACAAAAACATTTTGTCTTTCAAAACAACAATTCATGGAAAAATTCACATTAGAAATACTATTTCAAATCATCGGAATCGGTTCGGCATCAGGATTATTTTATAATAACGATGCACTTTACATCATTGGCGACAACAGCGGATTCTTGTACGAGTACAATATGCAGAAACAGCAATTAAATCAACACGCTTTAATTGAAAATCCGACACAAAATATCCCAAAAAATTTAAAACCCGATTTCGAATCATTAACACATCATAACGACACGCTTTATGTTTTTGGTTCTGGTTCTACCGAAAACCGAAACAAAATGATCGAATTCGATTTGAAGTCCAAAACCGTTTTAAAGAAAAATAATTTGGCAGATATATACGGTTTAATGCAAAGTTTTGGCGAAATAAAACCGGAAGATTTCAATTTGGAAGGCGCCATTTTCGATGGCGAAAACTGGTATTTATTCAATCGAGGCAACGGAATTTCAAACAAAAACACCATTTTTACCATTCATGCAAAAAGTCTTGAAGATGAATTTGCGTTGATTGCTGTCAATTACAAACTTCCAAAAATAAAAGGCGTTCGTTCAAGTTTTACAGACGCCGTTTTAGTCGATGATAAAATCTATTTCCTTTCAACCGCAGAAGACACTAAATCAACTTATGACGACGGCGAAATATTAGGAAGTTTCATCGGAAGAATCGATCTTAAAACCATGAAAATCGATTTTACCCAAAAAATAACGGCAACCAATAAATTTGAAGGTTTGACTTTCTATAAAAAAGAAAACAATAAAATCGAGTTTTTACTTTGTGAAGATAATGACACGGATCTTTTAGAAACTAAGATTTATAAATTGACGATTCCTGTAAAATAATGCGACATTTTTTTATTTAGACAGTCTTTGTCTATATCAGAATATCATAAGTAATAATTATAAACCATAAAAAAATAATGATCAGAAAAACCACTTTCGCTCTTTTAGTTTTTATTACAAGTCAAATATCACACGCACAATTTCAATATCCTTCAACACCTGAACATCCAGTTGTAGATGATTATTTTGGAACAAAAATCACAGATTCTTACCGCTGGATGGAAGACATGAAAAACCCAGAAGTGCAAAAATGGTTTAAAGATCAAGGCGATTATACCAATTCTGTTATTAAAAAAATCTCTGGCCGTGATGCTCTTTTCAATAGAATGAAAGAAATGCAGACTTTAGGGGGAGATACTTATAGTTATGTGCGACAATACGGAGAGAATTATTACTACACCAAAAAGAAAAAAGAAGAAAGTATTGATAAACTCTACATTCGTAAAGGCTTAAATGGAACCGAAGTTTTAATCTTAGATCCTAATACTTATAAAAAAGATGCAACGATTACCAATTTTACAATAAGCCCGGATCAGAAAAAATTAGCGGTTACCTTATCTCAAGACGGTGCAGAAGTTTGTGATCTGCGAATTATGGATCTTGAGTCTAAAACTTTTCTCGAGGATAATTTAACGCCGGTATGGAGCGAATTTAGTTTCACATTTACCCCAGACAGTAAAGGGATTACTTATACAAAAATGAGTACTAATGATAGTAAAAGTGATAATTTTCTAAAAAACATGAAATCTTTGCTTCACACTATTGGCAGGAATCCTGAAACAGATAAAATTCTGGCTTCAAAAGAGAATAATCCAAATTTAAACCTTCTGTCGGAGCAGTTTCCTGACATCACTTTCTCTGACAATTATACATACATAATTTTAGAAATCGGATCTACAAAAAGCGAAATATTGGCTTTTTATGCTCCTTACTCAGAACTTAGCAATCCTAAAATAAATTGGAAACCGCTTATTAAATATGAAGACGAAATTACAAGCTATCAAATAATTGGAGATCAATTCTTTTTTCTTTCACACAAAAACGCACCAAATTATAAAATAGGATTAACGGATATTAAAAATCCTACTATTAACAATGCTAAAATTGTAATTCCGGAAGGCAATAAAATATTACGCAGAATTCAGAAAACTAAAAATTTCATTTATTATACTTTAAGTGACGGAATCGTTCAGGACAAATATCAGATTAACCCAAAAACATTAGAAAGTAAAACAATAGCTCTTCCAAAAGGTTCAAATGGAGGTTATGCTTTAAACTCTCGTGAAAATGATAATTTATTGTTTTTTAACAATGGCTGGATCACGCCTTCTACGACTTATTATTTTGATGGTGGTTCTGGTAGCTTAGAAAAGTCAAAACAATTTATTTCGAGCGGAAATTATCCCGACTTTTCAAAACAATATGTTGTAAAAGAAATTGAAGTACCAAGTCATGACGGCGTTATGGTTCCTTTATCTATTATTTATCCTAAAAATATTAAAATAGACGGTTCTGCTCCTTGTTATATTAGTGGTTATGGCGCATACGGATCAAGCAGAACGCCATATTATATTGGCGATGATTTTATGGCATTGCTGGAGCAAAACACTGTAATTGCTTTCGCACACGTTAGAGGCGGCGGGGAAAAAGGAGCAAATTGGCATAAAGGAGGTCAAAAAGCAACTAAACCAAATACTTGGAAAGATTTTATTGCTTGTTCTGAATATTTGATAAAAGAAAAATATACTTCACCTGCTAAACTTATTGGAAATGGTGCCAGCATGGGAGGTGTATTAATTGGAAGAGCAATTACAGAACGCCCCGATCTTTTTAGAGTGGCACTTATTGAAGTTGGCGACACCAATATTATACGAAGTGAAATTACTCCGAATGGTCCAAATCAAATACCGGAAATTGGTACTTTAAAAAACGAAACAGACACTAAATATCTTCTAGAAATGGATGCGCAAAGCAAGGTTAAAAAAGGAGAAAAATATCCTGCTGTATTAGTTCATACTGGAATCAACGATGCAAGAGTAGATTCTTGGATTCCAGGTAAGTTTGTCGCAATTTTACAAAATTACAATAGTTCAGAAAGACCAATCTTATTGCATGTAAATTACGCAAACGGACATTTTTCTAATGATCTAGACGTAACTTATAATGATAGTGCAGATATGTTTGCTTTTGCATTGTGGCAGGTTGGAAATTCAAAATTTCAAATTGCGAAATAAGCAATTAGCATAAATTAAATTCACCTTTTACTTTGTATAATTCTTTGTGAATCTCTGTCTAATAATTTTACCTCAAAGATTCACAAAGAATAAACGCAGAGAAACAAAAATGTATTTCGATGACCATATTAAACGTAGAGAAGTCCTGCAATGCGTCTTCGCAAAGAATGTCATATTCACCCAAATTTAAAGAACATCCATTTTAATGAAGCAACTCTACAAACCATTACAATTATTCTGTTTTTTGTAAGCCTTAAAAGCTATTCTCAAACACGAGAAGCCATAATTCATTTTAAAGACGGAGATTCTATTGAAGGTTTTGCTTCTTTAAAATTCAATAAAATAAAATTTAAGGTTACGCCCGAGGATAAACCAGATACTTGGGACGAAGAATTTGTTAAAAAAATTACATTCCTTGATTTTGGCGTTACTAGAACTTTCGAATATGTAAAGTTAAACTCTTTAGACAAACCAAAATTGGTTGAAATAATTACCCAAGGTGAAGCGACTTTATATAAAAAAATAGGATCCGATTTTAGTCTTACAGACATGATTTATAATCCGTACGATGATCGCCCTGATAATACCTTAAGCCCAACTTTAAAAACACAATTAGGATCGCAGGCTCAACAACAATTGTCAAATTCTAATGTAAGCGAACCTTCTACATTCTATTATATCAAAAAGCCAAAAGATAAATACCCAACTTGTTTAAACTGCGGTGTTATAAACGCGTGGA
The DNA here is from genome assembly GCF_979258715.1 of Flavobacterium sp. AC267. NCBI lineage: Bacteria > Pseudomonadati > Bacteroidota > Flavobacteriia > Flavobacteriales > Flavobacteriaceae > Flavobacterium > Flavobacterium sp. AC267. The sequence goes on from NZ_OZ409875.1 coordinate 5,259,929, forward strand.
GAAAAAACACTTCCAAATTTTTCGCTGACTGTGATTTCATCGTTAAAAAATTAAAAGGCGATAAATGGGTTTTCGAAGACATTAAAGAAATTGTGGAATTTTATAATGATATTTGTTTAGGAGAATAAAAAACTGCAAACTGTCAACATATCACGAAAGACGCACTGCGGTACGTTTACTAAAGTATATATAAAAAAACATCATCGATTCTCTGACGTTAGACGCACTGCAGTGCGTCTCTACAGTAAAAACTTTGAACCTTTGTAGCTTTGTAACTTTGTAACTTTGAACCTAAAAAAAATATTTTAATATTTTTTTCATACCTCTCCCAACCTTTTTATCTTTTTATCTCTCTATATAAGAAAGACAACAATTGTGATAAACGAGACTCAAATAGCAAACTGTAAAAAAATGCACCGCGATGCCCAGCGCGAGGTGTACGAATACATGGCGCCCAGATTGTACCGCCTCTGTAAACGATATTTAAAAAAGGAAGAAGAAATTGAAGAAGCGCTGGCCGATTCTTTCTTCACCATTTTTACCAAACTGGATCAATTAAAAGAAGCATACGCTTTTGAAGCCTGGGCCAGAAGAATTACTGTAAACCATTGTTTGGCGAGGATTCGAAAAGAAACAAACTTCAATATGTACCTTGACGATGTTAAGCTGATTTCTCAGCCTTCAACAGACGAATTGACAACATTGGAAGAAGAAGATTTACTCAATTTATTAAACCATATTCCAGACGGCTGTAAAACAGTCTTTAACCTTTTTGTTATTGAAGGTTTCGGACACAAAGAAATAGCCGAAATGCTGAAGATCTCCGAAGGCACCTCAAAATCACAATTGAATGCCGCAAAGACCAAATTGAAAGAACTGGTTAATAAACTGTATTATCAAAAAGCAAAATAGTCATGGACAATCAAGATAAATTATTCAATAAAATAAAACAAGCTTCGCAAAATGCCGAGTTTAAGGACTTTCCCGGAATGGAAAAAGTCTGGTCGCGTGTGGAAGACAAATTAGACAAAAAGGAAGATAAAAAAACAATTGCTTTATGGAAAAAAATTGCCATTCTTGCTTCTCTTCTTTTACTGATTTCTTTAGGTTCTCAGTTTTTACATACCGATAAAAATACCGTAACTGAAACTCCAAAGGTCGTTATTCAGGAAACTGAAAAAGAGAATTCTCCAAAACCAGTTTTAGACGAAAAAAACACTTCTACTGGAATTGTTTCAAACGAAGAAGGGGTTAAAATTTTAGAAAATCAAACTAAAAGTAAAGAGCGCGTTGCCATTCAGGAATCTATCGCACCAAATACAGAGTTAGTCCAAGCCGCGCCTGCGCCAAGAATTGCAGCTGAAGCAGTTATTGCACCCGTATCTGTAAAAGAAGATGTTTTTGAAGAAGAAGACAACAATATTGTTTCCAAAAAAGTAACTCCAGACATGGGTTATCCTAGCGACCCGCAAAGAGAATCTGCTAAAGTTGCCTTTGCAGATAAAAGTGCCCAAAGAGCTAAGAAAAGTGCGCCTTTAGTAATTCTTAACGGAAACGCTATGGCACACAGCGATGCCGTGAAAAAAGATAAAATGATGCAGAACGAACTTCCGAATCTAAATCCAGAAAATGTTGATTCACTCGTAGTTCTAGATGAACCATTATACATAATCGACGGTATTTATTATTCTGAAAATGATTTATTCGGCAATAATCCAACAAGTCCTTATGCACCGTTAGACAAACAAGACATTAAAACCATAACGATTTTACAAGATCTTGAAGCCACTTCTAAATATGGCGAAAGAGGAAAAAAAGGCGTTGTTATTATTACTACTAAAACAGGAAAACCGGCTTTAAAAAAATAGCCAGACAAAAAAATCTGTGTCAAAGTTTAAAACCTTGACACAGAAAAACATCCGAACATTAATCTAAAAACTTATTATCATGAAAAGTCTAAAACTTATTTCATCAGCCATTGCTATGCTTATATGTTTCGTAAGCGCGGCGCAAGAAAGAATTATTACAGGAATCGTCTCAGATGAAAACAAACAGCCTATTCCCGGCGTAACCGTCATCAATCAAACTTCTAAAATAAATACTGCAACCAATTTTGATGGCCAATATAGCATTAAGGCCAAAACAGGAGATATGTTGGTTTTTACCTACCTTGGATACAAAAAACAAAGCCAAAAGGTTCAAAATTCTAATATTATGAACATTAAGCTTCTTCCAGATAATCAGACTTTAAATGAAGTTGTTGTAGTTGGTTATGGTACCAGTAATTCAGAATATGAAGACCGCAGTTATGCACGCGCCGAAAGAAAAAAAGAAAAAAGAGACGAGTTATATGTGTTAGCAGGAAAAGCGACAGGAATGCCAGTTCAAAACAATATGGGATATGTTGCAAGTCCAAGTCCGACTATTGTAATACGAGGAATAGCATCACCTTCTCTAAAAGACGAACCTATGTATATTATTGACGGAGTTCCTGCAAAATCAAATCAAATAGCTAAAATTAACCCAAATGACATTGACAATGTTTCTTTTTTAAAAGATATTGCCGCAACTTCGGTTTATGGAAGTAAAGCTTCAAATGGTGTGGTGGTTATTTCAACAAAAAATGAACTTTATAAAAATCTTTCAGAAAAAGAATTAAACAAAAAATTAAATATCATTACGCCAATTCCTGCCGAACCAACTCAGGAAGATTACGATACTTTTGTTGAAAACGCTTTTGAAAGTCCAAAAACAGCACCGCTTTCTACATTTTCTATTGATGTTGATAATGCTTCTTATACCAACATCAGACGTTTTTTAAATAACGGACAGCAGGTTCCAAAAGACGCAGTGCGTGTAGAAGAAATGGTGAACTTTTTCAAATATACTTATCCACAGCCAAAAGATCAGAATCCGTTTTCTATTAATACAGAAGTAAGTGATTCGCCTTGGAACCCCAATAATAAAATTTTGAAAATTGGTTTACAGGGAAAAAACATTCCAACAAATGATTTACCAGCTTCGAATCTTGTTTTCTTAATTGATGTTTCGGGTTCTATGAGCGATATGAACAAACTGCCTTTGCTAAAACAATCTTTAAAAATATTGGTAAACGAATTAAGATCAAAAGACAAAGTGGCAATTGTAGTTTATGCAGGCGCAAGAGGAATGGTTTTACCTCCAACTTCTGGCGATGAGAAAAAAACAATTATTGATGCTTTGGATAAATTGCAATCTGGCGGCAGTACGGCAGGCGGAGCAGGAATTGAATTGGCTTATAAAACTGCGGCAGAAAATTTTATTAAAGACGGCAACAATCGTGTCATTCTAGCAACTGACGGCGACTTTAACGTGGGAAGCACTTCTAACTCTGACATGGAAAAATTAATTGAAGAAAAAAGAAAAACAGGCGTTTTCCTGACTTGCCTTGGTTACGGAATGGGAAACTACAAAGACAGTAAAATGGAAATTCTTGCCGATAAAGGAAACGGAAACTACGCTTATATCGATAATATCCAAGAAGCGAATCGTTTTTTAGGAAAAGAATTTAAAGGTTCTATGTTTGCTATCGCGAAAGATGTAAAAATTCAGATTGAATTCAATCCAAAACAAGTTCAATCGTATCGTTTGATTGGTTATGAAAACAGAAAATTGCGCCCAGAAGATTTTAAAAATGATGCTATTGATGCTGGAGAATTAGGAAGCAATCATACCGTTACGGCTTTATATGAAATTATTCCTGCAGGTGTAAAAAGTAATTATTTAGACGGACAGCCTGATGATTTAAAATATACCAAAACAGAAACCAGTTCAACGAATTACAGTAATGAATTGGCAACGATAAAATTCCGTTACAAAAAACCTGACGGCGAAAAAAGTATCGAAATGGTTCAGGTAATTGAGAACAAATCGGTCGCTATGGATAAAGCGAGTGATGACATGAAATTTAGTGCTTGCCGTAGCTTGGTTTGGTTTGAAATTAAGAGATTCAAAACTAATCGCCGACAAATCTTCTGAAGAAATTGTAAAACTGGCAAAACGAGGAAACTCAAATGATGGCGAAGGGTATAAAGCTGAGTTTATTCGACTTGTTGAAACTTCAAAACAGTATAATTAATAAATATTGTATTACATTTGGCTTTTTTAAAACATTAATTTTTTATACTCGTATGAACCCTATTTTAAGCCAAAATCTATTTTTAGTAAAAGAACATGTTGGAATGTTTAAAAGTCGCTAATAATTATGACATATACAATCCAGAAACGAATCAGATAATTATGAACTGCCGAGAAAATAATCTTGGTTTTTTCACTAAAATACTTCGTTTTACAGATTACAAAAGAGCAACTCCGTTTAATATTGAAATCACAACTGCTTCTGGCGAAAAGCTAATTACCGTAAGAAGAGGTGTTGCCATATTCAGATCGACAGTTGAAGTCTTAGATGAAAAAGATCGTCTGCTTGGAACTTTCAAACAAAAATTCTTTTCTATTGGAGGAAAATTTGATATTCTAGACAAAAATGAAAGACCCGTTGCAACTTTACAAGGAAAATGGACTGGCTGGGATTTTAAATTCTCACACGAAAACAGACAATTGGCTCAAGTAAGTAAAAAATGGGCGGGCCTAGGAAAAGAATTTTTCACAAGCGCCGATAATTATGTGCTTCAAATTGAAGAAAATGTTGTCGCCGACAGTCCGTTGAGACAATTAATCTTAGGAGCTGTAATGTGTATCGATATGGTTTTGAAGGAATAATAAAAGTTGTTAAACTTAGATTAAGAATATATTTTAAAGCATCATTTTAGTTTGCAAAAGCTTATTTTTGTAGTACTTAAAATGATGCTTTCTGCATTTCTAAAAATACAATCATGACCGACTTAAAAAATAAAAATGCACTTATTACAGGTGCTGGAAAAGGAATTGGAAAAGCTGTAGCAATTGCTTTGGCAAAAGAAGGTGTAAACCTGATTTTAGTTTCTAGAACTAAAAGCGATATTGATCAATTGGCAGAAGAAACTGCAAAATTTGGCGTAAAAACTTTGGCTTTGTCTGCTGACGTTTCTGATATTCATTCTATAAATACGGCTATTGAAAAAGCTATTTCAGAATTTAAAAGCATTGATATCTTAATCAACAGTGCCGGAATTGCTTCTTTTGGAAAATTCTTAGAATTGGAGCCAGAAGCTTGGGAAAGAATTATTCAGGTGAATTTAATGGGAACATATTACACAACACGCGCCATTATTCCAAATATGATCGAAAGACAAACCGGCGATATTATCAATATTTCTTCGACTGCTGGATTAAACGGAAATGCTTTAACAAGTGCCTACAGCGCTTCAAAATTTGCTGTTTTAGGTTTAACCGATTCTTTAATGCAGGAAATGAGAAAACACAATATTCGTGTTACGGCTTTAACACCAAGTACTGTTGCGACTGATATGGCAAAAGACTTAAACCTGACTGACGGAAATCCAGAAAAAGTAATGCAGTCTGAAGATATGGCAGATTTGATTATTGCGCAGTTAAAATTAAACCGAAGAGTATTTATTAAAAACAGTAGTATCTGGTCTACTAATCCTTAACAAATTGAAAATCCAAAAAATTAAATTCCAAATTCCAACTTATAACAAGCGGCATTTGGAATTTCAGATATTGGAATTTAAAATAAATATGATGGAACAATATTTAAGACAATTAGTCGAAATAGAATTTCAGGATAAGAAAGAAATCTTCAGCGGATTTTTAATTGATTATTCTGATGATTGGATTTTACTTCGAAATAATCCTGTAGATTTTATCTTGGACGGTTTTGTTATTTTGAGAAATAAAAATATTGAAGCAGTAAACCGAGACTATGATCTGGCTTTTACAGAAAAGGTAATTCGTATGAAAGGACTAAAAATTAATTCTGACGATATTATCCCGATTAAAGATTTAGCTTCAATTATCAATTACGTTTCCAAGAAATATGGCGTTTTTCAGATTGCCAAAAAATCATCTAAATCTGCTTATTTAGGGAAATTAATAGAATTGAATGAGGAAGAATTGACAATTAATTTTTTAGATACCAAAGGCCAGTTTGGAGGAGAATTGAGTTTTAATCCAGAAAAAATTCGTGTTATTGAGTTTGATACAGATTATATTAATTCTTTGAAATTGATAGTTGCAGAGGAACAGAAATAAGATGTTTTAAAGCAACAAAGCCCTCTGCAAAAAAGGGCTTTTTTTGTCATTCTGAACGAAGAATCACACTAGTTATGTAAAAACTTTGTCAAAGTTTGAAACTTTGACAAAGTTAAAAAATCATCAAATTAAGCTTCCGCCAACTTATTCAAAAACTCCAAACGAACACTTCCGTCTTCGTCAATTTTTGTTAAGTTGATTTCTTGTAATGTATTCACCAATTCAGGATTCCAAGGTGTTTTTACTTTTACGTAATTTTCTGTAAATCCGTGAATGTATCCTTCTTTGTTTTCACTTTCAAAAAGAACAGTTCTTTTTGTTCCCAATTGACTTTCGTAAAAAGCACGGCGTTTTTTAACTGATAAACCGCGAAGCATTTTACTGCGTTTTGCTCTTACATTTGAGGGAACAACGCCTTCCATATCGGTCGCTTCTGTATTATCTCTTTCTGAATACGTAAATACGTGCAGGTATGAAATATCCAAGTCATTTAAGAAATGATAGGTTTCTAAAAAGTGTTCATCAGTCTCTCCAGGGAAACCAACAATTACATCGACACCAATACAAGCGTGAGGCATTACTTCGCGAATTTTATTGACACGATCAATATACACTTCACGTAGGTAACGACGCTTCATTAATTTTAAAATATCGTTGCTTCCAGATTGCAACGGAATATGGAAATGCGGTACAAAAGTGCGACTTTTTAGAAACGAATTCAATTGTTTCATTTTTTAGCAAATTTGGTTCGATTGACGAAATTCTTAAACGCTCAATACCTTCTACTTCGTCTAAAGCCTTAACTAAATCTAGAAAAGTATGTTCGTGTTTTTTATTTCCAAACTCCCCTTTTCCGTAATCACCGATATTTACACCCGTTAAAACAATTTCACGGATATTTTGAGCCGAAATTTCTTTGGCATTTTTAAGTACATTCTCCAAGGCATCACTTCTCGAAATTCCTCTCGCCAATGGAATTGTACAATACGTACATTTATAATCGCGACCGTCCTGCACTTTTAAAAATGCTCTGGTACGATCACCAATAGAATAACTTCCAACATAGAAATCAGCCTCGGCAATTTCACAGGAATGCACTTCTCCCATGTCATTTTTACTCAAATCATGAATATAGTCCGTGATTTTGAATTTTTCTGTCGCTCCCAAAACCAAATCAACGCCGTCTACTGCCGCTAATTCTTCTGGTTTTAATTGTGCATAACAGCCAACAGCGGCAACAAATGCTTTTTCATTCAGCTTCATTGCTTTTTTAACTACCTGCTTAAACTGCTTATCTGCATTTTCTGTTACAGAGCAAGTATTAATGACATAAATATCTGCTATTTCTTCAAAATCGACGCGGTCAAAACCTTCGTCATTAAAATTTCTGGCAATTGTAGAAGTCTCTGAAAAATTCAGTTTACAACCCAGCGTATAAAAGGCAACTTTCTTTCTATTTTCCATAATCTGTCTTAAATTAATGAAATCGTTGTCAAAAAATTTAAAGGTCGCAAATTTACAAACAATATTCATCAAAAGAAAGGGATTAATTTACTTCGAATCAATAATTTGCATGGAATGTTAATTTAGAAACATTCAAAACATATTTTGGTTATTTTTCTTTTGAAAAACAAAGTCATGAAAACAGACCTTTTTTAAGGTTCTAATAAGAATAAAATGACAAAATAATCGATCAAATGCACTTTTTATCGATTAAATACATTTTTTATTGGTTTAAATTGAAAATTTCTTACATTTACTTTTGTTATAATTCCGTCTTAAAATAATCCATAATTAAGAATTTTAACAAGCTTTAATTAATTTAATAATAATTCGGGCATAACAATTTTGAATTTTACTCGTTATGTTGTTGTTTTGTGTTACAAAATGAAATGGGAAAGCCGAAAACCAAAGAGAGTAGGCAAAATATAATAACAAATACCACTTTATGAAAGCATTTTTACCCACAATCTGCTTGATGTTCTTAACCATTTTTAGTTCGCAAGCGCAAACTAATGCCCCAGTACGCAAATCCATTTCCTTCTATTAGTACATTAACGACTTGGGCGAGCTTAAATTCACAACAGCAATTTGATGTTGCTATTCGTGCAGTTGGGTTTAAGTTTGAAGTTAAAGAACCAGGTGAAGGATCTACAGCTTACACTTATATTCGTAAAGTAACGGTTAACGAAGTAAATTATACTGATAGAATTGTGTATAGAATTACTAATAATAATTCAGCAAGTATTATCTCATTAGTAACTGCTTCTACTGACTTAGTTAGTTTATATACACCACAATTGAGTACTTTTAAAAACAACAACTGTAAAACAGAAATGTCTAAAGACAAAAATACAACTTGCAATTTGCTACGAAAGTGCTAATTTTGCAATCGATCTTTGCGACGAACGTGTAAAATTAACTATGGGTGACGGAAATAAATATTTTGTTTCTGTAGCCAAAAAATAATAGTATAACTCTGAATTGTTTCCAAATCTTTACTGACTTTTAAGTATGTAAAGATTTGGAATGCATTTCTTAGTTTGAGTTTGGATTTTTGAGTTCGTACCAAACTTCAATTTCTCCTTCATATTCGAAAGAATTAACAAAATGGAAACCTAATTTTTCTAAAATCTTTCTAGAATTTTCGTTTCCTGCATCGGCATATGCATAAAGCGCTTCCACTTTCATATCCTTAAAAGCATAATCAACAAAAGCTTTTCCTGATTCAGACGCATATCCTTTTCCCCAATGTTTTTCAATAAAACGATATCCTAATTCGTAAAAGTTTTTATGATTATTGATTTCGTTAGTAATATATTTTATTCCTGACCATCCAATAAATTCATTGGTTTCTTTGAGAACAACAGCCCAGCGCCCTATTCCAAAATCTTTGTATTGTTTCTGAATATTCTGAATCATATCAATACTTTCTTCAATATGTTTTACTGGATTATTTCCTAAAAACAAATGCACATTCGGATTCGAATCCAATTCGAACATTCCTTCTGCATCAGAAAGTGCAAGCTCTCGTAAAATCAAACGTTCTGTTTCAATTGGATTTTTCATCTTTATTTAATTTAAAATATATCGCATTACCACTTCGGCAACACCATCATTATTATTTGAAGCGACAATTAAATCGGCTTTATCTCGCAATTCTGGCGTTACATTATCAACCCACACTCCAAGACCGGCATATTCAATCATTGTTAAGTCATTTCCAGCGTTTCCTACAGCGATAATTTCACTTTGGTGAATTCCTAACTTATCTGCCAAAAGTTTCAAACTCAGTTGCTTTATCAATCCCTTGCTTGCGCTGCTTCTAAGAAAAAAGGTTTCGACATAGAAACACTCAAATGGGGCATGGCTTCAATTAAATCATTTTCAACAGTTTTTAAGTAAGCAGGATCTTGTAATAAAATACATTTTACCGCTGGTCTGTCTACATACTCTTTGAAATTAGCAACCTTACGATGCACCATTCCCGTAATTTCTTTTTCTACTTCAATGTATTCAGAATCGGTTTCGCTTATAATTTCATTATCTAAATAAGTGATAATATCCGTTTTCATTTTAACACTGTAATCGTATAACTCATGAATTTGTTCTACGGTAAGCTTTTGTTCAAAAAAATCAAATCATCTTTAGCTCTGCTGATAATAGCACCGTTAAATGAAATGATATAAGAATCGTTACTATCTAATTCTAATTCTTTAGCATAAGACAACATCGCGATTGTAGGCCTGCCCGAAGCCAAGACTACATAAACACCCTTAGCCTGCGCTTCTAAAATTACTTTTTTGTTTAAATCTGAAATTTTATGATCGTCTGTCAACAAGGTATCATCCATGTCAAGCACCAACATTTTGTATTGCATGTTTTTTAGTTTTCAGCCACAGTCGCAGTTTTCAGTTTCTAATGTAAACTGAAAACTGCGACTGAGAACTTTTTTTAAATACTCATTCTAAAATCTTCAATAACTGGATTTGCTTTTGCGAAATCAGTTTCCTGAATGAAAACCTCAACAGCCAAATCAGATTGCCCAAAGCCTCCTAAACGAGCCGATTGAATATTATCTTTTTTCACGGTTTCTACACCCGCTTGTTCTAATCTTTCCTGCAAAGCAATTGCTAATACTTCACTACCCGAAAACACCTTCATTAATCCCATGATACTCTTTATTTTTATTCTAATATTATTTTTAATTGATTTTGGAAATCTTCGTTTTCATTTACCCCAAGATGTCCTTGATTTTTCAAAGGATAAAAATAGGCATTTGATTTCAAAAGCTTTTTCAACCTAACCGAATTTTCACAAGGAATTAACTGATCATCTGTTCCGTGAAAAATATAAATTGGAGTTGTGATTTTTGGAAGATAAAGGTTCGTTTCTAAACTAAACTTCTTCATAAAATCTGGAAATAATGGAACTCTGGAACTTGATAGTTCTAAAAAATTATAATATGGTGCTTGAAGAATCAATGCTTTAGGTTTATTTTCTAAAGCCAATTTTGCGACAAAACCAGACCCTATCGAATATCCCGTAATTACAATTTCATCTTCAGAATATTTCTTTGATAATGATTGATAAACAATAGAAATATCTTTACTCAACTGTTCCTCGTTTTCAATTTTGCCTTCACTTTTACCAAAACTTCGATAATCCAAAATAAAAATGTCGTAACCTAATGAAGTATATATTTTCGCAATCTTTCCCCAAGTTTCTAATGTTCCAGCATTTCCATGAAGATAGAAAATTAAACCTTTTGATTTTTCGGCCTTAAATAACAATCCATTTAGAATAGTTCCATCAAATGATTTTATGTTTATTTCTTCAAATTTATTTTCGTAATCAAATTTGTAGTCTTTTGATAATTTCGAACTATGAAAAACCAATCCTACTTGATTAAAATAAACGTAAGAAATTATTAAAAAATAGATAACGAGGAAAAAGCATAAAAGCACAATTATCAAAAATTTAAATGTTTTAAATATCTCCATTTATTCTATTCAGCTTTTATTATCCTTTTTTAATGTTTAAATATTTTCCGATTTAAATCAAAAATCCCGATTTTCAGAACACTATGACTGAAAACCGGGACTGCTTACTTATTCTTCTTCTTGAATATCGTCTTCCTCTTCGTCAAGCTCTTCTCCCTCTTCATCCATATCAAACAAAAAAGGTTCGACTAACATTTTGTCAGCCAAAATTTCAATACGTTCTGTCAAAGCTTCAGCAAAAATCAAACGCTGTGTTTTTGCAATACTACCCGAAATACGCATAATTTTTGTTTCGTTACGCAATTTCAAAATAGGATCTGCATCGTCAAGAATCAGCATTTTTAATCGGTTAACATTGTAGCCTGCTGTACTAAACATATCGTTTAGCTTTACCGGCGTACCAATTAAAACGTCGATTCCTGTTGAAATATAATTTTTATCATAATCCATGTCGCCCTTTTCATTTACACCATAAACTTCTAAATTGGTGTATTTTCCATATTTTTCAAAAAGCGATACCATTTCCAAAACTTTCGCTTTGTCTTCTACAATAATTAAAGCACGCGGTGATTCCTCCGTTTTTCCAGCCAATTGCTGAATCACATTCAAAACAATCGTAGTTGTTTTTCCGCTTCCTGTTGGAGAAATAATGATACAATCGGCACCACTTTTTATGGTCGAAAACGTTTCGAGTTGCGGCGCATTAGCTTCTGTCAAACCATTCTCTATTAATCCGTCTTGTAATTTCTCGTTTATTTTTTTTAGTTTCATTTTTTTTTATGCTTTAAGCTTTAGGCTATAAGCCTTAAGCAAAAATTTGTACTATTTAAAAAGCCTAAAGCCTATTGCTTAAAGCCTCGTTGCGCAAAGCACCTACTTGCTTGCGAACAATTTCACATCAGTTTCAGAGATTTCGTTTCCTCCCAAAATGATTAATCTTTCGACTACATTTCGAAGTTCACGAATATTTCCTGTCCAATCGTATTCTTGTAACAATTTTACGGCTTGTGCCGAAAACACCTTTACAACATTTCCTTGCTCAGAAGCAATTTTTTCTGCAAAATGTCTAATCAAAGCCGGAATATCATCACGTCTTTCATTCAATGGCGGTACTTTTATCAAAATAACAGCCAGACGGTGGTACAAATCTTCACGGAAACGTCCTTCTGCAATTTCTGTTTTTAAATCTTTGTTTGTTGTCGCGACTACACGAACATCAACTTTAATATCTTTATCGGCACCAACTCTCGTAATCATACTCTCCTGAAGCGCGCGTAAAACTTTAGCTTGCGCCGAAAGACTCATATCTCCAATTTCATCCAGAAAAATAGTCCCTTTATCTGCTTGCTTCAAATTTCCCAGCACGATCTTTAACAGCCGATGTAAAAGCACCTTTTACGTGTCCGAATAATTCACTCTCGATCAGCTCGCTCGGAATAGCGGCACAGTTTACTTCAATCAAAGGGAAATTAGCACGTTCGCTTTTTTCATGTAATTGATGCGCCACCAATTCTTTTCCAGTTCCGTTTGGACCAGTAATTAAAACTCTGGCTTCGGTTTGAGCAACTTTATCAATCATCAATTTTATATGATTAATTGATTCGCTCTCGCCTATCATTTCGTAATTTTTACTGACTTTTTTCTTTAGGATTTTATTCTCAACAACTAATTGTTTTTTGTCCAAAGCATTACGAACGGTATTCAACAAACGATTTAAATCCGGCGGTTTTGAGATATAATCAAAAGCTCCTAAACGCATCGTATGAATTGCCGTTTCCATATCTCCATGACCCGAAATCATTACCATCGGAATCTCTGGTTTTATCTTTTTTACTTCTTCCAAAACCTCAACACCGTCCATTTTTGGCATTTTGATATCACACAAAACCAAATCGTAATCGTTGTTTTTTATTTTTTCAAGACCTGCCACACCATCCTCGGCTTCATCAACCTGATATGAATCATTTTCTTCTGATAAAATTTTTACCAAAACTCTTCTGATTGTCTGCTTCGTCTTCGACAATTAGTATTTTACTCATTTTTTTAAAAGGTTCTGAGATTCTAAGGTGCTAAGGTTCTGAGTTTTTTTTTATTGATGAAGTTAAGAAAACTTAGCATCTTAGAATCTCAGAACCTTAGCAACTTTAAAAAAATTAATATTTAAGCCATCTATACAATTCCTTCCATGTTGGCTTTTTACCATACATTAAAATACCTACGCGGTAAATTTTTGCGACGAACCAAACAACGAAGAAAAAGGTAGCAAACAATAATGATACCGAAATTGCGATTTGCCACCACGGCACGCCAAACGGAATACGCATTAACATTACAATTGGCGACGTTAACGGAATCATCGAAAACACAACCGCAACTGTTCCGTGAGGATCATTTACTACGGTGAAAAATCCGATGTAAACACTTAAAATTAGAGGCATTATAATGGGCAGTAAAAATTGTCGCGAATCGGTTTGATTGTCAACCGCATGCTCCAATTGCTTGCATAAAATGAACTGTATAGAAAATAACCTCCTATAAAATAGACTACAAATCCAATTATAATACTTGCAATTGGAAGATTCCATAATTCAGCAATATACATCTGCGCTGATCCTGCAAATTCATGTTGTGCCGACTGCATTAATTCTGGTGAAATCCTGGCAGTTGGCCCAATGTTGACACCAAAAAATGCCGACGCGACAAACATTAATCCCAAACCAATAATCGCCCAAATCATAAATTGTAAAATTCCTGCAAGCGATGTTCCCACAATTTTTCCAATCATTAATTGAAATGGTTTTACCGATGAAATAATGATTTCGATAATACGGTTTGTTTTTTCTTCGATTACACTTCGCATTACCATATTGCCGTAAATGATAATAAACATCATAATCAAATAACCAAAAGCACCGCCAATTCCGATTTTTATTTCGTTTAAACCTTTTAAACTCTCTTCTCCAGATGCTTTAACCAAATGAATGTTTACTTTTGACTGTGCTTTTTGGATAGCAAGAGTATCTAAATTTGCTTCTTCCAGATTTAGTTTTGTAATTTTTGTTCCGATGATATCCTGTGTACTTTCTACAAAAGAAATACTTGGACTATTATTGGAAATAAATTCGATTTTACTTTCTAAATCTTTTGTGTTATTTGTTTTGGGATTACAATTAATCCGCTGAAATTTTCTTTTGTAATGCTGTCTTTTAAAGCTTTTACATCAATTTCAGATAAATTAATGTATTTAAATTCGGCTCCTTTTTTATTCTCCTTTAAAAAATCGGCGAAAAAAGTCCAGTTTCGTCGTGAATAGCAATACGTTTTGTTTCGGCTTTCATGGAACTCAAATAGCCAATAAATACAGCTATCGCCACAAATAAAAGCGGACTCAAAAAAGTCATAACAACAAAAGACTTATTGCGGACTTTTGCAATAAACTCTCTTTTTATAATCAACGAAATGATGCTCATAAATATTTTAATTTTCAAATTCCAAATTCCAATTTAAAACGCTGTAAAATTGGAATTTGGAATTTATTTTTTGGAATTTTAAAATTTATTCTCAGTAACAGTTTGAATAAAAATATCGTTTACACTTGGAATTTTTTCTACAAAATGCGTTACCTGTCCGCGTTGGGTTAAAATATTCAATAATTCATTTGGCGCGACATCTCCTATTTGAATGTTTAATTTTAAATCGTCATTTAAAGATTTAAAACTAGCTGGCGAAACGGTGAATTTTTGTGTAATGTCATACATCAAACCTTCTACATTACTGGTCAGGATTCCAACTTCAAAACTATTGGTTTTAAACTGGCGTTTTACATCACTCACTTTTCCTTCAATCAGTTTATTTGATTTGTGAATTAAAGCAATATGATCGCAGAGTTCTTCAACGCTTTCCATTCTATGTGTAGAGAAAATAATAGTAGAACCTTGTTCTTTTAAAGCCAAAATTTCATCTTTAATCACATTTGCATTTACAGGATCAAAACCAGAAAAAGGCTCATCAAAAATTAATAATTTTGGCTTGTGCAAAACACAAACTACAAACTGAATTTTCTGCGCCATTCCTTTAGAAAGCTCTTGAATTTTCTTATTCCACCAGCCTTGAATTCCTAAACGATCAAACCAATAATCCAATTGTTTTTTGGCTTCGGCTTTAGAAAGTCCTTTCATTTGTGCCAGATACAAACACTGCTCGCCTACTTTCATAGAACTATACAAACCTCTTTCTTCTGGAAGATAGCCAATTGTCTGCACATGTTTGGGCTGTAGTCTTTCTCCATCCAAAATAACTTCACCGCTGTCTGGCATAGTAATTTGATTGATGATTCTAATAAGGGAAGTTTTTCCAGCTCCATTTGGACCTAAAAGTCCGTATATACTGCCTTTTGGTACATTTAATGAAACCTCGTTAAGCGCTACATAATCGCCATATTGTTTTACGACTTTATGTACTTCAAGTAAGTTACTCATGCTGTTTTTTAGATTTTCTGCGTCACTTTACCTATTATGGCTCAGCGACTGTAAAAGTAAATAATTCGAAGCGAACTTGCATTATATTAAGCAAAAAACCCATTCTAATTTGCACTAGAATGGGTTTTTGATAGTATATTATTTTAGAAAAACTTTCAATTATGAAAACATATCTTTTACTTTTTCGAAAAATGATTTCTCTGATTTCTCTGGACTTGGAACAAAATGTTCGTCGTTTAGAGCATTTTCAAAGAATTGTTTTTGTTCTTTATTTAAAGTTTTAGGAGTCCAAACATTGACGTGAACTAATAAATCTCCATTTCCGTACCCATTTAAGCTTGGGATTCCTTTTCCTTTTAATCTTAAGATTTTTCCAGATTGAATTCCTTCTTCAAGTTTAATACGAACTTTTCCGTTGATAGCTTCAATATCTTTTGAAGATCCTAAAACAGCTTCTGGGAAACTAATATATAAATCGTAGTGAACGTTTTCACCTTCACGTTTTAGGAATTCGTGCTCAATTTCCTCAATAGCAACAATTAAATCACCTGGAATACTGTTTCCTGGCGCATCGTTACCTTTATTAGAAACTTTCAACTGCATTCCGTCAACAACTCCCGCAGGAATTTTGATTGATACCGTTTCGTCTTCTTGAACCATTCCTTGTGCATCTGCCTCAGAAGGTCTTTTATCTAAAATCTGTCCAGAACCACCACAAGCAGGACAAGTAGATGCAGACTGCATTCTTCCTAAGATGGTATTGGTTACACGCATTACCTGACCTTGACCGTTACAAGTTGTACAAGTTTTATACGTTACGCCTTTTGCCTGAACTTTACGTTTTACTTTTACTTTTTTCTCCACTCCATTTGCAATTTCTTCTAAAGTTAATTTCACTTTAATTCGAAGATTGCTTCCTTTCGCACGGCGAGGACCACCGCCTCCGCCTCCGAAACCGCCAAATCCATGCTCAAAAATATCACCAAACTGGCTGAAAATGTCATCCATATTCATGCCGCCGTAGTATGCCGCCAAATCCGCCTGAACCATCAAATGCTTGATGTCCGTATTGATCGTATTTCGCTTTTTTATTTGGGTCGCTCAAAACTTCATAAGCTTCTGCTTGCCAATTTGAAGTTTTCTTCTGCCTCTTTGTCGCCTGGGTTTTTATCAGGGTGGTATTTTAGCGCACTTTTTCTATATGCTTTTTTTATTTCAGCGGCGTCGGCATTTTTTGAAATGCCTAGTATTTCGTAAAAATCTTTTTTCATAATTAGAATTAAATTCCAAATCTAAAAATTCCAAAATCCAATATTATATTGGCATTTGAAACTTCTATTTTTATTTTTAGTTTCCGATCACCACTTTAGGGAAACGAATAATTTTGTCTCCTAATTTGTATCCTTTTTCAATAACATCAACAATTTTCCCTTTTAATTTTTCAGACGGAGCTGGAATTTGGGTAATTGCCTCAGCAAAATCAGCATTAAAAGCATCACCTGCTCTTACTTCAACTTGTTCTAAACCTTTAGTTACTAAAGTGCTTTTTAATTTTTCGTGAATTAATTCAACACCTTTAGTTAAATTCTCATCTTCAGATTTATTGATTTCTACCATCGCTCTATCAAAATCATCTAAAACTGGAAGCATTGCCAATAAAACTTCTTGGTTTGCGGTTTTAAATAAATCGATACGCTCTTTTGAAGTTCTTTTTTTGTAATTTTCAAATTCGGCAAATAATCTCAAAAACTTATCTTTTTCTTTAGCCAAGTCTTGAGCCAATTGCTCTTCAACACTTAATTCTTCAACAATTAACTGTTCTCCGTTGGCATTGTTCTCTAACGTTACGTCGTCTAATTCCTGATCGAATTCTGTATTTTCCGTAGTCATATTACTTTTATTTTTAAAAATATTTTTAAACTTCATTTTTATTTCTTTCTGTTGGATTGCAAAAGTACTGCCAAATCTTATAAAATGTCAAATTGTCACTTTATTAATTATGAGACTTTTAAAAAACGAAATACAGCAATTAAAATTTAGTATAATTTTAAGACTATTACGTTATAGTTTATTTTATCTTTGAGACGTAAAAACTAAATCATTACCTATCAAAATTGAATTTAAGGGTTGGCCTCGGCCTCAAAAATAATTATTAATTCAAATTTACCTTATATTAAAAAAAGCTTCGCCTTATTTAGACGAAGCTTTTTTTTGTTTGTTTTTGTTTTTAACGCAAGGTTTTTTTTTACTCTTAAGATTTATAAAAATAAAGTTCGCAAAGCTTTGTATTGCTATAGCTTTGCGAACTTTATAATTCTAAAAGTATTCGTAGATATAAATATCTTTGCGCCCTTTGCGGTAAAAAAACACAAGCTATGCATTATTATAACTTTGAAGTCTTTGCAGTAAAAAAAAAAAACGCAAAGCTTTATATTGATACAGCTTTGCGAACTTTATTTTTTTAATATCTAGAACAAAAAACTTTGCGTTCCCTGCTGTAAAAGATTTTTTTTTGCACGGGCGGAGGGATTCGAACCCCCATCAACGGTTTTGGAGACCGCTATTCTACCCTTGAACTACGCCCGTAACTTAAGGTGGGCAAATTAAAAGTTTTTTTTCTTTATCGGCAACTATTTTAAGCAGAGATTTAAAAAGAAATTCCTTTAAATCCGAGCAATCTGCGACAAAAACCTACACTCCAAATAGTTAACCTATCAAAGTGTTTTTAAATATTTCTACAGAAATCCGTTCTTGTGAACTAAATTTTTATTTCACGCAGATTTGAAAAAGATTTAGGCAGATTAAAGCAGATTTACTTTTTACAAAATCAAATTAAATCTGCTTTACTCTGTTGTAGAAAACTTTAGAATCAAATTATGCCAGTAAAGCATTTTTCAATCCTTCAAGATCAACTGAAATTTGTTCTCCTGTCACTAAGTTTTTAAGCGCATAAGAATTTGACTCAATTTCCTGATCACCAGCAATTACCGCAAACGGAATCAATCGTTTGTCTGCATATTGAAATTGTTTCCCAACTTTTACATTATCAGGATATAACTCAACTTTTATATTTTCTTGTCTTAATTGTTGAATTGCTTTTGAGGCATACAACGCTTCTTTGTCTCCATAATTGATAAAGATTGCTTTTGAAGTCAGCGCAACAGTTTCCGGAAACAATTGTAGTTCTTCCAAAACCAAATAAATTCTATCCAAACCGAAAGAAATACCGACACCGCTCATATTTTTCAAACCGAAAATACCCGTCAAATCGTCGTATCTTCCGTCACCGCCGATAGAACCCATCGAAACAGTTTTTGGCGCGCTACTTCAAAAATAGCTCCAGTATAATAATTTAAACCACGTGCCAAAGTCACATCCAAATCTAAAGACGCAGTTGCCAAACCTAAAACGGCAACATTGTCACATATAAATTTCAATTCTTCAACTCCTTTCATCCCTTCTTCTGAAGAAGATAATAATTCCGAAAAGTTGCTTAATTTTATCTGAGAAAGTTCCTGAAAAACTGAAAAGCGGCTGTACTTTTACTAAGGCTTCCTCTGCAATTCCTTTTTCAATCATTTCTTTTTTTACGCCGTCTTCTCCAATTTTATCTAATTTATCAAGAGCGACCGTAAAATCTATTAATTTATCTGAAGCGCCGATTACCTCTGCGATTCCAGACAATATTTTTCTGTTGTTAATCTTGATCGTTACACCTTCTAATCCTAAAGAAGTAAAAACGGTATCGTACAACTGAACCAATTCTACTTCCTGCCAAAGTGATTTTGAACCAACAACGTCGGCATCACATTGGTAGAATTCTCTATAGCGTCCTCTCTGCGGTCTGTCAGCTCTCCACACCGGCTGAATCTGATATCTTTTAAACGGAAATTCAATTTCGTTTTGGTGCTGTACCACGTATCTTGCAAACGGAACTGTCAAGTCGTATCGCAATGCTTTTTCTGAAATTCTTCCTGTAAACTTGTTCAGTTCAATTCTTTGACTCAAATCAATTGTTTCGGCAGAATTTGATTGAAGTGCCTCTATAGATTCTGGTAATTCAATTTTATTTTTATTGAAGAAAAAATTACCCGAATTCAGGATTTTAAAAATCAAACGATCGCCTTCTTCTCCATATTTTCCCATCAAGGTATCTGAATTTTCAAACGAAGGGGTTTCTATCGGCTGAAAACCAAATTTCTCAAAATTAGTTTTTATCGTCTGAATAATATATTGACGTTTTGACACCTCTGCAGGCGAAAAATCTCTTGTACCTTGTGGAATGCTTAGTTTTGAAGCCATCTTGCTGTTTATTTTAGATTTCTGATTTTAGATTTTAGATTTTTTTGAAACCTAAAATCTAAGACCTTTAAAATTAATTTATTTTTAGTTTTTTTTGATTGTTGGCTTTTTAGACTTTCGACTTTATGACTTTCCAACTTTCGACTTAATTTAAAATCGTGTGCAAATATCTTATTTTTTAAAATAAATATTGGCAGTTCGAAAACAAACTTGTAACAAAAAACGTATTTTCGTGACAAATTGGTCATGATGCTAAAATTATTTAAAGAAAATATCCGAATTGCTTTTGGTTCTATCAAAACACAATTACTGCGTACTATTCTTACCGTTTTAATTATCGCTATTGGTATTACAGCTTTGGTTGGAATATTAACAGTTGTTACGGCACTTGAAAATACGGTTTCGACTAATTTTGCATCGATGGGCTCTAACACTTTCAACATCAACCAATACGAAAACAATGTTAAAAATCGTGGTGGAAATGAGCGTGAAATTGTGAACCCAATTATCTCATATCCTGAAGCTGTCGCTTTTAAAAACAAATACAAATATCCTTTTACAGAAACTTCATTATCTTTTACCGCAACTGCAACGGCTGAAGTAAAATATCTGGATAAAAAAACAGATCCTGAAATTAAAATTGTTGGAGTCGACGAACATTTTATTTCGAACTCCGGTTTAGAAACAACTTCGGGACGCTCTTTCAATCAATTTGATATTGAAAACAATACATATTCGTGTATCGTTGGTTCTGATTTTGAAAAAGGCTTACTGAAAGATGTGAATCCAATTGATAAAGTTATTTCAATTCGCGGCGCGCGTTTTAAAGTTATAGGTGTTTTAAAAGAAAAAGGATCAACATTTGGAAACAGTCAGGATTTACGAGTTCTTATTCCAATTCAAGTCGCGCGTTCTTTATTTACTGCTCCAAATATTAATTATACCATGAGTGTAATGGTTTCGAAAAAAGAACTATTAGATGAAGCTGTAGACAATGCCACAAGTACAATGCGAAGAGTGCGTAAATTAAGTCCCGTTCGTGACAACAATTTTGGAATTGGCAGAAGCGACGATTTAATTAACAGAATTCTTGGAATTACTCAATATTTAGGATGGGTCACTTGGATCATTAGTGTTATTACCATTTTAGGATCATCGATAGCATTAATGAATATTATGATTGTTTCGGTTACAGAGCGTACTCGCGAAATTGGTGTCCGCAAAGCTTTGGGCGCCAAAAGATCAACGGTTGCATTTCAATTTTTTATAGAGACTTTATTAATTGGACAAATTGGCGGTTTGGTCGGAATTGTATTGGGAATTTTGGTAGGTTCAGGTTTTGCGGCGATAATGAATTTTGCATTTGTGATTCCATGGATGGCGATTTTTGCCGCTTTTGCAACAAGTTTTTGTGTAGCACTGGTTTCTGGTTTATATCCAGCTATTAAAGCATCGAAATTAGATCCTATTGAGGCGCTTCGTTATGAGTAGTTTTTTTTTAGTATTCAGTCTCAGTTTTCAGTCGCGGTCATCGTCTGAACTAAACATTAAGCTTTGCCAAATTTTAAATTTGACAAAGAGTCTATAGCATAAAGTTAACTGAGACTGAAAACTGAGACTGCGACTGAACGCTTAAATATTCCCTTTCAACATCCTGTCATTATCATAAATATCTTTTCGCAATTCAATATTTTTAAAACTCATATTTTCAAGTAAATCGATCATTTCTTTTCCTAGATATTGATTGATTTCAAAATATAATTTCCCTTTTTCAAAAAGACGTTTTTGTGCCAGTAAAGCAATTTTTCTATAAAAAATTAAAGCATCGTTGTCTTCTACAAAAAGTGCCAGATGAGGCTCGTAATCCAAGACATTTTTTTTAATTTCTTCTTTTTCTAAATTTCGAACATAAGGCGGATTAGAAACAATTATATCAAAATTGCATCTTAATTCCTCTGTCTCCAAAATATCCAAGAGAACAAAAGTTACATCGACATTATTTTTGACCGCATTTCTTTTTGCAGTTTCAATAGCTTTTTTAGAAACATCAATTCCAAAAACTTCCGCATTAGGCAGGTTTTTTGCCAGGGAAACAGCAATACAGTCGCTTCCTGTTCCGATATCTAAAATTTTTATTTTTTTTGATTTATCTGGATTTGAATTTTCATTAATTATCCATTCTACCAATTCTTCTGTTTCTGGTCTTGGAATCAAAACATTTTCATTTACTTCAAAATCCAAACCGTAGAAATTTGTTTTTCCAAGTAAATATTGAATGGGAACCTCTTTTTTTAACTGTCTTACAAGCTCGTCCCATATAACAAAATCATTGTCTTCAAAAGTTAATTCATGATTTAAGGCTAAATCAATCTGACGAAGTTTATGTTTCTCTTCCAGAATTAAATAAAAAAAACTCTCCGCTTCATACGCATCGTAAAAAGGCGATAATTCTTTAATAAATTGAGTGCGGTATTGTTTAATTTTCATTTCAATTTTTTGAACATTATGGCATCAGTTTAAAACTGATTTTACAATTCAATAAGTCTCTCTAAAACAAATTTGTTACAATTTCTAATTACAAAACTTTCAGCATCCATACAGGACAGGAACAATGTCCTGTTGATCCTAACGGCGCATCGAGATATTCAAAACCAGATTTTTTATACAACTTTTGAGTCGCATGCATAAAAGGCATAGTTTCGATATAACATTTCTCAAAACCAAAGTCCCTTGCTTGTTCCAAACATTTTTCCATCATTTTTGCCCCTATTCCTAATCCGCGGGTTTTAGGCAAAAAATACATTTTCTGTAATTCACAGATTTCTGGATCACCATTTTCTAAAGGCGCAATTCCGGCGCGACCCACAATTTCTCCTTCATTTTCTACAACAAAATACATAGATTTTGCTTTACTATATTCTTCAAACATTAAATCCAAATATGGATCTTCGTAAGCAGTTCCGACTTTTGGTATTTCCAATTCATCAAAAACAGACCTTATTAAATTGGCAACTGCCTGATTGTCTTCTTTTTCAATTGCTCGTATTAGCCAATTTACCATTTTTTTTAATCTAAAACATTATAAACACAAAAGTAAATATACTTTTTTGATAGTTTCTTAACTTAGTCATAAACTCAAAAATTAACTACTTTTGCACTGTGAATATACAAGAAAAATACATAAAACGCTGTATCGAGCTGGCACAAAATGGGCTCGGAACTACATATCCGAACCCAATGGTCGGAAGTGTAATTGTTTACGAAGATCAAATTATTGGCGAAGGCTGGCATAAAAAGGCTGGAGAACCGCATGCAGAGGTAAATGCAGTGAAATCTGTAAAGGATAAATCACTGTTAAAGAAAGCAACAATATATGTAAGTCTAGAACCCTGCAGTCATTTTGGAAAAACACCTCCTTGCTGTGATTTGATTATTGCTAATGAAATTCCGAATGTAGTTGTTGGAACGGTTGACCCTAATGAAAAAGTAGCAGGGAGAGGAATTCTGAAATTAATTGAAGCCGGAGCAAATGTTACGGTTGGAGTTCTAGAAAAAGAATGCCACGAATTAAACAAACGCTTTTTTACTTTTCACCAAAAGAAGAGACCGTACATTATACTAAAATGGGCAGAAAGTCAGGATGGATATTTAGCGCCTGAAAAAACACCCGATCAAGATCGAAAACCAATTTGGATTACCAATCAATATTCCCGACAATTGGTTCACAAATGGAGAACTGAGGAACAGGCTATTTTAGTCGGGACACAAACTGTTGTTGATGACAATCCGAAATTGAATGCCAGAGATTGGAGCGGTACGAATCCCGTTAGAGTTATAATCGATCGCGAAAATAAAATAGAGACAAACAGTTTTGTTTTTGACGACTCTGTAAAAACTATTGTTTTTTCTAATGAGAAAATAAAATCATCAACCGAAAACACACAATTTGAAGTAATTGATTTCTCCAAAAATACCATTCCACAGATTTTAGATGTTTTATACCAAAATCAAATTCAATCTATAATAATTGAAGGTGGAAGACAAACGCTCCAATCTTTTATAGACGAAAACATTTGGGATGAAGCCCGAGTTTTTATTGGAAAACCCAGTTTTGGAAGCGGAACAAAGGCTCCAATGATTTCTAGAAAAAACAGCATTAAAACCACTATTATAAACGACGAACTAACACAGATTAGAAATTATGATTGATACTATAATTTTTGACTTTGGAGATATTTTTATCAATTTAGATAAACCTGCCACAATTTCTGGTTTACAGAAATTAGGAATGACAGAATGGAATGCAGAATTGAACGAGCTGAATTTTTCGTTTGAAACTGGCGATATTTCACCAGAAGATTTTATTGGAGGTTTTCAAAAACAACTGCCCAATGCTTCTAAAGAAGATATTCTAAAATCCTGGAATGCTGTACTGGCAGATTTTCCTTTGTACCGTTTAGATTTCCTTAAAGAATTATCCAAAAAATATCGTTTGTTTTTATTAAGCAATACAGATTCTATCCATATCAACACATTTGAGACACAAAACGGAGCGGGCTTTTACAAAGATTTCTACAACTGTTTTGAAAAAGTTTATTTTTCATTTGATATGGGATTGAGAAAACCAGATCCGAAAATTTATCAATTCTTAATCGACAAACACAATTTAGTTCCAGAGCACACTTTATTTGTTGACGATAAAAAAGAAAACACAGACAGCGCGACGACTTTAGGAATTAAAGTATGGAATCTTCAAGTTGGAAAAGAAGATGTGGTAGATTTATTTACAAAAGGATTATTATAAGTTCCACAGATTTCACAAAACAAAAAATCCTTTAAATCTTTTAATCTTTGGCTAAAAACCATTTTAAAGTTTAACATTTGGAAATTAACGACACTTATCAAACTATAGCTTTTGCATCTGAAGAAATACTGTTTAAAGAAAAAGGCAGTAAATTCTTTGGCTACGCATTTCCGATAGATCATGAAGACGAAGTAAAACCAATTATTGAAGATCTAAAAAAACAACATCCGCACGCGGTACATTATTGTTATGCTTACCAATTAGGCGTTGGAAATAAAATTTCATACCGGGCAAACGATGACGGCGAACCAAGCAACACTGCAGGAGCGCCAATTTACGGGCAAATACAATCTTTTGGATTAACTAACGTTCTTGTTGTGGCTGTTCGGATTTTTGGAGGAGTAAAATTAGGCGTAGGCGGCTTAATCAGTGCTTACCGAACAACAGCTCAAATGACTTTGGAAATTTGTGAAATTGTCGAAAAAACAATTGACGAATCATTTTTAATTTCATTTGATTATAAAAACATGAATAAAGTAATGCGCGTGATCAAAGAGAAAAAATTAGAAATAATATCTCAGGAAATGGAAATGGATGAAATTTCAGGACTGCCAATTGGCAAAATTACGATCAAAACACGAAAAAAAAATGCCGAAACAGTGTTCAGCATTTTTGACTTAATGTTCGAAATCGATATTAAAATTATCTAAATTAGTATAAAATCTTTAAACGATTTAACAATTATTCTAGCGATTTAAATATTTCTAAAATATAATCTGGAGGAGCTGTCGGACGACCCGTTTTTAACGAAATAAATACCAAAATAAACGTCGCAGTTGTTAATAACTCATTTGACTCATTATAGATCTCGCAGTCAAATTCAATCTTCACAGAAGAGTGACTTTTGAAAGTCGTATGAATTGTTAAAAGCTCGTCGTATCTCGCCGATTTTTTGTAACTTATATTCATGTTTACAATTGGCAGACCAATACCGCTTTCTTCCATGCTTTTATACGAAACCCCTTTGTTTCTAAGCCATTCCACGCGTCCGATTTCAAAATAAGGAACATAATTTCCGTGATAAACGACTCCCATCTGGTCGGTTTCTGAGTAACGAACTCTTACTTGAGTCTGGTGATTTTTCATTATTTAGAGATTAAAAAAATTCAAATTAAAAAAGCCTACTTACAACTTTTTTTTATAAAATTAGATGACAAAATATTTTTTTTTACAGAAATTTGTTCACATATTTGTTATCCCGAAATACGGAATAAAATTGCTCCTATTTTATTAGGAGAATCTTTATCAACAATAATAAAAATTTATCTGAATCTATGACTAAAACTGCTCAATCGGTATGGGAAAACTGTTTGTCCTTTATAAAGGATAATATTCAAGATCAAGCATACAAAACTTGGTTTGAACCAATCAAATCAGTTGAGCTAACCGATAACGCATTATACATTCAAGTTCCAAGTAAATTTTTCTACGAATGGCTCGAAGAGCACTATGTAAAATTATTGAAAGTTGCGCTTACCAAAGAACTAGGAAAAAACGCAAAGTTACTCTATAAAATCAAAATGGAGAACACTTATGGAAACAAACAGCCGTTTACCGAACAGTCGCCAAGTTCCAACAGAGTGCCAATGAAACCGCAAGAGGTTGATGCTCCGTTTAAAAACTTAAATCCTGAACTAAAAAATCCGTTTGTAATTCCTGGAATTAGAAATTTAAAAATTGAGTCTCAGTTAAATCCGAACTACAGTTTTGACAATTTCTTAGAAGGAGATTCCAACCGTCTGGCTCGTTCTGCAGGTATGGCTGTTGCCAATAAACCTGGAGGAACTTCATTTAATCCGTTATTGATTTTTGGAGGGGTTGGTTTAGGAAAAACACACTTAGCGCATGCTATAGGCGTAGAAGTAAAAGATAAGTATCCGGAAAAAACCGTTTTATATATTTCTGCTGAGATTTTCACACAACAATATATTGATTCTGTAAAAAAGAATAATCGTAATGATTTCATTCATTTTTACCAATTGATCGATGTTTTAATTATTGATGATGTACAGTTTTTATCTGGAAAATCAGGAACACAAGATGTATTCTTCCATATTTTCAATTATTTACATCAAAACGGAAAACAAGTAATCTTAACTTCAGATAAAGCACCTGTTGATATGCAGGATATCGAACAAAGATTATTGTCTCGTTTCAAATGGGGATTGTCTGCAGAATTGCATCAGCCTGATTACGAAACCCGTGTATCGATCTTAAAAAATATTTTATATCGTGATGGTGTAGAAATGCCGGAAGATATTTTAGAATATGTAGCTCGTAATATTAAAACTAATGTTAGAGAGCTTGAAGGTGCTATTATTTCGTTGATCGCGCAGTCATCTTTCAACAAAAAAGAAGTTACGATTGAACTAGCAAAAAGTGTTGTAGAGAAATTTGTTAAAAATGTAAAAAGAGAAATCTCGATCGATTATATACAAAAAATCGTTTCAGATTATTTCCAATTAGATATTGAAACACTTCAATCTAAAACCAGAAAGAGGCATGTTGTGCAAGCACGACAATTAGCCATGTTTTTTGCTAAAAAATTCACCAAAGCTTCTTTGGCAAATATCGGTTCACAAATTGGAGATCGTGATCATGCAACTGTTCTTCACGCTTGCAAAACAGTTGACAACTTAGTTTCTACAGACAAACAATTTAAAAAGTTTGTTGAAGACATCAATAAAAAACTAACGCTTTAAGACGCATCATGCCTGTAAAAATCCTAATGGTTTGTTTAGGGAATATCTGTAGATCTCCCCTGGCAGAAGGAATTTTAGCTTCTAAATTACCTAAAGATAAATTCTTTGTTGATTCTGCAGGAACAGGTTCTTGGCATGTAGGACATTGTCCAGACAAACGCTCGATAGAAGTTGCCCGAAAAAACGGAATTAATATCAGCGAACAAAAAGGAAGACAGATTAAAACCAGTGATTTTGACGAATTTGATTACATCTTTGTAATGGACAATTCCAATTTCAATGATGTAAATAATCTTGCCAAAAGTCCAGAGCAAAAAAGCAAAGTTTATTTAATTCTAAATGAATTATTTCCAGACGAAAATGTAGATGTGCCAGATCCTTATTTTGGAGCTTCCAACGGATTTGAGAATGTCTATCAAATGCTTGACGAAGTGACAGATCTTATCGCTGAAAAACTAATCAAAAAACACGCTTAACTTAATTCAATTGTTTCAAAAAATGAGATAATTGAATTTTTTAATTTAAACACATACACATGAAACTTCTAGGAAAACTATATTTAATTCCAACTACAATGGGCGAAAGCGATCCGATGGACGTTTTACCACAGACAGTAAAAAGAAGTATCGAACTTATAGATCACTATATCGTTGAAAACGACAAAACGGCTAGAAAATCAATAAAAGCAGTTTATCCCGAAAAAAAACAGTCCGAATTGGTGCTTTTTACCCTTAACAAACGTACAGAACCAAGCGAACATTTAGACTTTATCAAACCTTTATTGGAAGGAAAAAACATGGGATTAATGAGCGAAGCCGGTTGTCCAGGTGTTGCAGATCCTGGGGCGGTAATTGTAAAACTGGCGCATGAAAAAGGAATTCAAGTTGTTCCTTTAGTTGGGCCTTCTTCTATCCTTTTGGCAATGATGGCTTCTGGAATGAACGGTCAAAGTTTTACCTTTAATGGTTATTTACCAATTGATAAGGACGAGAAAAAATCAGCTTTGAGACATTTTGAAAAATTATCTCACGATAAAAATCAATCGCAGATTTTTATTGAAACACCTTATAGAAACAATAAATTAGTTGAAGACATTTTACAGATTGTAAGTCCGTCCACACATTTGTGTATTGCAACAGATATTACAGCGCCGACAGAATTCATTAAAACAATGAAAATTGCTGATTGGAAAAAATTGAAAGTAGATTTACATAATCGACCGACAATTTTTATTATTCATAAAATGTAAGCTAAAATTTAAAAATATTATCTATGAAAAAATTTATAATCCTTATTGCTATTTGTTGCGTTCAAAATATTTTTTCTCAAACTATCCCAAAAGGCAATTCAACGCAATATAAAACAGAGGCTCCAGTTGGAAACGTTTCGTCAAATGCACAAGCTGTTACTGAGGAAGACAATCAAATTTACAATACAGCAGGAATAGACGTCAGACCGGAATTCCCTGGAGGAGTTGAAGCAATGAATGGCTTTATAAAACAAAACTTCAAAAGCCCAAAAGAAAACTTAAAAGGAAAAATATACGCCACTTTTATTATTGAAAAAGATGGATCATTAAGCGATATTAAAATTTTAAGAGATATTGGATATGAAACAGGCGCAGAAGCAATAAGAGTTTTAAAACTATTCCCAAAATGGAGCCCGGGAAAACAAAACAATAAAACTATTAGAGTCCTTTACTCCATTCCAATGCTAATAAATTAAGTTTATTTTATTCACTCACAAGTTTTCCCCAAATCAAACTTTATCATGAGTAAACTTCCAAACATAACCACAAGCATTTTTACGGTAATGTCAAAAATGGCAACCGAATACAATGCGATTAATCTTTCGCAGGGATTTCCAAATTTTCCTGTTGATGAAAGATTAACTGATATTGTGGCAAAATTAGCAAAAGAAAATGTTCACCAGTATACACCAATGGCAGGTTATCCGCCATTGATGAACCAAATTGCGAAACTAACTCAGAGTTCTTATAATAGAATAATTAATCCGGATTTAGAATTGTTAGTTACAGCGGGCGCAACACAAGGAATATTCACTTCTATTTTAGCTTTGGTAAAAGAAAATGATGAAGTAATTATTCTCGATCCAAGTTATGATTCTTACGAATCTCCTGTTTTACTTTGCAAAGCAAAACCAGTTCGAGTACCGCTAAATGACGATTATAAACCAAATTGGGAAACGATAGAAAGCGCTTGTTCGGACAAAAGCAAAATGATTATCATCAATAATCCGCATAATCCGACGGGAAAAATATTAACCGAGGCTGACTTTATTCAACTAGAAAAAATCCTTTCCAAATATCCTGACATTATAGTTTTATCTGACGAAGTTTACGAATACATCACTTTTGAAGAAAAACATATTTCAGCACATACCAAAAGCTTTCTTTTAGATCGCTGTATAATGGTTTCTTCTTTTGGGAAATCATTTCACATCACCGGCTGGAAAATTGGCTACACCATTGCGCCAGAACATTTAATGAAAGAAATCAAAAAAGTTCATCAATTTTTGGTTTTCAGTGTAAACAGTATTTCGCAATTTGCTATCAGCGAATATTTAGATGTTATTGATGTCAACCAGCTGGGAAAATTCTATCAGGAAAAAAGAGATTATTTTAGGCAACTGATGCAAAACAGCCAATTTGAACTAAAACCTTGTGAAGGAACTTATTTTCAAGTTGCCTCTTACGCCAATATTTCAAATGAAGATGACGTTACTTTCTGCAAAAACTTAATTATAAATCATGGTGTTGCGACTATTCCAATTTCTACTTTTTATTCTGATCATAAAGACCAAAAGTTAATCCGTTTCTGCTTTGCCAAAGATGACTTTACGTTAGAATCTGCGACAAAAAAATTATGCAAAATATAAAGTTTTTTGAAATTTTATAACATTATTATGCGTGCATCCTATTTTATTTAACTAATATTGCAAAAAAAGAAAAAGTATGAGCTATACAGACAAAATGTTACGTGATGATGCTTTACAAGGCAAAGTCATTGTCGTTACAGGCGGCGGAAGTGGTTTAGGTAAAGCTATGACCAAATATTTTCTCGAATTGGGAGCTCAAGTAGCGATAACTTCTAGAGATCTGGAAAAGTTAAAAACTACAGTTGCTGAACTGGAAAGCCAGACTGGAGGCAAATGCCTTCCTTTACAATGCGATGTTCGTCATTATGAGGAAGTAGAAAACATGCTTCAGGAAACTTTAAAAGTTTTCGGTAAAGTCGATGTTCTTTTAAATAATGCGGCGGGAAATTTTATTTCACCAACCGAAAGATTGTCAGCAAATGCTTTTGATACCGTTATTGATATTGTATTAAAAGGTTCAAAAAACTGTACGTTAGCTTTTGGAAAACACTGGATCGATACCAAACAAACTTCGGCAACGATTTTAAATATAGTAACTACTTACGCTTGGACAGGATCGGCTTATGTTGTTCCTAGTGCAACTGCAAAAGCGGGAGTTTTGGCAATGACAAGAAGTCTTGCTGTAGAATGGGCAAAATACGGAATCCGTTCTAACGCAATCGCGCCGGGACCTTTTCCAACAAAAGGAGCTTGGGACAGATTATTGCCAGGAGATTTGGCAGAGAAATTTGACATGGCCAAAAAAGTGCCGTTAAAGAGAGTTGGTGATCATCAGGAATTAGCCAATTTAGCGACTTATTTGGTTTCCGATTTTTCATCGTACATCAATGGAGATGTAATTACCATCGATGGCGGAGAATGGCTGAAAGGCGCAGGACAATTCAATTTATTAGAAGCAATTCCAGAAGAACTTTGGGATCAGCTGGAAATGATGATAAAAGCAAAAAAGAATAAATAATTACAAGTGCTTACTAAATTCAGAATATTTTTTTAAAACTATACTGATTGCACGAAATCCCGACGGCTCTGCTGTCGGGATTTTTTTTATAATTTTTACTATATAAGTGATATAAGTTCAATTATGTCTAGCTTTATCTAAACATCTGTTTGCTTAAATTTACTTACATTACTTATATGGTTTAAATAATTAATATGCTTAAAAAATTCACTTAAATTATTATTTTTGCCAAACAAATATCAAACAAAAATTTTATGCTCATTATTGGAATTGCAGGAGGAACAGGAAGTGGAAAAACTACAGTAGTACACCAGATTATGAATGAATTGCCACACACAGAAGTTGGTGTAATTTCTCAGGATTCGTACTATAAAGAAACAACCAATTTGTCTTTTGATGAAAGAGCATTAATTAATTTTGATCATCCTCGTGCGATTGATTTTGAATTGTTAGAGAAACATTTAAAAGCTTTAAAAGCGGGAGAGACAATCGATCAGCCTGTTTATTCTTTTGTACAGCATAACAGAACAGATGATACGGTTTCGACTCATCCAAGAAAAGTGATGATTGTAGAAGGAATTCTAATTTTAACAAATCCAGAATTACGTGAAATGTTCGATATCAAAATCTTCGTTCATGCCGATTCTGACGAAAGATTAATTCGTCGTTTGAAAAGAGATATTTCAGAACGCGGCCGTGATATCGATGAAGTTTTAAACCGTTATCAAACGACTTTAAAGCCTATGCACGAGCAATTTATCGAACCATCTAAGGCATTTGCAGACATCATTATTCCAAATGACAAATACAATACTGTAGCGATTGATGTAGTTCGCGCCGTAATTAATCAGCGAATTTCATAATTTTTATTGTAAATTTAAACCATAATAATTAGGAGCTGTTTCCCGCTCTCGCCTTTATCTTTTTATGGTCTCGTTAAAGAAACGAGACCATAAAAAGGATACCGGCTCCATCGGGGCTAAAAAACACCAAGCATATTCAAAAGAAATATTCGTTTAAAAATGAAATTAAAAAATCCATACAAAGGCAAAAAATGGTTTAAATACCTGGGCAACAAATACGTTTGGGTTTTGCTGTTTTTTATTGTTTGGATGTTATTTTTAGATAACTACTCTTATTTTGATCACCGCTTTCTAGATGAGCAAATAAATGAACTTCATGACAATAAAAAGTACTATCAGGAAGAAATAAAAAAAGATCAGGAACAGATCAAACAATTAAAAAATCCAGAACAAATTGAGAAATACGCCCGCGAAAAGTATTTCATGAAAAAAGACAGCGAAGACATCTACATCATTCAATTTGAGGGAGACACTATTCAAGAAAAAGAATAATCAAAAAAAATAAAATGGCTACTAACCTATTCGACGATTTTAATCCGATTTCATCCAAACAATGGAAACAAAAAATTCAGTTTGAATTAGATGGAGCCGATTACAATCAAACTGTTATTTGGAACTCTCCAGAAGATATTCAGGTTAAACCCTTTTATCATAGTGATGAATTTTCTAAAACAGCAAACGTAAATACCCAAGCATCCGATTTTAAAATCTGCCAGAATATATTTGTTTACGATCTAGATAAATCTGTAGAAAGAGCTTTGAACACCTTAGAAAGAGGTGCAGAAAGTATACGTTTTACTATCGAAAATGATAAAATTGATATTCAAAAATTACTAGAGAATCTTCCTTTAGAAAATAAAATCGTTTACTTTAATTTGAGTTTTATCTCAATCGATTTCGTTAAAAAATTAGATACTATTTCTATTCAGAAAAAGGCTGTTTTTTACTGTAATTTTGATCCAATTGGGCAGTTGGCACGAGATGGAAATTGGTTTAGCACTTCAGAAAAAAATAATTTTGAAACTTTAGATTTACTATTTAAAAACACAACAAATTTGAATCTTCTAAGTGTAGATTTAGGTTTGTATCAAAATTCTGGTGCCAATATAACACAGCAAATTGCTTACAGCCTGGCACATGCAAACGAATACTTCAATCGTTTCTCTGACTTTTCTAAACCGATTGTTTTTCAAATATCCGTTGGAACTAATTATTTCTTCGAAATTGCAAAACTTCGTGCGTTACGAATGCTTTTCGATTTAATCGCTGCAGAATATAATTCAAAAAATAAAATGTCATTTTTTGGTCATGCCAACAAAACGAAACAAAACTATTTACGATTATAATGTCAATATGCTCCGCACAACAACCGAATGTATGTCGGCAATTTTAGGAGGTGCAGATGCTATCGCCAATCTGCCCTACGACGCATTATATCATAAAGACAATGAATTTGGAGATCGTATTGCAAGAAACCAGCTTTTGATTTTAAAACACGAAAGCTATTTTGACAAAGTAAACAATCCCGCAGACGGAAGTTACTATATCGAAAGTCTAACCATACAGCTCGCTGAAAAAAGTTTAGCCTTATTTAAAGATATTGAAGCTAATGGCGGTTTCTTGAAACTTTTGAACGATGGAACAATCAAAAAGAAAATTCAAGAAAGTGCTAATAAAGAGCAGGAATTATTTGACTCCAAAAAAGAAATTTTATTAGGCACAAATAAATATCCAAACAAAGAAGACCGAATGAAACATGATTTAGAATTGTTTCCTTTTGTAAAAATAAAACCAAGAAAAACATTAATTACGCCCATAATCGAAAAAAGACTGGCTGAAAAAATGGAGCAGGAAAGATTGGAATTGGAATAGATTAATAATTAGTATGGAAACATTTAGAAAAAAAACATCAATCGAAAATGATTCTACAACTATTTTATCATTGCAAAATTTGGAATCTAAAATCCCACAATGGCAAGTTGATGAAATTAAAAAAAGGACGGAGAACTATTTAAAGAATCCTACGAATGTTATTGACATTGATGATTTTTTAAAAGAAATTGAAGATGAATTATAAAATAGTTATTCTAAACAACAATATTTTACATTGAGAAAAGACCTAAAACATATTAAGCTTAATTTTAAAAGTGATAAGTTAGACGAACTGACGCATAACTCAGAACCTGTAACTCAAAACTTTTTAACTGCTGAAGGAATTGAGATTAAAAAAAACTATTCCGATAAAGATATCGAAGATTTAGAGTTTCTTGATTTTGGAGCTGGTTTTGCACCAAATTTACGCGGACCGTACGCTACAATGTATGTAAGACGTCCGTGGACCATTCGACAATATGCGGGATTTTCTACAGCAGAAGAAAGTAATGCTTTTTATAGAAAAAATTTAGTCGCAGGCCAAAAAGGACTTTCAATTGCATTTGATTTACCAACACACCGCGGTTACGATTCAGATCACGAACGAGTAGTTGGCGATGTCGGAAAAGCTGGAGTTGCAATTGACTCTGTTGAAGACATGAAAGTGCTCTTCGATCAGATTCCTCTGGATGAAATGTCCGTTTCTATGACTATGAATGGAGCCGTACTTCCTATTATGGCTTTTTATATTGTTGCGGCAGAAGAACAAGGCATTAGTCCTGAAAAACTTGCTGGTACGATTCAGAATGACATTTTGAAAGAGTTTATGGTGCGAAATACATATATCTATCCGCCAGCTCCTTCAATGAAAATAATCGCTGATATATTTGAATTTACAAGTAAAAAAATGCCAAAGTTCAATTCTATCTCTATTTCTGGATATCACATGCAGGAAGCTGGAGCGACTGCGGATATTGAATTGGCCTACACTTTAGCCGATGGTTTAGAATATATTAGAACTGGCTTATCAACAGGAATGACAATTGACGAATTTGCACCAAGATTATCTTTCTTTTGGGCAATTGGCATGAATCATTTTATGGAAATTGCTAAAATGAGAGCCGGTCGTATGATCTGGGCAAAATTATTACAACAGTTCAACCCAAAGAGTGATAAATCTCTAGCTTTAAGAACACACTGCCAAACCAGCGGATGGAGTTTAACAGAACAAGATCCGTTTAATAATGTTGCCAGAACTTGCATTGAAGCTTCTGCGACCGTTTTTGGTGGTACGCAATCACTTCACACCAATGCTCTTGATGAGGCAATTGCACTTCCTACAGATTTCTCGGCGAGAATAGCTCGTAATACACAAATCTTTCTTCAGGAAGAAACTAAGATCACCAAAACAGTTGATCCGTGGGCTGGAAGCTATTATGTAGAAAGTTTGACAAATGATTTAGTCGAAAAAACTTGGAAATTAATTGAAGAGGTCGAAGAATTAGGCGGTATGACAAAAGCAATCGAAGCCGGAATTCCGAAACTCCGAATTGAAGAAGCCGCAGCAAGAAAAACAAGCACGCATAGACAGCGGACAGGATATTATTGTCGGCGTAAATAAATACCGTTTAGAAAAAGAAGACCCTCTAGATATTTTAGATGTTGACAATCAATTGGTGCGTAAACAGCAAATTGAACGTCTGGAAGAAATAAACCGAACAAGAAATACAGAACAAGTAAATAATTCACTAGAAAAATTAATCGTTTGTGCAAAAACTGGACAAGGAAACTTATTAGAAATTGCAATTGAAGTCGCCAGAAACAGAGCAACATTAGGCGAAATTAGTACTGCATTGGAAACCGTTTTTGGTCGTTTTAAAGCACAAATCAAATCTTTTAGCGGTGTGTATAGTGCGGCAATTAAAAATGACGAGAATTTTGAGCGTGCAAAACAACTAGCAGATGTTTTTGCAAAACAAGAAGGAAGACGCCCAAGAATTATGATTGCCAAAATGGGACAAGATGGTCATGACCGCGGCGCAAAAGTTGTCGCTACAGGTTATGCAGATGTAGGTTTTGATGTTGATATTGGTCCCCTATTTCAAACTCCCGCCGAAGCGACAAAACAAGCAGTTGAAAATGATGTACATATTTTAGGCGTTTCATCGCTTGCGGCGGGTCATAAAACATTGGTTCCTCAAGTTATAGAAGAACTAAAAAAACATGGCCGTGATGATATTATGGTAATTGTAGGAGGCGTTATTCCGTCTCAGGACTATCAATTTTTGTTTGATGCCGGAGCAGTATGCGGTTTTTGGACCAGGAACTAAAATAAGTGAAGCGGCTATAAAAATTCTAGAAGCCTTGATAGATTAAGTTTTATAGTCTCAGTCTCGGTTTTCAGACTTTCTGAAGAAAATAAAAAATAGAAAAAGAGGTTGTTTCACAATTGCGAAACAACCTCTTTTAATTTAGTCGTTAACGGTTGCGTTACTATCTGCTTCTATAAAAGAAAGATCGTAACCTGCAAAATCTCTCATATAGCTTTTCAAAGACGTTCCGAATGCATCTCTAAAATGTCTGCTTCCTTTGTTTTTGAAAAAATTCTTTACAGAACCTGCACCACCTAAATGTGCCGCGACTAAAATTCCAGATTCGGTAATTTCAATACCACTGATGATTTTGCCTTCGTACTTTGTGATTTCGTGACGTAAAATCCATTTGTTTTTGGCCAATAAAGCCATAAATGCTTTTTCTTGTAAGGCAGGATCTTTTAAAAAGGCTTTGTTATCATTAATTCCGATAGCTCTTAAAGCTTTAGAACCAAATTGATATTTACCCATATAACCAAGAGAATTTACTAGTCTGTATTTCCCTTGAGATTCTTTAAAAGCAACTGCTTCTTTAAAACCTATTAGATGATTCCCTGTGTATGGGACGTTGGTATTCGGGTAATCATCCTTTTCTTTTGATGGAAAAATATATTCTGATCCATCTGTTTTTTCAATTAAAAACCAAGGTTTGGTTTCTTTGTTAGAGGGAATAAATCCCAAACTTAAAAATGTAATAATAACGACTAAACTCGCATAAAAATACCATTTCTTTATCATAAATTGTTTTTCTTCAAAACGCTGTCACCCTCTTGAAATTTCTACGGTGCAAAGATAAGACATTTTAAAAATATGCTAAAAATCAACGCTTTACCATTTTTATTAGAAAAGTAGAAATCGCTTTGATCCCAGTTATAATAATGGATTCCAAAAGATTTTGAGTCTCCTTTTTTACCTTCAAAAATTGAAATTTAGGAGCAAAAAAAATCAAATTTTATATTAATTTTAAGGAAAATACACTAAAAAGAAAGAAATAGATTACAAAAAATCACTCATTTTTATGCAAATCTTGAAAAGTACTTTTTGAATTTTATAAAATTTACCATTAAAAAATGTTTATTTTTTCATTAAGAATAGTCAAAAAACACTCAAAATAATAATTCAATAATTTTTCGACAGGAAATTCATTTTCAATTAAAATTAGACATAAAAAAAACCGAAGCAAATGACTTCGGTTCTTTCTCTTTTTAAAAATAAATTATCTTGTAACTCCTTGACTAGCGATCCAGTCAGAATATTTTTTTGCATTTACATTATGTTCTGCCAATGTTGCTTGCAAATTCATGGTATCCAAAACGCTCTACACTTGCACAGAAATAGATATAATCGTTCTTTTCCGGGTTTAAAACTGCCTCTAAAGCTGTAATATCAGGCATCGCAATTGGCCCTGGCGGAAGTCCTTTATTTACATAAGTATTATATGGCGATTTCATTACCAAATCATTATAAAAAACTCTTTTAATTACTTGATCAAAATTATTGTCTCTTAACTTCAAAGAATAAATAACAGTTGGATCTGCCTGCAATGGCATTTCTAAACGAAGACGATTTAAATAAACCCCAGCAATACGCGGTCTTTCATCCTTTTTAACTGATTCTTTATGTACGATTGAAGCTAAAATAGTCGCTTGAACAGGAGTTAATCCTTGTTTTTTTGCTTTTTCAATTCTTTCTGCTGTCCAGAAATTATTGTACTCCTTAATCATTTTGTCACGAAACTTCTCTGCAGAAGTATTCCAATAGATTTCATAGGTGTTCGGAATAAACATAGCAAAAACATTTTCTTCGTTGAAACCGTTTGCCGCCATGAAAGTAGAATCTTTTATCGCTTTTAATAATGATAAACTGTCTGCTTCTATTTCGGCACCAATTCTTCCTGCAAAATTTTCTAAACGTTCTTGATTATTAAATACCAATTTAACTGGAATATTAGAACGCATTGCT
This sequence comes from Flavobacterium sp. AC267, assembly GCF_979258715.1. NCBI lineage: Bacteria > Pseudomonadati > Bacteroidota > Flavobacteriia > Flavobacteriales > Flavobacteriaceae > Flavobacterium > Flavobacterium sp. AC267. The sequence goes on from NZ_OZ409875.1 coordinate 5,298,392, forward strand.
CTAACTAAATCAATATTATTCATATCTTTCTTTAAAAGAAAGCGTCCAGATTTTACATTTTGCGGATAATCTCTTTTTTCGGCAACCATTTCAAAATTGTCGAAATTTTTGATGTAAGGCGTTAATATCTTTTTTACATCGGCGTAACTAGCGTCTGTCGGTACATAAACATATAATTCTTTTTCTTCAAACTTAGTATTAGAACTAAAAATTTTACTGATTAAAATAAAACCATAAATCATTAAAACTGAAATTACGGCTACGGCGCTTATTGTGATAATTTTTTTTAGAGTCAAAGCTTAAAATTTAAATTTGTTTATTAATTAGTTGAAAAACTGCTTCATCTTGATAGTGGTTATGATGCAGAATCCAATCTTTCTTTATTCCAATTTTCTCAAAACCAAATTTAGTAAAAAGTGCGATACTTGTCGCATTTTCTACACCTATATTTGCGTATAATTGATGAAGATTTAAATTATAAAAAGCATACTTTATCAAAAGCTCTAAAGCCTCAGAACCAATATTCTGTCCTTTATTTTCGTTTTTTTGAATAACAATACCAATTCCCGCCCTATTATTTCTAGGATCAAAATCAAATAAATCAATTAATCCGACGGCTGGAAAATCATCGTCTTGACAAATCACCAACCTAAGCTGTTTTGCTTCATAAATATCTTGGTGGGCATTTTCTAAATATTGTTTAATTAAAAAACGACTATAAGGGGTTTGTGTGTTGCTCACTTCCCATATATTCTGATCATTTTCTACAGCATAGATAAACTCTAAATCTTCAGGTTCTAGTGCACGCAGATAAATCGAATCGCCTTTTAGTGTTATCATTTACAATTTTAGATTTTAGATTTTAGATTTTAGATTTTAGAATCTCGATTGGTATTTGGGATTCAAAATTTTGGGATTTAACTCTTAAATTTCTATTGTTCCTTTAAAAACAAATTTTGCAGGTCCAGTTAAAAAAACATTTGTAAACTGATCATTTTCTTTATCAAAAGAAACAACTAGTTTTCCTCCTTCAACATTCAAATTGATGGCTGATTTATCTGTTTCACCAATTGCATTCATGGCGATTGCGACTGCAGTCGCTCCAGTTCCACATGCTAATGTTTCGTCTTCAACACCTCTTTCATACGTTCTCAAAGAAAAAGTATCATTATCTACTTTTTTTACAAAATTGATATTACTGCCTTTTTCTCCATACAATTCTCCATAACGAATTGCGGCGCCATTTTCTTTTACATTATAATGTTCCAAATCATCTACAATTTGAACATGGTGAGGCGATCCAGTGTTTAAGAACGTATAAGAATCTTTTTTCTGTATTTCATTAACATCAATCATTTGCAAGGAAATAATTGAATCATCATTAACAGAAGCATGGTGTAATCCGTCAGTAGCAATAAATGTAGTTTTATCATCAATTACTCCCAATTGATTGGCAAAAGCAACCAGACAGCGGTACGCCGTTTCCACACATTGAACTTTGATTTCCGTCTGAATTATAGTAGACCATTCTAAAATCGGTTTCAGTGTCATTTTCCAGCAGAATTAATCCGTCTGCTCCAATTCCGAAACGTCTGTCGCACAAGCGTTCAATAAGTTTAACATCTTCTTTTGGAAAGAAGTTTGAACGATTATCAATCATTACAAAATCGTTCCCAGTTCCTTGATATTTATAAAATTCTATTTGCATTTTTTAGTCATTAGAAGTACAAAAGTACGAACTATTAATTAATGAAATGTTAATCATTGTTAAAGAGAGTTAAACCGTTTTTACAAATAATTTTTTGAAGTAATTTTACGTTAAATAACATGAACATAAATTCTAATAACTTAATTACAAATTCTAATATGAAAAGATTTTCAGCCTTATTTTTAGTGTCTTTATTGAGTGGCGCTATTACTCTTGGTGCTTACAAGTTATTATTTGAAAGCAACAATTCTTTTTTTGGAAAAGGAAATTCTGTTGTTACTCTTGCCCCCAATTCATTTGGAAAAAATGTTGGTTTAGCGGCTGAAACAGTCGATTTTACCGAAGTCGCAGACAAAACTATCCATACCGTTGTTCACGTAAAAAATGTTTCGAGAAGAACTGTAAGCAACCCAATGCTTGAGTTTTTCTATGGTTATGGCGGACAGCGGCAACAAGAACAAGTAGGAACTGGTTCTGGTGTAATTATTTCTGAAGACGGATATATTGTTACCAATAATCACGTAATTAAAGATGCTACAGAAATTGAAATTACTTTAAACAATAAAAAATCGTATAAAGCGAAGTTAATTGGTACCGATTCTAAAATGGATATCGCGCTTTTAAAAATAGATGCAGATGTAAAACTTCCTTACACCGCTTTTGCAAATTCTGACAGCGTAAAAGTTGGCGAATGGGTATTGGCAGTTGGAAATCCGTATAACTTAACTTCTACTGTAACAGCCGGAATTGTTTCGGCGAAAGCCAGAAATTTAGATCAAAGCGGAATTCAGTCATTTATTCAAACCGATGCTTGCCGTAAATCCAGGAAATAGTGGTGGTGCGTTAGTCAATACCAGAGGAGAATTAATTGGTATTAATACGATGATTTCATCCATGACTGGTTCTTATGTGGGTTATTCTTTTGCCGTTCCTTCTAATATTGCTCGCAAAATTATCGAGGATATTATGGAATTTGGAAATGTCCAAAGAGGAATTTTAGGAGTTGAAGGAGGGGAATTGAACAGCACTGCTTCCAAAGAATTAGGAATTACAGAAACCCAAGGATTTTATATTAATAGAGTTACTAAAAATTCTGGTGCAGAAAAAGCAGGTTTGGGTAAAGGTGATATTATTATAAAATTGGATGAACAAAATATTTCTACTTATGCAGATTTATCAGGTTATATTAATACCAAACGTCCAAATGATGTAGTGAAAGTAACTTATGTTAAAGACGGAAAAACTAAAACGGTTCCTGTAACTTTGAGTAAAAATGAATTTTACAGCGCTGAATTTAAAGGAATCGAGTTAGAAAATATCGATGCGACAGACAAGAAAAAATTCAGAATTGATTATGGTGTAAAAATTAAAAATATTACCAATGAAAATTTAATGCAATACCAAAATGAATTGCAAGGAAATATTATCTTAAGCATTGATAATGTAAAAGCAACAAACGTTGAAACCGTTTCAAAACTTTTAAGTAAAAAAGATGAAGGACAAAGTGTTCGAATTGAAATGATCAATAAAAACGGAGAAATTTTTAGAATCATTATTTAAGTCCAATTATTCAGTCACAGTATTCAGTCACAGTATTCAGTCACAGTATTCAGTCACAGTATTCATTGACAGTCTCAGTTCAAACTGAAAATTGGAATTGCGACTGAGAACTAAAAAAAGCCATCTTAAAAAAATTAAGATGGCTTTTTTATTTTCAAAAATAAATGCCTAAATAGTTTACGAAATCGATTGAAATAGATACTTTTGCGCCAAATTATAAAATAAGTGAGCGTTTTATTATTTCAATTAAAGTAAATTATGAACAACAAATCATTGTACCAAAAAGAGGTATCATTACAAGTCGACCGAAGAAGAGCTGGTGTCGAATTAATTAAAATCATAAGTGATTTATGGTATGACAAATCGATAGAAATGGTTTTATTTAAAAACCAGTCTGCTCGATAAAAATGTCAGCGACATTATCAACCTTCATCAATATGCAGGTGAATTTGTTGGAAAACCAATCACAATCTTTGATTCTGTAGAAATCGCAAAAGTCGTTTTGTCGTTAGATCTTCCGCCATCTAAAATAGATCTTGGAAAATTAACTTACGAATATCGTTTAGAAGATGAAAAATATCCAGATGCAAGATATTTTGTTATGGATAAATTGAAGAAAGCAAAATCATCTAAAGAGATTCAACCTAAAGATGTTGTACTTTATGGCTTTGGAAGAATTGGGCGTTTATTAGCGAGAGAATTAATGTCTAAAACTGGAAAGGGAAATCAATTACGTTTAAGAGCAATTGTAACTCGAGACAAAAATGATGTGTCTAGTTTAGAAAAGCGTGCTTCTTTACTTCGCTATGATTCTATTCATGGAGATTTTCACGGATCTGTAATTGCCGATCCAAAAAACAATGCTTTAATCATTAATGGAACTACTGTTCATATCATAACAGCAAATTCTCCCGAAGAAATCGATTATACGCATTACGAAATAAATGATGCATTACTTATAGACAATACCGGAGCTTTTACTACAGAAGAAGCTTTAAAAAGGCATTTAAAATCTAATGGAATAGAAAAAGTGCTATTAACAGCTCCAGGAAAAGGGGTTCCAAATATTGTTTACGGGGTCAATCAAAACGAATACAACCCCGATGAAATTGCCATATTTTCTGCTGCTTCATGCACAACAAATGCTATTACACCAATTTTGAAAGTTATTGAAGATACATTAGGTGTTACAAAAGGCCATTTAGAAACCATTCACGCATACACAAACGATCAAAATCTGGTTGATAATATGCACAAAAAATACCGTCGTGGAAGAAGCAATGCTTTAAACATGGTGATTACAGAGACGGGCGCAGGAAATGCCGTTGCAAAAGCACTTCCATTATTAGAAGGAAAATTAACTTCAAATGCAATTCGAGTTCCAGTTCCAAATGGTTCTCTAGTAGTTTTGAATTTAGAAGTTAAAAAGGCAACTTCGATTGCCGGCATTAATAAAATCATGAAGAAATATGCTCTTGAAGGAGAATTGGTAGAGCAAATTAAATATTCTTTAAACAATGAACTAGTATCATCTGACATTGTTGGAACTTCGGCTCCTTCCATTTATGACAGTAATGCAACGATTGTATCAAAAGATGGAAAAAACATAGTCTTATATATATGGTATGATAACGAATACGGATATAGTCATCAAGTTATTCGTTTAGCAAAATATATTGCCAAAGTAAGACGTTATACTTATTATTAATTCGACCAAACTAACTATTTTGCTAAAACCATCAAGATTTCTTGGTGGTTTTTTCATTTCATTAAATAGGTAAAACTGTAGTACTTTTTACTTCTGAAATCACAAAAACAGTATTGATCAAAGAAACTTCAGGTAAAACAGATAATTTTTTTTGATGAAAATGATGGTAACTTTCCATATCTGGAATTATAATTTTAAGCATGTAATCGAAATTTCCAGATACATAATTACACTCAACAACTTCTGGTAAATTCAAAATCGATTGATTAAACCCTTCAGAAGTATCATAGGTTTGTTTTGTCAATGTTACTTGACAATAAACCGTGAGATTATTTCCGAGTTTTTTCTTATCTAAAATAGTCACATATTTTTCTATAATCCCGTCTTTCTCAAGACGTTTCACTCTATCATGAACTGGAGTTAAAGACAGGTTTATTTTATTTGCGATGTCTTTTAAAGTGTAATGTGCATCTTCCTGCAGAAGACGTAAGATTTTTTTGTCAATTTCATCTAAAGCCATAACGAAAACGTTTTATTAGATTCATACTTTTTAGTCTTTTTTTCTTTTTGATGAATAAAATCAGATCAAAAAAAGAATATTTTTCTGTAAAAGTAAAAAATAAAATAATATTTTCTTATTTAACATTCATTAAACCATAATTTATTCGCTCTCTGTAGCTTTGTAAAACAATTTCAATAAAAACAAAAAAATATAACAACATGATAATAGGTGTTCCAAAAGAAATAAAAAATAACGAAAACAGAGTTGCTTTGACTCCTGCTGGTGTTTCAGAAATGAAAAAACACGGACATACAGTATATGTTCAATCTAATGCTGGTTTAGGAAGTGGTTTTAGCGATGATGAATATGCACAAGCTGGAGCAGTAGTTTTACCAACTATTGAAGAAGTTTATGCAATTGCAGAAATGATTATTAAAGTTAAAGAGCCAATTGCTTCTGAATATCCATTGATTAAGAAAGATCAATTATTATTTACTTACTTCCACTTTGCTTCATCAGAAGAGTTAACTCATGCAATGCTCGAAAAGGGTGCAGTTTGTTTAGCTTACGAAACTGTTGAAAAAACAGACCGCAGTTTACCTTTATTAGTTCCAATGTCAGAAGTTGCAGGTCGTATGGCAATTCAACAAGGAGCAAAATATCTTGAAAAACCATTAAAAGGAAGAGGAATTCTTTTAGGAGGTGTTCCAGGAGTTCCACCAGCAAAGGTTTTAGTTTTAGGTGGAGGAATCGTAGGAACCTAAGCAACAAAAATGGCGACAGGTTTAGGAGCTCAAGTTACTATCATGGATTTAAGCTTACCTCGTTTACGTCAGTTAGATGACATTATGCCAGCAAATGTAAACACAGAAATGTCTAACCATTATAACATCACTAGAGCAATTAAAGATGCTGACTTAGTTGTTGGAGCAGTTTTAATTCCAGGAGCAAAAGCACCACACTTAATTACTCGTGATATGTTGAAATTAATGCGTCCGGGAGCAGTTGTTGTTGACGTTGCAGTTGACCAAGGTGGATGTATCGAAACTTGTACTCCTACAACTCACGAAAACCCAACTTTCATTATAGATGATATTGTTCACTATTGTGTAGCTAATATGCCAGGTGCTGTTCCTTACACATCTACATTGGCTTTAACAAATGCAACTTTACCTTATGCTGTACAATTAGCTAACAAAGGATGGGAAAAAGCATGTGCTGAAAATGAAGAATTGAAAAAAGGATTAAATGTTGCTAACGGAAAAATCCTTTACAAAGGAGTTGCTGAAGCTTGGAATCTTCCTTTTAACGAAGAAATAGTATTAGCAAACGCATAGTGCTACTACTTAAATAAGTGCTTACTAAGTCACTATTATAAAGGCTTTTCTTAATTGAAAAGCCTTTTTTTATGGCATAAAAAAACCTGCCTTTAAAAGACAGGTTTTAAAAACTGATATATTAGAGACTATTTCTTTTCATCTAAAATTTCCTGCAATACTTTTGCTTCAGTTCCATTAGGGAAAGTAACTTTAATTTTCTGAGCTATTGTTGGCGCAATTTCAGTAATCGCTTTTTTATCATAAGACTCTCCTTTTTTAATATGCCATCCATAAAAAATAGCCGGTACATGAGTATCATAACTATAAATTGTTCCGTGAGATGTTCCAGTAGTACTGTATTCAATATCACCCGGTTTATCAACGATAACTAAATCACCGTTTTGTGTAACATCATATCCTTTAGCTACAAAATTAAGTGAATAGTCGTTACCACCATTAGCCAAAATTTCTTCTTCTGTATAAACCTTTTTAACTTGTGGTCGCGTCATTAAAAAGTCTTTAAAAGCTTTTTTAACTTTTGCTAATTCTAAACCTTTATCTTTAATGATTTGCTTATTAAGAAAAACATTAAAGTTTGAATAGTTTAAAACTAAATCTACTCCAAAAGTTTTTACTGAGAAGTCCTGCATGCTTTTCTTTACTTCTTTTGACGGATAGTTGTCTACATTGTATTTACGGTCTTTTAAGTAAATTACATTCTCTGCTCCTGCGTGATCTGCAGTTAAGAATAATAAATAATTACCTTTACCAACAGTTTTATCTAAGTACGCTAAGAAATCAGCAATAGTTTGATCTAGTCTTAAGTAAGTATCTTGAAGCTCCATTGATCTTGGTCCAAGAAGGTGTCCAACATAGTCAGTAGATGAAAAACTAACTGTTAAGAAATCTGTAATATTATCTTTTCCTAGTTCTTCTTTTTCTATTGCTCTTTTTGCAAAGTCTGCTAAAAGATCGTTTCCATAAGGAGTTGCACGAATAATTCCTGCATCATTTTTCTCATACATAGATTTTAAATCATATGGAAAAACAGGTGCGAGCACTTCCGTATAATTTGCCTTCATAAGGATTATTATCTGGAAGACTTTCATTATATACTGAAGCTGGTTTGTATAAATCCCAGCCTTTATTGATATATGTTAGATAATTTTTCTCATTATTGAATTCAGATACCCATCCTGGTAATTTTTCTCCGTAAAAAGTACTAGAAATGAATGAACCTGTTTTGCTGTACCAAAATGCCCAATTTGCAAAATGACCCGCTGGTAAAATTGCACCACGATCTTTAAGACTCATTCCGATTACTTTTCCAGCGAAATTTGTCGCCATTCTGACTTCATCAGTAATTGTAGTACTTTGAAGATTTTTAGGAGACATTGCTCCTTCTTCTGCGGTTCCATCTCCAATAGTTTTCACACCAGCATCATCCGTACAATACATTTCTTTACCAAGAGTTCTGCTGAACCATTCGTTACCAACAATTCCGTGTGTAGCTGGGGTAGTTCCTGTATAAATCGAAGCATGTCCTGGCGCAGTATATGTTGGCATGTAATTATAATGCATATTTTGAAAAACATATCCATTATTCATTAACTTCTTAAAACCGTTTGGGGAAAAATCATCTGAAAAACGATATAAATATTCCATTTTCATTTGATCAACTACTATACCTACAACTAATTTAGGACGTTGTTGTGCACTTAAATTTGTGATAACAAAAAGAGCCAACAGTAAAATACTTTTTTCTCATGTTTAAATAATAATTTGAACACAAAAATACTCATTCAAATTCAAAACTTCTAAACTATCAATGTAGAAGAACACACAATTGACTATAATTTAACAGTATCCGTTTTTAATAAAGGCTATTTAGGAAAATAG